>NZ_CP123734.1:450000-5509927 GCF_036630035.1 Pseudomonas sp. LTR0
GATGTAACGGGGCTCAAACCATGCACCGAAGCTACGGGTATCATCTTACGATGATGCGGTAGAGGAGCGTTCTGTAAGCCTGTGAAGGTGAGTTGAGAAGCTTGCTGGAGGTATCAGAAGTGCGAATGCTGACATGAGTAACGACAATGCGAGTGAAAAACTCGCACGCCGAAAGACCAAGGTTTCCTGCGCAACGTTAATCGACGCAGGGTTAGTCGGTCCCTAAGGCGAGGCTGAAAAGCGTAGTCGATGGAAAACAGGTTAATATTCCTGTACTTCCAGTTATTGCGATGGAGGGACGGAGAAGGTTAGGCCAGCCTGGCGTTGGTTGTCCAGGTTTAAGGTGGTAGGCTGAAATCTTAGGCAAATCCGGGATTTCAAGGCCGAGAGCTGATGACGAGTTGCCTTTAGGCGACGAAGTGGTTGATACCATGCTTCCAAGAAAAGCTCCTAAGCTTCAGATAACTGGGAACCGTACCCCAAACCGACACAGGTGGTTAGGTAGAGAATACCAAGGCGCTTGAGAGAACTCGGGTGAAGGAACTAGGCAAAATGGCACCGTAACTTCGGGAGAAGGTGCGCCGGCGAGGGTGAAGGACTTGCTCCGTAAGCTCATGCCGGTCGAAGATACCAGGCCGCTGCGACTGTTTATTAAAAACACAGCACTCTGCAAACACGAAAGTGGACGTATAGGGTGTGACGCCTGCCCGGTGCCGGAAGGTTAATTGATGGGGTTAGCGCAAGCGAAGCTCTTGATCGAAGCCCCGGTAAACGGCGGCCGTAACTATAACGGTCCTAAGGTAGCGAAATTCCTTGTCGGGTAAGTTCCGACCTGCACGAATGGCGTAACGATGGCGGCGCTGTCTCCACCCGAGACTCAGTGAAATTGAAATCGCTGTGAAGATGCAGTGTATCCGCGGCTAGACGGAAAGACCCCGTGAACCTTTACTATAGCTTTGCACTGGACTTTGAATTTGCTTGTGTAGGATAGGTGGGAGGCTTTGAAGTGGGGACGCCAGTTCTCATGGAGCCATCCTTGAAATACCACCCTGGCAACTTTGAGGTTCTAACTCAGGTCCGTTATCCGGATCGAGGACAGTGTATGGTGGGTAGTTTGACTGGGGCGGTCTCCTCCCAAAGAGTAACGGAGGAGTACGAAGGTGCGCTCAGACCGGTCGGAAATCGGTCGTAGAGTATAAAGGCAAAAGCGCGCTTGACTGCGAGACAAACACGTCGAGCAGGTACGAAAGTAGGTCTTAGTGATCCGGTGGTTCTGTATGGAAGGGCCATCGCTCAACGGATAAAAGGTACTCCGGGGATAACAGGCTGATACCGCCCAAGAGTTCATATCGACGGCGGTGTTTGGCACCTCGATGTCGGCTCATCACATCCTGGGGCTGAAGCCGGTCCCAAGGGTATGGCTGTTCGCCATTTAAAGTGGTACGCGAGCTGGGTTTAGAACGTCGTGAGACAGTTCGGTCCCTATCTGCCGTGGACGTTTGAGATTTGAGAGGGGCTGCTCCTAGTACGAGAGGACCGGAGTGGACGAACCTCTGGTGTTCCGGTTGTCACGCCAGTGGCATTGCCGGGTAGCTATGTTCGGAAGAGATAACCGCTGAAAGCATCTAAGCGGGAAACTTGCCTCAAGATGAGATCTCACTGGGATCTTGAATCCCCTAAAGGGCCGTCGAAGACTACGACGTTGATAGGTTGGGTGTGTAAGCGCTGTGAGGCGTTGAGCTAACCAATACTAATTGCCCGTGAGGCTTGACCATATAACACCCAAGCAATCTGCTACGCAGATTGTGGTGGTGAAGACGAAAGACCCGAAAATTCGTAAGACCACAAATATCGCATATCCGAATTCGCTGGGCTGTCCATCTGGACATTCTGGCTACAGAATTTCTTGACGACCATAGAGCATTGGAACCACCTGATCCCATCCCGAACTCAGTAGTGAAACGATGCATCGCCGATGGTAGTGTGGGGTTTCCCCATGTGAGAGTAGGTCATCGTCAAGATTCATTTCGCAAAACCCCTATCTGCGCATGCAGGTAGGGGTTTTGTCTTTGTGGGCCGAAAATTCCGGGCCTGGCAGTATCTCTCTATGTGATTACGATGCGCGGCCCATCCTGCAGGCCCTTTTCCTATGCAAGCCAACAGCCCATGGCTATCATGCCTGCCTAATTCCAAGTTGAGACTGGCATGCTGAAGTTGTTGAATCTCCTCAAGGATGGTCGGTTCCATTCCGGAGAAGCTCTGGGGGCAGCCCTAGGGGTGAGTCGCAGCGCAGTTTGGAAGCAGCTGCAGCATCTGGAAAGTGAGCTGAACCTCACCATTCACAAGGTTCGTGGGCGCGGTTACCAGTTGGCCGCGCCACTGGCTTTGCTTGAGACGCAGGCAATCGCTGGGTTTGCCGCAGGTGAACAGTGGCCGATGTTCATCCACGAAACCATCGATTCCACCAACGCCGAAGGCTTGCGCCTTGCCAGTGAAGGGCAGGCGGCTCCATTCCTGGTTCTGGCCGAGCGCCAGAGCGCCGGGCGAGGTCGGCGCGGCCGGCAGTGGGTCAGCCCATTTGCAGAAAATCTCTATTACAGTCTGGTGCTGCGTGTCGATGGCGGCATGCGTCAGCTTGAGGGGTTGAGCCTGGTAGTGGGGTTGGCCGTAATGCGCACCTTGCAGGCGTTCGGGGTAAAGGATGTCGGGCTTAAATGGCCTAACGATGTGTTGGTTCGTGGGCATAAGATCACCGGGATTCTCCTGGAATTGGTGGGCGATCCTGCAGATGTGTGTCATGTAGTGCTAGGCATTGGTATCAATGTAAACATGCAGGTAAACGAGCAGGTCGATCAGCAGTGGACCTCTATGCTGCGTGAGGTAGGGGCAGCCATAGATCGTAATCACTTGGTAGCGCTGCTCAGCCAGCAGTTGCAGCACGAATTGGCGCGCCATCGCCGCTACGGCTTTGCTGCATTCCAGGAGGAGTGGGAGCAGGCGCACTTGTGGCAGGGCCGCAATGTATCGCTGGTTGCTGGTACTACACGTATTGATGGTGTGGTTCTTGGCGTCGACGGGCAGGGTGGTTTGCGCCTTGAGGTGGACGGGATGGAAAAGAGCTTCAGTGGTGGTGAGCTCAGTTTGAGGTTGCGTGATGATTCTTGAGCTCGATTGCGGTAACAGCTTCATAAAGTGGCGTGTGATCCATGTCGCCGACGCTGTGATTGAAGGTGGCGGGATCGTCGATTCCGACCAGGCGCTAGTGGCCGAAGTGGCTGCGCTTGCATCAGTTCACCTTACGGGTTGTCGTATTGTCAGTGTGCGCAGCGAAGAAGAAACCGATGCGCTTTGCGCGGTGATCGCTGAGGCATTTGCCGTGCAGGCGCGAGTTGCTCACCCTGTCCGTGAAATGGCCGGTGTGCGCAATGGCTATGACGACTATCAGCGTCTGGGTATGGATCGTTGGCTGGCAGCGCTGGGTGCATTTCACCTGGCCAAGGGCGCGTGCCTTGTGATTGACCTGGGTACTGCGGCAAAAGCGGACTATGTGTCCGCGGACGGCGAGCATCTGGGAGGTTACATCTGCCCGGGTATGCCATTGATGCGTAGCCAACTGCGTACTCACACCCGGCGTATCCGCTATGACGATGCCTCCGCGGAGCGCGCATTGGCCAGCTTGTCACCCGGTCGCTCTACTGTCGAAGCGGTAGAGCGCGGTTGCGTATTGATGCTCCAGGGCTTTGCCTCCACCCAGCTTGAGCAGGCTCGTGTGCTATGGGGTGAGGAATTTACCGTGTTCCTCACTGGCGGTGATGCGCCGCTGGTGAGGGAGGCCCTGCCACAGGCGCGTGTCGTGCCTGATCTGGTTTTCGTTGGCCTGGCAATGGCCTGCCCATTGGATTGAGGTGCCTATGCGCTGGTTGTTTCTGCTGTTACTGGTGCTCAACGTCTTTTATTACGTATGGCATCAGCAGGAAGCCCCGCTGAAGGTCAAGGAAGTCGCCCCGTTGTCGCTGTACAAGGGGAATCAGCAAGAAATCCGTCTGTTGCGTGAAACAGGTGTGTCCGCACCACCCAAGCGTCGTGATGAGTGCCTGGTAGTTGGGGGTGTGATGGGACGGGAGCAGTTGGATGCGCTGCGTCAGCGCCTGCTGAGTCTGGATATTGCCACCTTGCCGGTGGCAGGACAGCTGCCTGGGGTGGATGGTCGCTGGCTCAAGGTTGCTCCGGAAAGCGAGCGTTTGCTGGATCAAACGGTGCTTCTGGCTCTTTCTAATGATTTCAAAGACTTAAAACATAAAATTATTTTCTGCCAGGGTATTGCAACTGGCGAATAGCTTGATAGAATGGCGCCCGCTTCACAGGGAACACCACTCAGGTGGTAGAGCTGGAAGCGGTGTCAAAGCAGCTAAGTTTCAGATTTGATTGAAAAAATTTGAAAAAACGCTTGACACTAGGACGGCAGACAAATAGAATGCCGGCCACATCTGGAGGGATTCCCGAGCGGTCAAAGGGGACGGACTGTAAATCCGTTGCGAGAGCTTCGAAGGTTCGAATCCTTCTCCCTCCACCAGTTTTAGCGAGAGCCGTAAGCTCCGCGGGTATAGTTTAGTGGTAGAACCTCAGCCTTCCAAGCTGATGATGCGGGTTCGATTCCCGCTACCCGCTCCAAGTTTGCCGGATTTTGCACAAAGTGTTTCGCTCTTGTAGCTCAGTTGGTAGAGCACACCCTTGGTAAGGGTGAGGTCAGCGGTTCAAGTCCGCTCAAGAGCTCCATATAAACAAGGCAGATATGAAAATATCTGCCTTTGTTTTATCAGCGCAAGACTATTTCTTCTGCGGAGGATTGTATCGATGGCTAAGGAAAAGTTTGATCGTTCCCTTCCCCACGTTAACGTCGGCACTATCGGCCACGTTGACCACGGTAAGACCACTCTGACCGCAGCTCTGACTCGCGTTTGCTCCGAAGTTTTCGGTTCGGCAATCGTTGAGTTCGACAAGATCGACTCGGCTCCGGAAGAAAAAGCGCGCGGTATCACCATCAACACCGCTCACGTTGAGTACAACTCGACCATTCGTCACTACGCTCACGTTGACTGCCCAGGTCACGCTGACTACGTGAAGAACATGATCACCGGTGCTGCCCAGATGGACGGCGCGATCCTGGTTTGCTCGGCCGCCGATGGTCCGATGCCACAAACCCGTGAGCACATCCTGCTGTCCCGTCAGGTAGGCGTTCCGTACATCGTGGTCTTCCTGAACAAGGCTGACCTGGTAGACGACGCTGAGCTGCTGGAACTGGTCGAGATGGAAGTTCGCGACCTGCTGTCCACCTATGACTTCCCAGGCGACGACACTCCGATCATCATCGGTTCGGCTCGTATGGCGCTGGAAGGCAAAGACGACAACGAAATGGGTACTACCGCTGTCAAGAAGCTGGTAGAAACTCTGGACAGCTACATTCCTGAGCCAGTTCGTGCCATCGACCAGCCGTTCCTGATGCCGATCGAAGACGTGTTCTCGATCTCGGGTCGTGGTACCGTTGTTACCGGTCGTATCGAGCGTGGTATCGTCCGCGTTCAGGATCCGCTGGAAATCGTTGGTCTGCGTGACACCACCACCACCACCTGCACCGGTGTTGAGATGTTCCGCAAGCTGCTGGACGAAGGTCGTGCTGGCGAGAACTGCGGCGTTCTGCTGCGTGGTACCAAGCGTGACGACGTTGAGCGTGGCCAGGTTCTGGTCAAGCCAGGTTCGGTCAAGCCGCACACCAAGTTCACCGCAGAAGTCTACGTTCTGTCGAAGGAAGAGGGCGGCCGTCACACTCCGTTCTTCAAAGGCTACCGTCCACAGTTCTACTTCCGTACCACTGACGTGACCGGTAACTGCGAGCTGCCGGAAGGCGTTGAAATGGTAATGCCAGGTGACAACATTCAGATGACTGTTACCCTGATCAAGACCATCGCAATGGAAGACGGTCTGCGCTTCGCTATCCGTGAAGGCGGTCGTACCGTCGGCGCCGGTGTCGTAGCAAAAATTATTGAATAAGTAGTTGATTTACTTGATCAGGCCGGTATAATGGCCGGCCTGATACAGCGTTACAGGTCAGTAGCTCAATTGGCAGAGCGACGGTCTCCAAAACCGTAGGTTGGGGGTTCGATTCCCTCCTGACCTGCCATTTCACCTCGGTGTGATGGCTTTCTTCTTACAGGATCCTCCTCGATGACCCCCAAAACTGAAGCCCAAGAATCGCGTTTTGATCTGTTCAAGTGGCTGGCTGTAGTGGCTTTGGTGGTTGTTGGTGTTGTGGGTAATCAATATTACTCCGCCTCTCCAATCCTGTACCGCGTTCTTGCACTTCTCGTTCTGGCTGCTGTCGCGGGCTTTGTAGCTCTGCAGACTGCGAAGGGCAAGTCGTTCTTTGCGCTGGCGAAGGAAGCTCGTACCGAGATTCGTAAAGTCGTGTGGCCGACCCGCCAGGAAACCACCCAGACCACGCTGATTGTCGTGGCTGTCGTGCTGGTTATGGCACTGCTGCTGTGGGGGCTCGATTCCCTGCTCGGCTGGGCGGTCTCCTTGATCGTTGGCTAAAGGTGTCCCGTGGCTAAGCGTTGGTATGTTGTGCATGCTTACTCGGGTTACGAGAAGCATGTAATGCGCTCTCTGATCGAGCGCGTCAAGCTGGCTGGCATGGAAGACGGTTTCGGCGAGATCTTGGTTCCGACCGAAGAAGTCGTCGAAATGCGCAACGGCCAGAAGCGCAAGAGTGAGCGTAAGTTCTTCCCTGGCTATGTATTGGTCCAGATGGAAATGAACGAAGGGACTTGGCACTTGGTCAAGGACACTCCTCGCGTGATGGGCTTTATTGGCGGTACTGCTGACAAGCCTGCGCCGATTACAGATAAAGAAGCTGAGGCCATCCTGCGTCGCGTTGCCGACGGTAGCGATAAGCCGAAGCCCAAGACACTGTTCGAGCCGGGTGAAGTGGTTCGAGTCATTGATGGTCCGTTCGCTGACTTCAATGGTAGTGTCGAAGAGGTTAACTACGAAAAGAGCCGCCTGCAGGTTGCTGTGCTCATTTTCGGTCGCTCTACTCCGGTAGAGCTCGAGTTCAGCCAGGTCGAGAAGGTCTAGGCGGACGAAGCATCCCATACCCCGCAGCCCTGTGTGCTGCGGGGTTTTGTCGTCACTGGGATAAAACGCAAGTCATCCGGGGAGCCATCAGGCGTTCGTACCCGATTTTGGAGTAGCTCATGGCTAAGAAGATTCAGGCTTACATCAAGCTGCAAGTTAAGGCCGGCCAGGCCAACCCAAGCCCACCCGTTGGTCCAGCGCTGGGTCAACATGGTGTGAACATCATGGAATTCTGCAAGGCCTTCAACGCCCGTACCCAGGGTCAAGAAGCCGGCCTGCCGACTCCAGTGATCATCACTGTCTACAGCGACCGTAGCTTCACCTTCGAGACCAAGAGCACCCCTGCCTCGGTTCTGTTGAAGAAAGCTGCTGGCCTGACCAGTGGTTCGGCTCGCCCGAACACCGTTAAAGTCGGTACCGTTACCCGTGCTCAGCTGGAAGACATCGCCAAAGCTAAACAGGCTGATCTGACTGCCGCTGACCTGGACGCTGCTGTACGCACCATCGCTGGCTCTGCCCGCAGCATGGGCCTGAACGTGGAGGGTGTGTAATGGCTAAGCTGACCAAACGCCAAAAGGCAATCGCCGAGAAAATCGAAGCAGGCAAGGCCTACAACTTCGAAGAAGCGGCAACTCTGCTGGCCTCGCTGCCCGCTGCCAAGTTCGTCGAATCCTACGACATCGCCGTTAACCTCGGTGTTGACCCGCGTAAATCCGACCAGGTCGTACGTAGCGCTACCGTGCTGCCACACGGCACTGGCAAGACCGTTCGCGTTGCTGTCTTCACCCAGGGTCCAGCTGCTGAAGCTGCTCTGGCTGCCGGCGCTGATCGCGTAGGTATGGACGATCTGGCTGCCGAAATGAAAGGCGGCGACCTGAACTATGACGTCGTTATCGCATCGCCTGATGCCATGCGCGTTGTAGGTCAGCTGGGTCAGGTGCTGGGTCCTCGCGGCCTGATGCCTAACCCGAAAGTTGGTACCGTGACCCCAGACGTAGCCACTGCCGTGAAAAACGCCAAGGCTGGTCAGGTTCGCTACCGTACCGACAAAAACGGTATTATCCACACCTCCGTTGGCAAGATCGGCTTTGAAGCTGACAAGCTGAAGGAAAACGTTGAAGCCCTGATCGCTGATCTGAAGCGTATCAAGCCGGCTTCCTCGAAAGGTATCTACGTTAAGCGCGTTACCCTGAGCACCACCATGGGCCCAGGTCTGGTCATCGATCAGAGCTCGCTGAACGTGTAAGAACATGGCGGCGCGACCAGTCGCGCCGCCAGCAAAAATTGGGGTCCCTGCCTGGCGGGGGCTATCCAAGACCGTAGGCGGCGTAAGCCTTAAAATATCAGCCCACGCAGATGGTGCTCCCGATTCGTTACCGAATCAGACACCAAAACGACATCCGGCTTCGGCCAGATGAAACGGTAAAAACCAGGAGTAAACCCGTGGCAATTAAACTCGAAGACAAGAAGGCCATCGTCGCTGAAGTCAACGAGGCTGCCAAAGTCGCTCTGTCCGCTGTCGTGGCTGATGCCCGTGGTGTGACTGTAAGCGCAATGACCGGACTCCGTAAAGAGGCCCGCGAAGCTGGCGTATACGTACGTGTAGTGCGTAACACCCTGCTCAAGCGCGCTGTTGAAGGCACCGAATTTTCGATCCTCAACGACGCGTTCAAAGGCCCGACCCTGATTGCTTTCTCCAACGAACACCCGGGCGCTGCTGCTCGTCTGTTCAAAGAGTTCGCCAAGGGTCAGGACAAGTTCGAGATCAAGGCAGCTGCGTTTGACGGCAATTTCATTGCAGCGAACCAGATCGACGTGTTGGCTACCCTGCCGACCCGCGACGAAGCTATCGCAAAACTGATGAGCGTTATTCAAGGCGCCACCAGCAAGCTGGCTCGTACTCTGGCAGCCATTCGCGACCAGAAAGAAGCTACCGCTGCCTAAGGCACGCGAATTCTTTCAAAATCATACGTTTAATTTGATGGCTGCGTAGGCTGTCACCCCAATACAGGATTTAAGTCATGTCTCTGACTAACGAACAAATCATCGAAGCAATCGGCCAGAAAACCGTTCTGGAAGTTGTTGAGCTGATCAAAGCAATGGAAGAAACCTTCGGCGTTACCGCTGCTGTTGCCGCTGCTGGCCCAGCTGCTGCTGCTGCCGTTGTTGAAGAGCAGACCGAGTTCAACGTTGTTCTGGTTGAAGCCGGCGACAAGAAAGTGAACGTGATCAAAGCCGTTCGCGAACTGACCGGTCTGGGCCTGAAAGAAGCCAAAGAGAAAGTCGACGGCGCTCCTCAGGTTGTAGCTGAAGGCGTTTCGAAAGAAGCCGCTGAAGACGCTAAGAAGAAGCTGGAAGAAGCAGGCGCTAAAGTCGAGCTGAAGTAATCTCGACCTTGCGATGCCAGCCTGAGCGTTGAGCGAAAGGCTGATGGCTGGTGGCTTATGCCACCGGCCTTTTTCCGTTATTGGTGGCCGGTTAGGCCGGTCCCGATAACGAGCTGCAAGACACCCATGTGGGTGGCGCAAACCAAGGGGTTTGCACGATTTTCTGGCTGCTCCCGCCGGGAGAAGCCAAACAAGCAGGTGACCAAGCTGGGGAACGCTGATGGCTTACTCATACACTGAGAAAAAACGTATCCGCAAGGACTTTAGCAAGTTGCCGGACGTCATGGATGTGCCTTACCTCCTGGCCATCCAGCTGGATTCGTATCGCGAATTCCTGCAAGCGGGAGCATCCAAGGATCACTTCCGCGACGTCGGCCTGCACGCGGCCTTCAAATCGGTATTCCCGATCATCAGCTACTCCGGCAATGCTGCCCTGGAGTACGTAGGCTATCGCCTGGGCGAACCCGCCTTCGATGTGAAGGAATGTGTCCTGCGTGGCGTGACCTTCGCGGTCCCACTGCGGGTCAAGGTGCGCCTGATCATCTTCGACAAGGAATCGTCGAACAAAGCGATCAAGGACATCAAAGAGCAAGAAGTCTACATGGGTGAAATTCCCCTGATGACTGAGAACGGTACCTTCGTTATCAACGGTACCGAGCGTGTGATCGTTTCCCAGCTGCACCGTTCGCCTGGTGTGTTCTTCGACCACGACCGTGGCAAGACCCACAGCTCGGGCAAGCTGCTGTACTCCGCTCGCATCATCCCTTACCGCGGTTCCTGGCTGGACTTCGAGTTCGACCCGAAGGACTGCGTGTTCGTGCGTATCGACCGTCGCCGCAAACTGCCGGCCTCGGTGCTGCTGCGCGCGCTGGGTTACAGCACTGAAGAAGTGCTGAATACCTTCTACACCACCAACGTGTTCCACATTTCCGGCGAAAAACTCAGCCTGGAACTGGTGCCGCAGCGTCTGCGTGGTGAAGTTGCAGTCATGGACATCCATGACGAAACCGGCAAAGTCATCGTCGAGCAAGGCCGCCGTATTACCGCGCGCCACATCAATCAGCTCGAGAAGGCCGGCGTCAAGCAGCTGGACGTACCAATGGAATACGTCCTGGGTCGCACTACCGCCAAGGCAATCGTGCATCCGGCTACCGGCGAAATTCTCGCCGAATGCAACACCGAGATGACCACCGAGCTGCTGATCAAGGTCGCCAAGGCGCAGGTTGTCCGTATCGAGACCCTGTACACCAACGACATCGATTGCGGTCCGTTCATCTCTGACACCCTGAAGATCGATACCACCAGCAACCAACTGGAAGCGCTGGTCGAAATCTATCGGATGATGCGTCCAGGCGAGCCGCCAACCAAGGATGCAGCCGAGACCCTGTTCAACAACCTGTTCTTCAGCGCCGAGCGTTACGATCTGTCCGCCGTCGGCCGCATGAAGTTCAACCGTCGTATCGGTCGTACCGAGATCGAGGGTTCGGGCGTGCTGAGCAAGGAAGACATCGTCGAGGTTCTGAAGACCCTGGTCGATATCCGTAACGGTAAAGGCATCGTCGACGACATCGACCACCTGGGTAACCGTCGCGTACGTTGCGTCGGCGAGATGGCCGAGAACCAGTTCCGTGTTGGCCTGGTGCGTGTCGAGCGCGCGGTCAAGGAACGCCTGTCGATGGCGGAAAGCGAAGGCCTGATGCCGCAAGATCTGATCAACGCCAAGCCGGTAGCGGCGGCGGTGAAAGAGTTCTTCGGTTCCAGCCAGCTGTCCCAGTTCATGGACCAGAACAACCCTCTCTCGGAGATTACCCACAAGCGTCGCGTCTCCGCACTCGGCCCTGGCGGTCTGACCCGTGAGCGTGCCGGCTTCGAAGTTCGTGACGTACACCCGACCCACTATGGCCGTGTGTGCCCGATCGAGACTCCTGAAGGTCCGAACATCGGTCTGATCAACTCCCTGGCGGCCTATGCCCGTACCAACCAGTACGGCTTCCTGGAAAGCCCGTACCGTGTTGTAAAGGAAGGCGTTGTCAGCGACGACATCGTGTTCCTGTCGGCAATCGAAGAGGCAGATCACGTCATCGCACAGGCTTCGGCCGCGATGAACGATAAGAAGCAACTGATCGATGAACTGGTAGCAGTTCGTCACCTGAACGAATTCACTGTCAAGGCGCCGGAAGACGTCACCCTGATGGACGTTTCGCCGAAGCAGGTTGTTTCCGTTGCAGCGTCGCTGATTCCGTTCCTCGAGCACGACGACGCCAACCGTGCGTTGATGGGTTCGAACATGCAGCGTCAGGCTGTACCGACCCTGCGTGCCGACAAGCCGCTGGTAGGTACCGGCATGGAGCGCAACGTTGCGCGTGACTCCGGTGTCTGCGTGGTTGCTCGCCGCGGTGGTGTGATCGACTCGGTCGACGCCAGCCGTATCGTTGTTCGCGTTGCCGACGACGAAGTGGAAACTGGCGAAGCGGGTGTGGATATCTACAACCTGACCAAGTACACCCGTTCGAACCAGAACACCTGCATCAACCAGCGTCCGCTGGTGAGCAAAGGTGACAAGGTTCAGCGTGGTGACATCATGGCCGACGGCCCGTCCACCGACATGGGTGAGCTGGCTCTGGGTCAGAACATGCGCATCGCGTTCATGGCGTGGAACGGCTTCAACTTCGAAGACTCCATCTGCCTGTCCGAACGTGTTGTTCAGGAAGATCGCTTCACCACCATCCACATTCAGGAACTGACCTGTGTGGCGCGTGACACCAAGCTTGGCCCAGAGGAAATCACTGCGGACATCCCGAACGTGGGTGAAGCTGCACTGAACAAGCTGGACGAAGCCGGTATCGTTTACGTAGGTGCTGAAGTTGGCGCTGGCGACATCCTGGTCGGCAAGGTCACGCCAAAAGGCGAAACCCAGCTGACTCCGGAAGAAAAACTGTTGCGCGCAATCTTCGGTGAGAAGGCCAGCGACGTTAAGGACACCTCCCTGCGTGTGCCAACCGGCACCAAGGGTACTGTCATCGACGTACAGGTCTTCACCCGTGATGGCGTGGAGCGCGATAGCCGCGCACTGGCCATCGAGAAGATGCAGCTCGACGAGATCCGCAAGGACCTCAACGAAGAGTTCCGCATTGTCGAAGGTGCAACCTTCGAGCGTCTGCGTTCGGCTCTGAACGGCCAGGTGGTTGACGGTGGTGCGGGCCTGAAGAAAGGCACCGTGATCACTGACGAAGTGCTGGACGGTCTGGAGCACGGCCAGTGGTTCAAACTGCGCATGGCTGAAGATGCACTGAACGAGCAGTTGGAAAAGGCTCAGCAGTACATCGTCGACCGTCGCCGTCTGCTGGACGACAAGTTCGAAGACAAGAAGCGCAAGTTGCAGCAGGGCGATGACCTGGCACCGGGCGTACTGAAGATCGTCAAGGTTTACCTGGCAATCCGCCGCCGCATCCAGCCGGGTGACAAGATGGCCGGTCGTCACGGTAACAAGGGTGTTGTCTCGGTCATCATGCCGGTTGAAGACATGCCGCACGATGCCAACGGTACTCCGGTTGATGTCGTACTGAACCCGCTGGGTGTACCTTCGCGTATGAACGTTGGTCAGATCCTTGAAACCCACCTGGGCCTCGCGGCCAAGGGCCTGGGCGAGAAGATCGACCGCATGCTCGAAGAGCAGCGCAAAGCCGCTGAACTGCGCGTGTTCCTGACCGAGGTCTACAACGAGATCGGCGGTCGTCAGGAAAACCTCGACGAGTTCACCGACGAAGAAATCCTGGCCCTGGCTAACAACCTGAAGAAAGGCGTGCCTATGGCTACCCCGGTCTTCGATGGTGCCAAGGAGCGCGAGATCAAGGCCATGCTGAAGCTGGCCGACCTGCCAGAGAGCGGCCAGATGGTGCTGTTCGATGGCCGTACCGGCAACAAGTTCGAGCGTCCTGTGACCGTTGGTTACATGTACATGCTCAAGCTGAACCACTTGGTGGACGACAAGATGCACGCGCGTTCCACTGGTTCCTACAGCCTGGTTACCCAGCAGCCGCTGGGTGGTAAGGCGCAGTTCGGTGGTCAGCGTTTCGGGGAGATGGAAGTGTGGGCGCTGGAAGCATACGGCGCGGCATACACCCTGCAAGAAATGCTCACAGTGAAGTCGGACGACGTGAACGGCCGTACCAAGATGTACAAGAACATCGTGGATGGCGATCACCGTATGGAGCCGGGCATGCCCGAGTCCTTCAACGTGTTGATCAAAGAGATCCGTTCGCTCGGTATCGATATCGATCTGGAAACCGAATAACACGTGACGCGAAGGGGAGTGGGGCAGGTAATGCCCGCTCCCTGCTCCGCCAGGAGGAAAGGCCTTGAAAGACCTACTGAATTTGCTGAAAAACCAGGGTCAAGTCGAAGAGTTCGACGCCATCCGCATCGGTCTGGCGTCGCCTGAAATGATCCGTTCGTGGTCGTTCGGTGAAGTTAAGAAGCCGGAAACCATTAACTACCGTACGTTCAAACCTGAGCGTGACGGCCTGTTCTGCGCCAAGATCTTTGGCCCAGTCAAGGACTACGAGTGCCTGTGCGGCAAGTACAAGCGCCTCAAGCACCGCGGTGTGATCTGCGAGAAGTGCGGCGTTGAAGTCGCCCTGGCCAAGGTTCGTCGTGAGCGCATGGCGCACATCGAACTGGCCTCGCCGGTTGCCCACATCTGGTTCCTGAAGTCGCTGCCGTCCCGTATCGGCCTGCTGATGGACATGACCCTGCGTGATATCGAACGTGTGCTCTACTTCGAGAGCTATGTCGTTATCGATCCGGGCATGACCACCCTGGAAAAGGGGCAGTTGCTGAACGACGAGCAGTACTTCGAAGCGCTGGAAGAGTTCGGTGACGACTTCGATGCCCGTATGGGTGCCGAGGCTGTTCGCGAGCTGCTGCACGCTATCGATCTGGAGCACGAGATCGGCCGCCTGCGCGAAGAGATTCCGCAGACCAACTCGGAAACCAAGATCAAGAAGCTTTCCAAGCGCCTGAAGCTGATGGAGGCTTTCCAGGGCTCGGGCAACCTGCCTGAGTGGATGGTCCTGACCGTTCTGCCAGTGCTGCCGCCGGACCTGCGTCCGCTGGTGCCGCTGGATGGTGGCCGTTTCGCGACTTCCGACCTGAACGACCTGTATCGTCGGGTGATCAACCGTAACAACCGTCTGAAGCGCCTGCTGGATCTGTCCGCGCCTGACATCATCGTGCGCAACGAAAAGCGCATGCTGCAGGAGGCGGTCGACGCCCTGCTGGACAACGGCCGTCGTGGTCGCGCCATCACTGGCTCGAACAAGCGTCCGCTGAAGTCCCTGGCCGACATGATCAAAGGTAAGCAAGGTCGCTTCCGTCAGAACTTGCTCGGTAAGCGTGTTGACTACTCCGGCCGTTCGGTAATTACCGTAGGTCCGACCCTGCGTCTGCACCAGTGCGGTCTGCCGAAGAAGATGGCCCTCGAGCTGTTCAAGCCGTTCATTTTCGGCAAGCTGGAAATGCGTGGTCTGGCGACCACCATCAAGGCTGCCAAGAAGATGGTCGAGCGCGAGCTGCCAGAGGTGTGGGACGTTCTCGCCGAAGTAATTCGCGAACACCCCGTACTGCTCAACCGTGCACCGACCCTTCACCGTCTGGGGATTCAGGCGTTTGAACCGGTACTGATCGAAGGTAAAGCTATCCAGCTGCACCCGCTGGTCTGTGCTGCGTACAACGCCGACTTCGACGGTGACCAGATGGCCGTTCACGTGCCGCTGACCCTGGAAGCCCAGCTCGAAGCGCGTGCGTTGATGATGTCGACCAACAACATCCTGTCGCCAGCCAACGGTGAGCCAATCATCGTACCGTCGCAGGACGTTGTACTGGGTCTGTACTACATGACCCGTGAAGCCATCAACGCCAAGGGCGAAGGTCGCGTGTTCGCCGACCTGCAGGAAGTCGACCGCGTATTCCGCGCCGGCGAAGCCGCGCTGCACGCGAAAATCAAGGTTCGTATCAACGAAACCGTGAAAGAGCGTGATGGTTCGGTGGTCAAGAACACCCGTATTGTCGACACCACCGTCGGCCGTGCGCTGCTGTTCCAGGTTGTGCCAGCAGGTCTGCCGTACGACGTGGTCAACCAGCCGATGAAGAAAAAGGCGATCTCCAAGCTGATCAACCAGTGCTACCGCGTGGTTGGTCTGAAAGAGACCGTTATCTTCGCCGACCAGCTGATGTACACCGGTTTCGCTTACTCGACCATTTCCGGCGTTTCCATCGGTGTTAACGACTTCGTTATCCCGGACGAGAAAGCCCGCATCATCGGTAACGCTACCGACGAAGTGAAGGAAATCGAGAGCCAGTACGCCTCCGGCCTGGTAACCCAGGGCGAGAAGTACAACAAGGTCATCGACTTGTGGTCGAAGGCGAACGACGAAGTGTCCAAGGCGATGATGGCCAACCTCTCGAAAGAGAAGGTCATCGACCGCGAAGGCAAGGAAGTCGAGCAAGAGTCCTTCAACTCGATGTACATGATGGCTGACTCGGGTGCGCGGGGTTCCGCAGCCCAGATCCGTCAGCTGGCTGGTATGCGTGGTCTGATGGCCAAGCCGGACGGCTCCATCATCGAGACGCCGATCACCGCGAACTTCCGTGAAGGTCTGAGCGTACTTCAGTACTTCATCTCGACTCACGGTGCTCGTAAGGGTCTGGCGGATACCGCACTGAAAACCGCTAACTCCGGTTACCTGACTCGTCGTCTGGTGGACGTTGCCCAGGATCTGGTTGTGACCGAGATCGACTGCGGCACCGATCAGGGCCTGGTGATGACTCCACACATCGAAGGCGGCGACGTTGTAGAGCCGCTGGGTGAGCGTGTATTGGGTCGTGTCATCGCCCGTGACGTGTTCAAGCCAGGCACCGAGGACGTTATCGTTCCGGCCGGTACCTTGGTCGACGAGCAGTGGGTTGAGTTCATCGAGCTGAACAGCATCGACGAAGTGATCGTGCGTTCGCCGATCAACTGCGAAACCCGCTACGGCATCTGCGCCAAGTGCTACGGTCGTGACCTGGCTCGCGGTCACCAGGTGAACATCGGTGAAGCTGTCGGCGTTATCGCTGCACAGTCGATCGGTGAGCCGGGTACTCAGCTGACCATGCGTACGTTCCACATCGGTGGTGCTGCAAGCCGTACCTCGGCTGCCGACAGCGTCCAGGTGAAGAATGGCGGTATGGTGCGTCTGCACAACCTGAAGCAGGTTGAGCGTGCCGACGGTAACCTGGTTGCCGTATCGCGTTCCGGTGAGTTGGCGATTGCCGACGAGTTCGGTCGTGAGCGTGAGCGCTACAAGCTGCCTTACGGTGCGGTGATTTCGGTCAAGGAAGGTGAAAAGGTCGAAGCTGGCGCCATCGTCGCCAAGTGGGACCCGCACACCCACCCGATCGTTACCGAGCTGAAAGGTACCGTGACCTTCGTGGGCATGGAAGAAAACATCACCATCAAGCGTCAGACCGACGAACTGACCGGCTTGACCAACATTGAAGTGCTGGACGTCAAGGATCGCCCTGCCGCAGGCAAGGAAATCCGTCCGGCAATCAAGATGGTCGATGCCGCTGGCAAGGACCTGTACCTGCCAGGTACAGACGTACCTGCCCAGTACTTCCTGCCGGCCAACGCCCTTGTCGGTGTGGCTGACGGTGCGCAGATCGGTGTTGGTGACGTTATCGCGCGTATCCCGCAAGAGACGTCGAAGACCCGTGACATCACCGGTGGTCTGCCGCGCGTTGCCGACCTGTTCGAAGCGCGTCGTCCGAAAGAAGCCTCGATTCTGGCTGAAGTCAGCGGCACCATCGCATTCGGTAAAGAGACCAAGGGCAAGCGTCGCCTGGTGATCACTCCGACCGACGGTAGCGATCCGTACGAAGAGCTGATTCCAAAGTGGCGCCACCTGAACGTCTTCGAAGGTGAGCAGGTCAACCGCGGCGAGGTTATCTCCGACGGCCCAAGCGATCCGCATGACATCCTGCGTCTGCTGGGTGTGAGCGCGCTGGCGAAGTACATCGTCAACGAGATCCAGGACGTTTACCGTCTGCAAGGCGTGAAGATCAACGACAAGCACATCGAGACCATCCTGCGTCAGATGCTGCGCAAGGTCGAGATCTCCGAGTCGGGCGATTCCAGCTTCATCAAGGGCGACCAGATGGAACTGACTCAGGTGCTGGTAGAGAACGAGCGTCTCGCTGGCGAGGACAAGTTCATCTCCAAGTTCACCCGTGTGCTGCTGGGTATCACCAAGGCCTCGCTGTCTACCGAGTCGTTCATCTCCGCGGCTTCCTTCCAGGAAACAACCCGCGTACTGACCGAAGCGGCGGTAACCGGCAAGCGCGACTACCTGCGCGGCCTGAAAGAGAACGTGGTCGTGGGTCGTCTGATCCCGGCTGGTACTGGTCTGGCCTACCACAGCGAGCGCAAGCGTCGCCGTGATGCCGACAAACCGCTGCGTGTAAGCGCCAGTGAAGTGGAAGCTGCACTGACCGAAGCGCTGAATTCCAGCGGTAACTAAGTACAGGGCAAGGCCCCGGCAAGCCTCGGGCGATCATCGGTGACATGAAATGTTGCCGATGATCGGGCGGGGAGGGCCGGGGCCTCGTCTTGACTGGGTGCAAGATCCTCTTTAGACTTTTGTACCCTTAAATTTGGTGAGGCTCCGTCTCGCCAATTTTTGGCTTTCTTGCAAGACAATAGAGTCGCAAGACAATCAGTGGAGCTAGTAGATGGCAACTATCAACCAGCTGGTACGTCAGCCGCGTAAGCGTTCGGTCGAGAAGTCCGACGTTCCTGCGCTGCAGAACTGCCCGCAGCGTCGTGGCGTGTGCACCCGTGTGTACACCACCACGCCGAAAAAACCTAACTCGGCACTGCGTAAAGTATGCCGTGTGCGTCTGACCAACGGTTTCGAGGTTTCCTCGTACATCGGTGGTGAAGGCCACAACCTGCAAGAGCACAGCGTCGTCCTGATTCGTGGCGGCCGTGTAAAAGACTTGCCAGGTGTTCGTTACCACACCGTTCGCGGCTCTCTGGATACTTCGGGCGTCAAAGGCCGTAACCAGGGTCGTTCGAAGTACGGTACCAAGCGTCCGAAGTAATCGGTCGTTTGCAGACATCCATTTTTTTGAGTCGATAAGAGTAAGGTCGGGCGTGGGTCGAATGACCTGGTCCCGGGCTAACCTGAAGACCGTTTGAGGGCTTATCATGCCAAGACGTCGTGTAGCAGCAAAACGTGAGATCCTTGACGATCCGAAGTACGGATCCCAGATTCTCGCCAAGTTCATGAACCACGTGATGGAAAGCGGCAAGAAGGCCGTAGCCGAGCGCATCGTTTACGGTGCCCTGGATACCGTCAAAGCACGCAAGAACAGCGACCCCCTGGAAATCTTCGAGAAAGCTCTCGACGCCATCGCTCCGCTGGTCGAAGTAAAGTCCCGTCGTGTCGGCGGTGCCACTTACCAGGTCCCGGTTGAAGTTCGTCCATCCCGTCGTAACGCTCTGGCAATGCGCTGGCTCGTAGACTACGCCCGCAAGCGCGGCGAGAAGTCGATGGCTCTGCGTCTGGCCGGCGAACTGCTGGATGCTGCCGAAGGCAAGGGTGCTGCAGTCAAGAAGCGTGAAGACGTTCACCGTATGGCTGAAGCCAACAAAGCGTTCTCGCACTACCGCTTCTAATTCAAGCATCAATCTTTTTGCGAGGGCTTTATGGCTCGTACTACAGCAATTAACCGCTACCGTAACATTGGTATCTGTGCCCACGTTGACGCGGGCAAGACCACCACTACCGAGCGGATCCTGTTCTACACAGGTCTGAGCCACAAAATGGGCGAGGTGCATGACGGCGCCGCGACCACCGACTGGATGGTGCAGGAGCAGGAGCGGGGTATCACCATTACCTCCGCTGCCGTTACCACCTTCTGGAAAGGTTCCCGTGGTCAGTATGACAACTACCGCGTAAACGTTATCGATACCCCTGGCCACGTTGACTTCACCATTGAAGTAGAGCGTTCGCTGCGTGTACTCGACGGCGCGGTCGTTGTGTTCTGCGGCACCTCCGGCGTTGAGCCGCAGTCCGAAACCGTATGGCGTCAGGCCAACAAGTACGGCGTTCCACGTGTTGTTTACGTGAACAAGATGGACCGTGCTGGTGCTAACTTCCTGCGCGTCGTAGGTCAGATCAAGAACCGTCTGGGTCACACCCCAGTTCCTGTTCAGCTGGCCATCGGTTCGGAAGATAACTTCCAGGGTCAGGTTGACCTGATCAAGATGAAGGCTATCTATTGGAACGAAGACGACAAGGGCACTACCTACCGTGAGGAAGAAATTCCTGCGGATATGGTCGAGCTGGCTAACGAATGGCGCAACAACATGGTTGAAGCCGCCGCCGAAGCCAACGAAGAGCTGATGAACAAGTACCTTGAAGAAGGTGAGCTGTCTGTCGAAGAGATCAAGGCAGGCCTGCGTGCGCGCACCCTGGCCAGCGAGATCGTTCCGGCTGTCTGCGGTTCGTCGTTCAAGAACAAGGGTGTTCCCCTGGTTCTGGATGCCGTCATCGACTTCCTGCCTGCTCCGACCGAGATTCCTGCTATCCAGGGTATCAACCCGGACGACAAGGATCTGGCAAAAGACGACCCGGCCGTTCGCAAGGACGAGCGTCATGCTGATGATGACGAGCCGTTCTCGGCACTGGCGTTCAAGATCGCGACCGACCCGTTCGTAGGTACTCTGACCTTCGTTCGCGTCTACTCGGGCGTTCTGAGCTCCGGCGACTCCGTGATCAACTCGGTCAAGGGCAAGAAAGAGCGCGTTGGTCGTATGGTGCAAATGCACGCCAACCAGCGTGAAGAGATCAAGGAAGTACGCGCTGGTGACATCGCGGCCCTGATCGGCATGAAGGACGTGACTACGGGTGAAACCCTGTGCAACGCCGACAAGCCAATCATCCTTGAGCGTATGGACTTCCCGGAGCCTGTAATCTCCCTGTCCGTCGAGCCGAAAACCAAGGCCGACCAGGAGAAGATGGGCATCGCACTGGGCAAGCTGGCTCAGGAAGACCCGTCGTTCCGCGTCAAGACTGATGAAGAAACCGGTCAGACCATCATCTCCGGTATGGGTGAGCTGCACCTGGACATTCTCGTTGACCGCATGAAGCGCGAGTTCAACGTCGAAGCCAACATCGGCAAGCCGCAGGTTTCGTACCGCGAGAAGATCACCAAATCCAACGTCGAGATCGAAGGCAAGTTCGTTCGTCAGTCGGGTGGTCGTGGTCAGTTCGGTCACTGCTGGGTTCGTTTCTCCGAGCCAGACGTGGACGACAAGGGCAACATCACCGAAGGTCTGGTGTTCTCCAACGAAGTCGTTGGTGGTGTGATTCCTAAGGAATACATCCCTGCGATCCAGAAGGGTATCGAAGAACAGATGAAAAACGGCGTTGTTGCCGGTTATCCTCTGATCGGCCTGAAGGCCGCGGTATTCGACGGTTCGTACCACGACGTCGACTCCAACGAAATGGCGTTCAAGATCGCCGCTTCGATGGCGACCAAGCAACTGGCCCAGAAGGGCGGTGGCGTGGTTCTCGAGCCGATCATGAAGGTCGAAGTTGTAACCCCGGAAGACTACCTGGGTGACGTGATGGGTGACCTGAACCGTCGTCGTGGTCTGGTCCAGGGTATGGATGAGTCGGTCTCTGGCCGTGTCGTCCGTGCTGAAGTACCGCTCGGAGAGATGTTCGGTTACGCAACCGACGTTCGTTCCATGTCTCAGGGTCGCGCAAGCTACTCCATGGAATTCTCCAAATACGCCGAAGCTCCGTCGAACATCGTCGAAGCACTCGTTAAAAAACAAGGCTAATCCCCTTTAGGCAAGAGGTTCACTGTCGTGGCTAAAGAAAAATTTGATCGTTCCCTTCCCCACGTTAACGTCGGCACCATCGGCCACGTTGACCACGGTAAGACCACTCTGACCGCAGCTCTGACTCGCGTTTGCTCCGAAGTTTTCGGTTCGGCAGTCGTTGAGTTCGACAAGATCGACTCGGCTCCGGAAGAAAAAGCGCGCGGTATCACCATCAACACCGCTCACGTTGAGTACAACTCGACCATTCGTCACTACGCTCACGTTGACTGCCCAGGTCACGCTGACTACGTGAAGAACATGATCACCGGTGCTGCCCAGATGGACGGCGCGATCCTGGTTTGCTCGGCCGCCGATGGTCCGATGCCACAAACCCGTGAGCACATCCTGCTGTCCCGTCAGGTAGGCGTTCCGTACATCGTGGTCTTCCTGAACAAGGCTGACCTGGTAGACGACGCTGAGCTGCTGGAACTGGTCGAGATGGAAGTTCGCGACCTGCTGTCCACCTATGACTTCCCAGGCGACGACACTCCGATCATCATCGGTTCGGCTCGTATGGCGCTGGAAGGCAAAGACGACAACGAAATGGGTACTACCGCTGTCAAGAAGCTGGTAGAAACTCTGGACAGCTACATTCCTGAGCCAGTTCGTGCCATCGACCAGCCGTTCCTGATGCCGATCGAAGACGTGTTCTCGATCTCGGGTCGTGGTACCGTTGTTACCGGTCGTATCGAGCGTGGTATCGTCCGCGTTCAGGATCCGCTGGAAATCGTTGGTCTGCGTGACACCACCACCACCACCTGCACCGGTGTTGAGATGTTCCGCAAGCTGCTGGACGAAGGTCGTGCTGGCGAGAACTGCGGCGTTCTGCTGCGTGGTACCAAGCGTGACGACGTTGAGCGTGGCCAGGTTCTGGTCAAGCCAGGTTCGGTCAAGCCGCACACCAAGTTCACCGCAGAAGTCTACGTTCTGTCGAAGGAAGAAGGCGGCCGTCACACTCCGTTCTTCAAAGGCTACCGTCCACAGTTCTACTTCCGTACCACTGACGTGACCGGTAACTGCGAACTGCCGGAAGGCGTTGAAATGGTAATGCCAGGTGACAACATTCAGATGACTGTTACCCTGATCAAGACCATCGCAATGGAAGACGGTCTGCGCTTCGCTATCCGTGAAGGCGGTCGTACCGTCGGCGCCGGCGTTGTGGCCAAAATCATCGAGTAATCACTCGACCGATTGAAAAAAACCCCCGCTCAGCGGGGGTTTTTTTTATTGGGTTGACACTAAATGGGGGCGTCTATAGAATCACGCCTCCTTTTAGCGGGCGTAGTGCGTCCGTTGGGAACAGCCTGGAGTCTGAAATCCAATGCAAAATCAGCAAATCCGTATCAGGTTGAAGGCTTTCGACCATCGCCTGATCGACCAATCCACCCAGGAAATCGTGGAAACCGCGAAACGTACTGGTGCACAAGTGCGTGGTCCTATTCCACTGCCTACCCGCAAAGAGCGTTTCACCGTTCTGGTTTCCCCGCACGTCAACAAAGACGCGCGTGACCAGTACGAGATTCGCACTCATAAGCGTGTTCTGGACATCGTCCAGCCAACGGATAAAACCGTTGACGCGCTGATGAAGCTTGATCTGGCGGCAGGTGTGGAAGTACAGATCAGCCTCGGCTAAGACTTCGGTCTAGTCGTGTAACGCTCTGAAATGGGCGGCCATAGCGGGTGAAAGCCCCGTACACTCATGAGGTTTACAACATGACTATTGGTGTAATCGGTCGCAAATGCGGTATGACCCGCATTTTCACCGAAGAAGGTGTCTCCATTCCGGTCACGGTCATTGAGATCGAGCCGAATCGCGTCACCCAGTTCAAAACTGAAGAAACCGATGGCTACCGTGCAGTGCAAGTCACTGTCGGCGAGCGTCGTGCTTCGCGTGTGACTGCCGCTCAGGCAGGCCACTTCGCCAAGGCCAACGTTGCCGCTGGTCGCGGTGTTTGGGAGTTCCGTCTTGAAGAAGGCGATTTCCAGGCTGGCGATCTGATCAAAGCTGAACTCTTCACTGCAGGCCAGCTGGTTGACGTTACTGGTCAGTCCAAAGGTAAAGGCTTCGCCGGTACCATCAAGCGCTGGAACTTCCGTGGTCAGGACAACACCCACGGTAACTCCGTGTCGCACCGTGTTCCTGGTTCCATCGGCCAGTGCCAGACTCCTGGTCGTGTGTTCAAGGGCAAGAAAATGTCCGGTCACATGGGCGCCGAGCGCGTGACTGTTCAGTCCCTGGAAGTAGTTCGCGTAGACGCTGAACGCAACCTGCTGCTGATCAAGGGTGCCGTACCTGGCGCTACTGGCGGCGACGTGGTTGTACGTCCAGCTGTCAAGGCTCGCGGTTAAGGGGAAACTGACATGCAACTTAATGTAAATGACGCTCAGGCGATCGAAGTTTCCGAACTGACTTTCGGTGGCGAATTCAACGAGACGCTGGTTCACCAAGCAGTCGTGGCCTACATGGCTGGCGGCCGTCAGGGCACCAAGCAGCAGAAGACCCGTTCCGACGTGGCTGGTGGCGGTAAGCGCCCATGGCGTCAGAAGGGTACTGGCCGTGCTCGTGCTGGTACCACTCGTGGTCCGATCTGGCGTGGCGGTGGTGTAACCTTCGCAGCTCGCCCTCAAGATCACTCGCAAAAGCTCAACAAGAAGATGTATCGCGCAGCTCTGCGCTCCATCCTCGCTGAGCTGGTGCGTAGCGACCGTCTGGTCGTGGTTCAGGACTTCGCTGTTGAAGCACCGAAAACCAAAGATCTGCTGAACAAGCTGAACGGCATGGGTCTGAGCGATGTATTGATCGTTTCCGACGCTGTTGATCAGAACCTGTACCTGGCTGCTCGTAACCTGCCGCACGTCGATGTACGTGACGTACAAGGTTCCGACCCGGTCAGTCTGATCGCATACGAGAAAGTGTTGATCACTGTCTCGGCCGTGAAGAAATTCGAGGAGCTGCTGGGATGAACCAGGAACGCGTATTCAAAGTCCTCCTTGGCCCGCACGTTTCCGAGAAGGCTACCGTTCTGGCTGAGAAAAAAGGCCAGTTCGTATTCAAGGTTGCTACTGATGCAACCAAGCTGGAAATCAAGAAAGCTGTCGAAGGCCTGTTCAACGTAAAAGTTGAAAACGTGTCGACTGTTAACGTTCTGGGTAAAACCAAGCGTACCGCACGTGGTCTGGGCAAGCGTAATGACTGGAAGAAGGCGATCGTCTCCCTTCAGCCAGGCCAAGATCTCGATTTCAGCAGCAGTGCTGAGTAAGGAAGGGGTGCATCATGGCAATCGTTAAATGCAAACCGACTTCCCCTGGCCGCCGTTTCGTGGTCAAGGTGGTCAACAAGGAGCTGCACAAAGGCGCTCCTCACGCACCGCTGATCGAGAAAAAATCGAAGTCTGGTGGTCGTAACAACAATGGCCGCATTACCACTCGTCACGTTGGTGGTGGTCACAAGCAGCATTACCGTCTGGTCGACTTCCGTCGCAACGACAAAGATGGCATTCCAGCCACTGTCGAGCGTATCGAATACGATCCAAACCGTACTGCTCACATCGCCCTGCTGTGCTACGCAGACGGTGAGCGTCGCTACATCATCGCGCCTAAGGGCGTGAGCGCTGGCGACCAGCTGATCGCAGGTGCCCTGGCCCCAATCAAGGCCGGTAACTCCCTGCAGCTGCGCAACATTCCAGTAGGTAGCACCATTCACGGCATCGAACTGAAGCCGGGTAAAGGTGCTCAGATCGCTCGTTCCGCTGGTGCTTCGGCTCAGCTGATCGCTCGCGAAGGTGTCTACGTGACCCTGCGTCTGCGCTCTGGTGAAATGCGTAAAGTCCTGGCTGAGTGCCGTGCGACCCTGGGCGAAGTCTCGAACTCCGAGCACAGCCTGCGTTCGCTGGGTAAAGCTGGTGCCAAACGCTGGCGCGGCGTTCGCCCAACCGTTCGTGGTGTTGCCATGAACCCGGTTGACCACCCACACGGTGGTGGTGAAGGTCGTACCTCCGGTGGTCGTCATCCGGTATCGCCATGGGGCTTCCCAACCAAGGGTGCTAAAACCCGTGGTAATAAGCGTACCGACAACATGATCGTCCGTCGTCGCAAGTAACTAGAGGGATACGACAGTGCCACGTTCTCTGAAAAAAGGTCCTTTTATCGATCTTCACCTGTTGAAGAAGGTCGAAGTGGCGGTGGAGAAGAACGATCGCAAGCCAGTTAAAACCTGGTCGCGCCGTTCGATGATCCTGCCACAAATGGTCGGTCTGACCATCGCGGTTCACAACGGTCGCCAGCATGTTCCAGTTCTCGTGAACGAAGACATGGTCGGCCACAAACTGGGCGAGTTCGCCGGTACCCGCACCTATCGCGGGCACGTGGCTGACAAGAAAGCCAAGCGTTAAGGGGTAAGGAAATGGAAGTAGCCGCTAAGTTGTCGGGCGCTCGCATCTCCGCCCAGAAAGCCCGCTTGGTCGCCGACCAGATCCGCGGGAAGAAGGTGGGCGAAGCGCTCAACCTGTTGGCCTTCAGCAGCAAAAAAGCCGCTGAAATCATGAAGAAAGTCCTCGAGTCGGCCGTAGCCAACGCCGAACACAACGAAGGCGCAGACGTTGATGACCTGAAGGTCTCCACCGTCTTCGTCAACGAAGGGCGTTCGCTGAAGCGCATCATGCCACGTGCCAAAGGCCGTGCTGATCGCATCGTCAAGCGGTCTTGCCATATCACTGTCAAGGTTGCGGACAAGTAACGGAGTCGATCAGATGGGTCAGAAAGTACATCCCACTGGCATTCGCCTGGGAATCGTCAAGGAGCACACCTCCGTCTGGTACGCAGACGGTGCTACTTACGCAGATTACCTGTTGAAGGATCTGAAAACGCGTGAGTACCTCCAAGACAAACTAAAAAGCGCGTCCGTAAGCCGTATCGATATTCATCGTCCGGCTCAAACTGCACGCATCACCATCCACACCGCTCGTCCCGGTATCGTTATCGGTAAGAAAGGTGAAGATGTCGAGAAGCTGCGTCAGGACCTGACCAAGCAGATGGGTGTGCCTGTGCACATCAACATCGAAGAGATCCGCAAGCCGGAACTCGACGCTATGCTGGTTGCGCAGAGCGTAGCTCAGCAGCTGGAACGCCGTGTAATGTTCCGTCGCGCCATGAAGCGCGCGGTACAGAACGCCATGCGTATTGGTGCCAAGGGCATCAAGATCCAGGTGAGCGGTCGTCTCGGCGGTGCTGAGATTGCTCGTACCGAGTGGTATCGCGAAGGTCGTGTGCCTCTGCACACCCTGCGTGCCGATATCGACTACAACACCTACGAAGCTCACACCACTTACGGTGTGATCGGTGTGAAGGTTTGGATCTTCAAAGGCGAAGTTATTGGTGGTCGCCAAGAAGAACTGAAACCACAAGCACCAGCGCCTCGTAAAAAAGCTGCTAAGTAAGGGGTACGCCAAATGTTGCAACCAAAGCGTACAAAATTCCGCAAGCAGATGACTGGCCACAACCGTGGTCTGGCACTGCGCGGTAGCAAAGTCAGCTTCGGCGAATTCGCCCTGAAAGCTGTTGCTCGCGGTCGCCTCACCGCTCGCCAGATCGAGTCCGCACGTCGTGCGCTGACCCGTCACGTTAAGCGTGGCGGTAAGATCTGGATCCGTGTGTTCCCGGACAAGCCGATCTCCAAGAAACCTCTCGAGGTTCGTATGGGTAAAGGTAAGGGTTCCGTGGAGTACTGGGTTGCCCAGATTCAGCCAGGCAAAGTCCTGTACGAGATCGAGGGTGTTTCTGAAGAGCTGGCGCGCGAAGCTTTCGCCCTGGCTGCTGCAAAGCTGCCTCTCGCCACCTCCTTTGTTAAGCGGACGGTGATGTGATGAAAGCGAATGAACTTCGTGAAAAATCGGCACAGCAACTGAACGAGCAACTGCTCGGCTTGCTGCGCGACCAGTTCAATCTGCGTATGCAGAAAGCAACTGGCCAGTTGGGGCAGTCGCACCTGCTCTCGCAAGTTAAGCGTGACATCGCTCGCGTGAAAACTGTGCTCAACCAGCAGGCAGGTAAGTGATCATGGCTGAAGCTGAAAAAACCGTCCGTACGCTGACTGGCCGTGTCGTCAGCGACAAAATGGACAAGACCATCACCGTTCTGATCGAGCGTCGCGTAAAGCACCCGATCTACGGTAAATACGTTAAGCGTTCGACTAAGCTGCACGCGCACGACGAAGCCAACCAGTGCAAGATCGGCGACAAGGTTTCCATCCGTGAAACCCGTCCGCTGGCCAAGACCAAGTCCTGGGCACTGGTTGAAGTCCTCGAACGCGCTGTTGAAGTCTAAGGGCTAGGGGTCGGAGAAATTTTATGATTCAGACTCAATCCATGCTCGATGTGGCCGATAACAGCGGCGCTCGTCGCGTCATGTGCATCAAGGTACTCGGCGGTTCGCACCGCCGTTACGCCGGCATCGGTGACATCATCAAGGTTACCGTCAAGGAAGCAATTCCGCGCGGTAAGGTCAAAAAAGGCCAAGTGATGACCGCTGTTGTCGTACGTACCCGTCACGGTGTTCGTCGCGCTGACGGTTCCATCATTCGTTTCGACGGCAACGCTGCTGTTCTGCTGAACAACAAGCAAGAGCCGATCGGCACTCGCATCTTCGGGCCAGTGACCCGTGAGCTTCGTACTGAGAAGTTCATGAAGATCGTCTCGCTCGCCCCTGAAGTGCTGTAAGGAGATCCGACATGCAAAAGATTCGTCGTGACGACGAGATCATCGTGATCGCCGGCAAAGACAAAGGTAAGCGCGGTAAGGTGCTGAAGGTTCTGGCTGATGACCGTCTGGTTATCGGTGGCGTGAACCTGGTCAAGCGTCATACCAAGCCTAACCCGATGGCGGGCGTACAGGGCGGTATCGTCGAGAAAGAAGCGCCTCTGCACGCTTCCAACGTTGCCATCTTCAACGGTGAAACCAACAAGGCTGACCGCGTTGGTTTCAAAGTAGAAGACGGTAAAAAAATTCGTGTCTTCAAGTCGACCCAAAAAGCGGTTGATGCTTGAACACTGCTAGGTAGAAGACCATGGCACGACTGAAAGAGATTTACCGGAACGAAATCGCTCCTAAGCTTAAGGAAGAACTTAAGCTGTCGAACGTGATGGAAGTTCCGCGCGTTACCAAGATCACCCTGAACATGGGTCTGGGCGAAGCGATCGGCGACAAGAAAGTCATCGAGCACGCTGTTGCCGACCTGGAAAAGATCACCGGTCAAAAGCCGGTCGTGACTTTCGCTCGCAAATCCATCGCTGGCTTCAAAGTCCGCGAAGGCTGGCCGATCGGCGTCAAGGTGACCCTGCGTAGCGACAAGATGTACGAATTCCTGGACCGCCTGCTGGCGATCTCCCTGCCTCGGGTTCGCGACTTCCGCGGCCTGAATGCCAAGTCCTTCGATGGTCGTGGCAACTACAGCATGGGCGTGAAAGAGCAGATCATCTTCCCGGAAATCGACTACGACAAGATCGATGCTCTGCGCGGTTTGGACATCACCCTGACCACCACTGCTCGTTCGGACGACGAAGGCCGCGCTCTGCTGCGTGCTTTCAAGTTCCCGTTCCGCAACTGATTGGAGTAGGAAAATGGCCAAGAAGAGCATGAAAAACCGCGAGCTGAAGCGTCAGCTCACGGTAGCAAAGTTCGCTAAGAAGCGTGCTGAGCTGAAAGCGACCATCGTCAACCTGAACGCCTCTCCAGAAGAGCGTTTCGCTGCCGTTGTCGCTCTGCAGAAGCAGCCACGCGACGCTAGCGCCTCGCGCCTGCGCAACCGTTGCCGCCTGACCGGTCGTCCTCACGGTGTATACCGTAAGTTCGGCCTGGGCCGTAACATGCTGCGTCAAGCTGCAATGCGCGGTGACGTACCAGGTCTGGTCAAGGCCTCCTGGTAATCGCTGCAGGCAAGGCACGGGTGGAAGGGGAGTAATCTTCCGACCGCCGGTGACCTTGCCAACAAACAAGCCCCTATATGGGGCTTGTTTCGTTTCTGCCTTGTGTCTAGAATGACCGGCTCACCTGAGCCTGGGTTTTTGCCCAAACCGTTCGGGTGGTTGTCATAGCCGCAAGGCTAATAATTCTTGTATCAGGAGCATCTAGCCCATGAGTATGCAGGACCCGTTAGCGGACATGCTAACTCGCATCCGTAATGCCCAGATGGCTGAAAAGTCCGTCGTAAGCATGCCTTCCTCTACCCTGAAGGTCGCGGTTGCCAAAGTTCTGAAGGACGAAGGTTACATCGCTGGCTACCAGGTAACTGGTGAGGCCAAGCCTTCCCTGTCGATCGAACTGAAGTACTTCGAAGGCCGTCCGGTCATCGAGGAACTGAAGCGCTCCAGCCGTCCAGGCCTGCGCCAGTACAAGGCCGTCACCGATCTGCCGAAAGTACGTGGCGGTCTGGGCGTGTCTATCGTCTCCACCAACAAAGGTGTGATGACTGATCGCGCTGCGCGCGCTGCCGGTGTCGGCGGCGAAGTTCTGTGCACAGTGTTCTAAGGGGGGATAGACATGTCTCGCGTCGCTAAGAACCCCGTTAAGCTGCCATCCGGTGTCGAAGTCAAATTCGCCGGTCAGCAGCTTTCGGTGAAGGGTGCCAAAGGTACTCTCGAACTGAACGTTCACTCGTCTGTTGAAGTTACCGAAGAGTCTGGTGAGCTGCGTTTCGTCGCTCGCAATGGTGACCAGCAAGCTCGTGCCATGGCCGGTACCACCCGCGCTCTGGTCAACAACATGGTCCAAGGCGTAAGCCAAGGCTTCGAGCGCAAGCTCCAGCTGGTCGGTGTTGGTTACAAGGCACAGGCTAAAGGCACCGTCCTGAACCTGGCCCTGGGCTTCTCTCACCCAGTGGACTACGAACTGCCAGCCGGTATCACCGCTGAAACGCCTAGCCAGACCGACATCCTGATCAAGGGTATCGACAAGCAGCTGGTAGGTCAGGTGGCCGCTGAAATCCGCGACTTCCGTCCGCCAGAGCCTTACAAAGGTAAAGGTGTGCGTTACGCGGACGAAGTAGTCCGTCGTAAAGAAGCCAAGAAGAAGTAGGGCCTAGTAAATGACCGACAAAAAAGTTATTCGACTGCGTCGCGCTCGCAAAGCACGTCTCAAGATGCACGAACTCGAAGTCGTGCGCCTGTGCGTGTTCCGCTCCTCGCAGCACATCTACGCCCAGGTCATTTCGGCCGACGGCAGCAAGGTTCTGGCAAGCGCCTCGACCTTGGACAAAGACCTGCGTGATGGCGCCACTGGCAACATCGACGCGGCCACTAAGGTTGGCAAGCTGGTAGCTGAGCGTGCGAAAGCCGCCGGTGTATCTCAAGTTGCCTTTGACCGTTCCGGCTTCAAGTACCATGGCCGCGTCAAAGCGCTGGCTGATGCTGCTCGTGAAGGCGGGCTGGAGTTCTAAGTTATGGCAAATAACGATCAAAAGCGCGACGAAGGCTACATCGAGAAGCTGGTTCAAGTTAACCGCGTTGCCAAAACCGTAAAAGGCGGCCGTATCTTCACCTTCACCGCGCTGACCGTGGTGGGTGATGGTAAAGGTCGTGTTGGCTTCGGCCGTGGCAAGTCGCGCGAAGTACCAGCCGCGATCCAGAAAGCCATGGAAGCTGCTCGCCGCAACATGATTCAGGTTGACCTGAAGGGCACCACCCTGCAGTACGCCACCAAGGCTGCCCACGGCGCCTCGAAGGTTTACATGCAGCCTGCCTCGGAAGGTACCGGTATCATCGCCGGTGGCGCAATGCGTGCTGTCCTGGAAGTTGCTGGTGTTCAGAACGTTCTGGCCAAGTGCTACGGTTCGACCAACCCAGTGAACGTGGTTTACGCCACCTTCAAGGGTCTGAAAGCCATGCAATCTCCTGAATCCATTGCCGCCAAGCGTGGCAAGAGCGTCGAGGAGATCTTCTGATCATGGCAACCGTAAAAGTAACGCTGATCAAGAGCGTCTCGGGCCGTCTGCCTAACCACAAGCTGTGTGTTAAAGGCCTGGGTCTGCGTCGCATCGGTCACACTGTAGAAGTCCAGGATACTCCCGAGAATCGCGGGATGATCAACAAGGCTTACTACATGCTGAAGGTCGAGGGCTAATCGATGAAACTCAATGATCTGAGTCCAGCGCCGGGTTCCCGTCGCGAGAAGCATCGTCCAGGTCGTGGTATCGGTAGCGGTCTGGGTAAGACCGGCGGCCGTGGCCACAAAGGTCAGACTTCCCGTTCGGGTGGTTCGATCGCTCCTGGCTTCGAAGGCGGTCAACAGCCGCTGCACCGTCGCCTGCCGAAGTTCGGCTTCGTTTCCCTGAAAGCCATGGACCGCGCTGAAGTGCGTCTGTCCGAGCTGGCCAAAGTGGAAGGCGACGTGATCTCCGTGCAATCCCTGAAGGATGCCAACGTGATCAACCAGCACATTCAGCGTGTGAAAATCATGCTGTCTGGCGAAGTTACTCGCGCAGTCACCATCAAGGGTATCGCAGCCACCAAGGGTGCGCGTGCGGCTATCGAAGCAGCTGGCGGCAAATTCGAGGAATAAATGGCTAAGCAAGGTGCTCTCTCTTCGCTCGGTAAGGGCGGGATGTCGGAACTCTGGGCTCGTCTGCGCTTTCTGTTCATGGCGATCATCGTCTATCGGATAGGTGCACATATCCCGGTTCCCGGCATCAATCCGGACCGTCTGGCGGATCTGTTTCGGCAGAATGAGGGGACCATTCTTAGCTTGTTCAACATGTTTTCCGGTGGCGCGCTTGAGCGCATGAGCATCTTTGCACTGGGGATCATGCCGTACATTTCGGCATCGATCATCATGCAGTTGATGACGGCGGTCAGCCCGCAACTGGAGCAGTTGAAGAAGGAAGGTGAAGCTGGCCGTCGCAAGATCAGCCAGTACACCCGCTACGGCACCGTTATCCTGGCACTGGTCCAAGCCATTGGCATGTCCATTGGCTTGGCCAACCAGGGCGTGGCGTTTTCTGCAGGCCTGGGCTTCCATGTCGTCGCTGTTTCCACTTTCGTGGCTGGCGCGATGTTCATGATGTGGCTGGGCGAGCAGATCACCGAGCGCGGTGTGGGCAACGGTATCTCGATGTTGATCTTCGCAGGTATCGTTGCCGGTCTTCCGAGAGCAATCGGGCAGTCTTTCGAGTCTGCACGCACAGGCGATATCAACATTTTCGCCCTGGTCGCTATCGGTCTGCTGGCAGTAGCGATTATCGGTTTTGTGGTGTTCATTGAGCGTGGTCAGCGTCGTATCGCCGTTCATTACGCCAAGCGTCAGCAGGGCCGCAAGGTCTTCGCTGCGCAGACCAGCCACTTGCCGCTGAAGGTGAACATGGCAGGGGTTATCCCGGCCATTTTCGCGAGCAGCATTCTGCTGTTCCCGGCTTCGCTGGGTGCCTGGTTTGGTCAGTCTGAAGGTATGGGCTGGCTGCAGGACATCTCGCAGTCGATCGCTCCTGGTCAGCCGTTGAACATTCTGCTGTTTAGTGCAGGGATCATTTTCTTCTGCTTCTTCTACACAGCGTTGATGTTCAATCCGAAAGACGTAGCGGAAAACCTGAAGAAGTCCGGTGCCTTTATTCCGGGTATCCGTCCTGGTGAGCAGTCGGCGCGCTACATTGATGGCGTTCTGACCCGTTTGACCATGTTCGGTGCTCTTTACATGATGGCCGTCTGCCTTCTGCCCCAGTTCCTGGTGGTGGCAGCAAATGTGCCGTTCTACCTTGGCGGGACCTCGTTGCTGATTGTGGTAGTGGTTGTGATGGACTTCATGTCCCAAGTACAATCGCACCTCGTTTCGCACCAGTACGAATCCCTGATGAAGAAAGCCAACCTGAAAGGCTACGGTGGCAGCGGTCTGCTGCGCTGATACGCCCCTAAGGTTCGAGGAGTCGGTAATGAAAGTTCGTGCATCGGTGAAAAAGCTGTGCCGTAACTGCAAGATCATCCGTCGCGAAGGCGTCGTACGAGTGATCTGCAGCGCGGAACCGCGTCACAAACAGCGCCAAGGCTGAGTGTGATCTGCGCTTCAAACCCAGCAGCTAGTGTGCTGCTGGGTTGATTATTCGTTTCTACAGCGATATTATCTCGCGCCCTATTTCTTGGCTTCCGGGGCGTAGGTAGCTGTCAATTGGAGTCCCACTGAATGGCCCGTATTGCAGGCGTCAACATTCCAGATAACAAGCATACTGTTATCTCGCTGACCTACATCTATGGTGTCGGTCGCACAACTGCACAGAAGATTTGTGCAGACGCTGGTGTAAACCCAGCCGCTAAGATCAAGGATCTGAGCGACGAGCAAATCGAAACCCTGCGTGGCGAAGTCGCGAAGTTCACCACCGAAGGTGACCTGCGTCGTGACGTCAACATGAAGATCAAGCGCTTGATGGACCTGGGTTGCTACCGCGGCCTGCGTCATCGTAAAGGTCTGCCGGTTCGCGGTCAGCGCACCAAGACCAACGCACGCACCCGTAAGGGCCCGCGTAAGCCGATCCGCAAGTAATCGCCCAGGAATATAGACATGGCAAAACCTGCTGCTCGTCCTCGTAAGAAAGTCAAAAAGACAGTGGTTGATGGCATCGCCCACATCCACGCTTCTTTCAACAACACCATCGTGACCATCACCGATCGTCAGGGCAATGCTTTGTCCTGGGCGACTTCCGGTGGTTCGGGTTTCCGTGGTTCGCGCAAATCCACCCCGTTCGCAGCCCAGATCGCTGCTGAGCGTGCTGGTCAAGCTGCGCTGGAATACGGTCTGAAGAACCTCGACGTTAACGTCAAGGGTCCAGGTCCAGGTCGTGAGTCCGCCGTTCGTGCATTGAACAGCTGCGGCTACAAGATCGCCAGCATCACCGACGTGACGCCAATCCCGCACAACGGGTGCCGTCCGCCGAAGAAGCGTCGCGTGTAATCAGGAGACAGAAGAATGGCACGTTACATTGGTCCAAAATGCAAACTGTCTCGTCGTGAAGGCACTGATCTGTTCCTGAAGAGCGGCGTTCGCGCTCTGGAATCGAAGTGCAATATCGAAGCAGCCCCAGGTATCCACGGCCAGCGCCGTGGCCGTCAGTCCGACTACGGCACCCAGCTGCGTGAGAAACAAAAAGTCCGTCGTATCTACGGTGTTCTGGAGCGTCAGTTCCGCGGTTACTACCAAGCTGCTGCCTCGAAAAAAGGCGCAACCGGTGAGAACCTGCTGCAACTGCTCGAGTGCCGTCTGGATAACGTCGTTTACCGTATGGGCTTCGGCTCGACTCGTTCCGAGTCCCGTCAGCTGGTTTCGCACAAAGCGATCAGCGTCAACGGTAAGACTGTAAACATTCCATCCTACCAAGTTCGTCCGGGTGACGTGGTCGCAGTCCGCGAGAAATCGCTGGGCCAGTTGCGCATTGTTCAAGCCCTTGAACTGTGCGCCCAGCGTGGCCGCGTTGAGTGGGTTGACGTGGATGCTGCTAAAAAGTCGGGCGTTTTCAAGAACGTTCCTGCTCGCAGCGACCTGTCTGCCGACATCAACGAAAACCTGATTGTCGAGCTCTACTCCAAGTAAGGGCTAGAAAATAGGTGCATCCATGCAGATTTCGGTAAATGAGTTCCTGACTCCCCGCCATATTGATGTGCAGGTAGTCAGTCCGACCCGCGCCAAGATTACGCTCGAGCCTCTCGAGCGTGGTTTCGGCCATACCCTGGGCAACGCGCTGCGCCGCATCCTGTTGTCCTCCATGCCTGGCTGTGCAGTAGTCGAGGCCGAGATCGATGGCGTACTCCATGAGTACTCCGCGATCGAAGGTGTTCAGGAAGACGTAATTGAAATCCTGTTGAACCTGAAAGGCCTGGCTATCAAACTGCATGGTCGTGACGAAGTTACGCTGACCTTGTCGAAAAAGGGTTCGGGGGTGGTTACCGCTGCCGATATTCAGCTGGATCACGATGTCGAGATCGTCAACCCCGATCACGTAATCGCGAACCTGGCGTCGAACGGCGCTCTGAACATGAAGCTCACTGTAGCTCGTGGTCGTGGTTACGAGCCGGCCGACTCCCGTCAAACCGACGAAGACGAAAGCCGTAGCATTGGCCGTCTGCAGTTGGACGCTTCGTTCAGCCCGGTGCGTCGTATCGCCTATGTGGTCGAGAACGCCCGTGTTGAACAGCGTACCAACTTGGACAAACTGGTCATTGATCTGGAAACCAACGGCACCCTGGATCCTGAAGAGGCTATCCGCCGCGCTGCGACCATTCTGCAACAGCAGTTGGCCGCGTTCGTCGACCTCAAAGGTGACAGTGAGCCTGTCGTAGTCGAGCAGGAAGACGAGATCGACCCGATCCTGCTGCGTCCGGTTGACGACCTGGAACTGACTGTACGTTCGGCCAACTGCCTCAAGGCGGAGAACATCTACTACATCGGCGACCTGATTCAGCGTACCGAAGTAGAGCTGTTGAAGACTCCTAACCTGGGTAAGAAGTCCCTGACTGAAATCAAGGACGTTCTGGCCTCTCGTGGTCTGTCTCTCGGCATGCGCCTCGACAACTGGCCGCCTGCAAGTCTTAAGAAAGACGACAAGGCGACCGCCTGATCGTCGTAATCACCGAACGTAGTGTTTGGTAAGGAATGAATCATGCGTCATCGTAAAAGTGGACGTCACCTGAGCCGTACCAGCTCTCACCGCAAGGCTATGTTCCAGAACATGGCAGTGTCGCTGATCGAGCACGAGCTGATCAAAACCACCCTGCCGAAAGCCAAGGAACTGCGCCGCGTTGCCGAGCCGCTGATCACCCTGGCCAAGGAAGACAGCGTTGCTAACCGTCGTCTGGCCTTCGACCGTACCCGTTCGAAGTCCGCTGTTGGCAAACTGTTCAACGACCTGGGCAAGCGTTACGCCACCCGTCAGGGCGGCTACCTGCGCATCCTGAAGTGCGGTTTCCGCGCTGGCGACAACGCGCCTATGGCGTACGTCGAGCTGGTTGATCGTCCGGTCGGCGGTGCTGTAGAAGCTGCTGAGTAAGACGTTCTGTCTGCTACAAAGAACCGGGCCTAGTGCCCGGTTTTTTGTTTGTATACCTATTGTTTATTTCTATTGATATAAGTTATGTAATAAATTTGTACCTGTAATCTCGCTCGGCAATACTCTCTTTACAGCCGATAAGCCGGCGCTTGTAGACCGATAAGGAGAGCCCATGAGCAAGATTCTCACCACCGCTAGCGGTGCACCTGTAGCCGACAACCAGAACTCCCGCTCCGCCGGCCCGCGCGGTCCGCTGCTGCTCGACGACTTCCACCTGATCGAGAAGCTCGCCCATTTCAACCGCGAGAACATTCCAGAGCGCCGTGTCCATGCCAAAGGTTCGGGTGCCTATGGCACCTTTACCGTTACTCACGATATTACCGGCTATACCAGCGCCAAACTGTTCGAAGAGATCGGTAAACAAACTGAGACTTTCTTACGTTTCTCCACCGTTGGTGGCGAGCGCGGTTCGGCTGATACCGAGCGTGACCCGCGCGGCTTCGCGGTGAAGTTCTACACCGAGGAAGGCAACTGGGACATTGTCGGTAACAACACGCCAGTATTCTTCATTCGCGACCCACTGAAGTTCCCGGACTTTATCCACACCCAGAAGCGCCACCCGCAGTCCAACCTGAAGAACGCCCAGATGATGTGGGATTTCTGGTCGCACTCCCCTGAAGCGCTGCATCAGGTCACCATCCTCTTTTCCGACCGTGGCATTCCGGACGGCTACCGCCATATGCATGGTTTTGGCAGCCACACCTACAGCCTGATCAATGCAAAGGGTGAGCGTACCTGGGTCAAGTGGCACTTCAAGACTCAACAAGGCATCAAGAACCTCACCCCGGCAGACGCTGCACGCCTGGCAGGTACCGACCCGGATTACGCTCAGCGAGATCTGTTTGAGGCTATCGAGCGTGGCGACTACCCGCGCTGGACGGTCTGCATTCAGGTGATGAGCGAAGCCGAGGCTGCCAGCCGTGACGAGAACCCATTCGACGTGACCAAGACGTGGTCGCAGAAGGACTATCCGCTCATCAAGGTGGGTGTGCTGGAACTCAATCGTAACCCGCTCAACTATTTCGCAGAGGTCGAGCAGGCCGCGTTCGGGCCTAGCAATATGGTGCCCGGCGTCGGTCTTTCGCCAGACCGGATGCTTCAAGGCCGCGTATTCGCCTACGCCGACGCGCACCGCTATCGCGTGGGTACCAATCACCAGCAATTGCCAGTCAATGCGCCACGCTGCCCGGTAAACAGCTATCAGCGCGACGGCTCCATGGCTACCGGCGGCTACGGTAGTGCACCGAACTATGAACCAAACAGCTACAGCGACGCCCCGAAACAGTCCCCACGCCATGCTGAGCCAGCATTGGCCATGAATGGTTCGGCTGATCGCTACGATCACCGCGAGGACACTGACTATTTCAGCCACGCCGGCGCTTTGTTCCGTTTGATGAGCGATGAGCAGAAGGCCCTGCTGATCAGCAACATCGCTGGCACCATGGCGGGCGTCAGCGAAGACGTGATCCAGCGTCAGTTGCAGTACTTCTTCAAGGCGGATCCGGCCTACGGCGAAGGGATTGCGAAGGCTTTGGGCATCAATTTCGCCTAAGTCGAAGTGATAAGTAGAACCGCCCTCATTTGGGCGGTTTTTCAATGAATATCACTACTGTTTAACCGTTTTTTTGCGTCTGATTGCGCGTTTTTCAGTGACCGTAGACAAAAGCTGGTTCACACTATGTGGCATAGACGTTTTCACATGGAGAATCAGGGCGATGCAAGGCCACCCGGACGTAATCAACTATCTCGTCACGCTGCTGAAGGGCGAACTGGCGGCACGCGACCAGTACTTCATTCATTCGCGCATGTACGAAGACTGGGGCCTGTCCAAGCTCTACGAGCGCATCAACCACGAGATGGAGGAAGAGACGCAGCACGCCGATGCCCTGATGCGTCGTATCCTCATGCTCGAAGGTACCCCTGACATGCGTGCGGATGACCTGGAGGTCGGCAGCACTGTGCCGGAAATGATCGAGGCAGACCTCAAGCTCGAATACAAGGTGCGCGGTGCGCTTTGCAAAGGTATCGAGCTGTGCGAACTGCACAAGGACTACGTCAGCCGTGACATCCTGCGTGCTCAGCTGGCCGACACCGAAGAAGATCACACCTACTGGCTTGAGAAGCAGCAGGGCCTGATCAAGGCCATCGGGCTGGAAAACTACCTGCAGTCGCAGATGTAAGTTATCCACAGGCTCAAATAAAAGCCCCTGGCACCATAGGTACCAGGGGCTTTTTCATTGCGCTGGCAACACTCAGGCTCGATCCCGCTCCAGCAATGGTTTCAGGTAATGGCCGGTATATGACTGCTTCATCTCGCTCAGCTCTTCTGGCGTACCGCAGGCAATGATCTGGCCACCCTTGGAGCCACCTTCCGGCCCCAGGTCAACCAGCCAGTCGGCGGTCTTGATCACATCCAGGTTATGCTCGATCACCACCACGGTATTGCCGTGGTCGCGCAGGCGATGCAATACGTCGAGCAGTTGCTGGATATCGGCAAAGTGCAGGCCGGTGGTAGGTTCGTCGAGGATGTACAAAGTCTTGCCGGTATCGCGCTTGGACAGTTCGCGTGACAGCTTCACGCGCTGTGCCTCACCCCCTGACAGCGTGGTCGCTGACTGCCCCAGTTTGATGTACGACAGGCCCACATCCATCAACGTTTGCAGCTTGCGCGCCAGCGCCGGCACCGCATCGAAGAACTCTCGGGCATCCTCGATGGTCATTTCCAGCACTTCGTGGATGTTCTTGCCCTTGTACTTGATCTCCAGGGTTTCGCGGTTGTAGCGCTTGCTCTTGCACACGTCACACGGCACGTAGATGTCCGGCAGGAAGTGCATTTCCACTTTGATCAGGCCATCGCCCTGGCAGGCCTCGCAACGGCCACCCTTGACGTTGAACGAGAAACGTCCCGGGCCATAACCACGCGAGCGTGACTCCGGTACACCAGAGAACAGCTCGCGGATCGGTGTGAAGATACCCGTGTAGGTCGCCGGGTTGGAGCGCGGGGTCCGGCCTATCGGGCTCTGGTCGATATCCACCACCTTGTCCAGGTGCTGCAGGCCATCCATGCTGTGGTGTGGTGCGGCTTCCAGGCTGCTTGCGCCATTTAGGGCGGTGGCGGCCAAGGGGTAAAGGGTGTTGTTGATCAGCGTCGACTTACCCGAGCCGGATACACCGGTCACGCAGGTCAGCAGGCCGATCGGCACTTCCAGGTCGACGTTCTGCAGGTTGTTGCCACGCGCGCCCTTGAGCTTGAGTTGCAGCTTCTTGTTGCGCGGCGTGCGCTTGGCCGGCACAACGATCTTCTTGCGCCCGGACAGGTACTTGCCAGTCAGCGAATCGGGGTGGTCCATGACCTCCTGGGGCGAGCCCTCGGCGACGATCTGTCCGCCGTGCACACCAGCGCCAGGGCCGATGTCGACCACGTAGTCGGCCAGCCGGATGGCGTCCTCGTCGTGCTCCACCACGATCACCGTGTTGCCCAGGTCGCGCAAATGGTTGAGGGTGGCCAACAGGCGGTCGTTGTCGCGTTGATGAAGGCCGATGGACGGTTCATCGAGGATGTACATCACCCCCACAAGACCGGCGCCGATCTGGCTGGCCAGGCGGATACGTTGCGCTTCACCACCGGACAGGGTGTCGGCGCTACGATCCAGGGTCAGGTAGTCGAGGCCGACGTTGACCAGGAACTGAAGTCGTTCGCAGATTTCCTTGAGGATTTTTGCCGCGATTTCGCCACGCCGGCCGGTCAGGGTCAGTTCGCCAAAGTAGTTGCTGGCTTCACCGATCGGCATATTGGTTACCGCCGGCAGGGTCTTCTCGCCCACCCACACATGGCGCGCCTCGCGGCGCAGGCGCGTACCCCGGCAATCCGGGCACGGTTGTGTGCCAAGGAACTTGGCCAGTTCTTCACGCACCGTGGCCGATTCGGTTTCGCGGTAGCGGCGCTCAAGGTTCGGCACAATGCCTTCGAACGGGTGCGATCGCTTGACGATGTCGCCTCGGTCGTTGAGGTACTTGAAGTCGACACTCTGCTTGCCGCTGCCCTGCAGGATCACCTTCTGGTGTTCGGCCGACAGCTCGCCGAAAGGCTCCTCCAGGCTGAAGCCATAGTGCGCGGCTAACGAACCAAGCATCTGGAAGTAGTACACGTTACGGCGGTCCCAGCCGCGGATCGCGCCTTCGGCCAAGGTGAGCTCGGTGTTGACCAGGCGTTTGGTGTCGAAGAACTGTTTGACCCCCAGGCCGTCGCAGGTCGGGCAGGCGCCAGCCGGGTTGTTGAAGGAGAACAGCTTCGGTTCCAGCTCACTGATCGCGTGGCCGCACACTGGGCAGGCGAAGCGCGCGGAGAATATCGTCTCTTCGCCTTGTTCGCCGTCCATCGGTGCCACCAAGGCAATACCATCGGCCAGCTTCAGCGCGGTCTCGAACGATTCGGCCAGGCGCTGTTGCAGGTCGGCGCGCACTTTGAAACGGTCCACCACCACATCGATGCTGTGCTTCTTCTGCTTGTCCAGCTTGGGCAACTCATCGAGTTCGTAGAGTTTGCCGTTGACCCTGGCCCGCACGAAGCCCTGGGCGCGCAGCTCGTCAAACACTGCCAGATGCTCACCTTTGCGCTCGCGCACTACCGGCGCGAGCAGCATCAGTTTGCTGCCTTCCGGGTTTTCCAGCACCAGGTCGACCATTTGGCTGATCGTTTGCGCCTCCAGCGGAATATCGTGGTCCGGGCAGCGTGGCGTACCGACGCGGGCGTACAGCAGGCGCAGGTAGTCATAGATTTCGGTGATGGTGCCGACCGTGGAACGCGGGTTGTGCGAGGTCGATTTCTGCTCGATCGAAATCGCCGGCGACAGGCCTTCGATGGTGTCGACGTCGGGTTTTTCCATCATCGACAGGAACTGCCGGGCGTAGGCCGACAGCGACTCCACGTAGCGGCGCTGGCCTTCGGCGTACAAGGTATCGAACGCCAGGGACGACTTGCCGGAACCGGACAGGCCGGTGATCACGATCAACTTGTCCCGGGGCAGGGTCAGGTCGATGTTCTTCAGGTTGTGGGTACGTGCCCCACGAATCAGGATCTTGTCCACTACGGCCTCGCTCGGCGGGCATAAACAAGGAAGTATACGGCGCCCTGCCAGTACGCGGCAAAGCGTCGCGTAGATGCCGTCAAGCTGTCGGACTGATAGAATCGCCGCCGGTTCACACGAGGTTAATCCATGCACGACACCCACAACGAGCGCATGAGTGGCGGCGAAACCCGCGCCGCTGGCGGCCTTGCCCTGGTCTTTGCCTTTCGTATGCTGGGCATGTTCATGGTCTTGCCGGTACTGGCCACCTACGGCATGGACCTGGCTGGCGCCACGCCTGCGCTGATCGGCCTGGCCATTGGGGCCTATGGCCTTACACAGGCGGTATTTCAGATTCCGTTCGGGATGATTTCCGACCGCATCGGTCGCCGGCCGGTGATTTATCTGGGGCTGGTGATCTTTGCCCTTGGCAGCGTGCTGGCGGCCCAGGCCGACTCTATCTGGGGCGTGATTGCCGGGCGCATCCTGCAGGGCGCCGGGGCAATTTCTGCTGCGGTCATGGCGCTGCTGTCCGACCTCACCCGCGAGCAACACCGGACCAAGGCCATGGCCATGATCGGCATGAGCATCGGCCTGTCGTTCGCTGTCGCCATGGTCGTTGGTCCACTGCTGACAAGTGCCTTTGGTTTGTCAGGTTTGTTCCTGGTCACGGCTGGGCTTGCCCTGGTAGGCATCCTGTTGATCGCGTTTGTCGTGCCCAACACCCACAGCATCCTGCAGCACCGCGAGTCGGGTGTGGCACGCCAGGCCATCGGCCCAACCCTGCGCCATCCGGACCTTCTGCGCCTGGACGTAAGCATTTTCATCCTGCACGCCATCCTCATGGCCAGCTTCGTTGCGCTGCCGCTGGCGTTCGTCGAGCGTGGCGGCCTGCCCAAGGAGCAGCACTGGTGGGTGTACCTGACCGCGCTGTTCATCTCATTTTTTGCAATGGTCCCGTTCATCATCTACGGCGAAAAAAAGCGCAAGATGAAACGTGTGTTGGCCGGCGCGGTCAGTGTCCTGCTGCTGACAGAGATATACTTCTGGGAGTGGGCTGACGGTTTGCGCGGACTGGTGATTGGCACCGTGGTATTCTTTACCGCATTCAACCTGCTGGAGGCTTCGCTGCCTTCTCTGGTGAGCAAGGTGTCGCCTGCCGGTGGCAAGGGGACGGCAATGGGGGTGTATTCCACCAGCCAGTTCCTCGGCGCAGCGTTAGGCGGGATTCTTGGTGGCTGGCTGTTCCAGCACGGTGGGCTGGACACGGTGTTCCTCGGTAGTGCGGCGCTGTGTGCTATCTGGCTGATCGTTGCCTTGCGCATGAACGAGCCGCCATATGTGACCAGCCTGCGCTTGCCCCTGACGCCTGAGGCGGTCCGGGAAGCCGGCCTGACCGAGCGCCTGATGGCCGTGCCGGGTGTGACCGACGCTGTGGTGGTTGCAGAAGAAGCCGCCATCTATATCAAACTGGATACGAAAATTTTGGACCGTGCGACCCTCGAGCGACTGGTGAATCCAGCCTCTTCGGCGTGCGAAGCCTAGGAGAACGTTATGGCCCGTGGGGTTAACAAAGTCATTCTGGTCGGTACCTGTGGCCAGGATCCCGAAGTCCGCTACCTGCCCAACGGTAACGCCGTGACCAACCTGAGCCTGGCCACCAGCGAGCAGTGGACTGACAAGCAGTCGGGCCAGAAGGTCGAGCGTACCGAGTGGCACCGTGTGTCGTTGTTCGGCAAGGTTGCCGAAATCGCTGGCGAATACCTGCGCAAGGGTTCGCAGTGCTACATCGAAGGCAAGCTGCAGACCCGCGAGTGGGAAAAAGACGGCATCAAGCGCTACACCACCGAGATCATCGTCGACATCAACGGCACCATGCAGCTGCTCGGCGGTCGTCCGCAGGGCCAGCAGCAGGGCGGTGACCCGTACAACCAGGGTGGCGGCAATTACGGTGGTGGCCAGCAGCAATACAACCAGGCACCGCCACGCCAGCAGGCCCAGCGCCCGCAACAGGCCCCCCAGCGCCCAGCGCCGCAACAGCCTGCGCCGCAGCCGGCTGCTGATTTCGACAGCTTCGATGACGATATTCCGTTCTGATCAGAGCGGTAAGGCGTTCAGCAGGACCAGAAACCCGGGGCAGTTGCCCTGGGTTTTTTTATGGGCAGCACCGCATATCTGGCATCGCGGTCAGTAGAACAATCGCGGCTCCGGCGAATCCAGCAGGCTTGCCAGCTTGGTCAGGGCAAAGGCCAGTTCCTGGCGGCTGGGTGCCATCAGGGCGATGCGCACACCGCTGGTGGCGTGGCTGCGTTCTGGCAGGAACTGGCTGCCGCTGACTACCGTTACGCCGTTGTCACGCGCAAGGTTGGCAAACTCGTCGCTGGTCCACGGTTCTGGCAGCTCCAGCCAGATATGGAAGCTGTGAGGCTGAGTGCGGACCTTGTATCGGCCAAGAATCTCCCGGGCCAGGTGCTGGCGTGCTGCCGCCTCATCTTGTTGCATACGCACCAACTGGTCGGCCTTGCCGCTGTTGATCAGGTTGCTGGCCAGTTGCGCCATCAGTGGCGATGGCATCCACACGCTGCTGCGTACCATCGATGATAACCGTGACAGGGTTTGCGGCGGGGCGTACAGGTAGCCGATGCGCAGTGCCGGCAGCACGCTTTTGGACAGGCTGGTGAGGTACACCGAGCGTTCAGGCGCATACGCTGCAAGCGGCTTGTAGTCCGGGTTGGGCTCGAGAAAACCGTAGATATCGTCATCCACGATGTACAGGTCGAACTCCCGGGCGATCTCGGCGATGGCCTGGCGCCTTGCAGGGGGCATGATCGAGTTGGTCGGGTTCTGGTGCGTGGTGACGCACACCAGCAGGGAAGGGCGGTGTTCCAGGCAGGCCGCGCGCAATGCCTCCGGGATGATCCCGTGTTCGTCCATGGCTACGCCGCGCAGGCGCCGGCCCATGCTGTGGGCCAGGGATATGATGCCGGGGTAGCAAAGCGACTCGCACAGCACCACATCGTCACTCTTCGACAGGCTGCTGATGGTCACCAGCAGCCCATGCTGGGCGCCAGCGGTCAGTACTACCTGCTGCCAACGCGCATCAGGCAGCCAGCGCTGTATCCAGGTCGCACCGGCTTGTTTGTGGGACGTGTGGCCACCCTCTGTCACATAGTCGAGTACCTGCCCCAAGTCCGAGGAGGCGGCCATTTCGCTGATAGCCGCGCCTAGCCATTCGCTCATGTGAGCGTCGTTGGGCTTGATGATCGAGAGATCGATCTGGCTGCTTTCGCCGGCCACGGGCGCGGGCACCGACGGGGGGGTTAATGGCTGTCGCAATTGCCTGACAAACGTGCCTCGGCCTACCTCGCCCGCCACCAAACCACGCTTGGCTGCTTCGTCGTAGGCCCTGCCAACAGTGCCGGGGGTTACATTCAGCGCCTCGGCGAGGTCCTTGAGTGTGGGTAAGCGATCGCCTTCTGCAAGCCGACCACCTTCGATGTCCTGTTCAAGGGCATCAGCGATCATCAGGTAAACCGGCTGTGTTTGATGGCTGAATTGAGGGACCCACATGGAAATGGCACCAGACGCTGCAAGAGCGCGAAAGCCTAGCATGAAAGCTCGGATGCAGGTAATGATGGTAATTGGTTTGATTGAGTTGATTTTATTTTAGATTGAATCGATTCAATTTTTGAAATTACAATCATCGCCCGATCAGGCCAGCCGCACTCGCGCTGTGCCTGGCTTAAACGCTCCACTGGATGGACATTGCTATGGAAATTCTGGGTTCTTACTGGGCGGAGCACTGGTTGCTGGCCATCCTCATGCTTGGCGCGATCGCCTTCGTTGCGGGTTTCGTCGACAGCATTGCCGGTGGTGGTGGCTTGTTTCTGGTACCGGGCTTTCTGCTGGTTGGCATGCCGCCGCAGGTGGCACTGGGCCAGGAAAAACTGGTCAGTACCCTTGGCACACTGGCGGCTATCCGAAACTTCCTGGCCAACAGCAAGATGGTCTGGCAGGTAGCGTTGGTCGGAGTGCCGTTTTCGCTGCTAGGCGCCTACCTGGGGGCTCACCTGATCGTGTCGATCTCGCAGGAAACTGTGGGCAAGATCATCCTGGCACTGATCCCGCTCGGTATTCTCATTTTCCTTACCCCCAAGGACCGCCCGGTCGAGGAGCGCGAACTGTCATCGCGCATGCTGTTCACCGTGGTCCCGCTGACCTGCCTGGCCATTGGCTTCTATGACGGCTTCTTCGGCCCCGGTACCGGCAGCATGTTCATCATCGCTTTCCATTACCTGTTGCGCATGGACCTGGTCTCCAGTTCGGCCAACTCCAAAACCTTCAACTTCGCTTCCAACATCGGTGCGTTGGTCGCCTTCGTCAGCGCAGGCAAGGTCGTCTACCTGCTGGCATTGCCACTTGTGGCCTGCAACATCCTCGGTAACCACCTGGGCAGTTCCCTGGCCTTGCGTAAAGGCAACGAAGTGGTGCGCAAGGTGTTGGTGTTCTCGATGCTCTGCCTGTTCACCAGCCTGGGCGTGAAGTACCTGACTTGATCCATTGATAGGAGATAACGAATGAAAACCGCATTTGTAACCGGTGCTTCCTCAGGCTTTGGCCGCGCCATCTGCTGCACCCTGATCGGCAAAGGCTACCGCGTGGTCGGTGGTGCCAGGCGCATGGACAAACTGAAAGCACTGGAGGCTGAACTGGGCGCCAATTTCATTCCGATGGCGCTGGATGTCACTGATTCAGTATCGCTCGAGAAGGCGGTCGAGCAGATGCGTGAGGCGTCGCTGCAGATCGATCTGCTGGTCAACAACGCGGGGCTGGCGCTGGGCGTGGACCGTGCCCAAGCCAGCAGTGCCGCAAACTGGCAGCAGATGATCGACACCAACATCACCGGCCTGGCCATGGTCACCCACAAGATTCTGCCGCAGATGGTGGAAGCCGATAGCGGCATGATCATCAACATCGGCTCGATCGCCGGTACTTACCCCTACCCGGGCGGTAACGTGTATGGCGCCAGCAAGGCGTTCGTCCGCCAGTTCAGCCTCAACCTGCGTGCCGACCTGGCTGGCACCCGCGTGCGGGTAAGCAACATCGAGCCGGGGCTGTGCTCAGGCACTGACTTCTCGATGGTGCGCCTGAATGGCGACGTGGATGCCGTGCAGGCCCTGTATCGGGATGTAGAGGCCCTCCTGCCGGAGGACATTGCAGCAACGGTAGCCTGGGTTGCCGAGCAGCCGGCGCATGTAAACATCAACACCATCGAGATCATGCCTGTGGCGCAGAGCAGTGCGGCGCTGAATGTGGTGCGCAACCTGCCACGTACCTGATTGGTGCTGTACCGCTGACTCAGGTCATCGCACCTTCTGGATTCTTGACTAGTCTTATCCTTTGGCGGCTATCAATTGGCCGCCACCGTGACTACCAAGAGGCGCCGGCAATGTTCCGTGCGTCCACCACCTGATCAGGAGTGCACGATGGACCTGAACCGTCGGCAGTTCTTCAAGGCCGCCGCCGTCGGCCTTGGAGGCTCGAGCCTTGCAGCGTTGGGCATGGCCCCGACGCCGGCATTCGCCGAGCAGGTGCGTCACTTCAAGCTGGCGCATACCAAAGAAACCCGTAACACCTGCCCCTACTGTTCGGTCGGCTGCGGCCTGATCATGTACAGCCAGGGTGATGCGGGAAAAAACGTCAAACAGAACATCATTCATATCGAAGGGGACGCCGACCACCCGGTCAACCGGGGCACCCTCTGCCCGAAAGGCGCCGGCCTGCTGGACTTTATCCACAGCTCGAGCCGCCTGCAGTACCCCGAGGTTCGCAAGCCGGGCAGCAAAGAATGGGTGCGGGTCAGCTGGGACGAGGCGCTCGACCGCGTCGCCGACCTGATGAAGCAGGACCGCGATGCCAACTTCATCGAAAAGAACGCCCAAGGACAAACAGTCAACCGCTGGCTCTCCACCGGTTTTCTTGCCGCTTCCGCCGCTTCCAGCGAGGCTGGCTACCTGACCCACAAGGTCATCCGCGCAACAGGCATGCTGGGGTTCGATAACCAGGCACGTGTCTGACATGGCCCGACGGTGGCAAGTCTTGCCCCGACGTACGGCCGTGGCGCCATGACCAACCACTGGTCCGATATCGCCAACGCGAATCTGGTCCTGGTGATGGGTGGCAACGCAGCAGAAGCGCACCCGTGCGGCTTCAAGTGGGTGACCGAGGCCAAGGCGCACAACAAGGCGCGGCTGATTGTGGTCGACCCGCGGTTTACCCGTACCGCTTCGGTGGCGGATTACTATGCACCGATCCGTACTGGTACCGACATCGCCTTCATGGGCGGGCTGATCAACTATCTGCTTAGCACAGACAAGATCCAGCACGAGTACGTGCGCAACTACACTGACGTGTCGTTCATCGTCAAAGAGAACTACGGCTTCGAGGACGGGTTGTTCAGCGGCTACGACGAGGCCAAGCGTGTGTACGCCGACAAGTCCGGCTGGGGTTACGAGCTGGGCGAGGACGGCTATGCCAAGGTCGACCCGACACTGCAGCACCCTCGCTGCGTGTTCCAGCTGATGAAACAGCATTACAGCCGCTATACCCCGGAACTGGCGAGCATGACCTGTGGCATGCCACAGGACGCCATGATGAAGGTCTGGGAAGAGATCGCCTCCTGCTCGGTACCGGGCAAGACCATGACGATCCTCTATGCGCTCGGCTGGACGCAGCATTCGATCGGCGCGCAGATCATTCGTAGCGCGGCCATGGTTCAGTTGCTGCTGGGCAACGTCGGCATGCCGGGTGGAGGGGTCAACGCGTTGCGTGGACACTCCAACATCCAGGGCCTGACCGACCTCGGCCTGTTGTCCAACTTGCTGCCGGGTTACCTGACCTTACCCGGCGATGCCGAGCAGGATTACGCCGCCTACATCGACAAACGCGCCTCCAAGCCACTGCGCCCGGGCCAGCTGTCGTACTGGCAGAACTACGGCAAGTTCCACGTCAGCCTGATGAAAGCCTGGTACGGGGCCAACGCCACGGTAGAAAACAACTGGGGCTACGAGTGGCTACCCAAGCTCGACGTGCCGGGCTACGACGTGCTGCGCATGTTCGAGATGATGGACCAGGGCAAGGTCAACGGCTATATGTGCCAAGGTTTCAATCCGATTGCAGCGCTGCCGGACAAGAACCGTGTCACTGCGGCGCTGAGTAAGCTCAAGTGGCTGGTGGTCATGGACCCGCTAGCTACCGAGACATCGGAGTTCTGGCGCAATGCCGGGCCGTTCAACGACGTCGACACGGCCAATATCCAGACCGAAGTGATCCGCTTGCCCACTACCTGCTTCGCCGAGGAAGACGGGTCGCTGGTCAACAGCAGCCGTTGGCTGCAATGGCACTGGAAGGGCGCAGACGGCCCGGGCGAGACCCGTACCGACGTGCACATCATGAGCGAGTTGTTCCTGCGCCTGCGCCAACGCTACCAGGCCGAGGGCGGCACCTATCCCGACCCGATAATGAACATCAGCTGGCCGTACAAGATACCTGAGGAGCCATCCCCGGAGGAGTTGGCCAAGGAGATGAACGGCTGGGCGGTGGCCGATGTCACCGACCCGACTGGCGCGGTGATCAAGGCGGGCCAGCAACTGGCGGGCTTCGGCCAGCTCAAGGACGATGGCAGCACCGCGTCTGGCTGCTGGATCTTCGCCGGCTGCTGGACCGAACAGGGCAACCAGATGGCTCGCCGCGACAACAGCGACCCGTATGGCATGCACCAGGTACAGAACTGGGCCTGGGCCTGGCCGGCCAACCGCCGCATCCTCTACAACCGTGCGTCCAGCGACCCGCAAGGCAAGCCTTGGGACCCGGAGAAAAAGCGCCTGGTGTGGTGGAGCGGCAAGGCCTGGACCGGCACCGACGTACCGGACTTCAAGGTCGACTCGCCGCCCGAGGCTGGGATGAATCCGTTCATCATGAACCCTGAAGGCGTGGCGCGTTTCTTTGCCATCGACAAGATGGCCGAAGGCCCGTTCCCCGAGCACTATGAGCCATTCGAAACACCGATCGGCATCAACCCGCTGCACCCGCAGAACAAGAAGGCCACCAGCAACCCGGCCGGGCGCATCTTCGATTCCGTGTGGGACACCCTCGGCACGCACGACGAGTTCCCCTATGCGGCGACCACCTACCGGCTGACCGAGCACTTCCACTTCTGGAGCAAGCATTGCCGGCTCAACGCCATTGCCCAGCCCGAGCAGTTCGTCGAGATCGGCGAGGTGCTGGCCAACGAGAAAGGCATCAAGGCCGGCGACCGGGTACGGGTGTCGAGCAAGCGTGGGCATATCGATGCGGTGGCGGTGGTGACCAAGCGGATTCGCCCGCTGCAGGTCAACAATCAGACCGTGCACCAGATCGGCATCCCGCTGCACTGGGGCTTCACCGGCGTTACCCGGCATGGCTACCTGACCAATACCTTGGTGCCGTTCCTCGGTGATGGCAACACGCAGACGCCAGAGTCCAAGTCGTTCCTCGTCAAAGTGGAGAAACTCTGATGGCCAGCCAAGACATCATCGCCCGCTCGGCCACCACTACCGTTCCGCCCTCGGTGCGTCAGCAGCAGGAAGTCGCCAAGCTGATTGACACTACCAAGTGCATCGGTTGCAAGGCCTGCCAGGTGGCGTGCTCGGAGTGGAATGAACTGCGTGACGAGGTTGGCCACAACCACGGCACCTACGACAACCCCCAGGACCTCACGGCCGAGACCTGGACCCTGATGCGCTTTACCGAGCATGAGCGCGACGACGGCAACCTGGAGTGGCTGATCCGCAAGGATGGCTGCATGCACTGTGCCGACCCAGGTTGCCTGAAGGCCTGCCCAAGCCCTGGTGCGATCATCAAACACGCCAACGGTATCGTCGACTTCAACCAGGACCACTGCATCGGCTGCGGCTACTGCATCACCGGCTGTCCGTTCAACATCCCGCGCATCTCGCAGAAAGACCACAAGGCGTACAAGTGCACCCTGTGTTCCGATCGCGTGAGCGTGGGGCTGGAGCCGGCGTGCGTGAAAACCTGCCCGACCGGTGCGATCGTGTTCGGCAGCAAGGACGAGATGAAAGTGCATGCGGCCGAGCGCATCGTCGATCTGAAATCGCGGGGCTACGACAACGCCGGGTTGTACGACCCGGACGGCGTCGGTGGCACCCACGTGATGTACGTGCTGCACCATGCCGACACGCCGAAGCTGTATGCCGGCCTGCCGGACCAGCCAGTGATCAGCCCGTTGGTGGGGTTGTGGAAGGGCTTCACCAAGCCGCTGGCGCTGTTGGCCATGGGCGCGGCGGTGCTGGCGGGGTTCTTCCACTATGTGCGGATCGGCCCTCAGCGTGTCGAGGAGGATGAGCACCCGACACCGCCGGACGAAAGCGTGCATCAAGTGGACCCGTCGGTCCATGTCTATGATCCGAAGCAGCCCGGTGGGCAAGGGGAGCAGCGGCCATGAACGACAACAAACCCATACTGCGCTACAACGCCAACGAGCGTAGCAACCACTGGGTGGTGGCGATCCTGTTCATCCTGGCTGGGCTGTCGGGGCTTGCGCTGTTCCATCCGGCGCTATTCTGGCTCAGCAACCTGTTCGGCGGCGGGCCGTGGACGCGCATTCTGCATCCCTTCCTCGGGGTAGCGATGTTCGTGTTCTTCCTCGGCCTGGTATTGCGCTTCTGGCGGGCCAACTTCATCACCGCCAACGACCGCCTGTGGCTGCGCCGCGTGGACCGGGTAATGCGCAACGAGGAGGAGGGTGTGCCGCCGGTCGGCAAGTACAATGCCGGGCAGAAGCTGCTGTTCTGGACCCTGCTGGTGTGCATGCTGGTGCTGCTGGTCAGTGGCGTGGTGATCTGGCGGGCATACTTCAGCCATTGGTTTGGCATCGATGCCATTCGCTTGTCTGCGCTGCTGCATGCGCTGGCGGCCTTCGTGCTGATTCTCAGCATCATCGTGCACATCTACGCCGGCATCTGGATCAAGGGCTCGATCAGCGCCATGCTGCATGGCTGGGTCAGCCGCGCCTGGGCACGCAAGCATCATGAGTTGTGGTACCGCGAAGTGACCGGCGACAAGACGCCGGGTGATCACGGACGAAAAGAAGGATGAGCGCTTGAGCAGCATACTCGAACCCGGGCAGATCGAAGCGTCGGCTGTCACGCCGCCATTTCTGCACCTGCCTGCCGCCAACCTGTTTGAACTGCGCGCCGCGCGCCTGGAGCATCTGGCTGAAGGCAACGCGCTTGGCGACTACCTGACGCTGATCGCGCGGTTATGCCGCATCCAGCAGCAGCTTGTGGATAACCCGCCCGGCGGTCTGCCGGTGGCCGAGGAACGTCAGCGCCTGTGCATGGATCATGGTTTGCCGCCGCTGGCGGCTGACAGTCTGGTGCGTGAAGGGCCGTGGCTGGTCTGGTTGCAGGCACTGCTTGAGCACCTCAACAGCGAAAGCAGTGGCCCGCTGGGTGAGGCGCTGCAGCTGCTGCGAGGCAGTGATGACCATCAGCGCAAGGGCTGGGGCATTGCTTTGCTGGCAGGCCAGTACGATGGTGTGCCCGCAGCACTGGTGCCCTTCCTCGGGGCCGCGTTGCAGGCAGCCTGGTCCAGCTGGTTGCTGGCGCTGCCCGCACACCAGCTCAAGCCAGCCGGCAGCCTGGCCCAATGCCCGGCTTGCGGTTCGCCGGCGATGGCCGGGGTGGTGCGCAACCGTGGAAAGCACAACGGCTTGCGTTACCTGGCCTGTTCGTTGTGTGCCTGCGAGTGGCATGTTGTGCGAGTCAAGTGCGTGTACTGCGAGTCGAGCAAGGATTTGCGTTACACCAGCCTTGAGGATGACCGCCATGCACCAGGCAAAGCGCCGCTGCGCGCCGAGTGCTGCCCTGGTTGCGACAGCTACCTGAAGCAGAACTACCTGGAGAACGATGCGGCGGCCGAGCCGCTGGCTGACGACCTGGCCAGCCTGGCCTTGGATATACGCCTGGACGGGGAGGGTTTCCATCGCCTGGCGCCCAACCTGATGCTCGCCCCGGGTAGCGGTTGAGGGTCTACACTGAAACACCGACTTGCCTTCGTACCTACAGGTAATTGCGCCAACCTTCAGGATGACGCTGTACTTGTAGGAGCGGGTTCACCGCGAATGGGCCAGCACAGACAACGGATCAGTCCAAGGTAGTACCGCATGTCCAACAGCCTAGCCAGCGACACCCCACGCCTGCCGTCCATCGATAACCTCCTGCGCCACCCGGCTTGTCTCCCGCTGATCGACCGCCACGGTCGCGACGCCGTGCTGACTACCCTGCGCCAGTTGCTCGACGACCTGCGCCAGCCCGCCCGTAATGGCGAACTCGGCAGCGCCGAACTGGCCCCGGAAATCCTCCTTGGCCGCAGCGCAGAACGCCTCGCCCTCCAGCAACGCAGTCAGGTCCGCCGCGTGTTCAATCTCACCGGGACCGTGCTGCATACCAACCTGGGCCGTGCCTTGCTACCGGAAGAAGCCATCGAGGCCATGCAGACCGCCGCTCGTTATCCGCTCAACCTGGAATTCGACCTGGCCACCGGCAAACGTGGCGACCGTGATGACCTGATCGAGGGCTTGATCCGCGAGCTGACCGGCGCCGAAGCCGTCACCGTGGTCAACAACAATGCCGCCGCCGTGCTGCTAGCGCTCAACAGCCTGGGCGCACGCAAGGAAGGCATCATCTCTCGCGGCGAGCTGATCGAGATCGGTGGTGCCTTCCGGATTCCCGACATCATGGCCCGTGCCGGCGTCAAGCTGCACGAGGTCGGCACCACCAACCGTACTCACGCCCGCGACTACGAGGCCGCCATCGGCCCGCGCACTGGCCTGCTGATGCGGGTGCATTGCAGCAACTACAGCATCCAGGGCTTCACCACCCAGGTGCCTACTGCCGAGCTGGCACGTATCGCCCACCAACATGAATTGCCGCTGCTTGAAGACCTGGGCAGCGGCAGCCTGCTCGACCTTACCCGCTGGGGCCTGCCCGCCGAACCCACGGTACGCCAGGCCCTGGCCGATGGTGCCGATATCGTCACCTTCAGTGGCGACAAACTGCTGGGTGGTCCGCAAGCCGGGATCATCGTCGGCCGCAAGGACTTGATCACCAGGATCAAGAAAAATCCGCTCAAGCGTGCGTTGCGCGTCGACAAGATCACCCTTGCTGCACTCGAAGCGGTGCTGGCGCTGTACCGCAACCCCGATCGCCTGGCCGAGCGCCTGCCCAGCCTGCGCCTGCTGACTCGCAACCAGGCCGAGATCCAGGCCCAGGCCGAGCGCCTGGCGCCTGAACTCAAGGCGCGCCTCGGTGAGCAATGGGCCATCAGTGTAGAGCCTGCGTTGGGCATGATCGGCAGTGGCAGCCAGCCGGTTGCGCGCTTGCCCAGTGCGGCGCTGTGCCTGCGCCCGCAAGTGTCGAAGAAGCTGCGTGGACGCAGCCTGCATGTACTGGAACGAGCCCTGCGCGACCTGCCGGTGCCGGTGCTGGGCCGCATTGACGACGATGCCCTGTGGCTGGACCTGCGCCAACTGGATGACGAAGCCCAGTGGTTGGCCCAGTTGCCAGCCCTGCAACTGGGGCCAGTGCAGTGATCGTTGGAACTGCAGGCCACATCGACCACGGCAAGACCGCACTGCTACAGGCGCTAACCGGCCAAGCCGGCGACCAGCGGCAGGAGGAGCGTTCCCGTGGCATGACCATCGACCTTGGTTACCGCTATGCGGCGCTGAGCGAAGGCGCGCCGCTGACCGGCTTCATCGATGTGCCGGGCCACGAGCGTTTTATCCACAACATGCTGGCCGGCGCCCATGGCATCGACCTGGTGCTGTTGGTAGTGGCTGCCGACGACGGGGTCATGCCGCAGACCCGTGAGCACCTGGCGATCATCGAGCTGCTGGGCATTCCCCAGGCCTTGGTGGCGATCAGCAAATGCGACCGGGTCGAGCCGTCGCGCCTGGCCGAGGTGCAGATGCAAGTCAGTGAGCTGCTGGCGCCTGGGGCGTATGCCGGTGCGCGGCAGTTTCCGCTGTCGAGCATCAGCGGGGAGGGCGTGGAAGCGTTGCGCCAGGCCCTGCTGGAGGCCGAAGCAGGTACGCGGCAACGCAGTGTGCACGGTGGTTTTCGCCTGGCCGTCGACCGTGCCTTTGCGGTTACCGGCGCGGGTGTGGTGGTCACCGGCACGGCACTGGCCGGGCGGGTCAGTGCAGGTGATACGTTGCTGCTGGGCAAGGCCGGCAAGGTGGTGCGCGTGCGTGGCCTGCATGCGCAGAACCAGGCCGCGTTGGTGGCAGAAGCAGGCCAACGGGTGGCGCTGAATATCGCTGCCGAACGCCTGGCCGTGGAGCAGGTGCGCCGGGGCGACTGGCTGGTGCCCGAATGGTTGCATGCGCCCAGTGTTCGGGTAGATATCGAGCTGCACCTGTTACCTGACGAGACGCGTACTTTCGAACATTTCAGCGCCGTGCATGTGCACCTCGGCACCCAAGATGTCACGGCCCGGGTCGCCTTGCTCGAAGGCGAAAGCCTGGCTGCCGGCCAACGCATGTTTGCCCAGTTGCTGCTCAACGCGCCGTTGCAGGCTGTGCACGGCGACCGCCTGGTGCTGCGCGATCAGCGCGCTCAGCGCACATTGGGCGGCGGCAAGGTGCTCGACCCGTTCGCACCAAGCCGCCAACGCCGCAGCGATGCCCGTCTGCAGCAGTTGCAGGTACTGCGCGATGCAGCGGATCTGGAGCAGGCGCTGCCAGCACTGCTCGCCAGTGCACCGGGCGGTATTAGTCCGCAGCGACTCGAACGGCAGTTCAACCGCCTGCGGGAAACCTGGCAGTTACCGGACGATGTGCGGGTGGTGGCCACCCGGCAGGGCCAACTGTTGTTCGCCAATGCCCAATGGCTGGCGCTCAAGCAGCAGGTTCTGGAACAGTTGGCGCGCTTTCACGAGCAAGAGCCCGACCAGCTCGGCCCTGACCGGGATCGCTTGCGGCGCTTTGTAGCCTTGCCCCTGGAGCGGCCGGCATTCGTCAGTCTGCTGGATGAGCTGCTCGACGACAGCGCCATCGCCAGCAGCGGGCCATGGCTGCATCTGCCCGATCACAAGGTGCAGTTGAGCGAAGCCGATAGTGCATTGTGGGCGCGTCTGCAGCCGAAGTTGATCGCAGGGCAATATGACCCACCCTGGGTCAGGACACTGGCGAGTGAGGAGAACCGTGCCGAAGCCGATGTGCGCCTGTTACTGCGCAAGTTGGCGCGGCTGGGCCTGGTGCATCAGGTAGTGCGCGACCTGTTCTACCCTGAGGCGACGCTACAGCGCATGGCAGCGTTGATGTTGGAGCAGGCCAGCGAAACGACGATAGTGCAGGTTTCCGCGTTTCGCGATATGTTGGGCATCGGTCGCAAGCGCAGTGTGCAGATTCTGGAATACTTCGACCGCATCGGCCTGACCCGGAGGGTGGCCGACCAGCGTCACATCCGCGCCGACAGCGCCCTGGCCCAACAGCAGGTCAGGCACTGAGTTCAAGGAAGGCAATCGCGCCCGGTGGCGCGGCCGGGCTTCAAACCCGGTTGGGGACGGCAGCCGTTCCCGGGCAGGTTCGACTCCCGCTGCCTTCCGCCATTTTTCACGCTTTAGGGCCTCTTCGCGGGCGAACCCGCTCCTACACAGGAAACCCTATCGTCGTAGGCCCTCAAGGGCGCTGATCAAGCCCGCTCGCCACACAGATCCAGGGCAAACCAGTGCTCTGCTGCGTCGGCATCCAACCCAGCGCCCAGCAGTGCCACCATCTTGCCCAGTGCCGCTTCACGGGTCATGCCACCGCCACTGACCAGCCCGGCCCCGCGCAAGCGGTTGCCCGCTGCATAGGTGTCGAACACCACTGAGCCTTCCGGGCACTGGCTGATAGCCGCCAGCATCACGCCGCGCTGGCGCGCTGCGCTCAGCACATTCAGCAGCGCCTGGTCATCCGACGGCCCGGTACCGCTGCCGTAGCACTCCAGCAGCAAACCCTGCACACCGCTGTCGATCAAGGCCTGCAAATGCCCGGCCTGCAGCCCCGGGAAAACCGGCACGACCGCCAGGTTGACCGGTTTGCGCGGCTGCCTGTAGCCCAGCTCGGCAGGGATCGTATCGGCCCGCTCAGCGTCACGATGGCGCGGCAGCGCAGCAAAGGCATCGAACGCTTCGCTACGCAGCTTCGACGCCCGACAGCCATGCAGCAGTTGACCGTGGAAGTACAGCTGCACGCCCTCTTCCAGGCCTTGTTCGAACTGGCGCAATGCGCCGCACAGGTTGTCCCAGGCATCGCTGTCCGGGGCACCTGCCGGCAGCATCGAGCCGGTCAGCAACACCGGTACGGGCAAGCCAAGCAACAGGAACGACAACGCTGCAGCGCTGTAGGCCATGCTGTCGGTACCGTGCAGCACCAGCACGCCATCGTGGCCCGCTACATCCACCGCCTCGACGATGGCATCGCGCATCGCCAGCCAGTTGTGTTGTTGCATGTTGGCGCTGTCGAGCAACGGGTCCAGCTCTTGCAGCGTCCATTGCACCCGCGGTGCATTGGCCATCTGGGCAAAGTGTTCACGCATCCGCGCTTCAAAACCACCGGCCGGTGCCAGGCCTTCGGGGGTTTCGAGCATGCCGATGGTGCCACCGGTATAGAGAACGAGAAGATTCTTTACTGCGCGCATGGAAAGCATCCGTAGCGGTGAGCGGAGAAAGAAAAGCCGCCCGCGGAAGGGGCGGCTGGGCAGGGGAGGATATCAGCGCTGCGGCTGAACTTGGCCGACTGCTTTGTCAGTGGCTGTTTCCACCTGAGGATTGGCAGGCCAGGCATTGCGGTCCAGGTCCAGGTCGGCAAACTTGGACGAGTCGAACACAGGCTGCTTTACACCGGCCTTGCGCTGGTCGTCGTAGTCGCGCATGACTCGCAGGCCGACCTTGAACAGCAGGGCCAGGGCCACCAGGTTGACGAAGGCCAGGCAGGTCATGGTGATGTCGGCGAAGGCGAACACGGTCGACAGGTCTTGCATCGAACCCCACACGACCAGTGCCAGGACCAGGCCACGGAACACCATCAACACTACGCGGTTACGGCTGAGGAACTGCAGGCTGTTCTCGCCGAGGTAGTAGTTGTAGAGGATGCAGGTGAAGACGAACAGCGACAGCGCCACGCTGACGAACACGCGACCCCAGTCACCGACTACGGCGGCCAGCGAGTTCTGGGTCAGGACAATGCCGTCGCCCTCGAAGCCCGGGGTGTAGAAGCCTGAAAGCAGGATCAGCAGTGCGGTGCAGGTGCAGATCAGGAAGGTGTCGAGGAACACGCTGAAGGCCTGGACCACGCCCTGCGCGCCCGGGTGTTTCACGGCAGCCACGGCAGCGACGTTCGGCGCACTGCCCAGGCCTGCTTCGTTGGCGAACACGCCACGCTTCACACCCATGACGATGGCGCTGCCGAGCAGGCCGCCGAAAGCAGGGTCGAGGCCGAAGGCGCTCTTGAAGATGGTTTCCAGCATGGCTGGCACGTGTTCGATCTGGGTGCCGATCACGTACAAGGTTACGCCGATGTAGGCCAGGGTCTTGACGGGTACCAGCAGGTCCGACACCGCCGCGATGCGCTTGATACCGCCGATGAAGGTGATGGCCAGCAGCACGGCCAGGACAATACCGCTGTGGCTTGGGTCGAAGGCAAAGGCGTTCTGCAGCGAGTGGGTCATGGTGTACGACTGCAGACCGATGAAGGCGAAGCCGTAGGTGACCAGCAGCAAGAGCGAAAACACGATGGCCATGCTCTTGCGCTTCAGCCCGTGCTGGATGTAGTAGGCCGGGCCGCCACGGTACAGGCCGTCGCCATCAGCGCGCTTGTAAACCTGGGCCAGGGTGCATTCGAAGAAGCTGCTGGACATGCCCACCAGTGCGGTGACCCACATCCAGAACACGGCGCCTGGGCCGCCCAGGGTCACTGCGATACCGACACCGGCGATGTTGCCGGCACCCACGCGGCCGGCCAGGCTCAGCATCAGGGCCTGGAAGGAACTCAGCTGGCCTGCCTGGCCACGCAGCGATTCCTTGAACACGCTGAACATATGGGTGAAGTGGCGGAACTGGACGAACCGGGAGCGGATGGTGAAGTAGCTACCCAGCCCTACGATCAGCACGATGAGGAGTTTCCCCGAAAGGAAATCGTTGATTACTTCGAGCATTGGAAAATGACCTCGATTCTTATTCTTCGTGTGGAAAGACCAGCGGACGGCAGGCGCACCGCTATTCGTTGGGGCGCATGGTTGGCTATGACAAGACTGGTTACAATTTCGCGGATTGCTCTGACTTGATGCGACTTGATGCTACAATGGCGTCATTCGCGTCACCTGGATTCCGCATATGAGCGATCACTTCGCTACCAACCTCAAACTCGCCTGCAGCCACTACCGCTCTATTTCAGAAGTTTGCCGCCAGCTCTCGATCAACCGCGCGCAGTTCAACAAGTACCTGAGCGGGCAAAGCCGTCCGACGGCTTTCAACCTGAAGCGCATTGGCGACTTCTTCGGTGTCGAGGATTACGAACTGAACCTGCCCGCCGAGCAGTTCGCCCGTCTGATCGGTGCGCGGGTATCGACCCTGGCCGAGCAGCCCAGTGACCCGATCAGCGAGTTGTTTCGCCCGTTGCACGAACATGCGGGCAATCTGTCGCGCTATTGCGGTTACTACTTCGAGTATTCCAACTGCATGTCGGTACCGGGCACGATCCTCGTGTCGCTGGTGCACCTGTGGGAAGAGCGCGGCCGTTTTCTGTTCGAGCGCCAGGAACGGCAGGAACGCTCCAGTGCTACCGATCAGCATGCCGAGGTACGCTGTCGCTACCTGGGGGCGGCGTTCCAGTTGCAGGACCGGATGTTCCTCATCGACTACGAGTCGCTGACGTTCAACGAGATGAGCCAGACCATCCTCATCCCCAGCTTCAAAAGCCGCATCACCCGGTTGAATGGCCTGAAGGCCGGCGTATCCAGCGGCGACCGGCGCAACCCTGCCTGTACCCGGGTGGTATGGGAATACCTGGGCGAGGAGATCAATCGCATCAATGCGTATCGGCAGGTGAAACTGTACCGGCCGGATGATCCACGCATAGACGACGATGTGCGTAAGCGGTTGAGTGTGGCGCCGTTGCGCGATGGTCTGTTCGAGATCGAGTAATGCTCAACGCCTTAAGCATTGTCGAGGATGAACGCTGCTACTGCGTCCGCAACCTGGTCCGCTATCGCGGGAGCCCTGCGCAAATGTGCCGCGATGCCATGGTCGCAGTCGGTAAGAAACAGGCATTGCAAGCGCGATGCTGAAACTGCTCGCATCAAGGCGAGGGTAACTTCTTCAGGAATCGGGCTATAGCGTTCAGTGCCGGCAATCCACAGGTTGCCAGCGCTGGTGCCAGGGCCTTTGCCGAATCTCTGGGAGTTGAGCCCGTCGTACTCGCCGATCACCATCAATACTCTTCCACGAAACTGGTTGAGGAAGGTGTAGCTATCGCTCTCCAGAAAACCGAAAGGCTTTTTGATGGCAGCAGTGAATGCTGGGCCGAACGGCGCCTGGTAGGCGTGGTCTGGATAAACTGCTGGACAGATCAATACGATGTTGTCCACTTGTGGCAACTGTGCTGCAAGCTTGAGCGTAATTGCCGCGCCAAGGCTGTGGCCTATGAGCGTTCGGCATCGAGGCGCGATATGCGCGTGGAAACGCTGTGCTTCATCAAGGTTCGTAGCCAGTGACGGTGACAATGCGCCTGGCTCGCTGGCGAGGCTATGGCCTGACAGATTGCCAGTGAGTGAACCAATGCCTGCGGCTTGCAGGCGATAAAGCAGGGGGTTGAGCCGGGTAAAGTCGGAACGCGCGCCCCCCAAAACAAATGCTGGAGCTGCGCGCTCGATATCAGGTACCAGCAATCGCGCCTGTTGCTGGTAGTTTCCAAACACTTCATTGATGAACAGCTCTTTGCCTGGGGCGGGCTCATCAAACTGCCACTTCACGCGCTGCGGGGAAGCCTTTTGAATGTGCATGGTGCTCTCTAGAAGAACTGGTTGAGCCATTCGCCGAGCGGGTTGCCCGTATCGAGCAGCAGTTTGAGTGCCATGATGCAGCAGACGCTGACCAGCAGCGGTTTTATGAGGCGTGAGCCGAAGCGTACTGCGCAGCGTGCCCCCAATTGCGCGCCCAGAAAGGCGGCGAGCGCCATTGCCAGCGCCAGCGGCCAGATGATCGCCCCGCTGAGAGAAAAGACTGACAATGCGCCCAGGTTACAGGCTGCGTTCAAAAGCTTGCTGGTGCATACGGCTTGAATGAGGTGCTGGCCCAAGAGGACCACGCAAGCCAGCATGAAGAACGAGCCGACTCCAGGGCCGAAGATGCCGTCATAAAAGCCAATGATTGGTGCAGCCGTCACGCAGAATAGGCTAGTCGATACCTTTGCCTTGCGCGCTTGTTCATTCGGCTTTGGACTGAAGGCAAAGTAGGCGGCGATCAGGATCAGCAGTGGTGGGACGCACGCCTGCAAAACGCTTTTGGGGACGTAAGTTATCGACAAGGCTCCCAACGCCCCACCGATGAACGACATGACAGCCATGGGACTGCCTCGTCTCCAGTCGATCATGCCTTTGCGGGCGAAGGCGCACGTAGCCGAAACCGTAGCCGAAGCTGCCTGGAACTTGTTAGTGGCAATAGCTGCCAAGGGTTCTACACCGGCAATAAACAGCACCGGGAGCGTGATAAGGCCACCGCCGCCGGCGATAGCATCAAAAAAGCCGGCCATCAGTGCAACCAGTGCGAGTAGCAGAACAAACGTCAAGTCGATTTCGATCATGGGGTATTTTCCTGTGCTCAACCACGGACCAGCAGCGGGTCTTCAGCGAGCACCAACGGTACGGCGAAGGGGGAGTATCCGAATTGACGGATAAGCAGGCGCCGGTTGTCCTGGACCTTGTCGCGGCCGTGCAAGGCTCGGCTGTTGTTGATCAACAATGCGCTGTCAGGTTGCAGGGCAAACGTCAGCGGTTGCGCAGTGCTCAGTGCTTTTTGAAAGGCGTTGAACGCGCGCGCCGCAGCGTTGCAGGCACGTTCATTCAGGCTGAAGCGATAGCTGTTGTATCGAACAGAGAAACCACCATTGGGCTCGAACTGCAGCATTGAAACTGCTTTGCCAGCATTGCCCTGTCCCTGAGCGAAGCAGTCACTGCGTGTGAAGTCGAAAGACTTTGAAGTCAGCGCAAGTGTGTCCAGGTTACTCAAGCGTTCGATGATTTCCCGGAGTGGGAAGACATTCGTAGGTTCATTGGCGGGGTTCCAGCGCGCAGTGAGAATCAGTGCTGAGGGAGCAGGGGAGTGAGCGTTGCTGGCGTTTGTTGAGCAGTTGTAAGGTGCTTCAGTGTGTGGCCCCAAGCGCAAGCCCGCATGCGAGCTGGTTTCAACCTCCAGGCAGGGATCTTCGTCGGGGCGCGGGACGCGGCCACCGCCCTTGAAGTTGCCGACCAGGCGGACCTGTTTGCCATCGTTGTCGATATCGAAGGCGAAACTGCGGTGGCGTACGAGTTCCAGCAGCAGTTGATTGCGCGAGGCAAGGTATTGGCAGCGAGGGCTTTGCGCCAGGGCGGTAATGTCGGGTAGGTATTCTGGTATTGGCTCGTTGGCACAGTGCATCTGCCTGTACATCAAGGCAGATAGATGGCCTTCACTGAAGCGCCGGAGGAGCGCACGCTGTTCTTCACTCAAGGCTTTTTCGAGTTGATCGGCGAATATACGAGCCTGAAGTGCTACTCCTTTAGCCTCCGGTCCACCCAAATCAGCAAGGGTTTGGCTTGCAAAGGCTATGGCCTGGCTTTGCTCTGGGTAGAAATCCAGGTAGGCAGCTTCCGAATGAGGCATTGAACGTTCCTTGTCGTTTTTATGTGAAACTCCCTGGCCGGCAAGTGGGGAGTCGACTATTCAATGCAGTTATGCCGATACGTGGAAGTCAGCCCATTCCTCGTATGTCGTAGGAGATTTCTGTCTGTGGCGGTATTGAGCGGTGAAACTGTGGAATCGCTCCCGCCTGCGGCATCCAACGGGGCCGGTGTTGGACTTCCCGGGCAGGAAACCGCAAAATAACCCCTTTACTTCATCAACCTCTCCGGATCTGCTGACTCTATGCGTATGCGCCTAATGCTGTTGGGTGGTGGCAATGCCCTCGGGCAAGCGCTGATTCGTCTTGGGGCCGAGGAGGACATCGCATTCCTGGCACCGCGCCCGCCCGAGAACGGCTGGGCGCCCTCAAGCCTTACTCAGCTGCTCGATGACCATCGCCCCGACGCGCTGGTCAACCTGGCCTATTACTTCGACTGGTTCCAGGCCGAGTCGGTCAGCGAGCAGCGCCTGGCCCAACAGGAGCGGGCGGTGGAGCGGTTGGCAGAGCTGTGCCAGCACCATCAGATCACCTTGGTGCAGCCATCCAGCTACCGTGTGTTCGATGGTGCGCGGGCAACGGCCTATAGCGAAAAGGACGAGCCAGTGCCGCTGGGCTTGCGTGGCCAGGCCCTTTGGCGCATCGAGCAGAGCGTGCGCGCGGCGTGCCCGCAGCATGTGCTGCTGCGCTTTGGCTGGTTGCTGGACGAGAGTATCGATGGCGCGTTGGGACGCTTCCTGACCCGTGCCGAGCAGCCACAGGAGCTGCTGCTGGCCGATGATCGACGTGGCAATCCGACGCCGGTCGATGATGCCGCCCGAGTGATCCTGTCGGTGCTCAAGCAACTCGACTGCAATGCGCCGCTGTGGGGCACCTACCATTACGCTGGCAATGAGGCGACCACGCCGCTGGCGCTGGGCCAGGCGATCCTCGCCGAGGCCGGCCAATACCGCCAGCTGGCCGTTCAGGCCCCCACGCCGCAGGCCCATGCCGCGCGCCCGGATGCCAGCGAAGAGCCACAGCACGCGGTACTTGCCTGCAAGAAAATCCTTCATACCTTCGGTATCAAGCCGCGTGCCTGGCGCGCTGGCTTGCCACCTCTACTGGACCGGTTCTACCGCCATGGCTGACGCCCCCATCCTGATCACCGGCGGTGCCGGCTTCATTGGCTCCCACCTGTGCGATGCGTTGTTGGGCAAAGGCTACGCCGTACGCATTCTCGACGACTTCTCCACCGGCCGGCGAAGCAACCTGCAGGTCGACCACCCACGGCTGGAACTGATCGAAGGTGATGTTGCCGATGCAGGGCTGGTCACTCAGGCTGCGGCTGGCTGCCGTGCTGTGGTGCATCTGGCAGCGGTAGCGTCGGTTCAGGCCTCGGTCGAAGACCCGGTGCGTACCCACCAGAGTAACTTCATCGGTACCCTCAACGTTTGCGAAGCCATGCGCGTGCATGGCCTGCGCCGGGTGCTGTTCGCCTCCAGCGCAGCGGTGTACGGCAACAATGGTGAAGGGGAGTCGATTTCCGAAGACACGCCCAAGGCGCCGTTGACCCCTTATGCCGTGGACAAGCTGGCCAGTGAGCAGTATCTGGACTTCTACCGCCGCCAGCATGGCCTGGAGCCGGTGGTGTTTCGCTTCTTCAATATCTTCGGGCCACGGCAGGACCCTTCCTCGCCGTATTCCGGAGTGATCAGCATCTTCTGCGAGCGTGCTGTGCAGGGCTTGCCGATTACAGTGTTCGGGGACGGCGAGCAGACCCGGGACTTCCTTTACGTGGGCGACCTGGTGCAGGTGATGGTGCAGGCACTGGAGCAGCCGCAGGTCGAGGAGGGGGCGGTGAACATCGGGCTGAACCAGGCGACCTCACTGAACCAGTTGCTGGCTGCGCTGGAGAAGGTTGTGGGGAGCTTGCCAGCGATCAGCTATGCGGCGGCGCGATCGGGTGATATCCGCCATTCGCGAGCGGATAACCAGCGGTTGTTGGCGCGGTTCGAGTTTGCGCAGGTGACGCCGATGGTTGAAGGCCTGGCAAAGCTTCTCGGTAAAGGCTGAACCCCTCGGGGCTGCGCCGTGGCCCTGAAATCACCCATGCCGCACCCTTCTGCGCTGGCAATCTTCGGGATGTAAGGCCCGCCCATCCTGGCTGCGGACCTGCAATATTTGAAGCGCTTGCCCCGTCACGCCGTCCACCAGCTCCGAACGCGTTTCACCCGCCTCGAACAGAAACCGCTCCCCCCACTGCCTCAAACCAACCACCACTGGAAATACCGACTGCCCTTTGTCGGTCAGCACGTACTCTTTGTAGGCACTGCCATCCGACGCCGGCTGTGTCATCAGCAACCCACTTTCCACCAACAGCTTTAGCCGCGAGGTGAGGATGTTCTTCGCCAGCCCCAGGTTCTTCTGAAATTCACTGAAACGCCGTAGGCCGTCAAAGGCATCGCGCAGGATCATCAGCGCCCAACGGTCACCCAGCACCTCCAGAGCCCGGGCCACGGGGCACTGCGCATTGTTTTCATCGAGCATGGGGCACGCCTGTCTTGATTATCTGGTTGCAGATTAAAACCACATTTGTTAAATAGCCAGCGGGTGGTTTCAAATTGAAACCAGATTCCAGAGGCTTGCCCGATGACACCTTCGCTGACACGCTGGATAACCCTGTTGCTTGCCACCACCAGTGCGATGGCTGTGGCGACGGTGTACTTCGCTCAACCGCTGCTTGAGTCGATGGCTGCTGAGTTGGGGGTGGCGCAGCAGCAGATTGGCTGGGTAGTCGGCGCGACCCAGGCGGGCTACGCCCTGGGGCTGCTACTGATTGTGCTGCTCGGAGACTTGGTCGACCGTAAACGTCTGTTGCTTGGCCAGTTACTGTTCTCGGCGCTTGCGCTGGTCGGCGTTGGCACGGCGCCGAACTGGGCAATATTGCTGCTGGCGCTGGCTATCACCGGGTTGATGGCCGTCATGGTGCAGGTGATGGTGGCTCATGCCGCGAGCCTGGCCTCACCTGGCCAGCAAGGGCAGGCGGTAGGCACTGTCACCAGTGGTGTGGTGCTGGGTATCCTGCTGGCACGGCTGGCTTCGGGCGGGCTTGCCGACCTGGCCGGTTGGCGAAGTGTGTACCTGGTCGCCGCAGGGCTGTTGATGTTGCTGGCGCTGGTGCTGTGGCGCAGTCTGCCCGGCGGGCAGCCGATGGGAAGCCGGCCGGGTTACCGGGCGCTGATCGTGGCCCAGTTCAGCTTGTATCGGCACGACAGGTTGCTGCGCCAGCGCGGCGTGTTCGGTGTATTGATCTTCGCCGCATTCAGCGTGCTGTGGAGTGCCATGGTCATGCCGCTAAGCGCTGCGCCGTTGGCGCTGAGCCATACCGAGATCGGCCTGTTTGGCCTGGCAGGTGTGGCGGGTACGCTGGCGGCTTCGCATGCCGGTCGTCTGGCCGACCATGGGCGGGGTGAGCGTACCACCGGGGTGTCGTTGGCCCTGCTGACGCTGTCGTGGCTGCCAACAGCATTCGTCGAGCATTCACTGCTGGCCTTCGTGCTGGGTGTGCTGATGCTGGACTTTGCCGTGCAGGCAGTACATGTCACCAACCAGAGCCTGTTGCTGGCCGGGCGTGGTGCGATGGCTAGCCGTTTGATCGGCGCCTACATGTGTTGCTATTCGCTGGGCAGCGGTTTGGGGGCGGTGTTGGCGAGCTGGGTGTTTGCACACTGGGGCTGGGTTGCCGTGTGTGGGCTTGGCATGGGCATCAGTGCGGTCGCACTGTGCTACTGGCTATGGCTGCAACGCGCGAGGGCGGCCGAGGCCGCCCTGCAATGTTCAGGTCAGAACTTGTAGCCAAGGCCGACCATATATACCCACGGGTCGACGTCAACGTCGACCTTGGTCTTGCTGTAGCCAAGGGCGGTCGGGCCGTTGACGCTGGCCTTGGTATCGATGTCGACGTACCAGACCGAGGCGTTTACCAGCAGGTTGTCGGTCAGCATGTAGTCCATGCCCAGTTGGCCGGCGATACCTACCGAATCCTGCAGCTTGAGGTTGCTGAAGCCTTGTTGCTTGCGTGCGCTGCTCAAGTCTTCGTCAAAGAACAGGGTGTAGTTGATACCGACGCCAGCGTACGGCTGGAAGCGCGAATTCGGCTCCATTGGGTAGTACTGCAGCGACAGCGTCGGCGGCAGTTGCTTGATGTCCGCCAGCTTGCCGTCCAGCCCGCCGCCCAGACCTTTTACGGCGACGGTGTGCTTGAACGGGGTAGCTGCCAGCAGCTCCAGGCCGATGTGGTCGGTGAGCATGTAGGCAAAGGTCAGGCCCAACTGGGTATCGCTGTCCAGGGTCGCCTTGGTGCCCGACACCTTGTTACCGTCGAACTTGAGGTCGCCGCTGCTCTCGTTCGGGGCGGTGGTGATGGCGCCTGCGCGCAGGATCATGTCCCCCGCCTGATAGGCGTGGGCGGCAGGGGCGGCGAGCGCAAGGGCCACAAGCGAGGCACCCAGCAAGGACTTGTTCATGGAAGCTCCCAAAGGACGTTATTAATCGAGTAGTCCAATGGTACGGAGCTGGTTGAGCGGAAAGTTTGACCCAGCTCAACGAAGCGTCTTCACGAATTCGAAACAGTTCTCATCTCAGCTCATAAGCGTAGATTTTCTCGGCTTCCATCTGGTAACCGGCGTCGGCCAGCTCGCTGCTGGAAGCTCTAACCTGCATCTTTCCCTCGATCCAGTAGGGCTGGTAGAGGTCTTCGACGCGCACGCCCATCTCGCTGAAGATATGCACGATCTGGTTCGGCGGTGGCGGCGGCACGTGGATGCACGCACCGTAGTAAGGGACCAGAAGGAATTCGGTGGTGCGGCCTTCTTCGCTGACCTCCAGTGGCACGATGTAGCCGGGCAGCTTGACCTGTTGGCCGTCGAGGCTTTTTACCACTGGCGCATCGGGCGCCTGCTGGCGCGCGGGTGGGGCGGATTCGGCAGACAGGGCGTTGCTGAGCTGTGACATATCGTGCAGCGGGGTGAGTTGCGGCGGGATGACCGGTGCACCTTCAGGGATCAGTGCTGGCCAGTCCAGCTCCTTGGGTTCGGCGGCCCATAGAGGCATCGCTACCAGCAACAGCAGGGCCAGCAGCATTTGCATTGCCGGCCTCTTCGCGGGCATGCCCGCCCCCACAGGTACTGCCCAAGGTCCGAAGCCTGCGGGGCTTGCTGTGGGAGCGGGCGAGCCCGCGAAGCAGGCGGTGAGGTGTTTGATCATTACGCGCACTCAGAGGTGGATGGACAGGCCGTCGGCCAGCGACTGCCGGTAGGCCCGCCACGCCGGCACGCTGCCCATCAGCAACGCCGCCCCCAGGATGATAGCCAGCAAGGTCCATTCATGAGCACTCGGCAGAGCCAGTGGCAAATACAAACCATAGTTGGCCTGCACATACCCCTGTGCCAGGGCGATACCCGCATATAGCAAGCCAAGCCCGGCCACGATCCCGACCGACGCCAGTGACAGTGCTTCCATTACCAGCAACCCTGCAATATGCCAAGGCCGGGCCCCGACCGAGCGCAAGATCGCCATTTCCCGGCGGCGTTCGTTGAGGCTGGTGAGAATCGCCGTGAGCATGCCGATCAAACCGGTCAGCACCACGAACAGTGACACCACGAACAATGCCTGCTCTGCAGTGCCCATCAGGCTCCACAGCTCCTGCAGGGCTACCCCAGGCAGGATCGCCAGCAATGGCTCGCTGCGGTATTCGTTGATTTCCCGCTGCAGACTGAAGGTTGCGATCTTGCTGTTCAGGCCAAGCATGAATGCAGTGATGGCAGCAGGTTGCAGGTCCATCGTACGGGCCTGCTCGGCGCTGATGCGCCCGGCGCCACGGGCGGGTACGCCGTTGTGCCAGTCGATATGGATCGCCTCCATGCCGCCCAGGCTGATATGCAAGGTGCGGTCGACAGGTGTGCCGGTGCGCTTGAGTATGCCGACCACGGTAAACGGCTTGTCGTCGTGCTTGACCAGACTGATCGCGGCCACACCGTGGGCCAGCACCAGCCTGTCACCCAGCTTGTAGTGCAATGCCTCGGCCACTTCTGCGCCGAGCACCACCTCGAAGGGGTCGTTGGCAAACTCACGCCCCTGGCTCAGTTCCAGATGCTGGCGGCGGCCGTACTGATAATGGCTGAAGTAATCTGTGGTGGTACCCATCACTCTGTAGCCACGGTGCGAATCGCCCAGCGAGATCGGGATTGCCCACTTCACCCGTGGGTCCTGCGCATAGTGCTGAAAGCTGTCCCAGCGGATGTTATTGGTCGCGTTGCCAATGCGGAACACCGAATACAGCAGCAGGTTCACCGAGCCAGAGCGTGCACCGACGATCAGGTCGGTGCCGCTGATGGTGCTGGCGAAGCTGGCACGGGCTTCGGTACGGACACGCTCTACAGCCAGCAGCAGGCACACCGACAGGGCAATGGCGAAGGCGGTCAGAAACGCGGTGAAGCGGCGGTTGGCCAGGCTGGCCAAGGCAAGGCGGAGCAGGTACATCAGGCCTCCCGGGGCTTGGCGGCACGGTTCAGTTCAGCAAGCGACAGGTGGCGGTCGAACAGCGGTGCCAGGCTCTGGTCGTGGCTGACGAACAGCAGGCTGGCGCCGGCGGCGCGGCACTCATCGAACAGCAGGCGGATGAACGCTTCGCGGGTGTCTGCATCCAGAGCCGAGGTCGGTTCGTCGGCAATCACCAGCTCAGGCTGGCCGATCAGTGCGCGGGCGGCTGCGACCCGCTGCTGCTGGCCGATCGACAGGCTGTCGGCGCGGCGGGCAAGGATGGCAGGGTCGCCCAGGCCCAGGTGGGTCAGCAGCGTGCTGGCCGCCTGGTCAACACTGCCATGGCGCTGCTCGGCGCGTGCCTTGCGGCTGCGCGAGAAGCGGCAGGGCAGCTCGACGTTTTCACGTACCGAGAGGAACGGCAGCAGGTTGAACTGCTGGAAGATGTACCCTGTGTGATCGACCCGAAAGCGGTCGCGGGCGCCCTGGCTCAGGCTGCCGAGATCCTGGCCGAGCAACTGGATGCGGCCCTGGGCCGGCACGTTCACCCCGCCCAGCAGGCCCAGCAAGGTCGTCTTGCCACTGCCGCTAGGGCCTTTGAGAAACAGTGCTTCACCAGCGTCCAGGCGCAATGCCGGAATATCCAGCAGCGGCGGGTGGCCTGGCCAGGCAAACACCAGGTCATGCAGATCGATCAACGGCTGGTTCATTCAGAAGGCGACCGCTGCCTTGGCCGGCGTGGTTTCCACGCCTTTCTGGCCATTGGGGCCTATCAGTTGCACGTTGATTCTCTGGGTGGCGGGGAAGGCCTTGAACAGCGGCGCCAGGTCCAGCTGGGTCAGTTTGTCGGGGTTGGCGCACGTCAGCTGATAGTGGGCGCCGATGTCGCTGTGCTGATGGCCGTGTTCGTGTTCGTCACTCTCGTCATCGGCCTTGGAGGCGTCACCGAAGAGAGGGCTTTCCAGTGCCTGCTGGTCTTCTTTGCAGTTTGCGGCGCCAGAAAGACCGAACAGCTTCAGTGGTTGTTCAAGTTGCTGACGCACGGCGGCGACTTTGGCCTTGTCGGCATCGCTGCTGGCGGCATGCTCGAAGCCGACCAGGTTCATTGCCGGGCTATCCAGCTCCAGTTCCAGGGTATTGCCATCGAGTACCGCGTTGAGCTTGGCCACGCCATGCTCGTGGGCGCCGAGCGAGCCGTGGGCGTGGTCATGATCATGGTCATCGTGGGCATGGGCAACGGCCAGTGGCAGCAAGGCGAAGGGCAGGGCGAGCAGCAGGCGACGCATGGACGACTCCGGAGCGGGCTGAAAGATTCGGTTATGTTATAACAACTTTTCTGCGTGCTGCCAGTCTGTGTGGCCAAGTTTCATGTTGCGGTAGCATGGGGACATTGACGTGACCTCAAGGAAAGCATCGTGAGAATTCGTGGACAGATTGGTGACTGGCCGGTGGACCTGACCATCGAGCTGACGCCTGAGGAGTGGGGGCAACTGGGGCGGCAGACCGAGGTGCCGGTGGCAGCCCAGGCGGCTGCGACAGCTGCGGTGGCCGGGCCGCGCCAAAATGACGCTCAGTGGGCTGCGGCGCGTGATGTGTTGCGTCTGGCAGGACAGATGAGCGGGCCGGAATTGCTGGACCGGCTCGAAGGATTGGCCGGGAGTACGGCGGCGGGCAAACGGCTGCTGGTGCGTTTGCGGCACAGCAGTGAGGTCAAGGTGGAGAGTGGCGTGGATGCGCCGGTTTATCACTGGTTAGGGTGAGCGCTGTTTTCGCTGTTGGAGCAAAGCCTGCGCGGTCGCCTGTAGGAGCGGGTTTACCCGCGAACACCGGCGGAGCCGGTGCCATCCACCGCGTTGGCTTCTTCGCGGGCATGCCCGCTCCCACAGGTACAGCGCAGGCTTCAAGGTCACTCAGAACATCGCCGCCGACAGCTTGCGACGATAAACACCAACCAGCGGGTGATCGCCACCCAGCAATTCGAACACCTGCAACAGCGCCTTCTGCGGCAGCCCGTTCTCGTAGCCACGGTTACGCTGGAACAGCTTCAGCAGCCCTTCCAGCGCCGCCTCATACTGCTGGCGCGCCAGTTGCTGAATGCTCAGCTGATAAGCCGCCTCGTCGTCTTGCGGGTTCTGTGCCAGACGGCTTTTAAGGTCAGCCACTTCCGGCAGGCTGGCGGCTTGGCGCAGGAAGGTCAGCTGGGCCTTGGCACCGGCCAGTGCAGCTTTGTGTTCGTCAGTCTTGACCGCATCCAGTACCACTTGCGCTTCGCCCAACTCGCCACGCTCGGCCAGGCAGCGGGCATACAGAATCAGCGCTTCGGCATTGCTGTTGTCCTCACCCAGCAGCGTCTGCAACAGCGCTTCGGTTTCGGCAAAACGGCTTTCGGCATACAGCGCTTTCGCCTGCTCCAGTGGCGAGGCGGTGGGCGCGGCTGGCATTTGTACATGCGGCTCGAGCATGGCGCGGATCGCCGATTCCGGTTGTGCCCCGGCAAAGCCGTCTACCGGCTGGCCGTCCTTGAACAGAACCACTGTCGGCAGGCTACGGATGCCGAACTGGGCAACCACCTGTTGCTCCACGTCGCAGTTGATCTTGGCCAGCAGCAGCTCGCCCTGGTAACCCTCGGCAATCTTTGCCAGCAATGGCATCAGTGCCTTGCAGGGGGCGCACCACTCGGCCCAGAAGTCCACCAGCACCGGTTTGTGGAAGGAGTTCTCGATCACCAGTTGCTGGAAGTTGGTATCGGTGGCGTCGAAAATGTAAGGCGTGTCTTGGGTCATCGCGACTCTCGCAAACTCGTGTATGGCAACACTATAAGGTGTCGCGGCTGGCGTGGTACAGGCTGACCCGGCGGAATTCGTGTGGCTCGGCCAGGTCCGGCAGGGTCAGTGCTTCGAGCACGCCCAATTGCTGGTACAACGGGTGGCGAAAGTCACGTACTCGCGAGTCGGCCACCAGGGCCTGGCGACCGCGGCTCAGGAAGGCATCCAGCAGCGGCAGGTTGGCGCGGTCGTACAGCACATCGGCAACCAAGATCAGGTCGAAGCGGTCTTCCTCGGCAAAGAAATCGCTGCTGTAGCTTAGTGTCACCCCGTTCAGTGCCGCATTCGCACGGCAGGCATCAAGGGCCAGCGGGTCGAGGTCGCAGGCCATCACTTCCAGTGCACCGGCGCGTGCAGCAGCAATGCCGGCGATACCAGAGCCGGCGCCAAAGTCCAGCACGCGCTTGCCCGCCACCCACTCCGGGCGTTCGGCCAGGTAGCGGGCCATTGCCAGCCCACTGGCCCAGCAGAAGCTCCAATAGGGCGGCTCTTCGAGAATGCGCCGGGTTTCTTCGCTGCTGAAGGCGCGATCCATGTTCTGGTCGTCGATCAGCCATAGCTTCAGGTCGCAATCGGGCAGTTCGCTGACGATCAGGCGCGCCTCGCCGATCAGGCCGCTGAGGGCCTGTTGCAGGGCCAGCGGCGCCACTTAAGGCGCCTTCTCGAAACGCAACGGGCCGGTGGCCTGGGTCTGTGCCTGGGTAATGCGCACCGGGGGCAGGTGCATGATCAGCTGGCCGGAGTTGCTGGCGCGGCCACGCAGTTCGACCCGGGCACCAGGCGGGAAGGCTTCGGGGTTGAAACGCAGGTGGTAGGGCAGTGCCTGGCCAGTACCGGTCAGGTTACTGCTGGCCAGCAGGCGCTGCGGGCGGTCGCGTTCGTCGATGACCAGCAAGGCCAGTTCCACGTCGGCACCCGCCGGGACTTCCAGCAAGGTGCCGCTCAGCTCGCGCTGGTAGGCCGGTAGCGGGCCCAGTACCTCGGCCTTGGCCGAGCGGGCTGGCGTGGGCGCCGGGTTATCGGTCTTTGGCCTGTCGCTGCCGCAGGCAGCGAGCAGAGCGGCGCAGCACAGCACGACGAGCGCTCGGTAGTGCATGGGGGAGTCCTTCACGGGCATATTTCCCATGGATGTTAACCCCTTTGGCTTGTCTTGCCAGTGCAATGCGCTACCATGACCCTCCCTTTTTTTGTTGCCTGCCACCATGCACTGTCCCTTTTGCGGTGCCAACGACACCAAGGTCATCGACTCTCGCCTCGTCGCCGAGGGCGAGCAGGTGCGCCGCCGCCGTGAATGCGTGGCCTGCGGCGAGCGCTTCACCACCTTCGAAACCGCCGAGCTGGTGCTGCCCCGGCTGATCAAGCAGGACGGCACACGCCAGCCCTTCGACGAAGAAAAGCTGCGCGCCGGCATGCAGCGGGCGCTGGAAAAGCGTCCGGTCAGCGTCGAGCGCCTGGAAGCCGCGCTGGCGCACATCAAGAGCCGGCTGCGTGCCACTGGCGAACGCGAAGTCAAATCGCTGGTGGTCGGTGAAATGGTCATGGCCGAGTTGCGCAAACTCGATGAAGTGGCCTATATCCGCTTTGCCTCGGTGTACCGGCGCTTCCAGGACCTCGACGAGTTCCGCGAAGAAATCGACCGCCTGGCCCGTGAGCCAGCTAAAGAGTGAACATGCCCAGCCAAGCCGCCATCCTTGATGCCCACTACATGGCCCGCGCGCTGGAGCTGGCGCGCAAAGGCCTGTACACCACCCACCCGAACCCGCGGGTAGGCTGCGTGATCGTGCGTGATGGCGAGGTGGTTGGCGAAGGCTGGCACGTACGCGCCGGCGAGCCGCATGCCGAAGTGCATGCCCTGCGTCAGGCGGGTGAACTTGCCCGCGGGGCTTGTGCCTACGTCACCCTGGAGCCATGCAGCCACCATGGCCGTACGCCGCCGTGTGCCGAAGCGCTGGTCAAGGCCGGTGTGGCGCGTGTAGTAGCCGCCATGCAGGACCCTAATCCGCAAGTGGCGGGACAGGGCCTGCGGCGCCTGGCCGAAGCCGGAATCGAAGTGGCCAGCGGGGTGCTCGAAGCCGAGGCTCGCGCCCTCAACCCAGGCTTCCTCAAGCGCATGGAGCACGGCCTGCCGTTCGTTCGCGCCAAGCTGGCCATGAGCCTGGATGGCCGCACCGCCATGGCCAGTGGTGAAAGCCAGTGGATCACCGGCCCGGCCGCCCGCTCGGCGGTACAGCGCCTGCGCGCCCGTTCCAGCGTGGTGCTGACCAGCGCCGCCAGTGTACTGGCAGACAACGCACGCATGACCGTGCGTGGCGCCGAGCTGGGCCTGGATGCCGAAACCACCGCCCTGGCACTCAGCCGCACACCCTTGCGAGTGTTGATCGATGGCCGCCTGCGCCTGCCACTGGCTGCGCCGTTCTTCCAGGCCGGCCCGGCTCTTGTGGTGACTGCTGTCGCAGATGACCCGCGCTATGCCGCTGCCGGCCACGAATTGCTCAGCTTGCCGGGCGACAATGGCCAGGTCGACCTTGCGGCGCTGATGCAGGCCCTGGCCGCCCGCGGCGTAAACGAAATCCTGCTGGAAGCTGGTGCCGGCCTGGTGGGTGCCTTTGCCCGGCTGGGCCTGGTCGATGAGTTCCAGCTGTTCGTCGCCGGCACTTTCCTCGGCTCCCAGGCCCGCCCATTGCTGGACTGGCCACTGGAAAAGATGAGCGAGGCCCCGCGGCTGAAAATTACCGAAATGCGCGCAGTGGGCGATGACTGGCGGGTCACGGCCATCCCCCTGCCGGCGCCCGGCGTATAATGCCGGGCTTGCCCCGCGCAAACCGTTTTTGAGGAAGACCCCATGTTCACCGGCATCATCGAATCCATCGGCACCATCCGCAGTCTGACCCCCAAGGGTGGTGACGTGCGCGTCTACGTAGAGACCGGCAAGCTCGATCTGGGGGACGTCAAGCTCGGCGACAGCATCGCCGTCAACGGTGTTTGCCTCACGGCCGTAGAGCTGCCGGGCGACGGCTTCTGGGCCGATGTCAGCGTCGAAACCCTCAAGCGTACCGCCTTCATCGACCTCAAGAGCGGCAGCAAGGTCAACCTGGAGAAAGCCCTGACGCCCACCACCCGCCTGGGCGGGCACCTGGTCAGCGGCCACGTCGACGGGGTCGGCGAAATCATTTCGCGCAGCGATAACGCTCGCGCCATCCAGTTCCGCGTGCGTGCACCAAAGGAACTGGCCAAGTACATCGCCCACAAGGGTTCGATCACCGTCGACGGCACCAGCCTGACGGTCAACGAGGTCAATGGCGCCGAGTTCGAGCTGACCATTGTCCCGCACACTCTGTCCGAAACCATCATGGCCGATTACCGTGCAGGGCGTCGGGTAAACCTTGAGGTCGACCTGCTGGCCCGTTACCTGGAGCGCTTGCTACTGGGTGACAAGGCCGCCGAACCGAGCAAGGGCAGTGGCATTACCGAAAGCTTCCTGGCCGCCAATGGCTTCTTGAAATCCTGATTGAGAAGGGGGTGCCGCGTGGCGCTCAACAGCATCGAAGAACTGGTCGAAGACATCCGCCAGGGCAAAATGGTCATCCTGATGGATGACGAAGACCGCGAGAACGAAGGCGACATCATCATGGCAGCCGAATGCTGCCTGCCCGAGCACATCAACTTCATGGCCAAGCACGCCCGTGGCCTGATCTGCATGCCGATGACCCGCGAGCGTTGCGAAACGCTGAAGCTGCCGCTGATGGCACCGCGCAACGGCTCTGGCTTCGGCACCAAGTTCACCGTGTCGATCGAAGCCGCCGAAGGCGTCACCACCGGTATTTCCGCCGCCGACCGCGCACGCACTGTGCAGGCTGCTGCTGCCAAGGACGCCAAGGCCGAAGACATCGTCAGCCCAGGTCACATCTTCCCGCTGATGGCCCAGCCAGGCGGTACGCTGGCGCGTGCCGGCCACACCGAAGCCGCCTGTGACCTGGCGCGCATGGCCGGTTTCGAGCCAAGCGGCGTGATCTGCGAAGTGATGAACGACGACGGCACCATGTCGCGCCGCGCCGAACTGGAAGTGTTCGCCGCCGAGCACGGCCTGAAGATCGGCACCATCGCCGACCTGATCCACTACCGCATGATCCACGAGCGCACCGTGCAGCGTGTCTCCGAGCAATCGGTGGAGAGCGAGCTGGGTGAGTTCAACCTGGTCACCTACCGTGACGCGGTCGAAGGCGACGTGCACATGGCCTTGACCCTGGGCAAGATCTGCGCCGAAGAGCCGACCTTGGTACGGGTACACAATATGGACCCACTGCGTGACCTGCTGCTGGTCAAGCAGCCAGGCCGCTGGAGCCTGCGCGCGGCCATGGCCGCCGTGGCCGAGGCCGGTAGCGGTGTGGTCTTGCTGCTGGGCCATCCGCTGGACGGCGACGTGCTGCTGGCGCACATCCGCGAAAGTGCGGGCGATGCGCCGACCAAGGCACCGACCACCTACAGCACTGTGGGTGCCGGTTCGCAGATCCTGCGCGACCTCGGCGTGCGCAAGATGCGCCTGATGAGTTCGCCTATGAAGTTCAACGCGATATCCGGATTCGATCTGGAAGTTGTAGAATACGTGCCCTCCGAGTGACTTGAGGCGGCATTGACGCCCTCTGCTCGAGTCCAGACCCCTGTCGAGGCCGCTTGTATGCGGCCTCGCTCTTGAAGATGAGAATATCGGAATGACCCTGAAGACCATCGAAGGTACCTTCATCGCCCCCAAAGGTCGCTATGCTTTGGTGGTTGGCCGCTTCAACAGCTTCGTTGTCGAAAGCCTGGTAAGCGGTGCCGTTGACGCCCTGGTACGCCATGGTGTCAGCGAAAGCGACATCACCATCATCCGTGCCCCGGGTGCATTCGAGATCCCGCTGGTGGCACAGAAGGTCGCCCAGCAAGGCGCCTACGACGCGATCATCGCCCTGGGCGCCGTGATCCGTGGCGGTACCCCGCATTTCGAATACGTGGCGGGCGAATGCACCAAGGGCCTGGCCCAGGTGTCCATGGAGTTCGGTGTTCCGGTGGCCTTCGGCGTACTGACCGTCGACTCCATCGAGCAAGCCATCGAGCGTTCTGGCACCAAAGCCGGCAACAAAGGTGCTGAAGCTGCCCTGTCCGCACTGGAAATGGTCAGCCTGCTGGCGCAGTTGGAGGCCAAGTGATTAGCGACGAAAGCGATCGTTTCAACCCGCGCGATCCAAAACCTGCGGATGCCGGCAAGCCCTCGAAGAGCGCCAAGCGCCGCGAAGCCCGCAAGCTCGCGACCCAGGCCCTCTACCAGTGGCACATGGCCCAGCATTCGCTGAACGAGATCGAAGCGCAGTTCCGGGTGGATAACGATTTCACCGATGTCGACGGTGCCTATTTCCGCGAGATCCTGCATGGGGTCCCGGCAATCAAGGGCGAAATCGACAAGGCGCTGGTGCCTTGCATGACCATCGCACTGGAAGAGCTCGACCCGGTCGAACTGGCCGTGCTGCGCCTGTCCACCTGGGAGCTGATCAAGCGCGTCGACGTGCCGTACCGCGTCGTGATCAACGAAGGTGTGGAACTGGCCAAGGTCTTCGGTGCCACTGACGGCCACAAGTTCGTCAACGGCGTACTGGACAAGCTCGCTCCGGCGCTGCGTGAAGCAGAAGTCAAGGCGAACAAGCGCTGATCCTGGCGCTGCCTGGCCATGGGTGAGTTCGAGCTGATCAACCATTACTTCGCCGCGGCGCCCTGTGCGCGGGGCGGCGAGGGCGTGGCGCTGGGTATCGGCGACGACTGCGCCCTGCTGGACCTTCCCCCCGGTGAGCAACTGGCGGTGTCGACCGATACCCTGGTCGCCGGGGTGCACTTTCCTGCTGTTTGCGATCCGTTGCTGCTCGGCCAGCGTTCGTTGGCTGTGGCGGCCAGTGACCTGGCAGCCATGGGCGCGACTGCAATCGGCTTCACCCTCGCACTGACCCTGCCTGATGTTGGCCCGGACTGGCTGGCGGCCTATGCCGACGGCCTTGGTCGCATGGCCCACCGTTGCCGCATGAGCCTGATCGGTGGTGACACTACGCGCGGCCCGCTGAGTATCACCGTCACCGTGTTCGGCCGCGTGCCGGCTGGCCAGGCCTTGCGCCGCAGCGGTGCAAGGCCGGGTGACCTGTTGTGTGTCGGTGGTTCGCTGGGCAAGGCCGCCGGTGCATTGCCGCTGGTGCTGGGTGAGCGCGAGGCGCCTGCCGCGCAGGCCGAACCGCTGCTGGCCCATTATTGGTCACCGATGCCGCAGCTCACGCTCGGTGCCCTGCTGCGTGGCCGGGCCACGGCGGCGCTGGACATCTCCGACGGGTTGCTCGCCGACTGTGGGCATATTGCCAAGGCATCCGGTGTCGCGTTGGAGGTGAACCTGGCGCAAGTGCCAGTGTCTCCTGCTCTGGAGGCCTTCCTCGGCCGGGAAGCAGCGGTGAAGGCGGCGCTTACCGGTGGCGACGACTACGTACTGGCCTTCACCTTGCCACCAGAGGCGCTGGCGCCCTTGGCAGCCTTCGATTTTATCGAAGTGCATACCGTCGGCCGTGTGCTCGAAGGGCAAGGCGTGACCTTGCGCGACGCGCAGGGCCAGGACATCACTCCCGTTCAGCGGGGCTATCAACACTTCAGGGAGATACCGTGACCGATCACCCCAATCAGGTGCCTGCGGAGTTCGTTCCGCCTTCGGTCTGGCGCAACCCGTGGCACTTCATCGCTTTTGGCTTTGGTTCTGGCACCTTGCCCAAGGCGCCGGGTACCTGGGGCTCGCTGGTGGCCATACCGTTCATCCCGCTGTGGCAGATGCTGCCCGACTGGGGTTACTGGTTGTTGCTCGGCGTGAGCATGCTGTTTGGCTTCTGGTTGTGTGGCAAAGTTGCCAATGACTTGCGCGTACACGACCATGAAGGCATTGTCTGGGACGAGATTGTCGGCATGTGGATCACCCTCTGGCTGGTGCCGGAGGGCTGGCAGTGGCTGTTGGCAGGGTTCCTGCTGTTCCGCTTCTTCGACATCCTAAAGCCGTGGCCGATTCGCTGGATCGACCGCCATGTGCACGGGGGCGTCGGCATCATGCTCGACGATATCCTGGCCGGCGTGTTTGCCTGGCTGGGCATGCAGGTTCTGGTGTGGGCGGTTGCCTGAAACAGGGGGCGCGTGAATGGCCATAAGGACTGTGCTGCTGGCAATGCTGCTGAGTGTTGCCCCGTGGGTAATGGCTGCCGAGGGCGTGCCGAAACAGATCCATCTGGTTAGCGAGGAGTGGCTCGACTACACCAACGCCGACGGTACCGGGGTAGCCTGGGATGTGCTGCGCAAAGTGTTCGAGCCGGCCGGGGTCAAGGTGGTTACCCAGAGCGCGCCCTACAGCCGGGCGGTTGGCCTGGTCAAGCGCGGCGAGGCTGACGCCTGGGTTGGCTCGTACAAGGAAGAGAACGACTACAATCTGTACCCGCGCTGGCACTTCGATATGGACCATATCTATGCCCTGGGGCTGGCCAGCAAACCTGCGCCTACCCTGGAGACCATCGGCAAGTACCGGTTGGCCTGGGTGCGTGGTTACGATTACGGCAGCTACTTGCCCAATGTGCACGAGTTCCGCGAAATCCAGCGTCGCGAGGGCATTTTGCCAATGCTCGACCATGACCGGGTGGACTACTACATCGATGCACTGACCGAGATCGACTACGTGCTCGGGCAAGCCTCCCAGCCCGAGCGCTTCCGCCGTACTCATGTGGCCGAGTTGCCGTTGTACCTGGCCTTCGCCCGTAACGACCAAGCCAAGGCCCTGCGCGACCTGTTCGACAAGCGCATGAAAGAGCTGGTACGTAGCGGCGAGCTGAAGCCGATTTTCGAGCACTGGAAACAGCCCTATCCATTCAATGCGGATAGTCGCCCGCACTGAGACTGAATACATCAAGGTATAGCGCGGTCCGCTGTGGCAGCGGGCTTTTGATTGAGGGGTGGCTTTTAATAAGTATCGAATTTTTCGATCTTAACCCACTGTATACAGCCAGCCCACATCCCCCAACCTGCTGATACAATCGGCCCACGAGAAATTTCCTACTTATTCCAGGAGCACAACGTGCCCGTCGTCTTTGTTGCCGCCTCTAAACTCCCGACGCCCTTCGCGACCTTCACCATGCATGGTTTCCTAGACGAAGCCACAGGCCGTGAGCATGTGGTGCTCAGCCTGGGTGATATCGCGGACGGCCAGCCGGTATTGGGGCGCCTGCATTCCGAGTGCCTGACCGGCGATGCACTGTTCAGCCAGCGCTGCGACTGCGGCTCGCAGCTGGAAGCCGCGCTGCAGGCCATCGCCCGCGAAGGCCGTGGGGTGCTGTTGTACCTGCGTCAGGAAGGCCGTGGCATTGGCTTGCTGAACAAGATTCGCGCCTACGAACTGCAGGATGGCGGCGCCGACACCGTAGAGGCCAACGAACGCCTGGGCTTTGCTGCCGACCAGCGTGACTACGCCATATGCCTGCCGATGCTCGAGCACCTGGGCGTGAAGTCGCTGCGCCTGATGACCAACAATCCGCGCAAGGTCAAAGCCCTGACCGACATGAACATCGTGGTTGCCGAGCGTGTGCCGCTGCACACCGGGCATAACCCGCACAACCGCTACTACCTGGCGACCAAGGCCGGCAAGTTGGGCCACATGCTGGGCAATGAACACCAGGGCGAGGTGCCCCAGGCGTGACCCGCGCCGAGGTCAAGCGGCGCCTGGCCCTGGCTTGGTGGCAGTACCTGGCGGTGGGCCTGGTGCCGCTGCCTGTCATGGCTTGGGCCTTTGGGGGAGGCGATGCGTTGATCCCGGTGCTGGCCATGCCACTGTTCATCGCCGGTGCGGCTACCATGTTTCTCAGCCTGCCGCGCTTCGGCGCCTACAAGCGCGCACTTATTGCCACCTCCAAGGTGCTTGGCACGGGCGAAGAACCCACTGCCTGGATCGAACTGGCGCGGGTACGGCGCATGGCCATGCTGTATGCCTGCTTTCCGGCTTGGGTCGCCGCACTGTCGGTGCTGGTCGGCCTGGAGGCTGTGCCGCAGATTCTGCTCGCACTGTCGACGGTTGTAGTGCTGTACCTCTATCGTATTCCGCGCCAGTTAGGCTGATGCGACTGCTACCTGGCCTGCTGGCGTTGTTCGCCTGTACCGTGCTGGCTGCAGAACCGCTGCGTGTTGTCAGTCTGGCCCCTTCTATGAGCGAGATCATGCTTGAGCTGCAGGCCGACGACCTGCTGGTGGGCGTGCTCGATGGCGGCGAACGGCCGGCTGCGCTGCGCCACTTGCCTTCGGTCGGGCGCCAGGGGCAACTGAACATGGAGCGCCTGCTCAGCCTGCGCCCTGACCTGTTGCTGCTGTGGCCAGGCAGTGTGCCACCGGCCCAGCGCGACCAGCTCAAGCGCCTGGGTATCGCCACCTTCAGCGCCGAACCCCACGACATCAGCCAGCTGATCGAGCAGATCGAGGCCATTGCCGGGCGTATCGGGCGTGCCGAGCAAGGCCATTCATACGCGCGAGCCCTTCGTGAGCGGCTGCAGCAGCTGCGCCAGCAGTATCGGCGTGATGAACCCTTGCAGGTGTTCTATCAAGTCTGGGATCGGCCGTTGTACACGCTCGGTGGCCGCCAGGTGGTGACCGACGCCCTGGCCGTGTGCGGGGCGCGCAATGTGTTCGCCGACCTTGGCCAGCCGGCGCCACAGGTGAATGTGGAGTCCGTGCTGCTGCGTAATCCGCAGGTCATCCTGGCAGCCGATGAGGCGCAATTGGCCAGCTGGAAAGCCTGGCCGCAGATTCGAGCGGTTGCTGATGGTCGCCTGCTGGTGGTGCCGGACAAAGGGCTGGAGCGCCCCAGCGGGCAGATGATCGAAGCCACCGCCCGCTTGTGTGCGTTGCTGGACGCTAAAGCGCCGGGGTCCAGGTGATGCTCAAGAGTACAGTGCGGCCCTCTTCGCGGTAAGGGTGATACGCACCCTCGTAGCTGTAAAGGGCGCGGCTGTAGCTGCGGTCCAGCAGGTTATCCAGTTTGGCTTCGAGTTTCAGGTCGTCGCTAGCCGCCCAACTGCCGCGCAATCCCAGCAGACCATAGCCACCGATGCGGTTGCGGTTGGCCTCATCGTCATAACTGCTGCTGACCGCCTGCCAGCTGGCGCCCACGCTGAAGCGCCCGAACTCACGGTCCAGGTCCAGGCTCATGGTGCGGCGGGCGCGGCGTGCGAGGGTGTGGCCAGTGTCGCGGTCGCGGGGGTCGATCAGCGCCAGGCCAAGCTGGCTGTGCCAGGCGCCCCATTGCTGCGCCAGCGCCATTTCCACGCCATTGATTCGTGCCGAGGCGACGTTTCGGGGTATCGAGTCCTGGCCAAAGATGATCGCGTCGCGCAGGTCGGTGCGGTACAGCGAAGTCTCCAGCCGGCTCTCTGCAGTCAGCTGGCTGCGCCATTGCAGCTCGTAGCTTCTGGAGTGCTCTGGGTCCAGATTCGGGTTGCTGAACTGTGGGTAATACAGGTCGTTGAATGTTGGAGCACGGAAGCCTTCACTGTAGGAAAGCAGCACATCGTTGTGCGCGTTCAGCGGTACGGTCAGGCTGCCGCTCCAGGTGGTCTGGCCACCAAACTGCTGGTTGCGGTCATGGCGCACGCCCAGCTCAGTGGAGAACTGCTTGCCCTGATAGCGGTGCTGGGCGAACACGGCACGGTTCCAGCGGCTGTCCTCAGTGAAATCGGTACTGCCGTGTACGCGGTCTTCGTACCAGTCGCCACCGATCAGTACTGTGTTCTGCTCGCCAAAGGCCAAGTCGTTCTGCCAGGTAGCCTGATCGCGGTAGGTGTTGAACACGAAGCGCTCAGCGCTGAGTTTGTCGCGTTTGTCGTCACGGTTCTCGCTATGTGCCAGTTCTAGGCGTGAATGCCAGGCTTCGGTGAACTGAACGTCAACGTAACTGCCCAGGCTGCTGACGCTGAAGTCGGTGTAGGGTTGTTGACCGAAGCTCTCGAAGGTCACGGGGTCGAAGCCGCCGAACGGGTTGTCGTACTCGCTGCGACCACGGCTATCGAGCAGGTTCAGGCCGGCTTCGAAGCGCTCACCGAAGGTATGGCTCAGGCTAAGGTTCAACGCCTTGTTGCGGTAGGCGTCGTGGTCACCATCGCTGGCGAAGGATGGCCCGGTCGAGTCAATGCCGGCTGTTTCATCCAGGCTGGCGCCAAGGTTGAAGCGAGTCGTGTCGTTGCCGCCAGAAAGCCCCAGGCTGCGTTGGAATGTCTGGTTGCTGCCGGCGGCCATGCGCAGGCGTGGCTGCAGGCCGGGGCCACTACTGCGTCGGGTGAAGATCTGGATCACCCCACCAATGGCATCGCTACCGTACATTGCCGAGCGCGAGCCACGCAGCACTTCAACCCGCTCGATCTGGTCGACGTCCAGAAACTGCAGGCCGCTGTCGCCCGAAGTGGCATTGGCGATGCGTACGCCATCGACCAGCACCAGGCTTTGCGCCGCCTTGGTGCCACGGATAAAGATGCCAGGCAGGCTGCCACGGCCACCGGTGGGGGCCACTTGCACGCCCGGTACGCGGGAGAGCAGGTCGGTGACACTGGTGGGTTGCAGGCGGTCGATGTCGGAGCGGGTGAAAACCGTGTTTGCAGCACTGGTGGCGGTACGCGACTCGACCTGGCGGCTGGCGCTGATCAGCACGTCGGGGAGCTTGAGGGCGTCGTCGCGTTCAGCGGCCAGAAGGAATGTTGGAGCGCAGAGAATTGCGGCGCAGGCAGACTTCTTCATGGGCAGTTCCAAAGCATTCGCGGGTCAACCCGCTCCCACAGGACTTCCACAGATCTTGAGCACTGTGCAGTCCCTGTAGGAGCGGGGCACCCGCGAAAGAGCCCTAGAGGCCGAGCCTGGCCATGCGGGCCTTCACCGAGGCCTCGATCCCGGCCGCATCCAGCCCGCACTCAGCCAGCATTTGCGCAGGCTTGGCATGCTCGACATAGATATCCGGCAGCCCCAGGTGCAGAAGCGGCTTGAGCACTGCCTGGCTGGCAAGGAACTCACCCACAGCAGCGCCCGCGCCACCCATGATGGCGTTTTCTTCGATGGTTACCAGCAACTCATGGCTGCCTGCCAGCTCCAGCACCAGTGCCTCGTCCAGCGGCTTGACGAAGCGCATGTCGACCACTGTGGCGTTGATCTGTTCGGCCACTTGCATGGCCTCGGCCAGTTGTACGCCGAACACCAGCAGGGCCACTTTCTCGCCCTGGCGGCGGACCACACCCTTGCCGATCTCCAGTGGTTGCAGGTCACCGCTGATCGGCGCATTCGGGCCGGTACCACGCGGGTACCGTACAGCTGCCGGGCCGTTGTACAGGTGGCCGGTGGTGAGCATCTTGCGCAGCTCGTTCTCGTCGCTGGGGGTCATCACCAGCATGCCTGGGATACAGCGCAGGTACGACAGATCGTAACTGCCGGCGTGGGTCGGGCCATCCTCGCCGACCAGGCCGGCACGGTCGATGGCGAACAGCACGTCGAGGTTCTGCACCGCCACGTCGTGGATCAGCTGGTCGTAGGCACGCTGCAGGAAGGTGGAGTAAATCGCCACCACCGGCTTGCTGCCCTCGCAGGCCATGCCGGCCGCCAGGGTCACGGCATGCTGCTCTGCGATCGCAACGTCGAAGTAGCGCTCAGGGTAGCGCTCGCTGAAGTCGACCAGGTCCGAGCCTTCCTTCATCGCTGGGGTAATGCCCACCAGGCGGTTGTCGGCGGCGGCCATGTCGCACAGCCACTGGCCGAACACCGCGGAATATTTCGGGCCGCTGGCTTTCTTCGGCGCGGCGGGCTTGTTGGCCGGCTCCAGCTTGGTGATGGCGTGGTAGCCGATCGGGTCGATCTCGGCAGGGGCGAAGCCTTTGCCCTTCTTGGTGACCACATGCAGGAACTGCGGGCCCTTCAGATCACGCATGTTGCGCAGAGTGGCAATCATGGTGGGCAGGTCGTGGCCGTCGATCGGGCCGATGTAGTTCCAGCCCAGCTCTTCGAACAGCGTGCCTGGCACCAGCATGCCCTTGGCGTACTCCTCGGTGCGACGGGCGATTTCCCAGGCACCTGGCAGTCGCGACAGCACTTTCTTGCTGCCTTCGCGCATGCTCGCGTAGGTGCGGCTGGAGAGGATCTTGGCCAGGTAGTTGGACAGGCCGCCGACGTTGCGCGAAATCGACATGTCATTGTCGTTGAGGATCACCAGCATGTCGGCATTGACTTCCTGGGCGTGGTTCAACGCCTCGAATGCCATGCCGGCGGTCAGCGCGCCATCACCGATCACCGCGATCGACTTGCGCGCGCTGTTCTGCAGGCGGGCAGCAATGGCCATGCCCAGCGCGGCGCTGATCGAGGTGCTGGAGTGGCCAACGCCAAAGGTGTCGTACTCGCTTTCGCTGCGGCGCGGGAAGGCCGCGATGCCGTCCTTCTGGCGCAGGCTGAGCATGCGGTTACGGCGCCCGGTGAGGATCTTGTGCGGGTAGGCCTGGTGCCCCACGTCCCACACCAGCCGGTCGTCCGGGGTGTCGAACACGTAGTGCAGGGCGATGGTCAGCTCGATCACGCCCAGGCCGGCACCAAAGTGCCCACCGGTCTGCCCGACGGTGTAGAGCAGTTCCTGGCGCAGTTCGTCGGCCAGCGTCTCCAGGTCGGCTTCGGCCAACCGGCGCAGGCCGGCAGGCGTGTCAGCGCGGTCGAGCAACGGCGTGACCGGGCGTTCGCGGGGGATCTCTTGAAACGTCGTGGGCATCAGGCGAGTCGTTATAGGTGTGTGAAGACGCGGCAGTTTACCCCATTGTGGGAAAAGTGCCCATTCGACCACAGGTTACGCGGCCCCCTGTAGGAGCGGGTTTACCCGCGAATGCGTTGGCAAATTCAAGATCGCATTCGCGGGTAAACCCGATCCTACGGGGATAGGTGAAGCTGTTTAGTTACGGCGTTCGACGATGTAACGCGCCAAAGCCCGCAGCGGTTCGGCCGTTTCGCCGAACCCTTGCAGTGCGGCCAGCGCCTGGTCGCGCAGTTCGATTGCATAGGCTTTGGCGGCTTCCAGGCCCAGCAGGGCCGGGTAGGTCGGTTTGTCACGCGCTATGTCTGCACCTTGGCGTTTGCCCAGGGTGGCGGTGTCGCTTTCCACGTCGAGGATGTCGTCCTGCACCTGGAATGCCAGGCCAATGGCCTGTGCATATGTCTGCAGGGCATCCAGCCGTGCCGGTTCGGCGCGGGCGCTGGCCAGGGCGCCGAGGCGTACGCTGGCTTCGATCAGCGCGCCGGTCTTGTGCCGGTGCATGAACGCCAATGCCTGCTGGTCCAGCTTCTGGCCCACCGAACCGAGATCGATGGCCTGGCCGCCGACCATGCCGGCCGGGCCGGCAGCTTTGGACAGTACCTGAACCATGGCCAGGCGAATGCTGTCGATCTGCGGGCTCAGGCATGGGTCGAGCAGGGCACTGAAAGCCAGGCTCTGCAAACCGTCGCCAGCAAGGATGGCGCACGCTTCGTCAAAAGCCTTGTGGGTGGTTGGCTGGCCGCGACGCAAATCGTCGTCGTCCATGGCCGGGAGGTCGTCATGTACCAGCGAGTAAGCATGGATCAGCTCGACCGCGCAGGCTGCACCGTTGGCCTGCTCGGCCGGGGCGCCCAAGGCTTCGCAGGCCGCGTAGGCCAGCAACGGGCGCACGCGTTTGCCGCCGTTCATCACGCTGTAGCGCATGGCGGCGTAAAGGCGTTCCAGCTCTTTGGTCGGGGCGATGAACAGCGGTTCGAGGGCTGCGTCGACGCGCGCCTGGCAACTGGCCTGGTAGGTGCCAATCATGCTTCGGGCTCCGCGTCGAAGGGCTGGGCAGCCAGTTCGCCGTCGCGCTCCAGCAGAATTTGCACCTTCTGTTCGGCCTGGGCCAGGGCGCCCTGGCAATCACGGGTCAGGGCGATGCCTTGTTCGAAGGCGGCCAGCGACTCTTCCAGCGACAACTCGCCGTTCTCCAGGCGCTCGACCAGTGCTTGCAGGTCTGCGAGGGATTGCTCGAAATCGAGGGAGGCTTTTTTGCGGGCCATGGCGACTGTCTCGGTGGCATTCAGAACGGCGCGACACTAGCAGAGCGGGGCGGGGGGAGCAAACTTGTGTGGAGCAGGCTTCTGGGGCGAACCTCGATACTGTATGAAACAAACAAGGCGATCACGCGCAGCACAGATGTTTCTGGCCCGAAAAAATGTAGGAGCGAGCTTTGCTCGCGATGCGCCGCGCAGGCGGCGCTCGATTTCAGCGCCGCCATCTACCTCAAGTCAGGCGCAGAAAACCATCAAGCCGTAGCAGCTTCCCGTTCCACCATCGCTTCACGGTACCGCGCCAGTTCCTCGATGGTCAGCACCGGCAAATTGTACTGCCGTGCATATACCGCCACCTGCTCACCACGGGCCATAGTGCCATCGGGGTTCATCAGTTCGCACAAGACCGCTGCCGGGCGCAGGCCGGCCAGGCGCGCCAGGTCTACCGAGCCTTCGGTGTGCCCACGGCGGGTCAGCACCCCGCCATTGCGGGCGCGCAGCGGAAAAACATGCCCCGGGCTGACGATATGGCGCTGTTCGGCGCTGGAGCGCAGTGCTGCGCCAATGGTGGTGATGCGGTCCTGGGCACTAACCCCTGTGGTGATACCTTCGGCCGCTTCGATGGTAACGGTGAAACCGGTGCCGTGCCTGGCCTGATTATTCTGCACCATGGGCGCCAGCTGCAGTTCGTCGACGGTGGCTTCGTCCAGGCACAGGCAGACGATGCCGCTGCAATCGCGAATCATCATGGCCATGGTCTGCAGCGAAATGTTCTCGGCGGCGGCAATGATGTCCGCTTCGTCCTCGCGGTCGTCATCGTCGAGCAACAGTACAGGGCGCCCGGCCTGGAAGGCGGCGATGGCGGCGGAAACATTGGGGAATTGCGCGGGGTGCTGGGTGAACATGAAACGCTCCTCGTGAATGATCGATGAACGTCTCGGGGCGAACAAAATGCGCGCGCAAGGGCGCCCGGATGGCCCCTGCATAACGCCTTCTTTCATCCGGACTATGACCGTCGGCTCTGGAGTTGCACCAGATCTGCTGACCCCCGACATGGTCGGGGCGCTCGCGGGCTCATCTTTCGATTTACCGCCGGTGGGGACTTTCACCCCGCCCTGAAGACCGCCCAAGCATACAGCACAGTGCCGCCTCACTGGCAACCCGCTGCTCTACTACCTTCGATGAGACTTGCAGCAGTAACCATCTACCCCTTTTCACCTGCCGCAGCGCCTACCTTCGTGACGGTCACATTGGCAAACCCAGGAAACGAACCGTCATGTCCTCTCTCTATCCTTTTACCGATACCGATCTCCATCTCGCATTCAGGAAAGTCGTCGACACATTGTTCGACAAGAAGCGCGACTACGTCGACGGCGTGCTCAAGCCCAAAATGCTCATCATTGCCGGTGCACAGGGCTCGGGTAAGACGTACTTGCTGGAAAACACGCTGCTGAAGAGCGGGCGGTACGACAATTATGTTCGCCTTTACGAAACCCATTTTCGTGAGCTGCACCCTCATTATCGGGCGATGGAAGACAAAGGCGTGCTGCATGTCTATGAGCATACCGAGTCGTTCATCTGGCGCCTGGGGGCAATGATTTGCACGTATGCGATGGAAAACAAATACAACATCATCATGGAGACCGCCCTCGACAGCCCTCATTTCGCTGATTTTCCACCTGAAGCCGCCCGGCAGGGCTATCAGAGCGAGGTCCATCTGATAGCGTGCCAGAAAGAGTTCAGTCACTGGTCGACCCTGGACCGTGTGGTCAACAGCGTTGGCAATCATGAGATCGAGCGTGTGGTCAGCCTGACGCAGATCGAAGAGGCGCAAATCAATGGCAGGTCTATCATCGATGCTTTCGAAAACGCCTGTATCGAGGTGCCGGGTTCCGAAATCGTGATCTATCGACGTGGCCTGGAGACGGACAGGAATAGCCTGCCGGTCTGTCACAGCACCTGTCCTGAAAAAGGGCTCCTCGTGCCCCAGCAGACCTACCAGGGCAGGGCATTCTTCCGCGGGGCGGACCTGAAGATCAACTTCAAGGTCCAGCGCAGTCCCCAGGCCGATTTCCCCTGTTCCTATATTCAGTATGCGCAGGTGGTGCATGCCGGCCTGCTGGGTTCAGAACACCGTCGGACGATGGCCGAACTCAATTGCAAAACCCTCGGTCAGGCTCAGAAGCTGATGTCGCAGTTGCCTGTCGATGTCTATCGCGAGCTGTGCCTGTACGTGCTCAAGTACGCGCAACCTTGATTTGACCAAGGCAGGGCAGTCGCTGGCCAAGTACGCCTTCGATTGCCCTGCGCAGGGAAGTGGCCAGTATGGGGCCGTGCCCCAGGCCATTGAAAGTTATAATGCTCACAAATCACCCCGTGTGTAACTATATATAAGTAATCCTACAGGGTGTATGCATTGTCAGTGACGGTAAAGTCACGGCGTTAAACAGTGATCTGGTTTTAATGCAATATACTTAAAGCATTCGATCAATGCCACTGGCGCTTTATGTCCCGCCATTGAATTTCTGATACCCACTTGTCTGCCACCGGAAAGAAAATATTCTCCTCGGCATCCATATGATCATAGTATTTCTTGATGAAGTCTTCGATCGTATCAGCGATTACTCTCGCTTCCTGCGTTGACTGCTCCAACATCTTGAGTTGTCCGGCAATTCGCTTGAAGGCTTGATGATCTTGCTCGATAGCCATGACCCGTTGGTGGATCGGGGCTTCGGTTGCCAGCAAGGCCAGCCGAATAAGCTCTTCATTTTCATGGTGGTGCCGCTCTGCATCGCCATGCAAGGCTTCCAGTTGCTTAAACAACAGCTTGCGGTCATCGGCACCCGCAGATCCGTGCCTAATCCTCTCCAGTAACTCTTTGATCTGAGTAATTTTGGTAGCCACCTCATGATGATAGGCGTGCAGCTCTTTCAATAAGGCGTTCATGCTAAGTCCTCATCAATACACCAAGCCGTTACAGATTAAATATTATTATTAAGCAATCTCTAATGATAGCTGCACGTGTGGCATACATCTAATCGTTTAATTATAGTCAAGAGCGAAACACCCACCTTCGAAAAAACCGCCCCATTGGAAGATTTCGAAATATCAATTTGATGTTTATATGCGTTACAAGAAGAAACAGACACACCAGGATAGGTTGCGGGCTGCCCTTCAAACAGCGGGGGGCTGAGCAGAGCGGGAGGCGCAAAGGGCTGCGTTCTATGCACGGAGGTAGGGGTTGGAAACCCGCGGGTTGTGAATGCTGTTTTTGAAGGTTTGTTAAATTAAAAAGCCGGCTTGTGGCCGGCTTCTCGGGGACGCTTCCGACTAATTTATGGTAAGCCGCAATCGCCTTAACTGTGTGGCCATCAAGGGCCTGAAAGAGATGGCAGATGCCCGTGTGGGATATCGCCGAGCCCTCTGGACCGCGGCTTGCGCCGGTCGGGGCTTAATGTGCGGCGTAGCATACAAGGGCGGGCGCAGGATGCCCAGCAAAAAATTGCGCAGGGTGCTTCAACTGGGCCGCTGCTGGCGCAAATGTGACCAATGGAACACCCAGCCAAGAATTTCCAGGCCCTGCGCCTGGCGCTGAGCAGGGGTGTAGCGTTCGACCGCGTAGTTGCGCCGGTCATGGCTGTGCAGGTACAGGGTTTCGTGCGGGCCAAGACTGAGGTTGTTCACCCTGAGCATGCCGTTTTGCAGCAGGGCATAGGTTTCGCCCTCGACCACCTTGGTCATGCCCAGGTCGATGGCCAGGGTAGCTTCCAGCGGAATCAGCGGGAGCATGTTGCTGGCCGGCATTGCCAGGCAGATTGCGTTGCCGGCTTGCACACCCAAGCCCTTCAGGGTGTTTGCCGGCAAGCGCAGGTGCTTGCTGCCCACCGGCGACAGCAAGCCGTTGTGCACTTCGTAGTAGGGCACCTTCAGTACCCGGCCACGATGTTCCGAAAGCGGGGTAAGCGGGTTGGCGGGCGCTGGCCGTGGACAGCCGTTACGCAGGAGCGGGTGGGGGTGTTTGGGACCTTCACCGGTGCGCAGCCAACGGCGGTGTACACAGAACAAATCGGCCAGTTCGTCCAGCCGGGCCAAAGGCACACCGCGCTTGAACCAGTTGTTGACGTGCTGTGCTGTGACGCTGCGCTGAGCGGCGAAATCGGAAGGGGTCAGGCCACATTCATGGAGCAGGGCTCTGAGTCGGTCGCCGGAAGTGTTCATGGCAGCGAGTGTAGCGGCGAGTTGTCAGCAAGGATATGAACCGGATGTTGATTGAACTTGTAAGAAAATAGGCTGCTTGTAGGATGCTAGCGTAGGACTGTGTAGGATTTATTCTCGGTAATGCGCGCGTTGCCCATTCAGGCATAAAAAAACCCCGCCAAAGCGGGGTTTTTTCTGCAGTCGGAATCAGCCCTTGTAGGCAGCGACCGATTTGGTGATCGCGGCACGGGCGGCGTCGGCGCCTTCCCAGCCTTCGATCTTGACCCACTTGCCCTTCTCGAGATCTTTGTAGTTGGCAAAGAAGTGCTCGATCTGCTGGATCAGCAGGGCTGGCAGGTCGGTGTATTCCTTGACGTCGACGTACAGCTGCGACAGCTTGTCGTGAGGAACAGCGACGACCTTGGCGTCGCCGCCACCGTCGTCGGTCATGTTCAGCACACCGACCGGACGGGCGCGGATAACCGAGCCTGGGGCCACCGGGTAAGGGGTAACCACCAGCACGTCCAGCGGATCACCGTCGTCAGCCAGGGTGTTCGGGATGAAGCCATAGTTGGCTGGGTAGAACATTGGGGTAGCCATGAAACGGTCGACGAACAGTGTGTCGCTGTCCTTGTCGATTTCGTATTTGATCGGCGCGTGGTTGGCCGGGATCTCGATGGCGACGTAGATGTCGTTCGGCAGGTCTTTGCCCGCCGGAATCTTGCTGTAGCTCATTGGGCAGTGCCCCCGTGTTTGACCAAAAAGTGGCGGCGATTATAGGCACATTCTGCCGGGGCATGCCACGCTTGGCCTGATGTGCGGGCCCGTCAGGCTTGGCTTTCGCGGTACTCGGGATGTTCCGCCTGCAGCCGGCACAGGCGCGCCAGCGGGTCTTGCCGGTAGAACAGCGACAACTGGTGGTAGACCTGTGGATAAGCCTGATGAAGCAGGTCGGGGGCACTAAAGAAGTACTCGCTGGTAACGGCAAAGAACTCTGCCGGGTTTTCCGCAGCGTAAGGGTCGATGGCAGTTTCGGCGTCGGGGTTGGCGTCCAGTTGCTGGTTGAGATCGTCGTAAGCCTGCTGCATGGCGCTTGCCCACTCATCAACTGGCATGCCGCTGTGCAACGGTGGCAGGCCGTTGGCATCGCCATTGAGCATGTCGAGCTTGTGTGCCAGCTCATGGATGACCAGGTTGTAGGCCTCCCAGCCACCACTGGCCAGCACGCCGTTCCAGGCCAGGATGATCGGCCCCTGCTGCCACGCCTCGCCGCTGTGTTCGCCGTCCCACACATGCTCCACGCCACTGGCATCGCGGTGGCGCTGGGGGCTCTTGAAGTCGTCGGGGTACAGAATGATTTCGTGGAAGCCTTGGTACCAGTTCAGCTCACCCAGGTGAAGCAGCGGTAACTGTGCCTGGGCAGCCAGCAATAGGCGCTGCTCGTCGTCCAGCTCGACACCGGGCAGGCAGGTGAGGTGCTTGTCGAGCAGGAACAGGATGCAGGCTTCGCGCAGCCAGTGGTCTTCAGCGTCGCTGATGCCGTCCAGCATCGGCAGCCGCTCGCGTACGGCCTGCCATTGCTGTGGCGTGATCGGGTAGCGCGCCAGAGTACGCTTGCGCCGCCAGGCGCTGAATGACCACATGCCGTTTGTTCTTTACCTGTTTGTTCAGTGAGCCTTGGCCGTACGGCCCAGGCGGCCACGCAGCAAGCCGATGATCATCGGCACCAGCGACAGGATGATGATGCCCACCACCATCAGCGACAGATGCTGCTTGATGAACGGGACGTTGCCGAAGAAGTAGCCCAAGGTGACCAGGCCGCCGACCCATAGCAGCGAACCGGCAACGCTGAAGCCGAGGAAGCGTGGGTAGTGCATGTGAGCGATGCCCGCGACGAACGGTGCAAAGGTACGCAAGATAGGCAGAAAGCGCGCCATGGTCACGGTCTTGCCGCCATGGCGTTCATAGAAATCGTGGGTACGCTGCAGGTAGTCGCGGCGGAAGATCTTGGAGTTGGGGTTGTTGAACAACCGCTCGCCGACCGTTCGGCCGATCACGTAATTGGTGCTGTCGCCCAGGATTGCAGCGGCCATCAGCAGGCCGGCCAGCAGCACCGGGTCCATGCCACCACCCGCCGCAACGGCGCCGGCGATGAACAGCAGCGAGTCGCCCGGCAGGAATGGCATGACTACCAGGCCGGTTTCGCAGAAGATCACGGTGAACAGGATGGCGTAGATCCAGGGACCGTAATTGGTGACCAGCAGATCGAGGTAGGCATCGAGATGCAGGATAAGGTCCAGCGGGTTGAAATCCATGTACAGCACCTGTGTTCTTGGGCGTAGGCTTGGTTACCGGGGGAGGGGTAAATTTTCACACATGACAGGTGCGCCATTATACGGCTAAGTGAGGATCATGCCCGAGGAGTTTGTAGCGGGGGGTTACGGTAGAGGGGGATTCCTTCATCAGCCTCTTAGCGGGCACGCCCGCTAAGAGGTCGGTGCCGGTCAATCCTGACTGATCGGCAGGATGTAGCTCTTGAACTCGGTATCCTCGCGAAAACCGATGGATTCGTAAGTCTTGTGCGCAACTTCATTGTTCGCGCTGGTCGACACCCGCATGCGCACAGCATTGGTCTCTTTGGCCATTTTCTTCGCCTCGCGAATCAGGTGGTCGGCCACCAGCATGCGCCGGGAGTCCTCAGCTACATAGATATCGTTGAGAATCCATACCCGCTTCAACGACAGCGACGAGTAGCTCGGGTACAGCTGGCAAAAGCCCAGCAGTTTGCCGTCGTCATCATCCGGAAGTGCCAGGTAAATCACCGATTCATCCCGTTTCAGTCGCTTTTCCAAAAAGCTGCGCGAGCTGTCGGGGTAGGGCAACTGCCCATAGAATTCACGGTATTTGACGAACAACGGCGTGATCAGGTCGAGGTGTTCCAGGGTTGCCTTGATGATGCGCATGTGCGGCCCTCAGAGTCCATTTGGAAAACAGCGGAATGCCAGCAGCGTTCAAGGGCATGCTGCCCCAATGCACGGCACAAGTGCAATCCGCCTTCCGTGACAGGTTTTTTACCCTTTGCCGAGCAGGAAGTTACCTTTTTGGCTGGCGCTGTCTTCACTCTCCAGGCTGTGGACCTCTGCTTCGTCCTTCAGATTCACCCCGGAAAGTTGGCGCCGGCAGGCTTCGCGCATCAAGTACAACAAGCGGTGCGCCGCCATGCCATAGCTCAGCCCCTCCAGGCGGATATTGGAAATGCAGTTGCGGTAGGCATCGGTCAGGCCGACCTTGGGGGCATAGGTGAAGTACAGGCCAAGGCTGTCGGGCGAGCTCAGCCCCGGGCGCTCGCCGATCAGCATCACTGTCATCCGGGCGCCCAGCAGCTCGCCGACCTCGTCGGCAACTGCCACACGGCCCTGCTGCACCAGCACCACCGGGGCGCTGGTCCAGCCGTCGGCGGCAGCCTGTTCCTCGAAGCGGGTCAGGAACGGTAGCGTGTGGCGATGCACGGCCAGTGCCGAGAGGCCGTCAGCCACCACGATGGCCAGGTCGACGCCGCCTGGGTTGGCTTGGACGTGCTGGCGAAGGGTCGCAATCGAGTCTTCGTTCAGCCGGCGGCCAAGGTCCGGCCGCTGCAGGTACTGGTGGCGGTCGCTGGCCGCGCTGTGCAACACCAGGCTTTCGCGCCCGCGGTCACTGAGCTGGCTGGCCAGGCCGGCGTGGTCGAAAGCCAGGTGCACGGCATCACGTGCCTGGGCATGGGCGAACTGGAAGTCCAGCTGCGCCCCGGTCGGCAGGCTGGTGCCAGTGCGGCCCAGGGCGATGCGCGCCGGGGTCAGGTTGCGCAGGGCCAGCCAAGGGTTGTCGGGGGTAGGCGTGCGATGGTCCATGGTCATCCCTATGCAAGCTGTGCCAAGGCCTGGCGGAAGGCCGGCGGCAGGTTGTCACCGAAACGCACCCGGCCGTCGGCCTGGGTGAAAATGCCGGTGCGGGCCAGCCATGCCTCGAATTCCGGCCCAGGCTTCAGGCCCAGGGTCTGGCGCGCGTACAGCGCGTCATGGAACGAGGTGGTCTGGTAGTTGAGCATGATGTCGTCGGAGCCGGGGATGCCCATGATGAAGTTGATGCCGGCCACACCCAGCAGCGTCAGCAAGGTGTCCATGTCGTCCTGATCGGCTTCGGCATGGTTGGTGTAGCAGATATCGCAACCCATCGGCACGCCCAGCAGTTTGCCGCAGAAATGGTCTTCGAGGCCGGCGCGGATGATCTGCTTGCCGTTGTACAGGTATTCCGGGCCAATGAAACCGACCACGGTGTTGACCAGAAACGGCTTGAAGTGACGGGCCACGGCATAGGCGCGGGTTTCGCAGGTCTGCTGGTCGACGCCGTGGTGGGCGTTGGCCGAGAGCGCGCTGCCCTGGCCGGTTTCGAAATACATCAGGTTCTGCCCGAGGGTGCCACGTTTTAGCGACAGACCTGCTTCGTAGCCTTCCTGCAACACGTTCAGGTTGATGCCGAAGCTGGCGTTGGCCGCCTCTGTGCCAGCGATGGACTGGAACACCAGGTCTAGTGGCACGCCACGGTTGATCGCTTCGATCGAGGTGGTGACGTGGGTCAGCACGCAGGACTGAGTGGGGATGTCGTAGCGCTGGATGATGGCGTCGAGCATTTCCAGCAGGGCGCAAATCGAAGCGATGCTGTCGGTGGCCGGGTTGATGCCGATCATGGCGTCGCCGTTGCCGTACAGCAAACCGTCGAGAATGCTGGCGGCAATACCGGCCGGTTCGTCTGTCGGGTGGTTGGGTTGCAGCCGGGTCGACAGGCGCCCGCGCAGGCCCATGGTGCCGCGGAACCGGGTGACCACGCGGATTTTCTGCGCCACCAGCACCAGGTCCTGCACGCGCATGATCTTCGACACGGCAGCGGCCATTTCCGGGGTCAGCCCGGGCGCCAGGGCGCGCAGGCTGTCTTCGTTGGCTTCCTCGCTCAGCAGCCAGTCGCGCAGACCACCCACGGTCAGGTGGCTGACCGGGGCGAAGGCCTGGGCATCGTGGGTGTCGATGATCAGGCGGGTCACTTCATCTGCTTCGTAAGGGATCAGTGCTTCATTGAGAAAGTGCGTCAGCGGAATATTGGCCAACGCCATCTGCGCGGCGACACGCTCGCCGTCGTTGCTGGCCGCCACGCCTGCCAGGCAGTCCCCGGAGCGTGCCGGGCTGGCCTTGGCCATCACGTCCTTGAGGCTGTCGAAGCGGTAGACCAGGTGGCCGACCGTGTGTACGAAACTTGCCATACAGAATCTCCAGAGCCGCGGGTTGCCCCGCGGCGGGTGGCGGCGATCAGTGCAGGGCCTCTTCGGCCTTCTGGATCGCGGCGAATTCCTCTTCCGGTGTGCCCGCAACCAGGTGGTGGCGGCTGTAGAAAGCAAAGTAGGCAATTAATACCGCATAGATCACTGCAGCGCCAATGACTACCCGCGGGTCAACCAGGAATCCGGCGACCACGGCGATACACGCCAGCACCAGCGCCAGGCCGGAAGTAAAGATGCCACCCGGGGTGCGGTAGGGGCGTTCCATCTTTGGCCGGCGGATGCGTAGGGTGATGTGCGCAGCCATCATCAGCACGTAAGACAGGGTAGCGCCAAACACTGCCACCAGGATCAGCAAGTCACCCTGGCCCGTCAGCGACAGGGCAAAGCCGATGATGCCCGGGATGACCAAGGCCATTACCGGGGCCTTGCTTTTGTTGGTTTCCGACAATTTGCGCGGCAGGTAACCGGCGCGGGACAGGGCGAAGATCTGCCGGGAATAGGCATAGATGATCGAGAAGAAGCTGGCGATCAGCCCGGCCAGACCGACCAGGTTGACGAAGCCGCCCATCCAGGTGGAGCCGCCGTAGGCCTTCGACAGGGCTTCGACCAGCGGGTTACCGGAGGCCTTCAGCGCCTCGGAGCCTGCGCCGCCCGGGCCGACCACCAGGATCAGCAAGGCGAAGGCCAGCAGTACCAGCATGGCGCCGATCAGGCCGCGAGGCAGGTCACGCTTGGGGTTCTTGGTTTCTTCTGCGGCCAGCGGCACGCCTTCGACGGCAAGGAAGAACCAGATGGCGTAGGGGATGGCTGCCCACACGCCGACATAGCCAAACGGCAGGAAGCTGCTGGCGCCGACGGCGTCCGTTTTGGCGATGTCGAACAGGTTGGCTGCATCAAAATGGGGCACCATGCCTATCAGGAATACGGCCAGGGCAATGGCGGCGATGGCGGTGATGATGAACATCAGCTTCAGTGCCTCACCCACGCCGAAAATGTGGATGCTGATGAACACGATGTAGAACGCCAGGTAGATCATCCAGCCGCCGATACCGAACAGCGATTGGCAGTAGGCGCCGATGAACACCGCGATGGCGGCAGGGGCGATGGCGTATTCGATAAGGATCGCCGTGCCGGTCAAAAAGCCGCCCCATGGGCCGAAGGCACTGCGGGCAAAGCCATAGCCACCGCCAGCGGTGGGGATCATCGACGACAGCTCGGCCAGCGAGAAGCACATGCACAGGTACATGGTGGCCATCAGCAAGGTGGCCAGGAACATGCCGCCCCAGCCGCCCTGCGCCAGGCCGAAGTTCCAGCCGGCGTAATCGCCGGAAATGACGTACGCCACGCCCAGGCCGACCAGCAGTACCCAGCCGGCAGCGCCTTTTTTCAGTTCACGTTGCTGGAAATAGTCAGAGCCGACTTTCTCGAAGTCGACGGAAGAGCCTGCCGGCGATCCGGCGGAATGTTCGCTTGGCATAGATTCACCTGTTGTTTTTCTTGGTGGCCGGAAGGGTTCCGGGCCGATGGTGATGGGTGCTGCAGGAAGCGAGCCAGGGCGGCTGGTGCACGGTTGCCGCCCGGGTTTTGTGTAAAGCAGGTCCGGCCTCTTCGCGGGCTTGCCCGCTCCCACAGGTACCGAACCGGTTCTGGAACCAACGGTGAACCTGTAGGAGCGGGTTTACCCGCGAAGAAGGCGACGCGGTCTAGAAGAAGCCCAACGGGTTGATGTCGTAGCTCACCAGCAGGTTCTTGGTCTGCTGATAGTGATCCAGCATCATTTTGTGCGTCTCACGCCCGACCCCCGACTTCTTGTACCCGCCGAATGCGGCATGCGCCGGGTACAGGTGGTAGCAGTTGGTCCACACACGGCCAGCCTTGATCCCGCGGCCCATGCGGTAGGCACGGTTGATGTCGCGGGTCCACACGCCGGCACCCAGGCCGAACTCGGTGTCGTTGGCAATCGCCAGTGCTTCGGCTTCATCCTTGAAGGTGGTGACGCTGACCACCGGGCCGAAGATTTCTTCCTGGAACACGCGCATCTTGTTGTTGCCCTTGAGCAGGGTCGGCTGGATGTAGTAACCGGTAGCCAGCGCACCTTCCAGCTTCTCGACCTTGCCGCCGGTGAGCAGCTCGGCGCCTTCGTCCTGGGCAATCTGCAGGTAAGAGAGGATCTTTTCGAACTGCTGCTGCGAGGCCTGGGCGCCGACCATGGTGTCGGTGTCCAGCGGGTCGCCGCGCTTGATCTGCAGCACCTTCTTCATCACCACTTCCATGAACTGCGGGTAGATCGACTCTTGCACCAGGGCACGCGACGGGCAGGTGCACACTTCGCCCTGGTTGAAGAACGCCAGCACCATGCCTTCTGCCGCCTTCTCGATGAAGCTTGGCTCGGCCTGCATGATGTCTTCGAAGTACACGTTCGGCGACTTGCCACCCAGTTCGACGGTGGACGGGATGATGTTCTCGGCCGCGCATTTCATGATGTGCGAGCCCACCGGGGTAGAGCCGGTGAAGGCGATCTTGGCGATGCGCTTGCTGGTGGCCAGGGCTTCACCGGCTTCGCGGCCGTAGCCTTGCACCACGTTGAGCACGCCAGGTGGCAACAGGTCGCCAATGACTTCGAGCAGGACGGTGATGCCCAGCGGCGTCTGTTCGGCAGGCTTGAGCACCACGCAGTTACCAGCGGCCAGTGCCGGGGCAAGCTTCCAGGCAGCCATCAGGATCGGGAAGTTCCAGGGGATGATCTGCCCGACCACGCCCAGTGGCTCGTGGATGTGGTAGGCCACGGTGCCTTCATTGATTTCGGCAGCACCGCCTTCCTGGGCGCGGATGCAGCCAGCGAAATAGCGGAAGTGATCGACTGCCAGCGGAATGTCGGCGTTGAGGGTTTCGCGGATCGGCTTGCCGTTGTCCCAGGTTTCGGTGATGGCCAGCAGTTCGAGGTTCTGCTCGATACGGTCGGCAATCCTCAGCAGAACGTTGGAACGATCCTGCACTGAAGTGCGGCCCCAGGCGTCGGCCGCAGCATGGGCGGCATCCAGGGCTTTCTCGATGTCTTCGGCAGTAGAACGGGGGAATTCAGCGATCAGCTTGCCATTCACCGGGGAGGTATTTTCGAAGTACTGCCCCTTTACCGGAGCAACGAACTCACCACCGATGTAGTTGCCGTAGCGGTTCTTGAAGGAAACCTTCGCGCCCTCGGTACCGGGATGTGCATAACGCATGGTGTGTCTCCTTGGTATTGTGCTTTTTAGGGAGTTGAAAAGCATAGAGCAAGGGTTGGGCCAGTGTTGGCCGTGCCAGGCAAATCAATGACTTGGGTCATTTTTACCGGCCTGATCAAGGAGGGCTGTGCCGGCGTCGGTACGCCAGGGGTGACACTTTGTGCCGTTTGCGACACGTCACCGGTGTGTGCATTGCAAAGCCTACCCGGGTGGAGGATGCTGGGCTGACGCTCTATCTGCGGAGAATTACAACAATGCAGAGCAATCACTTCACTCGCCATGCCCGGCAGGTCCATAGCGTTGCCCATGGTGGGGCTGGGGAGGGCGGCAGTGACCCGTCCATCGCCCGTTCCTGGCTGCGCTGCCTGGAGGACTACCACCTCGACCCGGCGGTGATCGAAGCCCCGGTGGTGCTTGAGCATGGGCGCCTGCTGGAAAGCCGCGAGCGCCTGCACCAGGTGCTGCAAATTGCCGACCATGAAATGAACAGCCTGCACCAGCAGCTTTCCGGTGCGGGCCACGCGGTGCTGCTGACCGACGCCCGCGGGGTGATCCTCAACTGCGTCAGTGCCCCCACCGAGCGGCGCAGCTTCGAACAGGCCGGGCTGTGGCTGGGCGCCGACTGGAGCGAGGCGCGCGAGGGCACCAATGGCATCGGCACCTGCCTGGTCGAACGCCAGGCGCTGACCATCCACCAGAACGAGCACTTCCGTGGCCGTCACACCGGCCTGACCTGCTCGGCCAGCCCGGTGTTCGACCCGCATGGCGAACTGCTGGCGGTACTCGACGTGTCCTCGGCGCGCCCCGACGTATCGCGGCAAAGCCAGTTCCACACCATGGCATTGGTCAACCTGTCGGCGAAGATGATCGAAAGCTGCTATTTCCTGCGCCATTTCGAGCAGCAATGGTTATTGCGTTTTCACCTGCAAGCCGAGTCGGTCGGCCTGTTCAGTGAAGGCTTGCTGGCGTTCGACGGCGATGGCCGCATTTGCGCTGCGAACCAAAGCGCACTGAACCTGCTGGGCACGGTACGGGGTGGCGTGCTGGGCAAACCGTTGGAGTGCTTTTTCGCGTGCAGCCATGACGAAATGTTCAGCCGTGCCACGCCCGGAGGCAGCACTGCCTGGCCGCTGCGCACCCTGGATGGTCGCCAGGTGTTCGCCAGCCTGCGGGGGCAGGCCCGGGCGCCGGTTTGGTCAGTGCCGGCCGCCCAGCCGCGGCCTGCACGTGAAGTGGAGCCGCTGGTCTGTCTGCTGGACCCTGCGTTGCAAAATGATTTCCGCCGCAGCGTGCGGGTGTTCGAGCGCGATGTGCCATTGCTGCTGCGCGGCGAGACCGGCTGTGGCAAGGAGGCGTTCGCCCAGGCTGTGCACCAGGCCAGTGAGCGGCGCGGCAAACCGTTCGTCGCCATCAACTGCGCTTCTATCCCGGAAAGCCTGATCGAGAGTGAGCTGTTCGGGTACCGCGGCGGCAGTTTTACCGGCGCGCGCAAGGAGGGCATGCGCGGCAAGCTGTTGCAGGCCGACGGCGGCACCTTGCTGCTGGACGAGATCGGCGACATGCCGCTTGCCCTGCAAACCCGCCTGCTGCGGGTGATGGAGGAGCGCCAGGTGGTGCCGATCGGGGGAGAGCCACAGGCGGTGGACGTGCGCATCGTCAGCGCTACGCACCGTGACCTGCTGGAACGGGTTGAACAGGGCAGTTTCCGCGAGGACCTGTATTACCGCCTCAATGGCCTGGAGGTGGCGTTGCCGGCGGTGCGAGAACGCAGTGACAAGGCGCAGTTGCTGGACTTTCTGCTACGCCAGGAGACGCAGGGGCAACGCATAGACATCGAGCCCAGGGCGCGACAGGCGTTGCTCGAATTTACCTGGCCGGGGAACGTGCGGCAGATGCGCAATGTGCTGCGTACTTTGGTGGCGCTTTGCGAAGATGCCCGCATTACCTTTGCGGACCTCCCCGCGGTCATCCGCTCCAGCCCACCTACCGTGAGGGCGGGTGAGCCCGTGAAGATGTCCGACCAGGCAATAGAGGGCGAGGGCGTTGCCCTCGTTCGCGGGCAAGACCGCTCCCACAGGTCCGCCGGTGCCGCAGAGATTGAGGGTGAATCTGTAGGGGCCGAGGTTCTGCTCGACGCGGAGCGGCAAGCGCTGAAGGAGGTCCTGGAGGCAAAACACTGGCATCTCACCCGCGTCGCCGAGCACTTGGGCATCAGCCGCAATACCTTGTATCGAAAACTGCGCAAACACGGCATTACCAGGGGCGACTGAGCGAAACAGCGGGTGCGATTTGTCGCGCCCTGGGCTACCCTGCCTCGATGTTTTGCGAGGTCGACCATGCATATTCACATTCTCGGTATTTGCGGCACTTTCATGGGTTCGCTGGCGGTGCTGGCCAAGGAACTTGGCCACCGCGTCACCGGCTCCGACGCCAACGTCTATCCCCCGATGAGCACCCAGCTCGAAGCCCAGGGTATCGAGCTGACCCAAGGCTATGACCCGGCCCAGCTGGACCCGGCGCCAGACCTGGTGGTCATCGGTAACGCCATGTCGCGCGGCAACCCAGCGGTTGAATACGTGCTGAACAAGGGCCTGCCCTACGTCTCCGGCCCGCAGTGGCTGGCCGATCACGTGCTGCAAGGTCGCTGGGTGCTGGCCGTTGCCGGCACTCACGGCAAGACCACCACCAGCAGCATGCTGGCCTGGGTGCTGGAGCACGCTGGCATGAGCCCGGGCTTCCTGATTGGTGGTGTGCCGCAGAACTTCTCGGTGTCGGCCCGTTTGGGCGACACGCCGTTCTTTGTGGTGGAGGCCGACGAGTACGACAGCGCCTTCTTCGACAAGCGCTCGAAGTTCGTCCACTATCACCCGCGTACTGCGATCCTCAACAACCTTGAGTTCGATCACGCAGACATCTTCCCGGACCTGGCCTCGATCGAGCGGCAGTTCCACCACTTGGTGCGCACTATCCCCAGCGAAGGCCTGGTCATCCACCCGACCACCGAGCAAGCGCTGGAGCGTGTGATCGGCATGGGCTGCTGGACCCCTGTGCAAACCACCGGTGAGGGCGGCCAGTGGCAAGCCCGCCTGCTCAGCCCCGATGGCTCGCGCTTTGAAGTACTGTTCGAGGGCGAAGTGCAGGGTGTGGTGGACTGGGCGCTGACCGGCCAGCACAACGTCGCCAACGCCTTGGCCACCCTGGCAGCCGCGCGTCATGTAGGCGTGGTGCCAGCCATGGGCATTGACGGCCTGAGTGCTTTCAAGAGCGTCAAGCGGCGCATGGAGAAGGTTGCCGAAGTACAAGGTGTGACCATCTACGATGACTTCGCCCACCATCCGACTGCCATTGCCACCACGCTCGACGGCCTGCGCAAGCGGGTGGGGGAGGCGCCTGTGATCGCGGTGATCGAGCCACGCTCCAACTCGATGAAACTCGGTGCCCACCGTGACGGCCTGCCAGAAAGCGTCAACGACGCCGACCAGGTGATCTGGTATGCGCCGGCCAACCTCGGCTGGGACCTGGCTGCCACCGCCGCGCAGTGCAAGGTGCCGAGCGTGGTGGCCGATAGCCTCGAAGCGATCATCGAGCGGATCAAAGGCCAGGCTCGCCCAGGCACCCATGTGGTGATCATGAGCAACGGCGGCTTCGGCGGCCTGCACGGCAAGCTGGCCGAGGCGCTGAAGTGAGCGGGCCGGAACGCATCACCCTGGCCATGACGGGCGCCTCGGGTGCCCAGTATGGCCTTCGCCTGCTCGATTGCCTGGTACGCGAAGACCGCGAGGTGCACTTCCTGATCTCCAAGGCCGCACAGTTGGTGATGGCCACCGAGACAGATGTTGTGTTGCCGGCCAAGCCCCAGGCGATGCAGGCGTTTCTGACTGAATACACCGGCGCGGCCGACGGGCAGATCCGCGTGTATGGCAAGGAAGACTGGATGTCGCCGGTAGCCTCGGGTTCTGGCGCCCCGGCGGCAATGGTGGTGGTCCCCTGTTCCACTGGCACTTTGTCGTCCATCGCCACTGGCGCCTGCAACAACCTGATCGAGCGGGCTGCCGACGTCACCCTCAAGGAGCGGCGTCAACTGATCCTGGTGCCACGCGAAGCGCCATTCTCCACCATCCACCTGGAAAACATGCTCAAGCTGTCGCAAATGGGCGCGGTCATCTTGCCGGCGGCTCCGGGGTTCTATCACCAGCCGCAGACCATCGACGACCTGGTCGACTTTGTCGTGGCGCGTATCCTCAACCTGCTGAACATCCCCCAGGACATGTTGCCACGTTGGGGCGAGCACCACTTCGGGGTGGATGATTGAAGCGAGCACTGGCGGGGTTGCTGGCGCTTGTGATGCTGAGTGGGTGCGCCACTGTGCGCACGCTGGATGCCAACAAGCCCGGCGCACCAGTGGTGTATGCCGGTACCCGGCTGGATTTGTATGTGATCAATGGCGGGTGTTGCCCGCGGGATCATTACGGGGCGGACGCTCCGGCGTATCCGCGCCTGGATCTGCCCGGCAGCATGCTGCTCGATACCCTGTTGCTGCCGTTGTCTTTGCTGACAGCGGCCGGCATAGGCTTCCAGGCTACCGGCGGCCTGTGATGGCCTCTTCGCAGGCACGCCCATTGCTACTGTTGAGTAGTCACTGGAAGATTATCGAGACCCTGTGGGAGCGGGCGTGCCCGCGAAGAGGCCTGCACAAGCGAAGCCTAGATCCTGCCCAGCTTGCGCAACTCATCCGACTCCACAACCCGCACGCCGTCTTCTTCCTCCAGCGCCAGCCGCCACAGGGCCCGCGCCAGGGTACAAGCCTCGATTCCCCGGTACTTCCCGGGTATCAACTTGGAAAACGGCGCCACAAGCTGTTCAGTCAGCCGTGGCTCCAGCCGCTCGCCCAGCAGGAATGAGGGCCGCACGATGGTCAGCTGTGGCCAGTCCTGAGCCTTGAGCGCTTCTTCCATCTCGCCCTTGATCCGGTTATAGAAAATTGACGACTTGGGGTCGGCGCCCACTGCACTGACCACCAGCAGATGCCGCGCACCCATTTCCCGGGCACGCTTGCTGAAGGCGACCACCATGTCCAGATCCACTGCGCGAAAAGCCGATTCGGAACCCGCCTGCTTCAGCGTGGTGCCCAGGCAGCAATAGGCGATGTCGACCCGCCCGGCTAGTTGCGGAAGGAACACCGCCGGGTCGCCCACCGGGTTTTCCAGGTGCGGGTGCTCGGCCAATGGTCGGCGCGTAGGCGCCAGTACACGGGTGATGGTGGGCTCGTTGAGCAAGCGGTCCAGTAGGTGTTCACCGGTCAGGCCGGTGGCTCCGGCAAGCAGGACATGCTGAGGCGTCAAGTACATGATGTCTCTCCCTTGTTACACACAAGTCTAGTGAGTGCCGGGCGTTTTTGCCTGTTCCCTCACGTTGGCCTGTGCGGCGTTACGCAACGCTTCTTCGGCTTGTTGCTGGCGCAGGTGCTGCCAGTGCTCAAGCACGGCGGGCGGAGCCCACAGCTGCGGCTCGGAGGCCTCGAAGCCTTCCCTATGTTCTCTTTCGGCAACGCTGGCGCGCGCCAGTTCAAACGCCTGTTTCAGGTCGTCGGTCTGGTTCAGCGCTTCCGCGAACAGGGCATCGCCAAAGTAGGTGAAGTCGGCTTCTTCCGAACAACCGAAGGAGACGCGGTCGGCCCGGGCAGCGGTCATGATCAGCGTGCGCTCGTCTTTGAGCGGGGCGATATAGCCCCCTGAATAGCAGGCAGAGATGACGATTACCTTGTCGCGATCCTTCAGCGGGGCCAGGGCAGTGGCCAGCTCGTCAGCAGAAAGATCGGCCAGTTGCAGGCGGGGCTGGTCGAGCACCAGTTGGTGGTCCTGGCTGCCATGGCTAGTGAGGTAGATGAACACCAGGTCTTCGGGGCCGCTGCGCTCTGCCAGGGTGGTGGCGGCGCGGGACAGGTTCTCGCGTGTGGCCATGGGGCGTGTGGCCATGTGGTCGCGGTGGTTGACCAGCGTGACCTGGCCACTCGCGCCAAAGCGCACCTTGAGCATGTTGCTGACGTAGTCGGCTTCGCGCAGGAATACGCTTTGCTGGCCATCGCCGGCCACTACCAGGCTATACAGCTGGATCGGTGGCGCCGAGCGTGGTACCCGAGCCAGTGCCTCGTTCAGCAACCGGCCCTGGTTGAGCAAAGCCAGGTCCAGTGGGTCTGGTAGCAGCTTGCCATTTTGGTCGCGCACGCGCACGCCGTTGGCCCATGTTCCGCTTTCGACCTTGCCACTGGCCAGGATCAGTCGCCCGTGGCCATGGTAGGCATCGTTCAGGAACCCGCCGATGTACTTGCTGCCGTCGGGCAGTTGCAGGCTGCCCTGGCCCGACAGATGCCAGTCGGCGAACTCACCCTTGTAGTGGCTGCCATCGCTGCCCAGCAGTTCCCCTTCGCCGTTCAGCGAGCCGTCCTTGAATTCCCCGATCCACACATCGCCATCGGCATTTTCGTAGCGGCCACGGCCCTCCAGGCGGTTGTCCTTGAACTCGCCGATGTACTGCTCGCCATCAACGCTGTCGTAGGTGCCGGCGCCTTGTAGCTGGCCGTTGACGAAGAGGCCGCTGAACTGGTTGCCGCTGGCATCGCTGCGCACCCCGGCGCCGTTGGGCTTGCCCTTGGCGAACAAGCCTTGATAGCGACTGCCGTCGGCCAGCTCCAGCTGGCCTGCGCCGTCGTACAGGTCGTCCTTGAACTGGCCGCGGTAGGTCTGGTCGGCTTGTTTGAGGGTGCCCTCGCCGTCGCGGCGGCCGTGGCGGAAGGTGCCGCTATAGTGGCTGCCCGGGGTGGTCAGGTCGCCCAGGCCCTGAAACAGCCCCTCGGCGAACTGGCCGCGGTAGACCTCGCCGTTCTGGCCATGCCATTCGCCCTGGCCGTGCCACTGGCCGTCCTTGAAGCTGCCGGCGTACCAGCTGCCGTTGGGGTAGTCGATTCGGCCCTCGCCCTGCAGCAGGCCATTGACCACCTGCCCCCGGTAACGCCCACCGTCAGGCAGCCGTGCGTCCGGCGGGAGCAGCGATTCGCCATCGCCACAGGCGGCGAGCAGCAGGACCAGGGTAATGGGGAGCAATGGACGCATGGCAAGGACCGGGCAATAGGTCTGCCGAGTATGACGCAGAATGGGATCCTGAGACAGCGAGCCCATGTGTCGGCGCACAGCCTTGGAACCTTGCGCGTGCCCTGTAGGAGCGGCTTCAGCCGCGAACACCGGCGAAGCCGGTGCCCTCAACCGTGTTGCTTCTTCGCGGGCGCGCCCGCTCCCACAGGTGCCACGTTGCCTTCAAGGTGCAATCAGCGCACACCCGGTGAAACGATGATCTTCACATTCTCCTCTTTGTTGTTCACCAGTTCCTCGAAGCCCAGCTCGACAATCTGCTCCAATCCGATCCGGCCGGTTACCAGCGGGCGAATATCCAGACGACCATCAGCAATGAAGGCAATCACGTCGGCAAACTCGCCGTTGTACGCCAACGCCCCCAGCACCTGCTTCTCGGTGGACACCAGCTCGAAGAAGTTGAACTCGCTGGGCTCTTCGAAAATACCCACCAGCACGCACTTGCCTGCTTTGCGGATGGTGTCGATGGCCAGCTTGGCCGTATGTTTGTTGCCGATGCACTCAAAACTCACATCGGCGCCCAGCCCTGCTGTCAGTGCGCGGATTTCCGCCAGGGCATCGCACTGGCTGGGGTCCAGCACAACGTTGGCGCCTACCTCTTTGGCTTTGGCTTTGCGCGCAGAGGACATTTCAAGGGCGATGACCTGCGCCGCCCCCGCAGCCTTGGCGCACATGATGGTGCAAAGGCCGATGGTGCCGGCCCCCACCACTACAACGGTTTGCCCAAGCAGGCTGCCGGCCTTTTTCACCGCGTGCATACCCACCGCCAGCGGTTCGATCAGTGCCCCGGCTTCGGCAGGGAAGCCCTGCGGCAGCCGGTAGAGCAGGTTGGCGGGCACGTTGACCAGCTCGGCGAAGGCACCGTTGTTCATCAGGCCGGTGAACGCCAGGCGCTCGCAGATGTTGTACAGGCCATGGGTGCAGTAATAGCAGGTGCCGCAATGCTGGCAGGCGTCTGCCGCCACCGGATCGCCTACGGCATAGCCTTCCACGCCTTCGCCAAGCTTGGCGATGTGGCCGCAGAATTCGTGGCCGAGGATGCACTGGCCCTGAATGCCGGTCAGCGGGTGCGGGGCCTCTACCGGGATGAACACCGGGCCGGCAACATACTCGTGCAGGTCGGAGCCGCAGATGCCGCACCAGTCCACCTTGATCTGCACCCAGCCCGGCGCAGGGTCGGCCGGCAAAGGTACCTGTTCGACACGAATATCGTTGCGGCCATGCCAGACGGCCGCGCGCATGTGGGTGTGGCTCAGGTCATTCATTGTTGTTCTCCAGGCTCACGAAAAGGGCTTAGTGCTTGCGCAGGAATGCGAGCAGTTGCTGGTTGACCTGTTCGGCCGCCTCCATCTGCACCATGTGGCCGGCCTCTGGCAGCACCAGTACTTCGGCTTCCAGGCCCTCGGCATGGCTGGCCGGGATGATCGCATCCTTGCCACCCCACACCACCAGTGCCGGGTGATTGCCCAGTACCCCGCGCAAGTCGTGGCGCTGCCGGTCGCCGTCGGCGAGCGCGCCTGCCAGCTGCTGCAGGGCCTGGTCCACACCTTCCAGGCGCTTGAACTTGAGCATGTCCTCCAGCATTTGCCGGGTGACCAGCGTCGGGTCGGCAAACAATTGCACCATCTGCGGTTTGAGTGCATTGCGGTTGGCAGCGGTGACGAAACCTTGCAAGTACTGCCCGTTGATCGCTTCGCCCAGCCCGGCGCTGGCCACCAGGCTCAGGCTGGCTACCCGTTGCGGTGCCAGGCGCGCCACGTTGAGGCTGACGGCACCGCCCATGGAATGGCCGGCCAGGTGGGCCTTGGCGATGTCCAGGTGGTCGAGCAGGGCGAGCACGGTTTCGCTCAGTTCATCCAGGTCGCCCCGTTGCAGGCCCTTGGCCGACTCGCCGTGGCCCGGCAGGTCGAGGGCAATGACACGGCGTTCTGCAGCCAGCGCCGGGTGGTTGAACAGCCAGTTATTGAGGTCACCGCCAAAACCGTGCACCAGCACCAGCGGTGTGCCGCCTTCACCCAGTTCGAACCAGCGCAGCAGGCGCCCGCCTACTTCCGCCTTCTGTGGGGCCGGCCCCTGGCTCTGGTCGGCCGCACCTTCGGCGACAAACTCGGCCTGGAAGCGCTGTACCACAGCATCGATCTCGGCTTCTTCTGCTTCGCCGTCGACGACCACCGCCAGCAGTGCGCCGACGGGCAGGGTTTCATCCGGTTTGGCTACCTGGCGGCGCAGCACGCCGTTGAATGGCGCTTCGACGCTGCTGCTGATCTTGTCGGTCTCGACGTCCAGCACCTCGTCGCCCTTGCTGATTTCGTCACCTTCCTGCTTGAGCCAGGTGTCCACCCGGCCCTCGGTCATCGACAGGCCCCACTTGGGCATGGTCAGGGTATGGATCTGGCTCATGCGGCACTCCTTGCGGCTTCGATCACCTTGCGCACGGCGGCTTCGATCTTCGCCGCGTCAGGGATGTACAGGTCTTCCAGGGCATCGGAGAACGGCACCGGAGTATGCGGCGCGGTGACCATTTCGATCGGGCCCTTGAGTGCGGCAAAAGCCTTCTGCGCCACCAGCGCGCTGATGTCGGTGGCCATCGAGCAGCGCGGGTTGGCTTCATCGATCACTACCAGGCGGCCGGTCTTCTCCACACTTTCCAGAATGCTGTCTTCGTCCAGTGGGCTGGTAGTGCGCAAATCCAGCACCTCGCAGTCGATGCCCTGGCGGGCCAGGTTGTTGGCGGCCTCCAGCGCCACATGCACCATGCGCCCGTAGGTAACAAGGGTCACATCGTCGCCGTCGCGCACGAAGTTGGCTTCGCCGAACGGTACGGTGTACACCTCTTCCGGCACCTCGCCCTGCATGCTGTACAGCAGCTTGTGTTCGCAGAAGATCACCGGGTCGTTGTCGCGGATCGCCTGGATCAACAGGCCCTTGGCATCGTAAGGCGAGGAGGGGCACACCACCTTCAGGCCGGGGATGTGCGTCCATAGCGAAGTGAGCATCTGCGAGTGCTGGGCTGCCGCACGCAGGCCGGCGCCATACATGGTGCGCATCACCAGCGGGGTCACTGCCTTGCCGCCGAACATGTAGCGGAACTTGGCGGCCTGGTTGAGGATCTGGTCCAGGCAGCAGCCGGCGAAGTCGACGAACATCAGTTCGCACACCGGGCGCAGGCCCTGGGTAGCGGCGCCGACGGCCGCGCCGACGTAGCCGATTTCCGACAGCGGCGCGTCAAGCACGCGGCCGGGGAATTGGTGGTACAGGCCTTTGGTCACGCCCAACACGCCACCCCAGGCGTCATCCTCACCGGGCGCACCGGCACCGCCAGCGACGTCTTCGCCAATGATGAACACCGTGTTGTCGCGGCGCATTTCCTGGGCCAGGGCTTCGTTGATGGCCTGCTGGTAGCTGATCTTTCTTGCCATGGTGGTTCTCCTGTTGTTCTTGTAATCCGCGGCTCAGGGGTAGGCGACGTAGACGTCGGTGAGCAGGTCGGCGGGCTGTGGCTTGGGATCGGACTTGGCGCGGCGAACGGCGTCTTCGATCAGGTCCTCGACGCGGGCGTCGATGGCGTCCAGTTGCTCGGCCGTGAGCAGGCCGGCGCGGGTGGTCTTGTTGCGAAATTGCATGAGGCAGTCGCGGGATTCGCGCAGGTTCTTCACTTCATCAGGGGCGCGGTAGGTTTGCGCATCGCCTTCGAAATGGCCGTAGTAACGGCTGAGCTTGACCTCGATCAGCGACGGCCCTTGCCCGGAACGGGCGCGCTCGATGGCGGCGCCGGCGGCCTCGTATACGGCAAAGAAGTCGAAGCCGTCGATGGTGACGCCAGGCATGCCGAAGCCGGCAGCGCGGTCGGCAATATGGTCGCAGGCGACGGACCAGTTGGAGGCAGTCGCCTCGGCGTAGCCGTTGTTCTCGGCCACGAAGATGCAGGGCAGGTTCATGATCGACGCCATGTTCATGGCTTCAAACACGGCGCCCTCGTTGGATGCCCCATCGCCGAAGAAGGCTACCGACACGTCATCGCGGCCCTTGAGCTTGGCCGCCAGCGCCGCCCCGGCCACCAGTGGTGCGCCGGCGCCAACGATACCGTTGGCACCGAGCATGCCTTTTTCCAGGTCGGCAATGTGCATCGAGCCGCCCTTGCCGCCGCACACGCCGGTCTTCTTGCCGTAGATCTCGGCCATCATGCCGTACACGTCCACGCCTTTGGCGATGCAGTGGCCATGGCCGCGATGGGTCGAGGCGATGCAGTCGCTGTCGCGCAGGTGGGCCATGACCCCGGCGGCAGAGGCTTCTTCGCCGGCATACAGGTGGACGAAGCCGGGAATTTCGCCGGTGGCGAACTCCACATGCAGGCGTTCTTCGAAGGCGCGGATGGTCCGCATGACTTCATAGGCATGCAGCAGTTGTTCAGTACTGAGTTGATTGGACATCTTGTTGTTCTCCGGGGTTGTCTCAACACGGGTTTGCAGGGTGCAGGCGGTGGCCGCGCGGGACGGCCAGCAAGTGGTGGCGGGCGGCATGCGCCAGCACGGCCTCGACGTCCACGCTGAGTGGGCCTTGGTGGTCGAGGGTGATGGTGGGCGTGTCATGCTCGGCAAATTCGATTTCGCGTTCGCCGTCCAGGGCCAGGGAGCCGCTGGCCAGGCTCAGGCGATGGGCGACGCCGGGCGTCAGCGGACCGCAGGCGGAGATGCCGCAGGCTTGCAGCAGGCCGGGCGCCAATGGCGCCAACAACGCCTGTTCGGCACCGGGGGCCAGGCGTACCCAGGCGCCGTGCGGATCTTGCCGTGACACCGGGCACCATAGGCCGCACAGGGCCGACAGGCCGATGGCGTGGGGTTCGGCGAAGCAGGCGAAGACTTCGCAGAGGTCCTCGCTGCGGCTGAGCGCACGGGCACCGATGAAGCGCTGCGGCGACACGGCCACCTCGACCAAGGCCCATTCGGCCAGCTGTTGTTCTGGCACGTTCACCAGTAAGCGTTTGTTGCGGCGCAAGCCGATGCTGGCCGCTACCCGGCCGCTGGCAAGCAGGCCACCGGCCAGGCCCGCGCTGGTGGCTTCACGAAGTTCGGGGAAGGCGTTGTTGGTGCCGGTGGACAGGGTCAGCAGCGGCACGTCAGCGGCCTCGGCGGCGACCGCCTTGTGGGTGCCATCACCGCCCAGCACGGCGATCATCGCCACGCCGCGCTCGACCATGCGCCGGGTTGCCAGGCGGGTATCGGCCACGGTCTGGGTCAGTGGCAGGTCGAGGATCTCGATGGCCGGCCAGTGCTGGTCACGGGCCCCTGGGCCCTGGCTGGCCTTGAGCACTGCGGCAGCGATGCCGGTCATGTCGCTGGGCAACAACACCTGGCCAATGCCGGTGGCGCCGAAAGCGGCCAGCAGGCGCTGGATAGCCGAGGCCTTGTCGGTGCTCGAATAGAGCCCGGCATTGGCGGTCAGGCGGCGCAGGTCGCGGCCAGAGGCAGGGTTGGCAATGATCCCGACAATCGGGGCGGGTAGCGGCATGGCGCACCTCGTATTTTTGTTTGCAAGGGCAGGAGCAAGCGGGGTGCCAGCTTTCTTCGCGATGGTTGAAGTGGCCGGGCTAGAGGGTTCTGGTCGTGATCGGGCAGGTCTTCACGGGTGCGGCGGCGAGACGCCGGGTACCAGCGCCGGGCCAGCGTTGCCGAGACGCTGAGACGCTGCGTCTCAAGCCAGCCGGTAATCACACAGTGCTTGTCGGGGCATGCCCAGAGGCGCTTAATGGCCGGACAACGATAAAAACAGCAACGAGAACCGGAGGGCCTGAATGCTTGCCGCGAACTCCCGAGCCCATGTGGACTGCGTCAGCAGGGTGGTGAAGAATGCCGACCGCCTGCCGCAGGCGCCGGTACCACCACTGATTCTCGATTCATGGCGTCGCTCCATGGATGTGTACCGCCTCGACCCCGGTTCCCAGCAGGGGCCGCGTATCCTTTCCCAAAGCCTGCTCAACGAATGCCGCGAACGCGCCGAGCTGTTCCTGCGCATCGCCAGCGATGCCGTGGCGCGCTTGCACGAACGGGTGCGCGGCGCTGACTACTGCGTGCTGCTTACCGATGCCCAGGGGCGAACCATCGATTACCGGGTCGAGTCGGCCATCCGTAACGACTGTCGCAAGGCTGGGCTATATCTGGGGACCTGCTGGTCGGAGGGCGAGGAGGGCACATGCGGCGTGGCGGCGGTACTGACCAGCAAGGCCCCGGTCACGGTGCACAAGCGCGATCACTTTCGCGCCGCCTTCATTGGCCTGACCTGCACAGCGGCGCCGGTGTTCGACCCGTTGGGCGAGCTGCTGGGCGTGGTTGATGTGTCGGCCTTGCAGTCGCCGGACGATCGGCGCAGCCAGCACCTGATCCGCCAACTGGTCGAGCAGACGGCCCGCGAGATTGAAAACGCCTTCTTCATGCACAGCGCCCAGGGCCACTGGGTGATGCGCGCCCACGGCACGCCGGGCTATGTGGAGAGCCAACCCGACTACCTGCTGGCCTGGGATGCCGATGGCCGCTTGCAGGCAATAAACAGCCTGGCGCGGCAACGGCTGGTGGAACGCCTGGGGCGCTTGCCCGAGCACATTGGCGAACTGTTGGACATCGACCAGCTGCGCCGGGTGAGCGCGTCGTCCGCCCAGCGTCTGCCTGGTCTGGGCGGTTTGTATGGCAGGGTCAGCGCACCGCAGCAACGCCAGCGTGCGCAGCCTGTGCGCCAGGCCCAGGACACCCGCATCGAGCAGCACCTGCGGTTGGCCACGCGCGTCAAGGACTGCAACCTGGCGGTGCTGGTACTGGGTGAGACCGGGGCCGGCAAGGAAGTATTCGCCCGCCAACTGCACCAGCAAAGCCAGCGCTGTGATGGCCCATTCGTTACCCTGAACTGCGCGGCCATCCCGGAAACCCTGATCGAAAGCGAGTTGTTCGGCTATGTGGCCGGGGCCTTCACCGGGGCTTCCAGCAAAGGCATGCAAGGGCTGTTGCAGCAGGCCGATGGCGGCACGTTGTTCCTCGACGAGATCGGGGACATGCCGCTGAACCTGCAAACCCGCCTGCTGCGGGTGCTGGCGGAGGGGGAGGTGGCGCCGCTGGGGGCGGCACGGCGGGAGCGGGTGGATATTCAGGTGATCTGTGCGACCCATCGCGATCTGGCGTCGATGGTGGAGGACGGGCGATTTCGTGAAGACTTGTACTTCCGCCTGGCCAATGCCCGCTTTGAGCTACCCCCCTTGCGTGAGCGTGATGACCGGCTGGGGCTGATTCACCAGTTGCTGGCCGAGGAGGCTGCGGCTTGCGGGGTGGAGGTGGTGTTGGCGGATGACGCGCTGCAGGCATTACTGGTTTATCGCTGGCCGGGCAATTTGCGCCAGCTGCGGCAGGTGTTGCGGTATGCCTGTGCGGTGAGTGAGGGCGGGCAGGTGCGGCTACAGGATCTGCCGCAGGAGGTGCGTGGTGAAGCGGTTGGCTCGGCTGAAAGTGGGGTGTCGTGCCCGGCCCGGCAGCTGTTGCTGGACGCGCTGATCCGCCATCGCTGGAAGCCGGCGGATGCGGCGCGGGCTTTGGGTATTTCGCGTGCGACGCTTTATCGGCGAGTGCATGAGCATCGTATCGACATGCCGCGGATGAAGAGCTAGGGGCAATAAAAAACCCCGGCACAGGGCCGGGGTTCTGGTACATCACACTACACGATCACTCCTGGTTGGCCAGTTTGTGCTCGAGGTAGTGAATGTTGACGCCGCCTTTGCAGAAGCCTTCATCACGCACCAGGTCGCGGTGCAGCGGGATGTTGGTCTTGATGCCGTCGACGACGATCTCGTCCAGGGCATTGCGCATGCGCGCCATGGCTTCGTCGCGGTCCTTGCCGTAGGTGATCAGCTTGCCGATCAGCGAGTCGTAGTTCGGCGGAACCGAATAACCGCTGTACAGGTGCGAATCGACGCGTACGCCGTTGCCGCCTGGGGCGTGGAAGTGCTTCACCTTGCCTGGGCTCGGGATGAACTTCTTCGGGTCTTCGGCGTTGATCCGGCACTCCAGCGAGTGGCCACGGATCACCACGTCTTCCTGGCGGAACGACAGTTTGTTGCCAGCGGCGATGCTCAGCATCTCCTTGACGATGTCGATGCCAGTGACCATCTCCGATACCGGGTGCTCAACCTGCACGCGGGTGTTCATCTCGATGAAGTAGAAGCGGCCGTTTTCGTACAGGAACTCGAAAGTACCCGCACCACGGTAGCCGATCTCGATGCACGCATCGACGCAGCGCTTGAACACTTCCTGGCGGGCTTTCTCATCGATGCCCGGGGCTGGTGCTTCTTCCAGTACTTTCTGGTGACGGCGCTGCAGCGAGCAGTCGCGGTCGCCCAGGTGAATGGCGTTGCCCTGGCCGTCGGACAGTACCTGTACTTCCACGTGGCGTGGGTTGGTCAGGAACTTCTCCAGGTAAACCATCGGGTTACCGAAGGCTGCACCGGCTTCGGTACGGGTGAGCTTGGCCGAGGAAATCAGGTCCTCTTCCTTGTGCACCACGCGCATGCCGCGACCACCACCGCCACCGGCGGCCTTGATGATCACCGGGTAGCCGACGTCACGGGCAATCGCCAGGGCAACTTCTTCGTCTTCTGGCAGTGGGCCATCGGAGCCCGGTACGGTCGGTACGCCCGACTTGATCATCGCGTCCTTGGCCGAAACCTTGTCGCCCATCAGGCGAATGGTGTCGGCTTTCGGGCCGATGAAGGCGAAACCGGATTTTTCCACCTGTTCGGCGAAATCGGCGTTTTCTGCCAGGAAGCCGTAACCCGGGTGAATCGCAGTGGCGCCAGTCACTTCGGCGGCAGCGATGATCGCAGGGATATGCAGGTAGGAATCCTTGGACGATGCAGGGCCGATGCAGACCGACTCGTCTGCCAGGCCCAGGTGCATCAGTTCACGGTCGGCAGTGGAGTGCACGGCGACGGTCTTGATACCCAGCTCTTTGCAGGCACGCAGGATCCGCAGGGCAATTTCCCCGCGGTTGGCGATCAGGACTTTTTCGAGCTTCCCAGACATCGTTGGCTCTCCGCGATTCAAACGACGGTGAACAGCGGCTGGTCGAACTCAACCGGCTGGCCGTCTTCTACCAGGATGGCGTCGATGACACCGCCAATATCGGCTTCGATGTGGTTCATCATCTTCATGGCTTCGACGATGCACAGGGTGTCGCCTTTCTTCACGGACTGGCCAACTTCAGCGAAGTTAGGCGAGGTCGGCGAAGGCTTGCGGTAGAAGGTACCTACCATTGGCGAACGGATCACGGTGCCTTTCAGGGCCGGGGCGGCAACAGCAGCGGCTTCGGCGGCTGGGGCAGCAGCGGCGACCGGAGCTGCGGCAGGGGCGGCAGCCATAGGCGCCGGTGCATAGAACTGCTGGGCAGCTGGAGTCTTGCTGTGACGGCTGATACGGACCGACTCTTCGCCTTCCTTGATCTCCAGTTCGTCGATGCCAGACTCTTCCAGCAGCTCGATCAGTTTCTTGACTTTACGGATATCCATTAATCATCAACTCCCAAAGGTTCGGTCAGGGGGCGAAATACAAAAAACGTATCTGAAACGTTTCTCTCGAACCCCGGCCCATTTAGGCCAGGGTTTTCATCATTTGGGCTGTGCGTTGGCAGCCAGTTGTTCCAGTGCGGACTCCAGGGCCAGTCGATAACCGCTGGCGCCCAGACCGCAGATCACCCCTACGGCAACATCGGAAAAGTAGGAGTGGTGACGGAACGGTTCGCGTTTGTGCACGTTGGACAGGTGCACTTCGATGAATGGGATGCTCACCGCAAGCAATGCGTCACGTAATGCGACGCTTGTGTGGGTGAAAGCAGCCGGATTGATCAGGATGAAGTCCACACCCTCGTTGCGTGCGGCGTGAATGCGGTCGATCAGTTCGTATTCAGCATTGCTCTGCAGGTACTGCAGATGGTGGCCTGCGGCGCGGGCACGTTGCTCCAGGTCCTGGTTGATCTGAGCCAGGGTCACGGCGCCATAGTGGCCTGGCTCGCGAGTACCGAGCAGGTTGAGGTTGGGGCCGTGGAGCACCAGTAGCGTTGCCATCTGCGGATTCCTTGGATTTGTAGGGCAATTCGACACAGCGCGGCGAGTGTGCCGTAAAGCAACGGCAAGTGTCCAGTTCCCGGCAATAGCCAGCACGATGTCCGAGGTTCGCGCGAAGTATGTGACCGGATAATTAAATCCGGTCATTCATTTCAGGATTTTTCCCGGTTCGCGGGAAGTTATAGACCGACTTTGCCGCGTACGCGCGTCAGAATCTGCGCAAATTCACCGGCATTTATCTCGCCAATCACCCGATCAGCGGTAATTTCGCTGCCGTTCGCAGCAAAAAACAGCAGGGCGGGTGGGCCGAACAGTTGGTAGCGGTCGAGCAGCTTGCGTTGCTCGGCATTACTTTCGGTGATGTCGAAACGCAGCAGTTTGAAGCCGGACAGCTGAGTTTGCACTTGCGGTGCATTGAGCACCTCATGCTCGATCACCTTGCAACTGATGCACCAGTCGGCGTACCAGTCCAGCAGCACTGGCTGGCCGGCGGCCTTGGCTTGCGCCAGGGCTGCGTCCATGGCGCCAGGTGTGGTGATGGTCTGCCAGGCATCGGCTTTTGCTGCCGGCAGACCGCCGCTGGCGGCCAGTGACTCAACCGGCAGTGGGCGCAGTGGGTCGCCCTGGCCAGTGAGGGCGCCGTACCAACAAGCCAGCGCGTACACCAGCAAGGCCAGACCGAGCAGTTGCGCCAGGCGCTGGGGCGTCGTCTTGACGACGAATTCCAGGGCGCCGAGGAACAGTGCCACACCCGCAGCGAGGAAACCGACCAGCAGCAAGGTCACAGGGCCTGGCAGTACACGGCTGAGCAAGCCGATGGCCAGCCCCAGCAGCAGTACGCCGATGGCGTTTTTCACCGTGTTCATCCATGGGCCGCTTTTGGGCAGCCAGGCCGCGCCCCCGGTGGCCACCAGCAGCAACGGCGCACCCATGCCCAAACCCAGGGCGAACAGCTTGAGCGCACCACCCAGGGCATCGCCACTGGCACTGATATAGAGCAAGGCACCGGCCAAGGGCGCCGATACACAAGGAGAAACCAGCAAGCTGGAGAGCACACCGAGCACTGCTGCGCCCAGCAGCGAGCCGCCCCGGGTGTGGTTGGCGACGTTGTTCAGGCGGTTACTCAGGGCCTGGGGCAGCTTCAGCTCGAAGAGGCCGAACATGGCCAGGGCGAACACCACGAAGAACAGCGCGAAGGGAACCAGCACCCAGGCCGACTGCAGGCGCGCCTGCAGGTTCAGGCTTGCACCGAACAGGCCCATCAGTGCGCCGAGTACCGCGAAGCTGGCCGCCATTGGCAGCACGTAGGCCAGCGACAGCGCCAGGCCGCGCACGCCGCCAACCTGGCCGCGCAACACCACACCGGAGAGGATCGGTAGCATTGGCAGGACACAGGGGGTGAAGGTCAGGCCGACCCCAGCGAGGAAGAACAGCAGTAGCGACTTCCAGTTCCAGCCGTGTTCGCGGGTGGCCGGCGCGTTTGCAACGCCTTCGCCATCGATACTCAGGCGTGCGGTTTCCGGTGGGTAGCACAAGCCCTTGTCGGCGCAACCCTGGTAGCCCACCAGCAGGGTGAAGGCGCGTGGGTCTTTGCGTGGCAACTCGATATCGAGCACGCCGTGGTAAACCTCGACGTCGCCGAAAAATTCATCGTGCTTGGGCTCACCCTTGGGGATGTTCGGCGTGCCCAGGGTGATATCGGCCGGTTCCGTGTGGAACTGGAAGCGGTGCCGGTAGAGGTAGTAGCCATCGGTGGCGACGAAGCGCAGCTTGATGGTTTGCGCATCGGCCTGGACAAGGTTGAGCTTGAAGGCCTCGTGTACCGGCAGGAAGTCGGCGTTGTTGGCCAGCGAAGCGGCGCCGAGGGTGGCGCTGGGGCGGTTGTCGAGCAGGCCTGCGGCGAAGGCAGGGCTGGCCAGCAGCAGGAACAGCATGAAAAACAGGCGGCGCATGGCGGACTCGCGAGGTGGAACTTGCTGCGCATGATAGCGGAGTTGGTGTGGGTTGGGGCCAGTAGTGCTCGCACATGACATGTGCAGTGCCTGGGCGATCGAGCGCCGCCCGCGCGGCGCATCGCGAGCTGCGCTCGCTCCTACGTTTGTTTCGGGCCAATTATTCCTGAGGGAGTTGCGCGCGCCCCCCTTGGCGCATGGCGTGATATCGCGTCGTAAAAACAAGGCGGTCGCGCGCGCCTGTCACTGGCGTTACTGGCCCGAAACAAACGTAGGAGCGAGCGCAGCTCGCGATGCGCCGCGCGGGCGGCGCTCGATCGCCCAGGCGCTGAAAAGCTCAACTCAAACCCTGAACGCTCGCACCGCCCGGTTCAGCTCACCGCCCAGGCTCAGCAACTGTTCGCCCTGTTCACGCCCCTCGCCAATGCGTTGCAGGTTGTCTTCACCCAATTCGTGAATCCGCTCGCTGTGATCACGAATCTCGCTCACCGCGCCACTCTGCTGCGCCGTGACATCGGCAATCCGCACCGCCGTATCGGAAATGGTTCGAATGGCACAGACAATCTCATCCAGTGCCCCATCCGCCGCTTGGGCTTGACTGGCCGTGGCCTCGGCGTGTTCCAGTTGCGCGCGCATCCCCGCCACCGAACTTCTGGCGGCCTGCTGCAAGCGGTCGATCAATGCCTGAATCTCGCCGGTAGCGCCCGTGGTGCGCTGGGCCAGTGAGCGCACCTCATCGGCAACCACGGCAAAGCCACGGCCCATCTCGCCGGCACGGGCCGCTTCTATCGCGGCGTTCAGTGCCAGCAGGTTGGTCTGCTCGGCAATCGAGCGGATCACCGTCAGCACCCCGCCAATGGTTGCCGACTCTTCCGCCAGTTGCTCGATCATGCGGGCGTTGCCTTGCACTTCATCGACCAGTTCACGCAAGCCCGACAGGCTCTGGCCAATTACCGCCTGGCCTTGTTCCACGGCACGCCCGGCATCGCGACTGGCCTCGGCGGCTGCGCTGGCGTCACCGGCCACTTGTTGAATGGTCGCTTCCAGTTCGCCCAAGGCATCGCGGATCTGCCCGGTATCGCCGGCCTGGCGTTCGGCGCCGCCGTGCAGCGCGGCGCTCATGCCGGCCAGGGCGTGGCTGCTGCCGGCCACCTGCTCGGCGTTATGGCGAATGGTGCCTACCAGTTCCACCAGGTACTGACGCAGGCGGTTGAGCGACTCCTGAATGTCATGCAGTTCGCGGTTGGTCTTGCCCAGGACGATGGCCTGGGCGAAGTCGCCCTCGGCCCAGCGTGACAGGGCCGGGGCCAGGCCGGTCAGGGTGCGTGCCAGGCGCCGTTGCAGCGTGTCGATCAGTAGGGCGATCAGCAGGATCAGGCCGATCATCAGGCCTTGGATGATGCGCACCTCGGCAGCGATTTTTGCATGCTGGCCGCGTACTTCGGGCTCCAGCGCGGCGATGGCCTGTTGTACTGCTTCCAGGCGCTGGCCGGTGCTGGCGGCCAGCTCGGCGCGGCGCTCGATCTGTTCGCGGGTGCGTTGCAGTTCGGCCGGGTAGCGATTGAGCAGGCTTTGCAATTCACGCTTAAGGCCCACGGCAATGTCTTCCTGTTGGGCGCTGGCCTGGGATTCCAGGCCCATCATTGCAGCGAAGTCGTCTGCACCGGATTCGGCCGTGCGGGTTACGCCGAGCAGTGGCAGGCCGTCGACTATCTGGGCCTGGGCGCGGATCAGTTGTAGCTCGCGCTCCACCTCATCGGCCAGTTCCGGGCGGCCGCTGCTGACCAGCTTGTCGCGAGCCAACGACAGCCGGCTCAGGTGCACGGTTGCGTCGAGCAAGGGCAGCAAGTAGCGATTGGCCTCGGCGTTGCCACTGTCGCGGGCGTAGCTGGCCATTTGCTCGAAGTTCGCCCCTAGCTCCCGTTCGGCTTGCAGCAACAGGGCTTGCGGGTCGCCGGCCAGCTTGCCGGCGGCCAGCAGTTCGTTGGCGGTGAAGGCCTGCAGGCTATCCAGACTGGGGCGCAACTTCTCGGCCAGCTCAACGGGCCAGTCCGTCAGTGCGGTCTGCAACTGCTGGTTCGCCTCCATGGCGGCGGCCTGGCGCAGGGCATCGCCGTTGCCCAGGTAGGCCTGGATATTGCGCGCCGCCTGGTTCTGAAACTGCTGGGACAGGCCCAGATAGCGCTCCATCATCTGGTAGGGGCGCTCGAGGGCGCGCTGCGACCACCACAGGGTGGCGCCCAAGGCGATACACACGGTCACCAGCAACAGGGTGTTGAAATTGGTCAGCCACTTCAGGCGCATAGCCACGAACTTCCTGCGCAGGGGAGAGGTAGGCGCCTGAAGTTATTGCGATTTTGTGACGGGGTGATGACGCCAGGGGCTTGGAGTCAGAAAAAAGTGGCACAGTGCCTCTATTGGTATGGCCGGCACAGTGAGTGCGAATCTCAGGGCTCTACACGAACGACGCAATTACGCCCCGCATGCTTGGCCCGGTACAGCGCCTCGTCCGCTGCACTGGCCATGGTCAGTGCATCCAGCCCCTCGTCCAGTTGCACCACCCCTGCACTGAAGGTGCACTGCAAGTCTTGTGGCTGCGCCGGGTAGAGAATTTCGGCAAAGCGCCGGCGAATTTCGTCCAGCACTTTGTGTGCGGCGTCCAGCGCGGTATTGGGCATGACGATGGCGAATTCCTCGCCACCGTAGCGGCCAATGAAATCGGTCTTGCGCAAGCGCTGCTTGAGGAATAGAGCAAGGCTCTTGATCACTCGGTCGCCCATGGGGTGGCCATGGCGGTCGTTGATCTTCTTGAAGTGGTCGATGTCGAGCATGGCAAAGCTCAACGGCTGCTGCTCACGGCGGGCGCGGAAGCTGCAGTCTTCCAGCAGCTGCAGGATATGAGTGTGGTTGTACAGCCCGGTCAGGCTGTCGCGAACCATGCGCGCCTTCAAATGACGGGCGCGGGCGGCGCGGTTGCGCACGGTAGTGATCAGGTGGCGTGAGCGAAACGGCTTGGTCAAAAAGTCATCACCGCCTTCGCTCATGGCATCCAGTTGCTTGTCCAGGTCGTCCTCGGCAGACAGGTAGATGATCGGCACACTCACATAACGGTCACTGTGGCGGATTACCTTGGCCAGCTCCGGGCCGGTGCAAGCCGGCATGTACAGGTCAAGGATGATCAGGTCGGGCTGGAAGTCGGCAAGCTCGGCCATGGTGCGGATCGGGTCGGTCAGGCTGCGGGTGAGCATGCCGGCGCCGGCCAGTACACGCTCGGTGTACAGGGCCTGGGTGCGCGAGTCGTCGATGATCAGCACGCGCAACGGGTCGTGCGGGGCGGTGTTGGTCAGCAGTTCGACCTTTTCCAGCAAGCTGGAAGCTTCCAGGCTGCCGGTGAGAAAGTCCTGGCCACCAGCGCGTACCGCAGCCAGACGGGTTGGGGTGTCGGCTTCGTGATGGCTGAAGAACAGCAACGGAATAGCGCGTGCCAGCCCCTGTTGCACCTGAGCGGCCAGCAGCAAGCCCAGGCCGGCGCCGGTGAAGTCGACATCCATGATGATGGCCGACGGCGGGTACTCGCTGATCGAGGCGAGAAACGCTGCGGCGCTGGGCAACGCTTGCACTACCAGACCAAAGAATTCCAGTTGCTGGGCCAGGCGCTGGGCACGCTCGTGGTCCTGCAGCAGGATGTACACCGGTTTGCGCACGGGCAGCAGCAGCTGGTCGAGCGGATCGTCCTTGCGCAGGCCGTTACGCGTCAGCGGCTGGACGGGGCACTGCGGGCTTGGCTCGACTGCTTGGCTCATGTCCTGGCTACTTATAGGTTGGGATGTGCAGGGGCAATGATGGCTCTATGCTAGCAGCTCTTTTCAAGTGCGTGAGTGCCCTGCGTCAACAAAGCGGGTAGAACGAATATTCAGTTGCTGACTGAATGGTCGCTTATGCGTACGGTGGTGTCTGCTTTATAGTGCTGGCATGCGGGCTTACCGTGGCACCCTAGCGCAGGCCTGTGGTCAAAGCCCCTGAACCGTCGTGACTGATTAAGGACAAAGCCATGCTGGACTGGAAAAACCGAGAGGCCAAAGCCGAGCCCCGTGAGCGTGTCGACGGGCGCGGCGCTGCCGCCCGTAGCTACCTTGGCGGCCTTTGGAGCCGTGCCTTGGGGACCCTGATCGGGTTGTACCTGCTGGTGTGTATCGGCCTGGGCTGGTACTGGAGCCAGGAGCCGGCTCTGTTCCCGGTGCAGCAAAACGCCCAGGCTGCAGCCGAACGTGCTGGCCAGCAGATGGTGGTGGGCTATACCACCGTCGAAACCCTCAAGACCGTGGCCAACACTTTGCTGAACAAGCCGGGCGGCTACATTTCCAACGACCGCTTCCCGCCGGGGCTGTGGATGGACAACATGCCAAGCTGGGAATATGGCGTGCTGGTCCAGGTCCGCGACCTGTCCCGTGCTCTGCGTAAAGACTTCGCCCGTTCGCAGTCGCAGTCTACCGAAGACGCCGACCTGGCCAAGGCCGAGCCCCGCTTCAACTTCGACAACAAGAGCTGGATTCTGCCTTCGAGCGAGTCGGAGTTCGAAGAAGGCATCAAGTCGCTGACCCGCTACCAGACCCGCCTGGCTGCCGGCGACAAGGGCGCGATCTTCTATACCCGCGCCGACAACCTGAACAACTGGCTGGGTGACGTGGCAACCCGTCTGGGCTCGCTGTCGCAGCGCCTCTCGGCCAGCGTTGGCCGGGTCAAGCTCAACTCCACGCTGAAGACCGAGTCGGTCGTTGCCGGCCAGGCGCCGCAGGTGGATGAGGAGCTGGTGGAAACGCCATGGCTGCAGATCGACAACGTGTTCTACGAAGCCCGCGGCCAAGCCTGGGCGCTGTCGCACCTGCTGCGTGCCATCGAGGTGGACTTCGCCGACGTGCTGGCGAAGAAGAATGCCACGGTCAGCGTGCGTCAGATCATCCGTGAGCTGGAAGCCTCGCAAGAGCCGCTGTGGAGTCCGATGGTGCTCAACGGCAGTGGCTTCGGCATGTGGGCCAACCACTCGTTGGTCATGGCCAACTACATTTCCCGGGCCAACGCCGCGGTTATCGACCTGCGTCAGCTGCTGTCGCAGGGTTGATGATGGCTATCAGCCCAGCCGAGGCCGCCCATCGGGCGGCTTCCGACCGCGAGCTGGTGACCTGGGTGGACGAAACCGACCAGGTACTGGGCGCCTTGCCTCGTGCCGAGCTGCGCGAGCGTGGCCTGATCGGGCGCTGCACATTCATTCTGCTGTTCAACAGTGCCGGTGAACTGTGTGTACACCGCCGTACGCTGAGCAAGGCGCTGTACCCGGGGTATTGGGATGTGGCGGCGGGCGGCATGGTCGCGGCTGGCGAAGCGTATGCCGAGTCGGCCGCGCGCGAGCTGGCCGAAGAGCTGGGCATCGAGGGCGCCGAGCTGCGCTTTCACGAGCGGTTCTACTTCGACCAGCCTGATAACCGCTTGTGGTGTGCGGTGTATTCGGCGGTGTCGGATGCACCGTTGCGGTTGCAGCCGGAAGAGGTGATCGAGGCGCGCTTCATCGGTCTGGAACAGGCTGAGCAGGAAAGCCTGAGCAAGCCTTATTGCCCGGACTCGTTGGCGGCGTTGCAGCGCTATAAGGCCACTTTGTAGGCTCGGGTTTGCCCGCGAAATACCGGCCCAGACACCCGTTTCGCAGGGCAAGGGCTTTGCCCTTATTCGCGGGTAAACCCGCTCCTACACAATCGCCGTATTTATCGTTACACTGCGCGCCCTTTTCGGGCTGCCGCAATTCTTGCAGCAGTAGCGCCGCCCCTGCCAGAGTGGGGCTTCGCGGTCGGCCTCAACCCCAAGGCACGACCAGTTTTTGTCCTCAGCACCGAGGAACAAAAGTGGCCAAGAAAGCTTCTTCCTTTTCCGCCCTTGGCGGTCTCGTGTACTCCACCGACGCCGGTCGGCACTGCCCCGACTGTGGCCAGCCGGTGGACGCCTGCACCTGCAAGCAGCAAATCATCCCCGAAGGCGACGGCATTGCCCGCGTGCGCCGCGAAAGCAAAGGCCGTGGCGGCAAGACCGTGACCACCGTCACCGGCGTGCCGCTGCCGCCCGACCAGCTCAAAGAACTGGCGACCACGCTCAAGCGCCGCTGCGGCACCGGCGGCGCCCTGAAGGACGGGGTTATCGAGATCCAGGGCGACCATGTCGAGCTGTTGATCGGCGAGCTGACCAAACAGGGTTTCAAGGCGAAAAAGTCCGGCGGCTGAGGCCATCGCGCGATTTTTTGCCCAGCGCTTTCTAAACTCGTTCTCGTGGTCAGAGTCTATGCCTGAGCACGGATGAATCGTCATTTTCAGCTTTTACACTCGCCCCGCTGCCTGCGGGCAGTGTCTTCGACTTATCTATAGGGGACTTGAATGTCCGTACGACGCACACGCAAAGACGATGGTAGCCAATGGACCGTGGCCGACAGCCGCAGTGTTTATGGTATCCGCCATTGGGGCGCTGGCTATTTCGCCATCAATGAAGCCGGGCGCGTCGAAGTACGCCCCAACGGCCCTCAAAGCGCTCCGATCGACCTGTTCGAACAGGTCGACGAACTGCGCCAGAGCGGCTTGTCGCTGCCCTTGCTGGTGCGCTTCCCTGACATTTTGCAGGACCGTGTGCGCCAGCTGACCGGTGCCTTCGACGCCAACATCGCGCGCCTGGAATACCAGAGCCAGTACACCGCGCTGTACCCGATCAAGGTCAACCAGCAGGAAGCGGTGGTGGAAAACATCATCGCCACGCAAAACGTTTCCATCGGCCTGGAAGCCGGCTCCAAACCCGAGTTGCTGGCAGTGCTGGCGCTGGCGCCGAAGGGCGGCACCATCGTCTGCAATGGCTACAAGGACCGTGAGTTCATTCGCCTGGCGCTGATGGGTCAGAAGCTTGGCCACAATGTGTTCATCGTCATCGAGAAAGAGTCGGAAGTGGCCCTGGTGATCGAAGAGGCCGCCGAGCTCAAGGTGAAACCACAGGTTGGCCTGCGCGTTCGCCTGTCGTCGTTGGCCTCGAGCAAGTGGGCCGACACCGGTGGCGAGAAGTCCAAGTTCGGTTTGTCCGCCGCCCAGTTGCTTTCGGTGGTGCAGCGCTTCCGCGATGCGGGCCTGGATCAGGGCATCCGCCTGCTGCACTTCCACATGGGTTCGCAGATCGCCAACCTGGCTGACTACCAGCACGGTTTCAAGGAAGCCATCCGTTATTACGGCGAACTGCGTGCGCTGGGCCTGCCGGTCGACCACATCGACGTGGGTGGCGGCCTGGGTGTGGACTACGACGGCACCCACTCGCGCAATGCCAGCTCGATCAACTACGACATGGACGACTACGCCGGCGTGGTGGTGGGCATGCTCAAGGAGTTCTGCGACGCGCAGGGCTTGCCGCACCCGCACATCTTCTCCGAGAGTGGCCGTTCGCTGACCGCGCACCACGCCATGCTGGTGATCCAGGTAACCGACGTCGAGAAACACAACGACGACGTACCGACCATCGAGAACAAGGAAGCCCTGCCCGAGACCGTGCAGTGGCTGGTCGACCTGCTTGGCCCGACCGACATCGAGATGGTCACCGAGACCTACTGGCGCGCCACCCACTACATGGGTGATGTGGCCGCGCAGTACGCCGATGGCAAGCTGAGCCTGGGCGAGAAGGCCCTGGCCGAGCAGTGCTATTTCGCCGTGTGCCGCCGCCTGCACAACTCGCTGAAAGCCCGCCAGCGCTCGCACCGCCAGGTGCTGGACGAGCTGAACGACAAGCTGGCCGACAAGTACATCTGCAACTTCTCGGTGTTCCAGAGCCTGCCAGACACCTGGGCCATCGGCCAGGTCCTGCCGATCATCCCGCTGCACCGCCTGGACGAAGAGCCGATGCGGCGTGCGGTATTGCAGGACCTGACTTGCGATTCCGACGGCAAGATCAACCAGTACGTTGACGAGCAGAGCATTGAAACCAGCATGCCGGTGCATGCGGTGAAGGAGGGTGAGGATTACCTGCTGGGCGTGTTCCTGGTGGGTGCCTACCAGGAAATCCTGGGTGACATGCACAACCTGTTCGGTGACACCGATTCGGTGAACATCTACCAGAATGCCGACGGCAGCGTGTACCACGCCGGTATCGAAACCCACGACACCATCGAAGACATGCTGCGCTACGTGCACCTGTCGCCGGAAGAGTTGATGACGCATTACCGCGACAAGGTTGCCAGCGCCAAGATCACTGCGCGTGAGCGGACCCAGTATCTGGATGCCTTGCGCCTGGGCTTGACCCGGTCTTCGTACCTGTCCTCCTGAAATGCAAAGGGGCCGTTGCGCGGCCCCTTTGACTATCACTCTCGGTGAGACGTCGCGGTGAGTTCGATTGTAATAGGCAATACTGCGCCACCCTCTTCGAGAAGAGTGGTACTCGAATAGCTGTAGACCTGCTCCTCAGTCCGCGCCGTTATTTTCAGGCCCTCCACGTGCAGCACGGCGCCCGATTGTCGAGTGACCAGGAAAGGCGTCAGCCTTTCAAGGCCCTTCAAGACCTGATCATCGTGCTGTTGTTTTTCAGCCACAAAGTACAAGTAGATCAGCGGCACTGTCGCCCCACCAGCATCGCTGAGCACCTCATAAATGGCACTCTGCTTGCCAATTGGAGTTTGAGAAACAATCTTGGTCAACACAGGCCTTGCATCTCTGGAGAAGATCCATAGGGTTTGACCGAGGATAAGCAGAAGCAGGCAAGCAATCAGCCATCTAATACCCGTATGACTTGGCATATTCGATCCCTTTCTTGATCCATTCCTGATCCTCGGGGTCGTCGCCATAAGGGGAGCTGCCCCACCATGATCCAAATGCTGAATTACTGGTCCCCGCGCGGCTCTGTGCCCATCCCGCCCCCCTCAACAGGAATTCCTCCGAAAGGCCAGCAGCAGTTCCAGTTGCGCCATAATTGAAATTACCTAAAGCCTCATATTGCCTTCCCTGTTGCTTGTAATCCCACTCGCCTCGATTACGAACCTTCGAATAGAACCACGACACTAGAAAAGCACTGCCGCCATTTTTAAAGTAGTTACGCTCTTTGCTTGCAGCGTGCATGTTGCTAAGTACTGAGACACCTGATGGCGCGGGTGGAGGGTACATGATGGCTCCTTGCTCATAGGCCGTTGGTGTGAGCCCCCTCCATGGGTTCTGCTTTTATCGGCCAGAGGCTTGGAAGCAGTCAATCGAGCATATTTTTCATATTGTGTTTCCGGGCCCTGTGACCCACTTGTCCTCCAGTTTCAGTTTCCATCCAACCCACCCCAACGTCACCGCCCGCAACCCCATGAACCCAAGAAACGCCATCCACAACCCATGGTTGCCCAACCCGCTCATGGCCACTGCCACCGGCAGCGCAATCAACACCGAAACCAGCATTGCATTTCGCATTTCCCGCGCCCGGGTCGCGCCGATGAACAAGCCATCCAGCAAGTAACTCCACACCGCGATCAACGGCAGCAACGCCAGGTAGGGCAAATACGGATAAGCCGCCGCCCGCACACTTTCGATGTCGGTCTGCAAGTCGATGAACAGGTGCCCACCCAGCAGGAACAGCCCGGCAAAGCCCAGGCTGGTGATCAGCGACCAGCCGCAGGCCACCACCAGCGAGCGACGTAGGGTGTCGCGGTCACGGGCACCAATGGCATGGCCGCACAAGGCCTCCACCGCATGGGCCAGCCCATCCAGCGCATAGGCCGTCAGTAGCAGGCCATTGAGCAACAGGGCGTTGGCTGCCACGGTCGCTTCGCCCAGGCGCGCGCCTTGCACGGTAATCAGCAGGAAGACCAGTTGCAGCGCCAGGCTGCGCAGGAAGATATCGCGGTTCACCGCCAGCAGTGGCCTCCAGGCCTGCCAGCGCTTGAGCGCTGCCCACACGATCTGCCCCGGGTAGGCCCGCAGGGCCGGCCGGGTCAAGGCCAGGCCGAGCAGGGCGGCACTCCATTCGGCAATCACCGACGCCCGCGCCGAGCCCAGTACGCCCCAGTCCAGGCCCAGCACGAACCACAGGTTCAAGGCGATGTTCAGCAGGTTGGTGGTCAGCAGGATTGCCAGTGGTGCCCTGGCGTTCTGGGTGCCGAGGAACCAGCCGACCAGCGCGTAACTGGCCAGCGCCGCAGGCAGGCCAAGCAGGCGGGTATGGAAGAAGTCTTCGGTGGATTGCTGCAGGGCTGCGCTGGGTTGCATCGCATGAAGTGCCAGCTGGCTGAAGGGCAGGGCCAGCAGGCCGATCAACAGGGCGAAGCCGACCGCCAGCAGCAGCCCTTGCACCAGTACCTGGCGTAACGCGGCACCGTCGCCACGGCCGGCAGCCTGAGCAGCGAAACCGGTGGAGCCCATGCGCAGGAAGCCCATCAGGCCGACCATGAAGGTGAACAAGGTGGCGCCCACGGCCACGGCGCCCAGCTGGTGGGCGTGCGGAAGATGGCCGATGACCGTGCTGTCGACCAGCGCCACCAGCGGTACCGAGATGTTTGACAGGATCATCGGCGCGGCTAGCGCCCAGACCTTGCGGTGGGTGGGGCGGTGGCGCCAGTCGGCAGCGAGTTGGGGCATGTGCATTCCATGAGATCTTGGGGCCGCTGTGTGCCCCTTCGCGAGCTTGCGCGCCCCCACAGGAAAGTGTTGCTCTTGCGGCCGACGCCAAACCTGTGGGAGCGGGCAAGCCCGCGAAGGGGCGCAACGCGGCCCCCTTTTAACGAATGGCCACAGTGTACCGACCAGGCAACCATTTAGCGCGACCATGGTCTGACCTGGCGCGCAACAACAGGTGCTGCACCCGACGTTGCGCTATAGTTGCTGCCCTCACGTACACGCTGCCCAAGAGTTCCTATCTCATGTTCAACAAAGGATTGTTGCTGGCCTGCGCGCTGGCGTTGCTCAGTGCCTGTGACTCTTCCACGCCGGGTAAACCAGCACCGGCCGAGAAGTCTATGGCACCCGCGCCCGCCGAAGCCTCCGCCCCCAAGCGTGAGGACCCGACCGTGCTCGCCAAGCGCTACGAGGGCCGCGAACTCACGGTGCTGGACGTATCGGAAGTGCAGCTCGATGGCGCGGCAACGCTGTCGATCAGCTTTTCCGTACCGCTGGATGCCAAGCAGGACTTCACCAACAAAGTGCACCTGGTCGACACCGTCAAAGGCAAGCTCGACGGTGCCTGGGAACTCTCCGACAACCAGATGGAGCTGCGCTTGCGCCACCTGGAGCCGCAGCGCAAGCTGGTGCTGACCGTCGACAAGGGGCTGCTGGCAGTCAATGGCAAGCAGCTGGACAGCGAGTCGATCACCCGCCTGGAAACCCGCGACATGCAGCCGACCATCGGCTTTGCCAGCCGCGGCTCGCTGCTGCCTACGCGTCTGGCCGAAGGGCTGCCGGTGATTGCCCTGAACGTCGACAAGGTGGATGTCGAGTTCTTTCGCGTCAAGCCAGACATGCTCTCGACTTTCCTGGCCAACTGGGGGCGCAACAGCAGCCTGTACTACTACCAGTCCAAGGAAACCCTGGACATGGCCGAGCTGGTCTACAGCGGCCGCTTCGATCTCAACCCGGCACGCAACACGCGTGAGACCGTGTTGTTGCCAATTGCCGGCATCAAGCCGTTGCAGGCGCCAGGTGTGTACCTGGCCGTGATGCGCGCCTCGGGTACCTACGATTATTCTCAGCCGGCAACCCTGTTCACCCTTAGCGACATCGGCGTGTCGGCCCACCGCTACCGCGACCGCATCGACGTGTTTGCTCAAGCCCTGGAAGGCGGCAAAGCGTTGAGCGACGTCAACCTGGAAATCCATGATGAAAAGGGCAAGCTGCTGGCCCAGGCCACTACCGATGGCAAGGGGCATGCCCAGCTGCCAATCACGCCCAAGGCCGATACCCTGATCGCCACCCAGGGCGTGCATACCACGTTGTTGCGCCTGAACACCGCAGCCCTGGACCTGGCCGAATTCGACATCACCGGGCCTCAGGCCAACCCGCTGCAGTTCTTCATCTTCGGCCCGCGCGACCTGTACCGCCCGGGTGAGACGGTGCTGCTCAACGGTCTGCTGCGCGACCAGGACGGCAAGCCGGTCAAAGCCCAACCGGTGAGCGTGGAAGTGCGTCGCCCGGATGAACAGGTGAGCCGCAAGTTCGTCTGGGAAGCCGACAGCAATGGCTTGTACCAGTACCAGTTGCAATTGGCCACCGAGGCCCCGACGGGCCGTTGGCAACTGCTGCTCGACCTGGGGGGCGGGCGCAAGCAGGTCTATGAATTTCTTGTCGAAGACTTCCTGCCCGAGCGCCTCGCGCTGGAACTCAAGGGCAGCAGCAAACCGCTTTCGCCGGATGAAGATGCGCGCATCCAGGTCAATGGCCGTTACCTCTATGGCGCCCCGGCCGCCGGCAATCGCCTGAGCGGTCAGGCCTATGTACGCCCGCTGCGTGAGGCGGTACCGGCGTTGCCTGGCTACCAGTTCGGTTCGGTCACCGAAACCGATCTGAAGCAGGACCTGGAACTGGACGAGGTCACCCTTGACCAGGCCGGCAAGGCGGTGGTCGATATCGAAAGCCGTTGGGCCGAAGCCCGCTCTCCGCTGCAACTGACCGTGCAGGCCAGCCTGCAGGAGTCGGGTGGCCGGCCGATCACCCGGCGCCTGGAGCAGCCTATCTGGCCGGCTGAGCGCCTGCCGGGCCTGCGAGGCCTGTTCGAAGGTGAGGAAACTGATAGCAACGGGCCGGTGGAATTTGAATTCCTGCTGGCCGACCGCGACGGTCACAAACTGGCGGCCGATGCGCTCAAGGTGCGCCTTGTTCGCGAACGCCGCGATTACTACTGGAATTACTCGCAAAGTGACGGCTGGAGTTACGCCTACAATGAGAAATTCCTGACCCAGAACGAAGAGACGATCAGCGTCAAGGCAGGTTCCACTGCCAAGCTCAGCTTCCAGGTTGAATGGGGCCCTTACCGCGTCGAGGTCGAAGACCCGCAGACCGGTCTGGTATCCAGCGAGCGCTTCTGGGCCGGCTATCGCGCCCAGGACAACGCTGAGGGCGGCGCGGTGCGACCGGACCAGGTCAAGCTGGCGCTGGACAAACCCTCCTACGCCGATGGCGCTACCGCCAAGGTCACCGTCACCCCGCCCGCTGCGGGCAGTGGCTACCTGATGATCGAGTCCAGCGATGGCCCGCTGTGGTGGCAGGAAATCGATGTGCCCGCCGAAGGCAAGACCTTTGACGTGCAACTGGACAAGGCCTGGGCCCGCCACGATCTGTACATCAGCGCGTTGGTTATCCGCCCTGGTGAGCGCAAGGCCAATGCCACGCCCAAGCGCGCCGTGGGCGTGCTGCACCTGCCGCTGGACCGCGCCGAGCGCAAGCTTGCGCTGAGCCTGCAGGCACCGGAGAAAATGCGACCGAAACAGCCGTTGACGGTGAAGATCAAGGCCGCTAACGCCGATGGCAGTGTGCCCAAACAGGTGCATGTGCTGTTGTCGGCGGTGGACGTGGGCATCCTCAACATCACCGATTTCAAAACCCCCGACCCGTTCGCCAGCCTGTTCGGGCGCAAGGCCTATGGTGCCGATCAACTGGACATCTACGGCCAATTGATCGAGGCCGGGCAGGGCCGCCTGGCCAGCCTGGCGTTCGGTGGTGACGCAGCGATGGCCAAGGGGGGCAAGCGACCCAACACTACGGTAACCATCGTTGCCCAACAGAGCCTGCCGGTGACGCTGGACGACAAGGGTGAGGGCCAGGTCACGGTCGATATCCCCGACTTCAACGGCGAACTGCGGTTGATGGCCCAGGCCTGGACCGAAGAGCACTTCGGCATGGCCGAAGGCAAGACCGTGGTCGCCGCACCGTTGATTGCCGAGCTTTCGGCCCCGCGCTTCCTGGCCGGTGGCGACCGTACCAGCCTGGCACTGGACCTCGCCAACCTGTCCGGCCGCGCTCAGCAACTGAGCGTCGAAATCACCACGGATGGGCAACTGAGCCTGGCGGCCAATGCCGTGCAGAGCGTTAACCTGGGCGAAGGGCAGCGCTCGACGCTGATGATTCCGGTGCAGGCCCAGGGGGGGCTGGGGCAGGGCAAGGTGCATGTCCGGGTGACTGGCCTGCAACTGCCGAACGAGCCGATCACAGCGTTCGAGCGTGAGTGGACGCTGGGCGTGCGACCGGCCTACCCGGCAATGCTCAAGCACTACCGTGTGGCCCTGAAGGACCAGCCGTGGACCTTGCCCGAAGCAGACCTGGCCGCCTTCGAACCCGCTGGCCTGGAAGCCAGCCTGGCCTTGTCGAGCCGGCCGCCGCTGAACCTTGCCGAGCAGATTCGCGCGCTGCAAGCCTACCCCTACGGCTGCCTCGAACAGACCACCAGTGGCCTGTACCCCTCGCTGTACGCCGATGCCGACAGCCTCAAGCGCCTGGGCATCAAGGGCGAGCCGGCGGATGTGCGCAAGCGCAAGATCGAAATGGGCATCGAGCACTTGCTGGGGATGCAGCGCTACAACGGCAGCTTTGGCCTGTGGAGTTCGGACAGCGAAGAAGAGTACTGGCTCACCGCCTATGTTACCGACTTCCTGCTGCGTGCCCGTGACCAAGGTTACGGCGTGCCTGCCGAGGCACTGAAGAAGGCCAGTGAGCGCCTGCTGCGTTACCTGCAGGAACGCAACCTGATCGAAGTCGACTACAGCGAAAATGCCGACCACACGCGCTTTGCCGTGCAGGCCTATGCGGCGCTGGTGCTGTCGCGCAGCCAGCAGGCGCCGTTGGGGGCCCTGCGTGGCCTGTTCGAACGTCGCGCCGATGCCCGCTCCGGTCTGCCGCTGGTACAACTGGCAGTGGCGCTGGACAAAATGGGCGACAAACCGCGTGCCGAGCAAGCCTTGCAGGCGGGCCTGGGCATCAGCCGGGGCAAAGGCTGGCTGGCCGATTATGGCAGCGCCCTGCGTGACCAGGCGCTGATCCTGGCGCTGCTGCAGGAAAGCAACCTGGCCAGCAGCCAGGTCGATCAGCGCCTGTTCGCCTTGTCGGATGAACTGGCAGCCAACCGTTGGCTGTCGACCCAAGAGCGCAATGCACTGTTCCTCGCTGGCCGTGGCCTGCTGGGCAAGCCGGAAGGCCAGTGGCAGGCACGCCTGGACAGCGGGGGTGAAGTGCGCGAGTTGAACAATGCCGACGCCGGTATGAAGCTGGAAGGCCCGTTACTGGCCTCGCCACTGAGCGTGCAGAATGAAGGCAACGAGACGCTGTACCAGCAGCTGACCTTGTCGGGCTACCCACGGCAGGCGCCTGCTGCTGGCGGCAACGGCCTGCAGATTCGCAGAGAGTACCTGGGTATGAATGGCCAGCCGCTGGACCTGCACAACCTGCGCAGTGGCGACCTTGTGCTCGTGCACCTGGCGCTCAAGGCTGAGGACCGCGTGCCGGATGCGTTGGTGGTGGACCTGCTGCCGGCCGGCCTGGAGCTGGAAAACCAGAACCTGGCTCAAAGCGCCGCCAGCCTGGACAACGCCAGCAGTGCAGTGAAGGCGTGGCGCGAGTCGATGCAGAACGCCAGCGTGGTGCATCAGGAGTACCGTGATGACCGTTATGTTGCCGCGCTCAAGCTTGACGGCTATGGCACCACCCACCTGCTGTACCTGGCGCGAGCAGTGACCCCGGGCACCTACCGCGTGCCGCCGCCGCAGGTCGAGTCGATGTATCGGCCGAACTTGCAGGCCGTGGGGGATGGGCAAGGGGAGATGACCGTGAAAGCCCGCTGACGCAGCACGCTTATCTGCAGGAGCAGCCGCGTGCTGCTCCTGCAAGGGTATGCCATTGTGCGTTCAGTGAATCACCCAGCTCATCACCCATAGCCCCAGCACCAGCCAGATGATCCCGAGGATGATCGAGGCGCGCATGAATGCGCGGATTGCCGAGTACAGCAGCATCAGGCCGATGATCAGGGCCAGGATGCTCAGCAGCGAGGTGTCCATGCCCAAGGTGCGCGACAGACCATCGATGAAGTTGCCACCGGCATTGGCCAGCAGGTTGAACAGCCCGCTCAATGCGTCGACGATGAAGCGGATCAACGACCCCAGTGCCTGGCCCAGCCACTCGAAAAAACCTTCTACATGCATAGTTGCTTCCTGATGAAAAAATCGGCGAGGTTGTCGTCCCAAAGCCTTTGGCCATTACCTGGCCAGGTCGGTTCCCGATGCCAAGCTTAGCGCGACCACGCAGCCGTGCGGGCAGGTTGTTGCGTGCTGCATTGATCAGTTTGCTGGTGCTGGGCGGCCTGTTGTGGCTGGCTGATCGTATCTGGCCGCTGCCGCTGCCGGGTGATGACCTGGCCCGGGTAGTGCTGGCCGAAGACGGCACGCCGTTGTGGCGCTTTGCTGATGCTGATGGCGTGTGGCGCTACCCCGTAAGCCCCGAAGAGGTTTCGCCGCTTTACCTGCAGGCCTTGCTGACTTACGAGGACCGTTGGTTCTACAACCACCCAGGGGTCAACCCGCTGGCATTGGTCCGCGCGGCCTGGCTGAACCTGCGCGGGGGGCGTGTCGTGTCGGGCGGCAGCACATTGTCGATGCAGGTGGCACGCCTGCTCGACCCGCACGACCGTACCCTGGTCGGCAAACTGCGCCAGCTATGGCGCACCTTGCAGCTGGAATGGCACTTGTCCAAGCGCGACATCCTGCAGATCTACCTGAACCGCGCACCGTTCGGCGGCACGCTTCAGGGCGTGGCGGCAGCCAGCTGGGCGTACCTGGGCAAGTCGCCCCTGCACCTGACACCTGCCGAAGCGGCACTGCTGGCCGTGCTGCCCCAGGCACCCAGCCGGCTGCGCCCGGACCGCCACCCCGAGCGTGCCCAGCGTGCCCGGGACAAGGTGCTGCAGCGCCTGGCTGAATACCAGGTGTGGCCGGCCCAGCAAATTCGCGAGGCGGCCGAGGAGCCGCTGGTGTTGGCGCCACGCCAGGAGCCGGCCCTGGCGCCATTACTGGCCCGGCGCCTGAACAGCGCTGACAGCCCGCCGCTGATCCGTACCACGCTTGACGCCGCGCTTCAGCGGCGCCTCGAAGACTTGCTGCTGGGCTGGCGCGCGCGGCTGCCGGAGCGTACCTCGGCCGCCATTCTGGTGGTTGAAGCGCAGAGCATGGCGGTGCGCGCGTACCTGGGCTCGGTAGATTTGTCTGATGAGCGCCGCTTTGGCCATGTCGACATGGTGCGCTCGCTACGTTCGCCCGGCTCCACCCTCAAGCCTTTTCTCTACGGCATGGCGCTGGACGATGGCCTGATCCATTCCGAATCGCTGTTGCAGGATGTTCCGCGACGCTACGGCGACTACCGCCCCGGCAACTTCTCCATGGGTTTCAGCGGGCCTGTGTCGGCCAGCTCGGCGCTGGCCCTGTCGCTCAACCTGCCCGCCGTGCAATTGCTGGAAGCCTACGGCCCGAAACGCTTTGCCGCGCAACTGCGCATGGCGGGCATGCCGCTGATACTGCCGCCCCTTGCCGAGCCCAACCTGTCGTTGATCCTGGGCGGTGCCGGCAGCCGGCTGGAAGACCTGGTCGGCGGCTACGCGGCGCTGGCGCGGGGGGGCAACAGTGCGCAGGTGCGCCTGCAGCCACAGGCCCCCTTGGTGGAGCACCGGTTGCTGTCGCCAGGGGCGGCGTGGATCATCCGGCGTATCCTCAGTGGCCAGGCGCGCCCGGACCGCGACCCGCACGCCGAACTGGTGCAGCGCCCGCAACTGGCCTGGAAAACCGGCACCAGCTACGGCTTTCGCGATGCCTGGTCGATTGGCGTGGGGCCGCGCTACCTGATCGGCGTATGGATTGGCCGCCCCGACGGTACACCGGTACCCGGGCAGTTCGGCCTGGCGTCGGCGGCGCCGCTGATGTTGCAGGTGCACGATCTGTTGAGCAATCGCGACAGCCAACGCGGCATCAGCGTCCCTGTAGAGCGGGTACCTGCGAATATCGGTGTTGCGGCGATCTGTTGGCCGCTGGGCCAGCCGATGAGCAAGCAGGACACCAACTGTCGGCGTCAGCGCTTTGCATGGACCCTGGACGGCACCACGCCGCCAACCTTGCAGGCAGCCGACCAGCCGCTGGGCCTGGGCTTGCGTGAAAAAGTGTGGGTCAACGAGCAGGGCTTGCGGGTCGATGGTAGCTGCCCGGGCGCCAGGGCTCGTGACATCGCCCTGTGGCCGGCGCCACTGGAGCCGTGGCTACCCCGTGTCGAGCGGCGCCTGGCGCGATTGCCGGCCATCGACCCGGCCTGCCCGCCGCAGGCGCCGGCCAGTGCACCACCGCTGTCGATCGTCGGTGTGCGCCCAGGCGACAATCTGCGTCGCCCGGCCACCAGCACTGAGCCGCTGCAATTGCAGGTCTCTGCCTTGGGTGGTGGTGGACGGCGCTGGTGGTTCCTCAACGGCCAGCCGCTGGGTGAAACCCAAGGGCAAGACAGCCTGTTGCTGCGTTTGCCACAGGTCGGGCAGGCTGAACTCAGCGCGCTGGACGAAAGCGGTCAGACGGCGCGGGTGGCGTTCCAGGTCAGCGAGTAGATGTTCGACGGCAGCCGGGCCAGCACCTACGCTTGCAAGTGACGGGTGTGGCCGGCTGGTGCCCCGCAACCCATGGGAACATGGAGTGCCCTATGTGTCCTCTGCTCGTGCCCCTGATGTTGCTGCTTTGGGCACTTGCTGCCCACGCCGAGCCGTTGCCGGGGTTTCTCGACAGCCATGAATACGAGCGGCGTCTGCCCAGCGCCAACCTGCCGATGACGGACTACTCCCCTGTGCGCCCCAGCATACGGCTGGCAGGGGCGGCTATCGACAATCCCAGCTGGGCCCCGGCCAACACCCGGCTGGTGCTGCATAAAGTGCGCTTCGAGGGCGGCACGGTGTTCCCCTTGGGCGACCTGCGCGAACACTATCAGCCGCTGATCGGGCGCGAAACCACGTTGGGTGAATTGCAGCAATACACCCAGCGCCTGACCCAACGCTACCGGCAGGAGGGCTACTTGCTGTCGTATGCCTACCTGCCGCCTCAGGATGTGGCCGATGGCAGGGTCAATGTGGTGCTGGTCGAAGGTTACGTACGTGATTACCACGTGGACGGCGATATTGGATCGGCCAATGAGTATTTGCAGCAGTTGCTGGCGCGCATCGAGGCCGAGCGCCCACTGACCCGCGAAACGCTGGAGCGCTATCTGGGCCTGGCTACGCGCATGCCAGGGGTCGTGGTAGAGGCCGAATTGGCAATGGCGCGGGCTGCCGATGGTGTCGCCCAGCTGACCGTGCATGCACGGCGCAAGCCACTCAGCGCCGCTGTGACCGTGGCCGACTCCAGCCGTGATGCTGCACAGGCCCTGATCACCGTAGCCAGCAATGCCCAGACCCGCCATGGCGAACGCGTAACGGCCAGCTGGCTGCTGCCCCCTGGCAATGACCGGGTCTACTACCAGCGTCTCGATTACAGCCAGTACCTGGACGCCGCCGGAAGCCAACTGCTGCTGTCGGCGTCGCGCTACCGCAGCGAGCCCGGCACGCGCATACGTTTGGACGATGGCCGCGATATCACCCGCAAGCACGACAGTGAGCGCTATGCGATCGGCCTGCGTCAGCCGGTGGTTGTAAGGCCCAATGAGTGGCTGGCGGTGCAGGGCCACGTGTATTCAGTCAGTGAGCATGGTGAAGACCGGATGGCCGAACAGCCACCGTCTCGCAAGTACGACACCTATGTGCGGGCGCTGGCATTCGAAGGTGACTGGCGCAAGGTGGAGCAGGGGCGTTTGCGTATCGTCAGTGCCGGGGTCTATCAGGGCCTGGACTACCTGGGAGCACGCAGCGATGCTGACTACGATCTCGATTTCCTGCGCTTGCGGCTTTCCGGTTTGCAGAGCGACAGGCTGTTGGATAACTGGCAGGGGGTGGTGTCCGGGGCGTTGTACTGGAGTGATGATCGATTGCCTGACAGCGAGCGTGCGGGGTTTGGCGGGCAGAATTTCGGGCGCGGTTACCCGCGCGATCAGGCGGACGGTGACAAGGGCTGGGGAGTGGCTTACGAGCTCAACTACAGCGTGCGCAGTAGCTGGCTTGCGCGGGTTCAGCCCTATGCGGTGGTGGATACCGCACAGGCCTGGCATAACCGGGGACCGGTGGAGGACGCCCATCTGGCTTCGGTGGCGCTGGGTGTGCGGTTAGGGGTTGGGCATATGTTCAATGTGGCGCTGGAGGTGGCCAAGCCGTTGGCGGATGTGGCGCTGGATAGCCTGGAACGTGGGCCTCGGCTGACATTGAACCTGGCAATCCAGTTGTAGCAGGCAAATATGGGCTTGCCGGAGCAGCGTTTCGCAGCGCAAGGCTGCTCCAAAATGGTGGGCCGCGCCTTCACTCAATGGGTCGTGAACCGCTGGTGCACGGGCGACGAGCTGGGGGTCAGCGCAAGAGCCAGTTGGGTGCGGTTGTGCATATGCGTCAAACGCAATACCTGAGACACATAGAGCTTCACGGTGTTTTCGGTAATGCCCAGTTCGCAGGCGATCTGGTAATTGGTCTTGCCCTTGCCTACCAGGCGCGCCACTTCCAGCTGGCGTGGTGACAGTTTCTCGAACGCTGCCGGTAGCTCGCTTTCGCTTTCTTCTGCATCACTGGCACGCCGGTGGGCACCTTGGCCACGGGCTTTTTCCAGGTCCTGATACAGTTCGTCCACCGACTCGGCCAGTTCCTGCAAGCGCTGGTTCAAGCCACCCAGATCGCGAATGTTGCGCTGGCGCTCCAGCAAGGCCTCTTCCTGCCGGCGGACGCCTTCCAGCAGTTCATCGAGGTCCATCGGCTTCTGGTAGTAATCGGCGAAACCTTCGCGTAGCGCCCGGATCAAGTCCTGCTTCTCGGCACGCCCAGTCAACATGATGGCTTCGAACATGCGCTGGCTACCGTTGATCTCCTTCAATGCGCGTACCAGCTCGATGCCATCCCGATCTGGCATGTGCAGGTCACAGATGAGCAAGCCAATAGTCGGGTCTGCCACATAGTGCTCAATGGCTTCGTCGGTTGAGAGGGCTGTAACGCAGGCATAGCCCTTGGTTTCGAGGAATTCACTCAGTTGCTCGACAATGACCGGTTGGTCATCAACCACCAACACCTTCACTTCACTCACTGATCTGGACACGATCAACTCCCTGTTCTTATACGGCCCTGCTCCCGTGCCAGACGCTCTGACAGCTTAAAAGTAGTCGCACCAGGCGAAAATGTACAAGGTGTGTACAAGTCATCGGACCACTGGAAGGCTTATTGGATCCATACGGCCGTCAGAAGAAAACCTGATAACACATAGGGGACAAATGCCTGCTTATCACCCATTTCCTCGGTCAGTTCCTGCAAACGTTTTTTCACTTTGGGGTTGAGCAGCGTCCACAGACGCCGGCGTGTCAGTAGCCAGACCAGCACACTGACACCCGCGCCAATGAAGGTGCCGAGCACATACTGCGGGCTGGTGGCCAGGGCCAGGGCCCCCATCAGCTTGACGTCGTCGGCACCGAAGCGGCCGAGCATGTAGCCTGGCAAGGTCAGCAGCATGACGATGGCCAGCGCCCAGCCGGCATCGCTGGCATCGGCGCCTATCCAGCTGTGACCAGTGCTGAACAGCCAGGCCAAGGCGCAGCTCGCCACCCCCAGGGTCAGCACGTTGGAGATCTGGCGTTGACGCACATCCTGTTCGGAGCACAAGGCAAGCCACAGCAGGAGAACAATGCTTTGCATTGGCAGGTCGCCTTTCCCAAATGTTGAACACATCTACCCGGTCAGTCAGGTTTCCTTAAATGAAGATAGACGGGAACATGCGGGGGAGTGCAGTTGGCAATAGAAAAAGGCGCTGTCGAAACGGATTTTGTCGCAGCTGACACAGGCCTGGCAGGGGTTGCAGTCGTACTTGGAATCGCGATCTCTGTGGGCGCGGGTTCAGCCGCTCCCACAGTGCCACGGCGTATGCAAAAGCCGCGTTCTAGCGCTATTTTTTGCTCCCCGGTGGGTAGTTGCCCAGCACCTTGGCCACGGTATTCTGGATAGCGCTGTTACGTTCTTCCGGGCTTGGCGGGTAGTTGTTCATGATCTGCTCGGCACTGCCGCGCCATACCAGCTTGCCGTCACGCCCATCGAACAGGTCGACCTGAATGGTGGCGACCTTGTAGTCGACACTGCGGGTTTCGTTGTACATCGGGCCACCCCAGTAGCCGCCCCAGTAGCCACCCCAGCCACCGCCGTAGTTGGTGGTGATCTGTTGTTGGCGCTGTTCCACGATCAGGTACGTGCGTACGGTCAGGTCCGGCCGCGCTCCGCCTTGTACAGGACGCAGGCCACGCTGGTCGAGTTGGTCTGCCACCGCCTGGCGAATGCGCTGCTCGGTAAGGTCGCTCTTGATCCGTGGGTCATCCGGGCGGTACTGCAGGCCCGGCTCCTGCCATGCCCAGCTACGGTAGGCGGCAAAATCGCGGCTGGCATCGAAATCCTGCTGGACGTTGTTGCTTGAGCAGGCAGCGAGCAACAACGCGAATGACAGTAGAACGAGACGGCGCAACATGATGGTTCTCCGTTAGCTATTAACTGGGAGGATAGCCGCTGAGCGCCTTGTGCACAGAATCGCGCAAGGCACTTTCGCGCTCGCGGGGCGAGTCCTTGTTGCTGCTGCTTTCGGCGCTGGCGCTCCAGACCGGCTGGCCGCTGCGGGCGTCGTACAGGTCGATGCGCACCACCAGGACTTCGACCTCGTAGGTACGCACGATGGGCACGCTGGCATAGCCCCCATAACCATGGTGATAGCCGCCATAGCCCACACCACCATAAGGGTACGGCCCGTAGTAGGGGTCGTAGCTGTCGTAGTCACGCACCTGGCGCAAGCGTTTTTCCAGGCGTATACCGGCGCTTACCAGCAAATCGCCAGGGCCTGCGCGAGAGGGGCGCAGGCCATGCTGATCGAGCGCGCCGCTCACCGCATCGGCCAGTTGCGCCGGGTCGGCACCTACAGCGCCGCTGGGCAACTGCCCGTTGCGCCAGCTCCAGCTGCGGTAGTGCCCGTAATCGCGAACGGGCGCTGGGTAGGCACTGGCGTCGAAGGTGGTGGCCGCCTGGGCAGGGGCCGGTGGTAACGGGCGGCTGCTGGCCACATACGGGTTGCTGCCCTGGCAGCCAGCCAGGGCAATGGGCAGCAAGGCCAGGCACAACAAACGGTACGGCATGTGTTCCTCCCGGCGCGGCGGATTAGCGGGGGCGGCAAACCCAGTGCAGGTAGCGGCCAAGCCCGGCGAAGCTGGGGTGGCGACGGTGGGCCAGTTCCATTTCCAGCAGGTCGAGCAGCTCGGCCTTGCCCTGGAATTCCTTGGGCATATAGTCGTGAAACACCCGCACGCCGCTTTCGCTTTCAACCTGCCACATAGGCTCAAGTTGCGCCTTGAGTTCGCGTGGATCAAGCGGTTTCTGTGGGGTCAGGCTCTGCTTTTCACCTTCCAGCCGGTTGCTGCGCAACTTGCGGAAATGGCCCTTGAGCAGGTTGCGATAGACCAGGGCGTCGCGGTTGTAGAAGGCCAGCGATAACCAACCGCCGGGGGCCGTGAGCTGGTGCAGCACCGGCAGGATGCTCTCGGGTTCGGCCAGCCATTCGAGCACGGCGTGGCAGAGCACCAGGTCGTAGCGCTCGGTCAGTTGGCCGAGCAGGTCTTGCCAGGGCGCCTGGATGAAAGTGGCGGTCTGGCCGGCTTCGGCAAAGCGCGCTCTGGCGCCGTCGAGCATGGGCGCCGCGGGTTCGGCCAGGGTCAGCTGGTGGCCGCGCTCGGCCAGCCACAAGGCCATGTGGCCCAACCCGGCGCCGATGTCGAGGATGCGTAGCGGGCGGTCGGGTAGCGCTTCGGCCAGGTCGGCCTGCAACACCGCCAGGCGGATCGCGCCCTTGGCGCCGCCATAGATCTTTTCGGCAAAGCGGGTGGCCAGCTCATCGAAATGACGATCGTTCATCGGGCGAAGCGCCTCTCGCTGTCGGCCAGCTTGGCACGCACCACTTGGTCCATGTCCAGACCCAGTTCGCTGCACAGCAGCAACAGGTAGAGCACCACGTCACCGATTTCCTGGCCGGCGTGGGCCAGTTTGTCGGCAGGCAGTTGGCGCGATTCGTCCTCGCTCAGCCACTGGAAGATTTCTACCAGCTCGGCCATTTCGACGCTGGCGGCCATGGCCAGGTTCTTCGGGCTGTGGAAGCCGCGCCAGTCGTTGGTATCGCGGATCTGATGCAGGCGTTGGGTGATTTCTTGCAGGTTCATCGGGGGTCTCCTATTGCTGCATAGCTTCTGCCCAGGCCCGATGCAAAGCAAGCGTATGCCGCCAGGACAGGCCCGGCCTACAGGCACTCCCAACGGCCGACCATATGCAGCACGCCCCCGTGCCCATCCAGGCGCAGTTGGCCCGAAGGGCCCGCTTCACTGGCACTGAGCACCACCTCCGAAGGCAACCTTACCGGCTTGCGGAAGTCCACCTCAAAGGCATAGCCACTGTGCGGCAGGTGCCCGCGCAGCGCGGCCAAGGCCATGGCCTTGGTCCACATGCCATGGGCAATGGCCCTTGGGAAGCCGAACAACCGCGCACTGACCGCGCTGAGGTGGATAGGGTTGTAATCCCCGCACACCTTGGCATAACGCCGGCCGATATCACTGTCGGCATACCAGCGGGTGGCCTCGGGCAATGGAACAGGCTCAGTGTCGGCGGGCTCACTTGCCTCGCCTTCCAGCGCCAAGCCACGCACCAACATGCGGCTGGTCTCGCGCCAGAGCAGGCCGATGCCATCTTCAGCCTCGGTGACCAGGTCGAAGGTGCCACCTTTGGCATGGCGCTGCAGGTTGTGCGCGTGCACCGCAAAACGTAGCCCTTCGACAGCACCAAGGGGGCGCAGCACTTCGATGCGGTTGTGCAGGTGTACCAGGCCAAGCAGCGGAAAGGGGAAATCATCGGCAGTCATCAACTGCAATTGCAGGGCAAACGCCATCACATGTGGATAAGTCCCCGGCAGGCGACCATCATCGGGAAAGTGGCAAAGCCTTCGATACGCCCCCAGGTTGCCCGGCTGAACCCGAATGAAACAGCGCAGGCCATCGTCCGGCAGCCGGTCGCCGCTGATGGTGCGTTTGCTGGCTGCGCGCAGGTACAGGCTGGCGCGGGCGACCGGGTTGTGCAGATCGTGCCATTGTCGGCTCATGCTCAAGCTCCCATCAGTGCCTGACCGCACACCCGCAACACCTGGCCGTTGACCGACCCGGAGCCTGGCTGGCTGAGCCACGCAATGGCTTCGGCGACGTCCTGCGGGCGCCCACCCTGGCCCAACGAACTCAAGCGCCGCCCTGCCTCGCGCAGGCCCATGGGCATGGCTGCAGTCATGTGGGTTTCGATGAAACCGGGAGCGATGGCGTTGATGCTGCCACCGCGCTCGGCGAGCCGTGGCGCCCAGGCCTGGGCCAGGCCAATCAGCCCGGCCTTGCTCGCGGCATAGTTGGCCTGCCCGCGGTTGCCGGCAATGCCGCTGACCGAGGCCAGCAGGGTGATGCGCGCGTTTTCCCCCAGCGCGCCATTGTCATACAGCGCCTGGGTGAGCACCTGCGGTGCCTTGAGGTTAACGGCCAGCACGGCGTCCCAGTATTCCGGAGTCATGTTGGCCAGCGTCTTGTCGCGAGTGATACCGGCGTTGTGCACCACAATATCGATGCCGTCGGGCAGGGCCGCGAGCAGTTGCGTTGCCGCATCGCCAGCGCATATATCCAGTGGCAGTGCCTTGCCGCCGAGGCGTGCAGCGAGGGCGTCTAGGTCCTGGCTGGCCTGCGGTACATCCAGCAGCAGTACATCGGCGCCGTCCCGTGCCAAGGTTTCCGCAATGGCGGCGCCGATACCGCGCGCAGCCCCCGTGACCAGCGCACGGCGACCGCCCAGTGGGCGGGTCCAGTCTTCCACCTGGCTGGTGCAGGCTTGCAGGCGCAGAACCTGGCCAGAGATGAAGGCACTCTTTGGCGAGAGGAAGAAGCGCAGGGCGCCTTCCAGCTGATCTTCGGCACCGGGGGCGACATACAACAGCTGGGCAGTGGCGCCGTTGCGCAGTTCCTTGGCCAGTGAGCGGCTGAAGCCCTCAAGGGCACGCTGTGCAACGCTGGCCAGTGGGTTGTCGAGGCCTTCCGGTGCACGGCCCAGCACCAGTACATGGGCGCATGGGGCCAGACTGCGTAGCAGCGGCTGGAAAAATTCACGCAACTGCTTCAGTGCATCGCTGTCGGACAAGTGACTGGCATCGAATACCACGGCCTTGATTTTCGGCCCCAGGCCGGCCACCCAGGCTTCAGCCTGCAGGTTGTCGGCATTGAAGCTGTATACCTCGTCAGTGAGGCGCGGGGCGATGGCTTCGACCTGCTTCGCCAGTGGCCCGCCACCCAGTATCAGGGCACCTTCTACCGGGCGCAGGCGGCCAGCCTGCCAGCGCTCCAGTGGCGCCGGGCGTGGCAGGCCAAGGGCATCCACGAGGCGGCGGCCGAGATTGGAGTTGGCAAAACCGAGGTAGCGATCGCTCATGAGGGGTCTCCCGAAAGGCAAGCTTGAAAGTGTGGACCAACTTTGCGGCAGGGTCGTTCGAATGCGGTAAAAACACCTAGGCTGTACCGATCAAATTGTTTCAGGAGGAACCAGCGCATGCGTTCAACTCGCCGGGTCGCGATCCTAGGCGGCAACCGGATCCCCTTCGCCCGCTCCAATGGCGCCTACGCCACGGCCAGCAACCAGGCGATGCTCACGGCCGCGCTTGAAGGCTTGATCGAACGCTATTGCCTGCACGGGCTGCGGTTGGGCGAGGTGGTGGCCGGTGCCGTGCTCAAGCACTCGCGCGACATGAACCTGACCCGCGAGTGCGTGTTGGGTTCGCGCCTGTCACCGCAGACCCCGGCCTATGACATTCAGCAGGCCTGCGGTACCGGGCTGGAGGCTGCGCTGCTGGTGGCCAACAAGATTGCCCTGGGGCAGATCGACTGCGGTATTGCTGGCGGTGTCGATAGCACCTCCGATGCGCCCATCGCCGTCAACGAAGGCTTGCGCCATATAATGCTGCGGGCCAACCGTGGCAAAAGCCTTGGCGATCGGTTAAAGCCCTTTCTCAAGCTGCGGCCTCATCACCTGAAACCCGAGCTGCCACGCAATAGCGAGCCGCGTACGGGGTTGTCGATGGGCGAGCATTGCGAACGCATGGCCCACACCTGGCGCGTTGGCCGCGCCGAGCAGGACGAACTGGCGCTGCTCAGTCACCAGAAGCTGGCTGCGGCCTATGCCGAGGGTTGGCAGGACGATCTGTTGACGCCGTTTCTTTCGCTGACACAGGACAACAACCTGCGCCCCGACCTGAGCCTTGAGCAGTTGGCCAGGCTCAAACCAGCCTTTGACCGCAGCGGGCAGGGCACGTTGACGGCGGGTAATTCCACGCCGTTGACCGATGGTGCTTCGCTGGTGCTGTTGGGCAGCGAAGCGTGGGCGCAGCAGCAGGGGTTGCAGGTGCTTGCCTATCTGGTCGATGGCGAAACCGCTGCGGTGGATTTTGTCACGGGGCGCGAAGGGTTGTTGATGGCGCCGGTGTATGCCGTGCCGCGCTTGCTGGCACGCAATGGCCTGACGCTGCAGGACTTTGACTATTACGAAATCCACGAAGCCTTTGCTGCCCAGGTGCTGTGCACGCTCAAGGCCTGGGAGGATGCCGATTACTGCCGTGAACGGTTGGGCCTGGAGGCGCCGCTTGGCGCGATCGACCGCAGCAAACTCAATGTCAAGGGCAGTTCGCTGGCGGCCGGGCACCCGTTTGCGGCAACCGGTGGGCGGATATTGGCCAGCCTGGCCAAGCTGCTGGCGACGGCGGGTAAGGGGCGCGGGCTGATTTCGATCTGTGCGGCAGGCGGGCAGGGGGTGACCGTTATCGTCGAGCGCTGAAGCCCCTCCAGGGTAACTGCAGAGGCGGCGAGTGCCTTGATCATGATCCAGCTGTTAGTCTTGTCTGGTCAGAACTAAAAGAAGAAACCATGCCGATCATCGGACACCCCCGCGCCATCCCCGCGCTGGAACACCTGCCCAGACCGCTCTACGCCCGTGCCGAAAGCCTTGGCGCCGGCTCCTGGACCACTCGCCACCAGCACGACTGGGTACAGTTCTCCTATGCCATCAGCGGCGTACTCGGCGTGTACACACGCGACGGCAGTTACTTTGCCCCTCCGCAGTGGGGGGTATGGATCCCTGCTGATGCCGAGCATGAAGTGGTCACCTCGATGCAAGCCGAGATGCGCAGCCTGTATGTGCGCCGCGATGCCTGCCCATGGGCGCCGGAACAATGCCGGGTGTTGGAAGTGACGCCGCTGGCGCGCGAGCTGATCAAGCAGTTCTGCCTGTTCCCGGCGGATTACCCAGAAGACGACAGCGCCGAGGCGCGTCTGGTGGCGGTGCTGCTCGACCAGTTGCGCACCTTGCCGGAAGTCGGTTTTTCGCTGCCGTTGCCCCGCCACCCTGGTTTGCTGGCGCTGTGCAATGGCTTGATCGCTGCACCAGATCAGTCGCAGACCTTGCAGCAATGGGCGCGGGAGCTGGGGTGTTCGGAGAAGACGCTGATGCGGCTGTTTCAACGGGAAACCGGGTTGAGCTTTCGTAATTGGCGCCAGCGCATGCGGCTGTTGTCTTCGCTGGCGTTGCTGGAGGCGGGGGAGAATGTGACCGAGGCGGCGCTGGGGTGTGGGTATGACTCCACGTCGGCCTACATTGCGGCGTTCAAGCAGCTGTTTGGCGCGACACCGGGGGAATTGAAGCTCTGATTTTCGGTGGCCTGTGCCGGCCCTTTCGCGGGGTTAGCCGCGAAAGGGCCGGCACAGGCACATACATCAGGTGCGGAACCTGCGCACCAGCGTATCCAGCTCATTGGACAGCCCGGCCAGGCTCTCGGAGTCCTGGCGCGCTGCCTGGGCCAGCTCGGCCACCAACTGCGCATCCCCGTGAATCTGGCTGATGTGCCGGTTGATGTCCTCGGCCACCTGATGCTGTTCTTCGGCCGCCGTAGCAATTTGGGTATTCATGTCGCGGATGACGTCCACCGACTCACGGATCTGCCCGAAGCTGTCGCGGGCCAGGCCAATACGGCTCACCGACTGCTGCGAAACTTCCAGGCTGGCGTGCATCTGCTCGGCCACTTCGGCGGTACGGCTGGCCAGGTTGCCCAGCAAACCGTCGATTTCGGCGGTGGAGTCAGCAGTACGCTTGGCCAGCGCCCGCACTTCGTCGGCCACCACGGCAAAGCCACGGCCCTGCTCACCGGCACGGGCCGCCTCGATGGCGGCGTTGAGGGCCAGCAGGTTGGTTTGTTCGGCAATCGAACGGATGGTGCCGAGGATCGACTGAATGGCGTTGCTGTCACGCTCCAGCTGCTGGATAGACTGCGCCGATTGCTCGATTTCCTGGCTCAGGCGATCAACGCTGTGTACCGCCGCATCGATCTGCTGCTGGCCTTCGCGGGCCTGCTGCTGGCCGCTGTCGGCCGACTGCGCCGCCTGGCTGCAGGAGCGTGCCACTTCATTGGCGGTGGCGACCATTTCGTGGAAAGCAGTGGAAACCATGTCCACGGCTTCGCGCTGGCGGCCGGCCGCCTCGGCCATGTCGCTGGAGACGCGGGTCGAGCTGCTGGACGTGCTGAGGATCTTGCTGGCAGCAGCGCCGATATGCTGGATCAGGCTGCGAATGGCACCGAGGAACTGGTTGAACCAGCTGGCCAGTTGGGCGGTTTCGTCGCGGCCGCGGATTTCCAGGTTGCGGGTCAGGTCACCCTCACCTTGGGCAATGTCTTCCAGGCCATTGGTGACACTGTTGATCGGGCGCACGATCAGCTTGGCAAAGGCCGCACCGACCACCGCGAACAGTGCGGCCAACACGACAGCGATGACGCCGATCAGCCAAGTGAGCCGGGTGGTGGTCTGCATCACTTCGCTTTGTTCGATCAGGCCGATGAAGGTCCAGCCCAGTTGCTGGTCGGGGTAGACGTTGGCCATGTAGTGCACGCCATTGAGTTCGACCTCGACCAGGCCTTTGCCGGCTTTGGCCAGCTTGGCGTAACCGTCGCCAAAGCTTCCCAGCTGCTTGAAGTTGTGGGCGGCGTCGCGTGGGTCGACCATCACGTTGCCGTTGCTTTCCACCAGCATCAGGTAGCCGCTTTCGCCCAGTTTGATCTGCTTGACGATCTCGGTCAGGCCTTTGAGCGACACGTCGATGTTGACCACGCCGCCGGGGTTGCCCAGCTGGTTGGCCACGGTGCGCACGGTGCTGACCAGCACCGCATCGTCGGCGGCCCAGTAGTAGGCGCCGGTGCGCAACGTCTTGCCAGGGTTGGCCATGGCAAGTTGGTACCAGGGGCGCGTGCGTGGGTCATAATTGACAAACTTCTGGCCGGCCGGCCACCCAGTGTAGCCGCCGTCACTCACCCCGTAGGACAGGTAGGCGTAGGCGGGATGTGAGTTGGCCAGGCGGGTCATGAAGTCGAGTATTTTGCTGGCCTGCTCGCCCAGTTCGTAGGACGGGGTTGCGCTCATGTATTTGTTCAGCTCGCTACCCGTGGCGGCGACCATTGGCTGGGAAGCCATGTACTCGACGTTCTGGTTGATCCCCTGGAAGAAGATGTTCATCGCGTTGCTGACCTGGCGGATTTCCCGGCTGCTGCTGTCGAGGAATCCATCGCGGGCTTCGCCGCGCAGGTTGATGACCACCAAGGTGGCCACGAGAACGATGGGCAAGCCGGCGATGACCGCGAATGCCCAGGTCAGTTTCTGTTTGATGTTCATCGACGCTCCCGGAACTTTTATTTTTGACACACGAGGCAGGTAGCAACTACATCGGCAGCATCCGGGTTTAATGAAGCCAAAACGCCTGTATTTATTGGATAAAGTCGTGGTTGGTGACTATTCGGTCGTGTTTGGACATTTATGGCATACCAAAAGCTCGTGGCAGTTCAGTGACAGCAGTTGCCAGGAGCGCCATTGGCCAGGTCTTTGAGGATCGGGCAGTCCGGGCGGTCGTCGCCCTGGCAATGCGAAACCAGTTCGCCGAGGGTGTCGCGCAGGCTCACCAGTTCCTCGATGCGCCGGTTCAGTTCATCGATGTGCTGCATGGCGAGCGCCTTCACATCGGCGCTCGCACGTTGGCGGTCCTGCCACAAGGTCAGTAACTTGCCGACCTCCTCAAGGGAAAAGCCCAGATCGCGGGAGCGTTTGATGAAGGCCAGGTTGTGCAGGTCCTCCGCCTGGTACAGCCGGTAGCCGCTGTCGCTGCGTGTGGCCGGTTTGAGCAGGCCGATGGATTCGTAGTATCGGATCATCTTGGTGCTGAGCCCGCTGCGGCGGGCGGCCTGACCGATATTCATGGCGCCTCCTGGGTACTGCTGGTGGGTTTCCACGTTTTGAGCCACAGTGCGTTGCTGACGACGCTGACGCTGGACATGGCCATGGCGGCACCCGCCAGTACCGGGTTGAGGTAACCCAGCGCGGCCAGCGGGATGCCGATCAGGTTGTAGATGAATGCCCAGAACAGGTTCTGGCGGATCTTCGCGTAGGTCTTGCGGCTGATTTCCAGCGCGGCGGGCACCAGGCGCGGGTCGCCACGCATCAGGGTGATGCCGGCGGCCTGCATGGCCACGTCGGTACCGCCACCCATGGCAATGCCGATGTCGGCCGCGGCCAACGCCGGTGCATCGTTGATGCCATCGCCAACCATGGCGACCACACCATCCTGCCTGAGCGCGGTCACGGTTGCGGCCTTGTCGGCCGGTAGCACTTCGGCATGCACATCGTCGATGCCCAGGGCCTCGGCAACCACTCTGGCGCTGCCACGGTTGTCACCGGTCAGCAGGTGGCTGCTGATGTGTTGGGCGTGCAGGGTGGCGATGGCCTGCGCGGCGCCGGGCTTGAGGCTGTCACCAAAGGCGAACAGGCCCACCACTCTTGCTTGCGTACCGCGTTCGATCAACCACGACAGTGTGCGTCCTTCGGCTTCCCAGGCCTGGGCCTGGGCGGCCAATTCGCCGGGCTGCAGGCCGCTTTCGTCAAGCAGTCGGCGGTTGCCCAGCGCCAGTTCACGGCCTTCAACGCGACCGGCAATGCCGCGCCCGGTCAGCGACTGGCTGTCGGCAACGGTTGGCACGTCCAGCCCTTGCTCTGCACAGGCCACCAGCACCGCCTTGGCCAGCGGGTGTTCACTCCCGCGTTGCAGGGCGCCGGCCAGGCGGTGCAGGTCGGTGCTGTTGCCGTCCAGCGCCTGGCTGTGAACCACCCGCGGGCTGCCGGAGGTGAGGGTGCCGGTTTTGTCGAACACTACGCGGTTGACCGCATGGGCACGCTCCAGGGCTTCGGCATCCTTGATCAGGATGCCGTGGCGGGCGGCGACCCCGGTGCCGGCCATGATCGCGGCGGGCGTGGCCAGGCCGAGGGCGCAGGGACAGGCAATGACCAGCACGGCGACGGCGTTGATCAGCGCGGTTTCCAGCGGTGTCCCCGCCAGCCACCAGCCAATCAGGGTGATCAGGGCCAGTACCAGCACAGCGGGGACGAACACCTGGCTGACACGGTCGACCAGCTTCTGGATCGGCGCTTTGGCGGCCTGTGCGTCTTCCACCAGGCGGATGATGCGCGCCAGCACGGTCTCGGTGCCCAGCGCCTGGGTACGCACCAGCAGCCGGCCTTCGCCATTGATGGCGCCACCGGTGACGCTGTCGCCGGGTTGCTTGGGCACTGGCAGGCTCTCGCCGCTGATCAGGGCCTCATCGGCGTGGCTGCTGCCGTCTTCGACCACGCCGTCGACCGGGAAGCGCTCGCCGGGCTTGACCAGTACCAGGTCGCCCAAGCGCAACTGGGCGATCGCCACGTCCTCCTCCAGGCCGTCGACCACACGCACGGCGCGTTCCGGGCGCAGGGCTTCGAGGGCGCGGATGGCACTGGCGGTCTGGCGCTTGGCGCGGCTTTCCAGGTACTTGCCCAGCAATACCAGGGCAATCACCACGGCCGAGGCTTCGAAGTACAGGTGCGGGGCCATGCCGGCGGGAGCCTGTGCCCATTGGTACAGGCTCAGGCCATAGCCAGCGCTGGTGCCCAGGGCTACCAGCAGGTCCATGTTGCCGGCACCGGCGCGCACGGCCTTCCAGGCTGCAATGTAGAAGCGGGCACCGAGAATGAACTGCACGGGGGTGGCCAGCAGGAACTGCGCCCAGGCGGGTAGCATCCAGTGCAAGCCGAACGGTTGTACCAGCATGGGTAATACCAGCGGCAGGGCCAACAGCAAGGCTGCACCAACTGCCAGGCGCTCGTTGCGCAGGCGTCGCTGGACAGCGCTTTGGTCGTCCTTGGTCGATTGTGGCAGGCTGGCGCTGTAGCCTGCTTTTTGCACAGCGTCGATCAGCAGGTTGTCATCCAGGGCCGCAAGCACTTCGAGGTGTGCGCGTTCGCTGGCCAAGTTGACGCTGACCTGCCCGACCCCCGGCACTTTGCCCAGGGCGCGCTCTACGCGGCCGACACAACTGGCGCAGGTCATACCGCCTATCTGCAGTTCGAGGGTGCGGGTTGGTACCCCGTAGCCGGCCTCGCGCACGGCTTCGACCAACGCTGGCAGGCTGGCAGGCGGGGCTACAACCCGGGCTTTTTCAGTGGTGAGGTTTACGCTGACCTGTTCAGCGCCGGCGACCTTGCGCAGGGCGCGCTCGACCCGGCCAGCACAGCTGGCGCAGGTCATGCCGGAGATCGGCAGGTCGTATGTGGTGGATGCGGGCATGGCTCTCCTCCTTGGACAGGCCTCCAGCATCAACCTTGCCACGCAGGCAAGGTCAATAGCCCAGGTCGGCTCGTTTCAACTCCAGCCCATATTGCCCCATGGCGATGCGGTATTTGTTGATCTGGCCCGCCTGCAGATTCAACCGCGTGCTGCGCTGGTCCTCTATACCTGCTGCGCAACCCGGCATTTGCCCAGGTAGCAGGCGCAGGCGCACATCCACCGGGCCAGGCGGCAGGTTGAACGAGGTGGACTGCTCCTGGAAAACGCGCCCGGAAAGCTGGTCGTTGAGGTACACGCCGATTTCGCAATTGGTGGCCACTTCCAGGCGCTCCCGGGAAATGATCAGTACGCTGTAGGCTGAGTTGCCCTCGGCGAAGGCCGGTGGCACCACAGCCAGCGCGCCCAATAGCCCGACGACGCCCAATGCTGCCCTGAACATGAAAAATCTCCTGCTTGCCTGATCGTCAAAGGCGCAGCTTGGCCGACGCGGACGCGGATTTCCACCCCGGGTGTTGCAGGGAGGGCTTGACCTTGCCCTGATGGCAAGCTTGAGACTTGTGGAAAACCTGAAGGAGGCAACCCCTATGCAAGTGTTCAATGTACAAGGCATGACCTGCGGCCATTGTGTGAAAGCCGTGACCCGCGCGGTGCAGGAGCAGGATGCGGCAGCCAGGGTGGAAGTTGATCTGGCGGGCAAACAGGTGCGTGTGCAGAGCGAGTTGGCGCAGGAGCAGATTCTCACTGCGATTCGGGATGAGGGGTATCAGGCCGAACTCGCCTGAAGACCTGATTGCTCCCGCCGGGGGTAACAGTGTTGCAAATGTTTTCACATCGATAGGGTCCACAGCAGGTAGAATCAGCCACTTGCTTAGCCTGCTATGGATTCCTGATGAACCTGCGAATGGTGCTCATCCTGGGCGCACTCAGTGCGTTTGGGCCCTTGGCGATCGACTTCTACCTGCCAGCCTTCCCGGCCATGGCGCAAGCGTTCGCCACCGATGAAAAACACGTCCAGGCCACGTTGGCCGCCTACTTCCTGGGCCTGTCTATCGGGCAGCTGGCCTATGGGCCGGTTGCCGACCGTTTTGGCCGCCGCAAACCGCTGATGTTCGGCGTTACGCTGTTCACCTTGGCATCACTGGCCTGTGCCTACGCCCCCAACCTCGATACCTTGGTGGTGGCGCGTTTCATCCAGGCACTGGGTGGTTGTGCCGGTATGGTGCTTTCGCGGGCCATCGTCAGCGACAAGTGCGATCCGGTAGCGTCAGCCAAAGTGTTTTCGCAACTGATGCTGGTCATGGGCCTCGCGCCGATCCTGGCACCGATGCTGGGTGGGGTGCTGGTGAATCTGGCCGGCTGGCAGTCGATCTTCCTCGCTCTGAGCTTGTTCAGTGCCGGCTGCCTGCTGGCGGTAAGCCTGGGCCTGCCGGAAAGCCTGCCTGAGCATATACCGCGCCAGCCGCTGTCTGGCGCCTTGCGCCAGTACCTGCGGCTGCTGGCTGACCGGGTTTTCCTCGGCCATGCCCTGACCGGTGGTATCGCCATTGCCGGCATGTTTGCCTATATCGCCGGTTCGCCTTTCGTGTTCATCAAACTGTATGGCGTGCCCGCTGAGCACTACGGCTGGCTGTTCGGCACCAACGCCGCAGGTTTTATTCTGGTGGCGCAGGTGAACGCCCGCCTGCTGGCCAAACGCGGGCCGGCCTTCCTGCTGGGACGCGCGGTGTGGCTGTATCTGGTTGCGGGCCTGGTGCTGCTGGGCGTGGCGGCCTTGCGCCCTGCGCAGTTGTGGCCGCTACTGGTGCCGCTGTTCATCTGTATCGCCAGCCTTGGTTGCATCATTCCCAATGCTTCGGCCTGCGCCATGAGTGGACAGGGCGCGCGTGCCGGCAGCGCCTCGGCACTGATGGGCTGTGTGCAGTTCAGCGTAGCTGCGGGCGCGGCGGCACTGGTCGGGCTGCTGCATGATGGCAGTGCGGTGCCCATGGCAATCGTGATCAGCCTGTGCGGGGCGCTGGTGGTCAGTGTTGCGCTGTTGACCCGGCGTTTGCAGGCCAAGGCTCCCGCATGAGCGGGTGAGGTGCCTGCAGCCGGGTTTCCAGCGTGGCGACGAAGGCGCGCGCCTCGGCCTCGCTGCGGAAACTGACCACATGCTGATCGAGCTGGACTTGCCAGGGGCAGGCGGGGTTTCGGCTCGACGCACTTACGATAATTTTCATCGCGGCATACCTCCAGGAAGGGCAGCGGCTCAAGTGTAGCGCTGGCCCGCCAGCCTGCCATGAGACGGCTCAGCGTCCTGACTGACGGTAAGTGTGTGCATTTTCCTGGCGGTGTTTCCTGCTTTGGGCGCAATGCCTGTAAAGCCCCAGAACCTTCGCTTTGTTTTGCGCTATTTGTGGAAGGTTGCTGTGGGCCACATCTGAAATGGCTGCAAGTTTGTTTTCATCAAGATGTTTCAGCGTGGCGGTGTGGGCGTACCGGTGCCTTGGCTGACTTGGTGCCGAGGAGTTTTTCGAAGCCGCTTTGCTGCTTGCCATGGGTAGATATACCCAGTGGTTTTTCATCTTGGGTAGGGTGGCACGTGGTCGTCTGACCGGCGTTTTTCTGCGGCTTATACTGGCGAACCAGGCCAGTGCCAGCGAGAGGCGCTTCCCTGGCAGGGTTGGCCATCGCATCCCCACCGTGAAATTGCAGGGAGTTACAAGGACATGAACGCAGCCAGCAGTATCAGCCAGATCGCCAGCCTGATGGCCGATCCCAAGCGCAGTGCCATGTTGTGGGCATTGATCGATGGCACACCTAGATTGGCCAATGAACTCGCGATAATGACTGGCCTGACTTCATCGTCCGCCTGCGCACACCTTTCGTTGCTGTCGTCGGCCGGCTTGCTCAAGCATGAAGCCAGGGGCCGCAAACGCTACTTTTGCCTGGCAACCCCGCAGGTCGGAGCGGCGGTAGAAGCCTTGGCCAGCGTGCAGCTGGAAAGCGCCAGGGGAGAGCGTGCCGAAGCGCCAGTATCGTCACTGCCCATGTCGATGCGCCGGGCGCGCCGTTGTGGCGATCATCTGGGTGGGGAGTTGGCCAGTGAGCTATATCATCGCATGGTGGTGGCCGGCTGGCTGGAAGGCAGCGGTCGGCAGTTGATGGTCAGTGACGAGGGGCGGGCGCAGTTGGCCTTGGTCGGGGTATACATCGATGCCTTGGCGCCACACCAGCAACGAGGTTGCGTGATCTGCCGCTGCACCGAGTGGAATGACCAGGGCCCTCACCTGGGGGGCGTACTTGGCCAGGCCTTGTTCAGGTTGTTCCTGCAATCTGGCTGGATGCGCGAGTTAGAGGACACGCGGGCATTGCATATTTCGGCGCTGGGTATCCAGCAGATCAATCGCATCGCCCGCGTGGCGACGTTGCAGGTCGGTTGAGCGCAACGTCTTCATGCTACTCAGACCAGCCGTGCATCCAGGCTGTTCTGCGCCAGGCGACGTGCCTGGTCCTCGGTCATGCCCAAGTGGGTGTGCAGAGCGTGGAAGTTCTCCGTGACATAGCCACCGAAGTAGGCCGGGTCGTCCGAGTTGACCGTGACTTTCACACCACGCTCGAGCATGTCGAGGATGTTGTGCTGGCTCATGTGCTCGAACACGCAGAGCTTGGTGTTGGACAGCGGGCACACCGTGAGCGGGATCTGCTCGTCGATGATGCGCTGCATCAGGCGCTCGTCCTCAATGGCACGTACGCCATGGTCGATACGTTTGATCTTCAGCAGGTCGAGGGCTTCCCAGATGTACTCGGGTGGGCCTTCTTCGCCAGCGTGGGCAACGGCGACGAAGCCTTCGCTGCGGGCGCGGTCGAACACACGCTGGAACTTGCTTGGCGGGTGGCCCATCTCCGAGCTGTCCAGGCCAACGGCAATGAAGGCATCGCGGAACGGCAAGGCCTGATCGAGGGTCTTTTGCGCTTCATCCTCGCTGAGGTGGCGCAGGAAGCTGAGGATCAGGCCGCTGCTGATGCCCAGTTGTTCGCGACCATCCTTGAGCGCCTGGCTGATGCCGTTGAGCACCACTTCGAAAGCAATGCCACGGTCGGTATGGGTCTGTGGGTCGAAGAAGGGTTCAGTGTGTATCACGTTCTGGGCTTTGCAGCGTTGCAGGTAGGCCCAGGTCAGGTCATAGAAGTCCTGCTCGGTGCGCAGCACGTCGGCGCCCTGGTAGTACAGGTCGAGGAACTCCTGCAGGTTGTTGAAGGCATAGGCACCGCGCAAGGTTTCCACATCGGCCCAGGGCAAGGCGATCTTGTTGCGCTCGGCCAGGGCGAACAGCAACTCGGGCTCCAGTGAGCCTTCCAGGTGCAGGTGCAGTTCGGCCTTGGGCAGGGCGTTCAACCAGTCATACATAGTGGTTCATCTCAATCAGGTACGGTTGCGGCCATTCTACAGGGGCCGGCCGGGCAATGCGCCCAGCCGGGCTGCGACCTGGTGAATCACCAGACCAAGGGTTCGCCCTTGTAGTTGATGAAACGCAGGCCGCCGTTGCCGCTTTGGGCCTTGATCTGTTCGATCATGCCGCGGGTGCTGGTGAGCACATCGATATCGGCGTTTTCGCCACCCATGTCGGTTTTCACCCAGCCTGGGTGCATGGCCAGCACGCACAGGTCCGGGCGCTGCTGCTCAACGAAGAAGCTGTTGATCATCGAGTTCAGTGCCGCCTTGCTGGCCTTGTACAGGCAGATTTCGCCACCGTCGGGGATGGTAACGCTTCCCAGGATCGAGCTCATGAAGGCCAGCACACCACTGCCTTCACGTATTTGACCCACCAGGCGGCGAGCCACGCGTATCGGCGCTACGGCATTGGTCATGAACAGATCGCCAATGTCGCTGTTGCTTACGGCCTCCAGGTCTTGCGGCAAGGGGCCCATGACCCCGGCGTTGACGAATATCAGGTCGAACACCTGGCCTTGCAGGCGTTGCTTCAGGCTGTCGAGCTGAACGGTGTCGTTCATTTCCAGCTGCTCGATACGCACGCCGGGCACGTTCGCCAGGGCGCCGGGCTGCTGCGGGTTACGGACGGTGGCAGTGATGTGCCAACCGTCTTCGTGCAGGCGTTGTACCAAGCCCAGGCCAAGCCCGCGCGAGGCGCCGATGATGAGGGCAGTTCTTGAATTGGCCATAGGAACATTCCTTTATCGGTGTAGGAGAAAGGAATTGAGCATACGTCACGGCGGATACGCGTGCCTGGTTTGCTTGTGGTCAAAAAATGATCAGTTATGTCCGGGCCTTGCGGGGCCGGGCGCTTCGCCTGTTGGCGCACGGGTTATCCACAAGCTGGTCCACAGTTATTGTGTGCAAGGTGAGCAAGCGGGGTGCGGCTTGGATGGGAGGCTCGCTGGGGATAAGTCGCGCGCATTCAGCAGTTTACGGCGGTCATCAAATCGTGATCAAAATATGATCAAAGCCCTGAAGGCCTTGAAATCACTAGCCTGCAAGAGAATGCCCCAAGCTTATCCACAGGCAGGCCCACAGTTGTTGTGGGCAATGTTCAGCGTGCTTCGAGCAAAATACGTCCGCGGCTCAGATCCGCCAGTTGCTGTTGCAATGGCTCCAGGTGGGCGTCACCGAGGGCAATCAGCAGGTCAACGCCATTGGCGGTGAACTGTTCATCCAGGACCAGGCCGTCAACCTCGGCCAGGCGCAGCTTCACCAGCGCCAGCTCGCTGAAACTGCAGCTGCAGCTGAAATTGCTGCGCTGTACCAGCAGGCGCTTGGGCGCCTGTTGCAGGCACTTGTTGGCGCCGCCGCCATAGGCCCTGGCCAGGCCGCCGGTACCCAGCTGGATGCCGCCGTACCAGCGGATCACCAGCACCACCACCTGGTCGCAGTCCTGCGCTTCGATGGCCGCCAGGATCGGCCGCCCAGCGGTGCCGCCGGGTTCGCCATCGTCGCTGCTGCGGTACTGCGCGCCGAGTTTCCAGGCCCAGCAGTTGTGGGTTGCGGCCAGGTCGCTATGACGTTCGATGAAACTCATCGCTTCGGCGGCACTGCTGATTGGCCCGGCGAGGGTGATGAAGCGGCTTTTGCGGATTTCCTCGCGGTATTCGCAGAGGTCGAGCAGGGTAGAAGGCATAAAGGACGGTCAGGCAGCCGGCTTGATGCCGCAGCCCTTCAAAATGATGTGGATAAGGTTGTTGCTCGCGTCTTCCATGTCCTGCTTGGTCAGGCGGCTGCGGCCAGTCACCTGGCAAATCTGGGTGGCGAAGTCTGCATAGTGCTGGGTGCTGCCCCAGAGCAGGAAGATCAGGTGCACCGGGTCGACCGGGTCCATTTTGCCTGCTTCGATCCAGGCCTGGAAGACCGCAGCACGGCCGCGGAACCATTCGCGGTAATCGGCGCTGAAGTATTCGGTCAGGCAGGTGCCACCGCTGATCACTTCCATGGCGAAAATGCGCGAAGCTTGCGGGTTGCGCCGGGAGAACTCCATCTTGGTACGGATGTACTGGCTCAGGGCTTCACCGGGGTCGTCATCGACGCTCAAGGCGTTGAAGGTGCTGTCCCACAACTCGATGATATTGCTGAGCACGGCGATGTACAGGCCCAGCTTGTTGGTGAAGTAGTAATGCAGGTTGGCCTTGGGCAACCCCGCCTTGAGCGCGATGGTGTTCATGCTGGTGCCCTTGAAACCATGGCGGGCGAATTCATCTTCGGCGGCCTGGATAATGGCCTGTTCGTTCTTCTGGCGGATACGGCCCGCGGGCTTGCCCGAGGCGGAGAGGCGATGCGCAGGGACTTCTAGGGTCATGGGCGATTCCGTACGAGGCAGTGGCTGCGGCTGTGGGACAAGATTACCTGCCTGTGCCGAAGTGACAAGCGTTTGCGGCACAGACTGGCATCAACGTGTCGCAGCCAGGCTTTCGAGGAAGCTTTCCAGCACCAGGTTGGGGCGCCGGCCTTTGCGGGTAACCCAGCTCAGGCTCAGGTCATAAAAACGCTCCTTGGGCTTGAGCGCACGCAAACGGCCTTGTTGTACCCAGAACATGGCGTAGTGGTCGGGCAGATAGCCGATGTAACGCCCGGTGAGGATCAGAAACGCCATGCCCTCGCGGTCAGAAGCACTGGCGGTGCAATTCAGCGCCTGGTAATGCGCCTGGATTTCGGCGGGTAGACGGAAGGTGGGGGTGATGGCTTCCTGGCTATTGAGGCGGTCGTCGTCTATCTGCTGGTCATCGGCATAGAACAGCGGGTGGCCGACGGCGCAGTACAGCAGCGAGCGTTCGCTGTACAACGGTTGGTACTCAAGCCCCGAAAGCGGGCTGGTCTGGGGTACGACGCCAACGTGAAGGCTGCCATCGAGCACGCCGTGCTCGACCTGGCTGGGGGCGATCATACGGATCTGGATGCGCACATCAGGGCCACGGTCCTTGAGTTCCGCCAGGGCATGGGTGATACGCATGTGCGGCAAGGTCACCAGGTTGTCGGTCAGACCAATGTTCAGCTCGCCGCGCAAATGCTGGTGCAGGCCGTTGACCTCGGTGCGGAAGCTTTCCAGCGCGCTGAGTAGTTGCAGGGCTGAATGGTAGACCTCGCGGCCTTCCTCAGTCAGCGAGAAACCGGCGCGTCCGCGCTGGCACAGGCGCAGGCCGAGGCGTTGCTCAAGGTCGTTCATCTGCTGGCTGATGGCCGAGCGCCCAATGCCCAGTACGTTCTCGGCAGCCGAGAAGCCACCGCACTCGACGACGCTGCGGTAGATCTTCAGCAGGCGGATGTCGAAGTCGCTGACTTGGGCGAGTGGATCGGGTCGTCGGCTCATTAGTTTAGTCTCGGCCTGTCTGAAGATTAGAAATGTAGGCTTTTTCTGACTCTATCGCCGTGCCAATTTAGCTGCAACAAGATACATCGTTGCCTAATCGTCTTCCGAGGAACCGCCGATGAACATGCCCGAAACCGCCCCTGCCGGTATCGCCAGCCAGCTCAAGCTGGACGCCCACTGGATGCCCTACACCGCCAACCGCAACTTCCAGCGCGACCCTCGCCTGATCGTGGCGGCCGAAGGCAACTACCTGGTCGATGACCACGGGCGCAAGATCTTCGACGCCCTGTCCGGCCTGTGGACCTGCGGCGCAGGGCACACTCGCAAGGAAATCGCTGACGCGGTGACCCGCCAATTGAGTACGCTGGACTATTCCCCAGCATTCCAGTTCGGCCACCCGCTGTCGTTCCAGCTGGCGGAAAAGATCGCCGAGCTGGTTCCGGGCAATCTGAATCACGTCTTTTATACCAACTCCGGTTCCGAATGCGCCGACACCGCATTGAAGATGGTTCGTGCCTACTGGCGCCTGAAAGGCCAGGCCACCAAGACCAAGATCATCGGCCGTGCCCGTGGTTACCATGGCGTGAACATCGCGGGTACCAGCCTGGGTGGCGTCAACGGTAACCGCAAGATGTTTGGTCAGCTGCTGGACGTCGACCACCTGCCTCACACTGTATTGCCGGTGAACGCCTTCTCCAAAGGCTTGCCGGAAGAGGGCGGTATCGCTCTGGCTGACGAAATGCTCAAGCTGATCGAGCTGCACGATGCCTCCAACATCGCAGCAGTCATCGTCGAGCCGCTGGCCGGTTCGGCCGGTGTGCTGCCGCCGCCGAAGGGTTACCTGAAGCGTCTGCGTGAAATCTGCACCCAGCACAACATTCTGCTGATCTTCGATGAAGTGATCACGGGCTTCGGCCGCATGGGCGCGATGACCGGCTCGGAAGCCTTCGGCGTTACCCCGGACCTGATGTGCATCGCCAAGCAGGTGACCAACGGCGCCATCCCGATGGGCGCAGTGATTGCCAGCAGCGAGATCTACCAGACGTTCATGAATCAGCCGACCCCGGAATACGCCGTGGAATTCCCACACGGCTACACCTACTCGGCGCACCCGGTAGCCTGTGCCGCCGGTATCGCCGCGCTGGACCTGCTGCAGAAGGAAAACCTGGTGCAGTCTGCTGCTGAACTGGCGCCGCATTTCGAGAAGCTGCTGCACGGCGTGAAGGGCACCAAGAATATCGTCGATATCCGCAACTACGGCCTGGCCGGCGCCATCCAGATCGCCGCCCGTGACGGTGACGCCATCGTTCGCCCATACGAAGCGGCCATGAAACTGTGGAAAGCGGGCTTCTATGTACGCTTTGGTGGCGACACCCTGCAGTTCGGCCCAACCTTCAATACCAAGCCGCAGGAATTGGACCGTCTGTTCGATGCTGTAGGCGAAACCCTGAACCTGATCGACTGATCTTTCCGATTTTGATGCCAGGCGCATGCCCGCTGCGGGCGCCTGGTTCTCCTATGTTTATCTGGAGTTTTGCATGAGCATTGTTCAGCACCTGATTCACGGCGAACTGGTTACCAAAGGTGAGCGCACCGCCGATGTCTTCAACCCGTCCACTGGCCAGGCCGTTCGCAAGGTCGAACTGGCCAGCCGCGCAACTGTTCAGGAAGCGATCGATTCCGCCAAGGCTGCCTTCCCGGCCTGGCGCAACACCCCACCGGCCAAGCGTGCCCAGGTGATGTTCCGCTTCAAGCAACTGCTGGAGCAGAACGAAGCCAAGATTTCGCAGATGATCAGCGAAGAGCATGGCAAGACCCTGGAAGACGCCGCCGGCGAACTGAAGCGTGGTATCGAGAACGTCGAGTTCGCGTGTGCAGCCCCAGAAGTGCTGAAGGGTGAGTACAGCCGCAACGTCGGTCCGAACATCGACGCCTGGTCCGACTTCCAGCCGTTGGGCGTGGTTGCCGGTATCACCCCATTCAACTTCCCGGCCATGGTGCCGCTGTGGATGTACCCACTGGCCATCGCCTGCGGCAACGCATTCATCCTCAAGCCTTCCGAGCGTGACCCGAGCTCGACCTTGTACATTGCCCAGTTGCTGCTGGAAGCCGGGCTGCCGAAGGGCATCCTCAACGTGGTGCACGGTGACAAGGAAGCGGTGGATGCGCTGATTGAAGCACCGGAAGTGAAAGCACTGAGCTTCGTGGGTTCTACCCCGATCGCCGAGTACATCTATGCCGAAGGCACCAAGCGTGGCAAGCGTGTACAAGCCTTGGGGGGCGCGAAGAACCACGCGGTGCTGATGCCGGATGCCGACCTGGACAACGCAGTCAGTGCCCTGATGGGCGCGGCTTACGGTTCATGTGGCGAGCGTTGCATGGCCATTTCGGTAGCCGTGTGCGTAGGCGACCAAGTGGCCGATGCCCTGATTGCCAAGCTGGAGCCACAGATCAAGGCGCTGAAGATTGGTGCCGGCACCTCGTGTGGCCTGGACATGGGCCCGCTGGTGACTGCGGCAGCGCGTGACAAGGTCGTGGGTTACATCGATGACGGTGTTGCTGCTGGCGCCAAGCTGGTGGTGGATGGCCGTGGCTTCCGTGTGGCAGGTAATGAAGATGGCTACTTCGTGGGTGGCACCCTGTTCGACAAGGTGACCCCGGAGATGCGCATCTATAAAGAGGAGATCTTTGGCCCGGTGCTGTGCGTGGTCCGGGTTAATAGCCTGGAGCAGGCCATGCAGCTGATCAACGATCACGAGTATGGCAACGGCACTTGCATCTTTACCCGTGACGGTGAAGCGGCCCGTCTGTTCTGCGACGAGATCGAGGTGGGTATGGTGGGTGTCAACGTACCGCTGCCGGTGCCGGTGGCCTACCACAGCTTTGGTGGCTGGAAGCGTTCTCTGTTTGGTGACCTGCATGCCTATGGTCCGGATGGTGTGCGCTTCTATACCCGTCGTAAGGCAATTACCCAGCGTTGGCCACAGCGGGCCAGCCATGAAGCGTCGCAGTTTGCATTCCCTAGCCTTTAAGGTGGGTAAGCAAAGCGGAGAGGCCGTCAGGCCTCCCCGCTTTGTTTTTGGGGTTTGGTTGTTGCTGTTGTAGGGGGGGCTGTTTTGAGAGGGCGTTGGCTATGAGATGTGTCCGCCATCACCTTTGCAGTGCCTGTGAGATCGAGCGCCGCCCGCGCGGCGCATCGCGAGCTGCGCTCGCTCCTACGTTTGTTTCGGGCCAGTCACGCCTGTGATAGGCGCGCGCGACCGCCTTGTTTGTACGACGCGATATCGCGCCATGCGCCAAGGCGCTCGCGCGCAAATCCCCCAGAAATAATTGGCCCGAAACAAACGTAGGAGCGAGCGCAGCTCGCGATGCGCTTGTTTGTACGACGCGATATCGCGCCATGCGCCAAGGCGTTCGCGCGCAAATCCCACAGGCATAATTGGCCCGAAACAAACGTAGGAGCGAGCGCAGCTCGCGATGCGCCGCGCGGGCGGCGCTCGATCTCACAGGCGCTGAATGTGTTGCGGCGAGCACCTGGTGGCCTTGATACGGTCTTCACCTGGAATATTCCAAATAAATGAAATTAAAGGTTGACGCGCTTTCGAATCCCCTTATAATGCGCCCCACTTCCAGCGACATCGGAACGAAAAACTCCTTGATATTCAACGAGTTAAGTAGTTAAGGCGAAAGCTGGAGGGGCTGCGATCAAATGATCGAAAGCGGTTGAAAAGGTGGTTGACAGTGCTTCTAAGTGCTGTATGATTCGCCTCCCGCTACGAGAGATCGCAGCGAGCCAAGTGTTTGAAGCTAAACGAGTTTCTCGCAAAAAACTTCAAAATAAACGCTTGACAGGCTTTGAGGAAAGCGTAGAATGCGCGCCTCGGTTGAGACGAAAAGCTCTTAACCAAACGCTCTTTAACAAATCGAATCAAGCAATTCGTGTGGGTGCTTGTGAGTACGGACTGATAGTCAAAAAGATTATCAGCATCACAAGTGACCATGCGAGAAATCACATAGTCATTTGAGATTGCTGAGCCAAGTTTAGGGTTTCTTAAAAACCCAAGCAGTATTGAACTGAAGAGTTTGATCATGGCTCAGATTGAACGCTGGCGGCAGGCCTAACACATGCAAGTCGAGCGGATGACGGGAGCTTGCTCCTTGATTCAGCGGCGGACGGGTGAGTAATGCCTAGGAATCTGCCTGGTAGTGGGGGACAACGTTTCGAAAGGAACGCTAATACCGCATACGTCCTACGGGAGAAAGCAGGGGACCTTCGGGCCTTGCGCTATCAGATGAGCCTAGGTCGGATTAGCTAGTTGGTGGGGTAATGGCTCACCAAGGCGACGATCCGTAACTGGTCTGAGAGGATGATCAGTCACACTGGAACTGAGACACGGTCCAGACTCCTACGGGAGGCAGCAGTGGGGAATATTGGACAATGGGCGAAAGCCTGATCCAGCCATGCCGCGTGTGTGAAGAAGGTCTTCGGATTGTAAAGCACTTTAAGTTGGGAGGAAGGGCAGTAAGTTAATACCTTGCTGTTTTGACGTTACCGACAGAATAAGCACCGGCTAACTCTGTGCCAGCAGCCGCGGTAATACAGAGGGTGCAAGCGTTAATCGGAATTACTGGGCGTAAAGCGCGCGTAGGTGGTTTGTTAAGTTGGATGTGAAAGCCCCGGGCTCAACCTGGGAACTGCATCCAAAACTGGCAAGCTAGAGTACGGTAGAGGGTGGTGGAATTTCCTGTGTAGCGGTGAAATGCGTAGATATAGGAAGGAACACCAGTGGCGAAGGCGACCACCTGGACTGATACTGACACTGAGGTGCGAAAGCGTGGGGAGCAAACAGGATTAGATACCCTGGTAGTCCACGCCGTAAACGATGTCAACTAGCCGTTGGAATCCTTGAGATTTTAGTGGCGCAGCTAACGCATTAAGTTGACCGCCTGGGGAGTACGGCCGCAAGGTTAAAACTCAAATGAATTGACGGGGGCCCGCACAAGCGGTGGAGCATGTGGTTTAATTCGAAGCAACGCGAAGAACCTTACCAGGCCTTGACATGCAGAGAACTTTCCAGAGATGGATTGGTGCCTTCGGGAACTCTGACACAGGTGCTGCATGGCTGTCGTCAGCTCGTGTCGTGAGATGTTGGGTTAAGTCCCGTAACGAGCGCAACCCTTGTCCTTAGTTACCAGCACGTTATGGTGGGCACTCTAAGGAGACTGCCGGTGACAAACCGGAGGAAGGTGGGGATGACGTCAAGTCATCATGGCCCTTACGGCCTGGGCTACACACGTGCTACAATGGTCGGTACAGAGGGTTGCCAAGCCGCGAGGTGGAGCTAATCTCACAAAACCGATCGTAGTCCGGATCGCAGTCTGCAACTCGACTGCGTGAAGTCGGAATCGCTAGTAATCGCGAATCAGAATGTCGCGGTGAATACGTTCCCGGGCCTTGTACACACCGCCCGTCACACCATGGGAGTGGGTTGCACCAGAAGTAGCTAGTCTAACCTTCGGGAGGACGGTTACCACGGTGTGATTCATGACTGGGGTGAAGTCGTAACAAGGTAGCCGTAGGGGAACCTGCGGCTGGATCACCTCCTTAATCGACGACATCAGCCTGCTGATGAGCTCCCACACGAATTGCTTGATTCATTGTAAAAGACGATGCTGTAAGCGACCCTGTTATAGGTCTGTAGCTCAGTTGGTTAGAGCGCACCCCTGATAAGGGTGAGGTCGGCAGTTCAAATCTGCCCAGACCTACCATTACATGGTATTCGCCGTTGAATACGGGGCCATAGCTCAGCTGGGAGAGCGCCTGCCTTGCACGCAGGAGGTCAGCGGTTCGATCCCGCTTGGCTCCACCACTTTCGCCGTATGCAGTAGCTTGTCAGAACTTAGAAATGAACATTCACCTCGAATGTTGATTTCTGACTTTTGTCAGATCGTTCTTTAAAAATTCGGATATGTGATAGATATAGACTGAACACCAGTTTCACTGCTGGTGGATCAGGCTAAGGTAAAATTTGTGAGTTCTGCTCGAAAGAGCAACGTACGAATTTTCGGCGAATGTCGTCTTCACAGTATAACCAGATTGCTTGGGGTTATATGGTCAAGTGAAGAAGCGCATACGGTGGATGCCTTGGCAGTCAGAGGCGATGAAAGACGTGGTAGCCTGCGATAAGCTTTGGGGAGTCGGCAAACAGACTGTGATCCAGAGATCTCTGAATGGGGGAACCCACTCAGCATAAGCTGAGTATCTTGTACTGAATACATAGGTGCAAGAGGCGAACCAGGGGAACTGAAACATCTAAGTACCCTGAGGAAAAGAAATCAACCGAGATTCCCTTAGTAGTGGCGAGCGAACGGGGACCAGCCCTTAAGTTGGTTTGAGATTAGTGGAACGCTCTGGAAAGTGCGGCCATAGTGGGTGATAGCCCCGTACACGAAAATCTCTTGTCAATGAAATCGAGTAGGACGGAGCACGAGAAACTTTGTCTGAATATGGGGGGACCATCCTCCAAGGCTAAATACTACTGACTGACCGATAGTGAACCAGTACCGTGAGGGAAAGGCGAAAAGAACCCCGGAGAGGGGAGTGAAATAGAACCTGAAACCGTATGCGTACAAGCAGTGGGAGCCTACTTTGTTAGGTGACTGCGTACCTTTTGTATAATGGGTCAGCGACTTATATTCAGTGGCGAGCTTAACCGAATAGGGGAGGCGTAGCGAAAGCGAGTCTTAATAGGGCGTTTAGTCGCTGGGTATAGACCCGAAACCGGGCGATCTATCCATGGGCAGGTTGAAGGTTAGGTAACACTGACTGGAGGACCGAACCGACTACCGTTGAAAAGTTAGCGGATGACCTGTGGATCGGAGTGAAAGGCTAATCAAGCTCGGAGATAGCTGGTTCTCCTCGAAAGCTATTTAGGTAGCGCCTCATGTATCACTGTAGGGGGTAGAGCACTGTTTCGGCTAGGGGGTCATCCCGACTTACCAAACCGATGCAAACTCCGAATACCTACAAGTGCCGAGCATGGGAGACACACGGCGGGTGCTAACGTCCGTCGTGAAAAGGGAAACAACCCAGACCGTCAGCTAAGGTCCCAAAGTCATGGTTAAGTGGGAAACGATGTGGGAAGGCTTAGACAGCTAGGAGGTTGGCTTAGAAGCAGCCACCCTTTAAAGAAAGCGTAATAGCTCACTAGTCGAGTCGGCCTGCGCGGAAGATGTAACGGGGCTCAAACCATGCACCGAAGCTACGGGTATCATCTTATGATGATGCGGTAGAGGAGCGTTCTGTAAGCCTGTGAAGGTGAGTTGAGAAGCTTGCTGGAGGTATCAGAAGTGCGAATGCTGACATGAGTAACGACAATGCGAGTGAAAAACTCGCACGCCGAAAGACCAAGGTTTCCTGCGCAACGTTAATCGACGCAGGGTTAGTCGGTCCCTAAGGCGAGGCTGAAAAGCGTAGTCGATGGAAAACAGGTTAATATTCCTGTACTTCCAGTTATTGCGATGGAGGGACGGAGAAGGTTAGGCCAGCCTGGCGTTGGTTGTCCAGGTTTAAGGTGGTAGGCTGAAATCTTAGGCAAATCCGGGATTTCAAGGCCGAGAGCTGATGACGAGTTGCCTTTAGGCGACGAAGTGGTTGATACCATGCTTCCAAGAAAAGCTCCTAAGCTTCAGATAACTGGGAACCGTACCCCAAACCGACACAGGTGGTTAGGTAGAGAATACCAAGGCGCTTGAGAGAACTCGGGTGAAGGAACTAGGCAAAATGGCACCGTAACTTCGGGAGAAGGTGCGCCGGCGAGGGTGAAGGACTTGCTCCGTAAGCCCATGCCGGTCGAAGATACCAGGCCGCTGCGACTGTTTATTAAAAACACAGCACTCTGCAAACACGAAAGTGGACGTATAGGGTGTGACGCCTGCCCGGTGCCGGAAGGTTAATTGATGGGGTTAGCGCAAGCGAAGCTCTTGATCGAAGCCCCGGTAAACGGCGGCCGTAACTATAACGGTCCTAAGGTAGCGAAATTCCTTGTCGGGTAAGTTCCGACCTGCACGAATGGCGTAACGATGGCGGCGCTGTCTCCACCCGAGACTCAGTGAAATTGAAATCGCTGTGAAGATGCAGTGTATCCGCGGCTAGACGGAAAGACCCCGTGAACCTTTACTATAGCTTTGCACTGGACTTTGAATTTGCTTGTGTAGGATAGGTGGGAGGCTTTGAAGTGGGGACGCCAGTTCTCATGGAGCCATCCTTGAAATACCACCCTGGCAACTTTGAGGTTCTAACTCAGGTCCGTTATCCGGATCGAGGACAGTGTATGGTGGGTAGTTTGACTGGGGCGGTCTCCTCCCAAAGAGTAACGGAGGAGTACGAAGGTGCGCTCAGACCGGTCGGAAATCGGTCGTAGAGTATAAAGGCAAAAGCGCGCTTGACTGCGAGACAAACACGTCGAGCAGGTACGAAAGTAGGTCTTAGTGATCCGGTGGTTCTGTATGGAAGGGCCATCGCTCAACGGATAAAAGGTACTCCGGGGATAACAGGCTGATACCGCCCAAGAGTTCATATCGACGGCGGTGTTTGGCACCTCGATGTCGGCTCATCACATCCTGGGGCTGAAGCCGGTCCCAAGGGTATGGCTGTTCGCCATTTAAAGTGGTACGCGAGCTGGGTTTAGAACGTCGTGAGACAGTTCGGTCCCTATCTGCCGTGGACGTTTGAGATTTGAGAGGGGCTGCTCCTAGTACGAGAGGACCGGAGTGGACGAACCTCTGGTGTTCCGGTTGTCACGCCAGTGGCATTGCCGGGTAGCTATGTTCGGAAGAGATAACCGCTGAAAGCATCTAAGCGGGAAACTTGCCTCAAGATGAGATCTCACTGGGATCTTGAATCCCCTAAAGGGCCGTCGAAGACTACGACGTTGATAGGTTGGGTGTGTAAGCGCTGTGAGGCGTTGAGCTAACCAATACTAATTGCCCGTGAGGCTTGACCATATAACACCCAAGCAATTTGCTGACGCAGATTGCGGTGGTGAAGACGAAAGACCCGAAAATTCGTAAGACCACAAATATCGCATATCCGAATTCGCTGGGCTGTCCATCTGGACATTCTGGCTACAGAATTTCTTGACGACCATAGAGCATTGGAACCACCTGATCCCATCCCGAACTCAGTAGTGAAACGATGCATCGCCGATGGTAGTGTGGGGTTTCCCCATGTGAGAGTAGGTCATCGTCAAGATTCATTTCGCAAAACCCCTATCTGCGCATGCAGGTAGGGGTTTTGTCTTTGTGGGCCAAAAATTCCGGGCCTGCTCGAATTGCTGTGGGGCATGCCGTGAAGCAGGCAACTCGGTGGAGGGCACCGGCTTCGCCGGTGATCGCGGGTAAACCCGCTCCTACAGAGAATGGTGCAACGGCAGGCAGGGGCGTATACCCTCCAGGCCAACGTCGCCTCCCACAATTCGAGCCAGAACACTAGAATAGCCCCACGCACCTATTCAGAAGCGCTATATGTCCAATTCTGTCGAACCTGAAACCCTGGCACAGTTGCCGTTGGACGAGCTTGTCGCCTGCCATGAATGCGACCTGCTGCTACGCAAGCCCGTGCTGCAGCATGATGAAAAAGCCCAATGCCCGCGCTGCGGCTACGAGCTCTATGCCCACCGGCACAATGTGGTCAATCGCAGCCTGGCCTTGGTGCTGGCGGCCCTTTTGCTGTTCGTGCCGGCCAATTTCCTGCCGATCATGCAGTTGCACCTGCTTGGTCAGACTTCAGACGATACGGTCTGGAGTGGCGTGCTAGGCCTGTACAACTCGGGAATGCGCGGTGTTGCCGTGGTGGTCTTGCTCTGTAGCATGGTCATTCCACTGGCGAAACTGCTCTGTCAGCTGGTCGTCCTGTTGAGCATCCGCCTGAACTTCGGGCGTGACTACGGCCTGGTCTTCTACCGTATCTATCACCACCTACGTGACTGGGGCATGCTCGAGGTCTATTTCATGGGGGTCCTGGTGGCCATCGTAAAGCTGGTGGATCTGGCCGAGCTGACCGTGGGCCTTGGGCTGTTCTGTTTCATCAGTCTGTTATTGATCCAGGTATGGCTCGAGGTGGTGATGTCGCCCCACCAGATCTGGAGTGCGTTATCAGGGGAGGACCTGCATGCGGGCGATTGACGCAGGCATTCTTGTCTGCAATGAGTGTCACGAACTGAACAGGCAAGAGGCTGACAGTACTTCGCAAACCTGCACACGCTGCGGCGCTATCGTGCATGCACGCCGGCCGAACAGTATCGTGCGTACCTGGGCGTTGCTGATTGCGGCGTCGATCCTCTACATACCAGCCAACATATTGCCGATCATGACCGTGAGTACCCTCGGTCAGGGCAGCCCGGACACCATCATGTCCGGGGTCATCACCCTGCTCAAACACGGCATGGTGCCCATTGCGGCTGTGGTGTTCATTGCCAGTATCCTGGTCCCCACGTTCAAGCTGGTGGGCATCGGCTTGCTGTTGTATTCCGTTCAGCGGCGGCAACCGCTTTCAGCCCGGCAGCGGATACTGATGTACCGCTTCATCGAATTCATTGGGCGCTGGTCCATGCTGGATATCTTCGTCATTGCCATCTTGGTGGCAGTGGTGAATTTCGGCCGAATAGCCAGTGTCGAAGCCAACCTGGGCGCTGTCGCCTTCGCAACTGTGGTGATCCTGACAATGCTTGCCGCTTTAACTTTCGATCCCCGACTGATTTGGGATAACACGGAGTCGGATGACGACCATGAGTGACCTGCCAACGGCTAAAACCCGCCCAGCCTCGAACTGGTCGGCCATCTGGATCCTGCCTTTGATTGCGCTGATGATCGGTGGCTGGCTCGCGTGGCAGGCCTACCGCGACGCTGGCGTGGAAATTGAAGTCCGCTTCGAGTCGGGAGAGGGTATCGTCGCCAACAAGACCGAGGTCATCTACAAGGGCATGCCGGTTGGCAAGGTGAAAAGCCTGGTGCTCGACGCCAAGGGCGACACGCAGGGGGTGATCGCTACCATCGAGATGAACAAGGCCGCCGAGCCCCATCTGAACAAAGGCACGCGTTTCTGGCTGGTGAAGCCGAGCGTCAGCCTGGCCGGAATATCCGGCCTTGAAACACTGGTTTCGGGCAACTACATCGCTGTTAGTCCGGGGGAGGGGGAGCGTACCAAACGCTTTGTGGCATTGAAGGTGGCACCACCGCTCTCGGACTCTGAGCCAGGCCTGCACCTGACCCTCAAGGCCGACAGGCTGGGCTCGCTCAACCGTGACAGCCCGGTGTTCTACAAGCAGATTCAGGTTGGCCGGGTGAAAAGCTACCGCCTGTCCGAGGACCAGAGCACAGTAGAGGTAAAAGTCTTCATCGAGCCGGCTTACGCCAGCCTGGTGCGCAAGCACACACGTTTCTGGAACGCCAGCGGTGTCAGCATCGATGCTTCGCTTTCGGGTGTGAAGGTGCGCAGTGAGTCGTTGTCGAGCATTGTGGCGGGTGGTATCGCTTTCGCCACGCCGGAGTACCGCAAGGACAGCCCGCCCACCGATCCGAGCCTGCCGTTCCGCCTGTACGAGGACTTCGATGCCGCCCAGGCGGGTATCCGGGTAAAAGTGAAGCTGAGCGATTATGAAGGCCTGCAGGCGGGTCGCACGCCGGTCATGTACAAGGGCATCCAGGTGGGCTCGCTGAAAGCCCTGAAGATGGAAGACAACCTGGCCAGCGCTTCGGCCGAGCTGACACTCGACCCACTGACCGAGGACTACCTGGTAGACGGGACCCAGTTCTGGGTAGTCAAGCCGTCGATTTCCCTGGCGGGAATCACTGGCCTGGAAGCGCTGGTCAAAGGTAACTACATCGCCATTCGTCCCGGTGAGAAGGGCGCACGGCCAGAGCGTGAGTTCGAGGCGCGTGCCAAGGCGCCGCCACTCGACCTCAAGGCGCCGGGCCTGCACATGGTGTTGTTCGCCGACACCTTGGGTTCGCTGGAAGTCGGCAGCCCGGTGATGTACCGCCAGGTGAAGGTGGGCAGCGTGCAGAGCTATCAGTTCGCTCGTAACAGCAATCGAATCCTGATCGGTGTGCATATCGAGAAGGAGTACGAGAAACTGGTCAATGGTTCGTCCCGCTTCTGGAATGTCAGTGGGATCACCCTGACCGGCGGCCTGTCGGGTATCAAGATCAAGAGTGAATCGCTGCAAACACTGATGGCCGGCGGTATTGCCTTCGATACGCCACGACCCGATGTACCGCTGAAGCGGCACATTCCACGCTTCCGTCTGCATGACAGCCAGGAAGCGGTAAACCGTGCGGGTACGTTGATCACCATCCGTGTAGAGCGTGCCGATGGCTTGAAACCGGGCACGGCCATCCGCTTCCGCGGCCTGGATGTGGGCAGTATCGAGAGCGTTGACCTCACCAATGACCTGCAGGCGGTACTGCTGCGGGCGCGTATTACCGAAGCGGCGGATCGTATTGCACGTGCCGGTACGCAGTTCTGGGTGGTCAAGCCGGCGCTGGGCCTGGTGCGCACTGAAAACCTCGACACCCTGATTGGTGGGCAGTACCTGGAGGTGCAGCCAGCAGCCAAGGACCGTGGGCCACAGCGCGATTTCATCGCTTTGGCCGATGCCCCACAGGTCGCAGGGCCAGAGGTCGGCCTGCCATTGACGCTCAGTGCGCCACGCCGCGGCTCGATCAAGCCGGGCGTGCCGGTTACCTATCGTGAGGTCAAGGTGGGCAAGGTGACAGGCTTCGAGCTGGGCCAGAACGCTGATCGCGTGCTGATTCATATCCTCATCGAGCCGCGCTATGCCGCCTTGGTGCGCAGTGGTAGCCGCTTCTGGAACAGCAGTGGTTTCGGTTTCGACTGGGGGCTGTTCAAGGGCGCTACAGTGCGTACCGAGTCGGTGGAAACCCTGATTGATGGCGGTATCGCCTTCGCAACGCCAGATGGCGAGCAGATGGGTAACCCGGCACGGCCGCGGCAGACCTTTGCCTTGTTCGACAAGGCCGAGGATGAATGGCTGCAATGGGCGCCGAAGATTCAGATAGCCAAGTGATGCAAGGGTAGGGCCGCCTGGCGCGGCCCCTGCTTTGTGGCGCTGCCCAAAGCATATCGGTCATCATGTGCAGGTTGCAGCAACGCGCATCGGTGACGGTGTATAAATCGCAGGCAACAAAAAACCGACCCTAGGGTCGGTTTTTCGACTAGCGCGTCGCTTAGGCAGCTGCAGCTTCTTTCAGCGCCTTGATGTGGCCATTCAGACGGCCTTTGTGACGAGCAGCCTTGTTCTTGTGGATGATACCCTTGTCGGCCATACGGTCGATTACAGGTACAGCCAGAACGTAAGCGGCTTGCGCTTTTTCGGCGTCTTTTGCGTCGATGGCTTTAACTACATTCTTGATGTAGGTGCGGACCATGGAACGCAGGCTGGCGTTGTGGCTGCGACGCTTCTCAGCCTGTTTTGCACGTTTCTTGGCGGAAGGTGTGTTGGCCACCGTCGAGCTCCTCGAAAGACTTTAGGTAAATAGCAAACAAAATAGGCCGCGAATCATGCCGATCAGTCGAGCGGATGTCAAGGCCACCTGCAAGGTTCCGCCGAGCGGTGCGCCAACAAGCGGGAAAGATTCCTTTCTGCTGCGCGACCTGTACACTCGGGAATTTTTGGCTCCCCTGCGAAGGCGCGGGAGTATCGCACATTCGGACGCTGTCTGGCAGCGTCCTCTGTCATTGGCGTGAATCTTTTCGATGAACCTGCTCAAATCCCTGGCTGCAGTAAGCTCGATCACCATGATTTCGCGGGTGCTTGGCTTTGTACGCGACACCATCCTGGCCCGTATTTTTGGTGCTGGTGTCGCTACCGACGCCTTCTTCATCGCGTTCAAGCTGCCCAACCTGTTGCGGCGCATTTTTGCCGAGGGTGCATTCTCCCAGGCCTTCGTGCCGATTCTGGCCGAGTACAAGACCCAGCAAGGCGAGGAGGCGACACGCACTTTCATCGCCTATATCAGTGGCCTTCTGACCCTGGTGCTGGCCCTGGTGACCGCCATCGGCATCCTCGCTGCACCCTGGGTGGTGTGGGCGACGGCCCCAGGTTTTGTCGACAGCACCGAAAAATACGAGCTGACCACCGCCCTGTTGCGGGTGACGTTTCCTTATATATTCCTGATCTCGCTGTCTTCCCTGGCCGGCGCGATCCTCAATACCTGGAACCGCTTTTCGGTGCCGGCCTTCACGCCCACCCTGCTGAACGTGGCGATGATCGCCTTCGCCGTGTTGCTGACACCGTATTTCAACCCGCCAATCATGGCGTTGGCCTGGGGCGTGCTGGCGGGTGGCCTGGCGCAGTTGCTGTACCAGCTGCCAGCGCTGAAGAAGATCGGCATGCTCGTGCTGCCGCGTCTGAACCTCAAGGACGCGGGTGTGTGGCGGGTACTGAAGCAGATGCTGCCGGCGATCCTGGGGGTGTCGGTGAGCCAGATCTCGCTGATCATCAACACCATTTTTGCTTCCTTCCTGGTCGCCGGCTCGGTGTCGTGGATGTACTACGCCGACCGCCTTATGGAGCTGCCTTCGGGCGTGCTGGGCGTGGCCCTGGGCACCATCCTGCTGCCGACCCTGGCCAAGACCTACGCCAACAAGGACCGCGAGGAGTACTCGCGGATTCTCGACTGGGGCCTGCGCCTGTGCTTCCTGCTGGTGCTGCCATGCACCCTGGCTTTGGCCATTCTTGCCGAGCCGCTGACCGTCGCGCTGTTCCAATATGGCAAGTTCAGCGCGTTTGATGCGGCCATGACCCAGCGGGCGCTGATCGCCTATTCCGTGGGCTTGCTGGCAATCATTCTGGTCAAGGTACTGGCACCGGGCTTCTACGCGCAGCAGAATATCCGCACGCCGGTGAAGATTGCAGTCTTCACCCTGGTCTGCACCCAGCTGTTCAACCTTGCCCTGGTCGGCCCGCTTGCACATGCCGGCCTGGCATTGGCGATCAGCCTCGGTGCCTGCCTGAATGCCGGCCTGCTGTTCTGGAAACTGCGCAGTCAGCGGTTGTTCGAGCCTCAGCCTGGCTGGGCAGTGTTCCTGCTCAAGCTTGTGTTGGCGGTGGCGCTGATGTCGGCAGTACTGCTGGCGGGCATGCACTATATGCCGGCCTGGGAACAGGGCATCATGCTTGAGCGCTTCCTGCGGCTTGGGGCGCTGATCCTGGCGGGCGTCGTGACGTATTTTGGCTGCCTGTACCTGTGCGGCTTCCGGCCCCGGCATTTCGCTCGCAAAGCCTTGCACTGAGGCTTTTGGCGGGTCAGGCGTCGGTTTTTCGCATTCCACGCCGCCCTTGGGCGCTGCTGCCTGTCACCAGCGCCCGGGTGTGGTTATAATCGGCCACTTTATGAGCAAGAAGCGCGTTATGCAGCTGGTTCGAGGTCTTCACAACCTGCGCCCCGAGCACCGGGGCTGTGTCGCCACCATTGGCAACTTCGACGGGGTTCACCGTGGCCACCAGGCAATCCTGGCGCGCCTGCGCGAGCGTGGTCAGGCCTTGGGCCTGCCGACCTGCGTGGTGATCTTCGAACCGCAACCACGCGAGTACTTCGCACCTGATACCGCGCCGGCGCGCCTGGCTCGGCTGCGTGACAAGATTGAGCTGTTGGCGACCGAAGGCATCGACCGGGTGCTGTGCCTGGCCTTCAATCAGCGACTGAGCAAGCTCAGTGCCGAAGCCTTCGTCAAGGCCATCCTGGTCGACGGCCTGGGCGTGCGTCACCTCGAAGTGGGCGATGACTTCCGCTTTGGCTGCGACCGCGCTGGCGACTTTGCTTTCCTGGTCGAGGCCGGCAGCGCGTACGGCTTCACCGTCGAGGCCGCCAACACGGTAATCCAGGACGGCCTGCGGGTCAGCAGCACCGAAGTGCGCAAGGCCTTGTCCGAGGGCAACTTCGAGCTGGCCGAACACCTGCTGGGCCGCCCGTACCGCATTACAGGCCGCGTGCTGCACGGCCAGAAGCTGGCCCGCCAGCTCGGCACACCTACCGCCAACATTCAGCTCAAGCGCCGCCGCGTGCCGCTGTCCGGGGTATACCTGGCCAGCATCGTGATCGACGGCAAGGCTTGGCCGGGTGTCGGCAATATCGGCGTGCGCCCCACCGTTGCCGGTGATGGGCGCCCGCACCTGGAGATTCATCTTCTGGACTTTGCCGGCGACCTTTACGGCCGGCGCCTGACGGTGGAGTTCCACCACAAGCTGCGTGAAGAGCAGCGATTCGCCTCCCTGGAGGCGCTGAAGTCGGCGATCGATGCGGATATCGCCGCCGCACGTGCACATTGGCACGCTCAACCGCTAACGAAGAGCCTGAAATGACCGACTACAAAGCCACGCTTAACCTTCCGGACACCGCCTTCCCCATGAAGGCCGGCCTGCCTCAGCGCGAACCGCAGATCCTGCAGCGCTGGGACAGCATTGGCCTGTACCAGAAGCTGCGCGAAATTGGCAAGGATCGTCCCAAGTTCGTCCTGCACGACGGCCCGCCCTATGCCAACGGCAAGATTCACATCGGTCATGCGCTGAACAAGATCCTCAAGGACATGATCGTCCGCTCCAAGACCCTGGCCGGCTTCGATGCGCCGTACGTGCCAGGCTGGGACTGCCACGGCCTGCCGATCGAGCACAAGGTGGAGGTTACCCACGGCAAGCACCTTTCCGCCGACCGTACCCGCGAGCTGTGCCGCGAGTACGCTGCCGAGCAGATTGAAGGGCAGAAGACCGAGTTCATTCGCCTGGGCGTGCTGGGTGACTGGGACAACCCATACAAGACCATGAACTTTGCCAACGAGGCCGGTGAAATCCGCGCCCTGGCCGAGATGGTCAAGCAAGGCTTCGTGTTCAAGGGCCTGAAGCCGGTGAACTGGTGCTTTGATTGCGGTTCGGCGCTGGCTGAAGCGGAAGTCGAGTACGCCGACAAGAAGTCGCAGACCATCGACGTGGCCTTCCCGGTTGCCGATGAGGCCAAGCTGGCCGCCGCCTTCGGCCTGGCCTCTCTGGCCAAGCCGGCCGCCATCGTGATCTGGACCACCACCCCGTGGACCATCCCGGCCAACCAGGCCCTGAACATCCACCCGGAATTCAAGTACGCCTTGGTCGACACCGGCGAGCGCCTGCTGGTGCTTGCTGAAGAGCTGGTCGAGTCGTGCCTGAAGCGTTACAACCTGGAAGGCTCGGTCCTTGCCACCGCCCAAGGTTCTGCGCTGGAACTGATCAACTTCCGCCATCCGTTCTACGATCGCATGTCGCCAATCTACCTGGCCGACTACGTCGAACTGGGCGCCGGTACCGGCGTGGTGCACTCCTCGCCAGCCTACGGTGAGGACGACTTCGTCACCTGCAAGCGCTACGGCATGGTCAACGACGACATCCTCACCCCGGTGCAGAGCAACGGCGTGTATGTCGAGTCGCTGCCATTCTTCGGCGGCCAGTTCATCTGGAAGGCCAACCCGGCCATCGTCGAGAAGCTGAGCGAAGTCGGTGCGCTGATGCACACCGAGACCATCAGCCACAGCTACATGCACTGCTGGCGCCACAAGACCCCGCTGATCTACCGCGCCACCGCGCAGTGGTTCGTGGGCATGGACAAGCAGCCGACCACCGGCGAGCCGCTGCGTGAGCGTGCGCTGAAAGCCATTGAAGACACCAAGTTCGTTCCGGCCTGGGGCCAGGCGCGCCTGCACGCGATGATCGCCAACCGCCCGGACTGGTGCATCTCGCGTCAGCGCAACTGGGGTGTGCCGATCCCGTTCTTCCTGCACAAGCAGACCGGCGAGCTGCATCCGCGCACTGTCGAGCTGATGGAAGAAGTGGCCAAGCGTGTCGAGCAGCAGGGCATCGAGGCCTGGTTCAAGCTGGACGCCGCCGAACTGCTGGGCGCTGAAGCCGAGCAGTACGACAAGATCGCCGACACCCTCGACGTGTGGTTCGACTCGGGCACCACCCACTGGCACGTGTTGCGTGGCTCGCACGACATTGGCCACGCCACCGGCCCGCGCGCTGACCTGTACCTTGAAGGTTCCGACCAACACCGCGGCTGGTTCCACTCGTCCTTGCTGACCGGTTGCGCCATCGACAACCACGCGCCGTACCGCGAGCTGCTGACCCACGGCTTCACCGTGGACGAGAACGGCCGCAAGATGTCCAAGTCGCTGGGCAACACCATCGAGCCGGAGAAGGTCAACAACACCCTGGGTGCCGATATCCTGCGCCTGTGGGTTTCGGCCACCGACTATTCCGGTGAAATGGCGGTTTCCGAGCAGATCCTGCAGCGCAGTGCCGACGCCTACCGGCGTATCCGCAATACCGCCCGCTTCCTGCTGTCCAACCTGTCCGGTTTCGACCCGGCCCGCGACCTGCTGGCCTCGGAAGACATGCTGGCGCTGGACCGCTGGGCCGTTGACCGTACGCTGCTGCTGCAACGCGAGCTGGAAGAGCACTACAGCGAGTACCGTTTCTGGAACGTCTACTCCAAAGTGCACAACTTCTGCGTACAGGAACTGGGCGGCTTCTACCTCGACATCATCAAGGACCGCCAGTACACCACCGGCGCCAACAGTGTCGCCCGCCGTTCCTGCCAGACTGCGCTGTATCACATCAGCGAAGCGCTGGTGCGCTGGATCGCGCCGATCCTGGCATTCACCGCCGACGAAATCTGGCAGTACCTGCCGGGCGAGCGCAACGAGTCGGTGATGCTCAACGGCTGGTACGAAGGCCTGAGCGAGCTGCCGGAAGGTACCGAGCTGGGCCGCGCTTACTGGGACCGTGTGATGGCGGTGAAGGCATCGGTGAACAAAGAGCTGGAAAACCAGCGTACCGCCAAGGTCATTGGTGGCAACCTGCAGGCTGAAGTTACCCTGTATGCCGACGAAGGCCTGAGTGCCGACCTGGGCAAGCTGGGCGACGAGCTGCGCTTCGTGCTGATCACCTCGGCCGCCAGCGTGGTGCCGTTTGCACAGGCGCCTGCCGAAGCCGTAGCCACCGAAGTCGAAGGCCTCAAGCTGAAAGTGGTCAAGTCCGGCCACGCCAAGTGCGGCCGTTGCTGGCACTTCCGCGCCGATGTCGGCAGCCACCCGGAGCACCCGGAAATCTGCAGCCGTTGTGTCGACAACCTGAGCGGCCAGGGTGAGGTGCGCCACTATGCCTAACCCTGCAGCGGGGCGCTTCGGGCGCCTTGCATGGCTGTGGCTGAGCTTGCTGGTCCTGGTCGTCGACCAGGCCACCAAGCTGTACTTCAACAACGCCCTGACCATGTACCAGCAGATCGTGGTCATTCCTGACTACTTCAGCTGGACCCTGGCCTACAACACCGGTGCCGCGTTCAGCTTCCTGGCCGATGGTGCAGGTTGGCAGCGCTGGTTGTTCGCCTTGATCGCCGTGGTGGTCAGCGCGGTGCTGGTGGTGTGGCTCAAGCGCCTGGGGCGCAACGAGACCTGGCTGGCCGTGGCGCTGGCGCTGGTGCTGGGTGGGGCGATTGGCAACCTGTACGACCGTATCGTGCTGGGCCATGTGGTCGACTTCATCCTGGTGCACTGGCAGAACCGCCATTACTTCCCGGCCTTCAACGTGGCCGACAGCGCCATCACCGTTGGTGCGGTGATGCTGGCGCTGGATATGTTCAAGAGCAAGAAGTCCGAGGATCCGGTCCATGACTGACACCCGTATCGGCCAGAACACCGAAGTCACCCTGCACTTCGCGCTGCACCTGGAAAACGGCGACACCGTCGACAGCACATTCGATAAAGCCCCAGCCACCTTCAAAGTGGGTGATGGCAACCTGCTGCCGGGCTTTGAAAACGCCCTGTTCGGCTTCAAGGCCGGCGACAAGCGAACCGTGGCAGTGGCCCCGGAGAACGCCTTCGGCCAGCCTAACCCGCAGAACGTGCAGGTCATGCCGAGGTCCAACTTCGAAGGCATGGAGTTGTCCGAAGGGCTGCTGATCATCTTCAACGACGCCGCCAACACCGAGTTGCCGGGGGTGGTCAAAGCGTTCGATGACGACCAGGTCACCATCGACTTCAATCACCCACTGGCTGGCAAGACCCTGACCTTCGAGGTGGAGATCCTCGAGGTGAAGGCCCTGTAAGCCTGGAGCCGAGCATGCAAATCAAACTCGCCAACCCTCGCGGCTTTTGCGCCGGGGTCGACCGGGCGATCGAGATCGTCAACCGCGCGCTGGAAGTCTTCGGCCCGCCGATCTATGTGCGCCACGAAGTGGTGCACAACAAGTTCGTGGTGGAAGACTTGCGTAACCGCGGCGCCATCTTTGTCGAAGAGCTGGACCAGGTACCGGACGATGTCATCGTCATCTTCAGTGCCCACGGTGTTTCCCAGGCCGTGCGCCAGGAAGCGGCTGGCCGTGGCCTGAAAGTGTTCGATGCCACCTGCCCGCTGGTGACCAAGGTTCACATCGAAGTGGCCAAGTACAGCCGCGATGGTCGTGAGTGCATTCTCATCGGCCACGAAGGGCACCCCGAAGTCGAAGGCACCATGGGCCAGTACGATGCCTGCAACGGCGGCGCCATCTACCTTGTCGAAGACGAGGAAGATGTTGCCAACCTGCAGGTGCGCGACCCGGACCACCTGGCTTTCGTCACCCAGACAACACTGTCGATGGACGACACCAGCCGCGTCATCGATGCGCTGCGTGCACGCTTCCCGAACATCGGCGGCCCGCGCAAGGACGACATCTGCTACGCCACCCAGAACCGCCAGGATGCCGTCAAGCAACTGGCTGGCGAGAGCGACGTGGTGCTGGTGGTCGGCAGCCCGAACAGTTCCAATTCCAACCGTTTGCGCGAGCTGGCTGAGCGCATGGGAACCCCGGCCTACCTGATCGACGGTGCCGAGGACCTGCAACGCGGCTGGTTTGAGCAAACCGCGCGGATCGGCATCACCGCCGGTGCTTCGGCACCCGAAGTGCTGGTGCGCGGCGTGATCGAACAGCTCAAGGCCTGGGGCGCCACTGGCGCTGAAGAGCTGGACGGGCGTGAAGAGAACATCACCTTTTCAATGCCCAAAGAGCTGCGTGTTCGCTCGCTGATCTAAGGGGCTGCATCGCCGCCAATGCAGGGGCTGCTTTGCAGCCCTTTCGCGACACAAGACCGCTCCTGCAATGACCGCCCTAGCAGCGGCCAGTGCTCAGGTCCTCTGTAACCAACCTGACTCTGCCGCTTGATGCCAGCGCCACTTGATATCGGCTGCGAGCAGAGGAGCGTTCGCACATTTCCAGTGTTGCACCCAGCCAGCCGTTGCCCGACGTCATTGGCACGCCCAGCGCACTGAATTTGAACTGCTCACCACGATTGCTGACTATTTTCAGGGGCTTTGCCAGCCGCTGCTCACGCAGCACCTGCCGGTTATGCTCCAGCACTACCCGCCAACCATTCCCCCAATTACCGTCCAGCGCCAGCACCAGCACCGGCTGGCCCTGCAACAGCGCATGGCTGCGTGCACTACGCAACGCTTGGGCCAGATCACGCGCTGCTGCTGCCCTGTGAAGGTCATCGCTCATTCTGGCGTAGGCCGGTATGCCGAACTGCGTCAGCAACACCGCCACGGCCAAGGCCGACAACATTTGTATCAGTGTTACGCCGCGTTGCTTCACCGTGCATTCCTCCCTGGACGTGCTTGGCTATAGGTTCCTGGCGGTTGGACAAGAGGTCCAGTCGCCCAAGTTGAAAGCAATGACGGGAAAAGTCGCAGGAGGTGCAGGGATGCACGCAAGGCAAGGGGGCATGACGCTTCTGGAAGTGTTGTTGGCGGTTGTGGTCGTGGCCGTGGGTCTGTTCGCAACGGCTGCGACGCAATTGCAGGCATTGCAGGCTGTGGACAGCGCGCGCCGTGACGGCCAGGCGGCGATGGCGCTGCACAGCGAACATGAGCGCAGGCGGCGATGAGGCGCTGTCAGGCAGGGCTTGGCTTGCTTGAGATGGTGGTGGCGCTGGCGATCGGATTGATGCTGCTGGCGGCGGCCAGCCAGCTTTTTGTCTCCGCGCACCAGACTTGGCGCCTGCAAAGTACGGCAGTGCGCATGCAGGATTCTGCGCGGCTTGCATTGCTGCGCATGGCGCAGGATATCCGCATGGCCGGGATGTTCGGTTGCCTGCGTCTGAGCCCAGGCAACTTTCTGGTCCCCGGCGCGGAGCAGGCCTTTGCCCGGCCCTTGGTGAGTGGCCCGTCAAGTTTGAGCCTGGTTGTCGCTGAGTTACCAGGGTATGCCGGCGACCCCGACTGGACCTTGCTGACAAACTGTATCAACACGGTGGAGGTACACAAGGAGCGCGCGCAAGGTAGCGACACGCTTATGGCTGTGCCTGTCAGCCGGCATCGCTATGTTCACGTTGGAAGTACGCTTTACTTCGAGCGGCGCGGCCGTAATCAGCCCTTGGTCGATCACGTGCGCGAACTGCGTGTAGTGCAGGTGGCTGGAGAGCGGATCGATCTTCAGCTGACATTGTATGAGCCGACCTTACAGCTTGAGCAGCACCATGCGCTGAGCGTCGCAATTCGCAACCCGGTCCCCGCTTCATGACTCGCCAGCGTGGCGTGGTTCTTCTACTGGCCTTGATCCTGAGCGTCCTGCTGGGCCTGCTTGCCACATCTGCCCTGCGTGACGCGTTGGTGGAAACACGGATGACCGGCTACCTGAGCGATGGCCTGCTGGCGCTGGAAGAGGCAGAAGCCACTTTGCTGGCCGGGGTACGCGAACTTGAACGGGCGCCCCCTGACGCTTGTAACGCGTGCCTGCCGCCGCCCAAGCCGCACGATCTGGTTGGGCAGTGGCAAGGTACCCAGACCGGTTTTTTCCAAGTGCAGAACCTGGGTGTCAGCAAATGTGCCGCGCACATGCCCGAAGGGCAGCCGGTTAGTCTGTTCCGGGTTACCGCTGTCAGTAAGCAAAGCCGCTCGCGACATGTGCTGGAAGCGGTCTACGCCGTGGCTGGCAATCAAACCCAACGCATCACCTGGCGACAAAGATTGCGAGGAGACTGACATGCAGCAAGGCTTGAGCCTGATCGAGTTGTTGATTGTGCTGGCCGTGACCGGCATTCTGGCAGCCATTGCCTACCCCAGTTACAGCGACCAGCTTCGGCGAGCCGCGCGCAGCGAAGTGGTTGGCCTGCTGCATGATGCCGCCCTGCGCCTGGAGCGCCACCGCGTGCGCACTGGCCAATACGCCGAGGGCGACCTGGTCTTGCCCGAAGGTACCCGCTACTACAGCCTTCAGGCCCAGCGCGACAGTGACACCTTCACGCTGCGCGCCCGGCGGCTACCGCATGGGCTGATGGCGCAGGATGGCTGTGGCGATTTCCAGCTCGACCAGGCTGGCATGCAGCGCAATCCGGGTGCCGTTGAGCACAGCACGCACTGCTGGGGAAGCTGAAGGTTCAATGATGCCCGGTGCATCGCGGTTTTACTTCAGGTGTTGGATCGACAGATGAGCAAGCAAGTAGTGGTGGTCGGCGGCGGGGTGATCGGCCTGCTGACGGCATTCAACCTGGCAGCCAAGGTCGGCCAGGTGGTGGTGTGCGATCAGGGTGAGGTTGGCCGAGAGTCGTCCTGGGCTGGCGGAGGCATTGTCTCGCCGTTGTACCCGTGGCGCTACAGCGCCGCAGTGACCGCTCTGGCGCACTGGTCGCAGGACTTTTATCCACAGCTGGGCGAGCGTCTGTTCGCCAGCACCGGTGTCGACCCCGAAGTACACACCACCGGGCTGTACTGGCTCGACCTGGACGACGAGGCCGAAGCGTTGGCCTGGGCCGCGCGCGAGCAGCGGCCGCTGAGTGCCGTGGATATTTCGGCGGCCTACGATGCGGTGCCGGTGCTGGGCCCGGGCTTCAAGCACGCCATCTACATGGCTGGCGTGGCCAATGTGCGCAACCCACGCTTGGTCAAGTCGCTGAAAGCGGCGTTGCTGGCGCTGCCGAACGTGACCTTGCGCGAATATTGCCAGATCACCGGCTTCGAGCAAGAAAAGGGGCGCGTGACCGGTGTGCAGACTGCCGATGGCGTACTGGCGGCGGATGAGGTTGTGCTCAGCGCAGGCGCCTGGAGTGGCGACCTGTTGCGTACCCTTGGCCTTGAGCTGCCGGTTGAGCCCGTGAAGGGCCAGATGATCCTGTTCAAGTGCGCTGAAGATTTCCTGCCGAGCATGGTGCTGGCCAAGGGGCGCTATGCGATTCCGCGACGTGACGGGCACATTCTGGTGGGGAGCACGCTGGAACACGCCGGGTATGACAAGACCCCGACCGGGGATGCGCTGGAAAGCCTGAAGGCATCGGCGGTGGAGTTGTTGCCTGAGCTTGAAGGCGCCACAGTGGTGGCGCACTGGGCGGGACTACGGCCGGGGTCGCCAGAAGGCATCCCTTACATTGGGCCTGTGCCAGGGCATGAAGGGTTGTGGCTGAACTGCGGGCATTATCGCAATGGGCTGGTGCTGGCGCCGGCTTCGTGCCAGCTGTTTACCGATTTGCTGACTGGTGCCGAGCCGATCATCGACCCGGTACCCTATGCGCCAGAAGGGCGTTTGGGCTGAGAGCATCTTCCCGCTCCCACGGTGGGAGCGGGTTCTGTGTGCATCCGCGGGTTTTGCGCTCAACCCTTGTGGCCAGGGCCCTGCTGCAGGTGTGCCTGGCTGCAGTACCACTCATTACCCTGCTGCAGCGCCCGGTCGTTGGGCAGGTGCACGCCGCAATGGGCGCAGCGCACCATCTTCAGCGGCGCATCCAGCTTCGCCTCGGGGTGCGACTGCTGGCTGACTTTGAACTTGCGCCACAGCCAGAACGCGGCGGCGATCAGGGCGATCCAGAAAAGTAGGCGAACCATGGTGTCCAGCTTGTCGATTGAAGAAGCCGACAGTCTAGGACGCGGCCAATAAAAAAGGGAGGCCCAAGGCCTCCCTTTCATTCACCGCCGAAGGTCAGTCGAACAGACCAAAGGTCATGTAGCTGAACCAGGAACGGTCTTTCTCGGCTTCTTTCGGGCCTTCCGGCACGATCGGGTCGCCGTTCTCGTCTTTAGGCAGCAGCTCCCGCGGCATCTCGTCGCGCGCGTCCTGGAACTGCTTGACCACGTCCTGATTGGCGCGGGTTTCGCCTGGCGGCAGCGGGGTATCGGTTTCGATCAGGCCCAAGGTCGCCTTGGACAGCCAGCCGCGGCCGTCAGACTCGGTCTGCTTGGGCTGGAACTCGCCATCGACCAGGCTCGGGTGGTCCGGGTAGTTGAGCTTGAGGGTTTCCAGGCTCGTGGCGGCCAGTTCGTCCAGGTGCAGCTTCTGGTACGACTCGACCATCACGGCCAGGCCGTCACCGACGGACGGGGTTTCCTGGAAGTTTTCGACCACGTAGCGGCCACGGTTGGCAGCAGCTACATAAGCCTGGCGGCCCAGATAGTAGTCGGCCACGTGAATTTCGTACGAAGCCAGCAGGTTGCGCAGGTAGATCATGCGCTGCTTGGCGTCTGGTGCGTAGCGGCTGTTGGGGAAACGGCTGGTCAGCTGGGCGAACTCGTTATACGAGTCGCGGGCGGCGCCCGGGTCACGCTTGGTCATGTCCAGCGGCAGGAAGCGCGCCAGCAGGCCGCGGTCCTGGTCGAACGAGGTCAGGCCTTTGAGGTAGTAGGCGTAATCGACGTTCGGGTGCTGCGGGTGCAGGCGGATAAAGCGCTCGGCGGCCGACTTGGCGGCCTCGGGCTCGGAGTTTTTGTAGTTGGCGTAGATCAGCTCGAGCTGCGCCTGATCGGCATAGCGGCCGAACGGGTAGCGCGACTCCAGGGCCTTGAGCTTGTTCACGGCGCTGGTGTAGCTGGAATTGTCCAGATCAGCCTGGGCCTGCTGGTACAGTTCGGCCTCGCTGAGGTTCTCGTCAATGACCTCTTTATTAGAGGAACAGGCCGCGGTAAGCCCGAGGATGGCGATCAGCAGCAGGTGTTTCACTTGCATGGCGGCTTGCGTCCCTTTGACGGCCGCTGTCTTGGGCGGTGCCGTCCTGTTATGATGAGCGCCCCGGCCAACCCCGGGACAAAAGAAGCCGTATTTAACCACAAGCTCGCAGCCGAAACCAAAGGCTGTGCGCCCGCCGAATCGAGCATGTCCGAGATCATTCAACTTAGCGCAGAGGTACCGTCCGAACTGGGCGGCCAACGCCTCGACCAGGTCGCCGCCCAATTGTTCGCCGAGTACTCGCGTTCGCGGCTAACTTCGTGGATCAAAGAGGGCCGCCTGACGGTCGATGGTGCAGTCGTGCGCCCTCGAGACCTTGTTCATGGTGGTTCTCTGCTTGCCCTGGAGGCCGAGCAAGAGGCCCAGGGTGAGTGGATCGCAGAAGATATCGAACTGGATATCGTCTACGAAGACGACCACATCCTGGTGATCAACAAGCCTGCCGGGCTGGTTGTGCACCCGGCGGCCGGGCATGCCAGCGGCACCCTGCTCAACGCGCTGCTGCACCATGTGCCAGACATCGTCAACGTGCCGCGCGCCGGTATCGTGCACCGCCTGGACAAGGACACCACCGGCCTGATGGTGGTGGCCAAGACCCTGCAGGCGCAGACCAAGCTGGTCGAGCAGATGCAGGCCCGCAAGGTCAGCCGCATCTACGAGTGCATCGTGATCGGCGTGGTGACTGCCGGTGGCAAGATCGACGCGCCCATCGGCCGCCACGGCGGCATGCGCCAGCGCATGGCTGTAACCGACGGCGGCAAGCCGGCGGTCAGCCACTACCGTGTACTCAAGCGCTTCCGCTCGCACACCCATGTGCGGGTCAAGCTGGAAACCGGCCGTACCCACCAGATTCGCGTGCACATGGCCCATGTGGGTTTCCCGCTGGTAGGCGACCAGACGTACGGCGGGCGCTTCCGTATTCCGCCCGCTGCCAGCCCGACCATGGTCGAGGCGGTCAAGACCTTCCCGCGCCAGGCGCTGCACGCGCGTTTCCTTGCCTTGGCCCACCCGATTACCGGTGAAGTCATGAAGTGGGAATCGCCACTGCCGGATGACTTCGTCTGGTTGCTGTCGCTGCTGAACCAGGACCGCGAGAGCTTCATCGGATGAGTGGCCTGACACAGGCGTTGCTGTTCCCCGACTGGCCGGCCCCGGCTTCGGTCCGCGCCTGTGTCACCACCCGTCAGGGCGGCGTCAGCCTGCCGCCCTATGAAACCTTCAACCTCGGCGACCATGTTGGGGATGACCCTGCCGCGGTCGCCGAGAACCGCCGCCGCCTGAGCGAACAGTTCGCCATCCAACCGGCCTGGCTCAAGCAGGTACATGGCCTGGTGGTGGCGGATGCCGACCCGGCTGTGGTCGCCGAGGCCGATGCCAGCTGGACCCGCCAGCCTGGCATTGCCTGCACCGTGATGACCGCCGATTGCCTGCCTGCGCTGTTCTGCGACCGCGCCGGCACCCGCGTGGCGGCGGCGCATGCTGGTTGGCGCGGGCTGGCGGGTGGCGTGCTGGAAGCCACGCTGGACCGGCTGGCGCTGCCGCCAGAAGAGGTGCTGGTGTGGTTGGGGCCTGCCATCGGCCCGCAAGCGTTCGAAGTGGGGCTGGAAGTGCGTGATGCCTTTACCGCCGTGCACCCGCAAGCAGCTCGGGCATTCGTTGATGGCGAACGGCCAGGCAAGCTGTTGGCGGATATCTATGAGCTGGCGCGTATTCGCCTGGCTGCCCGTGGAGTGACTGCTGTTTATGGCGGTGGCTTGTGCACGGTCAGTGATGCACGGTTCTTCTCCTATCGCCGTACCCCGCAGGGTGGGCGCTTCGCATCGTTGGTCTGGCTGGACCCGCGCTAGCCTGTACCGGCCTCTTCGCGGGCACGCCCGCTCCCACAGAGGTTCCGCAAACGTTGAAACTGGTGGTGTACCTGTGGGGGCGAGCATGCCCGCGAATGGCCCCCATTAATCCAACAGGTTGACTTCGGTCAACCCCGCTAAGCTTGAATCTTCCAGAATCAGCCTTATCTATAAAGTCATCTCAGGCAGGTTTCTTTATAAACAGGCGCTGTCCATCGCTCCGACCTGCCCTTTAAAGGAAGGTACACCATGCGAATAGACCGTTTAACCAGCAAGCTGCAACTTGCAATATCCGATGCCCAGTCTTTGGCCGTTGGCATGGACCACCCTGCCATCGAGCCCGTGCACCTGTTACAGGCGCTGCTCGAACAGCAGGGCGGTTCCATCAAGCCGCTGCTGATGCAGGTAGGCTTCGACATCAATGGCCTGCGCCAGGGGCTGGTGAAAGAGCTCGACCAACTACCAAAAATACAGAACCCTACCGGCGACGTGAACATGTCGCAGGACTTGGCGCGCCTGCTTAACCAGGCAGACCGTCTGGCACAGCAGAAGGGTGACCAGTTCATTTCCAGCGAGCTGGTGCTGTTGGCCGCCATGGACGAAAACAGCAAGCTCGGCAAGCTGCTGCTGAGCCAGGGCGTGAGCAAGAAAGCGCTGGAAAATGCCATCAACAACCTGCGTGGCGGCGCGGCAGTGAATGACGCCAACGCTGAGGAATCGCGCCAGGCGCTGGACAAGTACACCGTCGACCTGACCAAGCGTGCCGAAGAGGGCAAGCTGGACCCGGTCATTGGCCGTGACGATGAAATCCGCCGTACCGTGCAGGTGCTGCAACGCCGTACCAAGAACAACCCGGTGCTGATCGGTGAGCCTGGCGTGGGTAAAACCGCCATTGCCGAAGGCCTGGCCCAGCGCATCATCAATGGTGAAGTGCCTGACGGCCTCAAAGGCAAGCGCCTGCTGGCGCTGGACATGGGCGCGCTGATTGCCGGTGCCAAGTACCGCGGTGAGTTCGAAGAGCGCTTGAAAAGCCTGCTGAACGAGCTTTCCAAGCAAGAAGGCCAGATCATCCTGTTCATCGACGAACTGCACACCATGGTCGGCGCCGGCAAGGGCGAGGGCGCCATGGACGCCGGCAACATGCTCAAACCGGCCCTGGCCCGCGGCGAGCTGCATTGCGTTGGCGCCACCACGCTGAACGAGTACCGCCAGTTCATCGAGAAGGACGCCGCCCTGGAGCGCCGCTTCCAGAAGGTGCTGGTCGAGGAACCGAGCGAGGAAGACACCATCGCCATCCTGCGTGGCCTGAAAGAGCGCTATGAAGTGCACCACAAGGTGGCCATCACCGACGGTGCAATCATCGCTGCGGCCAAGCTCAGCCACCGCTACATCACCGACCGCCAACTGCCGGACAAGGCCATTGACCTGATCGACGAAGCGGCCAGCCGCATCCGCATGGAGATTGACTCCAAACCGGAAGTGCTCGACCGCCTTGATCGCCGCCTGATCCAGCTGAAGGTGGAGTCGCAGGCGCTGAAGAAAGAGGAAGACGAAGCGGCGAAAAAGCGCCTGGAGAAGCTGACCGAGGAAATCGAGCGGCTGGAGCGTGAGTATTCCGACCTGGAAGAAATCTGGGCTTCGGAGAAAGCTGAAGTGCAGGGCTCGGCGCAGATCCAGCAAAAGATCGAGCAGTCTCGCCAGGAACTGGAAGCCGCCCGTCGCAAAGGCGACCTGAGCCGCATGGCCGAACTGCAGTACGGGGTGATCCCGGACCTGGAGCGCAGCCTGCAGATGGTCGACCAGCACGGCAAGTCCGACAACCAGTTGCTGCGCAACAAGGTCACCGAGGAAGAAATTGCCGAAGTGGTGTCGAAGTGGACCGGCATTCCTGTGGCCAAGATGCTCGAAGGCGAGCGTGAGAAGCTGCTGAAAATGGAAGAGCTGCTGCACCAGCGCGTGATTGGCCAGGGCGAGGCGGTAACCGCCGTCGCCAACGCCGTACGCCGCTCACGTGCCGGGCTGTCTGACCCGAACCGGCCGAGTGGTTCGTTCCTGTTCCTCGGCCCGACCGGTGTGGGCAAGACCGAACTGTGCAAGGCGCTGGCCGAGTTCCTGTTCGACACCGAAGAGGCGATGGTGCGCATCGACATGTCCGAATTCATGGAGAAGCACTCCGTAGCGCGCCTGATCGGTGCACCGCCAGGCTATGTCGGGTATGAAGAGGGCGGTTACCTGACCGAGGCCGTGCGGCGCAAGCCTTACTCGGTGGTGCTGCTGGACGAGGTGGAAAAAGCCCACCCGGATGTGTTCAACGTGCTGCTGCAGGTGCTGGAAGACGGCCGCTTGACTGACAGCCACGGGCGCACCGTGGACTTCCGCAACACCGTGATCGTGATGACCTCCAACCTGGGCTCGGCGCAGATTCAGGAACTGGTGGGTGACCGCGAGGCACAGCGTGCGGCAGTGATGGATGCGGTGGGGGCACACTTCCGTCCGGAGTTCATCAACCGCATCGACGAAGTGGTGGTGTTCGAGCCATTGGGCCGCGAGCAGATTGCCGGTATTACCGAAATCCAACTCGGCCGCCTGCGCAGCCGCCTGCTGGAGCGCGAACTGTCGCTGAGCCTGAGCCCAGAGGCGTTGGACAAGCTGATTGCCGTGGGTTACGACCCGGTATACGGCGCACGGCCGCTGAAGCGGGCGATCCAGCGCTGGATCGAGAACCCGCTGGCGCAGCTGATTCTGGCCGGCAAGTTCCTGCCCGGTACGGCGATCACCGCCAGGGTGGAAGGCGACGAAATCGTCTTCGGCTGATTGTGTTGCACCATGAGCCCCGCGTTTGCGGGGCTTTTTTTGCCTGTTACAAATGCCGGTCCAGCCCAGCTATTTCGGGCCTTTGCGCCAATCCGGGGTAACCGCCTGAAATTTTTGAAATTTTTGCTTGCATCAAATTTAGAGTGCCCCTAATATACGCCGCGTTGTCAGGCACTAAGCGAATCACCAGCAACATCAGTGATCGCAAAACAACTTACAAATCAGTAAGTTGAATGAAAAAAAGTGGTTGACAAGCAAAACGAAGAATGTAGAATAGCCGGCCTCAGCAGCGACAACGCAAAAGCGAAGAAGCTAAAGAGTCCGAAGCGAACACAGTCTTCGGAGTTGTGCCGAAGTTCAGTTCCGCGATAGCTCAGTCGGTAGAGCAAATGACTGTTAATCATTGGGTCCCTGGTTCGAGTCCAGGTCGCGGAGCCAATCTCGGGGTGTAGCGCAGTCCGGTAGCGCGCCTGCTTTGGGAGCAGGATGTCAGGAGTTCGAATCCCCTCACCCCGACCATTTTCCGGGTCGTTAGCTCAGTTGGTAGAGCAGTTGGCTTTTAACCAATTGGTCGTAGGTTCGAATCCTACACGACCCACCATGTAGAAAAGGGCATCTCCAAAGAGATGCCCTTTTTTTTGAAACACTCGGGGTGTAGCGCAGTCCGGTAGCGCGCCTGCTTTGGGAGCAGGATGTCAGGAGTTCGAATCCCCTCACCCCGACCATTTTTGGGTCGTTAGCTCAGTTGGTAGAGCAGTTGGCTTTTAACCAATTGGTCGTAGGTTCGAATCCTACACGACCCACCATGAACAAAGGGCATCTCGCATGAGATGCCCTTTTTCTTTTGCCTCGAAAAATGCGCCCATCGGTGCAAATCCCACCTGTTTGCCACACCGCCCCTTTGTAGGAGCGGGTTCACCCGCGAATGCGGCAGTGCAGCCACCATCGCATTCACAGGTAAACCCGCGCCATACAGGGCATGCGGGCGCCTGTTAGTGCAGCTTCAGGCGCGGCTCGGTACCCCGGCCAATCTTGCTGCCCAGCATCATCAACGCCGTGCGGAAGAACCCGTACAGCGCCATCTGGTGCATGCGGTACAGCGACACATAGAACATGCGCGCCAGCCAGCCTTCCAGCTTCACGCTGCCCATCAGGTTACCCATCAGGTTGCCCACCGCCGAGAAGCGCGACAGCGATACCAGCGAGCCATAGTCCTTGTACTCGTACGTCGGCAGGGCCTTGTTCTCCAGGCGCGCCTTCAGGCTTTGCGCCAGCATCGAAGCCTGCTGGTGCGCTGCCTGTGCACGCGGCGGCACGTTACGGTCGCTGCCAGGTTGCGGGCAGGCGGCGCAGTCACCGAAGGCGAAGATGTTGTCGTCGCGGGTGGTTTGCAGGGTAGGGCGCACGACCAACTGGTTGATGCGGTTGGTTTCCAGGCCATCGATGTCCTTGAGGAAACCTGGCGCGCGGATACCGGCTGCCCACACTTTCAGGCTGGCCTGGATCACTTCACCGTCCTTGGTTTTCAGGCCGTCCTCGGTCACTTCACTGACCGCGGCGTTGGTCATCACCTTCACCCCGAGTTTTTCCAGGGTCTTGTGAACCGGTATGCTGATGCGCTCCGGCAGCGCCGGCAGAACACGCGGGCCCGCCTCGATAAGGGTGATGTGCATGTCCTTGGGCTGGATGCGGTCCAGGCCATAGGCCGCCAGCTCGTGGGCAGCGTGGTGCAGCTCGGCCGCCAGCTCTACACCGGTGGCACCGGCGCCGACAATGGCTACGCTGATTTTTTCGCTGGCCACGTCGCCGGCGTGGGCACGCAGGTAGTGGTTCAGCAGTTGCTGGTGGAAACGCTCGGCCTGCTTACGGGTATCCAGGAACAGGCAGTGCTGCGCTGCGCCCAGGGTGCCAAAGTCGTTGGTGTTGGAGCCCACGGCGATCACCAGGGTGTCGTAGCCCAGGGTGCGCGCAGGCAGCAGCTCGCGGCCCTCTTCGTCGAGGGTGGCAGCCAGTTGAATCTGCTTGCCTTCACGGTCCAGGCCGCTCATGCGCCCCAGCTGGAAATTGAAGTGATTCCACTTGGCCTGAGCCACGTAGTTCAGTTCGTCTTCCGAGGAGTTCAGCGAGCCGGCGGCCACTTCGTGCAGCAGTGGCTTCCAGATGTGCGTGAGGTTGGTGTCGACCAGGGTGATTTCGGCCTGCTTGCGCTTGCCCAGGCTTTTACCCAGGCGGGTCGCCAGTTCCAGGCCGCCGGCGCCGCCGCCGACAATCACGATGCGATGAGTCATGGGAATATCTCATAAGGTTTACGGAATTCGTGGCCCTGGGGGCCGGCCGCAAACTGCACGAGGGGAGGGCGAGCGCTAAGCAGCTCATAGCACCAGTCCACTCAGCAGGCGGCTGATGAGACCCAACCCGATGGTCACGGCCAGCACCAGCACAAGGAGCAGCCACGGCCGGAAGGGCCTGCGCTCGACTTGGTGCTGGGGGGCTCGCAGATACTCATCGACACGACGCTGATCTTCCGGGTTCAGGCGGCTGGTCATGGTGGGCCTCGTCAGGTAGACGTTTGTGACTGTGCAAACGCTACAGCGTTCGCGCAGGCGCTTGAAACAAATGATAATGCTTTCTATCCCTGGCGCCGAGTGTACGCCATCGCAAACAGTCGCTGCACTGGATCAAAGACTGATGCCTACGTCGAAGACGATGCTGCGGCCCAGGTTGCCGCGCAGGAAATCCGGCGCATCGGGGTGGGCAAACAGTACCCGGGCAAAGGTTGGCCCGACCAGCGACAGCGAGCGCCAGCCCTGGCGCAGGTATTCGGTAGGCGGCGGGAAGTGGGTGTTGAGGTCGAGCACTTCGCGCTTGAGGCTGGAGAACGCGATGATGTCCAGCTCGTTCAGCTCCAGCCCGCGTTCCCGGTAATTGTGCGCCTTCTTGCGCAAGGTGGGCGCCAGGCGCCCCAGCAGTTCGGTGGCACTGATGCGCCGTGGGCGTGCTTCGCGGCGTACCAGTTGCGCCAGGGAAAACGCACTGCGCCGCCGCTGCAGCTCCTCGCGCCATTCATCGTTCAGCCGGCGGCCCTCGTCGAGCACGAAAAACACCTCGAAGGCGGCGTCGCGGAACAGCACGTCTGGTGGCTCCTGCCCCGCCGGGGTGAAGTCCTCGCTGCGGTAGGGAATGTTCAGCCCCTGCAACAGGCGCTGGCACACCCAACGCTCCCGCTCCCACTTACGGGCGTTGGAGAGAAAGGCATTGGCTTGTTCGGCCTGGATGGTAAGCAGGCGCAGGTAGTCTGAGTCATCCATGCAGACAAGCTTAGCCGCTAATCGATGACGGTAAGATGCTGTTTAAGCGTGAGAATCAGCCCAGCACTGGCCACTGCTGCACCAGCCCGACCAGATGCACCAGGCCAAAGCCCAGGCAGATCAGCGAACTGACCACGATAAAACGCTGCGAACGCCCGGTGCCCGCCAGCAATACTGGCCCCAGCAGACCGCGTAGCAAATACACCAGGGTGATCAGGCAAATGACTGGCAGCAGCAAGGGCAGCCGCCCGATCGCCCCGGCAGCCGACAGCGCATAGGCCGACCAGGCCAGCAACACGCAGGCGATGGCGGCGGTGATCAGCGCCGGGTAGCAGCGGCCCTTTTCGGCGGCCACCGCCATGCGCTCGCCGGCCCCGAACAAACGGTACCAACGCGGCCCCACGGCGATGATGGCCAGGTGAATTACGCCGATGATGGCGTTGAGTGCCGCTGCCAGTAGCAGGGCGGGGTTGGTTCCTTCCAGCATGACCAATGCTTCCTGCATCGAATGGAAGGCGACAGCCTACCGCAGCCGAAGGCATGGGAGAATGGGTGTAGACTCGGTTTTATCCACATGGCTGCAAAGGGTATTGTTCAGGTGATCAGCGCGCAGGTGTTATCCGGCACCACCCTTACCCTCGGCTGGCTGGGTTATGTGCCGTTGCTGATCTGGGCGGTCAGCCAGGTTCGCTGGGTTGAACTGTTTACCGACCGGCGCCGCCAGCATTTGCTGTTTGGTACGGTGTTCTGCCTGTTTGCGCTGTGGCTGGTGCGGCGCGACTTTGATACCGGGGTGTCGTACCACTTTATTGGCATGACGGCGGTCACCCTGTTGCTGGACTGGCCGCTGGCGGTGCTGGGTGGGTTCATGGCCCAGCTCGGCTTGCTGGCGCTGGGGCGTCAGGACCTGGCGGCGCTGGGGGTGAATGGTTTGTTGCTGGTTGGCTTGCCGGTGCTGATTACCGAGGTGTGCGCGGTATTGGTGGAGCGTGCCCAGCCCCGCAACCTGTTCGTTTACATCTTTTGTTCGGGTTTTTTTCCGGCCGCGCTGACCGTGCTGGTTTGCGTCCCCGCAGCGCTAGGGGTGTTGTGGCTGGACGGGCGGTTTGCCCTGCCGGAGTGGCTCAGCGACTTTGTTGGCTACCTGTGGCTGATGATGTTCCCCGAGGCGTTCATCAACGGCATGGTGATCAGTGCGCTGGTGGTGTTTTGCCCCGAGTGGCTGGAAACCTTCAACCGGACGCGGTACCTGCAGGCGCCGTGGAAGGAAGATGAGCGGTGAGTGTGTGGTGGCTGTGCCGGCCTCTTCGGGGGTAATGCACAGCACTCAGAGGTTGCACTCTCACTGTGGGAGCGGGCATGCCCGCGAACACGGGCGAAGCCCGTGCCATCCACTGCGCCGCCTGCTTCGCGGGCTTGCCCGCTCCCACAGGTACCGCGCGGGTTGTGGCCCGCGTTGTATTTGTGGATCAGCTCAATGCCGCGGCTCCAGGTCCCCCGAATACAGCTCATCTTCGGACTCTTCCGACCCCGCAATCTTGTGCTCCTCAGCCGCCCAGGCGCCCAGGTCGATCAGCTTGCAACGGTCCGAACAAAACGGTCGGAACGCGTTTTTTTCGCTCCATTCCACAGGCGCGCCGCAAGTTGGGCAATCGACGGTCAATGGCTGGCTCATGGCTGGCCTCCTTTCAAAGTCAGGTAAAAGTGGTGCAGGCGGTCAATCTGCTCATGCAGCGCGGCCAGGCCGCCGTCGTTGACCACCACATCATCGGCATGGCGCAGGCGATCTTCACGGGCCAACTGCGCCTGCAAAATGGCCTGCACGTGCTCGGCACTGGTGTTGTCCCGCGCCAGGGTACGCGCTATTTGCAGGTCCTGCGGCGCATCGATCACCAGAACACGTTGGGTCTTATGGTGCTGGCCCGATTCGATCAGCAGCGGCGACACATAGACCGCATAAGGCGACTGCGCCTTGGCCAGATAGCTGAAAATTTCCTGACCGATCAGCGGGTGCAGCAGTTGTTCCAGCCATTTGCGTTGCGCCGGGTCGGCGAAAATCAGCTGGCGCAGGGCGGCGCGATCAAGCTGGCCGTCGCCCTGCAGCACGCCCGGGCCGAAGCGCTCGACGATGCTGGCCAGGGCCGGGCGGCCAGGTTCGACAACCCAACGCGCCGCCTGGTCGGCATCGACCAGGTGCACGCCAAGCTCGACAAAGCGCTCGGCAGCGGCGCTTTTGCCGCTCCCAATGCCGCCGGTCACGCCGAGAATCCAGGGGGTAAAGGCCGCAGTGGTCATCAGTATCCAAGCAGTTGCATGTATGAGGTGTATATTTCATCACCCCAGAGCACGGCAATCCACCCCGCAATTGCCAGATAAGGGCCAAACGGGATAGCCGTGCCCAAGGCATGCCGGCGAAAACGCAGCAGGCACAGGCCAACAAGCGCCCCCACCACCGACGACAACAGCAGCGTCAACGGCAGCACCTGCCACCCCCCCCACGCCCCGATCAGCGCCATCAGCTTGAAATCGCCATAGCCCATGCCTTCCTTGCCGGTGACCAGCCTGAACACCCAGTACACCGTCCACAGGCTGAGGTACCCGGCCACTGCGCCCCACAGTGCGTCGGCCAGGGCCACATGGATACCAAAGGCATTGACGATCAGCCCTAGCCACATGGTCGGCAACACCAGCACATCCGGCAGCAGCTGGTGGTCCGCATCGATCAGGCTCAGCGCCAGCAGGCACCAGGTCAGCGGCAACGCCAGCAACGCCTCTACCGAAGCGCCGAAGCGCCAGGCCACTACCAGCGACAGCAGCGCGCTGGCCACTTCCACTACCGGGTAACGCAGGCTGATGCGGTTTTTGCAGGACGAACAGCGCCCGCCCAAGGCCAGGTAGCTGATGACCGGAATGTTCTCCCACGCACGAATCCGGTGCGCGCAGTGTGGGCACCGGGAGGCCGGCAGGCACAGGTCGAAACGCGGGTGCTGCGTGGTCGGCAGCCCCAATACCTCTTGCGCCTCACGCTGCCATTGGCGCTCCAGCATGATCGGCAGGCGATACACCAGCACGTTGATAAAGCTGCCCACCAGCAGGCCGAGCACCGTGGCAAGGGTGAGGAAATACGCTGGCTGTTCAGCCAGCAAAGCCCATAAAGTCATGTTCAGATCAAACTACCCAACTGGAAGATCGGCAGGTACATCGCCACCACCAGGCCACCCACCAGCAAGCCCAGGATCAGCACGATGGCCGGCTCCAGCAGGCTGGTCAACTGGTCCAGCGCCTGGCTGACCTGTTCCTCGTAATGGCTGGCGGCTTTTTCCAGCATCTGGTCCAGCGTGCCGCTGGATTCACCGATGGCCGTCAACTGCACCAGCAAGGGGGGAAACAACGGTTCACCGGCCATCGCCTGGTTCAACCCTTGCCCATTGGCCATGCCTTGGCGCAGCCGCAACACCGCCTGTTCGTGCAGGTCGCCACCCGTTACCCGCGCCACCGTCCCCAGCGCATCCAGCAACGGCACCCCGGCGCCGTAGGACGTTGCCAGGCTGCGCGCAAACCGCGCCAGCGCGGCCTGCCCCAGCAACTTGCCAAACACGGGCAAGCCCAGCACCCGCCAAGATATCCACAGGCGCGCTGGCGCGTGCTGCCGGTAAAGCTGGCGCACGGCAACACCCATCACCAAGCCCATCACCAGCAGCAGCGGTGCAAACCGGCTCAGCCCTGTGGACAAGTTGATCACCCATTGGGTAAATGCCGGCAACGCCGCGCCCATGCCCGAGAACATGCTCTCGAATTTAGGAATCACCTCCAGCAACAAGATTGCCGACACCCCCAGCCCGGTCAGCAACAGCAGCAGCGGGTAGATCATCGCCTTGCGCACCTTCTTGTGCAGCACCCGACGCTGTTCCAGCATGCCGGCCAGCTGCTCCAGCTGCCGGTCGAGCGTACCGGACTGCTCGCCCACCCGTACCAGGTTGCAATACAGCGCATCGAACCATGCCGGGTGACGCTGCAACGCATCCGCCAACCCCAGGCCCGAGGCCACATCCTGTTTCAATCTTTCCAGCAACGCCGCCTGCGCCGCATCGCAACCGCTGCGGCCCATCACCTCGAACGCCTGCAGCAGCGGCACGCCGGCCTTGAGCAACGTGGCCAACTGCCGGCTGAACCCCGCCGGGTCAGCCTTTTCGCGCCGCTTTGGCAAGCTTAACGCCAGCCCGCTGGCCGGCCGCAAACTCGCCACCGTGATGCCCTGGCGAATCAGCCCGGCGCGCACATAAGCCGGGCTGCGCCCGGGTGTTTGGCCGCTGACCGGCGTGCCGTTGGCGTCGGTGCCGTGCCAGCGGTAGAGAAGTGAAGATGAAGTCATGCAAAGGTCCTTGTTCAGCCCCGGCGACAAGCCTGGAAACAGCTTGCCGCGTCCATGCAAGGGCACGCGTCCGTGATGCTCACTAGAGTAGTTCAGCGAAGATGACGCCCATGCGGGCAGGGGTGACAAAAGGTGTCTGTTCAGGCCTACTGCGCCGCTGCCGGTTGGGGCGCAACTGACCTCAATGTGTAAGCGAATCAAAAAGGAACTACGTTCATGAAAGGGCAACGCGGTATCACCCTGATCGAACTGATGATCGTCGTCGCGATCATCGGCATTCTGGCGACCATCGCCTTACCGATGTACACCAACCACCAGGCACGCTCCAAGGCCGCGGCCGGGTTGCTGGAGATCAGCGCCCTGAAGACGGCGATGGATCTGCGGCTGAATGATGGCAAGGATGTAGCAGATGTCGCCGCCCTGGGTGGCCAGCCGGCGACGGCGCATTGTGCGATCACGGCGAGCGGCAAGGCCGCGGATGGTAGCGGCAGCATTGTATGCACCCTGGTGGATGCGCCTGCCAACGCGCTGGGCAAGGCCCTGACCCTGACGCGTTCGGCCAGCGGCTGGGCGTGCACGACCGACATCGAGGAAGACCTGGCGCCCAAAGGGTGCAAGGGGGCTTGAGGGCAGGGCAATAAACCAGCGGAAACAGGGGTTTGCGTTGCGGGTGTGAGCAGTGGTACGTTGCGCTACACGCCGGTGTAGCTCAGTCGGTAGAGCAGCGCACTCGTAACGCGAAGGTCGCAGGTTCGATTCCTGTCTCCGGCACCAGTTCAGGTTCCAGCGAAGGCCACTAAAATCTCTGAAACCCCTGTAAAACCCGCCTTCTGGCGGGTTTTTTCGTTATGGCGTTCCGTCGGATTCCGACAGCTGCCAGCCGCTTTAGGGGTAACGTTTGGGATAAAGTCGATTCGATAAAGGGGTTTACCCTTATGGCTCGTACTACTGCTCCCCTGACCGACACCGCATGCCGCTCGGCCAAACCTACTGACCGCCCATACAAGCTTTTTGACGGTGACGGTCTTTACCTCCTCGTTTACCCCAATGGCCGCAAGGGCTGGCGCTTCCGGTATGTGAAACCGGATGGGCGAGAGGGGCTGACCTCGTTTGGCAACTATCCCGTCATCGGTCTCGCAGATGCTCGGCAGAAACGTCTGGAGACTAAGCGGATGCTGGCTGAGGGCATCGATCCGATTGCGTCCAAGCAACAGGCCAAGGCCGAGGCGGTTGTCAGAGGGCACACGTTCGAGCGCGTTGCCTTGGACTGGCATAAGGAAATGTCCGTGAAGTGGGCGCCTGGCCATTCGCGGACTGTGCTGAGTCGTTTGAAGACTCACGTATTCCCGCTGCTAGGCGCACGGGCCATCGTTGATCTGGATACCTTCGACCTCATGCAGCCGCTGGAAGAGATCAAGAAACGCGGCACTATCGATGTGGCGTTGAGGGTACAAAACTACCTGCAAAGCATCATGCGTGAGGCGAAGCGGCTGCGGCTGATCACGGTGAACCCTGCATATGACCTTGAGGGCTTCATCAGCGCGCCACGGGTTACGCATCGGCCTACACTTCCGCTGTCACGTCTGCCTGAGTTGATGGACCGCATCGAGAACTACAAGGGGCGCACGCTCACTCGGCTGACCGTCATGCTCTCGCTGCATGTATTTGTCCGCTCCAGCGAACTGCGCTTCGCGCGCTGGAGTGAGTTCGACCTGAAGCGGGGTATCTGGGAGATACCTGACACGCGGCCCGCGTTGGACGGCGTTCCGTATTCGACCAGAGGGACGAAGATGGCGGGCGACATCCACCTTGTCCCGCTTTCACAGCAAGCGGTGGCGTTGCTCGAACAGATTCATGCGATCACGGGGTACTTCGATCTGGTATTCACCAGTGACGCCCGCTCGTGGAAGCCAATGTCCGAGAACACGGTCAACAGCGCTTTGCGGAACATGGGCTACGACACCAAGACCGAAATCTGCGGGCATGGCTTTCGGTCCATGGCGTGCAGTGCCTTGGTCGAATCCGGGCTGTGGTCAGAGACGGCTATCGAGCGGCAGATGAGCCACAGGGAGCGCAACAATGTTCGGGCGGCGTATATCCACAAGGCCGAGTTCCTGGAGGAGCGGCGAATGATCATGAGTTGGTGGAGCCGTTACCTCGAAGCGAACCGGCAGGAGCATATCTCGCCGCATGAGTTCGCGAATCGGACGGGGGCAAACGTTTCTAGCCTAAGAGCAAGGCGTGGCGCAGTCGAGTGAGCGCACGGCTTTGAAGTTTCGATGATCCGCTTTCCATGCGGGTCCATCCAAACAGGGCTGCAAAGCCGCCCTGTTTGGATGGACCTCACCTAAAAAGATCAAAAGCACCACATCGGCCACAGGGTGCCACGGTGTTCCGCATACGCCCAGTACCATTTTCAATCGCAAAACCATGCGGTGCACATCGCTTGACCCTCTCGGATTGCGGGCGTAGAAAAGTGAGTGCAAAGGCTGTCGTTGACAGCACCCCAGGTGACCCGAGCCTTGAAGGTCACGCCACTCCTACGGTGGTTCTCCCCCCAAATGGCGATTCGCGTCCGGCAGCTCGCCCGGTCACCTCCCCGGTGATGGATGCCTACTTCAAATCATGGCCCTCGTGCACCAGACAACCCTTCTTACTTCGCTGCTCTGCAGCAACCTATCCGCTTGGCCGAATCTTGCGCCAACCTGTGCCCGTCTCTTTCTGAAAAGAGACGGGCGCTTCTAGCATTGCTGCAGCCCTCATCGCACTTGGCTTTGCGGCTACTCCACTCGTGACAATCGGCGTGACAAACGGAGTGCGATCCATGAACCCCACCTTCTAAAAGATAGGGCCTCAGCTTACCGTGGTATCTCTGGCGAGCAGTTCCATGGCAGCAAGGCTTCGTAGTCTGAGACCGACGACGCATACGGCAGGCGCTCAAGTACGTGGCGCAGCCACGTATAGGGCTCCTGGCCGTTGACCTTGGCGGTCTCGACCAAGCTGTATATCTGCGCACTTGCCGTGGCGCCCTTGGGCGTGTCACTGAACAGCCAAGCCTTGCGCCCAATGACAAACGGTTTTATCGCACGCTCTGCCAGGTTGTTGTCGATTGGCAAATGGCCCGCTTCGACATACCGTTCCAGGCGGCTCCAGTTGTTTGCCAGGTAATGCACCGCCTTGCCCAATACGCTTTGCGGCGTCACCTGGGCGTACGTCTTGTCCAGCCAGCTTTTCAGCTGACCGAGGATCGGTAAGCTTCTTTCCTGGCGACCGATGAACCGCTGTTCGTCGCTGACCTCCTTGAGGTCGCGCTCGATGTCATACAGCTTATTGATCATCGTCAGCGCCACATCGGCTCGTCCGGTCTTACCCTTGGGCTGCACCTTTTGTGCTTCGACGAACTTGCGGCGCGCGTGAACCATGCATGCCAGTCGCTCGATACCGGGCTGCAACGCCAAAGCGTTGTAACCCGCATAATCGTCGGTCATCACATAGCCGCGATAGCCTTGCAACAGACGCAATGGTACTTCCTGCGCACGGCTGGTGGTGTAGTCGAACAGCACAACTTGTCGATCAGGCGGGCCACTGGCTTGCACCCACATCCAGGATTGGCTGGTCGGGTCTCGATCCGGTTCTTTCAACACCTGGACGCGGGTCTCATCGCAATGAATCACCGGACTTTCCAGCAGCCGATCACGCATCAGATTCAACAGCGGCTGGAAGTATTTACTGCACTGGATCACCCAACGCGCCAGGGTTTGTCGTGGAACCTCGATGCCGTGGCGGGACAGCACACTTTCAAACCTGTGTAGCGGCAAGCCATCGACGTACTTGGTCGTCAGCAGCATGGCCAGCACGCTTGGGCTGGCCATGCTTTTTTCGATTAACTGGGCGGGCTTGTCAGCAGTGACAGGAGCAGTCTCGCAACCACGGCAGCCATAGATCTTGCGCACGTGTTTGAGTACGCGGATCTGCATCGGCACGATATCGAGCTGCTCGCTGGTTTCTTCGCCGATGACATGCTTACGGCAACCGCAGGCGCAGGTCAGTTCGTGTTCGGGCAACTCATGGATAACTTCGATACGTGGCAGATTAGCCGCCAGTGGCTTGCGCTTGCCACGGCGCTTGACCGGGACAACGACTTCTTCATCGGCATCATCGACTACAGCCAGCAGAGGGTCATTTTCCGCTTCATCGAACATGGCCAGTTGCGGCGTTTTGGGATCGACGGTTTGCTCGGACTTGCGGCCAAAGAAACGGTCACGCCATAACTTGATTTGCTCTTTCAGATCGTCAATTTGGACGATGTGGGCCTGATTGACTTCCTGCTCGCGCAAACGGGCAGCATAGCTCTCAAGCAATAATTGCTTGAGCAGGGCAGGATCGTCTGGGAGATTGTCGGGCACGGAAATCATGCCGCGGATTATACCGGGTCAGGCGACGTAGCGCGGAGTCAAAACCTGATGGGGACGGTTGCGCCAAAGGTCGAAACCGTCGAGCAGCCAATTGAGTTCTTGGACGGTCAGGACAATCGCTTCGTCGCTGGGCTCAGGCGACATTTTGAAGCGCTCGGCTTCCAGGCGCTTGAGCCAGAGGCAGAAGCCGTTGCGCTCCCAGTACAACACTTTGATCCGATTACGCGCCTTGTTGAGGAAGACGAAGAGCACGGGGTCGAACACGGCGACTTTGATATCCAGTTCTACCAAGGCAGTAAGGCCGTCGATGGACTTTCGAAAGTCCACAGGCTTGGGGTAGAGGTAGACTTTTTCGACTTTGCTGTCGGGGCGCATCATGCAGGGCTGGCTCCAGAAGGAAATCGGGAGCACAGCATCGGGCATCAGGTAAGCGCTTTGAATGTGGGGTTCATGGAGCACTTACAAAGAGTTCGCCATGCCAGAGCGATTCGACACAGACAGGGGTAGGCCCAGATCGCTTAACACCAAAAAGGCGCACCAGATGGCGAAGGGCTGATAACCAACTGACACTGTTTCCGTACTGTAGGTATCTAGCTCCGGCGCAACCAGGGGACGCATCAACAAGATGCTCAAATGCCTGTACGTCAGGCTCAATGCTCAGGGCCACATAGACCTGACTCATCTCCTATTCGCTTCACTTCACCCCACTTCATCCCGCCAAGAATGCTGAGTGTTATCAGGGATCAAGGCCCCTGCGACCTGTGGGGATGTCCTCTAACGCGGGACTGTCGGCTCCTTAGGACCGGGAGCAAGGGCATCTCATGATCTGGCCTCCTGAGCACCGTTCCGGTGGGCGGGTGGAGGCTGCATTGGCTGACGAGACCAGCGCCGCGAGATCCTGAGCCGGGTTAACGCAGCGATGCGATGACCGGGGCATGCCTAACTGTCAGTCAGGTGCAGTCCATTCCCTGGTCTGCGGCACCATCATCTGCATCGCTGTTGCTGGTGACATCGGCGTTTGTCGTAAGTGCTCCATGAACCCCACATTCAAAGCGCTTACCTGATGCCCGATGCTGTGCTCCCGATTTCCTTCTGGAGCCAGCCCTGCATGATGCGCCCCGACAGCAAAGTCGAAAAAGTCTACCTCTACCCCAAGCCTGTGGACTTTCGAAAGTCCATCGACGGCCTTACTGCCTTGGTAGAACTGGATATCAAAGTCGCCGTGTTCGACCCCGTGCTCTTCGTCTTCCTCAACAAGGCGCGTAATCGGATCAAAGTGTTGTACTGGGAGCGCAACGGCTTCTGCCTCTGGCTCAAGCGCCTGGAAGCCGAGCGCTTCAAAATGTCGCCTGAGCCCAGCGACGAAGCGATTGTCCTGACCGTCCAAGAACTCAATTGGCTGCTCGACGGTTTCGACCTTTGGCGCAACCGTCCCCATCAGGTTTTGACTCCGCGCTACGTCGCCTGACCCGGTATAATCCGCGGCATGATTTCCGTGCCCGACAATCTCCCAGACGATCCTGCCCTGCTCAAGCAATTATTGCTTGAGAGCTATGCTGCCCGTTTGCGCGAGCAGGAAGTCAATCAGGCCCACATCGTCCAAATTGACGATCTGAAAGAGCAAATCAAGTTATGGCGTGACCGTTTCTTTGGCCGCAAGTCCGAGCAAACCGTCGATCCCAAAACGCCGCAACTGGCCATGTTCGATGAAGCGGAAAATGACCCTCTGCTGGCTGTAGTCGATGATGCCGATGAAGAAGTCGTTGTCCCGGTCAAGCGCCGTGGCAAGCGCAAGCCACTGGCGGCTAATCTGCCACGTATCGAAGTTATCCATGAGTTGCCCGAACACGAACTGACCTGCGCCTGCGGTTGCCGTAAGCATGTCATCGGCGAAGAAACCAGCGAGCAGCTCGATATCGTGCCGATGCAGATCCGCGTACTCAAACACGTGCGCAAGATCTATGGCTGCCGTGGTTGCGAGACTGCTCCTGTCACTGCTGACAAGCCCGCCCAGTTAATCGAAAAAAGCATGGCCAGCCCAAGCGTGCTGGCCATGCTGCTGACGACCAAGTACGTCGATGGCTTGCCGCTACACAGGTTTGAAAGTGTGCTGTCCCGCCACGGCATCGAGGTTCCACGACAAACCCTGGCGCGTTGGGTGATCCAGTGCAGTAAATACTTCCAGCCGCTGTTGAATCTGATGCGTGATCGGCTGCTGGAAAGTCCGGTGATTCATTGCGATGAGACCCGCGTCCAGGTGTTGAAAGAACCGGATCGAGACCCGACCAGCCAATCCTGGATGTGGGTGCAAGCCAGTGGCCCGCCTGATCGACAAGTTGTGCTGTTCGACTACACCACCAGCCGTGCGCAGGAAGTACCATTGCGTCTGTTGCAAGGCTATCGCGGCTATGTGATGACCGACGATTATGCGGGTTACAACGCTTTGGCGTTGCAGCCCGGTATCGAGCGACTGGCATGCATGGTTCACGCGCGCCGCAAGTTCGTCGAAGCACAAAAGGTGCAGCCCAAGGGTAAGACCGGACGAGCCGATGTGGCGCTGACGATGATCAATAAGCTGTATGACATCGAGCGCGACCTCAAGGAGGTCAGCGACGAACAGCGGTTCATCGGTCGCCAGGAAAGAAGCTTACCGATCCTCGGTCAGCTGAAAAGCTGGCTGGACAAGACGTACGCCCAGGTGACGCCGCAAAGCGTATTGGGCAAGGCGGTGCATTACCTGGCAAACAACTGGAGCCGCCTGGAACGGTATGTCGAAGCGGGCCATTTGCCAATCGACAACAACCTGGCAGAGCGTGCGATAAAACCGTTTGTCATTGGGCGCAAGGCTTGGCTGTTCAGTGACACGCCCAAGGGCGCCACGGCAAGTGCGCAGATATACAGCTTGGTCGAGACCGCCAAGGTCAACGGCCAGGAGCCCTATACGTGGCTGCGCCACGTACTTGAGCGCCTGCCGTATGCGTCGTCGGTCTCAGACTACGAAGCCTTGCTGCCATGGAACTGCTCGCCAGAGATACCACGGTAAGCTGAGGCCCTATCTTTTAGAAGGTGGGGTTCATGGATCGCACTCAACTCTTTCGTCAAAAGGGATAGCAGTAGGAGAATTCAGACTCCATAGGATTTGGCGGAGTTTCATAGCTTTCATACTGAGCCAGAGGTGGAGGGGCTTCACTCCATCTCAGAATGATGGCAATCTGACTCTACCTACAGGGAGGAGGACTGCCGTATGTCTACACACAATGAGCTTGTTCAGGAGCTTTTGGGCATTATTTCTGATTATAGGTCAGGCGGAATGACTCAAAAATTAGATTCACAGCACATTGAAAAATGGATTGGGCAATTCACTCAAGACAAGCAACTGGCTATTTTGTCTGAGGTTGTTCATATTTTCAAGAAAACATATATATCAAAGAAGTCTATAATTCAGGCGCTTCAGAGCGTCAGCAGCTATAAGCCATTTGTTGGTGATACTCCAAGAAATCACTGGAGTATTGCAACGATTTTAGATATTCAAAAGGGCGGGAATAGTCAACACGAATTTTCCCAGCTGATGGCGCAAGTGGTTAAAGAAAAGTATGAAATTGAAGTGTCCATAAATAAAATGGATAGCAGTTGCTTCTATTATATTGATGATAATTTGTGTTCAGGAAGCAGGATTATTCAGGACTTAACTGCCTGGATCGTTGAAGATGCTCCTAACAAGTGTAAGTTGAATTTGTTCTTCGTTGTGTTGCACCGGTATGGTCAATGGCGAGTGAAAAACAAATTGGAAGAAAAAATTGCTGAAAGCGGGAAAAATATAACATTGGAATGGGCGCGGTGCGTCGAGCCTGAAGACAGAAAAACCTACATTGACAAATCTGATGTATTACGTCCGGTTTCAGCACCTGACAACGAATCTGTCAAAGATTACATTGATTCAATGGGTTATAAGCCAGTTTTTCGAAGCCCAGGAGGAAAAGGTAGTCTAGACATATTTTCGTCTGAAGAAGCTCGTCATTTGTTAGAGCAAGAGTTTCTTATTAAAGGTGTGGAGATTCGAAACAAATGTAAACACCTAAAGGATCAACACCGACCGCTAGGTTACAGTGGTCTTGAAACGCTAGGGTTTGGTTCAATGATCGTGACCTATCGCAACTGCCCTAATAATGCGCCTCTCGTGCTGTGGGTTGGTGATCCTTGGTATCCTTTGCTACCACGAGCCACCAATAATGATGCTAAGATATTCAGGGCATTTGAGAGTCTCGAGAGTCTCGAGAGTCTTTGAGGGTAAAGCATGAGGAAAGTGGCTATTCGCACGTATGAGCCAAAAAGTAGTCTCGTTTTTTTGAAGACTAAAGAGGCTTATGGTGGATTGTCAAATATGGCTGGTGGATTTCCGATTGAGGTCAATGATATTGTTTTTTTGACTTCTGAGGCCCTTTACCAATCATGTCGCTTTCCTCATCACCCAGACTTGCAGAAAATGATTGTTTCACAGACAAGCCCCATGACTGCAAAAATGAAAGTAAAGCCAGTACTTGATTGCTCTCGGGAGGACTGGTTAAAGGTTCGTGTTCGAATTATGCGTTGGTGTATCACCTGCAAACTTGTGCAAAACTGGACTAAGTTCTCGGATTTACTTTTGAGTACGGGCGATTTGCCGATTGTAGAACAATCGCGAAAAGACCGCTTTTGGGGCGCGACACCAATGGATGGTAAGCTAGTCGGCGCCAATGTTCTTGGTAGACTACTTATGGAATTGCGTGAGGGTATTAGGAGTGGGTCAAAGCTTGTCGAGGTTCATCCACCTCTGCCAGAAATAGAGAACTTTCTGTTGTTTGGTGAGAATATTGGCTGCGTGAGCTTTCGCGATAATATAGAGCCATATCAGTTTGACTCGCTGATTTGATTTTCTACACTTGCAAATTAATTGCGCGTAGTTATGAGACGTTCCATCGGCAACATCGGACAAAGCGTCAGTTTTGGTAGGCGGAGGTGCTGTTTGTCTAAGATCTTTTACGAATTTTCATGGTTAAGAGGTGGCTTCAGCTGGAGCCAAGCTGCCCTCGATTATAGATTCTTGCGAAGTGCTTATGTCATCTGAGCCTTTAGCGCAAAATTGTACATCTCGAGTGAACGAGTTTCCAAGGTGACCGATTCTGAAAACACCGCCCGTAGCTAAACCTTGCGTTAGGTGATTTTCACTAAGCTCATAAAATTCACTCAGGCAAATCCATGTGTTCTTCTGAAAACAAGTAGAGTTCGCAGGGAAAAAGAAAGCAGCAAACCTGTTTGCGCTTTGACAACCGAAATCATTTCGATAGTGATGACCTTGAGAAGTAGTTTTTGCAACCAGCACTACTCCATTGTTCAAGTTGCCGAGTACAACCAAGAACTTATCTTTGGTTGATCCGTCAGCGAACACAAAATCTTTATGGAGGTAGATGGTCCCAGGGGTCACATTATTTCCTTAGGGTTGCGACCATTTCTGCTCGATCAGCGGCGAGCCCCATAACTGCGTCTTCTTCCTGACTGCGTACTGCCATTCGGTACGGGATGCTCGCTTGCTTCCGTCCCTCTACTTCATAAATTTGATGCCATGGCAGATTTTCTAGATGAGTTTCTTCAACCATTTGTTCTGCATCGGCATTTTTGAACTGATCTGCCAGATTGTGCAGGATGCGAAGCTCGCGCTTTGAGAAGTGCGATGGATCGAATTTGCTCAAGGCGTCAACTCGAAGCATCTGGCCTCTGGCAGTAGAAGTAAACTCGAAGGAGCAGTTCCCTTCCCAGTCCTGATCAGGGCGCTTGAGCTCCTCGAAGAGCTCGGTGGGAACCGGGCCCATTGGCCAAGCAAAATACTCGAGCCCTGTGACCGGCCTTCCGGTATCACGGAAATGGGTAAAATCTAGGAAATACAAGAGCTTGAAAAGCTTTGTTTTTCCCAGTTTTCGGGTGTTTTGAGCAAAAAACTTGACTGCTTCGATAAGTTTTTCGCGTTCGTGGTCGATTAGCATGGGTGTAATGATAGCTCACACCTGTCTCAAAGCTCCAGTGCCTGGCAGTAGGCAGCTGCCGCGCTTGATTACGAAATAGTTAGGGCGGCACACCAAGAGCTCCGCGTTATGCAGTTTGGTCTCGTGCAAAATACGAGGCACGTCTTGAGATAATTTTTGAGATAAAAATCAGCATTTCATCTTGGAATTTTCTTTAAATTCATGAGCTTATGCGCCAATACGATTCCTGTCTCCGGCACCAGAGTCAGTTGGCCTATGGCGATTTATCGCTACCTGGCACCAATAGAAGCCCGCCTTGTGCGGGCTTTTTTGTTCCCGATTTTTTCCCATGGATCTGCGTTTTTTTGACTTTTTGGTTCGCAGTTTTCCACTTAGGGTTGGACGTATTTTTAGATATTGGTTAGCTATCGATCAGGTTTTGGCCAGTGTTTACGGGGTGAGAACCGAAATTTTTCTAGATAATGATTTTCCCGTTTAGGGATAATTTTGAGATGCCCCAGTTTTCTCACCACGACCTGCAAGCTACTGACCCCGTCCTTTGACTCGCCGCTGGTTGACGTTCTGGCCGAACTCGAATTTCTGCGCAGGCTGAGGCTGGAAGGGGACGACGGCTTTTTTCAGACAGAGTCTAGTTCTCAAACCGCTAGGTCGTGCCTAGTCCTAAATCCGCGTTGCTCGTAGGAATCGTCTCTTTAGCTGCTCGAGGCCTCATTTGCCCCTTGCTAGCTGTTAGGTTCTTTCGCTCCTACAGTTCGCAAGGGACTCTGAAATGCGCGTCAGTCTGGATGGGCTTGGCCAAGCAGTAGACGGTGATGTAACCACCACAGGTGCGATTTGCATCGCCACCGGGGAAGGTTACCTCGACGAGGGACGAATGGTCCTGAGGATGGGGGATCCCACCACACCTTGTCCACTTTGCGGGCTGGAAGGAAAGGTCGTCGAAGGGGTGTGGCACTTCATCTCGGATGGCCAGCCAGTCGCGATGGATGGCGCGTTAGTTGATTGCGGTTGCCCAGAGGGTAGCAACCGGGTGGTGGCGCCTTTAGGGGAAATGCCCCCGCCGCGGCTGCCGGTTGCCGTACGCACTAGCCTCAAACCCGCTGGCCCTGGGAGCTCTAGCGCTTTGGCAGGGGCTTCGCACGCCATGGTTGGCGGATTGCCTGGGCAGATGCAGCCGGGATTCTATGTGGTGCCCCGGAGCATGTCGTTCCCGCAGATTCTGTTGGAACTGGCTAGCCATGATTCGACCTTGCCCATTTCGTACCTGCAACGCCTGAACCCGACTTTCGAGCAGGGGTTCAAGGCAGGGGAAATCTTCGTCATCGGCGATCCGGATAACGGTTATGCCTGCACCCAGGAGGAGGGCCAACTCATGGCGGCCGCCGAGCGCGCGCGACGTTCCTTGGCTGTACTCGATTTTGCCGAGTCAGATTTCATGATGGAGTATCAGGCTGAAATTGCCGGACTGCTTAGTGACGCCAGTCTCTCCATGGGTGTGGGTAAGGACATGATGGACCACGGCCTCCGGCAGCTTCGCAGCACACTTGGCAACATCGAGCGTTTGCATCAGCAAGAATTTCTGCGCCATGGCCATCTGAATAGTCCATCGTTCTTCGCCAAACGACGGCTGTTATTGGAACAGCTAGATGGTCAGCTGAAGGCGACTTTTCTAAATAAACATCTGAATCTAGGGGCCTACGAGCGGCTGAAGAAAAGCTTGAATATCTCGACCAAGAGCCTTGTGCATCATTGGTCGAAAGCCGGTGGGCCAGGGCAGATTCCTGGGTACGCCACATACTTGGACAAAGTGGCGAAGCTTAGTAAGTACCTTCGGTATGGTGGGCATGTCGGAATTGGCTTAGGTGGTACATCTTCCTATCTGAAAGTCCAAGAGGCCTGCCGTGCAGGGGAAACCGAAGGCTGCAAAAAAATTCGTTTGTCTGAGGCAGGTGCTTTCGCTGGGGGGCTGGCGGGAGGGATAGTGGGTGGCAAGATTGCTGGGATCACTGCGCTCGCTGTATGTGGGGTGTTCTCTGCTGGTACCGCGGGTTTCGGGGCGCCGGTATGTGGCATTGCGCTGGTCGGGGGAGGGGCTTTTGCTGGGAGCATCGCCGGTGCGGAGGGCGGTGAGCAAATGGGCGAGCTGATCTACGAATCACATTATGACTGAGTTCGAGAGTTGGCCCGTGTGGCTGAAGTGGATAATGCTGGCGTGTCCGTTCGTGATCGCGTTGGCCGGTTGTGCGGTCAGTGCATTCATCGCGGGTACAAGAAATTTCACGGTTGCAACCTCGGCTATCCAAAGTCATCCCGGCCTGGAGCAAATGAAACTGTTTTTGGGCACGCGGCGCTTTGGCGCTCGGTGGCTGCTTATAACGTTTCTTTGTGGAATACTCATTTGGCCTGGCGTACATATGCGCCGAGGGCATCTGGACATCGAAGAACTAGAAAACTTCCCTGCAAAACTTAAGTTGGTTCTACAGGTATCCACGTGGCTGACGGCCTTTGGCTTCGCTTGGATGTGGGTGACCTATGGATTCATCAAGGCGTGAACGTTGATGCCACGGCGGTCGTAGCTCTCACTGGATCCTTCGCAAGTCCCGATTCGATTCCACTGAAAGCCATAAGTAGCTGATTTTTTTATAGATACCCTATGAGGTACGTCTATAAATCCACCAAATTCCAGCCCCGTGAAAACCGGGCCCTGACGCCCAACAACCGTCCGTCTGTCTCCGCACCAGACATCAAGGCTTGCAGCGATGCAGGCCTTTTTTGTATCTCGAACCGCCACACCCGCCCGATCCAACGTGAAGTGAGCCTCTCAAAGTCAGCCCTCCCTCTGTGGGAGATTGTGTCCTGCGAACACGGGCGCAGCCCGTGCCATCCACACCCACTCCAGCCCCAAGCATCCATCCCCTGCTGCCTTTCTCAACCCCAGAGCTTCGCAGCCTGCGGCACCCCGCCATAACCATAGGCCGTAGCACGCACCTCGATGAGGTGAACATTCGAATGCGGGTGCACATTCCCTATGCGCTGCGAAAGCAAATCATACGACTCACGCTGATAACGCCGTTTCTGCTCCACTGTCGTCGTCTCGTCGGTGATCGTGACCTCCAGGCGAAAGCTATTTCGCCCCAAGCTCTCAAGCGATTCACTGTCGATGAACCACAACCCAGGATCGATGAACCGAACGATCACCATCGTTTGCGATGGCAGCTTGTCCAGAACACGAGCAGTCAGTTCCGTCAGCTCATGACTGAGGCGCGACGCCAGCGCAGCATCTGGCGCGCCGGATAAGGTCAAGGTGATACCAGGCATTTGGGTGATCCTCGTAAGTGATTTACCTGTAACTTAGCCTTTGAACACGATCCCAAAAAGCGGGAATATCAGGCCTCATCTTCCTGTTTATCCGGAACTTGCATGTACCACTTCGACCTTGCCCAGCTCCACGTCTACTTGGCGGTCTGCGATGCTGGCAGCATCTCTGCTGCCGCGCCTGGCCTGTTTCGCTCAACCTCCGCTATCAGCGAACAGCTGCGTAAGCTGGAAGACGCCATCGGCGTCGACTTGCTCATCCGAGGCAAGCAAGGCGTTCGCCCAACCCCGGCAGGTGAACGTCTTGTACGCCACACCAGGCAGCTCCTCACCCTGGGCGAGCGGGCGCTGTCCGATGTCCGAGGCGAACAGTTCGAAGGGGAGATACGCCTGGCGATCACCGATTACTTCCGCCCCGACGACATTGCTGGCCTGCTGAAAAAATTACGTGAATGGCACCCACGGCTTCGACTTCATGTGGTGATGAAAAAGAGCCTGGAAATGGATCAGGCAAGTGACTACCTGGATATCGGCTTGGCCATGTGTTTTAACGAACGCTTGCCCACAGCCAACACCTTCGAGGTGAGGCAGGAGCCCCTGCAGTGGGTTGCCGCTGCAGGCTGGGTTGCAGAGCCTGGGCAGCCGCTGCCACTGCTCGCGATCAGCGGATGTGGATTGTCGGACTACAGTTGCCAGATATTGGAACGCGCCCATGTCGAATACGAGATCGTTTACTCGACCTCAGGTGTGGCGGGGTTGCAATCAGCATTGAGGGCAGGGCTTGGCATTGCGTGCCTTAATGCGAGTGCCATACCGGACGGCGTGGAGCCCTACAGGACTGGACTGCCGGCGCTGGCGCAGGCCAGGTTCTTGCTGCTTCCACCGCGCAAGGGGGAATCTGAGCTGGTAGAAAATGTGCGGCGATTGTTGCAGGGTTATCTCGCATAGGGTTGGGGACAAGGCGTTCATGGTGTCAGGCTAAAGGACATAGATTTGGGCCTTTGTCCCGTGGGTATCCAGGTTGCCTTCTGCTCGAAGTGCGGCATCGAAGCCCGTGCCATCCATCACCTGACCCAGCGCAAATAAACAGGGTCCTATCACTCATAGGCCGAACCCCAGGCAGTTCCTGCTTCCCAGGTGCAGCAACTACCTCTAGCCCCCTCTCGCGCGCTGTGAATGCATAATCGGTAGTGTTGTGCCGGTTTTCCAGCGATTAAGCTTTTAATCAGCAAAATATTGCCGATTCCTGCCATGCACACTATGATAATCAGCATTAAAGTACTGATTAATGGTGTCGCGATGCCGCTCAGACTCACGATCCAGGCTTTCTCCGATGGTGCATGGCGCGATGCAGCGACACTCACGGTTGAGAACCCCGAGCGTGTTGCTGATGGAAGATGCCTTGTCGCCTACGACGGCGACTACATCATCGCGAACGTTGATCGCATGGAGGATCGTTGCGAACTCGCCCTAAGCGTTAACCTTCCGTTGAACTGGGACCACCATGACGTCAAAGGGTATCCAGCATTCCTCTACGACATCATTCCCTCTGGTGCTGCCAAGGACTCTCTTGAATCCCGCTATGGGCGTCTTAAGCCCGAAGGTGTGGAAATGGGGCTGTACCTTCTGGAACGCTTCACGCCGGCGCCTATTGGGCACCTGCGCATCAAGGAATCGGTGGAAGGCCTTCAGCCGGACCGGAACGAGGCTTTCGCGCGTGCTGAGGTCGTGGACAGGACGAATGAATTTCTTGAGTACGCCTATGAAACCGGCGCGGCGTTGGGCGGTGCTACCGGTGCCAACGGGCAAGCCCCCAAGCTGGTCATGACCGAAGCCCACAGCGGTGCTCTGTACGCTGATGCGATGCTCCCCGATGACCAGGCGTGCCGTCACTGGCTGATTAAGTTCGCGCGTAATCGAGGCGGCGAGCGCGACCAAGACATCCTGCGAACAGAGTTTCATTACTACAAGGCGGTTGCTGCCCTCGGCCTTGATACGGTTCCCACTGATGGTTTGGCGCTTGAAGAGGCAGTGAAGCCAAGCCTCTGGATGCCACGATTTGATCGCCGAGTAGTGGATGGCGTGGTGGAGCGGATACCGCTGGAGTCGGTGTACTCGATCTGCGGTATTACCGGCTACGCGCACCCGATGGCGCATGCCGAAGTTGTTCACCGCCTGGTAGGTCTATGGATCGATAACGGCCAGCAGGATGAGGTGGACGACCTGGTGTTCGAGTACGTGCGGCGCGATCTGCTGAACCGCATTCTAGGGAACACCGATAATCACGGCCGCAACACTTCCATCATGCGTGTGGGTGGGAGGTTTCGTTTGGCGCCAATCTATGACCTCGCGCCAATGATCCTGGATGAAGAGGGCATCACACGGACGACGAAGTGGGCGGCGGAGCGCAAGGGGTCTTCCAATTGGCGCGATAACTGCGCTGAGCTGGTTGGTTACACCGATCCCGATGTCCTGCTGCAACGGTTGATGCATGCGGCTGAGGCATTTAGGGCGTTGCCCGATCTGCTGACCGATGCGCCCGAATCGATGCGCAATGCAGCCTCTCTACCCGTGAATGACCTGGACAAGCGACTCGTGGAGTGGGGACTGCGATGAAAAAACTACAGCCTGAAGAGCGCGCCCAGCTCGTAGAGGATATCGTCAAGCGCAACGCGGCGGGGCTCGATCCAATTGGCACGTCCATCCGCCGTCTACGGCTCGAAGTCACCGGGCTTGACCAAGAGACCTTCGCGGCCATGTGCAAGATGTCCACGAAAAGCCTGTACGAACTGGAAAGCGGGAAGTCGAACCCGAAGCTCAGCACTTTGGAGGCCGTGCTTCGGCTTTTTGGCGTGCGGATGGGTATGGTGATGACAGCCAAAGATCAGCCCACTGCAACGCTCGTCGGCCAGACGAAGCCTGGTGGGCCAATGGCGGTGGGCGCGCCGCTGGCCAGTTCCGGGGTGGTGGCCGGACCCAAACGCGGGAAAAGCCCTGCGGCAGCCAAAGCGAAGAAGACAGTGTCGAGGCCGGCATCGCCACGGGCACGGAAAAGCAGTCAGGAACAGTGAGATTGATGTGGGATGCAAATAAAGTCTCATCCCATGTTCCTATAAGGATTTGTCCCCGACGCGAAGTTCGGTGCTGAAACTTCGCGTTCGTTTATAAGCAATAACAGCTGCTTCGGCGCCGTTCGTACATTATTAAGAGACGTTTCCTACAACTTCCATACTTGCCCCGCCAAGCAATGTGAGGCTAAATCTCTGCGTCACGGTAAATCCCGTGACCGGGCGTAGGAACCCGTTGGTAAACTTGGCGCATGCACTAGGCGCCCCTGCACCACAGCTGGCGCTTTTTTTGTGTCTGCCGTGCTGTGTCATGGCGGCTGTGTGTGGGCAGGCTTCGGCCTGGCCGGGTTTCCAAGTTTCCCGGTATTCCTACCCTGCACACAGCTGCCACCCAATCCCGTAGGAAGGATCGTGGCAGCTCCAACTAAAACTTGGAGCCTCATGCATGCTTACCTCAAGTCCAAGCAGGACCCTCGCATTCGTTCTCCACCGTTGTTCTTCAACGGCCATCAGCTACCTTGCCGTCAGCCAATCCCGCTCCGTCCCCGGTCATTCGGAGGTGCGGCCATGACTGACCAAGAACGCCTCTCCACCATCCAAAGCTACGCCTGGACCCTCGAACTGCTAGGCGAAGCCCTGGTCCAGCACGACGAAATGCTGGAATGCGAACACAACCCACGACTGAGCTTTCGCAATACGGCTGGGATTCACCAAGCGATTCGGATCATCAGCCGGTTGGCCAGTGAGCAGTGTGGGAAGGTGTTGGAACGCGGTGGTCAGGAGTTGGAGGGTTAGGCGATGAGGTTGATTAGGCCAGGTATCGCAGGTTGCGCCTGGCTTAGTCTGTTGAAGGCCGCTGATGGACTGTTGCAGTCATGTCGGGGTATGGGGCTGCTGCGCAGCCCTTCGCAGGCAAGCCAGCTCCTACACGGATCGCATTCATCTTGGGAAGTGTATGTGACCTGTGGTAAGCCGTTTTCCTACGGCGCAGGCGCTTTTTTGTGTGCACGCGATGTTGCGTTATGGCGGAGGTCCCGGTCGGCCAATCCGATGTGGATGCATGAACGGCTGCTTTACGGCTCTTGGCCATGCAACACAAAAGCAGCCCCTTCTGCGGGATGGTAGCAACTGCCTCAAGTTGAGTAGAACGCTCGCGCCTCTGTAGTGCATGGTAATCAGGCAAAGCGCATTTAAAGCGCTTTGCCCTGACCATTTGCCTGGCCATGTGCCAACTACCGAGGGTTCTGCATGGATCAAAACAGAGACAGCCTGAAAACCACCAACCCTATCGCCGGGCTGCCGGGCGCAGTGTTCGAAAAAGCGTGGGAAGTACGCTGGGCATTGAAGCTGGCCTATGTAGGCCTGTTCATCGATATCGCGCTCATGCACTCACTGGGTACAACTTTGCTGGGTTTCTCGGGGGACATGGCGATCGTCTGGGAAAATGTCGGTCGTATATTCGTGGGCATCATGGTCTTCTGCCTGGTGGTGTCGGTGGTAATCCCGGTGCTGGCGCGTGTGGCGGCGATCATGGGCAGCTTCGTTCCGTGGTATCGGCTTCAGGGCCCGCGAGATTATTCGCTGTTTCCCAACTACGTGACCTTCAGTGCACTGCGAGAGCACAGCCTTCGTGAAGGCAACGAATTCCTCTACAACTATTGGAAACGCTTGACCATGCAGCGCGAGGAGTGGCGGCAACAGCGCTTCCAAACCGGGGTACTGGTGTTCGGCCTGGTGCTGATGGTAATTGCAAATGCTGGGGTGAGTGCTCATTTCCAACTGCCCGGGTTGATGGCTTATTTCACCTTTTGGTTTGGCTGGAAGGGCTATGCGCTACTGAACATCGTCACCCTGTACCTGCTGCACTGGGCGTGGTGGTCATCGGATGAGATCGGCCAGATCTACTATCCACCCTTGGCCGAGAAGCTGAACAAAACCCAGTACTGACCTCGGCGTGAACCTGCTTTGCAGCCCATCGCGACCCAAGGTCCGCACCGTCCGTGCAGACCTTGGAATGATCTCGGGCAGTTGTTGCAAGCCGGTTCAGCTCGCAGCAATCGCCGTATTTAGCAGCAGCACCACGATCAAGCCAACCACCGCCACAATGGACTGCACCACCGAAATGGTCTTGGTGGCTTCGCCCATGGTCATGCCAAAGGATTCTTTCACCATCCAGAAGCCTGCATGGTTCGCATAGTTGAAAAACAGCGAACCGCAGCCGATGGACAAGGCCAGCAAAGGCAGGTTGAGGCTGGGGTCTGCACCTGCCAGCGGTGCGAGCAAGCCGGCAGCCCCTACGATACCGACCGTGGCGGAACCGGTAGACACCGAGAGCAACATCGCGATCAGCCACCCCAGAATCAGGGGAGGGAAGGCAGATTGCTGGGTCAGGTGCACAATGGCATCGCCTACCTTGGCGCTGGTCAGCATCTCCTGGAAGGCACCGCCACCGGCAATGATCATGATGATCGAGGCAATTGGCTTGAGGCTTTTGCCCAGTGCATCGCGCAGCTGTTCGGCGTCGCCGCCGCGCGCAAGCACTAGGCTGGCGCCAGCGAACAGCACGCCCAGCAGCATGGCGATCAGCGGGTTGCCCAGGAAGCTGGCCAGTTCCAGCAGTGCATTGCCTTTGGGCAGCAGCATCTCGGCGACGGCATGCACCAGCATCAGGATGGCCGGCAGCAATGCGGCCAGCATGCCGACCATTACCCCGGGGCGGGGTTGGCCATCGGCTTTTTCAGCCAGTGTGAACTGGTCCAGCAATGCCTGATCGGGCCGCGTGTTCATGCGCGGTGAAATGAACATGCCGTACAGCGGGCCCCCCAGGATCATTGCCGGAATGGCGGCAAGGAAGCCATACAGCATGGTGGGCCCGACCGAGGTCTTGAGCACGGCGATGGCGGTCAGTGGGCCTGGGTGCGGCGGTACCATGCCGTGCATGGCGGCAAGCGCCGAAATGACCGGCACACCTACATACACATACGCCGAGCCTTTGAAGCGCGCCTTGCTTTCCAGTTTGCGCGCCACGCTGAATATCAGCGGCAGCATGATCACCAGGCCGACTTCGAAAAACATGGGGATGCCAATGACAAAGGCAACCAGCATCATGGCCCAAGGGATCATGCGGTCGGAGGTGCGCTTGAGGATGACATCCGCGACCTGTTCCGTGACGCCAGCGTCAGCCAGGATCTTGCCGAGCATCGCACCCAGCGCAATCACCACCCCCACTGCGCCCAGTGTCTTGCCGGCGCCGGTGAGCAGATGGGCGACGATGCTGCCTGGCGCCATATGCGTCGCGAAGCCCACGCCAATGGACACCACCAGCAAGGCCAGCAGCGGGTGCATTTTCAGGCGCGAAACGATGAGCGCCACCAGCACCAGAACACTGGCCAGTGCCGTCAGTAATAGCTGTATATCTAAGGGGGTCATTCAAGGAGTCTCGGTTGGGCTGGCGCTCGGGCTGCACTCAGGGTTTGAAGGCATGACGGGCGTTTCCACGGGGCATGCCCAGGTGGCTGCCGTTGGGCTGCTGCTACGGTTTCGAGGAAGGGGACGCGGCTTTGCGCTAGCTGCCGCTCACAGGCGGGCGCCTGGTAACGGAAGGTGGGCAGCAGGGAGGCGTGGCGCTGAGGCCGGTGGGCGGCGGTGTGGCGACGGGGCACTTGGGCAGCATGGTCATCGGTTGATTCACCTTGTTGTATGGTCATCTATATGAATCTGACCAAAGTATTTGCGCTGCCGTGGAACACTGTCAAGTGAAGGTCGTCGCATCATCTTGGGTGGCCATTTAGCCCCGGCAGGCAATACTTCTCTCTATACGCAGGCGTGTTCCTGGTGGCGCGCGCCGCTGGGAGGTGTCTGGTGAACAAATTAACGATTGTGGGTGCCGGCCTGGTCGGCGAGGCGGCGGCGCAGATCATCGCCCGGGATGAGTTGTGCCGTGAGCTGGTGTTGATGGACGTGCAGGGTGAACTGGCGCAGGGCAAGGCGCTGGACGTTTGGCAGGCGGCTGTGGATTCAGGGTCCGATACCCATGTTCACGGCGGGGCCAAAGCCGAGATGCTGGAGGGGTCCGAGCTGGTGGTGATCACGGCGGGCGTGCCGCGCAAGCCCGGCCAGTCGCGCCAGGATGTATTGAGTACCAACCTGCCAATCCTCGACAGCATCATGGCGGATATCAAGCACCACGCGCCGACAGCGACGGTGCTGGTGGTGTCCAACCCGGTCGATGTGCTCACCTACCGCGCCTGGAGCGTCAGCGGGCAGGGGCGCGACAAGGTGTTTGGGCAGGCGGGGGTGCTGGATACCGCGCGCATGAAGTGTTTTATCGCTGAGCAAACTGGGTTTTCTGCACGGGATATCACGGCGCTGGTGTTGGGCGGGCATGGCGACAGCATGGTGCCGCTGATGCGCTACTGCCAGATTGGCTCGGTGCCGTTGTCGCACTTCTTGTCCGATGAGCAGATCGAACAGATTGTCGAGCGCACCCGTAAGGGCGGCGGCGAGATTCTGGGGTTGAAGAAGACGGGGAGCGCCTGCGATGCGCCGGGCGTGGCTATTGCACAGATGGTTGATGCGATCGCCAATGGGCGGAACCGTATTTTGCCGGCGGTGGCGATTCTCGAGGGCGAGTATGGGCGAACGGATATCGCTATGGGTGTGCCCTGTGTGCTGGCAGAGAAGGGGCTTGAGCGGATTATCGAGTTGCCGCTGGATGCGCAGGAACAGGCGATGTTCGACCACTCTGCCGACCAGGTGGCGCGGGATATTGCAGAGATGAAGGCGTTGTAGAGCTTGAAGCGTCATGCATCGGGTGTGGCGGCTCGGGCAGTGGGGGAACACTTTGCCTCCGTACCTGTCACACCCGTTCATTGGGGTTCAGACCCATCATTACCAAGGAGAGGTAGGCATGGGCGGTGCAACATCGGGACGTACCACCTTGACCAACTTCACGTTCACCAAGTTTCTCGACAGAGCGAGTTGCAAGCTGCTGGAAGCCAGCTGCTCGGGCCAGCATCTCAAGGAAGTATCGGAGTGAATGAAGTTGAGCCTGGGCTAATTGCGATTTTGATTCTTGCACCCATGATGCTGGCGATGGTCGTACAGTGTTTCATCGCACATAAATACACTGAGTACTACGAGTCGTTGCTAACGCGCTGTAGCTTCGTGACCGGCAACAAAATCACGTTTCAACATGCAGGCCTTCTGGGCAAGGTCATGCGTACGGGGTTGATCTCCATGGTGCTGGCTATACCGAGCCTCTTCGTGCGCAGGGGGTTGATTGACTTCGATGAAGTCAAACGTTTCCCCTCAAGCATGAGACGACTGCTGGTGAGTCTGTTGGTCATTCACATCCTGCTGGCCACCGCGCTGATTATTTTCACTTACGCGTAGCCTGGCCGCTCCTGCATGGGGCGCGGTCAGGCCTGTCGGTTGTGCACGAGCCGTGCAGCCCTCAGCGCTGATAAGCCTTGCCAAAATGCCGTTCCAGGCGCGCCTGCAGCAGCTCCAGCAGTATCGACAGCACCCAGTAGATCACGGCGGCGGTGGTCAGCATTTCCAGGTAGCGATAGCTCGAACGCCCATACGACTGCGCCAGAAACATCACCTCCCAAACCCCCATCACGGAAATCAGCGACGAGTCCTTGAGCATCGAAATGAACTGGTTGGCGGTGGGCGGAATGATCACCCGCATGGCTTGGGGCAGGATGATGTGGCAGAAGATCTGCGGTGTGCGCATGCCCAGTGCCAATGCTGCTTCACGTTGCCCACGGGCCACGCCGAGGATGCCGGCGCGGAAGATCTCGCTCAGGTAGGCCCCGTAGTTCAGCGACAAGGCAATGATGCCGGCGCTGATGGCGCCGGGTACCAGGCCCACCTGCGGCAGCCCCAGGTAGATCAGCAGAATCTGGATCAGCAGCGGCGTGCCACGGAAGAACGAGGTGTAGAAGCTGGCCACACCCACCAGCACCGCGCTGTTGGATAACCGCGCCAGCGCGGCGGCAAAGCCGAGCAGCACGGATACCACCATCGAGCACAGGCACAGGAACAGGGTCAGTGCGGCGCCTTGCAGAAAACCATTAGGCCCTAGCTTGAAACCGGCCAGGTTGGGAAACTTCTCCAGAATGATGGCGAACTTCAGGTCAAAGCTGAGGAAGAAGGCGACAAACAGCCCGAACAGCGCCAGCCAGGTCAGCAATAACCGGGTGCGAAAGCCGAACAGGCCGGCGCCCGCTGGCTTTGCCACGGGCTTGGGGGAGGGGGGGAAGGTGCTCATTTGCTGATGTCGGCGCCAATCCATTTCTGCGACAGCTTGGCCAGGGTGCCATCAGCCTTCAGCTCGGCGAACACCTGGCGTACCTTGGCATCCCACTCAGGGTCGCCTTTTTCGATGGCCACCGCGTTGGGCTCTTCATACAGCGGCGCGCCGGCCAGCTTGAAGCGCTTGTCCTGCTGCAGGCGCGGCTGCGCGGTCACCAGGTTGGTAATGATGGCGTCCAGGCGCACGCCAGTGCCCAGGCCCAGGTCCTGGAAGGCGACGTTTTCAGTGTCGTAGGGCGCAGCCTGCACGAAGTCGAACGGGTAATCGATCTTCTGGTCTTCCTTGCCTTCAATGACCAGGTTCTTGTTCAGGTAGCTTTCGTAGCTCGATGCACTGATCGAACCCACCTTGCGGCCTTCCAGGTCTTTGGCGCCATGGATGCGCTCATCCGAGGCATTGACCACGATCACGGCGGGCGATGCGTAGTACTCCACAGGGAAGTCGAACACCTCGGCGCGCGCCTTGCTCGGGGTCATCGAGCAAATGCAGATGTCATAGCGCCCGCTCCAGCGGCCAGCGGCAATCACGTCCCAGGACGGTGTTTCCATGCGCAGTTTGACGCCGAGCTTGTCGGCCACTGCCTTGGCCACGTCCACGTCGTAACCGTCGAGCTGGTTGTGGTCATTGAGGAAGGAAAACGGCGGGTAGCTTTCCATCAGCACGTTGACCATTTCCTTGCGCGATTCAACCCGCTCCAACGTGGCGCCAGCAAAGGCTTGGGTGGCAGTTGCGAGCAGTACAAGGCCCGCACCCAGCAGAGAAGAAAATCGCATGTACATACCTGATATGTTGGGCAAATGGGTGATAGGGTATTTAATAGTTATAACCCTAATCCCCATAATGAATTTTATTCATAAGAACCTTCAGAGAAGTTATATGGCAGAGCGAACGATGGTAATTCTGGACGGTGGCATGGGCCGAGAGCTGCAGCGCAGCGGTGCACCGTTTCGCCAGCCCGAGTGGTCGGCGCTGGCGCTGAGCGAGGCGCCGGAGGCGGTCGTGGGCGTGCACGCAGCCTTCATCGATGCGGGTGCGCAGGTCATCACCAGCAACAGCTATGCAGTAGTGCCGTTCCACATCGGTGAAGAACGCTTTGCCGCCGAAGGGCGACAGCTGGCCCATATCGCCGGCCAGCTTGCGCGGCACGCGGCAGATAGCGGCGCGCACCCGGTCCGGGTGGCCGGTTCGCTGCCGCCGCTGTTCGGGTCCTACCGGCCCGACCTGTTCCAGCCCGAGCGTGTGGCAGAGGTGCTGACCCCGTTGCTCCAGGGCCTGGCCCCGCATGTTGACCTGTGGCTAGCCGAAACCCAGAGTTCCGTGGCCGAAGTGCGGGCCATTCATAGCCATTTGCCGGCAGACGGCAGGCCGTTCTGGGTGTCCTTCACCCTGCAGGACGAGGACGTCGACGACGTACCGCGCCTGCGCTCCGGTGAACCGGTGGCCGACGCCATCGAAGCCGCAGTCAGCCTGGGGGTGGCTGCGGTGTTGTTCAACTGCAGCCAGCCTGAGGTGATCGGCGCCGCCATCGATGTCGCGCGCTCGGTCATCGAGCGACACAACGCCGAGATTGCCATCGGTGCCTATGCCAACGCATTCCCGCCGCAGCCCAAAGAAGCCACTGCCAACGATGGCCTGGACGAACTGCGCGAAGACCTCGATCCGCCGGGTTACCTGGCATGGGCCAAGGACTGGCGTGCGCGTGGTGCCAGCATGGTCGGCGGTTGCTGTGGCATCGGCCCGGAGCATATCGCCGAGCTGAAGCGCAACCTGGCTTAAGCGCCCACGTGGCCGGGCGGCTTTGCTAGAGGCGAACAGTCGCTGACGTTGAGCCTGGCCCGGCGTATCGAGGTCGGCTATCTGGAAGAGGTGCGGGTGTTCGCTGTGTGCCCCGAATAGTCTTTTCTCTATGACGAGTGGCACGGGTCAGCGCACAAACCGTGGTACCGCTCGTATATAGATCAGTTCGCTGACCAGCTCTACCAGGGTTTGCGTGATCACGGCTGCCGCTGCCAACCCGCGCATCTCTTCTGGCAGCGCCAGCGCCAGCGGCAGCACCACCAGCGAGTTGCGCGTGGCTGCGCTGAACGTCACCGAGCGTGCCTCGCTGGCCGGCAGGCGCAGCAGGCGCGCACAGATGAAACCGAGCACCGGCGCCAGCAGCATAAAGCCGATGTATACCGGAACGACCGGCAGCAAACGGTCGAAATCACGCAGTACCACGACAATCTGCGAAGCGATCACCACCATCAGCACCAAGGCCATCGCCGGCACCGGCAACCACGCCCAGGCGTCGTTCCACGTCGCGATTGCGCGCGAGCGCCGGGCACCGGCGCTGGTGAGTACCGCGAGGGCCATCGGCAAAACGATCAACAGCACGAAGGCTTCCAAGAACGGGGTGATGGAGATTGCCACCTGGCTGCTGCCACCCAGCATCAGGGCCAGATACACCGGCAGCAGCACCAGTTGCGCCAGCAATAACAGGGGGGTTGCGGCCAGGGTCAGGCGTGAGTCGCCTTTGCCAATGTGGGTGAACACCACCACGTAGTCGATGCAGGGCGTAAGCAGCACCAGCAAGGCACCGACGAGGATCGCCGGGTGTTCCACCAGCCCACGGGTGATGGCCCAGACAAGCAGCGGAACGAGAATGAAATTGGCCAGTAGCAGGGCCGTGATGAAGCGGCGGTTACCCAGGCCCTGGCGCAGGTCGAGGAAGGGTATTTGTAGGAACATCGCGTACATCAGCACGGCGATGGCGGGGGTGATCAGGGCTTCAAGCTGGCGCGCAGTGTCGCTGGCCAGCAGGCCGAAGGCGATAGCGGCCAGTACGGCGGCGAAGTAGATGGGGATCTGCCGGGTTTCGAGTTGCTCTCTGGTCAAGGTGTGGCCTGTGGTTGGTGGTGTCAAACAGGGTAATACGTGATGGCACGTGGCTGCTCGAAATCATTCCCTGTGGGAGCGGGCGTGCCCGCGAACACCGGCGCAGCCGGTGCCATCCACCGCGTAGCCTTCTTCGCGGGCACGCCCGCTCCCACAGGATGTGTATCAGGCCTGCGAACGGGTTTCATGGTCCGTTCACGAAAAAGCCCGGCACTGGGCCGGGCTCTTTCACTTCAGGCAAGCGCCAATCAGTTGCCGTAAACCGGCAGCTTCTTGCAGATGGCCTTGACCTTCTCACGAACGGCGTCGATCACCGCTTCGTTGTTCAGGTCGGCCAGGATGTCGCAGATCCAGCTCGCCAGTTCCTTGCACTCGGCTTCTTTGAAACCACGGGTGGTAACGGCTGGGGTGCCGAAACGCAGGCCCGAGGTGACGAACGGCGAACGCGGGTCGTTCGGTACCGAGTTCTTGTTGACGGTGATGAAAGCTTTGCCCAGGGCGGCGTCAGCATCCTTACCGGAGATTTCCTGCTTGATCAGCGACAGCAGGAACAGGTGGTTCTGGGTGCCACCGGAAACCACGTCGAAACCGCGCTCGATGAACACGCTGGCCATGGCCTGGGCGTTCTTCACGACCTGCTGCTGGTAAGCCTTGAACTCTGGCTGCAGGGCTTCCTTGAAGCAGATGGCCTTGGCCGCGATGACGTGCTCCAGCGGGCCGCCCTGTGCGCCCGGGAAGACGGCGGAGTTCAGCTTCTTCTCGATGTCGGCGTTGGCACGGGCCAGGATCAGGCCGCCGCGCGGGCCGCGCAGGGTCTTGTGGGTGGTGGTGGTGACCACGTCGGCGAACGGAACAGGGTTCGGGTACACGCCAGCGGCAACCAGGCCGGCAACGTGGGCCATGTCGACGAACAGGTAGGCACCGACCTTGTCGGCGATGGCGCGGAAGCGGGCGAAGTCCAGAACCTGAGAGTAGGCCGAGAAGCCGGCAACGATCATCTTCGGCTTGTGCTCGACAGCCAGACGCTCGACTTCGTCGTAGTCGATCAGGCCATTGCCGTCGATGCCGTACTGGATGGCGTTGTACAGCTTGCCCGAGGAGCTTACCGAAGCACCGTGGGTCAGGTGGCCACCGTGTGCCAGGCTCATGCCCAGGATGGTGTCACCGGCCGACAGCAGGGCCAGGTAGACGGCAGCGTTGGCCTGGGAGCCAGCGTGCGGCTGTACGTTGGCGTAGTCGGCGCCGAACAGCTCCTTGGCACGGTCGATGGCCAGTTGCTCGACGACGTCGACGTATTCGCAACCGCCGTAGTAGCGCTTGCCTGGGTAGCCTTCGGCGTACTTGTTGGTCAGGACCGAGCCCTGAGCTTCCATGACTGCCGGGCTGGTGTAGTTTTCCGAAGCGATCAGCTCGATATGCTCTTCCTGGCGCAGAGCTTCTTGCTGCATGGCTTCGAAGAGCTCGGCGTCGTACTTGGCAATGGTCAAATCACGGCTGAACATGGCGGTCCTCAAGGATCGGGGTAATTTGGGTGTGCATTCTAACCGATTGATTCGCGGCTGGCATATGAAGTGGCATCAAGTCGCGGACCAATGGGCTTCATCTTGCATCCCGCGCCGTTTCTGGGCTGGGCGGGGGCAGGAGTTGACTCGCAGGTCCGCTTTTTATGCAGGATTCGGTTGCGGCACCGTACTTGTAGGAACGGGTTTACCCGCGAAGAAGGCGGCGCGGTGGATGGCACCGGCTTCGCCGGTGTTCGCGGGTAAACCCGCTCCTACGGGGACCTTGTGAACAGGCAGCGTTCGGGTCAGTGGAACATGAACAAGGTCTCGTTGGAGAATTGCGCCTCGAACTGATGCGCCGGCATCGGCCGCCCGAACAGATAGCCCTGCACCTCGTCGCAACCATGCTCGCGCAGAAACTCCAGCTGTTCGTGGGTTTCCACGCCCTCGGCGATGACTGCCAGGTTGAGGCTGTGGGCCATGGCGATGATCGCCCGGGCAATCTGCGCGTCCTGCTCGCCTTCGGGCAGGCCGTCGACGAAGGTACGGTCGATCTTCAGTACGTCGATGGGGAACTGCTTGAGGTAGTTGAGCGACGAGTAGCCGGTGCCGAAGTCGTCTACCGCAATGCTCAGGCCGAGGTTCTTCAGGCTGGCAAGAATCTGCAGCGCCTCGTTTACCTCGCGCATCAGGATACTTTCGGTCAACTCCAGCTCCAGGCATGCCGGCGGCAGGCCGCTTTCATCCAGGATGTTGGCAATCCGCGTGCCCAGCTGGCCGTCGGAGAACTGCCGCGCCGAAATATTCACCGACACTTTCGGCACTCGCACCTTGGCCTTGTGCCAGGCCTTGAGCTGGCGGCTGGCCTCGCGCAGCACCCAATCGCCCACGTCCACCACCAGGCCCAGTTCCTCGATCACCGGGATGAAGTCGCCCGGCGGCACCAGACCGCGGGTCGGGTGACGCCAGCGCAGCAGCGCTTCGGCGCCGGTCAGGCGCTTGCCGTCGCCGCTGAACTGCGGCTGGTAATAGAGGATGAACTCGTTCTGCTCCATGGCATGGCGCAGGTCGCTTTCCAGCTCCAGGCGCTCCAGGGCGCTGGCGTTCATTTCGGCCTGGTAGAACTGGAAGTTGTTCTTGCCGCGCTCCTTGGCGTGGTACATGGCGGTGTCGGCGTTCTTCATCAGCTGGCTCAGCTCACTGCCATCCTGTGGGCTGAGGGCGATGCCGATGCTGGCGGTGACGAAGAACTCGCGGTTTTCCAGCACGAACGGCCGCACCAGGCTGCCGAGGATGTTCTCGGCCACGTGGATGGCGCGGTTCAGGGCCATTTCGCGGGTGGGGCGCGGCTGCAGCAGCAGGGTGAACTCGTCGCCGCCCATGCGTGCCACCGTGTCATCGTCATCCACGCAGGCCAGCAGGCGCAGGGCCATGTCCTTGAGCATGCGGTCGCCGGCCGCATGGCCGAGGGAGTCGTTGATCGGTTTGAAGCGGTCGAGGTCGAGGAACATCAGCACAACCCAGGCCTTCTGCCGCTCGGCCTGCTGCAGGGCATTGTACAAACGGTCCTGGAACAGTGTGCGGTTGGGCAGGTGGGTAAGGGCGTCGTAGTAGGCCAGGCGGTGGATGCGCTGTTCGCTGGCTTTGCGTTCGCTGATGTCGGTGAAGAAGCACACGTAGCTGGCCAGGTCGCCTTCGTCGTCCAGTACCGCCGTGATGCCGACCCAGGCCGGGTAATGGTCGCCGTCACGGCGCTTGAGCCACACCTCACCTTCCCAGCTGCCGCGCTGGTGCAGTTGCTTGACCACATAGCGCAGGTGGCCTTCCTGCTGTTCGTCGACAGTGAGCATGCCCGGCAATTGGTCGAGCACTTCACTGACGGCGTAACCGCTCACGCGGCTGAACGCTTCGTTGGCCTGGACGATATAGCCGGCCGGGTCGGTGATGAGGATCGCTGACGTGGAATGTTCGAATACGGTCGCGGCCATGCGCAGGTCTTTCTCGGCGCGGCGTTGCTGGCTGATGTCGCGGCCCACCCCAAGTACGCCTTCGAAGCGTTGGTCATCGTCCCACACCAGCACCAGGCGCAGCTCGATCGGGATCTTGCGGCCATCGGCACGCAGGCAGTCGAACAGGAACAGTTGGGTGGGTAACTGGCTGCACAATTGCGCTATTTGCGCCGGATCGCCCATGGCCTTGCTGACACGCTCCATCAGGCTGTAGATACCGGTGAGCTGGGCCGGGTTGGCGACGATGGATTGCCAGCCGTTGGCGAAGATCCAGTCGGCCTGGTAGCCCAGCACGCTCTTTACCGAGGGGCTGACATAATTGAGCTTGAGCTGGCTGTCGGTGGAGAAAATCACGTCGCTGATGCTTTCGGCGAGCATGCGGTAGCGTTGCTCGCTGTCACGCAGCGACTGGCTGGCCTCGATCTGAACGGTCACATCCTTGCCCACACCGATGATGCGCGTAACCAGGCCTTCGGCGTTGCGGGTCAGCACCTGCTCGCGGATGTCGTAGCAGCGCCAGCCTCCGTCGCGGTGGCGGAAGCGCAGCTGGCAGTGCAGCGGTTGGTCATGACCGCTGTCGCGCTGTTGCTGGCGCAGTGCCTGGTAGTGTGCGGCGTCCTCGGGGTGCAGCAGCAGCTCCCAGAAGCGGTCGCCCATCTGTGCCAGCTCGGTGCGGTCGTAGCCCAGGGTCTGGCCGAGGTGGCGGTTGCTGAAGATCATCCGTTGGCTGGGCACATCCTGCACATACAACTGGTCGGGTACGGTGCGTACCACGTCCGACCAGAAGCTTTCGCGTTCCAGTAGCGACAGCTCCACCTGTTTGCGGCTGGTGATATCGCTGATGCTGAGGATCACCGCCTGGTAATCACGACGCTGCAGCGGCAGGCGAGCCATCAGCCACAGGTGCAGCTCGTCTCCCTGGGGTGTCGGCAGACGCACTTCCAGCTCCAGCAACGGGCGTTGTTCGATCAGTGCATCGATCAGTTGCATGCCAATGCTGTCGCGGCTGTCGCCAGTGCCATCGATCAGCCGCTGCCAGGCCCCTTCGTGGCAGTCGATGTTCAGCAGCTGGCGCGCCACTTGGTTGACCTCGGTGATCTTCAGCTCCAGCAGCAGCGAGCGGCGCAGGTTCGGGTCCAGCGCCAGGCTGTGCTTGAGTGCGGCCCGGTTGCGCAGGTGGTAGCGATCGAGCTGACCGGGCAGGCTGGACAGGTCGAGCACGCACAGGGCCACGCCGGTGCCTTCAAAAATTTCCTGATAGCGCCTGCGGTCTTCCTGCAGCGCCCGCTGGCGGCGCCGCATGTTGATCAGCGCCAGTACCGGCAGCAGGGCGCAGAACAGTACCAGCAGGCATTTGCCGATCAGCGCCGGCAACAACGTTTGCCGGGCCAGTTTGGCGTCGAACAGGCCGTGTAGCTGCCAGGTGCTGTTTTCGATAAAGGCCAGCATCACGCTTTGCAGCGGCTCGTCGCTGGTATCGGTTGCGACATTGCGCAGCAGCACTTCGCCGCTGCGGCTGTTCTCCAGCAGCCACTGCGGGTGCCCACTACCCTCCAGGTGGAGGGTGAGCTCGCGGTAATAGTCCGGTGACAGGCGCAGTAGCCAGTAGCCGTGACCCTGCGCGGCATCCTGGCGCAGCAGCAGGTACAGGATGTGGTTGTCGGCCGAATTGGTGAAGAAGTACGGGCGTCCCTGGCTAAGTGCAAGCAACTCATCAAACAGCTTGCGGTCGGGGCTGCCTGCCAGGCTGTCGGCGCGCAGTTGCCCGGTGTTGTCCAGCCAGGCCGCGCTCTGCAGGGCGGGGAGGCGCTGGCGTAGGGTGCCGAGCAGGCTGGGCAGGGCGGCAGGGGTGGGGGCATCTGGGTAGGGTTGCACCACGTTCACGGCCTGCTGCGCCTTGAGCGCCATGTTCAGGCTCAGGTGGTCGGCCAGTTCCGCAGAGGCGTCCAGGCTCTGTTTGCGCAAGTCGGCCTGAGTATGTTTGAACTGGGCGAATAGTTGCCACACCAGCAGTCCCAGCAGGATCAGGGCCAGCAGCGCCAGCGCACCCTTGATCGACCCGCGCAGTATGGTGGCGGGTGCTTGTGGTGCGGAACGCAATGACGACGAATGAGTAAGGTTGGTCAAGCGTTGATCCTGCGATTGGGCTGGCGATGGCAGGGAATGATCTTGCACGGCGCGTGCCGGCACCGGGCTTGCGCACCGCGGAGGCGCACTATAAGGCCGGATACCCGAAACCGGCTAGCATGCCTCGGATTATGGCAAAGTGCCAGCCGTGTTGACCGGTGGTGGCTGCCCGGTGGTTCGGCAAGCCCCTGCAACCTGTGCGAGAATAGCGCCCGCTTCACATGACAACGCATCGGAGATGTTCGGTTTTGGTTACTCACTTTTCCTCCAATGGCCTCGATTCCGCCTGCGGGCGCAGCAGTCAGACCCTTGTCAGCACTGCCGTGACCGAGGACGTATCCTGCAAGTCTTGCCAGCGTTCGCTGGGCAAACCCGAGGCGGCCGCTGCCGCCAAAAGCAAGGCCCCGTCGCTGGCTGAACTGCGCAAGACTGCCAAGGTGGCAGTAGAGCCACCAACGCCGACAGTGACTGCGGCCAAGCCGGCAGCCAAGGTGGTCAGCACAGCGCCTGCCAAACCGGCCAAGGTGGCCGAGCAGCAACCTGCCCGCAGCGGCGGCTTCAGCGTGAAGTCCGCCTGGGCCGCGCGCCTGGCCGAGCAGGGCGACCGTTGCCGGTTGCCGCGGGGCAAGGTCAAGCAGCGTCACGTCTGAGCCTCTTCTGCTGCTGTGCCGGCCCTTTCGCGGGCTCGCCCGCTCCCACAGGAATCGCGGATTCTTCAGACTCTGTGGTGACGCTGTGGGAGCGGGCGTGCCCGCGAAGAGGCCGGCACAGGCAATGAATTCATCCCAGTGACCGCACTGATCACACCCCACCATCGGCCCCTCCTATGCAACGCCGCGCGTTGGCGTAGAATGGTCGACTTTGTTCAATGACACCCCGTAAACACATCCCCCTGGCCACTGCGTGCCGGGGCGATCGGCGATGTCTTTACCTATCTGATTAGAGGGCTTGGTTTTGGCTCAATACGTCTACACCATGCATCGGCTGAGCAAGGTCGTGCCGCCGAAGCGGGAAATTCTCAAGAACATTTCCCTGTCGTTCTTCCCAGGCGCCAAGATTGGTGTACTTGGCCTGAACGGCGCCGGTAAATCGACCCTGCTGCGGATCATGGCGGGCGTCGACAAGGAATTCGACGGCGAAGCCCGTCCGATGCCCGACATCAACGTGGGTTACCTGCCACAGGAACCGCAACTGGACCCAACCAAGACCGTACGTGAAGTGGTCGAGGAAGCGGTCAGCGTGATCAAGGACGCCCAGGCCCGCCTGGACGAGGTCTACGCGGCCTACGCCGAGCCGGATGCCGACTTCGACAAGCTGGCCGCCGAGCAGGCCAAGCTGGAAGCCATCCTGCAGGCCGCTGATGGCCACAACCTGGAGCGCCAGCTGGACGTCGCTGCCGACGCCCTGCGCCTGCCTGCCTGGGATGCGCGCATCGAACACCTGTCCGGTGGTGAAAAGCGCCGTGTGGCTCTGTGTCGCCTGCTGCTGTCGGCCCCTGACATGCTGCTGCTCGACGAACCGACCAACCACCTGGACGCCGACTCGGTGGCCTGGTTGGAGCGCTTCCTGCACGACTTCCCGGGCACCGTGGTAGCCATTACCCACGACCGTTACTTCCTCGACAACGTCGCCGGCTGGATCCTGGAGCTGGACCGCGGCGCCGGCATTCCGTACGAAGGCAACTACTCGGGCTGGCTGGAAGCCAAGTCGGAGCGTCTGGCGCAGGAATCCAAGCAGCAGAGCGCCCACGAGAAGGCCATGAAAGAGGAACTGGAGTGGGTGCGCAAAGGCGCCAAAGCCCGCCAGTCCAAGTCCAAGGCCCGTCTGCAGCGCTTTGAAGAAATGCAGTCGCAGGAATTCCAGAAGCGCAGCGAAACCAACGAAATCTACATCCCGGCCGGTCCGCGCCTGGGTGACAAGGTTATCGAGTTCAAGAACGTCACCAAGGGCTACGGTGACCGTGTGCTGATCGACAACCTGTCGTTCGCCATGCCCAAAGGTGCCATCGTTGGTGTGATCGGTGGTAACGGTGCCGGTAAGTCGACCCTGTTCCGCATGCTGATGGGCAAGGAGCAGCCGGACTCGGGCAGCATCGAGATCGGTGAAACCGTGCAGTTGGCCTGTGTGGACCAGAGCCGCGAGGACCTGGACGGCGCCAAGACCGTGTTCCAGCAGATCTCCGACGGTTCCGACCAGATCCGCATCGGCAACTACGAGATCCCTTCGCGTACCTACGTTGGCCGCTTCAACTTCAAAGGTGGCGATCAGCAGAAGTTCGTCAAGGACCTGTCCGGTGGTGAGCGTGGCCGCCTGCACCTGGCCCTGACCCTGAAGGAAGGCGGTAACGTTCTGCTGCTCGACGAACCGTCCAACGACCTTGACGTCGAAACCCTGCGTTCGCTGGAAGAAGCCCTGCTGGACTTCCCGGGCGCCGCGATCGTGATTTCCCACGACCGTTGGTTCCTGGACCGCGTGGCTACCCACATCCTGGCGTACGAAGACGACTCGAACGTGGTCTTCTTCGAGGGTAACTACACCGAGTACGAAGCCGACCGCAAGAAGCGTCTGGGTGATGCTGCTGCCCAGCCGCACCGTGTACGGCACAAGAAGCTGGCCCAGTAAGCCGGTTTTCTGATGCACAAAAATGGGGCTCTAAGGAGCCCCATTTTTGTGCTTGATGGAAGGCTGAAAACAAGTAATCGGGAGCGTGTTTTGTATACACTTACATAAAACGCACCAAATAATTTCATAAAAACGACATTTCGCCCTGTTCCGGTGCGATTGCTTCTTGGTACATTCCTGAAAAAACCAATAAGTCCAATCCTCTTGGTGAGATGTCTACCATGATCGAATCTGTCGACAATTTTCTTGCACGCCTAAAGCAGCGTGACCCTGGCCAACCAGAATTCCACCAGGCCGTAGAAGAGGTGCTTCGCACCCTGTGGCCATTCCTTGAAGCCAACCCCCGCTACCTGCAGTCCGGTATCCTCGAGCGCATGGTCGAGCCTGAGCGCGCCTTGCTGTTCCGCGTATCCTGGGTCGATGACCAGGGCAAGGTGCAGGTCAACCGCGGTTATCGCATTCAGATGAGCAGTGCCATTGGCCCGTACAAGGGCGGCCTGCGCTTCCACCCGTCGGTGAACCTCAGCGTGCTGAAGTTCCTGGCCTTCGAGCAGGTGTTCAAGAACTCGCTGACTTCGTTGCCCATGGGCGGCGGCAAGGGCGGCGCGGACTTTGACCCCAAAGGCAAGAGCGACGCCGAAGTGATGCGCTTCTGCCAGGCGTTCATGAGCGAGCTGTATCGTCACATCGGCGCCGACTGCGACGTACCGGCCGGTGACATCGGCGTGGGTGCCCGCGAAATCGGCTTCATGTTCGGCCAGTACAAGCGCCTGGCCAACCAGTTCACCTCGGTGCTGACCGGCAAGGGCATGACCTATGGCGGCAGCCTGATCCGCCCGGAAGCCACCGGCTATGGCTGCGTTTACTTCGCCGAAGAAATGCTCAAGCGTCAGGACAAGCGTATCGACGGCCGCCGCGTGGCGGTGTCCGGTTCGGGCAACGTCGCCCAATATGCTGCGCGCAAGGTCATGGACCTGGGCGGCAAGGTGATCTCGCTGTCTGACTCTGAAGGAACTTTGTATGCCGAGGCCGGCCTGACCGATGCCCAGTGGGACGCCTTGATGGAGCTGAAAAACGTCAAGCGTGGCCGTATCAGCGAGCTGGCCGGGCAGTTCGGCCTGGAGTTCCGCAAGGGCCAGACCCCGTGGAGCCTGCCGTGCGACATCGCCCTGCCATGCGCCACGCAGAACGAGCTGGGCGCCGAAGATGCCCGCACCTTGCTGCGTAACGGCTGCATCTGTGTGGCCGAAGGCGCCAACATGCCGACTACCCTCGAGGCTGTGGACATCTTCCTGGACGCCGGCATTCTGTATGCCCCAGGCAAGGCCTCCAATGCCGGCGGCGTAGCCGTGTCGGGCCTGGAAATGTCGCAGAACGCCATGCGCCTGCTGTGGACTGCCGGTGAAGTGGACAGCAAGCTGCACAGCATCATGCAGTCGATTCACCATGCATGCGTGCACTACGGTGAAGAGGCTGATGGCCGTATCAACTACGTCAAAGGGGCGAACATCGCGGGCTTCGTGAAAGTGGCCGATGCGATGCTGGCGCAAGGCGTGGTCTGACCTGAAGTTCTTGGGGCCGCTGTGCGGCCCCCTCAGGGCTCACCCTCGATCTCGAGCACTTCAATTACTTGCTCGCCCATCGGCCGGCGCCATACCACCTCATCTCCAGGCCCCGCGCCCAGCAAGGCACGCCCCAATGGCGAGCCCCAGTTGATCAAGCCCCGCCCGGCATCTGCTTCATCCTCGCCCACCAGCCGTACAATATGCTCCTGGTCCTGCGCATCGACAAATCGCACCCGGCTACCAATCTGCGCCTTGCTGCGAGAAGTGGCCGCCGGCACCACCTGTGCGCTCTGCACCCGTGCGTTGAAGTAACGCAGGTCGCGTTCGGTATCGGCCAGTTGCTGCTTGTCGCCACGCTCACCCTGAGCCTGCAGTTCGCTGCGCAAGGTATTCAGCTCGGCCAAGTGGGCTTGCAGCTGGCGCAGGCCGCTGGCGGTGACGTAGTTGGGTTGTTCGCTGATGCGCCGCTCAACCGGTTGGTCGGCCTGGGCGGCGGCTTGGTCTTCGTTGACGAATGCTCGGCTCATGCAAGGCCTCCTTGTGCTTGAGACCATCATGGCAGGCCGCCGGTTTAAAGGAATGTCCGTTTGCGACTCAGTTGTGGCGATAGGCCTTGGCAGCGCCGCGGTCTTTTTCCTGCTCCCACTCGCGGTCACGCTGGTCCCAGAAACGCTCGTGGTATTGGCGCTGTTCTTCGCTGTTCTGCATGGCATGACACTGGCGGAAGCCATCGTCCCAGCCGGTCTCGTACTGACGCTCGTGCAGGTAGCGGGGTACGTTTTTGCGGAAGTTGCCCACCATCAGCCCGGCCGCCTGGCGGCCACTGCTGCAGCCGTCCTGGAAGCCATCCGCATAGGCGGGAGGGTAACCGTGGTTGACCATCTGCTCGTGGGTGGTTTCGCAACCTGACAGCAACAACGCAATGCACACGCCGAACCAGTACCGCGACATAGCCACAAAGCCCTCCAGTTGATGGTGGAAAGTCTAGGTGGCGATTTGTCGGGTAGATGTCAAAACAGTGTCAAAGAGTTGGTTCAGTCACACTGCTTTGCCAGCCTAACAGACCAATTCGCGGGCAAGCCCGCGCCCACAGGGACTTCACAGGCCTCGAATCGTGTGGAGACCCTGTGGGAGCGGGCGTGCCCGCGAAAGGCCGCAAAGCAGCCTCAGTAGTGATACCACTTCAGCTCGAGCATCACCTCGTTCTGTGCCGTGGCCAGGTGGCTGAACTCACGCGAAGCGCTCAACCGAAGCCCAAGGTTCTGGCTGATTTCCCACTGCTGGTTCAGGCTTAAACTGCGCCGCACCTCGCCGTTGGTGAAGTAATCGCCCTTGGCCTCCAGCGTCATGTTGCCCAACCCATTGCGCCACAGCAGGCCGCCATTGAAGCCAGCCGCCGGGGCAATGAATTGTGCGAAGTCGTTGTGATGCTCGACCCGCACCGTGCCCAAGGCAAACCCCAGCAAACCGTCGGCCAGCTGCCAGGTGCCGCCAGCGCCACCATTCACATGGCTCACCAGCACTTCGTCATCATGCTTGCCCGGCACCCGCTCCAGCCCGCCAGCCACTTGCCATGACCAAGGCTTGAGCAGCTCGTTACGGGGTGTCAATGAACGGATGGTGGCCAGGTCCAGGCGCTGCACCTGCCAATCGTTGCCTTCATACTGGCGCAGCTTCAATTGCAGGATTTCGATCTGTGCGCCCAGCGGGAAGCCATAGGCGTTGTCATTCAGGTCGTGGTAGGCCATGCGCAAGCCATATTCGGCGTAGGCGCGGTCTTCGCGGGTACCCACGCCCAACTGCCAGGTGCGCGAGTCATGGCCATCTTCGGGCAGGCCGGGGCGTTCGATTTGCAGGGGGCGCGGCGGGTTGCTGTTGATCGCCCGCAGCAACTCGAAGCTGCGTTTGGCCTGCCCTGGGTCGCGTTCCTGGCCATTGGCCCGATAGCGCTCAAGACGATACGCGGCATCTTGCACCAACGCTTGGCGTTCGCGAGGCAAGGCCTGGAATTCAGGGCTTTGCAATTGCGCAGTGTCGGCGCTTACAGCCAGCACCTGGCGCTTTTCGTTGTGGTCGAGTGGCTCGGCCCTGGCCAGCAATTCACGCTCACGAGAGGGGCGGTAAGTTTCGCTGGCGACCAGGCCGGACTGCTTCACGGCTTTTACCGTGTCGGTGGGAATGGCGGTCAGCGGGAACTGAGACGTCAGGTCCAGGCTCGGCCGGGCCACTTGCAGCAGCTCCAGCAGGCGATAGGAGCAATTCTCGTCGAAGAAGAAGTAATCGAACTGGATCTGCTTCAGCTCCCACACATGCTCGACCATACGTCCGGTTTCTTCGGGGGTCAGGTCTAGCTGGTATTCCCACAGGTCGCGGTTTTCCAGGCTGCGGTATTCGGACAGTTTTTCCTGGTAGGGCATCAGCGCGAACAGCCCCGGGTAGCCACCCATCAGGCCTTTCCAGGCGTACAGGATGCTGTTGTCGCTGCCTTCGATATAGGCACCGAAGTTGATGGCGTAGCTCAGCAGCGTGGTGTCGTCGCTGCGGGTGTTGGACTGGTCGATGCGCAGCAGGGTGTGACCGAACATCGACGACGGGCTGTTCAGGTAGGCTGCCGGGAAGATCAACGCGGCGCTGTGCGGGTCGATCGACTGGTACCAGGTCTTGAATTCCTGGCAGTCCGGTTGTGGCAAGTCTTGCAGGTCTAGCTGTTCACGAAGCCAGCGGGTGCGCGCGGGGAATACGCACTGGGCGTGCTTGTCACCGAGACTGGCCGGGGCATACAGCGCATCGACCGTAGCCTTGAGTTCCTGGTCCGGATGGTGCGCGCCATCTTCGGCGAGGAAGAACGCATCATCATCCACATAGCTGCGCCAGCCGCCGAGCTTGGCGGTTTCATAATGACCAATGGCGAGCCAGTAAGGGGTATTGGCCAATTGCTGGAGACGGCCTGGATCCAGCACAGGGGCGGCATGAACAGGGGCGCAGGCACACAGCGCCAGGCAAGCAAAGCGTTTGAGCATATCGGGCAACTACTTCTTGACGATGCCGAAAAAGGCGAAACCCGCCCCGGGTGGGGCGGGAGCAGCTGTGCTTAGGCCTCGGTAGCGTATTTGGCCAGGCGTGGGTCGCTCTTCAGAACGGCCAGGGTGTTGCTGTGGACAGTTTCGGCAGTGACGTCGGCGCTGCTGAAGATCTGGTTGAAGTGCTGGTGGGTGACCGAGTTGAAGTAGCTGCGGTCTTCCGGTGCTACGCCGAGAACGACGGCATAGGTGGTCAGAGCTTCGCCCTGGCCCATGGCCATGTCTTCGGACAGCTCGTTCATCATGCCGTTCATGGCGAACCAGGACTTGCCGCCGTAGGTCAGCGAAGCCCTGGTCGAGCAGCCGTTGGTGCCGGAGGTCATGCCAAAGGTGGCGTTACCGGAGGTGCCGTTGGTGGTAGAAGCCAGGAAGTGTGCCGGCGTGCCGCGCTGGCCTTCGAACAGCATGTTGCCCCAGCCGCAGTTCGGGCCGCCTGGCGCTTCGGCCATGGCGTTCAGCGAGACCACGGTGAACAGAGTACCCAGAAGAATCCGTTTCATAGCATTTGTTCTCTTTGTCTTAACCAAGGGTCAGGGTTTCTGGCAACTCGGTTGCCAGGTCGGGAAAGCTTTTCACCCACCCGCGCAGCTTGGAGTTTAGGCACGATCTAAAGGTTGCGTTGTTGATTGCGAAAAATTTGCTGTCACATGACTGCACCGGCTGCGACATAAAGTCCCGTGGAGCCTTGCAAGGCGCGCGCGGGCAGCGCCAGAATGCTGCGTATCTGCCCCGCCGAAGTAAGGAAACCCAATGCCCGATCCTGTCGCTGCGCGCCTGCGTCTTGCGCCTGAAGCCCTGACCCGGCGTTTCTCACCCGAGCAGTTTGCCTTTACCCATACCGACGATCTGGAGCCGTTTCGCGGAGTCCTGGGCCAGGAACGTGCTGTCGAGGCCCTGCAGTTTGGCGTGGCCATGCCGCGCCCCGGTTACAATGTGTACGTAATGGGCGAGCCCGGCACCGGGCGCTTCTCGTTCGTCAAGCGCTACCTCAAGGCCGAGGGCAAGCGCCAGCAAACCCCGGCCGACTGGGTTTACGTCAACCACTTCGACGACACCCGTGAACCACGTGCACTGGAGCTGCCGTCCGGAAGCGCCGCCGAGTTCATCAGCGACATGGGCGGATTGATCGACAACCTGCTGTCGACGTTCCCGGCGGTGTTCGAACACCCGTCCTACCAGCAGAAGAAGGGCGCCATCGACCGCGCTTTCAACCAGCGCTATGACCGCGCGCTGGATGTGATCGAGCGCGCGTCGCTGGAAAAGGACGTGGCCTTGTACCGCGATGCCAGCAACGTCGCCTTCACGCCGATGGCCGATGGCAAGGCGCTGGATGAAGCGGAATTTGCCCAATTGCCGGAAGAGGTGCGCGAGCAGTTCCACGAGGACATTGCCCTGCTTGAGGAGCGCCTTAACGAAGAACTGGCCAGCCTGCCGCAATGGAAGCGCGAATCGAACAACCAGCTGCGTCAGCTCAACGAAGAAACCATCACTCTGGCGCTGCAGCCGTTGCTGGCGCCGCTTTCGGAAAAGTACGCCGAAAACGCGGCGGTTTGCGCCTACCTGCAATCGGTGCAGTTGAACCTGTTGCGTACCTTGGTCGAGCAACTGGTCGATGACAGCAAGTCCGACGCCGTGGCCCGCAAGCTGCTCGAAGAGCAGTACGCGCCTAGCCTGGTGGTGGGCCACCACGCTGACGGTGGCGCGCCGGTGGTGTTCGAGCCGCACCCGACCTACGACAATTTGTTTGGCCGTATCGAATACAGCACCGACCAAGGTGCGCTGTATACCTCCTATCGCCAACTGCGCCCAGGCGCGCTGCACCGCGCCAACGGCGGCTTCCTGATTCTGGAAGCAGAGAAGATGCTGGGCGAGCCGTTCGTATGGGATGCGCTCAAGCGAGCGTTGCAGTCGCGCAAGCTGAAGATGGAGTCGCCAATCGGTGAGCTGGGCCGTGTTGCCTCCGTCAGCCTGCAGCCGCAGGTGATTCCGCTGAACGTCAAGTTGGTGATCATCGGCTCGCGCCAGCTGTACTACGCACTGCAGGACCACGACCCGGACTTCCAGGAGATGTTCCGCGTGCTGGTGGACTTCGATGAAGACATGCCGATGGTCGACGAGAACCTGGAGCAGTTCGCCCAACTGTTGCGCACCCGCACCAACGAAGAGGGCATGGCGCCGCTGACTAGCGACGCGGTGGCGCGTCTGGCCACCTACAGTGCTCGTCTGGCCGAGAACCAGTCGCGCCTGTCGGCGCGTATCGGTGACCTGTTCCAGCTGGTCAGCGAGGCTGATTTCATTCGCCAGCTGGCCAGTGACGAAATGACCGATGCGGGCCACATCGAGCGGGCGCTCAAGGCCAAGGCCACCCGTACCGGGCGTGTGTCGCAACGGGTGCTGGACGACATGCTTGCCGGCATCATCCTGATCGACACAGAAGGCGCGGCCATCGGCAAGTGCAACGGGCTGACCGTGCTGGAAGTGGGCGACTCGGCGTTCGGCATGCCAGCGCGTATTTCGGCCACCGTGTACCCGGGCGGCAGCGGTATTGTCGATATCGAGCGTGAGGTCAACCTTGGCCAGCCGATCCACTCCAAAGGGGTGATGATCCTCACCGGTTACCTGGGCAGCCGCTATGCCCAGGAATTCCCGTTGGCGATCTCCGCGAGCATCGCCCTGGAGCAGTCCTATGGCTACGTGGACGGCGACAGCGCCTCGCTGGGCGAAGCCTGCACGCTGATCTCGGCCTTGTCGCGCACGCCGCTCAAGCAGTGCTTCGCAATCACAGGTTCCATCAACCAGTTCGGTGAAGTACAGGCGGTGGGAGGGGTCAACGAGAAGATTGAGGGCTTCTTCCGCCTCTGCGAGGCGCGTGGCCTGACCGGCGAGCAGGGGGTGATCATTCCGCGTGCCAACGTTGCCACCCTGATGCTTGACGAGCGCGTGTTGCAGGCGGTGGAGAACGGCATGTTCCACGTCTACGCGGTCAGTCAGGCGGATGAGGCGCTGAGCCTGCTGGTGGGCGAGGAGGCCGGGGTACTCGACGACAAGGGGCTGTTCACCGAGGGCAGCGTCAATGCCCGTGTGGTGGAGCGCCTGCGGGAAATTGCCGAGATGATCAGCGAGGAAGACATCGAGAAGGCAGAAAAGGAACGCCTTGAAGACGTGATTGCCCAAGCCAAACCGGCCTGAGTCAACAAACTGGCGCTGGCGGCGATGTGCTACCGTTCAGCGCCAGTTTTCCATCTTTCTGAACTGTTCTTCTATGCTGGAACTTAAGGACGGTACAGCGTTCAGGATGGAAACAGCCTGAGGGTTTCGGGCTGAACAAGGCTCATTGGAGGGGACGCGGCCATGCGCAACCTCAGCCTCACACGCCAGTGCCTGGGCCTGGTGACTCGTATCGAATGCAGCATTCGTCCACTGGCCGGGGATAACGGCATGTGGACCCTGCTGTTCGCCGCCGGCATGGCCGGTGAACAACCCTCCGCGATCAAGGCACAGGGGCCGTTTCATGGGCCGCTGGTGGCTGAGTCGGTGCTCAATGCCATTGTCGACAGCCTGACCCTGCATGGTTATCAGGTGGCGGAAGACCCGCAGATCTGGTGTCTGCATTTGCAGGCGCAGTTGCGGCGGATCAATGGTGAGCGGTGTCGCAACCTGGGGGATTACCAGTTTCATCCTGAGAACTGAAGAATGCCGGGGCTGCGGAGCAGCCCCCGGGCTTTTGCTGTAACAGGTGGCTGGCTATACTCGCCGTCGCTTTTTTAGTCACCTGATGAGTCCTGAACTTCATGGAACGTATCCTCGAAAACGCGATGTATGCCTCGCGCTGGCTGCTCGCACCGATCTACTTCGGCTTGTCCCTCGGCCTGTTGGCCCTGGCGCTGAAATTTTTCCAGGAAGTGGTCCACGTCCTGCCCAATGTCTTTGCGTTGAGCGAAGCTGACCTGATCCTGGTGATCCTTTCACTGATCGACATGTCGCTTGTCGGTGGCTTGCTGGTGATGGTGATGATTTCCGGCTACGAGAACTTCGTTTCGCAACTGGACATCGATGAAAGCAAGGAAAAGCTCAACTGGTTGGGCAAGATGGACTCCTCGTCGCTGAAGATGAAGGTTGCCGCGTCGATCGTGGCGATTTCGTCCATTCACCTGCTGCGGGTGTTCATGGATGCGCAGAACATCTCCACCGATTACCTGATGTGGTACGTGATCATCCACATGACCTTCGTGGTCTCGGCGTTTTGCATGGGCTACCTGGACAAGCTGACCAAGCACTGAGTCCCGCCAGGCCTCACTGCAACTCCCGTGGGAGCGGGCATGCCCGCGAACACCGGCAAAGCCGGTGGCAGCCACCGCGTGGCCTGCTTCGCGGGCACGCCCGCTCCCACAGAGATCTAGGCTCAACTGACGAGTGGCGTCAGTCATGCCTTGCGCATTCTCCCTTCCTGTACAAAAAATGAGCTCTCATGCGTGGTTCCCATCGCGAGGTGCTCTCATGAACCTGCATCAGCTCAATACCGAGGCCAGGGCTGGCCATGTCGACGAACTGAACCTGATCGCCATCGAAGGCGGTGACTACCTGCTCGAGGCCCGGGTCAAAGGCCATCCTCACCCCCTGTCCGATACCCGCGGTGAGCGCTTGCGCGTGCACTCGGTGGAAGATGCGCGCAAGTTGCTGCAAACCATCCCCATGGTTTCGATGAACCTGGTGCACTGGTCGGTGCAGGATGAAATGTGCGGTATGGGTACGCACCCGGAAGAAGACCTGAAGTTGCCGATTTCCCAGCGTTCGGCCTGGTAGCTGCTCACAACGCCTCAGTGTGCTAGGCTGCTCGCCCTTTTTATCAAGGGCGCGGCTGCACTGCGCCCTGCAGTGGAGCACGACAATGTCCGAACTCAACCTGTCTACCGATGAAACTCGCGTCAGCTACGGTATCGGCCGTCAGCTGGGCGGCCAGCTGCGCGACAACCCGCCACCGGGCGTCAGCCTGGAAGCCATCCTGGCCGGCCTGACCGATGCCTTCAACGGTGCCGACAGCCGCGTCAGCGAAGCCGACCTGTCGGCCAGCTTCAAGGTCATCCGCGAGGTGATGCAAGCCGAAGCTGCAGCCAAGGCCGAAGCCGCCGCTGCTGCTGGCAAGGAATTCCTGGTCGAGAACGCCAAGCGTGAAGGCATCACCACACTGGCTTCGGGCCTGCAGTTCGAAGTGCTGACCGCTGGTGAAGGCGCCAAGCCGACCCGCGAAGACAACGTGCGTACCCACTACCACGGCACCCTGATCGACGGCACCGTGTTCGACAGCTCCTACGAGCGTGGCCAGCCGGCTGAGTTCCCGGTAGGCGGCGTGATCGCTGGCTGGACCGAAGCCCTGCAACTGATGAACGCTGGCAGCAAATGGCGCCTGTACGTGCCAAGCGAGCTGGCTTACGGCGCCCAAGGCGTTGGCAGCATCCCGCCGCACAGCGTACTGGTGTTCGACGTCGAACTGCTCGACGTTCTGTAAGGTCGTTGGGGCCGCTTTGCGGCCCATTCGCGAGTAAGCCCACCTTTTTCTGTAGGGGTGGGGTTCACCTGCGAAGAGGCCGGCCCTGCCGGCCTCAATTCCAGTCTGTCCCCCCAGGGTGCAATGCCCGCGCATAGCAGAACAGAAACAGATTCCGTACCAGTTCCTTGAGTACCCCCGGTTCACTCGAATTCAGCCCGCTCATGTCCAGGTCACCCTGGTCACGCAGTTCGTCGAGGGCTTCTTCTTCAAGGACCGCGCACACTTCGCCGGTTTCCCGATGAAGAATGCGCAGGTAGGGGTGGGGGCGTTCCAGCCAGGCGTCGATCAGGTAAGTCATGGAGATTCTCCTTGGATAGCGGTTCCAATGAGAATAATTCCTATTACCTAAATGGCAAGCGCCGATTGCCAGATTTTTGTGTGATCAGACTTTGCGGACGAACTCGGACTTCAGTTTCATGGCGCCGATGCCGTCGATCTTGCAGTCGATGTCGTGGTCGCCATCGCACAGGCGGATGTTCTTGACCTTGGTGCCGACCTTGACCACCAGGGACGAACCTTTGACCTTGAGGTCCTTGATCACGGTGACGGTGTCACCGTCCTGCAGGATGTTGCCGACCGAGTCCTTTTTCACCACCTCGTCGCTGGTCGCCTCGGCATCGCCGCTGGCCGACCACTCGTGGGCGCATTCAGGGCAGATCAGCTGAGTGCCATCCTCATAGGTGTATTCGGAGTTGCATTTTGGGCAGGGTGGCAGAGTGCTCACTTCGGTTCCTCAAACAAACAGACGGGCGGTTAAAAGCCCACATTGTAAAAGGTATTTTCCCGGAAGTGATTATGTCCGGACAAAAGCATCGCGGGCAAGCCTGCTCCCCACAGATGGTGTAGGAGCGGGCTTGCTCGCGAATGAAGACGACTCGGTCTGTCAGTGCGTACGCGCGACCGCAAATTCGCTCAGTTCAACCAGCGCATCCCGGTATTCACTGGCAGGCAGCACTTCGAGGCAGGCAATGGCACGCTTCACGTAATCGCGCGCCAGCTCGGCGGTGTACTTCAGCGCACCCGATTCCTCGACCGCGACGCGAATCTGTTCCAGATCTTCCAGGCCACCCTTCTGGATCGCCTGGCGTACCAGCGCCGCCTGCTCGGCAGTGCCTTCGCGCATGGTGTAGATCAGCGGCAGGGTAGGCTTGCCCTCGGCCAGGTCGTCACCGACGTTCTTGCCCAAGGTCTGCGAGTCGCCCTTGTAGTCCAGCAGGTCGTCGACCAGCTGGAAGGCCACGCCCAGATGGTCGCCGAAGGTACGCAGGGCTTCGCGCTGCTCGTCGGTGGCCTGGGCCAGTGCCGCAGCGCTGTGGGTCGACGCTTCGAACAGCATCGCCGTCTTGCCGCGAATGACCTCCATGTAGACTTCCTCGGTGGTGCTGGCGTCGCGTACACGCGACAGTTGCAGCACTTCACCTTCGGCAATCACGCGGGTGGCCTTGGACAGGATCTGCATGACCGGCATCGAGCCCAGTTCGACCATCATTTCGAACGAGCGCGAATAAAGGAAGTCGCCCACCAGTACGCTTGGCGCGTTGCCCCACAGGGCATTGGCGGTAGAGCGGCCGCGACGCATGCCGGACATGTCGACCACATCGTCGTGCAGCAGGGTGGCGGTGTGCAGGAACTCGATGGTGGCGGCCAGCAGGCGCAGGTCGTCGCCTTCGCGGCCCAGGGCCTTGCCACACAGCAGTACCAGCAGGGGACGCAGGCGCTTGCCACCGGCGGACGTGATATAGTCGCCGATCTTCGATACCAGCGGCACGCGCGAGGTCAGCTGCTTCTTGATGATCTCGTCGACGGCGCTGAAATCATCAGCCACCGCGCGGTAGAAGGTTTGGGGTTGCATCGGCTGCTCCAGTGAGGTTGCGCGGCATGCTAGGTCGCGGGTCCCGGTGTGTCAAGGCGCGGTGCCAGCTGGCCGGGGGCGGCACTTGCAAGCAAAACCGCGGTTGCGTACAATCGCGCACCCTAACTTCCTGGGCAGCACCTGCCTTACGCAATTGCGCCGGGCCGTTCCAGCCCTGTGCAGCCATGCCAGCCAATACTCATCATATAAAGCGCTGGGTGAGCAGGATTATCGGAGAAATACCATGTCTTACGCAGTAATCGTTACCGGCGGCAAGCAGTACAAAGTCGCTGAAGGTGAATTCCTCAAGATCGAAAAACTGGAAGTCGCCACTGGCGAATCCGTGACCTTCGATCGCGTTCTGCTGGTCGCCAACGGTGAAGAAGTCACCATCGGTGCTCCAGTTGTTGCTGGCGCTAAAGTAGTGGCCGAAGTCGTTTCGCAAGGCCGCCACGACAAGGTTCGCATCATCAAGTTCCGTCGTCGTAAGCACCACATGAAGCGTATGGGCCACCGCCAGTGGTTCACCGAGATCAAAATCACCGGCATCCAGGCTTAATCCCCTAGATCCCCTGAATTTATTTGGAGAATTGAACCATGGCTCACAAGAAGGCTGGTGGTAGTACTCGTAACGGTCGCGACTCAGAATCGAAACGCCTTGGCGTGAAGATGTATGGCGGCCAGGTTATCAAGCCAGGCAACATCATCGTCCGTCAGCGCGGTACCGAATTCCACGCTGGCTACGGCGTTGGCATGGGCAAGGACCACACCTTGTTCGCCAAGATCGAAGGCGTGATCAAGTTCGAGAAGAAAGGCGAGTTCATGCGCCGTTACGTGAGCATCGTCGCCGCTTAATCGCGACGTCGCTCCAGAAGCCCCGTCATGCGACGGGGCTTTTTCGTTTGTGGTGAGCCTCTTGCAAAGCTGTTTGTCTGGGTTGCCGGCGTTGGTTTCTACGGTCGTACGGGGCCGCCGCGCTCATTTTTGCAAGAGCCTCATGTTTTTGAGTCATTCAGCTCGTCTACCGACGAGAGGCGGTTTTAATGAAGTTTGTTGACGAAGTATCCATTCGGGTCAAGGCCGGTGACGGTGGCAACGGTTGCATGAGCTTCCGTCGCGAGAAGTTCATCGAGAACGGCGGCCCTAACGGCGGTGACGGCGGTGACGGTGGCTCGGTGTACATGATTGCCGACGAAAACCTGAACACCCTGGTCGACTACCGCTACACCCGTCACCATGAAGCCCAGCGTGGCTCCAACGGCGGTAGCACCGACTGCACCGGCAAGAAGGGTGAAGACCTGTTCCTGCGCGTGCCGGTCGGCACCACCGTGATCGATGCTTCCACCCAGGAAGTGATCGGTGACCTGGTCACCCCCGGCCAGAAGCTGATGGTCGCGCAAGGTGGCTGGCACGGGCTGGGCAACACCCGTTTCAAGTCGAGCACCAACCGTGCGCCGCGCCAGACCACCCCAGGCAAACCGGGTGAGCAGCGTGACCTGAAGATGGAAATGAAGGTGTTGGCCGACGTCGGCCTGCTGGGCTTGCCCAACGCCGGCAAGAGTACCTTCATCCGTTCGGTCTCGGCCGCCAAGCCGAAAGTCGCCGACTACCCGTTCACCACCCTGGTGCCAAACCTGGGCGTGGTCAGCGTCGACCGCTGGAAGAGCTTCGTCATCGCCGACATCCCCGGCCTGATCGAAGGCGCTTCTGAAGGTGCCGGTCTGGGTATCCGCTTCCTCAAGCACCTGGCGCGTACGCGCGTGCTGCTGCACCTGGTGGACATCGCGCCACTGGACGAAAGCAGCCCGGCCGATGCCGCCGAAGTCATCGTCAACGAGCTGACCCGCTTCAGCCCGTCGCTGGCCGAGCGTGAGCGCTGGCTGGTGCTGAACAAAGCCGATATGGTCATGGACGACGAGCGTGACGAGCGTGTGCAGGAAGTGATCGACCGTCTGGAGTGGGAAGGCCCGGTTTACGTGATCTCGGCCATTTCCAAGCAGGGCACCGACAAGCTCAGCCACGACCTGATGCGCTACCTCGAAGACCGCGCCGACCGTCTGGCCAACGACCCGGCCTACGCCGAAGAGCTGGCCGACCTTGACCAGCGCATCGAAGACGAAGCCCGTGCCCAGCTGCAGGCCCTGGACGACGCCCGCACCCTGCGTCGTACCGGCGTCAAGAGCGTGCACGACATCGGCGACGATGACGGTTGGGACGATGATTTCGAGGACGACGAAGACGGTCCGGAAATCATTTACGTGCGCGACTGATCGGTTGCAGTACACTAAACGCCGCTCTCTGGAGCGGCGTTTTTGTATCCACGGTATCTACAGATTCGACATAGGTTGGAAGAAGATGCGAAGCAAGGTGACGGGCGCCAAGCGCTGGGTCGTTAAGATTGGCAGTGCTCTGCTGACCGCCGATGGCAAGGGCCTCGACCGCGGTGCAATGGCCGTTTGGGTCGAGCAGATGGTCGCGCTGCGTGAGGCAGGCGTGGAGTTGGTACTGGTCTCCTCCGGGGCCGTGGCTGCCGGCATGAGCCAGCTGGGCTGGACCAAGCGACCGAGTGCGATGAACGAGCTGCAGGCGGCTGCCTCGCTCGGCCAGATGCGCCTGGTGCAGGCCTGGGAGTCGAGCTTCGGGGAGCACGGGAAGCACACCGCGCAGATCCTGCTGACCCATGACGACCTGTCCGACCGCAAGCGTTACCTGAATGCCCGCAGCACCCTGCGCACCTTGGTTGATCTGGGTGTAGTGCCGGTGATCAACGAAAACGACACCGTGGTCACCGACGAGATCCGCTTTGGCGACAACGACACCCTGGCGGCGCTGGTGGCCAACCTGGTCGAGGCCGACCTGCTGGTGATCCTCACCGACCGCGATGGTATGTTCGATGCCGACCCGCGCAACAACCCCGAAGCGCAGTTGATCTACGAAGCCCGTGCCGACGACCCCTCACTGGATGCCGTGGCCGGTAGTACCGGTGGTGCCCTGGGCCGTGGCGGCATGCAGACCAAGCTGCGTGCGGCGCGCCTGGCTGCCCGTTCCGGTGCCCACACCATCATCATCGGTGGTCGCATCGAGCGCGTGCTGGACCGCCTGAAGGCGGGCGAGCGCCTGGGCACCTTGCTGTCGCCCGAGCGCGGCATGCTCGCGGCGCGCAAGCAATGGCTGGCCGGTCACCTGCAAACCCGTGGCACCCTGGTGCTGGATGCCGGTGCCGTGCAAGCGCTGCGTCAGGCCAACAAGAGTTTGCTGCCGGTTGGCGTGAAGACTGTGCAGGGCAGCTTCCGTCGTGGCGAGATGGTGGTGTGCGTCGGCCCGGACGGCCTTGAAGTGGCTCGCGGCCTGGCCAACTACAGCGCCCTGGAGGCGCAGAAGATCATTGGTCAGTCGTCCGACGCCATCGAGTCGATCCTTGGTTACAGCGCCGAGCCGGAACTTGTACACCGCGACAATCTGGTGCTGGTATGAGCCCGCTGAAGAAGGTAATCGCTGTGGCAGCGTTCGTGCTGCCGATGCTGGCCGGCGCTGAAGAGGTCGGCCGGGTGTCCACCGTGTTCAAGTTCCTCGGGCCGAACGACCGCATTGTGGTCGAGGCGTTCGACGACCCTAAGGTAGAGGGCGTGACGTGCTACCTGTCGCGGGCCAAGACTGGCGGGGTGAAGGGGGGCTTGGGGCTGGCCGAGGACCGGGCGGAGGCATCGATTGCCTGTCGTCAGGTCGGGCCGATCAACTTCAAGGGTGAGCTCAAAGATGGCGAGGAAGTGTTCAAGGAACGTACCTCGCTGGTGTTCAAGACCATGCAGGTGGTGCGCTTTCTCGACAAGAAGCGCAATACGCTGGTGTACCTGGTGTACAGCGACCGCATGATCGAAGGCAGTCCGCAGAATGCGGTGACTGCCATTCCGATCCTGCCTTGGGCTCATTGATAGCCTGGTAGGTTGCCGGGAGGCCGTCGGCCTCCTATCGCGACACAAGCGGTTTACCCGCGAAGAAGACACCGCCGTGGATGGCACGGGCTTCGCCCGTGTTCGCGGGCAAGCCCGCTCCCACAGGGATCAGCGCATGCAGGATAGGGCCGCAAAGCGGCCCCAGCTATCTCAGGCCAGTTCCTCGGCCTGATCCTCACGCACAACCGCCTTCACTTCATCCAGCCGGCTGATGAACTTCCAGTCCGCCTCGTCGATGTAGATGCCGTTCGGCCCGCTGCCACCTTCCAGGTCGATCGCAACGTGCGCCGAGACCTGTGGTTTCACACTCGCCAGAATCGGCACGAAGCCCAGTTGCTGGCTGGTCTCCAGCAGTGCCGCCTGGTTGCGTTCGTCGATGTCTGCCGCTTCGTCCAGGTAGTATGGCAGGCGAATGCGCCCGGCCAGGTCACGGTCCATCAGGTGCAGCAACAGGTACATGTTGGTCAGCGCCTTGATGGTCATGGTGGTGCCGTTGGACGCCGCACCGTCGATGTCGGCGTGGATGACCGGCTGGCCATTGACCTTGGTGATCTCGAACGCCAGCTCGAACAGGTCCTTCAGGCCCAGCTGGTTGTGGTTGGCCGCTACCAGCCGTGCCAGGTACTCCTTGGCCTCCTCGTTCTTGTTGTCCTGATCGGCACTCTGGGTCAGGTCGAAGACCGACAGGGTTTCGCCTTCTTCGTACTGACCGGCACTGTGGATAATCTGGTCGATGTGCTTGAGCGCTTCCTTGTTCGGCGCCAGTACCACGCGGAAGCTTTCCAGGTTGGACACCCGGCGCTTGTTGATCTCGCGGTTGAACAGGGCCAGCTGGTGCTCGAGGCTGTCGTAGTCGCTGCGGATGTTGCGCAGGGTTCGGGCGATGTCGGTGACCGCGGCGCGGCGTGCCTTGGCCAAGGTCAGGGCTTCATCGGTACGGTGCGCGTAGGCGTTCACCAGCAGTTGCAGGCGGCGTTCCATGTCGTCTTCGCTGTCGAACTTGGCCACGCCCTTCAGGCGCACCTGGGCGTACAGCGCCTCGATCTGATTGTCCACCCGCTGCAGGCCTTGCCAGCTGTCCTGGTAGTCATTGAGCAGCGGCAGCAGGTTGTCCATCGAGTCGTCGATGGCTTCCATGTATGGCGTGCCATAGGGCAGGTCGGCCGGCAGCAGTTGGCGACGGCGCAGGGCGTCTTCCAGGGTGCGCTGCTTGGACTCGAGGTCGCCGAGCTGGCGGCCGACCAGTTGCAACTTGGCTGACAGCTGCTGGACACGCTCGGTGAAGGCGTCGCTGGAGCGCTTGAGTTCGTCCTGGGCCGCTTCCAGTTGCGAGAGCTGTTCCAGTTTCTCGGGCTCTTCGGCGGCGAGGGTCTGGCTGCGGCGGAAGTCTTCCAGCGCCTTCTGCGCGTCCAGCACTTCCTGGTACAGGGTTTCGGTCTGCGCTTTGGAGGCGGAGCGGTCGGCGGCCACGGCCTGCTGGGTTTTTAGCTGCTTGAGCTCTTTTTCCAGGCGCTCTTTCTGGTCGCGCAGGGCGGCGCGGTCGGCCAGGGCCTGCAGGGCCGGCGGGTCGATGTGGGTCAGATCGATGGCCAGGCCGGGGGCCTCGAAGCGCTCGCCCTTGAAGCCGTCGAGCACCGCTTCCAGCGACTTCACCCACAGGTCGCTATCGTCCAGCTCGATGCCGCGGTCGCCCAGCGGCAGGCTGAACAATGCGCCGTTGAACAGGCGCATCAGGCGGTCCACGTCCTGTTGCGAGAACTCTTCGCGCAGGCGGGCGTAGCTGTTGTTGTCAGCGTGATCCAGCTGCTGCTTGACCTGCTTCAGGCGTTTTTCCAGGTCGCGTACGCGCTCGTCGAGGTCTTCGGCACTGAACTGTCGTGACTGGGCCAGAGCACCGGCCAGTTCGTCGTGGGCGTCTTTGGCCGCCAGCAGTTGCTGTTCCAGCACCTTGACGTCGTCGACCAGCGCAAAGCGGTGCTTGAGCACCGACAGCTCGCCTAGCCAGCGCTGGATACCGCTGATTTCACGCTCCAGGCGCATCAGCTCCTGGGTGCCGCCGCGCTGGTCGTTTTGCAGGCGGTCCTGCTCACCACGGTAGTGCTCGGACTGGATGACCAGCTCTTCCTTGCGCGCCATGGCGTATTCCTGCCAGGTGCCCAGCAGGGTGTCGAGCACAGGCGAAATGCGGTGCAGCTTGCCACGCAGGATGTCCCGCTGGGCCACACCGCCGGCCAGGGCCTCGACCAGCGGGCCGGCAGCGACCAGGGCGTTGTAGTCCTGCTCCATGCGGCGTACGTCGCGGAAGGCTTCCTCGCACGCAGCGATGTAGTCGACGCTGCCCGAACGCAGGCTGTGCTCGAAGGCGTCGAGGAACAGTTGCTTGAGTTTGGCGGCGGTGATTTCACGCATGTGCAGCAGATTGATGAACAGCGCGCGGAAGGTTTTCAGGCTTTGCTCGCTGGTGGAGCGCAGCGGGATCATGGTCAGGTCCAGCGGCACCGAGGTGTGGCCGCCCACCAGTAGTCGGCGCAGTTCGTCCGGCTTCAGTTCGTAAGCCTTGATACCCAGGCGTTCAAGGTTGGTGAACAGCTCTTTCTGACGCAGGCAGGTGTCGTTCTTCTGGTAGTGGGCCAGGTCCAGTTCGCCCTTGTAGGCGAAGAACTGGTGGCCGAAACCGCCGCCCGGACCGCGCCCGACCACACCGATCACGTGCGGGCCGTGGGGCAGGCTCAGTTCGCAGAGAATGTACGAAGTGTCGCTGGCGAAGTAGAAGCGGCGCGACTGCTCAAGGCTGTATTTGCCGAAACTCATGTCCGACATGCGTGCCAGGATCGGGAACTGCAGGGCGTTGATCGACGCCGATTTACCCAGGTTGTTGGCGCCGTATACCGACAGCGGGTGCTCCAGCGGGAACAGGCCAAGGCTGTAGCCGGCGGTGTTGAGCAATGCGAAGCGGCGGATGCCGTAGCGTTCCTGGCTCATGCGTCAATCTCCTGTTGCTCTTCGCGGATGGCCCGGGCCAGGGCGTCCTCTTCGCTTTCCTCGCCCTGGAAAGGCGTGAGGTCGAGCGGGTCGTCGGTGCGGTTGAGTTCTTCGGCGCTTTCTTCCTCGACCAGTACCGGGGTCGGCAGCGGCAGGTCGCTGTGCAGGGTGGCGGCCAGGTCGCGGTCCTGCTGCACTGCAAGGCACACATCGAGGAAGCGGTGCATGGGCGGCAGGAAGCGGTAGATGCCGCCTTCCTCATGGGCGAAGCCGAGCTGGGTCATGCGCCGCAGGATTTTTTCTTCCAGCTCGTCCACGGTCTGCACTTCGGCCTGCAGGAACAGGTCGCGGTACTTGTCCAGCAGCGAGGGCAGTTCGTCGCGGCCGATGCTACCGCCGTCGAGCACGGCCATCGGGTCGCGGCCCTGGTCAGCAAGGTGCTCGACCAGAATGAAGGTGAACAGCGACAGGCGCTGCGCGGTCTTGTTGACCTGCGCGGCGGTCATGTCCGGCACGAAGTAGTAGAAACCACGGGTGTCGCATACCAGCTCGAAGCCCAGGGCCTTGAACAGGGTGCGGTACTGGTCCTGGAAGTTCGACAGCTGGGCGTACAGCTCAGGGTCGCGCCGGCTGATGTGGAAGCCTTTGAACAGCTCGCGGAAGATCGGCGCGAGCTGGGACAGTTCGGAAAGATCAAGATGCATGGGCTGGGCTCGCGTTGGGTTCGGTAGGCGCGCTGGGGGCGTCTTCGCGGCTGGAGGTCAGGGCGAACGAACGCAGGCTGACCAGGTGTTCCTGAGTTGTGTATTCGCGGCGGTCGAGGCGTTCGCGCTTGAAGCGCTTTTCCCGCGAAAGACGCGAGAACCAGTACAGCAGCTCATCGGTGGCGCCTTCGGGCTCCTGCTCCAGCAGCCAGACCATCAGGTCGGGCAGTGGCAGGGCCTGTTCGCAGCGTTCGGTCATTTCCTTGACCGTGCGCGGAGCACGGGGCAGGGCGTCGGACTGGGTCTTGTGGGCTTTGGGGAAACGCGCCGGTTTGGGCTCGAAGCGGGCCAGTGCGTAAACGTAGGCCTCGACCTGGCTGGCACTGCCAAGGAAGGTGCTTTGCGGGCGGGTGAACATCGGCATGGCCGCTTGCGGCACGGCATCGATGCCCTTGCGTCGGATCACCGACAGGGCCAGCGCCGCGCCGCGGGTCACGGCGTTGTGCCGGCGGGCTTCTTCGCGCAGCGGCAGCAGCAGTTCGCGGGCGTGGCGCAGGGTCAACTGTGCGTTGGTCTGCATTTCCAGGATGCGCGCGTGGGTGCGCAGCAGCATGTCGTCGTCGACCAAGTGGCCCAGGCGCGCTTGTTCGCCCAGCAGTTTCAGCAGCACGGTCTCGACCTTGCGTACACCTTGCTCGAAGGCGCCGTCGGCGTTGACCAGCTGGATCATCGGCTCGACGTATTCGTCCCAGGTGGCCAGTACTTCGGCATAACGCTGGCGCAGCGGAATCTGGCGGTTGCTGGTCTTGGCCCGTTCGGCCACGGCCACCAGTGCCTGCTCGTCGTTGTCGAGCTTTTTCAGCACATCGCGCACGCGCATGTCGAGCAGGCGCAGCTGGCGTGCCAGGTCGTCGCTGTCGCGGTTGTCGAAGGCATCCTGGATGTGCCCGGCCAGGCGCTCCAGGTGGCGCAAGTAGGCTTCGATCTCCAGGCACAGGCCCAGCCGGTGTTCGCGGCGCAGGTAGGCGAGGAAGTCGTGGATCTGCGCGTTGAGCTCGAAACGGTTCGGGCTTTTGGCCACCGGGACCAGGATATCCAGGCGGATCCAAACGTCGAGTAGCTGGGTGATGTCCTGCGGGGTGCTTTCGAGCTGCTGGCGAGCCACATGCTGGCGCAGTTCGACCAGGCTCAGGGTGCCCTGGTCGAAACGCTCGCACAGCGGCTCGATCAGGGCCCAGTGTTCGGCTAGGGCGCGCAGGACGCGCTTGGGTTCGATCATTGGCTTCGACTCGTTGCCAAGAAAAAGGGGGCGATTGTACTGCATTCGCGGGGGTGGTTTTTACCCCTTGGTCTGTAATGAGGGATAACCTTGTGGTGTGTAGGTGTATGGCGGGGGTTTGAGGGTGGGGGCGAGATCGAGCGCCGCCCGCGCGGCGCATCGCGAGCTGCGCTCGCTCGTTTGTTTCGGGCCAGTTATTTCTGGGGGATTTGCGCGCGGGCGCCTTGGCGCTTGGCGCGATATTGTGTCGTACAAACAAAACGGTCGCGCGCGCCTGTCACTGGCGTTACTGGCCAGAAACAAACGTAGGAGCGAGCGCAGCTCGCGATGCGCCGCGCGGGCGGCGCTCGATTTCTGCCCCCCCCAAAAAAACCACGGCAAGCACACCCGGCCATTGCGCAACGTCATGCCAGGCGGTGTGGCCTTGAGGGTATGGCGGTAGAGGTGCGTCGCCTGGGAGACCGAGCGCCGCCCGCGCGGCGCATCGCGAGCTGCGCTCGCTCCTACGTTTGTTTCGGGCCAGTAATGTCTGTGGCAGGCGTGCGCGACCGCCTTGTTTGTACGACGCGATATTCTGTGGTGTGTAGGTGTATGGCGGGGGGTGAGGGTGGGGTCGAGATCGAGCGCCGCCCGCGCGGCGCATCGCGAGCTGCGCTCGCTCCTACGTTTGTTTCGGGCCAGTAACGCCTGTGACGGGCGCGCGCGACCGCCTTGTTTGTAAGACGTGATATTGCGCCATGCGCCAAGGCGTTCGCGCGCAAATGGCACAGGAATAATTGGCCCGAAACAAACGTAGGAGCGAGCGTAGCTCGCGATGCGCCGCGCGGGCGGCGCTCGGTCTGATAGGCGCTGCAAAAACCACGGCGTACACGTTAGAATGCCCAATTGCCGTCACCCCCTCGGATACCCGCCCCTTGCTGACCGAACCCCGTCGCCGCGCCTACCTTTCCGCCATGCAAGTGGTGCACTGGCTGCCGCGCGCCGAGCTGCCGTTCGCCGCACCGTCGCGGCCCGAACTGCTGCTGCCGGTTGCGCCGGTCGAGGACATCGATTTCGAAGTCCGGCCGGCGTCGGCAACCAACGAAACGCCCGTCATCCCCCAGGCCCGTTCCGGCGAGCGGCCGAAAATCGAGATCCCGCGGCCGGGCAGTGTGCCCAAACCCGCCGTCAAGCCCGCCGAAGCACAAGAGCCCGCAGCTCCGCGCCCGGTGCCCGTGCCGCCACCGCGCTTCTCGCTACAGTTGTTGCGCGCCGGCAGTTGCTTGCTGCTGGTGGAGCTGGCCACCGGCCAGCCGTTCCAAAGCCGCGACCCCTCCTACCTGCTGCTCAAGGACATGCTGCGCGCCGCCGGCCTGCCCGACGCCCCGCAGATCATCGGCGAGCCGGTTCGCTGGCCACTGCTGGTGCGCGGCAACATGGACCAGGGGCCGGAGGCTGCGCGCGATTTCGTCCAGGGCTTCGTTCAGGCCCGCCTGGAAGACGCCCCGTGTACCTGTCTGTGGCTGGTCGGCCTGCCTGCATTGCGTTTTGCCGCCAATGCCGACGCCGAGGCCTACTACCAAACCCTGACGCTTGACAGCCTGGGCGACGCCTGGGCATTGCCGGGCCTTGAACTGTTGATGGACGAGCCGCAACGCAAGGCGGACGTCTGGAAAGCCATGCGCCAGCTGATGGCGCGCTGGAAGAGCGTTGAATGAGTGACTCAATCAGCTTCCGCCCGATGACCGAGGCGGATCTGGATGCCGTACTTAAGATCGAATATGCCGCGTTCAGTCATCCTTGGACCCGTGGAATCTTTCAGGATGCGCTCAAATCGTACGAAGTCTGGCTGATGTTCGACGGCCAGCAGCAAGTGGGTCATGGCGTGATCAACGTGATCATCGACGAAGCGCACCTGCTCAACATCACCGTAAAACCGGAAAACCAAGGCTGCGGCCTGGGCCTGCGTCTGCTCGAGCACCTGATGGCCCGGGCCTATCAGCTCAATGGCCGCGAATGCTTCCTGGAAGTGCGCGCCAGCAATCAGTCGGCCTATCGTTTATACGAACGTTACGGTTTCAACGAAATTGGCCGCCGCCGCGACTATTATCCGATCGCCGGCGGCCGTGAAGACGCCCTGGTGATGGCCTGCACCCTGTTCGAAGACTGACTTTGCAGGGGTGTACCCGGGCGCGCAGGCTTTGTTCTCGGCAGGGACGGATAAAAAATGAGAAAACTGCTTCTGGCAGCGGGTCTGTGTGTAGCAAGCGCGGCCCACGCAGACGAGCGCGACGTGTGGATGTTCGCCCAGTGGGCGGGTGATCATCAAACCCGCCCCTTCCGTGAAATGCTGGTAGATGCCCGGCTTTACGGTGTAGTGCCAATTCACCAGTTGCTGCGCTCGGCATCGGACTGGAGACAGTGCAGCGCATCGCCTTTCGCCGTACCGCCCCCCGCCAATTGGGCGGCTGTACGCTCGACCCTCGCGTTGATCAATGCACTCGACGACCAAGGCATCCTGCGCCAGTTCGAGGTGGTTTCGGCTTACCGTGAGCCGCGTCTGAACGCCTGTGCGGGCGGGGCAGCCAACAGTGCGCATACCCGTGCGTTCGCCGTCGACATACTGCTGCCGGCGTGGGCCGATCCCAATCCGCTGTGCCGTTTCTGGCAGCAGCACGGCCAAGCCTGGAACATGGGCCTGGGCCGCTACCCATCAGGCCGCATTCATGTGGATACCGCCGGCTATCGCACCTGGGGTGGCGATGGCAGTGCCGGGTCGTCGTTCTGCATCAAGCCCAAATGAGCCAGGCAACCCCGGCATTCGTCCATTATCCACTCGGCGAAGCGCTGGCACTTGTCGCTGTCGGGCAGGGGCTGTGGGCTGAGCAGGTGGTAGGCCGAGCCATCGCGCACAAAACCGTACGGCGCCTGCAACTGCCCGCTGTCGAGTTCGTCGCGCACCATCAGGGCTGAGGCAATGGCCAGGCCCAGGCCGGCGCTGGCGGCCTGAATCGACAGGTAGAAATGTTCGTAGTCGCTGCGTTCGCTGTGTCTCGTCTGCTGGCCGCTCAGTCGCAGCCAGGTGGGCCAGGCAGTGGGACGGGTGGCGCTGTGCAGCAGCCGTTGGCCTTCAAGGAGGGCAGGGGAGGCGGCGTGGCAAACCGGGCCGATCCATTCGTCGCAGATTTTCTGGCTGTACAGCTGGTTGTCCCAGTGGAAGTCGTCGCGGCGAATTGCCAGGTCGATACCGCTGCGGGCGAAGTCCAGCGGGCCGCCTGCGGCTACCAGATGCAACTGAAGGTCGGGGTGGGCGGCATGGAATCTCGGTAAGCGCGGGATCAGCCAACGCATGGCGATGGTCGGCTCGCAGGACAGCACAAGCACATTGTCGCGGACCTGGTGCTGCAAACGCTGCACGGCACCCTCCAGCTGCTCGAAGATCGCCTGGGTGGTGCCTTGCAGGGCACGGCCGGCGGGGGTGAGGAAAATGGCCCGGTTGCGGCGCTCGAACAGTTCCACACCAAGGCTTTCTTCCAGCAGGCGTATTTGGCGGCTGACCGCGCCGTGAGTGACGTGCAAGTGCTCGGCGGCGCGCACGAAGCTCTCGGTCTGGGCGGCGATGTCGAAGTAGCGGAAGGCGTTGAGTGGCGGCAGTTTCATGATATCCCGGTTCAGCTGTGCCGGCCTCTTCGCGGGTAAATAGGTGGCATGTGGGAGCGGGTTTACCCGCGAAGAGGCCCAGGCAGGCTGTAAATGTCTGTGAAAAAAACTATCAGATTTATCTCAGCATAAATCGATTTTTCCGCGTCGGTAAGCGCTCGATAATTGGCGGTCTGTGCATTTCCATCGCCTATCGAGGACCCTCAGCATGACCGAACTCATTGCCGTCGCCCTGTTCACCTTGCTCGCGGTCATAAGCCCCGGCGCAGACTTCGCCATGGTCACCCGCAGCAGTTATGCACAGGGGCGCAAGGCCGGGCTGGCTGCTGCCGTAGGCATCGCCCTGGGGGTGCAGGTGCATGTGTTGTACACGGTGTTGGGCATTGCCGTAATCATCAGCCAGAGCCCGGCGCTGTTCCTGATCATGAAAGTGCTGGGTGCGGGCTACCTGATCTACCTGGGGTACAAGTCATTGACCAACACCCGGCGCATCAGCCTGGACGGAGTTGGCCGGTCCGCTGCCGGCGTACTGCAAGCGCTGCGCACCGGCTTTCTGACCAATGCCCTCAACCCCAAGACCATGTTGTTTGTCATCAGTGCCTTCACCCAGGTGGTACAGCCTGGCAGCCCGTTGACGCTGAACTTCGCCTACGGTGCGTTCATGTCCGTTGCCCATTGGCTGTGGTTCAGCCTGGTGGCAGTATTTTTCTCCAGTACGGCATTGCGCAAGGCGATGATCGAACGGCAAGTGCTGGTGGACCGGGCCATTGGTCTGGCATTGATCGGGCTTGGCCTGGCTGTGGCGGTGACCGGAATGCGTTGAGGCGGCGATTGCAGCAGCCAAGCTGAGATTCGAGGCTGCTGCTGGAAGGGTTTTACGCTGGTGTCAGCGAACTTTTTTGCAGGCAAAGAAAAAGGGCTTACCTTGCGGTAAGCCCTTCGTCTTGTTTGGTGGCTACACAGGGACTTGAACCCCGGACCCCAGCATTATGAATGCTATGCTCTAACCAACTGAGCTATGTAGCCGATGGCGCGCATTATTCTCTTGAACGCCCCCTCTGTCAACACTCATTTCAAAAAAAATTTGCACGCTTTCAAAAACTTAGCGGCCAGCCCCGGTTTCAGTGCACCAGAAGCCAGTGCCCGCGCACGCCCAGCAACTGCAGCTGCTGGGTTGCAGCCAGGGATTGCAGGCTTTGGCCACGCCGGTCGAGGTAGAAGGCGCCGCACACCCGCCGAGACCATCCGCTGCTCGCCCTGCATGGCGGGCTATCTGCAAGCGAGTGCCCTGCACCAGATGCAGTCGTTTTCAAGCGTGTGGCAACAGGCGAATAAAAAGGTAGCTATGTATCTATTTGTTTCCCGATAATCGGATCCCAAACCTGAGGACGGAGATTTAGGTAAATGGCCACCAGTAGTGCCTCCACCGCACCCACCCCGGTAGCGGCAAGCCAAGCCACGCCGTTGGTGATGCGTATCATCGGTTTCTGCGCCTTGGCGCACTTGATCAACGACCTGATCCAGTCGGTGCTGCCGGCGATCTACCCGATGCTCAAGGCCAACTACGACCTGAGCTTCGCCCAGATCGGCATGATCACCCTGACGTTCCAGATCACCGCCTCGCTGTTGCAGCCTTGGGTCGGCTTCTTCACCGATCGCCGGCCCACGCCAAATCTGCTGCCGCTAGGCACCCTGTGCACGTTGGTGGGGATTGTGATGCTGGCCTTCGTTGGCAGCTTTCCGATGATCCTGTTGGCGTCGGCGCTGGTGGGCATCGGCTCGTCGACCTTCCACCCGGAAACCTCGCGTATTGCAAGGTTGGCCTCGGGCGGGCGCTTCGGCCTGGCCCAATCGACCTTCCAGGTCGGTGGCAACACCGGTTCCGCTCTGGGCCCGCTGCTGGCAGCGGCCATCGTCATTCCGTTCGGCCAGACCCATGTGGCGTGGTTCGGCGTGGCTGGGCTGTTCTTCCTCGGCGTCACCCTGATGCTGCGCGGCTGGTACAAGGAGCACCTCAATCAGGCCAAGGCGCGCAAGGCGGTTCAGGCTACCCACGGCATTTCGCGTAATCGGGTCATTGCGGCGTTGATCGTGCTGGGCCTGCTGGTGTTCTCCAAGTATTTCTACATGGCCAGCTTCACCAGCTACTTTACGTTCTACCTGATCGAGAAGTTCGGTGTGTCGGTGGCCAGCTCGCAGCTGCACCTGTTCCTGTTCCTCGGCGCGGTGGCGGCGGGCACCTTCTTTGGCGGGCCGATCGGTGACCGTATCGGGCGCAAGGCAGTCATCTGGTTTTCAATATTGGGCGTGGCGCCGTTCACGCTGGCGCTGCCGTATGCCGATTTGTTCTGGACCACAGTACTGAGCGTGGTGATCGGCTTTATCCTGGCTTCTGCGTTTTCCGCGATCGTGGTGTATGCGCAGGAACTGGTGCCGGGCAGCGTGGGCATGATTGCCGGGATCTTCTTCGGCCTGATGTTCGGCTTTGGTGGCATTGGCGCTGCGCTGTTGGGGTACGTAGCAGACCTGCGTGGTATCGAGTATGTGTACGGGTTGTGCTCGTTCCTGCCATTGTTCGGGTTGTTGGCGGTGTTCCTGCCAAGTACAGGTAAACGCTGAGCGCCGGGGGCCTCTGCCAGGCCCCCGGGCAATTGACTCGCCCCCCGGAGGTGGCTAGAGTGCCGCCTCTTTTTCAATCACCTGCGTAGTAGCCAAAGCAATGCGCCGTACCCAGTCCCTCCCACACGCCCGCCAGCCTGCCTTCCAGGCACTGCGTCGTGCATGGCCGAGTGACACGGTGCTCAAGCGCCGCCGCAGCGTGCTGTTTGCCTTCACCTTCTCGCCACACCTCGCCTGAACTGATCTGCGCTTTCGCGTCGCTCGCCGTCCCGGCGTGCGCGCCTGTTTCTGCACGTCTTTTCGGTTTGCCAGGAGTGGTACATGAACATGCGTTTGTTGGCGGGCTTGTTGTTCGCCGTTTCTGTCGTGGGTTTCAGTTTGGGGGCCAGCTTGCCGCTGGTGTCGTTGCGCCTGCATGAAGCGGGGGCGAGCACACTGGAAATCGGCATCATCTCGGCCATCCCAGCCGCCGGCATGATGCTCTCTGCTTTTCTGGTCGACGTCTGCTGCCGCCATCTCACCCGCCGCACCATCTATCTGCTGTGTTTCAGCCTGTGCACGGTCAGCATCGCCTTGCTCGAGTCGGCGTTCGGCTCGTTGTGGCTGCTGGCGCTGCTGCGCCTGAGCCTGGGGCTTGGCATGGGGATCGCCATCATCCTTGGCGAGTCGTGGGTCAACGAACTGTGCCCCGAGCATAACCGCGGCAAGATCATGGCCCTGTACGCCACCAGCTTTACGGGCTTTCAGGTGCTCGGCCCGGCCATGCTGGCAGTGCTGGGCGCCGATAGCCCTTGGATCACGGGTGTCGTCACGGTCTGTTATGGGCTGGCGTTGCTGTGCATCGTGCTGACCGTGCCCAACGACCATGTCGAGCACGAAGAGGGCGAAAAAAGCTTCGGCCTGGCCGGATTCTTCCGGGTGGCTCCGGCGTTGTGCATGGCGGTGCTGTTCTTCTCGTTCTTCGATGCTGTGGTGCTGTCGCTGCTGCCGGTGTACGCCACCAGCCATGGCTTTGCCGTTGGCGTGGCGGCATTGATGGTGACGGTGGTGTTTGCCGGCGACATGCTGTTCCAGCTGCCGCTGGGCTGGTTGGCCGACCGGGTTGAGCGCACCGGGCTGCACCTGGCGTGCGGGCTGGTGGCGATGGTGATCGGCATCGGTTTGCCCTGGCTGCTGAACCTGACCTGGCTGCTGTGGCCGCTGTTGGTAGTGCTGGGCGCGGTGGCGGGTGGCATTTATACCCTGGCGCTGGTGCTGATCGGGCAGCGCTTCAAGGGCCAGGACCTGGTCACTGCCAATGCCAGTGTGGGCTTGCTGTGGGGTGTGGGCAGCCTGGTAGGGCCGCTGGTCAGTGGGGCAGCCATGAATGTCGCGCCCCACGGTTTGCCCATGGCGCTGGCGCTGATGGCCGGGCTGTTCGTGTGCTTTGCCAGGCAGTCATACCGGCGACGTGGGCGGATGCGGGCTGTGGCGCAGTGATATCCCTTTACGCCGCGCCGATGCTTACCCAATAGCGCGTCCTGTACTCGACCCGCACGGGCAGGCTGCGGGTGAGCAGTTGCAGGATTTGCCCGGTGTCAGCCAACTGATAGGTGCCTGAAACCTTCAAGCCCGCCACTTCTGGAGCGCAGCGCAGCAGGCCCGGTCGGTAGCGGCCAAGTTCGGTAACAAACTCGGCGAGTGGCATCTGCTGCACGCTGAGTACACCTTCGGTCCAGCCCCAGGGGTCGTTGTGCAGCGTTCTGGCCTGAATGCTGCCGTTGGTTCCGACTTGCAGGGTTTCACCTGGCAGCACTTGCCTCGCTGAGGCCAAGGCAGGGAACAACGTGACTTCACCACGACGCACCGACAGCAGCAGGCCCTGGCCGTTTTCGCGTAGCAACAGCTGGCCATCGAAGGTGGTCAGCGGGCCGACACGGGTGGCGATGTGGAACGGGCGGTTGTCGCTGGGGTTGCTGTCCAGGCTGACCTCGCCATGGATCAGTTTCAGCTGGCGTTGCTCCGCGCTGTAGTGCAAGTCGATGGCACTGGCGGTGTTGAGCTGGATTCGGCTGCCATCACTGCCTTGCCATCGGCGCTGCTCGCCTGTGGCGGTGCTGGTGTCGGCCAGCAGTTGTGGCAGGCCTAGCGTTTCGCGCGCGGCCCAGCCCAGGCTGCCGCCCACGGCCAACAGCCCCAGCAACTTCAGGTGGTCCCTGCGGCTGGCTTTGGGGGGCTGGCTCGCGTCCAGGGTGCGCCGGCTCAGGTCCTTGGGCAGCCCGGCCAGTTCATCGCCCAGATTACTGACCCGCTGCCAGGCCAGGCAGTTGTGTGGGTGGCTGGCCAGCCAGTGTTGAAACTGCTGCTCGGTGCGCGGACTGGGGCTGTCGAAACGCAGCTTCACCAGCCAGTCGATGGCCTGATCGACCTGAGCCTGTGCGGGCGTATCATCAGGCATCGGCATAGCGCAACCGGTAGCAGACGCCCAGGGCCTTGGCCAGGTCGCGTTCAACGGTGGCCCTGGACACCTCCAGACGTTGGGCAATCTGCGCGATGCTCAAACCGTCTAGCTGGGCCAGCAGGAACGCTTGGCGCACGCGCGGTTTCAACTGGTGCAAGGCGCGGTCGAGGCGTTCCAGGCTATCGAGGATGACAAGCTTATCCTCTTCGCTGGGCACTTCTGCTTCGGGCAGGTGAGCCAGGCTTTCCTGGTAGGCCCGCTCCAGCGCACGGCGGCGGAACTGGTCGATCATCAAGCCGCGGGCGATGCTGCTAAGGTAGGCGCGCGGTTCTTTGAGCGGCGACACCTGGCGGGCGCGCAACAACCGCACGAAGGTATCCTGGGCCAGGTCTGCGGCATGTTCACTGCAACCGATCCGGCTGCGTAACCAACCACGCAACCAGGCATGGTGAGACTGGTAGAGCAGAGCAACCTCGGTTGGCTTGAGCGTGTCGTTGATCTGCATCGTAGAGAAGGCCCAGTCCAGTGATGTTTGCGATTGTGAATGGTTCTCAATTCTATGCGGGGAAGATGGCGCCGAGCAATGGCATGCCAAAGATTAACTGCGCAAGAACCGGCGTTTGCCCGATGAACGGCTGCGCTAAGCTGGACCTGCAATCGATTTGATGGAGGTGCCATGATGCTGGCCGACCTTTCGCCCGAGGCCTATCGCGAGGCCACACAACACCTGGCAGCACTCGACCCGGACTGGTCGCGGCACATCGCAGCGATCGGGCCCTGCCTGCACCAGGCTACGCCGGGACGTGAGCCTTATGAGGCGTTGGTGCGGGCGATTGCCTACCAGCAACTGCACGCCCGTGCCGCCGAGGCGATCCTGGGGCGGTTGCTGGCGCTGTTTCCGGCAGATGATTTTCCGCAGCCAGAGCAGTTGCTGGCGGTAAACCCGGAAACCCTGCGTGCCTGCGGCTTTTCGGCGAGCAAGCTGGAGACGGTCCAGGGCATTGCTCAAGCCACCCTGGAGGGCCTGGTACCCACGCGGGAGCAGGCGTTAACCATGGCTGACGAGGCGTTGATCGAACGCCTGGTAGCGCTGCGTGGAGTAGGGCGGTGGACGGTGGAGATGCTGCTGATCTACAGCCTGGGGCGGTCCGACATTCTTCCAGTGGACGATTTTGGCGTGCGCGAGGGGTATCGGCGGCTCAAGGGGCTGGAGAAGGCGCCGACACCGGCACAAATGCGCTCGCTGGGCGGCGCCTGGCGGCCGTTTCGTACCGTGGCGGCCTGGTACCTGTGGCGGGCCTGAGGTTTTTGCATCGCCTGTACAGGCAACAACATATCCGGGAATCATAGATGAACCTGTACACCACCCCCGACCAACGCTGGCAAGCCGTAGCGTGCCGAGACACTGCCGCTACGGGCCACTTTGTCTATGCCGTACGTACCACCGGCGTCTACTGCCACCCCGGCTGCAAATCACGCCAGGCCAAGCGCATGAACGTCGAGTTCTACGACACCGCCGCGGCCGCCGAGGCTGCCGGCTACCGTGCTTGCAAACGCTGTATCAGCAAGGCCAGTGCCACCCGACACAGCCAGCTCGTCACCCATGCCTGCCGCTTGATCGAGGCTAGCGACCCCGCGCCAAGCCTCGACCAACTCGGTGCACGGCTGGCCGTCAGCCCTTTCCACCTGCATCGGCTGTTCAAGGCTGAAACCGGGGTCACCCCCAAAGCCTATGCCACGGCCTTCCGTGCCCGGCGGCTGCGTGCGCACCTGGAAGATGGCCAGCGTTCGGTCACCGATGCTATCTACGACGCCGGCTACAACTCCAACAGCCGCTTCTACGAAAGCGCCGACCAGCGCCTGGGCATGCGCCCCCGGCAATACCGCGCCGGCGGCGCCGGGGCAACCATTCACTTCGCCCTTGGCCAGTGCTCGCTGGGTGCAATACTGGTAGCCCAGAGTGACAAGGGCATCTGCGCAATCTTGCTGGGTGACGACCCCGAGGCCCTTTTGCACGATCTGCAGGACCAGTTCCCCAAGGCCCACCTGATTGGCGGTGACAGCGCTTACGAACAGCTGGTCGCCGAAGTGATCGGTTTCGTCGAAGCGCCGGCTTTGGGCCTGGCCTTGCCGCTGGATGTGCAAGGCACCGCGTTTCAGGAGCGGGTGTGGCAGGCGCTGCGTGAGGTGCCGGCCGGCAGCCGGGTCAGCTACACCGACATCGCCGCGCGCATTGGCGCCCCCAAGGCCGTGCGGGCGGTAGCCATGGCCTGCGCGGCCAACCCTATTGCCGTGGCCATCCCTTGCCACCGCGTGGTACGCCGGGATGGTGATATCAGCGGCTACCGCTGGGGCGTGGAGCGCAAACAGCAGTTGCTGAAGCGAGAAACGGCACTCTCCTGACTGCCCGAAGCCGCGTAGAATCCCCCGCCAAATCGAATTGCTAAGAGGAATATTCGATGAGGCGTGTCAGCCTTGACCGTTATTGCCCGGGCCTGCTGGTCCTGCTGGCCCTGATGCTGGTACTTGCCAGCCCGGCCTGGTCGGCCCCAGCCACGCCATTGTCCAATCTGGCGGCTGCCGAAGCGCCAGCATTGGACGAAAACGCCAGCCTCGAACAGCTGAGCGACCACTTGGACCTCATCCGCCAGGGCGTCACCAGCGACGCCAACGACGACGCGCTGTCGCAACTGCGCCTCGCAGCGATGCAGGTTCAGCGTCAAGCTGATGCATTGAGTGCACAGCGCACTGCCGATGTGGGAAGGCTCGACGACCAGCTGAAGGTCATCGGCCCGGCTCAGCCGGATGAGGCCGCTACCCTGACACAGCAGCGCAAAGCGCTGGAGGCCGAGAAAAAGGCGCTGGTAGCCCAGCAGGATCAGGCCACCAAGCTGACCCAGTCGGCCCGCGACCTGTCCACGCAAATCGTCAACCTGCGCCGCAGCCAGTTCAACTCGCAAATCACCAGCCGTGCAGCCTCGCCGCTGAGCCCGGCGTTCTGGCAGAGCATCATCCGCCCTACCCAGGATGACGTGGCGCGCCTGCGTGACTTGCGCGGCGAGGCGGCCGATGCCATCGGCAGCGCCTTCAGCGCCGAAAACCGCTGGCAGTTCGTTGCCAGCCTGGTGGCAGCGATTCTGGTGTGGACGTTGGTGCGGCGCGTGCTTGAACGCATGCTGGCCAGTGCCATGGTCCGCTGGTTGCCCGACGGCCGCCTGCGCCGCAGCGCCTTGGCTCTGGGCGTTAGCCTGGCAACCCTGGGTACCATCGCCGGCTCGGTTTCGTTGCTGCGCTGGGGGCTGGAAAGCAATGCGCAATTGGGTTCGGACATCGCCAGCCTGACCAACCACATCCTCACCCTGGTAGTGTTCAGTGCCTTCATTACCGGCCTGGGCCGCGCCATGCTGATGCTGCAGCGCCCGTCCTGGCGGCTGCCGGCGATCCACGACCAGGTCGCCAGTGCGTTGGGCTGGTTCCCGAAGGTGCTGGCATTGGCACTGATGGTCATGATGACCATGGAGCGCATGAACAGCGTGATCGGCGTCAGTCTGGCGCTGACGGTGGCCGTCAACGGGCTGACCGCGCTGGTGGTGGCGTCCACCTTTGCCAGCGCGCTGCTGTGTTATCGCCGCACCCTGCGCAAGCATGACCTGCAGCGCCCGACGGGCCTGGCCGGGCTGATCCCGTTCGTGATGGTCATCTGGCTGACGTTGATTCTGCTGGCACTGTTCACCGGCTACCTGACACTCGCCTATTTCCTCACCGCCAAGCTGTTGTGGGTCAGCCTGGTGATCACCTGTGCCTACTTGCTGACCACCTTCCTCGGCGACCTGTGCGAAACCCTGCTGTCGCCCCGCCAGCCCGGTGGCCTGGCACTGGCCTCGACCCTGGGCCTGGCGCCTCGTCACCAGGCGCAGGTCAGCACCATACTGGCCGGTGTCGGCCGCACCATCGTGCTGTTCCTGGCGCTGTTGCTGGTGTTGATGCCGTCAGGCACCAGCCCCAGCGAATTGCTGCTGAGCCTTGGCGACTGGGATGGGACCGGGGGCAAGCTACTCGGCAACCTGAACATCGTTCCGCAGGACATCCTGCTGGCCCTGGCGATCTTCCTCGGCGGCCTGTTCGCCATCCGTGTGGTCAAGCGCTGGCTAAGCGATCGTCTGCTGCCGGAAACCGACATGGACGCCGGCATGCGGGCCTCGTTGGTAACCCTGGTGGGCTACCTGGGTTTCCTGTTCCTGGCCATGCTGGTGATGTCGACCTTGCGCATCAACCTCACCAGCCTGACCTGGGTGGTCAGTGCCCTGTCGGTCGGTATCGGTTTCGGTTTGCAGCAGATCGTGCAGAACTTCATTTCCGGCCTGATCCTGCTGACCGAGCGCCCGGTCAAGGTAGGCGACTGGGTCAGCCTGGCGGGTGTCGAGGGCGATATCCGCCGCATCAATGTGCGCGCCACCGAGATCCAGATGTCTGACCGTTCCACGGTGATCGTGCCCAACTCGCAGTTCATCTCGCAGAACGTGCGCAACGTGACCATGGGCAATGCGCTGGGCGTGGTCAGCATTACCCTGACTCTGCCGCTGGAGACTGATGCCAACCGTGTGCGGGAGTTGCTGCTGGCGGCTTACCATGAGCATGAGGCGATTCTGGACGCGCCCGCTGCCTCGGTGTCATTCAAGGACCTGACGGCCAGCGGTATGGTGATTGGTGTGAGTGGCTACGTGGCCGGGCCGCGACAGGTGTCCGGCACCCGCAGCGACCTTCTGTTCACCATTCTTGGCCGGTTGCGTGATGAAGGCATTCCACTGTCTTCGCCGCAGAGCATGGTGCTGGTGCAGGAAGGTGCGCGGCCGGCTGACGAGTCGGTGTAGGCATCGGGGGGGGGCGTCCAGCTGGTTTACCCGCTAAAGGGCCAGGCCTGCTGGCCAATCTCCACCCCCCGTTCACCGTTGCCGCCGCCAACGTATTCGCGGGTGAACCCGCGAATACCGGCCCCTTGCGATATCAGCCCAGACAGCGGGTTACATGCTTGACCGACTGATAGGCTGACAACCCCCAAGGCCCCAGCTCACGGCCGATCCCGCTGCCTTTGGTGCCACCCCATGACGTTTCGACGAACACCGCCTGCACCGAATTGATCCACACATGGCCAACTTCCAGCGCATCGGCCACGCGTTCGGCGCGTTCCAGGTCGGCGGAGCACACCGTGGCGACCAGCCCGAAGCGGCTGTCATTGGCTTCGGCAATGGCCTGTTCCTCGGTGGCAAAGCGCCGTGCGCAGAGCACCGGGCCAAAGATTTCCTCGGTCCACAGGCGGCTGTCTTTCGGCACATCGGTATACAGCGTTGGGCTGACGAACCAGCCTTCACGGTCCAGTGCATGGCCGCCAGCCAGGCACTGCAAACCTTCTTCCCGCGCCGTGGCAAAGTAGCTGGCCACCTTCAGCCATTGCGCCTGGCTGGTCAGCGGGCCCATGTCGACCTCTTCGGTCAAAGGATTACCCACCCGCAGGTTTTCCAGTGCCGCCTGCAAGCGCGGCAGTAGTGCATCGGCAATGCCGTCCTGCACCAGCAGCCGCGATGTGGCCGAACACATCTGACCTGCGTTCCAGCTGATGCCGGCCACAATCCATTCCACCGCCTGGTCGACATCGCAATCCTCGAACACCACGATGGCCGACTTGCCGCCCAGTTCCAGCGTGACTGGTCGGCACTGCGCCGAAGCGCTGCGCATCACCTGGCTGCCGACGCTGTTGCTACCTGTGAACGACAACTTGTCCAGGCCGTTGTGGTTGCTTAGCGCGGCGCCGGTCTCGGCCTTGCCGTTGACGATGTTCAGTACCCCGGCCGGCAGGCCCAAGGCGTCGGCGATCTGGCCGTAGGCCTGCTCGATCAGCGGCGTAACCTCTGAAGGTTTGAGCACCACGGTGCACCCGGCGGCCAGGGCCGGGGCAAGCTTCCAGGCGCTGGTCACCAACGGGAAGTTCCACGGCACGATCAGGCCGACCACGCCCACCGGTTCAAGGCGGGTGCGGGCGGTGAAACCCGGCGCAGCCAGCGGCACAGTGCGGTTTTTCGATGGCAGTTGCTCGGCCTGCTCGGCGTAATAGCCAAAGGTCGCGATGGCGTCATCCAGGTCGATTTCCGCTTCGTGACGCGGTTTGCCGTTATTGCGCATCTGCAGGGTGACAAGCGCTTCACGGCGTTGCCCGAGCTGTTCGGCGAAACCACGCAGGAAGGCGGCACGTTCACTGGCGCCGGTGCTTTTCCAGGCGGGCAGGGCGCTGCGGGCAGCGGCGACGGCCTGGTCGACCTGGCTCACGCTGGCGGCCATCAGCTCGGCGAACGGTTGCCCCAGTGCAGGGTCGTTGACACTGATGCAGTCGCTGCCTTGGCCTTCGACCCAATGGCCGGCGATATAGTGGGAAGTGGTCATGGTCGGTTTCCAGTCAGGCCATTTCGGCAGTGGTCACAGGCGTATGCGCGGTGCTTTTGCAACGCACCCATCGCGGGCCCAAGGGGCCATACACGCCAGCAGGTTCAGGGAACAGGTTGAGCAACAGCAGGTACAGCACGCCAGCCAGCCCCAGCGTGACCGGCAGGCTCAGGTCGATGCCGCCCGCCAGGTCGCCCAGTGGGCCGACGAACTGCCCCGGCAGGTTGACGAAGCACAGGCCAACCGCCGCGCTGGGGATCCACGCCCCCATGCCGCGCCAGTTCCAACCGTGCAGGAACCAGTAGTGGCCACCACGCTGGCCGCGGGTGAACACCTGCAGGTCGTCGGCGTGGTAGAAGCCGCGGCGGGTAATCAGGCCAAGGATCATGATCACCATCCACGGGCTGGTGCAGGTAATGATCAGCACGGCAAAGGTCGATACGCTCTGCACGAGGTTGAAGGTGAAGCGGCCAATGAAGATGAAGCCGATCGCCAGCACGCCGATCAGCAGGGTGGCGCCGGCTCGGCTGAGCATGCGTGGGAACACGCTGGACATGTCCAGGCCGGTGCCATACAGCGCGGTGGTGCCGGTGGACATGCCGCCGATCACCGCAATCAGGCACACCGGCAGGAAGAACCAGCTTGGCGCTACCGCCAGCAGGCCGCCCACATAATTGTTGGCGGCGATGTAGTCCGGCGCCTGGGTGGCGACCAGGGTGGCCGTACACAGGCCGAACAGGAACGGAATCAGCGTCGCCCCCTGTGCCGCGATCACGGCCAGCATGATGCGCGCCTTGGGTGTTTCACGTGGAATGTAGCGCGACCAGTCACCCAGAAACGCACCGAACGACACCGGGTTGCTCATGGCCAGGATCGCCGCGCCGACGAACGCAGCCCAGAAACCTGCCTCGCCAAGGTTGACGCTGCCTGCGTAGCCCGCATCGAAGGGCCCGGCAAAGGCGACGATGCCCAGCAGGAACAGCAGGCTCGAGGCCCACACGGCAATCTTGTTGACCCACAGCATGAAGCGGAAGCCAAAGATGCATACCACCAGTACCAGCACCGCGAACAAGCCGTAGGCCAGGCCCAGGGTCAGGTCGGTCTCTGGCAGGCCGGCCAGGCGCTTGGCACCACCGACCAATGCATCGCCCGAGCTCCACACCGAAAGCGAGAAAAACGCCACCGCCGTGAGCAGCGACAGGAACGAGCCGACGATGCGCCCGTGTACGCCAAAGTGCGCGCCTGATGAAACGGCGTTGTTGGTGCCGTTAAGCGCGCCGAACAGCCCCATCGGGGCAAGGATCAGTGCGCCGATGCCAACGCCAAGCAGAATCGCCCACACACCGGCCTGGAATGACAACCCGAAAAGCACCGGGAAGCTGCCCAGTACGGCGGTAGCGAAGGTATTGGCACCGCCGAAGATCAGGCGGAACAGGTCCAGCGGGGAGGCGTCGCGTTGATCGGCGGGGATCTGTTCGACGCCGTTGGTCTCGATACCGGTCGAGTGGCTCATGGTGGTGCTCCAGCGCGGTTGTTATAGCCAGCGCAGTGCGCGGGCCTTTTTGTGGGTGCGATGGCAGGGCGGCAGCGCCGCGTAAAAGGTGATCAGGCCGGCGTTACGACCGACAGGTGCTCGTGGCAGGCCAGCCACTGTTCACCAAGGCGGCTGAAGACGATGGTCTCGCGCTCGCTCAACTGCTGCTCTTCACCGGCGATGCGGATACGCGTGGCCACATCGTGCATGAAAATAGCCACGTCGCCTTGCAGGCTTACATGGGCGTTGCCCGATTCGCAGGCAAGCACGGTAAAGCCCTCGGCCTGCCACTGGGCCCACAGCTCTTCATAGGCGCGACGCGACAGCAGCGGATACGGCAAGGTGTGAAACAGAAAGGTGGCGTCTTCGCTGAAGCAGGCGAAATAGCGGGCGGTGTCGTTGCTGGCGAACGCCGCGACGAGGTCGGCGGCAGCTTGCCGCACTTGGAGTGTCTGGTCCACGGGAGTGGCCTCACGGTTTTTTGTGATTGTGGTGAAGCGATTCTGGTGGCGGTTGGCGAGGGGAAAAATCGCTGGCGGCAAATAATCAGTTCAGGAATTTGTGAAGTGATGGGGCACATGGCAGTACAGGCAAGCCGACTGACGGTCTCTCCCACCCTCCATCCTTGCCTACGCTGATACTCCCAACCCGCTGAAGCAAGGAGATCCACTGTGACCTTCCAATACAAGCGTCTGGACAAGAACAACGCAGCCGTACTGCTGGTCGACCACCAGACCGGCTTGCTCTCGCTGGTAAGGGATATCGACCCCGACCGCTTCAAGAACAACGTCTTGGCCCTGTCTGACCTGGCCAAATACTTCAAGCTGCCGACCATCCTCACCACCAGTTTCGAGACGGGGCCCAACGGCCCGCTGGTGCCGGAGCTGAAAGAGCAGTTCCCTGATGCCCCTTACATTGCACGCCCGGGCAACATCAACGCCTGGGACAACGAAGATTTCGTCAAAGCGGTAAAAGCCACCGGCAAGAAACAGCTGCTGATTGCTGGCGTGGTCACTGAAGTATGCGTGGCTTTCCCGGCCCTGTCGGCGTTGGAGGAGGGCTTCGAGGTATTCGTCGTCACCGACGCTTCTGGCACGTTCAACGAACTGACCCGTGATTCGGCCTGGCGACGCATGGAGGCTGCCGGGGCGCAGCTGATGACCTGGTTCGGCGTGGCCTGCGAACTGCACCGTGACTGGCGCAACGACATCGAAGGGCTGGGTACCCTGTTCTCCAACCATATCCCGGACTACCGCAACCTGATGACCAGTTACAACAAGCTGGCCAAATAGTGCCTCCCGGGGGCTGCACGACAGCCCCCACATCAATCTGCAAGCGAAGCGGCAAACTGGCATTAATCGACCATACTCACTCTTCATTCGCCTTCAGGAGCGTGTCATGTCGAAGCCGTCCAGGAAGCCCTCCAAAAAACAGCCAGAAAAGCTGGGCGGTAAGGCGTACGAAAAAGCGCTCAAGAACCTGCATGTAGAGTTGGTGAAGCTACAGGAGTGGGTGGTCGCCAAGGGCCTGAAGGTATGCATTGTCTTCGAAGGCCGCGATGGCGCCGGCAAGGGTGGCACCATCAAGGCCATTACCGAGCGTGTCAGCCCGCGGGTGTTTCGTGTAGTGGCGCTGCCCGCACCGACCGAGCGGGAAAAGACCCAGATGTACGTGCAGCGTTACCTGGGCCATCTGCCTGCGGCGGGTGAAGTGGTGATCTTCGATCGCAGTTGGTACAACCGTGCGGGCGTTGAGCGGGTAATGGGCTTTTGCTCTGGCGAGCAAGTGGACAAGTTTCTGACCGGAGTACCCGGGTTCGAAAGGGTCATGGTCGATTCAGGGATCATCCTCATCAAGTACTGGCTTGAAGTCAGCGCCGACGAGCAGACCCGGCGCCTGCAGGATCGCATCAACGACGGCCGCAAGCTGTGGAAGTTGTCACCGATGGACCTCAAGTCGTATAGCCGCTGGGATGAATACACCCAAGCGCGTGACGAAATGTTCCAGGCGTCGGATACCGCTTGGGCGCCGTGGTTCATGGCCAATTCCAACGACAAACGTCGCGCCCGGCTGAATATCATCAGCCATCTGCTCAGCCGTATTCCCTACAAGGATATAACCCGCGACCAGCACGTGAAGCTGCCCAAACGCGGCAAGATCGGCAAGTACAAGGCGGTCGCCTACCCGTTCAAGTTCGTCGAAGAACGTTTCTGAACCCCTCCCTGCAGGGAGCTGCGAAGGTACGAGCTCATGCCACATGACGGTAGCCTGTTGCAGGCGACGGTGGTATTCCTTTTGGCTGTGGTGCTTCTGGTACCGCTGGCGCAGCGTCTGAAAATGGGCGCAGTACCGGGATACCTCTTGGCGGGTATCTTGATTGGTCCGTCGGTGTTTGGCCTGCTCGGCAACCCGGACAACGTGGCGCGGCTGTCGGAAATGGGCGTGGTCATGCTGCTGTTCGTGATTGGCCTGGAGTTGTCCCCAAGGCGCCTGTGGACCATGCGTCGGGCGCTATTTGGCGTCGGCAGTTTGCAAGTGGGGCTGACCGCCGTGCTGCTTGGGCTACTGGCATTCTGGCTGTTCGACCAATCGAAACCCGCCGCCATCGTGCTGGGGCTGGGCCTGGCGCTGTCGTCCACCGCCTTTGGCTTGCAGGTACTGGCCGAGCGCAAGGACCTGGGCAAACCTCATGGCCGCCTGGCCGTGGCCATCCTGCTGTTCCAGGACATTGCCGCCATTCCCTTGATTGCCGTGGTGCCGCTGCTCGGTGGCGATGTCAGCACGGCTGACGAAGGTGCCTGGCCTTTGTTGGCTGTAGCTGTCGGCATTGGTGTGCTGATTGTTTTTGGCCGTTATCTGCTGACCCCGATATTCAAGTGGACGGTGGGTTCGGGCCTGCCTGAGCTGTCGACTGCCACGGCCTTGCTGGTCGTGCTGGGCACCGCTTGGTTGATGGAGCATGTGGGTGTGTCGATGGCGCTGGGGGCGTTTCTGGCCGGTGTGCTGATGGCCGAGTCGCCGTTCCGCCATGAACTGGAAACCCAGATCGAGCCGATCAAAGGCCTGCTGCTTGGATTGTTCTTCGTTGGCGTAGGTATGAGTGCCGACCTGCGCCTGCTGTTCGGCATGCCACTGATGGTGCTGGGCCTCACCGTGCTGCTGGTGGTGATCAAGCTGCCCTTGCTGTATGGCCTGGGGCATACGGTCGGTGGGCTCAACCAGGCCCAGGCGTTATGCCTGGGCGTGGTGCTGGCTTCGGGCGGCGAGTTCGCCTTCGTGGTGTTCAAGCTGGCGCTGGAGCACCAGGTACTCACCCAGCAGGTACACGACCTGCTGGTGCTGGCCATCACCTTGTCGATGGCGGTGGTGCCCTTGGTCATGATGGCCCTGGCGCGGCAGCTGCGCGATGACAGCCCTGTACAGGTATCCCCTGAAACGGGCCAGTGAATTGCGCCTTGCTGGCGCATTGGGTATCGGGAGGTGAATCATGCAGTCGAGTTTCAAGCTGGACAGCGCCCTTTCGCGGGGCTTGCTCGATGTGCTCATCAAGGCCGGTCTGGTAGCAGCCTTGGTGATCTTCGCCTTCCAGGTGTTTCAGCCGTTCCTGGAGTTGATGATGTGGGCAGTGATCCTGGCGGTTACGTTGTACCCATTGCATTGCCGTATCCAGCGCCGCACCGGGCTCAAGCAAGGCTATGCGGCGACGCTGGTGGTGCTATTGGTTCTGGTGCTGCTGCTGGTGCCTATCTACCTGGTGGTGATGTCCATCGGCGAATCGGTGGACAGCCTGGTGACGCTACTCAAGAGCGGCGCCTGGAGCGTACCGGTCCCGCCTGATTCCGTGGCGGCCTGGCCACTGATCGGGCCGAAGGTGCACGCGCTGTGGTTGGCGGCCTCCGAAAACATGGCCAGTGTACTGAATCAGTGGATGCCCCAGATCAAGGGGGCTGGGCTAACGGTGCTGGGCGCTGCGGCGAGCGCCGGTGGGGCCTTCCTTCTGTTCATCGGCGCAATCATCATTTCCGGGGTCATCATGGCCTTTGGTGAACGAGGTGAAATCGCTACCCAACGCATCGCCATGCGGGTTTCAGGCGCAGAGCGCGGTAAACCCCTGGCCACGCTGTGTACGGCTACCATTCGCGCGGTGGCACAAGGGGTGATCGGCATTGCCTTCATCCAGATGTTGCTGATCGGTGTCGGCTTTGTCGTCAAAGGGGTTCCCGGTGCCGGGATGCTGGCCATCGTCATCCTCATGCTGGGCATTGCACAGGCCCCGGCGACGCTGGTGACCTTGCCGGTGATCATTTATGTGTTCAACGCCGAAGGCTTCACGGTGGCGACCATCATTTTTGCCGTCTACACCTTTGTCGCCGGCCTTGCCGACAACGTGCTCAAGCCGCTGCTGCTGGGACGCGGGGTCGATGTACCAATGCCGGTGGTACTGATCGGTGCATTGGGCGGGATGGTGGTCAAAGGCATCATCGGCTTGTTCATCGGCCCGGTAATCCTTGGCGTGGCCTACGTGTTGTTCTGGCAATGGGTTGCGCTGCAGGTGCCGGAGCAACCAGCGCCACCTGCCGCCTGAGCCATGCCCAACCGCTGCTGTGGCCTGGGGCTGCTGATGGTGCTGGCCGGTTGCACCCAAGTCGGCCCGGATTATGAAAAGCCCCAAACGCCGTGGTTGGGCGGCTGGAGCACGCCAATGCTGGAGCAGGCCGAGCGCAGCGCGGCGGCGCCCGACCTGCGCCAGTGGTGGGCGGTGTTTGCCGACCCGACGCTGGACACGCTGATAGCCGAGGCCGATGCCAACAACACCAACCTGCGCGTGGCTGGCCTGCGTATCGCTGAAGCCCGTGCCCAGTTGGCCATCGTGCAGACCGGGCGTTATCCGCAGCTGCAGCAACTGAGTGCGCAAAGCCTGTACCTGAAGCAGAATCAGTCTGGTACGCCTTCGGCCCGTGATTCGGTGTTCTGGCAATCCAGCGTGGGCTTCGACATCGGCTGGGAAATTGACTTCTGGGGCCGCTTCAGTCGCGCCATCGAAAGCGCCGATGCCGTCTATTTCGCCTCCCAGGCCAACTACGCCGATGCCATGCTGCTGCTGCGTGCGCAAGTGGCCGACACCTACTTTGCCCTGCGTACCGCCGAGGCGCGGCTGGCTATCGCACAAGAGAACGCCAAGCGTCAGGCGCGTAGCCTGGAGATCACCGAGCGGTTGTTCCGCCACGGCGAAAATGACGAACTCGACTGGCAGCAGGCGCGTACTCAATACCTGGCGACTCTGGCCACCATTCCCGAGTTCGAGAACCAGCTCAACGCCCTGCGCAATGTGCTGTGTTCGCTGCTCGGCCGCCCGCCCGGGCCGCTGCCGCAACTGGAGGCCGGCCGTGGCCAACTGCCCTTGCCAGAGCGGGCAGTGTTGCAGGATGTACCTGCCAGCCTGCTGCAGCGCCGCCCGGACATTCGCGCCGCCGAGCAGGCTGTGGCGGCACAGTCGGCGCTGGTCGGGGTGGCCGAGGCCGATCTTTATCCACAACTGAACTTGCTCGGCAGTATCGGCTGGACCTTTTTATCGGCCAATCATTTGCCCGACACCTTCGACCTGGCTGCTGGCCCAAGCCTGATCTGGAACCCGTTCGACTATGGGCGGCGCAAGAACACCGTACGCGTGGAAGATGCCCGCTTGCAGCAACTGATCGAGTTGTACCAGCAGGGCGTGCGCGAAGCCGCCCGTGAGGCCGACGATGCAGCCAGCGGGCTGGTGCGCTCGCTGCAGAGTGCAACCATTCGCGACCAGGCCTCTCAGGCTGCGCAGCGCTCGCTGAATCTGGCTAGCTCGCAGTACCGCGAAGGCTTCGCCGATTTTCAGCGGGTGCTCGATGCTCAGCAACTGCTGTTGCAGCAACAGGACGGTTACCTGGTCAGCCGTGGCAACGCAGTCAGCAGCCTGGTGACCTTGTACAAGGCCCTGGGTGGAGGTTGGGACGCCAGCCGCGCGCCGATCGACCCAGCCACCCGCCAACAAATGCAACAACGCACCGACTGGGGCGAGTTGCTCGACGAGCCAGCCCCCACCGCGCATGCACAAGGTGAAACCGAATGAGCGACGCCACGCCAACGCCGCCCCCGTCAGCCCCGGATCGCGGCATGCGCTGGGTGCTGCTGCTGATTGCCATCAGCCTGCTCTGGTACTTGCTGGCTGACCGCTTTACGCCATATACCCAGCAAGCCCGCCTGCAGGCTTACGTGGTCCCGGTGGCCGCCGAAGTGGCCGGGCAGATCAAGCGTGTGGCCGTGGGCAACAACCAGGAGGTGCGGCAGGGCGATGTGCTGTTCGAACTCGATCAGGAGCAATACCGCATTGCCTTGGCCCGTGCCGAAGCCGACCTCGATACCGTGCGCCGGCAGATCGGGGCCAGTACCGCCGGCATCGATTCGGCGCAGGCAGCGTTGTTGGCAGCCCAGGCCAATGAGCGCAAGGCGCGGCAGGATGCCGAGCGCCTTAAACGGTTGATTGACGAAGACCCCGGTACGGTGTCGGTGCGCCGCCTGGAAGGCGCCCAGGCCAACCGCGACCAGGCCATCAGCCAAGTGGCGGCAGCCCGTGCTGAGGTGGAGCGCGCCCGTGAGCAGCAGGGCGGGGCACAGGAAGACAACGCCCAGCTGCGCAGTGCTGCGGCTAATGTGGAAAAGGCTCGCCTGGACCTTGCTCGTACCGTGGTGCGTGCCGACGCGAACGGGCTGATCACCGACTTGCGCACAGACGTTGGCCATTATGTCGGGGCGGGTAGCCCGATGATGACCCTGATCAGTATCCATGACGTGTGGATAAGTGCCGACATGACCGAGAACAACCTCGGGCGCTTGCGCCCTGAAACCCCGGTGCTGGTGGTGCTCGATGCGCTACCTGGCACCGTGTTGAAGGGGCGCATACGCAGCATTGGCTACGGCGTTAGCGTGGGGCAGAGCACGCCGCCGGGTACGCTGCCGACCGTGAAGAACAGCCGCGAATGGCTGCGTTCGGCGCAGCGTTTCCCGGTTATTGTGGAGCTGGAGCGCGACCAGCTTCAGGACAAGACCGTGCTGCGGGTCGGTGGTCAGGCCGAGGTCATGGCCCTGCCCAGCGAAGGTAACCCAATGAACCTGCTGGGCCGATTGTTCATGTGGCTGATGAGCTGGTTGTCGTATGCCTATTGAATTGCGCCGCCTGCGCGCACTGCGCCTGGCCTGGGGCGTGGCGCTGTGCCTGGCGGTGAGCTTTGATATCGGCTTGCCGGTGCCGATCCTGGCGCCGGTGTTCGCGGTGCTGTTGCTGGCCATGCGCAGCCAGCCATTGCCCCTGCGCGCGGCGCCGGCCCTGGCGCTACTGGTGCTGCTCGCTTGCGGCAGCGGGTTGCTGCTGATTCCGTTGTTGCGCCATGCTCCGTTGGCCGGGGTGTTACTGGTCGGGGTGGGGGTTTTCCTGACCTTGCGCTATGCCCTGAAGGGCGGCAACGGCCTGCTGGCCAACCTGCTGGTGGTCGGCCTGACCATGATCGCCGCTGCTGGCACCAGTGACTTCACCCTGGCACTGTCGGTGGTCGAAGCGCTGGCCAAAGGCATGCTGCTGGCAGTGCTGGGCACGTCGGTGGCGCATACGTTGTTCCCCGAACCTGCCAATGCGCCAGCACAGCCGGTGCCGCCGCTGCTGGGCAGCGAGCATGTCAGCTGGGTGGCGCTGCGTGCCACGCTGATCGTGATGCCGGCCTTTCTGCTGGCATTGATCGCCCCTGACCAGTACATGCCGTTGATCATGAAGGCCGTGAGCGTGGGGCAACAAGCCGGTGAAACCCGCGCGCGGCGCGCCAGCCGCGAGCTGATCGGTTCAACCTTGCTTGCCGGGGTGTTGGCGATAGTGCTGTGGGTGGCGCTGAGCCTGTTCGTTCACCTGTGGATGTTCTTCTTGTGGGTATTGCTGTTTGCCCTCTGGCAGGCTCGACGCCTGTACCAGGCGGTGCTGAGCCGGCAGGGCCCGGCGTACTGGGTCAGTTGCCTGACGACCATGCTGATCTTGCTGGGGCAGTCGGTGCAGGACAGTGCTGCCGGGCAGGATGTGTACAAGGCGTTTGCGGTGCGTATGGCGCTGTTTCTGGCGGTATCGGTGTATGCCAGCGGCATGTTGATCTGGATTGACCGACTTCGGAGTCGGCGCGGGCTTCTTAGCGGTTAAGCCCGGCTCCCAGGGAATTCAGGGTTGCCAATCAACCCCACTCTCTTCCAGATAGGCATCCACCGCTGCGCCTACCGTCGGATGAAAGGCTTTCTCCCCTATAGGCTCGAACAACTCGAACTGCCGCATCTTGTCCTTCACCGGGTCCTTCATTTCGGCAAACTGCAGCTCCACCCCTCGCGCTTCCAGTGCCCGGTCCAGCTCGGCCAGCATGTCCGCCGAAGTGATATCGATGCTGGTCACGGGCTCAGCGGCAATCACCACCCGCTGCACAGGCGTTGGCGACGCGTCCACCGCCGCCATCACTGTGTTCTGGAACTGCTCGGCGTTGGCAAAGAACAACGGCGCGTCCCAGCGCAGCAGCACCAGCCCTGGAATACGCCGGGCTTGTGGATAACGCTGTATGTCATGGTATCCGCGCAGCCCATCGGCCCGGCCGAGCACCGCGTAGTGCGGCCGCCAGCCGTCCCACAGGAACTCGATCACCGACACCGCCACAGCAATGCCAATACCGGGAATGGCGCCAAACACCGCTACGCCGACAAAGCAGGTGAACGACAGCCAGAACTCCCACTGCTGCATGCGGAAGATACGCTTGAGGTCGGCAAATTCGAACAGCCCCAGTGCAGCGGCAATCACCACCGCAGCCAAAGCGCTGTTGGGCAGGTGCTGCATCAGATTGGGCGCTACCAGCAGCAACAGGGTCACCGCCAGGGCGCCGATGATGCCGGTGAGTTGGGTCTGCGAGCCGGCAGCTTCGGCCACTGGAGTGCGCGATGAACTGCTGCTGATCGGGATGCCCTGGAACAGCCCGGAGGCCAGGTTGGCCACGCCCAGGCCGAACATTTCCTGGTTGGGGTTTACCCGCATCTTGAGGCGCGCGGCATAGGAGCGCGACAGCACACTGGTGTCGGCGAACGAAACCAGCGCCACGGCAATCCCGCCCAGTAGCACCTCGACCAGATCAATGTCACTTACCCAAGGGAAGACGAAGCCGGGCAGGCCCTGGGGCAATTGCCCGAGTACCTTGACGCCCATCTGATCAAGGTTGAACAGGCTCACTGCCAGCGTCGCCAGTACCACGGCGATCAGGATGCCTGGCAGGCGCTTGAACGGTTTGAGCAGCAGAATCAGCCCCAGGCTACCGGCACCCACGATGAAGCTTGGCCAGTGCCCTTGGCCGGCGAAAAGCGCCTGGCCCAGGTACCAAAGGTCGCGCAAGGGCCCTTCGCTGTCGACTTTGATGCCGAACAGCTTGGGCAACTGGCTGATCAATACGGTCAGGGCGATGCCGTTCATGTATCCATAGCGGATGGGCTTGGACAGCAACTCGGTGATAAAGCCCAGGCGAAACAGCCCGGCAATCACACAGAACGCCCCGGCGACCAGTGCCATCATGCTGGCGATGGCGATCGCCCGCTGCGGGTCGCTGGCGGCGTACTGCACCACCACAGCCAGGATAGGCGCGGCCAGCGCCGAGTCCGGGCCCAGCACCAGGATGCGGCTGGGACCGAACAGGGCATAGGCCAGCAGGGGGATGATGGTGGCGTACAGACCATAGATGCCGGGGACGCCGGAAGCCTCGGCGTAGGCGATGCCCACAGGTACCAGCATGGTGGTGAGTACCAGGCCGGCGGCGATGTCCTTGGGTAGCCAGGCTGCCTTGTAGTGGAGCAGGGTGACCAGGCCGGGTAACCAGCGTTGCCAGTCGAAACGAGTGGGTTGGGGCATGGTGTCGGCTCTGGGCGAGAAGGGCGCTGAACCTCAGCTTAGATGCTGAAGGCGGGGGCCGCTTTGCGGCCTGGCACGACACAAGGCCGCCCCTGCCAAGGGCGCGCATGTCTGGGCAAAACAAAACCCCTTGAAGCGCAAGCCTCAAGGGGTTTGTGTGTGCTGCAGGCTACCGCTTAGACGTTGAAGCGGAAGTGCATCACGTCGCCGTCTTTGACGATGTAATCCTTGCCTTCCAGACGCCACTTACCGGCTTCCTTGGCACCGGCTTCACCCTTGAACTGGATGAAGTCGTCATAGGCCACCACTTCAGCGCGGATGAAGCCTTTTTCGAAGTCGGTGTGGATGACGCCGGCTGCCTGCGGGGCAGTGGCACCGACGCGTACGGTCCAGGCACGTACTTCCTGCACGCCGGCAGTGAAGTAGGTCTGCAGGTTCAGCAGTTCGTAACCGGCGCGGATCACGCGGTTCAGGCCAGGCTCTTCCAGGCCCAGGGCCTCGAGGAACATGTCCTTCTCTTCACCGTCTTCCAGCTCGGCGATTTCTGCTTCGATCTTGTTGCACACCGGCACCACTACCGCGCCTTCTTCCTCGGCAATGGCCTTGACCACGTCCAGGTGCGGGTTGTTGTCGAAGCCGTCTTCGGCCACGTTGGCGATGTACATCACCGGCTTGCTGGTCAGCAGGTGGAAGCCACGGATGACGGCTTTTTCATCGTCAGCCATGTGCTTCATCAGGCTGCGCGCTGGCTTGCCTTCGGTAAAGTGCGGGATCAGCTTTTCCAGAATGGCCTTCTGCGCCAAGGCTTCCTTGTCGCCGCCCTTGGCGTTGCGGGCTACCTTCTGCAGTTGCTTTTCGCAGCTGTCGAGGTCGGCGAAGATCAGTTCGAGGTCGATGATCTCGATGTCACGCTTGGGGTCGACGCTGTTGGAAACGTGGATCACGTTCTCGTCTTCGAAGCAGCGCACCACGTGGGCAATGGCGTCGGTCTCGCGGATGTTGGCGAGGAACTTGTTGCCCAGGCCTTCGCCCTTCGAGGCACCGGCAACCAGGCCGGCGATGTCGACGAATTCCATGGTGGTCGGCAGGATGCGGTTTGGCTTGACGATCTCAGCCAGCGCAGCCAGGCGAGCGTCGGGCATAGGTACGATGCCGCTGTTTGGCTCGATGGTGCAGAAAGGGAAATTCTCCGCCGCGATGCCAGACTTGGTCAGGGCGTTGAACAGGGTGGACTTGCCGACGTTGGGCAGGCCGACGATGCCGCAATTGAAACCCATGGGTATTCCCCTCTCTAAAGGAAATCAGGCCTTCTGGCTGTGCAGCTCGCGCATCGCCTTGGCGAAATCGCCGGCGAGCACGTCCGGCAGCACGCCGAGGGCAAAATCGATGCTGGCGTCGAGCTTCTCCTGCTCGGCGCGCGGCGCGCGGCCCAGGACGAAGTTGGATACCAGTTTGGCGTCACCCGGGTGGCCGATGCCAAGCCGCAGGCGGTGGAAGTCGTTCTGGTTGCCGAGCTGCGCGATGATGTCGCGCAGGCCGTTGTGCCCACCATGGCCGCCGCCGCGCTTGAGCTTGGCAACGCCCGGGGGCAGATCGAGTTCGTCGTGTGCCACCAGTATCGCTTCCGGCTTGATGCGGAAGAAATTGGCCAAGGCCGCTACGGACTGGCCGCTGCGGTTCATGTAGGTGGTGGGAATCAACAAACGAACGTCGTTGCCCTGATGGCTGAATTTAGCCGTCAGGCCGAAATACTTTTTGTCAGCGGTCAGCGAAACACGCTGGGCGCTGGCAAGGCGTTCAACGAAAAGAGCCCCTGCGTTATGCCGGGTCTGTTCGTATTCGGGGCCGGGGTTACCCAGGCCGACGATCAACTGGATGGCGGTCACGTCAGGGGCTCTTCCTTGGAGTTGGTGGGTTACAGTGCGCGCGGCACTGTAACCCGATCAACGCCGGCGTGCGAGTGGATTACTCGGCAGCGCCTTCTGCTTCTGGAGCAACGCGTGGAGCGTGAACGTTGGCAACAGCTTTGTCATCACCGTGGGCCAGAGCGACGAACTCTACGCCTTTCGGAGCTTTCAGGTCCGACAGGTGGATGATGGTGCCGATTTCGGCGTTGGCCAGGTCAACTTCGATGAACTCAGGCAGGTCTTTGGCTTCGCAGGAAACTTCGATCTCGGACTCAACGTGGGAGATCTCGCCGCCTTTCTTGGCCGGGGCTTCTTCGTTGATGAAGTGAACCGGAACCTTGGCGGTCAGTTTCTGGCCAGCAACGACGCGGACGAAGTCAGCGTGCATGATGAACTGCTTGGCTGGGTGGCGCTGCATGGCCTTGATGATGACGTTCTGCTTAACACCGTCAACGTTCAGCTCGATAACGTGGCTGAAGGCAGCTTCGTTTTCGAACAGCTTGGTGATTTCCTTGGCCAGGATGGTCAGGGATTGAGCTTCTTTACCACCACCGTAAACAACGGCTGGGATGCTCAGCGAGTGACGCAGGCGGCGGCTCGCACCTTTCCCCAGGTCAGTACGCGCTTGGGCGTTCAGAATAAAATCAGTCATTTTGTTTCTCCAAAATAGCCCCCCGAGGGCGTTTGCGACCAGCGCCAACGGGGATGGCAAAAAAGCCCCGCCCCAACACAGGTTGGGGCGGGGCGCTTCATATCAACACGTGTCCCGCTTAGCGGAACATCGCGCTGATCGATTCTTCGTTGCTGATGCGGCGTACCGCTTCAGCGACAACCGGTGCGATATCCAGCTGACGGATACGGTCACAGGCTTGAGCAGCGGCGGACAGCGGAACGGTGTTGGTCACCACCAGCTCGTCCAGTACCGACTTCTCGATGTTCTCGATCGCGCGGCCCGACAAAACAGGGTGCGTGCAGTAGGCGTAAACCTTGGCAGCGCCGTGCTCTTTCAGGGCTTTGGCCGCGTGGCACAGGGTGCCGGCGGTGTCGACCATGTCGTCTACCAGGATGCAGGTGCGCCCTTCGACGTCGCCGATGATGTGCATAACCTCGGAGTGGTTAGCCTTTTCGCGGCGTTTGTCGATGATACCCAGATCGACGCCCAGGGACTTGGCGACAGCGCGTGCGCGCACGACACCACCGATGTCCGGGGAGACGATCATCAGGTTCTCGAAACGCTGGTCTTCGATGTCGTCAACCAGTACGGGCGAGCCGTAGATGTTGTCGACGGGGATATCGAAGAAGCCTTGGATCTGGTCAGCGTGGAGGTCGACGGTGAGTACACGGTCGATACCTACGACAGTGAGCATGTCAGCAACAACTTTGGCGCTGATGGCTACACGTGCCGAACGCGGACGGCGGTCCTGGCGGGCATATCCGAAGTAAGGAATCACGGCGGTGATTCGGGATGCTGAGGAGCGGCGGAAGGCGTCGGCCATCACTACCAGTTCCATCAGGTTATCGTTGGTCGGAGCGCAGGTCGGCTGAATAATGAAAACGTCTTTACCGCGAACATTTTCATTGATCTCAGTACTGATCTCGCCGTCGGAGAATTTACCGACAGAGACGTCACCGAGAGGGATATGCAGCTGACGTACGACACGCCGAGCCAGATCGGGGTTAGCGTTCCCCGTAAAGACCATCATCTTGGACACGCGCAGTACCTGAAGGCTGAGGGTATACCTGGATGAGTATAAGGAAAATGGCAGGGGCGGCTGGATTCGAACCAACGCATGGCAGGATCAAAACCTGCTGCCTTACCGCTTGGCGACGCCCCTGTATCTGTTGCTGCGAACGCTCATGCGCTCGACTTCTTGACCAGACTTTGCAGCTTGCGATGCAACATCGAAATATTGCTTCCTTTCGCCACAAACCCTGTTTGGGTCGCTGAAAGAAGGGCCAGAACTTTATCAGCTTCGGCTTTGCTTGGGAAGGCCCCAAACACACAACTTCCAGTGCCGGTTAGTCGAGCCTCAGTGAACTTTCCCAGTAAATTCAACGCATTGCGAACTTCAGGGTAATTCTGCTCTACCACCGGTTGGCAGTCATTTCGACTGTTTCCCTCGGGAACGGGGCGCATCTTAAGGGGGAGTGAATCACGTGTCAACTGCGGATGTGAAAAAATTTCTACTGTGCTGACAGACACTTGCGGCACCAGCACGACATACCAAGGTTCGATCGGGTCGACCGGAGTCAGTTGCTCCCCTACACCTTGCGCGAACGCCGCATGGCCGCGTACGAACACCGGCACATCGGCGCCCAGGCGCAGACCCAGTGCGGCCAGGCGGTCTTCGTCCCAATCCAGTTGCCACAGGTGGGCGAGCGCCAGCAGGGTGGTCGCGGCGTCCGAGCTGCCGCCGCCGATGCCACCACCCATGGGCAGCACCTTGGTCAGCCAGATGTCGGCGCCGAGGGTGGTGCCCGATTGTGCCTGCAACATACGCGCGGCCCGCACGATCAGGTTGCTGTCGTGGGGGACTGCCTCGATCTCGGTGTGCAAGTGGATCACGCCATCGTCACGCAGGGCGAAGCTCAGTTCGTCGCCGTGGTCGAGAAACTGGAACACCGTTTCCAGCTCGTGGTAACCGTCCGCGCGGCGGCCGATGATGTGCAGCCACAGGTTGAGCTTGGCCGGGGCGGGCAGGGTGAGCTTGTGCATGGGATCAGTGCCCCAGCTGGCGTGGCTGCCAGTCCTTGACCACCAGGGTTACGTCCAGGTCCTTGCCGTGCAGCTTCAGGCGCTCGGGCAACCAGTAGCCGTTCTGTTCGGTGTAGCTCAGGTACTGCACCTGCCAGCCATCCTGGTCCAGGCTGGCCAGGCGGCTGTCGCCGTCCAGGGTCAGCTTGCTCTTGCTGTCGGGAGCGGGCAGGCCGCGAACCCACCAGACAAGGTGCGACACCGGCAGTTGCCAGCCCAGTTGCTCTTCCAGCAGCGCTTCAGGGCTGGCAGCTTCGTAGCGGCCCTGGTTGGCCACCTCCAGCACGACGCCACCCGGGCGGCCGGTCAGGCGTGCGGCGCCACGGCCCAGTGGGCCGGCCAGGCGAATATCATAGTAGTCCTGGCGTTGCAGCCAGAACAGCGTGCCGCTGCCAGAGTCGCGCGGGGCACGGATGCCGACCTTGCCGCTGATCTGCCAGCCATCAAGGTTGCTCAGTTGCTCTTTATGGACGCGCCACTGTTGCGGGTCGCCGTGGCCCTGCAGGGCCTCTCGGCTACCGAAGCCGGCACAGCCGGCCAGCAGGGCGATCAAGGTAAAGGTGATGCAATGGCGCAGGAACATGGCGTTAAAGAGTCTCGGATCCGGTCAGGCGTAAAAGGGTCTTGCGCAGGATAGGGCTGTCGGCCTGGGCTTCGAAGCCCTTGGCCCATACATGACGAGCTTCGCGGCGCTTGCCGTTGGCCCACAGCACTTCGCCCAGGTGGGCGGCCACTTCGTGGTCGGGGAAGTTGGCAAAGGCCTGGCGCAGGTAGGTTTCAGCTACGTCGAGGTTGCCCAGGCGATAGTTGACCCAACCCAGGCTGTCGAGCACTGCCGGGTCATCGGGGGTCAGTTGGTGGGCCTTGTCGATCAGCGCCTTGGCTTCGGCATAGCGGGTGGTACGGTCGGCCAGGGTGTAGCCCAGGGCGTTCAGGGCCATGGCGTTTTCTGGCTCGCGGGCGATGATGGCGCGCAGGTCTTTTTCCATCTGCGTCAGATCGTTGCGCTTCTCGGCCAGCATGGCGCGGGTGTAAAGCAGGTTGAGGTCGTCCGGGTAGCGCTGGATGGCTTGCTGCAGCACCTGGTTGGCCTGGGCGTCCTTGTTGTTGTTGCTATAGCTTTCCGATTCGATCAGGAATAGCTGGATGGCGTAGTCTGGCTGGGCTTCGCGTGCTTCGGCGAGCAGGCGCGAGGCATCACTGCTGCGGCCGTTGGCGATCAGGATGTCGGCCTGGCGCAGCTGTGCCGGCAGGTAGTCTGGGCCTGGGCCGACCAGGGCGTATTCACGCAGAGCGCCAGCAGGGTCGTGGCGCTCCTCTTGGATGCGGCCCAGGTTCAGGTGCGCAGCGTCGACGTTGCTGTCTCGCTCGACCAACTCCTGCAAGTAGCCTTCGGCTTCATCCCAGTCTTTGTTCTCAAGGCACACCAGCGCCAGCGAGTAGCGCAGTTCGTCATCATCGGGGTATTGCTGGACCAGGCTGATGAATTCGCCTTTGGCTTCGGCGATACGGTCCTGTTCGACCAGGGTGCGAGCGTAGGTCAGGCGCAGGCGTTTGTCGTCCGGGTTGTCGCGAATTGCCCCACGCAGCAGTGGCAGGGCTTCCGGACCACGGTCCAGGGCCTGCAGCAGCCGGGCACGCAGCAGGATCGGAGCGACCTCGCCGTTTTGTGCTGGGTGCGACTCGAGCAGTTCCAGGGCTTCTTCTGTCTTGCCGTCCTGGTTCAGCAACAAGGCCTTGCCGAATATCAGCTGGCCGTTGTCGGGGTATTTCACCAGCAAGCGTTCGAAACTATGTAGCAGGCCGTCGCGGGTGCTCTGGTCGGTTTCGGCTGCAGACAGGGCGAGGAAGTCGAAGTGGGTGTCGCCCTTGCCCTGCAGTACCTTTTCCATGTAGGTCATGGACTCGTCATAGCGACCGGCGCGGGCCAGCTGGATGGCGGCGGCGCGCTGTGCGTCGAGGTTCTGCGGGTCGTTGCGCGCCCAGACCAGCGCGTTCTCCAGTGACGGCTCGTCGGCGCCGAGGTACTCGGCAATGCGGTAGGCACGCTCGGAAACCCCAGGATCCTGGGTTTTTGCCGCCTGATCGGTGTAGTTGGCCAGGGCGATGTCGAAACGGTTGCGCTGGCCGGCCAGCTCTGCCACCAACAGGCTATAGAGTGTGTCCTGCTTGAACGAACCATACACCACGGGCTTTTCCGCCTCGCCCTTGCCAGCTTCGGCGACGGGAGGCTCGGCCTTTTGCGGGGCCAGGCTTTGGCAGCCCTGTAGCAGGGCGAAGGCAAGCAGCAATGCGTATGGTTTGTTCATAGAAAGGCTTATAGGAGGACTCACCGGCGGTCGGAGCATGATGACACAAGCGCGGAGGCAAACCCACCTGCGAAGGTCGTGGTTTACAGGCTGGGTGGTGCAGAGTGGGACAGCGGGGTGGGGGAGAGGTTCGCTGGGGCTTGTGCTTGAGGTTTGGCGCTGCTTTCAAAGGGTTTGGTAATGATCAGCAACATATAGGAATGCCCTAAAGAGTAACAGTGCGAGAAAAAGCGCTAGGCACACAATGACGAGTCTGCTGAGTAATTTCTTCGTGTGGCTTGGTAATTGGTTTGCTTCTTTGGTATCTATTAAGCCTTTGCGAGCATAGGCTTTCGGGAAGGTTAGCATTAAAGATATTGTTCCGAATCAAAAAACTTTCCCGGTAAAGCCAAGTCCGGCATATGTTTTTCTGCTCTCACTGATTAACTTGCAATTGGGTAGCATTGACTCAATGTGTTCAGTCAGGCGATGGGGTAAATATAGGGTTATCGACATGGATATGAAGATCGCGGTGATAAGAATGGCGAACACCACTCCTAGAGACTGTCAGGTTTCGAATCGGGGCAAGTCGTATCGGCATGAAGTCATAGATAATGCGACAGCATCAGTGCAATGAATAAGGTGATGTGAATAACCCATAGGGTTAACAAAATGCGCTTTTCGCGGAGGGGGAAATTTTTTATTTCCTCAATTTCAGCGTAACCCCTGTAAATGAAGATTTTGGGTATGGCCAACAGTGTTGCAATCTGGCCGGTTCTTATTGTTTTGCCCAAGAGTCCGGCGTGCTGGTAATTTTTGATGTTGTCAGATACGAGGCGAGAGGTGGGCAGGAAAGATTCAAAATGCTCGGTGTATTTGTGTGAAATAATAATTTGCGCGCTAGCGGCAATTAGCATTGCTGTAATCAGGATCAGCGCGATCAGTCCTGGCTCTATGTTAGTCATTTTGAGAGCTCGTGATACAAAAAGTCACCTAATACCTCGCCTTTTTCTCCTGCGAAATCACCGGCTAACTTCGCCCCGGCAGCGCCACCGATGACCGCGCAGGTGAGTGCCCCTAGTCCGGCAGTCCCTACTCCTAGTGCCGCACATACTGCGGGTGCAACAATACTCCCTCCTAGGTAACCGCCTACAGCGCTACCAGCCAGACCTCCAGCTAATGATGCAGAGTTTACATATGCAGCTCGCTGGCATTCGCTTTCTCTGCCCAGAATACAAGCCTGGCGAATCTCTAGCCCCGTCGCTGCTACGTCAAGCGCTATGCCAATATAGGTTCCTTTTTTGATCAGGTTGGCAGCCTTGCCCACCCCGGCAACCTTATCCGCATACCCCGCAATTTCACCCGTGTGCAAATAGCTTTTCGTAGAAATGGCCAGTGTCCTCTTGATCGATCCCTTGTTGCGCAATCCAGCGCCGAACGCCGCCAGCTTGCCCAACTGTTCGTCAAGTTTCGAGAACAGTGCCGCACGCTTGGCATAAAACTGGTCGCGGGCATTGAGCGTCCCTGAGCCCAGATGCTCCCTGTGCAATTTCTCGATTTCCAGCAATGTGCCCTCAATTGCTTTCAGATGCTTGCTCCAGCCATCGCTAACCACGCCTGCACCCATTGACGCGTGGGCGAGCAAGCTCTTCAACAGTTCGAAGTTCTCCAGAAAAAACTCATCGGCACCTTGCCCGCTGCGCATCAGCCCCATATGGGTCACGGCAGCTTTCGACATCAGATACGCCTCCTGACTGGTGCAGGAAGGCGTGGACCAGTCACCGACGATCACCAGTTCGCCGCCTCTGACCACGCTGTTGAAAATGTGCGAATTGAGGATGTCAAACTTGCTGGCCGAGTGCCGGGTCAGCGCGAGACCCGCCTTGAGCGTGTGGTAGTTTTGCATCCTGGGGTTGATGAACGCACGGGCTTCAGACATGGCGACCCCTCATGCGTACTTCTTGTTACCGATCCGGTCCCACCCGCCAGCAATGTTGCCGCCGCCGGAGCCGTCGGTGCGTTTTTGCTGGGTATAGGTGGTCTTGATTCGGCCGTAGTCGAGCTGAACAACCTCGATCGGCACGCCATCGGCGGCGCTCTGGGTGTAGTCGGCGATGATCACTTCTTCGAGAATGATTTCGTAATACTTGAGCTTGTCACCGCCCGCGCGGCACAGCGCGAGTTTCACTTCCTTGAAATGCTGGCCTGCACAACTGGCCTCCATCAGTTTGCAACTGGCGCTGTCGAGAAACTTGGTGAAGGTGAAGTTGCTGGCTGCGGTGCGGCCAGAGCTGGCGCCGCCGGCGGAGCTTGCGGTGGCGGAGGTGCTTTGGCTTACACCGAAGTCATAACCGGTCACTTCAATCCACTTGCTGTACTTTTCGTCCAAGGCTTCGCCTGGGATATCGCTGATTTGCAAATACGCGTCAAAAGCCATGTTTACCGCTCCTTGGCAAGGATGTGGGTACGGAATATTGATGTGACGACGGGACTTGCCCCGTCAGTGATTGGCAAGGCTAGGCGCGGAAAGGGGGGAGGGCAACAGCTGGGCATATATTTGGGAAATGGACTACAAGCTTGTGGATAAGTCCTCTGGAAATATTTAGGAGTTTTCTCGCTTTGGTCGGCTTAGTTGGCCTGGGCGATATTGAAACTGGCCGGCCAATTTCGCGACCAGCAGGCTATCGAGCGTGTCTTTCTTGAACGAACCATGCATTACGGTTTTTCCACTTTGCTCTTGCTTTTGCTTCTAAGCGCGCGATAGTTCAGGCGACGCAGATTGCGACTTCAGGAGGCCGAGCGCAGGGATTGCGGAGGGAGGTGACGGGCATGGATGCCCGTCAAGCGCTGGGCCCCAGGATGGGGCCTGCAGCGCGGTCCTCCCGGGAGCAAGCCTGGAGCGAGGGGACCCCGGAGCGCAGCGTAGGGGCCGGATGATGGGAGCCGACGGTTTTGGTTACTTTGGCCACGACCAAAGTAACCCGCCGGAAGGGCGGAAAGGTGACTTGGTGCCTATATCGTGAATGAATGTCTACTCGATGTGAAAGCACAACCCAAAAGCCCAAAGCCCAAAGCCCAAAGCCCAAAGCCCAAAGCCCAAAAGCTTAAGCGGCGGTTTTGATCTGGCGTACAGTCCGTTTGCGATGGCGACGCCAATTCACCTTTCCGCCCTTACGGCGGGTCCCTTTTTGTCGTGGCAAAAAGGAACCAAAAACCGTTGGCTCCCATCATCCGGCCCCTACGCTGCGCTCCGGGGTCCCCTCGCTCCGGCCTTGCTCCCGGGAGCACGCGCTGCAGGCCCCATCCATGGGGCCTCAGCGCTTGACGGGCATCCATGCCCGTCATCTCCCTCCGCAAGGCCTCCACTCGGCCTCCTGAAGTCGCAATCTGCGTTGCTTGGACTACCGCGCGCTTAGAAGCCAGATCAAAAGCGAAAAGCGAGCTCTGTGATCGGCCGGCACCGCCGATGCATTCGGTGAGATTCTGCCCGGTCATCTGGATAAGGATATCGCCGGCAAGTCTGCCCTCGGCCTGGTATACCTGTAAGAACGCCGTTGCTCTTGCTCTTGGCTTTTGCTTCTGAGCGCGCGGCAGTTCAGGCGACGCAGATTGCGACTTCAGGAGGCCGAGCGCAGGGCTTGCGGAGGGAGGTGACGGGCATGGATGCCCGTCAAGCGCTGGGCCCCAGGATGGGGCCTGCAGCGCGGTCCTCCCGGGAGCAAGGCCGGAGCGAGGGGACCCCGGAGCGCAGCGTAGGGGCCGGATGATGGGAGCCGACGGTTTTGGTTACTTTGGCCACGACCAAAGTAACCCGCCGGAAGGGCGGAAAGGTGACTACGCGCCACCTTCGCGAATGAATACCTACTTGATGTGGATGCTCACATCCAAGAAGCAAGAAGCAAGAAGCAAAGTGGTCTGTTTTGACTAGGCGAACCGTCATTTGCGATGGCGACGCTGACTCACCTTTTCGCAAAAGGCTTAAGGCAGTTAGCTCTGTAGCCAGCTTCTTGGCGTCCGTTGTCACGGGGCAAGCCCACCAAAAAACGCTGCGCTCCCATCATCCGGCCCCTGCGCTGCGCTCCGGGGTCCCCTCTCTTCGGCCTCCTGAAGTCGCGAAGATCAAAAGCGGGAGTGAAACCTGAAATCGACGCTGATGCTGGCCCGCGAGCGGCGATAGCCGCAGCGCTATCAGCACAATAGCGAACGGTGGTTGTTCTAAAACCTGCGAAAGAGGACAATTATCGGCTTCCCGTCACAACCAGCGACCTTGCATGGCCTTTCTTGCACTTGGTATCAACCATAAGACTGCCTCGGTAGACGTACGCGAGCGCGTGGCGTTTACCCCAGAGCAGCTGGTAGACGCCCTGCAGCAGCTCTGCCGACTGACGTCCAGCCGCGAGGCGGCGATCCTGTCGACCTGCAACCGCAGTGAGCTCTATATAGAGCAGGACCACCTGTCCGCCGACGCCGTGCTGCAGTGGCTGGCCGACTATCACCGCCTCAGCCTCGACGAGCTGCGCGCCAGCGCCTACGTGCATGAAGAGCACGAGGCCGTGAAGCACATGATGCGCGTGGCCTCGGGCCTGGACTCGCTGGTTCTCGGCGAGCCTCAGATCCTGGGCCAGATGAAGTCCGCCTACGCCGTGGCCCGCGAAGCCGGTACCGTCGGGCCGTTGCTCGGGCGCCTGTTCCAGGCCACCTTCAGCGCCGCCAAGCAGGTGCGTACCGACACCGCCATCGGTGAAAACCCGGTTTCGGTAGCGTTCGCCGCAGTCAGCCTGGCCAAGCAGATTTTTGCCGACCTGGGCCGTAGCCAGGCCCTGCTGATCGGTGCCGGCGAAACCATCACGCTGGTCGCCCGCCACCTGCACGAGCAGGGCGTACGTCGTATCGTGGTGGCCAACCGTACTCTGGAACGCGCCAGCATCCTGGCTGAGCAGTTCGGTGCGCATGCCGTGCTGCTGGCAGACATCCCACAGGAACTGGCCAACAGCGACATCGTGATCAGCTCCACCGCCAGTCAGTTGCCGATCCTGGGCAAGGGCGCGGTCGAGAGCGCACTGAAACAGCGCCGACACAAGCCGATCTTCATGGTCGACATCGCTGTCCCTCGCGATATCGAAACCGAAGTCGGCGAGCTGGACGACGTCTACCTGTACACCGTCGACGACCTGCACGATGTAGTGGCGGAAAACCTCAAGAGCCGCCAGGGCGCGGCCCAGGCGGCCGAAGAGCTGGTATCCGTGGGCGCCGAAGACTTCATGCTGCGCCTGCGCGAACTGGCTGCGGTGGACGTGCTCAGGGCCTATCGCCAGCAAAGTGAGCGCCTTCGCGACGAAGAACTGCAAAAGGCCTTGCGCCTGCTGGCCAATGGCGGCAACCCCGAAGACGTGCTGGCCCAACTGGCCCGGGGCCTGACCAACAAACTCCTGCATGCGCCCAGCGTGCAGTTGAAAAAGCTCTCGGCCGAGGGCCGCCTCGATGCGCTGGCCATGGCCCAGGAACTCTTTGCCCTCAACGAGGGCTCCACGGACAAATCCCCGCAATGAAAGCGTCGCTGCTGAACAAACTGGAAATCCTCCAGGACCGTTTTGAAGAACTCACCGCCCTGCTCGGTGACGCCGAGGTTATTTCCGACCAGACGCGTTTTCGCGCCTACTCCCGTGAGTATGCCGAGGTCGAGCCGGTTTACGCTGCCTATAAAGAGTGGCGTAAAGTCCAGGACGACCTCGAAGGCGCCCAGGCGCTGCTCAAGGACAGTGACCCGGACCTGCGTGAAATGGCCGTGGAAGAGGTGCGTGAAGCCAAGGAGCAACTGCTGACGCTGGAGGCGCAGCTGCAGCGCATGCTGCTGCCCAAAGACCCCAACGACGGCCGCAACGTGTTTCTCGAAATCCGCGCCGGTACGGGGGGCGACGAGGCAGCCATTTTCTCTGGTGACCTGTTCCGCATGTACTCGCGCTACGCCGAAAAGCGCGGCTGGCGCCTGGAGATCTTGTCCGAGAACGAAGGCGAGCACGGCGGCTACAAGGAAATCATTGCCCGCGTCGAGGGCGAGAACGTCTACGGCAAGCTCAAGTTCGAGTCCGGTGCACACCGGGTTCAGCGTGTGCCCGAGACCGAGTCCCAAGGCCGTGTCCACACTTCCGCGTGCACGGTGGCGGTGCTACCCGAGCCGGACGAGCAGGCTGCCATCGAAATCAACCCGGCCGACCTGCGCGTGGATACCTACCGTGCCTCCGGTGCCGGCGGCCAGCACGTCAACAAGACCGACTCGGCGATCCGCATCACCCACTTGCCCACCGGTATCGTGGTCGAATGCCAGGAGGAGCGCTCGCAGCACAAGAACCGCGCCCGTGCCATGTCCTGGCTGTCGGCCAAGCTGAACGACATGCAGACCAGCGCCGCGCAGAACGCCATTGCCAGTGAGCGCAAGTTGCTGGTGGGCTCCGGTGACCGCTCCGAGCGCATCCGCACCTACAATTACCCACAGGGCCGGGTGACCGATCACCGCATCAACCTGACCTTGTATTCGCTGGACGACATCCTCAGCGGTGGCGTAGACGCGGTGATCGAACCGCTGCTGGCCGAATACCAGGCCGATCAACTGGCCGCCTTGGGGGACTGATGACTGTCATCGCCAGCCTGTTGCGCAACGCGCAGTTGCCCGAATCGCCCACTGAGCGCCTGGATGCCGAGTTGCTGCTGGCTGCGGCCATCGGTAAGTCGCGCAGCTACCTGCACACCTGGCCTGAGCGTATCGTCAGCAGCGAAGATGCCGAGACCTATGCCAGCTACCTGCAGCGCCGCCGTGGCGGCGAGCCAGTGGCCTATATCCTTGGGCTGCAGGGCTTCTGGAAGATCGACCTGGAGGTTGCGCCGCATACCCTGATCCCGCGGCCGGATACCGAGCTACTGGTCGAGACGGCCCTTGAGCTGCAACCCGCTTCGCCAGCCAAGGTTCTTGACCTGGGTACGGGAACGGGTGCCATCGCCCTGGCGCTGGCCAGCGAGCGCCCGGCCTGGCAGGTGACAGCGGTTGACCGTGTGGAGGAGGCTGCTGCCCTCGCCGAGCGCAACCGTCAGCGGTTGGGCCTGGCCAACGCTCGGGTACGGCTAAGCCACTGGTTCGACAGCCTGGCCGGCGAGCGTTTCGATCTCATCGTCAGCAACCCGCCCTACATCGCTGCTGAAGACCCGCACCTGGCGACCGGAGACGTGCGGTTCGAACCCAGCAGTGCACTGGTGGCCGGTGCCGATGGCCTGGACGACCTTCGTGTGATCGCTACCCAGGCCCCAGCGCACCTGTTGCCTGGTGGCTGGCTACTGCTGGAACATGGCTACGATCAGGCGGCAGCGGTACGCGCTCTGCTGGCTGAACATGGCTTTATCGAGGTGGCCAGCCGCACGGACCTGGGCGGCCATGAACGCATTACCCTGGGGCGACTGCCATGCTGAGTGATCAGGAACTGCTACGTTACAGCCGCCAGGTGCTGCTGGCTCAGATCGACATTGATGGCCAGCTGCGGCTCAAGCAGAGCAAAGCGCTGATTGTCGGGCTGGGTGGCCTGGGCTCGCCAGTTGCCCTTTATCTGGCCGCGGCCGGAGTAGGTGAGCTGCACCTGGCCGACTTCGACACCGTCGACCTGACCAACCTGCAACGCCAGGTAATCCACGACAGTGCCAGCGTCGGCATGAGCAAGGTCGACTCGGCCTTGCAGCGTTTGCAGGCTATCAACCCGGAAGTCAGCCTGGTTGCTCACCGCCAGGCACTGGACGAGGACTCGCTGGCGGCTGCGGTGGCGGCGGTCGACCTGGTGCTGGACTGCTCCGACAATTTCTCTACCCGCGAAGCGGTCAACGCTGCCTGTGTCGCCGCCAGCAAGCCATTGGTCAGCGGTGCGGCAATCCGTCTGGAAGGTCAACTGTCGGTGTTCGACCCGCGGCGCGACTACAGCCCGTGCTACCACTGCCTTTACGGACACGGTAGCGAAGCTGAACTGACTTGCAGCGAAGCAGGCGTCATTGGCCCGCTGGTGGGGCTGGTGGGTAGCCTGCAGGCGCTGGAGGCGATGAAGCTGCTGGCGGGCTTCGGTGAACCGTTGGTCGGCCGCCTGCTGTTGATTGATGCCCTAGGTACCCGTATCCGCGAGCTTCGTGTCAAGCGCGACCCGGCGTGCACGGTCTGTGGCAAGCGCGATGGCTGAGCGCTCGGCGCCGGTAGGCGTCATGGACTCGGGGGTTGGCGGTTTGTCGGTGCTCGCCGAGATCCAGCGCCTGCTGCCCAATGAGACGTTACTGTATGTGGCCGATTGCGGGCATATACCCTACGGTGAGAAGTCGCCGGACTATATCCGCGAGCGCTGCCGGCACATTGCCGGGTTCTTCCATGAGCAAGGCGCAAAGGCCATGGTGTTGGCCTGCAACACCGCCACGGTGGCGGCAGTGGCCGACCTGCGAGAGTTGTATCCGACCTGGCCGTTGGTGGGCATGGAGCCGGCTGTGAAGCCTGCTGCAGCCGCCACCCGCTCGGGCGTGGTCGGTGTGCTGGCCACTACCGGTACCCTGCAGAGTGCCAAGTTCGCAGCCTTGCTCGACCGCTTCGCCAATGACGTACGGGTTATCACCCAGCCTTGCCCAGGGCTGGTCGAGCTGATCGAAACCGGTGACCTTGCAAGCCCGGCGTTGCGCCAGATGCTGCAAGGTTACGTGCAGCCGCTGCTGGCAGCAGGTTGCGATACGCTGATCCTCGGCTGCACCCATTACCCTTTCCTTCGCCCATTGCTGGCCAGTATGGTGCCGGAGGACGTGGCCATCATCGACACCGGCGCGGCCGTGGCGCGTCAGTTGCGACGGCTGTTGGGTGCCAATGATCTGCTGGCCGAAGGCCCGGCTGGCGCTGCACGCTTCTGGACAAGCGCTGATCCAGAAATCCTAAGAAAAATCCTACCTGTGCTGTGGCATAAGTCCGGCGATGTGCAAAGCTTTGCGTTGTGAAAAAAACGTGAAAACCAGCTGAACTATCGTTCCACTTCTGCTTTCTACCGCTTTGCCTGAGATGAGGCGGACACTAACAACAGCATCAGGAAGAAGGATGTTTCTCATGAGGAAACTGCTCGGCTTGGCAGCGGCTGCTGCCTTTGTTATGGGACAATCGATGTCGGTACAAGCTGCCGATGTTTCGTTTTCGGTGGGGCAGACCGGCGATTCGACCATGGTCTACCGGCTAGGGCTGCAATCGAACTGGGATGCGAGCTGGTGGCAGACCAGCGTTGGTCGGCTGACCGGCTATTGGGATGGCGCCTACACCTACTGGGATGGCGACGAGACCGCGAGCAATCACAGCCTGTCCTTCGCGCCAGTGTTCGTCTATGAGTTTGCCGGGGAGTCGGTGAAGCCTTACATCGAAGCGGGGATCGGGGTGGCGGCGTTCTCCAGCACCGAGTTGGAAAGCAACGAGCTGGGTTCGGCTTTCCAGTTCGAGGATCGCATCGGCTTTGGTTTGCGCTTTGCCGGCGGGCATGAGATTGGGGTGCGGGCGATTCACTACTCGAACGCCGGCATCAAAGAGCCCAATGATGGTGTAGAAAGCTATAGCTTGCATTACCGAATGGCGCTCTGAGTTCACCTGCATTCCCCCCTTCGCGGGCAATGCCCGCGAAGGGGGTAGTACTGAATTCAGGTGTTAGCGCGTCAGTGGCCACAGGCTACTGACGTTCAGCGTCTCCAGGACCAGTTCCGGTTCTCGCTGAGGCCACCGCCGCAATAACTCCTCTGCGGCACTGTCGGGCGTCCACGCCTCCGGTATCGCCTGTGCCGACGTCACCGTTACCTTCAGCGATTGTGGTCCTACAATGGTCAGTGCTACCCCTTGCTCCTCAAGGGCCTTGCGCTGCTCACGCATCCACTGCGGCAAGTTGTTCCAGCCCGCAGTCACCTGTGTCGGTGCAAACAGCTGCAACGCCGAATAACGGTTGAAAAGCGCCATCACCTGCGGTGACTGCCCCTTTGCCAGCAACGGCAGCGCTTTGCCCAGGCAATGCTCTGCGGCAAGCTGGTTGGTAGTGACGATTGTTTCGATCAGCTCAGCGTCATTGACATCGGCTGACAGGTAATCGCTGGTGCCGGTGTTGATGATCAGACCGTCCAGCGAACACCAGGCATGGCAAATCTGTTGGCATGCATGGGTGATTTGTTGTTCTTCATGCAACTGCCACGGCAAACGCAACAATTGGCGGCCGTAGCGTGCCCCCAAAGCATCCAGTGCAGCGCCATCCTTGCCGCTGGCGGCAACGCGATGCCCTTCCTCGAGCATCCTCTTCACCAAAGCCAAGCCAAGTCCGTTGCTTGCGCCCGTAACCCAGAAACTGCGTGAGTTATTCAAGACGTTATCCCCTGATTCTGCCGGCGTGGCAGCCCTTTGAACGCTTCCAGGGCCCGCTGGCGACTGCTGCTGAGATCTACGATTGGACTTAGGTAAGCAGTATTACCGAAAAGGTCCGTCGATTTAATGGGGTGATGGATGGCTTTTTCGTCGAGCGCTTGTAGTTCTGGTACCCAGTGGCGAATGAAATGCCCCTGAGGATCGAAGCGCTGCGACTGCGAAATCGGGTTGAAGATACGGAAATAGGGCACCGCATCGGTGCCGGTGGACGCACTCCACTGCCAGCCCCCGTTGTTGGCGGCCAGGTCGCCGTCAATCAGGTGGCGCATGAAGTGCCGCTCGCCCTTGCGCCAGTCAATCAGCAGGTTCTTGCTGAGGAACATGGCCACGACCATGCGCAAGCGGTTGTGCATCCACCCGGTGTGCAGCAGTTGGCGCATGGCGGCATCGATGATCGGGAAGCCGGTGCGGCCCTGCTCCCACGCCTCCAGGTCTGCCGGGGCGTCACGCCACGGCAGGGCTTCGGTCTGGGCACGGAAGGCGCGGTGGCGGGAGACCTGTGGATAACCGCTCAGGATGTGCTTGTAGAACTCGCGCCACAGTAGCTCGTTGACCCAGGTCTGCACGCCCGTGCTGCCACTGTCGAACTCGCCCCGGTTGCAGGCCAGTGCACCGTGCAAGCATTGGCGGGGCGAGATCACGCCGGCGGCCAGGTAGGGTGAAAGCTGGCTGGTACCGGGCTTGGCAGGCAAATCACGCAAGTGCTGGTAGTCGTCGATGGTTTCGTCGAGGAAGCGTGACAGGCGGGACTGTGCCTCAGCCTCACCTGCTGGCCAGTGGTCGCGCACTGTGTGCGTGGTTGTTCCGAATCCCTCTACGTGTAGCGGGACCGGATCGCTGCCGATGTTCAACGGTGCCTGGCGCTTCACTCGCCGGGCCAAGGCCGGCAGGCTGCGGTGCAAATGTTCCAGGCAGGTTTTCTTGAACTGGCTGAAGACCTGGAAGTAATCGCCACTGCGGGTAAGCACGGTACCCGGACGGAAGAACAGCTGGTCGAGGTAGCTGTGTGCCTGGATGGCCGACTTTTCCAGCAGTGCCCGGGTGGCATCATCCCGGCGCTGCTCATTGATGCCGTACTCCTCGTTCCAGTGCACGCTTTGCACCTGATGCTGGCGGCAGACATCGAGCACCGCCTGTGGTGCCTGGTCCCAGGTTTCGATTGTGCGGATCAGCAGGGGTATGTTCAGCTTTTCCAGTGATTGGCGCAGGTCATTCAGGTTACGCAGCCAGAAGTCGACTTTGCAGTCGGCATCGTCATGGGCTTGCCATTGCCCGGGGCTGACAAGCCACAGGGCGATGGTCGGGCCGCGCTCTGTGGAGGCGCTGAGTGCAGTGTTGTCATCGATGCGCAGGTCGCTGCGCAGCCAGGTCAGGTGCATGGGGGAGTTTTCTCTACAGGCTGTCGATCGTGGGCTTGAAGCACGCGCAATGCCGCCTGCGGGGTATCGAACAGGAAAAGGTCGGGAAGCTCAAAAGCCTTCAAGCGGGCTTCATGCAGCGCCAGCGTGGTACCGCCCAGTAGCTTGGGGACCGGCAAGCCTTGCAGGGTGCGCAGCAACGCCTTGTCGTCGATGCGTGGCCCGAGGTGCAGGAGTAAGGCGCGTGGTTTCAGCACGTTGACGGCGCTTAGCAATTGCGGGCCTGCGACAGGCTGCTCGAGTACCTCGACCGGGAAGCCGTTGCTGGTGAGCAGCCAGGCGCACAACCATAAGCCTGGACTGAAGGTGCGTTCGCTGTCTTCAGCCAGCAATACGGCAGGGCCTTGCAGCAGCTGGTTGTCGTGATACACGCGGGCACCGAGCTTGCTGCGTAGCCAGCTGTGGAAAAACACCTGCTCCAGCCGAGCGTTGAAGTAATTGCGCCAGCGCAGGTCGAGCATGTCGAGTAGCGGCAGCAGCAATTGCTCGCACAGGGTGACCGCCGGGTACAGCGCCATGGCCTGGTTAAGTTGCTGGTCGAGGGCGCGCTGTGACAGGCTGGCGATGGCCTCGATCAGCTGGAATTGCCTGGCTTGCCAGTCACCCTTTGGTGGAGTGCTGGTAGGTTTGTCGAGCAACTCGCGGACTTGGCCGACCGACGCGCCACGCTGCAGCCAGGCCAGGACGGCCTCGACGCGTTCGACCTGCTCAAGTGGATACAGGCGATGCCCCTTGGCGGTGCGCTGTGGCTTGAGCAACCCATAACGGCGCTCCCAGGCGCGCAGGGTGACGGGGTTGACGCCGGTGCGACGGGCCAGTTCGCCGATGGGCAGCAAGTCCTCAGACCGCATTGCGCAAGCCCAGGCTCTCGGGGTGCGGTTGCAGGTAGGCTTGCTGCTGCAAGTAGGGGTCTGGGTGCTTGCGCAAATGGTGTTTGAGCAGGGTCAGTGGCACTACCAGTGGTACCACGCCTTGTTGGTATTGGCCGATGACTGCCTGCAACTCAGCCTTGTCCTGCTGCGTCAGGGCATCCTTGAAGTAACCGCTCAGGTGCTGCAGCACATTGCTGTGGGTGCCGCGGCTGGCACAGCGGCGCAGGGCCTGCATCAGCTGGCTGAAATAGCGTGAGCCGATGCTCTGTGGTTCATCATCCCTGCTCATGCTGCCAAGCAGGCGGCCGAGGGTACGATAGGCCTGGGGGTTGTTGGCCATCAGCAAATACTTGTAGCGCGAATGAAAGCGCACCAGAGCACCACGGTTCAGGCCTTCGGCCAACAGGCGCTGCCAGTCGGCGTAGGCGTAAACGCGGCTTATGAAGTTTTCGCGCAGCACGGGGTCATGCAGACGGCCTTCTTCCTCTACTGGCAGGTCCGGGCGCAGCGCGCAGAAAGCCTGGGCATAGACACCACGGCCGCCATGCACGGCCGGGTGGCCATTGTCCTGATAGACCTTTACCCGTTCCAGGCCGCAAGAAGGAGACTTCTGCATGAAGATGTAGCCGCAGATGTCGTCAAGTTCGTTGGCCATCTGCTCACCATAGGTGCGCAGCGGGTCGGTCAGGTCCTTGCCGGGGTCGCGGGTGCCGACCACTTCGGGCTGTTCGGGGTTGCCGACCAGGCGAATCGGGTCACGGGGAATACCCAGGCCGATTGCCACTTCCGGACACACGGGTAGCCAGTCGAAGTGATGTTCCAGCTGTTTACGGCACAGGTCGGAAGCCTTGTGGCCGCCGTTGTAGCGCACGCTGTGCCCGGTCAGGCAGGCGCTGATGGCGATGCGTGGCTTGCTGTGTACGGAAGGGTCGTGCATGGCTGCCTCCGAAAATAAACCTGTACGTGACGCAAATCTTGTACAGGTTTATTTCAGCACAGCGCTGAAGTTATGCAAACTAGTATTTTTGTATAGTTCTGCATCACTCAAGGTGTTCGAGCAAGCGCCGAGCTGCTTCCTGGCCACTGAGCCAGGCGCCCTCGACGCGGCCGGACAGGCACCAGTCCCCACAGGCGTACAAGCCTTGGTCAGCATCCGCCAGTGCCCCCCACTCATGGTTGCTGCTGGGGCGGGCATAGAGCCAGCGGTGGGCGAGGGCGAAGGTGGGCGGCGGTACCACGCAGCCGACCAGCTCGGCGAATTCGCCCCACAGCTGTTCGATGACTTCTTCCTTGGGCAGGTCGATGTGCTGCCGGCTCCAGTCTGACGTGGCGTGTAGTACCCATGTGTCCAGGTGCTCATCGCGGCCGGGCTTGCTGCGATTGCGGGCCAGCCAGCCCAGCGGGCTGTCCTGCACGAAGCAGCCTTGCATTGGCGTATCCAGCGGTGCCTCGAAGGCAAGGGCGACGGCCCAGGTAGGCTCCATTTGCACGCCAGCGGCCACGGCAGCCAGCTTCGGTGTGGCGGCCAGAAGTGGCGTGGCCTGCGGTGCCGGGACGGCGATCACTACACGGCTGTAGGGGCCGTGGCTGCAACCTTCGGTGTCCTGCAGGTGCCAGTACTGCTTGCCGCGAAACACTTCCGCGATGCGGCAGCCGAAGTTGACGGTGACGTCCTTGAGCAAGCCTCGGGTGATGGCGCTCATGCGTGGCACGCCCACCCAGCGCGTCTGCTCGTCGGGGGAGGGGGTGAGTTCGCCATCAAGGTAGTTGTACAGCTGAGGCTTCCACTGCTCGGCCCAGCCAGCGGCCACCCATTGCTGCACCTGATCGACAAAGCGACGGTCACGGGCCGTGAAGTATTGGGCTCCGAGGTCGAGCGCGCCGGCCTCGCTGCGCTTGCTGGCCATGCGCCCGCCACTGCCGTGGCCTTTGTCGAACAAGTGCACGGATTGCCCGGCCTTCTGCAAGGCCTGGGCGGCTGACAAGCCGGCGATGCCGGCCCCGATGATGGCGATAGGTACTGTCATGATGGCCTCTTCAAACCTTGCTGTGAGCAGACTACGCTGTCAGGCAAACCTGTACAATGCACAAATTATGTATAAGGTTATTCCGTGTGGCGAACAGGTTGGCCTATGTTTATCCGAGAGCGTCGGGTCAAGAAAGTGCCTTGATGTTAAAAATAGACCACCGCCGCACTCTGCGAGGACACAGCCATGCATATATTGCTGACAGGTGGCACCGGTTTGATTGGCAAGCATCTATGCCAGTACTGGCTTGGCCAAGGGCATCGGCTTACGGTTTGGAGCCGGCGTCCTGAACAGGTGGCGAAGATTTGTGGTAGCGGGGTACGTGGCATCGCCCGCCTGGAGCAGCTGGAGGCCGATGATCATCTTGATGCGGTGGTCAACCTTGCCGGTGCGCCGATTGCCGACAGGCCCTGGACGGCCGCCCGGCGCAACTTGTTGTGGGCCAGCCGTGTCACCCTTACCGAGCAATTGCTGGCTTGGCTGGGCACCCGTGAGCAGCGCCCGGAGGTGTTGATCTCCGGCTCTGCGGTAGGTTGGTACGGAGACGGCGGCGAACGTGAACTGACCGAGGCTTCACCCCCGGTGCGTGAAGATTTCGCCAGCCAGTTGTGCATTGCCTGGGAAGAGACCGCCCAGCGTTCGCAAGCCCAGGGGATCCGCGTGGTACTGGTCCGTACCGGCCTGGTGCTGGCCAGTGACGGCGGCTTTTTGTCGCGCCTGCGCATGCCCTTCAAGCTGGGGCTGGGCGGGCCTTTGGGCAACGGGCGTCAGTGGATGCCCTGGGTTCATATAGATGACCAGGTCGCCCTGATTGATTTTCTCTTGCAGCACAAGGATGCCAGCGGTCCTTATAATGCTTGTGCCCCGGAGCCTGTGCGCAACCGTGAGTTTGCCAGGCGACTGGGCCGTGCCCTGCATCGGCCGGCGCTGCTGCCAGTGCCGGCATTGCTGCTCAAGGCGGGCCTTGGCGAGATGTCGACCTTGCTGCTGGGAGGCCAGCGGGCGCGCCCGGTACGCTTGCTGGAAGCCGGCTTCACCTTCCGCTTCAACGATCTGCAATCGGCGCTGGACAACCTGTCCAGTCGCCTCTGACATAGGACGCTGCATGACCGATCACGCCCTGCTGCTGGTCAACCTTGGTTCCCCGGCCTCCACCTCGGTGGCCGATGTGCGCCGCTACCTCAACCAGTTCCTCATGGACCCGTACGTGGTCGACCTGCCGTGGCCGGTGCGGCGCTTGCTGGTGTCACTGATCCTGGTCAAGCGCCCGGAGCAGTCGGCACATGCCTACGCTTCGATCTGGTGGGAGGAGGGCTCGCCTTTGGTTGTGCTGACCCGTCGCCTGCAGGCCGCGATGGTCGAGCACTGGCCCCATGGCCCGGTGGAAATTGCCATGCGCTACGGCCAGCCGGCCTTGCCTGATGTGTTGGCGCGGTTGGCCGCTCAAGGTGTGCGCAAGGTGACTTTGGCACCGCTTTATCCACAGTTCGCCGACAGTACGGTGACCACTGTGGTCGAGCAGGCAAAACAGACGGTCAGCGAGCGGCAGTTGCCGTTGCAGATGCGCGTGTTGCAGCCGTTCTACGAGCACCCGGCGTACATCGAGGCGCTGGCAGCCAGCGCCCGGCCGTACCTGGAGCAGGGTTACGACCACCTGCTGCTGAGCTTTCATGGCTTGCCGGAACGGCACCTGAAGAAGCTGTTTCCGAAGGGGGTCAAGCACGACCTGCGTGCTGCCGATTGCTGCCACGGTGCACCTGCCGAAGTACGTTCGGTTTGCTATCGCGGGCAATGCCTGGCTACGGCCAAGGCCTTTGCGCAGCGCATGGGCATACCTGATGGCAAATGGTCGGTATCGTTCCAGTCGCGGCTGGGGCGGGACAAGTGGATCGAACCTTACACAGAGACGCGGTTGGATGAGCTGGCCAAGGCCGGGGTGAAGAAGCTGCTGGTGATGTGCCCTGCGTTTGTGGCGGATTGCATCGAGACGCTGGAAGAGATTGGCATGCGTGGCTGCGAGCAGTTTGTCGAGGCTGGCGGCCAGGAGCTGGTGCTGGTGCCGTGCCTGAATGATCACCCGGAGTGGGTCAGGGTGTTGGCTGATATGTGTGAAAAGGCCTGAATCAAAGGGGCCGTGTGGCGGCCCCTTCCGACCGGTTATACATCCAGCTTCTTGTGCTTCCAGCCATCATTGCCCGGCAGAATCAGGTTCAGGGCAATAGCCACAATGGCGCACAGGGCGATGCCCTTCAGGCCCCAGTCATCCGGACCGTCACCGCTGCCGATCAGCACGCCGCCGATACCGAACACCAGTGTCACCGAGACGATCACCAGGTTGCGTGCTTCGGCCAGGTCGATCTGGTGGCGGATCATGGTGTTCATGCCCACCGCTGCAATCGAGCCGAACAGCAGGCACAAAATGCCGCCCATCACCGGCACCGGGATGCTCTGCAGCAGCGCGCCGAACTTGCCGATGAAGGCCAGGGTAATGGCGAAGACCGCCGCCCAGGTCATGATCTTCGGGTTGTAGTTCTTGGTCAGCATCACCGCGCCGGTCACTTCGGCGTAGGTGGTGTTGGGCGGGCCGCCGAACAGGCCGGCAGCAGTGGTGGCCAGGCCGTCGCCCAGCAAAGTCCGGTGCAGGCCGGGCTTTTTCAGGTAGTCACGGCCGGTCACGCTGCCCACTGCGATCACCCCGCCGATGTGCTCGATCGCCGGCGCCAGAGCAACCGGGACGATGAACAGAATGGCCTGCCAGTTGAACGCAGGGGCGGTGAAATTGGGGATTTCCAGCCACGGTGCGGCAGCGATCCTGGCGGTGTCGACTACGCCAAAGGCGAACGACAGGGCAAAGCCCACCAGCACGCCGGAGATGATGGGAACCAGGCGGAAAATACCTTTGCCGAATACGGCAACGATCAAGGTTGTCAGCAGCGCTGGCATCGAGATCAGCATGGCCGTCTTGTACGGCATCAGTGCTGTACCGTCCCCACCTTTGCCCATCGCCATGTTGGCGGCGATCGGTGCCATGGCCAGGCCGATGGAGATGATCACCGGGCCGATCACTACCGGCGGCAGCATGCGGTCGATGAAACCGGTGCCTTTGACTTTGACCATCAGCCCCATGAAGGTGTACACGAAGCCAGCAGCCATTACACCACCCATGGTCTCGGCAAGGCCGAACTGGCCTTTGGCGAGGATGATCGGCGTAATGAAGGCAAAGCTCGAGGCCAGGAACACGGGTACCTGACGACCGGTGACCAGCTGGAATAGCAGCGTGCCGATGCCGGCGGTGAACAGCGCGACGTTCGGGTCGAGGCCGGTGATCAGGGGCATCAGCACCAGCGCGCCGAATGCCACGAAGAGCATCTGCGCGCCCGAAACGACCTGGCGCCAGAGCGGGTCGTTGAAGCCGTCCTGCATGGTCAGGCGTCCTTTTGCTTGGTGCCGAAGATCTTGTCACCGGCATCGCCCAGGCCAGGCACGATGTAGCCGTGTTCGTTCAGGCGCTGGTCGATCGAGGCGGTGTAGATCTTCACGTCCGGGTGGGCTTTTTCCACCACCTCGATGCCTTCTGGCGCGGCGACCAGGACCATGGCGCGAATCTCTTTACAGCCGGCCTTTTTCAACAGGTCGATGGTGGCAACCATCGAGCCGCCGGTGGCCAGCATCGGGTCGATGATCAGGGCCAGGCGCTGGTTGATGTCCGGCGCGAGCTTTTCCAGGTAGGTATGGGCTTCGAGGGTTTCTTCGTTACGGGCAACGCCGACGGCGCTGACCTTGGCACCCGGAATCAGGCTGAGCACGCCGTCGAGCATGCCGATGCCGGCGCGCAGGATCGGCACTACAGTGATCTTCTTGCCGGCGATTTTTTCAACCGAGACCTTGCCACACCAGCCGTCGATCTCGTAGGTTTCGAGGGGCAGGTCCTGGGTGGCTTCATACGTCAGGAGCGCGCCGACTTCCTGGGCGAGTTCGCGAAAGTTTTTGGTACTGATATCGGCACGGCGCATCAGGCCGAGCTTGTGGCGGATCAGCGGATGGCGGATCTCACGAGTGGGCATAGGGGGGCTCCGAAAGGCGGGCAAAAAAACCGCGCTAGATTAATCTATTCAGCCTGTGCTGTCGTCTGGTCATTCTGGACGTTAGTCCATAAATGCTTGATCTGTGACGAGCGGATGCGTACCTTTGCCCGCTTTTCCAAAATGCACCCCCGGAGAGCGCCATGTCCGCCGATCTCGAGCATATCCGTCAAGTCATGCGTGAAGCTGACTGCCTGTACACCGAAGCCGAAGTCGAAGCGGCCATCGCCAAAGTCGGCGAGCAGATCTGCAAGGACCTGCACGACAAGAACCCGGTTGTGTTCTGCGTGATGAACGGCGGCCTGATCTTCTCCGGCAAACTGCTGACCCACCTGCAGTTCCCGCTGGAAGCTTCGTACCTGCACGCTACCCGCTACCGCAACCAGACCAGCGGTGGCGAGCTTTTCTGGAAGGCCAAGCCGGAAGTGTCGTTCATCGACCGTGACGTGTTGATCGTCGATGATATCCTCGACGAAGGGCACACCCTCAGCGCCATCATCGAGTTTTGCAAGCATGCCCGCGCCCGCTCGGTGTACACCGCTGTGCTGATCGACAAGGACCACGACCGCAAGGCAAGCCCTGACCTCAAAGCCAACTATGTGGGCCTGCCTTGTGTTGATCGCTATATCTTCGGTTACGGCATGGACTACAAAGGTTACTGGCGCAACGCTAACGGCATCTTCGCCGTAAAGGGGCTGTAACCGTGCGCCAGCCTGCGTTCATCGACCAATCGCTGTTCGCCGGGCTGGCCGAAAAGGCTACTGCCAACCCGCGCGGGCGGCAGCATCACACCTTCCATGAAATGGAAGATCCGTGCCATCGCATGGCGGTCGGGCTGCAACCGAGCACCTACATTCCGCCGCATCGCCATTTGAGCGCCGACAAGGCTGAAACCTTGATAGCGCTCAAGGGGCGCTTTGGCCTGTTGATCTTCGATGAGCAAGGCGCGGTCACTGACAAGCGGGTGCTGCAGGCCGGTGGCGACTGTCTGGGTGTGGATCTGGCGCCTGGTATCTACCATGGCTTGGTGGTGCTGGAGCCGGACAGTATGTTGTTCGAGTGCAAGGCTGGGCCATACCGACCGGTGGGCGAGGGTGAGCACGCACACTGGGCGCCGCGCGAGGGTGAAGCCGGTGTGGCCGATTACCTGGCCTGGATGCGCGCGCAGTTCGATTGATATCGGCTGTACCCGGCGTGCTAGAGTGCTCCTTCAGACAAGGAGCCTCACATGCGTGCGATTCTTCCCCTCCTGCTGGCGGTCAGTATGCCGCTCGCTGCCGCACCGCTGCACAGTCAGTTCCTGCCACCTGATGACCAGTCCCTGCGCCAGGAAGCGCCGACCAGCCAGCAATTGCTGCAGGTGACTGACTATTCGGTGGTCGTAGGGGCCCAGCGCCAGTCCGATCAGCAACCGATCCCGATCACATCGTCATTGCAGGTGCGTCTGAAGGGCAAGCCGCTGAGCAAGGGTGCGACCATTGCCCAGGTGCTGCTGACGTTCGATGGTGAGGCAGCCAAAAGCCTGAAAAAGCCAGTGTATGACGATAAAACCCGTACCTTGAGCCTGAATTACCCGGTCAGCAACTACCGGGTGGTCATGGACCTGCTGCGTAACGAAACCCTGTACGTGCAGTTTCTGACTTACGGCAACGGCCACATCTGGGCCGACCTGCACACCGGGACGGTACGTACGCGTTGAGGCGCGAAGCCTGCGGGGGGTAAACTGCCGGCCTTCGAAATTCAGTGATGGTCCAGTTGGAGTCGGCAATGCGTAAAGACAAGAAACAGGTAATCGGTGACGAAATCAGCGACGACTACGTCAAGTCGTTCCTTCAGTTCGAGCCGGCCGATGGTGTGACTTCGCCGTCGCTGCACAAGCTGGTCAAGGCCTACCGTGGCCTGCGCGTTGGCGACTTCGAGCGCTTTGTAGGCTTCTTCGTCGAAGCTGGCCTGGACCTGGATGGCAAGGACGAGCACGGCAAAACCTTCGTCGAGCAGATTGCCGACCAGCGCAATGCACCTGAGTACATCGAGATCATCGATAAAGCCCGCGGTTGATCTTCAACCTGTGCTGGCCCTTTCGCGGGCTCGCCCGCTCCCACAGGGATGAGGGCAGCGCCGAACCTGTGGGAGCGGGCAAGCCCGCGAAGAGGCCGGCACAGGCTGATAGGTCTCCAGGCACAAAAAACGCCCCGAGGGGCGTTTTTTCGTTAGCAGGCAGTTCAGGCGTAATGCTTGGCCGCCGGGCTGCTTTCTGCCAGGTCCAGGGCCGCGTCGTTATCGGCACTGATCTTGTGGTACAGCGCAGCATCGGTTGCCAGGGTCTTCTCGCGAGCCGGGAAGATTTCCTTGAGCTTGGCAGCCCAGGCACCCTTGGCCTGCTCGGGGAAGCAGCGCTCAATCAGTTCCAGCATGATCGATACGGTTACCGAGGCACCCGGCGATGCGCCGAGCAGTGCGGCCAGGCTGCCGTCCTGGGCCGAGACCAGCTCGGTACCGAACTGCAGCACGCCGCCTTTCTTCGGGTCTTTCTTGATGATCTGCACACGCTGACCAGCCACTTCCAGGCGCCAGTCCTCGGCCTTGGCCTGCGGATAGAAGCGACGCAGGGCTTCCAGGCGCTGCTCCATCGACTGCATCACTTCGCTGACCAGGTACTTGGTCAGGTCCATGTTGTCGCGGGCCACAGCCAGCATCGGGCCGATGTTGCCCATGCGCACCGACAGCGGCAGGTCCATCAGCGAGCCGTGCTTGAGGAACTTGGTGGTGAAGCCGGCATAGGGGCCGAACAGCAGCGAAGTCTTGCCGTCCACGACGCGGGTGTCCAGGTGCGGTACCGACATCGGCGGGGCGCCTACGGCGGCCTGGCTATACACTTTGGCCTGGTGCTGCTTGACGATTTCCGGGTTGTCGCAGCGCAGCCACTGGCCGCTGACCGGGAAGCCGCCGAAGCCTTTGCTTTCCGGAATGCCGGACAACTGCAGCAGCGGCAGAGCCGCGCCACCAGCGCCGAGGAAGACGAAGCGGGCGTCGACTTCACGGCTGCCGCCGCTGTTGACGTCCTTGATGCTCACGGTCCAGCCGCTGCCGTTACGGCGCAGGCCGACAACCTTCTTGCTGTACTTGACCTGCGCGTCCGGCGAGTCGCCCAGCAGCTTGAGCAGCTTGTTGGTCAGTGCGCCGAAGTTCACGTCGGTGCCTTTGGCCACGCGGGTAGCGGCGATGTGCTGGTCGGCCGGGCGGCCAGGCATCATCAGCGGCATCCAGTCGTTCATCACGGCCTTGTCTTCGGTGTATTCCATCTCGGCGAAGGCATGGTGCTGCTTGAGCAGCTCGAAGCGCTTCTTGAGGAAGGAAACACCCTTGTCACCCTCGACATAACTCAGGTGCGGGACAGGGTTGATGAAGGCACGCGCCGAGCCGAAGTTGCCCTTCTTGCACAGGTAGGCCCAGAACTGGCGCGAAACCTCGAACTGGGTGTTGATGTGCACGGCCTTCTTGATGTCGATGCTGCCATCGGCGGCCTGCGGCGTGTAGTTCAGCTCGCACAGGCCGGCGTGGCCGGTGCCTGCGTTGTTCCAGGGGTTGGAGCTTTCCGCGGCCCCGGAGTCCATCGCCTCGACGACCTCAAGCTTCAGGGTCGGGTCAAGCTCCTTCAGCAGTACGGCCAGGGTGGCACTCATGATGCCCGCGCCTACCAGTACCACATCAACCGATTCGTTCTGCGCCATTTAACGCGTCTCCACAATCTACAGCTACCTAATTGACAGCATAGGACCTGGGGTTGCCAGGGTCGCCATGTCCGACTTTTCGCAGTTCTTGCAACTTCCGCGGACACCGCCAATCAGTCTTCGGGTTCGGGTATTGAACGCCGTTTGCCACAGGTGCGGCAATTCGACTTATGGTCAAGGTGTCGTGCGTGCGTTATGGAACGGTTCAGACACTCATACAGGATGAGCGCATCTGCCGCCTGTTCAGGGCTGTTCGGGACACATCTGCCGCTTTTGCACATGCCAGACTGTTCATTTGCTCGCCACACTCTTGTGAAGTTGTGAAAACCGTTTTTTCACGCTCTTTTGGAGACGTGAACCTCAAAAGGGGACTGCGCGATGGCAACCCGCAGGTTCATGCAGTGTGAAGGGCCGGAAAAACAGGCACGACAGCCGATGCAAGACCTGAGTGGAAGGCTCTCTGTGGGCGAAGCGGTGAAGTTGCCGGGGTCAATCGGCGGATGCGGGGCCCGATCAGGAGACGTCCTTATAATCGGGGGGAGATTATAGCGATGTCGCGGGCAGAAATGTCGCCATTCGTGGTTTTTATTGCAGCGTTTGTCAGACAGCGAGGAGGCGCTGGTGCCAACGGCGGCTTGCGCGGGCGCAAACCCGGGCTTCGATGGGCAGCTCGCGCCCCAGCCAGGCTAGCTGAATTTCGCTGACCTGCACCCAGTCGATGCCGCTTGGTGCCTGGCTGCATTGCTTGAAGGCCAGGCATTTGCCATCAGCGTCAAGGCGGGCATAAGCGTTGTGGCGCGGCCGTTGGAAGAGCAGAGTCCAGAGCGAGGCCATGGCGGCGAGTCCTTTGCGTTAGGGCTTGGCGCAAGGATAAGGGAGTGGCCATGAAACGATTGTGACAACCGGGGCGGGCCGATGACTGGTCTGTGCCTGGCTGGGTATACTGTGGGCCTTTGCCGCATTTTCTGGAGAAACGCGCATGTTGCAACGTCTGTTGTTCGGTTTGATCGCCGTGGCCAGCCTCAGCCTGGTCGGTTGTGCCCACAGCCCGCAACAACTCAATCCGCAACCCACGCTCAAGGCCCAGCTGGCCCCGGTCGGCCATGGCCAGCCGGTAGTGGTCCGGGTAGTGGATGGGCGGCCTTCGCAGTCCCTGGGTACCCGCGGTGGCATGTACCCCGAGACCAGCACCATCAGTGTCAGCGGTAATGACGTGGTGCCCAAGCTGCAGGCTCAGGCTGAAGCGGCTGTGCGCCTGCTCGGCTTCACCCCGACCCCGAACGCCGGCAATGCACCGCAGCTGACCGTGACCCTGGCTGAGCTGAAGTACCAGTCGCCCAAAGACAACCTTTACGTGACCGAGGCCACCATCGGCGCCACCTTCCGTGCTGATGTGACCAATGGTGGCCGCCGTTACAGCGGCCGTTATGGCGCTTCGCTGGACCAGCGTTTCGGCATGGCGCCGAATCAGGACACCAATAACCAGCTGGTGGGTGATGTGCTGAGCGATGCCCTGACCCGCCTGTTCAAGGACCCGAGCATCGGGCAGGTGCTCGGTCAGTAAGCTTCAGGTTGTACAAGAAAACCCGCTGCCTGAGTGACAGGCCGCGGGTTTTTTATTGTCCGGTCGGCGCAGGCTCACGCAGCTTCTATGTGGAAATCCAGCAAGCTGAATCCTGTGCCTGCATGCACTTCGGGCAAATCCTCATGCGCGTGCCCGCCAAGCGCACAGTAGACCAGCCACTGGCGGTCCTGCACATTGATGGCAAAACCATCGATCAACGCCTGTTGTTCATCGCTCTGGGCAACGAGGTAGAGGCGGTCCTGGTTTTCGGCGTGCAACATGAAAAGGCTCCGGGCCATGAAAAGGCCGACAGGGTCGCCTGTATTGATGACGAGCGGATGACAGATGAAATTTAATGACAGTTTGTCGCCAAGGCCGGGCACCAAGGTGCGACTTGGGTAGAATGCTGGCCTTTGCCGTTGCTCACACCGAGGTTGCGTGATGTCCTTGCAAGTGCTCTGGGGGTTCCTGGCCGCCCACCCCACCAAGCTGATCAACCTGCTGGCGCTGCTGCTGACCTGCCCGGGCGGTTTGCTGCTGCACAGTGCTCGGCGGCGCGAGGCCGAAACCCGCGAGTACATGGCAGCAGACGAGGGGGTCGTGGACGCGTTCGACCTTCGGGTGCCGAAATACTTCTACATTCTTGGCTTTTCGTGCCTGGCGATGGCGCTGCTGCTGTCCTGGTTCAGCACCTGGGTCTGAGAACCATCGGGGCCGCAAGGCAGCCCCGAACCTGATCAGGCTACAGGTGCCTGCTGTCTGACCTGGTACTGGTTGCGCACCGGCGTCGCATACTGCAACACCAGGTAAGGCCGCTGCTCTTGCGGGCAGGCATCCAGACGCCGTTGCCATTCTTCCTTGGCCTTGGCCAGCTCATCCGCCGGGAACACCTTCTCAGCGCTTGGCACCTGCAGGGCTTCGTCCTTGCCCTCCCACATCGCATACGCCAGGTAATGCACCGGGAACAGTCGGTAGCCCCCCAGAATCTGCCGGTCGATCTCCGCAGCCAGCTGCTTGGTGTCTTCGTGGTATTCGGTTACTGGCGGCGCAAAGTTGATGTGCACGCGGCCCTTGTAGCCGGTAATGCCTTTGGCAATGCTGTTGTCATCTTCGCCCGGCGCCTTCTTGTAGGTGCCGGTGGTGGCGCGGATGTACAGCTCCCGGGCCTTGGCCTGGTCGCACGGGTCGTACTCGTAGCTGATCGACACCGGGGTCAGGTTCAGGCTCTGGATCACTGCACCGAACGGCTCGTCCTTGCGGCTCATGTGGAACATCTTGAGGATCGCCGAGTCGGTGCGGTCGTCACCGTCCTTGGCCCGACCTTCGGCCTGGGCGATCCAGATCGAGGTGGCATCGTTACGGATCGAGTGGTTGATGTAGGCCGATAGCAGTTGGTAAGCAGCCAGTTTTTCGCGTCGCCCGCTGATCGAACGGTGCACGATGAAGCTCTTGTTCAGGCGCATCATGTCGCTGACAAAGGGCTTTTGCAGCAGGTTGTCGCCAATGGCGATGCGCGGCGTGGGCAGGCCGGCGTGGTACACCGCATAGTTGACGAAGGCCGGGTCCATGACGATGTCACGGTGGTTGGCCAGGAACAGGTAGGCGGTGCCGGCCTTGAGCTGTTCCACACCCGAGTAGGTGACGCCGTCGGTGGCGCGATCGATGGTCTGGTCGACGTAGTACTCGACTTTGTCCTGCAAGGTCGAGACACAGGTAACGCCGGCGAATTCCTTGCGCAGGCGGCGTGCAATCAAGGGCTTGAGCAACCAGCCGAGAGCACCGGCCGCCCGCGGAAAGCGGAAGTGGGTGAGGATATCGAGGAATGCCGGGTCGCTGAGCAGGCGTGCCAGAACGGCAGGGACCTCAGCGTCGTCGTATGGTCGGATGGCATCGAATTCGCCCATCATGCTCTCTTGTTGGAAACGGCTAGGGTAATAAGGTAGGGACGGGCTCCGAAAAACGGCTCGGACGCACACAGACCCTGTAAACAGACCGGCAATTATACGCATAAGTCACTGCGGAGGCCGCGATGCTGGAAACCGACTTCTATGATTGCCCTTATTGTGGCGAACGTGTGGAAACTACCGTCGATCTATCTGCTGGCGACCAGGTTTATACCGAGGATTGCCAGGTGTGCTGCCAGCCTGTGGTGTGCATTCTGCAGGTGCACGGTGACGAATGGATGCTTGAAGTCCGCCGCGAGGACGACACCTGATGCAGCGCATCTATGAACCGGAAAGCCTGCTCGAGGCGCAAATGCTGGCGGGCATGCTTGCCAGCGAAGGGATCGAGGTACATGTGGTCGGCCGTGACCTGCTCGGTGCTGCCGGCGAGCTGCCTTTGCAGGGGCTGCTGGGGCTCATTGTCGCTGATGAGCAGGCCGAATGCGCACGGCGTCTGATCGATGCGTACAATGATGCCCAGCCATTGGTTGGCGACGAACCGGAGGATGTCCCCGGTACCTTGATCTGCTAGGTTCTGAATTCGCCCATGTGTGGACGTTACGCCCTGTTTCGCTGGCCCCAGGCCCTTGCCAGTCTGCCGGGCTTCCCCGTCGGCCAGCCGGCCCAATGGAATATATCGCCTGGGGCGTCGGTGCTGATCCAGCGTCAGCTTGACGGCCAACAGCAACTGGCCAAGGCGCGCTGGGGGTTGACCCCGGCCTGGCTCACCGACCTGTCCCGTACCCCCGCCCATGCCCGGGCCGAAACGCTGGCCGAGCAACCGATGTTTCGCGATGCATTTCGCCAGCGTCGCTGCCTGATGCCGGCCAACGGCTTTTACGAATGGCGTGGCAACGTGCGCAAACGCCCGTTCTGGTTGACCCCGGGGGAGGGCGCGTCGTTGTACTTTGCGGCGGTTTGGGAAGCCTACCCGGTGCAGGACCAGGTATGGCTGAGTTGCGCGGTGGTGACCCAGGCCGCCATGAACCAGCGCCGGCCGCTCATCCTCGACGAAGCGGGGCAGGCGGCCTGGCTTGACCCGGACACGCCGGTTGCCCGTTTGCACGAGCTGCTGGCCAGCCCGCCGGCGACGTTGCGTGAGCGAGCCTTGGCCAATTTCGTCAATGACCCGAAGCTGGATGCGCCGGAGTGTTTGACCCCGGCTTGATAGGTTGTCTGCGCCGGTCCTTTGGCGGGCAAGCCCGCTCCTACAACGGTCGTGTTCCCCTGTGCGGACGGGCTTGCCCGCGAAGGGATCGGTACAGGCGACGAAAATCTTCCCTGCGGCTATGGCAGCCACTGGCGACTCGGCCTAGGATACGGCGCATGTAAAAAGGGAGTGTTTTCATGCGTAAGTCTTTTGTCGTCAGCCTGTTGAGTGCTGGCATCCTGCTGGCCGGCTGCCAGGCGGTGAATACCACCAGCGGCGGTGCTGTTGGCGTCGAGCGCCAGCAGTACATGTTCAGCATGCTCTCGACCGACGAGGTCAATCAGATGTACGCCCAGTCGTATCAGCAGACCCTGGGTGAAGCATCGAGCAAGGGTGTGCTCGACAAGTCCAGTGCCGATGCCAGGCGTGTGCAGGCCATTGCCAACCGCCTGATTGCCCAGGCGCCCAAATTCCGCCCGGATGCCGCGCAGTGGGACTGGCAAGTCAACGTGATCAAGAGTGACGAACTGAACGCCAACTGCGGCCCGGGCGGCAAGATCATCGTTTACACCGGGCTGATCGATCAGCTCAAGCTCACCGATGCGGAAATTGCCGCAGTGGTAGGGCACGAGATTGCCCACGCCTTGCGTGAGCATAGCCGCGAGGCCATGTCCAAGGCATACGGTGTGGAAATGGCTCGCCAGGGTGCCGGTGCCATCTTCGGCCTCGGCCAGAGCAGCATGGCCATGGCCGACACGGTGGTGAACTACGCCATGACCTTGCCCAACAGCCGGGCCAACGAGAACGAGGCCGACCTCATTGGCCTGGAGCTGTCGGCCCGTGCCGGCTACGACCCGAATGCCGCGATCACCTTGTGGAACAAGATGAGCAAGGCTTCCGAAGGTGCACCGCCTGAGTTCATGAGCACTCACCCGGCGTCCGCGAGCCGCATTGCTTCGCTGCAGGCGGCGATTCCGAAGGTGATGCCGCTGTATCAGGCTGCAGCCAAACCGTAACTGCCTGAATGCAGGGGCTGCATGGCAGCCCCCGCTTTCCCTTTACCCAATCCAGCCACTGGTCTTCATTGCCGAATAGACGGCCACGATCGCCAGCACGAAGAACGCCGTTGCCGCCAGGCGGCGAATCAGCGTCAACGGCAGTTTGTCAGCCGCGAAGTTGCCCGCCAGCACCACCGGCACGTTGGCAATCAGCATGCCCAGGGTAGTGCCGATAATGACCATGATCAGGTGCGGATACTGCGCGGCCAGCATCACGGTAGCGACCTGGGTCTTGTCGCCGATTTCGGCCAGGAAGAACGCAATCAGTGTCGTCAGGAACGGCCCGAAACGGCGAGCCGGGTTCTCGTCGTCATCCATTTTGTCCGGCACCAGGGTCCACAGTGCGGTGGCGGTAAAGCTCGCGGCCAGGATCCAGTGCAGCGCCGATTCGCTGAAGAAGCTGCCGACCCAAGCCCCCACGGCACCAGCCGCGGCATGGTTGGCCAGGGTGGCGGCGATGATGCCGGCGATGATCGGCCAGGGTTTGCGGAAGCGGGCAGCGAGAATGAGTGCGAGCAGTTGCGTCTTGTCGCCGATCTCGGCCAAGGCAACGATAGCGGTGGGGACCAACAGAGATTCCAGCATCAGGATTCCTACGGGGGCGGGTCGACACGGCTATGACACGTACAGCCTCCCCGCCCCGGGTAAGGTGTGCGTGTCATAGGTCTTGTCAAACCCTCGATCCGTCTATGCGGATCTCGCCATGCAGGCTTGCATGGTGGGTCGCACGCGCCATGGTCTGTGGACCAAGTATGTTGACGCGTACCGGGCGAGCTGGGTGCTCGCGGGAGACTACTCCCCTAGGACGGTGCGGATTCTGCCTAGGCAAAACGCTTTCGGCAAGCGCTGTTTTTATCCGTGAGTTGCCTGGTAGATGCGGAAACCGTCGGCCTCGTCACGTACCTGACAGTTGCCCAATGCCCCTTCGATCAGTGGCTGGTAGCGCAGGAAGCTGTTGGCAACCAAGCGTATTTCGCCACCTTTTCGCAGATGAACGGCCGATTTTTTCAGCAAGTTTTCTGAAGCTTGATAGTTGGTATGAACGCCGGTGTGGAACGGCGGGTTGCTCAGGATAAGGCTCAGTTCGGTAGGGGCTGCGTCAATGCCATCGCCGCTGATCACTTCGCCTTCCAGGCCGTTGGCAGCCAGCGTCAGGCGGCTGGCGGCCACGGCGAAGGCATCCACGTCCAGCAAGGTCACCCGGCTTTGTGGGTATCGGCGTTTGAGCGTGGCACCCAGCACCCCGGCACCACAGCCAAAGTCCAGCATGTGGCCATCGGCCAGGCCGTCAAGATGCTTCAGTAGCAGGGCAGTACCTCGGTCGAGTCGGCCATGGCTGAATACCCCAGGCAGGCTGACCACCTGAAGCGGGCCGTCTTCCAGGGCCAGCTCGAAGCGCTCGGCCAGGCTTTCCAGCGGTTTTGCCTGTGGCGCCTGGTCGATGGTCACTTGCCACAGCTGGCAGTGCCGGGCACTGTCGAGTTTGCGTGGCTTGCCAAAGGCCTGCAACTGCTTGGCCGCGCCCTCGATGCCACCGCGCTTCTCACCGACCAGGTACAGCTCACGGCCAGCCAGGCGCGACGCCAGGGCGTTGAGCAGGTAGGCGGCCAGCTCGCGGGATTTGGGCAGGAACAGCACGGCGCTGTCGAATGCTGTTTCAGGGGCCTCGACGCCGTAATGGCTGCGGCCTGCGAAACGGCTTTCGAGCATGGCCTGATCGCCGGCATGCCAAGTCCAGGCCTGGGCCTGAGGCAACTGGCCGAGCAGGTCGTCGGCGGGGGCGCCGGCGATCAGCAGCGGCCCCTGAAACAGCTCTGCCTGGCGGAGCAACACTTCACTGCGCGGGTCCATGGACGACGTCTCCTGGAAAAAAGTGGCGCAGTGTAGCAGAGGCAGGCGCCTGGCTCAGCTGACCACGCGGCGTGGCTGCCCGGCGAAGAAGGCTTGGGCGTTCTCGCTGAGCTGGCCGACGATGCGCTGGCGGGACTCTACGGCACCCCAGGCGCTGTGCGGGGTGATGATCAGGCGCGGGATGCCGGGCTCCAGCAGCGGGTTGCCGTTGACCGGCGGCTCCACGCTCAGCACATCGGTGGCCGCGCCGCCCAAGTGACCACCGCGCAGGGCGTCTGCCAACGCCTGTTCGTCGATCAGGCCGCCGCGGGCGGTGTTGACCACCAGCGCATTGGGCTTGAGCAGCGCCAGTTCGCGGGCACCGAGCATATGCCGGGTGTACTCGTTCAGCGGGCAGTGCAGGGTCAGGGCGTCGACTTGCGGCAGCAACTCGTCCAGCGGTAGCCGGTCGGCGCGCTCCGGGCGGCCAGGGATCTGCCCGCTCAGTACGCGCATACCGAAGGCTTCGGCCAGCCTCGCCACGGCGCCGCCCAGTTCACCGTGGCCGAGCAGACCGAGGGTTTTGCCTTCCAGTTCGACGATAGGAAAGTCCAGCAGGCAGAACTGGCTGGCCTTGGCCCACTGGCCTTCGGCTACCGCCTGGTTGTAATCGCACAGCCGGGTGGCCAGGGCCAGCAGCAGGGCCAGGGTATGCTGGGCGACAGACGGCGTGCCGTAGCCCTGGCAGTTGCATACGGTGATGCCCTGGGCGCGGGCGGCGGCCAGGTCGACATTGTTGGTGCCGGTAGCGGCCACCAGGATCAGCTTCAGTTGCGGGTTGGCGGCCAGGGTCGCGGCATCGAGCATGACTTTGTTGCTGACCACTGCCACGGCGCCCTGCAAGCGTTCTGCAACCTGTTCCGGGCGGGTCGCGGCGAACAGTTCGAACGCGTCGAACTGCTGCTTCAGGGGTGAAAGGTCGAGGTCGCCAAGGTCCAGGGACTGGTGATCGAGAAACACGGCGCGACGCGGGCTGGGCATGAAGATCTCCGGTGGCAGGGAGGGATAACGGTGTTGTGGCCATTCGCGGGCACCACAACCCTTGCGGGAGCGGCCTTGCCCGCGAAGAGGCCCTCAGCTTCGGCACAAAACTGAAGCCGACGCCGCAGTGTCTAGCTCAACCTTGCCGCCCGTCAACGCCCACCACTCATACCTCTGCCACGCAAATCATTCCTTCGGCTGATTTAGCCGTCATATTGGCGGACTACAGTAATCCCCAGACTTGTCCGGCCCGCTTTTCAGAAAAGGGATACCCATGTTGCAGACGCGCATCATCAAGCCCGCCGAGGGCGCCTATGCCTATCCACTGCTGATCAAGCGCCTGCTGATGTCCGGCAGCCGCTATGAAAAGACCCGCGAAATCGTCTATCGCGACCAGTTGCGGCTGACGTATCCACAGCTCAACGAGCGCATTGCCCGTCTGGCCAATGTGCTGACCGAGGCCGGGGTCAAGGCCGGGGACACCGTGGCGGTGATGGACTGGGACAGCCATCGTTACCTGGAATGCATGTTCGCCATCCCGATGATCGGTGCCGTGGTGCACACCATCAACGTGCGCCTGTCGCCCGAGCAGATCCTTTACACCATGAACCACGCCGAAGACCGAGTGGTGCTGGTCAACAGCGACTTCGTCGGCCTGTACCAGGCCATTGCCGGGCAGCTGACCACTGTCGACAAGACCTTGCTGCTGACCGATGGCCCGGACAAGACTGCCGAACTGCCCGACCTGGTCGGCGAGTATGAGCAGCTGCTGGCTGCTGCCAGCCCGCACTACGACTTCCCGGACTTCGACGAGAACTCGGTAGCCACCACCTTCTACACCACTGGCACCACCGGTAACCCCAAGGGCGTGTATTTCACCCATCGGCAACTGGTACTGCACACACTGGCCGAAGCCTCGGTCACCGGCAGTATCGACAGCGTGCGCCTGCTGGGCAGCAACGACGTGTACATGCCCATCACCCCGATGTTCCACGTACATGCCTGGGGCATCCCCTACGCTGCCACCATGCTCGGCATGAAGCAGGTGTACCCGGGGCGCTACGAGCCAGACATGCTGGTCAAGCTCTGGCGCGAAGAGAAGGTCACCTTCTCCCACTGCGTACCGACCATCCTGCAGATGCTGCTCAACTGCCCGAACGCCCAGGAGCAGGACTTCGGCGGCTGGAAGATCATCATCGGCGGCAGTTCGCTCAACCGGTCGCTGTACCAGGCCGCCCTGGCACGCGGCATCCAGCTGACCGCCGCGTACGGCATGTCGGAAACCTGCCCGCTGATCTCGGCCGCACACCTGAACGATGAACTGCAGGCCGGCAGCGAGGATGAGCGCGTCACCTATCGAATCAAGGCCGGTGTGCCGGTGCCGTTGGTCGAAGCGGCCATCGTCGACGGCGAAGGCAACTTCCTGCCCGCCGATGGTGAAACCCAGGGCGAGTTGGTACTGCGTGCGCCGTGGCTGACCATGGGCTACTTCAAGGAACCGGAGAAGAGCGAGGAGCTGTGGCAGGGAGGCTGGCTGCACACCGGTGACGTCGCCACCCTCGACGGCATGGGTTACATCGACATCCGCGACCGCATCAAGGATGTGATCAAGACCGGCGGCGAGTGGGTTTCCTCGCTCGACCTGGAAGACCTGATCAGCCGCCACCCGGCCGTGCGCGAAGTGGCGGTGGTGGGGGTGGCCGACCCGCAGTGGGGTGAGCGCCCGTTTGCCCTGCTGGTGGTACGGGACGGCCACGATATCGACGCCAAGGCGCTGAAGGAACACCTCAAGCCGTTCGTCGAGCAAGGTCATATCAATAAGTGGGCGATTCCAAGCCAGATCGCCGTTGTTACTGAAATTCCCAAGACCAGTGTCGGCAAGCTCGACAAGAAACGCATCCGCCAGGACATCGTCCAGTGGCAGGCCAGCAACAGCGCATTTCTTTCCACGTTGTAACCTTTGTGCGGGTCGCGTACGTCAGGGCGCGACCCGCATGCTAGAGAGCCCGCCGCCTTGCCAAACGGCAGAAATGCGCCATCCTTGAGCACTGCCAGCCCGCAACCGGAGCAAAACGGCAGCGAGTTGGTGGCATGGAGCGCAAATCACACTTTAGAGGGATCAAGCGCCTGTGCCTGCTGGCTATAGTCGGGGCCAGGGGATTTTCAGGAATGGGGGAGGGCGACATGCGCAAGCTGTGTCGCCGCAGGTGCAAGCCTGCAAACCGGTCGCTCGGGCCGTTCTTGAAAGGACTCACTGCCATAACAAAAAAGTACATGGAGTAGCGTCGATGAAATCTGCAAACCTGTTCTGGCGCCGGGCCAAGCTGCCCTTGGCCGTCAGCCTTGCTTCCACGCTCGCAAGTCCTGCTTTCGCTGTCAGTTTCAACATTGGTGAAATCGAAGGCCAGTTCGACTCCTCGCTCTCCATCGGCGCCAGCTGGTCGACGGCCAACCCCAACAAGAACCTGATAGGGGTTAACAACGGCGGCAAGGGCCTGTCACAGACATCCGACGATGGCCACCTGAACTTCAAGAAGGGCGAAACCTTCTCCAAGATCTTCAAAGGCATTCATGACCTGGAGCTCAAGTACGGCGACACCGGTGTGTTCGTCCGTGGCAAGTACTGGTACGACTTCGAACTGAAGGACGAAAACCGCGAGTTCAAGGACATCAGCGACTCCAACCGCAAGGAAGGCGCCAAGTCGTCCGGCGCCGAGCTGCTCGACGCCTTTGTCTACCACAACTACGCCATCGGCGATCAGCCTGGCTCGGTGCGTTTTGGCAAGCAGGTGGTGAGCTGGGGCGAAAGTACCTTCATCGGCGGCGGCATCAACTCGATCAACCCCATCGACGTGTCGGCGTTCCGCCGCCCCGGGGCCGAGATCAAGGAAGGTCTGATTCCGGTCAACATGTTCTACATCTCGCAGAGCCTGACCGACAACCTGTCGGCCGAGGCCTTTTATCAGCTTGAGTGGGACCAGACGGTCGTCGACAACTGCGGCACCTTCTTCTCCCAGCCGGACATCATTGCCGACGGCTGTACCGACAACTTGCGTGTGCTCAATAGCAGCCGCACGGTGCCGGGTGCTGCGCAGCAGTTCCTCGCCACGCAGGGCGTGAACATCAACGAAGAGGGTGTGATGGTGCGCCGTGGTGCCGACCGCGATGCGCGTGACAGCGGCCAGTTCGGTGTGGCCATGCGCTATATGTTCGAGCCGTTGGACACGGAGTTCGGCGCCTACTTCATGAATTACCACAGCCGTGCACCCATCTTCAGTGCCACAGGGGCCCCGCCGTCCGTGTTCGCCGGGCTGAGCGCCCTGCCTGCACAGCTGCGCGCCTTGGCGCCTCTGATCGTGGCAGGTAATTCCGAGTACTTTGTGGAATATCCCGAGGATATCCGCCTTTATGGCTTGAGCTTCTCCACTACGTTACCCACCGGCACCGCCTGGAGCGGTGAAATCAGCTATCGCCCCAATGCGCCAGTGCAGCTCAATACCACGGATATCCTGTTCGCCGGTGTCCGTCCAATCGGCGGCGCGTTGAGCAACGCATCGTTGCTGACCGGTACGCCGGGACAGGACCTGCACGGGTATCGCCGCAAGGAGATCACTCAGTTCCAGACCACCCTGACCCACTTCTTCGACCAGGTGATGGGCGCCAGCCGGATGACTGTAGTCGGTGAAGTGGGTGTGACCCATGTCGGCGGCCTGGAGAATGCCCACGATACCCGCTATGGCCGCGACCCGGTGTTCGGCCCAGGTCCGTTGCCATCCACCGGTGGTGCCGATACCTGCCAGGCGCTCAATGGCAGCACCATCGCCGGCGCTGGTGCGGGGGCACCCACCACCAACCTGAACCGCAAATGCGAGAACGACGGCTACACCACCAGCACGTCCTGGGGTTATCGCGCCCGGGTCATCTGGGACTACAACGACGTTTTCGCGGGTATCAACCTGAAGCCGAGCGTGGCCTGGTCGCATGATGTCTCCGGCTACTCGCCCGGCCCTGGCGGCAACTTCGAGGAAGGCCGCAAGGCAGTCAGCCTGGGCCTGGATGCCGAGTATCAGCAAACCTACACGGCGAGCCTCTCGTACACCAATTTCTTCGACGGCAAGTACAGCACCGTGGATGACCGCGACTTCGTCGCCCTCAGCTTCGGCGTGAACTTCTAAGCATACAGATCCAGGACGACACGACATGAACAAGACCAGAAGTCTGCTGCAAGCCGGTGTACTGGGCCTGTCCCTGCTGGCGACCAGCGTCATGGCTGCGGTATCCGCCGACGAGGCGGCCAAGCTGGGCAGCACCCTGACCCCGATGGGCGCCGAGAAGGCCGGCAACGCCGACGGCTCCATCGGCCCATGGGAGCCGCTGTCGAAGACCGCAGGCAGCGTCGACGGCAAGGGCTTCCTGTCCGATCCGTACGGCAGTGAAAAGCCGCTGTTTACCATCACGGCGCAAAATGCCGACCAGTACAAGGACAAGCTCTCGCCGGGCCAGATGGCCATGCTCAAACGCTACCCGAGCACCTACAAGATCCCGGTGTTCAAGACCCATCGCGGCGCAACCGTTCCGGCCGATGTGTTCGCGGCCATCAAGGAAAACGCTACCAAAACCACCCTGGTGGAGGGCGGTAACGGCCTGAGCAACTTCCGCACGGCGGTGCCGTTTCCGATCCCGAAAAGCGGCCTGGAGGTGATCTGGAACCACATCACCCGCTACCGCGGCGGCAGTGTCAGCCGCCTGGTGACCCAGGCCACGCCGCAGCAGAACGGCTCGTTCAACCCCGTGTACTTCTCCGACCAGTTCGTCTTCCGCGACAAGATGAAGGACTACGACCCGAACAACCCGGGCAACATCCTGTTCTACTTCAAGCAGGAAGTCACTGCGCCTGCGCGCCTGGCCGGGACTGTGCTGTTGGTGCACGAAACCCTCGACCAGGTGAAGGAGCCGCGCAAGGCGTGGATCTACAACGCCGGCCAACGCCGTGTGCGCATGGCACCCCAAGTGTCGTATGACGGCCCGGGTACCGCCGCAGACGGCCTGCGTACATCGGACAACCTGGACATGTTCAACGGTGCACCCGATCGTTATGACTGGAAGCTGGAAGGCAAGAAGGAACTGTACATCGCATCGAACGCCTTCAAACTGGATGATCCGAAGCTCAAGTATGCCGACATCATCAAGGCCGGGCACATCAACCAGGACCTGGCCCGTTACGAGCTGCGCCGCGTCTGGCACGTAGTTGCAACCCTCAAGCCGGGCCAGCGGCACATCTACGCCAAGCGTGATTTCTACATCGATGAGGACACCTGGCAGGCAGCAGTGATCGACCAGTACGACGGCCGTGGCCAACTGTGGCGCGTGTCCGAGGCCCACGCTCAGCCTTATTACAACGTGGAAGTGCCTTGGTACACCCTGGAAGCCATCTACGACCTGCAGTCCGGTCGTTACCTGGCCCTGGGCATGAAGAACGAAGAGAAACGCGCCTACGATTTTGGCTTCAGTGCCAGCAAGGCCGACTTCCAGCCAGCGGCGCTGCGTCAGTCGGGTATTCGCTAAGCTGAAATCACTGAAATCCGTGTGATCCCCAGAACGCCCCGGCTCGCCGGGGCGTTTCTATTTCCTGAACCGGCCTCTTCGCGGGTGAACCCGCTCCTACAGGTTCCGCGCAGCCCTGTAGGAGCGGGTTCAACCGCGAAGAGGCCGGACAAGGCAATAAACCTCCTGAATACCTCCCCAAACCCCCGCCCCAGCCCCTGTCCATCAGTCATGTTGCTTTTTGTCGCAGTCTTTTCCATGGCAAATGCGCCCATCATCTTCAAATGCGCCGCATTACCCGCTAGTCTCGCAAGCATCCATACCGCCGTTGTCTTCCAACCAGAACGAGCCGGCCATGACAGATTTGTCCCGTACGCATGGATTCGCGAGTCAGGCCCTTGGCCTGCGGGACGGGCGTTTCTTCCGGCCGCCGCTGCCGGATGGCCATGTGCCGCGCCTGCGTTTGTGCCAGCGGCTGGAAGCCGGCTTGGGCGGGCGACTGTTGCTGGTCAATGCCCCGGCGGGTTTCGGCAAAAGCTCCCTGGCCATCGAGTTTTGCGAAGCATTGCCCGAGCACTGGCGCAGCCTGTGGCTGGGCCTGAGCCAGCGGGATGCCGACCCTGGCCGCTTTCTTGAGCGCTTGCTTGAAGGCCTGCAGCAGTACTGCCCGGCCCTGGGCGGCCAGGCCATGGGCCTGCTGAAAATGCGCCAGCGCCACCAGCCGTTTGCCTTTGAAGAATGGCTAGATGGCCTGCTCGATGAGCTGGCGCTGTACCTGCAGGCCGATACGCCGCTGCTGCTGGTACTGGACGACTATCACCTGGCCCAGGGGCCGGTGCTCGACCGCTGCTTGCAGTTCTTCCTCAATCACCTGCCCCCCGGCCTGGTACTGCTGGTGACCAGCCGCCAGCGGCCAGACTGGCACCTGGCGCGCCTGCGCCTGTCCCGGCAGTTGGTCGAGCTTAACGAACAGGATCTGCGCCTCACCGCAGATGAGTCGCTGGCAGTGATCGGCCGCCAGCCTACCGGCCTGCGCGGCCAGGCGCTGGACAACCTGATCCAGCGCAGCGACGGCTGGGTGGCCGGGTTGCGTTTCTGGCAGCTGGCGGCCAGCGACAGCGCTGACGAGCAAGCCTTGCCCCAGGCGCTGCATGGTGGCGAGGGCCTGATCCGCGACTACTTGCTTGAAGAGGTCATCGACAGGCTACCAGCAGACGTGCAGGCCTTCTTGGACGAAACCGCCTGCCAGGAGCGATTCTGCGCTCCACTTTGCGATGCGCTGCGTGGCCGCCACGACAGTGCCGCCGTCCTGAGCTTCCTGCAGGCGCATCAGGTGTTCCTGGTGCCGCTGGACGAGCATGGGCACTGGTTCCGCTACCACCATTTGTTCTCCGACCTGCTGCGCAGCCGCCAGGCCAGCGAATCACTGGTGGCTCTGCATTTGCGAGCCTGCCGCTGGTTTGAAGCCCAGGGCCTGCTGGATGAGGCGGTGGAGCAGGCTTTGCGTGCCGGCCACCTCGATGTTGCCGCCGACCTGGTGCAGAGCCTGTCCGAGGAGCAACTGCTGGCCGAGCAGAACGTCGGCATGTTGCTGCGCTGGAAGATGGACCTGCCCGACAGCCTGTTGATCAGCACGCCGCGGCTGATCGTGCTGTACAGCTGGGCGTTGGGCCTGGCTTGCCAGCTGGATGCTGCCGAGGAACTGGCCGGCTACCTCAGTCGTTTTTTGCCCGCGCCTTCGGCGACTGCGCAGAAGTCGATGCTGGCCCAATGGCTGGCACTCAGTGGGGTCATTGCCCGAGGCCGTGGCGATCGCGAGCGCACCTTGGCCTATTGCGGCGAAGCGCTACAAAGCCTGCCGAGCAAGCGCTATGGCCAACGCCTGGTGTGCTTGTCGACGCTGTCCAACCTGGCCATTGCCGATGGTGACTTCTGGCGGGCCCGAGGCTGGAACCGTGAAGCCCTGGAACTGGCCCAGCGTGTCGGCAACCCCTTGTTCGAGGCGCTGGCTCATTACGACCGGGCGCGGGTGCTGCATGCCCGTGGCGAGGTGCTGCGCGCGTTGGACGAAGTGCGCCAAGGGCTGCAACGTCTGCAAGGGCTTTCGGCGCAGCGGCTGTATGCCGTGCGTGCGCGCCTGACGCTTTACGAAGGTTACCTGCTGGTCTCGCGCCTGCAGCCGGCTCAGGGCCGGGCGCGTTTGCGCGCGGGGCTGGGTGAGGCGCGGGCGTGCCGGGACATCAGTGTGCTCATCGGCCATTGCGTGATTGCCACGCTCGATGGCAGGGAAGGTCACTTTGCCGAGGCCTTTGCCGAACTGGCCGAGGCCGAGCGTTTGATGCATATATGGGATGTGCCCCCGGTCTACTATCTGGCCATGATTACCCTGGTCAAATGCGAACTGTGGCTGGCCCAGGGGCGTACTGACCTGGCGGAGTCCTGGCTGCAGCGCCTGGGCCAGACCTATGGTGGCGAGCAGCCGGCGGTGCCACCGGAATTCCATCCGCTGCTGCCTTTGCACATTGCGTTGCAGCAGGCATTGCTCGATCGTATCCAGTTGCGTAGCGACGATGCCGTGCAACGCCTGGCTTGCCTGGTAGAGCGCGGCCAGGCCAGTGGCGGCATGATGCTCGCCGTAAGCGCCCTGTGCCAATGGCTTTCCCTGCTGTTGGACGAAGGCAAGGAAGGGCAGGCCGCGCAGTTGCTGCCCAGTTTGCTGGAGGCGGCTCATGGCGGCGTGATGCAGCCGATGCAGCCACTTCTGGAAAAACACCCGCAATGGCTTCATGAACAACTGCAGGCAGGTGCCGTTTGCCCGGTGCAGGCTGAACTGCTCAAGCATCTGCCGCCAGTGCCAATCGCCAGTACGGGCAACGGCGAAGCGCTGAGTGGTCGTGAGTTGGCCGTGCTCGAACTGATTGCCCAGGGCTGTTCCAATCAGCAGATCAGCGAGCGGCTGTTCATTTCCCTGCACACGGTGAAGACCCACGCCAGTCACATCAACAGCAAGTTGGGTGTGGAGCGGCGCACCCAGGCGGTGGCCAAGGCCAAATCCCTGGGGTTGCTGGCGTGATACTGGCTCTGTAGGTCATTGTTCGTTAAAGCGATGGCCTGGCGCCATGGTTCGTGGCCGGCAATGCTCTATCCTCATCTTTCCCGACCAGCTGCCGATACAGCTATCGGTGGCATCGCCTCGCGCGATTTTTCAATCATTCCAAGGCAGGTCGTGTTGATGCTGCAGTACGGGCAAAAGAGCTTTCTGATCGTCGACGACTTTACCGACTTTCGTACGTCGACCCGTTCCATGCTGCGCGAGTTGGGCGTGCGCGATGTGGACACCGCTGACAGCGGCGAGCAGGCGCTGCGCATGTGCGCGCAGAAGCGCTATGACTTCATCCTGCAGGACTTCCATCTGGGCGATGGCAAGAAGAACGGGCAACAGGTGCTTGAAGACCTGATCATCGACAAGCACATCAGCCATGAATGCGTGTTCATCATGGTCACCGCCGAGAGCAGCCAGGCGATTGTCCTCAGCGCCATCGAGCACGAGCCCGATGCCTACCTGACCAAACCGTTCAACCGGGTTGGCCTGGCCCAGCGCGTCGAGAAACTGTTCCAGCGCAAGACGTTGCTAAAGCCGATCCTGCAAGCGCTGGACCGCAACCGCCCGGCCGAAGTACTGGCGGCCTGCGCCGAGCTGTGCAAGAGGGATCCGCGCCTGGCTCCATTGTGCTTGCGCTACCGGGCCGATGCCCTGCGCAACCTCAACCGCTTCGAGGAACTGGAAAAGTTCCTCAAGGCCATCCTGGCCAGCCGCCCGCAGCCGTGGGTTTACGCCGCGTTGGGCGCACTGATGCACAAGCGTGGTCAAAATGCCCAGGCCCAGGGTGTATACGAGCAGGCGCTCAAGGCGTTCCCGATCATGCCAGGCCTGTACGATGGCATGGCCGAGGTGCTGGTGGCTCAGGGCGATACCCGGCGCGCGCAGAACTTGCTTGAAGAAGCCGTGCGCCTGTCGCCATTGTCGGTGCGTCGGCAGTCGACACTGGGCAAGCTGGCGCTGGAGAACGAAGACTTCGAGAGCGCATCGAAGGCGTTTCGCCATGCGGTGAACCAAGGGCAAAGTTCGCGTTACAAGGATGCCGAAAACAACCTTGGCCTGGTCCAGGCGTTGATGAGCAAGAATGCAGGCTTCGGCCTGGACGCCCGTACCCGGGTCGAGATCAACACCACGCTCAGCGAGGTAGCCAAGGAAAACCCCGAGGACCAAGGCCTGCAGGTGCGTGCGCGGATGATGAAGGCTGCCAGCCTGCAGCAGGCCGGTGACCCGGAAACGGCCGGCAAGCTGACAGAACAGGCGATTCAGCGCCTGGACAAGATGAACCAGTTCTTCTCGGTCGATTCAGCCCTGACCGTCGCTGCGCAATTGCAGGCAATGGGGCAGGAAGCCGCTGCCATCGGAGTGCTGAGGAGTTGTGTGGAAAGTTATGGCGATGACCCCAAGGTCATGGAGAAAGTGGGCAAGCTGACGGATGACCCCAGCGTGCTCAACGCCATTACCGAAGCCGTCACCCTCAATCGTCAGGGGGTACGCAGTTACCAGGGAGGGCAGCTTGGAGAGGCGTTGCAGATGTTCCGAAAGGCATTGGGTTTACAGCCGAAGAACATCAGCATCGCCCTCAACACCGCCCAGGCGCTGCTGCGCATCGGCGGTGACAACCCTCAGCCTGCGATCATGCAGGAGTGCCGCGACGCCCTCACCAGCGTGGCCGGTATCCCTGCCAGCGACAATCGCTATGACCGTTACCGCAAACTGCATATCCGAGTGTTCGGCGCATGAATCAAGACAATCAGGGGCTGGATTTTTCCACGGTGATCGCCTCCACCGTGCACGACCTCAAAAGTTCATTGTCGGCGCTGATCCAGTCCCACAGCCAGTGGGTGGAACGCTTGCCCGAGGAGCTGCGTGGCGGTGCCGAACAAGGGATCATGGAGCATGAATTTCGTCACCTCAACGGCATGCTGGTGCAGTTGCTGGGCTTATACAAACTGGGTGTGAACCAGTTGCCGGTATGCCCGGACTACCATGAGCTGGATGATTTCATCGAAGCCCAGCTGGCGGCGCACGAGGAAGTACTCAAGCACAACGACATTCTCGCCACCTGGCGCATCGACACCGATAACCCGCTGGGTTTCTTCGACCGCGAACTGGTGGCCTCGGTGATCTCCAACGTTATCACCAACGCCACCCGCTTTGCCGGGCACGCCTTGCTGATCACCATCGAAGAGGCCGATAACCAGTTGGCCATTTGCGTCAATGATGACGGCCCGGGTTATCCAAAGCACATGCTCGAGCGCCAGGAGGAGTACATCCAGGGCATTGACTCGACCAGCGGCAGCACTGGCCTTGGGCTGTATTTTGCGGCGCGGATTGCAGCGTTGCATGAAAGCGGTGGTGCGCGTGGGCGGATCGAGATATCCAACGGCGGGGCGCTTGGGGGCGGGTTGTTCAGGTTATTCCTGCCTTGAGGTATTGGGTGCCTGGGCGATCGAGCGCCGCCCGCGCGGCGCATCGCGAGCAAGCTCGCTCCTACATTTGTTTCGGGCCAGTATTGCCTGCACCCACGCGCGCGACCGCCTTGTTTGTTCCACGCAATATCCAGGTGGGCACCAAGGTGGCGCGCACCTCCGCCTCAGGAATAACTGGCCCGCAACAAATGTAGGAGCGAGCTTGCTCGCGATGCGCCGCGCGGGCGGCGCTCGATCTCACAGGCGCCACTTCGCTCAAGACATGAACCTCGTGCACCCACCCCATTTTCCTGTCAGGCTCCCAGCAGAACCCAGCTTCACCTGCGAGAACACCATGACCCAAGCCCCGCCTGCTCTCATCCGCGAAACCTTCCCCGTCGGCCCCTTGCAGTGCAACTGCACGCTGATCGGCGACCCCCTGACCAAGAAAGCCATTGTCGTCGACCCGGGTGGTGACGTGGACAAGATCCTTGCCCGCCTGCAGGCCCACGGCCTGACGCTGGTGAGCATCATCCATACCCATGCGCACTTCGACCACTTCCTCGCGTCAGGCAAGCTCAAGGAGCTGACGGGTGCCACGCTGCACCTGCACAAGGACGACCAAGTGCTGTGGGACAACCTCGAGATGCAGTGCCAGATGTTCGGTGTACCTTACACCCCGGTACCGGCACCGGACCGCTGGCTGGGCGATGACGAAGAACTCGCCTGCGGCTGCGGGGTGGCGCTGCATACGCCTGGCCATACCCCGGGCTCGATGAGCTTCTGGTTTGCCGATGCCAAATTGTTGATTGCCGGTGACACCCTGTTCCGTCGGGGTATTGGCCGCACTGATTTGTGGGGTGGCGACCAGCGGGCAATCGTGCGCTCCATCAAGGAGCGGCTGTACCGGCTGGACGAAGAGGCCATCGTGGTGACCGGCCACGGGCCCGACACCCGTTTGGGCGACGAGATGCGCGAAAACCCGTTCGTGCGTGCCTGATGGCACATGAAGGCACTTTCATGGAATTTTTCGTTGCCGATGCAATCCAAGGCTGGCATAGATCCCTTCGAGATCTGCCGCATTTATGAATTTCAGTAGGAGCTTGTCCATGTTCACCATGCGTCGTCTGATTATCGTCGCAACTGCCGCAGCACTGATGACCGGCTGCGCCGGCCAGAATCCTTACGACAACCAGGGTCAGGCGCAGGGCTCCACAGGGATGAGCAAAACCGCCAAGTACGGCGGCCTGGGGGCGCTGGCCGGTGCCATCGCCGGTGCTGCGATCGACCACAACAACCGTGGCAAGGGTGCACTGATTGGTGCTGCCGCAGTGGGTGCCGCTGCAGCCGGTTATGGCTACTACGCCGACAAGCAGGAAGCCGAGCTGCGCGCGCAAATGGCCAACACGGGGGTGGAAGTACAGCGTCAGGGTGACCAGATCAAGCTGATCATGCCGGGCAACATCACCTTCGCCACCGACTCGGCCAACATCGCCCCAAGCTTCTACTCGCCGCTGAACAACCTGGCTGGCTCGTTCAAGCAGTTCAACCAGAACACCATCGAAGTGGTCGGCTTCACCGACAGCACTGGCAGCCGCCAGCACAACATGGACCTGTCCCAGCGCCGCGCGCAGGCGGTCAGCACCTACCTGACTTCGCAGGGTGTGGATGCCTCGCGTATCTCTGTACGTGGCATGGGCCCGGACCAGCCGATCGCCAGCAACGCTGACGCCAATGGTCGTGCGCAGAACCGCCGTGTGGAAGTGAACCTGAAGCCGATTCCGGGTCAGCAGTATGAGCAGCAAGGTCAGGTTCAGCAGTATCCCTGATTGACCTTCAGGGCCGCCTTGCGGCCTTGTGGGAGCGGGCAGTCCCGCTCCCACAAGGCTTGGCAAAGCCTCTGCTTTTAGCGCGTTACGCTAGCCTGAATCGCCGTCAGGGCAATGGTATGCACGATATCGTCAACCTGCGCCCCACGCGGCAAGTCGTTCACCGGCTTGCGCAATCCCTGCAGCATCGGCCCCAGGCTGACCCCGTCGGCACTGCGCTGCACCGCCTTGTGCGTGGTATTGCCGGTATTCAGGTCGGGGAACACGAATACCGTGGCGCGCCCGGCCACCGGGCTAGCCGGCGCCAGCTCTCGGGCAATCGCCGGGTTTGCCGCCGCGTCATACTGTAACGGCCCGTCGATCAGCAGCCCCTGCGCCGCGTCCTGTGCCAGGCGTGTCGCTTCGCGTACTTTCTCGACTTCTTCATCGCTGGCCGAATCGCTTGAATAACTGATCATCGCCACCCGTGGCGCGATGCCGAAGGCCTGCGCCGATTCGGCACTCTGCTGGGCAATCTCTGCCAGCTCGGCAGCGCTTGGGTGCGGGTTCATCACGCAGTCGCCGTACACCAGCACCTGCTCAGGGAACAGCATGAAGAACACCGACGAGACCAGGCTCGAGCCGGGTGCGGTCTTGATCAGTTGCAGGGCCGGGCGGATGGTGTTGGCCGTGGAGTGCACCAGGCCCGAGACCAGGCCGTCCACTTCGTCCAGGGCCAGCATCATGGTGCCGATCACCACCGGGTCTTCCAGCTGCTGCTCGGCCATCGGTGCGTTGAGGTTCTTGCTTTTGCGCAGCTCGACCATGGGCTCCACATAGCGCCCGCGAATCAGTTCGGGGTCGAGAATCTCCAGCCCCGGCGGCAACGTGATGCCCTGGGCGCGGGCCACTGCGTCGACATCTTCGGGTTTGGCCAACAGCACACAGCGGGCAATGCCGCGGGCCTGGCAGATGGCTGCGGCCTGCACCAGCAGTGGCTCGGCGCCTTCTGGCAGGACGATGCGCTTGTTGGCCTGCTGCGCACGCTGGATCAGCTGGTAGCGGAACACTGCCGGTGAGAGGCGCAGTTCGCGCGGCGTACCGCAGCGTTGGTGCAGCCAGGCCGCGTCGAGATGGCTGGCGACGAAGTCGGTGATGAACTCGGCACGCTCCCGGTCGTCCACCGGGATTTCGCGGTTCAGCGAGTTGAGCTGGTTGGCGGTGTCGTACGAGCCGGTGCTGACCGACAGGATCGGCAGGCCGGCCTGCAGTGCACCGCGGCACAGGCCAAGGATACGCTCGTCAGGCTTGCTGTCGCTGGTCAGCAGCAAGCCGGCCAGTGGCACGCCATTGATCGCTGCCAGGCTGACAGCGAGGATGATGTCGTCGCGGTCGCCCGGGGTTACCACCAGGGTACCCGAGGTCAGTAGCGGGACCGTGTTGGCCACCGTGCGCGCACAGATGATGATCTTGCTCATGCGCCGCTGCTCGTAGTCGCCGGCATTGAGCACCTGTGCGCCGAGCAGCTCGGCCACATCGCGGGTCCGTGGTGCGTTCAGCTCGGGTTGGTAGGGTATGCAGCCAAGTAGACGGAAGTCATTACCGCGCAGCAATGGCGAGTGCTCGCGCAGGCGGGTGGCAAAGTCCGCCATGCTCTCGTCGGTGCGCACCTTGTTGAGGATCACCCCGAGCACTTTCGGGTCGCGTGGGCCGCCAAACAGTTGGGCCTGCAGTTCGACCCGCCCAGACAGCTCGCTGAGCACTTCGTTTTCCGGGGCCGATACCAGGATTACCTCGGCATCCAGGCTCTTGGCCAGGTGCAGGTTGACCCGCGCTGCGTAGCTGGCGTGGCGCGTGGGCACCATTCCCTCGACCACGACAACGTCGTTGCCGACGCAGGCTTGCTGGTAGAGGCGGATGATTTCTTCAAGCAACTCGTCCAGCTGGCCATCGCCGAGCATGCGCTCGACGTGGCCCAGGCTCAGTGGGACCGGTGGCTTGATGCCGTGAGTGCGGGCGACCAGTTCGGTGGAGCGCTCGGGGCCGGTGTCACCCGGGTGGGGCTGGGCGATAGGCTTGAAGAAGCCGACCTTCAGGCCGGCACGCTCCAGGGTGCGCACCAGGCCCAGGCTGATCGAAGTCAGGCCGACACCGAAGTCGGTCGGCGCAATGAAAAATGTCTGCATGCGTGCTTCTCGAAATAAGCGGTGCAAGAAATTAACGGTCAAGGGTAGCGCTATCGGCCCCTTGTGCGCACCAGCCGCAAGCGAAAGGCTGGCCGATGTGTTGCGCACGTTGTGCCGGGTCGAGCACCCACGGGCGTGCCTGCCACGGCGGCTGGTGGCGCAGGTGCTGGGTATGGCCGCACGAAAGCTCCGCCACCCAGTGGCCTTCTGCGTCCTGATGAAAGCCGTTGATCCGACTGATGGGCCGTTGCTCGTCCGCAGTTCGTTCGCAATCGGACGATGGCTTGGTTACACTTGTGCGCTCTACATTCTTTTGCAAAAGGTCTTGCCCCATGCTGATCGCCGCCAACAAGGCTGTCTCCATCGACTATACCCTGACCAACGACGCCGGGGAGACCATCGACAGCTCCGCCGGTGGCGCGCCGCTGGTTTACCTGCACGGTGCCGGCAACATCATCCCGGGCCTGGAAAAAGCCCTGGAAGGCAAGCAGGCTGGTGACGAGTTGAACGTTTCCATCGAACCTGAAGAGGCCTATGGCGAGTACCTGGCCGAACTGGTCAGCACCCTGAACCGTAGCCTGTTCGAAGGTGTCGACGAGCTGGAAGTGGGCATGCAGTTCCACGCTTCGGCACCGGACGGCCAGATGCAGATCGTCACCATCCGCGACATCGACGGCGACGACGTTACCGTTGATGGCAACCACCCGCTGGCTGGTCAGCGCCTGACCTTCCAGGTCAAGGTTGTCAACGTGCGTGACGCCAGCGACGAAGAAATCGCTCACCGTCACATCCACGGTGAAGGTGGCCATCACCACTGATTTTCTGCGCTAAGCTCAGAAAGTCGCCAGGCGCTCGGGCAAGCCGATTTGCCTTCCTACGGGAGGTGAACGGTTTGGACGAGCGCCTTTTTAGTGGGCGAAATTCGCCTGCACGGCAACCGGGAACCTGAGAGGGGATTTCATCATGAGTGCATTTCACGACCTGAAACTGGAAGCGCTGAACGGCGGAGAGCTGCCCCTCGCACCCTTCAAGGGCCAAGTGGTGCTGGTGGTCAACGTTGCCTCCAAATGTGGCCTGACGCCGCAATACAAGGCCCTGGAAAACCTCTACCAGATCTACAAGGACAAGGGTTTCAATGTGCTTGGCCTGCCGTGCAACCAGTTTGCGGGGCAGGAGCCGGGTAGCGAAAAGGAAATCCAGGACTTCTGCAGCCTCAACTACGGGGTCAGCTTCCCGCTGGGGGGCAAGCTGGAGGTCAACGGGCCGCAGCGCCATTCGCTGTACCGCCTGCTGGCAGGCGAGGGGGCCGAGTTCCCCGGTGACATTACCTGGAATTTCGAGAAGTTTCTGGTAGGCAAAGATGGCCGGGTGCTGGCGCGTTTTTCACCCCGCACGGCGCCGGATGACCCGGCAGTGGTGCAGGCCATTGAAAAAGCACTGGTCTGAATAGTACCGGGCGCGATCATTGTGGCGCCTGCGAAGCCGAGCGCCGCCTGCGCGGCGCTCACTCTCACAGGCGCTGCACATACTGCGTCGAACGACCAGCCGCAGCACTGACATTTCGACAGGCGCTATCCAGATACTCCTCGAACTGCTCGACAATCGCCGGCCAGCCCTGGCGGCTGGCGTGTTGTCGCGCATTCAGGCGTACCCTGCGCAACGTCTCTACTTCTTCCAGCAACCAGCAAGCCGCGTCGACAAACGCAGCCTGGTCCCCTGGCATGGCCAGCGCGCCGCTGTGGCCATGGCGAATATGCTGCGCTGCGGCTGCCTCGTCATAAGCAACCACCGCCAACCCTGAGGCCATGGCTTCGAGCACCACATTGCCAAAGGTCTCGGTCAGGCTCGGGAACAGGAACAGGTCGCCGCTGGCGTAGTGCTCGGCCAGTCGTTCACCGCGCTGGGCGCCGCAAAACACGGCGTCCGGTATCTGTTGTTCAAGGCTGGCGCGCTGAGGCCCGTCGCCGACCATGATCAGGCGCAGACGCTTCTGTGGATACGTCTTGCGTAATGCCTCAAAGCAAGGCCGTAGCAAGCCAAGGTTCTTTTCCGCCGCCAGCCGCCCGACGTGCAAGACGGCGATATCCTCCGGGCCTAGCCCCCAGCTTTCGCGCAAGGCCTGGCTACGTCGGGCCGGATTGAACAGGCAGGCATCGACCCCTCGCGCCAGCAGTTCCAGGCGCTCGAAACCGCGACGCTCAAGCTCCAGGCGCTGGCTGGCGCTCGGCACCAAGGTGATTGCCGTGCGCCGATGGAACCAGCGCAAGTAGTGGGTGAGCAGGCGCGCCAGCAGGCCAAGGCCGTACTGGCCGGAATACTGCGGGAAGTTGGTGTGGAAACCACTGACCACCGCCACCCCCAGGCGACGGGCCGCACGAAGGGCGCTGAGCCCCAGCGGCCCCTCGGTGGCGATGTACAGTACATCCGGGCGCTGTCGGCGCCAGCGGCGCAACAGCTTGTGCATCGACACCTCGCCCCACTGCAAACCCGGGTAGCCAGGCAGCGCCCAACCACGGCACAGCATCAGGTGCGGGTCGTTGTGCGCGTGACCTTCGTCGGCCTGGCGCGGGCGCACCACCTCGACCTCATGGCCGCGCAGGCGCAACCCTTCACTGAGGCGGCCAAGGGTGTTGGCCACGCCGTTGATCTCGGGTGGGAAGGTTTCGCTGACCAGGGTGATGCGTAGCGCGGGTGTATTCATGACAAAAAGTTTCCGCCTGCCGGGTTGCGCTAATGTGACTGCCTTATGACGTAAATATGACGCCTGATCGCCGGCATTTTTGCCTCTATGAATATTTCCTCGCACAGCACTCAAGAAGGTGTCGCCGGCAGCCGATGAAGATGCATTCGACTACGTGATGCGCTCCAGGAGAGCGGTGATGTTCAACAACAAGCTCAAGCAAGAAATCCGGCAACTGCGCGAAGACCTGATGTCCATCGAACAGGTCAAGAGTAGTCTCGACAGCGAGATGCTGGTGCTGCAGCTCGACCCTCAGGGACGGATCGAGATGGTCAACGGCAACTTCGAGAGCGAGATGCTCTACCGTGCCGAACAATTGCTTGGACGCAATATCGAGGACATCGTCCCCGCCCACGTAAAGTCACTGGACTTCTACCAGCGCATGAAAAGCGCGATCAGCCGTGGCGAACACCTGAACGGTGCATTCCGTCTTCTGCGCGGCAATGGTCAGGAAGCCTGGCTGCGCTCGATCCTGCAGCCGGTGAAGAACAGCGAGGGGCGCATCAAGTACTTCACCCTGCATTCCAGCGACCTTACTCGAACCATCGAGACCTCACGCGAGCACGAGAGCCTGATCAAGGCGCTGATGCGTTCTACTGCGGTGATCGAGTTCGACCTCGACGGCATCATTCTCACTGCCAACGAACGTTTCCTGGCCACCGTCGGTTATCGCCTGGAGCAGATTCGCGGTAAGCACCACCGCATGTTCTGCGAACCTCAGGAGGTCAACTCGGCTGGCTACCAAGCGTTCTGGGACAGGCTACGCCGTGGCGAATATGTTGCCGAGCGCTTCAAGCGCATCGATGCCCATGGTCGGGTGATCTGGCTGGAGGCCTCGTACAACCCGATCTTCGATGCCCACGATGTGCTGTACAAGGTGGTCAAGTTCGCCACCGTGATCACCGATCAGGTCAACCAGGAGCAGGCAGTGGCCGAGGCGGCGGATGTCGCCTACAACACCTCGCTGGGTACCGATGTCAGTGCTCGAAAGGCCACCGAAGTGGTCACCCAGACTGTCACTGTGATGCGTGGCCTGGAGGCTTCGATGCAAGAGGCGGCCGACGGCATCCAGGCGCTGGATACCCAGTCGCGGGTGATCGGTTCGATCATCAAGACCATCAGCGACATTGCCGGGCAGACCAACCTGCTGGCCCTTAACGCGGCCATCGAAGCTGCCCGCGCGGGCGAGCAAGGGCGGGGCTTTGCCGTCGTTGCCGACGAAGTGCGCCAGCTGGCCTCTCGCACCAGCACCGCCACCGAAGAAATCGCCCGGGTGGTACAGCAGAACGAACAACTGGCGCAGGCGGCGGTGGCGATCATCGACACCAGCAAGCGCCAGGCCGAACAGGGGCTGGCGCTGGCGGATGAGACGGGCAGCGTGATTGTCGAGATCCAGGACGGGGCGAAGCGGGTGGTGGACGTAGTGGGGCAGTTTTCCAGCCGGTTGAGTCTTTGATATGGCTTGGGGTTTGTAATGGCCATGGGATCGAGCTTCGCCTGCGCGGCGCTCGATCTCAAGAACGATAAAAATTTCCAGCCTTACCCACAGCAACAACTGAACAGCTGAACTTCGCCGAGCATGCCGGAAACGAAGTCGCATTTTCCTACAACTGACTCAGAAACCTCCGATCCGAATCCATGATGGGATTTCCCCCTGCACACGTTGTCAGGGAGACACCTCATGTACCTGGATTACCTCGTGCCCTCCTGGCACGAGATCGAGTCACGTGTCATCGCCATGGTGGGCTACCAAAGCGGTGGCCAGTTCCGCACCAGCCTCAATGAAGAGGTCGCCTCACTGGGCCTCAACCTGCGCCGGATCGAAGCTGTCCGCACAGCCTTCTACCACGCCGAATGGCAGGCGGCGCAGATGCTACGCCAGCGCTTCGCCGACCTCGACATCAACAGCATCGTCGACGAACTGCTGAGGGTCGTGCAGCAGATGGCGATGATCGTCATCGGCAGCACCGTTACCGGCGGCCTGCTTGGCGCGGGGGTAGGCGCATTCGCCGGCGGCGCCGGAACCATACCGTTCGCCGGCGCAGGCGCGGTCATGGGCCTCAAGGTCAGCGGCTGGATCCTTGGCGCGCTGGGGCTGGCTTCCATTGCCGAGTTCTTCATCGAGGGCTTGCCGCGGATCGGTGAGTACTACGTCGATGGCATCCGCTTCGCCTGGGAAGGCACCTGCGGCAATGAAGGCACCGGCCCGTTCTGCCGGGACGACCCCTATGCGATATCCCGGGCCACGCATCAGGTTGCCCAAGGCCATGTGGAAGTCGTGGTTCTGTTGTTGGGGGCAATCGTGTCGTACCTCACCCGCGGGCGCGGCGATGCCCGGGTGCTGGCCCAGGAGATGGCGGCCAGCCGCAAAGGCGCGCGGTTGGGGCAATGGATGCTCAAGCATGAAGAAGGGTTGAAGAAACGGCCGGATCTGCAGGTGCCGGAGCGGCGCAAGGGGGCGATTGGTGAACCGCAGCCCGTTAGCCCGAATCAGCCCAGGAAAGCGCCAACGAAGCCCCATCCGGGCACGATGGCATTGCATAACGTTGAATGTTTCAAAGCTGATAAGGTACCGGAATACAAAATAGGCGAATTCAAACGACAGTTGAATGGCCAGGAAGACGGGCTCAACTGGATGACCGTTGAAGAATTTTTGGAGAAAGTTGAAAACCCAAATCAGCGCAATAAAGGGCTCGCCCAGAGAGCGAGAAAAAAGGAGCAAGAATTTATCAAGGAAAAAATTGAAAAAGAGCTCAGGAAAACCATGGGACCATTTGAAGCGCAACGGGTTGCAATAGAAAAAGCCAGAAACCGGATGTCAATTACAGCAGCACTGCACAATCCGGATCTCGTCGCCGGAGGTAGAGACGTCATATCGGACTTTGGGGACCGCCAGGTAAACTCAGTGATAGGCGCCCAATGGAAAACCAGGATACCCAACTTAAAGAAAGCGGCCGAAAGGGTGCCTCTGGAGTCCAGAAGCTCAATCCGCATGAATGTCAAATTACATAAGTGCTAAGGTGAGAAAGTTGAAATGGATAAAGTATTTGCCAATTTAATTGAGAATTTCGGTCCGCCGATTGACCGCCGGGAAGTACCTGGCTCCACAATCGAAAAATACAGAGACAAGCTTCCTCCCAAGCTTTTGGAATATTGGTCCGAGCATGGGTGGGGGGGCTACGGTGAGGGCATATTCTGGCTAGTCAATCCGCAAGAATATGACGCCGTAGTTTCCTGCTGGATTGCAGGCACGGCACTTGCTTCGCACGACAACTATCATTTGGTTGCGAGAAGTGCCTTCGGAGACTTGTATCTTTGGGGAGAGAAAACTGGCTTTTCATTGGAGATAACAAGCGTTGGGTCTCAGTACATATTTTATCGAACCGAATTCACAAAGGAACAACTAAATACTGAGCTTCAAGGCTTTATTTTGTCAAGAGAAGTGGAGTCAATGGATTTCAATGGTCTCTTCAATCCCGCCAAGGAAAAACTGGGTAGACTTAAACATGACGAGATGTACGGCTTTTTCCCCGCGCTCATGCTGGGCGGGGCTGACTCCCTGCAACATCTTAAAAAAGTCAGCGCTGTTGAACACTTGATCTTTCTGGCGCAATTGACAGATCTTCAACCTTACTCCTTTTCCGAGCAGCCAGATTAATGCCGCAGTCAACCAGCACCGCCACCGAGGAAATCGCCCGGGTGATGGACGTGGTGGAACAGTTTTCCAGTCGGTTGAGTCTTTGATAATTTGTAATGGCCATGGGATCGAGTTTCGCCTGCGCGGCGCTCGATCTAAAGAACGATAAAAATCTCCAGCCCCACCCACGCTAACAACTGAGCAGCTGAACTTCTAAGTTGCAGGAGAGAATTCAGAGAGATCTTATGAAAACTATGAGTGCCATTGAAGCTAGAAAGCTCTCGGTGAAGCAGGCAAAGGAAACCCTGTCATCTCTAGCAGCTTTGCACAATCCATGAATGCTAGTCGCTTGAGGGTTTCGCCGTGGATGAGGTTTTTTCCCTGTTTGTAGAGCAAGTTGGTGAGCCGTTTTTTCGACAGGAGGTTCCTCCCTCAAGTCTGGATCGATACAGAGGGATCTTGCCGAACAAATTGTTAGCGTATTGGAGTGAGCACGGTTGGTGCGGGTATGGTGACGGGATATTTTGGACTGTCAATCCCCAGGAATATGAAGGGGTAACTGCCTCGCTTATCGAAGGCACAATATTGGAGAAGCGGGATAGATACCACCTGATCGCTCGCGGCGCATTTGGTGACCTGTATCTCTTTGGAGAGCAAACGGGTTTCTCAGTAAAGATTTTGGCTCATATTTCACGATACAGGGGCAGTGAATATGAGTTGACGGCGGCGGATATGGACAGGGAAGTGCAAGGTTTCTTCCTTGGCAAAGAGAAGGCGTCTGTTGACTTTGATGGTATGTTCGAGCCCGCAAAGAAGAAATTGGGCATGCTAAAGCATGATGAAATGTATGGGTTCGTTCCAGCCTTGGCATTCGGCGGGTCAAGCGACCTTGCTAACCTCGAGAAGGTTAAGGCAGTGGAACATCTAATACTGCTTTCTCAGATTGCCACCCTCGAACCCTACAGTTTCTCCGACTTCTAAAAAGCAATCCGCAAAAAGGGGCTGCCCTGCAGCCCCACGCTCCTTCAGCTCCGCTCCCGCACCCAGAACAGCGTAGCCCCGGCCACCGCCGCCGGCATCATCAGCACGTTCACGCCTGGAATCATCAGCGCCAGGTAGGTGATGCCGCCAAAGCCCAGGCTCTGCCAGCGCTTCTGGCGCAGCCAGGCGAGCATGTCCTGCCAGCTCATCTTGTTGTTGTCCGCCGGGTAGTCGATGTACTGGATGGCCATCATCCACACGCCGAAGATCAGCCACAGCGGCGCAGCCACCACGTTGACCACCGGGATAAGCGACAGGACGAACAGGCCGATGGCGCGTGGCAGGAAGTAGCCCAGCTTGCGCATTTCGCGGCTGAGGGTGCGCGGTACCATGGCTGCCAGTTCGCCCCAGCTGAAGGCCGGGAAGGTATCTTCGCCACGTACCACCACCTCGACCTTTTCCGCCAGAAAGCCGTTGAACGGCGCGGCAATGATATTGGCCACCAGGGTGAAGGTGAAGAACACCATCAGCACCAGCAAGGCAACGAACAGCGGCCACAGAATGTAGCTGAGGAAGCTCAGCCAGTCAGGCAGCGTTGGCATCAGGGCATCGAGCCACAGGCCGAACTGGTGGCCGGCGAAGTAGATCAGGCCACCGAACAGCAACAGGTTGACCGCCAGTGGCAGCAGCACGAACAACCGCAGGTTGGGGCTCAGCACCAGTTTCAGGCCTTCGCGCAGGTATTGGGGGCCAGAGAGGACAGGGGCTTGCATCTAGATACTCCGCAGAGAAGGAAAACGCGCTGACCTTACCGAGTTTGCCGCGCCGACGAAAGGCGGGGAGTAGGCGGGAAACGGGATGTAACAAAAGCGCCTGGGGCTTCTTTATCGATGAAATCGTGGCATAGACGATGCCTATGAGGTGGATTGTCTAAGGATATTTCCTTAATCTTTGCGACCTCGCTACAGTGCGCTCAACTTTTCGCTTTGCGGGCCTGCGCGTTTTAGCCTTCCCCAAGTGCTGCGTGGGTCCTTTTTAATTTCTTGGCTGGCGCAGCCGGTACACCGATGCCGGCCCTGCGGCCCGCTCGACAGGAGTTCGACATGTCTGAAGTACGTCATTCGCGCGTCATCATTCTCGGTTCCGGCCCTGCCGGTTACAGCGCTGCGGTGTATGCCGCCCGTGCCAACCTCAAGCCGCTGCTGATTACCGGCATGCAGGCTGGTGGCCAGCTGACCACCACCACCGAAGTCGACAACTGGCCGGGCGACCCCCACGGCCTGACCGGTCCGGCTCTGATGCAGCGTATGCAAGAGCACGCCGAGCGTTTTGAAACCGAAATCGTCTTCGACCACATCAACGCTGTCGACCTGGCCAACAAGCCGTTCACCCTGCAGGGTGACAGCGGCAAGTACACCTGTGATGCGCTGATCATCGCCACTGGCGCCAGCGCTCGCTACCTGGGCCTGCCGTCGGAAGAAACCTTCATGGGCAAGGGTGTATCGGCCTGTGCCACCTGTGACGGTTTCTTCTACCGCAACAAGCCGGTCGCCGTGGTCGGTGGTGGTAACACTGCCGTGGAAGAGGCACTGTACCTGGCCAACATCGCCAGCAAAGTGACCCTGGTACACCGTCGTGAAACCTTCCGCGCCGAGAAGATCCTGGTCGACAAGCTGAACGCCCGTGTGGCCGAAGGCAAGATCGAGCTCAAGCTCAACGCCACCCTGGACGAAGTGCTGGGTGACAACATGGGCGTAACCGGTGCGCGCCTGAAGAACAACGACGGCAGCAGCGACGAAATCAAGGTCGACGGTGTGTTCATCGCCATTGGCCACACCCCGAACACTTCGCTGTTCGAAGGCCAGCTGACCCTGAAAGACGGCTACCTGGTAGTCAACGGCGGCCGCGAAGGCAACGCCACCGCTACCAACGTCGAGGGTGTGTTTGCCGCTGGCGACGTGGCTGACCACGTTTACCGCCAGGCCATCACTTCGGCCGGTGCGGGTTGCATGGCAGCGCTGGATGTCGAGCGCTACCTGGACGGTTTGGCCAACGCCTCGTTCTGATCTGAGAAAAAGGGGTGCAAAGCGCCCCCAATAAAAAACCGGCCAAGCGCCGGTTTTTTATTGTCTGCAATCAGCTCACAGGCTCAGTCGCATCGACAGGTCCACCGCTTTCACATCCTTGGTCATGGCGCCAATCGAGATGTAGTCCACCCCTGTCTCGGCAATCACCCGCAGGGTCGTTTCGTTTACGCCGCCGCTGGCTTCAAGCTTGGCTTTGCCAGCGGTAATGCGCACGGCTTCGCGCATTTCGTCCAGGTTCAACTCGTCGAGCATGATGATGTCCGCGCCAGCGGCCAGTGCCTGGCGCAGTTCATCCAGGCTTTCGACCTCGATTTCAACCGGCTTGCCCGGCGCAATGCGGTGCGCTGCGGCCACGGCCTCGGCCACGCCGCCGCTGGCGGCAATGTGGTTTTCCTTGATCAGGAAGGCGTCGTACAGGCCTATGCGGTGGTTGTCGCAACCACCGCAGGTAACCGCGTACTTTTGCGCCAGGCGAAGGCCGGGCAGGGTTTTGCGGGTGTCCAGCAGGCGCACCTGGGTGCCTGCTACCAGGTCGGCGAGGAAGCGCGCACGGGTGGCGACCCCCGACAGCATCTGCAGGAAGTTCAGTGCGCTGCGCTCACCACTGAGCAGCGAACGGGCCGGGCCTTCCAGGTGGAACAACGGTTGATTGGCAGTGGCCTGCTCACCGTCGGCCACCTGCCAGTGCACAGCAACGCGCGGGTCGAGCTGGCGGAACACGGCATCGACCCAGGCGGTACCGGCGACCACGCAGTCTTCGCGGGTGATGATGGTCGCCTTGGCCAGGCGCTCGGCCGGGATCAGTTGCGCGGTGATATCGCCACTGCCGATGTCCTCCAACAGCGCGCGGCGCACGTTGGCTTCAATTTCAGCGGTCAGGTCGGCAAGGCGTAGGTTCGGCATGGTCGGCTCCACAAGCTAGGTGCCCGCGATTATAGGGCAGGGGGCCTGTGTGTACAGCCGCCTTGGTGCTGACCTTTGGTCGGGCATTGTGAGTAATCGGAGCAGAGCAGGGTCATTAGCCAACCAGCGAAACGGCGCTGGCAGGCATACGATTTTTTACCGATAATGGTGACCAGTATTTGGCGTCATAGCTTTGACGATTTTCAGCCCTTTCGGGCAAGACACCCTGCAAGGAGTCCAGGATGCAAAAAGAAGGCAAGGTGGTGGCCTTGGCGGCAGCCATCGACCAAGGGGGGCGTACGCCTCTGCCTTGCCTTCCGGTCCTGTTGCTGCAGGTGCGCGACAAGGCCGCGTTGCAGTTGCGTCAGGGGCTGCAGGACTTGTTCGACAATGCCGATGACACGCTCTTCGAAATGGCCGACAAGGCCTTGGACCGCGGTGACCAAAACCTGTACTTCGAGGCCATGCGTGACCTGCGTCTGAAGCGCAAGAGCATCGAGCGTGGTTTTCTGGATACGTTCCATGATGCTTTCCTCCGAACCGGCCAGGTCGACTTGCTGGCAAACCTGGCCCAGCCGGGCAACCCGCGCAGCAAGGCTCAAATGGAGCGGGCCGCCGCCATCGAGGGCATGGTGGCGCGGGTGCTGTCACGCGATGGCATTGCCCTGCAGCAACTGGGTTTGCGCCTGCAGGCATTGCTCGACCGGCCCCTGTACGAGCAGCACAACCCATTGGGGCCTGCCGCGCTGTGTCGTTACTTCCTCGATGCCGGGCGGAATCTGGGCGTTGGCCTGCGGGTCAAGCTGGTGCTGCTGAAGCTGTTCGAGCGTTATGTGTTGCGCGATGTCGATGTGATCTATGGCGAAGCCAACCAGTTGCTGGTCGCTGCCGGCATACTGCCCGAACTGCAACCGGCGCCGCGCCGGCGTGCCGAAGACCGGCGCATGCGTGCGCGCCCAGGGCCGGCGAACCTTGGCCAGGAGGTGGGGGCGGACGCCGCAGGGCAGGCGTTTTTCGACTCGTTGCAGGCACTGCTGGCGCCGGTACGCGGGCAGCTCGCTCCGCGGTTGCACGCGGTGGCTACCGCCCAGCCGATCAGTACCGCCGACCTGCTCCGGCTCCTTTCGCATTTGCAGCGCTACGTGCCCGCCACCCACGAAGCCGATGACTTCGAGCTCGGCCAGCAGCTTGAGCAACTGTTGTTGCGGGTGAGTGTGCGCAGTGGCACGCGTCGGCGCCTTGGAGTGGCTGACGAAGACGTGATCAACCTGGTTGGCTTGCTGTTCGCATTCATCCACAACGACGACAACCTGCCCGCCAGCCTGCGGGCGCTGATTGCGCGCCTTCATATTCCCCTGCTCAAGGTGGCGTTACTGGACAAGGGGCTGTTCAGCCGGGGTAGCCATCCGGCGCGCCGGCTGATCAACGAAATCGCCGGCGCAGCGATTGGCTGGGAGTGCGGCAGCGAAGGCCAGCGTGACAGCTTGCATTTGCGGGTAGAGCGTATCGTCCAACGCCTGCTCAATGATTTTGCCGACGATGCAAGCCTGTTCGCCGAGCTGCTCGACGACTTTCTGGCATTCAATCAGGACGAACGGCGACGCAACGAGTTGCTGGAACAACGCACTCGCGACGCCGAAGAAGGCCGCGCCCGGGCACTGCAGGCCCGGCAGCAGGTGCAGCATGTGCTCAACCAGCGCCTGCGTGGTCGGGTATTGCCGCAGGTGGTGGTGCAAATGCTGGTGCAGGCCTGGAGCCAGGTACTGCTGTTGGCTTGGCTGAAGCAGGGCGAGGCCTCACAGGCCTGGCGCGACGCATTGCAGACGATGGACATGCTGCTGGTCAGCATCACGCCGCCGCATGAGCCGCAAACCTTGTTGCAGCAGGTGCCGGCCCTGCTCAAGGCGCTGCGCGATGGCCTGGCCAGCGTAGCCCTGGACGCGGTGGCGACCCGCGAGTTCTTCCTGCAACTGGAACAATTGCACCTGCGCGCCTGCGCAGGTAAAGAGGCGTTGCCGGCAGGTGAGGGCCAATCCTTGGGTGACGTGCTGGTGGCCGAAGAGATTGTGCTGGCGATTGCCGAAGAGCCCGCCTGCGTGCCCCTGCACGCTGCCGAGGGGCAGGCTGCAGCGCTGCGCCAGGCTCAACGCCTGCGCATCGGCACCTGGGTCGAGGCACTCGACGAGGATGAACCACTGCGCTGCAAGCTGGTCGCGCGCATCGACAGCAGCGATAGGCTGGTGTTCGCCAACCGCACCGGCATGAAAGTGCGCGAGTGGAGCAGCGCCAGCCTGGCCCAGGCATTTCAGCGGCACGAAGTGCGCGTGCTGGATGACCGCCTGTTGTTCGAGCGGGCGCTGGAGGCGGTACTTGATAGCTTGCGGCAAGGGCAGGCGCAATAGGCAGACGCATTACAATCATTCACATGCACACGGCGTTGACGGCAGGGCATACTGTGGGCATGTTCACGGCGTTTTTCAGGATCTGCCCATGCAATTGGACCGTGCCACTGGCTGGTTCCACGGAATCGGAATCACCCACTGCCCCTCGCCGAACTTCAATACGCGCCCCGAAGGCGAATCGATTTCCCTGCTGGTGATCCACAACATCAGCCTGCCCCCGGCCTGTTTCGGCACGGGCAAGGTGCAGCAATTCTTCCAGAACCGCCTGGCCCCTGATGAACACCCGTATTTTGCCAGCATCAACCACCTGACCGTGTCGGCGCACCTGTTCGTCGAGCGTGACGGCGCGGTGACTCAGTTCGTGTCGTTGCATGACCGTGCCTGGCATGCGGGTGTGTCGAGCTTTGACGGGCGCGAAGGCTGTAACGACTTTTCCATCGGCATCGAACTGGAAGGCACCGACGACCTGCCCTATACCGATGCCCAGTATGCGGTGCTGGAACAACTCACCCGGCACATCCGCGATGCCTGGCCGGCCATCGACCTGAACCGCATTCAGGGCCACAGCGACATTGCCCCGCAGCGCAAGACTGACCCCGGCCCGGCCTTCGACTGGCCGCGCTACCGCCAGGCGCTGCAGCACAACGAGGACAAGGCATGAGTTTTCTGGTGTTGTTGCTGGCGCTGTGGGTCGAGAAGTTTTCAGCCCTGCGCCATCGGGTGCAGCGCGACGGGTTCTTTCTTGGCGAACTGGTGCGTCTGGAACGCAACGGCAAGGTGCACCCATGGTGGACGTTGGCCATCCTGGTGTTGGCACCAGTAGCGCTGCTGGTGTTGCTGCTGCATGTGCTGGAGCCGGTGGCCTATGGTTTGCTGGCGTTGCCGGTGCACCTGCTGGTGCTGATCTACAGCCTGGGTCGCGGCGATGCGAAGGCATCGCTGGGGGCGTTTCGTGATGCCTGGCGGCGGGGGGACGATCAGGCGGCGCTGCACGTGGCCGAGCGCGACCTTGGCCTGGTGGCCGATGAACCGCACAGCCTGCTGGTGCGGGTGCAGGGTAATTTGCTGTGGCAGGTGTACCAGGGCTTTTTTGCGGTGATCTTCTGGTATTTCGTGTTGGGCCCTGGCGCTGCGCTGGCTTATCGACTGTTGGCGCTGTGTGGTGAACACAGCAAGCAGCCGGCGCTGAAGGTACGTGCCGAGCAGTTGCGGCACATCATGGACTGGTTGCCGGTGCGGGCGCTGGCGTTGAGCTTTGCCTTGGTGGGCAACTTCCTTGCGGTTACAAGGGTGATGCTGCACGAGGTGCTCAATTGGCACATCAGTGCCGGGCACCTGGTGGCTCGGGTCGGGCGCATTGCCGATGACATTCCCGAGGAAGAAGACAGTCAGCGCGGGTTGGGGCGGCTGGACAGCCTGTGGGAACTGCTGCTGCGCTGCGCAGTGCTGTGGTATGCAGGTTTTGCGCTGTGGACCGTGCTGGTCTGATTGCGGGCCAATCGCATCCCACGGGAATCCCGTTCACCTGGGTTTCACCAGCCAAACAACGCGCAAGCATTGCGGGTGCTGGCCTGTGCCAGCACCTCGACATCCAGTCCCATCACTTGCGCCAGCGCCGCAGCAATGTCTGGCAGATGCTCCGGGCTGTTGCGTACCCCCGGGTACATCACCGGTGCCATGTCCGGTGCATCAGTCTCCAGCACCACGCTGTCCAATGGCAGCCGCGCCAGGGTCTTGCGCAGCCGCAGTGCCTGCGGCCAGGTAGCCGCACCGCCCAACCCCAGCATGAACCCCAGCTTGATGTACTCGCGGGCCTCTTCGTAGCTGCCGGCAAACGCATGAATCACCCCCGCCCGCGCGGGCTTGTAGCGCTTGAGCGTGGCAATCACTTGGGCATGGCTGCGGCGCACGTGCAGCAGGGCCGGTAGTTCGAAGTCGCAAGCCATCTGCAGTTGCGCTTCGAACAGCGCCTGCTGGCGAGTCTTGTCCAGGTCTGTAAGGTAGTAGTCCAGGCCAAACTCACCCACGGCACATAGTCGCGGGTTGTCGCGCAGGCGCTCCAGCCACTCGCGCAGTTGCAGTAGGTGCTCAGGTCGATGCTGGTCGAGGTAGACCGGGTGCAGGCCAAGTGCGGCGAACAGGCGCGGCTCGGCGCAGGCCAGTTCCCACACCCGTTGGAAATTCGCCTGGTACACCCCCAACACCACCATCCGCTCCAGCCCACGCGCCGCCGCGTTGGCAAGCAGGCGCGGGCGGTCGGCGTCGAAGTCGGGGAAATCCAGGTGGGTGTGGGTGTCGATCAGGCGCATGTTCAGGTCGCTGAGATGCGTTGCTTGAAGGTGCGGCCAACAGCATGCACGCCGGGTTCATAGCGTTTTTCCTCGATGGCGGCCAGTGCCAGTTCAAGCGCAGTGGCGGCAATCTGGCCATGCTGCTGGGCCATGGCATTGACCGGCAGCGGCAGGAAGTCGAGCAACTGGTTGTCGCCAAAGGTACCCAGCTGCAGTTGGCGCGAGTCGACCGGGCGCGCCTGGAGGGTGTCGAACACGCCCTGCAACAGTACGTACGAAGTGGTCACCAGAGCATCAGGCAGGCCACCCAGGTCGTCGATCAGTTGCTGCATCAGGCGCTGGCCGCACTCGCGGCTGAACGCTTCGCCCTGATAGCGGCGCACTTCGCCGGTATAGCCTTGCAGGGCTTCGTCGAATCCGCCGGCACGCGCCTGGCTAACCGACAGCTCGGGGCGCGCGCCTATCAGGGCTATGCTACGTGGTGCCGCGCTGAGCAGGCTGGCGGCCAGCTGGCGGCTGGCATCGCGGTCGTCGCTGATCACCGAGCAGAAGTGTGCGGGGTCCAGACGGCGGTCGATGGCTATCACCGGCAGGCCTTTGTCCTGCAGCTCGCGGTAGCTGTCATCTTCTGGCGGCAGGCAACTGGCAACGAACAGCGCATCGCAGCGGCGCGCACGGAACAGCTGCTGCAGTTGGCGCTCGCTGTCTGGCTGGTCGTCGCTGCTGGCGATCAGAAGCTGGTAGCCGCGGGCGCGGGCGCCTTGCTCCAGTTGCTTGGCAATGCGGGCGTAGCTGGGGTTCTCCAGATCCGGGAGAATGAAGCCCAGGGTGCGGGTATGCCGGCTGCGCAGCCCAGCTGCCTGCGGGTTGGGGGTGAAGCCGTGGGCTTCGACCACCGCGCGTACCCGCTCGACAGTACTGTTACTGATGCGCTGCTGTTCAGCCTTGCCATTGATGACGTAGCTGGCAGTGGTCACGGACACACCGGCCAGACGGGCGATATCGCTGAGTTTCACCGAATTTTCCTTGTTATTACCGGGGCTGGCTGTGAGGCCGGACCGGGTAGTTTGACCCGGTACAGGCATCACGCGCAGACGACCATTGTCGCAATTGTCCGACAGGATGGGGCTTTTTACTGGGCAGATTATCGAGTAACGTGGCCGCCTGGTCAGATTAAACGTTTCAGCTGCCGATTTTTCTGCCTCGGCTGCCACCCGTGCAAGGCTGCTGAACTGGCCCTTTATGTGAATTTCACAACAATACTCCAGTACCCGAACGGGAACTGCAAAAGGAGAAGGTCATGCTCGAGCTCGCCAATGAGCAGATAGCCATGGGCCAGAAGGCCGCCGACAAGGACGAGGCATTGCGCCTTCTGGCGGATCGGCTGGTTGCGGACGGCCTGGTCGCCGAGGGTTACCTGCAAGGGCTGCAGGCCCGGGAGGCACAAGGCTCCACGTTCCTTGGCCAGGGCATCGCCATTCCCCATGGTACGCCGCAAACACGCGATCTGGTGTATGCCACCGGCGTGCGGCTGCTGCAGTTTCCCGAGGGGGTAGACTGGGGTGACGGGCAAATGGTCTACCTGGCCATTGGTATTGCCGCCCGCTCCGACGAACACCTGCGCCTGCTGCAGCTGTTGACCCGTGCGCTGGGCGAGACCGACCTGGCCGAAGCCTTGCGCCGGGCCAGCTCAGCCGAAGTGCTGCTCAAGCTGCTGCAGGGCGCGCCACAAGCGTTGGCGCTGGATGCGCAGCTGGTGGGGCTGAACTTGCCGGCTGAAGACTTCGACGAACTGGCCTGGCGCGGTGCCCGCCTGTTGCAACGTGCCGACTGTGTCGACAGTGGCTTTGCCGCCGTGCTCCAGCAGGCCGAACCGCTGCCGCTGGGCGAGGGCCTGTGGTGGCTGCACAGCGAGCGCCAGGTTCGTCAGCCGGGCCTCGCCTTCATCACCCCGCAGCAGCCGCTGCGTTATCGCGACCAGCCGCTCAACGGTCTGTTCTGCCTGGCCAGCCTTGGCGCCGCTCACGAGGCCCTGCTTGAGCGTCTTTGCGAAGTGCTGATCGAAGGCCGCGGGCAGATGCTCTACCAGGCCACCAACAGCCGTGCGGTACTGGAAGTACTGGGCGGCGAGGCGCCGGCGGACTGGCCCAGCGCACGTGTCGTGCTGGCCAATCCACATGGCTTGCATGCCCGACCGGCCAAGGTGCTTGCACAACTGGCCAAAGGCTTTGAAGGGGAAATTCGTGTGCGCCTGGTCGATAGCGCGCAGCCAGCGGTATCGGTGAAGAGCCTCAGCAAGCTGCTCAGCCTCGGCGCCCGCCGTGGTCAGGCACTGGAACTGGTCGCCGAGCCGAGTATCGCTGCCGATGCCTTGCCGGTGTTGCTGGCCGCTATCGAACAAGGCCTGGGTGAGGAGGTGGAACCGCTCCCGCAGAGCGTCACGCCCATTGCCGATGACCTACCCGAAGTGCTGCAAGCGCCTGCGGCCGGCAGTCGTATCCAGGGTGTGGGTGCCGCCCCCGGCATTGCCAGCGGCCCGGCGCATGTCTGTGTCGAGCGTGAGTTCGACTACCCCTTGCGGGGTGAATCGTGCGCCCAGGAGCGGCAGAAGCTGCGCGAAGCGTTGGCCATCGTCAATGGCGAACTGCAGGCTTTGGTCCTGCGCAGCGACAAGGCCATTGGCGAAATTTTCGTCACCCACCAGGAAATGCTTGCCGACCCGGCCCTGACCGACGATGTCGAGCAGCGCCTGGCCCAGGGCGAAAGTGCCGCGGCCGCGTGGATGGCCGTGATCGACGCCGCGGCCCGCCAGCAAGAGGCATTGCACGATGCGCTGCTTGCCGAGCGCGCTGCCGACCTGCGCGATATCGGCCGCCGCGTGCTGGCGCAGTTGTGTGGTGTGCAGGCGCAGGCTGAACCCGAGCAACCCTATGTGCTGGTGATGACCGAAGTCGGTCCATCCGATGTCGCCCGCCTGGACCCCACCCGGGTTGCCGGTATTGTCACCGCCCAGGGCGGCGCCACGGCCCACAGTGCCATCGTTGCCCGGGCTTTGGGCATACCGGCAGTGGTCGGCGCCGGTGCGTCGATACTGCTGTTGGACAGTGGCACGCCGCTGCTGCTCGATGGCCAGCGTGGTGTGGTTAGCGTCGCACCGCCTGCGGATGAACTGCAGCAGGCGCTGGCCGAGCGTGACCTGCGCGAGAAACGCCTGCAGGCCGCCTGGGCCAACCGCTTCGAGCCGGCCATCACCCAGGATGGGCATGCCGTCGAGGTGTTTGCCAACATCGGTGACAGCAACGGTATAGCCAAGGTGGTGGAGCAGGGCGCCGAAGGTGTGGGCCTGCTGCGCACCGAACTGATTTTCATGGCCCACCCTCAAGCGCCGGATGTGGCTACCCAGGAAGCCGAGTACCGCCGCGTGCTCGATGGCCTCGATGGGCGCCCGCTGGTGGTGCGTACCCTGGATGTCGGCGGCGACAAACCGCTGCCTTACTGGCCGATCGCTGCCGAGGAAAATCCCTTCCTCGGCGTGCGCGGCGTGCGTTTGACCCTGCAGCGCCCGCAAGTGATGGAAGACCAGTTGCGCGCATTGCTGCGGGCCGCCGACCAGCGCCCGTTGCGTATCATGTTCCCGATGGTTGGCCAGGTGCACGAGTGGCGTGAGGCTCGGGCCATGGTGGAACGCCTGCGCGCAGAAATCCCGGTAGCCGACCTGCAACTGGGCATTATGGTCGAGGTGCCTTCAGCGGCCCTGCTGGCAGCGCAATTGGCGCGCGAAGTGGACTTCTTCAGCATCGGCACCAACGACCTGACTCAATACACCTTGGCTATCGACCGTGGCCACCCCAGCCTCTCGGCACAGGCCGATGGCCTGCACCCGGCGGTATTGAGCCTGATCGACATGACCGTGCGCGCCGCCCATGCCCACGGCAAGTGGGTGGGCGTGTGTGGCGAGCTGGCGGCCGACCCGCAAGCGGTGGCCGTGCTGCTGGGGCTGGACGTGGACGAACTCAGCGTCTCCGCGCGCAGCATCGCCGAAGTCAAGGCACTGGTTCGCCAGGCCGATCATCAGACAGCCCGCGCCTTGGCGCGCGAGGCCCTGCAACAGGACAGCGCCGCAGCAGTTCGCGCGCTGGTGGAGCGTTACTGAATGGCCAAGATCCTCACTCTCACCCTGAACCCGGCGCTGGATATCACCATCGGCCTGGACGCTCTGCGCCCAGGCCAGGTCAACCGTAGCCAGGAGCAGCACAGTCACGCCGCGGGCAAGGGGCTGAACGTTGCACAGGTACTGGCCGATCTGGGGCACAGCGTAACCGTTGGCGGTTTCCTCGGGCGCGACAATCTGCAGCCCTTCGAGGCGCTGATCGACGGTCGCGGTTTTACCGACTGCTTTGTCCGTGTGCCGGGCGAAACCCGCAGCAATATCAAGCTGGTCGAGGCCGATGGCCGCGTCACCGATATCAACGGGCAGGGCCCGGAGGTCGACGAGGCGGCACGCAACGCCTTGCTGCACAGGCTGCAACAGATTGCCCCAGGTCACGATGCCGTGGTGGTGGCTGGTAGCCTGCCGCGCGGGATCAGTGCCGACTGGTTCCGCCAGTTGCTCGAACTGTTGAAGGCTCAAGGCCTCAAGGTTGTCCTGGACAGCAGTGGTGAAGCCCTGCGTGTCGGCTTGCAGAGCGCGCCCTGGCTGGTCAAGCCCAATACCGAAGAACTGGGCGAAGTGCTGGGTCTGCCTGTGGATAACCTGGCGCAACAGACGGCTGCCGCCAAGCGCCTGCTGGCCAGTGGCGTTGAACACGTGGTGGTGTCTGCGGGCGAGCAGGGCGTCAGTTGGTTCAGTCGTGACCTGGCCATGCACGCCCGCCCACCCAAGGTACGGGTTGCCAGCACGGTGGGGGCGGGGGATTCGCTGGTGGCCGGCATGGTCCACGGCCTGTTGCTGGCCGAGGCGCCTGCGCAGACGTTGACCCGAGCCACTGCCATCGCCGCCCAGGCCGTTACCCAGGTTGGCTTCGGTATACGTGACCGCGAGCACCTGGTGCAATTGGAAGCGGCCGTGCAACTGACAGAACAACAAGAGGGTTGCCGATGAACATTGCCATAGTCACCGCCTGCCCCAATGGCCAGGTGTCGAGTGTACTGAGCGCACGCTTGCTGTCCGCCGCTGCCCAGCGGCGCGGCTGGAGCACCAGCGTCGAAGTGCAGAATACTGAACATCCCGAGCGGCAACTGAGCGCCGCGCAGATCGCCGAGGCTGACTGGGTGCTTGTGGTCAGCACCGGGCCGGTGGACCTGGCCCGCTTCGTCGGCAAACGCCTGTACCAGAGCACGCCATCCCAGGCGCTGGCTGATCGCGAAGGCTTTCTCGACGAAGCGGCGGCCAACGCCGAGCTGCTGGTTGCAGTGACAGATGGCCCCGCCGCCGCTGGCAGTGCTGGCACCCGCATCGTAGCCGTCACTGCCTGTCCGACCGGCGTAGCCCATACCTTCATGGCCGCAGAAGCCCTGCAGCAAGCAGCACAACAACTGGGCTATCAGCTCACCGTCGAGACCCAGGGCTCGGTCGGTGCGCGCAACCCCTTGTCTGCTGAAGCCATCGCCGCGGCGGACGTGGTTTTGCTGGCCGCCGACATTGAAGTTCCCACTGCACGTTTCGCCGGCAAACGTATTTACCGTTGTGGTACCGGCATTGCCCTCAAGCAGGCCCGCGCGACTCTGGACAAAGCCTTGGCGCAGGCCACGGTGGAGAACAGCGCCGACGCCGCAGCGCCGACCACGCCGACGAAGGGCGAGAAAACCGGCGTGTACAAACACTTGCTTACCGGCGTGTCGTTCATGCTGCCGATGGTGGTGGCCGGTGGCCTGCTGATCGCTCTGTCGTTCGTGTTCGGTATCGAGGCCTACAAAGAGGCGGGCACCTTACCGGCGGCGTTGATGCAGATTGGCGGTGAAGCCGCCTTCAAACTGATGGTGCCGCTACTGGCGGGCTATATCGCCTGGTCCATCGCCGACCGCCCCGGGCTGGCCCCCGGCATGATCGGCGGCCTGCTGGCCAGCACCTTGGGGGCCGGCTTCATCGGTGGCATAGTCGCCGGTTTTCTTGCCGGTTACAGCGCCAAGGCCATTGCCCGATGGGCGCGCTTGCCCAGCAGCCTGGAGGCGCTCAAGCCAATCCTGATCATTCCATTGCTGGCCAGTCTGTTCACCGGCCTGGTGATGATCTACGTGGTCGGCCAGCCGGTAGCGGCGATGCTCGAAGGGTTGACGCACTTCCTCGACAGCATGGGCACCACCAATGCCATCCTGCTGGGGCTGTTGCTGGGCGGCATGATGTGCGTCGACCTTGGCGGGCCGATCAACAAGGCCGCCTATGCGTTCTCGGTGGGGCTGCTGGCCTCGTCGAGCTACGCGCCAATGGCCGCGACCATGGCCGCCGGCATGGTGCCGCCGATTGGCTTGGGTATTGCCACCTTCCTGGCCAGGCGCAAGTTCGCCCAGAGCGAGCGCGAGGCGGGCAAGGCAGCGCTGGCGCTGGGGCTGTGCTTCATCTCTGAGGGGGCGATTCCGTTTGCCGCCAAGGACCCATTGCGGGTGATCCCGGCCAGTATCGCCGGTGGTGCGTTGACCGGGGCATTGTCGATGTACTTTGGCTGCAAGCTGATGGCGCCGCATGGCGGCTTGTTCGTATTGCTTATCCCCAACGCGATCAACCATGCGCTGCTTTATTTGTTGGCGATCATGGCCGGTAGCTTGTTGACTGCGGTGGTGTATGCCGTGATCAAGAAGAGCGAGCGGGTGGAGCTGGCGGTGACGCCGGTTAAAAGTACCTGAGCTGACCCCACTTTGTGGGAGCGGCACAAGGTCGCTCTCACAAAGGCCGCGTTGACCTCTCAGCGCCCATGCTTCTGCCGCAACGGCACCAGCAGATCACCCAGCCCGTTGTGATCGATCTCATGCATCAACGCCAGCAACCCGCCCAGTTCCCCTGTCGGGAAGCCCTTGCGCGCAAACCACGCCAGGTAGTCTCCTGGCAGGTCGGCAATGATCCTCCCTTGGTACTTGCCGAACGGCATGCTGCGGGTCACCAGTAGTTCGAGGGTTTCCGGCTTCATCGTCGCGCACCTGGCTGTGGAAAGGCGCCGACCATACTGCAATCTGCACGAAGCCCCAAGCGGCAATCATGCAGAACGCCGTTATCAGCTGTCGTCTCTTTTGTATAACTCATTGAAAATAAAGTAATTTATTTTTGTGGTAAGCGTGGCACGAACACTGCAATTCCCTAGAGGACTATCACCTGCCAAGGAGTTCGACCATGAGCAACCCCAACAAAGACGTGATCGACGTACTCAACGACCTGATCGAGTACAGCAAGGATGGCGAGAAAGGTTTCAAGGCCTCGGCCGATGATGTGAAGAACCCCGAACTGAAAGCGTTCTTCGTCCAGCGCGCGGGTGAGTGCGCTAACGCTGCCAGTGAATTGCAGGGCGAGGTTCGCCGCTTGGGCGGCGACCCGGAAACCTCCACTAGCATCAGTGGCGACCTGCACCGCGGCTGGGTCAACCTCAAGTCGATGGTCACCGGCAAGGACGAAGAGGCGGTGCTGAACGAGGTGGAGCGTGGCGAGGACCACGCCCTCAAGGCCTACAAGGAAGCCCGCGAGAAGCTGGTGAAACTGGGCCGCACTGCCAGCGACATGACCTACAGCCTGGTGGAAAAGCAGCTGCAAGGGGTGCAGCGCAACCATGACCAGGTCAAGGCCCTGCGCAACGCCGCTCGCGCCCGCTCCTAGTCGAGCGGGCCCTCGACCCGGTTTCGGCCCTTGGCCTTGGCCCGGTAGAGCGCTTCGTCCGCAGCACCCAGCACCCTGCCAAGGTCGTGCTGGGTGTCGGACAAACCGATACCGATGCTCACGGTTACTGCGTGGGCATCATCCGCAAACGGCGCCAGCGCCTCGACGCTGGCGCGGATGCGTTCAGCCAGTAGCTGGGCCCCGGCCAGATCGGTTTCCGGCAGCACGACCTGAAACTCCTCCCCACCGTAACGCGCGGCCAGGTCCGCCGGGCGGCGAATGCATGCCTCGATGGCCTTGGCCACTTCGCGCAAGGCATGGTCGCCACCGGCGTGACCATGGCGCTGGTTGAATGCCTTGAAGTGGTCCACATCCACCATCAGTACCGCCAGTGGTTTACGGTTACGTTGGGCGCGGGCCCATTCCTGGCGCAGCACATGGTCCAGCCTGCGACGGTTGGCCAGGCCAGTCAGGCTATCGGTGGAGGCGAGCATAGCCAGGTCTTCTTCGGCCTCGTGGCGGCGGCGCAGTTCGCGGCCCAGCAGCAACGTCAGCCAGAGAATGCCCACGCACAGACCGCCGGTGGCGACGCTGACGACAATGGCGGTGCGGCGCCAGGACTCGAACACCTCGTCGGCCGAGTGCACCACCAGCACGATCAGGGGCAGTTGCGCGACCCGGGCGAAGGTGAACATGCGGAGCTTGCCGTTGATGTCGGAGCGGGCGGTGAAGGTACCGCTCTGTTCAGCGATGATGCGCTTGAAATTGGGCCTTTCGGTGTAGGAGGTTCCAATCAGCGGGTCCTGCGCGCGGTGGGGCTGGCGGACGAGCAACTGCCCGTCGGTATTGAACAGGTTGATGCTGCTGTCGTGGCCAATGTCCAGGCGCTGGAACAACTCACTGAAGTACGACAGGCGCAGCGCACCCGCTGCCAACCCGGCAAACTCGCCATTGAGGCCGGAGATGCGTCGGCTGAAGCTGATACACCAGTCCAGGTCGCCAAGCTTGGCCTTGAAAGGGGGCCCTACCAGCAAGCCGAGGTTGGCATTCTGCTGGTGAGCCTTGAACACCCCGGTATGGCCGAAGTTGGCCTTGCGTGGCACGCTGCTGGTGGAGTCGCCGACGACATTGCCTTGCTTGTCCAGCCACAGCACGTCACCCCGCTTGCGGTCGACGAAGGCTTCATTGAACAGCAGGCGCTGGCGTATCGGGCCGGGGACTTCCGGCAGTTCCTTGCGCCCTACGGCCCAGATCAGGCCTTGCAGTGACTGATCGTAGAGTTCGACGTTGCGCAGGATGTCGCTTTCGATCAGCTGGACGATGTTGTTCGACGAGCGCAACGCCGACTGTTCGACACTTTCGCGCTCGCGGTCAAGCAGGTAGCTGACGATGGCCACGATGGCGAGCACGGCAAGGCAACTGCCCAGGTTGAGGATCAGCTCGGGGTGCGACCTGTAGACTGCGAAACGCGGGGATTGGGTGGGCATGCTCGCTACTGCGTGGGCAGGGCCATTCGCGGCGGCGATATTCTAGGGAAGCAGGGATTGTCGGACAAGATTTGTCCGACGGAAGCACGGTGTACTGTACTTTTCTATTTGTCGTGTACCTCTGTAGGAGCGGGTTTACCCGCGAGCACCGGCGAAGCGTTCTTCGCGGGTGAACCCGCTCCTACACTGGCAGCAAAAGATCAGAACACGTTCAGTGGGTAATCGACGATGACCCGCAGTTCATCGTTGTCGCTGTTGCTGTCGATCGACGCATAACCCTGGCTGCCGCGGTGGGTGGCATAGCGCACCAGCACCGACAGGTCCTTGAGGTCGCCTTCCTGGAACACGTACTTCACGTCCAGATCGCGTTCCCAGTGCATGGCGTTCTTGCCATCTTCACGGTAGTAATCGTAGTGAGTGGTGTCCTGAGTGGCCTTGGTCAGGTCGGCCTCACCGCGCGAATACGACAGCGAGGTGCTCAAACCAGGCACGCCGACTCCGGCGAAGTCATAGCCGTACTGCAGTTTCCATGAGCGCTCGTTCGGCGCGTTGAAGTCCGAGTACATGCGCGAGTTGTCCAGGTACACGCTGTCGCCCAAGTTGATGTAGTCGAATGGCGTGTTGCCGTTCACTCGCTGGTAGGCGGCGGTGACGCTGTGGAAGCCTGCGTTGACGGTGAAGTGCACGCTGTAGGTGTTGTTGTCGATCTTGCCTAGCAGGGCCTGGCCGGTGTCCTGGGTGTGATAGAAGTGCACGCCCGGGTTCAGGCTGACCAGGTCATTGACCACATAGGTGTAGTCGAAGTCCGCGTAATACTGGTTCCAGATGTCCTTCAGCTCGGCGGCGTACAGGTTGGCGGTGATGTGCTCGGTACCGCTCCACGACGCGCCGGCCCAGTTCAGGTGCTTGCTCTTGTCGTGCTCGTCCAGTGACCCGTAGTAGGTGTCGATGCGGCGGTGGCCGCTCTGGTTGTACGGGTGGGTGAAGCTGACCTGGCCGCCTTCGAGCAACAGGCCGTCGATGCTGGTGTTGGTCAGGCTTACACCGCGGAAGGTTTGCGGCAGCATGCGCGTTTCGCCGCCGGCGATCACCGGGTTGGTGAGGAACAGGTCCCCGGCTTTCAGCTCGGTGTCGAAGGCCTTGAGCTTGATCGCAGCACCGGCAGTGGAAAACGAATGCGGGGCAGCGCCCAGCTCGCCGTCGTCCTTGATGTGTTCGGGCAGGATGCTGGTGCCGGCATGGCCGCCGCCGCCGTCGAGCTTCACGCCCAGCATGGCATGAGCATCCAGGCCAAAGCCGACCACACCCGGGGTGTAGCCAGACTCGAAACGCGCAACCGCGCCCTGGCCCCACTCGCGGGTGTCGCGCACGCCGGCGTTGTGGTTGTCGCGGTTGAAGTAGGCATTACGAAAATGCAGGTTGAAGGACGAACCTTCGATGAAGCCATCAGCCTTGTCTTCATCTGCCTGGGCGGCGAAAGGGATCGTTGCAGTCAACGCAATGAAAAGCGGGGTAAAACGAAACGCGGAAGGCACCGGTACTAGCTCCTTTGGTATGACGGTGGGGCAGTTTTTATATTTGAATGTGCGTCTTTTTATAGGTGGACGTTACAACCAGGCTGAGAGTTGAAGCACATAAAAAAAGCCGCTGATTGGCAGCGGCCTTTAAAAGGCTAACATATCGGCACTGGAGGTGCCCATGGCGTAGCCAAGGGAAAGCGGGAGCAGCGACAGCGCCTGATCAGCTGTCGGCATTGGCATCGACAGTAACTTTGGAAGCTGTCTGTTTAGCGCCTTTTGCGGTATCTGCCTTGTTTGCGGCTACAGCGTCACGGGCCTCTTGATGGACAGCCGCGAGCTCTGCATTGCGGGCGACGAAAGCCGGGGATTCTTCGGCCATGGCCAGGGGCGACAACAACAGGGAAGACAGGACGAAGACGCTGGCAATACCCATACTGCTGGACATTTGAAACTACCTTCTTGCGGTGCAAGTGCTAATGAGGACAGGGGTAAAGTTAGTCCTTTCAGTGCACTCGAAACAGAGTGAAGTGCGATAAGCACTGTTACGCAAAAAGTAACGATCCTTGGTGGAGTCAATGGGACTTTTGGCGAAAGCCCCGTGCTAGAGCGCCTGCGTACTGTTTGTAATAGATGGGCTCGTCCCACGAGGCGGTTCACAGCGCTACGGTGGTGTTCGAAGAAAGCCAACGGCAGCTTTGTAGCTGGCCGTCAGCCAGCTATCCGGTCGCTTTTTCGTGCGTGGCCTGGGGCAAGGTGATCAGGCTAAAAACCGATAAAGGCGTAATACACCGGGGTTTCATTGGTCGTGCGCAAACCCAGTGCCTGCAAGCTCGCCGTCAGCGCTTCATCCTGCACATGCAAGGTCCACTGCGTCCGTTCATTCCCCGGCACCTGCGCCAGCGCCGCAGCAAACGCCCCCATATCCGGCAAGTAAGCGGTAAACCCGTTACCTTTTAGCGCACTGGTAGTCATGCCCAATGCCTGACACACCGCCACCTTGGCGGCAATGTCATCGCGGTCGGCCTGGCGCGAAGCCTGGACCAGCGCCTGCAGTTCCACATCGACCAGTTGCGTGCCGTGAATCAGCTCCGGCCCCTGTTGCCAGGCCTCCGGCGGGCAGTCCTTGCTGTCTGGCCGCAATGGAATATGCGGGTTGATTTCTACCGGATAGATGCGACAGACCAGCGGGCGCTGCTCATAGATGGTGCAGAGGTCGTTGGCGTCGAGGTTACGACAACGTCCGGGGTTGAATGCAGCAAAGGTCACCGAGACGCGTGCCTCGCCCTCGCCGCAATGCACCGGATGGGAGCGTCGCAGCACATGGTCACGCTGCTCCAGCGGCATGCCAGGACCGTCCACGACGAAGGCTTCGATCAGTACCACCACCTGGCCGGCATCGTCCGCCCAGCGACGAGCTTCGGCCAGCGTCAGTGGCACATGGTGGCCGGTGCAGCATTTGCCGCAGCCGGTACAGCCGAAACGTAAGCGGTCGGTCACTTGGCTTCCGGGCTCCACTCGCTGACAAAGGCACGCTGGTGCTGGCGATCGTACAGACACAGCTCGGTGCCGGTGCGCTGCTGCATGTGCTTTTGTGGGTAGACGCCTTCGATCAGCAGGGCACTCATGCCTGCCTGGTCATCGAACTCGGCGGGCTTGCCGCGAGCGTGGGCGTTCTTGAACTGGCTTGCGGTCAGGCAGGCCTTGAGCATCTGCTGGCGCTGCTCGTTCCAGGCCTGACTACTGGAGGCCTGGGCAATACCGCTGAAGAGGGCACAGCTGATCAGGATAGAGCTGAGAAGCTTCATATGTGATTCCGGCAATTTTCTTGCGAGGGGCGCGAATTATGCCCGAGTCACCCCCGGCAGCCAGCCGGGGAGTTTGTCGCTGAATATATCAGTGCTCGGCGAACACCACGGTACGCGCGGCCACCACCAGACAATCGGTCAGCTCTGGCGAGGAGAACTTGGTAAGGATGGCATTGGCCCCGGCCTGGGTCGCCTTTTCACTGCTCATGGCACTGTCCAGCGAGGTATGCAACAGCACGTACAGGTGCTGGAAGTCAGGGGTTTCACGCAGCGTGCGGGTGAAGGCGTAGCCGTCCATCTCGCTCATTTCGATGTCGGAGACGATGATGTTGATCTCCTGCGCGGTGCCTTGCAGTTCCAGCAGCACGTTTATGGCGTCTTTGGCGCTGCGCGCGGTGTGGCATTCGATACCGAGGTTGCGCAGGGTGTGCACCGACTGTTGCAAGGCCACCTGGCTGTCGTCCACCACCAGGATATTGGCGGCGGCCAGCAGGCTGGCATCTTCTTCGTTCAAGGTGCCGTGCGCCGGCTCGGCGACGGGCGGGGCGATGGCGTGTATGACTTTTTCGATGTCCAGCACCTGCACCAGGGTGTTGTCGACGCGCGTCACGCCGGTGATGAACGAGCGGGTGCCTGAGGCGTAGGGTGGCGGTTTGATGTCGGTGCTCAGGCAATGCACGATGCGGCTGACTGCCTGTACATGCAGGCCTTGGCGCGAACGGCTGATCTCGGTAACGATCAGGCAGCCACCCTGTGGGTCGGCCAGCGGTTGTTCGCCAATGGCGCGGGACAGGTCGATGACCGACAGCGAGTGGCCGCGCAGGGTTGCCACGCCTTTTACATGGGGGTGCGACTCGGGCAGCTTGGTCAGCGGCGGGCAGGGTATGATCTCGCTGACCTTGAGCAGGTTGATTGCCATCAGCTTACCGCTGCGCAGGGTGAACAGCAGCAGGGATAGCGAATCCGCGCGGGCATTTTGCGTGGCCATGGTGACCTTCGGTGGGGAGCAGGGGATAACCGGTTATCGGCTCTTTGACGGCTGGCTTTAGGGTATTGATGGTAGTTGATGGGTTCGCCTTGGTCTTTTTTGTTGTCAGTGAGGTCGAGCGCCGCCCGCGCGGCGCATCGCGAGCTGCGCTCGCTCCTACGTTTGTTTCAGGCCAGTAAAGCCTGTTCCGGGCGCGCGGCCGCCATGTGTAGGAGCGAGCACAGCTCGCGATGCGCCGCGCGGGCGGCGCTCAATCTCACTGGCAACGCAAACCTCCCGTCACGCACTACCGTTCACGCAGGGCCTCCTTGGCCCGGTTCAGCGGCTTGATCAGGTAATCGAGGATGGTTTTCTCGCCCGTTCGGATATCCACTGTGGCAATCATCCCTGGCACGATCGCAAAACGCTTACCGGCCTTGTTCTGCAAGCTGTCCTGTTCGGTGCGGATGAACACGCGGTAGTAGTAGATTTCCGGTTTGACCTCGTCCTGCAGGGTGTCCGGCGAGATGCCCACCACCTTGCCGTCCAGCCCGCCGTACACCGAGTAGTCATAGGCACTGATCTTTACCTTGGCCGCCTGGTCGGGGTGAATGAAGGCGATGTCCCGTGGCGCGATGCGGGTTTCGATCAGCAGGCGTTCGTCCATCGGTACGATCTTCATCACCTGGCCACCGGGCTGCACCACGCCACCCAGGGTGTTGACCTCGATGTCCTTTACAATGCCGCGCACCGGCGAGCGCAGGGTCAGGCGGCTGAGCGAGTCGCTGCGCCCGCGGATCACTTCCGACAGGGCGTCCGCTTCGGCGCTGGCCTTGGCCAGTTCTTCCCGGGCACGCACCAGATAGTCCGAGCGCGCCTCGTTGGCCTTGAGTTCCAGCTCGGAACGCTGGCGGTTCAGGCGAATAACTTCGACCCGGCTGGAGGCACCCATCTTCGCCAGGTTCTCGGTGATCTTCAGCTCGCTGCGCACCAGTTGCAACGAGTCCTGAATACCCGCCAGGGTCTGTTCCAGGCCGCGGCGGCGGGTCTGGTACAGCGCGGTTTCGGCATCGATCAGGTCAGGAGAGTCGCGCAGGCTCGCCGGGAAGGTCAGTGGCTTGCCGGTCACCTCTGCCTGCAGGCGGGCCTGGCTGGCCCTGGCCGCGCGGTACTTGGCTTCGCTTTCACCAACGCTTGAGGCCGTCTTGGTCGGGTCGAGTTGGGCCAGCACTTGGCCGCGCTCGACCAGGTCGCCTTCGGCGACGCTCATCTGCGCGACGATACCACCCTCGAACGACTGGATTACCTGCTCTCGCGAACTGGGGATGACCTTGCCTGTGCCGGTGGACACCTCGGTCACCTCGAACCAGGCCGCCCAGGCCAGGAACGCCGCCAGCATCAGCGCGCAGAGGGTGATGAGGCGGCCGGCGCGGAATACCGCCTGGTCGTCCTGCCCGTCCAGGTAGGAAGCCGGGAGTTCGTGGTTGCTCATGCCTGGGCTCCTTGCAGCTTGGCCAGCGCGGCATCACGCGCGTCATCGATGACGATGCGCCCGGCGTCCAGCACCAGGATGCGGTCGACCCGCTGCAGAACACTCAGGCGATGGGTTGCGATCACCAGTGTACGGCCCTGACAGAAGCGCTCCAGGTTATCCAGCAGCTTGCGCTCGGTCATGTCGTCCAGCGACGCGGTCGGCTCGTCCAGCAGCAGCACCTGCGGCTGGCGTACCAGCAGGCGCGACAGCACCAGGGCTTGGCGCTGGCCGCCAGACAAGCCCAGGCCACCTTCTAGGATCAGATGGTCCATGCCCTTGGGCAGGCGGCGGACGAAGTCCAGTGCGCCAGTGGCGGCCAGTGCGGCCACCAGTTCCTGGTCGCTGGCCTGGCCGGCGCCGAGGGTGAGGTTTTCCCGCAGGGTGCCGTGGAACAGCCTCGCGTACTGCGGCAGCAGGCCGACGTCACGGCGCAGGTCAGCCGGGTCGAGGTGAGCCATGGCGATGCCGTCCAGGCTAATCTCGCCCTGTACCAGGTCCATGGCCCCGCCCAGCGCCTGCAGCAAGGTTGATTTGCCGGCGCCGTTGCGGCCCAGCACGGCAATGCGCTCGCCCGGCTGGATGTCCAGCCGGCCAATGTTCAGCACTGGCGGGTACTCTTCGCTGTAGCGGAAGCTGGCCTGGCGCAGGCGGTACTCGCCGTGAATGGCCGGCAGGTGCACGCGGGCTTCGCCTTCAGGGTGGTCGACCGGCGATTGCATCAGCTTGTCCAGGCCTTGCAGTGCGACCTTGGCCTGCTGCCAGCGGGTCAGCACATGGGTCAGCTGTGCCAGCGGCGCCATCATTCGCGACGAAAGCATGGATGCCGCCACCAGGCTACCTGTGGTGAGGTCGCCGGCGATGACCATGGGTGCGCCGATCACGATTACCACGGCAAACACTGCACCCTGCACGTTCTGCGTCCAGGTCACCAGGCCGTTGGTGAGGGTGCGCAGGCGCAGGTTGGTGTGCGCACAGGCCGCGTTGTACTGGTTCCATTGCCGTTCGAAGCGTGCCTCTGCCTGCAGTGCCTTGATCTCGTCCAGGCCCTGGATGCTTTCCACCAGCATGGCGTTGCGCAGCGCCGACTCACGCATCGAGGCATTGGCCAACCGTGCCAGGCGCCGTTGTGCAAGCAACCCTGGCAACACCATGGCCAGCAGCGCGACCAGCGGGATGAACACCAGCACGCCGCCGATCAGCCAGAACACGAACAGGAACAGCAGGAAGAACGGCAGGTCGGCCAGCACCGTGGCGGTGCTGGACGTGATCAGGTCGCGGATCGATTCCAGCTCGCGCAACTGCGAGATGAACGAGCCGGTGGACTTCGGCCGCACCGAGTTGCGCAGGCGCAGGGCATGGCCGTAGACCAGGTCGCTCACCCGCAGGTCGGCGCGCTTGCCGAGCAGGTCGGTCACCTTCAGCCGCAGCAGGCGCATGCTGAAGTCGAACACCAGTGCCAACACCACACCGCCAAACAGGACGTAGAGGGTGGGCAGGGATTCAGCCGGTATCACTCGGTCATACACCTGCATCGAGAACAGTACGCCGGCCAGCGCGAGCACGTTGGCCACCAGTGACGCGACCATCACCTGCCCATAGGGGCGCAGGTCGCGCAGTACGATGCGGGCGAACCAGTGGCGGTCGTAAGGGGCGGTGTAGTCGTCGGTGCGCACATCGCGCAGTGGCCGGGCCGGGCGCAGCAGGGCAACGCGGTTGATGCGGCCTTTCAGGGTGTCGCGGGGCAGGCGCGAAGTCAGGCCTTGGTCACCGGCAAACACTACCGCCAGGTCGTCCTCTTCGGTCACCGACTCGACCACCGCCAGTTGCCCGTCGTCCAGCTCCAGCACCAGCGGCGTGCGCCATTGCCGCAGGCCCTTGGCATCGAAGTGCACGAAGCGCAGTGCCAGCCCCGCCTGACGTGCCATGTGGCGGAGGATTTCATTCAACGGGCGGGCATCCTCCACTGCGGCCAGGCGAATACGCTGGGGTGATACGTCCAGGCGGTAGTGGTGCGCCACCTGCAATATCACCTCAAGCCAGGGGCCAAGGTCTGGCCGGTGCGCGGCGGCCTGCTCCGGCGCGGGTGCCTGGTTGGGCAGGGTCACATCGATCGAATCACTCATGGCTGGATCTCCACACCTTGCAGGTTGCGCCCCTCAAGGCCAAAGGCCGTGCGCAGGGCGCCGTTGTTGTACAGGCAGTCGACATCCAGGCGCAGCAGATCGGAGCGGGTGCCGGCAAGTTCGAAGCGTGACTGGTAGATCTCCTGCTCGGCGTTGAGCAGGTCGAGCAGTGGCCGTGTGCCCAGGTCCAGGTACTGACGCCCGTAGAGCATGCGTGCTTCCTGAATACTGGCCTGGCGCGCTTCCAGCGAGGTCAGCCGGCGGCTTAGCCCGGAGGTTTGCGCCATGGCTTCGGCCAGGCCCCGACGCGCCTGCAGGCGGGCGGCGTCCTCGGCGGAGTCGGCTGCGGTCAGCGCGTGGCTGGCCGCGCGGGTACGGGCGCTGATGGAGCCCCCTTGGTAGATGGGGACTTCGACGTTCAGGTAGATGCCTGCCTGGGTGCGGTCCAGTCGTGAGTTATCGCGGTTATAGTCGTCGTCCAGGTAATGATTGACCTGCGGTTGCAGCGATAGGGTGGGGTAGGCCTCCGCCTTGGCCTGGGCCAGTTCAGCTTGGCCCTGTGCGCGCTGGGCCAAGGCCATCAGCACGGCGGGCAGGCGGTCATCACCCTGTGCAGGGCGCTTGCAGGCCTGGTTCAGCTCAGCGGGTGAGCCCTCGGCCAGTGCCGGAGGGGTAACGCGGCCCATCAGCGCCGCCAGGGTCGAGCGCCAGCGCTCGTACTGCGACTGGTACTCCTCCAGGGTGGCACGGGCGCTTTCCACGCGGGACTCGGCCTGCACCACGTCGGAACGGGTGCTGGCGCCCATGTCGCTACGCTGGCGGGCCATGCCGGCAATGTCGCCCACGCCGCGAATCTGATCGCGGGCAATCGTCAGCAGTTGCTCGTATCGGCGGGTTTCGATCCAGGCATAGGCTGTGTCGCGGGCCAGATCGTCGACCACCAGCAGGATATTGGCCTGGGCGCGGGCGGCAGCCGCCTGGGCGGCATTGACGGCGCTGTCGACCTTGCCGAAGTCATAGAGCATTTGCTTGAGCGACAGGTTCAGGGCCTGGCTATTGCGGTCGCCGCCATAACCGGTGTCATAACCGGTGCGCAGACCGCCGGAAATCTGTGGGTAGTACCCCGCACGGGCGACGTTGATGCCTTCGCCCTGCTTGTAAAGGTTGCCGATGGCCTCAGCGATGCTCGGGTGCCATTGCGCTGCCTGCAGCACTGCGTCGGTAAGGCTCAGCCGTTCGCCACTGGCGACCGGGGCCATGCCGATGGGGGGGCGGGCGGGCACCGCTTCGGGCGCATCGCGTAACAACGATGGCCCGATCTGGCGCAGGTGGGGGTCTATATCATCGGCTGCCTGGGCAACCGGGTGGAAGTTCAGGGCCAGGAGCCCGAATGCTCCCAGCAACAGCGGTGACAGCGGACTGCTTCGCTTCACATAGTTCCCTTACTGCTGGTCGTCCATGCCGCCGGGCATTCACCCGGCGGGTTTGCAGCGGCCTCAAACCACATGGATACCGTTTTGTACCCACAGGTGATGGCTTGGATCCTCCTGGGCCGTGTATTGGTTATAGTCGACGCCGTCGGCAGTTTGGTTCCCGACCAGCGTCCAGTTGTCCGTCATGTGAACCGAGTCTTGGTCGTCCCCCTTGATAATCAGTGTGTCGGTACCGGTTTCGGTGATTGCCACCACGTCCCCCAGGTTGAGGGTGAGCGCCACCGAGCTGGTGTCGTTGAGGTCGAGGATTTCGATGTCGTGCACGCGCTCGGCCAGGTTGCCCAGGTCGATACTGGCGTCACCGCCGCCCCACAACAGGGTGTCGGTACCTGTACCACCATCGACGCTGGCGAAGTTCTGGTCGACTATCACCAGCGTGTCGTCACCCGCCCCCCCTTGCAGGGTGATGTGGCCACCCTGGCTGCCATTGAGGTGGTCGTCGCCGTCGGTGCCGGCGATCACATCGGTGGCCGCTGCCAGGCTGGCGAGTGCCGCTGATTCGTCGCCGCTATCAGCCATCAGCGATGTGGTCGTGGTGAGGCCGGCAGCATCGTCCACGTTGATGGTCAGGGTTGCGGTGTCGGTAGTGCCGTTCGGGTGGCTGAGCTCGTAGGTGAAGGTGTCTTGCTGGCCGACCACCGCCGAGGTGAGCCCCGCGTTGAGGGTGTAGGTGTAGCTGCCGTCGGCATGCACCAGCAACGTGCCGTAGGTGCCGGCCACGCTCACCCCGTTGTAGCCTGGGATGGTGTAGGTGTTGGCCGCTGTCAGCACGCTCAGCACGGTCAAGGCCGAACCGATGTTGTCGTCAGTCAGCAGGTTGCCGGTGGCTGCTGTCGCGCCACTGACCACGAACTCGGTCAGGTACGTTGTGGTGGTGTTCAGGCTGGTGGTGATGGAGCTGAGCAAGCCGATGCCGCCAGCGGTGACACGGACGTGGTAGGTACCGGCGCCCTGATTCTCGAAGGTATACCCGGCGCCGCCCCCCAGCACGCTGATCAGCGAACCACCCGGCACCGACTGCACCAGCACGTACTGGCCGGTGGCCGGGTTGAGCTTGAGCAGCTCGATGGTAGTGCCGTTGAGCAGGCTCAACAGGTTGGCGGAGTTGACCACCACTTGCAGGTCGGCCGTGGTGTCGGCGGCAACCGTGGTGGTGTAGGTGGCCTGGCGGGTACCGATCAATGGCAGGCTCAACGAGCCCAGCGTACTGCTGCTGGTGTCCACGCGGTTGTCCAGGGTGACTTGGCTGCTACCAACGTCGTTGACTGCGTCGACCACCGTGGCCGGTGCACCGTAGTTGGTGTCGCTCCAGATCTCCGTGGCTTGCGGGCTGTCGATGCGCACGTACAGGTTGGCGGTATCGGACAGGCCGTTAGGGTGCACCAGTTGGTAACTGAACACGTCTACTTTGCCGACACTGTTCGGGCTGCCGTTGGGCGTGTAGGTGTAGCTGCCGTCCGCACTGATCACCAAGGTGCCGTACTGGCCCTGAACCGTTGTGGCGGTCCCGGCCGAGACGTAGCTGCCGTTTTTTAGTACTTGCAGCACGGCGGCGCTGTCCGGGCCACTGGCATCCACCGCGCCATCGGTGCCCACGTCGGTAATGACGTTGCCGGAGGTGGCAATGCCGGTGCCGGTGAATTGGGTCAGGCTGGTGGAGACGATGTCCAACGTGGTGCTCACTTCGGTGACCAGGCCGATGCCGCCACTGCCCACGGTCAGTCGGTAATCACCTGCTTGCAGCACGCCGATGTCCACCTGCAAGCCGATTGGCAGCACGATCAGGTCGAGCAGGCCCTGAGTGTTGCCGGTGGCGATGGTCACCCAGGCGCCGCTGGCGTCTTTCACCTGCAGGGTGAAGCTGGTGTTGTTGAGTAGTGCCAGCACGCTGTTGGTGGTCAGTGTGAGGGTAGGGTCGGCCGTGCTGCCTGCTGTCACCGTCCAGGTGTAGGTCTTGGTAAAGCCGGACAGCAGCGTGGTGAAGCTGTCGGTGTAGGTCTTCGTGGCGCTGACCGCTTCCAGGTTGACCGTGGCTGTGGCCAGGTTGTCGCTGGCGATGACCGGCGCGTTGGCATCCACATCCGGTGCAGTGACGTTGACGTTGCCCGACACGTTACCGCGCGGGTCGCTGAGGGTCACAGACAGGATCTGGCCGTTGTCCTGAGGCGGGCTCAGGGTCACAGTGAAGGTGCCGTCCGCCTGCACCGTTGCGGTTTGCAGCACGGTACCACCGGCGCTGCGTACGGTTACGGTGGCACCCACTTCGCCCGTACCGGTGAGGGTACTGCCGTCAGCACTGAATTGCAGGTTGCCGGCAGCCGCAGGCGGTGTCAGGTCCGGTGCGGTCAGCGCAGTGCCTGTGGACACGTTACCGGCGCTGTCGGTGAGGGTGACGCTGAGCGCCTGGTTGTCGATCTGCGCCGCAGCCAGACTGACCACGAACAGGCCGTTGCTGCCCACCGTTGCGGTACCCAGTACGGTACCGGCGCTGTTGCGCACGGTGACCGTGCTGCCGATCTGGCCAGAACCACTGACCGAGGTGCCGTTGGCGTTGATGGTGGCCAGCGGGGCGGCTGGCGGTGTGGTATCCGGCGCAGTCAGGCTGGTGCTGGCGGACAAGTTGCCGGCAGCATCGGCCTGGCGTACCACCAGCAGTTGCCCGTCGTTCTGTGGCGAGGTCAAGGTAATGCTGAAGGTGCCGTTGGCTTGCACCACTCCGGTACCGACCTGGCCGTTCGGGCCTTGGACGGTAACGGTAGCGCCCGCTTCACCGCTACCGGTAAGCACGCTACCCGAGCCATCGATGGCGATGTTGGTAGGGACGGCAGGTGGCTGCAGGTCTGCGGCGGTGTAGCTTGTGCTGCCGGACGCATTGCCGGCAGCGTCAGCCTGGCTCACGCCCAGTACCTGGCCGTTGAGCTGCGCGGCGTTCAGGTTGACGGTGAAGACGCCACCGCCATTCACCACCGCCGTGCCGAGCACGTTGTTGCTGGCATCACGCACTGTCACCGTGGCACCGGCTTCACCCGTGCCGGTCAGCACCAGGCCATTGACAGAGAGGCTGGTCACCACCGGGTTGGCCGGTGGCGTGATGTCAGCTGCTTGCAGGAAGGTCGGCTGCGATTCGCCGCCGACCAGTGCCACCGCTGTCACCGAAATGTGCTCGCCGTTGAGCTGGGCTGCGTCCAGCGTCAGGGTGAAGGAGCCGCCCAGGGTTGCGCTGCCTGTACCGATCAGGTTGCCTGCGGCATCGTACACGCGAATGTCCACACCGCTTGGTGCACTGCCTGTCAGGGTCAGGCCGTCGCTGCCCAAGGTCACGTCGGTTGGCGGCACGGGTGGTGCGACCAAGGGTGTGACGTAGGTCGCGACCGCAGAAGTATTGATACCGTCAGACTGTGTCACTTCCAGGGTGGCGAGCGAGCCCGCCGCCGGCACCAGCGTTATCTGGAAGTTGCCAGCGGCATCCACCACGCCGGTGCCGATCACGCTTCCGTCGAGGCTGACGGTGACCGTGGCATTGGCTTCGCCTTTGCCGGTCAGCACGTTGAAGGTGTTGTTGATCGCCAGGTTGGTTACCAGGTCGGGTGGCGAGGTGTCGTTGGTCTGGTAAGGGACGGCCACCGAAGCGTTGCCGGCATCATCCGTGGACACCACCGTCAGCAACTGCCCATTGTTCTGTGCCGGGCTGATCGGCACAGTGAACTGGCCGTTCTCATCCACTTCCACCGTGCCCACGATATTGTTGTCCGGGCCGCGTACCGTGATGGTGCTGCCGGCTTCGGCGGTACCTGTCATCGACGTACCGGCTGCGTTGAGCAGCAGGTCGGTCGGCTGTACCGGTGGCGTCAGGTCTGGCGCAGTCACTGCCAGTGGTATCGACGGGTTGCCAGTGGCGTCCTGGGCGATGATGGTCAGCGTTTCGCCGTTGATTTGCGGGAGGTTCAGGTCAAGGACGAAGGTGCCGTCCGGATCTACCGTCACCTGGCCCAGCAGGTCACCGTTGTTGTTGACCACGGTGACGCGGGTGCCGGCTTCGGCGGTACCGGTCACCTGGGTACCGCTGTCGTTGATGACGGCGATCACGGTGGCAGGTGGTGTGGTGTCCGTCGCCGTGACCGAACTGATTGGCGAGATATTGCCGGCTGCATCGGTCAGTGTTACCTGCAGCACCTGGCCATCGAGTTGCGCCGCATCCAGCTCGACGATGAAGGTCCCGTCGGCGCCCACTGTGCCGGTTCCGACCTGCGTGGTACCGACGTACACGCGCACGATGGCGCCCACTTCGCCGATACCGCCCAGCTCGTCACCTGCCGCATTGAGCCGCAGCTCTGTTGCTGCCGCTGGCGGCGTGAGGTCCGGCGCTTGCACGTTGACCGGCAGGCTGACGTTGCCGGGTGGGTCGGCCTGCAGCACCGACAGTGTCTGGTTGTTGATCTGTGCAGGTGACAGTTCGACGCTGAAACTGCCATCAGCAAGCACGATACCAGTGCCCAATACGGTACCGGCTGCGTTACTGACGATTACTGTGGCGCCGGCCTCGCCCAGGCCGCTGACCACACTGCCGTCGGCGTTGATCACCACTAGGGTGAGCGGGGCGGGTGGGGTGAAGTCCGGGGTTTGCAGGGTTGCCACTGCCGACACGTTGCCCGCCGCATCGGCCTGGGTGAAGCTGAGCAGTTCGGCGTTACCCAGCGCCGGGCTCAGCGTGATGGTGAAGTGGCCACTGGCATCGACGGTGGCGCTGCCGATTTCCTCGCCTGCCGGGTTGGTCACGGTCACCTGCGCGCCCACTTCGCCGCGGCCGGTGAGGGTGACACCATCACCGGAAATCGCCAGTTCGCCTGGTGCCGTTGGCGGGGTGGTATCGGGGGCGGTGATGGCGCTGGCGGCAGACTGGTTGCCAGCCGCATCGCCCAGCACTACTTGCACCTGTTGGCCGTTGGCCTGAGGCGATGCGAGGTTGACCTGGAAGGTGCCGTCGGCGCGCACCGTGGCACTGCCCAGCACCGAACCATCGGCGGCGAGCACCCGCACGGCGGCACCCGCTTCGCCGGTACCGTTCAGCAAGCTGCCACCCCCGGCGAAAGCCAGGTTGTCGGCCGCATCCGGCGCGACGCGGTCAGGGGCTGTCAGGCTGACGCTGTTGGACTCGTTGCCGGCCACATCGGACTGGCTGGCGCTGAGCTGTTCGCCGTTAATTTGCGCGGCGCTCAGGTTGACGTTGAAGGTGCCATTGGCATCGACCACGGCAGTGCCCAAGTCGACACCGCCTTCGCCAAGCACGGTAACGGTGGCACCTGCTTCACCGCGGCCACTGAGTACCAGGCCGTCGCTGGACAACACCAGGTTGGTCAGTGGTTGCGGTGCCGTGGTGTCTGGTGCCTGCAGGGTTGCGGGCGATGATACGGTGCCATCGGTACCCGTTGCGCTGATCTGCAGCACTTCGCCATTGGCCTGTGCACTACCCAGATTGACAGTGAACGTGCCGTCGTTGGCGACCGGGCTGCTGCCCAGCAATACGCCGTTGGGGCCGTACACCTTGATTGTGCTGCCCGTCTCGGCGGTGCCGGTCACCGACAGGCCGTCGGCGGCCAGTACCAGGTTGTCCGGTGTTGCCGGTGCCAGTACGCCCGGTGCAGTCACGCTTTGTGCAGGGGAGACGTTCTGTGCGGCATCGGCCTGGACCACGTTCAGGCTCTCACCCGTGATCGCTGTCGGTGAAAGGGACACGGTGAAGTGACCGTCGGCCGTCACTGTGGCGCTACCCAGCACGGTACCGTCCGGTGCCCGTACGGTCACGGTTGCGCCTGCTTCGCCATCGCCTGTCAGGGTGGCGCCATCGGCGGAGACCGCCAAGTTGGTCACGGCGGCCGGCGGCGTGGTGTCGGCTGCGGTGTAAGGTGCGGCCGGCGACACGTTGCCAGCTGCGTCGGTGGCAGTCACCTGCAGCGTCTGGCCATTGGTCTGGGCACTGTTCAAGGCGACCTGGAAGGTGCCGTTGCTGCCGGCTACCGCTGTGCCCAGCACGTTGCCGCTGGCATCGCGCACGGTCACGGTGCTGCCGGCCTCGGCGGTACCGGTCAGTTGCAGCCCGGTACTGGACAGGGCGAGTGCTGTCGGTGCCGCAGGCGGGGTGAAGTCCGGCGCGGTGACCGCCACGGCGGTGGAAGTGTTGTTGCCCGCGTCGGTCTGCGTAACGCTCAGGTGCTGGGCGTTGAGCTGAGCGCTGTTCAAGGTGAGGGTAAAGCTGCCATTGGCCGCTACCAGGCCGGTGCCTATGATGGTCCCGTCCGGGCCGTGAACGGTGACCGTGGCACCGGCTTCGCCAAGGCCAGTCAGGGTCAGGCCGTTGTTGTTCAGCACCACGTTGGACAGCGGCGCGGGCGGGGTCAGGTCCGGGGTTGTCACATTGATTGCCGGCGAGGTGTTGCTGGCGGCATCCACTTGCGTCACGCCGATGACCTGGCCGTTGGTTTGCGGCGTGTCGAAGGTCACCGTGAAGCGACCGTCTGCGCTCACCGTGGCGGTGCCGAGCAAGGCACCTGAGGCGTTGCGTACCTGTACCGTCGCGCCTACTTCACCGCTGCCGGAAAGCTGCCGGCCGTCCTGGCTCAACACTGGGTTAGTGATGGCCGCTGGCGGCGTGTGGTCTGGCGTGGCCAGGCTGGCCGGGCCGGACACATTGCCCGCAGCATCACTGAGGGTGACCTGCAGTGGGCTACCGGTGACTTGCGCGCTGGGCAGGGTGATCTGGAATTGGCCGCTTTGGTTGACGGTGCCGGTGGCCAGGATGGCACCACTGGCATCGCGTACGGTGACGCTGGCACCGGCTTCGCCCTGGCCGCTGAGCACGGTGGCTGCGCTGTTGAGGCTGAGGTTACTGGCCGCCAGCGGTGCCTGCAGGTCAGGCGCTTGCAGGGTGGACGCGAGCGAAACGTTACCTGCGGCATCAGCCTGGGTGACGATCAGGTTCTGCCCATTGGCCACGGCCGGCGAAAAGATGACGCTGAACAGGCCATTGCTGCCGACGGTAGCAGTCCCCAGCACGGTGCCTTGTGAGTCAGTCACGCGCACGGTTGCACCGACTTCACCCTGGCCGGTCAGTGTACTGCCGGTTGCGTCGAGGTTTACCTGTGTCGGCGCGTCTGGTGCCGTGGTGTCACTGGCCACGACGGTGGCCGGCACCGAAGGCTGGCCATCGACGGTAGCCTTGGCACTGACCTGCAAGATCTGGGCGTTGAGCTGGGCGCTCTGGAAGAACACACGGAAGGTGCCGTCGCTGCCGACCGTGGCGCTACCCAGAGTGGTGCCCCCGGAGGTCACGGTAATCAGCGAGCCGACCGTACCCTGGCCGGTCAGCAAAAAGCCGTCGGCGCTGATGGCAAGGGCCGAAGGCGTGGCCACTTCGGCACCGGTCGGGCCAGCCAGTGGTACTTCAGGCGATTCGTTGCCGGCAGGGTCGATCACTGCCACATCAACCGTTTCGCCTGATGCCAGCGGTGGGTCGACCAGTATGACGAAGGTGCCGTCCGGCCCTACGGTTACAGTGCCGCGCACGCTGTCATCCGGGTTGCGGACTTCCACTGTGCTGCCAGGCTCGGCTGTGCCGCCGACCGTGCTGCCGTCCGGGCTTACGGTAAGGCCGGTGGCTGGTTCTGGGTTGGTCGTGTCCGGAGCGGTGACTGAGACCGGCGCCGAGTCGTTGCCGGCTGCGTCGGTCACTACCACGGTTACGGTCTGGCCGTTGTTCTGCGGGGTATCCAGCGGCACGTTGAAACTGCCATCCGGGTTGACCGCCACGGTGATCACATTGCCGGCCCCATCACTCACGGTCACCGAACTGGCGCCAGGTGCGTTACCGCTCACAGCCGTGCCATCGCTGCTGACTGCAACGTCGGTGGGCAGTGCCGGTGGCGTGATGTCAGGCGCAAGGATCGGGCTGGGCTGCGAAATGTTGCCGGCCGCATCGGTCAGCGTCACATCCAGGGCCTGGCCGTCCAACTGGGCGGGCGATAGTGGGACAGTGAAGCTACCGCCTGCGGGCACGACGATGGTGCCTACCAACGTGCCGTCGCCAAGCTTCACTTCCACCGTGGAGCCAGCTTCGCCTGTACCTTGGATGGCGTTGCCAGCCGGGGTGATCGTGAGGTCGGCAGGCGCAGCCGGCGCAGTGCTGTCGTCAGCGGTGAAAGTGGCCGACGGCGAGGCATTGCCGCCGCCATCGATCAGCACCACCGACAGTACTTCACCGTTGGTCTGGGCGGGGGAGAGTACCACTTCGAACGTACCGTCTGCATTCACCGGCATGGTGCCTAGCAGGTCACCCGCAGCATTGCGTACCTCTACGGTGCTGCCTGCCTCGCCCTGCCCGCTGAGCAGTGTGCCGGTAGGGTCAAGGCCGAGCCCCTGCGCCGGCAGCGGTGCCTCGAAGTCAGGTGCGGTCACGGTGCCTGCGGGCGAGCCGTTGCCGCTATTGTCCGCCTGAGTGACAGACAGCGTCTGGCCATTGAGCTGTGGCGGGTCGATTGCTACCTGGAAGGTGCCATCGGGCTGGACCGTTGCGGTGCCCAGTACCGCGCCGCCAGTGCCTGTCACGGTCACCTGCGCACCCGGCTCGCCGCTGCCGCTCAGGCTGCTGCCGTCGCCAGCCAGGACCAGAGCGGTGGGGCTCTCGGGTGCCTGGGTATCCGGTGCTGACAAGTCGACCGCCGCTGACAGGTTGCCGGCCACGTCGCGTTGCTCCACGGTCAGTGCCTGGCCGTTGGTCTGCGGGGTGTCGAGGGTGATTTCGAAAGCGCCGCCAGCGCCGACCACCATGCTGCCCAACACGCTGCCGTCCGGCCCGCGCACGGTAACGGTGGCGCCCGGTTCGCCGTTGCCGGTGATCGTGGTACCGGTGCCGTCGATGGCCGGGTTGGTGACCACTTGCGGTGGGGTGGAGTCGGGTGCAGTGAAGTCCACGGGCCCTGCGCTGTTACCCAGGTTGTCAGTGGCTTCGACGGTCAGGCTTTCGCCGTTGCGTTGTGGCGCGTTGAGGGTGACGTCGAAACGGCCGTCGCCACCCACAGTGGCGCTGCCCAGCACATTGCCGTCGGCGTCACGCACGGTGACGATGGAGCCGCTTTGGCCCAGGCCGGTAAGGTGAATGCCAGCGGTATCGATGGCCAGCCCGGAGGGCTGCAGCGGGCCGTCGATATCGGGCGCCACGATGGTTACGGTCGAGGTGTTGCCAGCTGGGTCGCGCAGTACCACGTCCAGCTCCTGGCCGTCGGTCTGCGGAGGGTTCAGGACCACGCTGATCACACCGCCGGCACCGACCTGGGCGCTGCCCAGCACAGTACCGTCGGCGCTGATGACCTGCGCGGTGGTGCCCGGTTCGCCGCGACCGGTGAGCAGCCCGCCATCGGCGCTCAATTGCAGTTCGCTGGCTTCGTTGGGCGGGGTGATATCGGGGGCGGTGATCTGTGTCGGTAGCGAGCTGTTGCCAGCGCCGTCAACCGCCACGACATCCAGTATCTCGCCGTTGGCCTGGGCTGGGGTCAGGCCGATGGTGAAGCTGCCATCCGGTTCGGCCTGGACGCTGCCCAGAACATTGCCCTGCGCGTCACGCACTTGCACCTGCGTTCCTGCCGGTGCGTTACCGGAAATACTGGTACCGTCGCCGGTCACCAGCACGCCGCTCGGGCTTTCGGGTAGCGGTGTATCGGCAACGGTCACACTGACCCCTGCCGAGGTATTGCCGGCGGCATCGGTCTGCACCAGCACGAGGTTCTCTCCGGCGGCCAGCGGTGCTTCAAGGTCGACCACGAAGGTGCCATTGGGCGCCACGGTGCCGGTGCCGATGACTGCACCTTGGGCATCACGCACTTCCACCGTGGCACCGGGCTCACCACGGCCAGACAAGGCCAGGCTGCCATCGCCTGCCACCACATCAGTGATGATCGCCGGAACGGTAATGTCCGGGGCCACGTAACTCAGCGGCACCGAGGTATTGCCTGCCGCATCGGTCACTGTGATGGACAGGGTTTCGCCATTGGCCTGTGGCGGGTCGAGGGTCAGGCTGAAGCTGCCATCCGGCTCGGCAATGGCGCTACCGATCAGGTTGCCCGAGGCATCTTTAACCTCCACCCGGGCGCCTCCTTCTGCAGTGCCGACCAGGCTGTCGCCATTGCTCAGTACCAGGTCGGTTGGTTGCAGCGGTGCTATCTGGTCGGGCGCCGTCAGCGGGACAGATGCAGAGATATTGCCGGCGGCATCGGTCAGGGTCACTTGCAGGGATGAGCCATCCACCACCGGGGTTGGCAGTTGCACATTGAAGCTGCCATCGGGCTGAACGGTACCGCTTACCAGCACCTGGCCCTCATCGTTGCGCACCTCCACGGTGGCGCCCGCTTCGCCGCGCCCGGAGACTGTGCGGCCATCGTTGCTGATGGCCAGATCGGTAGCGGGCTCCGGCGGGGTGGTGTCGCCGCCGTTGTCCACGTTCGGTGCAGTGACGCTGCCGGCCGTGGAGGCGTTGCCTGCGGTATCGGTGGCAGTCACCTGCAACTGCTCGCCTGCCAATTGTGGCGGGGTGAGGTCGATGCTGAAGGCACCGCTGGCCCCCACCACGACACTGCCCAGCACCGTGGTGCCGTCGGCGGCCAGCACACGGACGGTGCTGCCTGCTTCGGCGCGGCCGCTGACGACGGTACCATCGCCACTGATTGCCAGGTCGTTGGGCGCCGCAGGCGCGGTGATGTCTGGTGCGGTGATCTGCACCGGCAACGACGAGGTGCCGTTGTTGTCGATGGCCACTACGTCCAGCAACTCGCCATTGGCCTGGGCCGGCGTGAGCACCACGGTGAATGTGCCCTCGGCACCCACCACGATGCTACCGATCAGTGTGCCGTTGGCATCATGCACGTCCACGCGACTGCCAGTCGGAGCAGAACCGCTGATGCTGCTGCCATCGGCGGCCACAACCAGTTCACTCGGGCTGGTCGGTGTGATCACCAGTGGCACGTCGTAGGTCAGCGCTTCAGAGACGTTGCCGCCCGGGTCGGTCTGTACCAGGGTCAGGCGCTCACCCGGCAGCGCAGCCGGATCGAGGTCGATCAGGAAAGTACCGTTCGCAGTTACCGTACTGGTACCCAGCAGCGTGCCATTGGCATCGCGCACCTCGACGGTAGCGCCGGCTTCGCCGCGACCACCCAAGGTCAGGCCGTCGGCGCCGACGACGATGTTGCTGACCACGGCAGGCACGGTAATGTCCGGGGCATCGAACTGCAGCGGTAAAGAGACATTGCCATCGGTATCGGTCAGGCGGATGTCCAGCACTTCGCCATTGGCCTGGGCAGGCGACAGGGTAATGCTGAAGCTGCCGGTATCATTGACCAGGCCAGTGCCGAGCAAGTTGCCCGAGGCATCGAAGGCCTGCACTGTCGCACCAGGCTCGCCGTTGCCACTCAGGGTCACACCGTCGGCCAAGGCCAGGTTGGTCGGCTGGGCCGGGGGCTGCAAGTCCGGGGTAACCACCGACGCTGGTGCAGAAGCATTGCCGGAGGCATCGATCAGCACCACTTGCAAGTTGCTGCCATCTTTCACCGGTGGGTCGAGGGTGATCTGGAAGGTGCCGTCGGGGTTGACTGAGCCGCTGGCCAGTACATTGCCCTGGGCATCGCGCACCTGCACACTGGCACCGGCTTCGCCGCGGCCATTGAGCTGGGCGCCGGCCAGGCCGACTACCAGGTTGGTCGCGGCATCTGGTGGTGTGGTGTCGCCACCGTCGATGTCCGGCGCGGTGATGTCGCTGGCCGGGGAGGTGTTGCCGGCGGCGTCGGTGGCGGTGACTTGCAGCACCTCGCCGTTTACCTGTGGCGGGTCGAGGGTTACGGTGAAGCTGCCGTCGGGGCCAGCCACAACACTGCCAATCAGCGTGCCGTTGGCGTCATGCACCTCTACACGGCTACCGGCAGGTGCGCTACCGCTGATGCTGCTGCCGTCTTCGGCGAATACCAGGTCGCTTGGGCTGGCAGGCGCAGTGGTGACCGGGACCTCGTATTGCAATGCCGAGGAAGCGTTGCCGCTTGGGTCAGTCTGCACCAGGCTCAATTGCCCGCCCGGCTGTGCGGCCGGACTCAGGTCGATCAGGAAGGTGCCGTTGGCCCCTACGACACCCGTGCCGATCACGGTGCCATTGGCATCGCGTACTTCGACGGTGGCCCCCGGTTCGCCGCGTCCGCTCAGAGCCAGGCCGCCAGCGCCAACTGTAATGTTGTTGACGGCATCGGGCGGGGTAATGTCCGGAGCATCGAACTGCAGCGGCGCAGAGGCGTTGCCGGCAGCATCCACCAGGCGTACGTCCAGCGCTTCGCCGTTGGCCTGGGCAGGCGACAGGGTGAGGCTGAACAGGCCGTCGGCACCAACGACACCGGAGCCAATCAGGCTGCCGGCAGCATCGCGCACCTGCACGGTAGCGCCGGGCTCACCGCGACCGGTGAAGGTGACGCCATCGGCCAGAGCCAGATCGGTCGGCTGGGCAGGGGCTGTGGTGTCAGGGTTGTCGACATCCGGTGCCGTGATGCTGGCAACGGGCGAGATATTGCCAGCCGCGTCTGCGGCGCTGACCTTCAGGGCCTGGCCGTCACTTTGTGGCGGTTGCAGGGTGATGCTGAACTGGCCGTCCGCACCGGCTACGGCAGTGCCCAGCAATGCACCACCAGCGCCTCGTACGGAAACCGTCGAGCCAGGCTCGGCAAGACCGGTGAGCGTCGTGCCCTGTTCATTGATAGCCAGGTTGGTCGGCGCCAGTGGTGCCGTTGCGTCTGGCGCAGTGACAGTGCCAGGCGCCGAGACATTGCCGGCGGCGTCGGTCAGGGTGACATCAAGGTTTTCGCTATTGATCTGCTGCGCATTCAACGTCACGTTGAAGTTGCCGTCGGGACCCACTGTGCCGCTGCCGATCAGGTTGCCGGCGGCGTCGCGGATGTTCACCGTGGTGCCTGCTTCGCCACGGCCGGTCAGGCGCAGGCCATCCGGTGAAACCAGCAGGTCGATCGGCGTGGCCGGTGCGCTGGTATCGGGGGCGGAACCGCCGCTGCTGCCCCCGCCGCCGTTGCCCGCCGCTGCCGCTGCGCCGCCCACACCGAGCAGGCTGAGCCCGGCAATCGCCCAAGTTGGCATGGCGCTACCGGCAGTGCCGATGCCAGCGACCAGTTCGTCCAGCGAGGCCACTTCTTCGAAGGTGAAACCGGTGAACGCTGCCGCATCGTACTGGGCATGCCACAGGGTGCCGTCTTCGCCGACGAAGACCATATCGCTGCCGACCCCGGCCTGGTCCGCAGCGAAGAAGTTACCGACGGTGACTTTTTCACCCGACTTCAGCGTAACGATCAGGTCTTGCCCACGTTGGGTGACGGTGGCCACTTTGTCGGGAGATACCGGTATCTGCACGACGCTTGGTGCTTTGAGATTGATATTGCCCCAGGCGCTCTGAGTGGCGACTTCGGATTGCTTATCGGCGACGACGATGTTGTCCATGGATGCTCCCTGCTGATATCCGGATCCCCTGGCCCGACTATTCGGGCGACAACCGGCGTAACAGAGCCCTGATAGGGGGTACGCGCAGCCTCGACCAGGCAGTCGACAAATGGGTCGTTAGGGAGATATAGCAGCCGGTGGGGAAGCAACCAGATGGCTTTCTGGGTTAATCCTTTGGTAGAGAAGCCTTAGCGAAGCCCTAGCCTGCGGGCTAAACGGCTCAGGTTTGCGCGGTCCAGGCCGAGTTCGCGGGCCGCTGCTGCCCAGTTGTCCTGGTGCCTTTGCAAGCAGGCTTCGATGATCTGACGCTGGTAAATGTCGACGGCCTCACGCAGGCCACCTTCAGGCGGGGTGGCCACTTGTAACGGTGCCGCAGGGGAGGGCAGCGAGCCTGGCGTCGTTGCCGACACGCGCAGGTCCAGGTCGATGGCGTCGAGAGTGAGGATACGTGGCCGGTCAGGGTGCTGGCCCAGCGCCTTGAGGGCCGAGCGGCCTATCAGGTGTTCCAGTTCGCGCACATTGCCTGGCCAGTCGTAGGCGATCAGCGCGGCTTGGGCCTCATGGCTCAGGCGCAGGCTGTTCAGGCCCAGCCGTGAACGGTTCTGTTCGAGGAAGTAGCCAGCCAGTAGCAGCACGTCTCGCCCACGTTCGCGCAATGGTGGCACGTGCAGCGGGTATACACTGAGGCGGTGGTAGAAGTCGGCGCGGAAGTTGCCCGTACGCACCTCGGCAGCCAGGTCGCGATTGGTCGCGGCGATCAGGCGCACGTCGACCCGGTGCTCGCGGTCCGAACCCAGGCGCTGCAGCTGGCCGCTTTGCAGCACGCGTAACAGCTTGGCCTGCACCGTCAGCGGCAGTTCGCCCACTTCGTCGAGGAACAGCGTGCCGCCGTTGGCCAGCTCGAACTTGCCGCGGCGCTCGCCATGCGCGCCGGTGAAGGCGCCGCGCACATGGCCGAACAGTTCGCTTTCCACCAAGGTGTCGGGCAGGGCGGCGCAGTTGAGGCTGACCAGCGGCTTGTCGGCGCGGCTACTGGCCTTGTGCAGGGCCTGGGCCACCAGCTCCTTGCCGACCCCGGTTTCGCCGGTGATCAGCACGGTCAGGTCGCTGCTGCCGACCAGACGAATTTCTTCCACCAGGCGTTTGTGCGCAGGGCTCTGGCCAATCAGCTCTCTATCCTGGCCGCTGGCCTGGCGGTAGAGCTCGGCGCGGTGGTGTTCGTCTTCGGCGCGCAGGGCCAGGTGCTCGATACGCTCGGCCACGGTAACGGTGGCGGCCGCCAGGCTGGCAAAGGCCTGCAGGGCATCCAGCTCCAGGCTCTGGAACTGCCCGGGGGTGAGGGCGTCGAGGGTGACCAGGCCCCATGGGCGCTCATCGACCATCAACGGGCAGCCCATGCAGTCGTGCACTTCAAGGTTGGCATCGGGGGCGTGGACCAAACCATCATAGGGGTCGGGCAGTTCGGAGTCGCTGGCGAAACGGGTGGGTTCCGGGCGGCTGAGCAGGACCTGGAAGCGCGGGTGCTCGCTGACCCTGAAGCGACGGCCGAGAGTGTCGGGGCTAAGGCCATCCACTGCCAGCGGCACCAGCCATTCACCATCCAGTCGCAGCAGTGCTGCGGCATCGCACGGCAGCAGGCCACGCATGGCTTGCAACAGCCGGCGGTAACGCTCCTGGTCGGGCAAATCGCGGGACAGGTCGCTGACCAGGGGCAGCAGGGCGGTGAGCAGCGGTTTTGTAGTCATATGGACTCCTGTAGGTCGATATGACTATACGCAGGAGTAGGTCTTTTTGACATGACCTGCATCAAGCCCCTGATTTTACGGGCGATAAAAGTTGGCACGATTGCTGTAATGGCAGTGGCAGTCATTTGAAGCCACAGGCTCAGGAGTTGTTGCAATGCTCAATGCCGAACAACGTGCAATCATCAAGGCCACTGTACCTCTGCTGGAAAGCGGCGGTGAAGCGCTGACCACCCACTTCTACAAGATGATGCTCAGCGAGTACCCCGAGGTACGGCCGCTGTTCAACCAGGCCCACCAGGCCAGCGGCGATCAGCCGCGTGCGCTGGCTAACGGCGTGTTGATGTATGCCCGCCATATCGACCAGTTGGAGCAACTGGGTGGCCTGGTCGGACAGATCATCAATAAGCATGTTGCCCTGCAGATTCTGCCGCAGCACTACCCGATTGTCGGAAGCTGCCTGCTGCGCGCCATCGAGGAAGTGCTTGGCAAGGACATTGCCACCCCAGCGGTGATCGACGCTTGGGGCGCGGCCTATGGCCAGCTGGCCGACATTCTGATTGGCGCTGAAGAAAACCTTTATAAAGAGAAGGAAGCGGCCGAGGGTGGCTGGCGCGGTACGCGTGAATTCCGCCTGGTACGCCGCGAGCAGGAAAGCAGCGAGATCGTTTCGTTCTATTTCGCCCCGGTGGATGGCATGCCGGTGCTCAAGGCAGAACCTGGCCAGTACATCGGCCTGAAGCTAGACATAGACGGTGCCGAGCAGCGCCGCAACTATTCCCTGTCGGCGCTGTGCGACGGCAAGGAATACCGCATTAGCGTCAAGCGTGAGGCGGGCGGCAAGGTCTCCAATTACCTGCACGATGACTTGGTGGTCGGCGATACCCTGCAACTGTTCCCGCCTGCGGGGGACTTCACCCTGGCAGCCAGCGACAAGCCGCTGGTGCTGATCAGCGGAGGGGTGGGCATTACCCCGACCCTGGCAATGCTGCAGGCAGCACTGCAAACCCGGCGCGAGGTGCATTTCATCCACTGTGCGCGTAACGGCGCGGTGCATGCCTTCCGGGACTGGATCGATGGTTTGGCGGCACGTCATCCACAGCTCAAGCGCTTCTACTGCTATGCCGAGCCGGAAGGTGGCGCTGCAGCCGATGCGGTGGGTTTGCTGAGTGAAGACCTGCTCGCCGAGTGGCTGCCGCAGGAGCGTGACGTGGATGCCTACTTCCTCGGGCCGAAAGGCTTCATGGCGGCGGTCAAACGCCAGCTGAAGGGCCTGGGGGTGCCGGAGCAGCAGAGCCGCTACGAGTTCTTCGGGCCGGCGGCAGCGCTGGAGTGATGTAGCGTCTGTGCCGGCCTCTTCGCGGGCAAGCCCGCTCCCACAGGTATTGCACCGGTCTTGAATGTGGTGCCGTCTCTGTAGGAGCGGGTTTACCCGCGAAGGGGCCGGTACAGGCTTATAAAGTACTCGTCCCCCCGCTGCAGCACACCTTTCTGCCTATATATAAAGGAAAGATGAAACCGGGCGCTGCGCTTTCATCCTTAATCATCCTTTAATCACGGTATCCTTCACTCCCGGGTGTCGAGGGGCTTGCTCCTGCGCGGCACCTGGGCAGCCGTTTTTTTGCCGCCCGGCGTTGAACCGACGTCGTTGCGGCCGGTCTCAGCCACACTGGATAGCCCTGCGCAGTGCTTCCGCGACGCTCCCTCGGCATGCTCACAGGCCATGCCCAGCGTGTAGACTTGCGCCCAGGCAGGCGGATCACGCTGCCACTATCCATCGAAGGAACCGGCAATGAACGAACAAACATCGCGCCTGAATCGGGAACGGCGCTTTCTGGTGCTGTTGGGCCTGATCTGCCTCTCGCTGATCGGCGGCGCCCTCTACATGCAAGTGGTGCTGGGCGAGGCACCGTGCCCGCTGTGCATCCTGCAACGTTATGCATTGCTGTTCATTGCCGTGTTTGCCTTCATCGCTGCGGCGATGCCTGGGCGCCGCAGCCTGACCTTCTTCGAAGCGTTGGTGGTGCTCAGTGCTATTGGCGGAATCGTTGCGGCCGGCAACCATGTGTATATACTCGCCAACCCCATGGTCAGTTGCGGTATCGATACCCTGCAACCGATTGTGGATGACCTGCCACTGGCAAAGCTGTGGCCACTGGCGTTTCAGGTCGACGGCTTCTGCAGCACGCCGTACCCGCCGATCCTCGGCCTGTCGCTGGCGCAATGGGCGCTTGTGGCCTTCGTGCTGACCGCAGTCCTGGTTCCGCTCGGTATCTACCGCAACCGACGCCAGGTTTAGACAAAAGTCCCGAATTGCATGGGGTCTTTTGCACTCCATGCGAAGAGGGAAAAGTTGCGCACCGCTTGATCCAGATCAATCCCGAAGCCTTGTAGAATGCGGCTTTGAGGCCTGGCAAGCGGGGTGCGACAAACTGTCGCGAAGTTGAATTATTGAGCAGTATTGTTACGGATTCTGTAAAAGACTGTTGCTCAATAAGTCATAGTCAAGGGTTGGCGACCTATCTACAATCGCCCCCAATTTCCGTTCGGCACTGCTTGCGAGTCGCAGGATTGAAGGAAGCCTCAGCGCTCCTTTTTGCTGACTTCGTCAAGTTTCGCCCAACGGCGATACCGGGCGGACACCCCTCCGCGTTTTCCCGCACCAAATGGACTTGGTCTGAAGTACAGGCCTGTTGCCTACGAAACCATAAGCACCGCTAACCCGCTTGAAGCCAAGGTCCTGCAGTCGGACCCCAGGCAGGAGTGAGTACGGGCGCGAAATGCCTCACTTGGCAGGACGAAGTGCTGGCTACCAAAACACAAATTGCATTGAAGCAAGCTGATCTAGAGGTCGTGAGATGAGTAAAAAGCGTTACCCCAGACTGTTTGGCATATTGCCCTTTTTAGGCATGCTTTTACTCAGTGGGTGCAACTGGACCCTGCTCGACCCGAAGGGCCAGGTCGGCATTGAGCAAAAGAACCTGATCCTGATCGCTACCGGCCTGATGCTGCTGGTGGTAATCCCTGTGATCATCATGACCTTGGCGTTCGCCTGGAAGTACCGTGCTTCCAACAAGGCAGCCACCTACACCCCTGACTGGTCGCACTCGACCAAGATCGAGGCCGCGGTATGGATCATCCCGATCCTGATCATCATCGCCCTGGGTTATGTCACCTACCACTCCACCCACAAGCTGGACCCGTATCGTCCGCTGGATTCGGACGTTAAGCCGATTCAGATCGACGTGGTCGCGCTGGACTGGAAGTGGCTGTTCATCTACCCGGAGCAGGGCATTGCCACGGTCAACAAGATCGTCTTCCCGGCTAACACCCCGGTCAACTTCCGCGTCACTTCCGACGCTGTGATGAACTCGTTCTTCATCCCAGGCCTGGGCGGCCAGATCTACGCCATGGCCGGCATGACCACCAAGCTGCACCTGATCGCCAACGAAAATGGCGAGTTCGACGGTATCAGCGCCAACTACAGTGGTGCTGGCTTCACCGGCATGAAATTCAAGGCTACTGCCACCTCTCAGGAAGACTTCGACAAGTGGGTCGCTGAAGTCAAGCAGTCGCCGAAGAAGCTGGACAAGGCCGAATACGCCGCCTTGGCCAAACCAAGCGAAAACAACCCGGTCGCGCTGTATAGCGAGGCTTCGCCTGAGCAGTTCCAGCTGATCGTCGACAAGTACGAAGGCATGAACCGCGGTCGTAGCCACGAAGAAGCAGGCAGCACAGATCTGGCCACAACCAAGGGTGTGGAATCGAGTATGCAACCAGCTGCCGGTGCAGAGGAGTAAGAGATGTTCGGTAAATTAAGCCTGGAGGCGATACCCTATCACGAGCCGATAGTCATGGTGACGCTTGCCATGATCGCGCTCGGCGGTATCGCTGTCGTCGGTCTTATCACCTATTTCCGCAAGTGGACCTACTTGTGGAGCGAGTGGCTGACTACTGTCGACCACAAAAAGATCGGCGTGATGTACATCATCGTCGCGATGGTCATGCTGCTGCGCGGCTTTGCCGACGCCATCATGATGCGTACCCAGCTGGCTGCCGCAACCGGCGGCTCCGAAGGCTATCTGCCGCCTGAACACTATGACCAGATCTTCACCGCTCACGGTGTGATCATGATCATCTTCATGGCGATGCCGTTCTTCACCGGCCTGATGAACCTGGCGGTTCCTCTGCAGATCGGTGCACGTGACGTTGCCTTCCCGTTCCTGAACTCCCTGAGCTTCTACCTGCTGCTGGCAGGCGTGCTGCTGGTCAACATCTCGCTGGGCGTTGGTGAATTCGCCAAGACCGGCTGGGTTGCCTATCCGCCGCTCGCGGGCATTCAGTACAGCCCTGGGGTGGGTGTCGACTACTACATCTGGGCGCTACAGCTATCCGGATTGGGTACGACGCTTACCGGCGTGAACTTCCTCGTCACCGTGATGAAGATGCGCGCACCTGGCATGAAGCTGATGGACATGCCGATCTTCACCTGGACCTGCACCTGGGCCAACGTACTGATCGTCGCTTCGTTCCCGATCCTGACTGCTGCACTCGCTCTGCTGACTGTTGACCGTTATCTGGACTTCCACATCTTCACCAACGAGCTTGGTGGGAACCCGATGATGTACGTCAACCTGTTCTGGGCGTGGGGTCACCCTGAGGTTTACATCCTGATCCTGCCGGCCTTCGGCGTGTTCTCGGAAGTAACTTCGACGTTCTCTGGCAAACGCCTGTTCGGCCACCACTCGATGATTTACGCATCGGGCGCGATCGCCATCCTCGGCTTTGCTGTATGGCTGCACCACTTCTTCACCATGGGTGCCGGCGCCAGCGTCAACACCTTCTTCGGCCTGGCGACGATGCTGATCTCCATTCCGACCGGTGTGAAGCTGTTCAACTGGCTGTTCACCATGTACCAAGGCCGTGTGCGCTTCACCGCACCGATGCTCTGGACCCTGGGCTTCATGGTCACCTTCTCCATCGGTGGCATGACTGGCGTACTGCTGGCCGTTCCGGGTGCTGACTTCGTTCTGCACAACAGCCTGTTCGTAATTGCGCACTTCCACAACGTGATCATCGGTGGCGCGGTATTCGGCTACATCGCCGGTTTCGCCTTCTGGTTCCCGAAAGCCTTCGGCTTCACCCTGAACGAGAAGTGGGGCAAAGCTGCCTTCTGGTTCTGGCTGTCGGGCTTCTACGTTGCGTTCATGCCGCTGTACGCCCTGGGCTTCATGGGCATGACCCGTCGTCTGAACCACTCCGACAACCCACTGTGGGAACCCTACCTGTACGTAGCCGTTGTCGGCGCCGTGCTGATCCTGTTCGGTATCGCTTGCCAGCTGATCCAGATCTTCGTTTCGGTCCGCGACCGCAACCAGAACCTGGACGTGACCGGCGACCCATGGGGCGGCCGTACCCTGGAATGGTCGACTTCTTCGCCACCTCCGTTCTACAACTTCGCTCACATGCCTGAGAAAGTTGGTCTGGACTGCTGGCACGAAGCCAAGGAAGCAGGCGTTGCGTACAAGGCCCCGGCCAAGTACGAAGCCATTCACATGCCGAGCAACACCGCTACCGGTCTGTTCATGGGCCTGTTCCTGACCGTCTTCGGCTTCGCCTTCATCTGGCACATCTGGTGGCTGGTTGGCGCGAGCCTGGTTGCAACCATCGCTGTCTTCGTTCGCCACGCTGCACGTGACGACCAGGGCTACATGGTTCCGGCCGAAGAAGTGGCGCGCATCGAAGGCGAGCGTATGAAAGCGCTGGCCAAAGCAGGTGCTCTGCCTGCCGGCGCACGTGTCGAATCGTTTGAGCGGGTGTAATCAATGTCCAGTCAAGTAATGCACGGCGGCGCTGCTCATGGTCACGACCATGGGCATGACGACCACCACCACGACTCGGGCCAGATGACCGTACTGGGTTTCTGGCTGTACCTGATGACCGACTGCATCCTGTTTGCGTCGCTCTTCGCCACCTACGCGGTGCTGTCCGGCAGTTTTGCCGGCGGCCCGTCGGGTCACGACATCTTCCAGCTCGATTTCGTAGCTGTTGAAACGCTGTTCCTGCTGCTGTCCTCGATCACCTTCGGCTTCGCCATGCTGAAGATGTTCGATGGCAAGAAAGCAGGTGTACTGGGCTGGTTGGCCGTGACCTTCCTGTTCGGTGCAGGCTTCATCGCGATGGAAATCTATGAGTTCCATCACCTGATCAGCGAGGGCTTCGGCCCGCAGCGCAGTGGCTTCCTGTCGGGCTTCTTCGCCCTGGTAGGTACCCACGGTCTGCACGTGACTGCTGGTCTGATCTGGATGGCAATCATGATGTACCAGATCAACAAGCACGGCATCACGCCGACCGCCAAGACCCGCATGAGCTGCCTGAGCCTGTTCTGGCACTTCCTGGACGTGGTCTGGATCTGCGTATTCACCGTCGTTTACCTGCTGGGGGTTCTGTAATGGCTAACGCACACGACACTCATCACGAAGGTAATCACGGCAGCGTCAAGTCCTACATGATCGGTTTCGTACTGTCGATCATCCTGACTGCGATCCCGTTCGGCCTGGCCATGACCGCCAGCCTGCCGAAGAACCTGACCGTTCTGATCATTGTTGCCATGGCCGTGATCCAGGTAGTTGTTCACCTGGTTTACTTCCTGCACATGGACCGCTCGAAAGAGCAACGCAACAACGTTTCGACGTTCCTGTTCACCACCTTGGTGATCGCTCTGCTTGTCGGCCTGTCGCTGTGGATCATGTTCAGCATCCACTTCGAAATGTTGGCCAAGTGAGGTAAGACTGCATGTCCGTTAAGCACTTTATCCAAATCACCAAACCGGGGATCATTTTCGGTAACGTGCTTTCCGTGGCAGGCGGTTTCTTCCTTGCCTCGAAGGGCCATGTGGATTTCGCCCTGTTCCTGGCGGTGGTGATCGGTACTTCGCTGGTGGTTGCGTCCGGATGCGTGTTCAACAACTGCATCGACCGTGACATCGACCACAAGATGGAGCGCACCAAGAACCGCGTCATGGTTCAGGGCGGCATGTCGCTGCCCCTCGCGCTGATCTACGCCACCCTGCTCGGGGTGGCGGGTTTCAGCTTGCTGTATGTCCAGGCCAATCCGCTGTCTGCGTTCTGCGCACTGATTGGCTTTGTCGTCTACGTCGGTTTCTACAGCCTGTGGCTGAAGCGTAAATCGGTGCACGGCACCTTGGTCGGCAGCCTGTCCGGTGCCATGCCTCCGGTGATCGGCTACTGCGCCGTGAGCAACAGCTTCGACCTGGCTGCGGTAACCCTGCTGGTGATGTTCAGCCTTTGGCAAATGCCGCACAGCTTTGCCATCGCGATCTTCCGCTTCAAGGATTACAGCGCTGCCAACATTCCGGTTCTGCCGGTGGCACGTGGCATCCTCGCGGCGAAAAAGCAGATCGTGCTGTACGTGCTGGCCTTCGTGCTCGCCACCCTGATGCTTACCCTCGGCGGTTACGCCGGCCTCGGCTACCTGGCCGTGGCCGCTGCCATGGGCCTGTACTGGCTGTACATGGCCTGGGGTGGTTACAAGGCTGAAGACGATAGCAAGTGGGCCCGCAAGGTGTTCGGCTTCTCCATCCTCACCGTTACTGCCCTGAGCGTGATGATGGGTGTGGACAGCCAGACCGCTGCGGACGTGCTGATGACCTACGCTCGCTGAAACTGCTGCCTGTTTCACGAAAACCCCGGCCTCTGCGCCGGGGTTTTTTTATGGGTTTTTCTGTGCCGGCCTCTTCGCGGGCAAGCCCGCTCCCACAGGCATTTCGCAGGTTTTGCGTGTGGCGCGGTCCCGGTGGCAGAGGGCTTGCCCGCGCAGAGGCCGGCACAGGGAAATATAAATTTTATATTTTCAAATAATAGATCTGAAAAAATATAACAAAACAGGAAATTATCCTTTACGTGTATCATGTTTCGGGATTATCTTCTGATTCAGGCCGCCACATCGGCCAGCGTCGCTCGGACGGTTCCGGGCGCTTACGTACTCAGAGGAAGCCATGGCCAACCCAGGTTCGCCGCGCCGCTTTGCGCGCATCGATCGTCTCCCCCCTTACGTCTTCAACATCACTGCCGAGCTCAAGATGGCCGCCCGCCGCCGTGGCGAGGACATCATCGACCTGAGTATGGGCAACCCCGATGGCGCCACTCCGCCGCACATCGTCGAGAAGCTGGTACAGGTCGCCCAACGTGAAGACACCCACGGCTACTCCACCTCTCGCGGCATCCCGCGCCTGCGCCGGGCCATTTCCAACTGGTACAAGGATCGCTACGAGGTCGACATCGACCCGGAAAGCGAAGCCATCGTTACCATTGGTTCGAAGGAGGGCCTGGCCCATCTGATGCTGGCTACCCTGGACCAGGGCGACACGGTGCTGGTGCCCAACCCCAGCTACCCGATCCACATCTACGGCGCAGTGATCGCCGGTGCCCAGGTGCGTTCGGTGCCGCTGGTACCGGGTGTGGACTTCTTCAACGAGCTTGAGCGGGCCATCCGCGAGTCGATCCCCAAGCCTAAGATGATGATCCTCGGCTTCCCGTCCAACCCTACCGCCCAGTGCGTGGAGCTGGACTTCTTCGAGCGAGTGGTGGCCCTGGCCAAGCAGTACGACGTGCTGGTGGTGCATGACCTGGCCTATGCCGACATCGTCTACGACGGCTGGAAAGCCCCGTCGATCATGCAGGTCCCGGGGGCCAAGGACATTGCGGTGGAGTTCTTTACCCTGTCCAAGAGCTACAACATGGCCGGCTGGCGCATCGGCTTCATGGTCGGCAACCCTGAGCTGGTCAGCGCCCTGGCGCGGATCAAGAGCTACCACGACTACGGCACCTTCACCCCGCTACAGGTCGCGGCCATTGCGGCGCTGGAAGGCGACCAGCAGTGCGTCCGCGACATTGCCGAGCAGTATCGCCAGCGCCGCAACCTGCTGGTCAAAGGGCTGCACGAACTGGGCTGGATGGTCGAGAACCCCAAGGCGTCGATGTACGTGTGGGCGAAGATCCCGCCGGAGTATGCGCACCTGGGTTCGCTGGAGTTCTCCAAGAAGCTGCTGGCCGAGGCCAAGGTCTGTGTGTCGCCGGGGATCGGTTTTGGTGACTATGGGGACGACCATGTGCGCTTTGCTCTGATCGAGAACCAGGACCGTATTCGCCAGGCTATCCGCGGAATCCGGCAAATGTTCCGGGCTGACGGTTTGGCTCGCAAGTAAGCCTATCGGGGCTGCAAAGCAGCCCCAACTACCTCTTGGGTGAGCTTTCCGCCTGCCTTCTGGTTACCCGTACGCCTACCTTCAGCACTCATTTCTCACCAAAGAGATCCCCATGAGTGTCTTCACCGCCTACTTCTGCGGCACTGGTTCGCACCGTTTTGACGACGCCAATCCCAACTTCTGGAATGGCGAGCTGGTCTCGACCCTGGCCAGCAACGACCAGAGCCGGGAATTTGCCCACTGGATCGCCGTCGACGGCCCAGGCAGCGGCAACCTTCAGGATGACAACCTGTTCGTCGTACCCGGCGGCTATTTCAACTGGACTGGCCAGCTGTTTGGCCGCGGCTGGGAGGAGAACGTCAACCATGTGCTGCAGGTCATCAAAGGCGAAAGCAGTTGGCGGCGCACCAAACTCAGTGAGCAAGAATACGAGCGGCTGAAAGCTGCCGGCGTGCCGATTCCGGATGTTTCTTCCTCCGCCTCATGGTTCTGGCGAACCTACGACTACGGCGATCGCCACCCAACCCCGCAGGAACTGCAGGAGCGCATCATCAGCATGTTCCGCAAACCGCGCCTGCCAACCCAGGTCAACCTGGTGGGCTGGAGCAGGGGAGGAATCAGCTGCCACATGCTGGCCAATGCCATGGCGCAAGACCCTGTATTGCGGGGCATACCGGTGAACATATTTGCCATTGACCCGGTGCCTGGGGTCGGTAACGTGCAAGCCGAGCGCGTAACGTTGGCTGATAACGTCAAAGAGTACGTAGGCTTCTACTCGAGGGATGAGCGCTCCAAAGGTTTTGCCTGCGTGATCCCTTCGGTCGCCAGAGGGACACGGATATGCGTTTATCCTATGCCGGGCCGTCATGCCACACTGGTGGGCAACGCCTCGGCTGATGGCGCAGGCGATGGCAAGGTGCTGGTCGAACCTGGGCTGATCGTTCGCCACTTTGCCGAGGTTTGCCTGACCCGCTGGGGCGTGCGACTGGACAAACGTCTGGCCTTGAGCAGCAGCCAGTTGATGAAGTATCACCAGGTCATGGCGGCCGCCGACAGGCAGTATCAGGCCATGCGCAGTAAGTCTTACACGGTACTCACCGAGGGCGATGAGAACGATCGTCTGGTGCATTGTGGTGAGGTGCATACGCAGTTCAGCAAGGTACAGGGAGGCAACTACAAGCCGAGCGCAGGCCTGGGTTTACAACGCTGGGATGCTGAAGCCTACCAACCCATCTGCTAGCTGAAAGGGGGCGGCCGGTGAATGCACTGGTCGCCCTTGTTCAGTGGCCGGATCAGCGGCAACTTTTTTTGCATTCCCCCTCTATCCAGCGGCCCCTGGTTGGATTAAAAATGGCGCCGCGGGCCAGCCCCGATAACAACCACCTTCCCTCCGTGACATCATGTCTGAATATAACCCTTGCCTTGACTGCGGCGCCTGCTGCGGGTACTTCCGTGTGTCCTTCTTCTGGGGCGAATGCCAGTCTGCCGGGGGCTTAGTGCCGGACGACCTGGTGGTGCAGATCAACCCCACGCGCGTTGCCATGATCGGCACCGATGCCAAGCCTTGCCGCTGTGTCAGCCTTCAGGGCGAGATCGGTAAAGAGGTGGCTTGTACGATTTACGCCAACCGTTCCAGCCCGTGCCGCGAGTTTGATGCGTCGTGGGAGGGTGGGGTGCATAACCCGAGCTGTGATGATGCGCGGGCAGCGTATGGCCTGCCGCCGTTGACTCCGCCAGAGGCCAACGAGCCGCATTGGCCGGATGATGGGGCTGAGGTGGCCTGAGCGTTTTTCGTTAGCCTGTATTTCAGGCCAGTGATTCCTGTGAAGGACACGCGCGCCCCTTGGTGCATGGCGTGCTATCGCGTTGTACAAACAAGGCGGTTGCGCGCGGCTGTCACAGGCATAACTGACCCGAAACGAATGGTGCGCGTTGGTGCAGGCTGCACTGGCCCGAAACGAATGGCGCGCGTTGGTGCAGGCTGCACTGGCCCGAAACGAATGGCACGCGTTGGTGCAGGCTGCACTGGCCCGAAACGAATGGCACGCGTTGGTGCAGGCTGCACTGGCCCGAAACCAATGTAGGAGCGAGCTTGCTCGCGATGCGCCGCGCTGGCGGCGCTTGATTTGCGCACCACCACAAAAACCAAGGCATGCACACGGTGGCCCTGTCGCAATCTGCAATTGCAGGGGTTGAGTAATGGCCTGATGTACCTGTCGGGTGGGCCGGTAGCGGCTGGCAGGTGCATGCCTTGAGTTGTTCGTCGCCTATGAGATCGAGCGCCGCCCGCGCGGCGCATCGCGAGCAAGCTCGCTCCTACATTTGTTTCGGGCCAATTATTCCTGGGGGAGTTGCGCGCGACCCCTTGGCGCATGGCGTGATACTGCGTTTTTCAAACAAGGCGGTCGCGCGCGGCTGTCACGGGCATAACTGGCCCGAAACGAATGGCGCGCGTTGGTGTAGGCTGCACTGGCCCGAAACCAATGTAGGAGCGAGCTTGCTCGCGATGCGCCGCGCGGGCGGCGCTCGATTTGCGCACCACCACAAAAACCAAGGCATGCACACGGTGGCCCTGTCGCAATCTGCAATTGCAGGGGTTGAGTAATGGCCTGATGTACCTGTCGGGTGGGCCGGTAGCGGCTGGCAGGTGCATGCCTTGAGTTGTTCGTCGCCTATGAGATCGAGCGCCGCCCGCGCGGCGCATCGCGAGCAAGCTCGCTCCTACATTTGTTTCGGGCCAATTATTCCTGGGGGAGTTGCGCGCGACCCCTTGGCGCATGGCGTGATATTGCGTTTTTCAAACAAGGCGGTCGCGCGCGGCTGTCACAGGCATAACTGGCCCGAAACGAATGGCACGCGTTGGTGCAGGCTGCACTGGCCCGAAACGAATGGCACGCGTTGGTGCAGGCTGCACTGGCCCGAAACCAATGGCACGCGTTGGTGCAGGCTGCACTGGCCCGAAACGAATGGCACGCGTTGGTGCAGGCTGCACTGGCCCGAAACGAATGGCGCGCGTTGGTGTAGGCTGCACTGGCCCGAAACCAATGTAGGAGCGAGCTTGCTCGCGATGCGCCGCGCGGGCGGCGCTCGATTTGCGCACCACCACAAAAACCAAGGCATGCACACGGTGGCCCTGTCGCAATCCCCGGTCATGTCTGCCCACTCACACTCTGTAACCGTAAACCTCATTGGGCCCGCCAGACATCGCTATCCTGCCCTGGACATGTCTTTCAAGGATGACCACATGCCCAAACCCCATGGCTGTCTACTACGTCGCGGAAGGTGTTCGGAGCCTGGCCGGCTGTACATGCTGACTTCGGTTACCTATCACCGCCGTCCATTGTTCCTGAACTTCCAATTTGCGCGCTTGGTAATTCAATTTCTTCGTAGAGCAGATCAGGAGCACCATTGCCGGTCATTGGCCTGGGTCGTGATGCCCGACCATGTACATTGGCTGCTTGAGTTGAAAGACGTGACACTCGGGACATTGATGCAGCGTTTCAAATCCCGAACCAGCCATGCTTTGCGCAAAGCTGGAGCAAGGATGGTGCCGGTCTGGCAGGCGGGTTATCACGACCGGGCTTTGCGTCATGATGATGATGTGGTGAAGGTCGCCAGATATATCATCGCCAATCCGCTAAGGGCAGGATTGGTCTCCAGGATTGGGGATTATCCACACTGGGATGCGGTCTGGCTCTGAGGGCATGCCTTAAGGGACAGGAATGACTGGCCCGAAACAAATGTAGGAGCGAGCTTCGCTCGCGATGCGCCGCGTGGGCGGCGCTCGATCTACGCGCCCCTGAAGATCCCAAGGCAAGTCTCCTCAAACACACTCCATAACCCAAGACCTGCCCCACCCCACCCACATGACGTTAAACTGTCATCTCCCCAGCAATGGACAGGAGATCCGGTGTGACCCCACCCCGCAGTTTCCCCAGCGACCTCTGCCTCGACAGCCCACGCCTGCAATTGCGCCCCATGCGCCATGCCGATGCCGCGCAGTGGCTGGCGATCATGGCCGACCCCGAGGTCATGCGCTATTGGCACCATGCACCCTGGCAAGACCTGGCCGAGGCCGAAAGCGCCCTGGCCGCCGACCGCGAAGCCTATGCCAATGGCGACCAACTCAAGCTCGGTATGTACCGCCGCGACAACGGCGAACTGATCGGTATGGTCCAGCTGTTCAATATCGATGACGTTTCCCGTCGCGGCGAGATCGGCTACTGCTTGGCCAGTTCGGTGCAGGGCAGGGGATATATGGATGAAGCCTTGACCTGCTTCATCGACTACATCGCCAATACGCTGCATATGCGTCGTCTCGAAGGCGAGATCGACCCGCGCAACCAGGGCTCGGCACGCACCCTGGAGCGCCAAGGTTTTGTGCTGGAAGGCACCTTGCGCGCGCGCTGGTGCGTGGCTGGCGAGCTGTCCGACTCGGGTATTTACGGCTTGCTGCTGGAGCCGCCAGTAGTCTGATCTCGTAACACCCGAGCGTGAATTTGGAAGCGGGGCAGGGCCTGGGTTAAGGTCGTAGGCTGTCCCGTTTCTCTCAGGAATCCCCTTTGCCCGTTTTCTACCTGAGTATCAGCTTGCTGCTGTATTTGCTCGCCCTGTTCTTTGATGGCGCACTGATGGGCGGCGAGCGTCACATGCCGGCCCTGCAGATGCTGCTGTACGGGCCATGGGGTATGCCATTCGGCTTGTACCAATGGTTCGCCAACCCACTGCTGGCCCTGGCCATCCTTGCCCATCGGCGGTTTCGCCGGCTGGCCTTGCTGGCCGGGCTTGCCGCGGCGTATCTGGCTGCCAGCAGTTTTGGCATCGACCGCTTGCCGGATAACCGCACCTACGAGTTTCATGACCTTACCGGCTTTGGTGCAGGCTTCTACCTGTGGCTGACAGCGATGGTGGTGTTTTGCCTTGGGCAAGCCTGGTTTTGCTGGAAGGCGCGAAGAGCTGACGACGTGCCAGGCTGGAACTGGCTTGATGTCGCCTTGATTGCCGCCCTGGGGGTAACGTTGTATGCAGCGACGCAAATGCCCTCGCTGCGCTTCGAACCAGGCAAGGTGCTGATGCCCCCGGAGCAGCCGCAGACGCTTTGATACCCACAAGGAGGGTTAGCATGACCAAGCATTACCTGGCAGGCCTGGTACTGGCTTGCGTGCTACCGGTAGCGATGGCGGACGACTACACGGCGGCCTACGGACAGTGCATGGACAAGGCCTCCAGCACCGTGGCCATGAATGCGTGCATCGGGGCCGAAACGCAAGTGCAGGACCAGCGGTTGAACCGGGTGTACAAGCAATTGATGGGCAAGCTGGATGCCGGTCAGCAGAAGAGCCTGCGGGATGTACAGCGCAAGTGGCTGGCCTACCGTGATGGCAATTGCCAGTTCCATGTACAGGCCAGTGGCGGGACCATGGCGCAGCTGGAAGGTGGCAGCTGCATCATGGACATGACCCGCGACCGCGCTGCGGAGCTGGAGCGGGTGCTTAGCCCGGGGCAGTAACGCCTGTTCAGGCATGATTGGCCTACATTTGCAGGCGCGGGTTCAGTCGCGAACATCGGCTTTGCCGGTGTCATGCACCGCGTTGCCTTCTTCGCGGGTAAACCCGCTCCTACAGGGTGCTGGTTCTATTTGCGCGGTTGGCGCAGCGCCCGGGCCTTGAGGTACTCGCGCACTTCCACGGCATCCCCGGCAAACTCGATGCGCTCGGCCTTGGCTTCGCGCTGGTAGGCATACATCGGGTCGTAGTATTCGTTCAGCAAGCCTTCGATCCAGCCCCGGTGCAGGTCTACTGCGCCGCTGCGCTGCTGCTCTTCCAAGGCTTCGCGCAGCATCTCGGACAAGCGCTGATGGCGCTCTCCACCCAAACGCTTGTAGATATTGGCCATGCTCTGCAGCATGCGCTCGGCAAACAACCGGGGACCGTCTTCCTCGCCATGCACGGCTATGAACTCGGCACTCAGGTTGACCACGTAGTCGCGCAGGATGCGCTCCACGCGGTTGGTGAAGCTGTCTTCAAGCCACACCAGCGGGTAATGCTGCATGCCTTGGTACAACTCCAGCGGCACCGTGCAGCTGCCAACAATGCGGCCTTCATCTTCCAGCACGAACTGCCCGATACCGCGGTCGCGCTTTTTCAGCACGTCGATTGCCAGCTGGTTTTCAAAGTCGATCTGCGCCGGTTGCGCCGTGGCGCGCTTGCCGAAACTGGAGCCGCGATGATTGGCGTGGCCTTCAAGGTCGAGCACGTTGTCCAACTGGTGCAGCACATCGGTCTTGCCGGTACCGGTCAGTCCACCGACCAGCACGAAATCACATTGCTCCACCGCTTGCTGGGTAGTCTCCAGCAGGAAGGTACGCATGGCCTTGTAGCCGCCTTTGACACGCGGGTACTGAATGCCCGCCTCATCGCGCAGCCAGCCCTGCACGATCTGCGAACGCAGGCCGCCACGGAAGCAGTACAGGTAACCGTCAGGGTGTGCCTTGGCAAACGCTGCCCAGGCCTCCAGACGGGCCTGCTTGGTGGCGCCACTGACCAGCTGGTGGCCCAGGGCGATGGCGGCGGTCTGGCCCTGCTGCTTGTAGCAGGTGCCGACCTTCTGCCGCTCCTGGTCGTTCATCAGCGGCAGGTTTACCACGCCAGGGAAGGCGCCTTTGGCGAATTCGACGGGGGCGCGCATGTCCATCATCGGCACGTCGTCGAGGAACAGCTGACGGAAGTCGGTGCAGTCGGGGCGCATCAGATCACCTCGACCGCATGGCTCTGTCGCTCGACCAGCTTGCCGATCGGAGACAGTTTCAGGCCTAGTTCCGCAGCCTCGGCGAGGAACTCGGCTTCACCCTCCGGGGCAACAGCAACCAGCAAGCCACCGCTGGTTTGCGGGTCGCACAGCAGGTGCTTCTGGTCGTCGCTGAGGGCGCCGATCTTGTGCCCGTAGCTGTCGTAGTTGCGCAGGGTTCCACCGGGGATGCAGCCCTCGGCCAGGTAGTGGTCGACGCTAGGCAGGCGTGGCACGGCAGCATAGTCCAGGTGCGCGGTGAGGCCGCTGCCTTCGGCCAGCTCGACCAGGTGGCCGAGCAGGCCGAAGCCGGTGACGTCGGTCATGGCCTTGACCCCGTCCAGCTTGCCGAAGCGGCTGCCGGGCGTGTTGAGGGTGCACATCCAGTCGCGGGCCAGGCCCTGGTCCTGCGCGCGCAGCTTGGCCTTTTTCTCGGCAGTGGTGAGGATGCCGATGCCCAGGGGCTTGGTCAGATACAACTGGCAGCCTACGCTGGCGGTGTCGTTGCGCTTGAGGTGGCGTTTATTGACCACGCCTGTGACGGCCAGGCCAAAGATCGGCTCGGGCGCGTCGATCGAGTGGCCGCCGGCCAGCGGGATACCCGCTTCGGCGCACACCGCACGGCCGCCGCGGATGACTTCGCGGGCGACTTCCGGCGGCAGCACGTTGACCGGCCAGCCGAGGATGGCAATGGCCATCAGCGGGTCGCCGCCCATGGCATAGATGTCGCTGATGGCGTTGGTGGCGGCAATGCGGCCGAAGTCATAGGGGTCGTCGACAATCGGCATGAAAAAGTCGGTGGTTGAAACCACGCCGCGTTCGTCGTCCAGCGCGTACACTGCTGCATCGTCGCGTGACGCGTTGCCGACCCACAGTTTTGGGTCCAGGGCCTGGGTGCCGCTTTCGGCGAGGATCACGTCCAGCACCTTGGGGGAGATCTTGCATCCACAGCCGGCGCCATGGCTGTATTGGGTCAGGCGAATCGGCTCGCTCATACGCACCTCTGCAGGTCAAATTGTTGCGCGATTGTAGCAAAGCTGGCCTTTGGGCCCTTGCCTCTTATAATTCCCGGTGCCGGCAAATGTGTCGGCACTTCCCCGCTATTGAACCGGAGAACACCCATGCTCAAACGCCCCCTGGCGCTCGCCGCCGGCCTCGTGCTGTCTTGCTGTGCCGTTGTCGTTCAGGCCGCCGAAACCCTGCGGGTCAGCGCCATCCCCGACGAAGCGCCGACCGAACTGCAGCGCAAGTTCAAGCCTTTGGGTGAGTACCTGGCCAAGCAATTGGGCATGGACGTGAAGTTCGTACCCGTGGCCGACTACCCGGCGGTGGTCGAGTCGCTGGCCGCAGACCGCTTAGACCTGGCCTGGCTGGGGGGCTTCACGTTCGTTCAGGTGCACCTGAAGGACCCGACCGCCACGCCACTGGTACAGCGTGAGCAGGACGCACAGTTCACCTCCAAGTTCATCACCGCCAACCCCGACGTGAAGAGCCTGACCGACCTGAAGGGCAAGTCGTTTGCCTTCGGTTCCATTTCGTCCACCTCGGGCAGCCTGATGCCGCGTTACTTCATGCTCAAGCAGGACAATATCAAGCCTGAGGAGTACTTCGGCCGCGTGGCCTATTCCGGCGCCCACGATGCCACCGTGGCCTGGGTGCAGGCTGGCAAGGTCGATGGTGGCGTGCTGAACGCCAGCGTGTGGCAGAAGCTGGTGGATGCCGGCAAGGTCGATACCACCAAGGTGAAGGTGTTCGCCACCACCCCGACCTACTTCGACTACAACTGGACCGTGCGCGGCAACATGGACCCGGCATTGAAACAGAAAATCAAGAAAGCCTTCCTGGACCTCGACCCGAGCAACCCGGAGCACAAGGCCATCCTTGACCTGCAGGCCGCCAGCCGTTTCATCGAGACCAAGCCTGAGAACTACAAGGGCACCGAACAAGCTGCACGCGAGGCCGGCCTGCTCAAGTGACAGCTTCGAATGTGGCAATCCATCTGCACGGTGCCAGCCTGCGCCATGGCCAGGTACGCGCGCTTGATGCGGTGAGCCTGCGTATCGCGCAGGGCGAGCGTGTGGCCATCATCGGGCCGTCGGGAGCGGGCAAGTCCAGCTTGCTGCACCTGATGGCCACGGCCGTCCAGCCCAGCAGTGGGCGCCTGGAGTTGCTTGGCGAGCAGCCTTGGGCGTTGTCGGCAAGGGCACGCCAGCGCCTGCGCGCGAGGGTTGGCCTGGTACATCAATCGCCGCCTTTGCCACCGCGTCAGCGAGTGGTGACCGCGGTGCTGGCGGGGCGGCTGGGGCAGTGGGGTACGCTGCGCGGTTTGCTCAACCTGCTGTGTCCCAGCGATGTGCCGGGGGCGCGCCAGGCGTTGGCGGAACTGGGCCTGGCCGACAAGCTGTTCGTGCAGTGTGGGCAGTTGTCCGGTGGCCAGTTGCAGCGGGTGGGCATTGCTCGGGCGTTGTACCAGCGGCCGCAGGTGCTGCTGACCGATGAACCGGTGTCAGCCATGGACCCGGTGTTGGCCGACCACAGCCTCGCCTTGCTCAGTCGCCATGCCCAAGCCACTGGCGTGACGTTGGTGGCGAGCCTGCACGCCGTAGAGCTGGCGCTGGCGCATTTTCCGAGGATTATTGGTATTCGTGAAGGGCAGGTTGTGTTCGACTGCCCGGCGGAAGCCGTGACCGAACAGCTGCTGGAAGCGCTATACGCCAACGAGCAACTGGCTCCGCCGCCAACCCAGGAGCCGACCCTGACCGTGCAGATTCCGCGATGCTGAAGGCTGACGTCCGCGACCCGGCGCTGCTGCCGCGGTTGTTGCTGGCCCTGTTGGCGGTGGCAGTACTCTGGCCGGCTATCCAGTCAAGCGAACTGGACCCTTGGGTGCTGCTGCAGGCGGACAACCGTCAGCAGATTGCCAGCTTCACCAGCGCCTTCTGGCCGCCGGCACATGATGCCGATTTTCTTGCGCTACTGTATGAGGCCACCTTGCAGACCCTGGCCGTGGCGACTGCCGGCATGGCGCTGGCGTTATTGTTGGCGATCCCGGCTGGCTTGCTGGCCAGCCGTGCCTTGTCCTTGCGCGCCGCTTCACGCGGCGGGCGGGCCGGGTTCTGGTCGAGAATGTTGCGCCTACCGGTGCGCGGGCTGCTGATTTTTCTGCGTAGCGTGCCGGAGATCGTCTGGGCGTTGCTGTTCGTGCGCGCTGTGGGGTTGGGGCCGACGGCGGGCGTACTGGCTATCGCCATCACCTACAGTGGCATGCTCGGCAAGGTTTACGCCGAAATCTTCGAGTCAGTTGACCAGCGCCCGGCGCATGCCTTGTTGCAGGCGGGCAGTGGCCGGCTGGCGGCGTTTTTCTACGGCATCCTGCCCAATGCCGCCAGCGAAGTGGTGTCGTACACCGTGTACCGCTGGGAGTGCGCGGTACGGGCTTCGGTGGTGATGGGCTTTGTCGGTGCTGGCGGGCTGGGCCAGCAGATCGACCTGTCGATGCGCATGTTTGCGGGTGCGCAGGTGGCAAGCATGCTGTTGACGTTCCTGCTGCTGGTGATCCTGGCCGACCTGCTCAGCCGCCTGCTGCGTTGGAGGTTGGCATGAACCGGGTGATCAACCTGCTGCTGCTGGGCACCATCGCGGTAGCGGTGGTGGCCTCGTTCGCATACCTGGAGCTGGACCTGCACGCACTGGTCGGCAATGGCGGGCTGGGGCAGATGGGTGAGTACGCCGGGCGCTTCCTGCAGCCGGATCTGTCTACCGGCCACCTCAAGGCAGTGTGGCGCGGGGCGCTGGAAACCCTGGCCATGTCTGGCATGGGCACCTTGTTGGCAATGGTATTGGGGATGTTGCTGGCACTGCCGGCGGCGGGCCGCTTCGGTTGGCCGTTGCAAGGGGCGGCGCGTTTGCTGCTCAATGCCTTGCGCGCCATTCCTGAGCTGGTGTGGGCAGCGCTGACTGTGCTGGCGGCCGGGCTGGGGCCGAATGCCGGTACCCTGGCTTTGGCGTTGCACACCGCTGGCGTGCTGGGGCGGCTGTTTGCCGAGGCGCTTGAGAACGCCCCGCCCGAGCCGGCGGCGGCGATCCGTTTGCAGGGTGGCAGCCAGGTGGCCGCGTTCTGCTTTGGCACCCTGCCCAACCTGTGGCCGCAGTTACTGGCCTACAGCTTGTACCGCTGGGAGAACAACATCCGCATGGCCAGCGTGCTCGGGTTCGTCGGGGCGGGTGGGTTGGGGCAGATGCTGTACACCACCTTGAGCCTGTTCCAGGAGGCCCAGGCCAGCACGGTGATCATGGGTATGCTGTTGCTGGTATTGTTCGTGGATCTGTTGAGTGATGTATTGCGCCAGCGTTATGTACGGGCCTGATGGATAGGCGATGTTTCAAAGCAACCCCAAGATCTGTCAGGTGCCGACAGCCTCGGCACACTGCGCCTCCCGCTGCATCGACTCCAGGTTACGCTCGATCGTCTCGCAGATGGTATCCATCTGGATCTGATGCTCGCTGAACCTGAACGGGCTCTGCAAATCCGTGCCGATGCGCTCGATAGCCAGCAACATGAACCCTACCACCGTCGACGCCAGCGGCGTGAACCAGCCCAGCGACTCCACCAGCCCCACCGGCACGATCAGGCAGAACAGCGTGATGAACAGCCGTGGGAAATACACATAGGGGTAGGGCAGTGGTGTATTGGCAATCCGCTCCATGCCGCCCTGGGCGTTAGACAGGTCTACCAGCGTCGACTCCAGCCGCGCCAGGCGAATGCTGTCCAGCCGCCCGGCCTGGTACTCCCGCGCGAGCAAGGCCGCAGAGCCACTGAGGATGTCATTGGCGAAATTGTTCGAACGGTTGCGCCGTTCGAACTCCGCCGGGGGGATGAAGGCCATCAGTTCCTCTGGGCAGCTTTCGCCTTTCAAGTGCGCCGCCAGACAGTTCACATAGGCGATATGCCGGCGCAGCAGGGTGGCCTTGACCGGGTTCAGGCCGTCATCCGGGTCATCGATCAGCGTCAGCGTCTGCCGGGCGAAGCTGCGCGAACTGTTCACCAGCGCCCCCCACAGGGTGCGAGCCTCCCACCAGCGGTTGTAGGCGCTGCTGTTGCGAAAGCTCACCAGTACCACCAGCGCTGAGCCCAGCAAGGTCAACGGGATCAGTGGCAGGGTGAACTTGCTGTTCAAGAACAGCATGAAATCGAGGGTGACCAGCACATCCCAGATCAGCAGCCAGAACAGCGACCAGCCGATATAGCCGATGGTCTTCACCACCAGGCGGTACTTGCGGGCGATGACGTCTTTCACGCGGGGGTACCTCGGAACGCGGGGGATGCAGGATGGGACGCCGAGGCTCGTCGAAGGTTCGAGGGTTGAATGTTGCAAGGGATTTTGTAGCTGAAACGAAGGGAAAAATCCGACCAGCCCAGCGGATGTACCTGAATTCCTGATTCAGCTCAAAAACGACAGAGTGGGTCGTTTCGATCCTTGAATGAGTGTATCCATAAGGATACGATTGGGTGACCACTTGATGTTTCTCGTTGAACAGACGGAAAGCTTTGCCGCTTGGCTATCGAGCTTGAGAGATTTGAGGGCCAGGCTGGCGTAGGTCGTAGGCTGGAGCGAGCAGCGGCGGGCAATCTTGGTGACTTCAAGTGGCTTGGAGGCGGTATTGGTGAGCTTCGCATCGACATAGCTGCCGGTTATCGCGTCTATTTCACGCAAAAGGGGCAGAGGTTGGTTTTACTGCTGGTCGGCGGCGACAAGTCCACCTAGGCCGCCGACATCCTCAAAGCCAGAAAGCTGCTGAAGGTGATGAAATGAGCGAAAAATTGATCCCGTTTGATATGACCGCCTTGTTGAGCAGCGATGAGGCAATCAGTGAATACCTTAGCCAGGTGCTATCAGGTGGCGATACCGAGGAAATCATTCGAGCACTTGGCCATATCGCTCGTGCACGGGGCATGACACATATTGCTACGGAGAGTGGGCTGGGTAGAGAAAGCCTGTACAAGGCGCTGAGCCCTGGCGCGAAGCCTCGTTTTGACACTGTATTGAGGGTCATTCGTGCGCTGGGGGTTGACCTTCTCGTTCAGCCACATGCAGTGACCCGCTGATCCAGCTCGGTCAAGTCAGTATTTGCTTCATCTGCACCAACGCTACCCGCGTGCCGTCCCACGCCTGCCGCTCCTCGATGCCGAACGGTGTGAAGCCCAGCTGTGGATAAAGCAGCAGGCCGGCGGTGTTGTGATTGAAGCATGACACCCAGACCTCCCGGGCGCTGTACTGCTGGCGGGCGAGGTCGATCATGGCCGTTACCAGATAACGCGCTACACCACGGCCGCGGGCGCTGGGGGCCACCACTACGTTGCCCAGGGCACATACGCCGCCATGTTCGGCTTTGTAGAAATTGGCGAAGGCCAGGACAGCGCCGTTACCTTCCACTACCGTGGAGCCGCTGCGTTGGGCGATGGCGTCGCTCAGCTGGTTGGGGGTGAGGGGGGCGGTGGCTTTGGGGAACATGTAGAACAGTTCGTCCGGGCTCTGCGGAAAGCTGCAGATAACGGGGATGTCTTCTGGCCGGATGGGGCGGTGGGTCAGGTGCATGGCAGGTCCTTCTCGCGTTGGCTGGCAGGGCCTCTTCGCGGGTAAACCCGCTCCCTCAGGTACTGCACAAGGCTCAAATCCTGTGCAGGCCCTGTGGGAGCGGGTTTACCCGCGAAGAGGCCATCAGCCTCACATCATAGGCCGCTTTCCATCCAACACCGCGCCCCGATTCATGGCTTGGCGGCCACCGCCACGTAGCCTTTGACCGCAGCCGGCGCCCTCGGCTTGGCCTTGTGCGCCAACAGGTACTGATAGCGCCGCCATTCCTTGTCGATCTCGTTGAATGACATGAACACGCTGATGCGATCCTTGCCCGCCAGGTCAGGGCGCTTGCCAGCGTCGATCTCGCGGGTGGGAATGATCGCGACGTTGATACCTACGACCTTGCCGTCATCGGCAAACACAGGCCCGCCCGACATACCCTTGGTAATCGGGCCGTCATGCACCGAGTAGAAGACGCTGCCCGGCGTACCTTCAAGCCGTACCAGCGACGACAGGGCATGGCCCTTGCCCTGCATCGGCATCATGAAACTGTTGAAGCCCACCGCCGTCACGGCTTCCCCTGGCACGTACTGGCGCCAGTGCGGCACGTTGCTGGCCTTGTGCTTGAAGAACACCACGTCACCCAGGCCCTCGTGGACCACGTTGCGCAGGAACGGGGTGTGTTTGGCGGTGACTGCGTAATCCTCGTTCCACTGGATGGCGCTGGCCATCAGCAACATGGGGAGCGGGGCACCTGATGTGACCACGAACGCCTGGCTGTAGACGGGATCTGAAACGTAAGACGTTGGCACTCCATTGCACCCACTGAGCAGCATCATTGCCGCCATGCAGGGCGCGACTGTTTTCATGGGACACACATTGCGTGGAGAAAAGGGAGCGCTACTATGGCTAAGTGCCATTACTCTAACAATACTTTCGGAATATATCTGACGAATGACAGCTTAAGCGCCAGTGCCAAGCGCGGCCAATAGAATGCAGGCATGTGGGAAGGCGCGGGAGTCAGGAGGGCGGCGCCAATGTCTGGCGTGAATCGCAGGCACAAAAAAACCGACCATAAGGTCGGTTTTTTCCGGATTTGGTGCCCCGAGGGAGACTCGAACTCCCACTCCTTTCGAAAACGGATTTTGAATCCGCCGCGTCTACCAATTCCGCCATCAGGGCGTGGCGCGCAGTATAAAGAGGTGCCGCTGGTCGGTCAATCGGCTTTCATGGTCAATTTTCACACATTGGGCTAAACTTCCTGGCCCTGCCGAACCGAACATCATCATGCGCGTCGCCGATTTCTCCTTCGAACTCCCTGATTCCCTGATCGCCCGCCACCCGTTGGCAGAGCGCCATGGCAGCCGTCTGCTGGTGCTCGATGGGCCTACCGGCGCGCTGGCGCACCGGCAATTCCCCGATTTGCTCGACTATCTGCGCCCCGGCGACCTGATGGTGTTCAACAACACCCGGGTGATTCCGGCGCGGTTGTTCGGCCAGAAAGCCTCCGGCGGCAAGCTGGAGGTACTGGTCGAGCGTGTGCTCGACAGCCACCGGGTGCTGGCCCATGTGCGTGCCAGCAAGGCGCCCAAGGTAGGCGCGGTCATCCTCATCGATGGCGGTGGCGAGGCCGAAATGGTCGCGCGTCATGACACGCTGTTCGAGCTTCGCTTCACCGAAGAGGTGCTGCCGTTGCTCGACCGTGTCGGCCATATGCCGCTGCCTCCCTATATCGACCGCCCGGACGAGGGCGCTGACCGTGAGCGCTACCAGACCGTGTACGCCCAGCGCGCCGGTGCGGTCGCCGCGCCTACTGCAGGCCTGCACTTTGACGAGGCGCTGCTGGAAAAGATCGCAGCCAAGGGTGTCGAACGCGCCTTCGTCACCCTGCATGTGGGCGCTGGCACCTTCCAGCCGGTGCGGGTCGACAAGATCGAAGACCACCACATGCATAAAGAGTGGCTCGAAGTGGGCCAGGATGTGGTCGATGCCATCGAGGCCTGCCGTGCCCGTGGTGGTCGGGTGATCGCCGTTGGCACCACCAGTGTGCGTTCGCTGGAGAGCGCCGCGCGTGATGGCGTGCTCAAGGCCTTCAGTGGCGACACCGACATCTTCATCTACCCGGGCCGCCCGTTCCATGTGGTCGATGCCCTGGTCACCAACTTCCATCTGCCGGAGTCCACGCTGCTGATGCTGGTCTCGGCTTTCGCCGGCTACCCCGAGACCATGGCTGCCTACGCAGCGGCGGTCGAGCACGGGTACCGCTTCTTCAGTTACGGTGATGCCATGTTCATCACCCGCAATCCGGCGCCACGCGGGCCCGAGGATCAAGCATGAGTCGCACCTGTCGAATGTCCTTCGAACTGCTGGCCACCGACGGCAAGGCCCGTCGTGGTCGCATCACCTTCCCACGTGGCACCGTGGAAACCCCGGCATTCATGCCGGTGGGTACCTATGGCACGGTCAAGGGCATGCTGCCACGCGATATCGAGGCCATCGGCGCCGAGATGATCCTTGGCAACACCTTCCACTTGTGGCTGCGTCCTGGCACCGAGGTGATCAAGAAGCACAACGGCCTGCACGATTTCATGCAGTGGAAAGGCCCGATCCTCACCGACTCCGGTGGTTTCCAGGTGTTCAGCCTGGGTGCCATGCGCAAGATCAAGGAAGAGGGCGTGACCTTCGCCTCGCCAGTCGATGGCTCGAAGGTGTTCATGGGCCCGGAAGAGTCGATGCAGGTGCAGCGTGACCTGGGCTCGGACGTGGTAATGATCTTCGACGAGTGCACCCCGTACCCGGCCGAGCACGATGTGGCACGTACTTCCATGGAGCTGTCGCTGCGTTGGGCCCAGCGCTCGAAAAACGCCCACGCCGACAACACTGCAGCGCTGTTCGGCATTGTCCAGGGCGGCATGTATCAGGACCTACGCATGCGCTCGCTGGAAGGCCTGGAGAACATCGGTTTCGATGGCCTGGCCATTGGCGGCCTGTCGGTGGGCGAGCCCAAGCACGAAATGATCAAGGTGCTGGATTACCTGCCGGGCCAGATGCCTGCTGACAAACCTCGTTACCTTATGGGGGTAGGCAAACCGGAAGATCTCGTTGAGGGTGTGCGCCGCGGCGTCGACATGTTCGACTGCGTGATGCCGACGCGTAACGCGCGCAACGGTCATCTGTTCGTTGATACAGGGGTGATCAAGATCCGCAACGCGTTCCATCGTCATGATGAATCGCCGCTGGATCCGACCTGTGACTGCTATACCTGCACCAACTTCTCGCGCGCCTATCTCCATCATCTGGACAAATGCGGCGAAATGCTGAGCAGCATGCTGAATACCATCCACAACTTGCGCCATTATCAGCGCTTGATGGCCGGTTTACGCGAGGCTATTCAACAGGGTAAATTGGCCGCCTTTGTCGACGCCTTCTACGCCAAGCGCGGGCTTCCTGTACCGCCCTTGGACTGACTGTCCGCATCCATTATTAGAAAATTACATTAGGAGTGCCCAATGAGCTTCTTCATCCCCGCCGCATACGCGGACGCTGCAGCACCTGCCGCTGGCCCAGCCGGTACCGGCTTCGAGTGGATTTTCCTGGTCGGTTTCCTGGTCATCTTCTATCTGATGATCTGGCGCCCGCAGGCCAAGCGCGCGAAAGAGCAGAAGAACCTGCTGAGCAACTTGCAGAAAGGTGACGAAGTTGTCACCAACGGCGGCATCGCTGGCAAGATCGTCAAGGTTTCCGATGACTTCGTGGTGCTGGAAGTGTCCGACACTGTCGAGCTGAAGTTCCAGAAGGGTGCCATTGCTGCGACCCTGCCAAAAGGTACGCTCAAGGCTATCTGAGTTACCGGTTTTTTTTCCAGTCGGGGCGCGCAACGCGCCCCGCGTCTTGAACGGGCGGCGTGATGCTGAACAAATATCCTCTGTGGAAATATGCACTGATCGTGCTGGTACTGGTGGTCGGTTTCATTTATTCCGCTCCCAACCTCTACCCGGATGACCCGGCGGTACAGATCAGCGGTGCCAGTTCGGCGCTGCAGGTGAATCAGGCCGACCTCGATCGCGTCAGCAAGGCGCTGGTCGATGCCAAGATCGCCGTCAAGGGTGTAAGCCTGGGTGAAAAGGGCAGCGGGCTGATTCGTCTGACCAATCAGGAAGATCAGTTGCCTGCCAAGGATGTAGTGCGCAAGGCACTGGGCGATGATTACGTCGTGGCCCTGAACCTGGCCCAGACTACCCCGAAATGGCTGCGCAACCTGGGTGCAAGCCCGATGAAGCTGGGCCTGGACCTGTCCGGTGGTGTGCACTTCCTGCTGGAAGTGGACATGGACAAGGCCATGACTGCCCGCATGAAAGTCTACGAAGGCGAGGTCAAGACCTTGCTGCGCAAAGAGCGCATCCGCTACCGCAGCCTGCCTCAGCAGGATGGCGGTATCATGCTGGGCTTCGCTGACGATGCTACCCGCGAACAGGCACGTGCCCTGATCCGCAAGAATTTCAATGATTTCGACCTGACCACCACCGAGCGCAACGAGCTTGCGGTGCTGCGTCTGGCGCTGACTCAGGCGAAAGTCGCCGAGATCCGCGAATACTCGATCAAGCAGAACCTCACCACCGTGCGCAACCGCGTGAACGAGCTGGGTGTGGCCGAGCCGCTGGTGCAGCGCCAGGGCGCCAACCGTATCGTGGTCGAGCTGCCAGGCGTGCAGGACACTGCCGAAGCCAAGCGGATCCTTGGTAAAACCGCCAACCTGGAGTTCCGCTTCGGTGCCGAGCCGGGCGCGTCCAAGGCCACCACCGAGGTGTTCGAGTTCCGTGAAGGCGGCCGCTCCGCTGCCGTCGAGCGTGGCCTGATCATCACAGGTGACCAGGTTACCGACGCCCAGGCCAGCTTTGACGAGCATGGTCGCCCGCAGGTGAACATCCGCCTGGATGGTCACGGTGGCGAGCTGATGAGCCGTGCTACCCGTAGCAACGTCGGCCGTAGCATGGCGGTGATCTTTATCGAGCAGAAGCCAGTCACCCGCTACGTCAAGCAGACTGTCGGTGGCGTCGAGAAGGACGTTGCCGTACAAAGCTTCGTGGAAGAGAAGAAAATCATCAGCCTGGCGACCATTCAGTCGCCACTGGGCAGCCAGTTCCGTATCACCGGCCTGAACGGCCAGGGCGAATCGTCGGAGCTGGCACTGCTGCTGCGTGCGGGTGGTCTGGCCGCCCCGATGTACTTCGCTGAAGAACGTACCATTGGCCCGAGCCTGGGTGCCGACAACATCACCAAGGGTATCGATGCGTCGCTGTGGGGCATGTTGTTTGTCTCTCTGTTCATCATTGCCATCTATCGCGCCTTCGGTGTGCTGGCCACCATCGCCCTGGCGGGCAACATGGTGCTGCTGCTGGCGTTGATGTCGCTGCTGGGGGCCACGCTGACCCTGCCGGGGATCGCCGGCATCGTGTTGACCATGGGTATGGCAGTGGACGCCAACGTGCTGATCTTCTCGCGTATTCGCGAAGAGATCGCTGCTGGCATGTCGGTGCAGCGCGCCATCCACGAAGGCTTCAATCGCGCCTACTCGGCAATCGTCGACGCCAACCTGACCACTCTGTTGGTCGGCGGCATCCTGTTTGCCATGGGTACCGGCCCGGTCAAAGGCTTTGCGGTCACCATGTCCCTCGGGATTTTCACCTCGATGTTCACTGCCATCATGGTGACCCGTGCATTGGTCAACCTGACCTGTGGCGGGCGTGACATCAAGAAGTTGTGGGTTTGAGGGAGCTGCGATGAAAACCATCAATTTCATGGGCGTGCGCAAAGTCGCGTTCGCCGTCACCGTGCTCCTCACCGTGCTGGCGCTGTTCAGTTGGTGGCAAAAGGGCCTGAACTTCGGGCTGGACTTCACCGGGGGCACGTTGATCGAGTTGACCTACGAACGCCCGGCTGACGTCAAGGCTGTGCGTGCCGAGCTGGTCAACTCCGGCTTCCACGAAGCTGTGGTTCAGAGCTTCGGTGCTACCACCGACCTGCTGGTGCGCATGCCTGGCGACGATCCGATGCTGGGTAACAAAGTGGCCGAAGCCCTGCAGAAGGTTGGCGGCGACAACCCGGCCAAGGTCAAACGCGTCGAGTTCGTTGGCCCGCAGGTGGGTGAAGAGCTGCGTGACCAGGGCGGCTTGGGCATGCTCCTGGCTCTGGGTGGCATCCTCATTTACCTGGCGTTCCGCTTCCAGTGGAAGTTCGCCGTGGGGGCGATCGTTTCGCTGATCCACGACGTGGTCGTAACGCTGGGTATCCTGTCGTTCTTCCAGATCACCTTCGACCTGACGGTGCTGGCGGCGGTACTGGCGATCATCGGTTACTCGCTGAACGACACCATTGTCGTGTTCGACCGGGTGCGCGAGAACTTCCGCGTGATGCGCAAGGCCTCACTGATCGAGAACATCAACATTTCCACCACCCAGACGCTGCTGCGTACCATCGCCACTTCGGTTTCGACCTTGCTGGCCATTGCCGCGCTGCTGTTCTTTGGGGGTGACAACCTGTTCGGTTTCTCGCTGGCCCTGTTCATTGGTGTCATGGCTGGTACTTACTCGTCGATCTATATCGCCAACGTGGTACTGATCTGGCTGAATCTGAACAGCGAAGATCTCATTCCGCCGGTCAAGGCCGAGGGTGTGGACGACCGTCCGTAAGTTCTTCCCTGCGCCGCCTGGCGGTGAAAAGGCGCGAGTGTTGAACTCGCGCCTTTTTTTTTGCTCCAAGGCTGGGAGAAGCGCGGGTTCATGCCCGCTGGTACGATCAGGAGGTTCACGTGAATAAATCAATGCTGGTGGGTGCGGTGCTGGGTGCTGTCGGTGTAACCGCCGGAGGTGCTGTGGCGACCTACAGCTTGGTGAACAAAGGCCCCGAAGTCGCCCAGGTGACTGACGTGCAGCCGATCAAGCAGCAGGTGAAAACCCCGCGTGAAGTATGCAAGGACGTGACAGTGACGCGCCAGGCGCCCGTCAAGGATCAACACCAGATAGCCGGTACCGTGGTCGGTGCGTTGGCGGGTGGTCTGCTCGGTAATCAGATTGGTGGTGGTACCGGCAAGAAGATTGCTACGGTGGCTGGTGCGGTCGGTGGTGGTTATGCGGGTAACAAGGTGCAGGAAGGCATGCAGGAGCGTGATACCTACACGACCACGCAAACACGCTGCAACACGGTCAACGACATCAGCGAGAAGGTGGTGGGCTATAACGTGACCTATTCCATCGGTGACCAGGTAGGCAAGGTGAAGATGGATCGCGAGCCGGGATCGACCATTCCGCTGGACAAGAATGGCAAGTTGATCCTGAGCGAAGCTGGTCAGTAATTTGCGTTGCCTGTACCGGCCTCTTCGCGGGTAAACCTGTTCTTACAGGGGCTATGCGATCCATGTAGGAGCGGGTTTACCCGCGAAGAGGCCGGTACAGGCAACGCAAAACCACCAGGCACAAAAAAAGCACCTCGAGAGGTGCTTTTTGTTTGCCGGCAATCTGCGCTTAGCGCTTCATGCTTTCTGGCAGGTGCGGCTGGATGGCAGTCAGTACCGCCTTGAAGCACTTGATGTTGCCTGCAACGATGTGGCCTTTGTCGAGGAAGTCGTGGCCGCCATTGAAGTCGCTTACCAAGCCGCCGGCTTCCTGGATCAGCAGCACGCCAGCTGCCATGTCCCATTCGGACAGGCCTGACTCCCAGAAGGCGTCGAAGCGGCCAGCAGCCACATAGGCCAGGTCCAGGCTGGCGGAGCCGGCGCGGCGGATGCCGGCGGTCTGGCCGGTCAAGGCGCGGAGCATACCCAGGTAGTTGTCCATGTCCGCCATCTGGCCATCACGGAACGGGAAGCCGGTGCCCAGCAGGGCGCCTTCCAGGCTTGTGCGCGAGCTGACGCGCAGGCGGCGGCCATTGAGTTGGGCGCCACGGCCGCGGCTGGCAGTGAATTCTTCCTGGCGAACCGGATCCACGATCACGGCGTGCTCAAGGCGGCCGCGGTATTTGCAGGCGATGCTGACGGCGAAGTGCGGGATGCCGCGCAGGAAGTTGGTGGTGCCGTCCAGCGGATCGATGATCCACAGGTAATCCTTGCCTTCTTCGCCGCTACCCGCGTGCAGGCCGGTTTCCTCGCCCTGGATGGAGTGGTTCGGGTAGGCCTTGCGCAGGGCGTTGACGATGCTTTGCTCGGCGGCGCGATCGACTTCGGAAACGTAGTCCTTGGCCTCTTTCTCATCGACCTTGATGCTATCCAGGCGTTCGATGGAGCGGAAAATCAGTTCACTGGCGCTGCGAGCGGCGCGCAGGGCGATATTCAGCATAGGCTGCATGGGCGGGTCACCTGGAGATGTTAAAGAAGAAAGCCGATCATTCTAGCAGAAAACTTTGGCGGCAGAAGTGTCACATTTGCTTTCATGGCGTTACGTCTGTCGGTTCTGTAAGATCGAAGACCCTGATTCCTGCATCTGTGAGCACAACACCTTGCTGCAAAATATTCGTGTTGTTCTGGTCAATACCAGCCACCCCGGCAATATCGGCGGCGCTGCGCGTGCCATGAAAAACATGGGCTTGTCGCGTCTGGTGCTGGTGCAGCCGAAAGAATTCCCCGCCTTGGATGCCAGTGCCCGAGCTTCGGGCGCCGACGACTTGCTGGATAACGCCCAGGTGGTCGACAGCCTCGAACAGGCGCTGGTTGGCTGCAACCTGGTGATGGGTACCAGCGCCCGCGAGCGCAGCATTCCCTGGCCGTTGATCGGCCCGCGTGAGTGCGGTGCCAAGGCGGTGGAGCATGCCAATGGTGGCGAGGAAATCGCCCTGGTGTTCGGGCGCGAGCACGCCGGCCTGACCAACGAAGAACTGCAGCGATGTCATTTCCATGTGCACATTCCCTCCAATCCCGACTTCAGCTCGCTGAACCTGGCTGCTGCCGTGCAGGTGCTCTCCTATGAGGTGCGCATGGCCTGGCTGGCTGCCGGTGCGGCGCCGGGCAAAGTCGAGAAGGTTGATGCCACTGAGCTGGCGACCATGGATGAAATGGAGCTGTTCTACGACCACCTGGAGAAAACCCTGGTGGGCATCGGTTTCCTCGACCCCGAAAAACCCAAGCACCTGATGCCGCGCCTGCGCCGGCTGTATGGGCGGGTGGCGGTCGAGCGTTCGGAAATGAGCATTTTGCGCGGCATCCTCACCGAGACCCAGAAAGTGGTCCGGGGCGAGCCGCATAAACGGAAGGACTGACAGATGTTCGAACGCCTGCGTGAAGATATTCAAAGCGTATTCCACCGTGACCCGGCTGCGCGCAATGCCTTCGAGGTGCTCACCTGCTACCCCGGCATGCATGCCATCTGGCTGCACCGCTTGGGCAATGCCCTGTGGAAGCGTGATTTCAAGTGGTTGGCCCGGCTGGTGTCGAATTTCGGTCGCTGGCTGACCGGTATCGAAATCCACCCTGGCGCCACCATTGGCCGGCGCTTTTTCATCGATCACGGTATGGGCATCGTCATTGGTGAAACCGCCGAGATCGGCGATGACGTCACCCTGTATCAGGGCGTGACGCTCGGCGGCACCAGCTGGAACAAAGGCAAACGCCACCCCACCTTGGAGAACGGCGTGGTGGTAGGGGCGGGTGCCAAGGTCCTGGGGCCTTTCACCGTCGGCGCCGGGGCCAAGATCGGTTCCAATGCGGTGGTCACCAAAGCAGTGCCGGCCGGGGCTACGGCGGTAGGCATTCCAGGGCGGATCATCGTCAAGAGCGAGGACACCGAAGTCGAAGCCAAGCGTAAGGCAATGGCTGAGAAGATCGGCTTTGATGCCTACGGTGTCAGTGGCGACATGCCCGACCCGGTCGCGCGGGCCATCGGCCAGATGCTCGATCATCTGCAGGCCGTCGACGAACGGTTGGAGGGTATGTGTGGCGCGCTGACCAAGATGGGCAGTGACTATTGTGCCAAGGAACTGCCGGCCTTGCCGGAAGACGACTTCACCGAGGTTGCCCAAGTGGCCCAGCGCGACACTCAGTCGCATTGATCGCGCCGTACTGAAATCATGTTGACATGCGGGGCGTGTGCTCACGCCCCTCGTCTGCTACAATCGCGCCCGCCTCCCTGATGCAAACCCGACTAAAGCAGTAGGTCTAATAGTTGACTTAAATGCTCGGGAATCGCATACTCGCACACATCCCGAAACTCCCGTGGTACCCAATAGCCATGCGACTGACTACCAAAGGCCGATACGCTGTGACCGCCATGCTCGACCTGGCGTTGCACGCGAAGCATGGGCCGGTGTCTTTGGCCGATATTTCCGAGCGCCAGGGCATTTCCCTCTCTTATCTGGAGCAGCTTTTCGCCAAGCTGCGCCGTAGCAGCCTGGTTTCCAGCGTGCGCGGTCCAGGCGGTGGCTACCAGCTGTCGCGGGGCATGGAAACCATCCAGGTGGCCCAGGTCATCGACGCGGTCAACGAATCGGTTGATGCCACCCGTTGCCAGGGGCTCGGGGACTGCCATGCCGGTGATACCTGCCTGACCCACCACCTGTGGTGCGACCTCAGCCAGCAGATCCATGAATTCCTCAGCGGCATAAGCCTGGCCGACCTCGTCAAGCGCCGTGATGTGCAGGAAGTCGCCCAGCGCCAGGACCTGCGGCGTGTCGCAGGACGAACCGCCCAGCTGGACAAGATTGAGACGTCTGCCGTCGATTGACCCCCTGGGACGACGAGCGACGCCACCGCCTGATAGGAGAGACAAATGAAGTTGCCGATCTACCTCGATTACTCCGCGACCACTCCGGTCGACCCACGCGTGGCCCAGAAGATGGCCGACTGCTTGCTGGTCGACGGGAACTTCGGTAACCCGGCCTCGCGCTCCCACGTCTTTGGCTGGAAAGCCGAGGAGGCGGTGGAAAACGGTCGCCGCCAGGTTGCCGAGCTGATCAATGCCGATCCGCGTGAAATCGTCTGGACCAGCGGTGCCACCGAGTCCGACAACCTCGCACTCAAAGGTGTCGCGCACTTCTATCAGACCAAGGGCAAGCACATCATTACCTCCAAGATCGAGCACAAGGCGGTCCTGGATACCGCTCGCCAGCTGGAGCGCGAAGGTTTTGAAGTCACCTACCTGGAGCCAGGCGAAGACGGCATCGTCACTCCGGCCATGGTAGAGGCGGCGCTGCGCGACGACACCATCCTGGTCTCGCTGATGCACGTGAACAACGAAGTCGGCTCGATCAACGACATCGCCGCCATCGGTGAACTGACCCGTTCGCGCGGCGTGCTGTTCCATGTCGATGCCGCCCAGTCGGCCGGCAAGGTCGAAATCGACCTGCAAAAGCTGAAGGTCGACCTGATGTCGTTCTCGGCGCACAAGGTCTATGGTCCGAAAGGCATCGGCGCACTGTACGTCAGCCGCAAGCCGCGTGTACGCCTGGAAGCCATCATTCACGGCGGCGGTCATGAGCGCGGCATGCGTTCGGGCACCTTGCCGACCCACCAGATCGTCGGCATGGGCGAAGCCTTCGCCATTGCCAAGCAGGAAATGGTTGCAGAAAACGCACGCATCAAGGCCCTGAGCGACCGCTTCTTCAAGCAGGTCTCAAACCTTGAAGAGCTGTACGTCAATGGCAGCCAGACTGCGCGTGTACCGCACAACCTGAACCTGAGCTTCAACTACGTCGAAGGCGAATCGCTGCTGATGTCGCTGAAAGACATCGCCGTATCGTCCGGTTCGGCCTGTACCTCCGCGTCGCTCGAGCCGTCTTACGTACTGCGTGCTCTGGGCCGTAACGACGAGCTGGCGCACAGCTCGATCCGCTTCTCCTTTGGCCGATTCACCACCGAAGAAGAAGTCGACTACGCCGCGCAGAAAGTCTGCGAGGCTGTCAACAAACTGCGTGAACTGTCGCCGCTGTGGGATATGTACAAAGACGGCGTTGACATCTCCAAGATCGAGTGGGCCGCCCACTAAGCAGTCGCCGGCAAGAGCGGCTCCCTGATGAGGAAGGAATTGCACCATGGCATACAGTGAAAAGGTCATCGACCACTACGAAAACCCGCGCAACGTCGGCAAGATGAATGCCGAAGACCCGGATGTCGGCACCGGCATGGTCGGCGCCCCGGCCTGCGGTGACGTGATGCGCCTGCAGATCAAGGTCAACGAGCAGGGCGTTATCGAAGACGCCAAGTTCAAGACCTATGGCTGCGGCTCGGCCATCGCTTCCAGCTCCCTCGCCACCGAGTGGATGAAGGGCAAGACCCTGGACGAGGCCGAAACCATCAAGAACACCCAACTGGCCGAAGAGCTGGCGTTGCCGCCGGTCAAGATCCACTGCTCGGTACTCGCCGAGGATGCCATCAAGGCAGCCGTACGCGACTACAAGCAGAAGAAAGGCTTGATCTAAGTCGCCTGTTGCAAGGTAAGGAGTTCTGATGGCTATCAGCATGACAGAAGCCGCCGCCAACCACATTCGCCGCTCCCTCGACGGGCGCGGCAAGGGTGAGGGCATTCGCCTGGGCGTGCGCACCACCGGTTGCTCGGGTCTGGCCTACGTGCTGGAATTCGTCGACGAACTGGCGGACGAAGACCAAGTGTTCGAGAACCATGGCGTCAAGGTGATCATCGATCCCAAGAGCCTGGTTTACCTCGATGGCACCGAGCTGGATTTCGTCAAGGAAGGGTTGAACGAAGGCTTCAAGTTCAACAACCCCAACGTGCGCGGTGAGTGTGGCTGCGGCGAAAGCTTCAACGTTTGAGGCTGGCTGTGGGTACTCCTTGTCATTACGCATTGTTTGACCTCCAGCCAAGCTTCCGTCTGGATCTCGACAAGCTGGCCACTCGCTATCGCGAGTTGGCCCGCGAAGTCCATCCTGATCGCTTTGCCGACGCCTCTGAGCGTGAGCAGCGTATAGCGCTGGAAAAATCCGCTGCCCTCAACGACGCTTACCAGACGCTGCGCAGTGCGCCGCGTCGTGCGCGCTACCTGCTGGCCATCAGCGGCCACGAAGTGCCTCAGGAAGTCACAGTCCACGACCCTGACTTCCTGCTGCAGCAGATGCAGTGGCGTGAGGAGCTCGAAGAACTGCGGGATGAAGCCGACCTTGATGGTGTCGGCGTGTTCAAGAAGCGCCTGAAGGCCGCTCAGGACACGCTGAATGAGGACTTTGCCGGCTGCTGGGATGCCCCTGGCGAGCGCGACAAGGCTGAACGCCTGATGCGCCGCATGCAGTTCCTCGACAAGCTCGCCCAAGAAGTGCGCCAACTGGAAGAGCGCCTCGACGATTAACCCCGGTGCTGCCCGTGATGGCACCTAAGGTATTCAGATAAGCATGGCCCTACTGCAGATTGCCGAACCCGGTCAAAGCCCTCAGCCGCACCAGCGCCGCCTGGCGGTTGGGATCGACCTGGGCACCACCAACTCAATGGTCGCTGCCTTGCGCAGCGGCCGTAGCGAGCCCCTGCCCGATGCGCAGGGTAACGTCATTCTGCCGTCCGCGGTGCGCTACCTCGAAGGGCGCATCGAAGTGGGGCAGGCCGCGCGTGATGCTGCCTCCAGCGACCCGTTTAACACCGTGCTGTCGGTCAAGCGCCTGATGGGGCGCGGCCTGGCCGACGTCAAGCAACTGGGCGAGCAACTGCCATACCGCTTTGTGGGTGGTGAGTCGCACATGCCGTTCATCGACACCGTGCAGGGGCCGAAAAGCCCCGTGGAAGTGTCTGCCGACATCCTGAAGGTGTTGCGCGAGCGTGCCGAAGCTACCTTGGGTGGCGAACTGGTGGGCGCGGTGATCACCGTGCCGGCCTATTTCGATGACGCCCAGCGTCAGGCTACCAAAGATGCTGCGCGTCTGGCTGGCCTGAACGTGCTGCGCCTGCTCAACGAGCCGACCGCGGCCGCCGTAGCCTACGGCCTGGACCAGAACGCCGAAGGCGTGGTGGCCATCTATGATCTGGGTGGCGGCACTTTTGATATTTCCATCCTGCGGCTGACCGCTGGTGTATTCGAAGTACTGGCCACCGGCGGTGATACCGCTCTGGGTGGTGACGACTTCGACCATGCTATTGCCGGCTGGATCATCGAGCAGGCTGGCCTCTCGTCCGATCTGGACCCGGCTACCCAGCGCGCGCTGCTGCAAACCGCCTGCGCCGCCAAAGAAGCCCTGACCGATGCTGACGTGGTCAACGTCAGCCACGGTGCCTGGCACGGTGAGCTGACCCGTAGCGCCTTCGAAGCCATGATCGAACCACTGGTTGCCCGCAGCCTGAAGGCTTGCCGCCGCGCCGTGCGCGACAGTGGTGTTGAGCTGGAAGAAGTCAGCGCCGTGGTCATGGTCGGTGGTTCGACCCGCGTGCCGCGTGTGCGTGAGGCCGTGGGCGCGCTGTTCGGGCGCACCCCGCTGACCTCGATCGACCCAGACCAGGTGGTGGCCATTGGTGCCGCCATCCAGGCCGACACCCTGGCCGGCAACCGCCGTGAAGGTGGCGAATTGCTGCTGCTCGATGTCATTCCGCTGTCGCTTGGTCTTGAAACCATGGGCGGGCTGATGGAGAAGGTGATCCCGCGTAACACCACCATTCCGGTGGCGCGGGCTCAGGAGTTCACCACGTACAAAGATGGCCAGTCGGCCATGATGATCCACGTGCTGCAGGGCGAGCGCGAGCTGATCAGCGACTGCCGTTCGCTGGCCCGCTTCGAGCTGCGCGGCATTCCGGCCATGGTTGCCGGTGCTGCGAAAATTCGCGTCACCTTCCAGGTGGATGCCGATGGCCTGCTCAGCGTCGCTGCCCGCGAGCTGGGTTCGGGCGTGGAAGCCAGCATTCAGGTCAAGCCGTCCTACGGCCTGACCGACGGCGAAATCGCCCGCATGCTCAAGGACTCCTTCGAGCACGCCGGTTCCGACAAGCACGCCCGCCAGCTGCGAGAGCATCAGGTAGATGGCGAGCGGCTGCTCGAGGCGGTACAGGGCGCCCTGGACGCCGACGGCGAGCGCCTGCTCAGCAGTGACGAGCGCGACGCCATCGAATTCCAGATGCAAGAACTACGTGATTTGCTGGCCGGCACCGATGGCGCAGCCATCGAGCAACAGACCAAGCGTCTGTCGCAGGTGACCGATGCATTTGCCGCCCGTCGCCTTGATTCGACGGTCAAAGCCGCACTGGCCGGGCGCAACCTGAATGAGATCGAGGAGTAATCGATGCCGCTGGTGACATTCCTGCCGCATGAGAAGTTCTGCCCCGAGGGGCTGACCGTGGAGGTCGAGCCCGGGACCAACATCCTGGAGCTGGCCCACGACCATCACATCGAGATGGAAAGTGCCTGCGGCGGCGTCAAGGCCTGCACCACTTGCCACTGCATCGTGCGCAAGGGCTTCGATTCGCTCGAAGAGGCTGACGAACTGGAAGAGGACATGCTGGACAAAGCCTGGGGCCTGGAGGCGCAGTCGCGCCTTGGCTGTCAGGTGGTCGTCGCTGACGAAGACCTGACCATCGAGATCCCCAAGTATTCGCTCAACCACGCTGCCGAAGCACCGCACTGAGGGCCTGTACATGAGTCTGAAATGGGTTGATGTACTTGAGATCGCAATCCAGCTTGCAGAAAGCAAGCCTGAGGTCGATCCTCGTTATGTGAATTTTGTGGACCTGCACCGCTGGGTGCTGGCATTGCCCGAGTTCAGCGACGATCCGTCACGCGGCGGTGAGAAAGTGCTCGAGGCAATCCAGGCCGCCTGGATCGACGAAGCCGACTAAGCGTCACTTGCAGGTTAGGCAATCCCCTGGAACCCGCGTATAATTCGCGGGTTTAATTTTTCGTAACACTCATATTCTGGAGTTTTCCATGGCTGTTCAACGTACTTTCTCCATCATCAAGCCTGACGCTGTTGCCAAAAACGTCATCGGCAAGATCACCACTCGCTTCGAAGAAGCCGGCCTGAAAATCGTTGCCTCGAAAATGAAGCAACTGTCCAAAGCCGAAGCCGAAGGCTTCTACGCTGAGCACAGCGAGCGCGGCTTCTTCGGTGACCTGGTTGCCTTCATGACTTCCGGTCCGGTCGTTGTCCAGGTTCTGGAAGGCGAGAACGCCATCGCCAAGAACCGTGAGCTGATGGGCGCTACCAACCCTAAAGAAGCTGCTGCCGGCACCATCCGTGCTGACTTCGCCGAGTCGATCGACGCCAACGCCGTTCACGGTTCGGACTCCGAAGCTGCTGCTGCTCGCGAAATCGCTTACTTCTTCGCTGCTACCGAGGTAACCACTCGCTAAGCGAAAGCTTACGGGTGAGGGTGAATCCATGACGACATCTACTGGCAAAATCAACCTGTTGGGTCTGACCCAGCCGGAAATGGAACAATTCTTCGACTCTATCGGGGAGAAGCGCTTCCGTGCCGGCCAGGTGATGAAATGGATTCACCATTTTGGCGTGTCCGACTTTGCGGCCATGACCAACGTAGGCAAGGTCTTGCGCGAAAAGCTCGAGGCCGTTGCCGAGATTCGCCCACCGGAAGTGGTCAGTGAAGACATTTCCGCTGACGGCACCCGCAAATGGGTGATCCGCGTTGCCTCCGGCAGCTGCGTCGAGACCGTCTATATTCCAACCGACGACCGCGGCACCCTGTGCGTATCGTCGCAAGCCGGCTGTGCCCTGGACTGCAGCTTCTGCTCCACCGGCAAGCAAGGCTTCAACAGCAACCTCACTGCCGCCGAAGTGATCGGCCAGGTGTGGCTTGCCAACAAATCCTTCGGGACCGTTCCTGCCAAAGTCGACCGCGCGATTACCAACGTGGTCATGATGGGCATGGGCGAGCCTTTGCTGAATTTCGACAACGTCATTGCCGCCATGAAAATCATGATGGATGACCTTGGCTATGGCATTTCCAAACGTCGTGTCACCTTGTCCACCTCGGGCGTGGTGCCGATGATCGACGAACTGGCCAAGCACATCGACGTGTCGCTGGCCCTGTCGCTGCACGCGCCGAACGACGAACTGCGCAACAAGCTGGTGCCGATCAACAAGAAGTACCCGCTGAAGATGCTGCTGGAATCGTGCATGGGCTACATGTCCACCTTGGGCGGCAAGCGCGTGCTCACCATCGAGTACACCCTGCTCAAGGACGTCAACGACCAGCCCGAGCATGCCGCGCAGATGATCGAACTGTTGCGCGATGTACCCTGCAAGATCAACCTGATCCCGTTCAACCCGTTCCCGCATTCGGGTTACGAGCGACCGAGCAACAACGCCATTCGTCGTTTCCAGGATCTGCTGCACCACGGTGGCTTCAACGTCACCACCCGTACCACGCGCGGCGACGATATCGACGCTGCCTGTGGCCAGCTGGTCGGTCAGGTCAATGACCGTACCCGCCGTAGTGAGCGCTACATCGCTGTTCGCCAGCTTTCTGCGGACGCCGAGCTGCCAGACAGCGCCGCCAGCCACTGACAGGGACCTTGCCCATGAGCCTGCGCGCCGCGTCGATCCTTGCGCTTTCGCTGCTGGCCGGCTGCGTGTCAGGCGGCGCGAGCGACCCCTTGGCCAGCCGCCAGGGCAGGGCGGAGGCGGGGCGGGCTTATGTGCAGCTTGGCTTGGGTTATTTGCAACAAGGATTGACCGAGCAGGCCAAGGCGCCGCTGGGCAAGGCCCTGGCACTGGATGACCAGGATGCCGACGCGCACGCGGCACTGGCGGTAGTGTTTCAAGCCGAAGGTGAGCCGGCGCTGGCCGAAGCACACTTTCGCAAGGCCTTGCTGATAAGTCGCGGTGACACGCGAATTCGCAACAATTACGGCAGTTTCCTTTATGCTCAGGGACGATTTGCCGAGGCCAAGCAGATGTTTCGCCTGGCCAGTGCCGATACCCTGTATCCTGAGCGTTCACGCGTGTATGAAAATCTGGGCCTGACCGCCCTGAAGCTCGAACGCCGCGATCAGGCGCACGCGTATCTGTTGAAAGCGTTACAACTCAACCAGCACCAACCAAAAGCGTTGCTGGAAATGGCTGAGTTGTCCTACGAAAACAGGCATTATGTGCCGGCCCGGGACTACTACGATCGTTTCAGCCAGTTGAGCGACCACGACGCCCGTAGCCTGCTGCTGGGCAGCCGCCTTGCCAGGGTGTTCGACGAGCAGGGCGCACTGGCCGAGTTGGGCCAGCAATTACAACGACTTTATCCCGGTACGCCGGAATACCAGCAATACCTGTCGGAGCAACGATGAACGCCGCGCATCCCGAAGTAGCTGTAGCGCCTGGCCAGAACCCCGGTGAGCTTTTGCGCCTGGCCCGTGAGAAACGGGACTGGTCTCAAGCCGAGGTGGCCCGCAAGCTCAACCTCACTGTCAGTTCGTTGAACCACGTGGAAACCGGCGCCTTCGACAAGCTGCCCGGGCATACTTTCGCTCGTGGCTACATTCGCGCCTACGCCAAGCTGATGGACCTTGACCAGGCCGCCCTGGTAGATGCCTTCGACCGCTACACCGGTACCCACGCCAAAGGCAGCGACGTGCATTCGCTGGGCCGTATCGAAGAGCCTGTGCGGCTGTCGCACAACATCCTGCGCGGCGTCAGCCTGCTGTTGCTGGTGGCTGTTGTCGGTGGTGGCTTTTTCTGGTGGCAGGACCAGGGCAGCCTGCGGGGCAAGGAGCTGGCCAAGATTGCCCTGGAGCACGTCGAAGTCGAAAGCGCCGACGGCACTACACAGATTCACCCGCTCGATGAGCCTGAAGACCAGGCCGTTTCCGTTGGCCAGCAAGCTGAGAGTGCACCGCTGGCTCTGGAGCCGGGCGCTGCCGAGCAGCCTGCTGCCAATGAACAAGCGCCGGTAAGCTCGACCACAGCCACAGCCACTGCCACTGCCGCAGCGCCTGCTCCGGCACAGCAAGCGCCCGTGCAGCCCGCACCTGCTGCTTCGCCTGAGCCGATTACGCCTCCGGTACAGCCCACTGCTGCACCAGTACCTGCACCGGCAGTGGCCGCCGCTGAGCCTGCCGCGGTGCCGGCTGGCAGTGCCAAGGTCGCCATCCAGTTCACCGCCGATTGCTGGACCCAGGTCAGCGACGGCAATGGCAAGGTGCTGTTCAGCGCCATCAAGCGCAAGGGGGACAACCTCGAGCTGACCGGCAAGCCGCCATTCGCGGTACGCTTGGGCTTTGCCCGGGGCGCCCAGGTCAGCTACAACGGCCAGCCCGTTGATGTTGCTCCGTTCACCAGTGGCGAGACTGCTCGCCTGAAGTTGGGACAGTAAGTCATGCACGGCGAATCTCCGATCAAACGTCGCGAATCCCGCAAAATCTGGGTTGGCAATGTGCCGGTGGGCGGTGATGCGCCCATCGCGGTGCAGAGCATGACCAACACCGACACCAACGATGTCGCTGCTACCGTGGCGCAAATCCAGCGTCTGGTCGATGCTGGCGTGGATATCGTGCGGGTCTCGGTACCGGACATGGACGCCGCCGAAGCTTTTGGCAAGATCAAGCAACTGGTCAGCGTGCCGCTGGTCGCCGACATCCATTTCGACTACAAGATCGCATTGCGCGTTGCCGAGCTGGGCGTTGATTGCCTGCGTATCAACCCGGGCAACATCGGTCGTGAAGACCGTGTACGCGCCGTGGTCGATGCCGCCCGCGACCGCGGCATTCCGATTCGTATCGGGGTCAACGCCGGTTCGCTGGAAAAAGACCTGCAGAAGAAGTATGGCGAACCGACCCCGGCTGCGCTGGTCGAGTCGGCCCTGCGCCACGTCGAGCATCTCGACCGCCTGGATTTCCAGGACTTCAAGGTAAGCGTCAAGGCCTCGGACGTGTTCATGGCTGTCGAAGCCTACCGCCTGCTGGCCAAGCAGATCGTACAACCGCTGCATCTGGGCATCACTGAAGCCGGCGGCCTGCGTTCGGGGACGGTGAAGTCCGCCGTCGGCCTCGGTATGCTGCTGGCCGAGGGTATTGGCGATACCATCCGTATCTCGCTGGCGGCCGACCCGGTCGAAGAAGTGAAAGTCGGCTACGACATCCTCAAGTCGCTGCATCTGCGTTCGCGTGGCATCAACTTCATTGCCTGCCCGAGCTGCTCGCGGCAGAACTTCGATGTGGTCAAGACCATGAACGAGCTGGAAGGGCGTCTGGAAGACCTGCTGGTACCGCTGGATGTGGCGGTGATCGGTTGCGTGGTCAACGGCCCGGGTGAAGCCAAGGAAGCCCATGTAGGGTTGACCGGCGGCACGCCGAACCTGATCTACATCGACGGCAAGCCTGCGCAGAAACTGACCAATGACAACCTGGTCGATGAGCTGGAAAAGCTCATCCGCCAGAAAGCGGCCGAAAAGGCCGAAGCCGACGCGGCGCTGATCGTCCGTGGCTGACACACCGAATTCGTAAGGACTTTTCGTGAGCAAATCGCTGCAAGCCATCCGTGGCATGAACGACATCCTGCCAGAACAGTCGCCGCTGTGGCGCTACTTTGAAGGCACCGTGGCCGGCCTGCTGGACACCTACGGGTACAGCCAGATCCGCACGCCGATCGTCGAGTTCACCGAGCTGTTCAAACGCTCGATCGGTGAAGTGACCGACATCGTCGAAAAAGAGATGTACACCTTCGAGGACCGCAACGGCGATTCGCTGACCCTGCGCCCTGAAGGCACCGCTGCCTGCGTGCGAGCGGTGCTCGAGCACGGCATCACCGGCAACGGTCAGGTGCAGAAGCTGTGGTACATCGGCCAGATGTTCCGCCACGAGCGCCCGCAGAAGGGGCGTTACCGTCAGTTCCACCAGATTGGCGTGGAAGTGTTCAACTTGGACGGCCCGGACATCGATGCCGAGCTGATCATGTTGACCTGGCGCCTGTGGGGCCAGTTGGGCATCCAGGACGCGGTCAAGCTCGAGCTCAACAGCCTGGGCACCAGTGAAGCCCGCGCACGCTACCGTGACGCGCTGGTCGAATTCCTTTCGGCGCGTCTGGAGCAGTTGGACGAAGACAGCCAGCGTCGTCTGAAGAGCAACCCGCTGCGCATCCTCGACAGCAAGGACCCGAACACCCAGGCGGTGCTGGTCGGCGCGCCGAAGCTGGAAGAATACCTGGACGAAGAATCGCGCGTGCACTTCGAGGGGCTCAAGGCCCGCCTGGATGCCGCCGGTATTCCGTTCGTGATCAATACCAAGCTGGTACGTGGCCTGGACTATTACAGCAAGACCGTGTTCGAGTGGGTAACCGACAAGCTTGGCGCCCAGGGCACCGTGTGCGCGGGTGGCCGTTACGACGGCCTGGTCGAACAGATGGGTGGCAAGCCGACCACTGGCGTTGGTTTCGCCATGGGCATCGAGCGCCTGATCCTGCTGTTGGAAACCCTGGGCAAGGTGCCGGACTCCATCAGCCGCCAGATCGACGTGTACCTGTGCGCCTTTGGCGAGCAGGCGGAGCTGGCCGGCCTGCGCCTGTCCGAAGGCCTGCGCGACCGCTTGCCGGGCCTGCGCCTGGCCGTCAACGCTGGTGGTGGCAGCTTCAAGAGCCAGTTCAAGAAAGCCGACAAGAGCGGTGCACTGTTCGCCCTTATCCTCGGCGACGACGAGCTGGCCAAGCAAGAAATCGGCTTGAAACCCCTGCGTGGCCAGGGCGAACAACAGAACATTGCCTGGGATGCTCTTGCAGAGCACCTGGAAACCGCGATCGCGCAGGCGTAACGCGGTTCAACAAGCGAATAGGCGAAAAGGAGTATTGGGGTGTCGAGTACCGATGATGATGACCTGGCAGGGATCAAGGACTGGTGGAGCCGCAACGGTAAGCCGCTGCTGACCGGCGCTTTGCTGGCTGGCGTGGTGGTGTTGGGCTGGAATACCTGGCACAAGTACCAGAACAACCAATCGCAAGGTGCCTCGCAGTTGTATCAGGCGTTGATTGAAACCAGCCTGACACCGACCGGCCAGCCGGACACCACCAAGGTCGCGGAGCTGGCCGGCAAGCTCAAGAGCGAGTTTGGCGGCACCGCTTACGCCCAGTACGGCAGCCTTTTCGTGGCCAAGGTCGCGGTCGACAGCGGCAAGCTCGATGACGCCGCAGCCGAGCTGAAGAGCGTGCTGGACAATCCGGCCGACGTCACGCTGGGCGAGATCTCGCGTCAGCGTCTGGCGCGTGTACTGGCAGCCCAGAACAAGGCCGAAGATGCCCTGAAGCTGCTCGACGGCGACGCCGATAAAGCCTTTCTGGCCAGCCGTGAAGAGTTGAAAGGGGACCTGCTGGTTCAGCTGGGTCGCCCCGACGACGCACACAGCGCTTACGAAAAAGCCAAGGCCGCGCTGTCCGATGATGCGGCGGTCGGTGGCTTGCAATTGAAGCTGGATGACCTGGCTAAAGGGGACGCGTAAGTGATCGGTTGGAAACATGCAGCAGTGCTGACCCTGGCCGTGCTGGCCGCAGGTTGCAGCAGCAACAGCAAGAAGGAACTGCCCCCGGCCGAGCTGACCAAGTTCACCGAGGAAGTGGTGCTGAAGAAGCAGTGGAGCCGTTCGATCGGTGACGGCCAGGGTGAAACCTACAACACCCTGGTACCGGCCATCGAGAACGACCGCATCTACGCTTCCGACGTCAACGGCGAAGTCTATGCCCTTGATCGCATCACCGGTGACGTAGTGTGGAAGAAGGACCTGGAGCTGAAGGTTTCCGGCGCAGTTGGCGTGGGCTACGGCCTGGTCATGCTCGGTACCCTCAAGGGTGAAGTCATTGCCCTGGACTCCAGCACCGGTGAAGAGCGTTGGCGCTCGCGCGTGACCAGCGAAGTGCTGGCCCCGCCTGCCAACAACGGTGACGTGGTAGTGGTGCAGACCCAGGACGACCGCCTGATTGGCCTGGATGCCGCCACTGGCGACCGCCGTTGGATCTACGAGAACTCCCCGGCCGTGCTGACGCTGCGTGGCACCGGTGCACCGATCGCCACCAACCGCCTGGCTGTTGCCGGCCTGTCTACCGGCAAGGTTGTGGCGGTGGACATCAACAACGGTGTGCCGGTGTGGGAAAGCCGTGTGGCCATCCCGCAGGGCCGTTCCGAGCTGGACCGTGTGGTCGACATTGACGGCGGCCTGCTGCTGTCCGGTGGTATCTTGTACGTCAGCACCTACCAGGGGCGCGTTGCTGGCCTGGACCTGGAAAGCGGCCGCGAGCTGTGGCAGCGCGATGCCTCCAGCTACGTGGGTGTCGCCCAGGGCTTCGGTAACGTCTATGTGAGCGAGGCTTCCGGCTCGGTCGAGGGTATCGATGAGCGGTCTTCCAGTGCCCTGTGGACCAACGACTCGATGGCGCGTCGCCAACTGACGGCGCCTGAAGTGTTCTCCAGCTACGTAGCGGTAGGGGACTTCGAAGGCTATCTGCACTTGCTCAGCCAGGTCGATGGCCGTTTCGTTGGCCGTGAGCGCATTGACAGCGATGGCCTGCGCGCCCGCCCGCTTGTGGTCGGCGACACCATCTATGTCTTCGGCAACAGCGGCAAGCTCGAGGCACTGACCATCCGCTGAAGCTATGCTTGAAGCCTTGACCGGCTTCAAGTCGCGGCGTAGGACACGCCGCCCGTACCCCGGCCGCTGCCTTGCAGCGGCCTTTGCATTTTCAAGAATTCTAGAGTGGAGAGCCGATGGTTCCCGTAATTGCCCTGGTGGGCCGCCCGAACGTCGGCAAATCCACCATGTTCAACCGCCTGACCAAGACCCGCGATGCCATCGTCGGTGACCTCTCGGGCCTGACCCGTGATCGCCAGTATGGTGATGCCAGCTGGCAGGGTCGCTCCTTCATCCTGATCGACACTGGTGGTATCACCGGTGACGAAGTGGGCATGGACGAGAAAATGGCCGAGCAGTCGCTCATGGCCATCGAAGAAGCCGACTATGTGCTGTTCCTGGTTGATGCCCGTGCGGGCATGACCGCCGCAGACCAGATGATCGCCGAGCACCTGCGCAAGCGGAACAAGGCCGCGATCCTGGTTGCCAACAAGATCGACAACATCGACCCCGACGTTGCCCGGGCCGAATTTTCGCCAATGGGCATGGGTAACGCCATTCCGGTGGCGGGCTCCCAGGGCCGTGGTATCAGTGCCCTGATGGAAGCCGTGCTCGGCCACTTGCCGCGCGATGCCGAAGAGGAAGCCCTCGACCAGGACGTCGCTGAAGGTGAGGAAGCCGTGCGCATTCCTGGCCCAAGCGAGAAGGATGGCATCAAGATCGCCATCATCGGCCGCCCGAACGTTGGCAAGTCGACGCTGGTCAACCGCATGCTCGGCGAAGAGCGTGTGGTGGTCTACGACGAGCCGGGCACCACCCGTGACAGTATCTACATCCCGTTCGAGCGCGATGGCGAGAAGTACACCTTCATCGACACCGCCGGGGTGCGCAAGCGTGGCAAGATCCACGAGGAAGTCGAGAAGTTCTCGGTGGTGAAGACGCTGCAGGCGATCAAGGACGCCAACGTCGTCATCTTTGTCATGGATGCCCGCGAGGGTGTGGTCGACCATGACCTGAACCTGCTGGGCTTCGCCCTTGAGGCCGGTCGCGCCATCGTCATTGCCCTGAACAAGTGGGATGGCATGGAGCCGGGTGAGCGCGCCTACGTGAAGACCGAGCTGGAGCGCCGGCTGTTCTTCGTCGACTTTGCCGACATCCACTTCATTTCCGCGCTGCATGGCACGGGCGTGGGCAACTTGTACAAGTCGGTACAGGCTGCGTTCCAGTCCGCGGTCACCCGCTGGCCGACCAGCCGCCTGACGCAGATCCTCGAAGATGCCGTGAGCGAGCACCAGCCGCCGATGGTCAATGGTCGCCGCATCAAGCTGCGCTATGCCCACCTCGGCGGTGCCAACCCGCCGCTGATCGTGATCCACGGCAACCAGACCGACAGCATTCCCAAGTCGTACTCGCGTTACCTGGAAAACACCTATCGCCGGGTGCTCAAACTGGTCGGTACGCCGATCCGTATCGAGTACAAGGGCGGTGAGAACCCGTACGAGGGCAAGAAGAACACCCTTACCGATCGCCAGGTCAACAAGAAACGCCGCCTGATGTCGCACCACAAGAAGGCCGAGAAGAAGCGTCGCGACAAACGCTAAGTCGCCCCATGTGGGGGCAGGCACAGCCGCCCCCACAGACGCCCCTTGATCCAGAGCAATCCCCCTATTGTTTCAACCTTTTTCCTGACCGCTCGATCCGCTATGCTCGGACTCCACCCCGTGCCGGATATACCCCAGGAAAGAGGGCTCCATGATCCGCAGCAAACTGCCGAATGTCGGCACGACCATCTTCACCACCATGTCCCAGCTCGCCGTGCAGACTGGCGCGCTCAACCTGTCCCAGGGCTTTCCTGACTTCAATGGCCCGCAGGCCCTGCTTGATGCCGTGGGCCGGCACGTGGCTGCCGGGCATAACCAGTATTCGCCGATGACCGGCCTGCCGGCCTTGCGCCAGCAGGTAGCGGCCAAGGTCGAGCGGCTGTATGGGGCCAGGGTGGATGCCGATCAGGAAGTGACTATCACCCCCGGCGCCACCGAGGCTATTTTCTGTGCCATCCAGGCGGTGGTACATGCCGGTGACGAAGTGATCGTCTTCGATCCCTGCTACGACAGTTACGAGCCGTCAGTGGAGCTGGCCGGTGGCCGCTGTGTTCATGTGCAGTTGAGCGACGGCACCTTCCGTATCGACTGGCAGAAATTCAGCGATGCCTTGACCCCGCGCACGCGCATGGTCATCCTCAACTCGCCACACAACCCCAGCGGCGCGCTGATCACTCGCGAAGACCTCGACCAGTTGGCCGCACTAATTGCCGACCGCGATATCTACCTGGTCAGCGATGAAGTGTACGAGCACCTGGTCTACGACGGTGTACGCCACGCCAGCGTGCTGGCCCATGAGCAGTTGTACTCGCGTGCCTTCGTGGTCAGTTCGTTCGGCAAGACGTACCACGTTACCGGCTGGAAGACCGGGTACGTGATCGCACCGCCTGCCCTGAGCGCCGAGCTGCGCAAAGTGCACCAGTACGTCAACTTCTGTGGGGTGACGCCGCTGCAGTGGGCCTTGGCCGATTTCATGGCCGAGCACCCCGAGCATATTGATGAATTGCCAGCCTTTTACCAGGCCAAGCGCGACGTGTTCTGCGGCTTGCTGGAAGGCTCGCGTTTCAACTTTACCCGCACGACGGGCACTTATTTCCAGCTGGTGGACTATTCGCAAATCCGCCCGGACCTGAACGATGTCGACATGTCGCTGTGGCTGACGCGTGAGCACGGCGTGGCGACCATCCCGGTATCGGTGTTCTACCAGCAACCCATCCCCGAGCAACGCCTGGTGCGCCTGTGCTTTGCCAAACGAGAGGAGACGCTGCGTCAGGCAGCGGAAAGACTATGCGCGATCTGAGTACACTGCCGAACCTGAAAGTCGCCCTGGTGCAAACCACCCTGGCCTGGCATGACCGCGAGGCCAACTACGCGCACTTCGAGGTGCTGCTGGAGCAGGTGGGCGAGGTGGACCTGGTGATCCTGCCGGAAATGTTCACCACCGGCTTTTCGATGCAGTCGGAAAGCCTGTGCGAGCAGGAGAACGGTCCGACCTATAAATGGTTGAAAGCCCAGGCGAAGAAGCACAATGCGGTGATTACCGGTAGTGTGATCATCCAGGCGGCCGATGGCAGCCACCGCAACCGCCTGTTGTGGGCGCGGCCGGACGGCGAGATTCTGCACTACGACAAGCGCCACCTGTTCCGCATGGCCGGTGAGCACAAACATTACACCCCAGGCGAGCGGCAGGTGCAGTTCGAGGTCAAGGGCTGGCGGATTCGCCCGCTGATCTGTTACGACCTGCGCTTCCCGGTGTGGAGCCGCGACGCCCAGGACACCGACCTGCTGCTTTATACGGCCAACTGGCCGGCCGCGCGTCGCCAGCACTGGAACCGCCTGCTACCGGCGCGGGGCATCGAGAACCTGTGCTATGTGGCGGCGGTGAACCGGGTGGGCACGGACGGTAAAGGCTTTGCTTATTCTGGTGACAGCCAGGTGCTGGATTTCCAGGGTGAGAGCCTGCTCAGTGCCGGCGAGGCGGACGGGGTGTTCACTGCAGTACTGAGCGCGTCGGAACTGGCGGCGTACCGGGCCAAGTTCCCGGCCAACCTGGATGCCGATACCTTCGAGTTGCACTGACAGCAGCGCCGGTTTCTTCGCGGGCTTGCCCGCGAAAGGGCCTGGTGGCCAATCTCCCTGGCCCTTCACTGTTACCGCCGCCACCGTATTCGCGGGTAAACCCGCTCCTACACAGATCGGTGGTGGACACACATCTGGGGTTGGACACAGCCCGCTGTAGGAGCGGGTTTACCCGCGAAGAGGCCGGCGCTGGTTGAATCGATTTCAGTCAATACACATCCCGCCGATACCGCCCATCCTCGATCAACTGCTGTACAGCTTCTTCACCCAGCATGCGATTGAGCGCAGCATCCACCCCCGCCGCCATGCCTTTCAGGCTGCCGCAGACATACACGCAAGCCCCATCGGCTACCCAGCGCTTGAAGTCCTCGGCCTGCTGCAGCATCACGTCCTGCACATACACCTTCTCGGCCTGATCGCGCGAGAACGCCAGGTCCAGCCGTGCCAGGTCGCCGTTGTCCAGCCAAGCATGCAGCTCATCGCCGCACAGCAAGTCATGCGCCCGATTACGCTCGCCGAACAAAAGCCAGTTGCGCTGCTCACCGGCATTGACCCGCGCGCGCAACAGGCTGCGAAGGCCTGCCAGGCCAGTGCCGTTACCGATCAGGATCATCGGCGCAGCGGCCTCAGGCAGATGGAAACCACTGTTACGCCGCAGGCGCAGGCTCAGGGTGCCATTCATTGGCAGGTATTCGGTCAGCCAGCCAGAGCCCAAGCCAAGGTTGCCGTCGGGGTGGCGTTCCTGGCGCACGATCAGCTCCAGCACACCATCGCTAGCGATCGAGGCGATGGAGTATTCGCGGCTGCCGATCGGTACCAGTGCATCCACCAGTGCCTGCGGCTGCAAGCCGATCAGGTGATCGCGGCGCGTCGGCAACTGGCGACCAGCGAGTGCCTGGGCAAGGGTTTCGCTCAGGCCATTCACCTGCACTTGGCTGCTGGCGTCCAGTGCCATGCCCTTGAGGAACGCGTCGATACGTGGCTGCCCATTTAGCGGCAGTATTTCTACCAGGTCGCCGGCTTCCCAGCTCGCAGGTTCTGCAGCCTGCAGGCCAAGCAGGTACACCGGTTGGCCTTGGCTGCCGGGGTTGAGCAGTTTGCGGCGCACCAGCGACCAGTTGGCAAAGGTTGGCGGCTGCCAGGCGGCGACCGGCTGGGCGCCGGTCAGTTGCGCCAGTTCCTGCTGCCATTGCTGCAGGGCGGCCTGGTCGGCGTTGTCCACTTCCACCGGGCTGAATGCACTGCTGGCGCCGCGCTCCCCCAGCCACGCCTGGAGGCGACGAGCGAAGCCGCAGAAGTGCGGGTACTGACGATCACCGAGGGCGAGCAGGGCATAGTTGAGGTTGTTCAGTGCCCAAGGCTGGCCGAGCACCTTGCGCTCGAAGGCGCGGGCGCTGTCGGGCGCTTCACCGTCGCCGAAGGTACTCACCACGAAGAGCGCGCGATGGGCCTGGCGCAGGTCGTTTTCACCCAGTTGGGCAAGGGCGCGCACTTGAACGGGCTGGCCGGCTGCCTGCAGCTGCCTGGCGCTCTGCCAGGCCAACTGTTCGGCAAAGCCACTCTGGCTGGCAAAGCCGATCAGCCAGCCGTCGCCATTGCCGTTGCTGTTGGCGACGTTGCCACGGGCTGCGCGCACCTGACGTTTCTTGCGGCGACGGTCGAGGTACAGCAGCCAGCCGGTGACGAAGAACAACGGCATGGTCAGGCTGGCGATGGTGACGATGATGCGCCCCGGCAAGCCGAAGTACTCGCCCACATGCAAGGCGTAAACACTCTGCAGCAGTTGCGCCTTGAAGGACTTGTCGGTGTAGCGGTCGTGCTTTTTAACCTGGCCGGTGGCCGGGTCCAGGACCAGGGTATTGAAGGCACGTGGGTGGGCAGCGTTGTCGAGCAGGTAGAACAGGTTGGCCGGCTGACCGCCAGCGGGCGGCAGGCGCAGGTTGTAGGTGGACAGGCCTGGGCCCGCGGCATCCTTGAGGTTGGCCCAGATGGCGTCATAGTCCACCACCAGCGGTGGCGCATTCCTGTCGACTTTCTGCGGCCCGTGCCGGCCACGGCCTTCACCACGTTTTTGCTGCTGGCCCGCAGCCGGCGCGTCAGCCAGCAGCTTGTTCAGGCCTTCGCGGTACCACTCATAGGACCAGAACAGGCCGGTCAGGGCGAACAGAAGGTAGAACAGCAGGCACCAGGTACCTGCCACGGCGTGCAGGTCCCAGTTGAAGGCGCGGCCTTTCTTGGCCCATTCGAAGGTCAGCCAGGTGCGCCAGGCCAGTGCTTTGCGCGGCCAGCGCAGGTACAGGCCGGACAGGCAGAAGAACACCAGCATCAAGGTGCAGGCCCCGGTGATTTGCCGGCCAGTATCGCCCATGGCGAGGAAACGGTGCAGCTTGAGCATGAGGTTGAAGAAGCCTTGCCCGGCCACTTCACCCTTGAGCTCGCCGGTGTACGGGTCGGCATAGCGCAGTTCGCCACGGCGTTCGCCCGGTGCAGGCATGAAGAAGATACGTGCAGCGTTGCCTTCACGCACGTCGACCCACAGCATCGACACCTTGTCGTGCTGCTGGGCTTCGACTCGTTTAACCAGCTCGGCCGGCGGCAGCACGCCTTCGGCGCGTACTTCTACCTTGAGTACATCGGCATTGAATGCGCGCAGCAGTTCTTCCTGGAACGAGTACAGCGCCCCGGTAATGCCCATCAAGGCCAGCACCAGGCCAGCGGTGATGCCAAAGAACCAGTGCAATTGGAACAGCGTCTTCTTCACCACGTTACTCACCTTGAGTTGCTGCCGCGACCTGCGCGGCGTGCATTATGCCTTGATACGCAAAAGCCCCGCTCACGGGAATGAACGGGGCTCGGGGTGACTTGATTAGAAGTGGAAGTTGGCACTCATGAGTGCAGTACGGCCAGGCGCTACGTGAGCGTAATGCGTAGCGAATACTTGATCGAAGTAACGCTTGTCGGTCAGGTTCTGCACATTCAGTTGCAAGTCGACATTCTTTGTCAGGCGATAGGTAGCCATGGCGTCATAGCGCCAGTAGGAAGGTACCTCGACCGAGTTGGCTTCGTCACCGAAGCGCGAATCGACAAAAGTCGCTCCAGCACCAACGGTCAGTTGCGGAATGATGTCGTAGGTCGACCAGAACGTGAAGTTGTTACGCGGCGTGCTAGGCATGTGGTTGCCTTCGTTCGCTGCAGTAGAGGTTTTCACGATCTCGCTTTCCATATAGGTGTAGCCGCCATAGACCTTCCACTTGCTGGTCAGGTTACCCGAGTAGGTCAGCTCCACACCCTGGACCCGTTGTTCGCCATCGAGCACCTGATATGTGGCATTGTCTGGATCGGTGACGCGTGCGTTGGTTTTGTCGGTACGGAACAAGGCTGCGGTCAACGATAGGTTATCGTCGAAGAAGTCCCACTTCGTGCCGATTTCGTAGTTGCGGTTACGTTCTGGATCGAGGTTGCTGTTGTTGGCCGCCAGCTCCAGGCCTCCATTACCGCTGGTTTCGCCCGACGGGTTGCTGGAGGTCGACCAGGCGGCGTAAATACTGCCGTTGGGCAACGGCTTGTAGACTACGCCAACTTGGTAGTTCCACAGATGCGCGTTGTTTTCGCGAGAGAAGTCCCCCGCAACCGAGCCACGCCCACCTGTGCTGTATCCGCTTGATTTGGTCTGGTAATCGTCGTAACGCAGGCCGAGGTTCAGCGACCACTGTTCGTTGAAAGTCAGTGTGTCAAATACGTAGGCAGCGCTGGTCTTCGTATCCGTATCGGTGAAGGCTTGGCTGTCGGTAATCGTGCCAGACCAGCCGTCATCCGGGGATGGGTCGTAGAGGCTGGTGCAGTCGCCCGAAGCCAGCAAGGCGGGGGTGCAAACAGTGCCTGTGCCAGCGGCCGAGGTGACGACATACCCGCGGTTATGCGTGTCGCTGTAGGTGAACTCCAGGCCTGTCACCAGGCTATGCTCGATGAAGCCGGTATTGAACTTGGCACTCAGGTCGGTCTGGTTCACCCAACCTTTGGACGTCGAATTGCGGTTCTTGGTGGCGCGATAGACCGTACCGTTGGCGACGTTACCTTTACTGTCATCCGGGTTGGTCACGATGTAGTCGAGGGTCGAGCGCGACATGCGGAAGCTGTTGGACAGTGTCAGGTTTTCGTTCAGGTCATGTTCGATACGGATCGTGCCGCTGTCGTTGCTGGTCTTGCGGTAGTCGCGTCCGTTCAAACCGTAGAAGTTGTCGCGGTCTACATGAGCCGGGCCATCTACATTGTATTTGCTGCGCGTGGCGCTGCGATTCAGCGGGATGCCGTAGTCAGGCATGTCGTCAGTTTTCAGGTGGTAGTAACCCACTGTGACCCGTGTATCGGTGCCCAAGCCAAAAGCGAACGACGGTGCCACCCCCCAACGGCTCACATCCACATCGTCACGACCGGCGACGTTGGCTTCGTGCTTCATCAGGTTCAAGCGAAAGGCAGAGGTGTCGGTCAGCTGTTTGTTCAAATCCAGGGTGGTGCGTTTGGTCTGGTCTGAACCCCAAGTGAACCCACCGTTGTAGCTATCGCCAAGTTTTGCGCTCTTGGTGACCAGATTGAGGCTCCCGCCCGTCGAGCCAGCACCGGTAAAAGCGGAGCCAGGGCCTTTTGCGACCTCAATGGACTCCACGTTGAAGATCTCCCGGCTTTGGGATGCGACATCGCGCATGCCATCGACAAATACGTCACTTTCGGCGTTGAAGCCGCGGATGATAGGGCGGTCACCCGCTGGGTTGCCGCCTTCGCCTGCGCCAAAAGTGATGCCTGGGGTTGTACGCAAGGCGTCTACCAAGGACGTCGCCCCCGTGTCACGAATGACTTGCTGAGGGATCACCGTGACACTCTTCGGTGTTTCACGCAGCGGGGCGGTGTACTTCTTCGAGCTGGCGGTGTCCGTCTTGTAGCTGGTGACATCCTGTGCCGCGTTGACGCTGGTTGCGTCGAGTGAAATGACAGAATCAGCAGCCTGATCATCTGCATATGCAAGCTGAGCAGTCGATGCAGCAGAGATGGCAACGCCAATGGCGGACGCAAGCAGGCGTTGTGAGCTCACAGCAGATGGCACGTAGTGACGCATTGGTAAGGACCTTCCCCAAGGTTTCGAGGCGGTGGATCTTAATGTAAGCAATTTTGACTAACAATTGAGATTCGTTACCATTCGTGAAGAATTTACAATCTTTACAATTTGCCTTTACGGTTTCATGCAGCTGAAACGTCTTAACTGGCGAATGGGGCTTGTGTAGCGCAAAAGGGAATCAATATCATTGAGCCTTTACATTTCCCAACGGTGCTGTTGCCATGCTGCTTCACATCCCAGGTCTGTTCGACGCTGATGAACTGGCCCGTATTCGCGAGGCGCTGGAGCAGGCCGACTGGGCCGATGGCAAGCTTACGGCGGGTTATCAGTCGGCCAAGGCCAAGCACAACCTGCAGTTGCCGGAAGGCCATGCGCTGGCCAAGGAAATTGGCACTGCGTTGATCGACCGTCTGTGGAAAACCCCGCGCTTCATGTCGGCAGCGTTGCCGCACAAGGTGTTCCCGCCGCTGATCAATTGCTACCGCGAAGGTGGCAACTTCGGCTTCCACATCGACAACGCCCTGCGCCAGCCCAAGGGCAGCCCGGAGCGGGTGCGTACCGACCTGTCTTCCACGTTGTTCCTCAGCGACCCGGAAAGCTACGACGGCGGTGAGCTGGTGATCCAGGACACCTATGGCGTGCAACAGGTCAAGCTGGCCGCCGGTGACATGGTGCTGTACCCCGGCACTAGCCTGCACAAGGTCAACCCGGTGACCCGTGGCCAACGTTATGCCGCATTCTTCTGGACCCAGAGCCTGGTGCGCGATGACAGCCAGCGGACGCTGCTGTTCGAGATGGACAACGCAATCCAGCAACTGACTGCCGATGTGCCGGACCATCCTTCGTTGTTGCAGCTGACGGGCACCTACCATAACTTGCTGCGCCGCTGGGCTGAGGTCTGAGCCGTGTCCTACCTGCTGCGGCGTGAGGAAGTGGTGGATGTGGCCGGCTTGCAGGCCATGCTCGAGGAATCCCCCGGCAAGGCCGCCCAGGCAATTCTGGCGGCAGCGGGGCAGGGTGCGGTCGAGGCGCAGTTGCTGCTGGGGCAGATCCTGCTGGATGGGCTTGGCATCCAGCAGGATGCCACCGTCGCCCGGCGTTGGTTCGGTATCGCTGCACAGGGGGGGAATGCCATGGCGCACAACATGCTCGGGCGTTGCCTGGAGCATGGTTGGGGCGGTGAGGTGAGTTTGGCGCAGGCTGCCGTTCACTACGCCCGTGCGGCCGATTCCGGTTTGGACTGGGGCCTGTATAACCTGGGCAACCTTCTGGCGACCGGGCGCGGGGTGCCGGTCAATCAGGTGCAGGCGCTGATGTGCTACGAGAAGGCTGCGCAGCTGGGGCATGCCAAATCGATGAACCTGTATGGGCGTTACCTGGAGCAGGGCATTGCCACGGCGCCCAGCCCGGCGCGGGCGGTGCGCTGGTATCGGCGTTCGGCCGAGGCGGGGGATTTTCGCGGGATGTTCAGCCTGGCGCTGGTGCTGGTCGAGCGTGGGCAGTTGGCCGAGGCAGGGCAGTGGCTGGAGCAGGCCCGGGTTGCGGGGAACATGAATTTCCTGCGTGCTGCGTTGGTAACCCTGCAGGGCGCAGGGCCGGTGTTGATGGCCTTTGCGGCGCGGTATGCTGAGGAAATCGATCGGCGCGAAGAGGCCGGTACAGGAGAGCACACATGAAAACGGGGCCTTTCGGCCCCGTTGTGCATTACAGGTAGTAAGCCTTCAGCGGCGGGAAGCCGTTGAATTCCACTGCGCTGTAGCTGGTGGTGTAGGCGCCGGTCGACAGCCAGTACAGGCGGTCACCGATGGCCAGGTTCAGCGGCAGCCCGTACTTGTAGTTCTCGTACATGATGTCGGCACTGTCGCAGGTCGGGCCGGCGATGACCACTTCTTCGGCTTCGCCTTTTTTCTCGGTCCAGATCGGGAACTTGATGGCTTCGTCCATGGTTTCGATCAGGCCGGAGAACTTGCCTACGTCGGTGTAGATCCAGCGCTCGACGGCGGTACGCGACTTGCGTGCGACCAGCACCACTTCGCTGACCAGGATACCGGCGTTGGCGATCAGCGAACGGCCAGGCTCGAGGATGATTTCCGGCAGTTCGTCACCGAAGTCTTCCTTGAGGAAGCGGATGATTTCTTCGGCGTAGGTTTCCAGGCTGTTGGTACGGGTGATGTAGTTGGCCGGGAAGCCACCACCCATGTTGATCAGCTTCAGTTCGATGCCGTCTTCTTCTTTCAGGCGCTCGAAGATCACCTTGACCTTGGCGATGGCGGCGTCCCACACGCTGATGTCGCGTTGCTGCGAACCCACGTGGAAGGAGATACCGTAAGGAACCAGGCCCAGGTCGCGGGCGAGGATCAGCAGGTCCATGGCCATGTCGGTCTGGCAGCCGAACTTGCGGGACAGTGGCCAGTCGGCAGTGGTGGAGCCTTCAGTCAGAATGCGCACGTACACTTTCGAGCCCGGTGCGGCCTTGGCGATGTTGCGCAGGTCGGCTTCCGAGTCGGTGGCGTACAGGCGCACGCCCTTCTCGTAGAAGTAGCGGATGTCCTTGGACTTCTTGATGGTGTTGCCGTAGCTGATACGGTCAGCGCTGACACCGCGGCCCAGTACTTTGTCCAGTTCGTAGATCGAGGCGATGTCGAAGCTCGAACCTTTCTCTTTGAGCAGGTCGATGATTTCCACGGCCGGGTTGGCCTTGACCGCGTAGTAGACCTTGGCAAATTCGAAACCGGCGCGCAGGTCGTCATACGCCTGGCTGATCATCTGGGTGTCGATGAGTACGAACGGGGTTTCCTGCTTGTCAGCGAACGCCTTCATTTTCTGGAAGGTTTCACGCGCGAAATAGTCTTCGACCTGGATCGACATGCTCAGGGACTCCATGGGCAAACTGAAAGATTAAGTGGCTGCAAACTGAACGTCCTCCGTATCCCCACTTTGGTTCGCCTACTCAGTACTTGAGCCGGATGGATCGTTTCCAGCATGGACGTTCGGCGCGCACTTTAGGGCGTGAAGAATGCAGAATCAACAGGCAATCCGGGCGTGATCGACGTGGATCGACGACCAGCCATTTGAATAACCGACTCGTGTGACCGGCTGATGTTCCCTGCGATGTTTCAAGCGTAAAAAATTGTGGAATGGAGCGTGTTGGGTCCTTCGCGGGCAAGCCCGCTCCCACAGGGGATACGCGTTCAATGTGGGAGCGGGCTTGCCCGCGAAAGGGCCGGAGGTGTTCATATTTATGGCCACATTTTCCTGGTACCCCCGTACAGGAAATCGCCCATAAATTTTTTGTTACCGACTGGCGGATTTGCTGCTTTTGATGCGAAACATTACTATTCGCACCCTTATCTGCCTCCCTGATGACCCCGACCGTGTCCGGACACAAAGGCTTCCTCGACCACTACCATGAGCTGATCGGCACCTGGACGCGCAAGCTGCGCAGTCGTCAGCAGGCCGAGGACCTCACCCACGATGCCTTTGTCCGGGTACTGGAAACCCCGCGCGAGCAGGTTGAGCAGCCACGCGCCTACCTGCATCAGGCTGCGCGCAACATCGCTGTGGATGGCTTCCGTCGCGAAGACCGACGCCAGGCCCTGGAGCGGGAAGCCTTCGAAGAAGGCGCAACCGGCAGTGGCGACCCGGAAGCCTACGTGCATGCCCTGGAGCTGGCCGACAGCGTTGAGCGGGCGCTGGCCGAGCTGCCTCTCAACTGCCGGCAGGTGTTCATCTGGCAGAAGCTCGAAGGCCTGACTCAGGCCGAGATTGCCGAGCGCATGGGGTTGAGCAAGAACATGGTCGAAAAGTATATGATCCGCACGCTCCGGCACCTGCGTGAGCACCTGGATGTGTCGGCATGAAGAGTCAGGAGATCTTTTCGATGGAACAGCACGGTACCGATGCCGTCCGCGAGCAGGCGGCCGCATGGTTCGCCCGCGTGCAGGATGCACCTCGGGATGCCGGGCTGCACAAGCAGTTGCATGCCTGGTTGGCGAGCGACGAGCACCACCGGGAAGAATATGAGCATCTCTGCCGCGTGTGGCAGGCCGCCGACTTCATTCCACGTCAGCGCCTGGAGGCGCTGTGCCAGCCAGACCCGGTGCAGCAGCTGCCACGACGGCGTTTCATGCGCCAGGCGTTGGCCGCCAGTGTCGCGGTAGTGGCGCTGGGCCTGGGCTGGGGCGGCTGGCACCACCTGCAACTGAACCATCAAGGCAGCCTGCAGACGGCCTTCAATGAGCGCCGTCAGGTCGAACTGCCGGATGGCTCGCATCTGGAGCTCAATGGCAACACGCAGTTGCAGGTCGAGTTCAGCGCCGGCCGGCGGCACGTGCGCCTGAACGCCGGTGAAGTGATGTTCAGCGTCGCCCATGACAGTAACCGGCCGTTTGTGGTCGACACTGCCCAGGGCAGTGTGGTCGTCACAGGTACCCGCTTTGACGTCCGCCTTGACCCAGCCAGCACCCGTGTGGCGGTGGAGCAGGGGTCGGTGCGGGTGCAGGGCAAGGGCGACTCGCCGGCGCAACTGTCGGCCGGGCAGGGGTCGCATATAGATGCACAGGGCCTGGTCGCCGCACCCTATGCGGTCAACACCGGCGCCATGACCGCATGGCGACAGGGCAAGCTGGTGTTCGACAACGCAACCCTCGCCGAAGTAGTGGCCGAAACCTCGCGCTACCGTCGCCAGACATTGCGGGTCGCCCCTGGGAAAGTCGCCCGGCTGCGCCTGTCCGGTACCTTCAGTGCCAACGATACAGACGCTCTGCTGCGGGCCTTGCCGAGCATTCTACCGGTGGCCATCAAAGCCCATGAAGACGGCTCCAGCGAAATAATCGCCAAATAGATTCAGGTTTTTTTTCACTCGTTCGTCTTCCTCGCCAGCTGCAACTGCCAAGCATTTCCATTTGCACGCGGTTGGCGTTTATTCCGCATTCCAGGATGTTTCGACGACGTGAACAACAACAAACCTCTCCCACGCTTTCGCGCCCTGGCGCTGGCCCTGGCGGTCAGTACTGTGGCCGTTGGCAGCCCGGCCGCAGAGGCCGCTAATGCCCTCCACATCCAGGCCCAGCCGTTGGGTTCGGCGCTGAACCAGCTCGGCCAGCAGACCAGCCTGCAGCTGTTTTTCAGCCCCGAGCTGGTCGCCGGCAAACAGGCCCCGGCGGTATCGGGCAACCTGGCGCCGGTGCAGGCGCTGCAACAGCTGTTGCAAGGCAGCGGGCTCACCTACGAGATGTCCGGGGACACCGTTGTGGTGAAGCCTTTGCCGACTACCCTTGACCTGGGCAGCGGCAGCCTGGAGCTGGCCCCCACCGACATCAAGGTGGTCGGTGACTGGCTGGGTGATGCCCAGCAGAGCGTGATACAGAACCATCCCGGGGCACGCACCGTGGTACGCCGCGAGGCAATGGTGGAGAAGGGCGCAATGAACGTGCGCGACGTGCTGCGCGGCATCCCTGGCGTGCAAGTGCAGGACTCCAACGGAACCGGTGGCAGCGACCTGTCGCTGAACGTGGGCGTGCGCGGCCTTACTTCGCGCCTGTCGCCGCGCTCCACGGTACTGATCGATGGCATCCCGGCCGCCTTCGCGCCGTATGGCCAGCCACAGCTGTCGATGGCACCGATTTCTTCTGGCAACCTCGACAGCATCGACGTCGTGCGTGGTGCCGGCTCGGTGCGCTACGGCCCGCAGAACGTGGGTGGTGTGATCAATTTCGTAACCCGGGCGATTCCGCAAAAGGCCTCGGCAGAGCTGTCCACCACCCTGGAGACCTCCCAGCACGGTGGCTGGAAACACACCGAGTCAGCCTTCGTCGGTGGCACGGCCGACAATGGCATGGGCGTGGCGCTGTTGTACACCGGGGTGAATGGCAACGGTTACCGTGAAAGCAACAACGGCAACGACATCGACGACGTTATCCTCAAGACGCATTGGGCGCCAACCGATGTCGATGAGTTCTGGCTCAACTTCCATTATTACGATGGCCGTGCCGACATGCCGGGTGGCCTGACCCAGGCCCAATACGACAGCAACCCGTACCAGTCGCTGCGCGATTACGACTACTTTGCGGGCCGGCGCAAGGATGTGTCGTTCAAATGGCAGCGGCAGCTCGACGACGCCACCCAGTTCGAAGTGCTGACCTACTACACCGACAGCTTCCGCGGCAGCACAATAGCCTCGCGGGACATGAAGACGTTGTCGTCGTACCCGCGCAACTACCACACCTTCGCCATCGAACCCCGTGTGTCGCGCATCTTCTTTGCCGGCCCAACCACCCAGGAAGTGAGTGTCGGTTACCGTTACCTGAAGGAAGCGATGCGCGAACAGACGACTCGGCTGGCGCTGATCGACAACGTGCCGACGGAGACCCCGACTTCCGACGGCCACGTGTTCCAGGACCGCAGCGGCGGCACCGAGGCCAGCGCCTACTACATCGACGACAAGATCGACGTGGGCAACTGGACCATCACCCCTGGCGTGCGTTTCGAGCATATCAATACCGACTGGCGCGACCGCCCGGTGCTGGGCGCCAACAACCTTCCGGTAGCCGAGAAGAAGCGCAGCATCACCAGCAACGAGCCTTTGCCGGCGTTGAGCGTGATGTACCACGTTTCCGATGCCTGGAAGGTGTTCGCCAACTACGAAACCTCGTTCGGTAGCCTGCAGTACTTCCAGCTGGGCCAGGGCGGTTCTGGCAACAGTACGGCCAATGGCCTTGAGCCGGAAAAAGCCAAGACCTACGAAATCGGTACCCGTTATGACAATGGCGGCTTTGCCGGTGAGCTGACGGCGTTCTACATCGACTTCGATGATGAGCTGCAGTACATCAGCAACGACGTGGGCTGGACCAACCTCGGTGCGACCAAGCACCAGGGCATCGAGGCTTCGGTGCGTTATGACCTGGCCGGGCTGGACCCGCGCCTGGACGGGCTGTCGGTGAGCGGTGGCTACACCTATACCCGCGCGACCTATGAAGGGGATATCCCAGGGTTCAAGGGTCGAGACCTGCCGTTCTATTCACGCCAGGTGGCCACTGCCGGAGTGCGTTACGCAGTTAACCGCTGGACCTGGAACCTGGACGCCTATGCCCAATCGAAGCAGCGTGCGCCGGGAACCGGGATCAATGCCGACGGCAGCTTCAATGGCGACTACATCACCGAGCCGAGTGCCGACGGGCGGTATGGCGATATACCGGGCTACGTGACCTGGCATGCCCGTGGTGGTTATGAATTCGGGCCGCAGTGGTCCAATTTGAAGCTGGCGGCGGGGGTGAAGAACCTGTTCGACAAGCAGTACTTCACACGTTCGAGCGACAACAATGCCGGCCTTTACGTGGGTGAGCCGCGGACCTTCTATGTGCAGGCCAGTGTTGGGTTTTGATCCGAGATTACCGGGGCCGCTTTGCGGCCCTTCGCAGGTAAACCCGCTCTTGTAGGAGCGGGTTTACCTGCTAAAGGGCGCAAAGCCCCCCCAACGCTTACGAAACCACCGCCTCGGCCGGCGAAACGATACTGGTCTTCGCCCCCCGCGACCTCCCCGAGCTCAGGTACGCCGCAATCGACTCCTGCGTCACCTCGCCCAAGAACACCTGCTCGGCATCCAGCACTGGCAACCACGCGCGGTTGAACTCGTACATACGCGACAACAGGATGCGCAAATGCTCATCGTGCGACGCCGTGGCATTGAACGGCCGCAGGAAATCGCCACACGTCCCTTGCTGGCGGTGCATGTCGCGTCGGCGTACATAGCCCAGCGCCTTGTTTTGCGCATCGGTCACCACCACGTAGCGGCGGTCGTGTTCATCAAGCAGCTCCAGCGCATCGCTCACAGGCGTTTGCGGGCTCACCGACGGCGCGTTGTCCGCGGCATCCTCGGCACGCACCAGCAACAGGCGCTTGAGCGTGCTGTCCTGGCCCACGAAGTTGCTGACGAAATCATCCGCCGGGTGGGCCAGCAAGGTGTCCGGATGGTCCAGTTGCAACAGCTTGCCGGCACGGAAGATGGCAATCTTGTCGCCCAGTTTGATCGCTTCGTCGATGTCGTGGCTGACCATGATCACCGTCTTGTTCAGCGCCCGCTGCATTTCGAAGAACTCGTTCTGGATCATCTCGCGGTTGATCGGGTCGACCGCGCCGAACGGTTCGTCCATCAACAGCACGGGTGCATCTGCTGCCAGGGCACGAATCACGCCGATACGCTGTTGCTGGCCGCCGGACAGCTCGCGCGGGTAGCGTTGCAGGTACTGCTTGGGTTCGAGCTTGATCATGTGCATCAGCTCGAGGGCGCGTTCGTGGCATTTCTGCTTGTCCCAGCCGAGCAAGCGTGGCACCACGGTGATGTTTTCTTCGATGGTCATGTTGGGAAACAAACCGATTTGCTGGATCACATAGCCGATGTGCCGGCGCAGGGTGACTTCGTCCAACCCGGTGGTGTCTTCGCCATTGATGAACACTTGGCCCGAGGTGGGCGTGATCAGGCGGTTGATCATTTTCAGCGTGGTGCTCTTGCCACAGCCCGAGGGGCCGAGGAACACGCAGATTTCCCCTTCGTTGACGGTGAGGCTTACCGAGTCGACGGCTTTGACGTCCTTGCCGTTGACGTTGAAGGTTTTGCTGAGGTTCTTCAGTTCGATCATGAGCGCAGTCCTTCTGGAGTCAGGGCACGTTGCAGGGTTTGCAGCAGCAGGTCGGCGATGATTGCCAACAGGCTCACCAGCAAGGCGCCGATCAGCAGCATCGACATGTCGCTGCGGCTGATGGAGGTGAGGATGAGCACACCCAGGCCGCCGGCGCCGATGGTGGCAGCAATGGTCATGACACCGATGTTCATGACCACGGCGGTGCGTACACCGGCGAGGATGACCGGTACGGCGATGGGCAGTTCGACCATGCGCAGGCGCTGACCGAAGGTCATGCCTATTCCGCGTGCGGCTTCACGGATGCCGGGCTCGACATTGGTCAGGGCCAGGTAGGTGTTGCGCAGGATCGGCAGCAGCGAGTACAGGAACACCGCAGTGATCGCTGGCAACGGCCCCAGGCCCTGGCCGAACTTGGAGTAGAACGGCAACAGCAGGCCGAACAGGGCAATCGAGGGGATGGTCAGCAGTACCGTGGCGCTGGCTTGCAGCGGGCCTGCGAGGGCCGGAAAGCGAGTCATCAGGATGCCCAGCGGCACCCCGACCAGAATCGCCAGGCCCACGGCAACGCCTACCAGCATGATGTGCTGCCAGGTCAGGTGCAGCACCTGGGCCCAGTCCAGGTGGCTGAAGGTATCGATCAGGTTCATGGCTGGCCCTCGCTGTTCAGTGGGTGCTTGCGCAGAAAGTCCGCAGCCACGGCAGTGGGGTTCTGGTGCTCGACATCGACCTTGGCGTTAAGCTGGCGCATGGTTTGGTCATCCAGTTGCTCGGCCAGCGGCTTGAGCAGGCCAGCCAGCTGCGGGTTGGCGTCGAGCGTGGCTTTGCGCACCACCGGCGCGGCGGTGTAGTCGGGGAAGTAGTGTTTGTCGTCTTCCAGCAGCTTGAGGTCGAAAGCGTCCAGGCGGCCGTCGGTGGTATACACCAGGCCGGCGAACACCTGATTGTTGCGCATGGCGGTGTACACCAGCCCGGCGTCCATCTGGCGGATGTTGCGCCGGCCCAGCGGCAGGTCATACATTTCGCGCAGGCCTACCAGGCCGTCGGGGCGGTTGGCGAACTCGGTGTCCAGGGCCACCAGGTGATTACGCTTGCTCTCGTCGCGCAGCACCTGGTTGAGGTCGCTGATCGAGTTGATCTGCGGGTAGGCCTCGGCGACCTGCTTCGGCAAGCCGAGGGCATAGGTGTTGCTGAATTTCGACGGGGTCAGCCAGATCAGGTCTTTTTTGGCATCCAGCTCCTTGACCTTGGCGTAGGTGGCCTCGGCGCTGGGCATGCGCTCTTCGATGTGGTTGTACGACACCAGCGACACACCGGTGTATTCCCACATCAGGTCGAGCTGGCCGGTTTCCTGAGCCTGGCGTGCGAGGCTGCTGCCAAGCCCGCCGATGACACGCACATCGAAGCCGTTGGCGCGCAGGTATTGCGCGGTGATTTCGGCGAGCACGGTCTGTTCGGTGAACACCCGCGCGCCGATGCGGATCAGCGGTTTTTCCGCTGCCTGGGCAAATCCTGCGTACAGCAAGGCCGCGCCCAGTAGCAAGGCGATTCTCTTCTTCATACGTTTCCTATCCTTATTCGACCAGGCCGCGTTCCAGCCAGCGCTTGCTGGAGAAACTCACCGCCGCATCCAGCACCAGTGCCAGCAGTGCGGTGCAGGCGGCACCCAGCAGCAGTTGTGGCTGGTTGTTCAGGGCGATGCCGGGGAAGATCAGGCTGCCCAGGCTGTTGGCGCCGATCAGGAACGCCAGCGGTGCGGTACCCACATTCAGTGCCAGGGCCACGCGTACGCCGCCGACGATGATCGGCACGGCGTTGGGCAGTTCCACCTGCCAGAGTTGCTGGCGCGGAGTCATGCCAATGCCGGTGGCGGCTTCCTTGAGCGAGGCAGGGACGTTTTTCAGGCCTTCGTAGGTGTTGCGCACAATGGGCAGGAGGGAGGCGAGGAATAGCGCGAAGATCGCAGGCCCGGCTCCGATGCCCAGGATACTCAGGGCGATGGCCAGAACGGCCAGGGGGGGAATGGTGTTGCCAACGTTGAAGAACTGCATGAAGCGCTCGGCTTTGTCGACCCGGTGCGGTCGACTTAACGCAATGCCGGCGGGGATGCCCACGGCCAGCGCCGCCGCCATCGAAGCCAGCACCAATACCAGGTGCGCTTGCAGGTAGAACCCAAGATCGTCGCGATAACGCGCGATCGTGTCGATGCCGATCCAGTGGACCAGCAGGGCCAGGATGACGAGCACGGCGGCCCATCCCAACAGCCCCGAACCGTAGCGTTTTGCCACAGGTGGACTCCTTGTGTAGTCGGCGAGCACACTTCTTGGTTGCCGGCCAGTCCTGGCGGCGGGTGGTGTGTTCGCGAGTAGCAGCGTGAGGCAAGCCGAGGGCTGCGATCAGGCCATGAGCCGAACCCCGTCGGGCCCGAAAATGCTGATGAAACCAGTCCCCGACCGAAGCGGTTTGCAGGGGAGTGGACGTCTCCATGGGTGTCAAGGTTCCCATCTGAGACGGCATTTGGCCAGTGTTAATCACTGGCTGAATGGAAATTTGGCGAGAGAAAACAGCGACTTAATGCGCTGAAGGCGTGGAGATAACTGGTCTGTGGCCATTTGTCATGAAATAGCAAGTCATTGAGGATTTGTTGAGTCAATGCGGGCTTCTTCGCGGGCACGCCCGCTCCTACACAGACTGCACCGCATTCGAATCCTGTGTCGTACCTGTGGGAGCGGGTTTACCCGCGAAGAGGCCGGCACGGGCGCCATTCATTCGGCAGATTTTGGTCCAGGCCCAACTTCAGGTATGATACTGCCCCTTTCAAATCCCCCAGTCAGGCGATTTCCCATGACCAACCAGGCCGCCGAAGTCGCGAAGCGCCGCACTTTCGCAATCATTTCCCACCCCGACGCCGGTAAGACCACCATCACCGAGAAGCTGTTGCTGATGGGCAAAGCCATTGCCGTCGCCGGTACCGTGAAGTCGCGCAAGTCCGACCGCCATGCCACCTCCGACTGGATGGAAATGGAGAAGCAGCGCGGCATCTCCATCACCACCTCGGTGATGCAGTTCCCGTATCGCGAGCACATGATCAACCTGCTCGACACCCCCGGCCACGAAGACTTCTCCGAAGACACCTACCGCACCCTGACCGCGGTGGACTCGGCGCTGATGGTGCTCGATGGCGGTAAAGGTGTAGAGCCGCGTACCATCGCCCTGATGGACGTGTGCCGGCTGCGCGACACGCCAATCGTCAGCTTCATCAACAAACTCGACCGTGACATCCGCGACCCGATCGAACTGCTCGACGAGATCGAAGCCGTTCTGAAGATCAAGGCCGCGCCAATCACCTGGCCAATCGGTTGCTACCGTGACTTCAAGGGTGTGTACCACCTCACTGGCGACTACATCATCGTCTACACACCGGGCCACGGCCACGAGCGCACCGAAGCCAAGATCATCCAGAAACTGGACTCGGACGAAGCCCGCGCACACCTGGGCGACCAGTACGACGCGTTCGTCGAGCAACTGGAACTGGTGCAGGGCGCCTGCCACGAGTTCAACCAGGAAGAGTTCATCAACGGTCAGCTGACCCCGGTGTTCTTCGGTACTGCGCTGGGCAACTTCGGTGTCGACCACGTGCTCGACGCCGTGGTCGACTGGGCGCCGCGTCCGCTTGGCCGTGTGGCCAACGAGCGTACCGTGGAGCCTGTGGAAGAGAAGTTCACCGGCTTCGTGTTCAAGATCCAGGCGAACATGGACCCGAAACACCGCGACCGTATCGCCTTCATGCGCATCTGCTCGGGCAAGTACGAGAAAGGCATGAAAATGCGCCACGTGCGCTTGAACAAAGACCTGCGTATCGGCGATGCGCTGACGTTCTTCTCCTCCGAGCGTGAGCAGCTGGAAGAAGCCTTTGCCGGTGACATCATCGGCCTGCACAACCACGGCACCATCCAGATCGGCGACACCTTCACCGAAGGCGAGGCGCTGGGCTTCACCGGTATTCCGCACTTCGCGCCGGAGCTGTTCCGCCGCGTACGCCTGAAAGACCCGCTGAAATCCAAGCAACTGCGTCAAGGCCTGCAGCAGCTGGCCGAAGAAGGTGCTACTCAGGTGTTCTTCCCTGAGCGCAGCAACGACATCATCCTGGGTGCGGTCGGCGTGCTGCAGTTCGACGTGGTCGCCAGCCGCCTGAAGGAAGAGTACAAGGTCGAGTGCGCCTACGAGCCTATCACCGTCTGGTCCGCGCGCTGGATCAGCTGCGATGACAAGAAGAAGCTCGAGGAATTCCAGACCAAGGCCATGGAAAACCTGGCCATCGACGGCGGCGGTCACCTGACCTACCTGGCGCCGACCCGGGTCAACCTGGCGCTGATGGAAGAGCGCTGGCCGGACATCAAGTTCCGCGCTACCCGCGAGCACCACTGATCGCGAGAGCTTGCTCTTGACCCCTGTGGGAGCGGGTTTACCCGCGAATGCGTCGGTAGAGTCAACACCGCATTCGCGGGTAAACCCGCTCCCACAAGGACGTCGTAACGACTGAAATCAGTTCCCTGCTTTGATACTGGTCCAGATTCGCGTACGAATACGGTCGATCTTCGCCGGCATCGCCTCCAGCGCATACAGCTTGCCCATCACCTCGGCGCTCGGGTAAATCATCGTATTGCCCTTCATCGCCGGGTCTACCAGCCCGTCTGCCTTGAGGTTGCCGTTTGCGTACTGCACATGGTTGCTGATGTTGGCCATCACTTCCGGCTGCAGCAGGTAGTTCATGTAGGCATATCCGGCCTTTTCATCCGGCGCATCGACGGGCATGGCGACCATGTCGAACCACATCGGCGCGCCCTCCTTGGGTATCGAATAGCCCACCTTCACGCCATTGTTCGCCTCGTCGGCGCGGTTCTTCGCCTGCAGCACATCCCCTGAGAACCCCACCACCACGCAGATATCGCCGTTGGCCAGGTCGCCCGTGTACTTGGACGAGTGGAAATAGCTGATGTACGGCCGCACCTTCATCAGCAACTCCTTGGCCTTCTCGTAGTCCTTGGGGTCTTGGCTGTGATGGGGCAAGCCCAGGTAGTGCAGGGCGATCGGCAGCAGTTCGGGGCCATTGTCCAGCACCGCGACCCCACAGCTTTTCAGCTTGCTCATGTACTCGGGCTTGAAGATCAGGTCCCAGGAGTCCACCGGCGCGTTGTCGCCGAGCACCGCCTTGACCTTGTCGATGTTGTAGCCAATGCCGGTACTGCCCCACAGGTACGGGAAACCGTACTGGTTGCCCGGGTCGTTCACCTCCAGCGCCTTTAGCAGCACCGGGTTGAGGTTGTGCCAGTTAGGCAGCTGCGACTTGTCCAGGCGCTTCAAGGCCTTGCCCTGGATCTGCCGGGCCATGAAGTGGTTGGAGGGGAACACCACGTCGTAGCCGGAATTGCCGGTCATCAGCTTGCCATCGAGGGTTTCATTGCTGTCGTACACGTCGTAGGTGGGCACGATGCCGCTGGCTTGCTGGAAGTTCTTCAACGTATCGGGGGCCACGTAGCTGGACCAGTTGTAGATCTTCACCGTTTCAGCGGCGCTGGCCACGCTGGCGGCCAGCATCAGAGGGGCGAGGAGGAAGGTGCGCATGTCGGGTTTACCTTGCTTTGTCTGTTGTTATCGAAGGCAGGCGATCAGCGGATCAGAAAACAAGCACGTAGGTCTTGCGCACGGTCTCCTGGATGTCCCAGGTGCCGGTGCTGTTGGCCGGTAGCATCAATGCGTCTCCGGCTTCTATGACCAGGGGCTCGCCACCGTCGGGGGTGAACGTGCAGCGGCCCTTGATGAAATGGCAGAACTCCTGTTGCACGATCTGCCGCCGCCAGCGCCCTGGGGTGCATTCCCAGATGCCGGTTTCGACGCCATCGCTGCGCTCCACGCAGGTGACTGACGTGACTGCCACGGGTTCGCCGAGCGGTACCGCGACCGGGTTGGAGCTGTCGAGCACGGCAAATTCGGTGTTCTTGAACTGGGTGATGCTCATGACCGGTGGATCCTGTACGAGTGATAAGGGAAGTCAGTGCATGAAGCCTTCCATGAAGTCCGCAAGCGATATGGCCAGGCGCCGCCTCCACGGCGCGCTGGCGGGGTTGGCGAGGGTCCGGTCCTCGTGGACGAAGCTCTGGATGATCGCGTTGTAGCCCAGCCAGCGGCAGGGCTCGGGGGGCCAGCTGGCCAGGCTCGATAGCGGGCGGTTGTCGAGCACCCAGGGTTGTGCTGTCAGTTCGTTTTGCTGGTTGAGGATCAGCGCCGCCAGGGTGCGCCCACCCAGGTTGGTAGCCCCCACGCCTTCGCCGCCGTAGCCGCCGGCAAGGGCGATGCCGCGCTGGCGGTCGCAGAGCATGTGTGGGCGGAAGCGTCGCGCCATGCCCAGGTTGCCGCCCCAAGTATGAGTGATGCGTACCTGTTTGAGCTGCGGGAACAGTTCGCTGAACAGGTAGCGGCGCAGTTCGATTTCATGTTCGTCGAGGTTGAAGTTTTCGCGCAGGCGCCCACCGAAGCGGTAGCCACCGCGGGCACCGAAGACCAGGCGATTGTCGGCGGTACGCTGGCCATAGGTGACCTGGCGGCTGCTTTCACTGAAGGCTTGGCCCTGGCTCAGGCCAATCTGCTCCCAGGTAGCCTCCGGCAGCGGCTCGGTGGCCACCAGCAGGCTCTGTACCGGCAATTGGTGTTTGCCCAGTGGCGGCAGGCTGGCGGCGTAACCCTCCACGGCAGGCACCATCCACTGGCAGCGAATCTGTGCCAGCGGGGTACGCACCTCGCTCGGCTGCCAGTCGATGGCCGGGGTGTTTTCGTAGATCGATACGCCCAGCGCCTCCACTGCCCGGGCAAGGCCGCGCACCAGCTTGGCTGGCTGGATGGTCGCCGTGTGCGGGCTGTAAATGGCTCCAAACGCATTGCTGACCCGCAGTTGGCTCCCCAACTGCTCGGGGCTCAGCCAGCGGTAGTCGTCCTCGGTCATGCCTTGGCGATACAAGTCGTCGAGGTAGGCGCGCAGGCTGCGTTCCTGCTCCGGGTAGCGCGCCGCGCAATACAGCACGCCGCCTTTGCGGTAGTCACAGTCGATGCCTTCGCTTTGCAACACGCGATGCACTTCATCAGGGATGCCGTGCAGCAGGTCGATGCTGGCGCGGCGCTGTTGCGGCGAGAGGGTGCCGAGCAGGCGGTCTTCGCCTAGCAGGTTGCCCATCAGCCAGCCCCCATTTCGGCCGGAGGCGCCGAAGCCGGCGATTTGGGCTTCGATCACCGCAATGTTCAGCTGGGGTGCCTGGCGCTTGAGGTAGTACGCGGTCCAAAGGCCGGTATAGCCGGCACCGATGATGCACACGTCAACGTCGAGGTCATTGCGCAGTGCCGGGCGCGCGCACAGCGGCTCGTCGAGCTGGTCCATCCACAGGCTGAGCGTGCGCAGGGGTTGCATCGGGTTCGGCTCCACATCCGTCAAGGTCTGTGGGCGATCGTAGTGGTCTCAGCGGGCAGCTGTCTTACGTGCGTGCACGCAGGGAAATTTGCTTCAGGTAGGCCTTGGGCGTGAGCCCGGTGTGCTCACGGAAGCACTTGTAGAACGCCGACAGCGAGTTGAAGCCGGCACTGAAGGCCAGCTCGTCGATCGTCGCCTCGACGCTGTCATCGCCGAGGCTGGCCATCAGGTGCTGCAGGCGTGCCTGGTTGACGTAGCGGTAGAAGCTTTGCCCCAGCACCTGGTTGAGCAGGTAGGAAATCTGGTTGCGGCTGTAGCCGCTGGCGTCGGCGACCTGTTGCAGGTCGAGCTCCGGGTCGAGGTAGGGGCGTTGACGCTGGAAGTAGTGCTCCAGGTCCTGGGCCATGGTCGACAACTGCCGAGGCGACAGGCCCAGGCGGCTGGTGGCGGGGCGCGGGCCGCTGTTGGCGTGGCCTGTGCCGTTCTGGCGGACCAATGTGGCGTATTCGTTGACCCGCCAGATCAGCCCGTCCCTGACGGTGATCGCCTCGCTGGACTGGAACGCAACCAGGCCGTCACCGCCCTGGACCGTGACCTGATACTGGATGAATGCGGTGCAGCCATCGACGCGGATGCGGTCGCTGTGGACGATGTCCTCGCCGGCTTCATGGGGCAGGCAGGCGCGTACGTAGTCGCGCAGTTCCTGGTGGCCGAGCACGCGGTTCTGAAAGAAGTCGTGGTACTGGATATCGGGGTGGTAGAGCGCCATGACACCGTCGAGGTCGCGGTGCTTCCAGCAGAGGTGGTAGCGCAGCACGATTTCGGCGGTAAGCGGCGTTTGCTCGGGGCCGTCGGGGAGGGTGGTGGCGATCATGGTTGGATAGTGCATTGCAGAACACCCAGGTGCAAGGGCGTGGATCCTGCATATTGCACGGTTTGCTCAGGCGGCGTGAAGGGTAAGCCTTTGATTTTTATGAATGTAGTTTTTTGATACAACTGGCATGGCGGCTGCACCTTTCTTGTCACCATCGAACAAGGAGAAAGGCCATGCGCTCGATACTGCTTTGGATGATTGGGGTGCCGATTCCGGTGATCATTCTGATCTGGTTCTTTATGCATTGAGATTTTGGGGGCCGCGCTTTGCGGCCCTTTTGCTACAACTCTTCGCTACAAAAGGCATGTTCAAGGCAGGCAAGCGCGAACATAGTCGAATCCCCATATTTTGTAGGCTTGGAGAAAACCGCACCCGCAGGTAACGTCGCGGAATGCCCTGAGCAAAGCCCTCAGTTATCTGGCCAGCAACTGGTACTGGGTGAGGGTTTCCACCACTTTGTTGTTCACCACCCGCTTGATGTCGGTCAGTGTGCCGTTGGGGGGGCGAGTGAAGTGAAGGAAGTGGCCGAGGACGTTCTCGATGCGTTGCAGCGGCACTTCGGTGTTGGTGTCTGGCACTTCGCCGAAGTAGAACAACAGATTGTCGAGGGTCTGCAGGATGTAGTGGCCGCCCTCGGTGTACGTGAAAAGCTCGCTATTTTTATAATGTTTTATTAAAAAAAAGTAATTGGCAAGCTGCGTAATTGCTCAGTGCTGCTGCAAAAATTTTTCGACCAAAGCAAAACCAGAAACACTCATCAATATATGATTTTGGTACTCTTCAATTGCTAGATTCCTAACTGGGCTTCCGCGCCGATAAAGAGTGCCCGCCATATTAAATTCAAAATCTTTCAACGCGGAATCAGAAACCACACTGTGCTGTAAAATAGGCCACTCACCCGCCTTCAGTTTATCTACAGCCGTAAATATTACCGTAAAGCTTCCTCTGTGATCTTTGAATACTAAATATCTAGCATCCTCAGGCACCTCCTCGCTACTGCTGATAGACACCACAGCGAAAGCAAATACCTTCTTAAATTTTTGTTCCTTGCTTTCTGCGCCAAGCCAAATTATTTGGCTGATTGCAAATCTACCGTCTTCCATCGGAATAGAAAAATAGTCACCCGCTTGCATACGTTTTACTCTTGTCATAAGCCTAGCGCCTTCATCTTGGTCAAAGCGTCAGATAGTACAACGTCCCCAACTAGGGTTATGTCCGGCCACGTCATAAATTGAAGCATTAGGATTGGAGGAGCTATACGACCTGATGCTATTCAATAAATTTGTAACCTCATTGGTCGACAGCGCACCTCCATTAAGATACATGATTTTTTGCTCTAAGAATTCGGCCTCAGCTTTGGTCAGATTGTTGTCAAAAACCACGTGCTGCTGCAAGTTAGACTTCCCTGGAGTCGCAGCATGCACACCTAAGCGGGCCGTGGCATCATGTCCCAGGAGTGTTCTGGGTTGCAGGGAGGGGAGGGGCTTTGCGCACGAAGTCTGTATTTTTTGAGTTTCAGAGGCGCCTGTCAGAAAAGTCGTAGTTGTTGGACTCATTGCACTCAGCTCAGTAACGCATCATTCCTTATCAGCGTTTCGATGAAGGGGACCGAAGCCTGGAGCAGTTCACACTACCCCGGCAGCCTCATCGGCTTTCTCGTCCCCTTCGCGTATCACCTCACAAGATTAGAGAAACTGCTCGGCATAGTGACAAGCCACCTGCCGCGTACTCACCTGCCTCAGCGCCGGCACCTCCTTGGCACACCGCTCGGTCGCATGCGGGCAGCGTTTGTGGAATGCACACCCATCCGGCGGGTTCAGCGGGTTGGGCAGCTCCCCGGCGATGCGAATCTTCGGCTTCAACGGGTCTGGATGAATCGCCGGTGTCGCCGACAGCAACGCCTGGGTATACGGGTGCAGCGGCTTCGCGTAGATGTCCTCCTTCGGCCCCATCTCCGCCGGCCGCCCCAGGTACATCACCAGTACCTGATCCGCCACATGCCGTACCACCGCCAGGTTGTGCGAGATGAACACGTAGGCGGTGTTGAACTCCTTCTGCAGATCCATGAACAGGTTCAGCACCTGCGCCTGAATCGACACGTCCAGCGCCGAGGTTGGCTCGTCCGCCACCAGCACCTTGGGTTGCAGCATCATCGCCCGTGCCAGGGCAATGCGCTGGCGCTGGCCGCCGGAAAACATGTGCGGGTAGCGCTGATAGTGCTCGGGGCGCAGGCCGACCTGCTCCATCATCTTCTGCACCTTGTCGCGGCGCTCGGCCTTGCTCAGAGAAGTGTTGATCAACAGCGGTTCGGCCAGTTGGTCGCCGATCTTCTGCCGTGGGTTGAGCGAGGCGTAGGGGCTCTGGAACACCATCTGCACATCGCGGCGCAGTTGTTTGCGCTCTGCCTTGCTGGCGCCCTTCACCTCGGTGCCGGCAATTTGCAGCGAGCCGGACGAAGGCTCTTCGATCAGGGTCAGGGCGCGGGCCAGGGTCGACTTGCCACAGCCGGACTCGCCGACCACGGCCAGGGTCTTGCCGGCCTCCAGTTCGAACGACACGCCATTGAGCGCGCGTACCAGCGCGTGGCCCTTGAACAGCCCGCGGGACACTTCGTAATGCCGGGTCAGCTCCCGTGCGGTAAGTACGACGGCCATCACGCCACCTCCTGATTCAGCGGGTAGAAGCAACGCACCAGGCTGTGGGCCTGTGGGTCGAGGGGCGGGCGCTGGCGCCGGCAATTGTCCTGTACATAGGGGCAGCGTGGTGACAGCAGGCAGCCGACCGGGCGGTCGTAGCGGCCGGGGACGATGCCAGGCAGTGTGGCCAGGCGTTCGGCGCCAATGCTGTGCTCGGGGATCGCGGCGAGCAGGGCTTCGCTGTAAGGGTGGGCGGGCACATCGAACAGTTCTGGCACCTGGCCGACTTCCACGGCTTGGCCGGCGTACATCACGCACACCCGCCTGGCGGTTTCGGCGACCACGGCGAGGTCGTGGGTGATCAGGATGAGCGCCATGTTGCGCTCCTTCTGCAGGTTGACCAGCAGTTCCATGATCTGAGCCTGGATGGTCACGTCGAGGGCCGTGGTCGGTTCGTCGGCGATCAGCAGCTTGGGCTCGCCGGCAATGGCCATGGCAATCGCCACACGTTGGCTCATGCCGCCTGACAGCTGGTGCGGGTAAGCGTCCAGGCGGCTTTCGGCGGCCGGAATCTCGACCTTCTTCAAGAGCTCCAGAGCACGCTGGCGGGCAGCCTTGCCCTTTAGGCCCAAGTGCTGGCGCAGCACTTCCTCGATCTGGAAGCCCACGGTGTAGCTGGGGTTGAGCGCGGTCATCGGGTCCTGGAAGACCATGGCGATGTCCTTGCCCACCACCTTGCGCCGCTGACGGCCGCTGAGCTTGAGCATATCGGTGCCGTCGAAGGTCAGTGAGTCGGCGGTGATGCGCCCGGGAGCGTCGATCAGGCCCATCAGGGCCATCATGGTGACCGACTTGCCCGAGCCGGACTCGCCGACGATGGCCAGGATCTCGCCAGCGTCGACTTTCAGGTCCAGGCCGTCCACCACCGGTACTGCATTGGCGTCGCCGAAGCGCACGTTCAGGTTGTTGATCTGCAACAGTGACATGGCGTTCTCCTCAGGCGGCGTTCTTGAGTTTCGGGTCCAGCGCGTCGCGCAGGCCGTCGCCCATCAGGTTGATTGCCAGCACACTGAGCAGAATGGTCAGGCCAGGCAGGCTCACTACCCACCAGGCGCGCTCGATGTAGTCTCGGGCCGAAGCCAGCATGGTGCCCCACTCGGGGGTTGGCGGCTGTACGCCGAGGCCAAGGAAACCCAGTGCGGCGGCGTCGAGGATGGCTGAGGAGAAGCTGAGGGTGGCCTGCACGATCAGCGGGGCCATGCAGTTGGGCAGCACGGTGACGAACATCAGCCGTGGCAGGCCGGCACCGGCCAGGCGTGCGGCGGTGACGTAGTCGCGGTTGAGTTCACCCATCACCGCGGCGCGGGTCAGGCGCACATAAGAGGGCAGCGAGACGATGGCGATGGCGATCACGGTGTTGATCAGGCCAGGGCCGAGGATGGCGACGATGGCCACGGCCAGCAACAGCGACGGCAAGGCCAGCATCACGTCCATCAGGCGCATGATCGACGGGCCGAGCAACTGCGGGAAAAAGCCGGCCAGCAGCCCAAGGAGAATGCCCGGAATCAGTGACATCACGACTGAGGACAGGCCGATCAGCAGCGACAGCCGTGCGCCCTGAATCAGCCGCGAAAGCAGATCACGGCCCAGTTCGTCGGTGCCCAGGATGAACTGCCAGGTGCCGCCTTCCAGCCACACCGGCGGGGTCAGCAGGAAGTCGCGGTACTGCTCGCTCGGGTCATGCGGGGCGACCCAAGGCGCGAACAGCGCGCAGAACACAACCAGGCACATGAAGGCCAGGCCCATTACCGCGCCCTTGTTGCGCGCGAAGGCTTGCCAGAATTCTTTGTACGGGGAGGGGTAAAGCAGGCTTTGGTCCACCGGGCTGGCCGGCGACACGGATTTTGGAATCGGGCTAGTCATGGCAAAGGCCTCAGCGCTGATGACGGATGCGTGGGTTGGCCAGGCCGTAGAGGATGTCCACGACGAAGTTGACCAGAATCACCAGGCAGGCGATCAACAGGATGCCGTTCTGGACCACGGGGTAGTCACGGGCACCGATGGCTTCGATCAGCCATTTGCCGATGCCCGGCCAGGAAAAGATGGTTTCGGTCAGCACTGCACCGGCCAGCAGCGTGCCGACCTGCAGGCCGAACACGGTCAGCACCGGGATCAGCGCATTGCGCAGGCCGTGCACGAACACCACGCGGGCCGGCGACAGGCCTTTGGCGCGGGCGGTGCGGATGTAGTCCTCACGCAGCACTTCGAGCATCGACGAGCGGGTCATGCGGGCGATCACTGCCAGCGGGATGGTACCGAGCACGATGGCCGGCAGGATCAGGTGCATCACTGCGTCCTTGAACGCGCCCTCTTCATCGCTGAGCAGGGTATCGATGAGCATGAAGCCGGTTTTCGGCTCGATGTCGTAGAGCAGGTTGATGCGCCCGGATACCGGGGTCCAGCCCAGGCTTACCGAGAAGAACATGATCAGGATCAGGCCCCACCAGAAAATCGGCATCGAGTAGCCGGCCAGTGATATGCCCATGACACCGTGGTCGAACAATGAACCGCGCTTGAGTGCAGCGATTACCCCGGCCAGCAGGCCGACGATGCCGGCGAACAGCAGGGCGGCGAAGGCCAGTTCAAGGGTGGCCGGGAACAGGGTGAGGAACTCGCGCCACACGCTTTCGCGGGTGCGCAGCGATTCGCCAAGGTCACCCTGGGCAAGTTTGCCGACGTAGTCCAGGTACTGGACCGGCAGTGGCTTGTTCAGGCCCAGGCGTTCCATGGCCTGGGCATGCATTTCGGGGTCGACCCTGCGCTCGCCCATCATCACTTCCACCGGGTCGCCGGGGATCAGGCGTATGAGCGCGAAGGTCAGCAAGGTGATGCCGAAAAAGGTCGGTATCAGCAGGCCAAGGCGCCGGGCAATAAAACTAAACATTGTCGGGGTTACCTCATCAGGCCGTGGGGCGATCAGCCCGGTACGGCAGAGCCGCCGGTCCCCGTGTGGGTTGCCGGCGGTCGTTGTTGTTCTACTTCACCTTGGTGGTGGCGAAGTTGTTGTTGGTCAGAGGGTTGATCACGTAGCCCTCCACGTTGTCACGCATGGCGGTGAACATCTTTGGATGAGCCATGCTGATCCAGGGTTGTTCGTCATCGTACACTTTCAATGCCTCGTTATAGAGCCTTGCACGCTCGTCGTTGTCGATCACTTCGCGGGCGCGGCTGATCAGTTCCTGGAACTTGGGGTTGCACCAGCGCGCATAGTTCTCGCCACTTTTCACGGCATCGCAACTGAGCAGCGGGCTGAGGAAGTTGTCCGGGTCGCCGTTGTCGCCGGCCCAGCCGGTGGACACCAGGTCGGCTTCGCCGTTCTTCGCCCGGCGCAGCATCTCGGCCCATTCCATGACGCGGATATCCAGCTTGAGGCCGATCTGTTTGAGGTCGGCTTGCAGCATCTCGGCGGACAGGCGCGGGTTGGGGTTGGTCGGGCCGCCGCCGTTGCGGGTGAACAGGGTGATTACCGTGCCCTCGGGTACACCGGCCTGACTGAGCAGTGCGCGGGCTTTATCGAGGTCGCGCGGTGGGTTCTGGTTGTGGGTGTTGTAGCCGATCATGGTGGGGGGGTAAGGGTTTACACCTACCAGCGCGTTGCCTTTGCCAAACAGTTGGTCGACATGGGTCTGGCGGTCGAAGGCCATGTTGATGGCTTTACGCACGCGCACGTCGTTGAGGTATTTGTGCTGGGTATTCATGGCGATGTAGCCGGTGACCAAGGCCTCGATTTCTTCAACCTTGAGTTTCGGGTCTTGCTTGATCGACGGCACGTCATCGGGCTTGGGATAGAGCGCCACCTGGCACTCGTTGGCGCGCAGTTTTTGCAGGCGCACGTTGCTGTCGATGGCGATGGCGAACACCAGCGCATCGGCCGGCGGCTTGCCGCGGAAATAGTCCGGGTTGGGCTTGAAGCGGACCTGGGCGTCCTTGTTGTAACGCTGGAAAATGAAAGGGCCGGTGCCGATCGGCTTGCTGTTCAGCTCGGCGGTCTTGCCAGACTTGAGCAACTGGTCGCCGTATTCGGCGGAGTAGATCGAGGTAAAGCCCATGGCCATGTCGCGCAGGAACGGCGCTTCCGGTCGGCTGAGGGTAATCACCACGGTGTGCTCGTCAGCCTTGCTGACCGACTTGAGCAGTTCCTTGAACCCCATGCTCTCGAAGTACGGGTAGCCGACGCTGGTCTTGTCATGCCAGGGGTGGTTCGGGTCGAGCTGGCGATTGAGGCTCCACAGCACGTCATCGGCGTTGAAGTCACGAGTTGGCTTGAAGTAGTCGGTGGTGTGGAACTTCACCCCCTGACGCAGATGGAAGGTGTAGGTCAGGCCGTCGGCTGAAATGTCCCAGCGCTCGGCCAGGGCTGGCTGGATCTCGGTGGTGCCGGGTTTGAAGTCGACCAGGCGGTTGAACACTGTCTCGGCCGAGGCATCGGCGGTGACTGCGGTGGTGTACTGGACGATGTCGAACCCTTCCGGGCTGGCTTCTGTACACACCACCAGCGGTTTGGCCGCCAGTTGCGTGGCGCCGCCCAGAAGCAGCGCGACCAGGGCTAGGCGCAACGGCCGCGATTTCATGAAAGCTCTGTGCATGTGTTGAAAACTCCCTGCTTGCATTGGTTCCAGCGTAGCCGCCCCGGCCCGCAGCGAAACGGGCCAGGGCGCCGACGGTCAGAGAATGTTGAACGGAATGGTGGTGACCACGCGGAACTCATCCAGGCTGCCATCGCCCTGTGCCTTGCTGGCGCGATGGGTGGTGTAGGTGGCACGGATGCTGGTGTCTTTCAGCGGCCCGCTCTGCAGCGCATAGCTGGTGCCGATACCCCACTCATAGTGGGTTTCGCCATCCAGGCCATTCACGTCGTAGGCAGTGCCACGGTAGTGGGTGCCGTCGATACCCCAGCCGCGGGCGTTGTACAGGTTGAACTTCAGGCCAGGCACGCCATAGGGCGCCATGTTCAGCACGTAGGAAATCTGCAGCGATTTCTCGTTGGGGCCGTTGAAGTCCGACAGCAGCGAGTTGGCCAGGAAGATGCCGTTGGTTTCGTGCAGGTAGTCAAAGTACTCGTTGCCGTTGACCTGCTGCCAGGAGGCGCTGAGGGTGTGGGCCTGATGGGTCAGGCCCAGTGACAGGCTGTAGGTGTCGTTGTCGATCTTGCCCATTTTCTGGCTGCCGGCGTCGACGGTCTTGTAGTAGTTCAGGCCGGTGCTCAGGCTGAGCACTGCGCTGTCGCCGAGCACATGGTTGGCGCCGAAGTAGTACTGGTTCCAGAAGTCGTCGACCTTGGTGGCGTACAGGCTGGTACTCAGGCTCTTGAACGGCTGGTAGTTGATGCCGGCGGTGCTGGCACGGTCGGTTTCCACGCCGGTGGCACTGTACTCGCTGCGGAACTTGCTGAGGCTCTGTTCGGTACGTGGCGAGACGCGGTCGAAAGTACCCAGGTCGATGCTGAGGTTGTCGAATTCGGCGCTGTGCAGGAATGCGCCCTGGAAGCTCGAGGGCAGGGCGCGGTTGCCGATGTAGGCGATCATCGGCGTGTCCACCGACTGGCGGCCGAGGGTAAGGGTGGTGTTGGACACACGCGCCTTGATATTGCCCAGGCCCAGTTTGCTCCACTGGCCGATGGGGTCGCCATCGCTGTGGGTGAGGGTGCGGTTGTTGGGGCCGGCAATGGCTTCGCGGCTCTGCTGCAGGGCGATGGCGTTGTAGCCGGCGGCCTCGACGGCGAAGCCCACGGTGCCCTGGGTGAAGCCGGAACTGTAGTTGAGGATGGTGCCCTGTACCCAGTTTTCACGGCTGTGGGTGTCGTGGCGGGTGCCGTCGTTCTTGTAGTACTTCCACAGCGGCGCGCGTGCGGCGCGTTCGCGGGCATACCAGTTGCGGGTGCTGCCGGACAGGCTTTGGCCGTCGATGAAGCCGCTGGCTTGCGCTTGCTCGCTTGTGCTTTTGAGGGTGAGCGGGAGGTAGTCCTGGCTCTGCGGATCTGCCTGGGCCACAGTGGAAAAGGCACTGATGGATAACGCCAGTGCGGTCAAGGTGAATACTTTCAAGGTTAAAGCTCCCTTTCTTTTCTAGTTATGGCCGGCCTTGTGGGCCGGGTGATTGCTGCTGTGTTGCCAGGGGTGCCGCGGGATCACCGGGCAGAATCGGGGTGTTGTGTTGGCCGTACTGGCCTCTTCGCGGGCAAGCCCGCTCCCACAGGCAGGGCGCAGTGTCCGAACCTGTCGAGATCCTGTGGGAGCGGGCTTGCCCGCGAAGAGGCCGGTACTGGCTAACGCTTAATCAACACTCACACCGGAAAAATCATTGCGCCCAAACGGGCTGACCTTGAACTGGGAAACCTTGACGCTAAGCGGCTGGTTCACTGTGGAATGCGCCACCGGGGTAATCGGTACCTGCTGCTTGAGCCGCTGCTGGGCCTGCTGGTAGAGGGCGGTGCGCTGGGTACGGTCGGTCACCTGCTTGGCCTGCTTGACCAGGCTGTCGTACTGCGGGTCGCACCACTGCGAGTAGTTGTTGCTGCCGATGGCATCGCAGCTGTATAGGGTACCCAGCCAGTTGTCCGGGTCGCCGTTGTCTCCGGTCCAGCCGATCAGGGCGACGTCGTGCTCACCGTTTTTCATGCGTTTGAGGTATTCGCCCCATTCGTAGCTGACGATGCGCACCTTGAACCCGAGTTTGCTCCAGTCGGCTTGGAGCATTTCGGCCATCAGCTTGGCATTGGGGTTGTACGGGCGCTGCACCGGCATGGCCCACAGGGTGATCTCGGTGCCAGGTTTGACACCGGCCTGCTGCAGCAACTGTCTGGCCTTTTCCGGAGCGTACGGTGCGTCCTGGATGCTGTCGTCATAGGACCACTGGGTCGGTGGCATGGCATTGACTGCCAGTTGACCGGCGTCCTGATACACCGCCTGGATGATGGCTTTCTTGTTAACCGCCATGTCCATTGCCTGGCGCACTTCCAGGCGGTCGAACGGCGGGTGCTGGGTGTTGTAGGCGATGTAGCCGAGGTTGAAGCCTGGTTGCTGGAGCACCTGTAGCGTGCTGTCGGCCTTGAGCGCCGGCAGGTCGGCCGGGCGCGGGTGCAGGGTGACCTGGCATTCGTTGCGGCGCAGCTTCTGGATGCGCACCGAGGGGTCGGTATTGATCGAAAACACCAGGTTGTCGATCTTCACTTCGTTCGCTGCCCAATAGTCCTTGTTGCCCTTGTAGCGGATCTGCGAATCCTTCTGATAGCGCTGGAACACGAACGGCCCGGTACCGATAGGCTGCTGATTGATGTCGCTGGGGCGTCCACTGGCCAGTAACTGCTCGGCGTATTCAGCAGAGAGGATGGAGGCGAAGCTCATGGCCAGGTTCTGGATGAACGCGGCATCGACCGTGTTCAGGGTGAATACCACGGTCATCGGGTCGATCTTCTCGACACGGGCGATGTTCTTGTCCAGGCCCATGCCGATGAAATAGGGGAACTCGGTAGGGTAGGCCTGACGGAACCGATGACCCTTGTCGAGCATGCGGTTGAAGGTGAACAGCACATCGTCGGCGTTAAACGCGCGGCTCGGGCTGAAGGCCTTGTTGCTGTGGAACTTGACCCCTTCACGCAGGTGGAAGGTGTAGCGCAGGCCGTCGTCGGACACCTCCCAGCGGGTCGCCAGGGCCGGCTGCACGGCGGTACCGCCACGTTCGAACTCGACCAGGCGGTTGTAGATGGGTTCGGCGGCGTCGTTGTCGGTGGCGCTGGTGTACTGAGCGGTGTCGAAGCCAGCTGGGCTGCCCTCGGAGCAGAACACCAGATTGTTAGCCAAAACGGCCGGGGATTGGCTGATCAGGCCCAGGGCCAGCAGGGTCGAAAGGCGTTTGGCGAAGCACATGGCAGTTCCTTTTTCATCTGTTTGCGCCGCCTTGGGGTGCGAATGGCGGCAACAGTTAGCCGACCCCGCAGCGGATAGCTGCAGGACGACATGAAAGGGTGGCAAGGAGGGGGCACCCGCCGCTCAGCGGGTGCCACGGTCAGCCTATTTGTCCACGCTTACGCCGTAGAAGGAATTCAGCGCAAACGGGCTGATCTTGAAGTCCTTCACCTTGGCGCTCATGGGTTGGTAGACAGTGGAGTGGGCGATCGGGGTGATCGGTACCTGCTCCTTGAGGATGTGCTGCGCCTTTTGGTACAGCTCGGTGCGCTTGGCCTGGTCGGACGTGGCCTTGGCCTGTTTGATCAGGTCGTCGTAGGGCTTGTAGCACCACTTGGAGAAGTTGTTGCCATCGACGGCATCGCAACCGTAGAGGGTACCCAGCCAGTTGTCCGGGTCACCATTGTCACCGCTCCAGCCAATCAGCATGGCACCCTGTTCGCCGCCTTTGGAGCGCTTGATGTACTCGCCCCATTCATAACTGACGATCTTCGCCTTGATACCGATCTTGGCCCAGTCGGACTGGAGCATTTCGGCCATCAGTTTGGCATTGGGGTTGTACGGGCGTTGCACGGGCATGGCCCACAGGGTGATTTCGGTGCCTTCCTTGATGCCGGCTTCCTTGAGCAGTTGCTTGGCTTTCTCGGGGTCGAAGGCGGCGTCCTTGATGCTGTCGTCATAGGACCACTGCGTGGGCGGCATGGCGTTGACCGCCAACTGGCCGGCGCCTTGGTACACCGACTCGATGATCTTTTTCTTGTCCACGGCCATGTCCAGCGCCTGTCGGACTTTCAGCTGGGCCATGGGGTTGGCCTCGTTGCTGCCCTTGATCTTGTCCATCACGTTGTAGGCGATGTAGCCGAGGTTGAAACCGGCCTGCTGCGGCATTTGCAGGTTCTTGTCGGCTTTTAGCGGCTCGATGTCGGCCGGGCGTGGGAACAGGGTGACCTGGCACTCGTTCTTTTTAAGCTTCTGCATGCGCACCGAGGCGTCGGTGGTGATGGCAAAGATCAGGTTGTCGATCTTCACGTCCTCGGGCTTCCAGTAGTCCTTGTTGCCCTTGAAGCGGATCTGCGCGTCCTTCTGGTACTTGCTGAACACGAACGGGCCGGTGCCGATCGGCTTCTGGTTGATGTCGGCGGCCTTGCCGTTCTTGAGCAGCTGGTCGGCGTATTCGGCGGACTGGATCGAGGCAAAGCTCATGGCCAGGTTCTGGATGAACGCGGCGTCAACCTCGTTGAGGGTGAACCTCACCGTGTGCTCGTCAAGTTTCTCCACCTTGGCAATGTTCTTGTCCATGCCCATGTCGGTGAAGTATGGAAACTCGGTGGGGTACGCCTTGCGGAACGGGTTGTCCTTGTCGAGCATACGGTTGAAGGTGAACAGCACGTCGTCGGCGTTGAACGGGCGGCTGGGCTTGAAGTAGTCGGTGGTGTGGAACTTCACCCCTTCGCGCAGGTGGAAGGTATAGGTCTTGCCGTCGTCGGACACCTCCCATTTGGTCGCCAGGCCCGGGATGACCGCAGTGCCGCCTCGCTCGAACTGGGTCAGGCGGTTGAACACGGTCTCTGCCGAGGCGTCGAAGTCGGTCCCGGTGGTGTACTGCCCCGGATCGAAGCCGGCCGGGCTGCCTTCGGAGCAGAACACCAGGTTGGATGCGGCAACGGCCGACGGTGCGCCGCTGAGCAAGCCTGCACCCAGCAGGAACGGAATGACTGCGTGTTTGAGCATGGTGGCCTCATTGTTGTCATTTTTTGGATGAGGTGGCCTCGTGAGCCGACCTGCGGATACTTATGCAGGGGCTGTTCCCAATGCAACAGGTAGGAGGATAGTTGGCGCCAGAAAAGTGGAACGTCCGTACATGGATGTCGCATCGATATAACTTTTGGCGAAGTTAAACGTTTGCGTAGGCGCAATGATGGCGTTTTGCGCGATATTTCGGATGGGCAAGAATATAGGAAGGCACCTATGTGGTGCGTAGGAAACTTCCGAAAATCGTGAAATTGGTGCTGTCACCTGTAGGAGCGGGTTTACCCGCGGACACGGGCGAAGCCCGTGCCATCCACCGCAGTGTCTAGTTCGCGAGCCCACCCGCTCCCACAGATGATGCGTGGGCGCCTTATGGCATCTGCACTTCGATCAGGCCATCGGCGTTCATGCTCACTTCACTGGTGCCCGCCTCGATATCCGGCGCGGGTGCTGCTTCATCAGCCCCCATGGCCTTCATCGCCATCGGCGCGCTACGCAAGTACGGGCGCGGGTAACCGCTGCTGTTGAGGTTCAGGCTGACCACTTTGTAGCCTTTGCCACCCAGCGCTTCAGTCGCCAGTTGCGCGCGAGCCTTGAAGGCATCGACCGCATCCTTGAGCAGTGCATCCTCGCTGGCCTTGCGCGTGGCCGGGGCGATGGAGAAGTCCATGCCGCCCATTTTCAGCTCTTGCAACAGATCGGCGGTAAGCTGGGACAAGGCCGGGAAGTTGGCGCTTTCCAGGCGCAGCTCGGCGCGTTCGCGCCAGCCGGTGATCTTCTGGCCCTTGCTGTCGTATACCGGGTAGCTGTTGCGGCTGCCCTGGCTGATCTTCACGTCCTTGACCTGGCGCGACTGCTGCACGGCCTTGTTCATGGTTTCGGTGATCTGCTTGGCGAGCTTGCCCGGGTCGCTGTTCTGCGCTTCGCTGTACAGGGTCACGACCATCAGGTCGCGCGCCACTTCCTTGCTGACTTCGGCCCGCAGCGATACCTGGTTGAAACGCGGTTCATCGGCGGCCAGTGCCGGCAGGCTGGCGAGCAGGCCGCAAGACATGATCAGGGCGGCGCCGCGACGTGGGATTTGCATGTGATACTCCTTGGCATTGAAAGGCGTGGGGGCTGGACATCCATTCCACGCATGGCCCATCGGACCGGCAACAGTGTAGTGGGTTCAAAAGTGCCATCATGAACCTGTGACAAAGTGTGGCGCTTTGCCGCATCGCTGCAGCGAGGCGCCCGGCTTCGGTATACTCCAGCCGATTTTTCTGGAGCACTCATCAGGAGAGCTCATGCTCGCCGCCGTACAACCGTTGTCCGCTACCCGCCAGAACCTCTGGCGCCTCACCCTTATTCGGGTCCTGGTCCTGGCTGCCCAGGCCGGCTCGGTGGGCGTTGCCTACTGGACCGAACTGCTGCCGTTGCCCTGGCTGTCGCTGGCCGGCACCTTGGCCCTTTCTTCGCTGCTGTGTGCCTTCACGGCCCTGCGCCTGCGCCTGTCGCTGCCAGTCACCGAAATGGAATACGCCCTGCAGCTGGCCTGTGACCTGCTGATCCATAGCGCCTTGCTGTATTACTCCGGCGGCTCGACCAACCCGTTCGTGTCGTATTACCTGGTGCCGCTGGCGATCGCTGCGGTGACCTTGCCGTGGCTGTATTCGCTGATCCTGTCGGGTATTGCGCTGACGGCTTACAGTTTGCTGCTGGTGCAGTTCTACCCGCTCGAAGGGCTGCCAATGGCGCGGGACAAGATGCAGGTCTACGGCATGTGGCTGAGCATTGCCTTGGCTGCCGCAGTGATCACCTTCTTTGCCGCGCGCATGGCCGAAGAGCTGCGCCGCCAGGAACAGCTGCGTTCAGAGCGGCGTGAAGAAAGCCTGCGCGACGAGCAACTGCTGGCAGTGGCTACCCAGGCCGCCGGTGCCGCCCATGAGCTGGGTACGCCGCTGGCGACCATGAGCGTGCTGATCAACGAAATGCGCCAGGACCACACCGACCCGCTGTTGCAGGAGGACCTGCAGATCCTCCAGGACCAGGTAAAGCTGTGCAAAGAGACCTTGCAACAGTTGGTGCGCGCAGCCGAAGCCAACCGACGCCTGGCCATCGTGGAGCAGGATGTGACTGCCTGGCTGGACGAGGCGCTCAACCGCTGGCACCTGATGCGCCCGGAAGCCAGCTACCGCTTCCAGCGCCTGCGCGACGGCAAAGTGCCGCGCCTGTCTCCGCCGCCAGACCTGACCCAGGCGCTACTGAACCTGTTGAACAATGCCGCCGATGCCTGCCCTGATGATCTGGAGGTTCGCCTGGACTGGGACGCCCAGGACATCGTCATCAGTATCCACGACCACGGCCCTGGCGTACCGCCGGCCATTGCCGAAGCCATTGGCAAACCTTTTATTACCACCAAGGGCAAAGGCTTTGGCCTTGGCCTGTTCTTGAGCAAGGCCAGCGTGACCCGTGCGGGCGGCTCGGTGAAACTCTATAGTCATGAACAGGGTGGCACCCTGACCGAACTGCGCCTGCCCTATGGCAAGCGAGGAGATGAATGATGAGCGAAGAAAACCAGGTAGAAAGCGAAGAGCTGCCGCACCTGCTGCTGGTGGATGACGATGCCACCTTCACCCGGGTCATGGCCAGGGCCATGAGCCGTCGCGGTTTCCGTGTGAGCACTGCCAGCTCTGCCGAAGAGGGCTTGATTCTGGCCCAGCAGGACCTGCCGGACTACGCCACGCTGGACCTGAAAATGGATGGCGACTCCGGCCTGGTGCTGCTGCCCAAGCTGCTGGAGCTGGACCCGGAAATGCGCGTGGTGATCCTGACCGGTTACTCGAGCATTGCCACCGCAGTGGAGGCGGTCAAGCGCGGTGCCTGCAACTACCTGTGCAAGCCGGCTGACGCCGATGACGTGTTGGCAGCACTGCTGTCGGAGCACACCGACCTGGATACCCTGGTGCCGGAAAACCCGATGTCGGTCGATCGCCTGCAGTGGGAACACATCCAGCGCGTGCTGAACGAGCATGAAGGCAATATCTCGGCCACTGCGCGGGCGCTGGGCATGCACCGGCGGACGTTGCAGCGCAAGCTGCAGAAACGGCCGGTTCGGCGCTGATTCTCCATTGATGATGTTGGCCTGTTCGCGGGTAAATCCACTCCTGCAACTGTGAGAGCGGGCTTGCCCGCGAAGGGCTGCAAGGCAGCCCCAATCAGGGCGAGCACGATGAAGGTACTGTTGGTCATCCTTGCGATGGTTGCAGGTAGCGTCAAGGCTGAGGACTGGCCTGACCCACAGTGGCAGAGCGACCCTGCCGCCCTCGACTGGCAGGCCGTCGACGCTTATGCCTTTCCCGCACGCTCTCCCTCGGAGCGCAACGGCATCCGCACCGACGCTCTGCTGATCATCCGCGACGGTCGTATCCTCCACGAGCGCTACACAGCGCCCACCCGTGCCGACACCGCGCACCTGACCTGGTCGGTAAGCAAGAGTGTACTGGCCACGATAATGGGCGTGGCCCAGGGCGAAGGCCGCTTCCAGATGCAAGACCCGGTCAGCCGCTTCTATCCACCCATGCGCGCCCACCCCGGTGTGCGTATGGCCGACCTGCTGCACTGGGCCAGTGGCCTCGACTGGCAGGAAGACTATGAATATGCACCGCTGAAATCCTCGGTGGTGGCCATGCTGTATACCCGTGGCCGCGCAGACATGGCTGCCTATACGGCAGCGCGGGGTGCCGCTGCCAGCCCCGGTCAGCGATTCCTCTACTCCAGTGGCGACAGCAACCTGCTGGCCGCAGCGCTGCGCGGCATGCTCGATGCCGGACAGTACCCCGACTATCCCTGGGACGCACTGTTCACCCCGTTGGGTATCGGCAGTGCGGTATGGGAGCGTGACCGGGCAGGCACCTACGTAGGCTCTTCTTATCTGTACCTAAGTGCCCGCGATTTGGCCCGTATCGGCCTGTTGATGCAACGCGACGGGCGCTGGCAGGGCCGACAATTGCTGCCCAAAGCCTGGGTAGCCTTCAACCGTACCCCGTTTGCCCAGGCCCAAGCGCTGCCTGGCGAGGCCACCCCCGGTGGCCACTGGTGGCTCAACCAGCCGCTGGCTGGCGCCGAACGGCCTTGGCCCAGCGCACCCGCAGACACCTTCGCCGCCCTTGGCCACTGGGGGCAGGCGTTATATGTGCTGCCTGAACAAAAGCTGGTGATCGTGCGCTACGCCGATGACCGCGACAGCAGCTACCGACACGATGAACTGCTCAAGCGGGTGCTGGCGGCACTGGCCGGGGAGGGGGCATGAAGCGGCTATTGCTGCTGGTCCTGGCAGGGCTCCTGTATTGGGCCTGGCAAGAACGCCAGGCGCTGGCGGACTTCCCCGGCATACTGCCGGCCTACTCGGCCAAGGAATACTGTTCCTGCCGCTTTGTCATGGGCTTTGACGAGGCGTACTGCCGAGGGTATGTGAAGCAGTGGCTGCCATTGAGCCTGCTGGAGGAAAACAGCCAGCAGCGGCAAGTCACCGCTGAAGGCCTGGGGCGGCGCAGCCAGGCGGCCTGGCAAGGCGCGCGTGAGGGCTGCCGCTTGCTGCCATGAATGCAGGCGGGTAAGGTTGGCGGCCTGGTTTCACGAGATCTGTCATGTTCAAGCTGCCCCGCCTGCTGCCTGCCTTGTTGCTGGCTTTGTGCCTGCCCGCTCATGCCAATTGGCACCTGGATGGCGAATCTTCACGGCTGTCGTTTATTACCGGCAAGAATGGCAATACCGCCGAAGTGCATCGTTTTCTGGTGCTGCACGGCACGGTCGACCGCAAGGGTGTGGCCGGGTTGAGGATCGAGATGGACTCGGTTAGCAGCGGTATTCCGCTGCGTGACGAGCAAATGCGCGACAACCTGTTCGAGGTCGAGCGCTTCGCCGAGGCCACAGTGAAGACGCAGATCGACCTGCAGCCGATCAATGACCTGGCCGATGGTGCACAGATCGAGTTGCGCCTGCCGCTGACGGTCACCCTGCATGGCCAGTCGCACCGCTACAATGTTTTGTTGCTGGCCACCCGCCTGGATGCGCGGCGTTTCCAGGTGGTGACCCTTGAGCCCCTGGTGCTGCGCGCCGAAGATTTCGGCTTGATGCCGGGCCTGGAAAGCCTGCGCAAGTTTGCCAGGTTGAAGTCCATCAACCCGTCGGTGCCGGTTAGCGCGGTGCTGATCTTCACTGCGCGCTGACATGGCGGGTCCGGTCTTCCCCTGGCGGGATGGCAACCAGTTCGAACTGCTTATCGATGGCCCCGCATTCTTTCCGCGCATGCTCCTGGCGATCATGCGGGCCGAGTTCCAGGTTGACCTGGAACTGTACCTGGTCGAGGCCGGCGCCTGTGCCGAGGCGGTGGTGGACGCGCTGGAGCAGGCTGCCCGACGTGGCGTACGGGTGCGCTGCCTGTTTGATGACTACGGTGCATTGGCCTTCAACAGTGCGTTGCGTCAGCGCCTGCTGGACGCTGGCGTGTACTTGCGCTGGTATAACCGCCTGCGCTGGAAGCGTGGCCTGCGTAACCTGTACCGTGATCATCGCAAATTGCTACTGGTGGACGAACGTTGGGCCGTGGTGGGGGGGACGGGCGTTACCGACGAGTTCTGGAAGCCGGGTGAGGCGACCAGCGAATGGCACGAAGTGATGGTGCAGATGCAGGGGCCGGTGGTGAGCGACTGGCAGTTGCTGTTCGACCGTCAGTGGCACGCCAACACTCGCCGCACCGCCTGGCGCCCTGCTGAAGGCTTTGGCCTGCCGCGTCTGCCCAAGGTGCCTGCGCAGGGGCAGGGCATGGGCCGGGTCGCTTATGCCGACGCCCGCCAGCACCAGGACATCCTGCACGCGCTGGTACGGGCACTGAACAGCGGCAAGAAACGGGTATGGCTGGCCACGCCGTACTTCTTGCCGACCTGGAGCGTGCGCCGCTCGTTGCGTCGGGCTGCCAGCAAGGGCCTGGACGTGCGGCTGTTGTTGACCGGTCCGCGCACCGATCACCCCTCGGTACGCTACGCCGGGCATCGTTACTACCCGCGGCTGTTACGCGCGGGCGTACGGATTTTCGAGTACCAGCCGTGCTTCCTGCACCTGAAGATGGCTGTGGTGGACGACTGGGTCAGCGTCGGTTCGTGCAACTTCGACCACTGGAACTTGCGCTTCAACCTTGAAGCCAACATCGAGGCGCTGGACCCGCCGTTGACAGCGGCGGTGGTGGCCAGCTTCGAGCGCGACTTCGCCCTGAGCGAAGAAGTCGACCTCGCTCACTGGCATGCGCGCCCTTTGTGGCGCAGGGTCAAGCAACGGATCTGGGGCTGGCTGGATCGTTTGGTGGTCAACTTCCTCGACCGCCGTGACTGACAGCGGCTATCGTGCAGTGACTATTCACGGTTAACCGAAGGAGTGGGCAAGATGACGGCGAAGAAAATTCTCATGCTGGTGGGCGACTACGTCGAGGATTACGAAGCGATGGTGCCGTTCCAGGCCCTGAGCATGGTAGGCCACACGGTGCATGCGGTGTGCCCGGAAAAGCTGGCGGGGCAGACTGTGCGTACCGCGATTCATGACTTCGAGGGTGAACAGACCTACAGCGAAAAGCCCGGGCACAATTTTGCCCTGAATTATGACTTCGTGCGGGTGCGGCCCGAGAGTTATGACGCGCTGCTGATCCCGGGTGGTCGCGCGCCGGAATACCTGCGCCTGGATGAAAAGGTGTTGGAGCTGGTGCGGGCGTTCGACCAGGCCGGCAAGCCGATTGCGGCGGTATGCCATGGTGCCCAGTTGCTGGCGGCAGCTGGGGTGCTGGATGGGCGTGAATGCAGCGCTTACCCGGCATGTGCGCCAGAAGTGCGCCTGGCGGGTGGCACGTTCATCGACATCGCGGTGGACCAGGCGCATGTGGATGGCAACCTGGTGACCGCACCGGCATGGCCAGCGCACCCGGCTTGGCTGGCGGCGTTCCTTCAAGTACTGGGCACGCGTATTGTCTGACAGGCTTGGTTGAGTTCAGAGCGGGTTGCTTCAGGCAACCTGCTCAACCCAGTCATTGAGGTTGTAGTAGTTGGTCACCCTGGCAATCTTGCCACAGTGAATATAGAAGAACGCCCCCGCCGGCAGCACATAGGTCTGCCCGTTTGCCGCCGGCAACCCTTCGTCATCGACCAAGTATTCGCCATGTACGGTGAACTCCGCCGCCGCGCGGCTGCCATCGGCGTTCTGCATCACCACGATGTCGGCCAGGCGCTCGCGGTAGCAGCGGTTCATCTTTTCCATGAACGCGGCGAACCTGGCCTTGCCCATCTGACGCTCGCCCTGGTTGATGTCGTGGATCACGTCTTCGCTGAGCAGCGCCAGAAAGCCTGGCATGTCACCCGCGTTGAAGGCGGCGTAGTAAGCATTTACCAGTTCGGTTGCGGTCATGGAACAATTCCTGTCGTGTAGGGAAAAGGCGGGTCGCTAACTCGGATGATAGGGTTTCCCCTCAAGCCCGGCTTAGCCGAGCGCGTCATCCACATCGACAAAACGACCGCCAAACATGGAAATACGCCTGTTGCACGGTGCCGCTATCGCGCCTTACATCGATGACCTCGCTCGCCTGCGCCTTACTGTGTTCCGCGAGTTCCCCTACCTTTACGACGGCACCCCGGAGTACGAGGCCGACTACCTGGCCAACTATGCCCGCTCCGGGCGCAGCCTGGTTGTGCTGGCGCTGGACGACGGCAAAGTGGTCGGCGCTTCTACCGGCCTGCCGCTGGTGGACGTCGCGCCCGAATTCCAGCAGCCATTCCTGGCCCAGGGGCGCGACCCGGCCAGTGTGTACTACTTCGGTGAGTCGCTGGTGTTGCCGGCATACCGCGGTCAGGGCCTGGGGGTTCGCTTCTTCATCGAGCGCGAGTCCTACGCACACAAACTGGCCGAGTTCGATTATTGCGCGTTCTGCGCGGTCGAACGGCCTGGCGCACACCCGCGACGGCCAGCAGAGTACAAACCCTTGCACGGCTTCTGGCGCAACCGCGGCTTCCTGCACGACCCGTCGCTGCGCACCACCTACGCCTGGCGCGACCTGGACGAGCAGGAAAGCTCTGACAAGCTGATGTCATTCTGGCTCAAGGCACTGCCGATATGATCCGCCTGGCGGCCTGCCAGTACGCCATCGAGCTGCATGAGACGTGGGACGCCTACGCCGACCACCTGCAAGGCCTGTGCGCCGAAGCGGTGGAAGCGGGGGCACGCTTGCTGCTATTGCCGGAGTACGCCGGGCTGGTGCTGAGCGGCCAGCTGAATGCCGGGCAGCGGGAAGACCTGAAGGCTTCGATTGCCGGCATCCAGCCGCTGATCGAACCCTGGAAAGCGTTGTGCGAGAGCCTTGCCCGGCGCTGGGGGATCTACCTGCAACCGGGCAGTGTGCCGGTGCTGGACAACGATGGACGCTACCGCAACCGTGCCTGGCTGTTCGGCCCCCAAGGTGTGCTGGGTTATCAGGACAAACTGATGATGACCCGCTTCGAGCGCGAGCAGTGGGATATTGCTGCAGGCCAGGGGTTGCAGGTATTCGAAACCGAACTGGGGCGGCTTGGCATCCTGATCTGCTACGACAACGAGTTCCCGATGCTGGCCCGCCGCCTGGCCGAGTGCGGTGCCGACCTGATTCTGGCGCCGAGTTGTACCGATACCGAGGCCGGTTACCACCGGGTGCGTATTGGCGCCCAGGCGCGCGCTCTGGAGAACCAGATTGCCGTGTTGCAGAGCCCTACGGTGGGGGTGGCGCCGTGGTCACCGGCATTGGACGAGAATATCGGCCGGGCAGGCCTGTTCGTGCCGCCGGATCACGGGATGCCAGGGGATGGGGTGGTGGCGTTGAGTGAGCAGTTGAACCCGGACTGCAGCCAGTGGCTGGTGTGTGAGGTGGATTTGGAGGGAGTACGGCGGGTGAGGCAGGAAGGGCAGGTGTTTACCTGGCGGGACTGGCCGGAGCAGTTCGAGAGAGTCCTGTGATGACAGTGGCGGCCTCTTCGCGGGCAAGCCCGCTCCCACAGTCAAACGCGTAGCCTTCTGGCTTGCGCTGAACTTGTGGGAGCGGGCTTGCCCGCGAAGCAGCCGCCGCAGTTACATCAGGTTACTTCACTTCAACGGCCAGGCTTTCGGCAATCTTGCTCTGCCACAGGGCAGGGCCAGTGATGTGTACCGACTCGCCGTTGCTGTCCACGGCGACGGTCACCGGCATGTCCTTGACTTCGAACTCGTAGATCGCCTCCATGCCCAGCTCGGCGAAGGCCAGCACCTTCGACTTGCGGATGGCCTGGGCTACCAGGTATGCAGCGCCGCCAACGGCCATCAGGTACACAGCCTTGTTGTCCTTGATCGCTTCGATGGCGGTCGGGCCACGCTCGGACTTGCCGATCATGCCCAGCAGGCCAGTCTGCTCAAGGATCTGGCGGGTGAACTTGTCCATGCGGGTAGCAGTGGTCGGGCCGGCTGGGCCTACCACTTCGTCACCCACCGGATCGACCGGGCCTACGTAGTAGATGAAGCGGCCTTTCAGGTCTACCGGCAACTCTTCGCCACGGTTGAGCATTTCAACCATGCGCTTGTGCGCGGCATCGCGGCCAGTCAGCATCTTGCCGTTGAGCAGGATGGTTTCGCCCGGCTTCCAGCTGGCCACTTCTTCCGGGGTAATGTCGTCGAGGTTGACGCGACGGGCGCTCGGGCCGGCTTCCCAGACGATTTCCGGGTAGGCGTCCAGCGACGGCGCTTCCAGTTCTGCCGGGCCGGTGCCATCGAGCACGAAGTGGGCGTGGCGGGTAGCGGCGCAGTTGGGGATCATGCACACCGGCAAGGACGCCGCGTGGGTCGGGTAGTCCATGATCTTGACGTCGAGCACAGTGGTCAGGCCACCCAGGCCTTGAGCGCCGATGCCCAGCTGGTTGACCTTGTCGAACAGCTCCAGGCGGATTTCTTCCAGGCGGTTCTGTGGGCCACGGGCTTTCAGTTCGTGAATGTCGATGGACTCCATCAACACTTCCTTGGCCATGACCGCGGCCTTCTCGGCGGTACCGCCGATGCCGATGCCGAGCATGCCAGGCGGGCACCAGCCAGCGCCCATGGTCGGCACGGTCTTCAGTACCCAGTCGACGATCGAGTCGGACGGATTGAGCATGGCCATCTTCGACTTGTTTTCCGAGCCGCCGCCCTTGGCTGCAACATCCACTTCGACCTTGTCGCCAGGGACGATGGAGTAGTGGATCACTGCCGGGGTGTTGTCCTTGGTGTTCTTGCGGGCACCGGCTGGGTCGGCCAGGATCGAAGCGCGCAGGACGTTCTCAGGCAGGTTGTAGGCGCGACGCACACCTTCGTTGATCATGTCGTCGACGCTCATGGTGGCGCCGTCCCAGCGCACGTCCATGCCCACGCGGATGAACACGGTGACGATACCGGTGTCCTGGCAGATTGGACGATGGCCGGTGGCGCACATGCGCGAGTTGATCAGGATCTGGGCGATGGAGTCGCGTGCAGCAGGCGACTCCTCACGCAGATAGGCCTCGTGCATGGCCTGGATGAAATCGACGGGGTGGTAGTACGAGATGAATTGCAGGGCGTCGGCGACGCTCTGAATCAGGTCGTCTTGCTTGATCACGGTCATGCAGCGCGCTCCTCTTAAAGACGGGAACATTCAAAAAGACGCTCGACATAGCCGACCAGCACGTCGAAACGCCTTGCAAGGCGCCGGCAGGTCAGGCCGACGGAAAAAGGCGCGGCAGTATAGCGCGCATCCGTGCCCGGCACACCTGCGGCCGGTCTGGACCATGGTCGGCAGCGTGCCGGCATCTATTTTGCTGGTGTGCTCTGCTTGGCTTACAGTGAGCCTTGGATAGCAGGAGATGTACCGAACATGCCCGAAATTTGCGTGGGCGAGCGCCGCTGGGTGGTGCCCATTGGCAGCAACCTGCTCGATGCCCTCAACGAGGCGGGGCTGAATGTGCCCTACAGTTGCCGCGCCGGCAGTTGCCACGCTTGTCTGGTGCACTGCCTGGATGGGCAACCGGCGGACGCTTTGCCCGAGGCATTGGCGTTGGAGAAACACGCTCAGGGCTGGCGCCTGGCATGCCAGTGCCGGGTGGTCGAGGACCTGCGTGTGGCGCTATACGACCCCCGGCAGGGTGGCGTACCGGCGCAGGTCTGCGCTTTGGACTGGTTTGGCGATGTATTGCGCCTGCGGGTGCGGCCCGCGCGGGCGGTGCGTTACCAGGCGGGGCAGCATGTGGTGCTGTGGCTGGAGGCGGTTGCTCGGCCTTATTCCCTGGCCAGCCTGCCGGGTGAGGATGATGTTCTCGAGTTTCATATCGATTGCCAGCGACCTGGTGCCTTTTGCGACAGGGCGCGTGGGCTGCAGGTGGGCGATCAGATGCATTTGGGTGAGTTCAGAGGCGGAGCCCTTCATTACGACCCTGATTGGCAGGAGCGGCCGCTGTGGTTGCTGGCCGCGGGAACCGGGCTGGCGCCGCTCTGGGGTATCTTGCGCGAAGCGTTGCGCCTGGGGCATCGGGGCGAAATCCGCGTGCTGCATGTAGCGCGGGATCCGGCGGGGCACTATCTGGCGGAGCCGCTGCTGAAGCTGCCAGGGGTGAGTGTCGAGTTGGTGCTGGTGGAACAGATGGATGAAGCGTTGGCCGGGATGCGGCTGTTGTCGCGGCAGACGGTGGTGCTGCTGTGTGGGGCGCCTGGGAGTGTCGAGCGGTTTGCCCGGCGGATGTTCATCGCAGGCGTGCCGCGGGGGCAGGTGTTTGCTGATGTGTTCGTCGAGCATGCCTGAGGGCAGCCTTGTGATGCGAAGGGACCGCAAAGCGGCCCCTCCCTCTTTCATGCGGCGCTGTGCTCGGCGACGGGCACCTCGGCCTGCGCCCGCCGATAGAGAACCAGGTAATACGACCCCAGTCCGATCAACCAGCAGAACACTGCTGTCCACACATTGTGCGACAGGAAGTGCGCCCCCTGCATCATCCTGCCCACCGACAGTATCGACCCTGCTACCAGGGCTACTAAAAACGCCACCCGCGCCAGGCGCGGCTTGCGATCACGCAGCATGAAGAACAAGGCGAACAGGCAGAACCCGGTCGCGGCATGCCCGCCCGGCCAGCACAGCCCAGGCTTGTTGGTAGGCGGCCGTGGTTCCAGCAGCTTGCTGTACGTTTCGGTGCCGCCAAACTGGGTCAGGCTCCAAGGGCACTGCACCTGGGTGACTTTTTTCAGCGGCGTGACAAACGCTGTGGACAAGCCCAGCGCCAGCACCAGGCAGCCTAGTTCACGGCGCCAGCCAAACAGGCGCTTCCAGAAAAGGCTCGCGGCAAAGGTCAGCAGCGATATCACCCCCAACAGGATCACCACTTGCTTGACCCGGTCATGCAGGATGTTTTCCAACACGTAACTGTGGCGGCCAATGAACTGCCCGGCAGCGGGGTCGAAGAACAGGTTGGCGACATCCATGTCGACTGAAGTCAGTTCCAGCAGGATCAGGGCCAGCGCAGTCGCCAGGGGAATCCCCAGGTACAGCCAGTAGTTGATCGGGCGAGGGCGGGTGCGTTGCTGCATGACGGCTCCAGGGCGCGAAAAAGAGCGGGTATTTTCGGCCGCCCGCTATCCTGTGTCCGTGAAGGATCAGTGAAAAAACTGTCAAGTGGGGTGAATTTTCCCTAGGGCTGGCACCGTGCAGGCATTGGCCTTAAGCTGCGCCTGCCGCGCACCACAGCGAGAAGCGCCGCACAGGAGAAACCGATGCGCATTCTTTTGGTTGAAGACAACCGCGATATCCTGGCCAACCTGGCCGATTACCTGGGCATGAAGGGCTACACCGTCGACTGTGCCCAGGATGGCCTGTCCGGGCTGCATCTGGCCGCCACCGAGCACTACGACCTGATCGTCCTCGACATCATGCTGCCAGGCATTGATGGTTACACCTTGTGCAAGCGCCTGCGCGAAGATGCCCGCCGTGACACGCCGGTGATCATGCTCACTGCCCGTGACCAGCTGGACGACCGCCTGCAGGGCTTCCGCTCTGGGGCTGACGACTACCTGCTCAAGCCATTTGCCCTGTCGGAGCTGGCGGCGCGCATCGAAGCGGTGCTGCGCCGTGCCCAGGGCGGTGGGCGGCGCACCCTGCAGGTGGCTGACCTCAGCTACGACCTCGATACCCTCGAGGTAACCCGCCAAGGTCGCCTGCTGAAGCTCAACCCGGTCGGCCTCAAGCTGCTGGCGGTACTGATGCAGAAAAGCCCGCACGTACTGCGCCGCGAGGTGCTGGAAGAAGCCTTGTGGGGCGATGACTGCCCTGATAGCGACAGCCTGCGCAGCCATGTGCATCAGTTGCGCCAGGTGATCGACAAACCGTTTGAAAAACCGTTGCTGCATACCGTCCATGGCGTCGGCTATCGCCTCGCCGAGGGCCGCGATGGAGTTTAAGCAAAGCCTTGCCCAGCGCATCATCATCGCCTTTGCCCTGATGAGCGCGCTGGTGGCCGGGGCCTTCGCATTCGGTATCGTCGCCACGGTGCACCTGGTCGAGGAACGACTGATTTCTTCGGTACTGGGCGGTGATCTGCAGCGCCTGCTGCGTATGGACAGCGTCAGTGACTGGAGTCATCGGCCTCGCCCAGACCAGCTGTTCTACTTCAGTGGTGGGCGTGACGACTTCGAGCTGCCCAAGGACCTGCGTCACCTCGACCGCGGTTTCCACGAAGTGTTCCGAGACCAGCTGTCGTACCACGCCATGGTCGAGATCGTCGATGGTCGCCGCTATGTACTGCTGCAGGACCAGAGCGACTTCGAGGAGCGTGAGCGCATACTGTTTGCCGTGGTTGTGGTGGGCTTCGTGCTCAGCCTGGTGCTGGCGGTCATCCTTGGCTGGTTGGTTGCACGTCGGGTAATGGCACCGGTCATCCGCCTGGCGCGTCAGGTGCGCCACCGCGATCAGTTACTGGGCCTGGCCCCACCGCTGGCGCCGGATTATGCGGCAGACGAAGTCGGCCAGCTTGCAGTGGCTTTCGACGATACCCTGGGCCGCTTGCGTGATGCGTTGACCCGCGAGCGGCTGTTCACCAGCGACGTCAGCCACGAACTACGCACGCCGTTGATGGTGTTGGCTACCTCTTGCGAGCTTCTGATGGAAAACCCTGGCCTCGATGCCCGCGCGCGCAGCCAGGTGGAGCGGGTTGCGCGGGCTACCGAAGAAATGCGCGAGCTGGTCAAGACCTTCCTCATGTTGGCCCGGGCGCAGCGTGATGAGGGCGCGGTGGCGTCACGGGCGACCCTGCGCGAAGTGGCCGACGAGCTTATCGGGGTGTGGCGCGACACCATCGAACAGAAAGGCCTCACCCTGTATTTCGATGGCCGCGTGAGTGCTAGCCCTGTGCTGTACAACGCCACCTTCCTGCAGTCGGTGATGGGTAACCTGCTGCGCAATGCTGCGCACTACACCGACAGTGGGTATATCCGCCTGAGCCTGGAAGCCAACGGTTTCAGCGTAGAAGACAGCGGCGTGGGTATCCCCGAAGAGCAGCGCGAGGCCATGTTCAGGCCGTTCGTGCGCGGCGATGAACGGCGTGGCGAGGGCCTGGGGCTGGGGCTTTCGCTGGTACAGCGGATCTGTGACGACCAGGGCTGGCGTGTCACCCTGACATCCACCTTGCCACATGGCTGCCGCTTCCAGGTGGACCTGAGCAACACCGCAACCAAAGGTGACCCGGACGCCTTGGTCGGGTAATTTCTTGTATCAGGTCAACTGGTACTCAACGTTTTTTTCACACTGGCATGACCTGATTCCAACGCTTGCATACCTAATGTGGGCGCAATGGAGTCAGGAGATGCCCAATGCGTAGCCCCATCAAGCTTGAATTTTCCGAGAAGTACGACAAAGACCATGCGCGCGAGTACTTTCTCAAGCACCAGGCCGGCCTGGCGCGACGCCTTTCCCACAAGCGAGATGAGCAGTTGGCGCGCCGCGCCTTGGCATTGGCTGGCGAGCCCGGCCTGGTATTGGACCTGCCATGCGGTGCGGGCCGTTTCTGGCCGCTGTTGGCGGAAAAGCCCAATCGGGTAATCATCGGTGCCGACAACTCCGAGGCCATGATCGAGACTGCCTGTGCGGCGCAACCGCCAGAGGTGGTCGCACGGGTACGGCCTTTGCAGACTTCGGCATTTGCCATCGACCTGCCGGATAACGCCGTCGACAGCATTTTCTGCATGCGCCTGTTCCACCACATTGGCGAGGCGGCGCACAGAAAGACCATACTTTCGGAATTTCAGCGGGTTAGCCGTGATAGTGTGATCCTGTCCCTGTGGGTGGATGGCAACTTCAAGGCCTGGCGCCGGAAAAAGCTGGAGCTGCGCCGTAGCGCCAAAGCCGAACAGGATAATTACCAGAACCGTTTCGTGTTACCTGCCGAAACGGTCGAAGAAGAATTCAGGGCTGCCGGCTTCAGAATCCAGGAACGCCTCGACTTCCTGCCGTTCTATGCCATGTGGCGAGTCTACGTATTGCGTAAGGGGTAGTGTTTGATGGCTGTAGCCCATAAAGGGGAATCGCGGTTCGATTTTTACTGGCGTCAGCAAGGCGAGTGGGTCGAGGAGCCTAACCAGCGCCGCGGCGGTGAAAGTGGCGTGCAACGCCTCAACGATGCCAATGGCAAGCTGTTGTATGCCAAGCGCCAGGTTGGGCATATCTACCGCAGCCTGTTGCACCCTTTTGGTCGGCCGACGGTATTGCGTGAACTCGATGCGCTGAACAGTTTCGAGCAGCTGGGCGTGCGTGTACCGCGTATCGTCTTCTGTGGTGCGGAGCGCGATGCCGAGCACCAGTGGCGCGCGCTGCTGGTCAGCGAAGCGCTGGACGGTTTTGTCGAACTCGACACCTGGCATGCCGAAGGTGCCCGCGAGCGTTACCCGCAGGTGGTGCATGAGCGCATGCTCAAGGACCTGGCGGAAAACCTGGCGCGGATGCACCTGGGGCACTGGCAACACGGCTGCCTGTATGGCAAGCACGTATTCATCAAGGTGATCGGCGAGGGCGACCAGGCTCGCGTCGAAGTGGCGCTGCTGGACCTGGAAAAGTGCAGGCGGCGTATCAGTTGCCAGCGTGCGGCCGGCAATGACTTGCGTCAGCTACGCCGCCATTCGTCGCTCAATGACGCAGAATGGCGGACACTGCTCTACTTTTACAAGATGGCGTTTGGCAGCGCTGTCAAAGGGTTAGAGTAATGAAACTAGAAATTGCTCGAGCTTTGTTCCTGGTAGCTGGCCTGGCGGTGACCACCGTGGCGGTGGCTGCCTGGGAAGAGCCGAGACCGACGGTGTTCAGCAAGGCAGAAATGGCAGACCAATGCGCGTTGCCGCGGGATGCAAAACCGCAGCAGGCCCGGACCGAGCCGGACCATGACCTTTTGCTGTTCCTGTTTGGCTTGCGTCAAGGGTTGCGTCCATTCGGTTGAACCCTGCGTTAGCTGGAAAAACCAGAGGCCTCGCGATTGCGGGGCCTCTGGCTTTTTGCGCCTGCGTTGCCGGCCTCTTCGCGGGCAAGCCCGCGCCCACAGTTTGGCTCAAGCGATTGCAGGTTCCTTGGCGCTCGCCTTGTGCGCCAGCAGGGTGTAGATACATGGCAACACAAACAAGGTAAACAGCGTGCCAATCGACATCCCGGTGGCAATCACCATACCGATGTCAAAACGGCTGACCGCTCCCGCCCCGGTTGCCAGAATCAGCGGCACCATGCCGAACACCATGGCCGCCGTGGTCATCAGCACCGGTCGCAGGCGAATGGCCGCTGCTTCCTCGATCGCTTCGCGCACGCTCAGGCCCCGCTCCTGACGTAGCTGATTGGCGAACTCTACGATCAGGATACCGTGCTTGCTGATCAGTCCGATCAAAGTCACCAGCCCGACCTGGGTGTAGATGTTCATGCTCGACACACCCAGGAACAGCGGCAAAAGCGCGCCACAGACCGACAACGGCACTGTCACCAGAATCACCAACGGGTCGCGGAAGCTTTCGAACTGGGCAGCCAGTACAAGGAAAATGATCGCCAGCGCCAGGCCGAAGGTGACCCACAATGCGCTACCTTCCTGAACGTACTGCCGGGCCGCGCCGGCGTAGTCGAAGGCAAAGCCTTCCGGGGCCTCTTCGCGAGCTATGTCCTGCACGGTCTTCAGCGCCTCGCCCAGGCTGACCATGGGTACACCCTGGATGATCGCAGCGTTCAGTTGCTGGAACTGGTTGAGCTGACGTGGGCGAGCACGGTCGGTGAGGGTGATCAGGGTCGACAGCGGCAGCAATTGGCCCTGGTCGTTCTTCACGTAGTAATTGTTCAGCCAGCCGGGGTTGTCGCGGTACGGCCGTTCAACCTGGGCGATCACCTTGTAACTGCGGCCCTCAAGGGTGAAACGGTTGATTTCCGCCTCGCCCAGCAGGGTCGCCAGGGTGCTGCCGATGGTGTCCATCGACACCCCCATCTGTGCCGCCTTTGCCCGGTCGATGTCTACCACCACTTCGGGCTTGTCGAAGGCAAGATCGATATCGAGGAAGGCGAACTTGCCCGATTCCTGAGCGCGCTTTTTGATGCGTTGGGCCACTTCCAACAGTGCCGGGTAGTCGCCAGCGGTATTGATCACAAACTGGAACGGCAAGCCCTCGCCAGTGCCGGGCAACGACGGCAGGTTGAAGCCGAAGATCTGCAACCCGCTGATTTCCTCGAGTTTGGCCTGCACCAGCGGCAGTAGCTCCATCTGTGTGCGTTCACGTTCGTTCCAAGGCTTGAGCAAAAAGCCACCGATACCGGTCTGCACGCCATTGAAACCGTTGATCTGAAACGACGAATAGTATTCGGGGAAGGTCTTGAACAGCGGTGTGAACTCGTCGGTGTAGGCATTGAGATAGTCGAGGTTGGTCGGCTGGGGCGAGCTGCTCATCATGAAGATCACCCCTTGGTCCTCGTTGGGCGCCAGTTCGTTCTGAGTGAATTTGAGCAGCACCGGGATCAGGCACAGGACGATCACGGCAAACACCAGCACCACCGGCCGACTATCGAGGGTGGCGTGCAGCAAGCGCTGGTAGCGCCCCTTCAGGCGTTCGAACAGCTGGTCGAGGCGGTGGGCCAGGCCGCTCGGGTTCTGCTCCCGGCGCAGCAGCAAGGCGCACATCATTGGCGACAGGGTAAGGGCAACGATACCGGAAATGATCACCGCCCCGGCCAGCGTCAGGGCAAACTCCTTGAACAGCGCGCCAGTGAGCCCGGTCAGGAAGCCGATCGGTGCATACACCGCGGCAAGGGTGATGGTCATTGACACCACTGGCATGGCGATTTCGCGCGCGCCTTGCAGGGCCGCGTCGAACGGCGACTTGCCTTCTTCCATGTGCCGGTGGATGTTTTCCACCACCACAATGGCATCGTCCACCACCAGGCCGATGGCCAGCACCATGGCTAGCAGGGTCAGCAGGTTGAGCGAGTAGCCCATCATCTGCATGAAAAACAGTACACCGATCATCGACAACGGTATGGTCACCACCGGAATCAGCACCGAGCGCAGGGCACCGAGGAACAGGAACACCACCACGATGACGATCAGCACCGCTTCGCCCAAGGTCTTGATCACTTCGTCGATCGAAGCCTGGATGAACCGCGTGGCGTCGTAGGCAATCGACACTTTCAGTGCCGAGGGCAGCTGGCTTTCCAGCTCTGGCATGATGCGCCGCACTTCCTTGATGACATCCAGCGGGTTGGCGGCCGGGGTGGCCTTGATGCCGATATAGACCGACGGGGTGCCGTCGAACGAGCTGACCGTGTCGTAGTTTTCTGCGCCCATCTCGACCCGCGCCACGTCGCCCAGCAGCACGCGGCTGTCACCGCTGGTCTTGAGCGGCAGGGCGGCGAACGCCTCGGCCGACTTCAGCTCGGTACTGGCGTTGACGCTGGTGACCACGTATTCGCCTTTGACCTCGCCTGCGGCGGAAAGGAAGTTGTAGCGGCGTACGGCATTGGTCACGTCGGTAGCCGAAAGGCCGAAACCGGCCAGTTTCACCGGGTCCAGCCACAAACGCATGGCAAACACCTGGTTGCCGAGGATCTCCGCCTCGGCCATGCCCGGCAAGGTGGCCAGCTTGGGCTGGATAACCCGTGACAGGTAGTCGGTGATCTGCGGGTTACTCATTTCCTTGCTGTAGAAGCTGACGTACATCAGCGCCGAGGCGTCGGCAGCTTCCTTGCTCAGTACCGGGTCTTCGGAGTCCTGGGGTAACTTGTTGCGCACCTCATTGGCCTTGGCCAGCAGCTCGGTGAACAGTCGGTCGCTGTCGGCGCCAATGCGCGCGTAAATGGAAATGATCGAGAAGTTCTGCCGGCTCACCGAGGTCATGTAGTCGATGCCTTCGGCACTGGCCAGGCTCTGCTGCAATGGTTGGGTGATGTAGCCCTGGATGGTTTCGGCGTTGGCCCCGGGGTAGGCAGTGGTGACCGTGATCAGGGCGTTTTCCATTTGCGGGTACTGGCGGATCTGCAGCTTGTTCCAGGCCTGGAAGCCGAGCAGCAGAATCAGCAGGCTGACCACGCTGGCCAGCACCGGGCGGCGGATGAACGGGTCGGTGAACGCCATGCCAGCCTCCTGTCAGTCCTTGGCCGCTGCGCCCGGTTCGGGCTTGAGAGCGTTGTCCTGGCCAATGCGTATCGCGGCACCGGGGGTGAGTTTCAGCTGCCCTGCGGTGACCACCTGTTCCCCGGCCTGCAGGCCTTTGCTGACCACAACCACACCGTCTCGGCGCTCGCCAGTCTGTACTGTGCGCTGTTCGGCGATCAGCAGGGGTTGGCCCTTGTCGTCGTTTTCCTGCTTGCCGTTCTTGTCCTTTTTCGGTGAGACGACATACACCGAGTTGCCATACAGGGTGTAGGTAATGGCGCTTTCCGGCACCACCACTTGCGGCTGCGGGTTGGGCAGCAGGATCAACAGGCTGGCGAACATGCCTGGCAGCAGTTTGCCGTCGGGGTTGGCCATGGTGGCGCGTACCAGCAGGTTGCGCGTGGTTTCCTCGACCTTGGGGTTGATGGCGCTGAGGTTGGCGGGGAAGCGCTGGCCCGGATAGGCGGCCACTTGCACCAGCACCTGCTGGCCCAGGCTCAGGTGTGGCAGGGCCTGTTCCGGCACGTTGAAGTCTACGTACAGGCTGGACGTGTCTTGCAGGGTGGCGATCACCGTGCCGGCGGCCAGGTACTGGCCGATGTCTACCTGGCGGATGCCGATGGTGCCGCTGAAAGGTGCATTGAGTCTCTTCTTGATCTTCTGCGCCCTGAGCTGCTCGACCACTGCCTGGTTGCGCCGGTACTGGGAGGAAAGGCGGTCAAATTCGCCGCGGGAGATGGCCGAATCGCCGACCAGCTGGCTGCCACGGCCGAAATCGACCTTGGCCAGGCCCAGGTCGGCCTGGGCGGTGCCGAGCAGGGCTGTTTCCTGATCGTCGTTGAGCTGCAATAGCAGTTGCCCGGCCTTGACCTGCTGGCCTGAGTCGAAGTGCAGGGATTTGACGATGCCTTCCACCTCCAGGCTCAGATCCACGCCCTGCAGCGCTTTGAGGCTGCCGACCGCGGGGAGGCGCTCTTGCCACTGGCGCTGTTCGGCCATGGCAGCCGCCACGGTGATGGGCGGTCTGGGGGCAGTGAACATCTGGATCTGCTGGTAGATCGAGAAGGCTTTGTAACCCCCCAGGGCCAGCAGAATCAGCAGAACAACGGCCAACATGATGAGCATGCGGCGGCGCAGCATAGGTCCGGTTCCTTGGATGCAGTTGTTATTCGTTTCTACACGACAACGGGCGATCCTGCCCACGTGTGGATGGGGGAAGTATTGACTGTTTTTCGGGAGGAGGGGTGTGAAATGCCTGTGCCGGCCTTTTCGCGGCTAAAACCGCTCCCACAGGGACCGTGTAGAACCCTGTGGAATCGGCTTTAGCCGCGAAAGAGGCAGTGAATGCAACAGAAAAATCAGACGAGATGCAGGTGGTTGTCCCAGAAACCGGACGGCAGGTTCATCGGTTGCCCGACCAGTTCGGCCTTGCGGCAATCGTAGAACCGGCAACGGCCCTGCCCGGAGGTGACGACAAAGCCGTCCTTCACTGCGCCAACGCCTGCGCAGTCGGGCATCGGGGCATCCAGCCGCACCGCGCCGCTGTCCAGGTCCCAGACGAACAGGCGATTGGCCCGCGGCGCCGTCAGCGCTACCAGCCGCAGCTCGCTGTGGATGGCAACGCTTGCGGTGTATTGGGCCATGGCTTGCAGTTGCCGCTCCGGCACCGGAAAGGCCTTGAATGGCTCGCCCGGGCGCTTGATCGCCAGCAGCTCGGCAGTTTCATCGGCATCGCCCATGAACTGCTGGCAGGCGGCGATGGTGCCATCGCTGGCCACTGCCAGGTGTCGCACGCTGTTCATCTGCTGGGCCAGGGTTTCCTTGCTCAGCAGGGTGCCGTCACGCTGCATCAGCACCAGGCTAGGTTGCATGGCATCGAGGTTCATCTCGACACGGCTTTCGGCTTCGGTACGGATACCGCCATTGGCCACGACCAGCGTTTCGCCGTCGGGCAGCCAGGCAACCTCGTGCGGGCCGATACCGTGGGTCGGTATCTCGCCAGTGTGCACCAGGCGCTCGCCTTCGAAACGGTACACGCCAAGCACGCCCCGCCCCGGGTCGGTGGTGTCGTTTTCGGTGGCATACAGCCATTCGCCGTCTTTGTGTACCACGGCATGGCCATAGAAGTGCCGGTTAGGCTGCGAGGCTACCGTTTGCAGCAGGCGCCCGTCACGCAGGTCGATCAGGTAGCTTTCGGTACCAGGGCGGCGGGCGACGAACAGGGCGATTGGCTGCTCGGGGTGGTGGATGATGGCATGGCAACGCTGAGCGACCTGGGTGCTGAACACCTGTGTGCCGTCCAGGCGAAAACCTACGGCAAAGTGCTGGCCGTTGCCGTTGTCACGCGCCGAGAGCAGCAAGGGTTCGCTGCCTTTGTTGCGGAACAGGCTCCAGCCGCCCAAGGTGAGGGCACTGAGCAATACGCTACCGAGTTTGAGTGCCTGGCGTCGCAGCATGATCAGTCACCGTCGTTGGCATTGAAGCCCAGCTGGATGTTCAGTGCCTTGGCCAGATCGCTTTCGTGCAGGCGATGGACGACGTTGAGGCTGTCGTAGATCTGGTTGAGGGTTTGCTGACCGGCGTCGTCGGCCAGCAGCTCACCCAGCGTTTTCTGGTTATCGGCCAGCAACTTGAGCGAGGTAGCGTAGGCGGCGTCGATCTTGTCCGCCAGCGCTTTCTGACCGCTGGGCAACAGGCCGCGCAGGCCCTGGTTGTCTACCCCGACCCAGACGGCTTCGGCGGCCTTGAGGCTGGCCTGCAGGCTGTTCATCGAATTGTGGCTGCGCCAGGCCTCGGCCTGCAACGGCTGCGGGATGCCCTTGCTCTGACGGCCCATCGGTGCGCCGAGCTTCTTCTTCAGGGTGTCCAGAGCGGTAACCTGGGCGCGCAGCAGATCGGCGATCGCCTCGTGGGAGTCGGCGTAGCGCTGGTTGGGGAACTTGGTCATCTGCGAGAGCATGCCGTCGGTGCTGTTCCAGCCTTTGAGGATTTCCTCTGCCAAGGCCTTCTGGTGCGCGCCGATGGCCACCAGCAGCGGGCAGTAGCGGGCCTTCTGCTCGGCAGTGGCGATGTCCGGCTTGCTGTCGAACAGGATGTACTCATAGGCCGACAGGCCACGTACCACTACGCTGGACTTGCCCAAAGCCTCAGCATCAACTGGCTTGTCGCCGTTGACCAGTTGCTCGACCTGACGGCCGACCAGGTTTTTCTTGTCGGGCCAGAACTGTACCTGCCAGGCGCGGTTGCCTTCGGCCAACGGGCCGACCAGCAGCGGCTGAAGCTCGGCCCAGGCTTTTTGTGCGTTGAGGAAGTCGGCGCGGGCTTTGTCCAGGCTTTCCTTGCCTTCGCAGTAGGCCAGGGCGCTGGCAGCCAACGTACGGTCGGCTTCGACCCAGCGGCTGTAGGTAGGCAGGATCACCTGGTTGGCGATAGCGGCGGAGGTCACTGCTTGCGGGTCTTGTGGCGAGCAGGCACCGAGGGCGAGTGCGGCGAGGCTTGTGAACAACAGTTTGGGTCGGAACATGCCCGGCTCCTTTGCGCGTTTAAAGTGAGTTCAGGAACGCCAGCAACGCGGCGCGCTGCTCGGCATTGAAAGTGAGTACGAAGTTGCGTGCCGCCTCGGCTTCGCCACCGTGCCACAGCACGGCTTCAAGCAGGTTGCGGGCGCGGCCGTCATGCAGGAACTGGCTGTGGCCACTGACCGTTTCGCTCAGGCCGATGCCCCACAGCGGCGCGGTGCGCCAGTCCTGGCCGTTGGCGGCAAATTCGGTGCGCTCGTCGGCCAGCCCCGGGCCCATGTCATGCAGCAGCAGGTCGCTGTAGGGGCGGATGACCTGGTTGGCCAACTCTGGTTCGGCGGCGTCGGCGGCGGTGGTGAACTGCGGTGTGTGGCAACCTTGGCAACCCGCCTGGTAGAACAGATTCTTGCCCGCCAGTACCTGTGGCGAGCCGACGTCGCGGCGGGCCGGCACAGCCAGGTTGCGGGTGTAGAACGTGACCAGGCGCAGGATGTTGTCGCTGACTTCTTTCTCGCCATCGGCCCCGTCGCCGTTAGGTGCGGACAGGCAGGCGGTTTGGGCCGGGGTGCAATCGTCCTTGGGCTGCAGGGTGCTGGTCAGACCCATGTCGCCGGCAAAGGCGTGCACGTTCTGCTGGTTGACGTTGGGCTGCCCGGCTTTCCAGCCGAAGCGGCCGATCACCGTTTTACCCTGGGCATCGTCCCATACACGGTTGGCCCGCCCGCGGATGCCATCGCGGTTGCGGTCGTCCGGGTCTTCGTTGGCCAGCAGGTCGGCTTCGGGGATAGCTTCAAGCAGGCCCAGGCCGATCATCGGTGGTGCCACCCGCGCCGAAAAGCGCGTGTCGGGGTGCATCACACCATAGCCGAGCTGGGTAATTTGCAGGGCTGGCTTGCGCAACTCGACCTGGTGGCCGTCCTTGAATGACAAGGTTTCGCTGGAGTAGCTGACCCGCACCTTGCCTTCCGGCGCCACGCCGGGGACGGCCATGTCCTGCAACTGGGTGCCATAGACTGGCTCTGGCACCACGCCGAGGCGCTCGATCACTTTGGCCAGGTAGGGTTGGTCGGGGATCGACAAGCGCACCAGCATACCCACCGCGTTGCTGTCACCCGGCTCTGGTGGGTGGCCACGGCCATCGCGCACGTGGCAGTTCTGACAGGCGTTGGTATTGAACAGCGGGCCCAGACCATCACGCGCGGTGGTGGTGGACGGGGCAATCACCCAGGGGTTGCGAAAGAAGCTGTTGCCAACGGCGAAGTCCAGGCGCTGCTCTGGCGAGAGGTTGGCCGAGGGCAGGGAATAGGCATTGCGATCGCTGCGCTGCACGGTCGCCTTGCCACCCGATAACGCTTCGCCGGGCTCGGCGTGGGTGAAACGCGGGGCGTCGTCACAGGCGGCCAGGGCACAGGCCAGCAGCAGGGGAGGGAGTCGGGACAGCGACAAGGACATCGAAAATCCTGGGCGTGAGCGAAAAACCGGCGTGCAGCTTAGCAGGCCCAGGATCATTGAATAAGAGCAATTTGCGTTTGCTTGATGAAATTGCCGCGAGCGCAGTTGGTCAGGCCATATAGAGCATGAAGTTTCGGTTGACCAGGTTGACGATCAGGTTTTTGTTGCCGCCACCGCGATTATCGCCGGTGACTTCGATGACTTGTTCGCTGGTGTATTCCATGGAAGAGGCAGTAATGCACTTGACTGCGTCCTCGTGCGCAGGTTGCCAGTAGTCCTGGAATATCCAGATGCTGGTGTCGGCAGACGGGCCGAGGATCAGGCGCAAGGCCTTGTGGTTCTCAGTCGATCTGCCGATCCATGGGATGGCCAGCGAGCCATTCCAGACGTGCTGGGCGCCGACTGCCAGGCTGTTGCTGCGGTTTTCACCGTCGATCAGGGTCAAGGTATAAGGGGTGTTATTGGCGATGGAGCGCAAGTAGGTGACGTTGGCCATGTGGTGTTTCCTCTTAATGTTCAGTTTTCGGGCGGGGTAAGGGGCTAGTCGGGGCGCGATAGACATAGGCCGCGAGCAAGGTGATTTCGTTGAACGGGGGGTCGAGCTCGGCGGGATGAAAGCGACCGAGCAGTTGCAGCCCTTGGTCACTGGCGACCGCTTCGAACATCCGGCGGTCGGTTTCGTTGGGGTCGTACAGGTAGATCTTGCCGGGGCGGGCAACTACCCGGCACATTTCCTCGGCCACGTGGTGGGTAATCGGAGCGCCCATCAGCGTCACGTGAGGGACTGCATGGTCGTCGAGGGGAAAGTCCGGAGCATCGTATTCGTATACGACGATGAGGTTGGGAATGTGCCCGCCTGCGAACGGCCCGTTGGAGATGAGCTGGCCGGCCTTGTTCAGGTTGTACGCATCGTTGAATCCGGTAATGAGGTCCCCCCCATTCATGCGTTGGACGATTCGGCCTTCGCCCCAGACATCAAGAATCTGCAGCACTGTGCCTCCTGTTAGCTTTGATCGAAGGCCTACAGGATGAGCATCTGCGCGTACGCCAGGCAGCAGGAAGCGTTTTACCCGGCAGCAAATGAAAACGCCCGGCACAAGGCCGGGCGTTTGCGTTGAAGCGCTACAGCAGGATCAGAACTCGTGATCCGCAGTGTCCGGGTTCAGGTTGGCAATACCCAGCTTGCCCGCGGCCTGCTCAATCGCCCCGGTCTGCTTGACCAGTGCGGCGATTGCGTCACGCACGACCTGGTTACCTGCAGCATTGTCGGCGGCGATCAGCTGGTCGTAGTGCTCGCCTTTGAGGGCATGGTCGACGATTACCTGAAGCTTGGCCTCGGTGGCTTCCAGGTCGGCCTTGAGGGTTGCATCGGCGGCTGGGTCAACCTTGGCGACCAGCGACGAAAGGCTAGGGCCGGTCAGCTTGGTGCCGTCCGGGCGGGTGTACTCGCCCAGGTAGACGTTGCGGATGCCCTTGGCGTCGTAGAAGTGCGAGTAGTGGGTGTTGTCGCTGAAGCAGTCCTGCTCGTCTTCCGGCGAGTTGGCTTCCAGCGAAACTTTCATGCGCTCACCCGCCAGTTCGCCCAGCGACAGGCTGCCCATGCCGAACAGCATCTTGCGCAGGCCGTCGTTGACAGGCTCGGCTTCCAGCTTGGCGCGGTAGTTGTCGGCGACGTTCGGTGCCCAGTTGCCGACCATCTCTTCGAGGTCGGTGACCAGCAGGTCGGTAACCGCTTTCAGGTAGGCACGGCGGCGGTCATTGTGGCCGCCAGTAGCGCCCTGGCCTTCCAGGTAGTCGGATGCCGGACGGTTGCCAGCGCCTGGGCCGGTACCGTTCAGGTCCTGGCCCCAGAGCAGGAACTCGATGGCGTGATAGCCCGTGGCAACGTTGGCTTCGGAGCCAGCCAGCTCGTTCAGGCCAGCCAGTTTTTCGGGGGTGATGTCCTTGACGTCGACCTTCTCTTCACCCACCTGGATCTCGGTGTTGGCAATGATGTTGGCGCTGGCCGCCGGGTTGCCCAAGGCGTGCTCGTAGCTCTTGTCGACATAGTCGATCAGGCCTTCGTCCAGGGGCCAGGCGTTCACCTGGCCTTCCCAGTCGTCGATGATGGTGTTGCCAAAGCGGAAGGCTTCGCTCTGCAGGTACGGTACGCGTGCGGCAAACCAGGCTTGCTTGGCGGCCTTCAGGGTTTCGTCGTTGGGCTTGGCCAGGAACGCGTCGACTGCGGTCTGCAGCGTCTTGGCAGTGCTCAGCGAGTCGCTGTACACGGCGTAGACCATGTCGGTGTAATGCTTGACCACGGCTTTGCCGGCTGCTTCGTCGACAGCGCCTGGCGCAGCAGCGGCGGTGGCAGCAGCAGGTGCCTGGGCTTGCGCCGCGGCGGCTTTTTCGTCCTTGCCTTCACCGCAACCGGCGAGGGCGATGGCAATGGCCAGCAGACTGGCGGAGGCCAGAGGCATTCGAATCATTATTGGTTTTCCTGCATCGTGTGGTTGGACCAAGGGGTGGACCGTGCGCCGTGGCACGCGAAACTACAACATCATGCGAAAGATTTGCATTTGCTGTAAAGGGGCGGGCGCGCAATTCGTGTAAATCCGGGTCACGGCCTGTAACCGGGCAGGTGGCCTCAGGAAACCGAAACCCGGCTGCGTTGCGCTTGTTTGAGGAAGTGAGTCAGTTCACGGGCCGAAAGCGGCTTGCTGTAGTGGTAGCCCTGGCCCTCGTGGCAACCCTGGGCAACGATGTAGGTTTCCTGTTCGGCGGTTTCCACGCCCTCGGCGATCACCTGCATCCCCAGGCTCTTGCCCAGCTGGATGATGGCGCGAACGATTGTGGCGTCGTCATCGTCGTCGAGCAGGTCCTGAACGAAGCTCTTGTCGATCTTGATCTTGTCCAGCGGCAGCGACTTCAGATAGCTGAGGGACGAGTAGCCAGTGCCGAAGTCGTCGATGGCAATCAGCGCCCCGGAGCGGCGCAGGCTCAACAGGTGCTGGGCGGCGGTACTGATGTCTTCCATCAGGCCGGTTTCAGTGACTTCCAGTTCCAGGCTGCGCGGTGGTAGGCGATAGGCTTGCAGCAGGTTGTTGACCACCCGTGGCAGCTCGCTGTGGTGCAGTTGCACGGTTGACAGGTTGACCGCCATGCGCAGGTCGCTGAAGCCCTGGTCGTGCCATTCGCGCAGTTGTCGGCAGGCCTGATCAAGTACCCATTCGCCGATGCTGATGATGCTGCCATTCTGCTCGGCCAAGGGGATGAACTGGTCGGGTGGCACCATGCCCAGTTCCGGGTGCTGCCAGCGCAGCAGGGCCTCTACGCCAACCACGCGGTGGTCGCGGTAACTGATCTGTGGCTGGTACACCAGGTACAACTGGTTGCGCGGCAGGGCTTCACGCAGGTCCTTTTCCAGTTCGCGACGGCGACGCATCTCGCTGTCGACGCTGGCGATATAGAACTGGTAGCGGTTGCGCGAACGGACTTTGGCCAGGGTCATGGTCTGTTCGGCTTTTTGCAGCAGTTTTTCGGTGCTGTCGCCGTCTTCGGGGAACAGGGTGATGCCGATGGTCGCGCGCAGGCGGATTTGCTCGTGGTCGAGGTCGAACGCCACTTCCAGGTCGTCGAGGATGCTCTGCGCCAGTTCGGCAGCCTCGTAGGGCTGCTCGATATTGGCCTGTACCAGGGCGAACTGGTCACCGCCCAGCCGCGCCAGGGCGCCCAGGCGGCCACTGTGGGCGCGTAGCCGGTCGGCCAGGGCCAGCAGCAACTGGTCACCGACCTGGTAGCTGAATTGTTCGTTGATGCCCTTGAAGTCGTCCAGGCCTAAGCACAGCACTGCCACGCGGTGCTGCAGGCGGCCGCCGTCGATGAGGATCTTGTCCAGTTGCTGCTGCAGTTGCTGGCGGTTGGGCAGGCCGGTGAGGAAATCATACTGGGCCATGCGTTGCAGGCTGTTTTCCGCTTCGTGGCGCAGATGGGTGTTGCGTTCGATCGAGGCCAGCAACTGGTTGGCGGTGTTCACCCACAGGCCCAGTTCGTTTTTCTCGTGGCCCTTGAGCAGCGGTATCTGGTGCTGGCTGGGGCGGTCAGGGTTGATCTGGGTGAGATGCTCGATGATCTTCGACAGCGGTTTGGTCAGCAGCCAGTGGTAGACCAGGTACAGCACCAGGCCCATTGCCATGGCCCGCAGTACGCCGGAAATGAAGATGATCACCGCGTTGATCAGGAAATCTTTACCGTAGGACGAGGTGTCGAGGGTAATGCTGAGGTCGCCGTAGTATTCGCTGTAAGGGCCACGACCGACCAGTTGCGTAGTGTAGGTGCGTTCCTGGCCGAGGATGAGGTCGGTGAGCCAGCGCATGGACATGTCCTGCAGCGGGCGGGACTTTTCTGCCAGCATGGTTTCGTTGGGATGGCCAATGGAGGCCATGCGCACTGACTCGTCCTGGAACAGGCCTTCGATGACCTGCATGCCCATTTCACGGTCGAGGCTGTACACCGCCTGGGTCGAAGGGTCGCGGAACATGTCGAGGATGCGCTGGGCATCATTGTTCACGGCTTGGCGGGTCTTGTAGGTGTCGTAGATGATTTGCGCACAGCTGAGCACGACGCCGACCGCCAGCGCCGACAGCAGCACGACCCTGAGCAACTTGACCGACAAGCTGTTCCGCAATTCCAGCTTCAATGGGGTTTCCTTAATCCATGCGCATGGCATCATTTTGCCATCAACGATGACGATACACTACCGGCCGACCATTAGCAGTGTATCGGTTGCCTGACCCCGCAACTTGAATGCGCTGTATCAATCTTCCAGAGGTTTGATGTTAGCGTGGTATGCGGGCTGAGCAAGCAAAACCGTGGCAGCCTCCTTGCGGGCAATACAGGCACAAAAAAACCCGGCACATGGCCGGGTTTCTTGATCAAGGCTGAATGGCTCAGGCCTTGAAGGTCTTGCCTTCGAACTGCTCGGCAACGAAGGCCCAGTTGACCAGGTTCCAGAACGCCTCGACGTACTTCGGACGCAGGTTGCGGTAGTCGATGTAGTAGGCGTGTTCCCAGACGTCGCAGGTCAGCAGCGGGGTGTCGCCGCTGGTCAGTGGGCAGCCGGCGCCGATGGTGCTGGCCAGGGCCAGGGAACCGTCAGCTTTCTTCACCAGCCAGCCCCAGCCGGAACCGAAGGTGCCAACCGAAGTCTTGGTGAACTCTTCCTTGAATTTGTCGAAGGAACCGAAAGCGGCGTTGATGGCGTCAGCCAGTGCACCGGTCGGCTGGCCGCCGCCGTTTGGCGACAGGCAGTTCCAGTAGAAGGTGTGGTTCCAGACTTGAGCGGCGTTGTTGAAGATGCCGCCCGAAGAGCTCTTGACGATCTCTTCCAGGGTCTTGCCTTCGAATTCGGTGCCTGGGACCAGGTTGTTCAGGTTCACGACATAGGTGTTGTGGTGCTTGTCGTGGTGATACTCCAGGGTTTCCTTGGAGATGTGCGGCTGCAGGGCATCGTGGGCGTACGGCAGCGGCGGCAATTCAAAAGCCATGGTGGATCTCCTGATTCAGGTCTGTTTGCGGTTTGCGCAAGGCCGATCACGGGCGGCCCGATAAGCGTCGGCGAGTCTGTACTCTTTGCGACGCAAGCGCTGGATCATAGCACCGGGCCCGGCGCATAACCACGCAACAAACATAGGGAATAGAGGTTCCGGAGGGGTTGGGCTGAGCCGACCGGCGGCTCGCCCTTGCGCCGGTGTCAAATGTGAGACCGAATGCCGCTCGATCTTGCAGTCGATGAATATGGCGCGCCAAACCCCGAGGTCAGTTGAAGATCAGTTGCGCAGCCACTGCAAACATCATCACTGCCACCATCAGGTCGAGCATCCGCCAGGTCGCCGGCCGCGCCAGCCACGGTGCCAGCCAGGCCGCGCCAATGGCCAGGGTCGAGAACCACAGCAGCGAAGCGCTGGCCGCACCGGCCACGTAGGCGCCAGGGGCGGACTGTTGGGCGCCCAGCGAGCCGATCAGCAACACGGTGTCGAGGTACACGTGCGGGTTCAGCAGGGTCACCGCCAGGGCGCTGAGCAGCACGGCGCGACGGGAACGGACGCCCTGGCCCTGCTGGTGCTGCAGGCTCTGCTTGGAGCAGGCGCTGCGCAGCGCCTTGGCGCCGTACCAGATCAGGAACACCGCGCCGCCCCAGCGGGCAATTGCCAGCAAGGTCGGGTTGTGCGCCAGCACGGTGGCCAGGCCGAACACCCCGGCGGCTACGAGGATGGCATCACAGACGATGCACAGCGCTGCCACCGGCAGATGATGCTCACGGCGCAGGCTCTGGGCGAGGACGAAGGCGTTCTGGGCGCCGATGGCCATGATCAGGCCGAAGGCCACCAGCATGCCATTGAGATAGCTTTGCCACATGGCAGGGCTCTCCAAAAAGGGTCACGGAAGATGCTGGCCATTGTGATGTTCGGCGCTGTATAAGAAAAACAAATAAAGCTGATCACCCATTAGGAAAATCGATGTTCGACTACAAACTGCTGGCTGCCCTTGCGGCAGTGATCGAACAAGGCGGTTTCGAGCGTGCAGCTCAGGTATTGGGCTTGTCGCAGTCGGCCATTTCCCAGCGCATCAAGTTGCTTGAGGCGCGGGTCGGCCAGCCGGTCCTGGTACGTGCCACGCCGCCCGGCACGACCGAAGTCGGCCGCCAGCTACTCAACCATGTGCAGCAGGTGCGCCTGCTCGAGCGCGACCTGCAGCGCCAGGTACCGGCGCTGGACGAAGAGGGCATGCCGGAGCGCCTGCGCATCGCCCTCAACGCCGATAGCCTGGCCACCTGGTGGGCTGGCGCGGTGGGCAACTTCTGCGCACAACAGAACGTGCTGACCGAGCTGGTGGTAGAGGACCAGGAAGTGGGGCTTAAACGCATGCGTGCCGGCGAGGTGGCAGCCTGCCTGTGTGGGAGTGAGCGACCGGTAGCCGGAGCACGCAGTTTGCCACTGGGGGCCATGCGCTACCGGGCGCTGGCCAGTCCCGTGTTCATGGCGCGGCACTTCCCCCAAGGTTTTGTCGCCAGCCGCCTGGCCCGTACCCCGGCGATCGTGTACGGCCCGGACGATTTCCTGCAGCACCGCTACCTGGCATCGCTGGGCATGGAGGGTGGTTTTCTGCACCACCTGTGCCCTTCATCCGAAGGCTTCCTGCGTATGACAGAGGCAGGATTGGGGTGGGGCCTGGTGCCCGAACTGCAGGCCCGGGAGCAATTGGCCAGTGGGCAATTGGTGGAAATCTGTCGCGATACCCCCATCGATGTGCCGCTGTACTGGCATCATTGGCGCAATGGCGGGCAATTGCTTGCGCAACTGACTGACCACTTGCGGCACACCGCACAGCACTGGCTGGTGCCCTTGTAGTCATGGCTAGCGTCAGTTGCATCTGAAATCTGGCAAGACGGAGTGTTACATGCGAATTCTGGTCACCGGCGCGAGTGGCTTCATTGGCGGGCGCTTTGCGCGTTTCGCTCTGGAGCAAGGCCTGGACGTGCGTGTCAGCGGCCGCCGTGCCGAAGGGGTCGAGCACCTGGTCAAGCGTGGCGCACAGTTCATCCCGGGCGATCTGGGGGACGCCGAGTTGGCCCGGCGTTTGTGTCAGGGTGTCGAAGCCGTGGTGCACTGCGCTGGCGCGGTGGGTAACTGGGGACGCTATCAGGAGTTCTACCAGGGCAACGTGGTGGTTACCGAAAACGTGGTCGAGGGCTGCCTGAAAGAGCATGTACGGCGCCTGGTGCACCTGTCTTCGCCGTCGATCTATTTCAATGGCCGTTCGCGTCTGGACATCCGTGAAGACCAGGTGCCGCGTCGCTTTCACGATCACTATGGGCAAACCAAGTACCTGGCCGAGCAGAAAGTGTTCGGTGCCCAGGAGTTCGGTCTGGAAGTGCTGGCGCTGCGCCCGCGCTTCGTCACCGGCGCTGGCGATGCCAGTATCTTTCCGCGGCTGATGCAAATGCAGCGCAAAGGGCGTGTGGCGATCATCGGCAACGGCCTGAACAAGGTCGATTTCACCAGTGTGCACAACCTCAACGAGGCGCTGCTAAGTGCATTGTTCGCTGATGATCGGGCGCTGGGCCAGGCTTACAACATAAGCAACGGTCAGCCACTGCCGCTGTGGGACGTGGTCAACTACGTGATGCGCCAGATGCAGCTTCCCCAGGTGACCCGCTACCGTTCCTATGGCCTTGCCTATAGCCTGGCCGCCCTGAACGAGGCGGCCTGCATGTTATGGCCAGGGCGCCCGCAACCGACCTTGTCGCGCCTGGGGATGCAGGTGATGAGCCGTGATTTCACCCTGGATATCAGCCGTGCCCGGCAGTATCTGGACTACCAGCCCAAGGTCAGCCTGTGGACGGCGGTGGATGAGTTCTGCAGCTGGTGGAAGCATTTGCCGCCCGGCTGACAATGGTCATCAATGCGCCGCGCTGGCGGTTTATACTCGTGCCTCTATGTGACTTCGGCGGTTGAATGTATCCATGCGTAACCATGTTCACGATGACTTTGATGACGTGCCAACTTTGCGGGCGGGAACGGTTGATGATGACGAACTGATGCCGGCGCATGTGATGCGCAGCCGCCAGAAAGCCGCCCGCGGGGCCAGCACGGCGCCGTTGTGGGCGTTGATCGGAGCCTCCTTCATCGCGTTGGCGGGCCTGGGCTGGTGGAGTTTCCAGCAGATCTCGCTGATGGAGCAGCAACTGGTGGCCACCCAGGAAAGCTTTGCCCGCATCAGTGAGGAGGCGGCTGGCCGCCTTCAGGCGATCAGTGGCAAGGTGGCGGCCACCGAGTCAGGCGCCACTACCAGCACTGAGGCATTGAAGCTACAGCTGCGCCAGTTGCAGAAGGGTGTTGCCGGTCAGACCGGCGACCTGGGCAAGCGTCTGGAGCAGGTGCTGGCCGATACGCGAGAACAGCAGAAGGCCGTGACCGAGCTGCAAAGCCAGTTGCAGGCGCAGTTGAAGCTGGTGAATGGCGAGCTGGCGGCGTTGCGTTCGGGTCAGGTCGATGGTGGCAAGCTGGATGCCCAGTTAAAGAGCCTGAACGAGCAGGTTGCCGCGCTGAAGGCTGCACAGGTTGATGGCGGCAAGCTGGACGGCCAGCTCAAGAGTTTGGGTGGCGAGGTGGCAGCACTGAAGAAGCAGGGCAACCCGAGTGCGGCTATCCAGAGCCTGGAGCAGGACATGGTCGTGCTCAAGAGCCAGATCGACAACCGCCCGGCTGCGGCGTCCTCCAGTGGTGCTTCGGTGAAGGAGTTCGATGCCTTCCGGGCGCAGATGACGCGTAACCTGAACACGCTGCAAAGCCAGATTCAGAACCTGCAGCAACAGATCAACGCTCGTCCGTGACATCAGCTGAGCCTTATTCGCAGGCACGCCCGCTCTCACAGGATCAAGAACAGCTTTCAAGCTTTTCGCTGTACCGGTGGGAGCGGGCGTGCCCGCGAACGGCTCTCGATCACAACCGCGGATAATCGATGTAACCCACCGGCCCCTTGCCATAGAAAGTTTCGGGATGTGCCTCGTTCAACGGCGCATCGGCTGCCAGCCGTGCCGGCAGGTCGGGGTTGGCGATGAACGGCACACCAAACGCCACGGCATCTGCTTTGCCACTGGCCAGGGCGGAATTGGCACTGGCCTTGTCGAAACGCTCGTTGACAATGTACGGGCCACCGAATGCCTCTTTGATCAGCGGCCCGATGCTGTCATCGGCTTCCCGCTCCCGCGAGCAGATAAAGGCGATGCCGCGCTTGCCCAGCTCTCGGGCCACATAGGTGAAGGTCTCGGCGCGGTCGGCGTCGCCCATGTCATGGGCGTCGGCACGCGGTGCCAGGTGCACACCTACGCGCTGCGCGCCCCACACTTCAATGGCCGCATCGGTCACCTCCAGCAGCAGGCGCGCGCGGTTCTCCAGCGAGCCGCCGTAACGGTCGGTGCGCTGGTTGGTGCTGCTTTGCAGGAACTGGTCGAGCAGGTAACCGTTGGCGCCATGGATCTCCACACCATCAAAACCGGCAGCCTTGGCATTTTCGGCACCGCTGCGGTAGGCCTCGACGATGTCGCTGATTTCTTCGGTTTCCAGTGCTCGTGGGGTGGGGTAGTCACTCAGTGGGCGCACCAGGCTCACATGGCCCTTGGGTTGGATCGCGCTGGGGGCTACAGGCAGTTCGCCATTCAGATAGCTGGGGTGGGAGATTCGGCCCACGTGCCACAGCTGCAGGAAGATGCGTCCGCCTGCGGCATGTACGGCCTTTGTCACATTGTTCCAGCCACGGACCTGTTCATCGTTCCAGATGCCGGGGGTATCTGGGTAGCCGACGCCCATGGGGCTGACCGAAGTGGCCTCGCTGAGGATCAGCCCGGCGCTGGCACGCTGTACGTAGTATTCGGCCATCAGCGCATTGGGCACGCGGCCTTCATCGGCGCGGCAGCGGGTGAGCGGGGCCATGATGATACGGTTGGGCAGTTGCAGGTCGCCCAGTTTGATTGGATCGAAAAGCGTGGTCATAGCGGTTACCTGCCTTGTCAAAGTGCTTGGCGCAGTTGTTCGAGGAACGCCTGGATGGTGGCTTCGTCGCGTTTGAAAAAGTGCCATTGGCCAATCTTCTGGCTGCTGATAAGCCCGGCGCGCTGCAACGTGGCCAGGTGGGCAGAGACCGTCGACTGCGACAGGCCGCAGCGCTGGTCGATTTGCCCGGCACACACACCGTTTTCGGTGCTGTGGTACTGGTCTGGGAACTGGGTTGCCGGGTCTTTCAGCCAGCTGAGAATTTCTCGCCTGACCGGGTGGGCCAGTGCTTTTATGATTTCGTCGAGATCGAGTGGCATGGTTTGAGGCTCGCTGTAGCGGTATATCGCGATAGGACGAAATATAATTCGCTGAATTCCGATATACAAATACGAAGGCGTTCTGAGCTGAGCACGAATCGATATATCGCGTTATAACGATATGCTGGGTGGCGATGCTAGACTGCGCTCATGAACTACCTCGCACACTTGCACCTGGGCGGCCCGGCGCCGCAACAACTGCTTGGCAGCCTTTATGGCGACTTTGTCAAAGGCTCGTTGGAAGGGCGCTTTCCGCCTGCGCTGGAGGCGGCCATCCGGCTGCACCGGCATATCGACAGTTACACCGACCAGCACCCGTTGGTGCTAGCGGCTCTGGCACGTTTTCCGCGCGAGCGGCGGCGCTTTGCCGGCATCGTTCTGGACGTGTTTTTCGACCATTGCCTGGCACGGCATTGGAGCCACTACGCCGAACAGCCGCTGGAGCAGTTCACTGGCGCGTTTTATCGGGTACTGCTGGCAGAGCCCGAGCTGCCTGGGCGGTTGGCGCGGATTGCGCCTTTCATGGCAGCGGATGACTGGCTAGGGGCGTATGGCGATTTTGCCACCTTGGAGCAGGTGTTCAACGGCATTGCCCGGCGCTTGTCACGGCCTGAGGGGATGGCCGGGGTGATGGTGGAACTGGAGCGACTGTATGAGCCGCTGCTGGCGGATTTTCGCGAGTTCTACCCGCAGCTGCAGGCGTTTGCGGCGGTAGGGCGGAGGTCTGACAGTTAGAGGTGTGTGGGTGATACTGGCCCCTTCGCGGGTAAACCCGGTCCTACGGGCAATGCGCTCGGTGTAGGAGCGGGTTCACCCGCGAAAGAGCCAGAACAGGCAGTACACGCATTCAGGCAGCCCGCGCCTGTCGACGTGGCGCCATCTCCACGTCTTCAACCCCAAACAGCGCCAGGTGAATCGCCTGTTGCGCCTGCAATGCCAGCACCGCACGTTCCTTGCCCACGCTACCGATAGGCTGCAGCAGGTGGATGCATACCTCGCCCCGCGGCAGGGCAAACAGGCGTATCAGGTGCGACACCAGGTCGTCTTCCCCAATGAACGGCGCTGCCGGGTCGATCTGGTCATCACGCAGGTACTGGATAGCGACTGGCTGCACTGCCACGCCACGGTCGATGGCACCTGCCAGCAGGCGGCCATGAAAGGTGCGCAACGTGCGGCCGCTGGTAGTGGTGCCTTCGGGGAATATCAGCAGCGGGCGGGCCAGACCCAGTTGCCCGGCGATCTGTTCGCGCAGGCGCTGGCTGTCGCCACCACCACGGCGAATGAACAGCGTGCCGGCCTTTTCCGCCAACCAGCCGGCCACCGGCCAATGGCGAACTTCGGCCTTGGACAGGAAAGACAGCGGCGTGAGCATGCCAAGCAGGGGTATGTCGGTCCAGGAAACATGGTTGCTGACCCACAGCATCGGCCGCTGTGGAAGTTCGCCAACTACCTTCACGTCGAAGGGTAGGGCGGCGACCAGGCGCTTCATGAACAGGCAGGTCCAGCGCTGGCGCCGTTCGATCGGCGCCTTGAAGCCCAAGCGTTCTCCCAAGGCGATGATGCTGGCCATCAGCATGCCCTGCGTCAGCACCAGCAGCAGTCGGATGAGGCGGGCCAGTACCCGCAACTTCGGCATCAGACCGCCGCCTTGAAGTGGCGGGCGTAGCGTGGGCACAGCTCGTCGCGTTTTAGCAGGATGAACACGTCAGCCACCTGGAAATCCTCGTCCCAGCATGGCTCGCCGCAAATCTTCGCGCCCAGGCGCATGTAAGCCTTGAGCAGCGGTGGCATTTCGGCAATGACGTTGTTGGGCAGGGCCAGTTTCGGCAGCGGCTTCTTCGGCTCGGCTCGCAGGTGTTCGGTGCACAGGTAGCGCTCACGCAGGCGCTGCATCACTGCATGGGCCTGTACGCCGCCGTCCTGCATGGGGATGCTGGCGCAGCCCATCAGATAGCTGTAGCGGCCCTCGTTGAGCACCTCGGCCAGTTCACCCCAGAGCACGGCGATGGTGCCGCCGTTGCGGTAGTCGGGGGCCACGCAGGTCCGGCCCAGCTCGAGGATCGGGCCTTGCAGCTGCAACAGGCCGTGCAGGCTGAACTCTTCTTCGCTGTAGAAGCGGCCCAGGCTGCTGGCGGCCTGATGATCGAGCAGGCGGGTGGTGGCAACCAGTTCGCCGGTGCTCAGGTCGCGTACACCAATGTGGCGGCAGTGCACGTCGTAGTCGTCCATGTCCAGGCCTTGCTCGGCACCTTTGAGCTTGGCCTTGAATTCTGCGCTGAATACTCTGTAGCGCAAGGCTTGGGCTTCTTGCAGCGCCGCGGCGCCAACCAGGCGTTCGGCTTGCAGACGGCGTTCAGTGCTGTAGTCGCCAGCGGTAGCGATCCGAGTCATTACGAGTCTCCATAAGCCAGCCAAGAAGGGTTGCGGCCGGTCGGCTTTGTTGTGCAAAGTCAGCCTAGGTAGACCCAGTGTCACCCCTGTGAATCTTTGGTGATGCTTGCGTGACACACCCTGAGCCTTAACTGAAAGCCCTCCAGCAAGGAGCTGTGCCATGGCCTGGTTGCAACGACTCAACGATCCGCTTCGCCTCGCGCCGACAGGCACCCTGGGCGAAACCTACGCCGCGCTGCTTGAGCGCCTCGGCCCGGTTGCCCCGTTCGAACTGGCGGTACTGGGCGGGCGTGCAATGGCCACCCCGGGCCTGGCCTTCCTGGTGGGTTACCAGGCTGCCCTTCGCGTGCTGTGGCCCAGTGCGCCGCACAGCCTTGGCGCCTTGTGTGCCACCGAGCGGCGCAGCGTGCGGCCGGCAGACATGCACACACGGCTGGATGCTCTGCGGCTGTCGGGTTGCAAAGACTTCGTTACTGCTGGCCTGGAGGCGGAGTGGTTGCTGGTGGCTGCGCGTAGCGAAGCGGCTGGCGCTGCGCCGCAACTGAGCCTGGCGGTGGTTTACCCCGGGGAGCCGGGGGTGACACTGGAGCCATTGCCAACTCTGCCGCTGATGCCGGAAGTCGGCCATGGCCGATTGCTGCTGGAGCAGGCATCGTGCGAGTTGCTGGCCGGTGACGGTTGGGATGCCTATGTGAAGCCGTTCCGTTCGCTGGAGGATTTGTATGTGCTCACGGCGCTGACCGCTTGGTTATATGGCGTGGGGCAAGAGTGCGCCTGGCCGCAGGGGCTGCGCCTGCAGTTGCTCGGCCTGTTGGCCGGCTGTGCCGAGGGTAGCCGCCAGTGTGCCGATAGCATGGGTTGTCACTTGTTGCTGGGCGGGTTGTTTGCGCAGTTCCAGGCGTTGCGGGGGGAGATAGATGCGGCGTTGGCGACAGGGCCGGTACATTGGGCGCAAATCTGGCAGCGTGACCAGGGGGTGATGGCGCTGGCGGCGTCGGCGCGGGAGAAGCGGCTGAACAAGGCTTGGGTTGCTGCGGGCTTGTCATGAATGGCTGACAGGTATGTATGAGCCGATGAGTTGCGGCGTGGTACCTGTGGAAGCGGGTTTACGTGCAAAGAGGCCGGTGAAGGCATCGGAAAACCTGAAAGGCATTTCCTTTTATCGCGCTTGATCCCCGCAAATCCCGGCCGTTGACGTATCATTGGCCGCCTGACGGCAACCCCTCCAGGATCGCTTGCGCATGCTCGCCCTTCTTATCCAGACCCTGAACATCACGGCGCCGGTATTCGCCATGCTGTTCATGGGCGTCCTGCTCAAACGCGTACACTTGATCGACGACAACTTCAACCGTGTCGCCTCGCAGCTGGTGTTCAACGTCTGCATGCCGGCGCTGCTGTTCCTCGGCATCTACCACGCCGACCTGGCCGCAGCGGTCAAGCCCGGTGTCCTCCTGTATTTCATCTTCGCCACCCTGGCCGGTTTCGGCATTGCCTGGGGCATGGCCATCTGGCGCAGCCCGATGGCCGACCGGGGCATCTATACCCAGGGCGCCTTCCGCGGCAACAACGGTGTGATCGGCCTGGCCCTGGCCGCCAGCCTGTACGGTGACTATGGCATTTCCCTGGGGGCGGTGCTCGCAGGCCTGGTCATCCTCATGTACAACTCGCTGTCAGCGGTAGTACTGGCGGTGTACAGTCCGGACCTCAAGTCCGATCCGTGGAGTATCTGCAAGAGCATTTTCAGCAACCCGCTGATCATCAGCGTGCTGGTGGCCGCACCGATGGCTTACGGTCAGGTGCCGCTGCCTAACTGGTTGCTGACCTCGGGCGACTACCTGGCACAGATGACCCTGCCGCTGGCGCTGATCTGTATCGGTGGCACGCTGTCACTGGCAGCGCTGCGTAACTGTGGCCGGCTGGCCATCGATGCCAGCCTCGTGAAAATGCTCTGGCTGCCGCTGCTCGGCACCCTTGGGGCCTGGTTTTGCGGGTTTCGCGGGGCGGACCTGGGCATCCTGTTCCTGTACATGGGCAGCCCGACCGCTGCAGCCAGCTACGTGATGGCGCGGGCGGCCAACGGCAATCATGAACTGGCCGCGTCGATCATCGTGATTACCACGCTAATGGCGGCGATCACCACCAACATTGGTATTTTCATCTTGCAGTGGGGCGGATGGATCTAGATCCTTGACTGCAAATAACAGCAACAACACTGCCTCACTGAGCTAAAGGACACTTCATGCAAGACCAGAGCACGCCCGAGCGGTTACAGCGCGGGCTGAAGAATCGCCATATCCAGCTGATCGCGCTGGGCGGGGCCATCGGTACCGGCTTGTTCCTGGGCATTGCCCAGACCATTCAGTTGGCCGGCCCCTCCGTGTTGCTGGGCTACGCCATCGCCGGCCTGATGGCCTTCCTGATCATGCGCCAGCTGGGCGAAATGGTGGTGGAAGAGCCGGTCGCCGGCAGCTTCAGCCACTTCGCCCACCAATACTGGAGCGAGTTTGCCGGCTTTGTCTCAGGCTGGAATTACTGGGTGGTGTACGTGCTGGTCGGCATGGCCGAGCTGACGGCGGTAGGTATCTACGTGCAGTACTGGTGGCCGGACTTCCCCACCTGGGCCACGGCGGCGATCTTCTTCGTGGTGATCAACCTGATCAACCTGACCCAGGTAAAGGTCTATGGCGAGATGGAGTTCTGGTTCGCCCTGGTCAAGGTGGTTGCGATCGTCAGCATGATCGGCTTTGGTGCCTGGTTGCTGGGCAGCGGTCATGGTGGCCCGGATGCCAGCGTGGCCAACCTGTGGCAGTACGGCGGCTTCTTCCCTAACGGCGTCACTGGTCTGGTAATGGCCCTGGCGGTGATCATGTTCTCGTTCGGTGGCCTGGAGCTGGTCGGCATCACGGCTGCCGAGGCTGACAACCCGCGCCAGAGCATCCCCAAGGCCACCAACCAGGTGGTGTACCGCATCCTGATTTTCTACATCGGTGCCTTGGCAGTGCTGTTGTCGCTGTACCCTTGGCAGAAGGTGGTGCAGGGCGGCAGCCCGTTCGTGATGATCTTCCACGAACTGGACAGCGACCTGGTGGCGACCATCCTCAATATCGTGGTGTTGACGGCTGCGCTCTCGGTGTACAACAGCTGTGTGTACGCCAATAGCCGTATGCTGTTCGGCCTGGCTAGCCAGGGCGATGCGCCGCGTCAGTTGCTGAAGGTAAGCCGTAGCGGTGTGCCGCTGACCGCGCTGGGCGTCTCGGCCTTTGCGACCGGCCTGTGCGTGCTGATCAACTACCTGATGCCGGGTGGGGCCTTTGGCTTGCTGATGGCGTTGGCGGTGTCTGCGCTGGTAATCAACTGGGCGAGCATCAGTATCACCCACCTGAAGTTCCGCAAGGCCAAGTTGGCTGCCGGGATCACCCCTTTCTACAAAAGCCTGGGGCACCCACTGACCAACTACCTGTGCCTGGCATTCATTGTGCTGATCCTGGTGGTGATGTACCTGACGCCGCCAATTCGCATCTCGGTAATGCTGATCCCGGCATGGATCGCTGTGCTGTGGCTCGCCTTCAAGATGAAGAAGGCGCGCCAGGCCAAGGGCTGATCGGGTTTGTTCGTAAGGGGTATGCCGTTAGGTTTTCGGCGTCTGTGAGATCGAGCGCCGCCCGCGCGGCGCTCGATCTCACAGGCGATGAAAGCCTAAAGGCATGCGTCTGGCGGCCCTGACGCGTGCCACTTCCATGCCCCTCAATGCTGCCTCCGCCAGGCACGCACGGTGGTGTACAGCAGCACTGTGGCGAGCACCGGCAGTACATAGAACAGCATCAATCGCTCCAGGCGGCCAGCCAGCGGCATACCCATGGTAAAAGCCGCCACATGAAGGCCGTAGGCCAGGTACAGGCAAAGAAACACCAGGCCTTCGGCGCGAGTGATGCGGTAACCGGAATAGAACACTGGCAGGCTCAGTACGGCAACGCCGAGCATTACAGGCAGATCGAAAGACAGCGCGTTAGGCGAAATCGACAGTGGCTCCGGGGTGATCAGTGCGGTCAGGCCCAATACGGCCAGCAGGTTGAACAGGTTGCTGCCGATCACCGTGCCCACCGCGATCTCCCGTTCGCCACGCAAGGCGGCGATCAGCGCAGCGGCCAGTTCCGGCAGGGAGGTGCAGATGGCAACCACCGTCAGGCCGATGATGCGCTCGGACAGGCCCAGGTCGGTGGCCACCTCGATGGCAGCTTCCAGTAACAAGTGGCCCGCCAGGCTCAGCAGGCCAAGGCCGACCAGTACCTGCAGCAGCGTACCTGCCCAGAAGCGCCCGGCACCTGACCTGGCGGCGTCCGGGGCAGGGTAGGTGCGTGCGTAGTGGCGCGACTGGTGCCAGAGCATGGCCAGGTAACCGGCCAGCCCAAGCAATAACAGTGCCCCTTCAACCCTGCCCAGGCGGGCATTGGCGGACAGTGCATACACCAGCCCGCTGGCGACGATCATCAATGGAATGTCCAGGCGCACCAGCTGGCGTGACACCCGCAGCGGGATGATCAGTGCGGCCAGGCCGAGAATGACCAGTACGTTGAAGATGTTGCTGCCTATCACGCTGCCTACTGCCACATCCGGCGCGCCCTGGTAGGCAGCCTGGAGGCTGACGGTCAATTGTGGCGCGGTGCTGCCGAAGGCCACCAGGCTCAGGCCTATGATCAGCGGACGAACATGCAGGCGTTGCGCCAGGCGCAAAGCGGAGCGCACCAGTAACTCGGCGCCGCCGACCAGCAACAGCAGGGCAACGCCCATTTGCAGCAGGCTAAAAGTGGGAAGGGTGGCCAGGTCGAAAATGGTCGGACTCCTGTCGCGTCAGTCGCTAAGCCCTTGTACCCGCACGCGCGCTGTTCCGCTACGGAGCATGCCGATTTTTTCTGCTGCTGCGCGAGACAGGTCGATCAGGCGGCCGCGGGTGTGCGGGCCACGGTCGTTGATACGTACCACCACACTGCGCTGGTTGGCCATGTTGGTGACCAGTACACGCGTGCCGAAAGGCAGGCTGCGGTGGGCGGCGGTAAGGCCGTGCTGGTTGAACGGTTCGCCACTGGCGGTGCGTTTACCGTGGTGGCGCGACCCGTAGTAGGAAGCGGTGCCCGTTTGGTCGTAACCGCGGGGGTCGATGTCATGGCTGGCGCAGCCGGCCAGGAAAGAAAACAGGGCGAGGGTGCCGAGGGATCGTTTTAGCAAGTCAGGTGCTCTCCGGTGCGGCCATTCGCGGGTAAACCCGCTCCTACAGGTGAAGCGCGGGCTTGTGTAGGAGCGGCTTCAGCCGCGAACGAGGGCGAAGCCCTCGCAGCATTACAGGGGGAAAATCATCACCCTTCGAGCTTGGCCTTGAGCAATTGGTTCACCTGCCCCGGGTTGGCCTTGCCTTTGGAGGCTTTCATGGCCTGGCCGACGAAGAAGCCGAACATCTTGCCGCGCTTGGCCTCATCGGCTGCACGATACTGTTCGACCTGCTCGGCATTGGCTGCCAGCATTTCGTCGAGCATCTTGTCGATCGCCCCGGTGTCGGTAACCTGTTTCAGGCCTTTGCTCTCGATGATGCTGTCAGCATCGCCTTCACCGGCGGCCATGGCCTCGAACACGGTCTTGGCAATCTTGCCGCTGATGGTGTTGTCACGAATGCGCAGCAGCATGCCGCCCAGCTGCGCGGCGCTGACCGGCGCCTGATCGATTTCGACACCCAGCTTGTTCAGCAGGCTGCCCAGTTCGACCATGACCCAGTTGGCCGCCAGCTTGGCATCCCCCCCGATCTTCACCACTTCTTCGAAGTAGTCTGCCTGTTCGCGGCTGGAAGCCAATACGTTGGCGTCGTAGGCCGACAGGCCGTACTGGCTCTGGAAACGCTCGACCTTCTGTGGGGGCAGTTCCGGCAGGCCGGCGCGGATGGTTTCGAGGAAGCTGTCCTCGATGACCACCGGCAGCAGGTCCGGATCGGGGAAGTAACGGTAGTCGTTAGCTTCCTCTTTGCTGCGCATGGAGCGGGTTTCGTCACGGTTCGGGTCGTACAGGCGGGTCTCCTGCACCACTTTGCCACCGTCTTCGATCAGGTCGATCTGGCGCTGGATTTCGCTGTTGATCGCGCGCTCGATGAAGCGGAACGAGTTGACGTTCTTGATTTCGCAGCGAGTGCCGAACTCGGTCTGGCCTTTCGGGCGGATCGATACGTTGCAGTCGCAGCGCAGCGAACCTTCGGCCATGTTGCCGTCGCAGATGCCCAGGTAGCGCACCAGCGCGTGGATCGCCTTGACGTAGGCGACGGCTTCCTTGGCGCTGCGCATGTCAGGCTCGGAGACGATTTCCAGCAGCGGGGTGCCGGCACGGTTCAGGTCGATACCGGTGGAACCGCTGAAGTCTTCGTGCAGGCTCTTGCCGGCGTCCTCTTCAAGGTGCGCGCGAGTTACGCCGATGCGCTTGATGGTGCCGTCTTCCAGCGCGATGTCCAGGTGGCCCTTGCCGACGATCGGCAGGTCCATCTGGCTGATCTGGTAGCCCTTGGGCAGGTCCGGGTAGAAGTAGTTTTTTCGTGCGAACACGTTGCGCTTGCCGATCTCGGCATCGATGGCCAGGCCGAACATGCACGCCATGCGCACGGCTTCCTCGTTCAGCACCGGCAGTACACCGGGCATGCCCAGGTCAACCAGGCTGGCCTGAGTATTCGGCTCGGAGCCAAAGGTGGTAGCGCTGCCGGAGAAGATCTTCGACTGGGTGGCGAGCTGAGTGTGAATTTCCAGCCCGATCACAACTTCCCATTGCATGTGTGAATTCCTCAGAAGCCGTTGGGGGCGCGGGTGTGCCAGTCGGTCACCTGCTGGTAGCGGTGCGCGACGTTAAGCAGGCGGCCTTCCTGGAAGTACGGCGCCAGCAGCTGCACGCCGACCGGCAGGCCGTCGACGAAGCCCGCAGGCATCGACAGGCCTGGCAGGCCCGCCAGGTTGGCGGTGATGGTGTAGACGTCTTCGAGATACGCGGCAACCGGGTCGCTGCTCTTGGCGCCAAGCTTCCAGGCCGGGTTTGGCGTGGTCGGGCCGAGAATCAGGTCGACATCGTTGAAGGCGGCCATGAAGTCGTTCTTGATCAGGCGGCGGATTTGCTGCGCCTTCACGTAGTAGGCGTCGTAGTAACCGGCCGACAGGGCGTAGGTCCCGACCATGATGCGGCGCTGTACTTCAGCGCCGAAGCCTTCGCCGCGTGAGCGCTTGTACAGGTCGGTGAGGTCTTTGGGCTCTTCGCAGCGGTAGCCGAAGCGTACGCCGTCGAAACGCGACAGGTTGGAAGAGGCTTCAGCCGGGGCGATCACGTAGTAGGCCGGAATGGCATGCTGCATGTTCGGCAGGCTGATTTCCTTGACCACTGCACCGAGCTTTTCCAGCTCTTTGACGCTGGCCTGGACCAGGTCGGCGATGCGGGGGTCGAGGCCGGCGCCGAAGTACTCTTTCGGCAGGCCGATGCGCAGGCCCTGCAACGAAGCGTTCAGGCTGGCGCTGTAGTCCGGCACCGGTTCTTCGATGCTGGTGGAATCCTTGGCATCAAAGCCGGCCATGCCTTGCAGCAGCAGCGCGCAGTCCTCGGCGGTGCGGGCCAGCGGGCCGCCTTGGTCGAGGCTGGAGGCGTAGGCGATCATGCCCCAGCGTGACACACGACCGTACGTTGGCTTGAGGCCGGTGAGGTTGGTCAGTGCCGCGGGTTGGCGGATCGAGCCGCCGGTGTCGGTGCCCGTGGTGGCGGGCAGCAGGCGCGCGGCTACTGCAGCGGCCGAACCACCGGACGAGCCGCCCGGAACGTGCTCAAGGTTCCATGGGTTTTTCACCGCGCCGTAATGGCTGGATTCGTTGGCCGAACCCATGGCGAACTCGTCCATGTTGGTCTTGCCCAGGGTGACCATGCCGGCTTCGGCCAGCTTGGCGACCACCGTGGCGTCATAGGGCGCCTTGAAGTTGTCGAGCATCTTCGAGCCGCAGCTGGTGCGTACGCCGTTGGTGCAGAACAGGTCTTTGTGGGCGATCGGTGCACCCAGCAGCGCGCCGGTTTCGCCAGCGGCGCGCCGGGCATCGGCGGCACGCGCCTGGCCCAGGGCCAGGTCGTCGGTGATGCTGATGAAGCTGTTGATCTGTGGGTCGAGCTGTTTGATGCGCGCCAGCAGCGCGCCAGTCAGCTCTTCGGAAGAAAACGATTTGTCGGCGAGTCCGCGGGCGATCTCGGCCAGGGTCAATTGATGCATGGCAGGCTCTATCCCTTACTCGATGACTTTGGGAACCAGGTACAGACCGCTTTCGGTCGACGGCGCAATGGCCTGGTAGGCGTCGCGCTGGTTGCTTTCGGTGACTTGGTCGGGACGCAGGCGCTGGCTGGCCTCCAGCGGGTGGGCCAGGGGCTCGATGCCAGTGGTATCGACCGCTTGCATCTGGTCGACCAGGCCGAGAATGCTGTTCAGGGCGTCAGTAATGCGTGGCAGTTCGCCATCATTCAGGCCCAGGCGGGCCAGATGGGCGATCTTTTCCACGTCGCAGCGTTCAAGCGCCATGAGGATCTCCAAGGGAAACAAAGAACGGAATTTGGGTCCGCAGTGAGGAACATGTCAGCTTTCTGGCGGTCTAACGGCCGCGAAATTCTGCTGGCGTGCTCGGAAAAACAGCCAATTTAACATATTGGCTCCTTGCCCAAAATCCCTGCCATTGTTAGAGTTTGCCGCACTTTTTTACCCACGCTTTCCCCAGGGTCACTTTCCCATGTTCAAGAAACTGCGTGGCATGTTTTCCAGCGATCTTTCTATCGACCTGGGTACTGCCAACACCCTTATTTACGTGCGTGAGCGCGGTATCGTCCTGAATGAGCCCTCGGTTGTTGCCATCCGTACCCATGGCAACCAGAAAAGCGTCGTCGCCGTCGGTACCGAAGCCAAACGCATGCTGGGCCGTACGCCTGGCAACATTGCAGCCATTCGTCCGATGAAAGACGGCGTCATCGCCGACTTCAGCGTCTGCGAAAAAATGTTGCAATATTTTATCAACAAGGTTCACGAGAACAGCTTCCTGCAGCCAAGCCCGCGCGTGCTGATCTGCGTGCCGTGCAAGTCGACCCAGGTCGAGCGTCGCGCCATCCGCGAGTCGGCCCTCGGTGCGGGTGCCCGTGAAGTGTTCCTGATCGAAGAGCCGATGGCCGCTGCCATCGGTGCAGGGCTGCCGGTTGAAGAGGCCCGCGGTTCCATGGTCGTCGATATCGGTGGTGGTACCACTGAAATCGCCCTGATCTCGCTGAACGGCGTGGTCTATGCCGAGTCCGTCCGTGTGGGCGGTGACCGCTTCGACGAAGCCATCGTTACCTACGTGCGCCGCAACTACGGCAGCTTGATCGGCGAATCCACCGCCGAGCGTATCAAGCAGGAAATCGGTACTGCCTACCCAGGTGGCGAAGTACGTGAAGTCGACGTACGTGGTCGTAACCTGGCCGAAGGCGTACCGCGTGCCTTCACCCTGAACTCCAACGAAGTGCTCGAAGCGCTGCAGGAATCGCTGGCGACCATCGTCCAGGCGGTCAAGAGCGCCCTCGAGCAATCGCCGCCGGAGCTTGCTTCGGACATCGCCGAGCGCGGCCTGGTGCTGACCGGTGGTGGTGCGCTGCTGCGTGACCTCGACAAACTGCTGGCCCAGGAAACCGGCCTGCCGGTAATCGTTGCCGAGGACCCGCTGACCTGCGTCGCCCGTGGCGGCGGTCGCGCCCTGGAAATGATGGACAAGCACGCGATGGACCTGCTCTCCAGCGAGTGATCACGCTTGCTGTTCACGAGCGCCCGGTTTACAGGTAGTACGCACAGTGCTACCTGTATGTGCTGCGCTGGTGCCCGTTTGGGGCGCCGTAACCGTCAATCCGCAACCAGGCTGGTGCGTTGTCCCATGTCCAATGACCTCCTGAGTCGTCCACGAGGAACGGCCCATTAAACCGCTTTTCTCCAAGGGCCCTTCGCTGGGCGTTCGCCTGCTCGTTCTGGTGGTGATGTCAGTCGCGTTGATGGTTGTCGACGCGCGCTTTGACGTGCTCAAGCCCGTGCGCAGCCAGATGGGCCTGGTGCTGATGGAGTCGTACTGGATCACCGATTTGCCGCAGCGTGCCTGGCAAGGTGTGGCCGGCCAGTTCGGTAGCCGCACCGAGCTGATTGCCGAAAACGAGAAGCTCAAGACTGAAGCCCTGCTGCTGCAGGGGCGCCTGCAGAAGCTGGCGGCCCTGACCGAGCAGAACGTGCGGCTGCGCGAGTTGCTCAACTCTTCGGCGCTGGTCAACGAAAAGGTCGAAGTGGCCGAGCTGATCGGTGTCGACCCCAACCCGTTTACCCACCGCATTCTGATCAACAAGGGTGAGCGTGATGGTGTGTTCCTGGGCCAGCCGGTGCTCGATGCCCGCGGCCTGATGGGCCAGGTCGTAGAGTTGATGCCCTACACCGCGCGGGTGCTGCTGCTGACCGATACCACCCACAGCATTCCGGTGCAGGTCAACCGCAACGGTCTGCGTGCCATTGCCAGCGGCACTGGCAACCCGGAGCGCCTGGAGTTGCGCCATGTGGCCGACACTGCCGACATCAAGGAAGGCGACCTGCTGGTCAGTTCCGGCATGGGGCAGCGCTTTCCTGCCGGTTACCCGGTGGCCACGGTCAACGAAGTGATCCACGATTCCGGCCAGCCCTTTGCCATCGTCCGCGCCATCCCCACCGCCGCGCTTAACCGCAGCCGCTATATGTTGCTGGTGTTCAGTGACCGGCGTAGCCCGGAGCAGCGCGCCACCGATGCCGCCATTGCTCAGGAGGAGGCTGACCGCAAGGGGGCTGCACCTGCTGGTCAGCCGGCCGCTACCGGTGATCAGGTTGCGCCAGCCGCTGGTACGCCGGCCGCGGCGGTCGCACCGGCAGCTCCGGTCACTCCGGTCGCGCAGCCCGCAGCCCCGGCTGCTGCACCTGCCACGCCGGCCGCACCCGCTCAACCCCGGAGGCAATGATGGCTGCATCACGCCGCAACAACGGCTGGATCATCTGGCTTACTTTCGCCATCGGCCTGCTGCTCAGTGTTTCTCCCATGCCGCAGTTCATGGAGGTGTTCCGGCCCATGTGGCTGGCCTTGCTGGTGTCGTTCTGGACCCTTGCCGTGCCGAACAAAGTCGGCATGACCACGGCATTCGTGCTGGGCCTGGCCGAGGACGTCCTGTATGGCACCCTGCTGGGGCAGAATGCGCTGGTCCTTACCCTCATCACCTTTCTGGTGCTGTCCCTGCAGCAGCGTCTGCGCATGTTCCCCATGTGGCAGCAAAGCCTGGTCATTCTGGTGATCTTTGGCATCGCCCAGTTGATCCAGCTATGGCTCAGCGCACTGACCGGCAACCGCCTGCCCACCTTGGCGCTGGTTTGGTCGGCGGTAATCAGTGCCTTGCTCTGGCCGTGGATCAGCTTTGCCTTGCGCGACCTGCGTCGACGCTTGCATATCAACTGACGGCAATGTGCCGCTGACAGGGAGATGTCTGCATGACCCCGCTATACCTGGCTTCCGGCTCGCCCCGTCGTCGTGAACTGCTGACGCAGATCGGCGTGCCATTCATTGTCATCAATGCCCCCGTCGATGAATCTCCGCTGCCCAGCGAAAGCGCCCCTGCCTACGTCGAACGCCTGGCCCGGGCAAAGGCCGCCGCCGGCCTGGCCCGTGTCGACGGGCCGGCTGTAGTGCTCGGCGCAGACACTGCCGTGGTGCTCGATGGTCGTATTCTCGGCAAACCGGAAAACCGCGAAGATGCCTTGGCCATGCTGGCTGACCTGTCGGGCCGCGAGCATCAGGTGCTGACCGCTGTTGCCCTGGACGATGGCCAGCGGGTGCACAGTTTTTGCGTTACCAGCAAGGTGCGCTTTCGCGCCATCAGTACCGATGAAGCGCAGCGCTACTGGGCCAGCGGCGAGCCGGTCGACAAGGCAGGCGGCTATGCCGTCCAGGGGTTGGGTGCGGTGTTCGTCACCGGCCTCTCTGGCAGCTACTCGGCGGTGGTCGGCTTGCCGCTCTGTGAAACGGCGGATTTGCTTGGCCAGTTCGGCATTGCCTGCTGGCAATCGCCCGCGCATACGCCAGAGGTAACAAACCCGCAGTAGCCAGCAGTGCATACGCCATCCATCATTAGAAAGAACCTTTGACGAGAGCCTGCCATGAGTGAAGAGATCCTGATCAACATCACCCCGATGGAGTCACGTGTGGCGGTGGTGGAAAACGGGGTGCTGCAGGAAGTGCACGTCGAGCGCACCCAGCGCCGTGGCATCGTCGGTAATATCTACAAGGGCAAGGTGGTGCGTGTGCTGCCAGGCATGCAGGCGGCCTTCGTCGACATCGGCCTTGAGCGCGCTGCGTTTATCCATGCCTCGGAAATTTCCCAGCGTGAAGGCTCGGCGGTAGAGAACATCACCGCACTGGTACACGAAGGGCAGGCCCTGGTGGTGCAGGTGACCAAGGACCCGATCGGCACCAAGGGTGCGCGCCTGACCACTCAGCTATCAATTCCGTCGCGCTACCTGGTGTACATGCCGCGCAGCAGTCATGTCGGTATTTCGCTGAAAATCGAGGACGAAGCCGAGCGTGATCGCCTCAAGCAGGTGGTCAGCGACTGCATGGATAGCGAGAACATCAAGGATGCCGGCGGCTTCATCCTGCGCACCGCCGCCGAAGGTGCGCGTGCCGAGGAGATCTTGCAGGACATTCGCTACCTGCGCCGCCTGTGGGAGCAAATTGGCACCCAGATCAAGACCTGCGGCGCGCCCACGGTCATTTACGAAGACCTTGGCCTGGCCCTGCGTACCCTGCGCGACCTGGTCAACCCGAAGATCGAGAAGATCCGCATCGACTCGCGGGAAACCTTCCAGAAGACTACACAGTTCGTCGGCGAGTTGATGCCGGAAATTGCCGACCGCCTCGAACATTACCCGGGCGAGCGCCCGATCTTTGACCTGTACGGCGTCGAAGACGAGATCCAGCGGGCCCTTGAGCGCAAGGTGCCGTTGAAGTCCGGCGGCTATCTGGTGGTCGACCCGGCCGAAGCGATGACCACCATTGATGTCAACACCGGGGCTTTCGTCGGCCACCGCAACCTCGAAGAAACCATCTTCAAGACCAACCTCGAGGCCGCTACCGCCATCGCCCGACAACTGCGCCTGCGCAACATTGGCGGCATCATCATCATCGACTTCATCGACATGGAAGACGAAGATCACCAGCGCCAGGTACTGCGTACCCTGGAAAAACAGCTGGAGCGCGATCATGCCAAGACCAACATCATTGGCATCACCGAGTTGGGCCTGGTGCAGATGACCCGCAAGCGCACGCGGGAAAGCCTGGAGCAGGTGCTTTGCGAGCCGTGCCTGGCCTGTCAGGGCCGCGGCAAGCTGAAAACACCCGAGACCATCTGTTACGAAATATTCCGCGAGATCCTGCGGGAGGCCCGTGCCTATCAGGCTGAAGGCTACCGTGTGCTGGCCAACCAGAAGGTGGTCGACCGCCTGCTGGATGAAGAATCAGGCAACGTGGCGGAACTGGAGGCCTTCATCGGTCGAACCATTCGCTTCCAGGTCGAGTCGATGTATTCGCAGGAACAATACGACGTGGTGCTGCTCTGAGGCCTTCTGAAACACGCCACTGCGTCGTCGGGCTGGCAAAGCCGGCAGTACCGGCCATCATGGATAAACGACTTGGAGGGCCATGGCCATGGGACGTCTGAACCGCGTTCTTGTCGCTCTGACCCGCTGGGGGTTGGGCATATGTGCCCTGCTGACAGTATTGGTAGCGCTATATGTCAGCCTCGGTCGTGAACTGGTGCCGCTGGTAGCCGAGTACCGTGCCGATGTAGAAAGCAAGGCCGAGCAGGCGCTGGGCCTGCCCGTGCATGTCGGTGCCCTGGAAGGGCACTGGAGCGGACTGGCCCCCGTGTTGCGGGTGCGCGACCTGCAATTGGGCGAAGGCGCCAAGGCGCTGCGGCTGGACGAGGTCATGGTGGTGCCCGACATCTGGGCCAGCCTCACCGCCCGCGAAGTGCGCCTGGCGCGTATTCAGCTGGGCGGGCTGCAACTGATCCTTCGCGAGAACGAGCAGGGCGCCTGGAGCCTCGAAGGCCTGCCTAAAAAGGACGATGCACCGCTGGACCCTGCCGACCTGCTGCAGCGCTTGCGCCAGCTGGGGCGCATCGATGTGTTCGACAGTCTGGTCACCCTGCACCCCTGGCAGCGCGACCCGCTGACCCTGACTTATGTGAGTGCCGGCGTGCAGGCCGGTGCCACACGCCAGGCCTTGGACCTGCGTGCCACCCTGCCCGACGGCCAGCCCCTGGCGCTGAGCCTGAACAGCCATATGTCGGCCGAAGCTTGGCGCGATGGCGAGGTAGAAGCCTATTTGAGCCTGCCGCAAAGTGACTGGGCACATTGGCTGCCGCCCCGGGTGTTGGGGCAGTGGCATGCTGATACCCTGCGGGCAGGCGGTGAGTTCTGGGTCAACTGGGGCAAGGGACAGTTGCAACGGGCCGTCGTACGGCTCAATGCTCCCAGGCTGGAGGGCGCCTATGCCGGGCGCAAGGCTGCCAACCTGAATAATCTGGCTTTTGGTGCGTGGTTCCAGCGGCGGGAGCAAGGCTTCGACGTAGTCGTCGACTCGTTGGCCATGGACCTCGGTAAGGCTCGCTGGGAGTCTCACCTGCAGTTGCAGCAGCGCCCTGGCCAGAACGCAGCCGATGAAAGCTGGCAGTTACAGGCGGACCGCCTCGACCTCACACCGCTGACCCCGCTGATCGATGCCCTGGCACCGCTGCCGGACAAGGTAAAGGATGTGGTCGATGGCTTGAAGGTAACCGGTACGTTGCGCAATGTGCGCCTCGAGGCCAGGCCCAAGGCCGAGGGTGACCAGCGCCTGCAGTTTGCAGCCAACCTGGAGAAAGTAGGCTTCGATGCTTATCACAACGCCCCGGCGGCCGGTAACGTCAGTGGCAGCATCAGGGGTGATCTGGGCCATGGCGAGCTGCGCCTGGATACCGATGCGTTCATGCTGCATCTGTACCCGATCTTCGCCAAGCCCTGGCACTACCAGAAGGCGAATGCGCGCCTGACCTGGACTTTGGACAAAGACGGTTTCACCCTGGTTGCGCCCTACCTCAAAGTGCTGGGCGAAGAGGGCAAGATCGCCGGTGACTTCCTGATTCGCCTGTTGTTCGAGGAGGGCCGCGAGGACTACATGGACCTGCGCGTCGGCCTGACCGAAGGCGATGGCCGTTATACCGCCAAGTACCTGCCCGAAGTGCTCAGCCCGGCGCTCGACGAATGGCTGCGCAGCGCTATCGTCAAAGGTGCCGTGGACGAGGGTTATTTCCAGTATCAGGGCTCGCTGAACCATGGCGCAGCGCCGGAAGCGCGCAGCATCAGCCTGTTCTTCAAGGTGCATGACGCCGCCCTGGACTTCCAGCCTGGTTGGCCACAGGTGCAGCATGTGGATGGCGATGTGTTCATCGAGGACAGTGGCGTGCGCATCATGGCCCGGCGAGGCGTGCTGCTCGACACCAAGGTCAGCGATGTGAAAGTCGATATCCCGCATGTTGACGGTGACCAGCACAGTCACCTTTATCTGGACGGCGACTTCGACGGTAGCCTGGGTGATGGCCTGAAGATTCTCAAGGAAGCGCCCATCGGCACCGGTGAGATTTTTGCCGGCTGGGAAGGTGAGGGGCCGCTGAAGGGCAAGGTCAAGCTCGATATCCCGCTGACCCATGGGCAGCGCCCAAAAGTGCAGGTGGACTTCGCCACCAGTGACGCGCGCCTGAAGGTTGCCCCGCCGAGCCTGGAGTTGAACCGCCTGAAGGGCGACTTCAGCTTCGACTTCGACAAGGGCCTTAGTGGCAAGGGCATCAGCCTACAGGCCTTCGGCAAGCCGGTAACGGCTCGAATCACCGCTGAAGGTCAGGCTGGGCAGATGCAGACCCGCATCAATGCCAATGGCCAGGTATCGCTCAAGACGCTGACTGACTGGCTGCAATTCAACCAGGCTTTGCCGGCATCCGGTGACCTGCCGTATCAGTTGCAGCTCAGTCTGGGGAGCCGGGACAACCGCCTGAGTGTCACTTCCAGCCTCAAGGGCTTGGCCATCGACTTGCCGGCTCCGTTCGGCAAAGCGGCAGCAGATACCCGTGACAGCCGTTTCAACATGAGCCTTCAGGGCCCGGAGCGGCAATTCGATGCCGCCTACGCCGACCTTGCCCGCTTTGCCTATGCTGCACCGGCCGAAAAGTTGACGCAGGGCCGTGGCGAGCTGGTGCTGGGTACAGGCGACGCCCGGGTACCTGTCAGCCAGGGGCTGAGGGTGCGCGGGCGCCTGGAGACCCTGGACCTGGCCCCTTGGCAGGAAAAGGCTGCCCAGCTTGCTGGCGACGACCCGGGTGGCAGCGCGCGGCAGAACTTGCAAAGCGTCGACCTGAGCATCGGCCAGTTGAAAGCCTTCGGCATGGACCTGAACCAGGCCGTAGTTCGCCTGGCCCGGGCCGGGCCAGCCTGGGATTTGCGCCTCGACAGCAAGGAGGTCATCGGTAACGCACGCGTACCGGATGCCAAGGGCGCGCCCATGGTCGTGCGCATGCAGACCTTGCGCCTGCCTGCCGCCAGCGCCGCTGAACAGCAGGCTGAAGACGGGCCCGACCCGCTGTCCTCGTTCGATCCGCGCAAAGTCCCGGCACTGGACCTGAGCATCGACAAGCTTTATCGAGGTGACGATCTTTACGGCAGCGCCTCGATCAAGCTGCGGCCGACCGCACGTGGCGTCAAGGCCAGTGATATCGACCTCGACCTCAAGGGGTTGCGCATTGATGGCGGTGGTGGCTGGGAGGGTGAAACGGGCAAAACCAGCAGTTGGTACAAAGGGCGCCTTGATGGCAAGAACCTGGCGGATGTGCTCAAAGCCTGGGGCTTTGCCCCGACTGTGACCAGCCGCGACTTCCGCCTGGATGTGGATGGCCGCTGGCCGGGTTCGCCGGCCGCGGTGGGCCTGAAACGCTTCTCGGGCAGCCTGGATGCAGCGCTGCGCACCGGCCAGTTCGTCGAGGTCGAAGGCAGTGCACAGGCACTGCGGGTGTTCGGCCTGCTCAACTTCAACTCGATTGGCCGTCGCCTGCGTCTGGACTTTTCCGACCTGTTTGACAAGGGCCTGGCCTATGACCGGGTCAAGGGCTTGCTGGTGGCCAGTAGTGGCGTCTACGTAACCCGCAAACCGATTACCGTGACCGGCCCGTCGAGCAACTTCGAGCTCGACGGCACGCTGGACATGGTCAGCGACCGGGTCGATGCCGACCTGCAGGTGAGCCTGCCGGTGACCAACAACCTGCCGCTGGCAGCGTTGATCGTCGGCGCGCCAGCTGTGGGTGGCGCACTGTTCCTGGTCGATCGGCTGATCGGTGACCGCGTGTCACGCTTTGCCAGCGTGCACTACCGTGTCGAAGGGCCATGGAAAGAGCCTAGAATCACATTTGTGAAACCTTTCGAAAAATCCCGCTAGGAGTACCCATGAAGGCAGCGGTAATCCAGATGGTCAGCCAGGACGACGTGCAGTCCAACCTGCAGCGTGCCGGTGCCCTGTTGGAGCAGGCCGCGTCCGGCGGCGCACGGTTGGCGGTGCTGCCGGAAAACTTTGCCGCCATGGGGCGCAAGGACGCTGCTGCCATCGGCCGTGCCGAGGCCTTGGGGGAAGGGCCTATTCTGCCATGGTTGAAACGCACCGCCCGCGACCTCAAGTTATGGATTGTTGCCGGTACCTTGCCATTGCCACCGGTCGGCCAGCCCGATGCCAAGGCCCATGCGTGCTCGCTGTTGATCGATGAACACGGCGAGGTGGTGGCACGGTATGACAAGCTGCACCTGTTTGACGTGGATGTGGCCGACAATCGGGGCCGCTACCGCGAGTCGGATGACTACGCGCAGGGTGCTCTGGTGGTGGTGGCTGATACGCCGCTCGGGCGGCTTGGGCTTAGCGTGTGCTACGACCTGCGCTTTCCCGAACTGTACAGCGCGCTGCGCGCCGCCGGCGCGGAGCTGATCACCGCACCGGCTGCTTTTACTGCAGTGACCGGCGCAGCACATTGGGAGGTGCTGGTGCGAGCCCGGGCCATCGAAACCCAGTGTTATCTGCTGGCTGCGGCACAGGGCGGCGCCCACCCTGGCCCACGGGAAACCCATGGCCATGCGATGATCGTCGACCCTTGGGGACGCATTCTCGCAGAACAGGCGCAAGGTGAAGCGGTACTGCTTGCCGAGCGCGACATTGAAGAACAAGCGTCCATTCGGGCGCGCATGCCGGTGGTATCGCACCGGCGCTTTTTTTCGCAGGGCGCGTTGCGACCTGCGCATACCTCGGAGTGACTATGAGCCAGATGTTATCCACCGTCAGTGAGCAGCTCCTGGCCCCAGGCGGCTTGACCCTGGACAGCCTGCAGAGCGTGCTGGGTGAGTTGGCTGGCCCCGGCATCGACGCCGCCGACCTGTATTTCCAGGGCCAGATCTCGGAAACCTGGGCGCTGGAAGACGGCATCGTCAAAGAGGGCAGCTTCAACCTCGACCAGGGCGTGGGCGTGCGTGCCCAGTCCGGCGAAAAAACCGGCTTCGCCTACAGCAACGCGATCAACCTTGAAGCGCTGACCTCGGCAGCCCGTGCCGCCCGTTCGATTTCCCGTGCCGGGCAAAACGGCAGGGTGCAAGCTTTCCGCAGTCAGGAGGTGGCCGCCCTGTATACCGCGGACAACCCGTTGGACGTGCTCAGCCGTGCCGAAAAGGTCGAGCTGCTTAAGCGTGTCGATGCCGCCACCCGTGCTCTGGACCCGCGCATTCAGCAAGTCAGCGTGAGCATGGCCGGGGTCTGGGAACGCATCCTGATTGCTGCGGCCGATGGCAGCCTGGCTGCCGACGTACGCCCGCTGGTGCGCTTCAATGTCAGCGTCATCGTCGAGCAGAATGGCCGTCGCGAACGTGGCGGACAGGGCGGTGGCGGCCGTACCGACTACCGTTTCTTCACCGAAGAGCGGGTCATGGGGTATGCCCGCGAGGCGTTGCGCCAGGCCCTGGTCAACCTGGAAGCGATACCGGCACCGGCCGGTACCTTGCCGGTGGTGCTGGGCTCGGGCTGGTCGGGCGTGCTGCTGCATGAAGCGGTCGGCCACGGCCTGGAAGGTGACTTCAACCGCAAGGGCAGTTCGGCGTTCAGCGGCCGGATTGGCGAGAAGGTGGCGTCGAGCCTGTGCACCATCGTCGACGATGGCACCCTCGAAGGCCGCCGCGGTTCTCTGAGCGTGGATGACGAAGGCACCCCGACCGAATGCACCACGCTGATCGAGAATGGCGTGCTCAAGGGTTACATGCAGGACAAGCTGAACGCGCGCCTGATGGGCATGGCTGTGACCGGTAACGGCCGTCGTGAATCCTACGCGCACCTGCCGATGCCACGCATGACCAACACCTACATGCGTGCCGGCGAAAGCGACCCGCAGGAGATCATCGCGTCGGTGAAGAAGGGTATCTACTGCGCCAACCTCGGTGGTGGGCAGGTGGATATCACCAGCGGCAAGTTCGTGTTCTCCACGAGTGAGGCCTACCTGATCGAAGACGGCAAGATTACCGCGCCGGTGAAGGGCGCAACCCTGATCGGCAATGGTCCGGAGGCGATGAGCCGGGTTTCGATGGTCGGTAACGACCTGGCACTGGACAGCGGGGTAGGGACGTGCGGCAAGGACGGGCAGTCGGTGCCGGTCGGGGTGGGCCAACCTACCTTGAAACTGGATGCGATTACCGTGGGCGGTACCGGGGCTTGATGGTTTCGGGAACCGTTGTGGGAGTGGCGATGCCCACTCCCACAGCGGCCCAGCCTGTCAGCGTAGCCCGCGCTGCAACTCGTCGAGGTCGCGAATGTACTTGAACACCTTGCGCGCGGCGGCAGGCGGTTTGTTCCGCGCCTTCTCGTGCTGGGCATGGCGCACCAGCGAGCGCAACTGCTGGCGGTCGGTGTCGGGGTACTCGTTGACGAAGCGCTCGAGGTCTTCGTCGTTACCGTCGATCAACCGGTCACGCCAGCGCTCCAAACTGTGGAAGCGTTCGTTGTACTGGCGAGTCGAGCTGTCCATCTGCTCGAGCAGGGCGTGGATGGCATCGAGGTCTTGCACGCGCATGAGCTTGCCGACGAACGACATGTGGCGTTTACGGGCGCCATGAGCGGTGTGCTTGCTGGCTTCGGCCAGTGCCTTGCGCAGCTCGTCGGTCAATGGCAGGCGCGCCAAGGTATCGGCCTTGAGCGTGGTAAGCCGCTCGCCGAGTTCGACCAGCGCATGGAGTTCGCGCTTGATCTGGGTTTTGCTTTTTTCGCCGTCGAAGGCGTCGTCGTTTGAATCAACCATGGTGGCAGTCCGCTAGAAATCGCCGCCATGATAACCAGTCGGGGGCCGCTTGTCCGGCCCGGTCGTAGAATGACCCCAAGCCGTACGCAGAATTTGAGTGGAGAGAACCATGAGTGCAGTCCAGAGCGTAGGTCCGAAAGACTTGCCAGCATTGCAGGAACAGGTCGAGGCGATCATCGCCGAGGCGCGTCGTCAGGGGGCCAGTGCCTGCGAAGTGGCGGTGTCGCTGGAGCAGGGGCTGTCCACCACCGTACGCCAGCGGGAGGTCGAAACGGTCGAGTTCAACCGCGACCAGGGCTTTGGTATCACCCTCTATGTCGGCCAGCGTAAAGGTTCGGCCAGCACCTCTGCCAGTGGCGCGGAGGCGATTCGCGAGACTGTCGCCGCAGCGCTGGCAATTGCCAGGCATACCTCCGAGGATGAATGCTCGGGCTTGGCCGACGCGGCGCTGATGGCGCGTGAAATCCCTGATCTGGACCTGTACCACGACTGGGATATCGAGCCCGAGAAGGCCATTGAAATGGCCCTGGCCTGCGAGGCGGCGGCGTTCGACGCCGACCCGCGCATCCTCAACGCCGATGGCACCACCCTCAATACCCACCAGGGCTGCCGCGTGTATGGCAACAGCCATGGGTTCATCGGTGGCTACGCCTCGACCCGCCACAGCCTGAGCTGCGTGATGATTGCCGAAGGCGACGGGCAGATGCAGCGTGACTACTGGTACGACGTGAACCGCCAGGGCAACCTGCTGGCCGACCCGCGCAGCATCGGCGTGCGCGCTGCCCAGCGTGCTGCCAGTCGCCTTGGCGCCCGGCCGGTGCCGACTTGCGAGGTACCGGTGCTGTTCTCGGCCGAATTGGCCGGTGGTCTGTTCGGTAGCTTCCTGTCGGCCATTTCCGGCGGCAACCTCTACCGCAAGTCGTCGTTCCTGGAGGGTACCATTGGTCAGCGTCTGTTCCCTTCCTGGCTGACCCTGGACGAGCGTCCGCATATTCCGCGTGCGTTGGGCAGCGCCGCGTTCGACGGTGATGGCCTGGCCACCTATGCCAAACCGTTTGTCGACAAAGGCGAGCTGGTGTCGTACTTGCTGGGTACCTATTCCGGGCGCAAGCTGGGTTTGCCAAGTACGGCCAATTCCGGTGGCGTGCACAACCTGTTCGTCAGCCACGGTATCGAAGATCAGGCCGCGCTGATTCGCCGCATGGGCCGCGGGCTGCTGGTGACCGAGCTGATGGGGCATGGCTTGAACATGGTGACGGGGGACTATTCCCGTGGTGCGGCGGGGTTCTGGGTCGAAAATGGCGAGATCCAGCATGCCGTGCAGGAAGTCACCATCGCCGGAAACATGAAAGACATGTTCCAGCAGATTGTCGCGATTGGCAGCGATCTTGAAACCCGCAGCAATATCCATACGGGCTCGGTGCTGATTGAGCGCATGACCGTTGCTGGTAGCTGATCGTTAGCCCGCGAACGGGCTGCTACAGGCTCTAAACTTTTTCTGCAAATCCTAAGACCCGGCCCTTGCGCCGGGTTTTTTGTTTCATCATCCCCTCTTGTAATGATTATGGTTGTCATTTAATAATCAATATCATTATCCGGTAACTCGGCGATGATGTTCATGAAACCCGTCCTCCGCGAACTGCCCTACCTGGAAAACTGGCGCTGGCTCAGCCGGCGTATTCGCTGTGCGCTCGAGCCCGACGAGCCGCGCCTGATCGAGCATTACCTGGCCGAAGGCCGCTATCTGGTGTGCTGCACCGAAACCTCGTCTTGGACGGTGGCGCTGACAGCGTTTCGCCTGCTGCTGGATACCGCCTGTGATCGCATGCTGCCTTGGCATTGGCGTTGCCTGTGCCTGGATCAGGCATGGCGTCCTCTGTTGGACCTGCGCAACCTCGACCGTCAGGAACAGAACCAGCGCTGGCAGCCCTACGCCTTGCAGTTGGCCAATTGCCGCCTGCTGCCTTCGATTTCTCCCGATGAACTGATGCAAGGATTTGATGATGAGTGATACCCGTATCGAGCGTGACAGCATGGGTGAGCTGCAGGTGCCGGCCCAGGCCCTTTACGGCGCCCAGACCCAGCGCGCGGTCGACAACTTCCCGATCAGCGGCCAGCGTATGCCGGCACAGTTCATTCGTGCCTTGTTGCTGGCCAAGGCCGCTGCGGCCAAGGCCAACGTCGAACTGGCGCAACTTTCTGCCGGGCAGGGTCAGGCTATCGTCAAGGCGGTTGAGCGACTGCTGGCCGAGGATTTCATCCAGCACTTCCCTGTCGATGTGTTCCAGACCGGCTCTGGCACCAGTTCGAACATGAACGCCAACGAGGTTATCGCCACCCTGGCTTCCCATGTACTGGGTGAGGCGGTCAATGCCAATGACCACGTCAACTGTGGCCAGAGCAGCAATGACATCATCCCGACCACCATCCACGTCAGCGCTGCGCTGGCCCTGCACGAGCAGTTGCTGCCAGCCCTGACGCACTTGGTGCAGGTGATCGAGGTCAAGTCGGCACAAGTACATCAGTACGTGAAGACCGGTCGTACTCACCTGATGGACGCGATGCCGGTGCGCATGAGCCAAGTGCTGGATGGCTGGGCTGCGCAGATCAATGCTGCCAAGGCGCACATCGAAGCGATGCTGCCGCACTTGCAGGCGCTGGCCCAGGGCGGAACCGCCGTGGGTACTGGCATCAATGCCCATCCGCAGTTCGCTGTCGGTTTCGCTCGCCAGCTCAGTGGCCTGACCAAGATCGAGTTCACGCCCGGCCAGAACCTGTTCGCCCTGATCGGCTCGCAGGACACGGCCGTGGCTTTGTCTGGCCAGCTCAAGACCACCGCCGTGGCGCTGATGAAGATAGCCAACGATCTGCGCTGGATGAACTCCGGCCCGCTGGCCGGTTTGGGCGAAATCGAGCTGCAAGCTCTGCAGCCGGGCTCTTCGATCATGCCAGGCAAGGTCAACCCGGTGATCCCGGAGGCCACTGCCATGGTCGCCGCCCAAGTGATTGGCAACGACGCGACCATCGCCGTCGCGGGCCAGGCCGGTAACTTCGAGCTGAACGTGATGCTGCCGGTGATCGCTCGCAACCTGCTGGAAAGCATCGAGCTGATGGCCAATGTCAGCCGCTTGCTGGCCGACAAAGCCATCGCCAGCTTCAAGGTCAACGAAGACAAACTCAAGGAAGCCCTCGCGCGCAACCCGATCCTGGTCACTGCGTTGAATCCGATCATCGGTTACCTCAAGGCCGCCGAAATCGCCAAGACCGCCTACAAGCAGGGGCGCCCAATCATTGATGTGGCGCTGGAGCACACCGATCTGTCCCGCGATCAGCTTGAAGCGCTGCTGGACCCGGAAAAGCTCACCGCCGGGGGTATCTGACACTGCGTCACCGCCCAGAACCCATGCCTACGGAATTCACTGACATGCACCATACCTTGCCTGCATTGCCATACGCCTACGACGCGCTGGAGCCACACATTGATGCCCAGACAATGGAAATCCACCACACCAAGCATCACCAGACTTATGTCAACGGGCTCAATGCCGCCGTTGAAGGTACCAAGTGGGCCGAATGGCCGGTGGAAAAACTGATCGCTGCCGTCAAGCAACTGCCGGAAGACCTGCGTGGCGCTGTGACCAACCACGGCGGCGGGCACGCCAACCACGGCCTGTTCTGGACTGTCATGTCACCTCAGGGCGGTGGCGAGCCCGTGGGTCAGGTGGCGCAAGCTGTCACTGCTCAACTTGGCGGTTTCGAGGCTTTCAAGGAGGCTTTCACCAAAGCCGCGTTGACCCGCTTCGGCAGCGGTTGGGCCTGGCTCAGCGTAACGCCGCAAAAAATGTTGGTGGTGGAGAGCAGCGGCAACCAGGACAGCCCGCTGATGCACGGCAATGTGCCGATCCTGGGCCTGGACGTGTGGGAGCACGCGTACTACCTCAAGTACCAGAATCGTCGCCCGGAATACATCGGTGCCTTCTACAACGTCATTGACTGGGTGGAAGTCGAGCGTCGCTACCTCGAAGCCCTGAAGTGAGTCGGAGCGGTATGCGCTCTTGGCGAGCTTTAGGCTGTGTACAGGCTTCTGTCTGATGATGGTGATGGATACCGCGATGTCCTGACATTGTGCAAGCGCAGGTGTGCGAGGTCTATTCGCCTTCGTCAAAGAAGTTGTTGATCAGCTCGACCAGTGCGTCCATGGCGTCGCTGTCCTGCTCGCCCTCGGTATGCAGGTGCACCTGGGTGCCTTTGCCTGCTGCCAGCATCATCACCGCCATGATGCTCTTGCCATCCACCAGCTTGTCCGGGGCGCGGCCAACCCGTACCTGGCAGGGGAAGCGGCCGGCCACCCCGACGAACTTGGCTGCCGCCCGGGCATGCAGACCCAGCTTGTTGATGATGGTGATTTCGCGGGCGGGCATCGTGGGGCGGATCCTTGGGCTAGAGGTCGCGATGGCGGACCTGGACGTTTTTCAGGGTTTGCTGCAGCTGTCGACCAAGGCGCTCGGTGATGTACACCGAACGGTGATGGCCGCCAGTGCAGCCGATGGCGATGGTTACGTAGGCGCGGTTGCTGGCAGCGAAGCGGGGCAACCATTTGAGCAGGTAGCTGGAGATGTCGTTGTACATGTCTTCGACATCCGCTTGTGCAGCCAGGTAGTCGATCACGGGTTGATCGAGGCCCGAGTGCTCACGCAGTTCTGGCTTCCAGTAGGGGTTGGGCAGGCAGCGCACGTCAAAAACCAGGTCGGCGTCAACCGGCATTCCCCGCTTGAAACCGAACGACTCGACCAGAAACGCTGTGCCAGGCTCGGGCTGGTTGAGCAGGCGCAGCTTGATCGAGTCACGCAACTGGTACAGGTTCAGGTTGGTGGTGTCGATCTTCAGGTCGGCCAGGTCGGCAATGGGTCCCAACAACTCGCTTTCCACGCGAATCGCTTCCGCGAGCGAGCGGTTGGCGTTGGTCAGAGGGTGTCGCCGGCGGGTTTCCGAGAAACGTTTGAGAAGGACCTCTTCATCGGCATCCAGGTACAACACGTCGCACTGGATGTGCCGGGCGCGGGCTTCTTCAAGCAGTTCAGGGAAGCGTATCAGGTGGCTGGGCAGGTTGCGCGCATCGATTGACACCGCCACCTTGGGCTGCAGCAAATCGGTGTTGATCAGTGCATTTTCCGCCAACTGCGGCAGCAGCCCAGCGGGCAGATTGTCGATGCAATAAAAACCGCTGTCTTCCAGGACATCGAGGGCGGTGCTCTTGCCGGAGCCGGACCGGCCGCTGACGATGATCAGGCGCATGTTCAGTGCTCGTTCTGTACGTCCAGGACAACCTGGAACAGAGCCTCATTGCTGGTGGCCGCGCGCAGCCGATCACGAACCTCCTTGCGATCGAGCATGCTGGCGATCTGACGCAATAGCTCAAGATGGGCATCGGTGGCCGCTTCGGGCACCAGCAGCACAAACAGCAGGTCCACTGGCGCGCCATCGATGGCGTCGTAATCAATAGGGGCTTCCAGGTGCAGCAGAGCGCTGACTGGAGCTGAGCATCCTTCAAGGCGGCAGTGCGGGATGGCGATGCCATTGCCGAATCCGGTAGAGCCGAGCTTTTCCCGGGCTACCAGTTTTTCGAAGACGTCCTGCATCTCCAGTTCTGGCACTTGGTCGGCGATGACAGTGGCGACCTTTTCCAGGGCGCGCTTCTTGCTGCCGCCCGGCACGTTCACGAGGGAACGGCCGGGGGTCAGGATGGTTTCAAGTCGGATCATGGATGAGGGGGATCAGCGGGCAGCTGCACCTTGCAGCAGGCTTTGCTGTTTTTCCTTGTGTTTTTTCAGTTGGCGGTCGAGCTTGTCGGCCAAGGCATCGATCGCTGCATACATGTCTTCGTGTTCGGCGTTGGCTACCACTTCGCCGCCGGGAATCTGCAGGGTCGCCTCGACCTTCTGCTGAAGCTTCTCGACTTTCATGATTACCTGCACGTTGGTGATCTTGTCGAAGTGACTCTCTACGCGGGCGAGCTTTTCAAGCACGTAATCGCGCAGTGGCTGGGTGACTTCTACATGCTGTCCACTGATATTGACTTGCATACAGCTTCTCCTTTGTTGCCCGTGCATAAAGAGGCAGGTCTTGCACCTGCCACGAAAACGCTGTGGCTCATCTCAGGGGCTACATCAGTCGCTTGCGTTCGCTCGACGGTGCGATGCCGAGGGACTCGCGGTACTTGGCGACGGTGCGACGGGCTACCTGGATGCCTTGTGCCTCCAGTAAACCAGCGATCTTGCTGTCACTCAATGGCTTTTTCTGATTTTCCGCCGCAACCAGTTTCTTGATGATCGCGCGGATCGCCGTGGACGAGCATTCTCCGCCTTCGGAGGTGCTGACATGGCTGGAGAAAAAGTATTTCAGTTCGTAGATACCGCGCGGGGTGTGCATGTATTTCTGCGTGGTAACCCGCGAGATGGTCGATTCGTGCATGCCTACTGCTTCGGCAATGTCATGCAGTACCAACGGCTTCATCGCTTCGTCGCCGTGGTCGAGGAAGCCGCGCTGGTGCTCGACGATCTGCGTGGCCACCTTCATCAGGGTTTCGTTACGGCTTTGCAGGCTCTTGATGAACCAGCGCGCTTCCTGTAGCTGGTTGCGCATGAAGGTGTTGTCGGCGCTGGTGTCGGCACGTCGCACGAAGCCGGCGTACTGCGGGTTGACGCGCAGGCGTGGGATGGCTTCCTGGTTCAGCTCTACCAGCCAACGGTCGCTGTCCTTGCGCACGATGACGTCGGGCACCACGTACTCGGGCTCGCTGGACTCGATCTGCGAACCAGGGCGCGGGTTAAGGCTTTGCACCAGTTCGATGACCTGGCGCAGCTCGTCTTCCTTGATTTTCATCCGCCGCATCAGCTGGCTGTAGTCACGGCTGCCGAGCAGGTCGATGAAATCGGTGACCAGACGCTTGGCTTCGGTCATCCACGGGGTTGTAGCGGGCAGTTGGCGCAGTTGCAGCAACAGGCATTCGCCGAGATTGCGAGCACCGACGCCAGCCGGCTCGAACTGCTGGATGCGGTGCAGTACTGCTTCGACCTCGTCCAGCTCGATATCCAGCTCCGGGTCGAAACCGGCGCAGATTTCTTCGAGGGTGTCTTCCAGGTAGCCCTGCCCGTTGATGCTGTCGATCAGGGTGACGGCAATCAAGCGGTCGGTGTCGGACATCGGCGCCAGGTTCAACTGCCACAGCAGGTGGCTTTGCAGGCTCTCGCCGGCCGATGTGCGTGTGGTGAAGTCCCACTCGTCGTCATCGTTGCTCGGCAGGCTGCTGGCGCTGGTCTGGTAGATGTCTTCCCAGGCGGTATCGACCGGGAGCTCGTTGGGGATGCGCTCGCTCCACTCACCGTCTTCCAGGTTGTCGGCGCTGACGGCGCTTTCCTGGAAGCTGTTGTCCTGAACTTCGGCGGCCGGCTTGTTCTCGGCGTTGTCGGCCATCGGGTCGCTGTTGTCGAAGTCTTCGCCGTCTTCCTGACGTTCGAGCATCGGGTTCGACTCCAGCGCTTCCTGGATTTCCTGTTGGAGGTCCAGGGTAGAGAGCTGGAGCAGGCGGATGGCCTGTTGCAACTGAGGAGTCATCGTCAGTTGCTGGCCCATTTTTAGGACGAGCGATGGTTTCATGGCAGGGGCTTAATACCTTGTTCGCCGGCGCGCATGCGCCATCCACTACACGAGGGCGCCGGAGCGCCAGATCAAGCAAGTTTTATGCCTTAAATTGTAGCGTTTGCCTAGAGTACCGTAACAAACTTTACCCGCAGTCTCACGGCTGTTAGCCAGTACTTCAGGCGCTTGCCGGGTCAGAGGCGGAACTCATGGCCCAGGTAAACTTCTTTGACCAGATCGTTTGCCAGGATGGTTTCTGCGTCGCCTTCAGCGATCAGTCGGCCATCGTTGACGATGTAAGCGGTTTCGCAGATATCCAGCGTTTCACGCACGTTGTGGTCGGTAATCAGTACACCGATACCCTTGGCCTTGAGGTGGTGGATGATCTGCTTGATGTCGCCAACCGAAATCGGGTCGACACCGGCGAACGGTTCGTCCAGCAGGATGAACTTGGGCGCTGTCGCCAGGGCGCGGGCAATCTCGACGCGGCGGCGTTCGCCACCGGACAGGCTCATGCCGAGGTTGTCGCGGATGTGGCTGATGTGGAACTCCTGCAGCAGGCTTTCCAGCTCTTTGCGGCGGCCGTCCCGGTCGAGATCCTTGCGGGTCTCGAGGATGGCCATGATGTTGTCGGCTACCGACAGCTTGCGGAAGATCGAGGCCTCCTGCGGCAGGTAGCCGATGCCGGCGCGGGCGCGGCCGTGCATGGGCTGGTGGCTCACATCGAGGTTGTCGATCAGTACTCGGCCCTGTTCGGCCTGGACCAGCCCGACAATCATGTAGAAGCAAGTGGTCTTGCCGGCGCCGTTGGGGCCGAGCAGGCCGACGATCTGGCCGCTGTCGATCGACAGGCTGACATCACGTACTACCTGCCGCCCCTTGTAGCTCTTTGCCAGGTGCTGGGCTTTGAGGGTTGCCATTTACTCGGCCTTCTTCTTGGGCTGGATCACCATGTCGATACGCTGACGTGGTGTTGTCACGTTGCTACCGCGACCGGCGGTCGCCACCTGGGTCTGGGTGTTGTAGACGATCTTTTCGCCTTCGGTGGTGTTGCCTTCGTTCTCGACCTTGGCGCGGTCGGTGAGAATTACCAGGTCCTTCTGCGCCTGGTACTGGATGGTCACGCCCCAGCCTTTCATCTTGTCCGGCTTGGCTGCGCTCTGCTGCTGCTCGAAGTAGGCCAGGTTGCCCACCGAGGTCACCACATCGATGTCGCCGGAGGCGGAGCGGGTGATGGTCACGGTGTTGCCTTTGATCATCATCGAACCTTGGGTGATGATCACGTCACCGGTATAGGTGGCCACGCCTTGCTTGTCATCCAGGTGAGCCTGGTCGGCCTGGATGCGGATCGGCTGATCACGGTCATTCGGCAGTGCGAAGGCGCTCGCGCTTCCCAGTGCTGCGCTCAGGCTGAGCAAAAGGGGGAGAGTTTTAACGAGCCTCATACTGTCCTCTTACGTTAGAGAGCAGGTCCATCCTGCTTTCTTTCAAATACGCTTTCATTCCTTTGCCCGTAGTTGTGCCACCGGCGCCGTCGATTCTAACGGCTTGCTCGGTCTGCGCATATTGCTTCTGCGGGAACACGGTCATGCGTGAACTGGTAATGATGGTTTCACGCTGCTTTTCGTCGGTGCGCGCAATCCGTACGTTGTCGATCAGTTCGACCTCGGTGCCGTCCGGATTGACCTCGGCACGGGTGCTCTGCACGTGCCACGGGTATTCGGTGCCGCGGTACATGTGCAGATCCGGCGTAGTCAGCAACGTGATTTCGCTGGCCTTGAGATGCTCGACCTTGTCGGCGGTCATTTCGTACTGCAGCTTGCCGTCAGGCAGGAACTGCACACTGTGGGCGTTGATCGCATAGTAGTCGATGGCGCTTTCGTCTACCTTGGCCACCGGCTTGTCGAGGAAGCTTTCCGGGCTGACATTCCAGTAGCCGACCGCCGCCAGCAGGGCGGTAATCACTGCTAGCAGCGCAATAGTGCGGGCTTTCTTGCTGAACATGGGCAGCCTTACAGGTAATTGGCGTTGGCAGCGTCCAGGGTGCCCTGGGCCTGCATGATCAGTTCGCAGAATTCACGGGCTGCGCCTTCGCCACCGCGTGCCTGAGTCACGCCGTGGGCGTGCTGGCGAACAAACGGTGCGGCGTTGGCCACGGCCATGCCCAATGCCACCCGGCGAATGACCGGCAGGTCGGGCAGGTCATCGCCCAGGTAGGCTACTTGATCATAGCTCAGGCCCAGCTCCGCAAGCAGGCCGTCAAGCACGACCACTTTGTCCTCGCGGCCCTGGTACAGGTGCGGGATGCCGAGGTTCTTCGCCCGGCGCTCGACTACAGGGGTTTTGCGCCCGCTGATGATCGCGGTGGTCACGCCCGAGGCCATGAGCATCTTGATGCCCTGGCCGTCGAGGGTGTTGAACGTCTTGAACTCACTGCCGTCTTCGAGGAAGTACAGGCGCCCGTCGGTGAGCACGCCATCCACATCGAACACTGCCAGCTTGACGGCTTTGCCCCGTTGCATGAGGTCCTGATTCATTCCATCGCTCCTTACATTACACCGGCGCGCAGCAGGTCGTGCATGTTCAGGGCGCCGGTCGGGCGGCCCTCGCGGTCTACCACCACCAGCGCGCCGATCTTGTGGTCTTCCATGATCTTCAGGGCTTCGGCAGCGAGCATTTCGGCGCGGGCCGTTTTTCCGTGCACGGTCATCACCTGGTCGATCAGAGTGGTGTGTATGTCGATGTTGCGGTCCAGGCTGCGGCGCAGGTCGCCGTCTGTGAATACCCCGGCCAGCGTGCCGTCGGCTTCGACGATCACGGTCATGCCCAGGCCCTTACGGGACATTTCGAGCAGTGCCTCTTTGAGCAGGGTGCCGCGGGCAACCTGGGGCAACTCGTTGCCGCTGTGCATCACGTTCTCGACCTTGAGCAAAAGGCGGCGGCCCAGTGCACCACCCGGGTGCGAGAAGGCAAAGTCTTCAGCGGTGAAGCCGCGGGCCTCGAGCAGGGCGATGGCCAGGCAGTCACCCAGCACCAGCGATGCCGTGGTAGAGGAGGTAGGGGCGAGGTTCAGCGGGCAGGCCTCTTGCTCGACGCGGGCGTCGAGGTTGACCTCGGCGGCCTGGGCCAGGGGCGAGTCCGGGTTGCCGGTCAGGCTGACCAGCTTGATGCCCAGGCGTTTGATCAATGGCAGCAGGGTGACGATTTCGGCTGTGCTGCCGGAATTGGACAAGGCAAGGATGACATCATCGCGCGTGATCATGCCCATGTCGCCATGGCTGGCCTCGGCCGGGTGGACGAAAAACGCTGGCGTACCGGTGCTGGCCAAGGTGGCGGCGATCTTGTTGCCGATGTGCCCGGACTTGCCCATGCCGACCACGACGACCCGGCCCTTGCTGGTCAGAATCAGTTCGCAGGCTTTGACGAAATTGTCGTCGATGCGCGCCAAAAGGGCCTCTACGGCCTCGAGTTCCAGGCGCAGGGTGCGTTGGGCGGATTGGATCAGCTCGCTGGATTGGCTCATGTCGAAAAAGCAATGCCTGAGGAAAAGGCGACGATTATACGCGCAATGATGAAAACCCTCACCTCCTCGATTGCTGTAGCGAATACCACCAAAGCCTGTCCCGGTGCTGAACGACTGCTTGCCCGGCCTTGGGGCGGCGCTGTCAGCGGTGCTATAGTTCGCCGCTATTCGGCCTGCCGGGATGTGTGTGCCTTCCAGATGGAGGCCGGCGTCCACTAGGACGAGGCTGCATTAGCAAGGAGTCTAGATGAGTGTGGATAGCGCCTACGCGGTCGAGTTGAAGGGTGTAACCTTCAAACGTGGTTCGCGCAGCATTTTCAGCAACGTCGACATCCGCATCCCGCGCGGCAAGGTCACCGGCATCATGGGACCATCGGGTTGCGGCAAGACCACGTTGCTCCGCCTGATGGGGGCGCAACTGCGTCCCTCCAGCGGTGAAGTATGGGTGGCCGGCCAGAACCTGCCGACGCTGTCGCGCAGCGACCTGTTCGACGCCCGCAAGCAGATGGGCGTGCTGTTCCAGAGCGGCGCGTTGTTCACCGACCTCGATGTGTTCGAGAACGTCGCGTTCCCGCTGCGCGTGCATACTCAGCTGTCGGACGAAATGATCCGTGACATCGTGCTGATGAAGCTGCAGGCCGTGGGGCTGCGCGGTGCCATCGACCTGATGCCCGATGAGCTGTCCGGTGGCATGAAGCGCCGCGTGGCGCTGGCCCGGGCGATTGCCCTGGACCCGCAGATCCTCATGTACGACGAACCGTTCGTCGGCCAGGACCCGATCGCCATGGGGGTACTGGTGCGCCTGATTCGCCTGCTCAACGATGCCCTGGGCATCACCAGCATCGTGGTTTCCCATGACCTGGCAGAAACCGCCAGCATCGCCGATTACATCTACGTGGTAGGTGACGGCCAGGTGCTGGGCCAGGGGACGCCTGATGAGCTGATGGGCTCGGACAATCCACGGATCCGCCAATTCATGAAAGGCGACCCGGATGGCCCGGTTCCCTTCCACTTTCCCGCGCCTGATTACCGCGCCGACCTGCTGGGGGCGCGTTGATGCGCAGAAAATCCTTACTCGAACGTGTCCGCCTGCTGGGCCGGTCGGCAATCGACGTGCTGGCCGTGCTCGGGCGTTCGTGCCTGTTCCTGTTCCATGCGCTGGTCGGTCGCGGCGGCATTGGTGGCGGCTTCCAGCTGCTGACCAAGCAGTTGTACTCGGTGGGCGTGCTGTCACTGGCGATCGTCGTCGTGTCCGGGGTGTTCATCGGCATGGTGCTGGCGCTGCAGGGTTACAGCATTCTGACCAAGTACGGCTCGGAGCAGGCGGTAGGGCAAATGGTCGCCCTGACCCTGCTGCGTGAACTTGGCCCGGTGGTAACGGCGTTGCTGTTTGCCGGTCGTGCCGGATCCGCGCTGACCGCCGAAATCGGCAACATGAAGTCCACCGAGCAGTTGTCGAGCCTGGAAATGATCGGTGTCGATCCGCTCAAGTACATCGTTGCTCCACGCCTGTGGGCAGGTTTCATCTCGCTGCCGCTGCTGGCGCTGATCTTCAGCGTGGTCGGTATCTGGGGTGGCTCGTGGGTGGCGGTGGACTGGCTGGGCGTCTACGAGGGTTCGTTCTGGGCCAACATGCAGAACAGTGTTTCGTTCACTGACGACGTGCTCAACGGGCTGGTCAAGAGCCTGGTATTTGCTTTCGTCTCGACCTGGATCGCCGTATTCCAGGGGTACGACTGTGAGCCCACTTCAGAAGGGATCAGTCGTGCAACCACCAAGACCGTGGTCTATGCCTCGTTGGCAGTGCTGGGTCTGGACTTTATTCTGACCGCCTTGATGTTTGGAGATTTCTGATGCAAAACCGCACCCTGGAAATCGGTGTCGGCCTGTTCCTCCTGGCCGGGATCCTGGCGCTGCTGCTGCTGGCCCTGCGTGTCAGCGGGCTGTCGGCCAGCCCGACCACTGATACCTATAAAGTTTATGCGTACTTCGACAATATCGCCGGTTTGACGGTCAGAGCTAAAGTGACCATGGCCGGTGTGACCATCGGCAAGGTCACCGCCATCGATCTGGACCGTGATTCCTACACCGGTCGGGTGACGTTGCAGCTGGACAAGTCGGTCGATAACCTGCCGACCGACTCCACTGCCTCGATCCTGACCGCCGGTTTGCTTGGTGAGAAGTACATCGGCATCAGCGTGGGCGGTGAAGACGATGTCCTCAAGGATGGTTCAACCATCCATGACACTCAGTCGGCACTGGTGCTGGAGGATCTGATTGGCAAGTTCCTGCTCAACTCTGTTGGCAAGGAACCGAAAGAAGCGCAACCGGCTAATTAAGGAGTATCCATGATTTCGATCCTGCGACGTGGCCTGCTAGTGCTACTGGCGGCCTTCCCCCTGCTGGCCCTGGCTGCGCAGACACCGCACGAAGTGGTTCAGGGCACCACCAATGAACTGCTCGGCGACCTCAAGGCCAACAAGGAGCAGTACAAGTCCAACCCCAACGCCTTCTATGACTCGCTCAACCGCATTCTTGGCCCGGTGGTGGATGCTGACGGTATCTCGCGCAGCATCATGACCGTGAAGTACTCGCGCAAGGCGACCCCGGAGCAGATGCAGCGCTTCCAGGAGAACTTCAAGCGCAGCCTGATGCAGTTCTATGGCAATGCCTTGCTTGAGTACAACAACCAGGGCATCACCGTCGACCCGGCTAAGGCCGATGACGGCAAGCGCGCCAGCGTCGGCATGAAGGTCACCGGCAACAACGGTGCCGTGTACCCCGTGCAGTACACCTTGGAGAACATTGGTGGCGAGTGGAAGGTGCGTAACGTGATCGTCAACGGCATCAACATCGGCAAGCTGTTCCGTGACCAGTTCGCCGATGCCATGCAGCGCAACGGCAACGACCTGGACAAGACCATCGACGGCTGGGCCGGCGAAGTGGCCAAGGCCAAGCAGACTGCTGACAACTCGCCAGAGAAGAGCGTCAAATGAGCGAGGCTGCTGTAAGCATGGCCGAGCCGGGCGTGCTGCGTCTGGCTGGCGTGCTGGATTACCGCAGCGGCCCGGCCTTGCGCAAGCAGGGCAAGGTGCTGATCGATGGCTCGCGGGAGCCGCGACTGGTGCTTGATTGCTCGGCTGTCGAGAAGTCGTCGAGTGTCGGCCTGTCGCTGTTGCTTGCGTACATTCGTGATGCTCAGGCCACCGGCAAGGCGTGCGAGGTGCGTAGCATGCCCGACGACATGCGGGAAATTGCCGAGGTCTATGATCTCGATGAAGTGCTGGCAAGCTAGTGGCCAGGCACGGATGATGGCCCCTCGGTCAGCGAAGCCTTCGTTGGGCTTCGCAGGCGAGGGGCTTTTTTGTATGATGGCCGACCCGTGCGCATCGGGCGCCGATTGAGGTTGAGCATGCAGGCCGTAGAAGTTAAGAGCTTCCTTGAAGAGAAATTGCCGGGTTCCCGGGTCGAAGTTGAAGGCGAAGGCTGCAACTTCCAGTTGAACGTGATCAGCGACGAGTTGGCTGGCCTGAGTCCGGTCAAACGCCAGCAGGCGATCTATGCTCACCTGAATCCGTGGATCGCCAATGGCAGCATCCATGCGGTAACCATGAAATTTTTCAGCAGCGCAGCCTGGGCTGAGCGCACCTGAGCCAACTTGGCGGCGAGACTCCAATGGACAAACTGATTATTACTGGCGGCGCTCGCCTTGACGGCGAGATCCGCATTTCGGGCGCGAAAAACGCAGCCCTGCCGATTCTGGCAGCGACCCTGCTGGCCGATGGCCCGGTCACCGTGGGCAACCTGCCGCACCTGCACGACATCACCACCATGATCGAGCTGTTCGGGCGCATGGGCATCGAGCCTGTAATCGACGAAAAGCTGTCGGTGGAAATCGATCCACGCACCATCAAGACCCTGGTCGCGCCGTATGAGCTGGTCAAGACCATGCGCGCTTCGATCCTGGTGCTGGGCCCGATGGTTGCCCGTTTCGGCGAAGCCGAAGTGGCTTTGCCTGGCGGTTGCGCCATTGGCTCGCGCCCGGTCGATCTGCACATCCGTGGCCTTGAGGCCATGGGGGCGAAGATCGAAGTGGAAGGCGGCTACATCAAGGCCAAGGCGCCTGAAGGCGGCCTGCGTGGCGCGCACTTCTTCTTCGACACCGTCAGCGTGACCGGTACCGAGAACATCATGATGGCCGCTGCCTTGGCCAAGGGCCGCAGCGTGTTGCAGAACGCCGCGCGTGAGCCTGAAGTGGTCGACCTGGCCAACTTCATCAACGCCATGGGCGGGAACATTCAGGGCGCAGGTACCGATACCATCACCATCGATGGTGTCGAACGACTGGATTCGGCCAACTACCGCGTGATGCCGGACCGCATCGAGACCGGTACCTACCTGGTCGCCGCTGCCGTGACCGGTGGCCGCGTCAAGGTCAAGGACACCGACCCCACCATCCTTGAGGCCGTACTGGAAAAACTCAAGGAAGCGGGTGCCGACATCAATACCGGCGAAGACTGGATCGAACTGGACATGCATGGCAAGCGGCCGAAAGCCGTCAACCTGCGTACCGCCCCGTACCCGGCGTTCCCGACCGACATGCAGGCGCAGTTCATCTCGCTGAATGCCATTGCCGAAGGCACTGGCGCGGTGATCGAGACCATCTTCGAAAACCGCTTCATGCACGTTTACGAAATGCACCGCATGGGCGCTCAGATCCAGGTCGAAGGCAACACCGCTATCGTCACTGGCGTCAAGGCGCTGAAGGGTGCCCCGGTCATGGCCACCGACCTGCGTGCTTCGGCCAGCCTGGTGCTGTCGGCGCTGGTTGCCGAAGGCGATACCCTGATCGATCGCATCTACCACATTGACCGTGGTTACGAGTGCATCGAGGAAAAACTGCAGATGCTCGGCGCGAAAATCCGCCGCGTACCGGGCTAGTACCCCGCGGGTGCAAGGACGCACCTTTTGAATTGAATGCGGCCAGGTCGATGACCTGGCCGGCAGCAGCCGCTTAAGGACCGACGTTCCAATGTTGACCATCGCGCTTTCCAAAGGCCGTATTCTCGACGATACCTTGCCGTTGCTGGCCGAGGCCGGCATCGTGCCGACCGAAAACCCGGACAAGAGCCGCAAGCTGATCATCCCCACCACGCAGGACGACGTGCGTCTGCTGATCGTGCGTGCCACCGACGTGCCGACCTACGTCGAGCATGGTGCTGCCGACCTGGGTGTGGCCGGCAAGGACGTGTTGATGGAGTACGGCGGCCAGGGTCTGTATGAGCCCCTGGACCTGCAGATTGCCCAATGCAAGCTGATGACCGCGGGCGTAGTCGGCGCAGCCGAGCCCAAGGGGCGCCTGCGCGTGGCCACCAAGTTCGTCAACGTAGCCAAGCGTTACTACGCGGAGCAAGGTCGCCAGGTCGACATCATCAAGCTGTATGGCTCGATGGAGCTGGCACCGCTGATCAACCTTGCCGACAAGATCATCGACGTGGTCGACACCGGTAACACCCTGCGTGCCAACGGCCTGGAACCCCAGGAACTGATCGCCACGATCAGCTCGCGCCTGGTGGTCAACAAAGCCTCCATGAAAATGCAGCACGCCCGCATCCAGAGCCTGATCGAGACGCTGCGCGGAGCGGTCGAATCGCGACACCGCGGCTAACGCTCTACCTGCTGCGCGCGGCCTTCGCTGTCGCGCCCGTCTATCCGCGTCATAGCCATTTTTCTCGGGTGCCCGCGCGTATGGACTGGTAGCTTGGGATTGTGCGAAAAGTCGCCGAGCGGCGATCATGCAAGAACGAAAACAGGCGAGGAACGGCCGGGGTCGCGCCCGACTTTGCTGGTTGCAAATGAGCATTCCGAGCCTGTTTTTAACGTAGCATGATCGTCGCGCAGGCACTTTTCGCACAATCCCCTAGGGCGCCTGAGCATTCGCTAATATTACGAGGCCCTCGCCATGACCGTGTCCACTGCAATTGCCCGTCTCAACGCTGCTGATCCGGATTTCGCCCGACATCTGGATCATCTGCTGAGCTGGGAAAGTGTGTCCGATGACGCGGTCAATCAGCGCGTGCTCGACATCATCAAGGCCGTGCGTGAACGCGGTGATGCGGCGCTGGTGGAATTCACCCAGCGCTTCGATGGTGTTGACGCCAAGTCGATTGACGACCTGATCCTCAATCGCGCGCGCCTGGAACTGGCGCTGACCCGTATCACTCCGGTCCAGCGCGAAGCCCTGGAAAAGGCCGCCAACCGTGTGCGCATCTATCACGAGCGGCAGAAGCAGGATTCCTGGCAGTACACCGAGGCCGACGGCACCGTGCTCGGCCAGAAGGTCACCCCGTTGGACCGCGCTGGCCTGTATGTGCCGGGCGGCAAGGCGTCGTATCCGTCGTCGGTGCTGATGAACGCCATCCCGGCCAAGGTTGCCGGCGTGGCTGAAGTGGTGATGGTGGTACCGACCCCACGGGGTGAGGTCAACGAGCTGGTGCTGGCGGCTGCCTGCATCGCCGGTGTCGACCGGGTGTTCACCGTCGGTGGTGCCCAGGCCGTGGCTGCGCTGGCCTACGGCACTGAAAGCGTGCCGCAGGTGGACAAGATCGTCGGCCCGGGCAACATCTACGTTGCCACCGCCAAACGCCACGTGTTCGGCCAGGTAGGCATCGACATGATCGCCGGCCCCTCGGAAATTCTCGTGGTGTGCGACGGTCAGACCGACCCGGACTGGATCGCCATGGACCTGTTCTCCCAGGCCGAGCACGACGAAGACGCCCAGGCTATTCTGGTCAGCCCGGATGCCGCCTTCCTCGATCGCGTGGCTGCCAGCATCGACAAGCTGATGCCAACCATGGAGCGTGCCGATATCATCGAAAAGTCGATCAACGGCCGTGGTGCGCTGATCCAGGTGCGAGATATGCAGCAGGCCATGGAAGTGGCCAACCGCATCGCACCGGAGCACCTGGAGCTGTCGGTGGCCGACCCGCAAGCCTGGCTGCCACACATTCGCCACGCTGGCGCGATCTTCATGGGCCGCCACACCAGCGAAGCGCTGGGCGATTACTGCGCTGGCCCTAACCACGTGCTGCCCACTTCAGGTACCGCGCGTTTTTCGTCACCGCTGGGGGTGTATGACTTCCAGAAGCGTTCGTCGATCATCTTCTGCTCCGAGCAGGGCGCGTCCGAGCTGGGTCACACTGCCTCGGTCCTCGCCCGAGGCGAGTCGCTCACTGCCCACGCCCGTAGTGCCGAATACCGTATCCTGACCCAAGACAAGGGGAACTGAGCATGAGTCGATTCTGGAGCCCCTTCGTCAAGGACCTGGTGCCTTACGTGCCGGGCGAGCAACCCAAGCTGGCGCGCCTGGTCAAGCTGAACACCAACGAAAACCCCTATGGCCCATCGCCCAAGGCGCTGGAGGCCATGCGCGGCGAACTTAACGATAACCTGCGCCTGTACCCCGACCCGAACGGTGACCGCCTCAAGCAAGCAGTGGCCGAGTACTACGGCGTGACCCCGGCGCAAGTGTTTGTCGGCAACGGCTCGGACGAGGTGCTGGCGCACATCTTCCACGGCCTGTTCCAGCACGATACGCCCCTGCTGTTCCCGGACATCAGCTACAGCTTCTACCCGGTCTACTGCGGCCTTTACGGCATTGCCTTCGAACAGGTGGCGCTGGATGAGCAGTTCCAGATCCGCATCGAGGACTACAAAAAGCCCAACGCGGGCATCATCTTCCCCAACCCCAATGCGCCGACCGGTTGCCTGATGCCGTTGCAGGTGGTGGAGCAGTTGCTGCAGGCCAACCGTGATTCGGTGGTGGTGGTGGATGAGGCCTACATCGATTTCGGTGGTGAAACGGCGATCAGCCTGGTGGACCGCTACGATAACCTGCTGGTTACCCAGACGCTGTCGAAGTCGCGCTCGTTGGCGGGTCTGCGAGTTGGCCTGGCAGTGGGGCACCCGGACCTGATCGAGGCGCTGGAGCGGATCAAGAACAGCTTCAACTCCTATCCGCTGGACCGTGCAGCTATCGTCGGTGCGGCGGTGGCGTTCGAAGATCGAGAGTACTTCGAGGAAACCTGCCGCAAGGTGATAGACAGCCGCGAGGCGCTGGTCGGGCAACTGCAGGCCAAGGGCTTTGAGGTACTGCCGTCGGCTGCCAACTTCATCTTCGCCCGTCACCCGCAGCAGGATGCCGGCGAGCTGGCGGCACGCTTGCGCGAGCAGGGCGTGATCGTGCGCCACTTCAAGCAGCCGCGTATTGCCCAGTTCCTGCGGATCACCATCGGTACGCCGGAAATGAACCAGGCACTGCTGGATGCGTTGAGCTGACGTGTAGGAGCGGGTTTACCCGCGAATACGGTAGCGGCGGCAACGGTGAACGGCGGGTGGAAACTGGCCAGCAGGCCCGGCCCTTTCGCGGGTGAACCCGCTCCTACGGGGATCGCGCCAGCCCTTGAGGAACGACAAAACTGTTGCTTCTCAAGGGCTTAATAGCGGCGGTCTTCGATCACAAACGGCTTGGCTGCCGGCCTGTTGCGCACTGCCGTCGGTGTACCATCAAGCACCAGTACATAATCGTTCTGCTCGTCCATGCCCTCAGGGTCGGTCCATTGCTCGTCTCTGGCCGCCACCTGGGCAACTACATGCCCATTCTTGATAATGGTCAGATAGCCATTGGCATTGCTGTTCCAGCGTAGCGATCCTTTGTTCTCGTCGGCCCGCGCCTTGCGTACGCCGGTATCACCCAGTAAAGGCGTGCCATCCAATAGCCATTCCGGCTGCAGCTTGAGGCCCATGTGGCGCAGCACCGTGGGCGCTACCGAGGTCTGCGCGGGTAGCCCGTACAGGTTGCCGGGTCCAGGCATTTCCACAGGAATGCTCAGCTCGGTCAGTTCCTGATTCAACGGTTTGTTGCTGGCGATGAAGATGCTCTTTTCCTGCTCCGAAGCGCCGCCATGGCCTTTCCCCCAATAGTCCCGGCCATGGTTGGTACTGACGAGCACCAGCCAATCTTCCTGCGGGAACATGCGACGCCGCTGGTCTACCTTGTCCAATAGCCGTCCGATCTCGCTGTCTGCCTTGCGCAACGCCTGTGCATAGCGCTCACCATAACCGGTGTGATGGCCGATTTGGTCAGGTTCATCCAGTTGAATGAACGTGAAATCAGCGGGTGTGTCGCCAAGGATCTGCAACGTACGTGCTATCACCTGTTCATCCGACAAACCACTCTCGCGTACATTGGCGTCATGGGCGTCCTCCAGCAGAAATGCCGTGTTGATGGGTGACCAGTTGACGATGCTGGAGAGGTAGGCATTGGGGTATGCCAGGCGTAGCCGCTTGAACAGGCTAGGAAACGCCGGGTTTACCCGTTGCGAGTCATCGTCCGATTCAACGCCATGCTTGTTGCTCCACACGCCGGTCAGCAAAGTGATCCAGCCAGGGCCGCTCAAGGTGGGTTGCTCGCTGGTTTTACCACTGATGCCCCCTGTGTAGGCCTTGCCGTAATACAGGCGCTGCTTCAGGTTGGTCGCATCGCCCAGTTGCAGGTATTGCTGCAATTGCACGCCGTCAAGGCCGATGAGCAAGGTTTTAGGGCGGCTCTGGTGCCGGGCCGTGTCACAGCCTGGCTGCAGGGTCAGGAACAGAAATAACAGCAAACTCGCCAGTCGCATGTAGGCACATCCTTGAAAGCACGCAACGAGGGTTGCAACAAAGTGTCATGCCCACAACTGGCAGAAATATCAGGTTGTTTACGTTTTTGCCCGCAATCCAGTAAGCTGCGTAAATTCATCGGATGATTGGTTGAGTGGCATGAATACCGAGCTGAGCAAGCGCTCCCTGGTGGAGTTGGCTGTAGAGCGCATGCGCGAATGCATCGTGCAGGGCGATTGGCAGGTCGGCCAGCGCCTGCCTACCGAGCCAGAGCTTGCCTTGCAATTGGGCATTAGCCGCAACACCGTGCGTGAGGCCATGCGCGTGCTGGCGTTCAGTGGCCTGGTGGAAATTCGCCAGGGCGACGGCAGCTACCTGCGCACTGCCCAGGACCCGCTGCAGGCGGTGCGCGCGATGTCCCGATGTACGCCCGAGCAGGCCCGGGAAACACGCCATATCCTCGAGGTGGAGGCCATCGGCCTGGCGGCTCTGCGCCGTACCGATGCTGACCTGCAAGCGCTACGGGATGCCCTTGAAGGCAGCGCCGGGCACTTTCACGGCGATGTCGATGCCTATGTGGCTTGCGATCTGGTGTTCCACCAGCGGCTGGTCGATGCCGCCCACAACCCGGCATTAAGCGAGTTGTACCGTTACTTTTCCGGTGTCGTGGCTGCCGCGCTGCAACACAGTCTGGCGACCGTTCCGCGCTGCCAGGCCACGTTCGACTTGCATGGGCAGATCCTCGAGGCCATCGAGCGACGTGACGTTGAACGGGCCAAGTGCCTGAGCCGTACCCTCATTGAATCCTGACACCGAGAAGGCCATGGCTGAATCCATCACCCGTAATACCCCCTCGAACGAGCGGGATCTCGATGAGCTGCTGATCGACGCTGAAGCTGACGACGAGCAGGTCCAGCAGCAGGCTGTGGTGTTGCGGCGGCCCTGGCTGTTGCTGCTGGGCCTGGTGCTGGTGGCTTTGAACCTGCGCCCGGCATTGTCGAGCATGGCGCCGGTACTGGGCCAAGTATCTGAAGGCCTGGGCCTGAGTGCTTCGCAGGCTGGCTTGCTGACCACCTTGCCGGTGCTCTGCCTGGGCCTGTTTGCTCCCTTGGCGCCGGTGCTGGCGCGGCGCTTTGGCAGCGAGCGGGTGATTCTTGGCATCCTCGTCACCTTGGCACTTGGCCTCGTGGTACGAAGCGCCTTTGGGGCTGTCGGGGTGTTCCTCGGCAGCCTGATGGCGGGGGCCAGCATCGGCATTATCGGCGTGTTGTTGCCGGGTATCGTCAAGCGCGACTTTCCGCAGCACGCTGGCACACTGACCGGCGTATACACCATGGCATTATGCCTGGGCGCTGCCATGGCCGCGGGTGCCACCGTTCCTTTGGCCCAGCATTTCGACAGCAGCTGGGCACTAGGGTTGGGCTTCTGGGTGCTGCCGGCCTTCCTGGCCATGCTGGTGTGGCTGCCACAGGCCCGTCAGGGGCATGGCCTGCACAAGGTAGCCTATCGCGTGCGAGGCCTGTGGCGTGACCCACTGGCCTGGCAGGTGACCCTGTACATGGGCCTGCAGTCATCACTGGCTTACATCGTGTTCGGCTGGTTGCCATCGATCCTGATCGGTCGCGGCCTCAGCCCAACCGAGGCAGGGCTGGTGCTGTCAGGGTCGGTAATCGTGCAGTTGATCAGCTCGCTCAGCGCCCCTTGGCTGGCCACCCGCGGCAAGGACCAGCGGCTGGCGATCGTGGTAGTCATGTCGGGTACGCTGGCGGGGCTGTTCGGTTGCCTGTATGCGCCACTTTCCGGGTTGTGGGGGTGGGCCATTGTGCTGGGCCTGGGGCAGGGCGGTACCTTTGCCCTGGCGCTGACCTTGATCGTGCTGCGCTCGAAGGATGCCCATGTGGCGGCGAACTTGTCGAGCATGGCCCAGGGGGTGGGTTATACCCTCGCCTCAATGGGGCCATTTGCGGTGGGCCTGGTGCATGACCTGACTGGCGGCTGGGCGGCCCTGGGCTGGATTTTTGCGGTGCTGGGCGTCGGTGCCATCGTGTTCGGTCTGGGGGCCGGGCGGGCGCTGCATGTGCAGGTGACCAGCGAGAAGGTCTGAGGCCTGTTTTGCAGTACCGTCCTCTTACCCGCCAAGAGGACGGTACTGGCATAAGCCATCGTGGCAGATTATCGTGCAGCTTTCGAACCTAGGACGGACCAGCCCCCCATGAGCGATGCCAACCGCGCCCTGATCACCCGTTTCTACCAGGCCTTCCAGCGGCTGGATGCCGACGCCATGCTGGCTTGCTACAGCAACGATATCGTTTTCAGCGACCCGGTGTTCGGCACCCTGCGCGGCAAGGACGCCGGCGATATGTGGCGGATGCTCACCACCCGCGCCAAGAACTTCACCCTGACATTCGACAGCATACGCGCAGATGAGCACAGTGGCAGCGCGCATTGGGTGGCTACCTACTTGTTCAGCCAGACCGGGCGTATTGTGGTCAACGATATCCAGGCACGCTTTGTCATTCGTGATGGGCTGATTTGCCAGCATGACGACACCTTTGACCTGTGGCGCTGGTCGCGGCAAGCGCTGGGTGTTCCTGGCATGCTGCTGGGGTGGTCGCCGCTGATGCAGAACAAGGTCCGCCTGCAGGCATTCAAGGGGTTGCGCGCATTCCAGCAGGCCCAGGGTGAGTGAGGTTGTCGAACCTGCCGTTGGAAAGCCCTGGTTCGTCTATCTGGTAAGGGCAGCCAATGGCTCGTTGTATTGCGGCATCAGCGATGATCCGCAGCGTCGGTTTGCCGCGCATCAGAAAGGGCAGGGCGCCCGCTATTTCAAGACCAGCCCGGCCCAGGCGCTGGTGTATGTGGAGCAGTGGCCGGACAAGAGCGCGGCGCTGCGCCAGGAGCGGTTGGTGAAACGGCTGCGCAAGTCGGCGAAGGAGGCATTGGTTGCCTCCTTTGGCGGCTTGGGGGAAATCAGTCCTTGCGGCGCTTCAGCTGATCCACCAAGGTTGTCGGCAGCCCCTTGATGATCAAGGTCCCCGCCGCTTCGTCATATTCCACCTTGTCCCCCAGCAGATGTGCCTCGAAGCTGATCGACAGCCCCTCGGCACGCCCGGTGAAACGGCGGAACTGGTTGAGGGTGCGTTTGTCCGCCGGGATTTCCGGCGAAAGGCCGTAGTCCTTGTTGCGGATGTGGTCGTAGAACGCTTTGGGGCGGTCCTCGTCGATCAGGCTGGACAGCTCTTCCAGTGTCACCGGCTCGCCCAGCTTGGTCTGGGTGGTGGCGTACTCGACCAGGGTCTGGGTCTTCTCGCGGGCAGATTCTTCCGGCAGGTCTTCACTTTCAACGAAATCACTGAAGGCCTTGAGCAGGGTGCGGGTTTCGCCCGGGCCGTCGACACCCTCCTGACAGCCGATGAAGTCGCGGAAGTAGTCCGACACCTTCTTGCCGTTCTTGCCCTTGATGAACGAAATGTACTGCCTGGAGTTCTGGTTGTTCTTCCACTCCGACAGGTTGATGCGTGCTGCCAGGTGCAGTTGGCCAAGGTCGAGGTGACGGGAAGGGGTCACGTCGAGCTCGGCATTCACAGCTACACCTTCGCTATGGTGCAGCAGGGCGATTGCCAGGTACTCGGTCATGCCTTGCTGATAGTGGGCAAACAGGATGTGGCCGCCGGTGGACAGGTTGGACTCTTCCATCAGCTTCTGCAGGTGCTCGACAGCCACGCGGCTGAAGGCGGTAAAGTCCTTTTCTTCATCCAGGTACTGCTTCAGCCAGCCGCTCAGCGGATAGGCACCCGATTCGCCGTGGAAAAAGCCCCAGGCTTTGCCTTGCTTGGCGTTGTAGCTGTCATTGAGGTCGGCCAGCAGGTTTTCGATGGCATCGGAGGCAGCCAGTTCGGAGTCACGAGCATGCAGCACGGCGGGGCTGCCATCGGGCTTTTTGTCGATCAGGTGAACGATGCAATGACGGATTGGCATGGAATTCTCGGCGAGCTGCAAAAGTTGCCAAGTTTAACCTAGACCTGAGGTGATGCAGTGGCCGTATGTTGGCAGATATGTCTGTTGTTCGTTTTTTGTTCAGTTTTGTGTGTTTTCAGCTGAAACGCCCGAAAAACCTGCATTTAATCAAAGTGCGAAGCGGATATTTATCCATTCCTGTGGTAGTTTTGCGCGGTCTTGCGCCCCTCGTGTGGCGCAGTGCTGGCAGCTTGCTTTCGTCGTGTCGAACCAAACGCCGATTTACGTATCTACATACGCAATTGGCGCGGCCCTCCATTTAAAGGGGCTGGCCCGATAACGTCGTAGTCCGCTGCATAACCATCGAATTTGATAGGGAAGGAACACCACCATGGCATTGACCAAAGACCAACTGATTGCCGACATCGCCGAATCGATCGCCGCGCCAAAAGCCACCGCCAAGAACGCTCTGGAGCAACTGGGCCAGATCGTTGCAGACCAACTGGAAAACGGCGCTGAAATCACTCTGCCAGGCATCGGCAAGCTGAAAGTCTCCGAGCGTCCTGCCCGTACCGGCCGCAACCCTTCGACTGGCGCTGCCATCGAAATCGCTGCCAAGAAAGTCGTCAAGTTCGTTCCAGCCAAAGTGCTGACCGACGCTATCAACAAGTAATTGTTGCTTTGACGAAACCGCGCCCGGCTTGCCCGGGCGCGGTTTTTTCATGCCTGTGATTTACGCCGGGCGTGCCAGGCCTGACGTGCGGCGTCGTCATGGAAGCTCCAAGCGACCATGCGGCTCTGTTTCTGCCCCTGGCCCATCTCGATGATGCGCACGGCCTTGGCGCCGGACTTCTTCAACGCGGCCTCGATGCCCGGCAGGTTGCTGGCCTTGGACACCAGGCTGGTGAACCACAGCACCTGCCCGGCGTACTGCACGCTTTCGCCAACCAATTGGGTGACAAAGCGGATTTCCCCACCTTCGCACCACAGTTCATTGTTCTGGCCACCGAAGTTCAGCACCGGCAGCTTGCGTTTGGGGTCCTGCTTGCCAAGGTTCTTCCATTTGCGCTGGCTGCCGCGGGTGGCTTCGTCGCGTGAGGCATGAAAGGGCGGGTTGCACAAAGTCAGGTCGAAGCGCTCGCCCTCCTGCAGCAGGCCGCTGAGGATGTGCGCTCGGTTGGCCTGCTGACGCAGCGTAATGGCCTTGCCCAAACCGTTGGCCTGGATGATGGCCTTGGCCGAAGCCAAGGCCATGGGGTCGATGTCTGAGCCGAGGAAGCGCCAGCGGTAGTCGCTGTGGCCCAGCAGTGGATAGATGCAGTTGGCCCCCACGCCGATGTCCAGCGCGCGCACTTGGGGGCCCCTTGGGACGTCGCCGGCATTGTCATCGGCCAACAGGTCGGCGGCTACGTGGATGTAATCGGCACGGCCAGGAATGGGCGGGCACAGGTAATCGGCCGGGATGTCCCAGTGCTGGATGCCGTACTGGGCCTTGAGCAGTGCACGGTTGAACACGCGGACGGCTTCGGGGTTGGCAAAGTCGATGCTGGGCTTGCCGTGGGGGTTGGTGATGGTGAAACGGGCCAGATCAGGGTGGGCCTTGATCAGGCTGGGGAAGTCGTAACGACCCTGGTGGCGGTTGCGCGGGTGCAGGGTGGGTTTGTTCGGGGTCATGGCAGTGTCCAGCCCTATACGAGCGGTGGCTTGAAGAACCTGGGGTTGCTACGCAGCCCTTTCGCGACACAAGGCCGCTCCCACAGGAGGGTGGCGCCTTGAAGGTTGGCGCCGTCCTGTGGGAGCGGCCTTGTGTCGCGAAAGGGCCGCGTAGCGGCCCCAACGGTCTCTCTAGTGTTTACAGCGCAGCAATCCGCGCATGCTGCTCGGTGAAGTTGGCCAGAGCCTGTTCAGACTCGGCCAGCTTGGCGCGTTCTTTCTCGATCACCGCAGGTGGGGCCTTGTCGACGAAGGCTGCGTTGGACAGCTTGCCGCCAACACGTTGCACTTCACCTTGCAGACGCTGGATTTCCTTGTTCAGGCGTGCCAGCTCGGCATCCTTGTCGATCAGCCCGGCCATTGGCACCAGCACTTGCAGGTCACCGACCAGGGCGGTAGCGGACAGCGGCGCTTCGTCGGCATCGCCGAGGACGGTGAACGATTCGACCTTGGCCAGCTTCTTCAGCAGCGCTTCGTTTTCCTGCAGGCGGCGCTGGTCGTCGGCGTTGGCATTCTTCAGGAACAGCGGTAGCGGCTTACCTGGGCCGATGTTCATTTCGGCACGGATATTACGCAGGCCGACCATCAGCTCTTTCAGCCACTCGATGTCGCCTTCGGCGGCGGCGTCAATGCGCGCTTCGTTGGCCACTGGCCACGGCTGCAGCATGATGGTCTTGCCGTCGATGCCGGCCAGCGGCGCGATGCGCTGCCAGATTTCTTCGGTGATGAACGGCATGAACGGGTGCGCAAGGCGCAGTGCCACTTCCAGCACACGCACCAGAGTGCGGCGGGTGCCGCGGGCGCGCTCTACCGGGGCGTTTTCGTCCCACAGTACCGGTTTGGACAGCTCCAGGTACCAGTCGCAGTACTGGTTCCAGATGAACTCGTACAGCGCCTGGCTGGCCAGGTCGAAGCGGAACTGCTCCAGCTGGCGGGTTACTTCGGCTTCGGTACGCTGAAGCTGCGAGATGATCCAGCGGTCGGCCAGCGACAGCTCGTAGGCTTCGCCGTTCTGGCCGCAGTCTTCACCCTTGTCCAGCACGTAGCGGGCAGCGTTCCAGATCTTGTTGCAGAAGTTGCGGTAGCCTTCGACGCGGCCCATGTCGAACTTGATGTCGCGGCCAGTCGAGGCCAGCGAGCAGAAGGTGAAGCGCAGGGCGTCGGTGCCGTAGCTGGCAATACCTTCTGGGAACTCGGCTTTGGTCTGCTTGGCGATCTTCTCGGCAAGCTTGGGCTGCATCATGCCGCTGGTGCGTTTTTCCAGCAGGGCGTCGAGGGTGATACCGTCGACGATGTCCAGCGGGTCCAGCACGTTACCCTTGGACTTGGACATCTTCTGGCCCTGACCGTCACGTACCAGGCCGTGCACGTACACGGTCTTGAACGGTACCTGCGGGGTGCCGTCTTCGTTCTTGATCAGGTGCATGGTCAGCATGATCATGCGCGCAACCCAGAAGAAGATGATGTCGAAGCCAGTCACCAGTACGTCGGTGGAGTGGAACTTCTTGAGGAATTCGGTCTGTTCCGGCCAGCCCAGGGTGGAGAATGTCCACAGGCCCGAGCTGAACCAGGTGTCAAGTACGTCGTCATCCTGGCGCAGGGCCACGTCGGCGCCCAGCTTGTGCTTGGTGCGTACTTCTTCCTCGCTGCGGCCAACGTAGACCTGGCCGGCCTCGTCGTACCACGCCGGAATACGGTGGCCCCACCACAGCTGGCGGCTGATGCACCAGTCCTGGATATCACGCATCCAGGAGAAGTACATGTTCTCGTATTGCTTGGGCACGAACTGGATGCGGCCATCTTCCACGGCGGCGATGGCAGGTTCTGCCAGCGGCTTGGTGGAAACGTACCACTGGTCGGTCAGCCACGGCTCGATGACCGTGCCGGAGCGGTCGCCTTTCGGCACTTTCAGGGCGTGGTCGTCGATGCTGACCAGCAAGCCCTGGGCGTCCAGGTCGGCGACGATCTGCTTGCGCGCGACAAAACGGTCAAGGTTGGCATACTGGGCCGGCAGTTGGGTGTCGACCTGCTCGTTGACGCTGCCGTCGAGGTTGAAGGCCTGGGCACTGGCCAGCACGAAGGCGTTCTTGTCGAAGATGTTCAGCAGCGGCAGGTTGTGACGCTTGCCGACTTCGTAGTCGTTGAAGTCGTGGGCCGGGGTGATCTTCACGCAACCGGTACCGAACTCGGGGTCGCAATAGTCATCGGCGATGATCGGGATGCGGCGGCCGACCAATGGCAGCTCGACGAATTTGCCGATCAGTGCCTGGTAGCGTTCGTCGTTCGGGTTGACTGCCACGGCGGCGTCACCCAGCAGGGTTTCCGGACGAGTGGTGGCAACCACCAGGTAGTCCTGCCCTTCGGCGGTCTTGGCGCCGTCGGCCAGCGGGTAGCGCAGGTTCCACAGGTGGCCTTTCTCGTCGTGGTTTTCCACTTCGAGGTCGGAGATCGCTGTGTGCAGCTTGGTGTCCCAGTTGACCAGGCGCTTGCCGCGGTAGATAAGGCCGTCTTCATGCAGGCGCACGAACGCTTCTTTTACTGCTTCGGACAGGCCATCGTCCATGGTGAAGCGCTCGCGGCTCCAGTCTACCGATGAGCCCAGGCGGCGAATCTGGCGGCTGATGTTGCCACCGGACTGATCCTTCCATTCCCAGACCTTTTCCAGGAACTTTTCGCGGCCCAGGTCATGACGGTTCTGGCCTTTGGCTTCAAGTTGGCGCTCGACCAGCATCTGCGTGGCGATACCCGCGTGATCGGTACCAGGCTGCCACAGGGTGTCGCGGCCTTGCATGCGGCGGAAACGGATCAGGGCGTCCATGATCGCGTTGTTGAACCCGTGGCCCATGTGCAGGCTGCCGGTTACGTTCGGCGGCGGGATCATGATGGTGTAGGACTCGCCTGCACCTTGTGGAGCGAAATAGTTCTCGGACTCCCAGGTGTTGTACCAGGAGGTTTCGATTGCGTGCGGCTGGTAGGTCTTATCCATGCGCGGCGGGACCCTGTGCATTTATTCGGGAAAGCCGGGAAGTATAACCAAGCTGGGGGCCGCAGGCGACAAGCTGCTGACAACTGTCGGAACAGTGTCGCCTGTCTCGCGGGCAAAGCGCAGGCTTCGAACCTGTGGCAGCGGGTTTGCCTGCGAAGCAGGCGACACCGTTGCCCGATTCTACTCGGAACGCTTGATCAGGCGCTCGATCCGCGCATCCAGCCGGCGCTTGATTTCGTTCTCGATATGCGGGGTAAAGTCGTTGATCACGTCCTGCATGATCATCTGCGCGGCAGCGCGCAGCTCGCTTTCCAGGTGCAGCAGGGTGTCCTGGCGGCGGGTTTGCGGGTCGTCCTCGGGTTCGGCAGCTACCGGTTCGTCGGGCGCCGCGGGGTCGCTGGCGGTTTCGTCCAGCAGCAACGGAATCTGCTCTACCGTCTCGGTGAGCAGCGGCGGTTGCAGGTCGGCGTCGCCAAGCAGCTGACGGATCGACTCGAGGTCATCGAGCAGGTGGGCGGAATCGGGCAAAGGGGAGGGCTTGTCCATCGTCGTCAAAGTCGCTGTAAGCGGTGGTCTTGCAGAGCATAGCCCTGTTCACGGTAGAAACGGAATCGCTCACGGGCTGATTGGCGGATGGCGGGCTCTTCAACGACGATTTCGGCCACCCGCTCGAACTGCCCGACAAAGCCCGGCACGCTGGCGCCGAGGTTGATCAGCAGACCGCAGTGCTCGCCCGCGTTGTCAGCCAGGCCCAGCACCACGCCAGCATCTGCATGGACCTCGGCCAGGTCGTGGGGCACGAAAGCCTCGCCCTTGAAGCGCCACAAGCGTTGGTCCAGTTCACTGCGCTGTTCTGCATCCTGGCAGTGCAGATAGACGCGGTGGCCGAGGCGCCAGGCCTTCTCGCACAGCTTGCAGGCGAAATCGAGCCGAGCCGACAGCGAGTCGGTGGGCAGAATGTAGAAGTCGACTTTGCTCATGGTGGGAATCGCCGGCCGGTGGCGCGCAAGGCACCACCGGATTCACGGCGTCAGGCGCCAGCGCGGTCCAGCAGGTACTGGGTCAGCAGAGGAACCGGGCGGCCAGTGGCGCCTTTGTCCTTGCCGCCACTGACCCAGGCGGTACCGGCGATGTCCATGTGCGCCCAGTTGTAGGCTTTGGCGAAGCGCGACAGGAAGCAGCCAGCGGTGATCGTACCGGCCTTCGGCCCACCAATGTTGCCCATGTCGGCGAACGGGCTGTCCAGTTGCTCCTGGTATTCATCGAACAGCGGCAACTGCCAGGCACGGTCGTCGGCGCGCTTGCCGGCATCGAGCAACTGCCCGACCAGGTCGTCGTTATTGCCCATCAGGCCGGAGGTGTGGCTGCCCAGGGCGACGATGCAGGCGCCGGTCAGGGTGGCGATGTCGATGACCGCCTGCGGTTTGAAGCGCTCGGCGTAGGTCAGGGTGTCGCACAGCACCAGGCGGCCTTCAGCGTCGGTGTTGAGGATTTCCACGGTCTGGCCACTCATGGTGGTAACGATGTCACCTGGGCGGGTGGCACCGCCGCTTGGCATGTTCTCGGCGCAGGCCAGCAGGCACACCAGGTTGATCGGCAGTTGCAGTTCGAGCACTGCATGCAGGGTGCCGAACACACTGGCGGCGCCGCACATGTCGTACTTCATTTCGTCCATGCCGGCGCCTGGCTTGAGGCTGATGCCGCCGGTGTCGAAGGTAATGCCTTTACCCACCAGCACGAAAGGCTTGTCGGCCTTTTTGCCGCCCTGGTAATTGAGCACGATCAGGCGTGGTGGCTGGTCGCTGCCCTGACCCACGGCGTAGAACGCGCCCATGCCCAGGTCCTTGATCTTTTTCTCGTCCAGCACTTCAACCTTGAGGGCCTTGTGCGCCTTGCCCAGGTCTTTGGCCCGTTCGGCCAGGAAGCTTGGGTGGCAAAGGTTAGGCGGCAGGTTGCCGAGGTCGCGGGTGAAGGCCATGCCGCTGGCGATGGCGCTGGCATGCCTGACCGCGCGCTCGACTTCGGCCTGGCCGGCTTTGTCGGCCAGCAGGGTGACCTTTTTCAGCGCGCGCGGCTCGGCTTTCTGGCTTTTGAAGCGGTCGAACACATACTCGCCGTCCAGCAGGGTTTCGGCCAGCAGGCGGTACTTGCCATAATGGGCGTCGCGGTTGCTGACCGCGATATCGTCCAGGGCCAGCACTGCGTCAGCGCCATTCAGGCCCTTGAGCACGCCAGCGACACTGGCCACCAGTTTGCGCCAGGCGCGGTCGCCCAGGGCTTCTTCCTTGCCGCTGCCCACCAGCAGCACGCGCTCGGCTTTCAGGCCAGGGAGGTTCTGTAGCAGCAGGGTCTGGCCCGGCTTGCCGGCCAGGTCGCCGCGCTTGAGCACGGCGCTGATGGCGCCTTCGCTGGCCTGGTCGGCAGCCTTGGCAACAGCGCCGAGCTTGCGGTTTTCACCTACCGGAAGGACCAGGGTGGCGGTTTTTACGGATGCAGCAGCTACGCTTTTTACAACCAGTTCCATGTCAGGATCCCCGAATGATCGATACGAATGGCGCCGTGTGTTCCGGCGCTCTGGACGGGCCTGGCCGCGTCGTCGCGCACCAGCGGAAAAGCTGCCAGTTTGAGCCTGTGGCAAGCGTGCTGACAACCCCGTTGTGCACCTTCGTGCGCGGCCAAGTGACAGGGGCGGTCAATCACAGGATAATGCGCGCACTTTACATGGAGGTTCGCCTTTGGCGAACCGGCATTGGTCTTGGATGTACTAAGTCATTGTTTGGCGCCATTGCATGGCTGTCCGCCCTGACAACCCAGGAGTGTCTGGTTTGATCGTCTTTCGTTATCTGTCCCGCGAGGTCCTGGTGACCTTGAGCGCCGTCAGCGCTGTGCTGTTGGTGATCATCATGAGCGGGCGCTTCATCAAGTACCTGGCCCAGGCTGCCCAAGGCGTGCTCGACCCTGGCGTGTTGTTCCTGATCATGGGCTACCGCTTGCCAGGCTTCCTGCAACTGATCCTGCCTCTGGGGCTCTTCCTCGGCATACTGCTGGCTTACGGGCGCCTGTACCTGGAAAGCGAGATGACCGTGCTGTCGGCCACAGGCATGAGCCAGCAGCGCCTGCTGGGCCTGACCATGGCACCGGCTGCCCTGGTTGCCCTGCTGGTGGCCTGGTTGAGCATGAGCCTGGCCCCGCAGGGCGTGGCCCAGGTGCAGCAGATCATCAGCCAGCAGGATGCCCTGACCGAGTTCGATACCTTGGTGCCGGGCCGCTTCCAGACCTTGCGTGATGGCTCGCGGGTAACCTATACCGAGCAACTGTCGGATGACCGCATCAACCTGGGCGGGGTGTTCATCTCCGAGAAGCGCTTCAACCAGGACAAGACCAAGGACCGCGCCCCATCGGTGCTGGTCGCTGAAAAAGGTCACCAGGAAATCCAGGCCGACGGCAACCGTTACCTGGTTCTGGAAAACGGTTACCGCTACGACGGCAATCCGGGCCAGGCCGACTACCGCGCCATCAAGTATGACACCTACGGCGTGCTGCTGCCCAAGCCGGAAGTGGCCGAGGAAGTGACCGAGCGCGAAGCTATTCCCACCTCCGAACTGATCGGCGCCAAGGGCCTGCGTGAGCGCGCCGAGCTGCAATGGCGGCTGTCGCTGCCGATCCTGGTGTTCGTCGTCACCCTGCTGGCAGTGCCACTGTCGCGGGTCAACCCGCGCCAGGGCCGCTTCCTCAAGCTGCTGCCGGCAATTCTTCTGTATATGGCCTACCTGACAATGCTGATTTCCGTACGCGGCGCCCTCGAGAAGGGCAAACTGCCGATTGCCCTGGGCATGTGGTGGGTACACGGCCTGTTCCTGCTGATCGGCCTTGGCCTGATGTACTGGGAGCCGCTGCGCCTCAAACGCGCCGCCCGCCGTGCGGAGGTGGCCCATGGCTAAGCTCGATCGCTACATCGGCCAGAGCGTGCTGCTGGCCATCCTGGCCGTGCTGGGGATCATCCTCGGCCTGGCTTCACTTTTCGCTTTCATCGATGAGATGAGCGACCTGAGTGACACCTACACAGTGATGGAAGCGGGCAACTTTGTCCTGCTTACCGCGCCTCGGCGGCTGTATGAAATGTTGCCAATGGCCGCCTTGATCGGTTGCCTGATCGGCCTGGGCAGTCTGGCCAGCAGCAGCGAGCTGACCATCATGCGTGCGGCCGGCGTGTCCATCGGCCGCATCGTCTGGGCGGTGATGAAGCCGATGCTGGTGCTGATGCTGGTTGGTCTGCTGATTGGCGAATATGTGGCTCCGGTGACTGAGAACAAGGCTCAGGCCGACCGTTCTCTGGCTCAGGGTGGTGGTGAGGCACAAAGCTCCAAGCGCGGCATGTGGCACCGCCAGGGCGAGGAGTACGTGCACATCAACGCCGTACAGCCCAATGGCCTGCTGCTGGGCGTGACCCGCTACCGCTTCGACAGCGAGCGCAAGATCGTCACCTCGAGCTTTGCCCGCCGCGCACAGTACCAGAGCGACCACTGGCTGCTCGCCGATGTGCGTACCACCTACTTCCGTGGCGACCATACCGAGGTGGTCAACGCGCCAGAGGAGCGCTGGGATGTATCGCTCACGCCAGAGCTGCTCAATACCGTAATCCTCGCGCCGGAGTCGCTTTCGATTACCGGGTTGTGGGACTACATCCACTACCTGTCTGACCAGGGCCTGAACAACGCCCGCTACTGGCTGGCGTTCTGGACCAAGGTGCTGCAGCCGATGGTAACGGCGGCTCTGGTGCTGATGGCGATCTCGTTCATCTTTGGCCCGCTGCGTTCGGTAACCCTCGGTCAGCGCGTGTTCACGGGTGTACTGGTGGGCTTCGTGTTTCGCATTGGCCAGGACCTGCTCGGGCCTTCGAGTCAGGTATTCGGCTTCCCGCCGCTGCTAGCGGTGGTGATCCCGGCAGGTATCTGTGCATTGGCGGGCGTGTGGTTGCTGCGCCGGGCAGGCTAATAGCCTGAGCTGCACAAGAAAGCCGACCTCAGGGTCGGCTTTTTCATGGGTGTTGAGCTGTCCCGGCCTCTTCGCGGGTAAACCCGCTCCTACAGGTACCGCGCAGGCATCAAGAAAGGGCCGAACCGGCAACGCCAAGCTTGTGGCTTATTTTTTCTGTTTAGGCACCCGCACCAGCTGGCTTTCCGAATAGATGTCATGCCAACCACGCTTGCGATTGTCGATCAGCACCCAGAAAAAACCCAACCCCAGGCACAGCCACGAGGCGATCGACACGACGAACCGCAACAGCGCCTGCCACAGGCTGATGGCCGAGCCATCGGCATTCTGCACCCGGACGCCCCACACCTGCATACCCAGCGTCTGCCCGCTGTGGGTCCAGAACTTGGCAAAGAAGCCGAACAGGGCAAACAGCAATACCGTAGACAGCAGTGGGTCGCCATCCAGTGCGCCGGCCTCGGTCAGCTCGCGCATACGTGCTTCGCCGATGATCGACATCTGAATCATCTTGTAGGCGCCAGCGGTAACGATCAGCAGTGCGGTACACAGCAAAAAGTCATAGAACATTGCAGCCAGGCGCCGGCCCAGGCTGACCGGCGGAAAATCACCCTGGGGTGTGAGTAGAGGCTTGGACATGCAGGACGCTCCAAAATACGAGCCCACTATTCTACGGGCAAAAAAAAACCCCTGCACTTGGCAGGGGCTTTTCAAAGTCTGGCGCTGGATCAGACAGGTTGAACCTTGTCAGCCTGCATGCCCTTCTGGCCTTGGACTGCTTCGAAGGTGACTTGCTGGCCTTCTTTCAGGCTCTTGAAGCCGTTGCCTTCGATAGCGCGGAAGTGCACGAAGAGATCCGGACCGCTTTCTGGGGTAATGAAGCCGTAACCTTTTTCGTCATTGAACCACTTGACGGTACCCTTCTGACGCTCAGCCATTGTCTTATTTCCTATGAAACTTAAATTTTGATGACAGTTTCTTTCGCACTTTTTTGTAAGCGAAAGACTACTGGGCTGGGTTGCAGGAAGTAAGAGACGTCGAACGGGTTGTAGCAAATCTCGGCTACTGGCCCAGGTCACGAACTGTTGCGACCCATGCAAACACAGTGCAGTGACTCTACGCCAACTCCCGAGCGAAAAACAAGCCCTTGGTCGTATGGAAAACTGGCCGCTTGCCGATAACCGACCGATTTGTCGGAAACGGCATGGCGCCTGGCCTGGCGCCATGTTCAAAAGTTATTGGGCAGGTTCGAAAACGAATATGTCGACGCTGCCCAAAACCTTCACAAAGCCGTTTCAGCCACGGTAGTAACGTGGTGTCACGAAAGGCATTTTGCTGACTTTCAAGGCCACCTTCTTTCCACGCACCACGGCAAACAGTGCAGTGTCGAGTGCAGCATGTTCACTATCGATATAACCCATTGCGACAGGTGCAGCGAGTGTCGGACCAAAGCCTCCGCTGCATACTTTACCCACCGGTTTATCGTTTGCGTCGACAATGTCCGCGCCTTCGCGTACTGGCGTACGCTCCTGAGGCAACAAGCCTACGCGTTTGCGCGCGACCCCGTCGCGCACGTGGGCGAAGATCGCCTCGGCACCAGGGAAGCCGGCAGCACGTGCACCCTCGGCACGGCGCACCTTGGAAATCGCCCACAGCAGGCTGGCTTCGATCGGCGTAGTCTCGGTGTTCATGTCATGGCCATACAGGCACAAGCCAGCTTCCAGGCGCAGCGAGTCGCGTGCGCCCAGGCCGATCGGCTGTACTTCCGGCTCGGCCAGCAGGCGGCGGGCCAGGGCGTCGGCAGCGTTGACCGGTACCGAGATCTCGTAGCCGTCTTCGCCGGTGTAGCCCGAGCGGCTGACGAAGCAGTCCACGTCCAGCAGCTTTACCCGGCGCAACTGCATGAAGATCATGCCGGCCACTTCTGGAGCCAGGCGTTCCAGCACTTTGACCGCAGCCGGGCCTTGCAGGGCGAGCAGGGCACGCTCCTCGAACAGCGGCTGCACCTCGCAGCGGCTGCCGATGTGCGCTTGCAGGTGAGCCAGGTCCTGCGCCTTGCAGGCCGCGTTGACTACCAGGAACAGAGTGTCGTCGCCCAGGTTGGCAACCATCAGGTCGTCAAGAATGCCGCCTTGCTCATTGGTGAACATGGCATAGCGCTGCATGCCCACCGGCAGGTCGATGATATCCACCGGTACCAGGCTTTCCAGCGCCTTGGCGGCGTCAGCACCACGCAGAATGATCTGGCCCATGTGCGAGACGTCGAACAGGCCGGCCTGCTCGCGGGTGTGCAGGTGTTCCTTGAGCACACCCAGCGGGTACTGCACCGGCATGTCGTAGCCGGCGAACGGCACCATGCGCGCACCCAGTTCCAGGTGCAGGGCATGCAGTGGGGTCTTGAGCAGTGTTTCGGACATCGATGACTCCTTGCTGTCATTGTCGGGTCAACATTCAATGATGTTGACGGCCAGGCCGCCACGGGCGGTCTCTTTATATTTGCTTTTCATGTCGGCGCCGGTCTGGCGCATGGTGCGGATGACCTTGTCCAGCGACACGTAGTGCTGCCCGTCGCCGCGCAGGGCCATGCGTACCGCGTTGATGGCCTTCACCGAGCCCATCGCATTGCGCTCGATACAGGGCACCTGAACGAGGCCGCCGATCGGGTCGCAGGTCAGGCCCAGGTTGTGTTCCATGCCTATTTCGGCGGCGTTCTCCACCTGCTGCACGCTGCCACCCATCACTTCGCACAGCGCCCCGGCGGCCATCGAGCAGGCCACGCCGACCTCGCCCTGGCAGCCCACTTCGGCACCGGAGATGGAGGCGTTTTCCTTGTACAGGATGCCGATGGCTGCGGCGGTGAGCAGAAAGCGCACCACCCCGTCCTCGCTGGCACCCGGCACGAAGCGCATGTAGTAGTGAAGGACTGCCGGGACGATGCCCGCTGCGCCGTTGGTAGGGGCCGTAACCACACGACCGCCGTAGGCGTTTTCCTCGTTCACTGCCAAGGCGTAGAGGTTGACCCAGTCGAGCACCGACAGGGCGTCACGCAGGCTGGCCTCCGGGTGGCCGCTCAGTTGGCGGTACAGGGCCGGCGCACGGCGTTTGACCTTGAGCCCTCCCGGTAATATGCCCTCATGCTGGCAACCAGCAGCGACACAATCTTGCATCACCTGCCAGATGCGCAGCAGCCCGGCTCGGGTTTCTGCTTCTGGGCGCCAGGCGGTCTCGTTGGCCAGCATCACCTGGCTCACCGACAGGTCATGCGCGGTGCAGTGGCCGAGCAGCTCCTTGGCGGTCTTGAACGGATAGGCCAGCACCGTGGTGTCCTCGACGATGCGGTCGTGGCCGGCAGCGTCCTCGTCGACCACGAAACCACCGCCTACCGAGTAATACTCGCGGCTTCGGATTTGCAGGCCTGCGTCGTCGAACGCGCGGAAGATCATGCCGTTGGGGTGGTAGTCCAACGGCTTGCGGATCATCGCCAGGTGCTGCTTTTCGATGAACGCAATGCTGTGCTCGCCCAGCAGGTTGATGCGTCCGCTGTCGCGGATGGCTTGCAGGCGAGCGGGAATGCTGTCGGTGTCGATAATGTCCGGGTGTTCGCCTTCAAGGCCCAGCAGCACGGCTTTGTCACTGCCGTGGCCTTTGCCTGTGGCGCCCAGTGAGCCATACAGCTCGGCTTTGACGCTGGCGGTGCGGGTAAGCAAGCCATCACGGCGCAGCCCTTCGGCGAACCGCGCAGCGGCGCGCATCGGGCCGACCGTGTGGGAGCTGGAGGGGCCGATGCCGATCTTGAACAGGTCGAAGACGCTCAGTGACATGGTGGTTCCTCCAGCCGGGGAAATTAGGCGGACGGTGAACCCTGTGGGAGCGAGCGTGCCCGCGAATGCGTCGGTGAAGTCATCATCGCATTCGCGGGCGTGCCCGCTCCCACAGAGGTCCACACCTCAAGTCAGGTAGCGGGCCTGAGCGCAATCAGGCGTCCTGATAGCTCTCGATCGACGGGCAGGCGCACACCAGGTTGCGGTCGCCGAACACGTTGTCGACCCGGCCGACCGGCGGCCAGTACTTGCCCTCCACCAGACTCGCCAGCGGGTATACCGCCTGCTCGCGGCTGTAGCCATGGGTCCATTCGCCAACCAGCTCAGCCGCGGTGTGCGGGGCGTTTTTCAGCGGGTTGTCGTCCTTGTCCAGGCTACCGTCCTCCACCGCGCGGATTTCTTCGCGGATCTGGATCATCGCGTTGCAGAAGCGGTCCAGTTCTTCTTTGGACTCGCTTTCGGTCGGTTCGATCATCAGCGTGCCAGCCACCGGGAAAGACATGGTCGGGGCGTGGAAGCCGAAGTCGATCAACCGTTTGGCCACGTCGTCGACACTGATGCCGCTGGTGTCCTTCAGTGGGCGCAGGTCGAGAATGCATTCGTGAGCCACCAGGCCATTACCGCCGGTATACAGAACAGGATAGTGCTCTTCCAGGCGGCGGGCGATGTAGTTGGCGTTGAGGATTGCCATTTGCGAGGCACGTTTGAGGCCGGCACCGCCCATCATGCGGATATACATCCATGTGATTGGCAGGATGCTGGCGCTACCGAACGGCGCAGCGCATACCGCGCCCTGGGTGTTTTCCAGCTGTGCATGGCCTGGCAGGAACGGCGCCAGGTGCGACTTGACGCCAATCGGGCCAACGCCCGGGCCACCACCACCGTGCGGGATGCAGAAGGTCTTGTGCAGGTTCAGGTGGGAAACGTCGCCGCCGAACTTGCCTGGCGCGCACAGTCCGACCATGGCATTCATGTTGGCGCCGTCGATGTACACCTGGCCACCGTTGTCGTGGATGATCGCGCAGATTTCGCCGATCGCTTCCTCGAACACGCCGTGGGTCGACGGGTAGGTGATCATGATTGCAGCCAGGCGCTCGCGGTGCTCGATGGCTTTGGCGCGCAGGTCCTCGACATCGACGTTGCCACGGGCGTCACAGGCGGTAACCACGACACGCATGCCAGCCATATGTGCGGTGGCCGGGTTGGTGCCATGGGCCGACGACGGGATCAGGCAGATATCGCGGTGGCCTTCACCACGGCTGCGGTGGTAGGCGCGGATCGCCAACAGCCCGGCGTATTCGCCCTGCGAGCCGGCGTTGGGCTGCAGCGACACGGCATCATAGCCAGTGGCCGCGCACAGCATGGCCTCCAGTTCGGTGGTCATCTGCAGGTAGCCCTGGCTCTGCTCGGCCGGGGCGAACGGGTGCAGGTTGCCGAACTCGGCCCAGGTGACCGGGATCATTTCGCTGGCGGCGTTCAGCTTCATGGTGCACGAGCCCAGCGGGATCATGCTGCGGTCCAGCGCCAGGTCCTTGTCGGCCAGGCGGCGCAGGTAGCGCATCAGCTCGGTTTCGCTGTGGTAGCGGTTGAACACCGGGTGTTCCAGGATGGCCGACTGGCGCAGCAGGGCGGCAGGCAGCAGGGAACCGGTGCTGGCGGCCAGTGCGGTGAAGTCAGGCTGTGCCTGCTCGCCACCCAACAGCTGCCACAGCGACTCGACGTCAGCCTGAGTGCTGGTTTCGTCCAGAGACAAACCCACATGGGCGGCATCGATCTGGCGCAGGTTGATGCCTTGGGCGCGTGCCTTTCCATGCAGGCTGGCGGTGGCAGTGCCGGTGGCCAGGGTCAGGGTGTCGAAGGCGCTGGCGCCTACCACCTGTACGCCCAGCGCCTTCAGGCCGGCGGCAAGGATCGCGGTCAGGGCATGGGTGCGCTCGGCAATGCGCTTGAGGCCGGCAGGGCCGTGGTAGACGGCGAACATGCTGGCGATGTTGGCCAGCAGCACCTGGGCGGTGCAGATGTTGCTGGTGGCCTTTTCGCGGCGGATGTGTTGCTCGCGGGTCTGCATGGCCAGACGCAGGGCGGTTTTGCCGAAGCGGTCAATCGACACGCCGACCAGGCGGCCAGGCATGTCGCGCTTGAACGCGTCGCGGGTGGCGAAGTAAGCCGCGTGCGGGCCACCGAAGCCCAGTGGCACGCCGAAGCGTTGGGCGCTGCCGATGGCCACGTCAGCCTCGAATTCGCCCGGTGGGGTCAGCAGGGTCAGGGCCAGCAGGTCTGCTGCTACGGCGACCAGAGCGTTGGCAGCATGGAAACGCTGTACGACCTCGCGGTAGTCGAACACTTCACCGTTGCTGGCCGGGTATTGCAGCAGGGCGCCGAAGAAGGCGCTGACATCGCCCAGCTCGCGCTCGTCGCCAACCACAACTTCGATACCCAGCGGCTCGGCACGGGTGCGCAGCACGTCGAGGGTTTGCGGGTGGCAGTGTACCGAGGCGAAGAAGGTGTGGCTGGCCTTGTTCTTCGACAGGCGCTTGCAGAAGGTCATGGCCTCGGCCGCAGCCGTGGCTTCGTCAAGCAAGGAGGCGTTGGCGATCGGCAGGCCGGTGAGGTCGCTGATCAGGGTCTGGAAGTTCAGCAGCGCTTCCAGGCGGCCCTGGGAAATTTCTGGCTGGTATGGGGTGTAGGCGGTGTACCAGGCCGGGTTTTCCAGCAGGTTGCGCAGAATCGGCGCCGGAGTGTGGGTGTTGTAGTAGCCCTGGCCGATGTAGCTTTTGAACAGCTGGTTCTTGCCGGCGATGGCCTTGAGTGCGGCCAGCGCATCCGCTTCACTTTGGCCGTCATGCGAGCCAAGCACGCTGGTGCCCTTGATGCTGTCGGGGATGACCGCAGCGGTCATGGCGTCCAGCGAGTCGAAGCCCAGTGCAGTGAGCATGGCCTGTTCGTCAGCGGCGCGCGGGCCAATGTGACGGGCGATGAATTCGTTGGCGGTGCCGAGGTTGATGGTCATGGCGGGTGTCCTCAGGCGTCGTCGTTGGCTTTGAGCAGGCGGTCGTAGGCGTCCTGGTCGAGCAGAGCGGTCACGGCTTCTGCATCGGCAGGGATGAAGCGGAAGAACCAGCCTTCGCCCATCGGGTCTTCGTTGACCAGTTCCGGGCTGTCTTCGAGCTGGCCGTTGACTTCGACCACTTCACCCGTCAGTGGCATGTACACGCCGCTGGCGGCCTTGACCGATTCGACGGTGGACGCTTCGCTGCCTTTCTCATACTGCTGCAACTCTGGCAGTTGCACGAAAACCACGTCGCCCAGGGCATTCTGGGCGTAGGCGGTGATGCCCACGGTGACGCTGCCATCGGCTTCGACGCGCAGCCATTCGTGATCTTCAGTGAAACGCAACTCGCTCATGGGAAATCCTCGGGAAGCAGGGCGTGGGGCGCGGTGGCGCCGCGCTCTTAGGGTAGGATTCCCTTAGCAATAATGCGGCCAATATAAAAAACTTCTTTTTTATCAATGGCTTACGTAAATATGGTGGAAAGCCATATTTTTTGTATGGAATGATATCGTTACAGGTGCTCATGGGAGGAAAAGGGTTTGAGCATCAAACCCTTGTGCACCCACGTCGAGGCGGGCTTGTATCGTTTTAGCTACGGTGTAGCGAAAACGATACGATTGCTGCGTGAACAGGGCAGGTGCCAATTGGCCTTCGGTCATTTCACTTTCAGCAGATGATCCAGCGAAAACGCGCCGGCGCCACGTGCGACCAGGAGCAGCAAGAGCCCTGCCCAAGTCAGGTGGGTGGGCCACGCATCGGGGTATACGAACACTTCTATCACCAGGGTCATGCCCAGCAGTGCCAGCGCAGATAGCCTGGTCATCAGCCCGAGCACCAGCAATAGCGGGAACAAGTGCTCAGCGTAGGCTGCCAGGTGCGCTGCAAGCCAGGGCGAGAGTAGCGGCAGCGCGTACTCGGTGCGGAACAGCTCATAGGTGCCGGGTGTGAGGGTAAGGAAACCTTCCACTTTGGTGCGCCCGGAAAGAAAGAATACCGAGGCGATCCCGAGCCGGGCGACCAGGCACAACAGGTCATCGCTCAACCGGCGCTCGATGCTTTGCGCAACGTGGTTCCAGGCGCGCCGCAGGCCGCTGGCCGGGGGTGTGAAATCGACACTAGCCATGGTGGTGTTCTCCTGTGAAGGCGAGTGGGCGAAAAGCCTGGGCTGTCATCAGGCGCCCGAGCATCTCGGTGAAGTCCAGGTCGGTTTCTGCGTGTCGCGCCAGGTCTGAGGCCTGCATCAGCGAGTGTCCGGCCGCACAGGCCTTGAGAAACTCATGGCCACCTTTCCCCAGCGGCTGATGGCATACGCCATCAGCGGTCCCGACAAACAGTACCCCTTCGCCCACCCATGGCTGGTCATGGGGCCAGGCAAGCTGTTCGCGGGCGCAGCGCCACAGGGTGTACACAGGATGCGCTTCGCACCAGTACCAGCGGGCACTGGCACGGGGGGCCAGGCAACCGTGATCCAGATCGCTGGGGGTCATGCCTGCCAGCTCGACAAGGTTCAGGCACGGTTCGTTCGGCGCGCTGAAGGCTTCTGTCCAACGCAGGTCCAGGCGCGCGACATCCGCCAGATACGGCACAGCATGCTGTGACTGAATGTCTTCGAGGAAATCTGGAAAGGTTGCGCCGTAGCAGATCAGCCGGGGATCGCTGGGGGGAAATTGCCGCGCATAGACTGCCGCGGTCTCATCCATCCAGGCGCGCCCGACGAGTGTGCACACGCTCGGAAAGTTTGCGCGCAGCGCATCCACGCAGCCGGCCAGCACCGTGTTGCGATAAACCGCGAATGCCGCTTGTTCGGTCACTCCCGAAAGCTGGGGAGCAGGGCGGGAATAGAGTGCCTCGATGAATGCGTGCTGGAACTGACCAAGGGAAAGGTTCATGGCAATACACCTGGGCAAGTCATGATCGACTGTGCGATGGACCGTTCAGCAAGCAGTTCGGTGAACGGGGGAAGCTTGTCGTCACGTTCAATGAGTGTCGTGCGCGGGCCGACACGGGAAACCAATTGGCGGTACAGTGCCCACACAGGCTCGGCCACCTGCGCATCATGAGAGTCGATCAACAGGTTGCCTTGGTCATCATCGCTGTGCCCGGCCAGGTGAATTTCTGTGATGGTTTGCGCTGGAAAGCGGTCCAGGTAGGCAGTTGCCGAGAACCCCAGATTGTGAGCACTCACATAGACGTTGTTGATGTCCAGCAGCAGGCCACAACCCGTGCGACGTGTCAGTTCGCCAAGAAAGTCGATCTCGTCCCAGTCATGGCCCTGCAGCTGCAAGTAATGACTGGGGTTTTCGATGGATATACGCCGGCCCAATACCTCCTGGCATCGCTGGATGTTTTCAGCGATGCGCTGCAGGGCTTCGTTGCTGCGGGGAAATGGCAGCAGGTCTGGATGGTAGTGCCCCTGCCAGGTGGACCAGGCCAGGTGCTCTGATACAAGTACCGGTTCGGTCTGATCGCACAGTGCGCGCAGACGCTGCAAGTGGTCCTGATCGGGGGCTGCATCAGCCGCCAGCGAAAGTGCCACACCATGCAATGAGACCGGGTGCCGCTCCGCGATGCGGTTCAGCCAGGCAAGGCGAGGGCCACCGACCATGTAGTTCTCCGGGTGTACTTCAAACCAGAGCCCTTCGAGATTGCACGCCAGCGCCTGGTCGTAGTGCTCGGCCTTCAGGCTGATTCCGGCGCCCATTCGTGCGTCTGCGTTCATGGTCGGTTTCCCCTGATCAAGACTTGTGAGGTGTCAGCGAACCCATGCCGGCAGGTGTCTTGATCGAAGTGCAGGTGCCGGCGGGGACGTTTTTCCAGTGCATGCCGTCGTAGTCTTTCTTCGCACTGCCTGCGCAGCTGGTACCGGCGCCGGCCTTGCAATCGTTCTTTCCTGCCATGGCGACGCCGTAGCATTTTTCCATGGCAGCGCCACTGCCTGCGGGTTGCGTGCTGTCGGCCGCCATGGCAACGCCTGCAAGCGAGGCGAGAGCAAGTGCTGCAGTGGTGAGGGCGAGGGTTTTCATGGGTGAATCTCCTGAGAGTGTGGCCGTGGTCTTTACCGGCGGCTCATGGAGTAATTCGTGCCTCGCGTAAAAAGGGTTACAGCCGTGGGAGAATTTTTTTCAGGGCATGTCTTAACAAGCTGATGTTGAAGCCAAGGGCATGGCATATTTGCAGCACCTGCGTGCCACACGCCGGGAGCGGATGAATCAAGTCAATTGTATTCAGGGTGTAACCCAGGCGGCCCATGCAGCGAACTAACTCACAGGATGAGCTCGAGGCTCGCGAGGCCCGGTTGAAAGCACTGTTGCTTCGAGGGCTGACAGGCGACCAGCTGGCCTATCAGGATTTTCTTGGCACGCTTGCGCTGCATGTCCGTGCGTTTCTGCGCAGCCGTCTGAGCAGGCGCCCGGCCGAGATAGAGGACATGGTGCAGGATGTGCTGCTGGCGGTGCATAACGCGCGTCACACTTACCAGGCACAGCAGCCTTTGACGGCTTGGGTGCATGCGATCGCCCGTTACAAACTGGCGGATCATCTGCGAAGTGTTTCACGTCGCGAAGCCCGGCATGATGTTCTGGACGATGATGCGCAACTGTTTGCCATCTCGGAGGTTGAATCAGCCGAGGCCAGCCGAGACCTGACCAAGCTGCTCAAGCAACTGCCAGAGCGGCAACGACTGCCGATTGTTCATGTCAAGCTGGAGGGGTTGTCTGTCGAAGAGACGGCACAACTTACCGGGCTTTCCAGTTCAGCGGTAAAGGTTGGGATACATCGAGGTCTGAAAGCGCTATCCAGGCTGATTGGAGGAGCCAATAACCATGAAGACTGACGACTTGATTGCCTTGCTGGCCGCAGGCGAAGGGCCAGTGCCGCGCCACGCCGTTTGCAGGCGGATGGCGGTTGCTGTGCTGGGTGGGCTGACCGCAGCACTGCTGCTGACAGTTGCCCTTTACGGTGTACGTAGTGATATCACAGAGGTCGCACAAACCCCGTTGTTCTGGGGCAAAGTCGCCTTTCCAACCAGCTTGGCGTTGATCGGGCTGTGGTTGACAAGCCGCTTGGCCAGGCCAGGGGGGAAGGGCGCTGCGGGCTGGAAGATGCTTGGCTTGCCACTGCTGCTGGTCTGGTGCGGGGCGGCCGTGAGTATCGCCGGGGCGCCTGTGGATGCTCGCGCCGACCTGTTGTTCGGGCGCACATGGCGTACCTGCGCACTGAATATCACGTTGCTGTCGGTGCCGGCTTTTGTCACCGTGTTCTGGGCGCTGAAAGGCCTGGCGCCCACCCGGTTACGGCAAGCGGGCGCTGCCGGCGGCCTGCTGGCGGGCTCGACCGCGACGGTGGCCTACTGCCTGCATTGTCCGGAAATGGGCGTACCGTTCTGGGGTGTGTGGTATGTCCTTGGCATGCTTGTTCCGACGGCGTTCGGTGCCTGGTGGGGCCCCCGCATGCTGCGTTGGTAGGCAACTCAGAGCGGCCTTCTGGTTGTCGGTCCTGTGCTTTAAGGGGGCCTGAAAGCGCTTAACCAGTAATGAACAAGGGCAATGCCAGGTACAGCTTGATCACGATGACATTGATGATGTCGATGAAGAACGCCCCCACCATCGGCACCACCAGGAAGGCAAGGTGCGAGGCACCATAGCGTTGTGTCACCGCTTGCATGTTGGCGATGGCTGTCGGTGTAGCACCCAGGCCGAAGCCACAGTGGCCGGCAGCCAGGACGGCTGCATCGTAGTTGCGCCCCATTACCTTGAACGTCACGAAGATTGCGAACAGCGCCATGACCAGTGTCTGCGCGGCCAACAAGGTAAAGAAGGGTAAAGCCAGGGCTGCCAGGTCCCACAACTTGAGCGACATCAAGGCAATGGCCAGGAACAGGGACAAACTTACATTGCCCAGTACCGACACTTCCCGTTCGAATACTTTGTAAAAGCCGAAAGCCCGAAGACCATTGCGCAACAGTACGCCGACGAAGAGTACGCAAACGAATGTCGGTAGTTCGAATGCTGTACCTTTCAGCAAGCTGTTAAGTAATGTGCCAGTCAATAAGCTGACAGCAATAAGTGCCAAGGTTTCTATAAATGAAAACGATGTGATCAGGCGCTCTCTGTCCGGTTGTTCAAAGCCCTTGGGTAGCTGCGGCGTTTCTTCTTGCACCCCTGGTGTCTTGACCCGTTTGATCAGCAACCGGGCGACTGGGCCACCAATCAAACCGCCCAACACCAGCCCGAAAGTGGCAGAGGCCATTGCCAGTTCCGACGCCGAAGCCAGGCCAAACCTCTCAGTGAAGGTCGCGCCCCAGGCAACGCCTGTACCGTGGCCACCCGACAAGCTGATCGAACCGGCCAGCAGGCCCATCAGCGGGTCGAGCCCCAACGCTGTCGCCAGACCGATACCCATGGCGTTCTGAACCACCAGCAAACCCGTCACCACCAGGAGGAATACGGCGACCACGCGTCCACCTTTCTTCAGGCTCGCGAAGTCTGCACTCAAGCCGATGGTAGCGAAGAATGCCAGCATCAACGGTGTTTGCAACGAGGTATCAAACTGGACGTGTACATCGAAACTGCGCAATGCCAGAAGTGACAAGGCAACGACCAGGCCGCCTGCAACAGGCTCAGGGATATTGTATGCGCGCAGGAAACCGATACGTGCGACCAGGCCGCGTCCCAATAGCAGTACCAAAGAGGCGGCTACAAGTGTCCCGTAAAAATCGAGTTCAAACATCAGGGTGCTCTTAGTTCAAGGTGACATGCAAAATTACAATGTCACCATTCTACGGGGAGCACTCCAGTCAAATACGGCTGGGCAGCCAGGAAAAGTCTGATTCAATTATGGGTTTTTACCACGGGCGTCATGGTTTCCCGGGTATTCCATATTTACGCAGCCGCTGGGCGATAGCCGTGTGCGAAGTTTGCAAGCGCCCGGCCAGTTGCCGTGTTGACGGATAGCTGGCATACAGGCGCTGTAACAGCTCGCGCTCGAAATTACCCACGGCCTGTTCCAGGCTGGCCACTTCGCCATCTTGCCCGCGTGCCACCGAGGTGCCGGCGATGTCCAGGTCGCCGATATCCACCAGGTTGCCCTCGCAGATAGCCGCGGCGCGGAAGATCACGTTCTGCAACTGGCGCACATTGCCCGGCCAAGGGTTGGCCAGCAGTGCCGAATGGGTGGAGGGGGTCAGCCGACAGGCTGGGCGCTGGATCTGCGTGCACGCCTGCTGCATGAAGAAGTGCGCCAGCATCAGGATGTCCTGGCCACGGTCGCGAAGCGGCGGTACCTCCAGGTTAAGCACGTTCAGACGATAGAACAGGTCTTCGCGGAAGCTACCTTCGGCGACCATGCGCTCCAGATCGCGGTGGGTTGCGCTGATGATGCGCACATCCACCTTCACTTCGCGGTCGCCACCCACCCGGCGGAAGCTGCCGTCGCTGAGAAACCGCAGCAGTTTGGCCTGCAGGTATGGCGACATCTCACCAATTTCATCAAGGAATACGGTGCCCTGGTTGGCCAGTTCCATCAGCCCAGGCTTGCCGCCTCGTTGCGCGCCGGTAAAGGCCCCGGGCGCGTAACCGAACAGCTCGCTTTCGGCCAGGCTCTCGGGCAGTGCTGCGCAGTTCAAGGCCAGGAATGGGGCCGCGTGGCGGCTGCTGACGGCATGGCAGGCGCGGGCTACCAGTTCTTTGCCGGTGCCGGTCTCGCCATGCACCAGCAGCGGCGCATCGAGCGCCGCCACGCGTAAGGCGCGGGCTTTGAGGGTGCGAATGGCCGGCGACTCGCCCAGCAAGGCATCGAAGCCTTCGGCGTGGTCGTGGTGCAGGGCCGACAGGCGTTCGCCCATGCGCGAGGGTGGGTACAGCGTCAGCAGGCCACCGGCGTTGGTGATCGGCATGGCGTCCAGCAGCAGGCTATGGCCGTTCAGCTGCATTTCGCGCATGGGCAGGTGGAAGTTGTTGTCCAGCAGCGCTTGCAGCAATGCGGGGTCGCCAAACAGTTCACCCACCGAGCGCCCGGCAGATTCGCGACCGCACAGTTCGATCAGCGCCGGGTTGGCCAACAGCACCAGGCCTGCGCTGTCCACCGCCAGCACCGGGTCGCTCATGGCGGCCAGCAGGGCATCGAGCTGCAGGTGGCGGCGCTGGCCGGGGAGGATGTCGACCACGTCCACCGATTGCACACCGTGTACTTCGAACAGCGCGTCGTGCAGTTCTTCGAGTACGGCGGGGCTGAGGGTGGGGGCGTCGATGTAGACGTTCGGCGGGACCATCTCCACGGCGTCCAGGTTGAGGTTGCGGGCACCGAGCAGGGCGAGGACTTCCTGGGTGATGCCGACGCGGTCGATGAAGCTGACGTGGATGCGCATGGGGTTCGAACAGTTGGCGATGGAGGCCGCCAGTATGCCCTGAGACGGGGGTCAGGCCCAAGGTTGGCGGTGGCGCATTCGCGGGCACGCCCGCTCCCACAGGATTGCTGCTGTAGGGGCGGGCTTGCTCGCGACAAGGGTCACTCCAGATGTTCAGGTTTGATCGGGTCGCCCGATTTCACATCGAGCTTTTCGCGAATGTCCGCAAACATATGGTCATAAAGCTTGTGCGGCGAACTCAGGGTCTCGAATTTTTTCGGCGGCTTCAGATATGACTGCGCCTTGCGGGTCAGTAGCATGAGGAAGCTGGGCAAGACCTGGTCCTTGGCCAGGAAGAACTTTTCTTCCACCGGCTTGCCTTCGATGCTGCCATGCATGTGGAACTGAATACCTCTGCCTTCCTTGGGGTCCGACACAGCCTCGTACTCGATGCTCAGGTCATAGCTGTGGTCGGCGTTGTTCAGCGCAGTGCGCTCGATGTGTACATGACCGGAGTGATACTGGGCCATGGCTATCTCCTTTGGAAGGTCGAAAATGGCGGGCCGCGTAAGCCCGCCTGCTGCATTCAACGGTAGCTGATCCCCGGCTTCTCGGTGGAAACCCGAGTGCCGGCCGTGCCTTTGACGATGTCTTTGATGTTCTCCAGCGAACTGATCACCGCCACCTTGCCGGTGTTGCGGGCAAAGTCGCAGGCGGCCTGCACCTTCGGCCCCATGGAGCCGGCGGCAAACCCCAGCGTTTCCAACGCGTCCGGGTGGGCCTGGGCGATGGCCTTCTGCGTCGGTTTGCCCCAGTCAATGTAGGCTGCATCGACGTCGGTGGCGATAATCAGAAGGTCGGCTTCCAATTGCTCGGCCAGCAGCGCCGAGCACAGGTCTTTGTCGATCACCGCCTCGATGCCTTTGAGCTTGCGGTTTTCATCGTACAGGGTGGGGATGCCGCCACCGCCTGCGCAAATTACGATGCTGTTCTTTTCCAGCAGCCACTTGATCGGGCGGATTTCGAAGATGCGCTTGGGTTTCGGGCTGGCTACCACGCGGCGGTACTTGTCGCCGTCGGCCTTGACCACCCAGCCCTTTTCCTTGGCCAGGCGCTCGGCCTCATCCTTGCTGTAAACCGGGCCGATGAACTTGGTCGGATCCTTGAAGGCCGGGTCGTTGGCGTCCACTTCCACTTGGGTGAGCAAGGTGGCGAAGGGCACCTCGAAGGCCAGCAGGTTGCCCAGTTCCTGTTCGATCATGTAACCGATCATGCCCTCGGTCTCTGCACCCAGCACGTCCAGCGGGTAGGCCTCGTCTGGCTTGTACGACAGGGCCTGAAGCGACAGCAGACCCACTTGCGGGCCGTTGCCGTGGGCGATGACCAGTTCGTTGCCAGGGTGGATCTTGGCGATCTGTTCGGTGGCGGTGCGGATATTGGCGCGCTGGTTGTCAGCGGTCATGGGCTCGCCGCGACGAAGCAGGGCGTTGCCGCCCAATGCAACAACGATACGCATGTGGAATGTCCTTTAGCGAAAGAATGAATGGACTGTCGCTGCACGGAGGCTGCGGAGTTCGCTGTGGGAGCGGGCATGCCCGCGAAGAGGCCAGACCTGACATCATCGATGATGCGGCTGACGCCTTCGCGGGCACGCCCGCTCCCACAGGGACTGCGGGCTACTTATAGATCCGCCAGGGTCGATACCAAGATCGCCTTGATCGTGTGCATGCGGTTTTCCGCCTGCTCGAAGGCGATGCACGCTGGCGACTCGAACACGTCATCGGTCACTTCGATGCCGTTTGCCAGGTCCGGGTATTGTTCGGCGATCTGCTTGCCTACCTTGGTGTCGGAGTTGTGGAATGCCGGCAGGCAGTGCATGAACTTGGTCCGCGGGTTGCCGGTGGACTTCATCAGTTCGGCATTCACCTGATAAGGCTTGAGCTGCTTGATGCGCTCACCCCAGGCTTCGATCGGCTCGCCCATCGAGACCCACACGTCGGTATGGACAAAGTCGACACCCTTGACCGCGGCTTTCGGGTCTTCGGTGAGGGTAATGCGTGCGCCGCTTTCTTCAGCGTACTGTTTGCAGCGTTCGACCAGGTCGTCATGCGGCCACAGTGCCTTGGGCGCGGCGATGCGCACATCCATGCCCAGCTTGGCGCCGATCAGCAGCAGCGAGTTGCCCATGTTGTTGCGGGCATCGCCCAGGTAGGCGTAGCTGATGTCGTGCAGCGGCTTGTCGCTGTGCTCACGCATGGTCAGCACGTCGGCGATCATCTGGGTTGGGTGGTATTCATCGGTCAGGCCGTTGAACACCGGTACGCCGGCGAACTTGGCCAGCTCTTCGACGATTTCCTGCTTGAAGCCACGGTACTCGATGGCGTCATACATGCGCCCGAGCACACGGGCCGTGTCCTTCATGCTCTCCTTGTGGCCGATCTGCGAGGAGTTGGGGTCGATGTAGGTGACGTTGGCGCCTTGGTCATAGGCTGCCACTTCGAAGGCGCAACGGGTACGGGTGGAGGTCTTTTCGAAGATGAGGGCAATGTTGTTGCCCTTCAGGTGCTGCTGCTCGGTGCCGGTGTACTTGGCGCGTTTGAGGTCGCGGGAAAGGTCCAGCAGGTAGCGCAACTCACGGGTGGTGTGGTGTTCCAGGCTGAGCAAGTTGCGGTTGTGAATGTTGAACGCCATGACAGTTTCTCCTTGAGTTCGGTGATGTCCCGGCCGCCACTTCATGGGTGCGGCCGGGCGTGATGGTCGTTAGTAGTCGATCGGGTCGCGCACGATCGGGCAGGTCATGCAGTGGCCGCCGCCACGGCCTCGGCCCAGTTCGCCGGCGCTGATGGTGATGACCTCGATGCCGGCCTTGCGCAGCAGGGTGTTGGTGTAGGTGTTGCGGTCGTAGCCAATGACTACGCCCGGCTCGATGGCCACCACGTTGTTACCGTCATCCCACTGTTCGCGCTCGGCGGCGAAGCTGTTGCCGCCGGTCTCGACCACGCGCAGCTGGACGCCCAGTTGCTCGCCCACCACTTCGATGAACGACTTGTTGATGCGGCGTACATCCATGCCGTAAGGCTTGCTTTCGTCCGGGCGGATGATGAATGGCACAATCTCTTTCACCACTTCCGGGAAGACCGTGACCAAGTCGCGGTCGCAGAAGCTGAAGACAGTGTCCAGGTGCATGGCGGCGCGGGATTTTGGCAGGCCGGCGACGATCACTTCCTTGACGGCGCCCTTGGCGAACAGGTTTTGCGCCAGCTGGCCGATGGCCTGGCGCGAGGTGCGCTCGCCCATGCCGATCAGCACGATGCCATTGCCGATCGGCATCACATCACCGCCTTCGAGCGTGGCATTGCCATGGTCCTTGTCCGGGTCGCCATACCACACCTGGAAGTCGGCCTCGGTGAACTCCTTGTGGAACTTGTAGATGGCGGTGGTCAACAGGGTTTCCTGGCGACGCGCCGGCCAGTACATCGGGTTCAGCGTCACGCCGCCGTAGATCCAGCAAGTAGTGTCGCGCGTGAACTGGGTGTTGGGCAGTGGTGGCAGGATGAAGCTGGAGTGGCCCAAGTAGTCGTTGTACATCTTCACGACTTCGGCGCCTTCGCTCTGCGGCAGGTCCTGGCCTGCCACACCGCCGATCAGGAATTCGGCCAGGTGGCGTGGCTCAAGGCCTTCGAGCCAGCTACGCACTTCGTTGGTCAGGCCTACGCCGACGGTGTCAGGGGTGATCTTGCGGTCGAGGATCCACTTCAGGGCCTCTTTGTTTTGCACGATATCGGTCAGCAGGTTGTGCATCTCCAGCACATCCACGCCACGCTCGCGCATCTTGGTAACGAAGTCGAAATGGTCACGCTTGGCCTGGTCGACCCAGATCACGTCGTCGAACAGCAGTTCGTCACAGTTGCTCGGCGTCAGGCGCTTGTGCGCCAGGCCAGGGGCGCAAACCATCACTTTGCGCAGTTTGCCGGCTTCGGAGTGGACACCGTACTTCTGTTTTTCAGCGGACATGGTTTCATTCCTCCAATTGAGCGAAGACGTGGGTCAAAGGGTCAGGAAGCCGTCATACAGGCCATAGGCTGCCACCAAGGCACCAATGACCACGGCTGCGAAGATCAGTTTTTCCACGTTGGTGAAGACCGGTTTGCCCACCTCACGCTTGGCTTTGGCGAACAGGATGGCGCCAGGTGCGTAGAGCAGGGCCGAGAGCAGCAGGTATTTCACGCCGCCTGCGTACAGCAGCCAGACGGCGTACAACAGGGCGATACCACCGATGATCAGGTCCTTCTTGCGTTCGGCCAGGGCCTGTTCGTAGGTTTCGCTGCGCAGTGCCAGCAAGAACGCATAGGCTGCCGACCACAGGTAGGGCACCAGGATCATCGAGGTGGCGAGGTAGATCAGGGACAGGTAGGTGCTGCTTGAGAACAGCGTGATGACCAGAAAGATCTGCACCATGGCGTTGGTCAGCCACAGGGCGTTGGCCGGTACCTGTTTGGCGTTCTCGCGGCGCAGGAACTCCGGCATGGTGTGGTCCTTGGCTGCGGCGAACATGATCTCGGCGCACAGCAGCACCCACGACAGCAGCGCCCCGAGCAGCGAGATGACCAGGCCGACGCTGATCAGCACCGCCCCCCAGTGGCCGACCACATGCTCCAGCACGGCAGCCATCGACGGGTTCTGCAGCTTGGCCAGTTCCGGTTGAGTCATGATGCCCAGCGACAGCACGTTGACCAACACCAGGAACAGCAGCACGGTCACGAAGCCGATCACCGTTGCCTTGCCCACGTCGGTGCGTTTTTCCGCCCGCGCCGAGAAGATGCTCGCGCCCTCGATGCCGATGAACACCCACACGGTGACCAGCATCATGTTGCGCACCTGGTTCATGACACTGCCAAGCTCTGGCGTGCCCACGGCCCAGATATCGGCGGTGAAGATGTCGAGCCTGAAGGCGAACAGGCAGATCAGGGCGAACAGCACCAGCGGCACCACTTTGGCCACAGTGGTGACCAGGTTGATGAAGGCAGCCTCCTTGATGCCGCGCAGTACCAGGAAGTGCACCGCCCACAACAGGATCGACGCGCCAATGATGGCGGCTGGGGTATTGCCTTCACCAAAGATCGGGAAGAAGTAGCCCAGGGTGCTGAACAGCAACACGAAGTAGCCGACGTTGCCCAGCCAGGCACTGATCCAGTAGCCCCAGGCCGAGGAAAAGCCCATGTAGTCGCCGAAGCCGGCCTTGGCATAGGCATACACCCCGCCATCCAGATCAGGCTTGCGGTTGGCCAGGGTCTGGAACACGAAGGCCAGGGTCAGCATGCCGACTGCGGTGATCGCCCAGCCGATCAGCACGGCCCCAACCCCTGCGCTGGCTGCCATGTTTTGCGGCAGCGAGAAGATACCGCCGCCAATCATCGAACCGACGACAAGTGCAACTAACGCGCCGAGCTTTAGTTTTCCGGATGAATCAGACATTTAACAACTCCTGCCAGGAGAAAGTTGACGACAGAATAGATCCGACGCCTTTGCCTTGAGCTGACTTATGTCAGTTTAAGGCGCCGTGAAGGTAGGAAATTTCCTTCACGGGTGCTCCTGGAGAGTGCCGACAGCTTGAGCTGCAGGCCTTGTGTGCTGGCACCTCCATGTCCTTCTAGAGCAAACGCTCTGTTCAGCCTGCGATGCTTGAAATTAGCCGCTTTTGCCGCTTTAGCAAATTTTTCACAAGAAATTCGAGTTTTATCAGTTTCTTTTCCAGTTGCCGGACTGCTGCTAGTTTTGAGAGGGCAGGTACATAGACAAAGCAGTTATGAGTGATATAGGTTGAACCCACAGCTTCAGTATAAGTAACGATATTTATATAGCCCGCAATGCTGTTTCAAACGCATGACAGGGTTTGAAAAAGGAGGCTCATGAGCGAACCGGGACAGAAGCTGCGCCTGGGCGCGCTGATCGCGCTGGTGGTCGGGTCGATGATTGGTGGCGGGATCTTCTCGCTGCCGCAGAACATGGCCGCGCGTGCCGATGTGGGTGCAGTGCTGATCGGCTGGGCGATCACCGCAGTCGGCATGTTGGCCTTGGCCTTCGTGTTCCAGACCTTGGCCAACCGCAAGCCGGAACTGGACTCGGGGGTATATGCCTACGCCAAGGCTGGCTTTGGCGAGTACATGGGCTTTTCCTCGGCCTGGGGCTACTGGATCAGCGCCTGGCTGGGCAACGTCGGCTACTTCGTACTGCTGTTCAGCACCCTGGGTTTCTACTTCCCGGTGTTCGGCGAAGGCAACACACCCATCGCCATCGGTTGTGCCTCGCTGCTGTTGTGGTCGGTGCATTTTCTGGTATTGCGCGGCATCAAGGAGGCGGCTTTCATCAACCAGGTCACTACCGTGGCCAAGGTGGTGCCGTTGCTGATTTTTGTGGTGATCGCTGCATTTGCCTTCCGCGCCGACATCTTCACCCGGGATATCTGGGGCTTGAGCAACCCACAATTCGGCAGCGTGCTGGAGCAGGTGCGCAATATGATGCTGGTGACCGTATTCGTGTTCATCGGCATAGAGGGCGCTAGCGTGTATTCCGGGCGCGCCCAGCGTCGGTCAGACGTGGGCAAGGCCACGGTCATCGGTTTTCTTGGTGTGCTGGCGTTGCTGGTGCTGGTCAACGTGTTGTCGCTGGGCATCATGACCCAACCGGAACTGGCCGGGCTGCAGAACCCCTCACTGGCCTCGGTGCTGGAGCATATCGTTGGCCCCTGGGGCGCCTTGCTGATCAGTCTCGGTCTGGCAGTCTCGTTGCTTGGCGCTTTGCTGTCCTGGGCGCTGCTGTGTGCCGAGATCCTTTACGCTACGGCGCGGGACAAGACCATGCCGCGCTTTCTGGCCAAGGAAAACGCCAACCATGTGCCGGCTAACGCCCTGTGGCTGACCAACTGCATGATTCAGGGCTTCCTGCTGATCACGCTGTTTTCCGCCGGTACGTACACCAGTCTGATCTACCTGGCCTCGTCGATGATCCTGGTGCCCTACCTGTGGTCTGCGGCGTATGCCGTGCTGCTGGCGATGCGTGCAGAAACCTATGCCGGGCAGCCGAGGTTGCGGCGCAAGGACTTGCTGGTGGCGCTGGTTGCCCTGCTGTATGCCGTGTGGCTGCTGTATGCCGGCGGGCTCAAGTACCTGCTGCTTTCGGCGCTGCTGTACGCCCCCGGCGTCATCTTGTTCGCGAGGGCCAAGCATGAGCAGGGGCAGACGTTGTTCACGGCCTGGGAAAAGCTGATTTTCGCCGCCGTGCTGGTGGGTGCCGCGCTGGCGGCCTATGCCCTGTATTCAGGGCTGCTGAGCTTGTGACGGGGCAGGGCAGGCGTGCTCCGGGCGTGACCAGATCCACAGGTTGCCCAAGGTCATCCCGGCGATTGCCAGGAATACCGGCCAGTGGTGTTCCAGAAAGGTCAGCATCAGGCCCGCACACAGCAGCATGCTGATGGTTGCGCTGACCTTGGCGCGGCGCTGGATAACCTTGCCGTTGCGCCAGTTATGCAGAATTGGCCCGAACAGCCGGTGGTTCTCCAGCCATGCCGACAGGCGCGGTGAGCTGCGTGTGGCGGCCCAGGCGGCCAGCAGGATGAACTCGGTGGTCGGCAAGCCAGGGATCACAATGGCGACCAGGCCCACCCCGAGGCTCACGTAGGCCAGGATTCCATACAACAGGCGGGCGAGTTTCGAGCGGGCTGGTTGGGTCATGTTCTCACTGCATAAAACGGTTCGGCCACCGGAGGGGTGGCCGGCTACGGCGTATCAGACCAGCGCGGCATCCGCAGCGTAGGCGTGCTTGAGCAGCTCGGTGAAACGCTCGAAAGCGGCCACTGCACCGCGTTCGGCAGCCGCTTCCTCTTCAGGCGAGAGCGCCAGGCCATCGAGGATGCGGGTGAACTGCTTCCAGCCTTCGGCACGGCCACCGGCGGGCTCGCCCAAGTGACGGGCACCGAAGCTGTCGGACAGCTGCAGGGCCACGGCACGCTTGATCAGAAACGCAGCGCCCAGTTTGGAGCCTTCGGAGACGAAGATCCAGCCCATTGCCTCGCCCAGGCTCGGCTTGCCTACGGCGCCCGGCACGGCGGCCGGTACTTCGGTGTCGAGGTCGGCGAGGTCCAGGCGGGCCTGGTCGGCACGGCAGCGTTCAGCCAGGTCAGGGACGATGGCGATCAGTTGAGGGTCGTTGTACAGGGCCTGCAGCTCGGACTGGAACAGGTATTGCGCGACGACGAAGCGGGCGAAACTTTCGCGGCTGTCGAAAGGCGCGTGGGATTTGACCAGGGCATCCAGCTCGGCGTGCGGGGCGTGGGTGATCTGGTTCAGGCGTTGGGAGCGCAGGGCTGGGCGTTCGGTCATGGGGCAGTCCTTGGAGAGGGGGCGTCTAGATACAAGACGAAACAGCGGGGGCGGGACAGTAAAAAAAGGGTGTTTTCAGATTGGTTATTGCAGCGCCTGAGAGATCGAGCGCCGCCCGCGCGGCGCATCGCGAGCGAAGCTCGCTCCTACATCTGTTTCGGGCCAATAACACCTGTGACCGCGCGCGCGACCGCCTTGTTGGTTCGACACAATACAGAGTCGGACACCAAGGGGCCGCGCGCATAAGGCGCAGGAATAACTGGCCCGAAACAGATGTAGGAGCGAGCTTCGCTCGCGATGCGCCGCGCGGGCGGCGCTCGATCTCACAACCAATGCACATTTAAAGCGATCAGATATCCCAAACCACATTGATACCGAAGTTGCGCCCCGGCATGGTCAGGCGGTCGATGTTAGCGGGCTGGGTCACAGCCGCTTCACCCTGGCCGTCGTAGCTGCGCACCGAATCCCACTGCCAGTATTTCTTGTCGGTAAGGTTGTACAGCCCGGCATTGATGGTGACGTCGTCGGTGACCTTGTAGTAGCCGGTCAGGTCCAGCACGCCGTAGCCCGGGGTACGGAACTTCGAGGTGGAACCGTCAGGCGAATAGAAGGTACTGTCGTCGACACGGGTCTTGCGCTTGACCAGCGTCCAGCTCAGCAAGCCGCCGTAGTTCTGCTGCTCGTAGCCCAGGCCGAATACGCCCTTGAGCGGGTTGACACTGTTCAACGGTTGACCGGTGTCATCGTTACGACCATAGGTGTAGGCAATCGAGCTTTGGGCATAGAGGCCCTGCGGTGCGCCGAAGTGGTCGAGGTTCAGGCGGCCCTTGAATTCGGCACCCTTGATCGTGGCGTGCTTGATGTTGTTGGCCTGGAAGGTCTGTTCCAGGTTGGCGCTTTGCACGGCATCTTCGTCGATGAAATCACGGTACTTGTTGTAGAACACTGCCACGTCGAAGTTGCCGGCGTCGAAGTTGCCACGCAGGCCGGTTTCGTAGCTTTTGCTCTTTTCAGGCTCGAGGTTCGGGTTGCCCTCCACGCGGTAGCCTTGGTCCAGGTTCTGGAAGCGGCCATACATGGCTTTGGCGGTCGGAGTACGGAAGCCCTCTGCATACTGGCCGTACCAGGTGTAGTTGTCGTTGAAGGCGTAGGTCAGGCCGAACTTGGGCGAGATGCGGTGCCACTTCTTGTCCGAATCGTCCTGGGAGGTTGGCGCCGTACCGCTGGACTCCAGACCACGCAGGAATTCCTCCGTGAATTTGGGTTCCATGCGGGTGTAGTCGTAGCGCGCGCCGGGCATGAAGGTCCAGTTGTTCCAGCGGATTTCATCCTGCGCGAACAGGCTGTAGGTATTCACGGTCGGGTCCGGGAAGTCGCTGACCAACGCCTGCCCGTCACGCGCGCTGTCCTGTCCGATGGCGGTACAGGTCCCACCGATATTCAGGCAAGTGCCGGTGCCGCTACGTGAACCCGTGACTTTCTCCTGTTTGAGTGTGGTGCCGTAGGTGAGCAGGTGGTCGGTTTGGCCGATGCTGAAGGCCTTGTCCAATTGGGCGTCGAATACCCACTGGCGATCCTTGTAGGTCGTCTGCCGGTCCCGAAACACTTGGCGTCCCGAGGCGACATACAGCTCATCGGTGCGTTGGTCGGTCTTCGCGATCTGGTAGTTGAGGCTCCATTTGACGTGATCTGCGACCACGCTATCGAGGTCGAATTCATGATTGAGGCCGAAGCGTTCACGGGTGATCGTGTCGTTGCCCTGGCGCATGCGGTACGAGTTCATGCCACCGAAGCCCGGAATGAACGGCCCACCCACCGCGCTGAGGATGTTCTGGTCGCGGTCATCCTTGTAGCGCTCGTAGGTGAGCCCCAGGCGCGCGTCGTCGGCGTAGTTCCAGCCCAGCTTGGCCAGCACGTTGGTGGTGCGCACGTCCATCGGGTTGGCTTCGGTGCGTGACAGGCCGTCGCCACTGTGGCTGCCGTGGGTTTCGGTCTCGTGGCCGTTGCGCTGGCTCAGGTGCAGCAGGCCGTCGAGATCACCCTGGCGGCCGGCGACAGTGGCGGAGGTCAGCCAGCTTTCGTCGGCCGAGCTGTAGCCGGTTTTCAGGCGTGCACCCACGTCTTTGCCGGGCTTGATGATGTCGTCCGGGTCGAGGGTGAAGTAGCTCACCGCACCGCCGATGGCGTTGCTGCCATACAACACCGAGGCCGGGCCGCGGAGGATTTCCACACGCTTGACGATTTCCGGGTCGACATAGTTGCGCTGGGTCTGGGCGTAGGGGCCGTAGAAGAAGCTGTCGGGGATCGACACGCCGTCGACTTGGGTGAGAATCCGCTCGCCGTCGATACCCCGGATGTTGTAGCCGTTCAGCCCGCTGCGTTGGCCGGTTCCGGATACCGACACCCCCGGCTCGTAGCGCACCAGATCCTGGATATTGTTCACGTTCTGCCGGTCCAGTTGCTCACGGGTCTGCACGCTGACAGTGCTCGGCACCTGGCTGACGTCCTGTGCACTGCGGGTGGCGCTGACGGTCACCTGCTGCAGGGCGATCACGTTGCTTGCGGTTTGGCGCTCCAGTACCACATTGCCGTTGCTGATCTTGCGAAAACTCAGCCCGGTACCCCGCAACAGGCGCTTGAGGGCAGCATCTGGCGGCAGCGAACCCTGTACGCCTGGCGAAGCCACGCCGTCGGCCAGCTCGGCGCTGAAGCCGACCTGCCAGCCGGTGACCTGGCTGAAGGCGTTGATCGCCGACACCAGCGGTTGCTGGCCGATGCTGAAGCGGTAGTCGCCCATACGCGGGCTGCTGGCCTGTGCCGGCTCGGCGGCCAGCGCCGGCAGGCTGCAGGCACCGCTGGCGAGCAGGGCAAGGGTCAACAGGGACAGTTGTCCTGTACGGCGGGGAAGGTTGGACGAGCGGGTAGGACCAGTGGACATCGGAAGCGCTCCCAGACGCGCGGGCTGTTATAGGTGATGGCTGTTCTCGTTCACAAACAAGAATCAGTTGCATTGGCTATAACGAGACGGGCGGGCGAGTGCGATCGCGTAAAAATAATTCAGGGTCAGTTCAGGATGACCAGCGCCGGGTACTCATGCAGCTGTGCCGAGGTGATGTGGGCCAGTGCGCGCAGGGTTTCCAGCGGCTGGTCGAGGCGGTAGTTACCGGTGACGGCAACATTCTCCAGCTGTGTATTGCGGTTGATGATCCAGCCCGGGTAGTACCGCTGCACTTCGGCCAGCACCTGGCTCAACGGGCAGTTCTCGAACACCAGGCGGCCGTCGATCCAGGCCAGGTCCTTGTGCATGTCTGGGCGCTGGCGTTGGCCAAAGCCCTCGGGGCCGACGCTGATGCTGTCGCCGGCACTCAGGCGGATGCGCTGGTCGCGCCCACCCTGCAGGTCGACAGCGCCGCGTTGCACCCGCACCTGAGCTTCGCCGTCAAGGTAACGCACGGCAAAGTCGGTGTCGCGCACCTGTGCGCGCAAAGGCCCAGCTTTCACTTCCAGCGGCAGCTGCGCGCTGTCGGGAACCTGAAAATAAGCCTCGCCCTGCAGCAGGCGGGCGACCTGGCGGCCGTCCTGGCGTTCGCTGGCAAATGCCGAATTGGTGTTGAGCAGCACTTTTGCGCCGTCTTCCAGTTGCAGGCGCTGGCGCTCGCCGACCACAGTCAGGTGGTCCGCCTGCAGGCGCATGGGCAGGTTACCGACGGTGAACAGCCCAACCACCAGCAGCGCTGCGGTGGCCAGAGGTTTCCAGTGGCTGCGCAGGCGCCCGCGCCATGAGCGGCGTTGCTGCTGGTGCATCTGTGTGGCCACTTGATGCAACGGGGTACCGTTCCACAGTGCCTCGGCCTCGACATAGGCCTCGGCGTTTTCTGGCGCAGCGCTCAGCCAGGCTTCAAAGGCCTGGGTGTCTGCGGCATCTGCGCATTGCAGGCGCACCAGCCAGTCCAGCGCCTCGTCCATGGCACGAGCTCGGGCGCTAAGCCGGGCAGGTGACGGGCGAGGGGCAGGGCGGTCGGTCACGGTGAATCCTTGAATGGTTTTTCTGCGCATCATCACGGCTGGGGTGGGGAGTGGCAAGGGGCTTTGCGTTACCTACTTGAGACGGTCGGCAACACCCATGCAGATTGCCATGATCAGTTTCAGTTCCTTTTGTACCGTGCTGGGCGAAACACTCAGTTGTTCGGCGATTTCCAGATAGGTGGCGCCATGCAGGCGGCTGAGGATGAAAATGCGTTGTTGGCGCTCGCTCAGTTGATTGAGGCTGACGCTGAGGTGCTTGAGCAACTGCTCGGCGTGGGCGGCATCCTCGCTGCTGGTGGCGGGCGCGGCGACACTGTGCAGCACTTCGTCGGGCACGTCGTCGACCAGCATGCGTGCCTGCACCCGGCGTGCACGCAGGTGGTCCAGCGCCAGGTTGCGCGCGGTCTGAAACACGAACGGCTCGATGTGCTCGATGGGCCGCTCGCCCAGCGCGCGGGACACCCGCAGGTAGGTTTCCTGCAGCAGGTCTTCGGCCGTGCTGGGGTTACCGACCATGCGCTGCAGGGTACGCAGCAGGGTGAGGCGCTGAACGAGGAAGACGGAATTGAACCGGGACTGACTCACGGGGGGACCTGGCCGACGAAAGGTTAATGATAATGCTTATCATCCGTGCGGCAGGTCAAGTGTGGAATTATCAGGAAAAGGTAAAGATTGTGAGTCTGCGGGCGCTTGGCGGTGGATTTTCTGTGTATTTGAAATCGAGCGCCGCCCGCGCGGCGCATCGCGAGCAAGCTCGCTCCTACATTTGTTTCGGGCCAATTATGCCTGTGGGATTTGCGCGCGAACGCCCTGGCGTATGGCTCGATATCGCGTCGTACAAACAAGGCGGTCGCGCGCCAGTGGCACAGGATGGACTGGCCCGAAACAAATGTAGGAGCGAGCTTGCTCGCGATGCGCCGCGCGGGCGGCGCTCGATTTCATAGGCGCCGAAAATGCCTTGTCATGCTCAGCCAGCCCGGCACAACGCCAAACAGTTATCCAGCATCCGGTTGCTGAACCCCCATTCGTTGTCATACCAGGCCAGCACCTTGAGCATCCGCCCGTTGGCGCGGGTATGGTTGGCATCGTAGATCGACGACAGCGGGTTGTGGTTGAAATCGCAGGAAACCAATGGCAGGGCGTTGTAGCCCAATACCTTGGAATGCTTGCTGGCCTCGAGGAACAGCTGGTTGACCTGCTCCGCCGTAGCTTCGCGCTTGAGGTTGACAGTGAGGTCTACCAGCGACACGTTGATGACGGGCACCCGCACCGCCATGCCGGTCAGCTTGCCGGCCAGTTCCGGCAGCACCAGGCCCACGGCCTCGGCGGCACCGGTCTTGCTCGGGATCATCGACTGGGTCGCTGAACGCGCGCGGTACGGGTCGCTGTGGTACACGTCAGTCAGCACCTGGTCGTTGGTGTAGGCGTGGATGGTGGTCATCAGGCCTTGCTCGATGCCGAACTCCCGGTGCAGCACCTGAGCGATCGGCGCCAGGCAGTTGGTGGTGCAGGAGGCATTGGAAATGACCTGGTGCGAGGCGCGCAGGATGTCGTGGTTGACCCCGTATACCACGGTGGCATCGGCACCCTTGGCCGGTGCCGAGACAATCACCTTGCCCGCCCCGGCGGCCAGGTGCGCAGCAGCCTTGGCCCGGTCGGTGAACAGCCCGGTGCATTCGAACACCACGTCGATCGCCTCGGCCTTCCAGGGCAGTTCGGCCGGATTGCGGATGGCACTGACCGCGATACGGTCACCGTTGACCGTCAGGCTTTCGTGGTCGGCCTCGACGGTCGCGTCAAAGATGCCGTGGACACTGTCGTACTTGAGCAGGTGGGCATTCATGGCGCTGTCGCCCAGGTCGTTGATGGCGACGACCTGCAGGTCCTGGCGATAGCCTTGGGTATACAGTGCGCGCAGGACATTGCGTCCGATTCGGCCGAATCCATTGATGGCGATGCGAAGGGTCATGGCAGTACCTCTGGCAGTTCGAGTGAAACCTGTGGCACAAAGGAGCTTCACTGAAACGGTTTTGTTGTTGGAATTACAAGATTATTCACTGGCTGATAGAAAACAAGCCTTTTTAGTGGCAGTATTTTGTTTAAATATACAACGAGTGGTTGGGCGACGTGCCTCCACCGATGCAGCGGGCTCCTAACCATGAGCCTAGGCCGCAATCGTTTGGAGGGGAAATGCCCGGTAAACCGCCCTTACAATTAGCCTGGAGTCCAGTACATGCATCCGCGCATCCTTGAGGTCACCCAGCGGCTGGTCGAACGCAGCCGAGCCACCCGCGAACGCTACCTGCAGCTGATTCGTGGCGCGGCCAGTGACGGCCCCATGCGTGCCAGCCTGCAGTGCGCCAACTTCGCCCACGGCGTGGCCGGTTGCGGCAGCGAAGACAAGCAGACTCTGCGCCTGATGAACGCGGCCAACGTGGCCATCGTCTCGGCCTACAACGACATGTTGTCTGCCCACCAGCCGTACCTGCATTTCCCCGAGCAGATCAAGCAGGCCTTGCGCGAGGTCGGTTCGGTCGGCCAGTTTGCCGGTGGCGTGCCGGCCATGTGCGACGGTGTGACCCAGGGCGAGCCGGGCATGGAGTTGGCTATCGCCAGCCGTGAAGTGATCGCAATGTCCACGGCGGTAGCGCTGTCGCACAACATGTTCGACGCAGCACTGATGCTGGGCATCTGCGACAAGATCGTCCCCGGCCTGATGATGGGCGCGCTGCGCTTCGGCCACCTGCCGACCATCTTCGTCCCGGGCGGACCGATGGTTTCCGGCATCTCCAACAAGCAGAAGGCCGATGTGCGCCAGCGCTATGCCGAAGGCAAGGCCAGCCGCGAAGAGCTGCTGGAGTCCGAGATGAATTCCTACCATAGCCCCGGCACCTGCACCTTCTATGGCACCGCCAACACCAACCAATTGGTGATGGAGGTGATGGGGCTGCACCTGCCGGGCGCCTCGTTCGTCAACCCGTACACACCGCTGCGCGACGCACTCACCGCCGAGGCCGCGCAGCAGGTGACGCGCATGACCAAGGCCAGCGGCAGCTTCATGCCGCTGGGCGAAATCGTCGACGAGAAGGCGCTGGTCAACTCCATCGTCGCGCTGCACGCTACCGGCGGCTCGACCAACCACACCCTGCACATCCCGGCGATTGCCCAGGCTGCGGGTATCCAGCTGACCTGGCAGGACATGGCCGACCTCTCCGAAGTGGTGCCGACCCTGTCGCACGTGTACCCCAACGGCAAGGCCGACATCAACCACTTCCAGGCTGCCGGCGGCATGGCCTTCCTGATTCGTGAACTGCTCGACGCCGGCCTGCTGCACGAAGATGTCAACACCGTGGCCGGCCATGGCCTGCGCCGCTACACCCAGGAACCCTTCCTCGACGATGGCAAGCTGGTGTGGCGCGAAGGGCCGCAACAGAGCCTGGACGAAAGCATCCTGCGCCCGGTGTCGCGGCCATTCTCGGCCGAAGGCGGCCTGCGGGTGATGGAAGGCAACCTGGGTCGTGGCGTGATGAAAGTGTCTGCCGTCGCCCCTGAGCACCAGGTGGTCGAGGCCCCCGCACGGGTGTTCCAGGACCAGCAATCGCTGGCCGACGCGTTCAAGGCCGGCGAGCTGGAGCGTGACTTTGTCGCGGTGGTGCGCTTCCAGGGCCCGCGTTGCAATGGCATGCCGGAACTGCACAAGCTCACCCCGTTCCTCGGTGTGTTGCAGGACCGTGGCTACAAAGTTGCGCTGGTTACCGACGGACGTATGTCCGGTGCCTCGGGCAAGATCCCCGCGGCCATCCACGTTTGCCCGGAGGCTTACGACGGCGGCCCGCTGGCGCGGGTGCGCGATGGTGATATCGTGCGAGTCGACGGTGTCGAAGGCACGTTGCGGATCATGGTGTCGGCAGAAGAACTGGCCAGCCGTGAGCTGCCGCCAGCGCCCCAGGGCAACGACCTGGGGTGTGGGCGCGAGCTGTTCGGCTTCATGCGCATGGCGTTCAGCCCGGCAGAGCAGGGCGCCAGTGCCTTTACCTCGGCCCTGGAGCACCTCAAATGAAGCACCTGCTGGTTGGTGATATTGGCGGCACCAATGCCCGTTTTGCGTTGTGGCGTGACAACCAGCTGCATGAGGTAAAAATTTTCGCCACCGCGGACTACACCAACCCCGAGCAGGCCATCGAGGCCTATCTGGAAAGCCAGGGTATCGCCCGTGGCGGCCTGGCGGCGGTGTGCCTGGCGGTGGCCGGCCCGGTCGATGGCGATGAATTCCGCTTCACCAACAACCACTGGCGCCTGAGCCGCACGGCATTTTGCAAGACCTTGCAGGTCGAGCGACTGTTGCTGATCAATGATTTCACCGCGATGGCGCTGGGCATGACCCGTCTGCGCGAAGGCGAGTTCCGCGAGGTGTGCCCCGGCCAGGCCGACCCCTCGAGGCCGGCACTGGTGATCGGCCCAGGTACTGGCCTGGGTGTGGGCTCGTTGCTGCGTCTGGGCGAACAGCACTGGAAGGCCCTGCCGGGTGAAGGCGGGCATGTTGACCTGCCGGTAGGCAATGCTCGCGAAGCGGCAATCCACCAGCAGATCCACAGTCAGATCGGTCATGTCAGCGCCGAGGCCGTGCTCAGTGGTGGTGGCCTGGTGCGGCTGTACCAGGCGATCTGTGCGCTGGACGGCGACACGCCCAGGCACAAGACCCCGGCGCATATCACCGATGCCGCACTGGGCGGTGAGCCGCGAGCGCTGGCGGTGGTCGAGCAGTTCTGCCGTTTCCTTGGGCGAGTGGCGGGTAACAATGTGCTGACGCTGGGCGCACGAGGCGGGGTCTATATTGTTGGCGGTGTGATTCCGCGCTTTGCCGAGCTGTTCTTGCGTAGCGGGTTTGCCGCGAGTTTTGCCGACAAGGGGTGTATGAGTGGCTATTTTGCCGGGGTGCCGGTGTGGCTGGTGACGGCGGAGTTTTCCGGGTTGGAGGGGGCCGGTGTAGCGTTGCAGCAGGCGTTGGATCACTGATGGGGCCACTTGGCGGCCCCGATGGCAATACCCGACAGCAGGCAAAAAGACCTGCAATCAACAAGAGGAAGGACCACCTTGAGCACTGCCGGCAAATCGATCCTGATGGTCGACGACGACCAGGAAATCCGTGAATTGCTGCAAACCTACCTGAGCCGCTCCGGCTTCCAGGTGCATGCCGAGGCTGACGGCAGGGGCTTTCGCCGTGCGCTGGAAACCACGCCCTGCGACCTGGTCATTCTTGACGTCATGTTGCCCGACGAAGACGGCTTCAGCTTGTGCCGCTGGGTACGCCAGCACCCACGCCAGGCGCGCGTACCTATCATCATGCTCACCGCCAGCTCGGACGAGGCTGACCGGGTCATTGGCCTGGAACTGGGCGCTGATGACTATCTGGGCAAGCCGTTCAGCCCCCGCGAACTGCAAGCGCGAATCAAGGCTTTGTTGCGCCGCACCGAGTTCGGCCAGACGGCGCCGGGCAGCGCCGTGCTGGCCTTCGACGACTGGCGCCTGGACACGGTCAGCCACCGCCTGTTCCACCGTGATGGAGAGGAGGTGATCCTCTCCGGCGCCGACTTTGCCCTGCTCAAACTGTTCCTCGATCACCCGCAGCAAATCCTCGACCGCGACACCATCGGCAACGCCACCCGTGGCCGCGAACCGATGCCGCTGGACCGTATCGTCGACATGGCGGTCAGCCGTCTGCGCCAGCGCCTGCGCGATACCGACAAACCTCCCCGGCTGATCCGCACCGTGCGAGGCAGTGGCTACTTGTTGGCGGCGCATGTCTGCTGTGCGCCCTGAGCGGCGCTGGCGCCTGCTGCCGCGCTCCTTGCTGGGGCGCATGCTGCTGCTGACCTTGCTGGTTGTCCTGCTGGCCCAGGGGTTGTCCAGCATTATCTGGGTATCTCAGCTGCGCGCCAGCCAGCTTCAGGGGCTGCGTGCCAGCGCCAGCAGCCTGGCCCATTCCATGAGTGCCAGCGTCAGTTACTTCCGCTCGCTGCCGGTGGCCTACCGGCCGCTGGTGCTCGACCAATTGCGCAGCATGGGCGGCACGCGTTTTTTCGTGTCGCTTAACGCCACGCCGCTGGACATGCAGGCACTGCCCATCACCCCTCGCAAGCAGGCGGTGATCGATGTGTTCCAGCAGGTGCTGCACGAGCGCCTGGGTTCACAGATGGAAATTTCCGTAGCGTTCGTCGCCCCCGACGACCTGCGTATCTTCAACAGTGGCCTGAAGCTCGACGAGCTACCGCGCTCCTGGGCGCATTACTCGTTGACCCTGGAACCACTCAACCCGCCGGTGCTGGTAACGCAGATCCGTCTGGGTGAGGGGGAGTGGTTGTATATCGCCTCGTTGCTGCCTGAACCCTATACCAGCCTGGAGGCCGAACGCCTGCCTCGGCAGCAGATCGGTTTCATCGTGCTCACCACAACCTTGCTGCTGCTGTTCATCGGCCTGCTGGTGCACTGGCAAAGTTGGCCGCTCAAACGGCTGGCGCGGGCTGCGCGGGAAATGTCGTTGGGCGCCGATGTGGCGCCGTTGGCTGAAGCGGGCGGCAGTGAAGTGGTCGAGGTTAGTCGGGCGTTCAACAGCATGCGTGAGCGAATCAGCCGCTACCTGACTGAACGCAGCCAGTTGTTCAGCGCCATTTCCCACGACCTGCGCACGCCAATCACCCGCTTGCGCCTGCGTGTCGAACTGCTGGAGGACGAGCGCCTGCAGGCCAAGTTCAGCCAGGATCTGGACGAGCTGGAGTTGCTGGTCAAAGGCGCCTTGCAGTGCGTAAAGGACACCGACATCCACGAAAACATCGAGCCGGTCGACCTCAACCAGGTGCTGGAGATTCTGGCCGAGCCTTACCTGGGCGATGGTCGCATCACCGTCGAGGGCCAGGCGCTGGCGCCTTACCCGGGCAAGCCGCTGGCATTGCGTCGTTGCATCGGCAACCTGATCGACAACGCCATCAAGTACGGCGAACGGGCGCGGCTGCGCATCATCGACGGGGCAGAAGGCTTTGTGCTGCAGGTGGATGACCAGGGGCCCGGGGTGCCGCAGCAGCAGCTGGAACAGGTGTTCGAGCCGCATTTCCGTCTGGCCGGGCAGCAGCAGGGGTATGGGCTGGGGTTGGGCATTGCGCGCAACATCGCCCATAGCCATGGGGGCGAGGTGAGCTTGCTGAACCTGCGCGAGGGCGGGCTGCGGGTGACTCTGTATCTGCCACGGGGTATGGATTGATTTTTTGGGGTGCCTGTGTGGGCCTCTTCGCGGGCAAGCCCGCTCCCACAGGTACAGCGTAAACTTGGAAGGCTGTGTGGTCTTTGTGGGAGCGGGCGCGCCCGCGAAGAGGCCAATACAGGCAGGCGAAATGTCACTGACCGGTGACAATCCCGCCGTCCTTCGTGACATCCGCCATGACCCCGCTGGCTAGAATTCGCAAATGACTGGCAAGGATCAAGCTGGCCCATGACCTCCCTCAACCTGTCCGCTGACAGCTGGCTCAATGCCCCGGCCCACAACGCCTGGCGCTTGGCTGAAGCACAGCGCCTGCTGGCCTTTGCCAAGGCCGCGAAACTACCCGACGGTTTCGGCAATCTGGATGCCAACGGGCAACTCGCCCCTGGTGCCCGTGCCGAAACCATGAACACCGCCCGTATGACCCATTGCTTCGCCTTGGCCCATCTGCAGGGCATCCCTGGCAGCCTGGCCTATGCCGAGCACGGTGTGGCAGCACTGCGCGGAGCCATGCAGGATGCCGACCACGGCGGCTGGTTCGCTCACCCCGACGGCCACGTCGATAGCGGCAAGGCGGCCTACCTGCATGCCTTCGTCGCCCTGGCTGCCAGCTCGGCGGTTGTGGCGGGCGCTGTCGACGCTGGCACGCTGTTGGCAGACGCAATCCAGGTGATCGAAGCGCATTTCTGGAGCGAAGAAGAAGGTGCCCTGCGGGAAGCCTTCTCCCGCGCCTGGCAGCTCCCCGAGCCGTACCGGGGCGCCAACAGCAACATGCACGCGACCGAGGCCTTTCTGGCTTTGGCAGATGCCACCGGCAACGGCCTGTGGCTGCAACGCGCCCTGCGAATTACCGAACGCATCATCCATGGCCATGCTGCCGCCAACGGTTATCGGGTGATCGAACATTTCGATGCCCATTGGGCACCGCTGCCGGATTACAACCTCGAACACCCCGCCGACCCCTTTCGGCCTTATGGCACTACACCCGGGCATGCCCTGGAGTGGGCGCGGTTGCTGCTGCACCTGGAAGCCAGCCTTGAACGGGCCGGCCTGTGCGCCCCGCAATGGCTGCCGAACAGTGCCCGCGCATTGTTCGACACCGCCTGCCAGCAGGCCTGGAACGTCGATGGTGAACCGGGTTTCGTCTATACGCTGGACTGGGCTGATCGCCCGGTGGTGCATGCACGACTGCACTGGGTGCACGCCGAGGCCTGCGCCGCTGCGGCAGCCCTGTTGCAACGCACCGGCGAGGCGCATTACGAACAGTGGTACCGCTGCTGCTGGGGCTTTATCGCCAATCATTTCATCGACCCCATCGGCGGCAGCTGGCACCACGAACTCGATGCACACAACCAGCCGGCCGGCACCCTCTGGCCGGGCAAGCCCGACCTATATCACGCCTACCAGGCGCTGCTGTTGCCAGGCTTGCCCCTGGCACCCAGCCTGGCCAGCAACCTGGGCGGCAATGTAACCAAACGATGACATTCACGCATCGCTTCGTTACCTGACGAGGCGAGCGCGCTGTTTAGACTTCATGCAACGCAAGCGATCGACTTGCACGGCATAACAACAAGAAAGGTGCCTCGATGAATTCCACGCTCCGTTTCGCTGCCGCAATTTCCTTTGCCTCCTTGATCCCCCTGGGTGCCCAGGCTGCTGACGCCAAAGGCAGCGTCGAAGTGGTGCACTGGTGGACCTCCGGTGGTGAAAAAGCCGCGGTCGATGTGCTCAAGGCCCAGGTCGAAAAAGATGGCTTCATCTGGAAGGACGGCGCCGTTGCCGGCGGCGGCGGTGCCACGGCCATGACCGTGCTGAAGAGCCGCGCCGTCGCAGGCAACCCGCCCGGTGTCGCGCAGATCAAAGGCCCCGACATCCAGGACTGGGCGGCCACCGGCCTGCTGGACGCCGATGTGCTCAAGGATGTGGCCAAGGAAGAAAAGTGGGACTCCCTGCTGGACAAGAAAGTCGCCGACACCGTGAAGTACGACGGTGATTATGTTGCCGTGCCGGTGAATATCCACCGTATCAACTGGCTGTGGATCAACCCCGAAGTATTCAAGAAGGCCGGCATCGACAAGGCGCCCACCACCCTCGAGGAATTCTACGCCGCCGCTGACAAGCTCAAGGCTGCTGGCTTCATCCCGCTGGCCCATGGTGGCCAACCCTGGCAGGACAGCACCGTGTTCGAAAGCGTGGTGTTGTCGGTAATGGGCGTCGACGGCTACAAGAAGGCCTTGGTCGACCTCGACAACACCGCCCTGACCGGCCCGGACATGGTCAAGGCGCTGACCGAGCTGAAGAAGGTCGCCACCTACATGGACCCGGACGGCAAGGGCCAGGACTGGAACCTGGAAGCCGCCAAGGTCATCAACGGCAAGGCCGGCATGCAGATCATGGGCGACTGGGCCAAGAGCGAATGGACACTGGCAAAGAAAACCGCCGGCAAGGATTACCAGTGCGTGCCATTCCCCGGCACCGACAAGGCGTTCCTGTACAACATCGACTCGCTGGTGGTGTTCAAGCAGAACAACGCTGGCACCTCTGCTGGCCAGCAGGATATCGCCCGCAAGGTGCTGGGTGAGGACTTCCAGAAGGTCTTCAGCATCAACAAGGGCTCGATCCCGGTACGCAACGACATGCTTGCCGACATGGGCAAGTATGGTTTCGATGCCTGTGCTCAAACCTCCGCCAAGGACTTCCTGGCCGACTCCAAAACGGGCGGCCTGCAACCGAGCATGGCGCACAACATGGCCACCACGCTGGCCGTGCAGGGCGCGTTCTTCGATGTGGTGACCAACTACATCAACGACCCCAAGGCCGACCCGGCCGATGCGGCGAAGAAGCTGGCGGCGGCGATCAAGGCTGCCCGGTAACGGCTGTTCGCGGGCACGCCCGCTCCCAGATGGGCCCTGCTCACCACTGTTCCTGGTCATGACGCCGGACCTGTGGGAGCGGGCTTGCCCGCGAAGCGGTGCGCAGCACCGCCACTACCTCGGGATTCAATACATGAGCACTACCACCGCCCAACTGCGGGCCTCACCCCTGGACGCGCTTCAGCGCTGGCTGCCCAAGCTGGTGCTGGCACCCAGCATGTTCATCGTCCTGGTGGGCTTCTACGGCTACATCCTCTGGACCTTCGTGCTGTCCTTCACCACCTCGACCTTTCTGCCCACCTACAAGTGGGCGGGCCTTGCGCAATACGCCCGTCTGTTCGACAACGACCGCTGGTGGGTGGCGAGCAAGAACCTGCTTCTGTTCGGCGGCCTGTTCATTGCCATCAGCCTGGCCATCGGTGTGTTGCTGGCGGTGCTGCTGGACCAGCGCATCCGCCGTGAGGGCTTCATTCGCACCATTTACCTGTACCCCATGGCGTTGTCGATGATCGTCACCGGTACCGCGTGGAAATGGCTGCTCAACCCCGGCATGGGCCTGGACAAGCTGTTGCGTGACTGGGGCTGGGAGGGCTTTCGCCTGGACTGGCTGATCGACCCTGACCGGGTCGTGTACTGCCTGGTGATCGCCGCCGTGTGGCAGGCCTCGGGCTTTATCATGGCGATGTTCCTCGCCGGCCTGCGCGGCGTTGACCAATCGATCATCCGCGCCGCCCAGATCGACGGTGCCAGCTTGCCGCGCATCTACTGGACTGTAGTGCTGCCCAGCCTGCGCCCAGTGTTCTTCAGCGCGCTGATGATCCTCTCGCACATTGCCATCAAGAGCTTCGACCTGGTGGCGGCGATGACGGCCGGCGGCCCGGGTTACTCGTCCGACCTGCCTGCAATGTTCATGTATTCGTTCACCTTCAGCCGCGGCCAGATGGGCATAGGCTCGGCCAGCGCCATCCTCATGCTCGGGGCGATCCTGGCGATCCTCGTGCCTTACCTGTACTCGGAGCTGCGGAGCAAACGCCATGCATAGTCCTGTCGACAAGCCGGTGCTCAGCTTCAGCCGTATGGCCATCCATGCCGTGTTGCTGATAGCCGTGCTGCTGTATCTGGTACCGCTGGTGGTGATGCTGCTGACCAGCTTCAAGACCCCCGAAGACATCAGCACCGGCAACCTGCTGAGCTGGCCTGCGGTGATTACCGGCATAGGCTGGGCCAAGGCCTGGGCAGCGGTCAGCGGTTACTTCTGGAACTCGATCATGATTACCGTGCCAGCGGTGCTGATATCCACCGCTATTGGTGCACTGAACGGCTATGTGCTGTCGATGTGGCGCTTTCGGGGTTCGCAACTGTTCTTCGGCCTGCTGCTGTTCGGCTGCTTCCTGCCGTTCCAGACCGTGCTGCTGCCGGCCTCGTTCACCCTCGGCAAGCTTGGCCTGGCCAGCACCACCAGCGGCCTGGTGCTGGTGCATGTGGTCTACGGCCTGGCCTTCACCACGCTGTTCTTCCGCAACTTCTACGTGAGTATCCCCGACGCGCTGGTCAAAGCCGCACGGTTGGACGGTGCCGGGTTCTTCACCATCTTCCGCCGCATCATCCTGCCGATGTCCACGCCGATCATCATGGTCTGCCTGATCTGGCAGTTCACCCAGATCTGGAACGACTTCCTGTTCGGCGTGGTGTTCTCCAGCGGCGATTCGCAACCGATCACCGTAGCCCTGAACAATCTGGTCAATACCAGCACCGGGGCCAAGGAATACAACGTCGACATGGCGGCAGCGATGATCGCTGGCCTGCCAACCCTGCTGGTCTATGTGGTGGCAGGCAAATATTTCGTGCGCGGGCTGACGGCCGGCGCGGTCAAGGGGTAAGCCATGGCAACGCTCGAACTTCGCAATGTGAACAAAACCTACGGCAGCGGCCTGCCGGACACCCTCAAGGACGTTCAGCTGTCGATCAAGGATGGCGAGTTCCTGATCCTGGTGGGGCCGTCGGGCTGCGGCAAGTCGACCCTGATGAACTGTATCGCCGGCCTGGAGCAGATCACCGGCGGGGCGATCCTCATCGACGAGCAGGACGTCAGTGGCATGAGCCCCAAGGACCGGGATATCGCCATGGTGTTCCAGTCCTATGCGCTGTACCCCACCATGAGTGTGCGCGAGAACATCGAGTTCGGCCTGAAGATCCGCAAGCTGCCCCAGGCGGCCATCGACGAGGAAGTGGCGCGGGTGGCCAAGTTGCTGCAGATCGAACACTTGCTGGCGCGCAAGCCGGCGCAGCTGTCCGGCGGCCAACAGCAGCGCGTGGCCATGGGCCGGGCACTGGCGCGGCGACCCAAGATCTACCTGTTCGATGAACCCCTGTCCAACCTCGACGCCAAGCTGCGGGTCGAAATGCGCACCGAAATGAAGTTGATGCACCAGCGCCTGAAGACCACGACGGTGTACGTCACCCATGACCAGATCGAGGCCATGACCCTGGGCGACAAGGTGGCGGTGATGAAGGACGGCATCATCCAGCAGTTCGGCACCCCGCAGCAGATCTACAACGACCCGGCCAACCAGTTCGTGGCCAGCTTCATCGGTTCGCCGCCGATGAACTTCATTCCGGTGCGTCTGGCCAGGCACGATGGCCGCTTGCTGGCGCTGCTCGACAGCGGCCAGGCACGCTGCGAGCTGCCTTTGGGGCTGGCTGCTGACGAGCTGGAGGGGCGCGAGATCATCCTCGGCATCCGCCCTGAGCAGATCGCCCTGGGCGCTGCTGACGGCAATGGTTTGCCGGGTATCCGCGCCGAGGTGCAGGTCACAGAGCCCACCGGGCCGGACCTGCTGGTGTTCGTCACGCTCAACCAGACAAAAGTGTGCTGCCGCCTTGCACCGGATGTGGTGTGCCGGGTGGGTGACACCCTCAACCTGCAATTCGACCCGGCCCGGGTGCTGCTGTTCGACGCCGACAATGGCGAGCGCCTGCATCTGGCCAGCACTGGCGCAACTGCAAAGGACAACGTGGCTCACTTCAAAGGCCGTTGACTCGTCTACACCATCAATAAGAAAAAAGAGGACGCAAAGGGATGGAACAGCGCAAACGCATCAAGACACTGGGATCGTTGGCCTTGCTTGCACTTGTAGGCAGCAGCGGTACACAGGCTGCCGAGGCTTTTTCCAGCGAATCAAAATGGATGACCGGCGACTGGGGCGGCACCCGGACCGAGCTGCTGGACAAGGGCTATGACTTCACCCTCGATTATGTGGGCGAGGTGGCTGGCAACCTGCATGGCGGCTACAACGACGACAAGACCGCACGCTACAGCGACCAGTTCGCCCTCGGCGCGCATCTGGACTTGCAGAAGATACTGGGCTGGCATGATGCCGAGTTCAAGCTGGCAATCACCGAGCGAAGCGGTCGCAACCTGTCCAACGACCGCATCAGCGACCCGCGCGCCGGGCAGTTCAGCTCGGTGCAGGAAGTGTGGGGCCGTGGCCAGACCTGGCGCCTGACCCAGATGTGGATCAAGCAGAAGTACTTCGACGGCGCACTGGACGTGAAATTTGGCCGCTTTGGCGAGGGCGAGGACTTCAACAGCTTCCCTTGCGACTTCCAGAACCTGGCCTTCTGCGGCTCGCAGGTGGGCAACTGGGTGGGCGGCATCTGGTACAACTGGCCGGTCAGCCAGTGGGCGCTGCGGGTGAAGTACAACATCACCCCGGAGTTCTTCGTACAGGTCGGGGCCTTCGAGCAGAACCCTTCCAACCTGGAAACCGGCAACGGCTTCAAGCTCAGCGGCAGTGGTACCAAGGGTGCGATCTTGCCGGTGGAAGCGGTGTGGTCGCCCAAGGTCAATGGCCTGCCGGGCGAGTACCGCCTGGGTTACTACTACAGCACGGCCAAGGCTGACGATGTGTTCGACGACGTCAACGGCAACCCGCAGGCGCTGACAGGTGAAGCCTTCAAGTCGCACTCCAGCAAGCACGGATGGTGGGTGGTGGCGCAACAGCAGGTCACCGCCCACGGCGGCGACGTCAACCGTGGCCTCAGCCTGTTCGCCAACTTTACCGTGCACGACAAGGCCACCAACGTGGTCGACAACTACCAGCAGGTGGGGTTGGTCTACAAAGGCGCTTTCGACGCTCGGCCCAAAGATGACATCGGCTTCGGTGTTGCGCGTATTCATGTGAATGACGACGTGAAGAAGCGCGCCGAGTTGCTCAACGGCCAGAGCGGCATCAACGATTACGACAACCCTGGTTTCGTGCCGCTGCAGCGCACCGAGTACAACGCAGAGCTCTACTACGGCTTCCACGTTACCAACTGGCTGACCGTGCGGCCTAACCTGCAGTACATCAAGAGCCCTGGCGGGGTGGACGAGGTAGATAACGCGCTGGTCGCTGGCTTGAAGATTCAGTCGTCATTCTGAGGGCACTTGTTGTAAATTTACGCCAATCCATTATCGGTTCCTGGCACCCACTGGTCTGCAGTGGGTGTCGGGGATAGGCCGAGACAGCGCTATCTCGAACAACAAGAGCTCTGAACCATGCCCGAACATCCGCTCCATCGCTTCTTTTCCTCGCAGCGGCCACGGCCGACATTCGAATGGGAGCGTTACCAGCAGCGCGATGTCCTGATCATCGACCACCCCCGTTGCCAGGCGGTGTTCAGCCGCCAGGGCGCGCAGTTGCTGCACTTTCAACCGGCGGGTGAACGGCCGTGGCTGTGGTGCGCCGAACAGTGGCCGCAGGTGGGGGCGATCCGCGGTGGTGTACCGGTGTGCTGGCCCTGGTATGGCTGCCATCCCAGCGAAGACCTGTGGCCGGACCACGGCTGGGCGCGGCTGCTGGACTGGAAACTGGTGGACAGCCGTGAGGACGAGGAGGGTGTGACCCTGAAATGGCGGCTGGACCTGTGCGACTGGCAAGTCGACCTGCACGCCCGGCTAGGTAGCCGTATGGAGCTGAGCCTGAGCACCGAACATCAGGATAGCGAGCCCTGCCAGCTGAGCCATGCGCTGCTGGCGTACTGGCGCATCAGTGACGTGTCAGAGATAGCGCTGTCTGGGCTGGAAGACATTGAAGGCTACGACCGCCTCAACCGCCAGGCTTGCCGTGAAGATGGCGCGCTGAAGCTCAAGGGCGGCTGCCAGAAGGTCTACCCCGGTACGCCACGGGTGCAATTGCAGGACCCAGCCTGGCAGCGCGAGCTGTGCATCGACACCGGTGACAGCGACGACACCGTGGTCTGGCACCCTGGCAATCGCCCGCTGATGGGGGTGACTGGCCGCGAGTCGCAGCGTTTTGTCTGCGTCGAGGCGACCAGCGGCAGTGGCGAAGGCCTGAGCCTGGCGCCTGGGCAGCGTGCGCACCTGCGTTTGCAGGCGCACCGGCTCAATTGAGTTCGTCGTCCTCGATCGGGTAGCGGCTGGCGTTGAGGCTTTCCTTGATCTTGCGCAGGTGGGGCTGGAAGTCCACGCCGCGGCGCAGGGTCATGCCGGTGGCCAGCACATCGAGCACGGTCAGCTGGATGATCCGCGAGGTCATCGGCATGTAGATGTCGGTATCTTCCGGCAGCGGGATGTGCAGGCTCAGGCTGCAGGCATTGGCCAGTGGCGAGCCTGCGGCGGTCAGGCCCAGCACCGAAGCGCCGTTTTCACGTGCCAGGCGTGCCACTTCGACCAGTTCGCGGGTGCGTCCGGTGTAGGAAATGATCACGAACAGATCGCCGGTGTGGGCGACCGAGGCCAGCATGCGTTGCATCAGCACATCGGCGTGGGCCGACACGGCCAGGTTGAAGCGGAAGAACTTGTGCTGCGCATCCAGGGCCACTGGAGCCGAGGCTCCAAGGCCGAAGAAGTGGATCTGCCGGGCCTGGATCATCATGTCCACGGCGCGGCTGACCTGCTGCGGGTCCAGTTGCTGGCAGGCGCTGTCAAGCGAGGCGATGGCGCTGGCGAAGATTTTCTGGGTGTAGGCGGCCGGGTCATCGTCGGCCTCCACCGCGCGGCTGACATAGGCGGCACCACTGGCCAGGCTCTGCGCCAGTTGCAGCTTGAGTTCGGGGTAGCCGCTGACGCCGAACGAGCGGCAGAAGCGGTTGACGGTCGGTTCGCTGACCTTGGCCGCCTGGGCCAGCGCAGCGATGCTGAAACGGGTGGCTTGTTGCGGGTTGAGCAGGATGACTTCGGCGACTTTGCGTTCGGCCTTGTTCAGCTCGTCGAGGCGGCCCTGGATCTGTTCCAGGAGGTTTCGCACGCGGTCCATGGGTGTGTCCTTGGGTCGGGAAGACAGCCGGCTGTGGGAGCAGCAGGCTTTTTGCACGGTCGTCTATCGTACTGTCGGTGCGGTTGGCGTACCACTTGTCTGTAACACTTGTGTGTAATGTTGTGGTTTTTACTACATTTCCCCTTGAAAACCGTGTGTGAAAGCGGTATTCCTAGACCAACTTTAGGAAAGAACCAACATCATGGCTGCAATCAGTGTCGAACCTTGCACCTTTGCCCTGTTTGGCGCCCTCGGCGACCTGGCACTGCGCAAGCTGTTTCCTGCGCTCTACCAGCTCGACCGGGCCAACCTGTTGCACCCGGAGACCCGCCTGCTGGCCCTGGCTCGCGAGGCCGGCAGTGCGCAGGAGCACCTGGACAGTATCGAAGCCCACCTGCGCCGGCACGTGCCCGAGACAGACATCGAGCCTGCTGCGCTGGGGCGCTTCCTCGCCCGCCTGAATTACCAGCACCTGGACTTCTTTCAGCCCGAGGGTTACCAGGCCCTTGCCGAGCAACTGCCTGGCGAGCTGCCGCTGATCGCCTACTTCGCCACGGCGGCGGCGGTGTATGGGGCCATCTGCGAAAACCTCGACAAGGTCGGGCTGGCTGCGCGCACCCGGGTAGTGCTCGAGAAACCTATTGGCCACGACCTGGAATCGTCGCGCCGGGTCAACGATGCCGTGGCGCGGTTCTTCCCTGAAAGCCGGGTCTATCGCATCGACCACTACCTGGGCAAAGAGACGGTGCAGAACCTGATTGCCCTGCGTTTCGCCAATAGCCTGTTCGAAACCCAGTGGAACCAGAATTCCATCTCCCATGTGGAGATTACCGTGGCGGAAAAGGTCGGTATCGAGGGCCGTTGGGGCTATTTCGACAAGGCCGGCCAGCTGCGCGACATGATCCAGAACCACCTGCTGCAGTTGCTGTGCCTGATCGCCATGGATCCGCCCAGCGAACTGTCCGCCGATGCCATTCGTGACGAGAAGGTGAAAGTGCTCAAGGCCCTTGCACCGATCACTGGTGACGGTTTGAGCACCAGTGTGGTGCGCGGCCAGTACATTGCTGGCTACAGCGAAGGCAAGCCGGTGCCTGGTTACCTGGAAGAAGACAACGCCAACGCTCAGAGCGACACCGAAACCTTCGTCGCCCTGCGCGCCGACATCCGTAACTGGCGCTGGTCGGGCGTGCCGTTCTACCTGCGAACCGGCAAGCGCATGCCGCAAAAACTGTCGCAGATCGTCATTCACTTCAAGGAAACGCCGCACTACATCTTCGCCCCGGAACAGCGTTTGCAGATCGGTAACAAGCTGATCATCCGCCTGCAACCGGACGAAGGCATTTCTTTACGGGTGATGACCAAGGAGCAGGGCCTGGACAAAGGCATGCAACTGCGCAGTGGCCCATTGCAGCTGAATTTTTCCGATGCCTGGCGCAGTGCAAGAATTCCGGATGCCTACGAGCGGCTGTTGCTCGAAGTGATGCGCGGCAACCAGAACCTGTTCGTGCGCAAGGACGAAATCGAGTATGCCTGGAAGTGGTGCGACCAGTTGATCGCCGGCTGGCGTAATGCGGGCGACGCGCCCAAGCCGTACGCTGCGGGCTCCTGGGGGCCAATGAGCTCGATTGCACTGATCACACGCGATGGGAGGGCGTGGTATGGGGATATCTGAACTGAAACTGCCAGCGGCCGTGAAGGCTCATGAACTGGCGGATGCCAAGGCACTGTCCGTGTCCTTGGCTCATGATGTGGCTGAGCGCCTGCGCGCAGCGATTGCCGCCAAGGGGCAGGCCTGCTTGGTGTTGTCTGGCGGACGCAGCCCGGTGCCGTTCCTGGAGAAGCTGGCCAGCGAGAATCTGGACTGGGCCAAAGTCATCGTCAGCCTGGCTGATGAGCGCTGGGTGCCGGTAGAGCACGTCGACAGCAATGCCGGCCTGCTGGCCCGTCACCTGTTGAAGGGCGCAGCCGCCAAGGCCCGCTTCGTTGGCCTGTACCACCAGGCGGAGAACCTCGATGCAGCTGCGCTCAAAGCTGACCAGGCCTTGGCTGAGCTACCGCCGATCGACGTGCTGGTGCTGGGCATGGGCGACGATGGCCATACCGCCTCGCTGTTCCCCGCCAGTCCCAACCTGGAAGCAGGCCTGGACCCGGCCGGCCCACGCCGCTGCCTGCCGTTGCTGGCGCCGAGCGTGCCGCACCAGCGCCTGTCGATGACCCGTTCGCTGCTGGCCAGTGCTGCCTTCATCGCGCTGTCTGTGCAAGGCCAGAGCAAACTCGCTACCCTGCGCGCCGCGCTGGCGGGCAACGACCTTACTGAAATGCCGATTCGCGCTTTTCTTCACGACCCCCTGGACATCTACTGGTGCCCATGAGCCAAGGATCCACAGTCATGACCACCCTTGAACGCCCGCAGCCCAAGCTCTCGATGGTTGATAAAGCCGCGCGGATCGACGCCATTTGCAAAAAGGCGCGCATCCTGCCGGTAATCACCATTGCTCGTGAGGAAGACATCCTGCCGCTGGCTGACGCCCTGGCCGCCGGCGGCATCCGTACCCTGGAAGTGACCCTGCGCTCACAGCATGGCCTCAAGGCCATTCAGGTGCTGCGTGAGCAGCGCCCGGAGCTGTGTGTCGGCGCTGGTACCGTGCTCGACCGCAGCATGTTCGCAGCGGTTGAGGCTGCGGGCGCGCAGTTCGTCGTTACCCCAGGCATTACCCAGGACATTCTCGAGGCGGGGGTGGACAGTGAAATCCCGCTGTTGCCGGGCATCAGTACGCCGTCTGAAATCATGATGGGCTATGCCCTGGGCTACCGCCGGTTCAAGTTGTTCCCGGCGGAGATCAGCGGCGGCGTAGCAGCGATCAAGGCCTTTGGTGGCCCATTCGGCGATATTCGTTTTTGTCCCACTGGCGGTGTAAACCCGGCCAACGTGCGCAACTACATGGCCCTGCCAAACGTGATGTGCGTGGGGGGGACCTGGATGCTCGACAGCAGCTGGATCAAGAACGGTGACTGGGCGCGGATCGAAGCGTGCAGTGCCGAGGCTATGGCACTGCTGGACGCCAACTGAATCAGTTGTGTGCTTTACGGCTTATGGGGCGCTTGGTCGGCGCCCCTTTTTTTGCCTGGAGTATTTGCACTGGTTGTGCTGGCCTTTTCGCGGGTAAACCGATCTCCTACACACTGATCTGCGGTGGACATACACCGGGAGGTGGGCACAGGCCGTTGTAGGAGCGGGTTTACCCGCGAAAGGGCCGGGCCTGCTGGCCAATATCCCTGGCCGTTCACCGTTGCCGTGGCCTCCGTATTCGCGGGTAAACCCGCTCCTACACCTGATCGGTGGTGGACACACACATTGGTGATTGGGCGCAGGCCGTTGCAGGAGCGGGTTTACCCGCGAAATGGCCAGTCCAGGTCAACAAAAAAAGCCCGCATCAAACGATGCGGGCTTTCTCATCCCTCATTCCAGGCTTCAGGCCGCCTTGGCTTCCTGCTGGCTCAGCGAGCGGTTCAGCGCGCTGAACAGGGCCTTGAAGCTGGCCGTGGTGATGTTCTCATCGATACCCACGCCATGCACCGGACGGCCACCGGCTACACGCAATTCAATGTAGGCCGCGGCCTTGGCATTGGTGCCAGCGCCAATGGCGTGCTCGTTGTAGTCCATGATCTCTACGGCAACAGGCAGGCCAGCCACCAGTGCTTCCAGGGCGCCGTTGCCCTTGCCGCGCCAGTGCAGGGTGGTTTCGCCTTCACCGGCAACTTCCACTTCCACAGCGCTGTGGCCGTTTTCTTCCTGCAGGCGATGGCTGACCAGTGCGTATGGCGCGTTGGCCTGGAGGTATTCCTTGTGCAGCAGGCTGTAGATCTGCTGGGCGGTCATTTCCAGGCCCAGGCGGTCGGTCTCACCCTGCACCACCTGGCTGAATTCGATCTGCATGCGACGCGGCAGGCTGATGCCGTATTCCTGCTCGAGCAGGTAGGTGATACCGCCTTTGCCCGACTGGCTGTTGACGCGGATTACCGCTTCGTAGCTGCGGCCGATGTCGGCCGGGTCGATCGGCAGGTAAGGCACTTCCCACAGTTCCCCATCCTGCTGCTTGGCGAAGCCCTTGCGGATGGCGTCCTGGTGCGAGCCGGAGAACGCGGTATGGACCAGGTCGCCCACATACGGGTGACGTGGGTGTACCGGCAACTGGTTGCACTCTTCGACCACCTTGCGCACGCCGTCGATGTCGGAGAAGTCCAGCAACGGGTCGATGCCCTGGGTGTAGAGGTTCAGAGCCAAAGTCACCAGGTCGACGTTACCGGTACGCTCGCCGTTGCCGAACAGGCAGCCTTCGGCACGGTCGGCGCCGGCCATGAGGCCCAGTTCGGTGGCAGCGATGCCGGTGCCACGGTCGTTGTGGCAGTGCAGGCTGATGATCACGCTGTCGCGGCGGCTGATGTTGCGGCAGAACCACTCGATCTGGTCGGCGTAGATATTTGGCGTGGACACTTCCACGGTAGCCGGCAGGTTGAGGATGATCTTGTGTTCAGGGGTAGGGTTCCACACCTCGATGACCGCGTCACAGACTTCCTTGGCGAACTCCATTTCAGTGGCGCTGAAGGTTTCTGGCGAGTACTGGAAGGTCCACTGGGTTTCCGGCTGCTGGGCGGCGTACTTGACGAACAGCTTGGCCGCGTTCACCGCGATGTCCTTCACGCCTTGCTTGTCCTGATTGAAGACGATGCGGCGGAACGACGGGCTGGTGGCGTTGTACAGGTGGACGATGGCCTTCTTCGCACCACGCAGCGACTCGAAGGTGCGGGCAATCAGGTCCTCACGTGCCTGGGTGAGCACCTGGATGGTGGTGTCATCCGGGATGTGGCCGTCCTCGATCAGGGTGCGCACGAAGTCGAAATCGGTTTGCGAGGCAGACGGGAACGAGGCTTCGATCTCCTTCACGCCAACCTGCACCAAGGTCTTCCAGAAGCGCAGTTTCTTCTCCGAGTCCATCGGCTCGATCAGCGACTGGTTGCCATCACGCAGGTCGGAGCTGCACCAGATAGGTGCCTGGGTGATGGTTTTCGACGGCCAGGTACGGTCAGGCAGGTCGATGGTCGGGAAAGCGCGGTACTTCTTCGAAGGGTCTTTGAGCATGGTCATGGAAGCAATCCTTTTGTGTGCGGCCGAGATCGGGCCTGCCGAAGCGATAACGATATGAAGAGGCGAGGCGACGCGATTCAGCCTGGTAGTCGGGCGCTGACCAGGCAGAGGCTGCGATGTTGTCGGAGCAGGATGAGGGTGCTGAAGGTTTTCATGCCTTCAAACTTAACCAGTGGGGTAGGGGATGGCAAGCGTTCGGGAAAAATTGAGATAAATGCTTAAAAAAAGTAATCGGGCGAGATTTTATGGCTTGGATCTTCTGGGCGCTTATTGATTCTTGCGCAGTATTTTTCGATGGCGCAACGCAGTTGATCTGCTGTCGACTGTGCTGGCGTCTTCGCGGGCATGCCCGCTCCCACCAGTATCGCGCTGTGTCTGAAGGCTTCGCTGTACCTGTGGGAGCGGGCGTGCCCGCGAAGCAGACGCCGCAGTTTCAGGGCTGGAACGCGCCAATGAAAATCGCCGGGTCCACCCGCGCATCGTTCAGGCTGACGTTCCAGTGCATATGCGGCCCGGTCGCCCGCCCGGTCGAGCCCACGCGCCCGACCACCTCGCCACGACGCAGTTGCTGCCCGACCTGCACATCGATCTTCGACATGTGGCAGAACATGCTGATGAAGCCCTGCCCATGGTCGACGAACACCGTGCGGCCGTTGAAGAAATAATCCCCCAGCAGAATCACTTTGCCATTGGCGGGTGTCTTGATCGGCGTGCCCGCCGGTACCGCAAAGTCCAGCCCGGCATGCGGGTTGCGTTCTTCGCCATTGAAGAAGCGGCGCACGCCGAACTTGCTCGACAGCGGGCCGTTGACCGGCTTGTCGAGAATCAGGTTGCTTGGCAGGTTCGGGCTGAAACTGCGGTAGGCCTTGATCTGCTCGGCCAGCTCGCGGTCGATGCGCTTGAGGTCGGCCGGGTTAGGGTTGACCTGGCGGGTGTTCTTCAGGGTGATGCGCTGCTCAGGGTACTTCTTGCTACCTACGCTGAAAGGCAGGGTGCGCCCGCCCTGGTTCAGCACTGCGGTACCGGGCTTTTGGGTGAGCGGGATGCCGACGATGGCCAGCCAGTTGTCCTGCTCCTTCACCACCAGCACCGGCTTGCCGTCGAAACGGGCGCTGGGTGCGCTGGCGGCGGGGCCCAGGTCGACGACCGCCACGCCGCCGGGTACCGGTTTGTTCAGCGTGCGGGTGATATAGCTGGCCTGGGCGCCGCCGGCCAGCAGCAGGGAAAGGGCAAGCAGGGGCGCGAGCATGCGGGGCATGTGTCAGTCCAGTAGTGAGAGGGTGACCGGGGTCAGGTGGTTGTCTTCGACGCGCACCAGCAGCTCGCCTTCGTTCAGGCGGGCAGTCAGGCGTTGGCCGTTGCGGGTCTGTTCGGCGCTGCGAATGGCCTGGCCTTGTTCATCCAGCAAAATGCTGTATCCGCGGGCCAGGGTGGCCAGCGGACTGACCACTTGCAGTGTCTGCAGCTGGGCCTGGAACCGCTGGCGACGGTCCTTGAGCACCTCACGCATGGCCCGTGGCAGGCGCTCGGCCAGGCTGTCCAGGCGCTGGTTCAGCAGTTTCAGGTTACGCCCCGGATGCTGCGCGGCCAGGCGGGCGTCCAGGCGTGCCAGGCGTTCGCGGCGCTGGTTGAGGTTGAGCATGAACGCGCGACGCAGGCGCATGTCCAGGTCGTCCAGGCGTTGAGCCTGCTGGCGCAAACGCTCGCCTGGATGACGCAGGCGGCGGGTGAGTGACTCCAGGCGCAGGCGGTCGTGGGTCAGGCGGTTCTGCATGCGCAGCAGCAGGCGCCGTTGCAGGCCATCCAGGCGTTGCCGAAGGCCGCTGTTGTCAGGGGCCAGCAGCTCGGCGGCAGCCGACGGGGTGGGCGCGCGCACGTCAGCCACGAAATCGCTGATCGACACGTCGGTTTCATGGCCCACGGCGCTGACAATTGGCGTGACGCAGGCGGCCACGGCACGCGCCACGGCTTCCTCGTTGAAACACCACAGGTCTTCCAGCGAACCACCACCACGCGCCAGAATCAGCGCATCGAAGCCGAGGCTGTCGGCCAGGCGGATGGCGCGTACGATCTGCGCGATGGCTTCGCGGCCCTGTACCGCCGTAGGGATCAGGTTCAGCTCCACCTGCGGGGCACGGCGGCCGAACACACTGATGATGTCGCGGATCACCGCGCCAGTGGGCGAGGTGATGATGCCGATGCGCTGCGGGTGAGCCGGCAGTGGCTTCTTTCGTTCGGTGCTGAACAGTCCCTCGGCACCGAGCTTTTCCTTCAGGGCCTCGAAAGCCAGGCGCAGCGCGCCATCACCGGCGGGCTCGACGGTGTCGAGAATCAGCTGGTAGTCGCCACGTCCCTCGAACAGCGAAACCTTGCCGCGCACCCGCACCGCCAGGCCGTCTCGCAGTGCCTGGCGTACCCGCGTGGCGTTCTGCCGGAACAACGCGCAACGCACCTGGGCGCCGCTGTCCTTGAGGGTGAAGTACATGTGGCCGGACGCCGGGCGGGCGAGGTTGGAGATTTCGCCTTCCACCCACACACTGCGGAAAACGTCTTCCAGCAGCACGCGGGCGCGGCCGTTGAGTTGGCTGACGGTAAGGACCTCGCGGTCCAGGCCGAGTCGTTCAAAGGGGTCTCTGATCATGGTGGGCATGATACTGGGCTGGGTGAGTGCATGTCTTGGGGTTTGTGGTGCCTGTGAGATCGAGCGCCGCCCGCGCGGCGCATCGCGAGCTGCGCTCGCTCCTACGTTTGTTTTTGGCCAATTATTCCTGTGCCATTTGCGCGCGAACGCCTTGGCGCATGGCGCAATATCACGTCTTACAAACAAGGCGGTCGCGCGCGCCTGTCACAGGCGTTACTGGCCCGAAACAAACGTAGGAGCGAGCGCAGCTCGCGATGCGCCGCGCGGGCGGCGCTCGATCTCACAGGCACCAAAAACCCCAAGACATGCACCTGTTTGCCCCGGCGCAATCCTGCGACGAATACAAGGACTACCCAGGAACTCGGCACGATGCTCGCTCAGCTCTCCTCATGGCCATCGCTGGGGCCTACATTGTCTTCGGCATCGCCTACCTGCTGCCTGTCATGTTCATTGGCCTGTGGGTAGGGCGTCGGTTGACCCACCGGTTATCCCGCGAAGCGTTCGTACGCCTGGTCACCTGGCTGGTGCTGGCCAGCGGCCTGGCGTTGATTGGTCGCTACCTGAGCGCCTGAGCGGTAGAATTGCGTCATTACCGGCGTTTCTCAGGCTTGTCCCGTTCATGAACACCCAGAGCATCATCGTTCCAAAGCTGTCTACCGTCCCGGTACATGAAGCCCGCGCCCGCGCCATCCTGCGCTGGCTGGTGCGCGAAAAAGTCGTCGAGGAGCAACTGACCACCTGTGGCCGCACCGGCAACCGCATGGGCCATGCCCTGGCGGCAGGGGCGCGCAAAGTGGCCCTGCACCCGGAAAAACTGCCCTTCGGCGAGCCGGTCAACGGCCTGGAAGTGATGCTCAAGCGCTGCATCTACACCCCCACCGAAGGCTTCCTCGAAGAAGCCGGTTGCCCGGAGTGCCGGCGCGAGGTAGGCGAGCCGTTGTTCGAAAGCCTGGAAGAGTGGATGCCGGCAGTGAGCGACAACTTTACCTGCCCACTGTGCGGCTTCGAAGATGACATCAATGGCTTCATTTACCTGCAGCCATGTGCCTTTTCCAACCTGGGGTTCATCTTCAACAACTGGGGCGAGGCCGGGTTCACCCAGGCCTTTCTCGACAGCTTCGCCGACTGGCTCGACCAGCCGGTGGCCGTGGTGCAGGTAAAACTGCCACAAGCCTGACCGAAGGCCCTTATTTTGCATTGAGCGGCGCGCCATGCATGAGTATAATGGCGCGCTTCCATTTTTCCCGCCCGGGAGCCCCCGCGATGCTGCGTATCAGCCAAGAAGCCCTGACCTTCGACGATATCCTCCTTGTACCTGGCTATTCCGAGGTACTGCCCAATGAAGTCAGTCTCAAGACCCGTTTGACCCGTGGCATCGAGCTGAACATTCCGCTGGTTTCCGCTGCCATGGATACCGTGACCGAAGCGCGTCTGGCCATTGCCATGGCTCAGGAAGGCGGTATCGGCATCATCCACAAGAACATGACCATCGAACAACAGGCCGGCGAAGTGCGCAAGGTCAAGAAGTTCGAGGCTGGCGTGGTCAAGGACCCGATCACCATCGACGCCGATGCCACTGTGCGCGACCTGTTCGAGCTGACCCGCCTGAACAACATCTCGGGTGTGCCGGTGCTGGCGAACGGCGACCTGGTCGGCATCGTCACCTCCCGTGACGTGCGCTTCGAAAATCGTCTGGACGCCAAGGTCCGCGACGTGATGACGCCGAAAGAGCGTCTGGTCACCGTCCGCGAAGGCGCCGACAAAAACGAAGTTCGCGAGCTGCTGCACAAGCATCGTCTGGAAAAAGTCCTGATCGTTGACGACAAGTTCAACCTCAAGGGCATGATGACCGTCAAAGACATCGAAAAAGCCAAGGCTTACCCGCTGGCCAGCAAGGACGACCAGGGTCGCCTGCGCGTCGGCGCCGCCGTCGGCACCGGCAAGGACACCGGCGAGCGCGTAGCTGCGCTGGTGGCGGCTGGCGTTGATGTTGTCGTCGTCGACACTGCCCACGGCCACTCCAAAGGTGTGATCGACCGCGTACGCTGGGTGAAAGAAACCTACCCGCAAGTGCAGGTGATCGGCGGCAACATCGCCACCGGCGCTGCCGCCAAGGCCCTGGCCGAAGCGGGTGCCGATGCGGTCAAGGTCGGTATCGGCCCTGGCTCTATCTGCACCACCCGTATCGTTGCCGGTGTCGGCGTGCCGCAAATCAGCGCCATCGCCAACGTTGCCGCAGCACTGGAAGGCACTGGCGTGCCACTGATCGCTGACGGTGGTATCCGCTTCTCCGGTGACCTGTCCAAGGCCATCGTTGCCGGTGCTTCCTGCGTGATGATGGGTTCGATGTTCGCCGGTACCGAAGAGGCCCCGGGTGAAGTCGAACTGTTCCAGGGCCGTTCCTACAAGGCTTACCGCGGCATGGGCTCGCTGGGTGCCATGGCACAGGCGCAAGGCTCGTCCGACCGTTACTTCCAGGACTCCTCGGCCGGCGCCGAGAAGCTGGTACCGGAAGGCATCGAAGGCCGCGTTCCTTACAAAGGTGCCTTGGCCGCGATTATCCACCAGCTGATGGGCGGCCTGCGTTCGTCCATGGGCTACACCGGCAGCGCAACCATCGAAGAAATGCGCACCAAGCCGGAATTCGTACGTATCACCGGTGCCGGCATGGCCGAGTCCCACGTGCATGACGTGCAAATCACCAAAGAAGCCCCTAACTACCGCGTAGGCTGAGGCTTCCAGCTACAACATAAAGCGGGGCTGTCATGACAGCCCCGCGTCGTTTCCGATTTCCACTGACGAGATTGAGTCATGGCCCTCGACATTCACGCTCACCGCATCCTGATCCTCGATTTCGGTTCCCAGTACACCCAGCTGATCGCCCGCCGCGTGCGCGAAATCGGCGTGTACTGCGAACTGCACCCGTTCGACATGGACGATGAAGCGATCCGCGAATTCAACCCGCGCGGCATCATCCTCGCCGGCGGCCCCGAGTCGGTTCACGAAGCCAACAGCCCGCGCGCTCCGCAGGCCGTGTTTGACCTGAATGTGCCTGTGCTGGGTATCTGCTACGGCATGCAGACCATGGCCGAGCAGATGGGCGGCAAGGTAGAAGGTTCCGACCTGCGTGAGTTCGGCTATGCCCGCGTGGACGTTGTCGGCAAGAGCCGCCTGCTCGATGGCATCGAAGACCACGTTGACGACGATGGCGTGCTGGGCCTGGACGTGTGGATGAGCCACGGTGACAAGGTCACCCAGATGCCTTCCAACTTCAGCATTCTGGCCAGCACCCCAAGCTGCCCGATCGCCGGCATGTACGACGACGCCCGCGGCTACTACGGCGTGCAGTTCCACCCCGAAGTGACCCACACCAAGCAAGGTGGTCGCATCCTGTCCCGTTTCGTGCAGGACATCTGCGGCTGTGAAGCCCTGTGGACGGCGTCCAACATCGTTGAAGACGCCATCGCCCAGGTGCGTGCGCAAGTCGGTTCGGCCAACGTTCTGCTGGGCCTGTCCGGCGGCGTCGACAGCTCGGTGGTTGCCGCGCTGCTGCACCGTGCCATCGGCGACCAGCTGACCTGCGTATTCGTCGACAACGGCCTGCTGCGCCTGCACGAAGGCGACCAGGTGATGGCCATGTTCAAAGAGAACATGGGTGTCAAGGTAATCCGCGCCGACGCTGAAAAGCAGTTCCTCGACAACCTGGCCGGCGAAGCCGACCCGGAGAAGAAGCGCAAGATCATCGGCCGCACCTTCATTGATGTGTTCGATGCCGAAGCCAGCAAGCTGGAAAACATCCAGTTCCTCGCCCAGGGCACCATCTACCCGGACGTGATCGAGTCGGCTGGCGCCAAGAGCGGCAAGGCTCACGTGATCAAGTCGCACCACAACGTCGGCGGCCTGCCCGAGGAGATGAACCTCAAGCTGGTCGAGCCGCTGCGTGAACTGTTCAAGGACGAAGTGCGCAAGATCGGCCTGGAGCTGGGCCTGCCATACGACATGGTCTACCGCCACCCGTTCCCGGGCCCGGGCCTGGGCGTGCGTATCCTTGGTGAAGTGAAGAAGGAATACGCCGACATCCTGCGTCGCGCCGACCACATCTTCATCGAAGAGCTGCGCAAGGCCGACTGGTACCACAAGACCAGCCAGGCATTCGTGGTATTCCAGCCGGTCAAGTCGGTCGGCGTCGTCGGCGACGGCCGTCGCTACGCCTGGGTCGTGGCCCTGCGTGCCGTCGAGACCGTGGACTTCATGACCGCGCGTTGGGCACACCTGCCGTACGAGCTGCTGGAAACTGTCAGCGGTCGTATCATCAACGAAATCGACGGTATTTCGCGCGTTACCTACGACGTGTCGAGCAAGCCGCCGGCGACCATCGAGTGGGAGTAGGGGGTATTCGTAACTATCTGATCTAGTTGTAAAAAATAAAGATAGATAGTTACTTTTACTGTGTCATTAATGGCGTTTTTCATGGTGCGGATGGTTGGCATCTGCACAAGTACCTCGATACCATGATCGGCATTAGAAATGCCGACATGGTGTCGAGAGTACTAGAAGGTCCATTTACACATCACAGTCCTTGGTGAAGGCGCGCATTCAGTCAGCGCGCATGCAGGGGGCACGCCAGCTAAGAAACTGCGTAACAGACATCCTGGTTTTTACTCCTCCTTTCGAGCTTCTCTAATCATGTCTTCCATCATTTTGTATGTTTCTGAATTTCGGATTCCAATAAGCTCGATGTAGAAGGTGCTATAAGCTTCCGAAAGCTCTTTGTATTTTCTGAGATTTGACTCATCCATAATTTTACTGCCTGGTACGTCCCTAGCCTCAACTGGAGTGCTAATTTCGCCCCGCTCAGCTGCGGATATTAAATGCTCCAATTGTTCGTATAAATATAGCGCTGCTGGCTCTGTTTTCTTGTGTAGCTCGAGATTTTTTCGTAGTTCTACTGCCGCTTTTTTTAAAGCCAGAATGTCCATGATGATTCCTAGTTATCGATTTCGCCTATGAGTTTCGCAGCAGACCACTCTTGTCTGTTAGGCACCAGGTATTGGGACGCCCCTCCAGCTCTCGTGATATTACCTCCAAACTCCACCGTTGGTGCTACTTTGCTCATAAAAACCTCAGTAGGCTGGAGTGGGGTGATCTCAAATATAGAGTATCTCGAGTTTTCGCTAATGACGGGTAAGCCAAGTGAGTCCGCTAGGGTTCTTCCAGATTTTGCAGCCGCTTTTAATTCATCCATGGTGGTAAAAAAAGGTGAGAAATCAGAAACGCCCTTTTCGCCAATAGGTACAATTTTCACAAGGGGGGTTGTTATGTGTGTGGTCACCGGTATGGTACTGCCTGATGCGATTTGGCTAAAAGCTCTCTCAATGAGAACATCAGGCGATGTATCAGGAGCTGCTGCTATAATTTTAGCGAAATATTTTCTCCCTTCCTCGCTAGCCAAATACTCTTGAACTGTTTGGGTGCTTAAACCCTTGGGCTCAAATGTTTTGGCTTTTTGTCGTTTATTTTCCACTGAAGTGAATGTAGGATCCTGCTTGGCGTAAAAATCACGCATCTCAGTTTCACGCGCTAGGGTCTCAACTGAACTGACGCCTTTGATCTGCAACTCAGGCTGCGCCAGAATCTTCTGCTCATTCTTCGCCAACCAATCCGCAAACTGCCTATTGGAGATCTCCGCCTGAAGCTTGGCGCTGCGCGTTGCAATGCTTTCCATACTATTCATCACCCCAGCCTTCATCTGGCCGCGAGTGAGGTAGGTGACGATGGCCGTCAACAGCAGCAACACCAATTGCTCCTGCCCACGCGCAAGTTGTCGTGCTGCGCGTTCTGTTCGCTCCTGGATCTGCGCCGAAGAGCCGCCGGTAGGATCAAGCCCTTCTGGCTTGACGCCGTCGGATGCGTACCAGGCCGTAGCGAGTCCTTCTTGCAGGCTCGCAAGGCAGGTGGGTAAGCCTTGATAGAAATAGTCAGCGATGGCCGCCAAACCCAAACCCATCAGAATCAGGTTGCCCACTTGCAACCCAATCCCGCCTCCAACCATTGCGCCCGGTAGCGCGCCCGCGCCAAAAGCAAGCGAGCCAACCGCGCCGCCGATGGCGCCACCCACCGCCACACTCCCTCCCACAATCATTGAGACTTCTTTAACCAACTCCAGCAGCACTGGCAGGATCTGCTCGATGTTGATGGACGCCCATTTACGGCGAAGATCGGTCTGGATGATCGGGTAGGACAACGTCATGGCGTTACGTACGTTGTCGATGCGGTGCCCACCGAGATAGCCATAAGCCTGGCTGGCTCCATTACTGACACGACGGGTAAAACCATCCCAGCTGTCATGAGCACTCTGCAATCCATGGCTGATGCTCTGGTTTAGCTCGCCGAATTTCTGGTCGAGGTTACGTTCGATATCGTCCCAACTGGGGACATGGGCTAGAAGGTCCATTTACACATCACAGTCCTTGGTGAAGGCGCGCGTTCAGTCAGCGCGCATGCAGGTGTTACAGCGGTCAATAAGCTGAGTAACGTATAGCTTAGTGCCATGATTGCCGTTGAGACAACCGATAGAATTCCGAACGTGCTGCATTCTTTACGCTCACGCGGCATTACAGCAATAGTGGCAATAAGATGGCGGCTGCTGGTTCAGTTCGCATAACTCGCTGTAACCACTGGAAATATCGAGTTCAATTACCCGCGCTATCGCTTTACTTTTGATCGTGTCCCAGGAAGTGGTGTAACTCATCATGGCTCTGGCCACTGAGTTGGCCGTTTAATTGATCACGGCCGACAGCTTGGCCTGTGGATTATCGCTGACTGCTTCAAAGGCCTCCAACTGCATGTAACGTCGTTGCAGGCACCACTCGTCGTTCTGCTCCAGCAGCATCGCACCTACCAGCCGTGTGATCGCTGGATCGTAGGGGAAGATGCCCACGACGCCCGCTGCGTTGGCAGGCGTGTCAGCACGTCCTTCAGGTAGGCATACGGATCGTGTCCGTTGTTGCGGGCCGACTGGATCAAGCTCATGATCGCGGCGGCGCGTTTAGAGCTCCGTAGAGACCGTGCAAAGAGCCAGTTCTTGCGCCCCAGCGCCTAGCGCCGTATCTGGTACTCGCACCAATTATTATCAATGGGCACAGCCCCGTCATCGTGGTAGCGCTACAGTGCCGTCCAGCTTTTCAGGCTGTAATCCAAGGAATTGCTGATGGCAGAACCGATATGGCATTATTTGTGGTGTTATGAGATTTATGTTTCGTAAATAGATGATATTTATGGGGTATTTCTAGTCGTTGATAATAGAGTGGGAATAAGCCGGCACATGGCAATAGCCAGTGTCAGATGACCTGTAACACACAAAGGCCCGCGTAATCGCGGGCCTTTGTCATTCTGAGGTCTATCGGCTACTCACATTCATCTGCCCCGCTGCGTGCATTATCACAGCGAGTAGAACGGGTCGCTTTCAGGCGCCTGGTCGTGCAGCGCTTGGGCGAGGTCCTGTATGTGTTCTGACCACGCCACTGTCTTTACCCATTGCACGGGCATGCCGGATACCCCGTACAACGCCCCGGCTAGTTGCCCCGCCACGGCTGCCACACTGTCGGCATCGTCTGCCAGGTTTGCTGCCAGAAGCACTGCGTCCCTGAAGTTGTCGGTATTCCACACTGCCCACAGTGCAGCTTCCAAGGTGTCGATGACATACCCTGAAGAGCGAATCTGGTCGCGGCTTTTTTCCTTGTATTCGCCAGCGTTGATAATCGTGGCGCGGGGCTGCAATGGGCGCACCATGGGGCGGCATATTTCCTCCTTGTCTGCGCCGTTCAGGGCGAGGTGCAGCTGCGCACCCAGCAGTTCGCAACAACTTAGTGCTTCGGGCGCCCGGTGGGTGGTCCGACTCTGACTTTGAGCTTCGCGCCAGGTGGACGGTAGCATGTGGCGCCTGAATATGGCGGTCGGGGCGAGTCGGATGATCGAGCCATTACCGGCCGTGTTCGGGTCTGTGTTGCCTGACCAGTCCAAGCCTTGCCGTAGCCATCCTTCCAAGGCAAGGCGGGTTGCATTGCCAATGTCGAAGCAGACACCGTTAGCGCTGTTTTCCCCTTGCTTGTACCACCTGCACAGACGCTCAAGATAATCGGCATGATCAAATCGCATGCACGCCAGGTACGAGTCCGCCAGGCAAAGCGCCATGCTCGTATCATCGGTCCACTCACCTGGCTTGAGCCTGAACGGCCCGCCGCCGACCATGTCATCGACATGCTTGGCATCACGGGGCAAGAACTCCAGCGTGGTGCCTACGGCATCGCCAATGGCCAACCCCAGCAATGCCCCCTTGGCTCTGTCGAGCGATTGATCGGGGGTGAGTGTGCAGGCGCGCGAATTTTGCCATTGCGGGTGTACGTAGCCACGGCTTGCGGATTCGCGTGGGGTGGGCGCTGGCAGCAAGTGGTTGTACCGGTAGGCATATTCGGTAACGGCGAGGGTGGAGCTGTGCAGGTCGATCATAGTACTTTTTCTAATAAGAGATGAGTCGTGGGGCCTTGCTCAATCCGATTCAGTACTCTGAAAGAGGTACCTGGCGGAAGGCGAGAGAACCTACCGCGCCGCTATAACGCCGCCCAGCGCGACGCTGCCGCCGAGAATCATCACCACTTCTCGCACCAGCTTGAGCAGCACGGGGAAAATCTGGTCGATGTTGATGGATGCCCATGTGCGGGACAGATTTGACTGCATCATGGGGTAGGACAGCGCCATCGCCTGCCGGACGCTGTCGATTCGATGCGCGCCTACAGCGCCATAGGCCTGGCTGGCGCCATCGCTTACACGGCGGGTGAAACCGTCCCAGCTGTCATGGGCATTGCGCAAGCCGCTGCTGACGCTCTGATTCAGGGCGCTGAACCTCTGGTCCAGGTTGCGTTCGATGTCGCCCCAGCTAGGGACGTAAGCTGATAAGTCCATTTACCATTGCATTCCTTTAGAGAAGGCTCGGTGAGTGTGCTGGCTGACGGCGATTCATTCCCATGCACCGCCCTGGCAGTCAAGCCAACCGCCAAATGAGCTGATGATTGCACTGCGAGGCATTTTCTCATCCGAGGTGCCTCTGGCAATGGTGTCGAATTGATGTCGGCGCTGTCGATTGATTCTGCTACGCCGGTCGCCCAGCCAATCCGTAGCTAAAGCGGAAGATGGTTGGATACTTCACTTAATATTTCCCATTTGCAGGTGTATCGTATTCGCCCTTCATCGTCAGCGCCTTGCTGACAGACTGATTGCGCAGAATACGAGGTACCCGCACCGATGTCCTTCACCCGTCGACAAATGCTCAAGGGCCTGACCGGCCTGGTTGTAGTAGGCCTGGGCGCCGGGGGCGCGGCGCGATACTGGTTGGGCAAGGTCGAGGACGAAAACGCCGGGCATGACTACGAGCTGATTGCCGCCCCGCTGGAAGTGGAGCTGGTGCCGGGGTTCAAGACCGAGGCCTGGGCCTTCGGCCCATCGGCCCCGGGCACCGAGCTGCGCGTGCGCCAGGGCACTTGGCTGCGGGTTAGGTTTATCAACCATCTGCCGGTCGAGACCACTATCCACTGGCACGGCATTCGCCTACCGCTGGAAATGGACGGCGTACCTTATGTGTCGCAATTGCCGGTCAAGCCAGGTGAATACTTCGATTACAAGTTCCGCGTGCCGGACGCCGGCAGCTATTGGTATCACCCCCATGTCAGCAGCTCCGAAGAGCTAGGCCGCGGTCTGGTCGGGCCGCTGATCGTCGAGGAGCGTGAACCCACCGGGTTCCAGCATGAGCGTACGCTGAGCCTGAAGAACTGGCATGTGGACGAGCAGGGCGCATGGCTGCCTTTCAGCATCCCGCGCGAGGCCGCGCGCAACGGCACTGCCGGGCGGTTGATCACCATCAACGGCCAGGCCGACTCGATCACCGAGCTGCCGGCCGGCCAGGTGGTGCGGGTGCGCCTGCTGAACCTGGACAACACCTGGACCTATCGCCTCAACCTCAAAGGCAACTGCGAGGCGCGAATCTATGCCCTCGACGGCAACCCGGTCACCCCGCGTGCGTTGGATGAGTACTGGTTAGGCCCGGGCATGCGTATCTGTCTGGCCATTCGCATTCCCGAGGCGGGTGAGGAAATCTCCCTGCGCGATGGTTTCGTGCGCCTGGGCACCCTGCGTTCGGTGGCCAGCAACGACGCGCCGAGTGACTGGCCGCCAGCGCTGCCGCCTAATCCGATCGCCGAGCCGGACCTGGAGAATGCCGAAAAGCTGAACTTCAATTTCGAGTGGGCCGCCAGCGTCTCTGTCACAACTGACGCGGGCAAACCGCCGAGCTTGTGGCAGATCAACGGTCAGGCCTGGGATATCACCGACAAGACCTGCGCCGACCGCCCCATCGCCACGTTGCAAAAGGGCAAGAGCTACATCTTCGAGCTTAAGAACATGACCCAGTACCAGCACCCGATCCACTTGCATGGCATGAGTTTCAAGGTGATCGGCTCCAACCGTCACGACATCAAGGAGCCGTGGTTCACCGACACCTACCTGCTGGGCAAGAACGAGCGTGCCCAGGTAGCGCTGGTGGCGGATAACCCTGGGACCTGGATGTTCCACTGCCACGTCATCGACCATATGGAAACCGGCCTGATGGCCGCGATCGCGGTGGTCTGATGCGTCCGCAGATCATCGATCGCAGTCGCGATCAGGAATTCATGCGGCTGGCACTGGGTTTGGCCGCCGAAGGCGCGGCGCTGGGCGAGGTACCGGTGGGCGCGGTACTGGTGCAGCACGGACAGGTGATCGGCCAGGGGTTCAACCGGCCGATCATCGACAGTGACCCCAGCGCGCATGCCGAGATGGTGGCGATCAGGGCGGCAGCCAGGTCGGCCAGCAACTATCGGCTACCCGGCAGCACCCTGTATGTGACCCTGGAACCGTGCAGCATGTGTGCGGGGCTGATCGTGCATTCGCGGGTGATGCGCGTGGTGTTTGGCGCGCTGGAACCCAAGGCGGGGGTCGTGCAGAGCCAGGGACAGTTCTTTGGCCAAGGCTTTCTCAATCACCGGGTGATGGTGGAGGGCGGGGTGCTGGCCGAGGCGTGCGGGCAGATTCTCAGCGATTTCTTCAGGGCTCGTCGGGCCAAGGCCTGAATTGCATCCGGCTCTTGGCGGGCAGCCCGCTCCTGTAAGTTCTGTGCGAATTATGCAGGGGCGGGTTTACCCGCGAAGAGGCCCTGAAAGGCTTACATCGGTGGCGACTGATCCGCCGGCTTGTTCTTGTTGACCCCGGGCACATGCAGGTTGCCCTCGGCCACCTGGCCTTCGAGTTGCGGCTGGGTCACCCAGGTGAGGATGTCGTAGTAGCGGCGGATGTTGGCCACGAAATGCACCGGTTCGCCACCACGGGCGTAGCCGTACTTGGTCTGCCGGTACCACTGCTTCTGAGCCAGCCGCGGCAGCATCTTCTTCACGTCCAGCCACTTGTTCGGGTTTAGCTTTTCGCGCTTGGCCAGGGTGCGGGCGTCTTCAAGGTGGCCGCCACCAACGTTGTAGGCGGCAAGGGCAAACCAGGTTCGATCCGGCTCCTTGATGCTGTCATCAAGCTCTTCCTTGATCTTCATGAAGTACTTGGCGCCGCCCTGGATGCTCTGCCTCGGGTCCAGCCGGTTGGACACGCCCATGGCCCGGGCGGTGCGTTGGGTCAGCATCATCAGGCCGCGCACGCCGGTCTTGGAGGTGACTTCCGGCTGCCACATCGATTCCTGGTAGCCGATGGCTGCCAGCAGGCGCCAGTCGACCTGCTCGACCTTGGCGTAGCTCTTGAAGTGCTTCTCGTACTTGGGCAGGCGCTGTTGCAGGTGCTGGGCGAAGGTGTAGGCGCCGACGTAGCCGAGTACGTCAACATGGCCGTAGTAGCGGTCCTTCAAACGCTGAAGGGTGCCGTTCTTCTGTGCCTTGTCGAGAAATTCGTTGATTTCGTTGAGCAGGCTGTTGTCTTCGCCTGCTGCCACTGCCCAGCGCTGGTCGCGGGTGTCGCCCAAATCGAAGGCGACCCTCACGTTGGGGAAATACACCTGGTTCATCGCCAGTTCGTTGGAGTCCACCAGGGTCAAGTCGATCTGACCTTCGTCCACCATGCGCAGCAGGTCGACCACTTCGACGGCGTCGGATTCCTCATATTGCAAGGCCGGGTACTGCTTTTTCAGCTCGGCCAACTGGTCAGCATGGCTGCTGCCCTTGAGCACCATGATCTTCTTGCCGACCAAACCCTTGGCGCTGGTGGGGCGTGGGCGGCCGTTGCGGTAGATGACCTGCGGGGTCACCTCCAGATAGGGATGGGAGTATTTCACCTGCGCTTTGCGCCGCTCACTGCTGACCAGGCCGGCAGCAGCCAGTACCGGGCCGGAGGGCTTGCCGAGGGAGTCGTACAGCTCGTCCAGGTTGTCGGCGGTCTCGATCTGCAGCTTTACGCCGAGATCGTCGGCGAAATGCTGGACCAGTTCGTACTCGAAGCCGGTTTCGCCGTTACGGTCCTGGAAGTAGGTTGCCGGGCTGTTGCGTGTGATTACGCGCAGCACGCCATCCTCCTTCACGCGCTCGAGGGTGCTGGGTTTTTCAACGCAGGCACCTAGCAGCAGAAAGAGTCCGGTTGCGAGAAGCCATTTGGCGCAACGCTGGCGCAAAGCAGTGTGGGCGAACATAGGTTGCAGTATACGCAAAGGACTGGCCCAACCATATCTCGACAACTGTTAGCTTGTCTGGTAGCGGGTTGTGTGGTTGGGGAGGGGATTGCATCAAGGCTACCAGGTGCCCGGCTTGAGACATTCAGCGCCTGTGAGATCGAGCGCCGCCCGCGCGGCGCTTCGCGGGTAAACCCGCTCCTACGTTTGTTTCGGGCCAGTCCATCCTGTGCCTGGCGCGCGCGACCGCCTTGTTGGTACGACGCGATATCGAGATAGGCACCAAGGCGTTCGCGCGCGAATCCCACAGGCATAATTGGCCCGAAACAAACGTAGGAGCGGGTTTACCCGCGAAGCGCCGCGCGGGCGGCGCTCGATCTCACAGGCGCTGAATGTCTTGAGGCGGACACCCGGCGGCGCTAGATCTCGTCTCAAGCCGGACACCTCTGAAAACTGACCCCGAAGTCCGGTTCCGCCGCCCGGCAGGCATGGCTTAGAGCAGGTGCCGAAAGCCATCGAATTAGGCTAGAATGCACGGCCTCTAAGCACACCCCTTCCTGAGGCTGTCCCGACGATGTTGATCCTGCGCGGCGCTCCTGCCCTTTCTGCCTTTCGCCACGGTAAATTACTCGAGCAACTGAGCCAGAAAGTCCCCGCTGTTACTGGTTTGTATGCCGAATTTGCCCACTTCGCCGATGTTGACGGCGAGTTGACCGCCGACCAGCAGCAGGTGCTGGGCCGTCTGCTCAAGTACGGCCCGAGCGTGCCGGTACAGGAGCCGACGGGTCGTCTGTTCCTGGTAGTGCCGCGCCTGGGCACCATTTCGCCATGGGCCAGCAAGGCCAGCGACATCGCCCACAACTGCGGCCTGCAGTCGATCCAGCGCCTGGAGCGCGGCATCGCCTACTACGTTGCCGGCACCCTGAGCGACGCTGACGCCGAACTGATCGCCGCCGAACTGCACGACCGCATGACCCAGCGTGTGCTCGGCCAGCTGGAGCAGGCCGCAGACCTGTTCAGCCACGCCCAGCCCAAGCCGATGACCTCCGTGGACATCCTTTCCGGCGGTCGCGACGCCCTGGCCAAGGCCAATATCGACCTGGGCCTGGCCCTGGCCGAAGACGAAATCGACTATCTGGTCAATGCCTTCCAGGGCCTCAAGCGCAACCCGAACGACATCGAACTGATGATGTTCGCCCAGGCCAACTCCGAGCACTGCCGTCACAAGATCTTCAACGCCAGTTGGGATATCGACGGCCAGGCTCAGGATAAGAGCCTGTTCGGCATGATCAAGAACACCTACCAGATGCACAACGAAGGTGTTTTGTCGGCCTACAAGGATAACGCCTCGGTAATCGTCGGCAACGTTGCCGGCCGCTTCTTCCCGAACCCTGAAACCCGCCAGTACGGCGCGGTGCAGGAGCCGGTGCACATCCTGATGAAGGTGGAAACGCACAACCACCCGACCGCCATCGCCCCGTTCTCCGGCGCCTCCACCGGCTCCGGTGGCGAAATCCGCGACGAAGGTGCAACCGGCCGTGGTGCCAAGCCCAAGGCCGGCCTGACCGGCTTCACCGTGTCCAACCTGCGCATTCCGGGCTTCGAACAGCCTTGGGAGCAGGCTTATGGCAAGCCCGAGCGTATCGTCGACGCCCTCGACATCATGATCGAAGGCCCTCTGGGTGGCGCTGCGTTCAACAACGAATTCGGTCGCCCGGCCCTGACCGGCTACTTCCGTACCTTCGAGCAAGCCATCGACACCCCCCACGGTGAAGAAGTGCGCGGCTACCACAAGCCGATCATGCTCGCCGGTGGTATGGGCAACATCCGTGAAGACCATGTGCAGAAGGGCGAAATCACCGTCGGCGCCAAGCTGATCGTGCTTGGCGGCCCGGCCATGCTGATCGGCCTGGGCGGCGGCGCTGCTTCGTCGGTGGCTACCGGTGCCAGCTCGGCTGACCTGGACTTCGCTTCGGTACAGCGCGAAAACCCGGAAATGGAGCGCCGTTGCCAGGAGGTCATCGACCGTTGCTGGCAGTTGGGCGACAGCAACCCGATCGCCTTCATCCACGACGTGGGCGCTGGCGGTATTTCCAACGCCTTCCCTGAATTGGTCAACGATGGCGGCCGCGGTGGTCGCTTCGAACTGCGCAACGTGCCAAATGACGAGCCGGGCATGGCCCCGCACGAAATCTGGAGCAACGAATCGCAAGAGCGTTACGTGCTGGCCGTCAGCGCAGTCGACTTCGAGCGCTTCAAGGCCATCTGCGAGCGCGAGCGTTGCCCGTTTGCCGTGGTTGGTGAAGCGACTGAAGAGCCGCACCTGACCGTAAGCGACAGCCACTTCGGCAATACCCCGGTGGACATGCCGCTGGACGTGCTGCTGGGCAAGCCGCCGCGCATGCACCGTTCGGTTACCCGCGAAGCCGAGCTGGGCGATGACTTCGACCCGAGCGAGCTGGACCTGGACAGCGCCGTCCAGCGCGTGCTGAACCACCCGGCTGTGGCCAGCAAGAGCTTCCTCATCACCATTGGCGACCGCACCATCACCGGCCTGGTTGCCCGCGACCAGATGGTCGGCCCGTGGCAGGTTCCGGTGGCGGACTGCGCCGTTACCGCCACCAGCTTCGACGTCTACACCGGTGAGGCCATGGCCATGGGCGAGCGTACGCCGCTGGCGCTGCTGGATGCCCCGGCGTCCGGCCGCATGGCCATCGGCGAAACCCTGACCAACCTGGCGGCTTCGCGCATCGAAAAGCTGTCCGACATCAAACTGTCGGCCAACTGGATGTCCGCTGCTGGTCACCCGGGTGAAGACGCACGCCTGTACGACACCGTGAAGGCTGTCGGCATGGAGCTGTGCCCGGAGCTGGGCATCACCATTCCGGTCGGCAAAGACTCGATGTCGATGAAGACCAAGTGGAGCGACGAGGGCATCGAGAAGAGCGTCACCTCGCCGATGTCGCTGATCATCACCGGCTTCGCCCCGGTCACCGACATCCGCAAGACCCTGACCCCGCAACTGCGCATGGACAAGGGCGAGACCGACCTGATCCTGATCGACCTGGGCCGCGGCAAGAACCGCATGGGTGCCTCGATCCTGGCCCAGACCTACGGCAAGATCGCTGCCAAGGCACCGGACGTCGACGACGCCGAAGACCTCAAAGCCTTCTTCGCCGTGATCCAGGGCCTGAACGACGACGGCCACCTGCTGGCCTACCACGACCGTTCCGACGGCGGCCTGGTCACCACCGTGCTGGAAATGGCTTTCGCCGGCCACTGCGGCCTCGACCTGCAACTCGACCCGCTGACCGACAGCAAGGGCGAAGTGCCGGCCATCCTCTTCAACGAAGAGCTGGGCGCGGTGATCCAGGTTCGCCAGGATGCTACCCCGGACGTGCTGGCTCAGTTCAGCGCTGCCGGCCTGGGTGAAGAATGCGTCGCGGTGATCGGCAAGCCGGTCAACAACGCTGAAGTGACCATCAGCCTGAATGGCGAAGTGCTGTTCGACGATGACCGTCGCATGCTGCAGCGCCAGTGGGCTGAAACCAGCTACCAGATCCAGCGCCTGCGCGACAACGCCGACTGCGCTGACCAGGAATTCGACCTGCTGCTCGAGGAAGACAACCCGGGCCTGTCGGTCAAGCTGGGCTTCGACGTCAACGACGACATCGCCGCGCCTTACATCAAGAAAGGCGTGCGCCCGCAAGTGGCCATCCTGCGTGAGCAGGGCGTCAACGGCCAGGTCGAGATGGCAGCCGCCTTCGACCGTGCCGGCTTCGCCGCCATCGACGTGCACATGAGCGATATCCTCGCTGGCCGTGTCGACTTCGAAGCCTTCAAGGGCCTGGTCGCCTGTGGCGGCTTCTCGTACGGTGACGTGCTGGGCGCTGGTGAAGGCTGGGCCAAGTCGGCGCTGTTCAACGCCCGTGCACGTGACGCCTTCCAGGCCTTCTTCGAGCGTACCGACAGCTTCGCCCTGGGCGTGTGCAACGGTTGCCAGATGATGTCCAACCTGCACGAGCTGATCCCGGGCACCGAGTACTGGCCGCACTTCGTGCGCAACCGCTCGGAGCAGTTCGAAGCCCGCGTGGCCATGGTCGAGGTGCAGAAGTCCAACTCGATCTTCCTGCAGGGCATGGCCGGTTCGCGCATGCCGATCGCCATCGCCCACGGTGAAGGCCATGCCGAGTTCGCCAGCGAAGAAGCCTTGCTGGAAGCCGATGTGTCCGGTTGCGTGGCCCTGCGCTACGTCGACAACCATGGCAAGGTCACCGAAGCCTACCCGGCCAACCCGAACGGCTCGCCGCGTGGTATCACCGGCCTGACCAGCCGCGACGGCCGCGTGACCATCATGATGCCGCACCCGGAGCGTGTGTTCCGCGCTGTGCAGAACTCCTGGCGCCCGGACGAGTGGCAGGAAGACGCCGCGCTGATGCGTATGTTCCGCAACGCGCGGGTGTGGGTGAACTAAGGCGTGTACAAGCTCGCCTTCTTCGTCCCCGCCAGCCACGTCGCAGCGGTCAAGGGCGCTGTGTTCGCCGCTGGCGGCGGGCGCATTGGTGATTATGACCACTGCGCCTGGCAAACCTTGGGCCAGGGCCAGTTCCGCCCGTTGGACGGCAGCCAGCCGTTCCTCGGGCAAACCGGCCAGGTCGAGGTGGTGGAGGAGTGGAAGGTGGAGCTGGTGGTGGCTGACGAACTGGTGGCTCAGGTCGTCGCTGCGCTCAAGCAGAGCCACCCGTACGAGACGCCAGCCTATGAAGTCTGGCGCCTCGCCGAGTTCTAGAACCCATCACGGCCATTCGCGGGCTCGCCCGCTCCCACAGGGATATCACAGGTTCTGAGGATTGTGATATCCCTGTGGGAGCGGGCGTGCCCGCGAAAGGGCCCTACAATCCAGCCACAATCTCCTTGCCTGGCTCCGGCCGCTTCAACATTCCACAAGCCAGCAACCCCACCTCGAACAGCACCCACATCGGCACTGCCAGCATCGTCTGCGAAAACACATCCGGCGGTGTCAGAATCATCCCCACCGCAAAGCACCCGACGACCACGTAGGGCCTGCTGCGTCGCAATGCGGCCACATCGGCCAACCCCGCCCAGACCACGATGAACGTCGCCACCGGGATCTCGAACGCCAGCCCGAATGCCAGAAACAGCGCCAGGATAAAGTCCAGGTACTGGCTGATGTCGGTCATCATCGCCACGCCGTCCGGCGTCACGCTGGCAAAGAAACCGAACATCATCGGGAACACCAGGAAGAACGCGAACGCCATGCCGGCATAGAACAGCACGATGCTCGAAACCAGCAGCGGCAGGGCAATGCGCCGTTCACGGCGGTACAACCCCGGCGCCAGAAAGCCCCAGGCCTGATGCAGCAGCAACGGCATGGCCAGGAACAGTGCGCACATCGCGGTCAGCTTGAACGGTGCTAGAAAGGGCGAGGTGACACTGGTGGCGATCATGCTCGCGCCTTCCGGCAAAAAGCGCCGTAGCGGTTCGGATATGAGCGTGTACAGCGTCTGGGCGAAGGGGAACAGGCCGGCAAACACCAATGCCACCAGCGCCAGGCAACGCACCAGGCGTTTGCGCAGGTCGCGCAGGTGTTCGGTCAGCGGCATGCTCGCCGCAGGGTCCATGGCAATACTCATGAAGCTTTTTCCTTGGGCAGCGCGGCCGTGGCCGCATCATTGGCCGGCACCGCGTTCAGGCTGATGCCCTGGCGGATCTCCTGTTCCAGGCGCTGCAAAGGTGCCTTGTCGAGGTTGGGCATTTCGATTTCGCGCTCCACCTGCGTGCGCAAGGCGTGCATGGCCCGGCGCGCCTGGCCCAGGCCGCGCCCGAGGGTACGGGCTGCCACCGGCAGGCGCTCGGGGCCTAGTACCAACAGTGCGACGACGCCGATCAGCAGCAACTCGCTGAAGCCTACCTCGAACATCAGGCCTGGCGGTCCGCTTGAGGTTGCTGAGCAGCCTGGCCGTTCAGCGGGCACTGTTGCTGCACTTGCGCCTGGCCAGCGGCGCTGGCGTCATTGTCGCCGCCCATGGATTTGCGAAAACCCTGGATCGCCTCGCCCACATCGCTACCCAGACCCTTCAGGCGTTTGGTACCAAACAGCAAGAACACGATCAGCAGTACGATCACCAGTTGCCAGATTCCAATGCCACCCATAGCGACCACTCCTGTAAGGTCATGAAAAGGAAGGGCAATCCTGCCTTGCCTAGATGACGTGCGCATGACGAACGGGCATTGCCATCTACCTGAAACACCCCGCGTGTTGACTGGCGTTTTTATTCCGCGAGCGAGGCACACACGGATGGGTGGAAGGCAACAGCAGGGTGCGGCCCTGTTGATGGTGATGGTGGTGCTGGCAATGCTGGCGGCGGGCATGGCCTGGTTGGTGGAGGATGGCCGACGCCAGGTTGACGATGTGCGCCTGCTACACCAGCGGGTGCAGGTGCGGGCCATGGAGCAGGCCGGCCTGGCTTATGCCGGGCAGGCCCTGCGTGACCCCGCCTGGCGGCTCAGCCCGGTGTTCTGGCAAGCCTTGCGCGGGCAGCCGCTGAACTACGATTTTGGCGCTGGCCAGGCGCAGTTGCGGGTACGCGACCAGCACACCTGCTTCAACGTCAATGCGTTGCTGGGTGCCGATGGCGAACGCGCCGAGCGCCAGTTGCGTTACTTGCTGGGCAATGACATGGCGGCCGAACGCCTGGTCGATGCCTTGGCCGACTGGCTCGATGCCGACAGTGATGCCCGCCTGCAGGGCGCCGAGAGCGCCCAGTACCTGCGCCAGCAACCGCCACGGCTGGCGGCTGACCAGCCGATGCTCGACACCAGCGAGCTGAACCTGTTGCTGGAGCCGGACGCCAGCCGCCAGGCGCGTTACCCGATGCTGTGCGCCTTGTCGCAGACTACTGGCTGGCGGCTCAACGCCAATGCGTTGGGGTTGGAGCATCTGCCCCTGCTGGAGGCGCTGTATGAAGGGCGTTACTCGCGTTCGTTGCTCAGCCGCATCATCAGCGGTCGGCCGGCGTCAGGGTACGTGGATGCCGCCGCGCTGCGCCAGGCGCTGGGGGCGGTGGATGATGAAACGTTCGAACGGTTGAGCGAAGGGCTGCTGCTCAATAGCGGGCATTTTCTGTTGCAGCTGTCGTTCGAAGAAGAGGGGCGGGTGATGCGCAGCGAATTCCAGGTGGAGGCGCTGGGGGTGGTGCAGTGGCATGCCCGGGTGCCAGCGCAGCAATTGCGGGTGCGTAGCCGGGAGCCGATAGCCTGGTAACGTTTACGGGCGCCTTCGCGGCCAAGCCCGCCCCTACGCCGGTTTTGAAACCCGTGGGATCCCTGTAGGAGCGGGCTTGCCCGCGAAGAGGCCGGTACAGCCAGCAAAAGGTTGGCTGACCGGCACTGGATCAAACGGTGCCGATCTCCCCGCCATCAATACGCTGGATCACCACCGTCGAAGCCCGCGGCCGTACGGTAGCCCCAGCCGGCGTCGCATCGGTCGCCTTGTCGGTATACGGCCAGTTCCCCGGGTGCTGAATGTTGACGAACAGCGTCTTGTTGTCCGGGGTAAAGGTAATCCCGGTCACCTCGCAACCGTTTGGCCCGACAAAGAAGCGCCGCAGGTCCACCTGGTTCTGTGCGTTCACCGGCACCTGCTTGCCGCTGGCATCCACCAGGTCGGTAGGGATCACCGCCAGCAACTGGTCGTTGGTGTAGTCGGTCAAGGTGCTTTCGCCGTTGTCGGTCTCGAACCACAGCACGCCGCGGCTATCGAAGCTCATGCCGTCGGGGCTGGCGAACTGGTTCAGTTCGGTCAGGCCGGAGCGGTTGATGTCGGCAGTACCGGCAGCGTTGGCGCCGAACACGAAGATGTCCCAGTTAAAGCTCAGCTGATCGTCGCTGTCGTGCCAGCGAATGATGTGGCCGTGGCGGTTCGGGCCGCGCGGGTTCGCTGCATCGACCTTGTCCGGGGTGCGTGCACTGTTGTTGGTCAGGGTCAGGTACACATCGCCGTTCAGCGGGTTGACCGTTGTCCATTCCGGGCGGTCCATCGGCGTTGCGCCCACGGCATCGCCAGCACCGCGGGTGTTGAGGATGATGCCCGGCAAGTCGCCGTACAGCGCGCCCAAGGTGCTGCCGCCCGTGGTGGCGGTGGCCACATCCAGCAGCAGCCATACACCGGTGCCGTCGGCATTGAAGCGGGCCACGTAGAGCTTGCCTTGGTCGAGGTACTTGGCGCCGGTGGCCAAGCGGTCGGCCGGGGTGGCGTCGGCGGGGTCCCACACGGCGGTGGACACCCACTTGTACAGGTACTCGTTGTTCGAGTCGTCACCCATGTACCACACCAGCGGCTTGCCGGCGACGGGCAGGCCGGGGGCGCAGCCCTCGTGGCGGAAGCGGCCCAGCGCGGTGCGTTTGGTGGCCAGGGTGCTGCTGTTGTACGGGTCGATTTCGACAATGTAGCCGTAGGTGCTGGCTTCGTTGCGATAGTCGTCGGTGGCGCTGGCGCCTTTGACGGTAACATCGAAACGGGCGAATTCGTCATCCACTTCGCTGGCGTCACCGGCAGCGCTTTCCCACTTGTACTGGCCGCTGGAGGTGCCCACGCCAATGCGGCGCTGGTCCTCGGGGCGGGTACCCTTGTTGACGAAGATGCCCGGCCAGTTCTCTTCGCAGGTCAGGTAGGTGCCCCACGGGGTATAGCCATTGCCGCAGTTGTTGTTGGTGCCACGGCAGTGGGTGCCAGCAGTGGAGTACTTGGTCTTGACGTGGTCGGTGCCACGCAGCGGGCCGGTGATTTCCATGCGTGAAGCAGTGGTGAAGCGACGGTTCAGCGGGTCGTTGTCGACCACCTGCCAACGGCCGTTGATTTTCTGCAGGCGTACCACGCCAGCACCGTGTGCGTTGATTTCCTTGCGCACTTCTTCAACTGGGCGCTTGCCGTTGACATCGGTAGTGGGGCCGGCCGGGTGCAGGGCGGCGGTATCGATGTACTCGAAATTGATTGCCAGCAGGCCGTCTTCCGAGCTGCCGTTGATGGGGAAGAAGTGCATGCCGTCGTGGTGCATGCCCATGGCGTTGGCCTGGTCGGTCGAGGTGTTGCTGCCGTCGGACTTCCACGGGTTGCCGTTGCTGTTCAGTGGCGTGCCCCAAGGTGCCAGCACATAGGCGCTATAGCCGGCGGCGACCACACAGGCGTCGGTGCGCGAGCCTGGGATGGACTGGAAGCCCAGCGCCAGTTTTGGCACTTCCGGCTCGGTGACTGGCGGTTCGGTGACCGGATCATCGTGATCGGAACCACCACCGTCGAAGCAGCCTGTCAGGCCGGTACCGGCGATCATGGCGATGGCGGCGCCCAGGCTGCCGCGCATCACGCTGCGGCGGCTCAGGTAGGCATCCATGACGTTGGCCATCGGCAGATTGCCGCTTTGGTTCCGGTCCAGGTTGTCGCCGGTATCTCGACTCATCAGGTTGTCCTTATGTTGGCTGAGTTGGAAGAAACCGCGACTGTAAGGCGCAAGTGTGATGATTCCTTGGCAGAAATGTTAACGAGCTTTTAAAACTTTCGGTTCTTGGATGGGGAATCTAAAGATCGAATTGGAATTTCTGTCGGATTTCTGCCATCAAACTGTAATGCCAACGCCGCAACATCCGGGACCCTGAATGGACGTGGATAAGGATGGCGATGCGATGGCGAGCAGTGTGCGCAGGCGCGAAGTGATCGGCTGGATGGGTATCGGTGCCTTGGCACCGCTGCTCGGCGCCTGCACAGCCTTCCCAGGGCAGCAGGGCGGCAACGCCCGGCTCGACTTGCTGTACGTCGCCGATACCCTCGATGCCCGCCAGCCTGGCCAGGCGGTGGTACCGGCTACCCGGCTGGGGCCGGTCAGCCACTTGGGCCGTGCGCCCTGGATGACCGGCAGCAGCGCCAGCATCGCCTACCCGCAACTGGCGCCGCTGCTCGATGCCCGCCAGGCAACGACGGCCCCGCTGGGCGGTTATGCGGTGCTCGCGGCGTTGCTGGAACAACTGCGTGGCGAGGCCGGTGCGGGCAACAGCCTGACCCTGGAAAACGGCCAAGGCTGGAATGGCAGTGGCCTGGCCTACCTGACCCAGGGCGAAAGTGGTGTGCAAGGCAGCCAGCTGTTGGGCATCGAAGCGCGGGTCAGCAGCGACGAGCGTGTGCTGTGGCCGCAACGCTGCATGGGCCTGTATCGCCAGGCCAGCGCCATTACCCTCGGCGCCGGGCTGGCTGACGCACAACGCCAGGCACTGGGCGTGCAAGGCCTGCACATTTTCGAGCGCGGCGGTGCCCGTATTGCAGTGGTTGGCGTGACCGACCCGTACGCACAGGACCAGAAAGCCTCTCTTAAACAGTGGTATCAGTCACTGCTGCCGGTATTCGAGCAAGCCCGGCGCGAGGCTGACCTGGTGGTGGCCATGGCCGATGCAGGCACGGGCCCCGGCTTGTGGCTGGCTGAACGGGTGCCGCAAATCGACGTGCTGTTGTGTGCCCGTGGTCAGGACCTGTGGCCGGCACCGGTCGAGGTCACCCAGGCCAGCGGTCGGCGCGTGCCGGTGCTGTTTGCCGGCTGCCGGGGCAGCGGTGCCTTCCGCCTGCGCTGCCAGCGAGTGGCCGGCCAGTGGCAGTTCGACGGGCGTTTTTTCCCGGCCTTTGAACAGCAACTGGCGCCTGCCGCGCAGCTGCGTGTCGCGCAATTGCAGGCACAACTGCGCCAGCAACGGGCCGGCCACGCGGCCTGGCTCGACCAGCCGCTGGCCCGCGCGCCCCAGGCCTTGTGGCGCCGCGATACCCGTGGCGGCAGTTGGGACTGCCTGCTGCATCAAGCCTTGGCCGACGATAGCAGCATGCCCGTGTTGCTGCCGGGCCTGCGTTACGACTACCCGCTGTCCGCCGGGGCGCCCATTACCCGCGAACACCTGATCAGCCTTACCGGTGGTTACCCGGCGCCAGTGGTCGAGGCACCGGCCAGGCAGGTCGAACAAGTGCTGGAAAACGCCGCTGAACAATTGTTCGGTGACCCGCTGCTGCTGGACAACAGCCAGGACCTGCCGCGCTGGCAGGGCCAGGCCTGGAGCGTCAGCTACAGCCCACAAGGCAAGCGCATCACGGGGTTGGAGCCGGTGCAGGGCCTGTGCCGCACCTTTGGCTTGCAATTCGAAAGCCAGGCCGGCGAGCCACTTTGGCAGCGGGTCGAGGCCTGGCTCGCCCGCCAGCCTGACGGTTGGCAACTGGCGCCGCTGCAACTGCCCGAAGTGCGTTACGTGCAGGGGCACCCAGGCTGGCACCCACGGCAATTGGCCTCGTGATGCTCACCTCGCGTCTGCTCACCGGTGCTGGCCTGACCTTGGCCGGCTGGCTGTCTGCGCAGTGTGTGCTGCAGCTGAGCCGGCAGCCACACCCGGCCACGGCACCTGCGGTGGCCGATAGCCCGCTGCCCGGGCTGATGGTCGGTCACTGGCAGGCGCCGCCCGACAACGGCGCCATCACCATCACCCGTCTGCCGCTGCAGTACCTCGGCGGCCTCAAGGCCCAGCCATTGGCCGCCAGTGTGGTGGTGCTGCGCTACGGCCAGCAAGTGCGCACCCTGGCCCGCGGTCAGCGCCTGGCGCCAGGGATCGTGCTGCAGGACATCGACAGCGATGGCCTGATTTTCAACAACCAGGGGCGGCGTGAGCGCCTGCCCTGGCCGCCACGCCCCGCCGTGACCGGCTTCAAGCGGCAAGGATGAACGATGCCTGTTAGATACTGCATGGCGGCTGCGCTGAGCCTGGCCTTGTCCATGGCCTATGCCCAAGAGCCGGTGTTCGATGACAACGGTACGCCGATGTACGAAGTGAATTTCGTCGATACCGAACTCGGCGAGTTCATCGACAGCGTGTCGCGCATCACCGGCACTACCTTCATCGTCGACCCCCGGGTCAAGGGCAAGGTCACCGTGCGCACTGTCGACCTGCACGACGCCGACGCCATCTACGACATCTTCCTGGCCCAACTGCGCGCCCAGGGGTATGCCACCGTCGACCTGCCCAATGGCAGCGTGAAGATCGTGCCCGACCAGGCCGCGCGCCTGGAGCCGGTGCCAGTGGAGGCGGGCGGGCGGCAGGGTGAGGGTAGCGACAGCGTGGCCACCCGCGTATTCAACGTGCGCAACGCCGCCAGCGAACAGGTACTGGGTATCCTCAAACCGCTGATCGACCCGCGGGTTGGGGTTATTACACCGTACCCGGCGGCGCACCAGTTGGTGGTGACTGACTGGCGCAGCAACCTCGAACGCATCGCCAGCCTGCTGCGCCAGCTTGACCGCCCTCAAGAGGCACCGGGCAATGGCAGCACCCAGGTGATCTACCTGCGCCATGCCAATGCCGGTGAAGTGGTCAAGGTGCTGCGAGGGCTCAGCCAGGAAGGTGCGGTGCCGGCTGAGGGCGCGGGTGAGGCAGAGGGCAAGGACCGGCCGGTGATGCCAGCCTCCGGTGGCCCGGGCATCCGCCTGGAATACGAAGAAGGTACCAATGCCGTGGTCATGGTCGGCCCCGACAGCGAGCTGGCAGCGTACCGGGCCATTGTCGAGCAACTGGACATTCGCCGTGCCCAGGTGGTGGTCGAAGCGATCATCGCCGAGGTGTCCGACAGCAGCGCCCAGGAGCTGGGTGTGCAGTGGCTGTTCGCCGACGAGAAGTTCGGCGCCGGTATCGTCAACTTCGGCAGTAACGGGGTGAATATCGCCAGCATTGCCGGGGCCGCCGCCAGTGGCGACAACGAGGCCCTGGGTGACCTGTTGTCCACCACTACCGGTGCCACGGCGGGCATCGGCCATTTCGGCGGGGGCTTCAACTTCGCCATGCTGATCAACGCGCTGAAGGGCAAGAGCGGCTTCAACCTGCTGTCCACGCCCACCTTGCTGACCCTGGACAACGCCGAAGCATCAATCCTGGTCGGTCAGGAGGTGCCCTTCGTCACCGGCTCCGTGACGCAGAACAACGCCAACCCGTACCAGACCATCGAGCGCAAGGAAGTCGGGGTGAAGCTGCGCATCAAGCCGCAGATCAATATCGATAACAGCGTGCGCCTGGACATCGTCCAGGAGGTGTCGTCGATTGCCGACACCAGCTCGGCCAGCGACGTGATCACCAACAAGCGCGAGATCAAGACCAAGGTCATGGTCGAGGACAACGGCCTGGTGATACTTGGCGGCCTGATCAGTGACGAGTTGAGTACCAGCAACCAGCGTGTGCCGCTGCTTGGCGACATTCCTTATCTTGGCCGGTTGTTCCGCTCCGATGCCACCCGCAATACCAAGCAGAACCTGATGGTGTTCATCCGCCCGCGTATCCTGCGCGACGGCCCGAGCCTTGCGGGCCTCAGTGAAGACAAGTACCGCACCCTGCAGCAGACCACACCGCTGCAATTGCCGGACCTTGCAGAGGGCACGCGGCTGTTGCAGGTATTCCCCGCCAGCCGCGCACGCCTGGAAGGCGGTGACTGGTGATGCTGCCCTATCGCCAGGCACGGCAGAGCGGAGTGGCCATGGCCCCGGCAGAGCAGGGCTGGCAGCTATGGCTGCGGCCCGACGCCGACAATGCCCAGTTGCAGGAGTTGTTGCGTGTGCATGGCCAGCCAAGCCTGCTCGAATATCTGGAACCTGCGCTGTTCGACGAGCGCCTTGGCCAGCTGTACCAGGCCGGCGATGCCGCCACCGAGGCGCTGATCGAAGGCATCGGCGACCAGGTCGACCTGGATAGCCTGATGAGCGAGATGCCGCGCATCGAAGACCTGCTTGAAAGCGACGACGAAGCGCCGGTGATCCGCCTGATCAACGGCCTGTTCGGCCAGGCGCTGCGGCTGCGCGCCTCGGACATCCATATCGAGACCTTCGAGCAGAGCCTGGTGGTGCGTCTGCGGGTCGATGGCCACCTGCGTGAGGTGCTGCGTCCACCGCGTGCGCTGTCGGCCATGCTGGTATCACGGATCAAGGTCATGGCCCGCCTGGACATCGCTGAAAAGCGTCAGCCCCAGGACGGCCGCATCACCTTGCGCGCGGCGGGGCGCGAAGTGGATGTACGAGTCTCGACCTTGCCCGGCATCCACGGCGAGCGGGTGGTGATGCGCGTGCTCGACAAGCAGGCCAGCCTGCTGGCGCTGGATAACCTGGGCATGCCGGCAGCGGTATTGCAGGGCCTGCGCAGTTGCCTGGCGCGGCCCAACGGCATTGTGCTGTCCACCGGGCCGACCGGTTCGGGCAAGACCACGACCCTGTACGCCAGCCTGAACAGCCTCAACGATGGCAGCCGCAACATCCTTACCGTCGAGGACCCGGTGGAGTACGCCATCGCCGGCATTGGCCAAACCGCCATCAACCCGCGTGCCGGGCTGACATTTGCCAGTGGCCTGCGCGCCATCCTGCGTCAGGACCCTGACGTGATCATGCTCGGCGAAATCCGCGATCAGGAGACTGCGCAGATCGCCGTGCAGGCCAGCCTCACCGGCCACCTGGTGCTGTCGACCTTGCACACCAACAGCGCGGTAGGCGCAGTGACCCGCCTGCGCGACATGGGCATCGAGCCCTTCCTGATCGCCTCGTGCCTGCGCGGCGTCCTGGCCCAGCGCCTGGTGCGGCGTTTGTGCAGCTGTGCCGTGGCGCACCCGCTACAGGCCGCCGAGCGCGAGCTGTGGCCCGAGCTGGCGGCACTGGACAGCACTTATCACGCCGTGGGCTGCGAGCAGTGCCAGGGCAGCGGTTATATCGGGCGACTGGGGCTGTACGAGTTTATCGAACTGGACGCTGGGCTCATCGGCTTGTTGTACGACGGCGCCAGTGAGCTGGCCATGCAGGATCATCTGGCTGATCGGCGCCAAAGCCTGGTGGCGATGGCCAGCGATTGCCTTGCTCGCGGCGAGACCAGCCTGGCCGAAGTACTGCGCGTGGTACAGGGCTAAGGCATGCCAACCTATCGCTACCAGGCCGTTGACCTCGCCGGCAAATCGCACAAGGCCAGCTTGCAGGCTGACAGTGAACGCCACGCTCGCCAGCTGTTGCGCGAGCAGGGCCTGTTCGCCCGCCAGTTGCAGCGTCATGAAGCCGGCAGCCGACAACCCCGTCGCCAGCGCCTGAGCCGCGCCCAGCTGTGTGAGCTGACCCGTCAGCTGGCCACCTTGACCGGGGCCGGCATTCCCTTGGTCGATGCCCTTGCCACCCTTGAACGGCAACTGCGTCAGCCCGCCCTGCACAGTGTGCTGGTGGCCTTGCGCGGCTCGCTGGCCGAAGGCCTGGGCCTGGCCCGCAGCCTGGCCCGGCAGGGCGCACCGTTCACTGGCCTGTACTGCGCGCTGGTCGAGGCCGGCGAACGTTCCGGGCACCTGGCCCAGGTGCTGACCCGCTTGGCCGACCACCTGGAGCAGGTGCAACGCCAGCAACACAAGGCCCGTACTGCGTTGATCTACCCCACGGTACTGATGGGGGTGTCGCTGGCCGTGGTCATTGGCCTGATGACCTTCGTCGTGCCCAAGCTCACCGAACAGTTTGCCCACGCCGGGCAGAGTCTGCCGCTGATTACCTCGTTGCTGATCGGCTTGAGCCAGGCGGTGGTGCAGGCCGGACCGTGGTTGCTGGGGCTGGCGTTGATGCTTGCCGTGCTGGCTGGATGGTTGCTGCGCAAACCGCACTGGTGTCTGCGTCGCGACCAACTGCTGCTGCGCCTGCCACGTATTGGCAGCCTGCTGCAGGTGCTGGAAAGCGCACGTCTGGCGCGCAGCCTGGCGATTCTCACTGGCAGTGGCGTGGCCCTGCTCGAAGCCTTGCAAGTGGCCACTGAAACCATCGGTAACCGGCGTATCCGCCTGGCCATGGAGCAGGTGCGCCAACACGTGCAGGGCGGCACAAGCCTGCACCGTGCGCTGGATGCCAGCCAGCAATTCCCGCCGCTGCTGGTGAATATGGTCGGCAGCGGCGAGGCCAGCGGCACCCTGGCGGACATGCTCGAGCGCGTGGCCGACGACCAGGAGCGCGGCTTTGCCCGCCAGGTCGATACCGCCATGGCGCTGTTCGAACCCCTGATGATCCTGGTGATGGGCGCTGTGGTGCTGTTCATCGTGCTGGCGGTGTTGCTGCCGATCATGCAACTCAACCAGGGCCTGCAATTGTGACGACAAGGAGTATTGCCATGCAGCATCGACGTAACCGCCAACGCGGCTTCACCCTCATGGAAATCATGGTGGTGATCTTCATCATCGGCCTGCTGATCGCCGTGGTTGCGCCCAGCGTGCTGGGCAACCAGGACAAGGCCATGAAGCAGAAGGTGATGGCCGACCTGGCCACCCTGGAGCAGGCACTGGACATGTACCGTCTGGACAACCTGCGCTTCCCCAGTAACGAACAGGGCCTGGCCGCGCTGGTGAAAAAGCCGGCTCAGGAGCCGCTGCCTCGGTCTTGGCGCAATGATGGCTACGTGCGTCGCCTGCCGGAAGACCCGTGGGGCACCCCTTACCAGTACCGCATGCCCGGCGAACACGGCCGGGTCGATGTGTACTCGTTGGGCGCCGATGGCATGCCGGGTGGCGAAGGCCAGGATGCCGACCTGGGCAACTGGGCGCTGTAACCGGTGCGCGGTCAGCGTGGCTTCAGCCTGATCGAGCTGCTGGTGGTACTGGCCATCGCCGGGCTGATGACCGGGCTGGCGGTAGTCGGGCTCGGCAGTGGCCAGGCCCGTGTCGACCAGGCCTTGCAACGATTGGCGGCCGAGACTCGCGGCCAGGCCGCGCTGGCCCGGCATGCCGGGCAACTGCGCGGGCTGCGCTGGAATGGCCAGCGCCCGGAGTTCGTGCGCCGCGAGGCCAATGCCTGGGTGGTCGAAGCGGTGCCGCTCGGCGACTGGCCCAAGGGCCTGCACCCGGACTGGCCGGCCAGCCCGCAACCGCGCGTGCTGTTCACGCCGCATGGCTGGGCGCAGTCGGGTAGCGTGCGCTGGCGCTGGGCCGATGGCAGTCAGCAATGGGCCTGGAGCCGCACCGATGGCATGTGGGTAGTGCCATGAAGCAAACACAGCGTGGTTTCACTCTGCTGGAGGTGACCGTAGCCCTGGCGATCGCTGCCGTGCTGGCGGTGATCACCAGCCAGGTACTCCGCCAGCGGCTGGCTGTGCAGGACAACCTGCAACAGCACCGCCTTGGCTTGTTGTGCGCGCGTGAGCTGCAAGCACGCTTTGTCGTCGAGCAGTACTGGCCTGCCGAAAACCAGGTAGCCGGCGAGCTTGGGCAAGGTGGCCAACTGTGTCACTGGCAACTGCAACTGCGCCGCACCGGCGTGCGCGACCTGCGCCGTGGCGAGCTACAGCTGTTCGCCGACCGCGAGCAGCGCCTGCCACTGGGCCAGTACACCGTGTTTCTGGAGCGCCCATGAAACGCCACCAGGCAGGCCTGACCCTGATCGAACTGATGGTCGCTCTGGCCCTGACTGCCGTGCTTGGCATCATGCTGGCTGCCTTGGTCAACGGCTGGCTGAAGGTGCGCGAGCGCCTGCAGCACACCAATCAGCAAACCTCGGTGCTGGACTTTTGCCTGGCGCTGGAGCGGCGCTTCGACAGCCCGGTGCTGCGCCGTGTCTACGACCAGCGTCTGCCGTTGGCCAGTCGTTGGCTGGACTGGCAGCCCGCCAGCAACCAGTTGCTGTGGGTTGCCAGCACCGGCCTGCCGGCAGCCGAAGGTGGCTCGCGCCTGCAACGCCAGCGCCTGCGCTTCGAGGCCCGTGAGCAGCGCCTGCTGCTGGAAAGCTCGGCGGATTTGTACGCCGCCGTCGCCCCACGCTGGGTACAGCGCGAACGACTCGACCAGGTCAGCGCCATGAACGTTCTGTACTACCAGGGCGGCCGCTGGCTGGCCTGGCCTTCTGACCAACCGGTGCACCCAGGCCGTGGCGTGCGTCTGGAACTGCTGCGTGATGGAGCCCCCTATGTCTGCACCTTCGCCCTTCCATGGGGGCGCTCATGAAATTTGAATGGCGGCGGCGTACGCCGGCCCAGGCGTGGCTATTGCTGCGCCCGGGTGCTGTCTGGCACTGGGCGCTGGTCCAGGAGGGTATTTTGCAAAGCCAGGGGCAGGGTGAGCCACCGGCCAACCCGCAGGCCCATGTTGCGCTGGTTCTGCCTGCCGAAGCCTGCAGCCATTTTCGCGTGCCGGCCCCGCCCGGGCTCAAGCGCGAAGAATGGCCTTTGTTGCTTGAGGATCGCTTGCTGCAGGCCCCGCATGAGGTGGCTTGTGCCTGCCTGGCCCGTGAACCCGGGCACCTTCGCCTGCTGGTAGTGGCGCGTCAGCAACTGGATGACTGGCGTGGCCAATGTGCCGCCTGGGGCTTGCAGGTGGTGCGCTGCTGGGCGGAGCTGCAGTTGCTGCCGCTGCCCGAGCCAGGATGCGCCTGGCAATGGCAGCGTATGCCCGGCATGTCCTGTTACAAAGGGCTGGCCGAAGACGGACAGGAACACTGGCTGGCCTGGTCTGATGCCTTGGGTGGGGTGCCGCAGCCACCGTGGGCAGGGCTGCACAAGACGTCGCTGAGCGGCAACTGGCCCACCGTATTTGCGCCGCTCGACACATTACCCGGTCTGTTCGAACGCACCCGCAAAGTCCGCTCGTTGCCGGTGGCGTCCCGCCAGCAGCAGCGGCTGCTGGCGGCTTGCCTGGTGCTGGCCACCGTTTGGGGTGGTTTGTGGTTGAGCCAGCAATGGCGCCAGGCGCAACTCTGGCGCAGCCAGGTCATTGCCGTGACCGGCGAGCAGGCCAGCCCTCGGCACGCGGCGCAGGCCCTCAAGCGCCTGCGCGAGAGCGTACTGCAGCAGCAACTGCGTACACGTCAGCTAGACGACCTGCAGGCTCGCTTGCAGGCCTGGCTGCGTGCCAACCCTGATTGGCGCCTGCAAGCGGTGCGCTTCGATGGTCAGCGTTGGCACCTGCGCCTGGAGGGCGAGGGCAATGCGCCGCCATGGCGTGATATGGCGGCTGCCGCTGGCGCCACAGTGCAGGTTCAAGAAGGCCGGGTGATCTTCGACTTGGGAGCCGCCTCATGAACCGGGACTGGTTACAGCGTCATCGCTTCAAGTTCGCCTGGGGACTGATCGCTCTGCTGCTGGCCGTCCTGGCCCTGCGTGAAGGCGTTGCGCAATGGCGCGAGCTTGGCCAGTGGCGCGCGCTGGCCGAACAGGCGGCCAGCCTGCAAGGCGGGCCCGGTGTGAACCTGGAGCGGCTACGTCAGTCGGCCCAGGCCCGTGGGATCGAACTGACCGAAGTCGATACACAAGACAAGGCCTGGCAGCTGCGCGGGCAAGTGGCCGATGAGCGCATGCTGCAAGGCTGGCTGCAGAGCCTGCGTGCAGAAGGCGCACTGCCGTTGCAATGGGGGCTGGAGCAGCAGGGCAAGGCTTTGCGATTCGACCTGGTGGTGCAGCCATGAGCCGCAGAGCAGCAATGGCCTGTGTGCTATTGGTATTCGTGCTCACGCTGTTTATCGAGCTTCCGGCCAAGTGGTTGGTGCGTGCGTCCGGCCTGCCGATACGTGATGTCAGTGGAAGCCTTTGGCAAGGGCAGGCACAACAATGGGGGCCGGTCGGGCCTTTGCGCTGGACGCTGCAGCCCTGGCGCTTGCAGGCGAATGCGCAGGTGGGGTTCCAGGGCCAGGCCTGGCAGTTGCTTGCAGACGGCTGGCCTTGGCGTTGGCGGCTGGAGGTATCAGCCAAGGGGACTTTGGCGACGGTATCGACGGATTACCGCCTGGCCGGCCAGTGGCAGGGTGTGTTGAAGATGCAAGGGGCAGGGCGCCAATGCCAAGCCAGTGAAGGCCGCGTGATCGTAACCGACCTTGCGCTGAGCGACCCTTGGTCACTAGGCCTTGGGCACGGCTGGCTGGAAATGGACTGCCGCAGTGGCTGGCACCTGCGCGGGCAGTTAGCGCAGCAAGGGCAACATCAACTGGGCGTGGATGCCGACCTGCCAGGGCGCCGGGCGCAGGTGGTGTTCCAGCTGCAGCCTGAAGCGCCGTTGACGCCATTGTTGCGTGGGGCCCAATGGCTCGGGCCGCAGGCCCTGGCGGGGCAGCGAGACCTTCGTTGGTAAGCAACAACGTGGCGTGGCGCCCTGTAGATACGCTGTGGGCGGTCGAGCTTTTCTGAGGTGGTCGGGGCTGAACCGCTTGGTCTTATCAAATGGTTCAAACCGAGACGCAGGCGGCGCTTTGCGTGGCGCCGGCTGCGCCGGTGTTCGCGGGTGAACCCGCTCCTACAACGGCCTGTGCCAACAACCGATTTGTGTCCAACCGCCGATTTGCGTCCATCCCCGATCAGTGTAGGAGCGGGCTTGCCCGCGAAGACGGCAGATCAGGCAATCACGATCACTCGTCGTCGGCGGTCCCGTTGGCCCGCCAGTAGGCTGCAGCCTTTAGCGCGTCTTCCTTTACCCCTTTCTCCAGCAACAACGCCTTGGCCTGGCGAGTCAGGGCTTTCTCCAGCGCCACCCAGGCATACAGCTGGCCTTGCGGCAAGCTCAGGTTTCGCACCAGTGCCAACAAGTCTTCCTCTTGGCGACGTACCCAGATCACTTCCACCTGGGCCTTGCTTGGCAGCGGCTGGCGCTCCTGCTCGTCTTCTATCTGGATCACTGCCAGCACCTGGCGGCCGGCTGGCAACTCCTCCAGCCGACGGCCAATTGCCGGGATGGCAGTCTCATCGCCGATCAGCAGGTAGTTGTCGAAAATATCCGGTACCACCAGCGAGGCCCTTGGTCCGGCGATGTCCAGGGTTTGCCCGGGCGTGGCCTGTGCGGCCCAGGTAGAGGCAGGGCCGTCGCCGTGCAGCACGAAGTCGATGTCCAGCTCATTTGCCACCAGGTCGATGCGCCGTGGCGTGTACTCGCGCATGGTAGGCCGCGCGCCACCGTCCTTACCCAGATTACGGGCCTCGATGGCCTGTTGTTGCTCCGGCGTTTCGGCGAACAGCAGCTTGATATGGTCGTCGCTGCCCATGCTGGTAAAGCCTTGCAGCTCGGCACCCCCCAAGGTGATGCGGCGCATGCGCGGGGTCAGCTCGGTGACCCGAAGTACCTGCAGACGGCGCTGGCGGATCTCATGGTTTACGCGGTGAACGGTGTCACTCATTGGGCGTCTCCCTGAAAGGTTCGGTTGGCCCGGAGGCAATGGCCTTGGCGGCATGGTTGAGCAGGTCACGGACCCGTTCGATTTCTTCCGCGGTCCAGCGGCCGCTGTGCATGTGCAGTGCATGGCGCAGGTTGCCGACTGCTTCATGAATCTCTGGTGGGCGGTCGTGGCCGCGCAGGGCGCGTTTGCTGACCTCGATGCGCATGCGCACGCCATCCAGGGCTACCGCCTGATCCGCCAAGGCGCTGCGGCCGGCATCGGTGATGGCATACAGGCGTTTGCTGCCCTGCACCTGGCCGCTGATCAGCTCGGCTTCTTCAAGAAAGTTCAGCGTGGGGTAGATCACCCCGGGGCTTGGGCTGTAGCTGCCTTCGAACAGGTTTTCGATCTGGCGGATCAGGTCGTAACCGTGGCCGGGTTGCTCGGCCAGCATGTCCAGCATCAGCAGCTTGAGGTCACCAGGGGCGAAGACCCGCGGGCCGCGTTCGCCACGGCCGGGGCGCCGCTCGAAGGGGTCATGAGGGTGATGTTCGCGCATAAGAATAGGGCTCTGTCGTTTGCGATATATCGTAAGATATTACTCAAGATATATCTAATGACAAGCCTTTAAATGCTGATGATTATCATCTACTCAGTCGATGTGTTACCTGTCGGCGGCGGTGTGTGCAGGGCAACCTGTGGCGGTTTGCACTCATTCGGGTTGCCTGGCTGCAGGTATGGCATGAGGATCGGTGCCATGCCCTTGAGCACCTGCACCGGCAGCGCCGAGGTAAATTTGAACGCTTCTGCCGTGCGACCCGGCACGAAGGCGGTCAGCGTGCCGAAGTGGTTGTCGCCGAGGAAGAACACGAAGGTGGCGGTGCGGTTCAGCGAGCGCGAACCGATCAGCCGGCCGCCGGCGCCGAAGCTTTCGATTCGGTTGTCACCGGTACCGGTCTTGCCGCCCATCACCAGTGGCGTGCCGTCCTGTAGCTTGAAGCTGCCGGAAATACGCCGCGCGGTACCTGCGTCGACCACTTGCGACATGGCGCCTTTGAGCGCACGTGCCACTTCGACCGGCAGAATTCGCACGCCCCGGTCCGGGTCTGTGATCAACTTGGTCTCGTAGGGTGTATTGGCTGCAAAGTGCAGGGTATCGATGCGCAGGGTTGGTAGGCGAATGCCGTCGTTCTGGATGATCCCGACCAGTTCCGAGAGGGCAGCGGGGCGATCGCCGGAGCTGCCGATGGCGGTGGCCAATGAGGGCACCAGGTGGTCGAATGGATAGCCCACGCGTTTCCAGCGCTGGTGGATATCGAGGAAGGCTTCGATTTCGACCATGGTGCGGATACGGCTGTCTCGGGCGCTCTGGTGGCGGCTCTTGAACAGCCAGCCATATACCTCCTGGCGCTCGAAACGGCTGGCATTGACCATCTCGGTCAGTGTCGAGCTTGGGTGCTTCAGCAGGTAGCCAAGCAGCCAAAGGTCCAGCGGGTGAACCTTGGCGATGTAACCTTGGTCGGGCAGGTCGTACTTGCCTGGGCCGTAAGCAGCGTACATCTCTGACAGACGGCCATCGGTCAGTTTGCCCAACACTTTCTTGTTACCGTTGAGGTGGGCACGCACGAATGCGTTGAACGTTTCCTGGCCTGCCTCGGGGAACAGGTAGCGGTGTACTGCCGCTAACCGCTGTGGGGTCACGCGCATGCTGTCGAGGAACGTGTCCAGGCGTTGTTGCGAGGTTTTACGCTGGTACTTCTTCCAGAAGCGCATCAGGTACTTGGTGCCCTCCTTGTCGGCGAAGCGCGCAAGGTACTCCTGACGGCGCGGGTCGGTGTCGTCCTTGAGCAGCGCCACGCGGTTGTACGGCTGCTGGTAAGTCACGTAGCGCACAAGGTCGCGCATCAGGCGGATGAACGGCAGGTTGATCGATTCGCGCAGTGCGTCTTTGAGTGTCGGGTTGCGGTTGTTGTCTTCCTTGCGGAAGTTGTTGAACACATGCATCCCGCCGCCAGTGAAGAACGCTTCGCCGGTGTTGGCCGAGTACTTGCGTTCCAGCGCGGCGTCGAGCATGGCGTCCAGGCTCTGGTTTTTGCTGTTCTGTGCCAGCCATTCCAGCGACCATTGCGTGATGCGGTCGAGTTCGGCCACTTCGACCTTCTTCAGATCGGCGGCAGGTTTGCCCGCGTACTTGTCGTGCAGCTCGGCGATAATTTCCAGATAGGTGGTCAGTACCCGCAGCTTGGCGGTTGAGCCCAGTTCCAGCTTGCTGCCTTCATTGATGTCGAAGGGCTGGTTGGTGCTGTCGGTCTGCACCCGTACCCGCGAGCCATCGGCGGTGCGCTCGAACAAGGTGAAGCTGTAGCTCACCTGGTCGGTGGTCTTGGCAGTGAGTAGCCGCTCGCCGATCAGGCCGATCTGTGCGGCAAACTCTGGGTCGGCAAGGTTTTTCAGGTACTGGCTGACCTGCAGTTGCAGGTCGGCCTGCAAGGTACTGGTGGCTGACAGGTCAAGGCGGTCAAGGTCGTACAGCGGGCGGTTGAGCATGGCCGACAGGCGGTTGCGTGCCAGGCTGATGCCCTTGTTGGTGATGATCGGTACGATGGTTGGCTGCGCTACCCAGTCGCGGTACACCGCCTTGCTGGCCAGCGCGGCATCGGCCAGCGGCTGATTGATGACCTTGTTGGCGGCAAGCACGCGAATGTGCGAGTCGGTGAGTTCGGCCAACTCGACCCGGCCCTTGGACAAGTAATACGAGGGGCGGCGCTGGGCAATCATCAGCGACAGTACCTGGCGCAGGGCCAGGCCGCGCGCGGCCATGCTCTCGGGGTCGGTGGCGGTGGCGTTCAGGGCCTGGTTGACCTGGTCGAAGTCGGCGCCGTACCACACCCGCAGGCCCTCGGCCATGCCATGTACCTCACCATGCCCAGGCACGGCCGACAGCGGTACGCTGTTGAGGTAGTCGCGCACGATGCGCTGGCGTGCCTCTGTGGTGTCGGGGCCGCCCTGGTAGGCACGTACGCTGGCAGAAATCATCTGCCGGATCTTCTCCGCGCCCGACACCGTCAGGCCATCGGGTGAGTGGCGATATTTCTCCAGCTGTGTGGCCAGGGTGCTGCCGCCGGCAGACTGGCCGGGCAGGGCCAGGTACTTGGCGACCTGGCTGTAGGCGGCCTTGGCAAAGCGTGGCCAGTCCACGGCCGGGTTGTTACGTGGTTCGTTGGTATCCAACAGGTCGCGGTTCTCGATGAACAGCAAGCTGTTGACCATCACGGGAGGAATCGCCGCAAAGTCCGGGTACAGGTGCTGGGGGTAGTTGTACTGGTACAGCGTGTCGCCGCGGCAGTCGGTGATCGACAGGCCGGCCTGGATCTTCTCGATATAGGGAGCGAACAGCCCATGTTCGACGTAGTTCATCAGTGCGGGAGAGAACTTCACCTGTTCGCTGATGAGGTAGTCGCGCTTGAGCAGGCGTGGCAGGAATTCACCCAGGGCGCTATAGCCCAGGCGTTTGTCGAACGGCCCATCGCCGGGGTAGATGATGGCGTCGCTGGGACCAGGTTGCAGCGAGTAGGTCAGTGTACCGGCCAGTTTGCTGAACTCGCGCGATTGTAGTTCGGAGGTGCGGAACTCGTCGTACGCAGCAACGGCGATAGCTACCAGTGCCACCAGCAGGGTGAGGAGGATCAGCCACCACCATAGCCGACGCTGACGGGGGGATTCAGGTTGTGGCGTCTCGGCCGGAGGTATCTCGGGTGCTTCCGTTCTGCTGGGTTCCGATTGCCACAGTGCGCCCATAGTCTTCTATCCGGCCAGGTGTTTTCGTCTTGCTTGTCTGAAGCTTAGACGTTGAGTGGATAGGGTGAAAAATTTGTAAGAAGAAGGGAAAAGTGGCGTAGGGCTATGCGGCTTTGGTGTGGGTTTCCTCAACGGACGATGTTGCTATGGTGCCTTGGCGATTTTTGTGGGGCGCAGCGGCCCCAGAGTTCTAGCCAAATTTCTGCATATATACAGTGAAAACTCCTACAACGGTCTTCCTATACTGCTGGCCCCCTTCGCCCTGCCGGGCGCTCTAGTCCGGCACATGGGCCGGCTCACAAGGCCGGCCTGGCAAGCCAACGCCACGCCTATCGGCATGGTCGCGGCTGCACGGAGGTCAAATCCAATAACAAAATGAGGTTGTATTGCTATGCCAGTCGGCAACCACTCTGCCCACGGCCAGGCCACTGAAGGCGGCCCGCTCAAGCGTGAACTGGGCGAACGGCACATCCGCCTGATGGCGCTGGGCGCCTGTATCGGTGTCGGTCTTTTCCTCGGTTCGGCCAAGGCGATCGAAATGGCCGGCCCGGCCATCATGTTGTCCTACATCATCGGTGGCCTGGCCATCCTGGTGATCATGCGCGCGCTTGGTGAAATGGCCGTGCACAACCCTGTCGCCGGCTCTTTCAGCCGTTATGCCCAGGATTACCTCGGCCCATTGGCGGGCTTCCTGACCGGCTGGAACTACTGGTTCCTGTGGCTGGTGACCTGTGTTGCCGAAATTACTGCAGTGGCCATCTACATGGGCATCTGGTTCCCCGACGTACCGCGCTGGATCTGGGCCCTGGCGGCGCTGGGCAGTATGGGCGCGGTCAACCTGGTGGCGGTGAAGGCTTTTGGTGAGTTCGAGTTCTGGTTCGCGCTGATCAAGATCGTCACCATCATCGCCATGGTTCTTGGCGGCATCGGCATCATTGCCTTCGGCTTTGGCAATGACGGTGTCGCAGTCGGTATCTCCAACCTGTGGAGCAACGGCGGGTTCATGCCCAATGGTGTGACTGGCGTGCTGATGTCGCTGCAGATGGTGATGTTCGCCTACCTGGGCGTGGAAATGATCGGCCTCACCGCAGGTGAAGCACGCAACCCGCAAAAGACCATTCCGCAGGCCATCGGCTCGGTGTTCTGGCGCATCCTGCTGTTCTACGTCGGTGCGTTGTTCGTGATCCTGTCGATTTATCCGTGGAACGAAATCGGCAGTCAGGGCAGCCCGTTCGTCATGACCTTCGAGCGTCTCGGCATCAAGACCGCCGCCGGCATCATCAACTTCGTGGTCATCACAGCGGCGCTTTCGTCGTGCAACGGCGGCATCTTCAGCACCGGGCGCATGCTCTATAGCCTGGCGCAGAATGGCCAGGCCCCGGCGGCCTTCGCCCGTACCTCGAAGAACGGCGTGCCACGCAATGCGCTGCTGCTGTCGATCGGCGCGTTGCTGTTGGGCGTGCTGGCCAACTACCTGGTGCCTGAAAAGGTCTTCGTCTGGGTAACCTCGATCGCCACCTTCGGTGCGATCTGGACCTGGGTGATGATCTTGCTGGCACAGCTGAAGTTCCGCGCCGGCCTTACCACTGCCGAGCGCAAGGCATTGAAGTACCGCATGTGGCTGTGGCCGCTGAGCTCGTATCTGGCGCTGGCCTTCCTGGTGCTGGTGGTCGGGCTGATGGCGTACTTCGAGGATACGCGTGTGGCCCTGTACATCGGCCCGGCGTTCCTGGTGCTGCTGACGGTGCTGTATTACACGCTCCGCCTGGCGCCGAAAGACGCACAAGGTGCGACGAGTACCGCCTCCTGATCTGACGTGGGGCCGCTTTGCGGCCCCTGCGTTCCGTCAGGCCGCCACTTCGCTGTGCGGCTCGAAACTGTCCGCCCGGGCCAGTTGCCACATCCGCGAATAGAACTGCCCGTTCACCTCGCCGGTCAGCAACTCACCTGGCTTCAAGAACACATGCATCTGCGAGAACAGCTTGATCTCGGTGGCCGAAATGCGCCGCACCAGGTGCTTGGCCTCCAGTTGAGCCGGGTGCTCCAGGCCTGCCGCCGCGAGCATTTCCGCCAAGGCACGCAACGTGTTGTGATGGAAGTTCAGCACCCGCTGGGCTTTGTCGGGCACCACCAGCGCACGCTGGCGCAGCGGATCTTGCGTGGCCACGCCGGTCGGGCACTTGTTGGTGTGGCAGCTTTGCGACTGGATGCAGCCGATGGCGAACATGAAGCCGCGTGCCGAGTTGGCCCAGTCGGCGCCAATGGCCAGCACGCTGGCGATGTCGAAGGCGCTGACAATCTTGCCGCTGGCGCCCAGCTTGATTTTGTCGCGCAGGTTCAGGCCGACCAGGGTGTTGTGCACGAACAGCAGGCCTTCACGCAGTGGCACCCCGATATGGTCGGTGAACTCCACAGGCGCTGCGCCGGTGCCGCCTTCCTTGCCATCGACGACGATGAAGTCGGGCAGGATGCCGGTTTCCAGCATGGCCTTGGCGATGCCCATGAATTCCCACGGGTGACCCAGGCAGAACTTGAAACCCACCGGCTTGCCGCCGGACAGTTCACGCAACTGGGCGATGAACTGCATCATTTCGATCGGTGTCGAGAAGGCGCTGTGGCGCGACGGGGAGATGCAATCCTCGCCCATCAGCACGCCACGGGTTTCGGCAATTTCCTGGGTAACCTTGTGTTTGGGCAATATGCCGCCGTGGCCGGGCTTGGCGCCCTGGCTCATCTTGATCTCGATCATGCGCACCTGAGGGCTGCGCGCCTGGGCGGCGAAGCGTTCGGGATCGAAGCGCCCATCCGGCGTGCGGCACCCGAAGTAGCCGCTGCCCAGTTCCCACACCAGGTCACCGCCGTGCTCGCGATGGTAAGGGCTGATGCTGCCCTCGCCGGTGTCGTGGTGGAAGTTGCCCAGCTTGGCGCCCTGATTGAGCGCACGGATGGCATTGGCACTGAGCGAGCCGAAACTCATGGCCGAAATGTTGAAGATCGAGGCCGAATACGGCTGGCTGCACTGCGGCCCACCAACGATAACGCGGAAGCTGGCCGGGTCGGCCAGCGGTGCCGGGCGCATCGAGTGGCCGATAAACTCGAAACCGGATTCATATACGTCGATCAGGGTGCCGAAAGGTTTGTCCGAGGCTTCGTTCTTCGCCCGGGCATACACCAGCGAGCGTTGGGCGCGGGAGAATGGCAGGGCATCGCTGTCGGACTCCAGCAGGTACTGGCGGATTTCCGGGCGAATGGCCTCGACCAGATAGCGGATGTTGCCAAGAACCGGGTAGTTGCGGCGTACGGCGTGGCGCTGCTGCAGCAGGTCGAACAGGCCGACCAGGCTGAGGATGCCAGTGGTCAGGGTGAACGGCCACAACCATTCGTGGTGGCTGAAGGGGATGCTCGCCAGAGTGAACAGCACACAGGCGGCGAAGAAGGCATAACGACTGAGAAGTGACAGGCTCATACAGGGTCCTTGCGATGGCTCGGTCAGGCTCAGGGCCTGGGGGCAAACCCCGACCATAGCCAAGTTGCCGGGCACTGCAAAATAAAATCGGGGTAGCGCAAATCATTCTCGACCCGAGCCAAATTGCCTGGGCGCAACGCCAACCGCTGTAGGAGCGGGTTTACCGGCGAAGGGTCGGGCCTGCCGGGCAATCTCCACCCGCCGTTCACCGTTGCCGCCGCTACCATATTTGCGGGTAAACCCGCTCCTACAGGGTGTCGCGCAGCAGTTTTTGCCGCCAGCTTTCCTGCTCCTGTGCGGACGCCTCGATCAGATACGCGTAACGCCCTGCCATCCGCACCGCCACCGGTATTCCGTCGCGATACAGAAGCCGGTTGCCAATCACTGCCGGCACTTTCGCCCCCGGCAGCAACGAGCCGATCAGGTTCAGCGGGTCACTGGCGCTCACCACCTGCAGCGTTCCGTCCGGTTCACGTCGTCTCACTTGCCGCAGCAATACTACCGCCTCCGGCAAGGCGAACTGTTCACCGGCCAGCCCGGCAATGAAGCGCCCGCCCCTGATTTCGCCACGTGCTTCCAATCGGTGGTAGCAGCGCAGCAGCTCACGCCAGGGCGGCAGTACATCACTCTCGCGCGCCAACAGGCGCCAACAGATCACGCCATAGCGGCGCAGCAGCGTGCGGGCAATGTGCTCCAGGCGCTGGTCGTGCTCCGGTGGCGCAACGCTGCGGCGCAGCAGTGACCAGCGCCCGGCATGTGCCATGCTGCTGGAAAGTGGCGGGTGGCCACGGCGGCTGTTACGTGAGCTGCGCTTGGTTGCAGGCGTGATAAGGCTGCGCAAGCCAGTGAAGCTGTCCGCCCCGACCAGGCCTGAGCCCACTAGCTCCTGCAGTGCAGTTTCCAGTTCACTGGGCAGCAGATGTGCTTCATGTGCCAGTTCATCGAAGAACAGCGCCCCCAGGGTTTTCAGCGCTTCGTGCACACGTTGCGCACGTAGGCCAAGGGCGTCGACAGCAGGTGCGGGCGCCAGACTGCGCCACGTGTTCAACTGCTCCCGCGGCAGCAGCACCAGTGGGGTACTGGTCAACGTGCTGCTCGCCACTGTTGCCGCCAGCCGGCTCCAGGCAAACTGCCCGCTTCGGCAGGCTTCATCGAGCCAGTGCGGACTGTAGTCTTTGATACGCGCCGGCAGCAGTTCCGCCTCCCAGGCTGCTGCGGCGCTGGGGAACCCTTGTAACTGGACCAGCACTTCGGCCACCGCCTGCGGACCACGCAGGCGCTCGTCAGGCGCCAGGTGCTGCCAATCGAACAGAAAGCGCATGAAGTCTTGCAGGCTGACCGGTTCGATCTCGCGGCGCAGGCGTTTGACCGTGTAGCGGTGGATGCGTGCCAGCAAGTGGCGTTCGCACCATTGCAAGTCAGTTGTACCTGGGCTGAAATGCCCGCGCAGCACATAGCCTTCGGCTTCCAGGCGGGCCAGAGCCTGCTCGATATCGGTTACCGGTTTGCCCAATGGCGCAGCGATTTGCGCCAGGGTCTGCGGGCCATGGCCGCTCAGGCGGGCGCGCAGCAGTTCGCTCAGTGCGTTGTCGGGTTCGATGGGCTGGTCGAAGCCAGCGAGCCGTTCGAACGCTGGCTCCATGTGCGCTGTGGGGTACAGTGCCAGCAGCAGGCTCAGGCGTTCGCGGGCCAACCAGAGCTTGTCATCGGGCAGACGCAAGGCACGCCCGGCCTTGGCCAGCTGCCTTAGCAGCAAATCCCAGCAGGGATTGGCATCTACCTCGACCTGACCGATGGCACCCAGGCTCATCAATGCTTCGTGCATTTCGTCGGGATTGGCCGGCTGTGGCCAGGCCTCGGCCGCGACGGCAGCAATGGCATCAGCGTCCAGTGCGCCCAGGTCGTCGCTACTGTGCACGTCGTTCCAGCGCCGGTTGAGTACCGCCTGGGTACGTCGTTCTTCCAGTGGTGCATCGTCCAGAAAGGCATAAGGCCGGGCGTTGAGAATCGCTGATGCCAGCGGCGAGGGGGCGGGCAAGTCCCTGCACAGCAAGCGCACTGCGCCGCTTTCCATGCGCCGCAGCAGGGCCAGCCAGCCTTCGCTGTCCATTGCTTCGTGCAGGCAGTCGTCGAGGGTTTGCTCGACCAGCGGGTGGTCGGGAATCTGCCGCTCGCCGACGATGTTCTCCAGGCAGGCGATCTGGTCGGGAAACACAGCGGCAATCAGGTCTTCGCTTTTCATGCGCTGGATTTGTGGTGCCACCTTGCGTCCGCCCACAAAGCGCGGCAGTGCCATGGCCACGCCTGCGTTCCAGCGCCAGCGCACGCCGAACAGCGGTGCATCGAGCAGGGCCTGGATGAGGATCGGCTCGGCGCTGCGGCTGTTCAGGTAACGCCACACTTCGTCCAGCTCGAAACTGTGGCTGGTCGACAGTGACAACACGATGGCGTCCTCGCTGGCGGCAGCCTGCAGCTCGAAGTTGAAGGTGCGGCAGAAGCGTTTGCGCAGGGCCAGGCCCCAGGCGCGGTTGATACGGCTGCCGTAGGGCGAATGAATGATCAGTTGGGTCCCGCCGGACTCATCGAAAAAGCGTTCCATCACCAGCGTATCCTGCGAGGGCAGGGCGCCAAGCACTTCACGGGTGCGGGCCAGGTAGTCGAGTAACTGGCCTGCACTGGCTTCGTCCAGTTCGAAGGTCGCCTGCAACCAGGCCAGTACCTCGACCGTGTCGCCGCCTGCCTGCGCCAGTTGCTGGTCTATTCGCGCCTGCAATCGGGCTACGGCGGCAGACAGCTCGTCACTGCGCCCCGGCGCTTCACCCAGCCAGAACGGAATGGTCGGCGGCAGGCCGTGAGCATCCTCTACCCGCACCCGGCCCGGCTCTACGCGCAGAATGCGATACGAGGCGTTGCCCAGCTGGAAAATATCGCCGGCAATGCTTTCCACGGCAAAGTCTTCATTGACGCTGCCAATGTTCAGCGCCTGCGGTTCCAGTAACACGGCGTAGTCAGCGTTGTCGGGGATGGTGCCGCCGCTGGTCAGCGCAGTCAGTTGGCTGCCACGTCGGCCACGCAGCGTGCCGGTCACTGCGTCACGGTGCAAGTAGGCACTGCGCACACCCTGGCGGCCGTTGTAGCCCTCGGCGAGCATGCGCAGCAGGGCCTGGTAATGGTGCTGATCGAGCTCGGCGTAAGGTGTAGCCTGGCGTAGGCAATCCAGCAGAGCCTGTTCGTGCCAGGCCTGGTTGCTGGCTTCTGCGACGATCTGCTGGGCCAGTACATCCAGTGGCGCCCGGGGGATGTGCAGTTCGTCCAGTTCGCCCTGGCGAACGCAGTCAAGCAGGGCAACGCATTCGATCAGGTCATCGCGTGAGGTGGGGAACAGGCGCCCCTTTGGCACACCATCGACCTGGTGCCCAGCGCGGCCTACCCGTTGCAGGAAGGCGGCAATCGAGCCCGGCGAGGCGATCTGGCAAACCAGGTCGACATCGCCGATATCAATGCCAAGCTCCAGCGATGCGGTTGCTACCAGCACCTGGAGCTTGCCGCTCTTGAGCCGCTGCTCCGCATCCAGGCGCAGCTCCTTGGACAGGCTGCCGTGGTGCGCGGCAACCGCCTCTTTACCCAGACGGTCGCTGAGGTGGCGGGTGATACGCTCGGCCAGGCGCCGGGTGTTGACGAATACCAGCGTGGTGCGGTGTTCACGGGCCAGGGTGGCCAAACGATCGTACACGAGGCCCCAGACGTCGGTAGCCATCACTGCCCCCAGCGGTACTGGCGGCACTTCGATAGCCAGATCGCGCTGGCGCGCATGGCCGACATCGACGATGGCGCAGGCACGCCCGCTCCCGACCAGAAACTGTGCCACACGCTCTACCGGCCGTTGCGTGGCGGACAGGCCTATACGCCGCAGTGGCCTTTTGCACAAGGCTTGCAGTCGTTCCAAGGTCAGTGCCAGGTGGGCGCCGCGCTTGTTGCCGGCCAGGGCGTGGATTTCATCGACGATCACGGTGTGCACGTTGGCCAGGCCTTCACGGCCAGAAGCGGAGCCCATCAGCACGTAAAGCGATTCGGGGGTCGTCACCAGAATGTGCGGGGCCAGCTTGCGCATGGCGGCACGTTCCTTTTGCGGTGTGTCGCCCGTGCGCACGGCCGTAGTGATACGTGGGGCGTTCAGGCCTTGGTCGGCGATGGCTTGGCTGATGCCTTCGAGTGGGGCCTGCAGGTTAAGACGGATGTCATTGGACAGGGCCTTCAGAGGTGAAATATAGATCACTAGAGTCTGTGCGGGCAGCTCGCCCTGGTGCTTCATGCCTTCGCGCAGCAGTTCGTCGAGCACGGCCAGAAAAGCGCTCAGGGTCTTGCCTGATCCGGTCGGCGCGGCCAGCAGCATGGATTGCCCGGCGTGGATCAATGGCCAGGCCTGGGCCTGGGCATCGGTTACCGTGGCGAAGTAGCGGCGGAACCAGGTGCTGACGGCAGGATGGAACAGCTCGAGCACCGGGTGGTGTTTGGCGGGCAGGTTCATGTGTTGTTTATGGAGGGTGTGCAACGGGTTGGCAAGGGGCCGCTCGTCTGTCAGGCCGGCACAGGAATGACCGGCCTTGTCAGGCCAATGACCCCATGGGATCCTCGCGAGTCAATTTTTTCAGCGAGCTCACCCATGCCCAACATCATCCGCATCGCCGCCGCCCTGCTGATCGACCCTCAGGGCCGCACCCTGCTGGTGCGCAAGCGTGGCACCGAGGCGTTCATGCAGCCAGGCGGCAAGATCGATGCCGGTGAAACGCCGGTACAGGCGCTGGTGCGCGAGTTGCACGAGGAACTGGGCCTGCGCATCGACCCGGCTCAGGCCATGCACCTGGGCCAGTTCAGTGCCCCCGCCGCCAACGAGCCCGGCTTCGAAGTGCAAGCCGAACTGTTCCGTGTCGACAGCGCCGCTGCCGTGGTGCCGGCCGCAGAGATCGAGGAGGTGGTCTGGCTGGCTGCAGATCAGGCGCCCGTCATGCAACTGGCCCCCCTGACCCGCGACTTGATCCTGCCGCTGTATCGCCAGGCGCTCAACGCACCGCGCTGACACCGTCGAGGGTGGCGAACGAGGTGTCCTTGGCCGTCAGCAAAAAGTCGCGCATATATGGGGCATCGAGCATGTCGGTGCGTACGGCGGCATAAAGCGTGGCAAACAGGCCTTTCTCGCCCAGGCGTTTGCCCTTCACATAGCCGCGCGAGCTGTACTCGTGCAGCGCCCAATGCGGCATGCCGCATACGCCACGGCCGCTGGCCACCAGTTGCATCATCATCACCGTCAGCTCCGAGGTGCGCACGGCAGCTGGCTCTATATCGGCCGGCTCCAGGAAGCGGGTGAAGATGTCCAGGCGATCGCGCTCCACCGGGTAGGTGATCAGCGTCTGGTCGAGCAAGTCTTGCGGCACGATGTAAGGCTTGCTGGCCAGCGGGTGCTGGTTGGCCACTGCCAGCATCGCCTCGTAGGTGAACAGCGGCACATAAGTGATGCCTGCCAGGTCCACCGGGTCGGAGGTAACCACCAGGTCAAGGTCGCCGCGGGCCAGGGCCGGCAGCGGGGCGAAGGCAAAGCCGGAGGCCAGGTCCAGTTCCACTTCCGGCCAGGCATCGCGGAACTGGTCGATGGTCGGCATCAGCCACTGGAAGCAGCTGTGGCATTCGATAGCCATGTGCAGGCGCCCGGCAGTGCCGCCGGCCAGGCGTGCGATGTCACGTTCGGCACCGCGCAGCAACGGCAGGGTGGCATCGGCCAGTTGCAGCAGACGCAGCCCGGCGCTGGTGAAGCGGATCGGCTTGGTCTTGCGCACGAAAATCGGGAGGCCCAGGCGCTCTTCCAGCTCCTTGAACTGGTGCGACAATGCCGACTGGGTCAGGTGCAGGCGTTCGGCGGCCTCCACCAGGCTGTCGGCTTCGCGCAGGGCATGAAGGGTTTTCAGGTGACGGATCTCCAGCACAGATGACTCCGGGGTGTGGAATTGAAGAAACAGGGAATGAGTTGAGTTTCCCTCATGATGCGGCATCTGTCGACTGGGCGATCGTCGCACCGTCTGGCGGAAGTCATGAAACTGTCACCGAACTGTGGCAGCGCGCCCGAACAGAATTCATCAGACTCGCGCTCTACTGGGGATCTGCATTCTGGTGTTTCTTTCATGCGGGCTTTTTGGCTTTTTCTTTTCTTCCTGCTGAGCGTACCGGCGAGTTCCGCCGAACAGCGCTGTGACGCCCATGTGCCGGTGCAGCGTGCCGAACTGGGTGCCGTCAGCCTGGTGTACCAGAGCGTCGGTGCGCCACGCGACCCGGCCTTGCTGCTGGTCATGGGCCTGGGCGGGCAGCTGATTCATTGGCCGGACGACGTGGTCGAGGCATTGTGCCGACAAGGTTTTCGGGTGATCCGCTATGACAACCGCGATGTCGGCCTGTCACGCTGGAACCAGGTGCCACCGCACGCCAACCTGACGCTCGAACTGTTGCGTTACAAGCTGGGCCTGCCTGTGTCGGCGCCCTATACGCTGACTGATATGGCCGATGACGGCTTGCGCCTGATGGACGCGTTGGGCGTGCGTCAGTTTCATGTATTGGGGGTGAGCATGGGCGGCATGATTGCTCAGCATCTGGCGGCGATGGCGCCCGAGCGTGTGCGCAGCCTGACGCTGATCATGTCCAGTTCAGGGGCTGCGGGTTTGCCGGCACCGGATCCGGCGTTGGTGCAGTTGCTGGCCCGGCGCAGCGCGCCGAACCGCGCAGTGGCTATCGAGCAGCAGGCCGACCTGCTGGCGGCTTTGGGCAGCCCGGAAGTACACGACGACCGTGACGTGTTGCTGCATCAGGCGGCGGAGGCCTACGACCGGGCGTTCAACCCGGACGGAGCCAAGCGCCAGATCATGGCGATACTGGCCGAGCCGAGTCGCGTGGAGTTGCTCAACCAGTTGCGAGTGCCGACCCTGGTGGTGCACGGTACGGCTGATCCGTTATTGCCGGTGATGCATGGCGTGCACCTGGCGGCGCATATTCAGGGTAGCCAATTGCGCTTGATCCCGGGGCTGGCGCACCGTTTTCAAGAGCCGTTCAAGGCGCCGCTGCTGGGGGCGGTGTTGCCTTATTTGCAGGCGCATAGGCAAGCGGTCACGCACATCGCTGGGCTCTGAATTTGCGCTGGCTGCTTCGCGGGCTTGCCCGCTCTCACAGGTGCTGCACCGATCTCAGGCTTTCCAGTTTGGGTTCAAGTCAGCCGAGGCCGTATTTTTTCACTTTGTCGAACAGCGTGGTCTTGGCCATGCCCAGCTCCTGGCTGGCCTGGCTCAGGTTGCCGCCAGTGCGTTGCAGGGCATCAGTGAGCAGGTTGCGTTCGAATGCTTCCACCGCCTCGGCAAAAAGCAGGCCTTGGTTGGCACCACCGCTGGGGCCTTTCTTGAACGCTGGCAGGCCGAGGGCATAGCGTTCGGCCACGTTACGCAACTCGCGCACGTTGCCCGGCCAGTCATGGGCCATCAGGCGCGACAGGGTCTGGCTGTCCAGTGTCGGTGTTTCGCGGTCGAAGCGCAGGGCCGACTGCTGCAGGAAATGTTCGAACAACTGCAGAATGTCTTCACGGCGCTCACGCAGCGGCGGCAGCTCCAGGGTTACCACGTTCAGCCGGTAATACAGGTCACTGCGGAACTGGCCGCTCTGGCCCAAGGCATCGAGGTCGGCCTTTGTCGCGGCGATCACCCGGCAATCCACCGGGACGCTCTGGTTCGAGCCCAGTCGCTCCAGAGTGCGCTCCTGCAGTACGCGCAGCAGCTTGATCTGCAGGTTGATCGGCATGCTCTCCACTTCATCGAGGAACAGCGTGCCGCCATTGGCGTGTTCGATCTTGCCGATGCGGCGTTTGCCGGCACCGGTGAAGGCGTTGGCCTCGTGGCCGAATATCTCGCTTTCAAACAGGTTTTCCGGCAGGCCGCCACAGTTCAGCGCCACGAACGGGTGGCTCTGGCGGCGGCTGAAGTCGTGCAGGCAGCGTGCGACCAGCTCTTTGCCGGTGCCGGTCTCGCCTTCGATCAGCACGTTGGCTGAGGTGTCGGCGACGTTGGCGATCAGTTCGCGCAAGTGCTCCATGGCCGGTGAGCGACCAATGATGCGTCCCTCCAGGCTGCTCTGTTCGGCCAGCTGGCGGCGCAGGGCCACCACTTCGCGTGACAGCCCGCGCTGTTCCAGCGCGCGGCGTACCACGTCGACCAGGCGCTCGGGGGAGAACGGTTTTTCCATGAAGTCATAGGCGCCGTTACGCATGGCGCCTACGGCCATGTCGATATCGCCATGACCAGTGATCAGCACCACTGGCAGGCTGCGGTCACGGGCCTTGAGGCGATTGAGCAGCTCCAGGCCATCAATACCCGGCAGACGGATATCGCTGACGACAATGCCGGCGAAATCGTCGCCGATGCGTTCCAGCGCCTGTTCGGCGCTGCCTACGCCCTCGCAGGCGATATCCTCCAGGGCCAGCGCCTGCTGGCAGCCGAGCAGCACATGCGGGTCGTCTTCGACGATCAGGACGGTAAGAGGCGCTTGGTTCATGGATGCTCTGCCGATTCGCTAGGGGGTGAAACCAGAGGCAGGGCCAGGACAAAGGCCGTGCCGCCGGTGGCGGGATGCTCGACGTTGAGGCTTCCCTTGGCGGCGGCGGCAAGGCTCGCCGACAGGGTCAGGCCCAGGCCCAGGCCATGCTCGCCCGGTTTGGTGGTAAAGAAGGGTTCGAACAGGTGCTTGCGCGCCTCGGCGTCGATGCCATGGCCATTGTCGCGCACCTGCAAACGGTACTTGTCGCCCTGCAACTCGCCTTCCAGCCACAGCTCAGGCTGCGGTTGCGCGGCCATGGCGTCAAGGGCATTCCCGATCAGGTTGACCAGAATCTGCTCCAGGCGGGTCTGGTCGATGGCCAGTTGCTGGTCCTCGAACTGGTGGTGCAATTTCAGGTGACAGGCACTGATGCGGTTGGCCAACACTTGCAGGGTGGCCTCCACCGCCTTGGCCAGTGAAGCCTGGCCGCTGTCATCGCCGCGCCGGGCAAATGAGCGCAGGCTGGCGGTGATGCGGCCCATGCGGTCGATCAGGTCATTCATGGTGCGCAGGTTGGTACTGGCGGTCTCCAGCGCCCCGCGCTCGAGGAAGCGCACAGTATTGCCAGACAAGGTGCGCAACGCGGCCAGTGGCTGGTTCAGCTCGTGGGCAATGCTGGTGGACATTTGCCCGATGGCGGCCAGCTTGCCCGCCTGCACCAGCTCATCCTGGGCGTGGCGCAAGGTTTGCTCGGCATGCCGGCGCTCGCGAATCTGGCCCTTCAGGCGTTCGTTGCTGGCGCGCAGGTCGGCGGTGCGTTCGGCAATCCGCCGCTCCAGCTGGCTGTTGGCTTCTTCAAGGGCTTCGCGGGCCGCCAGGCGGGTGGCGATCACCTTGCGCCGCTCGTTCCAGGCAATGCCGAGGATCGCCAGCAAGGCAAAGGCCACGCCCACCAGGATGCCCTGCACCATGGATTCGCGACGCAGGTCTTGCAGTGGGGTCAGCAGGGTGAAATGCCAGGGCGTGTCCACCAGGCGCCTGGTTTGCGCCAGGTAGGCCACTTCGTGCGGTTTGCCATGAGCGGTTTCGGTGTTGGCGGGGAAGGTCAGTTTTTCCACACCGTCGGCCAGGGTCTCCCGGGCCAGAGGCTGCAGTTCGTTCAGCGGCCACCAGTAGTACTGCAGGCTTCGCGCCAGGCGCTCCTTGATTTGCGGGGTCAGCGGGCGCACCGACTTAAGGCGCCGGGCCGGGTCACTGGAGAGGATGATGATGCCATTTTCGTCGCTGACGAACGCTTCCAGGCGGGCGCGCTGCCAGCGCTCCTCGAGGGTGTCCAGGCGCACTTTGATCACTGCAACGCCTATGATCTTGCCGTGCTCCTCAAGCCCGTGGGCCAGGTAATAGCCGGCCTCGCCAGTGGTACTGCCGATGCCGTAGAACCGCCCGGGTTCGCCGCGCACGGCTGTCTGGAAGTAGGCGCGGAACGACAGGTCTTCACCCAGGAACGAGTCGGCATCGCGCCAGTTGCTGGTGGCCTGCACCCGGCCATTGGTGTCGAGGACGAAGATGGCCCGACTGCGGCTGCGACGGTTCAGGCCTTCAAGGTATTCGTTGACCGTCTGGCGTGAGCCGCCGTCCGGGTCGGTGAGCAGGTGCGAGACGCTGTCTTCCAGTTCCAGCAGGCTCGGCAAGTAGGTGTACTTGCTGATTTCGCTTTCGACCGTACGTGCGTGCAGCTCCAGCTGGCGTTCGCCGTTTTCGCTGAGGGTGCGGATACCATTGCTCTCGCTGATCAGGTAGCCAGCCATTCCCAGGCCGACCATCAGCAGGATGATCAGTGGCGGTAACAGCAATTGACGGATCAGGCGGGAATTCACGGCAGGCTTGGCAGGGCGAAGTAGCGAGGGGTCGCATTTCATCACAGTGGCCTTGTAACGACCCGCTTCCGCTGCCTGGTGGGTGCCTGGCAGCGGAAGCTGTGGCCGGGTCAGTGCTGCAGGATCTTGCTGAGGAAGTGCTGGGTGCGCTGGTCGCGGGCGCTCTGGTCACCGAAGAACTCTTCCTTGGTGCAGTCTTCGATGATGCTGCCCTTGTCCATGAAGATAACCCGGTTGGCGACTTTGCGGGCAAAGCCCATCTCGTGGGTTACGCACATCATGGTCATGCCTTCCTGGGCCAGTTGCACCATCACGTCCAGCACCTCGCTGACCATTTCAGGGTCCAGTGCCGAGGTGGGCTCGTCGAACAGCATGACGATCGGGTCCATCGCCAGGGCGCGGGCGATTGCCACGCGCTGCTGCTGGCCACCGGAGAGCTGGCCAGGGTGCTTCTTGGCATGGGCACTGAGGCCTACACGGTCGAGCAGGGCCAGGCCCTTCTTGGTGGCTTCCGCCTCGCTGCGGCCCAGCACCTTGCGCTGGGCAATGGTCAGGTTTTCGGTGATGGTCAGGTGCGGGAACAGCTCGAAGTGCTGGAACACCATGCCCACCCGCGAGCGCAGTTTGGGCAGGTTGGTCTTCGGGTCGGCAATCGAGGTGCCGTCAACCACGATGTCGCCCTTCTGGAACGGCTCCAGCGCGTTGACGCACTTGATCAGGGTGGACTTGCCCGAGCCCGACGGGCCACAGACCACCACTACTTCACCTTTCTTGACCTCGGTGCTGCAGTCGGTCAGTACCTGGAAGTCGCCGTACCACTTGTTGACGTTCTTGATGGAAATCATACGGTGATCCTTTTTTGCAGGCGCTTGACCAGCCACGAAGCGGAGAAGCTGATGATGAAGTAGACGACGCCGGCGAAGATCAGGAACTCATGGGAGCGCCCGATGATGTCGCCGTTGGAGCGAGCCGAGTTGAGGAAGTCGACCAGGCCCACGGTATACACCAGCGAGGTGTCCTGGAACAAAATGATGCTCTGCTGCAGCAGCAGCGGGGTCATCTTGCGGAAGGCCTGAGGCAGGATGATCAGGCGCATGGTCTGCGCGTAGTTCATGCCCAGCGCTTGTGCGGCGCCCATCTGGCCCTTGGAGATCGACTGCACGCCGGCGCGGACGATTTCGCAGAAGTACGCGGCCTCGAACATCATGAAGGCGACCACGCAGGAGGTGAAGGCACCCACCGGGGTATCTTCGCCGGTGATCCAGCGCAGCACGAACGGTACCGCCAGGTAGAACCAGGTGATCACCAGCAGCAGCGGGATCGAGCGGAAGTAGTTGACGTAGGCACCGGCCAGGTTCGACAGCAGTTTGCTCGACGACAGGCGCATCAGGGCCAGTATGGTGCCCAGCACGATACCGCCGATGACTCCCATGACCATCAGCTTGAGGGTCATGACCATGCCGTCCCAGAGGGCTGGCAGGGCGGGGATGATTTCGCTGAAATCCATTTCCATTTACTTGCCCCCCACGGAGATCAGGCCAGGCACGGCGACTTTCTTCTCGATCATGCGCATGAGCAACATCAGGCCCATGTTCAGGGTGAAGTAGATCAGCGTGGCCAGGGTGAACGCCTCGAACAGGTTGGCGGAAAACTCAGCGGTCTGTTTGGTCTGCGCCAGCAGCTCCATCAGGCCGATGAGCGACGCCACCGAGGAGTTCTTGAACACGTTGAGGAACTCGGAGGTGAGCGGCGGAATGATGATCCGGTAGGCCTGCGGCAGCAGCACATTGTTGTAGATTTGCGGGAGGCTGAAGCCCATGGCGCGGGCGGCAGCTTCCTGGCCTTTGGGCAGTGCCTGAATACCGGTACGCACTTGCTCACAGACGCGTGCGGCGGTGAACAGGCCCAGGCAGATGACCACGCTGATCAGTGCCGAAGTGGTCGGGTTGAGATCCTGCTTGAACCATTCCTGCAAGCCTTCTGGCAGCAGGTCGGGTACCAGGAAGTACCAGATGAACAATTGCACCAGCAGCGGTACGTTGCGGAACAGTTCCACGTAGGCGGTGGCGATACCCGATACCAGGCGGTTCGGCACGGTACGCATGACGCCGAGGAGTGACCCCAGCAGCAGCGCGATGATCCAGGCGGTGATGGCGATGGCGATGGTCCAGCCCAGGCCGGTGATGTACCAGTCCAGATAGGTTTCGCTGCCCACGCCGGTGGACTTGAAGAACACGCCCCAGTCCCAGTTGTAATTCATCGGGATTTCCCCTCAGACGGTTGTTTCACGGGCACCTTCGAGCATCCGGGGGCGCAGGGCGCCCACGGATGAAAGGTTAGACACTAATGAGTGGCCTGCAGAATTGATTCGTGCTTGTGAGCACCAGGCCACTATTTGCTGAGGATCAGGACTTCTTCTCGTCCGCAGCCTTGTCGGTTGGCTCGGCGATCAGTTTTTTCAGCTCGTCGCTCATCTGGAAGTTGAGGTTCAGACCTTTAGGCGGGATCGGCTGCATGAACCACTTGTCGTAGCTCTTGTTGACTTCGCCCGACTTGAAGTAGGCAATGATCGCGTCGTCGACCGCTTTCTTGAACGCAGCGTCTTCCTTGCGCACCATGCAGCCGTAGATTTCATACGACTGTGGCGTACCGGTGATGACCCAGTCGGATGGCTTGCGCGCCTTGGCCATTTCACCGGCGAGCAGGGCGTCGTCCATCATGAAGGCCACGGCGCGGCCGCTTTCGAGCATGTTGAAGGCTTCACCGTGGTCCTTGGCGGAAATCACGTTCATCTTCATCTGCTTGTCGGCGTTCATCGCCTTGAGGATGCGCTCGGAGGTGGTACCGGCGGTGGTCACCACGTTCTTGCCGGCCAGGTCCGGGAAGTCTTTGTATGCAGGCTGACCGTCCTTGACCTTGGTCAACAGGCGGGTACCGACTTCGAAGATGCCGACCGAGAAGCCGACCTGTTGTTGGCGCTCGACGTTGTTGGTGGTGGAGCCGCACTCCAGGTCGACGGTGCCGTTCTGCACCAGCGGAATACGGGTTTGCGAGGTGACCAGGTTGTAACGGACCTTGATGTCCGTGCCCAGTTGCTTCTTCAGCGCGTCGACGACGGCCAGCTGGATGTCATGCGAGTAACCGACGGGCTCAGGTTTGCCGGCCAGGTAGGAAAATGGAATTGAGGAGTCGCGGTGCCCCAGGGTGATGGTGCCCGATTCCTTGATCTTCTTCAGGGTGCCGGTGAGCTCCTCGGCCATGGCCGGCGAAGCGATGACTGCAGCCGCGATGGCTGCGCCCAGCAATTGACGAACGATACGCATCAAATTTTCCTCGACGTGTTTGTTTTTTTTATGGAGCCGTTGGCGGACTCTTCGTTCAACGAATACAGCAAGAAGCGGGTGCATTCGGCTACCAAGTGTAGAGCATGACTCGTGCCAAGCCCTGCTGTCGACCTTAAACCGCTTGTATTGCTCGCGCTTGACAGTCTCTACATCTCTCCGGGGTTCGCCAGGCCGAATAAATAGCGTTTGCTCGTTCGGTTATCCGAACGCGTGGGCTGCCGCACATTCAGGTATCGCGTGTGGTAACTATGCAGTGCGCGGCAAGGGCGCAGACGTAGTGTGCTCTGCTCTTTGCCTGGAGAGTTCCACAGATGTCACCGCACCGGCCCCCGAACGATTCCATCGATAGCCTGATTGCCCAAAACTTGCCTGGATGGCTAGTCGACCACGCGCAACCGGAAAGGCTCGATGCGTTACGTAATGCCCTGCGTCGGCAGGCGCACTGCAATGCTCGGCTTGGCCCGATCCTCCAGGCCATCCCTTCCTTGCAGGCCTACGCGGCAGAGTTGCTCAAAACGAAGCTGCGCAAGAGCGGCATCAGCAACCCGGACGTGACGGGCTGGAAGGTACGGGTCTCGCAGCGGCTGGTGCTGCCCAGCGCTTCGCCTGCGCTGCTGCGGCCCACCTATGTTCGCCGCTCCAGGCGGTCATTGCTGGAGGCGGCGCTGCATAACTATCATCGCAGGGAGACGCGCCCCGGGCTGATGCGCAAAGGTGAACTGGTCGATGGCAACGGTAACCGGCTGCCGATGAGCTTCCACGCGTTTGCCTCCGCATGTCGCGAGGTCGACGCAGGTGGCAAGTACCAGGCGTTGCTCACGCACCACCTACAGCCTGAAGATGGCCCGGAGGATGAGCCGGGCCAGGCCGTTTCCCGCTTGCACGGGCTGTTCGAAGCGAGTTTCAAGGCACATTTCGAGGTGGCGATGCGGGTCGCCGCGTTGAAGCAGGACATTGACGAGCGCACATATTTTTTTCTGTTGCCGCTTGTTGCCGAAAAGCCGGTAGTGCCTGCGCTGGTTGGCACTGTGGTTCCCCGACAGTTGTACCTATTGGGCCGCCCGGTTCAAGGCGTGCTGACGCTGGAAGTGCGTCCGTCAGCTGATGGCGCAGTGGAGTCGGTGGTGCTCTGGATACCCGATGACCCTCATCAGCCCGTCTCCCGTCATGCCAGCTGGGACGCACTCGACAACTACCTCGGTAAGCGCTTTTGTGCGCCGGACTATCGGCGCTTTTTCGCGCGCTTCATTACCGAGCGTGAGCGCATCAATTTCTATCGGGTATTGAACGAACGGGTCGCGCAGGCATCGGCAGCCGGGGTGGAACTCGACGCCCGTTCTGCACCGGTCACGGACGCACCGTTCGTACACCTGCGCCGGCAACACCTTGCCAAGATCAGGGATGACGCCAAGGTGCTCGCCGTACCCACCGATGTCGAAGATGACGAAGACCGCGAAGCGCGCATGCAGGGCTACAAAGAGCTGGGCATGAATTTGCTGAACGTGGCGGGCGCCTTCGTGCCTGTGCTTGGCGAAGTGCTGCTGGTGGCAAACGCGGTTCAGATTGCTGACGAAGTGTATGAAGGGTATGAAGATTGGCGCATGGGTGATCGCGAAGGGGCGTTGAACCACCTGTTCAATGTTGCCGAGAACGTCGTGCTCGGCGGGATGATCGCAGCCGGCAGCAAAGTGGCCGTGCGTGCCCTTGAGCGGCTGGCCTTCGTGGATGACTTGGTACCGGTGTGCGACTCCGCAGGCAAGGTCAAGCTCATGGCCACGGATCTACCCGGTTACGATGCCGAACCTTTGCGTGGTGCTGGCGCACAGGAATGGTTATGGCACCTCGATGAGGGCTGTTATCGAGTGTTGGAGGATCCGCAGGATGGTCGCTCCAGGATCCTGCACCCTGGTCGTGCCAGTGCCTATCGGCCTGTGATCGAGCAGAATGGCGCCGGCGGCTGGCGCCATGAACTGGAAGCTCCCCAATACTGGGAAGGGCGGGCCAATCTGGTGCGCCGCCTGAGTACGCCCCTGGCAGAACTACCGGAAGCGACATGCGACTACCTACTCCAGGTGACAGGGCTGAGTGAGGCGCAGGTTCGCCGTTTGCACGTCGAGCACATGGGCGCACCTGCACGGTTGCTCGATGCCCTGGAGCTTTATCAGGCACATGAATTGCACCCGGACTTCAGCGCGCCGCGACTGGCGCAGTACGTTGCTGATCGGCAAGTGCAGCCCAATGGCATCGAGCGGATATTGCGGCGCACTTTCCCGGGCCTGTCGGCTCGTTGTACCCGTGAGCTGCTTCAGCAATGCAGCGGTGCGCAGCTCGATACGCTCAGCACCGCGCAGCGGATCCCTTTGGCAGTGGCCGAGCGCGCACGATGGTCACTGCGCGAAAGCCGTCTGGACAGGGCCTGTGCCGGCTTGCGCCTGCCGCGTTGCGTCAATCCCGATACCGAACGCCTGGCTTTGGGCTTGCTCGAGCGTCAGCTGAAATGGCCGGACACCCTGCGCATCGAACTGCGCGAAGGTAGCCCGAGTGGCCGGTATCTGGCCGGTATCGGCGCTGAGTCTGCGCAGGATGTACGGTGTATCGTGCGCCGCGGTGATGGCTACCGCTATGCCGGTCAAGGCACATCCGGCCCCTACCTGGCGGCGCTGCTGTCTGCGCTGGACGAGACGCAGACAGCCGATCTCGGCGATGCCGCTGTCAGTCCAGGTGCCCTGGGCTCGTTGTTGATCGAGGCCGCTGCCGGTGATCGTACCCAAGCGGCTGAGCTCTGTGGCATGCCCCGTCTGGGCGTTGGCCTGCGGCCCCCGACCCGTTTTGGGGACGGGCGTATCGGGTATGCCTTGAGTGGGCGAGGGGAGAGCAGTCGGCGTGCCATAGGGCGTGGTATCCACCAAGTGTTTCCGACAATGACAGACGGGGAGCTACAAGCCTATCTGCTTGACCTAATGGAGCGGCGAGTAGGGTTGTGGGAGCACTACAGCCAGCTCACGGGACAGTTGGCACGCCTGCGTCAGAGCCTGCGCCAATGGCGCAGGGATGCCAGTAACCCACTGGACGCGCTGCGCCGCCGTCGGGTCGCTACTGCCGTTCGGCGAAGCTGGCGGCGCAAGATAACCGACGAGGCCGGGGACTACGCGCTTATCATCAGCGGAGAGCGTATCGGTAGTCTGCCCGAATTACCGGAGGGGGTGAGCTTTGATCATGTGCGACGGCTGATCCTCAGTGACCTGCGCCTTGGTGAAATCAATGGGGACTTCCTTCGACGTTTTCCCAACCTGATTGAGCTCGACCTGTCCGGCAATCGCCTGACTGCGATCCCTCACGGCATTGAACATATGCCCCGCCTGCGGCAGCTAAACCTGCGCCGCAACAGCGTGATCATGGATGAGGCCGGTGAGTTGCGTCTTGCCGGGATGAGCGCGCTGCGGTACCTCGACCTCAGCCACAACCCGCTGGGAAGGGCGCCGGTACTGACGCGCCTGGGCAATTTGCGTGAAGTCAACTTGCGCTCTGCTGGCCTTGAGGCGTTGCCTGAGCGGATTTCATTTCGTGCCCACATAGACTTGCGAAACAACAACATTCGCACGCTGCGCCGAGAGTTGCAGCAGCTGCGCCTGCAGGTGCATCAGTTGTCCTTGCACGATAATCCACTTGGCGAAGCTGACGCATTGCTGCTCGATGAGGCTCGAAGTGTGACCCCGGGGCAGTGGGGGTCAGCGTCCGCACGCCATCGCGCCATTGACAGTGACCTTTTCAATACCTGGGCCAACAGTACAGCCGGCGCTGAACGTGATCGCCAGCAGGCCATATGGACAGCCCTGCTTGAGGAACCGCAATCAGATGGAATGTTCCGCTTTCTGGCAGACTTCGTCCATGGTGAGGACTTTGAACAGCACCCTGGGCATTACCGCAGCCGAATCTGGCGAATTCTTGAAACGTGTGAGCAGCACGAGCAGTTGCGTCATCAGTTGTTTCTAGAGGCATCTGGTCCACGCAGTTGTGAAGACCGCCTGCTGCTGTTGCTGGAGCAGATGGAGCTTGGGGTTCTGGTGCTGCGCGCCGTCGAAGACGCGCATGGCAGTCGGATGGAAGCCCGTTTGCTAAGCCTGGCGCGTGGTTTGTTTCGCCTGGACGAGGTCGACCGTCACGCGACTTTACACGTTCAACGCATGCATGCCGAGCACGCCCCTCATATCGATGAAATCGAGACACGGCTTTTTTACCGACAGCGGCTTGCGCGTCCCTTGGGCTTGCCGATCGAGCTCGACGAAATGCATTACCCAGGTTTTGCAAACGTAACCACCAGCGATGTGCTGCGGGTCCAGGACGCGGTTTTGCAAACTGAGACGACGGATGCCCTGATAGCCTCGTTGGCACAGCGGCCTTTCTGGGAGCAATACGCGCGAGAGTTTCATGCGCAGCGATTTGAAGAACTGGTACAGCCACTGCACCAGCGCATGGAAGCCCTGCAGGCTCAGGTAGATGAGCAAGTGATCAACGAAAGCGAGTTTCTGCAACGCTGTGAAGCACTGAAAACTGATTACGATCGCAGCGAGCGGGCATTGCTGGCGCGGTTGGCGCGTGAAGCCTATGAGCGCTGGGCGAATACGCCCCCTTGACGAATCAAGAGGGCTTCACCGTCGGTATCAGGCTGCGCGGCTATTTGTGCGCACCTTGCGGGCTTGCTGCAGATACGCCCCCAGGGCCATCTGCTCCTGCGCGGTCAGCGACAGGCCCAGCTTGGTGCGACGCCAGATAATGTCAGCGGTTTGCTCTGCCCATTCCTCCTCCAGCAGGTAGTCCACCTCGCGGGTGAACAGCCCGGCGCCGATAGCCTGCCCGAGGTCTTCGGGGCCGTGAACGCCATCAAGCAGCCGCCACACGCGGCTGCCGTAGGTGAGCACCCAGCGTTTGGCCAGGTCAACAGGCAACCAGCCGCAACGTGCCAGTACGGCATCGATCAGCGCCTGTACCGTTGTCATGCCCTCTGCGCCCGGCAGTGGCGCACTGGCAGTCCAGGCGCCGCGCATCTGGGTGAAGAAGGGCTTGAGTTCGGCCATGGCCGATTCGGCCAGCTTGCGGTAGGTGGTGAGCTTGCCGCCGAACACAGACAGTAACGGTGCCTGGCCTTCGTCCGCCGAAAGGGCGAGTGTGTAGTCCCGGGTCACTGCCGAAGGGTTGTCCGATTCATCGTTGCACAGCGGTCGAACGCCGGAGTAGGTATGCAGGATGTCGGCTGGGCTCAGTTGATGGTTGAAGTGCTCGTTGACCACCTTCAACAAGTAGTGTGTTTCCTGCTCGGTAATGGCGACCGCGGCCGGGTCGCCGCTGTATTCCCGATCAGTGGTGCCGATCAGGGTAAAGCGGTCCAGATACGGGATGCAGAAGACGATGCGCTGGTCTTCGTTCTGCAGAATGTAGGCATGTTCACCTTCATACAGGCGCGGCACGATAAGGTGGCTGCCCTGGATCAGGCGGATGCCGTAAGGCGCCTCGAGCTTGAGGTCGTCCTTGATGAAGCTGGCCACCCACGGGCCGGCGGCGTTGACCAGTGCGCGGGCATGGATCGTCTGGAGGGTGCCATCGGCGTGCTGCAGTTCTACCTGCCACAAGCCCTTTACACGTTCGGCGCGCAAGCAGCGGGTGCGGGTGTGGATAAGTGCGCCTAGCTCACGTGCCGCCATGGCGTTGAGTACCACCAGGCGGGCGTCATCGACAGCGCAGTCGGCGTATTCGAAGCCGCGGGTGATTGCTGGCTTAAGCGGGTATCCCGGGCCGAAGCGCAGGCTACGCGAGGCGCCCAGACGCTTGCGCTTGCCCAGGTGGTCGTAGAGGAACAGGCCGGCGCGGATCATCCAGGCAGGGCGCAGGTGCGGGCGGTGCGGAAGCACGAAGCGCATAGGTTTGACGATGTGCGGCGCCTTGGCCAGCAGCACTTCGCGTTCAGCCAATGCCTCGCGTACGAGGCGAAATTCGTAGTGCTCCAGGTAGCGCAAGCCACCGTGAATCAGTTTGCTGCTGGCTGACGACGTGTGTTGGGCCAGGTCGTCCTTTTCGCAAAGGAAGACCTTCAAGCCGCGACCAGCGGCGTCGGCAGCGATGCCCACGCCATTGATGCCACCGCCGATCACGGCAAGGTCATAACAGTCGGCTGTTGGGGGCTGGGACGAAACTGGCTGGGACACGGGCAAGGCCTCCTGGGGCTGTTCACATCGAATATGAACATTGATGTTCGTTTGCGAAAATATTAGCGCAACAGAAAGCCGGTCGCCAGTCAGTCTCTATAGAAAAAACTGATCAAATGACAATGAAGTGAACATTTACGAAAATTTAGGGGCGGCCAGGGTTCTGGGCGCGCGCGCTGTCTCAGGCATAACTGGCCCGAAAACGATGCAGGCGCGAGCCTCGCTCGCGATGCGCCGCGCGGGCCGCATTTGATCTCACGGCCGCCACATATCTGGCTGTATGCACCCGCCAGCCCTCAAACCACCTCAAGCCTGATCTTGTTCTGGTTCAACAATTGGGTAAGGGTTGGGGTCGGTGTCTGGTCGGTCACCAGGCAGTCGACCAGGTCGATCGAGCCCAGACGCACCATGGCATTGCGCCCGAATTTGCTGGAATCGGCCGCGAGGATCACTTGTCGGGCATTGGCAATGATGGCTTGCGACACCCGCACTTCCTGATAGTCAAAATCGAGCAGGCTGCCATCCTCGTCGATACCGCTGATGCCCACCAGGGCGAAGTCGACCTTGAACTGGTTGATGAAATCGACACTGGCCTGGCCGACTACACCACCATCTCGGCGCACCGTGCCACCCGCCACCAGCACTTCGAAATCGTCCTTGGCGGCCAGGATCGCAGCCACGTGCAAGTTGTTGGTGATGACTTTCAGGTGGCTGTGGTTGAGCAGTGCCCGGGCAATCGACTCGGTGGTGGTGCCGATGTTGATGAACAGCGAGGCATGGTCGGGAATCTGTCGGGCCACGGCGTCGGCAATGCGCTGTTTTTCGTCGCGCATCTGGTCGGCACGCATGGCGTAGGCGGTATTTTCGATGCTTGAATCGTAAGCCGCACCGCCGTGGTAGCGGCGTAGCAGGTTGAGCTCGGCAAGCTGGTTGATGTCGCGCCGGATAGTCTGGGGAGTGACAACGAATAGCTGCGCCATTTCCTCGATACTGACATAGCCGCGTTCGCGCACCAGTTCGAGGATTTGTTGTTGGCGGGGGGGCAGATTCATGGGCGGTCCTTTGGGGCTGCCGGACAAATTCTGCAATGATGCCGTAGGAAAGGGATGACGGCCAGTGGACGATGGGGGCCGTATGGCGGCCCCCACAGGTATCATGCCTCGTGATCTTCCCAGTCACGGGTACGCTTGACTGCTTTCTTCCAGCCGGCATACAGCTTTTCTTTCTGCGTTTCGTCCAACTGCGGGCTGAACTCGCGCTCGATGATCGCCTTGTCGCGCAGCTCGTCCAGGCCACTCCAGAAGCCACAGGCCAGGCCAGCCAGATAGGCGGCGCCCAGTGCCGTGGTTTCGCGCATTTGCGGCCGCTCCACGCAGGTGCCGAGGATGTCGGCCTGGAACTGCATGAGGAAGTTGTTGGCCACTGCACCACCGTCCACACGCAGTTCGGACAAGCGCTGGCCACAGTCCTGCTGCATGGCGTCGAGGACATCGCGGGTCTGGTAGGCGATGGACTCCAGTGCGGCGCGGATGATGTGGTCCACCTTCACGCCACGTGTCAGGCCGAACAACGCACCGCGGGCATACGGGTCCCAGTATGGGGCGCCCAGGCCGGTAAAGGCTGGTACCAGGTACACGCCGTTGCTGTCCTTGACCTTGCTGGCGAAGTACTCGGTATCCAGGGCGTCGTTGACGATCTTCAGTTCGTCACGCAGCCATTGCACGGTAGAGCCACCATTGAATACCGCGCCTTCCAGTGCATAGGCCACCTCACCACGCGGGCCGCAGGCAATGGTAGTGAGCAGGCCGTGGGACGACTTCACCGCCTGGTCACCCGTGTTCATCAACAGGAAGCAGCCAGTGCCGTAGGTATTCTTGGCCTGGCCCGGCTCCACGCACATCTGGCCGAACAGTGCCGATTGCTGGTCGCCGGCGATACCGGCGATGGCTATGCCGCTCTTGGTGTGGCCATACACTTCAGAAGAGGGGCGCACCTCAGGCAACATTTGCCGTGGGATGCCCAGGATTTCCAGCAGCTTGTCGTCCCACTGCAGGCTGTGGATGTTGAACATCAGCGTGCGCGAGGCGTTGGTGTAGTCGGTGACGTGAACCTTGCCACCGGTAAATTTCCAGATCAGCCAGGTGTCGATGGTGCCGAACAGCAGTTCACCACGCTCGGCGCGCTCACGGGCGCCGTCGACATTGTCGAGGATCCACTTCAGCTTGGTGCCGGAGAAATACGGGTCGGTGACCAGGCCGGTGGTTTCACGAATGTAGCCTTCATGGCCGTCACGCTTGAGCTGGGCACAGATCTCGGTGCTGCGGCGGCATTGCCAGACAATGGCGTTGTACACCGGGCGCCCGGTTTCCTTGTCCCACACCACAGTGGTTTCGCGCTGGTTGGTAATGCCCAGTGCGGCGACCTGAGCGTGGCTGATGCCTGCCTGGGCCAGGGCCTCGACCATGGTCGCGCTTTGTGTGGCGAAAATCTCCATCGGGTCATGTTCGACCCAACCCGCCTGTGGGTAGTGCTGTGCGAACTCGCGCTGGGAGGTACCCACAACATTGGCGTCACGGTCGAAAATGATCGCCCGCGAACTGGTGGTGCCCTGGTCCAGGGCGATGATGTAGTTCTTATCCTGGGTGTCTGTCATGGTCGTAGGCCTTGCAAGAATAGAGGGTCAGGGCTGCGCGTGGTGGCGGCATCAATTGGCTTGAGTATCGCCCTGGCGAATGTCATTTGTCTCTGGGATCGCGGCGGGCGCTACTGGCAGGTTGCGTGCAATAAGGCCGCGATAGCTCGCTGCACCCAGGCAGGCGCCAACGATCGGTGCAAATACCGGAACCAGGAAATAAGGAATATCCCGCCCGCCAGTGAAGGCGATTTCGCCCCAACCGGCCAGGAATGTCATGAGTTTTGGCCCGAAATCGCGGGCCGGGTTCATCGCAAAGCCAGTCAAAGGGCCCATGGCGCTACCAATCACCGCAATCAGCAGGCCGATCAGCAGCGGGGCCATGGCACCGCGCGGAAGGCCGTTGTTGTCGTCGGTCAGGGCCATGATCACGCTCATCAGAATGGCAGTGATCACCACTTCGACCAGAAATGCCTGGCTGGTGGACAGGGACGGGTGCGGGTAGGTGGAGAACACAGAGGCCAGCTCCAGGCTGCCTTCGCTACCGCGCAGCATGGCGTGGGCCTGTTCGAAATCGAAGAACAGACTGCTGTACAGCGTGTAGACCAGTGCCGCGCCACAGAATGCGCCGCATACCTGGGCCAGCATGTAGAAGGGCAGCTTGCGCTTGTCGAACCCTGCGAACAGTGCAAGGGCGATACTTACGGCTGGGTTCAGGTGCGCACCGGAAATACCGGCGGTGAGGTAGATGGCCATGCTGACGCCCACGCCCCAGATGATACTGATCTCCCAAAGCCCGAAGCTGGCGCCGGCAACCTTGAGCGCGGCGACGCAGCCGGTACCGAAGAAGATGAGCAGGGCGGTGCCGAGAAACTCGGCCAGGCACTGGCTGGACAGCGTGGGTTGGTGCAGAGCAGTCGTCATGTATGACCTCGTTTTTTTTGTTGTGAGGCGCGTAGCGCTCGACAGCAAAACCCGGTGTCTATCCCCATTGACCCCGGATGATGTAGGAAATGCACCTTAAAAGTGCACCGCTTATTCAGAAACGAAAAAATATAGACAAGAAACGCTGATGTCAAAGGTCGAAAGTGAACGGTCAGTCACGATATGGCCGCTAGAATAAGATGCGGATCCCGTACTAGAGGCGCGCGATCGCGGTGCGCTAGCTGGGATGTAGGAATTGTCCTAAAGTAGCCGCCGAGTCGTCCCTGACTGGAGCCCTTGCATGACCCCCGCCCTAGACCTGTTGAAAAAGCACCGTGCTGAGCATCGTGTGCACAGTTATGAACATGACCCGAAGTCGGCGTCGTATGGCCTGGAGGCGGCAGAAAAGCTCGGGCTCGACCCGCAACAGGTGTTCAAGACGTTGCTGGCAAGCAGCGAGAAAGGAGAATTGCTGGTAGCGGTTGTGCCTGTGGTGGGGACCTTGGACCTCAAGGCCCTGGCCCATGCTGCCGGGGTAAAGAAGTGCGAGATGGCCGACCCGGCGGCGGCGCAGCGGGCGACCGGTTACCTGGTGGGCGGGATCAGCCCACTAGGCCAGAAGAAGCGTCTGCGGACCTTTATCGATGACTCGGCGCAGAATTTTGCAACTATCCATGTCAGCGCCGGTCGGCGTGGCCTGGAAGTGGAGTTGGCAGCGGCGGTGCTGGCGGAGTATACGCAGGGCTCGTTCGCCGGGATTGGTCGAGGCTGAGAACAGGGGGCCGCTTGGCGGCCCCCTGGCGCTGAAGTCAAGTCGCCGAACTGTAACGACGCACGCCATTCTCCTGGCGTGGCAACTGTGCCGCAACGCTACCCGGTACAGGGAATAGCACGAGGTGATCGGCCTTCACTGCAATCTCCACATTCTCACCGACCTCGTGGTCGTTATGGCTAGGGAAGATCGCTTCCAGCTGGCTACCGGTGGGCAACTGCAAGCGATAGAGCGTCGATGCCCCGAGGAAGCTCTTGCCCACGATGTTTGCCAGTAGCGCGCTGCCTGGTGCATGCACGATATCATCCGGGCGCAGCAGTACATCCACCGAGCTGCCCGGCGCCATGATGTAGGCGCGGTTACCGCGCAGCTCACCCACTTCGGTATTGACCGCTTCGTGGCTGCTCATTTGCCCACGGATGAAGTATCCCTGGCCGATGAAACTCGCCACGAATGGCGTCTGCGGTTCGTGGTAAAGGTTGTAGGGCGTGTCCCACTGTTCCAGGCGGCCTTCCTTGAAGACACCGACCTGGTCACTGACCGCAAAGGCTTCTTCCTGGTCGTGAGTGACCAGAATGGCGCTGGTACCGCGGCTTTTGAGAATGTCGCGAACCTCATGGCTCAGGCGACGGCGCAGCTCTACGTCGAGGTTCGAGAACGGCTCGTCAAGCAGCAACAGTTGCGGTTCGGGCGCCAGCGCCCGGGCCAGGGCGACACGTTGCTGCTGGCCACCAGACAACTCATGCGGGTAACGACCGCCCAGCCCGCCGAGTTTGACCAGTTCCAGCATCTCTTCGATGACGGCGGCCTGGCGTGGGTGTTTGGCGATACCAAAGGCAATGTTCTGCGCCACGGTAAGATGCGGGAACAGCGCGTAGTCCTGAAACACCATGCCGATGCGGCGCTTTTCCGGGGCCAGGGTGAAGCCAGCCCGGGAAATGACCTCACCGCCCAGGTGGATTTCACCTTCGTGCACCGGCTCGAAACCGGCGATGGCGCGCAGGGTGGTGGTCTTGCCGCAACCGGATGAACCTAGCAGGCAACCGATGTCGCCTGCGTTCAGGTGCAGGTTGAGGTTCTGGACGATGCGCTGGTCGCCATAGCCGCAGGCGAGGTTGCGCAGGTTGAGCAGTAGGGGTTGACTCATGCGTGGTGGTAAGCCGGTTCTACAAGGAATTCGAGAAGCGCCTTCTGTGCATGCAGGCGGTTTTCAGCCTCGTCCCAGGCGACCGAACGTGGGTCGTCGAGCAGGTCCTGGCTGATTTCCTCGCCACGGTGGGCGGGCAGGCAGTGCATGAAGAGGACATCGGGTGCAGCCAGGTCGAGCAGTTCGCGGGTGACCTGGTAAGGTGCGAAATGCGCCAGGCGCCGTGCAGTTTCCTCCTCCTGACCCATGGAAGTCCAGACATCGGTGACCACCAGGTGAGCATCACGCACAGCTTCCTTGGCATCCCGGATGATCTGCACGCGGTCGCCGCCCAGTGCCATGAAACGTTGATCCGGCTCATAGCCTTCGGGGCAGGCGATGCGCAGCTGGAAATCGAACTGCGTGGCGGCTTCGATATAGGAGTTGCACATGTTGAAGCCATCGCCGATCCAGGTCACGGTCTTGCCCTGAATCGAGCCGCGGTGTTCAACAAAGGTCTGCATGTCGGCCAGCAGTTGGCACGGGTGCGATTCGTCGGACAGGCCGTTGATCACTGGCACGCGCGACTTGGCGGCGAACTCGGTCAGGGTGCTGTGGGCGTGGGTGCGGATCATCACCACATCAACCATGCTCGACAGCACGATGGCGCTGTCACCAATCGGCTCGCCGCGGCCCAGTTGGGTGTCGCGAGGCGACAGGAAGATGGCCTGGCCGCCGAGCTGGATCATGCCGGCCTCGAAGGACACTCGGGTACGGGTCGAGGACTTCTCGAAGATCATGCCCAGTACACGGTTCTTCAGGGGTTCGAACAGCACGCCTCGCTTACGCAGGTCCTTCAGCTCGATGCCGCGGCGGATCACCCCGAGCAATTCGTCGGTGGTGAAGTCCAGCAGGGAGAGAAAGTGCCTAGCGCTCATGATTGACTACCTTATCTGCAACGGTATGCAGGTCGACCGTATGGTTTTTTTGACAACGGGAATGACCTGCGGCGTAAGCCGCACGGGGCGGACGAAATAGGGAAAGGCGCAATACTATAAGTAAATGTCGCCTGAAGCCAAGGGGGGAAAAGCGGCCTGATCGCAAAGGGTGTTGCAAACGGTGTCTTTGCCCGTTGGCTGTGCTGTTCTTTATTTGCTACACAAGGTTGTACACGGCTTGCTGGCAATTTGGCAAATGGCTGTCGTAAATCGTGCGCCTGATGTCGGTGGATTCACGCGGCGAAGCGCACTGGCCGCGGGGAGGGGCCGGGCGCATAGTCACTGTTCGACAACAACAAGGCAGAGGCGGCCATGACCAAGACCCTGCACCACCGTGCCTGTCATCTGTGCGAAGCGATCTGCGGGCTCAACATCGAAGTCAGCCATGAGCAGGACGGGCGGGCCCTGATCAGCTCGATCAAGGGCGACCCACTGGACCCGTTCAGCCGTGGCCATGTCTGCCCCAAGGCCGTGGCGTTGCAGGACATTCAGAACGACCCGGATCGCCTGCGCCAGCCACACAGGCGAGTAGGCGACCATTGGCAAGCCATTGGCTGGGATGAGGCCTTTGCACTGGCGGCCGAAAAATTGTGGGCGGTCCAGCAGGCCCATGGGCGCAATGCCGTGGCGGTCTACCAAGGCAACCCGAGTGTGCACAATTACGGCTTGATGACCCATAGCAACTACTTTCTGGGCCTGCTCAAGACCCGTAACCGTTTCTCTGCCACTTCAGTGGATCAGTTGCCCCAACACCTGGTCAGCCATCTGATGTACGGGCATGGGCTGCTGCTGCCGATTCCGGACATCGACCACACGGGATTCATGCTGATTCTTGGCGGCAACCCACTGGCCTCCAATGGCAGCATCATGACCGTTCCGGATGTGGAGAAGCGCCTGAAGGCCCTTCGGGCGCGTGGTGGGCGCCTGGTGGTGGTTGACCCGCGACGTAGCGAAACGGCGGCAATGGCTGACAGGCATTTGTTCATACGCCCCGGTGGTGATGCAGCCCTGTTGTGCGGCTTGCTCAACACATTGTTCGAAGAAGGCCTGGCGCGGGGCTCGCACTTGCCGGTCAACGGCCTGCAGCAGGTGCGTGAGGCCATTGCGCCGTTCAGTGCCGAGGCCGTGAGTGCCCAGTGTGGTATCGCTGCAGCGGACATTCGCCAGCTGGCACGCGACTTCGCCGCTGCTGGGCAGGCCGTGTGTTACGGCCGCATGGGCGTCTCGACCCAAGCATTTGGTACCCTTTGCCACTGGCTGGTGCAACTTGTGAACCTGGTGACCGGCAACCTCGACCGCACAGGCGGCGCGTTGTGCACGGAGCCTGCCGTCGACCTGGTGGCGACCACCTCGGGCGGGCATTTCAACGCCTGGCAAAGCCGTGTGTCGGGCTTGCCCGAGTACGGCGGCGAGCTGCCGGTGGCGGCCCTGGCCGAGGAAATGCTTACATCGGGTGAAGGGCAGGTGCGCGCCCTGGTGACAGTTGCCGGCAACCCTGTGTTGTCCACGCCTAACGGTCGCCAGCTGGATGCAGCGCTGGAGGGTTTGGACTTCATGCTCAGTATCGATCTCTACATCAACGAAACCACCCGCCATGCCGACCTGATCCTGCCCTCCACCTCAGCGCTGGAAAATGACCATTACGACAGCACCTTCAACCTGCTGGCAGTGCGCAACGTCACGCGCTTCAACCGGGCGATCCTGGCCAAGCCGGAGGGCGCACTGCATGACTGGGAAATCTTCGTCGGCCTGGCCCAGGCGTTTGCCAAGCGTGCCGAGTTGGAGTTGAAACCGACCTGGTCGCCTGCGCAGATGATTGATCAAGCCCTGCGCAAAGGGCGCTATGGTGAAGCAACGCCTTGGCAGCTCTCCTTGGCAGCACTGGACGATAACCCGCATGGGCTTGACCTGGGGCCTTTACGCAGCAACCTCGCGGGGCGGCTGACGACTGCCAGCAAGGCTGTCGAAGCAGCCCCTCAGGTTTTGCTTGACGACCTGCAGCGCCTGGCGCAAATGACGCCACCAGTGCCGGGCGAACTGCTGCTGATCGGGCGTCGCCATGTGCGCAGCAACAACTCGTGGATGCACAACTTCCATCGCCTGGTAAAAGGCAAGCCACGGCATCAGCTGTTGATGCACCCGCAAGACTTGCAGCAGCGGCAACTGCAGGATGGCCAGCGCGTGCGCATCCGTTCGCGTACTGGCTCACTGGAGGTCGAGGTGCAGGCCTGCGAAGACATGATGCCCGGTGTGGTCAGCTTGCCCCACGGCTTTGGTCATGGTCGTCAGGGCGTGCACATGCAGATCGCCCAGGCGCAACCCGGCGTGAGTGCCAATGACCTGACCGACGAACGCTTTCGGGACCAGGTTTCCGGAAACGCTGCGCTCAATGGCGTACCCGTGCAGGTCGAGGCCGCTTGAGGAACGGCAAGGCCGAGCACGGCGCTCGGCTTTCCGATACAATGCGACACCGTGCCGACGACTGTGTCGGATAGTTCAGCCGAGGTGCTACATGGATATCATCGAAACGATCAAAGAGCAGATTGCCAACAACACCATTCTGCTTTACATGAAAGGCTCGCCGAATGCCCCGCAGTGCGGCTTCTCTGCGCGTGCATCGCAGGCCGTGATGGGTTGTGGCGAAAAGTTCGCCTACGTCGACATCCTGCAGAACCCGGAAATTCGCGCCAACCTGCCAAAATACGCCAACTGGCCGACCTTCCCGCAACTGTGGGTAGCCGGTGAGCTGGTTGGCGGCAGCGACATCATGCTGGAAATGTTCGAGAACGGTGAGCTGCAAACCCTGATCAAGGAAGCGGCTGCCAAGGCCAAGGCTTCTGAAGCCTGATCTACCGGCAAGCATAAAAAAACCCGCTGATCGCGGGTTTTTTTATGGGGCGAGTAGTTACTCTTCGCCCATCTGCGACTGCAGGTAGTTCTCGATACCGATCTTGTCGATCAGCCCCAGTTGGGTTTCCAGCCAGTCGATGTGCTCTTCCTCGGACTCGAGGATATCTTCGAGCACGTCACGCGAGCCGAAGTCGCCAGCAGTTTCACAATGGGCGATGGCTGCCTTCAGGTCGACCAGGCCTTGCTGTTCAATCTTCAGGTCACACTCGAGCATTTCCTTGGTGTGCTCGCCGATCAGCAGTTTGCCCAGGTCCTGAACGTTAGGAATACCTTCGAGGAACAAAATACGCTTGATCAGTTTGTCAGCGTGCTTCATTTCATCGATGGATTCTTTGTACTCGTGCTTGCCGAGTTTGTTCAGCCCCCAATCTTCGTACATGCGCGCGTGCAGGAAGTACTGGTTGATCGCGACCAGCTCGTTTCCGAGGATCTTGTTGAGATGCTGGATGACGCTTACGTCGCCTTTCATGTCGGGGTTCCTGCCCTGTAGAAGTGTGTCAATCCAGTGAAGTTTGAGCCCGATACTTAGGTGTGTCAAACCTAAGTTCTTGAATAATAAGTGAAAATTAATAGGAATAAGAATGTTTGTGAACCGCGTTGTAACGCTAACTTGTTGAATTTCAGGCATAAAAAAACCGGACGCCAGGTCCGGTTCTTGAAATTCTGGGTTCAGGCAGCGGTAAATTCGACGGGGTAGGGCAGGGCTGCCTGGCTGACCTGAAGTTCGGTCAGGGTCTCGCGGACCACCTGCTTGGCCACGCAGGCGCATTTGCCGCACTGGCTGGCGACATTGGTCGCGGCTCGCACTTCTTTGTAACTGCAGCATCCTTCATAGATCGCATCGCGGATCTGTCCGTCGGTAACGCCGACACAAAGACACACATACATAAGGGCTGACCATCGCTGGTTGGGTCGATGGGTTGGAGCTTAATGTTAATGAGAATGCTTGTCAAAGATCTTTCTGAGAGGGGTGTGCTTGAGCGACCGGCGGTCGCTTTGTCGACGGAGTCGGCCTGTCATGAGAAGCCGTGTATGATGGTCGGCCTTTGTTGGATGTCGGGCAAGCCCGTCTGGCCCGGCAAACGGTTTTTCACCCTCATCAGGAGATTACAATGAGCGTACTCGTTGGTAAGAAAGCCCCCGATTTCACCGTTCCGGCCGTGCTGGGCAATGGCGAGATCGTCGATAGCTTCAACCTGGCCTCGGCCATCAAGGGCAAGTACGGCCTGGTGTTCTTCTACCCGCTGGACTTCACTTTCGTCTGCCCGTCCGAGCTGATCGCCCTGGACAACCGCATCCCTGACTTCCAGGCGCGCAACGTGGAAGTGATCGGCGTGTCGATCGACTCGCACTTCACCCACAACGCCTGGCGTAACACCCCGGTCAACAACGGCGGTATCGGTCAGGTGAAGTACACCCTGGCTGCCGACATGACCCACGAAATCTGCAAAGCCTACGACGTCGAGTCCGAAGGCGGCGTGGCCTTCCGTGGCGCCTTCCTGATCGATACCAATGGTGTTGTCCGTTCGCAGATCGTCAACGACCTGCCACTGGGCCGTAACATGGACGAGCTGCTGCGTCTGGTCGACGCTCTGCAGTTCCACGAAGAGCACGGCGAAGTCTGCCCTGCCAACTGGAAAAAAGGCGACAAGGGCATGAACGCTTCGCCTGAAGGCGTTGCTGCCTACCTGAGCGAGAACGCTGGCAAGCTGTAATTGCTGCGTGCATAAAAAACCGGCCTTCGTGGCCGGTTTTTTTTGCCTTCCTGTGCCGGCCTCTTCGCGGGAGCGCCCGCCCCCACAGATTCTCTGCATGCCTGAAGGCAAAGGTTAACCTGTGGGAGCGGGCGTGCCCGCGAATGCTTTTGGCAGATCAGTCGTTGAAATCGCGCCAGCCGCCCATTTCTTTCCAGCGGTTGACGATGCCGCAGAACAGCTCAGCCGTTTTCTCGGTGTCGTAACGTGCCGAGTGCGCCTCACGCCCGTCGAAGTCGATGTCGGCGCTCTGACAGGCCCGCGCCAGCACGGTCTGGCCATACGCCAGGCCCGCCAGGGTGGCGGTGTCGAAGCTGGAGAACGGGTGGAACGGGTTGCGCTTCAGGTCATTGCGCGCCACTGCTGCATTGAGGAAACCCAGGTCGAAGCTGCTGTTGTGGCCGACCAGAATCGCCCGCTTGCAGCCGTTGGCCTTGAGGGCCTTGCGCACGCCGCGGAATATGTCGGTCATCGCGCTTTCCTCGCTGACCGCCATGCGCAGCGGGTGGTCCAGCTTGATCCCGGTGAACTCAAGTGCGGCCGGCTCGATGTTGGCGCCCTCGAACGGCTCTACTCGGTGGAAGTAGGTATGTTCGGGGAACAGGAAGCCTTTCTCGTCCATGCCGATGGTGACAGCGGCAATTTCCAGCAACGCATCGGTAGCGCTGTTGAAACCACCGGTTTCAACATCCACCACGACCGGCAGATAGCCGCGGAAGCGCTCGGCCATCGGGTGGCGAGGACCGCTGCTGCCTTGGGTTTCCAGGTCGTCTTCGTAAAGGTCTTCGCTCACGCGTTTGCCTCCAGCAGGCGCCAGCGCAGTTTTTCGCCAGCGCGCAGCGGGACTACGGTTTGCTCGCCAAATGGCAGGCTTTCCGGAGCGGTCCATTCTTCGCGGACCAGGGTGATGGTGTCGGTGTTCGCCGGCAGGCCATAGAAGGCCGGGCCGTGCAGGCTGGCGAAGCCTTCCAGCTTGTCCAGCGCGTTACGCTGTTCGAAAGCTTCGGCGTACATCTCGATGGCCGCATAGGCGGTGTAGCAACCCGCGCAACCGCAGGCTGCTTCCTTGGCGTGACGGGCATGAGGTGCCGAGTCGGTGCCGAGGAAGAACTTCGGGTTGCCGCTGGTGGCGGCGTCCAGCAAGGCCACCTGGTGGGTATTGCGCTTGAGGATCGGCAGGCAGTAGAAGTGCGGACGAATGCCGCCAACCAGCATGTGGTTGCGGTTGTACAGCAGGTGCTGGGCGGTGATGGTCGCACCCACGTTGGCCGGGGCCTCGGTGACGAACTGCGCGGCGTCGCTGGTGGTGATGTGTTCGAACACCACTTTCAGCGTCGGGAAGCGCTCGACCACACGGCGCAAGTGCTCGTCGATGAAGCGCTTCTCGCGGTCGAACACGTCGATCTCGCTGCGGGTCACTTCGCCATGCACCAGCAGCGGCATACCCACTTCCGCCAGTGCCTCTATGGCCGGGAAGATCTTGTCGATGCTGGTCACGCCGGAATCGGAGTTGGTGGTGGCGCCGGCCGGGTACAGCTTGGCGGCGTACACGAAACCGCTGGCCTTGGCCGCGCGGACGTCCTCGGGGCTGATGTTGTCGGTGAGGTACAGCACCATCAGCGGCTCGAAGCGGCTGCCGGCCGGGCGGGCAGCCAGAATGCGCTCACGGTAGGCGCCGGCCTCGGTGGCATTGCGCACCGGCGGCACGAGGTTGGGCATGATGATGGCACGGGCGAAGGTACGCGCCACGTCGCCAACGGTGTGGGGCAGGACGGCACCATCGCGCAGATGGATGTGCCAGTCGTCGGGGCGCAGGAGGGTCAGGCGATCGGACATTGGGGATTCCAGGCGGGTCGAACTCAAGCCCCAATCCTACCGGAAAACCCTGGGGCGAGCACGGCTATCAAGTTTTCCGCGCGGCGTCCGATAGCCTGCTGGTAAGCCGTCAGAAATTGTGGAGCCGCCCGTGCGCCAGCGTTACCTAGCCCTGTTGACCCTGTTCGCCAGCCTGCCGGCCGGCGCACTGACTTTCCAGACGCGCATGGAGAACATTGCCTGGCAGGTCGAGGGTGACCAGTTCGAGTGTCGTCTGAGCCAACCGATCGAAGGTTTCGGCAGCGGTACGTTCGTGCGCCGGGCAGGCGAGCAGCCGGTGTTCCAGCTGCGTTCGGACAGCAACGTACTGGGTGCCGGCACCGCCAGCCTGCTGGCCGCGGCAGCGCCTTGGCAACCTGGGCGTGGCGATATCAACCTGGGCCATGTGCGCATGGCCCGCAGCGGTGTGCTGTTCAGCTCCTCCCAGGGGCAGGCCAGCCGGCTGATCAACGGTTTGCTCGACGGGCGTAGCACCGTCGTGCGCAACTACACCGGTGAGGCGGGCAGGCCGATGGAGGTGCGGGTGCTGCCGGTCAGCTTCGCCAAAGCCTACAATGACTATCAGGTCTGTGCCGGCAAGCTGTTGCCGATGAACTATGACCAGGTGCGCCAGACTCAAGTGGGCTTCCCTGGGGGCGGTTACGAGCTGGATGCAGCAGCCAAGGCGCGGCTGGAGGTGATTGTCGACTACCTGAAGGCCGACCCTACGGTTAACCATATCGAGCTCAACGGCCACTCCGACAACAGTGGCAACCGCCTGACCAACCGCGACCTGTCGCGCCGCCGCGCATTGGCCGTGGCCGATTACTTCAAGGCTCACGGTGTGCCGCAAGAGCAGATTACTGTGCGCTTCCATGGTGAGCGTTATCCGCTGGCGAAGAACAACAGTGCATCGAACCGGGCGCGTAATCGGCGGGTGAATATCGAGCTGGATCGGGTGGCGGAGGTTGAAAAGGCGGTGGAAAAACCGGTTGAGCCCGTGTCGCCGGCTGCTCCCGCTCCAGCCGTTCCGGCTGCTCCCGCGTCGGGGGCGAAGGCGCCCTGAGACCGGATGGGGCGCCAACCCTTGCGTTAAATTTCCGTGTTGATCTGGCAAGTCGCCCTTCCGACAATTTCTGTCGCTTTGTCGTCAGAAGCTGTCGCCCCACTGTAAATTTATCCGCAACGCCGGTAGAATCGGTCCCTTTCCGTACAACCCCGTGGAGTGATGGCATGGCGGACGTAAAAAAGGTCGTACTGGCGTATTCCGGCGGCCTTGATACTTCGGTGATTCTCAAGTGGCTGCAGGATACCTACAACTGCGAAGTGGTGACCTTCACCGCTGACCTGGGTCAGGGCGAAGAGGTCGAACCGGCTCGTGCCAAGGCCCAGGCAATGGGCGTTAAAGAGATCTACATCGACGACCTGCGCGAAGAGTTCGTGCGTGACTTCGTGTTCCCGATGTTCCGCGCCAACACCGTCTACGAAGGCGAGTACCTGCTGGGTACTTCCATCGCCCGTCCGCTGATCGCCAAGCGCCTGATCGAAATCGCCAACGAAACCGGCGCCGACGCCATTTCCCATGGCGCCACCGGCAAGGGTAACGACCAGGTGCGCTTCGAGCTGGGTGCCTATGCCCTGAAGCCAGGCGTCAAGGTCATCGCCCCATGGCGCGAGTGGGACCTGCTGTCCCGCGAAAAGCTGATGGACTACGCCGAGAAGCACGGCATCCCGATCGAGCGCCACGGCAAGAAGAAGTCGCCGTACTCGATGGACGCCAACCTGCTGCACATCTCCTATGAAGGCGGTGTCCTGGAAGATACCTGGACCGAGCACGAAGAAGACATGTGGCGCTGGAGTGTCTCGCCTGAGAACGCCCCGGACCAGGCTACCTATATCGAGCTGACCTACCGCAATGGTGACATCGTTGCCATCGACGGCGTCGAGAAATCCCCGGCTACCGTTCTGGCCGACCTGAACCGTATCGGTGGTGCCAACGGCATCGGCCGCCTGGACATCGTCGAAAACCGGTACGTCGGCATGAAGTCGCGCGGTTGCTACGAAACGCCTGGCGGTACCATCATGCTCAAGGCCCACCGTGCCATCGAGTCGATCACCCTGGACCGCGAAGTCGCTCACCTGAAAGATGAGCTGATGCCCAAGTATGCCAGCCTGATCTACACCGGCTACTGGTGGAGCCCGGAGCGTCTGATGCTGCAGCAGATGATCGATGCTTCGCAGGTGAACGTGAATGGTGTGGTGCGCCTGAAGCTGTACAAGGGCAATGTGACCGTGGTTGGCCGCAAGTCGGACGATTCGCTGTTCGATGCCAACATCGCCACCTTTGAAGAAGATGGTGGTGCCTACAACCAGGAAGACGCTGCTGGCTTCATCAAGCTCAACGCGCTGCGTATGCGCATTGCCGCCAACAAGGGCCGTTCGCTGCTCTGATTGCTGGTGTGCGTGAAAACCCCGGCTCAGTCCGGGGTTTTTTATGCCTGCGCAAAGGCGAGTCGTTCAACTTCGAGGGTTCACATCATCGCCCTCAAGTGCGCTGATCGAAAGCTGCGCACATTGACGTCTATCCAGATTACAAAAGCGCCAGACTCGCGCCGGCTCGGGGGGGTGGGCAAGAGCGTGCAAGAGTTGTTGTTCCATCATGCGACAGGCGTCGGGGCCGGAGAACATGAATGTAACAGGCTCGCCCTGTACCGCCTCACGGGCATCATTGGCAATAGCGGGTGTGGCCGCACTGTTCAGTGCTGGCGTGTTTTCGTGTACAGGGTTGTTGGGGAGCGGGCTGTAGAACGACTTGTAATTGAAGTTGAGCGTCAGAAAAAACAGTGCCGTCAGAAAGAATGGAAAACCTACCAGGAACCAGGTGTAGAGCTTTTGGCTGGACTCGCCGAGAAATGGCAGTGTGGCAAGGGCGGAGGCTTCGATAATCCCCGCGAAGATGGCAATGATCGTCAGCGGGGCGACAGGTTGTGCTTGGGTCATAGGGGCCGTCTCCAGCGGTTTTGTCCATCTTTACCTTACTGCTGTACTCAACTAAAGGCTGGATTCTTTCCCGGGGGAGGAATGATCGTCAGAGAACCTAGTTGTGTTGATTTTTCAACGCGTTCGAGTCGGAAGTTCTCCTCTGCTGAAGATCAGTATTCAACTGGTGCGTTTATGTTAGTGGGTGGTACCGTTTCTTTCGGTAATAAGTAATTTGTTTGTTACAACCATAGTCTTAATGTGTAGGAAGTTTCTGTAAGCTCTGTAGGTTTTGTCTGTCCATGGCTTTCACTGGTAAATCGCCGCGCCAGCAAGCGTCCTGTCGGTTATCGTGGCGTGCCAAAGCAACAACAATGTATGGATATCGCATGAATAAAGTGCTTATCGTGGATGATCATCCGGTCATACGCCTGGCCGTACGCATGCTGATGGAGCGGCATGGGTATGACGTTGTGGCGGAGACTGACAATGGGGTGGCTGCGCTGCAGCTGACACGGCAACACCTGCCGGATATTGTGGTGCTGGATATCGGTATCCCGAAACTGGATGGCCTGGAGGTGATCGCCCGCATGGCGACATTCAGCCCGGGTAGCAAGGTGCTGGTGCTGACGTCGCAGGCTCCCGGTAACTTTTCGATGCGCTGCATGCAGGCGGGGGCGGCGGGTTACGTGTGCAAGCAGCAGGAGCTTACCGAGCTGCTTAGCGCTATCAAGGCTGTGTTGTCGGGTTACAGCTACTTCCCCAACCAGGCCTTGCATGCGTCACGTGGCAGGGGCGCGAGCAGTGAGACGGATATGGTGAATCGCCTTTCTGCGCGAGAGATGACCGTGCTGCAACAACTGGCGCGAGGGCGTTCGAACAAGGAGATTGCCGACAGCATGTACCTCAGCAACAAGACGGTCAGTACCTACAAGTCGCGGCTCTTGCTCAAGCTCAATGCACGGTCACTGGTTGACCTGATCGAGCTGGCGCAACGGCAAGGTTTGAACTGACCGCCAGGCCTTGAAGCCTCCAGCCAGGAGGCTTTGCCAAGGCTAACGATCCATGACTAAAGGGCCAGAACTAAAGGTCGTAATCGAAATCGGCCAGCTGCTTCTGCAGGCGCCGTTCTTCTAGCATGTTGTCGATGGTGCGGCGTTTGCTCAGGTTGGTCTTTGCGGTTTCAACCTGTGGTTCCGCGTCATCGTCTGCGGCAACAAAATCATCATCGATCGACAGGTCGTCTTTATCGGTACTCATGAGTCGCTCCAAGCCAAGGGGCCATTGGCCGTCCTTATAACCAGAAAGCAGACGCTGGTAAAAAAGATTTTTTCAATCGACGTGATTGGTTTCTGCCTATCGGCTCAATCGTCGGAGGTTTTGTGCTTGTACTCGCACAAATCTTCGATCCTGCAGCTGCCGCACCGTGGCTTGCGCGCCTGGCACACATAGCGCCCGTGCAGGATCAGCCAGTGGTGGGCATCGAGCAGGTAATCCTTTGGTACGAACTTGAGCAGTTTCTTTTCCACTTCCAGCACCGTTTTACCTGGCGCGATACCCGTGCGGTTACTCACCCGGAAGATATGGGTGTCCACTGCCATCGCCGGTTGGCGAAACGCGGTGTTAAGCACCACGTTGGCGGTTTTACGGCCGACGCCGGGCAGCGCTTCCAACGCTTCGCGGGTTTGCGGTACCTGGCTGTCGTGGCGCTCGATCAGCAGCCGGCACGCTTCTATGACATTCTTGGCCTTGCTGTTGTAGAGGCCGATGGTCTTGATGTATTCGCTAAGGCCTTCAACGCCCAGGGCATAGATGGCCTCGGGGGTGTTGGCGACGGGGAACAGGCGGGCAGTGGCCTTGTTGACGCCGACGTCGGTGGATTGCGCGGACAGTGTCACGGCGACCAGCAGTTCAAACGGGGTCGTGTAGGCCAGTTCGGTCTTTGGGTCGGGGTTGTCTTCGTGCAGCCTGCGAAAAATCTCCAGGCGTTTGGCGGCATTCATGAAATCAGGGCTTTCCTTGACGATGTGGATGGGCAGAGCCCGGACGCAGGCGATTGTACAAGGCCAACAGCAATCCCAGCAGCAGTAGCGCACCGGGGGCGAGGCTGGCCAGGTGCAGCTCGGTATGGTCAGCCAGCCATTGGCGGCTGGCGCCCAGCAGCAGGCAACTGGCAAAGACAGCGCCGAGGTGCTTTGCGAGCACGTGCCAGCGGCGTTGGTCAGGAAGCAGATGGTCACTGGCCAGGCATTGCAGGCACAACAATGCGGGATAGTGACCCAGTGCAATGGCCAGTGGTAGCAGCCAGGCCCGCATGGCCAACTGCAGGCAGCTGGCCAGAGCTGCCAGTAGCAGCAGGCTGGCCAGTACATATGCCCAGCTGGCGACGCGTTTACGCAGGGGGGCCAGCAACAGTTGGTGCAGGCATCCCATCACCACTGCGCACAGGCCGATGGCCGCGCCTTCACCCAGCGTTCGGGTGGCGCCCAACAGGGGAGCGAGGCTCATGGCCAGCAGGCAAAACCTATTCATGCGCGGCGCCCTCCAGCCATACACTACGCTGCTCATCGAAATAATTCAGTGCGTCCTGCAACGCGGCGATCACTGCCCGCGAGGTCACGGTTGCGCCGGCCAACTGGTCAAAATCACCCTGGTCCCGCTTTAGCGCCCAGTGATCGCCCTGATGGCGGTTGTCGAACTGTTTCAGCCACTGCAGCTGTGGGTCAGCCAGGTGAGCGCCCAGCCCGGGACTTTCCTGTTGTTCGACGACCTGGCTGCCGATCAGCCGGCCGTCTGTGGCGATCGCGACGCTCAGCACGATTGGCCCGACATATCCCTGCGCCTGTGTGACCAGAACTATGGCGCTTGGCTTGCCTGCCATAGTGGCACGGTAAGCCGCCAGGATACGGCTGTTGGGCCGCTGTGCGGCGGGCCTTGGCAGTGGGCTTTCCAGGGGCTGGTTGTCATAGCTGCCTTCGGGCAGCACGGCCAGCCGCTGGCGGCTTTGCATTTGTTTTTCGGCGCTGGCGATGGCCGGGCTGGTCCACTGCCGCCAGGCCAGGGTGACTGACACTGCCAATACTCCAGTCAGTAGCAGCAGGCCCACATCCCGAGCTCCATGCTTCATCGGGCTGCCTGCTGACGTTGCACAGCCACGCGCTCGAGTGCCGGTGCCAAAAGGTTCATCAGCAGGACGGCGAACGCGGTGCCATCCGGGTAGCTGCCCCAGGTACGAATCAGGTAGATGAGCAGCCCTGTTCCCAGGCCGAAGCACAACTTGGCCCAGTCGTTTCTGGGGCCGGACACCGGCTCGGTCGCAATGAAGAATGCTGCCAGCATGGTCGAGCCGGAAAACAGGTGCAGCAAAGGCGAGCCATTGGAGTCCGACCCCGAACCATTCCAGCCCAACAGGCTGAATATCAATAGCCCTGCCAGCAAACCTGCCGGTGCATGCCAACTGATCACCTTGCGCTGCAACAAAAACAGGCCGCCAAGCAGGAATGCCAGGTTGACCCATTCGCTGCCTGCCCCACCAATGCTGCCAAAGCCCGGATGGCTGGCAAACAGCTCGTCAATGGTCAGGCTGCGGTTGTGGCGTAGGCCGTCGAGCAATGTCGGACGGGCCCAGGCATCAATCTGATCGCCCCCAGCGAACACCTGCTGCAGGCTGTCGAGCAGGCCCGGGGCCTGTGCCGGCCAATGGTTCATCTGCAATGGGAAGCTGAGCAGCACGAAGGCGTAACCCACCATGGCCGGATTGAACAGATTTCGCCCGACCCCACCATAGGCCTGCTTGCCGATGCCGATCGCAACACATGCCGCGATGACCGGCAGCCACCATGGCGCCAGGGTGGGCAGGGCGGCCGCCAGTAGCACGGCGGTTACCAGTGCGCTGCCGTCGTTTAGCGCCTGGCTCAGTGATTGATTGCGCAGTGCCAGCAGCAATGCTTCGCACAGCAGCGCGGCACTGGCACACAGCAACAGGTTCAGCACCATGCCCCAGCCATGCAGCCACATTAGCGCCAGCAGTCCAGGCGTGCAGGCGAGCAACACCAGGCCCATGCTGGTGCGCAGGCGCGGATCGGGGCTGCTCATTGGCCAAACATCCCGTTGAAGCCGGAAAACGCCATGGCCATTACCCCGGCACCGATCAATTGGATGGGCAGGCCGCGCAGCGCGTCGGGGATATCGGCGTGGACGCTGCGCTGGTGCAGGTCGGCGAACACCATCAGCGTCAGCCAGAAGCCGCCAGCCGTCAGCAAGCCTTGGAGTAGCGCGGTTGGCCAGCTGACGTCGTCGCTTGCCTGTTGTAGAGCCACCCCAAGCGCTGCGGCATTGCTCAACAGCAGCGCTGGCAACCCCACTACGGGCCAGGTTGGGCGCCACTTGGCCAGTAGCCAGGGCAGGCCCCAGGCGAGCAAAGCCAGCCAAGGCAATAGCAGGAACAGGGCAAGATCGTGGATGTGCAACGGGGCAAGTACGGCGTACGCCAGCAGTTGCGCGCCGATTACGCCCAAGGCAATGCACAGGGCGCAGGCCAGGCCGTGCACCTGTAGTTGCAACCCGGAGAGTGGCTGTCTGAGCAGGCACAGGTGATTGATCAGTGCGGCGCTGATCAGGACCAGGATGTAGTCATTCATGAGATGACGATAGCCGGGAATCAGGGCGATTGTCCGGATTTGACATGAAGGGGCCTGCGTATTGTGGGAGCGGGCAGGCCGCTCCCACAATGGCCCGCAGGGGAGTTACTTGATGCGCTGGCCTGGCTTGGCGCCGCTGTCCGGGCTCAGCAGGTAGATTTCTTCACCGCCAGGGCCGGCAGCCATGACCATGCCCTCGGACACGCCAAAGCGCATCTTCCGTGGTTTGAGGTTGGCTACCATCATGGTCAGGCGGCCTTCCAGCTTGGACGGGTCTGGGTAGGCCGACTTGATGCCGGAGAACACGTTGCGGCGCTCGTCACCAATGTCCAGGGTCAGTTGCAGCAGCTTGTCGGCACCCGCTACGGCTTCAGCCTTGACGATCAGCGCCACGCGCAGGTCGACGGCCGCGAAGGTATCGAACTCGATCTCTGCCGACAGCGGGTCCTTGGTCAGTTCGCCATTGCCCGCCGGGGCATTGGCTTCGGCAGCCAGCAGGTCCTCCTTGCTGGCAGCGATCATGGCTTCGACCTTGGCCGGCTCGATACGGCTCATCAGGGCCTTGAACGGGTTAAGCGGGTGGTTTTCCAGGCGTGTCAGGTGGTCGTTCCAGGTCAGCGGGGCCACGTTGAGGAATGCCTCGGCGTCAGCCGCCAGCACCGGAAGTACCGGTTTGAGGAAGATCACCAGCTGGCGGAACAGGTTGATGCCTTGGGCGCAGATGGCCTGGACTTCATCCTGCTTGCCTTCCTGCTTGGCCAGTGACCACGGTGCCTTGTCGGCGATCCAGGCGTTGGCGCGGTCGGCCAGTGCCATGATTTCGCGCATGGCGCGGCCAAAGTCACGGGCCTCATAGGCTTCGGCGATGGAGGGCGCGGCAGCCAGGAAGGCTTCGGTCAGCTCAGGCGCGGCATCACCGCCTACCATCACGCCTTCGTTGCCCTTGTGGATGAAACCGGCGCAACGGCTGGCAATGTTGACGACCTTGCCGACCAGGTCGGAGTTGACCTTCTGCACGAAGTCTTCCAGGTTCAGGTCCAGGTCGTCGACGCCACGGCCCAGCTTGGCCGCATAGTAGTAACGCAGGTATTCCGGCTGCAGGTGGTCCAGATAGGTGCGGGCCTTGATGAAGGTGCCGCGCGACTTGGACATCTTGGCGCCGTTGACCGTCAGGTAGCCGTGCACGTTGACCGCGGTCGGCTTGCGGAAGCCGGCGCCTTCGAGCATGGCTGGCCAGAACAGGGCGTGGAAGTTGACGATATCCTTGCCGATGAAGTGGTACAGCTCGGCCTTGGAACCCTCGTTCCAGAAGGCGTCGAAGTCCAGTTCCGGGCGGCGTGCGCAGAGGTTCTTGAAGCTGGCCATGTAGCCGATCGGCGCATCCAGCCATACGTAGAAGTACTTGCCAGGCTCACCCGGGATCTCGAAGCCGAAGTACGGCGCGTCGCGGGAGATATCCCACTCCTGCAGGCCGGAATCCAGCCATTCCGCCAGCTTGTTGGCTACCGCGTCCTGCAGGGTGCCGCTTCGGGTCCATTGCTGCAGCATGGCCTGGAAGTCTGGCAGCTTGAAGAAGAAGTGCTGGGAATCACGCAGTATCGGGGTGGCACCGGAGATCGCTGACTTGGGGTTCTTCAGCTCAGTAGGTGCGTAAGTGGCGCCGCATTTTTCGCAGTTGTCGCCGTACTGGTCTTCGGCCGCGCACTTCGGGCAGGTGCCCTTGATGAAGCGGTCGGCGAGGAACATGCCTTTTTCCGGGTCGAAGTACTGGGTCACCGAACGGGTGGCGATGTGCCCGGCTTCACGCAGGCGCGAGTAGATCAGGCTCGACAGCTCGCGGTTCTCTTCACTGTGGGTGGAGTGGAAGTTGTCGAAGTCCACCAGGAAGTCGGCGAAATCGCTGCTGTGCTCGGCCTGGACGTTGGCGATCAGCTGTTCCGGGGTGATGCCTTCCTTTTCGGCGCGCAGCATGATGGCCGAACCGTGGGCGTCATCGGCGCAGACATAGATGCACTGGTTGCCGCGCAGCTTCTGGAAGCGCACCCACATGTCCGTCTGGATGTACTCCAGCATATGGCCGAGATGGATCGATCCATTGGCATAGGGCAGGGCGCTGGTGACGAGAATCTGGCGTGGCTCGGACATGGTGGCTCGGCTACTTATCTGGCTACGGGGTAAAAATGAGGATGATCGGCCACTATAAAGGGCTGGCGAAGATATTTCACCCCGCAAGCGTATCTGCTGACGATTGACGGGTTAGGATAGGCGGCTGTTTTACATTCAGTTTGCCAATGGGAGTCTCCATGAGTGCCGTCACCCGTGCCGCCGTTGAAGGCGTGCTTCGCCAGTACACCGACCCCTACCTGAACCAGGACCCGGTCAGCGCCGGCTGCGTGCGCGCCATCGATATCCAGGGCGGGCAGGTCAGCGTGCAGTTGCAGTTGGGTTATGCCGCTGGGCTGTTCAAGAACGGCTGGGCCCAGGTGCTGCAGACCGCCATCGGCGGCCTTGAGGGTGTCACTGGTGCCCAAGTTTCGATCGACTGCGTGGTGGCTGCGCACAAGGCCCAGGCCCAAGTGCCAGCCATGGCCAACGTCAAGAACATCATCGCCGTGGCCTCGGGCAAGGGCGGTGTGGGCAAGTCGACCACCGCAGCCAACCTGGCCTTGGCCTTCGCGCGCGAGGGTGCCCGGGTAGGTATCCTCGATGCCGATATCTACGGCCCCAGTCAGGGTGTGATGTTCGGTATCGCCGAGGGTACCCGTCCAAAGATTCGCGAGCAGAAGTGGTTCGTGCCGATCAAGGCCCACGGCGTGGAAGTGATGTCGATGGCCTTCCTCACCGACGACAACACGCCAATGGTATGGCGTGGTCCGATGGTGTCGGGCGCGCTGCTGCAACTGGTCACCCAGACCGCTTGGGATGACCTGGATTACCTGGTGATCGATATGCCACCGGGTACCGGTGACATCCAGCTGACCCTGGCACAAAAGGTGCCGGTGGTCGGTTCGGTGATCGTCACCACGCCGCAGGACCTGGCTCTGCTGGATGCCAAGAAGGGCGTGGAAATGTTCCGTAAGGTCAACATTCCGGTGCTGGGCGTGGTCGAGAACATGGCTGTGCATATCTGCTCGAATTGCGGCCATGCCGAACACCTGTTCGGTGAAGGTGGCGGCGAGAAGCTGGCCAGCCAGTATGGCGTCGACCTGCTGGCGTCGCTGCCGTTGTCGATGCTGATCCGTGAGCAGGCCGACAGCGGCAAGCCGACTGCGATTGCCGAGCCGGAAAGCCAGATTGCCATGGTTTACCAGGAACTGGCCCGCCAGGTGGGCGCGCGGATCGTGCTGCAGGAAGCAGCGGCACCGGCAATGCCGAGCATTACCATCAGCGAAGACTGACCTGTCATACCGGGTTTGCCCGCACACAGCGACTGCGCCGTACTTGAAATCTGTGCAGTCCCTGGGGAGCGGGTGAGCCTGCGAAGAGGCCAGCGCCTATTTCGAGCAGGCATGAAAAAACCCGCCAGAAGGCGGGTTTTTTTGAAAGCTAGGAAGCTAGATCGACTTAGGCGATCTGAACTTCTTCAGCCTGCATGCCTTTCTGGCCGCGGGTAGCGACGAAAGTAACAGCCTGGCCTTCTTTCAGGGTTTTGAAGCCGTCAGCTTGGATGGCTTTGAAGTGCACGAACAGGTCGTCGCCCGACTGAGGGGTGATGAAGCCGTAGCCTTTCTCATCGTTGAACCACTTAACAACACCGGATTGACGGTTGGACATTTTTCTGTCTCCTTGGACAATTTGATAACGGTCAGGAAAAACCCTGCCCGGGACTGAGCGCAAAGAGAGCAGAAAATTCAGCGATGGGCCGATCAGGATCGTGCATCAAACTAGAGATTCTCGGTGTCACGTGCAGCACAGTGGCAACACCTTACCCCACTTTCCGCAACCTGCCAATGGTCAGAAGACGCTTTAGGCAAATTCGGATCGGCGGCGGCTGCAGCCCCCACCCGGCGCGGGATGTGGGATGGAACTTTAACCTGGGCGCCGGGACCGGTAATATGCGCGTCACGATTTTCACCTCGCAACTCTTCAGGACACCCCGCCATGAGCATCAAATCGGACAAGTGGATTCGCCGCATGGCGCAGGAACACGGCATGATCGAGCCCTTCGTCGAGCGCCAGGTGCGCGGCGAGCAGGACAACCGCGTGATCTCCTTCGGCGTCTCCAGCTATGGCTACGACGTACGCTGCGCCGACGAATTCAAGGTGTTCACCAACATCAACTCGGCTACCGTCGATCCGAAAAATTTCGATGCTGGCAGCTTCGTCGATATCAAGAGCGACGTGTGCATCATCCCGCCAAACTCTTTCGCCCTGGCGCGCACTGTCGAATATTTCCGTATTCCCCGTGACGTGCTGACCATTTGCCTGGGCAAGAGCACTTACGCCCGTTGCGGCATCATCGTCAACGTCACGCCGCTCGAGCCCGAGTGGGAAGGCCACGTGACGTTGGAGTTCTCCAACACCACCACGCTGCCGGCGAAGATCTACGCCAACGAAGGCGTGGCGCAGATGCTGTTCTTGCAGTCCGACGAAGAGTGCGAAGTGTCGTACAAGGATCGTGGCGGCAAATACCAGGGCCAGCGCGGCGTCACCCTGCCGCGTACCTGAGCCGACAAGCGCGGGGAATTACCCGCGCCTTTGGCACTCCAACGAAGTAACGCCGGTGTGCATGATGTGCATCGGCTTTCGTCAGGAGCAGCCAATGAAACTCCATCCCGCAATCAGTGCCAAGCTGGCAGGCCTGCAGCCCAATCACGTAGGGTTGTTGCCCTGGTCACTGCTGGCGCACCCGCTGCCCATGCAGGCGGGGGGCGTGCCTCATCAACCTGACCCCGATACTCCACAACCGCCGGAGCCCGGTGAGACGCCACCCATGGAGCCAGGCGAGCCGACCTTGCCGGACGAGGCGCCTCCCGCCCCTGTTGCCTGAGCGTCGCTACAGCGTCCAGACGCGGTCAGCGCCAGCCAGGTACACGCGGCTGGCGCTGGCGGGCGTTATTTCCCACCCTCCGGTGAACTCACCGAATGCAGGTAGCAGGCTGACCTGCTCATCGATCAGGAAGCAAGGCAGGCGCAGGCGCTGACGGGCCTTGCCTCGCAGGACGAAGACTGGGTGTACGTGGCCCGCCAGTACCGGGTGTGTGTGGTGGAGCTGCGGCTCGTGCTGCAGGGCAAAGGGCTCCAGAACCCACGGCTCGTCCACGACCTGAATATCGAGCGAGGCGGGTGGATCGCCGGCGTTGCGGTCATGATTGCCGCGTATGAGCACTATTTTCAGTTCTTTGTGCCGCTTGCGCCAATCATCCACTTTGGCCAGCGTTGCCGGTGCACGGGCCGTGCGGGCATGCAGAAAGTCGCCCAGGATGATCAGTTGCTCACAGTCATGCGCGGCCAGCAAGCTATCGAGCCGGGCGAGTGTCGCCTCAGTCGTTCCGCGTGGCACCGGTTGATGCAGGGCACGGTAGCTGGCGGCCTTTCCGATGTGCACGTCGGCCACCAGCAGGGCCCGGCGGGCGGGCCAGTAGACGGCTTTGTCGGCGAGCAGCCAGAGCACCTGACCACAGTGTTCGATGGGTTGGTAATTCATTCCGCGTCCGCCGCTTGCTCCAGGTCCGCCACCATCCGCGCAATCCGGTCTGCCAGCTTCTCGGTGCTCAACGTCTCGCGCATGCCTTCCACCAGCAAGGCAAACGCCAGTGGCCCTGGCCGCTTCAACGCCCGCAGGTCCAGTTGCAACGCGCTCATTTTTAGCAATTGCCGACGTAGCCGCTCGATTTCCAGCTCTTCGCTCAATACTTCATCCCGCGCCTGGCCAAGCAGCAAGTTCCCTGCGTCGTGTTTGCGAAACACCTCATAGAACAGGCCGCTGGAGGCCTGGATCTGCCGCGTACTCTTCTGCGCGGCGGGATAGCCGCCAAACACCAGGCCGGCAATCTGGGCAATTTCCCGAAAGCGCCGCAGTGCCATTTCCCCGGCATTCAGGCTGGCCAGCACATCTTCCAGCAGATGCCCGGTGCCGAGCGCTTGCGGCAGGTGCGTGGCCCAGTCCACCTTGGCAGGGCTGAGGAGTTCGAAGCCGTAGTCATTGACGGCAATCGACACCGACAGCGGTTGTGCGCGGCTGACCCGCCAGGCAATCAGATTGGCCAAGCCCAGGTTGGCCATGCGCCCGGCAAAGGGGTACAGGAACAGATGCCAGCCCTGACGGGACTTGAAGGTCTCGGCCAGCAGTGTGCCTGTGGTGGGCAAGGCTGACCACTGTGCCTGAAGCCCAAGCAGTGGGCGTACTGCGCGCATTTCCGGCCCGTCAAAGCGTTCATGGGCTGCAGCATCGAGCTGCTCGACCAGCGCCTCGGCCAGCTCGCTCGAGAGCGGCATGCGCCCGCCGTTCCAGCGCGCCACAGCGGCCTTGCGCGCGGTGCTGCGACGCACATAGGCGGTCATGTTTTCCACACGCACCAACTCCAGTACCCGCCCGGCAAACACCAGTGTATCGCCGGGGCGCAGGCGAGCGATGAACGCTTCTTCAACACTGCCCAGCGTTTTCCCCCCGCCGCCCTTGCTCCAGTATTTCAATTGCAGGTTGGCATCGCTGACGATGGTGCCGATGCCCATACGGTGGCGCCGTGCCAAGCGTTCGCTGGTAACCCGATAAACACCGTCGGCCTGACGCTCGACGCGCTGGTAGTCCGGGTAGGCGGTCAGTGAGCTGCCGCCGTGGCAGACGAAATCCAGCGCCCATTGCCATTGGTTGTCGCGCAACTCGCGAAAGGCCCAGGTGCTGCGCACTTCGGCGAGCAGTTGCTCCGGGCGAAAGCCACTGCCCAAGGCCATACTGACCAGATGCTGTACCAGCACGTCCATGCACAGGCGCGGTGAAAAACGAGCTTCGATGTGGCCGGCTGTCAGTGCCTGCCGGGCCGCCGCCGCTTCCACCAGTTCCAGGCTATGGGTGGGCACCAGGGTGACCCTGGAGCGCCGCCCAGGCGCGTGTCCTGAGCGACCCGCCCGCTGCATCAGGCGGGCGATGCCCTTGGCCGAGCCGATCTGCAGCACCCGTTCCACTGGCAGAAAGTCCACGCCCAAGTCCAGGCTGGACGTGCAGATTACCGCCTTCAGGCTGCCTTGCTTGAGGCTGCGCTCGACCCAGTCGCGGGTATCGCGGGCCAGCGAGGCGTGGTGCAGGGCGATCAGCCCGGCCCAGTCCGGGCGGGCCTCAAGCAGGGCCTGATACCAGACTTCGGCCTGGGCACGGGTGTTGGTGAACACCAGGCTACTGGCACTGGCGTCGATCTCGTGACAGACCTGGTCGAGCATCTTCAGGCCCATGTGCCCAGCCCAAGGGAAGCGCTCGATCACTGCTGGCAGCAGGGTGTCGACTTGCAGCGCCTTGTCTTGCCGGCCTTGCACCAGCAGGCCGCCCTGCGGTAGCAAGACATCCAGTGCGTGTTGCAGGTTGCCGAGCGTTGCCGACAAGCCCCAGGTCGGTAGGCCTGGGTGCCAATGCCGCAGGCGCGCCAAGGCCAGCTGCAGTTGTACCCCGCGCTTGTTGCCAAGCAGCTCGTGCCATTCGTCCACTACCACCAGTTGCAGCGTGGCGAAATCCTCATGTGCCTGTGCCCGGGTCAGCAGCAGGGTCAGGCTTTCGGGGGTGGTGATCAGCACACTGGGTAGCCGCCGGGCCTGTCGGGCGCGTTCGGCACTGTTGGTGTCGCCGCTGCGCACCCCCACGCTCCACGGCAGCTCGAGCTCATCGAGCGGCGCTTGCAACGCACGTGCGGTGTCGGCGGCCAAGGCACGCATGGGCGTCACCCACACCACCTGTAAGGGCGCTGGCTGGCGGCCTTGCGGCCCAGCCTTGAACGCACGTAGCGCAGCGAGCCATACTGCGTAGGTCTTGCCTGCACCGGTACTGGCATGCAGCAAACCGGACTCGCCCCGTGCGACGGCAGCCCATACGCGCCGCTGGAAAGCGAAGGGCTTCCAGCCGCGCTTGGCAAACCAGGCATTGGCGAGGTCGGTAGCAGCAGGCATGAGGCAGATGGCCCTCCGAAGGCTGTGCTTCTACAGACCACCTGCCGGCTGCAATGGTTTTACCGGATCAATTGGCCAACAGGTAGCCGCTGCGGCATACCTGTTCGCCGGCCACATGGGCGATGACCATGCCAGCGGTGGCCATGCGCCGTACGCTACGCGCATACAGCAGGCCTGGCTGGCTGTTGCGCAGGGCGGTAACTCGGTCACTGAGCGGGTCGATGACTTCGGCGATCAATTGGCCGGCCTCCAGGTGCTGGCCGGGTTTGGCGTGATAAACCAGCAACCCACCCAGTGGCGTTGCCACGGGTTCCACCGCGGCCAACGGCGTGGCGTGGCGTAACAGTGCGGGCAGGGCGGCACTGGTGCCTTCGATGACGCCGGCGTGGGTCAGGAAGTCGAGGATCGCCTGGCAGTCCTGGCTGGCAAGGTCATGGCTGACATCCGCCTGACCACGCAGCTCGACGGTTACCGAGCAGCAGCCCAGCGGAATCGGAAAGCGTTTGCCGAAACGCTGCTGCAATTGCCACCAGACCAGGCTGAAGCATTCATCGAACGACTGCCCGCCCGAGTCGGTTGCCAGCAGGCTGGCCTGGGCACCCAGGTAACGGGCCAAGGGTTCGATCTGGGGCCAGGCATCGGGTGTGGTGTACAGGTGCTCGACCGCTTCGAAATCGCAGTGCAGGTCCAGCACCATATCGGCATCGCAGGCCAGGCGCTGCAGTATCAGGCGCTGGGCCTGCAGAGGGGTGCGGGCCGGGTGTGCGTCCAGGCCTCGGCGCAGGTATTCGCGGATCAGTGCAAGGTTGTGCTGTGGGTCCTGGGTGAGGTGTTCTTCGATCTCGTCGCCGATGCTGTCCGACAGGTCGACGAAGTTGCGATTGAAGTTCTCGCCGCTTTGCAGTTCAAAACGCCCCAATGGTGCGTCCAGCAGCACTTGCTCCAGGCCCGTCGGGTTGGCCACCGGGACCAGAATGATCTCGCGCTGCAGTCGGCCCTGCTGTTCCAGCTCGGCCAGACGGCGCTTGAGGTGCCAGGCTACCAGCATGCCCGGCAGCTCGTCGGCATGCAGCGAGGCCTGTATATAGACTTTGCCACCACTGCGGGGGCCGAAGTGGAAACTGTGCAGTTGGCGGGTGATGCCCGGTACGGGGGAGAGCAGGTCATGGGTTGAATGGTGCATGTTGGTCCTGGCTGCGTGGCGAAAACGGTCTGCGACACGGGTCGGCTCAAAAATAGAAGCATAGTTTCAGCGAATGCGCCTCATCCTGCAGCAGTCGGACATCGCAAACTTTTTCAGGCCAGTAGCGCCTGCAAGGTGGCCAGGTCATCTGCCTCCTCCACCGGCTTGTCCAGCCGCCAGCGCAGCATGCGCGGAAAGCGCACGGCGATACCGCTTTTGTGGCGCCGGGACAGGGCGATGCCTTCGAAACCCAGCTCGAACACCAGCGTTGGCGTCACGCTGCGTACCGGGCCGAACGTTTCCACCGTGGTCTTGCGGATGATGGCGTCGACCTTGCGCATTTCTTCGTCACTGAGCCCCGAATAGGCCTTGGCAAAGGGCACCAGCGCACGACCAGGTGTACCTGCCGGTGCATCCCATACGGCAAAGGTGTAGTCGCTGTACAGGCTGGCCCGGCGGCCGTGGCCGCGTTGGGCATAAATCAGCACCGCATCGACGCTGAACGGGTCGATCTTCCACTTCCACCAAATGCCCATGTCCTTGGTGCGCCCCACACCGTAAAGGGCCTCGCGCTGCTTCAGCATCAAGCCCTCCACCCCCAGGCTGCGCGATTGCTCGCGCTGGCGGGCAAGGTCGGTCCAGTCCGGGCCTTGCAGCAAAGGCGACAACAGCACGGGGGCAAGTGGGTGTTCATCCACCAGGCGTTCCAGCTGGCTTCGGCGTTCGTGCTGCGGGCGGCTGCGCCAGTCATCGCCCTGCCACTCCAACAGGTCGTAGGCCTGCAACACCACCGGTGCATCGTTCAGCAGCTTTTTGCCCAGCGTTTTGCGACCGATGCGCTGTTGCAGCAAGGCGAAAGGCTGCACGGCCAGTTCCGCCTCGGTTTCACCGGGTTTCCAGACCAGAATCTCGCCATCAAGCACCACGCCATCGGGCAACGTCTGTGCCAGACCATGCAGTTCGGGGAAACGCTCGGTAACCAGTTCTTCGCCGCGCGACCACACCCACAGCTGGCCATCGCGCTTCACCACCTGCGCCCGAATGCCGTCCCACTTCCACTCGATTTGCCAATCGCTTGGCGGTCCGAGCAGGGTATCGAATTGATCGCTGGGTGCTTGCAGCGGATGGGCCAGGAAGAATGGGTAGGGCTGGCCGCCGCGCTGGCTGTGTTCATCGGCGGACTCTGGAGCGATCAGCCTCTGGTAGCTGGCTGCAGTAGGGCGATGGCCTGTATCGGTGTAGCCGACCAGGCGCTGGGCCACGCGTTTGGCATCTAGCCCGGCCAGTTGCGCCAAGGCGCGAGTGACCAGCAGCTTTGACACGCCCACGCGAAAGCTGCCAGTGATCAGCTTCAGGCACAGCATCAGGCTGGCGCGGTCCAACCGCGCCCAGAGCGGTGGCAGGCGCAGCCTGACTTGCTCAGGCGGCAGGCCGCGCAGGGGCAGCAAGTGCTGTTCCACCCAGGTGGCCAGGCCTTCCTCGCTGCCATCGGCGTGCAGCGGCAGCAGCAGCGAAATGGTCTCGGCCAGGTCGCCCACGGCCTGATAGCTTTCTTCGAAAAGCCAGTCCGGCAGGCCAGCCAGCGTCGTTGCCAGTTCACGTAGAAGGCGGGTGGGCACCAGCTGGCGTGGGCGCCCGCCGGCCAGGAAATACACCGCCCAGGCAGCATCGTCGGCGGGCGCCATGTCGAAATAGTCCCGCAGTGCCTCGAGCTTGGCATTGCTGGAGGTGGTCGCGTCCAGGCGCAGGAACAGCGTAGCGAAGGCTTTCATGGCGAGGGGGCGGTGTTGGGCACATCGTCTTCGTCGCCATACTCGGTGACGAAGGCGCGGGCATCCAGGCCTTGTTCGGTGAGGTAGCGCACCAGTACCTCGACCGAGCCGTGGGTGACCATCACCCGTTGGGCACCGGTCTGGCCAATGGCCCAGAGCAGGCCAGGCCAGTCGGCGTGGTCGGACAGCACAAAGCCCCGGTCCACGCCGCGCCGCCGGCGGGCGCCGCGTAGCAGCATCCAGCCGCTGGCGAAGGCATCACTGTAATCGCCAAAACGGCGCATCCAGCTGCTGCCGCTGGCTGATGGGGGCGCCAGGACCAGTGCCTGGCGCAGCAGTGGATCGTTGCGCGGAATATCGCCTGCGTAGCGGGTTTCCGGCAGGCGGATGCCGGCATCCCGGTACACCCGGTTGAGCGGCTCCATGGCGCCATGTACGAGGATCGGGCCAATGCTGGCATCCAGCCCATGCAGAATCCGCTGGGCCTTCCCGAAGGCATAGCAGAACAGCACGCTGGCCTTGCCCTGTTCACTGTTGGCCCGCCACCAGGCATTGATGCCGGCGAAGATCTCGCTTTGGCTTGGCCAGCGGTAGATCGGCAGGCCGAAGGTCGATTCGGTGATGAAGGTGTGGCACGCCACTGGTTCGAAGGGCGCACAGGTGCCATCGGGTTCTACCTTGTAGTCACCGGATGCAACCCAGACTTCACCTTGGTACTCCATGCGCACCTGCGCCGAACCCAGCACATGCCCGGCCGGGTGCAGGCTCAACGTCACACCGTGGTGCAGCAGGCGCTCACCGTAGGGCAGGGGCTGCAAATTGATGTCCTGGCCCAAGCGGCTGCGCAGAATGCCGGCACCAGGGCTGGCGGTCAGGTAATGGCCATTGCCGGTGCGCGCGTGGTCGCCGTGGCCGTGGGTAATGACAGCCCGGTCCACGGGCCGCCAGGGGTCGATGTAGAAATCTCCGGGCGGGCAGTACAGGCCTTCGGGGCGGGCGATGACAAGGTCCATGGCACGGGCACTAGTTCTGGGCTTACCCGTTAGGATTTGTGGTGCAAGGCGTTAGTTCGGATGGATGTGGAGGGGGCCGCTGAAAAAGTTCTCCAGGCCCCCTCGGGCTTCCCTCAAGCGCGCCCTTATCGCCCCGGTACCAATGTGAGCCGCTGGTTGCCATACGCCCTGCCGAAGTTCTGCTGTTGCAGTGGCAGGCTCATGAAGCGCCCTTTGAACCAGGCATCCAGCCCGTCGCGGTAATGCGCGCTGGCCGGGTTGCCGGACTGGCCGCTGCTGGTCAGTATCTGCAAGGGCTCGGCCTGGCCGAAGTCGACGATCATCCGCGCCGAGGCTGGCAGGCGAGTGTCGAAGTCGCTACCCCAGGCGAATGGTGTAAGGGCCAGGGTAGTGAAGTCGCCGCCTGCGGCAAGCGGCGCACGGCTGATCGCATCGCCCAGGCCATGGTAGGCCGGCGCCGGCCAGCGGTACTGGTGCAGCTTGCCCCACTGCCAGGTGCGTCGGTCGGCACCCAGTTGCGCGATACCGGCCTCCATTGCACCTGCCAGGCTGCGGGCGAGGATGGTGGGTTTGTCTTCTTTTTGCGGCGTGGTGCGGTCATCCCAGAAAGGGCTGTCATCGCGGCCCAGCAGGTGATCGGCCTGCGCCGAGAACGACAAACGTGCATTGCTGACGAACGCCTGCCACGCCGGGCCGGCCTCCGGGCCCAGGTCATCGAGGAAGGTCTGGCGAGCGACCTCCTGCAAGAACAACTCGTACAGCGCGGCATCGGCCGACACCGGGCTCAGGCGGCCATCGAAGGCCTTGAGCCGGGCCAGCGTGTCGCGGGCCTTGTCGCGCTGCCCGGCGGGGAGGGCGTCGATCGCCTGCTTCAGAGGCTGGGCCATGCCGGGGGCGTCGAACATCTGCTTGAGCTTGTTGGCCAGCAAGGTCACCTGGTCATTCTGCAGGGCAATCAGGCTGCGCCTGTCGTGGCGGCCGTTGCCGGCCAGCTGTGCCAGGCGTTCGGCACGTTCGGGGTAGTACCAGGTGCTGGACAGCTGCATGCCATAGCCGCGCGGCAGGCTGCGCTGGTTGGCATGGCCGATCCAGCCCGCGGGTGGGTCCTGGTCGTATGGGTGCAGCATCGGGTCGGCATAGCCATCCCAGTCGTAACGCCCGTCCCAGCCCGGCGAGGGCAGCAAGCCCTGGCCTTCGCGGCGATTGGGGTAGCGGCCACTGACTTGCCAGCCGATGTGCTCAGGCTCGGCGAAAACGAAGTTGACGGCAGCATCGGTCACTTCCCGGGTGCTGTCGAAGGCCCGCTCCAGGTTCTTGGCCCGCGTCAGGTCGAACAGCGCATCCAGGCTGCGATCACCTTCGAACTGTGGCAGGTTCAGCGCCAGGCCCAGGCTGGCGTTTTCTGGCTGGGCCAGCAGGGTGCCGTGGCGGGTGTCGTACATCACTTCGCGCACGGGGCGCTGGCCACGGACAAAGAAGGTTTCGTTACGGGTACGGGCCGGCAGCCATTTACCGTCGGCCAGGTAGCGCAACTGATTGCCCTGGCGGCGCAACTGCTCGAGGAACACGTCCTGATTGTCGGCCATCACCGCGCTGCTGCTCCAGGCCAGCTTGCCATTGTAGCCGGCCAGCACGATCGGCAGGCCGGGCAAGGACAGGCCGGCAACCTGGTACTTGCTGGTATTGATCTGTACCGGGCTCAAGGCCCAGCCGGCGCGGCTGTCGCTGGCCAGCAGGCTTTTGCCGCTGCGGCTGCGCTGCGGGCCCAGGGCCAGGTTGGCCGACCCCGGGCTACCGAGCAGGTCGAGGTCGGCGAGCTTCTGGCTGGCAGCCACCAGGGCCGGCAGCCCCGGCAACTGGCTGGCAAGGTTCAGCCCCTTGAGCTTGTCCACTTCCATTTCGGCCAACGGCTCGTCCGGGGCTCCGGGCAGCAACCAGGCGAGCTTGTCGCTACCCACTTTCTGCGCCAGGGTCAGGGCGCTGAGTTCCTCGTGCAGGTTAACCGACTGGCTGAACGCGTACAGGCAGAAGACCAGCGCCGAGTCTTCAGGCTTCCAGTATTCGGGGCGATAGCCACTACTGGCCAGGCCTGCTGGCAGCTTGTCGCGGTAGCGGAACAGGTAGGCGTTGATCCCGCGCGCATACACTTCGAAGAAGCGCTTGAGCCTTGGCGATGCGTCGGCGTACTGCTGGGCGGCACTCTGCTTGAGGTTGGCGGCGCGCATGAGGCGGTCGATATCCAGCGCCTCGCTGCCGGCCAGTTCGGCCAGGCGGCCCTGGGCGAGCAGGCGCATGGCGACCATCTGTTCGATTCGGTCGCCAGCGTGCACATAGCCCAGGCTGAACAGCGCATCATGGAAGCTGCTGCTTTCGATAAGCGGCGCGCCCATGGCATTGCGCCGTACCGAAACATTCTGCGCCAGGCCCTTGAGCGGCTGCACGCCGCTGGTTGGTGGCACGCTATCCTGGTAGCCGCCCGTCTGGCAGCCGGCCAGCCCGAGCATGCCGAGCAGGGTGGCAGCGGTTGCAAACCGCAGGCGGAAGTGAGGAAAGGCGGGGGCGGCCATGACAAGGGCTCCTGCAAGGCGAGGCTGGTTTGGAAAGGCGCTAAGGTAGTAAGCGCGCAGGCGCCATGCAAGGTCCCAGGTCGGTTTATTTGATTGCGCGCCTCAAACGTCGAAGTGCTCAGCCAGTGCGTCGGAAAAATGCGTGCAATTGATGCGCGTGTAGCGTCGGTAGTCACGGCTCACCGCGAATGCAGAGCCGGGCATCAGCAGGATCTTGTGCTGCTCCAGTTTGCGCATGAAAGGTTGCAGGTCGGGCAGGTCCGGGTGATAGACCCAGAGGAACATCCCCCCTTGCGGTGCAATATCGAACTGCCAGCCGCGCTCGAGCAGCAAGCGTTGGGTTTGCACTTGCTGGCGGATCAGACGCTGCTGCACGTCCTTCATGTGCCGGGCATAGGTGCCATCTGACAATATGGTGTTGACGAAGCGTTCGCAAAACGCGGGGACCGCAACGCAGGTCAGCAGTTTAAGGCGTGTGAGCGGCTCGATCAGGTCTTGCGAGCAGGCAATGAACCCTACGCGCAGCGATGCCGACAGGCACTTGGAGAAGCTGCCGATGTAGATAACCCGGTCAAGGTTGTCCAGCTCGGCAAAGGTCTGGCGCACGGCGGGGCTGAAGTCCCCATACACATCATCCTCGACCACGAAGAACTCGTGCTCCACCGCCAGGCGCAGGACGCTGAAGGCGTTGTGCGGGCTGATGTTGCTGCCGGTCGGGTTGTGGAAAGTGCTGTTGCAGAAAAACGCCTTGACCTTGTGCCTGGCCAGGTGGCTTCTCATTTCTTCCACGCCCGGCCCGTCCTGGGTCCGCCGAATGCCGACGACGTGCCCGCCCGCCAGCTGGATCAGCTTGATCAGGTTGCCGTTGCCCGGCTCGTCGACGAAAACGTGGTCGCCTGGTTTGATCAGCAACCGTGCCACCAAGTCCAGGCCTTGAGTGGCACCCAGTGTGGTCAGCAACTGGTTGGGGCGGGCTTCGACACGGGTCAGCCGTTTCATGTGCACGCAAAGCTGTTTGCGCATGGGCAGGTAGCCCTGGATGTCGCCGTATTCTGCCAGCGAGCTCTGCTCCAGCCGCGCCGTGCGCCGAATTGCCTTGGCCAGCAGTTCGGTGTCGCGCCACGCCGGGGGCAGCCATCCGCTGCCTAGCTTGGTGAAGTGCTGGCCGCCCTGCAACAGCCGGAACAGCGGATCGCCGGCCATGCATTCGGGTTCGTGGATCACGCCGGTGTGACGCGTCCGGTTTGCGACGAAGTAGCCACGGCCGGGTGATGCCGTCAACACGCCTTCGCTGACCAGCTGGGCATAGGCCGACACGACGTCGTGGTAGCTGAAGTCGACTGCAGCGGTCAGCTTGCGGATGGAGGGCATGCGTTGCCCGGGCAACCACTCGCCTGCATCCAGGCGTTGTTTCAACAGGTGATGAAGGCTGCAGGGGATCATGGCAGGTCCGAAACCGTTAGAAAAAAAAGCCTAACAGTTAACGGAAATGCTTGTCGACTGTTCGTTTGCAAATGGCCAGTACATGCCAATATCCCTGTGTCGAAACTTTCGGCTGCCAACAAAGGCGGCACTTATAGCGTCTGTGCAGACCAGACAACTGGATATCAAGCCCATGCACCCTATGGACATGCAATCAGCCGTCATTGCCAGGCTTCCTGTCCCTGACGAACTGGAGTCATTCAAAGTTGTAAAGAATCTTGTGACCTCGGCGTTATTGGAGTGTTGTTCAATCGTCGAGTTCGAAGCACTGAAAGAAACATCGGTCATTGAAAGTGTGACTGAACAGGCACATGCCGATTTGCAGGCATTTGCCATGAAAGATCCGGCTGCCGGCCGCGACCTGGTATTCATTGCAAAAACCTACACCTCTTATTCTGCGGTTTTGCATTATCGGCTTGCCCATTGGATCTACAACAATAGCGCCGCTACCTACGGCGCCGGCGGCCAATGCCTGGCCGCCATGATCTCCCGGCGCGGAAAAATGCTGTCGGGGGCGGAGATCCATTTCCGCAGCCGCATCGGTGCGCGCTTCATCATCGATCACGGCATGGGCACCGTCATTGGTGAAACATCGACCATTGGTGACGATTGCTACGTGCTTGGCGGTGTAACCCTGGGCGCCCGCGGTATCAGTGACAACCCCTCGAGCCCCAGGCATCCGACGTTGGGTAACCGGGTACAGATCGGCGCTTTCGCCAGTGTGCTGGGCGCTATTCATGTGGGTGACGGCGCGTTTATCGGGCCGGGCTGCATTGTTACCAAAGACGTCCCGGCCGCTGCCCGGGTACAGGTTAAAACATCATTGCAGGTGGTATTGGAAGCATGAACTCTCTTAACTATGAAGTTTTAAGAAATACCGAAAAACTGTATTACAAAGATCAGTACCTGGCGGGCGCGAATACTCAAGTAGTGCGGGTGCACAGTGACGGTATCGAGTTGCTGAGCACGGTGGCCTACCCGGAAGGTGGCGGCCAGGAAGCGGACTTCGGCACGATTGAATTACCGGTGGGTACCGTGCGATTCGTCTGGGTTAAAAAACTCTACGGTAGTCCTATTCGCCTGGAGGGTTTCAAAGGCGGAAAACTGGGCGGCATCATTATTCACAATGTGCACCCTGATGATTTGCACTTGCTGGATGAAGTCACCGCAGGCATGCCGGCTCGCGTCACTATCGATATTGAACGGCGCGAACGGCTGACGTTGTCTCACAGTGCCAGCCACTTCCTGTATGCCGCCGCCATCGGGCTGCGTGAAGAGCTGAAGCAATGGACTATCGGCTGCCATATCAAAGAGGACACGGCACGCTTCGACTTTCTGGTCGAGGACGCGTTCACGGCTGAAGACGTACTTGAAATAGAACGGCGGGCTAATGAACTGATCGGCTGCGATGCGCCCATCGAGCACTACGCGGTTCAAGGCCTGGAAGACGCACGTTTGTGGACCTACAACGGGATCGAAATCCCCTGCGGTGGCACCCACCTCGATTCACCGCGGCGCATCGGGCGCCTTGGCGTCAAGCGCAAACGGCTGGGTAAAGGCAAGGAACGGCTGATCTGCGTGTTCCCCGAGGCGGAAATCGACCTGTCCACTTATCACGAGCACGCATTATGAACAGCACATTACCGCGGCGCACGTACCTGTATTTCACCGCACAGTCGATCAACCTGACGACTGCCGTGATGTCGGTGACGATGGCCGCCATTGTCGGGGCCTCGCTGGCGCCTGACGCCGCATGGTCCACAGTGCCGTACGGGTTCCAGTTTCTGTGCCTGATGTTGGCAACCTATCCGGTCTCCAGGCTGATGAGCCGCATCGGCCGTAAAAAGGCTTTCATGCTGGGTGCGATTCCCTTGGCGCTGTCTGGCGTCAGCGGCTTTCTGGCGGTGGAGCACGAGCATTTTCCTGCGCTGGTCCTCAGTCACTCTGCATTGGGTGTATACATCGCGTTCGCCAACTTCAACCGGTTCGCGGCGACCGACAATCTTTCCCAGGCCTTGAAGCCCAAGGCGCTTTCGCTGGTCGTGGCTGGCGGGGTCATCGCGGCTGTGGTCGGGCCGACGCTTACCGAGTGGCTGCGTGATGTTGGCGGCTTCCCACTGTTTTCGCTGTGTTACGCCGCGTTTGTCGGCCTGGCGCTGCTGTCGTTGTTGATTGCCCTGTGCCTGCCCAATGATGCGGGCACGGCCAGCGCGGTCAACAGCACAGCAAAACCGGTAAGCACCCGTGCCGAGCCGGCAGGCCCGAGCGTGGTTGTGGCAATGGCTGTGGCTGCGCTGGGCTACGGGATCATGAACCTGCTGATGATCCAGGCCTCGATGCACATGAAACACATGCACGAGGACTTCACTGACGTCCGACTGGCGATCCAGTGGCATGTGATCGCCATGTTTGCCCCGTCGTTCTTCACCGGCGCCATCATCCAGCGGCTGGGTATCAAGACCACCATTTGCGCGGGCCTGGCCCTGTTGATCGGTTGCTCGGCGATGAATATCTGGTCGCACAGCTACGCCATGATGACCTTGGCACTGATTGCCCTCGGACTGGGCTGGAACCTCACTTATGTAGGCGGAGGTGCGTTGCTGGCCCAGTCACTGCAGAACAGCCCGGCTGCGATGCAGATGCAGGGCAAGAACGACCTGGCCATTGCCGTTTTTGCCACCATCGGCGCATTCAGCCCTTCGCTGTTGCTGAGCTCGGTCGGCTGGGACGGTACCAATGCCATCTGCATGGTCCTCTGCATGGGGCTGCTGGTTGCCACTGCCGGGCTGCTGCAGAACAAGGCCGGCCTGCATACTTCAATGGAAGGTAGCCGCAAATGAGCGAGCTCATCAGTGTCAGCGATCGCATCTACACCAAACTGGAAATGAACAACCCGGGCGGTAGCCACAAATACCGGGCGGCGCGGCAGATCGTCGAACATGCCGTGCGCAGGGGCGACATCATTCCCGGGGTGACGACCGTCATCGAAAAGACCGGTGGCAGTTTCGGCTTCGGCTTGCTGGCGGCTTGTCATAAGTACCAGGTCGCCGTAGAGCTGGCGGTCGGGCTGAGTTTCAGCCAGACCAAGCGGGATCTGCTGGAGTGTTTCGGTGCCCGACTGATTGGCAAGGAAATGCTGATGGCCGGTGCCACACCCAAGGACGTGGTGATGCATCACCTGGATAATCAGGCCGCACTGGGCAAGTCATACTTCTACACCGACCAGTTCAACAACCCGGTAGGCATCGAGGCCCATCGTTATCAGACCGCCAGCGAACTGGCCATGCAACTGACCAGCGCCGGGGCGGGGCGGCAGATACTGTTCGTGGGCTGTGCGGGTACTGGCGCCAGTTTCACGGGTATCACCCTGGGGCTGAAGGACCATGGCTTCGAGGTGTCGACGGTACTGGTCGATCCCAATGGCTGTGATTCGAGGGCTGGCGTGTTCGCCGATCATCGTTTTGAAGGCATGGCCGTGGGCGTTTGTCCGCCGTTCATGGACTGGTCGCTGGTGGACGAGCGGGCCCAGGTGCACCATGCAGAAATGCTGGCCGCACAGCGCTGGTTCTACATGCAGAGTGGCATTTTCGTCGGTAATACAGCCGCTGCCTGTCTGGCGGTTGCCCAGCGCATGGCCCAGCACCCGCGGTATGTCGAGACCACCCTGGTGACCATCGCCTATGATGCCGGCCTCTGGTACCAGGACCTGCTGGGGGCTAACCGGCGCAAAGCCGCATAACCCACCTGTGCCAGGCTCATGATCCAGAGGCTGGCACGGTACCTGTGGGAGCGGGCGAGCCCGCGAAGCAGGCGACGCTGTGGATGGCACGGGCTTCGCCCGTGTTCGCGGGCGCGCCCGCGAACACAGTGATCGTGCAATCTCTCAGATTTTTATCGAGTCAGTCGATCAGGCGCCGTGGCACTTCTTGTACTTTTTCTCGCTACCGCACGGGCACGGGTCGTTACGGCCAACGTCCTTCAGGGCGTTGCGTACCGGCTCCTGGTGGCCGTGGTTGCAGTGCGGGCCGTGTACATGGCCGTGGTCGTGGTGGTGATCATGGTCATGGTTGCAGTCAGGGCCATGAACGTGGGGTTGTTGGGACATTGCAGGGTTACTCCGGTATGTGATCGCCGGGGATTATCTCACCACTGCGTGATATGTGCAGGTCCCGATGGATCAGCAACCCGGTCGCCAGTTCGCCCTGCAGGGTGTAATGCAGTGGCTGCTTGCTTCTCAGCAGTTTGGCCAGTGGTTTCAGGTGCTGCCACAGGTTGGTGCGTGCGGTTATCTTGAAAGTGCGCCGTGCATGCCCTCCCACGCTGCGCCATACGCTGGCTTCATCCTGCACCAGGAGCAGGTCATTGAGGCGTATTGCATACGACACGTTGCGTATGAACAGGCGGCTGTCATTGGGGTTGTCGACCCGCACGTGCAACACGAACTCCTGTTCCAGCAACCTGGCCTTGACCGTTTCGACCTCGACCAGGTGCACTTCGGGCTCGCGCCAGTCTTCGCCCCAACTGGCACAGCCCGTCAGCCATGTCAGCAGCGCACCGAGCAGTAGCAGACGGGTGCGCTTGATCATGTTCAGTTCCCTACGTAGCTGGCGCAGCATTTCTTGAATTTGTGCCCGCTGGCGCAAGGGCAGGGGTCGTTGCGCCCGGCCTTCAGCCCGACCGTCGGGTCGATGAAGTACCAGCGCCCGGCATGCTGGACGAAGGCCGAGCGTTCACGGTGCTGATGATCGCCGTCCTGGTCGTGCCAGCGCGCGGTGAAGGTGACGAAGCCGTGTTCCGGCTGGCCGCCCAGCACTTCTGCGCTTTCCACCTCCAGGCCCAGCCAGGTGCTCTGTGCACTCCAGTCGGCCATGGCAGCACGGTCCAGGTCGGCTTGCTGAACCGGCAGGGTGGTGGCTACCAGGTAGTCGACCAGGCCCAGCACGTACGCACTGTAGCGTGAGCGCATCAGGGCCTGGGCATCCGGTGCCGGGGTACCGGCATGGTAATGCCCGCAGCAGGCGTCAAGCAGGTTGCCACTGCCACAAGGGCAGACCGAGACACTCATCATCACCACCAGTACTTGCCAAAGTTTTCAGGGTTGGCCCAGAACCTGGCGTTGAGCCAGTCCGGGACCTGCTTATAGTCATGTAGATCATAGGTGAACAGGCTCAAAACCTGTTGGTCACGGCAGAATTTCTCGCTGGCCGACAAGGCCAGGGCGAAAAAGTCGGTGTCCTGCCAGCCGCAGGCGGCCAGGTCGGCCAGCACTGCAACGCGGCTGGCATTGAGGTTGCGAATGCCGCCGAGCAGCTCCAGGCCGGTGCGCTTGGGCAAGTGTTCCAGGCAGTCCACCAATACCGCCAGGTCAAAGCGCTGGGCAGCCAGTTCGGCCGGCAGCGGGCCAGGGGCGGCGATGTCGATGGTCACCTGGGGGTGCGCCTGAGCGAAGGCGTCCAGCGCCGGAAAGCGCGTACCTACCAGCAGCAGCCGTTGTGGAGTGAAGCGCTCGAGCAGGGCCGCCAAGGCCTGTTGAGGGGTGCGTTTGGAAAAACCTTCGGTCATTGCCATTCCTCGTTCTAGTCGTCCAAGACTAGCGGGCTGCGGCGTGTGGGCAAAGAGGCATGTGGCCGTGACGTAGCTTATTGCTGGCAGGGTTGGGATGAGCGGTCTTTACTCCCAGAGATCGGTCTTATGCCGATTCCCCCTAGGAGAAGCAATGAAATGAGCATAGTACGCACAGCGATACCCCTGGTACTGCTCACCAGTGTGTTGACTGGTTGTGCAGGTTTGCAAAAAACCGACTGGCCGAAATGTGCCGCCGTCGGGGGTGTAGGCGGCGCCGCCCTGGGCGCCATCGAAAGTTCCAGCTGGGCTGGCTGGGGTGCGTTGCTGGGCGGTGGCCTGGCGGCGGGCTATTGCTGGGCCCACGGCGATGGCGACGAGGATGGCGACGGCGTGCCCGACAGCCGTGACAAATGCCCTGGCACCCCGCGTGGTGTGCAGGTCGATGCCAACGGATGCCCGCCTGAGCCGGTCGCGGTGGTCGAAGAAGTGGTGGTGCAGAAGGAAGAAGTCATTGTCATCCGTGATGTGCACTTCGAGTTCGATTCTGCGCGCCTGACTGCCAGTGACAAAGAGCGCCTCAATACCATTGCCACGCGCCTGAAGCAGGAAGCGCCATCTGCCCGCCTTAGCGTCAGCGGCCATACCGACAGCGTCGGTTCCGACAGTTACAACCAGAAACTGTCCGAGCGACGCGCCCATTCGGTGACCGACTATCTGGTCGAAAGCGGTGTACCGCGCAGCAGCTTCGTTTCGGTAGTCGGCGCGGGTGAAACCCAGCCGGTGGCAGACAACGCCACGGCCGAAGGGCGTGCCATGAACCGTCGTACCGAGATCAAGATCCAGCGGTAAGGCGGCATGCGCCCGTGCCTTGAGCAGTGGCACGGGCGCGTCTTCATGCCGGCCAGCCGTTTGTGGCCAATGACACAGGAGCATTCAGCATGAGTGTGACGTCGAAGGCGGCATTGCCGCTGTTGGTGGCTGCCAGCCTGCTCGCGGGCTGTGCCACGCACAGTGATGGCAGCGCGCCCCTCAACCAAAGGACCTGGCCCATCTGCAGCCTGCTGGGCGGCTTGGTCGGTGGTGGCCTTGGCGCCATCGAGAGTTCTTCCTGGGCTGCCGGTGGTGGTGCCTTGGGCGCCATCGCCGGGGGGCTGATTTGTTACGCCCAGGACGGTGACGAAGATGGTGACGGCATTTTCGACCGACGTGATCACTGCCCCGAGACCCCTGCCAACACGGCGGTCGACCACATGGGTTGCCCACTGAAACAGTACCCGGTCGCGCCACCTGCCAGTGCTCCCGAACCCTCGCCAGAGGTGATCACCCTCGATGACAACGGCGCGGTGATGTTCGCCTTCGACTCCGCCGAACTGACGCCGGCGGCCCAGCAACGCCTGCAAGGCCTGGTGGCGAAACTCAATTCACCGACGGTGGCCAAGGTCCGTGTGATCGGGCACACCGACAGTGTGGGCTCCGACAGCTACAACCAGGCACTTTCCGAACGCCGCGCCAGCAGCGTGGCCGAGTACTTGATTGGGCAGGGCCTGGAGATGGGCAAGGTCACTAGCCAGGGCCGCGGGGAAAGCGAGCCGGTTACCGACAACGAAACCGACGAGGGCCGCGCGCGCAACCGACGGGTGGAACTGCACCTCAACTGAGTGGTGTTGGCGCCTGCCTTGGCATTACCGTGAATGCTGTTCGCATGGTTTGCTCGATCAGGCTGCCTCGACATGAGAACAATCGATAGGGGCGGGGTATGAAGTTCATCCTGGGCCTGGGCAAGGTCCTGACGGTCGCTTTCTGGGGGGTGGTGTTGTTCAATCAGTTGATGCCACAACCCTTGCCCTTCAATCTGCTGATCAATGCTGCCGGCATCGTCTTGTTGGGCCTGCACCTGCTTGAAGTGCTGTTCTTCAATCGCAGCCTGCGCGGACGCAGTCACCGCTGGTTTGACCGTTTGCAAATACTGTTGACGGGTATCTTCCATGTGATGTCCATTCCCCGTGCGCGGAAGGCGCCGCGGGTGAACTGATCTTGCAGCGGCTCTGATTCTCACTGCGGCCCCTTGCTGGAGGGGGCTTGCCCGCGAACACCGGCAACGCCGGTGACATTCACCGTGGCGCCGGCTTCGCTACAGGTTGCGCGCAGAACCTGTCAGATCACCAGCCGCGAACTGGCCACCGCAACCACGGCCAGCCCCAGCAACAGATTGATACCCACCATCCGCCGAATGCGCCCCAGTACCGCCGCCCCCGTCGGCCAGTCCTCGGCCTGTACTGCTGCCTTCAATTCCGGCAGCAGCAACGCCTGAATGCGCATGAACAAGGCAAGCATGGCGATCCCGCCACCTATCATTACGTGCACGTAACGGGGCGCCGTTTCGAAACCGCTGAAGCGCATGTGCAACATGCCGATACCACTTATCGCCAAAATCGCCACCGCCAGCCAGACCCAGCCGAAGAAGCGTCGGAAAACTTCCACCCACAAGCGCAGGCGGGCAGGCCCTTCCAGGGCTGCAACCGTTGCCGGGCGCAGCACCAGCCAGGCGAAGAACATGCCGCCGACCCATACCAGGGCGGCCAGAACATGCAGTGTGTAGGGCAGGGCAAAGGCGAGCATTCGGATCTCCATGCGGCAGAAAGGGCAATAGCGGGGTATGATAGCCGCCCCATGCGAAACACTGAAAATATATCCAGCCCTCCGGGCGCCTGCAGACCATGATCAGCAACGAACTCAAAGCCACTATCCAGGGCGCCTATTCGCGTTTTCTCGAAGCCAAGAGCCTCAAGCCGCGCTATGGCCAACGCCTGATGATCGCCGAAGTGGCCAAAGTGCTTGGCGACATTGCTTGCGACGATGAAGGCCGCCGCGCTGGCGAGCCTGCCGTGGTGGCCGTGGAAGCGGGCACCGGTACCGGCAAGACGGTAGCCTACAGCCTGGCTGCCATCCCGGCGGCCAAGGCCGCCGGCAAACGCCTTGTGATCGCCACGGCTACCGTAGCCCTGCAAGAGCAGATCGTCTTCAAGGACCTGCCCGACCTGATGCGCAGCAGTGGCCTCAACTTCAGCTTCGCCCTGGCCAAGGGCCGTGGCCGCTATCTGTGCCTGTCCAAGCTCGACATCCTGTTGCAGGAAGGCCACGCCCAGTCAGCCACGGCTCAGTTGTTCGAGGAAGAAGGCTTCCGTATCGAAGTCGACGAGCGCAGCCAGAAGTTGTTCAACAGCATGATCGAGAAGCTTGCCGGCAACCGCTGGGACGGTGACCGTGACAGCTGGCCAGAGGCCCTGGAAGACCAGGACTGGGCACGGCTGACCACCGACCACAGCCAGTGCACCGGCCGCCACTGCCCCAACTTCCAGCAGTGCGTGTTCTACAAGGCTCGCGAAGGCATGGGCAAGGTCGATGTGATCGTCACCAACCACGACATGGTCCTGGCCGACCTGGCCCTGGGTGGCGGTGCGGTGTTACCCGACCCGCGCGATACCATGTACGTGTTCGACGAAGGCCATCATCTGCCAGACAAGGCCATCGGCCATTTCGCCCATTATTCGCGGCTGCGTTCCACCGCCGACTGGCTGGAACAGACCGCCAAGAACCTGACCAAATTGCTGGCCCAGCATCCGCTGCCCGGCGACCTGGGCAAGTACATCGAGCAGGTGCCGGAGCTGGCGCGAGAAGTACGCACCCAGCAGCAGTTCATGTTCACCCTTTGTGAACAGGTGGCCGACTTCCGTCCCAGCGAGGACACCGAAGGCCGTGAACGCCCGCGTTACCGTTTCGAGGGTGGGGTGGTGCCGGAGCAGATTCGCGAAGTGGGCATCGAACTGAAAAAGGGCTTTGCCCGCCTCAACGATCTGTTCACCCGCCTGGCTGACCTGCTCAAGGAAGGCATGGACGGTGAGGTCAACATCGGCATCGCCAGCCATCAGGCCGAAGAGTGGTATCCGCTGTTCGGCAGCCTGGTCACCCGTGCCCAGGGCAACTGGGAGCTGTGGACGGCCTTCACTGCCGAAGACCCGGAAGACAGCCCGCCCATGGCGCGCTGGCTGACCTTGGCCGAGAGTGGCGCGCTGTTCGACATCGAAGTCAACGCCAGCCCCATCCTCGCCGCAGAAATGCTGCGGCGCAGCCTGTGGAGCGTGGCGCACGGTGCGCTTGTGACTTCGGCGACATTGACAGCGCTGGGCAAGTTCGACCGTTTCCGCATGCGTTCGGGGTTGCCGCGCGATGCCGTCACTTGTGTGGTGCCCAGCCCGTTTGTGCATGGCGATGCCGGTCTTTTGCGGGTCCCCGACCTGAAGGCCGACCCCCGCGATGCTACGGCGCACACTGCAGCGATCATCCGCGAGCTGCCGAACATCGTCGAAGATGCCCGTGGCGCGCTGGTGTTGTTCTCGTCACGCAAACAGATGCAGGATGTGTTTGATGGTCTGGACCGTGACTGGCGCAAGCTAGTGCTCATCCAGGGCAACCTTTCAAAGCAGGAAACCCTGAACAAGCACAAGGCGAGGGTCGACGATGGCCAGCACAGCGTGCTGTTTGGCCTGGCCAGCTTTGCCGAAGGTGTCGACCTGCCGGGTGCGTATTGCGAGCACGTCGTCATCGCCAAGATTCCCTTTGCTGTGCCCGACGACCCGGTCGAAGCTGCGCTGGCCGAGTGGATCGAGGCACGTGGCGGTAACCCGTTCATGGAAATTGCCGTGCCCGACGCCTCGTTGAAGCTGATCCAGGCTTGCGGTCGCCTTCTGCGTACCGAGCAGGATCGCGGCGTTATCACCTTGCTTGACCGGCGCTTGGTCACGCAGCGTTACGGCAAGGCTATTCTCAATGCGCTACCGCCGTTCCGGCGGGAAATTTCCTGATCGCCGGAGCACTTGCTCCGGCGCATTGTCCATTACTCGTCTTGGGCCCGTCAGGGTCTTGAAGGAGAGCCCCCGCCTTATGATCCGCCGCACCCTGCCCGCTGTTTTCGCCTTGTTGTGCAGTTCGCCCTTGCTGGCCGAGCAGCAAACGCTGTTCAGCTTTGTGCGCCCGGCCTCGGTGGTCAATGTGGCGACCGTGGATGCCGGCATGCCGCAGTACAACGCGGAACAAACGGCCGAGGGCGAGGTGTTGCGGCGTGTGGTGTTCAACCCGGCGCAGCAGCCGACCCTTCGCCTGAGCCCGCAGGGCGGGGTGTGGGACTGGTCTGCGGGGCAGTTCCTGACCTTGCGCTTGCAAAGTGCCATGGATTGGGCATTGACCGTGGATGTTACGGTGCAAGGCAGCGATGGGCGCACCTTGACCAGCCGTATCGACCTGCCCGCTGGCCCCGCGCAAACCGTGATGGTGCCGTTGACGGCCCGCTCACCTCTGAGCCAGGGCATGCGCGCCGGCCCGCCGATGCCCTGGAACCATGGTGGTCAGCGCGTTCTGTTGACCAGCAGTGCCGGTGCAGTCGACCTCAAGCAGGTGACCTCGGTCAGCCTGAGCATCCCCAGCCCCAAGGTTGCGCAGAGCCTGTTGATCGAGCGTGTCGGTATTCAGGATGACGACCAGGCGTACAGGGCGGCCTATCACGAGCTGATTGATGCCTATGGCCAGTCGACTCGCGGGACCTGGCCCGAGAAGGTATCCAGTGACGAGCAGCTCAAGGCGGCCAATACCCGTGAACAGCAACAGCTCAAGGGCTGGTTGGCGGAGCGCAGCAAGCAGCAGTTGGACGCTTACGGCGGCCTGGTGGGTGGGCCGGCCTTTGCAGCCAAGGGCTTCTTTCGTACTGAAAAGCGTGATGGCCGCTGGTATCTGGTAACGCCGGATGGGCACCCGTTCTATTCGCTGGGGGTGAACGCCGTGGCGGCAGACGGCGGGCGTACGTATGTCGCCGGGCGCGAAGGCATGTTCAAGGCCCTGCCCGCCGAGGGCGATGCACTGGCCGCGTTCTATGGCGAAAGCAACAACGACGATGGCAATGCCTCGTCGCAAGGGCGCAATTTCAAGCAGGGGCGTTGGTTCGACTTCTACGCCGCCAACCTGCAGCGTGCCTACGGCAAACCCTGCCCGCCTGCGGTGGAGGGCCAGCCAGCGGACTGCGCACCGCCGGCGCTGGATGCCGACCGCTGGCAGGCGCACGCGCTTGACCGCCTTCAGGCCTGGGGGTTCAACACCGTTGGCAACTGGAGTGAGCCGGCTCTTGGCCAAGCCAGACGCATGCCGTATACCTTGCCGCTGTCGATCGAGGGCGACTACGCCAGCATCAGCACTGGCATGGACTGGTGGGGGCGCATGCCCGACCCGTTCGACCCGCGGTTTGCCATGGCCACCGAGCGTGCCGTGGCCATTGCCGCTCGCGATCACCGTGATGACCCTTGGTTGATCGGCTACTTTGCGGACAACGAGCTGGCCTGGGCTGCCCCCGGAAGCGACCCCAAGGCCCGCTATGGCCTGGCTTACGGTACCTTGCGCCTGACCACCGACGTGCCAGCCAAGCGCGCGTTCCTCAAGCAGTTGCGCGACAAGTATCGCAACCAGGAGGGGCTGTCCAAGGCCTGGGGCATCGAACTGACCGCCTGGGAACTCATGGAAGATCCTGGCTTCGAGGCGCCGTTGCCTAACCCGGAGCACCCGGAAATCGAGCGTGACTATCAGCACTTCCAGCGGGTATTTGCCGAGACCTACTTCAAGACCATTTCCGATTCGTTGAAGTGGCATGCGCCCAATCACATGCTCCTGGGTGGCCGTTATGCGGTCAGCACACCGGAGGCGGTCGAGGCCTGCGCCGAGTTCTGCGATGTGCTGAGCTTCAACTTCTATACTCTCAAGCCACAGGACGGCTACGACTTTGCCCGCCTGGCGGAACTGGACAAGCCGGTGCTGGTGTCCGAGTTCCAGTTCGGCTCGCGTGATCGCGGGCCGTTCTGGCCGGGGCCATTGGAGCTGGCGCGGGAAGAGGATCGCGGCCCGGCCTACGCAAACTTCCTCAAGGCGGCCATGGCGCAGCCGATGATCGTTGGCGCGCACTGGTTCCAGTACCTCGACCAACCGGCCAGCGGTCGCCTGCTTGATGGTGAGAACGGTCACCTCGGGCTGGTGGCGATTACCGATATGCCATATCCAGGGTTTGTCGATGCCGTGCGCAAAAGCAATCAGCACACCATGAACCAGCTGCGTGCCGAACTGGAAAAGCCGGCCCCCTGAGATCAGGTTGATGCAGTCAACTTAGGTAAGAAGGGCCTTGTGTCACGACCACTTGGCCCTAGCCAGTTTGCAAAACACCCAACTACTGAAACAATGCACACCTTTTTGGATATGGTCGTACGGAGAGCAGCGGGTGCAGATCCAGGGTCACTATGAGCTGAAGTTCGAAGCAGTGCGCGAAGCCTTTGCCGCGCTGTTCGATGATCCCCAGGAGCGTGGCGCCGCGCTGTGCATCCAGGTGGGTGGCGAAACCGTCGTTGACCTGTGGGCCGGCAGTGCCGACAAGGACGGCCAGCAGGCCTGGCACAGCGATACCATCGCCAACCTGTTCTCCTGCACCAAGACCTTCGCGGCCGTTACCGCCCTGCAGCTAGTCGGCGAGGGCAAGCTGGCCCTCGATGCCCCGGTGGCCAACTACTGGCCCGAGTTTGCCCAGGCGGGTAAGCAGTCGATAACCTTGCGCCAGCTGCTCAGCCACCGTGCCGGCTTGCCGGCCATTCGTGAGCTGCTGCCGGCCGAAGCCTTGTATGACTGGCAGGTCATGGTCGATGCCCTGGCTGCCGAGGCACCGTGGTGGACGCCAGGCACAGAACACGGCTATGCCGCCATCACCTATGGCTGGCTGATCGGCGAACTGATTCGCCGTGCCGACGGCCGTGGCCCTGGCGACTCGATCGTGGCCCGCACCGCCCGTCCGTTGGGGCTGGATTTCCATGTTGGCCTGGCTGACGAAGAGTTTCACCGCGTCGCGCATATCGCCCGTGGCAAAGGCAATGCTGGAGATGCCGCAGCGCAACGCTTGCTGCAGGTGACCATGCGCGAGCCTGAGGCCCTGTCGACCCGGGCCTTTACCAACCCGCCCGCGATACTGACCAGCACCAACAAACCGGAATGGCGGCGCATGCAGCAGCCAGCTGCCAATGGCCATGGCAACGCACGCAGCCTGGCGGGGTTCTATGCCGGGCTGCTGGACGGCAGCCTGCTTGAATCCGAACTGCTCGATGAGCTGACCCGCGAGCATAGCCTCGGCCAGGACCGTACCTTGCTCACCCAGACCCGTTTCGGCCTGGGCTGCATGCTCGACCAGCCCGATGTGGCGAATGCCACATTTGGCCTCGGCGCCCGCGCCTTTGGTCACCCCGGTGCCGGTGGTTCGGTTGGTTTTGCCGACCCGGAGCATGATGTGGCCTTCGGTTTTGTGGTCAATACCCTCGGCCCTTACGTGCTGATGGATCCACGGGCCCAGAAACTGGTACGCGTTCTTGCCAGTTGCCTTTGATCGGGTAATGCGGGTATTGCCACACCCCTTTGACTATCCTCAATGCCAACGCCTGAAGTTCGTAGGCAAAATATCTTTCTATTTCATGGTGTATCGCTGATGTCTTCACATAAAACCTTAGCACTCGCCCTGTGCCTGACCGCCGTTACCGGCTGCGCCAGCAACTCCCCGGACGGCTCCAAGGGAGGTGGTTCCAGCTGGTGGCCTTTCGGTTCGGACAAGGTTGCCGAGCAGCAAGTGAAGTCAGCCGTCACTGAAAAGGTGGCCAAAGCCGATGCCAAATCCGAAAGCGCCAGCCGCTGGTGGTGGCCGTTTGGTGGTGAGGACAAGCAAGCCAAGGGACCGGTGGTGCCGAAGATTGACCAGAAGGCCACCCAGGCCTGGCTGGACGAATACGAGCCCAAGCTGCGTGAAGCGATCAAGGACAACAAGCTGGAGCTGGAGCGTCGCGACAATGTGCTGGCGGTAACCCTGCCGGTGGACAGCTCGTACAATCCTGATCGCCCGAACATGCTGCTGCCCATGTCCCTGGGCCCGATCACCCGCGTCGCCAAGACTGTCGAAGGCGACCCCAAAACTGCCGTGCTGGTACTGGGCCATGCCGACAGCAGCGGCGCCGCCGTTGTCAACCAGAAGCTCAGCCTGGAGCGCGCCGCGTCGGTATCGGCCATCTTCCGCCTCAGTGGCCTGCAGCGTGACCGCCTGACCCTCAAGGGCATGGGCTCGGTGATGCCGCGCGCTGCCAACGACAGCGCCGAGGGGCGCGCCCTGAACCGCCGGGTGGAAATGTTGCTGACCCCACAGAACACCATGGTCGCACTCTTGGCCAAATACCAGCAGGCCACCCCGGCACCCGCCCCAGCCTCGATGGTGGCAGTGCAGGATGCCAAGGCGCCAGCCGCCAAGGCCGCTGGCAGCAAGCCGGCTGCCAAAACTGCGGCGAAGAAACCTGTAGCCAAGGCCAAGACACCTGCGAAGACTGCAGCCAAGAAGAAAGCTGCACCGGCCAAGTCAGCAGCCAAAAAAGCTACTATTGACAAGAAAGTAGCTGCCAACAGCCCTGCGAAGACCAACTGATCGTCAAGGAACCGCAGTAATGACCCAATCCCTGGCCGATATGCGCCGCGACTACACCCGTGATGGCCTGACCGAAGCCCAGGCACCTGGGGAGCCGTTCGCCCTGTTCCAACAGTGGTTCGCCGATGCGGTGAAAACCGAGCAGGTACCGGTGGAAGCCAACGCCATGACCTTGGCCACGGTGGACGGCGAAGGTCGCCCGCATTGCCGTGTATTGCTGTTGAAGGGGCTCGACGAGCAGGGGTTCACCTTCTTCACCAACTATGACAGCGCCAAGGGCCAGCAACTGCAAGCCAACCCCTTTGCTGCAATGACCTTCTTCTGGCCAGCGCTGGAGCGGCAGGTACGCATCGAAGGCCGTGTGCAGAAGGTTACGGCACAGGAGTCGGATGCCTACTACCAGGTACGCCCGCTGGGCAGCCGCCTGGGGGCCTGGGCCTCGCCACAGAGCCGCGTGATTGCCGGGCGTGAGGAGCTGGAGGGCCTGGTAAAGGCCACCGAAGCGCGATTCTCCGACACCCAGCCGCATTGCCCTGAGCATTGGGGGGGATACCGTTTGTTGCCCGAGCGCATCGAGTTCTGGCAGGGGCGCGCAAGCCGCCTGCATGACCGGTTGAACTATCGGCTGGTGGATGGGCAGTGGCTGAGAGAGCGGCTGGCGCCCTGAGTAACTGGGGCCGCCAAGCGGCCCCAGCCATCGATCAAGCTACCCCGGATATCCCGCCGCCTCGCGCTCCAACCACTCCGCCAGTTGCTTACGCCCCACTTTCTCCTGCCGCGCCTGCGCCAACCTTTCCAGCATGAACGCGCGCTTTTCAGGATCAGCCCCTGCCAGCGACAATGCCAGGTCACGGTCCATCCAGCGGCGCATGCGCACATATAGCCACCAGTGGAAATACAGTCCCGTAACGGTGGTGACCACGACGATGAAGTAATCCATGGCTATTCTTGGTCTCACTTGAAAGGCCTTCGACACAGCCCGGCAGGCTGTACCCCGGCTGAATGAAAACAATTTTATTACGTTTGTACCGTGACAGCCGTCAATGTGCAGCGTCTAATGAGCACCTGACTTATGGAGACTTTACCCATGCGTAAATCCGCTTTGCTGGTGGCGACGTTTACCACCATGTCGCTGCTGCTGGGGGGCTGTGCCTCGAGCCTGACCGGTGACAGCTACTCCCGTGACGAAGCCCGCCGCGTGCAAACCGTGCGTATGGGCACCATCGAATCCCTGCGTCCGGTCAAGATCGAGGGCACCAAGACCCCGATTGGCGGCGGTGCTGGTGCCATCGTGGGTGGCGTAGCCGGCAGCGCCGTTGGTGGTGGTCGTGGCAGCATCGTGGCCGCCGTGATCGGTGCCGTAGCCGGTGGCTTGGCGGGTTCCGCAGCAGAAGAAGGCCTGACCCGTACCCAAGGCGTCGAAATTACCGTTCGTGAAGATGATGGCAGCATGCGCGCCTATGTGCAGGCCGTGCAGGAGAACGAAATCTTCCGTGTTGGCGACCGCGTGCGCATCATGACTGTGGACGGTACCAGCCGCGTTTCGCACTGACCGTAGCGCAGTAAAACAAAACCCCGACATGGCTGCTGCCAGTCGGGGTTTTTTCATGCTTCAGCCAAGTCAGGCAACGCTGGTTTTGCGGCTGGCCATTGCGGTGACGGCGTAGCCGATCACTGCGGCAAAGAACGAACCAGTAAGAATGCCCATGCGGTCCATGCCGGCGTACTCGCTGCTACCCGGGGCGAAGGCGAGCGAGCCTACGAACAGGCTCATGGTGAAGCCAATGCCGCAGAGTATCGCTACCCCCAATATTTGCCCCCAACTAGCACCTGCCGGCAGTGCGGCCAGGCGTAGCTTGACCGCCACCCAGGTCAGGCCGAAAACCCCTACGGTTTTGCCTAGCAACAGGCCGACCGTGATGCCCATCGGCACCGGGTGAGTGAAGCTGTCTAAGGTCATGCCTGTCAGAGAAACGCCGGCATTGGCGAAGGCGAAAAGTGGCAGGATGGCATAGGCCACCCAAGGGTGCAGGGCGTGTTCCAGCGCCAGCAGAGGCGACGATTCAGCATTGCGTGTACGCAGCGGAATGCACAAGGCCAGTGCGACACCGGCCAAGGTGGCATGCACGCCACTCTTGAGCACGCAGACCCACAGGATCAGGCCAACGATCATGTAGGGGCCGAGCTTGACCACGCCAAGCCGGTTCATCGCCACCAGCACCACCAGGCAGGCTGCAGCCAGCAGCAGCGACACACTCGACAGGGTGCCGGAGTAGAACAGGGCGATGACAATGATCGCACCCAGGTCGTCGATGATCGCCAGGGTCATCAGGAACAACTTCAGTGACACGGGGATGCGTTTGCCGAGCAGGGCCAGGACACCGAGGGCGAAGGCGATGTCGGTGGCGGTAGGGATTGCCCAGCCGGCCACGGCTGCAGGGTTGTCATGGTTGATGAACCAGTAGATCAGCGCTGGCACCACCATGCCGCCCACGGCAGCGGTGGCAGGCAGGATTACTTGTGAGGGCTTGGACAGGTGTCCGTCGACCACCTCGCGTTTGACCTCCAGGCCGATGAGCAGGAAGAACAGGGCCATCAGGCCGTCGTTGATCCACAGCAGCAATGGCTTGGCGATGTTAAGCGCGCCGACCTGAACGGCGACGGGTACGTCGAGCAAGCCGTTGTACAGGTAGGACAGCGGCGAGTTGTTGATGATCAGGGCCAGAACGGCGGCAGCGATCAGCAGCAGGCCGCTGGCAGCTTCGAGCTGGAAGAAACGGGTAAACAGGCTACGCACGGGCTGTAGGCTCTCCATGAGCAGTTTACGAAGGGTACGGGCGTACACCCTAGTCTGTGATGATGTTCCTTAAAACAAAAAACATATTCGTTTTTGTTATATGTTGTTGCTGGCAGGCCTAGGGCAAGCCTAGATGGATTTGGGGAAGGGTGGGGGAGGGGAAGTCTGGAGTAGGTGCTGGAATAGACTGATGCCGGACCGGGCCCTTTCGCGGGTAAACCCGCTCCTACAGGGGACCATTGTTCCGTGTAGGAGCGGGTTTACCCGCGAAGAGGCCCTGTCAGTCGATAAAGAGTCAGAGGCCGAGCATATCCCGCGCCACCGCCTCGGCGATACGAATACCATCCACACCGGCTGACAGGATCCCGCCCGCATACCCAGCCCCTTCACCCGCCGGGAACAGCCCCTTGAGGTTCAGGCTCTGGTAATCCTCACCCCGGGTAATCCGCAGTGGCGACGAGGTACGCGTCTCGATTCCGGTCAACACCGCATCATGCAGGTTATAGCCCTTGATCTGCCGGTCGAACGCCGGCAGTGCCTCACGGATCGCCTCGATGGCGAAGTCCGGCAGGCTCGGTGCCAGGTCTCCCAAGGTCACACCTGGCTTGTAGGACGGCTCGACACTGCCCAGTGCGGTGGAGGGCCGGCCGGCGACAAAGTCACCCACCAGTTGCGCCGGTGCCTGGTAGTTGCTGCCGCCCATTACATAGGCGTGCGCTTCCAGGCGCTCCTGCAGTTCGATACCGGCCAACGGGCCACCCGGGTAGTCGCGCTCGGGGTCGATGCCGACGACGATGCCGGAGTTGGCATTGCGCTCGTTACGCGAATACTGGCTCATGCCGTTGGTGACGACTCGGCCTGGCTCGCTGGTGGCCGCGACCACGGTGCCACCCGGACACATGCAGAAGCTGTACACCGAGCGGCCATTTTTGGCGTGATACACCAGCTTGTAATCGGCAGCACCCAGTTTCGGGTGGCCGGCGTACTTGCCCAGGCGTGCCTTGTCGATCAGCGTTTGTGGGTGCTCGATACGGAAGCCCACCGAGAACGGCTTGGCTTCCATGTAGACACCTTTGGCATGCAACATGCGGAAGGTGTCGCGGGCGCTGTGGCCCAGGGCCAATACCACATGGCGAGAGTGCAGCTGTTCGCCGCTCTCAAGCACGACACCTGTCAGTTGGCCATCTTCGATCAACAGGTCGGTGACCTTTTCCTGGAAGCGCACTTCGGCTCCCAGGGCGATCATGTCCTGGCGCATCTGTTCGACCATGCCGGTGAGGCGGAAGGTGCCGATGTGCGGCTTGTTGATGTACAGGATTTCGTCCGGCGCACCGGCCTTGACGAATTCTTCCAGCACTTTACGGCCGTGGTGTTGCGGGTCCTTGATCTGGCTGTAGAGCTTGCCGTCGGAGAAGGTGCCGGCGCCGCCTTCACCGAACTGCACGTTGGACTCAGGGTTGAGTACGCTTTTACGCCACAGACCCCAGGTGTCCTTGGTGCGCTGGCGAACCTCCTTGCCGCGTTCGAGGATGATCGGCTTGAAGCCCATCTGTGCCAGCAACAGGCCGGCAAAGATGCCGCACGGGCCGAAACCGACCACGATCGGGCGCTCCTGCAGGCCTGCCGGGGCCTGGCCGACGAACTTGTAGGTGACATCTGGCGCAGGGCCGATGTTGCGATCATCAGCGAACTTGCTGAGCAGCTCGGCCTCGTTGCTGGCTTCCAGGTCGATGGTGTAGATGAACAGCAGTTCGCTGTTCTTCTTGCGCGCATCGTAGCTGCGCTTGAACAGGTTGAAGCTGAGCAGTTGCTCGTCGCGGATGCCCAGGCGCTGGACGATGGCTTCGCGCAACGCTTCGTCAGGATGGTCCAGGGGCAGCTTCAGTTCGGTGATTCGTAGCATGGCAGGGTCCAGTATCCCGGCCATGGGCGGCCGGCGGCTTTACACAAACCGCCAAGTATAAGCTGTTCGCTGCCCCTACTGGCAGGATAAAAACGCCCGGTGATCAGTTGTCGCGTGCGCCGCCGTAGTAAGCACAGCCCTGCAAGGTCTTGCCGTCGATGCGCAGTTCGGCGCGCAGGTGGTGGATGGCGCCAGTGGCGATATCTGCACAGCGCTGCGGAGCGACCCACAGTTCCACGTGCTGGCCGTTGGCTTCGCTGGTCAGGGTCAAGCCACCACCGGGTACTTCTTCTTCCAGGAACGGCAAGGGCAGGGGGGGCTGGCCGATTCGCTCGATGACCATGCCCTTGCCGCTGGCTTTGATGTCCCAGTCCGGTTCATGACCGTTGGCGCGCAGGGTCAGCTGCTTGAAGTTGGGGTCGTCGCAAGCGCGGGTGGAGGGTTCCAGGCGGTACAGGCGGCTGACCTCCAGCTGGCCGTCGTTGTCGGCCTGCTTGGCGCCAGTGAGGCGACCGCGCACGTCGGCGAACAACTTGGCGTTGGCGTCCTTGGCCAGGTTGGCGGCCTCCGGCAGGATGCCGGTGCCGGCGACGTCATTGATCACGAAGCGGCGTGCTTCGCTGCAGGGCTTGAACAACAGGCGGCCGCCATTGGCGCTCAGTTCGCCCTGCATGCGCGTGGTGCCGATGTTCGGGTCACGGGGCTGCTCGGCCAGTAACTGGCAGCCAGCGAACAGGGGCAGCAGGGCACTGAGCAGCAGGGTAGGGGTGAGGCGCATGGGGCGGGCTCCGGGAATCTTTGCCAAAGAGCTGGCCACGATACACGTCCTGCAGGCAGAAAAAAGGGCCCGAAGGCCCTTTTTCATTCAACCCCCCAGGTACGCGTCGCGTACTTTCGGGTCGGTCAACAGTGCTTCCCCCGTACCCTGCATCACCACCCGACCATTCTCCAGCACATAAGCCCGGTCAGCGATCTTCAGCGCCTGGTTGGCGTTCTGCTCCACCAGGAACACCGTCACGCCATCGCGGCGCAGCTGTTCGATGATGTCGAAGATCTGCTGGATGATGATCGGCGCCAGGCCCAGCGAAGGCTCGTCGAGCAGCAGCAGCTTGGGCTTGCTCATCAGCGCCCGGCCGATGGCGAGCATTTGCTGCTCGCCGCCGGACATGGTGCCGCCACGCTGCATGTAGCGCTCCTTCAGGCGCGGGAACAGTTGCAACACCTTGTCCAGTTGCTCCTGGTAGTCGCCCTTGTCGGTGAAGAAACCACCCATTGCCAGGTTTTCCTCGACGGTCAGGCGGGCAAACACGCGGCGGCCTTCCGGCACAACGGCGATGCTTTTGCGCATGATGTGCGAGGACGGCTGGCCGACCAGTTCTTCACCCAGGTACTTGATGCTGCCACTGTGCGCCTGCGGCGAGCCGCACAGGGTCATGAGCAAGGTCGACTTGCCGGCACCGTTGGCGCCGATCAGGGTGACGATTTCGCCCTGGTTGATCTCCACGTTGACGCTGTGCAGCGCCTGGATCTTGCCATAGAAGGTGGAAACGTTTTCAAACTTCAGCATTTACGCTTCCCCCAGGTAGGCTTTGATCACATCAGGGTTATCGCGGATCTCTTCCGGCGTACCGTGGGCCAGGGGGGTGCCCTGGTTGATGACCACGATATGGTCAGAGATGCTCATCACCAGCTTCATGTCGTGCTCGATCAGCAGCACGGTGACGCTGTGCGACTCACGCAGGTAGGCGATCAGGGCCTTGAGGTCTTCGGTTTCTTTCGGGTTAAGGCCTGCGGCAGGTTCGTCCAGCATGATGATGCGTGGCTGGGTCATCATGCAGCGGGCAATTTCCAGTCGACGCTGCTGGCCGTAGGCAAGGGTGCCGGCGGTGCGGTTGGCGAACTCGGTAAGGTTGACCTTCTCCAGCCAGTACTGCGCACGCTCCAGGGCTTCCTTCTCGCTGCGGCGGAAACCCGGGGTCTTGAACAGGCCGGCGAAGAAGTTGGTGTTGAGGTGGCGGTGCTGGGCGATAAGCAGGTTTTCCAGCGCGGTCATTTCCTTGAACAGGCGCACGTTCTGGAAGGTTCGCACCACGCCCTTGCGGGCAATCTGGTGGCCGGCCAGGCCCTGGATCGGCTGGCCATCGAGCAGGATGGTGCCGCCGCTGGGCTTGTAAAAGCCGGTCAGGCAGTTGAACACGGTGGTCTTGCCGGCGCCGTTCGGGCCGATCAGCGCCACTACCTGTTTCTCCTTGACGGTCAGGCCCACGCCGTTGACCGCCAACAAGCCGCCAAAGCGCATGCTCAGGCCGCTGACTTGCAGAATTTCGCGGCTCATCGGGGCAGCTCCATCTGTGGACGTTGCATAGGCAGCAGGCCTTGCGGACGCCAGATCATCATCAACACCATCAACGCACCGAACATCAGCATCCGGTATTCGCTGAACTCACGCATCAGCTCTGGCAGCAGGATCATCACGATGGCCGCGAGAATCACGCCCAGTTGTGAGCCCATGCCGCCAAGCACGACGATGGCGAGGATGATCGCCGACTCGATGAAGGTGAACGACTCCGGCGTCACCAGGCCTTGGCGCGCGGCGAAGAAGCTGCCGGCGAAACCGGCGAAGCAGGCGCCCAAGGTGAATGCTGAGAGCTTGATCACGGTCGGGTTCAGGCCTAGTGCACGGCAGGCGATCTCATCTTCACGCAGTGCTTCCCAGGCACGACCGATCGGCATGCGCAGCAGGCGGTTGATCACGAACAACGCCAGCAGGGCCAGCAGCAGAGCCACCAGGTACAGGAAGATGACCTTGTTGATCGAGTTGTATGGCAGCCCGAAGTACTCGTGGAAAGTCTGCATGCCCTCGGCTGCACGGCGTTCGAAGGTCAGGCCGAAGAGTTCCGGTTTGGGGATGTTGCTGATGCCGTTGGGGCCGCCGGTCCAGTCGGTGAGGTTACGCAGGAACAGGCGGATGATCTCGCCGAAGCCGAGTGTCACGATCGCCAGGTAGTCACCGCGCAGGCGCAGCACCGGGAAGCCTAGCAGGAAGCCGAATGTGGCAGCCATCAGGCCGGCAATCGGCAGGCACACCCAGAAGCTCCAGCCCAGATAATGCGAGAGCATCGCGTAGCTGTAGGCCCCGACGGCATAGAAGCCCACGTAGCCGAGGTCGAGCAGGCCCGCCAGGCCGACCACGATGTTCAGGCCCAGGCCCAGCAACACGTAGATCAGGATCAGCGTGGCGATGTCGACTGCACCGCGAGAGCCGAAGAATGGCCATACCAGCGCCATCACGATCAACCCGATGATGACATAGCGCTGGGTTTTGGGCAGGGTGAGGTAGTTACTGACTGCCGGGGGGATCAGCTTGCGATCCGAACGGCGGCCCATCACCGAACTCCACTGCTTGTCGAACAACACGCGCAGGAACATCAGCACCGAACACACGGCGATGATGCTGATGGTGAACGAGCCCTGGCTGTGCACGACCAGGCTGATGCCGTCGATGCTCAGTTTCAGGCCCAGCACCGGGAAGGCCACGGCCCAGACCAGCAAGGCGCTGAAGAACGCCTGTTTGAGATTTCTGTTCATACTTTTTCAACCTCCGGGCGGCCCAGGATGCCGGTCGGCCGGAATAGCAGGACAAGAACCAACAAGCCGAATGCCACTACGTCCTTGTACTGGTCGCCGAAGATGTCGGCGCCAAACGCTTCGGCTACACCCAGCACCAGCCCACCGAGCATGGCGCCCGGAATACTGCCGATGCCCCCCAGCACCGCTGCGGTGAAGGCTTTCAGACCCACCAGGAAACCGGCGTTGGGGTTGATCACCCCGTACTGCATGCTCAGCAGCACGGCCGCCACGGCAGCCAGGGCGGCCCCGATGACGAAGGTGAGGGCGATGATGTTGTTGGTGTTGATGCCCAGCAGGTTGGCCATCTTGATGTCCTCTGCACAGGCACGGCAGGCGCGGCCCAGGCGGGAACGAGAGATGAACAGGGTGAGCAGTGTCATGGCCACCAGGGTGACGACGAACACCAGGATCTGCATGTAGCTGATCAGTACTTCTTCAGCACCGCCTGGTCCGAAGGAGAAACTCCCGGGGATCAGGTTGGGGATGGATTTATCCTTGGAGTCCTGCGAGAGCAAGACCGTGTTCTGCAGGAAAATCGACATGCCGATGGCGGAAATCAGCGGGATCAGACGGTTGCTGTTGCGCAGGGGGCGGTAGGCAACCCGTTCGATGCTGTAGCCATAGGCACTGGTGACGAAGATCGTCGCGACGAAGGCGACGGTCATCAGGATCGGCAGCGAATGGATACCCATCATGGCCAGGCCCGCCAGGGCGATGAAGGCCACGTAGGAACCGATCATGTACACCTCGCCGTGGGCGAAGTTGATCATGCCAATGATGCCGTACACCATCGTGTAGCCGATGGCGATCAAGGCATAGGTGCTGCCGATGGTCAATCCATTAACCAGTTGTTGGAAGAAATGGTAGATCTCAGGCATTACAGCGCTCCTAAAAACCTGATTTGCATTTCACTGGCAGGGGTACGGCCAGGAAACCGCGGGTGACGGTTTTAAGATTTTCAGGTGAGCCCGCCCCCGGATCGCGGGGAGGGGCCCATGAACCTCATAAAACGAAGCCCACTGCTCGCACAGTGGGCTCGTAGGTCAGCTATTAGTCACGCAGTTACTGAGGGGAGACTTCGGTCTTCGGCTTGCCGAAGTGCCATTCGTAGACCACGAACTTGAAGTCTTTCAGGTCGCCTTTATCGTCGAACGACAGGTCACCGGTCGGGGTCTTGAAGGTGCCTTCGTGGATGGCTTTGGCCACCTTGTCGGTATCTTCGGAACCGGCTTTCTTGATGCCTTGAGCGATCAGCTCGACAGCCGAGTAGGCGGGGAATACGAACGGGCCACTTGGGTCCTTGCCGTCAGCCTTGATGGCGTCGACGATCTTCTTGTTCTCCGGGTCAGCGTCGAACGACTTCGGCAGGGTGACCAGCAGGCCTTCGGAAGCGCCCTGGGCGATCTGCGAAATGGAGTCGTTACCCACACCTTCCGGACCCATGAACTTGGCTTTCAGGCCTTTCTCTTGAGCCTGGCGCAGGATCAGACCCAGCTCTGGGTGGTAGCCGCCGTAGTAGACGAAGTCGACATTGTTCTGCTTGAGCTTCTGGATGATCGAGGAGAAGTCCTTGTCACCGGCATTCAGGCCTTCGAAGACGGCCACTTTGGTGCCTTTCTTCTCAAGGGTTTGCTTGACTGCGGTGGCGATGCCTTCACCGTACTGCTGCTTGTCGTGCAGAACGGCAACGACCTTCGGTTTGACGTGGTCGGCGATGTAGTTGCCGGCAGCCGGGCCCTGGGCGCTATCCAGACCGATAGTGCGGAAGATCAGCTGGTAGCCACGGGCGGTGATTTCCGGGCTGGTGGCGGCGGGGGTGATCATGATCACGCCTTCGTCCTCGTAGATGTCGGACGCTGGCTGGGTGGAGCTGGAGCACAGGTGGCCGACCACGAACTTGACGCCGTCGTTGACCACTTTGTTGGCGACTGCCACGGCCTGTTTAGGGTCGCAGGCGTCGTCGTATTCCTTGGCTTCGAGCATCTTGCCATCTACGCCGCCCGCGGCGTTGATATCCTTGATGGCTTGCTTGGCGCCGATGAACTGCATGTCGCCATACTGGGTGACAGGGCCGGTCTTGGGACCTGCAATCCCGATCTTGATGGTATCGGCGGCAAACGAATGGCTGGCTACCCCGGCCAGAACCATTGCGGCGAACAGCTTGGAAATCTTGATCATAGTGCTCCACTCATTCTGTTGTAATTCTTATAGTCCTGGCGGCCAGGGCTACAGACCGGGCGGGATTTGCGGCGTGGCCATGCCAACGCGCTAGCCCACCTTCCCCCGGAACATGTCCCGGAACTGTACCGGTACAGTGTAGAGCGCTGTTCGAGCGCTTGAAAAGCGGTCGAAAAGTGCGTCTTTCCTGCGTTGTCGCTTGATCGACAGAAAGATACAGAAAGGCGCCATCAAACTGCCTGCATCTGCGGCCCCGTCCCACAACTTCGGGGCCAATCGACCAAATTACATATTTGAAACCGGGTTTTTCTGCAAAAATGCCGGCCTTTTTATTGACCGATTTTTTGCGGATACCACCCATGACTGATCAAACAAGCACCCTCTATGCCAAATTGCTTGGCGAGACGGCAATCATCGAGTGGAAAGCGTTGGAGCGTTTTTGGGCCAAGGGTGACCTGATTTGGGTCGACCCCAGCCTTGACCTGATCGCCGTTGCCGAGGCGATGGCCGAGAATCGCAGCGAGATCTTCGCCAAGTGGCGTAGTGATGGCACTGTTGGGCCGGTGTCGGCCGAGCAGGCATTGGACCTGCAAAGCCGCGACCCAGAGATCTGGGCGGTGGTGGTTTCACCGTTCATCGTGATTCAGGTGAAGTGCCAGGAAGAGGCGTGATCTTTTTTGGTGCGCAAAAGTACGCATCAGCTCCGTTTTGGTGCTTGAAAGTAATCAAGGCGGGTAGAGGGAAGTAACAATTCGGCGTGGCGGTAACAGTTTACGGGATGCGTAATGTGGCCGCCGTTCTGTCAGGCGCCAACGGGATCCTAGCCAGCCTGGGGAAATGTTCGAATCAGTCAGGAGTTTATCAATGAGCACTGCACTACCTTCGCTTGGATTCGCCGGCATCGGCCTGATGGGCCTGCCCATGTGCCGCCGCCTGCTGGCAGCGGGTTATCCGCTCACGGTTTGGAACCGCAGCCCGGACAAGTGCGCCGCCCTGGTCGCTGCTGGCGCGCGCCTGGCCGGCAGCCCGGCCGAATTGTGCCGTGACAGCGACATGGTTCTACTCTGCCTGGCCGACACGGCGGTGGTGCGTGAAGTGGTGTTCGGCGAGCAAGGCATTGCCCAAGGCGGGCGCAGGGGCCAGTTGCTGATCGATTTCTCCAGCCTGGAACCCACCGCCACCCGTGAAATGGCTGCCGAACTGGCAGCACTGTGCGGCATGGCCTGGCTGGATGCACCGGTATCTGGCGGTACCCCCGGTGCCGAGGCGGGCACGCTGGCGATCATGGTTGGCGGTGAAGCGGCCGACTTGCAGCGTGCACGCCCGGTACTGCAGGTGCTTGGTCAGCGCGTGACACATATGGGGGCAGTAGGCGCTGGCCAGGTGACCAAGGCTTGCAACCAGATGATCGTAGCGTGCAATGCCCTGGTAATTGCAGAAGTGGTGGCACTGGCCGAACAGTCGGGCGTGGACGCGACGCTGATCGCTGAAGCGCTGGCCGGTGGTTTTGCCGATTCCAAGCCATTGCAGATTCTTGCGCCGCAAATGGCAGAGAGCCGCTTCGAGCCAATCAAGTGGCACGTACGCACGCTGCTCAAGGACCTTGATGGCGCAGTCAAGTTTTCCCGCGAGCAAGGCTCGGCAACGCCACTCAGTGGCCTTGCCGCGCAACTGATGCGGCTGCACGGTAGCCAGGGTTACCTGCAAAAAGATCCGGCGACCCTGGTAGAGCTGTATCGCAACAAGGTGTAATCCGGCGGCTCTGGTGCTGCGACCGCTCTAGCAGTGGCCGCAACTCGGTCAGCGGAACGGGGCGCCCCAACAGGTAGCCCTGCAGGTAGTCGCAGCCATGGCTTTCCAGGAAAGCCTGCTGTTCGGCGGTTTCCACGCCCTCGCTGACTACCTGCAGGTGCAGGGTATGCGCCATGGCGATGATTGCCTGGACAATTTCGCGGTCTTTCTGGCTGCCCGGTACATCCTGCAGGAAGGTGCGGTCGATCTTCAGCACATCCAGCGGCAGGCGCTTGAGGTAGGCCAGTGACGAGTAGCCGGTACCAAAATCGTCGATCGAAAGTGCCACCCCCAAGGCCCGGACGCGTTTGAGCAGGCTGACCGTGCGCTGGATATCGCCCACCAGGGCGTTCTCGGTCACTTCCAGCTCCAAGTGGTGCGGCGCAAGGCCGGCGTGGAACAGCGCCTTTTCAACTTCGTTGGGCAGTTCATCGTGGCTGAGGGTGACTGCCGAGCAATTGACCGTGACCTTGACCTTGCCATGGCCGTGGCGCTGCAAGAGTGCCAGGTCGACACAGGCGTGGCGCAGCACCCACAGGTCCAGGTCGATGATCAGGCCGTTGGCTTCGGCAATGCCGACAAAGCGGTCGGGCCCTAGCAGGCCGTGTTGAGGATGCTGCCAGCGTACCAGCGCTTCCAGTTTGGCCACTTGCCCACTACGCAGGTCGAAGATCGGCTGGTAGTGCACACACAGCCCGCGTTCTTCGAGCAGGGCCAGGCGCAGCTCTTCTTCCAGTTGCAAGGCGATCGACGCGCGGGCCTTCAGGCTGTCATTGAAGAAATTCAGGCTGTTGCGGCCGTTGTCCTTGGATTGGTAGAGGGCCAGGTCGGCATGCTTGAGCAGCTCTTCGGCTGTGCCGCCATCGTCCGGGAAGATGCTTATACCAATGCTGGTGGTCATGACCATGTGCCGCCCGCCAAGGTCGATGGGTTCTTTCATCCGTTGCATGATGCGCTGGGCCAGGTGTCGGGCTTCGTCGCGGCTGTTCAGGCTGGTGACCACACAGAACTCGTCGCCACCAAAGCGTGCAACCAGGTCGTGGCTGCGGGTAGCAGCCTTGATGTGGTTGGCGATCACCTTGAGCAGTTCGTCACCGGCGTCGTGGCCGAGGCTGTCGTTGATGCGCTTGAAATGGTCGATATCGAGGAACATCACGGCCAGGCGGTTTGCGCTGGCCTGATGTTCGACCAGGCAATCGGCGAATACCTGGTTGAACCCACGGCGGTTGAGCAGGTTGGTCAGGGCATCGTAGTTCGCCGCCTGCTGCAGCGAAGCGCGGGCCTGGTCCAGTTGGCTGAGCAGTACGCTGACCCGGCGCAGGTCGTGCTCCTTGCTTTGCAACTTTTTGTCGGCCAGTGCGGCGCTGATGCTGGCGCCACTGATCAGCAGGGTGATGAAGCCAATGCCCAGTCCCAGCTGCAGGCTGTTGTCGCCAGACGGCAGGCGCAGTGCGGTATCGGCAGGGATAACCAGGGTCATGGCCGACATCGCGGTGAAATGAGTGGCGACGATGCCGCCGGCCATCACCAGGCTGGCGCCGTATTTCATGGTCTGGTAAAGGGTGCCGCTGCCATTGCGCAAGTAGCTGGCCAGGTACAGCGCGGTCAGGGCGGTAAGCAGGGCAATGGCGGCAGAGGCAAGTAGCAAGCCGGTCTGGTAGTACTGGCGGGCCCCCGTTTCCATCGCAGCCATGCCGACAAAATGCATGAGGATGATGCCCAGCCCGATCAGCGCTGCGCTTGGCACAAAGTGGGGCGCACGCATCTTGCTTCGTTCCAGGCTGTGCATGGCCAGCCAGGCCACGCCCAGTGCGATGAGTAGCGAAAGAATGGTCAGGGATGGGTCGTAGTGCACTTCTACCGGAGCCCGAAAGGCCAGCATGCTGATGAAGTGCATGGCCCATATGCCGCCTGCCAGGCAGCAGGCTCCAAGCATGTTCCATTGCCGGTGGGCGGTGGGGTCGTCGCTGTGGGACTGGCGTTCGGCCATGCCGAGGGTGGCGAAACAGGCCGCGCAAGCAACGAAATAGGCGAGCAGAACCAGGAGCGGTTCATGACGGCAGTCTATGACGATACGCCCGGTTGCGGGAAGATCGGCGAACAGTTGTAGCCCCAGCCATTCCATGGAATGCCTCTTGGTCGAGTCTTCACTCGTCTGCGCTACAACCCGTGCAGACTGCCCAGAGGCAGTATAGGAAGGACTATTTAAGCCTTCCTGACTAATGGCACAATGATTTCTACGATTTGGTTATAACTTCAATCGCAGTGAGGAATAAATTTGGGGCCTTGATGCCTTCCTGTGGGAGCGGGCGAGCCCGCGAAGCATCCACTGCGATGGATGCCACCGGCTTCGCCGGTGTTCGCGGGCGTGCCCGCTCCCACAAGGGGCCTGCGTTAGCCAGCCACCAGCACGCGAATGGCTTCCAGGCGCAGGGCGGCTTTATCCAGCATCGCCAGGCCATCTTCGCGTTGCTTGCGCAGGGCGTCGATTTCGCTGTCACGTACGCTCGGGTTGACCGCTTGCAACGCTACCAGGCGCGCCAACTCCTCGTCAGCCTCGGCTGCCAGGCGGCGCTGGGCTTCGGCCACGCGCTCAATGTGGGTTGGCAGAATCTTCTCTTCGCCGCCACTGATACGCTTGGCCAGCACATCGCGCTGGGCCTGGACGAACTTGTTGGCGCTGGCGCGCGGTACGCTCTCGAGCTGGTCGTTCAGGGTTTCGAAGGCCACGCGTGACGCCAGGTCGTTGCCGTTGGCATCGAGCAGGCAGCGCAGTGCCGCCGGCGGCAGGTAGCGGCCCAGTTGCAGGCTGCGGGGTGCCACCACCTCGCTGACGAACAGCAGTTCGAGCAGTACAGTGCCTGGTTTGAGCGCTTTGTTCTTGATCAACGCCACGGCGGTGTTGCCCATCGAGCCTGACAGCACCAGATCCATGCCGCCCTGCACCATCGGGTGCTCCCAGGTAAGGAACTGCATGTCCTCGCGCGACAGCGCCTGGCCACGGTCGTAGGTGATGGTCACACCTTCATCGTCGCCCAGCGGGAAGCTGGCATCCAGCATCTTCTCGCTCGGCTTGAGGATCAGTGCGTTCTCCGAATGGTCTTCGCTGTCGATGCCGAAGGCGTCGAACAGGGTTTCCATGTAGATCGGCAGGGCAAACTGGTCGTCCTGTTCGAGAATGGCCTCGACCAGCGCCTGACCTTCGCCGGCACCGCCGGAGTTGAGCTCCAGCAGACGGTCACGGCCAGTGTGCAGTTCGGCTTCCAGTCGCTCGCGCTCGCCGCGGGCGTCGGCCACCAGGGTATCCCAGGCCTTGTGATCGCCGCCTTCGAGCAGCGGCAGCAGGCGCGGGCCAAACTGGTGCTGCAGGGCATTGCCGGTGGGGCAGGTGTTGAGGAAGGCGTTGAGGCCTTCGTGGTACCACTGGAACAGGCGCTCTTGCGGGCTGTCCTGCAGGTACGGGATGTGCAACTGGATAGTGTGCTTTTGGCCGATCCGGTCAAGGCGGCCGATGCGCTGCTCGAGCAGATCGGGGTGCGCTGGCAGGTCGAACATCACCAGGTGATGGGCGAACTGGAAGTTGCGGCCTTCGCTGCCGATTTCCGAGCAGATCAGTACCTGGGCGCCGAACTCTTCATCGGCAAAGTAGGCAGCGGCGCGGTCGCGCTCAAGGATGCTCATGCCTTCATGGAACACCGAGGCCGGGATGCCGGAGCGCACGCGCAGGGCATCCTCCAGGTCCATGGCGGTTTCGGCGTGGGCGCAGATCACCAACACTTTGGTGCGTTTGAGCATCTTCAGGGTGTCGATCAACCAGTCGACACGCGGGTCGAAACGCCACCAGCGCTCGTCATCCGCTACTTCACCCTGGGCCTGGAAGGCGACTTCCGGGTACAGCTCGGCGTGCTCGCCGGCTGGCAGGTCGCGGTACTGCTCGGGCGTGGCCAGCGGGTAGGGGTGCAACTGGCGCTCGGGGAAACCCTGAATCGCCGCACGGGTATTACGGAACAGTACGCGGCCGGTGCCGTGGCGATCCAGCAACTCGCGAATCAACCGCGCGCTGGCCTGGGTGTCGCCGTCGCTGACCGCAGCCAGCAGGGCTTCGCCTTCGGCACCCAGGAAGCCCTGGATGGTGGCGTGGGCCTTGGGCGACAGGCGGCCCTCGTCGAGCAGTTCCTGCACCGCCTCGGCTACCGGGCGGTAGTGCTCGCTCTCGGCGCGGAAAGCGGCCAGGTCGTGAAAGCGGTTGGGATCGAGCAGGCGCAGGCGGGCGAAGTGGCTGTCCTGGCCAAGCTGCTCGGGGGTGGCGGTGAGCAGCAGTACGCCCGGGATCACTTGGGCCAGTTGCTCGACCAGGCCGTATTCGGCGCTGACCTGGTCTTCGTGCCAGACCAGGTGGTGGGCTTCGTCGACTACCAGCAGGTCCCAGCCAGCGGCAAACAGCGCGTCCTGGGCCTTTTCGTCGTCGACCAGCCACTCCAGAGCAACCAACGCCAGTTGGGCGTCCTCGAACGGGTTGCTGGCGTCGCTTTCGATGAAGCGCTCGGCGTCGAACAGCGCCACTTGCAGATTGAAGCGCCGGCGCATTTCCACCAGCCACTGGTGCTGGAGGTTTTCCGGCACCAGGATCAGTACGCGGCTGGCGCGACCCGACAGCAACTGGCGGTGAATGACCAGGCCGGCTTCGATGGTTTTGCCCAGGCCCACTTCGTCGGCCAGCAGAACGCGCGGGGCGCTGCGGTCGGCGACTTCGCGGGCGATGTGCAGTTGGTGGGCGATGGGCTGTGCGCGGCAGCCGCCCAAACCCCACAGTGCCGACTGCATCTGCTTGCTGGTGTGCTGCAGGGTGTTGTAGCGCAGGCTGAACCACGACAGTGGGTCTATTTGCCCGGCGAACAGGCGGTCGCTGGCCAAGCGGAACTGAATGAAATTCGACAACTGGGTTTCGGGCAAGGTGCGGGGCTGGTTCTGCCCGTCCAGGCCGTGGTAGACCATCAGCCCGTCGATGTCCTCGACCTCGCGCACTGTCAGCTTCCAGCCCTCGAAGTGGGTGATCTGGTCACCTGGCGAGAAGCGCACGCGGGTCAGCGGCGCGTTGCGCAGGGAATACTGGCGGGTGTCGCCAGTGGCCGGGTAGAGCACGGTCAACAGGCGGCCATCCTGCGCCAGGATGGTACCCAGGCCGAGCTCTGCTTCGCTGTCGCTGATCCAGCGTTGCCCCGGTTGATACTGCTGCGCCATACTGCCTGAACTCCCGCGGTGAAAAAGCCGATTATGTTAACGGATCGGCCGATCAGACCAAAGTGCCGATAGCACCGAAAGGTATCGAAAGGCACAGTCTAGTCGTTTCATCGCTCTGCACAGGGTCGCCGACGAGGGCTCCGGATCAACATGTCTGCCAAGCACCGCTGGATCAGCGCTTCGATAGCCGTAGGCAGCCTGGTGCTGCTGAGCGCCTGTGAGCAGAAAAACTTTGAGACATTGCCCCCCATCCCGATGGAGCAGCTTGAGGTGCTGGGCGTGCAGACGCCGATAAAGAGTGTGCACTTTCGTGACGTTGATGGAGAAGGGCTGCTGGTTCTGAGCCGCAGCGATGGCCAGGCCAGCGACCTTGAAAGCGAACAGGAAGTGGACAGGGTGGTGCTCAAGGCCACCTTGTACGGGCGCACGGCCGAGAACGACACCTTCAAGGCGCGCTGGCAGATCGAGCAGGAAACCACCTGCCCGGGGCTGGACCTGGACGTGGACTTCTATAATGACGTCAGTGATGTCAGCGACCTGAACAAGAATGGCGTGGCCGAGGTAACGGTGGCCAGCCATGCGTTCTGCGGCGGCGGTATCGACCCGCATGATATCGCCATCGAGATGCGTGAAGGGCAGGCCATTTACACCATTACCGGCCAGTCGCTGATCACCCCGGCGGGGGAGGAACCGGTCGGTGGTGAGCGCGAGGACAGCGCTTCGCTGAAGGCCGCGCCGCAGGTATTGCGCGATCATATGGATGCAGTTTGGCAGCAGGTGTACAAGCGGCCCTGGAGCGAGGCCAGCCCGCCAGGCGACGACGACCCTGGTGACGAAGCCGAGTAAATGTTGCCCATGACATCAAGGTAAAGCTGCGCCTGCCGATACAGGGGCATAGGAGAACGTCCATGCTGCCGCCGATCATTCCGCTCAGTGCCGCCCCGGTCACCTCGCAACAGGACCCGGTCAAACCAACCCCTGACATCAAACCGGTGGTGCCGGCGCAGCCTGCATCCGGCGAAAGTGCCATTGACCTCAAGCGCCAGCGCGACCCGCAAGAGCAGGTATTGTTGCTGCGCGACGAACAGCGCCGCCAGCAGCAACGCCGGCAAAAGGGCGAGCACGAGCGCTACGATGCCGTCCCGGGTGACGAGGTCAATGCCGACAACACGGTGCCGGTAGCGCCATTGATGGGCGAGCATGTACGCCAAGGGCTGCTGGTGGACATCGAAGTCTGATAAGGGGGCTGGTCAGCGCCTGCGCCTGGCTTCATCATGCAATTCTCTGTTGATCGTCGAGCCCCCCATGAGCCAAGACAACCTCATCGATTTCGAGGCCGAACGCGCCAAGCGCGTCCACGACCTCAAGGAAAAGCGGCTGAACGAAATGCGCAATGCTTTCGAGCAGGCCCTGCCATTGAGTACCACCAAGAAAAAGAAGCCCAAGGGCAAGCCGAAGAAGCGTTGAAACTTGACGCAGGTCAACCCTGCGCCCCCCTCGTGTGCCCGGCCCCGGGCGCCATTGACTCTGATCAATTTTTCGCGCCTCCACATTGGTTAACTTGCACCCATCGGACAACGGCAAACGAATGGGGAGGCCAGCATGTTCTTCGACAATGTGGTTATCGCCGGTGTGGTAACGGTCGGGTTGATGGTTGCCTTCTTTGCCGGTCTGGGCATTTTCATCTGGAAGGACTCGAACAAGCGCAAGCCGCGCTGACCTTCCGGGTATACGAGCACGCAAGGCATTTAGGGCGACTTCGGTCGCCCATTTTTTTGCCTGCATTTTTTATATTGCCCGAGCCGGCCCCTTTTGCAGCGGCGGCGAATCTGCAACCGGATAAACATGATTAGCTAGCTAATTAATCGTTTCCGCTTTATTCTGGCCACCATTGTCTATCTTTTCAGTAAGACCATTCCCCGCAAGGTCCGCCTCGTGCCCATCACCTTTCAGGCCCTGTTCGCTCCCAGCAGCCTCGCTCTCAAGTTTGCCATCAAGACCCTGCTCGGTGGCGGCCTGGCGTTGTGGCTGGCAATGCGCTGGGGGCTGGAGCAACCCTCCTGGGCATTGATGACTGCTTTCATCGTCGCCCAGCCGCTATCGGGCATGGTGGTGCAGAAAGGCTTGGCGCGGTTGGCCGGCACGTTGGTCGGCACAGTCATGTCGGTGCTGTTCATCGGCCTGTTCGCCCAGACCCCCTGGCTGTTTTTGCTTACCTTGGCGCTGTGGCTGGCCCTGTGTACCGCCGCGTCCACCCAGTTGCGCAGCGCCTGGGCCTATGCTTTCGTGCTGGCCGGCTACACCGCAGCGATCATCGCACTGCCGGCAATCGACCATCCACTGCAGGTATTCGACCAGGCCGTGGCTCGCTGTACCGAGATCTGCCTGGGTATTTTCTGCGCAACAGCCAGCAGCGCCTTGCTCTGGCCCATGCGGGTCGAGCAGCAACTGGGCGGGCAGGCGCGGCAGGCCTGGCAGAACGGCCTGCAGGCCGCCAGAGCCATGCTGGGCGGAGAGGACGAGGCGCGCAAAGGCCTGCTGGAAAGCCTGGGACGCATCGTCGCCATCGACAGCCAACGTGAACATGCCTGGTTCGAGGGCAATCGCGGGCGCCAACGTGCCCGTGCCATTCGTGGCCTTAGCCAGAAACTGATGGTGCTGCTGCGGATTTCCCGTTCGGTGCGCCGCCAGTGGCGGCAACTGGATGAGCGTGAGGTCGAGCACCTGACGCCCTGGTTGCAGGAAGTGCGTGCGCTGCTGGATCAACCCGACCAGCCCAGCCTGTTGTTGTTGCGTCAGCGTATCTGGGATGCCGCACACGATGAGCAGATCAGTTCGGCGGAACACTTCTGCCTGGCGCGCATGGCCCTGCTGCTGGACTATGCCATGGCCGCCACCCAAGCACTTGAGGATGTGGAGGTGGGCAGGGCGCCCAAGGACGTGTCCCAGGGGCTGGCCGCGCACCGTGACTGGTCGCTGGCCTTGCTGTTCGGCTCGCGCAGCGCGCTGGCCTTTTTGGTAATGAGTGGCTTCTGGCTGGCCACGGCCTGGCCTTCTGCCCCGGGTGGATTGATATTGACCTGCGTGGTCTGCAGCCTGTTCGCCAGTCGCGAGAACGGCGCACAGATCGGCCTGAGCTTCCTGCGCGGGATATTCCTGGCGGTACCGGCGGCGTTTCTGGTCGGGCAGATCATACTGCCGCAATGGAGCAGTTTCGCCATGCTCTGCCTGGGCATGGGCGTGCCGCTGTTTCTAGGTGCACTGGGTATGGCCCATCCGCGTACCGGGGCTACGGCCACTTCCTATTGTCTGCACTTCATTGTGCTGGTGTCGCCGCTCAACGCCATGCAGTTCGGCGTGGCGACCATGCTGAACAGTGCACTGGCCATGCTGGTGGGGGTGTCGGCAGCGGTCATGGCCTTCCGCTTACTGGTGTTCCGCCACCCGGCCTGGCTGGGCCGGCGCTTGCGTACTGCAACGCAGAACGACCTGGTGCGCTTGACTCGGCGCGATCTGCGCGGGGCTGACAGCTGGTTTGGCGGGCGCATGGCTGACCGGCTGATGCAACTGGCGCGGCATGCCAGTGAATTACCGGAAGGTGAACGCAAACGCTGGGATGACGGCCTACACGGGCTGGATATCGGCGACGAACTGGTGCACCTGCGCATGTGCCTGGCGGTCGCCCAGGCCCCTTTGGGGCCGGCCGAGCGCGAGTACCTTCAACAAGTGGAGGCAGTGTTGGCCAAAGGGCCGGCTGCCGGGCGTGGGCAGCGGCTGGATGCTGCCAGTGAGCAGTTCATTGCAGCGTTGCGTCGGCTGCCAGCCAGCGACCCGCTGCGGCTGGCCGAGGGGGCGGTGCTGCAATTGCAGAAGAGCTGGGGCAAATGGTGCCGCTGGCAGGAGGACACCCATGGGTTTGCGTGAGTGGGAAGTGGGCGGTGTGCTGCTCAGCCCGTTTCTGCTTTATGTCTTGTTGGCGCTGCTGCTCACCGGCCTGCTGCGCCTGGTGGTGCATGCCACGCCGTTGGGGCGCTGGATCTGGCATGAGGCGCTGTTCGACGCGGCGCTGTTCGTTTGTGTGTTGTTCCTGGTGGTACGCCTGCTGGGAACTTTATAAAGGAGTGTTTCGATGCGTGCGGCCGTACGTACTCTGGTGACCCTGTGTGTGGTGGCCCTGGCCGTGTTGGCCGGCTACCAGCTGTGGCAGTACTACATGCTCACCCCATGGACGCGCGATGCCCGTGTGCGCGCCGATGTGGTGGTGATAGCGCCTGATGTGTCTGGCTGGGTACGCGAGCTGAAGGTCCATGACAACCAGCAGGTCAAGGCTGGCGACCTGTTGATGAGTATTGACCGCGAGCGCTTCCAGGCCGCGTTCGATCAGGCTAGCGCGGTGACCGAGACCCGCGCCCAGCAACTGCGCTTGCGCGAGCGTGAAGCAGCCCGGCGTACTGCCCTGGGGCCAGAGGCGATCAGTGCCGAGTTGCGTGAAAACGCCCAGATCAATGCTGCCATCGCCCGTGGCGAGTTGCATGAAGCCGAGGCGCAGTTGCAGGTGGCCAAGATCAACCTGGCGCGCAGTGAAGTGCGGGCCCCGCGCAGCGGGCATATCACCAATTTGCGTCTGGCCGAAGGCAACTATGTGAACACCGGGGAATCGGTGATGGCGCTGGTGGATGATTCGACGTTCTACATCCAGGCCTATTTCGAGGAAACCAAGCTGCCGCGTATTCGCGTAGGGGACACCGTGAAAGTGTGGCTGATGGGTGCGGGTGAACCGATGCAGGGGCACGTGGAAAGCATCAGCCGCGGCATCACCGACCGCAACAGCAATCCGGACAGCCAGTTGCTGCCGGAGGTAGAGCCGACTTTCAACTGGGTGCGGCTGGCCCAGCGCATACCGGTGAGGATTCGCCTGGACCAGGTACCGGAAGGGCTGACCTTGAGTGCGGGGATGACGGCGAGTGTGCAGGTGCACGAGGACCGCGACCCGCAGTGATGGTGCTGCCTCAATAGACAGAAATGAAATTTTTGAAGCGGTACAGCCTGGTCGTGTGGAGAAGGCAGTACCGCTTGAGTTCGCCGACGACGTTGGGCAAACACGAAAAACTTGGCGCACGGCCCGCCAGTTGCGTTAGGCTGCCGCTGTGAGTTGCCCGACAGAGGCAACCCTTCTCCCGCCAGGCGTGCGTATCTTCCGATTTCATTGCGAGGTTACGTCATGGCCATCACTTCCCAAGATATCTGCAACGCCGCCGATCAGCTAAAGGGCTTTGTCGGTTTTCACGGCAAGCGCGGTGTTCATATCGTGCGTTTCTCTGAGGACGCGTTCGGCATGGACGTGGCCGACGCCAGTATCACCCCCTGCAGCGAGTTTGTCTGGCGGCCTGAAGGAGGACAGCGCATGGCGCTGTGCCGCGAACGGCTTTCGCTGTTGCTGAATCTGCATGTGGATGAACGCTTGAACATCGGTGAACCGCTGCGCGCCTACCTGCGCCGGTGTGATCTGCCCGAGATCGTGGCGCAGCGCAGCCTGCAGCAGCACACCCGGTCTGTGTCGGAGTAGCACAAGGCTGCTTCTGCTAGGGCTGTGCTGTGCTTTGGGATGTTTGGTGCAACAACGCCGCCAACCCTGCGCTATCCAGTGGCCTGCTCAGGTAATAGCCTTGCACTTCATGGCAGCGGTCCTTTTCCAGCGCCTTGAGTTGATGTTCGCTTTCCACGCCTTCGGCTGTCACTGTCAGCCCCATCGCCTCGCCCAGGTTGATGATGGCCTGGACCACTGCGCGGTCGCTGCCGCTGTTGCTGTTCAGGCCGCTGATGAAGCGCTTGTCGATCTTGATACTGTCGAACGGGTAGGTACGCAGGTAGCCCAGCGAAGAATAGCCAGTGCCGAAATCATCCATGTTCAGGCGCACGCCGAGCTCCTTGAGCGACAGCATGGTGCCTAGCGCCCCTTCGATGTCATTGAGCATTACGTTCTCGGTAATTTCCAGTTCCAACCGTTGGGCGGGGAAGGCCGTGTCGAGCAAGGTTTCGCGTACGTCGGCTACCACATCGCTGCGCAAGAACTGCGCAGGCGACAGGTTGACCGAAACCAGCACATCGGCCGGCCAGTCAAGGGCAGTGCGGCAAGCTTCGCGCAGCACCCAGCGGCCCAGCGCAACAATGATGTCGCTCTGCTCGGCCAACGGGATGAAGGTGTCCGGCCCCAGCAACCCTTCCTGTGGGTGCTGCCAGCGCACCAAGGCCTCGACTGCGACGATACGCAGGTCCTCGAGGCGATAGCGCGGCTGGTAATGCAACTCGAACTCCTGATTGCGCAGGGCCCGGCGCAGGTCGTTCTCCAGCTGGCGACGGTACTGGATCTGCTGGTTCATTTCGGCAACGAAGTAACGCCATGTGCTCTTTCCATCGGCCTTGGCCTGGTAAAGGGCGATGTCGGCGCAGCGGATCAGCTCGCCTGCATCGAAGCCCTGGTTACGCGTCTGGGCAATGCCAATGCTGGCACCAATGTGCAGAGGCTGGCTGTCGAAGACGATGGGCTGCTGCAGCAGGCTGATCAGGCGCGCACAGAAGCGGTCGATCTCGCTGCTGTTGTCCATGCCGTTGAGTACCAGGATGAACTCGTCGCCGCCCAGACGCGCGACCAGGTCGCCATCGCGGGTGGTGTCACGCAGGCGCGTTGCCACTTCTTGCAGCACGGCATCTCCGGCGGCATGACCGAGCGAGTCGTTGATCGGCTTGAAGTTGTCCAGGTCCAGCAGCAACAAGGTCAGCGGCGGCGAATCACTGCCGCGCAGCAAGGCCTGCTCCAAATGCCTGGCGAGCTTGTTACGGTTGGCCAGCCCGGTCAGTGGGTCGTGCAGCGAAAGGTGCTGGATGCGCGCGTGGGCATCGACTTCGTCGGTGATATCGCTGGCGGTACCCCGAAAACCGATGGCCTTGCCATTGCGCCAGATAGCACGGGCGGATATCCGGCAGTAGCGGTTCTGGCCATTCTGGTCGCGGTAAGTGCAGCGCAGGTTGGCCAATTGCTGCGGGTCTGCGGTAGCCAGGGTGTCCAGCCAAGGTGACAGCGGCGTGGTATCGCAGGCCAGCAATTGGTTGAGCGGGTGACCCAGCCAGCCGTCTACCGGGTAGCCGGTGACGTTGGCGAAGCGCTGCGACAGGTAAGTCAGGCGTTGTTGCCGGTCGGTCTCCCAGATCCAGTCGGACGCCGACTCGGCCACCGCGCGGAAACGCTGTTCGCTGGCCTCCAGGGCCTGGTTACTCTGTTGCAGGTGCACGAGCGTGAGGCCGATCGCTCGGGAACTGCGCAAGGCATGGCGAAACAGGTACAGCATCACCAGCCCAAGTATCAGCAGTGCGCCCAATAGTGTCGGCAACACTGCCCACAACAGTTGACGCCCCGGCAGCGGGCTGTTCCAGGTCAGATGGTAACCGGTTTCGCCCAGCTCTATACGCAGGTGGCTGTGATCCTGCATATCCTCCTTTTCCACGTGCATGCCGGTCAGGCCAGCGCCGTTGCCCAACTGCGCCAGTTTGCTTTCGGTGAGCTGATCAATGAACAGCATCACTGGCGCTTGGCTCACCTCGCTGTCGGTTACCTCCCGGTCCGGGCGCACAGCAGCTGCACTGAGTGCCGCCGGCCAGCCATTGAACAATACGAAACGGGTGACCTGCTCGCGTGAAGTTGCCGCCGCGCGGGCCTGTTCGATGATCGGCTGTAGGGGGGTATCTATATAGGTGTTGGCACCTGCCTGGCTGGGCTGGCCTTTGAACAAGGCATAGGTGGTGCGGCCGTTTTCCACTACGAACACCCCTTCGTAGCCGCTGGCGCTGTACAACGACTCGCCTATGTTCTTTTCCTCGTAGGCCCATTGCCAGTCGACTTGGCCCGCCAGGTGCTCGAAGGCTGCATCCCATACGGCATAGCTGGACAGAAACTGGCGCGAGGCGAGCAGCCGTTGTTCCAGCGCCTGGTTCGCATGGAAGGCGCTACGCTGGCGTTCCTGCTGGTCGAGCGTGGTAGCGATATTGAACAGAGCGCCGAGAATGACCAGGCAGGCCAGGCCGAACACTGCGCTGAAACCGGTAATAAGGTGGCGCACCTGAAAGCGTGGTGTGGGGCTAGCGGGTGGAAGCTTGGCGGTCCTGGCCATGCGCGAGCGGCTCCTTCAGGCAACCTCCCGCCAGGCAGTCAGGAAGGAGGTTCAATCAGGATAGGCCAGCCTGAGCGCGGCAGCTTGACCGCGGGCAAAATTGACCTGATCGCGGCCAGCGTGCTTGGCGATATACAGCGCCTTGTCCGCCTGTTCGAGCCAATGCTCGGGGGACTCAAGGTTGGCTTCGAAGGGAGACAGGCCGATACTCAGGCTGATGCGCAGGTGCGGTAGCTGCGGGTTGCGGTAGCTGGAAACCCGTTCGCGCAGGCGCTCCATGGCTTGGCAGGCCTGAGCTTGGCTGGTTTCGGGCAGGATCACACAGAACTCGTCGCCGCCGTATCGTCCGGCCTGGTCGCCCTCGCGCAGGCTTCGCCGCAGCTCAGCGCTGATCTGGCGCAGTACACAGTCACCGACCACATGACCGAAGGTGTCGTTGATGGTCTTGAAGTGATCGATGTCGATCAGGGCAATCACCGCGTGCCCCTGTTGCTGCTTGCAAACCTGGAACTTCAGCAGCAGCAGGTCCTTCCAGGCGCCGTGGTTGAACAGCCCGGTCAGGCTGTCGGTGAGGCTCAGGGCGCTCAGTCGGCGCTTGTGGTCGCCCAGCTTTATCGCAAGCTGGTAGCACACCCAGCCCAAGGTCAGCGGGTACAGCGTCAGCATTGGCAGGCACGCATAGACCTGCAGGGGCGTGGCGGTCAATTGCAAGCCAGGGCCAAGCAGCAGGAGAGCGGCGAGCATGCCAGCCAGTTGCGCCAGCCCTCCACGAAAGACCATGCGCTTTCCGCCGGCGGCGACGTTGTTCATCGTCATCATCGACAGTACGGTCACGCTGGGCAGCGGATTGAAGTGCATGGCGGCGGCCCAGAACCCGCCCATCAGCGAGTCCAGCAGGAGGTTACGCTGCTCTGCCTGGTAGGGCGCTGTCGAGCGGGCAGCCCACAGGTAGGCCATGTGCGGCCACAACAAACCGTTGAACAGTACCAGCAGCCACATCCAGGCGGGTGGCGACAGCGGCGCAATGGCCGCCATGACAGTGAACAGGCCGATTCCCAGGCCGACGACACGCGGCAGGTAGATGCGCTTGACGAATGAAAGCCCTTTGCCGTTGCGGTTGTCCATAATGCTCATATTCTTCCGCTGATGTACCGTTCATCGCATAATTCCCATGAATATTGTCGAACAGTGCTTCATCGGCGAGAAATGACCTTGCAAGCCAATTCACGGTTGATTCGATCACCGAGGGGGGCATCAAGGCTTTCCTGTTGCTTGGGGGCGCCTGATGGTTCCTCCTGATGTTGGTCAGCCAGGCTGGACTCACCGGATCGCGTGCAGAGCGGGGGCAGCCCGGCCTGTTAGTCCCGCTGCCAGGGGCAGGAGCGAACCGTAGCGGTGCGCTGAGTATCACTTGCGCTCGTCCGAACTGCGCGGGGGTAGGGCCTCGTCATCGTTTAGAAGCCGCGAGGGTGGTTTGCCACTGTCACTACGCACCTGTGCATGGCTGATCAGGGCGAAGATGAAACTGCCGCCTATGATGTTGCCCGCCAGCGTCGGCAGTGCAAATTCCAGCCAGAAGCGGCTCCAGGTTTCGTCGCCCGCCCACACCAGGTAGGACACTTCGACTGATCCCACCACTATATGAGTGAAATCGCCGAGGGCCATCAGGTAGGTGATCATCAGAACGATCCAGATCTTGGCGTGCTCCATGGAGGGGATCATCCATACCATGGTGGCAATCATCCAGCCTGAGACGATGCCCTTGGCGAACATCTGGCTGATGTCGTTCTTCATTACCTTGCGGCCGACCTCCAGGAAAGCCACATCGGTCTTGCTGTCGAAGATCGGCAGTTCCAGCATCACCCAGGCGACCAGCAGGGTACCTGCCAGGTTGCCAAGTAGCACCACGCCCCAGAGACGTAACAGTCGCCCGAAGTTGGCCAGCGTAGGGGAGGTCATGACGGGCAGCACGGCGGTAAGCGTATTTTCGGTGAACAGTTGCTGCCGGGCCAGGATCACGGCAAGAAAGCCCGCGCTATAGCCGACGCTGGCGATCACGTGGGCACCAGCGCCTTCTGGCAGGCGGGCGTAAAACAGCCCCATGGCCATCAACGACAGCCCCATGGACAGGCCGGCGGCAAGTGCCGACCACCACAACGCGCCAAGTGTACGTTCCAGTTCCTGGTCGCCCTGGTAGCGAATGATCTCGTGCAACAGTGCCGCCCGCGGTGGTTGGCTGTGGCTGACCTCCTGCTCTTCATCTGCCGAGAGGCCGGGGGTTTTCTCGCTTTGCCCATTGCTCATGGCCGCTACGCTCCGTGGTGTGTTTCTTTACAGATCCACTGCGCTTTCATTAGTTGCCAGGTAGGGGCAAAACGTTGACGGAAAAGTTTTTCAGAACAAGGTGTTGACTCTGATTTCAAAGGGCGTATTATTCGCCTCCTCGCAGCGATGAACGCTTCGGGGCAAGCGGTAAGTTGTTGAAGTTGTTGGCTTTCGAAAGAAAGCGCTAGTAAAAACTTCAAAATAAACGCTTGACAGGCTCTGAGGAAAGCGTAGAATGCGCGCCTCGGTTGAGGCGAAAAGCTCTTAACCAAACGCTCTTTAACAAATCGAATCAAGCAATTCGTGTGGGTGCTTGTGAGTACGGACTGATAGTCAAAAAGATTATCAGCATCACAAGTGACCATGCGAGAAATCACATAGTCATTTGAGATTGCTGAGCCAAGTTTAGGGTTTCTTAAAAACCCAAGCAGTATTGAACTGAAGAGTTTGATCATGGCTCAGATTGAACGCTGGCGGCAGGCCTAACACATGCAAGTCGAGCGGATGACGGGAGCTTGCTCCTTGATTCAGCGGCGGACGGGTGAGTAATGCCTAGGAATCTGCCTGGTAGTGGGGGACAACGTTTCGAAAGGAACGCTAATACCGCATACGTCCTACGGGAGAAAGCAGGGGACCTTCGGGCCTTGCGCTATCAGATGAGCCTAGGTCGGATTAGCTAGTTGGTGGGGTAATGGCTCACCAAGGCGACGATCCGTAACTGGTCTGAGAGGATGATCAGTCACACTGGAACTGAGACACGGTCCAGACTCCTACGGGAGGCAGCAGTGGGGAATATTGGACAATGGGCGAAAGCCTGATCCAGCCATGCCGCGTGTGTGAAGAAGGTCTTCGGATTGTAAAGCACTTTAAGTTGGGAGGAAGGGCAGTAAGTTAATACCTTGCTGTTTTGACGTTACCGACAGAATAAGCACCGGCTAACTCTGTGCCAGCAGCCGCGGTAATACAGAGGGTGCAAGCGTTAATCGGAATTACTGGGCGTAAAGCGCGCGTAGGTGGTTTGTTAAGTTGGATGTGAAAGCCCCGGGCTCAACCTGGGAACTGCATCCAAAACTGGCAAGCTAGAGTACGGTAGAGGGTGGTGGAATTTCCTGTGTAGCGGTGAAATGCGTAGATATAGGAAGGAACACCAGTGGCGAAGGCGACCACCTGGACTGATACTGACACTGAGGTGCGAAAGCGTGGGGAGCAAACAGGATTAGATACCCTGGTAGTCCACGCCGTAAACGATGTCAACTAGCCGTTGGAATCCTTGAGATTTTAGTGGCGCAGCTAACGCATTAAGTTGACCGCCTGGGGAGTACGGCCGCAAGGTTAAAACTCAAATGAATTGACGGGGGCCCGCACAAGCGGTGGAGCATGTGGTTTAATTCGAAGCAACGCGAAGAACCTTACCAGGCCTTGACATGCAGAGAACTTTCCAGAGATGGATTGGTGCCTTCGGGAACTCTGACACAGGTGCTGCATGGCTGTCGTCAGCTCGTGTCGTGAGATGTTGGGTTAAGTCCCGTAACGAGCGCAACCCTTGTCCTTAGTTACCAGCACGTAATGGTGGGCACTCTAAGGAGACTGCCGGTGACAAACCGGAGGAAGGTGGGGATGACGTCAAGTCATCATGGCCCTTACGGCCTGGGCTACACACGTGCTACAATGGTCGGTACAGAGGGTTGCCAAGCCGCGAGGTGGAGCTAATCTCACAAAACCGATCGTAGTCCGGATCGCAGTCTGCAACTCGACTGCGTGAAGTCGGAATCGCTAGTAATCGCGAATCAGAATGTCGCGGTGAATACGTTCCCGGGCCTTGTACACACCGCCCGTCACACCATGGGAGTGGGTTGCACCAGAAGTAGCTAGTCTAACCTTCGGGAGGACGGTTACCACGGTGTGATTCATGACTGGGGTGAAGTCGTAACAAGGTAGCCGTAGGGGAACCTGCGGCTGGATCACCTCCTTAATCGACGACATCAGCCTGCTGATGAGCTCCCACACGAATTGCTTGATTCATTGTAAAAGACGATGCTGTAAGCGACCCTGTTATAGGTCTGTAGCTCAGTTGGTTAGAGCGCACCCCTGATAAGGGTGAGGTCGGCAGTTCAAATCTGCCCAGACCTACCATTACATGGTATTCGCCGTTGAATACGGGGCCATAGCTCAGCTGGGAGAGCGCCTGCCTTGCACGCAGGAGGTCAGCGGTTCGATCCCGCTTGGCTCCACCACTTTCGCCGTATGCAGTAGCTTGTCAGAACTTAGAAATGAACATTCACCTCGAATGTTGATTTCTGACTTTTGTCAGATCGTTCTTTAAAAATTCGGATATGTGATAGATATAGACTGAACACCAGTTTCACTGCTGGTGGATCAGGCTAAGGTAAAATTTGTGAGTTCTGCTCGAAAGAGCAACGTACGAATTTTCGGCGAATGTCGTCTTCACAGTATAACCAGATTGCTTGGGGTTATATGGTCAAGTGAAGAAGCGCATACGGTGGATGCCTTGGCAGTCAGAGGCGATGAAAGACGTGGTAGCCTGCGATAAGCTTTGGGGAGTCGGCAAACAGACTGTGATCCAGAGATCTCTGAATGGGGGAACCCACTCAGCATAAGTTGAGTATCTTGTACTGAATACATAGGTGCAAGAGGCGAACCAGGGGAACTGAAACATCTAAGTACCCTGAGGAAAAGAAATCAACCGAGATTCCCTTAGTAGTGGCGAGCGAACGGGGACCAGCCCTTAAGTTGATTTGAGATTAGTGGAACGCTTTGGAAAGTGCGGCCATAGTGGGTGATAGCCCCGTACACGAAAATCTCTTATCAATGAAATCGAGTAGGACGGAGCACGAGAAACTTTGTCTGAATATGGGGGGACCATCCTCCAAGGCTAAATACTACTGACTGACCGATAGTGAACCAGTACCGTGAGGGAAAGGCGAAAAGAACCCCGGAGAGGGGAGTGAAATAGAACCTGAAACCGTATGCGTACAAGCAGTGGGAGCCTACTTTGTTAGGTGACTGCGTACCTTTTGTATAATGGGTCAGCGACTTATATTCAGTGGCGAGCTTAACCGAATAGGGGAGGCGTAGCGAAAGCGAGTCTTAATAGGGCGTTTAGTCGCTGGGTATAGACCCGAAACCGGGCGATCTATCCATGGGCAGGTTGAAGGTTAGGTAACACTGACTGGAGGACCGAACCGACTACCGTTGAAAAGTTAGCGGATGACCTGTGGATCGGAGTGAAAGGCTAATCAAGCTCGGAGATAGCTGGTTCTCCTCGAAAGCTATTTAGGTAGCGCCTCATGTATCACTGTAGGGGGTAGAGCACTGTTTCGGCTAGGGGGTCATCCCGACTTACCAAACCGATGCAAACTCCGAATACCTACAAGTGCCGAGCATGGGAGACACACGGCGGGTGCTAACGTCCGTCGTGAAAAGGGAAACAACCCAGACCGTCAGCTAAGGTCCCAAAGTCATGGTTAAGTGGGAAACGATGTGGGAAGGCTTAGACAGCTAGGAGGTTGGCTTAGAAGCAGCCACCCTTTAAAGAAAGCGTAATAGCTCACTAGTCGAGTCGGCCTGCGCGGAAGATGTAACGGGGCTCAAACCATGCACCGAAGCTACGGGTATCATCTTACGATGATGCGGTAGAGGAGCGTTCTGTAAGCCTGTGAAGGTGAGTTGAGAAGCTTGCTGGAGGTATCAGAAGTGCGAATGCTGACATGAGTAACGACAATGCGAGTGAAAAACTCGCACGCCGAAAGACCAAGGTTTCCTGCGCAACGTTAATCGACGCAGGGTTAGTCGGTCCCTAAGGCGAGGCTGAAAAGCGTAGTCGATGGAAAACAGGTTAATATTCCTGTACTTCCAGTTATTGCGATGGAGGGACGGAGAAGGTTAGGCCAGCCTGGCGTTGGTTGTCCAGGTTTAAGGTGGTAGGCTGAAATCTTAGGCAAATCCGGGATTTCAAGGCCGAGAGCTGATGACGAGTTGCCTTTAGGCGACGAAGTGGTTGATACCATGCTTCCAAGAAAAGCTCCTAAGCTTCAGATAACTGGGAACCGTACCCCAAACCGACACAGGTGGTTAGGTAGAGAATACCAAGGCGCTTGAGAGAACTCGGGTGAAGGAACTAGGCAAAATGGCACCGTAACTTCGGGAGAAGGTGCGCCGGCGAGGGTGAAGGACTTGCTCCGTAAGCTCATGCCGGTCGAAGATACCAGGCCGCTGCGACTGTTTATTAAAAACACAGCACTCTGCAAACACGAAAGTGGACGTATAGGGTGTGACGCCTGCCCGGTGCCGGAAGGTTAATTGATGGGGTTAGCGCAAGCGAAGCTCTTGATCGAAGCCCCGGTAAACGGCGGCCGTAACTATAACGGTCCTAAGGTAGCGAAATTCCTTGTCGGGTAAGTTCCGACCTGCACGAATGGCGTAACGATGGCGGCGCTGTCTCCACCCGAGACTCAGTGAAATTGAAATCGCTGTGAAGATGCAGTGTATCCGCGGCTAGACGGAAAGACCCCGTGAACCTTTACTATAGCTTTGCACTGGACTTTGAATTTGCTTGTGTAGGATAGGTGGGAGGCTTTGAAGTGGGGACGCCAGTTCTCATGGAGCCATCCTTGAAATACCACCCTGGCAACTTTGAGGTTCTAACTCAGGTCCGTTATCCGGATCGAGGACAGTGTATGGTGGGTAGTTTGACTGGGGCGGTCTCCTCCCAAAGAGTAACGGAGGAGTACGAAGGTGCGCTCAGACCGGTCGGAAATCGGTCGTAGAGTATAAAGGCAAAAGCGCGCTTGACTGCGAGACAAACACGTCGAGCAGGTACGAAAGTAGGTCTTAGTGATCCGGTGGTTCTGTATGGAAGGGCCATCGCTCAACGGATAAAAGGTACTCCGGGGATAACAGGCTGATACCGCCCAAGAGTTCATATCGACGGCGGTGTTTGGCACCTCGATGTCGGCTCATCACATCCTGGGGCTGAAGCCGGTCCCAAGGGTATGGCTGTTCGCCATTTAAAGTGGTACGCGAGCTGGGTTTAGAACGTCGTGAGACAGTTCGGTCCCTATCTGCCGTGGACGTTTGAGATTTGAGAGGGGCTGCTCCTAGTACGAGAGGACCGGAGTGGACGAACCTCTGGTGTTCCGGTTGTCACGCCAGTGGCATTGCCGGGTAGCTATGTTCGGAAGAGATAACCGCTGAAAGCATCTAAGCGGGAAACTTGCCTCAAGATGAGATCTCACTGGGATCTTGAATCCCCTAAAGGGCCGTCGAAGACTACGACGTTGATAGGTTGGGTGTGTAAGCGCTGTGAGGCGTTGAGCTAACCAATACTAATTGCCCGTGAGGCTTGACCATATAACACCCAAGCAATTTGCTGACGCAGATTGCGGTGGTGAAGACGAAAGACCCGAAAATTCGTAAGACCACAAATATCGCATATCCGAATTCGCTGGGCTGTCCATCTGGACATTCTGGCTACAGAATTTCTTGACGACCATAGAGCATTGGAACCACCTGATCCCATCCCGAACTCAGTAGTGAAACGATGCATCGCCGATGGTAGTGTGGGGTTTCCCCATGTGAGAGTAGGTCATCGTCAAGATTCATTTCGCAAAACCCCTATCTGCACATGCAGGTAGGGGTTTTGTCTTTGTGGGCAAAAAAGCCAGGGCTTGTTTGAATCACTGTGGGCATGCCGTGAAGCAGGCAACTCGGTGGAGGGCACCGGCTTCGCCGGTGATCGCGGGTAAACCCGCTCCTACAGAGAATGGTGCAACGCCAGGCAGGGGCGTATACCCTCCAGGCCACGTCGCCTCCCACAGACCATCTCAGGCTGCGACAATATTCCCGTTACCTTAACGTGACTTTTCCGCGCCCCCCCTACGTCAAGACTCTGGTTCGGGGCACTTCTGCTCTTGGACCTGGCGATGCCAGCGTACCGTGCTGCGCATTCCTGGACTTCCACCGTCCCATCACTTGAGGTAGCAAGCAAGATGGCCAAGGCCGCCGATGTCGTTGTGCAATGCCTGGAAAATGAAGGTGTCGAGTATGTATTCGGCATCCCCGGTGAGGAAAACCTCGACCTGCTCGAATCCCTGCGCAAGTCGAAGATCAAGCTGGTACTGACCCGTCACGAGCAGTCTGCAGGTTTCATGGCTGCCACCTACGGTCGCTTGACTGGCAAGACCGGCGTCAGCCTGTCGACCCTCGGGCCTGGTGCCACCAACCTCGTGACCGCCAGCGCCTACGCCTACCTGGGCGGCATGCCGATGATGATGATCACCGGGCAGAAGCCGATCAAGAAGTCCAAGCAGGGTCGCTTCCAGATCATTGACGTGTGCGGCATGATGGACCCCATCACCAAGTACACCCACCAGTTCGCCTCGGCCGACAACATCCCGGCCCGCATGCGCGAAGCCTTCCGCCTGGCCGAAGAGGAAAAGCCCGGTGCGGTGCACCTGGAGCTGCCGGAAGACATCGCCGCCGAGCAGACCGACGCGCTGCCGATCCCGCGCAGCCTGCACCGCCGCCCGCTGGCCGAGCACGTGGCCATCGAAGCCGCTGTAGAAAAACTGCAGAAGGCCCGCAGCCCGATCCTGGTGATCGGTGCCGGCGCCAACCGCAAGATGACCGCCAAGGTCCTCAAGCAACTGATCGACAAGACCGGCATCCCGTTCATCACCACCCAGATGGGTAAAGGCGTGGTCGACGAGCGCCACCCGCGCTTCTTGGGTAACGCTGCCCTGTCGTCCGGTGACTTCGTCCACCGCGCCATCGAAGCGGCCGACCTGATCATCAACATCGGCCACGACGTCATCGAAAAGCCGCCGTTCTTCATGGTCCGTGGCGGCACCGAAGTCATCCACATCAGCTTCCGCTCTGCCGAAGTCGATGCCGTGTACTTCCCGCAGGTGGAAGTGATCGGCGACATCGCCAACGCCGTGTGGCAGATCGGCGAAGCCTTGACCGAGACTTCGCACTGGGACTTCACCCGCCTGATGGCCATCCGCGAAGCCAACGAAGCACAGATCGCCGAAGGCGCCGACGACGACCGCTTCCCGGTCTACCCGCAGCGCATGGTTGCTGACATCCGTCGTGTACTGCCGTCCGAAGGCATCGTCGCCCTGGACAACGGCATCTACAAGATCTGGTTCGCCCGCAACTACAAGGCGCACAAGCCGAACACCGTGCTGCTGGACAACGCCCTGGCGACCATGGGCGCCGGCCTGCCATCGGCAATGGCTGCGCACCTGGTGCACCCGGACCGCCCGGTAATCTCGGTGTGCGGCGACGGCGGCTTCATGATGAACAGCCAGGAACTGGAAACTGCAGTACGTCTGGGCATGCACATCACCGTGGTGATCCTGCGTGACGACGGCTACGGCATGATCCGCTGGAAGCAGGCCAACATGGGCTTCACCGATTTCGGCCTGGACTACGGCAACCCGGACTTCGTCAAGTATGCCGAAGCCTACGGCGCCAACGGCCACCGCGTGGAAAGCGCCGAAGGCCTGCTGCCGCTGCTGGAGCACTGCATCAAGACCCCGGGTGTGCACGTGATCGACTGCCCGGTCGATTACAGCGAGAACGACCGCATCCTCAACAGCGAGCTGCGTGAGCGCGCGCTGGCGGTGTAAGCCCTGACGACCTTATCGCTGTAAGCCGGCACCCACAGGTATCTCAGATCCTGTAGGTGTCGGCGGGTGGTAGATGGCAACCACTTCACGCCTGTTGCAATTGATCATTCTCAGGTTCTCTACTCATGGAGAACCCGAGAACATGACTATTGGTTCGACACACAACCCTCCTGCCGATCTGGCCATCGACCCATCACTGCCTATGCAGCCATGGGCCGCACGTTTCCCTAATCCCCCGGATCTCTGCTTCGACTACCGCCGGCTTCTCGAACAAGAGGGCGGCGTCGCACGTGCCACACAACCCGATCACCGCATTTGCATCGTCGGTGCCGGAGTTACCGGGCTGACTGCTGCCCGCGAGTTATTGCGCTGTGGTTTCAACCGTATCACCTTGATTGAGCAGTCCCGGCGTGTAGGCGGGCGACACCTGACGGTCGTGAACAGCTCAGCAAGCCACAAGCAACCTGCAACCCCTTTTGAAATGGGGGCGATGCGCATGCCGTTCTTCAATAGGACTGGAGAGTCGCCTAAAGAGGGTCGCTCGCTCATGGCCTATTACGCAAAGCTGTTCGAGCTGCGGATTTCTGACTTCCCTAACCCAGGTACACCTTGGGTGAATGCTACGGGAATTTATCTTCGCGAAGGTCAATTAGAAGGGGAAGGTGACCCGGGTCTTTTGATCTGGCGTAATCCGTCAGGCGAAACCCCACCCCCTACGGCAGTCTTGCAACAGGTCTACGAGAAATGGCGCAATTATGCTCAGCAATTTGCTGAGCATGTTGCCGCGGTTTATGGCACGTCAAGCTGGGAGTCGATATGGCGGGAAATCGTCGAACGCTATCATCGACTGTCGTTCAGGGATCTGGTGCATTTGCCCGCCCTTGCTGCCTGGGACCCTGAAAACCCCGGTGACTTTGGCGGTTTGGGCATGAGCAGTGACGAGTCAGCCATTTTCTATGCAATCGGTATTGGCGATGGCAGCTGGGGAGCCTTTTATGATGTTTGCTGCCTGTACCCGCTACGTACGGCAATCTTTGGCTTCAGCAGTCACTTGCAGTTGGTGCATGGCCGTGTGGATTCAAGAGGGGTGCCTTACACTGCGCCGCATCTTGAAGCAAACAATATCCCTGATAGCAGGGGATTGCCGTTTCAAGGGCCAGCTTATCTCGGACTTGCGGCCCTCGACGAAAGCCTTTTGCACCTAGAGGTCGGCATGGGTGGGATCTCGCTATATGAACATCTTCTGAAAACAAGTGATGGGCTACTGACTGATACGTCCGTGTGTGCGGTGCAGAAGCTGGAAAGTGGCCGTATTCGGGTCGGATACCGTTGGCGATGCAGTGATCCGTTACACGAGAGCACCGAATATGAAGACTTCGACAGCGTAATCATGACCACTCCGTCATGGCTGATCGAAACCAACATCAGCCTCAGCGGCTTCACCCGCCAGATGTTGCCGCAGCCGATTATCGATGCCTGGAAGCATGCCCATTGGGAGACCAGTTGCAAGGTCTATGCACCGTTGAAGAAAAGTTTCCTCGACCGCAAGCCGATGCCGCAAATTCTGATTACCGATAGCTTTGTGCACGATGTCTATGCCTATCGGTACAACGATAGCTATCCAGATGACTGCATTCTCCTCAGTTATACCTGGGAGGATGACGCTACCAAATTGGCAGCCTTCTCTGATGCGGAGTTGGCGAGTAAATGTCTGAAGGAGCTCGATCGGATCCTTCTACGCTGCACCAATGTGGGGGAGGCTATTTCACCTTACGTCGATACTCGAAATATTTGCATACAGCGTTGGATCACAGATCGAAATGCGCTCGGGTGCGCGAAGTTGTATAGGGCAGGTACCTACTTTGATGCTGTAAACCTGATGAAATACAACCGAGACCTGAGTGCGCGCTCAGGGCTGTATCTGGCTGGCGAGTCCTTCTCAGTTGACGCTGGATGGACCGAGCCGTGTTTGCGCACGGCAATCGATACGGTCATCAACCTCTGCAACAACACGTCAGCCGAGTTCAATGGTGGCTTTACCCTCGAGTACTACCCCCACTATCAGGTTGGGAAATAACGGCGTACGGGCCATTTGTAGGGGGAGTCCTACTGCCATTATGTGACTTTCCTTTGGTCCCATAGGACTCTCCTGACTGTCGCTCCCTGACCCAACATCGCTTTACTGGCGTCCTTCCAAAACAACCACAAGAAGGAAGCCGCCATGTCTGAATCCTGTTCCCCCGTCAGCCCCGTACGTATCGCTGTCATCCAGTACGACCCTCAGGTCGGTCTTGAGCACTGTGAGAGCAACGTGAGCAGAGGCCTGGCATTGGCCCGGCGCGCAGCACGCGAAGGCGCCAACCTGATCGTACTGCCTGAACTGGCCAACACGGGCTACACCTTCAATTCCCGTGCCGAAGCCTATTCCCATGCGCAGGTGCTGCAGGACGGCCCTTGCCTGAAAACCTGGGCCGACTTCGCCAAGCAATACCAGGTATACCTGGCTGCGGGGTTTGCCGAACGCGACGGGCTTAAGCTCTACGACAGTGCAGTGCTGTTTGGCCCCGAAGGCCTGCTTGGGCACTACCGCAAGGCGCATCTGTGGAACCAGGAAAAGCTTTGGTTCACCCCCGGAGATTTGGGGTTTCCGGTATTCGAGACGCCTATCGGCCGTATCGGCCTGCTAATCTGCTGGGACATCTGGTTCCCGGAAGTACCCCGGGTGATGGCCGCGCAAGGCGCCGACATCATCTGCAGCCTCAACAACTGGGTATGGACCCCGCCGCCGTTGTTCGATGATGCAGGGCGTTGTATGGCTTCGTACCTGACCATGACGGCAGCCCATGTCAACAACGTTTATATCGCCGCCGCGAACCGTGTCGGCAGCGAGCGGGGCGGGCGCTTCCTGGGCTGCTCGCTGATCGCCGGTACCAATGGCTGGCCGATCGGCGAGGTGGGCAGTGCAGAAGCCGAGGAGATTATCTATGCCGATGTCGATTTGAGCAGTGCACGCTCGGCACCGATCTGGAACAGCCTCAACGACCTGCCAAGAGACCGGCGCACCGACCTCTACGATGCCACCCTTGGCTATCGCTTGCATGCACCTATGCCACGCTGAGGAATTGCGAATGAACACGCTCTTCTTCTCACGACAGCAGCATTGGCTTGTGTTGATGTTCGGCTGCCTGCTGGTGTTTTTCGCTGCAAGCCTTGCCCATGGCCAATGGCTGGATTATGCACAGAGGGTGGCGACGCTCGATGAGCCGCTCAGCCGCTTGCGCTGGATTGTTGGTGATATCAGTGAAGTGGCTTTCTACAAGCACGAACTGCCCGCGCTTGGCTTGCTGCTGGGCGCGTGCCTGGCGCACTGGGCGCAGCTGCGAGGATACCGCTGGCAGGGCTTTGCCATTTGCTATGGCAGCGGATTATGGCCATGGGTGTTTACCAGCTCGCTTTTGGGCTTGCTGCTAAGTCATGTGTTGTGGGGATGGACCTTGGCCAGTGGTACTTGGCAACCTACCTTCGTTGCCTTCGTGTCATTGCCGGCAGCCATGGTCTTGCTTTTTGGTGCGGGCTGGCGGGTGACGATCACGGGGGCGCTACTGGGGGCTCTACTGGTAACACCGGCCAGCCTGCTGATGGTCAATTACCTGTGTTATCCCCTGCAGTTGCCCGTGGTAGTGGGCAATGTGAGTGGCATGGCTGTGGCAAGCGTCGTGGCCTTCATCCTGTGCAAGCGCTTTCCTTCATGGGTACGCCAATGCCGTGAACCCACCGTCGTGGAGCCGGTTGTCAATCAGCCTGACTACGGTGTGGTCTGGACTTTGCGGCGCGTTCTGGCCGACTTCAGCGAAGCCCCATTCTTTGGTAATGAACTGGCCAGCCTCGGGCTACTGCTGGGTGTGTTGCTGGCTTACCTGTTGAGCCCGGCTGCACTGTCCTACGGTTCTATGCTGGTGATGCAAATAGTGGCCGGGCAGGCCCTGGCATCCCTGGTCGGGGTTGTATGCTGGCGTGGACAGTGGAAAGCCCGTGGGTGGTACCCTACCTACATTCCGATTGTGTCGATCGTCCCCGCTGCGGTGTTGACACATGGCGGCAGCTGGCAAGTGGTGGTGATCAGTGCAGTACTGGGTGCACTGGTGGCTCCGCCGCTGGCAGTGGCGATCACTCAGCGGTTGCCGGCCTATGTGCATGGCTACATCGGCAATGTGATGTCGATGGCCGTCTGCACGCTGGGAATCGTGCCTGTAACCGGATTGCTTGTGGGGGGAGCAGCATGAGTGAACATTCGAGCCTGCCCAGGCTGTCGATCGCCACTCTGGGCGGCACGGTCAGTATGCGGGCCGGTGCTGTCGGGGGTGGTGTGACGCCAAGCCTGGATTGTGAGCGGCAACTGCTTCAGGTTCCACAGTTGCGCGAGATGGCGCAGTTGAACGTTGCTTCATTGTGTCTGCTCCCCAGTGCATCGCTGGGCTTCGCGACGTTGCTGGAGGTGTTGGCATGGGCCCGGGGCGAAGTGGAGCGCGGGGCTCAGGCCTTGGTATTGAGCCAAGGGACCGACAGCCTTGAGGAAACGGCCTATTTCCTGGACCTGCTCTGGTCATTCGATGTGCCATTGGTGATGACCGGTGCCATGCGCTCGGCGAGTCAGCCGGGCAATGATGGGCCGGCCAACTTGTTGGCTGCGGCTCAGGTTGCATTGGCACAACACAGCCGTGGGCGAGGTGTGCTTGTGGTCATGAACGATCAGGTCCACAGCGCGGCAAGGGTTCGCAAGACGGCCAGCGTGGCGATGGCGGCATTCGAGTCGCCCGGATTTGGCCCGTTGGGTGACGTTGTGGAGGGTGATGTGTTGTATCGCCATCCGCCCGGGCGACGGGAGGTGTTGCCGTTACCGTATCGCACCGACCAGCGCGTTGCCCTGCTGGAAGCCTGCCTGGACGCAGATACGGCGCTGCTGCAGGCTGTGGCCACATTGGGTTATGAGGGGGTGGTCATCGCCGGTTTCGGTGCTGGTCATGTTTCCGCCAGTTGGTCCGAAGTGCTGGAACACCTGGCGCCCACCGTGCCGGTCATGGTTGCTACGCGCACAGGGAGAGGGCCTACAGCCCGGGCAACCTACGGGTTTGCTGGTGCAGAGATCGACCTGCAGAAAAAAGGCGTGTACATGGCTGGGCAACTCTGCCCGCGCAAATGCCGCATCTTGCTGTGGCTGCTGATCGGCACCGGCCGACAGCATGAGCTGCAGGACTGGTTGCACTCCTGAGCCTTCTGCCCGCGCGATCATTCGCGCGGGCAGCCCTTCCGGCGTTGCTGTGCTAGGGTGCACACACTTTTGCATCCCAGGATTCTTACCCATGCTCCCCGTACTCAGCGAAAAAGAACTCGACCGCCTCGAAGACCTGCTGATCACCTATGGCAATGACTACTCGGTGCTGAACCTGGCCGAGCTCAATGGCTTTTTCGTCGCGTTGGCCAGTTCGCCGGTCACTGTCCTCCCGGAACAATGGTTGCCCGCAGTGGCGGGTGGCAAGGTACCGAAGTTCAAGAAGCCCGCCCATGAGGAGGCCTACACGGCATTGATGCTGCGTTATGCCAGCCAGGTGGCAGAAGAACTGAGCAATGAGGTCGACCAGTTCGAACCGCTGTTCGAGGAACGCGAAGGCGAGCAGGGCACTGTGATCGTGATGGAGGAGTGGTGTTTCGGCTACATGCGCGGTACCCAGGTGGCCGGTTGGGGCGAGTTGCCACCGGAGCAGGCCCCGCTGCTCAAGGCCATTTCGCTACATGGGCTGGAAGATAACTTCGAGCTGCTGGACCAGATGAGCGATGAGGATATCCAGGCCTGTGTGCCGCAGGTGGTCGAGGCTGCGCGTGGGCTGTACCGACATTTCAAAAAACTGCACTGATCGGATCGTAGGCTAGCGCTCACCTGCAGGCGCCAGCGCAAGTGTTTGGAAACCATTATTCCGCCCAGCGAAATTATGGTTTCCCCTGCGCACTGATTCTGCTGCCAGCCGATCCAGTGCAGCATGTGCTCCATCAGCCCCATCCCGGCGCTGACCAGGAGCCAAGCCCATGTCGAACCCGATCAAGCTCTACAACTTCCCCAAGTCTGGCCATGCCCATCGCATCGAGTTGATGCTCTCGCTACTGAACCTGCCCACAGAGTTGGTGTTCGTCGACTTGGCCAAAGGCGCCCACAAGCAGCCGGACTTCCTTGCCCTCAACCCGTTCGGCCAGGTTCCAGTCATCGATGACAACGGCACGGTGATTGCCGACTCCAACGCCATCCTCGTCTACCTGGCCAAAAAGTATGACAACGGTGCCTGGCTGCCCGAAGAACCTGCCGCCGCTGCCCGTGTGCAACGCTGGCTATCGGTCGCCGCCGGCCCGCTGGCATTTGGCCCGGCAGCCGCCCGCCTGGTCACGGTGTTCGGGGCTTCGTTCAATACCGACGAGGTGATTTCCCGTGCCCACACCTTGCTCAAGGTGATCGATGCCGAGTTGGCCAACACGCCATTCCTGGCGGGTAGCACACCCACGATCGCGGACATTGCCAACTACTCCTACATCGCTCACGCCCCCGAAGGCAACGTGTCGCTGGAGCCGTATGCCAATGTGCGCAACTGGCTGGCGCGGATCGAGGCACTGCCGCGTTTCGTCCCCATGCCGCGCACCGTGATCGGGCTGCAAACCCACGCCTGAAACCCCGCCATCGCGAGGAGCGCCGCCATGCAACAGTCTCCTGATCACCGCCCCTCACCCTGGCATGCGGGTGAAAAGACCCTGCAGGAAAAGGTCGGTGTAGCAGAACGCATGGAGGCGTTCGGGCAAAAGGTCATTCGTGACCACATGCCCGACCAGCACCGAGCGTTCTATCACCAGTTACCGTTCATGGTCGCCGCCAGTGTGGATGCCCAGGGCCGGCCTTGGGCCACGCTGCTGGAAGGGCCAGAAGGGTTCGTAAGCTCGCCCGACCCTCGTATGCTCACGATCCACACCACGTTGCCAGCGGAGGACCCCGCCACCCCCGGGTTGGCAGCCGGGCAGGCCGTCGGTCTGCTGGGGATCGAACTGCACACCCGTAGGCGCAATCGCATCAACGGGCAGATCCGCCACGCTGCACAGGGGCAACTGCAAGTGGCCGTAGAGCAGGCGTTTGGCAACTGCCCGCAGTACATCCAGTTGCGTGACTACACCCGCGTCACCGAACCCGCCCTCGGGCGCATCGATGCGACAACACTGGATACCTCAACCGTCAGCATGATCCAGGCGGCCGATACCTTCTTCGTCGCCAGCTATGTCGAGCATGCTGACGGCCAGCGCTCGGTAGATGTCTCTCACCGTGGTGGCCGGCCAGGGTTCATCAAGGTCGAAGGTAATCGGCTGACGATTCCCGACTATGCTGGCAATCTGCATTTCAACACCTTGGGCAACCTGGTGGTCAACCCGCGGGCCGGCTTGCTGTTCATCGACTTCAATAATGGCAATGTGTTGCAACTGTACGGGCGTGCCGAGGTGCTGCTGGACAGCCCGGCCATCCAGGCCTTTGAAGGGGCTGAGCGGTTATGGACACTGCAGGTCGAGCAGGTGGTGTGGCGCCCGGCTGCTGTTGCCCTGCGCTGGGCTTTCAAGGAATACGCGCCGACCAGTCTGATGACCGGTACCTGGGCCGAGGCCGATGCGCGCCTGGAGCAGCGGCAACAACAGCGCCAATGGCTGGCCTGGCGGGTGCTGCGGGTGGAGCAGGAAAGCCGCGACATCCGCTCGTTCTATCTCGAATCACCGGCAGGCTGCCGTGTGGCCTTTGCCCCTGGCCAGCATCTGCCTGTGCAAGTGCCGCGTGATGGCGAAGCGGCGCTGATTCGTACCTACAGCCTTTCAAGTGCCCCGGCCGATGGGTTCTTGCGCATCAGCGTCAAAGCCCAGGGCCCGGCTTCGCGGTATCTGCATGAGCACGTTGTGGCCGGCGATGTGTTGAATGTACGTCCGCCGATGGGCAGCTTCACGCTTGACCAGCAAAGTACGCGGCCGTTGGTGCTGATCGGTGCGGGCGTGGGCATCACGCCGCTGCTGGCCATGCTGCGCCAGCAGTTGAGCACGGGGCAGGCCCGGCGCATTCATCTGTTCCATGGCGCACGCAGCCTGGCTGACTTGCCGTTCCAGCAGGAACTGACGACCTTGCGGCAACAGGCTGGCGATCTGCTGCATGTACACCGCGCCCTGAGCCAGCCTGAAGGGCACGCGCAGCTTGGCCGTGATTATGAGTTCGCCGGTCGGTTGGGTATCGAACAGGTCAAGGCAACGCTGGCGTTGGACGACTACGATTTCTACCTGTGTGGGCCGGGCAGCTTCACCCAGCAACTTTACGAAGGGCTGCGTGGGGTGCATGTGCCGGATGCGCGGATTCACGCCGAAGCATTTGGCCCGTCGACGCTGCGGCGGCACACCGATGCAGACCAGCCAATCTTGCAACAGCCGCCTGCCGCCGACGAACCGGTGCCGGTGTATTTTGCCGCGTCGGCCAAGGAGGCACGCTGGGTTCCCGGTAGCGGCACCTTGCTGGAACTGGCCGAGGCGCGTGGGCTGACCCCGGAGTTCAGTTGCCGGGGTGGTTCGTGTGGTACCTGCAAGACCCGACTGGTGAGCGGCCAGGTGCATTATCCAAATCCGCCGGCAGAGCTGCCGGAGGCGGGTTCGGTGCTGATCTGTTGTGCTGTGCCCGCGAAAGTTGAGGAGGGGATGCAGGCGCTGGTGCTGAATGTTTGATTCAAGCCAGTCGCAGGAACGGGCTTGCCCGCGAAGAGGCCGGCACAGCTAACACCAGGCATCCAGATGAAAGATAATCCGCACGCCCCATAGCCCTCAGGAGCCCGCATGGACCAGATCCACCTGATGAAGGTGTTCGTCGCCGTCGGCGAGCTGGAAAGCTTCGCCGCGGCTGCCCGCCGTCTGGACATTTCCCCGGCCGCTGTCACCCGCGCCGTCAGCGCCCTGGAAGAGCAGCTAGGGGTCAAGCTGTTGCTGCGCACAACTCGCAGCGTGCGCCTGACCGAGGCCGGCGGCCGTTATCTGGAAGATACCCGGCACATCCTCGCCAGCATCCACGAGGCCAATGAAGCCGCTGCCGGCATCAACGCGACCCCCAGGGGCGATCTGGCGGTGACCGCGCCGATCCTGTTCGGCAGGAAGTTCGTCATGCCGTGCATCGTCCGTTACCTGCAGCAGTACCCGGAAGTCGATGTTTCCGCGTACTTCCTCGACCGCGTGGTGAACATGGTCGAGGAGGGCATGGACGTGGCCGTGCGCATCGGGCCGTTGCCCGACTCCGGGTTGAAGGCGCTGCGGGTGGGCAGGGTGCGGCGCATGTTGTGTGCCTCCCCCGACTACCTGGCGCGTCATGGTGTGCCAAAGCACCCGTCTGACCTGGCCGGGCACGCGGTAATCGGCACCACCAACCTGTCGCCGCGGGCCGGTTGGCGCTTCGGCGTGACCGACGAGCCGACCTTGGTGCGCATGAAGCCACGGCTGACGGTAACCAGCAATGACGGGGCAATCGCCGCTGCCAGCGGCGGGCTGGGCATTGCCCGGCTGCTGTCGTATCAGGTCGTAGACGAACTGGCCAGCGGGCAGCTGCAGGTGCTGCTGGCCGAGTACGAAGAGGCGCCCTGGCCCATTCATGTGCTGCACCGCGAAAGCAAGTACGGTTCGGCCAAGGTCAGGGCCTTTATCGACATGCTGGCGCAAGGTTTGCGCGATCAGCAGCTGGATTGAGAACCTGCATCGCGTCGAGAAATGATGCGAAACAATGTTTGATACCGTGGCGGCCGTTTTTCACGCAACCCGCTCACAACGCCTGATACTGCATCCTGAACGCCAGGTTCATTGCCTCCCCCCGGTGCAACAATCGCAACCCTGGCCGCCCTGGCAGGTGGTGCGCGTTGATGGGGTGGCTAACCGGCTCAAAGCAGAAAAAACCTTGTCCTTGCGGGCAAAACAGCAAGAAGTGTCCAGCCTCGTTGGCACTGCACGCCAGTCGATAACCCGCGCTGGGCTGTTCGATCACGCACTCCCCTGGCCAGCCACTGAAGGCGTGATCAACCACTGCCTCGGGCAAACGCCTCATGGCATTGAAACGCCATTGCTCAGGCACCTCGGCCTCGTACGAAGGCAACCTCCCATCCTCGGCCAGCCACACCTTGCGCGCAGTTGCGTACAACTTGGTATCGGGATACCGCGGAAAGTAGGGATGCAGCCCCAGGCCATACCAGGTAGCTGGCTCACCCTGGTGCATCACATGCAGGTCCAGGTTCAGGCAACCCTCATGCAGGTGCACATCCAGCGTGGCCTGGTAGGCAAACGGCACGGCACTGTCCAGCGTCAACCGAGCTTGCTGTTCACTGTGGTGTTCTACCTGCCAGGCCTGTTGCCAGGCACTGCCATGAATCGGGTAAGGGTCATGTCCGGTATTCGCTAACAGTGCCTGCCACCCCTCGGGCCGGGCAAAGCCACCCTCGCCAATACGGTTGGACCACGGCGCCAGCGGGTAGCAGGCCAGGCGTCGGGGTGTACCGCTGGCCAGCGCGGCCGCGTCGGTATGGCGCAGCAGTGCCTGCCCGGTCGCCTTTACCTGCCAGTTGACCAGGCTGGCGCCCACTTCCGGGGCCAGGCTCAGGTGTGTCAGGCGGTCTTGCAGGTGCAGTTCGGTCACAGCCATGCAGGGCTCCTTTGTGGAAGATCAATCATTTGGCCCGGCGGTAGGTGAGCAGCACGATACCGCACACCACCACCGCGCCGCCGACCAGCTGCACAGTGCTCAGGTGCTGGTCGAGCAAGGCCCAGCCCAGCAACAACGTGGCGATGGGTTCAACGTTCATTACCGGTGCGTTCTGCGCCATGTTCAGGCGAGGGACACAGACGAACAGCAAGCTGAAGGCCAGGCCATACAGCACTACCAGAGTGGCCAGGGCCGCCCAGCCACTGCTGCTGCCTGGCAGTGACAGACCGGATGGGATCACCCCGCTTGCGCCTGCAACCAGCATGCTGGAGAAGACGATCAGCAGGGTCAGCAGGCTGCGTACAGGGCCGCGCACGGCAGCCAGTTTTTGGTCGGTGATCCACAAGGCACAGGCAAAGGCACAGGCCGCGCCGAAAGCCAGGCTTACCCCTAATGCCCAGTGCGGGTTGGCCGCAGCGCTGTCGGCCAGGTGTGCCGGCACATCCAGCGCCAGTACCAGGCCGCACAGAATCAGGCCCATGAACAACACCGTGCGGCCGGTGGGGCGTGCACCGCCCAGTGCCCATGTGAGCAGCGCCAGCAGCATCGGGAACGTGTTGCCCACCAGCAGCGCCAGGGCTACCGGAATGCGTGCGACTGCCGAATAAAGGCACAGGCTTTGGGTGGCGATCAGCAGGCCGAGCAGCAGTTGCCAATGCCGGGTACCGGCGGGCAGGCTCAGGGCCTGGCGTTGCCACAGCAGCAGGCAGGCAAGCACCAGCAAGGTAATACCTGAACGGCAGAGAATGGCCAGCAGCACGCCGGTGCCGTTGTCGAATGCGATGCGAGCGGCAATGTGGTTGCCGGCGAATGAACAGGCCAGCAGGGCCAGCAAGGCGATTGCCAGTTTGCGTGGGAATAGAGGTACAGCCGAGGAGGGGGCAGCCATGTGCAGGATCCGTTGCAGGTAGGGCCAAGGGGGCTGCTTTGCAGCCCATCGCAGCCCCGGTTTTATTTACAGCACCACACTGGGCAGCCACAGCGAGATGGCCGGAATGTAGGTCACCGCCATCAGCACCATGAACAGCGCCAGGTAGAACGGCAGCATTGCCTTGATCGTCGACTCGATGCTCACCTTGCCGATGGCTGAGCCGACGAACAGCACGGCGCCCACCGGCGGTGTGATCAGCCCGATGCCCAGGTTCACCAGCATGATCATGCCAAAGTGCACCGGGTCCACGCCGATACCGGTGATCACCGGCAACAGGATCGGCGTAAGAATCAGGATCAGCGGCGCCATGTCCATCACCGTGCCCAGCAGCAACAGCATGAAGTTGATGCACATCAGGACCACATAGCGGTTGTCCGAGAGGGTCAGAAACGCCGTGGTGATCTTTGACGGGATCTGCATCAGCGTCATCACGTAACCAAAACTGGCAGCAAAGCCGATGAGGATCATCACGATCGAGATGGTCCGTACCGTGCGGTGCATCAGCTTGGGCAGGTCGCGCCACTTGTAGTCGCGGTAGATGAACATGGTCACGAAGAACGACCACACCACCGCCACTGCTGCCGATTCGGTCGCGGTGAACATGCCCGACAGAATGCCGCCCAGAATGATCACCATGGCCATCAGGCCCCACAGCGCTTCGCCGGCTATCTTCAACGCCTGGCGCATCGGGATCACTTCACCCTTGGGGTAGTTGCGCTTCTTGGCAAAGATCAGGCACAGGCCCATCATCACGGCGCTCAGCAGCAACCCGGGCATCACACCTGCCATGAACAGCGAGCCAATGGAAACCGTACCGCCCGCCGCCAGCGAGTACAGCACCGAGTTGTGGCTGGGCGGAGTCAGCAGCGCCTGTACCGAGCCGCTGACGGTCACGGCGGTGGAGAACTCGCGCGGGTAGCCTTTGCGCTCCATCTCCGGGATCAGCACCGAACCCACCGACGCGGTGTCCGCCACCGACGAGCCGGAGATTGCGCCGAAGAAGGTCGAGGCCATGATGTTGACCAGCGACAGGCCGCCACGCACGAAGCCCACCAGTACCCCGGCAAACGCCACCAGTCGCCGTGACATTCCGCCTTCGGCCATGATCGCACCGGCCAGCACGAAGAACGGAATCGCCAGCAGCGAGAATTTGTTAACCCCACTGGCCACCTGGATCATCATCGCCTGAAGCGGGATGTCGATCCACCAGGCGCCAATCAATGCCGACAGGCCCAGGGCGTAGGCCACTGGCATGCCCAGCAGAATAAGGGCAATGAAGCTGCCCAACAGAATGAACGCATCCATTTATGCTGCTCCTTCGTTTTCTTCCAGGTGGTCGAAGCGCACAACCTTGCGGTGGCTCTGATCGCCCAGCAGGAGCCTTTCCAGCACAAAGACCAGGGTCAGCACGCCACCGATCGGGATCGGCGCATAGGTCATGCCCACCCGCACCCCCGGCAGTGACGCCAGAAACTGGTTCCAGGTGGTGATGCACAGCTTGGTGCCGTAGTACGTCATGAACACGCACACCAGAATCATCAGCACTTGCACCAGTAGCGCGGCCAGGCTGCGCTGCAGCGCTGGCAGGCGGTCGGTGATCATCGTCACCGCCATGTGTGCCCCGGCCCGGTAGCTTGCGGCGGCGCCGACGAAGGTGAACACCACCATCAGCAGGATGGCCACTGGCTCCGGCCAGCTGGCGCCGGTGCCGAGCACGTAGCGGGCGAAGATGCCCCACGGAATGATCAGTGACATGGTCAGGATCGACAGGCCGGCAACCCAGGTGCAGGTGCAGTACAGCGTGTCGTTCACACGCAGGAACAGGTTTTTCATGGGCATCACCAAAGCGGCAATGCGGCGGGCGCCGCGCTGCCGAGGTCGTTCGGGAAGGGGCGCGGTTACTGGACAGCGTTGATACGTTTCATCAGGTCGGCGTACTGCGCGCCGTATTTTTCGCGTACCGAAGCGGTGGCGTCGTAGAACGGCTTCTTGTCGACGGTAATGAATTCGACACCGGCGGCCTTGAGCTTCTCTTCGCTGGCGGCGGTCTTGGCATCCCACAGCGCGCGCTCTTCCATCTGTGCTTCACGCGCCACCTTCTTCACCAGCGCCTGCTGCTCGGGGCTGAGCTTGTTCCAGGTGGTCTTGGACATCACAACCGGCTCCGGGAGGATCAGGTGGCCAGTGAGGGTGTAGTACTTGGCGCTCTGGAAGTGGTTGTGCTCAAGTAGCGTGGGCGGGTTGTTCTCGGCACCATCGATCACGCCAGTCTGCAGGGCACTGAAGATTTCCCCGGTGTCCATGGCGATGCCGTTGCCGCCCATGGCGTTCATCATGTCGATGAACAGCGGGTTGCCCTGTACGCGAATCTTCATGCCCTTGAGGTCTTCCAGGCTGCGTACCGGCTTTTTCGTGTAGATGCTGCGCGAGCCCCCATCCATCCAGGCCAGGGCTACCAGGTTGAAATCGGAATTGGTGATCTTGTCGAGAATTTCCTGGCCGATCTCGCCGTCGATGATCTTGCGCATGTGATCATGGTCGCGGAACACGAACGGCATGTTGAACACGTTCACATCCGGCACCACCGGGCCGACTATCCCTAAGCTGACACGGGTCATTTGCACGGCACCGATCTGTGCCTGTTCGATCACTTCCTTTTCAGAACCCAGAACGCCGCCGGCGAACATCTTGAAGGTGATTTCGCCATTGCTGGCGTCTTCCAGCTTTTTACCCATGTTCTGTTCCGCCACCACGGTCGGGTACCCGGCCGGGTGAATTTCGGCGAACTTGATGTCCAGCGCCGAAGCAGGCATGGCCACGCTGAAGGCGAACGGGAGTACGGCAAGGAGCAGCTTGCGTTTGAACGTCATGATGAAACTCCGTGGTTTTTATTATCTGGTTTCGTGGGTACAAGTGTGGGTATGGCTAGGGGGCTTCAGCCCCGGTAGGCAGGTTCCTCCAGGCCCTTGGTGCCAGGGTCGAGGGCAAATACCCCGCCAGCCAGGGGCTGGTCGCTGAGGTCGATGCCCGTGGGGCGGATCGAGGTAACGTACAGAATGTCCAGGCTGGCGCCGCCAAAGGCACACATTGCCGGCTTTTTCACCGGCACGCGGAGCGATCGGTCGAGGCGACCTTCGGGGGTGAAACGGTGGATCTGCCCGGCGTCGTTGCCGCAGATCCAGTAGCAGCCGTCCTGGTCGATGGCGGCACCATCCGGGCGGCCGGGGTAGTCGCGCATGTCGATGAACAGCCGTTTGCTGTGCGGTGTGCCGCTGTCGATGTCGTAGTCGAAAGCCCACACCTTCTGCACGTTCGGGTGCGAGTCGGACAGGTACATGCGCGTGCCGTCGGGGCTGAAGGCCAGGCCGTTGGGCACGATCATGCCGTCCTGCTGCAGGTGCAGCTGGCCTTCGCCGTCCAGCCGGTACAGCGCGCCCACGTGGGCACCTTGCTGCATGTCCAGCAGCATGGTCCCGGCCCAGAAGCGGCCCTGACGGTCGCAGCGGCCATCGTTGAAGCGCATGCCGGCCTGAGCGTGCTGCACGTTGCTGAGCAGCCGGCTGTCCAGGCTGCCGTCCGCCATGGCCTGGAGCTGAAAGATGCCGCTTTCCATGCCCGCAACCCAACCCTGACCGCTGCGGGCTATACAGGCCAGCATCTCGTCGCCCTGCCAGCACTGGTGTTTGCCATCGGCCGCTTGCCAGCGATGCAACTGGCGAGCGGGAATGTCTACCCAGTACAAGGCCTGTTCACCGGGGTGCCACACAGGGCTTTCGCCGGTACCGTTGCGGGCGTCGACGATTAGTTCGCAGTTCATGCCGTGCCTCTTGGCTTGGGGTCAGTTGAACGGGCCGGCCACGGCGAAAGCGCCGCCTTGGTAGACCATGCTCGGGTCATCGGCGGCAGGGGCCGGTTGGGCCTCCACGGCAGCGCGGAAGGTTTCGGAGCTGTCCTTGGGTACATAGCCCAGGTGCGCGGCATGGCGGTTGTCCCACCACACGGTGCGATTGTCGGACGCGCCATAGACAATGGTGTGACCAACGCCGGGGGTGGACAGCCCGCGTTCGATCAACTGCACCAGGTCGTCGTAGCTCAGCCAAGTGCAGAGCATGCGCGGGTTCTGTGGCTGCGGGAACGACGAGCCGATGCGAATGCTGACGGTCTCGATGCCGTAGCGGTCAAAATAGAAGCTGGCCACATCTTCGCCGTAGCACTTGGACAGCCCGTAATAGCTGTCGGGACGGCGCGGCGCGTGAGCGTCGATGCGCTCATCCTGGCGATAGAAACCGATGGTGTGGTTGGAGCTGGCGAAGATGATGCGCTTGACCCCATGCTTGCGCGCCGCCTCGTACACGTGGAACACGCCGCAGATATTCGGGCCGAGAATCTCTTCGAAGGCGTGCTCGGTAGAAACCCCGCCGAAGTGGAGGATGGCGTCTACGCCCTCGACCAGGGCATGCACCGCAGCCTTGTCGGCCAGGTCGCAGGTAATGACTTCTTCATGCGGGCCCGCGGCCGGGGCCATGGGGCTGATATCAGACAGGCGCAGGACCTCGGCGTAGCCTTGCAGGCGTTCGCGAAGGACCTTGCCCAGGCCGCCTGCGGCTCCGGTGAGCAGCAGGCGATTGAAGGGAGTAGTGGTCATGGCCAGCTCTTGTTGTTAATTGTTGTAGGTTGTCGTATGACTTGGCTGATTATTGGCGGTGGTTCTGTGTGTTGTCAATGAGGCTTGGGCGGCTTTTGCCGGCCTTTTCGCGTGTAAAAATACGAAAGGCCTGCGCGGTCGCCCTTAGGAGCGGGTTTACCCGCGAAGAGGCCGGCCCTGCTGGCCAATCTCCACCCGTCGTTCACCGTTGCCGCCACCACCGTATTCGCGGGTAAACCCGCTCCTACACCTGATCAATGGTGGACACAGGTCGGTGGTTGGGCGCAGGCCGTTGTAGGAGCGGGTTTACCCGCGAAAGGGCTGGCCCTGCTGGCCAATCTCTACCCGTCGTTCACCGTTGCCGCCACCACCGTATTCGCGGGTAAACCCGCTCCTACACCTGATCAATGTTGGACACAGGTCGGTGGTTGGGCACAGGCCGTTGTAGGAGCGGGTTTACCCGCGAAAGGGCCGGCCCTGCTGGCCAATCTCCATCCGTCGTTCACCATTGCCGCCACCACCGTATTCGCGGGTAAACCCGCTCCTACACCTGATCAATGGTGGACACAGGTCGGTGGTTGGGCGCAGGCCGTTGTAGGAGCGGGTTTACCCGCGAAAGGGCCGGCCCTGCTGGCCAATCTCCACCTGTCGTTCACCGTTTCCATCGCCACCGTATTCGCGGGTAAACCCGCAGGTCTTGATCAGAGCAGCGACAATGGATAGTTGAAGATCAACCGGTTCTCATCGAACTCGTTATTGCTGTAATCCCGGCGAATCGACGAGTTACGCCATTTCACGCTCAAATCCTTGAACGCCCCGCTCTGGATCACATACGCAAGCTCCGTTTCACGCACCCACTCCTTGCCATCGGTCACGCCCCCGCTGTGCACATCGCGCCCGCTGATGTAGCGGTTCATCAGGGTCAACCCCGGTACCCCGACGGTGACGAAGTTGAAGTCATGGCGCACCTGCCACGAACGCTCGTTGGCATTGTCGAAGCTGGAGTTGTAACTATCGTTGGCCAAGGTCCCGCCACTGGTGCCGTTCACCCGCATCCAGGTATCACCATCGACTTTCTGCAGCCCCACCCAGAAGGTGCTGCCGCCGTACTTGGCCGAGAACATCCCCGAGTAGGTCTTGTTGTCCAGCTGCCCGGCGCGCTCGGAGCCGTCCTCGTCGCCATGGAAGTAGCCCAGGTTCGCACCCAGGGTCCAGTCACCCACCGGCTGGCTGTGGCTCAGTTGCAGGTATTGCTGCTGGTACACGTCCTTCAGCACCGCATTCCAAAGCCCCACCAGCGTGCGGTCCTGGTTGAACTTGTACTCGCCGCCGACGAAGTTGAAGCGGTCCGACACGCCGCCGCCGTAGCTCATGTCTTCCATGCTCGCGTCGTTACGCGGGCTGTTGCCGCGGAACTGGCCGCCGTACAGGGTCAGCCCGGCGATTTCGTTGGAGGTCACCTGCCCGCCACGAAATGTTTGCGGCAACGAACGCCCGTCGTCCGAACGCAGAATCGGCAGCACCGGCATCCATTCACCGATCTTCAGTTCGGTCTTGGAAATACGCGCCTTGCCCGCCACTGCCAGGCGCCCGTAATCGTCGGCTGGCCGGCCATCGTCATGGCGAGGCAGCAACGCCGTACCATAAGTGCCGCCACCACCGTCGAGCTTGACCGACCACATCCCCAGCACATCAACGCCAAAGCCGATGGGCCCTTCGGTGAACCCCGAGCGGGCATCGAGAATGAAGCTTTGCGTCCACTCCTCGGCCTTGCTTTGCGGGTTGCTGGGGTTGGTGAAGTTGCGGTTGATGTAGAAGTTGCGCAACCCGAGGGTGGCCTTGCTGTCTTCGACAAATCCCGCAGCCAGGCTGGTGCCCGGCAGGCCGGCGATAACCCCGGCGCCAAGCAGGGCGAAGGGCAGGGTGTGGCAGATTTTCATTATTGTTGTGCTCCCTAAGGGTGTGGCAGCCCGTCCACCGGGCACGCGCAAGCGGCCTGCGGTAGGGGCGGGTAGATAACGGGCCGGTCAGGGCCAGGGGTGAATGCGCGGTAACCGGGCGCTACGTACTGGCTGGGGTACGCGAGCTGGCCGGGGGAAGAGGGGTGTGCAACAGGCGTGGGTGCAGCGGGATGGGTGTCGACATGGGTTCGTCCACGGATTGTTGTTTTTGTTATGTGTTGTCGTACAACTATGGGCGATTATTAGCAGGGGGGAAGTGGGCTGTCAACGGCTGATCGCAGAGCAAATAGGGTCCTGGACGCCAAAACTGAGCTGCAGAGGCTCTACCCTGAACGCGTTGCAGACATACTACAACTGTCTTGCTCCATGCCACGCTCGTACACGATCTACTGGTAGGAGCGGGCTTGCCCGCGAACACGGGTAAAGCCCATGCCATCCACCCCATCGGCTGCCTCGCACCGCAAACCGGGGACAGGGTTACAAATCAAATCGGATCAGTGGTGGTCCCATCCCCGAGCCTGCGCTATCTTCAGATCTGGCCTCGCCCTTGACCACTTAGACTGGCATGTCCAGTCCCGGCATCCTTGCTGGTGCCGTACCCCTCCTGTCGGCAGGGGCGAGGCCTCTTCATTTGAAGGGAATGGCGCTGTGGTCACTTCCGGCAGACAAACTGCCATTGCAGAATAGCCAAGATCAGTGCATTGTAATGACAATCGTCTTTACATGAGGGCTATGTCATGGCTTCTATCAATATCCGCGTCGACGATGATCTCAAAGCCCGCGCCTACAAAGAGCTCGATCGCCTCGGTGTCACCCCCTCCGAACTCATGCGCCAGGCCCTGCAATATGTAGCTGAGCGGGGCAAGCTACCCTTTCGGCCGGTCCTGATGACCGAGGAAGATGAAGACCTCATTGCCACTGCACAAGAGCGGCTTGCTTCTCCGCAGCGCGTGAGGGTCCAGCTGGATGACCTATAGCCTCGACTTCGATGCCCGCGCATTGAAAGAGTGGAAGAAGCTGGGCGATACCGTGCGTCAGCAGTTCAAGAAGAAACTGGCAGAGGTCCTGCTGAACCCTCGAATCGAGGCAAACCGCCTTCACTCGCTGCCGGATTGCTACAAGATAAAGCTTCGCAGCAGTGGGTACAGGCTGGTTTATCAGGTCATTGACCAAGAGATCGTGGTTTTTGTCGTCGCTGTCGATCGTCGTGAAAGAGACCAAGCTTACAAAAAGGCTGCTGAGCGACTTGAGTAGGCTTCAAGGATTTGGCGGTCCCAGGCCGCAATCTCAAGGTAAATCACCGCCTCAAAGCTAGAGCTCTACTTCTGTGGGAGCGGGCATGCCCGCGAAGAATCCAACTCGGTGTATGGCACCGGCTTCGCCGGTGTTCGCGGCGGTTCAACGCCTCGATGAACCCGCACAGGTCCCCCATCAGCCCAGAGGGCTCATTGCCAAGTCAGGCAGACCAGCTTGCCGGGTAATCCCGGCAAACTGCGATCTCTGTAGGAGCGGGTTCACCCGCGAAGAGGCCAGCACAGGCAATACAATGCCCGCTAAACCCCATGCATCCGCAGCGCCCGCTGCGCGCACTCACGCCAGCTCAATTTGCGTTTCTCAGCCGGCCCCTGCAGCTCCACTTCCCCGGCCAGCACCACCGGCATATCCCGCATCTTCACCCAAGGCTCACTCTGCCAATACAACAACGTAGCGCTGCGTCCACCAGGCCAGCACATCTGCCCCAGCCTCGGCGCATCGTCCACCCCATCTGCCTGAATATCACGCAGTACCGCTACCACTTCATGTGTCAGCCACCGGCGCAAATGGCGGTTCTCCGGTACATGGTGATGCGCCAGCAAGGTATAGGCCCCGGACTCACTGACCATGGTGGTCTCCTGGTACTTGCCATAGCGCAGCAGTTGCACCGTGCGGTACTGATCCGGGTCAAGCTTGCGCATGCAGTGTTCGTCGAAGAAGTGACCGCTCAGCCGGCCGAGTTCGTGGGCGCAGAACCAGGCTTGGGATTCGAGCCATAGAGTGTGGAGAGGGCGGTTGTGGCGTGTGAAGAGGGTGGGGGTGTGAAGGTCAGTCATGACTGGCCCTCGTGGTCTTGGGGTAACTCGACAGGCGGGACGCATGTGCGAACGGCCTACGAATGCATGCTTTGATAGGCATATCCATAACCTCAGTCTGTTGTCAGCTTTCTCAGGGCTGGGTGTCGGGAGCTAAGAAACCTCACACAGCAGGCCGGACATATTTCCCTCACGGGTCTTGTATTAGCCCACTCCCGACGTAACAGAGTGTTTCATGCGCGCAGTATTAGACCACAGGCACAAAATAGCCGCATCTGTCGGGAGCGGGCGGACCGCTGTGTGAAGGCGTTTCTTAGGCGCCGTTTGTAACCTAACCTTATACCGGAGTCAGAAGCAAAATCTTTCTTGTAGGAATTCTCTGAACTTCAAGCTATTGAAGAAGTACCCAAATGTCAGCCAGAATGTAGTGGTGCCTATATCGGACCACGGAAAATTGTCTGTGGTTGATTGGCATTTAGCAAGTGGACTAGGGCTGAGATTGGGCTGCACTAGGGCTAAGTTAAGATGGCTTGCCTTGGTGCATCCGTTACATCGAAGGCCTTTCAGCAGAGGTTACAAGGGGGGCGGACCAGTGTGGCATTAGCGGATGCTTGGGGTGATGCTGAACGCGGGACCGATTCGGTTAGTCACCGAGGAGAATTCCTCGCGATGGTGAGCCGTCCCAGTTAAATGTAAAGGGACTGAAGGGTAACCGCCGCTTTCAAAGAAAGCCCGGCGTCGTCTAGGTTCGATCTCATAGTGTCTTGGGGTGCGTGATCTCTAAGGCGCGTCTTACACATCCTTGAGCCTCTACTGATTGGAGGCAGCCAAGCACGTTGGGTTAGGATATCCATCTAGTATGGCAATGCTTGTATACTCTGCTACATGATTTCGTGAAGCGCTGTGCGCCACTATCCCTTTAACCTGGATGCCTATATGAATACAGTGGAATTCACCCGAGGAGCAAACGGCAAACCTGCTGCTTCTGCCGCCCTTGAAGATTGTATCGCAAACACTATCGGGCTGGACGGTAGTTGCTTTTTTGGTTATCCAATTATTGCTACTTCAGAAGGTAAAATACTTCGTGGATGTCACATTCTTGAATCCAGACAAAGGTATTAGCCTCTTCGATATTGTTGAAGGGCAGAATAATTTTCTAGAAGGAGGCGAGCTGATAACGTTCTCTTGGCTGTGTATGGCTGAAGCTTCAGATGGCTAGTTCAAGAGTATAAGGGCTGCCCGGCGAAGCTTGCCTCCAGCGGGCAGATATGGTTATTCTTTTTTTAGCGATAGTAGGAGTGCGCCGGCTGTAGCTTGTGGAATTAGACCTTGGGCTATTTTTTTCTGAAGGTACGAGGGGAAGTTTTTAGGTAAATACGTGCCCTCTAACCATATCCTGAAATCCCCTAAAGCGCTGAGTGGATAGATATTGGCCTCCGTGTTCGCAGCGGCCTGAGGGAAATAATCTGGATATTCATGTGGGTGCTTTAACCGCTCCCCATGTTTGTCGCTAAGATTGTTCTTCTTCCAGTAGTTCGACCACATTTGCCCGACACTGATATCTGGTACTGTATGAGAGTCAATTATAAGTCCTGACTCAATCGCCGAGACTACGATGTCGGCGATTTCTCGAAATACGCTAAAATATCCTGCAGGAAGCTTGTTCAACAGAATTCTGTCGTGATAGTGCTTCCAAGAGTTTAGTTTCAATGATTCTGGCGAGAAGCCAATGCTCTCATAGATGAAGTCTCTGAGAGTTTTCCTAGCTAGAAGACGATAGTTATTCTGCGCTGTTTGTGTGTCTGTACTGTCGGAGTCGAAAGCATAATATTCCAGTACTGCCATGCAGACAGCATCAGGATAGGCGCTTATCTTTTGTCCATTTTGTTCTGTTTTAATTACTATTCGTTCAGATGTGAAATTGTGATCTGTTAGTATTTGCTTGATTCGCCTGCCGCGGGGTTTAAGTCTCTCTTCGCTCCAGTTATTGGCGAGATCGCTAATTGTTTTGGGGTTTACACCACAAAGCCTCGCCAGGCCGCGCTCGGTAAGGTAGGGAGTAGTGTCGTTTAAGACTCCCATCTGTATGCCGTTTACCTCAGCAAAAGAGGCTGATGGAAGCTCGAAGGGGAGTTCTGACTGCTGAACAAGTTGGTTCATATTAAATCCCTATAATTTTTATTGCTTCTGCTATAAGGGTGTCAGGATAAAGATGATCTTTGGGTGTCGTGGCATGACCTTTTTTTTTGAAAGGTATGTTTTGTTCTAGGCAGAGCTTTGCGCACATCGCAGCCAAGTGAGGACGATCTAGCTCTAATTGATTGAGGTTGCAGTAGGTGTCTATATCGACTAGGTTGCTGTCGACAGGTTCGAGGGCTATCGAATCTATCTTTTGATCTATTTCTAGAAGCTTTCTCTCAGTTCGCTCAAATCGAATTTTTGTTTCTGCTGCCAGCTTCTCGCGCTCTTCAATTTCTTGGACGAGTAAGTTGGTGTGCTGCGCTAAAGCTTGTGCTAAAGACTTTATGTCCGAGTTGCTTTGAGACAATGGAGGTGGATAAGTTCCATGTTTTCTAACTGATGGCAGAACTTCATGAAAAATCCAGCGTTGAAATTTTTTGCTAGCTGGTGTGTTATCTCGAGAAATGATTCTATAGAGTCCCGGCTCTGTAATGAAAGCTTCAGATCTTGAGTTTTGATCTATTTCAGACGGAAAGTGTTGGTACTCGTCTTTATCAAGAACTTCCAGCTGGGCCTTTACAAGTGCGCCGAGACCGGATTTCTGAGCATTACTCAATGAGGAGTTATTCTTGGCAAGCGTTAAGACGACGTCTTCTAAAGATATGTATAAATAACCATTAATATATAATGTTCGTATCTTGGAAAGTCCATGGTCTGCTTGGTAATCTAGGAGGATTGGTGTGTGCATTGTTGTCGTCCATAAAAAACCCCGCAATTGCGGGGTTATGCTCTAACGCATCCGTACATTAGTTATATCATGGCCATGAGCCATCATCAATCCCAGCTCAACGCCCCGCCAGTCTGATACTCAATCACACGCGTCTCAAAGAAGTTCTTCTCTTTCTTCAAGTCCATGATCTCGCTCATCCATGGGAACGGGTTGGTAGTCCCTGGATACTCTTCTTTCAAACCAATCTGGGTCAGGCGACGGTTGGCAATGAACTTGAGGTAGTCCTCCATCATCGCCGCGTTCATGCCCAGCACGCCGCGTGGCATGGTGTCACGGGCGTATTCGATCTCCAGCTGGGTCCCTTGCAGGATCATCTGGGTCGCTTCTTCCTTCATCGCCGCATCCCACAGGTGCGGGTTTTCGATCTTGATCTGGTTGATCACGTCGATACCGAAGTTCAGGTGCATCGACTCGTCACGCAGGATGTACTGGAACTGCTCGGCGACGCCGGTCATCTTGTTGCGGCGGCCCATGGACAGGATCTGGGTGAAGCCGCAGTAGAAGAAGATGCCTTCCAGTACGCAGTAGTAGGCGATCAGGTTGCGCAGCAGCTCTTTGTCGGTTTCGACGGTGCCGGTGTTGAATTCCGGGTCGGAGATGGCGCGGGTGTACTTCAGGCCCCAGGCGGCTTTCTTGGCGACCGACGGGATCTCGTGGTACATGTTGAAGATCTCGCCTTCATCCATGCCCAGCGACTCGATGCAGTACTGGTAGGCGTGGGTGTGGATCGCTTCTTCGAAGGCCTGGCGCAGGATGTACTGGCGGCACTCCGGGTTGGTGATCAGGCGGTACACGGCCAGGGCCAGGTTGTTGGCAACCAGCGAGTCGGCGGTGGAGAAGAAGCCGAGGTTGCGCATGACGATGCGGCGTTCGTCTTCGGTCAGGCCGTCCTGGCTCTTCCACAGGGCGATGTCGGCGGTCATGTTGACCTCTTGCGGCATCCAGTGGTTGGCGCAGCCGTCCAGGTACTTCTGCCAGGCCCAGTCGTACTTGAACGGTACCAGCTGGTTGAGGTCGGCGCGGCAGTTGATCATGCGTTTTTCATCTACTGCAACGCGGGCCGAGGAGCCTTCCAGCTCTGCCAAGCCTTCGGCAACGTCGAGGGCGTCGAGGGCAGCCTTGGCACGTTTGACGGCTTCGGAGTCGGTAGCAACAACAGCACGCGCTTCCAAGGCGGCCGCACCGCCGGCGCTGTCGAGTTTATCGATACCCGGCTGGCTGGCTTGAGTACTGCTTTGGCCTTTAGTGGTGACTTCGTTTTCGTCCTTGTCGAATTCGTCCCAGCTCAGCATGGTGTGTTGACTCCGCTTGTGGGTCGCGTAGAGCGACCGTTGTATTTTAAGATGATTTGATACTGCTTGAGACCTTCGGTTATTCCTCTTCTCGCGAGGTTTCCCGAGCTGTCTCGAATTCTGGGCTGTTGGCCATTGAGCTTAGCGCTCGGATGTCACTGGCTTTCGTTGGCTGTCGCCAATCGAAAGCGTGAGGGGTCGAGGCCGGCTATCCTAAGCGGTCATTGTCAGCCGCTTTTTGAGGGGGCGGTATTGTACCGGAAAACAGCTTTTTGGGGGCTTTCATGTCGTGTCTCCGATCTCTTTTTTATAGAGAGGCCCGGTTACCTTCGATGATTATGTCAACACCTCAAACCGGCTAAAAATCGCCTATATGGTGTTGGGTCTTGTTTCGACACACACCATATAGTCTCGAATGCGTGGAGGCAAGGTCCCTGATGCCCAGCCATTGCTTCAAATCAACCTTGTCAGCTGCAGCTTCCCTGAAATCATGGGTAGAACCGATTCGGGTCGAACGACGGATGGTCGTGAGAAGGGCCCGAGAGCAGAAAATTCGTAAGGACGTAGGTGATCCCGCTGTCTTGTCAGCTATGGCTACCGTCACTTACAGGAGGCAGGACCGATAAGGCAAAATCATGTGAGTCTACATGGGGAGTTGGATTGATCTTAGGGAGGGGGAATAGCGGAGAGGAAATGCTTGCGAGGATTGAGGCCGACCATTAACCAAGTCTATTGGTATGGTGGAAGGAGAGGGTTTTCGGGTGGTATGGGTGAGGAAAAACCGGGAGTGCTAATGCTCTCCCGGCTTTCCTTGGCCTACTTCTCTTGGATCTACTTCGGTTTTTTCACGGTCTCAACCACATGGGTCTTGGGGTTCTGACGAGCCTTTTCGACCGTGGTGAAGCGACCGTTGCCCGCATCACGACCGATTTTCTGGCCGCCAGAAGAAGTCTTCTTGGACATAGTGATTCTCCAAATCTGATGAGCATCACTTGACACTAGTCCTGACAGGCACGAAGATTCGCGCTCACTTTAGATCTGTAGGATCTAGCCTCCCTTTGAACGATGCTGTTGTTCGTGGGAGATTCAAACCCGATGCAGTTGGCGCTGCGTCGGGTTTTTTATTGCCTGATGAAAACCTTTTACATGTGAACCAAGGCAGGAGAAAGCAAGCTAATGCTTCCCCCTGTATTTGCTGCCTTACTGGCAGGCTTCGCAGTCAGGCTCGTCGATCGCGCAGGCCTTCGGCACTGGCGCAGGGCCGGCTGCCTGGACCGGGGCGCTGTCGCCACCGCTGGAAACGGCGTTGAGCTTGCCGGTGTTGATGGTCGACTTCTCGGTGCTGGTCGCGGCCAGGGCACGGAGGTAGTAGGTGGTTTTCAGGCCACGGTACCAGGCCATGCGGTAGGTCACGTCCAGCTTCTTGCCCGATGCACCGGCGATGTACAGGTTCAGCGACTGAGCCTGGTCGATCCACTTCTGGCGACGGGAAGCCGCGTCGACAATCCACTTGGTCTCGACTTCGAACGCAGTGGCGTACAGGTCCTTCAGCTCTTGCGGGATACGCTCGATCTGCTGTACCGAACCGTCGTAGTACTTCAGGTCGTTGATCATGACCGAGTCCCACAGGTCGCGGGCCTTGAGGTCGCGAACCAGGTACGGGTTGATCACGGTGAATTCGCCCGACAGGTTCGACTTCACGTACAGGTTCTGGTAGGTAGGCTCGATCGACTGCGACACGCCGGTGATGTTGGCGATGGTCGCGGTTGGTGCGATGGCCATGATGTTCGAGTTACGAATACCTTTCTGTACGCGGGCACGTACCGGCGCCCAGTCCAGGGTTTCTTCCAGGTTGACGTCGATGTACTTCTGGCCACGGGCCTCGATCAGGATCTGTTGCGAATCCAGCGGCAGAATGCCCTTGGACCACAGCGAACCCTGGAAGGTCTCGTAGGCGCCGCGTTCATCGGCCAGGTCGCAGGAAGCCTGGATGGCGTAGTAGCTGACCGCTTCCATCGACTTGTCGGCAAATTCGACGGCAGCATCGGAGCCGTAAGGAATGTGCTGCAGGTACAGCGCATCCTGGAAGCCCATGATGCCCAGGCCGACCGGACGGTGCTTGAAGTTCGAGTTACGCGCTTGCGGCACCGAGTAGTAGTTGATGTCGATCACGTTGTCGAGCATGCGCACGGCGGTGTTCACGGTGCGTTGCAGCTTGGCGGTGTCCAGCTTGCCGTCGACGATGTGGTTCGGCAGGTTGATCGAGCCCAGGTTGCAGACCGCGATCTCGTCCTTGTTGGTGTTCAAGGTGATCTCGGTGCACAGGTTCGAGCTGTGGACCACGCCCACGTGCTGCTGCGGCGAACGCAGGTTGCACGGGTCTTTGAAGGTCAGCCATGGGTGGCCGGTCTCGAACAGCATCGACAGCATCTTGCGCCACAGGTCTTTGGCCTGGACGGTCTTGAACACCTTGATCTTGTTGTACTCGGTCAGGGCTTCGTAGTATTCGTAGCGCTCTTCGAAGGCCTTGCCGGTCAGGTCGTGCAGGTCTGGCACTTCCGAAGGCGAGAACAGGGTCCACTTGCCGTCATCGAAGACACGCTTCATGAACAGGTCAGGAATCCAGTTGGCGGTGTTCATGTCGTGGGTACGACGGCGGTCATCACCGGTGTTCTTGCGCAGCTCGATGAACTCTTCGATGTCCAGGTGCCAGGTTTCCAGGTACGCACACACGGCGCCTTTGCGCTTGCCGCCCTGGTTGACTGCTACGGCGGTGTCGTTGACCACTTTCAGGAACGGTACGACGCCCTGCGACTTGCCGTTGGTGCCCTTGATGTACGAGCCCAGTGCGCGCACAGGGGTCCAGTCGTTGCCCAGGCCACCGGCGAATTTCGACAGCATGGCGTTGTCGTGGATCGCGTGGTAGATGCCCGACAGGTCGTCCGGCACGGTGGTCAGGTAGCAGCTGGACAGCTGCGGGCGCAGGGTTCCGGCGTTGAACAGGGTCGGGGTCGAGGCCATGTAGTCGAACGACGACAACAGGTTGTAGAACTCGATCGCACGGGCTTCCTTGTCTTTTTCTTCCAGCGCCAGGCCCATGGCCACACGCATGAAGAACACCTGCGGCAGCTCGAAGCGCACGCCATCCTTGTGGATGAAGTAGCGGTCGTACAGGGTCTGCAGGCCCAGGTAGGTGAACTGCTGGTCGCGCTCGTGGTTGATCGCCTTGCCCAGTTTTTCCAGGTCGAAGTCGGCCATGGCCGGGTTCAGCAGCTCGAACTCGATGCCTTTGGCGACATAGGCCGGCAGGGCCTTGGCGTACAGGTCGGCCATCTCGTGGTGGGTGGCGCTGTCGGCTACATTCAGGAAGCCCAGGCCTTCGGCGCGCAGGGTGTCCATCAGCAGGCGTGCGGTAACGAACGAGTAGTTCGGCTCGCGCTCGACCAGGGTACGGGCGGTCATTACCAGGGCGGTGTTGACGTCCTTGATGGCTACGCCGTCGTACAGGTTCTTCAGGGTTTCGCGCTGGATCAGGTCGCCATCGACTTCGGCCAGGCCTTCGCAGGCTTCGCTGATGATGGTGTTCAGGCGGGCCATGTCGAGCGGCGCCAGGCTGCCGTCAGCCAGGGTGATGCGGATGCTTGGGTGCGGTTCGACCACGGCGTCGGTGTTGGCGCGGGTGGCACGCTCCTTGGCGCGCTGGTCACGGTAGATCACGTAGTCGCGGGCGACTTTCTGCTCACCGGCGCGCATCAGGGCCAGTTCGACCTGGTCCTGGATTTCTTCGATGTGGATGGTGCCACCCGATGGCATGCGACGCTTGAACGTAGCGGTAACCTGCTCGGTCAGGCGCGCGACGGTGTCGTGGATGCGCGACGAGGCGGCGGCGGTACCGCCTTCAACTGCGAGGAACGCCTTGGTGATGGCCACGGTGATCTTGTCGTCGGTGTAAGGGACGACAGTGCCGTTGCGCTTGATCACGCGCAGTTGGCCAGGGGCGGTGGCAGCCAGATCCGGGTTGGAATCGGCGGCCTGCGGCACCTGGGCCTGCGGGTTCTCGCGAGTTGTGTCGGTTTGCATGGGTGGGTGTCTCCACAATTTCTATATTGTTCAGGCGCCCTAGGGCGCCCACCGTTCCGTCCACTTGCTCGATGGCCCCGCGGGGATGCGCAATGCATGCGCATCCGCCCGCACGGGCGTACCGACTTCGGGACAGACTCAGGAATAAGGGGCAATGGCTTGCCGCTCCCTGGCCGAAGTCAAAGGTTCTGGGCGGAGCCCAAAATCTGTTGCTGATGGATGCCAGGCCTGGCCTGCAACACCCATGCCCGAACAAGACCCTGGAGGGGCTTGCCTCGGTCGCCTCCGCAGGAGCGGTTTGGCTGCTGAAATCACTTCAAGTTCCGCCCGGAAAATCGCTTGATCTTGCGGGTTGACTTTTGTGTGTGATTTTGCACGAACCCCTATATCTAGTGGTTCGCTGCGATCGGGATACAAGATAATGCGGTATTGGGGGCTTTGCAAGGCGATCGCCTGTGGATAACGTGTGCGTACTTTGTGAGTGAATGGTGGGTATTCGCTGTAGGCCTTGTGCCAAGTGGTTTGCAGTATTTTTCTGCAACGTGACGGCCTTGGGCAGTTTTTTTCGGGCGCGAACCCTGTCACAAAAAACGGTTCAGTTGAGGGGGCGGTAGGGCATGGTTGAAGATCTGGGTGCCTGTGAGATCGAGCGCCGCCCGCGCGGCGCATCGCGAGCTGCGCTCGCTCCTACGTTTGTTTCTGGCCAGTTACGCCTGTTACAGGCGCGCGCGACCGCTTTGTGTGTACGACACGATATCGCGCCGTACGCCAAGGCGTTCGCGCGCAAATCCCACAGGAATGATTGGCCCGAAACAAACGTAGGAGCGAGCGCAGCTCGCGATGCGCCGCGCGGGCGGCGCTCGATCTCGCAGGCCCCACCCATCTACATTCATACTCTCAGCTGCCCTGACACGATCCCAAGAACAACAAGGCCAAAGCCATGGACCACCCCATACCCCGCATCCTCATCGTGGAAGACGACCAGCGCCTCGCCGAGCTCACCGCCGAATACCTGCAGGCCAATGGTTTCGAGGTCGCGGTGGAGGCCGATGGCGCACGTGCCGCGAGGCGCATCATCGACAGCCAGCCCGACCTGGTCATCCTCGACCTGATGCTCCCCGGCGAGGATGGCCTGAGCATCTGCCGCCGGGTGCGTACCCAATACCCCGGGCCGATCCTCATGCTCACCGCGCGCAGTGATGAACTCGACCAGGTTCAGGGCCTGGACCTGGGGGCCGACGACTACGTCTGCAAACCCGTGCGCCCACGCTTGCTGCTGGCACGTATCCAGGCTCTGCTGCGCCGTAGCGAAACCGTGGATAGCAAGCGCCAGGACCTGGCCTTTGGTGCGCTGCGTATCGACAACCGCCTGCGCGAGGCGCACCTGGGCGAGCAGTTGATCGAGCTGACCGGCGCCGAATTCGACCTGCTCTGGCTGTTGGCCAGCAACGCTGGCCGGGTGCTGACCCGCGAACAGATCTTCACCGCACTGCGTGGCGTGGGCTACGACGGCCAGGACCGTTCCATCGACATCCGCATCTCGAAAATCCGCCCCAAGATCGGCGATGACCCGCTTCAGCCGCGGTTGATCAAGACCCTGCGCAGTAAAGGCTACCTGTTCGTCGGCGAGGCACCATGAACAATTCGATCTTCCTGCGCATCTACGGCGGCATGCTGGCCGTGCTGGTGCTGGTGGCCTTGCTTGGCGTGCTTAGCCTGCACCTGGTCAATGAAGTGCGCGCTGCCCAGCACCGCGAGGGCCTGGCCCAGGGCACCTTCAGCCTGATGGCCGACAACCTGGCAGTGCAGAATGAAACCCAACGCAAGCGTTCGCTGCTGATCTGGGAGCGCCTGCTTGGCGTGCCGTTGGCGCTGCAGCCGCTGAGCGTACGCAGCCTTGACGGCAGCCAGCGGGCGCGCCTGTACCGTGGCCTGGTGGTGGTCGAGAAGATTGGCCCGCATGCGGCGCAAGTGCTGCGCAAGGTGGGCCAGGAAGACCTGATGCTGGTCGCGCAGATCAAACAGATCAGCGAGCAGCTGGCGCGGGCCACCCTCTATCTATTGGCCGACGAATTGGTGCGCTACCCGGTAGCCGAACAGCAGCAGCGCCTGGCACAGATCAAGCAGGAAAAAGGCTTCGGCTTTGGTGTCGCCTTGCAACGTATTGAGCGGGTCGGCCTGGACGATGACCAGCGGCGCCGGGTGGAGGAGGGGGACACGGTGATGGCGCTGGGCAAGGATGGTGACTCGATCCGTGTCTTCGCCGGGCTGACGGGCTCGCCATGGGTACTGGAAATCGGCCCGCTGTACCAGCTCAACCCTTACCCGCCGCAGTTGCTGATCCTGATTGCCTTCCTGGGGCTGTGCCTGATCGGCCTGGTGGTCTACCTGCTGGTGCGTCAGCTGGAGCGTCGTGTGTCAGGCCTGGAGATTGCTGCCACGCGCATCGCCCAGGGCAGCCTGGACACCCGCGTGCCGGCCGGCGACGCCGACTCGGTGGGGCGCCTGGCTGCTGCCTTCAATGGCATGGCCGAGCACCTGCAGCGTTCGCTGACCATGCAGCGCGAGCTGGTGCGAGCGGTGTCCCACGAGCTGCGCACGCCGGTGGCGCGCCTGCGCTTTGGCCTGGAGATGATCGAAAGCGCCACGAATGAACAGGCGCGGGCAAAGCACCTGGCGGGCATGGACGGTGATATCCAGGACCTCGACAAGCTGGTAGACGAGATGCTGACCTACGCCCGCCTGGAGCAGGGCGCACCGGCCTTGAAGTTCCAGCGGGTCGATCTGGATGCTTTGTTCGATCGGGTGATCGAAGAGCTGGCACCTTTGCGTGCCGAGGTGCGGGTGGTGCGCGGTGACTGCCAGGGCGCGGATGCCGAAGGCGCCTGGGTCGAGGCCGAGCCGCGCTACTTGCACCGTGCCCTGCAGAACCTTGTCGGCAATGCCATGCGCCATGCCGAGAGCGAAGTGCGCTTGAGTTATCAGCTGGGCCAGCAACGTTGCCGCATCGATGTGGAGGATGACGGCCCGGGGATCCCCGAGGGGTTCTGGGACCGCATTTTCACGCCCTTCACCCGCCTCGATGACAGCCGTACCCGTGCCTCGGGCGGGCATGGCCTGGGCCTGTCGATCGTACGGCGGATCATCTACTGGCACGCGGGCCGCGCCACAGTGGGCCGCAGCGAGGTGTTGGGCGGAGCCTGCTTCAGCCTGAACTGGCCAAGGCAGCAGGCACCGCTGTAAAGGTCAGACGCTGACCAGGCTCAGCAGGTGGCCGTCCTGCTGGCAGAACTGGCCTTGCAGCTCTGCGCCTTGCTGCCACTGCGGTGACAGGTCGGTGAGCAGGCGCAAGCGCGCCAGCCCTTCTGCGGACCAGTCGAGCACTTCTGCGTGTTCGAAGTAGAAGCGTTGGCGCGTCAGTGGGTACAGGGTCTTGAACAAGCTTTCCTTCAGCGAGAACGTCAGGGTGACCGTAAGCCCAAGCTGGCGGCGGTCCAAGCGCTCCAGTTCTGCCGGGGTGAGGATTTCGCCCATCAGCCGCTCGGCGCGTTCGTCATCCAGCAAGGCTTCCTGATCCAGGCCCAGACCTTGGCAGCTTTTTTCGCCGGCGACCACCGCGGCGGCCCAGCCCTTGCCGTGTGTGATCGAGCCATGAATACCGGCAGGCCAGATGGGCGAGCGGTCTTCGTGGGTGCCGGGCACGTAGTCGCGGCCGTCCAGGTGCTGCAGCGCGGCACGGGCACATACGCGACCGGCCAGGTACTCGGCCTGGCGCTTAGTCACCGAGCGCAGCAGGCTGGCACTGGGCAGTACGCCAGCGCGCTGGAAGTCGTCGGCGGCCAAGTGGGCAGGGTCGAAGGCGCAACTGACCAGCACCGCGCCGGGCAATGGGTGGGGCAGGGGCCAGTGGTGCTGGAGCGGGGCGCAGCAGGCGGGAAGTGTGTTCATGGCGGTTATTGTGCCAGCTGTGCAAGCGCTAAGGGAGGTGGCGTGGCAGGATGACTTAGCGCAGCCATGAAAACATGGCGCAGATCACAGCGTGATCCGTGTGGGAGCGGGTTTACCCGCGAAGAATCACCGCGGTGGATGGCACGGGCTTCGCCCGTGTTCGCGGGCAAGCCCGCTCCCACACAGATCGCGCCAGCTTTTAGACATTGAGCAAGACAGTTGCTGCCACAACGATTGCACAATCTTTTATTTGAACACCTTCTTGAAGAACGCCTGCATATCCGCCCAGGAACGCTCGTCCGCTGCCTTGTTATAGCCAATGTCCGGCCCCCCATGCTCACCATGGCTCAGCCGATCGGCATCGGGGTTGGTGAAGCCGTGCTTGGCCCCTTCAATGTTGACGAACTGGTAGTTGACCTTGGCCGCATCCATTTCCGCCTTGAACGCGTCCACCTGCTGTTGGGTGACCATGCTGTCCGCAGCGCCATGTTCAACCAGGATGTCCGCGCGCACTACGCCAGGCTTGGCCGGCGTTTTGGTGGACAACGCGCCATGGAAACTCACCACGCCGTCCAGTTTCTCTCCACGACGTGCGGCATCGAGCACCACCTTACCGCCAAAACAGTAGCCGACAGCGCCCAGTTGATGCTTGTTCACATTCGGCTGCTTTTTCAACAGGTCCAGGCCCGCGTCGAAGCGCGCTGCGGCTGCGGCCGGGTCCTTCATCGCTTCGGCCATGAATGCCTGGGCATCCTGCGGGTGCTCGGTGTGCTTGCCATCGCCATACATGTCGATGGCCAGCGCTTTGTAGCCCAGGGCGGCAAGATCTCTCGCGCGGCGCTTGGCATAGTCGTTCAGGCCCCACCATTCATGCACCACAACGATGCCTGGGCGTTTGCCGTCCAGCGCATCATCGTAGGCGTAGTAGCCGACGAGGCGGTTGCCATCGTCGTCCTGATAAGGAATCTCACGGGTCACTACCGCCGCTTGGGCGAGGGCGGCGCTGCACATCAGGGTCAGGGCCAGCAGGGCTCGCATGTTCACTACTCCTTGTTTTGCTGTCGGTTCGTTCAGCCGGGGTTCAGCCAGGGTTCAGTCGCGGTTCAGGGTGCCCTGATTACTCTAGCTTCCAGACCGAAACAGCGCACCCAACTGGAGTACCCAGCCATGAAAACCTTCAATACCCTGCTTGCCGCCATGGCCGTTTGTGCCGCTGGCATCACCACCGCCCAGGCCGCGGACGACAACTTCGCCAGCCTCACCTACGGCCAGACCAGCGACAAAGTCCGCAAGTCCGGCCTGCTGCAACGTAACACCGACCACCTCAATGCCGACGGTATTATCGGCAAGGACGATACCTGGGGTGTGCGTCTGGGCAAGATCAACGACCAGGGCCGCTACTACATGACTTATGACAACGTCTCGGGTGACCACAGTGGCCTGAAGTTGCGCCAGGAAAACCTGCTGGGCAGCTACGATTTGTTTCTGCCGGTGGGCGATACCACCAAGCTGTTCGGTGGGGGCAGCCTGGGTGTGACCAAGCTCACCCAGGACTCGCCCGGCGCCAGCCGGGATACTGACTACGGTTATGCCTACGGTCTGCAGGCCGGTGTGATCCAGGACATCACCGACAAGGCCTCGGTCGAACTGGGCTACCGTTACCTGCGCACCAATGCCGCGACCGAGGTGGGCGCACATGGCGGGCCGAAGGACGGCACCCTGCGTCTGACCAGCAGCGCCCAGACCTACCTGGCTGCTTCATACAAGTTCTGACGGACGAGCCGCGTTATCCTGTACTGGCCTCTTCGCGGGCACGCCCGCTCCCACAGGCGCTGCACAAACCTCAGAAACCGTGCAGTGCCTTTGGCTTCACAGGTGCTGCACAAGTTTCAGAAACGGTGCGATTGCTGTGGGAGCGGGCGTGCCCGCGAAAGGGCCGGTACAGGCAATACACATAAGGAGCTGCACATGAAACTGCTGGTGGTCGAGGACGAAGCCCTGCTTCGCCATCACCTCTACACCCGCCTGGGCGAAAGCGGCCATGTGGTCGAGGCGGTCGCTGACGCCGAAGAAGCGCTGTACCAGGCCGAGCAGTACCACTTCGACCTTGCCATTATCGACCTGGGCCTGCCCGGTATCAGCGGCCTGGAGCTGATCACGCGCCTGCGCAGCCAGGACAAGACCTTCCCCATTCTCATCCTCACGGCCCGTGGCAACTGGCAAGACAAGGTCGAGGGCCTGGCCGCCGGTGCCGACGACTACCTGGTCAAGCCGTTCCAGTTCGAGGAGCTTGAAGCAAGGCTCAATGCCCTGTTACGCCGCTCCAGTGGTTTCATCCAGTCGACCATCACCGCTGGCCCCTTGGTACTTGACCTCAACCGCAAGCAGGCCACCCTCGACGAACAAGCTTTGGCCCTGACTGCCTACGAATACCGCATCCTCGAATACCTCATGCGCCATCACCAGCAGGTGGTGGCCAAGGATCGCCTGATGGAACAGTTGTACCCAGGTGACGAAGAGCGCGACCCCAATGTCATCGAAGTGCTGGTTGGCCGCCTGCGCCGCAAGCTTGAAGGCGAGCACGGCTTCAAGCCCATCGACACGGTGCGCGGCCTGGGCTACCTGTTCACTGAGCGCTGCCGATGATCCGCTCGCTGCGGGTGCGCCTGATGCTGGCCGCCGCAGTGTTGGCGCTGCTGTTCATGCTGGCGCTGCTGCCGGCTTTGCAGAAGGCCTTCAGCCTGGCTTTGCAGGAATCGATCGAGCAGCGGCTGGCCTCTGATGTAACCACACTGATTTCCGCTGCGCGTATCGAGCATGGCCGGTTGCAGATGCCGACACTGCTGCCGGACGAGCGCTACAACCTGCCCTACACAGGCCTGCTCGGCTATATCTTTGACCGCGACGGCAAACTGGTCTGGCAGTCGCGTGCCACCGCCGACCGGCACATCAACTACCAGCCGCGCTATGACGGGCGCGGCAACGAGTTCGACCGCATTCACCAGTCCGATGGCGAAGAGTTCTTCGTGTACGACGTCGAGATAAAGCTGCTGGGCGGGCAGAGCGCCGCCTACAGCATTGTCGCGCTGCAGCCCGTGAGCGAGTACAAGGCCACCCTCAATGGCCTGCGCGAAAAGCTCTACCTGGGGTTCGGCGCTGCATTGCTGGCGCTTATGGTGTTGTTGTGGGCAGGCTTGACCTGGGGGTTGCGCTCGTTGCGACGCCTCAGCCACGAACTGGATGAAGTGGAATCCGGTGCACGTGACGGCCTGAGCGGCGAGCACCCACGCGAGTTGCTGCGCCTGACCCGCTCGCTCAACCGTCTGTTGCGCAGTGAGCGTGAGCAGCGCACGCGCTACCGTGATTCGCTGGACGACCTGGCGCACAGCCTGAAGACGCCGCTGGCGGTGCTACAGGGCGTGGGTGAAAGCTTGCAGCAGCGCAGCGGCGAGCGCGAGCAGGCGCGGGTGCTGCAAAGCCAGATCGAACGCATGAGCCAGCAGATCGACTATCAGCTGCAACGCGCCAGCCTGCGCAAGAGTGGCCTGGTACGCCACAGCGTATTGCTGCGGCCGTTGCTCGACAGCCTGTGCAGCACCTTGGCAAAGGTTTACCGGGAAAAACGTGTGGACGTGGTGCTGGAGTTGCCGGCCGCGGCGCAGGTACCGATGGAGCAGGGCGCGTTGCTGGAAATGCTCGGTAACCTGCTGGAGAACGCCTACCGGCTGAGCCTGGGGCAAGTGCGGGTGAGCCTGGTGAAGGCGCCGGGGCATCTGACCTTGTGCATCGAGGACGACGGGCCGGGCGTGCCCGCCGACCAGCGTGAACGCATTCTGGAGCGTGGGGAGCGGCTGGACAGCCAGCACCCGGGGCAGGGCATCGGCTTGGCAGTGGTCAAGGATATCGTCGACAGCTATGACGCCGAGCTGAGCCTTGGCGATTCTCCGCTGGGAGGCGCCGCGTTCAGGATCACCTTCAACCTGGATTGACTCGTAGCCAGTGCCGCCCATTCGCAGGTAAATCCGCGAATGGGCGGCACTGGCAATTCATAATGGGCGGATTTCCGCCATTCCTCCCTGTACAAATTCCGCCACCGGGCGGAAATCCGCCAATCCGCCCTGGGAATATCGCCCTGTCGTTGGGCATTTATCCCTAGTAAATACGGGCCTTGCACCCTTCATGGGCATTTTGGCACCACCCTTGCTATTGATCCTCGCAGAGGCCTGCCCAGGCAGCTCGAACACAACGACAAATCCCTCCAAGTGCAGGAGGGTTAGCGATTCAGGTGCCCCCATCACCCTGGGAAGGGTGAACCGGCACACTTGAGGAAAATTAGCCATGACGACACGTCAGCCGCTGTACAAATCCCTGTATGTTCAGGTGTTGGTCGCCATCACCATCGGCATCCTGCTCGGCCACTACTACCCGGAAACGGGCGTTGCCCTCAAACCCTTGGGTGACGGCTTCGTCAAACTGATCAAGATGGTCATCGCCCCGATCATCTTCTGTACCGTGGTCAGCGGCATTGCCGGCATGCAGAGCATGAAGTCGGTCGGCAAAACCGGCGGCTACGCGTTGCTGTACTTTGAAATCGTCTCCACCATCGCGCTGATCATTGGCCTCGTCGTCGTCAACGTGGTCAAGCCAGGCGCTGGCATGCACATCGACGTCAGCACCCTGAATGCCAGCAGCGTGGCTGCCTACGCCGCCGCTGGCTCGCAGCAGACCACCGTCGGCTTCCTGCTTAACGTCATCCCCAATACGGTCGTCGGCGCGTTCGCCAACGGCGACATCCTGCAAGTGCTGATGTTCTCGGTGCTGTTCGGTTTCGCCCTGCACCGCCTGGGCAGCTACGGCAAGCCGGTACTGGACCTGATCGACCGCTTCGCCCATGTCATGTTCAACATCATCAACATGATCATGAAACTGGCACCGGTCGGCGCGTTTGGCGCCATGGCCTTCACCATCGGCCAGTACGGTGTCGGCTCGCTGGTGCAGCTGGGCTACCTGATGGCCTGCTTCTACATCACCTGCCTGCTGTTCGTGCTGGTGGTACTGGGCGGTATCTGCCGTGCCCACGGCTTCAGCGTGCTCAAGCTGATCCGCTACATCCGTGAAGAACTGCTGATCGTGCTGGGTACTTCGTCCTCGGAGTCGGCCCTGCCGCGCATGCTGGCCAAGATGGAGCGCCTGGGTGCCAAGAAATCGGTAGTCGGCCTGGTTATCCCTACCGGCTACTCGTTCAACCTGGACGGTACCTCGATCTACCTGACCATGGCTGCGGTGTTCATCGCTCAGGCCACTGACACCACCATGGACATCACTCACCAGATCACCCTGCTGCTGGTACTGCTGGTGGCTTCCAAGGGGGCTGCCGGCGTTACCGGTTCGGGCTTCATCGTGCTGGCCGCGACCCTGTCGGCTGTTGGCCACCTGCCGGTTGCCGGCCTGGCGCTGATCCTCGGCATCGACCGCTTCATGTCCGAAGCCCGCGCCCTGACCAACCTGGTGGGCAACGCCGTTGCCACTGTGGTGGTGGCCAAGTGGGTCAAGGAAATGGACGACGACAAGCTGGCTTCGGAATTGGCCTCCGGTGGTGCGCCGTTGATCGATACCCGCCCGACCGACGACCTGGGCGTGGCTGAAGGCCCGGCTCGTTGATAGCTAGTTGAAATGAGAAAGGCGACCCAAGGTCGCCTTTTTCGTGTCTGCGCGGTCCCTTGTGGGAGCAACTGTCTTGCTCAATTTCTAAAAGCTGGCGCGATCCCTGTGGGAGCGGGCTTGCCCGCGAACACGGGCGAAGCCCGTGGCCCTCAGCCCAGTACCACTTCCAGCACCCGGATGACGTCCGGCTGCGGGTAATGCCACCTTACTTGCACATCCCAGAACTTCACCCCGTACACCCGCTCAGCCGGTGGTATCTGGTAGGCCGGCCGTGGGTCCTGCGCCAGGCATTGCTCGATCAGTTCCACCAGCGGCTCGCTCAGGCGCAGCGCATGCTCGCGGGCCTGGAGCAGGGCGTTGTCGGCCCAGTGCACGGCAATTGCCACCGGCGCAGCATTGGCCATCTGGTTGCTGGCGCCAGCGATGCTGTCGGCATAAGGCACATACGGCTTGATATCCAGCACCGGCGTGCCGTCGAGCAGGTCGATCCCGGACAGCAGCAGGCGCCCGGGCTCCACGCCCTCCAGGCGTACCACCGACTGGCCGATGCCGTTGGGCCGGTGGGTTGCGCGCGTGGCGAACACCCCCATGCTCTTGTTGCCGCCCAGACGCGGTGGCCGCACTTTCAGACGCGGCTTTTCTTCCAGGGCCTGGTGGAACAGAAACAGCAGCCAGACATGGCTGACCTGCTCCAGGCCTTCGACCGCGTCACCTTGATCGAACGGCGGCAACAGTTCGAGTACGCCACGGGCGGCAGGTGCCAGCTGTGGCTGGCGCGGAATGGCAAACTTTTCCTTGAAACAGGAATGGACGATGCCGACCGGGACAACCGTATGCTGCATGGCCACTCAGCCGCGCACGCGCAGGGGCAGGCCCTTGAGGAAGTTGCGCAGCAACTGGTCGCCACACGGGCGGTAGTTGTCGTGGCCAGCCTTGCGGAACAGCGCGCTGAGCTCAGGTTTGCTGACCGGGAAGTTGACCGACTTGAGAATCGCGTGCAGGTCGTCTTCCTTGAGCTCAAAGGCCACACGCAGCTTCTTGAGGATCAGGTTGTTGGTTACCGGCAGCTCAATCGGCTGCTGCGGGCGGCTATCGTCCTTGCCTCGGCGGTAGATCACCAGGCCGTCAAGGAAGTGCGCCATCACCCGTTCCGGGCAGCGCACGAAGCCTTCCTCTTCTTCTTTTTTCAGGTAGGTGGCCAGCACCAGAGGATGCACTTCGAGGCCAGAGAGCCCAATGATCTCGGCCATCTTGGCGTCGTTCACCTTGAGCATGTAGCGCAGGCTGCGCAGGACGTCGTTGTGGTTCATTGCAGCAGAATCCTGTTCAGGTGCCGCGCGTTCCGGCGCGGCGTATTGCTTAAAAACGTTCGGAGGTAGCCAGGTAGCGCCATTGGCCCAAGGGCAACTTGCCCATCGACACACCCCCCAGGCGAATGCGTCGCATGCTTAAAAGCTCCAGACGCAGGTAGGCGCATAGCTCGGAAATCTGCCCTGGTTGTGGGTTTTTCAACACCATGCGCAAGTGTGTCTCGTTCTGCCAGCTGGCCTTGGCCTTAGGCAATTCGCGGTCATTGCGCATGGCCCCGCGCGCCAGGCGTTCCAGCGCCTGGGGGGTGGTCTCGCCGCGCACTTCAATGATGAACTCCTGCTCCAGGCGACGCAGGTCGGCTTCGATCTTGCGGGATACCCGCCAGTCTTGGGTAAACACCTGCAGGCCGCTGGCGCCACGCTCCAGCGGTGCCACACAGGCCTGCCGGGCAAAATGCCCGTGCAGGGCGCGCACGCCTTCGCGGTGGGCTTCGCTGAGGCTGCCCATGTTCATGCTGGCGCGGGCGTCTTCACTGTCCATGCCGGCTGGCTGGTTCAGCAGCAGGGTCACCGGCTCCAGGGTTTCGGCACGGGCGCCCGGCAGCAGCTCGACGCGCTGCTGCTCAACCTTGAACTGCGGCTGCTCAACCACCACGCCATCGACCGTTACCCAGCCTCCTTCAATGTACTGCTCGGCCTCGCGGCGGGAGCAGCCGAGCTGCTCGATGAGGCGTTTGGACAGGCGGACGGGTTCGGACATGGGGCAATTCGCAAGGCAGGGAAAGGCCTCCATTGTACCTGCCTGCAAGCGGTAGATGATGGGAATCTGTGTCAGATGCGCCATTTTGGACACATAGCGCGGCACATTCAGGCGCCGCCTCAAGGCACTGTGCGCATTAGCCTCATGTGCAGCAGAGGGTAGGGCTGGCCCAGGCCGTCGGTTTCCGAACGGCCGATGACCTCGAAACCTTCATGCAGGTAGAAGCCCAGCGCTCTCGGGTTCTGTTCGTTGACGTCAAGGTACTCGGCATTCAGTTCGCTGATTGCATAGCGCAGCAAGCGCTTGCCTACCCCTTGGCCGCGGTAGCCAGGTGCGACGAACAGCATGTCTATCCGCCCGTTGGCGACACCGGCGAAACCACAGATGCGCTGGCGGTCCTTGCAGCAGATCAGCATCACTGCGTCGAGATACCGGCGCAGCACATGCTCGCGCAGTAGCAGGATATAGCCCTCTGGCAGAAAGTCGTGGGTGGCACGTACCGAATCCTCCCACACTTGTACCAGCTCGCTGTAGTCGCTCAAGCGCGGGGTTTGCAGCGTCAGTAGCGCAGGCATGCCGGCGTTCCTCTGGGGCGATAGGGAAAACATAGCAGGCCAACCACCGGTCGGCTTGTTCGCTTGGCGCTTGAGACCTGGGGAGTGACGGTCTATTAATTAAGCGTGGGAAAAAATCCCACGTAAATATAAGTTCAATCTGAAACTGGATTCCTGACTGATTTGGCGTTCTCGTGGCGAAGACCTGGAGACGGACTATGCAAATCCACCTGCTGTTCAAGAAGGCGTTACTCGCGGCAGCTGTAGCTGGCGTGTTATCGATGTCCATTGCCTTGATCCCTGACTCGATTTCTCATGGCACCAGTGCTTACGCTAAAGATGGCGGCGGCGGCGGCGGCGGTGGCGGTCATGGGGGAGGCGGTGGTGGCCATGGTGGCGGTGGAAGTGGCGGCGGCGGTGGTCACGGTGGCGGCGGAAGTGGCGGCGGCGGTGGTCACGGTGGCGGCGGAAGTGGTGGAGGCGGTGGTCACGGTGGCGGCGGAAGTGGTGGAGGCGGTGGTCACGGTGGTGGTGGAAGTGGTGGCGGCGGTGGTCACGGTGGCGGCGGAAGTGGAAGTGGTGGCCACGGCAGCGGCGGTGACGGTGGTGGCCATGCCGGCAACAGTGGCAGTGGCCACGACGGCAATTCAAACGCTGGGCGCAGCAGCAACCATGCTGAAGCAGGTGACGATCATGGTAATCATGTCGGCGGTGAGCCTGGGGATGATCACGGTAATCATGTTGGTGGTGAACCTGGTGATGATCACGGCAACCATGTGGGTGGCGAACCGGGTGATGACCACGGTGTTCATGCCGGTGGCGAGGCCGGGGATGACAACAGCAGAAGCTGATTGGTACTGATCCGAAGTGGTCCATACAAAACCCAGCGGACGGGTTTTGTATGAGCAGGTTCTGGCCTGCCTGCCTTTGTCACGTCATTTCCAATGAGCGCTGACAGCTTTTTCCTCGCCCAAGCCGGGACATGATTGCGGTTTGCGTGGGATTTATTCCCTCGCCTTATACTGGGTGCCTCTGTCAAGGAATGCCCTCAATGCAATCGCCTGTTTTACCCCCGTCGATGCTGAGTGCGCTGCGGCGTGTCATGCGCCCGCTGGTGCGCCTGATGCTGCGCAAAGGGGTCACCTACACGATGTTCACCGACCTGCTCAAGGAGGTGTTCGTCGATGTAGCCCATCGCGAGTTTCGCCTGAACGACACTGCGCCAACCGACAGCCGTATCAGCCTGCTTACAGGCGTACATCGTAAAGATGTCCGGCGGCTGCGTAATGAGGGCGACACTGCACGTGCGACCCTGCCGGATAACATCACGCTAGGTGCACAGCTGGTCAATGTGTGGACCAACACCCCACCATTCTGCTCGGCGCCCGGCCAGGCGAGGGCGCTTGCACGGCTAGCCAGTGTGGGTGGCGATTGCTCATTCGATGCCCTGGTCGCCAGGGTCAGCACCGATATCCGCGGTCGGGTGGTGCTGGACGAATGGCTGCGCCTGGGCGTCGTGCGGCTCGATGAGCAGGATTGCGTGCACCTGGAAGCCCATGCATTCGTGCCACAGAAGGGTTTTGATGAAAAGGCTGCGTACTTCGGCCACAACCTGCATGACCATGCCTGTGCTGCGGTGCATAACCTCAGCGGCGAAGGCCAGCCGTTTTTTGAGCGTAGCGTGCACTACGATGCCTTGAGCCCGGCCAGCGTCGAGCATCTGCGTGACGTGGTAGCCAAGGATGGCATGCAGACACTACTTGCCTTCAGCCGACTTGCAGCTGAGTTGGAGAGTGTTGATGAGCCCGGTATCGAACAACGTCAGCGCATCACTGTCGGGCTTTATTTCTACACTGAAGCTACCGATTCCGATCCGTCGAAGACACCCGGGCCATGACACTTTTTGTGCGCTACCTCAGTGCTGTCACGTTTGCCCTGGTTTTCGGGTGGAACCTGATGGTCCCGGGCGAGGTGGCTGCAGCGCCGGTATGTGTCAGCCGTGACGAAGTGGGTATGGCCGGTGCCGCGAGTCTGCAGTTTCCCGGCGGCATGGGCGGCACCGGTGTGCGCAATGAAAATGGCGGCGTCGGTGGCACCGGTGCCCCAGTTCAGCAACGCCCTGGGGGTACAGGCGGCACAGGTGCAGTGGCGGATGGTGTGGACGGTACCAGTACGCCGATCCTGCGCCCGGGTGGTACTGGGGGTACAGGCATCGTCGGTACCATCACCGGCTTCGCCTCGATCTGCGTCAATGGCATGGAAGTGCACTATGGCAAGGACGTACCGGTGAGTGAAAACGGCGCACCTACCAGCAGTGGTCAGCTGGCGATCGGGCAGGTGGTGGCGGTGGAGGCATTCGCCACCCAGCGCGGCCTGCAAGCAGGGCGCATTTCGATCCTCAACGTCTTCGAAGGGCCATTGACGGCGCTGCCCAATGCCTCGGCCCCCCTGCGGGTCATGGGGCAACCTGTGCGGTTGGCCGCTGGCGCGCGGGTGGCTGAAGGGCTGCGCCCTGGTGAGCCCGTGAGGGTCAGCGGCCTGCGCGATGCCCGGGGAGAAGTAGTGGCCACCCGCATCGAACGGGCACCGGGGTTGAGGGAGGCCAGCGCCATCGGCGCGGTTGATCGCACTGGCAGCCTTCAAGGGTTGAAGTTGGGTACCCGTGTGGCGCCTGCTCGTGAATTGCTGGTGCGCGGCCAGTGGACCGGGCGCCAGCTTGAAGTGGCGCAAACCCGTCCAGACCCGAGCCTGCCTTTTGCTGGCCGTGTCCAGCAGGCGGTGGTTGAAGGGCTGGTGCAGCGCACACAAGCTCGGCAGTTGGTGGTCGCAGGTATCAATGTGACGTTGGGGCAGGGCACCGTAATTGTCGGCAGGCAGCCAACGGCGTTGGCGCTCGATCAACGTGTGCGGGTGAGCGGGGTGCTCAATGGTACTCATGAGCTGCGGGCAACCCGCGTGGAACTCCAGGACGACCGTGTAGACAATCCCGGCAGAAGCCAGTCGGGGCACGGTAGTGAGCATGACAAAAGCAGCTCCGGCGGTTCCAGCAGCGGTCATGGCGCAAGCGATGCGACCAACGATCGCGATGAAAGTAGTGATGATCACAGTGGGCGCAGCGCCGTCGACGGCTCCGGTAGCCATGGCAGCGTTGACAAGTCGGGAGCGTCGGCACACCGCGACACCTTGGAGCGGTCGGCCCGCAGCAACAGCGGAAGCTCCGATCGGGTTGAAAAGGTTGAAGTCGAAAAAACCGGGAAGGTTGAAAAAGTAGAGAAGGTCGAAAAGCCCGAGAAAGTCGAGAAAGTCGAGAAAGTCGAGAAAGTCGAGAAAGTCGAGAAAGTCGAGAAGGTCGAAAAAGTCGAGAAGGTCGAAAAAGTCGAAAAAGTCGAAAAAGTCGAAAAACCTGAACGGGTCGAAAAGGTCGAAAAGGTGGAGTTACCAGAGAGAGTTGAGAAGGTGGAAAAAGTCGAGCATCCAGAGCGATCCGGGCGTTAGCCAACTAGGCTGTGAAAATCCGACCATGCTTCCCGAAAGCGTACTGAGGTGCAAATGAGACCCTCGCTCGCTCTTTTCGCCTGTTTGCTCTCATGCACCTGTGTGTCGGTGCAGGCTGATACCTTCAGTGCCGCCATTGGCATGGACTATTCAAGTGGCGACTATGGCACCGGCACCACGTCGGAAATCTGGTATTTGCCAGTGGTCGGCAAGTATGAGAGCGGCCCCATGACTTACAAGGTTACCGTGCCCTGGTTGCGTATCACCAACCCCGAAGTCGGCCCCAATGGTGACCCCTTGCCCGGTGGTTGCCGAGACGTGGAGAGCGGGTTGGGTGACACGGTTGCCAGCGTCGCCTATGCATTGTTAGATGGTAGTGACGGCGGCCTGATGCTGGACCTGATCGGCAAGGTCAAATTCCCCACCGCCGACGAAGACCAGTGCCTGGGCACCGGACAGTACGACTACACCACCCAGGTCGACATCACCAAGGGCTTTGGCTCGGTCACCGGCTTCGCGACACTGGGTTGGAAGAAATTCGGCGACCCGCCCGATAGCGATTTCGACGACCCGGTATTTGCCAGCCTCGGTTTTGCCCTGCCGGTGGCGGTCGGTACTTCGGCCGGCGCCTCCTACGATTGGCGGCAGAAAGTGGTCTCGACCGGGGCGCAGATCAAGGAGCTTACCTTGTTCCTCACCCACAAGCTCAACCCGCAGTGGAAAGTCCAACTCTACGCAGTCAAAGGCTTCTCGGATGCCAGCCCGGATGCCGAGGGCGGCCTGATGCTGTTCCACACGTTCTGACAAAAAAGCCCCTGCACCGGTCATTCCCTAATGGAGAGCGCCGGGGCAGGGGCTTTGCAGGCTTCAGCCGTTTTAGATGGGTTCAGCCCACATGTCGTATTCGTCGGCATCCACTACACGGCAACGCACTTTGTCGCCTGGTTTGAAACCATGGTCGCCATCGATGAACACGCTGCCATCGATTTCCGGTGCATCGAAGAAGCTGCGGCCAACCGAGCCTTGTTCTTCAACTTCGTCGATCAGCACGTCGATTTCCTTGCCGATACGCAATTGCAGGCGGGCAGCACTGATGGCCTGCTGGTGGGCCATGAAGCGGTCCCAGCGCGACTGCTTGACGTCGTCCGGTACTTCTTCCAGGCCCAGGTCGTTGGCCGGGGCGCCTTCTACCGGCGAGTACTGGAAGCAGCCCACGCGGTCGAGCTGGGCTTCGGTCAGCCAGTCCAGCAGGTACTGGAAGTCTTCCTCGGTCTCGCCCGGGAAGCCGACGATGAAGGTGGAGCGGATCACCAGCTCAGGGCATTGCTCGCGCCAGTTCTTGATGCGTGCCAGGGTGCGGTCTTCGAAGGCAGGGCGCTTCATCGACTTGAGCACTTTCGGGCTGGCGTGCTGGAACGGGATGTCCAGGTACGGCAGGATCTTGCCGGCAGCCATCAGCGGGATCACGTCGTCAACGTTCGGGTAAGGGTACACATAGTGCAGGCGTACCCAGGCGCCCAGGCTGCTCAGCGCTTCGCACAGCTCGAGCATGCGGGTCTTGACCGGGCGGCCGTTCCAGAAGTCGGTCTTGTACTTGACGTCGACGCCGTAGGCGCTGGTGTCCTGGGAAATCACCAGGATCTCCTTGACCCCGGCCTTGACCAGGCGCTCGGCCTCACTCAGCACTTCACCCACCGGGCGGCTGACCAGCTTGCCGCGCATCGACGGGATGATGCAGAAGCTGCAGCTGTGGTTGCAGCCTTCGGAGATTTTCAGGTAGGCATAGTGGCGCGGGGTCAGCTTGACGCCCTGTGGCGGCACCAGGTCGATCAGCGGGTTGTGGTCCTGACGCGGTGGCACCACTTCGTGAACGGCGTTGACCACCTGCTCGTACTGCTGTGGGCCGGTGACCGACAGCACGCTTGGGTGCACGTCACGGATGTTGCCTTCCTCGACGCCCATGCAGCCGGTGACGATGACCTTGCCGTTTTCCTTGATTGCTTCGCCGATCACTTCCAGCGATTCGGCCTTGGCGCTGTCGATGAAGCCGCAGGTGTTGACCACCACCACGTCGGCGTCCTCGTAGGTGGGCACGACTTCATAGCCTTCCATGCGCAGCTGGGTCAGGATGCGTTCAGAGTCGACCAAGGCTTTTGGGCAACCCAGGCTTACGAAACCTACCTTGGGGGTGGCGGGCGTGGTGGACATGACTAACCTCGGTATTGAATGCAGGTCGCCCGGCCGGAATCGGGGACGAACTTGACGGGCGCTTTTGGCGCCTCTGATCAAAAAGTGCGCAATTCTAGCGAGCGCAAGGGCGCTTGACCAGCAGAAATACGACGAACGCTGCGCTATGCTTCGCGCCGTTGCGCCGGGGTGCCTTCAAGGGCCTGGCGGCAAAGTGATTACCAAGGGCCGTAAAGGCCGTTTGCGGGAGTGGTCGATGGTTCAGGCAAGCAGTCACGCTGAGGGCGGGCACGAGGGGAAGCAGGGGGCGTCGCGGTCGGTGGGCCTGCTCGTGGCGGCGGTCGGTGTGGTTTATGGCGATATCGGCACAAGTCCGTTGTACACCCTCAAGGAGGTCTTTACCGGCGGCTATGGGGTGTCGGTCAACCATGATGGCGTGCTGGGGATCCTGTCGCTGATCCTGTGGTCGCTGCTGTGGGTGGTGTCGTTCAAGTACGTGATGTTCATCTTGCGTGCTGATAACCAGGGTGAGGGCGGCACCATGGCGCTGACTGCACTGGCGCGGCGGGCCACGGCGGCCTACCCGCGGCTGCGCACGCTTATGGTGATCTGTGGCTTGATCGGCGCTTCGCTGTTCTATGGTGACAGTATGATCACCCCGGCGGTATCGGTGCTGTCGGCGGTGGAGGGCGTAGGCCTGGCCTTCGACGGTATCGACCACTGGGTAGTGCCAATTTCGCTGGTGGTGCTGGTGGCACTGTTCCTGGTGCAGCAGCACGGCACCGAGAAGATCGGCAAGCTGTTTGGTCCGATCATGGTGACTTGGTTCGTGGCGCTGGGCGCGCTGGGTGTGCATGGCATCTCGCAGAGCCCGGAAGTGCTCAAGGCGTTCAACCCGGGCTGGGCAGTCAACTTCTTCGTGGTGCACCCAGGCATCGGCGTGGCCATTCTTGGTGCGGTGGTGCTGGCGCTGACCGGTGCTGAGGCGCTGTACGCCGACATGGGGCACTTTGGCCGCAAGCCGATTGCCCGGGCCTGGTTCATCCTGGTGCTACCGGCGCTGCTGCTCAACTATTTTGGCCAGGGTGCACTGCTGCTGCAAAACCCGGAGGCGGCGCGCAACCCGTTCTACCTGCTGGCGCCGGACTGGGCGCTGCTGCCCTTGGTCGGGCTGGCCACCATGGCCACGGTTATCGCCTCGCAGGCGGTGATTTCCGGGGCCTTCTCCCTGACCCGTCAGGCCATCCAGCTGGGCTACATCCCACGTATGCACATTCAGCACACCTCAAGCGACGAGCAGGGGCAGATCTATATTGGTGCGGTGAACTGGACGCTGATGGCGGGCGTGGTGCTGTTGGTCATCGGCTTCGGGTCGTCGGGCGCTCTGGCGGCTGCCTATGGGGTTGCGGTCACCGGTACCATGCTGATGACCACCATTCTGGTATCCGCGGTGATGCTGCTGCTGTGGAAGTGGCCGCCGCTGCTCGCAGTGCCGATTCTGGTCGGCTTCCTGTTAGTCGACGGGCTGTTCTTCGCCGCCAACGTGCCGAAAATCGCCCAGGGCGGTGCCTTCCCGGTGTTGGCCGGCGGTGTGCTGTTCCTGCTGATGAGCACCTGGAAGCGCGGCAAGCAGATTCTGGTCGAGCGCATCGATGAAGGTGCGCTGCCGTTGCCATTGTTCATCAGCAGCATCCGCATTCAGCCACCGCACCGGGTCGAGGGTACGGCAGTGTTTCTGACTGCGCGCTCCGATGCCGTGCCGCATGCGCTGTTGCACAACATGCTGCACAACCAGGTGCTGCACAGCCAGGTGGTGTTGCTGACTGTGGTCAGCGAAGACCGGCCCCGGGTGCCGGAACATGAGCGTTTCGAGGTGGAAGCCTATGGCGACGGATTCTTCCGTGTGTTGCTGCACTTTGGGTTCATGGATGAGCCGGACGTGCCTGCCGCGTTGAAGCTGTGCCATCTGGATGGCCTGGACTTCACGCCGATGCGCACCACCTACTTCCTTAGTCGCGAGACGGTGATCGCGTCACGGCTGGAGGGGATGTCGCGCTGGCGGGGCAACCTGTTCGCGTTCTTGCTGAAGAATGCCAACGGCAACCTGCGCTTCTTCAACCTGCCGTTGAACCGGGTGATCGAGCTGGGGACGCAGGTCGAGATCTGAATTGGGTTATACGGTACTGTCAGGGCCGCAGAGCGGCCCTGATGCCTGTCAATTCTGCTCAGCTACGCGGGACTTGCCTTGGCGTGTCTCGATCTCGCCAATCAACCGCTTGGCGAGTGCCGGGTAGTTCTCGTCGAAGTGGTGCCCGCCAGGCAGTTTGAGGTGCTCACCTACTGCCGTGTTTTCCGTGCAACCGCTTTCGTCGGTTTCCTCTACGCCATACACGCAGACGACCTTGGATGCTGGCAGCTTGGCCATTTCCGGCCCGGTTGGCGCTTCCTGGCCTTCCTTGCCCAGCCAACCCTCGACCTCGATCTCGAAACTGCCACTGCGCGCAAAGGCCAACAGCATCACCGCGTCGATACGCTGTTGGTCCTCGACCGGCAGGCGGTTGTAGATTGCCGGCAGCACATCGGCGCCGAACGAATAGCCGGTCAATACGAAGCGCTTGGTACCCCACTTCTGCCGGTAGTGATGCATCAGCTCGGAAAGGTCGGCGGCGCTTTGTTCCGGGGTCTTGTGCTGCCAGTAGTAGCGTAGCGTGTCGATGCCTACCACCGGGTAACCCAGCTTGGCCATTTCCCCGGCCACGTCGCGGTCCAGGTCGCGCCAGCCGCCATCACCAGAAAGGAACAAGGTGACCGTGTCTGTCGTTTGCCCGGCCGGCACCTCGACCACCGGCATGGCCAGTGCGTTACCGTCATGGCCGACCAGGGCTTGGGTGAGTTGCGCCTTGAGCACTTGTGGCAAGTGGATGTCGTAGTCGCTGATGCTGGTTTCGGCGTTGGCCTGGTCGCGCACGAACGCGGCGCTGGCGTCATCCGGGTTGTCGTTCCAGGCGACGTTCCAGTGGCCATGGGCAGCCGATTTGGGCAGCGGTGCCTGGCAGCCAGGCTGTTCGAGGGTGAAGCCCACGGAAATGGCCCGCGCCTTGTCATTGTCCTGGCTGGCCAGCCAACGCCAGGCCTGAGCGGCACCGGGGCCGATACCTGCGACCAGGGTCGGTTTTCCTGGCAGTTGCGCCAGCGCCTGGTCCATGGCCTGTTGCTGCTTGCTGCAGTCATTAGGCGGCAGAATTACCTGCACCAGCTGGGCTTCACCGGCCTGGCTCAGGTCGAGCAGTTGCTTGCCCGTCAGTGCCTGGTCTTGTGGCACACCGATGGCCACCCGGACCTTGGGGTGCACACCAGGGGTAACAAGGGTGATGCTGGTGTCATTGATGCTCATTTGTTCCAGGCGTGCCTCGGGGGCCGGGCGCGTCCACAGCCAGAAGGCCAGCGCGCCACCCAAGGCGGCCAGCAGCAGGGGAACCAGCAGGTACAGCCAAAAGCGTCGGGTCATCAGCGTTTCACCAATCCAGTCAGGCCGCCTGCAATCAGGGCGGCGGTGTCGGCCAGTGCCACCAGCGGGTCGAGCCCGGCTGGCACGGCCATGTAGCGGGGTTCCCAGTCCGGCTGGAACTTGTCCTTGAAGCGTCGAAGCCCCTGGAAGTTGTAAAGCTGTTCACCACGGCGGAACACCAGTGAACCCAAGCGCTGGGTCAAGGGGGCGCCACGCCTTGGTTGCAGACCGGACAGCGGTACCATGCCCAGGCTGAAACGCCCGTAGTCATGGCTTTTGTAGTGCAGGATCAAGCCGATCATCATGAATTCCATGGTCAGCTTTGGCGCTTCGGGGTGCGCACGCATCAGGTCGAGGCTGGCCAGCTCGTTTCCATGGGTTTCCAGCAAGTTGGCGAAGGCTACCGGGCGGCCCTGGAAGCGAATCAGGGCTATGCGGAAGTGTTGCAGGTAGTCCGGGCTGAAGCGCCCCAGCGAAAAGCCTTTCTCGCGCACGCTCTTGCCGCCGAGCCAGGCATCGGAAATTTCCTTCAGCTCAGCCAGCGGAGCGTGGCCGGGCTCATGGATCTCAAGGCTCAGGCCATCGCGTCCGCCGCGGTTCCAGGTGTAGCGCAGGTCCTTCATCTCCTTGCCTTTGGCTTCAAGGTCGAAGCGGCGCAAGTCGACCCGGGCTTCTTCGCCCAGCTTCAATGCGGTCAGGCCGATGTCCATATAGAACGGCAGGTTCTCCGCGCGCACCTGGTAGAACACTGGCCGTGCGTTATGCAGGTCGCACAGGTCGCGGAACTGCCAGATCATCTCGGCGCGTTCCTGGGCCGGGCCTATCGGGTCATACAGCGCCACCAGGCTGCGGCCGCGCCGGGCGTACATGAGAAACGCATTATCACGAGGGTGGAACAGCAACGCCTTGTCGCCAGTCAGCGCCAAGCCACCGTCGGGCTGGTCGGAGGCCTGCAGGATACGGTTGGCGCGTTGCAGCTCTTCTTCATCGGGCAGGTGGATCACCGGCGGCGCCGTGCGCAGCAGCCACGTCAGTGCCACTGCAGCCAGTAGCAAGGCGCTGCCCATGGCGGCGCGCAGACCGCGTGGAGCGTCGGCATCCAGGGTGAACTGCCACCATAGCTGATGGCTGTAAGGCACATCCTGGTAGGCGAACAGCAGCAGCCACACCGATGCGCCTACCGCACAGGCGCTGGCCACCAGGAACACCGGCGAGAAGGGTAGCTCCAGCAGGCGGCTGGGGCGATAGAACGAGCGGCGGAATAGAGCGAGCAGGGCAGCGGTGAAGGTCAGCAGGCAAGCCTCTTCCCAGTCAAAACCCTTCAACAGCGACAGCAGGGCGCCGACCAGCAACAGTACGGTGGTCAGTAGCCAGGCGGCGGACAGGCGCCGACGCAGGCCTTGGGCCAGTAGCAGGCATAGCACACCGATCAGGCTGGCGCCGAAATGAGAGGCATCGATCAGCCGGTGTGGCACCAGGAAGCCCATGTGCTCCAGACGCGTGTCTATCTCCGGCGTGGCGCCGGAAAACAGCAGCACCATGCCGGACAGGAACACCAGAATCGACAGGACCGGTGCGGCCAGACCCGAAGCGGCCTTGATGGCCTGTTGTGCAAACAGCAGGCGTCGGGCTTCATTGGCCAGCAGCAACACGCAGGCCAGCAGCAGTGGCAGTACCACATAGATCAGCCGGTACAGCAGCAAGGCAGCGGCCAGCGGTGCGGCACCGAGTTGGTCGGCAAAGGCCGCCAGCAGGATCGCTTCGAATACCCCGACGCCGCCCGGTACGTGGCTGAGCACGCCTGCAGCCAAGGCCAGCAGGTACACCAGCACAAAGGCGCCGAAAGGAGGGGCTTCTGGCAGCAACAGGTAGAGCACGGTGGCTGCCGCCGCCACATCCAGCGCGGTAATCAGCAGTTGCAGGGCCGCCAGGCGCGCATTGGGCAGGCGAAGTGTGCGCCGGCCCAGTTGAACGAGCAGGTTATCGGCCAGTGGTTGCTCGGCCAGGCGTCGGCGGTACAAGCCAATGACCAGCAAGGCAGACAGCACCAGCACGGCGCTGGCGACAGCGGCCAGCAGGCCGGGCGCCAACCCGAGTGCTGTCGAGGCCGCCGGCAGGTTGCTCAATGTCGCCAGAGCGGCTAGTGGCGGCAGCGCGCAGCCCAGTGACAGGCTGGCAAACACGGTCATGCGTGCGACCTCGCCAGCACCAAGGCCCAGGCGTGCGTACAGGCGATAGCGAACCGAGCCGCCAGAGAGCATCGACAGGCCGATGGCGTTGCCGATGGCAAAGGCGCTGAAACCGCCCAATATCAGGCTGCGTGCTGGCAGTTTCACGCCCGCATAGCGGCTGGCCGACCACTCGTAGCCCAGCAGGATCACAAAGCCGATCACCGTTGCCAGCAAGGCGCCCAGCAATGACTGGGTCGGCACGCTGAGCATCGCATCGTGCAAGGCATAGATGTCCAGCTCGTTCAGCAGGTGGCGGCAGGCAATCAAGGCCATCGTGAACAGTAGCAGGGTCACCATCAGGCCTATGGGCTGGCGGTAGCGACTTAGGCGTTCGAGCAAGGGCAGGCGCTGCACAGCACCGGGTAGCGCCGTAGCGAGTGGCACCGGAGGTTCGGGATTGTGCGAAGTCATGAGATGCCCCGGGCATGCTGCGCGAGGTGAAGGAGAGGTGCGGCCAAGTGAAAGTCCCTTAGGAAAACGTATCCAATGTTACTCCGGCCTCAGGCGTTTGCAGCTGCCTGGCACGGTTAAAGATAGTTCATCCTGGATACGGCATCTCAAGCCTGCGAGTTGGCATGAGGGTAGGGAAAATCGAGGCGACAAGAATCAGGAAGGTATAAAGCAACAAACCCCGCGCTGCTTTACACAGGCGGGGTTTGTTCTGACGAATATGGTTGCGGGAGCCGGATTTGAACCGACGACCTTCGGGTTATGAGCCCGACGAGCTACCAGGCTGCTCCATCCCGCGTCAGTGGGGCGGATTCTACAGTGTGCAGTTTGTATGTCAAGCGCTAGGCTTTGATTTATCGATGTTTTTTCGAAAACGCTTATCAGCAGGCAAAGAAAAAGGCCACTGTGTTAACAGTGGCCTTTTCTTGAATCTGGTTGCGGGAGCCGGATTTGAACCGACGACCTTCGGGTTATGAGCCCGACGAGCTACCAGGCTGCTCCATCCCGCGTCAGTGGGGCGAATTCTACAGCGTACAGTTTATATGTCAAGCGCTAGGCATTGATTTTTCGAGCTTTTTCGAAAAGGCTTTTTTGCGGGCAAAGAAAAAGGCCACTGCGTTAACAGTGGCCTTTTCTCGAATCTGGTTGCGGGAGCCGGATTTGAACCGACGACCTTCGGGTTATGAGCCCGACGAGCTACCAGGCTGCTCCATCCCGCGCCTGTGAGATCGAATTCTACGGATTTGCGCCCCGATGTCAAGCAATTGTTTTGGAAAAACCTTTTTTGTTCAAACCCTTAGCGCTTGATAACAGTATGCAGCTCAGGCACGGCGGGGCTTTCAGGCCGATTATCGTGTGGCCAGGCAGGTGAGCTGTTTCAGAGCAGGGCGCATGCGATACTATCTGTATGAATTTACAGTGCTGACGGTCGTCCATGTCCTTGCGCAAGATCATTCACGTCGACTGCGATTGTTTCTACGCTGCGATCGAGATGCGTGACGACCCGCGCCTGGCCGGTCGGCCCATGGCGGTGGGGGGCTCGCCCGACCATCGCGGGGTCATCGCCACCTGCAACTATGAAGCACGCGCCTATGGCGTGCGCTCGGCCATGTCGTCGCGGCATGCGCTGAAGCTCTGCCCCGATCTGTTGATCGTCAAGCCGCGCTTCGAGGCCTACCGCGAGGCTTCGCGGGAAATCCACACGATCTTTCGCGACTACACGGAGCTTATCGAGCCTTTGTCGCTGGACGAAGCCTATCTGGATGTCAGCGACAGCCAGTGGTATTCGGGCAGCGCCACGCGCATTGCCGAGGATATACGCCGGCGTGTTGCCCGCACCCTGCATATCACCGTGTCGGCTGGCGTGGCGCCTAACAAGTTTCTGGCCAAGATCGCCAGTGACTGGCGCAAACCCAACGGGCTGTTTGTGATTACCCCAAATGAAGTGGAAACGTTCGTTGCAGCCTTGCCGGTGGCCAGGTTGCATGGGGTGGGTAAGGTGACGGCCGACAAACTGACGCGGCTGGGCATCGAAACCTGCCTGCATTTGCGTGAGTGGTCACGGCTGGCATTGGTGCGCGAGTTCGGCAGTTTTGGCGAGCGGTTGTGGGGGCTGGCGCGGGGGATCGATGAGCGTGCGGTGCACAACGACAGCCGACGCCAGTCGGTGAGTGTTGAAAACACCTACGATACCGACCTGCCAGACCTGACCAGTTGCCTGGCGCGGCTGCCCGAATTGCTGGACAGCCTGAACGAACGCATCGCCCGTATGGACAGCAGTTACCGGCCAGACAAACCGTTCGTCAAGGTCAAGTTCCATGACTTCAGCCAGACCACCATGGAGCAGGCGGGCGCGGGCCGGGACCTGGAGAGTTATCGGCAATTGCTGGGGCAGGCATTCGCCCGTGGTGGCAAGCCGGTACGCTTGCTAGGGGTAGGGGTGCGGTTGCGTGACTTGCGGGGGGCGCATGAACAGCTGGAGCTGTTCCCGCCTAATAAATGAAAGGGGCTGCAATGCAGCCCCATTCTGTTAATGCACGCCCGGATCGGCCACCAACCGGCCAGTGGCCTTGGTCAGCGACTGCAAGAACTCCTGCTGCAGCTCCGGATCGTTGCGGGTCAGCTCGATCAGGCTCTGTTCCATTTCACTGGCTTCCTCTTCAAGGCCCAGCTCGGACAAGCGCTTGACCCGGTGCACCCACTGGCCGACATCATCATCTTCGAGGTCATCGAAGATCAGCTCATGGGCTTCAAGCAGCTTATTGCGCAGGGTAGCGCTGACCAGCAGGCTGGCATCGCCTCTTACCGCATTGTCCTCATCATGTACCTGCAGGTGCAAGGTGCCGACGTGGTTGAGGTTCTGCTCGGAAAACGGGCTGTCGAGCAGGTTCAGACGCAGCACGCCATTGCGGTCGGTGGTCAGCTCGTGGGTCATCTTGCCGGCCTTGACCTCGACCAGGCGCTCGCTCCAGGGCAGGCTGGTGGATTCCTCGCGCTTGCCTTTCTGCACTTCGCTGATCCCGGCCAGGTTTTGCTGGGCGCGGCCGTTGGAGGGCACGTTCATGAACGGGTTGAGCCCATCCACGCCATAACTGAGCCAGTCATGCGTGATGCTTTGCGGCAGGTTGCCCAGGGCGAAGACGTTGACCACATTGGCGCCGACACCCGCCACCACGGCCACTGCACCCAGCGGGATCTCGTAGATCTCACGCCAGGGTTGGTACGGCGTGTAGCGGTCATAGCGACGGGTCACTTCGAACTCGGTGACTTCGAAGCGCTTTTGCTCATGCACGCGCACACGTCGCTGCGGAAGCTCCATCACCTTCGGCTCACCGACATCGATCTGCAGGGTGTGCTCGAGCAGTTTGCGCTCGACGCGCTCCTCATGGTCGCTGCGCTGGGACATCTGGTTGGCGCAGCCGCTGAGGAGCAGGGTGCCGCATAGTGCGGCACCCCCCAGGGTAAAGGTACTTCGCTTGAACATGATCACTCGTGCATTGATTATCAGCGGCGAACGCGGGCCTGCAGGAAGGTCAGCACTTCATTGAGCGGCAACGTCTGGGCGTCTTGCTCGGTGCGGTGCTTGTACTCCAGGTTGCCTTCGGCCAGGCCGCGATCGCTGACGACGATGCGGTGTGGGATGCCGATCAGCTCCATGTCGGCAAACTTGATGCCTGGGCTGGTTTTCTTGTCGCGGTCGTCCAGCAGCACTTCATAGCCGGCGGCGGTCAGTTCTGCATACAGCTTGTCGGTTGCGTCGCGGACCACGTCGGTTTCGTAGCGCAGCGGTACGAGGGCAATCTGGAACGGAGCCAGGGCGTCATTCCAGATGATGCCTTTGTCGTCATAGCTCTGCTCGATGGCAGCAGCAACCACGCGGGATACGCCAATGCCGTAGCAACCCATCGACAGTACGACCGGCTTGCCGTTCTCGCCCAGCACCTGGCACTTCAGCGCCTCGCTGTACTTGGTGCCCAGCTGGAAGATGTGGCCCACTTCGATGCCGCGCTTGATAACCAGGGTGCCCTGGCCGTCAGGGCTTGGGTCGCCTTCGACCACGTTACGCAGGTCGGCGACTTGTGGAACCGGCAGATCGCGCTCCCAGTTGACGCCGAAGTAGTGCTTGTCGTCGATGTTGGCGCCAATGCCGAAGTCGCTCATCAGGGCAACCGAGCGGTCGATGATGATTTCCAGTGGCAGGTTGAGCGGGCCGAGCGAGCCGGCACCGGCGCCAATGGCTTCGCGCAGTTCGGCTTCGGTGGCCATGACCAGCGGGTCGGCAACCTGTTCCAGCTTGGTGGCCTTGATTTCGTTCAGTTCGTGGTCGCCACGGACGATCAGGGCAATCAGCTTGCCCTCTTCGGCGCCGCGCACGATCAGGGTCTTGACGGTCTTTTCGATCGGCAGGCCGTGGTTCTCCACCAACTGGGCGATGGTCTTGGCGTTCGGGGTGTCGACCAGGCGCAGCTCCTCGGTAGGCGCTGGACGCACGGTTTCACGCGGTATGGCTTCGGCTTTCTCGATGTTGGCGGCATAGTCGGAGCTGTCGCTGAAGATCACGTCATCTTCGCCGGACTCGGCCAGTACGTGGAACTCGTGCGAGTAGCTGCCACCGATCGAGCCGGTGTCGGCCTGCACAGGGCGGAAGTCCAGGCCCAGGCGGGTGAACACATTGGTGTACGCCTGGTGCATGCGATCGTAGGTTTCCTGCAGGGAAGCCTGGTCGGCATGGAACGAGTAGGCGTCCTTCATGATGAACTCGCGGCCACGCATCAGGCCGAAGCGCGGGCGGATCTCGTCACGGAACTTGGTCTGGATCTGGTACATGTTGAGCGGCAGCTGTTTATAGCTGGACAGCTCGTTACGGGCCAGGTCGGTGATCACTTCTTCGTGGGTAGGGCCGACGCAGAAGTCGCGCTGGTGGCGGTCTTTCACGCGCAGCAGTTCAGGGCCGTATTGCTCCCAGCGACCGGATTCCTGCCACAGTTCGGCGGGCTGGATGCTCGGCATCAGCACTTCCAGGGCGCCGGCGGCGTTCATTTCCTCGCGCACCACGGCTTCGACCTTGCGCATTACCCGCAAGCCCATCGGCAGCCAGGTGTACAGGCCGGAGGCCAGTTTGCGGATCATGCCGGCACGCAGCATGAGCTGATGGCTGATGACCACTGCGTCGGCAGGGGTTTCTTTCTGGGTGGCGAGCAAATATTGACTGGTGCGCATGGTTAGCCGTGTCGATTGCCTAAGACGTTGAAATAGCCCCGCATTGTACGGGGGGGAAACGAAGGCGTACAGGATGCCCCAGGGCGTGACACTTGTCAGCCAAGAAAAAGCCCGGCGTGATTGCCGGGCTTTTTCAGGTGCGGGGCATTGCAAGCCAGGCTTACAGGATGCTCAGCGGGTACTCCACGATCAGACGCAGTTCGTCGATCGACGAGGAGCCGTAGTACACACCGTCGCTGGAGCGGTAGGTGGCCTGACGAACGCGGAAGCTCAGGTCCTTGGCTGGGCCGCTTTGCATCACGTACTTGACGTCGATGTCGCGTTCCCATTCCTTGCCGCTGTCGGTGGTGCGGGTGGTGGCACCGGTACCGCGAACATAACGGGTCATGAAGGTCAGGCCAGGTACACCGAACTCGGCGAAGTTCAGGTCGTAGCGTGCTTGCCAGGATTTTTCGTCTTCGGCGTTGAAGTCGGAACGGGCAACGGAGTTGGCCAGGAAGACGGTACCGCCACCGTCCACGCCGTACGCGTAATCACCGTCGCCGCTGACTTTCTGGTAGGCCAGGGTGAAGGTGTGGGCGCCAATGTTGTAGGCGCCCGACAGGCTGGCTGCGATGTTGTCCAGCTCATTGGTGCCGTCGGACTTGCTTACCCATGCGCCGGTCAGGTTGTTGCCAATCGACTTGGTGTCATAGATGTTGAAGTCGAACACCAGGCCTTGCTTGTCGCTGATCGGCAGCGCCCAGTTGATGTTGCCGTACCACTTGCGGAAGTGATCTTCGATACGCGAGTAGTAGACGCTGGTGCTGAGGCTGTCGGTAATGGCATAGGTGCCACCAAAGACGTTGGCTTCAGTCAGGTTCAGGCTGTCGTGATAGGTCTGAGCCTGGGCGTTGAGCGCGGTGAAGTGACCGGCATGCAGGGTCAGGCCATCGATTTCGTTGCTGGTGATCAGGCCACCTTCAGCCACTTCCGGCAGCAGGCGGCTGTCGTCGGTAGCCAGTACTGGCAGGGCGGTGAACTGGTCGCCGAACTTGAGCACGGTGTTGGAAATGCGCATTTTCACTGCGCCGCCGCCTTCGGAGTACTCGTCTTGCGAACGGCCGTCGGAACCTGTCGGGAACAGGCCGGTGCCGGCGCGGCCTTTACCGCTGTCCAGCTTGAGGCCCAGCATGCCGATGGCGTCGACACCGAAGCCTACGGTGCCTTGGGTGAAGCCCGATTCGAAGGTGCCGAGGAAGCCAAGGCCGGTTTCTTCAACGCGGCTCTTGCCGCTATCGTTGTTACGGAAGTCACGGCTGAAATACAGCATGCGGGTCTTGACGTTCAGCTTGCTGTCTTCGATGAAACCTTTGGACTCGTCCTGTGCCGAGGCCATTGCCAACTGCGAGGTCCCTGCCGCAACGGCCAGGGCGATCATGCTCCACTTCATCACGCGCATCGTGATTTGCTCCTTTGGTTTTTAGGAAGAGTACCGCTGCGTCCAAGTCTTTTAGTTATATGGGGCAGCTCTTTCTTGTTATGTCGGCGAAAATGTATAGCACGCAGACTGTTGTTGGCGATATGGCTATAAGCACTCTTTGCGGAACTTTTTCGCCGTGTCGCTTTTAAGTATTTCCATGTCGCAAATCACGCCCCGTTTCAGGGGCCGTATAACCTCAGCGCTGTTCCTGGCACCGTAACGAATCTGTAACTGCCGATTCCGGTTGAGGAAACTCCCTGGTAACCCATGTCGCTGTTGTTATTTGTCGCGTTCACCTGCCACTGCAGATGTCGTGCCGACTTGGCGGGAAGGGAATGCAACAAGCGTGCTCAAAATTCGCAACACTTCATGAAATTTTCACAAAACCTGCTACCGAGGGTCGGAAAGTACCGTAAATGCGGGGCGAAGGCGGCTTGGGTGTTTTTTGGGATCGAGAATCATTAAAATTTAAAAACCTGCCATTAGAGTCAAGGTGTTACCGCAACTTGTTAATCCGGGGGCATTTGTGGGGTGGCAGGTGTGGGGAAGGCGGTCAGGCGGCCTCATTTTGGTGCGAAAAGTAGCGCTGTGTTACCGGGAATGTGCAAGGTATCCTTGCTGGCCTGTTTCCGCCTGACGCGGGATGGTATTGCCTGAAGGAGATATGCCGTGTTCGTCCTCGATTCGCGATTGCAGCAGGATTCGCTGGTGCTGGGGGAGTTTCCGCTGTGCCAGTTGCTGCTGAGCAAGGATGCCAATTACCCATGGTTCATCCTGGTGCCCAAGCGCGCGGGTATCAGTGAGCTGTTCGAGCTGGATGCGGCAGAGCAACAGCAGTTGTGGCAGGAAACCACCCTGTTGGCAGAAGCGCTGAAGGCCAGCTACGCAGCTGACAAGATGAACGTGGCTACCTTGGGTAACGTGGTCAGCCAGTTGCACATGCATGTGATCGTGCGCCAGCGCGACGACGCCGCGTGGCCGGCTCCGGTATGGGGCAAGTGTGCGCCTGTGGGTTACACCGATGATCAACTGCAGGCTGTTCGTCAGCGTCTGCGCGGGCTGCAGCTTGCTGGTTACCAAGAGGCCTGACATGACATTGGAAATGCGTATGGTCGAGCTGGAAACCCGTCAGGCGTTTCAGGATGACGCTATCCAGGCGCTGAATGACGTGGTGGTGGAGCAAGCGCGGGTGATCGAGCGGCTGCAATTGCAGATGGCCGAGCTGATCAAGCGTCATGAAGAGATGGTTGGCCAGTATGGCAGTGAAGGGGAAGAGGCGCCGCCTCCCCATTATTGATTTCTGCCAGGCTGCCATCGCCGGCAAACCAGCCCCCACAGGTATGATGCTGCTCTCAGGTGCAGCGCTGACCTTGCGGAGCCTGGCTTGCCGTTGATGGCGTCAGTCGGTCAGCGGCGGGTTACCGCAACTACGTCTTCGGCCTGCAGGCCCTTGTCGCGGTGCATCACCGAAAACTCCACGCGCTGGCCTTCGACCAGGATGCGGTGGCCCTCACCGCGGATGGCTCGAAAGTGCACGAAGATGTCATCACCCGAGTCGCGGGAGATGAAACCAAAGCCTTTCGATGTGTTGAACCATTTGACGGTGCCAGTATCACGGTTGCCGGCATCTTGTGCCGCGTGCTGGCTGCTGCGTGCCTTGCGTGGGCCGCGTGCAAAGCCCACGGCCAGATGCAGGGCCACGGCCAGTGCCGCGCAGACCAGGGCTGCCAGGTTGCCCATTTCCGGGCGGGCCAGTAGCGTCAGGGTCTGCAGCACGACGGCGACCACCAACAGGGCGCAGGCCAGATGCTGCAGTTGTTGTCGCGCGCCGCGATGATACAGTGGCACCACCGGCGCCAGCACCAGGTTGAGCAGGCCGAGCAGGGCCAGGTAGACCGCGTCAGGTTGTTGCAGGAAGGGTGTCGCATCGGTTTTCAGGCTGGGTATGAGCGATAGCAGCAAAGCTGCCACGCCCGTCACCAGATGGACGATCTTGAACATGGGGTTGGCTCACTGTTGATAAGGCCGATCACAGGAAGAGCTGGCAGCACGGTGCGCATGAGATATGGAGCGCGAACACGTGGCAGGCCAGCCTATGCACCCGGCAATGACAGTCCGCACGGGTGGCACAGTGCCTATTTAACAGTAAAGCCGCAGCCTACTCAAACCGCAGGCCGCCCAGTGGGCGATGTGTTGCGCCATGTCACATGCGGCATGCGGCAAGTGTTGCTACAGTGGTCGGCGCCCGCTTGAGTCTCAAGCCTTATGGAAAGGGGAGCTTCATGGCAATTGATATCGGTATCAGTGAAGAAGATCGCAAGTCCATCGTCGATGGGCTGTCCCGCCTGTTGTCGGATACCTACGTGCTGTATCTGAAAACCCATAACTTCCACTGGAACGTCACCGGTCCGTCGTTCCGCACCCTGCACCTGATGTTCGAAGAGCAGTACAACGAATTGGCGCTGGCAGTCGATTCGATCGCCGAGCGAATCCGTGCCCTGGGCTTCCCGGCACCGGGTTCGTATGCATTCTATGCACGGCACTCGTCGATCAAGGAGGAGGAAGGTGTCCCTCCGGCAGACGAGATGATCCGCCAGTTGGTCCAGGGGCAGGAGGCCGTGGTGCGCACTGCGCGCAGCATTTTCCCTGTGGTGGACAAGGTCAGTGACGAGCCGACCGCAGACCTGCTGACGCAGCGCATGCAGGTGCACGAGAAAACCGCCTGGATGCTGCGGGTGCTGCTCGACGACAAGTAACCGTTGCTCAAGGCGGAAAACTTGCGCAACCCCTGTGGGAGTGGGCGCGCCCGCGAACGCCGGCGCAGCCGGTGCCATCCAGCGCATCGCCTGCTCCCACAGGGTCCGCCTGGCAACCTGGTATTTGCAAAGGAACATTTTGCCGCTGCTTTAAGCTCGCCCGTCAGCGCTTCATAGGCCACCTGGTACCTGTGACGAGGAAGTGTGGCGCATGATGCAAGCGAGCAAACGTATGGCAGGCCAAGGCAGCTGGCCAGGAAAACAGTGCATCGATCCGTTCAAGGCGGACTTTGACATGCTGCAGACGCAGCCGGTGTCACGTTCCGTGCGGCTCAACGGCTTTTCTACCTGTTTGCGCCTGGAGGCTGTCTACTGGGGTATCCTGGAACGCATTGCCGCCGCCAACCGTTGTTCGGTCAGTGCCGTGTTGTCCTATGTGGACCGTGAAGTGCACCTGCGCCAGGGTGGAGTGCGCAACTTCAGCGGGCTGATCCGGGTCATCTGCGTGGCGTGGCTGCAGGACCCGCCGAGTGCTCGCTGATCGCCTGGCGGGCTGCGCAGTGCTTGCTAACCATATATAATCCCGCTTTTTGCTGCCCCGGCAGCCAGCGTTATGGTTGACGAGAGACACCCATGCCCCTTTATGACTATCAATGTGCGTCCTGCGAGCACCGCATGGAAGTGCTGCAGAAGATCAGCGCCGCGCCGCTGACCGATTGTCCGGCCTGTCAGGCACCGGCACTGAAAAAGCTGCTGTCGGTGCCAGGCTTTCGCCTGAGCGGTAACGGTTGGTACGAAACCGACTTCAAGACCGGGGCGAAAAAGAATCTGGCAGGCGGCGACAAGGCCGACTGAGTTGAATGCTGTGACCGGGTCTTGCAGTATTAGCCCTCCGGGCGGCCAAGGCCTCCACCGAATACACGAATCACGAGAAGCGAAACCACCATCATGATGCGCAGCCATTATTGCGGCCAACTGAACGAGAGCCTGGACGGCCAGGAAGTCACCCTTTGCGGCTGGGTCCATCGTCGCCGCGACCACGGCGGGGTGATCTTCCTCGACATCCGTGACCGCGAAGGCATGGCCCAGGTCGTGTTCGATCCGGATCGCGCCGAAACCTTCGCCGCCGCAGACCGTGTGCGCAGCGAATACGTCGTACAGATCACCGGCAAGGTCCGCAAGCGCCCTGAAGGTGCAGTGAATGCCAACATGGCCTCCGGTGCCATCGAGATCCTCGGCTACCAGCTGACTGTGCTCAACGAGGCGGAAACCCCGCCGTTCCCGCTGAACGAGTACTCTGACGTCGGCGAGGAAACCCGCCTGCGCTACCGCTTCATCGACCTGCGTCGCCCGGAAATGGCTGAAAAGCTGCGCCTGCGTTCGCGCATCACCAGCAGCATCCGTCGCTTCATGGACGACAACGGCTTCCTCGATGTCGAAACACCGATCCTCACCCGTGCCACTCCGGAAGGCGCGCGCGACTACCTGGTGCCAAGCCGTACCCATGCCGGTAGCTTCTTCGCCCTGCCGCAGTCGCCCCAGCTGTTCAAGCAGCTGCTGATGGTCGCCGGCTTCGACCGCTACTACCAGATTGCCAAGTGCTTCCGTGACGAAGACCTGCGTGCCGATCGCCAGCCGGAATTCACCCAGATCGACATCGAGACCAGTTTCCTCGATGAAAGCGAGATCATGGGCCTGACCGAAAGCATGATCCGCAAGCTGTTCAAAGAAGTGCTCGACCTGGAATTCGGCGAATTCCCGCACATGACCTTCGAAGAGGCCATGCGCCGCTACGGCTCCGACAAGCCAGACCTGCGTATTCCGCTGGAACTGGTCGACGTTGCCGACCAGTTGAAGGATGTCGACTTCAAAGTGTTCGCCGGCCCGGCCAACGATCCGAAGTGCCGCGTTACCGCCCTGCGTCTGCCAGGCGGCGCCAGCATGCCGCGCAGCAAAATCGACGAGTACACCAAGTTCGTCGGTATCTACGGTGCCAAGGGGCTGGCCTACATTAAGGTCAACGAGCGCGCCAAGGGTGTCGAAGGCCTGCAGTCGCCGATCGTCAAGAACATCCCTGAGGCCAACCTCAACAACATCCTCGATCGCGTTGGCGCCGTAGACGGCGACATCGTGTTCTTCGGTGCCGACAAGTTCAAGGTGGTCAGCGAAGCCCTGGGCGCGCTGCGTATTCGCCTGGGTCACGACTTCGAGCTGCTGACCTGCGAGTGGGCGCCGATGTGGGTTGTCGACTTCCCGATGTTCGAAGAGAACGAAGACGGCAGCTTCACTGCATTGCACCACCCGTTCACGGCGCCGAAGTGCACCCCGGAAGAGCTCGAAGCCAACCCGGCCAGCGCCCTGTCCCGTGCCTACGACATGGTCCTGAACGGTACCGAGCTGGGTGGCGGTTCGATCCGTATCCACCGTAAAGAGATGCAGCAGGCAGTATTCCGCCTGCTGGGTATCGAAGCAGAAGAACAGGAAGAGAAGTTTGGCTTCCTGCTCGACGCTCTGAAGTTCGGGGCACCGCCTCACGGTGGCCTGGCGTTCGGTCTGGACCGTCTGGTCATGCTGATGACTGGCGCCCAGTCGATCCGTGAAGTGATCGCGTTCCCGAAAACCCAGAGCGCCGCGTGCGTCATGACCCAGGCCCCAGGCATGGTCGACGCCAAGGCCCTGCGCGAGCTGCACATCCGACTGCGCGAACAGACCAAGGTCGAGTAAGCAGTCCCCGGGCGCATCCATATGGATGCGCCTTTGCGTTTCGACGCAGGTATTTTCCCGTCCCGCCCCGTCATGGGGCGGGGCTGTTTGTGATTCAAAGGATTCGGAGTCGATATGGCTGGTCATTCCAAGTGGGCGAACATCAAGCACCGCAAAGAGCGCCAGGATGCCAAGAGAGGCAAGGTCTTCACCAAGTGGATCCGTGAACTGACGGTCGCTGCCAAGCAGGGTGGCCCTGACCCGGCATCCAACCCGCGCCTGCGCCTGGCGTTGGACAAGGCCCTGGGCGCCAACATGAGCCGCGACATCATCGATCGCGCCGTAGCCCGTGGTGCTGGCACCAACGAAAGCGACAACGTCGAAGAGCTCAGCTACGAGGGTTACGGCCCGGGTGGCGTGGCGATCATGGTCGAAGCCATGACCGACAACCGCAACCGTACCGCTGCCGCCGTGCGTCATGCCTTCACCAAGTGTGGCGGCAACCTGGGTACTGACGGCTCGGTGGCCTACCTGTTCGAGCGCAAAGGCCAGATCAGCTTTGCCCCCGGCGTGGAAGAGGACGCGTTGATGGAGGCGGCGATGGAGGCCGATGCCGACGACGTGGTGGCCAATGACGACGGTTCGTTCGACGTATTCACTTCGTTCAACAGCTTCTATGCCGTGCGTAATGCCCTGGAAGAGGCTGGCTTCGAGGCCGCTGATGCAGAAATCGTCATGCAACCGACCACCAGTGCCGAGCTCGACCAGGACGGTGCCGAAAAGGTGCTCAAGTTGATCGACATGCTCGAAGACCTGGACGACGTGCAGAACGTCTATTCCAATGCTCAGATTTCCGACGAGATCATGGAAAACCTAGGCTAAGGTGATTTGGCATTTTGTGCCAACGCTGAGCGTTTGATCGCGCCTGTGCCGGCCCTTTCGCGGGTAAACCCGCTCCTACAGGTATTACGCCCATTTCAAATGTGGTGCAGTACCTGTAGGAGCGGGTTTACCCGCGAAAGGGCCGGCGCAGTTTGTAGAGATGCATCATTTTTTCGACGGGCTTTATGACTCTGATTCTAGGTATCGACCCTGGCTCGCGCATCACCGGCTATGGCGTGGTACGCCAGACCGCCCGTGGTTGCGAGTACGTGGCGTCGGGCTGCATCCGCACCGGCAGCGGTGAGCTGCACGAGCGGCTGCAGATTGTTTTTCGTGGTGTCAGTGAAATCATTGCCCAGCACGGCCCGGTGACCATGGGCATCGAACGGGTGTTCATGGCCCGCAACGCCGATTCGGCGCTCAAGCTTGGCCAGGCACGTGGCGCGGCTATCGTCGCCGCCGCCGAGGCTGGCCTGGAGATCGCCGAGTACAGCGCCACCCAGGTCAAGCAGGCCGTGGCCGGCACGGGTGGTGCCAACAAGGAGCAGGTGATGATGATGGTCATGCATCTGCTGAAATTGACGCAAAAACCGCAGATTGACGCTTCCGATGCCCTGGCCATCGCGCTGTGCCACGCCCACACCCGCTCCAGCCTGGTGCCGCATGGCTTGAGCACAGCGCGGCGACGCGGCGGGCGCTTGCGTCTGTAAGCGCTTCATGCGCTGATACACATTTTGTTCGGGTGATACGTTCACCTGCTGCATTTGCTGATAGGGTTGAGCGGTCTTTGACCGGCTCCCCGAGAGGAAGGATCGGAACGTGATTGGACGTTTGCGCGGCACCCTGGCGGAAAAACAACCGCCTCACCTGATTATCGACGTCAACGGCGTGGGTTACGAACTGGAAGTTCCCATGACCACGCTGTACCGTCTGCCCAAAGTGGGGGAAGCCGTCACGGTGCATACCCATCTGGTCGTGCGCGAAGATGCCCACTTGCTCTACGGCTTTGCCGAAAAACGCGAGCGCGAGCTGTTTCGCGAGCTGATCCGCCTGAACGGTGTAGGGCCAAAGCTGGCCCTGGCGCTGATGTCCGGGCTGGAAGTGGATGAACTGGTGCGCTGCGTGCAGGCCCAGGACACCTCAGCCCTGGTGCGCGTGCCAGGCGTCGGCAAGAAAACCGCCGAGCGCTTGCTGGTCGAGCTCAAGGATCGATTCAAGGCCTGGGAAACCTCGCCGGCCATGTTCACCCTGGTCTCCGATGGGCCTTTACCGGTCGCCAGCGAGTCCAGTGCCGAGGCCGATGCAGTCAGTGCCCTGGTCTCGCTGGGCTACAAGCCACAGGAAGCCAGCAAGGCAATCGCCGCGATCAAAGACAAGGCCGGCCTGAGCAGTGAAGAGCTGATTCGCCGCAGCCTGAAAGGGATGATTACCAAGTGATCGAAGCCGACCGCCTGATTGCCGCCAGTGGCCGCGACCGCGAAGAAGTCCAAGACCGTGCGATTCGCCCCCTGAGCCTGGACGAGTACATCGGCCAGCCAGTGGTGCGAGAGCAGATGGCGCTGTTCATCCAGGCGGCCCGAGGCCGCGGCGAGTCGCTTGACCACACGCTGATCTTCGGCCCGCCCGGCCTGGGCAAGACCACCCTGGCCAACATCATCGCCCATGAAATGGGGGTGTCGGTGAAGAGCACTTCGGGGCCGATTCTCGAGCGCCCCGGGGACCTGGCAGCCATGCTGACCAACCTCGAGCCGCACGACGTGCTGTTCATCGATGAAATCCACCGGCTGTCACCTGTTGTCGAAGAGGTGCTGTACCCGGCCATGGAGGACTTCCAGCTCGACATCATGATCGGCGAAGGCCCGGCAGCCCGATCCATCAAGCTTGATCTGCCACCCTTCACCCTGGTGGGGGCTACTACCCGTGCCGGCATGCTGACCAACCCGCTGCGTGACCGCTTCGGTATCGTCCAGCGCCTGGAGTTCTACAACGACAAGGATCTGAGCACCATCGTCAGCCGCTCGGCCAACATCCTTGGCCTGGCCATCGAAGACCAGGGCGCCTACGAGATTGCCCGCCGTGCCCGTGGCACGCCGCGCATCGCCAACCGCCTGCTGCGCCGCGTGCGTGACTACGCCGAGGTGCGCGGCAAGGGCCAGATCACCAAGGCCGTGGCGGACATGGCGCTGAACCTGCTGGACGTCGACGAGCGTGGTTTCGACCACTCGGACCGTCGCCTGCTGCTGACCATGATCGAGAAGTTCGATGGTGGCCCGGTGGGCGTGGACAACCTGGCTGCAGCCATCAGCGAAGAGCGTCATACCATCGAAGATGTGCTTGAGCCGTACCTCATCCAGCAGGGCTACATCATGCGCACGCCGCGCGGCCGCGTGGTCACCCGGCATGCCTATCTGCACTTTGGGCTGAATATCCCCGGGCGCTTGGGGGAGGGGGGCGATTTTTCCGAGCCAGGCGATGAATGACAGATCAAAAGCGACTTTTTGTGGTCCTACCGCTGGCATGCCCTTGGCGCGCTGGCAATAAGACATTAATGAAGAAAAAACAGTTGCCACAGCGGATTGGCAAGCTGAGGAGTAAGCACTAGAGTATGCGCGCGCAAAATCAGCTCGAACCGTTCGCACATCGGTGTCGCGTCTATTACGAAGATACCGATGCGGGCGGCGTGGTGTATTACGTCAACTACCTGAAATTCATGGAGCGCGCGCGCACCGAACGCCTGCGGCACCTGGGTTTTTCCCAGTCGCAGCTGGCTGAAGACAACCTGCTGTTCGTGGTCCATTCCAGCGAAGCGCGCTATCACGCGCCGGCGCGGCTTGATGACGAATTGCGGGTGACCGCGCAAGTACTTGAACTCAATCGCGCCAGCCTGCGTTTCGTACAGCAGGTGTGGCGGGAAAAGGATGAAACGCTGCTTTGCGAAGGGCAGTTCCTGGTGGCCGCCGTGCGCGCCGACACTTTCAAACCCCGAGCCATACCGCCCCAGCTGCGCGACGCCTTTGCGGCGGACGGCTCGGGTAATCAATCGAATGCAGGAGAATAAGCGTGGAAGCTAACGTCGTCGACCATACCTCCATGTGGAGTCTGGTCAGCAATGCCAGCGTGGTGGTACAGCTGGTAATGCTGACCCTGGTGGCCGCCTCGGTCACCTCATGGATCATGATCTTCCAGCGCAGCACCATGCTGCGCGCCGGTCGTCGTGCGCTGGATGCCTTCGAAGAGCGCTTCTGGTCGGGCATCGACCTGTCCAAGCTGTACCGCCAGGCAGGCAGCAACCCAGACCCGGACTCCGGTGTGGAGCAGGTGTTCCGTGCCGGTTTCAAGGAGTTCTCGCGTCTGCGTCAACAGCCGGGCGTTGATCCCGACGCGGTCATGGAAGGCGTTGGCCGTGCCATGCGCGTTGCCATTTCGCGCGAGGAAGAAAAACTCGAGCAGAGCCTGCCGTTCCTGGCCACCGTCGGTTCGACCAGCCCGTATATCGGCCTGTTCGGCACTGTATGGGGCATCATGAACTCCTTCCGCGGCCTGGCCAGCGCCCAGCAGGCCACCCTGGCCACCGTTGCTCCGGGCATCGCCGAAGCACTGATCGCAACCGCCATCGGCCTGTTCGCGGCAATCCCGGCTGTTATTGCCTACAACCGTTTCGCCGCACGCAGTGAAGTGCTGATCGGCCGTTACTACACCTTCGCCGACGAGTTCCAGGCGATCCTGCACCGCAAAGTGCACACCAGCGAAGAGTAATCAGGTAGAAGCCCATGGCCCGAGTTCGCCACAAACGCAAGCCCGTCGCCGAGATGAACGTGGTGCCCTACATCGACGTGATGCTGGTGCTGCTGGTCATCTTCATGGTGACGGCGCCCATGCTCAACCAGGGCGTGAAGGTCGACCTGCCCAAGGTTTCCAGCGAAGCCTTGCCGCAGGACAACAACGTCCAGATCCTCACCATCTCCATCAAGGCCGATAAAACCTATTACTGGAACCTCGGCAGCGAAGTCGATACCGACAAGCAGATGGACAAAGCCATGACCTTGCCGGCCATGACCGACGCCGTCACCAAGATCATTGCTGCCGGCCGTGACCAGGGCAAGCAGACCCAGGTGTTCATTCGTGGCGACAAGGCTGTCGACTATGGCGCGGTCATGGGTGCCATGGGCGGGTTGCAGAAGGCCGGTGTCGGTAACGTTGGCCTGATTACCGAGGCGCCCTGATGCAACAGCGAGAGCCATCCGCCTCGGAAAGCTACTTCTGGCCCAGTGTCTGGGCCATCGGCCTGCATGTGCTGGTGTTCGCCCTGCTGTTCGTCAGTTTTGCCATGACGCCTGAGCTGCCGCCATCCAAGCCGATTGTTCAGGCTACCTTGTATCAGCTCAAGTCCAAGAGCCAGGCGACCACCCAGACCAATCAGAAGATTGCCGGGGAGGCGAAGAAAACCGCTTCGCGCCAGACCGAAGTTGAGCAATTGGAACAGAAGAAGGTCGAGCAAGAGGCCGTGAAGGCCGCGGAACAAAAGAAGGCCGACGCTGCTCAAAAGGCCGAAGAGGCTCGCGAGGCTGCTGAAGCGAAAAAAGCCGAGGCCGCTGAAGCCGCCAAGGCTGCCGAGGCAAAGAAAGCTGCCGAAGCCAAGAAAGCCGAAGAGGCGAAGAAAGCCGCCGAGAAGCAGCAGGCCGACATCGCCAAGAAGAAGGCCGAGGACGAAGCGAAGAAAAAAGCCGAAGAAGAGGCCAAGAAAGCGGCCGCTGAAGAGGCGAAGAAACAAGCCGCCGAGGACGCCAGGAAGAAGGCAGCCGAAGAGGCCAAGAAGAAAGCAGCCGAGGACGCCAAGAAGAAAGCGGCGGCCGAGGACGCGAAGAAGAAGGCAGCTGAAGAGGCCAAGAAAAAGGCCGCTGCAGACGCCCAGAAGAAAAAGGCACAGGAAGCGGCCCGCAAGGCGGCAGAAGACAAGAAAGCCCAGGCCCTGGCCGAGCTGTTGTCTGACACCACCGAGCGGCAGCAGGCGCTGGCTGACGAGCAGGGCGATCAGGTAGCTGGCGACTTCGACGACCTGATCCGTATGCGCGCGGCCGAGGGCTGGGCGCGTCCGCCTTCCGCGCGCAAGGGCATGACGGTGACCCTGCAGGTCAGCATGTTGCCGGACGGTACCATTACCAGTGTCAGCGTGGCCCGTTCCAGTGGTGACGGCCCGTACGACAGTTCGGCAGTGGCTGCGGTCAAGAACATTGGTCGTCTGACCGAGATGCAGGGTATGAAGCCGAGCGATTTCAACCGTTATCGTTCGTTCAAGATGACATTTACACCTGAGGATCTAGCGTTGTGATTAAACGTCTGAGAGGACTGCTGGTCATGCTGTGCTGCGTGGCAGGCATGGCCGTTGCAGAGGAAAAGAACATCCTGGTCACCAGCGGCAGCGATCGGGCTACCCCCATCGCGGTAGTGCCGTTCGGTCTGCAGGGCGGCAGCGTGCTGCCAGAGGACATTGCTGACATCATCGGCAACGACCTGCGCAACTCTGGCTACTACTCGCCAATCCCGCGGCAGAACATGATCAGCCAGCCGTCGCAGGCCAGCGAAGTGATCTTCCGTGACTGGAAAGCGCTGGGAGCCCAGTACGTGATGGTCGGTAGCATTGTGCCGTCGGGCGGTCGCCTGCAGGTGCAGTACGCGCTGTTCAACGTCGCCACCGAGCAGCAAGTGCTGACCGGCAGCGTAGCGGGCAGCACCGACCAGCTGCGCGACATGGCGCACTACATCGCCGACCAGTCGTTCGAGAAGCTCACCGGCATCAAAGGCGCGTTCTCGACGCGCATGTTGTACGTGACGGCCGAGCGTTTCTCCACCAACAACACCCGCTACACCCTTCAGCGTTCGGACTACGACGGTGCACGTGCGGTGACCCTGCTGCAATCGCGTGAGCCGATCCTGTCGCCGCGCTTTGCGCCGGATGGCAAACGTATCGCCTACGTTTCGTTCGAGCAGAAGCGCCCACGTATCTTCGTGCAGAACATCGATACTGGCCGCCGCGAGCAGGTCACCAACTTCGAAGGCCTGAACGGTGCGCCAGCCTGGTCGCCGGACGGTTCGCGCCTGGCGTTCGTGCTGTCCAAGGACGGCAACCCGGACATCTACGTGATGAATATGGCTTCGCGCCAGATCAGCCGTGTTACTGCAGGCCCGGGTATCAATACCGAGCCGTTCTGGGGCAAAGATGGCAATACCCTTTACTTCACTTCCGACCGTGGCGGCAAACCGCAGATCTATAAACAGTCGGTCAGTGGCGGTGGTGCCGAGCGTGTGACGTTCGTGGGTAACTACAATGCCAACCCGAAACTTTCGGCGGACGAAAAGACCTTGGTAATGATTCATCGCCAACAGGGCTTTACCAACTTCAAAGTGGCGGCCCAGGACTTGCAGCGCGGAAGTGTAAAGATTCTGTCTGAAACAAGTCTTGATGAGTCTCCCACTGTTGCGCCAAACGGCACCATGCTAATCTACGCCACCCGCCAGCAGGGCCGGGGAGTCTTGATGCTCGTGTCGCTTAATGGCCGCGTGAGGCTCCCACTTCCTACCGCTCAAGGCGAAGTCAGAGAACCGTCCTGGTCCCCTTACCTGAACTGATTGCGGCGTAATACATTTTGCTTAACACACTGGGGTTTCATTAGGAGTTTCACGATGGAAATGCTGAAGTTTGGTAAATTTGCTGCGCTGGCCCTGGCCATGGCCGTAGCTGTAGGTTGCTCCTCTAAGGGCGGTGACAACGCAGGCGAAGGCGCTGCTGTAGACCCTAACGCTGGCTACGGTGCCAACACTGGCGCTGTTGACGGCTCCCTGAGCGAAGAAGCCGCTCTGCGCGCAATCACCACCTTCTACTTCGAATACGACAGCTCGGACCTGAAACCAGAAGCCATGCGCGCTCTGGACGTTCACGCCAAGGACCTGAAAGCCAACGGCAACCGTGTTGTTCTGGAAGGTAACACCGACGAGCGCGGCACCCGCGAGTACAACATGGCTCTGGGTGAGCGTCGTGCCAAGGCCGTTCAGCGCTACCTGGTTCTGCAGGGCGTTTCCCCTGCTCAGCTGGAACTGGTTTCCTACGGCGAAGAGCGTCCAGTTGCTACCGGCAACGACGAGCAGTCCTGGGCTCAGAACCGTCGCGTAGAACTGCGTAAGTAAGTTCTTATGCGTATGTGCCGCCGTGTAGTAACCGTCCTCGCACTCAGCCTGCCGCTTGCGGCCTGGGCTGAGGTCCCTGTAGTAGATGACAACGCAGGCAGCTATCCGCCTGTGGGTTATGGCACGAGCGGCGCCTATGCCGGGTCAGGGGCTTCGGCCCCTGCCTCTGCACAGGGCCAGCTGTTCATGCAGCTGCAACAGATGCAGGATCAGCTTTCCCGCCAGCAAGGCATCATCGAAGAGCTGCAAAACGATGTGTCGCGCATGAAGCAGGAAAACCTGGAGCGTTACCAGGACCTGGACCGTCGCATCAACAGTGGCGCTGCGCCTGCCGCAACCCCTGACAATTCCTCCGGTGGTGGTGCGTCCAATGCCGCCCCCGATGCCGCAGCAGGTGCTGCTGCGCAACAACCGGCCGGCAGTAGCCAGCCCGGTGATCCGGCGAAAGAGAAGCTCTACTACGACGCTGCTTTCGACCTGATCAAACAGAAAGACTTCGACAAGGCCAGCCAGGCGTTCAACGCCTTCCTGCGCAAGTACCCCAACAGCCAGTACGCCGGTAATGCCCAATACTGGTTGGGTGAAGTGAACCTGGCCAAGGGCGACCTGCAAGGCGCCAGCCAGGCCTTTGCCCAGGTCAGCCAGAAGTACCCGAAGCACAGCAAGGTGCCTGATTCGCTGTACAAACTGGCTGATGTCGAGCGCCGTATGGGTCATACCGACAAGGTGAAGGGCATCCTGCAGCAGGTCATCACCCAGTACCCGGGCACCTCTGCTGCTCAACTGGCCCAGCGTGACCTGCAGAAGCTCTAGGCGTCGCCGCTGTACCGCTCGAAAGAAACCCGCGCCAGTCGCGGGTTTTTTCGTTAGAATCAATGCCCTTTTTTCTTAAACACGCTGCTGCGGATAACGCTATGTCGAGTCCGCAACAGTGCCTGACGGAGGCGGACAGCCTGTTTAGCTGTCACGCCCGTGGCGAGCATGCAAGACACATTACGCATCACCGAAGTCTTTTACTCTTTGCAGGGTGAGACGCGAACGGCCGGGCTGCCCACGGTTTTTGTGCGCCTCACCGGTTGCCCCCTGCGTTGCCAGTACTGCGACAGTGCCTATGCCTTTAGTGGCGGTACCGTGCGCACCCTTGATTCGATCCTTGAGCAGGTGGCCGGCTTCAAGCCGCGCTACGTCTGTGTCACCGGTGGCGAACCACTGGCGCAGCCCAACGCCTTGCCGTTGCTGCAGCGGCTGTGTGACGCCGGTTACGAGGTGTCGCTGGAGACCAGCGGTGCGCTGGATATTGCCGGCACCGACACCCGCGTCAGCCGTGTGGTCGACCTGAAAACCCCAGGTTCCGAAGAGTCGCACCGTAATCGCTACGAGAACATCGAGCAGCTGACGCGTAACGACCAGGTAAAGTTCGTCATCTGTTCCCGCGAGGACTATGACTGGGCGGTATCCAAGCTGATTCAGTACAACCTGGCTGAGCGTGCCGGTGAGGTGTTGTTCTCTCCCAGCCATCATCAGGTGAACGCCAGTGACCTGGCTGACTGGATCGTTGCCGACAACTTGCCCGTACGCTTCCAGCTGCAGTTGCACAAGCTGCTGTGGAACGACGAGCCCGGACGTTGATTGAGGAGCACGTATACATGACCGAAAAACGCGCAGTAATCCTGTTGTCCGGTGGCCTGGACTCAGCCACCGTGGTTGCCATGGCCAAAGCCGAAGGCTACAGCTGCTACACCATGAGCTTCGACTACGGGCAGCGTCATCGTGCCGAGCTGAACGCCGCTGCCCGCGTGGCCCGCGACCTGGGTGTGGTCGAGCACAAGGTCATTGGGCTGAACCTCGACGGCATCGGCGGTTCGGCATTGACCGACAGCAGCATCGACGTGCCGGAAGCCCCGGGTGAAGGCATTCCGGTCACTTACGTGCCGGCGCGCAATACTGTGTTCCTTTCGCTGGCCTTGGGTTGGGCAGAAGTACTGGAAGCGCGCGACATCTTCATTGGCGTCAATGCCGTGGATTACTCTGGCTACCCGGATTGCCGACCCGAGTTCGTCGAGGCCTTCGAGCGTATGGCCAACCTGGCGACCAAGGCTGGTGTAGAAGGGCAGGGCTTCCGCATCCAGGCGCCGCTGCAGAACATGAGCAAGGCTCAGATCGTGCAGGCTGGTATGGCTCGTGGTGTGGACTACAGCTTGACCGTTTCCTGCTACCAGGCCGACGATGACGGCCGTGCCTGTGGCAAATGCGACAGCTGCCGCCTGCGCGCCGATGGCTTCAAGGCAGCCGGTATCGAAGACCCGACGCGGTATTTTTGAACAAAGTTTGATGGGGTATTGATTTCTCGTTAGAAATCAGTATTATACGCGCCATCCAACGGGTCGTTAGCTCAGTTGGTAGAGCAGTTGGCTTTTAACCAATTGGTCGTAGGTTCGAATCCTACACGACCCACCATATGCAAAGCGGTTCGTGAGTACTAGAGAGGGAGGCTTGCCTCAGCCAGTTTCTAGTCTTGCAGCCGTCTGAGGCGAACCTTAGGCTCGCTTCGTCGTGATGTAAATATGGAATAGCCCGCCTGTCATGGTGGGCTTTTTCGTGTCTGCCCTAGAAAAGTCAATGAGTTAGCGGGTTAGCGGGCTATCACGGCTATAGGTAACCGCGCGTCCGCATGGTCATAAATCGCACGCAGCCGAAACCATGGCGCCAGTTTCCTAGCACGATGACTTGGGATAGCTCTGCCTTGTTCGTCGAACTACGGGCGGATGGCTCGGCGCTCGCAGTGCTGGTTCAAGGGGAGGTGCGAGCGCTGTTGGGCGTGACTGTTTGACTTGCAGACGTTCGGGGTGCCGGCGTCGTCTTTACGCCTGATGTCATCGATCTGAATAGCAGGGTGGGTGTGAAAAGCTCCTCTGGGGCAACAGGTCGCTGGAACAGCTTGCAGCGCCCCTTACTGCTCGACGCAGCGTTCTTGAGCAAGGAGCTCCACGAAGCGCGCGGCAATAAGGAATTTTGTACCTTTCTAACCAGGACTGAAGATGATTGGAGTTGGCCAGCTGGGACGAGGCCATCTATCTGGCCATCGTCCCGATAATGCCAGTCAATTATTTTTCAACGATCTGCATAATGGGAAATGGTAAGCGCAATGAGCAGCACGATTTGGATGGCTAACATGCTCACCAATAATCGTTTCATGTTGGGCGGGAAACGTTTAACTTCATTTAAGTCAATTAAGCCTCTGCGCAAAAAGATTGTCGGTATGGCAAGTACCATAGAGATCAATCCCGTACGCATGACTTTACCAAGCAAGCCTGCATGTTGGAATGTTTTTTTATTGCCGGTCACGAACTTACAATTTGTGAGAAACGACTCAAAGTCTTCAGTGTATCTATGCGCAATATAGCACTGCACGATCATCGCCAGATTCATGGGCGCAAGGATAAACAACGCAATTAATCCAGGGTCAACTTGATTCACTCCGATACCTCACGATATAAAAAATCACCCACCTTCTCGCCTCTCTCGCTCCCGAAGTCACCGGCGATTTTACCGCCTACTGTACCGCCTACCACAGCACAAATCAGCGCTCTTGGGTCGCCTGTACTAAACCCCAGAACGACTACACAAGCACCACCCCCCCTACCATACCCCCGAAGCTGCCGCCTCCCAGGCCACCTATCATAAAAACTCAGTCAGTGCAGTATATCTACAAGGGGCTTTGCCTACTTATAACTGGGACTGAAGGTGATTGGAGTTGGCCAGCTGGGGCTGGGCTATCTATCTGGCCATCGTAACGATTAAGCTAATGTCACTCAGCTAAGCTTCAACTATATACATAATGGAAAATGGTTAGTGCGATTAGCAGCATGATTTGGATTGTTAACAGGCTCACCAATAACCGCTTCGTGTTGGGCGGGAAACGTTTAACTTCATTTAAGTCAATTAAGTTTCTACGCAAAAAAATTGTCGGCATCGCCAGCACCAGAGAGATCGATCCCGTGCGCATGACTTTGCCCAGTAAGCCTGCATGCTGGAATATTTTCTTATTTCCGGTCACGTACGTACAATTCGGAAGAAACGATTCAAAGTGCTCAGTATATTTGTGTGCGATGTAACAAAGCCCGATCATAGACAGAGTTATGGGGGCAAGTATCAACAGCGCAATCCATCCAGGGTCAACTGCATTCACTCTGAAACCTCACTATATAATAAATCACCCATCATCTCGCCTCCCCAGCTTCCGATGTCTCCGAATATTTTACCGCCTACTGCACCGCCTACCACAGCACAAACCAGCGCTCCAGGGCCGCCTGTACTAAATCCCAGAACGACTACACAAGCACCACCCCCTGCCATACCTCCCGCATACCCTCCGAGGCTGCCGCCTCCCAGGCCACCTATCAACGCCGAGCTTTCAACATATTTGGCGCGGCGGCACTGCTCCTCCCGGCCCATTGTGCAGGCTTTATGAATCGACAAGCCTGTGGCGGCCACATCCAGCGCAGTACCGATATACGTGCCTTTCTTGACCAGATTCGACGCTTTGGCAACACCAGATACCTTGTCGGCATAGCCGGCGATCTCGCCTGTATGGAGGTAGCTGCGGGTCGAGATGCCCAATGCCTGCTTGACCTTCCCTTGGTTACGTGCCTCGCTCTTCGTCTTACCTCGCGCGCAAGTCATCGGGGCTCGGCTGAGGAACGTTTTGAGCCTGGGGTTGATTGGTCGGACGCTGACCGCCGCCGCCAGACAGAGATACTTGCTCGATGCGATGTGGACGTTTCGTTTGCGCTACGGGTTTCGGAAAAAGGGCGCAGAGCGCCCGCACATCACTCGGCCCATTCCGGGTCGCCAGTGAACACCACCGTCAGCCAACGGTCCGGCCCTTCACCGCCCACCGCGTCACCAATTTCGTTACGCCACGCATCCCATTCATCAATGGTCTTGGCCGTCATGGTCTTGGGCACGATGAAATACAGCTCAATTTCCCTCGAGCGCCCGACCTTGGCGACATAGGCGCGGTAAGACTGCAGGCCGTGGCGGGCGACGAAGGCCTTGGCCACTTCATCCACGTGCAGTTTGAGGTCGCCGGGGGTGACCAGGAAGATTTCAGACAGCGCCTGACGCACCACCGACATCGGCAACGGCACGATCACCAGGCACACCAGCGCCAGCACCGCCGGGTCGATGTACGGTGATACCCATTCCAGCGAAGTGCCCTGTACTGCATAGCCAAAGCAGAAGGCGATCAGCAGCGCGGCAGTGATGCTGGCTGACATCACCCAGCCCTTGACGTCCATGCGCACGAAGTCTGACTTCAGTTTGCGGTTGGCGCGTGCCTCGACGACGGCGATGCTCACGCAGGTGATCACCGTCAGCATTGCGTAGACCATGGCAATGCCGAACTCCAGGTGGCGCCCGCCTTGCAGCAGGCTGCTGACGGCGTTGATCAGTGCGTAGATGGCCACGCCGCTGAGCAGGATGCCGTTGAGTGCCAGTACCATGGGCTCCAGGTGCCAGAAACCCATGGTGAAGCGTTCGCGCAACTTGCGCGACATCTGCACGCTGGTGGTGTGCGAAGTGATCAGCTTGACCACCACAAGCGACAGCCCGCTCATGCTGGCATCCACCAGCGAGTAGACGCCGTCGAAGATGATGGAGAACGAGCCGGAGGCCAGGCCGAAGGCGATGCCGATGGTGGCAATGAACAGGGTGGCGGCGATCGAGGTGCGTAAAAGCCCTTGTTCGCTGGTGATGTCGAAGAAGGTGGATCGGGTTGCGGTTTGCATGAGTAGTGCTCAGTAAAAACGACGATGCTGTTGTGTCTGCAAGGGCCTCTTCGCGGGCAAGCCCGCTCCCACAGGATCTGCACCAGCCTCGAAAGCCACTACGCCCCTGTGAGAGCGGGCTTGCCCGCGAAGAGGCCCTTGCAGGTCAGACGCGAAACTGCTCCATCAGCGCCTGCTGCTGGTTGGCCAGCCGGTTCAATGCCTGGCTGATACGTGCTGATTCGTCGGCCTGGCCAGCCAGTGACTCTGTCACATCGCGGATGCCGGCCACGTTGCGGTTCACTTCCTCAGCCACCGCGCTCTGCTCTTCCGCTGCCGAGGCAATTTGCAGGTTCATGTCACTGATGACCGCCACCGCCTCGCCAATGCGTTGCAGTGCTGGCAATGCCTGTTCCATGCGTGCGGCGCTGTCCTGGGCCTGGCGTTGGCCTGCATGCATGGCCCCGACAACGTCTTGGGTGCCTTGCTGAAGGCCTTCGATAACTTGGCGAATTTCCTCCACCGAAACCTGCGTGCGCTGGGCCAGGCCGCGCACCTCATCGGCAACCACGGCGAAGCCACGCCCGGCTTCGCCTGCGCGGGCCGCTTCGATGGCGGCATTCAGTGCCAGCAGGTTGGTTTGCTCGGCAATGGTGCGGATCACTTCAAGCACCGAGCCGATTTGTCCGCTGCGGTCTTCCAGTGCGCGCGCCTCGTCCATGGCAGTGTTCATGCCTGCGGCCAGGCGGTCGATGCCCTGGCGCGTGCTGTCGACCAATTGCAAGCCTTCCTGGCTGGCTTGATCCGCAGCACGTGCGGCCTGGGCCGCCTGCGAGGCGTTGTGGGCGACATCCAGGGCCGTGGCGCTCATTTCGTTGGCCGCTGTGGCCACCTGTTCGATTTCGCGATGCTGTTGCTGCATACCGTTGCTGGTCTGGCTGGCGATGGCCGCCGATTGGTCGGCGGTGTCGCGTGCCTCCTGCAGCGACCCTTTGACCTGGGCGATAATCGGTTGCAACTTGTCGAGGAAGCGGTTGAACCAGTTGGTGAGCTGGCCCAGTTCATCCTGGCGGGCGTAGTCCAGGCGGCGAGTAAGGTCGCCTTCGCCACTGGCAATGTCTTCCAGGCGTGCAGCCACGGCCAGGATTGGCCGGCTAACACCGCGAGCGGTCAGCCACACCAGCAGCAAACCCGCGATTGCCGTGCCAATGCCTATCAGCAGGCTGGTGAGGTTGGCGTTCTGGTTATGGGCATCAAGGCGCTGGTTGAGGGCGACGGCAGGCGCCTGCAGCACGCTTTCTGGCAGCTCCAGCAGAACCTGCCACGGGGCTGTGTCAGGGATTGGCGTGAAGGGGTGGGCCACCCGCAGCAGGCCGTCGGGTACTGCCTTGTCCATGGGCTTGCCGAGCGCGCTGTCGTCGCGACTGTTGCCCGCCAGCAGACCGGCGGCGGTAGCGATGCTCACCTGGCCCTGGCCGTCGAACAGATCGCGGCGGCCGTCCACGCTCAGTTGCTGCAGATTGGCCAGGCCGATGTCCAGGCCGACCACGCCGACTACCTTGCCGTGTTCCAGCAATGGCAGAGCGATGCTGGTCATCAGCACCTGACGGCCGTTGACCTCGTCGAGGTACGGTTCGAGCATGCAGGTTCTGGCGGTGTCCTGCGGACAGGTCAGCCAGCGGTTTTTCGCCGCGCCGTTGCTGCCAATGCTGTTGTCACCGAGCATCGTTTCCGGCATGGCTTCAAGTTCCAGGGTGCCGGGACTGGGTTGTGACCAGTACAGCGAGAAACGCCCGCTCTCATTGCTGCCCATGGCGTCCTGGCCGAGGTACTGGCTGTCCTGTTGGTCCAGGGCGTTGGGCTGGAACACCAGGTACAGGCCGATCACGTCCGGGTTGCCGGCGAGGCTGGCACGCGCCTGGCGGGTCAGTTCGGCGCGCAGGTCGCCACCACCCCGGGCCTTCAGCACTTGCACCAGGCGGGCAAAGCCATTGCCGTACTGGTAGGCATCCATGAAGTAGCGCTGGATACGCAAGGCCTGGGTTTCGGCTTGGGCCTGCAGGCGCTGGCGGGCGCTGTTTTCAAGCATGGCGGTGTTGGCCTGGTTGACCAGGGCAGCGCTGCGGTGCGCCTGGGTCAGCGAGGTGGCTACCAGCAAGGCGACAATGGCCAGCAGGCACAGCCCGGCGAGCAGGGTGATCTTCCATTGGATGGAGAGGCGACGCAGCGGCATGAGGCTTTCCTTATCGATCAAGTACAACGCCCGCGGTCAGGCGCGGGCGTTGTGGGCAGCAGGGGTCATTCGGCGACATAGTTGGGCGGTGCCGAGCGGAAGGCTTTGGTCAGCCAGCCCAGGTAGATCAGCCCGAGCGCAGCCCAGATGCCGCCGAACATCAGCGAATGTGCGTTCAGGTCCAGCCATAGCGAGACGATGATGCAGAAGCCGATGGTAGGCAGTACCAGGTACTTCAACTGGTTGCTCAGGCCTTTGCGATTGCCTTCACGCAGGTAGCAGTGGTTGATCACCGACAGGTTGACGAAGCTGAACGCAACCAGGGCGCCGAAGTTGATGATCGAGGTGGCAGTCACCAGGTCGAAGAAGATCGCCGACAGCGAAATGACGCCGACCACGGCAATGTTCAGCACGGGTGTCTTGTAACGCGAATGCAGGCGGGCGAAGACGCTGGCCGGGATCACGTTGTCGCGGCCCATTACATACAGCAGGCGCGACACGCTGGTTTGCGAGGCCAGGCCCGAGGCGATGGTGTTGATCACGGTGCAGGCGATGAAGATCGACTGGAATAGCTTGCCGCCAACGTACAGGGCGATTTCCGGCAGGGCCGCTTCCTGGTCGTGGAAACGGGCCATGGTCGGGAAGTAGGCCTGGATGAAATACGACACAGTGATGAACACCACGCCACCGATCAATGCGGTGAGGAAGATCGCCCGGGGGATGGTCTTGGCCGGATCGCGAGTTTCCTCGGACAGGCAGGTGACCGCGTCAAAGCCCAGGAACGAGAAGCACAGGATGGTCGCACCGGCGGCCAGGGCGCTGAACTGGGTCTGGCTGTCGGCGAACGGTATCAGGCTCCAGGTGGTACCCAGCCCTTCACCATGGTCCAGGCCACGCACGCACAGGTAAATGAATACGGCGATGATCGCCACCTGCACACCCACGAACAGCAGGTTGAAGTGCGCCACCAGGTTCACGCTGCGCATGTTGATCAGGCTGATCAGGGTGACGAAGCCGGCCACCCACATCCACTCCGGCACTTCCGGGAACATGGCTGAGAGGTAAAGCTTGGCCAGCAGTGCGTTGACCATTGGCAGCAGCAGGTAGTCCAGTAGTGAAGACCAGCCCACCAGGAAGCCCACGTGCGGGTTGATTGCGCGTTGGGTGTAGGTGTAGGCCGAGCCCGACTGCGGAAAGCGCTTTACCAGGGTGCCGTAGCTCACGGCGGTGAACAGGATGCCGGCCAGCGCCAGAATGTAGGCGCTGGGTACGTGGCCGGCGGTAATCCCGCTGACGATGCCGAAGGTGTCGAACACGGTCATCGGGGTCAGGTAGGCCAGGCCGATGATGATCACGTGCCAGAGGCGCAGGGTTTTGCGGAGTTGGCCGTGGCCGGAAGCGCTCTGGTCAGGCTGCATGCTGGCATGGCTCCTGCTGCTGGGCGTAAACGACGGGCACGGTGTATTGCGCATGCGGCAAGGGCGAGCGGGTGGGCTCCATGTTGTTCACCTTTTATGTTGGAGCGGCGGGAGGCGCGGGGGAGCGCGCAAAGTGGTGAAAATAAAAAACGATGGATAGGTGAGTGTCAAGTTAAACATGACAAGATGTTGCTGAATTGAAATATTTATCGATTAAATCCGGGTTTTGTTCGGTTTTTGCGCGTTTATTTGCGATTGTGATCAATTGGCGTGTTCGTAAAAATTAACGAATCCTGTGCTTGCCTTGTCTCGGTGTCAGACGTGTCCGAAAAATGGCATTTCTCGACCTGAGCCAGCACTCGGCCTAATCGGGGGTGGTACTCTTCGTTTTCTGCGTGGCCACTGGCCGCCTTCGAAGCCCTTACGGACAGCAATCGGTTCTATTCATGAAGAAAACAGTTGGCATCCTTTCCGGCCTGGCTATCGCCATTGCCGTCGCAACTACCGCAGGCGCCTGGTACACCGGCAAGCAGCTGCCGGCAGAGCTGGACAACGCGCTTGCCCGCAGTAACGCCGAACTCAGAAAGGCCCTGGTCAGCACCGGCGGTAGCATGAGCATCGAGCGCGTGTCGCTGGAGCAGCACCTCTTCAGCAGTACTGCCCAGTACCGGCTCAAGGCTCGCGACATCAACGTGGGTGAGGGTGAGGTGATCAATTTTGACGTAGGCGTGACCGACCAGATCGAGCACGGCCCGTTTCCCTGGTCCAGGGTCAGGGCGCTGAAGCTGATGCCGGTAATGGCGGTCAGCAACAGCACGCTGCAGAAGGATGAGGCCGTCGCGCCATGGTTCGCTGCTGCGGGTGGCAAGGCCCCGATCAGTGCGCAGACCAGCCTGGGTTACAGCGGCAGTGTGGTCAGCCAGGTTCAGCTGGCGCCGCTAAGGCTTGATGAAGCGGACGGCAACAGCCTGGATTTCTCGGGCATGCAGTTCGAAGCCAGCGGGGACAAGGAAGGCAAGGCCTCGACGTTCCACGGCCAGGCCGACAGTCTCGTGATTAAACGGGTGCAAGACGACCAGCCGCCGGCCACGTTCGAGCTCAAAGGGCTGAAGTTTGGCGGTAACCTCGCAGCCACCGCGCACGATGCCATCTATGTGGGTAACGTCGATCTGGCGTTGGCCGAAACCAAGGTCACACTTGGGCCGAAACAGCAGGTGCTGCTGATCAAGGGGCTGGAGCAGAAGGCCTTGCAAACCCTCGAGGGCACGGACACCGTAGGTGGCCGCGCGGAGTACAAGGTCGGCGACATCAGCTGGGATGGCCGCGCGGTAGGCAAGGCACAGATGGCGGTGAGCGTGACCTCGGTCAACGCCCCGGCGCTGCAGGCCTTGTCGAAGTGGTACCAGTCGCACTTGCCTGAGTTCGAGGCCGCCAGTGCGGCTGGCCAGCCGGTGCCGCAGATCCAGATGGACGATGCCGAAAAGGCCCGCTTCCAGGGTGACTTGCAGAAATTGCTGGCCGCCAAGCCCAAGCTGGCGGTGGAAAACCTGTCGTTCAAGACCGCCAATGGCGAGAGCCGCTTCAACCTGTCGATGGACCTCGCCGCGCCGGCCAGCTTCGACCTGCCGCCGGACCAGCTGAGCAAGCAGATCATCACTGAGGTGAAAGGCAAGCTGTCGCTGTCCAAGCCGATGATCGGTGACCTGGCGACCTTGCAGGCCTTGCTGGATGGCCAGACCGATGCCCAAGCCATTGCCATGCAGTCGAGCCAGGCGGGGGAGATGGTCGGCATGATGGCGCTGCAGAGCGGCATGGCCACCGTGCAGGGCGATGATGTGGTCAGCAGCCTGCACTATGCCGAGGGCATGGTCGATTTCAATGGCCGAAAAATGACCGTGGAAGAATTTGCCATGTTCATGGCGGCGCATCTGGCAGCCCTGTCGCCGCAGGGGTGATGGTTTCTCCTGTTGCGGCCCCTTCGCGGGTGAACCCGCTCCTACAAGGATTTCACAGTGTAGGAGCGGGTTTACCCGCGAAGAGGCCAGTACAGGCAACACAAAAACCCCTTTAGTAATCGCTGGATTGTCTGTAGCCTTCGGCCTCCGATAATAATCCGCGCCCGCAGAGGGCCGTGGCGGTCAGTGTGCCGTCCGGCACCCTTAGCCGATCTGCCAGGGCCGGGTGATACACTCGATTTGACGCGCAAGCGCGCCTGCAGGTCCAGCGATCATGACCCAGATTTCCGAACGCCTTTTGGTTCAGGCCCACCTCGACGCCAAGCAGCCCAACCCGCTGACAGCCGAGCAGGAGGCCGAATACCGTGCGGCCATCGCTGCCGAGCTCAAGGCCCAGAATGCCGTGCTGGTTGCCCACTATTACTGCGACCCGGTCATCCAGGCGCTGGCTGAAGAAACCGGCGGCTGTGTATCCGACTCTTTGGAAATGGCCCGTTTCGGCAAGAATCACCCTGCCGAAACGGTCATCGTGGCCGGTGTGCGCTTCATGGGCGAGACGGCAAAAATCCTCACCCCGGAAAAGCGCGTGCTAATGCCGACCCTGGAGGCCACCTGCTCGCTCGACCTGGGCTGCCCGGTAGAAGAGTTCTCGGCTTTCTGCGACCAGCACCCTGAACGCACCGTGGTGGTCTACGCCAACACGTCCGCAGCGGTGAAGGCACGCGCCGACTGGGTAGTGACTTCGAGCTGTGCGCTGGAAATTGTCGAAAGCCTGATGGACAACGGCGAAACCATCATCTGGGGCCCGGACCAGCACCTTGGCCGTTACATCCAGAAGCAGACTGGTGCCGACATGCTGCTGTGGGACGGTGCCTGCATCGTTCACGAAGAGTTCAAGTCGCGCCAGTTGGCCGACATGAAGGCGCTGTACCCGGATGCTGCGATTCTGGTGCACCCCGAGTCGCCGGAAGCGGTGATCGAGCTGGCCGACGCGGTGGGCTCCACCAGCCAGCTGATCAAGGCTGCCCAGACCCTGCCGAACAAAACCTTCATCGTCGCCACCGACCGTGGCATCTTCTACAAGATGCAGCAGCTGTGCCCGGACAAGGAATTCGTCGAAGCCCCCACCGCCGGCAACGGCGCGGCCTGCCGCAGCTGCGCGCATTGCCCGTGGATGGCGATGAACACTCTGGAGCGGGTGCTGGATTGCCTGCGTAACGGCACCAACGAAATTTTTGTCGACCCGGCGCTGGTGCCCAAGGCCATCAAGCCGCTTAACCGCATGCTGGACTTTACCCAGGCGGCGCGGCTGAAGCTGTCTGGTAATGCCTGACGCCAGACCGCGTCATACTCTTCGCGGGCTCGCCCGCTACCACAGATATTGCACCGTTTACCAAGGCGGTGGAGTAGCTGTGGGAGCGGGCAAGCCCGCGAATCGTCTTCAGCGCCCCATCATTTCCTGAACCATGCGCCGCTGCTCCATGATCTCGCGCTGGCGCTGGTCAATCTGTGAGGCCAGCGGGAAATTCCCACCCGCCCGGCGCTTGGCGTAATCCAGCTGCTGGATTGCCTGGTCAAAGTCGCCGACCAGTGTGAAGTACTCGGCCCGTGCCCGGTGCAAGCCGATGGTATTGCCCGACAAGCCCCGCACTTCAGCCATGTCGTACCACACATCCGGGTCATCCGGGCGGCTCTTGACCAGCTCGTTCAATACCTTCTCGGCCTCGGCCGGCTTGTTCTGTTTCACCAGCAGGTCGGCACGCACCTGTTTCAACGGATAGTTGCCCGGGTACAGCCCCTGCATCCGTTCGGCGCGCTGCTGGGCGTCGGCAAGACGGTTGTTGGTGATGTCCAGGTCGATTTGCGCCAGGTTGTAGGTGATGTCGTTGGGCGCCTTGGCCAGCAGCGGCTTGAGCATTTCACGCGCCTCGTTCAATTGCCCACCCTTGATCTGTGCCAAGGCCAGGCCATAACGTGCAGCGTCCAGCTTTGGGTCTTCGTCCAGTTGGGCACGGAAGCGTTTGGCGGCAAGCCCCGGTGTGCCTTCGTAGGTAAGTGCCACCCGGGCGCGGATCAGCTGGTAGCGCATGCTGTCTTCGATACCACCCTTGGGCGCCTGGTCGGCGCGGTTACGGGTGTCGGCAATACGTGATTCGGTCACCGGGTGGGTCAGCAGGAATTCCGGCGGTTTGGCGTCATACCGGTACTGGCGTGCCAGGCGCTCGAACATGGTCGGCATGTTGCGCGGGTCGTAGCCGGCCTTTTCCAGGTTCTGGATGCCAATGCGGTCGGCTTCCTGTTCGTTCTGGCGCGAGAAGCGCCGCTGCTCCTGGATGGCCGCTGCCTGGGTGCCGGCAATCATGCCGATGCCCGCATCGCCGGCGCCACCTGCGGCCAGCACGATGCCGGCCAGCAGCGCTGCCATCATCGGCAACTGCATACGCTGCTGGGCCTCGACACCCCGCGCGAAGTGGCGTTGCGACAAGTGCGCCAGTTCGTGGGCCAGTACCGAGGCATATTCACCCTCGGTCTGGGCGTTGAGGAACAACCCGCCGTTGACCCCGACAATGCCACCTGGGGCTGCGAAGGCGTTGAGCTCGCGGCTGTCGATCAGGATGAACTCCAGGCGCCGGTCCTGCAGCTGGCTGGTTTCGGCCAGCTTGTAAACGCTGGTTTCGACGTAGTCCTTGAGCTGAGGGTCGTTGAGCTGATTGACCTGGCCACGCAGCAGGCTGAGCCAGGCGCGGCCCAGTTGGTGCTCCTGTTGCGGCGAGACGATCGCAGAACTGGCATCACCCAGTGATGGCAGGTCGTCAGCATGGCCGGGAAGGGCCATCAGGCAGGCCAGCGTCAGCAGGGTAGGGCGCAGTAGATTCATGCATGAAGCTCGCGTCGGATCAAAGATACCTACTGTAGCGGGCTCACACGTTGACGACCAGTGGCGCTATCCTAGCCAGCCATGCCAAGAAGCAGCCTGGCGATGCCTTTGGAGACCCTGCGATGAGTAACACCCTGACCTGCGACGCCGAACTGGACGCCAGCGGGCTGAATTGTCCTTTGCCACTGCTCAAGGCCAAGATGGAACTCAATCGCCTGGCCAGTGGCGCTGTGCTCAAGGTAATCGCCACTGACGCAGGCTCCCAGCGCGACTTCCGCACTTTCGCCCAGTTGGCCGGTCATACCCTGCTGCATGAAACGGCCGAGGCCGGTACCTATACTTACTGGCTGCGCAAGGCCTGAGTCTTTTCCAAGGATCGTCAATGTTCAAAGTCTTTCGCGACTGGGTGCAGCGCTACTTCTCCGATGAGGAAGCGGTGGTGCTGGCGGTCCTGTTGTTCCTGGCGTTTACCGCAGTGCTCACCCTGGGCGGCATGCTCGCGCCGGTGCTGGCGGGCATGGTGCTGGCGTTTCTGATGCAGGGGCTGGTCAACGCCCTGGAGCGTGTGCGCGTACCTACACGGCTGGCGGTGATGCTGGTGTTCGCCTTGTTCATGGGCGCACTGGCGGTGTTCATGCTGGTGCTGGTACCGCTGCTGTGGCACCAGTTGATCACGCTGTTCAACGAGCTGCCGGGCATGCTCGGCAAGTGGCAGTCGTTGTTGTTGCTGCTGCCGGAGCGCTATCCGCACCTGGTGTCGGACGAGCAGGTATTGCACGCCATCGAGTCGGTGCGCGGTGAAATTGGCAAATTTGGTCAATGGGCGCTGACCTTCTCGCTGTCCAGCCTGCCACTGCTGGTCAACGCCATGATCTATCTGGTGCTGGTGCCGATTCTGGTGTTCTTCTTCCTGAAGGATCGCGAACTCATTGGCCGCTGGGTCAGCGGCTACCTGCCGCGCCAGCGCACCTTGTTGAGCCGGGTGGGCAGCGAGATGAACCGGCAGATCGCCAACTACATCCGTGGCAAGGGCATCGAGATCTTGATCTGCGGCATTGCCACTTACATTGCCTTCATCAGCCTGGGGCTCAACTACGCAGCGCTATTGGCGTTGCTGGTGGGGCTGTCGGTGGTGGTGCCTTACGTGGGCGCGGTGGTCGTGACTGTGCCGGTCACCTTGATTGCGCTGTTCCAGTGGGGCTGGGGCGACCAGTTCATCTACCTGATGACGGTGTACGCGATCATCCAGGCGCTGGATGGCAATGTGCTGGTGCCGCTGCTGTTCTCTGAAGCGGTGAGCCTGCACCCGGTGGCGATTATTTGTGCAGTGCTGCTGTTTGGCGGGCTATGGGGGTTCTGGGGGATATTTTTCGCCATCCCGCTGGCGACGCTGATCAAGGCCGTGCTGGATGCGTGGCCCAAGCAGGAGCCTAGCGTTTCACCGATGCTTTGAATGTCATTGGGGCCGCTCTGCGGCCCTTCGCGGGCACGCCCGCTCCCACTGGGCCCTGCACAATTCCTGTGGGAGCGGGCGTGCCCGCGAAGGGCTGCAAGGCAGCCCCATTCAATTTCAAGCCTTGTTCAAGGTCTGAGCAGCAGCCAGAACTGCATCCACATGCCCGGGCACTTTCACGCCACGCCATTCCTGGCGCAGCACCCCGTCCTTGTCGATCAGGAAGGTGCTGCGGTCAACGCCCATGTACTCCTTGCCATACAGCTTCTTCAGCTTGATCACATCGAACAGCTGGCACAGGGCCTCGTCCTTGTCGCTGATCAGCTCGAACGGGAAACCTTGCTTGGCCTTGAAGTTCTCGTGCGACTTGATGCCATCACGCGACACACCGAATACCACGGTGTTGGCCGCGGCGAAGGCGTCATGCTGGTCGCGGAAGCCCTGGCCCTCGGTGGTGCAGCCTGGGGTGCTGTCCTTGGGGTAGAAGTACACCACCACCTGCTGGCCCTTGAGTTCGGCAAGGCTGACGGTTTGCCCGCTGGTGGCCTGGGCCTGGAAGTCGGCGACAGGTTGGTCGAGTGCTACAGCCATGATCGGTTTCCTTACATTGGGTTCTGTGGACGCCATGGCTCGATCAGTGCGTCGAGGTTCAGGGCATCGGCAAAGTCCAGGAACTGGTCGCGTAGCCAGCTGATCTGCGTGCCGGCCGGCAGAATCACGGTGAACTGGGCGTTGAGCATGCTGCTACCGGTTTGCGGCGCCAGGTAGGTGTCGCAGGTCATGGCTTCCAGCTCGACGCGGTGGTCAAGGAAGAACTGGCACAGCTCGTTGATGATGTCCGGGCGGTAGGCAGCGCTGACGTAGGCTACATACGGAAGGGCCTGCGGGCGCACTTCCTGGTCTGCGCTGCGGACCACGTCGAGGGTCAGGCCGTGCTTCTTGCCCAAGCCTGGCAGGGTGGACTCGAGACGTGCCAGGGCGTCCCAGCTGCCGCCCACCTGCAGCACCAGGGCGCTGGTCTCGCCGTGGCGGCTCAGGCGCGAGGTGACCACCGCGCAGCGGTTTTCGAAGGCAGCGCGGCTGAGGACGTTGGCCAGCTCCATGGGGTTCGGGCCCAGGGCACTGATGACAAGGAATTGTTCGCGGACGGTGGGGGTGGACATGCAGCATTCCTAAAGCGATGAGCGGTCGGCACAGGACGGGCAAAAGCCTCCTGTCGGCAGGGCCCGGGGCTCGCATGCGAGGTCTTGGACGCTGGCGGGGAGCAAGGTCGACGGCCCGACGGGCCGCGCTGCACCGATCAAAGGGTCAAGGGTAGCGAAATAAGCCGCCGAGGGGAATGCTCCACCCGCCTGCTTCGCTTGTGCAAGGTCGATGCCCCCAGTACCATTACCGCTCTCTTTTTCCGGCAGGAGCAGTTACATGATTGCGGGCAGTATGGTGGCATTGGTCACACCCATGGATGCACAAGGGCGTGTTGACTGGGGCAGCCTCGACAAACTTGTAGACTTCCACCTGGAAAACGGCACCCATGCGATCGTCGCTGTCGGCACCACCGGTGAGTCGGCCACGCTGGATGTCGAAGAACACATTCTGGTCATCAAACACGTGGTCGAGCGCGTCAAACGCAGCGCCAAACCGATTCCGGTCATCGCCGGCACCGGTGCCAACTCCACCGCCGAAGCCGTGCACCTGACCCAGAACGCCAAGAATGCTGGCGCCGACGCCTGCCTGCTGGTTGTGCCGTACTACAACAAGCCAACGCAAGAAGGCCTGTACCAGCACTTCAAGCACATTGCCGAAGCCGTCGACATCCCGCAGATCCTCTACAACGTTCCCGGCCGTACCTCCTGCGACATGCAGGCCGAGACCGTGATCCGCCTGTCGACCGTGCCGAACATCATCGGCATCAAGGAAGCCACGGGCGACCTGGCCCGCGCCAAGGCCATCCTCGATGGCGTCAGCAAGGACTTCATCGTCATGTCCGGCGACGACCCGACTGCCGTCGAGCTGATCCTGATGGGTGGCAAGGGCAACATCTCCGTCACCGCCAACGTCGCTCCGCGCGAAATGGCCGACCTGTGCGAGGCCGCCCTTGAGGGCAATGCCGAGAAGGCCCGCGCAATCAACGAAAAACTCATGCCGCTGCACAAAGACCTGTTCTGCGAGTCCAACCCGATCCCGGTGAAATGGGCGCTCGTCGAAATGGGCCTGATGCAAAAAGGTATTCGCCTGCCCCTGACCTGGCTGAGCGAAGGCTGCCACGAAAAAGTCCGTACTGCCTTGCGCCAGTCCGGCGTACTGGTTTAAGAGGAAGTACACCGCATGAAGCGACTGGCTGGTCTTTCCGCCCTTGCCCTGATTATCTCCAGCACCAGCGGGTGTGGCTGGCTGTGGGGCGAGGATGGCTATTTCCGCGACCGCGGCAGTGACTACCTGCAGGCGCACCCGACCGCGCCGATGCAACTGCCGCCGGACGCCAGCAACGTCAAGCGCCTTGACCCGCTGCTGCCGATTCCGCGTAACGTCGCTGACGATAACGTCGCGGGTGAGTTCGAAGTGCCTCGCCCGCAACCGCTGACTGGCGGTGCCGCCCAGGTTACCGACTACAGCCTGCAGCGCAGCGGCAGCAGCCGTTGGGTGCTGGCCCAGCATTCGCCAGCCGAAGTGTGGCCGGTAGCCCGGCAGTTCTTCGAGGACAACGGCTTCCGCATTGCTGAAGAGCGCCCGCAGACAGGTGAGTTCAATACCACCTGGCAGCGTTTCGATGAGCTGTCGGCATCGCTTGGCCAGCGTCTGGCCAGCACTGCCAGCAGCGGAGACAGCGAGGTGCGTGTGCGTGTGCGCATGGAGCCTGGCGTGCAGCGCAACACCTCCGAGGTGTATGTGGTCAGCGTCGAGCGCCCGGCGGGCAGCACTGCCGATCCTGCGTTCCCGTCCACCTCCAGCAATATCGGCACCGATGCCCTGCTGGTCGACGAAATGCTTGCCAGCATGAACCGCAGCGCCGAGAAGGGTGGTTCGGTGTCGCTGCTGGCCGCGCGCGATTTCGACGCCCCAAGCCGCGTCAGCCTGAGCGAAGACGGCAGCGGCAACCCGGTGCTGTACCTGGGGTCTGACCTGGACCGCGCCTGGTCTGGCGTAGGCCGTGCCCTGGAGCAGGGTGGCGAATGGCGTGTTGAAGACATCAACCGCAGCCTGGGCCTGTACTACATCAACCTGTCCGAAAAGCCTGAAGACAAGCAGAACCAGCCTGGCTTCTTCAGCCGCCTGTTCGGCAGCGAGCCGACCAAGGAAGAGCGTGAAGCCCGTGCCGAGCGTTACCAGGTTCGCCTGAGCAAGGTGGGTGAGAGCGTGCAGGTCACGGTCGAGAAAAACATCAACACCGTGGCTCCGGCCGATGTCGCCCGCCGCGTGCTGAGCGCCATTCAGGACCACCTGGGCTAAGTGCGCTTCGCGGTACTCGGAAGCGGCAGCCAAGGGAACGGCACGCTGATCGCCAGTGGTGACACGTTCATCCTGGTCGATTGCGGCTTTTCCCTGCGCGAAACCGAGCGGCGCCTGGCGCTGCTCGGCGTGTCGGCGGCCCAGCTCAGTGCGGTACTGGTCACCCACGAACATGCCGACCACGTGCATGGGGTCGGCTTGCTGTCACGGCGCTACAATGTACCGGTCTACCTCAGCCAAGGGACCTTGCGCGGCATGCGCAAGCCGGTAGAGGTGGCCGGTTTTCTCGCTTGTGGCCAAAGCCTGTGCGTCGGCAGCCTGGAAGTAACCGCAGCGCGGGTCGAGCACGATGCTTACGAGCCATTGCAGTACGTGGTCAGCGATGGTCAGCGGCGTTTTGGCATGCTCACTGACCTGGGTTCGTACGACGCGCTGCTGTTGGAGCGTTACCAGGGCCTGGATGCACTGCTGATCGAGGCCAACCACTGCCGCGACCTGCTGGCACGCGGTCACTATCCGGCCTTTTTGAAGCAGCGGGTGGGTGGCATGCAAGGGCATTTGAACAACCACCAGGCCGCGCGCCTGGTGCACGAGTTGGGCTGGAACAACCTGCAACACCTGGTGCTGGCCCACCTCAGCAGCAAGAACAACCTGCCACACTTGGCCCGCCAGTGCTTCGTCGACACCCTTGGGTGCGACCCGGACTGGCTCCAGGTGGCGAATCAGGAACACGGGCTCGACTGGCGCGAAATCGCCTAGCCCAACACCTCAAGCAAGCGGAGCCCAATCATGGAAAAACGCGAAGAACTTTACCGCGGCAAGGCCAAATCGGTTTACAAGACCGACGACGCCGACCGCTTGATCCTGCTGTTCCGTAACGACACTTCGGCGTTCGACGGCAAGCGTATCGAACAACTCGACCGCAAAGGCATGGTGAACAACAAGTTCAACGCCTTCATCATGCAGAAACTGGAAGAAGCCGGCGTGCCGACCCAGTTCGACAAGCTGCTGGGCGACAACGAGTGCCTGGTGAAGAAACTGGACATGATCCCGGTCGAGTGTGTGGTGCGCAACTACGCTGCCGGCAGCCTGGTCAAGCGCCTGGGCGTGGAGGAGGGCATCAAGCTGGAGCCGTCCACCTTCGAGCTGTTCCTGAAGAACGACGAAAAGGGCGACCCCTTCATCAACGAATCCCACGTTGTCGCGTTCGGCTGGGGCACCGCCGAGCAGCTGGTAGAAATGAAGAAGCTGTCGTTGAAGGTCAACGAAGTGCTGAGCAAGCTGTTCGATGACGCCGGCCTGCTGCTGGTCGACTTCAAGCTGGAGTTCGGCGTATTCCACGGCCAGATCGTGCTGGGCGACGAGTTCAGCCCGGACGGCTGCCGCCTGTGGGACAAAGAAACCCGTAAGAAGATGGACAAGGACCGCTTCCGTCAGGGCCTGGGCGACGTGATCGAAGCCTACGAAGAAGTTGCCAAGCGCCTGGGCGTGCCGCTGTAAGCGACGCGTTCACGCAAGCGCCTGATACCACGCGGTTTTTTTGAAAAAAAGGTTTGCGTTTTAAAAGAACGCTGGTATGATGCGCGGCATTGGAGAGATGCCGGAGTGGTCGAACGGGACGGATTCGAAATCCGTTGTACTGGCAACAGTACCTAGGGTTCAAATCCCTATCTCTCCGCCATACAAGATCAAGCCCCTGGAAGCGAAAGCTTCCGGGGGCTTTTTCGTTGCGGCTTACTTTTTCATCATCCCCAACTCAGCATCATCCAGCAGCGCCTTGGCCATTGCGCTCAGGTAATGCGAGGCCCAGATCAGTTTCTGGTCGCCGTCCATCAGTTCGGAGGCCTGCTCGCGGGCGTCCTGGCAGGGGATGCCGGGCTCGATGCGGAACAGCGGGTGGGTGTTGTTTTCGCCTTGGTAGAAGCAGGTCTTGCCGACTGTGGTGGGTTCTGGTGTGTTGTCGGTGGGCATTGTTTTGTTTCCCTGGATTTTGGGTTGCCTGGGCTGGCCTCTTCGCGGGCTCGCCCGCTCCCACAGGTACTGTGCAGTGCGTGACGGCTGTGATGACCCTGTGGGAGCGGGCGTGCCCGCGAAGAGGCCTGACCTGCTAATGCAAGGTGTGAGGCTCTGTGGGTAAATGCGGCCGCATCTGCAACTGCATCAACGCCGACTCGACCAGCCCCTGTACCGCTTCCATTTCATGAATTACGGCCTGCATCACGATCGAGCTGTGGGCGGTAGGTTCGAGTTGCACGGATTGGCGGGCCACGGACAGGGCGCAGAGCACGTACTCTGAAGACTGGACCAGGGTGTCTTGCAGGATCTGGGTGGAATCGGGGGAGTAGGGCGGATCGGGGACTGTCTTGCGCATGTAAGCTCCTTGGGTAGTGGAGCCGCCTGGCAACGCTGTCAAACGAATGGAGGCAGCTATACATGGGTTGACAGACCGGTACCCAAGGACCCGGCGCACACGAATGTGCCCCATGCACAGCTGCCATTAAGCGCTGCAACGGAAACTTGAGTAGTCGGCCTGTCAAAGCCGGTCGCTGATTTCACAACGACGAGCCGAGACTAGAGCGCGACCGAATCCGTCGCAACCGTTTGAGCGGGTTGGAAGTATGTTTGGGAAACGCCCTACAAGGAAGGGGATAATTCTGAGTGCAAGTTGTAGGACGGATTTCTACCAATACATCAGACAGGCTTCCTGCAACATTTTGTCTTGAACTGCCAATGGCACCTTAGGCTACAATGCGGCGCTCTGATACGCCACTCACGCCCAGGCCACACGCCGTAATGACTACGCGCGCTGGGCGATGAACTCTTCCTGACATGGATTCGTTGGATGCTTTGCGCCGTACTGGTCTCCCCCTGCGCCCCTCGCTGGACGGCTGAATTGTCGTCTGCGGCCAGTGCTGCGCACTTTCTGAAAACCCCGCACAACTTTGAATGCTGCCGCCAACCATTGGCTGCGGTACGCGGCTGTGCGCCCCACCGAAAATGGAGTGCTCCACTTGCACAAGAAATTCGTCGCGTCCCTTCTGGCGGTCGCCATCGCCTCTACCACGGCCTGTGCACAGCTCGGTATCAGCAAAGAGCAAGCGGGCACCGTGATCGGTGGCCTGGCCGGTGTGGCCATCGGCTCGACCATGGGCAGTGGTAACGGCAAGATCGCCGCAGCCCTGATCGCGGGTGGCATCGGTGCCTACATGGGCAACCGTATCGGCCACATGCTGGACGAGAAGGACCAGCAGGCCCTGGCGCTGCGCACCCAGGAGGTGCTGAGCCAGCAGCAGACCACCGCCAGCGCCCAGCCGGTGACCTGGAAGTCCGACCATTCGGGTGCCACCGCGCAGATCGTGCCGGGCAAGGAATACACCAAGACCAAGCAGGTCGAGGTCAAGCGCGCGCCGAAGATCCAGGCGGTGCCGTCGATGAAGCTGATCAACGAGCCGTATGTGACCACCAGCGACAACCTCAATGTGCGCGCCGCGCCCAATCAGACTGGCGAGAAGGTCGGCAGCCTGAAGAACCACACCGAATTCACCGCCGTGGGCTCCACCGGTGACTGGATCCTGGTCGGGCGCAAGGGTGTGACCGTTGGCTATGTGCACAAGAACTACGTCGAGCCCAAGGCCCAGGCCGTGGCCAAGCGCGTGACCCCGGCGGTGAACCTGGACGAGCTGGACGTTGCTGCCAGCAAGGAAACCCAAGGCTTCGACCTGGACTCGGTGCAGTCGCTGCCGACCCAGACAGTTGCCGCCGAAGCGGCCTGCCGCCCTGTCACCGTCAGCCTGAAATCGCAAAGCGGCAAGACTGAGCAAGAGCAGAACACCTTCTGCAAACAAGCCAATGGCACCTGGGAACTGATCTGAGGAAATCCATGAAAAAGCACGCGCTCGCGCTGGCAGTGATCGGCGCTTGTGGTCTGGTACCGCAGGCGTTCGCCCATGAGCTGGCCTTTTCCAAGAAAGACAACATCAAGGTCGAAGTGCCTGGGGATGCCACCAGCTGGTGCAAGCCCCAGGTCGACCTGACCATCACCCGCCCGGCCTGGGATAACCAGGAACTGCTGTCAGGCCTGCTGACCAAGCTGCCGTTCGTGTTCGCCAAGGACTGCTCGACCGCCAAGGTGAGCTGGAAGGCGGTCGATGCCAAGGGCAACCTGTACGCCAGCGGCTCGGGCAATGCCAGCAACCTGGGGCTGGTGACACTGGCGGCCGCGCCTGCCGCAGTTGCCCCTGCGCCGGTTGCAGCACCTGCGCCAGTGCCGGCACCTGTGCAGCCAGAAGCACCGGTTGCTGCTGCAGCGGCTTCAGCCCCTGCTGCTGAGCCAGCCCCGGCGGTAGTTGAAGCCGCACCCGCGAAAGCAGAAGCTACCCCGGCTCCCGCGCCTGCCCCAGCCGTAGCTGCAGAACCGGCCCCTGCGCCGGCCGCCGAAGCCCCGGCACCAGCCCCTGTTGTGCCGCCTGTCCCGGCACCTGCCACAGCAGTAGCAGCAGCCCCCACCTCGGACTTCGGCCGCTCGGTGGTCCTTGAAAACCGCAACCTGATGCAGGTAACGGACGGCGCCGGCTGCAAATGGGTGCTCAGCAAGTCGATCATCGGCGATGGCGACACCCTGTCGTTCGGCACCACCCCGGCCATGCCGTGCCCGGCCTCCGGCTTTGGCGAAGGCAGCTTCGAAAAAATCAGCTGGAAGGCCGTAGGCACCTACCGGGGTGATAACTGGAACCGCGTGTACGCGCACCCGAGCGGCCTGATCTTCATCAAGAACCTCGAGCCTGCGGTGAAGAACAAGGCTGTTTCCTACCTCACCGCGCAAGCTGACCAAGCCGCGTTCCTGGTGGGCGAAATCCCCGGCCGGCAGATGAAGGTGTACCTGACCTTCAGCCGTTCCAGCTACGGCGTACTGCGCCCGTTCGGCAGCGACCCGTACTACGTGGTGGTCACCCCGGACGAGTCGTTTGCTCTGGACGCGGCCAAGTACAAGGAAGCCGCGCTGGAAATCTTCGACCTGATCAAGACCACCTCGCCGACCACCACTGATGTGGCCACCCTGTTCATCGTCAAGGACCTGTCGGCGATCTCGAACAACATCTGGGGCAATGACGCGCAGAAGATTACCCGCAACCGCATCGGCATCAACCGTCAGGGCCTGTTCTTCGATGTGCGCGAGGGTACGAACTGGGCGGTTCAGCGTGAGCAGCGGCGGGTGCGTGAAGAGCGTCAGCGCCAACAGGAACTGGCCCGCGTGCATACCCGCGTACTGGAGCGTTACCAGCAGTTGCAGGATGGCATGAGCGACCTCAAGGGGCGTGAAACCGAGGCCCTGGCACAAATGGCCGGCATCAAGGTGCGCTTCGCTTCGCCATTGGAGCAGCAAAACCCTGCGACCTCGGCCAGCGTGACGCCGATGATGGTGCACGTTACCGGCACGCAGGGCGACTTCTACACCATCGACTTCCCGAGCAAGGGCCGTCTGGTTGCGGACGAGGAATACAGCGAAGGCTGGTACGTGACCCAGGTGGCCAACGCCACGCCGTACTACCCGCTGGACGACGGCCGCGCCGTGCCTACCTACCGTGCCTACAGCGCCGGTGAACCCGAGGCCTGCAAACAGGACCACTGTGCCGACCGCGTGTCGTTCGGCGCCGTGCTGGCCAAGGAATTCCCCAACGCCGGTATCGATTTCAGCTGGACCCCCGAGGTCTCCCAACAGTACGTGAACGACTGGAACAACGCTTCCGCCATGGTCCAGTGAGGCAAACACCATGATCAAACAGATGAACAAGAAGCAGCTGCTGATTGGCGGTGTGGCCGCAGCGGTGCTGGTGCTCGGTGGTGGCTATGCGATGGTCGCCAGCTCGGGCAAGAAGGCTGCGCTGGCCTACTACGACGACTTCAAGGAGCGCTATTTCCTTGAGGATGTGCTGTCTGAGGGGGACATTTCCTACTCGGCGTTTTCCGGCAACCTGACGGTAGCCGACCCGGAGATCCGCGTGGCGGCGGCGCAGACCAATGGCGCCCAGCAGTTCATGCGCGGCCTGTCGGGCTTGATGGAGTCCGTACAGGGTGGTTCGGCTGAAGAAGGCCTGGCGGGCTGGGCCAAGTACCAGCTCAATGTCAGCCGCAATGTGGCCGGGGTGTACCTGAAGGCTGATGCGCTGAAGCTGGCCCATGACGGAGACAGCAAGGATGGCAGCATTCATATCCAGTTGCTGGGCATGCAGATGGCCAACCCTTACGTTGCCAGCAAGGGGGCTGAAGTCGTGCTGGTGGCGGATGTCAGCGACGAAGTCCAGCCACGTGCCGAGCTGGCCGCCAATGGTCGGGCCGCCCCGTCGAACTTCACCTGGGGCGCCAACATGGCGGTGCGCCAGCCAGTAACCGGCGCGTTTCTGGTCAGCAGCACCGGTGACTTTGGTACCACGGTCGACCTGGACTTCACCATCAAGCGCTCCAGCGATGGCGAAGGCTCGATGGCGTTCGTGGTCACCCACCGCAACGACGGCTCCAAGGTGGGGGAGATCGTGCGCAAGGCCGACTTCCAGTCGCTGCCGGAGCTGGACGATGTCGAAACACAGCTCAAGAGTGCCCTGAGCGCGATGCTGATTGGCGCGTACAGCCCGTACACCGGCCAGGCGGTGTTGGCTGAAGCGGTGAGCGGCTTTGCCCGCAAGGCCAAGGTCGAGAACTACTCGGTGAGCTACAGTGGCTTCAAATCGCTGAAAGAGGCTTTCAGCGATTACCAGCAGCAAGTCCCCAAGGCAAAGTTCGCAGCCTTCTGCCAGGAGGTTGGGCTGTCGTCGTGGAGCAGTGACTTTGGCGCCAAGGCCAAGAACCACAGCGACTCGGAGTGCGCCATCGGGCAGAAGCTGGTCGAAGACGGCAGTTTCGAAGAGCAGTATACCTTCAAGGAAGGCAAGAGCCTGTTTGCAGCGTTATTCGTGAGCAAGGCGTATCAGCTGGAAACCAATTGATTGGGTAATGGCTGAGTGAGCAAGCCCCCGGGAACCCTGAGTTGCCGGGGGCTTTTTTTGCTGTCAGGTGTGCCCGGACCCTGTCGGGCTTGGGATCAGCGCATCGCCGCCAGTTTGATGCCGAATCCCACCAGGCAAGCCCCCGCCAGTCGCTCGAACATATTGGCAATTCGCGGGTTGGCGCGCATGCGCTCGGCCAGTTGATGGGTCAGCACCACGGCAATCAGCCCATACAGGAAGGTCACCACCGCCACTGTCGCCGCCATGAAACCGAACGTCACCAGCCCTTGGTGCTTCACCGGGTCGACGAACAGCGGGAAAAACGCCATGTAGAACATGATCGCCTTGGGGTTGAGCAGGGTGATCATCATGGTCTGGCGCAGGTACTGGCCGTTGTCCATGCGGCAGGTGTGTGCTGCACCACCGGGTTTGCTCAGCAGCATGCGCAGGCCCAGGTAGGCCAGGTATGCAGCCCCCGCCCACTGCACCATATGAAAGGCGGCAGGGTAGGTGGCCAGCAGGGTGGCGACGCCGGCTACCGCCAGCCACAGCAGCACCTGGTCGCCCACGATTACGCCACAGGTCGCGGCCAGGCCTGCCTTGATACCGCCCTTGCCGGTGGCGGTGATCAGGGCGAAATTGCCCGGGCCGGGGATGGCCAGAAGAATGAGGAAGGCGATGACGAATGCGCCGTAGTCGGTGACGCCAAGCATGGTGAGTTCCTGTTGGGCATTGCGAAGGCAGTGCGCTGAACTATCGTCGCCAACGGCGCGCTTTTCAACCTGTTGTTGCACAGTTGCAAAGAACCTGTGCCAAGTGCGGCTTGGATCCAATGCCTGGAGTCTGTATGATTCCGCGGCCATCAGACGATGGTCGAAGATGATTCATTTAAAGGACTGAGTAATGAAAAAGCTGTTCAAGGCCACCGTTGCCGTTGCTGTCGTTTCGGGTGTTGCCCTGCTGTCGGGTTGCACTGGCCAAGTTTACAACCAACCGAAAAACTGCACCTACGACTACCTGTTCCACCCTTCGGTTTCCATCTCCAAGATCATCGGTGGCTGCGGCCCGATCGATAAACTGCCTCAGCAGCAGTAATCTTGGCGGTACCCTGATCGCGACGCTTGCGGCGTGATCCAAGGCCCCCGGTCATGTACATGGTCGGGGGTTTTTGTTTTTTGGCGTGACATTCTGCCGCTGGGGCAACCGGTCGCCTTGACGCTCCGGCCTGCAATTTGTTTGTGCTGGCATTTCAGATACAATCGGAAAAACGATTCAGCCTTGTCGGTCAATTCGACTAAAGGCCGAGTCGTTTTCTGGTTCTCTGGCTGCTGAACAATGATCAACAACAAGCCTGCGCTGAAGAACACGCTTTACCGGGGCCAGCCACAGGCCCTCACTCTGTTCTCCTGACTGGAAATGATCAATGTTCAAGAAAGCTGGCAAGACCTTGCTGGGTCTGGCGGTCGCTGCAAGCGTCATTCAAGCGCACGCTGCAGAAACCAAAAAAGTAGACGTGCTGCTGGTCGGCGGCGGCATCATGAGCTCCACCCTGGCCGTGTGGCTGCACGAGCTGGAGCCAAGCTGGTCGATGGAAATGGTCGAGCGCCTGGATGGCGTGGCCGAAGAAAGCTCCAACGGCTGGAACAACGCCGGTACCGGCCACTCCGCGCTGGCCGAGCTGAACTACACCCCGGAAGACAAAGACGGCAACGTCAACATCTCCAAGGCCATCGAAATCAACGAAGCCTTCCAGATCTCCCGCCAGTTCTGGTCGTGGCAGGTACGCCAGGGCGTACTGAAGAACCCGCACTCGTTCATCAACACCACACCGCACATGAGCTTCGTGTGGGGCGATGACAACATCAAGTTCCTCAAGAAACGTTACGACGCACTGCAGACCAGCCCGCTGTTCCGCCCGATGCAGTACTCCGAGGACCACGCGCAGATCGCCAAGTGGGTCCCGCTGATGATGGAAGGCCGCGACCCGAACCAGAAGCTGGCCGTGACCTGGACGCCAATCGGCACCGACGTCAACTTTGGCGAGATCACCCGTCAGTTCGTCGGCCACCTGCAGACCCAGAAAGGCTTCGACCTGAAGCTGTCCAGCGAAGTGCAGGACATCACCCGCAACAAGGACGGCTCCTGGCACGTCGAATACAAGAACCTGAAGGACGGCACCGAGTCGGCCACCGACGCCAAATTCCTGTTCATCGGTGCCGGCGGCGGCGCATTGAAGCTGCTGCAGAAGTCGGGTATTCCGGAAGCCAAGGAATACGCAGGCTTCCCGGTAGGCGGTTCGTTCCTGGTGACCGAGAACCCGACCGTGGCCATGCAGCACATGGCCAAGGCCTATGGTATCGCCTCGACCGGTGCACCACCCATGTCGGTCCCGCACCTGGACACCCGTGTGCTGGATGGCAAGCGCGTGATCCTGTTTGGCCCGTTCGCCACCTTCTCGACCAAGTTCCTGAAGAATGGCTCGTACCTGGACCTGCTGAGCAGCACCACCACCCACAACGTGTGGCCGATGACCAAAGTCGGTATCGACCAGTACCCACTGGTCGAGTACCTCGCTGGCCAGCTGATGCTGTCTGACGATGACCGCTTCGAAGCCCTGCGCACCTACTTCCCGAACGCCAAGAAAGAAGAATGGCGCCTGTGGCAGGCCGGCCAGCGCGTGCAAATCATCAAACGTGATGCCGAGAAGGGCGGCGTGCTGAAGCTGGGCACTGAAGTGGTGGCGTCCGAAGACCGCACCATCGCTGGGCTGCTGGGTGCCTCGCCGGGTGCTTCGACTGCTGCGCCGATCATGCTGCACGTGCTGGAAACGGTGTTCAAGGAGAAGGTCGCTACCCCAGAGTGGCAGGCCAAGATCAAGGAAATCGTGCCGAGCTACGGCACCAAGCTGAACGATTCGGCAGCGGCCACCCAGAAAGAGTGGAACTACACCGCTGAAGTGCTGCAGCTGGGGAAACCGCCGGTGATCGACGCCAGCGTTGAATTCGGTGGCGCGGCGAGCGACCCGGTTGAGAGCAAGCCCGAGAACGACATGGCGCTGTAATCGACCATTGCTGTGAAACTAGCCACGGGGGAGACCTCGTGGCTTTTTTTTGCCAAGCACAGCGCAACCCTCAGGCTTATCGCCATCCCTGTAGGAGCGGGTTCACCCGCGAAGAGGCCTGCACAGGTATCACTGCTGGCGCAGTATGCACTCCAGCAACCCCGGGAACCGCTTATCCAGCATCTCGCTACGCAGCGAATTCATATGGGTAGTCCCGACATTGCGGGTTTGCACCAACCCTGCATCACGCAACACACGGAAGTGATGGGACATGCTCGACTTCGGCCGACCTCCGTCCAGCTCGCCACAGCTGGCCTCGGCCACGCCGGCCAGGTGGCGGACGATTTCCAGGCGCACGGGGTCGCTGAGCGCATAGAGCAGGCGTTCAAGGATAAGGTCTTCGGGGTTGGGATGTTTATAGGCTCGCATGGTTGACATGATAACGGGGGTTTCATTAATTGCCATAGTTCGATTATGATCGAACAACAGTAATCAAATGACCCCGGAGTTTCCCATGTCCGCGCTATTCGAACCCTACACCCTCAAAGACGTCACCCTGCGAAACCGCATTGCCATTCCGCCGATGTGCCAATACATGGCCGAAGACGGCATGATCAACGACTGGCACCATGTGCACCTGGCCGGGCTGGCCCGTGGTGGTGCGGGCTTGCTGGTGGTCGAGGCCACTGCTGTGGCGCCGGAAGGGCGTATCACCCCCGGTTGCGCCGGTATCTGGAGCGATGCCCACGCTCAGGCGTTCGTACCGGTGGTGCAGGCCATCAAGGCTGCCGGTTCCGTGCCGGGTATCCAGATTGCCCACGCCGGGCGCAAGGCCAGCGCCAACCGCCCGTGGGAGGGTGATGATCACATTGCCGCCGACGACACGCGCGGCTGGGAGACCATTGCCCCGTCTGCCATTGCCTTTGGCGCGCACCTGCCGAAGGTGCCACGGGAAATGACGCTGGACGATATCGCCCGGGTCAAGCAGGACTTCGTCGATGCTGCCCGCCGTGCGCGTGATGCCGGCTTCGAGTGGATCGAACTGCACTTTGCCCATGGCTACCTGGGTCAGAGCTTCTTCTCTGAGCACTCCAACAAGCGCACCGATGCCTACGGTGGCAGCTTCGACAACCGCAGCCGCTTCCTGCTGGAAACACTGGCCGCCGTGCGCGAAGTGTGGCCGGAGAACCTGCCGCTGACCGCGCGCTTTGGTGTGTTGGAATATGATGGCCGTGATGAGCAGACCCTGGAAGAGTCGATCGAACTGGCCCGTCGCTTCAAGGCCGGTGGGCTCGACCTGCTGAGCGTGAGTGTCGGCTTCACCATTCCCGACACCAACATCCCCTGGGGGCCCGCGTTCATGGGGCCTATTGCCGAGCGCGTGCGCCGCGAGGCAAAGCTGCCCGTGACGTCGGCGTGGGGCTTTGGTACGCCGCAGTTGGCGGAGGCCGCATTGCAGGCCAACCAGCTGGATCTGGTTTCGGTAGGGCGCGCGCACCTGGCCGACCCGCACTGGGCTTACTTTGCGGCCAAGGAACTGGGGGTGGAAAAAGCCTCCTGGACCTTGCCGGCACCGTATGCGCACTGGCTCGAGCGTTACCGCTGAGGTTTGGAGGGGCTGCTTTGCAGCCCTTTCTCGGGCAAGCCCGTCCCCACAGAGACACCACAGGTTTCAGATGCTGCACCCTCTCTGTGGGAGCGGGCTTGCCCGCGAAGAGGCCGGTAAAGGCTAAAACCGATCCAGTCGGTATGCAGCCATCTCAGGCCCACCAGCCTGCTCAGCCAGCCGCCCCACCCATTCCGCCGTCACCGCCGCCTGAGTCAGCCCCAGGTGCTGATGCCCAAACGCCAACAGCACCCGCCCATCGCACACCCTGTCGATCACGGGCAGCGAGTCCGGCAACGAAGGCCTGAACCCCATCCACGGCGTTGCCCCTTCGACGCTCAAGTCGTGCCGGAACAACCCCTTGCTCAACCGGTGCAATTGCCAAGCCCGTTGCATGCTCGGCGGTGCCTGCAGCCCGGCAAACTCCACAGTGCCAGCCAGGCGCAAGCCATCGGCCATGGGCGTCATGATGAACTTGCGCTCAAGCGAGGTGACCGCAAACGGCAGGCGCTGGTGCTCACCTGGCAACATCAGATGGTAGCCGCGCTCTGTATCCAGCGGCACCCGCGTGCCTGTCAGCGCGGCGGTCAGTTTCGCAGAATGGGCGCCACAGCTGACAAGCACCTGGCGGGCATTGAGCATGCCTTGGTCGCTGGCAAGGCTCACGCCGGCACTGTGCAACTGCCCACCATCGACCTGCGCCTGGACAAAGCGCACCCCGCTGGCCTTGGCCGCTTCGAACAATTCGCACACCACCCGATAAGGGTCGATGAAGTGCCCGGTGCACGGAAAGAACAGTCCGCCCAACAGTGACGGGCTGAGTTGCGGCGCCGCTTCACGCACGGTTTCGGCCGACCAGAAGTCCACCGGCACCGCCTGCTGTTGCATGCGTGTGCGCAACGCCTCCAGTGTCTGGCGTGACTCAGGCTTCTCGAACACCAGCAACGAACCATCCTCTTGAAACAATTCGCTGCGCCCGATCGAGCCCAACAGCCGGTGCCAGGCGCCCAAGCTGCCTTCGTTCAACGTGCGGATGCCAGCCACGCTGCGCTGGAACGGCGCCTGGCGCAGGTTGAGCAGCAGCCGCGTGAACCACGGCATGGCCTTGGGCAGGTATTTCCAGTCCAGGCGCAGCGGGCCCATCGGGTCGAGCAGCATGCGAGGCAGGCGCTTGAGGATCGACAGGTCGGCAATCGGAAACACTTGCTCGGTTGCCAGGTGCCCGGCATTGCCGAAAGACGCGCCGAGGCCGGGTGCCTGGCGGTCGACCAGCATTACCCGATGGCCCTGGCGGGTCAGTTGCAGGGCACAGGTGACGCCGACAATGCCGGCGCCCACCACGGCGATATCGGTTTCAGCGGTTTCGACCATGCTCAGTCTTCCCGTTTACCATCAAGCAGGCGCCGCAGCTGCAGCGGGTTGCCGTGTTTCAACGCTTGCGGCAGCAGCGCATTGGGGAAGTCCTGGTAGCAAACCGGGCGCAGGAAACGCAGGATCGCCGCCGTGCCCACCGAGGTGGTGCGGGCATCGGAAGTGGCCGGGAACGGCCCGCCGTGGACCATGGCATCGCACACCTCGACGCCGGTCGGCCAGCCATTGACCAGAATGCGCCCGGCCTTACGCTCAAGGGTGGGTAGCAGGGCGCGAGCGCTGTCGATGTCGGCCTCGTCCAGTTGCAGGGTGGCGGTCAGCTGACCTTCCAGGTGTTCCGCTACCTGGCGGACCTGCTCATCGTCGGTGCAGGCAACGACCAGCGACGCTGCACCGAACACCTCAGCCTGCAACGCCGGGTCGGCGAGAAACGCTTCGGCCTGGGTCACGAACAACTGTGCCTGGCACTGGTTGGGGCGCTGATCGGTTTGGCCACTGGCGATGGTTTGGGCACAGGGGTTGTCTGCCAGGGCTGCGATACCGGCCTGGTAGGCACTGAAAATGCCGGGGGTGAGCATGGTTTGGGCGGCGGCCTGCTGCACGTACCCGGCGGCTGCAGTGATGAACCGCTGCAATGCCGGCCCCTGCCGGGCGATTACCAGGCCAGGGTTGGTGCAGAACTGGCCGGCGCCCTGGGTCAGCGAGGCGACGAAACCTTGTGCCAGTGCTTCGGCACGGGTTTGCAGGGCGGCGTCGAACAGGAACACCGGGTTGATCGAACTCATTTCGGCATACACCGGAATAGGCTCCGGGCGCGCCTGGGCGGCCTGGCACAGCGCTATGCCACCGCTGCGCGAACCGGTGAAACCAACGGCTTTGATACGTGGGTCGCTGACCAGGGCAATGCCCACTTCGCGGCCCGAGCCATAAAGCAGCGAGAACACACCCTCCGGTAAGCCGCACTGCTTCACCGCTTGCGCCACCGCCTGGCCGACCAGCTCGCTGGTGCCGGGGTGGGCACTGTGGGCCTTGACCACCACTGGGCAGCCAGCGGCCAGTGCCGACGCGGTGTCACCACCGGCCACCGAGAAGGCCAGCGGGAAATTGCTGGCGCCAAACACGGCGACTGGCCCCAGGGCCACCTGGCGCTGGCGCAGATCAGCGCGGGGGAGTGGCTGGCGCTGAGGCAGGGCGCTGTCGACCCGCACGTCCAGCCATTCGCCGGCCCGCACTACCCGGGCAAAGGTGCGTAGCTGGGTGCAGGTACGACCACGCTCGCCCTGAATGCGCGCCTTGGGCAGGCCGGTTTCGGCCACGGCGCGGTCGATCAGGGCATCGCCGATGGCCTCGATCTGTGTGGCGATGGCTTCAAGGAACTCTGCTCGTTGTTCGAGCGATGTTTCGCGGTAGGCGTCGAATGCCGCCCAGGCCAGGGCGCAGGCCTGGGCCACGTGTTCGCCTGTGCCGCCGAGGTAGGCCGGTTCCAACGTCTGACCGGTACTTGGGTCGATGGCACGGATGGCTTCGCGGCTGCCGGTTACCGGCCTCTGGCCGATCAGCAGGTTGCCTGTGAGGGGCATGTAGCCTCCTTGGAAATCTAATGCAGATGCATGGGGGGGGATTACGACCCCTGTAGGAGCGGGTTCACCCGCGAACACCGGCGAAGCCGGTGCCATGCACCGGGTCGCCTGATTCGCGGGCACGCCCGCTCCCACAGGGAGAGCAGTGGCTGCTCAGGCGATGTTCTGCTCAGCCGACCAGCTGGCGTACCAGCTGCGGAACAGCGTGTACTGCTGTTCGGCATAGTTGCGCTGAGCGTCGGTCAGTACGTCGGTCTCGTTGAAGTGCAGGCTGTACTCGGTGTCGCCGTTGAGCACCATCAGGTGCTTGTAATACAACACCAGGTCGCAGCCTTCATCGAACGACGACAGCACCGCCAGCGCCGCTTCCAGCTCGCGCGCCAGGCGGCGGGCACGGGCGTCGCCTTTGGCCGCCTGTTTACTCAGGCTCACCAGTTGCAGCACTTCCCGCGGCAGGGCATTGCCGATGCCGGTGATGGCGCCGGTGGCGTTGCAATTGACGAAGCCATGCACCACTTGGGTGTCGACACCGACCATCAGGGTGACATCGTCATCCTTGGAGGTGATGTGTTCGGCGGCGTAGCGCAGGTCGGCGCCACCGCCGAACTCCTTGAAGCCGATCAGGTTGGGGAACTCGCTGCGCAGTTCGAAGAACAGGTCGGCGCGGGTGGCAAAGCCGTAGTAAGGGCTGTTGTAGATCACCGCCGGCAGTTTCGGCGCGGCAGCGAGGATGGCCGAGAAGTGGTGCTTCTGGGCGATCAGTGAAGCACCGCGGCTGAGCACGCGGGGGATGACCATCAGGCCGGCGGCGCCAACCTTGGCGGCGTGTGCAGCATGCGAAACCGCCTCACGGGTGTTCACCGCGCCGGTGCCGACAATGGTCGGGATACCGGCCGCCACCAGGCGCGCCACGCCTTCCTGGCGCTCGGCCTCGGTCAGCAGTGGCCAGTCACCCATCGAGCCGCAGTACACCACCGCGCTCATGCCGGCCTCGATCAGCTCGCGACCCTTGCGCACCAGGGCGTCGAAGTCCGGTTTGCGCTCGGCGGTGCAGGGGGTCATCAGGGCGGGCATGGTGCCGGTGAAGATGTTGTCATTCATTGTTGTCACTCCTGGCAATGTTCAGTCGGGAAAGGCCGGGGTCAGATGCCCCAGGCGAAAGGGTCCTGTTCGTCGATCAGCAGGGTGCTGTCGGCGGTCATGTAGGCGCGGCCGGTGATGAACGGACGAATGCGTTCGCCGTCGCGCGTGTAGCGGCCATGGAACTGGCTGCCGGTGATGCTGGCCTGCACCCAGGTCTGGCCTTCGGCAAGCTTGCCGTCGGCGGCCAGGCAGGCCAGCTTGGCGCTGGTGCCTGTGCCGCATGGGGAGCGGTCGTAGGCCTTGCCGGGGCACATCACGAAGTTGCGGCTGTCGGCGTCGAGGTCGTCGGCGAACAGCTCGATGTGGTCGATGGGGGCGCCGTTTTCGCCGGTGATGCCCTGGGCCTCCAGGGCCTTGAGCATGGCCCAGGTGTACTCGGTCAGCGCCTCGCGGTTATCCAGCGCAATGCGCTGGCCGTGTTCGGACACAAGGAAAAACCAGTTGCCGCCCCAGGCAATGTCGCCGCGCACCACGCCATGGCCGGGCACGTCCACCGCCACATGCTGGCGGTAGCGGTAGGAGGGCACGTTGGCGACGGTGATGGCGCCATCTTCATGCAAGGTGGCGCTGACCTGGCCGACCGGGGTGTCGATCTTGTGCTCACCCGGTGTGATCAGGCCCAGGTACTGCAACGAGGCGACCAGGCCGATGGTGCCGTGGCCGCACATGTTCAGGTAACCGGCGTTGTTGAAGAAGATCACTCCGCAGGTGGCGTCGGCCGACACTGGCGGGCAGTACAGCGCGCCAACCAGCACATCGTTGCCGCGTGGCTCCAGCAGGCAGGCGCGGCGCCACCGGTCGTGCAGTTCGCGCAGTTCGTCACGCTGTTCGGCCATGCTTCGGCCCCGCAGTTGCGGAAAGCCCTTCATCACCAGGCGGGTTGGTTCGCCACCCGTGTGGGAGTCGATGACGTGAATCTGTTTCATGGGCTTGTCCCTTGCTTATAAGATCAGGAAGCGACGGCGACAGGGCGGCCGTTAATGGTTTCAGCGCAGGCTTCGCTTTCGTCGTCGCCTTCCAGACGCACCAGGTGGGCAGGCACACCCGTGGCGGCGCCCCAGTAGTAGATGCCCAGTGCGCAGGCCGCCACGACCACGGTGTCGAATGGGTGGCCGATGACGCCCAGGCCGCCGAAGCTGCCCAGCCACGACAGCAGGATGGTCACCGCGTAGAACCCGATCAGCCACGCCGACGAGCGAACTTGCTGGGCCAGCGACAGGTGCTGGGTGGGTACGAAACGGCTGCACAGCAGGTACAGCACGAACATCACGATCTGCAGGGCCAGCAGCCACGACACGGTGTTCCAGCCCGACCAGTACACGATCAGTGCAGCGATGATGAACGACAGCGGACCAAGCACGGCCATGCCCTTGACCCGGAACGGGCGCGGCATGTGTGGTGCATTGCGGCGCAGGGCGGCGACGCTGACCGGGGCCACGGCGTAGCTCAGCACCAGGGCGGCGGACACCACGTTGATCAGCGCTTCCCACGATGGGAACGGCAGGGTCCAGAATACCGACAAGCCAAACGTCAGCCACAGGGCCGGGCGCGGGATGCCGGATTCTGCATCGATGCGGGTGAAGTACTTGAAGAAGGTGCCGGTCTGCGCCCAGCCATAGATCACGCGTGGGGTGGCGTTCATGTAGATGTTGCCGCAGCCGCTTGGCGAGATCACTGCGTCGGCCACCACCAGGTAGGCGAGCCAGCCCACACCCAGGGCCAGGGCGATGTCACGGTAGGGCAGTGCCAGCTCCTTGGTCACGCTGGCCCAGCCGTTGGCCAGCATTTCGGTCGGCACGCTGCCAAGGAAAGCCAGTTGCAGCAGCGCGTAGATGGCGGTGGACAGCAGTACCGACAAGATCAGTGCAATGGGGATGGTGCGTTGCGGGTTCTTCACCTCGCTGGCCACCGAAATGATCGGCGTCAGGCCCAGGTAGGCGAAGATGATGCCACCGGCGGATACCGCCATTTCCACCCCGGACAGACCGAACGGGGCAAAGCCCTGGACCTCGAAGTTTTCCGGTTTGAAGAAGGTGAACAGCACGCCGATCACCAGCAGTGGCACGATGAACTTGAACACGCTGACCAGGTTGTTGGCCTTGGCGAAGGTTTTCACGCTGCGGTAGTTGAGGAAGAAAAACAGCCCCAGCAAGGCGAACTGCACCAGCCAGCCGAGCACGGTCGGGTCGCTGGAGCCGGCCTTGGTGAGCCCGGGAAACCAGGCGGCGGCGTATTGGCGTGAGGCGACTACTTCGATGGCGATCAGGCTGGAAAAGGCGATCAGGGTGATGAAGCCCATCAGGTAGCCCAACAGCGGGCCGTGCGAGTACACCGGGTAGCGCACCACGCCACCGGCCCGGGGCAAGGCGGCGCCCAGCTCGCAGTAGACGATGCCCAGCAACAGTACGGCGAACCCGCCCAGGAACCAGGAGAGGATGCCGGCCGGGCCGGCGATGGCCGAGACATGGCTGGCGGCAAACAGCCAACCGGAGCCGAAGATGGCGCCTAGGCCGATGAAGGTGAGGTCCAGCAGTGATAACTGTTTTTTGAATTTGCCTGACATGGGTTCGCCTTTTTGTTGGTTATTGGATAGGCAGGTCTGATGTCACGAGATGCGGCTTTTTGGGCCGCGCTCTTGTAGGACTTGGGCGGCTTGCGTGGGGCATAGAGTGGACCGATCCGGGCGGCGGTTCTTGATGGTTTTCTGCACAGGGAATGACGAAATCGGCACAGTTGCAGAAAAACAGTGGTAAGGCGCAAAGCGGGGGGATAGGCTCAAAGCCATACCGGATAAGGGTTTGAGAGATGCAGTGCTAGTGCCGGCCCTTTCGCGGGTGAACCCGCTCCTACAGGTACGGCGCAGAATTCGAAATCTGTGGGGGCCCTGTAGGAGCGGGTTCACCCGCGAAGAGGCCGGCCCAGCCAGCAGAGAACCGACAGATGACCGACGCCCCCCTGGCAACCCTCTACCAGTCCCTCGACCAGCACCGCCCCGCCACCCTTGAGGCCCTGCTCGCCGGAGTATCGCTGTTGTTGCCGATGCTCGACGCCATCCCCAACGCCGCAATCTTCATCAAGGATTCTGCTGCCCGCTATGCGTTGGCCAACAACACACTGGTCCAGCGCTGTGGCCTCAAGCGCCTGCAACCGCTGCTAGGCAAGACCAGCGCCGAGGTATTTCCGGCACAGTTTGGCCCCGGCTATACCGAGCAGGATCGACGTGTTCTCAAGGAAGGCCTGGTGCTGGAGGACCAGTTGGAGCTGCACCTCTACGGCAGCCGTGAGCCCGGCTGGTGCCTGACCCACAAGCGCCCGCTGTACAACCCTGCCAGCGAAATCATCGGCCTGGTCGGCATCTCGGTCGACTTGCAGTCAGCCGCCGACAGCCACCCTGCCTATCAGCGCCTGGCGGCGGTTGACGAGCACATCCGCCGGCATTTTCATCAGCCGATCAGCATGGGCGAGCTGACCCGCATCGCTGGTATCTCCGTGGCTCAACTGGAACGCTACTGCAAGCGGGTGTTCCACCTCACGCCCCGGCAGATGATCCACAAGGCGCGCCTGGAGCATGCCCATCGCCTGCTGCATTCGGAGCTGCCGATCACTGAAGTGGCGATGCGCTGCGGCTACACCGATCACAGCGCCTTCAGCCGCCAGTTCAAGCAACTGACCGGCTTTACGCCGCGCCAGTATCGACAGGCTACCGCCGATCAGGTGGCCTGAAACAGCCCACGCGCCTCGGCAAAGCATTGCTCGGCAATCGCCGAGCGCGGCTCGCTGCGGCGCAGCAGCAGCCCGACCGGGCTAAGGATGGCGGCGTCGGCCACCGGCAGGATTCGCAGGTGCTCGCTGAGGTCTTCCAGGCCGCAGTCCAGTGGCATGATCGCGCAACATATGCCGGTGTTGATGGCCTGGATAAGCTGGAAGCTCGAGTCGCTCTCAAGCACCGCATTGGGTTCAAGACCACGGCTACGGAAGCTCAGGTCCAGAGACTGGCGGTAGTGCATGCCTTTGCTCAGCAGCCCCAGCGGAATATCGCCGAGCTCGTCCCAGCGCAACTGGTCGCTGGCGAACTGGAAGTGCCGCGTGTCGTGCAGCAGGCCCATGGTGGTGGTGCCGAGTTCGATCACTTCGAAGAAGCTGGTATTGACCTGGTCCAGGTAGCAGATACCCAGGTCGAGCTGGTTGCGGCTGAGGCCGTCGAGTACCTGTTCCGAACTCAGCGAGCTGAGCTGAAAGTGCAGTTCGGGGTATTTTTCGCGCAGGGGCAGCAGCAGGTGCATGGGGTTGAAACTGGCCAGCGGCACCGTGCCCAGGCGCAGGCTGCCGACCACCTGGCCACGACAACTGGCAGCCTCGGCCTGCAGGCCGTCGTGGGCAGCGAGCAGGGTGCGGGCCCAGGCCAGGATGCGCTCGCCGGCCTCGGTGAAACCTTCGAAGCGCTGGCCCCGCTTGACCAGCACCAGGTCCAGTTCGTCTTCCAGGTTGCGCAGGCGCATGGACAGCGTCGGCTGAGTGATATGGCACAGCGCCGCCGCCTGGCCGAAGTGGCGGGTCTGGTCGAGGGCGATGAGGAACTTGAGCTGCTTGATGTCCATGGAAGTGCCTGGCGTATGGTTATGCAGACCTTAACCCACGTCTGCGATAGATGTCATTGATCGGCCGGTACGTCATATCGATTGGACGCCTCTGGGGGTATGCCTCTAGCGTGGTGAAAATGCCCTTCAAGGAGCTTCACCGTGCGCGTCCAACTTGATGCGGTCTTCGTACCGCTGAACATCGCCGTGCTGACTGTCAGCGACACCCGTACCTACGATAGCGATACTTCCGGCGCGCTACTGGCCAACCGCTCGGTCGAGGTCGGTCACCGGCTGGTGGCGCGAGCGCTGCTCAAGGACGACCTGTACAAGATCCGCGCTCAGGTGGCCAGCTGGATTGCCGATGAACAGGTGCAGGTGGTGCTGATCACCGGCGGTACCGGCTTTACCGGGCGCGACAGCACACCCGAAGCAGTCGAGTGCCTGCTGGACAAGCGTATCGATGGGTTTGGCGAGTTGTTCCGGGCATTGTCGATTCTCGATATTGGCAGCTCGACCGTACAGAGCCGGGCATTGGCCGGGTTGTCCAACCGCACATTGGTGTGCTGCCTGCCGGGCTCGACCGGGGCCTGCCGCACCGCCTGGGAAGGGATTCTGGCAGAGCAGCTGGATGCACGGCACCGGCCATGCAACTTCGTCAAACACCTGTTGCCGATCGAGGCCTGCGCAAGCCGGGGCTGAGGGTTATCCGGTGCAAGGTACAGCACAGGTTTCGGGCCCTCTGCTGTGCCTTGTAGGAGCGGGTTTACCCGCGAAGAGGCCAGAACAGGCAACCACCCACGGTCAGCTCAACACATACCCCACCGGCAACAAGGCCGGCGGCAACTGCTGTTCCCCCAATCCGGCCAGCACATCGCGCTCCACCGTGCGCACCATGGCATCGGTCGGCAGGTCGTTCTCATCGCGCCCGAACGGGTCTTCCAGCTCGTTGCCGATCGCATCCAGCCCGAAGAACGTGTACCCCACGATGGTGGTGAACAGTGGTGCCAGCCAGCCCAGCGGCTCGGCCAGGGCAAACGGCAGCAGCAGGCAGAAAATATAGATGGTACGGTGCAGCAGCAGCGTGTAGGGGAACGGCAAGGGCGTGCCCTTGATCCGCTCGCAGGTGGCCTGCACTTCGGTCAGGCCCACCAGGCGTTGTTCCAGCAGGTTGTAGCGCCATTCGCTGATCTGTTGCTGCGCGGCCAACCGTGAACAGTGTTCGCCGATTTCACGCAGGATACCGTCGCACACATTGTGCGGGCTGATCGCATCGGCCTGGGCCAGCCACGGTCTGGCAGCTGCCCGTTCGTCCTCGTTACGCAGCCGGGCATTGAGTGCATGAGCGAAGCCACACAAGTTGCGCAGCAGTTCGTTGCGCAGTGTTTCGTCGGCGATCACCATGCTTTCGCGCACGAACGAGCGAGTTTCTATAATCAGCTTGCCCCAGGCCTTGCGCCCCTCCCACCAACGGTCGTAGCACGCGTTGTTGCGAAAGCTCATGAAGATCGACAGCGACAGGCCCAGCAAGGTGAATGGCGTGGCGCTGACCGGGTAGAAATACGCTGGGAAATGCCGCTCGACCAGCACGATCAGCGCGGCCAGCAGTGTCACCGTCAGGCAGCGCAGGGCAATGCGTTTAACGATCGACCCCTTGAGGGTGAACAGCACGCGCAGCACATCGGGGGAGGGCGGGACGATCATGGAAGTCCTGAGACGGCTGCTCAGCCGCCGGTCATGTTCATGAAGCGCAGGATCTGCACATCGCCACCGACTTCGAAGTGATGGCGATAGGGCTTGAGGTGCAGCGAGTCGCGAATGGCCTTTTCCAGGCGTTCGGGGTTGCCAGGATGGGCGCGCAGCACGTGCTTGAGGTCTACCGAGTGTTCGTTGCCCAGGCACAACAGCAGGCGGCCTTCGACGGTAAGGCGTACGCGGTTGCAGGTGGCGCAGAAGTTGTGGCTGTGCGGTGAAATGAAGCCGACCCGGGTGTTTTTGGCTTCGGCCAGGCGCCAGTAGCGGGCCGGCCCCATGGACGATTCGGTCGATTCGATCAGCGTGAACTGCTCGGCCAGGCGTTCACGAACTTCATCGCTGGAGCAGAACGATTCGTCACGTTCATGCTCGCTTATCACCCCCAGCGGCATTTCCTCGATGAAGGTGATGTCCAGCTCGCGTTCGATGGCAAAGCGCACCAGATCGACCAGTTCATGGTCGTTACGGCCTTTGAGTACCACGCAGTTGAGCTTGGTGCGTTTGAAACCGGCCTGGCGTGCGGCGTCGATGCCGGCGATTACCTGGGCAAGGTCGCCGGTGCGGGTCAGTTGCTTGAAACGGTCGGCATCCAGGCTATCCAGGCTGATGTTCAGGCGTGTCACGCCGGCGTCGAACAGCGGCTGAGCCAGGCGTCCGAGTTGCGAGCCGTTGCTGGTCAGGCACAGCTCGTGCAGGCCGGGCAGGGCGGCGATGCGCCCACACAGGTCGACGATGCCCTGGCGTACCAGTGGCTCGCCACCCGTCAGGCGGATCTTGCGGGTGCCGAGGGCGACAAAGCGCTCGGCCACCTGGAACAGTTCTTCGAGACTGAGGATTTGCTGGCGCGGCAGAAACTGCATGTCTTCGGCCATGCAGTACACGCAACGGAAGTCACAGCGGTCGGTGACCGACATCCGCAGGTAGTCGATTTTCCGGTTGAAGCCGTCGATCAGGGCCCGGCTGTTCTGTTCCACGTTCGCACTCGAATCTCGAAGGGGTTGGGGCATGACTCCAAGCTATAACCTGGGGGCAGGGGCGTCAAATTGCTTTGTCCTACTGGTTGATCGATGGCCTCTATCACTCGGCTTGGCATTTTCAGCGCCAGTGAGATCGAGCGCCGCCCGCGCGGCGCATCGCGAGCTACGCTCGCTCCTACGTTTGTTTCGGGCCAATGATGCCTGGGGATTTGCGCGCGCACGCCTTGGTGCATGGCTCGATATCGCGTCGCACAAACCAGGCGATCGTGCACGCCTTGGCGCATGGCTCGCTCTCGCGTCGTACAAACCAGGCGGTCGCGCGCGCCTGTCACAGGCGTCACTGGCCCGAAACAAACGTAGGAGCGAGCGCAGCTCGCGATGCGCCGCGCGGGCGGCGCTCGATCTCACTGGCGCTGAAGATGGCACGGCAAGCACCAGGAAGCCCATGATCGAAACCGCTTATCACGCCGTAAGATCTTTCGATTGGACGCCCCCTCCCCACGCTCCATAGGCTGGAAAAAAGCATCGAAGCGTGAGGATTCATCGCATGAGCCAGGACGAACACATCAGGGACTACAAGGGCGCCGCCGCCGGCTGGGGGGCGCTGAAAAGCGTGACCAAGAGCTGGCTGGGCAGCGAAAATGCCTTCAAGAACCTGCGGGCCATGCTCAAGACCAACCAGAACGGCGGCTTCGACTGCCCCGGCTGTGCCTGGGGCGAGTCGCCGGAAAGCGACATGGTCAAGTTCTGCGAGAACGGCGCCAAGGCGGTCAACTGGGAAGCCACCGGCCGCTCGGTCGACCCGGCTTTCTTCGCCAAATACAGCGTCAGCGCGTTGAAGGAGCAGACCGACTACTGGCTCGAATACCAGGGCCGCCTCACCCACCCGATGCGTTACGACGCCGCCACCGACCACTATGTCGAAACCACCTGGCAGGAGGCCTTCGAGCTGGTCGCCAGGCACCTGCATGCGCTTCAGTCGCCAGATGAGGCCGAGTTCTACACCTCGGGCCGGGCCAGCAACGAGGCGGCGTTCCTCTACCAACTGTTCGTGCGCGCTTACGGCACCAACAACTTCCCTGATTGCTCGAACATGTGCCACGAAGCCAGCGGCGCGGGCATGTCGGAAACCCTCGGGGTGGGCAAGGGCACCGTGGTGTTCCACGACCTGGAACTGGCCGACGCGATCTTCGTCATTGGCCAGAACCCCGGCACCAACCACCCGCGCATGCTCGAACCCCTGCGGGAAGCGGTCAAGCGTGGTGCCCAGGTAGTCTGCTTCAACCCGCTGAAAGAGCGTGGCCTCGAGCGCTTCCAGCACCCGCAGCACCCGTTCGAAATGCTCAGCAACGGCTCCGAGCCGACCTCCAGTGCCTACTTCCGCCCGGCCTTGGGTGGGGACATGGCGGCAATGCGCGGCATTGCCAAATATTTGTTGCAATGGGAGCGCGAGGCGCAGGCCAAGGGCGAGCCGGCGGTGTTCGACCATGCCTTCATCGCCGAGCACACCAGCGGCGTCGACGATTACCTGGCGACGGTGGACGCCACGTCCTGGGAGCACATCGTCAAACAGTCGGGCTTGACCCTGGCCGAGATCGAGCTGGCCGCCCGCATGTATCGCAAGGCCGAACGGGTCATCATGTGTTGGGCCATGGGCGTCACCCAGCATCGCCATTCGGTGCCGACCGTGCAGGAAATCGTCAACCTGCAGCTGCTGCGCGGCAACGTCGGCAAACCCGGCGCAGGCCTGTCGCCGGTGCGTGGCCACAGCAACGTGCAGGGTGACCGTACCATGGGCATTGATGAGAAGCCGTCGGCGGCGCTACTCGATGCCATCGAACAACGTTTCCAGTTCAGTGTGCCGCGTACCCATGGGCACAACGCGGTGTTGGCGATCAAAGCCATGGAAGAGGGACGGGCCAAGGTGTTCATCGGCTTGGGCGGCAACTTTGCCCAAGCCACCCCGGACACCGCGCGCACCCACGCGGCGCTGCAGAACTGCGCGTTGACCGTGCAGATTTCCACCAAGCTCAACCGCTCGCACCTGGTCACCGGCCGCGATGCGCTGATCCTGCCGTGCCTGGGCCGTACCGAAATCGACCTGCAGGCCGAAGGGCCGCAAGGCGTGACTGTGGAGGACACCTTCAGCATGGTGCACATCTCCCACGGCCAGTTGCGCCCACGCTCGCCGCATATGCGCTCGGAGCCCTGGATCATCGCCGGCATGGCCAAGGCTACGCTGGGTAACCAGCCGATAGACTGGGAGTTTGCGGTGGCCGACTACAGCCGTATTCGTCAGATGATCGCAGACGTTATCCCTGGTTTCGCCAGCTTCAATGAGCGCTTGCAGCAGCCGGGCGGTTTCCACCTGGGTAACACCGCCGCCGATCGCAACTTCCGAACGGCCACGGGCAAGGCCCGGTTCATGCCCCACGCGCTGCCCGAGGAGCTGGTCAATGCCAAGGTGCTGGCCCGGGGTGACAAACCCGACCTGATCCTGCAGACCCTGCGCTCGCACGACCAGTACAACACCACCCTGTATGGCCTGGACGACCGCTACCGTGGGGTGTTCGGCCTGCGTGAAGTGGTGTTCGTCAATGAGGCGGACATCCGTCGCCTGGGCTTCGAACCGGGTGAGCAGGTGGACCTTGTGTCGTTGTGGGAGGATGGCGTGGAGCGGCGGGTTTCGGGGTTCCGCCTGGTGGCGTATGACGTGCCGGAGGGGCAGGCGGCGGCGTATTACCCGGAAACCAACCCGTTGGTACCGCTGGAAAGTTATGGTGAGGGGACCTATACCCCGACCTCGAAATTCGTGGCGATCAAGGTCGTGAAAGCCAAGGCGGGGAACCGCATTGCGGCGGTGTTGGCCACGGATTGATGGGGTGCCTGTACTGGCCCCTTCGCGGGTGAACCCGCTCCTACAGGACCCCACAGCGTTTGAGGTTGAGGTGATCCTGTGGGAGCGGGTTTACCCGCGAAGAATCCAGCACCAGTCAGGCGCGATTCACCGGGTAAGCCGTGGTGTACTTCATCTGCTCCATGGCAAAACTGGAGGTGATGTTCGATAGCCCGTCGGTACGGGTAATCAGCTTTTTGTAAAACCGGTCATACGCCGCGATATCGCCCACCACCACCCGCAGCATGTAGTCCCAGTCGCCGGACATGCGGTAGCACTCCATCACTTCCTCGAACCGGGTGACGGTCGCGGCAAACTGCTCCAGCCAGGCGCTGTCGTGGCGCTGGGTCTTGAGCTGGACGAACACAGTAAGCCCCAGCCCCAGCCGTTCGGGGTCCAGCAGGGCGACACGGCCGAGTATGTAGCCGTCTTCTTCCAGGCGCTTGACCCGCTTCCAGCACGGTGTGGTGGACAGGTTGACGGCCTCGGCCAGGTCCTTCAGCGAGATCGAGGCATCACGCTGTAGCAGGGTAAGAATGTGCTGGTCGAAACTGTCCATATCGTGCGCTGGCCGTGCAGAAAAATATTTCACAGATTACCCCAAGGCCAGACGATTTGGGTTGTGCGATAGTTGCAGCTTTCATTCTGCCAATGGGCCTGACCATGTCCGACAAGCCGCGCAATTTCGCCACCCGTACCATTCACGCCGGCGAGCAGTTCAGCGTTGCCGATAACGCCATTTTCCCGGCCATCGTCACCGCCAGTTCGTTCACCAAGCGCAGCCTGGATGACAAGCCGGAATATTCCTATAGCCGCGTCGGCAACCCCACCCGGCATGCCTACGAAACCTGTGTCGCTGCCCTGGAAGAAGGCGTGGGCGCTGTGGCCTGCGCCTCGGGAGTCAATGCCACCGCAACCGTGCTTGAGCTGCTGCCCAAGGATGCCCACGTGGTGGTGATGAACGGCGTGTACGGTGGCACATTCCGCATCATGGAAGATTACCGCAGCCGCACCTCGGGGCTGACCACCACCTATGTCGATCTCAACGACCTTGAAGCCGTAGCGGCTGCGATCAAGCCGGAAACCCAGCTGATCTGGATCGAATCGCCGACCAACCCGTTGCTGCACCTGGTCGACATCAAGGCGGTATGCGACCTGGCCAGGGCGCGGGGAATTCTTACCTGTATCGACAACACGTTCTGCTCACCGTGGAACCAGCGCCCGATCACCTTGGGCGTGGACTTGGTGATGCACTCGGCCAGCAAGTACATCGGTGGCCACTCCGACCTCACCGGCGGTGTGGTGGTGGCAGCCAATGACGCGCTGCTGGCCCGCCTGCGCCGTATCAGCATGGCGATTGGTGCGGTGCAGGGGCCGTTCGACTGCTACCTGGCCCTGCGCGGCCTCAAAACCCTGGATGTGCGCATGGAGCGCCAGTGCGCCAATGCCCTGCAGGTGGCGCGCTTCCTGGAAGGCCACGCGCAGGTCGAGCAGGTCTATTACCCGGGGCTGGAAAGCCACCCACAGCATGAACTGTGCAAACGCCAGATGCGCAGTGGCGGGGCAGTGGTGGCGATGAAGGTCAAGGGCGACCGCGCCGCGCTCAACCGCCTGGTAGAGGCACTGCAGATTTTTGTGCTGGCTGACTCGCTGGGCGGGGTGGAGAGCATGATCAACCATTCCTGGAGCATGTCGCACTGCTCGCTGAGCCCGGAGCAGAAAGGGGTGATGGGTATCAGCGAAAACCTGCTGCGGTTGTCGGTAGGTATCGAGGATTACCGTGACCTGGTCGAGGACCTGGATGGGGCGTTGAAAGCGCTGGTTGCTGTGTAAGGGCTGCTGGCCTCTTCGCGGTCAAGCCCGCTCCTGCAGGTGTCGTGTTTCAATGTAGGAGCGGGCTTGCCCGCGAAGAGGCCGGCGGATTCAATAGATGCCTGTCAGGATTTGGGCGGATGAATGATCCGTTCGATCTTGTCCTTGATCAGCAACCTTTCCTTGCGCAGGCGGTTGACGGCCTCGTCGTTGGTACCGTTGCCTTCGGCGGCGACCACCTCCTTGTCCTTGGCGTTGTACTCCTTGTGCAGTTTGTGCAGGTCCTGATCCTTGTCAATGAGCGCCTGGAATGCATCAGCGGTAACGTGCAGGTCAGCGAGCAGATCATGCGGAACTGGCATTTCTTCACCTCTGTCAGGGTTGTCGGTAAGGCTCTGATCACTGAGGATAGCTGTCTTTGCGCAGGCTTGTGGCCGCTGCCCAGGCTGAATGGCAGCTGAATGATTTTGAGATTATTTGTAAAAGACGCACCTTCACGAAATTGTTACCGTCTTTTTCACAAAAATTTGATGGCGCCCTTTCTAGAGTTCGCCCAACTTTCCCACGGTGCCTTCTGGCCTGGGGGTTGAAAATCACTCTTGATTGCGAACGCTGATGCTCAACTTCAAATCCCTGCGGACTGAATGGGTCACGCTGCTGGCCAGTCTTTACCTGCTGATCGGCTTCAACATGTTCCTCTGGGAGCACCTGCAAGCCGCGGTTCCTGCCGGCCTGTCGGGGTTGTGGCTAAGCCTGGCGTTTGCCATGCTGATGCTCTTCGCCTTCAATCTGATCCTCACGTTACTTGCTTTCCGATATGTATTGAAGCCGGTACTTATCGTGTTGTTCATGAGTGGCGCAGGCGTGGCTTACTTCATGAACCAGTACGGTGTACTTATTGATACCGGTATGTTTCGTAATATGGCCGAGACCAATATTGCGGAAGTGCGCGACTTGATGTCGTTCAAGTTTGCCGCATATATCCTGCTGCTGGGTGTGCTGCCTTCGGTGCTGCTGTGGAAGGCGAAGATCGCTTACCGCCCCTGGCACCGCGAGCTGCTGGGCAAGTTGGTGGTCAGTGGCGCCTGTGTAGTGACCATCGGCTCGGTCGCCTTGGTCAATTATCAGGGGCTGTCGTCGCTGTTTCGCAATCACCATGAACTGCGCCTGATGCTCACCCCCAGCAATATCGTCGGGGCTTCCATTGGTTATGTCAGCGAGCGTGTCGGTACGGCCTCGCGCCCGTTCCAGCATTATGGCGAAGATGCCAAGCGTGATGCGGCCTGGCAAAAACATGAGCGCAAGTCGCTGACCGTGCTGGTGGTCGGGGAAAGTGCCCGGGCAGACCATTTCGGCGTGCTGGGCTATGACCGCGATACCACGCCGAATCTCGCCAAGGAGCAGGGCCTGCTGGCGTTTTCCGACGTGCACTCGTGTGGTACGGAAACGGCGGTTTCGGTGCCTTGCATGTTCTCGGGCATGAAGCGCAGGGACTACGATGCCCGGGTAGCGAAAAACCGTGAAGGGCTGTTGGACATTCTCCAGCGTGCCGGCCTGGCCGTGCAGTGGCGTGACAACCAGTCGGGCTGCAAAGGCACCTGCGATCGCGTGCAGTTCATTGATGTCAGCAACCTCAAGGATCCGCAGCTGTGCGCCAATGGCGAATGCCATGACCAGATCCTGCTGCAAGGCCTGGACGCGCTGATCGACAACCTCGACAAGGACACCGTGCTGGTGCTGCACCAGATGGGTAGCCACGGCCCCGAGTACTTCAAGCGCTACCCCAGTGACGACGAGCGCTTCACCCCGGTGTGCCAAAGCAACGCGTTGAACCAGTGCAGCAAGGAGGAAATCATCAACGGGTACGACAACACCCTTGCTTACACCGACAAGGTGCTGGCCTCGCTGATCGATATCCTGCGCAGCAAGCAAGACAAGGTCGACACGGCGATGATCTACCTGTCCGACCACGGCGAGTCGCTGGGCGAGTACAACCTGTTCCTGCACGGTACGCCGTACGCCATCGCTCCCGAGCCGCAGAAGCATGTGCCGCTGCTGACCTGGTTCTCTGACAGCTACAAGGAGGACTTCGGCGTCGATACCGACTGCCTGGCCCGGCTCAGCGATGCCCCGCTGTCCCAGGACAACCTGTTCCACTCGATGCTTGGCTTGTTGCAGGTACACACCGAACTCTACCAGCAGTCGCTGGACATGTTCGCCAGTTGCCGGCCCTGGCTGGCGGCCAAGCGCTGAAGCCAGTCGCGTGTCATGCAAGCTTGCGCGGTCCCTGTGGGAGCGGGCAAGCCCGCGAACCCGGGCCAAGCCCGTGCCATACACCGTGTTGCCTTCTTCGCGGGCGCGCCCGCTCCCACAGGGTGGACTGCTCCCGAAAAGCTGGACAGTTTCACCAGCAGTGCCCGCGCCGTATATACTGCGCGCCAATGTTAGTGGGAGAGCCTTGTGGCCATCGAAATTCACTGGATCCGTGACGACCAGAGCCTGGCCGAACACTGCCGCGACTGGCACCAGTTGCCGTTCGTCGCCGTCGACACCGAATTCATGCGGGTCGACACCTTCTACCCGAAAGCCGGGCTGATTCAGATCGGCGACGGCCAACGCGCCTTCCTGATCGACCCGCTGCTGATCGGCAACTGGCAACCCTTGGCCGACCTGCTGGAAGACAGCGGTGTGGTCAAGGTACTGCACGCCTGCAGCGAAGACCTTGAAGTGCTGCTGCGCCTGACCGGCAAGCTGCCTCAACCGCTGTTCGACACTCAGCTGGCCGCCGGTTACCTGAACCTGGGCTTCTCCATGGGCTATTCGCGCCTGGTGCAGGAAGTGCTGGGCATCGAATTGCCCAAAGGCGAAACCCGCTCTGACTGGCTGCAACGCCCGCTCTCGGAAACCCAGGTCAGCTACGCTGCCGAAGATGCCGTGCACCTGGCCGAGCTGTTCACCGTGCTGCGCCCGCGGCTGAGTGACGACAAGTACGCCTGGGTGCTGGAAGACGGCGCCGAGCTGGTGGCTGCGTTGCGCCGTGAAGTCGAGCCCGAAAGCCTGTATCGCGACGTCAAGCTGGCCTGGAAGCTGGCGCCTCAACAACTGGCAGTGCTGCGTGAGCTGTGCGCCTGGCGCGAGCGCGAGGCGCGCAACCGCGATGTCCCGCGCAATCGTATCCTCAAGGAGCACTCGCTGTGGCCCATGGCCAAGAGCCAGCCGAACAACCTGTCGGCCTTGGCCAAGATCGACGAGATGCACCCGCGCACCATTCGTCAGGACGGTGAGTTCCTCATCCAGCTGATCAAGCGCGCCGCCAGCCTGCCTGCCGAGCAATGGCCAGCGCCCTTGCCCGAGCCGCTGCCGATCGAGGCTGCCGGCCTCCTCAAGCAGTTGCGTGCCATCGGCCAGGCCGAAGGCGAGCGCCTGGGGATTGCGCCCGAGCTGATGCTGCGCAAGAAAGCCCTGGAGGCGCTGCTCAAGAGCGGTTACCCCAATGGCCCTTATCAACTGCCCGATTCGCTGCGCGGCTGGCGCCGTGAGCGCATGGGCCAGGCCCTGCTGGACAACCTGGCAGGTGCCGGAGAAACCCGATGAAACGCATTTGCTCGATCTACAAGAGCCCACGCAAGAACGAAATGTACCTGTACGTGCTCAAGGCTGACGGCCTGGAGCGCGTGCCTGAAGGCCTGCTGCCGTTTTTCGGCACCCCCGTTCACGCTTTCGACCTGGTGCTCAGCCCTGAGCGCAAGCTGGCCCGCGAGGACATCAGCAAGGTGCTGGAGAACCTCGAAAGCCAAGGTTACCACCTGCAGATGCCGCCGCTGGAAGATGAGTACATCGAGCACCTGCCCGAAGAGCTGCTGCGCCGTAACGACCCCGTCTGACCATGCGCGTACTGATTGCTGAGCATGACCATGCTCGATACGCCGAGCTTTTGCGCGCAGCCGCGCCTGAAGTGGAAGTTCTGACCAGCGGCGACTCTGCCGAACTCGCCCGCCAGGCACCGCAGTGCCCGGTGTGGCTGGGCCAGCCGGACTTGCTGGCAAGTCTGCTGCGCCAAGGCCATAAGCCTGCCTGGATGCAGTCGACCTGGGCCGGTATCACGCCGTTGTTGGCCGATGGCCTGCCGCGTGATTACCGCCTGAGCCGGGCAGTGGGTATCTTCGGGCAAGTGATGGCCGAGTACATGCTCACCTATATGCTAGGCCATGAGCGTGAGGTGCTTGCGCGCCTGGTCAGCCAGGTCGAGCGGCGTTGGGATGACCACCCGGGGCGCAGCCTGGAAGGGCGCAAGGTTCTCATTGTGGGTGTAGGTGACATTGGTCAGCGTGTGGCCGAGTTCCTGCAGCCGTTTGGTGTGGAGCTTTACGGGGTCGCCAGCAGCGCCCGTGAGCAGGCGCCGTTCGTCGAGGTGGCGGCGCTGGTCGACCTGCCGCGCATGGTCGGCCAGGTCGATTACGTGCTGAACCTGCTGCCCGATACCCCGGCGACTCATGACCTGTATGACGCAGCGCTGTTCAAGTGCTTCCAGCCCTCGGCCTTGTTCATCAACGCCGGCCGTGGTGTGGCGGTGGTCGATGCCGATCTGGTTGAGGCGCTGAAGGCGGGCCATCTGGCCGGTGCGGTAATCGATGTGTGCCGCCAGGAGCCGCTGCCCAAGCAACACCCGTTCTGGACCGCCTGGGGCTTGCTACTGACCGGGCACAGCTCGGCGCCCACCTCGCCGGCGGCGATGGTGCGTTTGTTTGTCGAGAACGTGCGGGCTTATGAAGCGGGGCAGGGGTTGCGGGGAGAAGTGGACTTCGACCGGGGTTATTGAAATGTATGGGCTGTGTCGAAGGTGTGCCATAGCGCCGAAGCCTGTTGCGCCTGGCTGCGATTGAACGGCACCACTGCGTGTCGGCGTGACTGACAAGCGGTCTGGCTTTGCCGAAGGCCAGGCTCTAGACTGGCGCCGCCGCGCGCTGTGGCCCCCAAGATGAATGCAGGAACCCCGTGTGATGATCGCTGAAAACGCGCCGTTCTGGCGGCGCAAGACCCTCGAACAACTCAGCCAGCAAGAGTGGGAGTCGCTGTGCGATGGCTGCGGCCTGTGCTGCCTGCAAAAGCTCGAGGACGAAGACGACAACAGCGTCTATTACACCCGCATCGCCTGCAAGTTGCTGGACCTGGATACGTGCCAGTGCAGTGACTACCCCAACCGCTTCGCCCAAGTGCCGGACTGCATCCAGCTTACCCCGGGCAAGGCCGACCAGTTCAAGTGGCTGCCAAGTACCTGTGGTTACCGTCTGGTCAGTGAGGGCAAGGACTTGCCGGCCTGGCATCACCTGGTCTGTGGCGATCGCCAACAGGTCCATGAACAGCGCATTTCACAGTCGGGGCGTATGCTCAGTGAACACGATGTGCACGAAGACGACTGGGAAGACCACCTGATCTTCCGCGCCAGCTGACCGGCGCGACCCGCTGCCCCGGGGAAACAAGGAGTTTCTGTATGCGTTGCCAGCTGTTGTTGCTGTTGGGCCTGATGGCCAGTTCGCCGGCCTGGGCGAAAAAGGTCGACCTCGACTACCAAGTGCGATTGCTGCCTGCCAGTGGCCAGGCTGAAGTGCGCGTTACATTGGCCGAAGGCAGCGTAGTGCGCAGCCTGGACTTCGACCTGAGCAAGGCCGGGGCTTACAGCGGCTTCCAGGCTGATGGGCAATGGCAACTGAAGGGGCAGCGTGGCATATGGCAGCCAGCGGCCGGCAAGACCAGCCTCAGCTACCGCGTGCAGCTGGACCAGAAGCTGGCCAGCGGCGCCTATTCATCACGCGTCACCCCGCACTGGGCACTGTTCCTCGGCGACCAGTTGATACCCCCTGCGCGCCTCGACCAGCAGGACGGTACCGAGTTGGTGGCGCGCCTGGCTTTCGACCTGCCCGAGGGCTGGAAGAGCATCGAAACGTCCTGGCCGCGCATTGGCAAGGGGAAGTTTCGCATCGACAACGTGTCGCGCCTGTTCGATCGCCCGACCGGCTGGATGCTTGCCGGCGACCTGGGCAGCCGCCGCGCTCGCCTGGGCGAGACCGAAGTGACCGTGGCCGCACCGGTGGGGCAGGGCATGCGGCGCATGGACAACCTGACCTTGCTCACATTCGTCTGGCCACAACTACAAGCTGTGTTCCCGCGTAACCCGCCCAAGCTGCTTTTGGTCGGGGCGCGTGACGGCATGTGGCGAGGGGCTATGGCTGCGCAGGGCTCGTTGTACCTGAACAGTGCCCGGCCCATGGTCAGCGAAAACGGCAATAGCCCGTTGCTGCGCGAACTGGTGCAACTCTTCGCGCAGATTCACGGGCGCGACGGCAGTGACTGGCTGGTAGAAAGCCTGACCGATTATTACGCCAACGAGTTGCTACGCCGCTCGGGCGGGATGAGTGACGACCGCTACCAGGTCTGGCAGGCGCGCCTGAGCAAGCAGGGCGCCAAGGTCAACCGGCTCAAGGGTGAGCGCGCCAGTCCGGCGCAGGTGGCCCGTGGCGTGATGCTGTTGCAGGCGTTGGACAAGGAAATCCGCATTCACACCCAGGCCAAGCGTTCGTTGGACGATGTGGTGCGTGGGCTGATGCGCCTGCCCAGCGTCAGTACCGAAGACTTTGTGCAGATCAGCGAGAACGTACTGGGGCGGCGTTCCGATGTGCTGCAGAGCAAGGTGCTGCACTAGGTATCCCTGCGCCTGACAATCGGCAGGGCGGCATCGTCTGCAAGTCGCATTTCAAGCGTATCAAGTCGTACCTGGAATACACCGCCGAGCAGAAACTCAGCATTGTTCACGGGGCGAAACCGAGGATGGGGAGCGTGCAGCCAACCATCGTCGGCAACGTTGATCGCGACAACCCATGGTTTGTCGAGGCAATGTTCGGCCCGGTTTCGGTGCTGTTCTGACGGAGCTCAGCACTCGGTCGCCCTGTGTTGGCAGGTCTGTCCTGCCGCCGCAGTGGCGGCCTTTTTATTTGAACTTGGGCCCCGAGCGGGTATTCAGCCCCTTGGCCAAGCGGTCGTACAGCACCACATTCACCGTTGCCGCCAGGTTCATGCAGCCCTCGGTTGGTATGTAGATTGTCTCCTCACACCAGCCCCGCACCTCTTCGCTCAACGAGCCATCCTCTGGTCCGAAGATGTAAATGGCACGGTCCGGATGGGTGTAGTCCGGCAATGGCCGCGCACCCTCCACCAGTTCCACCGCCACTGGCGTGCACCCCAGCGGGATAATGCGCTGCAGGTCGTCGATGCCGATCAGCGGGATGTCGTAGTGCACGCGCTTGGTGTCGGTGACGAAGTCACGCGCGCGCTCATAGCGTTTGCCCGTGTAGAACACCGAATTGACGCCATAGCAGCCCGCGGCGCGCATCACAGAGCCGACGTTTTCTGCCGACTTGGGGTTGAACAGGCCGATGCAGCTGTATCGTTTGTTTGCCACGTACCGGGGCCCTTCGCGAAAAAAAGCGCGATTATACGGGCTGCCCGGTAGCAGCGGGGGGCGAATCGATGGTCAGTCTTTCTTCAGCATGCCCGCCAACCCGGCAAACGGGTTGTGCGTAGCCTTGGCAATGCTCGGGGTGCTGGTGGAGCCTTCGCTGAAGTACTGCTGGTCGGTGTAGCGCGAGTGCTCGTTGTCGTGGCAGTACAGGCACAGCAGCTCCCAGTTGGAGCCGTCCTGAGGGTTGTTGTCGTGGTTGTGGTCACGGTGATGCACGGTCAGCTCGCTCAGGCGCTTGCCGGCGAATTCGCGGGCGCAGCGGCCGCACACGTGCGGGTACATTCTCAGGGCCTTGTCGCGGTAGCCCATTTCCTTGTCGCGCTTGGCATCGGCCAGGATGCGGTCGAGGCGCGCGGTAGCGGCGGCAGAAGAGGTGGAGCTCATGGTGTTTCCTTTGTTCTGATCAGGCAGGTGACGGTTATGCCGTTGAGTCTAGCGCGCTTGCAGGTCAGGCGGACAGGCGAAAGCGTTGATTTAGGCGTAGCCTGTAGCAAGGTTCCCGACAGGAGGTTGCTGATGTTTCACGCGATCCTCGCCGCGCTGTTGATGGCTGGCCTGCCTCTGGCAGAAGCTGCCAGCACGCCACCTCGACTCAATACGCCAGTGCCTGGTGCACCGGGTACGCCCACGCCCACGCCATACCCGCAGATAACTCCGAGTACACCGCCCAAGGCTTATGACAGTCAGCCGGGGGCGCCGTTGTTGCCGCCGATGCCAGTGCCCGGCCCGCCGAAGGACCAGCCATTGCCCGGGTTGCGGCCGGAGCCGCCGAAGCCGCCGAAGCCGCCGGCCCAGAATGATTGAGCATGAGCGGCCCACGCCGTCATCATGTTGGAGCAACTGTCTTGCTCAATTTCTGAAGCTGGCGGGTGTGGGAGCGGGCTTGCCCGCGAACACGCGCGAAGCCCGTGCCATCCACCACGGTGTTGGCTTCGCGGGCTTGCCCGCTCCCACAGTCCAATCGCGCGGGTGCTTAAACCTGGGTTTAGGCAATACCTAGCTCGCCAAACACGAACGCATACTCCAGCGCCACATCTTTCAACCCTTGGTACCGCCCGCTCATCCCACCATGCCCAGCCCCCATCTCGGTCTTGAGCAGCAGCAGGTTGCTGTCGGTCTTGAGCGTGCGCAACTTCGCCACCCATTTGGCGGCTTCCCAATACTGCACGCGGCTGTCGTTGTAGCCCGCCACCACCAGCATCGCCGGGTAGGCCTGCGCTTTCAGATTCTCATACGGCGCATAAGCCTTGATCCGTTCATACACCTCTGGTTCTTCAGGGTTGCCCCATTCGTCGTACTCGGTCACGGTCAGCGGCAGCTCCGGGTCGAGCATGGTGTTGAGCACGTCGACGAATGGCACCTCGGCAATGGCGCAGCGGAACAGTTCCGGGCGCAGGTTGAGCACCGCGCCGATCAGCAGGCCGCCAGCGCTGCCACCACTGATGGCCAGGCGGTCGGCGGCCGTCACGCCCTGGCTGATCAGGTGCTCGGCGCAGGCGATGAAGTCGCTGAAGGTGTTGTGCTTGTGCTCCTGCTTGCCGGCGCGGTACCAGGCCTCCCCCAGTTCACCGCCACCCCGCACATGGGCGATGGCAAAGGCCACGCCACGTTCCAGCAGGCTCAGGCGCGCATGTGAGAACCAAGGGTCGAGGCTTTCGCCATAGGCGCCATAGCCGTACAGGTACAGCGGCACGGTCTTGCCCAGGTCCTGGCGGCGGCGTACCAGGCTGATCGGCACCTGGGTGCCGTCCGCTGCGGTTGCCCACAGGCGCTCACTGACATAATCATCGGCATCGAATGCACCGAGCACCGGGGTTTGCTTGAGCACCACCTGGTCGCCCGTGGACAACGCCAGTTGGCGCACCTGGGCCGGGCGGTTGAGCGCTTCGTAGCGCAAGCGTATGCGAGTGCTGGCAAATTCCAGGCTGTCCTGCACGTACAGGCTGTAGGCGGCGTCTGGCAGCTCGACGCGGTAGGCCGGCAAACCTTGCGGGCGCACTTCGATGATCGGCAGGCCGCCTTCGCGCAGGCTCAGGGTCAGGGCGCCGCTGTTCAGGCTGAGGCCTTCGAGCATGACCGCGTCGCGGTGCGCCACCAGCACCTGCCACTGTTCGCGGCTTGGTACTGGCGCGACTGGCGCGTGGTAAAGGGCGAAGTTGATGCCATCCTGGTTGGTGCGGATGAACCAGCGCCACTCGCCGTCGAGCTGGCCATGGTCGGGGAAGTATTCGTGGCCTTCGACGCGCGGCGCCAGGCAGATGAACGGTGCCTGCGGGGTTTCGGCGTCCAGTACCCAGGCCTCGCTGGTGGTCTTGCTGTTCAGCAGTAGTACCAGCTGGCGCTCGGAACTGGTGCGGTAGCAGTGCAGGAAGAAACGCCCGTCCGGCTCTTCGAACACGGTGTGCGCGGCGTCAGTGCCCAAGGTGTGGCGACGCAGGCGCCATGGGCGGTGGGTGTCGTCAAGCTCAGCGAAGAATAGCGTCTGGCTGTCGTTGGCCCAGGTCAGGCTACCGTCGCAGTCGTCGAAAGGCAGGGTAGTGACACTGCCACTGGCCAGGTCTTTGACGTACAGGGTATAGATTTCGTCGCCGCTGGTGTCGAGGCTGTAGGCCAGCAGGCGGTGGTCGGGGCTGATGCTGAACGCGCCGAGGGAAAGGAAACCGCCGTTGGCCAGGACGTTGGGGTCGAGCAGCAGTTGCTCCTGGCGTTCATCGACGGTGTTCGAGTCATCGGCCGGGCGTGGGCAGCGGTAGTGACGCGGGTATTCGTCGCCGGCGGTGGTACGGGTGTAATACAGGTAGGGGCCCCAGGGCGCCGGCAGTGACAGGTCGGTCTCCAGGATGCGGCCCTTGATCTCTTCGAACAGTTGCTCACGCAACGGGGCCTGGTCGGCCAGGCAGGCTTCCTGGTAGGCGTTTTCAGCTTGCAGGTAGGCGAGGACCTCTGGGGTGTCGCGCTGTTGCAGCCAGGCATACGGGTCGGTTGCCTGGTTGGCTTGGGCAATCGGGGGTTGGGGCTTGGTTGGCATTGAAGATCTCTTGATTGGGGCAAACACTGTCTGCGCCCTGAAAAGTGTTTATCATAGGCAACTCTTTGCCTGGCTTGCACGAACACCATGACCGAGAACGACTACACCTTCGCCTGGGGCCTGTACGCAGTGGCCGCCTTAGGGTGCCTGCTGGTGGGCTTCAAGCTCACCGGCTGGATGTGGCGCTGGCTGCGCGAACCGCTACGGGTGGTGCTGGCGGTGCTGCTGCTGACCCCGACCATCGTCGATCCGGTCAAGGACAGCTTCGCCCCGGCAATCGCCATCACTGCGCTGGATGTTGCCTTCAAGGTCGGCAACAACGCCTGGCGCGCTGTGTCCGACTTCGTCATGTACGGCATGATCGCTTTCGGCCTGTACTTCCTCTTCGTCCTGCTGCGCTGGCCGCTTGAAAAGCGCGCGCACGCACGCCGTGAACAGGCCGAAGCCGCTGCCAAGCGTCAGCTGGCCGAGGATGATCAGCTCGGCGCCCAAGCGCCGCTGGCAGCCGAGCGCAGCGACCGTTACCGTGACGACTCGCCGCCAGCCGCTGCGCGTGGCGCAGGCCGGGTCGAACCACGCCTGTAAACGGAGACACTCCGATGTGCGAACTGCTGGGCATGAGTGCCAACGTCCCTACCGACATCGTTTTCAGCTTCACCGGCCTGATGCAGCGGGGCGGGCGTACCGGCCCGCACCGTGACGGCTGGGGGATAGGCTTTTACGAAGGCCGCGGGCTGCGCCTGTTCCAGGACCCGGCTGCGAGCAGCGAGTCGGAAGTGGCCAACCTCGTGCAGCGCTACCCGATCAAAAGCGAAGTGGTGATTGGTCATATCCGTCAGGCCAATGTCGGCAGGGTGTGCTTGTCCAATACCCACCCGTTCGTGCGGGAAATGTGGGGCCGCAACTGGTGCTTCGCGCACAACGGCCAGCTGGGTGACTTCAAGGGCCTGGCCAGTTTCTACCGGCCAGTGGGCGACACCGACAGCGAAGCGGCCTTCTGTGACCTGCTCAACCGCATCCGCAGCGCTTTCCCGGAACCGGTGCCGGTGGAACAGCTGCTGCCAGTGCTGGTCGAAGCCTGTGCCGGCTACCGTGGTCAGGGCGTATTCAACTGCATGCTCAGCGACGGCGACTGGCTGTTCTGCTTTTGCTCGACCAAGCTGGTGCACATTACCCGCCGTGCGCCATTTGGTGCCGCACGGTTAAAGGATGTCGACCTGATCGTCGATTTTCATACCGAAACCACCCCCAACGACGTGGTCACGGTGATTGCCACCGAGGCCCTGACCGAGAACGAGTCCTGGCACCGCTACGCACCGGGTCAGTGGGCCCTGTGGCGGCACGGCGAGTGCGTGGCGCACGGCCAGAGCTAAGGACGCCTGCATGTTCAGAAGTTACCTTCGATTGCTGTTGTTCACCTTCGGCCTGCTGGCCGGTATTCAGGTCCCGGGGCTGGTCAAGGACTATAGCCAGCGGGTCGAGGCGCACTTGTTCGAATCGCGCGAGGCGCTCGATGGGTTCCGGCAAACGGCCGAGCGCTTTTTCAAGGGCGACTTGCAGGCGCTGCTGCAGCACTACCGCAGCAGCGATGACCCGGTGTTCATCAGTGACGCCAACAGCATCGAAAGCCTGATGATCCGCAACGAACTGCTGGAAAATGAATGGCAGGTGCTGCAAGGGTCATGGGCCGAGCGTACCTGGCATGTGCTGGTGCAGGCCGACCCGCAGTTGCGCGAAGAAACCCTCGATGGCTACAGCTACCAGATTCTACTGGTGCCCGAGGCGATCGGCTGGGGGGTTGGTGCCGGTTTTGTGCTGGCGTTTGTGGTCGAAAGCCTGTTGCTGGGGATTGGCTGGCTGATCCTGGGCGGGCGGCGCAGGGTGGTGAAAGAGAGCTGGCGCTAAGTTCTGCTGTACCTGTACCGGCCCTTTCGCGGGCCTGCCCGCTCCCACAGGATTATCACAGGCCTGGCGGGAGTGGGAGCGGGCGAGCCCGCGAAAGGGCCGGTACAGGCAGAGACCGTCGTTCAGACCAGCACGATCCGCTGCCCACCCACATCCCGCGCATAACGCTCCAGCACCTGCCGGCAAACCCCAACCACCTCATCTACCAACGCCACCCCGGTCTGCCACGCCACCACCAGCTCCAGGCTCGGCGGCGGCCGCAACCCTTCCAGCAGCACCAGCTCGCCCCGGCCCAAGTCGGCATCCACCAGCGCCGGCGGTAGCGCGCCAATGCCAAAGCCGTCGCGCAACAGCCGGGTAATCGCCGCCACCGAGTTCACGCAATTCAACCGCGGCGCCTCTGCCCCCGCAGTCTGCAGCAAGCTCAGTACCTCCTGGTGCGGCCGTGAATTCTTCGAGAAGGTGATGATACGCTCGCGCCCAAGTTCGGCCAGCGACGCATAGTCCCGGTGCTGGTGGGCGCCTGCGGCTACCACCCAGCCCATTGGGTAGCGCGCCAGGTCGAGGCTGCGGATCGATTGCTCGCGTAGCAAGTCGGTCTGCAAAATCACGTCAAGAAAACCCTTCTGCAACTGCTCGCGCAAGTTCAGCGCGGTGTCGGCCACCAGTTCGATTTCCACCTGCGGGTATCGCTCGCTCAACTCCGCCACCAGTGCGCTCATCCAGGTGTGGATCACAGTGTCCATCACCCCGATGCGAATGCGCCCGACCTTGGCCCGGTCGCTGTCCAGCGATTGCTTCATGGCCTTGGCGGTTTCCAGCATGCGTTCGGCGTATTCCAGCACCTTGCCGCCCTCCGGGGTCAGGCTGACGCCGCGGGAGTCGCGCAGCAGCAGCTTCACGCCCAGGTCAGCCTCCAGTGCGGCAATACGGCTGGATACCGAAGCCTGGGTGGTGAACAGCTTTTCTGCCGTCAGGCGAAAGCTCTTGAGCCGGGCGACCCAGACGAAGGTTTCGAGGAAGCGAAGGTTCATGATCAGTTTTTCTTGTTCCAGACCGGCGGTTTTTTTCGTTGGACGCAGGCGAGGCGGCCTCTGAACAATGGCGCCCAGGCCGCGACGCTTTATGTCGCCCATAAAACAATACCAACAAGCCGAGGCATCCATGAACCCCACCGGCGTGCAGCAGCAGGTCAGTTCCTTCCGTTCGACCGGGCCTTTCGCCTGGTACCGCGACATCGACAAACAGCAACGACGTACTTTCTGGAGCTGCAAGATTGGCTATGGCCTGGACGGCATGGACACGCAGATGCTCAGTTTCGTCATCCCTACGCTGATCATGCTGTGGGGGCTCACTACCACCGAAGCCGGCTTGATCCACACCAGCACGCTGATCGCCTCCGCTGCAGGAGGCTGGGTGGCCGGTATCCTCTCCGACCGCATCGGCCGTGTGCGTACCCTGCAACTGACGGTGTTGTGGTTCGCCTTCTTCACCTTCCTGTGTGGCTTCGCTCAGAACTACGAGCAACTGCTGATTGCCCGAACCCTGATGGGCTTTGGCTTCGGTGGCGAGTGGACCGCCGGCGCGGTGTTGATCGGCGAGGTGATCCGTGCCCAGGACCGCGGCAAGGCGGTCGGCATGGTGCAGTCCGGTTGGGCAATTGGCTGGGGCCTCACGGCCATCCTCTATGCGCTGCTGTTCTCTTGGCTGCCGGCAGAGCAGGCCTGGCGTGCGTTGTTCCTGCTGGGGCTGGTACCGGCGGTTTTCGTGATCTTCGTTCGCCGCCTGGTCAAGGACCCTGAGGTGTATCGTAACGCCAAGGCAGTGGAAAACGCCGAGGCCCCTTCGCGTTTCTACGAAATCTTCGCGCCGGGCATGCTCTGGACCACCGTTCGGGCATCCCTGCTGACCACCGGCGCGCTCGGCGGTTACTACGCCATCACCTCGTGGCTGCCAACCTTCCTGAAGAACGAGCGCGGCCTGAGTGTGCTGGGCACGGGTGGCTATCTGGCCATGGTGATCGTCGGCTCGTACGTGGGCTATGTGGTCAGCGCTTATCTGTCCGACCTGCTGGGGCGCAAGAAGAACTTCATCCTGTTCGCCGTGGGCTCTTTCGTCATTGTGCTGTTGTACACGCAGATGCCGGTCAGCGATGGCGTGATGCTGTGGCTGGGCCTCCCGCTGGGCTTTTTCGCCTCGGGTATCTTCAGTGGCATGGGCGCGTTTCTGACCGAACTGTTCCCTACGCGCATTCGGGGTTCGGGGCAGGGCTTCTGCTACAACATCGGCAAGGTCATAGCCGCGCTGTTCCCGTTGATGATCGGCATGCTCGGCCAGAATGTTCCGCTGGGCCTGGGTATCGGCGTGTTTTCTGCGGTGTCCTACGGCATTGTGATCGTGGCGGCCTTGAGCTTGCCGGAAACCCGCGGCAAACAGCTGCAGGCGCGGTAAGGTAGGCATATGCACAACGACAAGGGAGACCGCGTGGTGGAACGCCTGCTACTCAATTGCGACATGGGTGAGAGTTTCGGCAGCTGGCGCATGGGCCTGGATGCCGAAGTCATGCCTTACATCGATTGCGCCAACATCGCCTGTGGTTACCATGCCGGCGACCCCGGTATCATGCGCCGCACCGTGGCGTTGGCGCTGGAGCACGGGGTGAATATCGGCGCTCATCCGGCCTACCCGGACCTGGTCGGCTTTGGCCGCCGTTCCATGGCCTGCAGCCCGGAAGAAATCCGCGACCTGCTGCATTACCAGATCGGTGCGCTGGATGGCATCTGCAAAGTGCTGGGTGGTCGCGTGGCCTATGTGAAGCCCCATGGCGCGCTGTACAACGACATGATGGCCGACCCGCTCAAGCTGCGTACCGTGCTGGAGGCCGTAGCGGCCTATGACAGCAACCTGCCGTTGATGCTGATGGCTACCGCCGACAACCGAGCCGCCCAGGCACTGGGCGATGAAGTTGGCGTACCGCTGTGGTTCGAGGCGTTCGCAGACCGCGCATACACCGCCAGCGGCCATCTGCTGTCGCGGCGGCTGCCGGGCGCGGTGCATCACGACCCGGCGCGGGTGGTGGAGCAGGCTGTGCGTCTGGCCCGAGGCGAAACGCTGTTGGCTGACGACGGCAGTGCCTTGCAGCTCGCCGCCCGCACCCTCTGCGTGCATGGCGACAACGACAGTTCGGTGGCTGCGGTGCGGCAGATTCGCCAGGCCCTCGATGGGCTGGAGGCGTGATGAAGCCGCGAATCGAAGTGGTCGCCATCGACAGCCTGATGGTACGCCTGTTCGACCGTATCGATGAGGCCAACATGCCATGGATGCTCGCCGCCAGCCGGCGCTTGAGCGCGGCGTTCGGCGAGCACCTGCTGGACCTGGTGCCGTCCTACACCACGCTGATGGTGCAGTCTGCCCTGCCGCCGGGCGAGGCCAGGGCGCGAATCGCTCAGGCGCTGGACGGCTTGCAGCCTGACACCGGCAGTGGCGGCCGCCGACACGAGATCCCGGTGTGGTACGACGCCAGTGTCGGCCCCGAGCTGCCTGTGCTGGCGGCCCGCAGCGGCTTGAGTGAAGCAGAGATTGTTCGCTTGCATTGCGAGCGTGATTACCCGGTGTTTGCCTTGGGCTTCGCACCTGGTTTCGGCTTCATGGGCCTGGTCGATGAGCGCCTGGCCAGCCCTCGTCTGAGTACCCCGCGCAAGCGCGTGGCGGCGGGCAGCGTGGGCATTGCCGAGCGTCAGACGGCGGCGTATCCGGCAGTATCGCCGGGTGGCTGGAACCTGATCGGGCGCACCCCGGTGCGGTTGTTCGACCGTGAGCGTGAGGGTTACAGCCTCTTGCAACCCGGTGACCGGGTGCGCTTTGTGCCGGTTTCGCGCAGTGAATTCCTGGCCATGGGTGGTGATGTGGAGGCGCAGGGATGAAGCAATTGAGGATCGAGGCCAGTACGCCGTTGTGCCAGTTACAGGATGCCGGGCGCTTTGGCGTGCGTCATTTGGGCGTGACCCAGGGCGGGGCGCTGGACTGGGTGGCGATGCACTGGGCCAACTGGCTGCTGGGCAACCCGTTGGGGGCGCCAGTGGTCGAGGTGGCGCTGGGTGGTTTTTGCGTGGTGGCCGAACAGGATTGCGTGCTGGCCCTGGCCGGTGCCGACCTGGATGCCAGGGTCGATGATCAGCCCTTGGCGCCATGGCGCAGCTTTGCCCTGGCCAAGGGCCAGCGCTTGACCCTGAAACAGCCAAAGCGGGGCGTCCGGGCGTACCTGGCGGCACCTGGCGGGTTTCAGGGCGAGGACGTGCTGGGCAGTTGTGCCACTGTGGTACGTGAAGCACTGGGTGGCATCGATGGCCAGGGTGCTGCGCTGGCTAAAGACCAGGCATTAGCTTTTACCGGTAGCAAAGCAACCCTGCGCGAAGTGCCGCAAGCGTTGTGCCCGCAGTTCGCCAAAAAGCCGGTGCTCGACCTGGTGATAGGCGCGCAGATCGGTGAATTCAGCGGTACCAGCCTGTTCGAAGCGTTCAACAGTGACTGGACGCTGGACAGGCGGGCCGACCGCATGGGCGTCCGCTTACTGGGACCGCAGCTGGTCTACCAGGGCGCGCCGATGATTTCTGAAGGGATTCCGCTGGGGGCTGTGCAGGTGCCACCGGACGGGCAGCCGATCGTGTTGCTCAATGACCGGCAGACCATTGGTGGGTACCCGCGGCTGGGCGCGCTGACGCCGCTGGCGCTGGCGCAACTGGCGCAATGCATGCCGGGGGCTTCTGTGCGGTTCAGGGCGGTGGTGCAGGACGAGGCCTGGCGAGAGCAGCAGGATTACCTGAACCGTTGGCGGTAGAGCGGGCGGCCTCTTCGCGGGTAAACCCGCTCCTACACAAGTCTTGTGCATGCCTTGACGGCGATGTTGGAGCGGGCAACCTCACTTGGACAGGTAGCGCATCCCTTCCTCCAAACCTTGCAGGGTCAGCGGATACATCTTGTCTTCGATCAGGTCCCGCACCAGATGGGTCGACGCGGTGTATTCCCAGGCCTGCTTGGGGTAAGGGTTGATCCAGATGATTTTCTTGAATTTTTCCATGAAGCGCTGGATCCACACATACCCGGCTTCTTCGTTCCAGTGCTCCACGCTGCCGCCTGGCTGGGTGATCTCGTAGGGCGCCATGGCCGCGTCACCGACGAACACCACCTTGTAGTCATCACCATACTTGTGCAGCAGGTCGAAGGTGGAAAAACGCTCTGACGTGCGGCGCAGGTTGTTCTTCCACACCGATTCATAAACGCAATTGTGGAAGTAGTAATACTCCAGGTGCTTGAACTCGGTCTTGCAGGCCGAGAACAGCTCTTCGCAGACTTTGACGTGCGCATCCATCGAGCCGCCAATGTCGAACAGCAACAGCAGCTTCACGGTGTTGCGCCGCTCAGGGCGCATCTGGATGTTCAGCAACCCGGCATCACGCGCGGTATGGTCGATGGTACCGTCAATGTCCAGCTCTTCGGCGGCGCCTTCGCGGGCGAACTTGCGCAGCCGGCGCAGGGCCAGCTTGATGTTGCGGGTGCCAAGCTCGACCTGGTCGTCGAGGTTCTTGTACTCGCGTTGGTCCCAGACTTTTACCGCCTTGCCCTGACGCTTGCCGGCGTCACCGACGCGGATACCCTCGGGGTTGAAACCGCCCGAGCCGAATGGGCTGGTGCCACCGGTACCAATCCACTTGTTGCCGCCAGCGTGGCGTTCCTTTTGCTCTTCGAGGCGTTTCTTGAAGGCCTCGATAAGCTTGTCCAGGCCGCCCAGCGACTGGATTTGCGCGCGCTCTTCATCGGTCAGCGAGCGCTCGAACTCTTTACGCAGCCAGTCTTCGGGGATCAGCGCCTCAATGTGCCGGTCGAGGTTTTCCAGGCCCTTGAAATAGGCTGCGAAGGCCCGGTCGAACTTGTCGAAGTGGCGTTCGTCCTTTACCAGGATGGCGCGGGCGAGGTAGTAGAACTCGTCCATGTCGGCAAACACCACGCGCTTTTGCAAGGCCTGGTGCAGGTCGAGCAGCTCACGCACCGAGACCGGCACCTTGGCCGCACGCATCTCATTGAACAGATTGAGCAGCATGGCCCTGCTCCTGTCAGCGGTTGCCGCGCCGGCTCATGAAGGCCAGGCGCTCGAGCAGTTGTACATCCTGCTCGTTTTTTACCAGCGCACCGGCCAGCGGCGGGATGGCCTTGGTCGGGTCGCGTTCGCGCAGCACCGCTTCACCGATATTGTCGGCCATCAGCAGCTTGAGCCAGTCGACCAGCTCGGAGGTGGACGGCTTTTTCTTCAGGCCCGGCACCTTGCGTACGTCGAAGAACACATCCAGCGCCTCACTGACCAGCGACTGGCTGATATTCGGGTAGTGCACGTCGACAATCTGCTGCAGGGTAGTGCGGTCGGGGAAGGCGATGTAGTGGAAGAAGCAGCGGCGCAGGAAGGCGTCCGGCAGCTCTTTTTCGTTGTTCGAGGTAATGATGATGATCGGACGCTGTCTGGCCTTGATGGTCTCGTCGATTTCGTAGACGTAGAACTCCATCTTGTCGAGTTCTTGCAGCAGGTCGTTAGGGAATTCGATATCGGCCTTGTCGATTTCGTCGATCAGCAGGATGACCCGCTCGTCGGCCTCGAAGGCCTCCCAGAGCTTGCCCTTTTTCAGGTAGTTGCGCACATCGTGTACCTTGTCCACGCCCAGCTGCGAATCACGCAGGCGGCTGACTGCGTCGTACTCGTAAAGCCCCTGGTGGGCCTTCGTGGTGGACTTGATGTGCCAGGTGATCAGGCGCGCCCCGAACGAAGCCGCCAACTGCTCGGCGAGCATGGTTTTGCCGGTGCCTGGTTCGCCCTTGACCAACAGCGGGCGTTCGAGGGTAATGGCCGCGTTTACCGCCAGTTTCAAGTCGTCTGTGGCGACGTAGTCGCGGGTGCCTTCGAACTTCATGGGGGCTGTCCTCTGCTTTAGCCTGTATTGGTCTTGATTTGTTAGCGACTATAACGCGGGGCCAGGCGACTGAAAACGCGGACCGGGTATTCAGTCCCTGAATGCCCCGTCACGCTGTCTCAGTCAGACTTCGGCGCTGGCTGCTCATAACGCGCATTGAATGCCTGGATAAACCCGTTACGGAGGATCTGCAAGAACGCTTCGAAGGCACTGATATCCTGTTGGCGCACACTGCCACTGAGTTCCACCCGGGTAGCGAACTGGTTTTTCGGCTGGTTCTTAAGCACCGTCTCGGTCGCACCCACCAAGGCCTCCCACACCGAGCGGAAGAAACCCTTGTCCTTTTCCTCGACGTCCTGTTGCCAGTCGAACACGTCGACATCGCGCAGCAGCGGTTTTATATAGCCGTTCAGCCGGCCGTTTTCTGCCTGGGCCTCGATGACCACGTCACCGTGCCCGGCATTGAAGTCGAATTTGCCGTAGGCGCTGGCAAAGTCATTCAGCTTGCGCAGCTCGATGCCGGTGGCGCGAAGCCTGAATTCGAAGTCATCGAAATCACTGAACGGGTCGAAGGTGGCACGGCTTTCTACCTTTGCATCCCCCGCGATCAACGCCGTACCTTCGAAACTGGCATCGCGACGGCCTTTCTGGTCGCGCACATTGGTCAAGTTGTGGATGCTGGCATTCAACCGGGTGGCCTTCAGGTCGACCGGTGGCTTGGAGTTGAAGTTACGGAACGTCAGCACGCCGTTGTCGATACGCACCTCGTTGAGGGTGATGGGCAGGAGTTTTTCCAGCTGTTGGCGCCAGTCGGTACCTTGACCGGTCTGCGATGCCTGTTTGCTACCACCGTCGACAAAGTTCAGTTCGGGGTGCACGAACGTCACCTCCGCTACCACTGCCTTGTCGTACCACAACGAACGCCAGCTCACCGAAAGGTCGATCAGTGGGGCCTCGAGAAGCGGTACGGGCACCTTGCCGGTGGTCTTGACGATCCTCAGCCCATTGATCTGATAGGCGCCGCGCCACCAGGCCAGGTCCACATCGGCTACCTGGCCGCGGTAGTCACCCATGTCGGCCAGCTTGTTGTTGAGGTAGTCGCGCACCAGGTAGGGCAGGGCCAGGTGCAGCGCCACCAGCAGTGCGATCAGGCTGGCCAGGCCGACCAGCGGCCAGCGATAGCGGGCTTTCATGAGGCGGTCTCCAAGGCAGGATGTGCGGTTGACCGCACCGCGGCGGGCTGAGTTCGAACAGGCTTTACGGGCCACTGCCGCGGGCTTACCCTTGAGGCATTTCCCTGCTTTTTCATGCCAAGGACCCCTGCCATGAGCCGTATCTTTGCAGACAACGCCCACTCCATCGGTAACACGCCGCTGGTGCAGATCAACCGCATCGCCCCGCGCGGCGTGACCATCCTGGCCAAGATCGAAGGGCGCAACCCGGGTTATTCGGTCAAATGCCGCATTGGTGCGAACATGGTCTGGGACGCCGAGAGCAGCGGCAAGCTCAAGCCGGGCATGACCATCGTCGAGCCCACCTCGGGCAACACCGGTATCGGCCTGGCCTTCGTCGCCGCTGCCCGCGGCTACAAGCTGATGCTGACCATGCCCGCCTCGATGAGCCTGGAGCGCCGCAAGGTGCTCAAGGCACTAGGCGCCGAGCTGGTGTTGACCGATCCGGCCAAGGGCATGAAGGGCGCTATCGAGAAGGCCAACGAAATCGTCGCCTCCGACCCGGAGCAGTACTTCTTGCCGGGCCAGTTCGAAAACCCGGCCAACCCGGCCATTCACGAAAAAACCACTGGCCCGGAGATCTGGAACGACACTGACGGCGCAGTCGACGTGCTGGTGGCGGGCGTGGGCACTGGCGGCACCATCACCGGCGTGTCGCGTTACATCAAGCATACCCAGGGCAAGGCCATCCTGTCGGTGGCTGTGGAGCCCGTGGCATCGCCACTGATCAGCCAGACCCTGGCCGGTGAAGAACTCAAGCCCAGCCCGCACAAAATCCAGGGCATCGGCGCCGGCTTCGTGCCGAAAAACCTCGACCTGTCGATCGTCGACCAGGTGGAGACGGTGACCGACGAAGAGTCCAAGGCCATGGCTATTCGCCTGATGCAGGAAGAGGGCATCCTTTGCGGTATTTCCTGCGGTGCGGCAATGGCGGCGGCGGTGCGCCTGGCCGAAAAACCGGAAATGCAGGGTAAGACCATCGTCGTAATCCTGCCCGACTCGGGCGAGCGATATCTATCGAGCATGCTGTTCAGCGACATGTTCAGCGAGCAGGAAAACCAACAGTAATCGGCCTTGCCGCTGATCCGGCGCAACAATCGGCGGCCTGGTTTATTGCAGAATCTTCATGAATGCGATCCCGCCCGGGTTGTTTTTACCGCGGCGGGATCGGTTTATGATGGCAGGATGATTTTCTGGAGAGCAGGCAGCGCAGCCCTGGCTCTTCCCCAAGGAGTGAAAGCATGACCTTTTCCTTTGCAGCCAAGGCGGGTGTCTTGCTGGTGTTTTTCGGCAGCGTGCTGTTCGTGCACCTGCGCGGCAAGGCCCGCCTGCCGGTGTTGCGCCAGTTCGTCAACCATTCGGCGCTGTTCGCCCCCTACAACGCGTTGATGTACCTGTTTTCCGGCGTGCCGTCCAAGCCCTATCTGGACCGTCAGCGCTTCCCGGAGCTGGACGTGCTGAAGGACAACTGGCAGGAAATCCGCGAAGAGGCCATGCGCCTGTTCGACGAAGGCTATATCCGTGCCGCCGAGAAAGATAACGACGCCGGCTTTGGTTCGTTCTTCAAGAAGGGCTGGAAGCGCTTTTACCTGAAGTGGTACGACAAACCGCTGCCTTCGGCGCAAACCCTGTGCCCGCGCACTGTCGAGCTGGTCAGCAGCATCCCCAATGTGAAGGGCGCAATGTTCGCCCTGCTGCCCGGCGGCAGCCACCTGAACCCGCACCGCGACCCGTTCGCAGGTTCGCTGCGTTATCACCTGGGGCTGTCCACGCCGAACTCCGACGCATGCCGCATCTACGTGGACGGTGAGCAGTACGCCTGGCGTGATGGCGAAGACGTGATGTTCGATGAAACCTATGTGCACTGGGTCAAGAACGAAACCGACGTAACCCGCGTGATCCTGTTCTGCGACATCGAGCGCCCGCTGAGTAGCCCGTTGATGACGCGTATCAACCGTAAGGTCAGTGCCTTCCTCGGCCGCGCCACCGCGCCGCAGAACACCGACGAAGAGCGCGTGGGTGGGATCAACCAGGCGTACGCCTGGAGCAAGCGCTTCAGCAACAAGATCAGCAGCCATGTGAAGCAGTTCAAGCGCGCCAACCCCAAGGCTTACCGTGTGCTGCGGCCGGTACTGGCGGTGGTGGTGGCGTATCTGCTGTATCGCTGGTTGTTCTGATTTTTGTAGTTTGTTCGGGCCTCTTCGCGGGGCCAAGCCCGCTTCCACAAGAGCATCACCCTCCTTGAAGGATGAGCAGAGCCTGTGAAAGCAGGCTTGTGCCGCGAAGAATCACTCGCTATATTCCAGAACATTCACTTCTTCAAAGACCGCTGTCATGCCTGCCATTCCTTCCACCACACGCTTTGCCATCGCGCCAGTCGCGGGCATGGTCGTGCGTGGTAGCCAGCAGTCGGTCATGATCTGTCACTCCCCACCACCTGTCAGTGGCGTCGTAGGCGGCGTAGCTCCGCCTCATTGCGTGGTTGTGCTGGGCTGATCGGCTTCGTGCCGCAACCCTTCGCACGCGCAACCTACTGAACACGGTCGGCCACTTCTCACGTCGAAGCGCACGCCGTCCGTTTGGCTTATCTGCCTACTATCAGGTGGCAATTCATGTCTGTCTTTACCAAAGCGTCCGTGGCCTCTGCGGCCACTACCTGCCTGTTCGTCCTGCTGTGGAGCAGCGGGGCGATCGTCTCCAAACTTGGCCTGGCGCATGCCAGCCCGTTCGCCTTTCTGCTGTTGCGCTCGGCGCTGGCCCTGGCGGGCCTGTTGCTGATCGGCCCGTTGCTAGGGCTGCGCTGGCCGCGTACTCGCGGTAGCATTCTGCGCGCCCTGGGTACAGGCTGTGTGCTGCTCGGTGCCTATCAGATCTTCTATCTGTTGGCGCTTGATACCCATGTCACCCCTGGTGTCATGGCGACGGTGATGGGCGTCCAACCGATCCTCACCGTGGTGCTGATGGAGCGCCAGCGTTCCTGGAGCCGTTTGTTCGGCCTGGGTTTGGGGCTGGGCGGCTTGATCATGGTGGTCTACCAGGGCATCAACCTGGGCGGGGTATCGCTGGCGGGGATGCTGTTCGCCCTGCTGGCGCTGGTCAGCATGACCTTTGGCTCGATCCTGCAGAAGCGCATTACCGACAACCCCATGGGCACACTGCCGCTGCAGTACCTGGCCGGCTTTGCCATGTGCGCGCTGTTCGCACCTTTGCAACCGCTCCATGTCGAGTGGACCGGCGGCTTCGTCGGTGCGCTGCTGTGGATGGGCCTGGTGGTCTCGCTGCTGGCAACCTTGCTGCTGTACCGGCTGATCGCCAAGGGCAATCTGGTCAATGTCACCAGCCTGTTCTACCTGGTGCCGGCAGTGACTGCAGTGATGGACTTGCTGATCTTCGGTAATCGCCTGGCGCCGCTAAGCTTGCTGGGCATGGGGCTGATCGTTGTTGGGCTGCTGTTCGTGTTTCGCAAGCCCGCGGCGCGCCTGGCGGAAGCGTAGGCCCTAGCGGAATTCTTCGGGGATGGCGTGGCGCAACACGCCTTCCTCGAAGTCCAGCAGGCCGGCTTCGCGCTGGGTGAGCAGGTAGTAGAGCAGGGTGTCGAGCGAGCGTTGCGGCGGGACCTCGACCGCCAGCATCTTCACTGCTTGCTCGGTTTCACAGGCACAGCCGAAATCCAGCAATGCCGCACGTACCTGGTCGAGGGTTTCCGGAGGTTTGACGACCACCCGGAACACCGAGCTACCGCTGCTGTGGCGCAGTTCTGCGAACCAAGTTTCGCCTTCTTCCTCACGTGTGTCGATCACGTCGCCCGGGGCGATGCCATAGACATGGAAGGGGATGTTGTCGACGGCATAGCCGCCTTCTACGGCCTTGGCCCACAGCCCCTCGACCGAAGCCGGTGGGTAGCCGTTCTCGTCCTGTTCCAGGCGGAACAAAACCTTTTTGTACGCGCTGTTCATGCAGTACTCCGCTTCAGTTGCGCGCCGGGCGCAGCACCAGCCACAAGGCCAGGCCAATCAGCAGGCCGCCGTATAGGTGCGCCATCGACAATGGCTCATTCAGCAGCCATGCACCCCACAATACGCCGAATACCGGGATCAGGAACGTTACGGTGCTGGCTTTTACCGGGCCGATTTCCTCGAGCAGGCGGAAGTAAAGAATGTAGGCGAATGCCGTGCACAGCAGCCCCAGGCCCAGCAACGACAACCACACGTCCCAACCCCCCCAGCTGGCGGGCGGCTGGGAGAGTGCGCTCCAGCCGAACAGCGGGGTCAGCATCAGTGTGGCGCCGAGCATGCTACCCAGGGCGGAAAGACGGCTGTCCAGGCCGCTGATCCAGCGGCGGGCGAGGAACCCGGCAAAGCCGTAGCAGGTAGTGGCCGCCAGGCAGGCGAGGGCGCCTTGCAGCAGGGCCATGTCCAGTGCCACCGGGCCGGCGCCGCTGAGGATGCCGACGCCGAACAGGCCAAGGAAGATGCCGCAGAGTTTGGCCAGGGTCATTGGCTCGCGGAAGAACAGTACGCCGACCAGCACGCCCATCAACGGGGTGGTGGCGTTGAAGATCGCCGAATAGCCGGCCGGCAGCACCTGGGCCGCCACCGAGTAGAAGGTGGCGGGGATGCCGGAGTTGATCATGCCCAGCACCAGGCAGGCACCGAGCTTACCCTGGAAGTCCCAGCGCACCCGGGCGGCGGCGAGTAGCACGATCAGGCCCAGGCAGGCGATGGACACCCGGAAGAACGCGGTCGGCACCGTGCCCAGTTCGGGGGCGATGATGCGCATGAACAGGAAACTCGCTCCCCAGACGGCGGCAAGGGTCAGCAGGCGGGCTAGGGCGATGGGGCTCACAACGGTCTCCGAAGGCAAGGCAGGGGCGCGAGTGTACGCCAGGGGGCGGGGGGATTCTTGTGCTTTCTTGCTGTGTAATTCCTCTCGGGCTGCGGGGCTCTGGGCAAGGCAGGTGCAACTACAGCTCGGGGCTTCAATGGCAGTAACCCATGAAGCCAAGGGCGGCTAAGCTCTGTACTCAATCCCAGCTCCGAGGCCCCACGCATGTCCCAGCCCTGGCCCGCTGTCGAAATCGCCCGGATGATCCTCGCCGGCTTCGACGACTACCGCGATCATTTCCAGCGCATCACCCTCGGAGCCCGCAAACGCTTCGAGCAGGCGCACTGGCAGGACATTCAGCAGGCCGCCGCCGCCCGCATCAATCTCTATGAAGAGAAAGTCGCCGAAGTCAACGGCTGGCTGCGTCAGGCTTTTGCCACGGAGGTGCTGCTGGACGTGGAACAGTGGCCACTGGTGAAAAACGCCTATATCCACCTGATCGACCCACGGCTGGACGACGAGCTGGCAGAGACCTGGTACAACTCGCTGTTTTGCAGCCTGTTCAGCCATGACCAGATCAGCGACGGCTGCATGTTCATCCACACCACCCGGCCTTCCATGCGCGGCCGCGAGCGCGCCGCGCAAACCCGTACCTATCGGCTTGACGGCAGTCTCAGGAACTTGCTGCGCGCGGTGTTCGCCGATTACCCATTCGACATGCCCTATGGCGACCTGGAGGGCGACCTGACGCGGCTGGAAGAACAACTGCGCGAATGCCTGCCCGACTGGGTGTGCAAGGACCCGGCGCTGGCCGTGGAATTGTTTGTACCCGTGCTTTACCGCAACAAGGGGGCCTATCTGGTCGGCCGCCTGTACAACAGCGATGAACAGTGGCCGTTGGTGATTCCCTTGCTGCACCGCGAGGGCCACGGTATCGAGGCCGATGCATTGATCACCGACGAGGCCGAGGTGTCGATCATCTTTTCGTTCACCCGCTCTTACTTCATGGCCGATGTACCGGTGCCGGCCGAGTTCGTCAATTTCCTCAAGCGCATCCTTCCAGGCAAGCACATTGCCGAGCTATACACCTCGATCGGGTTCTACAAGCAGGGCAAGTCGGAGTTCTACCGCGCGCTGATCAACCACCTTGCCAGCAGTGATGACCGCTTTGTCATGGCGCCAGGGGTGCGGGGCATGGTCATGAGCGTGTTCACCTTGCCCGGCTTCAATACGGTGTTCAAGATCATCAAGGACCGCTTTTCGCCATCGAAAACCGTGGACCGCGCCACGGTGATCGACAAGTACCGGCTGGTGAAAAGCGTCGACCGGGTGGGCCGTATGGCCGACACCCAGGAGTTTGCCGATTTTCGCTTTCCGCGCAGCAAGTTCGAGCCAGATTGCCTGGCCGAGTTGCTGGAGGTGGCACCGTCGACGGTGGTGCTGGAGGGCGACACGGTGCTGATCCGCCACTGTTGGACCGAGCGGCGCATGACACCGTTGAACCTGTACCTGGAGCATGCCACCGAGGGCCAGGTGCTGGAGGCACTGGAGGACTACGGCCTGGCCATCAAGCAGCTGGCGGCGGCAAATATCTTCCCCGGCGACATGCTGCTGAAAAACTTTGGCGTGACCCGCCATGGCCGGGTCGTGTTCTACGACTATGACGAAATCAGCTTCCTGACCGAGGTGAATTTCCGCCACATTCCGCCACCGCGTTACCCGGAGGACGAAATGTCGGGCGAGCCGTGGTACTCGATAGGGCCGCATGATGTGTTCCCCGAAGAGTTTCCGCCGTTTCTGTTTGCCGATATGGGCCAGCGGCGGTTGTTCAGCCGCTTGCATGGGGAACTGTATGACGCGGACTACTGGAAGGGGCTGCAGGCGGCGATACGTGAAGGGAAAGTGATCGATGTATTTCCGTATCGGCGCAAAGCCCGGTGAGTCAGGTCGAGCAGGCCTGTCACTCCTTCAAACACTTCATCTCACTCAAATGGGAACGTACCTTGCCCAACCGTTCCTGCAGGAACCGCCGCTGCTGCGGAGTGCTTTGCTGCACCAGGTCCACCAGCAGGCTGCGCGCCTGCCGTTCGGTATTCTGATACGCCGCCCGGTACTCGGGTGTCCACAAACTCTCCTTGCGCTGCAACAAGGTCGCCAGGCGCGGCTCGAAGCTGGAGTCGTTGCGCTGGTTCATCGCCAAGAGCAATTGCTGCTGCCAGTGGGCGCGGTTGGCGATCCATTCACGGTTCTGGTCACCCAGCGCTTGAGACCAGGTCTGGATGCGTTGCTTCTGTACCGCAGTCAACTCGCCAAACCAGGGTGCCAGGCGTTTTTCCATGCGCTCGCTACGGCGGGCAATCTGCTTCGGCAAGGGCGTATCCACATACTGCTTCTGCCGCTCACTGATGTCTTCGCGGAAGGCCTCACGCATTTTCGCTACCTGGTCGTCGCTCATGCCACGCAGCAGTTCGGTGGCTGACGGGGTGATTTCCTCGGTCACCCGACCAATCGCTTCACGCACGTCGAGGGTGCTTTGTTGCAGGGCCTGGTCGGTCACCTGGCCGGCGGCGACCATGCCACGTAGCCGATCGAGCCAGTCGAGGTAGCCGGGCAGTTGAGTCTTGCAATGCCAGGCCAGGTGCTCGCGCAACCGATCGTCCAGCAGCGCCCTTTGCTCGCGGTTCATGTCCAGGTAGTCGCTCAGCGACCACGGCACCAGGCGGTCGAGGTTGCGATAGGCCAGGTCGATGCGGCTGCAGGCGGCCAAGGCCAGGGCGAAGCCGATGGCGATAAGCAGGGCTTTGGGCAGGCGTAGCGGCATGTGCTGTTCCTTCCTCAGGCTGGCCAGAAGGTAGATGCAAGTGCGGGCTGGCGGTTCCACTGCATGAGTGGTCGGGCCATGTGGTGGCTTCAGGTGTAGAATAGCCGCCTTGTCTTGAGGATCATCGGAAATGGCTCTGCTTGGGCGCTACAACAGTTTGCAAATCGTGAAACACGTGGACTTCGGTCTGTACCTGGACGGCGGCGCCGATGGCGAGATCCTGCTGCCCGGGCGCTACATCCCGAAAAACGCCGAGACCGAGGTCGATGACTGGTTGAACGTGTTCATCTACCTGGACAGCGAAGACCAGCTGATCGCCACCACCGAGAAGCCCAAGGTGCAGGTTGGCGAGTTTGCCAGCCTGAAGGTCAAGGACATCAACGGTGCCGGTATCTTCCTGGACTGGGGCCTGTCCAAGGACTTGCTGATGCCGTACTCGGAAGAGGCACGGCCGCTGAAGATTGGCGATTACTGCGTGGTGCACGTGTACCTCGACAAGCGTACCCGCCGGATCACTGCCACCTCGCGCCTGGACCGCTATCTCGATGTCACCCCGGCCGACTACAAGGTTGGTCAGCCGGTCGAGCTGCTGGTGGCCGGCGAAACGCCGATGGGCTTCAAGGCCATCATCAACAACCGCCACTGGGGCCTGATCCACAAGAACGAGGTGTTCAAGTTCTTGCGCTCGGGCATGCACGAGAAAGGCTTCATCAAGGAAATGCGCCAGGACGGCAAGATTTCACTGAGCCTGCAGCCGGTAGGCGCTGCCCTGGCGGACACCCTTCAAGAGCAGATCATGGCGCGCCTGGAAGCCGAAGGCGGGGTGTTGGGGGTGTGCGACAAGAGTGACCCTGCGCTGATCAGCAAACTGTTCAACGTCAGCAAGGGCAACTTCAAGAAGGCCATTGGCGGGTTGTTCAAGCAGGGCCTGATCGTCATCCATGACGATCGTATCGAGAAAGCCTGACCGCGTTACGGCTGTACGAAGTTGCGGAAGTCCAGCTGCTCGCCACCCGGACGGGTGTCGCGCAGCAGCGAGTCACGGTCGGCGCTGAGGGCCAGGCTGATGGTGGAGCGGCGCTTGCCAGGCTTGCGCACTTCCATCTGCTCCAGGTGAGCCTTGAGGAAATTGGTGGGTACCTTCAGGTGCTGCAGCTCATCGCTTTCTGGCGTGTGCAGCAGCAGGTTGACCCAGTCGGCCTGGCCTTTGCCCAGCAGTGCCACTGGCACTTCGAACCACCACAGGTTGCGTTTGTTGTCCAGGATGGCGAACAGCGTATTGCTGCTGGTCAGCACCGGGCGGGCCAGTGCTTCGTTGCGCCGGGCGATGGCGGCGGGTTTGTCGAGTTTCATGCAGGTTCCTGCGGGTTGACGCTATGAAGGCCTGCATTGTGAGGGGTGGCACGGGGCGGGGCAAGGTTTGTAACTGGCGGCGCATGTGCGAGCCTCTTCACCGGCTTGTGCGGTATTCGCCCGCAGTCTTACCGTCCGGCTTCTGACCGGGAAATCCGTTGAAACTCCTGGAGAAGGCGTTGGGTCCACCTAATGTCGACACGGTTCACGTGTCTCCATTTGCAGGAGTTTTGCCATGAGCGGTACTAAAGACAAAGCGAAAGGCTTGGCCAACGAAGCGATCGGCAACGTGAAACAGGGTGTTGGCAAGGTGACCGACAACGACAAGCTGCGCGGCGAAGGCAAGGCGCAGGAGTTGAAAGGCGAGGCGCAACAGATCAAGGGCAATGTGAAGGATGCGGTGAAGAAGCCTTGACTTGAGACGGCCTGTGCCGGCCTCTTCGCGGACGAACCCGCGAAGAGGCCGGCACTATACGTAAGCAAATTCTTCAACCACGGCCGGGAGCAGCACAGCACGGGCAGGGTCTATTAGACTTGTCTGTTGTAACGATCAAGCGGCGAAAGGAGACGCTATGATTTTCCCCGACCTGCGCGGCTTGCCCCTGCACCGCGTGCTGGTTCGCACCGTCAAGGAATTCCTCGACGACGAGATGTCCACCTATGCCTCAGCGCTGGCCTACCAGGCGCTGTTCTCGCTATTCCCCTTCCTGTTGTTCCTGATTGCCCTGATCGGTTTCCTGCACCTGCCGGACTTTTTCTCCTGGCTGCGTCTGCAATCGGAACTGGTATTGCCGCCCCAGGCGCTGGAGCAGGTGAATCCGGTGATCGACCAGTTGCAACAATCCAAGGGCGGGCTGCTGTCGGTGGGTATCGTGATCGCCCTGTGGACCGCCTCCGCTGGCGTGCGCCTGATGATGAGCGCCATGAACGCCGCCTACGATGTGCCCGAAGGTCGCCCGGTGTGGAAGCGTATCCCGCTTTCCATTTTCTACACCGTGGGCCTGGCTGGCATGCTGCTTGCGGCCGCAGCACTGATGGTACTGGGCCCCCAGGTGATGGAATGGATCGCCGCCCAGATCGGCATGCAGGAGTTCATCGTCACACTGTGGACCATCCTGCGCTGGCCGGTGATCATCATTCTGCTGATGGTGGCGGTGGCCCTGATCTATTACGTGATGCCTGATGTGAAACAGCAGTTTCGCTTCATCACCCCAGGCTCGGTGCTGGCGGTGGTGGTGTGGATCGTGGCCTCACTGGGCTTTGCCTACTACGTGAAGACCTTTGCCGATTACAACGCCATGTACGGCAGCATTGGTGCAATCATCGTGCTGTTGCTGTATTTCTATATTTCGGCCGCCGTGTTGTTGCTCGGCGCCGAAATGAATGCGGTGATCGAGCACATGTCAGCCGAAGGCAAGAACCCGGGCGAGAAAGACTTCGACGAGGATAAGCCCAAGGAAACCTTGACTGTACTGGGTCACGAGCACCCGAACCCGAGCAAGCCTCATAGCGTCGAGCCGAACCCCTGATGATCCGTGACATTCTCAAGATGGGCGATGAACGCCTGCTGCGCATCGCACCGCCAGTGCCCGAGCACATGCTTGGCAGTGCCGAACTGCAGCAGTTGATCGACGACATGTTCGAAACCATGCGTCACGTAGGCGGTGTGGGCCTGGCTGCCCCGCAGATCGGCATCGACCTGCAGTTGGTGATCTTCGGCTTCGAGCGCAGCGAGCGATACCCCGATGCCGAGGCGGTGCCGCAGACCATTCTGCTGAATCCGGTCATCACCCCGACCTCCAGCGAGGTCGAGGACGGCTGGGAAGGTTGCCTGTCGGTGCCTGGCCTGCGCGGCGTGGTGCCGCGCTTCAAGCATATCGGCTACCAAGGCATCGACCCCCACGGCAACCCGATCAGCCGCTTTGCCGATGGCTTCCATGCACGGGTGGTGCAACACGAGTGCGACCACCTGATTGGCCGGCTATACCCCTCGCGCATCCAGGACTTCGCCAGGTTCGGCTACACCGATGTGTTGTTCCCCGGGCTCGAGGTCAGCGAGGACTGACCTCGCTGCAGGGCTACCAGGCGTTTGTTGCGCTGATAGCGTTGCAGGCGGCTGGCCAGGGCTTCTGGCAGTTGCTGGGCCAGGTCGAAGCCCAGGCGCTGGTAGAAGGGCGTTAGCTCGGGATGACAGAACAGCCAGACAGGCCCGCCAACTTGCACCAGCGCTGCCTCGACCAACCGCGCGGCCACCCCTTGGCTGCGTCGCTGCGGGTCGACGAACAGGCCGGTCAGCCAGAACCCCTCACTCACCGCACTCAAGCTCAGCCCGGCGATGATGCCAGGCGCCCGTGCTACCCACAGTTCGGCGTCGTTTGCAGCGCGCATGCGTGAGCTGTGCTGGCGGTAGAAGTGGTCCAGCAAACGGCGTTCTGTGTCCGAAAGCTTCGAACAGGACAATTGTTCAGAAATGGTGAGTCCTACCCTGAAACGTGGCCAGAGGCTCTGGCCTGATGATTTGCGGCCACTTTGTCGCAGATTGTTGCAAAACCGGCAAGGGTGAATATCCGACTCCGGGGTTCAACTATTGCTGGCCGGGAGTAGAATTTTGTTCATCCCCCCTGGCAGTACGAAGCGGGATCGGTACTTCGTGCCATCTAGACCATAGATGACAACTTCTCCGCGCCGGATACGGCAATAGAAGTCAATCGATCAGCTTGAACGCGCAAAAGGCAAAACCACATGAAACCATTACTGATTCTTGCATTGGTCGGTATGTCCTCGTTCGCCCTCGCCGATGAGGCCAAACCCGTTTCCAGCGAGCCTGTGGCTCAGCAGTACGACTACTCGATGAACCTGGACATCAAGCGGGTGATCAACCTGTCGACCATCCCCAATGTCTGCGAAGTGGTACCTGCGACCATGACCTATGAAGACCATCAGGGCCAGGTGCACACCATTCAGTACCGGGCCATGGGTGAAGGTTGCCAGCAGGGGTGATAGATAGGTAGTGCGATGAAAGTTGCTGCTGGCTTCCATGTGATCGCCGCGGCATTTTCACCGCCCGTGGGATCGAGCGCCGCCCGCGCGGCGCATCGCGAGCAAGCTCGCTCCTACATTTGTTTCGGGCCAGTTATTCCTGAGGCAGAAGCGCGCGGCCCTTTGGCGTCCTCCTCGATATCGGGTGGCGCAAACAAGGCGGTCGCGCGCGTAGGCACAGGCAATACTGGCCCGAAACAAATGTAGGAGCGAGCTTGCTCGCGATGCGCCGCGCGGGCGGCGCTCGATCTCTCAGCTGCCCCCCGTCAAAATATTCTCCTCCACTGTCGATTTCCCCTCCCTCAGTTCGACCATAAGTGAAGGCACGCACGCAGTGTGCCAAAACACCCTGTCCTGTCGGAGGACCCCCGATGAGCACCGCAGCCGAAACCGAAATCCGCCAATTGATCGAGCGCTGGATGCAAGCCGTGCGCGATCGCGACATCCCGGGCATCATCGCCCCCTACGCCGACGATATTGTCGCCTTCGATGCCATCCAGGCCCTGCAATTCAAAGGCAAGTCCGCCTACACGGCGCACTGGGAAATGTGCATGGGCATGTGCACCGGCCCCATGGTCTTCGAACTTGCCCAACTTACCGTGCACGCCGCTGGCGATCTGGCCCTGGCCCATTGGCTGAACCGCTGCGGCCCGGGCGATGACGAAAGCCAGTGCGGCTTCATGCGCGCCACGGTGGGCTATCGTCGTCAAGGCGGCCAGTGGCAGGTAATCCACGAACACTGGTCGGCGCCTTTCGACATGGAAACGCAAAAAGCCCTGTTCGATCTCAAGCCCTGAGCCGTTATCGCCAAACGCACTTAGCCAAATGCCCTGGAGGCGACCATGAAATACCTGTGCCTGGTCTATTGTGACGAGGGGCTGTTGCACAGCCTGCCCGACAGCCCGGAAGACGCCGAATGCATGGCCTACGCCGAAGCCATTCACGGTTCCGGGCGAATGCTGGCGGCCGAGGCGCTGAAGTCGGTGCAGACTGCTACCACGGTGCGCATGCGCAACGGGCATATGAGCCTGACTGATGGCCCGTTTGCCGAAACCAAGGAGCAACTGGCCGGCTTCTACCTGGTGGAGGCCCGCGACCTCAACGAAGCGCTGAGTATCGCCAAGGGCATCCCTGCCGCGCGGGTCGGCAGTGTCGAGGTGCGACCAGTGCGCGAGCTGCAACCCTGACCGCCAAGGAGAACAATCAGCATGAGCCTTGCACCCATTGCGCAAGCGCAACACGAGTTGTCCATCAGCCGCCTGATCGACGCACCACCGGCCAAGGTATTCCGCGCCTGGACCGAACCCCAGTGGCTGATGCAGTGGTGGGGGCCGCACGGCATGACCACCCCGGAATGTGAAATGCAGTTGTGGGCCGGTGGCCTGTTTCGCACTCTGATGCGGGCGCCGGATGGCAGCGAGTACCCGAACCAGGGCGTTTTTCTGGAAATTGCCGCGCCACGCAGGCTGGTGTTCACCGATGCCTTCGGCCCTGGTTGGGTACCGTCGAACAAGGCCTTCATGACCGCCGTGATCAGCTTTGACGAGGAACAGGGCAAAACCCGTTACACCGCCCGTGCCTGGCACTGGAATGCCACTGACTGCCAGGCTCATGAAGAAATGGGCTTCTACCAAGGCTGGGGAGAAAGCCTGGACCGTCTTGTGGATGTGGTGACCCAGCGGATGCCCGACTGATGACAGCACCGGCACAGGTGCGCGCCGAAGTCGAGGCCGTGTACCGGCAGGAGTCGCGGCGCATCCTGGCGACACTGATCCGCTTGCTGGGTGATTTCGACCTGGCCGAGGAGGCCATGCATGATGCCTTCTTCGTTGCCGTCGAACGCTGGCAACGCGACGGCATCCCCGCCAACCCGCGAGCGTGGCTGGTCTCTGTCGGGCGCTTCAAGGCCATCGATGCGCTGCGCCGGCGCGCCCGCTTCGACCGCTCCCAGGCTGACTTGAGCATGCTGCTGGAGGGCCAGGCGCAGGACCCCAGTGAAGAAGAACTGCTGGCGGATGACCGCCTGCGGCTGATCTTCACCTGTTGCCATCCGGCCCTGTCGCCCGACGCTCAGGTGCCATTGACCCTTCGCGAAGTCTGCGACCTGACCACCGAGCAGATCGCCCGCGCCTTTCTGCAAAGCCCGACAACCATCGCCCAGCGCATCGTGCGCGCCAAGGCCAAGATCCGTGACGCCGGCATACCGTACCAGGTACCAGAGCTGAATGAGCTGCCTGAGCGCCTGGAAAGCGTGTTGCGGGTGATCTACCTGGTGTTCAACGAGGGCTATTCGGCGTCATCGGGCGAGACCCTGCTGCAGCAGGCGCTGAGTGATGAAGCCATTCGCCTGGCGCGGTTGCTGGTGCAGTTGCTGCCCGACCCGGAGGCGGTCGGCCTGCTGGCGTTGATGTTGCTGCAGGCGTCCCGGCAGCGGGCGCGTATCGATGGCCAAGGCAATCTGGTGGTTCTGGAGCAGCAGGATCGTAGCCTGTGGGACCGGCAGTTCATTGCCGAAGGCTGGGAACTGGTGCGCCAGGCCCTGCAGAGCCGTGCATTCGGGGCCTATACCGTCCAGGCGGCGATTGCTGCTGTGCATGCCGAGGCGGCGACGGCTGAAGAAACCGACTGGGGGGAGATCGTCGGGCTGTATGACGTATTGCAGCGGTATTGGCCATCAGCGGTGGTGGAGCTGAACCGGGCGGTGGCGCTGGCGAAGCGGGATGGGCCGGAGGTTGGCTTGCGGGAAGTCGAAGGGATCCTGGCGCGGGGGGAGTTGCTGGACTATCACCTGGCACATGCGGCGCGCGCCGAGTTGCATTGCCAGCTGGGGCAGGTGGACGCGGCGCGTGCGGCCTGGCAGCAGGCGCTGGCCTTGACACGGCAGGCGCCAGAACGGCGGCATATCGAGCGGCGCTTGCAGGCTATCGAATGATGTGGGGTGTGCCGGCTCTTTGCGGGCCAGCCCATATCCCACAGGATGCCCGCTAAATCAACGAATTAGCGGGTTACCCAGGAGAGCAGCCTTGAAGTAGGTGCTGGCTGCATCACACTTCAGCTAGCCACAAAGTTCGGCGGCGACACCAGCTCGACGGTCTGCTGCTTGCGCGGTGCCAGGATCTCGGCTTCACCCGCGACCACCAGCTCGTCGTTCTGGTTGTACACGTTGGTGGCGATGCGCACCTTGAACTTGGGCAGCTTCTCGAGGATTTCCAGGCGCACGGTCAGGGTGTCGCCGATTTTCACCGGCTTCTGGAAGCTCATCTGCTGGCCCAGGTAGATGGTGCCAGGGCCAGGCAGTGTGCAGGCCACTGCAGCACTGATCAGCGCGCCGCTGAACATGCCGTGGGCAATACGTTCGCGGAACATGCTCTTGGCGGCGAACTCGGCATCCAGGTGAACCGGGTTGTGGTCACCGGACATCGCAGCGAACAGCTGGATGTCGCGTTCTTCAACGGACTTCTTGTACTCGGCCTTCTGGCCGACTTCGAGGGCTTCGTAAGGCGTGTTGGTGACCTGGGACATCAATGCTTCCTTAAGCGTTGGGCGAGGGCGGCTATCATTCGCTGCGTGCAGGGCGGCCAAGGGCCAGCGCCTGTTCAAGCCAGCCGAGAATGTCGGCGATGACCTCGCCACGGTTGGTTTCGTTGAGTACTTCATGCCGCGCCTCCGGATAGACGCGCAGCTGTACATGTCGATTACCGGTCGCGCGCAGGGCGTCGGCCAGGTGGGTGAGACGCTTGCCGGCACTGACCGGATCACATTCACCGCCGATCACCAGCATCGGCAGGTTGGGATCGATTTGCGCGAGGTTACCCGGCTGACTGATCTGCGCCAAGCCTTGTAGCAGGTCGAGCCACAACTGGTTGGTGCAGCGAAAGCCACATAACGGGTCGTTCACGTACTGATCGACCTCGTCCGGGTCGCGGCTGAGCCAGTCGAATGCGGTGCGGTTGGGCTTGAAGGCGTTGTTGAACGAACCGAAGGACAACCATTCGATCAGTGCACTCTTGCCCAGTGGCCCCTGGCGCCAGGACTCCAGCCGGGCAATCAGCCGCGCAAAGCGGTACAGCACGGCCGGTTGGTAGTTGGAGCCGCTGAGGATGGCCCCGTGCAGGCTGCCACTGTGATGCAGCAGGTAGGCCTGGGCGATGTAGCTGCCCATGCTGTGGCCGAACAGGAACAGCGGCGTGCACGGGTACTGCTGGCCGATGTGCTGGGCCACACATCCCAGGTCGTTGACTACGGCATTCCAGCCATGATGTCGGGCGAACAGGCCGAGGCTGCCCAGTTCGGCAGTGCGCCCGTGGCCACGCTGATCGGCTGCGAACAGGGCAAAGCCGGCCTCGCTCAGGGCTTGGCCCAGGCGCTGGTAGCGCCCGGCATGCTCGGCCATGCCATGGGCCAGCAGCACCACGGCCTTCACCGGTGTGGCCGGCAGCCATTGGTGTACGTACAGGCTGCAGTGCTCACTGGCGGGCAGCCAGAAGGCGTCGTGGGGCATGGCGGGTCCTTGTGCGCGCGGTTACCCGAACAGTGTATGCACAACCGGCCGGATTGCAGGAGGGGCACAAATAAGATTCACAATGTTAATGGCGGCACTTGGCGTATATGCCACCTTGGGCTTACCTGCTAACGTCGGATCAACGCCTTTTCGCCAGCAGGCGATCAGGTAAAGGACTAAAGGACGCAGTGCAGGTCCAGGCAGAGGAACAATAATAAATGCAAGCCGACTTCTGGAATGACAAGCGCCCGGCGGGCGTGCCTTCCACCATCGACATCAATGCCTACGCCTCGGTCGTCGAGGTGTTCGAACGCTCCTGCAAACGCTTTGCCGACCGCCCGGCGTTCAGCAACCTGGGCGTGACCCTCAGCTACGCGGAACTGGAGCGCCATTCGGCTGCCTTCGCTGCCTGGTTGCATCAGCACACCGACCTCAAACCGGGTGAGCGCATCGCCGTGCAGATGCCCAACGTGCTGCAGTACCCCATCGCCGTATTCGGTGCCATGCGCGCCGGGCTGATCGTGGTCAACACCAATCCGCTGTACACCGAGCGCGAGATGCGCCACCAGTTCAAGGACAGCGGCGCGCGTGCGCTGGTGTACCTGAACATGTTCGGCAAGCGCGTGCAGGAGGTACTGCCTGATACCGGTATCGAATACCTGATCGAGGCAAAGATGGGCGACCTGCTGCCGACCGCCAAGGGCTGGCTGGTCAACACCGTGGTCGACAAGTTGAAGAAGATGGTGCCAGCTTACCAGTTGCCCCAGGCGGTGCCGTTCAAGCAGGTGCTGCGCGAGGGCCGCGGGCTGTCGCCCAAACCGGTGTCGCTGAACCTCGATGACATCGCTGTGCTGCAGTACACCGGCGGCACCACCGGCCTGGCCAAGGGCGCCATGCTCACCCATGGCAACCTGGTGGCCAACATGCTGCAGGTGCTGGCCTGCTTCTCGCAGCACGGCCCCGATGGGCAGAAGCTGCTGAAGGACGGCCAGGAGGTGATGATCGCGCCGCTGCCGCTGTATCACATCTATGCCTTCACCGCGAATTGCATGTGCATGATGGTGACCGGCAACCATAACGTGCTGATCACCAACCCGCGGGATATTCCCGGTTTCATCAAGGAGCTGGGCAAATGGCGTTTCTCGGCCTTGCTGGGCCTCAATACCCTGTTTGTCGCACTGATGGATCACCCGGGCTTCCGTCAGCTGGACTTCTCGGCACTGAAGGTCACCAACTCTGGTGGCACAGCGCTGGTCAAGGCGACCGCCGAGCGCTGGGAAGACCTTACCGGGTGCCGCATCGTTGAAGGCTACGGCCTGACAGAAACCTCGCCGGTAGCCAGCACCAACCCTTACGGCCAGCTGGCGCGTCTGGGGACGGTGGGTATCCCCGTGGCGGGTACTTCGTTCAAGGTCATCGATGATGACGGTAACGAACTGCCGCTGGGCGAGCGGGGCGAGCTTTGCATCAAAGGCCCGCAGGTCATGAAGGGTTACTGGCATCAGCCCGAGGCAACGGCCCAGGCACTGGATGCAGAAGGCTGGTTCAAGACCGGTGATATCGCGGTGATCGACCCGGACGGCTTCACCCGCATCGTCGACCGCAAGAAGGACATGATCATCGTCTCGGGCTTCAACGTGTACCCCAACGAAATCGAGGATGTGGTGATGGGGCATCCCAAGGTCGCCAACTGTGCGGCAATCGGCGTGCCGGACGAGCGCTCAGGCGAGGCGGTCAAGCTGTTCGTGGTACCGCGCGAGGGCGGGGTGAGCGTTGATGAGCTGAAGGCCTACTGCAAGGCCAACCTCACCGGCTACAAGGTCCCCAAGCACATTGTGCTGCGCGAGTCATTGCCGATGACGCCGGTGGGCAAGATTTTGCGGCGTGAGTTGCGCGACATAGCGTGATACCAGGATGGCTTCTTCGCGGGTAAATCCGCTCTTACACCGCCCGATGTAGGAGCGGGTTTACCCGCGAATGCCTCTAAACTGCTCTAAAAGGCTGTATACAGCCTTATCTGCGACATTTTGGATAATTACTCTAAAAATGACTTGTATTGTTCATTGAGTCATTTTTGTGACCGTAAGGCCTATTTTGGCCTCTAGGCGACCCCAGGCAAAGCTGTTACTCTCGGCCCGCTTCCAGATGATCCGGTTTGCAACGAACCGTCATCTCATATCAATAATAAGCGCATCGACGCGTGAATCGAACTTCGCTGTTGCTGAAGGAGTGGGCTTCCATGATCGAAAATTTTTGGAAGGATAAGTACCCAGCCGGGATTACGGCGGAAATCAATCCTGACGAATTCCCCAATATCCAGGCGGTACTCAAGCAATCCTGCCAACGCTTTGCCGACAAACCGGCCTTTAGCAACCTGGGCAAGACTATCACTTATGGCGAGTTGTATGCGTTGTCGGGGGCGTTTGCCGCCTGGCTGCAGCAGCATACCGACCTCAAGCCGGGTGACCGTATTGCCGTGCAATTGCCCAATGTCCTGCAATACCCGGTCGCGGTCTTCGGTGCCATGCGTGCCGGGCTGATCGTGGTCAACACCAACCCGCTGTACACCGCGCGGGAGATGGAACACCAATTCAACGACTCGGGTGCCAAGGCCCTGGTGTGCCTGGCCAACATGGCCCACCTGGCCGAAAAAGTGGTGCCCAAAACCCAGGTCAGGCACGTTATCGTCACCGAAGTGGCCGACCTGCTGCCGCCACTCAAGCGCCTGCTGATCAACAGCGTGATCAAGTACGTGAAGAAGATGGTGCCGGCCTACAACCTGCCGCAGGCCGTGCGTTTCAATGACGCCCTGGCGCTGGGCAAGGGCCAGCCAGTGACCGAGGCCAACCCGCAGGCCAACGACGTGGCGGTGCTGCAATACACCGGCGGTACCACCGGCGTGGCCAAGGGCGCCATGCTGACGCACCGCAACCTGGTGGCCAACATGCTGCAGTGCCGGGCACTGATGGGCGCCAACCTGCACGAAGGCTGCGAAATCCTCATCACTCCGCTGCCGCTTTACCATATCTATGCGTTTACCTTCCATTGCATGGCGATGATGCTGATCGGCAACCACAACGTGCTGATCAGCAACCCGCGAGACTTGCCGGCAATGGTCAAGGAACTGGGCAAGTGGAAGTTCAGCGGCTTTGTGGGCCTCAACACCCTGTTCGTTGCCTTGTGCAATAACGAGGCGTTCCGAGCCCTGGATTTCTCGGCGCTGAAAATCACCCTGTCGGGCGGCATGGCCTTGCAGCTAAGCGTGGCCGAGCGCTGGAAGGCCGTTACCGGTTGCGCCATCTGCGAAGGCTACGGTATGACCGAAACCAGCCCGGTGGCGGCGGTGAACCCGTCGGAAGCGAACCAGGTGGGTACTATCGGCATTCCGGTGCCGTCGACCCTGTGCAAGATCATCGACGACGCCGGCAATGAGCTGCCGCTTGGCGAAGTGGGCGAGCTGTGCGTCAAGGGCCCGCAGGTGATGAAGGGCTACTGGCAGCGGGAAGACGCCACGGCCGAGATTCTCGACAGCGAAGGCTGGCTGAAGACCGGTGACATCGCCCTGATACAGGCGGATGGCTACATGCGTATCGTCGACCGCAAGAAAGACATGATTCTGGTCTCGGGCTTCAACGTGTACCCCAACGAGCTGGAGGACGTGTTGGCGGCCCTGCCGGGCGTGCTGCAGTGCGCGGCCATTGGTGTGCCGGACGAGAAGTCGGGTGAAGTGATCAAGGTGTTCATCGTGGTCAAGCCGGGCATGACCGTGACCAAGGAACAGGTAATGGAGCACATGCGTGCCAACGTTACCGGTTACAAGGTACCGCGCTACATAGAGTTCCGCGATTCGCTGCCAACCACCAACGTGGGCAAGATCCTGCGCCGCGAACTGCGTGACGAAGAGCTCAAGAAGCAAGGCTTGAAGAAGATCGCCTGACCATAAACCTGCACGCTCAGTGTGGCAGCGGCCTCGTGTCGCGAAAGGGCCGCGACGCGGCCCTGGGATTTTGGCGGCGATGCGACAATGGTTGGGGGCGCTATGCGCCCCTTTCGCGACACAAGGCCCCACAATAAGATGCGGCGCCGTCTTCAGACATTGTGAGCCCCTGTAGAAGCGGGTTTACCCGCGAATACGGTAGTGGCGACAACGGTGAACGGCGGGTGGATATCGGTCAGCAGGGCCGGCCCTTTCGCGGGTAAACCCGCTCCTACATCCGCGCAACTCAGCGCAGCTTCTCGAGCATCTGGTAGTACCACATCCCCGCCGCCAGCAGCGGATTCCCCAGCAAGTCCCCCATCGGCACCCGCACATGCTTGCACTGGGCGAAGGTGTCGAACTTCTCCAGCGTCCCGGTCAACGCCTCGGCCATGATTTCACCCATGATGTGGCTGGTGGCAATGCCATGCCCCGAGTAACCCTGGCAGTACCACACGTTGTCCGACAGCTTGCCCAACTGCGGGATGCGGTTGACCACGATGCCCATGGCGCAGCTCCACTGGAACTCGATCGGCACCCCCTTCAATGCCGGGAAGGTGCGTTCGATGCAGGGGCGCAATTCGCCTTCGATGTCGCGTGAGTCCTTGCCCGAGTAGTTGGCGCCGCCGCCGAACAGCAGGCGCTTGTCGGCCGTCAGGCGGTAGTAGTCGAGGACGAAGCGGCAGTCGTACACCGCCAGGTCCTGGGGGTTGATCTGCTCGGCCAGTTCACCCAGCGGCGCGGTGGTGACGATACCGCCCATGGCTGGGAAGATCTTGCCCTTGAGCTGGCGCTTTTCCAGCTTGTGATACACATCACCGGCCAACATCACCTGGCGTGCCTCCACCCGGCCGTGGGCGGTAACCACCGCCGGGCGCGGGCCATGGACGATGTCCAGTACTTCGGAATTTTCGAATATCAGTGCACCCAGGCCATGTGCGGCACGGGCTTCGCCCAGGCACAGGTTGAGTGGGTGCAGGTGCAGGTTGCGCAGGTTCTTCAACGCGCCCAGATAAAGCGGGCTTTGCAGATGCTCCGCCACTGCAGAGCGGTCGAGCAGTTGCACCTGCTCGCCCATGCCGCGGCGCCGTGCTTCGGCCTCGAACGCACGCAGCTCGTTCATGTGCGAAGGCTTCATGGCTGCATGCAGGTGGCCACGCTTGAGGTCGCAATCGATGCCATAGCGCGCCACGCGCTGCTCGATCACCTGGTGCCCGCGCCAGCGCAAGTGCCAGATGAAATCGTCGACTTCGGCGCCCAGGTGGTTGCGCATCTGTGCGCGCATGGCTTCGTCGCCCGACAGGCTGCCGGTGACCTGGCCACCGTTGCGCCCGCTGGCGCCCCAGCCGATGCGGTTGGTTTCGACTATGGCGACCTTCAGGCCGCGCTCGGCCAGTTCCACTGCCGTGGCCACGCCCGTAAAACCACCGCCGATGATCGCCACATCCACCTGTACTGTGCCCTTGAGTTGCGGGTACTCGCTGTGGTCGTTGAGGGTGGCGCTGTAATAGGACGGCGCGCGCTGCGCCGGGCCGTTGTTCAATGCTGCGTTCATGGGTGTTCCTTGTTATGTGGGGGCTCAGGCCTGGTGCAGGTACCAGCGCCAGTCCTGTTCGCTGACTTCGGCCATGAACTGGCGGTACTCGGCGCGCTTGACCTTCAGGTACACGCCAAGGAAGTCTTCGCCCAATGCTTCGCGGGCCCAATCGGAATGTTGCAGGGCGTCGAGGGCGGTCAGCCAGTCGGTGGGCAGGTGTTCGGTGGCCTGGGCATAGCCGTTGCCTTCAACGGGGGCGCCTGGGTCAAGCTGTTCGCGGATGCCCCGGTGGCTGGCAGCAAGGATCGCCGCTGCAGCCAGGTAAGGGTTGGCATCAGCGCCACAGATGCGGTGCTCCACATGCCGGCTGTTGGCCGGGCCACCCGGCACGCGCAGGCTCACGGTGCGGTTGTCCACGCCCCAGGTTGGCGCCAGTGGCGCATAGCTGTTGGCCTGGAAACGGCGGTACGAGTTGGCGTTGGGGCAGAACAGCAACAGCGAGTCGCGCAGGTGGCGCAGCATGCCGGCCACGGCCTGGCGCAGCAGCGGGGTGCCGGCCTTGTCTTCGCTGGCAAACAGGTTGTTGCCGTCGCTGTCGGCCAGGCTCAGGTGCATGTGCATGCCGGTGCCGGCCAGCTGGGCGAATGGCTTGGCCATGAAGCAGGCCTGCATGCCGTGGGCATGGGCCACACCTTTTACGAGGCGTTTGTAGCGCACCGCCTGGTCCATCGCCTGCAGCGCATCGCCATGCTCCAGGGTGATTTCCACCTGGCCGGGGGCGTACTCCGAAATGGCCGTGCGCGCCGGGATGCCTTGGGCCTTGCAGGCAGCGTACAGGTCGGCGAGGAACGGTTCGATCTGCTCCAGTTCGCGCAGGCCATAGACCTGGGTGCTGCGGGGGCGGCCGCCGTCGTTGTCCAGCGCCGGTTGTGGGCGGCCTTGGGCATCACGCTGCTGGTCAAGCAGGTAGAACTCCAGCTCGCAGGCCATCACCGGGTGATAACCGTCAGCCTTCAGCGCTTCGATGGTGCGCAGCAGCACATGGCGTGGGTCAGCGATGCTGGCGGGCAGGCCCTCCTTGGGGTGCATGCTCACCTGCACTGCGGCGGTGGGCACCCGGCGCCAGGGCAGGCGCACCAGGCTGCCGTCAAGCGGGTAGGCACGGCAGTCGATATCGCCGACGTCCCACACCAGGCCGGAGTTTTCCACGTCGTCGCCATTGAGGGTCAGGCCAAGGATGGTGCTGGGCAGTGGCCGGCCGGTCTGGTACACGGCCAGCAGTTCCTCGCGGTGCAACAGTTTGCCGCGTGGCACGCCGTTGGCGTCGAGGATGAACAGTTCAAACAGCTCGATATCGGGGTTGTCGGCCAGAAAACGGGTAGCCTGCTCTACAGGGGCAAAGTGCATGATCAATTCGCTCATGGGCGCGCAGGGCCACCGCGCAAGCAGGCGGCCCGGATGAGTCAAACGGCCAGAAGGTGGCCGGGTTTGGTCACAATGGCGTGAGCGAGGTGTCCGGTGGGCGCGCGTGACGGCAGTGCCACAAGGCCCAGAAGGCGAGGATGATGTGGACCAGCGGATTTTCCCCGGCACGCCTCCGGGCCTTCGGCAGCGAAGGGCGGGACGACGGTGGGGCGATGGGCTGGGCGGGAGTCATGCCTTTGATACTCACATGCGGCGTAAGGTTGATTAAAGCAGTGAATGGCAACCTTTACATCGCACTTGGCTAAACATTCGCCCGGGAGCGTGCAAGCAGCAGAGAATCTGCAAATCTGCGACAATCGCCCGACTTTCCGAATGCCGATCATGAAAAAGCAGGCTCACCTGCATCACTAAAAAGCCCCATGACTGACCACGCCATCGACAAACTGCTGCAAAACCTCGACCACGCCATGATTGCCGACCGCCATCGCCTGCGCCGGCAACTGCACGAACTGCGCAAGCGCCCCGACGAGGCGAAGCTGGCGCAGTGGGTGGAGAAGGTCCAGGCCTCCTGCGCTCAGGTCACCGCGCGTCAGCAGAGCGTGCCGACCGTACGCTACGACGACAACCTGCCCATCGCCGCCAAGCGTGACGAAATCAAGAAGGCCTTGGCCGAAAACCAGGTGTTGGTGATCGCCGGCGAAACCGGCTCTGGCAAGACGACCCAGTTGCCGAAGATCTGCCTTGAGCTTGGCCGTGGCAGCCATGGGTTGATCGCCCATACCCAGCCACGCAGGATCGCAGCGCGTAGCGTGGCAGCGCGGGTCGCCGAAGAGCTGGGCACGCCCTTGGGCGCGCTGGTCGGCTACCAGGTGCGTTTCGAAGACCAGAGCGATTCCAACACCTTGGTCAAGCTGATGACCGACGGCATCCTCCTGGCCGAAACCCAGCACGACCGCTTCCTTGAGCGCTACGACACGATCATCGTCGACGAAGCGCACGAGCGCAGCCTGAACATCGACTTCCTGCTCGGCTACCTGAAAACGTTGCTGCATCGCCGACCGGACCTGAAACTGATCATTACCTCGGCCACCATCGACCTGGAGCGCTTTTCCAGGCACTTCGACGGTGCGCCGATCATCGAGGTGTCCGGGCGCACCTTCCCGGTGGACACCTGGTACCGCCCGCTGACCAGCGAACAGGACGAAGAGGGCAACCAGATCGAGGACGACCTCACGGTCGACCAGGCCATCCTTGCCACCCTCGACGAGCTGGCGCAGCACGAACGCAGCGAAGGCAAGGGCCCGGGCGATGTGCTGATCTTTCTGCCGGGCGAGCGGGAAATCCGTGATGCCGCCGAGATCCTGCGCAAGGCGCAACTGCGCCATACCGAGATTTTGCCGCTGTACGCGCGCCTGTCGCCGGCCGAGCAGCAGCGTATCTTCCAACCGCACACCGGGCGCCGCGTGGTGCTGGCCACCAACGTCGCCGAAACCTCGCTGACCGTGCCGGGCATCCGCTATGTGATCGACACCGGTACTGCGCGCATCAGCCGCTACAGCTACCGCGCCAAGGTCCAGCGCCTGCCGATCGAGGCGGTGTCACAGGCCAGTGCCAACCAGCGAAAAGGCCGTTGCGGCCGGGTCGAGCCGGGCATTTGCGTGCGTCTCTACAGCGAAGAGGATTTCAACAGCCGGCCAGCGTTTACCGACCCGGAGATTCTGCGCACCAACCTGGCGGCGGTGATCCTGCAGATGTTGCACCTGCGCCTGGGCGCAATCGATGCCTTCCCGTTCATCGAGCCGCCAGATGGCAAAGCCATCAGCGACGGCTTCAACCTGTTGCAGGAGCTTTCGGCGGTTAACCGCGAGAACCAGCTGACGCCAATTGGCCGCCAGCTGGCGCGCTTGCCGATCGACCCGCGGCTGGGCCGCATGCTGCTTGAAGGCGCGCGCCTGGGCAGCCTGCAGGAAGTGCTGATCGTCACCAGCGCGCTGTCGGTGCAGGACCCGCGTGAACGCCCTCCAGAACGCCAGCAGGCCGCCGATCAGGCGCACGCACAGTGGAAGGACGTGGACTCGGACTTCGCTGCGCTGGTCAACCTGTGGCGTGGTTTCGAGGAACAACGCCAGGCGCTGACCGCCAACCCGCTGCGCAACTGGTGCCGCAAGCAGTTCCTGAACTACTTGCGGCTGCGCGAGTGGCGCGATGCTCATCGTCAGTTGGCGCTGATTTGCCGCGACCTGCAACTGACGGTGAACAAGGAACCGACCGATTACCAGAAGCTGCACAAGGCAATCCTCAGCGGGCTGCTCAGCCAGATTGGCCAGAAGACCGAAGAGGGCGACTACCAGGGCGCACGCCAGCGGCGCTTCTGGGTGCATCCGTCGTCGGGCCTGGGGCGCAAGCGCCCGCAGTGGGTCATGGCTGCCGAGCTGGTCGAAACCACCAAGCTGTATGCGCGCATGGTGGCCAAGATCGAGCCGGACTGGATCGAACCGCTGGCCGGCCACCTGATCAAGAAAAACCATTTCGAGCCGCACTGGGAGAAGAAGCGCGGGCAGGTAGTGGCCTACGAGCAGATCACCCTCTACGGGCTGATCCTGGTCGGCCGCCGGCCAGTGCACTACGGCCCGATCGACCCGGCGACCTCGCGCGAGCTGTTTATCCGCGAAGGCCTGGTGGGTGGCGAAATCCAGTCGCGGGCCAAGTGCCTGGCGGCCAACAAGCGCCTGCTTGAAGAGCTGGACGAGCTGGAAGCCAAGGCTCGCCGGCGTGACATTCTGGCTGACGAAGAAACGCTGTACGCTTTTTACGAAGCGCGCCTGCCGGCAGAAATCCACCAGACGGCGACCTTCGACAGTTGGTACCGCATGGGCAGCCAAAAGGACGCCAACCTGCTGATCATGCGCGAGGAGGACGTGCTGGCCCGCGAGGCCAGCGAAGTGACCGCCGCACAGTACCCCGACAGTATGCAGGTGGGCGATTTGCGTCTGCCGCTGAGCTACCACTTCGAGCCCGGCCACCCCCGCGATGGTGTGACGGTGCGGGTGCCGGCGCCGCTGTTGCCGAGCCTGCCGGGCGAGCGCCTGGAGTGGCTGGTGCCGGGCCTGCTGGAGGCCAAGTGCGTGGCGCTGGTGCGCAACCTGCCCAAGGCCCTGCGCAAGAACTTTGTCCCGGTACCTGACTTCGTCAAGGCTTCGCTGGCGCGCATGACCTTCGGCCAAGGGGCGCTCCCGCAGGCCCTGGGCCAGGAGCTGCTGCGCATGACCGGTGCGCGTGTGTCGGACGAGGCCTGGGACGAGTCGGTCAACCAGGTCGAAGGCCACCTGCGCATGAACATCGAAGTGGTCGATGGTCAGGGCAAGTTCCTTGGCGAAGGCCGCGACCTGGCGGAACTGACCGCGCGCTTTGCTGCCGCCAGCCAGGCTGCCTTGGCCGTGCCGCGTGACGCCAAGGGTGAGCAGCCGGTGCAAGCCAAGGCCTTCAGCGAAGTGAAGCAGACCGCCCAGCAGAAGATCGCCGGCCTGTCGATGACCGTGTACCCGGCGCTGGTGGAAGACAACGGCACCGTGCGTGAAGGGCGCTTCTCGACCCAGGCCGAAGCCGAGTTTCAGCACCGCCGCGCATTGCAACGGCTGTTGCTGCAGCAGTTGGCCGAGCCGGCCAAGTTCCTGCGCGGCAAGCTGCCGGGGCTGACCGAGCTGGGCCTGCTGTACCGTGAAATGGGGCGGGTCGAGGCGCTGGTCGAAGACATTCTGCTGGCCAGCCTGGACAGTTGCATCCTTGAAGGCGAACAACCGTTGCCACGTGATGGCGCGGCCTTGGCCGCGCTGGCTGAACGCAAGCGCGGCAGCTGGGCCGAGCATGCCGAGCGCCTGGCAAGGCAGACCCTGGAAGTGCTGAAGCTGTGGCATGGTCTGCAAAAACGCTTCAAGGGCAAGATCGACCTGAGCCAAGCGGTGGCACTGAACGACATCAAGCAGCAGCTAGGCAACCTGGTGTACCCGGGCTTCGTCCGCGAAACGCCTGGGGTGTGGTTCAAGGAGTTGCCGCGTTACCTCAAGGCGGTTGAATTGCGTCTCGAAAAACTCGGCTCGCAAGTACAGAAGGACCGGGTGTGGAGCGGCGAGTTGGCCAATTTGTGGGCGCAGTACAAGGCCCGTGCCGACAAGCATGCCCAGGAAGGCAAGCGCGATGAGCAACTGGCGCTGTACCGCTGGTGGCTGGAAGAATATCGCGTGTCGCTGTTCGCCCAGCAGTTGGGGACCAAGGTACCGATTTCTGACAAGCGATTGAGCAAACAATGGAGTCAGGTGGAAGGCTAACCTTCATTATTTGTGGCAAACTTTGGGGCGTTTGGGGCCGCTTTGCGGCCCTTGGCGGGTAAGCCCGCCCCGCAGGGGTAAATGTACGCCCCTGAATTGGCACTAAAGTGCCATTAACCTGTCATATTCCCAGCCAGCGCCTTGTGGCGATGGCCTTTGACCAGAGGAACGACCGTGCATAACGTCGTGATCAGCGGCACCGGCCTGTACACCCCGGCCCAGAGCATTTCCAACGAAGAGCTGGTGGCTTCCTTCAACGCCTGGTCGCAGCAGTTCAACCAGGACAACGCTGCCGCCATCGAGCGCGGTGAAGTCGAGGCGGCGCCGCTCTCCGACGCGGCGTTTATCGAAAAGGCCTCGGGCATCAAAAGCCGCTTTGTCATGGACAAGGCCGGTATCCTCGACCCGCAGCGCATGAAGCCGCGCTTGCCTGAGCGCAGCAACGATGAACCGTCGGTGCTGTGTGAAATGGCCGTGGCCGCTGCCCGCCAGGCCCTGGAGCGCGCAGGCCGAACGGCGGCCGATGTCGACGGGGTGATCGTCGCCTGCTCCAACTTGCAGCGCCCGTACCCGGCCATCGCCATCGAAGTGCAACAGGCACTGGGTGTCCAGGGCTTTGCCTTCGACATGAACGTGGCCTGCTCGTCGGCCACCTTCGGCATCCAGACCGCCGCCAACAGCGTAGCGCTGGGCCAGGCGCGGGCAGTGCTGATGGTCAACCCCGAAGTGTGCACCGGTCACCTCAACTTCCGTGACCGTGACAGCCATTTCATATTTGGCGATGCTGCCACCGCCGTGTTGCTGGAGCGTGCCGACCAGGCCACTTCGGCGCACCAGTTCGATGTCGTCAGCAGCAAGCTTTGGACTGAGTTCTCCAACAACATCCGCAACAACTTCGGCTTCCTTAACCGTGCAGCGGAAGAGGGCGAAGGCGCTGCGGACAAGCTGTTCATCCAGGAAGGCCGCAAGGTGTTCCGCGAGGTATGCCCGAAGGTGGCCGAGCTGATCGGTGAGCACCTGGAGGAGAACGGGCTGCAGCCGAGCGACGTGAAGCGATTCTGGTTGCACCAGGCCAACCTCAGCATGAACCACCTGATCGTCAAGAAGCTGTTGGGGCGTGAAGTGGCCGAGGAAGATGCACCGGTGATTCTGGACCGTTACGCCAATACCAGCTCGGCGGGGTCGGTGATTGCCTTCCACCTGTACCAGGATGACCTGGCCAAGGGCTCGTTGGGCGTGTTGAGCTCGTTTGGTGCGGGGTATTCGATTGGTAGCGTGATTCTGCGCAAGCGCTGATTCATCAGGCGCTTGTTACGGCCTCTTCGCGGGCTCGCCCGCTCCCACAGGTACGGCACAGTGCTCAAGGTTTGTTGTGATCCTGTGGGAGCGGGGAAGCCCGCGAAGGTGCCGGCGCATTTCACACAGGCAAAAAGAAGCGGGAAACGCCGGATGGGGTCGGCATTTCCCGCTTCAGGTGAAGCAGAGCAGGGTGTTGTTTAGAACTTGGCTTCCAGATCAACCTGCAGGGTGTCTACGTCAGCATTGCTGTTCGGCAGCTGCGACAGGTCGGTCTTGGCCATCAGGTAGGCAGCACCCAGGGAGAAGTTCTTGTCGATTTCGTAACCGACCTTGAACTTATGACCGCGCGAACCGGTGTAGCCGTTGCCGAAGTCCGAATCGGTGAACAGGCTGACCACCGCGTTACGCTGCACATCGCGGTAGTTGTAGTCCAGGCTCCAGGCACCCATTTTGGTTTTCAGGCCAGCCAGCCAGGCCTGATCTTCGCCGTCGGTGCTGTCGGTGTTCTTCACGTACTGGCCGTAGGCCGACAACGGAATGGCCAAGCCGGTGAAATCGATCTGGCCAAAGCCTTCCACCAGATTGAACTCGTTGGTGGTGTTGCCGAACGACTGCAGGATGGTTGCTTCCTTGTCGTTGTCGTAACCATAGATGCTGGCACCCACGGTGAGCTTGAGCACGTCGGCCGGCGCAAACTTGGCGCCCAACTGGCCGTGGTAAACCTGCGCATCGTGCTTGTACTGGACGCCGTCACCATCGACGTTGTCCTTCAGGGTGTACTGACCGGCGCTGGCAAAGACCTCGGCCCCGCCCAGGTCAGCCTTGTAAGTCGCAGCCACACCTTCCGGGTTGATGTCGCCATCCCAGATGATGTCGCCCATGCTCACCCAAGGCTGTTGCATCTTGCCGCCAATCAGGTGCAGGTTAGGGACTGCAGTCGGGTGCCAGTCAAGGTAGGCCAGGTCGACCCACAGCGACTTCTTGTCGAAGTAGTTGTCGAAGCTCTGGTTGGTCGAACGTCGGTCAGCGCTGCTGCCAGTGGCGATACGAACCCCGGCGTCGACCTGCGGGTTGATCTCGCTGTAGAAGCCGACACGGGCACGCACGCGCTGGCGGTCCTGGTTGCCGCTGCTGCTGTTCGGGTCGTCGACGTTGACGTCTTCGTAACGCAGACGCACGTCACCCTTGATCTGGGTCTTGGCGGCCCATGCCACTTTTTGTTCGAAGGAGCTCATACGTTCGGACTGAGCTTTCTGGTCGGCCTTTTCCTTGGTTTCTTTTGCCAGGTCGCCCTGCAGTTCGTTGTACTGCGCCTGGTTGATCGAGCCATTGGCGCGGAGCATTTCGAGCAGCTTGGCGTCGACAGCAGCACTGGCCGGGGCACTCAGGGCCAGCATCATGCCGGTGAGGCTTACTCCGGTAAGTGTGGAAACAAGACGCATAAGGTTCTCCCTACTGAAAAAAATGGGGGAGGCTCAAGCGCCTGCCCCTGCGTTGGCATGTCTTCGGAAAGGGCCTGAGTAGACAGGTTCTGTGGATCCGGAAAACAGGCGCAAGTATTGCGGGGGTCAATGACAGATTAATGTCTGATTAGTGGCACTGTTGTTAAGTAATTGAGAATGAAGGGATCAACCCGGCGTTCGTCATTTGAGCGACGGGCCTTCCTTGGGGATACTGACGGTCTTCAGACAGCGAGCCGAAAATGTGACCAGCCTGTACAGCCTTGCCCATCTGCGTGATCTCTCGACAGCCACCTGGGATGCCCATGTGCCAGCCGGTCAACCCTTCCTGCGCCATGCTTTTCTCAGTGCAATGGAGGACAGCGGCAGTGTGGCGCGTAGCACTGGCTGGGCTCCCGAGCACCTGGTGCTGGAGCGTGACGGGCAGGTGCGGGCGCTGTTGCCCGCTTACCGCAAATGGCACTCGTTTGGCGAGTATGTGTTCGATCATGGTTGGGCCGACGCTTGTGAGCGGGCCGGTATCGCCTACTACCCCAAGCTGCTCGGCGCCGTGCCGTTCAGCCCGGTCAGTGGCCCGCGTTTGCTGGCTGCCGACCCAGCCGACGGCTTGCTGGTGCTACAGGCGCTACCGGAATACCTGGGTAAGGGTGGGTTGTCAGGGGCGCACATCAACTTCACCGACCCGCAGCTGGATGCGCAGATGGCTGGCTTGCCGGGGTGGATGGAGCGGTTGGGGTGCCAGTTTCATTGGCGCAATCACGGTTACCGCGACTTTCAGGACTTTCTCGACAGTCTTAGCTCGCGCAAGCGCAAGCAGATGCGCAAGGAACGCGAGCAGGTGGCGGGGCAAGGCATCGACTTTCGCTGGTATCGGGGCGACGAACTGGATGAAGCACAGTGGGACTTCGTCTTCCTGTGTTACGCCAACACCTATGCGGTACGCCGTCGGGCGCCTTACCTGACCCGCGAGTTTTTCAGCCTGCTGGCCGAACGCATGCCCGAGGCTGTGCGCGTGGTGATGGCCCGCCAGGGTGGGCGAGATGTGGCCATGGCCTTGAGCCTGGTGGGCGGTGACAGCCTGTTTGGCCGCTACTGGGGCTGCCTGGATGAGTTCGACCGGCTGCATTTCGAGACGTGTTTCTATCAGGGCATGGACTTTGCCATTGCCGAGGGTTACCAGCGTTTCGATGCCGGGGCGCAGGGGGAGCACAAGTTGATTCGCGGTTTCGAGCCGGTGTTGACGCGGTCGTGGCATTACCTGCTGCATCCGGGGTTGCGGCGGGCGGTGGAGGACTTTCTGCTGCAGGAACGGGAAGGGGTCAGGGGGTATGCCGAGGAGGCGCGGGGGATGTTGCCCTACCGCCGGGACTGAGCGTTTTGTGTTGCCTGTGCTGGCCTTTTCGCGGGCTTGCCCGCTCCCACAGGTATTGCACAGTTCTGAGGCCTGTGGTGATCTTGTGGGAGCGGGCGAGCCCGCGAAGAGGCTGGTGCAAGCGTCAATCGACCCCGACAAAGCCCCCGGTCTGGTGGTGCCACAACCGGGCATACAGCCCTTGCTGTTCCAGCAACTCACTGTGGCTGCCACTTTCGGCAATTCGTCCCTTGTCCAGCACTACCAACCGGTCCATACGGGCAATGGTGGAAAGCCGGTGGGCGATGGCAATCACCGTCTTGCCCTGCATCAGCGTCTCCAGGCTTTCCTGGATGGCAGCCTCCACCTCCGAGTCCAGCGCTGAAGTGGCCTCGTCCATGATCAGGATCGGCGCATTCTTCAACAGGACCCGGGCAATGGCGATACGCTGACGCTGACCGCCCGACAACTTGACCCCGCGCTCCCCCACATGGGCATCGAAGCCGGTACGCCCCTGGGCATCCGACAGTTGCGGGATGAACTCGTCGGCGCGGGCACGGCGCACGGCTTCGATCAACTCCGCCTCGCTGGCATCTGGGCGACCATACAGCAAGTTGTCGCGGATCGAACGGTGCAACAGCGAGGTGTCCTGGGTGATCATGCCGATCTGCGCACGCAAGCTGGCCTGGCTGACCTCGGCAATGTCCTGGCCGTCGATCAGGATGCGCCCACCCTGCACGTCGTACAGGCGTAACAGCAGGTTGACCAGGGTCGACTTGCCTGCCCCTGATGGGCCGATCAAGCCAATTTTCTCACCAGGGCGGATGTCCAGGTTAAGCCCTTCGATGACATTGGCAGCCTTGCCGTAATGGAAGTCGACGTCATCGAAACGCACCGCGCCGCGGCTGACCTTCAGTGCCGGCGCATTGGGCCTGTCGGTGACGGTGACCGGCTGGGCGATGGTCTGCAGGCCGTCCTGCACCATGCCGATGTTCTCGAAAATGCCGTTGACCACCCACATGATCCAGCCTGACATGTTGACGATGCGGATCACCAGGCCAGTGGCCAGGGCGATGGCGCCGACGGTGATCAGCGACTGGCTCCACAGCCACAGCGCCAGGCCCGTGGTGGTGGCCACCAGCAGGCCGTTGAGGGTGGTGATGACCACGTCCATGCTGGTGACCACCCGTGAGGCCAGCTGGGTTTTTTCGGTTTGTTCGCGGATTGCTTCGCGAGCGTATTGCTGTTCGTAGTCGGTGTGGGCGAACAGCTTGAGGGTGGCGATGTTGGTGTAGCCATCGACGATACGCCCCATGAGCTTGGAGCGGGCGTCGGAAGAAATCACCGAGCGTTCCTTCACCCTCGGCACGAAGTAGCAGAGCGCGGCGATGTAGCCGATGATCCACATCAGCAGCGGCAGCATCAGGCGCCAGTCGGCCTCGGCAAACAACACCAGCGACGTAATGGCGTAGATCAGCACATGCCATAACGCGTCCACGGCCTGCACGGCGGAGTCGCGCAGCGAGTTGCCGGTCTGCATGATGCGTTGGGCAATGCGCCCGGCAAAGTCGCTCTGGAAGAAGTTCAGGCTCTGCTTGAGCACGTAGGTATGGTTCTGCCAGCGGATCAGGCTGGTCATGCCAGGGTTGATGGTCTGGTGCACCAGCAGGTCATGCAGGCCGAAGAACACTGGCCGCAGCAGCAGGATCACCACCAGCATCCAGATCAGCTCGCCGCTGTGCTCGCTGAAGAAGTTGGCATTGGGCGTACCCTGGGCCAGGTCGATGATGCGGCTGAGGTAGCTGAACATCGCCACCTCGATCAGCGAGGCGAACAGGCCAACCACCAGCAGCGCGAGAAAAGCAGGCCATACCTGGCGCAGGTAGTACAGATAGAACGGCCACACCGTGCTCGGGGGGGCTTCGCTCGGTGCCGCGCGGAAAATATCGATCAGTCTTTCGAAACGACGGTACAGCATGGTCGACAACACTCCTGTTCGTCCGACCCTCAGGCGGTTTCACATCCTTGTGAAGCCTGCAGTCAGTCGATACGTTTGGCGGACTTGATATAGACCGGATCGGCCGGTACGTCGCGCATGCCTTTTTTGATGGTGGTGGGCGAGTTGACGATCTGGTCGACCACTTCCATGCCCTTGGTCACTTTGCCGAACACCGCATAACCGGCGTCGCGGCCCGGGTTGAGGAAGTCGTTGTCGGCGACGTTGATGAAGAACTGGCTGGTGGCTGAGTTCGGGTTGGACGTGCGCGCCATCGACAGGGTGCCGCGGGTGTTCTGCAGGCCGTTGCTGGCCTCGTTCTTGATTGGGTCGTTGGTGTTCTTCTGCACCATCTGGTCAGTGAAACCGCCGCCCTGGACCATGAACCCCGGGATCACGCGGTGGAAGATGGTGTTGTTGTAGAAGCCGCTGTCGACGTACTCCAGGAAGTTCTTGGTACTGATCGGTGCCTTCTCGGCGTTCAGCTCGATTTCGACCTGGCCGAAGCTGGTGTCCAGCATGACGTGCGGGGTCTTGTCGGAAGCCATGACACTGGTGGCGAAGGCGACCGAGCAGGCGGTGAGCAGGAGTTTTTTCAGCATGGGCTCAAAGATCCTTGAGAGGTGGAAACGGCTGCGAGGAACTGCAGCAGGGTCTGGTTGAAGACCTCGGGTTGATCGAGGGGTGTAGCGTGCCGGGAATCGTCGACGACGACCAGCCTGGCGTTGGGTATTAGGGCGACGTAGCGCTCTTTGAGTTGTATCGGCGTGTAATCGTGGTCGGCGGCGATCACCAGAGTAGGGCAGTGGATCTGCCCGATGCGTTCCTGCACGCCCCAGTCGACGATAGCGTCGAAGCTCTTGAGGTAGGCGCGTTTGTCGTTGCGCGCCCAGCGCTGGGCCATCTTCTGCCGCAGGTCTGCTTGTTGTGGCTTGGGGAACAGCCGCTCGGCCAGCCCCTTGCCGACGGTTTCGACACTGAGGATGCGCGCCAGGCTCCAGCGCTTGAGCCACCACGCCCAGTCACTGCGGGTGCGGCGCTTGACCTCGGGGGCGCTGTTGACGATGCACAGGCTGCGCAACCATTGCGGGTGGTCGACGGCAAACTGGAAGCCGACCATGCCGCCCATGGACAGGCCGACGAAGTGCACCGGCCCTGTGTGCAAGTGCTCGAGCAGGGCCAGCAGGTCGGCACTGAAGGTGGCGATCTGGTAACCGTCAGAGGGCTTGTCGGAGCGACCGTGGCCGCGGATGTCCATGAGGATCACCCGATAGTGGCGGCTGAGCACCGGCACCTGCAACTCCCAGTCCTGGCAGCTGGAGCCCAGGCCGTGCAGCAACACCAGGGGTTCGCCCTGGCCATATTCCTCGTAATGCAGCGTGCATCCTTCGTGTTCGAAATAGGCCATGGGCGCGGTCCTCTCAGGCTTGCGGGGGGGCTGCGAAGGGCACGTCCAGTGGCGCGGTGTCGAAATTGCGCAGCAGGTCGATGAGAATCTGCGTGGCCGGTCCCAGGGTCTTCTCTTTGCTCGAATAAAGGTAGAACAGTGGGTGGCGGCTGCCACCCTGATCCAGCGGCAATGGCTTTAGTACGCCTTCGCGCAGCTCGCGCTCGATCATGTGACGGGGCAGCCACGCAAAGCCCAGGCCGCTGCTGACAAAGGTGGCGGCGGTGCCCAGGCTGCCGACGGTCCAGCGCTGCTCGGCGCCCAACCAGCCCACGTCACGCGGTTGGGCGCGGCCGGAATCGCGGATCACCACCTGCAGCTGGCTTTCCAGGTCCTGGAAGGTCAGTTCACGTCCCAGGCGGTGCAGGCTGTGCTCGGGGTGGGCGACGGCGATGAACTCCACGGCGCTCAATTCGGCACCCAGGTAGCCGCCGATGCTGTAGCTGCTGATGGCCAGATCGGCGATGCCTTCGTGCATCACTTCCTCCACGCCAGACAGCACCTCTTCACGCAGGCGCACCCGGCAGCCGCGGCTTTGCGGCATGAACGCAGCCAGCGCGCGCACCAAGCGGGCACTGGGGTAGGCGGCATCGACCACCAGGCGCACCTCGGCTTCCCAGCCTTGTTCCATGTGGTGGGCCAGGTCTTCGAGCTGGCTGGCCTGTTTGACCAGGTGGCGCGAGCGGCGCAGCAGCACATTGCCGGCCTCGGTCAGCACCGCCTTGCGCCCATCGATGCGCAGCAGCGGCACGCCCAGTTGCTCCTGCATGCGGGCCACGGTGTAGCTGACCGATGACTGCGAGCGGTGCAAGGCCTCGGCGGCCTGGGCAAACCCGCCGTGATCGACCACTGCTTGCAGGGTTCGCCACTGGTCAAGGGTTACGCGCGGCGCTTTCATCTTTCGCTCCTGTTGTCCTAAGCTGCGCTCTTTCAAGGAGAGCGGCCCATGAAGAAATATTGTGCGGCAATACTGATGTGCCTGCCCCTCGGGGCCATGGCTTATCCCATCGATGTGGAGAAGGAGCTGACCGGGGTCAAGCTCGACTACACCGCCTATGACACGGCCTATGACATTGGCGCCATCACCCTCAACAACTATGGGCAGGTCCCGGCGGCGTGCAAGGTGACCTTTCGCAATGGCCCGGAGGCACCGCGGGTGCGCCGGGTGAACGTACCGGCGGGTAAAAGCGTCGATGTCACCGCCAAATTCAATCGGCAAATCATCAAACTGCGCATCGCCTTGAACTGCAGTGCGGAATAAACTGATTAATCGATAGATTGGACCCACTTTTTACGCTTTTTTATCGATAGGTCAAGCCTTAATCTCACCTCCATCGAATCGCACCCTTTTTTGCCGATGGAGGCACCCCATGTCCCGCGTACTGATCATCGAAAGCAGCGCCCGCCAGCAGGATTCCGTTTCCCGTCAGCTGACCAAAGATTTCATCCAGCAATGGCAGGCCGCTCACCCAGCCGATCAGATCAGCGTGCGTGACCTGGCCGTAAACCCGGTGCCGCACCTGGACGCCAATCTGCTGGGTGGCTGGATGAAGCCTGAAGAACAGCGCACCGCCGCCGAACTGGAGGCCCTGGCCCGTTCCAACGAACTGACGGATGAATTGCTGGCGGCTGACGTGCTGGTGATGGCTGCGCCCATGTACAACTTCACCATCCCCAGCACCCTGAAAGCCTGGCTGGACCACGTGCTGCGTGCGGGTATCACCTTCAAGTACACCCCGACAGGCCCGCAAGGCCTGCTGACCGGCAAGCGCGCCATCGTCCTGACTGCCCGTGGCGGCATCCATGCTGGCGCCAGCAGTGACCACCAGGAACCGTACCTGCGCCAGGTGATGGCGTTCATCGGCATCCACGATGTCGACTTCATCCATGCCGAAGGCTTGAACATGAGCGGCGAGTTCCACGAGAAGGGCGTCAGCCAGGCCAAGGCCAAGCTAGCGGCGGTGGCCTGAGGTTTCACGAATTCCCAACCCTGACACCTGTTTTTGCTCCTTTGGGTGTACCTGCCCGGCCTGTATGGCCGGGCTTTTTTATGCCTGGGATTTTTAGGGCATCAGTGCTGGCCTCTTCGCGGGTAAACCCGCTCCTACAGGGCCTCCATTCGCCGGAAGATATAGCAGGTCCCTGTGGGAGCGGGCGTGCCCGCGAAGAGGCCGGTACAGCCCCTACATTCCTCATGGTTGAACTCATTCGTCGCAACCCGCTAAGGTCGCGGCCTTGATTCACGAGAGACAACCATGGGCTACCTGATAATCGTCGCGCTGATCCAGGCGTTTTCCTTCAGCCTGATCGGCGAGTACCTGGCCGGGCACGTTGACAGCTATTTCGCAGTGCTCGCCAGGGTGCTGCTGGCCGGCCTGGTGTTCCTGCCGCTGACCCGCTGGCGCCAGGTCGAGCCACGCTTCATGCGTTCCATGCTGCTGATTGGCGCGCTGCAGTACGGCATCACCTATGTCTGCCTGTACCTCAGCTTCCGGGTGCTTACCGTACCGGAGGTGCTGCTGTTCACCATCCTCACGCCGCTGCACGTGACCTTGATCGAAGATGCCCTGAACCGGCGCTTCAACGCTTGGGCGCTAGTGGCCGCGCTGGTCGCCGTGGCCGGTGCCGCCGTGATCCGCTTCGACAGCATCAGCGGCGAGTTCTTCATCGGCTTCCTGCTGCTGCAACTGGCCAACTTCACTTATGCTGCTGGCCAGGTGCTGTACCGCCACCTGGTCGCTCGCCACCCCAGTGACCTGCCACACTACGCCCGCTTCGGGTACTTTTACCTCGGCGCGTTGCTGGTGGTGCTGCCGGCCTTCTTGCTGTTCGGCAACACTCAGCACTTGCCGAGCACGGATGTGCAATGGCTGGTGCTGTTGTTCCTGGGGCTGTGCCCGACGGCGCTGGGGCTGTACTGGTGGAACAAAGGTGCATGCCTGGTTTCTGGCGGTACGCTGGCGGTCATGAACAACCTGCATGTGCCGGTAGGGCTGCTGCTGAACCTGTTGATCTGGAACCAGCACGAGCCGCTGGGGCGGCTGTTCATCGGCGGGGGGATCATCCTGGCGTCGGTGTGGCTGAGCCGCCTGGGTGGGCGCGCACAGGCGCCGCTGGCCGGCAAGGCCTGACGCGCCCGTTGATCCGGGGCTGCAGGGCAGCCCCGGCAATCTCAGGCCTCGCTCATATCTTCAATGCGACGCAGCATCGGCTCCGCCGCCGTACGCCCGGCCAACCCCACCCGCATGTCATTGCCACTCGGCTGCTGATACAGGCTCAGGCCAAACTCCGGCAACACCGCCAGCAGGTAGTCGAAGATATCGCCTTGAATCCGCTCGTACTCTTCCCACGCCGTGGTGGTAGTGAAGCAGTAAATCTCCAGCGGCACGCCTTCGGCCGTGGTCTGCATCTGCCGCACCATGCAGGTCATGTTCTTGTGTACGTTGGGGTGGTTCTGCAGGTAAGCCAGGGCAAAGGCACGGAAGGTACCGATATTGGTCAGCTTGCGGCGGTTGGCTGACAGCTCCGCCACCGGCCCCAGCGCCTCGTTCCAGCTCTGCAGTTCCTGGCGCTTGGCGGTCAGGTAGTCACCCAGCAGCCGCACCTGGCTCAGGCGCTGCTCTTCTTCGCGGGAGAGAAAGCGTACGCCGCCGGCGTCGATGAACAGGCTGCGCTTGATGCGTCGGCCACCGGACTGCTGCATGCCGCGGTAATTGCGGAATGACTCGCTCATCAGGCGCCAGGTGGGGATGGAAACGAGGGTCTTGTCGAAGTTCTGCACTTTCACCGTGTGCAAGGTGATGTCTACCACGTCGCCATCGGCGCCTACCTGCGGCATTTCGATCCAGTCACCCACATGCAGCATGTCGTTGCTGGTCAACTGCACGCTGGCGACGAATGACAGCAGGGTGTCCTTGTACACCAACAGCAGCACCGCCGACATTGCACCCAGGCCGGACAGCAGTAACAGCGGCGAGCGGTCGATCAGGGTGGCGACGATGACGATCGAGGCGAAGATCCACAACATCAGCTTGGCCAGCTGCACGTAACCCTTGATCGAGCGGGTGCGGGCGTGTTCGGTGCGGGCATAGATGTCGAGCAGGGCATCCAGCAGGCATGACAGCGCCATGGTCATGAACAGCAGGGTAAAGGCCAGGGCGACATTGCCGAGGAAGTGCTGGGCGGTGTCGGACAGCTCGGGTACCAGCTTAAGGCCGAATTGCAGCACCAGTGACGGGGTCGTTTGTGCCAGGCGATGGAACACCTTGTTGTGGCGCAGGTCGTCCAGCCACTTCAGCGCATGCTGACGGGCCAACAGGCGCCCGCCTTGCAGTACCAGGAAGCGCGCCAGGCGGCCGACTATCAGGGAAATGAGCAGCAGTGCCGCCAGACCGATGGCGGCGTGCAGCATTGGATGTTGATCGAGGGTGCCCCACAGGTCGAGGGAATCACGCCAGATTTGTTGGATATCCATGGGCTTGCGTACAGTCTTGTTGCGAAACGAAGCTGTATTAGAGCGCGGATAGCGACAAAGTTGCCAAAAGAAATTCGGCTAAGGCGGCAGAAAACGTTACCCTATGCAACTGAATTTCCCGCACTTGTCTGAGGTTACCTCCGTGTTCTCCCAATTCGCCCTGCATGAACGCCTGCTTAAAGCCGTGGCCGAGCTTAAATTTGTCGAGCCAACCCCGGTGCAGGCCGCGGCCATCCCCCTGGCCCTGCAAGGGCGTGATCTGCGTGTGACTGCGCAGACCGGCAGCGGCAAGACGGCGGCCTTCGTACTGCCGCTGCTCAACCGTCTGGTCGACCTCAGCGGCCCGCGTGTCGAGATTCGCGCGTTGATCCTGCTGCCGACCCGTGAACTGGCCCAGCAAACCCTCAAGCAGGTGCAGCTGTTCTCGCAGTTCACCTACATCAAGTCGGGCCTGGTGACTGGCGGCGAAGACTTCAAGGAACAGGCCGCCATGCTGCGCAAGGTGCCCGACGTGCTGATCGGCACCCCGGGTCGCCTGCTCGAGCAACTCAATGCCGGCAACCTCGACCTGTCCCACGTGCAGGTCCTGATTCTGGACGAAGCCGACCGCATGCTCGACATGGGCTTTGCCGAAGACATGGAGCGCCTGTGCAAGGAGTGCGAGAACCGCGAGCAGACCTTGCTGTTCTCGGCCACCACGGGTGGCGCAGCCCTGCGCGACATCATCGGCAAAGTGCTGAAAGACCCTGAGCACCTGATGCTCAACAGTGTCTCGCAACTGGCCGAAGGCACCCGCCAGCAGATCATCACCGCCGACCACGACCAGCATAAAGAGCAGATCGCGCAGTGGTTGCTGGCCAACGAAACCTTCGACAAGGCAATTATCTTCACCAACACCCGCGCCATGGCCGACCGTATCTACGGCCACCTGGTGGCCAAGGATGTGAAGGCTTTCGTGCTGCATGGCGAAAAGGACCAGAAGGACCGCAAGCTGGCCATCGAGCGCTTCAAACAGGGCAGCTCCAAAGTGCTGGTGGCGACCGACGTGGCAGCCCGTGGCCTGGATATCGACGGCCTGGACCTGGTGATCAACTTCGACATGCCACGCAGCGGTGACGAGTACGTCCACCGTGTGGGCCGTACCGGCCGTGCCGGTGGTGAAGGCCTGGCGATCTCGCTGATCACCCACAACGACTGGAACCTGATGTCGAGCATCGAGCGCTACCTCAAGCAGCAGTTCGAACGCCGGGTCATCAAGGAAGTGAAGGGCACCTACAACGGGCCGAAGAAAGTCAAAGCCTCGGGCAAGGCGGCCGGCAGCAAGAAGAAAAAGGTCGAGAAGAAAACTGGCGACAAGAAAGCTGCCGCCAAGCGCAAGCCTACTGCCAAGCCGAAGGCCAACGCGCCCCTGGCCAGTGCTGACGGCCTGGCACCGCTTAAGAAGCGCAAGCCTGCTGCTGAATAAGACTCACGCCGGCCCTTTGCAGAAGCGACGCAAACTCGCATCTGCGAAGGGCGTGCGCAGGCGACGAACGATCACTCCGCCTTTTTCTCTGCCTGCTTCAACTCCTTGATCCGCTGGTCGATCAGCTGACACTTGTCGGGCAAGTCCTTGCTCGCCGTCCCCAGATCCATCCCCTGGAGCTCATCATTGATCTCCTTGGCCTTTTGCGGGTTCTGCTCGGTCAACTGAGTGACCAGCCCGGCCAACTCCTCACGTTTTTGTGTTGCTTCTTCAGGTGTGCAGGCCCAAGCGGGCAGGGCGCAGAGCAGGGCAGTGGCACAGGCTATGGGCAGTAGCGGTTTCATCCTTTCAACCTCCGGCGGTGGTGATGCCCGGTGGAGGGCTGTGGGGGCAGGGAAGTTCAGGGCTTGCGACCGATGGAAGATTCTTTGGTGGTGGTAGTCCGTTTCTGAAACGCTCCCGTATCTCTCCAGCGCCGTTGAGCAGCACGCTACATCGCTCTAGTCTCGAAGGAAAAGAGGGGGTATTGTATGTACAGCTGTAAATACAGGTCGTCCCATGTTCTTTGAATGGGACGAAGGGAAAAACCAGAGCAATATCCGCAAGCACGGCATCGACTTTGCCGACGTTCCTGACATGTTCAATCATCCCATGCTGATCCGGCGTGATGAGGATGTGGAATGTGCTGAAGAACGTTGGGTCAGCCTAGGATGGCTAAAGGCGCTGATAGGTGTCGTCGTGTACACGGAGAGGCGGGGTGAGGTGATACGCATCATTTCTGCAAGAAAAGCCACCAAACGGGAGGCCAGGTACTATGACCAAATCATCGAGAACTGACTGGAGCCGCCTGGCCCGACAGGACGACAAGGATATCGACACATCAGATATCCCTGAACTGGACCAGGACTTTTTCCGCCAGGCCGAGCTGCGCGTTCCCGCCAAGCAGACGGTGACCATTCGACTGGACTCAGATGTCCTCGCCTGGTTCAAGGAGCAGGGTAGCGGCTACCAGACCCGGATCAATCAGTTGCTGCGCCAGTACATGCAAGCGCAACAACGCCAGCGCTAAGCGCTTCGGAACGCTTGGCAACCCTGGCAGGTCCCAACCTGTGTACCCCTTTCGTCCACAGCAGGAGCCCGTAGCCATGAGCATCACCTACGACTGGGACCTGATCGAACGCTTGCTGCACGAAGTGCAGAACGGCGCCGGTCACAGCTTCACGCCCCGCCCTTATGCCGAACAGCATGCTGCGGCATTGGCCGCCAAGGGTGAGCCGGTGGGTGACGTGGATCACCTGAAAACCCGTGCATGCGAGTATGAAAAGCTGCTATTTGAGCGCGGATTCATTGAATGCCGGCCTGAAGAGGACGGCGGCAATGGCGAAAACTTCGTCCTGACCGAACGCGGCTCGCGCTTGATGAGCCTGATCGACAGCAGCATCCCCGGCTTCGAGCACCCGCGGCAGGTGCTGGATGAGCAGGAGGATGCGCTGGACGAAACGACATTCGAACAGGTATCTGCGAAGGCACAGATTGCTTGAGGTCGTTTTAAGGCTGGCAAGTGCAGCGCTCGAAACCCGATAATCGGTAGCTTCTGAACGCTGCCGAGCCTTGCCCATGCCTACGATTACCCCAGAGGCCCGCTTATGAGCGCGGTCCGCAAGAACCCCGACGCCTTTGCGTTCCAGGTAATGCTGGGGCTTTGCCTGATCTGGGGTTGCCAGCAGGTACTGATCAAGACCGCTGCCGTCGACATTGCCCCGGTGATGCAGGCAGCACTGCGCAATGGCATTGCCGCTGTACTGGTAGGCCTGATGCTGTGCTGGCGGGGAGGCTGGGAGCAGGTCGGCAGCACTTGGCGCGCAGGGGTGGTGGCGGGCGGGCTGTTCGGGGTGGAGTTTCTGTTCATTGCCGAAGGACTGAAACTGACGTCGGCGGCGCACATGTCGGTATTCCTCTACACCGCGCCGGTATTTACCGCCTTGGGCCTGCATTTTCGGCTAGCCAGTGAACGCTTGCGGCTGCTGCAATGGCTGGGCATTCTGCTGGCCTTCGGCGGCATTGCCATGGCCTTTGCCGGTGGCACTTCGTTCGAGGACATGGACAGCCGCACCTTGCTGGGTGATGCCTTTGGCGTGATCGCCGGGCTGGCCTGGGGCGCGACTACGGTGGTGGTGCGTTGCTCACGGCTATCGGAGGCGCCGGCAACCTTGACCCTGTTCTATCAGCTGGCGGTCGGGTTTGCCGGGCTGCTGCTGATTGCCCTGGTCAGCGGGCAGATCGGCGCGGTGTCGCTGACGCCGCTGGCGATGGGCAGCGTGTTGTTCCAGGGGATTGTGGTCTCATTCATCAGCTACCTCACCTGGTTCTGGTTGCTGCGTAAGTACCTGGCGTCGAACCTCGCGGTGTTTTCCTTCATTACCCCGTTATTTGGGGTGACCTTTGGTGTATTGCTGCTGGATGAGCCGCTCAGTGCGAATTTCGTGGTCGGGGCGTTGATGGTGTTGCTGGGGGTGATCCTGGTAAGTGCCGAGCCTTGGGTGAAACAACAATTGCGGCGGTTGGTAGGGTGATGGATAGCCTGTACCGGCCCCTTCGCGGGCGGCCGGAACAGGCTACATCGACTCAGGATGCAACCTTGGCCTGACAGGCGCTTCCCTGCTGTGCATTACCGGGCAGTTGGACCAACACTCCAGCCACCACCAACCCGCCCGCCGCCAGCATCAATGCGGGTTGCAGCCCGCCGCTGTAATGGCTGCTGAGCGCGGCCAGCAGCGGCCCACTCAACTGCCCCAAGGCAAAGCACGCGGTCAGCAGCCCGGCATTGCGCTGTGTGGCATGTGGCGCCAACTCGCGCGAGCGTTGCATGACCAGTTGCATGCAGGCCAGGAACGGCCCGCCACACAGCGCAACACCCAGCGCCAGCCCGATCCCTCCACCCATCAGGCAGGCCAGCACACCCAGCCCTTGCAGCCACAGGGTGGCAGTCAGCCAGGCTGAAGTGTGGCCACCACGGCGCACGCTCACCAGCAAGACGCCCAGCGCCGCCGCCAGGCCAAACGCCGGCCAGAACAGGTCAGCCAGCCACTGCCCGCGAAACTGCTGATTGGCCATCTGTGACAGAAAGGTGGCCGGCAGGATGTAGCCCAAGCCATACAGGGCATACACCAACCCCAGGCGGCCAGTGCCGACACTGCGCGTCGGGCCTTGTTGCACTGGCGACTGAGCCGGTGCCGCTTGTAATGCCCGTGGCAACCACGGCCGCACGGCCAGCAGCATCACCAGGGCAGCCACGGCATAGATCAGCCACAGCGCTGCCGAGCCCAGCCCCTGTACATGTGCGGCCAGTGCCAGTAGCCCGGTCACGGCAATACCCAGGCCAGGCCCGGCGAATACCAGCGCTCCCAGGCGTTGGCGGTTGTGGGCATTGGCTACTTGCTGGCTGAGGCTGGTGATCATCACCAGCACCCAGGCGCTGGCTACGCCGGTGCCAAAGCGCAGCAGCAGGTGGCCCCAGAAGCCGTCGGCAGCCCATGAGGCCAGGGTCAGCAGCACACACAGCCACAGCCCCCCATGCAGGCGCAGGCGTACCTGGCCTGGCGAGCGGGCGAACATGGCGTCCACCGCACCCACGAAGTAGCCAAGGTAATTGGCCGCCGCGACCAGCCCGGCGACTGTCAGGTCGAACTGACCTTCGGCAATCAGTTGCGGCAGTTGCGGGGTGAGGGCGAAACGGCCGATGCCCATGGCCATCATCAGCGCCACGGCGCTGGCGAGCAGTTGAATGAATGGCGACATGACAGGTCTCCTGCGCGGATATAAGCGATGGATGGCAGGTTAGGACGGTTTGTTTTTCAATAAAATTGAATAATGATGATCAAGTTATTCTGTTTTGGAGAATGCTATGGAGTTCAGCCAACTGCGCATCTTTCAGGCCGTGGCCGAGGAAGGCTCGGTTACCCGCGCCGCAGAGCGTCTGCACCGGGTGCCATCAAACCTCTCCACGCGCCTGCGCCAGCTCGAGGAGCAGTTGGGCGTCGAACTGTTCCTGCGCGAACGCCAGCGCCTTCAGTTGTCGCCAGCAGGCAAGGTGCTGCTGGACTATGCCAACCGCATGTCAGCCTTGCGCGACGAAGCGCTGGCCGCCGTGCGTGGCGGTCAGCCGGCTGGTGACTTCGTACTGGGGACCATGTACAGCACGGCGGCGACCCACCTGCCGGGGTTGCTGGCGCGCTATCACCAGGCTTACCCGCAGGTGAACCTGCAAGTGCGTGCAGCACCCAGCGGCGAGTTGCTTGAGGGGCTGCTCAACCACACCCTGGATGCTGCTCTTGTGGACGGGCCACCGAGCCTTGCCGGGCTTGATGGCGTGCCGCTGTGCGATGAGCAACTGGTACTGATCACCAGCCCCGAGCACCTGGCGGTACGCACCGCCAAGGACGTGGCGGGCAAGGCGGTGTTCACCTTCCGCCAGGGCTGCTCGTACCGCATGCGCCTGGAGGCCTGGTATGCCCATGCCCATACGCCGATGGGGCGGGTGATGGAGATCGAGTCATATCAAAGCATGTTGGCCTGTGTGATCGCGGGTGCGGGTGTGGCGATGATGGCCCAGTCGATGCTCGACAGCCTGCCTGGCCGTGACCGGGTGAGGGTGCACCCGCTGCAGGCTCCTTTCGATCAGGCGGTCACCTGGCTGATGTGGCGCCAGGGCATGCGCGGGGCTAATCTGCAGGCATGGATCGACCTGCAACAAAGCGAAACGATTAACCAGTCGTCGGAATGCGCCGCCACGGCTTGATCCGCGTCAAAATGGCCCTTATCTGTAGGAACAGAGGAATGCGTAATACAGGACATCGGGCTATGATCTGTATGAAACATCGCAGGATTGATTTGCCGTGAGGCTGACCCGTCAAGGGGGCATTATGAATAAACCACTGTCAAACTGGCTCCACGACCTGGCCGTCGCCTTGGGGCTGATTCCACCACCCTTGCAGCCGGTGCCGATCCCGACTGATGAAGAGCAGCGCAAACGTCAATCGCGTCGTCGCTGATTAACGACAGAGGCCGCTGCACCCGAGTGTGTGCAGCGGCCTTTTTGTGCCTGTTGATTGTCTATTGCCTGTACTGGCCCTTTCGCGGGCAAGCCCGCTCCTACAAGTGAAAGGGCCGGTACAACGGTCAGGCCAGCTTCACCGCCGCCACCGACTTGCGCGACACCAGGCTCACCACTACAAAGCTCACCAGCCCTACTGCCAGGCTGTAGTAGATCGGCGTATTGGCCTCCAGCCCGTCCAGGAACATGAACAGCAGGGCGGTGGCAAAGCCCAGCGACATGCTGGCAATCGCGCCTGCGGTGGTCGCACGCTTCCAGAAGATCGCTCCGATCAGCGGGATCAGCATGCCGCCGACCAGCAGGTTATAAGCCAGGGTCAGGGCGTTGATCACATCATTCACCACCAGCGCGATGCCCAGCACCACCAGGCCGGTGAGCAGGGTGAACAGGCGGCTGGTACCCAGGCTCGACTGCTTGCCGCCACGCAGCTTGGGCAGCAGGTCTTCGGTCACGGTGGTCGAGGCAGCCAGCAGGCCGGCACTGGCGGTGGACATCATCGCCGCCAGGGCCGCGGCCATCAGCAGGCCACGGATGCCATCGGGCAGGGTGGTCTTGATCATCTCGGCAAAGGCGTTGTTCGGGTTGGCCAGGTCGGGCATCAGCACGTGCGCAGCCATGCCGATCGCAGCACAGGCCAGGCCATACAGCACGCAGTACACACCAGCGGTGGTACCGGCACGCTGACAGACCTTTTCGTCACGGGCGGTGAACACCCGTTGCCAGATGTCCTGGCCGATGAGGATGCCGAAGAAGTAGATCAGGAAGTAAGTGATGATGGTGTCCCAGCCAATGGTAGTCAGCTGGAAGCTGGCCGCTGGCAATTTGGCCACCAGGGTGTCCCAGCCACCGGCCTTGTACAGGCACACTGGCAGCAGGATGAACATCAGGCCGACGGTCTTGATCACGAACTGGACGATATCGGTCAGGGTCAGCGACCACATGCCACCGATGGTCGAGTACAGCACTACCACGCCGCCGCCGAGCATCAGAGAAGCCCAGAACGGCAGGTCCAGCAGCACCTGCAGGACGGTGGCCATGGCCAGGGTCGAGGTGACCCCGATCATCAGCGCGTAAGCCAGCATGATGACGGCGCTCGCCTGGCGTGCGGTGGGGTTGTAGCGTTGCTCCAGCACCTGGGTCACGGTGAAGATGCGCAGGCGCAGCAGCGGTTTGGCGAGGAACAGGTTGATGGCGATGATGCCCATACCCAGGGCGGCGCACAGCCAGAAGCCGGAAATGCCGTGGACGTAGCCCAGGCGCACGGTGCCGACGGTGGAAGCGCCACCGAGTACGGTGGTGGCCATGGTGCCCATGTACAGCACCGGGCCGAGGTTGCGCCCGGCTACCAGGTAGTCTTCATGGGTTTTCGCGCGGCGCATGCCATACCAGCCTAGCCCGAGCATGCCGGCGGTGTAGATCATTACAACAATGATGTCCAAGGCCATTGGGGGTCTCCCGATTATCTTTATTATGGCGAGATCGACCGCGCGGGCGTTTGCACGGCGCCCGGCGGTCTTTTCTTGTGTTGGCGGGCCTCAGTGGCCCTCCCTCATGGCTCCTGCCGGGGTAGAGCGGTATTAGCGACGCACCACGCCAGGTAGCACGCAGAGCATCTCGAACAGCAGATTGGCACCGAGCAGCGAGGTGTTGCCGGTGGTGTCGTAAGGCGGGGAGACTTCGACAAGGTCACAGCCGATCAGGTCCAGGCCGTGGCAGCCGCGAATGATCTCCATCGCCTGGATGGTGGTCAAGCCGCCGATTTCCGGGGTTCCGGTACCGGGCGCCCAGGCCGGGTCGATGCCATCGATGTCGAAAGACAGGTAAACCGGGCCACCGCCGACTTTTTCCCGCACTTCGGCCATCAGGGGCTCCAGCGACTTGTGCCAGCACTCTTCGGCCTGGACCACGCGGAAGCCCTGGCGACGGCTCCAGTTGAAGTCATCGGCGGTGTAGCCCTGGGCGCGCAGGCCGATCTGCACCACGCGCTCACAGTCCAGCAGGCCTTCTTCCACGGCGCGGCGGAAGGTGGTGCCGTGGGCGATTTTCTCGCCGAACATGTGGTCGTTGACGTCGGCGTGGGCATCGATGTGCACCAGACCGATCTTGCCGTGTTTTTTGTGCAGCGCACGCAGGATCGGCAGGGTGATGGTGTGATCGCCCCCCAGGGTCATGGGAATGACGTTGTGCTCGACGATCTCGTCATACGCTTCTTCAATGATGCGCACGGCGTCCAGCAGATTGAAGGTGTTGATTGCCACATCGCCGATATCGGCGACCGACAGCGAGTCGAACGGGGCGGCACCGGTAGCCATGTTGTACGGGCGGATCATCACCGATTCGGCGCGGATCTGCCGTGGGCCGAAGCGGGTGCCGGAGCGTAGCGAGGTACCGATATCCAGTGGCACGCCGATGAAGGCAGCATCCAGGCCTGCGGCGCTTTGCAGGTGGGGGAGGCGGAGCATGGTGGCGATGCCGCCGAAACGCGGCATTTCGTTGCCGCCCAGTGGTTGGTGGAGAGTCTTGTCCACGGTGGGCCTCATCAGTCGGTCGATTGTTGTGTTTGTTCGAACCTGTGCCGCCGCGCGCCATTCATGTGTGGTTTGCCGGCGGGCAGGGACATTTCGGCCAAGTCTGCTCAAGGTAGTGCCCGGGAAGAATCGCTACCGACAAATACTTAGTTCAGGATTTTCTGAACTAAAGGCGTGTGGAGCAGTTAGACTGCGCGCACATACCCTTGTGGAACCGTTGCACCATGGCCTCGACCTTGCCCGACCTGAAACTGCTGCGCATCTTCATCAGCGTGGTGCGCCACCAGGGCTTTGCCAACGCCCAGCGCGAGCTGAACCTGTCGACCTCGGCCATCAGTACCTACATGAGCCAGCTGGAGGGTGCTTTGGGTATCGTGCTGTGCCACCGTGGTCGGGGCGGCTTCAGCCTTACCAGCAAGGGCGAGCTGTTCCATCAGGAAACCCTGCGCCTGCTGGCCGAGCTGGACGGTTTCGAGCAGTATGCCGCCGCCCTCAAGGGTGAATTGCGTGGCACCCTCAACCTTGGGGTGATCGACTCCACTGTCGGTGACCGCGCCTTGCCGCTTGCCGAAGCCATCGGTGCCTACAGCCAGGAGCACCCAGCGGTGCACCTGCACCTGTCGGTGTCCAGCCCCTACGAGCTGCAACTGGGTGTGCAGGACAACCGCCTGGACCTGGCCATCGGCGCGTTTTCTTCGCGGATGAGCGGCTTGCTCTACCAGCCGTTGTACCGCGAACAGCACTGGCTGTACTGCAGCAGCCGCCACCCGTTGTATGCCGAGCGGCGCATCCCCGAGCAGGTGGTGACCCAGCAGCGCATGGTCGGGCGTGGTTACTGGAGCCAGGCCGAACTGGCCCGGCATGGCTTCAAGCACAGTGCCGCGACGGTTGAAAGCATGGAGGCGCAGCTGATCCTGATCCTTTCCGGGGCCTACATCGGCTACCTGCCCGAGCACTACGCCCAGGCCTGGGTCGACAAGGGTGATTTGCGCGTGCTGTCGCCGTCGACCTTTGGTTACCAGGCCCCGTTCTCGCTGATCATTCGTCGCGGTCGCAGCCGTGAACCGTTGATCCAGACCTTCCGTGACCTGCTGAAAAGCCAGCTCAACGTGGGCTGAGATGCGACGCATTCATGCATTCCGTCGGGAGGGGGTTAAATTCCGGTAAACGCTGGCCGCTAACCTGATAGCGCTCTGCTACATATCAACTTGCGCTGATGATTTCCCCTCATTTCATCCTGCAAGGATCGCCCAAGATGCGCATGAATTTGCCCGTCACTGAGCACGAAAGAACCTTCCCCGGCGATCAACGCCTTATTTCCACGACTGACCTCGACAGCCGAATCACCTACTGCAACGACGCCTTTGTAGCGATCAGCGGCTTTACCTACGACGAGCTGGTCGGCCAACCGCACAACCTGGTGCGCCACCCGGACATGCCGCCGGCAGTGTTTGGCCACATGTGGGAAACCATCAAACAGGGCAAACCCTGGATGGGCATAGTCAAGAACCGGGCGAAGAACGGCGATTACTACTGGGTAAGCGCCTACGTCACGGCGATATACGAACAGGGCCGGATCAGTGGCTACGAGTCGGTGCGCTCGGTGCCCACGCGCGAGCAGATCCGCCGCGCCGAGGCACTGTATGCGCGCTTGCGCGATGGCCGCGGCCCAGTGCCTTGGGCTGCCCGCCTGGGGCACGGCCTGGGCCATGGCTGGCCGCTGATCGGCGCCGGCCTGCTGTCGGCGGCGGGTTACCTTTGGCTGCCACCCTATGCCGCGCTCGCGGTGCTGATGGCAAGTCTGCTGCTGGCGTGGTACTGGGTCGAGCACCGGCAGAACCAGGCCATTCGCCGCACGTTGGCTGAGCATCCCAAGGCCTTTACCAGTCCGTTGGTGGCGCTGACCTACAGCGACAACCCGGGCCTGCAGGGCCAGCTCGACCTAGCCATCATCAGCGAGGAAGCCCGCCTGCAAACGGCCCTGACCCGGCTGGTGGATGCCGGGGTCGGGGTAAAGTCGCGGGCGGCGCAATCTTCCGACCTGTCCGATGCCCAGGCGCAGATGCTCGACCGGCAGCGCAGCGAGACCGACCAGTCCGCCACAGCTATCGCGCAGATGGCGGCAACCATCCAGCAGGTCACCCACAACGTGCAAAGCACGGCACATGCGGCAGGTGATGCCGACCAGCTGGCGCAGCAGGGCAGCGAGCTGGCCCTGAAGAGCCTGCAAGCCATGGGCAGCATGAGCGATGCGGTCAATGACATTGGTCAGGCGGTCAACGCCTTGGCCGAGCAGACCCAGTCGATTGGCAGCGTGGTCGACGTGATCACTTCGATTGCCGAGCAGACCAACCTGCTGGCGCTTAACGCTGCCATTGAAGCGGCGCGCGCCGGTGAGCAAGGGCGTGGGTTCGCCGTAGTGGCTGATGAGGTGCGGTCGTTGGCGCAGCGTACCCGCGCTTCGACCGAAGAGATTCACCATATCATCGCTTCCTTGAGGGCCGGGGCGGAGCGAGCGGTCAGCACTGCTAGCCGGGGTGAGCAGATTTCCCGGGACAGTGTGCACAGTGTCGAGGCGGTGCAGGCGGCGCTGAGCGGGATTGCCCAGGCGGTCAGCCGCATCACCGGCATGAGCCAGCAGATGGCCACGGCATCGGAGCAGCAGACCCATGTGGCAGAAGACATCAACCAGCAGATCGTGAGGATTGCCCAACTGTGCGACCAGAGTGCCGGGCAAGCCAGGCAAGGCGCGGAAATCAGCCAGGACCTCGAGCGCATGGCGGAGTACCTGCACAGCCTGGCTGAAAGGTTCAACCGCTGAAATTACGGGGCCCGCAAAGCGGGCCCCGGTTATGTGGCAAACTGTCCCCGCCAAGGAGACCGCCATGCCCAGACCCCGCTGCGAGCGCTGCCAGCGCCCGCTCGACCATTGCCTATGCCCATTGATTCCCGCGCTCGATAGCCGTACCCGTGTGGTCCTGCTGCAGCACCCCAGTGAAACTGCCCACGCCCTGAACACGGCGCGTCTGGCTGCCCTTGGCCTGAACAATGCCGAGCTGCGGATTGGGGAGGTATTCGATGACCTGCATGACCTGCTCGCCACCCCCGGATACCACCCGGTGCTGCTGTTCCCGGGCGATGACGCGCAGGAGCTGACAGCGTATGGCGAGGCGGGTGACAAACCTTTGTTGCTGATCGTACCCGACGGCACCTGGCGCAAGGCGCGCAAGCTGCTGTACCTGAACCCGTTGCTGGGGGGGCTGCCACGGGTGACGCTGGGGCAGGTGGCGGCTTCGCGCTATCGGTTGCGCAAAGCGCCGGAGGCGGGTGCAGTGTCGACGATCGAGGCGGTGGTCGGGGCGTTGAACACGTTGGAGCAACCGGCCTGCTTTGACGCACTGCTGGCGCCGTTCGAGGCGTTGATCGAGGGGCAGATCAGGGCCATGGGGGTAGAGACGTTTCAGCGTAATCATGGCCGCGAGTGAGGGTTGGGGCTGCTTTGCAGCCCATTCGCAGCACAAAGCGGCCCCGCTATCTCAAACCCGCTCAACGCATCTCAGGCAGACGCGCCTCTGTGCGTACTTCGGTAGTCGCCAGCGCCTCTGGCGGCAGCGAAATATGCTGTTTGCTCAGCAATTCACCCATGGTCGCCAGTACGCGGTAGCGTGAGAACTCTTCGGTATAACGCACCTCGGTGTAGCGGCGGTCGGCGTTGTACAGCTCGTTTTCACTGTCGAGTACGTCCAGCAGGGTGCGCTGGCCCAGGCCGAACTGGTCCTGGTAGGCCGCACGCACACGCTTGGTGGTCTCGGCGTATTCACGCGCAGTTGGCAGCTGCTTGCTGGCGTTGTTCATGGCGTTCCACGCCAGGCTCAGGTTCTCGGTCAACTCCCGCAGGGCGTTGTTGCGAATGTCCAGTGCCTGGTTGATCTTGTGCGCGTCGGACTGCAGGCGAGCCTTGTCGCTGCCGCCGCGGAACAGGTTGTAGTTCATCTCCACGCCAGCTTGCCAGTCGTTGTTGTTATGGCCTTTTTCGCCGCCGGTGTTGTTGTTGGCACCAGTTGCCAGAATGGCGTCGAAGCGTGGGTAGAAGGTCGACTTGCCCACTTCGTACTGCTTCTCGGCGGCGTTGACGTCAGCCTGGGCAGACTTGATATACGGGTTGTTCTGACGCATGCCATCGCGGGCTTCTTCGAGGGTGCCTGGCACCTCGCCCTTGATGGTCTGCGGGCTTTCCAGCTCGTCCGGGGCACGGCCGATCACACTGAAGAAGTTGGCCTCGGCATCGGCCAGGTCGACTTCGGCGGTGTCCAGGTTGTTTTCTGCCAGGGCGCGACGGGCGCGGGACTGGTCGAGGTCGGCGGTGCTGCCGACGCCGCGCTCGTTGCGCAGGCCAATCTGGTCGTTGACGCGCAGGTGAGCTTGCAGGTTGTTCTTGGCCAAGGTCACCAGTTCACGGCGTTTTAGCACTTCCAGGTAGACCTCGACTGCACGCAGGGCGACATCCTGGGCGACGGCCTGGGTGTAATAGGCGCGGGAGGTAGAGACCGCCTCGGTGCGGCCCACTTCATTCGCGGTGTTGAAGCCGTCGAAGATCATCTGCCGCAGGCGCAGCTCGGACTGGGTGTAGTTGAGGGTTTCCTTGTTGTGATTACCCGCTGCACGGGTAGTGGCGTTGTCCGAGCGCTGGCGGCCGTAACCGGCAACCAGGTCCACGGAAGGGTAGTAGCCACCACGCGCGAACTTCACGTCTTCATCGGCCGACAGCTTGCTGTTACGGTTGGAGCTGACTTGTGGGTGGTAGTCCACGGCGCTTTGGACAGCCTCGGTAATCGACATCGCCTGTACGTTGGCACTCGCCAGGGCCAACAGTAAAGCACTGGTGATGGGGTTCAAAACGCGCATGGTACATCTCCCTGATCCTGGAATTGATCCTGCTGCTCGCCAAAAAAATGACGATAAACTTATCGCATATAGTGTTGCAGGTTTTTAACAACACAGCTAAGTACATTCAACGCGATAGATAAGAAGATTTATTCATATCAAATTGACATATAAGACTTTTATTGTCTAATAATTTTGCTTTAAGGGGCAGGGAATGGCGGTGCTGAATGCTATGAAAGCCAATGAGCACAAGGGTTGTGCGCGGTTCCAGAACTAATTCAGATAAAGAGGGCGCCCATTAGGCGAAAGCGATATTTGGCGACAAAATATTGTCACTTTGGCCTGTGCAGCGTTTTCAGGCTGAGAATGTACAGGGTGACCAGTACGGCACTGGTCAGCATGAAGGTACGTGCCCAGAATAGCGGGACCAGGTAGCACGACAGGCCAATGCTGGCCCACATCAGGCCGATGGCGTAGACCTTGCCCTTGAGGGGGATGCCTTCACCACTGAGGTAGTCACGGATCCATGGCCCCAGCTTGGGATGATGGACCAGCCAGTGGTGAAAGCGCGGCGAGCTGCGGGCAAAGCAGGCCGCCGCCAAAAGCAGGAAGGGGGTGGTGGGCAATACCGGCAGGAATATCCCCAGCACCCCCAGCGCGACGCTGAGCCAGCCGGTAGCCAGCAGCAGGTAGCGCACAGGTTGCTCAGTGGTGGCGTGGCTTGAGCAGCGCCGGTTTTTCGTCAGGGGCGTGCAGCAGCAGGAATAGAGCGCTCAGTGCTTCGGGGATCTGCACGATCATGTCATCCTGCAGGTTGGCGTTGCTGGCGATGTCGGCGAACTCTGGTTGCTCGTCGAACAAGCCCGAACCCACCATGATCGGCAGCAGCATCTCGCTGACTTCTTCTTCGGCGTTTTCGAACCACGCCTCTTCCCGCAGGAACACGCCTTCCATGAAGCCGATGCACCAGCCGCGCAGGTCTGAATCGTCCGGCTCATCGGTCAGGTCGAGGTCGCATGGCAGGTCGAATTCTTCGTCGCTGGCCAACTGGCGGGCAATGTGCGCCTTGAGCGCTACCAGGGTGGCCTCGATCTCGGTGCGCTGGGCTTCGCTGGCGTAGTGCGGCTCTTCGGCGAACAGGGCGTCGATCCACTCGCGCTCGGGCACGTCCTCGGCGTTGATCGAAAGTGCGGTGAGGTAGCCGTGTGCGGCGACATAGTCCAGCGCTTCTTCGTGCAGCTCGTCGGCGTCGAGGAAGGCTTGCAGGCGGGTCAGTTGCTCGGCGAAGGACATTACAGGGCTACCTTGGGGAATAAACGATAACGAATTCTAGCACCTTGCAGCGGCAGCGGGGCAAAGGGAACGTCTATCGCCATGGTGCCTGTGCATCGCTGTGCTGCGGTATACTCCGCGATTTTTCATCCAGGGGCAGGTTTTGCCGGCTGCCTGGCAAAAACCGCTTACGCATTTGGCGTGTGCGGGGCGGGTTTTTCGTCCAGCCTTTATCCAGGATGGTACGGCGATTTGGAGTTGCACATGCTCGAACAGGCTCAGCGCGTTCTCAAGGACATCTTCGGCTACGACAGTTTCCGTGGGCGCCAGGCAGCGATCATCGAATGCGTGGCCAATGGCGGCGATGCCTTGGTGCTGATGCCCACCGGTGGCGGCAAATCGCTGTGTTTCCAGGTGCCGGGGCTGCTGCGCCCGGGCCTGACGGTGGTGGTATCGCCACTGATCGCGCTGATGGACGACCAGGTCGCCACCCTTGACGAGCTGGGTGTGTCTGCGGCCGCCCTGAACTCTACCCTGACGGCGGAGCAGCAGCGTGAACTGGCCGGACGCCTGCGCCGTGGTGAAGTCAAGATGCTGTATCTGGCACCGGAACGCTTGGTGCAGCCGCGCATGCTCGACTTCCTGCGCGATCTTGACATCTCGCTGTTCGCCATTGACGAGGCCCACTGCGTATCGCAATGGGGTCACGATTTCCGCCCAGAGTACCTGCAGCTGGGCCAGCTGGCCGAACTGTTCCCGCATGTTCCGCGCATTGCGCTTACCGCTACCGCCGACATGCGGACCCGCGAGGAGATTGTCCAGCGCCTGCACCTGCAAGGCGCCGAGCGCTTCCTGTCGAGTTTCGACCGGCCCAACATCTTCTACCGCATCGTGCCCAAGGAGGCACCGCGCAAGCAACTGATGGCCTTTCTCGGCGAGCGCCGTGGCAACGCTGGCATCGTCTACTGCCTGTCGCGCAAGAAGGTCGACGAAACCGCCGCCTTCCTCTGTAGTCAGGGTTTCCCAGCGCTGCCTTACCACGCCGGCCTGGCCGCCGAGACGCGGGCGGCCAACCAGCATCGCTTCCTGAACGAGGAAGGGCTGATCATGGTTGCTACCATTGCTTTCGGCATGGGTATCGACAAGCCCAACGTGCGCTTCGTTGCCCACCTCGACCTGCCCAAATCGCTTGAGGCCTACTACCAGGAAACCGGCCGTGCCGGCCGTGACGGCCTGCCCTCCGATGCCTGGATGGCCTACGGGCTGCAGGACATGGTGATGCTCAAGCAGATGCTGCAGAACTCCGAAGGCGACGAGCGCCACAAACGTATAGAGCAGCACAAGCTGGATGCCATGCTGGCGCTGTGCGAAGAAACCCGCTGCCGCCGCCAGTCGCTGCTGGCCTACTTCGACGAGACCCTCGAACAACCGTGCGGGCATTGCGACAACTGTGTCGACAACATCCAGACCTGGGACGCTACCGAGCCGGCCCGCCAGGCGCTGTCGGCGGTGTTCCGCACCGGCCAGCGTTATGGTGTTGGCCACCTGGTCGATGTGCTGTTAGGCAAGGACACCGAGAAGGTGCGCAATTTCGGCCACGAGAAGTTGTCGGTATTTGGTGTTGGCAAAGGTCTGGCCGAGGTCGAGTGGCGCTCGCTGTTCCGGCAGCTGGTGGCGCGCGGGCTGGTCGATATCGACCTCGAAGGCTACGGCGGCCTGCGCCTGTCCGACAGCTGCCGGCCGCTGCTGCGCGGCGAGGTGACCTTGCAACTGCGCCGTGATCTCAAACCCCAGACCACAGCCAAAACCTCGTCGTCCGGTGGCGGCAGCCCGGCCAGCCAGCTGGTGCGTGCCGAAGAGCGCGATCTGTGGGAAGCGCTGCGTACCCTGCGTCGCAAGCTGGCCGAAGAACACAGTGTGCCACCCTACGTCATCTTCCCCGACTCGACACTGCTGGAGATGCTGCGCAGCCAGCCGGTCAGCCTCAGCGACATGGCCCAGGTCAGCGGTGTGGGGGCGCGCAAGCTGGAGCGCTACGGCCAGGCGTTCCTCGAAGTGCTGAACAACAGTGGTGGCACCGACGAGGCACCGAAAGTGGTGCTCGACCTGCGCCACGAACTGGTCAGCCTGGCCCGTGCCGGCATGACCCCGGCGCAGATCGCCGGGCAGCTCAACTGCAGCGAGAAGAACGTGTATAGCCTGCTGGCCGAGGCGCTGGGGCGCCAGGAGCTGAGTCTTGATCAGGCCATCGACCTGCCGGAAGACCTGATGCTGGAGGTACAGGACGCCTTTCTTGATGGTGAGGGTGAACTGCCACCGGTGTCGGCCATAGCCCCCCAGTTCGGGGCGCGGGTACCGGAGGGCGTACTCTATTGCGTGCGGGCAGCACTGGCGGCGGAATTCGAATTGTAAACACCGGCAGGATCGAAGGCGGAAGCGCCATCTGCTGACCTTTGTCATGCTTTTTGACGATTATCGAACGCGTAGACCAGGCCGAGCCTTGCCTCATGGGGCAGGGCATGGTTAGCTGCCTAATAATTAGATCTACTCAATGAGTTCCTTATGCCCCTGAACGACAACCAACACCGCTTTGGCATGCAACTGGCCCAGATGTCCCGAGGTTGGCGTGCCGAGCTGGACCGCCGCCTGGCCGGGCTCAACCTGTCCCAGGCGCGCTGGCTGGTGTTGCTGCACCTGGCCCGCTTCGAAGAAGCCCCGACCCAGCGTGAGCTGGCCCAGAGCGTAGGCGTCGAAGGCCCGACCCTGGCGCGTCTGCTTGACAGCCTGGAAGCGCAAGGACTGGTGCGGCGGCAGGCGGTACTGGAGGATCGGCGGGCGAAGAAGATTGTGCTGTGCCCGCCGGCCAAGCCGTTGATCGATCAGATCGAGACCATTGCCAACCAGCTGCGGGTAGAGCTGTTTACCGGCGTGGACGAGGCCGACTTGCAGACCTGTATGCGCGTGCATGCCAAGATCCTGGCCAACCTCGAAAAGTCCTGAGCTCACCCATCCATTCAGGTGCAGTGCAAACCCAAGCCTCAGAAGGTGTGCCCAAGGTTCAGGTACACCGCTTGTTCATGTGCAGTGTTGGCGCCATAGCTGAAATTCAGCGGCCCTAAAGGCGTCTCCAGCCCCAGGAAGATGCTCGCCGCATTGATGTACCCACTGTCGAACTCGTTGTCGTTGTTCCATGCCCGCCCACGCTCCAGCGAACCGCCAATGTATAACGGGAAGTCCAGCGGCACATAGGCCCGCGGCGTCAGCCGGCGGTAATAGACCATGCGCAACAGGCTTACGTTCTGCCCCGATACCGAGTCCTGGCGGAAGCCTGACAGCTGTCGCGCCCCGCCTATCACAAAGCTCGACGTCACCACTTCGGTATCGTCCAGCGTGCGCCCGTAGCCCCCACCCAGCACGAACGTGTTCGGCCCGATGCTGATGGCCTTGTCCAGGTTAAACAGCCACTGCCGGTAATCCTGGTCGGAGTCCAGCGACTTGTCGTATTTGCGCAAGGTCAGGCCGATGTCCTCGCCATGGTGCGGGAAATACACGTTATCGAGGGTGTCGAACGAGTACTTCAGTTCGTAGAAACCTTCGTTGAAACTGACTTTGGGCAAGTCCTGGTCGCCGATGCGCACTTCGGCTTCGCCCCAGGCTTTGCCCGCGCCCAGGCGCACTTCACCGCTGTTGCCGATCTGCCGGCCTACATTCAGGCCAAAGCCGTAGCGCTCCAGGCGATACTCGGCGACGGGGTCGTTGTCCAGGGTCGCTTCGATGTTCTGCGAGCCCAGGTCCAGGTACGGCGCGATGAAGTAGCGTGAGCCCACATCCAGGGGTTGGTAGAACTCACTGTACAGCTCTTGCTTATCGCCGATCTGGCCGCGGGAAAGCCATTCGGCGCCAAGGCTGTTGATGCCGTTGACCCGGTAGCTGGCGCCCAGGTTGAAAGCGCTGTCGCCACGCAGGTCATCGGACAGGTTCAGGCCCAGGCGCAGGTAGTCGGTGCCGCCGCGTCGTCCGCGGGCGTTGATCACCAGGGTGTTGTCGTTGCCCTTGTGCACCACGCGGTACTGCACCCTGTCGAAGTAGTCCAGGCCATACAGCGTACCCATGTCGGTCTGCAGGCGGTCCAGTTCCAGCGGTGCGTCGATCGGCTGGCGGATGTACGAGCGGATCACATCATCACTGACCTTGGAGTCGTTTTCGATCCGGATTGCGGTAATTACCGGCGTGCGCTGGCGCGGCGAGCGGGCCACGGCCAGGCTTGCGTCGCCCTCGAGCTGGCGCAGGGCGGCCAGGCGTGGGTCAAGCAGGCGAGTGGCGCGGTAACCGGCGTCGATCATGTCGCGGGCACGGCCGAAATCTGTCACGCCGAAGGCAGTCAGCGATGGCTGGATGAGAATGTCGTCGCGGTGCAGGCTGGCCAGTTGTTCTTCGGAGTTGCGGCGGGTCATCAAAGTGATCGACTGATTCAGCACGTCGACCACCGTCAGTAATTGTTTGCGATCGCGCAGCGGGGTGCCGATGTCGACCACGATGGCCAGGTCCACGCCCATTTCGCGGGCCACATCCACCGGAATGTTGTCGACCATACCGCCGTCCACCAGCAGGCGGCCGTCCAGTTCGACCGGGGCGAACACGGCGGGGATCGACATGCTGGCGCGGATTACCTGAGGCAGGTGACCACGGCGGAATACGACTTTTTCACCACTGGCGATGTCGGTGGCCACGGCGCGGAAGGGAATGGGCAGCTTGTCGAAGTCGCGGGTGTCGGCGGTATGCGCCAGTTTGCTTTCCAGCAGCAGTGACAGGTTCTGGCCCTGGATCACACCCAGCGGCAGGCCCAGGCTGCCGTCGTCGCGAAAGCTGAGCTTCTGCTTGACCAGAAAGTCGCGGTCATCCTGCTTGCGCCGGAACGGCACATCCTCGCGCGGCGGTGCATCGGAGAGCGCCTGTTGCCAGTCAAGGGTGGTAGCGAGTTTTTCCAGCTCTTCGACACTGTAGCCCGAGGCGTACAGGCCGCCGACCACCGCGCCCATGCTGGTGCCGGCGATGGCGTCGATGCGCACACCCTGTTCCTCCAGCGCCTTGAGTACGCCGATGTGGGCCAGGCCACGGGCTGCACCGCCAGATAACACCAGGCCGACCTTGGGCCTGGCGGGTTCCGCAGCGATTGCCGTAAGCGAGGTAAGGGCGAGCAGAAAACAGAACAGCAAACGGCGCATCGTGAGTCTCAAACCGTGGGCGAAAGACCGCTAGTATAAGCGGCCCCTCACCTGGAGATGTTTCACCATGGCTGACAACAAGCCGGAAATCGTAATCACCTATTGCACCCAGTGCCAGTGGCTGTTGCGCGCTGCCTGGCTGGCCCAGGAACTGCTCAGCACCTTTGCCGACGACCTTGGCCGGGTAGCGCTGGAGCCGGGTACGGGGGGTATCTTCCGCATCACCTGCAATGGTGTGCAGATCTGGGAGCGCAAGGCCGACGGTGGTTTCCCCGAAGCGAAGGTGCTGAAGCAGCGGGTGCGCGACCTGGTCGACCCGCAGCGTGACCTTGGTCACAACGACCGCTGATCAGGCGCCCTCGGTGAGTGGTCGCTGCCTGGGCGGTTGCTCGGCCGCCAGACGGCTGGACAGCACGATGGCGAAGATGATCAGCGCGCCGCCCAGCAGCATGCGCACGGTGGGGGTTTCGGCGAACACTGCCCAGGCCACGGCAATGCCGTAGACCGGCTCCATGCCGAACACGACGGCGGCGGTGCGCGCCTTGATCACCGCCAGGCTGGCAACGAACAGGCTGTGCGCCACTCCCGTGCAGAAGATGCCGAGCAGGGCGATCCACAGCCAGTCCAGGGTCGCAACGCTGGCCAGGCCGGGGGCGGCGAACGGCAGCAGGCACAGGCCCACCACCAGGTTCTGCCACAGGGCTGCCTGTACCGCAGGCAACCGGCCGGAGCCAGCCCGGTTGGTCAGTGACAGCAGCGAGAACAGCAGGCCCGAGAGCAGCGCCCAAAGCAGGCCGCCGGTGGCTTCGCTGGCCAGGTCGAATGCCGGCGTGACCAGTATCAGGCCGATGCTGACCAGCACGACCAATACGGCTTCGTTACGGCGGATACGCTCGCGGAACAGCAGGCTTTCGAGGATCACCGTAAAGGCCGGGAAGCTGGCGAAGCCGAGGGTGGCGATGGCTACGCCGCCCACTTTGACGGCGATGAAGAAGCTGACCCAGTGGCCGGCCAGCAGCACGCCGCCGAGCAGCAGGCGGCGCGCGTCCTGGCTGCTCAGGCGTTGCCAGCCCGGGCCTGCCAGGCTGACGAACAGGGCCAGGGCGAGTACGGCGAAGGCAGCCCGACCGAAGACGATGATCGCCGGGCTGGCGCTGGCGGCCAGTTTGCCGAAAACGCCGGTAAGGCCGAAGAACAGCGCGCCAATGTGCAGGGCGCCGAGGGCGGTGCGGTGGTTCATGGTGGTCCTTGATGAAAATCTCTACAGGCAGTGCCGGCCCTTTCGCGGGTAAACCCGCTCAGGTTGTGCACAACCTTCAGGGCCGCGCAAATCCTGTAGGAGCGGGTTTACCCGCGAAAGGGCCGGTAAAGGCAAAGTGTAAAGCCTCAGGCAAACACATTCTGTCGCAAGACTGTTGTCAGTTATCGCCAGACTCTCGCCGCAAAGCCAAAGGTGTACACCCGAACGCCCGCAGCATCGCCGCTGAAAAGGCACTTTGCGAGCTATACCCGACCTGCGCCGCTATCTCGCCCATCGGCAGCACGGTCTGCACGATTAGCCGCCGCGCCTTGAGCAAACGCCGCTGGCGAATGTAGTCCATCGGAGTCATCCCGCACTCAGTGGTAAAGCGCGCATGCAGCCGGGCACTGGACAGCCCGGCGATGCGCGCCAGGTCGGCAACCTGCAGCGGGTAGGCAGCATGCTGTTCGATATGCACATCGAAGGACGCATAGGGCAGGCGCTGGCTGGCGTGCACGCTGGCTGCCGCCGTGACGTTGAGGCTGGCCAGCAGCAGTGCCGCGCCTTGCCTGGCGATCAATGGGTCGTGTACAGGGCTGCTCGCCAGCCAGTCCACCAGTTGCTGCTGGCGTTCATCCAGGCCCAGGGCGATGGGGCGGTCGAGCAGGCGGCGGCTGGCATCGGCATGCTCACCCAAGTGCTCGTGCAGCCAAGGCTCCCCAGGCACATCAAGCACCAGGCAATCACTGCCGGCATCGCTGGCGCACGTGTGATGAGCACCCGCCGGGACCACCACCAGCCCCTGCCGATCGATCCCGGCACCATGCCCCTGGACCTCGAACTCCAGGCGGCCGCGCAGGCCGAACACCAATTGCGGGTGTTCGTGGCTGTGGGCGATCAGGCTGTCGCGGTAATGGCGCAGCGAGAGGATCGGGCCGGCGGTCATGGGGGCTTCCTCGCAGGGCGGGCGCCCATTGTGCCTCAATCCCTGCACGCCATCACTCGTCACTGTTTTGCCATGGCGCTGTCATGTACGCCTGCCAGTCTCCAGCAAACTGCGCCGGAGCCTGCCCATGACCCATGCCGAACTGTCCCGCCCCTCGCGCAAGCAACGCGTGCGTACCCTGTGGATCTCCGACGTGCACCTGGGTACCCGCGACTGCCAGGCCGAACACCTGTCGCAATTCCTCAAGGGCTACCAGGCTGACCGCGTCTACCTGGTGGGCGATATCATCGATGGCTGGAAACTGCGCGGCGGGATCTACTGGCCGCAAGCTCACACCAACGTGATCCGCCGGCTACTGACCATGAGCAAGCGCGGCACCGAGGTGATCTACGTCACCGGCAATCATGATGAATTCCTGCGCCGCTACTCAAAGCTGATTCTGGGCAACATTCAGCTGGTAGACGAGGCCGAGCACCTGACAGCCGATGGCCGCCTTCTGCTGGTGGTCCATGGCGATCAGTTCGATGTGATTACCCGTTACCACCGCTGGCTGGCGTTTCTGGGTGACCGCGCCTACGAATTCACCTTGGTGCTCAACCGCTGGCTCAACCACTGGCGTGCGCGGTATGGCTATGGTTACTGGTCGCTGTCTGCGTACCTCAAGCACAAGGTGAAAGGGGCGGTGAACTTCATCAGTGACTTCGAGAATGCCATTGCCCACGAGTGCACCCGTCGTGGTTTTCATGGGGTAGTGTGCGGGCATATTCATCATGCCGAGATCCGCAAGGTGGGTGAAGTGGACTACCTCAATTGCGGGGACTGGGTGGAGTCGTGCACGGCCCTGATCGAGCATTGGGATGGCAGCGTCGAACTGTATCGGCTGGCCGAAGCGCAGGCCGTGGCGGCGTTGCGCGAGCCGGCTTAAGGGCCTCAGATGCTTACAGCCTGAGCTTGCCCAGCAGGATATCCCGGAACATCACGAAATCCCCGGCCAGGCTGTACAGCGGATAGGTGAAGGTCGCTGGCCGGTTTTTCTCAAAAAAGAAATGCCCGACCCAGGCAAAGCCATAGCCGAACACCGGCACGGCCAGCAGCAGCAACCATTTGCCACTGCCAATGGTGTAGGCCAGCAGCGCTATCACCAGGCTGGTGCCGACGAAGTGCAGGCGGCGGCAGGTGGGGTTGCTGTGCTCCCCCAGATAGTACGGATAGAACTCGGCAAAACTGCGAAACTGCGCTGTGCTGTTCATGGCAGTGCTCCGGAATTAATACTTCTGGACAAGATACACGGCGTGGAGCCTGATTCGAGTCTAGAGTGACTGACGGGGCCTACCAGTGACAATAGGCGCCAAATGAGTATCCTTGGGGTTCACCGCTGGAGCGGTTGGTAAAAGAAGCCTGTCATGAGCGAAAGAACAACGTCAGCCAGTTGGGCATCAGGGATCGTGAAGGCACTTGAACTGGAAGGGCTGGATTGCAGAGCCATGTTCAAGCAGTTGGGGCTGGACTTTGCCGCCCTCGATGACCCTGATGCACGTTTCCCTCAAGATTCCATGACCCGCCTCTGGCAACTGGCGGTGGAGCTGTCGGGCAATGAGGCCATCGGCCTGAACATGGCACGGGTGGTCCGCCCGGCGTCGTTTCATGTGGTGGGCTATGCGTTGATGTCCAGCCGCACCCTGGCCGAGGGCTTCGAGCGTCTGGTGCGTTACCAGCGCATCATCGCCGAAAGCTCCGATCTCAGTTTCGTCCTCGGCGCCGAGGGCTATTCGCTGATTCTGACCGTGCACGGCGACCACCTGCCGCCGACCCGGCATAGCGCCGAAGCGTCGCTGGCCTGTGCGCTGGCGCTGTGCAAATGGCTCAGTGGCCGGCCGGTCCAGCCGCGGCGGGTACTGGTGCAGGGGCCGCAGCCGAAGAATGTCGAGCCTTACAAGGTGGCGTTCCATTCACCGCTGGTGTTCGGCGCCCCACATGATGCGCTGGTGTTCGAGCGGGCCGACATGGAGGCGCCGCTGCCGACCGCCAACGAGGCCATGGCGGTGCTGCACGACCGGTTTGCCGGGGAGTACCTGGCACGCTTCTCCGAAAGCCGGGTCAGCCACCGCGTGCGCCAGGTGTTGTGCCGCATCCTGCCGCAGGGTGAGCCCAAGCGCGAAACCCTGGCCCAGGCCCTGCATCTGTCGCAGCGCACCTTGCAACGGCGGCTGCAGGAGGAAGGCACCAGCTTCCAGACCTTGCTTGACGACACCCGCCGTGAACTGGCCGAACAATACCTGGCCCAGCCGGGCATGACCTTGCTGGAAACCGCCTATCTGCTGGGCTTTGCCGACCCCAGCAACTTCTATCGTGCGTTCCGCCGCTGGTTCGATGCCACGCCCAGCGAGTACCGCGCCCGTCTGGGCGCGGAGGGCGAAGTGCTCAGTGACGCCAGAACGCCGGCATGCACAACACCAGCACCGTGATGATTTCCAGGCGACCCAGCAGCATGCCGGTCGCCAGAATCCATTTGGCTGCGTCAGGCAGCGTGGCGTAGTTGCCCGACGGGCCGATCACTTCACCCAGGCCCGGGCCTACACCCGAAACCGTGCCAGCCGCACCGGTCAGCGCGGTCATCCAGTCCACGCCCAGCAGCGACAGCAGCAGCGCCATGACACAGATGGTGATGGCGAAGAAGAACGAGAACGTCAGGATCGAACGCACGATGTCTTCGTCGAGGCGATGGCCGTTGTATTTCTGCTTGATCACCGCGCGCGGGTGAATCAGCTGGTTGAGGCTGGCCTTGAGCAGGATGTAGGCCACCTGGAAGCGGAAAATCTTGATACCGCCTGCGGTCGAGCCGGAACAGCCGCCAACGAAGCCCAGGTAGAAGAAAAGCATCAGCGAGAAGTTGCCCCACAGGCTGTAGTCACCCAGAGAGAAGCCGGTGGTGGTGACCACCGAGGTCACGTTCAGCGCTACGTGGCGCAAGGCATCGAGCCAGTGCAGGTCGGTGCTGTACCAATACCAGGTCCCCAACACCAGCCAGGTGGCGACCAGCATGCCCAGCAAGCCTTGCACCTGCTGGTCGCGGATCAGCGCCTTGCGGTTGCCGCGCAGGGTGGCTACGTAAAGGGTGAACGGCAGGCTGCCCATGATCATCACCACCACTGCAACCCAGTGCACGGCCGGGATATCCCATTTCGCCAATGACTGGTCGGAGGTGGAGAAACCGCCGGTAGAGATTGCCGACATGGCGTGGTTTATTGCATCGAACGGGCTCATGCCCGCCCACCAGAAGGCCAGCGCGCCCAGTATCGAGAAGCCGACGTAAACCCCGACGATCGACTTGGCGACCATGTGCGAGCGCGGCATGACCTTTTCCGAGCGGTCGGACGATTCGGTCTGGAACAGGCGCATGCCGCCGATGCGCAGCAGCGGAAGGATCGCCACCGCCATGGCGATGAAGCCGATACCGCCGAGCCAGTGCAGCATCGAGCGCCACATGAGGATGCCCGGCGACATGTTGTCGAGCCCGCTGAGCACGGTGGCGCCGGTCGCGGTGATGCCTGACATGCTTTCGAAGAAGGCGTCGGTGTAGCTGATGTGCTGGGTCAGCAGGAACGGTAGCGCGGCGAACACGCACACCACCAGCCAGCTGCTGACGGTCAGCAGGTACATGTCGCGCGGGCGCAGGTGCACATGCTCGGGGCGCCCCTGCACCACCAGGGCCAGGCCGGCGATGAAGGTGATCAGGCTCGACCAGAGAAACGACGGCATGTCGCCGGTGCGCTCGAAGATCACCAGGGTCGCCATGGGCACGGCCATGCTCACGGCCAGCGTAATCAGGAAGATGCCGATGATGAAACCAATGATCCTTAAGGTCGGCAACGCCATGTGATCTGCTCAGACTCGAAACGGAAGGGCGCCATTCTACCTATGGGTCTGGTGATGTAAACGCTAGAATGGCCGCACATTCAACTGCCAGGAGGGTAGCCGATGGAGGCTCTCGACGCATTGCTCAACCGTGTTTCCGTGCCACGCCTGACCGACCCGGCGCCCAATGCCGCCCAGCGCGAGGCGCTGTTCCAGGCTGCCCTGCGCGCCCCGGACCACGGCCAGCTGCGGCCGTGGCGTTTTCTTACCATCGAAGGCCAGGGTCGCGAGAAGCTGGGCGAGTTGTTCGCCGAAGCCTTGCAGCACAAGGGCGATGCCAGCCAGGCAGCCTTGGACAAGGCCCGTGCCATGCCGCTGCGGGCGCCATTGTTGATCGTGGTGGTGGCCAGGTTGCAGGACCACTTCAAGGTGCCCAAGTCCGAGCAACGCCTGGCGGCGGGCTGTGCGGCGCACGGTATTCTGATTGCTGCGCACGCGCAGGGGATCGGCGCGGTGTGGCGTACCGGTGACATGGCTTTCGACGCCCATGTGCACAAGGGGTTGGGGTTGGCCGAGAACGAGGAGCTGATTGGCTACCTGTATGTCGGCACGCCGCTGACCGAGCCGCGTACGGCGCCGGTGCTGGCAACTGCCGATTTCGTCAGTGGCTGGGGTGAGTAGGGCTGCCTTGGGCTGATTCATGTATCAAGGCTTCTGGCCTCTTCGCAGGTATACCCGCTCCTGCAACAGCATCCACATCCCCTGTAGGAGCGGGTTTACCCGCGAAGAGGCCAGGCGCCGTTACACCCATCAACTGCCTGCCGCTTCAGCCAAGGGCAACTCCAGCCTGGCCACAAACCCACCCTGTGGATGATTCTCCAGCACCAGGCTACCGCCGTGGCGCTCCGCTGCCTTGCGCGCAATCGCCAGCCCCAGGCCATGCCCCGGCGCTGCCTGCCCCGGCGCGCGGAAGAACGGCTCGCCCAGTTGCGTCAGGTGCTCCGCTGCCGCCCCAGGCCCATGGTCACGTACGCTGATCACGATGCGGTCCTGCTCGCGTGCGGCGCTGACCTCGATCGGCTGGCCGACCGGGTTGAAGCGCAGGGCATTGCGCAGCAGGTTGTCCACGGCCCGCTCTATCAGCGTTGGCCAACCCTGCAAGCTCAACCCCGGCTGCGCCTCCAGGCGCACGTCCTGCTCCGGCGCGCTCAGCAGGGCGTCCTTGCGCACGCTGCCGAGCAAGGCATTGATGTCGACCGGTTCGGCATGAGCCTGTTCGGCATCCACTCGGGCCAGGGCGAGGATTTCGCTGATCAGGTCTTCGAGGCGGTCGCACTCGCGGGTCAGGCGTGGCCACAGCGCTTGTCGCTGCTCAGGCTCGGCGCGTTCGGCCAGGGCCAGGGCGATACGCAGCCTGGCCAGCGGCGAGCGCAGTTCGTGGGACACATCGCGTAGCAGTTGGCGCTGGCTGCCAATGGTGCTTTGCAGGCGTGCGCCCATCTTGTTGAAGTCCTTGGCCAGCACGCCAAACTCGTCGCGCCGCGCTGCCAGCCGTGCCAGGCTGTTCTGCTGATAGGTGGTCTGGCCCAGGTCGTGTACGGCGCTGCGCAGGCGGCTTAACGGACGGGTTATGGACAGCGTCACCAGCAGGCTGAACAGGGTCAGCACGACCAAGGCAATGCCCAGTGCGCTGAGAGGCCACAGCAGGCTTTCACGGTGCCAGGCATCCAGCGCCGGGTGGGGAATGCGATAGATCAGCAAGTAGGTTTCGCCGGTGTCGGGGCTGGTGTATTCCTCGGTCAGCCGGCGCCATGGCAAGCGCCGCTGGTCATTGTGCTGGCGCGCTTCGAAGGCTGCCGCACGGCGTGGGAAGGTACCCGGCACCACGGCCTCACCGCTATCGTCGAGCACCTGCACGTCGATCTTGTAGCGGTCCTTGCGTCGTTCCAGAAAGTGCTGGGCCGCCTTCAGGCCTTCCTGCTCATAGTGCTTGGTCCACTTGCTGGCCAGGGTATTCAGGCCCGGGTGGCGGCTGAGGATCCAGGCGTCCTGGTTGAGCATGTGCCCCAGCAGGATCGACAGGCCTGCGACCAGGGTGATGGCCAGCCAGAAACTGGCCAGGATGCGCCAGAACAGAGAACGCAAGTGCACCTCCTAAACGGGAAAAGCCCGGCCCGCAGTGATGCGGACCGGGCAGGGGGCGAACAGCTTACTGGGCCTTGGCGCCTTTTTCAGCTTTCCAGGCCTGGAACTCCTGCCACTCGGCTTTCTTGGCGGCGCGTTCCTTTTGCAGTTCATCGAACTTCTTCTGCTGGTCAGGCTTGAGCAGGTTGCGCACCGCGCTGTCGGTCTTGTCGCGGCTGGCTTTCAGCTCGTCCTTCATGGCCTTCTGGTCGGCGGCCGGCAGCTTGGACAGGTAGCGCTCGGTGATGTCGCGGCGTTGCTGCATCTGCTCGCCCAGCAGCTTGCCAATCTGCTGGCGCTGCTCGCGGCTCAGGTCCAGTTGGTGGAAAGGCGCATCACCGCGATGATGCGGGCCGTCGTGGCGCGGGCCGCCGTCAGGCATGGCCATGGCCACGGTCGGCAGAGCGGCAGCGAACATCAGGGCGATAAGGGTCTTGCGCATGGTGTCTCTCCTTTCATAGGCCGGTGATTACCGGATGAGCACAGTCTAGGGAGATCACCGTCAAGCGCAGTCAGGGGAGGGTAAAGGCAACGTAAAGATGATTGGCCCGAGCAGGTAGGGCCTTGTGCCGCGAATGGAGCGCGCAGCGGCACCGGTGTTTTACAGGCAGTAGTAATAGCCACGGCTACGCAATGCCACGATGCGTGGCCGGCCATCGGCGTGTGGGCCGATCTTCTTGCGCAGGTTGCTGACATGCATGTCCAGGCTGCGGTCGTACAGGGTCAGTTTGCGGCCCAGGCCGATCTGCGCCAGCTCCTGTTTGTCCAGCGGCTCGCCGGGCTGACGCAGCAGCGCCTCAAGAACACGGCTTTCGGACAGGGTCAGGGTCATTTCGCGGCCATCGATGCTGACCACGCCGCGCGCAGGGCTGTAGACGAGGTCACCCAGCTCCATCTGGCTGGTCGTGGCGGTGGGGTGGCTGCGGCGCAGCACCGCGCGCAGGCGGGCAGTGAGCTCACGCGGGTCGCAGGGTTTGGCCAGGTAATCGTCGGCGCCCAGCTCCAGGCCGAGAATGCGGTCCAGCGGCTCGCCGCGGGCTGACAGCATCAGCACTGGCAGCTCGGCATGCTCGCTGCGCAGCTGCTTGAGAAGCTCCAGGCCACTGCCGTCGGGCAACATCACATCCAGTACCACGGCAGCAGGGGCATGCTCAGCCAGGGCCTGGCGTGCGCTCTGGCCATCGTGGCAGGCACGCACGGAAAACCCTTCCTGGGTCAGCCAGCTGCCGAGCAGCTCGCACAGTTCCTGGTCATCATCAATCAGTAACAGCTCGCTCATGACTCACTCAATTCAACCAATGACGGCGGTGATTCGGCCCGCCAGTGGCAAAGATACCGCAGACTGATGACCTGAGTATAACTGCAGGTACCGCGCGGCCCTCTTCGCGTGTTTACCCGCGAAGAGGGCCGTGCCGTCTCAGGTCAGGGCAGTACTTGCTTGAACGGCTTGACCACAACCTTGTCGTATACGCCGGCAGCGATGTACGGGTCGGCATCGGCCCAGGTCTGCGCCGCCGCCAGCGACTCGAACTCGGCAACGATCAGGCTACCGCTGAAACCCGCTTCGCCCGGGTCGTTGCTGTCGATTGCCGGGTGCGGGCCGGCCAGCACCACGCGGCCTTCGGCCTTGAGCTGCTGCAGGCGGTCGATGTGCGCCGGGCGGGCAGCCAGGCGCTTTTCCAGGGAGTTTGCGACGTCGCTGGTGATAATGGCGTAGAGCATGTCAATCCTTGGGTTTGGAGGTAGAAGGGTCATCGTGCAGGTGGCGCGACAGGTACACGCCTTGCGCCACCAGGAAGATCACGGTCATGCCCAGGCTGCCGAACACCTTGAAGTCCACCCAGAAGTCCTGGAAGGTGAAGGCGACGAACAGGTTGGCCGCGCCGCAGAACAGGAAGAAAGCGATCCAGGCCAGGTTCAGGCGCGCCCAGATGGCGTCAGGCAGGGTCAGGGCGTGGCCCATGATGCGCTTGATCAACACCCGGTCGCCGATGAAGTGGCTGCCGGCAAAACCCAGGGCGAACAGCCAGTTCACGACGGGGGCCTTCCACTTGAGGAAGGTTTCGCTGTGGAAGGTCAGGGTCAGGCCACCGAACACCAGGCAGGCGATCAACGTCAGCCACTGGCCTTTTTCCAGCTTGCGCTGGCGCAGGAACAGAGCACCGTACACGACCAGCGAGCTGACGATCAGCATGGCTGTGGCGCTGTAGATGCCGCCAAAATCGAAGTGATGGCCGGCGACTTCCATGGGGCGCGGGTCGAGCTTGTAGACGATGAAGAACAGCAGCAGCGGGATGAAATCGATGAATTGTTTCACAATGGCAGCCAGAATCGGGATGTGACGGCATAATAACAAACATCGATTCCAGCGAAAGCGCTCCTCTATGAATGTTGATCTGCACTGTCACAGCACGGCCTCCGACGGCGCCCTGTCGCCTTCGGTACTGGTTGCCCGGGCTCATGAGCACGGGGTGCAAGCGCTGGCACTGACCGACCATGACACCCTCGAAGGCCTGGCCGAAGCGCGCCAGGCCTGCGCTGACCTGGGGATGCGCTGGGTCAGCGGGGTGGAGCTGTCTTGCACGTGGGGCGGCGCGACCATCCATGTGCTGGGCTATGACTTCCCGCTCGACGCACCGCCGTTGCTGGCGGCGATTCAAGCGTTGCACAACGGCCGCTGGCTGCGCGCCGAAGAAATCGACAAACGGCTGGCGGCCAAGGGCATGCCCGGCACGCTTGAAGGCGCGCGCGCCGTGCAACACGAACTGGGTGACAGCGGCAACGCCCCGGCGCGACCGCATTTTGCCGAGTATCTGGTGCGTGCCGGGCACGTCAAGGACCGTGGCGAAGCGTTTCGCAAGTGGCTGGGCGCCGGCAAGCTGGGCGACGTCAAGCAGCACTGGCCGACGCTCGACGAAACCGTTGCCACGCTGAGGCAGTCCAACGCTTGGGTGAGCCTGGCGCATCCCATGCACTACGACCTGACACGCAGCAAGCGCAGGCGGCTGATTGCCGACTATATTCAGGCAGGAGGGCAGGCGCTTGAAGTGGTCAACGGGATGATGCCTGCCGAGCAAGTGGGCACCATGTCCATCCTTGCCCGTGAGTTCGGCCTGCTGGCAAGCGCTGGCAGTGACTTCCACGGCCCCGGCACCTGGGGCGAGATCGGTGCCTATCGGCCTTTGCCCGAGGATCTGCCACCTTTGTGGCGTCGATTCAGCCATGAACAGCCTTTGGCGCTATGAACAGGAAGACTACGTGAGCCAATTTTTCCAGATTCATCCGGAGAACCCGCAAGCGCGCCTGATAAAACAGGCCGTCGAGATCATCCGCAAGGGTGGCGTGGTGGTGTATCCGACGGATTCGGCCTATGCGCTGGGTTGCCAGATCGGCGACAAGTCGGCAATCGAGCGGGTACGGCGCCTGCGCGGGCTGGACAAGTCGCACAACTTCACCCTGATGTGCTGCGACATGTCGCAACTGGGGTTGTATGCCAAGGTCGACACCGGCACCTTCCGCTTGCTGAAGGCGCATGTGCCGGGGCCTTACACTTTCATCCTCAACGGTACGCGTGAAGTGCCGCGCCTGCTGTTGCACGATAAGCGTCGCACCATCGGGCTGCGTGTGCCGGACCACGCCATCACCCTTGCATTGCTGGCCGAGTTGGGCGAGCCACTGATGAGCGTAAGCCTGATCCTGCCGGGCGACAGCGAGCCGATGACCGACCCTTACGAGATTCGTGAACGGCTGGAGCACCATGTCGACCTGGTGATCGATGGCGGGTTCGGCGACCTCAAGGCGTCGACCATCATCGACCTCTCCGGTGAGGAACCGGAACTGATCCGCGAAGGTTGTGGCGACCCCACGCCATTCCTGGTCAACGCGTGAGCCAGCTGGAAGCGCTTGAGGCGTCGGCCGAACGGGCCGAGGAGCCTCGGCAACTGCAGCTGGCGCTGGTCTATGGCGAAGCCCTGACCGAGCTGCCGCTGGACCTGTACATTCCGCCGGACGCCCTTGAAGTCATCCTCGAAGCTTTCGAAGGCCCGCTGGACTTGCTGCTGTACCTGATCCGCAAACAGAACATCGACATCCTCGACATCCCTGTTGCCGAAATCACCCGGCAGTACATGGGCTATGTAGAACTGATGAAAAGCGTGCGCCTTGAGCTGGCCGCTGAATACCTGGTGATGGCTGCCATGCTGGCCGAGATCAAGTCGCGCATGCTGCTGCCGCGCTCCGCCGACGTCGAGGAGGAGGAGGGTGACCCACGCGCCGAGCTGATCCGCCGCCTGCAGGAGTACGAGCGTTTCAAGGCCGCCGCCGAGGGCATCGACGAATTGCCACGGGTCGGACGCGAGGTGGTGGTACCGCGCCTGGAAGCGCCGCAGGCCAAGGTACGCAAGCTGTTGCCTCAGGTCAGCCTGGAAGAGCTGCTGGTGTCCATGGCCGAGGTGATGCGCCGCAACGACCTGTTCGAAAGCCATCAGATCACCCGTGAGACCTTGTCCACCCGCGAGCGCATGAGCCAGGTGCTGGAGCGCCTCAAGGGCGGTGCCTTTGTGCCGTTCATCGCGCTGTTTGCTGCCGAGGAGGGCAAGCTCGGTGTGGTGGTGACCTTCATGGCCATTCTCGAGCTAGTGAAGGAATCGCTGATCGAACTTGTGCAGAATGAACCTTTCGCCGCCATTCACGTGCGGCTTCGCCCGGCGCCAGTTGAAGAACCCGATGAACCTGAATGAACCCCGCGACCTGGCGTCGCTGATCGAAGCCTTCTTGCTCGCTTCGGGCAAGCCGCAATCCCTGGAGCGCCTGTACGAGCTGTTCGAGGAGGCCGAGCGCCCTGAGCCCAAGGTGTTCAAGCGGGCCCTGGAGGTGCTGGGCAAGTCGTGCGATGGCCGTGCCTTCGAGCTCAAGGAGGTGGCCAGCGGCTATCGCCTGCAGATTCGCGAGGATTATGCCCCTTGGGTCGGGCGCCTGTGGGAAGAGCGCCCGCAGCGCTATTCGCGAGCGCTGCTTGAGACACTAGCCCTGATTGCCTACCGCCAGCCGATCACCCGTGGTGAAATCGAGGATGTGCGGGGCGTTGCGGTGAACAGCAATATCATCAAGACCATGATGGAGCGCGAGTGGATTCGCGTGGTCGGCTACCGCGAAGTGCCCGGGCGGCCGGCGATGTTCGCCACCACCAAGGCGTTTCTCGATCATTTCAACCTCAAGAGCCTTGAGGACCTGCCGGCCTTGGCCGAGCTGCGCGAAATGGAACCAGAGCCGCAACTCGACCCGGATGATGCGCCGGTGCCTGCGCACCTTCAGGCGTTGGCGGATGCCAGCCTTGGGGAGGAGGAGGTTGGTGAGCCGAGAGAGGAGACCAGCTTCCGTAGCCTGTTGGTGGAGCTGGATGCCATGGAAGACGGCTTGAAAACCGATTTTGATGATTTGCGGGGAGAAGAGCCTGAGCCTCCGGTGGAGGAGGAGATCAAGGCGCAGCCCTGATTGATCTGTTGCCTGTGCTGGCCTCTTCGCGGGCACGCCCGCTCCCACAGGGGTATCACAGGTCCCGAAGGTTGCGCGTACCTGCAGGGGCGGGCGTGCCAGCGAGGTGGCCAGCACAAAGCCCATTGGGCAGAAAATCATGCCCAGCCCCACAAAACCCTCTACCCTCCAGTGCGTTCCCCTGATGAACCGCGTATGATGCGCGGCCTTTTGGCGCGTTCGTCGCCAGAACCCTGTTTTCATTCCTACACCGGGAGGTGCCCAGATGAGTGAGCAAGACCTGAAAGAAACCGAAATCACCCCGCCATCCGGCGAAAAGCTGCAGAAAGTGCTGGCGCGCATTGGCGTGGGCTCGCGGCGTGATGTCGAGGCCTGGATCAGCCAGGGTCGCATCAAGGTCAACGGCGTCGAGGCTACCCTTGGCCAGCGCGTCGACCTGCACGACGCCATCGCCGTGGACGGCAAGCTGATCAAGCGCGAGGAGGCCGCCGAGGCCACCCGCCGGGTGATCATGTACAACAAACCCGACGGCGAAATCTGCACCCGTGACGACCCGGAAGGGCGCCCGACCGTGTTCGACCGTTTGCCACGGCCAAAAGAAGGCCGCTGGATCAACATCGGCCGCCTCGACATCAACACCACTGGCTTGCTGTTGTTCACCACTGACGGTGAGTTGGCCAACCGCCTGATGCACCCGTCCTACGAGATGGACCGTGAGTACGCGGTACGTGTGCGTGGTGAGGTCGATGACGAGATGATCGAGCGCCTGAAAGCCGGCGTAATGCTGGAAGACGGCCCGGCCAAGTTCACCGATATCCAGAAGGCACCGGGTGGCGAAGGCTTCAACCACTGGTACCACTGCGTGGTGATGGAAGGTCGTAACCGTGAGGTGCGCCGCCTGTGGGAATCCCAGGGCATGGTGGTCAGCCGCCTGAAGCGTGTGCGTTTCGGCCCGGTGTTCCTCAATTCCGACCTGCCGATGGGCCGCTGGCGCGAAATGACCCAGGGCGAAATCGACATCCTCGCCGCCGAAGTAGGCCTGCAGCCGGTTGCGCTGCCAGCCATGAAGCTCAAGGCCAAGGACAAGATGGAGCGCCTGCAGCGCAAGTCGACCCGCCCGCTGGGCCGTGGTGAGCGCGTGCGCAACCTGCGCCCGGCCCACGAAGGTGCCGCGACTGGCGAACGTCCGGCGCGTCAGCCGCGTGAAGAAGCCCCGCGTAAACCCACCCGTGGCAGCACGGTGGCTGAGCGCCCAAGCGAGATGCGCAAGCGTGCGGGCAAGCCTGAGGGTGACAAGCCGGCAGGCCGTGGTCGCGGCAAGCCGCGTGGCTGATAAGCCAGCGTGGTGATCAAGGAACCAGCCTTCGGGCTGGTTTTTTTATGCCTGCGGGAATGTGGCCAAACGGCCCAAGATATTGAACAAAAAGAATTTTCGGACGACTGGCAAGTTCTTGATCCGCCCTGTAAAGAAATCTGTACGAGCCTGGCCGTTTTCAGTCCATGTTTCAGATCAAGCCCGTTCGTGTAAACAAACCTTGCCGGCGCCTCTGTGCCAAAGCCGCCGTCATGGCGCCAGCCACCCTTGCCCAAACCCCCGTCCCCACGGTGTTATAGCCGCCATTGCCTTGTGCACGAGCCCGCCCACAGAGCCGGGCTGACAAAACAACAAATGGAGGCGCCATGTACGCCGATCACTCCGCCTTTGAAGGCCTGTACCACAGGAACGCTGCGTTTTTCCCCGAGGAAACGATGCAACGCGTTGACGCCTGCGCGTTTGCAGGGGTATACAGTGCGCCGCGTTTTACCTGTGACTCTCTTGCGTACCGCGCACTCTTGATCACGCCTGGTTGACCCGCTCCGGCGGCACCTGAGGTCAAGAAACCCAAGGTAACCACCTTGCCCATTCCGCTGCGCCACGAGCGCGGTGGGTCCGATTCCGTCACAGATAAAAACAATGCAGGTGACTTCGTTCATGAGTGGACAAAACATGCATTCAGGCGAGCTAAAGCGGGGCCTGAAGAACCGCCATATCCAGTTGATCGCCCTCGGCGGTGCGATTGGTACCGGCCTGTTCCTCGGCTCGGCAGGCGTGATGAAATCCGCCGGCCCGTCGATGATCCTTGGCTACGCCATCTGCGGCTTCATCGCCTTCATGATCATGCGCCAGCTGGGTGAAATGATCGTCGAAGAGCCGGTGGCCGGCTCGTTCAGCCATTTCGCCCACACCTACTGGGGTGGTTTCGCCGGCTTCCTGTCGGGCTGGAACTGCTGGGTGCTGTATATCCTGGTGGGTATGTCGGAGCTTTCGGCGGTCGGCAAGTATGTCCACTACTGGTGGCCGGAGATCCCCACCTGGGTCACGGCGGCAGCCTTCTTCGTGCTGATCAACGCCATCAACCTGATGAACGTGAAGTTCTTCGGTGAAGCCGAATTCTGGTTCGCCATCATCAAGGTGGTCGCCATCGTCAGCATGATCGGCCTGGGTGCCTACCTGCTGACCAGTGGCAGCGGCGGCCCTGAAGCCACCGTGGCCAACCTGTGGTCACACGGCGGCTTCTTCCCCAATGGTGTCAGCGGGCTGGTAATGGCCTTGGCTTTCATCATGTTTTCCTTTGGTGGCCTGGAAATGCTCGGCTTCACCGCCGCCGAGGCCGACAAGCCAAAGACCGTGATCCCCAAAGCGATCAACCAGGTCATCTACCGCATCCTGATCTTCTATGTCGGTGCCCTGGTGGTACTGCTGTCGCTGACCCCGTGGGACACCCTGGTCGCCAGCATCGACGCCTCGGGTGGCAGCTATGGCAGCAGCCCGTTCGTGCAAGTGTTCTCGCTGCTGGGCAGTGACGTGGCTGCCAACCTGCTGAACTTCGTGGTGCTGACTGCTGCGCTGTCGGTGTACAACAGCGGCACCTACTGCAACGCCCGCATGCTGCTGGGTATGGCCGAGCAGGGCGATGCCCCGGCGGCGCTGGCCAAGGTCGACAAGCGTGGTGTGCCAGTGCGTTCGATCCTGGTGTCGGCAGCCGTGACCCTCGTTGCCGTGCTGCTGAACTACCTGATGCCGCAAAACGCGCTGGAACTGCTGATGTCGCTGGTCGTGGCCACCCTGGTCATCAACTGGGCGATGATCAGCTACTCGCACCTGAAGTTCCGTCAGCACCTTGACCGTACCGGCCAGAAGCCCCTGTTCAAGGCGCTGTGGTACCCGTACGGCAACTATGTGGTGCTGGCCTTCGTGGTGCTGATTCTCGGCATCATGCTGATGATCCCGGGCATCCAGGTGTCGGTGTATGCGATCCCGGTGTGGCTGCTTGCGATGTTCGTGGTGTACATGGTCAAGTCGCGTCGCCGGGTTGATGCGGGCGGTGCTGTTGAGACTGTGGCCAAGTAAGGCGCCATAGGCGGTATGTGAAAACCCGGAGTCAGGTGACTGGCTTCGGGTTTTTTGTTATCTGTGTGGGCCCTTTTGCGGGTGAACCCGCTCCTACAGGTACAGCGTTGCCCTCAAGTCAGGTGATCCCGCCAAAAATCAGATCTGCTCCAGCAACCAGCCTCTGAATGCCCGCAACGACGGCAGCGCCTCATTCCTCGGCGGGTAGATCAGGTAGTAACTGCGCTGGCTGGCAAACGCCACGCCCGGGCTGTACAGCTCTCCCTTGGCCAGTTCCTCCTCCACCAATATGCGCGGCACCAGCCCGATCCCGATCCCGGCACGTACCGCCTGGATCAGGTGCGAGGTCAGCTCGAAGCTAGGCCCCAGCCGCATCGCACGATGCGGCAAGCCATGATGGGAAAACCACTCGCCCCACGCATGCGGGTTGTTGGCCACATTCAGCAGCACCTCTTCGCTGATCCTGGCCGGGCTCCAGCCCTGGCTGTCGGCGCCGGCCTCTGGCGGCAAGATCACTACCAGTTCTTCGGCATGCAGGCGATGGCAGACAAGCCCCGGCAGGTCGTGGCTGGCCACACCGATGGCGGCATCGATTTCGCTGGTGTCGAAGTTGATGGTTTCAATGCGTGAATGAATGTGCACCAGCATGCCCGGGTGAGCGCTGTAGAACGCATGCAGCCTCGGCAACAGCCATTTCGAGCCGAATGTTGGCAGGGTAGCCAGGCGCAAGGTGCCCACCCCCGATTGATAGGCCAGTGCCTGCAAGGTAGCGCTGCGGATGCGCCCCAGTGCCTCGCTGAGCTCGCGCTGGTACAGGCGGCCGACATCGGTCAGTTGCACCTGGCGCCCCTCGCGACGGAACAGTGTCAGGCCCAACTGCTGCTCCAGGGCCTGTACCTGGCGGCTGACCGCGCTTTGGGTCAGCGACAGTTCGGCGGCGGCGCGGGTGTAGCTTTCATGCCGGGCGGCGGCCTCGAAAGCCAGCAGCAGTGACATGGATGGGGTCAGGTGGCGGTAATTCATTCATAAAAGTCATTGATAGCGGCAGGATTATCCGTTTGCCCCTGACGCGAAACTACAGGAACATTGGCCTATACGTCATCCCTGCATGCTTGAACCCATGCTGGAGCGACAGGTATCCCGTGATCTAGCCAATATCAAGAGGCCATCCTTCGATGATCGCCCAGCTGTCCACCGTTGCACCGAGCGCCAATTACCCCGAATTCCTCGAAGCCCTGCGCAACAGCGGCTTCCGTGGTCAGATCAGTGCCGACTACGCAACCCGCACGGTACTGGCCACCGACAACTCGATCTACCAGCGTTTGCCGCAGGCGGCGGTATTCCCGCTGGATGCCGACGATGTGGCACGGGTCGCCACGCTGATGGGCGAGCCGCGCTTCCAGCAGGTCAAGCTGACCCCGCGCGGTGGTGGCACCGGCACCAACGGCCAGTCGCTGACCGACGGTATCGTCGTCGACCTGTCGCGGCACATGAACAACATTCTCGAAATCAACGTGCAAGAGCGCTGGGTGCGGGTACAGGCCGGTACGGTCAAGGACCAGCTCAATGCTGCGCTCAAGCCGCACGGGCTGTTCTTCGCCCCTGAGCTGTCCACCTCCAACCGCGCCACGGTCGGCGGCATGATCAACACGGATGCCAGTGGCCAGGGCAGCTGCACCTACGGCAAAACCCGCGACCACGTGCTGGAGCTGCACAGCGTGCTGCTCGGTGGCGAACGCCTGCACAGCCTGCCGATCGACGATGCCGCGCTGGAGCAGGCCTGCGCCGCGCCGGGCCGGGTCGGTGAGGTGTACCGCATGGCCCGGGAAATTCAGGAAACCCAGGCCGAACTGATTGAAACCACCTTCCCCAAGCTCAACCGTTGCCTGACCGGCTACGACCTGGCGCACCTGCGCGACGAGCAGGGCCGCTTCAACCTCAACAGCGTGCTGTGCGGCGCCGAGGGCTCGCTGGGCTACGTGGTCGAAGCCAAGCTCAACGTGCTGCCGATTCCCAAGTATGCGGTGCTGGTCAACGTACGCTACACCAGCTTCATGGATGCGCTGCGCGATGCCAATGCGCTGATGGCGCACAAGCCGCTGTCGATCGAGACGGTCGACTCCAAGGTGCTGATGCTGGCGATGAAAGACATCGTCTGGCACAGCGTTGCCGAGTACTTCCCGGCGGACCCCGAGCGCCCCACGCTGGGCATCAACCTGGTGGAGTTCTGCGGCGACGAACCGGCCGAGGTCAACGCCAAGGTGCAGGCGTTCATCCAGCACCTGCAAAGCGACACCAGCGTCGAGCGCCTGGGCCACACCTTGGCCGAAGGCGCCGAGGCAGTCACCCGTGTCTATACCATGCGCAAGCGCTCGGTGGGCCTGCTGGGTAACGTCGAAGGCGAAGTGCGCCCGCAGCCGTTCGTGGAAGACACCGCGGTACCGCCAGAGCAATTGGCCGACTACATCGCCGATTTCCGCGCACTGCTCGATGGCTACGGCCTGGCCTATGGCATGTTTGGCCACGTCGATGCCGGCGTGCTGCATGTGCGCCCGGCACTGGACATGAAGGACCCGGCGCAGGCTGCGCTGGTCAAGCCGATTTCCGACGCCGTTGCCGCGCTGACCAAGCGTTATGGCGGCCTGTTGTGGGGTGAGCACGGCAAAGGCCTGCGCTCGGAATACGTGCCCGAGTACTTCGGCGAGCTGTATCCGGCCTTGCAGCGCCTGAAGGGCGCCTTTGACCCGCACAACCAGCTCAACCCGGGCAAGATCTGCACACCGCCGGGCAGCGCCGAGGGCCTGACCCCGGTCGATGGTGTGACCCTGCGCGGCGACCTTGACCGTACCATTGACGAGCGCGTTTGGCAGGACTTCCCCAGCGCCGTGCACTGCAACGGCAATGGCGCCTGTTACAACTATGACCCCAACGACGCCATGTGCCCGTCGTGGAAGGCTACCCGCGAACGCCAGCATTCGCCCAAGGGCCGCGCCTCGCTAATGCGCGAGTGGCTGCGCCTGCAGGGCGAGGCGAACATTGATGTGCTGGCTGCGGCGCGCAACAAGGTGTCGTGGCTCAAGGGCCTGCCGGCGCGTCTGCGCAACAACCGCGCGCGCAACCAGGGCCAGGAAGACTTCTCCCATGAAGTGTACGACGCCATGGCCGGCTGCCTGGCGTGCAAGTCGTGCGCCGGGCAGTGCCCGATCAAGGTCAATGTGCCGGACTTCCGCTCGCGCTTCCTCGAGCTGTACCACGGCCGCTACCAGCGCCCGCTGCGTGACTACCTGATCGGCTCGCTCGAGTTCACCATCCCCTACCTGGCGCACGCACCGGGGCTGTACAACGCGGTGATGGGCTCGAAGTGGGTGAGCCAACTGCTGGCCGACAAGGTGGGCATGGTCGACAGCCCGCTGATCAGCCGCTTCAACTTCCAGGCTACCCTGACCCGTTGCCGCGTTGGCATGGCCACGGTGCCGGCCCTGCGCGAGCTGACCCCGGCCCAGCGCGAGCGCAGCATCGTGCTGGTGCAGGACGCCTTCACCCGCTACTTCGAAACGCCGCTGCTGTCGGCCTTCATAGACCTTGCCCACCGGCTGGGCCACCGGGTATTCCTGGCACCGTACAGCGCCAACGGCAAGCCGTTGCACGTACAGGGTTTCCTTGGCGCATTTGCCAAGGCAGCGATCCGCAACGCCACGCAGCTCAAGGCCCTGGCCGATTGCGGCGTGCCGCTGGTGGGGCTGGACCCAGCGATGACGCTGGTGTATCGCCAGGAGTACCGGAAGGTGCCAGGCCTGGAGGGTTGCCCGCAGGTGCTGCTGCCGCAGGAATGGCTGATGGATGTGCTGCCCGAGCAGGCGCCGACCGCACCGGGCAGTTTCCGCCTGATGGCGCACTGCACCGAGAAGACCAACGTGCCGGCCAGCACCCGGCAGTGGGAGCAGGTGTTCGCCCGTCTGGGGCTGAAGCTGGTGACCGAGGCCACGGGTTGCTGCGGTATGTCCGGTACCTACGGGCACGAAGCCCGCAACCAGGAAACCTCTCGGGTCATATTCGAGCAGAGCTGGGCGACCAAACTGGACAAGGAAGGGGAGCCGCTGGCGACCGGTTACTCGTGCCGTAGCCAGGTCAAGCGCATGACCGAGCGGAAGATGCGTCACCCGCTTGAGGTGGTGTTGCAGTACGCTCAGCGCTAAGTTTCAGGGCCTTGGGGGCTGCTTTGCAGCCCTTCGCGGTACGGGGATCGTGCAAACCAGGCGGGCGGGGTTGCCCGCGAAGAGGCGGTCAGCGGCTTTCAGGCTTCTGTTGTACGGTCCCTGTCACGGCGCGCCTGGCGGTACAGATAGAGGCTCAACACCAACCCGCACGCTGCCGCAGCCGCCGCGAACAGAAACATCGAAGCAAAGCCGAACCCCGCCGCCACCGCACCGACCAATGGCCCGGTCACCCCCAGTGACAAGTCGATGAACAGCGAATAAGCCCCCACCGCCGCCCCGCGGTTAGCTGCCGACACTTGGTTCACTGCCTCCACACCCAACGCCGGAAACACCAGCGAGAAACCAAACCCGCTCAGTGCAGCCCCCGCCAAGGCCAGTTCGGCGTTGGGTGCCAGCCACAGCATCAACAGCCCGAGCATTTCCACCGACAGGCAGGCGATTGCCACCCTGAAGCCACCGATGCGATTGATCAGGTTGCCAAAGAGCAGTCGTGCGCTGATGAAACTGGCGCCGAACAGGCTCAGGGTCAGTGCCGCATTGGCCCAGCCACGGCTTGCGTAGTACAGGGTGATGAAGGTGGCGATGGTGCCAAAGCCAATCGAACCCAGGGCAAGCCCCGAGCCATGCGGAAATACCTTGCCCAGCACCCGCAGGAACGGCAGGCGTATACCGCTGACGATGGGGGCGGCTTGCTTGGGCCAGGCCAGCAGCAAACCGAGTACGCACAGCAGGATGATGCTCACACCCATGCTCCACAGCCCGAGGCCTTTGACCATCAGCACACCCAGTGGGGCGCCGATGGCCAGCGCACCATAGCTGGCGATGCCGTTCCAGGAGATGACCTTGGCCGTGTTTGCGGCACCCACCCGGCCAATGCCCCAGCCGATCGCGCCCGAGCCTACCAGGCTTTCGGCGCTGCCCAGCACCAGGCGGCCGACCAGCAGGCAAGCCAGGCTCAGCCAGGGCAGGTGAGTGAGGAAGGCGCAGGCCAGCATGAATACCCCGCTTAGCCCGCAACCGGCCAGGCCATACATGACCGCCTTCTTGCTGCCGTGGTTATCGATGATGCGGCTGGCGCCGGGGCGGCTGAGCAACGTCGCGAGGTACTGCACGCTGATCACCAGGCCGGCGACCACGGCACTGAAACCCAGGTCGTTGTGCACATAGCCGGGCAACACGGCCAGAGGGATGCCGATGTTCAGGTAGCCGATGAAGGTGAACAGGACGATGGAGACGACTTGCCCAGTGACGGCAAGGGACGTGGGACTGCGTGCTGGCATTGGGGATCCGTTGCTGCGGTAAGAATGGCGGTGTGTGCCGCCATCTTAACCACAGCAAGGGTGTTTGCGGGCGCAGCTGTCAGCCTGTAGTCAGTTGGTGTAATCGAGCATCCAGGTCACACTGAACTCGGCTTGCGAGTAATCCAGCCGCAAGCGCGGCAGGACGAAGCCGGCCCATCGGGTGAACATGGACGAATGCAGCAGGGCGTCGAGCGCTTGAGCGGCTGGCGCATTTCTGCCTCTTTGCGGTAGGAGGCGCGAGTCTGTGTGGGGTAGGGGCGGGGCGGGTGGTAGTGGGTTGTTACGACGTTGATTTTAGACGGTGTGAAAACGTGATGACGGGGGTAGCCCGCAGGTCAGCCGTTTTCACACAGCCGGGGATGCGCAGTTATTCCTGGTCAGCGCTGGATTGATCGTCACCATCCTGCTCAGCGGCAGGTGCCGGTTCGGCGTGAACGGTCACGGATGGCTCTTCTGGGTTCAGGCTTGGGAAGGGAAGATTCGGGATTTCATGCATCTCGTCGTTCCTCGCAAGTGTGAGTGAAAAGTCTGCGCCAGGCGCGTTTGGAGCTTCAAAAAGCTGGGGCAGGATACACAAGTCTGGATGACAGTTTGGTTTTTTTCCTGGTCGCTTGTCGGTTTTGCGGGCGAACAACGCACAAATGCCCCATGAAAAAAGGGGCCTCTGGCCTAATGCCGGTCAGTTAAACCAAATGGGGCTGCTTTGCAGCCCTTCGCGGGCAAGCCCGCTCCCACAGGATTGCGCAAAATCTCAAGCTTGCGCTGTACCTGTGGGAGCGGGCTTGCCCGCGAAGGGCCGCAAAGCGGCCCCAGTTAATGAGGATGAAACCTTAACTGACTGGCATTAGCCTCTGGCCCCTTTTTCTGGTGTTTACTTCCGGCCTTCAGCCGTTTCCGCCACCTTGTCAGTGCGTGCGCACATGATGAAGTCGTTGCGGTGCAGGCCTTTGATCGAGTGGCTCCACCAGGTCACGGTGACCTTGCCCCATTCAGTCAGCAGCCCTGGGTGGTGGCCTTCGGCCTCGGCGATTTCGCCCACGGCATTGGTGAACGCCAGGGCGTGCTTGAAGTTCTTGAACAGGAACACGCGCTCCAGCTCCATGTGGCCGTCACGTACTTCGATGTTCCAGTCCGGGATTTCGCGGATCAGCTCGGCCAGCTCTTCGTCGGTGACTTTCGGGGCATCGGCGCGGCAGGCTTCGCAATGGGCTTGGTTCAAGGCATTCATGAGGTGTTTTCCGGTTCGAGTTGTTATCGGCAAAGTCGCTCAGGCAGCGACTTTGGGTGGAAACTTCGGTGCATGCAGACCCAGCTGCATGGCTTTGTGGACCATGCCCATGATGTCTTCGTGGGCCAGGTCGAACAGGCGCTTCATGTTCGGCAGCACGAAATACAACGGTTGTAGAATATCGATGCGGTAGGGCGTACGCATGGCCTCAATCGGGTCGAAGGCCTGGTGCTCAGGCTCGTCGGACAGACTGTAGACGGTCTCTTTCGGCGACGAGAGGATGCCACCACCATAGATTTTGCGACCTTGCGCGGTTTCCATCAGGCCAAACTCGATGGTCATCCAGTACAAGCGCGCCAGGTACACACGTTGTTCCTTGGTCGCGGCCAGGCCGAGCTTGCCGTAGGTGTGGGTGAACTCGGCGAACCAAGGATTGGTCAGCAGCGGGCAGTGGCCGAATATCTCGTGGAAGATATCCGGCTCTTGCAGGTAGTCCAGCTCTTCCGGGGTGCGGATGAAGGTGGCGACCGGAAAGCGCTTGCTGGCCAGCAGCTCGAAGAAGGTCTGGAAGGGGATCAGCGCCGGTACCCGGGCAACCTGCCAGCCGGTGGTGGCGCCCAGCACCTTGTTGATCTCGCCCAGTTGCGGAATGCGGTCATGAGGCAACTTCAGCTGCTCGATGCCGTCCAGGTATTCCTGGCACGCACGGCCTTCGATCACTTTCAGCTGTCGGGTGATCAGGGTGTTCCACACCGCATGCTCTTGCTGCGGGTAATCGATAAAACCATGCGCATCGGGCTCGCGTGCCACGTATTGCGTCTGTTTCATGAGGCTCTCCTGGTGAGGGCTTTTCTTGTTATGTGCAGGACATGCTTAAAGGAATATCCCTTCACCAGCGGTTTTGCACCGGGGCGGGCTTCGGCCGCGAAGGGTGCCGATGTGGGTTTTCGTAACGATAATTTTACAAAACCTAGCAAGTGTCGGAAAATTCGAGGCATCTGGCTGGTGGAAACCTTGTTTTTGTCAGCTTATCTTTACGACTTTTCTGCGCGGTGTTGAAAAACATTGGCGCTTCGAGAGCCCTCATGCGTATCAAAGTCCATTGCCAGAACCGCATTGGCATCCTGCGCGACATCCTCAACCTGCTGGTGGAGTACGGCATCAACGTGCTGCGCGGCGAGGTGGGCGGTGACCATGGCAACGCCATCTACCTGCATTGCCCGAACCTGATCAACCTGCAATTTCAGGCCCTGCGGCCGAAGTTCGAGGCGATTGCCGGGGTATTCGGCGTCAAGCGCGTGGGCCTGATGCCCAGCGAACGCCGGCACATGGAGCTGAATGCGTTGCTGGGGGCGCTGGACTTCCCGGTGTTGTCGATCGACATGGGCGGCAGCATCGTTGCCGCCAACCGTGCAGCCGCGCAGTTGCTTGGCGTGCGTGTTGATGAAGTGCCGGGCATGCCGCTGGCGCGCTATGTAGAAGACTTCGACTTACCGGAACTGGTTCGGGCCAACAAGTCGCGCATCAATGGCTTGCGCATCAAAGTCAAAGGTGATGTGTTCCTGGCCGATATCGCACCGCTGCAGTCCGAGCACGATGACAGCGAGGCGCTGGCCGGCGCGGTGCTGACCTTGCACCGCGCCGACCGGATCGGCGAGCGTATCTACAATGTGCGCAAGCAAGAGCTGCGCGGCTTCGACAGCATCTTCCAGAGCTCGCGGGTGATGGCTGCGGTGGTGCGTGAAGCGCGGCGCATGGCGCCGCTGGATGCACCGTTGTTGATCGAGGGCGAAACCGGTACCGGCAAAGAGTTGCTGGCGCGTGCCTGCCACCTGGCCAGCCCGCGTGGCCAGTCGCCGCTGATGGCCCTCAACTGCGCCGGGCTGCCCGAATCGATGGCCGAGACCGAGCTGTTCGGTTACGGCCCTGGGGCATTTGAAGGGGCACGCGCCGAAGGCAAGCTGGGGCTGCTGGAGTTGACCGCTGGCGGCACGCTGTTCCTTGATGGGGTAGGGGAGATGAGCCCGCGCCTGCAGGTAAAGCTGCTGCGCTTTTTGCAGGACGGCTGCTTCCGTCGGGTAGGTAGCGATGAAGAGGTCTACCTGGATGTACGGGTGATTTGTGCAACCCAGGTGGATTTGTCCGAGTTATGTGCCCGTGGCGAGTTTCGCCAGGACCTGTATCACCGCCTCAACGTACTGTCGCTGCACATTCCGCCTTTGCGCGAGTGCATGGATGGCCTGGAGGGGTTGGTGCAGCATTTTCTTGATCAGGCCAGTCGGCAGATTGGCTGCGCCATGCCGCGCCTGGCGCCGGCGGCAATGGACAAACTTGGGCAGTATCACTGGCCAGGTAATGTAAGGCAGTTGGAAAACGTCTTGTTCCAGGCCGTTTCGTTGTGTGACGGCGGCGTGGTTAAAAGCGAGCATATTCGTTTGCCGGATTATGGCGCGCGGCAACCGTTGGGCGAGTTTTCGCTGGAAGGGGACCTTTCGCAAATTGTAGGGCGTTTTGAAAAGGCGGTGCTGGAAAGTTTGATGGGAGAGTTTCCCAGTAGTCGGGCTTTGGGAAAAAGACTGGGTGTTTCGCACACGACGATTGCCAACAAGTTAAGGGATTATTCCTTGGGCAAGTCGACTGATTAAATGGCTGTAAGTTAATAGCCTGTTAATCGGGTGGTGAATGCTTCGCGGGTTCACCCGCGAAGGGGCCCACAGGGCCCCCAATTCACAAGGTGTCAGCCGTTAGAGCAGCCGTTCCCCATCACACGGTATTCGAGAATGTGTCTCTGGCCCTTGGAGTCTTCATAGGTCATGCGGGCTGGCACGACTTCGCACACATTGGGCACTTCGCTCATGGAGATGACGCGGGCGATGTCCAGGTGCTGCGAGTAACTGTACTGTTCAACCGGAATCTGCTCGGCATCTTTTGCTTCACCGGCCATCGCCGCGCCGCAAAGACTGCCAAGTACCAATACCAGTAAAGCTTTCATTTTCTATTTACCTGTCTAAGGTCGTGAGGGGGCACGCGGCGCTTATGGCGCCGCGAGTACAGCGAGTTTTAACTATCGGGATTAGAGGGAGATTAACGCTTGCCTTCGTGGGGGCTGTTACCAGTTGTTAATCGCCTTGCCGTTGCTGGCGAGATGAATTTTATGGCGGTGGCCAACGCTGAAACAGTGGGTGTTTTGATAAAGTGTTTTGACAGAATCTGTAACAATCCTGTGCCAAAGCCCCTCGTTTTTCTCCGAAGGGGCTGTAATGCCCGCGCCAGAGCGCTTTGCCGGAACGGGAGTACCAAATTACTACCAACGTCGAATGGCTTTTGTCGCTCTGGTACAGTTACAAACGGTTCCATACAAAAACAACTATTACACCGAGGTAACACAGATGAGTGCGGCTCCACTGTATCCCGTTCGTCCCGAGGTTGCGGCCACTACCCTGACCGACGAGGCCACCTACAAGGCCATGTACCAGCAATCGGTGATCAACCCGGACGGCTTCTGGCGCGAGCAGGCCCAGCGTATCGACTGGATCAAGCCGTTCACCAAGGTCAAGCAGACCTCCTTCGACGACCACCATGTCGATATCAAATGGTTCGCCGACGGCACTCTGAACGTTTCCTCCAACTGCCTGGACCGCCACCTTGAAGAGCGCGGTGACCAGTTAGCCATCATCTGGGAAGGTGACGACCCTTCCGAGCACCGCAACATCACCTACCGCGAGTTGCACGAGCAGGTCTGCAAGTTCGCCAATGCCCTGCGTGGCCAGGATGTGCACCGTGGTGACGTGGTCACCATCTATATGCCGATGATTCCCGAGGCTGTGGTCGCCATGCTGGCCTGTGCCCGTATTGGTGCGATTCACTCGGTGGTGTTTGGTGGCTTCTCGCCCGAGGCGCTGGCTGGTCGCATCATCGACTGCGAGTCCAAGGTGGTGATCACTGCTGATGAAGGCGTGCGTGGTGGTCGTCGTACCCCGCTCAAGGCCAACGTCGACCTGGCGCTGACCAACCCTGAAACCAGCAGCGTGCAGAAAATCATCGTGTGCAAGCGCACCGGTGGCGACATTGCCTGGCACCAGCATCGCGACATCTGGTACGAAGACCTGATGAAAGTGGCTTCCAGCCACTGCGCACCCAAAGAAATGGGTGCTGAAGAGGCGCTGTTCATCCTTTATACCTCCGGCTCCACCGGCAAGCCGAAGGGCGTGCTGCACACCACAGGCGGTTACCTGGTTTACGCCGCGCTGACCCATGAGCGCGTATTCGATTACCGCCCGGGCGAGGTGTACTGGTGCACCGCCGACGTCGGTTGGGTCACCGGCCACAGCTATATCGTCTACGGCCCGCTGGCCAACGGCGCCACCACCTTGCTGTTCGAGGGCGTGCCGAACTACCCGGACATTACCCGCGTATCGAAGATCGTCGACAAGCACAAGGTCAACATCCTCTACACAGCGCCAACTGCCATTCGCGCCATGATGGCTGAAGGGCAGGCAGCTGTTGAGGGCGCCGACGGTTCCAGCCTGCGCCTGCTGGGGTCGGTGGGTGAGCCGATCAACCCTGAGGCCTGGAACTGGTACTACAAGACCGTAGGCAAGGAACGTTGCCCGATCGTCGACACCTGGTGGCAGACCGAGACCGGCGGCATCCTGATCAGTCCGTTGCCTGGCGCCACGGGTCTCAAGCCGGGGTCGGCAACCCGTCCGTTCTTCGGGGTGGTGCCGGCACTGGTCGACAACCTGGGCAACCTGATCGACGGTGCTGCCGAAGGCAACCTGGTGATCCTTGATTCCTGGCCGGGTCAGTCGCGTTCGCTGTACGGCGACCACGATCGCTTCGTCGACACCTACTTCAAGACCTTCCGCGGCATGTACTTCACCGGCGACGGTGCGCGCCGTGACGAGGATGGTTACTACTGGATCACCGGCCGTGTGGATGACGTGCTCAACGTGTCCGGCCACCGCATGGGGACTGCCGAGATCGAAAGCGCCATGGTCGCGCACTCGAAGGTTGCCGAGGCTGCAGTGGTTGGCGTGCCGCATGACATCAAAGGGCAGGGCATCTATGTGTATGTCACCCTCAATGCTGGCATCGAGGCCAGTGAGCAATTGCGCTTGGAACTGAAGAACTGGGTGCGCAAGGAGATTGGACCGATTGCTTCGCCGGATGTGATCCAGTGGGCGCCGGGGCTGCCGAAGACCCGCTCGGGCAAGATCATGCGCCGCATCCTGCGCAAGATTGCCACCGGTGAATACGACGCGCTGGGCGATATCTCGACCTTGGCCGACCCGAGTGTGGTGCAGCACCTGATCGACACACACAAGGCGATGAGCCTGGCTTCGGCCTAACCCCTCCCCGGCAATACCCCCTGTAGGAGCGGGCTTGCCCGCGAATGCGTCAGTTCAGGCTAAGCTGTACCCTGACCTCACGCATTCGCGGGCAAGCCCGCTTTTGCATTGTTACCCGACAATCATCGGTAACTGTTCTGTCACCGGCCCCGCACAGGTTCGGGGCGCGAGGAAACAATTCCGGCCCGTTTCGGTGCGTCGGGGTCGCCATTTTGTGCATCGCGGCACGCTACACTTGCCGTCGTACAAGGCTTTGCCAATAATAGGCCCAGGAATTGCTAGGTCTATAGGTTCTATTTCTTGCGCCATTGCATATTCTGCACTGGCTGTCAACATCGCCCGCGGCGGTTTCAGGCGCTTCTATAAGTAGTTGTCGCTTTGAAGAAATATCGACTACCGGGCTGTCGTTAAAATGCCACTCACTCGCTCGTGGTATGCGGCCTTGGTCGAACCCTGCGCGGCTCGCGTTGTACTCATTCGCATATCGGGCAGCCGTTACCTGCCTTGTATTGCCCCGTACCGATGGAGTTACCTGATGAAGAAGCTCGCACTGCTTGGCGCCCTGGCGCTGTCTGTGTTTTCCCTGGTGTCGCAGGCTGATGAAAAACCGCTGAAAATCGGTATCGAAGCTGCTTACCCACCCTTCGCCTTCAAGCAACCTGACGGCAGTATTGCCGGCTTTGACTACGATATCGGCAACGCCCTGTGCGAAGAGATGAAAACCAAGTGCACCTGGGTTGAACAGGAATTCGACGGCCTGATCCCGGCGCTGAAAGTGCGCAAGATCGACGCCATCCTGTCGTCCATGTCGATCACCGATGACCGCAAGAAGTCGGTCGACTTCACCAAGCGCTACTACCTGACTCCGGCGCGCCTGGTCATGAAGGACGGCACCACTGTCAGCGATAGCCTTGACGAACTGAAAGGCAAGAAGATCGGCGTGCAGCGCGGCTCCATTCACGACCGCTTCGCCAAGGAAGTGCTGGGTGCCAAAGGTGCCACCGTGGTGCCTTACGGTACCCAGAACGAAATCTACCTGGACGTCGCAGCTGGCCGCCTCGACGGCACCGTGGCTGATGCCACCCTGCTGGAAGACGGCTTCCTCAAGACGGACGCTGGCAAGGGGTTCGCGTTCGTAGGCCCTGCCTTCACCGACGCCAAGTACTTCGGTGACGGTATCGGTATCGCCGTACGCAAGGGTGACAAGGCCAATGTCGACCGCATCAACGCGGCTATCGACGCCATCCGTGCCAACGGCAAGTACAAAGAAATCGAGAGCAAGTACTTCAATTTCGACATCTACGGTCCAGACTCGAAGTAAGACGTCGGGTTTCACCTGTGCAATGGTGCAAACAGCAGAGGCTCTGGGGTTTGCACCATTTTTCATTCTCTAGGTCGAGGACCTCATCATGTTGAAAGGCTACGGGGCAGTCATCCTCGACGGGGCGTGGCTGACGCTACAGCTCGCCCTGTCGTCGATGGCCCTGGCCATCGTACTCGGCCTGATCGGTGTGGCGCTGCGTTTGTCGCCAGTGCGCTGGCTGGCCTGGCTGGGCGATCTGTATTCCACGGTGATCCGTGGTATTCCGGACCTGGTCCTGATCCTGCTGATCTTCTACGGCGGGCAGGACATCATCAACCGGGTGGCGCCGCTGGTCGGTTACGAAGACTACATCGACCTGAACCCGCTGGTTGCGGGTATCGGTACCCTGGGCTTCATTTTTGGCGCCTACCTCTCGGAGACCTTCCGCGGGGCCTTCCTGGGCATTCCCAAAGGCCAGGCCGAGGCGGGCGTGGCGTATGGCATGAGCCCTCGCCAAGTGTTCTTCCGCATACAGGTGCCGCAAATGATTCGCCTGGCCATTCCGGGCTTCACCAACAACTGGCTGGTGCTGACCAAGGCTACTGCGCTGATTTCGGTCGTCGGCCTGCAGGACATGATGTTCAAGGCCAAGCAGGCGGCTGACGCCACCCGCGAACCCTTCACCTTCTTCCTGGCAGTGGCGGCGCTGTACCTGGTACTGACCAGTGTCTCGCTGCTGGCCCTGAAGTATCTGGAGCGCCGCTACTCGGTGGGCGTCAAGGTGGCTGAACTATGATCTTCGACTACAACGTCGTCTGGGAAGCGCTGCCGATGTACTTCGGCGGCCTGCTGACCACCCTGAAGCTGCTGGCAATTTCGCTTTTCTTCGGCCTGCTGGCAGCCATTCCGCTGGGCCTGATGCGGGTATCCAGGCAGCCGGTGGTCAACCTTGCTGCATGGCTGTACACCTACGTCATCCGTGGCACGCCGATGCTGGTGCAGTTGTTCCTGATCTACTACGGCCTGGCCCAGTTCGAGGCGGTGCGCGAGAGTATCTTCTGGCCGTTGCTGTCCAGTGCCACCTTCTGCGCCTGCCTGGCGTTCGGCATCAATACCAGTGCCTATACCGCCGAAATCATTGCCGGCAGCCTCAAGGCCACGCCGCATGGCGAGATCGAGGCCGCCAAGGCCATGGGCATGTCGCGCATGAAAATGTACCGCCGCATCCTGCTGCCCTCGGCACTGCGTCGGGCGCTGCCGCAATACAGCAATGAAGTGATCATGATGCTGCAGACCACCAGCCTGGCGTCGATCGTTACCCTGATCGACATCACCGGTGCTGCGCGCACGGTCAATGCCCAGTATTACCTGCCTTTCGAGGCCTACATCACGGCGGGCGTGTTCTACCTGTGCCTGACCTTCATCCTGGTGCGCCTGTTCAAGATGGCCGAACGCCGCTGGCTCGGCTACCTGGCGCCGCGCAAGCACTGACCGCTCTGTGAGAATCGACAGCATGTACAAACTCGAAGTCCAAGACCTGCACAAGCGCTACGGCAGCCACGAAGTGCTCAAGGGTGTGTCGCTGGCGGCCAAGGCCGGCGACGTCATCAGCATCATCGGCTCCAGCGGTTCGGGCAAGTCGACCTTCCTGCGCTGCATCAACCTGCTGGAGCAGCCGCACGCCGGCAAGATCCTGCTCAACAACGAAGAGCTGAAACTGGTCGCCGGCAAGGATGGTGCGTTGAAGGCTGCCGACCCGCGTCAATTGCAGCGGATGCGCTCGCGCCTGTCGATGGTGTTCCAGCACTTCAACCTGTGGTCGCACATGACAGCGCTTGAGAACATCATCGAAGCGCCGGTGCACGTGCTGGGCGTGAACAAGAAGGAAGCCCTGGAAAAGGCCGAGCACTACCTGGCCAAAGTCGGCGTCGCCCACCGCAAGGATGCCTTCCCCGGGCATATGTCGGGTGGTGAGCAACAACGTGTGGCAATTGCCCGCGCGCTGGCCATGGAGCCGGAGGTCATGCTGTTCGACGAGCCAACCTCGGCGCTCGACCCTGAGCTGGTGGGTGATGTGCTCAAGGTAATGCAGGCGCTGGCCCAGGAGGGGCGGACCATGGTGGTGGTGACCCATGAAATGGGCTTTGCCCGCGAGGTGTCCAACCAGTTGGTGTTCCTGCACAAGGGCCTGGTGGAAGAAACCGGCTGCCCGCGTGAAGTGCTGGCCAACCCGCAGTCGGAGCGCCTGAAGCAGTTCCTCTCCGGCAGCCTGAAGTAAAAGCTGCATTTTTGCACCAGAATAGGGCATGCTGCGCGGCGAGCGCAGCCTGACCCGGCGCACAGACTCGAACGACCTCAGGTTTCGGACCGTACCCTATGACCACCCAGCGAATCGGTTTTCTCATCTGGCCCAGCACCAGGCCCTTGACCCTGGCATTGGCCGAGGAAGTGTTGCTGGTGGCGCAGCGGGTGCATCCGGATGTGGTCTACGAGTTGGTCTTCCTGCAGGCCGAGCCTGCGCAGGAAGGCGCCTGGCGTCTGCCGGGCGAGCCGTGGCTCGGCCGCCTGGAGGGTTGCCACAAGCTATTTCTGCTGGCCGACGAGCCGCCAGCGGCAATGGGGGCTGCCTTCTCAACGGCGCTCAAGCAGCTGGCGCGCAGTGGCTGCCTGATCGGTGGCCTGTCGGCGGGGGTATATCCGCTGGCAATGCTGGGCCTGCTCGATGGTTACCGGGCAGCCGTGCACTGGCGCTGGCAGGATGACTTTGCCGAGCGCTTCCCCAAGGTCATCGCCACCAGCCACCTGTTCGACTGGGATCGCGACCGTCTGACTGCCTGCGGCGGTATGGCTGTGACCGACCTGCTGCTGGCGGTGCTGGCGCGCGATCACGGGGCTGAGCTGGCTGGGGCAGTGTCGGAAGAGCTGGTGGTGGAGCGCATCCGCGAGGGTGGCGAGCGTCAGCGTATCCCGCTGCAGAACCGCCTGGGTTCGAGTCATCCCAAGCTGACTCAGGCTGTGTTGCTGATGGAAGCCAACATCGAAGAGCCGCTGACCACCGACGAAATTGCCCAGCATGTGTGCGTATCGCGTCGGCAGTTGGAGCGTATCTTCAAGCAGTATCTGAACCGCGTTCCCAGCCAGTACTATCTGGAGTTGCGGTTGAACAAGGCGCGGCAGATGCTGATGCAGACCAGCAAGTCGATCATTCAGATCGGGCTGTCCTGTGGCTTCTCCTCGGGGCCGCATTTTTCCAGTGCCTACCGTAACTTCTTTGGCGCCACGCCGCGGGAAGACCGTAACCAGCGACGCAGCAGCAGCCCGTTCGAGTTGAGTTCGGCGCCGGCTGAAAAAGGCTGACATTTTGGGTGGGTTCGGGGTGTAGGCCTTGAGGTTGGTGGTGGGGCGCAAATCGAGCGCCGCCCGCGCGGCGCATCGCGAGCGAAGCTCGCTCCTACATTTGTTGCAACGTGGCCAGGCCTGTGAGGCCATGGTTGTCAGCCTTGTTTGTAAGGCTCAAGCCATGCACAAAGGCTGGCAACCATGGCGTAACAGGCTCGGCACTGAGTTGAGTTCGGCGCCGGCTGAAAAAGGCTGACATTTTGGGTGGGTTCGGGGTGTAGGTCTTGAGGTTGGTGGTGGGGCGCAAATCGAGCGCCGCCCGCGCGGCGCATCGCGAGCGAAGCTCGCTCCTACATTTGTTGCAACGTGGCCAGGCCTGTGAGGCCATGGTTGTCAGCCTTGTTTGTAAGGCTCAAGCCATGCACAAAGGCTGGCAACCATGGCGTAACAGGCTCGGCACTGAGTTGAGTTCGGCGCCGGCTGAAAAAGGCTGACATTTTGGGTGGGTTCGGGGTGTAGGCCTTGAGGTTGGTGGTGGGGCGCAAATCGAGCGCCGCCCGCGCGGCGCATCGCGAGCGAAGCTCGCTCCTACATTTGTTGCAACGTGGCCAGGCCTGTGAGGCCATGGTTGTCAGCCTTGTTTGTAAGGCTCAAGCCATGCACAAAGGCTGGCAACCATGGCGTAACAGGCTCGGCACTGAGTTGAGTTCGGCGCCGGCTGAAAAAGGCTGACATTTTGGGTGGGTTCGGGGTGTAGGTCTTGAGGTTGGTGGTGGGGCGCAAATCGAGCGCCGCCCGCGCGGCGCATCGCGAGCGAAGCTCGCTCCCACATTTGTTGCAACGTGGCCAGGCCTGTGAGGCCATGGTTGTCAGCCTTGTTTGTAAGGCTCAAGCCATGCACAAAGGCTGGCAACCATGGCGTAACAGGCCTGGCCACGTTGCAACAAATGTGGGAGCGAGCTTCGCTCGCGATGCGCCGCGCGGGCGGCGCTCGATCTCCCCGTCAACACATCAACATCGCCAAACATCCCGCCTCCCTCAATCCTGTGTGAACACCCGTTCACCCAGCCCCCTCTCTCCCGTACACTGCGCGATTGCGACAGTGTTTGTCGCATTGCCGAAAGCCTTGTCAAAACTGGGTTTTGCGCTGTAACAAGTTGTCGCTTGGCCGCAAGGACAGGCGCGGATCAGTCCTTACAATCCCCCCATCGCTCGCCACTTCCAGGCCAGCGTTCCTCTTCAGGAGACTCAGATGTCCGTTGAGCAAGCCCCGGTGCAACGTGCCGATTTCGACCAGGTGATGGTCCCCAACTATTCTCCGGCGGCCTTCATTCCTGTGCGAGGCGAGGGTTCCCGCGTCTGGGACCAGTCGGGTCGCGAGTTGATCGACTTTGCCGGCGGCATTGCGGTCAATGCCCTGGGCCACTGCCACCCGGCACTGGTCAAGGCCCTGACTGAACAGGCCAACACCCTCTGGCACGTTTCCAACGTGTTCACCAACGAGCCGGCCCTGCGCCTGGCCCACAAGCTGGTGGACGCCACCTTTGCCGACCGCGCGTTCTTCTGCAACTCCGGCGCCGAGGCCAACGAGGCCGCTTTCAAGCTGGCCCGTCGTGTGGCGCATGACCGCTTCGGTCCGCAAAAGCACGAAATCATCGCCACCGTGAACAGCTTCCACGGCCGCACCCTGTTTACCGTCAGCGTGGGTGGCCAGCCAAAGTACTCCGATGGCTTTGGCCCGAAGATCACCGGTATCAGCCATGTGCCGTACAACGACCTGGAAGCGTTGAAGGCACAGATTTCCGACAAGACCTGCGCCGTGGTGATCGAGCCGATCCAAGGCGAGAGCGGCGTGGTGCCGGCCGACAAGGCCTACCTGGAAGGCGCGCGCAAACTGTGTGACGAGCACAACGCTCTGCTGATCTTTGACGAAGTGCAGACTGGCGTGGGCCGTACCGGCTCGCTGTATGCCTACCAGCACTACGGCGTGACCCCGGACATTCTGACCAGTGCCAAGAGCCTGGGCGGCGGCTTCCCGATTGGTGCCATGCTGACCACCACCGAGCTGGCCAAGCACCTGGCCGTTGGCACCCACGGCACCACCTATGGCGGCAACCCGCTGGGCTGCGCCGTTGCCTGCGCGGTGCTGGATGTGGTCAACACCCCGGAAACCCTGGCCGGTATCAAGGCTAAGCACGAGCGCTTCAAAACCCGCCTGGAGCAGATCGGCCAGAAGTACAACCTGTTCAGCCAGGTGCGTGGCGTCGGCCTGCTGCTGGGCTGCGTCTTGACCGAGGCCTGGAAAGGCAAGGCCAAGGACGTGCTCAACGCTGCCGAGAAAGAAGGCGTGATGGTGCTGCAGGCCGGCCCGGACGTTGTCCGCTTCGCCCCAAGCCTGGTGGTTGAAGACGCCGATATCGACGCAGGCCTGGACCGCTTCGAGCGCGCTGTGGCCACACTGACCAAAGGCTGATCCGCCAACGGTCCTTTCGCCGGCCTCAGCCCAGCCTCGGCACGAGGCCGAGCCGGGCCGGCGATACCCGATTCCAGTGCAGGTGCCTGGGTGCCTGCCGTTTTTTCGTGCCGCTGTGAACGGCCCGTATTCCAAAGGAGTGACACCATGCTGGTGATGCGCCCCGCGCAAATGGCTGATCTGAACGACGTGCAGCGCATGGCTGCAGACAGCCCCATTGGTGTCACCTCGCTGCCGGACGACACCGCTCGTCTCGGCGACAAGATTGCCGCCTCCGAGACATCCTTCGCCGCCGAGGTCAGCTTCAACGGCGAAGAGAGTTATTTTTTCGTGCTCGAAGACAGCGAAACAGGCAAGTTGGCCGGTTGCTCAGCCATCGTCGCTTCGGCCGGCTACTCCGAGCCGTTCTACAGTTTTCGTAACGAAACATTCGTGCACGCCTCGCGCGAGCTGAAGATACACAACAAGATCCATGTGCTGTCGCTGTGTCACGATCTGACTGGCAACAGCCTGCTGACCAGTTTCTATGTAGCACCGGAACTGGTGAACAGTGGCTGGGCCGAGCTCAATTCGCGTGGTCGACTGCTGTTCATGGCTGCGCACCCGGAGCGCTTTGCCGATTCGGTGGTAACCGAGATCGTCGGCTTCAGCGACGAGCAGGGTGAATCGCCGTTCTGGGATGCTATCGGCCGCAACTTCTTCGACCTCAACTATGCCGACGCCGAGCGCCTGTGCGGCCTGAAGAGCCGTACCTTCCTCGCCGAGCTGATGCCGCATTACCCGATCTACGTGCCGTTGCTGCCAGACCTGGCGCAGGAAGCCATGGGCCAGGTACATCCGCGGGCACAGATCACCTTCGACATACTCATGCGCGAAGGCTTCGAGACCGAGCACTACATCGACATCTTCGACGGCGGCCCGACCCTGCATGCGCGCACCTCTGGCATCCGCTCGATCGCTCAGAGCCGGGTGGTCCCGGTGAAGATCGAAGAGGCCCCGGTCAAGGGTGGGCGCCCGTACCTGGTGTGCAACGGCCTGTTGCAGGACTACCGCGCGGTGTTGCTGGACCTGGACTGGGTGCCTGGCAAACCGGTCAGCCTGAGCGTGGCAGCAGCCGACGCGCTGGGCGTGGGCGAGGGCGCCAGCGTGCGCCTGGTCGCGGTTTGAGGTCTGGCAACAGACGTTTCGGGATTGATGCGTTAGCAGAGTTTCGCGCCGGCCGATGCCGCCGCACAAGGAGATAGCATGATCGTTCGTCCTGTACGCAGCAGCGATTTGCCTGCGTTGATCGAATTGGCACGCAGCACCGGCACCACCGGGCTGACCACGCTGCCGGCCAACGAAGAGCGCCTCGGGCACCGTGTTGGTTGGGCGGAAAAAAGCTTCCGTGGCGAAGCCGAGCGTGGTGACACCGATTACCTGTTCGTGCTGGAAAACGACGAAGGTCTGGTGGTGGGCATCAGTGCCATCGCCGGCGCCGTCGGCCTGCGTGAGCCTTGGTACAACTATCGGGTCGGCCTGACGGTCAGCGCCTCGCAGGAGCTGAAGATCTACCGCGAAATCCCGACGCTGTTCCTGGCCAACGACCTGACCGGAAACTCCGAGCTGTGCTCGCTGTTCCTGCGCAGCGACCACCGCTCGGGTCTCAATGGCCGTCTGCTGTCGCGCGCGCGCATGCTGTTCATTGCCGAGTTCCCGGAGCTGTTTGGCAAGAAGATCATTGCCGAAATGCGCGGCATGTCTGACGAGCAGGGCCGTTCGCCGTTCTGGGAAAGCCTGGGCCGGCATTTCTTCAAGATGGAGTTCAGCCAGGCCGACTACCTCACCGGCGTGGGCAACAAGTCGTTCATCGCTGAGCTGATGCCCAAGTTCCCGCTGTACACCTGCTTCCTGTCCGAGGCTGCGCGCAACGTGATCGGCCGTGTGCACAAAGACACCGAGCCGGCGCTGGCCATGCTTAAGCAGGAGGGCTTCAACTATCAGGGCTACGTCGACATCTTTGACGCCGGCCCGGCCATCGAGTGTGACACTGCCAAGATCCGCGCGGTGCGCGAGAGCCAGACCCTGGTGCTGGCGGTAGGTACGCCAGGCGACGACGCGACCCCTTTCATCATCCACAACCGCAAGCGCGACGACTGCCGTATCACTGCTGCACCTGCACGGTTGGCCGCCGGTACCCTGGTGGTCGACCCGTTGACCGCCAAGCGCCTGCGCATGGGCGTCGGCGACAATGTGCGCGCGGTGCCGCTGTCGGCCAGCCGGGAGGCCCAGTAAATGACCACGCATTACATCGCAGGCAATTGGCAGGCTGGCCAGGGTGAAACCCTGCAGTCGCTCAACCCGGTGACCCAGGCCGTGATCTGGCAAGGGCAGGGCGCTGACGCCAGCCAGGTCAGCGCTGCTGTGCAGGCGGCGCGGCAGGCCTTCCCGGCCTGGGCGCAGTTGAGCCTGGAGGCACGTATCGATGTGCTGGAGAAGTTTGCCGCGCAGTTGAAAGTGCATGCCGAAGCCATGGCCCAATGCATTGGCGAGGAAACCGGGAAGCCGCTGTGGGAATCTGCGACTGAAGTCACCAGCATGGTCAACAAGGTGGCGATTTCGGTACAGAGCTACCGCGAGCGTACCGGCGAAAAGAGTGGTCCGCTGGCCGATGCCACGGCTGTTTTGCGGCACAAGCCCCACGGTGTGGTGGCGGTGTTCGGCCCCTACAACTTCCCCGGGCACCTGCCCAATGGCCATATCGTGCCGGCGCTGCTGGCAGGCAACTGCGTGGTGTTCAAGCCCAGCGAGCTGACCCCCAAGGTTGCTGAGCTTACCGTCAACTGCTGGATTGCTGCCGGCCTGCCGGCGGGTGTGCTGAACCTGGTGCAGGGGGCACGCGAAACCGGTGTGGCGCTGGCCGCCAACCCAGGTATCGATGGTCTGTTCTTCACCGGCTCCAGCCGCACCGGCAACCTGCTGCATCAGCAGTTCGCAGGGCGTCCAGACAAGATCCTGGCCCTGGAAATGGGGGGTAACAACCCGCTCGTGGTGGACGAGGTCAAGGACCTCGACGCGGCGGTGTATACCATTATCCAGTCGGCGTTCATTTCCGCTGGCCAGCGCTGCACCTGCGCGCGGCGCCTGCTGGTACCGCAAGGCGCCTGGGGCGATGCGCTGATCGCGCGCTTGGTCGAGGTGTGCAAAACCATCACGGTGGGGGCGTTCGATGAGCAGCCGGCGCCTTTCATGGGCTCGGTGATTTCGCTGCAGGCGGCTCGGGCGCTGCTTGCGGCCCAGGCCGAACTGGCCGCCAAAGGTGGCGTGAAACTGCTGGAAATGACCCAGCCACAGGCCGATGCCGCACTGCTGACCCCGGGCATTGTCGATGTCACCGCCGTGGCTGACCGCCCGGACGAAGAGTTTTTCGGCCCGCTGCTGCAGGTGATCCGCTACGCCGACTTCGATGCTGCCATCGATGAAGCCAACAACACTCAGTATGGCCTGGCTGCCGGTTTGTTGTCCGATTCGCGCGCACGCTACCAGTACTTCTGGCTGCGCAGCCGCGCCGGCATCGTCAACTGGAACAAACAGCTGACGGGGGCTGCCAGCAGCGCACCGTTCGGCGGCGTGGGTGCCAGTGGCAACCATCGCGCCAGTGCCTATTACGCGGCCGACTACTGCGCTTACCCCGTGGCTTCGCTGGAGACCGCCAGCCTTGCCTTGCCGGCGACCCTGACGCCGGGCGTCACCCTATAACAACAGTCACGGAGCCTAGCCGATGAAATCCTATGAAGTGAATTTTGATGGCCTGGTGGGGCCTACCCACAACTATGGCGGCCTGTCTTACGGTAACGTGGCTTCGCAGAGCAACAGCCAGCAGGGGTCCAACCCGCGTGAGGCGGCGCGCCAGGGCCTGGCGAAGATGAAAGCGCTGGCCGACATGGGCTTCAAGCAGGGTGTTCTGGCGCCACAGGAACGCCCGGACGTGGCCGCGCTGCGCCGCCTGGGGTTCAGTGGCAGCGATGCCGAAGTCATCCAGCGCGCCGCCCGCGAGGCCATGCCGTTGCTAGTGGCCAGTTGCTCGGCCTCAAGCATGTGGGTGGCCAACGCCGCGACAGTCAGCCCGAGTGCCGACACGGCTGACGGTCGTGTGCACTTCACCGCCGCCAACCTCAACTGCAAATATCACCGCAGCATCGAGCACCCGACCACCAGCCGCGTGCTGGGCGCCATGTTCAACAACGAGAAGCACTTTGCCCATCACGCCGCGCTGCCTGCCGTGGCACAGTTCGGTGACGAGGGCGCGGCCAACCACACGCGCTTCTGCCGCGCCTATGGTGAGGCCGGTGTGGAGTTCTTTGTCTATGGTCGCAGCGCCTTCGACAGCCGTTACCCGGCGCCACAGAAGTATCCGGCCCGACAAACCCTGGAGGCCTCGCAGGCTGTGGCCCGGCTGCACGGCCTGAGCGATGACGGTGTGGTCTACGCTCAACAGAACCCGGCGGTGATCGACCAGGGTGTGTTCCACAATGATGTGATTTCGGTGGGTAACGGCGAAGTGCTGTTCTACCACGAGGACGCGTTTCTCGATACCGACGCGGTGCTTGGGCAGCTGCGAGCTAAACTGGCCAGCAAGGGTGGCAACTTCCAGGCCATCTGCGTGCCCAGAGCCGCGGTGGCGGTGGAGGACGCGGTGCGTTCCTACCTGTTCAACAGCCAGCTGCTGAGCCGCGACGATGGTTCCATGCTGTTGGTCGTGCCGGAAGAGTGCCGCAACAACGAGCGGGTCTGGGCTTATCTTGGCCAGTTGACCAGTCAGGGAGGCCCGGTGAAGGAGGTCAAGGTGTTCGACCTCAAGCAGAGCATGCAAAACGGCGGCGGCCCAGCCTGTCTGCGTTTGCGCGTAGCCTTGAAGGAATCGGAACTGGCGGCGGTCAACCAAGGCGTTATCATGACGGCCTCGCTGTATGACACGCTGCTGCAGTGGGTCGACAGGCACTACCGCGATCGCCTTGGCGAAGCAGACCTGGCTGACCCGCAACTGCTGGTGGAATGCCGTACGGCACTGGACGAATTGACCCAGATCCTGAAGTTGGGCTCGGTGTATCCGTTCCAACGCCAACCTTGAAGAGAGACTCTGTAATGACCGACGCCTTGCGCCTGATCCTCGAAGATGAAGACGGCACCCAGCTGGAAACTTCCTGCACCCGCTTTGCTGTGGTCTGGCAAGGCAAGGAAGTGTGGATTCAGCAGGATGGCCGTGGCCAGCTGCTGATCGGTGTGGATGTCGAGGAAGACGACACCGAGTATGCCAACTTGCTGCTGCGCCCGATGGCCACCAACCTGGTCAGCCTGCAGCTGGAAATGGAACCGGCAGAGCTTGGCGAAGACGACGATCACGTTCATGGCCCTGACTGCGGTCACCACCACTAAGGAAGTCCCTATGCTCGCCCTTGGCAAATTGCTTGAGCTGACCCTCACCGATCACGAACCGGCCGAGAAGACCCAAGTGACACCCAAGGGCGCGCGTTTGCGGTGGCTGGGGGAGGGCGCGCTCGAAGTGCGTCCGGCCGAAAGCGAAGATTGCGGGCTGGACTTACTGTTGTCCGCCGGCATTCATGGCAACGAAACAGCGCCGATCGAATTGCTCGAGCGGCTGCTGCATGGCGTGGCCAACGGCAAGATCAAACCCAGGGCACGGGTGCTGTTCCTGTTCGGCAACCCGGCGGCGATCCGCAAGGGCGAGCGCTTTATCGAGCAGGACATCAACCGTTTGTTCAATGGCCGCCATGAGCTTTCCAGCGGTTTCGAAGCATTGCGTGCTGCCGAGCTGGAGCAGTTCGCCCGGGTGTTCTTCAGCAAGCCGGAGCGCAGCCGCCTGCATTACGACCTGCATACTGCCATCCGCGGTTCGAAGATCGAGCAATTCGCCTTGTACCCTTATAAAGAAGGGCGCAAGCACTCCCGTCGCGAACTGGTGCGCCTGGCGGCGGCAGGTATGGAAGCGGTATTACTGCAAAGCAAGTCGTCCATCACCTTCAGTGCTTTCACCTATGAACAGCTCGAAGCTGAAGCCTTTACCCTGGAGTTGGGCAAGGCCCGTCCGTTCGGCCAGAACGAGCAGGTCAATCTCGACAAGCTCGAAGAGCGGCTGATTCGCATTATCGAAGCTACCGAGCCAGAGGAAGAAAGTTCGCTGGATGGCCTGCAATTGTTCAGGGTTTCCCGCGAAATCATCAAGCACAGTGACAGCTTCCACCTGCACCTGCCGGCTGACATCGAAAACTTCTCCGAGCTGAGCAAGGGTTACCTGCTGGCTGAAGACCTGGCCGAGATGCGCTGGGTGGTCGAGGAGGAGGGCGCACGCATCATCTTCCCTAACCCCAAAGTCAAGAATGGCTTGCGCGCCGGCATTCTGATCGTGCCGGATTCGGGGCAGCGGCTGGGGTGAGAGCGGTGTCGCCTGTTTCGCGGGTGAACCCGCTCCTACGGGCATGGCGCCACATTAAGGCCTTGCACATACCTTGTAGGAGCGGGTTTACCCGCGAACCAGGCGACACAGTTTCGGATCCTATCCATGATGAAAACCTTTTAATTCACCGCCTGTTCCCTTTTCCCCTCCCTTAAGCGGTAATTGGCTTGCCAGTGGCGAAACACAGGATTTAGCATCCGGTCATGTCGTTTTCGTTTGCATAGCCCGAAAAACCGTCCAAACGATGGCTTCTATCGTATAAACACACTGCATCGAGACTGCAGGACCGATATAATGCGGCCCTTTGCCGTCGTTTCGTCGACGCGTTTGCCCAACAGGGCCGCCGTTTCCGTGGAAGAACCTATGAAAAGCGCAGAAATCCGTGAAGCCTTCCTTCGCTTCTTCGAAGAGCAGGGACATACCCGAGTCGCCTCCAGTTCGCTGATCCCGAACAACGATCCGACCCTGCTGTTCACCAACGCAGGCATGAACCAGTTCAAGGACTGCTTCCTCGGTGCGGAGAAGCGCGCCTACACGCGTGCTGTCAGCAGCCAGAAGTGCGTGCGTGCCGGTGGCAAGCACAACGACCTGGAAAACGTCGGTTACACCGCGCGTCACCACACCTTCTTCGAAATGCTGGGCAACTTCAGCTTCGGCGATTATTTCAAGCGCGACGCCATTACCTTCGCCTGGACCTTCCTGACGTCCGAGCAGTGGCTGAACCTGCCCAAGGAAAAGCTCTGGGTCACCGTCTACGCCACTGACGACGAAGCCTACGACATCTGGACCAAGGAAGTCGGCGTACCGGCCGAGCGCATGGTGCGCATCGGCGACAACAAGGGCGCCCCGTACGCCTCCGACAACTTCTGGACCATGGGCGATACCGGCCCGTGCGGCCCGTGCACCGAGATTTTCTACGATCACGGCGCGGATATCTGGGGCGGCCCACCCGGCTCGCCAGAAGAAGACGGTGACCGTTACATCGAGATCTGGAACAACGTTTTCATGCAGTTCAACCGCACTGCCGACGGCGTGTTGCACCCGCTGCCAGCGCCGTCGGTGGACACCGGCATGGGCCTGGAGCGCATCAGCGCCGTGCTGCAGCACGTGCATTCGAACTACGAGATCGACCTGTTCCAGAACCTGCTGGCTGCCGCAGCCAAGGCCATCGGTTGCAGCAATGATGGCCAGGCCTCGCTGAAAGTGGTCGCAGACCACATCCGTTCGTGCGGTTTCCTGATTGCCGACGGCGTGCTGCCGTCCAACGAAGGCCGTGGCTACGTGCTGCGCCGCATCATTCGCCGCGCTTGCCGTCACGGCAACAAGCTGGGCGCCAAGGGCAGCTTCTTCTACCAGATCGTTGCCGCACTGGCCGCTGAAATGGGCGAAGCCTTCCCGGAGCTGAAGAGCCAGCAAGCGCACATCGAGCGCGTGCTCAAGGCCGAAGAGGAGCAATTCGCCAAAACCCTGGAGCAGGGCCTGCGCATCCTCGAGCAAGACCTGGCCCAGCTGAAAGGCGACGTGGTACCGGGCGACGTGGTGTTCAAGCTGTACGACACCTATGGCTTCCCGATGGACCTGACTGCCGACATCGCTCGTGAGCGTGAGCTGACTATCGACGAAGCCGGCTTCGAGCGTGAAATGGACGCCCAGCGTGAGCGTGCCCGTTCCGCCAGCGCCTTCGGCATGGATTACAACAGCCTGGTAAAAGTCGACAGCGCCACCGAGTTCCTCGGTTACGATGCCACTGAAGGCCAAGGCAAGATCATCGCCTTGTACAAGGACGGCCTGTCCGTCGACCAGCTGAGTGTAGGCGAGCAGGGCGTGGTCGTGCTCGACCGCACGCCGTTCTACGCCGAATCCGGCGGCCAGATTGGCGATACCGGCTTCCTGCAGGCTGGCGCTGCACGCTTTGACGTGCGCGACACCACCAAGACCGGCGGTGCCTTCCTGCACCACGGCGTGGTTGCCAGCGGCGCGCTGGTGATCGGTTCGCCAGTCGAGGCCAAGGTCGATGCAGAGGTGCAACACGCCACCTCGTTGAACCACTCCGCCACTCACCTGCTGCACGAAGCGCTGCGCCAGGTGCTGGGTGAGCATGTACAGCAGAAGGGCTCGCTGGTCGACAGCCAGCGCCTGCGTTTCGATTTCAGCCACTTCGAGGCGGTGAAACCAGAGCAGATCAAGGCGCTGGAAGACATCGTCAACCGTGAAGTGCGCAAGAACACTGCCGTTGAAACCGAACTGACCGACATCGAAACGGCCAAGGCCAAAGGCGCAATGGCGCTGTTCGGTGAGAAGTACGGCGACACCGTGCGTGTGTTGAGCATGGGCGGCGATTTTTCGGTGGAATTGTGCGGCGGTATTCACGCCAAGCGCACCGGTGACATCAGCCTGTTCAAGATCATCAGCGAAAGCGGCGTGGCCTCTGGCGTGCGCCGTATCGAAGCCGTAACCGGTGCCGCTGCGCTGGCCTACCTGAACGCTGCCGAGGAGCAGGTCAAGGAAGCCGCGCAACTGGTGAAAGGTAACCGCGACAACCTGATCGACAAGCTGTCGGCTGTGCTTGAGCGCAACCGCCAGCTGGAGAAGCAGCTGGAACAGCTGCAGGCCAAGGCCGCCAGCGCCGCCGGGGACGATCTCTCCAACGCGGCTGTTGAGGTCAAGGGTGCCAAGGTCCTCGCCGCCCGCCTGGATGGGCAGGACGGCAAGGCCCTGCTGGCGCTGGTCGATCAGTTGAAGAACAAGCTCGGCCACGCAGTGATCCTGCTGGGCAGCGAGCATGAGGGCAAGGTTGTGCTGGTGGCCGGCGTGACCAAGGACCTCTCCAGCCAACTCAAGGCTGGCGATCTGATGAAACAAGCCGCTGCGGCGGTGGGTGGCAAGGGCGGTGGCCGTCCGGACATGGCCCAGGGCGGTGGCGTCGACGTCGCAGCTCTGGACCAGGCCCTGGCGCTGGCCGTGCCATTCGCAGAGCAGGGACTTTGAGATGAAGGGGTGGATGGTCTAGTAGCCACACAGGCCACTCCCGTCCACTCCTTCATGTTGGATTGTTATTTGGGGCCCTGTATGGGCTGAGGCACCATTGAAATGGCGTTGATCGTACAGAAATTTGGCGGCACCTCTGTCGGTTCCATCGAGCGGATCGAGCAGGTAGCCGAAAAGGTCAAGAAACACCGTGAAGCGGGCGACGACCTGGTGGTTGTGCTGTCGGCCATGAGCGGTGAAACCAATCGTCTGATCGACCTGGCCAAGCAGATTACCGATCACCCGGTTCCTCGTGAGCTGGACGTGATCGTGTCGACCGGTGAGCAGGTCACCATTGCCCTACTGACCATGGCCTTGATCAAGCGTGGTGTGCCAGCGGTGTCCTACACCGGCAACCAGGTGCGTATTCTCACCGACAGCTCGCACAACAAGGCGCGCATTCTGCAAATCGACGACCAGAAGATTCGTGCCGACCTCAAGGAAGGCCGCGTGGTCGTGGTTGCAGGCTTCCAGGGCGTCGATGAGCACGGCAGCATCACTACCCTGGGGCGTGGTGGCTCTGATACCACTGGCGTGGCCCTGGCGGCGGCGCTGAAGGCTGATGAGTGCCAGATCTACACTGATGTCGATGGTGTCTACACCACCGACCCGCGTGTCGTGCCACAGGCTCGTCGCCTGGAGAAGATCACCTTCGAAGAAATGCTGGAAATGGCCAGCCTCGGCTCCAAGGTGCTGCAGATCCGTTCGGTGGAGTTCGCCGGCAAGTACAACGTTCCGCTGCGCGTGCTGCACAGCTTCAAGGAGGGTCCGGGTACCCTCATTACCATTGATGAAGAGGAATCCATGGAACAGCCGATCATTTCCGGTATCGCCTTCAACCGTGATGAAGCAAAGCTGACCATTCGCGGCGTGCCGGATACCCCGGGCGTGGCCTTCAAGATCCTCGGCCCGATCAGCGCTGCGAACATCGAAGTCGACATGATCGTGCAGAACGTTGCGCACGATAACACCACCGACTTCACCTTCACCGTGCACCGCAACGAGTACGAGAAGGCGCATAGCGTGCTGGAAAACACTGCACGCGAAATCGGTGCCCGTGAAGTGATCGGCGACACCAAGATCGCCAAGGTCTCGATCGTTGGCGTCGGCATGCGTTCACACGCCGGTGTTGCCAGCCGCATGTTCGAAGCCCTGGCCAAGGAGAGCATCAACATCCAGATGATCTCCACTTCCGAGATCAAGGTTTCGGTGGTGCTCGAAGAGAAGTATCTGGAGCTGGCCGTACGCGCGCTGCATACCGCGTTCGATCTGGATGCTCCTGCCCGACAGGGCGAGTAAGGCGCTGCCTGGAAGGGCGCGGCTTGCCGCGCCCTTCGCGTTTCTGCTCGCCGCGCAGGCCCTGTCCTGCCCTGTGCGGCGAGTAACCAGGGCCTTGGTCGTCGTCCGCGACCTTGTCCCGAAATCCAAGACTGTTACCCCTGAATGTTTTGCGTAAGGAGAAAGCTATGTTGATTCTGACTCGTCGGTGCGCCGAGAGCCTGATCATTGGAGACGGCGAGATCACCGTGACGGTGCTTGGCGTCAAAGGCAACCAGGTGCGTATTGGCGTGAGCGCCCCGAAAGAAGTGGCAGTTCACCGCGAGGAAATCTACCTGCGGATCAAGAAGGAGAAGGATGAAGAGCCAAGCCTTTAATTTTTTTGAAGTTTTTTTCAAAAAAAGGGTTGCAAAGGTGAAAGAGGTTCTTTAATATTCGCCTCGTGTTGCGGTGAGGTGGCCGAGTGGCCGAAGGCGCTCCCCTGCTAAGGGAGTATACCTCATAAGGGTATCGGGGGTTCGAATCCCCCCTTCACCGCCATTATTCGCTTAGGGCGCTGTAAACGGCAAGAACGCTAAGTAGTTGATTTTAAACGAAAAAGTTCTTGCAAAAATGTTTCAGCGACCTATAATGCGCGGCAAGACACGGACTCATAGCTCAGCTGGATAGAGTACTCGGCTACGAACCGAGCGGTCGGAGGTTCGAATCCTCCTGAGTCCGCCACTTTTGAAGTGGCTTTGCTTAAAAGCTGCTTCAAACAACCAGTGGTAATCTGGTCTAAAACTACCAATTGCGGACTCATAGCTCAGCTGGATAGAGTACTCGGCTACGAACCGAGCGGTCGCAGGTTCGAATCCTGCTGAGTCCGCCACTTTTTGAAGTGGTTCTGCTTGCAAAGCTACTTCAGTAAACCAGTGGTAATCTGGTCTAAAACTACCACCACGGACTCATAGCTCAGCTGGATAGAGTACTCGGCTACGAACCGAGCGGTCGCAGGTTCGAATCCTGCTGAGTCCGCCACACCCCATCAAAAAGCCCGCTCAATAGAGCGGGCTTTTTGTTTGTGCGCCAATGAATTCTTGATCATGTCGATCTACGCTCTTCTGTAATGATTGCGGTGTAGCTTGGAGCCGCTGTGCGGCCTCAAAAATCAAATGTGCTTTCTCATCCACAACAACCGTCGCACTGATAGCTTCGAGCGTTGTCCCAGCTTTATCACGCAAACGATTGTTCTGGCCAAAAATTTAAGCGATCTGACAGCTTTAGCAGTGTATGATTGCGCCCGTCAGCCCCGCCGGGGCTTGTGGAAAACCACCATGGACTTACCCAGTAGTTACTCGCTAACAAGATTCATACAGAAAGATCTGACCGATTGATTCCCTCGGCGTGCTCCGCTGCTGGGAGTGGAGTTCGCCTATGACTGAAGTAGAAGTTAAAAAAGCGCAAGAAAGCCTGCAGGATCGCCTGGCCCAGGTGGTCGAACTGCTGCAGCGTCAGCGTATGGTCGAAGACCTGACCCATCGCCAGGAAGGCGCGCACAACGACCTGGTGGAAAACCTGGTCCACCGTCAGAACCTCGTCGAGCTGCAGCGCAAGCTCGATGACCTGCACCCCGCCGACATCGCCTATATCCTCGAAGCCTTGCCCCTGGAAGATCGTCTGACGGTCTGGCAACTGGTGCGCTCGGAGCGCGATGGCGACATCCTGCTGGAAGTTTCCGATTCGGTTCGCCAGTCGCTGATCGCCGACATGGACGATCACGAGCTGCTGGCTGCCGCCAAGGAGATGGACGCCGACGAACTGGCCGACCTCGCCCCAGAGCTGCCGCGCGACGTTGTTCACGAGCTGATGGAGACCCTCGATGCCCAGCAACGCGAACGGGTGCGTTCGGCGCTGAGCTACGACGAGGAGCAGGTCGGTGCGTTGATGGACTTCGAGATGGTCACCATCCGCGAGGACGTCAGCCTGGAAGTGGTTCTGCGCTACCTGCGCCGCCTGAAAGAACTGCCGAACCACACCGACAAATTGTTCGTGGTCGATTACGACGGCATCCTCAAGGGGGTATTGCCGATCAAGCGCCTGCTGGTCAACGACCCGGAGAAAAAGGTCGCGGAGGTCATGGCGACCGACCCCGTCTCCTTCCAGCCCGAGGAAGATGCCTACGATGCAGCGCAGGCTTTCGAGCGTTATGACCTGGTATCCGCCCCGGTGGTGGACAAGAGCGAACGCCTGATCGGCCGTCTGACCATCGACGAAATGGTTGACCTGATCCGTGAGGAAAGCGAGAGCGAAGTCCTCAACATGGCGGGTCTGCGTGAAGAGGAAGATATTTTTGCCTCGGTCTGGCGTTCGTTCCGCAACCGTTGGGCGTGGCTGGCAATCAACCTGATTACCGCGTTCGTTGCTTCGCGAGTGATCGGGTTGTTCGAAGGTTCGATTGAAAAGCTGGTGGCGTTGGCTGCGTTGATGCCGATCGTTGCGGGTATTGGTGGCAACTCTGGTAACCAGACCATCACGATGATCGTCCGCGCCATGGCCCTGGATCAAGTATCGCCAGGCAATACCAGCCGCTTGATGCGTAAGGAGTTGGCTGTGTCGCTGATCAACGGCCTGGTGTGGGGCGGAGTGATTGGTGCGGTGGCTTTCTGGCTGTATGGCAGCTGGTCGCTGGGGGTGGTGATGACCGCAGCGATGACCTTGAACCTGTTACTGGCGGCGCTGATGGGCGTGCTGATCCCGATGACATTGGCCCGCTTGGGTCGCGACCCTGCGATGGGGGCGAGCGTGATGATCACTGCTGTGACTGACAGCGGTGGCTTCTTCATCTTCCTTGGGTTGGCTACGCTGTTCCTGCTGTAAGCCGATCCTCCCTGTGGGAGCAATCCCACAGGGGAATGCGATTGCTGCCAGTCAGTCGCCGACAAAAAAGCCAGCTTACGCTGGCTTTCTTGTGTTCGCGCAGGCCTCAGGAAGCGTCTGCGGCCATTTCCACATCGTGAGCGATGAGGGCGACCAGAGCGTTCTGCTGGCGGTGGGACAGTTGGCGGAAGCGCTGCAGCAACTCGCGCTCATGCAGGGACAGCTCTGGGCTGTCCAGACGCATGCTGAGCTCGTCACCCAGCGCGCCTTCCTGGATAAGGCTCTGTTCCAGGCGTGCGATGATCTCGGAGTTCATGCTGCGGTGGTGGTTGCGCGCTACCTCGGCAATGCGCTCACGCATTCCGTCTGGCAGGCGGACGACGAACTTGTCAGCGGTGCGGCTCGAATAAATAGCCTGTTTCATTGGGCGCATATAAATTGACCGGAGTTTGGTTCAGGGGAAGCGGTTCTCAAATTGGCCGCACGGGATGGAAGTACGACCGTGGCGACGACAAAATGTTCAACCGCCAGTGAAAAATGGATGCTCATCTTGCCTCAAGGTCGCCGTTTGCTTGGCGTCAATTATGTGACAAATAGTGAGCCGGATAAAGGCTTTATGCCAGTACCAATTATCAGAAATGAGCACTGGTTTGAAAAGTTTCACATGCTCTGGCTAGCCTGGCCGTCAGTCATTTGCCGTCAACAATTGGTAAAACCCAGAAAAATGCCCGGAAAAGCCCTAGAATGCGCCGGTTCCCTCCATAGAGCATAGTGGCTATGCAACATGACGCAAGCGACCGCCGATCAGGGACAGGCCGGTTGATATTTCTGGTTGGGCCGTCGGGTTCCGGGAAGGATTCCCTGATCGACGCTTCGCGTGAGCAACTGGCCGTCGCCGGGGTAGAAATAGCCCGCCGGGTCATCACTCGGTCGGCCGAAGCCAAAGGCGAAGCTGCCCAAGGGGTCACGCCCGAGCAGTTTGATACCTTGCGTGCGCAGGGTGCGTTTGCCATGCACTGGCGGGCCAATGGCCTGGACTATGGCATACCCCGGCAGGTGGACCAGTGGTTGGCGGCGGGGAGGCCGGTACTGGTGAATGGCTCGCGGGCTTATCTGGCAGTGGCCCGTCAGCGCTATCCGGACTTGCTGGTCGTGTTGGTCCAGGTCAAGCCTGAGGTGCTGCGCCAGCGCTTGCTGGCCCGGGGCCGGGAAACCACAGAAGAAGTGGAGCAGCGCCTGGCGCGCAGCGCACGCTTGCAGGCTGCAGCCGACCCGTCGGTGCATGTGCTGGATAATTCTTCCACGCTGGAGGCGGCGGTCGCTGCATTCTTTTCGCTGCTTCGCAATCAGGGCGTGCTACCGCGGGGATAGCAGCCGCAGAAAAGGATTACGCGAAAAAGCCCAGTTGAGGCATGACAAACGCCAGCATGCTGGTTAACATGCTGGCCATCCCGCTGTGCAGCGCTCGCTGCCGGTCGTAGCGTCTCAGTAGCTCAATTGGATAGAGCATCCCCCTCCTAAGGGGAAGGTTGCAGGTTCTTATCTGGGGTAGGGTGTAGTCTCCTATTGAGATCAACAGTCCAACTGCTCTGAGCTTCAAGTTGAAAGGTGGGATGTCCATGGGGAGTGGGATGAGGCTTGCCTTTCCTAAGTCCTTGGTTTTGCGTAAGATACAGAGCTCGTTGTCTCCTTAGTTTAACGGATAGAACAAGCCCCTCCTAAGGGCTAGATGCTGGTTCGATTCCAGCAGGGGACGCATTCTTTGTGGCGCCATTCAGCTCCACTTCTCCGACACGCAGCTCGCTCCTAGCTCTCGTCTACCTTTCTTAGTCGATCGAAAATCTCTAGCCTGGGTTGCTAACGGCGACAGATTGTTTGGTGCTCCCTCGTGACCTGATCACATTCACGACCATGTGCTCCTTGCAGAGAAACGGCTAAGCGCTTACCTCAGGGGGCATCACGGATCGGTGACGTCGCGTCGTCGCTTACGCTACTTCTGGGTGCTAAGCATCTGCTATCACATCTGTGAAATCATATTTCTCACTCTCGGCCTCCCTGAGCGATTCGCTTCATTCCAGATCCTTCCAGATTCTCCCAACAGTCGAGCGCGAAAGGCCCAGGGCCTCGTAGATTTCCTTCTGAGTTTTCCCTTCAGATTTCAAAGATCGAACGGCATCAATTGTCTCTTGGGAGTGCCGCTTGCCGGCTTTTTCAGGCACAAGCTGGCCGTTGACGATGTGATTGGAAATTTTCGCTACCAAGCCTGAGCTCTCTAGGCTGCGGAGCTCTTTTGCCAAGCCCTTCAATAGCTCTGACGGGGTGACCCCTTCATCGGTGCTCGTGGCTAAGATTTGTAGAGCTAAAGGATGTACACCCAAGCTGAAGGCAACTTTCTGAAGGGTCTCAATCGTCACGCCTGTCTTTGCGTTCTCGAGATTGAAAAGGGTGCGGGTTTCGATTTCAGGGACTGCTTCCCTGGCGAGACCTCGCTGAGCTCTTATCGAGCGTAGTACGGCCGCGAGGGCTTCCCTCGTGAGCATTCTCTATCCTCAAATCCGAGAATACAGCCACATTGATCAATCTCGCGCCATGAATTATATTTCCGTATCTGACGCATTTGCGTCGGAGCGGATCTTTGAGGTGAGTCGCCCGGCTTTGATAATTCTTCTGAATTGGCGGCTCGTGCAGCGCCTATGGGGCGGCCGCTTGTTGTTCGTATTTGATCTTTGCCGGGTGCAAGGGTCGTGAAGAAAGGTGAGGGCAGTGTTTGTAACGTACGGGAATGAGCTCCAAGGGCAGTTCAACGCACCAGATGGTAGTCGTATGCTTTGGAAATCAGTGGATGTCAGTCTGCGCGCATACTCCTTCCTCGTGGAGGGTGTGGGTCTGCAAGATGGTCGTATCGGGCCGGTTGCGCATTTGGTCGACGACGTCCCCACGCTCCAGATGATGCAGTCCGCAGAGACAAATAACCTGGTTAACGTCAGCAAGATCCATTTGATCACTCCTCCTTCAAAGAACGATCACGGCAAATACTTCATGGAGGTACTCGCTGAAATTCGAATCGTGCCCGGTACTGAAGAGAAGCCGGTCTACGAGTTTTTGACTGAAGATGGTCGTCTCTACACCAGCGCTCATGCGTAAGCATCGCTCTGGAGAGTAGGCATGCCGATTTCGATTGAAGACGCCTTCCGGTTTCTCTACGGAGAGGGGGAGAAGGTCTCGGGTTGGAGCAGCGATCCAGAGGAGCTCGTTAGCCTGGCCCAGCAGATGTTTCCCGGTAAACCTTACTGCCTGGTGAAGCGTTGGGCAGTTGCTGAGATGTCGGGGCCAGAGAAAGAGTTGGCTGCGCTCGCGTCCGAGGGGTTACTCACGACGTTGGTGTTCGCGCACCAGGTCGTTCGAGATAGCCGCAACCGTTTTTCTCCTGGGTACTGGGTGCGCAGCAACTTCGGGATCTCGCACAATCACCCATGCATATTCGAAACGAGGAGCACGGTTTACCTTCTGCTAGGTGATGGCTGCAGGAAGCGCGCTACCCTTGACACGATTTTTTCACTGCGACCCTAGCTCAATCCGACAGCTAGCCCGGCTTCCCTTCGATGAAGCCTTGGAGAAGCGATCCATGCAATGCTGCTCGGGAGCGAGAGAGCTGATGAGAGTTTTGATCTACTCAGATCTGCATTTGGAATTCAAGGGCTTCGAGCCTCCCCAAGTCGATGCAGATTTGGTGGTGCTCGCGGGTGACATTTCGGTACGCGTTCAGGGTGTGGTATGGGCCAACGAGACCTTCAAATGTCCAGTCATCTACGTCCCAGGGAACCACGAATACTACAAGGGCGGCCACCTGGATCGTACGCTCATCAAGATGAAGGAGGCGGCGGAGGAGCATGTGCATGTCCTCGACAACGAATGCATTGTCATTGGTGATACCCGATTTCTGGTTACCACTGCCTGGACAGACTTCACCTCAACCGGCGATTACAAAAAAGCCATGTATGAGTGTTGGGAGTGGATGAATGACTTCAGGGTTATCCGGAGCGGGGAGGGTTTCAGGAAGCTTCGCCCCGTCGATCTCATCGCTCGGAACATTACCGCTCGCGAGTTTCTTGCCACAGAGCTCGCTAAGGACTTCGAGGGAAAGACGGTTGTGGTTACTCACCACTGCCCGATCCAAGAGGTAGCTGGTGATGGACACGTGGGCCATCTCGGTGCTGCGTATTTCAACCAATGGCATGCCCTAATTTCGCAGGCTGATGCCTGGATCTTCGGTCATACCCATCACGCGGTCGACACGGTCGTTTCGGGATGTCGGCTCGTTTCGAACCCGAAAGGGTATCCAGGTGAAAACACGGGCTTTTCACCGGAGCTAATCATTGAGATCTAAGCGCCTCCTGGAGCGCAGGCTCTCAGGGAGGTTGTTGATTTGGACGCAGGAGCGCAAGAACACATGACAGATGAGATCATCAGCTATCCAGGTGAAGAGCCATCGATTCTTCAGCTCACGCGCATCATACAAGCGATGGGTCAGCAGTACTCTATGCCGATTACTGCCTATCTGAGCGACGCAGAAATTTCGAACGATTGCGCAGTCGGGGTCGTGGTTGGTCAAATCGTTCCAGGGCTCATTGAGAGGCGCACAGGGGCATATTTGCTGACGACGACGCCGATCTTCTCGTTGATCAGAGTAGAGCGCTTCTGGGTGGTTGTTACAAAAGCTGGGAATTTTGTCCTGACTTCATTCAAGCGTGGAGCGGGCCGGAAGAGTCTTCGAGCACTGATCGTAACCTCTGACCAACCTGACGCATCTTCGGAGCGCGAGCCAGGCGCCTTTGCGGGCGCCTGAAAGGTCGAACATACGGATCAGTTGAGCGTCGTGAGAAGTGTGCGCAAAAAATCCTGACGGCGATGAATCGAGCTCAGAATCACGTAGTCGCGTTCGCCATCTGGTGATAGATGACCACACTCCATTAGGCCGATGATGTAACCCTCCGCCTTGCCTCGGGCCTCGCGCAGGTCTTGCTCTGTTGTTGATTTGTGGATGTCATCCACCAGGCGTTTCCAACGCTCGGCTTGGCGTTTGCCGGCTCGGTCGCAGGAGAAAGTAGGAGCGTTAAGGAGTGATTCGTAATAACCGGGCGCAGCTAGCGTGCTCAAGCGGGATGCTCCAGAGATTGAACTTGAGGCAAGGTTATCATGCGTATACTCAATCGCCTGTTACTGCCACGGCAGAGGCTGGCTCCTCGAGGGGTATTCAAACCTGAGCACTGAACTGTGGAGTCCCGCCAGGTCGAGACCAGGACGATGCCCATGCGTTGAAAGGTGGAGGAGGTGCTGAATGAAGGTCACACAAGCAGCTCAGCTCGATGGGATCATTGATGTGGCATGCGATGTATGCGGGATGTCCACACGAAATGGTGACGGTGAGCTTCAGTACGGAACGATGCATGCCTCATGGGGCAGGGGCTCAGCGCATTGCGGCGAAACGTATGAGCTTCATCTTTGCGAAACCTGCTTCTTTTCTCAAGTGGCGGAGATGAAGCGGGCGCGGTGGCTCGCTGTGATGTTCGATGAGGAGGGTAATTCGAGTTTAGGTGATGACACTTATGGCCGGGTTAAAAAGCCTACCCGAGACGATGTCGAGCCTAGCTGACCGCTACGCAGATCTCGATTTAGGTCAAATTATGGCGCAGCAGTAATTATGACTGAGGAATAATTTCCCCTTACTTTGAGCAATCTGCCGTGACCGATTTTGACCTTAAGGGCTTCGATGCGAGCGTCCGCATGCTCCTGTTGTTAACGCGTGTAGCGGACACTCGATCAGCTGAGAAAACTTTAGGTGTGCCATTGCACACTCAACCTTGTGTAGTGGGCAATCGGTGGACGCGTTGCTATGCGCGATCACCAAGCCAACCTTTAGAGATGCTGCTGTGAGAGAGGGACTCAGAACTAAGCAACTCGTAGGTGCACCTGGAGGGTGAGCCGCTGATACCATAAGGCCATTATCACCGCTGTACTCACATTCACCATGATTGGGTAAATGCAATGGCTGACGCTGCAGGGAAGTATTTAGACGTCTATCGGAGCTGGCAGCAGCACCTCTTTAACTTCAACCTGGATGACAGAGAGACAGAGACGCCAGGCTTACGTAAACCGCAGCTTGCCGCTCTGTATGCATCGCTGGGCCACCTCGTGATGTCCCCAGGCACGACCGCGACGATCGTGATGCCAACAGGGACAGGCAAGACGGATACCATGCTGGGACTGCTAATTGCTGGGCGGTTGGCTAGAACATTGGTGCTCGTTCCGACTGATCCCCTGCGCTCGCAGTTTTCTGAAAAATGCGTTGGGCTGAAGAAGCTGCGGGAAATCGGTGCTGTGTCGGACACGGCATTGAACCCTGTCGTGAGAGCGATCAGCTCAGGTATGCAGGTTGAAGAAATTCAACAGCTCGCCGAAGCAAACGTGATCGTGGCCACCCCTCAAGCGCTGCAGTTTTTTAGCAATGAAGCTTTGGAGGCGTTGGCTGGGCTTTGTACTCATCTAGTCGTAGATGAAGCGCACCACGTAGCTGCAATGACGTGGAGCAGGGTGAAGACAGCTTTTAAGGAAAGGCCTTGCTTGCAGTTCACTGCTACGCCTTTCCGGGAAGACAGCCAGCCTCTTGACGGCAAGATCATCTATAACTATCCGCTGAAGGATGCCCAGAACGATGGTTACTTCAAGCCAATCGAGTTTCACCCCGTGCGCGAGTACGACCTAGACCTCGCTGACCAAGCAGTTGCAGATAAGGCTGTTGAGCTGTTGCGCAAGGATCGTGGGCAGGGTTTCAATCATCTACTTTTGGTAAGAGCACGAACACAGGCGCGTGCTATCAAGCTGTTCTCACTTTACGAAAAACACGAAGATCTCTCGCCTGTACTCATCCACAGCAAGGTACCGAACCGAGACAGGCTACTGGACGAAATCGTCGCGAAGAAGCACAAAATCATCGTATGCGTTGACATGCTGGGCGAGGGTTTTGACCTGCCAGAGCTGAAGATTGCGGCTATTCACGATCAGCACCAGAGCCCAGCTGTAACGCTACAGTTTATCGGACGGCTGACCCGGGTTAGTAAGGAGTTGGGTGACGCGAAATTTGTTTCGAACATTGCGAATCAAAGAGTCGACTCCCAAATGGCCGCGCTCTACAAGGAGAGTGCTGACTGGAGTGCAGTGATTCGAGATGTGAGCCAAGAAAAAATTGCTCGCGAAATCGAGAAGGAAGCATTCACGGAGCAATTTTCCGATGATGCAGATGCCGAAGATATTTTTGGGTTGAACCCCAACCCCAAGGTCAGCGCGGTGGCCTACCATGTCGAGCTCGAGAACTGGCGTCCAGAGAAAGCCCATTTCTTCGCTCAAAGCAAGAAACAACGAGATTTCGTCTCCATCAACGAAGCGTCAGATACCATTATAGTAGTAGCGCAACAGGAGACACCCGTCAGTTGGGCTAAGACATCAGCGATTGTGGATACCAACTGGGTTATCTACATGGCCTACTACCACGTCCCCGATAGAACGCTTTTCGTGCACACGTCTGGTGATGAAAAGGAGGCGACTCGATTTTTGAAGTTAATTGCCAAGGATCCCAAAAGAATCAATGGCGAGCCTGTCTTCCGTACTCTACATGATATCAAGCTCATGAGGCTGCAGAATGTGGGGCTTTCTAGGGCGCGTAAAGATCTTAAATTTACGATGCACGTCGGACGGGACGTCAACACGATCATCCGCGACATTGAGACCGGAGCAGCGAAGAAATCCAATATCTTCGCGACTGGATACGAGGATGGGCAGCGGGCCACCGTTGGGTGTTCACACAAGGGAAAAATTTGGGAGATGAACTCTTCCACGGTGAGCTACTGGATCGAGTGGTGCAAGCGCGCCTCTAGCAAGCTGAACAATAAAGACATTACTCCAGCAGACATTCTCAAGGATGTAATGCGCGCCGATAAGATCGAAGCTGCTTGGCCAACTGGGCTTTTCTATGCCGATTGGCCTGAGTCTATTGAGATTGAAAACGAGCAAAGGATTTCACTTGAGTTTGAGGGTGAGGTCTACAACCTACTCGATGTCGAGCTTGGTAAACCTCGGAGAACCAATGATCTGACGCTGGACGTGGCTGTCATTGCCATAGCCGAAGATGGGACTGAGCGTGAGCTTCCAGATATCACTGTACGGTTACTGGAGGACAGCTACAAATTCTCTTGCCCTGGAGTTAAGATCATTTTCTCTGAAGCGAACTCCTTCGAGCAGTACTTGGACGCCCATCCGTTGGTATTTTTGGCGGTTGACGGTTCGATGGTTGAGGGCAATTACCGCTTCTACACTACCAAGAGCTTGGACTTGAAGCTGCCGATAGGACTGCTCGAGGCTTGGGAATGGGGCGACACCCCGATCCATAAAGAGTCCATGAAGGCCGCTGGTGACTTGAATACCGTTCAAGGTTTCACCTACAGTCGTATCAAGGATGATTACTCATTCATTTTTAATGACGATGGCAAAGGTGAGATCGCGGATCTGGTGGCGATCAGAGAGAGCAAAGACGCAATCTACGTAGACCTATATCATTGCAAGTACTGCCCACAGAAGGACGGTAAGGCTCAAGCGGGTGCTCGAGTGGACGATGTCTATGAAGTCTGCGGGCAAGCTTCACGGTCAGTAAAATGGCTGCATACAGAGAAAAAATTCTTCGATCGCATGATGGAACGTTACCAAAAGGGATTGCCGAAAAAATTCGACCGAATCCTGAAGGGTACCCCAATGGATTTAGAACTGCTCCGTAACAAGTGCCACGATCACGAGATGATCTTCAAATTTGTGATCGTGCAGCCTGCCATTTCTAAAGAAAAGGTATCCGCGGATCAGTTGGCTGTCCTCGGCACAAGCTATTCATACATCAAAAGTGTGTCTGGTTCTGAAGTGAGAGTCATAACTAATCAGTAAGAGTGCGTGCAAACTAGGCTCAGTGGGGGAGGTGCTCCACTGAACCTTGAACTGTTCCGTCACCTCTACACAAAGGGCTGGCCTCATATCTCGCCCAGCCTCATTTGTCTCAAGGTTCCCTCGTGGAGGTTTTGCCTCATCAGGCCCCGCAACCGCTCGATTTGGTTCTTTATCGGACACGACCCGGCCCCGTGCCACGCCGAATACGATTGGTGTATGAATTTTTGTTGAAGAAACTCGGCGACGCAGATCTCTTTCCAGGTGGGCCTTTGTCGGCGTTAGGGCGCTTTAAGGCTGAGCGTTAGTAATCGTGCAAATCATCGCAGTGCCGACTTGAGGAACCTCTCGGTGCATCTCCCCTTGTCTGAGGGCGATGGGCCAAACGCGAGCTCGAGGCCTGGATGTGATTCGTACTGTTGCTAAACGGTCAAATTTTATTTGGGGAGTCAATTGATGTTTATTGGTTGATCTGTCAGAAGGGTGGAGCAGTATCAATTCCATTGATGGGAGCTATTTTTTTATCTAAGCCTAAAGGATTAAACGATTCAGCCGATACACATTAACTTGTGTCTACGATTGAGGTTTTGCATGAAATTTCGTGATCTTAAAATAGGGCCTCGTGCGGCATTGATTTTTTCAGTCATAGTCGCCGTGGTCGTTGTGATGGGGTTGTTGTCTGTTAATAAGTTGGAAAGGCTTCGTCAAGCAGAACAGGATGTTGAAACAAATTGGATGGCCAGCATCCGGCTAGCTGGGCTTATAAACTCAAGTGTTCTTAGGCTAAGGTTGGAAAGTCTTCGAGCAACTACCACGAATGATCCTGTAGTTCGTGATCAGACAGTAAAAACTTTTCCGGATTATCGGCGGGAGTTCACAAGGCTCATAGGCAGATACGAATCGGTTGTGGCAAGTCCTGAAGAGCAGTCGCTGTACGACAAAGTGAGGGAAAGCGCTGATCGTTATGAAGGGCTCCTGAATCAGTTAGAGCCTATGCTCGTCGCTGGTGACAACGCGGCTGCGTCGGCGTTAATTAGCTCAGCTATTCGCCCGCTTACCAATAGTCTCGTTGATCAAATTTCTGATTTGATGGTTTATAACGATCAAGGTGCAAAAGCAGCGGGAGTGTTAGCGGGTGAGATCTATCATAGCGGATTAGTAACAATCTATGGTCTGCTTTTGACTGTGGTGACGCTCACAATTGCTTTGGGTTACTTGCTGGTGCGGAGTGTGACTCAGCCTCTAGATGAAGCGCTTTCAATCGCCAAGGTTATCGCGAATAAAGATCTTTCGCAGACGTTCAAGGTTTCAGGCCGAGACGAGGCAGCTGCGATGCTGGTTGCTATCTCTCAAATGCAAAATAATTTGAAAGACACGTTGACCCATATTTCCGACAGCTCAACGCAACTCGCTTCGGCTGCAGAAGAAATGGCAGCAGTCACTGAAGAAAGTAGTCGAGGGTTGGTCAAGCAAAACGATGAAGTTAACCAGGCTGCGACCGCTGTCAATGAAATGAGTGCCGCAGTTGATGAAGTGGCAGTGAATGCTGCGGAAGCCGCTGATGCATCCGGGCGAGCTCAACAACTCACCAAATCTGGACTCGAAAATGTTAAGAGAACTCTAGGAGCTATACAAGCGCTATCCTCCTATGTTGAGTCTACGGGCGAGCAGATCCAAACGCTTTCTTCGCGCGCTCAGGACATCAGTAAAGTCATTGAGGTGATTAGAGCCATCGCTGAGCAAACAAACCTACTGGCGTTGAATGCTGCAATTGAGGCCGCAAGGGCTGGAGAACAGGGTAGGGGCTTTGCAGTTGTTGCAGATGAGGTTAGAGCTCTTGCCCATCGTACTCAACAATCCACTCAAGAAATTGAGCAAATGATTGGCTCTATCCAGGATGATTCGGTTCAGGCCGTTAGGGCTATGATCGAAAGTCAGAAAATGGCTGATGAATCTACCTCTGTCGCACAGCTGGCTAGTGACTCGCTAGAGGAAATATCTCAGTCAATCACTATGATCAATGAGCGAAATGTTTTGATTGCGACTGCTTCAGAAGAGCAGGCTCAGGTGGCACGAGAGATTGATCGAAACCTCACAAGTATTCGTGATTTGTCTACCCAAAGCGCTGCGGGTGCAAGCCAGACTGCGAGTGCCAGCGGGGAAGTTTCCAACCTTGCAGTCGGTCTAAATCGTGTAGTGCAAGATTTTAGGCTGTAAGCTTTAGATTTTCATGTGGATTTGGATAGATGTTAGCAGGGATGCTTATTTATAAGTTTGCACTGGGGACTCAGGCGCAAGTATGCTCTGTGACTTTTCGTCTTATGCGTTGTCGTTGTTTTTCAGGGCTTATATTATTCTAATGATGATCTTTTTTCGAGTTGCTAAGGTGCATCCTCCGCACTCAGAAAATAGCGTTTCTCATATTCTGCTGGAGGCGGCTGCATAGACTGTTTCGTTAGCATTTAGGGTTATAGAACATCTCGATAAAATCAAAAATATCACTTCGAGCTTCTTCACGGATTGTGTAGATTTTTCGTTGGGTTCGCTCCCGCTTCAAGGCTGGAAAAAGCTCTCCGCTACGGCACTGTCGTGGCAGTTTCCCCGCCGAGTCATGCTGCTGATCACATTGTTGGCCTTCAAGAAGCTTTGCCAGTCTGAACTACTGAACTGACAGTATTGTCTGAGTGAATCATGACTTGCTGCTGTGGCTTGCGTCGCCAGCCCGTTTGCGAACGCAGCTCCCTCCACCTGCATCACGCGCCCGACTCGATTTCGACCGCTTTCCTCTCCCGGCTTACGCAGGTCGGCGATGGCCAGTTACAGCGGGAAGACGATAGTCGTAGAGGTGATCGCGAGCACGGGCAATACCGCACGCGCGGAAAGAGGGTACGCAGGCATAACATTTGTTCCAGGCAAAAATAGTCGTACAGCGTGCCTGCGCTGAGCTCATAACCGCGGTAAATCCCAACCCCTCAATGATAGCCCGCCCGAAGATGGGGGCTTCGGTGGCATGGTGCGGGATGAATGCTCCTTAGGGCTCTTTAGCGGTCATTCGCGGCATCTCACAGGACAGTGCTCAAGAGCCAACCCAAGGCACCGCTGCCTAGTACGACCAGCCAAGGCGGCAGCTTCCAGAATATCAATGCCACCATTGCCACGAGGGCCAGGCCAAAGTCTTGCGGGCCATGAATTGCACTCGTCCATACCGGCTGGTAGAGAGCAGCCAGCAGCAGGCCAACCACGGCCGCATTGATGCCCAGCAGTGCTGCCTGCGTGCGCAGGCTACGGCGTAGGTATTCCCAGAATGGCAAGGCGCCCATCACCAACAGGAAAGACGGCGCAAAAATCGCTAGCAGGCAGATCAGGCCGCCAAGCCAGCCAGTTGGTGCATGGTTCATCGATGCGCCGAGAAAGGCCGCGAAGGTGAACAGCGGGCCCGGAACGGCCTGCGCCGCACCATAGCCCGCGAGGAATGGGTCGTTGTCGACCCAGCCGGATGGTACGACCTCAGCCTGCAACAGCGGCAGCACCACATGTCCGCCACCGAAAACCAGTGAGCCGGCGCGGTAGAAAGCATCCACCATCGCCAGCGTCTGGATCGGGATCACAGCTGCCAGCAACGGCAGGCCAAGCAGGAGGACAAAGAACAGGGCCAGCCAGAACAATCCAATGCGACGCCGCACGCTGATAGGAAGCGGATCATGGGTGTCGCCATGCTGCGGTTTGAAAAGCAGCAAACCGACGATGCCGGCAAGGACGATGGCACTCACTTGCCCCCAAGCGGAGGGTACGAGCAGCACGAAGCAAGTCGCCGCCGCCATGATCGAGATACGCGGTGCATCGGGGCACAGATTGCGCGCCATACCCCAGACCGCCTGGGCGACCACCGCCACGGCCACTACTTTCAAGCCTTGCAGCACTCCTGCGGGCATGGCATCGCCATAACTGGCCATGCCGAGTGCGAAGAAGATCAAGGCAATTGCAGAGGGCAAGGTGAAGCCGAGCCATGCGGCCAGCGCTCCGGTATAGCCGGAGCGGGACAACCCGAGCGCAATCCCGACCTGGCTACTAGCTGGCCCCGGTAAGAACTGGCAAAGGGCGACGAGATCTGCATAGCTGCGCTCGCTCAACCATTGTCGGCGCACCACGAACTCGTCGCGGAAGTATCCCAGGTGTGCGATTGGGCCGCCAAAAGAGGTCAGTCCCAAGCGGAGGAAGATCAAAAACACAGCCCAAGGGCTACGGCCAGTTTTGGTGATTTTGGTCATTGTCGTTGCTAGATGTGTGGCGGGGCAGGATGAAATCTCCGTTTACGATAGCGTGAATCGAGAATTAAGTGCGACCGCTGATATTTGTCATAGAGGGCTTGCAAAATATATGAAAAATTGTATATTCGAAAAAACATATGTTTCTAGAGTGCTTCGTGATGGTGGCAAGATCCGAGTGCTATTTGTTTGCACCGCAAACGCTGCTCGCTCCCAGCTCGCTGAGGCGTTGCTGCAACGCACGGACGCAGTGCATTTCGAGGCGTTCAGCGCTGGCACCCAACCCGGTGGGGTAGACCCACGCACCTACGCCGCCCTCGAACACCTCGCTATCGATGCCAGTGCGTTACGCAGCAAATCCATTGATGAGTTTGCCGGTGAGCGCTTTGACTACGTCATCGCCCTTTGCGACAAAGCTGCCCGGGAATGACAGACACTGCCGGCATTCGACGAGGGCCTGGCTTGGCACTTCAAAGACCCCGTTACCAGCGACAAACATGATTCATTCCACCACACGCTTCACGAGATCCATGAACGCATCAAGCTGTTCGTCCTCGTGAAAACCAAACACTGAGAACTGCTATGACTGACTCGCTGACACCTACCAAGGTGTTCAAATGCCTCGCCGACGAGAATCGCATTCGGATGATGCTGTTGATCGCCCGCGAGGAAGAGCTCTGCGTCTGTGAACTGATCTGTGCCCTGGAGGAAAGTCAGCCGAAGGTTTCCCGCCACCTGGCGCAACTGCGCACGTGTGACCTGCTAGAAGACCGCCGGCAGGGGCAGTGGGTCTACTACCGGCTTCATCCAGAGCTGCCCACCTGGGTACGAGAGGTCTTGAAAACGACGCTTGAGGCCAATCGCGGGTGGCTCAGTACCAGTGCCGCGCGACTCGACGCCATGGGTGACCGCCCACAGCGCGTATCCACCTGCTGCTGATCACCGCCGAGAAAAACCGATGAAAGTTCTTTTCCTCTGCACCGCCAATAGTTGCCGTAGCATCTTGTCTGAAGCCGTGTTCAACGACCTGGCTCTGGCCGGTATGCGGGCGTTCAGTGCCGGAAGCGAGCCCAAGGGAGAAGTGAATCCGCTTTCGATCGCAGCACTGGAGCGGGCCGCCATTTCCACTGAGGGGCTCAGCAGCAAGTCAACTGACGCGCATGCAGATCTGAGACCAGACGTTGTCATCACTGTCTGCGACAAGGCGGCGGGCGAGGCATGCCCCATTTTCTTCGGGCATTCGACGAGAGCTCACTGGGGGCTTACTGACCCTTCTGACCTGCAAGGCAGCGCGGCTGAAGTAGAGGCTGCTTTCGACGCCACGCTGGAACACATCAAGCGACGCATCACGGCATTCCTCGCACTGCCTTTAGAAGAACTTGATGCTGCGCAACTCAAGGTCGAGCTTGCACGCATCGGAATGCTATGACGTTCAGGGAGATCCACCATGAGCAAAAGCCGACTTTCATTTCTCGACCGCTACCTAACGGTCTGGATCTTCCTGGCCATGGGGCTTGGGATCGGGCTGGGCAGCCAGTTCCAGGGATTGCCGGGCTGGCTGAACAGCCTCTCGGTGGGTTCGACAAACATCCCTATCGCGATCGGTCTGATCATCATGATGTATCCGCCCCTGGCCAAGGTGAAGTACGAGGAACTGCCGCAGGTCTTCAAGGACAAGCGCATCCTCGCCTTGTCGCTGACCCAGAACTGGATGATTGGGCCAATGCTCATGTTCGGGTTGGCCGTGGTGTTCCTTTCCGACAAACCAGAGTACATGACCGGCTTGATCCTCATCGGCTTGGCGCGTTGCATCGCCATGGTGCTGGTGTGGAACCAGATCGCCGGGGGCAACAACCAGTACGTGGCGGGCCTGGTCGCCTTCAACAGTATTTTCCAGATCCTGTTCTTCAGCGTATACGCCTGGATCTTCCTAGGCCTGCTGCCGCCGCTGTTTGGCCTTGAAGGTAGTGTCATCGAGACCAGCTTCCTCGAGATCGCCCAATCGGTGCTGATATATCTTGGCATCCCGTTCCTCGCCGGCTTCCTGACCCGCAAGATCCTGATTAGCAATAAAGGCGCTACCTGGTATCAGGAGCATTTCATTCCGAAAATCAGTCCGCTGACGCTCGTGGCACTGCTGCTGACCATCGTCGCCATGTTCAGCCTGAAGGGTGACATGGTGCTGCAACTGCCGCTGGATGTGCTGCGTATCGCTATCCCGCTAACCATCTACTTCGTGGTGATGTTCTTCATCAGCTTCTGGATGGGCAAGCTGCTGGAAGCCGACTACCCCCGCACCACTGCGCTGGCCTTCACCGCAGCGAGCAACAACTTCGAACTGGCCATTGCCGTGGCCATCGCCACCTTCGGCCTCGCCTCGCCGGTAGCCTTCGCCACCGTCATCGGGCCCTTGGTGGAAGTGCCGGTACTGATCTCTCTGGTTGGTGTGGCCTGGTGGCTCAAACGTCGCTGGTTCGATCAACCCTCTGGAAGCCTCTCCCAGGAGTGACCTCATGACCGAACACCACATCCCCAATATCGACGGTGAACTCGTTGACCTGCCGACGGCAGAAAAACTGGCAACTCATCAGACATCCACTCACAAGCCACGCATCCTGCTGCTGTATGGATCCACCCGTGAGCGCTCCTTCAGTCGCCTGCTAACGGAAGAAGCGGCCCGCCTGCTGGAGCACTTCGGAGCCGAGACGCGGATCTTCAATCCGACCGGTCTGCCACTGGTGGATGACGTGCCCGACGACCACCCTATGGTCAAGGAGCTGCGCGACCTGGTGCTTTGGTCGGAAGGCATGGTCTGGTGCTCGCCAGAGCGCCACGGTGCAATGACTGGCGTATTTAAGTCGCAGATCGACTGGATCCCTCTGAGCATGGGGGCTGTGCGCCCAACCCAGGGCAAGACTTTGGCAGTGATGCAGGTTTGCGGCGGTTCGCAGTCGTTCAACGTGGTCAACCAACTGCGCGTACTCGGTCGTTGGATGCGCATGTTCACCATCCCTAACCAGTCGTCGGTGCCCAAGGCCTATCTGGAATTCGATGAAGCGGGCCGCATGAAGCCGTCCCCGTATTACGACCGCGTCGTCGACGTGATGGAGGAACTGGTGAAGTTCACCCTGCTGATTCGTGATCGCGCTGATTACCTGGTTGATCGCTACTCCGAACGCAAAGAGTCAGCAGAAGAACTCTCCAAGCGCGTTAATCAACGTTCCATCTGAGGCTTATCGAGCATGCAACTGCACCCGTACTCCGTGCTGGCCAACTCCGAGCTGATCGGCCAGCTGATCTTCACTCCGTGCCCTGGCACCAAAGACACCTCAGTATCTCAGGCGTTGTCGACGCTGCGCGAAGCCGGCGCGAGCGCGCTGGTCACCCTGATGCCAGGTGAAGAGCTGCTGCAGAATGAAGTCGATCTTCTTCCTGAGGAGTGCCAGTTGCTCGGCCTCGAATGGTTCCACCTGCCGGTGGAAGATGACGAAGCGCCTGGCGAGCCCTTTGCCGCTGCGTGGAACGCCCACCGGGAGCGCCTGAAGGAACTGATGATGAACGGAAAGTCGATTGCCATCCACTGCAAGGGCGGCTCCGGCCGTACAGGCCTGTTTGCGGCCCGCCTGATGATCGAGTGCGGCATTCCCGCACATGAAGCGGTTGCTCAAGTGCAGGCCCTGCGTCCACGAGCCATTCAGAACCCCGCGCACGTCGAGTATATCAACCAGTTCGACAATACCCTCTGACCGTCCACTGACGGCAATTCGAGACCAACAACATGGCAATCAAAATAGGCATCAATGGGTTCGGCCGCATCGGTCGCTTGGCGCTGCGCGCGTCCTGGGACTGGCCAGAGTTTGAATTCGTCCAGATCAATGATCCGGCCGGCGACGCCACGACGCACGCCCACCTGATCAACTTCGATTCGGTTCACGGTCGCTGGCACCGTGAGGCGAGCGCTGAAGGCGACTCGGTGGTGATCGAGGGTAAGCGCATCAAAGTCACCGCGAACAAGGCGATCGCTGACACTGACTGGTCGGGCTGTGATCTCGTCCTCGAGGCCAGCGGCAAGATGAAGTCGGTGGCTGTGCTCCAGGCCTACCTGGATCAAGGCGTCAAACGTGTAGTGGTCTGTGCTCCGGTGAAGGAGAACGGTGCGCTGAACGTGGTGATGGGCGTCAACCACCACCTTTTTGATCCAGCTCAACACCGCATCGTTACCGCCGCCTCCTGTACCACCAACTGCTTGGCTCCGGTGGTCAAGGTCATCCACGAGAACCTGGTCATCCGCCACGGTTCGATCACCACCATCCACGACCTGACCAATACCCAGAGCATCCTCGATACGCCTCACAAGGATCTGCGCCGCGGCCGTGCCTCTGGCATGAGCCTGATTCCAACCACCACCGGTTCGGCCACGGCCATCGCCGAGATCTTCCCTGAGTTGCGCGGCAAGTTGAACGGTCATGCCGTACGCGTTCCGCTGGCCAACGCCTCGCTGACCGACTGCGTGTTCGAGGTCGAGCGTGCCACAACGGCTGAAGAGGTGAACGCGCTGCTGAAGGCGGCGGCCGAAGGCCCACTGAAAGGCATCCTGGGCTATGAAGAACGGCCACTGGTGTCCATCGACTACCGTACCGATCCACGCTCTTCGATCATCGATGCGATGTCGACCTTGGTGGTCAGCGGTACCCAGGTGAAGATCTACGCTTGGTACGACAACGAATGGGGCTACGCCAACCGCGCTGCGGAGCTGGCTCGACTGGTCGGCATGGCGGAGTAATCGGCGATCATGAAGGCGTTGTCAGCCCTGTCTGCGGAAGTGCGTCAGTACCTGCTGGTTACCGGCAACTACTGGGCCTTCACCCTCACCGACGGCGCACTGCGCATGTTGGTGGTATTGCACTTCAATACTCTGGGCTACACGCCGCTGCAAATCGCAGCGCTGTTCCTGTTCTATGAGATCTTTGGCGTGATCACTAACCTGGTGGGCGGCTACCTCGGCGCCCGCCTGGGACTCAATCGCACCATGAACATCGGCTTGGGCATGCAAGTGCTGGCCTTGCTCATGCTCACGGTGCCGGCAGTCTGGCTCACGGTACCATGGGTCATGGGAGCCCAGGCGTTGTCTGGTATCGCCAAGGATCTGAACAAAATGAGCGCCAAGAGCTCGATCAAGCTCTTGGTACCGGACAACCAGCAAGGCACCCTCTACAAGTGGGTGGCCATCCTCACTGGTTCGAAAAACGCGCTCAAAGGGGTGGGGTTCTTTCTCGGTGGCGCACTGCTTGCACTGCTAGGCTTCACCTTGGCGGTGCTGGTCATGGCAGCAGTGCTGGCCTTGATCTGGATCGGCAGTTTGGTTCTGCTGAAAAAAGACATGGGCAAGGCCAAGGTCAAACCGAAATTCCGCGACATGCTGTCCAAGAGCCGGGCGATCAACCTCCTCTCGGCCGCACGGCTGTTTCTTTTCGGTGCCCGTGACGTGTGGTTCGTAGTTGCGCTGCCGGTCTACCTGAGCACTACATTCGGCTGGGACTTCTGGCAGGTTGGTGGTTTCTTGGCCGCCTGGATCATCGGCTACGGCATCGTCCAATCTTTCGCCCCCCACATCACCGGCAAAAAGCAGGGCCATGTACCCGACGGCAGAGCTGCATTCATCTGGGCGATCGTTCTGGCCGGGCTGCCCGCGCTGATTGCTCTCGGCCTGACATCAGGCTGGTCGGCACAAGCCGTGTTGATCGGTGGGCTGATGCTGTTCGGCATGCTATTTGCCGTGAACTCGTCGCTGCACAGCTATCTGATCGTCAGCTACGCCAAGGAAGACGGGGTATCGCTGGACGTTGGCTTCTACTACATGTCCAATGCGCTTGGGCGCTTGGTGGGCACACTGCTTTCCGGCTGGGTGTTTCAGGCCTATGGCTTGGAGGCGTGCTTGTGGGTGTCTAGTGGCTTTGTACTGGTTGCCGCGCTCATTTCGATTGCTTTGCCCAGGCACGACGACCTTGCGCCACAGGTCAGCTAGGCACCAAGAGGGATCCAGCCCCCGTTCCCAATGATTTTCTATTCCACATTTACGAGGCCTTTGCTGAGTTTACTGGTGTGCCCAGTGGTCTCGAGCGCTTTAGCCGGCAGATCCCGGTAAGCGTCTCGTGACCACATATCGCTGCTCGCCGCAGACCAATGAGGGAGCGGGCATCACCAAGACTCTGGATTACCGCCTCTAACGCCAGCCCCGACGCGCTATTGCGTTCCAGCGGGAATTTCCGCATAGCTCATGTTCGTATCTCCAAGGGGTTAAGAAGGGGTCTGGGCTAGTTGGCCTTTTTGCCGACGGTGCCCATTTCGATTGGGGTCTTTATGTAAAACACTGAGATCTCCTCTAGCTCCAATCGCCTGAATAATCTTTCGGATTCGTCCTCGGTGATAGCCATGCGAATTTCGGTCGGCTGATCCGCCAGTTCAAAAAAATGCGAGGAGTGCAACCGACCAGTATGCCCAAAGCCCTCGATACCTGTAGAAAGGGTCGCGCCACGCAGCCCCATTTCCTTTGCTAAATCAACGATCCAGTCGCCCAGCATCTTTCCCTGGTAACGACGGTTCTGTTGGGTAAAGAAAATCACCAGAAAACCTTTCATTCCCATCTCCTCAACGCGTGCCAATCATTTGAAAGGACAGAAGCCCGGCAGCCGTCATCGCCAACGAGCCCACGACGTGCAACGAAATCGAGCCAAGTGCCCACAGCAATCTCCCTTCTTGGATTAGGGCAACTGTTTCGGCTGAAAAGGTGGAAAAGGTGGTAAGTCCCCCACAGAAACCCGTGATGACCAGCAGGCGCCATTCAGGGCTTAAGGAAGGAGATGCGGCCAAGAACGCGATGGCTAGTCCGATGATGTAACCCCCGACCATGTTCGCCACCACAGTGCCTGGGGGAATTGTCGGGAACAGTGCGTTGAGCTTCATGCCTAGGAGCCAGCGCAACCAGGCACCAAGTGATGCGCCGATGGCAATAACTAATAGTGACTTCAGCATGGCTGCAAATCTCCTCTGGGCCGGTAGAGCTGAGGAGCTGCTGATAACAGTACGCGGAGTGAGAGAGCTGATATGAGAATGGTAGTCACAATCCTGTCCTAAATTGATGGACAGGGGCACACCTACGCACCCTGTCCAGGGTTCACGTAGGCATCATCAGCACGAAGCGGTTTTAAGGAGGAATGCCATCTCCTGAGAGGATCCTAAAGCAACGGTACCGAAAAATTCAACCTCCAAGCACTCAAATCAGTATGGCCTCCCGGGACACGGTGTCTACTGTCATGGTGACGTGAGGTTACCCAACTGCCCTCCATAGAAGTTCGAAAATTGGTAAGTGGATTTCCAATCCAATTGTTCAGTACGGGTTCGGTAGACGCTTGCGACCTTCGACGATGGCACTCACGTTGATGTCTAGGTGCGAGTGTCTCGGACAGGTAATACGCAAATGTTCATTGGCGTCTACGCACTCTAAGGCATGGCGGTTCACGTGGAGGCGTTCGATTCGCGCCTAGGTGAATCTATGTCACATGCACTGGCATCGGGTATCGCGATGGCTCGCCGGATAGCTAATCAAGGCGTCTCAGCAGCTACTCGACCAGCTGCTTCCGGATGAACACCTCCTGGCTAGCTCAGCGTTCGTCCCGAGACAGCTTTCGCGACAGAGGGCGTGAGGCGTTTGGTAAGGTCAGAACTACCGATTCGTTTTGATGTCATAATGATGCACAGAGACATCGGCACGTATCCTCGAGCCAGCCCTTTGGGCCATCAGTACAATGCTAAGCAACGACGATTTTCGCTACACCGCTCATAGGCATCTGCTCGAATTGGATGCTTCAAATTCCAGGCTCAGGCACCTCATTTCTCGGGGCGAGATCAACGGCGTCCTCTGGGACGATGCTGTGCAATGGCACCAAAACTCATATGAGGCTTGGGCCATCTTCTTGAGCCAAAATGCTCAGCCTTCGTTACCAGCCTGATCTGCAATCGCATAGAGATCTTCGATTTTCAGAGGTTCCACTTCACATCAGTCTACCCCCCCCGTGAGGCCAACGGCGCTTCTAGAGGGTCTGTCTGGTTTCAGAGCGAGAGTCCCTCCTTGTTCCTTGACTGGAAATCATAGCGCTGTTGGCGTGCCACCCCTCCCACCCAATCAAAAATTGACTGGCCGCTCAAGAAAAAGTGGCCTGTGTCGATAATTGCTCATTCAGCACGCGTGGAGCCTAAAATTGTTCAACCGCAAACTCAAAAAAACGCTGCAGGAGCAGAGTGCGGAGCTACATCTGCTACGTCAGCAGGTCGAGCAAATGGACAGAGGGATGCTCTCCATAAGACTTGATGCTCAGTTTCGGATCTGTGCGGTCAATCGACTTTTCTTGGATACCTTGGGGTATTCAGGCGACCATTTGGATGGCCGTCCGCTTTCCGAGATCGTCCCGCCTTACGTCAAAGATCTCCCTTGCTTCCACGCCTTCAATCGAGCTGTGGCGCGATTCGAACCCGTCAATGACGAATATCGCTACCTGCGTGCTGACGGTACTCTTGCATGGTTGAAAATCTACTGGCTTCCTATTCGAAACCAAGATGGTAGCTTGGCTCATGTCCAGGGTTACGGCAGTGAGATCACACGTACCGTTGAGCAGGCCAAGGAGAATGAGGCTCTGATTGAGGCGTTAGTTAGGTCAACAGCTGTCATTGAATTTAAATTGGATGGCACCGTGATCACGGCGAACAAACAGTTCCTCGATGCCATGGGCTACTCACTGGGCCAGATCGTAGGCAAACACCATCGCATGTTCTGTTCGACGCAAGAAGCGGCATCCGATGAGTACGTAAGTTTTTGGAAGACACTCAACCGTGGAGAGTACGTCGCGAATCGCTTCAAGCGAGTCGACGGGCGTGGCAACGATATTTGGCTGGAGGCAACCTACAACCCTGTGCACGACACTGAGGGCAACCTAGCTAAGGTCGTGAAATTTGCGAGTGTGGTTACCGACCAGGTGGCTAGAGAGCAAGAAGTTAAAGATGCCGCCGGTGTTGCTTTTGATGTGTCGCAACGAACGGACTCAAGTGCCGAGCACGGCGCTGTCGTGGTAACGCGAACGGTAGGCACGATGCGAAGTATTGCTGAGCAAATGAAGCTCGCAACCGACAGCATCGAGGCGCTCGGTAAGCAATCTGCGTTGATCAGCTCAATCGTTCAAACCATTGGCGGTATTGCGTCGCAGACCAACCTTCTTGCCTTGAATGCGGCGATTGAAGCGGCACGTGCCGGAGAGCAGGGGCGGGGCTTCGCTGTGGTTGCCGACGAAGTCCGAAAGCTCGCAGGCCATACCAGCTCGGCGACCGAAGAGATTGTGAACGTCGTTCAGCAAAACCAGGAGCTCGCTGATAAGGCCGTCGCCCAGATGTTCAGCAGTCGTGCGAAAGCCGAGGAGGGCTTGGTACTCGCCAACGAGGCGGGCACGGTTATCCTCGAGATTCAGAATGGAGCAAAGCAAGTAGTAGAAGCCGTTGGGCGCTTCGCTAACGAGGTGAAGTAGACCCACCTTTATTGCTCTGTTGGCGAGGTTGATCGATCTGGTAGTGTGATGGAAGCAGGTGGGGGGTGTGCGTTATCTGGCATCGTCACAGGCTTCTCGATCTTAAAATACTGTGGGTCGTCCGCTAGCGGACGCCCTGGTCATAAATTGGGTGGGCTGCAAGTTTTAGCAGCATCACGGCTACTCGCGCAGGGCATCAGCTACACAAACCTTCCAGCTCGGTCTGGATCATGGTGGGCTTCGACTTCAGCCGTTCGTACACCTTGGGGTCAGCCCACTGGGCAATGATCGCGGGAGAGAACTCAATGAGGTCGAGGTCAATCAAGCCCATACGGGGGTTCACAACATCCTCGCGGAAGCACTGCGCATACCCCGTTTCGGTTTCGTGCACGATCACAGAGTGGAGCTGAACGCCGGATTCACCGTTCTTCATTTCGGTGTTCTCCAAGGCGGTTTCCACCAAGCGGAAGATCAATCTGGAGAACTGCTCAGCACTCGGTGACACGGGGATGAGTACCCAGCGCTCTGAATGCCTGCGAATGTACGCAATGTAATCAGGATCATCCTGTGACCAGATCGCGACGGCGTGATCGAAGGCGTCGATCAATTCACGAACGTCCCCTTTAAGCAGCCCAAAGTCGTACACCATCTGCCCGTTATCCAAGGCGTCAGCGTGCAAGAGCAGCTCCACTTTGTAAGAGTGCCCATGAATCGAGTGAGAGCAGCGGCGGGTGCTGCAGCCTCGCACGATGTGCGCGTTTTCGAATTTGAATAGCTTACGGATCAGCATGAACCACCTTTTTCTTTGCTGCCTTTCGACGGTACAGGGTCAAATCCACCGGGATGCAGTGGGTGGCAACGCAAGAGCCGGCGTAGCGTCAACCAGCTGCCCATCAGCGCGCCATGAGTTCGCAGTGCTTCTATCGAGTACTGGGAGCATGAGGGGTGAAATCGGCATCGATTGCCTAAGGCTGGGCTGATGAAGAGTTGGTAGCCGCGCACCAGCGCAATCAGAATCGTGTTCGGCCATCGCTTCATATCACGCTCCTTGCTGCCGGGAGCAGCTTGGAGCCTTCTGGGCTGTCCTCGATGCTGAAGCCAGCTTCTAGCAACTCGTCACGCAGGGCGTCGGCTCTCGCGAAGTCGCGCGCACTACGTGCTTTGTTTCTTGCTTCCAGCAATGACTCAAGATGCTGTCGATGACTCAGCGGTTGTTCCAAAGGCACTACTGGGGGGGTCAAGGCAGCGAGGGCGGCGTGAGGCTCTTGCTGCAGTAGGCCGAGCAGTCCAGCAGATTTGAGCAACCGTGCTTTACTGAGCGACCGCATTTCATCTGTCCCCGCCTGATCGAGCTCCGACCTGATTACATGCAGCCGGGCCAGTGCCTCGGTTACGCCCAAGTCATTCTTTAACGAATTCAGCACTTGGTCGTCCGGCGCCACATCAGCAGGAGCGATCAACGAACTGACCTTCGACAGTGAGGTATAGAACCTAATCAGGATTTGGACAGCAGACTGCAGGCGCTGCGTATTCCAGTCCATCGGACGGCGGTAATGGGTAGACAGCAGCGCGAATCGAATCGCTTCTCCAGGTGCCTGAGCAAGCAGATCTCGGACTAACAATACGTTGCCCAGTGATTTGGACATCTTCTGCCCATCGACGGTAACGAAGCTGTTGTGCACCCACATGCGGCAGTAGAGTGTGCCGTTCGCACATGCGCCCTGAGCAATCTCATTTTCGTGGTGAGGGAAAATAAGATCTTGGCCTCCACCATGAATGTCGATGGTATGGCCCAGGTGTCGACCAATCATGGCAGAGCACTCTACATGCCATCCTGGTCTACCTCGTCCCCAAGGGCTGCTCCAGCCGGGCATTTCAGAGGTCGAAGGTTTCCAGAGAACGAAGTCCAAAGGGCTGCGCTTATAGGGAGCTACCTCGACCCTTGCCCCCGCCAACATGTCTTTGGGTGAGCGCCCTGATAGGTGGCCGTATGCGGGGTACGAGGGGACGTGGAAGAGCACATGCTCTTGCTCGACGTAGGCATGGCCGCGCTCAACGAGTCGTTTGATCAGCGCGATGATCTCTGGAATATGGTCGGTAACACGTGGTTCCAGGTCGGGTGAGGCGATTCCAAGGGCTGCCATGTCTTCATGGTAGGCATCAATGAAGCGGCTGGTGATGTCCGCTATGGGAGAGCCTGACGCGATTGCTGCAGCATTGATCCTGTCGTCCACGTCCGTGAAATTTCGCGCGTAAACGACCTCGTTAAATTCGTGGCGCAGGACTCTGGCAAGGATGTCGAAGACAACTGCAGGTCTAGCATTGCCGATGTGCGCGTAGTTGTAGACGGTAGGGCCGCATACATACATGGTCACCCGATCAGGCTGCTCTGTGCGCAACGCTTCTTTCTGCCGGGTGAGGGTGTTGTGAAGGTGGATGCTCGACCTCATACGCTGATGCCTTCGATATGCCCTGCCTTGTCTTTAAAGGCTCTGAACGTCGCCTCGATCATCTCTCGTGTCACGTCTTGAGTGATGAAGACCAAGCGGGAACGCCGGTCTTCAGTCGGCCATGCAGGAAGCGGCGCGGACGGATGGAAGATGTGCTGCACGCCATGGAGGGCGATCGGCGTGTCTCGTCCCTCAATATTGAGGATGCCTTTAACCCGGAGGATGTCGCTTCCCAGCAAGGTCATTAACACCTCGAGCCAGCATTCCAAAGCAAGTTCACTGATGGGGTTGTCAATTGTGAAGCAGAACGCACGAATTCGGTCGCCGTGGCGGTTTACGTCCTGTTGAGGTGCTCGCAAGCCCGCAGAGAACAGCCCTCGATTCATACTGTTCTCAGGCTGAGGTGCGACTTGGAATTTAGGGGCAGAGCTGGCCTTGTATGCGTGCTCCTTTAACCAGCCTTCGACATCGGGCGACTTACCCTCGTGGGTGAACAGGCCCAAACCCAGAATCTTCTCAGCCAGCAGCTCGCCGTTCTGAATTTCCCACCGAGGTGCTGCCGGGTTGATGTCGGCGAGCCGCTCAAGCAGATCGGCCCTGTGTTCTGGGCTCACGAGGTCACCTTTGGTGAGCAGCAGCACGTCAGCCATGGCTGCTTGCTTGATCGCCTCCTGATGACCATCAAGCGTTGCCATTCCGGTGGCTAGGTCTACTGTCGCGACTACACCATCAAGTCGATACTTTGGCGCAATTTGAGCATGCGTCATGAGCGTGTGGATGATCGGTGCAGGATCGGCCAAGCCGGTCGTTTCGATTAGTACACGATCAAACTGGCGGCTCCCCTCCCGCGAGAAACGCCATGTGATGTCTTGCAACATCTGGACAAGGTCTCCGCGAATGGTGCAGCAGACGCAGCCGCTGCCCATTTCCATGATAATGTTCTCGTTACTGTAGGTAACCAGAAGATGGTCGAGAGCCATCTCACCAAATTCGTTGATGATGATCAGCGTGTTGGCAAACGCCGGCTGCCTCACCAACTGGTTTAGCAATGTCGTTTTGCCGCTGCCCAGGAATCCAGTCAGCAGCGTGACGGGGATCAACGAGCGCTGCGATTCACTTCCCATGATCAGCCTCATGTCGGTGAGGAGCAGACCACGCAGCAGCGTCATGAGGGTGTAGGCTTTCCAGGTGTTTGACGTGGACTCTCGGGGCTCGGTAGTTCGAAAGGACTGCACGAATCCGCCGTGCGGCATCTTCTACGAACATGAGATTCTGCCCATTCAGTGCTGCGAAGGCTTGCTCGTCGGCTCGTTTCACCGCGGTCTGCACCTGCGTACCCAGCGCATTTTCTACCGAGTCGATCAACGAGAGGAGACCCAAATTGGCAGCGTCTTGATCAATCAAGACAGAGACATGCGCCTCGCTCCGCTGGCTATGTGGAGTTGCTATGGATGCGTTTGCACGCAGCCATTGCGCCACGATCGCCGGTTCAACTGCGGACTGATTTGTGAACGCTTTCAGGAAGCTTTCTTCGACTAGCTGCCGCGACAACGCCGCTGAACAGGGGCACGTTGATGAGTAGCCGATCGTGGCTTCAACGCTCAAGGAAAAAGCGCCCTCTACCAAGGATGCATTCACGTTCACTGGGTACGATTTCCAGCCAGACAAACCCTCGGTGACGAGTGCCGGGCGGCGCACGAGGAGATCGAAGTCCAGTTGGAGGCGAGCGCTTCGGCTGTCACAATCGTGATGGCTTTCGATCATGCTGCTAAGCAACTCGCGAACATGCGGTGGTGAGATGTGATGACCTTCTCCCCAGCTGTCCAGCAGGCGATAGAGCCGGGACATATGGATGCCCTTGACTTGGGGGGCAGGTAGATCGACTTGTACGTCCGCTCTGGCATGAAGCTCGCGGTGATAGCCCGCTTCGTCAATCGTCACCGGTATGTCGATGCCTTGCATGCCAACCCATTCCAGAGGGCCAAGGGTCGGGGCAAGATCGGTGACGGAAACGTCGGGTAGTTGTGCACTCATTTGGTATGTCCGCAGGTGTCTGGCCCTCCCATGACAGGAGGGCTCTTTCAATTCAGTTCCAGCCTGGAAGTGGGTTGGCCAATTTCATCCAGCCCTTCGGGCCTAACGCCATTTCTTCATCGGTGAGCAAGCAGGCATCGAAGCTTGCGCGCAGCGCGGGCTCATCCATGTCCATGCCGATGAGTACGAGCTCTTGTCGTGCATCGCCCACGTCCTTGTCCCACTTGGCGCGAATGTTCTCGACGGACTCGGTATCCGTCGGCCAGCGGTCTTGTGGGATGGCTGCCCACCAGTAGCCCGCTGGGCCATGTCGGGCCACTGCGCCTGCTTGCGACCAGTTGCCCGCCATTGCCGGCTCGCTGGCGAGCCAGAAGTAGCCTTTTGAACGCACGACGCCTGGCCATTCACGCTCCACTAGCTCATGGAATCGCTCGGGATGGAATGGCCGACGGGCGCGGTATACGAAGCTGCGGATCCCATACTCTTCCGTTTCAGGTGTATGGGTGCCGCGCATTTCCTGCAGCCAGCCCGGGGCTCGAGAGGCCTCGTCGAAGTCGAACAAGCCTGTGTTGAGCACACGATCCAGAGGGACTTTGCCAAACTCTGAGATCTCCATCTTTGCCCGAGGATTCAGGCTGTTGAGGATCGCGATGAGTTGTTGCCGCTCGTCCTCACTGATCAGATCAATCTTGTTGAGAACGATCACATCGCAGAACTCGATCTGCTCGATCAGCAGATCTACTACGGTGCGAACATCCTCTTCTCCCAGCGATTCACCTCGTGCCTGCAAGCTGTCGCGCGAGCTGTAGTCGCGGAGGAAATTGAACGAATCCACTACGGTGACCATGGTGTCGAGCCGAGCTACCTCGCCGAGGCTGCGACCATCTTCACCTTCAAAGGTGAAGGTCTCCGCCACGGGCAGGGGTTCAGAAATGCCAGTCGACTCGATGACTAGCTGATCGAATCGTCCTTCTTTGGCGAGGCGATCTACCTCAAGCAGCAGGTCTTCACGCAGGGTGCAGCAGATGCAGCCGTTGCTCATTTCAACCAGCTTCTCATCGGTACGGGAAAGCTCTGCGCCTCCCTCACGAACCAATGCAGCATCGATGTTGACGTCACTCATGTCATTGACAATGACCGCGACCCGTCGACCTTCACGGTTATTCAGAATGTGGTTGAGCAACGTGGTTTTACCGGCTCCCAGAAAGCCAGAAAGGACTGTCACAGGAAGCTTTTTCGCTTCACTTGAATGTTGGGCTGTCATCAGGAGGCCTCACGGAAAAGGGTGACGAAAATAGGGGGCTCGTCGGTGCTAACTGTCGGAGGTGCGATCGAGCTTGCTACAAGTCGCGCATTTCCCATGGAGCTCTATGGTTGAGCTGCCCAGGGAAAACACGTTTTGCTTCATCCAGGTGCCGAGGTACCGGTTGAGCGATGGGACGATGAACTCATCGACGTGGCCGCATGAGTCGCAGATTGCAAACGCCCTTACCCCTTGCTCGGTAGAAGGGGGAGCACATCTCACATAAGCATTCAGAGATTCCAGGCGATGCACCAAACCACGTTCGGCGAGGCAGCCGAGTGCTCGATAAATCTGTATGGGGGCCTTGAAACCCTCGCTCTTGAGGCGCTCAAGGATCTTGTATGCGCTCAGCGGCCTGCTCGACTGCTGAAGGGTTGCCAGCACCCGTTGCTGGTTAGTGGTCAATTGCATGCGGCCCCCCTGTCGAACGTGAAACTTGAGTCTGAATATCCATAAAAGCCATGTTATAACGTAACACTCATGAGCACGCCACAAAAAAAATCGCGAGGGCGTGTCAGGGTTCCGGGCGGTTGAAGGCGTATGAAGTGCCGAGATTCTGTCTGGCCAGCGGAAATTTTTGAATGTGCGGAAGGTGTATGGACAGACGTAGCTTGTTGAAATTTATCTTGGCTGGTCTAGCGCTGCCGGCCTCGTTTGCTGCGCAGGCTTCCCAGGCAGTTCGGCGGGTGAGTGTCGTTCGTTCGGGGGGATCTACCAAGCTTCTGCTTGACCTGACCGGCCCGGTAACTGCGAGCAGCTTCAGCTTGGAGTCTCCGCCGCGTTTGGTACTTGATCTTCAGCAAGCAGCACTCGATACGACGTTGGACGGTCTCTTGCTCGACGGTACACCGATCCGCGCTGTACGTAGCGGAAAAACACCCACGGGGAATCTGCGAATTGTCCTGGATCTGGCCAAGTCAGGTATTCAAGGGGAGCTTCGGCCTATCTCAGGCAATGGGCGTAAGTTGGAGCTGCTTCTTCCTGATCTACCTGTCAGGGGGAGTGCCGTCGCAGCAGCTACTCAGCAATCACCGGTACAAGCAAAGGGGAAGGTCAACCGAGACCTCCTAGTAGTCATTGATGCGGGACATGGCGGTAAAGACCCGGGTGCGGTTGGTGCAAAAGGGGAGCAGGAGAAAATTATTGCACTCCAGATCGCGACGCTGCTGGCTAAACGAATTGATGCCCAGAAGGGTTACAAAGCTCGGCTCGTGCGCTCCGGCGATATATTCATTCCGCTACGCAAGCGGGCAGAAGTAGCGCAGCGTCTGAACGCTGATCTGTTCGTTTCTGTTCATGCTGATGCAGCCCCAAGACTTACCGCTTCAGGGGCATCAGTCTTTGCGCTGTCGCAGAATGGCGCCAGTTCTTCAATGGCGCGTTGGATGGCTCAGCGAGAAAACGGGGTTGATTCTGTCGGTGGTGGCTTGGCCGTGAGGCTAAGGAAAGAAGATCCGATGGTTGCTGGTGTGCTGCTCGACATGTCGATGAATGCCACCATTTCAACCAGTTTGGATCTTGGGCATCAGGTGCTTTCGCAGTTGGGACAGGTCTCGGGGCTGCATCAGTCGAAGGTTGAGCAGGCTGGGTTCGCGGTACTCAAGTCCGCCGCCATACCATCAATTTTGGTCGAAACAGGTTTCATCTCCAACGTCGGGGACTGTCGACGGCTGCACGATACACGTCACCAGCGCAAAATTGCCGATGCGATTTTCGCTGGGGTGGATAGCTACTTCCGGCAGCAGCCACCACCAGGCAGTCTGATCGCCTCTCAGGCCAGAGCCGAAACAGCCTGAGGGATAGCGTACTCTCGCGACGTTGCAGCCTGCTCAACGTTGCGAGATCTTGATGTCAACCGCGGGTCAATCGCTGAGCGGCCTCGATGGCAAAGTAGGTGAGTACGCCGCTGCAGCCGGCTCGCTTAAACGCCATCAAGGACTCCAGGATGACCTTGTCCGGATCCAGCCATCCATGATCAATGGCGCCCTTGATCATGGAATACTCACCGCTTACCTGATACGCAAAAGTCGGAACGGCGAATGTCGCCTTTACGCGCTGAATGATGTCTAGATAAGGCATGCCTGGTTTGACCATGACCATGTCCGCACCTTCTTGCAGATCCAGAGCAACCTCTAGCAGGGCCTCGTCGCTGTTTGCGGGATCCATCTGGTAAGTGCGCTTATCGCCTTTCAGTGCTCCAGAGGAGCCGAGGGCGTCCCTGAATGGCCCGTAAAAGCCAGAGGCATACTTGGCCGCATAGGACATGAGTCGTACGTCTTTGAGATCTGCTGCGTCCAGGGCTGATCTCAATACGCCGATGCGTCCATCCATCATGTCCGAAGGCGCGAGCGTGTCGATGCCAGCCTGTGCCTGGACAATGGCCTGTCGCGCCAGAAGCTCAAGGCTTTCATCATTTGCTACCAAACCCTTGCGCAGCACGCCATCGTGACCATGGTCGGTGTAGGGATCCAGGGCTACGTCGCCAATGAGACCGAGGTTAGGGAAGGTCGACTTCAGTAATCTGGCTGCCTTGCAGACCAGGTTGTCCGGATTAAGCGCTTCGCTGCCTTCGCTATCTTTTCGCTCTGGTGATGTCGCCGGAAACAGCGCTATAGCGGGAATTCCGAGCTCCATGGCTCGCCCGACATGGTCAATGAGTTCATTCAGGCTCACCCTTAGCTGGCCTGGCATTGAGTTCACGGGTTCATTTAGACCCGCACCTTCTTTCAGGAAAATTGGCCATATCAGATCGTTTACGGACAGCGTGTTTTCAGCTACCAGCCGACGTGTCCAATCGTCAGCACGATTGCGACGAAGACGTACGGCAGGATAGCTTCCTAGTGCTGGAAAGTGATTCATGAGTCAATCTGTATAAGCGAGCAATCAGAAGAGCAGGCTCATCCGTATAGGGACAAGCCTAGATTGGATCAAGCCTCGATCGAAGAGTGATGGCCAGTGATCAGCCACTCGTCGTTGATGCGCTCAAAAGTGAAAAGGAATCGCGCTGGCACAACGCGTTGCTCGCCACCATCACGGTAGACGAAGGTGTAGAGCCCTCCAACAACCACGGTACCCAGCTTTCGGCTTACCCGTTTTTTGAAGACCTGGATGTCACAGACAAGGCCATCGTTGGCTAGGAAATTCTCGAAGTAGTTCCGGCGACTGTCATCGCAATCACGCACCTGGTTGGACAGGGTAGGAACCAGAATGGCATCTGTGGCATAGAGCTCAAGAATCTTGTCGACATCGCGAGTAGCGACGGTTGCTGCCCACCGATAGAGGGCAGCTTTAGCTCCCGCGAGGCAAGCCAGCTCGGTGTCGGCGTACGTTTCAGTGTTGACGGAGAGGGTAGGGGCTTCGCTCATAAATGCTTACCTAATGGGTCTGAATTGGGAGGTGAAATTCTCATGCTAGAGCAAATCTATGATATGTTATAACATAACTGTTGCGATTTGGATCTCGGATCATGTTTCTCAAGCTCGAACAGGCGGAGGCGGGAAGCCGCTTCGCTTTAAGTGACGTGCTCAGTCAGGTGCCCTGGAGCTCTCAAGGTCTCGTCGCTGCAATTGCGCTGCAGCATGACAGCGGTGAGGTGCTGATGCTTGCTTGGATGAATGAAGACGCGCTCAGAGAAACCTTGGAAACCCGTCGGGCCTGTTACTGGTCGCGTTCTCGGCAGGGCCTCTGGCGTAAGGGCGAGACATCTGGGCATGTTCAGCACGTTAAGGAGGTTCGCTTGGACTGTGATGGAGATGCGTTGCTGCTACTCGTCGACCAGGTCGGGGCCGCATGTCACACGGGTCGTCGCAGCTGTTTCTATAACGTAATTGACGGTGATGAGGTGGTGGTGACTGGCAATCCAGGGGAGGCTCCAGCATGACCCGCATCCTTATCAGAAATGCTCGGCTAGTGAACGAGGGTGAAGTCTTCGATGCCGACGTTCTTATTGCCTACGGTCGGATTGAGAAGATCGCCGGAAGCATCGGTAGCGAAAACGTGCCTGTCGAAATCGATGCGCAAGGTTGCTGGCTTGTGCCTGGGATGATCGACGATCAAGTGCATTTTCGAGAGCCAGGTGCCTTGCATAAAGCGACCATGGCAAGTGAGTCTCGAGCCGCTGTCGCAGGTGGCATCACCAGTTTCATGGACATGCCTAACACCAATCCTGCGACACTTTCTGTCGACGCCCTTGCCGACAAAAAGGCACGGGGCGCGGCGTCCTCAGTAGCCAACTATGGCTTTCATTTTGGCGTAAGCAAAGACAACCTGGATATCGTTGCGGGGCTAGATCCTCGCCATGTGGCTGGGGTGAAGGTGTTTATGGGGGCATCTACGGGAGACATGCTCGTTGATGATCCCAAGGTGCTTGAGCGCCTCTTTGACTGCGTACCCACGATTCTATTGGCGCACTGCGAACACACGCCTTCAATCCTGGCTAATGAGGCGCGTTACAGGGAGCAATTCGGTGATTTCATTCCGCCGCAGATGCATCCGAAAATTCGTGATGTGGAGGCGTGCTTCCGTTCTTCCCGCTTGGCGGTGGAGCTGGCTAACAAATTCGGCACAAGGTTGCATGTGCTGCATCTGACTACGGCCAAAGAGCTGGGATTGTTCGAGCCCGGGCCGCTGGCAAACAAGCTGATCACCGCTGAGGTTTGCGCGCACCATCTGCTGTTCGATGACCGTGACTATGCAAGCCTTGGGAATCTCATCAAGTGCAATCCCTCCATCAAAACTCGTGAGGATCGAGATGCTTTGCGGCAAGCATTGCTCTGTGACCGTATCGATGTGATCGGCACTGATCATGCGCCTCACACCTTGGCGGAGAAGCAGCGGCCATATGCATCGGCACCTTCAGGCCTGCCGCTAGTGCAGCATGCTTTTCCGGCTCTTTTCGAGTTGGTCGAGGAGGGGATTCTGCCGATTACTCAACTGGTGCACAAAACCAGCCATGCGGTCGCCGATTTGTTCGCGATTCAAGAGCGTGGATACCTGCGCGAAGGTTACTGGGCTGATCTGGCATTGATTGAGCGGCTTGAAAGTCCACGCCCCGTCAGCCTTGATCCCATCCTTGCTCACTGCCAGTGGACGCCGTTCCAGAATCATCGGCTGCGTCATCGTGTTAGCACCACAATCGTATCTGGGCAGATTGCATGGCACGAAAGGCGGCTTAATGAGGGTTGCCAAGGGTTACCACTCGCCTTCGGTGCGCAGCGTTCCTGATAAACCTCATTACTGATGTGGAAGCGACCGACATGACCGAGCAAGAACTGCTATCAATGCCCGATGAGGCCTACATGGATGCTGCGCAGCAGGAGTTTTTTCGCGAGCTCTTGCTGTGTCAGCGGGCGGAGCTTCAAGAGCGCATCTCTGGAGAATTCCAGGTGATGCGTGAGTTTGAGCCAAGCAGCGATCCTTCCGATCTGGGTACGGTTGAAGAGCAGAGGCAGTGGCAATTACGCCTTCTGGAGCGCGAGAAAAAACTCTTGGACAAGATCGATGAAGCTTTGGAGCGAATCTCACGCGGGGAATATGGATGGTGCAAGGAAACCGGCGAGCCCATTGGCTTGCGGCGGTTGCTATTGCGCCCTACAGCGACGCTGAGTATTGAGGCGAAGGAGCGCGAGGAGCGCCAAGAGCGGCATATGCGTGAGAGCTGACTCATTCAGCAGCCCTGCGGCATGATTCGGAGCATCGAGAAACCTCGAAGGCATACCTCATTTCCATCTTCCATCGCCGATACTATTCAGCTTAGCCGAGTGAGGCTGGTTGTAGCGCCAGCCGCCTTAGCGGTCTGAAGCCCTCTTAGAAAGATCACTAAATGAGAGACCTCAAACGGTAACCGTCTGGCCAACTCACCTCTCAGCACACAGACCGGCTCAGACAAGAACGGTTGGAAAACAAAGCCTTGCCCGCAGGTGTACCCATCGGAGAAGTCTGTATCTGACGCAGCTCATGCGGAGCTTGGTAGCGGGTCGCAATCGACGATGGCTTCATTGTATACTTCTGCTCCGCATACCCCTTGAGCTACAGGAACACCAGCATGACTGTACTCCAAACGATCTACTGGCAGCCTACGCCGCCTTAGCGCTACGCCCCCTCGCAACAACCTGCTTCCGCTAGCCTCGCTCGCGGGTGCGCACTGCTGTACGCCTGATTTTACACCTTCAGCACACAGCAAAAAAATCCTCAAAATTTGAATTTGTATCGATTCGCTCGCCATTCCCTTGGCGTGCGCGATGCTTTGCCTTGGATATTTTCTATGCTGCAAAAACTTAGACAAACGTGGTTTTCCAACGTCCGTGGCGACGTGCTCGCGGGGCTGGTGGTCGCACTCGCGCTGATCCCGGAAGCCATCGCCTTTTCCATCATCGCCGGGGTAGATCCCAAAGTCGGTCTCTACGCCTCCTTCTGTATCTGTGCTGTCATCGCCTTTGTCGGCGGACGCCCCGGAATGATCTCGGCGGCGACAGGCGCCATGGCACTGTTGATGGTTACGCTGGTAAGAGAGCATGGACTCCAGTACCTGCTGGCCGCGACTCTACTATGTGGCGTACTTCAAATCCTTGCCGGCTACCTGAAGCTTGGCTCGTTGATGCGCTTTGTTTCACGCTCGGTAGTCACCGGCTTCGTAAACGCATTGGCGATTCTGATTTTTATGGCGCAATTGCCTGAGCTGACCAATGTCACCTGGCATGTCTATGCCATGACCGCTGCGGGCCTGGGAATCATCTACCTGTTTCCGTATGTACCGAAAATCGGCAAGCTGATCCCCTCTCCATTGGTGTGCATTCTGACGCTGACTGCCATCGCCATTTACCTCGGTTTGGATATCCGCACCGTCGGTGACATGGGCCAACTGCCTGACACGCTCCCGATCTTCCTCTGGCCTGAAGTTCCGCTGAATTTTGAAACCCTGCGCATCATCTTCCCGTATTCGGCTGCGTTGGCAGTAGTGGGTCTACTCGAATCAATGATGACCGCGACCATCGTCGACGATCTTACCGATACCATCAGCAACAAAAACCGCGAGTGCAAAGGCCAGGGTGTGGCCAACATCGCTGCCGGCATGCTTGGCGGCATGGCAGGTTGCGCCATGATCGGCCAGTCGATCATCAACGTGAAATCTGGTGGCCGCACCCGTCTCTCGACATTGTGTGCCGGGGTTTTCCTGCTGCTGATGGTGGTATTTCTTGGCGAATGGCTCTCCAAAATCCCTATGGCGGCACTCGTGGCTGTGATGATCATGGTGTCCATCGGCACCTTTAGCTGGGATTCTTTGCGTAATCTGAAAGAGCATCCGCTGTCGACCAACCTCGTCATGGTGGCGACCGTCGTGGTCGTCGTGGCCACTCATAACCTGGCCTACGGCGTACTGGTAGGTGTGCTGCTGGCCTCCCTGTTCTTCGCAAACAAGGTCGGGCACTACCTGGATATCAAGAGCACTCTGGAAGAGTCAAAATCGCATCGGACTTACCACGTCGTGGGCCAAGTGTTCTTTAGCTCTGCAGACAAGTTCACTGAGGTTTTTGACTTCAAGGAAGCGCTTAACAAGGTCACCATCGATCTCACACAGGCGCATTTCTGGGATATCACCGCCGTCGCAGCGCTGGATAAGGTCGTGATCAAGTTCCGCCGTGAAGGCGCTGAGGTTGAAGTGCTCGGTCTTAATGAAGCCAGCGCAACAATCGTTGACCGCTTCGGCGTGCATGACAAACCCGGTGCCATCGACAAGCTCATGAGCCACTAAGGAGAACGACAATGACCCATGTAATGGCATGCATTGATAACTCACAATCCTCATTGGCGGTCTGCGATTACGCAGCATGGGCCTCGCAACGACTCAGCGCTCCCCTGACCCTGCTTCATGTGCTGGATAGGGAGAAATTTCCTGCATCCGCTGACCTCAGTGGCAATATCGGTCTCGGTAGCAGAGAACATCTACTGGAAGAGTTGGCTAAGCTGGATGCGCAGCGGGCAAAACTGGCCTTGGAGCATGGGCAGCACATGCTTGAAAAAGCTCGCGAGCGTACAGTCATCTCTGGCGCCATGTCACCTGATCTGAAGCAGCGCCATGGCCATCTCGTCGAGAGCCTGAGCGACCTGCAAGAGGATATTCGATTATTGGTGATTGGGAGGGTCGGTGAGGACAGCACGCGCAGACCCCAGAGCCTTGGCAGCCAGATTGAAGCGGTAGTCCGAACCATCCACCGTCCCATCTTGATTACAACCAGCCAGTTTAAGAAGCCAGAAACGGTCATGGTGGCATTTGACGGCAGCGCGACAGGCCGCAAGACTGTGCAGACCCTTGCTTCAAGCCCGCTGTGCGAAGGCCTGCCAATTCATATCGTCATGGTTGGAACGGATTCTGAAGACAACCAGAACGCGCTGGAGAAAGCACGAACCACGCTTGCCTCTTCTGGCTCGCGGGTGCATACCGAGATCCGCCCAGGCGAAGTAGAGTCGACACTGCATGCGTATCAGGCAGAGCACGGCATTGACCTCTTGGTCATGGGAGCGTACGGGCACTCACGCATCAGGCAGTTTCTGATAGGCAGTACGACCACGACGATGCTGCGTACATCCACTGTACCCGTATTGCTGCTTCGCTGAGCCAGTTCCACTGGCCACATCTTTCCAGAACTGCGGAAATGCCATGGCCACCCTGGACGATGACTAACTGATCTTGCCGTAACGAGACCATATGCGACTCATAACTGAAATTGTTCACCCCGAGCTGAAATCCAAGCAGGGCAGAGTATTCCGTCGACATGCAGCACGCGGCATCGTGATGCGGGGTGAACAGATCCTGTTGCTGTTCACCGAGCGCTATAACGACTTCAGCTTTCCTGGAGGCGGCCTTGATGGTGACGAGGACATTGTCACAGGCCTGAAGCGTGAGCTTGAGGAAGAGACTGGTGCTCGTGAGATACAGGTGCTCCAGCATTACGGTTACATCGAGGAGTACCGGCCCTACTGGAAACCACAGTACGACCTGATGCACATGACCTCGCATTTTTATCAATGCGAAGTAGCGCCCCAGCTAGAGCCCGTGAGAATGGAAAGCCACGAAATCGCTAATGGTATGCGGCCTGTCTGGATCAACCTGCATGAAGCCATCACGCACAATGAAGCCGTCATGCAGCGTCACGAGTCTTCGATGGGGCAATCAATTTTGCGCGAAACCTACATGCTGAGAAAAGTCGCTTCCGAATTGTTGATGCCATTCAGCCTTTGAGCTGACTATTTGGCGAAGTCCACTTAGCCTGTCTCAGGCAAGCACCCAATGCTGCGGGAGTAATTGCGTGATTTCGCTCGCCCGCTGTGTCGGCAGCCGCATCAGCACATCCTTGAGATAGGCATACGGATCGTGCCCATTCATACGCGCCGACTGGATCAGACTCATGATTGCCGCCGCCCTTTTTCCACTGCGCAGCGACCCGGCAAATAACCAGTTCGAGCGGCCAAGCGCCCATGGCCGTATCTGGTTCTCTACCTGATTGTTGTCGATGGGCACAGCACCATCGTCCAAGTAGCGCGTCAGCGCTACCCAGCGTTTCAGGCTGTAATCGAGGGCTTTGGACGTGGCCAAGCCGCTGATAACGTCAGGCCACTATCACCGTTGTACTCACATTCACCATGATTGGGTAAATGCAATGGCTGACGCTGAAAGGACGTATTTAGACGTTTATCGAAAACGGTGATCGTGGCCAAGCACAACAGCGAGCAGTTGATTGCGCCAGGCGCGATAGAGCGTGTTATTCGCGGAGCGGATTCCGCTATCTACGCCGCCAATCAAGACTTCTCTGAATGGACGCCCAGCGCCTCATACCGCAGCCAATGGTATGTCTTCAATGGTAACAGCCAAGTCGTTATGGCCGGGGGCATCCATGGTCAATGCCTGTTCGTGGACATTCCTTCGCGGACGGTAATCGTTAAGCAATCTTCTGTACCGGAAGCGGTAGCGCGCATGGCTACCGACTGAATCGCGGGGATTCGGTGAAGCATGCGGGGGCTTTAGGCGAAAGCTGGTCAGTAAGAGGGCGTTTAACTAAGTGGGCAAGTAGGCCCCTAGCACCGCAGACACAAGGCGAAGCAGTTCGCCGCCGTAGAAATTCCGTCCTGGTAAACCTTCTTGAGTAATTCAAACAGCGTGTTGCGCTCATTATCACAAAGGGCCGAGGTCGCCTCAAGGTCGCTCTCGATGGCGATGCTGCTGAGTTGGAGAAGCAACGCCTCGCCAGCTTTACTGAGGTAGATCCCGTAGAAGCGCTTGTCGGGCTTGGCTCGGGTATGTACTGCCAACGCGCGCTCTTCGAGTTTATACATCTGTGTCAGTGGGAGGGTTCAATTTCTCTAAGGCCCTCAATAAAGTGAAGCGTCTGCTGATGCTCGCTTATTGACTCCTCGCTTGCCCAGCATTCCACGAGAAAAAAGTTCGGGCTTGGTCTTGCTCTGGGACAAGTCACGGACAGCCTACCGGACGATTGGCCCGAGCCGATGGTAATTGCGAGCAAAAGAATGCCCGCTACTAGGCGGGCGAGGTCAATCTTGTAGGGTAGGTTAAAACTGTCCTATTTTGCGTGAAAATTCAGTAGAGGGGTACGTCAACGTCTGGTAGTAACAGCTAATTCTATCCAACACAGCAGGTGCTTGATTAGGTGGGCGGCGCATGGCTTGAATCGTCAGTGCTGGTACCTTCTATCCCTTGCTCATGCTTCTTCGAAGTGCATTTCGGGCGGCTGCCGACGCAGACCTCCGGTGATGACGGTTAAATAGATCATCCCGACGGCTAGCCAAGCGAGTCCTAAGTAGATAGCCATGTGATCCAGGCTCGCCATAAGCCACAGATCCGCTACCAATCCACTCAAAGGAAAGACGAGATACAAAATTACTGCCTTAGGGCCACGTTTTCCTTCAGCAAGCCAGTAATGAAAAATCACTGAGAGGTTAACGAGGCTGAACGCCAGGAATGCGCCAAAGTTGATGAAGGAGGTCGAGGTGGTAACGTCCATTCGTAACGCCAGCAGGGCAACAATGCCGCAGAGGATGATGCTCATGACGGGTGTGCCGAAACGTTCGCTCAAGCGACCGAAAAGGCGCTTCGGGAGGACGCCGTCTCGGCCCATCGCGAACAAAAGTCTAGAAGCACTTGCCTGCGCTGATAAGCCGGAGGTGAACTGGCCAACGATCAAGCCGATCAGGAAGAAGCTCACAAAGATGTCACCGCCAATATTTTTGGCAATTTCATAAGCTGCTGAGTCTGCATTCGCAAAATCTGTGGAAGGGTGTGCTAGCTGTACGAAATAGCTTGCGACGATGAAGATGATACCGCCCAGCACAGTGATCAGAAGAATTGCCCGAGGAATGGTTTTTCGCGGCTCATGCGTTTCTTCGGTCAAAGTACTCACCGCGTCGAAGCCCAAGAAGGAGTAGCAGGCAATGGCCGCGCCGCTCATGATGAGAGGCAGTTGGAAGCTGTCCTGGTAGAAAGGTTTGAGCGACCAGAGGGGCTGGTTGAGATCCCCGGTGGCGTAGTGCGCAGCTAGCCCGATGAAAGCTATCAATACCAAGAACTGCAGCAACATCAGGACGCCGTTGATCGTTTTGGCCAACTGCAGGCCAACGATGTTGATAACGGTGGTGAGACAGATGAAGGCGAGAACCCAGAACGGGTGAGGTACGCTTGGGAACGCTGAATGCAAATAGGCCGCACCGATAAGCCAGATGGCCATGGGAAGGAACAGATAATCGAGAAGCACTGCCCACCCGGCCAGGAAACCGAGCTTCGGGCTAATGGATTTTCGAACGTATGTATAGGCGGATCCCGCTACCGGGAATGCCTTCGCCATTTTTCCGTAGCTCAAGGCTGTGAAGAGCATAGCGATGGATGCGGCAAGGTAGGCTGAAGGTACCGATCCGCCTGTGGTGTCGGCGAGAATTCCGAAGGTGCCTAAGACTATAATCGGCGTCATGTAGGCGATACCGAACAGCGTAACCGCACTCAGCGAAAGGGTTCGCTTCAATTGGGCCATGTCTATTACTCCGGTTTGTGTTTTTTATGGAGTGGATTTGCCAAGGCGCAGCCGAGGCCTTGGCATGTATATAAATGAGGTTTGCTGAGCGACTCAGCTGGCCGGGATGAGAAGCTCCCTTAACCCATCAGGATGCTCGTTGAGCTGGCCGGGAAGGTTAAAGCGGCGCTCGGCCAGATAGCTGTAATCCTTCCTTGCAGCTGGCACGCGTGACATATCGATCTCCATCTGTATCCGACAAGGCTCGCGACCTGCTTCGCAAAGAATTTCGCCGTATGGATCAACCACCGCGCTTCCACCTGCGAAAATCAAATTCCCATCGCCTACGCCGACTCGGTTGACCATCACCGCATAGGCCTGGTTCTCCATCGCCCGTCCGCTGATCGCCGTGCGATGCGTTGGCCCGTAGGGATCCATGTTGCCATTGGTGACCAGAATCAAGTCTGCGCTGAGCTGCCCCAACGCCCGCGCGGATTCGGGAAACTCGATATCGAAACAGATCAGAAGTCCTACCCGAACGCCCTTAAAAAGCGTTGTCGCGTAGCGGTCACCTGGAGTGAAGATGCCCTTGTCGGATGACCAGAGATGCGTTTTTCGGTACTTCAAGGCGATGCCTTCAGGTGTAATCAGGACGGTCGTGTTGTAAAATCGACCGTCTTCACCGGCTTCTGCAAGGCCCACCACAACGCCTAAGTTTTTCTGCTTCGCTGCATGGATCACGGCGGTGATCGTGGGCCCATCGAGGGGTTCGGCTATGAACGAGATGTTCTGTTCGGTGGGGAAACCCATCAGCTGAGTTTCCGGAAACACGACGAGATCCGCGTCTGACGCACAGGAGTGAATCGCCTCGAGGGTTCGCTCCAGGTTGTAAGCCGTGTCACCGTCGCGACCAGCCAATTGGATCAGTTCTACTTTCATTTTCGCTCCTGACGACGCGGCGGTGGTCACATGCTTGACAAAGAAGAGGTCTGGCACAGCTACCGCGGCAGCTTGAGGTAAAGTGGCACAGAGGCGCACCGGGCTGGCCATGCCCGATTGAGTATGCCGCCGCTGCTCTGGCTAGGGTAATTACGCCCTTGTGGTAACCCATATGGGGTAGACATGAACCTTACACTGCAGGACATCGCCTGGCATCGCTCAGTCGGACAGTTGCTCGAAGCACTGGATCAGCCCAACTTCTGGCTCCGTCTCGTAAGACTGCTGAAGCAATACGTTGAATTCGATAGCTGGGTTGCGCTTCTTTTCAGTGATGGTCGGCCATTGGTGTATGCGGAATCTCCCGGTGCAGATGGTGGAGAAGACCCACTATTCCAGGATTATCTGAAAGGTCTTTATCTCCTTGATCCGTTCTATAGAGCAAGCCGAGAGGCGACGATCAGTGGCCTTGTACATTTAAACGACGTAGCTCCTGAATGCTTCGAGAGAACTGATTACTATCAACGCTATTTCCGACTTAATGTTGTCGCTGACGAAATTCAATACAATGTTCAACTCGACCCAGGGCGTACGTTGTGCCTTTCACTGGGCAGCCGACTGCGATTCAGTGAGCCTCAGATCGCTCTACTCAATTTAGTGCAGCCCTGGGTGTTGGCTACGATGCGCCAACGGTTCAGGTTTGAAAAAGGAATGGTGGATATCGCGCCCTCACCTAAGTGGCAAAGCCACTTGGATAATGGTTTAGATAAAGTCGAAACGCCGCTGACAGTGCGGGAGCTCGAAGTTGCGCGCATGATGCTAAGCGGCTGCTCAAGCAAGGAAATAGGTCGGAAGCTTTCGATATCTTCTGAAACTGTAAGGGTTCACCGCAAGCATATCTACAGTAAGCTAGGAATCAAGTCGCAGTCTGAGCTTTTTTATCTGTTTCTTAAAGCCCAGATCTGACTTCCAAACCCGCAGCGAAGTCAGGTGTGTCACTCGGACAGTGTCACTCGGACAATTTCGATGCACGAGGTGCACCGTGGGCATTGCATACGTTCGGTGACGATCGTGCCTGGCAAGACCTCGTAGACGCAGGCGAGAGCGTTCTCACCTCATCGGGGAGGGGCGAGTGGAAGCCTGAGAGTTTGAATGTCGCCTCGCTCGAGCGTCTTCCAGATCATCTTGAAGGCCTGCAGGATCGAGCCTTTAGCGGTAAAGGCTTGATCCGCATCACGAGCGATGAGCTGGGCAACTTGCCGTGACGTGCGCAATGTCTAAAGCTTTCCCCAGTCCGCACAACTGAAGAGGATGCACCACTCCAACTCAAGTGCTGAATATTTCCACCCAGTCGTTTGCTAACCAAAGGTATCGCAATGCACAGTGCCGTCGAAGGAAATGAGATCATTATTGGCGCCGACTTGGGCGGTACTAAGTTATTGCTAGTATGCGGAGCTTATTCAAAGCGTTTTGAAACGGGGCCTGGCTATTCCCCCGAAGACTTTTCTGCCCAACTCCACGCCTTCATCGATGATGTCAATCTGTGCCCGGTTAGGATTGGTATCGCTGTACCTGGCCTTGTCGCTTTTGATGGCGAGATCGTTAGCTGCGATGTCCTGCCAAATCTGACAGGCTGGCGTCCAGAAACCTCCCTCAAAGCACTTGGTTGCCAAATAACAGTCATCAATGATGTCGAGGCCTACAGGAAGAAATGCAGGATGTTAGTAATGATTTTACTGGTGGCGTGATCATGGCGGGCACAGCCATCGGTGCTGCATTCATGACCCACGGACGGGAATTGCGTGGTGTAAATGGCTGGGCTGGGGAGCTTGGGTATCTACCGCTGCATGTTGATGGTTCCGTCAAGAGGCTGGATGAGATAGCCGGTGGCGGGGCTATGGCCAACTTGCTTGGCGTCAGTGGAGAAGCTCTCGCTCGATTGGCAAATGATGATGACCCTATCGCCACGGCAACAGTGAGGGCCGGTGGTGAGGCGTTGGGGCTAGGGATGGCCAGTATCATAAATTTGCTCAACCCCTCGCGTCTCGCAGTGGGTGGTGGCAGCTTGAAACTGAAAGGCTACTGGGAGGCTGCTTTGCTTGCAGCCGAGACTCATGCTATTCCATCACTATGGAACGCTTGCAGTGTCAAACGAGTGAAGTCGGAAGATTTTGTAGCGGCGCTAGGGTCTATACGAGCAGCTCAGCGGGAAGCAGCTTAATCAGGTGCGAGATTTTGAATATCCACAATGCGTCATAGTAGAACAGCAATGCTCACGTCGTCGGAGCTCATAGCACTGGCCCGTGGCGCACACAAGGATCTAAAGTCGTGGTCGGTGTTCGTGGAGCTGACGGAGTTTGTCTGGCAGAACACAACCCTGGTCTCGGATGCTGCCAGGTGGGAGTCTATTTGGTTTGAGATGGAGATCGTCAACGCACTTGCCTTGGCTGAGTGGGAGGAACAGGGTTCTCCGATGGATTGGCACGAGCGGTGGTGCGAAGGTTACCAGGCGGATGCTCAGGCCTTACTGTCTGAACTCACCTGCCTGATCGTCATGCATGCACTAACTCAATAGTTCATCGTGGCGATTCGGTAAGCGACCGGCCATAGGGTTATCGCTTTCGGATCAGAATCTGGGATGCTGATGTCCGAAACTCACCGCACAAACAGACATTGCAGGTACCCTAAGTGAAGAGAACGATCTTGGGAATGGCTGAGGCGGGAGAGTCCCTCTTGAAGCAAGCTCTTGAAGCGATACTGGCCCATCAGCAAGCCGTTGATCAAGAGCGACCAGTCGACGAGGTGGAACGGCCTCGCGTGCAAGCTGACCACCTTTATCAAACAGTCATCGACTACCAGTTACACAAGGCCGGCACGTTAGGCCAGTCAATCCACTGAGATGGATTGGGTGGGGGAGATTGGCTTGAGATGCAGATTCAAGCATTCTGCAAAGCCATACTCCGTAACCCCTACGATATCCCATGAGCAAACCTGTTTTCCCTCAGCCCTTTTTAGCGATTGGCTGCTCCCAATGTCGTGACCTTGCTAGCCTGGATTTCGAAATTACCATGGCGTTCCAGCCCATAATCCATGTGCCTTCAGGTAGGCCGTTCGCCTATGAGGCACTGGTTCGCGGACTGAACGGTGAAAGCGCTGCGGACATTTTGGCCAAGGTATCGCCCGACAATCTGTACCGTTTTGATCAGGCCTGTCGCGTGAAGGCCATCGAGCAAGCGGCTGGGCTCGGCTTGGGGGGGCGGAAAGAGTGTAAATTGAGCATCAATTTTCTGCCCAACGCCGTCTACCGTGCTAGCACATGTATCCGGGCTACCTTAGAGGCTACTCGAAGATTCGACTTCCCCGCCAATCTGCTGATGTTCGAAGTGACCGAGGGCGAGCGGATCGAAGACACCGAACACTTGAAATCAATCTTCAAGGAGTACGAGCTACAGGGCTTCACCACTGCGATTGACGATTTCGGCTCGGGTTACTCAGGGTTGAATCTACTCGCAGAATTTCAGCCGGCTGTACTCAAGCTGGATATGGCTCTCACTCGGGGAATCAACCACGATTCGGTTCGCCAGGCTATCGTCGCCGGTATCGTATTGGTGGCCGAGCGGTTGGGCATTACGCTTATTGCCGAAGGGATTGAGACTGACGAAGAATGCCAAACGCTGGGGGCGTTGGGGATTGATTTGATGCAAGGGTACTTGTTCGCTCGACCGCAGATGAATGGATTGCCGTTGATTGAACGGCTTTATTGATGTTGTTCTGATAGAGCCCCTTGTCCTAGCCTTTGTGAACCCTGTGTGGATTAATCACCAGCCTCAGGGCGTCCGTTGTCACAGGACAGGCCAATGGAGACTCCTGCTGGGCTGCCCAGTTTCTTGAGGGAGTCTTCCGCTGCACTTTTGTTGCGGTAGAGAGACGATGACAGTGTAAGCATTCAGATTCGCAGAACGCTAAAGGGCTTCGCGCCGAGGGAGTGGCCTAAACTGAATAATCTTGAACTGGCCTCCCTGCTCAACTGGGATCTAGTTGAGTCCGATGCTCCAAATATTGAAAACTGTCGAGCCATTGTCATCGTCGCAGAGCTATCCATGCCCATGTCATCAGAGTAATCAAGATGAAGAAGGATCTCAGCAAGGTTTTGCTTCCAGACCATCCGATGTACACCGATGCAGTGGATGCTTTGAAACGGTACCACCAAGCTCAAGCCAACGGTGTGACGGGGGCTGAGCTTGAGCGTCTTCGTCTCATGGCGGAGTACCAGTTTCAAGCAGTCACCGACTATCAACTGCGCGCGCTCGGTGGGCCGGCGGAGCCTAGCCACTGAAAGCCCCTACTACACACCGTACCGCTTGTTCCCACCAGAAGTGATGCAGTAGCGACCGCCCCGGGGGCCTATACAGACTCGACCTGAAGAGCAGGGGCACGAAGAGCTATAGCCGGACGTGTTGATGCGCGCAGGCTGGGGAGCTGGCTGGTTTCTTTTCGGCTGCCGGGTGACGAAGCAGTTCGAGCCGCTGCAGAGGTTTGTGTACGAAATCCACCGTTCCGGCTGGCCGTCGAGGCTGATGCGCGCCCATTCCTGTTTCTGCTCATAGACCTGAACCTTCTCCCCGCGCTTGAGGCTGGAGACTACTTTCCCTCCCGGTTGAGCGCGCAAATTCAGCTTGTCCGCGTTGACGAAATGCTCGGGCGCCGAGGCTTGTGTAGGTTGTGGTTCTGCGGACGAGGTTGCTGCCAAAGTGCTAACCGGTACCTGGCTGACTGGTGGCTCAGTTTTAGGTGAATCTTTCTTGCCAATGGCCCAGATCATCAGGAGGAGAGCTAGCAGCGGCAGAAACCAAGATTGACCTTTCTTGCGCATTTCCTTTGCACCCTCGAAATGTAATCTGTCCGTTTTAGAAGTGGCCGGCTAGGGCCCGGCGAGCAATTTTCCAACTGCCATCGCCGATACTATTCAGCTTAGCCGACTGAGGCTGGCTGGAGCGGCAGCCGCCTTAGCGGCATCAAGCCGTCTTCGAAAGATCACTAAATGACAGACACTAAGCGGAGCGCGCCGGGCTGATAAAAGGTCGCCCAAGGGCCAAGTCGTCGCAAGGCGAATGGCTCGGTTCACGACAGCTGGGCCCGGTAGGGCACGCCATAAACGCTCTACAAGGCTTTCAACATGCGCTCCAGGCTCTGATGCTCCCATGTCGATAACAGGGCAACCGGATCTGTCCGGTCACCAGGATCGAAATCCCAGCGCTGCCCATCCGGGCTAACGCACCGCTCGCAATAGTCCAGCTCATCACAGTCGTTGTAGATCGTGATCCGCCATCCCTCTACATCCACTTCGAAATGGCAGGCGTACACCTGCTCCCAGGACTGGCTGCCAATCTTGGTCATTGTCCGGCGCCCGAACACCGCCTCTCGCAACACTTGGCAGACGTCCCGCGCCGTCAAAGCGCCTGACGGTACGTCGTGCTGGTTATGTTCAGTCATACGCTGCCTGTGTCTCTCAGTGATCAGCCATCGACGATACCCTGTGTCACAGGGGCTCCGGAAAACACGCAGGATAGGAGTGGTTGGTGGATGCAGTGACAGGAATATTTGGAGTACAAATGTGCTCTATGGCGCTATTGAAAGCTGTCTTGCTCCCCTCGTGCATACAGCTGGCAGGTTGCGTTGCCTCCACGAAGGACGAGTCAGATAATGTGGCGATCTGTCCCCCGTACATGCATCCTTTGAGTCAACTCCGGTGTCTCTGATGTATCGCTCACGAGATCTGCGCTATGCATCCAACGACACCCGACGGACGTTATTTTGTTGTCAAAGGTCAGCTCTGGCGCTGCACGAACCCTTCATTGAATGAGCAGGATCGGCAATGCCTTGTGCATGACCTGATGGATGCTCGACGAGATGTCAAAAAGGCCAAGCGCGCCGACGATTCGAGCATGCTCAAATCTGCGCGTGCGCGAGTGAATGCTGCCAAAGTGCGTCTGGGCGAGCGGGGGCCCGTTTGGTGGGACGACGGCAGCCCGGACTACAATCGCTGTCGGGTAGACCTTTCGCCATACGCTGATTGGTACAACGCTTTGGATGCCACAAAGGGTGAGTAATGTACGTCGAAAAGACCTTCACACCTCAGCAGCTATTTGAAATGGTGTGGGAGCGACCTGTTCTCATCATCGCAAAGGAAATAGGTGTCTCGGATGTGGGCTTGTCGAAGGCCTGCCGCAAAGCGGGGATCACGTTGCCTGCCCGGGGGCACTGGGCCAAGCCGGTCTCAAAGCGCCCGCGTCGTCCAAAGCCTCCAGCCTCTACCACACCTGTCACGTTTCACGTTTTGAATGTCGAGAAGGCTGCCAGGCTGAGGCCAGAAAATGTAATCAAAGATCCTACGATGTTGATCGTGCCAACGGAGTTAACTGACCCTCATCCGTTGGTACTAAAATGGCTTGGTGCAGCGAGAAAGGCCAAGGAGCTCAACAGTGCACTGGTATTGGACAAAACCAGGGTATTGAACTCGCACATATCCCGGAATGAGATGGATCGCTGCGCGCTTCTCTACGACAGCTTGATCAAAGCCAGTGAGTCGTTGGGGTACACTTGGGGCATTGGTAGTAACGGTAGCTTCGTGCAAGTCGACGGGGAAGAGCTACTCATCACGATCCAGGAACGGATGCGACGCTTCGATATTCCACCGCCTCCTCCGAAGCCTTTCAAGCCTGGGCAGCAATGGAGGCCTGACGTTACCGCGATGAGAGCGGCTCGCTTTGGGTGGGAGCCCACTGGCGTATTTTCCCTCATCGTCGACGCACGATCCGAGGTTCTCATTCAAAAAACTTGGACTGACAGCAAGACAGGGAGGCTTGAGTCGAAGCTCGGTCAGATCCTCACAGGTTTCGCTCGTATCGCCCTATCTGTGCAAGCCCAACGATCATCCGAAGAAGCTAGTCGCCGTCGATGGGCTGAGGAGGAGCGAGTGCGCAGAGAGGGGATTGACCAGCAGCGTCGTCTGGACAAGTTGCGTCAAATTGTGATGAAAAATCTAGAAGGCTGGGAGCGCGCCCAGCGGCTGCGATCATTCATTGAGGCGACAATCGAAGCTTCGCCTGAGGATGAAGCAACTCAAATGGCACTAGCGATGTGGGTTAGCTGGGCTAGACAACAAGTTGAGCTCCTTGATCCATTAAAAGTGGATATTTCTAAAGTTATCGACCTGTCCGTAGATTTGCCGAACTCAGAGTACGGCTACTGGAGCAGCAGTAAGAAAGTCGAGGACTGGTGGCCCTGATTTTTATTTGGTTTTGAACTAAAACTGCGTTAGGATTCTCTTAAGGTCATCTACATATTAGGGAGTTTACACGATGTCGCGATTGGCAGAGTTTCGTCAGCTTGAGCAAAAATTGGCTGCCCAGTTGGCTGAGCTGGAAGCTATGAAGGGCAGCAGTGAGCTTCAGAAAGAGATCGAGTTTGAGACCAAGCTGTGCGATTTGCTGGCCAAGTACGGCTTCAGCTTGCGTGACATCATTAACATACTGGATCCGCAATCTGGTCGCCGTGCTGCGCCTGCAGTGGTTGAGAAAGCTCCGCGTCGCGCTCGCCAGGTCAAGCAATATAAAAACCCCCACACGGGCGAAGTTATTGAGACCAAAGGCGGCAACCACTCGAAGTTGAAATCCTGGAAAGCTGAATACGGTTCTGATGAAGTAGAAAGCTGGCTCTCTAAGTAAGTCGTAAGGACTGAAGAAACCTCCGCTTTCGGAGGTTTTTTATGGCTTGAGAACGAGGTCTTATCTGCTGAGCCCATCAGTAACGGCACCAAATGCGTAGCCCCGCTGGCTATGCAGGATCGCGAGTCTGCTTTCGGTAGGGCGGATAGAAGAGGCTCCAGGCGATCAATGACTCCATGCTCTTTAAGCGGATGGACGTACTGACTCGATGCCGGTTTCGAAACCGCCATCAGTTCAGAGCCTTTTGAGCCCGCCAAGGCGGGATGTGAGCGATGCCTGATCGTGTGCGGCTTGAGCTGGTTCGCCCAGCAGAGCAGGCATTTTTGCGTAGATGACAGGGGATTAGAAAAGGGCTCACGAAAAATAATTTCAACCCCCCCCCTTGAAATTTTTTTTGCGAGACGGAGTATATATTTTGTAATCAACAAAAAGCAGCGAGCTCTCGGGCTCCCTCGCCAAATCAGGCTTCACTCCTACCGCTTCAGCTGTTGCCATTCCTTTACGCTCTGAAAATCCTGTCTATTTTTTGACCATCAGCACGCGTTGATCACCTGACTTTGGGTAGGATGCTTGGTAAAAAAGTCGCTTTCTTCGGCCGTCAGGCCGGCTAGCTTTGCCCTCGTGAACAAATTTAGAGCTGCCCCCAATTTTTTTGAGCTGAGACCAGGTAGGTTGCGATATGCAGGCGGCGCTGAAAAGAAGTGGGTCGCACGAACACAAGTCGGTTACTCGCATAGATCCTGAACAGCTTTGAGGTTCTTCTACCCAGCATGCAAACGGGTAGCCGCCGGCGCACATAGAGGCTTTTTCATGCAGGACGACTACAAAGCTCAGCTCACAAAAGCTACAGAAGGGCTGCACTATTGCGACTTGATCCTAACGGCCCAAGAGGCCAGGGATCTGCAGGCGCTTGTTCAAGAGCTCCAAGCAACGGGTAAGCACCCCGGGCTCAGCGGTGTGTTCAGAACGATCCTTGAAGAAACCTGGAGCAGTGACGAACCTTGGCCGACCATCTCATCACCAGCGGCGTCCGGGCGCGATTGAGGTTATGCGACACCCAGCGGGCGACTCGCAGGAATACTGCCTGTGATTCATGATGCTGGAGGGCACATCTGTGTTAGCTGTGCCTACGACGCCAGCGGTATGCACGATTGACGGGCAGCCTGTTCTAAGACCGGCACATCCCCATCGCGTTCCAATCTCTCAATTTCTGAGCGGACGTCATCGATGAGTTCTGCGGCAGTTCTACCAGACTCCTGGCTCAGGGTAAGGGTCAGCAACGTCAATGAGCTCAGTTCAAGCCGGTGGCTCACCTGCTCAAGTTTGTCCAGCGTTAGGCTTGATCGGGCGCCTTCCAGTTTGGAAAGGAAAGTCCGGCTGGTATCTCCGAAGTCGCGTTGCGAGATTTTTCGCCTGGTGCGAAGCGTCCGCAGCACGATGGCGAATGATGACTTCAGTGACATGTACAACTCCTCCATATGTGCTCGTCCTCAGTAACGCCACGTAGAGGTCACGGCCTGCCTCAGTCTGAATGGAATGTTCCTCTGTTCAGGACAGCGAGGAGGTGTGACGAGCGTTCCCCTGCGTCGACGCACTGTTGATGCATACAGTGTATCTCGCTAAGCTCAGAAGGAGAACATTTGTACTCCATGCGGTGACGAGCGCTATGAAGAATTCACACGAGACCCAGGGCGACTGCTTCGGGTTTTTCTCGAGAGAGGAGCTGCTCGAGCACCAGTGCCTTCTACTTGAGAGTGAGCTGCTTGTGATGGGCGAGGAGTTAAGCGCCTCTCGCGAAAAAATTGCCACCTTGGTTCTGATGTGGACGGGCATCAAGAATGAGCTACGGCAAGCGGAGGTGGAGTTGAGTGAAGCTAGGCAGCAGCTTGATATGAGCACCGCTGGTCACTCGTAAACCTATTCACCCTAGCTGTCTTCATCATGGCTTTCTGATTTCACTCCGGTTACGCTCATTCGCAGCAGGGAAGAGGTGTATTGAGCTAACGCCAGAAATGCTCCGCACTGCAGGTCGTTGTCGGGCGATCCATATCTACCTCGTGCTTTCCCACTCAAAGCATTCGACTCAAACGAGGAAGGATCCCATGTCGTTTAGCGACTATCTGAAAGGCCCAGCCCATCGACAGCGTGCTGAAGCCCTTGAAACACAGCTTGCGGAGCTTCAGCTGCAGCATTCGCAACTGCAAGAGCTGGTTACGAAGATCGGCGCCATGGATGTAGTGAATATTCAGCAGCTGATTGCGCAAGAGCAGGCCAGGCTCTCGGATGTACGCGATGAGACACAACGTGCTCAAAGGGAATTGGCGGCTCTCGCCCAGCGCTCCACTGATCTGCAGGGACAGATACTCGTCTGGGAAGAGACGCTGCTCCTGGAAAGCTTTGCCCTCTATGAGCCTAAGTTCAAGCTAACCAGCAGCCAGGAGTACAAAGCTCGACTGGATCACATCCGTGATCGTCAGAAAGTCCTGATCAAGAATGGGCAGGCGGCCAGCGGCAACCTGAACTGGACGGTGAACAACAGCCAGGCCCAAGGCCGTAAGCTGGTCAACGACATGATCAAGTTGGTGATTCGCTCGTTCAACAACGAAGCTGATGCCTGCGTGGCGAACGTGAAATTTGACAACGTCGAGCTCGGAGAGAAGCGAATCCTCAAATCGTTTGAAGCTTGCAACCGGCTAGGCAAGATCATGAGCGTAGAGATTTCTGGGGTCTACCTCGACCTTAAGCTCGATGAGCTGCACCTTGCCCATGAGTTCCAGATCAAAAAGCAAGAGGAAAAGGAAGAGGCGAAACGCGCCCGGGAAGAGCTGCGGGAGCAGCAAAAACTCGAGCAAGAGATTCGCGCGGCGCGAGAGAAAATCGCCAAGGAGCGGAAGCATTTCACGACTGCTATGCGTGACCTGCAGGCTCGCCTTGAGCAAGTGCAATCCGATGAGGAGCGTTCAGCGCTGCTGGTGAAGCTGGCCGAAGTTGAGGCTGGCCGAGCCGAGCTGGAGAGCGAAGAAAAGCTCATTGATTACCGCGAGAAAAACGCCAAAGCCGGGTATGTGTATGTGATCTCGAACCTAGGGGCTTTCGGAGAGGGCATCTACAAGATCGGCATGACTCGCCGCCTAGAACCCATGGATCGTGTCGATGAGCTGGGTGATGCATCGGTACCGTTCTGGTTCGACGTGCATGCGATGGTTTTCTCGAACAACGCTCCTGCATTGGAAGCGAAGCTCCACGAGCATTTTGCGTCGGGCCGGCTCAACAAGGTCAATGGGCGGAAAGAATTCTTCAGAGCCGAGATTGCTGAGATCGAGAAGGTCATTCGAGAAAATTACGATGCTGTCGTAGAGGTCATGCATGAGGCACCGGCGGAGCAGTATCGTGAAAGCCTTCGCATGGCATTGCCCAAGCCTGCCATTCACCAATCGGAGCGGATGACAGCACAGAGCTAAAGTCGCGAATGCATGCATGTTATGGCCAAAGGTTCGTTAGTCATGCCTACACGCGGGAAGGGTGGCCTCTGTTTGTACCCAAGGCTAGTAGCCGCCCGCGAGATCGTTATCGCCCCATGAGAGCGAGGCTTAGCCGTTTTCGGGCCCCGAACGGCTAAGCAATACGGCTACAGCCTTCGCAAGATCATAATATCTTGGATCCGCAGGCTAGCAGCCGTGCAGCTGCTACGGCTCCTGCTGATAAGACTCCACGTCGTGTGCTCGTCATATTAAAGCATGCCCTCTGATATATATCGGAGGATGACTATTTATGTTAATTCGCGTCTAATTTCCTCAATCCAAGCTGGAGGGGTGTTTTCTTCAGTTGTTAGTTCCTGTATGTAGGTGTGCGCGAAAGTTGACTTCATATGTTCTTGATTGAATATGGTTTTTAGCTGAATGTATTCTGATGAGCGCCAATCAAAAGCGGAGCGAGCGCATTTGCTGAAGTCTGGCTTGTGTATTTTGTTAAAAAGTTCGTCTACTTGTGGGTCATTTACCGCTAGTGCAGCTAATGTTTTTAGAAATATTTCAGCGTCCAGTGCATCCTCAATTTCGGTTGGTGGGGTTTTTCGATTGTCATTGCCCTTTACTAAAATAATATTGCCACTTAAATCGAGTAGTCGTCGTAATTTCAGATTTTTATAATCGGCGCAGTCGCACTCGATTTGCTGTTCATCCGTATCAATGAGGCAAAATACTTTGCCATATATTTCTTTGCTGTCTTCTTTTATAGGGAGCTCTAGATAGTCAAAAATCTTTTTGACTTCTTTAGCGCCGCCTACTGGAAGAATTTTTAGTTTGCGACTAAGAATTTCAGGCCTGAAATATTGCTCAAAGTAAATTCTTTCAGAGCTGCCCTCGCAGATAATCCAGCTATAGGGTTCTTTTTTTCGTAGGGAAGACATAATGGTCTGAATGAGATCATTTGTACTTTTGAGGCCGATATCTGCTGGAAGCAAACCCTTGCTACTCTCCTTTTGTCGCCTTACGGTTTCTCTATAAAAAGATAAGTCTATCAGTGATGTCTCAATGCTTTGAGCAGTTTTTAAAATGTTTATTGCTGCACCTTTCGCTAGCGTTGGCACAAAACCATACCAGTGAGTGGTGACTAAACACTGAATGTTTAAATCTGCCAGGGCCGCAACTTTCTCAAACTGTTCGAAAATTGCTCCTGTATGCAAGGACGCCTCTGGCTCGTCCATTGCAAATATCACCTCGCGGCCTAGGTCGCCATTATTTTTGAGAAAGGCAAATGCGATATCTACTAGTGCTTTCTTCTTTTCGCCGGAGCTCAACTGGCTGACAGGGGTTCGCGTTTTTCCGTGAGACTTGTTCAGTACTCTGATGTTGAAGTAGGTTTCGATTACTTTTGAGCTCAAGTCGGAGAAGGTCAAGTTTGACTGACGCTTTTGAGGTCTTTTGTACTCATAGTCACCTAAAGTTTCTTGAATTTCAGTGATAAAAGTAGCTAGCTTTTTATTGATATCCTTAAGTGTGGTGTCGCTAATAACATTGCGTAGAATTGTCTCGATGTTTTTTCCTGATAATTTCTGGACTGCTCTGCTTTCAATTTTTGTGTATTTCTCTACGTCTACTTCCGCGGGGGTATATATATATGTGTAGTGTGGAAGAACGAATTTGCTGATTGCAGCTGTCGCTTCGCTGATTAAGTAGTCTTTAGTTGGGGTGTGCTGTTTATAGTTTGTTGCGATGACATTCTGTAGCTCTGCGATCGACCCGAAAATAGAGATATATCTTTTTTCAGTTGTTTCGTACTCTTGGCCAAAGGCACAAAGGAAATATTGGTTGTGATCTATTTTGGTTTTTAATAGGTCGCGATGTTGTATGAACTTGGCGGCGTCTTCTCGCTGGGCCGCGTTGAAAGAATCCGTGGTTGCACTCCAGAGCACCTTGCTTATATTCTCTACTAAAGATAATGCTTCTTTTTCTTTAGTAGTCCTTGCAAAGGAAGTCCATTTGTCTTTTTCGAGGAGAAATATCGGACATATGAATGGCTTTCGAGTTGAGAGGCCGCCTACCAGAGCGTCATTATTTACGTTCCATTGCCCACCATTGAAAAAGACATCAAGTGCTTCTAGAATTGAACTCTTTCCTGCACCATTCTCACCTATGTAGGCGCTGAAATGATGACCGATTGAAACGGGGATATAATTGATACCGCTATAGCATTTAAAGTTTCTGAATAGTAAGCCGATTATCACTACAGTATCCCCTTGGTGCTATGGCCATACGCCATTATTTTTTGTTGACCTTACTAGTTTTCTTTAAGCGTCTCAATAGCTAAGGGATCAGATTTTTGGAGGCCTCAAAAAACGAGGCGCCGGATGACTGCTCCCTCTCGGCTATCGAAGAATTTGTGTTCAGATGTGTGCCATCCAATGCCGTAACATCATCGCTAGCCAGGCTGAGTTGTTGGTGGCTGTTTTTAGGGAGAAGCATCGCAAATCATGCCTGGCACATGCATCAGCGAGCGCTGTGGGTAGAAACACATTCCAATCCGAAACCTGTAAAGCCATTGAATACAATGGTGATAGCCGCGAGCCCTCGAGCGTGACACGGTGCTCGCTCTCACAGGGAAAATCCTGCAGTCACAACAGACCCTTGGTTGTCTTTGATATCTAGCAGCCCATGAGACCCGCGCTATGCATCCAACGACACCAAACGGTCGCTATTTCGTTGTCAAAGGTTAGCTCTGGCGCTGCAGCAATCCCGCACTTTCTGATGAAGAGCGTCAGCACTTGGTGCGCGTACTGATGGAGGCGCGGCGAGCCGTCAAAGAAGCGAAGGCATCAGAGAATGCCGATCAGTTGCGAACCGCTCGATCAACAGAGGATCAGGCGAAAAGGACGCTAGGAGAGAGAGGCCCGGTGTGGTGCAGCGACGGCAGTCCGGACTACAACCGGCATAAGGCAATCAATACACCCCACGCTGAGTGGTGCCGTTCATTGCCCGAGCCTTAGCGACCATAGGCACGTGGTGCCTATTTTGGCCCAGTGAGACTCAGGCCGCCGAAGGGCCAACCTTCTTCTGCATCCAGCTTAAGCCCCTGCCAACTGAGGCAATTGCGTATGTCCTATACTCGTACGCGGTATAGGATATTGGTAAGTTCCGATGCGTTCAATTATCAAATCCACTTCACCCATAATCTCGCACGACGGGTACACGACTTGAGTCGATTGCCCTAAAATCACGTGCATCTAAATTATTGGCAGCGCGGACGTATAAAATGTTGGATCGTTTTGGAAGGGACACCTCTCACCTCAGGGACTCACAAGGGCAGCATCCTGCTGAATTTGCTACGGAGTGCATCGCGGCAAAGGCTTGTTCGGGGGCGAGTGGTTAGAAGGGCAGGAAGGCAAGGAACAACACCGCCTACAAACGCTTTGGAAGCGACCTGCGAGCTTTTTGGGCTAGGCAAATGTATCCAGGAGCTCGCGCCGAAGCATGCTGGGTGGCTTAGGCAGACGGCTAAAAAGGTCAAATCTGGCGTAGCAGATGCCCATGGCTTCATCACCCAAATATTGACCTGTGGCTCCATTAAGTCGCAGCAGGGGGAGGTCGCTCCAGCTAAGGGAAATAAAAAGGCTTCGACCTCTAGGTTCAATTTCCGAGCGGTTTCAAATACTATGCAAGAGCTCGTAGGTGGGCCTGTCCCGTGACAACGGACGCCAAGAAGCTGGCTAATTAGCCAACTGCCTCAAGCCTTTTGCATATTCGTTCGGTGAACGATAGCCCAGTGAATTCTAAGCTTTCACTAGCAGCAGCACGAGCCGGCTTGCCGCTAGGTGAAACCGAGCACTTTATAGAAACCTCCATCACAAAAATCTTCCGATTCTGCTAGCGCCACTACTAGAGCACCTCTCCAGTCATTGGCGCCGTTAGTACGCGCGATGGAATCGGCCGTGCGAAGCAAATACGCTCTGACTTCAGCTGCGCCACCCAGCCTGAAGTTGTCGTCCAATCCAGTCTCTTGTGATTCTAGGTAGTTTGTGACCTGCGCAACGTATCTTTCGTTTAATTTGAAATCGGTAAGGTGTTGCCTCAGCCGCTTCGTCAACTCGTTGCTCATCCCCGGGCGCTTTTCAATCCTGAATATTGCGGACAAACCACCGTCTGAAATCTCAATATCTGCTACCAAAAATTTATAATTAGAGACATCATCGAGATAAGCGTGAATATGATATTTTTCCCTTGCAGAAGGTGGCGTTCGTGGTTTATGGCCATTACACTTTGAGCATGAGGGCACTAGGTTAAGTGCGAACACACTGAAACATTTATAGTGCTTTTTGGGTAGGTGATGGTCTAGGTCGCGTATTTCGCCAAACCCACAGTAGGGACATTTCTTTGCACCTTTCTTCAATGCTGTCCGAAGCAAGGATAGCTCACCTTTATCCGACACCTGCCCGTATGCGGTTAATAGTAATTCTCTAGAGTCATTAGAAAGCGACTTTGTCTTCCACGCTGGGTTAGGCTCACCCCTCGCTTCCTCGTATTCATTGTACAGTTCTAAAATTTTGAGCTTGTCATCGTCGGAAATACCTTCCCCAGCGCCCTCAGGGAACAGCGCGTCCAAGTCGGAGCGAATAGACGCTAGGCTAGGTTTTTTCAGGTTCCACACTATTTCTTCGTCCTTTTCAGAAATAAGCGCCTGCTCATACTATATGACCTGGCCTGATGACTCATTTGACCTTGTAAGAATAGGCCTTCTAAATCTTCTTGGTCATCCATCCGATCCACTAGATCGTCCAATATTCGATGGTAGTCAGTCGCCTCAGGGTTGAGTCCAAATACTTCAGATGTTATAAGTCCGATACTTTCTCCAAAAGTTTCTCCGCTTACACCCTCAGCAAAGGCCCAGTCGCCATCACGCTTGAGTACACTTACATCTGCCCCCAGCGTTTCTTGAACAACAACTGGGGAATGGCTAGCTATGATACAAAACGAATTATTGTTCTCCATTATTGCTCTTATGGCATACATAAGGGCGGCGAGCAAAGGTGGATGTAGGTGTGTTTCGGGTTCGTCAAATAATACTAAGGATGAGGGCACTGTGACAGCGATCAGGCTAGTGACGACTAGTGCGGCTATTTTATGGCCGGTGCTGCACTTTAGAAAGACTGAAAGGACTGTTTCTTTATCTAATTCACTTAAGTCACGATCTAAGAATTCATCAAATGCAGATCCTGCGAGGAGTACTTTGAGTAAACATTTTAAGATGGTGATTTTTGTGGGGTCGGTAATTCTGGATAGGTAAAGGTAAAACTCTTCAGCGATTTTTTCAATGGATTTAAGTCGGGTGGCTCCGAGCCTATCAGCATCCCCGAAAGGACTGCTTTCACTCTCCGCGCCTCTTGCAATTCTTGAGCCTTCAGCTGTGAGGTCTCTCAGGCCAATATATGCGAACCTACCTGTTCCAGAAGCCATTTCATCAAGTATTTTTCTGCGGTTTCGTGTATTTGATCCTGGCAAAAGAAAGCTATCAAAAGCGCTAAATGATATAGTCACAATGCGAGGAAATCCTATTCCCGGAGGCTTTAAAGCACCGAGGGATTTCATTTCCTTTCTTTCTGCGATGGTAGCGAACGCTAGTCGAGCGATGCGAGCGAGTACAGTACTTTTTCCCGAGCCATTGGCACCTACGAGTACCGCAATGCGACCGGGTAAGATTGATCGCCCGCGTCGGTAAGGTCTACGGTTGATAAACTCAAAATCCAAGCCATTCAGCCAATTATCGAATTTTACCGAGAAGGCTAATTCTTCTCCCGGCAGCTCCGTGTAGTCTCCAGTTACTAAGCCATAAGCGATTTTTAAATACTTGTCGTCCTTTTCGTCCCGGAATAAGGATGTGGCCCAACCTTTCTCATTTCGGAAGATTTCTTCTAATTCTGGTTCGAAAACAATGTCACGTAAGCCAGTCAATGCTTGTTTTCTTTTGAGTCTTGGGAGTTGTCCCAGTCTTTGATAGTAGTCTAAAGATTGCCCCACTGAGCAAAAATCATCATCCAATTCGTCAAAGCTTGAATTAACCTGCGCCTTCCCGTTATCGGCTTGGCCTATGCGGAGAATCTTTACGGGCCCTATGTGATCAACTATGCGGTGCCCTGACTCGTCCAATGTGACGTAAGATAGATGATACTGTGTCCTGAATCCATAGTCGTCCCACCTGTCCTGTTCGAGCACAAAAGCTGGTAACCCTTCCTTTGGCCAGGCTCCATTTTGCTTCTTGATTAAAAATTTATACCCCATGGTGCAATCCCTTACTTCATGCAGATAAGGAGGTTCAAGCATTTGAGCTCTATGATACCAAATTGCTATCTTAATTGGCCACAGAGGAGCTTTTCTGCTGAGAACAGGCGCCTTGAAGGGAAGATTCAGTTGCCTGAGGCGTGGAAGCTAAGATCCTCCTGGTCATTAAGGCAGCACCTGCTGGTGACATTAACCCACTCACACCGTAGGTGGAGGAGGCCCGCTTGACACAGCCTGCGATGCGGATGATCGCTGGATCCGCTATTTAATACCGGATAAAGCCAATTGCTGCTTAGGGCTCGAAAAGATCGGCTGTATTGTCGCCAGGCCTCCTATGCTGAGATCGCAGGGCAAGGGGAGATGAGCAGTTGCGCCCGCTACTCGTTGTGGAATGAGTGAGTGCATGAATGTCGTTGAGCTTATTCTGGGGCGATTCATCACACCTCTCGTGCTCATCTATCAATTACTCGCGCGCTTTCGCTATGTATCGATCCTCAGCGGCGTCGCGTGTACTGGTGGCAACGGAAGTTTTCCAGAGATGTCTGGATTGCAGCGCACCTTTTTGGATGGCTGAAACAGGTTAGCCATTGATGAGGCAAGCTCTTGAAGCGATTTGAGCCTATAATGGTGCGGTGTGGCACAAGCGATCTGCGGCTGAGACTGAACGTCTGCGCCTTGAGGCAGGCCATCTCTATCAGACGGTCATCGACTACCAAGTTCATAAGGCCGGGGCCTTAGGTGAGTCGCTACATTAGAGGGGCTGCAATGTGCCAATGCGACATCATCAACGGATACGCTTAACCGGGCAGAGTCAGTGATCTGGTTTCTGGGCGATGTGCACGGGGGCTTCGAACACGTGATTCGGCTTGTGAAGCTCCACCGGCCTGATGCTGTTGTCTTCCTTGGCGATCTTGAATGCAGCTTGTCATTGGACTTGATCCTGCGCCCAATCCTTAGCCTCACCGAGGTCTGGTTCATTCACGGCAACCATGACACTGATAGGCCGGCTTATTGGCACAACCTTCACGGCAGCGGCTCCGCTGACCGCAGCCTGCATGGTCGGGTAGTGGAGATTGCAGGTCATCGCATAGCTGGTTTGGGTGGCACCTTCGAGTCCCAAGTCTGGCTACCAGGCAGCCCTGATACCGGCATCCAGAATTACCGGGAATTTCTCGAGAGCCTGGCGCTCAGACCTCAGCACGAAGACATCGTAGCGACGAAAAAGCAGCACGCGCTTTCTGCAATCTACCCGGACGACTACTTCACGCTCGCTATGGAGAAGGCGGATATTCTGGTCTGCCATGAGGCTCCCAGCTGCCACCCTCACGGTTTCTCAGAGATCGATGAACTAGCCCAGGCAATGGGCGCAAAAATGGTCGTGCATGGACATCATCATGATTGCCTAGATTACAGGTCTGACTGGCCAAAGCTTGGGTTTGAGGCTCATGGCGTAGCATTCAGATCCATAATGGCCATCGACGGATCGGTCATCAAATGAGGCATGCGGTCAAGGCGTTCAAGGCCGCACGCGGCCTCTGCTACGCAAGGCTTAGATAAAAGGAAGAGTGAATGAACCTGTCAGTTCCTTGGGGAATCTTGGCTTTCGCGGCTGGATGGTGTTGGAGAAAGGTCGAGAAGGCCCTGTTTTACAAAACCTATCTCCACTCACATCGCCGCTGGACAAGTAGGTATAGCCTTGGCTCATTTTGGGAGCCGCTTGGCGAGCATCTGGAGTGCAGCGTTTATCTAGCGGAGTCCACTGATCCGCATCCTCAGGTGTCCAAAATTGCTCTGAGAGCGAAGCAAGGCACCGTCAACCGTTTTGAATGTGTGTTCGAAGGTCGAGGCATGGGGGTCAAGTACCAAGATCGGATCATCGCAGTTGATGTAGATGAGACACCCGCCGTATTCAAGTTGAACAACCAGCCAGTGTGCGAGCTTATCGACGTGACGGATGACAGGGTGCGGTTTTCTTTGGATACCTACCGCTTTTGTCACGGCAGTATCGAATTGAGTGATGGGCGCAATATCCCTATCGCGGAGGGTATGACGCAGACCTTGACCCAAACGTCGACATTTAACTCCCAGTGGTCTGAGCGTTGGGACATGCATTGGAATTTGGATGCAGTGAAGTTTGCCAAGCAGGAGCTAGAAATTTACTGGCGTTGGTTTGGCACTTTTTCCTGTTCGGGTATGTACGTCCCCGTCGGAAATGGCGGGCCCAAATACGCTGCCCCTTGGGTGCGCGTAGGTGCCAAGGCCATTGGTTGGGTCATGAGCATCCCGTGGCTAGTAACGGCACAATTCTGGTTGGCGATCTGGTCGGGCATGTGGGTTCTGGATCAGGACGATCGACTGCAGTGGCGTTGGCGGAAGTCATGAGTGGTTGCAGGCGTGTAGGTTCGGGGTGTGTTGCGTTGCCAGGTTGTACAGGTGGATGGTCAAAACCAGCTTTGTAGCCGGCGAAGTCGTCGCAGATCAGCTTGTCTTTCCAGTCGCCCAAAAAGTTACATGCATGTTCGCCAGCACGGCTTGCCCCGGTCGCGTCCTTCCGGCTGTCCGAGGCAGGGTGACTTCTGGCGGCGTTTGGAGGGGTTTAGGAAGATGCACGGCGATCGGAGGGTGTGCGGTCGGGGTTGGCAGGCGGTTTGAGAGCGTCGCTGCTGCGGGCTCGCCGACAAGGAGCAGACGATATGTGATGGCCGCTTGGATGTAGGGGATAGAACGGTTCGTGTGATCCATAAACGAAAACCCCGGCTCGAGGCCGGGGCGGATGTTTCGTGGTCTTTGCAAGGAGTCGTAAGCTTTCGCTCATTGGAGCTCAGTGCCAACCATTCCTCAATCCTACGGCGGTTGATACTTATGTCAACCCTTTTTATAAGGGGCACTGGCCGGTAGGAGTCCGAGGATGCCGGACACTGTACAAGACAGGCCCCATCTGACCGACCAGCTCATCAGCTCTCCTCTGGAGCTCCAAAGTTTGCGGTGTTCTTTACCCCTTGCCCAGCGCTGCAGAGGTAACGCTTCGGAAGTCCATTGACATCGTTTTGGCCACCGGAATCGGCAAATTTTGGTGGAAAGCCGGCGAGTTCTCATGCAAAAGCTTCAACCCCTCCACTGAATTAGCTAGCAATGCAGTGAGCCTTATGTCGCAGCTCCGCGCTCGAAGAGCCGGCTATGTGATGGGGGAGGCCTTCTATGCTGAGATCAGCATGGCATGGGTTGAGCTGAGTATCTACGCCGGCTGTTTATCGAGTATGAGGTGTACATGAAAGTCGCTGAGCTGACTCAGTTGCTGCAGGCGTTCGATCCTGAGACGAAGGTATTGATGACGCGTTCAGACTCCGGCCTGGAGGATATTGTGGATTGCTATGAAGACCTGGTTCGCCAGGGCCGGGTGTTTAGATATGACCAGCCCGATGATTACGTCCTTTCCAAGGGCGCTGACGCAAGCACTGCTGAGAAAGTGATCGTCATCGATATGTGTGAACGCCTCGAGGACTGGAGCAAGAAGCAGTGATCGCCATCGCACCTCAAAAAGACGAAACCCTGCAAATGCAGGGCTCGTTTCAGCCAGGAATATCTTCAGCATCCCCTCTGGTGAGGGGGCAAGGCAAGCGCGGCTGGGCGCTTTCACCGTTTGCGCTACCTGTTCTCCCCACTATGGCGGAGGTGCCTTGGAAATCTACGAGACCTGGTGAAGGTGGGGGAGATGTCGTGTTTCCCCGCAGGGGCTGTGGTTTCATTCCTGGACTCGAAGACGGCTGGAAAATCGGATCCGAGAGATCACCACCCGGCGTAATGACTTACAAGGTGCGCCCAAATCTTCAAAGCCTCGCCATCTTGGCGAAGGGCTTTGAGAGCCTCTACTGCAGAAATTTTTGTTGGGCATCCGCCGATGAGAAAAGTTTTGTCGCGCTCCCCACGGTAAAGGTGCAACAGGGTAAGAACCATGATCTGCTGTACCGGCCGCATGGATCGGTATGCCTTACGCATGGCCTTCAATAGTTCTGGAATAGGCTCATCGTGGTCATAGTCGAACCCCTGAGGTCGCATTGTGTAGTGACGGCCTTCATCACCATAGGGCCTGACCTGGATGAAACAGCTCTCTAAGCCATAGTCGTTCACAATCTTCCAAGCGGTGTCTCCAAAAATCTCTCCTCGCTGGGCTGCCGATGGAAAGAGCGGCGGCTCTGCACCGCAGATAATAGCCAGGGCGGTGTATTCAGCTGCGTCCATGTAGGGAATTTTGATGATCAAATCTACGAGTGCGTAGTTTGGGATACGACCTGCGGCGAAGATAGGATCGATTGCCGCATAGGCGGCCACAGCCACAGGCATGCAGGAGTGATGGATGTGACACGAGCTTGCCGTTTTCTTGTCGGTAAATGCCCAGGTACCTAGAGGATCCTTGAAAACGCCAAGCTCATTAAGAAGAATCTTTGCTTTTACCACGTATTGGTGTGAGTTGGAGAGATCGACTTGTTCGAGTGAGATCATCATGATAGTCCTACAGGTGAGTCATTTAATTGGGCCTGCCAAAAGCGCTTGAGGCGAACCATCTAGAAGCTGATGTTGTCGTCAAAGGCGTCAGGAACTTGATCGTCGTTCTCTGTTCCCCTTGGCTGGTACTCACTGGGCCCCAATAATTTTTCGGGTTCCCATTCCTCGTGGTGAAGGAACATGTCGGTGGTGAACAGGCGCATTCCGAGTTTATGATCGCTCAGGATCTTTTCGGCATAAGTGCGGAATATACGACCACCTGAGTCGTTGAAGATAATTTGCGAGTCACAGATGAAATTTGCACTCCATTCGTCGTACCAGGCGTTCCCCGCGATTTCATGCCAAGTATTTTCGAAATAATCTTGAGTCTTGTGGCTAGTATGGCTGCTATGCACGATGTTGAGAGTTCCCTTTGTTGCTTGGAGAAGCAGTACTGGTGACAGCGCACCCTCGATTAGAGCTGTTTCGATCATCGCAATAATGCGGGTATCAATTTGGTTGTTCCATAGTACCGCAAGAGATTGGATCCAGACGCTTTTTGATTTTTTAAGATTAAGCGTGAAAGGCTGGACTAGGTTGAAGATAGTATAAGCTCCTTCGCCATATTCGTTCTTTGGTTGTTCGTGTTCGACTTGTAAGACTCGTGAGTAGATCATGATGGCACCAAGTTTAGCGGGATGTTTTCTCAATAAAGTGCAGAGGTGGCGAATTGTCAAGTATGATTTTTTTGATTTTGAAAGATGGGCTTTGAGGACTGGGTGATATCAAATATTTGCAATGTATTGACAGTCTAGGTTTGCGCGCTGCTTCAGTGTTTGTATTGCCGATCTGTGAAGGGTATGAAGTGTTGGCGGAATTTAGGAATGATAAGTGGCAAATAGCGAGGGCTTATTCGCTATTCAATGGAAAAATTAATCCTTGAAAGACTTATGGGTGATAGTCGAACCCCTGAGGTCGCATTGTGTAGTGACGACCTTCATCACCATAGGGCCTGAGCTGGGTGAAACAGCTCTCTAAGCCATATTCATTCACAATCTTCCAAGCGGTTTCTCCAAGAATTTCTCCTCGCTGGGCTGCTGGAGGAAAAAGCGGCGGCTCTGCACCGCAGATAAAGGCTAGCGCGGTGTGTTCAATTGCTCCCATGCACGGAATTTTGATGATCAAATCTACAAGTGCATAGTTTGGGATGCGACCTGCGGCGAATATAGGATCAATAGCTGGATAGGCAGCTACAGCAACAGGCGTCCGGGAGTAATGGATGTCACACGAGCTTGCTGTTTCCATATCAGTAAAAGCCCAGATACCTGCAGATGTCTTGAAGACGTCTAGCTCATTAATAAGTTCAACTACCTCAGTCCCGTAACGTTATTACTCAAGTGAAATGATTTTCGCAACCGTTATAATGTGTTTTATGAGTGGTTATGCCTGAGGGTGTAGTAATGCGATCGATTATTTTAGAATGCTACCTTTGATAAGGCCATCTTGTATCAAGTGAGTAAGCAAGGCTTCCGTAAAGGACGAATATGAGATTTTTTTGTCAATCCAGCATTCGTCGCTTTCACAGTTAAAGGAGGCCAAACAGATTTTTTTGAAAATTTTATAGGCGCGCATTTTTGGCAGGCCATAGCCGTCAGTCAAGGGTTTTGAGATGTTCCTCTTGGCCGTGCTGATTTTTTCATCAGCGGTGGAAAGCCTATGCATCAGCATGAACCGTATTTGGCTGAGATTTTGAAATGTCGATTTCAATATGGTGCGCAGCTTATGGTCATTATAGTGGGTGGAGCCAAGTTGCCATGCTGCAGCCACTTTTAATGGGTTCGGCTCGTTATTTAGTGATGCATGGATAATGGAGTCCACCAAGTGGTCATCACTCGTGACAACATAAAGCACGTAGTGCTCATAAAGCTTCTTCAATTCTGTAGCGTTCCTTGACCAGAGCCTACAGGTTCCGCACGGACGAAGTTCGGTGGTTTGTAGTTGAGGGAATTGGTAGATCTTAGCCATGACGGAATTCCTAGGAGTGCCATTGTTTTTATGCTAGGACATCCTCTTTGGAAAGCAAGCTATGCGAGTGTCATATGTCGACTTCGTGTTCAGCGGGGGAAGAAGTTTTGTCAATATATGGATTTGATTTAGTTGAAGTTAAAATTGTACTGGTCGCTTTTTCAAAGGCTTACAAGACTATTGGTCGAACTGTAACGGTTGTCGAGTACCAACGACCTTTTATCGGCCAAGTTTGAGGGCGCCAATGGATGGCTGATCAGTGAATATGCTTTCTATACGGTGTCAAGCACGCATGGCCATACAGGTATCAACAAAGGGCATGGGAGCAGTACAGGAATCGGTCAAGAATAGCTTTTGGAGGATGTAGGATCCCGTCCGGCCCTAGAGAGTAGAGGGCATCAGCTTGATGATGTGCGCGGAGAATACGATCATATAAAGTCTATGGGTTAGACTCTTGGCAATTCAGGAGGGTGGGGAAATAGCCTAGTTCAACGAATAAGCAAAATGAGATCTTATCTCTAGATTTTATTGAGGGGCATTTTTTCAATAGAGGCTAGACGTCCATTTCAAATAAGCAGCAAACAAGTTTGCTGGGACTATAATAGGTCTGCCGGGAGAGGGTTCGATAAGAGCGCCATCTTGGATTTCACAAAACTCTTTAAAGTGGTTGAGAATCATCTGAGCTATTGTCATTCCGTCGTTCCGCTCAGTGGTGACCATATTAGTATCGGCTCTGCGACTGTGGGTTTCTTGCAGTGTTCGGAGTTCGTCGAGCGTAATGGAGTGCTCATTACTGAGTTTAAGTAGTTTAAATCGAAGCTCTGTAATTTCGGTGGTCTCAGGCGTCGGGTTGTTATAATGTTGACGCATCCAAATATCTAATCTAGCCCTATATATTTTACTTTTAAGTAGCGAAGACCCTCGGCAGCCACCAGTTATTGATACCTTTAAATCGTGACCTTTTATTTGTTCAAGTGATCGGGCCTCAGCATGTCTGATGACTTCTGCAACATATTTGGCTAGGTATGTGATCTGCTGAAATTTGACTTTGCGTTGGTCAATGTCTGTCAGCGCCGACTCAATAATTTCCAAGCGTTTTTGTATGCGCTCCTGCTGCCATCTATAAGTGTTAGGTGTTTTCATTGCTAACCTCCAATTCTATCCTGGGTAGTAAGTGGTGTTGGATTTGGCAGGAAGAGTTTATCTCTCCTGATTTTTTGGGGGGTGAGTTATTTATGAGTCGGTCGATATGACAGCAGTGCCTGTTCCCAATCGCTATCATCCAGATTTATAAGGCCTACGAATTGTTCAATATTAATTTTATCAAACTCTAAATTTGATCTAATCATTCCAGCTAATTTCACTGCGCTTGGATAGCTTGAGGGCATCATTGCCGCGCCTAGGGTGTTTTCGTCATTTATCATAAGTAAGCGAGTTGCGCGATCAATCTTGTATTCAAAGTTTCTAGATATAGAATCAGGGTATGTGCAAGCGCTGTCCAGTCTTGAGAGAAAGCCCTCGACAGACGCGTGGTTGTACTCAGTTCTTACAATCTCACTTTCTATAGTCTTTCGATCATTGGTAATCAAGTCTCTATTCTTTTCTTCTCGAGTGCTCTCCTGCTGCAGCTCAACCTTTGCCCACAACACTTCCTCCACTAGCATCCAGCTTATAACCTCCTTGGCGCTATTTTTGATTTCCCCTTGTAGACGGCTTTTTTCGGCTGTTGATACTTCGTTGCCTGCGGTATATCGTTCAACTGTTTTGCATATTCTAAGATACTCTTCTGCCATTTTTTGCCGATGAGCTTCAATCGCTGGCAGGTTGTGAGTAGAAAAAACGGAAAAAGGACATTGAGCACATCTTTTTTGCCCTTCAAATTTTTGTAGGATATGCTCTGGGCAAATAAAGTTATAAGGACATATGTGGGTATAACAAGCCCCGAGGCTCAGCGATTTATCCGTTGCGATGAGCTTAAGGCCAGTCATTTCGCGCGGGCTGCTAGAGGTCGGGAACGAGTTAAGGCCAAGCTTATCAATTGTACTTGAGAGAGTGCCTTGCCTATTGGAGTCCTCAATTCTATCTCTCGCTTCACGCATCGAGAATGTTGGGTCGAACGGATTGGTGAGGAACCAGGACGCATCTTTATTGTTAAATACACCTTTCAACCTACTCTGCAATAGCTCGTGGCCTTTATTGTACCGAATAATTGTGCTGATGCTTTGGCCGGTAAGTAGTGCTACAGCATCAGGTGGCAGATAGGAAGACATATCAGTCACAAACGACGCTCGGGCTCCATGAGGGGTTGCGTAAGCACGTAGCGAAACAGGGGTGTAATCACCGATATAAACTTTATTTGTTGGTGACCCGTGCAGAACCAGTATTTCGTCCGAACTGATGCCTCTTACCCATTCTTCCCAAGTAAAGGGAGTCTTTGAGGAGTTGTTTCTTAATGGTAGGAAACCAACTAGAGGGCTTTTCTCGGTAGTGTTGTCTCTTAGCCATGTTTGAAAATTGAGGCAATGGTGTTTCCAGAGTTCGCTATATTGATAGTCTGTAAATGGTTCTCCCGTCAATACGTCAGCTGCAAACAGAGGGAGGATTTTACCCCAGTGCGAATCAGGTTGGTTGTCATAGAATATTTTCTTGGTGAAACTAGTGATACCTACCTCTTCGATCATCAGCTTACGCCAATATCGTTGCTCATCCAGCAAATGTAGGTTACCCATTGTAGTAAGGATAATAATAGGGGTTTTTTGAATTTTATCGGTATTCAGCCACAAGGTAGTGAGCTGAAGTGAGTCCGAAGACAATCTCTGAGATGTTCGGTCATAGGTCTCAGCATCCAACCATTGTAGTGTCTGGCCTCGAACGCCACATTCCAACAAAAATAGGCTGAAACTTACACAGCCAGGGTTATAGTAAGGGGTATGGTCATGAATAACGAAGTGAAAGCTACTTGGATGCAGTCGACGAATATAGGTAACTCTTCCGTTAAGGTAGATCACCGGCACGAAACCTAACGCAGCCGTGTCTACGTGCGTTTTATTTTTCTGAGCCTTATTTACGATCGCCATGCATCGAGTTGAGTTCTCTAGATAATAATCGGCAGCTGAGTTTAAAGCGTGATGATAAGCAATGAAAAGTCTCAATTGGTCGCCAGTGAATACGTTTTTAGTGACGTTGTAGTACTTTTTGCTCTTGGGCGTTTTTGTAACCGGTTGTTTGACGCCAGTACAGCCTTTCAGGTCGGAGCCAAAATCAATTAAAAATTTGAAAAAAGAGCGTATTACTGATTGTGTTCCATGAGTTTCTGAATAGTTAAGTGTGCGAAAAAGTTCGCACATTGAAAGCGGTCTATCTGAAGAGTAGGGCGCTTCGCAGTCATAATGAACAGTGCCGGTGAACTCTGCAGGTGTGCCCGGATATTGAAATTTTGAGTGGGGGTTGTGAGAGAGCCATAGCGGTAAGTATACAAAAAGATATAAGTTTATTTTTCCCAGCGCCAGGCGAATTGACTTGGCTTTTTCCGGGGACAGATATTTTACAAACGCTTGCTCAGCCGCTATCCAAATTTTTGAGGCTGCTATAAATATTTTTTTGTCACGGTGTACATTGTTATCTAGTTTATAGTCGGCTACGCTTTCGCAAGAGAAGCTACTCACTCCATATCTTCTGTAGCTGGATAATGTCATCGTGACTTTAATTGGGTCGTTATGATTTTCTAGAGCTTCTGTGATAATGGCTTCGCAGCTTCCGTGTTGCACTGCAGCTTGCTCTTTGACCGTAAGTGCTTGCTCGAGCCAGAAGTTGACTTCGGCTGGAGTGCGGTTGGGGAAGTACTTACAAATCGTGTCTATTATTTCAGTAGTGGGGATTGGAAGGATTTGGTTTTGTTTCGTTTTGAGCTGTGCCAGCCTCAAACTCTGAATGTCCTTTGTATTAATGTCTTCTGGAGTAAAGAAGGTTGACATTAAGAGGGACTTTATGCCTGTTTGCCAGAGTCGCTGAGCGGGCGTGTACTCACGTTCTTCATTAAGTAATTTCGCTGGTGAGTTGGTTTCAAGGTCGAGAAAAGGATGAATGGTTTCGGAGTAAAAATTCTTTTGCAGTTCTGGAAGTGCCGTGATTGAGCCGATCGGGCGTGTGAAGTTGTGAGATAGAATAACAGTCTTGGATTTGTGCAGGTAGACAAATATAATTCGCAATATTGTTTTTGCAGGCTTAATGTCAGTAGCTGTTAGTGTCGATAGGTATGTCCGTTTTCTCTTTAGTTGGGTGTGGTGAGATGCTCCGTTTTTATAGCTGATAAAATTGTACCACTCAGATAAAACCTCCGTCACTTCCTCGTGTGTGTGGTTGTTGAATAATTGTATAATTTTTTTTAAGGCTGTTCTGAAATTCTTATTGGTTGTAAGGTTTTTTGAAATTAAATCTAATGCTTCAAGTGCATGGAGGGCTAGTTCGTTGTTTTGCTTTATAATAATTAGTTTCTTTGTCAGGTTGATCATGCTGCACCTCCTATGATTTAAGATTTTTTAGTTTTTCTTTGAAAGTGGAAAGGCGTTCTTCTAGGTACTGAATTTGAAATTCAGTACTAGATAAAGTGTCTCCATGCTTTCGAGAAAAATTAGCGTAGGATATCTTTTCCATTAGAAGCTCTCGGTCTGCTTTTGCATATTTTTGAAGGCTTCTAATATCCTTGTGCCCAGTTAGAAGCAAGAGTTCGCTATCGGTCAGGCCCTGCCCATTGCTATGCTCGACATAGTTTTTGAGAAAGTAAATATTGCTATGGCGCAAGCTGTGAAGTCCTAATCTATGAGTAATATGGGGTTGATCGGGAAGTGTTCTGGCGGCAGCCTGCTTGAATTGATGTAGAACTACTGACGAGTAGTCGCATAGATAAAGAGGTTTGCCATCCCTGTTGTGGAATATGAAATTATGTCCACAGCTAGGGTTGTATTCATGTCGAATGTAAAGCTCGAGGTACTTAAAAAATAAAGTGGCGTAGGGCTCCAATAACACTGTTAATGGAGTGCCCCGGCCTTTCCACTGCAATTTGTTTATCTGCAATTCGCTAAGACCTTTATAAGCGTCGCTACGGTTGTGGCGCGTGCTAGGCTCGATGAGTAAAATTTCTCTTGATTCGAAGTTTATATCGCGCCATAGAATTTGATCTGCTTCAGAGTCTCTTGCATTAGTCGCTGCGATTAACGCGTAAAGGCACGAATTTCGGTAGCAACTTGCGTTCTCAACTAGAGCTGTGATTTTTTCAAGCGGAAAAAACTGGTGTTCCTCAAGAGGCTTTTGAAAGTTCTCTTCGTAAGGGATGTGGCTAGTCAGGCTTTCTCGGTGCGTTTTATAGCCGGTTGATGCGGTCAATGGTGTAGCATGCTGTACGAGTTTCCTTTTTTCCTTTTCTTGAATCCTGGGAGTGCTGGGAGTTATTTTTATCAGGCTATCAATCAACATTGAGGCTTCAGGTGGCTCCGCTATTAATCCGTTATCAATGTACTCGTTATAAGTTTGCTGGATGTCAAGCAGGTTTTTTAGAAAAGGTTTTATGAAAGAGTGATATGTTCTTGAACTCGAAATGTCTACCAGGGGGGAGCGCTTGACTTCGCAGATTTTTCGAATGGTTTTGGAGGGACTCGCTTCGCCTGAGGTCAGAAAAGAGTGATACTCACGATAAAGTATGTTGATCTCTGACTTCGTCGGATTGATGTGCCGAAGGCCCTCTTGAAAATAATCTAAAAAATTAGCAAGACTGTATCCCGCCATCCGGATTGTCTCAGGGTGGCTACCTTGATTTATCATCTCGCGTAGGTGAATTGTGAGGGGAGTAAACTCTTTTCCGTGACTAGCGCTATCTGAATAACGGAGCGTGTGGTGCTCTTTGCCTAAATAAATTGATGTGGTGTAGAAAAAGTTACAAAGCATTTCAGTCACCTATAGATTACTCGGGCGCCGTGGTTTCCAGGCGCCTTTCAATGATTGATAGTTAGTGCTTTGCTTCACGCTAGTAAGAGGGTGGGTGGTGTGTCAATAGCTAATCTGAGGCAGGCTAAATACTGGGCTGCGGCGTTAGTTGGTGTGCGTGCATTGTCAATTCTTAGTAATTAATATATGTAAAGTCTTGATTTTCATGGCGTTTCTTCTATTTCTTATGATTTGTTTTTTTTGATGTTGTAAGTTGGTAAGCGTCTGATAAATCGAGTATTTTTAATTAGATGGGGCTGGTTTTTTGTGTCTTGGTTTTGTTTTTTGTACATTAGGTTTTTCAAAACAAATTGACTTTTTATTAGTTTGTCGTTCCCGATGAACGGTCGTTTCAAGCGCCCTCGATCCTTAGACTCACCGTTTCGAAGGCACTCCGACCAATCTCTACGCTCTGTACAAAAGTGGTGTCACAAACACCGCATGGAACAAGCCAGCGAAAGCTTCTTAGCTTTCCGCGAGCTTGTCGAAGTGTGTCAGCCAGCCAAGCATGTGCTCGATAATGTTGCGCTGTCGGTACTTGGTGCGATCAAAACGTCTTGGTAATCCAGGCTTTGGTTTGCGCTTCATTGAGTGCAGTGGGATGGCGGGATGCATTGAATATTGATCGCAATAGCGGATAGCGCTTCGGCGTGGTAGCCCTTTTTAGCAAGCAACGATTTACAGCGTTTACGCGGGCGCCACGTTGGCTTGATGGGCCGCTGACTAAGTCCAGCAGTGGCAGGGCGTAACTGATCTCACTGGCTTGACCGCCTGCGAGAAGAAAGCGCAACGGTGTTCCGCTAGCGTTGCAGAGAATGTGAATTTCGGTTGTTAGGCCACGGCGACTGTGGCCTAGAACGTGATCGGCAGGCTCGTCAGGCTTCCTCCCTTCGTGTATTAGATGAGAGTCGGGTTGCGCGGATAGCGGTTGAGTCGATTATCCCGCTTTTCAGATCGATCAAGCCTTGCTGGTTCAGCCTCAAATGAAAGTGTTTGAGCATCTGATCCAATGCCCCCTAGTTACGCCAAATTGACCACGGGCCAAAGCGCTCTGGCACATCTCTCCACGCAGCTCCCGAGAAGAGTACTCAGAGCACACCATCGAGCATCAGGCGCTCGGGTGAGGCTGCCCCCGGCGATGGGTTTTGGTGAAGAGATCAGAAACCTCAATCCTAACCTCGTCCAAGAGTTCATGACGCCTTGTCGGTAACTCAAGTTCAGGTTTCGTTCAGTGGGATGTAGAGCGCATCGGGGCGGCACCAAGAGCATGCAATAGCATCCTAGGGATGCGCCAACGTAGCGGGGCGTTTTCAATGACAACTCACAATAGCCTAACGATGTTCATTACCCGAACCATTCCGAAGACTACCTGTGAGATCTGCGTTTCACATTCCCCAACAGAGGACTGCTTTTGTGTCCGGGGCCTCAGGGTCTTTTTGCAGCCTCAACAGGGGTCTAGACCCATATTCAGGTGTGAGGCTATGCTCAGGTATTACCCCTTAAAATCAATAATGTAGAGTGGTATGGGTGCTGCTGGATAGGGTACCCCCCCGGGATAATGGTTCAATTCCTGCCTGGGACGCCATTCTTGTCATTCCGATAATTGTCTCCTTTGTCGCCGCCGCGCTGCTGTTAAAGCACCTTCGCTTGGCCAGCTCACTATATCGGGCTTGCTGCTTGTTGCGTTTCATCCTGGTCGCCATCCACCTTGGCGACCTGCTCTTGCGCTTTCTCCTCCACCTTGCGCTCGATGTTTTCTTTCATGCGCTGGGCGATCAACTCGTCGACTTTTGCTTTCATTTCTGGTGGCAGGGCGTCGTACTCTTCTTCGGTCAGGCCTATCTCACGCAGCAGTTTTTCCTTGATCATCTCGCCAGGCGACTTGGACATGAAGTCGTGAAATTCCTCCCGGGCAGTCTTGGGTGGCAGTGGTTCTCCGATGATCGGCTCGTTGGTCGCAGAACCCAGGTTTTGCAGCATCACCTTGAGTTTGGCAAAAGCTTCTGCACGAGCATCCTCAGCGTTTTGCTGAGCGGTACTGCCTCCGTTCTGCTGTTGGCTCGCCGTGTTGGCGGTGGATATTGGCGTGCGGACAGGCGCAATCTGGGCCATTGCCTGCTCATCGTTGGCGTGCCGAGGCTGATGGAGCGTGGGCTGCCAGCTCACGCCGTTATGGGCAATTATCATGTTTCCTCCTTGGAAATCTCGTTGACAGCTTCCAAGCGCAAAAGCCATGCCAGCATTCTATCGGCCGAAATCAGGGCCTTGGCGCTATTTCCGATACGCGCGGGCGGGCATATGCTTGCCCGTGTCAGGCATGATCTTGCCGCCTGCGGCAATTACCACCACTGTCGGCAGCCCCTTGATCGGAGCGCAGTTGCTGGGCATCAGGGAGAGTGTCCATGAGTCAAGAAACCAGGCCGGTACCTGCCGGCTTCAGTGAACAGCAGTTGCACACCTTGTTCGATTTGATCAGCGATGGCATCTGGGACTGGAATGCCAATACTGGCTACGTTTATCGCAACCCGGGCTGGTACAGCATGCTGGGTTATGCCAGCCACTCCATGGCCAACTCGGTATTTACCTGGGAGAGCGTGATCCATCCTGAAGACTACCCACGGGTAATGGCGCATTTCGAGGCCTATATCAATCAGCGCAACGAGCGCTACCGCATTGAATACCGTTGCCGTTGTCAGGATGGCAGCTACATCTGGATCGAAGACAGCGGCTACATCATCGCGCATAACGAGGACGGTTCCGTGGCGCGCATGCTGGGTGCGCATCGCAATATCGACGCTGGCAAGCGCTTGGTGGCTCAACTGGAGCAGAAGAACCAGTCACTGGAGTTTCAGGTGGCCGAACGCACCCGCGAGTTGTCTCGGGTTAACCAGCAGTTGCAGCGGCAACTGGACGAAAACCGTGAACTGGCCGAACGCGATGCGTTGACCCGGGTCGCCAATCGTTACCGGCTGGAGAGCGCGTTGCACCTGGAGTGCCAGCGCGCCCAGCGCTTTCGCCAGCCGTTGTCGCTGATTGCCATGGATATGGATGATTTCAAACCGATCAACGACCGCTACGGTCACGCCCGTGGCGATTCGGCGCTGGTGCGGGTGGCCGAAAACCTGCGCACCTGCTTGCGCGAACTGGACCTGCTGGCGCGCTGGGGTGGCGACGAGTTCGTCATCGTGCTGCCGCAGACCGCATTGGGGGAGGCGCTGGAGGTGGCAGCGCGCTTGCGCCAGGTGCTGGAGCTGGTGGAGCCGGTGGGGGATTGTCGACTGACCATGAGCTATGGCGTGGTGCAACGGCTGGATGGGGAGGACCAGGACGCGCTGCTGGCGCGTGCCGACAAGGCGCTATACAGGGCCAAGCGGGCAGGCAAGAACGCAATTTCCGAGTAGCGCCCGCTCAGAGATGGCGCTGTTTTCTGGAGGTTTACATGGCCTGAATGAAAAAAGACCCGCAGCGCCTCTCGGCGCAGCGGGCCAAATCGGCCTCGGCCGCTTCAGTGTCAGATATGCAAGGCGTGACCCAGGGCGCGCAGCGCGGCTTCCTGTACCGCTTCACCCAGCGTGGGGTGGGCATGAATGGTGCCGGCCACATCTTCCAGGCACGCGCCCATCTCCAGCGATTGGGCAAACGCCGTGGACAGTTCGGAAACCGCCACGCCAACTGCCTGCCAGCCCAGAATCAAGTGATTGTCGCGTCGCGCCACCACGCGCACGAAACCGCTTTTCGACTCCAGGCTCATGGCCCTGCCGTTGGCGGCAAACGGGAACTGCGCGACGATGCAGTCCAGGCCCTGCTGGCTGGCTTGTTCCGGGGTCTTGCCGACCACCACCAGCTCCGGGTCGGTGAAGCACACGGCGGCAATTGCAGTAGGCTCGAAGCGGCGGGCCTTGCCGGCGATGATTTCGGCGACCATCTCGCCCTGGGCCATGGCCCGGTGCGCCAGCATCGGCTCGCCAGCGACGTCGCCGATGGCCCAGACGTTGCGCATGCTGGTCTGGCAGTGCTCGTCGATGGCAATGGCGGCGCCGTTCATCTTCAGGTCCAGGCATTCCAGGTTGAAGCCTTGGGTGCGTGGCCGGCGGCCCACGGCCACCAGTACCTGGTCGGTCTCCAGGCGCAGTTGCCCGCCCTTGCCGTCGTTGGCCAGCAGGCAACCATTTTCGTAACCTTCAACGCTGTGGCCCAGGTGCAGGGCGATGCCCAGCTTCTTCAGCGACTCGGCCACCGGAGCGGTCAATTCGCTGTCGTAGGTCGGCAGGATGCGCTCACGCGCTTCCACCACACTGACCTGTGCACCCAGCTTGCGATAGGCAATGCCCAACTCCAGGCCAATGTAGCCACCCCCTACCACCACCAGATGTTGCGGCAGGGCTTTCGGTGCCAGGGCTTCGGTGGAGGAAATCACCGGGCCACCCAGCGGCAGCATCGGCAATTCGACACTGCTGGAGCCGGTGGCCAGCAACAGGTGCTCACACTGGATGCGCTGGCCATCGACCTCGACCTGCTTGCCGTCGAGCACCTTGGCCCAGCCATGTACCACTTTTACCCCGTGCTTTTTCAGCAAGGCGGCAACACCGGTGGTCAGGCGGTCGACGATGCCGTCCTTCCAGGCCACGCTCTGGCCGATGTCCAGGCGCGGCGAGGCTACGCTGATACCCAGCTCGGACGCCCCGGCAAAACGCGAAGTCTGGTGGAACTGTTCGGCCACATGGATCAGTGCTTTGGACGGAATGCAGCCGATGTTCAGGCAGGTGCCGCCCAGCGCCTGGCCTTCTACCAGTACGGTGGGGATGCCCAGTTGCCCGGCGCGGATGGCAGCCACATAACCGCCGGGGCCGCCGCCGATGATCAGCAGGGTCGTTTGGATAGTCTGGTGCATGCTCACTCCACGAACAGGCAGGCGGGCTGTTCGAGCAGGCCGCGCACGGCCTGGATGAACAGGGCGGCGTCCATGCCATCGACCACGCGGTGGTCGAACGAACTGGACAGGTTCATCATCTTGCGCACGACGATCTGGCCGTCGATCACCACTGGCCGTTCGACCATGCGGTTGACCCCGACGATTGCCACTTCCGGGGTGTTGACCACCGGCGTGCTGACAATGCCACCCAAGGCGCCGAGGCTGGTCAGGGTGATGGTCGAGCCGGACAGCTCTTCGCGGCTGGCCTTGTTGTTGCGTGCAGCGTTGGCCAGGCGCGAAATTTCGCCGGCATTGGCCCACAGGCTGCCCGCTTCGGCGTGGCGCAGCACGGGTACCATCAGGCCGTTGTCACCTTGGGTGGCAATGCCCACATGCACCGCGCCATGGCGGGTGATGATCTGCGCTTCGTCGTCGTAGGTTGCGTTGATCTGCGGGAAGTCACGCAGCGCCACGACCAAGGCGCGCACCAGGAATGGCAGCAAGGTCAGCTTGCCGCGGCTGTCGCCGTGCTTGCTGTTGAGCTGCTGGCGCAGGGCTTCCAGGGCGGTGACGTCAATTTCTTCCACGTAGCTGAAGTGTGCGACGCGGCGCTTGGCGTCCTGCATGCGCTGGGCGATCTTGCGACGCAGGCCGATCACAGGCACCTGTTCGCTGTCAGTGCGCTTGGCATAGCCGTTCGGTGCCTGGCCGGCATTGCTTTGCGGCTTGCTCATGAAGGCGTCGAGGTCTTCGTGCAGAATACGCCCGGCCGGGCCGCTGCCATGCACATAACGCAGTTCGATACCGGCATCCAGGGCGCGTTTGCGCACGGCCGGCGAGGCCAGTGGCTTGTCGCCCGGCTGGCGCGGCACAATGGCCGCAGCTTCGTGATTGGCGGGCGCCTGGTGCGCGGCGGGTTTTACGTCTTTCTGCGGTTCCGGCTTGGCTGCAATCGGGGCCGCCTGGGCCTCTACCGGCTTTGGCTGAGGCACATCCACATGGTTGCCGCTGCCTTCCACTTCGATGCGGATCAGTTCGCTACCGACCGCCATCACTTCACCGGGCTGTCCACCCAAGGCCAGCACTGTACCGCTGACCGGCGAAGGGATTTCGACGGTGGCCTTGTCGGTCATGACGTCGGCCACCACCTGGTCCTCGGCGATGATATCGCCGACCTTGACGAACCATTCCACCAACTCGACCTGCGCGATGCCTTCGCCAATGTCCGGCATCTTGATGACGTGCGTGCCCATTCAGACCTCCATGACCTTTTTCAGTGCCGCACCTACCCGCGAAGGGCCGGGGAAGTAAGCCCATTCCTGTGCGTGAGGGTAGGGGGTGTCCCAGCCGGTGACGCGCTCGATCGGCGCCTCCAGGTGGTGGAAGCAGTGCTCCTGCACCAGCGCCACCAGTTCGGCACCGAAGCCGCAGGTGCGGGTGGCCTCGTGCACCACCACGCAACGGCCAGTCTTTTTCACCGACTCGACGATAGTATCCAGGTCCAGCGGCCACAGGCTGCGCAGGTCGATCACTTCGGCATCGACGCCGCTTTCTTCGGCGGCCACCTGGGCCACGTACACCGTGGTGCCGTAAGTCAGTACGGTCACGTCATTGCCAGGGCGGGTAATGGCGGCCTTGTCCAGCGGTACGGTGTAATAGCCGTCGGGCACGGCGCTGTGCGGGTGCTTCGACCACGGTGTTACCGGGCGGTCGTGGTGGCCATCGAACGGGCCGTTGTACAGGCGTTTGGGCTCCAGGAAGATTACCGGGTCGTCGCATTCGATCGAGGCAATCAGCAGGCCTTTGGCGTCATATGGGTTGGACGGCATGACGGTGCGCAGACCGCACACCTGGGTGAACATCGCTTCCGGGCTCTGGCTGTGAGTCTGGCCGCCATAGATACCGCCGCCGCAAGGCATGCGCAGGGTCAGCGGGGCGATGAACTCGCCGGCCGAACGGTAACGCAGGCGGGCCAGCTCGGAGACGATCTGGTCGGAGGCCGGGTAGAAGTAGTCGGCGAACTGGATCTCCACCACCGGGCGCAGGCCATAGGCACCCATGCCCACGGCGGTACCGACGATGCCGCTCTCGGAGATGGGCGCATCGAACACGCGCGATTTGCCGTACTTGTTCTGCAGGCCTTCGGTGCAGCGGAACACGCCGCCGAAGTAACCGACGTCCTGGCCGTACACCACTACATTGTCGTCGCGCTCAAGCATGACATCCATGGCCGAGCGCAGGGCCTGGATCATGGTCATGGTAGTGGTGGCCATGGCGGTTTCCGGGTTTATGCTGTTGTTGTGGTCGTTCATCTCAAACCCCCAGTTCCTGGCGTTGACGGCGCAGGTGTTCGGGCATCTCCTTGTACACATCCTCGAACATCGAGGCGGCGCTCGGGATATGCCCGTTGGCCAGGGTGCCGTATTGCTCGGCTTCTTTCTGCGCAGCAATCACCGCAGCTTCGAGCTCGGCCGTGACGGCCTGGTGTTCTTCCTCGGACCAGTGGCCGATCTTGATCAGGTGCTGCTTCAGGCGGGCGATCGGGTCACCCAGCGGGAAGTGGCTCCAGTCATCGGCAGGGCGGTACTTGGAGGGGTCGTCCGACGTCGAGTGCGGGCCGGCACGGTAGGTGACCCACTCGATCAGGCTTGGGCCCAGGCCGCGTCGGGCGCGTTCGGCAGCCCAGCGCGAGGCGGCGTACACGGCGACGAAGTCGTTGCCGTCAACCCGCAGCGAAGCAATACCGCAACCCACGCCACGGCCGGCAAAGGTGGTCGACTCGCCACCGGCGATGGCCTGGAAAGTGGAAATGGCCCACTGGTTGTTGACCACGTTGAGGATGACCGGGGCGCGGTATACGTGGGCAAAGGTGAGGGCGGTGTGGAAGTCCGACTCGGCAGTAGCGCCGTCACCGATCCACGCCGAGGCGATCTTGGTATCGCCTTTGATCGCCGATGCCATGGCCCAGCCGACCGCCTGCACGAACTGGGTCGCCAGGTTGCCGCTGATGGTGAAGAAGCCGGCTTCGCGCACCGAGTACATGATCGGCAACTGGCGGCCTTTGAGTGGGTCGCGCTCGTTGGACAGCAGTTGGCAGATCATCTCGACCAGCGATACGTCGCGGGCCATCAGGATGCTTTGCTGGCGGTAGGTCGGGAAGCACATGTCAGTGCGGTTCAGCGCCAGCGCCTGGCCGCTGCCGATGGCTTCTTCGCCCAGGCTTTGCATGTAGAAGGACATCTTCTTCTGGCGCTGGGCAACCACCATGCGGCTGTCGAAGATCCGCGTCTTGAGCATGGCGCGCATGCCTTGGCGAAGGATCTGCGGGTCGATGTCCTCGGCCCACGGGCCTTGCGCGTCGCCTTGCTCGTCGAGCACGCGGACCAGGCTGCAGGACAGGTCGGCAGTGTCGGCAGCATCGACATCGATAGCGGGTTTACGGGCCTGACCTGCATCGGTGAGGCGCAGGTAGGAAAAATCGGTCTGGCAGCCTGGCCGGCCGGTGGGCTCGGGCACATGCAAACGCAGGGGGGCGTACTCGTTCATGCTTTTTACGCTCGCTCGGGTGTTTGTTTTTGTGAGCTCTGAAGCGGCCGCCGCTGAGTACCGGCTTGTGACTGGTAAGTCAGCGTCACCTACATCTTAGTGGCCCGGCAGGAGAATTTTTCTCTCAAGTTGATTGCCTTTGCCGAGCGGGGCAGATAAACATTCCGCATAAACACAAAAAACCGGTGATTTTGTCTCATGCGCAAACTCGATCGTACCGATATCGGCATTCTCAACAGCCTGCAAGAGAACGCCCGCATCACCAATGCCGAGCTGGCACGCTCGGTGAACCTGTCGCCCACGCCTTGCTTCAACCGGGTGCGGGCCATGGAAGAGCTGGGGGTGATCCGCCAGCAGGTGACCTTGCTGTCGCCGGAGGTGCTGGGGCTGGATGTGAACGTGTTCATCCATGTCAGCCTGGAAAAACAGGTGGAGCAGTCGTTGCACCGCTTTGAAGAAGAGATCGCCGAGCGGCCCGAGGTGATGGAGTGCTACCTGATGACGGGTGACCCGGATTACCTGTTGCGGGTGCTATTGCCCAGCATCCAGGCGCTGGAGCGGTTTCTCGATTACCTGACGCGCTTGCCAGGGGTAGCCAATATTCGTTCAAGCTTTGCCCTGAAGCAGGTGCGCTACAAGACGGCGTTGCCGTTGCCGGCCAATGGCATGACTTTGCGGGAGTAGGGGGGGCGATGCCGGCACAAGGATCGCATCCACCTGTAGGAGCGGGTTCACCCGCGAAGAGGCCGGCACAGCCACCCAATAGGCTGCTTGATATTTTAAACACCCCCAGCCTATGTTGATGTCAGCCTACAACAACAAGGACAAGCGTCATGAGCACTGCTCAGCTCCAGGGCATCAATGAAATCGAATGCGTCACCCCCGACCTCAACGGCGTCCCGCGCGGCAAGGTGATGACCGCCGAAGGCTTCCTCGAAGGCCGTCGTCTGCAAATGGCCCGGGGAGTGCTGCTGCAGTGCATCATGGGCGGCTACCCACCGGCGAAGTTCTACGGCAGTGACGACGGCGACCTGGCACTGGTGGCCGAACCCGGTCAGGTGCACCGCCTGCCCTGGAGCAATGACGGCCGCGCCTTGGCCATCTGCGATGCCAATGAGCTGGATGGCCGGCCCTCGGCACTGTCCACCCGGGGCCAGCTGAAAGCCGTGAGAGCCCGCTATGCGGCACTGGGCCTGGTGCCGGTAGTGGCAACCGAGCTGGAGTTCTTCGTCTTTGCCCCCAACACTGACCCGCACCAACCGTTCCTGCCGCCGGTAGGCAGCGATGGCCGCCGCGAGCAGGGCCATTCGGCGTTCAGTGTCAGCTCCAACAACGGCCTGCGTCCGTTTTTCAAGGAGGTGTATCACTGTATGGCCGCGCTCGGCCTGCCACGTGACACTTTCATGCACGAAATGGGTGTCAGCCAGTTTGAGATCAACCTGCTGCACGGCGACCCGCTGCTGTTGGCCGACCAGACTTTCCTGTTCAAGCACCTGCTCAAGGAAGTGGCGCTCAAGCACGGGCTGACGGTGGTCTGCATGGCCAAGCCGCTGGCGCGTACGCCCGGCAGCTCCATGCACATTCACCAGAGCCTGGTCGAGGCCGGCAGCGGGCGCAACGTGTTCAGTGATGAGCAGGGCCTGCCGACAGACACCTTCCACCACTTCATCGGCGGGTTGCAGGCGTGCATGGCCGACTTCACTGCCCTGTTCGCGCCCAACGTCAACTCCTACCAGCGCCTGTGCCATCCCTACGCCTCGCCGAACAATGCGTGCTGGTCCGAGGACAATCGCGCCGCTGGCCTGCGCATTCCGGCCAGTGCGCCGGTCGCGCGACGGGTGGAAAACCGCCTGCCAGGCGCCGATGCCAACCCTTACCTGGCCATTGCCGCCAGCCTGGCCGCCGGCCTGCACGGCATCGAGCAGCGCTTGCAGCCATCGCCGGCCATCCAGGGCGAATTCGAGGTGCCCGAGCACCTGAGCCTGCCGTGCACGCTGCACGCGGCCCTTGAAAGGCTCAAGCGCAGCACGCTGGCGCGGGAACTGTTCGGCAGCGAGTTCATCGAAGGCTACATCGCCAGCAAGACCCTTGAGCTGAGCGATTTTTTCGACGAGATCACGCCGTGGGAGCGCCGGGTCCTGGCGGCACAGGCCTGAGCGCGACATAACCTGCACCGGGCACGCCCCCGCAGTGCCAAATAGCTGTCGGGGGGGCCTGCGCCAGGCGGTTTTTGCCTTTATGCTGCTAGCACCCAAAACTGCCACCTGACCAGGGAGCTCCACGGGACGTATGCGAAATGTATGGAAGCCGTTTCAGTCGTTGTATTTCGCCGCGCTGATGATGTTGATCGGCTCGGGCCTGCTCAGCACCTACCTGGCCCTGCGCCTGGCGGCCGACCATGTCGACAGCCTGTGGGTGGGTGCGTTGATGGCGGCCAACTACTTTGGCCTGGCGGTTGGTGGCAAGGTTGGCCACCGGCTGATCGGGCGGGTAGGGCACATACGCGCCTATGCCACCTGTGCCGGTATCGTCGGCGCCGCGGTGCTCGGTCATGGCCTGACCAGCTGGCTGCCGGCCTGGGTAGGGCTGCGCATGATCGTCGGCCTGGGGATGATGTGCCAATACATGGTCATCGAGAGCTGGCTCAACGAGCAGGCCGATGTGAAACACCGGGGCGCGGTGTTCAGCGGTTACATGATTGCCTCGTATCTGGGGCTGGTGCTTGGCCAGTTGATTCTGGTGGTGCACCCGCAGCTCGGCCCTGAGCTGCTGATGCTGGTGGCGATGTGCTTTGCCCTGTGCCTGGTGCCCGTGGCGATGACCCGGCGTATTCACCCGGCGCCTTTGCGCCCGGCACCGATGGAGCCGAAATTCTTCATCAAACGCGTGCCGCAGTCGCTCAGTACGGTTTTGGGCTCGGGGCTGATTGTCGGCTCGTTCTACGGTCTGGCGCCTTTATATGCTTCAAGCCAGGGGATGAGTACCGAGCAGATCGGTCTGTTCATGGGTAGCTGCATTTTTGCCGGCCTGCTGGTGCAGTGGCCGCTGGGCTGGTTGTCTGACCGTTATGACCGGGCTGTGCTGATTCGTAGCGTGGCGGTGGGGCTGGCACTGGCTGCTGCGCCATTGGCGATACTGCCCAGTGTGCCGCTGGAGTTGCTGTTCGGTATCGGCTTCCTGATCTCGTTGCTGCAGTTCTGCCTGTACCCGCTGGCGGTTGCCTTTTCCAATGACCACGTGGAAAGCGAGCGCCGGGTATCGCTGACGGCGATGCTGTTGGTGACCTACGGTGTGGGTGCATGTGTCGGCCCGCTGGCGGCAGGGGTTTTGATGAAGGTATTGGGCGCGCAGATGCTGTATGCCTTCTTCGTATTCTTTGCCCTGGTGCTGGTCTGGCGCATTCGGCCGAAAGCGGTTACCGGCCTGCATCAGGTACAGGATGCACCGCTGGGCCACGTGGCGATGCCGGCGGCCGGTTCGCCGTTGTCGGCGGCGCTGGACCCGCGGGTGGATGAGCAGACCGTGCAGGACGTGATGCAGGCGCCTGTGGCGGCTGAAGACACCGAGGATGAAGAGAAGGGCGCGCAGCAACAGGCGCCTGAACCGGAAGAAGCCAGCAAGTCGGTGTAGGAGCGGGTTTACCCGCGAAGAGGCCAGCCCAGCGGAAACACAAATGAAAACGCCACCTCAGCAGGTGGCGTTTTCTGTTTTACCGACTGACGATCAATAATCGTCCTTGTCGAACCGCCGCGCCTCACGCTGCAGCTGGTACACAAAACTCTCGATCTTGCGTTGAGCCTGCCCGCTCAGGTTGTGGAAGCGCACGCCGGCAAAAGTGGTGTTGATGCGCTCTTCATAGTGCAGATGACGCAGCTCGACCATGGTATCCACCAGGCCCAGCGGGTTGCCCGCCTTGAAACGCTCATACACCTGGCCCAGTTGCAAGCGGTCTTCGACATTGCCTTCGAAGCGCAGTTTGCAGCCGGTGGCCGAGATATCCAGCAGCTTGCCTCGCAGGGCACCGTTGCCTTTGAGGTGGGCGCCGTCGAGGATGATGTCGACCAGCTGCGATAGCTTCAGTGCGGCGCGGAAGGCATTGCGGCGCTGGTGGTAGGTCATCTCTTGCGGCAGGGCGCCGCTGTAGCAGCGGTGGCCGTCGACCTCGCTGATTTTCAACTCGTGATCGCACTCCCAGGCGATGCGCACACCATCGTGGAAGCCTTCGACGCGGAAGTGCTCGCCGTTCTCGATGAATTTCTCGCCGTCACGGGGGATCATCTCGTCCAGTGCCAGGGTATTGCTTTCGCGGTCCACGCGCACCACATAGCTCTGGAAGCGCTGGCTGCGCTCATGGAAGGTAATGATCAGGGGGTCGTGGCTTTCCTGCAGCTGCCGCAAGTTGGCCGCAATCTCCAAGGGGGTGCTCAACACCTTGGGTGGTTGCGGAGCATCGGATTCATTGAACACAGCTTATCGTTCTCCAGGCAAAAGCGACACACGCAAGTAACGGCATTTTGCCACTATGTTCTGTGCCTTGATAGAAAAATCACACTTGGCTGAGCGCGCGTGGCTTGGCCAGGGGCGAGGTGCTGCCACGGCTGTCATAGAGCGAAGGCGAATCGCCGCCCTGAAGGATGCGGATCTGGTTGTTGGTGACGTGTTGCTGCACCTGGATGATCCGGCCATTGGTCTCGTTAAGCTGTTGGCAGGCTTGCATCAATTGGCTGATCACGTTGAGTTGTTGCAGGATCAATTCACCGTTGGGCGATTGTGCCGCCACAGCCTCCACTCCGGCGCGATCTGCGCTCAGGCCAAGGCTGGTAAGCAGGTTGTTGCGCCGCAGGCCTTGCTGCTCCAGCAACACGATCAAAGACTGCTTGCGAGCCAGAATATCTTCCAGCGGTGCCATATCGCGGCCATGCAGGGCTACAGACTCCTTTTTCAGAAGGTCAAGCAGTTCCTGCATCGGGGCAATGTCATCTTCGATCAGTTGCAGCAAGGTGGTGTCGTGCATGGCTAACTCTTGGCTTTTCTGGCGTCCGTGAAGTCAGCGCGCCGTACGGTCAGCGCTGGGCTTCGAAATCAAGCAGTTTGCTGGCGACCCGGCCGGCATCGACCTGGTAGCTGCCGTCGGCGATCGCCTGTTTCAACTGGGCCACGCGGGCGCTGTTGACCACCGGCTCGTCGCGCAGCTTGTCGCTGACCTTCTGCAACTGCTGGGCCTCCTGGCTGAGGTGTACCGCTTCTCCGCTGGCGCTGGTGGCGCTTGCCGCTTCCTGGCGAGCTGCCGGTTTTTCGGCGCTGCCGGACGCGGTGTTGCTGCGCACGCCGCCCGTGACGGACGGAGAGTTATTCATGCGACTGAAGTCGATGACCATGATCAGAAACCTCTGGGTATTTGGACGCTTGCCTTGTTTTCGGCCAACCCGATATAAACTTTAGGCACAAATGCGTTGCCGCCTGTCGGCAAGCCCGCGAACCCGTGTTCTGACACAGTTTAGGAAAAGCGGTTCCTCACTGCCAGCGTAATCTGGTGGCTGGCCTACATACTGACCTCGACCTGGCCGGGGCCGGTCACCCTGGCCTTGACCACGCGTTTGGAGTTGAGGTTGCGTACCCGGATCTGCTCGCTCAGGCCGCCCTTGCTCAGGGCTTCGCCCGGCATGCGCACGCTCAGGCCACCACTACGGGCAATGATCACCACATGATCACCCTTGCGCACCACCTCGGCCTGTTCCAGGTGTTGCGGTGTGAGCACCTGGTCGATCACCGTGGGGCGCAGCATCTTCATGCCCACCGCCTGGTCCAGCTCGGTCAGAAAGCCCTGGCCCAGGGTGCCGACGTCGCGTTCGCGCAGGGCCACGTCACCTTCGCCGACCGTGTTGTCGCGCTTGAGCGGTCGGGTTACCACCACCACGTCGCGGAAAAGTCGTACGGTGGCCGGCACAAATACCGTCCACGGTGCTGCGCCGTTGCAGCGTATCCTTACCGTCACCCGGCCCAGTGGCTTGGCCGGGCTTTCCAGTGAGGCGTCCAGCTGCTGGCTGCACAACGGCATGCGCAGGCGTGGGTCCAGCGGGTTGACCTGGATTTCATAGCGCCCGGCAGTCTGGGTGGTGGACAGGTAATCTTCAACGGTGAATTCAAGAAACCCTTGGGTGACACCGATAAGCTGTTCAGGCAAGGTGAACGCGTCCGCTACCGTGCGAACGCCGGGCATCAGCAGGCACAGCGTGGCCAGCGGGCCAGTCAGCAGGCGTGTCAATCGTCGGGAAAATGTCGTTTTCGTGTGCATGACACTCAAAAAAGCAAAGCCCGTGCCGACTCGCTACCTGAGTGGCAACGAAAGGCTGAAACGTTAAGGAGTCTGGCATGGCGGGTGTTATGGATTCGGTCAACCAGCGCACGCAGCTGGTGGGGCAGAATCGCCTGGAATTGCTGCTGTTCCGCCTCAATGGCGAGCAGCTTTACGGCATCAATGTGTTCAAGGTCAGGGAAGTACTGCAATGCCCTGCGCTGACCTTGCTGCCCAAGGCGCACCCTGTGGTGCGTGGCGTTGCCAATATTCGCGGGGCGACCATCCCGATCCTCGACTTGTCGATGGCCACCGGGTTGCGGCCGCTTCAGGAAGACACGCGCAACAGCTTCGTGATCATCACCGAGTACAACACCAAGACCCAAGGTTTCCTGGTGCATTCGGTGGAGCGCATCGTCAACATGAACTGGGAAGAGATCCATCCGCCACCCAAGGGTACTGGCCGTGATCACTACCTGACCGCGGTCACCCGGGTGGACAAACGCATGGTCGAGATCATCGACGTGGAGAAGGTGCTGGCCGAAGTGTCGCCGTCGTCCGAGTCGGTATCGGCCGGTGTGATCGATGCCGAGGTGCAGGACAAGGCGGTGTTGATGCGGGTGCTGACCGTCGACGACTCGTCGGTGGCGCGCAAGCAAGTCAGCCGTTGCCTGCAGACCGTAGGGGTCGAGGTGGTGGCGCTCAATGATGGCCGTCAGGCTCTGAACTACCTGCGTCAGCTGGTGGATGAGGGCAAAAAGCCGGAAGAAGAGTTCCTGATGATGATCTCGGACATTGAAATGCCGGAAATGGATGGCTATACGCTAACCGCGGAGATTCGCAGCGATCCGCGCATGCAAAAGTTGCACATCTGCCTGCATACTTCGCTTTCCGGGGTGTTCAACCAGGCAATGGTCAAGAAGGTCGGTGCCGATGACTTCCTGGCCAAGTTCAAGCCGGACGACCTGGCCCAACGGGTGGTCGACCGGATCAAGGCAGCGCATTGAAGCAGCCGGGGGCATGCCCCCTGGCACCAGTGATTGAAAAGAGGCGGCAGTAGTGTCTACGGGTAATTTGGATTTCGAACAGTTCCGGGTCTTCCTGGAGAAAGCCTGTGGCATCCTGCTGGGCGAGAATAAGCAGTATCTGGTTTCCAGCCGTCTCAACAAGCTGATGGAACAACAGGGCATCAAGAGCCTGGGTGAGCTGGTGCAGCGCATTCAGGCCCAGCCGCGCGGCGGCTTGCGCGAGCAGGTGGTCGATGCCATGACCACCAACGAGACCCTTTGGTTTCGCGACACCTATCCGTTCGAAGTGCTGAAGAACAAGGTGATCCCCGAATTCATCCGCAACAACCCCGGCCAGCGCCTGCGTATGTGGTCGGCGGCCTGTTCGTCGGGGCAGGAGCCGTATTCCATCTCGATGGCAATCGACGAGTTCGAGCGCAGCAACCTTGGCCAGTTGAAGATGGGGGCGCAGATCGTCGCCACCGATCTCTCCGGCACCATGCTGACCAACTGCAAGACCGGCGAATACGACAGCCTGGCGATTGCCCGCGGCTTGTCCCAGGAGCGCCTGCAGCGCTACTTCGACCCCAAGGGGCCGGGGCGCTGGGCGGTCAAGCCAGCGATTCGCAGCCGTGTCGAATTCCGCTCGTTCAACCTGCTCGACAGTTATGCCAGTCTGGGCAAGTTCGACATCGTGTTCTGCCGCAATGTGCTGATCTATTTCTCGGCGCAGGTGAAGAAGGACATTCTCTTGCGTATTCACAGTACCTTGAAGCCGGGTGGGTATCTGTTCCTCGGGGCTTCCGAAGCCCTGAACGGGCTGCCTGACCATTACCAGATGGTGCAGTGCAGTCCGGGGATCATCTACCAGGCCAAGTAAGGTATGCCTTGAAGGGGGGGGGGGCGTTTGTGAGATCGAGCGCCGCCCGCGCGGCGCATCGCGAGCTGCGCTCGCTCCCACGTTTGTTTCGGGCCGGTATCCCTGTTGCAGACGCGCGCGACCGCCTTGTTTGTACTGCGCGATATCGAGCCATGCACCCAGGCGTTCGCGCGCAAATCCCACAGGAATAATTGGCCCGAAACAAACGTGGGAGCGAGCGCAGCTCGCGATGCGCCGCGCGGGCGGCGCTCGATCTCCCAGGCGAAACCCTTCTGTCGCCGAACAATGACGTCAATTTTTTGTTTTGCCGCTTTTGCCGCCCGGCAATTGCCGCTTTTGCGGCCCAAGGCGGAAGTCCTTTGCCGCTTTTCTGGCATCACTCTGACACCACCTCGCCCCGCAGGCCCGTATTTCCGGGCTTTTCGTTGGTTGGCACAGCCCTTGCTATACCTTGCTCAACGAAATTCCGGTCAACCTCTGAAGGTTTCCCTGACATGAGCATCAGCTTCGACAAGGCGCTTGGTATTCACGAAAAGGCTCTGGGCTTCCGCGCCCAACGCGCTGAAGTGCTGGCCAACAACATCGCCAACGCCGACACGCCCAACTACAAGGCGCGTGACATGGACTTCGCCTCGGTGCTCGCAGCCGAAAGCGACAAGCAGCAGAGCGGCGGCCGCTTCAGCCTTGACCGTACCAACAGCCGGCACATCGAGGCTGAGGGCCTGGCCATGGCTGATGAAACCCTCAAATACCGCACGCCGCTGCAGCCGTCGATCGATCAGAACACCGTGGATGCGCAGATCGAGCAATCGAACTACACGGAAAACGCGATTGGCTTCCAGGCCAGCTTTACCTTGCTCAACAGTAAATTCAAAGGGCTGGTTTCCGCCCTGCGGGGAGAATGACCATGTCCCTTTCCAGTGTCTTCAACATTGCCGGTAGCGGCATGAGTGCACAGAACACGCGCCTGAACACCGTGGCGTCCAACATCGCCAACGCCGAGACCGTGTCTTCGAGCATCGACCAGACGTATCGCGCCCGTCACCCGGTGTTCGCCACCACCTTCCAGAATGCGCAGGCCGGCAGTAGCCAGTCGCTGTTCGAAGACCAGGGCGAGGCAGGGCAGGGTGTGCAGGTAAAAGGCATCGTCGAAGACCAAAGCACTCTGGAAGCACGCTACGAGCCGAATCACCCGGCGGCGAACAAGGACGGCTACGTCTACTACCCGAATGTCAACGTGGTCGAGGAGATGGCTGACATGATCTCCGCCAGCCGCGCGTTTCAGACCAATGCCGAGCTGATGAACACGGCCAAGAGCATGATGCAGAAAGTGCTGACCCTGGGGCAGTGATAAGGAATTCAGAGCATGGCAATCGATACTAACGGTGTGAACCTCAATGACGTGCTGTCGGCGTCGGGTGTGGGCACTAGCACCAAGAAGACCACGGACACCGCATCCAAGACCGGCAACGATTCGCTCGGCAAAGATGCCTTTCTGCAGCTGCTGGTCACCCAGATGCAGCACCAGAACCCGCTGGACCCGCAGGACAACGGTGAGTTCGTTGCCCAGTTGGCACAGTTCAGCAGCCTCGAAGGTATTACCTCGCTGAACGAGTCGGTCAGTGCCATTACCGGCTCCATGGCCTCGTCCCAGGCCTTGCAGGCGTCGTCACTGGTTGGGCGTTCGGTGGTGGTGCAGAACGACAAGGCCGTGGTCGACACCGCCGAAAGCTTCAATGCGCAGTTCGTTGTGCCGCAAGCCATCGGCGAAGCGAAGATCACCATCAAGGACAAGGACGGCAACACCGTCAAGACCATCGAGTTGGGCGAGCAGAAAGCCGGTTACGCCGATTTCATCTGGGACGGTACCAACAACAGTGGCGAGAAAGTCGACCCTGGCACCTACACCTTCACCGCCAGCACCACGGTGGACGGCAAGTCGGTGCAGATGAGCACATTGCTGCCGGCCAAGGTGACAAGCGTCAGCTTCAGCGCCGCCGGCGAAATGGTGCTCAACCTTGCCGGTGTTGGCAAAGTGTCCCTCTCCGACGTGCAAACCATCGGTATCTAAGGCCCGCTAGTGCGGCAAAAGGAGCGAATTCATGTCTTTCAATATCGGCCTTAGCGGTCTGTACGCAGCAAACAAGCAGCTGGATGTCACCGGCAACAACATCGCCAACGTCAACACCACCGGCTTCAAGTCGTCGCGTGCCGAGTTCGCCGATGTCTACGCAGGCTCCAACCGCCTGGGTGTTGGCAAGAACCAGGTGGGTAACGGGGTGCGCCTGGCAGCCGTTTCCCAGCAGTTCACCCAGGGTGACGTCAACACCACCGGCAACGTGCTGGATATGGGGATTCAGGGGCAGGGCTTCTTCGTGCTGTCCGATAACGGCTCGCGTGTTTACACCCGTGCGGGTGCTTTCCAGGCCAGCAAGGACAACTTCGTGATTACCTCGGACGGCCTGCGCCTGCAGGGCTATGCCGCCGACTCGACTGGCAAGATCCAGAAGGGCGTGCTGACCGATCTGCAGATCGATACGTCTGCGCTGCAGCCAAAGGCAACATCGCTGATCGATCAGGGCATCAACCTGAATTCTTCGGCCGCCGACATCCCGCTGGAAGTCGACGATGGTAGTGGTGCGATGGTGCCGAACCTGCCGTTCGATCCTTCCGATCAGACGACGTACACCAAGTCGTTCCCGACCAAGGTCTACGACAGTCAGGGTAACGAGCACACCATGGAGCAGTTCTATCGCAAGACTGGCACCAATGAGTGGACCATGTACACCTTGGTAGACGGACGCAACCCGTTCGACCCGGCCTCCACTGTGCCGCTGACCGGCACCATCAGTTTCAACAGCGATGGTTCGGTCAGCAGCATGACTGCCGATAACACCGGGCACCCGGCGGGCGCTTCGTTCACGGTGAACAACAATACCTTCACCATGACTGGCTGGGTGCCGGCGGTGGAAGACTCTGCAGGTAACTGGGCGTCGAATGGCGCAGTTGGCAACGCCGATGGCATGCGCCTGGCGATGAACAGCACCTCCTCCTACAACACCGAGACCGCGCGCATGTCGCAGTCGCAGGACGGTTACGCGACCGGTATTCTGTCGAGCCTTAGCATCGACTCGACGGGCGTGCTGTTCGCCAGCTTCAGCAACCAGCAATCCCGCGCCATTGGTCAGGTAGCCCTGGCCAGCTTCGCCAACGAGCAGGGCCTGCAGCAGATCGGTGGTACCCGCTGGACGGAAACCTACACCTCCGGTATTCCGGGCATCGATGCGCCGAAGACCGGTACCCTGGGCAGCGTCGAGTCCAACGCGCTGGAAGGCTCGAACGTGAACCTGACGCAGGAGTTGGTCGAGCTGATCAAGGCGCAGAGCAACTACCAGGCGAACGCCAAGACGATCTCCACCGAAAGCACCATCATGCAGACCATCATTCAGATGGCCTGATGGTTTCTGGTTGAGTGTGTGGATGAACCCCTTTGTCGCGAAGGGGTTCGTCGTCTTTGCCGGAGGGGGCATGAAACGGCTTTTTGTCACATTGATCGCTACTTTTTGCCTGTACCAGGCCCATGCCGGTACCGCGCCCTGGTGGCGTTGGGAAAGCCAGGTGGATGGGCGACTGGTCTGCTCGCAATGGTCGCCAGGCGATGGCTGGAAGAAATTCGCCGGTCCCTACAGCAATGGTGGTTGTCGTGAGCCTTGAGGAGGCCGGTGCAGGTTTGCCGTCATCGGCAACCAGGCGCCGGATAACCGGCGTTCAACACACCGGCGGCACCTGCGAAAGCCCGTATTCACGGGCTTTTTCTCGATTTCGGAAAGTTGGTTCGGAACTTGCTTTAGAGCCAGTACAGCAACGGCGAGCGGCAAGCGATCGCCAGTGCAGCGGAGGATGACTGTGGACAAGATGCTTTACGTGGCCATGACCGGTGCCAGCCAGAATGCGCTGGCGCAGAAGGCGCACGCTAACAACCTGGCGAACATTTCCACCAACGGTTTCCAGCGAGACCTGGAGCAGGCGCGCTCGATGCCTGTGTTCGGTGACAGCTTTCCGGCGCGTGCCTTTGCCATGACCGAGCGCCCGGGCACCGACTTCAGTGAAGGCCCGATGGTGGAAACCGGCCGTGACCTGGATGTGACCGTAAGCGGTAACGGTTTTATCGCCGTGCAGGCGCCAGATGGCAGCGAAGCGTATGTGCGTACCGGTAGCCTGAACATCGATGCTCTCGGGGTGTTGCGTGCCGGCAACGGTATGCCTGTGCTTGGCAATGGCGGCCCCATTGCCATCCCGCCCGAGCAGAAGGTCGAAGTCGGCTCCGATGGCACCATCAGCATCCGCTCCATGGGCGAGGACCCGCGCGTGATGGCGGAGGTTGATCGCATCAAGCTGGTCAACCCCGACACCAAAGGCCTGACCAAAGGCCAGGACGGGCTGATTCACACCGCGTCCGGCCAACCCGCGGATGCTGACGTCAACGTGCGGGTGGTGTCAGGTTTCCTGCAGGGCAGCAACGTCAACGCTGTCGAAGAAATGACCTCTGTGCTGGCGCTGTCCCGCCAGTTCGAACTGCACGTCAAGATGATGAACGCGGCCAAGGAAGGCGACGAAGCCATGGCGCGTGTTTTGCAAATCGGCTAACCACATTTGAACGGGTGCCGTAAATCAGGCGCACGAGGAGAACACTAAATGCTTCCGGCTCTCTGGGTCGCTAAAACCGGCCTGTCCGCACAGGACACCAACCTGACGGTCATCTCCAACAACTTGGCCAACGTCTCAACCACCGGCTTCAAGCGTGATCGTGCCGAATTTCAGGACCTGCTGTACCAGATCAAGCGTCAGCCAGGCGCGCAGTCGACCCAGGACAGCGAGTTGCCGTCGGGCCTGCAGGTCGGTACCGGCGTGCGCATTGTCGGCACGCAGAAAAACTTCCAGACCGGCAGCTTGCAGACCACGGAAAACCCGTTGGACATGGCCGTCAATGGCCGTGGTTTCTTCCAGATCCTGCAACCTGACGGCACCGTTTCCTACACCCGCGACGGTACCTTCCACCTGAACTCCGACGGCCAGATCGTCAACGCCGATGGCCTGGCGCTGGAGCCTGCCATCGTGGTGCCGAACGACGCCCAGACCTTCACTGTCGGCCAGGACGGCACCGTGTCGATCACCACCGCCGGCAACCCGGCTGCGCAGGTTATCGGCAATATTCAGACCGCCGATTTCATCAACCCGGCTGGCTTGCAGGCGATGGGTAACAACCTGTTCCTGGAAACCGCTGCCAGTGGCGCACCCCAGGTCGGTACCCCGGGCCTGAACGGTTTTGGCACCACCCTGCAGCAGACGCTGGAGAACTCCAACGTCAGCACCGTGGAAGAGCTGGTGAACATGATCACCACCCAGCGTGCCTACGAGATGAACTCCAAAGTCATTTCCACGGCCGACCAGATGCTGTCGTTCGTTACTCAACAGCTCTAAACCCTGTCACTCAGCTGCGCCCGTGAGGTAAGTGTCATGAATCGTCTGTTGTCCGTTTTCGCCCTGGGGGGGGCGGTGTTGCTGGCAGGTTGCGTCGCGCCGACGCCCAGGCCCAACGACCCGTACTATGCGCCGGTGTTGCCGCGCACCCCATTGCCGGCAGCGGCCAACAACGGTTCGATCTACCAGGCCGGTTTCGAACAGAACCTGTACAGCGACCGCAAGGCGTTCCGGGTGGGTGACATCATTACCGTCACCCTCAACGAGAGAACTTCGGCCAGCAAGAACGCAGGTTCGCAGATCCAGAAGAACAGCAATGCCAACATCGGGCTGACGTCATTGTTCGGCACCACGCCGAACACCAACAACCCGTTTGGCAGTGGTGACCTGTCGCTGGAGGCCGGCTACAGCGGCGAGCGCGCCACCAAGGGTGACAGCAAGGCCACCCAGGGCAACACCCTGACCGGCTCGATTACCGTGACCGTAGCCGAAGTGCTCCCCAACGGCATCATCGCCGTGCGCGGCGAGAAGTGGCTGACCTTGAACACCGGTGAAGAGCTGGTGCGCATTGCCGGCATGGTCCGCGCTGACGATATCGCCACTGACAACACCGTGCCGTCCACTCGCGTGGCCGACGCGCGCATCACCTATTCCGGTACGGGCTCGTTCGCCGATGCCAGCCAGCCCGGGTGGCTGGACCGCTTCTTCATCAGCCCGCTTTGGCCTTTCTGAGTACGGATGACCATGTTCAACGTAAGGCAGCTGATTGCCGCAACCCTGCTTTTGTCCTGCGCCTTCGCTGCCCAGGCCGAGCGCCTGAAGGACATTGCCAGCATCTCTGGCGTACGCTCCAACCAGTTGATTGGTTACGGCCTGGTGGTGGGCCTCAATGGCACGGGTGACCAGACCACCCAGACACCGTTCACCCTGCAAACCTTCAACAACATGCTGTCGCAGTTCGGCATCAAGGTGCCGGCCGGTTCCGGCAACGTGCAGTTGAAGAACGTTGCCGCAGTGTCGGTGCATGCCGACCTGCCGCCGTTCGCCAAGCCGGGCCAGGTGGTGGACATTACCGTGTCTTCGATCGGTAACTCGAAGAGCCTGCGCGGCGGCAGCCTGTTGATGACCCCGCTCAAGGGTATCGACGGCAATGTCTACGCCATTGCCCAGGGCAACCTGGTCGTGGGCGGCTTTGACGCCGAGGGTCGTGATGGCTCGAAGATCACTGTCAACGTGCCGTCCGCCGGCCGTATTCCGGGTGGTGCCAGCGTCGAGCGTGCGGTGCCGAGCGGCTTCAACCAGGGCAATACCCTGACCCTGAACCTCAATCGCCCCGACTTCACGACCGCCAAGCGTATCGTGGACAAGGTCAACGACCTGCTCGGCCCTGGCGTGGCCCAGGCTTTGGACGGGGGTTCGGTGCGGGTCAGCGCGCCGATGGACCCAAGCCAGCGCGTGGATTATCTGTCGGTCCTCGAAAACCTCGAAATCGACCCGGGCCAGGCGGTGGCCAAGGTCATCATCAACTCGCGTACCGGCACTATCGTCATCGGCCAGAACGTCAAGGTGTCGCCGGCGGCGGTAACCCACGGCAGCCTGACCGTGACCATTACCGAAGACCCGATCGTCAGCCAGCCCGGGCCGCTCTCCAACGGCCAGACCGCCGTGGTGCCACGTTCGCGGGTCAATGCCGAGCAGGAAGCCAAACCGATGTTCAAGTTCGGCCCGGGCACCACGCTGGATGAGATCGTCCGCGCGGTGAACCAGGTGGGCGCAGCGCCCGGCGACCTGATGGCGATCCTCGAAGCCCTGAAACAGGCCGGCGCCTTGCAGGCCGACCTGATCGTGATCTGAGGACGGTGCGGATGAACAGCAAAAGCCTGGTTTCCGGTGGTGCCGACAGCGGTGCCTACACCGACCTCAACCGCTTGAGTTCGCTCAAGCATGGCGATCGCGACAGTGACGCCAACGTGCGCAAGGTAGCCCAGGAGTTCGAATCGCTGTTCATCAGCGAAATGCTCAAGGCTTCGCGCAAGGCCAGTGATGTGCTGGCCGACGACAACCCGATGAACACTGAAACGGTGAAGCAGTACCGCGACATGTACGACCAGCAGTTGGCCGTGAGCATGTCCCGCGAGGGCGGTGGTATTGGCCTGCAGGATGTGCTGGTGCGCCAGCTGTCGAAGAAAAAGGCCGGCCAGGCCAGCACCAGCCCGTTTCCACGTATCGAGGGCAACGCCCCGGCGCTGTGGGGCAACAAGGTGGCCGAGCCCGTGCATGCCACCCAGTCGACCGCCACCCGCAACGACGTCGCTGCACTTAACTCGCGTCGTCTGGCGCTGCCGAGCAAGCTCACCGATCGCCTGCTGGCCGGTATCGTGCCGTCGGCGGCCACTGCAAATACCGCCACTGTGCCTGCCCGTGACGGCCAGCAAGTGGCCAAGGCCTTCGCTGTGCCGGACACCGGTCTGCGCATTGTCGGGCGCGCCGTGGCCCAGCCACCGCTGGCGCCGAAAAAAGCTTTTGCCGACAGCGACGAGTTCGTCGCCACCATGCTGCCGATGGCCGAGCAGGCGGCCAAACGCATTGGTATCGACCCACGCTACCTGGTGGCGCAGGCCGCCTTGGAAACCGGTTGGGGCAAGTCGGTCATGCGCAACACCGATGGCAGCAGCAGCCACAACCTGTTCGGCATCAAGGCGACCGGTAATTGGGAAGGCGGCGAGGCGCGGGCGATCACCAGCGAGTTCCGCGATGGCCAGTTCGTCAAGGAAACGGCGGCGTTCCGCTCCTACGATTCCTACCAGGACAGCTTCCACGATCTGGTCAGCCTGCTACAGAACAATTCGCGCTATCAAGATGCGGTGAAGGCCGCCGATAAACCGGAACAGTTCGTGCAAGAGTTGCAAAAGGCCGGGTACGCCACCGACCCGAATTACGCCAGCAAGATCTCGCAGATCGCAAGACAGATGAAGTCGTACGAGCACTACGCAATGCTCGATACCGCAACGAAACTTTAAGGGCATGGAACCATGGCGAGTCTGATCAACATTGGTATGTCGGGGCTTGGCGCCGCGCAATCGGGGATGTACACCCTCGGTAACAACATCGCCAACGCCGATGTCGAAAGCTACTCGCGCCAGCAGAACGTGCAGAAGACCAAGGGCGGCCAGCAGGTCGGCCAGGTGTTCATTGGCAGTGGTACCACCCTGGCGGATGTGCGCCGGGTTTACAACGCGTTCCTCGAGAACCAGCTGCGCAGCACCACCTCGCTGAGCAGCGATGCCAGCTCGTACCTGAACCAGATCACGCCGCTGGACACCGCCCTGTCGAGCAGCGACACCGGTATCACTGCTGCCCTGAAAAGCTTCTTCAGCGCCATGCAGGATGCTGCCGCCAAGCCGACCGAGGACGCCTCGCGCCAACTGCTGCTGACCAGCGCGCAGTCCCTGGCCAAGCGCTTCAACACCCTGTCGGCGCAGCTCAACCAGCAGAACAGCGACATCAACGCCAACATGGCGTCGATGGCTGATCAGGTGAATAACCTGACCAAGACCATCGCTGAGCTCAACGACCAGATTTCCCGCGTCAGCTCCATCTCCGGCCAGCCCAACGACCTGCTCGACCAGCGCGATGGTGCAGTGCGTGAGCTGAGCAAGTTGATTGGCACCGATGTGGTCGAGCGTGAAGGCAACTACGACATCTACCTGAAGAACGGCCAGGCCCTGGTACTGGGCAAGACGACCCAGACCTTGGGTGTGGAGCCGAGCGCGACCGACCCGACCCGCATGAGTCTTATCCTCAATCGCGGCTCGACCAAGATGGACATCACCAGCAGCGCCAGCGGTGGCGAGCTGGGCGGCTTGATCCGTTACCGCAAGGAAACCCTCGACCCCGCGCTCAACGAGCTGGGCCGCGTGGCCCTGGTGGTGGCGGATGCGATCAACAGCCAGCTGGCCCAAGGCATCGACAAGAACGGTGAGTTCGGTGCCACCCTGTTCGGTGACATCAACAGCGCCGCGGCCATCAGCCAGCGCAGTGTCGCCAAGACCGGCAACAGCGCCGGCTCCGGCAACCTCGACGTGACCATCAAGGACACCGGCAAGCTGAGCACCAGCGACTACCAGGTGACCTTCACCAGCGCCACTGGCTACAGCGTGCGCAAGTTGCCTGAAGGCACCGACATGGGCAGCTTCGACCTCGCCGACACGCCGCCTCCGGTAATCGACGGTTTCACCCTGTCGCTCAATGGCGGTGGCCTCAGTGCTGGTGACAGCTTCAAGATCACCCCGACCCGCAATGCGGCCGCAGGAATCGATACTGTCCTGACCGACCCAAAGCGCCTGGCCTTGGCTTCGCCGCTGACCGCTACCAATGGATCGGGCAACAAAGGTACCGGCGTCATCACCCAGCCGACGCTGACCTCGGAAATGGACATCTATGACGCCGCCCAGCGTTCGCAACTGCAGACGGGCCTGAAGTATTCGACCCCGGTCAAACTGGTGTTTGGCGACGACACCAGCTCGCCCCAGGCCTACAAGATGTACGACGCCAAGGGCACCGAGATCGGCAGCGGCACCATCGTGCCGGGCCAGGAAAACAAGCTGCAACTGTCGGTGCCGATGGTTGATGGCAGCGGCAATCCGCTGGGTGGCAACTTCACCTTCGAGATGAGCGTTTCTGGTGCGCCGAAAAATGGCGACAGCTATACCGTCGCGCTGGCCGGCGCAGGCTCGGCGGACAACCGCAACGCCCAGTCGGTGATCGACCTGCAGACCAAGTCCACGGTCGAGGTGGGTGCCGACGGCAAGGGCATCAGCTTAACCGATGCCTACGCCAAGCTGGTCTCTAACGTTGGCGGCAAGGCCGGACAGGCACAAATGGACAGTGATGCGACCAACGCGCTGCACACCTCCGCGCTGGACAGCCGCAATGGCCTGTCGGGCGTGTCGATCGATGAAGAGACCGGCAATCTGATCAAGTTTCAGCAGTACTACACCGCGTCGTCGCAGATCATCAAGGCGGCCCAGGAAACCTTCGCCACCCTGATCAACAGTCTTTAAGGAGCCGTAGATCGTGAGCGTACGCATTTCTACTTCGCAGTTCTACAACACCAACAGTGCCAACTATCAGAGCAACTTTGCCAAGGCGGTGAAGACTCAGCAGGAAGCCAGCGATGGTATCCGCGTGCGCTCTGGCAAGGACGATCCGGTGGGCGCGGCGCGTTTGCTGCAGCTTGAGCAGCAGCAGAACATGCTCAAGCAATACAGCGGCAACATCGTCAATGTGCGCAACGCCCTGGGCACTGCCGAGAGCACCCTGAACTCCATTGGCACCATTCTGCAGCGCGTCAACGAGCTTGCGGTGAGCTCGGGTAACGGTACGTTCACCGACGCCGATCGCAAGGCCAATGCCGATGAACTGGCGTCGCTGGAAGACCAGTTGTTCTCGTTGATGAACAGCAAGGACGAGAACGGCAAGTACATTTTCTCTGGTTCCAAGGGCGATACCCCGCCTTACGCGCGCAATGCCGATGGTACCTATAGCTACCAAGGCGACCAGGGCAAGCTCAACCTGCAGGTCGGTGACATGCTTAGCCTGGCCGCCAACGAGACCGGCTACGATGCCTTCGAGCAGGCGCTGAACACCAGCCGCAGCCAGACCAGCCTGACCGCACCGGCCACCGACGATGGCCGCGTCAGCCTGTCCAACGGCCAGGTTTCCGGCAACAGCCTGTACAACGATCGCTTCCGCAGTGGCGAGCCGTACACCATCGAATTCCTCAGCAGCACCGAATACAAGATCACCGACGTCGACGGCAATGACGTTACGCTCGAGGCCGGTCAGGACGGCAAGTTCGACCCCAATGGCGATAACACCAGCATCAGCTTCCGCGGTGTCGATCTGCGCCTGGACATCACCTTCAAGGACGGCGACAAGGGTAATGAAGATGCCGCTATTGCAGGGCATACTTTCAGCCTGAGTTCCAAGGCCGATGAGGTTTCCGGCACCCGCAGCCCTGGCAATACCTCCGCCGAGCAGGTGACAAGCGCGACCATCTCCGATCAGGCTGCCTACAAGGCCGCTTTCCCGGGCGGTGGCGCGGTGCTCAAGTTCACCGGCAGCAGCACCTTCGAGCTGTACGCCACGCCGGTCACGGCTGACAGCCGCCCGGTGGCCTCGGGTACGCTGGGCGGGCCGGGCGGCACTACCGCCACTGCGGCAGGGGTCAGCTTCGAGCTGTCTGGCGCACCGAACGCGGGGGACTCGTTCGCGGTCAAGGTCGATACCCATCAGACCCAGAACATCCTCGACACCATCGGCAAGCTGCGTACCGCCCTGACCAGTCCAGTGGACAACGACCCGGTGGCCCGGCAGAACTTCCTCGCGTCACTGGATTCGGCGATTGGCAACATCGCCAGTGCCACCAACCAGGTGTCGTCGTCGGTCAGTGCGATCGGTGGCCGAGGCCAGGCGCTGGATGTGCAGGCCGAAACCAACGAGGCGCTGAGCACGGAGAACACCAAGACCCAGAGTTCGATTCGCGAAAGCGACCCGGCCGAAGTGATGCTGCGCCTGCAGATGCAGACCAACATGCTGCAAGCGTCGCTGCAGGCCTATGCCAAGGTCGCCAGCTTGTCGTTGGTCAACTACATCTGATTCCATCCCCTCTTGCGTCACCCGGCGTGTGCCAGCCCATTCGGCGCTGGTCACGCTACTTCTTCAAGGTCTTCGCCGTGAATCAACAGACCCTCGTCAGCATCGCCATACCCGCCTTCAACCCCGAGTTCTTCCGCGCCACCTTGCTTAGCGCGCTCAACCAGGATTACTCGGCACTGCAAGTGCTGGTCTGCGATGACAGCCGTGGCCCGGAGATCCAGCGTATCGTCGACGAGGTGGTGAGCGAGACCGGCAAGCCGGTGCGCTACGTGCGCAACCCACAAACCCTTGGCTTCGCCCGTAACCTGCTGGCGTGCCTTGAGCATGCTGAAGGGCCGCTGATCAAGTTTCTCTGTGACGACGACCGACTGTTCCCCGAATGTGTCGGCCTGCAGGCCGCGGTCATGGAGCAGCATGCCGATGTCAGCATGACCATCTGCCAGCGCATGCTGTGCGCGGCCGACGATGCTTTGCTACCGCCGCGCATGCTCAATGCTGTGATGTGCCCGGAGGATGCGGTAGTCAAGGGCAGCGACTTGCTCGAAGCGTTGGAGACAAACGCCCCCAACCTGTTCGGCGGCCTTAGCCATGCACTGATGCGCCGTGACCTGGTGGCCGAGTACCTGCCGGCGTTGGTGCAGGAGGGCAGTGGGTTTGTCGCGCGCCTGGACATGGCGCTGTACATTTGCCTCATGCGCCAAGGCAATCTGGGGCACCTGTCACGCTTCCTCAGCATGGAGCGCCTGCACCCTGCGCGCCTGAGTCACCAGGCAGGCATGACCTTGGCCTTCCCCATCGAGACCGACTGGATAAAGGCAATGCTGGCCGCGCGGGCAAGCGAGGCTGCACCGGCCAGTGGCTGGGTACGCTATCTGTCGCTGGAGCGTTACCACGGCGAGCAGGGCGCGCAGTGGGACGAGTACGAACTCAACCGCCTGTACGGGGCTCAGCAGGCCCGCCAGGCGCAACAGGTTGGTACCGACTGCCTGTCGTTTGACGAGTTGTATGCCCAGTGGCTGGAGTGTCGTGACCTGTCGGCTGCACAACTCAAGGCGTTGCCCAAGCGCTTCGAACAGTGGGCCCGGCAGCCGCGTATCGTCCCTGTGATCTGGGCCGAGGCGGGTGATGAACTGGCCCTTCGTGCGACCCTCGACAGCCTTGCGGCGCAGTCCTATGCGGCGGCCGGCACCTGGCTGCTGGCGCCTGCGACGCTGGAATTGGCAGGTCACCCGGTCGGGTTTGAGCGCATGCTCGTGCAGGGCAATGGCCTGGCCCAGGTGCAGGCGCGCCTGGCACGTGCAGGTGATGCCGACTGGATCCTGCTGTTGCGCGCTGGCGACCGCCTCGTGCCCCATGCTCTGGCGATCATGGGCGAGCGCATGGCACTTCGCGAGCGGGCCTGTATCTACGTCGACGAAGGTAGCCATGACGGGCTGCGCCCGACAACACCAATCTTCAAGCCAGATTTCAACCTCGACCTGATGCGCAGCCTGCCGTATGTAGGGCGCGTACTGGCATTCAACTGTGCCGCTCTGCGCGAGGTCGGCGGCTTCGACCCGGACTTCGATACCCTTGCACCCCACGACCTGCTCTGGCGCCTGGCGGAAAGCCAGGGCCTGCAGGTCATCGAGCACATAGACGAACTCCTGGTGCATTGCCAGTGGGACTTTGGCCAGTGGCTGCACGACCCGCGCTGCGTGCGGCAGGCGCCACGCGTGGTTCAGGCCCATTTGCGACGCCTGGGCGTCGATGCCGTGGTTGTCGGTGCCGAAGGCATATCGTTGTGCCAGGTGGCGTACCAGCACCCGGAGCAAGCCTTGGTCTCGATCCTGGTGACGCTCGGTGACGACCTGAGCACGGTAATGCGTTGTGTCGAGTCCCTGTTCGAACACACCCAGTATGGCCATTTCGAGGTGCTGCTGATTGCCTCGCCGGATACACCGACCGACCTGCGTCAATGGCTCCTGGCCATGCAGCGGCTTGGCAGCGATCAGCTACGTGTGATCGAGGTCGCCAGCGGCAGCCAGGTGGCGCAGTTGAATCAGGCCAGCGAGGCCGCCCGTGGCGATTACTTGCTGATGCTCGACAGCGCCTGCACCGCCTTCGACCGGCCATGGTTGGCGGAGTTGATGGCCCAGGCCCAGCGCCCGGAGGTCGGCGTGGTTGCGCCCAAGTTGTGTACCCGCACTGGCGAGGTGTTTGGCGCCGGGCTGGTTCTGGGGCTGCATGGCGGCGTCAGCAGCCCGTTCGTCGGCATGCCGGCTGACAGTGGCGGCTACATGCTCCGGCTCAATGCCGTGCAGAACTGGAGTGCGCTGAGCCTGGACTGCCTGCTGGTGCGCCGCGAGCTGTTCGCCACGCTGGGCGGTTTCGACGAGCAGGGACTCAAGGGCGGCCTACAGGACGCGGACCTCTGCCTGCGCATCCGCGAACAAGGCTATCTGGCGGTGTGGACACCCCATGCAGTGCTCGTTCGCTTCGCCTCCACTCGCGACGCGCGGACCGACAGCAAGCGCAAGGTGCTGGACAAGGACATCTTCCATGAACGCTGGTTGGACAAGGTTGCCCGTGACCCTGCCTACAACCGCAACCTGAGCCTGAAGATGGCGAGCTTCAACCTTGATGCCGGACAGCGTCGTGGCTGGGACCCGTTCATCAGCCGTGTGCTGCCGTCGGTGTTGGCGCTGCCGATCAACACCTCGGCGGTTGGTCACTACCGGGTGGCGCAGCCGTTCACCGAGCTGGAGCGCGCGGGCTGGATACAGGGGCGGCTTGATTTCAGTACACCCGAGATGATCGAGATCGAGCGTGAGAAGCCCGACGTGATGATCTTGCAGTGCCGCTACACGAGCAACTCGATCGATGAAATCACGCGCTTCAAGCGCCTGTCGAACGCCCGGCGCATCTACGAGATCGACGACTACATCATCGACGTGCCGAAAAAGAACGCCCATGCGCGGAACATGCCGGCCAACATGCGTGAGCTGGTCACCCAAGGTATTGCCCTGTGCGACCGGGTGGTTGTGTCGACCCAGCCGCTAGCCGATGCCTTGTCGGGCATGCACCACGATATCCGGGTAGTCCCCAACATGCTAGCCGCCCCCCTGTGGGCTGGGCTGGCCAGCGAGCGTCAGACTAGCGCGCGGCCGCGCGTGGGCTGGGCCGGGGGCACCAGCCACCGTGGCGATCTGGAGCTGTTGCTGGACGTCATCAAGGCCCTGGCCGACGAGGTCGACTGGGTGTTCTTCGGCATGTGCCCGGATGCGTTGCGGCCTTACGTGAAGGAATTTCACAAAGGCGTGCCCTTGGCGTTGTACCCGCAGAAGTTGGCCAACCTCAACCTCGACCTGGCACTGGCACCGCTCGAACAGAACCTGTTCAACGACTGCAAGAGCAACTTGCGCCTGCTTGAATATGGCGCGTGCGGCTTCCCGGTGATCTGCACCGATACCAAGGCCTATGACGGCTACCTGCCGTGCACACGGGTGCGCAACAACACGTCCGAACAGTGGCTGGATGCGATTCGCATGCACCTGGCCGACCCCCAGGCCAGCTACCGCCAGGGTGATGCCCTGCGCGAAGTGGTACTGCGTGACTACGTGCTGATGCCACAGCATCTGCAGCAGTGGGCCAACGCCTGGTTGGCGGACTGATTCATTTTTTGCGTTCGTTGCGAGCGGGCGCCCAACTTTCCCTTCAAAGGTGCTTTATGGTCGAAATCGCAAACGGATCGCGCAGTGACGTCACGGTACTGTTGCTTGGCCACGACCAAGCCGCTCATCGTGAACGGGCACTGCATTATTATCGTCAGGCTGGCATTGCCTGCCTGGCATTGGATGCGCTTGAAGGGCACAGCCCTTCGGCGTTGTGCAGTGCGCGCCTGGAGCAGGCGCTGCAGCAGGTGGCGACGCCGCTGGTCAGTCTGACCCTGGATGCAGACTTCGTGCAGGCTCCGGCGCTGGACAGCGCTGCCGCCAGCCTGAGCGCCAACCCTGCGGCGCTGGCAGCCCAAGGCTACGCTTTGGGGTATGCCCCGGGCAACAGCCAGGTAGCCTATTACAAGATAGGCCATCCGTTCCCACTGCTGGAGGGCGAGAGCGTGCTGGCGCGCATGCGCGTGCATGCCCTGTCCAACCAGCCGGCCTGGCGCGCCGTGGTCAGGGTCGAAGGGATGCGTGCGGCACTTGCCAGTCTGCCCGAGGATCTGGATTTCGCCGGCTGGCGTGTGGCGCTGTCGTTGGCGTTGCTGGCTGAAGGGCAATTCATCCAGCTGGACCAGACCGACGTGATCTGTGAGCTGGCGCCGCGCAGTGTGTCGGCAGTTGCCCGGGAAGAACAGTTGGCGCGTACCGTACGCCTGTTGCGCGCATGGGATGCGCAACGCGCGGGTGTGTTCGCCGACGAATCCGCCTTCGTTGTGCTCAATCGCCTGGTGCGTGGCAGCTATGATGCAGGCGAGCCGCCGCTGCTGTTCACCTCTCGCTGGACCAGCGTGATTGCCGACCCGGACCGGCAGTTCGAACCCCGGCAGTATGTGGAGATGCCGTACTATCAGAACACCCTGTTCCAGCGCCTGACCGAGCTTGAATTCCTCTGTCATGCCTGGCCGACAGGGCGTGAGCACCGTCATGCGCTGGAGGGCACCTGGGTTCGTCAGCGGGAACTGCTCGAAGTGCACCCCAACGACACCACCGAGACTTTGCAGCAACGCTACTGGCAGGCGCTGGCGCTGGGCTTGTTTACCCGGGACGTCTGCCAACGCCTGCTCGCGACTCTCAAGGGCGAGGAGCATGCGGAAAAGGTGCGTGAGTTGAGTGCCTGGCTGGAGCACCTCGACGGCGTTCCCGGCCAGGATGTGCCTGGGTGGCTCGCGACCACCGGCTCGGGCCAGCTTTTACAGGCGCTGGCGGCGGCGACACCGACGGCGGCGGTGCGTCAGCGCGTGCTTGCGCAACTGGCCAGGCGGCCAGGCCCACAGATTGCCTTCATGGTGGTGGACCTCGAGGATGATGACCTTGCCTTGCAGGCGACTTTCGACAGTCTGCTGGCCACAGGTCTGCGCAATTTCAAACTGGTGGTGCTCAAGGCCGGTAAACCGCCAGCCATCACCACCGCGCGGGATACCTTGCATTTCATTCAGGTCGAGCCAAGTAACTGGGTGTCGCACCTGAATCAGGCTGTGCGCCAGGTGCAGAGCGAATGGCTGATGCTGTTGCAGGCGGGCGATGTGCTCGCCAACGGTGGCTTGTTACGCTTGCAGCTGGAGCTGAGCGAGTCGCCGGCCTGCGATGTGATCTGTGCCGATGAGGTGCAGCGTGATGCCGACGGCCGTCTGCTGGGCATCATGCGTCCCGGCAGCGATCTGGATGTGCTGCGCAGCCAGCCGGGCCTGATGTCTCGTCACTGGCTGCTGCGCCGACAGGTCGTGCTTGATCTGGGGGGCTTCGACAGCCGCCTCGGCCATGCGCTCGAGTACGACTTGCTGCTGCGTCTGGTGGAGGAGCGCGGTGTCGGCGGTATGGCTCACATGGATGAGTATCTGGTAATCGGCAGTCAGGCATCGGAATCGATGCCTGCCGAGGCGCTGGAAATTCTCGACCGCCACCTGAAGCGGCTGGGCTATCGGGGGCAGGCGAGCGAACAGGGTGCTGCCGGGTTGGTCATCGATTTTCGACACGGCTCGACGCCATTGGTCAGCGTATTGATGGTCTATGAGGGCAATCGATCCGCGCTTGAACGCAGCCTGACCAGTCTGTTCCAGCGCACTCGCTATCCCCGCTACGAAGTCGTGCTTGCCTGCGCTCAGGATCAACACGATTTGTTGTCCGAAGCGCTTCAGCCGTTCGCTGGCCGCGTACGTCTGGTGACTGCCGAGGCAGCGGAGAATCCGTTCAACCAGGCAGCCATGCAGGCGCGTGGTGAATACCTGGTGTTGCTGAGTGAACGCTGCCAGGTGGTCACCCCGGCCTGGATTGAGGCGCTGCTCAACCAGGCGCAACGGCCCGAGGTCGGGGTTGTCGGCGCGCGCCTGGTCGACAGTGATGGCGGTCTCGTCCATGCCGGATACGATTTGCTTGCCGGGCCGCGGGTGCACACGCCCTGGGCGGGGGTACCGGGCAGCCATGGTTGCTGGTCTGGCGTCGTGCGTGGCTGCCGAGCGGTATCAGGGGATTGCCTGATGGTGCGCGCAAGCGTGTTCGAACAGTGTGGTGGGATGCAGGCGGTGCTGGCGGCTGATGTCGACTTGTGCCTCACTGTGGCAGCTGCTGGTAGCCTCGTGGTGCTTGCACCGCAGGCGCAGTTGGCGATCGAGGGCCCTGCTGCTCTGGCTCCTGAGGCTGTTCAGCAATTGCTGGGGAAATGGCCTGGCGCCTTCACCCGCGAAGTTGCTACTGACGGCCAGGGGGGGTACGCCGAAGCCGCTTGGCTCGTCCCGTTCAAGTAGCTGGCGCGGGAATTGCAAAAGCCGGGCAGATGCCCGGTTTTTTTCGCCTGGCGGCAATTAATTGACAGGCTGACGCCTGGCTTCACGCGGTGTGAACGAGGTCGTGGATGCAAAAGAAAGTGGCTGTGTTGCAGTCCAATTACATTCCATGGAAAGGGTATTTCGACCTGATCGGCAGCGTCGACGCGTTCATTCTGTTCGACGATGTCCAGTACACGCGCCGAGACTGGCGTAATCGCAACAAGATAAAGACTGCACAGGGTGAGCACTGGCTGAGCATACCGGTGAGGAACAAGGGACGCTACGAGCAGTTGATCAACGAAGTGCAGGTCAGCGAGCCGGGTTGGGCGCAGGCGCACTGGAAAACCATTGAGATGAGCTACCGCCGCGCGGCTTGCTTCGAACAGATGGAGGGGCCGATCAGGGCACTCTTCGAGCAGGCCGCAGCGCTCACTCATCTTTCCCGTATCAACCATCTGTTCATCGCCGGTCTGTGTCCGCTGCTGAACATCTACACACCGCTGTTTCGCGCCGAAGAGCTGGGGCAGGCAACCGGCAAGAACGAACGGCTGATCCAGTTATGCCAGGCCGTTGGTGGCACGCACTACCTGTCGGGGCCGGCAGCAAGCTGTTATCTGGACGAGGCCGCATTTGCTGCTGCCGGACTCGGTCTGTCGTACATGGACTATGCCGGCTACCCCGAGTACCCGCAGTTATACGGCGGTTTCCAGCACGCGCTGAGTGTCATCGACCTGTTGTTCAATACTGGCGCTGACGCGCCTGCCTTCCTGGAGCGGCGACCATGAGCACTACCATTCTGCGCGAAGTGGAACAGTACTACTCCTCGCGTATTCGCGAACATGGGGCCACCCCGGAAGGGGTTGACTGGAACGGTAGCGCTTCCCAACATCTGCGCTTTGAACAGCTGCTCAAGCTGGTCCCGCAGCAGGAGTGGCAGCAAGGTTTTAGCCTGGTCGATGTTGGTTGCGGCTACGGCGCATTGCTGGAGTGGTTGCGCGAACGCGGCGCGGCGGTGGACTACCACGGCTATGACCTGTCAGCCGAAATGATCGCGTCGGCCCGCGCCAGGCACGGGGCGGACCCGTCCACGAGCTTCGAGGTCGCTGAGCGGTCCAGCCGAACGGCGGACTACGCGGTGGCCAGCGGCATTTTTAACGTTTCACAGCAGACTCCGCGTGAAGCCTGGGAAAACTATATTGCCGAGGTGCTTCGCAGTATGGATGCCTGCTCTATCAAAGGCTTCGCGTTCAACTGCCTGACCAGTTACTCCGATGCGCCCTTCATGCGTGACTACCTGTATTACGGCGATCCGTGCTTTTACTTTGACCTGTGCAAAAGAACCTACTCCAGGCAGGTGGCACTCTTGCATGACTATGGCTTGTACGAATTCACCCTGCTCGTGCGCAAGGCCCCGTGACCTGCCATTCGACTTCCCTGTTTCCTGGAGACATCCATGCTCAAGAAAGGCTCTACTTCCGTCACCCAATCCAGCGACAGCCAGCTTGAAGCGCGTGAGCGCCTTTGGCAGTCCTTCGCCAACGCGCCGCTCGATGATGCCGAGAAAGAGCGCAATCTCGGCCTGTTCATCCGTTCGGCTTCCCTTGCGCGGATGTTGGCGATTTCCGACCTGTATCGCGAGATTGTCCCGCTGCCTGGTTCGGTGCTGGATTTCGGTACCTGGCGTGGTCAGAACGCGGTGCTATGCGAAAACCTGCGTGCCATCTTCGAGCCTTTCAACAAGCAGCGTCGGGTAGCGGCGTTCGATACCTTCGCCGGCTACAAGTCCCACGCCAGCGACAGCAAGGTCGACAACGAGCATTTCCAGGACGGTTGTTACGATACTGGCAGCGGCTATGCCGATTACCTGCGCCATTTGCTCGCTGTGCATGAAAGCATCAATGCGCTGCCGCAGGTTTCCAGCGGCCACCAGGTGGTCGAGGGCGACATCAAGGATACCTTGCCGCGTTTCATCGAGGAAAACCGCAATCTGCTTGTGGCGCTGGCCTTCTTCGACATGAACCTGGAAGGGCCGACCCGCTTTGCCCTGGAGCAGATTCTGCCGCGCTGCGTACCGGGTTCGCAGCTGGCGTTCTTCCAGTTGCAGCGTGACTTCCTGCCGGGCGAGGGCTACGCCTATGTGGCCGAAGTGCTGGGCAAGGTACGTCATGAGATCAAGCGCTCGCAGACATACCCGTCCCTGTGCATCGTCAAGTTGCTGTAAGGGGGGCGAGCCATGTTTCTAATCATTGGTAACGGTATGGTTGGCCTGGCGATCGCTGCAGGTCTTTCCCGTTCGGTACCGGCCGAGCGCATTACTGTGGTGGGCCCGATATCGCGACCCTACAGCGCGTCGATGGCCGCCGCCGCCATGCTCAACTCGTTCGCCGAACTTGAGCCGGGTGCACTGGACCAGCCGCGCGATCGCCTCAAGTTCGAACTCAGCCAGGCTTCCGCACGGCTGTGGGCGGCGTTCGTCGAAGAATTCGAAATCCCCGCCGAGCACTATCGGCTAGGCACCGTGCTGGTCAACAACAACGCTTCCAACGCGTTCGAAGACCAGGCCTTCGATGCCATTGCCGGCTATCTCGAAGAATTCGCGGAACCCCACGAGCGGATCGAGCCGACGCTAGAGCCTGCATACTCGCCGGCTTCGGGCTATCGCAGCCGCAACGCCTTGTTCCTACCTCGAGAGGGTGTGGTCAACCCGGACGGGGTAGTGCATGCCCTGCAGCAGACGTTGGCCAGGCGCGGCGTGCGTTTTGTCGAGGGGGTAGTGGAGTCGTTGGACAAGGTCGGCGGCCGCACCTGTGGCGCGCGCCTGGCCGATGGCCGTGTGCTGGCCGCAGAGCGCGTGGTGCTGGCCAATGGCAGCATGGCAACCCGGCTGTGGGCAGAGGACGACTGCATTCGGGTGATCAATGGCGTCGGCGCTACCGTGGTATTGAAAAACCAGAGTATCCAGGGCCGATACGTGCTTCGCACACCCAACCGTGGTGGCGCCTGTGGCATCTACCATGCGCCTTACCGGGACGATCTTTTCGTGGTCGGTGCGACAAACCTGATTACTACGGTTGACGAGCAGGTACCGCGCGCAGAGTCGGTGGCAGCACTGATCAATGGTGCGATCAATCAGGTCAATCAGATGCACCGCGCCAGTGGCTTCGTGCGGTACAACTTTGGCTATCGACCGGTGAGCCTCGATGGTTATCCGGTCATTGGTCAGCTCAACGACAATACGTTCATCGCAACCGGCACGCGGCGCGACGGCTACCATTTCGCGCCGTGGTTGGCGGACAACTTGGCAGCGCTGGTGCAGGGGCAGCTTCTTTCGCCACAGGCAAGCGCGTATTTCGCACACACCCGGCCACAGCGACGGGCAATGCTCGATCAGTCGGTCGAGGTGTGTTGTCGCAAATACGCAGCAGTCAAATGCTCGGCGCTTTCCCAGCATGGTTTCGACGCGGGACATACCGATGCCGACCAGGCGCTTGAGCAGTATTACTACCAGCGTGCCCGAGATTTCTTTACCCGTAATGGCATGGAGCAGGCAGTACAGGTCGAGTTTATCGATGCGCTGATCGGTGGCTACCTGCCACTGAGCGATTTCACCTGAGGCACGGGCTGGAGAATACGAACGTGAGCAAACAGGTAATACCCTTCAACAAACCTTTTGTCGTTGGCAAGGAGTTGTTCTACATCGCCCAAGCGGTGATGAACGGCGGCATCGCTGGCGACGGGCAGTTCACCCAGATGTGCCAGCAATGGCTGGAGGACAACCTGGGCTGCCCAAAAGCGCTGCTAGCCCATTCATGCACTGCAGCGCTGGAGATGGCGGCGATCCTTGCCGATGTCGGGCCGGGGGATGAGGTCATCATGCCGTCATTCACGTTCGTCTCCACCGCCAACGCCTTCGTGCTGCGTGGTGCAGTGCCGGTGTTCGTGGATATTCGTCCGGACAGCCTCAACCTTGATGAGCGTCTGGTCGAAGCCGCAATCACCGAGAAGACCAAGGCGGTCGTGGCCGTGCATTATGCGGGGCAGCCCTGTGACATGGATGCGCTGTTGCGTATCTGCAACCGTTACGGCCTGATGCTCATCGAGGACGCCGCCCAGGCAATTCTTGCCCGTGAGAAGACCAGGGCCCTGGGTACCATCGGCCACCTCGGCTGCCTGAGTTTCCATGAGACCAAGAACGTTATCAGTGGTGAGGGAGGGGCATTGCTGATCAATGACCCGAAACTGATCGAGCGCGCCGAGATCATCTGGCAGAAGGGTACCAACCGTAAGGCGTTTGCCCGCGGTGAAGTCAGCAAGTACACCTGGGTCGATGTCGGGTCTTCGTTCCTGCCCAGCGAGCTGACGGCCGCTTTCCTGTATGCCCAGCTGGAGCAGGGCGAAAGCATCAACGCTCATCGGCGTGGCCTGTACGAGGCTTATTACAACCAGCTGCAGGCACTGGAAGCCGATGGGTACTTCCAACTGCCGCGCACGCCAGGGGGGCGGCCAGCCAACGCGCACATCTTCTACCTGCTGATGCGCAACAACCACGAACGTAGTGAGCTGATCCGGTTCCTGCGCGAGCGGGATATTCACGCGGTGTTTCATTATGTACCGCTGCACGATTCGCCTGCCGGCCTTCGTTATTCGCGCAGCGTCGGAGAACTGCCGGTGACCTGTGATGTAGCCCAGCGTCTGGTGCGCTTGCCGCTGTATTCCGACATGAGCGCTCGCCAAGTCGCCCAAGTATGTGCCGCAGTCGCCCAATTCTTTGCCGAGTCCCGCGCTGTTTGAGGCCGGCTTGCCGTTGTATTTCCTGATTCTGGAGTTTCCAAGCGATGCCCAATTCTGCCCGGGTTGACGCCCAATCGCTCGACCAGGCGCTGATGCGCTTGCGCCTTATGTATGCCAAGCCGGAGCATCCGTATTACATACTGGCGCCGGACTACCGGGAAACCTCGTCGGGCGTCGCGTCCCTGCATTACCTCTGCCATGTGCTCAATCTGAACGGGCGCGAGGCATACATCTGCGGTGGCCAGGTGGTCAACCCGAACCTCAAGACGCCGCTACTGGACCCTCGGACCCAGAAGCGGCACCAGGATGAAGGTAAGGTACCCATCGCTGTCTATCCGGAAGTGGTGGTTGGCAATCCGCTTGGCTGCGATGTTGTGGCGCGTTTCCTGCTGAACTTCGAGGGTTTCCTGACCGGCCAAAGCATGCAGGCAGCGGGCAGTGACCTGTTGTTCTATTCCGGCGCCCTGATCGCCGCGCGGCATGGCTACCCGGACGGCGACCTGTTGTGCCTGCCGACCATCGATGTCGAGCTGTTCAGCGCGCCGGCACCGGGTAGCGCGCGTGAGGGCAAGTACCTTTACCAGAACCGCCACCCTCTGGAGCAGATCGACTACTCACAGTTGCCTGGCGATATCCGCCTGCTTAGCATGGCCAACGCCCTGTCGTTACCTGAACTGGCGGTGTTGCTGCGCAAGGCCGAAGTGCTCTACACCCATGAGTGGTCGATGACCTGCGTGATCGCCGTTCTGTGCGGCTGCCCGGTGATTTTCATTCCGGGGTACGGGATTGATCAGTCGTTTCTTGAAGCCAGCTTCATCGGCAGCCACGGCTTTGCGATGCTCGACCAGCCGCACGCGTTGGCGCGCGCCAGTGCCGGCCTCGAGGGTGCCCTGCAGCGCTACGTGGAAAAGACTGCACCGTTCTGGCAGCACCTTGAGGTGTTCATTGCCAAGACGCAGTTGGCGGCCCGTCGCGAGTCCGCCGGCAACCGTGCCGGCATGCTGAGATGGCTGCGCCAGCGGTACCCGTTGCCGCAACAGTTGCAATTGATGCAGGAGCGTCTGGCTGCACCCGGTGCGCCTTCGGTTGCCGTGCTGGTGCTGGATCATGGTGACCCCGCCGCCTTGGCGCGTACCCTGGGCAGCCTCGACGATGTGCTGTACCAACGCATCCAGGTGTGTGTTCTGGGCGCGCAGGAACCCCGCCGGCCGAACGTACAGTGGCTCTCGGCTGACACCCGGGCGCCGCTACCCTCCATCCATAGCGCGCTCGAAAACAGCCCGTGCGAGTGGTGCATGGTAGTCGATGCAGGCGTGCAGTTTACCGCCAGCGGCCTGCTGGTGGTGGCGCTCGATCTGGCGCAGGCCCCGGAAACCTGCCTGGCGGTATTTGCCGATGAGGCCGTTCGTGGCGCCGGTGACACTGTCGAAGGGCGCCTGCGCCCGGACCTCAACCTGGATATGTTGCTCGCCCATCCAGCCGCCTTGTCGCGGCACTGGTTGTATGACACGCGTGCGCTGCTGCATCAGGGCGGGTTCGACCCGGCATCAGGGCGCGCATTCGAGCTGGCATACCAGTTGCGCCTGATTGCCGATCATGGCCTTGGGGTAGTAGGCCATGTCAGCGAGCCGCTGTTGATCGCCAACCTGGAACAGCCACTGACCTGCGATGACGAACGCTCGGTCATCCAGGCACACCTGCTGGAGCGTGGCTATCCGCACGCACAGGTCCGGCCGACCACGCAGGCGCCGAATCGCTATGAAATCGACTATGGGCACCAGCAGCCGACTTCGGTGAGCATCCTGATCTATATCGATGGCGACCTGTCGCGGTTGCAGCGCTGCGTGGAGCAGTTGCTAGCCTATACCACGGCTATCGAGCATGAAGTGCTGCTGGTCGAGCCGGGCAATGACGACCAGCTGATGCTGCAGTGGCTGGAAATGCTGTGCCAGGTAGGCCAGGGACGGATCCATGTGCTGCGTTTCATGGCCGGACAGACACGCGCCGCCATGTGCAACGCCGCAGCGCAAGAAGCACAGGGCGAATTCCTGGTCTGGCTGGATGCAGTCGCCATGGTCAGTGACGGTGACTGGTTGCAGGCCTTGCTCAACCATGCGCAGCGTCCTGAGGTTGGAGCCGTGGGCGGCTTGATGTCGAGCGTCGACGGTGTGGTCCGGCAGGCTGGCCTGGTGCTCGGTCAGGGCGGAAGCGTGGGCCCGGCCTACACCGGGCGGGCGATTGGCGAGGAGGGTGAGCTGGCGGCGCTGATGATCGAGCGCAACGGCGTAGCAGTGGGTGATCATTGCCTGATGGTTCGGCGCGCAACCTTCCTCGACCTGGGTGGCTTCACTGTCGATCCGTTGCTGGAACCGTGGGTTGCAGTCGATCTGTGCCTGCGTTTGCAGCAGGCCGGCTACCTCAATGTCTGGACGCCACGCGCCAGGCTGCAGCTGGAAGCGGCAGCCGCCGCTGTGGTAAGCGCCGAACAGGAGGAGGCACTCTACGCTCGCTGGTTGCCGCAACTGGCCAGTGATCCCTCCTACAATGCCAACCTGTCGCTCCTGGCCGGCCATAGTTATGCGCGACAGGATAATGGCCTGTGCTGGCGGCCGCTGCATGGTATCGTCCCGACGGTGCTGGCTTTTGCGGCGGACCAGCAAGCGGCCGGCCAGGCACGTGTGATACAGCCGCTCATGGCGTTGCGAAATACCGGCGCAATCGATGGCTCGGTGACCACTGGGGTGCTCACCCTGGTCGACATTCAGCGTTACGCGCCCTCGACCATCGTCCTGCAGCGCCCGCTGGCAGACGCTGGCCTGCTGACTTTGCGTCGTCTGCGCGCGTTCTCCGAGGCCTTCAAGGTGTATGACCTGGACGGCTATGTCGCAGAAATGGGGCTTGCTGCGGGCATGGGGGGCGAAGAGTTGCTGCAGCGCCTGAATTACGGCCTGATGCAGGCAGACAGGGTGGTCGTGGCCAGCCCGACGTTGGCAGAGATGCTGCTAGGGCAACATGACGACGTTCGCCTGCTCGAGAGTGCATTACCTGCCACCTGGGGGCAGCTGCAAGGCTTGCGTGGTGCGGCGACCAGGCCGCGTCTGGGCTGGATTGGCAACAAGGATGCGGGCCTGTTGGCCGAGGTCGTACCAGCCATGGCCCAGGAGGTCGACTGGGTGGTCCTGGGTGATTGCCCGCAGGCTTTGAGGCCGTATGTCAGCGAGCAGCATCCACCGGTCCCGTTCGAGCGCTTGGGCATTACGCTCGCCGCGCTGAATCTGGATTTGGCGCTGGTGCCCATGGCCAATACCCTGGGTAATGCGTGCTCGGCCGATCTGCGGGTGCTGCAGCACGCCGCTTGCGCTCATCCCGTCATCTGCAGTCGTGTGGCCGGTTTCGCTGGTGCAGGTAGCTTGCCGTTGTCGAAAGTGGATAACCAGCCGGCTGACTGGCTGCGCGCCATTCGTCTGCACCTGGAAGATCGTGACGCCTCGGCTGCGCTGGGTGATGCGCTGCAGAATGCCGTTCGCTCGAACTGGCTGCTCGAGGGGGAGCGCCTGGAAGCCTGGCGCCAGGCCTGGCTCGCCTGAGGTGCTGAGGTAAGGCCGGGAGCCCGCGCAATGTGGGTACCCGGCCGTGCTCGCGGGTCGCGGCTGCGCGCGAAGGCATTGATCTTGTCGAGCAATTGCCTGATCGTATACATAACCGTGACTTGGCAGTCGAAACGTGCATCTCTAAGCTATCGAGTCTGCGGGCAATCACGTCGTCTCGTCACGCGAGATCCTGACCCTGGCGCACAAGCCCGCGAATTTTCGCCATATCTATCGGGAAGCCACAATGATTGGCATCAAAAGCATCGCCAGTTTCGTACCTGTCGAAGGTGTCGACAATTACGCACAGGGCGCAAAATTTGGCAAAGATCAGGATTTTATCTTTGGCAAGATCGGTTCGACTTTCTTGCCGCGCAAGGGAACCACTCAGGAAACCTCTGATCTTTGCGTGGAAGCAGCGAAAAACTTGTTTGCTGCTAATCCTGAGCTCGATCCTGCATCCATTGATGCCGTGATAGTCGTCACCCAGAACGGTGACGGCGAAGGCTTGCCGCACACTGCTGCCATCGTTCAGCAAAAGCTCGGCCTGAGCACCCAGCTTGCAGCGTTTGATATCTCGCTGGGCTGCTCCGGCTACGTTTACGGTCTTTATGCCATGAAAGGCTTCATGGAGGCGACCGGGTTGAAAAACGGCCTGCTGATCACCGCCGACCCGTATTCGAAGATCGTCGACCCCGAAGATCGCAACACCACCATGCTGTTCGGCGACGCCGCCACCGCGACCTGGATGGGCGAGGATGCGGTCTGGCAGCTCGGCAAATCGCTGTTCGGCAGCGACGGTGCAGGTGCCGAGCACCTGCGCACGACCGACGGCAAGTTCTTCATGAATGGCCGTCAGGTCTACAACTTCGCCTTGGTCAAGGTGCCTGCGCACCTGCAACAATTGCTTGAGGCCAGCCAGCTGCGTGCCGAGGATATCGACCTGTACTGCCTGCATCAGGGCAGCGCGGCGATCGTCGATGCCGTGTCCGCGCGTTTTGACGAGGGCGCGCACAAGCAGAAATTCGTCAAGGACATGGTCGAGACCGGTAATACCGTGTCGTCGAGCATTCCGTTGCTGCTGGAAAAGCATGTGCTCAACTCGCAGCACCAACGCGTTGCACTCAGTGGCTTCGGCGTCGGCCTGTCCTGGGGCTCGGCGATCATCGAGCGCAACGGCTGACTGAGCGCCGGCTGAGCAAAGAAGCGCAGCCCGTCCCCGGGCTGCGCTTCTTTCATTTTTGGTGATGCTTTTCTGGCGTCAAACCCTTGATTTCATTGAGGTGGCCGGATGCCAGCAAAAAAAGTGAGAAATCACCCTAAAGCAAACTGCCCTGACGACGATAAATAGTACGAAGGTTCTCTGTGCCACACCCGGCGAATTGCCAAGGCCGGAAGCCGTAGTACCCAATCCAACGAGGAATTCGTCATGGCTTTGACTGTTAACACCAACACCACCTCTCTGGGCGTTCAGAAGAACCTGAACCGTGCTTCCGATGCGCTGAGCACCTCGATGACCCGTCTGTCCTCCGGCCTGAAAATCAACAGCGCCAAAGACGACGCCGCCGGCCTGCAGATCGCTACCCGCATGACCTCGCAGATCCGTGGTCAGACCATGGCTATCAAAAACGCCAACGACGGTATCTCCATCGCCCAGACCGCTGAAGGCGCGATGCAAGAGCAGACCAACATCCTGCAGCGTATGCGTGAACTGGCCGTTCAGTCCCGAAACGACTCGAACAGCACCAACGACCGCGTCGCTCTGGACAAAGAATTCCAGTCGATGGCTTCGGAACTGACCCGTATTGCCAACAGCACCCAGCTGAACGGCAAGAACCTGCTGGACGGTTCGGCTTCGGTCATGACCTTCCAGGTTGGCTCCAACACCGGTTCCGCCAACCAGATCACCATCGACCTGAGCGCCAAGTTCACCGCTTCGGACCTGGGCGTTACTTCCTCGATCAACATCCAGGGTTCCGACACCACCACCGCCGAAGCCAACTTCAGCGCTGCTGTTTCGGCCATCGACGCCGCTCTGCAAACCATCAACAGCAACCGTGCTGACTTGGGTGCCGCGCAGAACCGTCTGACCAGCACCATCAACAACCTGCAAAACATCAACGAAAACGCCGAAGCTGCTCGTGGTCGTGTACAGGATACCGACTTCGCTGCTGAAACTGCCCAGCTGACCAAGCAGCAGACTCTGCAGCAAGCTTCCACCTCGGTTCTGGCTCAGGCCAACCAGCTGCCATCGGCAGTACTGAAGCTGCTGGGCTAATCTGCCTGGTTGCTGGCGGGGAAGTGCTGGTAAGGCACTTCCCCGCCTTTTCATTGCGAGGTGGTGGGCATGGACATGAACGTCAAGCTGAACCTGTCTTATCCGGCCGCACGTCCGGCCGAGCAGGTTGCCGAAAAACCGGTAGCCCGGTCGACGGAAAACGTAAAGCCCGAAGACGACAAGAAAGACCCAAAGGCGGAGCACGATGCCGACAAGGTCAAACATGCCGTTTCGGAGATCGAAAAGTTCCTGAAGGCATCGCAGCGCAATCTGGAATTTTCCACGGATGAAGAATCCGGCAAGATCGTGGTCAAGGTCATCGCTACCGACAGTGGTGAACTGATTCGCCAGTTGCCCTCGGAAGAGGCCCTGCGGATCGCTCACAGCCTGAGCGATGTCAAAAGTGTTCTGTTCGACGCCAAGGTATGATCGGCGGCGAACACCAAATGAAGTGATGCATGTCGGTCCCGCAGGAGCGGGCTGACGCGTTGATGAGAGGGACTACAGCATGGCAAGCCCGATTACTTCCAGTACAGGCCTGGGTTCTGGTCTCAACATTACCGAGATCGTGACCGCGTTGGTTAAAGCCGATACATCCGCCAAGCAGGCGCAGATCACTCGGCAAACCAGCAATAACACTGCGATGATTTCGGGTATTGGCTCGCTGCGCAGTGCCCTCACGGCATTCCAGGATGCCATGAAGGCGCTCAACGACAAGGATGCGCCGTCTTTCAACGCCTATGCAGCGACCTCGGCCAACGAGTCGGTGGTCAAGATCAAGTCGAGCAACTCAGCGGTAGCGGGTAGCTATGACATCGTGGTGGACAAGCTGGCCACCGGCTCGAAAGTGGCCAGTCAGCAGTTCAGTGGTGGTGCTACCAGCCCGATCACTGCTGGCCAGCTTACCATCAGCCAGAATGGCAAGACCTACAACCTGGATGTGCCCAGCGGCGCGACGCTGCAAAGTGTGCGCGACCAGATCAACAAGGAAATGAGTGCCAACGGCATTTCCGCCAACATCATCAACGAGGAAGGCGGCTCGCGCCTGGTGCTCGGCTCTACGACCACAGGGGCGGGGACTGACCTCTCCCTGAGCGGTATTGCCGAGCTGGCAATCGATGGCACCACGCAGATGTCCGGTACCGGTGCAGGCTTCATCACTGCCAAGGCTCAGGACGCCGAATTGACCATCGACGGCTTGAAGGTCAAGAGTGCCTCCAATACGCTCGATAGCGCCATCAGTGGCATGACCCTGGAGTTGACCGGGGTCAGCCCGAGGGCCAGCGGCGCTCCTGGTACGCCGACGGCGGTCACCGTTGCGGCGGACAACGATGGCCTGAAGAAGTCGGTCCAGAGCTTCGTCGATGCCTACAATACGCTGCAGAAGGCGATCACGTCGCTGACGTCGACCAGTCGTGACAGCGATGACAAGCTGGTGCTCGGCCCGCTCACCAACGACCCGACCACCCGCTCTCTGCTGGGTGATATTCGCAAGGTGCTGAGTGAGGTGGGGGCCGGCGACCAGCTGACCACGCTGAGCCAGTTGGGTATCAACACCCAGAAAGATGGCACGCTCGAATTCAACAGCAGCAAGTTCAGCTCAGCGATGAATGACAAGAAGCTTGGCCCGGAGGTGCAGGAGCTGTTCACCGGCACCGACGGCATCTTCGAGCGCATGAACAATGCCATCGATCCTTACAACAAGACCGATGGCAGCCTTGCCACGCGCAAGTCCAACCTCGACAAGGCGGTCTCGGAACTGGCCAACCAGCAGGCCGCGCTTGATCGCCGCACCGAGTCCCTGACCGAATCGCTGACCAAGAAGTACGTGGCCCTTGACGCCGCCCTGGGCAAGATGAAAGCCCAGGCCGACCAGATTACCTCGATCTTCGAAGCGATCAACGCCCAGGCCAAGAAATCCTGATCGGCTGAACATGCCAAAAGCCCGGCGGCGTCCGCGAGATGCCCCGGGCTTTTTGTTTTTCCCCTAAAGTTTTTTGACGTACAGGCGATACAGCAGGTACAAGCAAATTTTTACCGCAGCAACGAGGCAGATCCATGAACCCGATGTTGGCCCTTCGGCAGTACCAGAAAGTCAACGGCGCAGCGCAGACCTCCGAAGCCAGCCCGCACCGCCTGGTGCAGATGCTCATGCAGGGCGGCCTTGATCGCATGGCGCAGGCCAAGGGTGCCATTGCTCGCAACGACATCGCGCAGAGGGGCATCCTCATCGGTAAGGCCATCGACATCATCGGCGGCCTGCGTGAAGGCCTGGACCTGGAAAACCATGCTGAAAGCCTGGCCGAGCTGGACAGCTTGTATATGTATATGAGCCGTCGCTTGATCGAGGCCAACGTCAAAGGCGACCCGACCATCATCGACGAGGTCGCGCGCCTTCTGATCACTGTGAAGGAAGGTTGGGATGCAATCGGCGATCAGTCGTCGGCTTCCTGATAAAGGAGCATGACATGAGCGAAGTAATCGCCCGAATCGAACAGACCCGGGACATGCTGCTGGCAGCGCTGGCTGACCGCGACTGGGAAGCGGTGGGGGAGTTGGACCTGGAATGTCGCTTGCGCATCGGTGACATGGTGTCCGAAGCCAAAGGCAATGAGGCGGATGTCAGTGCCAGTCTCGAGCAATTGCTGGTCGTGTACCGCCAACTAATCGAGGTTGCAAGTGGTGAACGTCAATCCTTGGTCGATGAAATGACGAAAATCCGTCAGGCGAAGAACGCGGCAAAGGTATACCATTTGTTCACCTGACCACCGTTGTTGCAAAAAGCCGTGCGCCATTAATTTGACTGATCGGTGTTTTTTGACTTTACTAGTGGCTGTTTTCGAATTTCAGACGTCCGAACACTGACCATTCAGTCGGAATGATGTCGAGCACGCCCCCGCAGGGCGCCGATATGACTAGGGAAGTTGCTATTGCATGTGGCGTGAAACCAAGATTCTGCTGATCGATGACGACAGCGCGCGCCGCCGCGACCTTGCGGTGGTGCTGAACTTCCTCGGCGAAGAAAACCTCGCATGTGCCAGCCATGACTGGCAGCAGGTTGTCGAGCCATTGTCCTCAAGCCGCGAAGTGCTGTGCGTGCTCATCGGCACCGTGAATGCTCCGGGCAATCTGCTTGGCTTGCTTAAGACAGTGGCTACCTGGGATGAGTTCCTTCCGGTTCTGCTTTTAGGTGAAATTTCTTCTGCGGAGTTCCCGGAAGACCTTCGCCGTCGGGTGCTTTCCAACCTGGAAATGCCGCCAAGCTATAGCCAGTTGCTGGATTCGCTGCACCGTGCCCAGGTCTACCGCGAAATGTATGACCAGGCACGCGAGCGCGGTCGTCAGCGCGAGCCCAATCTGTTCCGCAGCCTGGTCGGCACCAGTCGTGCCATCCAGCACGTACGGCAGATGATGCAGCAAGTGGCGGATACCGACGCCAGCGTGCTGATCCTGGGCGAGTCGGGTACCGGCAAGGAAGTGGTGGCCCGCAACCTTCACTACCATTCCAAACGTCGCGAAGCGCCGTTCGTGCCAGTCAATTGTGGTGCGATCCCGGCCGAGCTGCTGGAAAGCGAACTCTTCGGCCACGAGAAGGGGGCCTTTACCGGGGCCATCACCAGCCGTGCCGGGCGTTTCGAGCTGGCCAACGGCGGTACCCTGTTCCTCGACGAAATCGGTGACATGCCGTTGCCAATGCAGGTCAAGCTGCTGCGTGTGCTGCAGGAACGTACCTTCGAGCGTGAGGGTAGCAACAAGACCCAGAGCATCGACGTGCGCATCATCGCTGCGACGCACAAGAACCTCGAAACCATGATCGAGGACGGCACGTTCCGTGAAGACCTGTACTACCGCCTGAATGTGTTCCCCATCGAAATGGCACCGCTGCGTGAGCGCGTGGAAGACATCCCGTTGTTGATGAACGAGCTGATTTCGCGCATGGAGCACGAGAAGCGTGGTTCCATTCGCTTCAATTCCGCCTCGATCATGTCGCTGTGTCGTCATGGCTGGCCGGGCAACGTGCGCGAGCTGGCCAACCTGGTCGAGCGCATGGCGATCATGCACCCGTACGGGGTCATTGGCGTGTCGGAATTGCCAAAGAAATTCCGCTACGTCGATGACGAAGACGAGCAGATGGTCGACAGCCTGCGCAGCGACCTTGAAGAGCGCGTGGCGATCAATGGCCACACACCAAACTTCAGCAACCACGCCATGCTGCCGCCCGAAGGCCTGGACCTCAAGGATTACCTGGGTAGCCTGGAGCAGGGGCTGATCCAGCAGGCCCTGGACGATGCCAACGGTATCGTTGCGCGCGCGGCTGAACGTTTGCGTATTCGCCGTACCACCCTGGTCGAGAAAATGCGCAAGTACGGCATGAGCCGCCAGGGCGGTGAGGAACAGGCGGAAGATTGATGTTTGGGCGGGGTGTTTGTCTCGGGTTTTGCGTTTGGGCGCAGATCGAGCGCCGCCCGCGCGGCGCATCGCGAGCTTTGCTCGCTCCTACGTTTGTTTCAGGCCAGTAACGCCTGTGACAGGCACGCGCGACCGCCTTGTTTGTACAACGTGATATTGCGCCATGCGCCAAGGCGTTCGCGCGCAAATGGCACAGGAATGATTGGCCCGAAACAAGCGTAGGAGCGAGCGCAGCTCGCGATGCTTGTTTGTACAACGTGATATTGCGCCATGCGCCAAGGCGTTCGCGCGCAAATGGCACAGGAATGATTGGCCCGAAACAAGCGTAGGAGCGAGCGCAGCTCGCGATGCTTGTTTGTACAAGGTGATATTGCGCCATGCGCCAAGGCGTTCGCGCGCAAATGGCACAGGAATGATTGGCCCGAAACAAGCGTAGGAGCGAGCGCAGCTCGCGATGCTTGATTGTACAACGTGATATTGCGCCATGCGCCAAGGCGTTCGCGCGCAAATGGAACAGGAATGATTGGCCCGAAACAAACGTAGGAGCGAGCGCAGCTCGCGATGCGCCGCGCGGGCGGCGCTCGATCTCCCAGGCACAACCAATCTCAAGGCGAACACTTCTCAGCCTTGAAGCAATCCCACGTCAAACCCAAATCCCTATCTCCGGCACGGCTATTGCTACACCGCTGGCACCACACCGTTTTTATGACGGTCAGCCACGCGAGAGAGCAAGATGCCCCAGGCCGCCCACGTATCCCGAGCCCCCGATCAGCAGGGGCAAACCCCGGTCGCGCAGGACAGCGGCCAGGGTATCGCGCAAGCCTTTGCCCTGTTCAATCAGGTGTCCAGCCAGCTGAGCCAGTCCTACAGCCTGCTCGAAGCCCGGGTCAGTGAACTGAAGGGCGAGCTGGCGGTGGTCAGCGCCCAGCGCATCGAAGAACTGAGCGAAAAGGAACGCCTGGCCAACCGCCTGCAAAATCTGCTGGACTTGCTGCCCGGTGGGGTGATCGTGATCGACGGCCAAGGCCTGGTGCGCGAAGCCAACCCGGCCGCCTGCGAGTTGCTCGGCGAACCTCTGATCGGCCAATTGTGGCGCCAGGTGATCGCCCGTAGTTTTGCTCCGCGCAAGGACGACGGCCACGAAGTCTCGCTGCGCGACGGTCGCCGTCTGTCCATCGCCACCCGCTCGCTGGATGCCGAGCCTGGCCAGTTGGTGCTGCTCAACGACCTGACTGAAACCCGTCGCCTCCAGGATCAACTGGCTCGCCACGAGCGCCTGTCGTCCTTGGGGCGCATGGTTGCCTCGCTGGCCCACCAGATCCGCACACCGCTGTCGGCAGCCATGCTGTATGCCAGCCACCTGGCCGATAGCGAGCAAGCGCTGAGCGCGGAAACCCGCCTGCGTTTCGCCGCGACCTTGAAGGAACGCCTGCACGAACTGGAGCACCAGGTGCGCGACATGCTGGTGTTTGCCCGTGGCGAGTTGCCACTGGGGGATCGGGTGACCCCTAAAGCGCTGTTCCAGGCCCTGCAGCAGGCGGCCCAGGCGCATGTGCAGGGGCACGCCGTGCGCTGGCAGTGCGACAGCCATCTGGGTGAATTGCTGTGCAACCGCGACACCTTGGTCGGCGCTTTGCTCAACCTGATTGAAAATGCCCTGCAGGCCAGCGATGGCCCGGCACGGCTGAAGGTGCACCTGTACCGCCGCGAACGTAGCTTGCACCTGTGCATCAGCGATGCCGGCAGCGGCATCGATGCAGGCTTGCTCGGCCGTTTGGGCGAGCCGTTCCTCACCACCAAAGCCACCGGTACCGGCCTGGGCCTGGCCGTGGTCAAGGCGGTGGTGCGTGCGCATCAGGGTACGATCAGCCTGCGCTCGAAAGTCGGCCGTGGTACCTGCGTGCGGGTAGAGTTGCCATTGATCGACGGGCAATTGGCGGAGGGGGTGTAATGGCAATCAAGGTGCTGCTGGTCGAGGATGACCGCGTATTGCGCCAGGCGCTGGGCGATACCCTGGAAATCGGCGGTTTCGCCTATCAGGCGGTGGGCAGTGCCGAAGAAGCGCTGGAGGCCGTGGTGGACGACGCTTTCAGCCTGGTGGTCAGTGACGTCAACATGCCCGGCATGGACGGGCACCAGTTGCTCAGCCAGCTGCGCCGCCAGCAGCCACAGTTGCCGGTGCTGTTGATGACGGCGCATGCCGCTGTCGAACGTGCGGTCGAGGCCATGCGTCAAGGCGCCGCTGACTACCTGGTCAAGCCGTTCGAGCCCAAGGCGCTGCTCAGCCTCGTGGAGCGGCATGCCGCCGGGCGGGTCACCGGCGACGAGGGGCCGGTGGCCTGCGAGCCGGCCAGTCGCCAGTTGCTGGAACTGGCGGCCCGTGTGGCGCGCAGTGACTCGACCGTGCTGATTTCCGGCGAGTCCGGTACTGGCAAGGAAGTGCTGGCGCGCTACATTCACCAGCAGTCGCAGCGTGCCACGCAACCCTTCGTGGCCATCAACTGCGCGGCGATCCCCGACAACATGCTTGAGGCCACCCTGTTCGGCCACGAGAAGGGCGCCTTCACCGGCGCTATCGCTGCTCAGGCTGGCAAGTTCGAGCAGGCCGAAGGCGGTACTCTGCTGCTCGACGAAATCTCGGAAATGCCCATGGCCTTGCAGGCCAAGCTGCTGCGTGTGCTGCAGGAGCGCGAGGTGGAGCGGGTAGGCGGGCGCAAGCCGATCAGCCTGGACATTCGGGTGCTGGCCACCACCAACCGCGACCTGGCCGGCGAAGTGGCGGCGGGGCGCTTCCGCGAAGACCTGTACTACCGCCTGTCAGTGTTTCCGCTGGCCTGGCGCCCGCTGCGAGAGCGGCCGGGCGATATCCTGCAGCTGGCTGAGCGCCTGCTGGCGCGGCATGTGGTCAAGATGAAGCATGCCCCGGTGCGTCTGTCGCCGCAGGCGCGGGCCTGCCTGCAGGCCTATGCCTGGCCGGGCAACGTTCGCGAGCTGGACAACGCTCTGCAGCGGGCGCTGATCCTGCAGCAGGGTGGAGTGATCGAGGCGGCGGATTTTTGTCTGGCGGGCGCCATTCCATTGTCAGATAGCATCGAGCCATCACCTGACGTGGCGGCCGAAGCCGGCGGGTTGGGCGATGACATGCGTCGGCACGAGTACCAGATGATCATCGACACCCTGCGTGCTGAGCGCGGCCGCCGCAAAGAGGCGGCCGAACGCTTGGGCATCAGCCCGCGGACGTTGCGCTACAAGCTGGCGCAGATGCGCGATGCCGGGTTTGACGTCGAGGCCAGTCTGTTCGGCTGACTGGCACCCAACTGAATGGTTGAGCACCACTGGGCCTCTATTGGAGCGGCAGGCCCGCGAAGAATCCGGCGCGGTGGCTGGCACCGGCTGCGCCGGTGTTCGCGGGCGTGCCCGCTCCCACGGCGCACGTTTCACATGGGATCTGATTGGCAAGGCTGGCACCTTTGTTGCTTTACGTAGGTCATTCGCCGCATGACTGTCAAAAAAATGCGGCCGCAGGAGAGAGAAGGGTCATGAGCCAAGGTGTTGAATTCAATCGTCTGATGTTGGACATGCGGGCCATGCAGGCCGATGCCATGTCGCTGCCCAAGGCAACCGCCGCCCCCGAGCTGGCGCCAGGGCAAAGTACCTTCGCCGACATGCTCGGCCAGGCCATCGGCAAGGTGCATGAGACGCAGCAGGCTTCGACCCAGCTGGCCAACGCGTTCGAAATCGGCAAGAGCGGCGTCGACCTGACTGACGTGATGATCGCTTCGCAAAAGGCCAGCGTGTCGATGCAAGCCTTGACCCAGGTACGCAACAAGCTGGTCCAGGCGTATCAGGACATCATGCAGATGCCGGTTTGAGGACGGATGTAACCCATGGCTGAAGCAGTCGTCGAAAACGCCCCCGCCAAGGCTGGCTCGCCAGCGGCCAAGCCGCCGCTGTTTGGCATGGCGTTTCTGGAAAATATCTCGCAGATGCCCATGCTGCGCCAGATCGGCCTCTTGGTCGGCCTGGCGGCCAGCGTGGCCATCGGCTTTGCCGTGGTGTTGTGGTCGCAACAACCCGATTACCGTCCGTTGTACGGCAGCCTGTCGGGCATGGACACCAAGCAGGTCATGGACACCCTGGCCGCTGCTGACATCCCCTATAACGTGGAGCCCAACTCGGGGGCCCTGCTGGTCAAGGCCGACGACCTCTCCCGTGCGCGCCTGAAACTGGCAGCCGCCGGCGTGGCGCCGAGCGACGGCAATGTCGGCTTCGAGCTGCTCGACAAGGAGCAGGGCCTGGGCACCAGCCAGTTCATGGAAGCCACCCGTTACCGCCGCAGCCTGGAAGGTGAACTGGCCCGTACCGTATCCAGCCTCAACAACGTCAAGGGCGCACGCGTGCACCTGGCCATTCCGAAAAGCTCGGTGTTCGTGCGTGATGAACGCAAGCCCAGCGCCTCGGTACTGGTCGAGCTGTACCCAGGCCGCGCGCTGGAAGCCGGGCAGGTGATGGCGATTGTCAACCTGGTCGCCACCAGCGTGCCGGAACTGGACAAATCCCAGGTCACCGTCGTCGACCAGAAGGGCAACCTGCTGTCCGATCAGATTCAGGATTCCGCGCTGACCCAGGCCGGGAAGCAGTTCGACTACAGCCGCCGGGTGGAAAGCATGCTCACCCAGCGCGTGCACAATATCCTGCAGCCGGTGCTGGGCAACGATCGCTACAAGGCTGAAGTGTCCGCCGACCTTGACTTCAGCGCGGTCGAGTCCACCTCCGAACAGTTCAATCCCGACCAGCCGGCGTTGCGCAGCGAGCAGTCGGTTGACGAGCAACGTGCCAGCAGCCAAGGTCCGCAAGGCGTGCCTGGCGCACTGAGCAACCAGCCGCCAGGCGCCGCTTCGGCACCGCAGACCACCGGTGGCGCGGCTACCCCGGCTGCTGCCATTCAGCCTGGCCAGCCGCTGGTGGATGCCAATGGCCAGCAGATCATGGACCCGGCCACCGGCCAGCCGATGCTCGCGCCATACCCGTCAGATAAACGTCAGCAAAGCACCAAGAACTTCGAGCTGGACCGTTCCATCAGCCACACTCGCCAGCAGCAGGGGCGCATGACCCGCCTGTCGGTAGCGGTGGTGGTGGACGACCAGGTCAAGATCGACCCGGCCACTGGCGATGCCACTCGAGCGCCATGGGGCGCGGAGGACTTGGCGCGCTTTACCCGCCTGGTGCAGGACGCCGTCGGCTTCGATGCCAGCCGTGGCGACAGCGTGACGGTGATCAACGTGCCGTTCGCCGCCGACCGTGGCGAGGAAATCGCCGACATCGCCTTCTACCAGCAGCCGTGGTTCTGGGATATCGTCAAGCAGGTGCTGGGCGTGGTGTTCATCCTGGTGCTGGTGTTCGGTGTGCTGCGACCGGTGCTGAACAACATTACCGGGGGCGGCAAGCAGGCTGCCCCGGACAGCGACATGGAGCTGGGCGGCATGATGGGTCTGGATGGCGAACTGGCCAACGACCGCGTCAGTCTGGGTGGCCCGACAAGCATTCTGCTGCCTAGCCCGAGCGAGGGTTACGAGGCACAGCTCAACGCAATCAAAGGCCTGGTGGCCGAAGACCCGGGCCGCGTTGCCCAGGTCGTGAAAGAGTGGATCAACGCCGATGAGTGATAACCGAGCCGTTACCGCCAAGCTGAGCCGCGTCGACAAGGCGGCGATCCTCCTGCTTTCGCTGGGCGAGACCGACGCCGCCCAGGTGCTGCGGCACATGGGGCCCAAAGAAGTGCAACGGGTGGGTGTGGCCATGGCGCAGATGGGCAATGTGCACCGTGACCAGGTCGAACAGGTGATGAGCGAGTTCGTCGAAATCGTCGGCGACCAGACCAGCCTGGGCGTGGGCTCCGATGCCTATATCCGCAAGATGCTCAACCAGGCCCTGGGCGAGGACAAGGCCAACGGCCTGGTCGACCGCATCCTGCTCGGTGGCAACACCAGCGGCCTGGACAGCCTCAAGTGGATGGAGCCGCGCGCCGTTGCCGACGTGATCCGCTACGAGCACCCGCAGATCCAGGCCATCGTCGTCGCCTACCTCGACCCCGACCAGGCCGGTGAAGTGCTGAGCAATTTCGACCACAAGGTGCGCCTTGACATCGTCTTGCGCGTGTCATCGCTGAACACCGTGCAGCCGGCGGCGCTGAAGGAGCTGAACCAGATCCTCGAGAAGCAGTTCTCGGGCAACTCCAATGCCGCGCGCACCACCTTGGGTGGTATCAAGCGTGCTGCCGACATCATGAACTTCCTCGACAGCTCGGTGGAAGGTGCACTGATGGACGCGATCCGCGAAATCGACAGCGACCTGTCGGAGCAGATCGAAGACTTGATGTTCGTCTTCAACAACCTGGCCGATGTCGACGACCGGGGCATCCAGGCGCTGTTGCGCGAAGTGTCCTCCGACGTGTTGGTGGTGTCGCTCAAGGGCGCCGACGAGCGGGTCAAGGACAAGATCTTCAAGAACATGTCCAAACGTGCTTCGGAGCTGCTGCGCGACGACCTGGAGGCCAAAGGGCCGGTACGGGTCAGCGACGTGGAAACCGCGCAGAAAGAAATCCTCACCATTGCCCGGCGTATGGCCGAGGCCGGCGAGATCGTCCTCGGCGGCAAGGGCGCCGAGGAAATGATCTGATCTTATAACGGCGGCAAGCCCGCCGTTGACCCTGTGGGAGCGGGCTGGCCCGCGAAGCAGGCGCTGCGGTGGATGGCACGGGCTTTGCCCGTGTTCGCGGGCAAGCCCGTTCCCACAGCGTGCACGTCAGTTCAATCTTATTGAGCGAGTGTGCGTTGGCTGAACATGGATTGAGTACCTGAAAACATGTCCACCAAAGAACACCACCCCAGCGACCTGATCCGCGCCCGCGACCTCGAGGGCGTGGACGTCTGGACGCTGCCAAGCTTCGACCCGGAACCCGAGCCAGAGCCCGAGCCAGAGGCGGAGCCCGAGGTCATCGCGGAAGAAGTCGAGGAAGTGCCGCTGGAAGAAGTCCAGCCACTGACTCTGGAAGAGCTCGAGGCCATCCGGCAGGAGGCCTACAACGAGGGCTTCGCCACCGGTGAGCGCGAGGGCTTCCACAGCACCCAGCTCAAGGTTCGCCAGGAGGCCGAAGAGGCCCTGAAGGCCAAGCTGGACAGCCTCGAACTGCTGATGGCCAACCTGATGGAGCCGATCGCCGAGCAGGACACGCAGATCGAGAAAAGCCTGGTGCACCTGGTGGCGCACATGGCTCGCCAGGTGATTGGCCGCGAGCTGCGCAACGATTCCAGTCAGATCACTCAGGTGCTGCGCGAAGCGCTCAAGCTGCTGCCCATGGGCGCGGACAATATCCGCATCCACCTCAACCCGCAGGATTTCGAGCTGGCCAAGGCCCTGCGCGAACGCCATGAGGAGAACTGGCGGCTGCTGGAAGACAGCGCATTGCTGCCGGGTGGTTGCCGCATCGAGACGGCCCACAGCCGTATCGATGCCACCATGGAAACGCGTATTGAAAAAGCGGTGGCGCAGTTGTTCGACCAGTTGCACGACCATTCCCTGCACCCGGCGGCGCCAGACATGGCGATAGACCTGGGCGCGCCGGTCGAGCGTGCCGTGGACAACCCCGATGCACCTTGAACGCACCAGCTTCGGCAAGCGCCTGGGCACCTACGCCGAGGCCATCGCGCTGCCGTCCCAGCCCATCGTCGAAGGCCGCTTGCTGCGTATGGTCGGCCTCACCCTGGAAGCCGAAGGCCTGCGCGCTGCAGTGGGCAGCCGCTGCCTGGTGATCAACGATGACAGTTATCACCCGGTGCAGGTTGAGGCCGAAGTCATGGGCTTTGCCGGGCCCAAGGTGTTTCTGATGCCGGTGGGCAGCATCGTCGGTATTGCTCCGGGGGCACGCGTAGTTCCGCTGGATGACAGCGGCCGCTTGCCGATGGGCATGAGCATGCTGGGCCGGGTGCTCGACGGCGCCGGCCGTGCGCTGGATGGCAAGGGCGGGATGAAGGCCGAGGACTGGGTGCCGATGGATGGTCCGGTGATCAACCCGCTCAACCGCGACCCTATCAGCAAGCCGTTGGATGTGGGCATTCGCAGTATCAACGGCCTGCTTACCGTCGGCCGTGGCCAGCGGCTAGGCCTGTTTGCCGGTACCGGGGTGGGTAAATCGGTGCTGCTGGGCATGATGACCCGCTTCACCGAAGCCGAAATCATCGTGGTCGGTCTGATCGGTGAGCGGGGGCGCGAGGTGAAGGAGTTCATTGAGCACATCCTCGGTGAAGAGGGCCTCAAGCGCTCGGTGGTGGTGGCGTCGCCGGCAGACGACGCGCCGCTGATGCGCCTGCGTGCCGCCATGTATTGCACTCGCATTGCCGAGTACTTCCGCGACAAAGGCAAGAATGTGCTCTTGCTGATGGACTCCTTGACCCGCTTCGCCCAGGCTCAGCGGGAGATTGCCCTGGCCATCGGCGAGCCGCCAGCCACCCGGGGCTACCCGCCATCGGTGTTTGCCAAACTGCCCAAACTGGTGGAGCGGGCAGGCAATGGCGAACCCGGCGGTGGTTCGATCACTGCGTTCTATACCGTGTTGTCCGAAGGCGACGACCAGCAAGACCCGATCGCCGACTCGGCGCGGGGCGTGCTCGACGGCCACTTTGTGCTGTCGCGTCGGTTGGCTGAGGAGGGCCATTACCCGGCCATCGACATCGAAGCCTCGATCAGCCGGGTCATGCCCCAAGTGGTCGATGCCGACCACTTGCGCCAGGCGCAGAAGTTCAAGCAACTGTGGTCGCGTCTGTCACAAAGCCGCGACCTGATCAGCGTGGGTGCCTATGTGGCCGGCGGTGATCCGGAGACCGACCTGGCCATTGCGTTGCAATCGAAGCTGGTTGAGTTCCTGCGTCAGGGCCTGCGCGAGGACGTGGGCATGGCGCAGAGCCGCGAGCAGCTGGGGGCGATTTTCACGCCCCCGGCAGGTTGATAAGCCATGGCGCAGCCCGGACGTGCCGCGCGCCTGGCGCCGGTGGTGGACATGGCAGAAGAGGCCGAGCGCAAGGCAGCTCAGCGTCTTGGCCATTTTCAGCAGCAGGTGGCCACGGCCCAGGCCAAGCTGGCCGAGCTGGAGCGCTTTCGCGAGGATTACCAGCTGCAGTGGATCAACCGCGGCGGGCAAGGGGTCAATGGTAGCTGGCTGGTCAATTACCAGCGTTTTCTCGGGCAGCTGGAAACGGCCATGACCCAGCAGCGTCAGAGCCTGGTCTGGCACCAGAACAACCTCAATAATGCACGTGGTACCTGGCAGCAGGCCTATGCCCGGGTGGAGGGTTTGCGCAAGCTGGTGCAGCGCTACCAGGACGAGGCCCGGCGTGCTGAAGACAAGCGTGAGCAGCACTTGCTGGATGAGCTGTCGCAGCGTTTGCCGCGGCAGGGCCATTTGTAGGTGTTTGACGTAGCGTTTGCCGCGGCAAGAGCCATTTGTAGGTGTTTGACGTAGCGTTTGCCGCGGCAAGAGCCATTTGTAAGTGTTTGTCGCAGGTCTTGCAGTGTCTGTGAGATCGAGCGCCGCCCGTGCGGCGCATCGCGAGCTGCGCTCGCTCCTACGTTTGTTTCGGGCCAGTCACGCCTGTTGCAGGCGCGCGCGACCGCCTTGTTTGTACGACGTGATAATGCGCCATGCGCCAAGGCGTTCGCGCGCAAATCCCATAGGAATAACTGGCCCGAAACAAATGTAGGAGCGAGCGCAGCTCGCGATGCGCCGCGCGGGCGGCGCTCGATCTCATGAGCACCGCAGGCCCCATGCTGAACACTTGCCACCCCTACCATCGCCTGCTAAACCTTAAACAGTTGCATCCGCCATCATCGAAGGAATCGCTAGCATGGCAGTCGAGACTGATTTTTCGCAGGACGGGAAAAAGCTGACCATCAAGATCAAAGGGCGCTTCGATTTCGGCAAGCACCAAGAGTTCCGCGACGCCTACGAGCGCCAGCCCAAGCGGCCGGATTCGGTCGTCGTCGACCTGAAGGACACCACCTACCTCGACAGCTCTGCGCTTGGCATGCTGCTGTTGCTGCGCGACCACGCGGGCGGTGACGAGTCGGATGTGCGGGTAGTGCATGCCAGCTCCGACGTGCGCAAGATTCTCGCCATCTCCAATTTCGAAAAACTCTTCGATATCAGTAGTTGAGCGCCGACATGCCGGCCGAACAGGCGCTGACCGTGCTGGTCGCCGAAGACAGTGCTGTCGATCGCCTTCTGCTTGCGCAGATCGTGCGCCGCCAGGGTCATCAGGTATTCACCGCAGAGAACGGCGAGCAAGCGGTAGCGCTGTTCATCGAGCGGCGCCCTCAGCTGGTGCTGCTGGACGCCCTGATGCCGGTCATGGATGGCTTCGAGGCGGCGCGGCAGATCAAGGCATTGGCTGGCGAAGCGCTGGTGCCGATCATTTTCCTGACGTCGCTGAATGAAGAAGAAGGCCTGGTGCGTTGCCTTGAGGCGGGTGGCGATGATTTCATGGCCAAGCCCTACAGCGCGGTTATCCTCGCTGCCAAGATTCGCGCCATGGACCGTCTGCGCCGGTTGCAGGCTACCGTGTTGGCGCAGCGCGATCAGATCACACGGCATCACCATCATCTGCTTAACGAGCAGCGGGTGGCCAAGGCGGTGTTCGACAAAGTGGCCCACTCTGGATGCCTTTCTGCGCCCAACATTCGCTACCTGCAATCGCCTTACGCGCTGTTCAATGGCGACCTGATGCTGGCGGCATTTACCCCGGCCGGCGACATGCGTGTGCTGCTCGGCGATTTCACCGGTCACGGCCTGCCGGCAGCGGTCGGCGCCATGCCGATGGCTGAGGTGTTCTACGGCATGACCGCCAAGGGCTGCAGCATGACGCAGATCCTGCGCGAGATGAATGCCAAGCTCAAGCGCATCCTGCCGGTAGACATGTTCTGCTGTGCGCTGCTGCTCAACCTCAGCATGCAGCGCGGCTTGGTGGAGGTCTGGAATGGCGGCATGCCCGATGGCTATCGCCTGTCGGTGGATGGCCAGGTGCTGTCGGCACTGAGTTCGCGGCACCTGCCGCTGGGCATCCTGGCCGCTGAGCGTTTCGATGACAGCACTGAGGTGTTGCCGCTGGCACCGGGCGAGCGCCTGTTGCTGCTGTCAGACGGTGTGCTCGATACCGCCGACGAACACGAACGCCTGTTTGGCGTGCATCGCCTGCGTGCCGTGCTGGCCGAAAACCGCGACCCTGTGCAGTTGTTCGATGAACTGATGTTGGCCCTGGAACGTTTTGGTGGGCAGCCACGAGATGACATCAGCTTGTGCGATATTCGCATGTTCACTGCCGATGAGCGGGTGCCGGCACCGATGATCTACTCTGACAGTGGCCGCTCCAGCCCGCTGGACTGGTCGCTGGGCTTCGAGGTGCGCGGCGAAAGCCTGAAGCGCTTCAACCCTGTGCCGTACCTGGTGCAGTTGTTGCAGGAAATTCACAGCCTGCGCGCGCGTATCGGCAACCTGCACAGTGTGCTTAGCGAGTTGTATTCCAATGCGCTGGAGCATGGTGTGCTGGGCCTGGACTCACAGCTCAAGCGCGATGTGCAAGGCTTTACCGACTACTATCAGGAGCGCGCCCGGCGCCTGGGCTCGCTGACCGAAGGCTTTGTAAGCATTGATTTCAAGGTTGAACCGCATGACGGCGGTGGGCGCCTGATAATTGAGGTGCGCGACAGCGGTGCCGGCTTCGACGTGCAGCGGGTACTTGCGCGGCCTTCGCTGGGTCAGGGGCTGAGCGGTCGCGGTCTGAATCTGGTTCGGCAGCTGGCCAGTGAGGTGCGCTGGAGTGAGGGCGGGCGTTGCGCGCATGTGGAGTTCGTATGGTGAGCCACTGGTTGGCTCGGGCATAATCTGGCTTGATCAAGGAGTGAACAAGTGACTGACATGCATATTGACCACAAGGTACTCAGTGACCTGCGTGAGGTCATGGAAGATGGCTACCTGCAGTTGGTGCAGACTTTTCTCGATGACTCAGAACGGCGTCTTGGGCAGTTGCACGCGGCCAAAAGCGCCGAGGAGCTTGGTGCAGCGGCTCACAGTTTCAAGGGTAGCAGCAGCAACATGGGCGCTGTGGCCTTGGCCAGCCTGTGTCAGCAACTCGAAGAGCGCGCGCGGCGGCCCCCTTTGTACGGTATTGAAGACTTGATCAGCCGCATCGACATGGAATTCGTCGTGGTGCAGCACTTTTACCGTGGTGAGCAGCAGCGTATTTCCGCAGGCTGATAGGCGAGTTGGCGCGAGTCTTGCCTGTCTCTGCCAGGATGATTTCTGTTTCTGGCGCGGAGACCGCTCGATGCCTGTCGCACCCAACCCTTTGTTGCAAGCCAATGCCATTGCCAAAACCTCGCGTTCGGCCACCGTGCAGGCGGACAAACCGCTTCAGGCGCTGGGCGACAAGGGCGATGCTTTTGGCCAGATGATGGCCAGGCAGGGTCGCGACAAGGTTGCCGGGCAGGATGACAAGGGCGTTCAGGCCAAGCCCAAGGACAAGCCTGATGCGGCAACGGGCGGCAAGAAAGACCCGGCTGGCAACGCTGCAGTTGCCGAGGACGGCAAAAAGTTGCCAGAGGATGATTCGGCCCAGGCCGATACGAGTGTGCATGATGCCAGCCTGGTGGCCGGTCAGGTCACTGATGCCCAGCCCGGCGCGCAACTGATCCAGGCGCAGGCCGAGGCGGTGGCGCCAGTGCTGCAGGCGGCCACGGCGCAAACCCAGGTTGCCGCCGCACTGCCTGAAGAGGCATCTGCCGAGGAGGCCTTCGACCCGGATGCCGACCCCCTGGCCAACCTGCCGACCTTGCGCCTGGCGCTGGAGCACAGTGCCCAGGCCAAGGGTGGCACCTCGGCTCATGCCCTTGATGCTGCCCAGGCTCAGGGCGAGGATGGGCGGGCAGCCGTCAATACCTTGGCGAATCTGGTCGAGAATACCGAGGGCGAAAGCGCCGAATCCGGTGACAAGGCCTTTGGCGCCTTGCTTGAAGACGGCCTGAAGGACACCAAGAGCGCCAGCAGCGACACCCGGATCGATGATTTTGCCAACCGCCTGGCCAGCCTGACCCAGGCGGCCACCGCCAAGACCGCCAACGCCGTCCCGGCCAATGCGAGTCCGCTACACCAGCCATTGCCAATGAACCAGAATGCTTGGGCCGAGGGCCTGGTCAACCGGGTCATGTACTTGTCCAGCCAGAACCTCAAGTCGGCTGATATCCAGCTGGAGCCGGCAGAGCTCGGTCGCCTCGACATTCGCGTCAATGTTGCGGCGGACCAGGCTACCCAGGTCACCTTCATCAGCGGCCACGCCGGCGTACGTGATGCCCTCGACAGCCAGTTGCACCGCCTGCGAGAACTGTTTGCCCAGCAGGGACTGGCGCAGCCGGATGTCAACGTGGCTGACCAGTCGCGCGGGCAGCAACAGCAGCAGCAGGGGCAGGCGCAGGGCAGCAGCCTGTCCGGAGTGGCGGCGCGCCGTGCCGAGCAGGGCGGAACCGAGGCGGTCGATAGCACCCGGCCTTTGGAGCAGCAGGTGGTTGTCGGCGACAGTGCGGTCGATTATTACGCCTGATGTCTGGTGCATGGCGTTGTTTTTGGGGGGGCAGTGAGATCGAGCGCCGCCCGCGCGGCGCATCGCGAGCTGCGCTCGCTCCTACGTTTGTTTCGGGCCAATTATTCCTATGGGATTTGCGCGCGAACGCCTTGGCGTAGGCCGAGATATCACGTCGTATCAACAAGGCGGTCGCGCGCGCCTGTCACAGGCAGGACTGGCCCGAAACAAACGTAGGAGCGAGCGCAGCTCGCGATGCCCCGCGCGGGCGGCGCTCGATCTCGCAAGCGTAAAATCCCTCAAGCCAAATTCTGGCATAACACTTGCTCAAGCCAAGCCATCCTCCCTTGAACCCCCGATGGACGACGGATTATTGGCATGGCGAAGAGCGAAGCAGTCAAAGACCCCGCCACTAAAGGCAAACTCAAACTGATCCTGCTGGCCGTCGTAGGCCTGTTGCTGGCGATCGGCCTTTCGGTGGGCGCTACCTGGTTCATCATGCACAAGAGCGAGCCGGCTCCTGCTACCGAGGCAGCGGCCAGCAACGTCAAGCCAGCGGCGATCTACGAAGCGCTGACCCCGGCCTTCGTGGTCAACTTCAACCAGAACGGCCGTCAGCGCTACATGCAGTTGAGCATCACCCTGCAGGCGCGTAACCAGGCCGACCTGGATGCGCTCAAGGTGCACATGCCGGTGATCCGCAACAACCTGGTGATGATGTTCTCCGGGCAAGGGTTCGACACCCTTGCCAGCAGCCCGGTAGGGCAGGAGATGTTGCGCCAGAAGGCCACCGCGGTGGTCCAGGAAGTGGCGCAGAAGGAAGTCGGCAAGCCGGTCGTTGACCAGTTGCTGTTCACCAATTTCGTATTGCAGTAGGAGTCCGCAATGGCCGTACAGGACCTGCTGTCCCAGGATGAAATTGATGCCCTGTTGCACGGCGTCGACGACGGTCTGGTGCAGACCGAGAGTGCATCCGAGCCTGGCAGCATCAAAAGCTACGACCTGACCAGCCAGGATCGGATCGTACGGGGTCGCATGCCGACCCTGGAAATGATCAACGAGCGCTTCGCCCGCTACACCCGTATCAGCATGTTCAACCTGCTACGCCGCTCCGCAGACGTGGCCGTGGGTGGCGTGCAGGTAATGAAGTTTGGCGAATACGTGCATTCGCTGTACGTGCCAACCAGCCTCAACCTGGTCAAGATCAAGCCGCTACGCGGCACCTCGCTGTTCATCCTTGACGCCAAGCTGGTGTTCAAGCTGGTGGACAACTTCTTTGGGGGCGATGGCCGCCACGCCAAGATCGAGGGGCGTGAGTTCACCCCGACCGAACTGCGCGTGGTGCGCATGGTGCTGGACCAGTGTTTCGTCGACCTCAAGGAAGCCTGGCAGGCGATCATGCCGGTCACCTTCGAGTACATGAACTCCGAGGTCAACCCGGCCATGGCCAACATTGTCGGCCCCAGCGAGGCGGTGGTGGTGTCCACCTTCCACATCGAACTGGACGGCGGTGGCGGCGATCTGCACGTGACCATGCCGTACTCGATGATCGAGCCGGTGCGGGAAATGCTCGATGCCGGTTTCCAGTCGGACCTGGACGACCAGGACGAGCGCTGGGTCAAGGCCCTGCGCGAGGACGTGCTTGACGTGGCCGTGCCAATGAGCGCAACGGTCGCCCGGCGCCAGCTGAAGCTGCGCGACATCTTGCACATGCAGCCGGGTGACGTGATCCCGGTCGAGCTGCCCGAGCACCTGGTGCTGCGCGCTAACGGGGTGCCCGCGTTCAAGGCGCGGCTGGGCTCGCACAAGGGCAACCTTGCCCTGCAGATCATCGACCCGATCGAACGCCGCTGACGGTGTGCCGGTCGCTTACAACGAATTGAATGCCTGTCGAGGAAATCATGGCTAACGAAAACGAGATCACCTCCCCAGAGGACCAGGCACTGGCCGATGAGTGGGCCGCAGCGTTGGAAGAAACCGGTTCAGCCGGGCAGGCCGACATCGATGCACTGCTGGGCGGGGACACCGGCAGCAGCGGCCCTGGCCGCCTGCCGATGGAAGAATTCGCCAGCTCGCCCAAGCCGAACGAAAATGTCAGCCTCGAAGGCCCGAACCTGGACGTGATCCTGGACATCCCGGTGAACATTTCCATGGAGGTGGGCAGCACCGAGATCAACATCCGCAACCTGCTGCAGCTCAACCAAGGCTCGGTGATCGAGCTCGACCGCCTGGCCGGCGAGCCGCTCGACGTGCTGGTCAACGGCACGCTGATCGCCCATGGCGAAGTGGTTGTGGTCAACGAAAAGTTTGGCATCCGCCTGACCGACGTGATCAGCCCCAGCGAACGTATCAAGAAGCTGCGCTGAGTGAAGGGCACGATGCGCGCCATCGCCGCAGTTGCGGCGCTGTTCGCCAGCCACGTCTGCATGGCCGCGGCCACGCCAGCGGCCACCCCGGCGGCTCAACCTGGCAGTCTCGGCGGGCAGCTGGCGCAGATGGTCCTGGGCCTGCTGCTGGTGGTGGGCCTGATCTTCTTCCTGGCCTGGCTGCTGCGGCGCCTGCAGAGCACCGCAGTGAAGGGTGGGCAGGTGATCGAGATCGTCGGCAGCCGTGCCATCGGCCCGCGTGACCGCCTGCTGCTGGTGCAGGTGGGCAAGGAGCAGATCCTGATCGGCCATACCCCCGGCAGTATCGAGGCGCTGCACGTACTGGCCGAACCCGTGGAAGTGCCGGCAAGCGTCCGTCAGGCGACGCCGGAGTTTGCCCAGCGGCTGATGGAGCTGATGGGCAAGGACCCTAAGGACAACAAGTGATGAGCGGCGCGCTGCGTACGTTGTTGACTCTGGCGCTGCTGCTGGCAGCGCCGCTGGCCCTGGCGGCCGACCCGCTGTCGATTCCGGCCATTACCCTGTCCAACACCCCGGACGGGCAGCAGGAATATTCGGTCAGCCTGCAAATCCTGCTGATCATGACCGCGCTGAGCTTCATCCCGGCGTTCGTCATCCTGATGACCAGCTTTACCCGCATCATCATCGTGTTCTCGATCCTGCGCCAGGCCCTGGGCCTGCAGCAGACACCGTCCAACCAGCTGTTGACCGGCATGGCGCTGTTCCTGACCATGTTCATCATGGCCCCGGTGTTCGATCGGGTGAACCAGGACGCGTTGCAGCCGTACCTGAAGGAGCAGATGACTGCCCAGCAGGCTATCGACAAGGCCCAGGGGCCGCTCAAGGACTTCATGCTGGCGCAAACCCGGCAAAGCGACCTTGACCTGTTCATGCGCTTGTCCAAGCGTACCGACATCGCTGGCCCCGACCAGGTGCCGCTGACCATCCTGGTGCCGGCGTTCGTCACCTCCGAGCTGAAGACCGCGTTCCAGATCGGTTTCATGATCTTTATCCCGTTCCTGATCATCGACATGGTCGTGGCCAGTGTGCTGATGGCCATGGGTATGATGATGCTGTCGCCGCTGATCATCTCGCTGCCGTTCAAGATCATGCTGTTCGTGCTGGTGGATGGTTGGGCGCTGATCATGGGCACCCTGGCCAGCAGTTTCGGCGGCGTCTGACGCCGTCAAGGAGAGCCGCCGATGACACCTGAAGTCGCTGTCGACCTGTTTCGTGATGCGTTATGGCTGACCACCCTGATGGTCGCCATACTGGTAGTGCCGAGCCTGCTGGTGGGTTTGGTGGTGGCGATGTTCCAGGCCGCCACGCAGATCAACGAACAGACGCTGAGCTTTTTGCCGCGCCTGCTGGTGATGCTGGTCACACTGATCGTCGCCGGGCCGTGGCTGGTGCAGAAGTTCATGGAGTACTTCGTCAGTCTCTACACCAGCATCCCGCAGTTGATCGGTTGACGCGCCGATGCTGGAGCTGACCGATACGCAGATCGGCACCTGGGTCGCCACCTTCATCTTGCCGTTGTTCCGGGTGACGGCGGTGCTGATGACTATGCCGATCTTTGGCACCCGCATGCTGCCGGCGCGGGTGCGATTGTATGTGGCGGTGGCTATCACCGTGGTGATCGTCCCGGCTCTGCCACCCTTGCCCGAGTTCGACCCATTGAGCCTGCGCGGCCTGCTGCTGTGTGCCGAGCAGGTCATCGTCGGGGCCTTGTTCGGATTGTCATTGCAGTTGTTGTTCCAGGCTTTCGTGATCGCTGGCCAGGTCGTCGCGGTGCAGATGGGCATGGCGTTCGCATCGATGGTCGACCCGGCCAACGGCGTCAACGTCGCGGTTATCAGTCAGTTCATGACCATGTTGGTAAGCGTGCTGTTCCTGCTGATGAACGGCCATCTGGTAGCGTTCGAGGTGCTGACCGAAAGCTTCACCACCTTGCCGGTGGGCAATGCGTTGGTGGTCAATCAGTTCTGGGAGCTGGCGGGGCGCCTCGGCTGGGTGTTCGGTGCCGGTCTCCTGCTGATCCTGCCGGCAATTGCCGCACTGCTGGTGGTGAATATCGCCTTTGGCGTAATGACGCGTGCCGCGCCGCAGCTGAACATTTTCTCCATTGGTTTTCCGCTGACCCTGGTCATGGGCATGTTCATTTTTTGGGTCGGGCTTGCCGATATACTTTCCCATTACCAGGCATTGGCCAGCGAAGCGCTGCAATGGCTGCGTGAACTGGCGAGGGCGCGCTGAACATGGCGGAAAGCGAAAGCGGTCAGGACAAGACAGAGGAGCCCACCGACAAGCGCAAGCGCGATGCTCGCGAGAAAGGCGAGATCGCGCGTTCCAAGGAGCTGAACACGGTGGCGGTGACCTTGGCCGGTGCCGGTGGCCTGTTGGCGTTTGGCGGCCACCTGGCCGAGACGCTGCTGGCGATCATGCGCATGAACTTCAGCCTGACCCGCGACTTCATCGTCGATGAGCGCGCCATGGGGGCTTTCCTGCTGGCCTCGGGCAAGATGGCCATCTGGGCGGTGCAGCCGATATTGATCCTGTTGTTCGTGATTTCCTTCGTCGCGCCGATAGTCCTGGGCGGTTTCCTGTTTTCCGGCAGCCTGCTGCAGCCCAAATTCAGCCGCATGAATCCCTTGTCGGGGATCAAGCGCATGTTCTCGATGAATGCCCTGACCGAACTCTTGAAAGCATTCGCGAAATTTCTCGTGATTCTGGTCGTGGCGGTAGTGGTGCTGGTCAATGATCGTCAGGCGCTTCTCGCCATCGCCAATGAGCCGTTGGAGCAGGCGATCATCCATAGCCTGCAGGTGGTGGGCTGGAGTGCGTTGTGGATGTCGGCCGGGCTGCTGTTGATTGCGGCGGCCGACGTGCCGTTCCAGTTGTGGCAGGCGCACAACAAGCTGAAGATGACCAAGCAGGAGGTGCGTGACGAGTACAAGGACACCGAAGGTAAACCCGAGGTCAAGCAGCGTATCCGCCAACTGCAGCGCGAGGTTTCGCAGCGGCGCATGATGGCGGCGGTGCCGGATGCCGACGTGATCATCACCAACCCGACGCATTATGCGGTGGCTTTGCAGTACGACCCGGAGAAGGGTGGGGTGGCCCCACTGTTGCTGGCCAAGGGGACTGACTTCATTGCCTTGAAGATCCGCGAGATTGGCGTGGAGCACAAGATCCAGATCCTCGAATCGCCAGCGCTGGCGCGGGCGATTTATTACTCCACCGAAATTGAGCAGGAAATCCCTGCTGGCTTGTACCTGGCGGTGGCCCAGGTGTTGGCGTATGTGTTCCAGATTCGGCAGTACCGGGCTGGCAAGGGCAAGCGGCCAGAGCCGCTGAAGGACGACCTGCCGATCCCGCCGGATTTGCGGCGTGACAGTTGATGTGTTCGGCGTAGGTTTTTTGGTGCCGGTGAGATAGAGCGCCGCCCGCGCGGCGCATCGCGAGCTGCGCTCGCTCCTACGTTTGTTTCAGGCCAGTCATGCCTGTGACAGGCGCGCGCGACCGCCTTGTTGGTACGACGTAATATCTCGGCATACGCCAAGGCGTTCGCGCGCGAATCCCACAGAAATAATTGGCCCGAAACAAACGTAGGAGCGAGCGCAGTTCGCGATGCGCCGCGCGGGCGGCGCTCTATCTCACCGACACCAAAAAACCACGGCGAACGCCCAAACCAAAAAGTTGGAAGGCTTCTTGCAGAGCCACGCCCAGGCGCCCCCTGGGCGTCAAAGTTTTGCATCAAGAGGACTCGCGGTGGATCGCACTCAGTTAATCAGCAACGCCCGTAACAACCTGGCCGGGCTCGGCCGGGGCAACCTGGGTGTGCCGCTGTTGCTGCTGGTGATGTTGGCAATGATGATGTTGCCGATACCGCCGTTCCTGCTCGACGTGTTCTTCACCTTCAACATCGCCCTGTCGATCGTGGTGCTGCTGGTGTGTGTATACGCCCTGCGCCCGCTCGACTTTGCCGCGTTCCCCACCATCCTGCTGGTGGCCACTTTGTTGCGCCTGGCCCTGAACGTGGCGTCCACCCGTGTGGTCATGCTGCATGGCCAGGAGGGCCACGGCGCTGCCGGTAAAGTGATCCAGGCCTTCGGTGAGGTGGTGATCGGCGGCAACTACGTGGTCGGTGCCGTCGTGTTCGCCATCCTCATGATCATCAACTTCGTGGTGGTGACCAAGGGGGCCGGGCGTATCTCGGAAGTGAGTGCGCGTTTCACCCTTGACGCCATGCCCGGCAAGCAGATGGCCATCGACGCCGACCTCAATGCCGGCCTGATCGATCAGGCCCAGGCCAAGCACCGCCGTGCCGAGGTGGCGCAGGAGGCCGAGTTCTACGGTTCGATGGACGGTGCCAGCAAGTTCGTGCGCGGTGATGCCATCGCCGGCTTGCTGATCCTGTTCATCAACCTGATCGGCGGCATATTGATCGGCATGATGCAGCACGGCATGAGTTTCACGGAGGCCGGCAAGGTGTACGCCTTGCTGACCATCGGTGACGGTTTGGTGGCGCAATTGCCATCACTGCTGCTGTCCACCGCCGCCGCGATCATGGTCACCCGCGCGTCGGGCTCCGAGGACATGGGCAAGCTGATCAATCGGCAGATGTTCGATTCGCCCAAGGCCCTGGCAGTGTCTGGCGGGTTGATGATTGTCATGGGGCTGGTGCCGGGCATGCCGCACGTGGCGTTCCTCAGCCTCGGCCTGCTGGCCGGTGGGGGCGCCTACCTGGTGTGGAAGAAACAGCAGCAGGCCAAGGTCAAAGCCCTGGAAGAGGCGCAGCGCCAGCAGGACCTGCTGCCCTCGCCACAACGCGCGCTGGAAACCAAGGAACTGGGTTGGGATGACGTCACCCCCATCGACATGATCGGCCTGGAGGTTGGCTATCGGCTGATCCCGCTGGTCGATCGCAACCAAGGCGGCCAGCTGCTGGCGCGGATCAAGGGCGTGCGCAAGAAGCTGTCGCAGGACCTGGGCTTCCTGATGCCCACCGTGCACATTCGTGACAACCTCGACCTGCAACCCAGCGCCTATCGCCTGACCCTGATGGGGGTGATTCTGGCCGAGGCGGAGATCTATCCGGACCGCGAACTGGCAATCAACCCGGGGCAGGTGTTCGGCACCCTGAACGGTATTGCCGCGCGCGATCCGGCGTTTGGCCTGGAGGCGGTGTGGATCGATGTTGGCCAGCGTTCCCAGGCGCAGTCGCTGGGCTACACCGTGGTCGATGCCAGCACCGTGGTGGCCACCCACCTCAACCAGATCCTGCAGAAACATTGCCACGAGCTGATCGGTCACGAAGAGGTTCAGCAACTGCTGCAAGTACTTGCCAAGGCATCGCCTAAACTTGCAGAAGAGCTGGTGCCGGGTGTCATTTCCTTGTCGGGGCTGCTCAAGGTGCTGCAAGCACTGTTGTCTGAACAGGTGCCAGTGCGCGATATTCGCAGTATTGCCGAGGCCATCGCGAACAACGCCGGCAAGAGTCAAGATACCGCCGCACTGGTGGCGGCAGTGCGCGTCGGATTGTGTCGTGCCATCGTGCAAAGCATTGTCGGCGTTGAGTCGGAGCTGCCAGTGATTACCCTGGAGCCAAGGTTGGAACAGATTTTGCTGAATAGTCTGCAAAGGGCCGGGCAGGGTCAGGAAGATGGTGTTCTTCTGGAACCTAGCATGGCCGAGAAGCTGCAACGTTCGCTGATCGAGGCGGCCCAGCGCCAGGAAATGCAGGGTCAGCCGGCCATCCTTTTGGTCGCCGGCCCGATACGCGCCATGTTGTCGCGTTTCGGTCGCCTGGCTGTACCGAATTTGCATGTTCTGGCGTATCAGGAAATACCTGACAACAAGCAAGTCACCATCGTTGCCACCGTGGGCCCTAACGGCTGAGGTAGGGGATAATGCAAGTTAAGCGATTTTTCGCCGCCGATATGCGTCAGGCCATGAAGCTGGTCCGTGACGAGCTGGGCGCCGATGCCGCGATCATTGGCAACCGTCGCATTGCCGGTGGTGTCGAACTGACGGCCGCGCTGGACTACAAGCTGTCCGCCCTGGCCCCGCGTGTGCCCAACGCCGAGCTGGAAGAAGAACTGCGCAAGACCCATACGCGCATTGCCAGTGCCCAGGCCGAGCTGGACCACCGTCAGGACAGCAGCGACAACAACCGTCAATTGTTCGCCGGGCAATCTTTGACCGCTGCCGAACCGTTGATCGAGCCGCAGGTCGAGGCTCCCGAGGCTGCTGCCGCACCGGCTGCTGCACCGGTTGATCCGCGCCTGTTCGATGCCATGCGTTCCGAGCTGTCGGGCCTGCGCGAGTTGCTGGAAGTGCAACTCGGTTCGCTGGCCTGGAATCAGCTGCAGGGCAGCAAGCCGCAGCAGGCCAACATTTGGCGCCGCCTGCAACGCATCGGCCTGTCGGGGCCGATCGCCCGCGAGCTGCTGGACCTGACCGCCGAGATCGAAGAGCCGCGCCAGGCCTGGCGCATGCTGCTGGCTCACTTGGCGCGGATGATCGAAATACCTGAAATCGAGCCGATCGAAGAGGGCGGCGTGATCGCCGTGGTCGGCCCGGCGGGTATGGGCAAGACCACCACCCTGGCCAAGCTGGCCGCGCGCTACGTGCTCAAGTACGGCGCGCAGAATCTGGCGCTGGTGAGCATGGACAGCTTCCGTATCGGCGCCCAGGAGCAGCTCAAGACCCTGGGCCGCATCCTCAACGTGCCGGTGACGTACGTCGACCCGGGCCAGTCGCTGGCAGCAGCGCTGGAGCCTCTGCTGCGCAAGCGCGTGGTGCTGATCGATACTGCCGGCCTGCAGGCCAGCGACCCTGCGCTGCGCATGCAACTGGAAACCTTGGCCGGGCGTGGCATTGCCGCGAAGAACTATCTGGTGCTGGCCACCACCAGCCAGAAGCAGGTGCTGACCGCCGCCTACCACAGCTACAAACGCTGTGGCCTGGCCGGCTGCATCCTGACCAAGCTCGATGAAACCGCAAGCCTTGGCGATGTGTTGAGTCTTGCCATCAGTCATGAACTGCCAGTGGCCTATCTTACCGATGGGCCACGCATTCCTGACGACTTGCACTTGCCGCGGGGCCACCAGTTGGTTTCGCGCGCGGTGAATGTGCAGCAGCAGGACGAGCCCAGCGAAGAGGCCATGGCCGACATGTTCGCTGATCTCTATCACAACCCACGGCGAGCGGGTTGACCATGAAGCGTGTGCAAAGTAGCTATGCCAAGGGGCACGCAGAATTGCCCTACGTGTGGCCTGAGTCCCAGCGAGACAAGGTAAAGAACAGACATGGGTAGCATGCATCCCGTACAGGTGATCGCCGTGACCGGCGGCAAAGGTGGCGTCGGCAAGACTAACGTTTCAGTGAACTTGTCCCTGGCGCTGGCCGAGCTTGGCCGCAGGGTCATGCTGCTGGACGCCGACCTGGGCCTGGCTAATGTCGACGTGTTGCTGGGCCTTGCCCCCAAACGTACTCTCGCCGATGTCATTGAAGGGCGTTGCGAACTGCGTGACGTGATGCTGCAGGGCCCTGGCGGTGTGCGCATCGTGCCGGCAGCCTCGGGCACCCAGAGCATGGTGCACCTGGCCCCAGCCCAGCACGCCGGGCTGATCCAGGCGTTCAGCGAGATCGGCGACAACCTCGATGTGTTGGTGATCGATACCGCTGCGGGTATCGGTGACTCGGTGGTCAGCTTCGTTCGCGCCGCCCAGGAAGTGCTGTTGGTGGTGTGTGATGAACCTACCTCGATTACCGATGCCTACGCGTTGATCAAGCTGCTCAATCGTGACTACGGCATGAACCGTTTCCGTGTGTTGGCCAACATGGCGCAGAGCCCGCAGGAAGGGCGCAACCTGTTTGCCAAGCTGACCAAGGTCACCGACCGCTTCCTTGACGTTGCCCTGCAGTACGTGGGTGCCGTGCCATACGACGAGTGCGTGCGCAAGGCGGTACAGAAGCAGCGTGCCGTCTACGAAGCCTTCCCTCGCTCCAAGTGTGCGCTGGCTTTCAAGGCGATTGCCCAGAAGGTCGATAGCTGGCCGCTACCGGCCAACCCGCGCGGCCATCTGGAGTTCTTTGTCGAGCGCTTGGTGCAACCCACCAGCGCGGGACCCGTGCTATGAACGCCAGCGGTTTCAAGATGTACAGCCGGGCGTCGAAGGACGCCCAGTACGAGCTGATCGAACGCTACGCCCCGCTGGTCAAGCGCATCGCCTACCACCTGCTGGCGCGCTTGCCGGCCAATGTGCAGGTCGAAGACCTGATCCAGGCCGGCATGATCGGGCTGCTGGAAGTGGCTAACAAATACGACGCCAGCAAGGGCGCCAGCTTTGAAACCTATGCTGGCATCCGCATCCGCGGGGCCATGCTGGACGAAGTGCGCAAAGGTGACTGGGCGCCGCGTTCGGTACACCGAAACACCCGTATGGTCAGTGACGCGATGCGTGCGGTTGAAGCCAGAACAGGCCGTGACGCTAAAGATCATGAAGTTGCTGCCGAACTCCAATTGAGTCTCGATGATTACTACGGGATCTTGAACGATACCCTGGGCAGCCGCCTGTTCAGCTTCGACGACCTGTTGCAGGACGGTGAGCACGAAGGGCTGCATGAGGATGGCGCCAGTGGCCAGGTCGAACCTGCGCGGGGGCTGGAAGAGGACCGCTTCCAGGCTGCCCTGACCGAGGCTATCGCCAACCTGCCGGAGCGTGAGCGCCTGGTGCTGGCGCTGTACTACGACGAAGAGCTGAATCTCAAGGAAATCGGTGAGGTGCTTGGTGTCAGCGAGTCGCGGGTCAGCCAGTTGCACAGCCAGTGTGCCGCGCGCCTGCGTAGCCGCCTGGGGGAATGGCGGGCGCGTTGAGCCCGCTGTCGTTGCAGTCGTTTTCCACGTTGTACCGAATTGAATGAGTGCGTGCTCGGTAGGCCGAGCGCGTTTGAGACTGCTTGGAGGTCTAATTGGACAAGAACATGAAAATCCTCATCGTTGACGACTTTTCGACGATGCGGCGGATCATCAAGAACCTGTTGCGTGACCTGGGTTTCACCAACACCGAGGAAGCCGATGACGGCACCACGGCGTTGCCAATGCTGGAGAACGGTCACTACGACTTCCTGGTAACCGACTGGAACATGCCGGGCATGTCCGGCATCGACCTGCTGCGTAAAGTGCGTGCCAGTGACAAGCTGAAAAGCATGCCGGTACTGATGGTGACTGCTGAAGCCAAGCGCGACCAGATCATTGAAGCGGCCCAGGCCGGCGTCAATGGTTATGTGGTCAAGCCGTTCACCGCTCAGGTGCTCAAAGAGAAGATCGAGAAGATCTTCGAACGCGTCAACGGCTGAGTCACGTTACGGGGGGCGCGTCATGGATTCATCACAAACGTCTTTGGGCGAGTTCGAATCGACCCTGAAGAAGCATGCCCAGGAGTTGGTCGAAAGCCTGGAACGGGGCCGTTTCGGCGAGGCGGTGCAGCTGATTCACGAGCTGAACCAGACCCGCGACCGCGGCCTGTATCAGGAAGTCGGCAAGCTGACTCGCGAGCTGCACAGTGCCATCGTCAGTTTCCAGATCGACCCCACCATGCCGCAGGCAGAAGAGGTGTCGCAGATTACCGACGCCACCGAGCGCCTGTCCTATGTGGTCAAGCTCACCGAGGGCGCGGCCAACCGCACCATGGATCTGGTCGAGGAAAGCACGCCGGTGCTCAATGAACTGGCCAGCGAGGCCAAGGCCCTGAGTACCGACTGGCAGCGTTTCATGCGCCGCGAAGTGGCTGCGCCGGAATTTCGTGATCTGGTCAAGCGAGTCGACAGTTTCCTGACGCACAGCGCCGAGGGTAACCGAAAGGTTGCCGGGCACCTCAATGACATTTTGCTGGCCCAGGACTATCAGGACCTGACCGGCCAGGTGATCAAACGCGTCACCACACTGGTGACCGAGGTGGAGAGCAATCTGCTCAAGCTGGTGCTGATGGCCAGCCAGGTCGACCGCTTTGCCGGTATAAACCATGATCACGATCAATTGCGTGCAGAAAAAGATCGAGAAAAACATCCGACTCGGGGTGAAGGTCCGCAGATTCATGCCGATAAGCGTGAAGACGTCGTGTCCGGTCAGGACGATGTCGATGATCTGCTGTCCAGCCTTGGTTTTTAAGGAGCACGTTTGATGAGCTTCGGCGCCGATGAAGAAATCCTCCAGGATTTCCTGGTAGAAGCCGGCGAAATTCTTGAGCAATTGTCCGAGCAACTGGTCGAGCTGGAAAGCCGACCTGACGATGCCGACCTGCTCAATGCGATCTTTCGCGGTTTCCACACTGTAAAAGGGGGCGCCGGCTTCCTTCAGCTGAACGAGCTGGTGGAGTGCTGCCATATCGCCGAGAACGTGTTCGACGTCCTGCGCAAAGGTGAGCGCCGGGTCGATGCGGAACTGATGGATGTGGTGCTCGAGGCACTGGATACAGTGAACAGCATGTTTGGCCAGGTGCGCGAGCGTTCCGAAGTGACGCCGGCCACCCCCGAGCTGCTGGCGGCGTTGGCGCGCCTGGCCGAACCTGGCGGAGCCGAAGCTGTTGCAGCGCCGGCACCGGTTGCCGACGTGGCGGTTGCGGCATCGGCCGATGCCGACGAGCAGCACCAGGACATCACTGACAGCGAGTTCGAGCAGTTGCTCGATTCGCTCGATGCGGTCAAGGCGCAAGCAGCGGCCGACGAGCAGATGCAGGGCGAGACCGTCAGCGGTGCTGGTGATGAAATCACCGACGCCGAGTTCGAGTCGCTGCTCGACCAGTTGCACGGCAAGGGCCAGTTCAGTGTCGAGGTTGCGGCGCCGCCGGTTGCCGTCAGCAGCGAAGCGACCAGTGATGAAATCACCGACGCCGAATTCGAATCGCTGCTCGACCAACTGCATGGCAAGGGCACCTTCCAGGTCGATGCCTTGCCAGCCACCCAGGCGCCAGCGCCTGCCGTGCCAGACAGCAGCGCAAACAGCGATGAAATCAGCGAGCACGAATTCGAAGCCCTGCTGGACCAGTTGCACGGCAAGGGCAAGTTCGGTGGCGATGTTGCCGCTGTAGAAGCCCCGGCTGCTGTCCAGGCGCAAGCGCCGGCTGCCGCCAAGGCCGAAAGCCAGCCGGTGGCCAAGCCAGCCGCCGCACCAGCGCCTTCGCCGGCCAGCAAACCTGCCGCGGCGCCTCGCGCGCCGGCCCCGGCCGCCGAAAAGCATGCTGCCAGCGAAGCAGAAACCACGGTGCGCGTCGATACCGCGCGCCTGGACGAGATCATGAACATGGTCGGCGAACTGGTGCTGGTGCGTAACCGCTTGGTGCGCCTGGGCCTGAACAGCGGCGATGAGGCCATGTCCAAGGCCGTGTCCAACCTCGACGTGGTCACCGCTGACCTGCAGACCGCGGTGATGAAAACCCGCATGCAGCCGATCAAGAAAGTCTTTGGCCGCTTCCCGCGCCTGGTCCGTGACCTGGCGCGCCAGCTGAAGAAAGAGATCAACCTGGAGCTGGTCGGCGAAGAGACCGACCTTGACAAGAACCTCGTAGAAGCCTTGGCCGACCCGTTGGTGCACTTGGTGCGCAATGCTGTCGACCACGGTATCGAGATGCCCGACGAGCGTGAAGCTTCTGGCAAGGCGCGTACCGGCCGCGTAGTACTGTCGGCCGAACAGGAAGGTGACCACATCCTGCTGTCGATCTCGGACGACGGCAAGGGCATGGACCCCAACATCCTGCGCGCCAAGGCGGTGGAAAAGGGCCTGATGGACAAGGACGCTGCCGAGCGCCTGAGCGAGTCGGACTGCTACAACCTGATCTTCGCCCCGGGCTTCTCGACCAAGACCGAGATTTCCGATGTGTCCGGGCGTGGCGTGGGCATGGACGTGGTGAAAACCAAGATCTCCCAGCTCAACGGCTCGATCAACATTTTCTCGGCCAAGGGCCAGGGCTCCAAGATCGTCATCAAGGTGCCGCTGACCCTGGCAATCATGCCCACCCTGATGGTGATGCTGGGCAACCAGGCGTTTGCCTTCCCGCTGGTCAACGTCAACGAGATCTTCCACCTCGACCTGTCGCGCACCAACGTGGTCGACGGGCAGGAAGTGGTGATCGTGCGCGACAAGGCGCTGCCACTGTTCTACCTCAAGCGCTGGCTGGTCCAGGGCCAGGTGCACGAAGAGCAGCACGAGGGCCACGTGGTGATTCTGTCGGTCGGCACCCAGCGCATCGGCTTTGTCGTCGACCAACTGGTTGGCCAGGAAGAAGTAGTCATCAAGCCGCTGGGCAAGATGCTGCAGGGCACCCCGGGCATGTCCGGGGCCACCATCACTGGCGACGGTCGCATCGCGTTGATTCTCGACGTCCCGAGCATGCTCAAGCGTTACGCCGCGCGGCGTATTTGATTTCGGTGGCGCGCCCTGGCGGGTTGCGCCGCCTAATGGAGTGTTTATGGCAGTCAAGGTCCTGGTGGTGGATGATTCTGGTTTCTTCCGCCGCCGTGTCTCGGAAATCCTCTCAGCGGATCCAACGATCCAGGTCGTGGGGACCGCGACCAACGGCAAGGAAGCAATCGACCAGGCGCTGGCGCTCAAGCCCGATGTGATCACCATGGACTACGAAATGCCCATGATGGATGGCATCACCGCAGTGCGGCACATCATGCAGCGCTGCCCGACGCCCGTGTTGATGTTCTCGTCGCTTACCCATGAAGGCGCCCGTGTCACCCTCGACGCGCTGGATGCCGGCGCCGTGGACTACCTGCCGAAAAACTTCGAGGACATCTCGCGCAACCCTGACAAGGTCAAGCAGCTGCTGTGCGAGAAGGTACACACCATTTCGCGCAGCAACCGCCGGATCGGCAGCTATGCCAGAACGGCGCCGGTCGCCGCGCCAGCGCCCGCCAGCACCTTCACCAGCCAGGCGCAGGCACGCCCGGCTGCGCCTGCCCGTGCAGCGGCCCCGACAGCGGCAGCCTCGCAGTCGCCGGCAACCAAGCGCAAACCCTACAAACTGGTGGCCATCGGTACCTCCACGGGGGGGCCGGTGGCACTGCAGCGGGTACTGACCCAACTGCCGGCCAATTTCCCGGCGCCGATCGTGTTGATCCAGCACATGCCGGCGGCCTTCACAAAAGCGTTTGCCGAACGCCTGGACAAGCTGTGCCGCATCAGCGTCAAGGAGGCCGAGGACGGCGACATGCTGCGCCCGGGCCTGGCCCTGCTGGCCCCCGGCGGCAAGCAGATGATGATCGATGGCCGTGGTACGGTGAAGATCCTGCCCGGCGACGAGCGCCTGAACTACAAACCCTGCGTGGACATCACCTTCGGTTCGGCGGCCAAGTCTTATGGTGACAAGGTATTGTCGGTAGTGCTTACCGGCATGGGCGCCGATGGCCGTGAAGGCGCGCGCCTGCTCAAGCAGGGTGGCAGCACGGTGTGGGCCCAGGATGAAGCCAGCTGCGTGATTTATGGCATGCCCATGGCCATCGTCAAGGCCAACCTGGCTGATGCCGTGTACAGCCTGGACGAAATTGGCAAGCACCTGGTGGAGGCGTGCGTCTGATGGACGTCCTCAGCCTGATCGGTTTGATCCTGGCTTTCGTTGCCATCGTCGGTGGCAACTTTCTTGAAGGCGGTCATGTCGGTGCTCTGGTCAATGGCCCGGCGGCTCTGATCGTGCTGGGTGGTACCCTGGCGGCGGCGTTGTTGCAGTCGCCGCTGTCGTCGTTCAAGCGCGCCTTGCAGATTTTACGTTGGATCCTGTTTCCACCGCGGGTCGACCTGGCGGGCGGTATCGACCGCGTGGTGAACTGGAGCCTGACCGCTCGCAAAGAAGGCTTGCTGGGCCTGGAAGGGGTAGCTGACAGCGAGCCCGACCCGTATGCGCGCAAGGGCCTGCAACTGCTGGTGGACGGCGCAGAGCCGGAAGCCATCCGCAGCATCCTCGAGGTCGACTTCCTTACCCAGGAAGGCCGTGACATCCAGGCAGCCAAGGTATTCGAAAGCATGGGCGGCTATGCGCCGACCATCGGCATCATCGGTGCGGTCATGGGCCTTATCCACGTGATGGGCAATCTGGCCGACCCGTCGCAACTGGGCAATGGCATTGCCGTGGCCTTTGTCGCCACCATTTACGGTGTGGCCAGTGCCAACCTTGTGCTATTGCCGGTTGCCAGCAAGCTCAAGGCCATCGTCATGCGCCAGTCGCGCTACCGCGAAATGCTGCTCGAAGGCCTGCTGTCGATTGCCGAAGGTGAAAACCCGCGCTCGATCGAGCTGAAGCTGCAAGGCTTCATGGAGTAACCCATGCGTCGCCGTCGTCATACCGAGGAACACGAAAACCACGAGCGCTGGCTGGTGTCGTACGCCGACTTCATCACGTTGCTGTTCGCCTTTTTCGTCGTGATGTATTCGATTTCCTCGATCAACGAGGGCAAGTACAAAGTTATTTCCCAGGCCTTGCTCGGGGTATTCAACGACCCCGAGCGCAGCATGAAGCCGATCCCGATTGGCGATGAGCAGCCGCTGAGCGTGCGCCCGGCCGAACCGCTGGTCAAAGACAGCGAGCAGACCGAAGCGGGCCTGGCGGCGACCAATGCCGACCCGTTGAAAACCATCAGCAATGACGTGCGCGATGCCTTTGGCGACCTGATCAAAAGCGACCAGATGACTGTGCGCGGCAACGAACTGTGGATCGAGATCGAGCTCAATTCGTCGCTGCTGTTTGGCAGTGGTGATGCGATGCCCAGTGACAAGGCATTTGCGATCATCGAGAAGGTGGCCAACATCCTCAAGCCGTTCGCCAACCCGGTGCACGTCGAAGGCTTCACCGACAACCTGCCGATCCGCACCGCGCAGTACCCCACCAACTGGGAGTTGTCCTCGGCGCGCGCGGCCAGCATCGTGCGCCTGCTGGCCATGGAGGGTGTCAACCCGGCACGCATGGCCTCGGTGGGTTACGGCGAGTACCAGCCGGTGGCCAGCAACGATACCGCCGAAGGGCGCGCACGCAACCGTCGGGTTGTGCTGGTGATTTCCCGTAACCTGGAAGTGCGCCGCAGCCTGACAGGCTCGGGCAGTGCCAATGCCACACCGGATGCCGCGTTACGCCGGGCTGGCACACAAAGTGCACCAGCAACGCCAGCAACGGTGGTGGGGCAGTGATTCGTCAATTCCCCGTCGCTGATATGAACACGATTTTGAATGTGCCGCCGTACCCTGTGGGAGCGGGCGTGCCCGCGAAGCCAGCGACTCGGTGAATGGCACCGGCTGCGCCGGTGTTCGCGGTCCTGCACGCTCACACTGAGGGGCGTGCAAGCTTTGAAGTTTTGCGCATGACAGTTGTATCTACAGTGTCCCTGCCAAATCAATAGATAGAGTTTGCTTGATGAGAGTCTGGGCAGTAGCCAATCAAAAAGGTGGCGTCGGCAAGACCACCACTACCATTGCCCTGGCCGGCCTGCTGGCCGAGGCCGGCAAGCGCGTGGTCGTCGTCGACCTCGACCCGCACGGCTCGATGACCAGCTACTTCGGGCACAACCCGGATGCCTTGGAGCACAGCTGCTACGACCTGTTCCTGCACAAGGGTGCGGTGCCCGAAGGTTTGCCCGGGCAATTGCTGCTGCCCACCAGCGATGAGCGCATTTCGCTGTTGCCGTCGAGTACCGCGCTGGCGGTGCTGGAGCGCCAGTCACCAGGACAGAATGGCCTGGGTCTGGTAATCGCCAAGAGTCTGGCGCAGCTGTGGCAGGATTTCGACTATGCCCTGATCGACAGCCCACCCTTGCTGGGGGTGCTGATGGTCAATGCCCTGGCCGCCAGCCAGCAGCTGGTGATCCCGGTGCAAACCGAATTCCTTGCGGTGAAGGGCCTGGAGCGCATGGTTGGCACCTTGGCGATGGTCAACCGCTCGCGCAAGCAGGCGCTGCCGTACCAGATCGTGCCGACCCTGTTCGACCGTCGTACCCAGGCGTCGCTGGGCACCCTCAAGCTGCTGCGTGATGCCTATGGGCAGCATGTATGGCAGGGCTACATCCCGGTGGATACGCGCTTGCGCGATGCCAGTCGCAAGGGCGTCACGCCCTCGCAGTTCGACAGCAAGAGCCGCGGGTTGATCGCCTACAGGGCGCTGCTCAAGCACCTGCTCACCTACAAGAACGCAGTGCAGGTGGCCTGATGACTCAAACTCGGCAAACCAGCACCCGGCCCCAGATGGCCCTGCAATCGTACCTGGACGGCTTGCTGCAGGAGGCCACCGAGGCCGAAGACCTGAGCGAGCCGCCAGCAGTGACGGATGAATTCGCCGAGGCGGTGCGTGAGGAGCAGGCACGCGATGCCCGGCAATCGGCCCGGCCTGAGCCCGCCGTGGCTGCCGCCAGCCTGGCCCCGCGGCCGTTCGCCGAGCCCCGGCTGGCGGTACTGCCGAGCCTGATGCCGGTGGAAGCCCCGGTGGTGACGGTGGTCGAGCAGGAGATCGTGGCCGAAGCCAGCATTCCGGTACTGGTCGAAGAGCAAACCGTGGAACCGGCTGTGCCGCTGGTCGATGTGCATCTGCCGGCGCCCAACCTGCCCGTACCGCCGGCCACTGTCGACGGTCGTCCGGCATGGGCGGCCGAGCCATTCGAATGCCTGCTGTTCGACGTTGCCGGCTTGACCCTGGCGGTGCCGTTGGTGTGCCTGGGCTCGATCTACACCCTGGCTGGCCAGGAGCTGACGCCACTGTTCGGGCAGCCCGACTGGTTCCTCGGCATCCTGACCTGCCAGGCTGGCAACCTGAAGGTGCTGGACACTGCGCGTTGGGTAATGCCTGACCGCTACCGCGATGATTTTCGCCAGGGCCTGCAATACGTGATTTCGGTGCAGGGCTACGAATGGGGGCTGGCGGTGCATCAGGTCAGCCGCTCGCTGCGCCTGGACCCGTCGGAGATCAAGTGGCGCAGCCAGCGTGGCCAGCGCCCGTGGCTGGCCGGCACGGTAATCGAACACATGTGTGCACTGCTCGACGTCGCCGCACTGGCCGAGCTGATCGCCAGCGGCGCGGTCAAGCAGATGCACGCGAAACAGAAATGACACAGAACATACCGCCAACGGCGGATTTTGAGGGTAGGGGAATGAAAAAGTCGTCTGCACAAGGTTCCGAAGATCCGATCCTGCAGTGGGTTACCTTCCGTCTGGACAACGAGTCCTACGGCATCAATGTGATGCAGGTGCAGGAAGTACTGCGCTACACCGAGATCGCCCCGGTGCCGGGTGCGCCGAGCTACGTGCTGGGCATCATCAACTTGCGCGGTAACGTGGTGACGGTGATCGACACGCGTCAGCGTTTTGGCCTGATGCCGACCGAAGTGACCGACAACACCCGTATCGTCATCATCGAAGCCGACAAGCAAGTGGTCGGCATTCTGGTCGACAGCGTGGCCGAAGTGGTTTACCTGCGCCAGTCCGAAATCGAGACCGCGCCGAACGTGGGTAACGAAGAGTCGGCCAAGTTCATTCAGGGCGTGTGCAACAAGAATGGCGAGCTGCTGATCCTGGTCGAACTGGACAAGATGATGACCGAGGAAGAGTGGTCCGAGCTGGAGAACATCTGAGTTGATCCTGCAGGTTGCTGTCATCTTCCTGGCACTGGCATGGGCGCTGAGCCTGTGGTTTTTCCTCAACTACAGCAAGCGCCAGCGCGAGCTGGCTGCGCAGCAGGCGGAGGGCGATGCGCTGCGTGACCAGCGTATCAAGGACTTGGCCAAGCGTCTGGATGACTACCAGAACGTTACCGTACGTATGGGTGAGGCCATCCATGAGCTGCGTGAGGCGGTGGCCACCCTGCCAGACCGGCTGGAGCGCCTGGAACAGCGCGACCCGAGCAACGTTACCTTTAGCCAGGCGGCCAAGCTGGTGGGGATGGGGGCGAGTATCGATGAGTTGACCCAGAGCTGCGGCCTGACCCAGGCCGAGGCGGAGTTGATGAGCAAGGTTTACCGGGCTCCTTGACTGGGGCTGGCAGGTAGCCTCGGCAGCAGGTTCGTCGCCTGGGAAACCGAGCGTCGCCCACGCGCCGCTCGATCTGAAGGTGCCGCCGTGCCCGTTCAGTACCCGCTGTTCAGTTGCGAACCCAGGAATGGTTGCCGCCGACGCCGGCGAATCGGTTCAGGGGCAGCAGTTGCTTCAGGGCTGTATTGGCTTGCGAAGGGTTGATGAATGGATAGCTGTTGACGCGTGGCATGGTGTGCAGGTTTATGATCTGGCGCAGGGTCCGCAACCCGGGTAGATGGCGATCGACCACTTCGGTGAGCAGCGCCGGCCCGGTGAGGTAGCTGAGCGTATTGGCATAGCGGTAGAAACCGCTCGGGTCCTGTTCCAGGCTCGGCCGGCTATCGTAGAAGTCTGCATGGGTCTGGTAACGTGCGAGCATTTCATCGGAGATCGCATCCAGCAGCGGGTTGTCGGGGTGGCTACCAATGAGGCTGGTGTTGTACAGGCAATTCATGCTCATTTTCTCGTTGGACATTGGCGGTGGCAGCAGCAGCCCATCGGGTGGGGTGCGCAGTTCGACCTGATCGATCGTTTCGCCCTTGCCGTCCGGCAGCAGGAAATCGTCTACGTCCATGTATAGCCCACCCTCATGGTGCAGCATTCGGTAGCGCAGCACATCCGTCGCCGACGCGTAATTGGTGGCGATGCCACCGTTGCCATCCAGTGCTGCATCGTACTGTGCGTAATAGCGGCTTTGGCGGAAGGCCCGGAAGAAACCTTGCTCTTCAAGCGGCAATACCCGCAGCCCTGGCGCCCGGGCTGCCAACAGGCTTGCGTTTTGTTCGTAGGCGGTAGGCGAAGCCTTCGACAAAAACAGGCGCATGCTGTATTCACTGTCGCTCAGGCGCGCGGCGTTGGAGGCAATGTTGGCCAGCAATGGCTCGCTAATGACTTTGTCGCCGACCCAGAGGCTGGAGATAAGTTTGGGGATGGGGGCGCTGTCCGGGGCCGGTGTTGGGATGGTTACTGGCAGTGGCAGGTCCACACCCAACGCGCGCAAGGTGCGGGTGCGCATGGCGTCGGTGACAGGGCGCTGCCTGTCGAGCGCCACAAGGTCACGGCTGCCAGGTACCGCGATGTAGGCTTGCGGCTCGACCTCGTTGACGGATTCCTTGATGATGAATGCGTCGTGCTCCAGGTCATAGACCACGCGTGCATTGTAGGTTTCGATGCTGCATTCCAGGTCGTCCAGTTCGCCATCGTAGTGCGGCAAGCGTATCACCGCGCCGGCAACAGCCGGGTCACCTTCGTCAAGTGGTGTAATCGGCTGGTGGTTGTGGAAGTACTCTGCGCCTTCTGGCTCGGGAAGCCGTGGTGGACTGGTCGGGCTCAACGGATAGCCGAGTTGCCCGTTGACCTCGCGCGGCATGACAAAACCATCGCTTTTGAACTCGAACAGGGCCTTGATGCCTGCGCTGCCCTCCGTTGCCAGCGGTACGGCGTTGAACAGCCCCCAGGCGATGTCGCCAACCCTATCCTGTTTGGCTTTCAGGCTGTGGCCATTGATCACCTGATCCAGGCCCAGGCCCAACTGGGCAATACCTCCGAGCGCCAGCAGTGGCGCCAGCCCCGGCACCACCAGGCACAGTGGCGCCAGCAGGTTGAGCGTGTTGGTGAGGTAGCCTCGCCATCTGGCTTTGGTAACCTGGCTATCGGTGGTGATGACAAAATCGGCATCGTCGTAGCTGCGCTGGCGCTGGCGCTCGGTCAAGGCTGCGAACATATCCCCGGTCAGTTTGGGGTTGTATTTGCCAGGTTTGTAATTCACGTAGGTTCTGGGAGGCCAGACGCCATCATCGTTGAAATAACCGTGTTCCGGCGGCAGGCGGTGCCGGTCCGGGTAGTCGCCAAGGCCCTCTAGCGCGGTGTCCAGGCCGCTGAAATCAAGGCCCTGAGGGCGGTCGGCGAGCCTGAAGTGTTGTTTGAGTGCTTCGCGTCGGGCGGGGTCCTTGCACTGCTCGCCTACCCAGTCCTTGAGCAGGTTCTCGCTGGCGAATTCGAGCAAGGGCGAGCTGTTGCCTGGCATGTACAGCAGGGTCAGATCGCTGTGGGGGGCATTGATGTACAGCAGGTCGGTGGCCGCATAGCCATAGATGCTCAGCGTGCTGACCCGTATCTTGAAGCGCTGCGGCATCATGCCGGCGGCTTGCCATGCCAGCTCCCTGGCGGCATCGCTCAGGCGCCCCTGGCTGACCTGGGCGTTGCAGGCGGCGATGAAATTGAGCTTGCTGGCCAGGCGGTGACTGTCCTGGTGCTCCTGCCAGTAAGCGTCGAGCATGGCTTTGAACGGCTGGTGAAAGTCCAGCGCTTCGATGAACCGCTGGAAGGCTTCAGCCGGAACCTGAATGTGGGTCGAGGCATCGTAACGGGCAGGGGACGATCGCTGGAACAGGCCGTTGTACACTTCGAAGGCTGCGCCCTGATGGCCAAAGCCCAGCGCTGGCAGGCGATCGACCAGCCTCAATGGCCCTTGGGGGAAGGTGCCTGCCCAAGGGTTGGCGAACAACGCCCCGATGAGGTTGTTATCGGACTCCCCTTGCCAGTTGCCCAGCAGCGCCTGGGTCATGCTCTGGGTCTGCTGGACCGCTGCCACATACCCTTGGTCATCCGGCCGGTAGTGCAGGGTGACCACCTCGACGCGATCGGGGTCGATATCCACACCTTGCCCGGCAAGCCACTGTCGGATCAAGCGATTCGCTTCGCGGTCCGGGCGTGGGATGTTGGCCAGATGGTCTACTACGAATTGCACACCTTGGGCGTTGATTCTGCTGTCGATCATGACGGTCACCTTGTACGTGGGAGGCCGACAAGGTTGGGCGCATGGTGGGAGAGGGGGTGGTAGATAGTTACCGGCCAGTGCCGGGCAGCAGGGGCAATGGCGGGGTGATATCGTGCTCTTCCGGAGGCGCATCGTCGAAACCGGCGGGTACCTTGCCGCGCAGTTGCCAGGCGAAGGCGATGATCTCGGCAATGGTCAGGTACAGCGCCTCGGGTATTTGATCGCCCAGCTCCAGCCGTGCCAGCAGGCGTACCAGCTCGGCGTTTTCGTAGATCGGCACTTCGTGTTCGCGGGCGAGTGCAAGAATGGCCTCGGCCAGTTCCTCGTCGCCCTTGGCGGTGAGGGTCGGTGCCTGATGGCCGTCGTAGTTCAGCGCTATGGCTTGGCGTGGCGTCGTGTCGCTCATGCGGTTTCATCCACCCAGCGTTGTTCCATACGTGTGCGTGGCCCCTGCGGCGGAATGCCCGGGTAGCACTCCAGGTCGCCGACTTCCAGGCCCCGGGCCAGCAGGCGCTCGCGCAGCTCGCCAAGCTGGGTTTCGATCAACCGCGCGGTCTGCTCGCGCTCCGCCCATAACTGCCCGCTCAGGCGGCCCTCGCTCAGTTGCGCCTGTACTTGCATGGGGCCGAGCGGGGACAGGTCGAAGGCCAGCTCGATGCGCCACAGGGCTTGCCGAGGGTCTTGGGCTTTGTATTGGCGGTCGGCTTGTTGTTCCGGGGATTCTTCGCGTTGCAGTTTGACTTGCAGTGGGATGAAGTCCTGGCCGTGACGGATCGGCACTTCGGTTTGCCAGGTGGTCTGCAGGTTGCCGTTTTCCAGCGTGCCGGTTTGTTGCAGGCTGCTCATGGCGTGGCTCTGCAAGCGTGAAACGGCAGCAGCAGCCAGGCGCAGCAACTGTTGCAGGTCGCCCTCGTCCTCCAGGGCCTTTAGCAGTCGCGACGGTAACGGGAAAGCTCCCGGCTGCGGCTTGGGGCTGACCCGCTCGAGCATGCCCAGTGCGCTGCGCGCCAGTGCCGGCATGGTCACGGCCAGGCTGGCGGGGTTGAGATTGGTGGCGCCCGCCGCAAGGGCGGGAGCCTGGTCCATCAGCCGCAACAAATGCGCCTTGAGGTCGGTGGCGACGCTGGCGGTGGATCCACTCAGCAGCTTCGCCTCGAGAAAGCCGCCGCTGTTGTTCAGGGCCTGGGCCACTGCCTTGGCGTCGCCCAGTTGTCGGGCGTCCGGCAAGCCGGCCAGCAGGCGTTCGGCACTGGCGCGCAGGTCGCCATCGACGCCTGGGTCGCGGGTGAGTTGTTGCAGGGCGTTGAGCAGGCCTGGCAGCGAAGCTTGGCGGTTTTGTTGGGTCAGCAGCTGTTGGGCAATGCTGAGTTGGTCCTGCCTGCCGCTGAGCGGCACGAAGCGCAATGACTGATCGCCCTGCACCAGGGCGCTGAGCAGGCTGCCAATGGCCAGCGGGCGCGGGCTGTCGATGCTCAGTGTGGCACCGGCCTGGGCGCTGTTGAGCAAGCTGACCAGCGCCCGGTACACGGCCGGTTGGCCGGGTGCCTGGGCCAGCGGCTGGTTGGTCAGGACCTTGCCTTGCAGCAAGGTGCCGACCGGCACCTTGCTGGTGTCCAGCTGGGTGAGGGTGGACACCTGGCTGGCGCTTGCCTGTTGCAACATGATCGCAAGGCGATTGCTTTCGGTCTGGCTGACGGTGATCTGGCTGCCTTGGGGCAGCGGCTGGCTGGCATTGGCCTGTAGCTGGGTCTGTACACCGTTGGCCTGCATCAGCCGTAGCACCAGCTGAAAGTCCTGGCCCGTCTGGCGCAACGATACAACCTCGGCTTGCGCGGTTTCGCCGGGGGCCAGCAGACCGGGCTGCGCCTGGGTCAGGCGCAGCAGTTCGCCGGTCATGCCTGCCTTCATGGTTTGGCTGCTGATCGCGTTTTGTGCGCCGAGACTATTGATTTCAGTCATGATTGTATACAACCTGTCGAGCCCGGCCTCTTGGCAGCGCGGCGGCGCGTGTAATAATGCCGAGCGCCCGTGGTTGCCAGTATAACGGCAGCGCGCGGGGCGACTTGAGACACAAGGGTTCTGGAGCGGTGTTTGCTGCTTCGCGGGTGAACCCGCTCCTACAGGGTTTTGTGCAGTATCCGAATACTGCGCCGAACCTGTAGGAGCGGGTTTACCCGCGAAACAGGCGACGCTGCTCCAAAGCCCTACTGAAGATAAGGCGAAACCGTGACCCTTCACCTCCAAGCCGCGGGCCTGGCCTGCGAGCGCGACTGGCGCCTGCTGTTCGAGCAGCTCGATTTCGAGCTGGGCGCCGGCGACATGCTGCAGATCAGTGGCCCAAACGGCAGTGGCAAGACCAGCCTGTTGCGCCTGCTGGCCGGGCTGATGCAGCCGACGGCCGGGCAGATTCTGCTGGGTGGCAAGCCACTGGCCGAGCAGCGACATGCATTGGCCAGTGCCCTGTTGTGGATTGGCCACGCCGCCGGCATCAAGGACTTGCTCACCGCCGAGGAAAACCTCACTTGGCTGTGCGCCCTGCACCAGCCGGCTAGCCGCGAGGCGATCTGGGCGGCGCTGGAGGCAGTCGGCCTGCGCGGTTTCGAAGACGTCCCCTGCCATACCCTGTCAGCCGGTCAGCAGCGCCGCGTGGCCTTGGCCCGGCTGCACCTGGCTTGCCCGCCCCTCTGGATTCTCGACGAGCCGTTCACCGCGCTCGACAAGCAGGGCGTGGCGCAGCTCGAAGCGCACCTGGCAGCCCACTGCGAGCAGGGCGGCACGGTGGTGCTGACGACTCACCACACACTGGAACGCAAGCCCTCCGGTTACCGTGAACTGAACCTGGGGCAATGGGCTGCATGAGCGTATTCATTTTGTTGCTGCGCCGCGAAGCGCGCCTGCTGTGCCGTCGCCCGGCCGAACTGGCCAACCCGTTGGTGTTCTTCGCCATCGTCGTGGCCATGTTCCCGCTGGCGGTCGGCCCGGAAAGCCAATTGTTGCAAACCTTGTCGCCCGGCCTGGTCTGGGTGGCAGCGTTGCTGGCAGTGTTGTTGTCGCTGGACGGCCTGTTCCGCAGCGATTTCGAAGACGGCTCGCTGGAGCAATGGGTGCTGTCGCCGCACCCACTGGCGCTGCTGGTGCTGGCCAAGGTGCTGGCGCACTGGATCTTTTCCGGGCTGGCGCTGGTATTGTTGGCGCCACTGCTGGCACTGATGCTGGGGCTGCCAAGCCATTGCCTGCCGGTGCTGCTCGGTTCGTTGCTGCTGGGTACGCCGGTATTGAGCTTGCTGGGTGCGGTGGGCGCGGCGCTGACAGTCGGCCTTAAACGCGGAGGTTTGTTACTGGCGTTGCTGATTCTGCCGTTGTATATCCCTGTATTGATCCTGGGCAGTGGTGCGTTGCAGGCGGCGTTGCAAAATATGCCGGCAACCGGCCATCTGCTCTGGCTCGCCAGCTTGACGGCCCTGGCCGTTACCCTGGCACCCTTTGCGATAGCGGCCGGCCTGAAGATCAGCGTCGGCGAATAACGAGTCCCGGGCTCTCAAGCCCGGCAAATACCCTGGATGTACCCTGATGAAAATAAGCTGGACGTGGTTCCACAAGCTGGGCTCCCCGAAATGGTTCTATGCCATCAGTGGCCGCATGCTGCCGTGGCTGGCCGGTGCTGCCGTGCTCCTGCTGCTGGTCGGTATCACCTGGGGCCTGGCCTTTGCCCCCCAGGACTACCAGCAAGGCAACAGCTTCCGCATCATCTATATCCATGTGCCAGCGGCGATGCTGGCGCAGTCCTGCTATGTGCTGCTGGCGGTGGCCGGGGTGGTGGGGCTGGTGTGGAAGATGAAACTGGCCGACGTCGCCCTGCAATGTGCCGCGCCCATTGGCGCCTGGATGACCGCCGTGGCGCTGGTTACCGGCGCCATCTGGGGCAAGCCGACCTGGGGCAGCTGGTGGGTATGGGATGCCCGCCTTACGTCCATGCTCATCCTGCTGTTCCTGTACTTCGGCATTATTGCGCTGGGCCAGGCAATCAGTAATCGTGACAGTGCGGCCAAGGCCTGTGCGGTGCTTGCGATTGTCGGCGTGGTGAATATCCCGATCATCAAGTATTCGGTGGAGTGGTGGAACACCCTGCACCAGGGCGCCACCTTCACACTTACCGAAAAGCCGGCGATGCCGGCCGAAATGTGGCTGCCGCTGTTGTGCACGGCGCTGGGTTTCTACTGCTTTTTCGGTGCGGTGCTGTTGCTGCGTATGCGCCTTGAAGTGCTCAAGCGCGAAGCACGTGCCAGTTGGGTCAGGGACGAAGTATTGAACAGCCTGGGGCGGAGGCCCGCACAATGAGCTTTGCCACTTTCGGTGACTTTCTCGCCATGGGCCACCATGGGCTGTACGTGTGGTCGGCCTATGGCATCTGCCTGGTGGTGCTGGCACTGAATGTCGCCTCGCCATTGCTGGCTCGTCGTCGCTATCTGCAAGAAGAGGCGCGCCGTTTGCGCCGGGAGAACAACCAGTGAATCCGCAGCGCAAGAAACGCCTGTTGCTCATCGTCGGCCTGTTGGTCGGCGTCGGGGTTGCCGTCGGCTTTGCCTTGAGCGCATTGCAGCAGAACATCAACCTGTTCTATACACCAACCCAGATCGCCAACGGCGAAGCGCCGTTGGACACGCGCATTCGCGCTGGCGGCATGGTCGAGAAAGGCTCGGTACAGCGCTCGGCCGACTCGCTGGACGTGCGTTTCGTGGTTACCGACTTCAACAAGTCGGTACCCATCACCTACCGCGGCATCCTCCCCGATCTGTTCCGTGAAGGGCAGGGCATCGTCGCCCTTGGCAAGCTCAATGCCGAAGGGGTGGTGGTAGCCGATGAAGTGCTGGCCAAGCATGATGAGAAATACATGCCGCCCGAGGTCACCAAGGCGTTGAAGGAAAGCGGCCAGGCCGCTGCCGGCGCAGAGGCCAAGCCATGAACGCAGCGCTGATAATCCCCGAACTTGGCCAGTTGGCGATGATTCTGGCCATCTGCTTTGCCGTCGTGCAGGCCAGTGTGCCGCTGCTGGGCGCGTGGCGTGGCGACAGCCTGTGGATGAGCCTGGCGCGGCCGGCAGCCTGGGGGCAGTTTGCCTTCCTGGTGTTTGCCTTTGCCTGCCTGACCCATGCCTTCATGACAGACAATTTCTCGGTCGCCTATGTGGCCAGCAACTCCAACAGCGCCTTGCCCTGGTACTACAAGTTCAGTGCGGTGTGGGGCGCCCATGAGGGTTCGTTGCTGCTTTGGGCGCTGATCCTCGGCGGCTGGACCTTTGCCGTGTCGGTGTTCTCGCGGCAGTTGCCGCAGGTGATGCTGGCCCGCGTACTGGCGGTAATGGGCATGATCAGCGTGGGCTTCCTGAGCTTCCTGATCATTACTTCCAACCCGTTCCAGCGCCTGCTGCCGCAGGTGCCGACCGATGGTCGCGACCTCAACCCGCTGTTGCAGGACTTTGGCCTGATCGTGCATCCGCCGATGCTGTACATGGGCTACGTGGGCTTCTCGGTGGCCTTCGCCTTCGCCATCGCCGCCTTGCTTGGCGGCCGGCTGGACGCGGCCTGGGCGCGCTGGTCGCGGCCGTGGACCATCGTTGCATGGGCGTTCCTTGGTGTCGGTATCACCTTGGGTTCGTGGTGGGCCTACTACGAACTGGGCTGGGGTGGCTGGTGGTTCTGGGACCCGGTGGAAAACGCCTCGTTCATGCCTTGGCTGGTGGGCACCGCATTGATCCATTCGTTGGCGGTGACCGAGAAACGCGGGGTGTTCAAGAGCTGGACCGTGCTGCTGGCAATTGCCGCATTCTCGCTGAGCCTGCTGGGTACCTTCCTGGTGCGTTCCGGCGTGCTGACCTCGGTGCATGCGTTTGCCGCCGACCCGTCACGCGGCATTTTCATCCTGTTTTTCCTGCTGTTCGTGGTCGGCGGGTCGCTCACGCTGTTCGCCCTGCGCGCACCGGTGGTCAAGAGCCAGGTCGGTTTCGCCCTGTGGTCCCGTGAAACGCTGCTCCTGGCCAATAACCTGGTGCTGGTGGTGGCGGCTTCGATGATTCTGCTCGGTACCCTGTACCCGCTGGTGCTCGATGCCCTGACCGGTGCCAAGCTGTCGGTCGGCCCGCCCTACTTCGACGCCTTGTTCCTGCCACTGATGGCGCTGCTGATGGTGGTGATGAGCGTGGGCGTGGTGGTGCGCTGGAAGGACACCCCGGGCAAATGGCTGGCCAGCATGATGACCCCGGTGTTGATCGGCAGTGCCATCCTTGCCCCGGTTGCCGGCTTTATTGTCGACGACTTCGATTGGCCGACACTGACGGCCTTCGCCCTGGCTGCCTGGGTAGTACTTGGGGGGCTGCGTGACATTTTCGACAAGACCCGCCACAAGGGCCTGGTCAAAGGCCTGCCGGGCCTGGGGCGCAGCTACTGGGGCATGCAACTGGCGCACCTGGGCCTGGCGGTGTGCGCGCTGGGCGTGGTGCTGTCCAGCAACAACAGCGCCGAACGCGACCTGCGCATGGCGCCGGGCGAAAGCGTGGAACTGGGTGGCTACCACTTCCTGTTCCAGGGCGCCAAGCACTTCGAGGGGCCGAATTTCATCTCTGACAAGGGCACCGTCGTGGTCAGCCGCGAGGGTCGTGAAGTGACCACACTGCACCCGGAGAAGCGCCTGTACACCGTGCAACAGTCGATGATGACCGAAGCGGGCATCGACGCCGGCTTTACCCGAGACCTGTACGTTGCGCTTGGTGAGCCACTGGAGAATGGCGCCTGGGCTGTGCGCGTACATATTAAGCCTTACGTCCGCTGGATCTGGCTGGGCGGTCTGTTGACCGGCCTGGGCGGGTTGCTGGCGGCCCTCGACCGGCGCTACCGCGTCAAGGTCAAGACCCGGGTGCGTGATGTCCTGGGCGTGTCTGGAGCAGCTGCATGAAGCGTTGGATCATGGTAGTGCCCCTTGCAGTGTTCCTGCTGGTGGTGGTGTTCCTCTACAAGGGGCTTTTCCTCAAGCCCGACGAGCTGCCTTCGGCAATGATCGGTAAACCGTTCCCGGCGTTTTCCCTGGCTTCGACACAGGGGGACCGTACCCTGACTCAGGCTGATTTGCAGGGCCGCCCGGCACTGGTCAACGTGTGGGCCACCTGGTGTCCGTCGTGCAAGGTCGAGCACCCGTACCTGAACCAGCTGGCACAGCAGGGTGTGGTGATCCATGGCGTCAACTACAAGGATGACAACGCCGCCGCGCAGAAGTGGTTGGCCGAGTTCCACAACCCCTACCAGCTGGATATTCGTGACGAACAGGGCAGCCTGGGCCTGGACCTTGGGGTGTATGGGGCGCCGGAAACCTTCCTTATAGACGCCAAGGGCATCATCCGCTACAAGCACGTGGGCATCGTTGATGCCACGGTCTGGCGTGAACAGCTGGCGCCGTTGTACCAGGGCCTGATCGACGAGGCCAAGCCATGAAGCGCTGGCTGGCAGCTGCAGTGCTGGGCATGAGCCTGGCCGGTGTGGCCAAGGCGGCTATCGACACCTACCAGTTTCGCGACGAGGCCGAGCGCGAGCGTTACCAACAGTTGACCAAGGAACTGCGCTGCCCCAAGTGCCAGAACCAGGATATTGCCGACTCCAACGCGCCGATTGCTGCCGACCTGCGCCGGGAGATCTTCCGCATGCTCGGCGAAGGCCAGAGCAACCAGCAGATCATCGACTTCATGGTCGACCGCTACGGCGACTTCGTGCGTTACAAGCCGGCGCTCAGCGCGCGTACCTGGCTGCTGTGGTTTGGCCCGGGGATCTTGCTGGTCGGTGGCTTCGTGGTGCTGGCGGTGATCGTTCGCCGGCGCCGTGGCACGGCCGCGCAAGGCGCCGATGAGTTGTCTGCCGAAGAACGCGAGCGTCTCGCCAAACTGCTGGAAAAAGAACAGACCCATGATTGAATTCTGGCTTAGCGCGGGCCTGCTGCTGCTCGCTGCCCTCAGCTTTTTGCTGCTCCCGATCCTGCGTGGCCGCCGTCGCCAGCAGGAAGAAGACCGCACGGCCCTGAACGTGGCCCTTTACCAGGAACGCATCGCTGAACTGGCGACCCAGCAAGCCGCCGGTGTGCTCGATGAGGCGCAGATGGCCAAGGGCCGGGACGAGGCTGCCCGCGAGTTGCTGGCCGATACCGAAGGCGCCGAGGCCCCGCGCCAGGGGCATTTGGGCAAGGCCCTGCCGCTGCTGGCGGCAATGCTGGTACCGCTGATGGCGCTGGGGCTGTACCTGCATTTTGGCGCGGCCGACAAGGTGGCGCTGACCCAGGAATTTGCCGAGGCACCCAAGTCGATGGAAGAAATGACCACGCGCCTTGAGCGCGTGGTGCAGGCCCAGCCGGATTCGGCCGAGGCCATGTATTTCCTCGGCCGGGCCTACATGGCCGAGCAGCGTCCGGCCGATGCCGCGCGTACGTTCGAACGGGCCGTGGCCCTGGCTGGGCGCCAGCCCGAGCTGCTGGGGCAGTGGGCCCAGGCCCTGTACTTTGCCGCCAACAAGCAGTGGAGCCCGCAATTGCAGGCGCTGACTGACGAAGCGCTGAAGGCGGACCCCAACGAGGTGACCAGCCTGGGCCTGCGCGGTATTGCTGCGTTTGAAGGCGAGCGTTATCAGGAAGCCATCGACTACTGGAAGCGCTTGCTGGCGCAGTTGCCAGAAGGTGATACATCGCGTGCTGCCCTGCAGGGCGGTATCGACCGCGCCGCCGAGCGCCTGGGTGGCGCGCCAGCGCAGGCTACCGAACCTGCACCTGTGGCGGCTCGCCTGAAAGTGCGTGTGGAGCTGGCGGATGCTTTGAAGGACAAGGTCAAGCCGGACGACACGGTGTTTATCTTCGCTCGCGCCAGCAATGGCCCGCCGATGCCACTGGCGGCCAAGCGGGTGACCGTGGCGCAGTTGCCGATCGAGGTAGAGTTGTCTGATGCTGATGCGATGATGCCGCAGATGAAACTGTCGCAATTTGCCGAAGTCCAACTGGTTGCACGTGTTTCACGCGCGGGTCAGCCTACCCAGGGTGAATGGATTGGCCGGGGTGCTCCGTTGCCTAGCGCCACCCGGGCTACCCAGCGCCTGACCATCGACACTCCAGACCAGTAAGAGAGCAATGCCATGCATAGCACCGTCCGCCTGACCCTGATTACCCTGGCCTTGGGTTTGTCTGCGTGTACGGTGCACGAGCCGTACGAGCAGCCCGCGCCACCTATCGAGCGTGTGCCGCCGTCGGGGCCGGTGGTCAAGCCCTTGCCGGGCGGGCAGCCTTCCACTCAGCCGAGCAAGCCGGCAGCGATACCCAAGCCCATGCCACGTACCTCGGCCAGCTTTGCGCCACCGCCTGGTGGGGCAAGCCACTGGGATCCCAGGCTGGGTGTATATGTGTTGGAGAAGCAGCCCAATACCTTCTACCGGCAGCGTACCTACTATCGATTCGATAACGGCTGGAGCTGGTCGTTGAGCCCGAATGGGCCTTGGCAGGAGACTGACAGCAGCGGTGTACCAGGTGGGTTAGGGCGCGCGTTCGCACAGTAACGCTGTTTCTGTATTTACTTCTGCTTATGCTTCTGCTTTTGATTTTGCTTGTAAGCGCGCGATAGTTCAGGCGACGCAGATTGCGACTTCAGGAGGCCGAGCGCAGGGCTTGCGAAGGGAGGTGACGGGCATGGATGCCCGTCAAGCGCTGGGCCCCAGGATGGGGCCTGCAGCGCGGTCCTCCCGGGAGCAAGCCCGGAGCGAGGGAACCCCGGAGCGTAGCGCAGGGGCCGGATGATAGGAGCCAGCGTTTTTTGGTTACTTTTTGTCGCGTTTGACAAAAAGTGACCCGCCGTAAGGGCGGAAAGGTGACTATGCGCCACCTGCGTGAATGAATACCTACTCGATGTGGATGCCCACATCCAAGAAGCAAGAAGCAAGAAGCAAGAAGCAAGAAGCAAGAAGCAAGAAGCAAGAAGCAAGAAGCGAACTCGTCTGTTTCGACTCAGCGAACAGTCCATTCGCGATGGCGACGCTGACTCACCTTTTCGCCCTTACGGCGAGTCACTTTTTGTCAAACGCGACAAAAAGTAACCAAAAAACGCTGCGCTCCCATCATCCGGCCACTGCGCTGCGCTCCGGGGTCCCCTCACTCCGGCCTTGCTCCCGGCAGGACCGCGCCGAAGGCCCCATCCTGGGGCCTCAGCGCTTGACGGGCATCCATGCCCGTCACCTGCCTCCGCAAGGCCTGCGTTCGGCCTCCTGAAGTCGCGAAGATCAAGATCAAGATCAAGATCAACAGCAACAGCAACAGCAACAGCAACAGCAACAGCAACAGCAACAGCAACAGCAACAGCAACAGCAACGCAGCAACGCAGCAACAGCACAGTACAGTTTTGCCTTGTTATTTCCATTGACTGTACCGGTCGGTGACTCCGCATAATGACGCCTCGAATTTACCCGGAGGTGGCATGCGCAAGACAGTCCTGGTACTGGTGGAAACCGTCGACGATTACCTGCCCATGCTGGAGCAGGCCGGTTACCACCTGATCCGTGCCCCTTCGCCGCAACTGCGCGCCGATGCCATTCATCGCCACGCCGAAGAAATCGATGCGGTGCTCACCCGTGGTCCGCTGGGGCTATCCGCCGCCGAAATTGACGCATTACCCAGATTACAGATCATCTGCGTGATCGGCGCCGGCTACGAGCAGGTCGACCTGGCCGCCGCCGACGCCCGCGGCATAACCGTCACCAATGGCGCCGGGGCCAATGCCGCAGCCGTCGCCGACCACACCCTGGCCCTGCTGCTGGCGCTGCTGCGCGACATCCCCCGTGCCGATGCCAGCACGCGGCGCGGTGAATGGAACCGGGTGATCAGCCCCTCGGTGAGTGGCAAACGCCTGGGCATTCTCGGCCTTGGCGCAGTGGGCCTGGCAATCGCCAAGCGGGCTCACTTGGGCTTCGACATGCGCGTCAGCTACCATAGCCGCACACCACGCCAGGGTGTGCCTTATACCTGGTACGACAGCCCCCGACAGTTGGCTGAAACCGTCGACATCCTGGTGGTGGCCACCCCCGGAGGTGCCAACACCCGGCATCTGGTCGATGCCCAAGTCCTTCAGGCTCTGGGGGCTGAGGGCTATCTGGTGAACATCGCCCGTGCCAGTGTGGTCGACACGCAAGCCCTGATTGACGCATTGCAGCGTGGCCAGCTGGCTGGCGCCGCGCTGGATGTATTCGATGACGAGCCGGCAGTGCCCGATGCACTCAAGGCCTTGCCCAACACCGTGCTCACACCCCACGTGGCTGGCCAATCTCCAGAAGCCGCGCGCGACACGGTGGCCTTGGTGCTGCGCAACCTGCAGGCGTTCTTTGCCGGTGAGCCAGTTTTGACCCCGGTACGCCCGTAACCTTTTCCAGATATCTGCCCGGCAGCGCCCGGGCAACAAGGAGTGTGTGCATGCAACTCGAAATATTCCAGGTCGATGCCTTTTCCACTGAACCGTTCGGTGGCAACCCTGCCGCAGTGATCCCGCTGGAAAGCTGGCTGCCGGACGATGTGCTGCAGCGCATTGCCGAAGAAAACAACCTGTCAGAAACAGCCTACTTCGTGCGCAACGGCGAAACGTTCGACTTGCGTTGGTTCACCCCCGCCGTGGAAGTCGACCTGTGCGGCCACGCTACTTTGGCTTCGGCCTATGTGTTGTTCGAGCAACTAGGGGAGCAGGCGCAAGTGCTGCGCTTCAACACCCGCAGTGGCGAGTTGCGCGTCAGCCGTGGCACTGATGGCCTGCTGGCCATGGACTTCCCGGCCAAGCAACCCGTAGCGGTGGACATGCCGGCGGGCCTGCTGCAGGCGCTGGGCTTGAGCCAGGCACAGGTGGTGTACCGTAGCGACGATTATGTGGTGGTGATCGACGACGCCTTGCTGCTCGATACGTTGAAACCAGACTTTGTTGCACTGTCGGCCTTCGACGTCCGTGGCATTGCCGTGACCGCGGCAGGGCGTGGCTTTGACTTCGTCACCCGCTGGTTCGGCCCGCGGGTTGGTGTGAATGAGGACCCGGTAACCGGCTCGGCGCACACTTCGCTGGCGCCGGTATGGGCCCAGAAGCTAGGCAAGAAGGTGCTGAGCTGCGAGCAGGGCGGGGCACGCAAAGGGCAATTGCAGTGTGAAGTGCCGGGCAATGGCCGCGTAATCATCAGTGGGCGGGCGGCGTTGTACCTGCGGGGCACTGTGTACATCTAGCATGGCGTGCGATGCGCTGCGGGGGTTCTATAATTGCTGGCCCATCTTTCCGTTCAAGGAGCCACCCATGGCCCTGGAAAAACACGGCACCTGCCTGTGCGGCGACACGCGGCTGACGGTCACCGTCGACAACACCCATATCAGCGCTTGTCATTGCAGCATGTGCCGCAAGTGGACCGGCGGCCCGCTGCTGGTGGTGCACTGCAGCAAGCCTCCGCTGATCGAAGGGCGTGCGCCCAGCGTCTACGACTCATCCGACTGGGCCCAGCGTGCTTTCTGTGGCCGCTGTGGTACGCACCTGTACTACCGGCTCAAGGCCAACGACTTCCATGCCGTGCCGGTCGGCCTGCTCGATGGCGACCACGCCTGGGATTTCGACCTGCAGATTTTCGTCGAAGAGAAACCCGCGTGGTACTGCTTCGCCAACCAGACCAAGGAGCTGTCCGGCCAAGAGGTGTTCGAGCAGAACAGCTGATTCAACGTCATGTCTGTACGGGGGTATTCCGTTGGCGAATGCCTCCATACAATTCTGCGTGAACTTGCCAAACCGGTGCATTCCTGAGAAAAGGGCGGTTTTGTTTTTCAGCGTTGGAGTGTACCCGTGAGCCAAGAACTGCAGATCATCGACCTGGTCGAGGGTGACGGCAAAGCCGCCGTCAAAGGCGCCCTGATCACCACTCAGTACACCGGCTGGCTGGCCGATGGCAGCGAGTTCGACTCGTCATGGTCGCGCGGTAAGCCGTTCCAGTGCGTGATCGGCACTGGCAGGGTAATCAAAGGCTGGGACCAAGGCCTGATGGGCATGCGCGTTGGCGGCAAGCGCAAGCTGCTGGTACCGGCGCACCTGGGCTATGGCGAACGCAGCGTAGGGGCGATCCCGCCAAATTCGGACCTGACCTTCGAGATCGAACTGCTGGAAGTGCTCACGCGGGATGATTGAGTGGGCACGTTGCAACCCGAGGTTCTTGCACCTTACACAATTGCGCAACACCCAGCCCCTAATCTAGGCCTTGCCTAGGGAACGGCATCCACCTCCAGGGAGGAACCAAACGGGTTCGGGGCACTCTGACCCTGACGCGTTGCCAGGGATGGCATTCACTACACGGGCGCCCTGCAATTGGCCGGGTGATGTGGCGGGTAAACCCGATTTTCTCTGCCACACGAGCCTGCCTTGATGAAGTTGCCAACATTCTTCCGCCGTCGCCGTCACTTGCTGCTGAGTCTGTTGCTCACAGCCATCGCCGTACCGTTGGCGCTGGAGGCTGTCGAAAGCCGGGCACGACCGGTGGATGGCACCCAGACCCTGGTGTTTCTGCGTCATGGCGAGAAGCCGGGCGAGGGGCTCGGGCAGTTGAACTGCCAGGGCCTCAACCGTGCGCTGGACCTGGCCAGTGTACTGCCCGAGCGCTTCGGCAAGGCCGACTACGTGTTTGCCGCCAACCCCACACGGCATGTCGAGGAAGGCAGCCGGGACGAAAGCTACAGCTACATCCGCCCATTGATGACCATCACCCCCAGTGCCATCCGCCTCGGCTTGCCGGTGAATATCGACTACGGCGCCAACGACACTGCTGAACTGGCCGATGAGTTGCTGAGCGACAAGTACCGCAATGCGACCATCTACACTGCCTGGTCCCACGGCTACCTGCCGGAACTGATCAACACCGTGGCCGGCAAGGCCCTGGGGGAGGAGCGGGTGGTCACCGAGGACTGGAGCGGCGAAGACTTCGACACGCTCTATGTACTGACCCTGACCTGGCAAAATGGCAAAGCCAGCCTGCTGAGCCGTAATGTGCGCCAGGGCCTGAATGACGGTGCGCATAGCTGCCCGACCTGATCCGCTGGTACTGTTTGGCAAGGAAGCTGGAACAGGGATGAGCGATGAAACAGCGGGTAACGGTGATCGGTGGTGGAGTGGTGGGCCTGGCGACGGCTTACGCGCTGGTTCGGGAAGGGTGGTCGGTTGACCTGATCGAGGCCCGCGACAACCTGGCGTCGGCCACCAGCTTTGCCAATGGCGGACAATTGTCTTATCGCTACGTGGCGCCGCTGGCTGATGCCGGAGTGCCGTGGCAGGCGCTGGGCTGGCTGTTGCAGGGCGAGTCGCCATTGCGGTTGCGCTTGCGCATGGACCCGGCCCAGTGGCGCTGGCTGCTGGCATTCACCCTGGCTTGCCGGCGTAGCGTCAATCGCCGTAATGCCGGGCAATTACTTGAGCTGGCGCTTTACAGTCAGGCCGTTCTGGCGCAATGGCGCGAGGAGCACAACCTGGGGGATTTTGCCTGGCGGCGCAATGGCAAGCTGGTGGCATTTCGCAGTGAACGGGCCTTTGCTCAAGGCCGGGAACAGTTGACGGACCCGACCAGTCAGCAGGTGCTGGCGGCTGCCGAGCTGCGCGGGCTGGAGCCTGCCCTGGATGGCGTACCGTTTGTGGGCGGTGTGTTCACGGCAGGCGAAGAGGTTGGCGATTGCCACTTGTTTTGCTTGCGGCTGGAGGCGCTGTTGCGCGCGTCGGGGCAGTGCCGTTTCCTGCTTGGCCGGCCAGTGACGCAATTGGTTCAGCGCCAGGGCCAGGTCGTGGCACTGCAACTGGGCGATCAGCAACTGGACGTGGAGCAGTTGGTGCTGTGTGCCGGGCATCGCGGCCCAGGCTTGGCATTACCGGGAGTGCAGATACCGGTTTACCCGCTGAAGGGCTACAGCCTGACCGCGCCGATCAGCGCCGGGCACCTGCCCCCTGAGGTGAGCCTTACCGACTATGAGCGCAAGATCGTCTATGCACGCCTGGGGCAGCAGCTGCGGGTAGCGGCGATGGTGGACATTGTCGGGTTCGATGAGTCGGTGGACATGCGCCGTTTGCAGAGCATGCGGCGGCTGGCGCTGGAGACGTTGCCAAGGGCGGCGGATTATGGCCAGGCGGTGGAGTGGGCGGGGATGCGGCCGGCGACACCGACCGGGGTGCCGATCATGAGTGGGACGGTGTACCGCAACCTGTGGCTGAACCTGGGGCATGGGGCGTTGGGGTTTACCTTGGCCTGTGGCAGTGCGCAGCGTTTGGCCAGGATGATGCGTTAAGCGGGCCGGCCTCTTCGCGGCTAAAGCCGCGAAGAGGCCGGTACAGGCGAAGGATGTCTAGCGGCCGAAGCGCATCGGCCAGCCCACCACTTTCTTCGCTCGTGGCGTCGCATAGGTGCGCACTTTGGACGTGCTCAAGCCCATACGCACCAGCGATTCGGCAATGGTCACCGCTGCGCTCACACCATCCACCACCGGCACGCCGGTGCGTTGGCGAATCTGCTCGTCCAGCCCGGCCATGCCGCCACAACCCAGGCAGATCACCTCGGCCTTGTCGTCACGCACGGCGCGTTCGGCCTGCCCGACAATCGCCTCCACGGCCCGCAGCGGGTCGGCTTCCAGTTCCAGCACCGCCAGCCCGCTGGCTCGCACCGAGGCACAGCGGTCATACAGGCCCGAGAGCTTCAGGCGGTCCTCGATCAGTGGCACGGTGCGGTCCAGCGTGGTTACTACGGAATAGGCGTGGCCCAGGTACATTGCCGTGCTGGCGGCGGCGTCGGTAATGTCCACCACAGGCACGTTGAGCAGTTCCTGCAGGCCTTCGCGGCCATGTTCGCCATAACCGGCCTGGATCACGGCATCGTAGGGCCCTTCAAAGGCCAGGACCCGGTCCATCACCGCGATGGCCGCCAGGTAGCTCTCGAAGTTGCCCTCCACCGATTCGGCGCCGAACCAGGGCGTGAGGCCGACGATCTCGGTACCGGGTGCGGCCACCACACGGGCCTGTTCGGCAATGGCGTGGGTAATGGCTTCGGTGGTGTTGACGTTGGCGATCAGAATACGCATGGGCAGTCCTCCTTGATTAATGGCCGCTGTGGTCGACGGCGATGCACTCGCCGCTGACGTCGTGGTAGTGGCGGTTACGTGGCGCGATCAGCAGGTACAGGGCGGCGGCGATGCCGGCACCGATCAGCCAGGAGAACGGCGCGATACCCTGGAAGTTGGGCACCAGGGCCAGCACGATGGCCAGCAGTGCGGCGGGCACGAAGGCGGCCACGGCGCGCAGGTTGATGCCCTTGCTGTAGTGATAGGCACCGGCCGGGTGCTCTGTATACAGCTCTGGCACGTTGATGCAGCCTTTGCGCAGCAACCAGTAGTCGGACATGATCACGCCGTACAGCGGGCCGAGCAGGGCGCCCAGGCCCGACAGGAAGTACACGATCACCAGCGGGCTGTTGTACAGGTTCCACGGCAGGATCAGCACCGCCAGGGTGGCACTGATCAGCCCGGCACGGCGGAAGTTCAGGTGGCGCGGCGCCAGGTTGCTGAGTACGAAGGCCGGGGCGACGAAGTTGGCCATGATGTTCACCGCCACGGTGACGATCAGGAAGGCCAGGCAGCCGAGCACCAGGAATGGCGTGCTGGGTATGGCGGCGACGATCTGCGTCGGGCTGTCGATGATGTGGCCGTTGATCTGGAACTGCGCGCCGCACAGCACCACGGTGATCACGGCGAACACCAGGATGTTCACCGGCAGGCCCCAGAAGTTGCCGACGCGGATGGTCTTGCGGCAAGGCGAGGAGCGGGCGAAGTCACAGAAGTTCAGCACCAGGGTGCCGTAGATCGCCAGCCACAGTGCGCCGCCGGCGAAGATGTTGCGCCACATCTCGTAGCCGGTTAGCGGGGTAGCCACCGACCAGGCAATGCGCGCGTCGGCCTTGAAGTACATGAACACCGCCAGGGCGGCGACGGTCAGCAGGATCACCGGCCCGGCAAAGGCCTCGTAACGGCGCACCATCTCCATGCCGTAGGCCAGGATCACCAGTTGTACCAGCCAGATCGACACGAAACACACCCAGCCCAGGCTCGACAGGCCGAGGATGCTGTCGTGGTCGTAGGCTGCCAGTTGCGGCCACACGGCGGTGAGCAGCACCCGCAGCACCACCGATGCCAGGTAGGTCTGGATGCCGAACCAGGCGATGGCGATGACGGCACGGATCAGCGCCGGTATCTGCGCGCCGTGGATGCCGAAGGCAATGCGGCTGATGACTGGAAACGGCACCCCGGTTTTTTGACCCATGTAACCCGACAGGTTCATGAAGAAGTACACCAGTGCCGCGCCGATGGCCAGCGACAACAGAATTTGCCAGCCACCCAGGCCGAGGGCGAACAAGCCCATGGCGAACGAATAGTTGGCGATATTGTGCACATCGTTTGTCCACAGCGCGAAGATGCTGTAGCCGCCCCAGCGACGGCCTTCCATACGCGTTGGCGCCAGGTCGCGGTTATGCAGGCGCGGGCTGAGAACAAGGTCCGGCTGGTGGCCGGCAAGCGTGGACGCGGGGTGTGTGCTGGCGACGGATTGTTCAGGGGCAAGGTCGAGGCTGCTACTCATTCCGGCGGGCTCCTGATGCACATGGACTGCGATGAGCGGGCATGCGCACGGGCTCGCCATCTCGTCGGTGCAGCGTTGGCATCACAGGGTTGTGGGCGCGGCGGCCGATATTGGGTCGGCGTCGCGGATTCTTGTGTATCTATGTTTTGTTTAAGTTGTATACAAAACACGAACACACAAAAGCGAGTTCCATGCCAAGGGAAGAGCAGGTTTCAATAGGTGATCATTTCGAACTTATCTTGTTCAAAGGTAAGTTAATGAAATACAGAGAATATAAGTTGACCAAATGAACAAGTTATATTTTTTGAAAGATTGATTAGTTGATCATTTGGTCAAAATAACGGGTGGAAAGTGTGTAACGAATTGGGGCGCCACTGAAGAAAGTGCACACAAAAATGGCACCTATGGTTACGTTTTTGTGTACAAAAAATAGTCAGCTTTTCCTGTACTGGCCTCTTCGCGGGCACGCCTGCGAGGAGGCCAGTACAGGGGCCAATCAATCCATTGGCGGCAACCGCCGCTTGACCGGGGTCTTCTTGATGATCGCGGTATTGGTCTCAGCCAGCACATTCATGAGGTCGAGCAGCGTGTCCAGCTGCTCCATCGAGCGCACATGCAGTCGGGCGACGAAGCAGTCTTCGCCAATGACCTTGTCGCATTCGGTGAACTCAGGGATGGCAATGATCTGGCGCTCCACTTCTTGCAGCTTCCCCGGTAGCGGACGGATGCGCACGATCGCCTGCAACTGGTAGCCAAAGGCGCGCGGGTCGACCTCCACGGTGTAGCCGCGCAGCACGCCGCGCTCTTCGAGCCGGCGCAGGCGCTCGCTGACGCTGGGTGCGGACAGCCCGCTGACCTGCGCCAGCGCCTTGAGCGAGCGGCGCGAGTCCTCCATCAGTGCGTTGATCAATAATTGGTCAATGGCATCGGTCATGCTCACCTCATCAGGTAATTCGTGTTATTTGCCTTGATAGTAAAGGCAGACCCACGAATATGCCTTGGTTATCCGCTGGATGGCCAGCCTGCAGCCTTTGCATACTGTTGCCATTATCAAAGGGAGGTTTGAGATGGACAGTTCATTGCGCCGTGGCTCGCTGGAGATGGTCGCCGCCATGCTGATTTCCGGGACCATTGGCTGGTTCGTGCTGGTGTCCGGCCAGCCGGTGCTGGATGTGGTGTTCTGGCGCTGCGTGTTCGGTGCCGTGACCTTGCTGGCGATTTGCGCCGCGTTTGGCTTTCTGCGCCCAGGTGTAATCAGCCGCACGGCATTTTTGCTGGCGATTGCCAGTGGGGTGGCCATTGTCGGCAACTGGCTGCTTTTGTTTGCCTCGTACGCGCGGGCGTCGATTGCCATCGGCACGGCGGTTTACAACGTGCAGCCATTCATTCTGGTGGGGCTGGCGGCGCTGTTTCTGGGCGAAAAGATCACCTTGGCCAAGGTGACCTGGCTGAGTGTGGCGTTCCTAGGCATGCTGGCCATCGTCAGTGCCCATGGCGCTGGGCAAAGTAATGGCGAGGACTATCTGCTGGGGGTTGCCCTGGCGCTGGGGGCGGCATTCCTGTATGCAATCGCGGCGTTGATCATCAAGCGCCTGAGTGGCACGCCCCCGCACCTGATAGCGCTGATTCAGGTAACCACGGGTGTATTGCTGCTGGCGCCGTGGGTCACGCTTGGCGAGTTGCCGGTTGAAATGCCGGCGTTGGCCAGCTTGTTGACACTGGGGATGGTGCACACCGGCCTGATGTATGTGCTGTTGTACAGCGCCATCCAGCGTTTGCCCACGGCGTTGACCGGTGCGCTGTCGTTCATTTACCCGATTGCGGCAATTCTGGTGGACTGGGTGGCGTTCGGGCACCGCCTGGCGCCGCTGCAGTGGCTGGGGGTGGGGTTGATCCTGCTGGCGGCGGCGGGCATGCAACAGGGGTGGTGGTTCCGCTCGGCGCGGCATCCTGTAGGCGCGGGTTTACCCGCGAAGAGGCCCGCAAGGTAGAATGCCGCTTTTTGCCAGCCTGCGATCCGCCATGACCTCGCCCATCGACACCCTTGAGCAACACCTGCTTGCCGCCCTCGACCCTGCCCCACAGGAAACCCGCCGCCTGTTTCACGGTCGCGGCCGCTGCTGGCCGGGCCTGGAGCAGGTCACCGTCGACTGGCTGCAGGGCGTGCTGTCGGTCGCCTTGTTCCGTGAGCCGGCCGAGGGCCAGCTGGCCGAACTGGAAACCATGCTGCGCAGCTTGGCCGAGCGCCCGCAGTGGACCGGTCAGGCTGTCATCATCCAGCACCGCTACCTGCCCGACAGCCCGGGCCAGTGGCTGCTGGGCGAGCCGTGCCAGCAACGCGAAGTGATCGAGGACGGCCTGACCTACCTGCTGGACTTGGGCGTGCGGCAAAACAATGGCCTGTTCCTCGACATGCGCTATGGCCGCCGTTGGGTGCGCGAGCAGGCGGCGGGCAAGCGCGTGCTGAACCTGTTCGCTTATACCTGCGGCTTTTCCGTGGCAGCGATTGCCGGTGGCGCTGAGCAGGTGGTGAACCTGGACATGGCCAAATCGGCCCTGTCGCGAGGCCGGGACAATCACCGCCTCAATGGCCACGATGCATCACGGGTGGCGTACCTGGGGCATGAACTGTTCAAGTCGTGGGGCAAGGTGCGCAAGTACGGGCCTTATGACCTGATCATCATCGACCCGCCTACCTTCCAGCGTGGCAGCTTTGTGCTGACCCAGGATTACGCAAAGATCCTGCGGCGTTTGCCGGAGTTGTTGAATGCGGGAGGGACGGTGCTGGCGTGCGTCAACGACCCGGGGATCGGGCCTGAGTTTCTGATCGAAGGCATGGCAGCGCAGGCGCCTTCGCTGGCTTATGTCGAGCGTCTGGAAAACCCGCCGGAGTTTCCGGACGTTGACCCGGCGGGGGGGCTGAAGGCCTTGGTGTTCCGCCGGGTTTGATGTTGCTTGTGCGTTACTGACCGGTATAGATCTGGTCAAACACCCCACCATCATTGAAGTGGGTCTTCTGCACGGTACGCCAGTCACCGAAGGTTTTCTCCACCGACAGGAAGTCCACTTTCGGGAAGCGGTCGGTGTACTTGGCCAGTACCGTTGCATCACGCGGGCGCAGGTAGTTGTTGGCGGCGATCTCCTGGGCTGCTGGTGACCACAGGTACTTCAGGTATTCCTCGGCCACGGCCTGGGTCCCCTTCCTGGCCACCACCTTGTCGACCACCGTCACCGGAGGCTCGGCTTCGGCCGATACGCTTGGGTAGACCACTTCGAACTGGTCGCGGCCAAACTCGCGGGCGATCATCTCGGCTTCGTTCTCGAAGGTGACCAGCACGTCACCGATCTGGTTGGTCATGAACGTGGTGGTGGCGGCACGGCCACCGGTGTCCAGCACGGGTGCCTGCTTGAACAGCTTGCCGACGAAGTCGCGGGCTTTGCTTTCATCGCCGCCTTGCTTGAGTACGTAGCCCCAGGCCGACAGGTAGGTATAGCGGCCATTACCCGAGGTTTTCGGGTTGGGTACGATCACCTGCACACCGTCCTTGAGCAGGTCGGGCCAGTCTTTCAGGGCTTTCGGGTTGCCCTTGCGCACGATGAACACAGTGGCCGAGGTGAATGGCGCGCTGTTGTTCGGCAGGCGGGTTACCCAGTTGTCGGGCACCAGCTTGCCCTTGTCTGCCAGGGCGTTGATGTCGGTGGCCATGTTCATGGTGATGACATCGGCCGGCAGACCATCGATCACCGCACGCGCCTGCTTGCTCGAGCCGCCGAAGGACATCTGCACGTTGACCTTCTCGTTGTGTTCGGCTTCCCAGTGCTTCTGGAAGGCCGGGTTGTAGTCCTTGTAGAAGTCGCGCATCACGTCGTAGGAAACGTTGAGCAGGGTGGGGGCGGCCTGGGCGAGGTTACCCAAGACCAGGCCTGCGGCGAGCAGCGAGGCGGTGAAGAGCTTTTTCACGATGCTTCCTTGTTCTTGAAGGGTGTTGGGGCAGATTGCCAGCGACTATAGCGGGTGGCTTTATACGGGTTAAAGAACAAAAAATGCTTTGGTTATGCTTCTGCCCGTACCGGCCTCTTCGCGGGCATGCCCGCTCCCACAGGCACGGTGTAATGCTCGGGCCTGTGGTAATCCTGTGGGAGCGGGCGCGCCCGCGAAAGGGCCTGTACAGGCACCGTCATTGCTTGGGAAACAACCCATTCCCACAGCGACAACAGAACGCCGCCCCATGTTCGTGGGTCTTCTTGTGGCAGGTCGGGCAATCATGCTGCAACTGCTCCCCGCGCATGGCATTGGCCAGCTCTGCCGTGAAGATACCGGTCGGCACGGCAATGATCGAATAACCGGTGATCATCACCAGCGACGAAAGCACCTGCCCCAGCGGAGTCTTCGGCACGATGTCGCCAAAGCCCACGGTGGTCAGGGTAACGATGGCCCAGTAGATGCCTTTGGGGATGCTGGTAAAACCATTCTCAGGCCCTTCGATCACGTACATCAGTGTGCCGAACACGGTCACCAGCGTCGATACCGTCACCAGGAACACGATGATCTTCTGTTTGCTGCCGTGCAGCGCCTCCATCAGGTAATGAGCCTGCTTGAGGTACGGGCTGAGCTTGAGTACACGGAAGATCCGCAGCATCCGTATCACACGAATGATCAACAGGTACTGGGCGTCGCTGTAGTACAGCGCGAGGATCCCCGGCACGACCGCCAGTAAATCGACCAGGCCATAGAAACTGAAGGCATAGCGCAACGGCTTGGGCGAGCAGTACAGGCGGGTGATGTATTCGGCCAGGAATATCGCGGTAAAGCCCCACTCGATGCCAGCCAGCAGGCCGGCGTAGCCTTGGTGTACTTCGTCGATGCTGTCGAGGATCACCGTGACCAGGCTGGCCAGGATGATCAGTAGCAGGATCTTGTCGACGCGGCGACCGGCTACGGTGTCGGTCTGGAAGACGATGACGAAGAGCCGCTCGCGCAGACTCGCTGGGTTGTTCATTGGCTCGTTCCACAAAAGCGATGGGCTGAGCCTAGGGGTTGCGATTCAGCTGTGCAAGCGGCTGGCGTTGCGCTGCCTGGGTTGTGCCAGGTAGCTGCCCAAGTGCATCAGCCAACAGGCGGCAACGAAGGGGGCGGTCAGGGCAGGCAGCGGCAACAGCTTGAACAGCGGTTGCAGCAGCAGGGCCAGGGCTACTGCCAGCAACGTTACCCATGGCTTTTCGCCCTGGCGGCTAAACGCCAAGGCTGCCAGCGCGGCGTTGAAACCGCAAAGGCCTAACCATGCGGCCTGTGCCTGATCGGCGAGCAGGGCCACGCCGCCACCAATGGCCGAACCGATCACCGCCCACAACGCCGCATAGGGGTTGGCGATGAACATGCCGACGATGATCAGCAACCCGGCCAAGGGCTGGTCGAGCAGGAAGATCTGGCCCACGCCGCGGGCCAACGCATACAGCGGGTCGGCTTCGACGAAGCCGCTGGGCGAGGGGCTGGCGACCAGCAATGTGGCCCAGCCCAGCAATACGAAAGGGGAGGTGTAGGCAATCAGCAACTTGCCACCGCGCTTGCGCCACTGGTGGGTGATGATGCTGGACAGGCCGCCGGCGGCGATGATCAGTGGCGGCAGGATCGCCGACCAAGGCAGCACCGCGCTGATCAGGATGCCGATCAGCACGCCGTTGTAGCAATACAGCCCCGCTTGGCGGTCGGCACGGTCATAGCCGCGTGCCTGGGCGGTGAGCAGGCCGGCCAAGGCACCAAGCAGCGCGCCGCCGACCAGGTTGGGCGCCGTCAGCAGGATGGCCAGCAGGCAGCAAAGGCCGCACAGGGGGTTGCGCAGCAGCAGCACCTGGCTGAAGCCGTTGAGTAGCGCCGTGGCCCAGTCGGGGCACGGGTTGACGAAATTTTTGGTGTACATGGGGCAGTCAGTGAGGTTGATGGGGGAGCGGTGGGCCTCTTTGAGCCTCGATTTTCCGCGGTCGGGTAGTTCGGTATTCGGAGAGCGCTTTGCCCTCCAATCGCGATACAAGGCCGCTTCCACAGGGATCGCATTCCCTTGTGCCAGCGCCGCCCTGTGGAAACGGCCTTGTGTCGCGAAAGGGACGCAACGCGCCCCCGGCAATCTCAGATCAAAGTCTCGATCCGCAGCGTATTAGTCGATCCCGGCTTGCCGAAAGGTACACCGGCCGTGATCAGCAGCGTGTCGCCACGGCTGGCCATGCCTTGCGCCTGGGCAATCTCCAGGGCGGTGGAAACCACCTCGTCGACTTGACGCAGGCGGTCGTTGACCACCGAATGCACGCCCCAGGCCACGCTGAGGCGGCGCGCGGTGTTCAGGTTCGGCGTCAGGTTGAGGATCGGTGCCCGTGGCCGCTCACGTGCCGCGCGCAGGGTCGATGCACCCGACTCGCTGTAGTTGACCAGCACTGCCACCGGCAGGATGCCGCTGATACGGCGGATGGCGCAGCTGATGGCATCCGACACGGTCGCTTCGGCCTTTGGCCGGCCGACGTCGAGCTGGGCCTGGTAGTCCGGGCCGTTCTCAACCTGGCGGATGATCTTGCTCATCATCTGCACGGCTTCGAGCGGGTAGTCACCCGAGGCGGTTTCGGCCGACAGCATTACTGCATCGGCACCTTCGGCCACAGCGTTTGCCACGTCGGTGACTTCGGCACGGGTTGGCGCTGGCGAGAAACGCATCGACTCGAGCATCTGCGTGGCCACCACAACCGGCTTGCCCAGCTGGCGGCAGGTGCCGATGATGCGCTTCTGGATCTGCGGCACGCTTTCGGCCGGCACTTCCACGCCCAGGTCACCACGGGCCACCATGATCGCGTCTGCCAGTTCGGCGATGGCTTGCAGCTGTTCGACTGCCGATGGCTTCTCGATCTTGGCCATCAGGTAGGCGCGGTCGCCAATTAGCTGGCGCGCTTCAACGATGTCTTCAGGGCGCTGGACGAACGACAGGGCTACCCAGTCCACACCCAGCTCCAGGCCAAAGGCCAGGTCGCGGCGGTCTTTTTCGGTGAGCGGGGAGAGGTCGAGCACCGCTTGCGGTACGTTGACGCCCTTGCGGTCGGAAAGCTCGCCACCGTTCAGCACCTCGGTGTCGATGGCGTCGCTGTGCTTGGCGGTAACGCGCAGGCGCAGCTTGCCGTCGTCCAGCAGCAGGTCCATGCCGGGCTCAAGGGCGGCGATGATTTCGGGGTGCGGCAGGTTGACCCGGCGGCTGTCGCCCGGGGTCTTGTCCAGGTCCAGGCGCAGGGCCTGGCCGCGTTGCAGCTGCACTTTGCCTTCGGCAAAGCGGCCAACGCGCAGCTTCGGCCCTTGCAGGTCCATGAGGATACCCAGCGGGTAGTTCAGTTGCTGCTCGACTTCGCGGATCCACTGGTAGCGCAGGGCGTGGTCGGCATGCTCGCCATGGCTGAAGTTGAGGCGGAAGATGTTCACCCCGGCTTTGACCAGCTGGCGGATATCGTCGATGCCGTTGATCGCAGGGCCAAGGGTGGCGAGGATCTTTACTTTTTTATCTGGCGTCATGATTGGGCAGTCTCGAGGATCAGGATGGCGCGGAAGTCGTTGACGTTGGTGCGAGTCGGTTCGGTGACGATCAGCGCATCCAGCGCGGCGAAGTAGCCGTAGCCGTTGTTGTTGTCCAATTCGTCGCTGGCCGACAGGCCCAACGCTTCGGCGCGGTCGTAGCTGGCAGGGGTCATGAAGGCACCGGCGTTATCTTCCGAGCCATCGATGCCGTCGGTGTCACCGGCCAAGGCGTATACGCCCGGCAGGCCTTTCAGGCTTTCGGTGAGGCTGAGCAGGAACTCGGCGTTGCGCCCGCCACGGCCATTGCCGCGTACGGTCACGGTGGTTTCGCCACCCGACAGGATCACGCAGGGCGCCTTGAGCGGCTGGCCGTGCTGAACGATTTGTCGGGCGATACCGGCATGCACCTTGGCCACTTCGCGCGATTCGCCTTCGAGGTCGCCGAGGATCAGCGGGCTGAAACCGGCCTGACGGGCTTTGACGGCGGCGGCTTCGAGCGACTGCTGGGGTTTGGCGATCAACTGGAAGTGGCTGCGGGCCAAGGCCGGGTCGTCGGCCTTGACGGTTTCCGAGGCCGGGTTGTTCAGCCAGTCGATGACCGCTTTGGGCGCTTCGATGTTGTAGCGTTTGAGGATGGCCAGGGCGTCGGCCGAGGTGCTCGGGTCGGCCACGGTGGGGCCGGAGGCGATTACCGTAGCGAGGTCGCCCGGTACATCGGAAATGGCATAGGTGTAGACCGTGGCCGGCCAGCAGGCCTTGGCCAGGCGCCCGCCCTTGATCGCCGAGAGGTGCTTGCGCACGCAATTCATCTCGCCGATGGTGGCACCGGATTTCAGCAGCGCCTTGTTGATCTGCTGCTTGTCGGCCAAGGTCAGGCCTTCGGCAGGCAGGGCCAGCAGCGCCGAGCCACCGCCAGACAGCAGGAAGATGACGCGGTCGTCTTCGTTGAGGTTGCTGACCAGTTCCAGCACGCGCTTGGCCACAGCCAGGCCGGCAGCATCCGGGACCGGGTGGGCAGCTTCGACCACCTCGATCTTCTGGCAGTTGGCGCCGTGGCCGTAACGGGTCACGACCAGGCCGGAGACTTCGCCCTGCCAGCTTTTCTCGACCACTTCGGCCATGGCGGCTGCGGCCTTGCCGGCGCCGATGACGATAACCCGACCGCTGCGATCGGCGGGCAGGTAGGGTTCGAGGACTTGACGGGGGTGGGCGGCGGCGATGGCTGTGTCGAACAGCTCGCGGAGAAGTTTTTGCGGATCGACCGACATGGCAGGCTCCCAATTATTGTTGTTCTACAGAATCAAAAACGCCCCTGGAACTGCCTCCGTGCAGGCCGAACCAGGGGCGGGTGTTGCTCGATGCCACCATTGGGCCTGTGGTCGCAGGTTCAACGGCGTTGGCTTCTTCGCGGGCAAGCCCGCTCCATGCACAGCTTTGAGCGATTGTGCGGTCTTTGTAGGAGCGGGTTTACCCGCGAAGAGGCCAGTGAAGGCTAAAAACGACTTATTTGTCGCCGCGGATCGAGAAGTTGGCCATGTGCTCCAGGCCTTTGATCAGCGCCGAGTGGTCCCAGTTGCCGCCGCCCAGGGCCTGGCAGGTGTTGAACACTTGCTGGGCATTGGAGGTATTGGGCAGGTTGATGCCCAGTTCCTTGGCGCCTTGCAGGGCCAGGTTCAGGTCCTTCTGGTGCAGGTTGATGCGGAAGCCTGGGTCGAAGGTGCCCTTGATCATGCGCTCGGCGTGCACTTCGAGGATTTTCGACGAGGCGAAGCCGCCCATCAGTGCTTCACGCACCTTGGCCGGGTCTGCACCGTTCTTGGCGGCGAACAGCAATGCTTCGCTGACGGCCTGGATGTTCAGGGCGACAATGATCTGGTTGGCGACCTTGGCGGTCTGGCCGTCACCGTTGCCACCGACGCGGGTGATGTTCTTGCCCATGGCTTCGAACAGCGGCAGGGTGCGCTCGAAGGCGTTCGGGCAGCCACCGACCATGATGCTCAGGGTCGCAGCCTTGGCACCGACTTCACCACCGGATACAGGAGCGTCCAGGTAGGCGGCACCGGTAGCCTTGATCTTCTCGGCGAAGGCTTTGGTGGCGGTTGGCGAGATCGAGCTCATGTCGATCACCACCTTGTTCGGGCCAACGCCTTCGGCCACGCCGTTTTCACCGAACAGGACGCTTTCGACCTGCGGGGTGTCGGGGACCATGACGATGATGAATTCGGCTTCCTGGGCAACTTCTTTCGGGTTGGCCAGGGCCACTGCACCGGCAGCGATCAGGTCGGCTGGCGCGGCATCGTGGTGGGTGGAAATGAACAGGCTGTGACCTGCCTTCTGCAGGTTCTGGGCCATGGGCTTGCCCATGATGCCGGTGCCGATGAAACCGATTTTAGCCATGAGAGATTACCTCGTTGTATTTGTTGAATCTCGATGGAGCAGGCTGCACAGGCCCGTTGTTGGACACAGAATTCTGTGGGAGCGGGTTTACCCGCGAAAGCGGCAGTGAAGCCAACGTCGCATTCGCGGGTAAACCCGCTCCTACAGGGTCAGGCATGTGTCACAGGACCTCGATCAGCCTCAGATTGCGTTATGGGTTTTCAGCCAGCCCAGGCCCGCTTCGGTAGTGGTCTTGGGCTTGTACTCCGCGCCCACCCAGCCCTGGTAGCCAATCCGGTCCAGGTGCTCGAACAGGAAGCGGTAGTTGATCTCGCCGGTACCTGGTTCGTTGCGGCCTGGGTTGTCCGCCAGCTGGATGTGGTTGATCACTTTCAGGTTGGCTTCCATGGTGCGAGCCAGGTCACCTTCCATGATCTGCATGTGGTAGATGTCGTACTGCAGGAACAGGTTGTCGCTGCCCACCTCGGCCTGGATTTCCAGCGCCTGTTGGGTGGTGTTCAGGTAGAAACCGGGGATATCGCGGGTGTTGATCATTTCCATGACCAGACGAATGCCGGCGGCCTTGAGTTTGTCAGCGGCGTAGCGCAGGTTCTCGACAAAGGTCTTGCGCACGGTGGCGCAGTCCGGGCCTTGTGGGCGAATACCGGCCAGGGCGTTGACCTGGGTGTTGCCCAGGACCTTGGCGTATTCGATGGCCTTGTCGACACCGGCGCGGAATTCTTCGATGCGGTCGGGGTGGCAGGTGATGCCGCGCTCACCTTTGGCCCAGTCGCCGGCCGGCAGGTTGAACAGCACCTGGGTCAGGCCGTTGGCCTCCAGCTGCTGCTTGATTTCAGCCGCGCTGAAGTCATAGGGGAAGAGGTATTCGACGCCGCTGAAACCAGCGTCGGCGGCAGCCTTGAAGCGGGCCAGGAAGTCCTGTTCGGTGAACAGCATGGACAGGTTGGCAGCGAAGCGAGGCATGAGTTGTCTCCTTGCGATGAAGGCCCCCAGGGCGTGCCTGGGGGCGTCAGGCGATCAGTCCAGCAGCGAGATGGCGGTTGGCGCGTCGTTGCCGACCAGGGCCAGGTCTTCGAACTCGTTGACCGCGTTGATCTCGGTGCCCATGGAAATGTTGGTCACACGCTCGAGAATCACTTCAACCACCACCGGCACGCGGAACTCTTCGGCCATCTTCTGTGCCTTGATCAGGGCAGGGGCGATTTCTGCTGGCTCGAACACACGGATGGCCTTGCAACCCAGGCCTTCGACCACAGCGACGTGATCGACACCGTAGGTGGCAGCGTCGGTCGAGTTGATGTTCTCGAACGCCAGTTGTACACAGTAATCCATGTCGAAGCCACGCTGCGCCTGGCGGATCAGGCCCAGGTAGGCGTTGTTCACCAGTACGTGGACGTACGGCAGGTTGAACTGCGCACCTACCGCCAGTTCTTCGATCATGAACTGGAAGTCGTAGTCACCCGACAGCGCGACAACCTTGCGCTTGGGATCGGCTTTGACCACGCCCAGCGCGGCAGGGATGGTCCAGCCCAGCGGGCCGGCCTGGCCGCAGTTGATCCAGTGGCGAGGCTTGTACACATGCAGGAACTGTGCGCCGGCAATCTGCGACAGACCGATGGTGCTGACGTAGCAGGTGTCCTTGCCAAATACCTGGTTCATTTCTTCGTAGACGCGCTGCGGCTTGACCGGCACATTGTCGAAGTGGGTCTTGCGCTGCAGGCTCGACTTGCGCTCCTGGCACTCTTCCAGCCAGGCCTTGCGGCACTTGAGCTTACCGGCGGCTTTCCACTCGCGGGCCACTTCCAGGAACACGTCCAGTGCCTTGCCAGCATCGGAAACAATGCCCAGGTCCGGGGTAAACACGCGGCCGATCTGGGTCGGTTCGATGTCGACGTGTACGAACTTGCGGCCTTCGGTGTAGACATCGACGGAACCGGTGTGGCGGTTGGCCCAGCGGTTACCGATACCGAATACCAGATCGGACTTCAGCAGGGTTGCGTTGCCATAGCGGTGCGAGGTCTGCAGGCCGACCATACCAACCATCTGTGCGTGGTCGTCCGGGATGGTGCCCCAGCCCATCAGGGTCGGGATTACCGGTACGCCGGTCAGTTCGGCGAATTCGACCAGCTTGTCGCTGGCGTCGGCGTTGATGATGCCGCCACCGGCTACCAGCAGTGGGCGCTCGGCGTCATTGAGCAGGGCCAGGGCTTTTTCGGCCTGTACGCGAGTGGCGGACGGCTTGTGCACGGGCAGCGGTTCGTAGGCGTCGATGTCGAATTCGATTTCGGCCATCTGCACGTCGAACGGCAGGTCGATCAGCACCGGGCCTGGGCGGCCGGTACGCATTTCGTAGAAGGCCTTCTGGAAGGCGTAAGGCACCTGGCCTGGCTCCAGAACGGTGGTCGCCCACTTGGTCACCGGCTTGACGATGTTGGTGATGTCGACAGCCTGGAAGTCTTCCTTGTGCAGGCGGGCACGTGGCGCCTGGCCAGTGATGCACAGAATCGGGATGGAGTCGGCCGAGGCACTGTACAGGCCGGTGACCATGTCGGTGCCGGCAGGGCCGGACGTGCCGATGCACACACCGATGTTGCCCGGGTTGGCGCGGGTGTAGCCCTCGGCCATGTGCGAGGCACCTTCGACGTGACGAGCGAGGACGTGATCGATGCCACCGACTTTCTTCAGGGCCGAATACAACGGGTTGATGGCAGCCCCCGGGATGCCGAACGCGGTATCTACACCTTCACGGCGCATGACCAGAACGGCTGCATCGATTGCTCTCATTTTGCTCATGGTTTGTGCCTCATCGATTTTGTAATTGTATACAACTTGCTTTGCGACAGAGTGTATTCACGCCTGGCGGCTCAGGTCAATGGGTTTTCATCGACTAAGCTGGCTTTCGTCAGAGCGCCCGCGAAAACGAGGGTTTGCGCCATCGCATACGATCGTTTCAAAATATTGTATACAAAAATATCTCTCGTTGTGTTCTATTTGTTCGATCGGTTTTCAACTGCCCTCAGGGCTTCTCACAACAAGAAGAGGACCTTTCCATGAACGTTCTGAACCTGAAAGTCGCTGTCAGCCTGGTGAATGCCGCGCTGGTGGCGGGCCGCAAGATCAATGCCGCGCCACTGACCGTGGCGGTGCTGGATGCCGGCGGGCACCTGCTGGCGCTGCAGCGTGAGGATGGCGCCAGCCTGATTCGTCCTGAGGTGGCCACTGGCAAAGCCTGGGGCGCGATTGCCCTGGGCAAGGGGTCGCGCTTGCTGGCGCTGGATGCGCAGCAGCGGCCGGCTTTTTTTGCCGCGCTGAACGGCATGGGTGAGCGGCCGGTGGTGCCGGCGCCAGGTGGGGTGCTGATTCGTGATCAGGACGGCAAGGTGCTGGGTGCCGTGGGGATCAGCGGCGATACCTCGGATATCGACGAGCAGTGTGCGATCAGTGCGATCGAGGAGGTGGGGTTGCGGGCAGATGCCGGGGTAGCGGCCTAAATCTCTATTGCCTGTTCTGGCCCATTCGCGGACGAGCCCGCTCCCACAGTGACCCCACTACCTTCAGGCATGTGGTGATCCTGTGGGAGCGGGCTTGCCCGCGAATGGCCCTTCGGGATGGTTCAGGCTGCCTCAGGCTCACAACCTTTCAAGACCATACGAATGATGGTTTCGGCTGCCGCGTCATAATCACTGTCGGCCAGCTTGGCCTTGCCGGTCACCGCAGAAATCTGCCAGTCGAAGTCCGCATAGGTCTGGGTCGCCGCCCAGATGCTGAACATCAGGTGGTGCGCGTCCACATGGGCGATCTGCCCGCGGTCGATCCAGCGCTGGATGCACTCGATGTTATGTCGGGCCTGCTCGTTCAACTGCTCTACCTGGTTCGCTGACAGGTGCGGCGCGCCATGCATGATCTCGCTGGCGAACACCTTGGACGCATGGGGCAGGTCACGCGAAATGCGAATCTTCGAACGAATGTACGAACTCAGCACTTCCTTCGGGTCACCGTCTGCATTGAACGGCGTGGATGCCTGCATGATCGGTGCGATGATGCTTTCCAGGACCTCGCGGTAAAGGTTGTCCTTGGACTTGAAGTAGTAATACACGTTCGGCTTGGGCAGGCCGGCCTTGGCCGCGATATCGCTGGTCTTGGTGGCGGCGAAGCCCTTGTCGGCGAATTCCTCGCTGGCCGCGCGCAGGATCAATTCCTTGTTGCGCTCGCGAATGGTGCTCATGGTCAGGGATCTTCCTCGTGTCTGGCCACCTCTAAGGGGATCGGGCATGGTAGCACCGGGTTCGACGGGCGCTCAAGGCAGCGACTTTCGGCTAGACTCCGGCACATTCATTTCACTGGAAACAGGCAAACATGGCAGGAAGCAGTCTACTGGTACTGATCGACGACATCGCCACGCTGCTGGATGACGTCTCGCTAATGACCAAAGTCGCGGCGAAAAAGACTGCGGGTGTGCTGGGTGACGACCTGGCACTGAATGCTCAGCAGGTCACTGGCGTGCGCGCCGATCGCGAGTTGCCGGTGGTGTGGGCGGTGGCCAAAGGCTCGCTGCTGAACAAGGCCATTCTGGTGCCGGCGGCCCTGCTGATCAGCGCCTTCATCCCGTGGGCAGTAACGCCACTGCTGATGCTGGGCGGTGCGTTCCTGTGCTTCGAGGGTTTCGAGAAGCTGGCGCACAAGTTCTTGCACAGCAAGGAAGAGGATGAGGCACAGCACGCGGCGCGCAAGGAGGCCGTTGCCAATGCCAACGTTGATCTGGTGGCTTTTGAAAAAGCCAAGATCAAGGGGGCAGTGCGTACCGACTTCATTCTGTCGGCGGAAATCATCGCCATTACCTTGGGGATCGTGGCTGACTCGCCGCTGACCCAGCAGATCATCGTGCTGTCGGGCATTGCGGTGGTGATGACCATTGGTGTGTATGGGTTGGTAGGCGGGATCGTCAAGCTTGACGACCTTGGGCTGTGGATGGCCCGCAAAACCTCCAAGCTGACTCAGGCAGTGGGTAACGGCATCCTGCGGGCGGCGCCGTACATGATGAAAAGCCTGTCGGTGATTGGTACTGCGGCGATGTTCCTGGTAGGCGGTGGGATCCTGGTGCATGGCATCGAGCCGCTGCATCATGCCATCGAGGCGTTCAGCGAAGGGCGTGGCGGGGCATTGACCGGTGCGTTGCTCAACGGCGGGGTCGGAGTCATCGCAGGTGCTGTGGTGCTGGCGGTGGTAAGCGTTGCGGGGAAATTGTGGCGGGCAGTTCGGCCAGCCAATTGAGGCGCCTGGCCGGGGCTTTGCCCCGGTTCGCGGGTGAACCCGCTCCTACCAGGTACCGCGTTTGCCTTGCACCCGGCGCGTCCCCTGTAGGAGCGGGTTTACCCGCGAATGGGCCGCAAAGCGGCCCCGGTAACTCAGTTCAGAAGTGAACCTTGACCAGGAAGCTCATGGTGTTCTGGTCGGTAGTGAAAGCATCGCTGTCCTTGATGCCGTACTTGTTCTTCCAGTAGTCGTACTCCACACCCACATACAGCTGCTTTTCGCCCAGGTGCAGCGCCTTGCCCAGGTCATACTTGATCTGCGGGTTGAAGTGCAGGTTGGCCTGGTAGGTGCCGCGGCGGTTCTCGTCGTTGTCCACCACCCAGTCCATGAAGCCGTCGATCAGCACGTCGGAATCGCCGACCGGAATGGTGTACGACCACACCGGGGTGATCTGCCACACGTTGTCGCCGGCGCGGCTGCCGTCGGTGGTGCGGTTGTAGAAGTTCAGCTGGAAGTAGTCGAAGCCCGGGATGGCCAGGTCGAAGCCCGGGCCGATCAGGTAAGACTCGGTGTCACCCTCGCCAAACTCGTAGGTCATCGCCAGCAGCACGTCCTTGACCGGGCCCAACTCCAGCTTCTGGTCGAAGATCTTGCCGAACGACAGGCGTGGGCTGAACTCGCCATAGTAGGTGTTGGGGCCGTTGCTGGCGTCCTTCTTGCCTTGGTAGAAGATCTTGTCGACGAAGAAGAAGTTATCGCCGTACTTCCACGCGTCGGCGTGCTCGAAGGTGAATGTTTGCTGGGTCTCGGGGTTGACCTTGAAGTTCTTGCCCCACAGGTAGGTCAGGCTGTTGTTCTGCCATTGCAGCAGGTCGCCGCCGAAGGTGGTGCCGCAGGCCAGCAGGCCGCCGGCGAGGATCAGGCTCTTGATAGTACGCATTGCGAGTGTCGCTCCCTTGATTGATCTGTTGTCAGCGCTCGGTGTCGGCGCTTTTTTTGTCTTTTGAGTCAGCTTTTTTCGATAGGCCACAGCTGTTTGGCAAGGGTTGGGCCAACTTTTCCGGGTTGGCAAAACCTTCCTGCTCGACTTCGTTCTGAACGGATGAAAAGGGTCTTTCAGGCTGGCAACACGTTGGCCAACCGCCCGAATTCATTGACTGAGCGGTCAGTAAACGCAGGCAGAATCCGTTCTGCCCTGATCGAGGGGGCGCGCAGATTACTGGCTTGCGCGCCGCGCCTCAAGTGCTCCGTCCTGGAGCAGAGTGGATCAAACCTGTGCGTTTGGTCAGCTTATCAGAAGTGGACCTTGACCAGCGCGCTGGCGACGCTCTGGTTACTTTCCAGGTTGCCGCGGCTGTCAATGCCGTACTTGTCTTTCCAGTAGCTGTATTCAAAGCCGACGTAGAGCTGCTTGGCGCCCAGGTTCAGCGCCTTGCCCAGGTCGTATTTGACCTGCGGGTTGAAGTGCAGGTTGGCGTGATAGGTGCCACGGCGGGTCTGGTCGTTGTCGGTAACCCAGTCCATGTAACCGTCGATCAGAATGTCTGACCGCCCCACGGGGATGGTGTACGACCAGCCGGGGGTAATTTGCCAGACGTTGTCACCGGGGCGGCTGCCTTCGGTGTTACGCACGTAGAAATTGAGGGTGAAATAGTTGAAGCCGGGGATGTTCAAGTCGAAGCCGGGGCCGATCAGGTAGGCCTCGTTGTCGCCTTCACCGCGCTCGTAGGTCATGGCCAGCAGCACATCCTTGATCGGACCGAAGGCAAGCTTGCGGTCGAAGATCTTGCCCAATGACAGGCGTGGGCTGAACTCGCCGTAGTAGGTGGTCACACCTTTGCCGGGGTCGGCCTTGCCGTTGTAGAAGATTTTGTCGACGAACATGAAGGTGTCGCCGTACTTCCATTTGTTGGCGTGCTCGAAGGTGATGGTCTGCTGGATATCAGGGTTGACCTTGAAGTCCTTGCCGTACAGGTAGGTCAGGCTTTCGCCGTGCCACTGCAGCCATTCGCCTGCGTGCGAGGGTAGGGTGGCCAGCAGGCTGCTGCCCAATAACAGGGACGTGGTGATGCGCTTCATGTTGTGATTCCCGGACTTATTGTTTTTGTTGGCGTTTTTTTGGCGCGCAGGCGCCCCGGGCGACCCATTCCGGCGGGTCGACGGCGTAGCGGTTACTGCAGAGGTGAATAAGGGGCGGCAATGCACCGCCCCCCTTGGCTCAATGCTGGTGACAGACGTCGTTGTGCATTGCGCGGTCGGCACCGCCAAGGATGTTGAACAGTACGTTCAACACCAGGGCACTGACCGTGGCCATGGCGATACCGCTGTGGGTGATGGGTTCCATCCACTGTGGCATCTGGGCAAAGAACTCCGGACGCACCACGGGGATCAACCCGAAGCCGACGCTCACGGCAACCAGCAGCTGGTTGCGGCGGTCGCCGATGTCCGCCTCCTGAAGAATCTTGATCCCGGTGGCAGTGACCATGCCGAACATGGCGATGGACGCGCCGCCCAGTACCGCAGGCGGGATCGAGGCAATCAGGAAGGCCGCTTTGGGCAGCAGGCTGAGCAGGATCAGCAGTGCACCGGCCACGATGGTGACATAGCGGCAGCGCACCCCGGTCATTTGCACCAGGCCGATGTTCTGGGCGAACGAGGAGTGGGTGAAGGTGTTGAAGAAGCCTGCAATGAACGACGCACCGGCATCGCACAGCAGGCCGCGACGCAGCATGCCAGGGGTTACTTCACGATCAGTCACCTTGCCCAAGGCCAGGAACATGCCGGTGGACTCGACGAAGATGATCACCACTACCAGGCACATGGACAGGATCGGCGCCAGGCTGAAGGTCGGCATGCCGAAGTGCAGCGGGGTGACCACCTGCAACCACGGTGCTTCATTCAGGCCCGACAGGTCGACCATGCCGATGGAGCCGGCCAGGATGTAGCCAAGGCCCATGCCCACCAGTACCGACACATTGACCCAGAAACCGCGCATGAAGCGGTTGATCAGCAGGATCACGGCCAGTACCAGGCCGGCCACCAGCAGGTAGATCGGCGAGCCGAACGTTTGAGCGTCCTGGCCGCCACCGGCCCAGTTGACTGCCACCGGGAACAGCGACAGGCCAATCGAGGTGATCACCGTACCAGTGACCAACGGTGGGAAGAAGCGGACAACCTTAGACATGAACGGCGCGATCAGCATGCCGAAGAACCCGGCAGCGATGGTCGCACCGAAGATCCCCTGCAGGCCCACGCCGGGCATGCCGGCCATGGCCACCATGCTGCCGACGGCGGCGAAACTGGCACCCATCATCACCGGCATGCGGATGCCCACCGGGCCGATACCGAACGACTGGATGATGGTAGCGACGCCAGCGACAAGCAGGTCGGCGTTGATCAGGAAAGCGACTTCTTCACGGGACAACCCGGCGGCCTGGCCGATGATCAACGGCACGGCGATCGCGCCACCGTACATCAGCAGAACGTGTTGCAGGCCAACCAGGAACAGTTGGAACAGGGGCAAGGGTTCTCGCGGCGGCGCAATGGGGATATACGCCTTGCGTGACTCGGACATGCAGCACCTCGAGTTTTGTTTTTATTCTCGGATCCAAGCGGCAGGCCTCATGCCTGCGCGCTCGATGCTTGCTTGTTGCGTTACACATGAAGCCTGAGGCCGGGGCTACCGGCCTCTTCGCGGGCAAGCCCGCTCCTACAGGGAATGGTGATTCCCTGAGGGCGGGTTGCCTGGCGAGGTGCTGTCAGTTGACCTGGGCGCCTTTGGCGATCCATTCACCGACGAGCTTGCGCTCTTCGGTGGTCATCTGGGTGATGTTGCCCAGCGGCATGATCTGGCTGGCAACCGCTTGCGCCTGAATGCGCGCGGCCTGGGCCTGGATCTGCTGCGGAGTGTCGAACATCACGCCGGCAGGAGCGGCGCTGAACAGTGGGCTGGTCGGCTTGGACGAGTGGCACACTGTGCAGCGTTCCTGGATGACATTGTGGATCTTGTCGAAGTCGCCACCGGCCTGGGCAGCGGCCTGGGCGGGAGCTTGTGCTGGTGCGGTGGGTGCTTCGGCAGCCTTTGCAGCGTCCTCGGCGCGCTGCTCGGCAGCGGTCTTGCCGCCTACCGCAGTTGCCGGCAGCGGCTGGTACTCGATCTTCGCTGCTGCTTGCTCAGGGCTTACGGCCATCGGTTTCGGGCCGGTAACGTAAGCCAGGCAGATCATCGCCAGAGCGCCGACGGGCAGGGTCCAGGCGTACTTGTTGCTGTCGTGGCGGGTGTTGAAGTAGTGGCGGATCAGAACCGCGGCTACTGCGATACCGGCCAGGATCAGCCAGTTGTACTGGCTACCGTAGGTGCTCGGGAAATGGTTGCTGATCATGATGAACAGCACCGGCAGGGTGAAGTAGTTGTTGTGACGCGAGCGCAGCAGGCCCTTGGCCGGCAGTACCGGGTCGGGCGTCTGGTTGTTCTCGATCGCCGCCACCAGCTGGCGTTGGGCCGGCATGATGATGCGGAACACGTTACCGACCATGATGGTGCCGATGATCGCGCCGGTGTGCAGGTATGCACCACGGCCGCTGAACACCAGGCTGAAGCCCCAGCAGGCCGCGATGATCAGCACGAACAGCACACCACCGAGCAGCGCTGGCTTCTTGCCCAGGGGCGAGTCGCACAGGAAGTCGTAGATGAACCAGCCAGCGATCAGCGAACCGATACCGATGGCCACGCCTTCGGCACCGCTCAGGGTGCTGCCAGGCGCCAGCAGGTACAGGGCCGGGTTCCAGTAGAACACCACGCACAGCAGGGCGATACCGGACATCCAGGTGAAGTAGGCTTCCCATTTGAACCAATGCAGGTTCTCGGGCATTTTCGGTGGGGCGAGCTTGTATTTCTCCAGGTGGTAGATACCACCGCCGTGAATCGCCCAGAGATCACCCGACAACCCATCGCGCGGGTTGCTTCGGTTCAGGTGGTTCTCCAGCCAGACGAAGTAGAACGATGCACCGATCCAGGCGACGCCGGTGATCATGTGAACCCAGCGAATGCTCAGGTTCAGCCATTCGTGAAGGTGTGCTTCCACAGTATGTACCTCTGCCAGTCACCGAGAAGATGACTGACCTTTTCTTATTGGTGGGGATTGAGGATCAGCATCTGTTCCTCGGTGAAGTAATGCTCATCGCAGTTGTTGCCAGAACCACTGCGATCAACCACCAGGAAATCATCCCGCTTTTCGATCGTCAGCACCGGGTGGTGCCAGACGCCGCGATGGTAATTAACGCCCTGCCTGCCATTACTGCGGAAGGCTCGGACCAAGCCTGATACAGGTGCATCGCCAACCGGCGCGACCACGATCAGAAAGGGGTTGCCGAGCAGCGGGATGAAAGCCTGGCTGCCCAGCGGATGGCGTTCCAGCATGCGCACGGTCAGCGGCATGTCCTGCGCGTCGGCGCGGAAGATGCTGATGATCGCCTTGTCTTCAGGCTCGGCGGTTTCGACCGTGGCGAGCTTGTGAAAGCGCATGGTCGAGCCGTTGTTGATCATGAAGTGGTCGCTGCCGTCGGTTTCGATCACGTCTCCGAACTGGGCGAAGGCTTCTTTGGTCAAGGGCTCGATCATCAGGGTGCGCATGCGGTTATCTCTTCTATTGTTCGTTTTCTGAATAAGGTTCGGCTGTTGCTTACAGCTGCAGCAGGCGGAACAGGGCGATCTGGTTGATCTGCGTCAGGGCTTCCTTGAATTCGGCATTGGCATCGTTGTGGATGCGCTTTTCAAAGGCGGCGAGAATCTGGTGCCGGTTGCTGCCCTTCACCGCCATGATGAACGGGAACTGGAACTTGGCTTTGTAGGCATCGTTCAGCTCGGTGAAGCGGGCGAACTCCTCGGCGGTGCACTGGTGAATGCCGGCGCCGGCCTGTTCGTTGGTGCTCGATTCTGTCAGCTCGCCCTGGATGGCTGCCTTGCCGGCCAGGTCCGGGTGAGCGTTGATCAGCGCCAGCTGGTCGGCGTGGTTGGCGCTGAGCAGGATGTCGCTCATGCGCTGGTGCAGTGCCTCGATCTCGTCCAGCTCGCCCAGTTGGCCCAGGTCATAGGCTTTTTCGGCAACCCACGGCGAGTGCTCGTAGATATCGGCGAAGGCCTTGACGAAGGCGTCACGGTCCAGGGCGGATGGTTTGAGGGTATTGAAGGCGGTCATCAGGCGTTCTCTTTCTTGTACGGGTGGGTGGTGTGCCAGTGGCGGGCGATATCCACGCGACGGGCGAACCAGACCTGGTCATGACTTTTTGCGTAATCGACGAAGCGCTTGAGTGCTGCCAGGCGTGCCGGGCGGCCGACCAGGCGGCAGTGCAGGCCGATGGAAAGCATTTTCGGTGCTTCGGCGCCTTCGGCGTACAGCACATCAAAGGCGTCTTTCAGGTACTGGAAGAACTGCTCGCCGCAGTTGAAGCCCTGTACCTGGGTGAAGCGCATGTCGTTGGTGTCCAGGGTGTAGGGGATCACCAGGTGCGGCTTGCCAGTGGGGTTGTTTGGCTCCCAGTAGGGCAGGTCGTCGTCGTAGGTGTCGCTGTCATAGAGGAAACCACCTTCCTCCATCACCAGGCGGCGGGTGTTCGGGCCGGTACGGCCGGTGTACCAGCCCAGCGGGCGCTCGCCAGTGAGTTCGGTGAGGATACGGATGGCTTCGAGCATGTGCTCGCGCTCCTGGGCCTCATCCATGTTCTGGTAGTCGATCCAGCGGTAGCCGTGGCTGCAGATCTCGTGGCCGGCTTCGACCATGGCGCGGATCACGTCGGGGTGGCGCTGGGCGGCCATGGCCACGGCGAAGATGGTGAGTGGCACGCCGCTGTCCTTGAACAGCTTCAGCAGGCGCCACACACCGGCACGGCTGCCGTATTCATACAGCGACTCCATGCTCATGTTGCGCTGGCCCTGCAGTGGCTGGGCAGCGACCATCTCGGACAGGAAGGCTTCGGATTCCTTGTCACCGTGCAGGATGTTGCGCTCGCCACCTTCTTCGTAATTGAGGACGAAAGACAGCGCAATGCGGGCGTTACCCGGCCATTGCGGGTGAGGAGGGTTGTTGCCGTAACCGATCAGGTCGCGAGGGTAATCAGCGCTCACTGCAGTCTTCCTTCTTGTGCGTTAGTGCGGGGGGTGGGCGGGCCGCGTCGGTATGTCGCACCACCGGATGGGCTGATTGTATACAACTTCTGAAATCTTTTGTAAGCCTGTTTTTCCGCATTTCTTCCCTTTTGTCGCCTGACAGCGACCTGGAAATACAGTGCAAGAAACCTGCCTGTTTGGTCAGCTAATGAAGTTGGCATCGTTATGGTGCGTGTATTTGCGACCGATGGGTCGTTTATGGGCAGCAAATGGAGGCTGTGATGGAGGGGGATAAAAAATTGTGTACAATCTTGAGGCGGAATGTCTTAATAACGTCATTCCCGCCTGCCGCAGGCGCTATGCTGGTGCGATGGCTGAGTATTTTTTGCCCACAGATTGAACAAGAGGCGACACGCAATGGGACGTTTGACCACACACGTACTGGATGCCGCGCATGGCTGCCCGGGTAGCTCGATCAAGGTCGAGCTGTATCGCGTCGAAGGCCAGCAGCTGGAGCTGGTGAACACCGCCCTGACCAACAGCGATGGCCGCGTCGACGCGCCGCTGTTGCAGGGGGAAGATTACCGTACGGGTGTTTACCAGCTGCAGTTCAGCGCTGGTGATTACTACCGCGCCCGTGGCGTGCAACTGCCGGCCCAGGCGTTTCTGGATGTTGTTGTGCTGCGTTTTGGCATCGACGAGTCGCAGGAGCACTACCATGTGCCGCTGCTGATTTCGCCGTACAGCTATTCGACCTATCGTGGAAGCTAGTTGGTCGCTAGAAGAATCTTCGTAGGTCCTTTGGCCCGCTCTCACACTGGCGGGCTTTTTTTCGTCTGCAGGAAAGTGGTGTGTGATGTGGCGGCGCTCGATCTCCCAGGCGACGTACCTCTACCGCCATACGTTCAAGGCCACACCGCCCGGCATGACGTTGCGTAATGGCCGGGTGTGTTTGCCGTGGGTTTCAGGGGGTGGCAGAAATCGAGCGCCGCCCGCGCGGCGCATCGCGAGCTGCGCTCGCTCCTACGTTTGTTTCTGGCCAGTAACGCCTGTGGCAGGCGCGCGCGACCGCCTTGTTTGTACGGCGCGATATCGAGCCATGCGCCAAGGCGTTCGCGCGCAAATCCCACAGGAATGATTGGCCCGAAACAAACGTAGGAGCGAGCGCAGCTCGCGATGCGCCGCGCGGGCGGCGCTCGGTCTCACAGGCGACGCACCTCTACCGCCATACAGGCGGCGCTCGATCTCCCAGGCGACGCACCTCTACCGCCATACAAACGGCGCTCGATCTCCCAGGCGACGTACCTCTACCGCCATACCTTCAAGGCCACACCGCCCGGCATGACGTTGCGCAATGGCCGGGTGTGTTTGCCGTGGGTTTCAGGGGGTGGCAGAAATCGAGCGCCGCCCGCGCGGCGCATCGCGAGCTTTGCTCGCTCCTACGTTTGTTTCGGGCCAGTAACGCCTGTGGCAGGCGCGCGCGACCGCCTTGTTTGTACGACGCGATATCGAGCCAGGCTACCGGTGCTCAGAGGAACACGAACTTGGCAATGAAGATCGCGCACAGCACCCACAGGCTGGCCGAGATTTCCTTGTACTTGCCGGTGCCCGCCTTCAATGCCACATAGCTGATGAAGCCCAGGGCAATACCATCGGCGACCGAGAACGTAAGCGGCATCATGATCACCGTGACGATCGCCGGAATGCTGTCGGTGGCCTCATCCCAATGGATATGCGCCATGCTACCCATCATCAGCATTGCAACGTAGATCAGTGCACCGGCTGTCGCGTAGGCAGGAATCATCCCGGCCAGCGGCGCGAAGAACATCGCGGCGATGAACAGCAGGCCTACCACCACAGCCGTCAGGCCGGTTCGGCCACCTGCGGCAACCCCCGCAGCACTCTCCACATAGCTGGTCACCGGCGGTACACCTACCACCGCGCCGAACACACTCGAGGCACTGTCAGCCTTCAACGCCTTCGACAGGTTCTCGATACGCCCGTCCGGCGCCACCAGGTTGGCTCGTTGCGCGACGCCCATCAGCGTGCCGGCAGTGTCGAACATGTGCACGAAGAGGAACGCCAGCACCACGCTGATCATGCTGACGTTGAACACGCCAGCCACGTCCATGGCCATCCAGGTGGGCGCCAGGCTCGGCGGCATCGACATCACCCCGCCAAACTTGACCAGGCCCAGGCCCCAGCCGGCGACGGTGACACCGATGATGCTGATCAGGATCGCGCCGAAGACCCGCTTGTAGCTGAGGATGGCGATCAGCAGGAAGCACACGGCTGCCAACAGCGGCCCCGGTTCATGCAGCGAGCCCAGCTTGATCAGGGTGGCAGGGCTGTCGACGATGATGCCTGCGGTCTTCAGGCCGATCAGCCCGAGAAACAATCCGACGCCGGCCCCCATGGCATGGCGCAGGCTGACCGGGATGCTGTTGAGCAGCCATTCGCGCACTTTCGACAAGGTCAGGAACATGAACAGCACGCCCGAGACGAATACCGCCCCCAGCGCCGTTTCCCAGTTGTAGCCCATGGTGCCGACAACGGTGTAGGTAAAGAAGGCATTGAGCCCCATGCCTGGCGCCAGGCCTACCGGCCAGTTGGCGTACAGGCCCATCAGCAGGCAGCCCAGCGCAGCGGCGATGCAGGTGGCGACAAAAGCGGCACCATGGTCGATGCCGGCGTCGGCCATGATGTTGGGGTTGACGAAGATGATGTAGGCCATGGTGATGAAGGTGGTCACCCCGGCGATCATTTCGGTTCTGACGGTGCTGCCGTGTTGCTTGAGTTTGAAAATCCGCTCCAGCCAGCTCGTTTCGAGCGGTGGGGCGAGATCCAGCGTAGGGGCTTCGGATTTGCGGCTTTCCACAGCGGGTACTCCTCAAGTCTTTCTTGTTGTTATGGAGCCAGTTTCCTGCGCAATGCACTTGGCGGCTCCGCGAGGGAAGGCAGACGTCTGACCGTTTTGTTGACTCAAGGGTCAAGAAGTTGCTCGATGGATTATCCTTTTGTGTACAAAGAATGCAAATAATGTTTTATGTTTTGTATGCGCAATGCGTCGTACAACGGCTATATAGGTAAAACGCCCCCTGCGGAATCGCCTCAGCCTGTGTACAATGGCGCCATACTTTCTCTTCGTGCCTCGAGAGCCCATGAACGAACAGCTGCAACCTCTGAAAAAACCTGCACGAGTCGGCAAGGCCGGCCGCAGCGGTACCCAGGACGACATCGTCTACGCGCATATTTTCGAGGCCATCCTCGAGCAGCGTCTGGCTCCGGGCACCAAGTTGAGCGAGGAAGCGCTGGGCGAGATCTTTGGCGTCAGCCGCACCATCATCCGCCGCGCCTTGTCGCGCCTGGCCCACGAAAGCGTGGTGCTGCTGCGGCCGAACCGCGGCGCGGTGGTGGCCAGCCCGACCGTGGAAGAGGCGCGCCAGGTGTTCTTCTCGCGGCGCATGGTCGAACGCGCCATCACCGAGCTGGCGGTGCAGCATGCTACCCTCGACCAGCTCAACGAGCTGCGGCAGATGGTGCGTGAGGAGCGCGACAGCTTCTCGCGCGGTGACCGGGGTGCCGGCATCCGCCTTTCCGGTGAGTTCCACCTCAAGCTGGCCGAAGCGGCGGGCAATGCACCGCTGGTGAGTTTCCAGCGCAGCCTGGTCTCGCAGACTTCGCTGATCATTGCCCAGTACGAAAGCGGCAACCGCTCGCACTGCTCTTACGATGAGCACATGCAGCTTATCGATGCCATCGAGGCGCGCGATGCCGAGCAGGCCGTGAGCCTGATGATGCATCACATGGACCACATCGACAGCAAGCTGAACCTGGACGAGGAGAGCGCCTCGGACGATTTGCATGCGGTGTTCTCGCATCTGTTGAAAAAGCCCAAGGTTTCCGTCAAGGGTTGATCGTTTGCTGGTGTGATCGAGGGGCTGCACGGCAGCCCCCAGCCACTACTGGCCATAACCCAAAGGTCTGCTAAATTCTTGTGAGCAAACCTTCATCAAGCAGTTGGGCTTGCGCATTCGTTGCGTTCAACTTCTTGAGGAACGGATTCATGAGCATGTCCCTGGGTAAACGCATGGGGGCCGAACTGATCGGCACCTTCTGGCTGGTCCTTGGTGGCTGTGGCAGTGCGGTACTCGCAGCCAGTTCCCCTCTCGGCATCGGTGTGCTCGGTGTCGCCTTCGCCTTCGGCCTCACCGTACTGACCATGGCCTTCGCCATCGGCCATATCTCGGGCTGCCATCTAAACCCTGCCGTGTCGTTCGGGCTGGTGGTAGGCGGGCGCTTCCCTGCCAAAGAGCTGCTGCCTTATGTGATCGCCCAGGTGATCGGTGCCATCCTGGCGGCCGGGGTGATCTACCTCATCGCCAGCGGCAAGGCCGGGTTCGAGTTGTCTTCTGGGTTGGCTTCAAACGGCTACGCCGACCACTCGCCCGGTGGCTATACGCTGGGTGCGGGCTTTGTCAGTGAAGTGGTGATGACCGCCATGTTCCTGGTGGTGATCATGGGTGCGACCGACTCTCGCGCACCGGCAGGTTTTGCACCCATCGCCATCGGTCTGGCCCTTACCCTGATCCACCTGATCTCGATCCCGATCACCAATACTTCGGTCAACCCCGCGCGTAGCACGGGGCCGGCCTTGTTCGTCGGTGGCTGGGCCCTGCAGCAGCTGTGGCTGTTCTGGGTGGCGCCGCTGATCGGTGCTGCAATCGGCGGCGCGCTGTATCGGGGCCTGGCGAAAGAACCTTAGCGCTGGTGAACGCAGCGGCCGGCGGCGTAGGTTTCACGCACGGTACGGTCATCGCCCAGGGTGGTGAGCACGAACAAGGTTTCTTCGATGCTGTTGGACTGCTGGATGCGGTAGTCCAGCAGTGGCGTGGCCTTGTAGTCCAGCACCACGAAGTCGGCATCGTTGCCCGGGCGCAGGCTGCCGATACGGTCCTCCAGGCGTAGCGCGCGAGCGCCGCCGAGGGTGGCCAGGTATAGCGATTTGTACGGGTGCAGGCGCGCGCCTTGCAGCTGCATCACCTTGTATGCCTCGTTCAGGGTGTTAAGCAGAGAGAAGCTGGTGCCGGCGCCAACGTCGGTACCCAGGCCCACGTTGACCTTGAACCGCTCGGCCTGGGGCAGGTTGAACAGGCCGCTGCCGAGGAACAGGTTGGAGGTGGGGCAGAAGGCCACGGCCGAGCCGGTTTCGGCCAGGCGCTGGCACTCTTCGTCGCACAGGTGCACGCCGTGGGCAAACACCGAGCGCTCGCCCAGCAGCTCGAAGTGATCGTAGACGTCCAGATAACCCTTCTGCTCGGGGAACAGCGACTTGACCCAGTCGATTTCCTTGAGGTTTTCCGACAGGTGCGTGTGCATGTACACGCCCGGGTGCTCCTTGAGCAATTGGCCGGCCAGGGTCAATTGCTCCGGCGTGCTGGTTGGGGCGAAGCGCGGAGTCACTGCATAGTGCAGGCGGCCTTTGCCGTGCCAGCGCTCGATCAGTGCCTTGCTTTCGGCATAGCCGGACTCGGCGGTGTCGGTCAGGTAGTCCGGCGCGTTGCGATCCATCATTACCTTGCCGGCGATCAGGCGCAGGTCCAGGCGTTCAGCCTCTTCGAACAGGGCATTCACCGACTCCGGGTGCACGCTGCCGAATACCAGCGCAGTGGTGGTGCCGTTACGCAGCAGTTCTTTGAGGAAGATCTTCGCCACCTGGTCGGCGTGGTCTTTGTCGGCGAACTGCTTTTCGCAAGGGAAGGTGTAGGTGTTCAGCCAGTCCAGCAACTGCTCGCCGTACGAGCCGATCATGCCGGTCTGCGGGAAGTGGATGTGGGTATCGATGAAGCCCGGGGTGATCAGCGCGTCCTGGTAGTGCTCGACCGGGATGCCGGCATCCAGCGTCGGCAGCAGTTCACTGGCGTGCCCAACGGCGCTGATGCGGCCATCGTCGACCACCAGCAGGCCGTCTTCGTAGTATTCATGGGAAGCCTCCAGGCCCACCTCGGCCGGGTCGGCAATGCTGTGCAGGATGGCGGCACGGTAGGCTTTGCGGGTAACGGTCATAACACACTCGTCAAATGGCTTGGCTGCGGCGGGAGGGCGGCAGCAATTGGGCAATGGGGCCGGCATTGGCGGCAGCGTCGTGCTGGCCGAAACAGGCGTTGTAAGTGGCAATGATTTCACCGGCGATAGACACGGCGATCTCGATGGGCAGCTTGCCCTTGACCTCGGTCAGGCCCATGGGGCAGCGCATGCGGGCCATGACGGCCTCGTCGAAACCTCGCTCGCGCAGGCGGTGCTCGAACTTGACCCGTTTGGTCTTCGAGCCGATCAGGCCGAACCAGGTGAAATCGTTGCGCTTGAGAATGGCGGCGGTCAGTTCCAGGTCGAGCTGGTGGTTGTGGGTCATGACGATGCAGTAGCTGCCGGGCGGCAGGTCCGCGACTTCGTCGACCGGTTCCTCACTGACGACCTTGGTCACCCCCTTGGGGATGAGTTCGGGGAATTCCTGTTCACGCGAGTCAATCCAGCGCACCCGGCAGGGGAGCGCGGCGAGCAAGGGTACCAGAGCCCTGCCGACATGGCCCGCGCCGAACACGGCGATCTGCGCCTGCACAGCGGCCATCGGCTCGAACAGCAGCACGGTGGCGCCGCCGCAACACTGGCCCAGGCTGGCGCCGAGGCTGAAGCGCTCCAGGTGCGGGGTGGTGCGCTGCTCTTCGAGCATTTGTCGGGCGATGTGCAAGGCTTTGTATTCGAGGTGCCCACCGCCGATGGTGTCGAATAGGCCGCTGGCGCTGACCACCATCTTTGAGCCGGCATTGCGCGGTGTCGAGCCGCGTTCCTCGATGATGGTCACCAGCACGCAGGCTTCGCCACGTGACTGGTGGTCGGCGAGGGCGTTGATCCATTGGTGCATGATGCAACCTCTCTAAGCCATGCTGCCGACCCTGGTAGGAGCGGTTTTACCCGCACCTGCCAGGGCCTTGCGTTGTCAGGGGGTGATGGTTTCCAGTTCCAGTTCGCGCGACTGTGTTTCAGCCACTGCCTTGCGCATCTGCTCGCAGCCCCACAGCACCCGCTCAGGTGTAGCTGGCGCATCCACCTGCGGCTGCACGCGGTAGTCGGCGAGGCTGGCCACGGCATCCTTGATTGCACACCAGGCAGCGATGCCGAGCATGAACGGTGGCTCGCCCACGGCCTTGGAGTGGAACACGGTGTCTTCCGGGTTTTTGCGGTTCTCCACCAGTTTCACCCGCAAGTCCAGTGGCATGTCGGCCACGGCCGGGATCTTGTAGCTGGCCGGGCCGTTGGTCATCAGCTTGCCTTTGGCGTTCCACACCAGCTCTTCGGTAGTCAGCCAGCCCATGCCCTGGATGAAACCGCCCTCTACCTGGCCGATGTCGATCGCAGGGTTCAGCGAATCGCCCACGTCGTGCAGGATGTCGGCGCGCAACATCTTGTATTCGCCGGTCAGCGTATCGACGATCACTTCCACGCAGGCAGCGCCAAAGGCGAAGTAGTAGAACGGCCGGCCGCGTGCCTGGCTGCGGTCGTAGAAGATTTTCGGCGTGCGGTAGAACCCGGTGCTGGACAGCGACACCTGAGCGAAGTAAGCCTGCTGCACCAGTTGCTCGAAGCTGACGATCTGGTCGCGCACGCGCACATGGCCGTTACGGAACTCGACGTCTTCCTCGGTCACCTGATAGTGCCGTGCGGCAAACTCGGTCAGGCGGCGCTTGAGGATTTCAGCCGCGTTCTGCGCCGCCTTGCCGTTAAGGTCGGCGCCGCTGGACGCAGCCGTAGGCGAGGTGTTGGGTACCTTGTCGGTGTTGGTGGCGGTGATCTGGATGCGGCTGAAGTCCACCTGGAAGATCTGCGCTACCACCTGGGCTACTTTGGTGTTCAGGCCCTGGCCCATCTCGGTGCCGCCGTGGTTCAGGTGAATGCTGCCGTCGGTGTAAATATGGATCAGTGCACCGGCCTGGTTGAGGAAGGTGGCGGTGAACGAAATGCCGAACTTGACCGGTGTCAGTGCCAGGCCTTTCTTCAGGATCGGGCTGTTGGCGTTGAAGCGGCGGATCGACTCGCGGCGTTCGGCATAGTCGCTGCTGGCTTCCAGCTCGGCGGTCATCTCTTCGAGCATGTTGTGCTCGACGGTCTGGTAGTAGTGGGTGACGTTGCGTTCGGTCTTGCCGTAATAGTTGGCCTTGCGCACGGCCAGCGGGTCACGGCCCAGATGGCGGGCGATATGGTCCATCACCTGCTCGATGGCGACCATGCCCTGTGGGCCGCCAAAGCCGCGGTAGGCGGTGTTGGAGGCGGTGTTGGTCTTGCAGCGGTGGCCGTGGACGGTGGCATCGCCCAGGTAGTAAGCGTTGTCGGAGTGGAACATGGCGCGGTCGACGATCGAACCGGACAGGTCGGGCGAATAGCCGCAGTTGCCGGCCAGGTCGAAATTGATGCCGTGCAGCCGGCCGTTGTCGTCGAAGCCCACGTCATACTCGACGTAAAACGGGTGGCGCTTGCCGGTCATGGTCATGTCTTCGACCCGCGGCAGGCGCATCTTGGTTGGTTGGCCGGTCAGGCGCGCAACTACCGCGCACAGGCATGCCGGGCTGGCGGCCTGGGTTTCCTTGCCGCCAAAACCGCCACCCATGCGGCGCATGTCCAGCACCACCTTGTTCATCGGCACGTCGAGCACTTCGGCGACCAGTTTCTGCACTTCGGTGGGGTTCTGCGTGGAGCAGTAGACGATCATGCCGCCGTCTTCGGTAGGCATTACCGAGGAAATCTGCGTTTCCAGGTAGAAGTGCTCCTGGCCGCCGATGTGCAGGGTGCCCTGAATGCGGTGCGGGGCGCTGGCCAGGGCGGCAGCCGAATCGCCGCGCTGGTGGGTGTGGCTATCGAGCACGAAGTGCTTCTTGTGCAGCGCCTCGACCACGTCCAGCACCGGTTCCAGGTCTTCGTACTCGACGATGGCGGCCATGGCCGCTTTACGTGCGGTTTCAAGATCGCGGGCAGCGACAGCGAGCACCGGCTGGCCGAAGAACTCGACCTTGTCGATGGCCAGAAGCGGGTCGCCGGCCACCACCGGGCCGATGTCCTTCAGGCCGGGGATGTCTTCGTGGGTGATGGCAATGCGCACGCCCTCGAAGGCGTAGCACGGCGTGGTATCGATGCGCAGGATACGCGCATGGGCGCGGTCGGCGGTGCGGGCATAGACGTGCAACTGGTTGGGGAATTCCAGGCGGTCGTCGATGTACACAGCCTCGCCGGATACATGCTTGTCGGCGCTGTCGTGCTTGACGCTACGGCCCACCCCGGTGGTCAGGTCCTGGCTGAACAGTTCGGCCATCTCGGCCTGGCTTTTGGCTACGTGATGGTTAGACATAAGCGGTCACCCGGGTTTCGATGTGCGGTGTTTGCTGTTCGATGAAATACTTGCGCAGCAGGTTCTGCGCGGTCAGCAGGCGGTATTCCTTGCTGGCGCGGAAGTCGCTGAGCGGGGTGAAGTCTTCGGCCAGGGCCTGGCAGGCGCGCTCGATGGCAGCCTGGTCCCATGGCTTGCCACGTAGCGCCGCCTCACAGGCGCGGGCGCGTTTGGGGATCGCCGCCATGCCGCCGAAGGCGATGCGTACACCGCTGACTACGCCGTCTTCGATGCTGAGGTTGAACGCCCCGCACACGGCGGAGATATCATCGTCCAGGCGTTTGGACACTTTATAGGCGCGGAACGCCCAGTCGCTGGTGGCGCGCGGCACAATGATCTTCTCGATGAACTCGCTGTCCTGTCGGGCAGTGATGCGGTAATCGATGAAGTAGTCTTCCAGTGGCATCACCCGCTGGCGCTCGCCCTGGCGCAGGACGACCTGTGCATCCAGCGCGATCAGCAAGGGTGGCGAGTCGCCGATCGGCGAGGCGTTGCCGATGTTGCCGCCGAGGGTGCCCTGGTTGCGGATCTGCAGCGAGGCGAAGCGGTGAAGCAGTGCCCCGAAGTCAGGGTACTCTTCGTTCAGCGCGGTGTAGCAGTCAGTCAGCGGCGTGGCGGCGCCGATTTCCAGGTGGCTGGCGGTTTTCTCGATGCGCTTGAGCTCCGCCACATGACCGACGTAGATCATCACGGGCAAGGTCTTGTGGAACTGGGTGACTTCCAGCGCCAGGTCGGTCCCCCCCGCGAGCAGGCGCGCTTCAGGGTGCGAGCTGTACAGGTCGGCCAGGTCGGAGACGGTCAGCGGCACCAGGCAGCGCTTGTCGCCGCTGTTCAGCTCGCCGGTCTGGGTCGGGGCAATGGCCTTGAGGCGGCTGATGGTTTGCGCCTGCTGGCTATCGAACTGGTCGCGGCAGGGCTGGCGGCAGCTCTGCTCGGCGGCGTCGAGGATCGGCCGGTAACCGGTGCAGCGGCACAGGTTGCCAGCCAGGGCTTCCTGGGCCTGGTGCAGGTCGGGGCCGCTGCTGTTCTTTTGCAGGGCAAACAGTGACATGACGAAGCCGGGCGTGCAGAAGCCGCATTGCGATCCGTGGCAGTCTGCCATCGCTTGTTGAACGCTGTGCAGTTGGCCCTGTTGTTTGAGACCCTCGACGCTGATCAGTTGCTTGCCGTGCAGCGACGACACAAAGGTCAGGCACGAATTGAGGCTGCGGTAGCGCAGGCTGTCGTTGCCTTGGTCGTCCTGGCTCAGTTCGCCGACCACCACGGTGCACGCACCGCAGTCTCCACTGGCGCAGCCCTCCTTGGTGCCGGTTTTGCCCAGGTGCTCGCGCAGGTACTGCAGCACCGTCATGTTTGGGTCCAGGGCGTGCTCACTACGCAGCTCCTGGTTGACGAGAAACTGGATCACGGGGATGGCCTCGCAATGGTTTTATTGTTGTTGGGCGGACTCTAAGCAAGACCTGTCTAGCAGGTCAATATTTTTCTGACTCAAAGGTCAAGAAATTGCACATGTCCATGCCCAGCCGAACACACTGCCTCTATTCCAAGCATAGATCGCGCCGGGCGCGTGGCTGTCTGACAGGTCAAATAAACCACCTGGCCCCTCTGCGCGACTACCGCCCAAGTACGCTACAATTCGCCCCTTGTGCCCAGTTCAATGATTTTGAAGGAAAACCATGACGTTCAAGGCCCCGGACAGCCTCTCCGAGCAGATTGCCGATTACCTGGCCGAACGCATCATTCGCGGCGAGCTGGCGCCAGGCGAACGTATCCAGGAGCAGAAGGTTACCCAGGCGCTCAACGTCAGCCGCGGCTCGGTGCGTGAGGCACTGCTGATCCTCGAACGCCGCCATCTGGTGGCGATCCTGCCGCGCCGGGGTGCCCATGTGACCGTGCTGGACGAGCGCAGCGTTCGCAGCCTGTGCTCGCTGATGGGCGAGTTCTACATCCTGCTGGGCAATGCGGTTGCGCAAAAATGGCGCACCGAAGCCGACCTGCGCCCGTTTCTGGAGATCCAGCAGCGGCTGCAGCGTGCCCATGACCAGCTCGACATCAAGACCTTCGTCGCCGACAGTTTTGCAGTCATGCGTGCGGCCTACCCGTTCGCCGACAACCCGTTCCTGCAGGAAACCGTGGAAAACCTGCAGCCGGCCATGAGCCGTGCCTATTACCTGTCGCTGGACCAGCGCCAGGCCAACATGAGCGACTATCTCGACCTGTTCGCCCGCCTGCTCGAAGCCGTGGTGTCCCGCGACCTGCCGCGCATTCGTGAGGTGCTCACCGCCTATGGCCAGCGCAGCTGCGAACTGGTGCTGGCGGCACTGGCCAGAGGCTGACCGATGCGCCTGAAGTGCATTCGCCTGGCCGGGTTCAAGTCGTTCGTCGACCCGACCACGGTCAACTTCCCCAGCAACATGGCGGCCGTGGTCGGCCCAAACGGCTGCGGCAAGTCCAATATCATCGACGCGGTGCGTTGGGTGATGGGCGAGAGTTCGGCGAAGAACCTGCGCGGCGAGTCGATGACCGACGTCATCTTCAACGGCTCCAGTGGGCGCAAGCCGGTCAGCCAGGCCAGTATCGAGCTGGTGTTCGACAACAGCGAAACCACTCTGGTCGGCGAGTATGCCGCCTACGCCGAGATATCGATCCGCCGCAAGGTTACCCGCGACGGGCAGAATAGCTATTACCTCAACGGCACCAAATGCCGCCGGCGTGACATCACCGATATCTTCCTCGGGACGGGGCTGGGGCCGCGCAGTTACTCGATCATCGAGCAGGGCATGATCTCCAAGCTGATCGAGGCCAAGCCCGAGGAGCTGCGCAACTTCATCGAGGAAGCGGCTGGCATTTCCAAATACAAGGAGCGCCGCCGCGAAACCGAGAACCGCATCCGTCGCACTCAGGAAAACCTGGCGCGCCTGACCGACCTGCGCGAAGAGCTCGAACGCCAGCTGGAGCGTCTGCATCGCCAGGCCCAGGCCGCCGAGAAGTACCGTGAGTACAAGGCTCAGGAGCGCCAGATGAAAGCGCGCCTGTCTGCCTTGCGCTGGCGAGGCCTGGACGAACAAGTCCGCCAGCGCGAGTCGGTGATCGGCGATCAGGGCGTTTCTCACGAGGCGCTGGTGGCCGAGCAGCGCAATGCCGATGCCAGCATCGAACGCCTGCGCGACGGTCATCACGAACTGTCCGAACGTTTCAATCAGGTGCAGGGCCGTTTCTACTCGGTGGCCGGTGACATCGCCCGGGTCGAGCAGAGCATTCAGCACGGCCAGCAGCGCCTGCGGCAGTTGCAGGACGACTTCAAGGAAGCCGAGCGCACACGCCTGGAAACCGAATCGCACCTGGGACACGACCGCACCTTGCTGGCGACCCTGGGCGAAGAGCTGGCCATGCTCGAACCCGAGCAGGAAATGACCCTGGCGGCTGCCGAGGAAGCCGCTGCCGCGCTTGAAGAGGCCGAACTGGGCATGCACGGCTGGCAGGAGCAGTGGGACAGCTTCAACAGCAGTTCCGCCGAACCGCGCCGTCAGGCCGAAGTGCAGCAGGCGCGATTGCAGCAGCTGGAAGCCAGCCTTGAGCGCCAGACCGAGCGCCAGCGCAAGTTGGTCGAGGAGCGCGAGCAACTGGGCAGCGACCCGCAGGATGCCGCCATGCTCGAACAGGTCGAGCAGTTGGCCAGCAGCGAAATGCTGCTGGAAGAACTGCAGCTCTGCGAAGAGCAGGTGATCGAGCGCCTGGAAAACGCACGCGAGCAACTGCAGCAGGCCACCCAGGCGCAACAGCAGGCACAGGGCGACCTGCAGCGCCTGGGCGGGCGCCTGGCCTCGCTTGAAGCCTTGCAGCAGGCCGCCCTGGAGCCGGGCGCAGGTGCTGCGCAATGGCTGCACGGCCAAGGGCTGGAGCAACAGCCGCGGCTGGCCGAAGGCTTGCGGGTGGAGCCGGGTTGGGAGCTGGCGGTAGAGACCGTGCTTGGTGCCGATCTGCAGGCCGTGCTGGTGGACGATTTCAACGACCTCGATTTTGCCGGCCTGGAGCAGGGTGAACTGCGCTTGCTGCTGGCCGTCAGCGCGGGGGCGACGTTGCCCGGCAGCTTGCTGGAGAAGGTCGAGGGCCGTATCGACCTGGCGCCCTGGCTGGGCCAGGTCAGGCCTGTGGAAGACCTGGCCCAGGCACTGGAGCAGCGCGGGTCGCTCGGCGAAGGGCAGAGCCTGGTCAGCCGCGATGGCTATTGGGTCGGCCGGCACTTCCTGCGGGTGCGCCGGGGTGGCGAGGCCGAAGGCGGCGTGCTGGCGCGTGGCCAGGAAATCGAACGCCTGGGCCAGGAGCAACTGGAACAGGAAGCGGCGCTGGAACAGCTCGATCAACAGTTGCAGGCCCTGCGCGAGCAGCAACTGGACCTGGAGGAGCAGCGCGAACAGTTGCGCCGCCGCACACAGGATGAAAACCGCCTGCACGGCGAGCTGAAGGCCAGTCTTTCGGCCAGCCGCGCGCGCGCCGAGCAGGTCGAGCTGCGCCGCCGCCGCCTGCACGAAGAGCTGGGCGAGCTGGAAGAACAGCGCGCCCTGGAACACGAGCAACTGGGCGAAGCACGCCTGCTGCTACAAGAGGCTCTGGAGCTCATGGCCCAGGACACCGAGCAGCGCGAACAGTTGATGGCCCGCCGCGATACCCTGCGCGAAAGCCTCGATCGGGTGCGTCAGGAGGCTAGGCAGCACAAGGACCACGCTCACCAGCTGGCGGTGCGCCTGGGGTCGCTGCGTGCCCAGTACGATTCTACCCGCCAGGCGCTGGAGCGCCTGGAGCTGCAAGCTGCGCGCCTGACCGAGCGCCAGGAGCAACTGAGCCTGAACCTGGAGGAGGGGGAAGCCCCGCAGGAAGAACTGCGCCTGAAGCTGGAGGAACTGCTGGAGCGGCGCATGAGTGTGGACGAGGAAATGCGCCTGGCTCGCCTGCACATGGACGAAGCCGACCGCGAACTGCGCGATGCCGAAAAGCGCCGCACCCAGGCCGAGCAGCAGGCCCAGTTGCTGCGCGGTCAACTGGAGCAACTGCGCCTGGAGTGCCAGGGCCTGGATGTGCGGCGCAAGACCCTGCAAGAGCAGTTGCTGGCCGACGGTTATGACCTGCAAGGCGTGCTCGCCACCCTGGAAGCCGAGGCCAGCGAGCAGGGTACCGAACAGGAGCTGGAGCAGCTTGAGGCGCGCATCCAGCGCCTGGGGGCGATCAACCTGGCGGCCATCGAAGAATACGAGCAGCAGTCCGAGCGCAAACGTTACCTGGACGCCCAGGACGCCGACCTGGTCGAAGCGCTGGAAACCCTCGAAAACGTCATCCGCAAAATCGACAAGGAGACCCGCAACCGCTTCAAGGATACCTTTGATCAGATAAATGCCGGATTACAGGCACTTTTCCCAAAAGTTTTCGGTGGTGGCAGCGCTTATCTGGAACTGACGGGCGAAGATCTACTCGATACAGGGGTGACGATCATGGCGCGCCCCCCGGGCAAGAAGAACAGTACCATCCATTTGCTGTCCGGCGGCGAGAAGGCACTGACCGCTTTGGCGCTGGTGTTTGCCATCTTCAAGTTGAACCCCGCACCGTTCTGCATGCTCGACGAGGTCGATGCGCCGCTGGACGATGCCAACGTCGGGCGCTACGCGCGTCTGGTCAAGGAAATGAGTGAAAGCGTGCAGTTCATCTACATCACCCATAACAAGATTGCGATGGAGATGGCGGATCAATTGATGGGGGTGACCATGCATGAACCGGGTTGTTCACGCCTTGTTGCGGTTGATGTGGAGGCGGCCATGGCCATGGTCGACGCTTGATGTACGACGATAGGGGCACATTCTGTAGCGAAATGCCCCCGCCATGTGCGACAGACGGTGTAAAGTTGTCTTTGGTCGTGCTAGCTTAATGTCACTCGTTTTTTGCGTGGGTAAAACGCCTGTCAGAACATAGAGTTGGCGCCACGTGTTAAAGGGCTTTGAACCCTTTGTTTTCAAGCATATTTTTATAGAGGCACGGGATTACATGGAAATCGGTCTGCGCGAGTGGCTGATCGTTATCGGCATCATTGTTATTGCCGGGATTCTTTTCGACGGCTGGCGCCGCATGCGCGGCGGGAAAGGCAAGTTGAAATTCCGTCTGGATCGTAGTTATTCCAACCTGCCGGACGAAGAGGGTGGCAGTGCCGAGGTGCTCGGCCCGCCGAGGGTGCTCGATACCCACAAGGAGCCTGAGCTGGACGAAAGCGACCTGCCTTCGCTCAGCGCGTCTTCGCGTGATCGCGAGCGTGAGCCCAAGCCGGTCAAGGCCAGTAAGCGCGGCAAGCGTGCCAGTGCGGCTGCCGATATGCAGCAGGGTGACCTGAACCTGAGCGCCGAGCAACGCGAGCCCGACCTGTTTGCTGACAGCGATGACGACTTTGCCGCCGACAACAACCGTAGCAGCGGCGCAGCGCCTGCCAGCAGCAGCGTCAAGGAGTTGCCACCCGCTGAAGAGGTGCTGGTCATCAGCGTGATCTCCCGCGACGAGGGTGGCTTCAAGGGCCCGGCGTTGCTGCAGAACATCCTGGAAAGCGGCTTGCGCTTCGGCGAAATGGACATCTTCCACCGTCACGAGAGCATGGCCGGTCACGGCGAGGTGCTGTTCTCCATGGCCAACGCAGTCAAGCCTGGCGTGTTCGACCTGGACGACATCGACCACTTCAGCACCCGCGCTGTGAGCTTCTTCCTCGGTTTGCCGGGCCCGCGTCATCCGAAGCAGGCCTTCGATGTGATGGTTGCCGCAGCACGCAAGCTGGCCCACGAACTGAACGGTGAGCTCAAGGATGACCAGCGCAGCGTACTGACTGCCCAGACCATCGAGCACTATCGCCAGCGTATCGTCGAGTTCGAGCGCCGCGCGCTGACCCAGAAACGCTGACAGATCCAGACGAAAGAGCAGCCTGAGGGCGTGCTGGCCGGTTCGGGCATCATCGTTGCCTGTGCCAGCTTCTTCGCGGGTAAACCCGCTCCTGCAGGTGCATCACCGCCCTAGAGGCATTTGATGCCCTTGTAGGAGCGGGTTTGCCCGCGAAGAGGCCGGCACAGGCAATAGACACCTCGAACCCCGCGCACTACCCCCAAGCTGCTCTTTTGCTTTGCAAGAGAAGACAATCCATGACCGCCGAATCCCGTATCCTCGAACTGCGTGCCGAGCTCGACCAGCACAACTATCGCTACTACGTGCTCGACGAGCCCAGCGTGCCCGATGCTGAATACGACCGCCTGTTCAACGAGCTCAAGGCGCTGGAAGCCGAACACCCGCACCTGGTAACCCCTGACTCGCCCACCCAGCGCGTTGGCGGCGCTGCCTTGGCGGCGTTCAGCCAAGTGCGCCACGAAGTGCCCATGCTCAGCCTGGGCAATGCCTTCGAAGAAGCCGACCTGCGTGAGTTCGGCCGCCGTGTGGTAGAAGGTCTCGACCAGCCCGGCGCGGTCGACTACAGCTGCGAACCCAAACTCGATGGCCTGGCCGTGAGCCTGCTGTACCGTGACGGCCAGCTGGTGCAGGGTGCCACCCGTGGCGACGGCACCACTGGCGAAGACATCAGTGCCAACGTACGCACTGTGCGCAACATCCCGCTCAAGTTGCAGGGTAAGGGCTGGCCGGCAGTGCTGGAGGTGCGCGGCGAGGTGTACATGAGCAAGGCCGGCTTCGACCGGCTCAATGCCGCCCAGGCCGAGGCCGGTGGCAAGACCTTCGCCAACCCGCGCAACGCTGCCGCTGGCAGCTTGCGCCAGCTGGATTCGAAAATTACCGCCAGCCGCCCGCTGGAATTCTGCTGTTATGGCGTCGGCCAGGTGTCCGAGAGCATAGGCGACAGCCACATCGGTATCCTCGAGCAACTCAAGGTCTGGGGCCTGCCGATCAGCCGCGAGCTCAAGCATGCTGCGGGCATCGAAGAGTGCCTGGCCTACTACCGTGACATTGGCGAGCGGCGTAACAGCCTGCCTTATGAGATCGACGGGGTAGTGTTCAAGGTCAACAGCCTGGCCGCTCAACGCGAGCTGGGCTTCCGCGCCCGTGAGCCACGCTGGGCGATTGCCCACAAGTTCCCGGCCATGGAAGAGCTGACCGAGGTGCTGGATGTTGAGTTCCAGGTTGGTCGTACGGGTGCAGTCACGCCTGTGGCGCGCCTGAAGCCGGTCAAGGTGGCCGGTGTGACCGTGTCCAACGCCACCTTGCACAACATGGACGAAATCGCCCGCCTGGGCCTGCGCATTGGCGATACGGTGATCATTCGTCGTGCCGGTGATGTGATCCCGCAGGTGATGCAGGTGGTGCTTGAGCGTCGTCCGGTAGACGCCCGCCCGGTAGAGGTGCCAAGCGCATGCCCGGTCTGTGGCTCGCAGGTCGAGCGTACCCGGCTGGTAAAGCGCAGCAAAGGCAAGGAAACCACCAGCGAAGGCGCGGTGTACCGCTGTGTCGGCCGCCTGGCCTGCGGCGCCCAGCTCAAGCAAGCGATCATTCACTATGTATCGCGCCGCGCTATGGACATCGACGGCCTGGGCGAGAAGAGCGTCGAGCAGTTGGTGGATGAGGGCCTGATCGGCTCGCCGGCTGACCTGTACAAGCTGCAGTTCGAGCAGATCGTCGGCCTTGAAGGCTTCGCCGAGGTGTCCAGCAGGAAGTTGCTCGATGCCATTGAAGCAAGCAAACGCCCGAGCCTGGCGCGTTTCATCTACGCCCTGGGCATTCCTGATGTAGGCGAAGAGACCGCCAAGGTGCTGGCCCGCTCGCTGGGTAGCCTGGCCCGCGTGCAGCAGGCGCTGCCGCAGGTGCTCACCTACCTGCCGGACATCGGCCTGGAGGTTGCCTACGAGATCCACAACTTCTTTGAAGACGAGCACAACCAGAAGGTTATCCAGCAACTGCTCGACAGCGGTATGCAGTTGCAGGACGAAGGCGAGCTGGCTGCCGAGTTCGCTGCCAGCACTACCCTGGCCGGGATGATCGCCAAGCTCGACATCGCCTCTGTCGGCCCTACCGGCGCCGAGAAGCTGGTGGCCAGGCTCGACAGCCTGGACAAGATCATTGCCGCCGACGGCATCGACCTGCGCCAGGCCCTGGCGGCTAAGCAGGCTGACGCGGTGCGCGAGTTCTTCAAGGATGAAGCGAACCAGAAGCTGGCCCGGGACATCGAGGCACAGCTGCTGGCGTTCGGCATGCACTGGGGCTGTGAGAAGAAGGTAGCCGAAGGCTTGCCGCTGGCCGGGCAGACTTGGGTCTTGACCGGGACGCTAGAGCGTATGAGCCGGGACATTGCCAAGGACAAATTGGAAAGCCTGGGGGCCAAGGTAGCCGGTTCCGTTTCGGGCAAGACCCACTGCGTGGTGGCAGGGCCTGGGGCAGGCTCCAAGCTGGCCAAGGCTGCTGAGCTGGGTGTGAAGGTGCTGGATGAAGATGCCTTCGTTACCTTCCTGGCTGAGCAGGGCATAGCGGTCTAGGCATCCGCGACCCTGTGGGAGCGGGCGTGCCCGCGAACACCGGCGTAGCTGGTGCCATCCATCGCGGCGCCTGCTTCGCGGGCAAGCCCGCTCCCACAGGGTGGACTGCTTGCGACATTCAAGCGGTGCCTGTGGGGAGGGTTTACCCGCGAGAGGCCCGTCCAGGCCGTCTCGACTCTGACAAGTCATTGAGAAATGATGACTTTTTCTCGCCCCGGAGGTTGTATCTGCTCGCAAGACCGGTACAATGGCGCCACTCGCTGCTCAGCGAGGCATGTAGTGGTGGCCCCATCGGTCCCCCCGCATTGATTACCCGTTAACCTGGTCAGGCCCGGAAGGGAGCAGCCATAGCGGGAACATCGAGTGCCGGGGTGTGGCTGGTGGGGCCGCCTCCATTTCCGGGGTCGGAAAACCTCAATCTGTAACGAACGCTTTCGTTCTTTCCTGCTTTTCGCCCAGTGCTCCCGCCGCCGACAGCTTCATCAGCCGCTGAAATTTCGGGCATGCCAGATGATCTTTCTCAGGGCATTGAGCTGCATGGCGCAACCCCTTGCTCATGGCCTGCAAGCGCCTGATCCGCGCGTCAAGTTCGTCTGCCTTGGCATTCAGCATCTGCCGGTCGACCTGCAGGTCCACCAACATCGCCCCGACTTCATCCAACGAAAACCCCGCAGCCTGCCCCAGGGCGATCAGCGCCAGCCTGTCCGCCACATCGGCTGCAAACTGTCGTCGCTGGCCGCGCTCGGCCAGGGACTTGAGCAAGCCTTTCTTCTCGTAGTAGCGGAGTGTCGATGCAGGTACGCCTGTGCGTTTGGCGACGTCGGCAATGTCCATTTCAGGTCCTTGACTTGAAGTTGACTTCAACTTCTATGCTGCGCGGCATGGGTAAGGACTGTCAACTTTCGAGGGCTTGTTCAATGACGTTTACTGCTATGTTTTTAGCTGCGTTGCCGATTGGCATCGGCGCCACAGTAGTGATGGACCTGTGGGGGCTGCTGCTGAGGCGGTTGGGTGTGGCAACGCTGAACTTTGCCATGGTCGGGCGTTGGGCGGGGCACCTGCTAGGTGGGCGTGCTTCGCACCAAGCGATTGCCAAAGCGGAACCGGTGCGAAATGAGTTGGCGTGGGGATGGGTGATTCACTACGCCACCGGCGTGCTTTTCGCGATGCTGCTGCTTGTGATCGTGGGGGAGGGCTGGTTGCGATCGCCTACTGTTTTACCTGCGGTAGTTGTGGGTATGGGTACAGTCGTGGCGCCGCTGTGCTTCATGCAGCCGGCCATGGGGGCAGGGTTCTTTGCGTCCAGAACGCCGACACCTGCGCGGAACTGCCTGAAGAGCCTGGTCACGCATTTTGTGTTTGGTGTGGGGTTGTTCTTGAGTGCGTATTTACGGGCTTTGCTGTGAAGACAGGGATCCCGATTACAGTAAGCACATGATCAGAGTGTCTGCTTTTAAAATAGGTCTGATAGCAGTCTAGGAAAGCTCCTACGCGTCAGGCAGGCATAGCGAATTATCCTACGTGTTCCGTCGACTCCCGTCTGATTGTTCCGGTCAACCTCGCCCACTAGGCTTTCGCGGTCGCTGTCAGTTCAGCGATCGGGTGTGGAAGCCTGGGTGGTTTGGTGGCTGTCGATATGACGGTTGTGCGTGGGAGGCCTTCGGGCCTGCCAGGTTTGCCATACCCCTGGTCTTCCACCCCGCGTACAACTGTCACCCTAAGTGTGGAAGCGAAAGGGTGCTCTCAGCCCGGTATCGTGAACTCATGAAAAACGGGTCCCCGATGCCCCCCACGTCTTCGATCTTCCCCAAGGCAAATCCCTTTCCCGCGCGATCAGCAAAGGCATCGTCCCGATGGGGTTCGCGTTGATGAATGTTTCCCACTACCTGATGTTCGCCTACAGTGATAGCCGGCGGGCGCTTGAGCGCATTCAGGACGAAGAAGCCAGGCAGTTATTGGAGCATGGGTTGCGGGCCATGCAGATTGCCTGGGGGCAGGCGGATGCTGTCAGCTTGGCGTTTGAACGTAAAGGCCGGTGACATTGAGTTTGTGATAGAGATTGTGAGTGTGCCGCTCAACGCTGTGGGAGCGGGCATGCCCGCGAAGAATATAACGCGGTGGATGGCACCGGCTATGCCGGTGTTCGCGGGCAAGCCCGCTCCCACAGGGATCGCGCCAGCTTTTAGAAATTGAGCAAGACAGTTGCTCCCACAGTGTTTGCGCAAGCGTTCGCGAAATGAGCAGGGCCGTTAGTTGCGCTGGCTGTGTGCCGGCATTTTGCTGGGTATTTCGGGCTGGGCCACAGACATACTCTCCGGCTCGCCCGTCCCTCCATGCCGCTGCAAAATCCGCTCGATCTCCCCCGACTGCTTCATTCTTGCCAGCGCCCGCAATAGCCCTTGAGTCGGTATCGCCGGATCGTTGCGCACCATGCACCCCAAATCCTGTTCGTCCAGCACTGCCAGCGCCTGCAATTGCTGCTCCGCTGGCAACCCTTGGTTGAACCACTGCAACGACAACTGGTTGCTTACCGCATGGCGATACCGGCCTGCCTGCAGCTTTTGCAGCACCAGCAACTGGCTGCGGCTGTCCTCACGGCGCAGCTGGCCTTGGTCCAGCAGCGGTTGCAGGGTTGGATAGGTGTAGCCAAGCACCGTGCCGATCGCCTGAGGTGGCAGTTGCTCCGGGGGTAACGGGGTGCTGTCGCCAGCGCGGCCAACCAGTACGTCGCGCTGATGAAACAGCGGGATACTCCACACAAAATCCCTTGGGCGGTCGTTGAGCCATTGGGTACTGACGTGGCAGCGCACATCAATATCGCCGCTGCTCATGGCCTCCTCCAGGCGCAGGCGTGCCATGACGTGGTACTTGGGGCTAGCGCCCACTTGCCTGGCAACGGCTTGCATCAGGTCGTAAAGCAATCCCTCCACTGGCTGATCGCCTTCGATGCGTACCAGCGGCATGCTCCAGCTCTCGACGACGGAAAAGCGCAGCACCGGCTGGTCAGCCAGGCTGTTTGTAGACCACAGCAGTAAAAGGGCCAGCAGTCTTCGCAAAGGCAATCCTCCCTGGACAATGCGCCATTCCAAGCTTAGACGAGTTGCGCAGGGTGCAATTTTGCCCCCGCTCCGCTAGCATTAGCGATCTTCCGCTCGATCAGGCTACGATGGTTTTTCGATGAGTTATCAGGTTCTTGCACGAAAATGGCGTCCGCGCTCGTTCCGCGAAATGGTCGGCCAGACCCATGTGCTCAAGGCCTTGATCAATGCCTTGGACAACCAGCGCCTGCACCATGCCTACCTGTTCACCGGTACCCGCGGCGTGGGCAAGACGACCATCGCCCGTATTATCGCAAAGTGCCTGAACTGTGAAACCGGCATCACCTCCACGCCCTGTGGCACCTGTTCGGTGTGCCGTGAGATCGACGAAGGCCGTTTCGTCGACCTGATCGAGATCGACGCCGCCAGCCGTACCAAGGTAGAGGACACTCGCGAACTGCTCGATAACGTGCAGTACGCCCCCAGCCGTGGGCGCTTCAAGGTCTACCTGATCGACGAAGTGCACATGCTCTCGACCCACTCGTTCAACGCCTTGCTCAAGACGCTGGAAGAGCCGCCGCCCTACGTCAAGTTCATCCTCGCCACCACCGACCCGCAGAAGCTGCCGGCCACCATCCTGTCGCGCTGCCTGCAGTTCTCGTTGAAGAACATGAGCCCGGAGCGGGTGGTGGAGCACCTCAGTCACGTACTGGCCGCCGAGAACGTGCCGTTCGAGGAAGATGCCCTGTGGCTGCTGGGCCGTGCGGCCGATGGCTCCATGCGTGATGCCATGAGCCTGACCGACCAGGCCATCGCCTTTGGTGAAGGCAAGGTACTGGCCGCCGATGTGCGTGCCATGTTGGGTAGCCTCGACCATGGCCAGGTGTATGGCGTCTTGCAGGCACTGCTCGAAGGCGATGCCAGGGCTTTGCTGGAGGCCGTGCGTAACCTGGCCGAGCAAGGGCCGGACTGGTCGGGTGTTCTGGCCGAAATGCTCAATGTGCTGCACCGTGTAGCCATTGCCCAAGCGCTGCCCGAAGCGGTAGACAACGGCCAGGGTGATCGCGAGCGGGTATTGGCGCTGGCATCGGCGCTGCCGGCCGAGGATGTGCAGTTCTATTATCAGATGGGCCTGATTGGCCGTCGTGACCTGCCCCTTGCACCGGACCCGCGCGGTGGCTTCGAGATGGTGCTGCTGCGTATGCTGGCGTTCCGCCCGGCAGACACGGACGACGCACCGAAGCCGGTGCTAAAGCCAACGGGGATCAGCCAGGCCACAGCTGATCCTGCAGGGCAGGTGGCAGCCGCGGCGCCGGTCGCGCTTTCATCGCCTGTTGCGGCTGTGCCGGCGGAGCCTGTAGCGCAAGCCCCGCAGCTGGAGGTGCCTGCACCCGCGACGGCTGATCATGAACCGGAGGCCGAGGCAGATGTTGAGCTGAAGGCCGAAGCCGAGGCCATCTCCGTACCTGAGCCTGTTGCCGAAGTGGTCGACCTGCCGTGGGAAGAGCCTGCCGTTGCACCCGCGCCGTTAGCGGCCGAACCCGCGCCTGAACCGGCACCTGCGCCCGAGCCTGTTGCCCCGGTGGCGCCCCCACAGGCCGCCCCGGCACACGACGAGCCGCCTTTCGACCCGTCTGCCTACGCTGCCGTGGGGATGGACCGGGACGATGAGCCACCGTTGGACGAAGACTATTACGGCGGCGAAAGCGATCCGGCAGGTTTCAGCTACCTGGACGAGTTGGCCGAACATGTTCAGGAAGACGTGTCCAAACCGGCTGCCGAACCGTTGCCGGCAGCCAAACCGGCCACCGGCCTGGCCTTGCAATGGCTGGAATTATTCCCACAGTTGCCTGTGTCAGGGATGACAGGCAACATCGCGGCAAACTGTACACTGATTGCCGCCGATGGCGACGACTGGCTGCTGCATCTGGACCCGGGCCAGGGGGCACTGTTCAACGCGACCCAGCAGCGGCGCCTGAACGAAGCGCTCAACCAGCACCTGGGGCGCACGCTGAACCTGCGCATCGAGCTGATCCTGCCCGAGCAGGAAACCCCGGCTCAGGCCGCAGCGCGCAAGCGTGCCGAGCGCCAGCAGGATGCAGTTGCTTCGATCGAGCAGGATCCGTTGATCCAGCAGATGATCAAGTTGTTCGGCGCCAAGGTGCGGCAGGATACTATTGAGCCTGTAGAAGCCCTGGTCAGCCAGGGCCAGTAACGGATAACCATGCGGCCGGCCCGGTGCCGGGCCGCATCACATGACCCAATCGAGGTATACCCCATGATGAAAGGTGGCATGGCCGGCCTGATGAAGCAGGCCCAGCAGATGCAGGAAAAAATGCAGAAGATGCAGGAAGAACTGGCCAACGCCGAAGTCACCGGTCAGTCCGGTGGCGGGCTGGTGAGTGTGGTGATGACCGGTCGTCACGACGTCAAGCGCGTCAGCATCGACCAGAGCCTGATGTCGACTGATGAAGATGACAAGGAAGTACTGGAAGACCTCATTGCCGCTGCGCTGAACGACGCAGTGCGCAAGGTTGAGCAAAGCAGCCAGGAAAAGATGGGCGGCATGACCGCCGGCATGCAGCTGCCGCCAGGCTTCAAGATGCCGTTCTAAGGGCATTGCGATACGCAAAACCGCCGCTGATATCAGCGGCGTTTTTTTTACGTAGATTTCAACCCAGGCGCGGTCTGCTTTTTTATGTCGGGTGCAACTGTTGTGCTCGAACTTTGAAATTTTGCACGATCACTGTGGCTTTCCAGTTTTGTGCAAGGCAATTGCGCTCATATAACTGCAGGCCGCGTAGACTTGGGGTGACCTGATTTGACGCCACCGCCCTCGCTGGGTATAAACCGCCTCTTATTGAATTGTCAGGCCTTTCCCATGAGCTTCAGCCCCCTCATCCGCCAACTGATCGACGGCCTGCGCATCTTGCCAGGTGTCGGTCAGAAAACCGCCCAGCGCATGGCCCTGCAACTGCTCGAGCGCGACCGCAGCGGTGGGCTGCGCCTGGCTCAGGCCTTGACCCAGGCCATGGATGGGGTGGGCCACTGCCGTCAGTGTCGCACCCTGACCGAGCAGGAGCTGTGCCCGCAGTGCGCCGACCCGCGCCGTGACGACACCCAGCTGTGCGTGGTCGAGGGGCCGACCGATGTGTATGCGGTGGAGCAGACGGGCTACCGTGGCCGTTACTTCGTGCTCAAGGGGCACCTGTCGCCGCTGGATGGCCTGGGGCCTGAGGCGATCGGTATTCCGCAGCTGATGGCGCGGATCGAAGAGCAGGGCACCTTTACCGAGGTGATCCTGGCGACCAACCCGACGGTGGAAGGCGAAGCGACGGCGCATTACATTGCCCAGTTGCTGAGCGAGAAAGGGCTGGTAGCGTCGCGGATTGCCCATGGTGTGCCCCTGGGCGGTGAGCTGGAGATGGTGGACGGCGGTACCTTGGCCCATGCCTTTGCAGGGCGCCGGCCCATTTCGCTCTGATTCATTGGGGCTGCAAAGCAGCCCCAAAAGCCCACTCAGTACTCGCTGAGGGAAAACTCGGTCAGGCAGAAGGTAGGCACCCCGGCCGCTTGCAACCGACGCGACCCGTCCAGTTCCGGCAGGTCGATGATCGCCGCCGCCTCGAACACCTGCGCCCCGGTACGACGCACCAGGTTGGCCGCCGCCAGCAGGGTCCCGCCAGTTGCTATCAAATCATCGAAGATCAACACCGAATCGCCTTCGCACAGGCTGTCGGCATGCACTTCCAGGAAGGCCTCGCCGTACTCGGTCTGGTAACCCTCGCTCAGCACGTCGGCCGGCAGCTTGCCCTGCTTGCGGAACAGGATCAGCGGCTTGTTCAGCTGGTGGGCGATGATCGAGCCGATCAGGAAGCCCCGCGCGTCCATGGCGCCGATGTGGCTGAATTCAGCCTCGACATAGCGCTCGATGAACTGGTCGGCCACATAGCGCAGCCCGCGTGGCGACTGGAATAACGGGGTAATGTCGCGGAAGATCACACCCGGTTTGGGGAAGTCCACTACCGGGCGGATCAGGGCTTTGAGGTCGAAGGCGTCGCTGTGCATTGTTGCGGGTATCCTGGGAAAACGAATGCCCAAGTATACCCGCTAAACGTGGCCTCAGGCCTCGATTGCACCACCGGCCAGCGCGCACAGCTGGATCGGGTCGAGAATGTGCACTTCCTTGCCCTCGGCGCGCAGCAGGCCGTTCTGCTGGAAGCGGGTGAACACCCGCGACACGGTTTCTACGGCCAGGCCAAGGTAGTTGCCGATTTCGTTGCGCGACATGCTCAGGCGGAACTGATTGGCCGAATAGCCGCGGGCGCGGAAGCGCGCCGACAGGTTGACCAGGAAGGTGGCAATGCGCTCGTCGGCGGTCTTTTTCGACAGCAGCAACATCATTTGCTGGTCGTCGCGGATTTCGCGGCTCATTACCCGCATCAGCTGGCGACGCAGCTGCGGCAGTTGCACCGAAAGCTCGTCAAGCCGCTCGAAGGGGATTTCACACACCGAAGTGGTTTCCTGGGCCTGGGCCGATACCGGGTAGGCCTCGGTATCCATGCCCGACAGGCCGACCAGTTCGCTGGGCAGGTGGAAGCCCGTGATCTGCTCTTCGCCGCTGTCGCTGAGGCTGAAGGTTTTCAGGGCCCCGGAACGTACTGCGTAGACCGAGCCAAAACTGTCACCCTGGCGGAACAGAAACTCGCCTTTCTTGAGCGGTCGCCCGCGTTTGACGATTTCATCCAGTGCGTCCATGTCTTCCAGGTTCAGCGAAAGAGGCAGGCACAGGGGGGCCAGGCTGCAATCCTTGCAATGGGCCTGGTTGTGTGGGCGCAGTTTGACTGGCTCGGACATTTGAATCGATCCTTGTGGGAAAGCACACATAAGTCGTAAGGGTAACTCACGACACAGGGTGTAGGCCAGTGTGCGCGGTGATGGTGCGCGCTGGCGAAACCCCGGCAGGTGGCCTGCCGGGAGTCCTTGTGTGCTCATAGTGTGCCTGACAAGGAAGCTTGTCCATGCGGTGAACGCCTTGTTTTTCAGATCACCCGCGAGAAACGCTGGCGGTTGTGCATTGCCAGATACGCGTCGAACACCATGCATACCGAGCGCGCCAGCAGCCGGCCGGCCGGCAGGATGCGAATACCCTTGTCGTCCAGGCTGATCAGGCCGTCGCGCTGCAAGGTCAGCAGCTCGGGCCAGAGGTCGTTGAAGTAACCGCGAAAGTCAAGGGTGAAGGCCTGTTCGATGGGCTCGAAATCCAGCTCGAAATGGCAGATCAGCTGCTGGATCACCGCCCGGCGTATACGGTCGTCGTGGTTGCACAGCAAGCCGCGCTGGGTGGCCAGCTGGGCGTTGGACAGGCTGTCCTGGTAGGTGCTGAGGTCACTGCTGTTCTGGCAGTACAGGTCGCCGATCTGGCTGATCGCCGACACGCCCAGGCCAATCAGGTCGCAGTGCCCGTGGGTGGTGTAGCCCTGGAAGTTGCGCTGCAAGGTGCCTTCTTCCTGGGCAATGGCCAGTTCGTCGTCGGGCAGGGCGAAGTGGTCCATGCCGATGTAGCGGTAACCGGCGGCGGTCAGTTGGTCGATGGTGGCGTGCAGCATCTCCAACTTGGCGGCGGCGCTGGGCAGGTCGTTGCTGTCGATGCGCCGTTGCGGCATGAAACGCTCTGGAAGGTGGGCATAGTTGAACACCGACAGGCGGTCGGGCTGCAGGCGGATCACCTCTTCGACGGTGCGGGCGAAGCCTTCCGGGGTTTGCTTGGGCAGGCCGTAGATCAGGTCGAGGTTGACCGAGCGAAACTGTAGCGTGCGGGCAGCCTCGATCAGGGTGCGGGTCTGCTCCAGGCTCTGCAGGCGGTTGATCGCCCGTTGTACGGCCGGGTCAAGGTCCTGCACACCCAGGCTGACGCGGTTGAAGCCCAGTTCGCGAAGCAGGCCCATGGTCGACCAGTCGGCTTCGCGAGGGTCGATCTCGATGCCGTAGTCGCCGGAATCGTCGTCCAGCAGGTGGAAGTGCTGGCGCAGGGTGGCCATCAGTTGGCGCAGTTCCACATGGCTGAGGAAGGTTGGTGTGCCTCCGCCAAAATGCAGCTGTTCAACACGTTGTTTAGGGTCCAGGTGGCAGGCGATCAACTGGATTTCCTGCTCCAGGCGCTGCAGGTAGGGCGCGGCGCGCGCGCGGTCCTTGGTGATGACCTTGTTGCAGGCGCAGTAGTAGCAGATGTTGGCGCAGAACGGCACATGCACGTACAGCGACAGCGGGCGCACGGCCCGTCGGCTCTCGCGCAGGGCGTTGAGCAGGTCGAACGAACCCACCTCGCTGTGCAGTTGCACGGCGGTTGGGTAAGAGGTGTAGCGTGGCCCGGCGAGATCGTAGCGGCGGATCAGGTCGGTATCCCAACGTAGTTCGTCGAGCATGAGGGTAGTCCCCGGAAAGAGCAGCAGTGCACCGGAGTCTATGGCCGTCTGTAGGAAACTGTGTTGATTTGTATCAAGGGCATTGGGGCTGCCTTGCAGCCCCCGTCAATGCCCCATCAGCCAGTGCTGGTGTGGGCCCGGCAGGGTCCAGACACCGAATAGCATCACCAGCACACCGCCCGCCACGCGCACGCTGCGTCGCCGCAACAGGGCGTTTACCCGTTCGGCAGCCAGCCCGGTTGCCAGCAACACCGGCCAGGTGCCCACCCCGAACGCGAGCATCAACACCGCGCTGTACCCGGCGTTGCCCTGGCTGGCCGCCCACAGCAGGGTGCTGTAAACCAAACCGCACGGCAGCCAGCCCCACAAGGCGCCCAGCAGCAACGCCCGGGGCAGGCTGGACACTGGCAGCAAGCGCGACGCCAGCGGCTGAATATGCCGCCACAACCCGCGGCCAAGTGCCTCGATACGGGTCAGCCCGCTCCACCAGCCGGCCAGGTACAGGCCCATGGCAATCAGCAGCAGCGCCGCAGCCACCCGCAGCGCCAGCGCTGCCGGGCTGCTGGCCACGGCCCAGCCTGCCAGGCCCAGCAACAGGCCGGCGCAGGCATAGCTGAAAATGCGCCCCAGGTTATACGCCAGCAACAGGCGCAGACGCTTGCCGCGTTGTTCGGGGGGGATGGCCAAGGTCAGTGCGCCCATCAGGCCACCGCACATGCCCAGGCAGTGACCGCCACCCAGCAGGCCAAGGACCAGTGCCGAGCCCAGCAGCGGAAGCAGGTCAGGCACGGGGAGGTGGTTCCTTGTCGGTGTCGGCCGGGGCGTCGTCAGGCTTCACGGCCGCCTGGTGGCGCGGGTCCTGATCGTCGAACAGGATGCTGTGGGCGGGGCCTTCAAGGTCGTCGTACTGGCCGCTGTCTACCGCCCAGAAGAAGATGTACACGGCCACGCCGACCAGCAGCAGGGCTGCCGGAATCATGACATAGAGGGCGGGCATGGCGACTTCCTCCCGGGTAAAGGGGCTTCGTGGGGCAGCGGGCCAGAGGCCACGGGCATACGGGTCAGGCGCAGGGCATTGAGCACCACGATCAGCGAGCTGACCGACATGCCGATGGCGGCCCACACCGGCGTGATCCAGCCGAGCGCGGCAAACGGCAACATCAGGCCATTATACAGGGTCGCCCACAGCAGGTTCTCGAGGATGTTGCGCCGCGTTCGACGGGCCAGGTCGAAGGCCTGCACCAGCGCCTGCAGGCGGTTGGACAGCAGTACGGCATCGGCGCTGGTCTTGGCAAGGTCGGTGGCGCTACCCATCGCGATGCTGATGTCGGCGGCGGCCAGCACCGGCACATCGTTGACACCGTCGCCGAGCATCAGCACTTTGCGCCCCTGTGCCTGCAGGGCTTTCAGCCGGTCAAGCTTGTCGTCTGGCCGCAGGCCGCCAATGGCCTGGTCGATGCCCAGTTGTGCGGCCACTTCGGCAACCATTGGCGAGCTGTCGCCCGATAGCAGCAGCGTGCGCCAGCCACGTGCCTTGCAGGCAGCGAGCAGGGCCGGGGCATCGTCGCGCAGACGGTCGTCCAGGCCAAACCAGGCCAATGGCCCCTGGCGGTCGCCCAGCAGCAGCCATTGGCCGCGCGGCTCTGGCACGGCGGGGATTTGCGCGCCGCTCAAGGCGCAGACGAAGGTGGCCTGGCCAATGCGCAGGCGCTGCCCGTCCACCAGCCCTTCCAGGCCGAGGCCAGGTATGGTCTGCACATCATCGGCAGGCGTGGCGGTACGACCGAAGGCGCGGGCGATGGGGTGCTCGGAGCGGTTTTCCAGCGCGGCGGCAAGGGCCAGGCAGCGGTCGGCTGCCTGGCTGCCGAGCGGGCGAATGCTGCGCAAGGCCAGGCGGCCCTCGGTCAGTGTGCCGGTCTTGTCGAAGATTACCGTGTCGATCTGGTTCAGGCCTTCCAGCACATGGCCGCGGGTCACCAGCAGGCCGAGCTTGTGCAAGGTGCCGGTGGCGGCCGTAAGCGCAGTTGGCGTGGCCAGCGACAGCGCACAGGGGCAGGTTGCCACCAGCATCGCCAGCACGATCCAGAACGCCCGCGTCGGGTCCAGGTGCCACCACCACAGGCCGATGGCAACGGCGGCCAGCAGCGAAAACAGCAGGAACCACTGCGAGGCGCGGTCGGCAATTTCCGCCAGGCGCGGTTTTTCGGTCTGGGCGCGCTCCAGCAGGCGGACGATGGCCGATAACCGTGAATCGTGACCGAGGGCTTCGACTTCCACGTTAAGGGTGCTTTCGACGTTCAACGTGCCGCCGGTGACCCGTTCGCCTACTTGGCGGGGCTGTGGCAGGTATTCGCCGGTCAGCAGTGATTCGTCGACGCTGGAGCGGCCTTCTACGATACGCCCGTCGGCCGGGATTACTGCGCCTGGCAGCACTTGCACGGTGTCACCGCAGTGCAGTTCGCCAAGGAGGATGCGCTCGCTGCGGCCGAAGGCGTCCAGGCGCAGGCACGAGGCCGGCAGCAGGTTGACCAGCTGCGCAGTGGCCGCAGCCGTGCGTTCTCGGGCTCGGCGTTCCAGGTAGCGGCCGGTGAGGAGAAACAGGGCGAACATGCCCACGGTGTCGAAATACAGCTCGCCGCTGCCGGTGATGGCCGTCCAGATGCCAGCACCGAAGGCAAGGCCAATGGCCAGCGACACTGAAACGTCCATGGTCAGGTGGCGGGTGCGCAGGTCGCGTGCCGCGCCTTTGAAGAATGGCGCGCAGCTGTAGAACACGATGGGGATGGTGAGGAACAGCGCAACCCAGCGCAGAATGGTGTGCAGTTCGGGCGACAGGTCGATGTTGAACTCCGGCCAGGTTGCCATGGTTGCCATCATTGCCTGGAACCACAGCAGCCCGGCCACGCCCAGGCGGCGCAAGGCGCTACGGTTTTCCCGGGCCAGCTGCTCGGTGGCCTTGTCGGGCTGATAGGGGTGGGCGGCGTAGCCGATCTGTCGCAGCTCGGCGAGCAGGCGCGACAGCGGTAGCTGCTGGTCATCCCAGTTCAGCAACAGGCGGTGATTGGACAGGTTCAGGCGCGCTTCGGCGACACCGGGCAGGTTGCGCAAGTGCTTTTCGATCAGCCACCCGCAGGCAGCGCAACTGATGCCTTCGACCAGCAGGGTGGTTTCGGCCAGCTCGCCCTGGTGGCGGACGAAGGTTTGTTGCACGTCACTGCGGTCGTAAAGGGCCAGCTCGTCCTGCAACTGCCTGGGCAGGGCTTCGGGGTTGGCGCTAGCGTCACTGCGGTGCTGGTAGTAGTGCTCCAGGCCTCCAGCGACGATCGACTCGGCCACCGCCTGGCAACCTGGGCAGCAGAACTGCCGGGGCTGGCCGAGGACCACGGCGGTGAAGCGGCTGCCGGCGGGGACGGGCAGGGCGCAGTGGTAGCAGGGGGTGGGTTGGGTCATTGCGTCATTGCCTTACAGATCGGCCGGCCTGAATCGAAACCTGTAGGAGCGGGCTTGCCCGCGAATGCGTCAGGCCTGAAAACAACGTTGCCTGAGCTATCGCATTCGCGGGCAAGCCCGCTCCTACACAGGGAGAAGTGGTACGACTATTGGTGTTCGGCGCCTTGCAGTGCTTCATCACCCAGCTGCAAGGTCACACCATGCGCCACTTTTTCCTCTTCGAACAAGCGCCACACCTGGCCCCCTTCGCTACCCAGCAGTTCGACAAAGCGGCGCCCGTCGACCTTGTCTTCCAGCTGCCCCACATAGCGCCCTGCTTCTACCCGGCTTAGCAGCACCTTGCGGTCTTTCTCTGGCTGGGTTGGCGAAATCAGGTTCAGATCCAGGCTTTGCGGGTCGCTGTTACCGGTCAGACGCAGGTCCACTTCGCCAGTCAGCTCATCGAGGTGCACACTGGCCTTCAAGCCTAGCTTCTGCGCCAGCAATTCACGGTCCAGTGAGCGGTTGATGCCTTTGCCGGCCTCGTAGTAGTTGTCGTTCACCAGGTTGTCCGGGTTATGCACAGCGATGCTGACCATGGTCAGGCTCAGGCACACCGAGGTGGTGAGGATGCCGATGATGATCCAGGGCCAGAGGTGCTTGTACCAGGGGCTGGCGGCGGTGGCGGCAGGCATTGTGCGTTATCTCTCTTAGCGGATCTGTGGGCCGATGAAACGGCTCTTGGCTTCAACCTGGGCGTCACTGTCGTCGGCGCTCTTGAGGATGAAGGTGATTTCGTTGGTGGTCGATGGCAGTTTCTCGGGGGCAACCGACAGCTGCACGGGAAGGCTGACGATATCACCGGCTGCCACGCGGATTTCGCGTTGGCCTTCGAGCTTGAGGTCCGGCAGGCCGGCCGCGTCCAGCACGTAGACGTGATCGCGCTGGTCCTTGTTCATCACCTTCAGGCTGTACACGTTCTCGATCCGGCCCTGGGCGTTTTCGCGGTACAGCACACGGTCTTTGCTGACGTCGAAGCCGACCAGCGAACGGGTGGCGAAGGCCGTCGCCAGCCCGATCATCATCACCAGCAGTACCACGGCATAGCCGATCAGGCGCGGGCGCAGCATGTGGGTCTTCTGTCCGGACAGGTTGTGTTCGGTGGTGTAGCTGATCAGGCCTTTGGGGTAGTTCATCTTGTCCATGATGCTGTCGCAGGCATCGATACAGGCGGCGCAGCCAATGCACTCGATCTGCAGGCCGTCACGGATATCGATGCCGGTAGGGCAGACCTGCACGCACATGGTGCAGTCGATGCAGTCGCCCAGGCCTTGGGCCTTGTAGTCAGCGTCCTTTTTTCGTGGCCCGCGGGTTTCGCCACGGCGTGGGTCGTAGGACACGATCAGCGTGTCTTTGTCGAACATCACGCTCTGGAAGCGTGCATAGGGGCACATGTACACGCACACCTGTTCGCGCAGCCAGCCGGCGTTGCCGTAAGTGGCGAGGGTGAAAAAGCCGACCCAGAAGTACGCCCAGCCATCGGCCTGGCCGGTGAAGAATTCAATCACCAGTTCACGGATCGGCGAGAAGTAGCCGACGAAGGTCATGCCGGTGACAAAGCCGATCAGCAGCCACAGGCTGTGCTTGGCGAATTTGCGCAGGAACTTGTTGCCGCTCATGGGGGCTTTGTCGAGCTTCATGCGCTGGTTGCGATCACCCTCGGTGACCTTTTCGCACCACATGAAAATCCAGGTCCACACGCTTTGCGGACAGGTATAGCCGCACCACACCCGGCCGGCGAACACCGTGATGAAGAACAGGCCGAAGGCGGCGACGATGAGAATGCCCGAGAGCAGGATGAAGTCTTGCGGCCAGATGGTAGCGCCGAAGATGTAGAACTTGCGTTCGGGCAGGTTCCACCACACAGCTTGGTGACCACCCCAGTTCAGCCACACGGTGCCGAAGTACAGCAGGAACAGTGCGGCACCCCCGACCATGCGCAGGCGACGGAACAGGCCGGTGAAGGCGCGGGTGTAGATCTTTTCCCGGGAAGCGTAGAGGTCGACGGAATCCTTCCCTTTGCTGGCAGGCGGGGTGACATCATGTACCGGAATTTGCTTGCTCATCATCAAGTCCCACGGCAGTGGAGAAACGCCGCGGCCTGTGCGTGCGGGCCGCAGTCTCGCGCAATCTGCTAGCGCTCTGCGGTCCATGATACGCCGCTGAGGGCGGTATGGGATCGCACTGCGACCTTTAGTCGCGTTGGGTTCGTGGTATGAAACGTGTTATGGCGGGTGTCAATTGATCCAGGTCACTTGCCTGCGAGAAATGCTGTGCCAGTACCGGCCTCTTCGCGGGTAAACCCGCTCCTACAAGGATCCTGTGTAGGAGCGGGTTTACCCGCGAAGAGGCCAGGCCTGCCTTACTCAGCCTTGGCCGGTTCAGCCTGGTGCGACAGGCTGTAAACATAAGCCGCCAGCAAGTGCACCTTGTCGTTGCCCTGCAGCTGTTCCTGGGCCGGCATCTGCCCCTGGCGGCCATAACGAATGGTCTGCTGCAGCTGGGCAAAGCTCGAACCGTAGATGAACGCCTGCGGGTGGGTCAGGTTCGGTGCGCCCATGGCGGGTGTACCTTTGCCTTCCGGCCCGTGGCAGGCCACGCAGTTGGCAGCAAAGATCTTCTGCCCGTTCTCGACATCGGCTTTCGCGCCCTCAGGCAATGTGCGGCCATCGAGTTTGCTGACCACGAATGCAGCCACATCGGCCACGCCCTGGTCACCGATTACTTCGGCCCAGGCCGGCATCACGCCATGGCGCCCGCCCATGATGGTGGTCTTGATGGTTTCCGGCTCGCCGCCCCAGCGCCAGTCATTGTCGGTGAGGTTGGGGAAGCCGAAGGCGCCCTTGGCGTCGGAACCGTGGCACACCGAGCAGTTGGAGGCGAACAGCCGCGCGCCCATTTTCAATGCCTGCGGGTCCTTGGCCACATCCACGATGGGCATGGCCGCGAACTTGGCGAAGATCGGCCCGAAGCGGGCGTCGGCCTTGGCCATTTCCTTTTCCCACTCGTGCACGCCGGTCCAGCCCGGCTGGCCGTTGGAAAACTCGGTCTGCTTGTCGTTATCCAGGTACGAATAGCCCGGCAGGATGCCTTTCCAGTTGCCCAGGCCCGGGTACAGCACCAGGTAGCCGAGGGCGAAGATGATGGTGCCGACGAACAGCCAGAACCACCATTTCGGCAGCGGGTTGTCGTACTCCTCGATGCCATCGAAGGCATGCCCGACGGTTTCGTCGGTAACCTCTTCGCGCTGGCCCTTGCGGGTCGACAGCAGCAGCCAGGTCAACGAGAAGATGGTGCCCAGGGTCAGGACGGTAACGTACAGACTCCAGAAGGTTGTCATTGTTGTTTGCTCCCAGAAGCTTTTGCTTGCTCGACGTGCCGGGTGGCCTCGGGGTCATCCGCGAAGGGCAGTTGGGTCGCTTCGTCGAAGTCCTTTTTACGCCGTGGGTTGAACACCCACAGCGCCAGGCCCACGAAGGCCACCATCACCACGACGGTGCCCAGGCCGCGAATCATCCCGATATCCATCAGTGTCACCGTTTGCTTTTGATGATGGTGCCAAGACCCTGCAGGTACGCGACGATGGCGTCCATTTCGGTCTTGCCCTTGACCGCGTCACGAGCGCCGGCAATGTCGGCGTCGGTGTACGGGGTGCCGAGTGTGCGCAGCACTTCCATCTTCTTCGCGGTGTCTTTGCCGTCGAGCTTGTTCTCGACCAGCCACGGGTAGGACGGCATCTTCGATTCCGGTACCACGTTGCGCGGGTTGTACAGGTGCGCACGGTGCCAGTCATCGGAGTAGCGGCCACCGACGCGGGCCAGGTCCGGCCCGGTGCGCTTGGAACCCCACAGGAACGGATGGTCCCACACGCTCTCACCGGCTACCGAGTAGTGGCCGTAACGCTCGGTTTCGGCACGGAACGGGCGGATCATCTGCGAGTGGCAGCCCACGCAGCCTTCGCGGATGTAAATATCGCGGCCTTCCAGCTCCAGCGCGGTGCGCGGCTTCATGCCCTCGACCGGCTTGTTGGTGACGTCCTGGAAAAACAGCGGGACGATCTGGGTCAGGCCACCGACGCTCACGGCGATGACCATGAAGAAGGCCAGCAGGCCTATGTTCTTCTCGACGGCTTCATGCTTCATCAGTGCGCTCCCACAACGACGATCTTGGCGGCCTCTTCAGCCTGTGCCGGGTTGGCGGCACGTACGGTACGGAATACGTTGTAGGCCATCAGCAGCATGCCGCTGGCGAAGAACGCACCGCCCAGGGCGCGGACGATGTAGCCAGGGTGGCTGGCCTGCAGGGCTTCGACGAAGGAGTAGGTGAGGGTGCCGTCATCGTTGATGGCGCGCCACATCAGGCCTTGGGTAATGCCGTTGACCCACATCGAGGCGATGTACAGCACGGTGCCGATGGTGGCCAGCCAGAAGTGCGCGTTGATCAGGCCAATGCTGTGCATCTGCTCGCGGCCGTAGAGTTTCGGGATCATGTGGTACACGGCGCCGATCGAGATCATTGCCACCCAGCCGAGGGCGCCGGCGTGGACGTGGCCAATGGTCCAGTCGGTGTAGTGCGACAGTGAGTTCACGGTCTTGATGGCCATCATCGGGCCTTCGAAGGTGGACATACCGTAGAACGCCAGCGACACCACCAGGAAGCGCAGGATCGGGTCGGTGCGCAGTTTGTGCCAGGCGCCCGACAGGGTCATCATGCCGTTGATCATGCCGCCCCAGCTTGGCGCCAGCAGGATGATAGACATCACCATGCCCAGCGACTGCGCCCAGTCAGGCAGGGCGGTGTAGTGCAGGTGGTGCGGGCCAGCCCAGATGTACAGGGTGATCAGCGCCCAGAAGTGCACGATCGACAAGCGATACGAGTAGATTGGCCGCTCGGCCTGCTTGGGCACGAAGTAGTACATCATCCCCAGGAAACCGGTGGTGAGGAAGAAGCCCACGGCGTTGTGGCCATACCACCACTGGATCATCGCGTCGGTGGCGCCGGAGTAGGCCGAGTACGACTTGAACAGGCTCACCGGCAGCGAGATGTGGTTGACGATGTGCAGCATCGCGGTCACCACGATGAAGGCGCCGTAGAACCAGTTGCCGACATAGATGTGCTTGGTCTTGCGCTTGACGATGGTGCCGAAGAACACCAGGCCGTAGGTAACCCAGACGATAGCCAGCAGGATCGCCAGCGGCCACTCGAGCTCGGCGTATTCCTTGGTGGTGGTGTAGCCCATCGGCAGGGTGATCAGCGCGCCGACGATGACGGCTTGCCAACCCCAGAAGGTGAAGGCGGCCATGCTGTCGGAGATCAGCCGGGTCTGGCAGGTGCGCTGCACCACGTAGTAGCTGGTGCCGAACAGCGCACAGCCCCCGAAGGCGAAGATCACCAGGTTGGTGTGCAGCGGGCGCAGGCGGCCGAAGCTGGTCCAGGGAAGGTCCAGGTTCAGCTGCGGCCACACCAGCTGCGAGGCGATGAAGACGCCGAGGCCCATGCCAAGGATCCCCCAGACCACCGTCATGATGGCGAACTGGCGGACGACCTTATAGTTATAAGCAGTCGGACTGATTGCTGTGCTCATTCTAAGGTTCCACGGTTTTGATGTTCTTGTTGGTCGAAAAATCGGCGCCAGTATTGATAACCAGCAAGGTTACCGCAACGCAACTTTGGTACGCCGACCCGTGTCCAGGCCCGTTCACTGATGTCCCGCAGGGATCGGGTCTTGGCGATTGTACACAAATAAATATTTGTAATGTGTACCGTTTTTCACCTTTTTCTGATCGATCGGTCAAGCTTTTTTTGGGGCGGCGACAGGCCATGCACCGCGTCTGCATCGCTCCTTTCGCAGCGATGCCCATTGAGGCAACAAGCTTAGTTGTGTTCGGTGGGGGTGCAAGGGAAGGGGGCTGAGGGGGGATGTAAGGGTTGAGTGTTGTGGTGGGGCGGGGGGAAAGGGTTGAGTGTTGTGGTGGGGCGGGGTGTAAGGGTTGAGTGTTGTGGTGGGGCGGGGGGGGAAAGGGTTGAGTGTTGTGGTGGGGCAGAGATCGAGCGCCGTCCGCGCGGCGCATCGCGAGCTGCGCTCGCTCCTACGTTTGTTTCGGGCCAATCATTCCTGTGGGATTTGCGCGCGAACGCCTTGGCGCATGTCGCGATTTCGCGTGGTACGGGCCAGGCGGTCGCGCGCGCCTGGCACAGGAGGGACTGGCCCGAAACAAACGTAGGAGCGAGCGCAGCTCGCGATGCGCCGCGCGGGCGGCGCTCGATCTCACAGGCGCCAAATCCCTTTCTCTAACAGGCGCCAAATCCCTTTCGGCGAACTCACTGTGCAGTCACAGTCTCGGCCGAACCCTCCCGCGACAGGCTATACACATAAGCCGCCAGCAAGTGCACCTTGTCATTGCCCTGGATCTCGGCCTGCGCCGGCATTTGCCCCTGACGACCATAACGAATGGTCTGCTGCAGCTGGGCAAAGCTCGAACCGTAGATGAACGCCTGCGGGTGGGTCAGGTTCGGTGCGCCCATGGCGGGTGTACCTTTGCCTTCCGGGCCGTGGCAGGCCACGCAGTTGGCAGCAAAGATCTTCTGCCCGTTCTCGACGTCGGCCTTCGCGCCCTCAGGCAATGTGCGGCCATCGAGTTTGCTGACCACGAATGCAGCCACATCGGCCACGCCCTGGTCACCGATCACTTCGGCCCAGGCCGGCATCACGCCATGGCGCCCGCCCATGATGGTGGTCTTGATGGTTTCCGGATCGCCACCCCAGCGCCAGTCACTGTCGGTGAGGTTGGGGAAACCAAAGGCGCCCTTGGCATCGGAACCGTGGCACACCGAGCAGTTTGAGGCAAACAGGCGACTGCCCATTTTCAGCGCCTGCGGATCCTTTGCCACTTCTTCCACGGGCATGGCGGCGTATTTGGCGAAGATCGGACCGAACCTGGCATCGGCCTTGTCCATTTCCTTCTGCCATTCGTTGGCGCCGGTCCAGCCATTTTCATAGCCCGGCAGGATGCCTTTCCAGTTGCCCAGGCCCGGGTAGAGGATCAAATAGCCGACCGAGAACACCAAGGTGCCAACGAACAGCCAGAACCACCACTTGGGCAGCGGGTTGTCGTACTCCTCGATGCCGTCGAAGCTATGGCCCATGGTCTCGTCAGTGGTGTTGTTGCTCTGGCCCTTGCGCGTGGCGAGCAGCAGCCAGGTCAGGCCAATCAGGCTACCGATGGTCAGTACGCTGATGTACGTACTCCAGAACGTGGTCATTGCCCGTTACTCCTTTTTGCAGCAGGCTCCTGCCCGGCAGGGGGCAGGCGGTCGTCGACGAAGGGCAGCAGGCGCGCTTCGGCGAAATCACGGTCGCGGCGGCGGTTGAAGACCCACAGGGTGAGGCCGATGAAGGCAATCATCACCACCAGGGTGCCCAACCCGCGGATCATGCCGATGTCCATTTCCATCGCACTCACCTCTTGTTCTTGATCGCGGTGCCGAGCACCTGCAGGTAGGCGACCAGCGCATCCATCTCGGTCTTGCCCTTGACCGCTTCGCGGGCGCTGGCAATGTCGTCGTCGGTGTACGGCACGCCCAGGGTGCGCAGGGTGCGCATCTTGACGTCGGTGTGGCTGTTGTCGACCTGCTGGGCAACCAGCCACGGGTAGGATGGCATCTTCGACTCCGGCACCACGTTGCGCGGGTTGTACAGGTGCGCACGGTGCCAGTCGTCCGAGTAGCGGCCACCGACCCGGGCCAGGTCCGGCCCGGTGCGCTTGGAACCCCACAGGAACGGGTGGTCCCACACGCTTTCACCGGCCACCGAGTAGTGGCCGTAACGCTCGGTTTCGGCGCGGAACGGGCGGATCATCTGCGAGTGGCAGCCCACGCAGCCTTCGCGGATGTAGACATCGCGGCCTTCCAGTTGCAGCGCGGTATAGGGCTTCATGCCCTCCACCGGTTTGTTGGTGACGTCCTGGAAGAACAGCGGGACGATCTGGGTCAGGCCGCCGATGCTGACGGCAAATACCATCAGCAGGGCCATCAGGCCGACGTTTTTCTCGATGACTTCATGTTTCATCAGGCGTTTCTCCTCAAGCCAACTGGGCGTTCGCAGGGGCGACGTCAAGCGCTGGCGAACGCACGGTGCGCCAGGTGTTCCAGGCCATCAGGAACATGCCGCTGAGGAAGATCGCGCCGCCGACGAAGCGCACGACAAAGCCTGGGTGGCTGGCCACCAAAGTTTCCACGAACGAGTAGGTCAGCGTGCCGTCGCTGTTGACCGCGCGCCACATCAGGCCCTGGGCGATGCCGTTGACCCACATCGAGGCGATGTACAGTACGGTACCGATGGTGGCCAGCCAGAAGTGCGCATTGATCAGGCCGAGGCTGTACATGCGTTCTTTGCCGAACACTTTGGGGATGGTGTGGTATAGCGCGCCGATCGAGATCATCGCTACCCAGCCGAGAGCGCCGGCGTGGACGTGGCCGATGGTCCAGTCGGTGTAGTGGGACAGGGCGTTGACCGTCTTGATGGCCATCATTGGCCCTTCGAAGGTGGACATGCCGTAGAACGCCAGCGACACCACCAGGAAGCGCAGGATCGGATCGCTGCGCAGTTTGTGCCAGGCGCCCGACAGGGTCATCATGCCGTTGATCATGCCGCCCCAGCTGGGTGCCAGCAGGATCAGCGACATCACCATGCCCAGCGACTGCGCCCAGTCGGGCAGGGCGGTGTAATGCAGGTGGTGAGGGCCGGCCCAGATGTACAGGGTGATCAGCGCCCAGAAGTGCACGATCGACAAGCGATACGAATACACTGGCCGTTCGGCCTGCTTGGGCACGTAGTAGTACATCATCCCCAGGAAGCCTGCGGTCAGGAAGAAGCCCACCGCGTTATGGCCGTACCACCACTGCACCATGGCATCGGTGGCGCCAGCGTAGACCGAGTAGGATTTGGTCAGGCTGACCGGCAGCTCCAGGTTGTTGACGATGTGCAGCAGCGCCACGGTCAGGATGAAGGCGCCGAAGAACCAGTTGCCGACGTAGATGTGTTTGGTGTTGCGCTTCATCAGCGTGCCAAAGAACACGATGGCGTAGCCCACCCAGACGATGGTTATCAGAATGTCGATCGGCCATTCCAGTTCGGCGTATTCCTTGGAGCTGGTGTAGCCCAGCGGCAGGCTGATGGCCGCCAGCAGGATAACCAGTTGCCAGCCCCAGAACGTGAACGCGGCCAGGCCCGGTGCGAACAGGGTGGTCTGGCAGGTGCGTTGCACCGAATAATAGGAGGTGGCGAACAGTGCGCAGCCGCCGAACGCGAAGATCACCGCATTGGTATGCAGGGGGCGCAGGCGGCCGAAGCTGGTCCAGGGGAGGTCGAAGTTGAGGGACGGCCAGGCGAGCTGGGCGGCGATGAAGACGCCGAGCCCCATCCCGACGATTCCCCACACCACCGTCATGATGGCGAATTGGCGGACCACCTTGTAGTTATAGGCGGTACTGCTGGTTGTGTTCATGTATGGGTTCCCATCCACGGTTATTTGGCAGGCTTTACAGCGAGGCAAGCATGATTAATGGGCAAAGTGCCGGTATTGACGGGGATCAATGGGCGAAGGTCGCAAATGTCCCAGGCTTGCGCTGCGATCCTCCGCCGGTTGAAGGTAAAGAGGGCTACAAGGGGTGCCTGATCCTGGCCCATGGCGCGGGCGCGCCGATGGACAGCGGGTTCATGGACGAAATGGCGCAAAGGCTTGCGGCTCTTGGGGTAGCGGTAGTGCGCTTCGAGTTCCCGTACATGGCCGAGCGCAGGGTTACCGGTGGCAAGCGGCCGCCTAACCCGCAGAAGGTGTTGCTTGAATGCTGGCGCGAGGTGTACCGGCAAGTGCGACCTTTGGTCGCGGGCAAGCTGGCCGTGGGTGGCAAGTCCATGGGGGGGCGCATGGCGAGCCTGCTGGCCGACGAACTGGGCGCGGATGCGCTGGTGTGCCTGGGTTATCCATTCTATGCGGTGGGTAAACCCGAGAAGCCACGGGTAGAGCACTTGGCCGAGTTGAAGACACCGACGTTGATCGTGCAGGGCGAGCGGGATGCGCTGGGTAACCGCGAGGCGGTGGCGGGGTATGCGTTGTCGCCGGCGATCGAGGTGAGCTGGCTAGTGGCGGGGGACCATGACCTGAAGCCGTTGAAGGCTTCGGGGTTCAGCCATGAGCAGCATTTGCAGGCGGCGGCTGAACGTGTTGCTGATTTCCTGAAGGATTAGTGCTGGATTCTTCGCGGGTAAACCCGCTCCCACAGGATGGTCACAGGGTCCGAGGACGGTGATACGCCTGAGGGAGCGGGTTCACTCGCGAAGAGGCCGGCACAGGCCGACGCTTAGTCGCGGTACTCGCACAGGTAGGCCGTATCCACCGCCACTTTCAGCTGGAACTTGCTGTCGGCGGCAACATTGAACTTGTCGCCTGCCTTGAAGGTTTCCCAGTTGTCGCTACCTGGCAGTTTCACGGTCAGCGCGCCCGATACCACATGCATGATCTCGCGCTTGGCAGTGCCGAATTCGTATTCGCCCGGAGCCATGACGCCGACAGTGGCCGGGCCTTCTTCGCCCGAGAATGCGATCGACTTGACGGTGCCGTTGAAGTACTCGTTGACCTGGAACATGGGCGACTCCTGAAAAGAGGTGATGAAAAAGGGCTGGCCAGTATGCCCAAGCCCACAGGCCTCGTCATCTGCTTTCAGGGGCTGTTGGCGGGCAGGGTCAACGGTAATAGCCGCGCCGTGTTGCGCGCATCTTCCAGGGCCCTGTGCTGTTGCCCGCAAAAGTGCATGCCGGCCAGTTGCAGGGCGCCGTTCAGGCCGGTGGGGCGCTGCAGATGGCGGGCCTTGGCAAAGCGTTGCTTGAGGTTGATGTGCGGCAATGTGCGCAGCAGGCTGTCGAGGCTGTGCTGCTGCCACTCCTGGTGCAATTGCTGGCGGTCGTAGTCGCCCCAGCTGACCCAGGCCTGAAGCTGCCCGCGGTGGTGCCCCAGCCAGCGCTCGAAGCTTGCCCACACCTCGCGAAACGGCGCGGCGTTGTCCACGTCGGCCTGGCTGATGTGGGTCAGCTCACGGCAGAACGGGGTAAGCTGCGGCCGCCGCCGTGGCTTTACAAAACGCTGGAAATGGTCGACCTCGCGGCCTTCGCGGGTAACCAGGCTTGCGCCAATTTCAATGACTTCCATCTCTGTGACCGGCCACCCACCATCGTCGGTGGTGGCTTCCAGGTCGATCACCAACCAATGGCCCATACCAGGCTCCCTTGCAGATCCTGCTAGAGCGTAGCCAATGTCTGGGCATACGGCATCCTATGGCATTTTGCCGCCTGCTTTGGCACAAAGAGCAGACGCCAGTAGTTGTGCCGCCCCTGGAAAACGCCTAGCTTAGGCGCATACAGGCATAAACCGTGATGAGTGTCCGTCTTGACTCCAGTGCCCGGCCTCAAGGCCTTGTCCACCCTGATGCTGCTGGCCGTGTTCTGGTTGGCGGCACCGGTATGGGCTGGCGAAGCGGTCGAAGTGAAGATTGGCGCGGCCCATTTCCCGCCTTACACGGTGCGCCCCGAGCAAGGCGCCGATACCGGTTTGCTGCCGCAGTTGGTCAATGCACTCAACCGGGCGCAGCAGCACTATCACTTCGTTCTTGTGCCTACGTCTATCCAGCGGCGCTTCGGTGACTTCCAGCAGGGCCGCACCGACATGGCAATTTTCGAGAACCCACAATGGGGCTGGGAGCAAATTGCTCATCAGGCCGTGGACATGGGCCTGGAAGATGCCGAAGTGTTCGTTGCCCGTCAGGCAAATGGCAATGATCCACATTACTTCGATGACCTGCGCGGTAAACGCCTGGCATTGTTCAACGGCTACCACTACGCGTTCGCCGGCTTCAACGCTGACCCGAATTACCTGCGCAAGACATACAACGCGACCCTGACCTATTCCCACGACAGCAACCTGCTGATGGTGCAGGCCGGCCGCGCCGATATCGCCCTGGTCACGCGCTCCTACCTCAGCGATTTCCTGGCACGCAACCCGGCGAGCAGGGCTCAGCTGGTGCCTTCGCAGCGCATTGACCAGGTCTATCACCACTACGCCTTGCTGCGCCCAGAGGCGCCTATTGACGAGCAGTCGTTCGCTGCCCTGCTGCGTGGCCTGCGTGACAGTGGTGAGCTGGCGCGGATCTTCGACCCCTACCGCATCACAGTCAGCACGCGCAGGCCTTGATTCCCGCCCGATGGCATCGTAGATGTTGTCGAAGAGTAACTCAGGCTTGCCGGTTGGCGGTCTTGCGGCAATGCACCAATGCATCGCGAATCATGAAGTTGACCAAGGTCGGTGACACCCCCAGTTCCTTCGCAATGTCCTTCTGCGGTACGCCATGCAGGCGGTACATCTCGAACGCATAGCGGGTACGTTGCGGCAGCTCGTTCAGCGCCTGGGCAATGTCGTCCAGTGCGGCAAGGTTGATATGGGTGGCTTCGGGCGAGGCATTCTGGATAACCACATTCAGGCCTTCCTCCTCACTGCCGGAGTACTTCAGCTCCATTGTCTGCTTGCGGTAGTGGTCGATCGCAAGGTTGCGCACGATCTGGAACAGGTAGCTCAGCTGCGCCTTGAATGACGAGGTGATCTGCGGGGCAGCACCGAGCCGGAAGAAGGCGTCCTGCACCACATCCTCGGCGCGGGAGCGGCAGCCAGTGATGCGGGCAGCGATCTTGACCAGGATGTTGCGGTTGTCGACGAAGGCCTGCAGTAATGGTGAATCGCACTTACTTGTGGATAGTTGTTCCGCCATGGAAATCACCTTGTCACAGAGAGGAAAGGAGGCACCCAAAGCTGGGAAGCTTCCTACGACGTGCGACAAATTATGTAGAATGATAATGATTGTCAAATGCGAAACTAAATTATTATTGCGTGTTGCTGTCCCAAGGGGGCATGCCCCCAGGTATGCCTCCAGCCTTCACGCAGCCCCACACCCTCGCCCCCGCTAATTTCTGCCCCCGTCCATCCGTTCCCCTGTGTACATCCCCGGTCGCCGCTCGCTGCCCGCCGCTGTTCGCGGCGCAGTCGGCACGCCCTAACAGACACTGGCAGGAACACCCCATGACGGACGCCTTCGAACTCCCGCTCTCGCTGGTCCAGGCCCTGGCGCAACGCGCCGCGCAGACCCCGGACAGGATTGCTCTGCGCTTTCTCTCCGACGCCCCCGGCGAGCAGGCCGTGCTCAGCTACCGGGACCTCGACCAGCGTGCGCGCACCATCGCCGCTGCCTTGCAGGCGCGCGCCAGCTTCGGTGACCGTGCCGTGTTGCTGTTCCCCAGCGGGCCGGATTACGTGGCGGCGTTCTTCGGTTGCCTGTACGCAGGCGTGATCGCGGTGCCGGCTTACCCGCCGGAGTCCGCGCGCCAGCATCATCAGGAGCGTTTGCTGTCGATCATCGCCGACGCCGGGCCGCGCCTGCTGCTGACCGTGGCGGCGCTGCACGACCACCTGCAAGGCCTGGAGGTGCTTGCGGCAGACGACACGCCCGAGTTGCTGGCCGTGGACGGCCTGGACCCGGCGCTGGCCGCGACCTGGCGTGAGCCCGCACTCAAGGGCGAGGACATCGCCTTCCTGCAGTACACCTCCGGTTCCACCGCGCTGCCCAAGGGCGTGCAGGTCAGCCATGGCAACCTGGTGGCCAACGAGCAACTGATCCGCCAAGGCTTCGGCATCGACCTCAATCCCGACGACGTGATCGTCAGCTGGTTGCCGCTATACCACGACATGGGGCTGATCGGCGGCCTGTTGCAGCCGATCTTCAGCGGTGTGCCCTGCGTGCTGATGTCGCCAGGGTTCTTCCTGGCCCGGCCGCTGCGTTGGTTGCAGGCCATCAGCGACTACGGTGGCACCATCAGCGGCGGGCCCGACTTTGCCTACCGCCTGTGCAGCGAGCGGGTGAGCGAGGCTTCGCTGGCCGGGCTCGACCTGAGCCGCTGGCGCGTAGCCTATTCGGGCTCCGAGCCAATCCGCCAGGACAGCCTGGCCACCTTTGCCGACAAGTTCCAGGCCTGCGGTTTCGACCCGCACAGCTTCTTCGCCAGTTATGGCCTGGCCGAAGCCACCTTGTTCGTCAGCGGCAGCCGCCGTGGACAGGGTATCCCCGCGCTTGAGCTGGATGCCAAAGCCTTCGCCGCCAACCGCGCCGAACCCGGCACTGGCAGCGTGCTGATGAGTTGCGGCTTCCCGCAGCCGGGGCACGCGATACGCATCGTCGAGCCGCAACAACTGCAAGTGCTGGGCGACAACCAGGTGGGGGAAATTTGGGCAGGCGGCCCGAGCATCGCCCTGGGCTACTGGCGCAACCCAGAAGCCAGCGCTCGCACCTTCGTCGAAATGGATGGCCAGACCTGGCTGCGTACCGGCGACCTGGGCTTCATGCGTGAAGGCGAGGTATTCGTCACCGGGCGCCTGAAAGACATGCTGATCGTGCGTGGGCAGAACCTTTACCCGCAAGACCTGGAGAAAACCCTCGAACGTGAAGTGCAGGTGCTGCGTAAAGGCCGGGTGGCGGTGTTCGCCGTCGAGCATCAAGGCGAGGAGGGCATCGGTGTCGCTGTGGAGGTCAGCCGCAACGTGCAAAAGGCACTCAAGCCCCAGGACCTGATCAAGACCCTCCGGCAGGTCATCGCCGATGCCTGCCGGCAGGCCCCCGCCGTGGTCCTGTTGCTGAACCCCGGCGCGCTGCCGAAGACCTCCAGCGGCAAGTTGCAACGCGCTGCCTGCCGCCTGCGCATGGACGATGGCAGCCTCGACTGCTATGCCCGTTTCCCTGAGGCAAGCGAAGCCGGTGCCGGTGCAACCGCTGGCGATGAGCTGCAAGCACGCATCGCGGGTGTGTGGCGCGAGATCCTCAAGGTAGAGGCGGTGGTCGCGGACGACCACTTCCTGTTGCTGGGCGGTAACTCCATCGCCGCCACCCAGGCCACTGCGCGCCTGGCCGATGAGTTGGGTATCGACCTGAGCCTGCGCATGCTGTTCGAGGCGCCGGTACTGGCCGACTACAGCAAGGCCGTGGCACAGATCATCGCCGATGGCGCCGCAGGCACCGTGGCCATCACCACGCTGGAGCGCGCCCAGGCGTTGCCCCAGTCGCTGGCGCAGAACCGCTTGTGGCTGCTGTGGCTGCTGGAACCGCAATCAGCGGCCTACAACATTCCCGCCGGCTTGCACCTGCGCGGCGAGCTGGATGTCGACGCTCTAAAAGTGGCCTTCCAGGCACTGGTGGCGCGCCATGAATCGCTGCGTACCGTGTTCAGCGAAGAGAATGGCCAGGCGCTGCAGCGTATCCTGCCGCAACAACCGTTCAGCCTGCACCGCCTGGACCTTGAAGGGCACTCGCCCGAGCAGGTTGCCGCGCAGCGTGAAACCGAGGCCCGCCAGCCGTTCGACCTCTCCCAGGGCCCGTTGCTGCGGGTGACCCTGGCGCGGCTGGACGATGAAGACCATCAACTGTGGGTGACTTTGCACCACATCGTCGCTGACGGCTGGTCGCTGAACATCCTCCTCGATGAGTTCGCCAAACTGTATGCCGCCCACTGCCAGGGCCTGGAGGCCAACCTGGCGCCGCTGCCCCTGGGTTACGCCGACTACGGCAGCTGGCAGCGGCAATGGCTGGCCGAAGGCGAAGCCGAGCGGCAGCTGCAGTATTGGCAGGCGCGCCTGGGCGATGAACTGCCGGTGCTCGACCTGTGCACCGATCATCCACGGGCCAGCCAGCGCGACCATCGCGCCGCCCGTTTCAGCTTCAAGGTGCCGGCCAAGCTTACTGAAGCGCTCAAGGGCCTTGCCCGCGAGCAGCAGGCCAGCCTGTTCATGGTCCTGCTGGCAGGTTGGCAGGCGCTGCTGCACCGCTACAGCGGCCAGTCCGATATCCGCGTCGGTGTGCCCAATGCCAACCGCCCGCGTATGGAAACTCAGGGCTTGGTCGGTTTTTTCATCAATACCCAGGTGCTGCGCGCGCAATTCGATGGCCGTCTGTCGTTCGCACAGTTGCTGGCCCAGGTCCGTCAAGCCACCCTCGCAGCCCAGGCCAACCAGGACCTGCCATTCGAGCAGTTGGTCGAAGCCTTGCCAGAGGCCCGTGAGCAAGGTCTGTTCCAGGTCATGTTCAACCACCAGCAACGCGACCTGTCAGCCCTGCGGCGTCTGCCGGGGCTGTTGGCCGAAGAGCTGCCGTGGCACAGCCGTGAAGCCAAGTTCGACTTGCAGTTGCACAGTGAGGAAGACCATCTGGGCCGCCTGAGCCTGGCCCTCGACTACGCCGCGGAGCTGTTCGAAGCCAGCACCGTCGAACGTCTGGCCCATCACCTGCTGGTCCTGCTGGAACAGGCGTGTGCCGCGCCGCAGCAGGCGCTGGGAGAGGTGCAATTGCTGGATGAGCACGGCCGTGCGCAGCTGCTGGGTTGGGGCCAGGCAGAGGCCGCCGCAGCGCAGCACCTGTTGGTCGAACAACTCAATGAGCAGGCACGCCTGACGCCGCAACGCACCGCCCTGATCTGGGACGGCGGCAGCCTGGATTACGCCGGGCTGCACCAGCAAGCCAACCGGCTGGCCCACTACCTGCGTGACAAAGGCGTCGGCCCCGATACCTGTGTGGCCATTGCCATCGAGCGCTCGCCGCAATTGCTGGTTGGCCTGCTAGCCATTCTCAAGGCTGGCGGTGCCTACGTGCCGCTGGATGTCGATTACCCTGCCGAACGCCTGGCCTACATGCTGGCCGACTGCGACGCCCGTTTGCTACTGAGCCACAGCAGCCTGCTGGGCAAGCTGCCGCAGGTCGACGGTGTCAGCGCCATTGCCCTCGACCAGTTGCACCTGGACAGCTGGCCCAGCCATGCCCCCGGCCTGCACCTGCACGGCGACAACCTGGCCTACGTTATCTATACCTCCGGCTCCACCGGGCAGCCCAAGGGCGTAGGCAATACCCATGCGGCGCTGGCCGAGCGCCTGCAGTGGATGCAGGCGACCTATGTGCTGAATGACAGCGACGTGCTGATGCAGAAGGCGCCGATCAGTTTCGACGTCTCGGTGTGGGAATGCTTCTGGCCGTTGGTCACCGGCTGCAAGCTGGTGCTCGCTGGCCCTGGTGAACACCGCGACCCACAGCGTATCGCTGCCCTGGTGCAGGCCCATGGGGTGACCACGCTGCACTTTGTACCGCCGCTGTTGCAGGTGTTCGTCCAGGAGCCGCAGGCAGGTGCCTGCAGTAGCTTGCGCCGGGTGTTCTCGGGTGGCGAAGCGTTGTCCGCCACGCTGCGTGACCGCGTGCTGCAGGTGCTGCCGCAGGTGCAGTTGCACAACCGGTACGGCCCGACCGAAACCGCCATCAACGTCACCCACTGGCACTGCCAGGTGGCGGACGGTGAGCGCTCGCCCATCGGCCGCCCGCTGGGCAATGTGCTGTGCCGCGTGCTGGACGATGAGCTGGAACTGAGCGCCCCCGGTGTGCCGGGCGAACTGTACCTCGGTGGCGCGGGCCTGGCCCGGGGTTACCTGGGCCGCCCCGGCCTCACTGCCGAGCGCTTCGTACCCCAGGCCGACGGCAATGGTCAGCGTCTGTACCGCAGTGGCGATCGCGCCCGCTGGCAGGTTCAGCTGGAGGCCCTGGAATACCTTGGCCGCCTCGACCAGCAGGTAAAGGTGCGTGGTTTTCGCGTCGAGCCAGAGGAAGTTCAGGCCTGCCTGCTGGCACAGGCGGGTGTGGAACAGGCGCTGGTGCTGATACACAAGGACGCCGTTGGCGCGCAACTGGTCGGCTATTACAGTGGCAGCGCCCAGCCTGCCGAGGTGCTGGCCGTGCTGGCTGAGCAATTGCCAGCCTACATGGTGCCGGCGCAACTCATCCCTTTGGCACAGATGCCCCTGGGCCCCAGCGGCAAGGTCGACCGCAAGGCACTGCCTGCTCCAGTGTGGCAGCAGCGTGAGCATGTCGAGCCACGAACCGAGCTGCAACAACAGGTCGCGGCCATCTGGCGCGACGTGTTGAATTTGCCGCGCATTGGCCTGCAGGACGACTTCTTCGCCCTCGGTGGTCACTCGTTGCTGGCGACTCAGATCGTTTCGCGCACCCGCCAGGCCTGCGATGTCGAGCTGCCGCTCAAGGCCCTGTTCGAAGCCAGCGAATTGGGCGCCTTCTGTGCCGAGATCGCCCACTTGCGCGCGGCCGGCGAGCGCAATCTGCAAGGTGCAATCGCCCGTGTCGACCGCCGTCAGGCGGTGCCGCTGTCGTACTCGCAGCAGCGAATGTGGTTCCTCTGGCAGATGGAGCCGGATAGCCCGGCGTACAACGTCGGCGGCATGGCACGCCTGCGCGGCACCCTGCATATAGACGCTTTCGAGCGTGCGCTGCAGGCGCTGATCGTGCGCCACGAAACCTTGCGCACCACGTTCCCCAGCATCGACGGGGTGCCGTACCAGTGTGTGGCTGAAGACAGTGGCCTGCATCTCGACTGGCAAGACTTCAGTGCGTTGTCAGTCGATGCCCGCCAGCAACGTTTGCAACAACTGGCCGACGACCAGGCGCACCAGCCATTCGACCTGGAGCGTGGTCCGCTGCTGCGCGCCTGTCTGGCCAAGGCCGACGAGCGCGAGCACTTCTTCGTGCTGACGCTGCACCACATCGTCACCGAAGGCTGGGCCATGGACATCTTCGCCCGCGAGCTGGGTGAGCTGTACGAAGCCTTTGTCGATGACCGCGAATCGCCACTGGCGCCGCTGCCGGTGCAGTACCTGGACTACAGCGTGTGGCAACGGCAATGGCTGGAAAGCGGCGAGGGCGCGCGCCAGTTGGCCTACTGGAAGGCTCGCCTGGGCGATGAACACCCGGTATTGGCCTTGCCCGCCGACCGCCCGCGGCCGGCTGTGCAAAGCCACCGTGGCGAGCTGTACCGCTTCGACCTCGACCCGGCCCTGGTCGCCCGCGTGCATGCCTTCAACAGCCAGCGCGGCCTCACTCTGTTCATGACCATGACCGCTACCCTGGCCGCCTTGCTGCACCGCTACAGCGGCCAGCGCGACCTGCGCATCGGCGCGCCGGTGGCTAACCGCATCCGTCCGGAAAGCGAAGGGCTGATCGGCGCCTTCCTCAATACCCAGGTGCTGCGCTGCGAGCTGGACGGGCAGATGACCGCCGCGCAGTTGTTGGAGCAGATGCGTCAGGCCGCCATCGAAGGCCAGTCGCACCAGGACCTGCCGTTCGACCAGTTGGTGGAGGCCTTGCAGCCGCCGCGCAGCAGCGCCTACAACCCACTGTTCCAGGTGATGTGCAACGTGCAGCGCTGGGCTTTCCAGCAAAGCCGCAGCTTGGCCGGCATGCAGGTGGATTACCTGGTCAATGACGCCAGCGCCACCAAGTTCGACCTGTACCTGGAGGTGACCGACCTCGACGGTCGTCTGGGTTGCTGCCTGACCTACAGCCGCGACCTGTTCGACGAGCCGCGCATCGCGCGCATGGCCGAGCATTGGCAGCAACTGCTGGTCGGCCTGCTGGACAACCCGCAACAGCGCCTGTGCGAGCTGCCGATGCTGAGCAGCGCCGAGCAGCAGGTGCTGGTGGGCCAGTTGCAGGGCGAGCACGATTTCGACCTCGACCAGACCTTGCACGGCCTGTTCGCCGCCCAGGCCGCGCGTACGCCACAGGCTGGTGCGTTGACCTTTGCCGGCCAGCACATGACCTATGCCGAACTCGACCAACAGGCCAACCGCCTGGCCCGCGCCCTGCGCGAGCGTGGTGTCGGCCCGCAGGTGCGCGTGGGCCTGGCCCTGGAGCGATCGCTGGAAATGGTGGTTGGCCTGCTGGCCATCCTCAAGGCCGGCGGCGCTTATGTACCGCTCGACCCCGAGTACCCGCTCGACCGCCTGCGCTACATGATCGAAGACAGCCGCATCGGCTTGCTGCTGAGTCAGCGCGCGTTGCTGCAAGCCGTGGGCGAGCTGCCTGAAGGCGTGGCCAGCTGGAGCCTGGAAGACGATGCCGCCAGCCTGGCGGCCTACAGCGATGCGCCGCTGGACAACCTCAGCCTGCCGCAGCACCAGGCTTACCTGATCTACACCTCAGGCTCCACCGGCAAACCCAAGGGCGTGGTGGTCAGCCATGGCGAGTTCGCCATGCACTGCCAGGCGGTGATCGCCGCATTCGGCATGCGCAGCGATGACTGCGAACTACATTTCTATTCGATCAATTTCGACGCTGCCAGCGAGCGCCTGTGGGCGCCGCTGCTGTGTGGCGCCCGTGTGGTGCTGCGCGCCCAAGGGCAGTGGGGTGCCGAGGAAATCTGCCAACTGGTGCGTGAGCAGAAGGTGAGCATCCTCGGTTTCACCCCTAGCTACGGCAGCCAACTGGCCCAGTACCTGGGTGGGCAGGGCGAACAGTTGCCGGTGCGCTTGGTGATCACCGGCGGCGAAGCGCTGACCGGCGAGCACCTGCAACGCATCCGCCAGGCCTTCGTGCCACAGCTGTTCTTCAATGCCTACGGCCCGACCGAAACCGTGGTCATGCCGCTGGCGTGCCTGGCGCCAGAGGCCTTGCCAGCAGACCTTGGCAGCGTGCCGATCGGCCGCGTCGTCGGTAGCCGTACGGCCTACATCCTCGACGAGGATCTGGCCTTGTTGCCGCAAGGCGGCATTGGCGAACTGTATGTCGGTGGTGCCGGCCTGGCCCAGGGTTACCATGACCGTCCAGGCCTCACTGCCGAGCGCTTTGTCGCCGACCCGTTCAGTGCCGAAGGCGGGCGCCTGTACCGTACCGGCGACCTGGTACGTCTGGGTACTGATGGCCTGGTGGAGTATCTCGGCCGTGCTGATCAGCAGGTAAAGATCCGCGGCTTCCGCATCGAGCTGGGTGAAATCGAGAGCCGCCTTCAGGCCCACGACGATGTCGACGAGGCCGTCGTGCAGGCGCTGGATTTGCCGGGCGGCAAGCAGTTGGTGGGCTACTTGGTGTGCAGGCAGGCCACCGCCGGTAGCGAGGCGCAAAACCTGCTGCGCGAAGCGGTGAAAGCCGATGCCCGCCAGCACCTGCCCGATTACATGGTGCCTACGCACCTGGTGCTGCTCGACAGCCTGCCGCTTATGGGCAACGGCAAACTCGACCGCCGTGCGCTACCGTTGCCGGATCTTGAGCAGGCGCGGCAGCAGTACCAGGCCCCTGGCAGCGCGGTGGAAGCACAATTGGCGCAGATCTGGCGCGACGTGCTGAACATTGCCCAGGTTGGGGTGCAGGACAACTTCTTCGAACTGGGCGGCGACTCGATCCTGTCGATCCAGGTGGTCAGCCGCGCCCGGCAGGCCGGCTTGCAATTCACCCCGCGCGATCTGTTCCAGCATCAGACCATCCAGACCCTGGCGGCTGTGGTTCAGCTCAGCGAAGCCGTGAGCACGGTCGAGCAGGGCCTGCGCCAGGGCCAGGCCGGGCTGACGCCGATCCAGCACTGGTTCTTCGACAGTGACGTGCCAAAGCCGCAACACTGGAACCAGGCTGTGCTGCTGAAGCCGCGCCAACCCTTGGATGAGGCCACCCTTGAACAGGCGTTGGCTGCGCTGGTGCAGCACCATGACAGCCTGCGCCTGCGCTTCAGCGACGCCCAGGGCCGCTGGCAGGCGCAGTACGCGCAGCCTGGCGCCGAGCAACTGCTGTGGAGCGCCACTGTCGCCGATTTCAATGATTGTCAGGCACTCTACACCGACGTGCAGCGCAGCCTGGACCTGCAACAGGGGCCGCTGCTGCGCGCCTTGCTGGTGCGTGACGGGCAGGGCACCCAGCGGTTGTTGCTGGCGATCCATCACTTGGTGGTTGATGGTGTGTCCTGGCGGGTGCTGCTGGAAGACCTGCAGGCGCTGTACCGTGGCCAGACTCTGCCGGCCAAGACCCACGCCGTCGGCGACTGGGCGGCGCGCCTGGTCAGCTACGCCGGCAGCGATTCGCTGCGTGACGAACTGGCCTGGTGGCAAGGCCAGCTGGGCGGTGTGCGTCGCGAATTGCCGTGCGACCATCCGCAGGGCGGCAATTTGCATCGCGACGCTCAAACCCTGGCCATCGGCCTGGACGTGGAGCAGACCCGACAGCTGTTGCAACTGGCCCCGGCGGCTTACCACACCCAGGTCAACGACCTGCTGTTGACCGCACTGGCGCGGGCCTTGTGCCGCTGGAGCGGCGATGAAGAAGTGCTGGTGCAGCTCGAAGGCCATGGCCGTGACGGGTTGTTCGAAGACATGGACCTGACCCGCAGCGTCGGCTGGTTCACCAATGCCTACCCACTGAGCCTGCGTCCGCTGCCAGGTGAAGACGACGCGGCGCGGGCCGGTTCGATCAAGCGCATCAAGGAACAACTGCGCCATGTACCGCACAAGGGCCTGGGCTACGGCGTACTGCGCTACCTGGCGGATGCCGCCGGGCGCGAGCAGATGGCGGCCTTGCCGCAGGCGCGCATCACCTTCAACTACCTGGGCCAGTTCGACCAGCAGTTCGACAGTGCGGCCTTGTTCCAGCCCCTGGAAGCCCCGGCCGGGTTGGCGCATGATCTCGATGCGCCGTTGCCCAACTGGTTGAGCGTCGATGGCCAGGTGTATGGCGGTGCTCTGCAACTGCGCTGGACCTTCAGCGCCGAGCGCTACGACCAGAAGACTATCGCGGGTCTGGCTGAGGGCTATCGTCAGGAGCTGCTGGCGCTGGTCGCGCATTGTCTGGCCGATGGCAATGGCAGCTTCACCCCATCGGACTTCCCGCTGGCGCACCTGACTCAGGAGCAGATCGACGCATTGCCGGTCCCGGCCGCGCAGATCGAGGACGTTTACCCGCTGACGCCGATGCAGGAAGGCATGCTGTTGCACACCCTGCTGGAGCCGGGCACTGGCCTGTACTACATGCAGGACCGCTACCGCATCAACAGCGCGCTCGACCCCGAGCGTTTCGCCCAGGCCTGGCAGGCCGTGGTGGCGCGCCACGAAGCGTTGCGCGCCTCGTTCAGCTGGAACAGCGGCGAGGCGATGCTGCAGATCATCCACAAGCCGGGCAACCTGGCGGTGGACTACCAGGACTGGCGCGGCCTTGCCGACGATGCCCAGGAGCAGCGCCTGCAGGCCCTGCACAAGCAGGAGCGCGAGGCCGGCTTTGCCTTGCTCAGCGAGGCACCGTTCCACCTGCGCCTGGTGCGCGTGGCCGATGAACGCTACTGGTTCATGATGAGCAACCACCACATCCTTATCGATGCCTGGTGCCGCTCGCTGTTGATGAACGATTTCTTCGAAGTCTACCAGGCCCTTGGCGAAGGCCGTCAGGCCCAACTGCCGGTGCCGCCGCGTTACCGCGATTACATCGGTTGGCTGCAGCGCCAGGGCCTGGACGACGCACGCGCCTGGTGGCAGGCCAACCTGGCCGGCTTCGAACGTGCCACAGCCATCCCGAGCGACCGCCCGCTGCGCCATGACCACGCCGGTAGCGGCATGGTCGTCGGCGATTGTTATACCCGCCTTGAGGTGAATGATGGCGTGCGTCTGCGCGAGCTGGCCCAGGCCCATCAGCTCACCGTCAACACTTTCGCCCAGGCGGCCTGGGCCCTGGTGCTGTCGCGCTACAGCGGCGACCGCGACGTGGCCTTTGGCGTAACCGTGGCCGGGCGCCCGGTGAGCATGCCGCAGATGCAGCGCACCGTCGGCCTGTTCATCAACAGCGTGGCCCTGCGCGTGCAGTTGCCCGCGGCGGGTGAGCGTTGCAGCGTACGCCAGTGGCTGCAGGGCCTGCTGCAAAGCAACATGGAGCTGCGCGAGTACGAATACCTGCCGCTGGTGGCGATCCAGGCGTGCAGCGAGTTGCCCAAGGGCCAGCCGCTGTTCGACAGCCTGTTCGTGTTCGAGAATGCGCCGGTTGAAACCGCCGTGCTCGATCACGCCCAGCACCTGAACGCCAGCTCCGACTCGGGCCGTACCCACACCAACTTCCCGCTGACGGCGGTGTGTTACCCGGGTGATGACCTGGGCCTGCACCTGTCGTTTGACCAGCGCTACTTCGACTACCCGACCGTCGAGCGCCTGCTGGCCGAATTCAAGCGCCTGCTGCTGGCGCTGGTACAAGGCTTTGAAGGGGAGGTGAGCGAGCTACCGCTGTCGAGCGCCCAGGAGCAAGGCTTCCTGCTGGAGGACTGCAACCGGACCGAGCGGGTTTATCCACTTGAACAGAGCTACATCGCGCAGTTCGAAGCGCAGGTCGTGGCGCATCCACAGCGTACCGTGGCCCGCTGCCTGGAGGCATCCTATGACTACGCCAGGCTGAACCTGGCGGCCAACCGCCTGGGCCATGCGTTGGTGGCTGCCGGAGTCTGCGTGGACCAGCCAGTGGCACTGCTTGCCGAACGTGGGTTGCCGCTGCTGGGCATGATTGTCGGCAGCTTCAAGGCCGGCGCCGGCTACCTGCCGCTGGACCCGGGCCTGCCGGCGGCGCGCCTGCAAAGCATCATCCAGCTCAGCCGCACGCCAGTGTTGGTGTGCAGCGCGGCCTGCGCCGAGCAGGGACGGCAGTTGCTCGGTGAGCTGGAGGCTGCGCTGCGGCCGCAACTGCTGGTCTGGGAAGACGTCCAGGCCAACCCGATCGCAAGCCACAACCCGGGTATCCACAGTGGCCCGGACAACCTCGCCTACGTGATCTACACCTCAGGCTCGACCGGTCTGCCGAAAGGGGTGATGGTCGAGCAGCGCGGCATGCTCAACAATCAGCTGAGCAAGGTGCCTTACCTGGCGCTGAGCGAGCAGGACGTGATCGCCCAGACCGCCTCGCAAAGCTTCGACATCTCGGTCTGGCAGTTCCTGGCTGCGCCGCTGTTCGGCGCCAAGGTAGAGATCGTGCCAAATGCCATCGCCCACGACCCGCAAGGCCTGCTGGCGCACGTGCAGGCCACCGGCATCACCGTGCTGGAGAGCGTGCCGTCCCTGATCCAGGGCATGCTGGCCAGCGACCACCAGGCCCTCGACGGCCTACGCTGGATGCTGCCGACCGGCGAGGCCATGTCACCGGAGCTGGCGGCGCAGTGGCTGCAGCGCTACCCGCAGATCGGCCTGGTCAATGCCTATGGCCCGGCGGAGTGCTCGGATGACGTGGCGTTCTTCCGCGTCGATTCCGCCTCGACCCAAGGCAGCTACCTGCCCATCGGTACGCCAACGGACAACAACCGCCTGTACCTGTTCGGCGAGGAACAGAAGCTGGTGCCGCTGGGGGCGGTGGGCGAACTGTGCGTGGCGGGTACGGGTGTAGGCCGTGGCTACGTCGGTGACCCGGTGCGCACGGCACTGGCGTTCATTCCTCACCCTTACGGGGCACCGGGAGAGCGCCTGTACCGTACCGGTGACCTGGCGCGGCAACGCCCGGACGGCGTGCTGGAATATGTCGGGCGCATCGACCACCAGGTGAAGATTCGCGGCTATCGCATCGAACTGGGCGAAATCGAGGCCCGGCTGCATGAGCAGGCGGAAATTCGCGATGCCGCTGTGGCGGTGCAGGAGGGCGTGAACGGCAAGCATCTGGTCGGCTACCTGGTGGCGCACCAGGGCGTCAGTGCCGATGCTGCGTTGCTGGAGCAGGTCAAGCAACGACTGCGTGCCGAGTTGCCGGAGTACATGGTGCCGTTGCATTGGGGCTGGTTCGACAGCATGCCGCACAACGCCAACGGCAAGCTCGACCGCAAGGCCCTGCCAGCCATCGACATCGGCGTGCAGCATAGCCAGGCCTATCAGGCGCCACGTAACGACCTGGAGGATGTGTTGGCGGGCATCTGGGCCGATGTGCTCAAAGCCGAGCGGGTGGGGGTGTACGACAACTTCTTCGAGCTGGGCGGCCATTCATTACTGGCCACGCAGATCGCTTCGCGGGTGCAGAAGCAGCTACAGCTGAACGTGCCGCTGCGGGCGATGTTCGAGTGCAGCACGGTGGAGGCGTTGGCCGAGTATGTACAGGGGCTGCAGGGCAGTGCGCTGGATGATGACAAGGTCGACCGGCTCAGTGACCTGATGGCGGAGCTGGAGGGGCTGTGATGGGCAGGGGCGCTTGGCGCCCCTTTCAATGGTCACGGTACTAAGACTATGTGAGAAGAGACGTCGCGATCACCGCATAGAACAAGCCAGTGAGACCATGCCGGCAGTCACTGGTTTTTCCGCCAGAGAGGAGGAAGCGCAGCGGTGTCACGTTGGCGTCGCAGAGCATGTGGATTTTGGTTGTCAGGCCACTACGACTGGGTTCTAGAGCGTAATCGGCAGGCTCATCAGGCGGCCTTTTTCGAGCGCCAGGTGACGAACTGCTGCCCGATCTCAGGAAAATTGAAAGTCATTCACGGTTTACCTACCATTTTTACCAGTTCCCTCTATCTTTGCGAGGGATTCAATATGGGTAACCGCGTATCCTATTTACTCCGGAGATATGGAGCTACCAGCATGGAAAGTTCATCAAACTCGTCTTTCTTCTATCAGGGGAGGTCCCTTGTTTCGATGATGCAGGGGAACCAGCTTCGCTCCGTTTTTCGGACGCCTGATATGCCCTTGGCCGAGCAACGAGTCGATGGTGGTGAGGCATACCATCTGTTCTCGACAGACGGCAAGGCCTCGGTGCTGTCAGTGCAGGAAACTGATAAAGGGGAACAGCACGCATACTCTGTATACGGCCACGATCCGAAATTACCGTCAACGCTTACGTTACTAGGCTTCAATGGCGAAGCTTTCACTCTGGTTTCGGGTTGCTATGCACTAGGCAATGGCTATCGATCATTCAATCCCACTTTGATGCGGTTCACCTCGCCTGATAGGCTGAGCCCGTTTGGAAAGGGAGGGGTAAATGCGTACTGTTATTGCAGTTGCGATCCTGTCAATAATGTGGACCCCAGCGGCCGGATGATGCGCAGGATAAGCCCTGTTTTGATACCGAAGCCGGTCAGTATCATAATTCCCAAGTCGGTCATTACAATCAATTCCATAAATGAGCCTGATATATTCTCTAAAGTCATCAGTTATCTAGACCTGCGTAGTGCGGCGGCACTTTCAAGGGTCAATAAACATGTTTACAGTATGACCAGGGCGGCCTTTTCTAAGATGGAGGTTTCGCTGAGTGATCCTGAAAAATTGCTCGCTGCCTCGCAAAAGGGTACCGTCGGGCCGGGTGTTGGCCAATCCTATGAACTTTTGGTAAAAAGGCCAGATATAAAACTTCCTCCCCAGTCAAAGCATGATGGTGCGAGGGAGCAACTTATACGAGATATTGATGCCGCCAGAAAATTTCGCGCGGCTCAACGAAGCAGGTTATCTTCGTTCGACTCGTCGTCGGGATCAGACTCCGAGGATGAGCTCCAACGCATTAGTCAAGGAATACGCAAAGCGATGAATGGCCCGCAGTTGTAGGAGCAACCGCGGGTTTGGTCGGGATGCCTGTATCGATGAGTCTGTGGTTGAGGATTCAACCGCGAATAGGTCCGTACACGTTCAGACACTCTCCCCGACGATCTTACAGTCAGCGCTTGCCCAGAATCTTCCCAAGCATCTCCGGCCGTGGTGCCCCTTGCTGGCTTTGCAGGTTGCCTTGCTCATCCTGATAGAAAATGGCTGGGGTCGCCTGCAACCCCATCTCTTCCATCAACGCCATGTTCGCCGCCAGCTTCTGTTGCACAGCCTCTGGCACCTGTTCCAGCGCCTTCAGGGTGCTGGCCTTGCCGGCCTTCTCGTGCTGTTGCAGTGCCTTGGCCGGGTCTTTCGCCGCCAGCAGCGCCGCCGACTTGCCCGGGCTGTCTTCGCGGATGATGCCGACCATGATATGGCGCAACTGCACTTTGCCCGACTCCACCCAGGGCCGCGCCTGTTCCCAGAACATGTTGCAGTACGGGCAGTTCGGGTCGCTGAACAGGTACACCTTGCGCGGCGCATCGGCCTTGCCGTCGGCGATCCACGCGGTCTTTTCCATTTTCGCCCAGATTTCCTTGCTCATCGGCGCGTATACCAGCTTTTGCAGCGGCTCGGCGCTCAGGTCCTTGCCCTGTTCGTCGAACAGGCTGCCGACCAGCACGTGCTTGCCGTCGGCGGTCAGGTAGAGGGCCAGGGCGTTGTTCTGGTACTCGGCGGCATAACCGCGCAGGCCGTTGGGCGCATCGAAGCTGCCCTTGATCACGGCGCCCTTGGCTTGCAGTTGCTGAACCGCCTTGGGCAGTTCTTCGGCCTGCAGGGCAGGGGAGGCCAGCAGGGCCAGGGACAGGGGCAGCAGTGCAGTCAATCGCATGTCAGTTTCCTTGTGCGGCAGGGGCGGGCGCAATGGCCCGGTCGAAAGGTTCCAGGGCGTGGCGCAGGCTGGCCCGGGACAGTTCGCCCAGGTGGCTGCCGACCAGACGCCCGTTGGCGTCGTAGAACAGGGTGGTGGGCAAGGCCATGGAGCCGACGCGCTGGGCCAGCAGGCCGGTGCCGTCGAACAGCACGTGTGTCAGGCTCAGGCCGGTGGTGGCGAGGAAGGTGCTGACGTTTTCCGGGGTCTCTCCCTGATTGACGAACAGGAAGGTCACGTGCGGGTAAGCGCTTTGTGCCTGTTGCAGCACGGGCATCTCACGCCGACACGGTGGGCACCAGGTGGCCCAGATGTTGATGACCAGCGGCTTGCCGCGGTAGCTGTGCAATGCCACGGCCTGGCCGTCGGCGTTGCGCAGGCTCAGGTCGGGCAGCTCGGTGCCTTTGCTGTAGAGGTGGCCGCCGAGGCTGGCCAGGCCCCAGAACAGTGCCCCGCTGAACAGCGCCCAGCCTAGCGGGCGGCGCAGGCCGGGGTGGCGCCAGCCCTGCCACAGGGCTCCGAGCACGATGCCGACAAGGCCCGACCAGAACAGGAAGCCGCCGTCACGGATGTCGATCATTTGCAGCGGGTCGTCCTGGTACATCGGCCAATAGGCCAGCACGAAGCCGGCGCGGGCACACAGCAGGCCGATCAGGAACAGGTTGAACAGCGCCGATTCCGGGCTCTCGCCGCCACGTCGGGCAACCCACCAGCCGACAATGCTGGCAATCACCAGGGCGGTGAGCATCAGCAGGTGGTTGAGGGCCATGGTCAGTGGCCCGAGTGTTATGGTCAGCATCAGCCTTGGCTCCTGGTCTGGGCCCAGTGTTGCTGGAACGCTGCTGCATCAACTTCACCGGTGATGCGCCGCGCGCGTCGTTCTTCGCCTTCCGGGCCGATCCAGATGATGCTAGGCGGGCCGGGTACCTGGTAGCGCTGCAGCAGGGCCTTGCTGGCCGGGCTGTCGGCGGTCACGTCCAGGCGCAGCAGGTGCACGTTGGCCAGGCCGGCCTGCACGTCGCTGCGGGCGAACACCTGTTTTTCCATGACCTTGCACGACACGCACCAATCGGCATAGTAGTCGAGCATCACCCACTGGCCGCGGGCTTTGGCCGCATCCAGCTCACGTTGCAGGTCTTCGGGGCGGCTGACGGTGACGAAACTGTCTTCGGCATGCAGGCCAGCGGCCGCTGTGCTGTCCCCCCCCGTGAACGGGCGTAGCGGCTGCCAGAGGTCGTCGCCGCCGGCTGCCGCACCGACCAGCAACAGGCCGCCCCACAGGGCGCCCAACAGCGGTACGGCGCGCAACGCCGGCAGGCGCTGCAGGCCCGGCCAGGCGGCCCAGGCCAGGGCGATCAGCCAGGCGCCGCTCAGTGCCAGCAGCAAGGTAGCGGGCAGCAGGCTGCGCACGGTGTACAGCGCCATGGCCAGGAACACGAAGCCGAACACACCCTTGACCCGGTTCATCCATGCACCTGGGCGCGGCAGATAACGGTTGCCCAGGGTTACCAGCAACAGCATCGGCACGCCCATGCCCAGGCCGAGGCTGAACAGCACCAAGGCCCCTTGCAGCACGTCGCCGCTCTGGGCGATGTACAGCAGTGCGCCGGCCAGTGGTGCGGTCATGCACGGACCGAGCAGCAGGCCAGACAACGCGCCCAGCAACGCCGCGCCATACAGGTTGCCGCCACGGGTACCTTGCCCGGCGCGGTCCAGGCGGTCGCGCACGACTGCGGGTAATTGCAGTTCAAAGGCACCGAACATCGGCAGCGCCAGCAACACGAACAGGCCCGCCAGGCTGCCCAGCAGCCAGGGTTGCTGCAGCCAGGCCTGAAGGCTGGCGCCCAGCAGCGCGGCAACCACACCCAGGGCGGCGTACACCAGCGCCATGCTCAGCACATACACCCCCGCCAGCAGCCAGCCGCGCCGGGCACTGGCGCCATTGCCCAGCACCAGCCCGGCAAGGATCGGCAGCATCGGCAGCGAGCAGGGGGTGAAGGCCAGCAGGAGTCCAAGGCCGAAGAACGCCAGCAGGCTCCAGGCCAGGTGGCCTTGCTGAAGGTTACTGGCCAAGGCCTGGTCGCTGGCTTGCTCGGCGGCTGGCGCCACACTGCCGCCCAGGTCGATCAGCGTGGTTTGCGGGGGGTAGCACAGGCCGGCGTCGGCGCAGCCCTGCCAGCCCAGGCGCAATTGGCCCTGGGCAGTGGCCGGCAGCAGCAGTTCGAGCTGGTCGCGGTACACCGCGCTGTCACCGAAGAACTCGTCATGGTGGTTGAGCGCTGGCGGCAGCTGCGGGTGTTGCTCTGCAGGCAGGCCGTCGAACTTCAGGCGCTTCTGGTACAGGTAGTACCCCTGCTTGATCTGGAAGTACAGGCGCATCTGGCCGTCGGCCTGGCGGTCGTGGGTGAGCACGAAGGCTTGGTCAACCGGCAGGAAGTCTGGTTTCACGTCGAACGGGTTGGCTTGCAACGGGCCGGCCAGTAGTAGTGTGAGGAAGAGCAGGAGAACGCGCATGTCTTCGCCTTGGCAAATCGGGGAATGGGGCCATGCTGGCTGGGGTTGATTAAATGAAGGTTAACGCTGGTTTTTGGGCTGGGAGAGCATAAGGGCTTACAGGGGTTCGTCGCGGCATTTTCAGCGCCTGGGGGATCGAGCGCCGCCCGCGCGGCGCATCGCGAGCTGCGCTCGCTCCTACGTTTGTTTCGGGCCAATTATTTCTGTGGGATTCGCGCGCGAACGCCTTGGCGTATGCCGAGATATTACGTCGTACCAACAAGGCGGTCGCGCGCGCCTGTCACAGGCATGACTGGCCTGAAACAAACGTAGGAGCGAGCGCAGCTCGCGATGCGCCGCGCGGGCGGCGCTCGATCCCCCAGGCGCTGAAAACCCCAGGCGCTGAAAACCCCAGGCGCTGCCCCCCAGGCGCTGCCCCCCCAGGCGAACACCTACCAGCCCCCCCAATCCCGCCCGTCACCCCAGACACACCGCGACATATTGTCGGCTTGACTTTGCCTATGCCCACCCAATTGCTGTAAAGTTGACGCACGAGTCAGCTTTCCCGCCAGTACTAGAATCAAAAACAGGGCAGACCCCCTGCTGCCCAGAGGATCCAACATGTCCAACCGTGATATTTCCCGGCGCGCTTTTTTGCAAGGCGGCCTGATCGCTGGTGTCGGTGTGACCATGGCGCCATTAGGCAGCCAGGCATTCGCCGCGCTGATGGAGGAGCGCGTCACCACTTCGCCGCAGAAGTGGATGAACCATGATGGCAAGGCGCGTTTCCGTAACGATGCCTTGTCCAAGGTCTGCGGCGACAAGGTGTTCGCCCGCGACATCCGCGCCAAGGACATGCCCGGCTGGCCCGCGCAGCAGGGCCATGCGCTGCTGCTCAAGGCCACCACGGTTGATCGTATCTATGCCGGGCATGACCTCAGCCTGCTCGGCACCGACCTGCAGCCGGACCGCATCGTCACTGCCGCCGACCTCGAACAGGACGGCATTGCCTGGCCCGAGGCCCATTCGCCCGACCCGCTGCTGCCGCCCGGCAAGGTGCCGATGTTCATCGGCCACCCGGTGGCGATCCTGATCTGGCACGACTTCGAGCGCTTCCGCCAGGCCAAGCGCAAGCTGCAGTTCAATCAGCAGGCGATCCGTTACGGTGCCCAGGCGCCGCTGTACCAGCGCGACCCTTATGGCAGCTTCCGCTTCGTGCGGGTGGGCGGCGCCACGCCGTTCGACGACGATGAGTTCTCCAGCCTGAAGAACTCCATGCTGTTCCCCACCATCCTCAACCGCAAGCCGGTGTGGTCGAAGCAGCCCAACCAGCACGGCGACCTGACCGAGCAGGGGTTGTTCTACGCCAAGCGCATGGCCGAGCAGCTGGACAACCCGCCCGAGGACTGGCTGGTGTTCGACGAGCGCTACAAGACGCCGTCCATCGAACCTGCCGCGCTGGAGCCGGACAACGGCAACGGCTGGTACGACCCGGCCACGGGCACGCTGCACTTCGTGGTCGCCACCCAGTGCCCGTTCGAAGTGGCGCAGGAATGCGTGCACATGATCAAGCCGTCGCGCTTCGCCCTGAACACGCTGAACATGCACCCGGGCTACACCGTGGGCTATGGCTCAAAAGACAACAATATCTTCGTCTTCTATGCCGCGGTGGCCGCGCTGTACGGCGCCGGCGTGCCGATCCGCCTGGCCAACGACCGCTACGAGCAGTTCCAGAGCGGCATCAAGCGCCATGCCTTCGATATCCGCTACCAGCTGGCGGTGGACAAGAAGGACAACAGCTTCAAGATCTTCCGCGCCGACATGAGCTGCGACGGCGGCGGGCGCATCAACTACAGCCCGTCGGTGGCAGCCGTAGGCGCCACTGCAGCGCAGTCGATCTACTACATGCCGCAGAACGACCTGTCGGTTACTGCCTACTATTCCCGCGGTGTCGAGGCCGGCTCCATGCGCGGTTATGGCACCCTGCAGAGCATGGCAGCCACCGAGATGATGGTGGATGAGATCGCCGGCCGCCTGGGGGTCGATGCCATCGCCCTGCGCCGCGCCAACGCGCTGAAATCGGGCATGAAGAACACCCAGGGCGCGGTGCCGGCGGGCGCGCTGCGGCTTTACGAGATCCTCGACAAGGCCGCTGTGCATGAATGGTGGCGCGACCGCGACGCACGCAAGCGGCAGATGGACGCGCAGGATCAGGACCACTGGTACGGGGTGGGCTTTGCCATTTGCCAGAAGGACTTCGGCACGGGCTCCGAAGCACCGATGGCCAGCATCGAATTCAGCCGCGACGGGCGTATCAGCCTGCGCCACATCGGCACCGAGCTGGGTACCGGCATGTCCACCTCCCAGGCTTTGGTGGTCAGCGATTTCCTTGGCCGCTCGGCCGACGAGGTAAAGACGGCAGTCACCGAATGGCCTGAGCTGCAACTGAGCACCAGCGGCAACCCGTACCTGATCAGCCAGCCTGAGCAGGACGCCGCGCTGCGCAACCCGCGCTGGGTCGGCAAGCTGGCGTCGCCATCGTCGGCGACCAACTCGGCCTTCTACTTCAGCCATGCCACCCGCGAAGCGGCGCGTGTGCTGTTCAACCATGGCCTGTGGCCGGCGGCCATGGCGATCTGGAGCCAGGGCCCATATGGCGGCCAGGCCAACCCACTGGTGGTGCGCCGCGAAAATGCGGTGTGGGTCAACGGAGAGCTGACCGGTAACGGTCTGCAGCCGATTCCGTTCGCCCAGCTCGCACAGAAGGCCCACGACATGGGCTTGGTCACCGGCGCCAGTGTGCACGGTTTCAACCGCTGGAGCTGGGCCGAGGCCGACTTCGTCATCGACGGCGTGCGCGAGCGTTTACCGCTCGACGCGGTGGCGGTGAAATACGGCGATGGGGCGGTGAATGCCAAGAAGGCGCAGATGAACAGCCATGGCTACCACCTGCTCGACCGGCAGAATGCGGCCTACCCCGACACCCAGCTGAACAATGCCATGGTCACCTACTACAGTCCGGTGGCGACCATCGTCGAGGTCAAGGTCAACAAAGGCACCTTGGAGACGCAGGTGCTCAACCACCACAGTTGGGTCGAGTGTGGCCGTGTGCTGGTGCCGGAACTGGTCAAGGGCCAGCTTGAAGGCGGGATCGCCATGGGCATTGGCCATGCACTGACCGAAGAAATGCCGTTGTACGAGGGTGGGCCCGGGGAGGGCGACTGGAACTTCAACCGCTACCGCCTGCCGCATGCGCGCGATGTGGCGGTGTGGCAGCAGACCAGCGAAATCCTCCCGCCGCTGTCACCGACCGACCCGTCCAAGGGCATCGCCGAAGTGGTGATGATCCCGGTCGTCGGTGCCATCGGCAATGCCGTCGCGCATGCCATCGGCAAGCGCGTGCGCGATCTCCCCATCACCCCAGCCCGTATCAAGGAGGCCCTCAATGGCTAACCGTCCACTGCAACTGACGCTCAATGGCCAACCGGTCGGGCCGGTCGAGGTCCCTGCGGACCTGGCGATGATCGACTACCTGCACGAACACCAGAACCTCACCGGTTCGCGCCTGGGCTGCGGCCAGGGCATCTGCCACGCCTGCGTGGTGATCGTCGACAACCCCGACGGCACCAGCGAGGAAGTGCGCACCTGCATCACCGGCGCCCATTACTTCGAAGGCAAGAAGGTTCGCACCATCGAAGGCCATGCCAAGAAAGACGAGGCCGGCAACCTGACGCTCAACCCGATCCAGCAGAAGTTCGTCGACCTGTTCGCCTTCCAGTGCAGCTACTGCGCCCCAGGCTTCGTCAACGCGGCTACCGTGCTGGTGGAAACGGCCCAGCGCCAGCCGCTGAAGAAGAGCGAGGTGCAAGACCGCATCGAGGCCAGCCTCGGTCACCACATCTGCCGCTGCACAGGCTACGTGCGTTACTACGATGCCACCCGCAAGGTGCTCAACGATCTCGGCCTGGTCAAGGAGGGTTGAACATGGGCTTCGTACGTAGCGCCTCGGCGTTGGTCCTCGGGCTGGCTGCCAGTTCGTTTGCCCTGGCGGCCGATGATGCGCAGGTCAAGCGCGGTGAATACCTGGCCCGCGCGGCCGACTGCATGGCCTGCCATACTGCCGAAGGCGGCGCGCCGTATGCGGGCGGCCTGCCGATACATTCGCCGTTCGGCACCATTTATGGCAGCAATATCACCCCGGACAAACAGTACGGCATCGGCAACTACAGCGCCGACGAGTTCTTCGCAGCAGTCACCGAGGGCAAGCGCAAGGACGGCGCCAACCTCTATCCTGCGATGCCTTACACCTCGTACCACCTGATCAAGCGTGAAGATTCGGACGCGATCCTCGCCTACCTGATGACCATACCGCCGATCAACCGCCCGGCACCGCAGACCGCGCTGCGCTTCCCGTTCAACGTGCGCATGGGCCTCAGCGGCTGGAACATGCTGTATGGCAAGAGCGTGCAACTGCAGCCGACCGAGGGCAAAAGCCCGGCCTGGCAGCGCGGCCAGTACATGGTCGAGGTCATGGGCCATTGTGGCGAATGCCATACCCCGCGCAACCCGATCGGTGCGCTGCAGCAGGACCAGCGCCTGAGCGGCGGCCTGTTGGGTGGCTACCTGGCGCCAAGCCTGTTGGCCCAGGACCTGGCCGAGCGCGGCTGGACCCAGCCGGACCTGACCACCTTCCTCAAGCACGGCATCAGCGCCCAGGGCAGCATGTTCAACGAGATGTACCCGGTGGTGCACCACAGCACCCAGCACCTGGAAGATGCAGACCTTGCGGCCATGGCCACCTACCTGCTGGGCGACCAGCCGCCGCCGGCCAAGGCTATCGAGACTGTTGCCCTGGAGCAGATGAGCGACAGTGCCAAGCGGGGCCACCAGCAGTACCTGAACGTCTGCGCCGGCTGCCATGGGGTCGACGGCGAGGGCAAGCCGCACATCGCCGTGGCCATGCGCGGCAACACCGTGCTGCGCCAGGCCGATTCGCGCAATCTGGTCAAGGTGATCCTCGAGGGCATCCGTGAACAGCAGTTCACCGGCTTCGAGCGCATGCAGCCGATGCCGGGCTTTGCCGACAAGCTGGATGACCAACAGGTGACGGATATGGTCAACTACCTGCGCCAGGCCTGGGGTGGATTGCCCGGTGACCTGAACGTACAGCAGCTCGCCGAGCTGAAGGCGGAGTAAAGCGTGCAGCATCTCGATCTACAGGTGGTCCGTCAGGCTTTGCAGTGGTCCTGCAACGGCCAGCGCGTATGGTTGTGCACGGTGCTCGCCACCTACGGCTCGGCGCCGCGTGCACCGGGTTCGCTGCTGGCGGTGAACGCCAGCGGCCAGTGGCTGGGCTCGCTGTCCGGTGGCTGCGTCGAAGACGACTTTCTCGAGCGTGTGGCCCTGGGTGAGTTTCCGGAGCCGGTTGCCATCGTGCGTTATGGCGACGGCAGCGACCCGCGTTCGCGCGTTCGCCTGCCGTGTGGCGGTGTGCTGGAAGTACTGGTGGAGAACCTGCCGGTTGAATGCGAGGTGCAGGCGCATCTGCGTGAGCTGGAACGTGCGCTGCTGGGCCAGCGCCGGGTACTGCGTGAGGTGAGCCTGCCAACGGGTACCCGCCAGCTGCTCGATGACCATAGTCAGGGGCCACGGGTCGAACGGGAAAATTCCCGGGTGCGCTTGCGTGTCGGCGCCGCCCAGCGGCTGCTGCTGGCCGGCTACTCCAGCGTGGCGCATTTTTGTGCCGAATTCGGCAGAGGGCTGGGTTTTGAGGTCATCCTTTGCGAGCCGCGTGATGAAGTGCTCGACGGCGTCGTGCTGAATGGCATAGAGGTACGCCGCGAGCTACCGTCGGAATTCATCGCCAACGGCGGATGCCATGCCGATACGGCAGTGGTGGCATTGACCCATGATCCAAAAATCGATGACCTGGCCATGCTTGAAGCCGTGCGTACCGAAGCGTTCTACATCGGCGTGATGGGCTCCAAGACCACCTCCGACAAGCGTCGCGAACGCTTGCAGCGAATTGGTGGCCTGGGTTGCGACGAGCTGGCGCGCATCCATGCGCCGATTGGCCTGAACCTGGGCAGCAAGACCCCGGCCGAGATCGCCCTGGCGGTACTGGCCGATATCCTTCGTGCGCGCAACGGCATCGAGCGGGCGGCGCTGTGAGCGTGGTTGCGTTGGTATTGGCGGCAGGCAGCAGTGTGCGTTTCGGCTCTGACAAGCGCCGTTCGCTGCTGGCTGACGGTCGAAGCTTGCTGGTGCACAGCGTAGAGAGCGCCTGCGCAGTGTTCGATGATGTGCGGGTGGTGTTGCGTGAAGGGGAGCGAGGTGTGGACCTGGGGTTGCCAGCGCGGTGCAGGGTGGTCTCCAGTCCGGATTTCACATTGGGCATGGGCCATAGCCTGGCGGCCGGGGCCGCTTCGCTGGCTGACAGCGAGGCGCAGGCAGTAGCGATTCTGTTGGGTGATATGCCCTGGGTGGCGTCCGCGACCCTGGATTTGCTTGCACGCGAGGCCAGTGGGTCAATGATAGTCCTGCCTTGTCATGCCGGACGACAGGGCCATCCGGTGTTGTTCGGGCGTGATTTCTGGCCGGCGCTTGCCCGGCTGAAGGGTGATGAAGGGGCGCGTTCGGTGGTCAAGGCCAACCCGGCGGTTTGCGTCAGGCTAGAGGTGCAGGATGCCGGTGTGTTGCAGGATGTCGATAGGCCGGATGCGGTGCGCCCTTGAATGCGTTCGTCAAAGGCTATTCATCTTCTTCGCCAGTGAGTTCATAGGGTTCGAGTTCGCTCAGTTGGGAAAGCAGCACCAGATGCTCCACTGCCTTCAGCTTTTCAAGACGCTCAAGGCTGTCTGGGCCTCCCAGCATCAAGGCGGGGACAAAGCCATACATTTCGTCTGAGCCCAGGGTGCCGAGCCGTTCCCTGGCAGGTTCGAACAGGTCGTCGAAGTAGACGCACTCGGTCATCAGCCACATGAGCAAACCGTGCATCTTGTTGTCCCGTTCTTCGTCGCCTGAGCTGTGAGCGCCATCGAGGTAACGGGAATGGTAGGTCGCGATGGTCAGCACCGAACCGGTTTTCTCACCCCATAGGTACAGGTCGCCAAAAGCGCTGCGGGCGATGAGGTGATAAGTGTCGCATGCTTCGAAGTGCGTACCTGCCAACCAAGAGGCCACTACACCCTGGTATTCCTGAGGATTTACAAGCCAGAACAAGCCGCCGCCGTAGCCGCACCAGCCGTGGTCTTGCCAGTATTCAAGGAGGCGATTGGGGAGTTTGCCTTGGTAATGATCGACAGCGGCAGGTGGTACGGGTTGCTGGCCGATGGGTTCGCCGAAGGTTTCCAGGAAAATGCTGAAGATGACATCCATTCGTTTAGGTCCTTTTGTGTGCTCAGAAGTCAGAGAAGCTGTAGGGTTCGAGTTTGGTGATTTGAGACAGCAAAATCAAATGCTCTATTGCTTTAAGTTTTTCTAGGTTTTTGAGGTCGGGGCGCCCTCCCAGCATCAATGCAGGAACAAATGCATATATCTCATCTTCTTTCAAGATGCCCAGCTTTTTCTTCGCGGGCTCAAAAAGGCTTTCAAAGTCGTTGTGTTCTTTTTTTCTTGATAGAAAGAAGCTTTGGACCTCTCTGGTTGCTTCCGTTTCAGTGAGTGTGCAGTTTTCACCTGTGTAACGGGACAGAAGACTTGTGATTTTTACTGAAAAGCCACTGTTCTCTCCCCAAAGATACAGGTCGCCGAAAGCGCTTTTGGCAATCAAGTGGTAAGTGTCCCGGTTTTCAAGGAGGGTGTCCTCGGTCCAGGATGAGACAACGCCCTCATAGTCCTGTGGATTAACCAGCCAGAATATACCTTCGCCAAAACCACACCATCCATGCTCTTTCCAGTATGCAAGTAACAACTCTGGAAGTTTTCCGTTATAGCGATCAATGCTGGATGGGGGCACCTCTCGACGGGAAAAAGGCGCGCCTATATTGTCAAGGAATATGGAGAATACCTCATCCATTTGCGATGCCTCTTGTCGTTAGCACTTATGAAGTCTTACATTCATGTAAGTCGAGTGGGTGCCGAATTTCGGCGATTTTTCCGCGGCCTCTTTTATGCTGGCTAGTCTATTTCGCCATTGAGCACCAATGCTGGAGTTGACCCAGAACGGGCCGGTACCTTCATTGCCGCAGGTGCCTTCCCAGGCGAAGCGGATGCCATCGACGTAGTACTCGTCGATATGCGGCAAGCCTTCGACGAAGAACTCGGCAATGGAGGCCAGCCCCCGCGCCAAGCAGGCCACCGGTAATGGTGCTGCCGACGACGATCATCGCCGTCTGCTGCACGACCCTCAGCAGTTCGTCGATGATGCTGTTGATGTCGAGGTCGGCGAAGCGCTGGCGTAGCATGTGCGCCGCCTGCCATTCAGCGTGGTAAAAGGCTGTGCGGACAGCTTCGATCCGGCGCAGGTTGAGGCCCAGCGAGGCGACCTCTTCATTGAGGCCGGTGCGGAACTGGCCACCGCTTGGGTAGCCCACCATGGCGATGACACGTGACTCGATCTCGTGCCATGAGGGCACGAGGTAATCCAGGTACATGAGGTGTCTCCCTGACAACGTGTGCAGGGGGAAATCCCATCATGGATTCGGATCAGAGGTTTCTGGGTCAGTTGTAGGAAAGGGCAACTTCGTTTCTGTTGTGTTCGAGAAGCTCGGGAATTGGGTCCCGCCGTGAGCAGGCCCTGCTCCAGGCGCTGCTGCAGAACCCGGGCGAGTGCTGTCCAGCGAGCAACTGAAAGACTGCGTGTACGGTTTCAGCGACGAAGTCGAGAGCAACGCCCTGAACGTGCACATCCACCACCTGCGCCGCAGATGGCATGGCCTGTCAGGTCAGCTCGCTGCGTGGCGAGATCCTCGCCAGCAACCACAAGCACGATGGTGCCATGGACGACGAGCGCAGCGGGTTCCGTGACCAGACCATCGACGATGCGCTTTGGCGCACCTTCACCTACAACCACGGCGATGTGCGCATCACCACGGCCGATCGGCACATGGAGCGCGAGGCGCTGAACCAGTCGATTCTGCTGGCGGCATCGGCGCCGGTACTAATGGCCCTGCTCGGCAGCCTGGGGCTGTTGTGGATCGGCCTTGGCAAGGGCCTGGAGCCGCTCAACTGCGTGCGTGATGCGTTGCGCAGCAGGCGTGCGGACAGTCTCGAACCGCTGCAGGTGGCGGGCATGCCCAGCGAGTTGCAGACGTTGCTGGAAACCCAGAACCAGCTGTTCCGGCGCATTGCCCAGACCCTTGAGCGTGAGCGGCGGCTGACCGACGGTGCGGTGCGCGAGCAAGCGCTGGAGCATGCAGGAATGGCCAGGCTGGCAGACGCATCCAGTATCAACGCCGGACGAAGCCGTGCATCTCATCCGCCGCTTTTCACAGCCAATACTGTGTTTAGAAGTCAGAAAAGCTATAGGGTTCGAGGGTGGAGATCTGTGCAAGTAGTACTAAGTGCTCGACAGCTTTGACTTTTTCTAGGTGGGCAAGATCGCAGGGGCCACCGAATGCCAAGGCTGGAACGAAACCATACATCTCATCATGATCGAGTTTGCCTAACTTGTTATATGCAGGCTCGAATAAATCGCCAAAGTCGTTGGACTCCCGCTCGACCAATAGAAAGAAGCCTTGCACCTCCTTGTCCATGTTGCCTGCATCAAGTTCATTCACTCTGCTGCAGTATTGTGAAGTGTGGGCTACGATGTCTAATGAAAACCCGGAATTTTCTCCGTACAGATAGAGATCACCAAAGGCGCCCCGAGCGATGACATGGTAGGTATCTCGCCCTTCGAGCGCAGTGCCTTCTATGAATGAGGCGGCTACGCCCTCGTAGTCTTGCGGATTGACCGTCCAGAATATTCCATCACCATATCCGCACCATCCGTGCTCGGTCCAGTATTCCAACAGTTTCTTCGGCAATTTACCGCTGTAGCGCTCGATGCTAGAAGGTGGCACCTCCTGCCTGAAAATCGGCTCGCCCATTTCTTCTATGAAGAGGGAGAAAAATTCGTCCATTGTCGCGCTCCTTATCTTGTTAGCATTTGTGCAGTCTGACATTTAAAAAGCCTGATGCACGGCCATCTTTGGCTTGTTCTTCGACTGATCTTGTCAGCTCTCCTACCCGCCGCGCCCGCGGGTGAGGTACGACACGATTGCCCCCAACAACAGCACCACGACTTCCACATGGCCTTGGGCAATCTGATGCGTGGCCCGGGATATCGCATAGGGGTCGTCCCGGCAGAACGGGCCGGTGCCTTCATTGCCGCAGGTACCTTCCCAGGCGAAGCGGATGCCATCGACGTAGTACTCGCCGATATGCGGCAAGCCCTCGACGAAGAACTCGGCAATGGAGGCCAGCCCCAGCGCACCGAGGATCCAGCCGCTGACCTTGAGGCCCATGGCCGCGCCTGCGCCAGCGAACGGAATGGTTCCGGCGCCGCCAGTGAATGCGCCAACCCCCGCGCCAAGCAGGCCGCCGGTAACGGTGCTGCCGATGACGATCATCGCCATCTGCTGCACGACCCTCAGCAGTTCGTCGATGATGCTGTTGATGTCGAGGTCGGCGAAGCGCTGGCGTAGCATGTTCGCCGCCTGCCATTCGGCGTGGTAGAAGGCTGTGCGGACAGCTTCGATCCGGCGCAGGTTGAGGCCCAGTGAGGCGACTTCTTCATTGAGGCCGGTGCGGAACTGGCCACCGCTTGGGTAGCCCACCATGGCGATGACACGTGACTCGATCTCGTGCCAGGAGGGCACGAGGTAATCCAGGTACATGAGGTGTCTCCCTGACAGCGCGTGCAGGGGGAAATCCCATCATGGATTCGGATCAGAGGTTTCTGGGTCAGTTGTAGGAAAGGGCGACTTCGTTTCTGTTGTGTTCGAGAAGCTCGGGAATTGGGGTTGAGGCTGCGAGGGAAAGGGTGGCGACCCGCACGGCGCTCGATCTCCCCCAACCCTCCCCAAAAGGTCCATAATCCCCCCTTAATCCGCCCAAGGTGCAATACCAGCCACACCACACCGGGAGCCCCACCATGCACGTTCTGCTCTGCGAGGACGACGACCTGATCGCCGCCGGCATCTGCGCCGGTCTCACCGCCCAGGGCCTGACCGTGGACCGTGTGGGCAACGCCGCCGATGCGCGGGCAATGCTGCAGGCCGCGCAGTTCGACGTGATGATCCTCGACCTCGGCCTGCCCGACGAAGACGGCCTCAAGCTGCTGCGCCGCCTCCGCGAAAAAGGCGAGACCCTGCCGGTACTGGTGCTCACCGCCCGCGATGCCGTCACCGATCGTGTCGATGGCTTGCAGGCCGGTGCCGACGATTACCTGCTCAAGCCCTTCGATCTGCGCGAGCTGGCCGCACGCCTGCATACCTTGCTGCGGCGGGTGGCCGGGCGGGCGGTGAACGTAATCGAGCACGGCCCGCTGCGCTATGACCCGAGCAGCTGCGAGGCGACCCTGGCCGGCCAGCATGTCGACCTGTCCCGCCGCGAGCAGGCCCTGCTTCAGGCGCTGCTGCAGAACCCCGGGCGAGTGCTGTCCAGCGAGCAACTGAAAGACTGCGTGTACGGCTTCAGCGACGAAGTCGAGAGCAACGCCCTGAACGTGCACATCCACCACCTGCGCCGCAAGCTGGGTAACGGCATTGTCGAGACCGTGCGTGGCCTGGGCTACCGGCTGGGTCCGGCGCAGGCACCGCAAGAGGCTGCATCATGAGCCTGCGGGTACGCCTGAGCCTGATCCTCGGCAGTGCCTTCGTGATCATCTGGGCACTGGCCGCCGCGTGGATGCTGCGAGACCTGCGCCAGCAGATGATGTTTTCCCTCGACCAGCGCCTGGTGGCGTCGGCGCGTATGGTCGCCGGGCTGATCGACCAGTTGCCGCAGCCGCTGACCGCCAAGGGCGGGGAGGCGCATATTTCCGCCGACCAGTTCAGCGTACCGGATGGCATGGCCTGCCAGGTCACCTCGCTGCGTGGCGAGATCCTTGCCAGCAACCACAAGCACGATGGCGCCATGGACGACGAGCGCAGTGGGTTCCGTGACCAGACCATCGACGATGCGCTTTGGCGCACCTTCACCTACAACCACGGCGATGTGCGCATCACCACGGCCGACCGGCACATGGAGCGCGAGGCGCTGAACCAGTCGATTCTGCTGGCGGCATCGGCGCCGGTACTGATGGCCCTGCTCGGCAGCCTGGGGCTGTTGTGGATCGGCCTTGGCAAGGGCCTGGAGCCGCTCAACCGCATGCGTGATGCCTTGCGCCGCCGGCGTGCAGACAGTGTCGAACCGCTGCAGGTGGCGGGCATGCCCAGCGAGTTGCAGCCGTTGCTGGAAACCCAGAACCAGCTGTTCCGGCGCATTGCTCAGACCCTCGAGCGTGAGCGGCGCCTGACCGATGATGCCGCGCATGAACTGCGCAGCCCGCTGACCGCGATCAAGACCCACCTGCAGGTGGCACGCATGACCGACGGTGCGGTGCGCGAGCAGGCGCTGGAGCATGCCGAGCAGGGCACCGACCGCATGCACCGCACGCTGGAGCAGTTGCTGATGCTGGCGCGGGTGGAAGGCAGCCTGTCATTCGAGGACGGCGTGCAGTGCAGTGCCGAGCAGGTGGCCCATCAGGCGGTGCAGGACGCCGGAGGGGGTGACAACCGCCGTATCGTGCTGCGTTTGCCTGAAGAAGCCACGCAGATCTACCTGGGCATGCCCGCTCCGTTGGCAGTGGCAGCGCTGCGCAACCTGCTGGACAACGCCTTGCGTCATGGCGGCGATGAAGCCGTAGAGCTGGACGTGCAGATGGCGGACGGCCAGGTGGGCTTCATGGTGCGCGACCACGGGCCAGGGATTGCCGAAGCGGACCTGGAGCACCTGACCGAGCGCTTCTGGCGCAATGGGCAGAGTGGTGGTTGCGGATTGGGGCTGGCGATTGTGCAGGCGATCGTGCAGCGGTGTGCCGGCAGCCTGCGCTTTGACAGCCGTAGTGACGGCTTGCGGGTCTTCTTGCAGGTACCGGCGCGTCCTGGGCACAGACAGAAATAAAATCCAGTAACAACCGCTAAATCCTCCCCGCACTCAAGCGTTTCCAAAGCGATAACCGCCCATCCGCTTGCTTGCGAGGATTCACCCATGTCCACCGCTTCCAGCCTTGCCCGGGTTGTTCCGGCCAGCGTGCCGCAACCTTTGTACGAATTCACCGATTCGCCTTTGCTACAACGCCAGCAACAGCAAGAGTCCAACGCCCGCAGCTACCCGCGGCGCATCCCGCTGGCGCTAAAGCGCGCCCGGGGCATTCATGTCGAAGATGTCGAAGGCCGCCAGTTCATCGACTGCCTGGCTGGCGCTGGCACCTTGGCGCTGGGGCATAATCACCCGGTAGTGATCGAGGCAATCCAGCGCGTGCTGGCTGACGAACTGCCGCTGCATACACTCGATCTGACCACACCGGTCAAGGACCGTTTCGTCCAGGACCTGTTCGGCATCCTGCCCGAGGCGCTGCGTCGCGAGGCCAAGGTGCAGTTCTGCGGCCCGACCGGTACCGACGCCGTTGAAGCGGCGCTCAAACTGGTGCGTGGCGCAACCGGGCGTAGCACCGTGCTGGCCTTTCATGGCGCCTACCATGGCATGAGCCAGGGCGCGCTGAGTCTGATGGGCAGCCTTGGCCCCAAGCAGCCACTGGGGGCGTTGCTGAGCAGCGGTGTGCAGTTCATGCCGTACCCCTACGATTACCGCTGCCCGTTCGGCCTGGGCGGTGAAGCCGGGGTCAAGGCCAACCTGCATTACCTGGAAAACCTGCTGCTCGACCCGGAAAGCGGTGTGCCGCTGCCCGCTGCCGTGATCCTCGAAGTGGTGCAGGGTGAGGGCGGGGTCATTCCGGCCGACATCGAATGGCTCAAGGGCGTGCGGCGCATTACCGAGCAGGCGGGCGTGGCGTTGATCGTTGACGAGATCCAGAGCGGCTTTGCCCGTACCGGGCGCATGTTCGCCTTCGAGCACGCCGGTATCGTGCCCGATGTGGTCACCTTGTCCAAAGCCATCGGTGGCAGCCTGCCGCTGGCGGTAGTGGTCTATCGCGACTGGCTGGACACCTGGAAGCCAGGTGCGCATGCCGGTACTTTCCGTGGCAACCAGATGGCCATGGCGGCCGGCTCTGCGGTGATCAACTATCTGGTCGAGCATCGCCTGGCCGAGCATGCAGAAGCCATGGGCCTGCGCCTGCGCCAGCACCTGCAGCAATTGCAACGTGACTATCCGCAGTTGGGTGATGTACGCGGGCGTGGCTTGATGCTTGGGGTCGAACTGGTCGCGCCGCAGGGCGAACGGGATGCGTTGGGGTACCCGCAGGCCAACCATGAGCTGGCGGCCACGGTGCAGCGCGAGTGCCTCAAGCGCGGGTTGATTCTGGAGTTGGGCGGGCGGCATGGCGCGGTGGTGCGCTTCCTGCCGCCGTTGATCATCAGCGCTGAGCAGATCGATGACGTGGCGCAGCGCTTTGCAGAGGCGTTGATCGCGGCAGTCTGAACCTTTGTCGGGGCCGCCTCGCGGCCCATCGCCTGCGCCAATGGCCCATCAAGACCAGGTTGCCGTCACGCCGGTTACCAGCCGCGTCCTGAGTCTACCCAGAAGTTCACGGACAGCGACGTGGACACTGACTCTACCTGGTGGAACCAGCCCTCGGGCAGGAACAGCAAGTCGCCGGCCTGCAACAGCACGCGCAGGAAGGGCACCTTAAGGGCTTCGGGGAAACGTTCGTAGTCGGGGGCATCGGGGTTGAAATCGCAGCCGTCCAGGCCGCCCTTCGGGCTGGTTGACCAGGTGCCCAGTGCGGCGCGATGGTGCGGAGCTGCCAGAATGAACGATTTCTGCCCCCAGACCTGGGCGAACAGGTTGTCGGTGTCATCCCGGTGCAGGGGTGTAAGGGTGCCTTTGGGGCCGATCCAGATGCGCGGTGGAATGAAGCGCTGGCGATCGAAGTAGTCCGGGTAGCGGATCAGAGCCTGCAGCTTTTCCGGCACGATATTGTTGCCCATGTAGGCGGGCGGCTCGCCAGGCTTGACCGGCTGGTCCAGCGACGCGATGAAATCAGCCATGGAGGTGGCGCGAAAGTCGCGATCAGTGGAGAAGGTCTTCTTCACGTAGTCACCATGCCGGGTGATGCCCTGCAGCTCGGCAAAGTGGGCCAGCGAAGCGTCACGGCCCATGGTGAACAGCGGCCAGTCGCCAAGGGCATCGCTCAGCACCACTGGCACGCCCGTTGAAAGGTGTTCATGGTGAAACCGCGACGGCGGCATTTCGGCCCGCGACAGGCGTTGTACCTCATACAGCACGGGTTGGGCTGCCGAGACTTCCTCACTGTAACGTCCTGGCGTGGGGTAGCGCTGGTTCATTGCTGCCTTGCTGGTGGTCGCGCCTTGCCGCGCGCTGCTGATAACCTGCGGCAGCAAGGTTGCCAGGCCCATGTTGCCGGTAATTTTCAGGCGTGCACTGGCGAACAGTTCCTCGACGTCGACAGTGCCCGCCATGATGCCGAGGAAGTCTTCTTCGGCCACCTCGAGGGTGACGTCCGGCGTGTCATGCCGGCCACGCCCGGTGCACGTGTTGTCGCATACCTCGGACCAGTAGCTGAGTCCCTGGCCGAAGTCGAACTGGAACACGCCTTCGATGCCGACGGCATGGGCATTGACGAACAGTTTTTCGAGTATGCGCTGAAGGTCCACGGTAAGCCTCGTCGGTTGTCGTTGTGCAGGGTTGGCATGGGCGCGTGTGGCCGCGCCCGGGTTGTCAGGCGCGCAGGCGTTGGCGCAGTACTTCGACCAAGCGGTCGATTTCCGCTTCGGTATTCAGCAAACCCGGCGCAGTGCGCACCACTGGCCCGGCATCGCGCGACACGGCGTCGACGATGATGCGTTGGCTAGTCAGGTACCTGGCCAGCTCGTCGGCATCCTGGCCTTTGCCGCGAAAGAAGGTGAAGCCCGCCGAATGGGTGCTGCTGCGCGGCGTCACCAGTTCGATGGCAGGCAGGCTTTCCAGCTGTTGCTTCAGGTAGTCGTTGAGAGCGTGGATGCGTGCCTGCACGGCAGCCTTGCCGGTTTGCAGGTGCAGTTCGAACGCCTTGCCCAGGGCCCAGCGGTGCTCGAAGGCGTGGTAGCCGCCCGGGCTCATGATGGTGGCGAAGTCTTCGTTTTCCGAGAAGGTGGCGATGCTCGGTTGCAGTTGCCCCAGTGCCGAGGATGCGGCGCAGATGATGCCTGTCCCCCGGGGACCGAACATCCACTTGTGGGTCCCGGAGATGAAGTAGTCGCAGTTCAGGTCGGCGAAGCGCATGTCCTCGACGCCAAGCCCGTGAACTCCGTCGATCACATACAGGATATGGTCGCGTTCGTCCCTGTTCTGATTGATCTCGCGTACGAGTGCACCGATTTCGCCAACCGGCAGTTTCACCCCGCTGCCCGAATGTACCCAGGTCATGCCCAGCACGCGTGTTTGCGGGGAAATGGCGGCACGCAAGGTCCCCAGCACCTGGTCGGTGCTCACCTGCCAGGGTTGCTCGAACAGGCGCAGCCTGCGTACCGGGTTGCCATCGCGGGCGCTGCGGTAGTTCATGGTTTGCCGTGCGGCGGAATGCTCGTGCACCGTGGTCAGGATTTCCTGGCCGGGTGCCAGCTTGATGCCGCCATAAATCAAACCCAGGCCCTCGGTAGTGCTGCCCGTCAGGGCAATCTGGCGTGGCGCCACCTCCAGGTAGCGTGCGGCCCATTGGCGTACCTCAGCCTCGTGCTTCCACTCCGACTGGGCATCCCAGTCGACCATCAGCGCCGGGTGACGGTCGAAACGTGCACGCAGGGCCTCGATGGCTTCGCGTACCGGTCTTGGATGAGAGGTGATCAGGAAGTTGGCGAAGTGCGCATAGTTCGGGTCGAGCTCGAACAGGCGGCGAAAATCGGCCCATCTTCGGTTGCCGGCGCTCGGTATCGGCGTGGCGGCCTCGGCACCGGGTAGCAGATGGCCGGCGAGCGGCAGGCCGGCAGCGAGGAGGCCAGCCCGTTTGAGAAAGTTGCGGCGGTCGTTCATAAAGGTGCCCAATGGCTTAGCGCAGTGAAGTGTCGGTACCGCGGGCGGCGTGCTGCACTTGTTCCCAGACGCGCAGGAAATTGCCGCCCCAAAGCTTGGCGATATCGGCTTCGGAGTAGCCGCGGGTAATGAGTTCGGCCGTTACGTTGCGTGCCTCGCTGGCGTCGTGCCAGCCATCGATGCCGCCGCCTTCGTTGAAGTCCGAACTGATGCCTACGTGATCGATGCCGATCTTGCGCACGGTGTAGTCGATGGCATCGCCATAGTCCTTCAGGGTCGCGGGCGGCTCTTGTTCGAGGATGGCATAGAGCTCGTTGGCATATTGTCCGACCTTCTGCTCGGGCCAGCCGGCGATGACCGGGTCGCCAGGCATCAGCGCATAGTTCAGGTCAGCCAGTGGCGGCAGGGCGTAGCGGGCGCGCAAGGTATTGAGCTTTTCCTGGGTCTGTGCGCTGAGCGGCTTGAGGTAGCTGGAGAACGCGACCAGTTGCACGACCCCGCCGCCTTCCTTGATCAACTGCATTTCCTTGTCGGACAGGTTGCGGTTGATATCGACCATGGCCCGTGGTGCCGAGTGCGACGCCACCACCGGAGTACGGCTGAGCTGAATGACCTGGTTCAGCGCCTTGCTGGACATCTGCGAGACATCGATGATCACGCCCAGGTCATTGAGCCGCTGTACGGCGCGCTTGCCGATGGGGGACAGACCCTCCAGCGCATCGACAGTGTCATTGAAGAACGGCAAGGGGCGAGATGAGTCGGCCCAGCTATTGTTGCCGACGTAGCTGAAGCCGAACATACGCACCCCGCGTGCCGCCCAGCGGTCGAGCTGGTCGATATCGTCCCCCAGCGCATACGCATTGAGCATGCTCAGGAACACCGCGAACTTGCCTTCGCCGTGCAAGCGCCGCATGTCCTGCGGGGTGTAGGCGATGGCGACACGTTCGGGGAAGTCGCGCACCATCGCGGTGATGGCGTTGTAGCGCACCTCCTGGGTGTGGCGGGCGGCCTCGACGAAACCTGGCGTGGGGCGATGCGGGCTGTTTGCGCCCGTCCAGGATTCGGGCCAGGCAAAGATGGTCAGCGCCGCGCCAGACAACCGCCCTTGGGCAGCCTTGGCCAGGTCGAAGCGGCCCGGCCCGTCCTTGTCGGCTTCGCTGCCTTCGTTGCCGAAGTCCAACGGCAAGGTGACATGGCTGTCGAACGAGATGATGCGCTCCTGTAAGTCGTTGGCTTGACGAACGACCTCCCGGGGGTAGCCGCCAGGGGCCGCGAAATGGTACCAGGCAGCCAGACCGGCACCCGCGGCGGCTGCCGCAGCCAGGCTGATGTACAGGGCTTTTTTCCAGCGTGGTGTCGTCATCTTGGTCTCAGTAGGTTCGCCGTCGAGGGAGGGCACAGAGGCCGCCGCTACCTGGGGTGAACGAGTCGACACAGAGGAAATTTAGCCGGCCCGGCCGAGGCGTTAAATTTCTGCGCAGGTACAACGTTCTAGCCTTGGACGGGCCGTGCTCCATGGCCGCTATGAACGCACAGGTAGTTGCAATGACGATTTCTCGACGCGGGTTCATCGCCGCTGTGGCATTGACGGGCGTGGCGGTGCCCGGTGCGCTGTATGTGCAGCGCCAGCGGGATGCCGATGCGTTTCCGGAAACGCCTGGCGAGGCTGTTGTCGAGTTGGCCGATACCCGCCTGCAGCAGCTGGGCGACATCCTGCGGGGCATCTGGCGCTGGACTGCACATGGCAAGGATGCCCAACTGCTGGGTATGCCCGACGGGGAGCTGGAACTGTTTCTGGATGTCGCCAGCAATGGCCGGGGGCTGCGAGGTTACCTGGACACCGCCGATCGCTTGCGCAGTGAGCAGGAACCACGTTATCGGGTCATGGGTGACTTGCTGACGGACAAGCCCGGGACGTTGCGCTGGCGGCTGTTTTCAACCGAGCCCGGTGCAGGGCGTGCGCGCTATGAATGCCATGTGGTGCTCGATGAGGTCTGGGGCGCCTATGGCAATGCCGGGCCGGCAACGCTCAATGGTCGTATCTCGGCCCTGGACCGCGCCCTGTCTCTGCCTGTTCTGGACAATGGCTTCCTGGCCTTGAAGCGGCCTTTCCCGGAGGCTCGCGAACGTACGCCGCTGTCGCCACAGTTGCTGGCTTGGCTCATTTCGCCGGAGCACCGGCTGTTTCACCAGTTATGGCACGCATCGCGGGACAAGTGGCACAAGCTGGAAGAGGACAAGCAATCCGCCCTGCGTGGTCTGGGCTGGCAACCCGGGCCGCGGGGCCAGGAGCGTGATGCGCGTGGCAGGCACAAGGATCGCAACGGTTCCGGAGAAGACTTCCTGTTCATGCACCGGCACATGCTCGGCAGTGCCAGGGCCCTGCAGGACCTGCCCTCGTGGACGCGGTTCCCGCTGCCTCAGCCGGAGCTCGAGCGTGACCGCGTCGGTTTCGCCCGTTACTTCGACAACTGCGACGGCAATGCCTTGCCACCGACCTGGCTGGCCCATGACGACCAGGAGTACACCCAGTGGGTACGCGACATCAAAAGCCCGGATACCTTCCATGGCAACTTTCAGGTCTGGGAGTCGCGGTACAGTGATCCGGAATATCTGAGCAAGCTGACCTTGGGGCAGTTCGGCTCAGAGCTGGAACTGGGCCTGCATGACTGGTTGCACATGCGGTGGGCGGCGGTGCCGCGCGACCCGTCCAACGGTATGCCGGTGCCCGCAGCACGTACCCCGGGGGATTTTGCTGAGCGCTGGTTTGAAGCACGTAACGATTTTCTTGGCGACCCGTTCTCGTCACATGTAAACCCGGTGTTCTGGCATTTTCATGGGTGGATCGACGACCGAGTCGACGACTGGTTCCGCGCCCACGAGCGGGTTCACCCGGGCGAGATCCGCCGCTTGCAGGTGAATGGTGTGCCCTGGTTCGCACCCGGGCGTTGGGTAGAGGTGGCTGACCCGTGGCTAGGTCCCGATACCCATGGCTGTTCCACGGTGCCGGGCCTGAGACCTGGTCGAAGCCTCGAGATGGACCCGGAAACCATGAAGCTGGCGTTACGCATCATTTATGGCAATGAAGACCTCTTTGCCCGGCTGCGACCACGGGTGCCGCAGCGCCCCTGGTATGCCCGCAATCTCAAGGTCGTGCGGGCATCGGGCTGACAGTGGGCCCAGCGCAGGTGTGCGTTGCTGAGAATCATTATATTTTGTAAGATCGCACGCTGATATCACTCAGTTCTGCATCTGCCCCGTCGTGGGTGTGCAGGACGATTCCAGGTGTGTTTGTGGAACGTTACTATCGTGAATTGGTGAGTTTCCTGTCCGCGCGCCTGGGTAACCGTCAGGCGGCAGAGGATGTTGCCCACGATGCCTACCTGCGGGTACTGGAGCGAACGGACAACGGGCAGATCGAGCATCCGCGCGCTTTCCTTTACCGTATCGCCCTGAACCTGGTGGTCGACCGCCATCGTCGCCATCTGGTGCGTCAGGCCGAACCGCTGGAGATACTTGACAGTGATGAGGGCTGTCATGTGCCGGCGCTGGCGCAGGAACTGCAGCTCAACCAGCGCCTGGCCCTCATGCAGCGGGCACTGGACGAACTGAGCGGCCCCTGCCGCGAATGCTTCCTGCTGCGCAAGATCGAAGGCCTGTCCCATCTGCAGATCGCCGAGCGGCTGGGCATTTCGCGTAGCCTGGTGGAAAAGCACATCGTCAATGCCATGAAGCACTGCCGGGTGCGCATGCGGCAATGGGAATCCTGATTGCCAGGTTAAAGGCAAATGCAAATTCCGTCAGTCAATCACTTGATTTATGCGGCTTTCCCGACTTCTATCAGATAAGACCGTTGCCGTACATGGCCTTGGCAGTAGCCGTTACTGGCGCAGTATGGTCATGGAGCGTGCCCATTACCTAATGGCCCAGGTCCGACCATGGCAAACAAGACTCTGCGCATTCTCATCGCCGATGCACACCCGTGCCAGCGCCTGCAGCTGGAACGGTTGCTCAATGGTTTGGGCTATTACCGGATAGCCCCAGTGGATAGCTTCGAGGAGCTGCAGCGCCTGGTGCAATGCGCCTTGCAGCCCTTCCACCTGTTGCTGGGCAATATCGAGCTGGCCAGCCATTGCGGAGTAGACCTGGAACGCTTCTGCCGCGTCAGCACACAGATCCAGCACGCCCTGCTTTACCATTCCAGCCAGTTGAAAGTGCCAGCAGTGCCGCAGACCGAGCGCCAGGCGGTCAGCCTGAGCCTGCCACAGGTGCCCGATAACGAGGCGCTGGAGACGTTCATGGCAATCATCGACGCACCGATGCTGGTCGGCAAGCTACCGCTGCCGAGCACCCTGGCGGCCAGTACAGCGCGGCCACGACCGCGAGCCAACTTCGCGCATACGGTGTTCAACCGCTAGCGGTGCCGCAGGCGGGGCAATGGGGCAGCTATTTGTTATGCTCTTGCCCTTTGCCGATCTGCGGACCCTGCCATGACTGCCATCGATACCGCTCGCCCGCCCCGGTTCAGCCGCGGCGACCATCGGACCCTGGGCCTGGCGGCGCTGGGTGGCGCGCTGGAAATCTACGACTTCATCATTTTCGTGTTCTTCGCGCTGACCCTCAGCCAACTGTTCTTCCCTCCCGAGATGCCCGAATGGCTACGCCTGCTGCAAAGCTTCGGCATTTTCGTCACCGGCTATCTGGCGCGGCCGCTGGGCGGCATCCTGATGGCGCACTTTGCCGACCATCTGGGGCGCAAGCGGGTCTTCAGCCTGAGCATCCTGATGATGGCATTGCCGTGCCTGTTGATCGGGGTGATGCCGACCTATGCCGACATCGGCTATGCCGCCCCGCTGATACTGTTGGCCTTGCGCATCCTCCAGGGTGCTGCCGTAGGCGGTGAAGTGCCAAGCGCCTGGACGTTCGTTGCCGAGCACGCGCCCAGCGGGCGGCGCGGCTATGCCTTGGGCTTTCTGCAGGCCGGGCTGACCTTCGGCTACCTGCTGGGGGCGCTGACCGCAACCTTGCTGGCGCAACTGTTCACCCCGCAGGAAATCCTCGATTACGCCTGGCGCTACCCGTTCCTGTTGGGTGGGGTGTTCGGTGTAATTGGTGTGTGGCTACGCCGTTGGCTCAGTGAAACACCGGTGTTTCTCGCCCTGCGCGCGCGCCAGGAGCAACCTGTGGCATTTCCGCTGCGGCGAGTGCTGGGCGAGCACCGCCGGGCGTTGATCCCTGCCGCGTTGCTGACCTGTGTGCTGACCTCGGCGGTGGTGGTGCTGGTGGTGATCACCCCGACAGTGATGCAGCAGCGCTTCGGCATGAGTGCCGGGCACACCTTCGCCCTCAGCAGTGTGGGCATCGTCTTCCTCAACATTGGCTGCGTGCTGGCCGGGCTGCTGGTCGACCGTGTGGGTGCCTGGCGCGCGCTGATGCTGTATAGCCTGTTGCTGCCGCTGGGTATCGGCACGTTGTACGCCAGCCTGGTGGGGCAGTGGGGCATGACCTGGCTGGCCTATGCGCTGGCGGGGTTGAGTTGTGGCGTGGTGGGGGTGGTGCCCTCGGTAATGGTAGGGCTGTTCCCGGCGCAAATCCGTGTATCGGGCATTTCCTTCACCTACAACGTGGCCTACGCAGTGTGGGCCAGTACCACGCCGCTGGCACTGATTGCGCTGATGCCGTGGAGCCCATGGGTGTGTGTCGGGTTTTGTCTGATCATGGGCGCGGTGGGGCTGCTGACGGCCTTGTATTTCGGGCGTCGTGAGCCATTGGTGTTTGCTGCGGAGCCGATGCCGGTCATGTGTGGCGACAAATGAGCAGGTGCATGTCTTGGGTTGTGTAGCAAGGCTTGCACCGAGCGCCGCCCGCGCGGCGCATCGCGAGCAAGCTCGCTCCTACATTTGTTCCGGGCCAATTATGCCTGTGGGATTTGCGCGCGAACGCCCTGGCGCATGGCTCGATATTGCGTCGTACAAACAAGGCGGTCGCGCGCGCCTGGCACAGGATGGACTGGCTCGAAACAGATGTAGGAGGGAGCTTGCTCGCGATGCGCTCCTACATTTGTTCCGGGCCAATTATGCCTGTGGGATTTGCGCGCGAACGCCCTGGCGCATGGCTCGATATCGCGTCGTACAAACAAGGCGGTCGCGCGCGCCTGGCACAGGATGGACTGGCTCGAAACAGATGTAGGAGCGAGCTTGCTCGCGATGCGCCGCGCGGGCGGCGCTCGATCTGATAGGCGCTGAACCTCTCACGGCGAACACCTCGTAGGTCCAGACGCATACTCACAACAAAAAGCCCCCGGCCCATGAGGACCGGGGGCTTTTTGTTGCCGCAAGGGCAGGGGCCTTACATGTTCGGGTAGTTCGGCCCGCCAGCGCCTTCAGGGGTGACCCAGGTGATGTTCTGGGCCGGGTCCTTGATGTCGCAGGTCTTGCAGTGCACGCAGTTTTGCGCGTTGATCTGGAAACGCTTGTTGCCGTCTTCCTGGGTGACCACTTCGTACACGCCTGCCGGGCAGTAACGCTGGGCAGGCTCGTCGTACAGCGGCAGGTTGCTGGCGATCGGTACGCTCGGATCGGTCAGCTTCAGGTGGCAGGGTTGTTCCTCTTCGTGGTTGGTGCTGGAGAGGAATACCGAGCTGAGCTTGTCGAAGCTGAGCTTGCCGTCCGGTTTCGGGTAGTCGATCTTTTTCGAGTCGGCGGCCAGCTTGAGGCAGGCATAGTCCGGCTTGGTGTCGTGCAGGGTGAACGGCAGTTTGCCACCGAACCAGTTCTGGTCGACATAGTTGAACGCCGCGCCCAACAGCGGGCCGAACTTGTGCATGGCCGGGCCGAAGTTGCGGCTGGCGAACAGTTCTTCGTGCAGCCAGCTGGCCTTGAAGGCGCTGACATAGCTGTTCAATTGATCGCCGCCTTCGCCACCGGCGATCAATGCGTCGGCCACTGCTTCGGCGGCGAGCATGCCGGACTTCATCGCGGTATGGCTGCCCTTGATCTTGGCCACGTTCATGGTGCCCAGGTCGCAACCGATCAGCGCGCCACCATTGAAGACCATTTTCGGCAGCGAGTTGATGCCGCCCTTGGCCAAGGCGCGGGCGCCGTAGCTGATGCGCTTGCCGCCTTCGAGGTACTGGCTGATCACCGGGTGGTGCTTGAGGCGCTGGAACTCGTCGAACGGCGACAGGTATGGGTTGGCGTAGGACAGGTCAACGATCAGGCCGACCACCACCTGGTTGTTTTCCAGGTGATAAAGGAACGAGCCACCGGTGTTTTCCTTGGCCACCACGTCCAGCGGCCAGCCGGCGGTGTGCACCACCAGGCCCTGTTCGTGCTTGGCCGGGTCGATTTCCCAGATTTCCTTCAGGCCGATGCCGTAGTGCTGGACGTCGGACTCGCTGTCGAGGTTGAAGCGCTTGATCAGCTGTTTGCCGATATGGCCACGGCAGCCTTCGGCGAACAGGGTGTACTTGGCGCGCAGTTCCATACCTGGGGTGTACAGGCCGTCCTTGGGGTTGCCCTCCCGGTCGACACCAAGGTCGCCGGTAACGATGCCGCGGACCACGCCGTTGTCGTCGAACAGCGCTTCCTGGGCGGCGAAGCCCGGGTAGATCTCCACACCGAGGTTCTCGGCCTGCTGGGCCAGCCAGCGGCACAGGTTGCCCAGCGAGATGATGTAGTTGCCATGGTTGTGCATGGTCTTGGGTACGAACAGGTCAGGCACCTTGGTCGCGCTGCCGGCATCCTTGAGCACGTAGATGTCGTCGCGCTTCACTTCGGTATTGAGCGGTGCGCCGAGTTCTTTCCAGTCGGGGAACAGCTCGTTCAGGGCGCGAGGCTCGAACACCGCGCCAGAGAGGATGTGGGCGCCGACTTCAGAGCCTTTCTCCACCACGCAGACGCTGATTTCGCTACCGGCTTCGGCGGCCTTCTGCTTCAGGCGGCAGGCGGCGGACAGGCCCGCCGGGCCGGCGCCGACGATGACCACGTCGAATTCCATGTATTCGCGTTCCACTGGTTCTCTCCTACTCATCAAGGCTCGTGCTGTTGCTTTGTCTTATGGGTGCGGGGCATTCGCAGCGGTTCTACGCAACGGCGGAACTGTAGCTGGGCAAATGACGGACTACACCGTTTTGTCTTGGCCGCGCATTATATCTACACCACTTGGCGGGTCCAATACAAACGTTTGTTTGAATTTGCCGCAGGCCAGTAAAATCACAGGAACGCGGCTGGAGGGTGACCGATTTGCCGTATTGACCGGAATGGGTGTTACGGTCAAGATACGAGCGGTTTTACGTTCGCCGTAGGCTTGCAGCCGGGCGCAGGTACACCTCTAAAGACCAGGTGTGGAGCAGGGTTTTGCGGGCTTAGGCCGGTTTGTAGTGGAGTTTACACGCCACGACAGAAAATGACCCGCGAGGATTTGTCGCAAGAGTCCGAACAAGACTGTTCGGTCACTGTGAAATTGCTGCCTCCCGATACGTTTTTAGAGGTGCCCTTGTACCCACGCGCATCGCAGGGCTCTGCCCCAGGCGACTATCTATTCACCGGAGAGTAACGAGGAATCCATGAAGGTTCTTGTAGCTGTCAAACGAGTGGTCGACTACAACGTCAAGGTTCGCGTCAAAGCGGACAACTCCGGCGTCGACCTTGCTAACGTCAAGATGTCCATGAACCCCTTCTGCGAAATCGCCGTGGAAGAAGCCGTACGCCTGAAAGAAAAAGGCGTTGCGACCGAGATCGTCGTCGTTTCCGTCGGCCCGACCACTGCCCAGGAGCAGCTGCGTACTGCCCTGGCTCTGGGTGCCGACCGTGCCATCCTGGTAGAAGCCGCTGACGAACTGAACTCCCTGGCTGTGGCCAAGGCGCTGAAGGCCGTTGTCGACAAGGAGCAGCCGCAGCTGGTCATCCTCGGCAAGCAGGCCATCGACAGTGACAACAACCAGACCGGCCAGATGCTGGCTGCGTTGACAGGCTTCGCCCAGGGTACCTTCGCGTCCAAGGTCGAAGTCGCTGGCGACAAGCTGAATGTCACCCGTGAAATCGATGGCGGCCTGCAGACCGTTGCACTGAACCTGCCAGCCATCGTCACCACCGACCTGCGCCTGAACGAGCCACGCTACGCGTCGCTGCCGAACATCATGAAGGCCAAGAAGAAGCCGCTGGAGACTGTTACTCCAGACGCGCTGGGCGTTTCCCTCGCCTCCACCAACAAGACCGTGAAGGTTGAAGCCCCGGCTGCCCGCAGCGCTGGCATCAAGGTCAAATCGGTGGCCGAACTGGTCGAGAAGCTGAAGAACGAAGCGAAGGTAATCTAAATGACTATCCTGGTTGTCGCTGAATACGAGAACGGTGCCGTAGCCCCGGCCACCCTGAACACTGTCGCCGCAGCCGCCAAGATCGGTGGTGATGTGCACGTGCTGGTCGCAGGCCAGAACGTCGGTGGCGTTGCCGAATCTGCTGCCAAGATCGCTGGCGTGGCCAAGGTGCTGGTTGCCGACAACGCGGCCTACGCCCACGTGCTGCCGGAAAACGTCGCGCCGCTGATCGTCGAGCTGGCCAAGGGTTACAGCCACGTGCTGGCCCCGGCTACCACCAACGGCAAGAACATCCTGCCGCGTGTGGCCGCGCTGCTGGACGTGGACCAGATCTCCGAGATCATCTCGGTCGAGTCCGCCGACACCTTCAAGCGCCCGATCTACGCGGGTAACGCCATCGCCACCGTGCAATCGAGCGCGGCCATCAAGGTGATCACCGTGCGTACCACCGGCTTCGACGCCGTGGCCGCCGAAGGTGGTTCTGCTGCCGTCGAAGCTGTTGGCGCTGCACACAACGCCGGCATTTCGGCTTTCGTTGGCGAAGAACTGGCCAAGTCCGACCGCCCAGAGCTCACCGCTGCCAAAATCGTCGTTTCCGGCGGCCGTGGCATGGGCAACGGTGACAACTTCAAGCACCTGTACAGCCTGGCCGACAAGCTCGGCGCGGCTGTCGGTGCCTCGCGCGCCGCAGTCGACGCAGGCTTCGTGCCGAACGACATGCAGGTCGGCCAGACCGGCAAGATCGTTGCGCCACAGCTGTACATCGCCGTCGGTATCTCCGGCGCGATCCAGCACCTGGCCGGCATGAAAGACTCCAAAGTGATCGTTGCGATCAACAAGGACGAAGAAGCGCCGATCTTCCAGGTGGCCGACTACGGCCTGGTCGCTGACCTGTTCGAAGCGGTTCCAGAGCTGGAAAAGCTGGTCTGATCCGGCTGCTTCACTTATAAAGAACCCGGCCCTCGCTTTGAGGGTCGGGTTTTTTTATGGGTTGAGGAGTGAGGCATGACGTTGCGCGGAACGGGCAGGGTGCTGGCATGCGTGGCGCTGTTGCTGCCGCCACTGGCGATGGCGGCAGGCAAATGCGAGCGCCTGGTGGCGACCGGCAGCCCTGATGCGCCGCCCTATTCCTGGCAAGACCCGAAAGACCCAAGGCACCTGATCGGCGCCAACGTCGACCTGTTGCGCCAGGTGGCCGGCGAGCTGGGTGTGAAGGTCGAGGTGCTGAGTGCCGGTCGCCGTGACCAGGCGCTGGAAGAGGTGCGCAGTGGGCGCATGGACCTGCTGCTCGACACCCCTATGCAGGTGGAGCAACTGACCGCGCTGGACTACATCCATCCGCCGTTGCAGCTCAATGAGTACCTGGTGTGGACCCGCCATGATGCAGCGGTGATCTTTGATGGCCCGGCCGATCTGACCAGATACCAGGGCAGCTTGTCCGACCGTGCGCGCCTGACCCCGGCCTTTACTGCGTTTGCCAAGGCCCAGCTCAAGCTGGTGCCGGCGCAGAACCTGACCCAGGCGTTCCAGAAACTGGTACTCGGCCAGGTGGACTATGTGCTGGCTGGACGTTACTCCGGTATGGCCATGGCCCAGAGCCTGGGCATGAGCAATGACCTGATAGCCCGCGGCTTGCCGGTGGACAGGCCGGGCCTGTACCTGGCGCTGTCGCATAACTCGGCGTGCAATGACAGCTGGTTGCGTGGGCAATTGGCAAAAAAACTGACAGAATTGCCGATCTCTGGTGCATCCGAAGCTGTGCTGCAACGTAATCTCGAGCGCTGGAAAGCGCAGTTGCAGGTGCCGGCGGACGCCCCCAAACACTAGGAAGATTGCGTGAGAACCCAACCACTAATCCTTGCCCTGGCCGTGCTCGGCCTGGCTGGCTGCGCCAATGATCCGGCCCCTGACGAGCAGATGCGCATTTCCGAACAAGCACTGGACCAGGCCAAGGCCGTCGGCGCCACCGGGCAGGTCGAAGCGCTGAAACTGGCTGAAGACAAGCTGGCCCGCGCCAAGGCCAACATGCTCACCCAGGACTACCGCGATGCGCGCATGCGCGCCGAGCAAGCCGAGCTGGATGCGCGCCTGGCCGAGGCCCAGGTGCTGAACCAGAAGAGCGAAGAGCAGCTGCAGGTGCTGCAGTCGCGGGTCAAGCGCTTGCGCAAGCAACTGGAGGTGCAGCCATGATCCGTCGTACGCCTTTGGCTGCACTGGTACTGTTGGCGCTGACGGCAGGTTTGCAAGGTTGCGCCAGCCAGCGCAGCAGTGCCGCGCTGGATGAGGCCACTGTCGCCTTCCAGGGGGTCAAAGATGATTCCGACGTGCTGCGCAGCGCGCCGCGCGACGTGATTCGCGCAGGCGAATCGCTGGCTCGCGCCGAGCGCTTGTCCAGCTACATCGGCACCGGTTCTGATGTGCGGCATTATGCTTACCTCAGTCAGCGCTACAGCGAGATTGCCCGCGAACATGCCAAGCTGGCGCTGAACCAGGAACGCCAGGCCAAGCTCGACCTGGAGCGCCAGCGCCTGCAGCTGGCTTTGCGTGAGGCCAAGCTGGCCAGCGTGCAGCAGCAGGGACAGTGGGTCGAATCGCAGATTGCCGCGTTGGCTTCGGAGCAGGCCGACCGTGGCCTGGTGATGACCTTGGGCGATGTGCTGTTCGATACCGGCAGTGCCGACCTGAAGAACTCGGCCAGCCGGACTGTGCTCAAGCTGGTGCAGTTCCTGCAGCTCAACCCGCGCCGGGTAGTGCGTATCGAGGGCTATACCGACAGCACGGGCGCGGGCGAGGACAACCTTAAGCTGTCGCGCGACCGGGCGCAGTCCGTGGCCGACATGCTGGTGGACCTGGGCATCGACGAAAAACGCCTGCAGGTTGAAGGCTATGGCGACCAGTACCCGATCGAGGCCAATGCTTCGGAGCGGGGCAGGGCGCAGAACCGTCGGGTGGAGATCGTATTCTCCGATGACAAGGGGCGGCTCGCGCCAGCGCGCTGAGTCTTGTGGAAAGGGCCGCTTTGCGGCCCGCTTTATGTCGGTTTAATCGTTTCGATAGCTGTCACGCTGTTGTATTGTCGACTATGTTGCAATCTGTCCCAGTACACTTTGCAACTGTTACGGTATCCTCTACCGTCTGTGACCTGTACAAGAACAACGAGCATGTCGACATGACCAACCTGCTGCTGTACCAGCGTATCGCCCAGCAACTGGCCGATGATATCCGTCGCGGTGTCTACCAGCCAGGCGAGCGGGTACCCTCCGTGCGCAAGATGAGCGCCCAGCTCAATGTCAGCCATGCCACGGTGCTGCAGGCCTATGCCAATCTTGAGGACCAAGGGCTTATCCGGGCGCGGCCGCAGTCTGGCTATTACGTTCACCAGACCCCTGCCTTGACTGCGCAAACCCCGGACATCGCCCGGGTGGAGCGCCCCGGCCTGGTCACGCGTGCCAGCATCATCCAGCAGGTGCTGACTGAGGCGCGTCGCGATGGTGTGTTCCCGTTTGGTGCTGCAGTGCCGCATGTCGACTACCTGCCAGTGCGCGCCTTGCATCAGCAAATCGCCAAGGTAACGCGCTTCCATAGTCCGCGCGCCTTCAGCTACATGTTCAGCCCCGGTTTCGAGCCGCTGCGCAGGCAGATCGCCATACGCATGCGCGATGCCGGCGTGCTGGTCGACCCGCGCGAAGTGATCGTGACCCATGGGTGTGTCGACGCCCTGCAGATGTCGCTGCGGGTGCTGACCCGCCCAGGTGACTTGATCGCCGCCGAGTCGCCGACCTATTACGGCTTGCTGCAGCTGGCGGACCTGCTGGGCTTGAAAGTGATCGAAATCCCCAGTGACCCGTCCACCGGTATCAGCCTCGAAGCCTTGCAACTGGCGGCTAACCAGTGGTCGATCAAGGCGTTGGTGCTGACTGCGCGCTTGAGCAATCCACTTGGTGGCACTGTTCCGGAGGAACGGCAAAAGCAATTGCTGCGCCTGGCCTCGGACTTCGATATCCAGATCATCGAGGATGACATCTACGGTGAGCTGATGTTCGAGCAGGGCAAGACCAAGGCGCTGAAGGCGTTCGACCGGCTGGATCGGGTCATCTACTGTTCAAGCTTCTCCAAGACTTTGTCCCCCGGCGTGCGTGTGGGCTGGATGATCGCCGGGCGTTACCAGGATGAGATTCAGCGCCTGCAGACTTTTACCACCCACTCGGCCTGCAGCGTGACGCAGATGGGGGTGGCAGCCTACCTGGAAAATGGCGGCTACGACCGGCATCTGCGCTACATACGTCAGGAGTATCGCAAGAACCTCAGTGCCTATCAGTTGGCGGTACAGCAGCATTTCCCCGAGGGCACCCAGATGACCCGGCCGACAGGTGGCTTCATCCTTTGGGTAAGCCTGCCGGGTCGGGTCAATACCCAGGAGCTGCATGTGCGTGCGCTGGAGCAGGGCATCAGCATTGCACCGGGGCTAATATTCAGTAACACAGAGCAGTTCAACCACTGTGTCCGGCTCAATTGTGGCATTCCATGGAATAAAGAGGCCGAGCGGGCTGTGATTACGCTGGGTTTGCTGGCCCAACAGTTGTGCAGAGAGACGGCGGTCACGCTTTTGTAAGGCTTGCAAGCTGCCTGTGGAACAGGGAGCATACGCATTTTTCCTGCCAGTCTGTCCATTTGCCATGAATGCTTTGCGCCGCTTTGTTCTGATCGTGTGCCTTCTGTCGTTGTGCTGCCCGGTCGTCCCCACCTTGGCTGCGCAGCCGGTACCCCAGGCTCAGGCTGCTCCGGGTAAGCAGGTGCCAAGAAAGGCGACAGCCAAGCCCGCGCACAAGCCGCTCAGCAAAGCGGTCGCCAAGCCATTACCCAAGACTAAGCTGGACCTGAGCCTGCCAGTTGATATGGTCAACAACCTTGAGCCGAATGTGGGCACACCTTCGCCAATCCAACGGCGCAAGCCTTTGTTGCCACCCATGTTCACAGAAAAGCCAGAGACCAATGACAGCCCGTTCCAGCTCAATGGTCGGCTGATCAACAACGAGATGCAGCTGCAACTGCGCAATGACAGCCGTCATGACGTGGAGGGGGCTGCCATCGACTTCGAGTATCGCCAATAGGTAGGAACTGACTGCAGGGTCACGGCAGATTTCATCGTGCCAGTAATTTCAAACGGCTGTTTGAGCGGTTACTATCCAGGGACGTTCGTCCCGTTTTGTTCCAAGGGAGTCCTGATTTTGGTGAATAGCCATGAAATGCCGTGAAGGCTGTGGTGCCTGCTGCATCGCCCCGTCCATCACTTCTGCGATGCCGCGAATGCCCAATGGCAAGCCGGCTGGTGAGCGCTGCCTGCACCTGACGGCCGCCAACCTGTGCGACCTGTTCGGCAAGCCTGAGCGGCCGGCGGTGTGTGGTGGTTTCAAGGCGGATGCCGAGGTGTGCGGCAGTGATCGTGACGAGGCAATCAGGATTCTTGGCTGGTGGGAGCAGATGACGGCGGCGTGACAGGCTGGATCTTCGACAACAAGGATAAACATGATGAGATCGTTCAAGCGTATTGCACTGTTGTGTGGCGTGGGTGTTCTGCTGTCGCCTGTGGTCTGGGCTGAAAACTGGCAAGTGGCCAAGAACGAGGACGGGATCAAGGTATCCCTCAGCGAAGTGGCCGGTTCCAAGTACAAGGCCTATCAGGGTGTTACCGTGATCAAGGCGCCGTTGGCCAAGGTGCAGGCGTTGCAGGAAGATGTGGTGGGTGCCTGCGCATGGATTCATGAGTGCAAGTTGCAGAAATTGCTCAAGCAAGAAGGTGACCAGACGTGGACCTACACCCAGTTCAATACACCCTGGCCGGTGACGCCGCGTGATTCGGTTTTGCATGTGACCACGGTCAAGGAGGCGGACGGCAGCCTGGTGCGAAACCTGAAGGAAGAGCCGACCTATTTGCCGGAAGAGAAGGGCTTTGTGCGGGTGGCCAAGGTTGAGGGCTTCTGGAAGCTGGTGCCCAAGGGCGACAGCACGGAGGTGACCTACCAGGTGCACACCGAGCCGGGCGGCAGCGTGCCGGCAATGGTGGCCAACAAGTTCGTGGTGGATGCGCCGTTCAATACCCTGAAAGAGCTGCGTGAGCGGGCTGAGAAAAACTGAGGTTTAACGCGGCGCGCGGTTCTCTGTGGTAGCGGCCATGCGTCGCGAATGGGCGCGCGCAGCGGCCCCGGAGTCTTAGGATTAGCGCAATATTGCTTGGGCTGCTTTGCAGCCCTTTCGCGACGCAGGGCCGCTCCGCAAAGGCCGAACTGCGACCAGCAGGTTTACAATAAAAAAGGCTGCCCGAGGGCAGCCTTTTTGCGTTCGGCTATCAAAGCTTACTTGCGGTCCTTCAGGGCAACGAGGTCGCGCTTTTGCTCGCCGGTGTACAGCTGGCGCGGACGGCCGATCTTGTACGGGCTGGAGAGCATTTCTTTCCAGTGCGAGATCCAGCCCACGGTACGTGCCAGGGCGAAGATCACGGTGAACATGCTGGTTGGAATGCCGATTGCCTTGAGGATGATCCCCGAGTAGAAGTCGACGTTCGGGTACAGCGAGCGCTCGATGAAATACGGATCGGTGAGGGCGATCTCTTCCAGGCGCATGGCCAGTTCCAGCTGCGGGTCGTTCTTGATGCCCAGTTCGCGCAGGACTTCGTCGCAGGTCTGCTTCATCACGGTGGCGCGCGGGTCGCGGTTCTTGTACACGCGGTGACCGAAGCCCATCAGCTTGAACGGGTCGTTCTTGTCCTTGGCCTTGGCGATGAATTTGTCGATGTTCGAAACATCACCGATTTCATCGAGCATGGTCAGTACGGCTTCGTTCGCACCGCCGTGGGCCGGGCCCCACAGTGCGGCGATACCGGCGGCGATACAGGCGAACGGGTTGGCACCCGACGAGCCGGCCAGACGAACGGTGGAAGTGGAGGCGTTCTGCTCGTGGTCGGCGTGGAGGATGAAGATCCGGTCCATTGCCTTGGCCAGCACCGGGCTGATCGGTTTGATCTCGCACGGGGTGTTGAACATCATGTGCAGGAAGTTTTCCGCGTACGACAGGTCGTTACGCGGGTACATCATCGGCTGGCCCATGGAGTACTTGTAAACCATCGCAGCCAGGGTCGGCATCTTGGCGACCAGGCGCACCGCGGAGATTTCGCGGTGTTGCGGGTTATTGATGTCCAGGGAGTCGTGATAGAACGCCGACAGGGCGCCGACTACGCCGCACATCACCGCCATCGGGTGAGCGTCGCGGCGGAAGCCGTTGAAGAAGGTCTTCAACTGCTCGTGAACCATGGTGTGGTTCTTGACGGTGCTGACGAACTGGGCCTTCTGCTCGGCATTCGGCAGTTCGCCATTGAGCAGCAGGTAGCAGGTTTCGAGGTAGTCGGACTGTTCGGCGAGTTGCTCGATCGGGTAGCCGCGGTGCAGCAGGATACCTTTGTCGCCGTCAATATAGGTGATCTTCGACTCGCACGAGGCAGTCGCCATGAAACCTGGGTCGAAGGTGAAGTGACCAGTGGCCCCTAACCCGCGGACGTCGATTACATCAGGACCAACGGTGCCGGTTAAAATGGGCAGCTCGACGGGGGCAGCGCCCTCGATGACCAACTGCGCTTTTTTGTCAGCCATGTGGCCTCCTATTAATGCTTGAAATCATCAGACAGACCCCCCACGCAGGGCCCGCACCACTATAGAGGGATAAATTCAGATGTCAATTTGCCTAAAGGCTTGTTGAATCAAGCATTCAAGCCTGATTTTTCCCGAAATTCTCGCCCATTTACGCCTTTTGTTCATTAAAGGCAATGCGCTATTTGGGCTACCCCGTCACGTTGTCATAAGCAGCCTAACTGTCTATACTCGGCACCCGACCGCCAGGGGCTTGCAAGCCCGAACTGCTGGGGGTCGCCGTTCCCTGGGTGGTGGGTACCTGACCAGTACACTTACCAACAACTTTGCCCTGATTCGCTAGGGGCTCTTCAGTGTGAAAAAAGCCGTGAAAAGCCAACGACCTGTAAACCTAGACCTAAGGACCATCAAGCTCCCCGTCACTGCGTACACGTCCATCCTGCACCGTATCTCCGGCGTCATCCTGTTCATCGGCCTTGCCATCATGCTTTATGCACTGGGCAAGTCGCTGGGTTCCGAGGAAGGCTTCGGTGAGGTGAAGGCGTGTCTGACCAGCCCGCTGGCCAAGTTCGTGACCTGGGGTCTGTTGTCCGCCCTGCTTTATCACCTCGTGGCAGGTGTTCGACACCTGATCATGGACATGGGTATCGGTGAGACGCTGGAAGGCGGCAAGCTGGGCTCGAAAATCGTGATCGTCATCTCCGTGGTGCTGATCGTTCTGGTGGGAGTTTGGGTATGGTAACCAATGTCACGAACCTGTCGCGTTCGGGCCTCTATGACTGGATGGCGCAGCGCGTTTCTGCGGTCGTTCTCGCGGCTTACTTCCTCTTCCTGATCGGCTACGTGGTCGCCCACCCAGGCATCGACTACACCCAGTGGCATGGTCTGTTCTCCAACAACGCGATGCGGATCTTCAGTCTGCTGGCCCTCGTTGCCCTGGGCGCTCACGCCTGGGTCGGCATGTGGACCATTGCAACCGACTACCTGACGCCTATGTCGTTCGGCAAGTCGGCAACTGCGATTCGTTTCCTGTTCCAGGCGGTATGCGGCGTTGCGATGTTCGCTTACTTCGTCTGGGGTGTGCAGATTCTCTGGGGTATCTGATCCATGGCTAGCATTCCAACCATTTCCTTCGACGCCATCATCATCGGTGGCGGCGGCGCCGGCATGCGCGCAGCGCTGCAACTGGCTCAAGGCGGCCACAAGACTGCCGTAGTCACCAAGGTCTTCCCGACCCGTTCGCACACCGTATCCGCCCAGGGCGGCATCACCTGCGCCATCGCTTCGGCCGACCCGAACGACGACTGGCGCTGGCACATGTACGATACCGTCAAGGGTTCCGACTACATCGGCGACCAGGACGCTATCGAATACATGTGTCAGGAAGGCCCGGCTGCGGTCTTCGAGCTGGACCACATGGGTCTGCCGTTCTCGCGCACCGAAACCGGCCGCATCTACCAGCGCCCGTTCGGCGGTCAGTCCAAGGACTTCGGTAAAGGTGGCCAGGCCGCCCGTACCTGTGCCGCTTCGGACCGTACCGGTCACGCGCTGCTGCACACCCTGTACCAGGGCAACCTGAAAGCTGGCACCACGTTCCTCAACGAGTACTACGCCGTTGACCTGGTGAAAAACCAGGACGGCGCATTCGTTGGTGTGATCGCCATCTGCATCGAAACCGGCGAAACCCTGTACATCAAGTCCAAGGCCACTGTGCTGGCCACTGGCGGTGCGGGCCGTATCTACGCTTCCACCACCAACGCCCTGATCAACACCGGTGACGGTATCGGCATGGCCCTGCGTGCAGGCGTGCCGGTGCAGGATATCGAGATGTGGCAGTTCCACCCGACCGGTATCGCCGGCGCCGGTGTACTGGTCACTGAGGGTTGCCGCGGTGAGGGTGGCTACCTGATCAACGCCCACGGCGAGCGCTTCATGGAGCGTTACGCGCCGAACGCCAAAGACCTGGCCGGCCGCGACGTGGTTGCCCGTTCCATGGTCAAGGAAATCATCGCCGGCAACGGCGTGGGCCCGAACAAGGACCACGTACTGCTGAAGCTGGACCACCTGGGCGAGGAAGTGCTGCACAGCCGCCTGCCAGGTATCTGCGAACTGTCCAAGACCTTCGCCCACGTCGACCCTGTGGTCGCACCGGTGCCGGTAGTGCCAACCTGCCACTACATGATGGGCGGCGTTGCCACCAACATTCATGGCCAGGCCATTACCATGGACGCCGACGGCCAGGATCACATCATCCCGGGTCTGTTCGCCGTAGGTGAAGTGGCGTGCGTATCGGTTCACGGTGCCAACCGCCTGGGCGGCAACTCGCTGCTCGACCTGGTGGTGTTCGGCCGTGCTGCCGGCCTGCACCTGGAGAAGGCGCTGAGCGAAGGCGTGGAATACCGCGACGCCAGCGACACCGACGTCGATGTTGCCCTGAACCGCCTGAACAAGCTCAACGAGCGTACCAGCGGTGAAGACGTTGCCAGCCTGAAGCGCGAGCTGCAGAGCTGCATGCAGAACTACTTCGGTGTATTCCGTACTGGCGAATACATGCAGAAGGGTATCGAGCAATTGGCCGGTCTGCGTGACCGTATCGCCAACGTCAAGATCAACGACAAGTCCCAGGCCTTCAACACCGCGCGTATCGAAGCGCTGGAGCTGCAGAACCTGCTGGAAGTTGCCGAAGCTACCGCCATCGCGGCGGAAGCCCGTAAAGAGTCCCGCGGCGCTCACGCCCGTGAAGACTTCGAAGACCGTGACGACGAAAACTGGCTGTGCCACACCCTGTACTACCCGGGTGAGAAGCGCGTTGCCAAGCGCGGCGTCAACTTTGCGCCGAAGACTGTTCCAGCCTTCGAACCAAAAGTCCGGACTTACTAAGGGTGGCTGCTATGTTGAAAGTCGAAGTTTATCGTTACAACCCGGACACCGACTCGGCGCCAAAAATGGAGTCGTTCGACGTCGATACCGGCGGCAAGGACCTGATGGTGCTGGATGTATTGGCACTGATCAAGGAAAAGGACGAGGGTTTCTCGTACCGTCGCTCCTGCCGTGAAGGCGTTTGCGGTTCCGATGGCATGAACATGAACGGCAAGAACGGCCTGGCCTGCATCACCCCGCTGTCGGCGGTTGTGAAGGGCGGCAAGCTGGTTCTGCGTCCGCTGCCAGGCCTGCCGGTCATTCGTGACCTGGTGGTCGATATGAGCATCTTCTACAAGCAGTACGAGAAGGTGAAGCCGTTCCTGCAGAACGACACCCCGGCACCGGCCATCGAGCGCCTGCAGTCGCCGGAAGACCGTGACAAGCTGGACGGCCTGTACGAGTGCATCCTGTGCGCTTGCTGCTCGACTTCCTGCCCGTCGTTCTGGTGGAACCCGGACAAGTTCCTGGGCCCGGCAGCACTGCTGCAAGCTTACCGCTTCCTTGCCGACAGCCGCGATACCAAGACTCAGGAGCGCCTGGCGTCCCTGGATGACCCGTTCAGCGTATTCCGCTGCCGCGGGATCATGAACTGCGTAAACGTTTGCCCGAAAGGTCTGAACCCGACCAAGGCAATCGGTCACGTACGTAACATGCTGCTGCAAAGCGGCACCTGATACAAAGCGTTGTACCTGCAGTAAGCCGAGGTGCGGGTGGTGAGCCCGCACTGAGGTAAAACCCGAACAAGGGCCCACAAAGCCCGCGTTCATTACCTATGAAGATATGAGACCAGCAGGGGCTTTCCGGGCTGGTACCCGGAAAATCAGCAGGATCCAGGTGGCGTGGTTCAGTCGCTGTTTTCGGACTTTTCCAGGTTTGCTGTGGCTCTCGCCGATCAGTCCCCTAATCGAGGGTGACCAAGCATGCAAGAAAGCGTGATGCAGCGCATGTGGGATAGCGCCCACCTTTCAGGTGGTAACGCTGCATATGTGGAAGAGCTCTACGAGCTCTACCTGCACGACCCTAACGCTGTGCCAGAAGAGTGGCGCACTTACTTCCAGAAGTTGCCAGCCGACGGCAGCACCGCTACTGATGTATCGCACTCGACAATCCGCGACCATTTCGTACTGCTGGCAAAGAACCAGCGCCGCGCCCAACCGGTTTCCGCCGGGAGCGTGAGCAGTGAACACGAGAAGAAGCAGGTTGAAGTTCTGCGACTGATCCAGGCCTATCGTATGCGCGGCCATCAGGCTGCCAAGCTCGACCCGTTGGGGTTGTGGCAGCGCCCTGCGCCCGTAGACCTGTCGATCAATCACTACGGCTTGACCAATGCCGATCTTGATACGACCTTCCGTGCCGGCGACCTGTTCATCGGCAAAGAGGAGGCGAGCCTACGCGACATCTTCGATGCACTCCAGAAGACATATTGTCGCACCATTGGCGCCGAATTCACCCACATCGTCGATTCCGAGCAGCGCAGCTGGTTCCAGCAGCGCCTGGAAAGCGTGCGCGGCCGTCCGGAGTTTTCCGCTGACGTGCAGGCCCACTTGCTCGAGCGCGTGACCGCCGGTGAGGGCCTGGAAAAGTACCTGGGCACCAAATACCCGGGCACCAAGCGTTTCGGCCTTGAAGGCGGCGAGAGCCTGATTCCGATGCTGGATGAAATGATCCAGCGTTCCGGCTCTTACGGCGCCAAGGAGGTCGTGATCGGCATGGCCCACCGTGGCCGCCTGAACGTGCTGGTGAACACCTTCGGCAAGAACCCGCGCGAGCTGTTCGACGAGTTCGAAGGCAAGAAGATGAACGAGCTGGGCTCCGGTGACGTGAAGTATCACCAGGGCTTCTCCTCGAACGTGATGACCCCGGGTGGCGAAGTGCACCTGGCCATGGCGTTCAACCCGTCCCACCTGGAAATCGTATCGCCGGTGGTCGAAGGTTCGGTGCGCGCCCGTCAGGACCGCCGCAACGACACCGTTGGCGACAAGGTGCTGCCGATCTCGATCCACGGCGACGCTGCATTCGCCGGCCAGGGCGTGGTCATGGAAACCTTCCAGATGTCGCAGACCCGCGGTTTCAAGACTGGCGGTACCGTGCACATCGTGATCAACAACCAGGTTGGTTTCACCATCAGCAACCCGCTGGATGCGCGCTCCACCGAGTACGCGACCGACGTTGCCAAGATGATCCAGGCACCGATCCTGCACGTGAACGGCGATGACCCGGAAGCCGTGCTGTTCGTCACCCAGCTTGCCATCGACTACCGCATGCAGTTCAAGCGTGACGTGGTCATCGACCTGGTCTGCTACCGTCGCCGTGGCCACAACGAGGCTGACGAGCCTAACGGCACCCAGCCGCTGATGTACCAGCAAATCAGCAAGCAGCGCACTACCCGTGAGCTGTATGCCGAGCAGCTGATCCAGGCCGGTCGCATCGACGCCGAGCGCGCTCAGGCCAAGATCGATGAGTACCGCAACGCGCTGGACAATGGCCTGCACGTGGTGAAGAGCCTGGTCAAGGAGCCGAACCGCGAGCTGTTCGTCGACTGGCGTCCGTACCTGGGCCATGCCTGGACCGCGCGTCACGACACCCGTTTCGACCTCAAGACCCTGCAGGACCTATCGGCCAAGCTGCTCGAGCTGCCGGAAGGTTTCGTGGTGCAGCGTCAGGTGTCGAAGATCTACGAAGACCGTCAGAAGATGCAGGCCGGTGGCTTGCCGATCAACTGGGGTTATGCAGAGACCATGGCTTACGCCACCCTGCAGTTCGAAGGTCACCCGATCCGTATGACCGGCCAGGACATCGGCCGTGGCACCTTCTCGCACCGTCACGCGGTGCTGCACAACCAGAAGGACGCCAGCACCTACATCCCGTTGCAGAACCTGTTCCCTGGTCAGCCACGTTTCGATCTGTACGATTCGTTCCTGTCCGAGGAGGCGGTACTGGCCTTCGAATACGGCTACTCCACCACCATGCCGAACGCGCTGGTGATCTGGGAAGCCCAGTTCGGCGACTTCGCCAACGGTGCGCAAGTGGTGATCGACCAGTTCATCACCAGTGGTGAGCACAAGTGGGGTCGCCTGTGCGGTCTGACCATGCTGCTGCCACACGGCTATGAAGGGCAGGGGCCGGAGCACTCGTCCGCGCGTCTGGAGCGTTACCTGCAGCTGTGCGCCGAGCACAACATCCAGGTCTGCGTACCGACGACGCCGGCACAGATTTACCACCTGCTGCGTCGCCAGGTCATCCGCCCGCTGCGCAAGCCGCTGGTCGTCCTGACGCCGAAGTCGCTGCTGCGCCACAAGCTGGCCATCTCGACCCTGGAAGACCTGGCAGAAGGCTCGTTCCAGACCGTGATCCCGGAAATCGACGCAATCGATCCGGCCAAGGTCGAGCGTCTGGTGCTGTGCAGCGGCAAGGTCTACTACGACCTGCTGGAAAAGCGCCGTGCCGAAGGCCGCGAAGACATCGCCATCCTGCGTATCGAGCAGCTGTATCCGTTCCCTGAGGACGATCTGGTCGAAATCCTCGCCCCTTACACCAACCTCAAGCATGCGGTCTGGTGTCAGGAAGAGCCGATGAACCAGGGCGCCTGGTACAGCAGCCAGCACCACATGCGCCGTATCCTGGGCCGCCACAACAAGGCATTGACCCTGGAATACGCCGGTCGCGACGCTTCCGCCGCGCCAGCCTGTGGTTACGCTTCGAAGCACGTCGAACAGCAGGAAAAACTGCTGCAAGACGCCTTCACTGTCTAACGCCTTCGCGCACCTGAAACCGAATTTAAGGAAACACAGATAATGGCTATCGAGATCAAAGCCCCAACCTTCCCGGAATCGGTTGCCGACGGCACCGTTGCCACCTGGCACAAGAAGCCGGGCGAAGCCGTCAAGCGTGACGAGCTGATCGTCGACATCGAGACTGACAAGGTTGTCCTGGAAGTACTGGCTACTGCCGATGGCGTGCTGGGCGATATCGTCAAGGGCGAGGGCGACACCGTCCTGTCCGACGAACTGCTGGGTTCGATCGTTGAAGGCGGTGCTGCCGCAGCACCAGCCGCGGCAGCCGCTCCTGCTGCTGCTCCGGCCGCTGCTGCCGCTGACGCCGGTGAAGATGACCCGATTGCTGCCCCGGCCGCGCGCAAGCTGGCTGAAGAAAACGGCATCGACCTGGCTACCGTGGCAGGTACCGGCAAAGGCGGTCGCGTCACCAAGGAAGACGTGGTTGCTGCTGTTGCCAACAAGAAGTCGGCACCTGCCGCTGCACCGGCTGCCAAGCCTGCCGCTGCTGCCGCTGCCCCGGTTGTCGTCGCTGCTGGCGACCGTACCGAGAAGCGCGTGCCGATGACCCGCCTGCGTGCCAAGATCGCCGAGCGTCTGGTCGAAGCCCAGTCCAACATGGCGATGCTGACCACCTTCAACGAAGTGGACATGACCGAAGTCATGGCCCTGCGTTCGAAGTACAAGGACCTGTTCGAGAAGACCCACAATGGCGTGCGCCTGGGCTTCATGTCGTTCTTCGTCAAGGCTGCTACCGAAGCGCTGAAGCGCTTCCCGGCCGTGAACGCCTCGATCGACGGCAACGACATCGTCTACCACGGCTTCGCCGACGTCGGTGTTGCCGTGTCCAGCGACCGTGGCCTGGTGGTACCGGTGCTGCGTAACGCCGAGTCGATGAGCCTGGCTGAAATCGAGAACGGTATCGCTACCTTCGGCAAGAAGGCCCGTGACGGCAAACTGGCCATCGAAGAGATGACCGGTGGCACTTTCACCATCACCAACGGTGGCACCTTCGGTTCGATGATGTCGACCCCGATCGTCAACCCGCCGCAGGCCGCCATTCTCGGCATGCACAACATCATCCAGCGCCCGATGGCCATCAATGGCCAGGTCGTGATTCGCCCGATGATGTACCTGGCGCTGTCGTACGATCACCGCCTGATCGACGGCAAGGAAGCGGTAACCTTCCTGGTCACTATCAAGAACCTGCTGGAAGATCCGTCCCGCCTGCTGCTGGACATCTAATCGCGCAGCTGTAAGCTGCAAGCCGCAAGCTTCAAGCTGAAGCCTGCTGGTCTTGCGGCTTGCAGCTTGCCGCTTGAAGCTAAAAAGGAATCTTTTATGACCCAGAAATTCGACGTAGTGGTGATTGGTGCAGGTCCTGGCGGCTATGTGGCTGCCATCAAGGCTGCCCAACTTGGTCTGAAGACTGCCTGTATCGAGAAATACACCGACGCCGAGGGCAAACTGGCCCTGGGCGGCACCTGCCTGAACGTAGGTTGCATCCCTTCCAAGGCGCTGCTGGACAGCTCCTGGAAGTACAAGGAAGCCAAAGAAAGCTTCAACGTCCACGGTATCTCCACTGGCGAAGTGAAGATGGACGTCGCCGCGATGGTTGGCCGCAAGGCTGGCATCGTCAAGAACCTGACCGGTGGCGTTGCCACCCTGTTCAAGGCCAACGGCGTCACTTCGATCCAGGGCCACGGCAAGCTGCTGGCCGGCAAGAAGGTCGAAGTCACCAAGGCTGACGGCACCACCGAAATCATCGAAGCCGAGAACGTGATCCTGGCTTCCGGCTCGCGCCCGATCGACATTCCACCGGCTCCGGTCGATCAGAACGTCATCGTCGACTCCACCGGCGCCCTGGAATTCCAGGCCGTACCGAAGCGCCTCGGCGTTATCGGTGCAGGCGTGATCGGCCTGGAGCTGGGCTCGGTATGGGCTCGCCTGGGTGCTGAAGTCACCGTGCTGGAAGCCCTGGACACCTTCCTGATGGCTGCCGACACCGCCGTGTCGAAAGAAGCCCAGAAGACCCTGACCAAGCAAGGCCTGGACATCAAGCTGGGCGCTCGCGTCACCGGCTCGAAAGTCAACGGCAATGAAGTCGAAGTGACCTACACCAACGCCGAAGGCGAGCAGAAGATCACCTTCGACAAGCTGATTGTCGCAGTCGGCCGTCGCCCGGTGACCACCGATCTGCTGGCTTCCGACAGCGGCGTGACCATCGACGAGCGTGGTTACATCTTCGTCGACGATTACTGCGCCACCAGCGTTCCGGGCGTGTACGCCATCGGTGACGTGGTACGCGGCATGATGCTGGCCCACAAGGCTTCGGAAGAGGGCATCATGGTCGTCGAGCGCATCAAGGGCCACAAGGCCCAGATGAACTACGACCTGATCCCTTCGGTCATCTACACCCACCCGGAAATCGCGTGGGTCGGCAAGACCGAACAGGCCTTGAAGGCCGAGGGCGTTGAGGTTAACGTGGGCACCTTCCCGTTCGCGGCCAGCGGCCGTGCGATGGCTGCCAACGACACCGGTGGTTTCGTCAAGGTCATCGCCGATGCCAAGACCGACCGCGTTCTGGGTGTTCACGTGATTGGCCCATCGGCTGCCGAACTGGTGCAGCAGGGCGCAATCGCAATGGAATTCGGCACCAGTGCCGAGGATCTGGGCATGATGGTCTTCAGCCATCCAACCCTGTCCGAAGCGTTGCATGAAGCAGCGCTGGCGGTGAATGGCGGCGCCATTCACGTGGCCAACCGTAAGAAGCGTTAATTATAAGAAACCACGGCGGGCTGCCCGTCGTGAGTCTTGCGTGCATGACTCACCGCGGAAAGTCCGCCGGACCGGATCACATGGGATAACCCGGGGTCAACGGTCACAGGTGGTGCGGCGCCACTGATGGCGCAGCGCCGAAGCGCAGTACCTAACGAAGACGGTAAAAAGCATGAATCTTCACGAGTATCAGGGTAAGCAGCTGTTCGCTGAATACGGCCTGCCAGTTTCCAAGGGTTTCGCAGTCGATACCCCTGAGCAAGCTGCAGAAGCCTGCGACAAGATCGGCGGGAACGAGTGGGTTGTAAAAGCCCAGGTTCACGCGGGTGGTCGCGGTAAAGCGGGCGGCGTAAAGCTGGTTCGCAGCAAGGAAGACGCCAAGGCGTTTGCTGCACAGTGGTTGGGCAAGAATCTGGTTACCTACCAGACCGATGCCAACGGTCAACCCGTCTCCAAGATTCTGGTCGAATCCTGCACTGACATCGCCAAAGAGCTGTACCTGGGCGCTGTAGTCGATCGTTCGAGCCGCCGTATCGTGTTCATGGCTTCCACCGAAGGTGGCGTGGACATCGAGAAAGTCGCTCACGAAACGCCTGAGAAAATCCTCAAGGCCACCATCGACCCACTGGTCGGCGCTCAGCCGTTCCAGGGTCGCGAGCTGGCATTCCAGCTGGGCCTGGAAGGCAAGCAAGTTCAACAGTTTGCCAAGATCTTCGTTGGCCTGGCCAAGCTGTTCAAGGATCACGACCTGGCGCTGCTGGAAGTGAACCCGCTGGTGATCAAGGCCGATGGCGACCTGCACTGCCTCGATGCCAAGATCAACATCGACGCCAACGCCATGTACCGTCAGCCGAAGCTGAAAACCTTCCACGACCCGTCGCAGGACGATGCCCGTGAAGCCCACGCTGCCAAGTTCGAACTGAACTACGTTGCCCTTGAAGGCAACATCGGCTGCATGGTGAACGGTGCCGGCCTGGCCATGGGTACCATGGACATCGTCAACCTGCACGGCGGCAAGCCGGCCAACTTCCTTGACGTTGGCGGTGGTGCTACCAAAGAGCGCGTAACCGAAGCGTTCAAGATCATTCTGTCCGACAGCAATGTCGCGGCCGTTCTGGTCAACATCTTCGGCGGCATCGTTCGCTGCGACATGATTGCCGAAGGCATCATTGGTGCAGTGAAAGAAGTCGGCGTCAAAGTTCCGGTTGTCGTTCGCCTCGAAGGCAACAACGCCGAACTGGGCGCTAAAGTACTGGCAGAAAGCGGTTTGAACATCATTGCGGCAACCAGCCTGACCGACGCTGCTCAACAAGTTGTCAAAGCTGCGGAGGGCAAGTAATGAGCGTCCTGATCAATAAAGACACCAAAGTCATCTGCCAAGGCTTCACTGGCTCGCAGGGTACTTTCCACTCCGAACAGGCCATTGCCTACGGCACCAAGATGGTCGGCGGCGTAACCCCAGGCAAGGGTGGCACCACCCACCTGGGCCTGCCGGTGTTCAACACCGTCAAGGAAGCCGTGGAAGCTACCGGCGCTGACGCTTCGGTCATCTACGTACCGGCTCCGTTCTGCAAGGACTCGATCCTGGAAGCTGCCTTTGGCGGCATCAAGCTGATCGTCTGCATCACCGAAGGCATTCCTACCCTGGACATGCTGGATGCCAAGGTCAAGTGCGACGAGCTGGGCGTTACCCTGATCGGCCCTAACTGCCCAGGTGTCATCACCCCGGGCGAGTGCAAGATCGGCATCATGCCAGGTCACATCCACTTGCCAGGCAAGGTCGGTATCGTTTCGCGTTCCGGCACCCTGACCTACGAAGCTGTGAAGCAGACCACCGACGCCGGCTTCGGCCAGTCGACCTGTGTCGGCATCGGCGGTGACCCGATCCCGGGCTCCAACTTCATCGACATCCTGAAGCTGTTCCAGGAAGACCCGAAGACTGAAGCGATCGTCATGATCGGTGAGATCGGCGGTTCGGCTGAAGAAGAAGCTGCGGCCTACATCAAGGCCAACGTCACCAAGCCTGTCGTTTCCTACATCGCCGGTGTTACTGCACCTGCGGGCAAGCGCATGGGCCACGCTGGCGCCATCATCTCCGGCGGCAAGGGCACTGCGGACGAGAAGTTCGCCGCTCTGCAGGACGCGGGTGTGAAAACCGTGCGTTCCCTGGCTGACATCGGCAAGGCCCTGGCCGAGCTGACTGGCTGGGAAGCCAAGAAGTAATACTGCTACACCCCCCACGCGCACAAAGGCCACCTTCGGGTGGCCTTTGTCGTATGTGGGGTTTCTGTATGCCTATGCCGCCCTCTTCGTGGGTAAGCACGCCCCCTCAGAGAGATGACAATCCCTGGGGGGCTATGCAGTACCTGTGGGAGCGGGTTCACCCGCGAAGGGGCCGGTGCTGGCGATAGGGATTCTTCGATAGGTTTAATAGGAATTTTCACGCAGACGAATGTTTCAATCCGAGGATAATTCCTCCTGTCCTCGGTCGCACAGACGACAAACATGTACGCACATCGGACAAGCAGCACTGTGCCAGTGCGTTTGACTGACAAAACAGTTACATTACGCGTTCACTCTGTGCCCGTACCCCAAAAGGGAACGACACGCTAAACGGGTCTGGCCTATCAAGCCGGGCAGCATTTCCCCTCATCCAAAGGGAAATCCCCTCTCGAATCCCGATTTCAGCAGTGTGGTACTACCTTAAATGAAAGTTCTCAAAGGCCAGGATATCCTGGCGCTTGGCTTTATGACGTTTGCGCTTTTTGTGGGTGCAGGCAACATCATCTTCCCGCCTATTGTCGGTTTGCAGTCTGGCCCGCATGTATGGATGGCTGCACTGGGCTTCCTGGTGACTGCCGTCGGCCTGCCGGTCATCACCGTGGTCGCGCTGGCCAAGGTCGGTGGCGGCATGGACGCCCTGAGCAGCCCGATTGGCAAGTTCTTCGGCGGCTTGCTGGCGGCCGTGTGCTACCTGTCGGTAGGCCCGCTGTTCGCCACCCCGCGTACCGCGACCGTGTCGTTCGAAGTGGGTGTTGCGCCGCTGACCGGTGAGAGCCCGCTGGCGCTGTTCATCTACAGCCTAGTGTACTTCGCCGTGGTACTGGCGGTGTCCATGTACCCGGGCAAGCTGCTCGATACCGTAGGCCGCTTCCTGGCACCGTTGAAGATCATCGCCCTGGCGGTGCTGGGCATCGCTGCCTTCGCCCTGCCAGCCGGAACCATTGGTGACGCACAGCCGGCCTATGCCGCTGCAGCATTCTCCAAGGGCTTCTCCGACGGCTACCTGACCATGGATACCCTGGGTGCCCTGGTGTTCGGTATCGTCATCGTCAACGCCATCCGCTCGCGCGGGGTGGAGTCGCCGAAGCTGATCACCCGTTACGCCATCATCGCTGGCCTGATCGCCGGTGTCGGCCTGGCGCTGGTATACATCAGCCTGTTCCGCCTGGGTGCCACCAGCCACGATATCGCGGCTGACGCCACCAACGGTGCCGCGGTGCTGCATGCCTACGTACAGCACACCTTCGGCTCGCTGGGCAGCGGCTTCCTGGCCGTGCTGATCGCGCTGGCCTGCCTGGTGACCGCGGTTGGCCTGACCTGTGCCTGCGCCGAGTACTTCAGCCAGATTCTGCCGCTGTCGTACCGCGCACTGGTGGTGATCCTCGCCGGCTTCTCGCTGCTGATTTCCAACCTTGGCCTGACCAAGCTGATCATGTTCTCGATCCCGGTGCTCACCGCCATCTATCCACCGTGCATCGTGGTGGTCGGCCTGAGTTTCGTGAAAGACCTGTGGAACTCGCCAACGCGCATCCTGGCGCCCGTGATGCTGGTATCGCTGCTGTTCGGCATGGTCGATGCGATCAAGGGCAGCAGCCTTGCCCACGTGTTGCCGGACTTCATGGCGCACCTGCCATTGAGTGATGCCGGCATGGCCTGGCTGGTGCCTTCGGTGGTGACCCTGGCGGGTGCCGTGGCCTGCGACCGCATGCTCGGCAAGCCGCGCGAGGCGTTGGCCTGACCGCACAAGTCGAAGCCTGAGGGCGGCACCGGCCACAAGCCGAAGGGTGCGCGCCAAGGGTGAAAACAAGAGAGCCCCGTATCCGTAAGGATGCGGGGCTTTTCGTTGGTTGCCTGTTACAGTCTCTTCGCAGCAGGCCAGGCATTTTCCAGTGTGCAGGTGTGCCTTTTGCCGCTTGCCAGCGTCGAAATCCGGTCCCTATCCTTTAGGCACATGGCCCTTTCGGTAACCCTGCATGAACTTCATCCAAAGCAACCTCAACAACCTGCTGGCCATCGCCTGGTTCGCCCTGTGCTGGGGTGGCTATACCCGCTATGCGATCTGGAAGGGGCGCGACACCGCTTGCCTGGCCAGTGTGCTGCACCTGTACCGCGAAGACTGGATGCGCCGCATGCTGCTGCGCGACAACCGCATCGCCGATGCCAGCGTGATCGGTAATCTGGAGCGCAACGCCTCGTTCTTTGCCTCCAGCACCCTGATCATTCTGGCTGGCATCCTCACCGTGCTCGGTGCCTCCGACCGGGCTCTGTCGTTGCTGGCCGACCTGCCGCTGGTTCAGCAGACATCTCAGGGCATGTCGGAGATCAAGCTGCTGTGCCTGGCCATGGTATTTGTCTATGCCTTCTTCACGTTCAGCTGGTGCATGCGCCAATACAATTTTGCCGCTGTGCTGGTGGGGTCGGCGCCGATGATCGGCGAGCGGCTGGTCAACGAGCTGGAGCGAAAGGCGTTCGCCTCCCGCGCGGCGCGCGTGCTTTCACTGGCTGCCAACCAGTTCAACTTCGGCCTGCGCTCGTACTATTTCGGCATGGCCATGCTGACCTGGTTCATCAGCCCCTGGCTGTTCATGGTGGTGAGTGTGGGCGTGGTATTGATCCTGTACCGCCGTGAGTTCCATTCCGATGTACTGGATGTGATGGTCTTCACGCCCACTGAAAGTGCCCCCACGGACGCGGGAAAGGAAAGCGCCGCTGGCAACGCTTGAGCCGATCAGGGGGCGCCACCCGGTTGTCTAGCGGCTGCCAGCCTGCGTCTGCAGCCAGGCGACTGTCGCTGGCGAGGCCTGGCTCAGGGGAATCGAAGCCTGGTGCACGCTGCCATCCCAGCCCTCCATGGTGATCCACAGTTCAGCGTTGGGCCGGGTCTTGGCTGGAACCGGGACGGAAGCGCCCATGCTGTACGGTGAACCGAAGAAAATGCTCCCGGCCGCGCGCAGGCTGCGTGGCTTGCCCACCCGCAGGTAAGTGGCCTTCACTTCGCCGATACAGTGGTTGCACAGCGCCGCACTGAAACTCTTGAAATACCCGGCTGGGCCTTCCTGGCGGGGCGCCGCAGCACGGAATTCGGCCAGACGCAGGCTCCATGGGCCTACTGCGACCACACCCGCCTCACGCTCACCCAGCCCGGCTTCTCCTTTGAACAATGCCTGGTCGGCAAAATACCTGGGCATGAACCCCAAAGGGACGAGTATCAGCAGGATGTTCAGGTGAAAGCGCCATTTCAGCCACAGGCGGCGTGAGGCCGAAGGTGCGTCGGCGGTGGTGGCTCGGCTCATCGGGCGGTCTCCGGCAGGTGGGCGTCTTGCGCGGCGGTAGCCGTCGGTGCGCTGCGGGGTTTGCGTTTCAGTGCGGCTGCAGTGGCCTGTGCGGTGCGCTTGCTCCAGATCAACAGGCCGCTGAGCACCATCAAGGTCAGCACCAGGCCAAAAACGAACCAGATCATCTTGACCCACAGCCCGCCGAAGTCGCCAGTGTGCAACGGGCGCATGGATTCGGTGACGAACTCCAGTGAGGTGCGATCATCCAGGGTGTGCGAGGTGGCGACCACGCCTGTGTACGGGTTGATGCTGGCGCTCTGGAACATCAGCGGGTACCAGCCGCGGCCACGGATGTTGAAGGTGTCATAGGCATTGCCTGGCAGGCGCACGAAGGATGCCTCGAAGCCGGGGATCTGCGCCTTTACCGTTTCGATGGCATGCTCCAGGCTGACCAGCCGGGGCGCTTCGCCAGCCTGCAGCAGCGGTACGTCATCGCGGGCCACCACCGCGGGTACGTCGCGGCTTGAGATCGAGATGTGGTTGTCGGCCAGCAACGCCTGGATCAGGAACCAGGTGCCGGTGATCGCGATCACGGCAATGAACCAGATCGACCAGATACCGCTCAGGCGATGGAAGTCACCCCAGAAGATGCGGGCACCTTGGCGAAAGCGCAGGGTAGGTTTCAGAAAGCCTTTCCAGAAGCGCTTGTAGACGACCAGGCCGGTGACCAGCGAGGCAAGCATCGGCAAGCCCAGCAGCGAGACCAGGTACCACCCCCACGGGTAGCCGTTGCCGAAAGGTACCAGCCACCAGCCATGCAAGGCGCGGGTGAACTGGCGAAAGTCGAAGGAGGGGCTGATGCCCTGGATCTTGCCTGTATAGGGGTTCACGTAGAGGTTCTGGGTGGTGTTGTCCGGCTGCACCACCTGCACCTGCAGCGCAAAGTGCGACTCGTCCGGGCGCATGATGTATTGCACATCCAGCTCGGGGCGCGCTTCACGCAGGGCCTTGAGCACCTGGTCGTAGGTCAGCAGTGGCGCATCATCGCTCGGCTTCGCCGCGCGTATCTCCGGTTTGGCCAGCCACACCAGCTCCTGGCTGACCACTGCCAGGGTGCCGGTGAAGCAGACGATCAGCACGAAGAACCAGATGGGCAGGGCCAGCCAGCTGTGAACCAGGAACCAGAGTTTCGAGCGTGACTTTTTGGACATAGGGGCCGGTGCCTTGTGGTTTGGGTGGCTTGCGCGTCGATCCCTCGCGGTATGAGGAAAATCCCGCCGGTACCCTTATGACGCGCGAGGGCAGGCAAACCGGAAAACCGTCTGTCATGGCAAACCCCAGGCCCCCGGCTGAGCCTGCCTTTGCCAGTGGCCGTGACGGGTTAATTTTCCCGGTGTTCCATCCGTTTCGTAGGGATAGCCGAGTTGTTACTCGAAACCCATGTGCACGGATGAATCCCGATGAATGTTGAGAAGTCCCTGAAGCTCGCCCGCCGTTTCATTGAGCTGCCGGTGGAAAAGCGGCGGCTGTTTCTCGAAACCCTGGCCAGCGAGGGTATCGACTTTTCACAATTCCCGATCCCTGCGGACGTTGCCGTCGACGATCGCCATGCACTGTCCTATGCCCAGCAGCGCATGTGGTTTCTGTGGCAACTGGACCCACACGGTGCCGCCTACAACCTGCCCAGTGCGGTGGTGCTGAAAGGGGCGCTGGACACCTCGGCGGTACAGCGCGCGTTCGAGCAGGTACTGCAGCGACACCAGGCCCTGCGTACTGTGTTCCAGACCCAGGGTGACGAAGTGGTGCAAGTGGTGCAGCCAGCGGCCATCGTCATTGAAGAACACGACCTTCAGGCGCTGGCCGGCGGGGCCCGCGACGCCGCTGTAGCGCAAGCCGTCCGGGACGAAGCCGGTTTGCCCTTCGACCTCCAGCAGGGCCCGCTGTTTCGCGTACGCTTGTTGAAGCTGGCGGCACAGGAGCACGTGCTGCTGTTGACCCTGCACCATATCGTCGCCGATGGCTGGTCGATGAACGTGCTCATCCAGGAATTCGTCCACGGCTACGACGCCTTGGTTCGCGGGCAGGTGCCGGTGCTGCCTGAGTTGCCGATCCAGTACAGTGACTATGCGCTGTGGCAGCGGCGTTGGCTGGAGGCCGGGGAGCAGGCGCGACAGCTGGCTTACTGGCAGGCCAAGCTGGGCGACCAGCACCCGGTATTGCAGTTGCCTGCCGACTACCCGCGCCCGCTGCATGCCAGCCGCCAGGGCCAGCGCCTGCCCATCGCGGTGCCACAGGGCCTGAGCGAGCGCCTGGTGGGCCTGGCGCGTCAGCAAGGGGTCACCTTGTTCAGTGTGCTGTTGGCCGGTTTCAAGCTGCTTTTGCAACATTACAGTGGCCTGCAGGACATCCGTGTCGGAGTGCCGGTCGCCAACCGCAATCGCCAAGAAGTCGAGGGGCTGATTGGCGTATTCGTCAACACCCAGGTGTTGCGCACCGAGCTCGACCCGCAGATGTCCGTCGCCCAATTGCTGGCCGATATCCGCGAAACCACCCGCGCGGCCCAGAGCCACCAGGATTTGCCGTTCGAGCGTTTGGTCGAAGGCCTGCAAGTCGAGCGCAGCCTCAGCCATACGCCGTTGTTCCAGGTGTTGCACAACCATCAGGCGAACGTCGCCGACATCGGCGCCTTGCGCAGCGAATCAGGCCTTGAGCTGCACGTGCTGGAGCGCCACGAGCGCAGTGTCCAGTTCGAGCTCACCCTCGATACCGTGGAGCGCGACGGCCAGGTGCAGGCAGCCTTCACCTATGCCCGCGAATTGTTCGCCCCGGCCACCATCGAGCGTATGGCGAGCCATTGGCTGAACCTGTTGCAGGCCATGGCCGCCGACCCGCTGGCAGCCATCGGCGACTTGCAGCTGCTGGGTGCCGGCGAGCGGCAGCGGCTGCTGCAGGCCAGCCAACCGGCCTCCAGCGAGTTCGCCGTCGACAGCATACTTGCGCTGTTCGCCGCGCAGGTGGCGCAGCAGCCGCAGGCCCCGGCACTGGTGTTCGGCGACCGGCAACTGAGCTATGCCGAACTCGATGCCGATGCCAACCGGCTGGCACACCAACTGATCGAGTGGGGCGTCGGGCCTGAGGTACTGGTGGGTATTGCAGTCGAACGGTCGGTGGAGATGATCGTTGGCCTGCTGGCCATCCTCAAGGCCGGCGGTGCCTATGTGCCGTTCGACCCCGAATACCCGCAAGAGCGGCTTGCCTACATGCTCGACGACAGCGGTGTTCAACTGCTGCTGACCCAGCAGGCGCTGCTGGCCCGTCTACCGCAGGACACACAAGTGCGCTACCTGGTACTCGACCAGGCAGCAGAGGAACTGGCGCGCTTCAGTACGACGGCTCCGCCTGCACAGCTGAATGCCGATAACCTGGCCTATGTCATCTATACCTCGGGCTCTACCGGGCGTTCGAAGGGTGTCACCATCAGCCATGGCGCCCTGGCCAACTACGTGCAGGCGGCCTTGCAGCGCCTGGCGCTGGGCCGGGTCGCGAGCATGGCGGTGGTTTCCACGCTGGCGGCCGACCTTGGCCACACCACCCTGTTCGGCGCACTGTGCAGCGGCAGCTGCCTGCATGTGATTGCCCTGGACATCAGCCTGGACGCCGAGCGTTTCGCCGCCTACATGCACGCACACGCCGTGGACGTGCTGAAAATTGTCCCTTCCCACCTGCAGGCATTGCTCGATGGCCCGCACCCGGCCCGGGCACTGCCACAGCGTGCGCTGGTGCTGGGCGGCGAGGCTTGCCCCGCCGGGCTGATGGCACAACTGGCGCAGCTGGCCCCGCACTGCACGCTGTTCAACCATTACGGCCCAACCGAAACCACCGTGGGCGCGCTCGCTGATGCGGTCGAGGCGCCACCGGCGACGGGGCGTGCGCCGCTTGGGCGGCCGTTGGCCAACATGCAGGCTTATGTGCTGGACGCTTCGCTGCAACCGCTGAGCACCGGCTGCCAGGGCGAGTTGTATCTTGCCGGCGCAGGGGTAGCGCGAGGCTATCACCGCCGCGCGGCGATGACGGCCGAACGCTTTGTGCCCAACCCGTTCGGTGCCGCCGGTACCCGCGTGTACCGTACCGGCGATCTGGCGCGGCAGCTGGCGAACGGCCAGGTCGATTACCTGGGGCGGGTCGACCATCAGGTAAAGATTCGCGGTTACCGGATCGAACTGGGTGAAATCACCGACACCCTCAAGCGCCAGCCCGGTGTGCACGACGCCGTGGCCGTTATCCGCGGCAGTGGCAGCGCGGCCCGCATCGTGGCCTACGTGGTCCCCGACAGCCAGTCTGATGCCCCGCAGGTGCTTGCCGAAGTACAAGCGGCGCTGGCCAGGCAGTTGCCGGACTATATGCTGCCGAGCCGCTTCATGGCATTGCCCGGCATGCCACTGACACTCAACGGCAAGCTCGATTTACGTGCCTTGCCGGTGCCTGACGAAGGCCCGGCACAGGCCTACCGTGCCCCGCAGACCACCTTGCAGCAGCAGCTGGCGCTGATCTGGCAGGACGTGCTGAACGTCGCCCAGGTAGGGCTTGACGACAACTTCTTTGCCCTGGGTGGGCATTCCCTGCTGGCGACGCAGATCATCGCCCGGGTCCGGCGCATCCTGGGGCGTGACGTACCGTTGCGCAGCCTTTTCGAAAGCAACTCGCTACAGGGCTTTGCCGAACAGGTAATGGGCGCTGGCGCGCAGCACGTCGATCCGATCGCCGCGGTGCCGCGTGACCAGCCCCTGGTCGCGTCGCACGCCCAGCAGCGGCAATGGCTGTTCTGGCAGATGCAGCCGCGCAGCACCGCCTACCACACACCTATGGTCGTGCGCCTGCGCGGCGAACTGGATCGTGCCGCATTGACCCAGGCCTTCGCGATCCTCTGCGAACGCCATGAAGCCTTCCGCACGACGTTCGTCGAGCGCGATGGCGTGCTGCTGCAGCGCATTCAGCCTGCGGGTGAATTACCGCTGGCCTGGGACCGACTGCCGGCAACGGCCGAGCTGGCACACATACAGGCTCAGGTACTGGCCGAGACCCAGCGGCTGTTCGACCTGGGCACCGGCCCGTTGTGGCGCGCCAAGGTGCTGCAGTTGGGCGAGCAGGACCAGTTCCTGGTGGTCACCTTGCACCACATCATTTCCGATGGTGGCTCGATGAGCGTGATGGTGCGTGAGTTCGTTGCCCTGTACCAGGCCCTGCACCGGGGCGAGGCGCCGGCATTGGCCAAGCTGCCGATCCAGTACGCCGATTACGCCGCCTGGCACAAGAACTGGCTCGACCAGGGCGAACTCCAGCGCCAGCTGGACTACTGGCGCGGGCAGCTGGGAAGCGAGCAGCCCATCCTGGAACTGCCAATCGACCACCCGCGCAGCGCGCTGAAAGACCACCGTCTGGGGCGCGTCGCATTCGCCCTGGACAGCGAACTGGCGCAGCGCTTGCGGCAGTTGGCGCGTGAGCATGAGCTGACCCTGTTCCAGCTGTTCCTCGGCGCTTTTGCCCTGTTGTTGCAACGCTACTGCGAACAACCCGATGTGCGCATCGGCATACCGGTGAGCAACCGCAGCCGGCAAGAGCTGGAAAACGTCCTGGGCTTTTTCGTCAATACCCTGGTCATGCGCGTCGAAGTCGACCCGGCGATGAGCGGCGCAGCGCTGCTCAGCCAGGTCAAGGCTACGGCACTGGCCGGGCAGGCGCATCAGGACCTGCCGTTCGACCGCCTGGTAGAAGCCTTGAACCCGCAACGCTCGCTGGACCGTAACCCGCTGTTCCAGGTGATGTACAACCACCTCAGCATTGCCGGCCAGCAGGTGGGCAGCACCAGCCTGGCAGGTTTGCATGCCGAGGAAATGACCCTGCAGGGTGGCACCGCGCAATTCGACCTGACCCTGGAAACGTTGGAGACCGACGCGGCGATCAACGTGTCGTTCCTCTACGCTGCCGAGCTGTTCGAAGCCGCTACCCTGCAACGCATGGCTGAGCACTGGTGCAATTTGCTGCGCGGCCTGGCCGCCGACCCAGGCCAGGCTGTCGGCGAGCTGCCGTTGCTGGCGCCGCAGGAGCAGGCGGCCCTGTTGCAGGGCTGGCAACAGGCGGGGCTCGCGGTTGCGCCGGCGGCGGTTCACCAGCTGATTGCCGAACAGGCCCGGCGCCAACCGCAAGCGGTAGCGTTGCTGGTCGGCGACCAGCAACTGAGCTACGGCCAGCTCGAGGCCCGGGCCAACCAGTTGGCACATCGCCTGCGGGCGCTGGGTGTCGGCCCCGACGTGCTGGTGGGCATCGCCCTGGAGCGTTCGCTCGACATGGTTGTCGGCTTGCTGGGCATTCTCAAGGCCGGTGGCGCGTTCCTGCCGCTTGATCCTCAGTACCCGACAGAGCGCCTGGCCTACATGATGCAGGACAGCGGCATCGACCTGTTGCTCAGTCACAGCCGGGTGCTGCCGGGCCTGGACGTGCAGGCCGGCATTCGTACGCTGCTGCTCGACCAACTGGGTGAGCAGCCGGGCGCCGAACAGGCGCCCACCGTGGCATTGAGCCCACAAAACCTGGCCTACGTGATCTACACCTCGGGTTCTACCGGCCAGCCCAAAGGCGTTGCGGTTGCACACGGGCCGCTGGCCATGCACTGCCTGGCCACTGGCCAATGGTACGAAATGACCCCGGCGGACCGTGAGCTGCATTTCCTGTCGTTTGCCTTCGACGGTGCCCATGAACGCTGGCTGACCTCGCTGGTCATGGGTGGCAGCCTGCTGCTGCGCGACGATGAGCTGTGGAGCCCCGAGCGCACCTACGAGGAGATACGCCGGCATGGGGTGACCATGGCCGGATTCCCGCCGGCCTACCTGCAACAGCTGGCCGAGCATGCGGCGCATGCCGGTAACCCTCCGCCGGTTCGTCTTTACAGCTTTGGCGGCGATGCCATGCCGCGGGCGACTTACGAGCGGGTGCAGCAAAGCCTGCAACCCCAGGTGATGATCAATGGGTATGGCCCCACCGAGACCGTGGTCACGCCGATGGTCTGGCGTACCCGCGCCGGGGATCATTGCGACAGCGCCTATGCACCGATCGGCCAGCCTGTCGGCGAGCGCAGTGCGTGTGTGCTGGACGCCGCCCTGGGCCTGCTGCCAGCAGGCGTGGCCGGGCAGCTGTACCTGGGCGGTGCCGGCCTGGCCCGCGGCTACCTGGGGCGCCCGGGGCTGACGGCCGAGCGCTTCGTGCCCGACCCGTTTGGCACCGAGGGTGCGCGCCTGTACCGCACCGGTGACCAGGTTCGCCTGCGCGCCGACGGGCAGTTCGATTACCTGGGACGAATCGATAACCAGGTAAAAATCCGCGGCTTCCGTGTCGAGCTGGGCGAAATCGAGGCGTGCCTGCTGGCCTGCGCTGAGGTGCGCGAGGCCGTGGTGGTGGCCGTGGACGGCCCAAGCGGCAAGCAGCTGGCGGCTTACCTGGTGCTGGCCGATAGCATTGCCGCACACGGGCCGGCCGAGCAGCGCGAGCAGCTGAAGGCGGCGCTGCGCCAGAGCCTGCCGGACTACATGCTGCCGACCCACTGGCTGGTGCTTGAGCAACTGCCGTTGCTGCCCAATGGCAAGCTCGACCGCAAAGCACTGCCGGCACCAGACTTCAGCGCCCTGCAGCAGGCCTACGTGGCGCCACGCAATGCCCTGGAGCAGCGTCTTGCCGCGTTGTGGCAGCGCGTGCTGAAGCTCCCGCAGGTGGGCGTGAGTGACAACTTCTTCGAGCTTGGGGGCGACTCGATCATCTCGATCCAGCTGGTCAGTCGGGCGCGTCAGGACGGCCTGCTGTTCAGTGCCCGTGATCTGTTCGAGCATCAGACCGTGGCCGCACTGGCCAGCGTTGCCCAAGTCGGTGCATGCGAAGCGCAGGCCGACCAGGGGCCGCTCAGCGGCGAGCAGGAGCTGCTACCTGTACACCAGCTGTTCTTTGCCCAGGCGATTCCGGCACGTCACCACTGGAACCAGTCGGTACTGCTTGAGCCACGGCAGCCCTTGAGTGCCGCAAGCCTGGAACAGGCGCTGCAAACTATGGTCGATCACCATGACGTCTTACGCCTGAGTTTTGCAGCCGCCGATGACGGCTGGAAGGCGCACTACCGCAGCCCCGCACAGTGCGCCCAGGCGGCACTGCTGTGGCAGGCCGCGGTGGATGATGAAGGGGGGCTGCATACGTTGCTCGAGCAAGCACAGCGCAGCCTTGACCTGGAAAACGGGCCATTGCTGCGCGCGCTGCTCGCAACGCTGGCGGACGGCAGCCAGCGGTTGCTGTTGGTCGTTCATCACCTCGTGGTGGATGGGGTGTCATGGCGCATCCTGCTGGAGGACCTGCAACAGGCCTACGCTGCCGTGCTTGCGGGTAACCAGCCGAACCTGCCCGCCAAGAGCCATTCCATGCAGGCATGGGCCAAGCGCTTGCAGGGGCATGCAGCGTACATGCAGGGCCAGCTTGGCTACTGGTGCGAGCAGTTGCAGGGGCGCGCCGCACTGCCACGTCGGCAGGTCAGCGACCTGGCCGCAGCCAATCAGCAGTGCCACGCCCACACGGTTTACAGCCGCCTGGACCGCGCATGGACCGAGCGGCTGCTGCGCGAGGCGCCGGCAGCCTACCGCACACGTGTCAACGACCTGCTGCTTGCAGCCCTGGTGCGGGTGATTGCAGGCTGGACCGGGCGCGACGAAGTGTCGGTGCTGCTTGAAGGTCATGGCCGTGAAGCACTGTTCGACGACCTGGACCTCAGCCGCACGCTCGGCTGGTTCACCACGGTGTTCCCGCTGAAGCTGGCGGTGCCCAGCGAGCGTTCCCACACCTTGAAGCAGGTCAAGCAGCACCTGCACAGCATTCCCGACAATGGCATCGGTTTCGGGGTGCTGGGCCAATGGGGCAGCGCCGAGGCGCGCCAGCAGTTGGGCCATGCACCGCTGCCGGAAATCACCTTCAACTACCTGGGCCAGTTCGATGGCAGCTTCGATCAGGCCGAAGCGCTGTTCGTGCCGGCCAAGGAAGACAAGGGCGCCGATCACGACGCGCAGGCGCCGCTGGGCAACCTGTTGAGCCTCAATGGCCAGGTGTACGGCGGTGAGCTGAGCCTGGGCTGGACGTTCAGTCGCGAGTTGTTCGATAGCGCCACCCTTGAGCGTCTGGCCGCCGATTACACCCGCGAGTTGCAGGCGTTGATCGAGCACTGCTGCACACCGGGGGTGTGCGGTGTAACGCCGTCCGACTTCCCGCTGGCGCGCCTGTCGCAGACCCAGCTGGACCAACTGCCAGTGCCGGCGGCCGAGATCGCCGACCTCTATCCGCTGGCGCCGATGCAGCAGGGCATGCTGTTCCACGCCTTGTACGAGCAGCAGGCGGGGGATTACGTGAACCAGATGCGCGTCGATGTCGATGGCCTGGATGTCGAGCGTTTCCGCCGTGCCTGGGAGGCCGTGCTGCAGCGCCACGATATCCTGCGCACGCAGTTCCACTGGGAGCACGAGCAGGCTCTGCAGGTGGTACGCAAACACGTTGAACTGCCGTTCGTGGTGCACGACTGGCAGGGGCGCGAAGGCCTTGAGGCTGCCCTCGAGCAACTGGCAGTCGACCAGCGTCAGCAGGGCTTCGACCTCAGCCAGGCGCCATTGCTGCGCCTGGCGCTGGTGCGCACTGGTCCGGCCCGACAGCACTTGCTCTATACCAGCCATCACATCCTCATGGATGGCTGGAGCAACTCCCAGCTGTTGGGCGAAGTGCTGCACCAGTACGCCCTGCTGGGCGACGGTCAGCTCTCGGCATTGCCACCGGTCACCAGCCGTTACAGCGATTACATCGGCTGGCTGGGCCGGCAGGACGCCGCTGCCGGTGAAGCGTTCTGGAAAGACTGCCTGCGCGACCTGCAAGGGCCCACCCGGCTGGCGCAGGCCATTGCCTACGAAGCCCAGGCCGAAGCCGGGCAGGGCTACGCCGAGCATGTGCAGGTGATCGATGCCGCCACCACCGGGCAGCTGGTGGCACTGGCGCGCCAACACAAGGTCACCCTCAACACCTTGCTGCAGGGTGCCTGGCTGTTGCTGCTGCAACGCTATACCGGGCAGGACAGCGTCACGTTCGGGGCCACGGTTGCCGGGCGCCCGGCGGCGCTCAAGGGCATCGAGCAGCAGGTGGGCCTGTTCATCAACACCTTGCCGGTCACTGCCAGCCCGGCCCCGCAACTGCCGTTCGCGCAATTCCTGCAGCAACTGCAGGCGCAGAACGTTGCCATGCGCGAGTTCGAACACACCCCGCTGTTCGACATCCAGCGCTGGAGCGGGCAGGGCGGCGAGGCCTTGTTCGACAACATCCTGGTCTTCGAGAACTACCCCGTTTCCGAAGCGCTGCAGCAGGGTGTCCCGGCAGGCTTGAGCTTCGGCGAGGTCTACAGCCGCGAACAGACACATTACCCGCTGACCCTGTCGATCAGCCAAGGGCAGACCTTGCAGTTGCACTACAGCCATGCGCTGGAGCATCTGCAGCGCCCGGCGCTGGCTGCGCTGGCCGACAACTTCCAGCATGTGCTGCAGCAGTGCCTGAGCTTGCCGCTGGACAGCTGCCTGGGCGCGTTCTGCCTGGTAGCCCCTGCCACCCGCGAAGGGCTGTTGCAGCACGTCAACCAGACGGCTGCCGATTACCCGCTGCAGCACAGTTATGCCGGGCTGTTCGAAGCGCAGGTGGCCCGTACCCCGCACGCGGTCGTGGCGCGCTGCGGCGACCGGCAGTACAGCTACAGCGAGCTCAACCGCCGTGCCAACCGTGTGGCCCATGGGCTGATTGCCCTGGGGGTCGGGCCTGACCAGCCAGTGGCCTTGCTGGCGCAGCGCAGCCTTGAGCTGCTGGGCATGATGGTGGGCACCTTCAAGGCCGCCGCCGGCTACCTGCCACTGGACCCTGGCCTGCCACAACAACGCCTGAGCCATATCGTCGCCTTGAGCCGCACCCCGGTGTTGCTCTGCACCGAGGCGTGCCAGGCGCAGGCCGAGGCCTTGCTGGACGCACTGGACGAGGCACGGCGGCCGCAGCTGCTGGTGCTGGAAACCCTCGACCGGCCGGACAGCGCCGAGCACGACCCGCAGCGCTACAGTGGCCCGCAGCACCTGGCGTACGTGATCTACACCTCGGGTTCGACCGGGCAGCCCAAAGGGGTGATGGTCGAGCAGGCGGGCATGCTCAACAACCAGCTGAGCAAGGTGCCTTACCTGGGCCTGGGGCCGGACGACGTGATCGCCCAGACTGCGTCGCAGAGCTTCGACATCTCCGTGTGGCAGTTCCTTGCAGCGCCACTGTTTGGCGGCTGTGTGCAGATTGTGCCGAACGAACTGGCGCATGATCCCGAAGCACTGCTGCAGCAGGTGCGCGAGCAGCGCATCAGTGTGCTCGAGAGCGTGCCGTCGTTGATCCAGGGTATGTTCCAGACCCCGGCCATTGCGGTGCCATCGCTGCGCTGGATGCTGCCCACCGGCGAAGCGCTGGCGCCGGAAACCGCACGTCAATGGTTGCAGCGCTATCCCGATGTCGGGCTGGTCAATGCCTATGGTCCGGCTGAATGTTCCGATGACGTGGCGTTCTTCCGCGTCGACCTGGCGAGCACGCAAGGCGTGTACCTGCCCATTGGCAGCCCCACCGACAACAACCGCCTGTATGTGCTGGACGCCGCATTGGAGCTGGCGCCGCTGGGCGTCACCGGAGAGCTGTGCGTGGCAGGAACCGGCGTGGGCCGTGGCTATGTCGGCGACCCACTGCGTACCGCCCAGGCCTTTATTCCGCACCCTTGCGGGGCGCCCGGCGAGCGCCTGTACCGCACTGGCGACCTGGCCCGGCGCCGTGCCGACGGCGTGCTGGAGTACGTCGGCCGGGTCGATCACCAGGTCAAGATCCGCGGTTTCCGTATCGAGCTGGGCGAAATCGAAGCCGCGTTGCTCGACAGCGATCAGGTACGCGAGGCGGTGGTGATGGCTCAGCCTGGCGCCAACGGGCCGCAGTTGGTGGCCTATTGCGTGGCTGAAGACGCGGTGGCTGCCGACGCGCTCAAGCAACAGCTCAAAGCCAGCCTGAAAGCCCGTCTGCCCGACTACATGGTACCCGTGCACTGGGTGCTGATGGCGCGCCTGCCGTTGACGCCGAACGGCAAGGTAGACCGCAAGGCGCTGCCGCTGCCGGACATGAGTCAGGCACGCCAGGCCTATGTTGCCCCGCGCAGTGAACTGGAGCAGCAGCTGGCCGCGATCTGGCAGGACGTGCTCAAGCTTGAGCAGGTGGGGCTGGAAGACAACTTCTTCGAACTGGGTGGCGATTCGATCGTTTCCATCCAGGTGGTCGGGCGCGCCCGCCAGGCCGGCATCGCCTTCAGCCCCAAGGATGTTTTCGAGCAGCAGACGGTGCAGGGCCTGGCGCGTGTCGCTCGGCTGGGTGCCGCTCAGCAGCAGATCGACCAGGGCCCGGTCAGCGGTGAGCTGCACCTGCTGCCGGCCCAGGCCGAATTCTTCGCGCTGGCTATTCCCGAACGCCATCACTGGAACCAGTCGGTGCTGCTGGACACCTTGCAGCCGCTGGATGTCGACCGGCTGGAACACGCCCTGCACCAGTTGGTGGTGCACCACGACGGCTTGCGCCTGAAGTTCGACGAAAGCGAACAGGGCTGGCGCGCCAGCTTCGGCGAAGCGCACGTGCGCCACGCGCTGTTGTGGCAGCGTGACTGTGCCGATGCGCAGGCGCTGGAGGCACTGTGCGACCAGGCCCAGGCCAGCCTGTGCCTGGGCAATGGCGACCTGGTGCGTGCGGTGCTGGTAACGCAGCCGGGCGAGTGCCAGCGCTTGTTGCTGGTGATCCATCACCTGTTGGTCGACGGGGTGTCCTGGCGAATCCTGCTGGAAGACCTGCAGCGTGCTTATCGTCAATGCGTGGCCGGCCAAGCGGTGGTGCTGCCGGCCAAGACCAGTTCGCTCAGGGACTGGGCCGGGCAGTTGCAAGCCTATGCCGGCAGCGAAGGGCTTGGCAGCGAGCTGGCGTACTGGCAGGCGCAGTTGCAACACGACCACGCCGAGCTGCCCTGCGACCACCCGGGCGCCGGGCAACAACGCCGACGTGCGCGTACGGTCAGCACGCAACTTGATCGCGAAGTGACCCGGCAGCTTCTGCAAGAGGCTCCCGCCACCTATCGTACTCAGGTCAACGACTTGCTGCTGACTGCGCTGGCGCGAGTGGTGGGACGCTGGAGCGGCCAGGCCGCGCCGCTGATTCAGCTGGAAGGGCATGGCCGCGAAGAACTGTCCGCCGACCTTGACCTCAGCCGAACCGTCGGCTGGTTCACCAGCCTGTATCCGGTGTGCCTGCGCGTCGAGGGCGAGCTGGGCGCGTCGATCAAGCAGGTCAAGGAGCAGTTGCGCGCCATCCCCAACAAAGGCCTGGGTTACGGTGTGCTGCGTTACCTTGGCAGTGACGAGCAGCGTCAGGCCCTGCAAGGCCTGGCAACACCACGTATCACCTTCAACTACCTGGGGCAGTTCGACGCCAGCTTCGATGGCGCCGGCGATGCCTTGCTGCAACCTTCCCGGCTGGGCGTCGGCGCCGAACAGAGCGCTGACGCGCCGCTGGAAAACTGGCTCAGCCTCAATGGCCAGGTCTATGGCGGCGAGCTGCGCATGGGCTGGACGTTCAGCCTCGACCTGTTCGATGAACAGACCGTGCAACACCTGGCGGACGATTACGGGCGCGAGCTGCGCAGCCTGGTCGAGCATTGCCTGCAGGCCAACGAGGCCGGTGAACAGGGCATGACACCTTCGGACTTCCCGCTGGCGGGCCTCAGCCAGACCCAGCTCGATGCGTTGCCGGTACCGGCGGCGCAAGTCGAAGATATCTACGCGCTGTCGCCGATGCAGCAAGGCATGCTGTTCCACTCGCTGTACGAGCAAGGCAGCGGTGACTACATCAACCAGATGCGTGCCGATGTGCAGGGGCTGGATGCCGAACGCCTGCGGGCCGCCTGGCAGGCAGTCTACGACCGCCACGAGGTGCTGCGCGCCAGTGTGCTGTGGCAGGGCCAGCAGCAACCGTTGCAGGTGATCCACAAGCACTTGGCCGTGGCGCTGGTGTACCAGGACTGGCGCGAGCGGCGGGAGCTGACTATCGCGCTCGACCAGCTGGCCAACGCCGAACGCCTGCGCGGGTTCGACCTGGGTAAAGCGCCGCTGCAGCGCATCCAGGTCATCCGCATTGACGACGATCGCTACCACCTGATCGATACCAACCATCACATCCTCATGGACGGTTGGAGCTATTCGCAGCTGCTGGGGGAGGTACTCGAACAATACGGTGCCCAGGCCCGCGGCGAGCCTCGCCCAGCGGCGCCGGCAGGGCGCTACCGCGATTACATCGGCTGGTTGCAGCGCCAGGATGCGCAGGCCAGCGAGCAGTTCTGGAAAGCCCGCCTGGCGGACCTGGAACAGCCCACACTGCTCAGCCGCAGCCTGGCGACCGGCCAGCCATTGGCCGAAGCCGACGTGGCCGGGCAGGGGCAGGTTGTCTTGCTGCGTGATCGCCAGCAAACCCGCCAGCTCAGCGATTTTGCCCGGCAGCACAAGGTCACCCTCAACACCTTGATGCAAGGGGCCTGGTTGTTGCTGTTGCAGCGTTATACCGGGCAGGCGGCGGTCGCATTCGGTGTCACCGTAGCGGGCCGCCCTGCCGAGCTGCGCGGCGTCGAAGCGCACATCGGGCTGTTCATCAACACCTTGCCGGTGGTTGCCAGCCCGCGCCCGGAACAACCCGTGGTGCAATGGCTGCAAGCGTTGCAAAGCCTCAACCTGCAATTGCGTGAACACGAACACACGCCGTTGTTCGAGATCCAGCGCTGGGCCGGTCACGGCGGCGAGGGGCTGTTCGACAGCATCATGGTGTTCGAGAACTACCCGGTCTCGGAGATCCTCCAGCAAACGGCACCCGAGGGACTGCGTTTCGATGCGGTGCACAACCATGAGCAGGCCAACTACCCATTGACCCTGGCGGTCAACCAGGGCGAGACGCTGTCGGTGACCTTCGGCTACGACCGTGGCTGCTTCGCTGTCGTGCAGGTCGAGCAACTGGCTGGGCACCTGCGACAGTTGCTGGAGCAGATTGTCGAGGCCTCGGCGCACCAGGCGCTGGGCAGCCTGACGCTGCTCGATGCGCAACAGCAGCAGGCCACCTTCGCCCAGTGGAACCCGGCCCCCGCCGAGCACCCGGCCGATCAGGCCCTGCACAGCCGCATCGAGGCCCAAGTGCAGCGCACCCCCGATGCCATCGCCGTCACCTGCGAAGGCCAGGCCCTGAGCTATGCCCAGCTCAACCAGCGCGCCAACGCCCTGGCCCGGCGCCTGGTCGACGACGGGGTCGGGCCCGACGTGCTGGTCGGCCTGGCTGCCGAGCGCTCGCTGGACATGGTCGTCGGCATCTTCGCCATCCTCAAGGCCGGCGGTGCCTACGTGCCGCTGGACCCGGCCTACCCGGCCGACCGTTTGGCCTACATGATCGAAGACAGCGGCCTGCAGCGCCTGCTGGCCCAGCCCCAGGTGCTGGCCAGCCTGCCAGTGCCGGCAGGCGTGCGCGTGCTCAGCCTGGAAAGCAACGATGACTGCAGCCAGGCCGACCCGCTGGCCTGCTCACCGGTCACGGTCAGCCCGGACAACCTCGCCTACGTGATCTACACCTCCGGTTCCACCGGCAACCCCAAGGGCGTACTGCTGCCGCAGCGCAACGTGCTGCGCCTGTTCACGGCCACCGACGCCGACTTCCGCTTCGCCAGCGACGACGTGTGGAGCCTGTTCCACTCCTATGCCTTCGACTTCTCGGTGTGGGAAATCTTCGGCGCCCTGCTGCATGGCGGGCGCCTGGTGATCGTGCCGCAGCACACCAGCCGCTCGCCCGAGGCCTTCTACCAGTTGCTGGCCGATGAACAGGTCACGGTGCTGAACCAGACCCCGTCGGCGTTCAAGCAACTGATGGCGGTGGCCACCACGGCCGAGCCGCAGCGGCCGCTGGCACTGCGCAGCGTGGTGTTCGGGGGCGAGGCGCTGGACGTCAACAGCCTGGCACCGTGGTTCGAACGCTTCGGCGACCGCCAGCCGCAGCTGGTGAACATGTACGGCATCACCGAAACCACCGTGCATGTCAGCTACCGGCCGCTGTCGCGGGCCGACCTGGGCAAGGCGGCCAGCAGCCCGATGGGCGTGCCGATCCCCGACCTGTCCTGGTATGTGCTCGACGGCGACCTGAACCCGGTAGCCAAAGGCTGCATCGGCGAGCTGTACGTGGGCCGCGCCGGCCTGGCGCGCGGCTACCTCAAGCGCAGCGACCTGAGCGCCACGCGCTTCGTGCCGGACCCGTTCGGTGCCCCTGGCGGGCGCCTGTACCGCACCGGTGACCTGGCGCGCTACCACGCCGACGGGGTGATCGAATACGCCGGGCGCATCGACCACCAGGTGAAGATCCGCGGCTTCCGCATCGAGCTGGGTGAGATCGAAGCCCGCCTGCAGGCGCAGCCACAGGTGCGCGAGGCCCTGGTGCTGGCCCAGGAAGGCGCGACCGGCCAGCAGCTGGTGGCCTACCTGATACCCGCTGCCGAGGTAGCGCTGGAGCAGCAGGCCGGGCTGCGCGCGCAGCTGCGCGAACAGCTGAAGGAGGCGCTGCCGGACTACATGGTCCCGGCGCACCTGTTGCTGCTCGACCGGTGGCCGCTGACAGGCAACGGCAAGCTCGACCGCAAGGCCCTGCCCAAGGCCGATGCCAGCCTGTTGCAGCAAGGTTATCGCGCCCCGCGTAGCGAGCTTGAACAGCAGCTGGCAGCCATCTGGCAGGACGTGCTCAAGCTTGAGCAAGTGGGCCTGGACGACCACTTCTTCGAACTGGGCGGCCACTCGCTGCTGGCCGTCAGCGTGGTTTCGCGGGTGCAACTGGAACTCGGCCTGAGCCTGACCCCGCAACTGATTTTCCAGCACCCGACCCTGGCGAGCTTCGCCGAACAGCTGGCCCAGGCATCTGCGCCGGCGGACACACAAACACTCAGCAAGCTGTCGGCTCTGCTGGACGAAATGGAGGAGGTGTGATGGACACCGCAGTCGCCACGAAAATTGCCCAGCGCTTCATCAATCTGCCGCTGGAAAAGCGTCGCCAATACCTGCAGAAAATGCTTGAAGAAGGCGTGTCCCCGGCCAACCTGCCCATTCCGCTGGTGCGCGACGACACCACCGTGGTGCCGTTGTCGTTTGCCCAGGAGCGCCAATGGTTCCTGTGGCAGATGGAGCCTCAGGGCACTGCCTACAACATCGGGGTCAGCCTGCGCCTGCATGGCCCGCTGAACCTGCTGGCCTTGCAAGGCAGTTTCGATGCGCTGCTGGCGCGGCACGAGAGCTTGCGCACCACGTTCACCCATGACAGCCGCGACGGTGGCCCGCGCCAGCAAATCGCCCCACAGCTGACGGTAGCGATCGAATGCCGTGAGCGCGGTGTGGGCGATGAGCAGGCGCAGATTCAGGCCTTCGTCGAAGCCCACCGTGAGCAGCCGTTCGACCTGCAACACGGCCCCGTGTTGCGCGTGGCGTTGCTGCGCCTGGCGGCCGAGGACCATGTGCTCAGCCTGGTGGTGCACCACATCGCCGCTGACGGCTGGTCGCTGAAGGTCATGGTCGACGAACTGCTGCAGGGTTACAGCGCCTGTTGCCGAGGGCATGCCGTGGCTGTTCGGCCGCTGCCCATCCAGTACGCCGACTATGCCATCTGGCAACGGCGCTGGATGGAGGCCGGTGAGCGCGAGCGGCAGCTGGCCTATTGGCAAGCGCAGTTGGGTGGCCAGCAGCCGGTGCTGGAACTGCCGACCGATCGGCCCCGCCCGGGGCTGATGAGCTACCGCGGCGCACGGCACGACTTCAGCTTGCCGGCCGAACTGTGCCAACGCCTGCAAGACCTGGCCCGCCACGAAGGGGTGACCTTGTTCGTGCTGTTGCTGGCCTCGTTCCAGGCCTTGCTGCAGCGCTACAGCGGGCAGCAGGACATTCGCGTCGGTGTGCCTATCGCCAACCGCAACCGGGTAGAAACCGAAGGGTTGATCGGGTTTTTCGTCAACACCCAGGTACTGCGCGCGCAAATCGAGCCGCAGCAGACCTTCCGCGCGCTGTTGCAGCAAGCCCGCCAGGCCGCCAGCGACGCCCAGGCCCATCAAGAGCTGCCGTTCGAACAACTGGTCGAAGCCTTGCAGCCGGGGCGCAGCCTGAGCCACAGCCCGTTGTTCCAGGTCATGTTCAACCACCAGCGCCAGGGCAATGGCCAGCAGGCCGCCAGCGACACAGCGCTGCGTATCGAGGCTTTGCCTGGTGAAACGCGCACCGCGCCGTTTGACCTCACCCTGGAAACCTTCGAAGCGCCAGGGCAGATCGGCGCTTCTTTGAACTACGCCACCGATCTGTTCGATGCCACGACCGTGGCGCGCATGGCCGGGCACTGGGTGCAATTGCTGGACGGCATCGTGGCCGACGCGGGCCAGCGAATCGCCGCGTTGCCATTGCTCAGCGACAGCGAGCTGGACGTGATCGGGCAAGCCTGGAATGACACGGCGGTGCTGGTTGCCGACGCCTGCATTCAGCACTTGATCGAGCAGCGTGCCGATGCCACGCCGCATGCACCGGCGGTGCAGTTCGAAGACCAGACACTGAGCTACCAGCAGCTCAACGAACACGCCAACCGCCTGGCCTGGCGCCTGATCGAAGGCGGCGTAGGGCCGGACGTCAAAGTCGGGGTGGCCCTCGAACGCTCGCCACAGATGATCGTCGCGTTGCTGGCCGTGCTCAAGGCCGGGGGTGCCTATGTACCGCTGGACCCCCATTACCCGGACGAGCGGCTGGCCTACATGATGGAGGACAGCGGCATCAGGCTGCTGCTGACCCAACCTTCGCTACAGGCACGCCTGCCGATACCGGTCTCGGTTCAGTGCCTGTTGCTGGCGCCCGAGCACCCGTTGGGCGGTGGCTGCAACGCGGCAGCCTACGGTGTGCACAACCCGCAGCCGCAACTGTCGACCGAGCACCTTGCCTACATGATCTACACCTCGGGCTCCACCGGCAGGCCAAAAGGGGTGATGGTGCCCCACGGCGCCCTGGTCAACTTCATCGCCAGCATGGCCAAGGCGCCGGGGCTGGCTACCGGCGATCGCCTGTTGTCGTTGACCACGTTCTCGTTCGATATCTTCGGGCTGGAGGTGTACCTGCCGCTGGTGCAGGGTGCCTGCGTGGTCCTGGCCGGTCCGGATACCGCACAGGACCCGCAGCGGGTACTGGAGCTGGTCGCGCGGCAGGCGGTGACCGTGTTGCAGGCCACCCCTTCGACCTGGCGCATGCTGCTAGACAGCGGCCGCGGTGAGGTGCTGGCGGGCTGCACGAAGTTATGTGGCGGTGAAGCGCTGAGCGATGACCTGGCGCAGCGGCTGCTGGCCCTGGGCGGGCCGTTGTGGAACCTGTACGGGCCGACCGAAACCACCATCTGGTCAGCGCTGCATCGCTTGCAGCCCGCCAGGCCGCAGGCGTTGCTCGGCAGGCCGTTGGACAATACCCGGCTCTACCTGCTGGGTGAGGACCTGGCGCCGGTACCCGTTGGCGTTGCCGGCGAGCTGCTGATTGGCGGGGCGGGGCTGGCGCGCGGGTATTACCAGCGGCCTGGGCTGACCGCCGAGCGTTTCGTCCCCGACCCGTTCGCCGAGAACGGTGAGCGGCTGTACCGTACCGGCGACCTGGCACGCTATCGGGCCGATGGTGTGGTGGAGTACCTCGGGCGAATCGACCAGCAGGTGAAGATTCGTGGCTATCGTATTGAACTCGGTGAAATCGAGGCACAACTGGCGCGTCATCCCGCCATTCGCGAAGCGGCGGTGGTCGCCCGGCCGGGGCCTGGGGGCCAGCAGCTGGTGGCTTACCTGGTGCCGCAGGACGTGGCCGTGGTCGACGATGCGCAGGCGCGCGAGGCACTGGGCGAGGCGCTGAAGCGGCAACTGCGCAGCGCGTTGCCGGAGTACATGGTGCCGACCTGGACGACGTTCGTCGCAACCTTTCCCCATACCCCCAATGGCAAGCTTGACCGCAACCGCCTGCCTGCCCCCGACCTGAGTGTCGCCCGGGTGGCCTACCTGGCACCGCAGAGCGAGCTGCAGCAGCAAGTGGCGCAGATCTGGCAGGAGGTGCTGCACGTCGATCAGGTCGGCCTTGCCGACAACTTCTTCGACCTCGGCGGGCATTCGCTGCTGGCCACCCAGGTCACCGTGCGCCTGCGTGAGCAGTTGAAGCTGGAAACCGCGGTCAAGGCGCTGTTCACCACCCACGACCTGCAAGCCTACTGCGCCGAGATCGCAGTCGCCCCGCCGCAAACCCAGGCGGTCAACGATGCCTTGGCTAAATCCTTGGAGGCCCTCAAACGTCTATCAGCCGAAGATCTGGAAAATCTGATCTCTTGACAGGGGAAGGGCGTGCAAAAGTTAATCGAATCGGTAGCAACACTGTCGGCAAAGCAACGCAAGGCGCTGGCAGTGCTGCTCAAGCAGCAAGGTGTCGATCTGTACAGCGTGGCACCTGTTTTTCGACGCGATCCGACCGAGCCGCTTTCGTTGTCCTTCGCCCAGGAGCGGCAGCTGTTTCTTTGGCACCTTGAGCCAGACAGTGCCGCCTATCACCTGCCCACTGCGCTGAACCTGCGCGGCGCACTGGACCTGGCTGCCCTGCAGCAAAGCTTCGATGCGCTGGTGGCGCGCCACGAGTCGCTGCGCACCACCTTCGCCACTGACGGTGAGCGCACCACGCCAGTGATCCATGCCCCCGCGCCGGTGAGCATTGCCAGGCACACCCTGGCCCTGGCGCCCGGCGAGGACCGGGCGGCACGGCTGCGCACCTGTATCACCGAAGAAATCCGCCAGCCGTTCGACCTGGCCCAGGGCCCGCTGCTGAGAGCCAGCCTGCTGTGCCTGGGGCCGGACGATCATGTGTTGCTGATTACCCAGCACCACATTGTCTCGGATGGCTGGTCGCTGGCGTTGATGGTGCAGGAACTGGTGCACCTGTATCGCGCGTACAGCAGCGGCCAGCCTGCCAGCCTGCCGGCGTTGCCGATCCAGTACGCCGACTATGCCGTCTGGCAGCGCCAATGGATGGATGGCGGCGAACGGCAGCGCCAGCTGGCCTACTGGACTGCCCAGCTGGGCGGTGAACAGCCTGTGCTGGCGTTGCCCAGCGACCGCCCGCGGCCGTTGCGCAGCAGCTACCGTGGCGCCCGCATCGACCTGCCACTGAGCCCGGCACTGGCCGATGGCCTGCGGCAACTGGCGCGGCGCGAAGGGGTGACCCTGTTCATGCTGTTGCTGGCGACCTTCCAGTGCCTGTTGCACCGCTATAGCGGGCAGTCGGACATCCGCGTCGGCGTGCCGGTCGCCAACCGCACGCGCAAGGAAACCGAAGGCCTGATCGGCTTCTTCGTCAATACCCAGGTGCACAAGGCCGACATTGATACGCACCAACAGTTCGCCCGCCTGTTGCAGCAGGTCAAGGCCACTGCGCTGGAGGCCCAGGCGCACCAGGACTTGCCCTTCGAGCAGTTGGTGGATGCACTGCAGGTCGAACGGAGCCTGAACCGCAGCCCGTTGTTCCAGGTCATGTTCAACCACCGCAGCGCCGAGCGCCGGCTGCCAGGGGCCACACAGCTGCCAGGCCTGAGCGTGGAAGTGCTGGCGTGGGAAGAAGTGAACGCCCAGTTCGACCTGACCCTGGACACGGTCGAGACCGCGGATGGCCTGTGGGCATCGCTGACCTACGCCACCGACCTGTTCGACGCACCAAGTGTCGAGCGCATGGGGCAACATTGGCAGCACCTGCTGCACAGTGTGGTAGCCCAGCCGCAACAGCCGGTGGGCGAGTTGCCGATGCTGAGCCCGCAGCAGGCGCAAGCGGTACTGCACGACCTTAACGACACCGCCACCGACTACCCCGGCGACTGGCGCGTGCACCAGCTGTTCGAGGCGCAGGCGCGTCGCCAGCCGGACGCCACGGCACTGCTGTTCGGCGACCAGCGCATGAGCTATCGGGCGTTGAGTGAGCTGTCCAGCCAGTGGGCGCACAAGCTGATCGAACAGGGTGTCGGCCCGGAAAGCCTGGTGGGTATTGCCGCCGAGCGTTCGCTGGAAATGGTCGTTGGCCTATTGGCGATCCTTAAAGCTGGCGCCGCCTATGTACCGCTGGACCCGGACTACCCGGCCGAGCGGCTGGCCTACATGTTCGAAGACAGCGGCATCGAACTGCTGCTGACCCAGGCGCACTTGCGCGAGCAGTTGCCGGCGTTTGCCGGGCAGGTCCTTTTGCTGGACCAGCCCGGCGAACTGGGCGGGTACTCGCGGCAGGTGCCGGCGTGCCGGCTGCACCCGGAGAACCTGGCCTACGTCATCTACACCTCCGGCTCGACCGGGCGGCCGAAAGGCGCCGGCAACCGCCACCTGGCGTTGTACAACCGGCTGGCGTGGATGCAGCAGGCGTATGCGTTGGGCAGTGCCGACACGGTGTTGCAGAAGACGCCGTTCAGTTTTGACGTGTCGGTGTGGGAATTCTTCTGGCCGCTGATGACCGGTGCGCGGCTGGCCCTGGCGGCACCGGGCGAGCACCGCGAGCCGGAGCGGCTGATCGACACCATCGAGCGCCACCAGGTCACCACCTTGCATTTCGTGCCGTCGATGCTGCAGGTGTTCGTCCGCGAGCCGGGCCTGCAGCGCTGCCACAGCGTGCGGCAGGTGATCTGCAGCGGCGAGGCGCTGGCGGTGGACACCCAGCAGCAGGTGTTCAGCCACTTGCCCGGTGCCCGCCTGCACAACCTGTACGGGCCGACCGAGGCAGCGATCGACGTCACCCACTGGACCTGTGTCGACGAAGGGCGTGACAGCGTGCCGATCGGCCGGCCGATCGCCAACCTGTACACGCACATCCTTGGCCCGGCGTTCGAAGCCCTGCCGCAGGTAGCCATGGGCGAGCTGATGCTGGGTGGCCAGGGCCTGGCGCGTGGTTACCATCGTCGCCCGTCGCTGACGGCCGAGCGTTTCGTGCCCGACCCGTTCGGCAGCCACGGCCAGCGGCTGTACCGCACCGGCGACCTGGCGCGCTACCGCGACAGCGGGGTGATCGAGTATTGCGGGCGTATCGACCATCAGGTGAAGGTGCGCGGGCTGCGTATCGAACTGGGTGAAATCGAGGCGCGGGTGCTGGAGCACCCGCAGGTGCGCGAGGCGGTGGTGCTGGCCCAGGACAGCGGGCATGGCCAGCAGCTGGTGGCCTACGTGCTGGCCGAAGAGCAGGGCATGGCGGTGGACGCCGCCGCACTGCGTGACAGCCTTCGCGAACAGCTCAAGGGCAGCCTGCCGGACTACATGGTGCCGACGCACATCCTGCAGGTGAAGGCCTGGCCGGTGACCGCCAACGGCAAGCTCGACCGCAAGGCTTTGCCCAAGCCTGACAACAGCGCCCTGCAGCAGGCATACAGTGCACCGCAAGGCCCGCTGGAACAGCAGATCGCGGCGATCTGGCAGGACCTGCTGAAGCTGGAGCGGGTTGGCCGCAGCGACAACTTCTTCACCCTCGGTGGCGACTCGATCGTTTCGATCCAGGTGGTCAGCCGCGCCCGCCAGGCGGGCATCCGCTTCACCACCAAGGACCTGTTCCAGCACCAGACGGTACAAGACCTGGCCGCAGTCGCCGAGGTGGGGTGTACGGTACAGGCCGACCAGCGCCCCTTGCACGGGCCCACACCGCTGCTGGCGGTGCAGCATGCCTTCTTCGACACAGCCATTGCCGAACGCCAGCAGTGGAACCAGTCGGTGCTGTTCCGCCCGTTGCAGGCGCTTGAAGCACAGGCGCTGGAGCAGGCGCTGCAGGCCCTGGTCACGCACCACGACAGCCTGCGCCTGAGCTTTGTCGAGGTTGATGGGCAATGGCAGGCCAGCTACCGGCCTGCCGGGCCGGTACAGCCACCTTTGCTATGGTGCGCGACACTGGCCAATGCCGGTGAGCTAAAGGCATTGGGCACCGAGGCCCAGCGCAGCCTCAACCTGGCCGATGGGCCGATGCTGCGCGCGGTGCTGGCAACCTTGGCGGACGGCAGTCAGCGCCTGTTGCTGGCGATCCACCATCTGGTCGTCGATGGGGTGTCCTGGCGTATTCTGCTGGAGGACTTGCACCGGGCCTACCAACAATGTGCGGCCGGGCAGGCGCCACAGTTGCCCGCCAAGACCAGTGCCTTCAGGGCCTGGGCCGAACAGTTGCAGGCCTACGCCGCCAGCGACACGTTGCAGGCCGAACTGGGCTATTGGCAGGCGCAGTTGCGCCATGCCAGCGGCAGCCTGCCGCAGGACAACAGCGCTGGTGCCCTGAGTAACCGGTACGCCCGCACGGTCTACAGCCACCTGGACGGGGCCCTGACCCGACAGCTGTTGCAGCAGGCACCGGCCGCTTACCGCACCCAGGTCAACGACCTGCTGCTGACTGCGCTTGCGCGGGTAATCTGCCGCTGGAGCGGCGAACCCTCGACGCTGATCGAACTGGAAGGGCACGGGCGCGAAGCGCTGTTCGACAACCTCGACCTGGGCCGCACGGTCGGCTGGTTCACCAGCCTGTTCCCGCTGCGGCTGAGCCCGGCGGCAACGCTGGATGGGTCGATCAAGCAGGTCAAGGAACAACTGCGCGCCGTGCCCGAAAAGGGCATTGGCTATGGTGTGCTGCGCTACCTGGCGGACGCTGCCAGCCGTGAGTGCCTGCGTGCCTTGCCTGTGCCGCGCATCACCTTCAACTATCTGGGCCAGCTGGATGGCCACCTGGCAACCGATGAGCAGGCGCTTCTGGTGCCCTGCGCAGACCCCAAAGGCGATGAACAGAGCCTGGACGCGCCATTGGGTAACTGGCTGACGCTCAATGGCCAGGTCTATGCCGGTGAGCTGAGCCTGGGCTGGACCTTCAGCAGCGACATGTTCGAAGTCGCCACCGTACAGCGCCTGGCCGATGAGTACAGCCAGGAGCTGCGTACCCTGGTCGAGCACTGCTGCCAGCGCGAACACGCTGGCATGACCCCTTCGGACTTTCCGTTGGCTGGTCTGACCCAGGCCCAGCTCGACAGCCTGGCGCTGCCGCCAGCGATGATCGAGGACATCTTCCCGCTTTCGCCCATGCAGCAGGGCATGATGTTCCATACGCTGCTGCAGCAGGGCGGGGATTACATCAACCAGATGCGGGTTGATGTGACTGGCGTGGATCCCGAGCGCTTCCGTGCTGCGTGGCAAGCGGCAGTCGACTGCCATGACCTGCTGCGTGGCAGCTTCATCTGGGGTGAGCTGGCCAGCCCGTTGCAGATCATTCAGCGCGAGGCGCAATTGCCGTTCGCGGTGCATGACTGGCGTGGCCGTGACGACCTTGCCGATGCGCTGGAGGCGTTCGCTGCTGCAGACCGCGCGGCCGGCTTCGACCTGGTCCGGCCGCCGCTGTTGCGCCTGACCCTGATTCGCCTCGACGCGCAGCGTTATCACCTGATCTACACCAGCCACCACATCCTGATGGATGGCTGGAGCAATACCCGGCTGCTGGGCGAGGTGCTGCAGCGGTACCACGGCAGCGTGCCGGAGCAAGGGCCGGGGCGCTTCCGTGACTACATTGCCTGGTTGCAGCGCCAGGATGGCGCAGCCGGCCAGGCGTTCTGGACCCGCCAGTTGCAAGACCTGGATGCACCCACATTGCTGGCCAGGGCCACGGACTGGGCAGCCGGTAGTGAAGGGCAGGGGCAGGTCGAGCGGGTACAGCAACTGGATGCCCGGCAGACCGCCCGCCTGGACGCCTTTGCCCGTGAGCGCAGGGTCACCGTCAATACCGTGGTGCAAGCGGCCTGGCTGCTGGTGCTGCAGCGCTATACCGGCCAGACCTGCGTCGCCTTTGGTGCGACCACGGCTGGGCGGCCGGCCGAACTCAAGGGCATCGAGCAACAGATCGGCCTGTTCATCAATACCTTGCCGGTCATTGCCAGCCCACGCCCGGAGCAAGCGCTGGGTGACTGGCTGGACACCGTGCAGGCGCTGAACATCGCCCTGCGTGAGTACGATCACACGCCATTGTTCGATATCCAGCGCTGGGCCGGGCAGGGCGGCGAAGCGCTGTTCGACAGCATCCTGGTGTTCGAGAACTACCCGGTGTCCGAAGCGCTGCAGGCCGATACCACCAGCAGCCTGGTGTTTGGTGAGGTGGCGAACCACGAACAGACCAACTACCCGCTGACGCTGGTGGTTAACCTGGGTACGCACCTGTCGCTGCAGTTGAAAGTCGATCGGGCACGGTTCAGTGCCCGGCTGGCCGGGCAACTTGGCGAGCACCTGTTGCAGGTGTTGCAGCAGATGCTTGAGAGCAGCGCCGAAACGGCGTTGGGCGAGTTGCCGATGCTGAACCCGCAGCAGGCGCAAGCGGTGCTGCATGACCTTAACGACACCGCCACCGACTACCCCGGCGACTGGCGCGTGCACCAGCTGTTCGAGGCGCAGGCGCGTCGCCAGCCGGATGCCACGGCACTGCTGTTCGGCGACCAGCGCATGAGCTACCGGGCGTTGAGCGAGCTGTCCAGCCAGTGGGCGCACAAGCTGATCGAACAGGGTGTCGGCCCGGAAAGGCTGGTGGGTATCGCCGCCAAGCGCTCGCTGGAAATGGTCGTTGGCCTGTTGGCGATCCTCAAGGCCGGCGCCGCCTATGTACCGCTGGACCCGGACTACCCGGCCGAGCGGCTGGCCTACATGTTCGAAGACAGCGGCATCGAGCTGCTGCTGACCCAGGCGCACTTGCGCGATCAGTTGCCGGCGTTTGCCGGGCAGGTGCTGCTGCTGGACCAGCCCGGCGAGCTGGGCGGTTATTCGCAGCAGGTGCCGGCGTGCCGGCTGCACCCGGAGAACCTGGCCTACGTCATCTACACCTCCGGCTCGACCGGGCGGCCGAAGGGTGCCGGCAACCGCCACCTGGCGTTGTACAACCGGCTGGCGTGGATGCAGCAGGCGTATGCGTTGGGCAGTGCCGACACGGTGTTGCAGAAGACGCCGTTCAGTTTTGACGTGTCGGTGTGGGAGTTCTTCTGGCCGCTGATGACCGGTGCGCGGCTGGCCCTGGCGGCACCGGGCGAGCACCGCGAGCCGGAGCGCCTGATCGATACCATCGAGCGCCACCAGGTGACCACCTTGCACTTCGTGCCGTCGATGCTGCAGGTGTTCGTCCGCGAGCCGGGCCTGCAGCGCTGCCACAGCGTGCGGCAGGTGATCTGCAGCGGCGAGGCGCTGGCGGTGGACACCCAGCAGCAGGTGTTCAGCCACTTGCCCGGTGCCCGCCTGCACAACCTGTACGGGCCGACCGAGGCAGCGATCGACGTCACCCACTGGACCTGTGTCGACGAAGGGCGTGACAGCGTGCCGATCGGCCGGCCGATCGCCAACCTGTACACGCACATCCTTGGCCCGGCGTTCGAAGCCCTGCCGCAGGTGGCCATGGGCGAGCTGATGCTCGGTGGCCAGGGCCTGGCGCGTGGTTACCATCGTCGCCCGTCGCTGACGGCCGAGCGTTTCGTGCCCGACCCGTTCGGCAGCCACGGCCAGCGGCTGTACCGCACCGGCGACCTGGCGCGCTACCGCGACAGCGGGGTGATCGAGTATTGCGGGCGTATCGACCATCAGGTGAAGGTGCGGGGGCTGCGTATCGAACTGGGTGAGATCGAGGTACGGGTGCTGGAGCACCCGCAGGTGCGCGAGGCGGTGGTGCTGGCCCAGGACAGCGGGCATGGCCAGCAGCTGGTGGCCTACGTGCTGGCCGAGGAGCAGGGCATGGCGGTGGACGCCGCCGCACTGCGCGACAGCCTTCGCGAGCAGCTCAAGGGCAGCCTGCCGGACTACATGGTGCCGACGCACATCCTGCAGGTGCAGGCCTGGCCGGTGACCGCCAACGGCAAACTCGACCGCAAGGCTTTGCCCAAGCCCGACAACAGCGCCCTGCAGCAGGCCTACCGGGCACCGCAAACCCCGCTCGAGCAGCACGTTGCGGGTATCTGGCAGGAGGTGCTCGGCCTTGAGCGGGTGGGCCTAGGCGACCACTTCTTCGAGCTGGGTGGTCACTCGTTGCTGGCCACCCAGGCGGTATCGCGGATGCGCAAGCTGCCGGGTATGCAAGTGACTTTGCGTGACCTGTTCGATCACCCGGTGCTGGAGCGCCTGCTGGCAGCGCTCGGCGGCGCAGGCAAGGCTGCGACCGCGCACGGTGTCGAGCTATTGGCCCATGGTAAAAAAGCCACCGCGCCATTGTCGTTGATGCAGCGGCGCTTGTGGGTTGCCGAGCAACTGTCCGGGGGCAGCGCTGCCTACGGCATGCCATTGGCCCTGCGTCTGCAAGGGCCGCTGCAGGTCGAGGTGTTACGCAACAGCCTGAACGCGCTGGCGCAGCGACATGAAGTGTTGCGTACGGCCTACGTGCAGGACGACGAGGGTGATCCGCTGGCGCAGATTGCCGACCAGATCGAGGTGGATATCGCCCTCGACGACTGGTCCGGGTTCAGCCACCAGGAACAGCAACGGTGCATCGCCGAAGCCACCCTGGCCAACGCCAGCACACCGATTGCACTGGAGCATGCGCCGTTGTTGCGCTGCCGTCTGGCGCGCCTGGCAGACCAGGAGCATGTGCTGTTCTTCGCCATGCACCACATCATCTCCGACGGTTGGTCGATGGGCGTGCTGGTCCGCGACCTGGTTGAAATCTACCGTCACAGCGCCCCAGGGCAGACCCACCTTCTGGCGCCGTTACCGCTGCAGTATTCAGACTTCGCCTTGTGGCAGCAGGCCCTCGAGCAGGCGGGTGAGCTGCAGCGCCAGGCAAGCTACTGGCAACAGGCCTTGGCGGGCCATGCCGGCCGCCTTGACCTGCCACTGGAACAGCCGCGCAGCGAGCAGGGCTCCCATGCCGGCGGTGCGGTGGACTTCAGCCTGTCGCCAACCTTGACCGATGCGCTTGGCCAGTTCGCGGCCAAGGCCGGGGTGACCCTGTACAGCACGCTGCTGGCGGCGTTCCAGTGGTTGATGCACCAGACCAGCGGTGCCCATGACGTACTGGTCGGGGCCGACACCGCAGGCCGGCAGCACAGCGAACTGGAAGGCCTGATCGGCTTCTTCGTCAATGTGTTGCCGCTGCGTTCCAGGGTGAGTGATGGGCTGGCCTTCGGTGACTTCGTGCAGGGCACCCAGCGCACCTTGCTCGCGGCCCTGGAGCATCAGGACCTGCCGTTCGACATGATCGTCGAGGCCCATGGCGCCCCGCGGGTGCGCGGCATGAACCCGCTGGTGCAGGTGCTGTTCGTGATGAACGACCTGCCCGTACGCAGCGAAGCCCTGGCCGATATTACCGTGCAGGCGCTGCCCGCCCCGGCGCTGTATTCGAAGTTCGACATGGCCCTGTTCATCGAACAGGAGGCCGGGCAGCTCAGTGGCAACTGGCAGTTTGCGACAACGCTTTTCAGGCAAGAGCATATCCAGCGACTCGTCAGCGCATGGATCGCGATGCTCGAACAGATCGTCAGTGTTCAGGATATGAGGTGGCAAGCGATGAACGTTCCATTACAGGGTGGCGGCCTGGCTGGCAGCACACCGGTAAGCGCCCCGGCCAGCAAGGCCGACAAGCTGGGCAAATTCCTCAAGCGCTCTGCCGGCGCCACTGCAGCTGCACCGCCACGGGCTGCGGTGCGCGAGTCGTTGCTGGTGCCAGGCCAGTCGTTCCCGTTGCTCGTCGAGCCTGGCGACGCATCGATCGACCTGATCGAGTGGGTGCGCAACAACCGGCCGCTGGTCGAGCGCAAGCTGGGCGAGCATGCAGGCATCCTGTTCCGCGGCTTTGCCCTGGAGGGTATCCAGGGGTTCGAAGCATTCGCCGAAGCAGTCCAGCCGGGGCTTTATGGCCAATACGGTGACCTGCCGAAGAAGGAGGGGGGCAGGAATACCTACCGCTCCACGCCGTACCCGGAAAACAAAATGATCTTGTTCCATAACGAGAGTGCGCACCAAGACAGCTGGCCGCGCAAGCAGATGTTCTATTGCGAGCAGCCTTCGCCGGTCGGCGGTGCCACGCCGGTGGTCGACTGCCGCCTGATGTACGAAAAGCTGCCGCAGGCACTGCGGCAAACCCTCGAGGACAAAGGACTGCTGTATGTGCGCACGTTCGCCGACAAGCTCGACGTGCCATGGCAGCATTTCTTCCGCACCGATGACCGCGCCGAGGTCGAGGCCCGTTGCCGTGCCGCTGGCATCGAATGGCGCTGGCTGGACAACGACGAGTTGCAGACCCGTACCCGTTGCCCGGCGATCATCACGCACCCGATCACCGGCGCACGCTCGTTCTTCAACCAGGTGCAGTTGCACCACATCTATTGGCTGGAGCCGGATGCGCGTGAAGACCTGCTGGCCATGTTCGGCCTGGAGCGCATGCCACGGCATGTGTACTTCGGCGATGGTTCGTCGATCCCAGACCAGGACATGCAACTGATCGGCGAGCTGTATGAAGCCTGCGCCGTGCGGTTCCAATGGCAGAAAGGCGACGTGATCCTGGTCGACAACATGCTGGCAGCGCATGCCCGTGACCCGTACGAGGGGTCGCGCAAGATCGTCGTGGCGATGGGCGACATGTTCGACCGGGCAGCGCTGGAGGCGGCTGCGGCCACGCAGGTGATGGCGACCGAGGAGGCCGAGGAATGAACAGTTACGTAGACCAGGCCGACGACATCGGTTTTGCCCTGACCGTCGACCAGCAACACTGGCTCGATGCCTTGCCCGCTTGCCCGGACTGGTCACAGGCCGCGACGCTGCTGAAGATCAGCGTTCAGGGCCAGCCGGACCCGGCGCGCCTGAGCCAGGCGCTTGAGCGCTTGGTCGAGCGCCACCCGATATTGGCCGGGCGCCTGGGCACTGCCTCGGGATACCGCGGCATGCGCCAGTTCATCGGCGCCCGGCGGCCAGCCCTGACGCTGGCAGTGCAGGCCGAGGCAGATGCGCCGGCACTGCTCGAGCCTTGGCTGCGGCAGCGCTTCGAAATCGACCAGCTGCCAGCCGCCCAGGCGTTGCTGGTACCGGCCGCCGAAGCCGGGCAGTGGCATTTATGGCTGGGGGTGGCGGGCTTTGCCTGCGACGAGGCGGGCATGGCCATGCTGTACCGTGACCTGACGGCGTTGTATGACACGCCAGCCGGGCCGGATGAAGACCTGCCTGAAGCTTTCGGGCAGTATCTGGAGTGGCGTGCCGAAGTGGCCCAGGATGAGGATGCAGCGGCAGCCCGTGGCTACTGGCAAGGGCACCTGATGCCAACGGAGCAGGGCATGAGCGCGCCTTGGCCAGCCTATCGCCAGGACCAGCCAGCGACACACCAGGCACACCATCAGGTGAATCTGCCGCTGGCCTTGCAGGGGCAGTTGCAACGCTTGGCCGACGCCCGTAAGGCCAGCCTGGACACGCTGCTGCAGGCGGCCTGGTGGGGCTTGCTGGGCCGGCTTGGCGACAGCAACCGGTTGTTGGGCGCATGGCAGCACGATGCGCGACAGGATTATGACTACTTCGCGAACAGTGCGGGGGCGTTCAGCAAGCTATTGCCGTTGTGCCTGCAGTGGGCTGACGAAACCCGTTTCGGCGAGCACCTTGCAGCACTCGGCGCCGCGCTGGAGCAGCATGTGGCGTGGCAGGAGTACTGGGTACCGGAATGGGTGCCCACAGCCGTGCCGACCGTGGCGTTTTCCACTACTCCGGCGCTCGCGCCGCAGGTTGCCGGCGGGCTGTGCTGGCAGGGCGAGCTACTGGCGCCACGCCTGCCGGCGGGCATTGAGCTGCAGCTGCGCATTTGCCCAGCGGCGGGTGCTGACCAACCGATTACCGTGAGCCTGGATTACCTGGCCGGGCGCTACAGTGCGCGCGGCATGCAAGGCCTGCTGGAGCAGTACATCGAGTTGCTGCGCAGCATCGTCCAGGCGCCGGACCGCCCGCTGCGGCAGTTGAACCTGCTGGGTGAAGCCGAGCGCCAGCGCCTGCTGTCGATCAACCCCGCACCGCAGCCACTGGGCGCGACGTCATTGGCGGCGCAGATCAGCCAGTGGGCAATCGACACCCCCGACGCGCTGGCGCTGATTGCAGATGACGCGGGGCTGAGTTACGCCCAACTGGAGCTGACAGTGCAGCGCCTGGCGCTGGCGCTGCAGCAGGCTGGCGTGCAACCCGGGGCGGTGTTGGCACTGGCGCTGCCGCGCTCGCTGGACTGGGTCGTGGCGATGTTGGCCTGTTGGCGCGTCGGCGCGGCTTACCTGGCGCTGGAGCCGCACTGGCCCGTTGCCCGGCAGGTGCGCCTGATGACACAGGCCGGGGCCACGCAGGTGCTGGTCGAACCGGCAGCGGTGGCCAGCCTGCGTGAGCAGGGCGTGGAAGCGCTGAGCCTCGACAGCCTGTACCCGCTGGCGGTTGACACTGCACGGCTGCAACCGCACGCCGCCAGCGCCAGCGATGCCGCCTATGTCCTGTTCACCTCGGGCTCGACAGGCACGCCTAAAGGCGTGGTGATCGAGCACCGGCAACTGCTGAACTACACCGCAGGCGTGTGCCACACGCTGGCGCTGGAGGGCTGTCGTCATTTCGCCTTCGGCTCGACCGTGTCGGCCGACCTTGGCCATACCACGCTGTTCGCTGCCTTGTATGTGGGCGCGACACTGCACGTGGCCGCCGACGAGGTGATGAAGGATGCCGAACTGTTTGCTGCGTACCTCGAGCAGCAGGCAATCGACTGCCTGAAGATCGTACCGTCGCACCTAAGCGCGCTGCTGGAGTCGAAGGCACCGGCAGTACCGGCCACCGTCATTCTGGGGGGGGAAGCCCCGAACACGGCGTTGCTGCAGCGCCTGTTGCAGATACGTCCGGACTGCAAGTTGTTCAACCATTACGGCCCGACCGAAACCACGGTCGGGGTCATGGTGCACCCGGTACGGGCGGTACCGACTGGCACCCTCGGGTTGTCGCAGGTGTTGCCCAACAACCAGGTCTATGTGCTGGATCAACACTTGCAGTTGGCGGTCACCGGCATGCTGGGCGAACTGTATGTCGGTGGGCAGCAGGTGTGTCGCGGCTACCTGCAAGCCGTGCAGAGTGACCAGCCGACTTTCGTAGAGAGCCCGTTCGTGGCAGGCGAACGGCTTTACCGCACCGGCGACCTGGCGCGCTATCGCCCGGACGGTGCTATCGAGCTGCAAGGGCGGCGCGACCATCAGGTGAAGATACGCGGCTTCCGCATCGAGCTGGCGGAGATCGAGGCACAGCTGTCGGGTGCACCGCAGGTGGTCGAGGCGGCGGTGTTGTGCGATGGAGAAGCGCTGAGCGCGTATGTCAGCTTGCGCGACGAGGCCACGGCGGCTGCCCTGGACGCGGTACGCGAGTACCTTGGCCAGCAACTGCCGGCGGTGATGCTGCCGCGTACCCTGCAGGCATTGCCGCGGTTGCCGCGCCTGGGCAACGGCAAGCTCGACCGGCCAGCGTTGCGGCAGATGGGCAATGAACCTGCGGCGGGTCTGCTGGCCCCGCGTGATGCACTGGAAACCGTGATTGCGCAGCGCATGGCGCAACTGCTGGGGCTGGAGCAAGTGGGCATCGAGCTGGACTTTTTTGCACTGGGCGGACATTCGCTGCTGGTCATCAAGCTGGCGGCCGGTATCCGCAAGTCGCTGCAGTGCGACATCAATCCGGGTGTCATTTTCGACCACCCGACGGTTGCTACCCTTGCCCAGGCGCTGCGCGAGCGCGAAGCCAACCCTGGCCAGTTGCTCAAGCTGGCCCAGGCTCGTCTGCGGCTCGACAGCATGAGCCCTGAAGAAAAAGCCCGGCTGCTGGAAAAGAGCCGCTAAGCCTCACCACGCTCAGGGGCGGGCAACCCGCCCCTGAGGTCTTTTGCATTGCCTCCCCGTACTGCCGTGCCGATTGCGTGGAAGGATGCCGGCGAGATACTAATGCAAAAAATTCTCATTCTGGATTTTCCAGGGTGATGCGTCTTATGTAGGAGCGCGCTGAAAGCCACACGTGGCAAGCCGTTTTGACTTGCGTGTCAGGCGTCTGTCGCGGGATCTGCCCGGGGGAGGATGGGCAGCTCGGCCGTTTGGAGGCCGTTGGCGGGCGCGGGACGATTTCATTACCCGATATAAATAGAGAAATACCATGCCAGCAGGATTTTTCGAGTTCAAACCATTGGCCAAGGCGCTTTGCATGTCCCGCTCGATCAGCGCCCGCTCATCCCGGGCGTTGCTCGGTAAAGGGGTGCTGGGCGCTGCATTGATGCTGCCCATGGCCGCCCAGGTCTGGGCTCAGGGGGTCAACTTCGACATCGCTGCCCAGTCGCTGCCCAACGCCTTGCGTGCGCTTGGTGAGCAGGCCGATGTGCAGTTCATCTACAACGCCTCGGAAATGGCCGACCTGCGTGGCAACGAAGTGCGTGGCAGCTACACCGTCGACGCGGCAGTGGCCAAGCTGTTGCGCGGCTTGCCGGTCAGCTACAGCCTGGAGGGCGATACCCTGACCCTGGTGCGGCGTGAGCGCGCTGCGTCCTCGGCGCTGGAACTGGGCGCCACCAACATCACGGGCAACACGTTGGGCGTGACCACCGAAGGCAGCAACTCGTATACCACCGGTGGCGTCACCATCGGCAAGAGCGAACACAAGCTCAAGGATATTCCGCAGAGCGTGTCTGTGATGACCCGCAAGCGCATGGATGACCAGAACATCACCGACTTGCCGACGCTGTTGGCCAACGCGCCGGGCATGACCTTCGCCAAAAGCCCGGGCACCGGCGGCTTTATCACCTCCCGCGGTTTTGAAATCGATTCGCTGCAGTACGATGGCGTGCCCATGACCCGTGGCATCTATGCGCTGGGCAGCTACCTGACCGAACCGACGGCATTCTATGACCGTGTCGAACTGCTGCGTGGCGGCGCTGCGCTGCTGCAGGGGGCCAACAGCCCCGGTGGCGCGATCAACTTCGTGCGCAAGCGCGGCCAGGCCAAGCCGACGGTCACCCTGACCGCCCAGGCCGGTTCCTGGGACCACTATGCCACTCAGGTTGACGTTGGCGGCCCGCTGAACGAGGCGGGTAACATCCGTGGGCGTGCCGTGGTCGACTACGATACGCGCAACTCTTTCATCGACTATGTGGGCGGCTGGGAACAGAAGGTCTACGGTGCGCTGGACTTCGACCTGTCTGAAGACACCACCCTCGGTGTCGGCATCAGCGATCGCAAGACGCGTTTCACGCCCATGGTCGCCGGTTTGCCGCGCTTCAGTGATGGCCGGGACGTAGGCTTGTCGCGCTCGACCTTTACCGGCTCCGACTGGAACCGCGGCATGACCGAGCAGTTGGCGTTGTATGTCGACCTCGAGCACCGCTTCAACGACCACTGGAAGTTCAAGACCGCGGCGGTGGCGATCAACGAGCGCAACGAAATGACCTACGCCTACGTGGTAGCGCCGACCGGCCTGGCCAACGATGGGTCCGGTTTGTTCGACTGGCGCTACGCCACCGATTTCAACTCCCACAGCCGCGGCCTGGACATGTTCGTCGATGGCGACTTCAATGGTTTTGGCTTCGACCAGGAAGTGGTCTTCGGCGGTAACTATTCTCGCTTTACCAGCGACAACACCATGGCGGTGGTGCGCAGCGCCGGGGCGAACATTTTCGATCTCGACAACCACTTGCCCTTCGAGAACTACGACAGCCTGGCGGCCCGTGGCACGCGTACCGACAGCCAGTACAAGATCGTGCAGAAAGGTATCTACGGTACCTGGCGCGTCAAGCTGACCGACCCGCTGACCTTGATCCTGGGCGGGCGTACCAGCTGGTACTCCTATGATTACGATTCCCAGGTCTATCAGGCCGGCGTCCATCAATACGACAGTCCGGCCTCCAAGGCCAACAACGGTGTTGTCACCCCCTACGCGGGCCTGGTTTACGAATTGACGCCGCAATGGTCGGCCTACGCCAGCTATGCCGACGTCTTCATCCCGCAGAGTGCCATTGGCGTGGGTGGTTCCACGATCGAGCCGATCACAGGTAGCAACTACGAGCTGGGCTTGAAGGGCGAGCTCAACGACGGCCAGGTCAATACCAGCGTCGCGCTGTTCCGCTATGACCATGAAAACCGCGCGGTGCCGATTCTGAACACCGAATCGTTGTGTGGCGGCTCCAACTGCGCGGCAGCGTCCGGCAAAGTGCGTAGCCAGGGCCTTGAGGCCGAGATCAACGGTGAGGTGCTGCCAGGCCTGCAAGCGTCGGCCAGTTACGTCTACAACACCACCAAGTACCTCAAGGACAACACGAACGAGGGCAAGATCTTCTCCACCTGGACGCCGAAACACTCGGTGAAGGTGTGGACGGACTACACCCTGCCTGGTGACTTCAGCCGCTTCAGTGTCGGCGGCGGTTTCAACAGCCAGAGCAGTACCGTTGCCTTTGATCGCAAGTTCGATTCGCCCGGCTTCACCATCTGGAATGCGCGCCTTGGTTACAAGGTCAGCGACGAAGTCAGCCTGGCGATCAACTTCAACAACATCTTCGACAAGGTCTACTACATTCCGTCGTATGCGGCCGTCACTGCCAACAACTATTACGGCGACCCTCGCAACTTCATGTTCTCGGTCAAATACACCCCGCAGTTCTGAACCTGGGGCCACGCAGGCCATCTTGGCGGGTACCCCGCCCAGATGGCCTGCGCCAGGTCACAGCTCCCGCGCTACACGAAAGCCCAGGAAGTCGCCACGTACCGTGCGTTCGCGATCATTGCGATTGCCCGAACGCGAGAAGATCGGCGCTTCACCCCAGTCATTACCGCGCATGTGCGCCGCCTGGCAAAGCCCGCCGTCGGCCTCCATCCAGGCACTGCCATCGCTGGGCGCGCCGACGTAGTCCTTGTGGTAGCAGTCGGCGACCCATTCATACACGTTACCGTGCATGTCATAGACGCCAAAGGCATTGGGCGGGTAGCTGCCAACCGGTGAGGTATAGCTGTAGCCGTCCTTGGGGCCGTAGGTATTGGCATGCTTGCTGATCTGGTAATCGCCTTCTTCGTCGAACGGGAACGGAAACGGCCCGGTGGAGCCGGCCCGTGCCGCGTACTCGCGTTCGGCCTCGCTGAGCATGCGGTAAGTGTGGCCGGTCTTTTTGCTTAGCCACTGCGCATAGGCCTGCACTTCGTAGTAATCGACGCACACTGCCGGCTGGCGCGGCCCTTGCGGGTAGCGAGGCTTGCTGGCCTGGCACAGGCGCCCTGGGCGTTTATCACCGTCCTTGATGACCACGCCGGTTTCCTTGATATAGGCATCCAGCTCGCCGGCGGTGACCTGGAAGCGGCTGATGGCGAAGGGTTTGGCGAAGGTCACGGTATGTTGCGGGCCTTCGTCGGGCTGCTTGCCCGGCTCGTCATCCGGCGTGCCCATGACGAAACTGCCCGCAGGCAGCACGACCATTTCCGGGCAGCCGGCCTTGCAATCCTGGAAGACCTCGCCCGGGGTCTTGCCGGCAGCCTGGGCGAGTAGCGGGCAGGCCGCCATGGCCAGGGCAAGGGCCAGGCCGGTGACGGTGTAGGGGGCGCACTTCATGGCGAACGTTTCCTTTTTGGCAGGTGTGACGGGGTATTCAGGGTGCCGGGCAGCTACGGCCAAACGCCTCGATGAACGAGTCGATCAGGGGCTGCTCCAGCATCATGGTTTCGTGTGGGTAGGGTGAGTGCAGCGAAACGTCCAGCTCACCCCCTGCGCAGAACTGGCGGATGACCTGCTCGGCGGCGTGAATGTGTGCTGCGCTCTTATGCACCTGCGACCACCAGCAGCTGGGCTTGACCCTGAGCGGAGTGAGGGTGAAATCGGCGAAACTCGCTTCCAGCTGGTCGTGGATGTCGAACGCCTGGGCATTAATGATCTGGGCCTTGGCACTGGCCAGCACGCCCTGGACATCGGTGCCAGCGTCAGCCAGGTGCGCCGTGGCCCACTGGTAGAACGCCTTGATGTCCTGAGTAGGGTTGGCGTGCAGCTGCTCGGTGGCGGCCAGCCTGGCCTGCGGGAACAACAGCCCGAACAGCTCGACGGTGTCTTGCAGTTCGCGCTGGCCCGGTGCATCGCTGTGGCGGGCTGAGCGAGGGGTGTGATGGGGGAACGCGGCGCGGCTCAACTGCGCCTCGGGCAGGGTGCTATCGACCAGCCCCAGGAATGCGACCTCGCAGCCGGCCTGTTCCAGCTGCCGGGCGATGTCCCAGGCAATGCTGCCGCCCAGCGACCAGCCCATCAGGCGGTACGGCCCGGACGGTTGTGCCTGGCGGATCTGTGCGGTGTAGTCGGCGATCATTGCTTGCCAGCCCTGCTGTTCGGCCGGCGCCGGGCTGCCGCCCCGGTGCTGCACGCCGTAGACGCAGGCCTGCTGCTCCAGGCAGCGGGCCAGCGGCTGATAGCTGAAGACCATGCCGCCGCTGGGGTGGATACAGAACAATGCAGGCAGCGGTGTGGCCTGGCGGTTGAGGGGAACGATGCACGGGCTCGTACGTGCATGCTCACGGCCCAGATGTGCGGCCAGCAGGTCGATGCGGGGGTAGGCGAGCAGGTCCTGAATGCGCACTGCCAGGCCCAGTTCCTGCTTGATGCTGGCCAGAAGCTGGATAGCCAGCAACGAGTGGCCACCCAGTTCGAAGAAGTGATCGTCGCGGCTGATACGTTCGACGTTGAGCGCGGTTTGCCACAACGTGGCCAAGGCCTGTTCAAGCGTGCCTTGGGGAGCGTTGTAGGCTTGCTGCAACAGGCTGGCATCGGCCTTGGGCAGGGCCTTGCGGTCGAGCTTGCCGTTGGCTGTCAGCGGCCACCGGTCGAGCAGCAACAGGTGCGCCGGGACCATGTAGTCCGGCAGCGCCTCCTTCAGCTGTTCGCGCAACTGCGCGCGCAGCCCGGCCTGCTGCTCCAGCGCTACCTCGGCAGCGGGTATCAGGTAGGCCACCAGTTGCTGGCCGGTCGCGCCTTCCTGGGCCAGCACCAGGGCCTCGCGCACCTGCGGCTGCGCCTGCAGACGGGCTTCGATCTCGCCCAGCTCGATGCGGAAGCCGCGGATCTTCACCTGGTGGTCGATGCGTCCGGCGTATTCGATCACCCCGTCGGCGTGGTAGCGCGCCAGGTCACCGGTGCGGTACAGGCGCCCGCCAGGGGCACCGAACGGGTCCGGCACGAAGCGCGTGGCGCTCAGATCGCTGCGCTTGAGGTAGCCGCGTGCCAGGCCGGCGCGGCCCACGTACAGCTCGCCGATGCAGCCTTTGGCTACCGGGTTCAGGTCGCCGTCGAGCACATACCAGGACAGGTCGGGGATCGGCACGCCCATCGGGCTGCTGGCCGCCTTGCCCAGGTCGGCCAGCGACAGCGGCCGGTAGCTGACATGCACGGTGGTTTCGGTGATGCCGTACATGTTCACCAGCTGCGGCTGGCGGTCGCCGAAGTGTTCGAACCACGGTGCCAGGCTGTTGACGTCCAGCGCCTCGCCCCCGAACACCACGCTGCGCAGTGCCAGCGGCCGCTGCGGCTCGGCCGTGGTGGCCACCGCCATCAGTTGCTTGAACGCCGACGGGGTCTGGTTCAGCACCGTGACCTGTTCATCGGCCAGCAACTGGTAGAAGGCCTCGGGCGAGCGGCTGGTGTGCTGCGGCACGATCACCAGGCGCCCGCCATGCAGCAGGGCGCCGAAAATCTCCCACACTGAGAAGTCGAAGGCATAGGAGTGGAACAGGCTCCACACGTCGTCGCTGCCGAAGCGGAAGTCGGCGTCGGTGGCCGTGAACAGGCGCAGCACGTTGCGCTGCGGCAGCAGCACGCCCTTGGGCTTGCCGGTGGAGCCGGAGGTGTAGATCACGTAGGCGAGGTTGTCCGGGCTGACCGTGACCGGTGAGCAGGCCAGCGGGTCGGCCTGGCTGCAGTCATCGTTGCTTTCCAGGCTGAGCACGCGCACGCCTGCCGGCACTGGCAGGCTGGCCAGCACCTGGGGCTGGGCCAGCAGGCGCTGCAGGCCGCTGTCTTCGATCATGTAGGCCAAACGGTCGGCCGGGTAGGCCGGGTCCAGCGGCACGTAGGCACCGCCAGCCTTGAGGATGGCGAAGATGCCGACGACCATGTCCAGCGAGCGCTCGGCAGCCAGGCCGACCAGCACGTCGGGCCCGACCCCGTCGTCGACCAGGCGCCGGGCCAGGGCGTTGGCGCGCTGGTTGAGCTGGGCATAGCTCAGGGCCTGGCCCTCGCAGGTGACGGCGATGGCATCGGGGGTGCGCTGCACCTGGGCCTCGATCCGGCTGTGCAGGGCCTGGTCGGCCGGGTGCTCGGCGGGGGCCGGGTTCCACTGGGCGAAGGTGATCTGCTGTTCCTGTGCGCCCAGCATGTCGAGCTCGCCCAGCCGATGCTCGGGCCCCCGGGCCATGGCCAGCAGCAGGTTCTGCCAGTGCCGGGCCATGCGTTGCACGGTGCCGTGGCTGAACTGGCTGCAGTCGTATTCCAGGCTGAAGCCAAGGCCATCGGCTGCGTATTCAAGGTCGATGCCGACCAGGCATTTGGCCTGGGCGCTGGCGGTATCGAGGAAGTCCAGCTGCAGTGGGCCCAGGGCCATCGGGCCGCTGGCAGTCCCGGCCACGCGCCAGTTGAACAGGGCCTGGAACAACTGGGTGGGTAGCACCTGCCCGTTGTGCTGCAGCGTCTCCAGGTACAGCTCCATCGGGTAGTCGCTGTGGCTCAGGGCCGCAATAGACTGCTCGCGCAGGTTTTGCAACAGGGTCTGCACGGATTGCTGCGGGTCGAGTTCGGCGCGGTAGATCTGGGTGCTGACGAAAAAACCTACCAGCTGCTGGGTTTCGCTGCGGTTGCGCCCGGCGCTGGGCACGCCGAGGGTGAATTGCCGCTGGCCGCTGTAGCGGCCCAGCAGCACCTGCCAGGCGGCCAGGGCGATGACGAAGGGTTGCACGCCCTGCTGCCGGCTGAGCTGCAGCAGGGCCTGGAACACCTCGGCGTCCAGTTGCAGGCCATGGTAGCGGGCACTGGTGCCCTCAGGCGGCACGCCAGCGCAGCGCGGGTCGAGGTCACCCGGCAACATCAACGGCTGCAGTTCGTCACCCAGCCGGGTATGCCAGTAGCGGGCAGACGCTTGGCACGCATCACTTTGCAGGTAAGCCTGGCGTTGCCAGATGGCGTAATCGGCATACTGGATGGCGGGCCGTTGCAGCTTGCAGGCTCCCTGGGCGGCTGCCTGCGAATAGGCGCCCAGCAGGTCCTGCAGCAGGATTGGATTGGACCAGGCGTCTGAAACGATGTGGTGCATGTTCAGCAGCAACACATGCTCGTCACCTTGTACTTTCACCAGTCGGGCCCGGATCAGGGGCGCCTTGCCGAGGTCGAACGGTGCCAGCGCATCCGCTTCGATGAGCCGCTGCAATGCATGAGGGCGTTGCGTGGCGGGCATGGCGGTCAGGTCGTCGCAGGGCATTTCGAGGCGTGCGTCGGCTTCGACGAACTGCTGCGGTATGCCCTCGACCTCGGCGAACCTGCTGCGCAGGATGTCATGGCGGTCGACCACCGCCTGCAAGGCCATGGCCAAGTGCTGGCCATGCAGTTCACCCTTCAGCGACAGGGCCCGTGGCAGGTTGTACGCCGCGCTCTGCGGGTTGAACTGCTGCAGGTACCACAGGCGCTGCTGGGCGAATGAGAGGGGGGCTGGCCCGGCGCGCTCGCGTGGTGCTATCCGGTCGGGTTCGGACGGCTCATCCTGGAGGAGGGCGAGCAAGGCGTCGTCCAGCAAGTCTTCAGCGAGCGAGTCGGCATCCAGTGATTCGTGCATGGCGGTCCCTGTGGCAGTCGAGTCGAAGGACAGCAGCATGGGGGCCGGCCTCGCCGGGGAATGGCCGCTGTCCTCTGGAGAGGTGTATGGCCAGTAAACGAGCCGCCGCACGGCAAATTTACCGGCAGGCGCAGGGGCGGGGCGGGTGGGCAGGCCCCGGCCAGGGCGGCCGACGGCCTGGCTGGGGCGAGGGATGCAGCCGGTCAGGCCGGCTGGGCTGCGGTGCGGACCTTGCCGCTGTCCATGTGTACCAGCTGGTCGGCAATATCGAAGTAGCGGTCATCGTGGGAGATGACAATGATGGTCTTGCCCAGGCGCTTGAGGTCCGGCAGCAGCTCTGTGTAGAAGATGCGGCGGAAGGTTGGGTCCTGATCGGCTGCCCACTCGTCGAACACCAGCACCGGGCGCTGCTCCAGCCAGGCGCTGATCAGTGCCAGGCGCTTGCGTTGCCCGGTGGACAGGTCGGTGGTGGTGAAGGCGCCGTCGCGTACGCTGACCTTGTGCGCGATCTCCAGGCGTTGCAGGTATTGGGTAGCATCGTCGGGAATCTGCTGGTCGCCCTGGACCACGTCGTCGAACAGGTAGTAGTCGGCGAAAATGGTGGTGAACAGTTGTCGGTAGTCATCCCGGTCAAGCACCGAGACCGGCTGACCATCCAGCAGGATGTCACCACTGTGCGGCGCATACAGGCCAAGCAGCAGCTTGATCAGCGTGGTCTTGCCACAACCGTTCTCGCCGACGATGAACACGATGTCGCCCTGGTTGATCGTGAGGTTCACCGGGCCCAGGCGAAACGGCGTGCTGCCCTCGACTGCCGGAAATGCGTACTGCACATTGCGCAGCTCCAGGCTGTCGATGGCCTGGCGGGGAGCGCCTTTGCCGTCGAGCAGCAGGTCAGGTTCGGGCGAGGAAAACTGCTCTGACAGCTCGGCAATGCGCTGGAATGCCACCTGTGCCTTGCTGACCAGCGGCAGTACGCTGACCAGATGGTCCAGTGGGCCTTTCATGTACAGCAGCACCAGCACGAAGCCGGTCATTGCCGCCTGATCGACGCTTGTCCAGGTGCTCTGCAAGGCCAGTGCCAGGCCGATGACGATGAAGAACAGCGTCGAGCCGAACGTCTTGGCCAGGATGTAGGTGTTGACTGCCTTGATCTGGATGGCGCTGATCCGCTCGCTGATCCCCTGAATGTGTCGGGTGAACATGCGATACCGGCGCGGCCGGTGTATGCGCAGCTCCTTGGCGCCCTGGGCAATTGCGTTGTAATGCTTCTGCAGATCGTCCTCGGCCTCGCGGGCGGTGTTGAACCCCTTGATGCCGCGCGTGCGGGCGATGACCTGGGCGGTAATGCCGGCGCCCAATGCCAGCAGCATCAGCAGGAACAGCGGGCCGGACAACGTTGCCAGGTAGCCCATGCAGCCCAGCGTCACCGTCAGCGAAATGGTCAGGGGGGCGAAGGCGAACGAGAAATCGCTGATGGTATCGATATCGTGGGTCAGCACCGGGATCAGGCGGTGGCTGCGATAGCGCTCGATCTGCTCGATGGGCGCCGAAAGCACTTTTTCGCCCAACTCCTTGCGCAGTTTGGCGATGATCTTCTGGCCAACGAAATTGGTGCCCATGTCGGAGAAGATGCTGCTGAGCAAGGTCAGCACGCAGAGGCCGGCAAACAACCACAGCACGGCATGGGTCAGCCCTGCTTCGCTGTTGAGGGCGCGGTTGATGGTGGCCAGCAGCGTGGTGACGCTGAAGCCGCCGAGGATGCCCAACAGTATGGACACCAGCACGATGGGCCAGAACGGCTTGAGCAATTGGGCAAGCTCGCGGGGCGCGCTGAGCGGTTTGCGAATCATGGGGAAGTCTTCTCCAGGCGGATCAAAGGACGTGGTCATCAAAGAAGGCTTCACGCTCCAGACGCAGCAGAGCGGCTTTCTTGTGGGCCAGTTGAATGTCCTTCAGGTGGCCGAACCCCTGGGACTTGAGGAAGTCGATCTGGCGCGTATGGTCGATGCGCGGCTCGCCGAGAATCCGCTGGGTGCGTGGGTCATCGAGGAACATGTAATGCATCAGCGAGCGGAACCAGCCGCGCAGTTTGCCGATGCCCTGGTGCTTGGGCTCGCCGATCACCACATGCCAGCCACGGTCGTAATCGGCGACGTCGTAGTAGGGGGCGATGCGGTCTTCCTTGCACCAGTACACCTCGAAGTAGGCGAAGGGTTCGTCATCGAAGCAGCCGATCAGCGGGTGTACGCGCGGGTCGTCGAGCATTTCGCGAATGTATTGCGCATGTTCTTCCGGAGTGCCGGTCTGCTCCCAGAAGAACGCGACTTGCTCCAGGTTCATCCAGCGGTTGAAGGCTGCAAGGTCCTTCACCGGGTCGATGGTGCGCAGTGAAAAGGTGGCGTTCAGCTTCGGCAGATGGCGTCGATAGACTTCGCCCGCCGGTTTGGGCGGGCGTTGTGGGTGGCGTTTCTCGCCGCTGAAGCAATAACGCGGGGCAGTGTGCACGCTGGCCGGCTCACGCAGCCATGGCAGGGGTTGCTGCCAGAAGGTCTGGCGGGTGCAGCGCAGGGCAAGCCTGCCTTGGTCGTCGACCTGCCAATGATCGAAAATGCCTTCACGTACGGCACGCACGGCAAATTCCCGGTCGCCAGGGACCTGCACATGCACCTCGTCGCATTGTTTGCGGTGGCAGAAACGGGTCGCCAGTACCGCCAGCATCGCGCTGGCCGGAAATGCTGGCGGAAGTTGCTCGAAGACGATGCGGTTGTCGACCTCCCGGTAGGGGATGGCGGCGCTGCTGTCGAGGCGCAGGCTGCCGCTCTCTGGCGTTTCATCCTGGGCACTGGCTTTGCGGCCATCGGCCAGGATCAGGCTGAAAGAGGGTGCGTTCATAGGGCTTCCTGTGAGGGGGCGAGTGCGACTTGTCGGGTGCTGTCCATGGATAAAGACGAACTGCACCCGCCGATGTTTAAGCGTCGGGTGCGGCACCTGCTTCAGCGCCATCGACCTGCCAGCCGCCGCCAAGGGCCTTGTACAGGGCGATGCTGCCCATGACCCGTTTGAGGCGCAGTTGCACATCCTCGTCCTGAGCCTGGTACAGGGTGCGTTGTGTTTGCAGGACGGTCAGCAGGTCCTCGGCACCTGCCTGGTAGCGGCTTTCGGCGATGTTGAAGGCTTTGCGCGCCTGTTGCAGTTCGATGGCCTGCCAATGCAGTTGCCGGTCGATACCGTCCAGGGTATTGAGGGCCTTTTCCACATCGCTGAAACCAGCCAGGATGGCGCCGCGGTAGTTCTGCAGCAGTTCGTCCTGGGTTGCCACCGCCTTGTCGCGCTCAGCGCGCAGGCGGCCGTTGTCGAACACCGGCGTGATCAGGCCTGCGGCGAGGCTGGTGAAGGGGTTGCGCAAGACGTCCGGGAAGTGATCGGCGCCGCTGCCGACGATCAGCGTCAGGTTGAGTTTGGGCAGCATCGCCGCACGGGCAACGCGCACATTGGCCTGAGCCGCCGCCAGCTTGGCCTCGGCATTGGCGATGTCCGGCCGTCGGCTGATCAGTTCGCTGGGCAGGCCCGCATTGATCGAGGGCCACTTGAGCTGTTCAAAGCGCGTGTTGCCCAGTTGCAGGTTCTGCACCGGCTGCCCGACCAGGGTCGCCAGGGTAATCAGGGCCTCCCGGGCTTGTTGCTGGTAGAGAGGACGTTGCCGCTGCTGGGTGGCGACCAGGCTTTGTTGCTGGGCCAGTTCCAGTGCCGTCGCCGAGCCTGCATCGAAGCGGGTTTGTACCAGTTGCAGGACATGCTCCGCGTTGATCAGGTTGAGGTCAGCGATATGTCCTTGTTGCTGGAAGGCCAGCGCCTGCATGTAACTGTCGGCAACCTTGCCGAGCAAGGTCAGTTCAACAGTCGCGCGCTCGAACTCACTGGCTTGCAGGCCGTGCAGGGCGCTCTCGCGCGCTGCCGCGTTGCCGCCCCAGAAGTCCACCTCATAGCTGGCCTTCAGGGCCACATCCAGGTAATGAGTGGTGCGCTGGGTCGGGCTGGAATTCAGTTGGCTGTAGCCGTTGCCGTGCTGCAGGCGCTCGCGGTTGGCATTGGCGGCCCCGGTGACCTCGGGCAGCAAGGGGGCGCCGGCAATGACCGCATCGGCCTGTGCCTGGCGAACCCGGGCCATGGCCGCGCCGACTTCAAAACTGTCGGTGCGGGCTTGCTCCACCAGTTGGTTCAGTGCAGGGCTGCCGAACGACTGCCACCAGCCGGTCAAGTGGGGTGGTGGGGCCTCGGGCGTGGCCGCCTGCCAGCGGGCCGGGGCATGCACGCCGTGTTGTGGCGGCGTTGCCGGGGTGGCGCAGGCGCTCAGCAACAGGCAGGCGCCGAGCAGGGGCAAGGGTTTGATCAACGTTGGGGTACTCATACGCTGGTGAGGGCGGCCACCGGATCGAGCCGGGCGGCCTTGCGGGCGGGCATGAAGCCGAATGCGATACCGGTGACCACGGCGCAGGCGAAGGCACCGATGGCGGCGGGCAGCGAGAAGGCGACGGCGACCTGGGCCAGGCTCAGGGCGCCGCCGATCAGCAATGCCAGGGCGATGCCGCTGACGCCGCCGACCATGGTCAGCATCACGGCTTCGGTGAGGAACTGACGCAAGATGTCGCGCTGGCGCGCGCCGGTGGCCATGCGGATACCAATTTCCCGAGTGCGCTCGCGTACGGTCATCAGCATGATGTTCATCACCCCGATGCCGCCCACCAGCAGCGAAATGGCGGCAATGGCGCCCAGCATCAGCGACAGCGCGTTCTGCGTCCTGGCTTCGGCCTGGATCATGGCCGCATTGTTGGTCAGTTCGAAGTCGGGTACGCCGTTGTGCAGTTTCAGCAGCAACTGGTCGATGACCTGCTCGGTCTGCTTCACCTGGCGCGCATCTGCAGCGGCGATCACCACGTATTCCGGGGCCTGGTTGCCGAACAGGCGCACGCTGGCCGTGGTGTAGGGCACCATCACTCGGGCGTCGGCATCCTGGTCGCCAGAACTGGCGCCCTTGCCGGCCAGTACCCCGATGACCTGGAACGGTGCGTTCTCGATGAGTATGTACTGGCCCACCGGGTTGCGGTCGGCAAACAGTTTTTCCCGGGTCTTTTCGCCAATCACCGCCACTGCCGCGCCGGCGGCTTCGTCGGCCTCGGTGAAGAAACTGCCCTGGGCCACTGGCCAGTTGAATATCTGCGGGAAGTAGGTGTTGGAGCCTCCGACATAGAGCTTCAGGTCCTGGTTGCCATAGCGCACACCGGCTTTGCCGCCATTGACGGGCATGATCATGCGCACCTGGGGCAGGGTGGCGATGGCGCGGGTGTCGTCCAGGGTGATGATGCCTTCCGGCGCCCTGGGGGCGGGTGGCTTGCCATTGAGGTAGATGATGTTGGAGCCGAAAGCGCCCATCTGCGCCATGACCTGGCGCTTGCTGCCTTCACCCACGGCCAGCATGACCACCACCGACGCCACGCCGATGATGATGCCCAGCAACGTCAGTGCGGTGCGGAAGCGGTTGATCCACATCACCCTCCATGCCGCCTTGACGGCGTCCAGCAGTTCACCTTTCCAGGCGCCGTTGTGCTCGCTGCCGTCGTTCAGGCGCTGGCGCAGGTCGACGGCCTGCAGCACCTCGCTCTTGGGCGGCGAAGCGGGCAGTGGCTCAGGCTGGGCCTGGTCGCTGATGATCTGGCCATCGCGGATTTCGATGATGCGCTTGGCTCGTGCGGCGACTTCCCGGTCGTGGGTGATGAGGATCACCACATGGCCCTGGCTGGCCAGTTCGTCGAGCAGGGCCATGACTTCGGTACCGCTGCGGCTGTCGAGGGCGCCAGTGGGTTCGTCTGCCAGAATGATGTGGCCACCGTTCATCAGCGCGCGGGCTATAGATACGCGTTGCTGCTGGCCGCCGGACAACTGGTGCGGGCGATTACTGGTGCGTTCGGCCAGGCCCAGGCGGGTGAGCAGGGCATGGGCGCGCGCGTGGCGCTCGGCGGCGGGCATACCGGCATAGATTGCCGGCATTTCGACATTCTCCTGGGCGGTGCCGGAGGCAATCAGGTGATAGCCCTGGAACACGAAACCGAAGGCTTCACGCCGCAGCCAGGCGAGTGCGTCACTGTCCAGGCTGGCCACCTGTTCACCCGCGAACAGGTAGTCGCCACTGGAGGGGCGGTCCAGGCAGCCGAGGATGTTCATCAGCGTAGACTTGCCTGAGCCAGAGGTACCGACAATGGCGACGAATTCACCGGCGTGAATGCTCAGGTTGATGCCGCGCAACACCTCGATTCGCGGTGTATCGACGCCGCCATAGCATTTGCGGATATCGCGCAGCTCGATCAGTGGGACTGGCATTTACCCTCCCGCACTGAGCAAGGGGCTGATCAGCAGGTGGTCTCCTTCTTCCAGCCCTTCGAGAATCTGCACGCGCAGCCGGTCACTGATGCCGGTGCGTACTTCGCGATTCTCGATGGCGCCGTGTTTCGTCAGTACCTGTGCCAGCCTGCGATCGGGTTGCTTGCCTGGGTTCAGCGCAGAAATCGGGGCGGTCAGCACATTGTGCGCACGGTCAGCGACGAAGAATACCTGGGTGGTCATTTCCGCCATCAGGGCGCCGTCGGCGTTATCGACGTCCAGCAAGACCGTATACAACACCACGCGGCCATTGCTTTTGCTGGCCGGGCTGCCGCTGCCCTGGTTGGCGTGCTCCAGCGGCTTGGGCGGCACCGGCAGGATCTGCCGTACAGTGCTGTTCCAGCGCCGGGTGCCACCGCTGAGCGTGGTGAAATAGGCGTGCATGCCGGGTTTGACATGACCAATGTCCGCTTCCGACACTTCAGCCCAGACCGTCATCGGTGACAATTTGGCGATGCGCAGGATCAGCGGGGTCTGCTGCTGGGCGTTTAGCGTCTGCCCCTCGCGGGCATCCAGTGCGACCACGGTGCCACTCATGGGGGCATAGATGCGTGTGTAACCCAGTTCGGCCTGGTCGCTGCGCAGGCTGGCCTGGGCCTGGCGAATCTGCGCCTGGATCATGTCGATGCGCGCCTTGGTGGCCTTGAGTTCGGCGCGCGCCGTTTGCACATCCTCTTCGCGCGTGGCACCGCCCGCCGCCAGGCTCTGCTGGCGCCGGGCCTTCTGCCGGGCCAGCTCATGCTGGGCACGTTGCTCTTGCAGCTGTGCCTGCAGGTTCTCGATCGAGTAGCGCCCCGCGTCCAGCTTGGCCTGTTGCGTGGACGGGTCGATCTCGACCAGCAACTGGCCTTCTTGCACCGTGTCGCCGACCTCGACCTTGATGGCACGGATTTGCCCGGATGCCTGGGCGCCGACGTCTACATAGCGGCGTGGCTGCAAGGTGCCGATGGCGGTAACGCTGCTCTCGATATCACCCCGGCTGACAGTGACGGTATTCAGGCCGTTGTGGCTGGGCGGCATGATCTGCCAGGCACTCACGGCCAGCAGTGTTGCCAGACCAAATAAGGTGATCACGGCCCGACGGGCCAAGAGGGGACGTTTCATGCAGGGTTCCGGCCAAAGTAAATTCCTCCGAGACACTTCGCGGGGTTGTACTTTGAACGAGAAGCAGCCCGCAAAATTTACTGCGCGGCACGGGACGGGGGGTGATAGTTGCCGAAGGCGAGTGAACTATCGGCTTAAACGGTTAAGCTGCAACTTGCGAACACAAAAAAACCCGACAGTTGTCGGGTTTTTCTGTTCGCTCGAGTTACTGCTTGGCAGGTTCTGCCGGAGTAGCTGGAGCAGCATCTGGCGCCGGAGTAGTCGGAGCTGCTTCTGGTGCCGGAGTAGCCGGAGCGGCTTCTTCGGCAGCCTTTTGCTCGGCTTCGGCCTGATCTTTGGCAGCTTCAGCGTTTTCCTTGGCTGCTTCGTTCATCTTATCCTGAGCTTCACCCATTTTTTCCTGGGCTTGCTCGGCGTGTTGCTGTGCGTCTTGGGCTTTGTCTTCGCTCGCTTTATCGCAAGCAGCCAGGCCCATGGCAGCGGCCAGCATCAGAGCAAAAGCAAAAGGTTTACGCATGGGGATGTTTCTCCTTGGTGGAATAAGTGACTTGTTCCTTCGAGTGCCACTACGCGGAATAAGTTCAACAAAGAATACAGATATATAACGTCCGGTTCTATATAGACTTTTAAACGAATTCATGCCGCTGCCCTGCGGCCGGTGGAAACAGCCAATGAGCGATTCAACCTTGATGGCAATGGCCGAGCGCTTTCTCTCGGCGTTAAAACATTGTCAGTTGTTGCAGATGCGCGTGGCGCAGGCCGATGGCGACGGCATGACCCTGGTCCTGCCATGGTCGCCGGCCATTGTCGGCAACCCGCAAACCGGTGCCGTGCACGGCGGTGCACTGACCACGCTGATGGACACCACCTGTGGGATGGCCACGTTGTGTGTGCTGTCGCGCTTCGAAGTGTGCCCGACGTTGGACCTGCGCATCGACTACATGCACCCGGCTGAGGCCGGCAAGGACATTTACGGCCACGCCCAGTGCTACCGTGTAACCCGCGACGTGATCTTCACCCGTGGCACCGCCTACCAGGACGACCCCGACCAGCCCATTTGCCAAGTGGTCGGCACGTTCATGCGCCTGGGCCAGGACATCAAGGGCGGCATCCGTTTCGGCGACAGCCTGAAGGAGGGCGACGCATGATTCCGCACGCGGTGCGTCAGCAGCTCAACGCCGCCCATGCGGTAGGCGACTATCGACCATTGCTGGCGCTGATTCCCTATGCCGGGCTGATCGGCATCGAATGCGAGCGTCAGGGCGATGACGTGTTGTTCCGCTTGCCGGCCAGCCCGGACAATATCGGCAACCCGCTGCTACCGGCCATCCATGGCGGCGTGATCGCCGGCTTCATGGAACTGTCGGCAGCGTTGTACCTGCTGATCTACAGCGAGAGCGCAAGCATTCCGAAGATCATCGACTTTTCCATCGACTACCTGCGCGCCGGGCATTTTCGCGATACCTACGCCCAGTGCCAGTTGTGGCGCCAGGGCCGGCGGGTGACCAACGTGGCCATCACCGCCTGGCAGGGCGACAGACAGTCGCCGATTGCCACGGCCCGTGCGCATTTCAAGATCGAACCGGAAAAGCCCTTGAAATCATCCGGGCAGCCCCCATCTGCATGACATCCGCCGTTAACGCTGGCCGAACCGGCCGCCAGGCGCCACCGCCATCAGATCGGAGTTTCGAAGACCATGACTGTGGAAACACAAAAGGAAACGTTGGGCTTCCAGACCGAGGTGAAGCAACTGCTGCACCTCATGATTCACTCGCTGTACTCGAACAAGGAAATCTTCCTGCGGGAGCTGATTTCCAACGCTTCCGACGCCGCCGACAAGCTGCGTTTCGAAGCCCTGGCCAAGCCAGAGCTGTTCGAGGGCGATACTGACCTGAAGATTCGCCTGAGCTTCGACAAGGACGCCGGCACCGTGACCCTCGAGGACAACGGCATCGGCATGAGCCGCGAAGACGTCATTGCCCACCTGGGCACCATCGCCAAGTCCGGCACTGCCGACTTCATGAAGAACCTCACCGGTGACCAGAAGAAAGACTCGCACCTGATCGGTCAGTTCGGCGTGGGCTTCTACTCTGCGTTCATCGTTGCCGACAAGGTTGACGTGTACAGCCGCCGTGCTGGTCAGCCAGCGGCCGAAGGTGTGCACTGGTCGTCGAAAGGCGAGGGCGAATTCGAAGTCGCCACCATCGACAAACCACAGCGCGGTACCCGTATCGTCCTGCACCTGAAGAAGGACGAGCAGGAGTTCGCCGATGGCTGGCGCCTGCGCAACGTGGTCAAGAAGTACTCCGACCACATCGCCCTGCCGATTCAACTGCCGAAAGAGCAGGCCGCCGCCGCCGAAGGTGAAGAACAGCCGGCCGAAGAGTGGGAAACCGTCAACCGCGCCAGCGCCCTGTGGACCCGTTCGCGCACCGAGGTGAAGGACGAGGAGTACCAGGAGTTCTACAAGCACATTGGCCATGACTTCGAAAACCCGCTGGCCTGGAGCCACAACAAGGTCGAAGGCAAGCTCGAATACAACTCGCTGCTGTACGTGCCGGCCCGTGCGCCGTTCGACCTGTACCAGCGCGAAGCACCGCGCGGCCTGAAGCTGTACGTGCAGCGTGTGTTCATCATGGACCAGGCCGAGTCGTTCCTGCCGTTGTACCTGCGCTTCATCAAGGGTGTGGTCGATTCCAACGACCTGTCGCTGAACGTGTCGCGTGAAATCCTGCAGAAAGACCCGATCATCGATTCGATGAAGACCGCGCTGACCAAGCGCGTGCTGGACATGCTGGAGAAGCTGGCGAAGAACGAACCCGAGCAGTACAAGGGCTTCTGGAAAAACTTCGGTCAGGTGCTGAAAGAGGGCCCGGCCGAAGACTTCGCCAACAAGGAGAAAATCGCCGGCCTGCTGCGCTTTGCGTCCACCCAGGACGACAGCGGCGAGCAGAGCGTCGCCCTGGCCGACTACCTGGCCCGCGCCAAGGAAGGTCAGGACAAGATCTATTACCTCACCGGCGAGTCGTACGCGCAGGTCAAGAACAGCCCGCACCTGGAAGTCTTCCGCAAGAAAGGCATCGAAGTGCTGCTGCTGACTGACCGCATTGACGAGTGGCTGATGAGCTACCTCAATGAGTTCGACGGCAAAGCCTTTGTCGATATCGCCCGTGGCGACCTGGACCTGGGCAAGCTGGACTCGGAAGAAGACAAGAAAGCCCAGGAAGAAGTCGCCAAGGACAAGGAAGGTTTGGTCGAGCGACTGAAAGGAGCGCTGGGTGACAGCGTGGCCGAAGTGCGCGTATCGCACCGCCTGACCGACTCGCCGGCAATTCTGGCCATCGGTGAGCAGGACCTGGGTCTGCAGATGCGCCAGATTCTGGAAGCCAGCGGGCAGAAAGTGCCGGAGTCCAAGCCGATCTTCGAGTTCAACCCGACTCACCCGCTGATCGAGAAGCTGGACCACGAGCAGAGCGAAGACCGTTTCGCCGAGCTTTCGCACATCCTGTTCGATCAGGCGGCACTGGCGGCCGGTGACAGCCTGAAGGACCCGGCGGCGTACGTTCGTCGCCTGAACAAGCTACTGGTCGAGCTGTCTGCTTGAGTTGATGCATAGGAAAGCCCGCTTCGGCGGGCTTTTTTCATGGCAGCCTTTTTGTGAGAAGTGCCAAAGGAGTGCTAGATGAGCAAAGTTATCGTCGAATCGCTGGTTTATCACCTGTCTGGCAAGGCCTACGAAAGCCGTTTGGTCTATGAGCCAGGGGTGCTGGGCCGTCCGGGCCTGGTGATGGCGCCGAACTGGATGGGCATTGGCGAAGGTGCCGAGCGGATCGCCAAGGAAGTGGCCGAGAAGGGCTACGTGGTGCTGATTGCCGACCTCTACGGGCAATCGGTGCGCCCGTCCAATGCCGATGAGGCAGGCGTGGCGATGATGCCGCTGAAGAATGACCGTGGCGAACTGCGCAAGCGCATGCAGGAAGCCTTGGCGCAATTGCTGGGGCAGTCGAAGGCGCTGCTGGAGCCTGGCAAGGTGGCCACCTTCGGCTTCTGCTTCGGTGGCTGCTGCGCCCTGGAACTGGCCCGTAGCGGCGTCGATCTGCGCGCGGCAGTGTCGTTCCACGGGACCTTGGACACGCCGAACCCTGAAGATGCCAAGCACATCAAGGGCTCGGTGCTGGTGTTGCACGGTGCCTCCGACCCATTGGTGCCTAAAGAGCAACTGCCCGCATTCGAAGACGAGATGAACGCAGCCAAGGTGGACTGGCAGTTGCTCAGTTACGGCGGCGCGGTGCACTCGTTCACCGACCCGAGTGCCAATGTACCGGGCAAGATGCAGTATGACCGGCGGACCTCGGAGCGGGCGTTCCGCTCAATGCATAACCTGCTGACTGAAGTGTTCCAGCGCTGACAGTGCACGGGGCCGCAAAGCGGCCCCAATCACCGAGGCAACTCGATCCTCGAAGTTTCCCCTGGCACCGCAGGCCAATCCCCGGCAGCCCACCTGGCCCTTGCCTGCTCGATCAGTTCCGGGTCGCTGGCCACGAAATTCCAGTTCATCCGCCGCGGCCCATCCAGCGGTGCGCCACCTATCAGCACCAGCTGACACTCACCTTCAGCATACAACGTCACCGCTTCGCCCTCCGCAAGCACCACCAGGCTGCACGGCGCCACGTCCTCGTCATTCATCATCAGCTCACCGTCGAGCAGGTACAGCGCACGCTGCGCAGGCTCTTCTGGCACCAGCAGGGTAGTCGCCGGCTGCATCCGGACATGGGCATACAGGGTGGGGGACAGCACCGGTACCGGGGACGTCAGGCAAAACCCGCTGCCGGCAATCATGCAGATACGCACCCCCAGGCTGTCGCTGACCGGCAGGCTCGCCGCAGGGTGATGGCTGTAGCTCGCCGGCCCTTGTTCATGCTCACGCGGCGACGCCAGCCATACCTGCAGGCCGTGCAGACGTGAGCCATGGGCCAGGGCGTCCGCTGGCGTGCGCTCGACGTGGGCCACGCCGCTGCCAGCCGTCATCCAGCTGACATCGCCGGGCAGCACGTGTTGGTCCGAACCCAGGCTGTCCTTGTGCTGGATTGCCCCTTCGAACAGGTAGGTCAGGGTGGACAGGCCGATATGCGGGTGCTGGCGGATGTCCATGCCATGCCCCGGGGCGTAGTCGGTTTCGAGCATGTGGTCGAAAAACACGAACGGGCCAACGCTGCGGCACTGGGCCGATGGCAGCGGGCGCAGGATCGGTTGGCCCTCGACCGATTCGGCACGGGGGTGAATGACCAGGGGGCTGCTCATGGGACGGCTCCAGGCGAGGTGACAGTGCTTCAAGCATAACGGTTTGCCTGCCGTGGCTGAACCGTCGCGTTGGCCGGCCGGTCTATTGTTTTCATACTCGGAGAAGGAACCTGCCCATGATTGCCAGAGCGCTGGCCTGCGTAATGTTGTCTGCCTGTCTAAGCCAGGCGGCCCAGGCACGCGACTACCGCTACAGCGATGCCCATTTGCATTACGTGGACTTTTTCCAGGAAAGCGAAGGCATGCCGGCCCTGCTTGAGGCCATGGATGCTGCGGGTATCGAGCAGTCGATGATTTCCGGAATACCAGTGGCCAAGAAATGGCACGAAGACGAACCCAAACGCCCGCGCTACTACGCCGGTGATGACGCTGATGCCTACTGGTACAGCGCCACCGACACCTACGTGGCTGCGGCTCTGCAGCAGCTGCCGATCGAGCAGCGCAAACGTTTTCACCCGTTTTTGAGCGGTTTCAACCCGGTGGACAAGAACGCTGTCAGTCATATCGAGCGCATGCTCGATATGTACCCAGGGCTGTGGCAGGGCATCGGCGAGGTGTTCACCCGCCATGATGACCTGACAGCGCTGACCAGTGGCGACACGCCACGTGCCAACAATGAAGCCATGACGCGTATCTACCACCTGGCGGCCGAGCGCGACCTGCCCGTGCTCCTGCATTCCAACCTTACTTCCAAGCGCGAGCGCAACCCGCTGTACCTGGCGGAGATCGAAGAGCCGCTGCGCAATCACCCGCATACACGATTCATCTGGGCGCACGCGGGCAGCAGCATGGAGATACACCGCCACCAGACGCAGATGGACTTTCTGCTGCCAGTGCTGACGCGATTGCTGGAGGACTATCCGAACCTGTATGTCGATTTGTCGTGGAGTGTGCTGCAGCCTTATCTGCTGAACGAGAAGGGCAAGCCGCGCGAGGAATGGCTGGCATTGGTCGAGCGCTTCCCGGAGCGGTTCATGCTGGGTTCGGATGTGGTAGGGCGGTTTGGCAGCCTGGGGCAGCAGATGCACGGGTTCAAACCGTTTCTGGATGCCTTGCCGGAGGCGGTAGCGCACAAGGTGGCCCGTGAGAACTTTCTGGCGGTGCTGCCCAAGGCGCGCCATTAGCCTGTGACGGCCTCTTCGCGGGCAACACAAACAAAAACGCCCCGAACCAGTCGGGGCGTTTTCATTTACAGCAGCAGCGTCTTACTTGCCTTCCCAGCGCTTGAGCACCAGGGTGGCGTTGGTGCCGCCAAAGCCGAAGCTGTTGCTCATGACCGTGTCGATCTTGGCGTTTTCTTCGGTTTTACGCAGGATTGGCAAGTCGGCGACTTCCGGATCCAGCTCGTCGATGTTGGCAGAGCCGGCGATGAAGTTGTTTTCCATCATCAGCAGGCAGTAGATCGCCTCGTGCACGCCGGCAGCGCCCAGCGAGTGACCCGACAGGCTCTTGGTAGAGCTGATCTTCGGAGCCTTGTCGCCGAACACGGCACGCACGCCCTTGATCTCGGCCACGTCACCGACCGGGGTCGAGGTACCGTGGGTGTTCAGGTAGTCGATCGGGGTGTCGACGGTGGACAGCGCCTGCTGCATGCAGCGGATGGCGCCTTCGCCGCTAGGAGCAACCATGTCATAGCCGTCGGAAGTTGCACCGTAGCCAACGATTTCGGCGTAGATCTTGGCGCCGCGGGCCAGGGCGTGTTCCAGTTCCTCGACCACGACCATGCCGCCACCGCCAGCGATGACGAAGCCATCGCGGTCAGCGTCGTAGGCGCGCGAGGCCAGTTCCGGGGTTTCGTTGCGCTTGGTCGACAGGGCGCCCATGGCATCGAACAGGAACGACTGGCTCCAGTGCTCTTCTTCACCACCGCCGGCGAAGACGATGTCCTGCTTGCCCCACTGGATCTGCTCCAGTGCGGTACCGATGCAGTGAGCCGAGGTGGCGCAGGCCGACGAGATCGAGTAGTTGATGCCCTTGATCTTGAACGGGGTGGCCAGGCATGCCGACACGGTGCTGCCCATGGTACGGGTTACCCGGTATGGGCCGACGCGCTTGACGCCCTTCTCACGCAGGGTGTCCAGCGCTTCCATCTGGTTCAGGGTCGAGGCGCCGCCGGAGCCGGCCACCAGGCCGGTACGCGGGTTGGAAACCTGCTCTTCGGTCAGGCCGGAGTCCTTGATCGCGTCCTGCATGGCCAGGTAGGCGTAGGCAGCCGCGTGGCCGACGAAGCGGTAAACCTTGCGGTCGATCAGTTCTTCGAGGTTGAGGTCGATGGACCCGGAAACCTGGCTACGCAGCCCCATTTCCTTGTATTCCGGGTTGAAACGGATACCCGGACGGCTGTTGCGCAGGTTTTCGGTGACGGTAGCTTTGTCATTGCCCAGGCACGATACGATGCCCAGACCAGTGATAACGACGCGGCGCATGCGAATAACCCTTAGAAATTGTCAGTGGAGGTGAACACGCCGACCCGCAGGCCTTCGGCAGTGTAGATCTCGCGGCCGTCGACGCTGACCGAGCCATCGGCGATGGCCATGTTCAGCTTGCCTTTCAGGACGCGCTTGATGTGAATGTTGTACGTGACTTTCTTGGCTTCAGGCAGTACCTGGCCAAAGAATTTCACCTCGCCCGAACCCAGGGCGCGGCCACGGCCCGGCAGGCCCTGCCAGCCGAGGAAGAAGCCAACCAGCTGCCACATGGCGTCGAGGCCCAGGCAGCCCGGCATTACCGGATCGCCTTCGAAATGGCAGGCGAAGAACCACAGGTCCGGGTTGATATCCAGCTCGGCGACCAACTCACCTTTGCCGTACTTGCCGCCTTCTTCGCTGATATGGGTGATGCGATCGACCATCAGCATGTTCGGCGCGGGCAGTTGCGCATTACCTGGGCCGAACAGCTCACCGCGACTGCAGCGCAGCAGGTCTTCCCGAGTAAAGGCGTGTTGTTTGGTCATGCGAGCTCCTCAATAACCCCCTGCGGCAGGGGATGAATCTTCCCGGCCGGCTCGAAAACCAAGCGCTTCGAGGCGGCAGCCTACAGGTAGACTATTGCGTTGTGGTGAAAGTCACAGCGCACCTGGTGAAAGAAGTACAGGTGTGCACTGAAACGTCTATTTTCAGGTCCGATGAAGGTCCTGTCCAGTGTTTAAGACTGCCGCAATTTAGCATTTATCGCCAGTCGCGGTTGTCTGACCGGGTAACCAGTGCTGCAGCACCCGCTGCAATTCGGTGCGGCGCAAGGGTTTGCTGAGATAATCGTCCATACCGGCGGCCATGCAACGTTCACGGTCGCCCTGCAGGGCGTTGGCGGTCAGGGCGATGATCGGTAGCCCCTTGCCGTTGGGCAACTGGCGGATGCGTCGGGTGGCTTCATAGCCGTCCAGGTGCGGCAGGCGGCAATCCATCAGTACGGCAGCAAAGCGCTGGCGGCCGACCAGTTCGACGGCTTCGAGGCCATCCTCGGCCGTGCACACTGGCACCCCCAGACTGCGCAGCATGGCTTCTACGACACTCCGGTTGACCGGATTGTCCTCCACCAGCAGTACCTTATCATTGTCCGGTACCGTCGTTTGTGCAGTTGTTGGCGGCGTCCGCGGAATGGGGGCAGGGATGGCGAGGGCCAGCGGCATCTCCAGGGTGAAGGTCGAACCCAGGCCCTCACGGCTTTCACCGCGTAGCTTGCCGCCCATGCGCTCGGCCAAGGTACGAGCGATCGACAACCCCAGCCCGGTGCCGCCGTAACGACGGGAAATCGAGCTGTCGGCCTGCTGGAAGGCGACGAACATCATTTCCAGGCGATCGCTGTCGATGCCGATGCCGGTGTCGCGCACGCTGCAGGTCAGCCAGATCAGCTGCCGGTCGAGCACCTGCCAGCGTGCCTCGACTTGCACTTGGCCACGTTCGGTGAACTTCAGGGCGTTGCCCACCAGGTTAAGCAGGATCTGGCGGATGCGCGTGGGGTCGCCGTTCACCTGCAACTGCTCGATACCGGCCGGCAGTTGTAGGTGCAGGCCCAGGCCGCGTTGCTGGGCGCTGTGCTGGAACGACTGGACACTGCTGGTGATCAGCTCGCCGAGGTTGAAGTCGATGTGTTCCAGTTGCAATGCGGCGCGTTCGATGCGCGAAAAATCGAGGATGTCGTTGATCACCTTAAGCAAATGCCCGGTGGACTCACTGGCCACTGCCGTGTAATCGGCCTGTTCACTGCTCAGCGGTGTAGTTTCCAGCAGTTGCAGCATGCCCAGCACGCCATTCATCGGCGTGCGCAACTCATGGCTCATCATCGCCAGGAAATCTGATTTGGCGCGGTTGGCTTGTTCGGCCTCCTCGCGCGCCTGGATCAGTTCGGCAATGGCCTGCTTCTGTTCATCACTGGCCTGCTCCAGGGCGCTGGCCAGGTTGTTGATGTGGCGGGCCAAGTGGCCCAACTCGCTGTCGTCGACTACCGGCAGGGGGGTGTTGTACTCGCCTTGCTGAATAGCCTTGACCGCGTGGCCCATGTCGCTGATCGGCTTGGCCAGGCTCAGGGCCAGGCGGCGTGCCAGCAAAAAGGTGAACAGCAGGGCGAACAGCGCCAGGATCCCGGCCTTGATCACGATTTCCTGCTGGCGCTGACTGAAGGCGTCATCGGACATGCCGACAATCACCCGGCCCAGGTAGTCGTCACCGATGGCCGGGAGGGTGGTTTTGCCCTGTTGCAGGAAGTCGTTGTCCAGGCGGATTTGTTGCAGGCGAATGGGCGCCTGGAACACCTCGACCTGTTGCGCGCGGTTGGCGCTTTCGTCGGACTGCTCGACGTACACCAGGATGTGGTTGCGGCTGTCCTGCACTTCCAGAAAGCGCACGTGCGGGATGCTGAGGGTGGCGCGCATCAGCCCTTCAAGCACTTCGTTGTTGCCCGAAATCACCCCGTACTCCGACGCCGGTGCCAACTGGTTGGCGATCAGTTGCCCGGTGTGGTTGAGTTCCTGGCGCAGGTCCTGGATGCGTACGAAGGTAAAGAAGCTGATCAAGAGCAAGGTCAGTAACAGGGCGGGGCCGAGGCTGATGATCTGCGTGCGGGTATGAATGTCCCAGCTCAAGCGTTTGCTCATGGGGTAGGTTCTCCCTCGGCCAGGGCCTTGGCGGCGGCGTTCTGATCGATCGGTTCCAGACCCAGGGCACGGGCCACCTGCTGGTTGCCACTGACGCCGTAGCGCATGGGGTACAGGCTGCGCGGCCAGCGCGTCGGCGGCTGATCGAGCAACTGGTCAAGCACCCACAACCAGTCGTCCTGGTCGCTGTAGGTACTGGCCAGGGCGCCGGCGCGAACGAAGCTGGCGTTCGGGCCGATCAGCGCCATCTGCCGGCCATAACTGCTCAACAGCAGATTCTTTGCAGTCTTGGAGTTGTACAAGTCAGGGTCGTCCAGGCCCAGTAGGACATCGCTGTTGCCCAGCAGATGCTGCAGGGGGCGGTTATCACGCGGATCGGACCAGTCCTGGGCAACGATCTCCAGGCCTAGCGGCCGTGCAGCATGGCGCAGTTCGTCCAGCAGGAAACTGCTGTGCTCGCCGTACAGCACGCCAATGCGCCTGGCCTGCGGCAACAAGTAGCGTATCAGGCGCAGTTGCCGTCCCAACGGTGCGTCGCTCCACAAAAGTGTGAGGAACGCGGGGCGCGACTTTCCCAGGCGCTGTTCAGCCTGTACCCGGCTGACCCGCATGACCAGTGCCGGCGGGCCGGCGGTTTCCCCCAGGCGCCATTCCAGTGCTGCGCTGTCGAGCAGGATCAGGCGTTGGTCGGCTTTGAGCTTGCCTGGGCGTGGCAGGTTGGCGGTGATCTGAAACTGCACGTGATCTTGCGGTCGGCGGCTTTCCAGTGCGGCGATGAAGCTGCGGATACCGGGCTGGTCCTCAGCCCCCACCAGCAGGATTTCGCTGGCGGACAAAGGCCCCAACGGCCACAGGCACAGCAGCAACAAGCGCAGCAGCAGGGCCATCAGAACTCCAGCTCCGCGCTCACGCTCAGGCGGTGACGGCTGTCGTAGCGGTTCTGCACGGCAGTGGTCGGTTCATCGTCCAGGCGCTGCTGCCACAGCGCCGCCAGTTCCAGGTTACTGCCATACACCCGAAAGCGTTTTGCCAGGCGCAGGTCCAGACGCTCGTAGCGGTACTGGTTAAGGGCATCGTCGCCGTAGTAGAACAGCGCGCTCGACCAACCGGCACCCCATTCGCGCATCCACCCGGCCGAGCCGCTGTTGCGGGCGCTGAGGCGGCGGTCGTCGGGGTTGCTGGCCCAGGCATCGACGTAGGCATAGGTCAGGCGCAGGCGGTCGCGCAGGGTGGGACGCCAGTCCATCTGCGCCTCGCTGCCGCTGAAACGGGCCTTGTTGGCGTTGCTGGCGATGTACTGGTTGTTCCTCAGAGGCTCGCTGATCATGCCGGTGATCTCGTCGTAGAACAGCTTCACATCCAGGCTCAGGTCGATGTCGCTGAAGTAGCCGTTGTAGCCTAGCTCGCGCGAGCGCATGCGCTCCTGTTCAAGGTCGCCAGGGCCACGGGTCTTGACGAAGTACTCACCGTTTTGCAGCCCGAATGCATTAGGGGTCAGGTTCTTGACCGTGTAACTCCAGTTGACGTTGTTCTCGAACATGTCGGGCGAGCGCACCGCTTCGGAGTACACCGCACGCAGGCCGTGGCGCGGGGTGATCAGGTAGTTGACCGCGACGCGCGGGGTCAGCGAACTGCCAGACAGGCGCGAGTCTTCGAACATGGCCCCACCTTGCAGTATCCAGTGCTCGTCAGCCCGCCATTCCAGCTGGCCGAACAGACGCCAGGTCTGGTCGTCGATGCTGCCGTTGAAGTAGGTCTGCGAGTCGGCGCGGTCATAGCGGTAGTTCATGCCACTGAGCAGACGCAGGCTGTCGGTCAGGCTCAGGGTGTCCTGGATTTCCAGGTCATAGCGGGTTTCACGGGTGCTCTGGTCCACATCGCCGCAGACCGGCTGGCTGCCACCGGCCTTCCATTGCGCCTGCACTTTGTCGGAGAGCGCACTCAGCACCGGGTCGCTGGTCGTGGGCAGGTTGCCCAAGGCAACCCCGCGCGCCACTTTTTCGGCAAAGTCGGGGTTCAACTGCCACAGCTGGGTCAGTTCGGGGCTGAACGACTGCAAGGCATCACAGGCGCGCCACACTTGCTGGCGATCGAAATGCTGGGCTGAGCCCTGGATATAAAGGCTGTGTTCGGCGCTGAAGTCTTTGGTCCAGCGCAACGAGCCCGCATAGTCCTTGGCGTTGACGTCGGCATTGTTCCCGGACTCGTACTTCTGGAACACTGGCTGGTAGGTGTAGGGCCGCTGATTGCTGCCTTCCTTGGCCGCCAGTTGCCACTCCAGGGTCTGGTCGACTGCCAGGTTGTGGTTGGCGCTGAGGTTGAGGCGGGTAAGGCGGCGGCTGTCGCGGTAGTCCTGGCCGAACTGGTTCTCATCGAAGCCGTCGTCCTGTTGGCCTGACAGCGACAGGCGCATGTCGCCGCCGTCCCAGCCGAAGCCGTGGCTGGCATAGAAGTCGTTGATGCCGTCCTGGCCGCGCGTCACTTTCAGCCGCGTACCATGGCTGTCAGCGGGGCGGCGGGTGAGGATGTTGACCACCGCCATCAATGCGTTGGCGCCATAGCTGACTGTGTTCGGCCCGCGGAATACCTCGATGCGCTCGATATCCTCCATGGCCAAAGGGATGTCGCTCCAGTCCACCGTGGCCAGGCCTGCGCGATACACCGAGCGGCCATCGATCAGTACCTGCATGCGCCGTGCGTCGTTGACGTTGCTGCCGTGGTAGTTGACCGTGGGTTGATTACCGGCACCGTAGCCGATCATCATGCCCGGTACCAGGCGCAGCAGTTCGGGGATGTCACGGGCACCGCTGGCGCGAATCAGTTCGCTGTCGAGTACGGTCATGCTGCCCGGTACAGCGGCGGGGGATTGTTTCAGGCGTGTGGCGGTCAGAACCTGTGGCAGATCGGTATTGTCGATGAACAGGTCGTCGGCCATGGCCTGACCGCCGAGCAGGGCGGTCAATAACAGCAGGCGCGGGTAAGGGGGCGTGCCAGGGAACACGGGGCTGCCTTTGCTTCAGGATTGAAACAGGCATGGTAACTGACCTTGGCGTATTTTCCAGTGATCTGCAGCGGTTTTGCAGCGTGCCTGTCTTGACGCTTTCACGGGGGCGGAAATCGAACGCCGCCCCGCGCGGCGCATCGCGAGCAAGCTCGCTTCTGCATTTGTTGCAATGTGGCCATGACAGTGTCATCTGCGTTGCTAGCCTTGGCGCATGGCAGGCGAGCCGTATAATGGCGGGGTCGCCACTAACTTTTGGCTTTAATGGATTGGATATGACTGAACAGCAACCTGTTGCGGTTCTGGGCGGCGGCAGCTTCGGCACCGCCGTGGCGAACCTGCTGGCGGAAAACGGTGTGCCGGTGCGCCAATGGATGCGCGATCCGGCGCAGGCCGAGGCCATGCGTGTGAATCGCGAGAATCCGCGCTACCTCAAGGGCATCCGCTTGCACGATGGGGTTGAGCCGGTCAACGACCTGCTGGCCACCCTGCAGGCCAGTGAGCTGATCTTTGTTGCCCTGCCATCGAGTGCCTTGCGCAGCGTATTGGCACCCCATGCTGAACTGCTGCGCGGCAAAGGCCTGGTCAGCCTGACCAAGGGCATCGAAGCGCAAAGCTTCAAGCTGATGAGCCAGATCCTCGAAGAAATCGCCCCCGAGGCGCGCATAGGCGTTTTGTCGGGGCCTAACCTGGCGCGCGAAATCGCCGAACATGCACTGACTGCCACAGTGGTGGCCAGTGAGCACGAAAAACTGTGCCAGCAGGTACAGGCCGTGCTGCATGGGCGCACCTTCCGCGTCTACGCCAGTGCCGACCGTTTCGGCGTCGAACTGGGCGGGGCACTGAAGAACGTCTACGCGATCATCGCCGGCATGGCGGTGGCCTTGGGGATGGGCGAGAACACCAAGAGCATGTTGATTACCCGGGCCTTGGCCGAGATGACCCGCTTCGCCGTCAGCCAGGGCGCCAACCCCATGACCTTCCTCGGCCTGGCCGGTGTCGGTGACCTGATCGTCACCTGCTCCTCGCCCAAGAGCCGCAACTATCAGGTTGGCTACGCACTGGGTCAGGGCCAAAGCCTGGAAGAGGCGGTCAACCGCCTGGGCGAAGTGGCCGAGGGTGTCAACACGCTCAAGGTGCTCAAGACCAAAGCCCAGCAAGTGCAGGTGTACATGCCGCTGGTCGCTGGCCTGCATGCCATCCTGTTCGAAGGCCGCACGTTGAACCAGGTGATCGAGCACCTGATGCGCGCTGAGCCCAAGACCGATGTCGATTTCATTTCCATCAGCGGTTTCAACTGAGCCCTTGCGGCTCTGACACGAGCAAGGAGCAACACATGAACGATACGCCCGAACGCGCCCAGCGCGAGTCGATCATCCTGCGGGTGCTGTGGATGCTGGTGTTCCTGGTGGTATGGCAACTGGCCGAGGTGCTGCTGGGTGGTCTGGTGCTGGTACAGCTGATCTACCGACTGGTGTATGGGGCGCCCAACGCCAGTCTCATGAACTTCGGCGACAGCCTGAGCCAGTACCTGGCACAGATCGGCCGCTTCGGCAGTTTCCACAGCGACCAGAAGCCATGGCCGTTCGCTGACTGGCCTGCCCCGCGTGCGCCGGAAGGCGAAGCCGCGCACGCCGTGGCGCCGGCACCCCACCCGGTGCGTGACGAGGAACCCAAGCTGTGAAGCTGTGGGTACTGCGCCACGGTGAAGCTGAGCCGCGAGCCAATACAGACGCCGAGCGCCGGCTGACGGCCCATGGTCGCGAGCAGGTGCTGCACAGTGCTGCTCGCCTGATCGGGCAGCCATTGCAGGCGATTTTCGCCAGCCCTTACGTACGCGCCCAGCAGACAGCCACGCTGGTACATGACACCCTGGGCTTCGTCGAACCGGTGCGCACCGTGCCCTGGCTGACGCCAGAGGGTGATGTGCAGCAGGTCATCGGTGAAATCGAACGCCTGGGGCTTGAGCATGTACTACTGGTCAGCCATCAGCCGCTGGTGGGTACCCTGGTAGGTGCGCTGGAGCACGGTCACAAGCAACAGCCGGCGGCCATGAGCACTGCCAGCCTGGCGGAGCTGGAAGGTGACTGGCCGCTGGCCGGGCTGATGACGCTTCGGGCCATCCACTCACCCGCTTGAACTTGCGATGGCTTGTGCAGGCCGCTGTCTCGCCCGGGTCTAAATGCTGGCGTGGGTAATGATCGATAAGGCAACTGGCATTTTTGTCAGTTGTCGTGTTTCACCACCGCTTGCTAGCGTTGCCTCACGGCAAATATCAGGGAATGGCAAATGAGGGGTGAAATGCTGGAACTGTTGCGCTGTCTGGACCTGCAACCCACCCTGGAACAGGTTGACCAAGGTACTTCGCTGGATTTCGCCCAATACAGCCTGCTGCGCGAATCGGCCGATGCCAGGTTTTACCACCTGATGCGCAAGGTGAGCGACAACCCCAGGCTGGAGCCCACGGCGAGGCAACAATGCGAACAGGACCTGCGTACACTGCAGGACGCCTGCCTGCGGGTCTCGCACCTGCTGCAAACCAGTTGTCTGGCCTTGCGCCGCCTGCAACTGGACTACCAGGGCCAGCGCCTGGCCCGCGAGGCGCTGGAGAGCCAAGTGGCCTACATGCAGGCTTGCCTGCGGCGGTCGCTGAGCAGTTTCGACCGCTCGGCATGACCTGATCCCCCTCGCCGATGACCTTTATGGACATTGCCGAACCGCCCGCTGATGCCGACAATGGGCCATCACTCCGCTCTGGACCAGGCGCCATGTCGCAGCAGATCTTCTTCGCCCATGCCAACGGTTTTCCATCGGCCACCTACGGCAAGCTGTTTGCAGCGCTGGCGCCGGACTATCAGGTGCAGCACCTGGCCCAGCATGGGCATGACCCGCGCTTTCCCGTGGACGAAAACTGGCAAAGCCTGGTCGATGAACTGTTGCATCACCTGGCGCAGCAGGACCAGCCAGTCTGGGGCGTTGGCCATTCGCTGGGTGGGGTGTTGCACCTGCATGCGGCATTACGCTGCCCCGAGTACTACCGGGGGCTGGTAATGCTCGACTCTCCAGTGCTCACCCGCGCGGATCAGTGGCTGCTGCGCACAGCCAAGCGCTTTGGTTTCATCGACCGCATCACACCGGCCGGGCGCACCCTGGGGCGTCGCGAAACCTTCAACGACCGCGACAGCGCCCGGGATTATTTCGCGGGCAAATCACTGTTCCGCCATTTCGATCCCGATTGCCTCGACGCTTATTTGGAACATGGCCTGCAGGCGGTGGAGCAGGGGCTACAGTTGCGCTTCGATCCTGCTACCGAAATCAGCATCTACCGCAGCATCCCGCATACCAGCCCCGCCCCCGCGCGCCAGTTGCAGGTGCCGCTGGCCATGGTGCGCGGCAACCGTAGCAACGTCATCCGTCGCCACCACACTTTGGCTGTGCGTGGCATGCCTAAAGGTGAATACCACAGTGTACCGGGTGGGCACATGTTCCCGCTGGAGCGCCCGACCGACACTGCCAGCCTGATCAAGGGCCTGTTCGACCGCTGGAGCCAGGCATGAGCGCGCACGTTGAGGAGATTCGCCTGAGCCTGGGCCATATCGAACTGGCTGCACACCTGTTCGGCCCCGAAGACGGGCTGCCGGTGATTGCCCTGCATGGCTGGCTGGACAACGCCAACAGCTTTGCCCGCCTGGCTCCGCAACTGAAAGGGCTGCGCATCGTCGCCCTGGACCTGGCCGGCCATGGCTATTCGGAGCACCGCCCGCTCGGCGCCAGTTATGCCCTGGCCGACTATGCCCATGACGTGCTGCGAGTGGCCGAGCAACTGGGCTGGCAGCGTTTCGCCCTGCTGGGGCATTCGTTGGGCGCGATCATTTCGGTGCAACTGGCCGGGGCATTGCCCGATCGGGTCAGTCACCTGGCGTTGATCGACGGTGTCATCCCGCCGACCGGCGCCGAGCAGGACGCCGGCGAGCGCTTAGGGATGGCACTGCAAGCCCAGTTGCGGCTGGATGGCAAACGCAAGTCGGTGTACGCGACATTGGAAGCCGGTGTGCAAGCCCGGATGAAAGGCATGGTCGCGGTCAGCCGTGAGGCGGCCGAGCTGCTGGCCCAGCGTGGCCTGATGCCGGTGCCCGGTGGCTACAGCTGGCGCAGCGACAGCCGCTTGACCCTGCCCTCGCCGGTGCGCCTGAGCGAGGCCCAGGCCATGGCCTATGTGCGGCGGGTGAGTTGCCCGGCGCTGTTGGTGGTGGCTGCCGACGGCATGCTGGCACGCCACACGGGGTTGCTGGAGCAGCTACCCTTTGAACAGGTGACGCTGCCCGGCGGCCATCACCTGCACCTGAACGATGCGCAGGGCGCAGTCCTTGTCGCAGACTGTATCAATCGCTTCTTTGGCTTTGCTTGACTTGCACCGGACAAGTGTCGAGGCTTGGCGGGTTGAACAGGGAGACAACCATGCAACTGCCAGACATCCTGGAGCTTCAATTCGGCGCTGAACGCCGCCTGGTTCGCCAATGAGCGCGCCTGTTTCCATTCGCACTGCCCTGGCAGCCTGCCTGGTGCTCGCCAGCCCCGTGCTTTGGGCCGGTAGCCTGCCGGTACCGCAGGACGCCAAGGTGGTCGATCAACGCCCGGCCGTCGAGCAGGAGCGGGTCTACCCGATGGGCCCGTTGCGCAAGATCAGTGGCCGCCTGCGGGTCGATGACAAGGTCGAGAGCCGCGGTCAGGTCAGCTCGGTGACCTACGAATTGCCCGTCGAGCGTACTGCCCGTGAGGCCTTTACCAGTGCCCGCGAAGCACTTGTACGCGACGGTGGCTACCCGTTGTTCTGGTGCCAGGGGCGTGATTGCGGTGAGGCCAGCCTGTGGGCCAATGATGTATTCGCCAATGCCCGCCTCAACGGTGGCGATGAGCAGCAGGCGTTCATTCTGCTACGCCGCTCGGCAGAAGAGGCCGACACCCTGGTCGCGCTGTACAGCGTTACCCGTGGCAACCGCCGTGCCTACCTGCATGTGGAAGAGTTTATCGCAGACAGCCCGCTGGGCGAGCTGCTGCCAACCGCTGCCACGGTGCTGCGCGAAATGCTCGACACCGGCAAGCTTGACTACCCTGACCTTGCCGCGCCGCAAGACACCTGGGTAAACCTGCTGGCCCGCAGCCTGAACCTCGACAGCAGCTTGCGCGTCAGCCTCAGTGGCGCCCAGGCTGAGGCCTGGCGCGAGGCGCTGGTCAAGGCCGGGGTGCGTAGCCGCCGCCTTGAAGTCGGCAGTGCGCCTGCAGACGGCCTGCACCTTGAACTGATCCGTTGAACGAGCACCATCATGATTAACAATGATCGCCTGCTGGTCCAGATTCTGCTGGTGGCGTTGCTCGGTGCTGGCCTGTGGGTGATGGCACCGTTCATATCGGCATTGCTGTGGGGGGCCATCCTGGCCTTTGCCAGCTGGCCGTTGATGCGCTTCCTCACGCGCCTGTTGGGGGGGCGTGAGACGCTGGCAGCGGGCCTGCTGACCACGGCCTGGATCCTGATTGTGGCACTGCCGCTGGTGTGGCTGGGGTTCAACCTGGCCGATCACATTCGCGATGCTACGGCGTTTGTGCGTGATGTGCAGGTCGACGGCCTGCCCGATGCGCCGGCCTGGCTGGGCGGCATACCCTTCGTTGGCGAGCGCCTGGTCAACGGTTGGCAATCGCTTGACCAGCAAGGTGCAGCCTTGCTTGCCTCGATCAAGCCTTACTTTGGGCAGGTGGGTAACTGGTTGCTGGCTCGCAGCGCACAGATTGGCAGCGGCGTGCTGGAACTGACCCTGAGCCTGGTGTTCGTGTTCTTCTTCTACCGCGACGGGCCACGCTTGGCGGCATTCGTGCTGCGCTTGCTGCACCGGCTGATGGGCGAGCGCGCCGAGTATTACCTCGAGCTGGTAGCCGCTACCGTGCAGCGGGTGGTCAACGGGGTGATCGGCACGGCGGCCGCGCAGGCCATCCTGGCGCTGATCGGCTTCCTGATCGCGGGGGTGCCCGGGGCGATCGTGCTGGGGTTGGTGACCTTCATGCTCAGCCTCATCCCCATGGGGCCGCCGCTGGCCTGGATCCCGGCCACCGCTTGGCTGGTGTGGAAGGGCGAATACGGCATGGCAGTGTTCCTGGGCGTCTGGGGCACCTTCGTAATCAGTGGCGTGGACAACGTGCTCAAGCCTTACCTGATCAGCCGTGGCGGCAACCTGCCGCTGGTGATCGTGCTGCTGGGCGTGTTCGGTGGCTTGCTTGCCTTTGGCTTCATTGGCCTGTTCATCGGGCCGACCTTGCTGGCGGTCGGCTACAGCCTGTTGCTGGACTGGAGCCGTAACGCGGCTCAGCAGCCGCCACAACAATAAGCCTGTAACGGCCCTTTCGCGGGCTTGCCCGCTCCCACAGGTACCACACAGGCCTTGAAGGCTGTGCAGTGCCTGTGGGAGAGCGGGCGTGCCCGCGAAGAGGCCGTTACAGGCAGACCACAACGCTGATTTTACGCATTCTTTATACCCACCCCCACACCCCGCTCTCGCCCCTTTACGCCCCTCCCTCGGACAATTTCCCTAAAGCGGCCCAAGCCGTAACACGGGGAGAACCACATATGAACATGCTCGACGGGCTGTCACTGCTGCTGGCAGTGGCATTGGCGTTTTATCTGCTGGTGGCGCTGCTGCGCGCCGATCGCAGCTAGGGAGCGGCCATGCACAGTTACGATTTCGCCTTGCTCCTGGCATTCTTCGCCATTGTGCTGCTACCGGCACCCTGGCTTGGGCGGTTCTTCTTCAAGGTCATGGAGGGCCAGCGTACCTGGCTGACGCCTGTGCTGGGCCCGGTCGAGCAGGGCTGTTACCGGCTGGCAGGTGTGAACGCCAACCAGGAGCAGGACTGGCGGCAATACGCTCTGGCCCTGCTGGCGTTCAACCTGGTCGGCTTCCTGCTGCTGTTCAGCGTGCTGCTGTTGCAGGGCTACCTGCCACTCAACCCACAGCACCTGCCTGGCCAGGAATGGTCACTGGCGTTCAACACCGCCGTCAGTTTCGTTACCAATACCAACTGGCAGGCCTATAGCGGTGAGGCGTCGGTCAGCTACCTGAGCCAGATGCTTGGCCTGACCGTGCAGAACTTTGTCAGCCCTGCCACCGGCCTGGCCGTGCTGGTTGCCCTGTGCCGCGGTATCGCCCGGCGCAGTGCGACGACGCTGGGCAACTTCTGGGTCGACATGACTCGTGCCACCCTCTATGGCCTGTTGCCGCTGTGCGTGCTGCTGGCGCTGCTGCTGGTCTGGCAGGGCGTACCGCAGACCTTTGCCGACTACGCCCACGCGCTGACCTTGCAAGGTGGCGATCAGACCATTCCGTTAGGGCCGGCCGCCAGCCAGATCGCCATCAAGCAGCTGGGTACCAATGGCGGCGGCTTCTTCGGCGTCAACTCGTCGCACCCGTTCGAAAACCCTACGGCCTGGAGCAACCTGTTCGAGGTGGCGTCGATCATCCTCATTCCGGTGGCTTTGGTGTTCACCTTCGGTCACTACGTGAAGGACCTGCGCCAGAGCCGCGCCATCCTCGCCTGCATGCTTGCCCTGTTCCTGATCGGAGGCAGCACGGCATTGTGGTCCGAGCACCAGCCGAACCCAGCGCTGGAAAGCGCCCAGGTGCAGCAGACCGCCCCCCTGGAGGGCAAGGAAAGCCGCTTCGGCACCACTGGTTCGGTGCTGTGGGCGGTCACCACCACCGCTGCCTCCAACGGTTCGGTCAACGCCATGCACGACAGCCTCAACCCGCTGACCGGCATGGTGGCGATGGTCAACATGATGGTCGGCGAGGTGATCTTCGGCGGCGTTGGCGCCGGGCTGTACGGCATGTTGCTGTTCGTGCTGATCGCGGTGTTCCTGGCCGGGCTGATGATTGGTCGCACGCCGGAATACCTGGGCAAGAAACTGCAGGCCCGTGAGGTGCAACTGCTGGTGGCAACGCTGCTGGTGATGCCGGTCGGTGTGCTGGTACTTGGCGCCATCGCCGCCAGCTTGCCCGGCCCGGCCGGGGCGGTCACCAACCCGGGGGCGCATGGTTTCAGCCAGTTGCTGTACGCCTACACCTCGGGCTCGGCCAACAACGGCTCGGCCTTTGCCGGCTTTGGTGCCAACACCGTGTATCACAACCTGATGATCGGCCTGGCCATGCTCATCGGCCGCTTCGGCTACATCCTGCCGATACTGGCGTTGGCCGGCAGCCTGGCGGCGAAAAAAAGCGCGCCGCTGGGGCAGAACAGCTTCCCCACCCACGGCCCGCTGTTCACCGGCTTGCTGCTGGTGACCATCCTGCTGGTCGGTGGCCTGACCTTCCTGCCGTCCCTGGCCCTTGGGCCAATCGCCGAACACCTTAGCCTGGGTTTTTGAGGACCGATCATGAACATGCCCATTCCTGAAGTGAATAGCCGGCACAGCGCCAAGGACCAGACCCGCTTCGCCGCGCTGTGGCGCCCGGCGCTGGTGCAGGCGTTCGTCAAGCTCGACCCGCGTCAGCTCAAGCGCTCACCGGTAATGCTGGTGGTGGCCCTGACCGCAGTACTGACCACCGTGCTGTGCTTTGCGCCCGGCGGCGGTGTGAGCACCGGCGTTGCGGTGCAGATCGCCCTATGGCTGTGGTTCACCGTGTTGTTTGCCAACTTCGCCGAGGCGTTGGCCGAGGGCCGGGGCAAGGCCCGCGCCGACAGCCTCAAGGCCGGCAGCCAGGGCCTGACCGCTCAGCGTCGCCAGCGTGATGGCAGCTACGAGACGGTGGCTGCCAGCGCATTGCGCAAGGATGATGTGGTACGCGTGGTCGCCGGCGAAATGATCCCCGGCGACGGCGAGGTACTTGAAGGCATTGCGGCCGTCAACGAGGCCGCCATTACCGGTGAGTCCGCGCCGGTAATACGCGAATCAGGTGGCGACCGCTCGGCGGTGACCGGCAACACGCGGCTGGTCTCCGACTGGCTGCTTATCCGCATCACCAGCAACCCGGGCGAGTCGACCCTGGACCGCATGATCGCCCTGGTCGAAGGCGCCAAGCGGCAAAAGACCCCGAACGAAATAGCCCTCGACATCCTGCTGATCGGCCTGACCCTGATTTTCTTGATCGTGGTGGTGACCTTGCAGCCGTTCGCCCACTTCGTGGGTGGCAGCCTGCCGCTGATCTTCCTGGCCGCGCTGCTGGTGACGCTTATCCCCACCACCATCGGCGGGCTGCTGTCGGCTATCGGTATCGCCGGCATGGACAGGCTGGTACGGCTGAATGTCATTGCCCGCTCGGGCCGCGCCGTCGAGGCGGCCGGGGACGTGCATACACTGATGCTCGACAAGACCGGCACCATCACCTTCGGCAACCGCCGCTGCAGCGCACTGCATGCGGCACCGGGCATTACCGCCAAGGAACTGGGGGAGGGCGCCTTGCTGGCCTCGCTGGCCGACGACACCGCCGAAGGCAAGTCGATTGTCGAGTACCTGCGCCAGTTGCACGACTTTGTCGAGCCGCCTGCCGGGCAGTTCGAAGCGGTGGCCTTCAGTGCCGAGACACGCCTGTCGGGCATCGACTTCCAGCAGCACCGCTACCGCAAGGGCGCCGTCGATGCGGTGCTGGCATTCGTCGGTATGCAACGCCTGGAAATGCCGGCGGCGCTGGCCCGCGAAGTCGAACGCATTGCGCAGAGTGGCGGCACACCGTTGCTGGTGTGCGTCGACAAGCGCTTGCTGGGCGTGATTCACCTCAAGGATGTGGTCAAGCCTGGCATCCGCGAGCGCTTCGCCGAGCTGCGCAAGCTGGGCATCCGCACGGTGATGGTGACCGGCGACAACCCGCTGACTGCAGCTGCCATCGCCGCCGAAGCGGGGGTAGATGACGTGCTGGCCGAAGCCACGCCCGAGAAGAAGCTGGCGCGTATTCGCCAGGAGCAGAATGACGGCCGCCTGGTTGCCATGTGTGGCGACGGTGCCAACGACGCCCCGGCGCTGGCCCAGGCTGACGTAGGCATGGCCATGAACGATGGCACTCAGGCTGCGCGGGAGGCCGCCAACATGGTCGACCTGGACAGCGACCCTACCAAGCTGCTGGACGTAGTACAGGTCGGCAAGGAGCTGCTGGTCACCCGTGGTGCGCTGACCACATTCTCCATTGCCAACGATGTGGCCAAATACTTCGCCATCCTGCCGGCGCTGTTCGCTGCCATCTACCCGCAACTGGGCGTACTCAACCTGATGCAACTGGCCAGCCCGCAGAGCGCGATCCTGTCGGCCATTGTGTTCAACGCGCTGATCATCATCGTGCTGATCCCGCTGGCGCTACGTGGCGTGCGCGTGCAGGCGGTGAGTGCGGCGCACCTGTTGCGGCGCAATCTGTTGATCTACGGGTTGGGTGGCATTGTGGTGCCGTTTGCCGGGATCAAGCTGATCGACCTGCTGCTCAATGCCCTGAACCTGGTCTGAGGAGGCCACCATGACTGCTTATCTACGCCCGGCATTGAGCCTGGCTTTGTTGATGACCCTGGTGACTGGCGCCCTGTATCCGCTGGCGGTGACCGGTATTGCTCAGGTCGCTTTCCCGAACCAGGCCAACGGTAGCCTGGTGCGCGATGCGCAAGGGCAGGTGCGGGGTTCGGCATTGATCGCCCAGGACTTCCAGGGCGATGGCTGGTTCCACTCGCGGCCCTCGGCAGGTGCCTACGCGACCGTGGCCAGCGGCGCCAGCAACCTGTCGCCGAGCAACCCGGCGCTGGCTGAGCGGGTAAGGAGCGATGCGGCCGCGTTGTATCAGGCACAGCAAGGGCCAGTGCCGCAGGCGCTGCTGACTACCTCGGGCAGCGGCCTGGACCCGCACTTGCCACCGGAGGCATTGGCCTATCAGATCCCGCGGGTGGCGGCGGCACGGCAGTTGCCGGTCGAGCGCTTGCAAGCCTTGCTGGAACAGGCCACCCTCCACCCATTGATCGGCCCGCCGGTGGTCAATGTGCTGGCGTTGAACCAGGCGCTTGAGCAACTGAGCCACTGATACTGGGACCGCTTTGCGGCCCTTCGCGGGCAAGCCCGCTCCCACAGGAACAGCGCTCCTTTCGAAGTGGGCGATTTCCTGCGGGAGCGGGCTTGCCCGCGAAGGCCTGGAAAGCTGGCCATCAGTCGACCGCCGTCCCTTCTGAAGGATGAAACATGAGTGACTCCACCCGCGCCGATGCGCTGTTGGCCAACCTCCCGCGAAATGGCCGGGGCCGGCTAAAGGTGTTCCTCGGCGCCGCCCCTGGCGTCGGCAAGACCTTCGCCATGCTTCAGGCCGCCCACGCCCAGCAACGCCAGGGCGTGAAGGTGCTGGCCGGCGTTGTCGAAACCCACGGCCGCGCTGAAACCGAGGTGCTGCTCGCGGGCCTTCAACAGCAACCTCTACTGCGCAGCCAGTATCGCGGTGTCACCCTCGAGGAGATGGACCTCGACGGCCTGCTGCGGGCCGCGCCGGCCTTGGCCCTGGTGGACGAACTGGCCCACACGAACGCCCCCGGCAGCCGCCACGCCAAGCGTTGGCAGGACGTACAGGAACTGTTGGCCGCTGGCATTGATGTATTCACGACGGTCAACGTCCAGCACCTGGAAAGCCTCAACGACAAGGTCCGCGACATTACCGGCGTGCAGGTGCGCGAGACCCTGCCGGACTGGGTGCTGCAGGAAGCCTTCGAGCTGGTGCTGATCGACCTGCCACCGCGAGAGCTGCTCGAACGCCTGCGTGAAGGCAAGGTGTACGTGCCCGAGCAGGCTCGGGCGGCCATTGATGCGTTCTTTTCGCAAACCAACCTCACCGCCCTGCGCGAGCTGGCCATGCAGACCGCCGCTGCTCAGGTCGATGCCGACCTGGCCCACGGCTATCGTCAGCGCGGCCAGGAAGCGCCGGCCTTGCGCGGCCGGTTGCTGGTGGGCATAGACGGTGACGACCAGGCCGAACGCCTGGTGCGCCATGCCAGCCGCGTGGCCCAGCGTCGCCACCTGCCCTGGAGCCTGGTGCATGTGGACAACGGCCGGCTACGTGACGAAACCGCACGGCATCGTTTGCAGGCCGCTCAGCAACTGGCCGAGCGACTGGGCGGGGAAGTGGTGCTGCTGCGTGCTGGTGAAGTGGCCCGCACGCTGATTCAGCATGCTGCCGAGCGGCGGGCCAGCCTGGTGCTGGTCGGGCAGTCCCGTGACCGTCTGCGCAGGCGTTTGTTCGGCACCGGTGTGGCGGCGCGGCTGCTGCGCGAGAGTCATGGCCTGGAAATCAACGTGCTGGACCGTGATGTGCAGCCGCCAGCGCCGCGTTCGGCGGTGCGGCGGGTGTGGGTGTGGCGTCATTACCTGCTGGCGCTGCTGGCCACCGTGATGGCTGCGGGCCTGGCCTGGGCGGTGTCCAGTGTGCTCGCATTGCCCAATATCTCGCTGGTGTTCCTGGCGGCGGTGCTGCTGGTGGCGGTGCGCAGTAGCCTGGGACCTGCGCTGGCCTGCGCTGCGCTGTCGTTCCTGGTCTATGACTTCCTGTTCATACCGCCCAACTTCTCGTTCAGCATTCAGCGCGAAGAAGATGTGCTGACGCTGGTGTTCTTTCTGTTGATGGCTGCGCTCACCGGCAACCTGGCCGCGCGTCAGCGTCGGCAGTTGCAGGCGCTGCGCGAGACCCAGGCGCAGACCAGCCAGTTGCTCGACCTGTCTCGCCGGTTGACGGTAGCCACCGATCGCCAAGCCATATTCAAGGCTGCCGGCCAGCACCTGGGCGGCTGGCAGGACACCCAGGTGTGCTTGCTGGAGCGCAACGCCGAAGGCCAGTTGCAAGTGGCCAGTGGGGAAGCCCACACTTTCAGCGACACCGAACGGGCTGCTGCCGATTGGGCCTGGCAGCACGTGCAGGCCGCTGGCCACGGCAGCGATACCCTGCCCGAAGGCCGCTGGTGGTGGTGGCCGTTGGCGGTGGACGAGCAGCCTCTGGCGTTGCTGGGCGTGCGCCCGCGCACCGGGCGGCCGCTCAGCGACCCTCGCAGGCGCCTGCTCACTGCTCTTGGCCAGCCCTTGGCCCAGGCCCTGGCCCGCGCACGCTTGGCTGAACAGTTGGAAGCCGCACGCCTGCACGGCGAAACCGAGCAACTGCGCAGTGCCCTGCTGGCCTCCGTATCCCATGACTTGCGCACGCCGTTGACCGCCATGCGTGGCAGCATCGACAGCCTGCTGGCGTTGGGCGACGCGATTCCGGCTGAAGACCGCCGCGAGTTGCTGGAAGGCACCCGCAACGAGGCCGAGCGTCTTGATCGCTACATCCAGAACCTGCTGGACATGACCCGCCTGGGCCATGGCGGCCTCAAGCTGGCCCGCGACTGGGTGGCCCCGGCGGACATCGTCGGCAGTGCGCTCAACCGCTTGCGGGTGGTGCTGGCGCCGCTGCGTGTGCACACGGACGTACCGGCCGAGCTGCCATTGCTGTTCGTGCATGCGGCGTTGATCGAGCAGGCGCTGGTCAACGTGCTGGAAAACGCCGCACGCTTTTCGCCGGCCAATGGTCGGCTTGAGCTGCAGGTGGCCGTGCATGACGACCAGTTGCGCCTGACCGTCAGCGACCAGGGCCCCGGCATTCCCGTGGCCGACCGCGAGAAGATCTTCGACATGTTCTATACCGCCGCCCGTGGTGACCGCGGTGGGCAGGGTACCGGGCTGGGCCTGGCTATCTGCCAGGGCATGATCGGTGCCCATGGCGGGCAGATTCTGGTGGGCGAAGGCATTGATGGCCAAGGCACCAGCATCACTTTATGCTTGCCGCTGCCTCCTCAACCTGAAGCCGATAGCGAAACCCCATGAGCCAGTCCGCTACCCTGTTGGTCATCGACGATGAACCGCAGATCCGCAAGTTCCTGCGTATCAGCCTGGCCTCGCAAGGCTACAAGGTGCTGGAGGCAGCCACCGGTGCCGAAGGGTTGGCCCAGGCGGCACTGGGCAAGCCGGATCTGGTGGTGCTCGACCTGGGGCTGCCGGACATGGACGGCCAGCAGGTACTGCGTGAATTGCGTGAATGGAGTGCAGTGCCGGTGATGGTGTTGTCGGTGCGTGCCAGTGAAGTGCAGAAGGTCGATGCGCTGGATGGTGGCGCCAATGACTATGTGACCAAGCCGTTCGGTATCCAGGAGTTTCTCGCGCGCGTGCGGGCTTTGCTGCGCCAGGTGCCACAAGCTGGCGGCTCGGAAGTGGCGGCCTGCTTTGGGCCGCTGACTGTGGATTTTGCCTTCCGGCGGGTGACGCTCGATGGTGTGGAGGTGGCATTGACACGCAAGGAGTATGCGTTGCTGGCGCTGTTGGCCGGGCACCCCGGGCGGGTGATTACCCAGCAGCAACTGCTCAAGGATATCTGGGGGCCTACCCATGCGGAGGATACCCACTACCTGCGGATCGTGGTCGGGCATCTGCGACAGAAACTGGGCGATGACCCCACGGCGCCGCGGTTCATCATTACCGAGGCGGGGGTTGGGTACAGGTTGGTAGCGCCGACAGCATAATCCGCTCCCACAGCCCAAAGGGTTCGTCGGGCGCCTGCTGGGCAGGGTCTCGCACAAGGGATATCAGGCCCTGGGGGGTTCCTTCTCGAACAGCTGGCGCATGACTTCCAGGTAGCGCCGCGCGCCCAGGCCCAACGGGCGCGACTTGATCCAGATAATGTCTACCCACAAGCGCAGTCGGCTGGCCATATTGTCGAAGCGCACCTCGGCGAGTGCGCCCGAGGCAATCAGCGGTTCAACCAATGGCTGCGGCAGGTAGGCCCAGCCCAGCCCGGACTGCACCAGGTCCAGCGTGGCCAGGTAGCTGTCGGTCAGCCAGATGCGCCGGGACAGGACCATGCGCGGGTCCGATCCGGTGGCCTTGCCCGAGGCCACGATGATCTGCCGTTGTTCGGCAAAGGCCTCCTCCGGCAGTGGCGTACCGCTGTTCTGCCCGGCCGGATGGCGCGGTGACGCTACGGCCACCAGCAGTTGGCTGCCGGCTTCGAGGAATGACTCGCGCTCGTCGATGCCGGGCCGTTCGAACACCAGGGCCAATTGCACACTGCCGTCATGCAGCAGGCGAATGGCCTCGGTCTGGGTGGCCGAACGTACCTCGACTTCCAGGCTGGGAAATGCCTGGGCGAGGATTTCCAGCGGTTGGTTCCAGGGGCCGGTCTGCAACTCGGGCGCCATGGCGATGGTCAGGCGTTTTTCCAGGCCTTGGTGCAGTTGCAGGGCCTGGGCGTCGAGCAGGTTGAGCTGGCAGATCACCTGCCTGGCCTGGGGTTCAAGGGCCAGGGCCGCGCTGGTGGGCAGGGCCTTGCGCGTGGCCCGGTCGAACAGCGGCAGGTCCAGCTCGGCCTCAAGCTGGGCGATCGCCATGCTCACGGCTGAAGGTACGCGGCCCAGCTTGCGGGCGGCGGCGGAGAACGAGCCGGCGTCCAGCACTGCGAGGAAAATTGCCAGGGAGTCGCTGGAGAAGGCCATGTTCGGTGAACCTGATGTTGGGGCGTTGTGAGCGAATAGTAATGGATGGGATTGCGAAGGGTAGGGTTTGAAGTATTCGGTGTTTGTGAGATCGAGCGCCGCCTGTATGGCGGTAGAGGTGCGTCGCCTGGGAGATCGAGCGCCGCCCGCGCGGCGCATCGCGAGCTGCGCTCGCTCCTACGTTTGTTTCGGGCCAATCATTCCTGGGGAATCTGCGCGCGAACGCCTTGGGGCGTGGCTTGCTATCGCGTCGTACAAACAAAACGGTCGCGCGCGCCTGCCACAGGCGTTACTGGCCAGAAACAAACGTAGGAGCGAGCGCAGCTCGCGATGCGCCGCGCGGGCGGCGCTCGATTTCTGCCACCCCCTAAAACCCACGGCAAACACACCCGGCCATTACGCAGCGTCATGCCGGGCGGTGTGGCCTTGAGGGTATGGTGGGAGAGGTGCGTCGCCTGGGAGATCGAGCGCCGCCTGTATGGCGGTAGAGGTGCGTCGCCTGGGAGATCGAGCGCCGCCTGTATGGCGGTAGAGGTTCAGCGCCTGTTAGATCGAGCGCCGCCCGCGCGGCGCATCGCGAGCTGCGCTCGCTCCTACGTTTGTTTCTGGCCAGTAACGCCTGTGGCAGGCGCGCGCGACCGCCTTGTTTGTACGACGCGATATCGAGCCATGCGCCAAGGCGTTCGCGCACAAATCCCACAGGAATGATTGGCCCGAAACAAACGTAGGAGCGAGCGCAGCTCGCGATGCGCCGCGCGGGCGGCGCTCGATCTAACAGGCGCTGAACCTCTAAAGCCCAACACCCCAACCCAAAACCCTACAGCCCTTCACCCAGCACCCGGTCAATACAATCAACAAAGTAATCCACGCTGGCCCGGCTGGTACACATCGGCGGTTTGATCTTGAGGATGTTCAGGTAGTCGCCAGTTGGCTGCATGAAGATACCCAGATCCCGCAACCGGTCGCACAGCAGCATGGTCTCTTCGGTGGCCGGCTCCAGGGTGTCGCGGTCGCGCACCAGCTCCAGCCCCAGATAGAAGCCCGAACCATGCGCCGCACCGGCCAGCGGATGCTTGTCGACCAGCGCCTGCAAGCGTGCCTTGAAGTAGCGCCCGGTGTCGCGGGCGTTGTCCCACAGGCCTTCTTCCTGCATGACATCCAGCACCGCCATGCCGATGCGGCAGCTGACCGGGCTGCCTCCGGCCGAGGAAAAGAAGTAGCCCTCGGCCTCCAGCGCCTCGGCGATTTCGCGACGGGTGATGACCACGCCCAGTGGCTGGCCGTTACCCATGCCTTTGGCCATGGTAATGATATCCGGCACCACGCCCTGTTCCTCGAAGCCCCAGAAGTACTCGCCCAGGCGGCCATAACCCACCTGCACTTCGTCGGCGATGCACACCCCGCCGCGGGCGCGGACCTTGGCATAGGCTGCGCGCAGGTAGCCTGCGGGCAGCGAGATACCGCCGGCATTGCCGTACACCGGTTCGCAGATGATGCCCGCCAGCTGACGGCCACGGGCGTCGAGGTCGGCCAGCTTGGCGTCGACGTCTTGCAGGTAGTCGGCGGCGCTGTCGGCCCCGCGGAAACGACCGCGGAAGGTGTTCGGTGCTTCGACCGGGTGTACCCAGTCCGGGCGGGTTTCCAGGGCTTGCGGGTTGTCGGCGATCGACGTGGAGATGGCATCGGTAGCCACTGACCAGCCGTGGTAGGCCTCCAGCACGCTGAGCAGGTCGCGCCCGCCGCTGTAGGCCCAGGCCAGGCGAATCGCCAGGTCGTTGGCCTCGGTGCCGCTGTTGACCATGAACACCCGGTCGAAACCTTCGGGGGCCAGGTCCAGCAGGCGTTCGGAGAACTCGGTGATCGCCGCGTAATGGAAGCGCGAATTGGTGTTCAGCAGTGACCACTGCCGCGCCGACTCGGCAACCATGCGTGGGTGGCCATGGCCCAGCACCGCGACGTTGTTGAGCATGTCCAGATAGGAACGGCCCTGCATGTCGATCAGGTAGTTGCGCCAGCCGCGCTCAATGTGCGGCGGTTGCGCGTAGTAGTGCTTCTGCGAGCGGGCGAAGCTGGCATCGCGGCGGGCCAGCAGCGCTTGCGGATCGGGTAGTGGCTCGGCATCGCAATCGAAACCCAATAATGTGGCTGGCGACGGGCACAGGGCCAGCCACGCAGCAGCCTGTGACGGCGTGGCGAAGAAGGGGGGCTGGATGCTGTTATCCAGGCACAGTTGTACGCTGAGGATACTGCCGCTGCTGCCCAGCGGCTGGCCTTTTTCCACGGCCTGGCCGTCTGCCGGTGCGTCTTCCAGGCCTTGCAGCCACAAAGCCCAGTGCACGGTGCGCAGACAGCCACGGCCGTCGCCATGACGCTGCCAGGTGCCGGCTGCTGGCGCTTGCACAGGGCTGCCGTTGGGCGCATGCAGCTCGACGCCAAGGGCGCAGGTGGCTGGCTCTTCGGGGCGGTCGATATGGGTTTGCGACAGGCGATATTGCCCGTGCAGGCTGCAGGCCGGTGCGGCCTGCGAGGTCAGCAGTTGCTGATCGTAACCGGGTTGTTCCCAGTTACCGGCCTCGAAGTGTTCGCTGAGTACCCCCAGGTCCACCCGTGTGACAGCCTGCCCGGCCAGCTCGGGGAGCAGGGGGGCGCAGCCGTTCAAGTGCGGCGCCGCGGGCTGCAGGCCCGCAGCCTGCAGAATGGCCGCCTCCATCAGGGCGAAAGGCACGGCGGTGGCCGTGTCGAAAATTTCCCATTCGTGGGCAATGTTGTCGCGGGTGTACTGGTTGCCCGGGTCGACGGCTAGCTGTTGTTCGCTGCTCAGCACCAGTACGGCAGCGCGGTTCAGTACCAGCGGCCACAGGGCGCGCAGTTCGGCCTCGGTCAGCGGGTTGAGCGCCTGGTAGGCCTGCACGGCTGGCAGGATGCGCAGCGGGTCGCCCTCGGCGTGGTGCAACAGCGCAGCGCAGGTCACCGACAGGTCGGCGATACGCCAGGTGCGCAGCAGGTCGCCAAAATCGATCACGCCTTGCAGTTGCCACTGACGCTGGGCATCACGGGCCCACACGGTGTTGTCGTCGGTGATGTCCAGGTGCACGGCCTGACTGGGCAGTTGATCGACCAGCGGCATCAAGCGCTCGTTGGCCTGTCGCGTGGCGTGTTCGATGCGGGCGCGTAGCCCGCTGTCCTGCAGCACCGGCAGCAGGTGATCGATCAGTGCCCCGGCATGCTGCGGGTCCCATTGCAAGGTGCGCGCAAGGCCTGGGTGGTCGAAATGGGCAAGCGCCTTGTCCAGCTTTGCACAGAGCCCGCCCAGCTCGGCCATCAGGCGTGGCTCCATGTGCTTGAGGCGGGTCAGCGGTTGGCCTTCGATGTAATCGAGCAGGCGCAGGCGCAGTGGTTGCGCGTCGATGTCCAGTTCCAGCAGCCCCATGCCGTTGTGGGCTGAGCGCACGGCGGGTACCGGCAAGCCTTGATCGCGCAGGAAGGCCAGGGCGGCGTGCTGGGCTTCAAGCTCCAGCTGGGCATAGCTGCCGTGGCAGGCCTTCAGCACATAGCCACCTTGCGGCGTGACCACGCGAAAGTTCAGGTCTTGCTGGCTGCCCAGTAGCGACAGGTTGCCGGCAAGGCCGTAGTGGGCCTGCAGCACAGCGTGTGCCTGGGCTTCGCTCAGCGTTGGGCTGGGCAGGCCGGAGCGCTGGATCAGGGTGGCCAGGGCGGGGGAAGCGGGCTGGGGTTGGGGGCTGGACATGGGCTCTACCGTGGGTACTGGGAGGTGACGGTGGAGAATTTATGCCCGATCCGGCTGATGATGGAAGACGATTATTGTCAGAAAAATTGATCACTGCTGCATTGCGTCAGGGCGGCAAGGCGCCTGCCTTGGTTTTTGTGGTGTTGCGTAGATCGAGCGCCGCCCGCGCGGCGCATCGCGAGCAAGCTCGCTCCTACATTTGTTTCGGGCCAATTATTCCTGGGGCAGACGCGCGCGTCCCCTTGGCGCTCAACTCGACATCGTGGGGAACAAACAAGGCGGTCGCGCGCGCAGGCACAGGCGATACTGGCCCGAAACAAATGTAGGAGCGAGCTTGCTCGCGATGCGCCGCGCGGGCGGCGCTCGATCTCCGCAACACCGCAAGAACCAAGGCGAACACCCACCCATTCCCTACGAACCCTCAACCTCCAAAAACGCCGCCTCCAGCAACTGCCGGGTATACGGATGCTGCGGCGCATGGAAGATCGCCTGCGCATCCCCTTGCTCCACCACCTGCCCATGCTTGATCACCATCAACTGGTGGCTCAGCGCCTTGACCACCGCCAGGTCATGGCTGATGAACAGGTACGTCAGGTTGTACTTTTGCTGCAGGTTACGCAGCAATTCCACTACCTGCCGCTGCACGGTGCGGTCAAGTGCCGACGTGGGTTCATCCAGCAGAATCAGCGCTGGCTTCAACACCAGCGCTCGGGCAATGGCAATGCGCTGGCGCTGCCCACCAGAGAACTCATGGGGGTAGCGATGCCGCGTGCGTGGGTCCAGGCCTACTTCCTCCAGGGCCGCGATAATCGCCGCTTCCTGTTCCTGCGCGGTGCCAATGCCGTGAATGCGCAACCCTTCACCCACAATGTCCGCCACGCACATGCGCGGGCTCAGGCTGCCAAACGGATCCTGGAACACTACCTGCATCTCGCGCCGCAGGGGGCGCACCGCTTTCTGGTTAAGCCCTTCGAGGTTCTGCCCATGAAAGCGAATGCCGCCTTGGCTGGAGATCAGCCGCAAGATGGCCAGGCCCAATGTGGACTTGCCCGACCCGGATTCGCCAACAATGCCCAGCGTCTGGCCCTGGGGCAAGCTGAAGTTGACCCCGTCCACCGCCTTCACATGATCGACCGTGCGCTGCAGAAAGCCCTTCTTGATCGGGAACCAGACCTTGAGCTCATCCACCTCCAGCAACGGCGCGCCCACCGGGTTGTGCGCCGGCAGCCCGCTGGGCTCGGCATTGATGAGCATCTGCGTGTAGTGGTGCTGCGGGGCGCTGAACAGCGTGGCGCATTCGGCCTGCTCCACGATCTGCCCGTGCTGCATCACACACACACGATGGGCGATGCGTCGCACCAGGTTCAGGTCATGGCTGATCAGCAACAGGGCCATGCCCAGCCGCGCCTGCAGTTCCTTGAGCAGTTCGAGGATCTTCAACTGCACGGTCACATCCAGCGCCGTGGTCGGCTCGTCGGCAATCAGCAGCTCGGGCTCGTTGGCCAGCGCCATGGCGATCATTACCCGCTGGCGCTGTCCGCCCGACAACTCGTGGGGCAGGGCCTTGAGGCGCTTGTGCGGCTCGGGAATGCCGACCATATCCAGCAGCTCCAGCGTGCGCGCAGTCGCTTCCTTGCCGGTCAGGCCCTTGTGCAGCAGGAGGATTTCGTTGATCTGCTTCTCGATGCAATGCAGCGGGTTGAGCGAGGTCATCGGCTCCTGGAAGATCATCGCAATGCGGTTACCGCGAATGCGTTGCAGGGTCTTCTCGTTCTGCTGCAGCAAGTCCTTGCCTTCGTAGTGGATGCTGCCGCTGGGGTGGCGGGCCAGGGGGTAGGGCAGCAGGCGCAAAATCGAGTGTGCGGTGACCGATTTACCCGAGCCACTTTCGCCCACCAGAGCCAGTGTCTCGCCTTTGCGGATATCGAAGCTGACGCCGCCCACCACCCGGTTGACCTGGTCCCCGGTCACGAATTCCACGGCCAGGTTCCGCACTTCGATCAGGTTCTGTTCACTCATGTCACTTCCTCGGGTCGAAGGCATCGCGGGCGGATTCGCCGATGAACACCAGCAGGCTCAGCATCAGCGCCAGCACGGCAAAGGCGCTGATACCCAGCCACGGGGCCTGCAGGTTGGACTTGCCCTGCGCCACCAGCTCGCCCAAGGAAGGCGAACCGGCAGGCAGGCCGAAGCCGAGGAAGTCCAGGGCTGTGAGGGTGCCGATGGCGCCGGTGAGAATGAACGGCATGAAGGTCATGGTCGAGATCATGGCATTAGGCAGGATGTGCCGGTACATGATCGCCCCGTTGCGCATGCCCAGCGCGCGGGCGGCGCGCACGTATTCCAGATTGCGTCCGCGCAGGAACTCGGCGCGTACCACGTCCACCAGGCTCATCCACGAGAACAGCAACATGATGCCCAGCAGCCACCAGAAGTTGGGCTGCACGAAGCTGGCCAGGATGATCAGCAGGTACAGCACAGGCAGGCCGGACCAGATTTCCAGAAAGCGTTGCCCGGTCAGGTCGACCCAGCCACCGTAGAACCCCTGCAAGGCGCCGGCGATGACGCCGATAATGGAGCTGGCCACGGTCAAGGTGAGAGCAAACAGAACCGAAATGCGGAAGCCGTAGATCACCCGTGCCAGCACGTCGCGGCCCTGGTCGTCGGTGCCCAGCCAGTTGTCCGCCGAAGGTGGGGCAGGGGCGGGGACACGCAGGTCATAGTTGATGCTCTGGTAGCTGAACGGGATGGGCGCCCACAGCACGAAGCTGTCTTTCTTCGCCAGCAGTTCGCGGATGTAGGGGCTCTTGTAGTTGGCTTCCAGCGGGAATTCGCCGCCGAAGGTGGTTTCCGGGTAGCGCTTGAACGCCGGGAAGTACCATTCGCCGTCGTAACGGACGGCGATCGGTTTGTCGTTGGCGATCAGCTCGGCGCCCAGGCTCAGCCCGAACAGAATCAGGAACAGCCACAGTGACCACCAGCCACGGCGGTTGGCCTTGAAACGCTCGAAGCGCCGGCGGTTGAGGGGGGACAAGGCCATGTCAGTGCTCCCGGCTGGCAAAGTCGATGCGTGGATCGACCAGGGTGTAGGTCAGGTCGCCGATCAGTTTCACCACCAGCCCTAACAGGGTGAAGATGAACAGGGTACCGAAGACCACCGGGTAGTCGCGGTTGATGGCCGCTTCAAAACTCATCAGGCCCAGGCCGTCGAGGCTGAAGATCACCTCGATCAGCAAGGAGCCGGTGAAGAAGATGCCGATGAACGCCGAAGGGAAGCCGGCGATCACCAGCAGCATGGCGTTGCGGAACACGTGGCCGTACAGCACCCGTGATCGGCTCAGGCCCTTGGCCTTGGCGGTGACCACGTACTGTTTGTTGATCTCGTCGAGGAAGCTGTTCTTGGTCAGCAGGGTCATGGTGGCGAAGTTACCGATGACCAGTGCGGTGATCGGCAGTACCAGGTGCCAGAAGTAGTCCAGCACCTTGCCGGTGGTGCTCAGTTCGTCGAAGTTGTTGGAGGTGAGGCCACGCAGCGGGAACCAGTCGAAGTAGCTGCCACCGGCGAACAGCACGATCAGCAGGATGGCGAACAGGAACGCCGGGATGGCGTAGCCGACGATGATCGCTGAGCTGGTCCACACGTCGAAGTGGCTGCCGTGGCGCACGGCCTTGGCGATCCCCAGCGGGATCGACACCAGGTACATGATCAGCGTGCTCCACAGCCCCAGCGAGATCGAAACCGGCATCTTCTCGGCGATCAGGTCGATCACCTTGGCATCGCGGAAGAAACTGTCGCCGAAGTCCAGCCGGGCGTAGTTCTTGATCATGATCCACAAGCGTTCGGGTGGCGACTTGTCGAAGCCGTACATGCGCTCGATTTCAGCGATCAGCGCCGGGTCCAGGCCCTGGGCGCCGCGGTAGTTGGAGCCGGCCACGGAAACCTCGGCGCCGCCACCTGCAATGCGGCTGGTGGCGCCTTCGAAGCCTTCGAGCTTGGCGATCATCTGCTCGACCGGGCCACCGGGGGCGGCCTGGACGATGATGAAGTTGATGATGAGGATGCCGAACAGGGTCGGAATGATCAGCAGCAGGCGGCGCAGGATGTAGGCCAGCATCTCAGTTGGCCTCGTCCACAGGGTCTTCGCTGACCGCCGGAGTTACCTCGGGCTTGATCCACCAGGTGTCGATGCCGATGTCGTACTTGGGCGACACGTTCGGGTGGCCGATGTGGTTCCAGTAGGCCACACGCCAGGTCTTGATGTGCCAGTTGGGGATCACGTAGTAGCCCCACAGCAACACGCGGTCGAGGGCGCGGCAGTGGTCGATCAGGCTCTGGCGCGAGTCGGCGTTGATCAACTGTTCCACCAACTGGTCAATGGCCGGGTCGCGCAGGCCGATGAAGTTGCGGCTGCCGGGGTTGTCGGCGGCGGCACTGGACCAGAACTCGCGCTGTTCGTTGCCCGGCGAATTGGACTGCGGATAACCGCCGACGATCATGTCGTAGTCCCGAGAACGCAGGCGGGTGATGTATTGCGAAACGTCGACCCGGCGGATGTTCAGCTCGATACCGAGGTCGGCAAGGTTGCGTTTGAAGGGCAGCAGGATGCGCTCGAACTCGGTCTGCGCCAGCAGGAATTCGATGCTTACCGGCTTGCCTTGGGCGTCGACCATCTTGTCGTCGACGATTTTCCAGCCCGCGTCCTGCAACAACTTGTAGGCCTGGCGCTGTTGCTCGCGGATCATGCCGCTGCCGTCACTGACCGGGTTGTGGAAGACCTCGGTAAACACTTGCTCGGGCACTTTGCCGCGCAGTGGTTCGAGGATTTTGAGCTCGTTGGGGCTGGGCAGTCCATGGGCGGCCATTTCCGAGTTGTCGAAGTAGCTGCTGGTGCGGGTATAGGCGCCGTTGAACAGCTGTTTGTTGGTCCACTCGTAGTCCAGCAGCAGGCTTAGTGCCTGGCGCACGCGAACATCCTGGAACACTGGGCGGCGGATGTTGAAGATGAAACCCTGCATGCCGGTGGGGTTGCCGTTGGGCAGCTCCTCCTTGATCAGGCGACCCTCGCGCACGGCAGGCACGTCGTAGGCGGTGGCCCAGTTCTTTGCGCTGACTTCCAGGGCATAGTCGAACGCCCCGGCCTTGAGTGCTTGAAGGGCGACGGTGGTGTCGCGGTAGGAGTCGAAGGTCATGACATCGAAGTTGTAGAAGCCCCGGTTGATCGGCAGGTCCTTGGCCCAGTAGTCCTTGACCCGCTCGTAGCGCACCGAGCGCCCGGCCTTGACCTTGGCGACCTTGTACGGGCCGCTGCCCAGCGGGATCTCCAGGTTGCCGCGGTTGAATTCGCGGTTTTCGTACCAGTGCTTGGGCAATACCGGCAACTGGCCGAGAATCAGCGGCAGTTCGCGGTTGTTGGTGTGCTTGAACTTGAACAGCACCTTCAGCGGGTCTTCGGCGACCACTTCGGCAACGTCGGCGTAGTACTGGCGGTACAGCGGGGCGCCGTCCTTGATCAGGGCGTTGAACGTGAACACCACGTCGTCGGCGCGCATCGGATGGCCGTCATGGAAGCGCGCTTCGGGGCGCAGATAGAAGCGCACCCAGCTGTTGTCCGGAGCCTTTTCGATCTTACCGGCAACCAAGCCGTATTCGGTGAACGGTTCATCCTGGCTCTGGCGCATCAGGGTGTCGTAGATAATGCCGATGTTCTCGGCCGCCACGCCTTTGTTGATGAACGGGTTGAGGCTGTCGAAGCCGCCGAAGCTGGACTGGCGGAAGGTGCCCCCCTTGGGCGCATCCGGGTTGACGTAGTCGAAGTGCTTGAAGTCGGCGGGGTACTTGGGTGGCTCATCGTAAAGGGTGAGCGCGTGCTGCGGTGCGGCCAGCGCGGGAAGGCTCAGGCAGGCGAGCAACAGGCTGCCTGCCAGCCGGCGCAGACGGTGCGTTGGCGTCATTGGGCTTTCTCCGAAGTCTTGATCCACCAGCTGTTCAGCCCAAGGGTGTAGGGCGGCGTGGTGACGAAGGCGAACCGGTTGCGGTAGGCCAGGCGATGGTTGTCGAGGTACCAGTTGGGGATCATGTAGTAGTGCCATGAAAGCACGCGGTCCAGGGCGCGGGCAGCGGCGACCTGGTCATCGCGGGTACGGGCGGCGAGCAGGGTGTCGAGCAGGTGGTCGACTACCGGGTCCTTGACCCCAGCATAGTTCTTGCTGCCCTTTGTCGTGGCTTGGCTGGAATGGAAGTACAGCCACTGTTCGAGGCCGGGGCTCAGGGTCTGGTTCAGTGTCATCAGAATCATGTCGAAATCGAACTGGTCCAGGCGTTGTTTGTACTGGGCGCGGTCCACGGTACGCAAGCGCGCATCGATGCCGATGCTGGACAGGTTTTCGACATAAGGTTGCAGGATGCGTTCAAGGTTGGGGTTTACCAGCAGCAGTTCCATGCGTAATTGCTGGCCCTTGCTGTTGACCAGGCGCTGGCCGTGCAGTTTCCAGCCGGCCTCGGCGAGCAGGCCCAGGGCCTGGCGCAGGGTCTGGCGGCTGATACCCCGGCCATCGGTGTGGCTGACCTTGTAGGGTTCGCTGAACAGCTTGGCGGGCAACTGGTCACGGAACGGCGCCAGCAGCAGCCACTCCTTGCCGGTGGGCAGGCCGCTGGCGGCGAACTCGCTGTTGGGGTAGTAGCTGGTCGAGCGGCGGTAGGCGCTGCTGAACAGCGCGCGGTTGGTCCACTCGAAGTCCAGCATCAGCCCCAGTGCCTGGCGTACCCGCGGGTCGCTGAACGCGGCCCTGCGGCTGTTCATGAACAGGCCCTGTGTTTGCGTGGGGATACTGTGCGGGATTTGTGCCTTGATCACTTCACCCCGGCGCACGGCAGGGAAGTTGTAACCGTTGGCCCAGTTTTTTGCCTGGTGCTCGATATAGATGTCGAACTCGCCGGCCTTGAATGCTTCGAAGGCCACCGTGGCGTCGCGATAGAACTCGTATTCCACCCGATTGAAATTGTACTTGCCACGGTTGACCGCCAGGTCTTTGCCCCAGTAGTTCTTCACCCGTTCGAACACCAGGCGTCGCCCGGGTTGTACCTGGGTGATGCGGTAGGGGCCGCTGCCCAACGGGGGCTCGAAGGTGGTGGCCTTGAAGTCGCGCTTCTGCCAGTAGTGTTTAGGCAGCACAGGCATTTCGCCCAGACGCAGAATCAGCAGCGGGTTGCCGGCGCGTTTGAACACGAAGCGGATGCGTAGCGGGCCGAGGATATCTACCCGCTGCACTTCCTGCAGGTTGGTGCGGTAGATCGGGTGGCCATCCTTGAGCAGCGTGCGGTAGGAGAAGGCCACGTCAGCCGAGGTGATCGGCTGGCCGTCATGCCAGCGGGCCTCCGGGCGCAGGTTGAACACCACCCAGCTGCGGTCCTCACTGTATTCCACCGAGCGGGCGATCAGGCCGTAGCTGGAGGTCGGCTCGTCACCAGACGGGTCGTATTGGCCGGTGCCTACCATCAGTGGCTCGTTCAGCTCGCTGATGCCGTACTGCTGGAAGTTGGGCGTGGTAATCGGGCTCGACCCCTTGAAGGTGTAGGGGTTGAGTGTGTCGAAGGTGCCAAAAGCCATGGCCCGCAATGTGCCGCCCTTGGGCGCTTGCGGGTTGACCCAGTCGAAGTGGGTGAAGGTGGCTGGGTACTTGAGCGTGCCGAACTGCGCGTATCCGTGGCTTTCGCTCACCATCGCGGCTGCGGGAAAGCTCAAGGCCAGGCTGAGTGACAGCAGGAGGGGACGTATCAAGTCGGCATCCGATCCAGAGGCGTTGGGCTTTGATCGAGTACAGTAACAGCTTGGTGGGATTGGAAAAAGAGAGGGGCTGGGGTTTTCCAGTGGCTGGGTTTTCAGGCCCATTCGCGGGCACGCCCGCTCCCACAGGTACGGCACTGGCTTTCAGGGCTGTGAAAAACCTGTGGGAGCGGGCGTGCCCGCGAATGGCTGCAAAGCAGCCCCTGTAACGACTCAATGCCCGACGTAGACGGTCAGTGTCTGGCCTGGCTTGAGGGCGTGGCCGCTGCGTGGGTTCCAGCGCTTGAGGTGCTTCATTTCCACATTGAAGCGCTTGGCCACCAGGTACAGGGAGTCGCCCTTGCGCACCTTGTATTTGGTGGAGCGCTTTCCGGATGCTGCGACCCGGTTGCCGGCGGCGCTCGGAGCACTGCCACCACGCAGGGCCAGAACCTGGCCAGCGCGCAGACTGTTGCCGGACAAGCGGTTCCAGCGCTTGATGTCCTTGACCGATACGCGGTTGGCCCTGGCGATGACGCTCAGGTTATCGCCACGCTTGACCCGGTAGCTGCGTGCCGCCACCGGTGCCTTGGCTTCAGCCACAGCCCTGGCAAACGCTGCTTTCGGTGGTTGCAGGCTGACCAGCTGCTCGGGGTTGAGGTTGGACAGGCTGGCACTGAGCAACTGCGCCTTGGCGGTGGGCACCAGCAGCTGTTTCGGGCCATCGACAGTCATGCGCTTCTTGAATGCCGGGTTGAGCTGGATCAGCTCGTCCTCGTCGATGTTGGCGAAGGCCGCGACCCGGGTAAGGTCCAGGCGATCTTTGATCGCCACCGCTTCGAAGTACGGTTCGTTGGCGATCGGGGTGAGATTGATGCCATAGGCTTCTGGCGTGGACACCACCTGCGACAGCGCCAGCAACTTGGGCACGTAGTCGCGGGTTTCCTGTGGCAGCGGCAGGTTCCAGTAGTCGGTCGGCAGGCCGAGCTTTTCGTTGCGCTCGATGGCTCGGCTGACGGTGCCTTCGCCGGCATTGTAGGCCGCCAGGGCCAACAGCCAGTCGCCGTTGAACATGTCGTGCAGGCGGGTCAGGTAATCCAGCGCGGCGTTGGTCGACGCGGTGACATCGCGGCGGCCGTCATAGAAATTGGTCTGGCGCAGGTTGAAGTGACGACCGGTAGCCGGCATGAACTGCCACATGCCGGCAGCGCTGGCGCGTGAGTAGGCCATGGGGTTGTAGGCGCTTTCGATGGCGGGCAGCAGGGCCAGCTCCAGCGGCATGTCGCGTTCTTCAAGGCGTTCGACGATGTAGTGCAGGTAGAGGCTGCCACGTTCCCCGGCGCTCTCTATGAAGGACGGGTTGCTGGCGAACCACAAACGCTGCTGCTCGATGCGCGGGTTGACATCGATGCTGTCCTGCAGGGCGAAGCCCTGGCGCATGCGCTCCCAGACATCCTGCGGTGCCTGCTCGGCCGGCTTGACCAGCAGCGGGGAAGGTTTGTGCTTGATCCGCGCCTGGTAGTTGTGCGCGCGAACGCTATCGGATTCGTCGAGCTGACGGGTGCTCTGGCAGCCCACCAGCGTGGCTGCCAAGGCCAGCGCACTGATTTGGGCCAGGCGCGTCAGGGCGACGGAATGAGAGGTTCTGCGGCTACGGGAAGACATCGGCTGACACAGGTATCCGGGCGAAAAATTTCGGCGATTCTAGAAACCGCTCCGGCCCCGGTCAACCTTTGACCCTCACTTGCGATATATCTTGCGGTTATCAGAAGCTGTCCTTCCAAGACCTCAAGGCAGCAAAAACAGCGACATGCGAGGTGTTTGAATGTCCCTTCCATTCGTCTGCTTTTTGTTTAACTAATGTTTCAGAGGTGCGCAGAAAGGGGTTGGTCAGGCGCTCCAGGCCAATCGTTGAGGGCAGGCTGATGCGATTTTCGGCGCGTAAACGGGTAACGTCCTCAAACCGTTGCTGAACGTGCGGATTGCTCGGCTCTACAGCTTTGGCGAAGCGCAGGTTGCTGAGGGTGTATTCGTGGGCGCAGTACACTTCTGTCTGCGCTGGCAGGGCCGCCAGGCGGGCGAGGGCGGGCTGCATCTGTTCGGGTGTACCCTCGAACATGCGTCCGCAACCGGCGGCGAACAGGGTGTCGCCACTGAACAGGACGGGCGTTGCTGGCTGGTCGCTGAAGAAGGCGATATGCCCCAGGGTGTGGCCGGGTACTGCCAGTACCTGGAATGTCACACCCAGCACGTCGACCCTGTCGCCTTCGTCCAGTGCCAGGTCGCGGCCGGGAATGCGCTCGTTGGCCGGGCCACAGACCCGTGCACCGGTCAATTGCCTGAGCCGTTCCACCCCGCCGACGTGGTCATTGTGGTGGTGGGTGACGAGGATGTCGCTCAGCACCCACTCGGGGTTGGCAGCCAGCCAGCGTTCCACCGGGCCGGCATCGCCCGGGTCGACCACCGCACAACGGCGTTTGGCAGTATCCTGTAACAACCAGATGTAGTTGTCGGAGAAAGCGGGGAGAGCATCGATCTGTATCATGGTGCGGATCCGATTCGCCTAGCGTGGCACATGAGGGCATCTTAGCCGCGATGGCGCGGTGGGAGAACCTTCGAGGGAGAGCGCAATGACCGACCAAGCCTTTGCTCAGGCCGACCCGGACTGGGTCGAGCTGATCAGCCTGGCCCGTGAGTGGTTCAATGGCCCACTCGGCCAACTGATGCTCATGGAGGAGGACAAACTGCTGGAAGAAGAGCTCGGGCGCTTCTTTGGCGGTTATCTCGTACATTACGGGCCTTGCGCCGAGCCACCGCCCAGAGCCCCCCAGGTGCAGCGTAACGTGCGCCTTGGTGCGCCGTTGCCGGGGGTGGAGATTGTCTGCGAAGAGCAGGCCTGGCCGTTGAGCGAGCACGCTGCCGATGTGGTGGTGCTGCAGCATGGGCTGGACTTCTGTCTGTCGCCCCATGGCCTGCTGCGCGAGGCCGCCAGTGCCGTGCGCCCGGGCGGGCACCTGCTGATCGTGGGGATCAACCCGTGGAGCAGCTGGGGCATGCGCCATTTCTTCAGTCACGATGCTCTGCGCAAGGCGCGCTGCATCTCGCCGTCACGGGTGGGCGACTGGCTCAACCTGCTGGGCTTCGCGCTGGAGAAACGCCGCTTCGGGTGCTATCGTCCGCCGCTTGCCTCACCGGCCTGGCAGCAACGCCTTGAAGGCTGGGAACGACTGGCCGGCGGCTGGCAGGGCTTCGGTGGCGGGGTGTACCTGCTGGTGGCGCGCAAGATGGTGGTGGGCCTGCGGCCATTGCGGCCGGAACGCCGCGAGCCAATGGGCAAGCTGCTGCCGCTGCCACTGGCGAAAGTCAACCGCACCGCAGCCAACCCCGAAACTGACAAGCACTGAATTCAAGAGTGGTACATGAGCGATAGCGTCGAGATGTTTACTGATGGTGCCTGCAAGGGCAACCCTGGCCCGGGTGGCTGGGGCGTGCTGATGATCTACAAGGGCGTCGAGAAGGAACTATGGGGCGGCGAGCGTGAGACCACCAACAACCGCATGGAGCTGATGGCCGCGATCCAGGGCCTGATGTCGCTCAAGCGTGAATGCGAGGTGGTACTGACCACCGACTCGCAGTACGTGATGAAGGGCATCAACGAGTGGATGGTCAACTGGAAGAAGCGCGGCTGGAAGACGGCGGCCAAAGAGCCGGTGAAGAATGCCGACCTGTGGCAGCAGCTCGATGAGCAGGTCAACCGCCACAAGGTGACCTGGAAGTGGGTGCGCGGCCATATCGGCCACCCCGGCAACGAACGCGCCGACCAGCTGGCCAACCGTGGGGTCGATGAGGTGCGCGCCCAGCGTTGAGCTGGGGTACAATCGCGGCCTTTGTAACGGATGCAAGTTGGAGCGCCCGCGTGGAGCAGCAGCAAGATAAACGGTTCGTCATTCTCGATACCGAAACCACGGGTATGCCGGTTGGCGAAGGCCACCGGATCATCGAGATCGGCTGTGTCGAGGTCATCGGCCGGCGCCTGACCGGGCGGCACTTCCACGTCTACCTGCAGCCCGACCGCGAGAGTGACGAGGGCGCGATCAACGTTCACGGCATCACGGATGCCTTCCTGGTTGGCAAGCCACGCTTTGGCGATGTTGCCGAAGAGTTCTTCGACTTCATCCAGGGTGCCACGCTGGTCATCCACAACGCGGCGTTCGACGTTGGCTTCATCAACAACGAATTCGCCTTGCTGGGCCAGCAGGACCGCGCTGACATTTCGCAGCACTGCACTATTCTGGATACCCTGCTGCTGGCACGTTCGCGCCACCCAGGGCAGCGCAACAGCCTGGATGCGCTGTGCAAACGCTACGACATCGATAACTCGGGCCGTGAGCTGCACGGCGCACTGCTCGACTCGGAACTGCTGGCAGACGTTTACCTGGCCATGACCGGTGGCCAGACCAGTTTGTCGCTGGCTGGCCATGGTGCAGATGCAGATGATGACGGGCAGGGGGTTGGCGGCAGCGAGATTCGCCGGATTGTCGGGCGTACCCCGGGGCGGGTGATCATGGCCAGCGCCGAGGAGCTGGAGGCGCATGCCGAGCGTCTGGCAGCGGTTGCCAAATCGGCAGGTGGGCCTTCGCTGTGGCAGGCCCTGACCGAGATACCTGCGGGTTGAGGCGCTGGGCTTGCCGTGGGTTGTGGGGTGTTGCTGAGATCGAGCGCCGCCCGCGCGGCGCATCGCGAGCTGCGCTCGCTCCTACGTTTGTTTCGGGCCAGTAACGCCTGTGACAGGCGCGCGCGACCGCCTTGCTCGTACGACGCGATATCGAGCCATGCACCAGGGCGTTCGCGCGAATATCCCATAGGAATAATTGGCCAGTAATGCCTGTGACAGGCGCGCGCGACCGCCTTGCTCGTACGACGCGATATCGAGCCATGCACCAGGGCGTTCGCGCGAATATCCCATAGGAATAATTGGCCAGTAACGCCTGTGCAGGCGCGCGCGACCGCCTTGCTCGTACGACGCGATATCGAGCCATGCACCAGGGCGTTCGCGCGAATATCCCACAGGAATAATTGGCCAGTAACGCCTGTGACAGGCGCGCGCGACCGCCTTGCTCGTACGACGCGATATCGAGCCATGCACCAGGGCGTTCGCGCGCAAATCCCCCAGGAATAATTGGCCCGAAACAAACGTAGGAGCGAGCGCAGCTCGCGATGCGCCGCGCGGGCGGCGCTCGATCTCAGCAACACCCAACACTCAAGGCAGGCACGTCAACTACCCTGAAATGGACGCCATGTCCTTCGGAGGTAGCCGCCTGATGTACAAGGACCTCAAGTTCCCGATCCTCATCGTCCACCGCGCCATCAAGGCCGACAATGTTGCCGGCGAGCGCGTGCGGGGCATCGCCGAGGAACTGCGCCAGGATGGCTTTGCCATTCTCGCCGCAGCTGACCACGCCGAAGCACGCCTGGTCGCCGCCACCCACCACGGCCTGGCCTGCATGCTGATTGCTGCCGAGGGCGTTGGCGAGAACACCCATTTGTTGCAGAACATGGCCGAGCTGATCCGCCTGGCCCGTCTGCGCGCCCCCAACCTGCCGATCTTTGCCCTGGGCGAGCAGGTGACCTTGGAAAATGCCCCCGCCGAAGCCATGAGCGAACTCAACCAGTTGCGTGGCATCCTTTACCTGTTCGAAGACACCGTGCCGTTTCTCGCCCGCCAGGTGGCGCGTGCTGCACACACCTACCTCGATGGCCTGCTACCGCCGTTCTTCAAGGCACTGGTGCAGCACACCGCGCAGTCCAACTATTCCTGGCACACCCCGGGCCATGGTGGCGGTGTGGCCTATCATAAAAGCCCGGTAGGCCAAGCCTTTCACCAGTTCTTCGGGGAAAACACCCTGCGCTCGGACCTGTCCGTTTCCGTACCGGAGCTGGGTTCGCTGCTCGACCACACAGGCCCACTGGCCGAAGCCGAGGCCAGGGCGGCGCGCAACTTCGGTGCCGACCATACCTTCTTCGTCATCAATGGCACCTCCACGGCCAACAAGATTGTCTGGCACGCCATGGTCGGCCGTGACGACCTGGTACTGGTGGATCGCAATTGTCACAAGTCGGTAGTGCACGCGATCATCATGACGGGGGCCATCCCGCTGTACCTGTGCCCGGAGCGCAACGAACTGGGCATCATCGGGCCGATCCCGCTCAGCGAGTTCAGCCCCGAGGCGATCGCTGCGAAGATCCAGGCCAACCCCCTTGCCCGTGATCGTGGGCAGCGCATCAAGCTGGCGGTCGTGACCAACTCCACCTACGACGGGCTGTGTTACCACGCCGGGCTGATCAAGCAGGCCCTGGGTACCAGTGTCGAGGTGCTGCACTTCGACGAGGCCTGGTTTGCCTATGCCGCATTCCACGACTTCTTCACCGGGCGCTACGCCATGGGCACCGCGTGCGCGGCAGACAGCCCGCTGGTGTTCAGCACCCATTCCACCCACAAGCTGCTGGCGGCGTTCAGCCAGGCCTCAATGATTCATGTGCAGGACGGCGCCAGGCGGCAGCTGGACCGGGACCGTTTCAACGAAGCGTTCATGATGCACATCTCTACCTCGCCGCAATACAGCATTCTCGCCTCGCTGGATGTGGCTTCGACCATGATGGAAGGGCCGGCCGGACGCTCGCTGCTGCAGGAGATGTTCGACGAAGCGTTGAGTTTTCGTCGTGCCCTGGCCAACCTGCGTGAGCACATTGCCGCAGAGGACTGGTGGTTCAGCATCTGGCAGCCGCCTAGCGCCGAGGGCATCCCCCGTCTGGCTGCGCAGGACTGGTTGCTGCAGCCGGGCGCGCAATGGCATGGGTTTGCTGAAGTGGCGGCCGATTATGTGCTGCTCGACCCGTTGAAAGTGACCTTGGTAATGCCGGGGCTGAGCGCAGACGGTGTGCTGGGCGCGCGCGGCATCCCGGCGGCGGTAGTCAGCAAGTTTCTCTGGGAACGCGGGCTGGTGGTGGAAAAAACGGGCCTGTACAGTTTCCTGGTACTGTTTTCCATGGGCATCACCAAGGGCAAGTGGAGCACCCTGCTCACCGAGCTGCTGGAGTTCAAGCGCCACTATGACGGCAACACCCCGCTCAGCAGTTGCCTGCCGAGCGTGGGGGCTGCCGACGCCTTACGCTACCAGGGCATGGGCCTGCGCGACCTGTGCGACCAGTTACATGACTGCTATCGCGCCAATGCCACGGCCAAACAGCTGAAGCGGCTGTTCACCCATTTGCCGGAAGTGGCGGTAAGCCCGGCCCAGGCCTATGACAAAATGGTGCGTGGGGAGGTAGAGGCGGTGCCGATCGAGGCACTGCTGGGGCGTGTGGCAGCGGTAATGCTGGTGCCGTACCCGCCTGGCATCCCGCTGATCATGCCGGGTGAGCGGTTCACCGAGGCGACCCGCTCGATCCTTGACTACCTGGCATTCGCCCGAGCATTCAACCAAGGCTTTCCCGGGTTTGTCGCCGATGTGCACGGCCTGCAGCACGAAGGGGGCCGCTACACCGTGGATTGCATCACGGAATGCGCGTGATCTCGACGCCGGAGCGTGCCAGTTCGAAACGGTTATCACCCAGGTGGTTGACCTTGTCGCCGATGGCCAGGCGATAGGTGGTGATGGGGGCGCCCAGCGTGCTGCCGTCGAGTTGCAGGGTGGACTCCTGAAACTCGTGCACGGGGTAGATGCGGCCTTCGGCGTCACGGGCGTGGAATTGGCCGACCATTACTGCTGCCATTTGGGTGGAAACCTCTGAATTACGTAGGAAATGTATGAAGGCATAGACCGTGAAACAGCCTCGGAAGTTTTCGCCCTGCGGAAAAAAACTTAGGCGCCGGAGAACGGTCATCTATAACTACAACGTCTCTTTACCCCGCAAAGGTTGGAATTGCCATGAGCCAGGTGTATTCGGTAGCAGTTGTCGTCGGTAGCTTGCGCAAGGAGTCCTACAACCGCAAGGTCGCCCGCGCACTTTCGGAGCTGGCGCCGTCCAGCCTTGCCCTGAGAATTGTCGAGATTGGCGACTTGCCGCTGTACAACGAAGATATCGAAGCCGAGGCGCCACCGCAGACCTGGAAGCGTTTTCGCGATGAGATCCGCCGCAGTGATGCGGTGCTGTTCGTCACCCCGGAATACAACCGCTCGGTGCCGGGCTGCCTGAAAAATGCCATCGATGTGGGCTCGCGTCCTTACGGGCAAAGTGCCTGGAGCGGCAAGCCGACGGCGGTGGTGAGTGTGTCGCCGGGGGCTATTGGGGGCTTTGGCGCCAACCATGCGGTGCGCCAGTCGCTGGTGTTTCTCGACATGCCCTGCATGCAGATGCCCGAGGCTTACATTGGCGGCGCGGCGAGCCTGTTCGAGGATTCGGGCAAGCTCAACGACAAGACGCGACCGTTCTTGCAGGCGTTTGTCGACAAGTTTGCTTCATGGGTGAAGTTGAACAGGGCGGTCTGAACCCCGAATCATGCTGTGCAGCGCCCCCCCCGTAGGAGCGGTTTTACCCGCGAATGCGTCATTGAATTTGCCGACGCATTCGCGGGTAAACCCGCTCCTACCCGTCAGCGGAAGCTGTAGGCAACCCCGGCGTATACGCCAAACCCTTCGCCCGGTGTCGAACGGGCATTGTCCTTGCCTGCGTCGTTGTAGGCCGGCGTCACGGTCGCTGCATAGCGCTGGTTGGTCAGGTTGCGCAGATCCAGCCAGGTCTGCCAGTCCTGTTTCGGTGAGTCCCAGCCAACGCGCGCGCCGAGCAAGGCATATTCATCCGCGTGGTAGCTGTTGGCGTAGTCCACTTGCACCTTCGAGGCCATTTGCGTGTTGACCCCGGCATAGAAGCCGCTCGGCCAGTCATAGCGCAGCTCGGCCTGGTAGTAGTGCATGGGGATACCGGGCAGACGGTTGTCGCCAAACCTGTCGTCATCACGGTAGTGGAAGTCGCTGAAGGTGTAGGCCTGGCGCACGCTCAGCTTGCCAGTGCCCGCGCGCTCCCACAGGGTGCTGTCGAGGCCGGCTTCCACGCCTTGGTGCACGGTAGCGCTGGCGTTGAATTCCTTGGCCGGGGCGCCTTGCACGATTTCCACCGCCAGCAATTCATGGCGAACCTGCGAGTAGTACCACGCTAGGTCCCAATGCCCCAATGCCGATTCGCCGCGTGTGCCCAATTCCAGTGTGGTGGCGGTCTGGTTTTGCATTTCGATCGGTTGGTTCGCTGTGGGCGCACTCCAGATCAGGGCCCAGGGATGGGGCGGCTCTACCGAGCGGCTCAGGTTGCCGTACACCTGCAAGTCCGGGCGGATGTCGTAGCGCAGCCCCAGGCGGGGTGCATAGTCCCAGTCATGCATGCTCACCTTGCCGCCTTCAGCGGGGTAGGTCACGTCACTTTCGCGGCGTGTGTAGATCATGGCCAGGCCGGTGCTCAGCCACAGGTTGGGGACCAGTTCCAGATCGTTGCCAACATGCAGCACGGTGTCCGAGCCCTGGTAGGTGAAGTCGCGGGTGCGCTCGCCGAACACATCGCCATTGCGAGTAAATTGCGAAGCGCCGCTGTTGGGCAGGTGCTTGGTGGTACGCCAACCGACGGTGGTCTTGCTCTCGCGCCCGAACAGTGTGTCGCGGCGGAAATAGTTCAGCGTACCGCTGACATCGGTATAGGCGACCTTCAGGCGCATGGGGCCTTCGCGCAGGTCCATCGGGTAGTCGTGATAGACCAGGCCGGCTTCCAGGCGCGCCTCGTCGTCGAGGTAGAAGGTGGTCTTGTTGCCCACCCAGGTGCTGCCTGGCTGCGGGCGGCTGTCGTCGCGGGCCAGATAAGAGGGGTTGGCCGCGCGCGGGTGGTGCTTGATCTGGTCTTTGGTGAGGCGCCCGGGCAGTTCGTTTTCAGTTTCCCGGTAGCGCAGGTAGAAGCGGGTTTCCAGGTTGGGGTTGAAGCGGTAACCGACATTGGCGGCAATGCCCTTGGCGCTGCCACTGCTGTGCGCCTGGTAGCCGTCGTATTCCGAATCGGTCAGGGCCACGTAATAGTCGAGATCGCCCAGCACCTGGCCCGAACTGATGTGCCGATGCTGGTAGCCGCGGCTACCGACCTCGTAGCGTACTTGCAGTGCAGGCGCGTTGTAGCCGGTGTGGGTGACGTAGTTGATGGCACCGCCCAAGGCCAGGGAGCCTTGGTCAAAGCCATTGGCGCCACGCAGCACTTCGGCACGGCTCAGCCACAGCGGTTCGAACAACTCGTAAGGCGTGCCGCCCGGGCCGGTCAGCGGCAGGCCGTCGAACATCGTGTATACGCCAGAACCGTGCGCCCCCGGTGCACGGTTGATGCCCGAGCCGCGTATCGACAACTTGATGCCATCGTTGCCTGCCGATTGGGCGAACACCCCAGGTTGGTAGGCCAGCACGTCCTGGTTGCTGGCCACGCGACCTTGCCCCACGCGCTGCATGTCTACCAGGTTGCTGGCTCCCGGTACTTCACGCAGGCGCTCGCCGGCAGCCGTCAGCTCGTTCTGCTCCTCATCGGTGATCAGCACCCGGCCCAATTCGACCGCGGATGCCCCCAGCGCGGGCTGGGTGGCAGTCAGGGCCGCCAGCAGAGCGAGGCGGGATGAGAGGGGTAAATCGGAACGCATTGTACGACTCCAGGCGAAAGGCGAATGGACAACGGCGTTGAGACGAGCGAAATGCGGCTTGGAGCACGCAGAAAGTCGGCAAATCGTGCGCATCCTTCGTCACGCGGTCTTGTATGAAAGTTCTTTACAAACCCCGGCGGTGGAGGCGGGTGGCCTGCGCTTCGTAAGGTGACTGCAGGTAGGCAGTGATGCCCCGCTCAATCACCCGTGGAGTTCAAACATGACTGACAACGCTCGACACTTGCAGCAACCCTTGGCGGACGCCCCGGTTCGTCTAACGCCACGTGAACAGCAAGTGCTGTTGTGGTGTGCTTATGGCAAGAGCTCTTGGGAGATCGGCCAGATCCTTGAATGCAAGGAGTCGACGGTGAATTTTCACGTGTCCAACATCCTGCGCAAATTTGAAGTGCCTACCCGGGTGGCCGCTGTGATCAAGGCCATTCGCTACGGCATGCTGGCCGAGCAGTAAGGGGGTAGCGCATGAGCAACGATCCTCGGCTACCGCGCTTTGCCGATTGCCATGACCCGTTCTGGCCGCGGGTGGATTTGTGCAGGTTGCGGGAGCACCTGCAACTGCCGCGGTCTGTCAGTGAAGCTGCTTTGGAAGTGGCCGCGCGCTGCGCTGCTATCGAGGCAGCACGCGAATTCGCCCGCTGGCGGTCAGTACTGCGAGAGCGGGGTTACAAGCGCCTCGATGATGTAGCCGGGCATGATCATGGGCGTGCCTTGCGGGTGTGCTACATCCGTTTTGTCGAAGCGGCGGTCATGTATAGCCTGGGTTCAACCACCTGCCTGCCTGTTCCGCGCGGAGGGCAGGCCCATGCCTGAGGTATCTGTTTTCGACAGCCTGGCCCCAGCATTGGTGGCGTTCCTGGGTGTGGATGGCGATGTGCTGTTCGCCGCGCTACTGGGAGCATTGTTGGTGAGCGCGGCACGCGATCGATTGATCACGAGTGAGGCCAGGCGCCTGACACTGGCCAAGAAACTGCTGCTGCTATTCGTGACCGTGGGCGTGGGCCATTTGTTCGAGCCACTGGTTTCGTCATTGGTGCCTTTGCTGAGCCGGGGCATGGCGGCATTCGTGGCCGCTGTGGTGGTGATCCCCATCAGCCTCAAGGTCATGGTCTGGCTGGATACACTCGACCCACGCGAACTTATCCAGCGCTGGCGCCGTCGAGGTTAGCCACTGGCTGCGCCGCCGAGCTCACTCAGTTGCTGTTCCAACTGCTGGATGCGCTGCTTGTCCTTGATGAGCAGCAGGATGGCCTGACGATCGCAGGGCGAGAGCGTGCGTAGCCGTTCGAGCATATCGCACTCCCAGCCCGCATCACTTGGGGCGGCGGCGTTGTGCTCGGCTTGGCCCAGCAATAGCCAGTCCAGTGAGCATGCATACTTTTTGGCAATGTCTATGCAAAGTGAGTAAGGAATGCTTTCGCGAACCTTCCAGCTGCTCAGCGTTTGCGGGCTGACCGACAGTGCACGTGACAACTCGGCATCAGTTTGTGCATCAGTGAGAAGCTTAAGGCGCGTGAGCACCGCAGCAAGTCCGTGAGTACTCATAACAAATATCCATGACTGGTTTAATGATATTCCATGGGCTTAAACTACTCGTTATGAATACAGCCCTGCGTTTTAAGGAGCACTTCTGCAGTGAGAACCACCAAATTGAAGAATACACCCACAGTTGCAGCCAATACTGACACACAGGCTAGCCTGAGCAATGCTAGCAGGTACTTGCCGTGAGTACTTACAAGCTGGTTTGCCCGCATTGCCACAGCCGGATGCGTATACGTACTAGCGAAGGGCGCCATATTTTCCTGCGAATCGCTTATTTGCAATGCACCACCGAGGCGTGTGGATGGTCAGTACGCGCTGAATTCGAAATGACCCATGAACTTTCTCCCAGCGGCATGCCCAACCCGGAAGTGTACCTGCCTTCGGCCAATGGTGATTTGCGCAAGGCCGCTTTGCCGGGTGCAGGCCAAGGCAGCCCGAGTGAGTGAGGCACCATTGGGAACAGGTAACAAAAGGTGCAGATAAAAAAACACCCCGCCTAGGCGGGGTGTTTTCTGTTATTGGGGCTGCCGGGGTGATCAACCGATCAGTTGCAGGCCCGCTTGCTGAACCAGGTCCAGCAGGGGTTGCGGGTACACGCCAAGTACGAAAGCGAGAATGGCGATAGCCAGCAGCATGACGCCGCCGGTGCGTTGTTCCCACTTCAGCGGGGCGTCGTGACGGCGCAGGTTCGGCTCGACCAGGTACAGGGTAACCATGACGCGCAGGTAGTAGTACACGCCGATGGCGCTACCGATCACCAGCGCACCGACCAACCACCACAGGTGCGATTCGACGCCGGTAGCGATGATGTAGAACTTGCCGATGAAGCCGGCGGTCAGCGGGATACCCGCCAGCGACAGCATCATCACGGTCAGTACCGCGGTCAGGTACGGGCGGCGCCAGAACAGGCCACGGTACTCGTACAGTGCATCGGCGTCGCGGCCGCCGTATGGCGAGGACATCAGGGTGATGACGCCGAAGGCGCCCAGGCTGGTGATCACGTAGGTGACCAGGTACACGCCCATGGCTTCCAGGGCCAGGCCCTTGCTGGCGACCAACGCGATGACCAGATAACCGAAGTGGGCGATGGACGAGTAACCCAGCAGACGCTTGAGGTTGCTCTGGGTCAGCGCCAGCAGGTTACCAATCAGGATCGAGGCTACGGCAATCACCGCCAGTACAGTGCTGAGCACGCCGCTGCTGGCAGCAGGGGAGAGCATGAACAGGCGTACGACAACGGCGAATACTGCGACCTTGCTGGCGGTTGCCAGGAACGCGGCGACCGGCGCCGGAGCGCCTTCGTACACGTCCGGGGTCCACAGATGGAACGGTACCAGCGACAGCTTGAAGGCCAGGCCGACCAGCATCATGCCCAGGCCCAGCTGGGCCACCAGGCTTGGCATGCTGGTGGTAGCCAGGGCCATGCCGATCTGGTCGAAGCTCAGGCTGCCGGCGTCGGCGTACAGCAGGGCCATGCCGAACAGCAGGAAAGCCGAGCCTGCGGCCGACAGCACCATGTACTTGATACCGGCTTCCAGCGATCGCTTGTTGAAGAAGGCATACGCCACCAAGCCGTAAACCGGTACCGACAGCAGCTCCAGGCCGATGAACAGGCCCGCCAGGTGGTTGGCGCTGACCAGCACCAGGCCACCGAGGGCCGACATCAGCAGCAACAGGTACAGTTCTTCACGGTTGCCCGGGAAACCCTTGGAGCCTTCGCCGAGGTAGGCGTGGGCGAGGGTGACGCAGGCCAGTGTCGCTATGAGGATGATCGCCATGTACAGGCAGGCGAACTTGTCGATGGTGATCAGCGAGGTGACCGCCAGCGGCGCGACCTTCAGCGCCGGCAAGATCGACAGCAGGGCCAGGTTCAGCCCCACGGTGGACAGCAGGAAGGTCTGCGAGTGGTTGCGCTTCCAGGCGATCGCCAGCATCACCACCACCGTGGTGATGGTGGTGATCAGCATCGGCGCCAATGCGATGAAGTGTTGAGTGGTGAATTCCATAGCGCTCTTACCGGGCCGAAGCGAGTTGAGTGAAAGCGGATCCGAGCCACTGCTGCACACCACTCATGGTGGCGGCAGAGGTGTCGAGGAACGGCTGCGGATACACGCCCAGCAGGATCAGCAATACCGCCAGACCCAGAACCATGATCAGTTCGCGACCGTCCATGCCGGCCAGCACGGTGTCGGCCTTGGCCGGGCCAAAGTAGGCGCGGTGGATCATGATCAGCGAGTACACCGAACCGAACACCAGGCCGGTGGTGGCAATCACGGTGATCCATGGTACGTGCACGAAGCTGCCGATCAGGATCAGGAACTCGCCGACGAAGTTGCCGGTGCCTGGCAGGCCCAGCGATGCCGCTGCGAAGAACAGGCTGATGGCCGGCAGGTAAGCGATGCGGTGCCACAGGCCACCCATCTGACGCATGTCACGGGTGTGCAGGCGCTCGTACAGCTGACCGGACAGGATGAACAGCGCCGCAGCCGACAGGCCGTGGGCCAGCATCTGGATCACTGCACCTTGCAGGGCCTGCTGGCTGCCGGAGTAGATACCGATCAGCACGAAGCCCATGTGCGAGACGCTGGAGAAGGCGATCAGGCGCTTGATGTCGGTTTGTGCGAAGGCCAGGAAGGCACCGTAGAAGATACCGATCAGGCCCAGGGTCATGGCGATCGGCGCGAACTCGGCCGAGGCGTTCGGGAACAGCGGCAGGGCGAAGCGCAGCAGGCCGTAGGCTGCAGTCTTCAGCAAGATACCCGCCAGGTCCACCGAACCTGCGGTCGGTGCCTGGGCGTGAGCGTCAGGCAGCCAGGAGTGGAACGGCACCACCGGCAGCTTCACCGCGAAGGCGATGAAGAAGCCCAGCATCAGCAGGTACTCGATACCGGGTGGCAGCTCGGCCTTGAGCAGGTCGCTGTAGTTGAAGGTGAGCACGCCAGTGGTGTTGTAGTTGACCAGCACCAGGCCCAGGATCGCTACCAGCATGATCAGGCCGCTGGCCTGGGTGAAGATGAAGAACTTGGTAGCCGCGTAGATCCGGGTCTTCTTGCCGTCTGCCGAGCTGTGACCCCAGAGCGCGATGAGGAAGTACATCGGCACCAGCATCATTTCCCAGAAGAAGAAGAACAGGAACAGGTCCAGGGCCAGGAACACACCGACCACGCCGCCGAGGATCCACATCAGGTTGAGGTGGAAGAAGCCGACGTGGCGCTGGATCTCTTTCCAGGAACACAGTACCGACAGCACACCGAGCAGGCCGGTGAGCAGGATCATCAGCAGCGACAGGCCGTCAAGGGCCAGGTGGATGCTGATGCCGAAGCGCTGGATCCACTGGACTTTGTATTCCAGGGCCCAGGCCGGTTCGGCGCCCGGGGCGGGCGCAAGGGTGTAGTCGCCGGTACCCCACAGCCACAGGCCGATGCCAAGCAGCAGGGACATGGTCAGCAGCGCGATCCAGCGCGGCAGGGTGGCGCCGAAGCGCTCACCCAGCCAGCACAGGAAGCCGCCGATGAAGGGGATCAGGATCAGCCAAGGCAAAATCATGACGGGTTGGTTTCCTTTGGCAAAGTCGCAAGATTCATAGTCATACCGCAGCCACTACCACAGCACCGAGCACCAGCACGGCACCCACGGCGATAGAGGCGGTGTACCAGCGCAGTTGGCCGGTCTCGGTCTTGCTCATGGCAACGTGGCCGCCACGCGCCATCCGAGGAATCAGGCCGATGGTGCGGTCAACCGGGTCCTTGCGCAGGATGTGGCTGATCAGCAGGTACGGTTTGACGAAAAGCTTGTCGTAGATCCAGTCGAAGCCCCAGGCAGCGAACCACCAGGCCGACAGGACGCGACCGATGCCACTGTTGGCTACGGCGCTGACGAAGTGGCGCTTGCCCAGGAACAGCAGGGCGGCCAGCAGGATACCGGCGATGGCGATGGCACCCGAGGTGATCTCCAGCGCGTGCTTGGCTTCGCCACCGGCATGGCCGGCGCTTTCCGGCAGCACACCCGCCAGCGGTGGGGTGATCCAGGCGCCAACGAAGGTCGACAGCACGATCAGCACGCCCAGCGGCAGCCAGTGGCTGATGCCGTGGCCCGCGTGGGCTTCGGTCTTGGCTTCGCCGTGGAAGGCGATGAAGATCAGGCGGAAGGTGTACAGCGAGGTCATGAACGCGCCAACCAGGCCGGCATACAGCAGGCCGGTGTTGCCGCTGGCGAAGGCTTCCCAGAGGATCTCGTCCTTGGAGTAGAAGCCCACGGTCACGATCGGCAGGGCCGCCAGTGCCGCGCCACCGACCACGAAGCTGGCGTAGGCCAGCGGCAGTTTCTTCCACAGGCCGCCCATCTTGAAGATGTTCTGCTCGTGGTGGCAGGCAACGATCACCGCACCGGAGGCAAGGAACAGCAGGGCCTTGAAGAAGGCGTGGGTCATCAGGTGGAAGATTGCCGCGTCCCAGGCACCCACGCCCAGGGCCAGGAACATGTAGCCGATCTGGCTCATGGTCGAGTAGGCGAGGATACGCTTGATGTCGGTCTGTACCAGCGCGGCGAAGCCGGCCAGTACCAGGGTCACGCCACCGACCACACCTACCAGGTGCAGGATGTCTGGCGCCAGCAGGAACAGGCCGTTGGTACGGGCGATCAGGTACACGCCCGCGGTTACCATGGTAGCGGCGTGGATCAGTGCCGAAACCGGGGTTGGGCCCGCCATCGCGTCGGCCAGCCAGGTCTGCAGTGGCAGCTGGGCCGATTTACCCACCGCGCCACCCAGCAGCATCAGTGTTGCCAGGACCATCCAGGTGTCGCCAGCCTGGAACTTCTGCGGTGCCAGCACCAGCAGTTCCTGCACGTTCAGGGTGCCCAGCTGGGCGAACAGGATGAACAGGCCGATGGCCATGAACACGTCGCCGATACGGGTGACGATGAATGCCTTGAGTGCCGCGTTACCGTTGTTGCGGTTGCTGTAGTAGAAACCGATCAACAGGTACGAGCACAGGCCCACGCCTTCCCAGCCGAAGTAGATGAACAGCAGGTTATCGCCGAGGATCAGGAACAGCATGCTGGCGATGAACAGGTTGGTGTACGAGAAGAAGCGCGAGTAGCCGGCTTCGCCACGCATGTACCAGGACGCGAACAGGTGGATCAGGAAACCGACACCGGTCACTACGCCGAGCATGGTGACCGACAGGCCGTCCAGGTACAGGGTGAAGTTCGGCGCGAAGCCATCCACCGACATCCACTGCCACAGCAGCTGGCTGTACGCGCCGCCCTCAGGCGGGGCGACGTTGAACTGCCAGATGACGTAAGCGGCCGTGGCGGCCGACAGGCCTACCGAGCCGACGCCGATCAGGGCGGACAGGTTCTCCGAGAACCGTCCGCGCGAGAACGACAGCAGCAGGAAGCCGATGAGGGGAAAGACGAAAGTCAGGAAGAGAAGGTTCATCCGCGCATCTCACTGGCAGCATCGATGTCGAGAGTGTGGAAGCGGCGATACAGCTGCAGCAGGATGGCCAGGCCAATGCTGGCCTCGGCGGCTGCCAGGCTGATCACCAGAATGAACATCACCTGGCCGTCGGGCTGGACCCAACGGGCACCGGCGACGACGAACGCCAGGGCAGAGGCGTTCATCATGACTTCCAGGCTCATGAGCACGAAGAGGATGTTGCGGCGGACCATCAGGCCAACCAGACCTAAGCAGAACAGGATGCCGGCGACCGCCAGACCATGCTCGAGAGGGATAGCACCCATGATTTACTCCTTCGCCTCGTTGCGGCCCAGGTGGAAGGCGGTGACGGCTGCAGCCAGCAGCAGCATCGACGCCAGTTCGACCACCAGCAGGTAAGGGCCGAACAGGCTGATGCCCACGGCTTTCGGGCCCACGGTGGTACCGCTGATGCCGGCGCCACTCGGGGTGACGAACAGCACGTACAGCAGCTCCGCCAGCAGCAGGGTGCCGAGGATTACCGGCCCGGCCCAGATACCGGGCTTGAGCCAGCCCCGTTCCTGGGCGACCGAAGCCGGCCCGAGGTTGAGCATCATCACCACGAACACGAACAGCACCATGATGGCGCCGGCGTATGCGATCACTTCCAGGGCGCCGGCAAACGGCGCACCCAGGGCGAAGAAGATCATGGCCACGGAAATCAGCGAAATGATCAGGTAAAGCAAGGCGTGCACGGGGTTGGTGCCAGTTACCACCCGAAGGGTGGAGACCACGGCGATCCCGGATGCGAAGTAGAAAGCGAATTCCATCTTTCTGTCCTTATGGGAGCAAGCTCTTCACGTTGATCGGCTCGGCTTCGTTCTGTGCAGAGCCCTTCGGCTTGCCAGCGATTGCCATACCCGCAACACGGTAGAAGTTGTAGTCAGGGTTCTTGCCGGGGCCGGAGATCAGCAGATCTTCTTTCTCGTACACCAGGTCCTGACGCTTGAACTCGGCCATTTCGAAATCCGGAGTCAGCTGGATCGCGGTGGTCGGGCACGCTTCTTCACACAGGCCGCAGAAAATGCAACGCGAGAAGTTGATGCGGAAGAACTCCGGGTACCAGCGGCCGTCCTCTGTCTCGGCCTTCTGCAGCGAAATGCAGCCGACCGGGCAGGCCACCGCGCAGAGGTTGCACGCTACGCAGCGCTCCTCGCCATCGGGGTCGCGGGTGAGGACGATGCGGCCGCGGTAACGCGGCGGCAGGTACACGGGTTCTTCGGGGTACTGCAGGGTGTCGCGCTTACGAAACCCGTGGGAGAACACCATTGCCAGGCTGCGCAGCTGGGTGCCGGTGCCCTTAACGATGTCGCCGATATACTTGAACATGGGTCAAATCCTCACTGGGCCGCGACGGCTGGCGTGTTGTAGAGCACGATCGCAGCGGTCACCAGCAAATTGATCAGGGTCAGCGGCAGGCAGAACTTCCAGCTGAAGTCCATCACCTGGTCATAGCGTGGGCGCGGGATCGAGGCGCGCAGCAGGATGAACAGCATGATGAAGAACGCGGTCTTCAGGGCGAACCACAGGAACGACAGTTGCGGCAGGATGCCGAACGGGCCGTGCCAGCCACCGAAGAACAGGGTTACCAGCAGCGCCGAGATGAGGATGATGCCGATGTACTCACCGACGAAGAACATGCCCCACTTCATGCCGGCATACTCGATGTGGTAGCCGTCGGCCAGTTCCTGTTCTGCTTCCGGCTGGTCGAACGGGTGACGGTGAGTCACGGCGACGCCAGCGATGAAGAAGGTGCAGAAGCCGAAGAACTGCGGAATGATGAACCACAGGTTCTGCGCCTGGTACTCAACGATGTCGCGCATGTTGAACGAGCCCACCTGCACCACCACGCCCATCAGCGCCAGGCCCAGGAACACTTCGTACGACACGGTCTGTGCCGAAGCACGCAAGCTGCCCAGCAAGGCGTACTTGTTGTTCGACGACCAGCCGGCGAACAGCACCGCGTAGACCGACAGGCCGGCCATGGCGAAGAAGAACAGCAGGCCGATGTTCAGGTCGGCAACGCCCCAGGTCGGGGTGATCGGGATGACCACGAAGGCGATCAGCAGGGCGCTCATGGCCACTACCGGTGCCAGGGTGAAGATCACGCGGTCGACGAAGGGCGGGTTCCAGTCTTCCTTGAAGAACATCTTCAGCATGTCGGCAGCGATCTGGAACATGCCGAACGGGCCAACGCGGTTCGGACCGTAACGGTCCTGCCACCAGCCCAGCAGGCGCCGCTCGACGAAGCTGAGCAGCGCGCCGCAGACCACCACCGCCAGCAGGACCACGATGGCCCGCAGCACGGTGAGGATCACATCGATCACTTCGGGGGTGAACCAGCTCATTGTGCTGCCTCCTGCAGACCTTCGACGGATGCACCGAAGATGGCAGGCGGAATGCCAGCCAGGCCTTTCGGCAACGCGACCAGGCCTGCGCCCAGCTCTTCATTGATACGCAGCGGCAGGCGCAGGGCCACACCGGCGACGTTCAGGCTCAGCAGGGCACCCTCGTTGACGCCCAGGCGGTCGGCTTCGGACTTGGCCAGGGCCACGTAGGCAGCCGGGATGCGTTCTTGAACCGGAGCGGCGCGCGAGGAGCTTTCTTCGCTGCCGAACAGGTGGAAGAACGGCACGGCAGTCCAGGTGCCACGGGCCGGGTTGAAGGCACCCGGAATAGCGTTGAACCAGTTCAGGCGGTCGCCTTGCGATTCGATCAGGCGCACGCCCGGGTCACCGGCACGCAGGTGGCCACCGACCTCGTCCTGGAACTTGTTCCAGGCTTGCGGCGAGTTCCAGCCCGGCGACCAGGCGAACGGCACCTGCTGGCGCGGTTCGGCCGAACCCGAGTAGCCTTCCATGGAGAAGGCGAACGCGGTGTCCTTGTCTTGCGGGGTGCGTGGCTCGTGCACGCTGATGTTGGCGCGCATCGCAGTGCGGCCGGAGTAGCGCAGCGGCTCACGGGCCAGCTTCATGCCCTTGATGCGGAACGCAGCGCTTGGCGCGGCGTTGACGATGCCGGCCAGTTGCGGAGCGGCTTCGGCGCAGGCGCTGGTGACGTGGTCCAGCTGGGTCCAGTCGACCGGCTTGTTCAGCAGGGTGGCACGCAGGGCGTGCATCCAGCGCCAGCCTTCGTGGATCTGGATGCTGCTGTCCAGGTACTGCGGGTCGAACACCTGGAAGAAGCGCTGGGCACGGCCTTCCTGGCTGACCAGGGTACCGTCACCCTCGGCGAACGAGGCGGCCGGCAGCACCAGGTGGGCGCGGTCGACGGTGGCAGTTTTGGAGTGGTCGGCAACGATCACCACCTTGGCCGCAGCCAGGGCTGCATCGACCTTGGCGGCCGGTACGCGGGTGTACAGGTCGTTTTCCAGCACCACGATGGCATCGGCCTTGCCGCTGATGACCGCGTCCAGCGCGGCATCGACCGACTCGCCACCGAGCATGGCCAGGCCAAGGCTGTTGGCCTCAGGTACCACCAGGCTCAGCGAGCCGTTTTTCTCGCGCAGCTTCAGGGCCTTGGCGATGTTAGCGGCGGCTTCGATCAGAGCTGGGTCGGCCAGCGACGTACCGGCAACGACCAGTGGGCGCTTGGCGGCGACCAGGGCGTCGGCGATGCGCTGGGCCAGGGCCTTGGCTTCGTCGTCCAGGCCGGCGACGGCAGGGGCGCTCGGGTCGATGGCGTGGGCCACGGCGAAACCGATGCGGGCCAGGTCGGCCGGCGCAGCGTGTACGCATTCTTCGGCGACGTCGTCCAGCTTGGTTTCAGCCAGGGACGCGATGAACAGTGGGTACAGCGCGTGCTGGCCAATGTTCTTCACAGCAGCGTCGAGCCAAGGCTGCACTTTCATCGCTTCGGCCATGGCCTCGGCCTTGCCTTTGGTGGCCTGGCGTACGGCCAGGGCAACGCGGGCAGCGGTCTGGGTCAGGTCTTCACCGAGCACGAACACGGCGTCGTGGTCTTCGATGTCGCGCAGGGTCGGTACTGGCAGCGGACTGTTGTTCAGCACGTTCAGTGCCAGGCGTACGCGGGCCAGTTCGCCAGCTTCCATGCCCGAGTAGAAGTACTCGGCGCCGACCAGCTCACGCAGGCCGTAGTTGCTTTCGAGGCTGGCGCGTGGCGAGCCGATACCGACGATGGTACGGCCGCGCAGCAGGTCGGCGGCCTTGTCCAGGGCGGCGTCCAGGCCCAGCTTGGTGCCGTCGGCCAGTTGTGGCTGGCGCGGGCGGTCCTTGCGGTTGACGTAGCCGTAGCCGAAGCGGCCGCGGTCGCACAGGAAGTACTGGTTGACCGAACCGTTGAAGCGGTTTTCGATACGGCGCAGTTCGCCGTAGCGCTCACCCGGGCTGATGTTGCAGCCACTGGAGCAGCCATGGCAGATGCTTGGGGCGAACTGCATGTCCCACTTGCGGTTGTAGCGCTCGGAGTGGGTCTTGTCGGTGAATACGCCGGTCGGGCAGACCTCGGTCAGGTTGCCGGAGAACTCGCTTTCCAGCACGCCGTCTTCGACGCGGCCGAAGTACACGTTGTCGTGGGCGCCGTAGACGCCCAGGTCGGTACCACCGGCGTAGTCCTTGTAGTAGCGCACGCAGCGGTAGCAGGCGATGCAGCGGTTCATCTCATGGGCGATGAACGGGCCGAGGTCCTGGTTCTGGTGGGTACGCTTGGTGAAGCGGTAGCGGCGCTCGTTGTGGCCGGTCATTACCGTCATGTCCTGCAGGTGGCAGTGACCGCCTTCCTCGCACACCGGGCAGTCGTGCGGGTGGTTGGTCATCAGCCATTCGACGACGCTGGCGCGGAACGCCTTCGACTCTTCATCGTCGATGGAGATCCAGGTGCCGTCGGAAGCAGGGGTCATGCAGGACATGACGATACGACCACGGGTGTCGTTCTCGTCGGTGTACTGCTTGACTGCGCACTGCCGGCAGGCACCAACGCTACCAAGCGCCGGGTGCCAGCAGAAATAAGGGATGTCGAGGCCGAGCGACAGACATGCCTGTAACAGGTTGTCTGCACCGTTGACTTCGAGCGCTTTGCCGTCTACGTGGATAGTGGCCATTGTTCAAAGTTCTTCGTTGGCCCGCGTGAGCGGGCGTGGCTAATGGAAATCGGTGAGCTTGCGACACGCCTCGATTGCTCGGGCCTGCCGGTAAGCTGGCGAGTGGCACGGACCACCCGCCTAATCATCTTGTTATGCGCCGACCACGATCGGCTTCGCCAGGTCCGGGCGCAGGGTTGCAGCGCTTTCTGGCGCCACACCGGCCTCGAACTCCGAGCGGAAGTATTTGATGGCACTGCCCAGCGGCTCGACGGCACCCGGTGCGTGAGCACAGAAGGTACGGCCTGGGCCGAGGAAGTTGACCAGCCCCAGCAGCGTCTCGATGTCTTCGGCGCGGCCCTGGCCTTTTTCCAGTGCGCGCAGCATCTTCACGCTCCACGGCAGGCCGTCACGGCATGGGGTACACCAGCCGCACGATTCGCGGGCGAAGAACTCTTCCATGTTGCGCAGCAGCGACACCATGTTGATGCTGTCGTCGACCGCCATGGCCAGGCCAGTACCCATACGGGTGCCGACCTTGGCGATGCCACCGGCGTACATTTGCGCGTCGAGGTGCTCGGGCAGCAGGAAGCCGGTACCGGCGCCGCCTGGCTGCCAGCACTTGAGCTTGAAGCCATCGCGCATTCCACCGGCGTAGTCTTCGAACAGTTCGCGCGCGGTAACGCCGAATGGCAGCTCCCACAGGCCTGGGTTCTTCACCTTGCCGGAGAAGCCCATCAGCTTGGTGCCATGGTCTTCGCTGCCTTCGCGGGCCAGCGACTTGTACCAGTCGTTGCCGTTGGCGACGATGGCCGGGACGTTGCACAGGGTTTCGACGTTGTTCACGCAGGTCGGCTTGCCCCACACGCCAACGGCGGCAGGGAAGGGCGGCTTGGAGCGCGGGTTGGCGCGGCGGCCTTCCAGCGAGTTGATCAGCGCGGTTTCTTCACCGCAGATGTAGCGGCCGGCACCGGTGTGCACGAACAGCTCGAAATCGAAACCGCTGCCCAGGATGTTCTTGCCCAGCAGGCCGGCGGCCTTGGCTTCATCGATGGCGCGGTTTAGGTTTTTCGCTGCGGTGGTGTATTCGCCACGCAGGAAGATGTAGCCACGATAGGCCTTCAGTGCGCGGGCGCTGATCAGCATGCCCTCGACCAGCAGATGGGGCTGTTGCTCCATCAGCATGCGGTCCTTCCAGGTGTTCGGCTCCATTTCGTCCGCGTTGCACAGCAGGTAGCGGATGTTCATGGATTCGTCTTTGGGCATCAGGCCCCACTTCACACCAGTGGGGAAGCCTGCACCGCCACGGCCCTTGAGGCCGGAGTCCTTGACGCTTTGCACGATATCGTCGGCGGACATCTGCGCCAGCGCCTTGCGGGCTGCAGCGTAGCCGTTCTTCGATTCGTACTCGGCCAGCCAGACCGGCTCGCCGTCGTCACGCAGGCGCCAGGTCAGCGGGTGGGTTTCGGCCGAGCGCGCGATGCGGTTGGCCGGGCCGAAGGAAGTAATGGTCATACGTAACCCTCCAGCAGTTTGGAAACGCCAGCCGGCTGCACATCGCCAAAGGTGTCATCGTCGATCATCAGGGCCGGTGCCTTGTCGCAGTTGCCCAGGCAGCACACGGGCAGCAGGGTGAAGCGACCGTCGGCGGTGGTCTGGCCGAGGCCGATGCCCAGCTCGCTCTGGATCTGGCTGACCACCGACTCATGGCCGCCGATGTAGCAGACCATGCTGTCGCACACGCGGATGATGTGGCGGCCGACCGGCTGGCGGAAAATCTGGCTGTAGAAGGTGGCGACACCCTCGACGTCGCTGGCCGGAATGCCCAGCACTTCGCCGATGGCGTGGATGGCGCCGTCCGGCACCCAGCCACGCTCCTTCTGGACGATCTTCAGGGCTTCGATGGACGCCGCGCGCGGGTCCTCGTAGTGATGCATTTCGTGCTCGATGGCCGAGCGCTCGGTTTCGCTCAGGGCGAAACGGTCTGTCTGGATAAGCGTGCTGTTCATGCTTAGCGGTCCACGTCAGCCATAACGAAGTCGATACTGCCCAGGTACGCAATGAGGTCGGCGACCATGCTGCCTTTGATCACCGATGGGATCTGCTGCAGGTGCGGGTAGCTCGGGGTACGGATCCGGGTGCGGTAGCTCATGGTGCCGCCATCGCTCGTCAGGTAGTAACTGTTGATGCCCTTGGTCGCCTCGATCATCTGGAACGACTCGTTGGCCGGCATGACCGGGCCCCACGAGACTTGCAGGAAGTGCGTGATCAGGGTTTCGATATGCTGCAGGGTGCGCTCTTTCGGAGGCGGCGTGGTCAGCGGGTGATCCGCCTTGTACGGGCCTTCCGGCATGTTGCGCAGGCACTGATCGATGATGCGGATACTCTGACGCATCTCCTCGACACGGACCATGCAGCGATCATAGGCATCGCCGTTGTGGGCCAGCGGTACTTCGAATTCGAAGTTTTCGTAGCCGGAGTAAGGGCGGGCTTTACGCAGGTCGAAGTTGCAACCGGTGGCGCGCAGGCCGGCACCGGTGGTGCCCCATTCCAGCGCTTCCTTGGTGTTGTACGCGGCAACGCCGATGGTACGGCCCTTGAGGATGCTGTTTTGCAGGGCGGCCTTGGTGTATTCGTCGAGGCGCTTGGGCAGCCACTCGACAAAGTCCTTGACCAGCTTGTCCCAGCCACGTGGCAGGTCGTGGGCGACGCCACCGATGCGGTACCAGGCCGGGTGCAGGCGGAAACCGGTGATCGCTTCGATCACGGTGTAGGCGCGCTGGCGGTCGGTGAAGGTGAAGAACACCGGAGTCATGGCGCCGACGTCCTGGATGTAGGTGCCCAGGAACAGCAGGTGGCTGGTGATGCGGAAGAACTCGGCCAGCATGATGCGAATCACGTCGACCTTCTGCGGCACCTGGATGCCGGCCAGCTTCTCGACCGCAAGCACGTACGGCAGGTTGTTCATCACCCCGCCGAGGTAATCGATACGGTCGGTATAGGGGATGAAGCTGTGCCAGGACTGGCGCTCGGCCATTTTCTCGGCGCCACGGTGGTGGTAGCCGATGTCCGGTACGCAGTCGACGATCTCTTCACCGTCCAGCTGCAGGACGATACGGAACGCACCGTGCGCCGAAGGGTGGTTGGGGCCGAGGTTGAGGAACATGTAGTCCTCGTTGGCGCCCTGACGCTTCATGCCCCAGGCTTCCGGGTTGAAACGTGCCGATTCCTCTTCAAGCTGCTGCTTGGCCAGGGTCAGGCTGTAGGGGTCGAACTCGGTCGCACGGGCAGGGTAGTCCTTGCGCAGCGGGTGACCTTCCCAGGTCGGCGGCATCATGATGCGGCTGAGGTGCGGGTGGCCGGCAAAGTCGATGCCGAACATGTCCCAGACTTCGCGCTCGTACCAGTTGGCGTTTGGCCAGATGCCCGTCACGGTCGGCAGGTTCAGGTCGCCTTCGCTGAGCGACACCTTGATCATCACATCGCTGTTACGCTCGATCGACAACAGGTGGTAGAACACGCTGAAATCGGCGGCTGGCAGGCCACGGCGCTGGGTGCGCAGGCGCTCGTCGACGCCATGCAGGTCGTACAGCATGCTGTAAGGCTTGGCGACGCCGCGCAGGAAACTGAGCACCTCTTTGAGCTGGGCGCGTTTTACCCACAGCACGGGCATGCCGGTGCGGGTCTCCTGGGCGACGAATGCTTCGGCGCCAAAACGGTTGTTCAGTTCGACGACCACATCCTGGTCGTCAGCCTTGTAGGGCGGAATAAAAATAGCGTTGTCCGCTGTCATGGTCTCGGTCGCTTTGGGTCAACGTTAAGAATGAAGCCAGGCCGCCGGCTCCTTCGGGAGCGGGCGGCAGGTCGCTGGATCAGACTTCGTCGGGGCTGCGCAGGTTGGTTACTGCAATGCGCTGCTCACGACGCAGGTCTTTCTGGGCTGGCATCTCGGCACGGTAAATACCTTGATCACCAACAACCCAGGAAAGCGGGCGTCGTTCTTGGCCGATCGACTCCTGCAGCAGCATCAAGCCTTGCAGGAAAGCCTCAGGGCGTGGCGGGCAGCCAGGCACATAGACGTCCACGGGGAGGAACTTGTCGACCCCCTGAACGACCGAGTAGATGTCGTACATACCACCGGAGTTGGCGCACGAACCCATGGAAATGACCCACTTCGGCTCGAGCATCTGCTCGTACAGGCGCTGGATGATCGGCGCCATCTTCACGAAGCAGGTACCGGCAATGACCATGAAGTCGGCCTGCCGCGGCGAGGCCCGGATGACTTCGGCGCCGAAGCGGGCGATGTCGTGGGGTGCCGTGAAGGCCGTGGTCATTTCCACGTAGCAGCAGGACAGGCCGAAGTTGTACGGCCAGAGGGAGTTTTTGCGACCCCAATTGACCGCACCACGCAGCACATCTTCAAGTTTACCCATGAAGATGTTCTTGTGGACCTGGTCTTCTAGCAGTTGATCGGTGACGGTTTCCCGTTCACCGACCGGGTACTGCTCGTTGGGCGCATCCGGATCGATTCTGGTGAGATTGTATTGCATGCCAAAGCCTCATTGTTTCAGCTTCGCTTGCCGCTTGCGGCGACCTTCGGGAGCCCAATCAAGTGCCCCGACGCGCCATAGGTAGACAAGACCTGCCAACAGAATTGCTATGAAAACGAGTGCTTCGACGAATCCGGTCCAGCCGCTTTCGCGGACGGACACAGACCATGCAAAGAGAAAGAGGGCTTCGATATCGAAGATCACGAACAGCATCGCGACCAGATAGAATTTGGCGGACAGGCGCAGGCGGGCGCTGCCGACGGGCAGCATGCCGGATTCGAAGGGTTCGTTCTTGGCGCGGCCCCAGGCCTTGCTACCGAGCAGGCTGGACAGGCCGAGCATGAAGGCGCACAGGCCGACGACACCCAGGAGGAAGATGGCAAAGCCCCAGTTGTGGGCGATGAGTCCTGTCGAATCGGACATGCTAGAGATCCTTATACAGAGACCCAGCTCTGCAGTCTGAAATAAGTGTAGAGCGGCGACTTGGCGTCGCACATGCAGTGACCAAATGTCGCAGCCGAATCAATCGCGCTGATTTTATGGGTAAACCTGGTGCAAGTAAAATTTCTGTCGCAAATTTATTCGTAGGATTAAGTACAAAAACCGTTCGTAACTGGCTGAGAGCCTTGAGATTCGGGCATTACGTGCGGTTTTGTTAATTATGTTTCTTGCGGCGGGTAACGAATTGCACGGCCAGTAATGATAATTAATATCATTTGAGCTGCTGCCTTCGAATTTGGCTGTTCTGCGCCTTGTAAAGTTCATCTGGCGATTCCCCCTACTTGCAATTGCAAAAAACCCTTGTTCTAGCAGCTTTCGCTACTGCGCGCACCGCTCTGGGTCAATACTTTATCGGTTGAGCGATGACCGACTGATGAAGCGATGGCCCATTGGCCGAGCCAGTAGGCGAGGATGATCAGGTACGGTGCGGCGGCGAACGGGCTGACGAAGCGGTCGATACCGATCAGGCTGTCGGAGAATACGAACAGGCCGGCACCCAGCGCGGCCGGGCCGCTGCAGGCCAGGGCGCGCCAGAGCATCGCACTGATGGCCAAGATGTACAGCGTGACCGGGATCAGCAGCGGGCCGAGGCCATGGCTGGTCAGCACGCCTAGCAGTGTGATGCCAGCGATGGCGCTGAATGCCAGCGCAGGCAAGGCAGGGCGCAGGGTAATGCCGCAATAGGCGCGCAGGTAGGCCAGGTGGGCGCAGAGGAAGGCGACCAGGCCAAACACGAACAGGTCCGCAGGGATGGCCAGCAGGATGTCGCCGAGTACCGAGAAGCCCAGGCCGATCGAGATCCACTTGCGATAAGGCGAGACCGGGGTGTTGTGCAGCCAGGCAATCAAGGCCAGCACCGGGATGGGTTTGGCCATGAGGGCGAGCAGGGTGTTGTCGCTGGCCAGTGCATATATATAGAGGGTAGCGGCGGCCAGGGCGAAAATCATCAGGTGGCTTGGACGAGGCATGGGCGGTCCTTGCTGCTGGGCTGCCCCAAGCATAGACCTGATCTGGGGTTTTGCCGGTGATGCCTTGGGTTGTGTTAGGGCTGCCGTGGGCTTGGCGAAAGGAATGCAGAGGCTGTGAGATCGAGCGCCGCCCGCGCGGCGCATCGCGAGCTGCGCTCGCTCCTACGTTTGTTTCGGGCCAGTCACGCCTGTTGCAGGCGCGCGCGACCGCCTTGTTTGTACGACGTGATAATGCGCCATGCGCCAAGGCGTTCGCGCGCAAATGGCACAGGAATAATTGGCCCGAAACAAACGTAGGAGCGAGCGCAGCTCGCGATGCGCCGCGCGGGCGGCGCTCGATCTGCGCATCACCCCAAAATTCAAACCGATCATTGCGCTGCCCTGACGTAATCGCGCTTAAATCACCTGTCTTGCCTCGATGCATGAGCCGGAGGCGCTACGGACATGGCTTGATTCGGCATTGATTCCGGTGCGGATACTCGCTGAACCTCGGCCTTTGCACCAAGGCTTGAGCGATGCATCGCCTGGGTGGGCCTCTTCGCGGGTAAACCCGCTCCTACAAGCGACTGCGCAAGCTATTCAAAACCTGTGCAAGGCAGTTGCTCCTACAGGTTCTGTGCATTTTCGGTCGGGCCGGTGCAGACGAAAACAAAGGCCCAGGGCTTCACAGCCCCGGGCCTTTGTTCAACCGCAAGCCACTATCAGTGGAACTGCTCTTCCTCGGTCGAACCGGTCAGTGCAGTCACCGACGAAGCGCCACCCTGGATCACGGTGGTCATGTCGTCAAAGTAGCCGGTGCCCACTTCCTGCTGGTGCGCCACGAAGGTGTAGCCCTTGCTGGCGTCAGCGAATTCCTGCTCCTGCAGCTTCACGTAGGCGGTCATGTCGTTGCGGGCGTAGTCGTGCGCCAGGTTGAACATGCCGTGCCACATGTTGTGGATGCCGGCCAGGGTGATGAACTGATGCTTGTAGCCCATGGCCGACAGTTCGCGCTGGAACTTGGCGATGGTGGCGTCGTCCAGGTTTTTCTTCCAGTTGAAGGAAGGCGAGCAGTTGTAGGACAGGATCTGGTCCGGGTACTCCTTCTTGATCGCCTCGGCAAAGCGGCGGGCTTCGTCCAGGTCCGGCTTGGCGGTTTCACACCAGATCAGGTCGGCGTACGGGGCGTAGGCCAGGCCGCGGGCAATGGCCTGATCGAGGCCGGCGCGGACCTTGTAGAAGCCTTCACGGGTGCGCTCGCCAACCACGAACGGCTGGTCGTACGGGTCGCAGTCGCTGGTCAGCAGGTCGGCGGCGTTGGCATCGGTACGGGCCAGGATGATGGTCGGTACGCCCGACACGTCAGCGGCCAGGCGAGCAGCCACCAGCTTCTGTACGGCTTCCTGGGTGGGTACCAGTACCTTGCCACCCATGTGGCCGCATTTTTTTACCGAGGCCAGCTGGTCTTCGAAGTGCACGCCGGCGGCGCCTGCTTCGATCATGTTCTTCATCAGCTCGTAGGCGTTCAGCACGCCACCGAAACCGGCTTCGGCGTCAGCCACGATTGGCGCGAAGTAGTCGATGTAGCCTTCGTCGCCCGGGTTCTTGCCGGCTTTCCACTGGATCTGGTCAGCGCGGCGGAACGCGTTGTTGATGCGCTTGACCACGGTCGGTACCGAGTCGACCGGGTACAGCGACTGGTCAGGGTACATCGATTCGGCCGAGTTGTTGTCGGCGGCAACCTGCCAGCCGGACAGGTAGATGGCCTGGATGCCGGCCTTGACCTGTTGTACAGCCTGGCCGCCAGTCAGGGCGCCCATGCAGTTGACGAAATCTTTGTCGGGGCGGAAGGACGGGTGAGCACCTTCGGTAACCAGCTTCCACAGTTTTTCTGCACCCTGACGGGCAAAGGTGTGCTCAGGTTGCACGGAGCCACGCAGGCGAACGACATCAGCGGCGGTGTAGGTACGGGTCACGCCTTTCCAGCGCGGGTTCTCGGCCCAGTCTTTCTCGAGGGCTGCAATTTGCTGTTCGCGTGTCAGTGCCATGGAAATAAACCTCGTCGCATCGATCTTGGGTTAATTGTGCTGATGCTCTGGGCAGATCAGGTGCCTGGCGGCTGTCCTGTTCGCAGGTTGCGGCGGCGAACGCGAAGGCTCGAAGGGGAAGGTTGGGCAGGCCAGGCGAAGGTGTGCTCCGGGCAGGTCGGCTCGTGGTTGCCTTGCTGCGGTGCTACGCGATTGCCAGTACTGCGGTGATGCGCTTCCGTCCCTCGGGACAACTTCTTCGTTGCAGTCGCAATCCCGTCGAACCGCCTTGTGGGCCGTATAGACACGAGGCGCCTCCAAGGGTGGAAGGAGCGCGCCCCGAAGGCCCTTGCCAGGGCCCCTGATTAGCGGGAGCGAGGCCATCATGCCCTTGGGAAAAAGACCCTGTCAAATGTTTTGTAGTGCTTTTTTGTGGTTACTACATCTTTGGTCTAATGCGACTTGGCAGTCAGTTTGAAGGCCTTTGGTCGAAGCCTTGAATTGCCTGAGATCAGTCAACAAGGTCGACTTTGACACGCAATGTCATGTTTTCACCCCGTTGGGTGCTGTACGTATGGCTTGACGCGCTGCGGTCGGCTTGGCTCTGCTGATTGAACCCCGCCAGGGTGATCCACTCGCCGAGCTTGCCAGTGACTGTCGTGTCGGTACTTTGTACTTTCACTACATCTGCACGTTCCTGGCTGATGCGGTCATTATTGCTGCTTATTTGCAGACGAACCGTTTCGCCGCTCAGGCTGGGGGTCACGTAGAAGCCTTGGGTCACGTTGCGATATTCGGTGTTGCTTTGAATGCGCCCATAGCCGTCTGTGCTGGTGCTGGTAATGGGGATGCTCTGGCCCACCTGGATCAGTGCCGGTTGCCCTTCGCTGGCTTGTACCTGCTGCATGCCGCCGTCGCGGTTGCTGGTGCCGTAGTGAATGACGCGAGCGTTGCCGCGGTTGTCCTGGAAGTTGCTGTCATTGTTGTCGACGCTGATCAGCAGGCGTTTGGGCGCGGTATCCAGCTGTTGCAGCAGGGCGCGCAGGTCGTCGATGCGCTCGGGGCTGGCGTTGACGATCAGTTTGTTCTCGAAGGCGCTGACCGTGCCGTCCTTGCCGATGAATGCCTGCAGGGCGGGCAGCAATTCGGCGCTGCTACGATGCTGAAGTGGCACCACCTCGGTGGCAGCATGGGCACTGAGGCTGGCGGCCAGCAACAGGGAGGCGAAAAGGGGGCGTAGCGGCATGTCCATGATCTCCGCAGGTGAAACCAACATGATGGCAAACTTGCTGACTTTTTGCCGGATCTGGATCACGCCGGCACTGTTGCAGAGGGTCGTTTTATCCTGATTTATCTTGTAGGCTATAAATTATAGTAGGCAAGATAATTGAGGTTAATTGCATGTCTCCCGTCCGTCCGCTCCTGCGCCGTAATCAGTTGGCCAACGCACTGGCCCAAGACTTGGCCGGCGAGTCTTTGGTCGATTACAGCTCGGGCATGTTCTTGGCCGCGCCGCGGCGTACGGGCAAGAGCACCTTCCTCAACAACGACTTCATACCAGAATGCATACAGCGCGGCTGGCTACCGGTTTACGTCGACCTGTGGTCGGATCGCGACGCCGCCCCTGCGCAGCTCATCAGTGGCGCCATCGGTACAGCACTGGCCAGATTCGAAGGTGCGCTGGCCAGGACTGCGAAAAAGGCCGGTATCGACAAGATCAACCTGCTGCGCACCCTGAGCTGGGATTTCACCCGCCCGCAACTGCCTGCGGGTACTACCCTGGCCCAGGCGCTTGCCGTGTTGCACCAAGTGTCAGGGCAACTGGTAGTGCTTATCATCGACGAGGCTCAGCACGCCCTTAACAGCGAAGATGGCCTCAATGCAATGTTCGCGCTGAAAGCCGCGCGTGACCACCTTAATCGTGGCGACCGTCCGGACGGCTTGCGGCTGGTGTTCACGGGCTCTAGTCGCGACAAGCTGGCCAACCTGGTACTCAAGAGCAAGCAGCCATTCTTTGGTGCCAGCATCACGCCCTTTCCGTTGCTGGGGCGTGAATATGTCGAATTCATCACCGCCTTGTGGAACCGTCGCCTGGCCGACAGTAACCAGTTCAAGGTAGAGGACCTGGCATACGCGTTCGAATTGGTCGGCCGGCGCCCGGAAATGCTCAACAAACTGTTGGCCGAAGTTAGCGTCGGCCTGGGTGAGGCGGGCAACCTGGGTGAACTGCTGCGCAATGGGGCGCTGAATCATCAAGCCGGGGTGTGGAGTGACTACGAAAGCGCTTGGAACGAACTTACGCCGTTGCAGCAGGCAGTGCTGGAGGTCATGGCCGAGCGCACGCTCGGCCGGCAGCCGTTTTCCCCGTTTACCGAGCAAACCCTGGTTGAGGTCAGCCGCAAGCTGGAGCAGGCCCAGGCGGTAGCCAACGTCAACACGGCAAACGTACAGAAGGCCCTTGATGCCCTGCGCGACAAGGAGCTGGTATGGAAGGCCAATCGTGGCGAGTACGCGTTGGAGGATACTTCCATGGCCGAATGGCTCGCCCGCGACCAGGCAGTTGCCAGCCACAGGTGAACCTTTGAGGTGCCCCGTAAGTCGCACTCACAGGGAGCGCGTGGGGTGATTGCATGAAGGGTGTCCTGATCTTGCTGTTATGGCTTTGCAGTCTTGGTGCACAGGCTGCAGCAGACACGCTGCGCATCAAGCAGCTGCAGCGTTGCGGTGACTTGTTCAGCGATAGCCGGCAAAAATGGTGTCTGCGTGCCGAAGGGCTCCGGGCAAATCTGCCAACGGTATGGCTGGGCGGCACGCGGCTGTCAGAAGCCGATATCGAGCGACAAGGTGACCGGCTAACGCTGAAGCTGGCGAGGCCAGCCCAGCGCAGCGCCCCGCTCTGGCTGGTCGATGGCGGCCGCACGAGCAACCCGGTATGGCTGACCCGCCAACGCAGTCATGTGATCGCCGCAGGGCCCGATGAAGTGGCGAAGAACATGGACGGCCTGACCACCTACGTCGACCTGGTCAGCCTGTTGATCGAAGAAAAACACGACGGCCTCGGCGAGGCCCGGCGCATCGCCGGTAAATACGGCGCCCTGGTTGTCGGTGCCATACCGCCGCTGAATGTCTACCAGCTGCGCTTGCCGGTAGATGATCTGGTGCAGCGCGATGCGATGGTCCTGCGCATGGGCAGTGAAGTCAGCGTGGATGCCGTGATTGTCGAAGAGTCCGGCCCTGAGCGCGGGGAGGAGGGCAATGGGCGCGGCAACCGGGCCATCGACCAGGCGGATGAATGGGCCGCCAACCGCTTCATGGACGCGCTGTATTTCTACCGGCGCCGGATTGCCGCATCTGGCTTGCCGGTGAAGCCCGTGCGGGTCGGGGTAATCGAGCGCGAAGTGGACTTCGACGCCCCAGGGTTCAGCCATTATCAGGGGGGCTGCGAAAAAGGCCAGACATGCCTATACGCTCGCGACGGTGATCGCCCGGCAAGCCACGGCAGCCATGTTGCAGGCATTCTCGCTGCGCAGGGTGAGGGCTTTTTGCCGGGGCTGGGTAAGCACAGCCCTGGCTTCGAGGTGGTGGTAGAGCGCAACTCGGATGCCGGTATCACCGCCAACATCGCTGCATCGGTGAACCTGGTCGAAGATGGCGTGCGGGTGTTGAACTGGAGCTGGGGCATTCACCGGGTCGGGGCACGCAATGTGAAGGGTGATGAGGTCGATTCGCTGGTGCGCTCCGGGCTGGCGATGAGCGGCTACGAGGAGTTACTTGAGGAGTTCTTCCTCTGGCTGCGCAAGGAGCACCCTGACGTGGTGGTGGTGAATTCGGCGGGCAATGGTGCGTCCTGGTCGGGGACCGATGAATATCGCCTGCCTTCGTCGTTCATCACCGAACAACTGCTGGTGGTGGGCGGGCATCAGCGCAGTGACAAGGCTACGGCAGTTGAAGCCCACGATCATGTGCGCAAGCGTCACAGCTCCAATATCGACATGCGTGTGGACGTCAGTGCTGCTGCCTGCATACGCCCAGTGTCGGCCGAGGCTGCGCATTGCGGCACGTCGTACGCAACACCTTTGGTGACTGCCACTGTGGCGACGATGCTGTCGATCAACCCGGCACTTACCCCGGAACAGGTGCGCATGCTGTTGCGGCGCAGTGCCTTGACCCTGGGCGTCGAACAGGATTTCGAAGCGATGGATGCCGAAGACCTGACGGCGCCGATCCTGCCCTCAGAGCGTGGTGGCCGCCTGAACGACCCGGATCTTGGCCGTTCGGCGCGCCTGGACATGCAGCGTGCGCTGGACCTGGCCGTGCAGAGCCTGGAACGTGTGCGTTGAGCGGTGGCCGCTGTCCGACAATTTCCGTAACATCCCGCCCCTCGTTTTTAAATCGTCCTCCGGACTGAACCACAGGAAGCCCATGAAGCCCGCCCGACTACGCGCCGACCTGCTCGCCGGCCTCACCACCTCGTTCGCCTTGGTCCCCGAGTGCATCGCCTTTGCCCTGGTGGCCCACCTCAACCCGCTGATGGGCCTGTATGGCGCGTTCATCATTTGTACCCTGACGGCGCTGTTCGGCGGGCGGCCGGGGATGATCTCCGGCGCTGCTGGCTCGATGGCGGTGGTGATCGTCGCGCTGGTGGTGCAGCACGGTGCGCAGTACCTGCTGGCCACGGTGCTGCTGGGTGGCGTGGTAATGATCCTGTTTGGCGTGCTGCGCTTGGGCAAGCTGGTGCGCCTGGTGCCATACCCGGTTATGCTCGGCTTCGTAAACGGCCTGGCCATCGTCATCGCCATGGCCCAGCTGGAGCATTTCAAGGACGGCGAACACTGGCTCACCGGCACGCCGCTGTACCTGATGGTCGGCCTGGTGGCGCTGACCATGGCGGTGGTTTATGTGCTGCCGAAACTGACCCGCGCGGTGCCGCCGGCTCTGGTGGCGATCCTCGGTGTCGGCCTGTTGGTGTACTTGCTCGGGCTGCCGACCCGCACCCTGGGTGACATGGCGCACATCGCTGGTGGCCTGCCTGGGCTGGCCCTGCCGGATGTGCCCTGGAATCTGGAAACCCTGAAGATCATCGCCCCTTATGCGGTGCTGATGGCCATGGTCGGCCTGCTGGAAACCCTGCTCACCCTCAACCTGACCGATGAAATCACCGAGAGCCGTGGCTTCCCGGATCGCGAGTGTGTGGCACTGGGCGCTGCGAACATGGTGTCGGGCCTGTGCGGCGGCATGGGCGGCTGCGCGATGATCGGGCAGACGGTGATCAACCTCAGTTCCAATGGCCGGGGCCGGTTGTCGGGTGTAGTAGCCGGCGTGATGATTCTGCTGTTCGTGCTGTTCCTGTCGCCGCTGATCGAGCGTATTCCACTGGCGGCGCTGGTTGGTGTGATGTTCGTGGTGGCCCAGCAGACCTTTGCCTGGGCGTCGTTGCGGGTGTTGCACAAGGTGCCGGTGAATGATGTGCTGGCGATCATTGCGGTGACCGTGGTCACGGTGTTCACTGACCTGGCCATGGCGGTGCTGTTCGGTATCATCATCGCGGCGCTCAACTTTGCCTGGCAGCATGCACGCGAGCTGTATGCCGACACCCATGAGGACGCGGGGGGCGGCAAGCGTTATCAGTTACATGGCACGCTGTTCTTCGCCTCGACCACCTCGTTCCTCAACCAGTTCGACACGGCCGGGGACCCGGCCCAGGTCACGCTGGATTGCCAGCATTTGAGCTTTGTCGATTATTCGGCGGTTGCGGCGCTGAAAACCCTGCGTGAGCGCTATGCCAAGGCGGGCAAGCATTTGCGCGTGGTGCATTTGTCGGATCGGTGCAAGAAGCTGTTGAAGCGGGCTGGCGAGCAGCACTGAGCTTGATTGTGGCCTGTACCGGCCTCTTCGCGGGCACGCCCGCTCCCACAGAAAGGCCGCAGGCCCAAACATTGTGCGCCCCCGGTGGGAGCGGGCGTGCCCGCGAAGAGGCCGGTACCGGAGAACCGCTTACTCTCCGCGGCTCTTCTTGACGATGCCGTCGGCAATGCTCGCCGGGGCCTCGGCATAGCGGGTGAACTCCATCGAGAAGCTTGCCCGGCCCTGGGTCATCGAGCGCATCGAGGTGGCGTAGCCGAACATTTCGCCCAGCGGAACTTCGGCACGGATCACCTTGCCAGCCGGCGTTTCATCACCGTCCTGGATCATGCCGCGACGTCGGCTCAAGTCGCCGAGGATGTCGCCCTGATACTCCTCCGGCGTCACCACCTCAACCTTCATCACCGGCTCCAGCAACACTGCGCCACCTTTCTGCGACAACTGCTTGGTGGCCATTGATGCGGCGATCTTGTAGGCCATCTCGTTGGAGTCGACATCGTGGTACGAGCCGTCGAACACGGCGGCCTTGAGGTTGATCAGTGGGTAGCCGGCAAGCACGCCGTTCTTCATTTGCTCCTCGATACCCTTCTGGATGGCCGGGATGTACTCGCGCGGTACTACGCCGCCGACAATCTCGTTGATGAACTCCAGGCCTTCTTTGCCTTCATCGCCGGGAGCAAAACGGATCCAGCAATGGCCGTACTGGCCGCGGCCGCCGGATTGGCGAACGAAGCGGCCCTCGATCTCGCAGGTGTTGCGGATCTTCTCGCGGTAGGCCACCTGTGGCTTGCCGATGTTGGCCTCGACGTTGAACTCGCGGCGCATGCGGTCGACGATGATGTCCAGGTGCAGCTCGCCCATGCCCGAGATGATGGTCTGGCCGGTCTCTTCATCGGTACGCACGCGGAATGAGGGGTCTTCCTGGGCCAGCTTGCCCAGCGCGATCCCCATTTTTTCCTGGTCGGCCTTGGTTTTCGGCTCTACTGCTACGGAAATCACCGGGTCGGGGAAGTCCATGCGTTCGAGAATGATCGGCTTGTCCATGTCGCACAGGGTATCGCCGGTGGTCACGTCCTTCATGCCGATCAGTGCGGCGATATCGCCGGCGCACACGTCCTTGATTTCAGCGCGTTGGTTGGCGTGCATTTGCACCATGCGGCCAATGCGCTCTTTTTTGCCCTTGACGGAGTTGAGCACCGCGTTGCCGGAGCTGAGCACACCGGAATACACCCGGGCGAAGGTGAGGGTGCCGACGAACGGGTCGGTGGCGATCTTGAAGGCCAGTGCCGAGAACGGTTCATTGTCGTCGGCGTGGCGTTCCAGGTGCTTTTCTTTGTCGTCGGGGTCGGTGCCCTTGATTGCCGGAATTTCCGACGGGGCGGGCAGGTAGTCGATCACCGCGTCGAGCATCAGCGGCACGCCCTTGTTCTTGAACGATGAGCCGAGGATGGTGGGCACGATTTCGTTGGCAATGGTGCGCTGGCGCAACCCGGCCTTGATCTCTTCGATGCTCAGCTCCTCGCCATCGAGAAACTTCATGGTCAGCTCGTCATTGGCTTCGGCCGCAGCTTCGATCATGTGCGCGCGCCATTCGTCGGCAAGCTCCTGCAGATCGGCTGGAATATCTTCTTCGCGGTAACTGGTGCCCTGGTCGGCATCGTTCCAGTAGATGGCCTTCATCTTCACCAGGTCGATCTGGCCAATGAAGTTCTCTTCGCTGCCGATGGCCAGCTGGATGGGGACCGGGTGGTGCCCCAGGCGCTGATCGATCTGCTTGACCACGCGCAGGAAGTCGGCCCCCTGGCGGTCCATCTTGTTGATGTAGGCCAGGCGCGGCACGTGATACTTGTTGGCCTGGCGCCAAACGGTCTCGGACTGCGGCTCGACGCCGTCCGCGCCGCTGAATACCACGACCGCGCCATCGAGCACGCGCAATGAGCGCTCCACCTCGATGGTGAAATCGACGTGGCCTGGGGTGTCGATGATGTTGAAACGGTACTTGTGGGCGAACTGCTTGGTCGAGCCTTGCCAGAACGCCGTGGTCGCCGCCGAGGTGATGGTGATGCCGCGTTCCTGCTCCTGGGCCATCCAGTCCATGGTCGCCGCGCCATCGTGCACTTCGCCCATCTTGTGGTTGACCCCGGTGTAGAACAGGATTCGCTCGGTGGTCGTGGTCTTGCCGGCATCCACGTGGGCGACGATGCCGATATTGCGGTACAGCTCGATGGGCGTTGTGCGGGCCATGGCGGACTACCTGTGGGTGGGCGGATTCCACCAAGTTAGCAGACCGGTGGAATCCTGCCCTGCCGCCGGGCTGTCAGTCGGTCTGGGCTTGCAGCATCCACTGGCCATCCACTTCGCGGGCCAGGCCGCTGGCCGGCAGCAAGGCCAGCAGACGCGCGTGCAGGGCGGCCTCGGTAAAGGTCTTGAGGGTGGTCAGGTCCAGCGCACCGACCAGGTTGAGATCAGCCTTGGTGTACGACAGCCAGGCTTTTTTCAACACCTGGGCGACGTCGCTGCCGGCGGTGCTGGCGAACCGGCGGTGCCACTGGCGGCCTTCGAAGGTGAAGTTGTGCGCGTGGCTGTAGGTGCTTTGGTCGGCGCCTTCTACACAGCGGTGGCAGTGGCATGGGCCCTCGCCGAAGGCGTTGCGCAGGTAGCTGTTGAAGTCCACGACGGGCTTGAGGGACAGGCGTTTGTCGACTTCGAACAGGTCGGCGATCAGGGGTTCTTCGGCGCTCACTCGGGATCCTCGTGTGGTGTGGCGTGCATCGGCGGGCACCCTAACAGATCGGGGCATTCAGATCACCTGTTGCAGGTGCCCCGCATACCCCAAGCAATATGCGATCCCTGTGGGAGCGGGGCGTGCCCGCGAAGAGGCCAGTAGAGACAACAGAGACTGCCTGCCGTACTCTACGCGCCCCTACGCCTATACACCCACCGAGGTAACCCCGTTTGAGCACCAAGTACCCGTACATCGCCACCGTGACCATCAGCGCTGAAGACCGTGGCGGAGATACCGAGGCTTCGGAAAACCCCAGCATGCGCGTGGGTCTGGAAGCGGTGACCGAAACCCTGAAGAAGGTGCATTTCGTCGGTACGCTCGCGGCCCCTGAGAAACCGGCCACGCATATTTGCGTGACCCTGGAGAATGGCCTGACCTATTACGGCCCGATCGTCAACGGCCATGCCGAACTGGAAGGCGGCTGGATCGCCTTCGAGTCCGACATGCTCACCCCGCAAGAGCTGGGCCTGTAAGCCTCAGCTCAGTTCTGCCAGGCACTGCTCGAGGATATCCAGCCCTTCCTCGAGCACCTCGGCCTCGATGGTCAGCGGTGCCAGCAGGCGAATGATGTGCCGCGCCTTGCCGCTGGGCATCAGCAGCAGGCCCTTGGCTCGGGCCGCTTCCATCACCTGGGCCAGTTGTACCGGTGCCGGGCTGCCATCGGCATTGACGAACTCGATCCCTCGCATGGCGCCCACGCCGGTCAGGCGGCCGATGTATGGGCTCAGGCCCGAGGCCTTCCAGCGCTCATGACGGCTGACGATGGCCTGCTCCTGCCGTTCACCCCAGGTTGCAACGTTTTCGTCGGTCATCTGCGCCAGGCTGGCCAAGGCCGCCGCGCAGGCAATCGGGTTGCCTGAATAGGTGCCACCCAGGCCGCCCTTGGGCAGCGCCGCCATCAATTCCTTGCGCCCGACCACTGCACCCAGCGGCATACCGCCAGCAATGCTCTTGGCCAGCAACAGCAGGTCGGGTTCGATGCCCAGGCGCGAGAACGCGAAGCGCTGGCCGGTACGGCCGAAGCCCGACTGGATCTCGTCGATGATGATCAGGATGCCGCGCTCGTCGCAGAAGCGGCGCAGGGCTTGGGCGAAGGCCGGGTCCAGGGCAAGGAAGCCGCCTTCGCCCTGTACTGGTTCGAAGATGAACGCCGCGACGTCCTCCACCGCCAGCTCGACGCTGAACAGGCGGTCCATGGCCTTGAGCGCCTGCTCGCAGGTAACCCCGGTATCCGCGCTGGGGTAGGGCAGGTGGTACACCGGCCCGGGCAGTTCACCGACCCGCTGCTTGTAGGGGGCGACCTTGCCATTGAGGTTCAGGGTGGCCAGGGTGCGGCCATGGAAGCCGCCGTCGAATGCGATGATGGCGCGTTTGCCGGTGGCGCCACGGGCCACTTTCAGGGCGTTTTCCGCCGCTTCCGCGCCGCTGTTGGTGAGCATGCCGGCCAGTGGGTAGTTGACCGGGACGAACTGGCTCAGTTGCTCCATCAGTGTCAGATACGGGCCGTGAGGGGCCGCGTTGAAGGCGTAGTGGGTCAGGCGGGTGGCCTGAGCCTGGATGGCCTCGACTACAGCGGGGTTGCAGTGGCCCAGGTTGAGCACGCCGATACCGCCGACAAAGTCGATGTAACGTTTGCCGTCAGTGTCCCAGACTTCGGCATTACGGCCATGGGAAAGTGTGATCGGGTGAACGATGGCAATGGATTGGCTGATACTTTCCTGGTTCATGGGGCACGCGGACCTTGTTCGAGTTTCTTATTATCCAAGCGTGTCGGCAGGTTATTCCGCAAACGAATTATTCGATTGCGGTCATTCCATGGATTCGTGATCTGGCTGGTTTTCTGGTTGGCTGTGCCGGCCTCTTCGCGGGCAAGCCCGCTTCTACCAGAGGCCGGGGCAGGTCAAATCAATCCCCCTCTGCCACCCGCTCCCGGATCCACTGCACAAAGGCCCTGATCTTGGGCACTTCGGCCGCATGCTCGGCATGCGCAATGAAGTGCCTACCGTTGCTTGCCACAGGGTGGTCCCAGGCCACCACCAGCTTGCCTTCGCTCAGCTCTTCGGCCACCAGATAGCGGGGAATCAGGGCTATGCCGCAGCCGGAGATGGCAGCGCGGATGCACAGGTAGAACGTGTCGAAGCGCGGCCCGTGGTAGCTGTTCTGGCTATGCAGCCCAAGCCCCAGGAACCACTCATGCCAGGCCTCCGGCCGCGAAACGCATTGCAACAGCCGGTGCTCAGTCAGCGCCTGGGCGCTGTCGAAACGGTGGCTGGCCAGCAGCTGCGGGCTGCACACGGGCACCACTTCTTCGCTGAACAACTCGATGCAGGTTGCCCCGGGCCAGGTGCCCTGGCCGAAGAAAAAGGCGACGTCAGCCTTGGCCTGAACCAGGTCGAATGGCTCCAGCTCGTTGCGCACATCCAGGTGAATGCGTGGGTAGCGGTCACCAAAACCCTTGAGCCTGGGCACCAGCCAGCGGGCGCCGAAGGTCGGCTGGGTGGCGATGCGCAGCACTTCGGTTTCGTCGCCGTAGCTGAGGATGTAGCGGCTGGATATGTCGATCTGGGTGAGGATCTTGTTCACTTCGGTGAGGTACAGCGCGCCGGCCGGGGTCAGGTGCAGGCGCCGGCGAATGCGCTGGAACAGCGAGTGCGAGAGCATGTCCTCAAGCTGCGCGACCTGCTTGCTGACGGCGCTCTGGGTCAGGTGCAGTTCCTGGGCCGCGCGGGTGAAGCTGAGGTGGCGGGCGGCCGCTTCGAAGCACTGAAGGGCGGTGGTCGAAGGCATCAGGCGTTTGGACATGACGGGCGAATACCGAGCAAAAAAGGAAGGAGTTCATTCCATAAAGGAATTATGTGGTTCGAAAAGGTCGTTTGTTGACCCCGGCCTATAGATTAATACTGACCTGGATCAACGATTACAACCGGTCATGCGAAGAGGAGGTCAATACCCGCTTCCGTCATCTGCAAAACAACAACAACACACATCAGAAATTTATAAGAATTCTGCTCAGACCTTCAGCCGCTTTGCTGCGGCCGACCCATTCGAGGGTTCTTCATGACTTCGCAAGACAACAAGAAACAGCGCTCACTGCAGCACGGCCTGACTTCCCGTCAGGTTTCCATGATCTCCATTGCCGGCATCATCGGCGCCGGGTTGTTCATCGGGTCCTCCAACGCCATTGCCACCGCCGGCCCGGCCATCCTCATCTCCTACGCCATGACTGGCCTGCTGGTCTTGCTGGTGATGCGCATGCTGGGTGAAATGGCCATCGCAAACCCCAACAGCGGCTCATTTTCCACCTACGCCTCGGAAGCCATTGGCCCTTGGGCGGGCTTTACCATCGGCTGGTTGTACTGGTGGTTCTGGGTGTTGATCATTCCGGTGGAAGCCATTGCCGGTGCTGACATCCTGCATGCCTACTTCCCTGGCGTGCCTTCCTGGCTGTTCGCTTTCCTGATCATGCTGGTGCTGTCCTGCACCAACCTGGTCAGCGTGAAGAACTTCGGTGCCTTCGAGTACTGGTTCGCGCTGGTCAAAGTGGTCGCGATCATTGGCTTCATCGTGGTGTGCACCTTGGCGGTGTTCGGCTTCTGGCCGCTGGCGGAGGTGTCCGGGGTCAGCCGGCTGTGGGACAGCGGTGGTTTCATGCCCAATGGCTTCGGGACGGTACTTGGGGGCGTGCTGATCACCATCTTCTCGTTCTTCGGTGCCGAAATCGTCACCATCGCGGCTGACGAAACCGCCAACCCGAAAGACAAGATTCGCCGCGCCACCAACCTGGTGGTGTACCGCATCGCCATCTTCTACCTGGCGTCGATCTTCCTGGTGGTGTCGCTGGTGGCCTGGAACGACCCCGGGCTGAAAGCAGTAGGGTCGTTCCAGCGTGTACTGGAAGTGCTGAACGTGCCGGGCGCCAAGCTGCTGGTTGACCTGGTGGTGCTGGTGGCGGTGACAAGCTGCATGAACTCGGGGCTCTACACCGCGTCGCGCATGCTCTATTCGCTTGGCGCGCGTGGGCAGGCGCTTAGCGTGACCAAGCGCATTTCCGGTTCCGGCGTGCCGACCGTGGCGGTGATCCTCTCCACCCTGGCAGGTTTTGCAGGCTGCTTCGTCAACTACGTGTTCCCGGGCAAGGTGTTTGGCTTCCTGCTGTCGACCACCGGCGCCATCGCCTTGCTGGTGTACCTGGTCATTGCCGTGTCGCAGCTGCGCATGCGTGCCCGTGCCGAGCGTGAAGGGCGCCCGCTGGAGCTGAAGATGTGGCTGTTCCCATGGCTGACCTGGCTGGTGATCGGCACCATCGTCATGGTGCTGGGCTACATGCTGTTCAGCGATGCCTACCGCTACGAAACGCTGATGACCGCAGGTGTGACCGCGTTCATCCTGCTGGTTTCGCTGACCCAGCGGCGTGCCAGGATGGTTGCCCAGACGGCCTGATGTTTCTGCTTTAATGGGGGCGTTGCGCGCCCCCATTCCAACAAGCACAGGAAGCGTATGACTGATCACACACTTTCCCTTCAAGCCCTCGCGGCCCCTGAGGGTACCTGCTACGGCTGCGGCTGTTCCCACCCCAGCGGCCTGCACCTGCAAAGCCACTGGGACGCCGACGGTGTTCACCTGGTGTGCCGTCACTCGCCCGACAGCACCTTCATTGGCTGGCCTGGCTTGGTTTACGGTGGCCTGCTGGCGATGCTGGTCGACTGCCACTCCAACTGGACGGCGATGGCCTACCACTACCGTAACGAAGGCCGAGAACCGGGCAGCCTGCCGCGTATCGACTGCGTTACCGGCACGCTCAACCTGACCTACCTGAAACCTACGCCGATGGGCGTCGAGCTGTTGCTCAAGGCGCGTGTCGAAGGCGAAGTGGGGCGCAAGAGCCGGGTAATCTGCGAAGTCTGGGCAGAGGATGTACTGACGGTGACCGCCGACTCCGTGTTTGTCCGCGTCGATACCGAAAAGCTCAAGCTCAAGGCCCACGGCCAGGCCTGAGCTGCCAATGCTGATGAGTGGTCGGTGATGGTCAGCGGCTGGGGATGTCTCTAGAGTGACAGGTTCATTCCCTTGGCAAGGTTGATCATGACCGAACTCAGTGCTTTCCCCATTACCCGCAAATGGCCCGCCAAACACCCCGAACGCCTGCAGTTGTACTCGTTGCCGACGCCCAACGGGGTGAAGGTGTCGATCATGCTCGAAGAGATTGGCTTGGCTTACGAGGCGCACAAGGTTAGCTTCGACAATGACGACCAATTGAGCCCCGAATTCATCTCGCTCAGCGCGAACAACAAGATCCCCGCCATCCTCGACCCGAACGGGCCGGGCGGTCAGCCGCTGGCGCTGTTTGAATCGGGGGCGATCTTGCAGTATCTGGCGGAGAAGAGCGGCCAGCTGCTCAGCCAGGACCCCGCTCACCGCTACCAGACCCTGCAGTGGCTGATGTTCCAGATGGGCGGCATCGGGCCGATGTTCGGCCAGGTCGGGTTCTTCCATTTCTTTGCTGGCAAGGAATATGAAGACAAGCGCCCGCGCGACCGCTATGTCAACGAGTCCAAGCGGCTGCTGGGCGTGCTGGATCGGCATTTGAAAGGTCGGCAGTGGATGGCTGAGGAATACAGCATCGCCGACATCGCCATCTTCCCTTGGGTGCGTAACCTGGTGGAGCGCTACAACGCCCGTGACCTGGTGGGCTTCGACCAATTCAAGGAAGTGCAGCGCGTGCTGGCGAATTTCCTGGAACGGCCAGCCGTGCAGCGTGGCCTGAAAATCCCGGGCTGATCAACCTGTGCAGGTACAGCCTCGCGCAAACTTCGAAACGCCTGCCGGTCGCCCGTAGGAGCGGGTTTACCCGCAAAAGGGCCGGGCCTGCAGGCCAATATCCACCCGCCGTTCACGGTTGCCGCCGCTACCGTATTCGCGGGTAAACCCGCTCCTACACCCGACGGCGTACGGGTTCAGAAGATGTGGTTCAGCAGCCAGTACAGGCTGCCAGCCAACAGCATTGCCGCTGGCAAGGTCAGCACCCAGGCCATCAGCAGATTGAACAACGTGCGCTTCTGAATCCCCGACCCATTGGCCACCATGGCCCCGGCCACCCCCGAACTCAGCACATGCGTGGTCGACACCGGCAGCCCGAACATATCTGCTGCGCCAATGGTGCACATCGCCACCACTTCGGCCGATGCGCCTTGGGCATAGCTGAGGTGGGTCTTGCCGATCTTCTCGCCAACGGTGACCACAATACGTCGCCAGCCAACCATGGTCCCCAGCCCCAGCGCAATGGCTACAGCTACCTTCACCCATAGCGGAATATAGCGGGTGGCGTCGTCCAACTGGGTCTTGAAGCGTTGCACATGGCTGTGGGTGTCGGCATCGAAAGTCACCAGGTGGTTTTTCTCCATGAGGCGGATGGCTTCACTGGTCAGGTACATGTCGTTACGCACGTTGGCCATGGCTTCAGCCGGTATGCGCTTGAGCGAGCCATAGCCTTTGACTTCTTCGCCGATCATACCGGTCAGCGCCGCCAGCGCTGGTACCAGGTGCGGGCTGGCCTTGGGTTCGGCAATGAACAGGGTCAGTACCTGGCGCGGGTCAGCCGGGGCCGCTTGCGGGGCGCTGCGTACCAGTGCCTGGCGGGTTACCTCAGCGACAGCGGAAAACTGCAGAGCCTGCTCGTTGGGCATGGTCTTGTTCAGCGCGTAAGCCATTGGCAGGGTGCCGACCAGAATCAGCATGATCAGCCCCATGCCTTTCTGGCCGTCGTTGGAGCCGTGGGCAAACGATACCCCGGTGCAGGTCAGAATCAGTAGGCTGCGGATCCACCACGGTGGCGGTGTCTGGCCTTCCGGTGCCTGGTACAGGGCCTTGCGTTTGACCAGCGCGCGCAGGGCCAGCAGCAACAGGGCTGCGCAAGCAAAACCGATCAGCGGTGAGAACAGCAGGGCATAACCCACCTTGCTGGCTTGGGCCCAATCCACGCCGCTGGTGCCGTCACGCCCATGCATCAGCGCATTGGCTACGCCCACGCCGATGATCGAGCCAATCAGGGTGTGCGAGGACGATGCCGGCAGGCCCAGCCACCAGGTGCCAAGGTTCCAGATGATCGCCGCCAGCAGCAGGGCGAAAACCATGGCAAAGCCGGCCGAAGAGCCGACCTGCAGAATCAGCTCTACCGGTAGCAGGGCGATGATGCCGAACGCCACCGCGCCACTGGAGAAAAGCACGCCCAGGAAGTTGCACAGCCCAGACCACACCACCGCGACCGGGGCCGGCAACGAATGGGTGTATATCACTGTGGCTACCGCGTTGGCGGTGTCGTGGAAGCCGTTGACGAACTCGAAGCCCAGGGCAATCAGCAGCGCCAGGCCCAGCAGAAGGAACGGTGTGGCCGTGGTAATGACCGTACCGCTTGCGGTCACATCCTGCTTGAGGCTCCAGGCGGTGTAGGCGATACCAGCCAGCAGCAGGCTGAAGAACAACGTTAAGGTGGCACGCCCAGGCTTGTGGGAGAGCTGCGGGCGGGCGTCGTGTTGGGCCAGTAGTGGGCTGCTGGCCACTGACGGGGTTGCCATGGGGGCTCCGGTTGGCGTTGGGCGAAAGTGCCGAAGGCCTTGAGCATAGAAACAATTCGTAACCCGGCCGTGACCTCGATCAATGAATTATCTAGGCTCAAGACGGACGGTAATGGCAGGAGACGCCCATGATTCGCTGCAAGCGTGTCTATGATGCGGTTGAGGATGAAGATGGCCAGCGTGTACTGGTCGACCGCCTGTGGCCGCGCAACAAACGCAAGGAAGACCTCCATGGGCAGTGGTTGCGCGAAGTGGCACCTTCGAATGAATTGCGTAAGGCGTTCCACCAGGGTGAAGTGGATTTCGCCGGTTTTACCCAGCGGTACCAGCAAGCGCTGGCAGCCCACCCCGAGCACTGGTATCCGCTGCTGGACATGGCCAGGAAGGGCACGCTGACGTTGCTTTATGCCGGCAAGGACAGCGAGCACAACAATGCCCGGGTGCTGGCCGATTGGTTGGAAACCGAACTGGACAGGTGTGGCCCTGGCAGTTCGCCGGTGTGTTATGCCCAATGAGTGCGATGCGATGCCCTTACAGTTGATTCCCGCCAAAGACATCCACTGCACCTTCGCCCGCGACCTCACGCGCCGCGCCATGTTGCCCTACTACCGCGAATACGACCTGCTGTGGATCGAAGAAGCCTTCGACGCAGCCTGGGGCTGGCGCGAGCAGTGGCTGGTGATCGAAGACGACACCCTGTTGGGTTTTTGCAGCCTCAGCCAGGACCGCCAGGCACTGTTCATCCGCGAGTTGCACCTGTTGCCTGAACACCGTGGGCGGGGCGTCGGTAGCTGGGTGCTGGAAGAACTGGCGCTATGGGCCAGTCAGCGGCGCCTTCCCTTGTTGCGGCTGATGGTGTTCCGCAGCAACCCGGCCCGCCTGCTGTACCAGCGTCACGGCTTCGTCGAGATGGGTGAAGACGATTGCTTTGTGCGGATGCAGCGGGATATCAACGTAGTAGCTAAATGATGGCTTGTCGCGACCGCAGCGCATGGGCATAGTGGATCCAAACGTTTACGGCTGCCTGCAGGCGGGTAGACCGTGTTGAGGATATTAGGGAAAAGGAGAAGCCTCTATGAACGGAATCGGTCCGCGGCTGCGGGAAGAGCGTGAGCGGCTAGGTATGACCCAGCGTGTATTTGGCGATATCGGTGGGGTCGAGCCCAACGCTCAGGGCAAGTACGAAAGCGGTGAACGCACACCGCGGGTCGATTACCTGGCGGCATTGGCGGCCAGGGGGGTGGATGCGCAGTACGTACTCAGCGGCCTGCGCACCCCGACAGCGCTCGAAGGTTTGAGCGCGGATGAGTCCGGTTTGCTGGGGGCTTTTCGGGAATTACCGTTGGACGATCAGGCGGCGCTCTTGCACCTTTTGGGGCGGTTGGCCAACGACGCCAAGCCCCGGCAAATCGTGAGGCCTCTCACCGTCGAACGTCAGTTGTTTCTGAAGGATGCAATGCGTTAGGCCCACCGTGAAAAATTTTGTTAAGGTGGCGGGATCCAATCGCCCTGCTGACGAGGTGTGTGCTTGATTAGGGTCTTAGTGGTCGATGATCACGATCTGGTACGAACCGGTATTACACGGATGTTGGCCGACATCGACGGCCTGCAGGTGGTGGGTGAGGGAGACTCGGGCGAGTCGGCACTGAAACTGGCCCGGGAGCTGAAGCCGGACGTTGTGCTGATGGATGTAAAAATGCCCGGCATCGGCGGCTTGGAGGCCACCCGAAAACTGCTGCGCAGCCACCCTGACATCAAGGTAGTGGCGGTGACTGTGTGCGAGGAAGACCCGTTCCCCACACGCTTGTTGCAGGCCGGCGCTGCCGGTTACCTGACCAAGGGTGCGGGCCTTGACGAAATGGTCCAAGCCATTCGTCTGGCCTTTGCCGGCCAGCGCTATATCAGCCCGCAGATCGCCCAGCAGCTGGCGCTGAAACCGTTCCAGCCGCAGGGCTCTCCGTTCGACGCGTTGTCCGAACGGGAAATCCAGATTGCCCTGATGATCGTCGGCTGCCAGAAGGTGCAGATCATCTCCGACAAGTTGTGCCTCTCGCCCAAGACCGTCAATACTTACCGTTATCGGATCTTTGAAAAACTCTCGGTCACCAGCGACGTCGAATTGACCTTGCTGGCCGTTCGCCACGGTATGGTTGACGCAAGCCTGTAAAACCTCATGTCCCAAGTCTTTGATGCCAGCGCATTCCTGGCGACCTGCAGCGGTCGCCCGGGCGTTTACCGGATGTTCGACGGCGAAGCCCGGCTGCTTTACGTGGGCAAGGCCAAGAACCTGAAGAAGCGCCTGGCCAGCTATTTCCGCAAGACTGGCCTTGCGCCCAAGACCGCCGCGCTGGTTGCGCGCATCGCCCAGGTTGAAACCACCATCACCGCCAACGAAACCGAGGCGTTGCTGCTGGAGCAGAACCTGATCAAGGAATGGCGGCCGCCGTACAACATCCTGCTGCGCGACGATAAGTCCTACCCCTACGTGTTTCTGTCCGATGGCGAGTTTCCGCGCCTGGGCATTCACCGAGGGGCAAAGAAGGCCAAGGGCCGTTATTTTGGCCCGTACCCCAGCGCCGGGGCCATTCGCGAAAGCCTCAGCCTGCTGCAAAAGGCTTTTTCAGTGCGTCAGTGCGAAGATAGCTACTACGCCAACCGCACCCGACCCTGCCTGCAATACCAGATAAAACGTTGCAAAGGGCCCTGCACCGACCTGGTGACTGCCGAGGAATACGCAGAGGACGTGCGCCATTCGGTGATGTTTCTGGAAGGGCGTAGCCAGCAACTGGGCAATGAGTTGAACGCCGAGATGGAGAAGGCCGCCATGGCCCTCGATTTCGAAAAAGCTGCCGAGCTGCGCGACCAGATCGCCCTGTTGCGCCGCGTGCAGGACCAGCAGTACATCGAGGGCGGCAGCGGTGATGTCGACGTCATCGCCGCCTTCGTCAACCCGGGTGGCGCCTGTGTGCACCTGATCAGCGTGCGCGGCGGGCGAGTACTGGGCAGCAAGAACTTCTTCCCGCAGGTGGGCATCGAGGAGGAGGTGGCCGAGGTCATGGCCGCATTCCTTTCCCAGTACTACTTGGGCAACGCAGAGCGCGAGCTGCCCGGCGAGTTGATCGTCAATGTTGTGCACGAAGATTTCAATGCCATCACCGAAGCACTGCACACGCTGCGTGGCCGCGAACTGACCATCAGCCACCGGGTGCGTGGTACCCGCGCCCGCTGGCAACAACTGGCAGTGACCAATGCCGAGCAGGCGCTGAATGCCCGCCTGGCCAACCGCCAGCACATGGCTGCGCGCTTCGAGGCCCTGGCCGAAGTGCTGGGCCTGGATGAAGTGCCGCAACGCCTGGAATGCTACGACATCAGCCACTCCAGTGGTGAAGCTACCGTGGCCAGTTGCGTGGTGTTCGGCCCTGAAGGGCCGATCAAGTCCGACTACCGCCGCTTCAACATCGAAGGCGTCACCGCAGGTGACGATTACGCGGCCATGCATCAGGCCCTGACCCGTCGCTATGGGCGCATCAAGGACGGTGAGGGCAAGTTGCCCGACGTGCTGCTGGTGGACGGTGGCAAGGGTCAGCTGAACATGGCCCGCGATGTGATGCAGGAGCTGGGCTTCACCGACCTGACCCTGCTCGGTGTGGCCAAGGGCGTCACACGCAAGGCGGGTTTCGAAACCCTGTACCTGAACGATGTGCATCACGAATTCACCCTCAAGGGCGATTCATCGGCCTTGCACCTGATCCAGCAGATCCGCGACGAAGCCCACCGCTTCGCTATCACCGGCCACCGTGCCCGCCGTGGCAAGGCCCGTCGAGTCTCCAGCCTTGAAGATGTGGCTGGGGTAGGGCCCAAGCGCCGCCGCGATCTGCTGAAACATTTCGGCGGCTTGCAGGAGCTCAACCGCGCCAGTATCGATGAAATCGCCAAAGCCCCCGGCATCAGTAAAAAGCTTGCCGAATCAATTTATGCCAGCCTGCATAGCGAGTAGAATGCCGGGCTCAACTTGCGGCCAGTCGTACCGATGAATATTCCAAACCTGCTCACCGTTCTACGCGTCCTGCTCATTCCGTGCTTCATTCTGCTCTTCTATATGCCCTATGAGTGGAGCTACATGGCTGCCAGCAGCGTATTCGCGGTTGCCGCCGCCACCGATTGGCTGGACGGCTACCTGGCGCGTCGACTGCAGCAGAGCACGCCGTTCGGCGCCTTCCTCGACCCGGTGGCTGACAAGCTGATGGTGGCAGTGGCTCTGGTGCTGCTGGTGCAGACCCACGCCAACTTCTGGCTGACCCTGCCGGCGGCGGTCATCATCGGTCGCGAGATCGTGGTGTCTGCGCTGCGCGAGTGGATGGCTGAGCTAGGGGCGCGAGCACATGTGGCGGTGTCCAACCTCGGTAAGTGGAAGACTGCGGCGCAGATGCTGGCGCTGGTGATCCTGCTGGGCAACCCGCCAGCGGTAACGTTCTGGGTGATCCTGGGCTACGGGCTGCTGCTGGTGGCAGCGGGGCTGACGCTGTGGTCGATGGTGCACTACCTGTTGGCCGCCTGGCCGCACCTGCGCGAAGGTTCGGAAAAAAAATAAAAGTTTTTTGAATCAAGGGGTTGACGCTGTTTTAGAAATCGCTAGAATGGCACCCATCACGACGCGGGAATAGCTCAGTTGGTAGAGCACGACCTTGCCAAGGTCGGGGTCGCGAGTTCGAGTCTCGTTTCCCGCTCCAAATTCGATCCTCAGTGCGTCGCTGGGATCAAAAAGAAGAGGCCTTTAAGGCCTCTTTTTTTATGCCTGAATTTTATATCTCGGCTATTGCCCCGGTTTCGACCAAACGGTCGCTGGGGGCGTAGCGAAATTGCAGGGTTTTCTGGGCAGGGTCGACGTAGCGCGTCAGTTGACCAGCGACATCAATTTCATAGCGGTCAATGCGACCGCCTGGACGTTCGCTTTCGACCAGATAACCACGTGCGTCGTAGCGGAAGTGGGTGTGTTTACCCCGGGCATTGATGCTTTTGAGGTCGTAGCCGTAACGGTTGTGTCCCGAATAAGTCTTGCCCGTGTGAGGTAGGTCATGAAAGCGGCCGATGATCTGTTCAAGATGCGCGTTTTCGTCATTGGCAGCGTTGGTCATCCCGCGGCGCTGGATCTGGGTCAGTACCTCGGCAATCAGGTTGTCGCTGGCATCGTAGCGATAGGCCTTGTCCAGCAGCGGCAGCACTTCAGCAGGGGCATCGCGGTAGTGAATAGCCTTGCCGGCCAGGCGACCGCTGGTGTCGTAGCGTGTGCGGGTGACCAGTTTGCCTTGGGTGCGCAGGACCTCATCGTGCACCGCATCACGCTCGAAATCGCTGATGACCCGGCCGTTCAGGTTGATCTGATGGAGGTGCCCGCTGCCGTAGTACAGGTGGTTGAGTTCGCGCTGGTCGGGCAGGACTAGCGTCTGCAGGTTGCCCAGTTCGTCGTAGCGGTACTGCAGCAAGCCAGCGCTGTTGGTTTCGCTGAGCAGTTGCCCGTTGGCGTCGTAGGTGTAGTCGAGTTGCTGTTTTTCTCCTTTGTTGTCAGTGAAGGTGATGGACAGCAGATTGTCGGCGGCGTCGTAGCGGTAGTCGGTGGTGCCATCTTCGGTGCGCTTGCTGACAAGCCGGCCGATTGCGTCCCGCTCGAAGTCATGGCGGATGGCAATCGTCCGTGTCGGTGGGGCGTTGTCGGACAGGGGTGGCTGCTCGTCAGGCGAGGGCACATGAGTAAGACGAACGACCTCATCCAGCACGTTGTAGGCATAGAGGCGGCCACTGCCATCCAGGTCTTTTTGTGCCACCAGCCGGTCCAGTTCGTCCCAGCCGAAGCGGTATGACTCGTCATTCTCGTTGGTAAGTTGCAGTAGCCGACCATAGGCGTCGTAGCGGAATTTCACGCTGTAGCCCATGGCGTCCGTACGCTCGACCAACCGGCCGCTGGGGTCGTAGCGAAATTGCAGGGTTTTCTGGGCAGGGTCGATATAGCGCGTCAGTTGACCAGCGACATCAATTTCATAACGATCAATGCGACCGTCCGGGCGTTCGCTTTCGACCAGATAACCACGTGCGTCGTAGCGGAAGTGGGTGTGTTCACCCCGGGCATTGATGCTTTCGCGCAAGCGGCCATGGGCGTCGTAGTGATACAACGTCTGGGCATTGCTGCAGTCGCGGTAGCTGAGCAACTGACCGCACGTGTTCCAGCTCAGGTACTTGCTCTTTTCGAGGGGATCGGTGACCTGGGTGGAAGACTAACTCGCGGCATATCTGCTAATTTCTTCGACTGCCTTGGATTTGAGTGTGGAAATCTAAAAAGCGTCTGTTTATTGTTTAACCATTGTCCTTGATTATTTCCGGTACACCAAGCCGGGAAAACGGAAGTCAATTCCTCAGGAAGCTGCTCGGGGCGTTTTTCGACACCGCTATAATCCGCATCGGTGCGGCGACGTCATCGTCGTCGTGGAGCAAATTATCGACCTGCGTGAAATCCGCCACGTTGGCCGCCGTGCCTACCACGCAGTGCACCAAGACCGACTCCGCATCCACACCAATGTGAGCCTTCATACCGAAGTACCACCGATTGCCTTTCTTAGCTTGGTGCATTTATGTGGCGCGCTTGCTGTCTTGGTTCTCGGTCGAACTCGGCGCGTGGATCCGCGTGGCCTCGTACAGCGTTTCCTCCATCGCCGAATGACCATTTTTCTCACGAGGGCTTGGTTTCAGAGAATATTTTTTCAATTTCTCTCGTGTATTGTTGGGGAGCTGGTATTCGAATTTTTTTATATACTCTAATAATTCACTTTTTTCACTTGATAATATGCAGTACTCAATAATGTGGCTGATAGGAAAGTTCACCTTTGGCGCTAGATTTATTATGTTGTCCCTGCCGCCGTTGGGCTCTGTATAGGCTGCTTGTTTTTTTATGATATAAAAAAGTAAATGTTGTTGGTGATTTAATATGGCGTGATGCAAGTCGTCGCAAGAAAGCGAAGAATATTGAATCCATTTCTCCATGAGTGTGATAATAGTTTCGTGAATTTTTGATTGTCTATCTACTTTTTCGGGAATGTATTTGTCTAGGTTGTCAAGGAGGTTTATGTAGGTATCTGATTGTATGAGTTCGGAAAGTGTCATTTAAAATCCTTGGCTATTCCTGTAGCCCGGCCAGATTGCTATATTGGGTTGCCCATTCGGGCGGCGTGAAAGGTCTATGCCATTGGCTATAAGCTCCTGGCAATCCGAAAATCCTTGTCCTAGGCAGTAGAGAATTTCAGGCAAATCGGAGCTGGCTTTTGATAGCGCGTCAGTGGTTGATATCGTCGTCACTCTCGAAGTATGTAAAATTTGACAAGCACTAAAAAGATTGTGGGTGGAAAATGGTAGGGTGTTTTAAATGCCCTCAAAGCTTTGATTGCTGTTTCATTAAAAAGGCTTGTTCGCGAGTTTTTCTGGTTGTGGTGAACTCACGAAAAGCTACAGATGACTGGCCATTTTTTGACCTGTCTTCGAGGCTTAAATGTTTATTTTGCTCATGATGTAGGGGTGGTTGGTTTGCTTTGTAATGTTTGCTCTTAGTCGTAAGCATCTCCATAATTTCTGTTTCTCCAAAAAATATCATCGCCATCAGACGTGTAAATGCTCACTAATAGCTCTTTGAAGCTCAGTGCGATAATGGGACAACTTCCAGCGACGCCATGAATTTCAAAATTGCTGTCATAGCAGCGGCCAGAGCGCTCTATTGATAGGTCAATGGAGATGTAGTCGTTGTTGTCGGTTTTGCAAATTAGGTACCATGATGAGGAGATATCATCATCGCATGGGGTGCCAACTATTTCTGTGTTGGATTGCTTGATCTGTTGCGGCGGTAGTATGGTGAAAGAGATGCTATCGTTTTTTGGGGAAAACAACTGGGCGCCGCCGCAAAGTTTATAGAATTCAGCGAGGTCTGGAGGATAGCTAAGGAAGTTGGGTAGTGTGGGTAGTGGTGAGTCTGGAGGGAAAACTTCAATTCTCGGATCATTGCTGAATTTCTCAAGTATGTGTTTTATGGTGTGCATGTTTAGCTTGCCTCAAATTAGGATCAGAAAGTGCCTGTGTGTAAATATCTATTCAATGCCCTGTAGTAGGAGGTTCGGCTGGTGGCTGGAACTCCTGCAACGTCAAACATTCGCTCCGAAAGTTGCATGACCTCTCGATTGCTGATTTGCGACCAATCTACTTTGCCTCCCACAGGTTTTCCAGTTTTTTCTCTTAGCCACTCACGATACACCGCCTTGGTGGCTGCATGATTTTTACTAGACAATACGATCGTAGGAGACCCTTTGGGATATTTTCCTCCATATGAGGGCACGTTTTGTGCCGCCCAGATATCTAGGATGCCATGATGGTTTTCGAGGGGGCTATTGCTAGGCCTGTATGGGGTGATATCATATTCTTTGACATTTTCGGGGCAGAGCCCAAGCGGATCTGAGTAGTTTACTATATTTGGGGCGTAGCTGTAGAGATTGACTCCTCCTTCGATCCCGAGAGGGTCTGTTGTTGTGAAGCGGCCTATATCGGGGTCGTAAAATCGGAATATATTGAAGTGTAGTCTAGTCTCGCGATCAATGTATTGGCCTTGATTTCGCAGGTTTTGTTCACGTCCATTTTGTTGGCTGTGCCACTCATTAATTATCTTTCCCCAACCGTGATGGTCACTACGCCAGATCGTGTTGCCATCAGAATCAGTCAGCTGCTCCGGTTGCCCAACCAAGGTGGTATGAAAATAGTGAATTTCATCACTCTCTGACTTTCCGTCGATGCGTGCTAGAGGATCGTAGCTATCCATGCTTGCATACACATACAAGCTGGAGTATCCGCTCTGTACCTCTTGCAACAAGCGCAGTCCTTGCCAATGGAACAGCACCCGCCGACGCGGCTCTGGATAGTCCCTCTGGTAAACCTCCTTGCTGATCCGCCTCCCCAAAGGGTCATAGGCAAACACCACCCGCTCACGCTCGCCACTGCGGTACTGCTCCACGCAAACCAGCCGCTGCTCGGCGTCATACTCGAAATACTGCACCCAATTGCTGCCGATCCGCTTCTCGCACAGCCGCCCAAAGCGGTCATAGCGGTAGCGCTTGTCCTGATACACCAACACCCGGTTGTGCTTGATCAGGCCATTGAGCTTGGGGCCGTCGAACAGATTGCCGGCCTTGTCGTACTTGAAATCCTCGACTTGCGTGGCCTGCCAGTTGGGACGTGACTGCTGAACAGTTTTGACACGTCCCCACTCGTTGCAGTCGATCCTCACCTTCAGGTAGAGCTAATACGGTAACCCGCATGCTTGTAACGTTATTTCTATGATAATGCTTGGTTTAACAAGTCGTTGAATGTGTTGTGCAGAACTTCCGCTTCTCCACTGTCGTGAAAATAGATCAATATATGGCCGGTTCGGCTGATCAATATTGGGTTGCCTGCGCCGTCGTCCGATATTACATATGAGTTCATGAGCTCATTAGAAAGGTTGGGGGTGTATTTGCGAAAGCGCTGAGTTAACTCTGTTACTGTTTCGTCACCTATCATGTCACCGTTATCGAAGGCATGAATTGCAATGCCGCAAAATGCTCCACCGAAAATTTTTATAAAATCAATGTACTGGGTGTCAAATGTGACATTTAAGTTTATTTCTGCGTCTTTTATTTCTTTGTCGGTCGCAGGTCGTCCGCGTAGATCATTATCGTTCTCCACTATTTTTTCAATTCTTTTCTGAAGGCTTTTGTTCATTATGGGCACCTGGTTGGCGAGGATGATTTCGCATCGATTCTTTTTTGCAACTCGTTAGAGGCTTGATTTGCCCAGAACTCTCTTTTCCAAAAATTAAATTCTGCTCGATTACTGATTCCGTGCCCTTTTTTATTGCCGTGTGGGTGTAGCTCTTTAGATTTTTTGATGTGGTGTTTTTGGGGCATCGCAATAATAGGGCCTTCTGTGCGTTGTTTGTAGTGATGTAAATCTATCACATTTCCATGCTTGTCCTTCGGGCTTAATCCATAAAATTTAGAGCTGGGGCCGTTGTGGAATAATATTTTCTTTAATTGGGAGTCACTTAAGTGACTAAGGCTGTTATAGCCATGTACCTCAAAGCTCAGTCCCCTGCTGTCTGTAAATGTAACAGGTGTCAACCCTAGCGGGTCAATCCAAGTGTTTGAATTTGGGGCGAAGTTATATAAATTTAGCCCCCCATTCAGTCCGATTGGGTCTGGCTGATTAAAATGTCCGATATCAAAGTCAAAGAATCTTGTTGTATTGTAGTGTGCTTCAACTTCGCGGTCATAGTATTGCCCTTGATATCGTAAGTTTTGCTCTCGAGGTTGCCGACTGCCGTGCCACTCGTTGCGGGTTTTGCCCCATCCATGGTAGTCGCTGCGCCAGATTGCATTGCCATCAGAGTCAGTCAACTGCTCTGGTAGGCCTGCCAAGTTAGTGTGAAAATAGTGAATTGCTTCGCTGCCAGGTTTACCGTCAACCCGCGCCAACGGGTCATAGCTCTCCACAGTGGCATACACATACAAGCTAGCCAACCCACTCTGCACTTCTTGAAGCAAGCGCAACCCTTGCCAGTGAAACAGCACCCGCCGACGCGGCTCTGGATAGTCCTTCTGATAAACCTCCTTGCTGATCCGCCTCCCCAAAGGGTCATAGGCAAACACCACCCGCTCACGCACGCCACTGCGGTACTGCTCCACGCAAACCAGCCGCTGTTCGGCGTCATACTCGAAATACTGCACCCAATTGCTGCCGATCCGCTTCTCGCACAGCCGCCCAAAGCGGTCGTAGCGGTAGCGCTTGTCCTGATACACCAACACCCGGTTGTGCTTGATCAGGCCATTGAGCTTGGGGCCGTCGAACAGATTGCCGGCTTTGTCGTACTTGAAATCCTCGACCTGCGTGGCCTGCCAGTTGGGGCGTGACTGCTGGACGGTTTGCAGTTGCTCGTTGAGGTCGTAGCCGTAACGGTTGTGTCCCGAATAAGTCTTGCCCGTGTGGGGTAGGTCATGAAAGCGGCCGATGATCTGTTCGAGATGCGCGTTTTCGTCATTGGCCGCGTTGGTCATCCCGCGGCGCTGGGTTTGGGTCAGTACCTCGGCAACCAGGTTGTCGCTGGCATCGTAGCGATAGGCCTTGTCCAGCAGTGGCAGCACTTCAGCAGGGGCATCGCGGTAGTGAATAGCCTTGCCGGCCAGGCGACCGCTGGTGTCGTAGCGCGTGCGGGTGACCAGTTTGCCTTGGGTGCGCAGGACCTCGTCGTGCACCGCATCACGCTCGAAATCGCTGATCACCCGGCCATTCAGGTTGATCTGGTGCAGGTGTCCGCTGCCGTAGTACAGGTGGTTGAGTTCGCGCTGGTCGGGCAGGACTAGCGTCTGCAGGTTGCCCAGTTCGTCGTAGCGGTACTGCAGCAAGCCAGCGCTGTTGGTTTCGCTGAGCAGTTGCCCGTTGGCGTCGTAGGTGTAGTCGAGTTGCTGTTTTTCTCCTTTGTTGTCTGTGAAGGTGATGGACAGCAGATTGTCGGCCGCGTCGTAGCAGTAGTCGGTAGTGCCATCTTCAGTGCGCTTGCTGACAAGCCGGCCGATGGCGTCACGCTCGAAGTCGTGGCGGATGGCAGTCGTCCGTGTCGGCGGGGCGTTGTCGGACAGGGGCGGCTGCTCGTCAGGCGAGGGCACATGAGTAAGACGAACGACCTCATCCAGCACGTTGTAGGCATAGAGGCGGCCACTGCCATCCAGGTCTTTTTGTGCCACCAGCCGGTCCAGTTCGTCCCAGCCGAAGCGGTATGACTCGTCATTCTCGTTGGTGAGTTGCAGTAGCCGACCATAGGCGTCGTAGCGGAACTTCACGCTGTAGCCCATGGCGTCCGTGCGTTCGACCAAACGGCCGCTGGGGTCGTAGCGAAATTGCAGGGTTTTCTGTGCAGGGTCGATATAGCGCGTCAGCTGACCGGCAACATCGACCTCATAGCGGTCAATGCGGCCGTCCGGGCGTTCGCTTTCGACCAGATAACCTCGTGCGTCGTAGCGGAAGTGGGTGTGTTCACCCCGGGCATTGATGCTTTCGCGCAAGCGGCCATGGGCGTCGTAGTGATACAGCGTCTGGGCATTGCTGCAGTCGCGGTAGCTGAGCAACTGACCGCACGTGTTCCAGCTCAGGTATTTGCTCTTTTCGAGGGCATCGGTGACCTGGGTGACACGGCCTTCCGGGTCGTATTGGTACTGTGACTCGCGCCCCAGCGGGTCCTGCTGCCAGAGCAGATTGCCGTGGCTGTCGTAGCCGTATTGCCGAGTTCGCCCGGCTGTATCGGTGACCTGGACGGGCAGTGCCCAATGTCGCAGGTATTTGATGTGTTCGCTGCGGCCGAGGGGGTCGCGGGTTTCGATCAGGCGGCCGATATCGTCGTAGCTGTAGCGCCATTCGCCTCCTTGTGGGTCGATGCTTTTCAGCAGTTGGCCGGCGATGGTCTCCTCTTGCCAGCAATTGCCGAGCGGATCGATGTGTTTATAGACCTCGTAAAATGGCCCCCAGTAGTAGTGATCACGGCGGCCGAGGTTGTCCGTGACGAGGGTTTCACCGGCTTCCAGGTTGTACTCGAACCGGTACTCCTCACCATCGCTGCCCCAGTGACGAATCACCCGCCACTCGTGATCCGGTTGGGGCTCCAACAGTGGAGGCAAGCGGTAGGGCGTGCCGTCCAGGCGCTTGGGAGTAGGGCGCTTTACGGGACTGTCGAAGCGGGCCCATTCGTATTCGCGGACAGCACCGCTAGCCCGCTGATGACTGTTGAGGTAGCCCTCGGGGGTATAAGTGAAGCGGCGGACCCGTTGTCCCGTTGCATCCAGTACCTCATGCAGTAGCCCGCTGTCGGTGTAGCGATAGCTGACCAGCAGTTCGCTGTGTTCTACCGTCGGTGTTCCACCGTTTTTCAGGAACACCCGTGATAATTCACTGACACGCTGGGGATGCCTGGCGGCATAGTGAAGCTGCACGACCGTTTGGCCGTACTTGTCATAGAGGGCTTTCAGGCGCCCTTGTTCGTCGTACAGCAGGTCGAGGCAATTGAGATTGCGGTCGCCGAGCCTGATCAGGCGTGAGCGTTTGGGATTCAGTGGATCTGTATCGAAGACCTGATAGAGCCCGTCATGGATATCTTCGACAACGGTCTGGCCGTCCTCCAGCTGGAAGAAGGCCAAGCCGTCCACGGCACTGACGAAGGCATCACCGGCACTGAGGCGTCCCAGTTCCAGTCGGTTACCTTCCTCGTCAATGTAAATCCACAGTTCTCCCCCATGGGGGTGTGGCACACGCATGAGCTCAACCTCATACGGTACGCACCATCCCATGCCTAATAGGCCGTCGGGACGTCTATCATTGCTGTCGTAGCTTCGTGCCCATTCAATACCCACCAAGCCGGGAAGACTGAAGTCAACTTCCTCGGAGCCTACAAGGACCTTGCTACCTGCGGAAACGAGCACGGGGTTACCCTTATATGGGCAACCTTTGGATTTGGGTCTTGGTACCGGTGCGGTTGTGGGGCGTCTACGGGGCAGCCTGATTCTCCGTGAAACAAGCATCCCCGCAATAATCCCGGTAAACATCGCAATCTTGCTCTTGCCGTTGCGAATGTCCCGGACCGTCGCCGTACCGCCACCAATGCGCACATTGGGCGATACGTTTTCATTCACATCAATCGTGGCATCGCAGGTGGTCTTGTCACCTGAACGCGCTGCGGGTTGGCCATTGATGAATACCTTGTCCGAGCCTTGCGCAATGAAGGTGTCGGGCAGGGGCGGGTGGCGCGAACAGCTGATCTTGTCTCCTTTCGCAGGTTCCGAGCCTGGGTCGGCCGCTGTGGTGACGGGCGGGTTGAAGATGTCACGTATGGCCATCCCCAGCCCCACGAACGGGACGAGATAAGGCACCGCAGCCATGGCCATGGAACCAACGTTCTCCAGGATGGACGGTTCCTCTTGTTCAGTATCGGCTGCGCCGCCTCCAGGTGGGCCCGTGGTGCCGGCCGCGCGCGCAGCGGGCTCACTGTTAATGAGCACATTGGTTGACCCGCTCTCGATTTTTCCGTAGGGATCGGGCGAGTCCACGCTGTTGCCAAGGCTGTCGCAAAAGCTGGAGATGGCGTCGCCGACAGTCTGGTCTTCGCCGACGGAAAGGGTGCTCATTGCGCCGACTGCCACACCCGCGACGGCGGCGATGGCGACGCCAGCCGCACCGCCAGTGGCTACGGTGCCAACCACGGCCAAGCTGATGGCTGCGGCGACGGCCGCGGTGGCCGCTGCATAGATAACGGCCTCGGCAACTGCGCTGATCATTTCAGCGGCAAGCGATGGATGAAGAATTGCGTCGCCCATTCGGGCGGCATGAACGATCTGCGCCATTGGCGGTAAGCTCCTAGCAATCCGAAAGTCCTTGTCCTGGTGCGTGGAGAGGCTCAGGCAAATCGGAGCTCGTCTTTAAGCGCACGCCAGTGGCTGATATCGTCGTCACTCAAGGGCCCAGGCTTGCTGTAGTTGAGCACCAGCATCCGTTGCTGCCCCGGTATCAGGCAGGCCGCCTGAAGCTGGTAGTGGGGCTTGTCGCCGACCATGAACTGGATGGCCATTTCCCGACTGTCGATGGGATGCTCATTGCTTCCAAGGCGGGTCACTTTCGCGGGCGTAATGGTCAGCGCCTTTGACTTCTTCCGTAATACGTTCAGTTGCTCCTCCAAGGCCTCATCCAGGGTCTTGGTGGTTGCAACAGGGCTGCGAGCGATCACCAACGTGGTTTGTCTGTTGGGGAAGCGCAGCATGTTCAGCGTCAAGTCCTCGGGGGCTTCATCACCCAGATCGAGAATTACATCGTGCGTCAGGTATTGGGTCATCTCGGGTAGTCCTTTTCGAGTTCAGTGCAGGGTGGCTGTGCGAGCGCTAGTCGAAATGCCCATCCACGTCAGCCTTGAGTGAGTCGCTGTCGCGCCCGTTCGCGCCCGCGCCCGACGAACCACCCGTTGGGTTGAGGTCGAGCTTTGCCGCCAGGGTGTTGATCTGCCCGGTCTGCTGTGCGGTGAAGTTGAAGGTCTCGCAGGTGATGTTCAGCGTGCCGTTGGCGTGCATTTCGATAAGGGTCTTGCCGCATTTGAGGCGTAGCGTGTTGCCCGCTTCGACTTCGTAGTCGCCTGCGATGAGGTCGTTTTTGCCACCCCCCACTTTCACGGTGTCGTTGGCCTTGACGACGCGCAGACGATTGCGGCCAATGGCGACCGATTCGTCCTGGCCAACCTGTTGGGTGCGATCGACGCCCACAGAGAGGGACTGGTTGTGATTAACCAAAGTGTTCTGATCTCTCTGGGCATGGATGAACACTTCCTCCTTGCCCAGCTCATCCTCGAAACGCAGCTCGTTGAAACCTTCCCCCTTGTGGGTCTGGCTCTTGATGGTCATGCGGGTCTTGTGATCGGGCAGGTCGTAAGGCGGCAGTTGGTCACCGCAGTAAGTGCGCCCGGTGATCATCGGCTGGTCGGGGTCGCCGTTGACGTAATGGATGATCACGTCCTGGCCGATCCGGGGGATGGCCATCGAGCCCCAGCTGCCCCCCGCCCAGCCTTGAGACACCCGCAGCCAGCACGAACTGAACTCGTTGTTCTGGCTTTCGCGGTCCCAGGGGAAACTGACTTTTACCCGGCCCCATTCATCGCAGTAGATTTCCTCGCCTGGCGGGCCGACGACGGTGGCCATGTGCGGCCCGTCGATTCGCGGTTTTTTCAATGGCGCGGGGCGCCATTCGGTCCGACCGGGAACCAGCACTGCGGTCTGCTCGTAGCGCGTGCTTACATCGGCGCCGGCGGCTTCTTCCTGCAGGCTGGTGAACTGGTGGCCTTTATGGGTAACCGTGTTCACCCGCCAATGCGCATTGAGGTCGTCACGTGGGTGACCGGTCAGGGTGAAACTAAGCCCCGGTTGCAGGCGCACGTCATCGCCCTGGACCTCGGCGATACGCACATCATGGCGCAGCGCTGTGATGCGGTTTTCGGTGAACGGCTTGCCCACGGCATCGCGTTTGTAGCGGCCTGGGTAATCGAAGTATTCGTAATCTTTGCTCTGATGCTCCAGGAAGGGCCCGGCGGCTCTGTGCTCCTGGCGGTAGGCCGGGTGGGTGAAGGTGTGGTCGCGCTGCACCTGGCGAGCGGTGCGCACCTGCTCGCTGTAGCGCAAGCGGTGAAGGCAGGGTATGGCTTGATCGCCACCGCTGTTGGCTTGGTACAGCACGCTGTCAGGGCCTACAGGCTCGTCGTCATCGCCGAAATCCTCGTCGTCATGGTCGGCCTTGACGGCGCCATGGCTGATCAGCCCGAGTGATTGCAGCCGATCGGTGATGATCAGCTTGTGCAGCTTTTCACTGTGCGCAAAGCGGTAGACGAAGCCTTCTTCAGCGGCAAGGCGGGCGATGAACGCCAAGTCCGTCTCACCGGCCTGAACGCAGAATTCGCGCACCTGATGGTCCATGCTGGCGCGTAGTTCGTACTGGTCGATGCCCTGGCGCTTGAGCATCAGCTCGAGAATTTGCGGAACGGTCTTGTGCTGGAAGATGCGCCAGTTCGAGCGCAGCCTTGCGCGGGCCAGTTGCGGTTCGACCAAGGCGTGATAGTAAGTGCGGTAGAAGCCGCTCTCGCCCTGGCTGAAGCTGCTGACAAGGCCGTGCACGTACCGTACCGGGCGTTCTCCGTCCAAGATGGTGAAGAGCACGGGTTTGTCGAGCAAATGGCCGAAGTCGATATCGTTTTCGAAGCTGATCAGTTTCAGCTCCAGTTCAAAGGGTGCGCTGATGCCCTCTCGGAGTTCGAACGACACCACTTCGAATTCAGCTTTGCCAACGAGAGCCTCAAAGCTGTAGCGCAAATCAGATTGGCTAGGCATAAAAGATCCTTGTCCGCCGTCTGAATCAACACAAAGCCCGGGCGGGCATGGCCGCCTGCCCGGGGCATTTGCACAGGTCAGGCGGCGGGTGCGCGCCAGTCGTCAGAGCCTTCGGTGTTGGCTACATCGTGAGCCCACGTGATCTTTCGATACGCCAGCGATACTTCAACCAGTTGGGTGTAGTTTTCATTGTCTTTGTCGAGTGCGTGGGGAAGCACGGTATTGATGCTGACGATGGTGGCGTCTTCGAGCGTGGTGGTGAAAAAATGCTCTTGTTTGCCTTCCGAGGAGGTGCGATACCAGCTGACCTCGACCGTTGGCAGCATTTCGCCGGTGGCAAGTGCCTGATACATCAGGGGGGTAGCTTTGTTCAGTGAACTGGTGAATATGAAAGGCTTATGCACGCGCTGGCCACTCGGTTGACCGCTCTGGGGGGCAGTGGGCGTAGTCACCTCATGCTTGATTTCCTGAACCAGAATCTGATCTTCATGGCCTTGTTGGAACACGTTGCCGACGGAGTCAGCGGTGAAGGCGCCAGCGGTGATGTTGCCTTGGGTCTGGCCTACGATCTTGATGTAAGCGGGTGTTGGCATGGCAGTTACTCCTGCGTCCATGTGGGTAAAGCACGCGCACCACAGGTGGCGTGGCCATCGGAAACGATGGGCTTGTCAGCGAGGCAAAAACCTCGCGAATTCGTTGAACTCAGTGGTGCTGTGTCACGGTTGGCTATTGCTGCAAAATGCCGTTCAGCGACTCCAGCACCTCGGTTGTGATCAGGTGCAGGCGATAGCTGTAGATCCCGTAGGCCACGGCCATGGCGATGGCGGAGATGACCAACGGGCTCCACCACGGCCATATCCGGCTCATGCGGAAGTTTTTTGGGGCGACGTTGGTGTAGGGGTCGCAGACTTCTTCGGGGGTGGGGCCGCGCAGTTCGCGGATGATCCCGTGCAGTTGGTGAATCAGTGCGTTGAGTGTTTCTTCGCCTTTCGGCGCGAGCGCATACTTGCCCTTCAGCCCAAGGCACAGGGCGAAGTACATGAACTCCAGTACGTCCTGATAACGCTTGGGCTCCTGCATCAGGCGGGTAATCACGGTGAAGATTTTTTCCCCACCCCAGGTCTCGTCGTGAAAGATGCTGAGCAGCGGCTCGTGGCTCCAGCAACTGCTTTTGCCCCAGGGCCGATCCATCACCGCTTCATCGATGTACAGGCACAGGCCGTAGGAGTACGCCAACAGCTGGGCGGGCTCATAGCCGTGCTGGCGTATTTCTTCCCGGATGCTGTCGATCTGAATACGTACTTGCTGATGCACATCTTTGATGTTGGGCAGTTCATCGAGCGTGCGCAGGCGCATGACCAGCCCGAACAAGGGCGCCGCGGCATCCAGCATGAGATTGGCGCAGCCACCCCTGAGCTGAAACTCCGGATCCGCGGGGTAGCCCTGATATGCAGGTTCCGGCTTCTGCTCCTGTGCAGATGCAGTGGAAGCTGCAGGTGCGGGTGCGTCGTTGGGCAGCGACTTCTCAAGCATCGAGTGCAAATCCGTATCCGCAACGTGCTTCGCGTCGTTGAGGGTAGGGTTACTGTTTTCCATATCATTCACCCCTGATCGCCCAGAACTGCAGTTCAAGCCCTGGGAACTCACCTGCAACGTGGAAGCCGAAGCCGTTGGCCATCTTCATGCAGGCCCAGGCGGGGGCACGGCGGTCCAGTTCGAAGTAGCTGAAGCCCGCATGGAAGGGCAGGTCGCGTGGTGCGACAGGCAAGGGCAGCAGCGGGATGCCCGGCAGTTGCAAAGGCACCAGGTCATTCAAGGACTCGAGTGAGGTGACCTTGGCTTTCTGTATGAACATCTGGCGCAACGTCTGCGGCGGCAGGTTGGCGCGCACGGCGATGATGAAATCGGCTTCGTCTATCAGGCGCCGGTCTTCCAGCGTGGTCGTCATCACACCAAAGTCCAGGGTCTCCAGCGGCAGTGACACGGCGCGGGGTTGCAGGACCGTGCTCAGGGCTCGACGGAGCGTGTCCTCCAGGGGCTTGAACGAGGTACGCAGTGCGGTGTGGTGGTAGGCCGGGTATTCCTGCGGCAGCCGGTTCTCGTCGGTGAAGGTGACGAATTCGCCACAGGCCTGGCTCATGGACAGGTACAACTGCTCGGGGTGTGTTTGTCCTTGCCTGGCCAGGTGGTTGAAGCATGGCCACCAGCGGTTCATGGCCTGCAGCAGGTTGAAGTCGCGAATGTCGGCGATACCCGACTGGCCCGAAGCGCCAATGCGGGCGGCGAGATTGCGCGCACGCTCGCGCAGGGTGTTGGTGATTTCTTCAAGGAAACGCTGAAGGGCCGGCACTGCCCGCACCGAAACGCTGGTGGGGTAGAACGCTTCATCCAATTGCAGGCTACCGTCGGGGCGCCGTTCCAGAATACGTGCCAGGGCCAGGCGGGTGTAGGCACTGCTGTCATCGGCTTTACGCTTGAGCTGCAGGTTGGGCACGGCCAGGTCGACCTGCACCAGGTCACCGTCGGCGCTGTGGGTATCCTTGATCTCCTCTGCCTGAGCGTTGTAGCGGAAGTTGGCGGCATTGTCGGGCCAGCTGACTTCACGGCCCCCCTCGGTACGCAGCGGCAAGCACAGGAATATCTCGCTGTCTTTCGAACCGTCGTCCTCGATTTCCAGGGGTGGAGGCGGCGGCAGATCGGCAGGAATATCGAACACTGTGCCATCGGGCATGATGCCCCGCGCCTTGGTGATGGCGACCTTGCCCAGGCTCAGGTATTCGTTGCTCAACTGCAGTTCGCTGAAGCCGTAGAAGGCCGCGTTGAGGCTGCCAAGGCGCTGATGCAAGGCCGCTTCACTGGCCCGCGCAGCTTGTTGGAAATGTTGTGGTTTGACGAACAGGCCTTCGGGCCACAGAACGGGGTTACGTGAACTCATGAGCGCTCCGTGTCAGCGTGAGTAAGGGGGATAGGGTGCAGAGGCGCTGTCATTCCTCCTCCTTGAGCAGAATCTGCGCGTCATTGACCAGCACTGAGAGAATGATCTGGTGGCCGCGTGGCGGAATCCGCAACACTTGCTGCCAGGTCGCGTTCTCCTGGTTTCTGTAGTCGCCGATCACCGCGACGAAGCGGGTCTCGGGCTCGATGGGCTCAAACGGTATGAACTTGAACTGGCCTGGGTTCAGCAGGTAATCGTCATCGCGGATGTAGGTACTGCGCAGTGCCTTGGCGGGGTCATCGTCCAGCAGTTGGTACACGCTGTTGCGCAGCAGCGAGTCATCGCGCAGTTGCAGGATCTTGATGGCAATCGGTGTGGCGACAGGCACGCTGGCTTCGGCCTTGCTGCCCGGCAGTGTGAGCACCACCGTGGGGTCGTCATAGCTGCCGGGCGAGCTTTCTTCCATCGGGGAGCGAGCCCATTCGCTCAGGTCCTCTTCGCCGGTTTCCACGGGGGACATGGCGGGGAATTGCACTTGCAGGTATTCGAACAGAGTCCCGACTTTGTCGGTCAGTGCGTGCGGATCGCCGGCGCTCAAGGTGACTGCGTAGGGGCTGGGTTCCAGGATGCTCTCGGGGATGGCCGCCACGTCGGTACTGTTCGGGTTGCCGTTGAGCGTTGGGCTGACGTTGATGCTGAACGCGACTTGGGTTGGGGCGTCCTTGGGCGGCCCGATCGGTAACGAGTGGTCCAGCACCACCTTGGTGGCTCTGCTCAAGGACTTGCAACCAGGCAGCCCGACCAGCACGATCAGCAAAGGCGCCATCAAGAAGGCCAGGCGGCTCATGTGCGCTCTCCCGCCGTCAGATGTTGCAGCGGGTTCGCGGTTGATGGCGCCGCATCAGCCAGCGCCTCGAACGCCGCCATGGGGTCTTTGATCACCCAATCGGCCCCGTCGCTGCCGATGGTGCCGCCCGTGCGATCGAACCGGTGACGCAGGGTGACGGTGTGCTGCACCTGGTCGAGATTGATGATGCACAAGGTCAATGTGCTCATGAGCGCCCCCGGAAGCGGACAACGGGACTGATCTGGCCATCGCGGTCATCGACAAAGCTGGTCCAGCCCAGGTAGGCGCCTTGACTGCGGTGCAGGCAGAACGGCGACAGTGCGTTTTGTTTCAGGCGCAGCTCCAGGTCATACGCCAGGCCATCGCGCAGCAGAAAATCAATCAAGGCGCGCAAGCGACCGAAGTTGATGCCGCTGGGCAGCAAGTCATGCAGCTGCGCCTGGTCGAGTTCGCTGATGACGATGGTGAACTTGCTGCTGCGGGTGCGGGTGCGGGTGCCGACCATGAACGTGCTGCCAAGCTCGCCGTTGCTGTGCCCGAGGCTTACAAGCTGTTTGCTGTTGGTGGTGACCGAGCGCGTCTCGAATTCGCGGATCTGCACGTGCGTCAGATCGAAGCAGTGGGCGATGATGCCGGCGACGGTACCCGGTGCGCGGCTGCGGCTGGCGATAACCCCGGCAAAGCTGAGCAGGCGGCTCCAGGGCAGTGTCGTGTCGCCGCGCAGCTGTTTGTCGTTCAGCCCGAGCAGGGCAAACATGTACTGGGAGAACCCGTCGCGCGCACCGGGTTGAAAACGGATGTAATAGCGGTACTTGCGCCAGATTCGGTACAGCAGGCTGAGCAGGTAGTGGTTGAAGAAGTCGAAGAAGGCCGGCCGCACGCCTACACCCTGGGCATGTTCATAAGCCACTTGCTCCAGGTAATAGGTGGGCAAGGGCGAGTCGGTACCGTGCAGCCCCATGAACGTGGTGCACACGCGATAGCGCTCATCCTCCCCGGGCATACGCTCGGCCTTGTACACATCAGCGACGGGAAAGGTCAGGCGCGGGTCGCAGGCCAGCCGTACGCGCAGCCGGGTGGCCTCATCCGCCCAACGCGGTTCCAGGTCGTCGCCGTGCAGGCCATGCAACCGCTCCAGCAACTGGAAGAAGTTGTACTGGTGCGCGTTGGCGAGCAGCTTGTCGGCTAGATCAGCGGTTGCTTGCCGGTCTGGATGGGCCATGTGTAGTGCTCGTTGTTGGTGGTGTTGATCACTTCCAGTTGATGGAAGGAATTGATGCTGGCGTACAGGGCGAAGAAGTGCGCGAGCACGCAGCCGAACAGGTAGAGGTCGCCTTCGCAGAGGAAGGCGGTCTGGTCCAGTTTCAGCCGGGTGTGCAGGCCGCGAATGGGTTGCCCCTTGATCAGCCAGTCCATGGGCTGTGTGTGGATTTCGCGAATACCGTCGAGGCGTTTGTGGGTAGTGCGCGCTTGCTGGATGTCGTGCAACGCCGCGAAGTCGTAGGTGCGAATAACCGCCTTGAGCGGCTCGACCGACAGCAGCGACAGGTAGTTGAGCGACATGTTGGAGATCAACGCCCACTGCAACTGGCCATCCAGCACGGGCCGGTAGGGGCGGGTGGGGGCGCAGATGTTGGTATAGGTCGCCAGGGGCGGCGTGACTTCGGTGAGGACGTTGATGTCATCCACGCCCAGCGCCAGCGGCAAGTCCCTGTTGGTGCAGGTCAGGTCGATGGATGCAGTTTCAAGCTCACCTATATAGTTGTTGGCATCGGCGCGCACGAAGGCGATGCGGTGGGTCACGCCATCGCCGCGCAGGGACTCTTCGAGTTGGTAGCGGTAGTAGAGCGCCGTGCGGCCTTGGGCATGCTCGATTTCGTGGGCGAACGATTCGAAAGGGCGAAAAGTCCGCAGGTGCTCCCCGGTACTTCCGTCAGTGGTCGTTCGGGTGCTGATGACTTTGTCGACACTGAAGATTTCGTAAGCGGACTGCGCCTCGCTTCTGGGCTTCAGCTCTACCTGGGCAGCCTCGCTGGCCAGGTCGATGGGCTCGGCACTGTGCTTGAACAGGTTGACCGCCGGGGTGCAGAACAGGCTGAAATCTTCTGAGCCAACGCGCAGGGGGTCTGGCAGTTGACGCGTGAAATGCAACTCGATGCCCACCTGCTGGCAGGCTTGTGCCGGCCACAGCTTTTCCAGGCCGGTAATGCTGAAGAAGTGGAAGCGCTTCGGGAACACGAAGTATTCCTGCAGAATCCGGTAGCCATCGAACACGTTTTGCGGGTAGGGCAGCAAGGCCTCCTCAGGGCTGAAACCTGGGAACCCGATGCTGTTGGCCGGTAGCCGGCGCACCTCGCCGTTCATGATCACGCTGACGTGTTTGAGGTATTGAGAGATCCATAGATAAAGCGTCAGAGCGGTGCGGTTGTCGCCGCTCAGGTGGAAGTCCAGACGCGTGCAGCCCAACGTATTCAGTGGCCGTTCGACCAAGGTTTGCAGGCCGATGCGAACCACAGAACTGTCGAGTGTCTGGGTTGCGCTGACGGCGCTGATTTCAAATGGATGAAGGCTCACTCCCGTGCAGGTACGAAACTCGCAGGGCACGGCGTCGACGGGTTTCGAGAACAACCTTGCACCTTTGGGAATGTGCTGTGACTGGCTGAGCGATTGTTTGCGTGGCGAGAATCGGATAATCGTGGCGCTGGGCAACGGGCGCAGGTAGTTGGGCCACAGTATCTGCAGCATGGGGTGGGTGAGTTCTGGCAGGTCATCTTCCAGCTTCAGCCGAAGTTTGGCCGTTAGAAACGCAAAGGCTTCCATCAACCGCTCGACATCAGGGTCGCTGCCCGCCTTGCCTAGCAGCCGGGCAAGCTGAGGGTTGTCCTTGGCGAAGTCGTTTCCCAACTCGTGCAGGTAACGCAGTTCTTCGCTGAATCTGTCCTTCAGTGACATGGGTCACCTCACTCGGGTGTAGCGGTTGTGTCCGTTTACCAGCAGCTCCAGCTGCAACTGCTCTGCCTGGTTGTTGACCTGCACCTGGCAGTCGAGCCTGAAATGCAGTTCCAACGGGGCGTGACAATCCGGTACCGCTTTGAGCGCGCGCACGTGGATGCGCGGTTCAAAGCGCTGGAGGGTACGGCGGATATCGGCGCTCACTTGCTGCAGCAGGTCGCCGCTGCTGACGTCATGCCCGTTGAAGTCGCGCAGGCCCAGGTCGGGGCTGCTTTGGGAGCAACCCTGGCGAGCGTTCAGCAACGTTTCGAGGTGACGCTTGATGGCCGCGAACTTGTGCGAAGCGTTTTCCTGGCGAGACGGCTCCCGGATGGCGGACGGGTCCGCCATCAAGCGATCGAAGAAACCACTCATTGCGTGTCGAGCCGGCCTACCAGGGAAATTTCGAAGTTCGCGCCCATGTACTTGAAGTGCGGGCGCACGGCGAGCGAGACCTGGTACCAGCCCGGATCACCCGCCACGTCCGAGACCTCGACCCTGGCAGCACGCAGCGGCCGACGGCTGCGCACATCGGCCGAAGGGTTTTCCTGGTCGGCGACGTATTGCTTGATCCATTTGTTGAGTTCGGACTCAAGGTCGCGTCGCTCCTTCCAGCTGCCGATCTGCTCGCGCTGCAACACCTTGATGTAGTGAGCCAGGCGATTGACGATGAACAGGTACGGCAGTTGGGTGCCGAGCTTGTAGTTGGTCTGTGCCTGCAGGCCTTCGGGTGTCTTGGGGAAGTTTTTCGGCTTCTGCACCGAGTTGGCTGAGAAGAACGCGGCGTTGTCGCTGTCCTTGCGCATGGTCAGGGCGATAAAGCCCTCTTCGGCCAGCTCGAATTCCTTGCGGTCGGAAATCAGTACCTCGGTAGGGATCTTGGCCTGCAGCTGCCCCAGCGATTCGTACAGATGCACCGGCAGGTCTTCGACGGCACCACCCGATTGTGGGCCGATGATGTTGGGACACCAGCGGTAGCGGGCAAAGCTGTCGTTGATGCAGCTGGCCAACAGGAAGGCTGAGCTGCCCCACAGGTAATTGTCGTGCCGGCCGTTGATGTTCTCATCGTAATTGAAGCTGCTGATCGGCTGGTCCTGGTGATGGTAGGCGGAGCGCAGCATGAAGCGCGGCCCGGTCAGCGCGATGTGGCGGGCATCTTCGCTCTCGCGGAACGCGCGCCACTTGGCATGCCTTGGGCCGGCGAAGATGTCTTTGATTTCCTTCAGATTGGGTAGCGCTTCGAAGCTGCTCAGGTTGAAAAACTCTGGGGAGGGTGCCGCAATGAAGGGCGCATGCGACATGGCACCGACTGACGCCATGTAGCTCAACAGTTTGATATCAGGCGAAGAGGGGCCGAAGTTGTAGTTGCCAACCATTGCCGCGACCGGCTCGCCACCGAACTGGCCGTAACCGGCGGTATAGACGTGTTTGTAAATACCACTGCAGGTAATGTCGGCGGCGTTCTCGAAGTCATCGAGCAAGTCTTCCTTGCTGACGTGCAAGACTTCGAGCTTGATATTCTCGCGAAAGTCCGTGCGGTCGACCAGAAGTTTGAGGCTGCGCCACGAGGATTCAAGTTGCTGGAACGCGGGTTCATGCAGAATGGCATCCATCTGCTTGCTGAGGACCCGATCCAGCTCGGCAATCATCTGGTCGACGCGGTGTTTGTTGATCAATTGATCTGGGTCATTGTTTTTTAGAATTTCGGCAATGAAGGCGGATACACCCTGCCTGGCCACTTGGTAACCCTCTTGTGTGGGAACCAACTTGGTCTCTGCCATGATCTGGTCGAGCAAGGTGGCATTGCTCAGTGTTTCGGCCTGTGTTTCAACAGTGACAGTTGTGCTTGGCTTTGGCATGGGGACGCTCCGTTGTCTCAGTCTGCTTTTGGCGCTTCAAGCACCAGGTCGAGTTCTTGCGCGAGTTGCTTGCGGGCATGCGCGTCGTTCAGAAGCTGCTGCAGCTGTTTGCGGAAGGTGGGCACGTTGCCCAGCGGGCCTTTCAGGGCAACCAGCGCTTCACGCAACTGCAGCAGCTTGTTCAGCTCGGGCACCTGGCGTGCGATGCGATCTGGGCCGAAGTCCTGGATGGACTTGAATTGCAGTTTGACTGCCAGCTCTGCATCCGGAGTAGCGTCAAGCGCGGAGGGCACCGACATGGCCAGGCTCACATCGGCGTCATTCAACACGTTGTTGAAGGTGTGTTTATCGATGCGCATGACCTGACGGTCTTCGAGGGAGCGGCTGTCATCGAGGCCGAAGTCGCCCAGCACCATCATCTTGTGCGGCAGCTCTACCTCGGCCTGCTCGTCACCGGTGGCGGGCACATATTTGATGTTGATGCGTTCTTTGGGTGCAACGGAGCCTGAGGATTTAGTCATGGTTATATGTATTTCCCAGTGTGGGTTTTATATGTAGGACGTTTCCTACAAGTAAGGCTTGTGTGTTAAACATGGGGTAAACATGATGCCTGGAGTTTGAGTTGTGAGTTGCTTAAAAACCATGCGCTTGATAATCGCCGAGCGTCGAGTTCTAATATGTAACAAAATAATTTGTTGAATAATGGTGAGTTTGTGTACTAGCCTTTTTTTTGTTGTTGGGGTGGCCGGGTTAATGCTCGTGTATGTGTGCTATTGAGCGGGAGAGTTAAGGTGAGATGATTATTCGTTATGCAGGTGGCGTCGGACTTTCATTACTGTTTTTGTTAATGCCTGCCTTAACCCGCGCATCGCAGGACTGCTCACGGATCGTGTCCAATATCGAGCGCCTGGCGTGTTTCGATCAGGCGGCGGGTACGCCGGGATTCACGCCGCACCGACAGTGGTCAGCGCAGGAGCTGGAGGCACCCACGGTGCGTCGCGTATTGATCCATGAGACGGGGCGGGCGCCCGAGGACTTGAGGTTTCGCCTCCGCTCTGAAGAAGGCGGGCTCATGATCTCTGCCCCTGCGATTGCTTCAGTTGCACCGCACCCCTACCTGATCATCAGCTGCGTGCAGAACATCTCGAGGTTGCAACTGGTCACCGCCCAACCCGTCGATGCCAGCCGAGTGCAGGTACGGTTGCTAGGGGAGCGGGGCGCTACTGTACCCACACCGTGGCAAGTGATGGAAAACGGCCAAGTGCTCGACGCCGGCAGAGGCTTGCCGGGTATCGAGCAGATCAGGCAATTGATCGGGGCCCATCGCATTCACGTAGAGAGCGACAACCCTGCCGTTGATGGACTCGTTTTTGACGCTCAGGGGTTGGACCCGCTTATCGACGAGGCTCGCAAGACATGTCGCTGGTAGCTGAGGTCGAGGCGCAAGAAGTCACACGGTTGCTCGCACCCATCGATACCCAGGTGCCGGCGGGACTGTTCGATGTGGAAGACGAAACCTACCAGGCCATTGACCAGGAGATGGTCAAGCTGGGTGGGCTGCAGGAAGCGTCTATCGACTGGAACTACATCGAGGAGGCCTCTGCTCAGTACCTGGAGCGACAGTGCAAGCATCTGCGGATCGTCGCGCACTTGAGCGTTGCGTGGCTGCGCAGTGGCTGTTGGGAGCGCTGGGGGTTCACCTTGGCGTTGCTGGGCGGAATGATCGACAACTATTGGGAAACCGCTCATCCAACGCCTGGCCCGAAAGGCTTCCTGACCAAGCGCAAGATCGTTGGCCTGTTGTTCAATCGCTTGATCGATGCGCTGCCGCGCCTTGATCGTTTCACGTACACCGCGACTCACGCCGCAGCGGCGAAGCGTGCATTGGCCCGTTTGATGTGTCAGCAGCAAGCTGCCCAGCTTGACCCGGCTGTTCTGGGTGAGCTGGAGCGCCTGTTGCACAAACACACGGCGCTTGCCAATGGTATTGGCGAGCGCGATGCGCCCAAGGCGCCGGTGGAGAGCCCGCAACCTGCGCCGCAGGCTGATGTCATCGCCACGCCAAAACCCCGCATGTCGATCGGTAACGAGCGCGAGACGCGCCGAGCCATGTTGAGCATGGCCGAGCTGATCAACCAGCAGGACCCGTACGACCCTACCGGCTATCAACTGCGCCGCTTCGGCCTGTGGGCCCACATTCAGGCCGCACCGCAAACCCGGCAGGGCAGCCGTACAGAGTTGATGGCAGTACCACGGGATATTGCCAGTGACTACGAGGATGCCATCGCCGGCACCGTAATCGACGCGGCGTTGCTCCAGCGAGTTGAAAAAAGTGTGACGGCTTCTCCCTTCTGGATTCGCGGCAGCTTTCTTGCCGCGACCGCCGCGTCGCGGCTGGCGATGGGCGAAGTGGCTGAGGCCATCCGTGCGGCGACCGCTCGTTTCGTGCTGCGCATGCCAGCGCTGCAGCAGCTGTGCTTCAGCGACGGTCAGGTGTTTGTCGACGACCAATGCCTGGCCTGGCTCAAAAGGGCAGACGGGCAGTCCGAGCAAGCGGCAGCCTCCCAAGAGTTCGCCAGCCTTCGCGAAGAACTGGTCAGCCAGCTGGAAAGCGGCGGCGTAGAACCGGTGTTGCTAAGGCTGCAGGGGATGCAGGCAGATTTTCGAGCCCCTCGCGAGCGCTGTCATACCACCGTCATCGCAGCTGATCTGTTGGCCGCACGAGGCGTGTCCTGGTTAGCCCAGGACCTGTGCGCCGGGGTCGCGCGAACGATGCAGCAAACCACCGCCAGCGACTGGGAGCCCGAGGTATTCCAGCGGCTTCAACAATACGCGTCCTCCCACGTGCTGGCCGATCGGAACAAGGAGCAGGAGCCTCGATGAATCAACTCTGGAAGTACCTCAAACGTTGGGGCTGGCCGCTCATGACCCGTATCGGTCTGGCAATGCCGCTGCTACTTGGGCTTGGTGCTGTGCTGATGCTGGTTGCCATCTGGTGGCTCGGCCCGCAATGGACGTGGCGCGATCAGCAGCCGTTGGCCAGTGTGGTGCATCGTAGTGTGGCCAGCCTGGTGCTCTTGTTGATGGTGCTGTTGTGCTGGTTGGTCGTGTTGAGAACGCGCTTTCGCCGCTTGCAAGCAGAGCGTCAGCAGGCAATGGACGCCGAGGCGGACCCGGCGCTACCGTTCGTTCACGCACAAGAGAAGGGGTTGAGCCAAGCGCTCGCACGCTATCTGGACAATGCCGGTGGGCGTCGCGCGCTGTACCGATTGCCGTGGTACCTCGTGCTGGGCGCCAGGCAGGCCGGCAAGAGCAGCTTTATTGACTGCACCGATCAAAGTTTCTCGTTGACCCGCATCGACAAGGCCCAGGCACGAGGCCGGCCTGCGCAGGCGCTCGCCTACCCCGTGGGATGGTGGATCAGCAATGATGCGGTGATCATCGACCCGCCCGGTGCCTTTATCAGCCAGAACGGTCCCGTAGATTCGCTGAGCAGTGGCTCCAGTGACGCTGAGTCCTCGGTACCGCCTGGAACCCAAGCCAACTTGTGGCAGCATCTGCTGGATTGGCTGCAGCGCAATCGAAGCCAGAGAGCCCTCAACGGCCTGGTGCTGGTTGTCGACCTGCCTGCGCTACTGCACGGTACCGTCGAGCAACGCACGGCCCTTGCCCACCTGCTGCGCACACGTCTTTACGAGGTGAGCAGCCAGTTGGGCTCGCGCTTGCCGCTTTATGTCGTGTTGAGCAAATTCGATCTGCTGGACGGCTTCGACCAATTCTACAGCAAGCTTTCGGCCGCCAAGCGCAACAGCCTGTTTGGATTCACGTTCAAGCTGGATGCGGTCGATACCTTCGACGCTTGGCTAGGCGAGTATGGCGAACATTACGATCGGTTGCTGGAGCAGCTGTTCGAGCAGGTGATCGATCAGCTGGACGTGCCGGGTAGCCCTGCGTTGCGTTCACGTCTCTACTCACTGCATAGGCAGTTGCTCGGGTTGCGCCCAGTACTGTTGGGCTTTCTGCGCGAGACCTTGGCAAGTGACCGTTTCACCACCCCGGCGCTGGTGCGCGGTGTGTATTGGTCGTCAGTCGTCCAGCACGGTGACGTGCGCAACGCCTTTGTCCGTGAGGCGGCGCAGCCTTACAAGACCAGCCTCCCCTTGGTTGAGGGCAAGACGCAGGGCAAGGCGTTGGCCTACTTCATTCAAAAGGCCTTTGGACGGGTCATCTACAAAGAGGCCGGCCTTGCCGGCGATAACGTCAGGGTGGCTCGGCGCAAGCGCCAACTGCTGTGGGTGGGTTCTTCTGTAGGCGTTCTGGCCTTCTGCGTCGCCATCGCCAGCTGGCATCGTTACTTCGACATCAATGGCGTCAAGGCCGCCAGCGTGCTGGCCAAGAGCCGGGAGTACAGCCATCACGAAGTGGATCAGCGTCTGGACCCGACCGGGCGCAACTTGCTGGAGCCGCTGGACCAGATCCGCGATGCGGTAGCAGTGTTTGGCGACTACCGCGCTGCGTGGCCGGGTGTTGCTGATCTGGGGCTGTACCAGGGCCGTACCATCGGGCCGACCGTGGATGAGGCGTACCTCAGCTTGTTGTCCAGGCGCTTCTTGCCTGCGTTGGCCAGCGGCGTGATCGAGGCCATGGATGCGGCGCCCCCCGGCAGCGAGCAGCAAATGACCGCGCTCCGGGTTTACCGGATGCTTGAGGATCGCCGGAACCGTCGAGCGGAATGGGTCGAGGACTGGATGGCGCAACAATGGCAACAGGCCTTCCCCGGCCAGGGGCAGCTGCAACGAGACCTCATGCGGCACCTGAAGTATGCGCTGGCCTACGCGGATACCGACCTGCCGCAGTATCGCCAGCGTGTCAGCCACGTGCAGCAGACATTGCGTAAGGTGCCGTTGCCACAACGCGTGTATGCGGGCCTGAAGCAGCAGGCCCAGGAACAGTTGCATACCGGTCTGGACCTGCGTCATCAGGTGGGGCCTGCGTTCGATGTCGTTTACCAGCTGTCTTCCGGCTCGAGCCAGGGCGACAATGGTGTTTTGCTGGCGCCAATGCTCACCGCCAAAGGCTTCAAGGAGTACTTTGAACCGCGTAGTCAGCGCTTTACGGAAATGGCCATGATCGACCAGTGGGTACTGGGGGAACGTGCTCAACTGGATTACTCCGATGCCGACCAGGCTGCGCTGAACGAGCGCCTGCGCAACCTGTACAGCGCCGACTACATCGACAGCTGGCGCCGCGCCTTGAACGCATTCTCCGTGGCGGATTTTCGAGACCTGGATCATGGCGTCACGATCCTTGAACAGTTGGCTGGGCCAGCGGCGCCGTTGCACCGATTGCTGGAGACGGTTCGCGACAACAGTTCGCTGTTATCACCGGTTAATGTTGGCGTGGCGGATGAGGCCCCTTCGCCAGTTTCGGTCAACAGCAAGCCTGAGCAACAACAGGCGCTGGTCATCCAGCGGGCGTTTGCAGGCTTGAGCGCCATGTTGCACGCTGCAGGCGAAAAACCGAGCTACTACGATGAAACCCACGCAGCCATAGTCGCCGTCCACGACTATGCCAAGGCGGTACAGGGTAGCCCAGACCGAGGCAAGGCTGCGCTGCACGCAGTGCATCAACGCTTTTCAATGACCGGGCACGACCCCATCGGCACCTTGCAACGCGTTGCCACTGGCTTGCCGGAGCCAATCAATCATCACGTTAGAAAGGTGGCAGATCAAACGGCGCAGGTGCTGAACGTTGAAGCGTTGCGCGAGTTGGAGCGGCGATGGGATGCTGAAGTCTACAGCTTCTTCCAGCAGCGCCTGGCAGAGCGCTACCCTTTCGTAGTCAGGGCACCCGACGCTTCGCTGGAAGACTTTGAGGCGTTCTTCGGGCCGAAGGGGCGACTGCAGCAGTTCCAGGATCAATACCTGAAGCTTTTCCTCAAGGACAATCTGGAAGCCTTGCAGGATGGTTTGCAGGGGCGCTCCCTGATCCGTACCGATGTGATCGAGCAGCTGGAACGGGCCGATCGCATCCGCGAAACGTTCTTTGATCAGCGCGGTAACCTCAGCGTGCAGTTCAGTATCGAGCCGTTGGGGCTTAGTGCAAATCAACGCACCAGCCTGTTGGATCTGGATGGCCAGCTGATTTCCTACACCCACGGCCCAAGCCAGATCACCGGTATTGTCTGGCCCAATACCTTGGGGCAACACGTGCGCAGCAACCTGACCCTGCTCAGGCAGAACGGCAATAGCAGCAGCCTGGAGTATCGAGGGCCTTGGTCGATGTTTCGCCTGCTGAGCCGCGGTGCGCTCAATGGGCGTACGGCAACCAGCGTGGACCTGAGCTTCAAAACAGGTGATGGTGTGATGCGCTACAGGCTGAACGCGGAAAAGGCCTTCAACCCAATTACTCAACAACCGTTCAAAGGTTTTCGGTTGCCCCGAGGGTTGTTGCAACAGCCAGTCAGGGTGGCGTTGGCCGAACAGGCGGATGTGCCTGTCATGTAGGCAGGAGGCGGTGCAAAACGAAGAGCGAGCCCAGGCACGACATGTCTGTACCCAGGCTATCGAGCAACTGAAGTCGGGCATGCGCACGGTGCATGCTCAGGGGCAGGGACGTACAGGGATGCTGAAGCGGTGATCAAGCCCAGAACCCAACCAGTACCAAGGCCGCCACACCCAGCCCGACCGCAACCGAGCAGCCGCCCAGCGACAGCGCCGCCCGGCCTTGCCGATACCAGCCGTCATGGCCCAATTGGCGTGCCGGCGCCAGCAGGCTGCGCCACCGCAGTTCCGTATCGTGAAACGCCTGCAAGTTCGCCGTATCGGCATCCAGCCAGCGGCGGAAGTCGATACGCTCGCACGCCGTCACTTGCGGACTCTGCAAGCGCACATACCATTGCCCGGCCACGCTCGTCAGCACATCCCGGCGCGAGCGGCCAGCCTGCAGCGCCTGGCCCATGTTGCGCTCGATACTCGCCAGTGGCAGGTCAAGGCGCACAGCGATGCTGGCGAAGTCCAGCTGATCGAGGCGGTTGAGCAGGAATACTTGCTGTACGCGCCGTGGTAGCCGCTTCAGTGCATGCAGCAGGGCGTCGTCGGCATCATGCTCGGCAGCAGGAGTGGGGTGTTCAAGGGGCAGCAGCAGACGGGTCATGGACAGCTCCTTGCTCTATAAAGGGGAGGAGGGGGCATCTTCCGTGATGCGTGATCAGCGTAGATTAAACGAGATTGATTCTCAAGTGCTGATTCCGCAAAGTTTTGTAACGAGCGTTCACGCCCTGAAACACCTTTGTTATCATGCGCGCCATCATGATCTTCATTAGCCTGAAGAGCCAAAAAAAAGACCCGGCAAAAAGCCGGGTCAAAAACCGTGATTAGCCTGATGAGGAGATAATCTGAGAGCGACCTAAGCTTTCAGGTTATCCAGCGGATCTCGCGATCAGCTGAGTGCAATAATAATCGTTATCATTTGCCAGTCAAATGAATTTTCGCTAATCCGGTAAAAAAGTTTTACCGGCGCGCTTCCTTGTCCCGGCAATCGGGGCCTTTGCCGTTACCTGGCTATCACGTTTTCTCCCTTCTCTCTTGTCTGTAAACCCGGTCACTCGGTGCGTTTGTGCTCCAGCAGTGCGCGAGCCATGTCCATCATGTGCATCAACGCGAAGGTCAGTTCGCGCTGGCTGCCGTGCTGGTGTGTAGCGGTTTCCTGGGCGGTGGCCGCAGCGCAGCGCAGCAGGGCGATGGCGTGTTCCTGGGCCTGGTCGCCGGTTACGCCCTCGTGCAGGGTCCAGATCCTGTTGTCCAGGGTAGGCCGCGGCGGGTTGGGGTTGAGGTAGTAGTCGAGCGCGCGGCGTGCGGCTTCGCTGTCGAGATCTGTTTCGTCGTTTTTCGATGGTTTCATGGCAATACCTGCTGATTTCCCTTCAAGCACACTGGAATCACAGAATAGGTCAAGCTGTACTATGTAGTGCCAAATAAATAATTCAGATTGTGTATTGCAGCGGTTAATACAGTCCGTATTGTTGCCGCTCATGGAAAACTGGAACGCATTTCTCAAGCGCTACAAGCGCGAACATAACCTCAGTCAGCTCCAACTGGCCGAGCGCCTGGGCATGACGCAGGGGGGCGTGGGGCATTGGCTGCGTGGCACGCGTCGGCCGACGCTGGAAACCATCAATGAAAAGCTGGAGAAGCTTGGGCTGGTGTTTCTGGAAGCCCAGGTCATGGTGGTCGAGCGCGACATCGTGCGTGAGGCGCAAGGGCTCTATACGGCCGAGCAGCCGGTTTCAGCCGAGGCGCTGCTCTATGCCAGCTTCCGCTTCCCGGTGCTGAGTTGGGCTGACCTGCAGGGGCCATTGCCTGAAACGAGCACGTCCCATGAGCAGACGGACTATATGCCCGCTGGCAATGCGTTCTGGCTGGTGGTTGAAAACGACTCGATGAATGCGGCCAGTGGTAAGAGCGTGCCCGAGGGCATGCGCGTGCTGGTGGATACCGGGCTGGAGGCACAGCCCGGCAGGTTGGTCATTGCACGGCAGCCGGGGCGCCCGGCGGTATTGCGGCAGTTGGTCGAAGAGGGTGGAGACAAGATGCTCAGGCCACTGAATACGCGCTATCCGACGGTTTTGTGTGAAGAAGGCTGCGCGTTTCTGGGAGTGGTGGTGCGGGTACATGGGGCCTTTTGAAAGGGGTTGAGTTGTTGGTGGGGCTGGTGGGGGCAAGTCTTGGTTTTTAGGGCACCCGCGCGATCGAGCGCCGCCCGCGCGGCGCATCGCGAGCTGTGCTCGCTCCGTTTGTTTTTGGCCAGTAACGCCTGTTGCAGGCGCGCGCGACCGCTTTGTTTGTACGACGCGATATCGAGCCATGCGCCAAGGCGTACGCGCGCAGATCCCACAGGAATGACTGGCCCAAAACAAACGTAGGAGCGAGCGCAGCTCGCGATGCGCCGCGCGGGCGGCGCTCGGTCTCCCAGGCGACGCACCTCTACCGCCATACCCTCAAGGCCACACCGCCTGGCATGACGTTGCGCAATGGCCGGGTGTGTTTGCCGTGGGTTTTAGGGGGTGGCAGAAATCGAGCGCCGCCCGCGCGGCGCATCGCGAGCTGCGCTCGCTCCTACGTTTGTTTCGGGCCAGTAACGCCTGTGGCAGACGCGCGCGACCGTTTTGTTTGTACGACGCGATATCAAGCCATGCGCCAAGGCGTACGCGCGCAAATCCCACAGGAATGACTGGCCCGAAACAAACGTAGGAGCGAGCGCAGCTCGCGATGCGCCGCGCGGGCGGCGCTCGATCTCGAAGGCACCCCAGAACTCAAGCCAAGCGCCCCCGCCTCACTCACCCAGCTCGACCAGCACAGTCCCTTCGCTGACCATGTCCCCCTCCAGGCAGAACAGCGCCTTCACCGTGCCGGCATGCGGCGCACGAATGCTGTGCTCCATCTTCATGGCCTCCAGTACCACCAGCGCAGTACCGGCTTCCACCACCTGCCCAGGTTCGACCAGCACCCGCACGATACTGCCGTTCATGGGCGCACCCAGCCCACCCTGATGGCTGTGGCTGGCTTCGGCCTCGGCAATCGGGTCGAAGGCTTCGATGGCATGCATTTCGCCATCCCAGTGCAGGTACAGCGTGCCACCCCGACGGGTTGCCAGATGCTGGCGACGCACGCCGTTCTGGTCATGCACCAACTGCTCACCTTGCAGCTGCCAGGTAGAAGCAGCGCTACGTTCCAAGGCCACTGCCTGATCTTGTCCGGCGCTTACCAGATGCAAGCTACTGCGTGCCGGCAGGCCCAAGCGCAGGCCGTTACGCCCGCTCCAAGGCGAATGGCAATCGTCATCGCGCTGATGCCCCGCCTGGCCCTGCAGCCAGGCTTCGGCTGCCGCCTCCCAAAAGCCAGCAGGCAGCGCACGTGGCGCCGGTAGCAGCACATCCTGGTGGCGGGGAATGAAGCCGGTGTCCAGCTCTGCCGCCGCGAACGCAGGGTGCGCGAGAATGCGGCGCAGGAAGGCGATGTTGGTCTTCAGCCCGCCAATGGCAAACTCGTCGAGCATGGCCAGCAAGCGCAGGCGTGCCTGTTCGCGGTTTTCACCCCAGGCAATCAGCTTGCCCAGCATCGGGTCGTAGAACGGCGACACCACATCGCCTTCGCTGACCCCGCTGTCCACCCGGCGGCCTTCGCCAGGCGCCGATTCACGGTACAGCGCCAATTTACCGGTCGCGGGTAAAAAATCGTTGGCCGGGTCTTCGGCATACAGGCGCACTTCGATGGCATGGCCGATCAGCGGCACCTGTTCCTGTGTGATCGGCAGGGCTTCGCCGCAGGCCACGCGAATTTGCCAGGCAACAAGGTCCAGGCCGGTGATGGCCTCGGTGACCGGGTGTTCCACCTGCAGGCGGGTGTTCATCTCCATGAAGAAGAACTCGCCACGTGCATCAAGCAGAAACTCCACGGTGCCAGCACCCACGTAACCGATAGCCTGGGCGGCACGCACCGCCGCTTCGCCCATGGCCTGGCGCAGTTCGGGCGACAGGCCGGGCGCAGGGGCCTCTTCCACCACCTTCTGATGGCGGCGCTGAATGGAACAGTCGCGTTCGTTAAGGTACAGGCAGTTGCCGTGCTGGTCGGCAAACACCTGGATTTCGACATGACGTGGCTTGAGCACGTACTTTTCCACCAGCATGCGCGCATCGCCGAACGACGACTGTGCCTCACGCTGGGCCGACGCCAGGGCGTCGGCCAGTTGGCTTTCTTCCTCGACCACTTTCATGCCCTTGCCACCGCCGCCAGCGCTGGCCTTGAGCAGCACCGGGTAGCCGATGCGTTCGGCCGCGGCGCGGAAGGTGTCCAGGTCTTGGGCCTCGCCATGGTAGCCCGGTACCAACGGCACGCCGGCGGCCTCCATCAGCGCCTTGGCTGCCGATTTGCTGCCCATGGCGTCGATGGCGCTGGCCGGTGGGCCGAGGAATATCAGCCCGGCCTGCTCGATGGCGCGGGCGAAACCTGCGTTCTCGGACAGAAAGCCATAGCCGGGGTGGATAGCCTGGGCGCCGCTGGCCTTGGCTGCGGCCAGCAGCTTGTCGACCAGCAGGTAGCTTTCGGCAGCCTTGGTGCCGCCCAGGTCGACGCGGATGTCGGCTTCGCGGCTGTGACGGGCGTCACGGTCGGTGGCGCTGTGCACGGCGACAGTGGTCAGGCCCATGGCCTTGGCGGTGCGCATCACCCGGCAAGCGATTTCGCCGCGGTTGGCGACCAGCAGGGTGGTCAAAGCGGGGCGGCTCATGGGCGCGGCTCCTTCTTGTCAACGGTTTGCCAGGCAGGGCGGCGTTTTTCCAGGAAAGCGCGCAGGCCCTCCTGGCCTTCGGCGCTGACGCGGATGCGGGCGATGGTGTTTTCGCAGTAACGGCGCAGGGCCGGGCTGAGTTCGCCGTCGTCCACTTCGCGCAGCAAGTCCTTGGTGGCGCGCAATGCTTGTGGGCTGTTCTGCAGCAGGTTGCCTACCCAGGCTTCGACGTGGTCGTCCAGTTCGCTGGCCGGGTATACCTCGGCCAGCAGGCCCAGTTCGCGGGCCCGTACGCCGCTGAAGCGCTCGGCGGTGAGGGCGTAGCGGCGCGCGGCGCGTTCGCCAATGGCCTTGACCACGAACGGGCTGATGACCGCCGGGGCCAGACCGATGCGTACTTCCGACAGGCACAGCTGGGCGTCTTCGGCGCCGATAGCCATGTCGCAGCAGCTGATCAGGCCCAGCGCGCCACCGAAGGCGGCGCCTTGCACCACGGCCAGGGTCGGGGCCTTGAGGCGGTGCAGGGCGTACATCAGCTCGCCCAGCTCGTGGGCATCATCCAGGTTGGTGTTGAAGTCCAGTTGTGCCGACTGCTGCATCCAGGCCAGGTCGGCACCGGCGCTGAAGTGCCGGCCACGGCCGCGCAGCAGCACAAAGCGCAGGCTGGTGTCTTCGGCCAACTGGTCGATGGCCACGATCAGCTCGCGGATCATCTGCGCGTTGAAGGCGTTGTTCTTGTCCTCGCGGCTTAGCCACAGGGTGGCAAAGCCGCGCGGGTCGCGGATCACTTCAAGGGTGCTGAAATCGCTCATGGGTCACATCCGGAAAATGCCGAAGCGGCTCTGTTCGATCGGCGCGTTCAGCGCGGCAGACAACGCCAGGCCGAGGACGTCGCGGGTCTGTGCCGGGTCGATGACGCCGTCGTCCCACAGGCGGGCGCTGGAATAATAGGGGTGGCCCTGACGCTCGTACTGGTCGAGGATCGGCTGCTTGAGCCTGGCTTCGTCTTCGGCACTGAATGGCTGGCCGCTGCGTTCGCTTTGCTCACGCTTGACCTGGGCCAGCACGCCGGCGGCCTGTTCGGCGCCCATTACGCCAATCCGCGCGTTAGGCCACATCCACAGGAAGCGCGGGTCGTAGGCGCGGCCGCACATGCCGTAGTTGCCGGCACCAAAGCTGCCGCCGATGATCACCGTGAACTTCGGCACCTGGGCGCAGGCCACAGCGGTGACCAGCTTGGCGCCGTGCTTGGCGATGCCGCCTTCTTCGTACTTCTTGCCCACCATGAACCCGGTGATGTTCTGCAGGAACAGCAGCGGGATGCCGCGCTGGCAGGCCAGTTCGATGAAGTGCGCACCTTTTTGCGCGGCTTCGGCAAAGAGGATGCCGTTGTTGGCCAGGATGGCCACCGGGTAGCCGTGCAGATGGGCGAAGCCGCACACCAGGGTGGTGCCGAACAGCGCCTTGAATTCATCGAACACCGAGCCATCGACCAGGCGGGCGATCACCTCGCGCACGTCGAACGGTTGTTTGGCATCGGCCGGCACCACGCCGTACAGCTCATCGGCCGCATACAGCGGTGCCACCGGTGCCAGGCGTTGTAGCTTGCCCAGCTTGTGCCAGTTGAGGTTGGCCACGCTGCGTCGCGCGATGGCCAGGGCGTGTTCGTCGTTGTCGGCATAATGGTCGGCGACGCCACTGGTGCGGCAGTGCACATCGGCGCCCCCCAAGTCTTCGGCACTGACCACTTCACCGGTGGCGGCTTTTACCAGCGGCGGTCCCGCGAGGAAGATGGTCGCCTGCTGCCGCACCATGATCGCTTCGTCGGCCATGGCCGGCACGTAAGCGCCGCCAGCGGTGCACGAGCCCATCACCACGGCGATCTGCGGGATGCCTTGTGCGCTCATGTTGGCCTGGTTGAAGAAGATGCGCCCGAAGTGCTCACGGTCGGGGAACACTTCGTCCTGGCGTGGCAGGTTGGCGCCGCCGGAGTCCACCAGGTAGATGCATGGCAGACGGTTCTGCAGGGCGATGGTTTGTGCACGCAGGTGTTTCTTTACGGTCAGCGGGTAGTACGAGCCGCCTTTTACCGTGGCGTCGTTGGCCACGATCATGCATTCGACGCCCTCGATACGGCCGATGCCGGCAATCACGCCCGCAGCCGGCACGTCCTCGCCGTATACCTCATGGGCGGCCAACTGGCCGATCTCGAGGAACGGCGAGCCCGGGTCCAGCAGGCGGTCGATACGCTCGCGCGGCAGCAGCTTGCCACGTGAGGTATGACGTTCCTGAGCCTTGGGCCCGCCGCCCTGGGCAACCTGGGCGAGCAGGCCGCGCAGGGCCTGGACCTGCTCGAGCATGGCCGCGCTGTTGATGGCGAATTCTGCCGAACGCGGGTTGATCTGGGTGTGCAAGGTAGCCATGTGCGCCCGTCCCTTATGTTCAGCGGGTTTCGTTGAACAGTTCGCGGCCAATCAGCATCCGGCGGATTTCGCTGGTGCCGGCACCGATTTCGTACAGCTTGGCGTCGCGCAACAGGCGGCCAGCCGGGAATTCGTTGATATAGCCGTTGCCGCCAAGAATCTGGATCGCCTCCAGGGCCATTTGCGTGGCACGCTCGGCGGTGTACAGGATCACGCCGGCAGCGTCCTTGCGGGTGGTCTCGCCACGGTCGCAGGCCTGGGCCACGGCATACAGGTAGGCGCGGCTGGCGTTCAGCTGGGTGTACATGTCGGCAATCTTGCCCTGGATCAGCTGGAACTCGCCGATGCTCTGGCCGAATTGCTTGCGGTCATGGATATACGGCACCACCAGGTCCATGCAGCTTTGCATGATGCCGGTCGGGCCGCCGGACAGCACCACCCGTTCGTAGTCCAGGCCGCTCATCAGGACGCGCACGCCGCCGTTGAGCTGGCCCAGAATGTTCTCTGCCGGCACTTCCACGCCGTCGAAGAACAGCTCGCAGGTGTTGGACCCGCGCATGCCCAGCTTGTCGAACTTGTTGCTGCGGCTGAAGCCCTTCCAGTCACGCTCGACGATGAACGCGGTGATGCCGTGCGCACCCTTGTCCAGGTCGGTCTTGGCGTAAATCACGTAGGTGTTGGCGTCGGGACCGTTGGTGATCCAGGTCTTGCTGCCGTTGAGCACGTAGTGATCGCCGCGTTTTTCTGCACGCAGCTTCATCGATACCACGTCGGAGCCGGCATTGGGCTCGCTCATGGCCAAGGCGCCGATGTGCTCGCCGCTGATCAGCTTGGGCAGGTACTTGAGCTTCTGCTCGTGGGTGCCGTTGCGGTTGATCTGGTTGACGCACAGGTTGGAATGGGCGCCGTAGGACAGCGCCACCGAGGCGGAGCCACGGCTGATTTCTTCCATCGACACCACATGGGCCAGGTAGCCCAGGCCAGCGCCGCCGTACTCTTCCGGTACGGTGATGCCCAGCAGGCCCATGTCACCGAACTTGCGCCACATGTCGGCGGGAAACAGGTTGTCGTGGTCGATCTGCGCGGCGCGCGGGGCCAGTTCGGCGGCGACGAAGGTGCGCACCTGGTCGCGGAGCATGTCGATGGTTTCGCCCAGGGCGAAGTTCAGGGAGGGGTAATGCATGCTGGGGCACCTTCTTGTTCTTGGAAATTGGGTAACACCGTAGCTCAAAGCCTAACCGCTGACCCCTGTAGGAGCGGGCTTGCCCGCGAATGCGTCAGCAGGACCACCGTCATTGCCTGGGTGATCGCATTCGCGGGTAAGCCCGCTCCTACAAGGGTCTGCGTCATGCCGGAGATCCCGGTATCGTTCATCACCTTTACGTTAACGTAAACCTGCGTAAGGTCACTGTCAATCCGCTCGTCACCTTTACGTAAACGTAAATCTGCGCCAGAGTATTCCCGCTTGCTTCAGCCGTGCCCAAAACAACCACAAGAAGGGACACCCATGAGTCAACCGAGCTATACCCGCGGTCGCCAGGACCGACCCTTGCTGACCCAGACCATCGGCCAGGCCTTCGATGCCACCGTGGCCCGCTGTTCCGACAGCGAGGCCCTGGTGTCCCGCCACCAGGGCCTGCGTTACAGCTGGCGGCAGCTGGCCGAACAGGTCGAAATACACGCCCGCGCGCTGATCGCACTGGGCGTGAACACCGGCGACCGTGTTGGCATCTGGTCGCCCAACTGCGCCCAGTGGTGCATCTTGCAGCTGGCCAGTGCCAAGGTCGGCGCCATCCTGGTCAACATCAACCCGGCCTACCGTGTGGGTGAGCTGGAGTACGTGTTGCGCCAGTCTGGCTGCCGCTGGCTGGTCTGCGCTGAAGCCTTCAAGACGTCTGATTACCACGCCATGCTGCAGGAGCTGGTGCCTGAACTGGCCAGCGCCCGGCCTGGTGAGCTGGCCAGTGAATGCCTGCCCGAGTTGCGTGGTGTCATCAGCCTGGCCGCCAACCCGCCTGCCGGCTTCCTGCCCTGGCACGCCTTGGCCGAGTGGGCAGGGCAGACGTCTGTCGAGGCTTGCACTGCCCGTCAGCAAAGCCTGCAATTCGACCAGCCGGTAAACATCCAGTACACCTCCGGCACCACCGGTGCACCCAAAGGTGCCACGCTCAGTCACTACAACATCCTCAACAACGGTTTCATGGTGGGTGAAAGCCTTGGCCTGACAGCCCGCGACCGTATGGTGATTCCGGTGCCGCTGTACCATTGCTTCGGCATGGTCATGGCCAACCTCGGCTGCATCACCCACGGCAGCACCATGATCTACCCTAACGATGCTTTCGACGCCGAACTTACCTTGCGCGCCGTGGCCGAAGAGCGCGCCAGCATCCTCTATGGCGTGCCGACCATGTTCATCGCCATGCTCGATCACCCATCGCGCGCCCACATGGACCTGTCGACCCTGCGCAGCGGCATCATGGCCGGTGCCACCTGCCCGATCGAGGTGATGCGCCGGGTCATCGACCAGATGCACATGGCAGAAGTGCAGATCGCCTACGGCATGACCGAAACCAGCCCGGTGTCACTGCAGACCGGCCCGGACGATGATCTGGAGCTGCGCGTGACCACCGTCGGCCGCACCCAGCCGCAGCTGGAAAACAAACTGGTGGACGCCGATGGCTGCATCGTCGCGCGCGGCGAGATTGGCGAACTGTGCACCCGCGGCTACAGCGTGATGCTTGGCTACTGGGACAACCCCCAGGCCACGGCGGATGCCATCGACCCGGCCGGCTGGATGCATTCGGGTGACCTGGCGGTGATGGACGAGCAGGGCTATGTGCGCATCGTCGGGCGCAACAAGGACATGATCATTCGCGGCGGCGAGAACATTTATCCGCGTGAGCTGGAAGAGTTTTTCTACACCCACCCGGCGGTGGCCGATGCGCAGGTGATCGGCATTCCGTGCAGCCGCTATGGCGAAGAGATCGTCGCCTGGATCAAGCTGCACCCTGGGCACAGCGCCACGGTCGAGGAACTGCAGGGCTGGTGCAAGACGCGCATCGCCCACTTCAAGGTGCCGCGATATATCCGCTTTGTCGACGAGTACCCGATGACCGTGACCGGCAAGGTGCAGAAGTTCCGCATGCGCGAGATCAGTGTGGCGGAGATTGCGGCTGCATCTGCGGGTTGATGTGCGAGTGCGGCCGGCCTCTTCGCGGGTAAACCCGCTCCTACAGGGACAGCGCCGCATTCAAGGCCGGCACGGTCGCTGCAGGAGCGGGTTTACCCGCGAAGAGGCCGGTCCGTTCAAGGCAAGACCTTCGCCTTGCCAAGCGTTTGATCATCCTCAACCATAACCTGCGACCAAACACGTTACTGGCAGAATTACCCGGTGCCGTGGTCTACCCTTAAGCCTTCACCGGTGGCTCCTGGCTCGGCGGGTCGCCCACTGTCGGCGGCACGGTCGGCTTGATCGGCAGCTCGTCCGGCTCTTCTTCCGGTACGGGTGGCGGCAAGCTCGGGTCGTCGATGTTGGGATCGGGTGTCTCCGGTGGAATGGGAATGTTCATGGCCTGACCTCGCGTGGGTGGGTGAAGAGGTGCTGTAGGCTCTGACCGCTGGCAGCTGCCGTTCGCTCAATTATTTTGAACCCCCCGCCTGTGCCCGGCTCTGAACCCTTACCGCCACCAGCCTGAGGGAGCAAGGTCGATGTCACGAAACGAGCCCTTTGAAAGCGTGCCCATGGCGAACGATCACCCGGACCAGGCCATCAGCCTGTCCCAGGCGCTGCTGGCGCCGCGTATCGTGATCGAAGACACCCAACCTGTGCTCGACGCCGGCAGCTTCGCCGCCAAGGCCGTCAGTGGCCAGCCAGTGGCAGTCAGCACCAAGGCCTACAGCGACGGCCACGACCGCCTGGCGGTGATGCTCAACTGGCGCCAGGCGCACAGCCGGCGCTGGCATTGCGTGCCGATGCAGTCGGCGGGCAACGACCTGTGGCAGGCCGAGTTCACCCCCACCGAACTGGGTCCGCACCGGTTCAGTATCGAGGCCTGGATCGACCCGTTTGCCACCTATTGCCACGATCTGGAGAAGAAGTACCACGCCGGCGTCGAGGTAAAACTGGAATTGGAAGAAGGCCGTTTGATGCTCGGCACAGGCATCGAACTGTGCAGCGGCGCCCTGCGCGAGGCGCTAGAGGCCTTGCAGCAGCGCCTGCCCACGCTCAGTATCGATGACCAGGTGGCTTTGTTTCTCGACCCGACCACCGCCCGCCTGATGGGCGAAGCCGAACACCGCAGCTACCTGACCCGCAGCCCTGATTTCCCCCTTGATGTCGACCGCCCGGCCGCACTGTTCGCCAGCTGGTACGAGCTGTTCCCGCGCTCCATTACCGACGACCCGCAGCGCCACGGCACCTTCAACGACGTGCACGAACGGCTGCCGATGATCCGCGACATGGGCTTCGACGTACTGTACTTCCCGCCCATCCACCCCATCGGCATGCAGCATCGCAAGGGCCGCAACAACGCCCTCAAGGCCGAGCCGGGCGACCCGGGCAGCCCTTATGCCATCGGCAGCCCGGAGGGCGGCCACGAGGCGATTCACCCGCAACTGGGCAGCCGCGATGACTTTCGCCGTCTGGTGGCCGCAGCGGCGGAACACGGCCTGGAAATCGCCCTCGATTTCGCCATCCAGTGCTCCCAGGACCACCCTTGGCTCAAGGAGCACCCGGGCTGGTTCAGCTGGCGCCCGGACGGCACCATCCGCTACGCCGAAAACCCGCCGAAAAAGTACCAGGACATCGTCAACGTCGATTTCTATGCGCCAGAGGCCGTGCCTTCGCTGTGGCTCGCCCTGCGCGATGTGGTGGTCGGCTGGGTCGAGGAGGGCGTGAAGACCTTCCGCGTCGACAACCCGCACACCAAGCCGTTGCCGTTCTGGCAATGGCTGATCGGCAATGTGCGCAGCCAGCACCCCGACGTCATCTTCCTCGCCGAAGCCTTTACCAAGCCGGCGATGATGGCGCGCCTGGGCAAGGTCGGCTACGCACAGAGCTATACCTATTTCACCTGGCGCAACCACAAGCAGGAGCTGCGCGAATATTTCGAGCAGCTCAACCAGCCGCCGTGGAGCCAGTGCTACCGGCCCAACTTCTTCGTCAATACACCGGACATCAACCCATTTTTCCTGCACACCTCAGGCCGCGCAGGGTTTCTTATCCGTGCGGCGCTGGCGACCATGGGCTCAGGCTTGTGGGGCATGTATTCGGGCTTCGAGCTGTGCGAGGGCACGCCGTTGCCGGGCAAGGAGGAATACCTGGATTCGGAGAAGTACGAAATCCGCCCACGTGATTTCACCCAGCCCGGCAACATCATTGCCGAGATCGCCCAGCTCAACCGCATCCGCCGGCAGAACCGTGCCTTGCAAACCCACCTAGGTGTGGCCTTCTTCAATTGCTGGAACGACAACATCCTGTACTTCGCCAAGCGTACGCCTGAGCGTGACAACTACATCCTGGTGGCCATCAGCCTCGACCCGCACAACGCCCAGGAGGCGCATTTCGAGTTGCCACTGTGGGAGCTGGGGCTGGACGACAACGCCGAAACCCAAGGTGAAGACCTGATGAACGGCCACCGCTGGTCGTGGTACGGCAAGACCCAATGGATGCGCATAGAGCCCTGGCACCTGCCGTTCGGCATCTGGCGCATCGAGAAAGCCGGGTAAAACCGGCCTGCAGCCTTTTCCCCCCCTGTGGGAGCGGGCATGCCCGCGAACACCGGCAGAGCCGGTGCCAAGCACCGCGGTGGCTGATTCGCGGGCACGCCCGCTCCCACAGCGATGGTGCAAGAAGGGGCAAACATGCAATTGAAAGGAGTCGCACATGGCCAAGCGTTCCCGCCCGGCAGCCTTCATCGACGACCCGCTGTGGTACAAGGACGCCGTCATCTACCAGCTGCACATCAAGTCGTTCTTCGACTCGAACAACGACGGCATCGGCGACTTCGCCGGCCTGATCAGCAAGCTCGACTACATTGCCGAGCTGGGCGTCAACACCCTGTGGCTGCTGCCGTTCTACCCATCGCCACGCCGTGACGACGGCTACGACATCGCCGAATACAAGGCCGTGCACCCGGATTACGGCAGCATGGCCGACGCCCGCCGTTTCATCGCCGAGGCCCACAAGCGCGGCTTGCGGGTGATCACCGAGCTGGTCATCAACCACACCAGCGACCAGCACCCGTGGTTCCAGCGTGCCCGCCACGCCAAGCGCGGCAGCAAGGCGCGCGAGTTCTACGTGTGGTCGGACGACGACCAGAAGTACGACGGTACGCGCATCATCTTCCTCGATACCGAAAAGTCCAACTGGACCTGGGACCCGGTCGCCGGCCAGTACTTCTGGCACCGGTTCTACTCGCACCAGCCGGACCTCAACTTCGATAACCCGCAGGTACTCAAGGCGGTGATCGGCGTCATGCGCTTCTGGCTCGACCTGGGTGTAGATGGCCTGCGCCTGGACGCGATCCCTTACCTGATCGAGCGCGACGGCACCAACAACGAGAACCTCGCCGAAACCCACGAGGTGCTCAAGGCGATCCGCGCCGAGATCGACGCCAACTACCCCGATCGCATGCTGCTGGCCGAAGCCAACCAGTGGCCGGAAGACACGCGCCCGTACTTCGGCGAAGGCGATGGCGACGAATGCCATATGGCTTTCCACTTTCCGTTGATGCCGCGCATGTACATGGCCCTGGCCATGGAAGACCGCTTCCCGATCACCGACATCCTGCGCCAGACCCCGGAAATTCCGGCCAACTGCCAGTGGGCGATCTTTTTGCGCAACCATGATGAACTGACGCTGGAAATGGTCACCGACCGCGAGCGCGACTACCTGTGGAACTACTATGCCGAAGACCGCCGCGCGCGCATCAACCTGGGCATTCGCCGGCGCCTGGCGCCCCTGCTGCAGCGTGACCGGCGGCGCATAGAGCTGCTGACCAGCCTGCTATTGTCGATGCCCGGCACGCCAACCCTGTATTACGGCGACGAACTGGGCATGGGCGACAATATCTATCTGGGTGACCGCGATGGCGTTCGCACTCCCATGCAGTGGTCGCCAGACCGCAACGGCGGTTTTTCCCGCGCCGACCCCCAGCGCCTGGTGCTGCCGCCGATCATGGACCCGCTCTACGGTTACCAGACGGTCAACGTGGAGGCGCAAAGCCACGACCCGCATTCGCTGCTGAACTGGACCCGGCGCATGCTGGCGGTACGCAAGCAGCAGAAGGCCTTTGGCCGCGGCAGCCTGCGCACCCTCACGCCCAGCAACCGGCGCATCCTTGCCTATATCCGCGAGTACACCGATGCCGACGGCAATACCGAGGTCATCCTCTGCGTGGCCAACGTGTCCCGTGCCGCCCAGGCTGCCGAACTCGAATTGTCACAATACGCCGACAAAGTACCGGTGGAGATGCTTGGCGGCAGCGCGTTCCCGCCAATCGGCCAACTGCCGTTTCTGCTGACATTGCCACCTTATGCCTTCTACTGGTTCCTGCTGGCCAGCCGCGATCGCATGCCCAGCTGGCACATTCAGGCCACCGAGGGGTTACCCGAATTGACCACATTGGTACTGCGCAAGCGCATGGAAGAACTGCTGCAAGCCCCCGCAAGCGATACACTGCAAAGCACCATCCTGCCGCAGTACCTGCCCAAACGCCGCTGGTTCGCCGGCAAGGAAGGGCCGATCGACGCCGTGCGCCTGTGTTACGGCGTGCGTTTCGGCACCGCCACCACGCCGGTGCTGCTCAGCGAAATCGAAGTACTCAGCGACGGCACGGCCACCCGCTACCAGCTACCGTTCGGCCTGCTGGGTGAGGAACAGATCCATACCGCGCTGCCGCAGCAGCTGGCGTTGTCGCGGGTCCGCCGTACCCACCAGGTTGGCTTGATCACCGACGCCTTCGTCCTGGAGCCGTTCATTCACGCCGTGATGCAAGCCTGCCAGGATGGGCTGCGCTTGCCGTGTGGCGACGCTGAGGGTGAATTGCGCTTCGAATGCACAGAGCAGCTGGCCGGCCTGGCGCTCGACGAGGAGAGCGAAGTGCGCTACCTCAGCGCCGAGCAGTCCAACAGTTCGGTGGTCATCGGCGATCGCGTGGTGCTCAAACTGATCCGCCGGGTCAACCCGGGTATCCATCCAGAGCTGGAAATGAGCGCCTACCTGACCGCCGCCGGCTTTGCCAATATCTCGCCGCTGCTGGCCTGGGTCAGCCGGGTGGACGAGCAACACGCGCCGCACCTGCTGATGATTGCCCAGGGTTACCTGAGTAACCAGGGCGATGCCTGGGGCTGGACCCAGAACACCCTTGAACGGGCCATCCGCGACCAGATGGAGCCCACCCGCAACGACGGCGAAGCGCACACTGACGCATTGGCCGAACTCAGCGGCTTTGCGGCCTTGCTTGGCCAGCGCCTGGGCGAGATGCACCTGCTGCTGGCCTCACCCACCGAAGACCCGGCCTTCCAGCCGCGCCCCAGCGATGCCCGGGACAGCGAGCGCTGGCGTGCACAGATCAGTACCGAACTGATCCACGCCCTCGACCTGCTGGCCCAGCACCGTGACACGCTGGACAGCGACAGCCAGGCCTTGGTCGACGACCTGCAGCAACAGCGCGAGGGCCTGGCCCAGCATATCGACAAGCTGACCGCGCAGGCCCAGGGTGGCCTGCTGATGCGTGTGCACGGCGACCTGCACCTGGGCCAGGTGCTGGTGGTGCAGGGTGATGCCTACCTCATCGATTTTGAAGGCGAGCCTGCCCGGCCACTTGAAGAGCGCCGGGCAAAACACAGCCCCTACAAGGATGTCAGCGGCGTGCTGCGATCCTTCGACTATGCTGCTGCGATGATCTTGCGCAGCGCGTCTGCGGTGGACCTTTCCGAGCCGGCGCGGCAAGCCCGGCAGCGGGTTGCCCGGCAGTACCTGCACCAGTCCCGGCATGCCTTTGTCGAAGCCTATGGCCTGGCCACCGCCGCCATGCCCCACGCCTGGCAGCACGCCGAGGGCGAGCGCGCGGCACTGGAGCTGTTCTGCCTGGAAAAAGCCGCCTACGAGATTACATACGAAGCCGAAAACCGTCCGAGCTGGCTGGCCGTGCCTTTGCATGGTCTGCATGGACTGATCAGTACCTGGGGAGAGTCAGAATGAACGTTACAACGCGTGAAAACGGTGGCCTTCGGCAACGGGACCTCGACGCCCTGGCCCGCGCCGAACACGCCGATCCTTTTGCGGTACTCGGCCCCCACGGCGACGGCGCGGGCGGGCAGGTGGTCCGCGCCTTTCTGCCCAATGCCCTGAAAGTGCGCGTCCAGGCCCGGGATGACGGGCGGGTACTTGCCGAAATGGAGCAGGGCAGCCTGCCCGGGTTGTTCAGCGCGCACCTCAATGAGGCACAGCCCTACCAGCTTCATATCGTCTGGGCCGGTGGCGAACAGGTTACCGAAGACCCCTACAGCTTCGGCCCGCAACTGGGTGACATGGACCTTCACCTGTTCGCTGAAGGCAATCACCGCGATTTGTCCGGGCGCTTCGGTGCCCAGCCGACTCAGGTCGATGGCATCGACGGCGTGTGTTTCTCGGTCTGGGCGCCGAATGCCCGACGGGTGTCGGTGGTGGGTGATTTCAACAACTGGGATGGCCGCCGCCACCCCATGCGCCTGCGCCACAGTGCCGGGGTATGGGAGCTGTTCATTCCGCGTCTGGGCGTGGGCGAAACCTACAAGTTCGAAGTGCTCGGCAAGGACGGCATACTGCCGCTGAAGGCCGACCCGCTGGCCCGTGCCACCGAGCTGCCGCCGAGCACGGCGTCCAAGGTAGCCGGTGAACTCAGCCACGCCTGGCAGGACCATGACTGGATGGCGCAACGCGCCCAGCGCCACGCCTACAACGCGCCATTGTCGATCTACGAACTGCACCCCGGGTCATGGCGCTGCGAGCTGGACGAAGCGGGGGAAATCGGGCGTTTCTTCAATTGGCGCGAACTGGCCGAGCGGCTGGTGCCCTATGTGCAGGAACTGGGCTTTACCCACATCGAGCTGCTGCCGATCATGGAACACCCGTTCGGCGGCTCCTGGGGCTATCAACCACTGTCGATGTTCGCGCCCACCTCGCGCTACGGCAGTGCTGAGGATTTCGCCGCGTTCATCGACGCCTGCCACCAGGGAGGCATTGGTGTGCTGCTGGACTGGGTGCCGGCGCATTTCCCCACCGATGAACACGGTCTGGCTCGCTTTGACGGCACTGCCCTTTACGAATACGACAACCCCCTGGAGGGCTACCACCAGGACTGGAACACGCTGATCTACAACCTCGGGCGCAATGAAGTGCGCGGCTTCATGATGGCTTCGGCGCTTCACTGGTTGAAGCATTTCCACATCGACGGCCTGCGCGTCGATGCGGTGGCCTCGATGCTGTACCGCGACTACTCGCGCAAGGCTGGCGAATGGGTACCCAACCGTCACGGCGGGCGCGAGAACCTGGAAGCCATCGACTTCATCCGCCACCTTAACGGCGTCGCTGCCCACGAGGCCCCGGGTGCGCTGATCATCGCCGAAGAGTCCACCGCCTGGCCTGGGGTCAGCCAGCCTACCCAACAGGGCGGCCTGGGTTTTGCCTACAAGTGGAACATGGGCTGGATGCACGACACCCTGCACTACATCCAGAACGACCCGGTGCACCGCACCTACCACCACAACGAGATGAGTTTCGGGCTGATCTATGCCTATTCCGAGCACTTCATCCTGCCCATTTCCCATGATGAGGTGGTGCACGGCAAGCATTCGCTGATCGACAAGATGCCCGGCGACCGCTGGCAGAAATTCGCCAACCTGCGCGCCTACCTCACCTTCATGTGGGCACACCCGGGCAAGAAGCTGCTGTTCATGGGCTGCGAGTTCGGCCAGTGGCGTGAGTGGAACCACGACAGCGAACTGGACTGGTACCTGCTGCAGTACCCCGAGCACCAGGGTGTGCAGCGGTTGGTGGGCGACCTCAACCGCCTGTACCGCGAAGAGGCGGCGTTGCACGAGCAGGATTGCCAGCCGCAGGGCTTCCAGTGGCTGATCGGTGACGACGCGCAGAACAGCGTGTACGCCTGGCTGCGCTGGAGCAGCAGCGGCGAGCCGGTGCTGGTGGTGGCCAACTTCACCCCGGTACCCCGTGAGGGCTATCGCATTGGCGTGCCGTTCGGCGAGCGTTGGCAGGAGCTGCTGAACAGTGATGCCGAGCTGTATGCCGGGTCGAACGTGGGTAATCTGGGGGCGGTGGCCAGTGAAGCAGTGGCCAGCCACGGGCAGCCATTATCGCTGGCCCTGAACCTGCCGCCGCTGGGGGTGTTGATCATGAAGCCCGCCTGATCGGTTGACCGCACTGGCCTTTTCGCCTGTAGGAGCGGGTTTACCCGCGAATCCGGTAGCGGCGGCAACCGTGAATGGCCTTTGGAAATTGGCCGGCAGGCCCGGCCCTTTCGCGGGTGAACCCGCTCCTACAACGGCCTGTGCCGAGCCACCGATGCGTGTGGCCCCGATCAGTGTGTAGGCGCGGGTTTACCCGCGAAGAGGCCGGCCCTGCCTACCACCGCATCCGTACCCCAAGGCTGCCAATCAACCCGTTCAGGTCATTCTCATCCACATCACTGCTGTAATCGGCGCTGACGAACATGGCCACCGAAGGTGTCACCCGCGCCACCAGGCCCAACCCCAACTCCACCGTGGTCGAGTAGCGCGAGCTGGAAATCTTGTCGACCTGGTCCAGCTTCACCTCATCGGCATTGCTGAAGTCATACCACACGTTGGTCCGCACATAGGGCTCGATCGGCATGCCGCGCACCTCGTAGCGTCCGGACAGCTTGGCGCCAACCCGGCCGCTCCAGCTCGGCTGGCTGTCGAAGGCCCGCAAGGTCTCCTCCTGTACCTGGTTGCCAGGGAAGAATTGCTGGTTGATCAACTGTGCCTGGGGCTCGATCACCCAGTTGCCACTCAGGCGGATCGGGTACCCGCCCTCTACCGAGAAGGTCATTGCGTGGCCACTGTCGTCCAGGCGCTGGCCGTTTTCGCCACGGCCCATTACGTCGATCCGCGAACCCATGGCCACGGCATTCAGGTGCCAGCCCTGTTCATGGGTCATGCTCCAGTACACCCCCAGGCTTTCCCCGCTCAAGTTCACCGCTTTGCGCTGCTTGTCGCCCAGCAGTGAGCGCGTGCCCTTGAAGCTGCTTTGCAGGTTGTTGTGCCCCACGAATATCCCCGCGCGGTGCACATTGCCCGCCGCCGTTTCACGCACGAACAGGTCCGGGCCGATCATCAGTTGCTGGCTGGGCGCCTCCAGCTGTGCTGGGGGCAGCGCTCGGCTGCGCGCACTGGTGGGGAAGAATTGCGCCCACTGACTGGCAATCAGGTCGGGTGCCGCCTGCCGGTGCCGTTCGCTCATCTGCTGCGAAAACGTATTGAGGGTGCCGAGGCTCAACCCATTGGCACTGACCGGGTCGAGCGACAGTGGCGTCGTTACGGGTTGCTGCAGAAAGCCGGGGGAGATGGGGTCACCCTGCAGTTCGTACGCGATCGTTTCCACCGGGGTTGCCAGAAGCAGCGACGTGGAAACCGCGTAGAAAATGCTGTCGAAGCGCAAGGGGTTCGAGGTGCTTTTCATGGCGGATCTCCTTTGTTTTTGTGGTGCAGCCCGAGAACCTGGCCTGTTGTCACGAGCTGTACGGCAAAAACAGTGGGCGACCCAAACCAGCGCGCCAGTTATCGCAAACGCGCACGAAGGCGCGAGCTAGAGGCCCGGCGCAAGATTTTTACAGCTTGGTATTGTTCAGCTAAGGAGAGGTCACCGCTTGCGTCAAGAAAACGTGAACGAAGTGTTCAAGGCGCGTCTTAACGATTAACTCATTGTTTTTTCGAACTAAGATGCAGGGTATAGCGGGGTTCGCTATTTGCCGTGCCGTGGCTATGAAGAATGATTGCTAAAGCCGCACTTCAACGGCCAGTGGCAGGTGGTCTGACAAGTGCGACCAAGGTTTGTGCCCCAGAATCCTCGGCCCATGGCTTTCGGCGTTACGCAGGTAGATGCGGTCCAGGCGCAACAGTGGCAGGCGGGCAGGGTAGGTGCGGGCGAGATGGCCGTGGTGGCGCTCGAAGGCTTCGTGCAAGTCGCGTTGCAGGCCAAGGGTGCGGTTGCCGTGACTTTTCCAGTCGTTGAAGTCGCCGGCGATGATCACCGGCGCGTTGGCCGGCAGAGAGTCCAGCAACTTACGCAGCAACTGCAGCTGCTTTTGCCGGTGGTTTTCCAGCAGCGACAGGTGCACGCAGACCGCATGCACCTGGCCTTGCCCAGGCACCTCCAGCACACAGTGCAACAGGCCGCGGCGTTCGGGGCCGGTGATCGACACGTCCAGGTTGCGGTGCTCGATGATCGGGTACTTGGACAGCAGCGCATTGCCGTGGTGGCCGTCGGGATAGACCGCGTTGCGGCCATAGGCGAAGTCGCTCCACATGCTGTCGGCGAGGAATTCGTACTGCGAGGTCTGTGGCCAGCCGGGGTAGCGCGCAGCGTGGCGGTCGTGGCTACCCAGCACTTCCTGAAGGAAGACAATGTCGGCCTGTGTGCTGCGCACAGCCTCGCGCAGCTCTGGCAAGATAAAGCGCCGGTTGAAGGCGGTGAAGCCCTTGTGGGTGTTCACCGTCAGTACCCGCAGGCGTTTCACGGCTGGGGCCTGGCTGACACTGGCGAAACCATTACTGCCGGCTTCGAGGCTCACAATTCCTCCTGAAGTTAACCCTGCCTCATTGCCGCCGCTAAAACCTGTGGGAGCGGGCATGCACGCTCCCACAGGTATGCCGTGGCAATTACAACGTATGACCTGCGTTGCCTGTCACTGTTCACTCCTCGTCGTACTGCAATACCATTAGTAGCATCGACCGCCCCTTGACCTCGAATGTACTGTCAAACTGCAAATGCTGCCCCTTGCGCAACTCCGGCCGGTCGGTATCGATCAGGCAGCTCCAGTAATCGCCTTCAGGCACGGCCGGCAGCTTGAATGGCACGATGTCATGGTGGGCATTGACGATCAGCAGCACGGTGGCCTCGGCACCTGGCCGGGCGATACCACTGACCTGCGCTCGGCCATCTATCAGCATGCCCAGGCAGCGCCCGTGCGGGTTTTCCCATTGTTCAACGCTCATCTCGCTGCCATCGGGTGCCAGCCAGGTCACGTCCTTGACCCCAATTGCCTCATTGTAGTCCCCCACCAGAAAGCGTGAGCGGCGCAGCACCGGGTAGGCCAGGCGCAGACGCGTCAGACGCTTGACGAAGGCCAGCAGCTCTTCGCCTTCCTGGTCCAGGTCCCAGTTCACCCAACCGATCTCGCTGTCCTGGCAGTAGGCGTTGTTGTTGCCGTGCTGGGTGCGGCTGAACTCGTCGCCGGCAACGATCATTGGCGTGCCCTGGGCCAGCAGCAGGGTGGCGAAGTAGTTGCGCATCTGGCGCATGCGCAGGGCATTGATCGCCGGGTCGTCGGTCGGCCCTTCGACGCCGCAGTTCCACGACAGGTTGTTGTCGGTGCCGTCCTGGTTGTTTTCGTCGTTGTCTTCGTTGTGCTTGTGGTTGTAGGACACCAGGTCGCGCAGGGTGAAACCATCGTGGGCGGTGATGAAGTTGACCGAGGAATAGGGCCGGCGCCCGCGGTTGTTGAACATGTCGCCCGAGGCGGTCAAGCGCGCGGCGAAATCGGCCAACTGGCCTTCGTCGCCTTTCCAGAAGGCGCGTGCGGTATCGCGGAAGCGGTCGTTCCATTCCGCCCAGCCCGGGGCGAAGTTGCCCACCTGGTAGCCGCCGGGGCCGCAGTCCCACGGTTCGGCAATCAGCTTGACCTGGCTCAGCATCGGGTCCTGACGGCAGGCGACGAGGAAGCCATGACGCTCGCTGTAGCCATCGTGGTAACGGCCAAGGATGGTCGCCAGGTCGAAGCGAAAACCATCCACGTGCATTTCGCCGGCCCAGTAGCGAAGCGAATCGGTGACCAACTGCAGCACGCAGGGGTGGCTCAGGTCCAGGGTGTTGCCGGTGCCCGAGTCGTTGATGTAGTAGCGCTTGTCGTCCGGCATCAGGCGGTAGTACGAGGCATTGTCGATACCGCGCATCGACAGGGTCGGGCCGCGCTCGTTGCCTTCTGCGGTGTGGTTGTAGACCACGTCCAGGATCACCTCCAGCCCGGCGTCGTGCAGGTGCGCGACCATCTCCTTGAACTCGGCGATCTTGCCGCTGGCGAGGTAGCGCGGGTGCGGGGCGAAAAAGGCGATGCTGTTGTAGCCCCAGTAGTTGTTCAGGCCCTTGTCCAGCAGGTGCTGGTCGTTGACAAAGGCGTGGATCGGCAGCAGCTCGATGCTCGACACGCCAAGGTCCTTGATGTGCTTGAGCAGCTCGTCGTTGGCCAGGCCGGCGAAGGTGCCACGCAGTTCTTCAGGCACACCCGGGTGGCGCATGCTGATGCCGCGGGCATGCGCTTCATAGATGATCGTGCGCTCCCACGGGATCTGCACACGCTGGTCGCGGCCCCAGGTGAACGCAGGGTCGATGACCTTGCATTTGGGTACGAAAGGCGCGCTGTCGCGCTCGTCGAATGACAGGTCACCGTCGGGATGGCCGATGGTGTAGCCGAACAGGGCCTCGGACCATTTCAGGCTGCCGACCAGTTGCTTGGCATACGGGTCGATCAGCAGTTTGTTGGGGTTGAAGCGGTGGCCGTTTTCCGGCTCGTAGGGGCCGTACACCCGGTAGCCATAGACCAGGCCGGGGTGAGCGTCGGGGAGGTAGCCGTGGTAGATCTCATCGGTGTATTCGGGCAGCTCTATGCGCTCGATTTCCTGCTCGCCAGTGGAGTCGAACAGGCACAGCTCGACCTTGGTGGCGTTGGCCGAGAACAGGGCGAAGTTGACCCCTAGGCCATCCCAGGTGGCGCCGAGGGGGAAGGGTAGGCCTTCGCGGATGCGTGATGGTGCGACCGAGCGGGTTTTCTTCGGGGTGCGGGGGCTCATGACGATCCTCAAGTGGCCGTGACGGAAGGGAAGTTGTGCTGTCCTGCATTGGCCTCTTCGCGGGTAAACCCGCTCCTACATGCGCCTGTGATGAACCTGTAGGAGCGGGCTTGCCCGCAAAGAGGCCGGGACAGGCTCAACCGGCAGTAGGCTTTTTCGCCGCCCGGGGCTTTTTCGCCGCAGCAGGTTTGAGCCCCGGCAGGGCCGCCGCCTTGGGTTCTGCAGGCGCCTTCGGCTTGGCCGCTGCTTTCTTGCGCGGGGCTGCCTTGGGCGCCAGCGCTTCGGCCTCGGCCAGCTTGCGGGCCATTTCCCAGTGGCGTTCTTCCTCTCCTACAGGCTTACCTTCGGATTCCCAGATCTGGTAGGCAAATTCGCGAATACGCTTTTCATCGACACTCATCATGACGCTCCTGATGCTCAAGATTGTTGTATCAACACGTTGACCGGAAACTCCGCCAGCACGGCGCTCAACAGCAACTCCTTTGAAGAGCTGACCGCCGCACAGGAGAAAAGTCCCGTCGAGTTGGCAGGTGACAAGGCAAACGGCAGTACCAGCCGGGTGTCGTCCCAGTTCTTTGCCGGGATCAACGGTGTAGTGGCACCTCCGAGCAGGCTGCTGGCCAGGCGCGGAGCGACGACGATGGCGTGCTCGCCTTCCCCCAGGCGAGCAAAGGCTATGACCCTGTCAGCGTGCCGGCCCTGTACGGTCAGTGGCAGGTAGGCACCACGGCGGAACAGCTCGGCGTGGGCCTGGCGGCAGTCCAGCACCCGCGCGATCAAGGCCTGTTTGACGCGGCCGTCGCGCCAGTGGGCCAACAGCTCGGCGACCGGCGTGGCGTCGTCCAGCGTGCGACGCCTCGAAGCGTAGTCCACGGCGCGGCGGTTGTCCGGGTCGACCAGGCTGAAGTCCCAGTATTCGTTACCCTGGTACAGGTCGGGCACACCGGGTGTGGTCATGCGCAACAGGGCCTGGACCAAGCCATTGAGAGCGCCGGGGCAGGCCAGCAGCTGCGCCGCGTCGGCCAGCGACTTGCGCAGTTGCTGGTTCTCGCTGTCCAGCAGCAGGCCGTCGAGGTAATGAGCGCAGGCGCCTTCGTAGGCCTCGTTCGGCGCGCTCCAGCTACTGCGTAGCTTGGCCTCGCGCAGGGCCTTCTGCTGCCACTGGCGAACACGCTCGGCGTATTGACGCAGGGCATTGTCGTCGTTCAAGTCGAGGTCCAAGGGCCAACTGCCGAGCAGGGTTTGTAGCAGCATCAACTCGTCGCCGGGGCTGGGTGCCAGCCCGTCGTCCAGCTGCGCGCGCAGGGGGGCGGCCAGCTCACGCCAGTGCTCCACCCGGCTGGCCAGCCACGTGCCGCGCTCGCTGAGTACGGCCAGGCGTGCACGCGTGTCTTCGCCGCGCTTGTGGTCGTGGGTGGCGGTGGTCAGCAGGTTGTCGGGGAAATCGCGCAGGCGCCGCTGGGCCTCGTTGTGGAAATGCATGGGGGGTGCGCTGAAGCGCTCGGCCTCGAAACCCACGTCGTTACGCGACAGCAGCCGGGCGCTGCGGTAGAAGGCGGTGTCTTCCACGGCTTTGGCGGCGCTGGGCGCAGTCAGTTGCTGGAAGCGCACGCAGGCGTGGCGCAGTTGCTTGCGGGCGCGCCCCGGTGGCAGATGCCGCCAGGCTTGCCCACCCAGCCACCGTTCAAGTTGGTCCAGTAGCGGCCAGTCAGCTTCGGCAAGGTCTTGCCGGGCGTTGGTCAGGGCCTGCTGGAAGAATGTTTCGTCCTGCGCCGGGCGCCCGCAGGCATTGAAGTAGGTGCGGTAAACCGGGTAATGCGCCACCAATGCCTGCAAGGCCCGACGAATCGCGCCCAGGGTCAGGTCACGGGTCATCAGGTCGTTGCGCGCCACCTGCAACAGTGCCTGGGCCACCGATTCGCAGTCACCGGCCAGGCTGGCGTTGAGCACCAGGTGACGGGCCTGGCGCACTTCTTCGGTGAACGCCGGGCGCTCGCTGACGTTGCTCCACAGTTCGCTCAGCGGCGCTTCGCCGGCCGGATCATGCTGCAGCAGCGACACCTGGTTCATGAACTCGTAGCCGGTGGTGCCGTCGGTAAGCCAGTCGCGGTGCAGGTGCTCGTCGGCACCCAGGATCTTTTCCACGTACAGGGGGAAGTGCTCCAGCCCTGCATTCAGCGGCCGCCGCGCCAGCAGGCTATCAACCCGCCGGCGCAGTTTGCGGCAGTAGCCACGCGGGTCGGCAAGGCCGTCGATATGGTCGATGCGCAGGCCGTCCACCAGGCCGCGTTCGATGAGCTCGAACAGCTTGGCATGGGTGGCTTCGAACACCACGGCGCGCTCCACCCGCAGGCCGCCCAGCTCGTTGATGTCGAAGAAGCGCCGCCAGTTGATGTCGTCGGCGGCGGTGCGCCAGCTGGCCAGGCGGTAGGTCTGGCGCTCCAGCAACAGGTGCAGGCGCTTGAAGCCGGCCTCGCTGCGGCTGTCGAAGGCCACAAGGGCCGATTCGAGGTCGGCGCCATCGCGCACCAGACGTGCCAGTTCGGCTTGTAGCGGCAGGCTATCGGCCAGCGGGGTGGCCGAGTCGCCCAATGCCGTGAAGCGTTCGGCCAGAACCTTCAGCACAGGCTCCGGGCTGAGCGCGAGAATCCAACCGTAATCGACCGGGCAGATCGGGAAACGATGCGCGTAATGGGCCACTTGCAGCAGTCCCTGCTGTTTGTCGAACTGCAGCGGTATCTCGCCATTTTTGAGCGCCACGCCGTAGTCGCTGCCGAGGAACGGCAACAGCAGTTGCCCGGCCAGCAGTGGGTCGCTGGAGTGCCACTGAATGTCGAAGAACTCTGCATACGGGCTGCGCCGCCCCCAGGCCAGCAGGCTTTGCCACCACGGGTTGTCGGCACCGCCCACGGCCATGTGGTTGGACACCGTGTCGAGGATCAGCCCCATGCCATGCTGGCGCAGGGCGGCGACCAGGCGCTCCAGCGCGGCCTCGCCACCCAGTTCCGGGTTGACGCAGGTAGGATCGACCACGTCGTAGCCATGGCGCGAGCCTGCGCGGGCCTTGAGTATGGGCGAGGCATACAGGTGGCTGATGCCCAATTGGGCGAAATACGGCACCAGCGGCACGGCGTGATCGAGGGTGAAGTCGCTGTGAAATTGCAGGCGCAGGGTCGCGGTCAGTGGCTTCATCGGTCACGCTCCCACGCCTGTTCGCGGGCCTGGGCCAGCAGCTCCAGGCGCCGTGCGGCGTCCTCGTCGTCGAGCAGTTCGCGAACCGGACGGGCAAACCGCCGCCGCCAGTTGGGATGGCCGTTGGTGGTGCCCGGCAAATTGGGTTGCTCGTCGCAGCCCAGCAGGTCTTCCAACGGCACCAGCACCAGCGGCGCACGGGTATGGCCAACGAAGCGGATGGCCGCATCGATCAGCGCGTCATTGTCCTTCAGTTCGCCGTAGTTGGCTTCCAGGATGCGGCGCAGGCCGTCGCGTTCTTTCTGACGCTCGTGTCGCCAGTGCAACTCGGTAGCGGCGTCGATCAGTTGCAAGCGGTGTCTCCAGTCGATGTCGCGGTTTGCCAGCCAGCCGGCCAGTGGCGCCAGATCGTGGGTGCCGGTTGTGGCCAGGGCATTGTCCGGCCAGTCGAGAATCGGCTTGAACTGGCCCGGCTGGGTTTGCTCGAACGGCAGCACGCGCATGCCCAGCACGGCCTTTTCGGCCAGCTTTTCGCGCAGGCTGTCGGGCACGGTGCCCAGGTCTTCGCCAAGGATGATCGCCTGGTGACGCACCGACTCCAGCGCCAGCAGGCGCAGCAGGTCGTCTAGCGGGTAGTCGAGGTAGGCGCCTTCGCTGGGTTTGGCCCCTTGCGGGATCAGCCATAGCCGGCGCAGGCCCATCACATGGTCGATGCGCAGGCCGCCAGCGTGGGCGAGGTTGGCCCGCAGCATTTCGATGAAGGCGCGATAGCCATTTCGCTTGAGGCCCTCGGGCGAGAAGGCGCAAATGCCCCAATCCTGGCCGATGTGGTTGAGGATGTCGGGCGGCGCACCCACGCTCAGGCCGGCCAGCAGTTCGTCCTGGCGGCTCCAGGCCTGGCTGCCGGCACCGTCAGCGCCCACCGCCAGGTCGGCGATCAGGCCTACGGCCATGCCATTGCTGCGGGCCGCTTCCTGGGCACGTTGCAGGCCACGCTCGGTCAGCCACTGGCAGAAGGCGTGGAACTCGACCTTGGCCGGGTAGGCGTTGGCCAAAGCCTCCACTTCCGGGTGGTAGGGGTCGTGCCAGGCTTTGGGCCACTTGCGCCAGTCGGCACCGAGGCCGTGCTCCACCGCCTGGGCCTGCAGCACCTCGAAGCGGCAGTGGTGCTCCAGCGTCTGGCCGCCGGCTTCGCGGAAGCTGTCAAAATCCGGGCGTAGCGGGTGGTCGCCTTGGCTGAAACCTTGGTAAAGCGCTTCAAGCAAACGCAGCCTGGCGCTGGCGGCGCGTGGCCAGTCGACCAGAGGGCGTTGCTCCAGCTCTTCGAGTTGTTGCTCCAGCCCGCACGCTTCGATGGCCATGCGCACCTCCCGTTCACCCAGCAGGGCCGCAGGGCTGGTGTACAGGGTGTTGAGCAGCAGGCGACTGGAAGGTGAGTAGGGGCTGTAGTGTTCCTGGTCGATGGCCGACAGGGCGTGAATCGGGCTGATAGCCAAGGCATCGGCGCCGCGCTCGGCGGCCGAACGGGCTAACTGCTCCAGCGCCAGGCAGTCGCCGAAGCCACCGTCGCCGGGGCGGCGCAGGCTGTACAGCTGCACTGCCAGGCCCCAGCAGCGTGGTGGCGGCTGTTGCACCTTGTCTTCCAGGCTGTGGCAGCGTGTTGGCGCCACCGCTACGGTGAAGCGGCGGCTGTCGATTTCCACCTGGTGATAGCCGATGGGCAGCTCGCCGGGCAGGCGCGCCTGGTCATCGAGGCTGAGGGTGACCGAGGTGTGATCTTCCAGGGTGCAGTGGGCCACGCTGGCGGCACTGAAGTAGCGCGACAGCGCTAGCGGCTGGCCTAGGTCGGCGGTCAGCAAGGGCGGCAGGTGTTCGCTGTCTTCGGCGGTTTCCACCGCACGCAGGCTGTCGGCAACGGCCGCGTCGTCGCCGGCCGGGTGGCCAAGGCCTTCGAGGATGTTGCGCAGCACTTCGTCGCTGACACGCTGGGGCCTGGCATTGGCGTCAATCCAGTCGCGGCTCAGCCCGACGCTGGTTGCCAGACGGTGCAGGGCGGTTTCGCTCATGGGCGCTCCTGGGCAGGGGGAAGCAGGCTGACCACGCAGCTGTACGCAGCCAGGTGGGTATCCGGGTGGCGGGTGTCGCTGCTGTCGAACAGCCGTGTGGATGGCGCGGGCAGTTCGATGGCCTGCGGGGTGTCGGCCAGGTTCAGGTCGATGCGCAGCGTGTTGCCATTGCCCAGCCGCCAGCGCGCGGTCAGCGCTTTGTCAGCGTGCACCTCGGCGCCGAGGGCACGGCTGCCGGGCAAGTGCGGGATGACATGGCGGCGGCGCAGGTCGAGCAGTTGCTGGTAAAGGCCATGCCAGCCGGCGATCACCGTCTTGTTCTGCGGACGTGAAGAGGCGAACGTCTGTTCGGCGTTGGGGTCGGGAATGTGCTCACGCTGCTTGGGGTCGGCGAACGCGGTGAAGTGGGCGAATTCGCCACGACGGCCTTCGCGTACCGCGTCGGCCAGCGCGTCATGGAAGTCGGTAAAAAACAGGAACGGCTGGCAACTGCCGGCTTCGTCGCCCATGAACAGCAGCGGGATCATGGGTGCCAGCAGCAACAGGCCGGTGGCTGCCCGCAAGGCTGGCGCGGGGCACAGGCGGGTCAGGCGCTCACCCAGGGCGCGGTTGCCGATCTGGTCGTGGTTCTGCAGGAACAACACGAAGGCGCTGGGCGGCAAATGCCCGCTGGGTTCGCCGCGTGGTTTGCCATGCCGGTTGGCCTGGCCCTGGAACACGAAACCTTCGCCAAGGCACCGTGCCAGCTGGTCGATGGGGCGATGCTGGTAGTCGGCATAGTAACCTTCGGTTTCACCGGTCAGCAGCACGTGCAGGGCATTGTGGCCGTCGTCGTTCCACTGGGCGTCGTAACCCTGTTCCAGCAGGCCCGCCTGGTTGTGCTCGTTCTCCAGCACCAGCCACACGTGCCGGCCTGGTTCTATGGCGGCGCGCACCCGTTGGGCCAGCTCGATCAAAAAATCGGGCTGGTCGATGGCATGCACGGCATCCAGGCGCAGGCCGTCGCAGCGGTAGTCGCACAGCCACATCAGGGCATTCTGGATAAAGTACTCGCGCACCTGCGGGCGGCGAAAGTCGATGGCCGCGCCCCAGGGGGTCTGCCGGTCTTCACGGAAGAACGGGCTGGCGTACTGGTGCAGGTAATTGCCGTCGGGCCCGAAGTGGTTGTACACCACATCGACCAGCACCATCAGCCCGTGGCCGTGGGCCTGGTCGACCAGTGCGCACAGTTGCTCGGGGCTGCCGTAGGTGTTCTGTGGGGCGTATGGCAGTACGCCGTCGTAACCCCAGTTGCGTTCGCCAGGGAACTGCCCCAGCGGCATCAATTCGATCGCGCTGATGCCCAGTTCGGTCAGGCGCGGCAATTGCCGGGCAACCCCGGCGTAACCCCCGAGCAGGCCAACATGCACCTCCTGGATCACGGCCTCATGCCAAGGTCGGCCTTGCCACGGGTGTTGCCAGGCGTAACCGGCCACATCCACGACCTGGCTCGGCCCGTGTACGCCGTCGGGTTGGTAGCGCGAGGCCGGGTCGGCCACCTGCAGCTCACCGTCGATACGGTAGTGGTAACGGTCACCGGCCTGGCATGGCGCCACGCCGCTGTACCAGCCCTCATCATCCGGCAGCAGTTCGATGGCCGGCTGCCGCTCCAGTTCCACGCTCACGCTGCGCGCATCCGGCGCCCAGAGGGCGAAGCGCGCCGACGTGGCGTCCAGCAAGTGTGCGCCATGTCTGTGCATCTTCTGACCCCCGCTCAGTAGTGGCTCAGCTGTGCCTGCTTGACCAGGTCCTCGTACAGGCGGGCGTAGGGTTCAACCGCCTGGCACCAGTTGAACGGCTGGGTCATCGACAGGCAGCGCATGGCGTTCAGCAGGTCCTTCTTACCATATACATAAAAGGCGCGGCTGAGTGCCTGGCGATAGCTCTCAACGGTAGACTCGTTGAACAGGAAGCCTGTCACGCCGCACTCGATGGTGTCGGCCAGGCCGCCGGTATTGCGTGCCACCGGCAGCGAGCCGAAGCGTTGCGCGTACATCTGGCTGAGGCCGCACGGCTCGTAGCGCGACGGCATCAGCAGGAAATCGCTGCCGGCGAACATGCGCCGGGCGTCGGTTTCATTGAAGCCGATACGCACACCGATGCGGCCCGGGTGACGCAGCGCCAGCTCGCGCATGGCCTGTTCCTCTTCCGGTTCGCCGCGGCCGATGATCGCAATCTGCCCGCCCTGCTCGACGATGTAGTCGGCCACGCCCAGGGTCAGGTCCAGGCCCTTTTGATAGACCAGCCGCGACACCACGGCGAATAACGGGCCTTCGGAATCTTCCAGGCCGAACAGCTCACGTACCTCCTGGGTGTTACGCGCTTTGCCCTCCCAGTCGTTGATGCTGAAGTTGTGCTGCAGGTGCTTGTCGGTGGCTGAGTCCCAGCTTTCGTCGATGCCGTTGGGGATGCCACCGAGCAGGCCTTGCTGGGCCTTGCTGGCGAGGAAGCCGTCCAGGCCGCAACCGAATTCCGGGGTGGTGATTTCCCGGGCATAGGTGGCGCTGACTGTGGTGATGTGGCTGGAGTAGGCCAGCCCGGCCTTGAGGTACGACAGCTTGCCGTAGAACTCCATGCCTTCCTGCTGCATGGCATGTTCGGGTATCGCCAGCTCCGGGCTGCAGCCGCGGCTGTACACACCTTGGTACGCCAGGTTGTGGATGGTGAACAACGTGGGCGTATTCAGGCCGCGCCAGTGCATGTAGGCCGGGGCCAGGCCGGCGGGCCAGTCATGCGCGTGCACCACTTCCGGCGTCCAGTGGATCTTGCCTTCGCCAGCAGCGATTTCGGCAGCAGCCAGGCCCAGGCGGGCAAAGCGGATGTGGTTGTCGGGCCAGTCGCGGCCATTGTTGGCACCATAGGGTGTTCCGTCGCGCTGGTACAGTTCGGGGCAGATCAATACATAGATGACCAGGCCGTCGGCCATGTCCATGCGCCCGATCTTGCATGGCGGCAGGGCCGCATGGCCGCCCAGCTCACCCACGATATGTATCGGGTTGTCGCTTTCCATTACCTGGCGGTAGCCGGGGATAAGTACCCGCACATCGTGCAGGTGCGCCAGGGCACGGGGCAGGGCAGCGGACACGTCACCCAGGCCGCCGGTTTTCACCAGGTCGGCGATTTCCGAAGTCACGAACAGAATCTTGCGCATGTTCGGGTTGTACTGGCGCTGGGCGCCGGGTGCCTTGCCTGTCGTTGCGAAGTCCGGGGTGAGCGGCTCGCGGTTATCCGGTTTGAAAGCGTCTACGTGAGGCTCGACAGCGGCACTGATCATACTTCTCTCCGTCCCTATGCTTGGTCGGGTGCTGGCACCCATGGCGATGTTTCGTGCTGGTTCTCTCTAGTTTGAATCTGCTTAGTGCGTTCCATGCCCCAGGGTCGTGCGCGCAGGCACTACGCGATCAGCATTCCGGCCGAAGGCGCTTGGACTGGTTGGGGTGTGTGGGCCGAGGATCGGGAATAGCCCGATGCGTCTGGCCTACTTATGTTGATGACCTGCCGGGTTTCCTGAAAGTTCGACTTTTTTGGGGTCACTCTTCCATTGAGCAAATGGCGGGCCGAAAACTGAGTGTAGGAGAGAAAGTGCTAAAAAGGTGACCCACTGGTCACTATTGTTATGTGCGCAATAGACGCAAACGTTGGCGTTTGTGACGGGTTGCGAAAAGGGGTGGGCGAGTGTGGGGCAGAGGGATTTCGAGCTGCGCCAAATTGTGGCTCGTTACGCGCAATGCACCTTTTGGGTGCGCAGGCGTAAGCGTGGCTTTAGGTTGCGAAGAGGTGGGTATGGGCGGAGGATTCTGCTTTCAGTGCTGGCCCTTTTTGGGCACAAGGCCGCTTCGGTTGCCCGATAGGGTTCAAAGACGGTGACTGGCTTCAGGATCGGGTGGGAGCTATGCAGCTCCCACAGGCGGCATGGGAATCGATCAGAGGCTGACAGCTTTATCGTCAGTGCGCTGTTGCGCCAACAGCAGGTTCAGTTGGGCAACCTGCTGACGCAGCTGGTCACGTTCGTCCTTCAGTTTACGCAGCTCATCACGGCGCACGGAGACATAGAGGGTCTGGGGTGGGGTTGCTGGCATCAATGTACCCATGAGCACACCTCGCGGTTTTGGCTGGTGACAAGTCAAAGCGTAGACGCTTCACGCGGGGCGCATTCTGAATTCTTTCACCGGGCTTGGGAACTTTTTTGTTTATCGTGGTCTTGCCGTTCGTCGCTGAACCCTCGGGCGGCATGCTGGACTAATCTGAAAAGCTGGACCGTGTCGTCATCCATTTCGAAAGGGAGCATTGGCTCATGCAACTGGGAATCATCGGGCTGGGCCGTATGGGCGGCAATATCGCAAGGCGCCTGATGCGCGCCGGCCACCGCACCGTAGTGCACGACCGCAACCGTGAAGCCATCACCGGCCTGGAGGGCGAAGGCGCCCAGGGCGCGCACGACCTCGGTGCACTGGTGCAAAAGCTGAAAGCGCCGCGCGCGGTATGGGTGATGCTGCCGGCTGGCGACCCCACCGAGCAGACCATCGCCCAGCTGGCCGAATTGCTGGAGCCGGGCGATGCGATCATCGACGGCGGCAACACCTTCTACAAGGACGACATGCGCCGCGCTGCAGAGCTGGCCAAGCGCGGCCTGCATTATCTGGACGTTGGGACTTCCGGCGGCGTGTGGGGCCTTGACCGCGGCTACTGCATGATGATCGGTGGCGAAAAGGACGTTTTCGAGCGCCTGGAACCGCTGTTCAAGGCGCTGGCGCCGGGCGTGGGCGACATCCCGCGTACCCATGGCCGCAACGGCGAGCACCAGCGTGCCGAGCACGGCTACATCCACGCCGGCCCACCCGGCGCCGGGCACTACGTGAAAATGGTGCATAACGGCATCGAGTACGGCCTGATGCAGGCCTATGCCGAAGGCTTCGACCTGCTGCGCAGCAAAGGCGGCAACGAGCTGCCGGAAGACCAGCGCTTCGACCTGAACGTGGCCGAAATTGCCGAAGTGTGGCGACGCGGCAGCGTGGTGACCTCGTGGCTGCTCGACCTCACCGCCGATGCGCTGGTGGCTGACCCGCAGCTGTCGCAATTCAGTGGCTCGGTGTCCGACAGTGGCGAAGGCCGTTGGACCATCGACGCCGCCGTCGAGCAGGCGGTGCCGGTGCCAGTGTTGTCCAGCGCCCTGTTCGCGCGCTTCCGTTCGCGCCAGCAACAGGGCACCTATGGTGACAAGATCCTCTCGGCCATGCGCCTGGGCTTCGGTGGCCACATCGAGAAGAAAGGCGAATGACTAAACAGACCATTGCGGCCGCCCCCCCTTGTACCCTGTTCCTGTTCGGCGCCAATGGCGACCTGGTCAAGCGCCTGCTGATGCCAGCGCTGTACAACCTCAGCCGCGACGGTTTACTGGACCGTAACCTGCGCATCGTCGGCGTCGACCATAACCCGGCCAGCGCCGAAACGTTCGCCGCGCGCCTGCACGCGTTCATGGTCGAGCGTGACAAAGGCGGCGAGGGCAGCGCCAAGTGCCTGGACGAGAAGCTATGGGCCCGTCTGGCCAAGCGCCTGGATTACCAGACGGGAGACTTTCTCGATCCGGCCACCTACCAGGCCCTGGCCAGGCGCATCGACAAGACCAGTCACGGCAATGCTATTTTCTACCTGGCCACGTCGCCGCGCTTTTTCCCCGAGGTGGCGCAGCGCCTGGGGCAGGCAGGCCTGTTGGACGAGTCGGCCGGCGGCTTTCGTCGGGTGGTGGTTGAAAAACCGTTCGGCACCGACCTGGCTAGCGCCGAGGCACTCAACGCCTGCCTGCTGAAGGTGATGGGCGAGCGGCAGATCTATCGCATCGACCATTACCTGGGCAAGGAAACGGTGCAGAACATTCTGGTCAGCCGCTTTTCCAACGGCCTGTTCGAATCGTTCTGGAACAATCACTACATCGATCACGTGCAGATCACCGCAGCGGAAACTGTCGGTGTCGAGACTCGGGGTGCGTTCTATGACAGCACCGGCGCTCTGCGCGACATGGTGCCCAACCACCTGTTCCAGTTGCTGGCGATGGTGGCCATGGAGCCGCCGGCCGCGTTCGGCGCCGATGCGGTGCGCGGTGAAAAGGCCAAGGTGGTCGGCGCTATCCGCCCATGGTCGGCAAAAATGGCCCTGAAAAACTCCGTGCGAGGCCAGTACAGCGCCGGCAAGCAGGGGCGCAAGTCGTTGCCAGGCTACCGCCAGGAGCCCAACGTCGCGCCGGACAGCCAGACCGAGACTTACGTGGCGCTGAAGGTGATGATTGATAACTGGCGCTGGGCCGGCGTGCCGTTCTACCTGCGCACCGGCAAGCGCATGAGCGTGCGTGATACCGAGATTGCCATCTGCTTCAAGCCCGCACCGTATGCGCAGTTTCGCGAGTCGGAGCTGGAACGGCCCAAACCCAACTACCTGAAAATCCAGATCCAGCCCAATGAAGGCATGTGGTTCGACCTGCAAGCCAAACGGCCCGGGCCGGAACTGGTGATGGAGAATGTCGAGTTGGGCTTTGCCTACAAGGACTTCTTCAAGATGACCCCGGCCACTGGCTACGAGACGCTGATCTATGACTGCCTGACCGGTGACCAGACCCTGTTCCAGCGGGCAGACAACATCGAGAACGGCTGGCGGGCGGTGCAGCCGTTTCTCGATGCCTGGGCCCAGGGCGGCGAGGTGCATGAGTATTCGGCTGGCGAGGACGGACCTGAGGCCGGCAATGAATTGCTGTCCCGCGACAAGCGGGAGTGGCACCGTTTGGGGTGAGAGGTTTGCAAGCCTGTGCCGGCCCTGTCGCGGGCCAGCACAGGCAACCACACAAAGGAGACCCAATGCCTGCCCACATCGAAGACTATGCCCTGCTGGGCAACTGCCGCAGTGCGGCGCTGGTCAGCCGCGATGGCTCGCTGGACTGGCTGTGCCTGCCACGCTTCGACGCCCCCGCCGTGTTCGCGGCCCTGCTGGGCAACGAAGAAAACGGCCGCTGGCGCCTGGCCCCTTGCGACCCGGTAGTGCACAGCAGCCGCCAATACCTGGGCGACACCCTGGTTTTGGAAACCACCTGGGTGACCGCAAGCGGTCGTGCCCGGGTGCTCGACTTCATGCCCTTGGGCGAGGTCAACTCGGTGGTGCGCATTGTCGAAGGCTTGTCTGGCGAAACCCATTTCGAAATGGACCTGGTCATGCGCTTCGACTACGGCCGCAGCGTGCCCTGGGTGGAACGACTCGACCCACTGACCCTCAGCGCCGTCGCCGGCCCTGATCGGCTGATCCTGTGCAGCACCGTGCCTCCGCAAGCCCGCGACCACCATACCGGCTGCCGCTTTCGCGTCAGCACGGGCCAGCGCCAGGTCTTCAGCCTGCGTCACCAGCCCTCGCACTTGCCGATGCAGCCCGACTGTGAAATCGACGAAGCCCTGGCCAACACCCGCGAGCAATGGCAGGCCTTCGCCGACCGCTGCCCGCAGGTCGGGCCATATTCCGCCCTGGTGCGCCGCTCGCTTCTCACCCTCAAGGCCATGACCTACGCCCCCACCGGCGGTATGGTCGCTGCCGTCACCACTTCGCTGCCCGAGCGTGTGGGTGGCGAGCGCAACTGGGACTACCGCTTCTGTTGGTTGCGCGACGCGACCATGACCCTGCTGGCCTTCATGAACCTTGGCTACTTCGACGAGGCCCAGGCCTGGCGCGAGTGGCTGCTGCGCTCGGTGGCCGGCAACCCCGAGCAGATGCAGATCATGTATGGCCTGGCTGGCGAGCGGGACCTGCAGGAGTTCACCTTGCCGTGGCTGGCCGGTTATGAGCATTCACAGCCGGTGCGGGTGGGCAACGCGGCCTCTGCGCAGACACAGCTGGACATCTATGGCGAACTGGCCGATGCGATGACCCAGGCGATCAAGGGCGGGTTGCCCCGCCACCCGCGCAGCGCCGCCATTTCGCGCTTGATCTTGCCTTATGTCGAGGGTATCTGGCGCGAGCCGGACGAAGGCATCTGGGAAGTGCGTGGCGGCCGGCAGCAGTTCGTGCACTCCAAGGTGATGGCCTGGGTCGCCTTCGACCGCGCCGCAGGGCTGGCCGACACCACGGAAGAAGGCCGCGAGCGCGGGCAGCATTATCGCCAGGTGGCTGACGAGATTCACCGCGACGTGTGCGAGCACGGCCTGGACGCCAGCGGCCGGTTCTTTGTCCAGGCCTATGGTTCGACCGAAATGGACGCCAGCCTGTTGCAGATCGCTCTGACCGGCTTCCTGCCGGCAGATGACCCACGCTTCATGCGTACTCTGGAGCAGATCGAACAGCGCCTGATGAAGAACGGCCTGTTGCTGCGCTATGACAGTGACAGTTGCAGCGACGGCTTGACGCCGGGGGAGGGCACTTTCCTGGTGTGTTCGTTCTGGCTGGCTGACGTTTATGTATTGCTGGGGCGCCAGGCCAAAGCCGAAGCGCTGTACCAACACCTGACCAGCCTGTGCAACGACCTCGGCCTGCTGGCCGAACAGTACGACCCGGCCGGCCGCCGCATGCTCGGCAACTTCCCCCAGGCCTTCAGCCACATAGGCATCATCAACACCGCGCTCAATCTGCACCGCGCACAGTGCCCGGCGCGCGACCGGGCGCGTTGTGGGTAGCGAATGAGTGGGGCGACTGCCTTGACCGGAGTAGACTAGGCCAAACACCCTTCGGCACGGAGCACACATGGGCATTCGCGGTACTGACCGGCAGATCGACAACATCGAGTTCAATGTCAGCGACATTTCACGGAGCAAGGCCTTCTATGGCAGCGTGTTTGGTTGGGCGTTCACCGACTACGGGCCTACCTATACCGAGTTCAGTGATGGCCGGTTGACGGGTGGCTTCACCACGGGTGAGCCGGTGCGTCCGGGTGGGCCCCTGGTTATCTTGTACACCGACGACCTGGCGGCCACGCAGCAGCGGATCGAAGCCGCCGGGGCGAAAATCAGCCGGGCGACCTTTGCCTTTCCCGGCGGGCGGCGCTTTCATTTCATTGACCCGGACGGTTATGAGCTGGCGGTGTGGACGGCCCAAGCCTGATGGCCAATCACAAGATCGAAATCCGCCGACGCAATATCGAAAAAATCCTGCAAGCGGCGGAGAAGGTGTTTGCTGAAAAGGGCTATGGCGCCACCTCCATGGGGGATATCGCCGAGCAGGCTGAGCTGCCACGCTCCAACCTGCATTATTACTTCAGCACCAAGGATGAGCTGTTCCGCGCAGTGCTGCAGGACCTGCTGGATGTGTGGAAGCAGGACGCCCTGTGCTTCGAGAACTTCGACGACCCGCGTGTGGTGCTGACCAGCTACATCCGGGCGAAGATGGGCCATTCGCGCTCGCGGCCGCTGGGCTCGAAAATCTGGGCCGAAGAGATGCTGCATGGGGCGCCGGTGCTGGGGGTTAACCTCGACGAAAGCTTGGTGCCCTGGGCGAAGATGAAAGAAGCCAAGATCCGCTGCTGGGTGGAAGAGGGGCGCATCTTGCCGGTGGAGCCGTCGGCGCTGCTGTACATGATCTGGGCCTCGACCCAGCATTACGCCGACTTCGGTTACCAGGTGCAGTTGCTGAACGGCGGCGAGATGCTGTCGGACATGGCGTTCGAGAGTGCCGTGCAAACGGTGACCAGCGTGATCTTGCGGGGGATCGGGCTGGAGCCGTGAACCGGCGATGGAGGCCGCTGCGCGGCCTTCAAGGGCTTGCCCGCTCCCACAGGTTCTGCGCTGTCCTCAGAAACGGCGCAGTCCTGTGGGAGCGGGCAAGCCCGCGAAGGGCTGCATGGCAGCCCCTATTGCTTCAACTGGCCTCACGGTAGGGGTTACGCGGATCCTGCGTCCAGTTCAGGTACGGCTTGCCGGTATCCTGTGCCTCCATTTCGATGCAGTCTTCCACCGGGCAGGTGATCTGGCACAGGTTGCAGCCTACGCATTCCTCCTCGATCACACTGTAGGCATGCGTGCCGTCAGCCTTCAGCGTGCTGGCAATCGCCTGGTGCGAGGTGTCCTCACACGCAATGTGGCAGCGCCCGCAGCCGATGCACGCCTCCTGGTCAATGTGCGCCACCGACTTGTAGTTGATGTCCAGGTATTTCCAGTCGGTGGTATGCCCCACCGCCTGCCCGCGGAACGCCTCGATGTTGCGGTGCCCATGCTGATCCATCCAGCGCGCCAGGCCGTCCTGCATGTCCTCGACGATACGGAAGCCATGCAGCATCGCCGCCGTGCACACCTGCACGGCACCACTGCCCAGGGCCATGAACTCGGCTGCGTCACGCCAGTTGCCGATGCCGCCAATGCCACAAATCGGCAAGCCACGCGTTTCCGGGTCGCGGGCGATTTCCGCCACCATGTTCAAGGCAATCGGCTTCACTGCCGAACCGCAGTAACCGCCATGGGTGCTCTGGTCTCCGACAATCGGGTGGGCCACCATGCGGTCCAGGTCGACGCTGGTGATCGAGTTGATGGTGTTGATCAACGACACGGCATCGGCCCCGCCCCGGTGCGCGGCGCGGGCCGACTGGCGGATATCGGTGATGTTCGGCGTAAGCTTCACGATCACCGGCAGCGCGCAGTACGTCTTGCACCAGCGGGTGACCATTTCCACATATTCCGGCACCTGGCCGACGGCCGCCCCCATGCCGCGTTCCGGCATACCGTGCGGGCAACCGAAGTTCAGCTCGATGCCATCGGCCCCGGTGGCTTCCACCAGCGGCAGGATGAACTTCCACGATTCCTCTATGCACGGCACCATCAGCGACACGATCAATGCGCGGTCGGGCCAGTCCTTCTTCACCTGGGTGATTTCACGCAGGTTGATGTCCAGTGAGCGGTCGGTGATCAACTCGATATTGTTGATCCCCTGTACCTGACGGTTGGGGCCATAGTGCGCCGAGTAGCGCGACGACACGTTGACCGCTGCAGGGTCTTCGCCCAGGGTCTTCCAGACCACGCCGCCCCAGCCGGCCTCGAAGGCGCGGACCACGTTGTAGGCCTTGTCGGTTGGCGGTGCGGAGGCCAGCCAGAAGGGGTTGGGTGCCTTGATGCCGGCAAATACGATAGACAAGTCGGCCATTTACGCTGCCTCCACGTTGAGCATGAGTTGGGCATGGATGGCTTCGGCGGCCAGCTTGCCGTGTTGTACGGCCTGCACGGTAAGGTCCTGGCCCAGCGCGGTGCAGTCGCCGCCTGCGTACACGCCCGGCAGGCTGGTCTGCAGGTTTTCGTCAACGCGGATGCGCTCACCCTCGCGGGCCAGTTGCGCAGCCACCGGGTCATGGAGGCTGGCGTCGTCGAAGCGCTGGCCAATGGCCTTGAAGATCGCGTCCGCAGCCAGCTCAAAGGTTTCGCCGGTATCGCGCAGGCGGCCTTCCGCCAGTTCGGTGCGGGCAAAACGCATGCCGCGGACCTTACCGGCGTCATCCAGCAGCACGGCATCAGGGCGGGCCCAAGTGTGCAGGCGCACCTGGTTGGCTTTGGCAATGTCCTGCTCGTGGCCGGTAGCGCCCATGTCGTCGTGGCCACGGCGGTAAACCAGGTTGACGTCGCGGGCACCCAGACGGCTCATCTGCACGGCCATGTCGATGGCCGTGTTGCCAGCACCGATCACCAGGCAGCGGTCGGCCAACGGTAGCTGGCTCAGGTCATCGGCCTGGCGTAGCTCGCGGATGTATTCGGTGGCGGCGACCACACCGGGGGCTTCCTCGTCGGGCAGCCCTAGCTGGCGCACGGCATTCAGGCCGAGGCCCAGGAACACCGCGTCGTACTGATCGCGCAGTTCGCCCAGGCTGAGGTTGCCACCCAGGCGCTGGCCATGGCGGACTTCGATACCGCCAATGCCCAACAAGAAATCCACTTCACGCTGGGCATAGTCGTCTACCAGCTTGTAGCGGGCGATGCCGTACTCGTTGAGGCCGCCGGCTTTGTCGCAGGCCTCGAACACCACCACGTCATGCCCGTGCATGGCCAGGCGGTGGGCGCAGGACAGCCCTGCCGGGCCGGCGCCCACCACGGCGATTCGCTTGCCGGTGGCTGCCGAGCGCTTGAACGGGTGTGCGCTGAACTGGGCGTTGTCCAGGGCGTAACGCTGCAGCTGGCCGATCAGCACCGGCGCGCATTCCTGGGCGTTGTTGCGCACGCAGGCTTGCTGGCAGAGGATTTCGGTGGGGCACACGCGGGCGCAACTACCGCCCAGAATGTTGGCCGAAAGAATGCGCTCGGCGGCGCCTTGCAGGTTTTCGTCACTGATGCGGTGTATGAACGAGGGGATGTCAATTTCGCTGGGGCAAGCGTTGACGCAGGGGGCGTCGTAGCAGTACAGGCAGCGTGCACTTTCCAGGGCGGCCTGACGCGCGGTGAGGGGTGGGGCCAGGTCGCTGAAGCGCTCGGCCAACTGGTCGGCGCCGGCCCGGGGGCGCGGCAAATGGTTCAGGGCGTCGATCACGGTTGTAGCCTCTCTATTTTTATGGTGCAGGCGACAGGTATTGCGGTGGATTCTGGGGGCGCTGCGCGGCCCATCTCGACGCGAGGCCGCTCTCACAGGCGATCGCGGTCCTTGTGGGAGCGGCCTTGTGTCGCGATGGACTGCACAGCAGCCCCAATGGCTTCAGCGCTGAACTGGCATCGGCCGCTGATGCTCGGCCCGGCGCCCCAGCACCTCATACACTGACGGGTACGCCGGCCGTTCCACATAGCGCCCCGCGCCCGGTTCGGCACGCAAGTCGCCATCGGCCCAGAGCACCTTGCCCTGGCTGATGGTGTGGCTTGGGATGCCGCGCACGGTGCGGCCTTCGAAAATGTTGAAGTCCACCTGCTGGTGGTGGGTTTGGGCGGAGATGGTGCGGGTGCCCTGCGGGTCCCACAGCACCAGGTCGGCATCGGCACCCACGCGGATAGCGCCCTTGCGCGGGAACAGGTTGAAGATTTTCGCCGTATTGGTAGAGGTCAGCGCGACGAATTCGTGCATCGACAGGCGCCCGCTGTTGACCCCGGCATCCCACAGTACCGCCATGCGGTCTTCGATGCCGGCGGTGCCGTTGGGGATGCGGCTGAAGTCGTCGCGGCCCATGGCTTTCTGCTCGGCGCAGAAGCAGCAGTGGTCGGTGGCGGTGGTGTGCAGGTTGCCCGACTGCAAGCCGCGCCACAGCGCTTCCTGGTGCTCGCGTGGGCGGAACGGCGGGCTCATTACATAACCGGCTGCGGTGGCCCAGTCCGGGTCACGGTAGACGCTGTCATCCAGCAGCAGGTGGCCGGGCAGCACCTCGCCATACACCGGCTGGCCCTTGCCTCGGGCATAAGCGATTTCATCCAGTGCCTCGCGGCTGGAAATGTGCACCAGGTACAACGGCGTGCCGAGGGTTTCGGCAATGCGGATGGCGCGGCTGGCTGCTTCGCCTTCAACCTGCGAGGGGCGTGACAGCGGGTGGGCTTCCGGCCCGGTTATGCCCTGGGCGAGCAGTTTTTTCTGCAGGTGGTACACCAGCTCGCCGTTCTCGGCATGCACGGTGGGCACCGCGCCCAGTTGCAGGCAACGCTCGAAGCTGGCCACCAAGGTATCGTCGGCGGCCATGATCGCATTCTTGTAGGCCATGAAATGCTTGAAGCTGTTCACCCCGTGCTTGGCCACCAGCTCGCCCATCTCTTCGGCCACCTGCTCGCTCCACCAGGTGATGGCGACGTGGAAGCCATAGTCGCTGGCGCTTTTCTGCGCCCAGCCACGCCAGGTGTGGAAGGCCTCCAGCAACGACTGCTGCGGGTTGGGTATGACGAAGTCGATGATCGAAGTGGTGCCGCCTGCCAGGCCCGCAGCGGTGCCGCTGAAGAAGTCCTCGCTGGCTACAGTGCCCATGAACGGCAACTGCATGTGGGTGTGCGGGTCGATGCCGCCGGGCATCAGGTACTGGCCGCTGCCGTCGAGGATCTCACAGTCGGTGGGTGGTTCGAGGTTTTGCCCGATGGCACGGATCAGGCCATCGGCACACAGGACATCGGCGGGGTAACTCTCTTCGTGGGTAACCACGGTGGCGCCACGGATCAACAGGGACATGCCGTTTTCCTCGCAGGCTGACCGGTTTTGGCCGGTTCTTTGCATTGTCATGGATGCCAGGGAGGGCAGGGCGGTCAATCCTGTCAGTCCTGACAAGATTCGAGGCTAGATGCTGATTCTGGATTCAGCAAGAAAATTTTCCCATTAATTTTGTGGTTTTTAACTAATTGATATTAAAGGGATTAATTAAGTGTGCATGCGGAGGCAGGGGCTTTAAGGGTAATTGACTGGCTTGACAAGATGAAAATCTGGTCGAGATTTCTATGCACATTCCGCGTGCGAACTCCGGTCATCGAATCAGCCTGATGAGCGAAAAATAGAAGAAAAAACTGGAGAAGGGCCTATGCAACAGAGCAGATCGGAAGTGGTCGAGCAAGATGGCCTGTTCGAGCTGTCCGAGGGCAGCGATGTCCTCGACAGCCCGCGCTACAACCCCGACATAGCACCGACCAAGGTGCACCAGCGCACTTGGAACAAATGGCACATCACCGCCCTGTGGGTGGGCATGTCCATCTGCGTACCCACCTACACCCTCGGCGGCGTGCTCACCGCCTACTTCGGCCTCAGCGTTGGCGAAGCGCTGCTGGCGATTCTGCTGGCCAACGTTATCGTGCTGATACCGCTTACCCTCAATGCCTTTCCCGGTACCAAGTACGGCATCCCGTTTCCGGTGCTGCTGCGTTCGTCGTTCGGCATTCTCGGCTCCAACGTACCGTGCCTGATCCGCGCGGTGGTGGCCTGTGGTTGGTTCGGTATTCAGACCATGTTCGGCGGGCTGGCCATTCACCTGTTCCTGGGTTCGGTGTTCGACGGCTGGAAGGCGCTGGGCGGGACGGGCGAGGTGATTGGCTTCATGATCTTCTGGTGCCTGAACCTGTGGGTGGTACTGCGCGGCGCCGAGTCGATCAAGTGGCTGGAAACGCTGTCGGCACCGCTGCTGGTGGCGGTGGGCATCGGTCTGCTGTTCTGGGCCTTGCCACACATGTCGATGACCGAACTGCTGGCCCAGCCGCCCAAGCGCCCGGAAGGGGCGAGCATGGTCAGTTACTTCTGCGCAGGGCTCACGGCCATGGTCGGCTTCTGGGCCACATTGTCACTGAACATTCCCGACTTCAGCCGCTACGCCCGCAGCCAGAAGGACCAGATTCTCGGGCAGATCTTCGGCCTGCCGCTGACCATGTTCCTGTTCGCTGCGCTGGGTGTGGTACTGACCGCCGCGTCGGCATCACTGGTGGGTGAGACGGTGTCCGACCCGGTCAGCTTGATCGGCAAGATTCAAAGCCCCTTCTGGGTGGCCCTGGCCATGGCGCTGATCGTGATCGCCACGCTGTCGACCAACACTGCGGCGAACATCGTGTCGCCGACCAATGACTTCCAGAACATTGCCCCACGCCTGATCGGGCGAAGCCGCGCGATATGGCTGACCGGCTTTATCGGCCTGGCGCTGATGGGGCATGAGCTGCTGAAGAAGCTAGGCCTGATTGTCTCCGACCTTAGCCTGGAGAGCGTGTACTCCAACTGGCTGCTGGGCTATTCCAGCTTGTTGGGGCCCATTGCCGGGATCATGGCGGTGGACTACTTCCTGATCCGCCGGCAGAAGCTGGACCTGGCCGGGCTATACCGCGACGACGTGTATCCCGCGTGGAACTGGGCCGGTTTTGCCGCCTTCGCCTTGCCAGTAGGGCTGACGGTAATGGCGATTGGCAACAGCAGTTTCAGCTGGTTCTACGACTACGGCTGGTTCACCGGCTCGTTGCTGGGCGGTGCACTGTACTACGTGCTTGGCGGTATGGCGGTACGCAGTCCTGTGGTAGCGGGCGTGCCCGCCAAGCGCCCTGAACAGACAACAAAAAAAGCCTGAAGGAGAAACCCGTGACCCCCGTCAAAGAGATCCTGAAGACCAACGCCCATCACGTCGACAGTACCCGCCTGTGGCAATCGCTGATGGACCTGGCCCGGCTCGGCGCCACCGCCAAGGGCGGTGTCTGCCGCCTGGCCTTGACCGACCTCGACCGCCAGGCCCGCGATCTGTTCGTGCAGTGGTGCGAGGCGGCCGGTTGCTCGGTCAGCATCGACGCCGTCGGCAACATATTCGCCCGCCGCCCGGGCCGTAACCCCAAGCTGCCGCCGGTGATGACCGGTAGCCATATCGACACCCAGCCCACCGGCGGCAAGTTTGATGGCTGCTTCGGGGTGATGGCCGGGTTGGAGGTGATCCGCACCCTCAACGACCTGGGCGTGGAAACCGAAGCGCCGCTCGAAGTGGTGGTGTGGACCAACGAAGAAGGTTCGCGTTTTGCGCCGTGCATGATGGGTTCAGGGGTGTTCGCCGGCAAGTTCACTCTGGAAGAAACCCTGGCCAAGCGCGATGCCCAGGGAGTCAGCGTTGGCGAAGCGTTGAACACCATTGGCTACGCCGGTTCGCGTGCGGTGTCGGGGCACCCGGTGGGGGCGTATTTCGAAGCGCATATCGAGCAGGGGCCTATCCTTGAGGACCAGGCCAAGACCATCGGCGTGGTCCTCGGCGCCCTGGGCCAGAAGTGGTTCGACCTGACCCTGCGCGGTGTTGAAGCCCATGCCGGCCCTACGCCCATGCACCTGCGCAAGGACGCCCTGGTGGGCGCAGCCGCTGTGGTGGAGGCGGTCAACCGCACGGCGCTTGCCCACCAGCCCCACGCCTGCGGCACGGTGGGTTGCCTTCAGGCGTACCCGGGCTCGCGTAACGTGATCCCGGGCGAAGTGCGCATGACCCTGGACTTCCGCCACCTCGAGGGCGAGCAGTTGAATGCGATGATTGCCGATGTGCGCGAGGTGATCGAGGCGACCTGTACCAAGCATGGCCTGAGCCATGAGCTGGTGCCCACGGCCGACTTCCCGGCGCTTTACTTCGACAAAGGCTGTGTCGACGCCGTGCGCGAATCGGCCAAGGCGTTGGGCCTGCCGCACATGGACATCGTCAGTGGAGCGGGGCATGACGCCATCTTCCTGGCCGAGCTGGGGCCGGCGGGGATGATTTTCGTGCCGTGCGAAAACGGCATCAGCCATAACGAAATCGAGAACGCCACGCCTGATGACCTGGCGGCAGGCTGTGCGGTGCTGTTACGGGCGATGCTGGCGGCGTCGGAGGCAATTGCCAGCGGGCGGCTGGCGGCCTAACCACTGGCCTCAAGACAGCCGTTACGGCCAAGGTAATAGCGCTGCAGGTCCTGCGCCAGGGTCAACTGCCCGCTGTAATGGGCGAGGGCCTCGTCGCGCACGTTGTCGATGTGCGGGCTGCGCCGTGGATCGTTCTGGTAGCGGGCGCTGAAATGCGTCAGTACCAGGTTGCGCACGCCAGCGGCCTCGGCAAGGCGTGCCACCTCCGCGGCGGTGCTGTGGCCGAACGTGCCCCCGGTGCGTTCGGCTACCGCCTGGGTGAAGGTGGCTTCGTGCACCAGTACATCCGCACCCTTGGCAACGGCTGCCAGCAGTTCTGGTTTGTCGTTGTCCCCGCACACGATCACCCGCCGTGGCGGGCGCGAAGGCCGCAGGTAGTCATTGCCGTTCAGCAGCTGCCCGTTGCACGTCACGGTCAACCCCTTGGCCAGCTCACCCCACAGCGGACCACGCGGTATGCCCTCGGCTTCCAGGCGCTGGATGTCCAGGCGGGGCTCCGGGTTGGTTTCGGTGAATACGAAACCCACGCTGGGCACCCGGTGCGACAGTTGCACGGTGGTCACCTGCAGGGTCTCGCTGCGCCATGCGCTCAACGTTTCCACGGGCAACAGGCGCAGCTCGAACGGCAGGAAGGTGTCGCTGGCAAGCAGGCCCTGGCGTACCCAGTCGTGCAGTGCGGCGGGCAGGATCACTTCCAGCGGCTGGGTGCGCCCGCTCATGCCCGCGCTGGCCAACAGGCCGGGCAGGCCGAAGCAATGGTCACCATGCACGTGGGTGATGAAGATCGCGCGCAGGTCACGGACCGAAAGCGGGGTGTGTAGCAGCCGGTGCTGGGTGCCTTCGCCACAATCGACCAGATACCAGTGGCTGCCACTGGCTTCGATCACGGCTGTGGCGCTGACATTGCGTGCCTTGGTGGGCACCCCGGCGGAGGTGCCGAGGAACAGCAGGTCCATGCTCAGGGTCCTGTTTCAGGCCAGAAGTGGCCAAGGTGATACGGGGCGCACACCTTAGCCGGATTGCCGCCCGCCGTCGACGGTCTGCTAGTTGGCCTGTCGCCAGATGAGCTTGCTGGTGTCATAACCTTGCTCCCGGGCGATTGTCAGCAGTTGCTCGCGCTGCTGGTCGGTGACTGCTGGCGTGCGCGAAAGCAGCCACAGGTACTCGCGGTTGGGGTGGCCGACCAGTGCCACGCGGTAGTCCTTGTCGTGGTACAGCACCCAGTACTCGCCCTTGGTCAGGCCCGGTGCCAGGCGGCTGAACCAGTTGTCGAAGCGCACCCACAGCTTGTCGGTGCTGCCTGGCTGCTGGAGCTCGGCAATACCCTTGGCTTCATTCCACTGGCCGTCCTTTTCCTGGCAGCGGTTGGTGACGTCGATACGGCCGTCCTCGCGCAAGCCGTAGCGCGCCTCGGACTTCACGCAGTTGCGTTGGAAGAACATCGGCAGCCGCGCCAGTTCGTACCAGGTACCCTGATAGCGCTGCAGGTCCACCTGCTGGGTGCGCGGCGGTGCCGGGTGATCGTTGCCGGCGCAGCCGAGCAGGGCCAGGGTCATGCAGGAAAGCAGCAGTGTCGTGCGCAGCGCCATGGGTGACCTCCTTGGAGTGGATGGGGCTTACTTGGGGTTTGATGCGTTCGCGGGGCAAAAGTTGTGTGGGAGTGGGGCATGTCATTAAATTGCATTGTGGCTGCGGGGGCATGTCTCAAGAGTCATTTCGACCGTGAGATCGAGCGCCGCCCGCGCGGCGCATCGCGAGCTGCGCTCGCTCCTACGTTCGTTTCGGGCCAATTATTCCTGGGGCAGAGGCGCGCGCCCGCCTCGATATTGTGTGGAACAAACAAGGCGGTCGCGCGCGCTGGTGCAGGCAATACTGGCCCGAAACAAACGTAGGAGCGAGCGCAGCTCGCGATGCGCCGCGCGGGCGGCGCTCGATCTCCCAAACAACATCCTCCTAAAGGCATGCACCTCCAAACTGATGCACCTCGCGCCAAACAGAGCACCTCACAGCCAGTACGTCACCGCCCACCACCCCAACCCGCCCATCACCACGGTATAGGGCAGCGCCATCCACACCATCCGCCCGTACGACAGCCGAATCAGCGGCGCAATGGCCGAGGTCAGCAGGAACAGGAACGCCGCCTGGCCGTTCGGCGTCGCCACGCTTGGCAGGTTGGTGCCGGTGTTGATCGCCACTGCCAGTGTTTCGAAATGCTCGCGGCTCATGCTGCCATCGAGAAATGCCTGCTTCACTTCGGTGATGTAGATGGTGGCAACGAACACATTGTCGCTGATCGCCGACAGCAAGCCGTTGGCCAGATACAGCATGCCCGGTTGCTGTTCGGTCGGCAGCGTCAGTACCCAGCTGATCAATGGGCTGAACAGCTGCTGCTGATGAATCACCGCGACCACGGCGAAGAACACCACCAACAGCGACGTGAACGGCATGGCGTCCTGGAAGGCACGGCCCAGGCGGTGCTCGTCGGTGATGCCGGTGAAGGCCGTGATCAGCACGATCACCATCAGGCCGATCAGGCCGACCTCGGCCACATGCAGGCCCAGGCAGATGATCAGGACCAGCGCGGCGAGCCCTTGTACCCACAGCGCGATGCGCTGGGCCTGGGTACGCGCGGCATCGTCTTCGGCCGCATAGGCGGTCAGCACCTGGCGCACCGGTTCGGGCATCAGCGTGCCGTAGCCGAACAGGCGCACTTTTTCCAGCAGCACGCAAGTCACCAGACCTGCACCCAGCACTGGTAGCGATACGGGCGCCACCTTGAAGAAGAAGTCGACGAAGTGCCAACTCATCTCGTGGCCGATCAGCAGGTTCTGCGGCTCGCCCACCAACGTGCAGACGCCGCCCAGGGCGGTACCCACAGCGCCATGCATCAGCAGGCTGCGCAGGAAGGCGCGGAACTGGTCGAGGTCTTCACGGTGCAGTTGCGCAACGTGGTGGTCGCTGTCCAGTGCGCTCTCCTCGCGCGGGTTGGCCCCGGACGCGACGCGGTGGTACACCGCGTAGAAGCCGACTGCGGCGCTGATGATCACCGCAGTGACTGTCAGCGCATCAAGAAACGCGGAAAGAAACGCCGACAGCACGCAAAACAGCAATGACAGAATGGCCTTTGAGCGCACCCCAAGCAAAATGCGTGAGAACAGGAACAGCAGCAGTTCTTTCATGAAGTGGATGCCGGCGACCATGAACATCAGCAGCAGGAGTACCGGGAAGTTGTGCTGCAGTTCCTCGTACAGCGCCTGCGGCGTGGTCATTTGCAGCAGCATGGCTTCGATCAGCAACAAGCCACCGGGCATCAACGGGTAGCATTTCAGGGCCATGGCCAAGGTGAAGATGAACTCAAGCACCAGTGCCCAGCCGGTCGCAACCGGGCCAATGGTTACCAACAACAGCGGGTTGAGCACCAGAAACAGGCAGATGACCACCTTGTACCAAAACGGCGACTTGCCCAGGAAACCGTGGGCGAGAGCGCCGGTCAGGGGGCGTGACATAAATATGTATCCTTATAATTCAGCGATGGCGCACGGTGCCGGATCTGCGCGTCTTAGGCAAGGTGTGCAGTCCCGTTTTTGGCACAAGTACGGCCATTGGGCTGGGTTACCATCGGTGGCATGAACCTTTTACCCACAGGAGTGCCGCCCGTGACCGAGTACAGTGCATTCAAGGTCGAACTGACCGATAGCATCGCCCACGTTCAAATCAACCGCCCGGAGAAGGTCAACGCGATGAACGCGGCTTTCTGGGAAGAGATCCTCGACATCTTCCAGTGGATCGATGACACCGATGCCGTGCGTGCTGTGGTGATCAGCGGTGCCGGCAAGCATTTCTCCGCCGGTATCGACCTGATGATGCTGGCTTCGCTGGCCGGGCAGATGGGCAAGGACGTGGGCCGCAATGCACGCTTCCTGCGCAAGACCATCCAGCGGCTGCAGGCCTCGTTCACCGCCGTGGACACGTGCCGCAAGCCGGTGCTGGCGGCGGTTCAGGGCTATTGCATTGGCGGGGCCATTGACCTGATCGCCGCCTGCGACATGCGCTACTGCAGTGTTGATGCGCAATTCTCGATCAAGGAAATCGACATGGGCATGGCTGCCGATGTTGGCACATTGCAACGTTTGCCACGCATCATCGGCGACGGCATCATGCGTGAGCTGGCGTTTACCGGGCGCAATGTCGAGGCTGACGAGGCGTTGCGTATCGGCCTGGTCAACCGAGTCTATGATGATCAGGCCGCTCTGATGGACGGCGTCTTTGCCATCGCCCGCGAGATTGCCGCAAAATCGCCGATCGCTGTGGCCGGCACCAAGGAAATGCTCAGCTACATGCGTGACCATCGCATCGACGATGGCCTGGACTACATTGCCACCTGGAACGCCGCAATGCTGCAGTCCGAAGACCTGCGCGTGGCTGTGGCGGCGCACATGAGCAAACAGAAACCGACGTTCGCCGACTGATCGGGCCGGGGGACGCGCAGTAAAGGAACCCCCGACATGTCAGCACGCTGGACTACCGCAGTACTCGACCCACAGATGACCGGGGGGCTGGCCGTGGCCCGCAGCCCTGAAGGGTTTCTGGTGGACGCCAACGGCGCGCTGTTCCCCCGCGACTGGCTCAAGCGCCAGGACCTCGACGTGCTGTGCGAACACGGCATCGGCCACTTTGACGGCCAGCCGGTATTTTTGCTGGAACTGCGCAGCGCCACCGATGTGCCCGGCTACAGCTGGCGCGGCCTGCGTGCGTTCATGCTCGAAGGCGACTCCGACACCTACAAGGTGCTGGGCTATGCCGCACAAATCGGCACCTGGGCCCGCGAGCACCGCTTCTGCGGCAGTTGCGGCCAGGCGATGACGCAAATTCGCTGGGAGCGGGCGATGTACTGCCAGCCCTGCGACCTGCGCAGCTATCCGCGTATTTCACCCAGCATGATCGTGCTGGTGACCCGCGGCGATGAAATCCTGCTGGCGCGTTCGCCACGCTTCGTCACCGGGGTGTACAGCACCTTGGCAGGTTTTGCCGAGCCGGGTGAGTCGGCCGAAGACTGTCTGGTGCGCGAAGTGCGTGAAGAAGTGGCGGTGGAGGTGCAGAACATCCAGTACATCGGCAGCCAGTGCTGGCCGTTCCCGCATTCGATGATGCTCGGTTTCCATGCCGAGTACGCCGGTGGCGAGATTGTGATGCAGCCGGACGAGATCGAGGACGCCAAGTGGTTCAGCGTTCACGACCTGCCGCCGCTGCCGGCGGGGCGGTCCATTGCCCGGTACTTGATCGATCTGTATGTTGCGCGGCGGCTGGGCTGTGATATCCCTGCTTTCCCGTCCTAGCTGCAGTGAACAATGTGCTCCGACTAGGCGCCGGGCGCAGGCAATGGTCATTCCATTGCCAAAGCCGCTCAGGCCTGCCCGAACCAGTGTTGCCACGCTAAGCGCACGGTCAACGCCAGCACCACGGTGATGAACACCGGGCGGATGAACTTGCTGCCACCGCTGATTGCCGTGCGTGCGCCGAAAAAGGCGCCGACCATCACCGACAGGCCCATGCACAGGCCAACGATGTAGTCCACCTGCCCGGAAATGATGAATACCGTCAGCGCCGCGATGTTGCTGACGAAGTTCATGCTGCGCGCCACGCCGCTGGCGCGTACCAGGTCGATGGGGTACAGCAGCAGGGTACTGACGGTCCAGAACGCCCCGGTACCCGGTCCGGCCACGCCGTCGTAGAAGCCCAGGGTGAAGCCTTGCGGCACTTGCCACTTTTTCCTGATCGGTGCATCGGCATCCAGCGGTGCCTTGGGCGTGCCGCCGAACAACAGGTAGATGCCACAGGCGAAGACGATCACCGGCAGCATCTTGTTCAGCCATTCGGCTGGCATGTAGTGGGCGATGACGGCGCCGAGCAACGCCCCGGTCAGGGTGGCGAACAATGCCGGGCGCCACTGCGCCGGATGGAACAGTTTGCGTTTGTAGTAAGTGAAACTTGCGGTGGCCGAGCCGAAGGTGGAACTGAGCTTGTTGGTGCCCAGCACCAGGTGCGGCGGCATGCCGGCAGTGAGCAGGGCCGGGGTGGTGAGCAAACCGCCGCCACCGGCGATGGCATCGATGAAACCGGCGACGAAGGCGACCAGGGCCAGGATCAGCAGGGTGAGGGGTTCTACGGTAAGTTCGAAGGGCATGGAGTTTTGGCAGGCAGGGAGGCAAGGAGGCGGCAAAGTGCCGCACTAGAAGGGAAGCATGGTAATCCTGGGGAAGGTGTGTTGCCAGTACCGGCCCTTTCGCGGGTAAACCCGCATAATCCCGTAGGAGCAGGTTCACCCGCGAAAGGGCTGGTACTGGCGAAAACATCAATTACGAATAAACGCCAGCAAATCCGCATTGATCACATCGGCATGGGTGGTCGGCATGCCATGCGGGTAGCCTTTGTAGGTTTTCAGCGTGCCATTGGGCAGCAGCTTGGCCGACAGCACCCCGGAATTCTCATACGGCACGATCTGGTCGTCGTCGCCGTGCATCACCAGCACGGGCTGCTTGATGCCCTTGAGGTCCTCGGTGAAATCGGTCTGGGAAAACGCCACGATGCCATCGTAATGGGCCTTTGCACTGCCGATCATGCCTTGGCGCCACCAGTTGCCAATGATGCCTTCGCTGGCTTCGGCCCCAGGGCGGTTGTAGCCGTAGAACGGCCCTGCTGGCACGTCCCGGTAGAATTGCGCCCGGTTGCTGGCAACCTGGGCCTGGAAACCGTCGAATACCGACTTGGGCAGGCCACCGGGGTTGCCGGGGGTTTGCACCATCAAAGGGGGTACGGCCGCGATCAGCACGGCCTTGGCCACCTTGTCTTCAGGGTGCCGAGCCATGTAGCGCACCACTTCGCCGCCGCCGGTCGAGTGGCCGACATGCACGGCGCCCTGGGTGCCCAGGTGGGCAACCACTGCGGCTACGTCGTCGGCATAGTGGTCCATGTCGTGGCCGTCCCATACCTGGCTGGAGCGGCCATGGCCCCGCCGGTCGTGGGCGACCACGCGGTAACCCTGGGCGAGGAAGAACAGCATCTGCGCGTCCCAGTCATCGGCACTGAGCGGCCAGCCGTGGTGGAAGTGGATCACCGGCGCATCGCGCGGGCCCCAGTCCTTGTAGAAGATCTGTACACCGTCCTTCGTGGTTACATAGCTCATGGTCGTGTCTCCTGGGTGCAGGAAGCGAAGGGAGCTATTGAGAATAGGAGGAATTTTGGCAGGTATCAGGAAGTTGTATTGCCTGTGCGGGCCTCTTCGCGGGTGAACCCGCTCCTACACTGTGAGGTCCCTTTCACCCGCGAAGAGGCCCGCACAGGCAATCCTGATGCCCTTCAGACACGGTCGCGCATGCGGTACCAGGCTTTTGCCGCAGCTTCCAAAGGCGCAGCCAGCAGGTCGCCGCCGGGGAAGCGGCCGTTGTCGATGCCTTGGTACAGCGCCAACAGGTCTTCATCGCCGAGAATGGCATCGCTGACCGCACGCGCCGCCGCCAGGGTCGGCAGTACGCCATGACCGGAGAAGCCCTGCAGCCAGTAGCGCTGGCCCTCGCGACCGACGTCCGGGGTGCGCTTGATGCTGCAATCGATGTGGCCGCCCCAGGCATAGTCGATTGCCACCCCGGCCAGTTGCGGGAACACCCGCTCCAGGTACGGGCGGGTGGCACTGGCGACGTCCTTGGGAATGCCGCCCAGGTAGGTGCAGCCACCGCCGAACAGCAGGCGGTGGTCCGGAGTGAGGCGGAAGTAGTCGGGTACGAACTGGTTGTCGATCACGCAACTGTTGCGAGGTAATAGCGAATGGGCAAAGTCGGCATCCAGAGGCGCAGTGGCTACCTGGTAGGAACCGACGGGCAACAGGCGGCGCGACAGGCCCCGGTCAAGGCGGTCGATGTAGGCGTTGCAGGCCAGCACCAACACCTGGCAGCGAACTTCGCCACGGTCGGTGCGGGCGACATAGCCGTCGCGAGCCTGCTGGTAGCTGAGCACCTGGCTCTGTTCGTAGATTCGCCCGCCAGCAGCCTCGATGGTACTGGCCAGGCCCTGCGCCAGTTTCAGCGGGTTGAGGTGGGCACCTTTGGCGTCGTACAGCGCGGCCTGGTAGCGCGGGCTGTCGATCCATTGCGGCAACTCGTCACGGCCGATCAGGCGCAGGGCGTCGTAACCCCATTTATGCTCGGCATCATGCAGGGCCTCTTCGAGCATTTTCACCCGGCGCGGCAATACCGCAGTCCACAGGCTGCCCTGCCGGTAGTCGATGTCGAAGCCGTGGCGTTGGGGCAGTTCGCGCATCTCGTCGGCGGCCCAGCACATGCTGGCCCATAGCCGTTGGGTACGTTCGAGGCCAAGGGCCTGCTCCAGCGGCGGCATGTCGCACGACCAGCCCAACAGCGCCTGGCCACCGTTGCGACCGGAGGCCGCCCAGGCAACCCGGCTGGCTTCCAGCAGCGTTACGCGTTTGCCGGCCAGGGTCAGGCGCAGGGCAGTGTGCAGGCCGCTGAAACCGGCGCCGATGATCAGCACGTCGGTGTCCTGGGGGCCTTGCAGGGTAGGGCGTAATGGGATGTTGGCGGGGTAGGTCTGGGCGTAGTAACTGGCGACGTGCTGGGCGGATTGTTTGAACATGCCGGGTTTCCGTGAAAATTATTGTGTTTATTTTCATGAAAAGTTAGCAGTTAAATTTCACGCTGCCAATGTGTTGGTCGGGTTTTGTGGTTTGCCTGTTGTTAATGTGTTGCCTGGGCTGGCCTCTTCGCGGGTGAACCCGCTCCTACAGGGGGGCTCGCTTTTTTCGCGCCTGGCGTGGCTTGCTTGGGGTCGCCTTGCTTCCAGTCGCTTTGCTCTTCCCGCCACCGCGACGTTTCTTTTTCCAGGGCGGGGCCGCCCCGGCCGCTGGCCCGCTGATGGTCATGCGCATGCCGCTGCAACGCTCGACCAGCTTGCCCATCCACGCCGACTGCCGGGCAACGAACTCTTCCAGGGGCATCTCGCCGCTTTGCACCATGTCCAGCGCCTGCTCCCAGATTGCCGTGGTGCCGGGGTCGGCAATGGCCCGGGGAACGGCGTCGATCAGGCTGAAGGCCGCAGGTGTGGCCGACAGCGCCTTGCCGTTCTTTACCAGGTAACCGCGGTCGAGCAGACCCTGGATAATGCTGGCGCGGGTGGCTTCGGTGCCGATGCCGGTGGTTTCCTTGAGCTTCTGCTTCAGCCGAGGGTCATCCACCAGCTTGGCCACGTTTTTCATCGCTTTGATCAGGTCGCCCTCGGTAAACGGCTTGGGCGGCTGGGTCCACAGGTCTTTCAGTTGCAGGCCGTGTACGCTGCAGTCCTGGCCTTCGCGCAGCGCTGGCAGCACCTGGGCCGGTGGTGCCTCGCGGCCTTTGGCCGGGGTCAGCGCCTCGGGCAAGGCGCGGCGCCAGCCCGGCTCGACAATCTGTTTGCCCACAGCACGCAGCGCATGACCGGCGCAGTCGAAGTCGGCCTGGGTGCGGTCGTACTCATGGTTGGGCAGGAACTGCGCCAGATAGCGGGCGCGGATCAGGGTATACACGGCCTTGTGCTTGGCCGGCAGGCGCGAAGGGTCGCTGGCGGCGGCGGTGGGGATGATGCCATGGTGAGCGCTGACTTTGGCGTCGTTCCACGCCCGCGAGCGGCGTTGCGGCTCCAGGTAGGGCTGCAGCGGCGCCAGGCTGGCATCGGCCCGTTGCAGGGCAGCGAGGATGGCAGGTGCCTCGGCGTGCTGGCTTTGTGGCAAATAGCCGCAATCGCTGCGCGGGTAGGTGATCAGCTTGTGGGTTTCGTACAGTGCCTGGGCAATGTCGAGGGTTTCCTGGGCGCCGAGGCCGAACTTTTTCGAGCACAGCTCCTGCAGGGTGCCAAGGTCGAAGGGCAGTGGTGCAACTTCGCGCACACGCTCGGTCGCTACCTTTACCGCTCGGGCAGTGCCGGCATGGCTTATATCGGTGGCGGCCTGCTGTGCCAGGCCTTGCTTCAGGCAGCGGCCTTGGTCATCGCAGGCGTCTTCGGGGGCGCGCCATTGGGCATTGAAGCGTTGGCCGGCGTGTTCCAGTTGTACATCGATGGCCCAGAACGGCACCGGCACGAAGTCGGCGATGCTGCGGTCGCGGTCGACCACCAGGCGCAAGGTGGGCGTTTGCACGCGGCCTACCGGCAGCACACCCTGGTAGCCGGATTGGCGGCCCAGCAGGGTGAACAGCCGGCTCATGTTCATGCCGATCAGCCAGTCGGCGCGGGAGCGGCCCAGCGCCGAGTGGTACAGGTTGAACGTCTCGTGGCCTGGCAGCAGGCGTGCCAGGGCTTTGCGGATGGAGGCGTCGTCCAGCGCCGACAGCCACAGGCGCTGCACCGGACCTCGGTAGCGGCAATGCTCGACCAGCTCGCGGGCAATCATTTCGCCTTCGCGGTCGGCGTCGGTGGCAATCACCAGCTCCCGCGCTTCACCGAGCAGGCGCTTGACCGCCTTGAACTGGCTGGCGGTCTTGGGCTTTACCAGCATCTTCCATTTGTCTGGAATGATCGGCAGGTCAGCCAGGTTCCAGCGCTTGTAACGTTCGTCGTAGCTGTCGGGCGGGGCGGTTTCCAGCAGGTGGCCAATGCACCAGGTGACGCAGATATCGGTGCCTTGCCAGCAGCCGTCGCCTTTGCGGTTGGCGCCGAGCACTTTGGCGATGTCTTTTGCCTGGGAGGGTTTTTCACAGAGGAACAGGCGCATGGCCGGGACGCTTTATCGGGGTGGTGGGCCATAGGATGCGCAAGCGGGGGCGCGGAGGCAAGTTTTATCTGGATGGATGTACAGGTTTTTGTCAGGAGAAGTGTCTTTACCTGTGCCGGCCTCTTCGCGGGCAAGCCCGCTCCCACATGAATCGTATTCCCATGCAGGAGCGGGCTTGTCCGCGAAGCGGCCAGTGCAGGTTACGGATCAGGCGCGTGAGTCGCGCACCATGTCCACATGCGGGATGCCAGCTTCGAGGAATTCCTCGCTGACTACGCGAAAGCCCAGCCGCTCATAGAACGGCGTGGCGTGTACCTGGGCGCTGAGCATCTGTTGTTTCAGGTCGCGGTTCTGCGCTTCGACGATGACCGCATTGACCAACGCATCGCCAACCTTCAGGCCACGCCAGTCCTTGAGCACCGAGATGCGCCCGATGGTACCGTCGGCCAGCAGGCGCGCAGTACCGATTGGATAGTCGCCTTCCAGGGCCAGGAAGTGCAGGGCGTCCTGATCTTCCGAATCGAACTCCAGCTCTGGCGGAATGTGCTGCTCGGCGACGAACACGGCTTCACGGATACGGCGGATGTCGGCGTTGTCTTTGTGCCAATCGGCGAGGCGAACGCTGATCTTATTCATTGGCGAATCCCAAGCTCCCTTGTTTGACCAGCTGCTGTACCAGCATAAGGCCATCTTCGTCCTGCAGCCACTCGGCCAGGTTGTCGATGTGCAAGGCGTCGGCCGCGCATACCAGTTTCAGCAGCTCTCGCAGTTTGCCGGGCAGTGGGCAACTACGGCCGCTGGCGAACAGCAGCAGGTCATTTTCGAATTCGGACCAGGCCAGGCGTGCGCTGGGGTTGCGAATCAGGATGGCGCCCTGCTCAAGAGCGTCGATCAGTTCTTCCTCGCTCAGCTCTTCGCCAACGATCTGCTCGGGGTAGCGCGGCTCGGTCATGAACTGGCCGAACCAGGTCAGCAGCAGGTCCTTGTCGCCCATGTGCTTGTCGAGCAGCGCCTTGAGGCGGTCGAGGGCATCGTGCTGGATCTGGTGCGGGTCGCTGACCGGCTGGGCGTCGGCGTCGCTGTAGCGCTCTTCGTCGGGCAGGAACTGGCCGAGGAAGTCGGTGAAGTGGGTCAGCACTTCGGCAGCGCTCGGTGCGCGGAAGCCGACCGAGTAGGTCAGGCAGTCATCCACGGCTACGCCGTAGTGGGCCAGGCGCGGTGGCAGGTAGAGCATGTCGCCGGGCTCCAGGGTCCACTCTTCACTCTGCTCGAACTCGGCCAGGATACGCAGGTCGGCGTGCTCCAGCAGCGGGCTGTCACTGCTGCACATCTGGCCGATCTTCCAGTTGCGCTGGCCGTGGCCTTGCAGCAGGAACACATCGTAGTTGTCGAAGTGCGGGCCGACGCTGCCACCCGGGGTGGCGAAGCTGATCATCACGTCATCGATACGCCAGCTGGGCAGGAAGCGGAAGTTTTCCAGCAGTTCGGCCACTTCCGGAACGAACTGGTCAACGGCCTGTACCAGCAGTGTCCAGTCTTTTTCCGGCAGTTCGGCGAAGGTGTCTTCGCTGAACGGGCCGCGGCGCAGCTCCCACGGGTGCGCGCCGTGTTCCAGCACGATACGTGACTCGACTTCGTCTTCCAGGGCCAGGCCGGCGAGTTCATCGGGGTCGATCGGGCTGATGAAGTCCGGGAAGGCCTGGCGCACCAGCAGCGGCTTCTTCTGCCAGTAGTCGCGCATGAATTCGCGGGCCGAGATGCCGCCGAGCAGCTGCAGTGGAGTATCAGGATTCATGTTCAACCTATTGAAAAAACGTAATTTTCGTACGGGAATAAAAACGCCCGGCCAGGCCGGGCGTTGTACGCGACGCTCAGCTTAGATGCGTTTGGCCTGGGCTGCCGCGTTACCGATGTAGGTAGCGGGGGTCAGCTGCTTGAGCTCGGCCTTGGCTTCGGCTGGCATGTCCAGGCCGTCGATGAAGGTCAGCAGCGCTTCTGGGGTAATGCCCTTGCCACGGGTCAGCTCTTTGAGCTTCTCGTAGGGGTTTTCGATGTTGAAGCGGCGCATCACGGTCTGGATCGGCTCGGCCAGCACTTCCCAGCAGGCGTCCAGGTCGGCGGCGATGCGAGCTTCGTTGACTTCCAGCTTGCCGATGCCTTTCAGGCTGGCCTCGAAGGCGATCACGCTGTGGGCAAAGCCCACGCCCAGGTTGCGCAGCACGGTGGAGTCGGTCAGGTCACGCTGCCAGCGCGAGATCGGCAGCTTGCTGGCCAGGTGCTGGAACAGCGCGTTGGCGATACCCAGGTTGCCTTCGGAGTTTTCGAAGTCGATCGGGTTGACCTTGTGCGGCATGGTCGACGAGCCGATTTCGCCGGCGACGGTCTTCTGCTTGAAGTAACCCAGCGAAATGTAGCCCCACACATCACGGTCGAAGTCGATCAGGATGGTGTTGAAGCGGGCGATGGCGTCGAACAGCTCGGCGATGTAGTCGTGCGGCTCGATCTGGGTGGTGTACGGGTTGAACTGCAGGCCCAGTTCGTCTTCGATGAAGGCGCGGGCGTTTTCTTCCCAGTCGATCTGCGAGTAGGCCGACAGGTGGGCGTTGTAGTTGCCCACGGCGCCGTTGATCTTGCCCAGCAGCGGTACGGCGGCAACCTGGGCGATCTGGCGCTCCAGGCGATACACGACGTTGGCCAGTTCTTTACCCAGGGTGGTCGGCGAAGCTGGCTGGCCGTGGGTGCGCGACAGCATTGGCACTTCGGCGTGGGCGTGGGCCAGGGCGCGGATGGCGTCGGCGACCTGGCGCATCAGCGGCAGCAGCACTTCGTCGCGGCCGGCGCGCAGCATCAGGGCGTGGGACAGGTTGTTGATGTCCTCGCTGGTGCAGGCGAAGTGGATGAACTCGCTGACCTTGGCCAGCTCAGGCAGCTTGGCGGCCTGCTCCTTGAGGAGGTATTCAATGGCCTTGACGTCGTGGTTGGTGGTGCGCTCGATTTCCTTGACGCGCTCGGCGTGCTCCAGCTTGAAATCGGTGGCCAGGCTGTCCAGCAGGGCGTTGGCTTCGGCGGAGAACGCCGGCACTTCGCCGATTTGCGGGTGGGCGGCCAGGCGCTGCAGCCAGCGCACTTCGACCAGGGCGCGGAAACGGATCAGGCCGAATTCGCTGAAAATGGGGCGCAAGGCCTGGGTTTTGCCGGCATAACGGCCGTCTACAGGGGAAACCGCAGTGAGCGAAGAAAGCTGCATGGGGTGTTCTCGGACAGTCAGGCTTTTGGAAGGGCGCATATCATACATGAAAAATGCGCCCAGGTCGGGTGGCTGACCAAAGGTCGGCCCAAATTTGGATCGGGTGGCAGACCCTGTGGGAGCGGACATGCCCGCGAACACCGGCGTAGCCGGTGCCATACACCGCGTCGCCTGCTTCGCGGGCAAGCCCGCTCCCACAAAGGGCAGTGCAGCCCGTCAGCTGGGGCTGCGCATCATGTCGTACAGTTCGTTCAGCAACTTGCGCCGGCTGAACACCAGCTGCCAGCGGTGCCCGCCCAGCTGCCGCCACAGTCGCGCGGCGCGGATGCCGGCCAGGAGCAGGGCGCGGATCTTCGAGGCGTTGTTGGGCTGCTGCAGGAAGCGCATGTCGCCGTGCACCTGGATGCGCTGGCGCAAGGTGCTCAGGGTGTCCTGGTACAAAGCTCCACTGGAAGCGATGACGTTTTCGTGAACCAGGCCGAAATGCTCGGCCTGCGACTGGATTTGCGGCAGGCGGTTGCCGATGGTGTCCAGCAGGTCGCCACGCTTGTTCAGCTGGCGCTCCAGGCCCAGCATCGACAGGGCGTAGCGCAGCGGCTCACGTTGCAGGCTGTTGGGGTCGCGCTCAAGGGCGCCGATCAGCGCTCGGTAGCCGTCGCGCAGGTTCAGGTCGTCACCGCCGAACACCTCCAGGGTGTCCTTGGGGTCGCGCACCAGCAGGCTGCCCAGCATGCAGCCGATATTGGCTTCACTGGCCTGGCCGGTGCGGGCGATGCGGTCGACCAGCACGGCGGCCTGGAACACACCACCCAACGCAATCAGCTGTTCCTGCAGGTTGCTCATGCGCGCGGGCTCCACGGCTCGGCAGCCTCGATCACGCCGCCGCCCAGGCACACTTCACCATCGTAAAACACCACGGACTGGCCAGGGGTAACGGCGCGCTGAGGCTCGTCGAACACGGCGCGGTAGCCGCTGGCGGTGCGCTCCAGGGTGCATCGCTGGTCGCTCTGGCGGTAGCGCACCTTGGCAGTCAGCTGACGTGGGTTGCCGAGGTCGACCGGGTTGACCCAGAAAATCTCCGAGGCCAGCAGGGCACGGGAGAACAGCCATGGGTGCTCGTTGCCCTGGCCGACCACCAGCACGTTGCGAGCCAGGTCCTTGTGCAGCACGTACCACGGTTCGTCACTGGCATCCTTCAGGCCGCCAATGCCCAGGCCCTGACGCTGGCCGATGGTGTGGTACATGAGGCCATGGTGGCGGCCGATCACTTCACCTTCGGTGGTTTCAATATCGCCCGGCTGGGCCGGCAGGTACTGCTTGAGGAAGTCGCTGAAGCGGCGCTCGCCAATGAAGCAGATGCCGGTGGAATCTTTCTTCTTGGCCGTGGCCAGGCCGTGTTTTTCGGCAATGGCACGCACTTCGGGCTTTTCCAGTTCGCCGACCGGGAACAGGGTGCGGGCAATTTCCTGGCCGCCGACGGCGTGCAGGAAGTAGCTCTGGTCCTTGTTCGGGTCCAGCCCCTTGAGCAGTTCGGTGAGTGCGCCAGTATCGCGGCGGCGCACGTAGTGGCCGGTGGCGATCAGGTCGGCACCCAGCGACAGGGCGTAGTCGAGGAACGCCTTGAACTTGATTTCGCGGTTGCAGAGGATGTCGGGGTTGGGGGTGCGGCCAGCCTTGTATTCCTCAAGGAAGTGCTCGAACACGTTGTCCCAGTATTCGGCAGCAAAGTTGGCGGTGTGCAGCTTGATGCCGATACGGTCGCACACGGCCTGGGCGTCGGCCAGGTCTTCACGGGCGGTGCAGTATTCGGTGCCGTCGTCCTCTTCCCAGTTCTTCATGAACAGCCCTTCCACCTGGTAGCCCTGCTCGATGAGCAGAAGGGCTGAGACGGAAGAGTCCACGCCGCCGGACATGCCGACGATGACGCGGGTCTTGGCGGGGTCTTTAAGTGCTGGGCTGGTCATGGGTACCGGTGTGTATCAAGGGGGAAAAACGCCGATTCTATCAAACCCGTGGCGCCGCGTCAGTCGCGTAGCAGGTCGAGGCTGTGCAGCGGGCCGTTGAGATAGTCATCCAGGCAGCGTGGCACCAGCTCGCTGCGCCAGCGGGTTGGGTCGGCCAGCAGTTCGTCGTGGGTCAGCCACACGGCGCGGACGATGTCGCTGTCCAGTGCCAGGTCGGCATGATGGCGCACGGGGCGCGCGGCGAAGCAGACGCGCTGGTAGGTCACGCCGTTGCTGGGGGCGGTGTACAGGTAGATGCCGACCACACCGGTCAGCTCGACTTCCCAGGCGGTTTCTTCCAGGGTTTCGCGCAGGGCGGCCTGGGGCAGGGTCTCGTTGGGTTCGAGGTGGCCGGCAGGCTGGTTGAAGACGTGCTGGTTGGCTTTGAATTCCTCGACGAAGAGGAACTTGCCTTCGTGCTCGACGATGGTGGCGACGGTGATGTGGGGTTGCCAGGTCATTTGCCATGTCCTTTCAGATTGCCGGGACCGCCTTGCGGTCCTTCGCGGGCTCGCCCGCTCCCACAGGTGCAGTGCAGGTCTTGCTGGCAGCACCTTCCTGTGGGGCGGGCAACCCCGCGAAGGGCTGCGCAGCGGCCCCGATCCAGAAAGCACAAACCCCGGTGCGTGGCCGGGGTTTGTGCTGTTACTTCAAGCGAACCTTACAGGGCAGCAATTGCGCTGTTCAGGGTCTGGCTTGGGCGCATCACCTTGGCGGTCAGCTCGGCATCCGGGGCGTAGTAGCCGCCGATGTCGGCTGGCTTGCCCTGAACGGCGTTGAGCTCGGCGACGATGGTCGCTTCGTTCTCTGCCAGGGTTTTGGCCAGCGGTGCGAAGCGTGCCTGCAGGGCAGCGTCGTCCGACTGAGCAGCCAAGGCCTCGGCCCAGTACAGGGTCAGGTAGAAGTGGCTGCCGCGGTTGTCGATGCCACCGACTTTGCGCGACGGCGACTTGTTGGTGTCGAGGAACTTGCCGGTAGCCTGGTCCAGGGTGTTGGCCAGAACCTTGGCGCGCGGGTTGTCGTAGGTGTTGCCCAGGTGCTCCAGGGAAGCGGCCAGGGCCAGGAATTCACCCAGCGAGTCCCAACGCAGGAAGTTTTCTTCAACCAGCTGCTGTACGTGCTTCGGAGCCGAACCGCCGGCGCCGGTTTCGAACAGGCCGCCGCCGCTCATCAGCGGCACGATCGACAGCATCTTGGCGCTGGTGCCCAGTTCCATGATCGGGAACAGGTCGGTCAGGTAGTCGCGCAGCACGTTGCCGGTCACCGAGATGGTGTCCTTGCCTTCGCGGATGCGGGCCAGGGAGAACTTGATGGCATCGACCGGTGCCAGGATGCGGATGTCCAGGCCGGTGGTGTCGTGATCTTTCAGGTACTTCTGCACCTTCTCGATCATGACGCCGTCGTGGGCGCGGGCCGGGTCCAGCCAGAACACCGCCGGGGTGTTGCTCAGGCGGGCACGGTTGACGGCCAGCTTGACCCAGTCCTGGATCGGTGCGTCCTTGGTCTGGCACATGCGGAAGATGTCACCGGCTTCAACGTTTTGCTCCAGTACCACGTTGCCCTTGCCATCGACCACGCGCACGACGCCATCGGTGTTGATCTGGAAGGTTTTGTCGTGGGAGCCGTACTCTTCGGCCTTTTGCGCCATCAGGCCAACGTTCGGCACGCTACCCATGGTGGTCGGGTCGAAGGCGCCGTTGGCCTTGCAGTCTTCGATGGTGGCCTGGTAGATGCCGGCATAGCAGCGGTCCGGGATCACGGCCTTGGCGTCTTGCAGTTCGCCTGCGGTGTTCCACATCTTGCCCGAGTCACGGATCATGGCCGGCATCGAGGCGTCGACGATCACGTCGCTCGGCACGTGCAGGTTGGTGATGCCTTTGTCGGAGTTGACCATGGCCAGGGCCGGGCGCTCGGCGTACAGGGCCTGGATGTCGGCTTCGATCTCGGCCTGCTTGTCGGCTGGCAGGTCCTTGATACGGGCGTACAGGTCGCCGATACCGTTGTTGGCGTTGAAGCCTACTTCGGCCAGGGCAGCGGCGTGCTTGGTCAGCACGTCGTTGTAGAATTCTTCGACGATGACGCCGAACATGATCGGGTCGGAGACCTTCATCATGGTGGCTTTCAGGTGCACGGACAGCAGCACGCCGGCGGCCTTGGCATCGGCGATCTGCTCGGCGATGAAGGCTTTCAGGGCCTTGCGGCTCATGGTGGCGCAGTCGATGACTTCGGCGGCTTTGACGGCGGTCTTTTCTTTCAGCACGGTGGTGCTGCCGTCTTTGCCGACCAGCTCGATGCGCAGGCTGTCGTCAGCTTCGATCAGTGCGGCTTTTTCGCTGCCGTAGAAGTCGCCCTGGGTCATGTGGGCAACGTGCGACTTGGAGTCAGCGGCCCAGGCGCCCATCTTGTGCGGGTGCTTGCGGGCGTAGTTCTTGACCGACAGCGGCGCGCGGCGGTCGGAGTTGCCTTCGCGCAGCACTGGGTTCACGGCGGAGCCCTTGATGCGGTCGTAGCGGGCACGGGATTCTTTTTCTTCCGCGGTGGCCGGCTCGTCGGCGTAGTCAGGGATGTTGAAGCCCTTGCCTTGCAGTTCCTTGATCGCGGCTTTGAGCTGCGGTACCGAGGCGCTGATGTTCGGCAGCTTGATGATGTTGGCTTCAGGGGTGGTAGCCAGCTGGCCCAGTTCCGCCAGGTGATCGCCTACTTGCTTCTCTGCGCCCAGTTGCTCCGGGAAGGCGGCAAGGATACGGCCAGCCAGGGAAATGTCGCGAGTTTCGACAGCGATGTCAGCCGAAGCGGTGAACGCTTCGATGATCGGCAGCAGCGAGTAAGTGGCGAGGGCGGGGGCTTCGTCGGTGAAGGTATAGATGATCTTGGAACGGGTGGGCATGCGGGTTAACTCTCTGTGTGCTGAGCGTGCTCGAGTCTCGTGGTGCGCAGGGTAGGCGCATCGCCCTGGCAGCGCCATGAGCGGAAAGTCGAGAGGCTGCGAGCGGTGATGGTGGATGCATCAGTCGAGCGTCAAGTGCTGGGGTGCGGTAACAACCCAGGCTTAGTGGCCATTCATGGCCTAGGGCGGTCCGCATTTTCCTGGGATTCGCCCCGATGACCCTTCGGTCGCGGCGGAGTATACCAAACCATTTGGGCTAATCAGCAAGGCCAAGTGATATCGGCCCATTTATAAGACCAAAGACTAAGCGGCAATGTGGCGGGTTGTCGCATGCCTTGCAGGTCGGCAGATGTGGTTTAGGCTCAGTGGATCGCACGATGTCCAAACCACACCCGACAGCGGAGTAGTGCAAGCATGGGATACCAGAAAATCAAGGTTCCGACCGACGGCGCCAAGATCACCGTCAATGCAGATCATTCGCTTAATGTGCCTGATCATCCGATCATTCCTTACATCGAGGGCGACGGAATCGGCGTCGATGTCTCGCCGGTGATGATCAAGGTGGTCGATGCCGCCGTGGAGAAGGCCTACGGCGGCAAGCGCAAGATTGCCTGGATGGAGGTGTACGCTGGCGAGAAAGCCACCCAGGTGTATGACCAGGATACCTGGCTGCCACAGGAAACCCTCGATGCCGTGCGGGATTATGTGGTATCGATCAAGGGGCCGCTGACCACCCCGGTCGGTGGTGGCATCCGCTCGCTCAACGTGGCCCTGCGCCAGCAACTGGACCTGTATGTGTGCCTGCGGCCGGTGCTGTGGTTCCAGGGTGTGCCGAGCCCGGTGAAAAAGCCTGGCGATGTCGACATGGTGATCTTCCGCGAGAACTCCGAAGACATCTATGCCGGCATCGAGTGGAAAGCCGGATCGCCCGAGGCGGACAAGGTGATCAAGTTTCTTAAAGAGGAAATGGGTGTCACCAAGATCCGCTTTGACCAGGACTGCGGCATTGGTGTCAAACCGGTGTCGAAGGAGGGTACCAAGCGACTGGTGCGCAAGGCCCTGCAATACGTGGTGGATAACGACCGCGAATCGCTGACCCTGGTGCACAAGGGCAACATCATGAAGTTCACTGAGGGGGCCTTCAAGGACTGGGGGTACGAGGTGGCGCGTGACGAGTTCGGCGCTGAACTGCTCGATGGCGGCCCGTGGATGAAGTTCAAGAACCCCAAGACCGGCCGCGAGGTCATCGTCAAGGACGCCATTGCCGACGCCATGCTGCAGCAGATCCTGCTACGCCCGGCCGAGTACGACGTGATCGCCACCCTCAACCTCAACGGTGACTACCTGTCCGATGCCCTGGCGGCGGAAGTGGGCGGTATCGGCATTGCACCGGGCGCCAACCTGTCCGACACCGTGGCCATGTTCGAGGCCACTCACGGCACTGCACCCAAGTATGCCGGGCAGGACAAGGTCAACCCGGGCTCGGTGATCCTCTCGGCAGAGATGATGCTGCGCCACATGGGGTGGACCGAGGCTGCGGACCTGATCATCAAGGGCACCAATGGCGCCATTGCGGCCAAGACCGTGACCTACGATTTCGAGCGCCTGATGGACGGCGCCAAGCTGGTAAGCAGCTCAGGCTTTGGCGACGAAATGATCAAGCACATGTGAAACAACAGAAAACCGGCCGCCTTCTGTAAAGAAGCGGCCGGTTGTTTCGTATACCGGCACAGTGCAGGCAGTCAGGCTTTTGCGGTTTCGCTTTGCGGCTCGCCGATGGATCTGGCAGTCTCTGCCGCGGCGGCCGCAGCATCCTTGATTTCGATGGCGTGCAAGCCTTTCGGGCCCTGGACGATGTCGAATACCACGGCCTGGCCTGCCTTCAGGGTTTTGTATCCGTCCATTCGGATGGCGGAATAATGGGCGAACAGGTCATCGGATTTACCTTCCTCATTGATGAATCCATAGCCCTTGGCATTGTTGAACCACTTGACTTTACCGCTTGCCATCCCTATGTCCCTCTGCAAAGGACTCCATCACTGGAGTATCATCCACTTCATCCGCATACGAACCTTGCGAAAAATCTGGTTGACTGCGCGGATCTTTATCGCCCACGGTGGGTTCTTATTGGTTGTAACACCGTTTTGCCGATAGTCAAGGTCACGCGGCGCCTGCGCTGGCGGTGGCCTGTGCAGTCAACCCGCAACCTTAACCTGACGCTCATGATGAAATTCTTTCCATGCATGCACCTAGTGAGATTCGACTAACATTCAATCAGGATCGCCCGCAATCGAATGAGGACGACGGCTCAGGTCTTGCAGTCCAGGAAGCCAAGCCGATCCTGCAGGCGCCACCGATGTACAAGGTGGTTTTGTTCAACGATGACTACACGCCAATGGATTTCGTCGTCGAAGTGCTCGAGACGTTCTTCAGTCTGAACCGCGAGCTGGCGACCAAGATCATGCTGACCGTCCATACCGAAGGGCGGGCAGTGTGCGGATTGTTTACCCGTGACATCGCCGAAACAAAGGCTATGCAGGTCAACCAATACGCCAGGGAAAGCCAGCATCCGCTACTCTGTGAAATCGAGAAGGACGGTTAATCGCCGACCACTTGGGTATGAGGTGAAGCTATGTTAAACCGCGAGCTCGAAGTCACCCTCAATCTTGCCTTCAAGGAGGCCCGTTCGAAGCGTCATGAGTTCATGACCGTCGAACATCTGCTGCTGGCACTCCTTGACAATGAGGCTGCCGCGACCGTTCTGCGCGCCTGTGGCGCCAATCTCGACAAGCTCAAGCACGACCTGCAAGAGTTCATCGATTCCACCACGCCGTTGATCCCTGTGAACGACGAAGACCGTGAAACCCAGCCGACCCTGGGCTTCCAGCGCGTGCTGCAGCGTGCCGTGTTCCACGTGCAAAGCTCTGGCAAGCGCGAAGTGACCGGCGCCAACGTGCTGGTGGCGATCTTCAGCGAACAGGAAAGCCAGGCCGTGTTCCTGCTCAAGCAGCAGAGCGTGGCCCGTATCGACGTGGTCAACTACATCGCCCATGGCATCTCCAAGGTGCCAGGGCATGGTGCGCAATCTGAAAGCGACCAGGACATGCAGGACGAAGAGGGCGGTGAAACCTCCTCTTCGAGCAACCCGCTGGACGCCTACGCCAGCAACCTGAACGAGCTGGCCCGTGCCGGCCGCATCGACCCGCTGGTCGGTCGCGAGCAGGAAGTGGAGCGTGTGGCGCAAATCCTGGCCCGCCGGCGCAAGAACAACCCGCTGCTGGTGGGTGAGGCAGGCGTGGGCAAGACGGCCATCGCCGAAGGCCTGGCCAAGCGCATCGTCGATGGTCAGGTGCCCGACCTGCTGGCGCAGAGCGTGGTGTACTCCCTCGATCTGGGCGCCTTGCTGGCCGGTACCAAATACCGTGGTGACTTCGAGAAGCGCTTCAAGGCGCTGCTCGGTGAGCTGCGCAAGCGTCCGCAGGCCATCCTGTTCATCGACGAAATTCACACCATCATCGGTGCCGGTGCGGCGTCGGGCGGGGTGATGGACGCCTCCAATCTGCTCAAGCCGCTGCTGTCGTCGGGTGAAATCCGCTGCATCGGTTCGACCACGTTCCAGGAGTTTCGCGGCATCTTCGAGAAGGATCGCGCCCTGGCGCGTCGCTTCCAGAAGGTGGATGTCAGCGAACCATCGGTCGAAGACACCGTGGGCATTCTGCGCGGCCTGAAAGGGCGTTTCGAAAGCCACCACAACATCGAGTACAGCGACGAAGCCCTGCGCGCCGCCGCCGAACTGGCCTCGCGCTACATCAATGACCGGCACATGCCTGACAAGGCCATCGATGTGATCGACGAGGCTGGCGCTTACCAGCGCCTGCAGCCGGAGGCCAATCGCGTCAAGCGCATCGATGTGCCGCAAGTGGAGGACATCGTCGCCAAGATTGCGCGTATTCCGCCGAAGCATGTCACCAGTTCCGACAAGGAATTGCTGCGTAACCTTGAGCGCGACCTGAAACTGACCGTGTTTGGCCAGGACCAGGCAATCGACTCGCTGGCCACCGCGATCAAGCTGTCCCGTGCCGGCCTCAAGTCGCCAGACAAGCCGGTGGGTTCGTTCCTGTTCGCCGGCCCTACCGGCGTCGGCAAGACCGAAGCGGCACGGCAGCTGGCCAAGGCGCTGGGTGTGGAGTTGGTGCGTTTCGACATGTCTGAGTACATGGAGCGTCACACCGTGTCGCGTTTGATTGGTGCGCCGCCGGGTTATGTCGGTTTTGACCAGGGTGGCTTGTTGACGGAGGCGATCACCAAACAGCCGCACTGCGTATTGTTGCTCGACGAAATCGAGAAGGCCCACCCGGAAGTCTTCAATCTGCTGCTGCAGGTGATGGACCACGGGACCCTGACCGACAACAACGGGCGCAAGGCCGACTTCCGTAACGTGATCCTGATCATGACCACCAACGCCGGTGCAGAAACCGCGGCGCGGGCGTCGATCGGCTTCACCCATCAGGACCATGCGTCCGATGCCATGGAAGTGATCCGCAAAAGCTTCACGCCAGAGTTCCGCAACCGTCTGGACACCATCATCCAGTTTGGCCGCCTGAGCACGGAGACGATCAAAAGCATCGTCGACAAGTTCCTTATCGAACTGCAGGCGCAGTTGGAAGACAAGCGTGTGCTGCTGGAAGTCAGCGATGAAGCGCGCGGTTGGCTGGCGGTGTCGGGCTATGACGTGCAGATGGGTGCGCGGCCAATGGCGCGGCTGATCCAGGACAAGATCAAGCGGCCTTTGGCCGAGGAGATCCTGTTTGGCGAGCTGGCCGAGCACGGTGGCGTGGTGCACGTCGACCTGCGCGATGGCGAACTTGTGTTCGACTTCGAGACCACGGCTGAGGTCGCGTGATGTGCAGGGGCTGCTTGGCGGCCCCTTGCAATTTCATAAGGCACAAAAAAGCCCGGCACCTGGCCGGGCTTTTTCATGGCTTGAGCTTAGCGCGCACGGTAGGTGATGCGGCCCTTGCTCAGGTCGTACGGCGTCAGCTCGACGCGGACCTTGTCGCCAGTGAGAATACGGATGTAGTTCTTGCGCATCTTTCCGGAGATGTGCGCGGTTACGACGTGCCCGTTTTCCAACTCCACGCGGAACATGGTGTTGGGCAGGGTGTCGACGACAGTACCTTCCATTTCGAAGCTGTCTTCTTTCGACATGCAGTTGAGCCCTCGGATCCAGTGTTAGCCCGACGCATATCCGCACCGGGCAAAAAAGTGGCGTGGATTATGCCGGAAAACTGCGTGTCAAGCCAATGCTTTCAGTTGAGGGTGACCCAGCGCTGGTTTATCAGCAGCTCGATAGGCCGGTACTGCGTCTTGTAGTTCATCTTCTTGCAGTTCTTGATCCAGTAGCCCAGGTAAACCGCGTCCAGGTTCTGGCGCAGCGCTTCGGTGATCTGCCAGAGAATGGCGAAACGGCCAAGGCTGCGGCGCTCCTCGTCCGGCTCGTAGAAGGTGTATACCGCCGACAGGCCATTGGGCAGCAGGTCGCACACTGCCACCGCCATCAACCGGCCTTCCAGGCGAAACTCGTAAAACCAGCAGAACGGCAGGTCGCGCACCAGGAAGGTGGAAAACTGATCGCGGCTGGGCGGGTACATGTCGCCGTCGGCGTGGCGCGTTTCGATATAGCGCCGGTACAGCTCGAAATACTCTTCCCTGAACGCCGGGCGTGCTGCGGTTACGGTCAGGTCGGCGTTACGCTTGAGAATGCGCCGCTGCTGGCGGTTGGGGATGAAGCGCGCCGCCGGGATGCGCGCCGGCACACAGGCGTTGCAGTTCTGGCAGTGCGGGCGGTACAGGTGGTCGCCACTGCGACGAAAGCCCATTTCCGACAAATCGGCGTACACATGTACGTCCATCGGCTGGCTGGGGTCGAGGAACAGTGTGGTCGCCTGCTCTTCCGGCAGATAGCTGCAGGAGTGGGGCTGAGTGGCATAGAACTTCAACCGCGCCAACTCTGTCATGATCAACCCCTTCGGTGAGACTTTGTTTTAAGTGTAAGCCAGCTACGGGAACTCGCCTAGGCAACCCATGAAGCGCTGTTGGGCTGGTCAAGGTGGCGTGCCAGGTAGTTGGCGAACTCGGCACGGCTGATGGCGTGGGCGCCCAGGCTGTGCAGGTGGTTGGTGGGCATCTGGCAGTCGATAAGCACGAAGCCGGCGTCTCGCAGGTGGTTGACCAAGGTCACGAAACCGACCTTGGAGGCGTTGTCGGCGCGGCTGAACATCGATTCGCCAAAGAACAGCTGGCCCATGGCCAGGCCATAAAGGCCTCCGACCAGTTCGCCGTCCTGGCGAACTTCAACCGAATGAGCGATTCCGCGGCGGTGCAGCTCGCAGTAGGCGTTGCGCATGGTGTCGGTGATCCAGGTGCCGTCAGCGTAATCGCGTGGTGCGGCGCAGGCGGCGATCACGCCCGGGAAGTCGGTGTCGAAGCTGACCTGGTAGCGGCCTTGGCGCATCAGCTTGGCCAGCGAGCGCGACACATGCAGCTGGTCAGGCAACAACACCGTGCGCGGGTCAGGTGACCACCACAGGATCGGTTGGCCGTCCTGGTACCACGGGAAGCAGCCGTGGCGATACGCCTGCACCAGGCGCTCGGGGCTCAGGTCACCGCCGGCGGCCAGTAGGCCGTTGGGGTCGTGCAGCGCCTTTTCCAGGGGTGGGAAGGTCAGCGAATCGCGGGTCAGCCAGGTGAGCATGGTCTATCGTGCGGTGGGGGAGGGGAGAGGGCAGCATGGCTTGGGTCAAAAGCGGGGTCAATCTCTTTGGGTGCCTCAACGCCGGCGCGGTACCCTGCACAAGGCTACCCCTACAGAGGGGCACGGCAATTTAGGCAATTTCCTACACATTCATCAAACCGCAGGCACCATCCGCTACATTTGCTGTCACACCTGTGCAAAAACACAGCATAAGCCTTTGTCACAAAAGAAAATGCGTGCTCAAATTGCAGCTATACGAATTCGCCTCCGGCCAAACCCCCATACGGCGTGCCGCCATGGCGGCTGGCGGGCAGTAATGTTAAAAGTAGTGGTTCGTTGGTCGCGCAGCGGCCGATCACTATTGGACGCGCACCACGCGCAGGAATAGACGCGTTTTGAAGAAATCCACCGCAACTCCAGCTCCATTGCCTGTGCCACTGTGGCGGCAGCAGCTGCATTATCGCCTCAAGGAAGGTGCGTTGATCGCTGTCGGCGCCCTGTGCCTGTACCTGTGGATGGCGCTGCTGACCTACGACACCTCGGACCCGGGCTTCAGCCACACCAGCAACGTCGACCAGGTGCAGAATGCTGCCGGGCGTGCCGGTGCCTACTTTGCCGACATCCTGTTCATGGTGCTGGGTTACTTCGCCTATATTTTCCCGCTGCTGCTGGCGGTCAAGACCTGGCAGATTTTCCGCGAACGCCACCAGCCGTGGGACTGGAGCGGCTGGCTGTTCTCCTGGCGGCTGATTGGCCTGGTGTTCCTGGTGCTGTCGGGGGCGGCGCTGGCACATATCCACTTCCATCCGTCAGCCGGCCTGCCGTTCTCCGCCGGTGGTGCGTTGGGCGAAAGCCTGGGTGATCTGGCGCGCAACCTGCTGAACGTGCAGGGCAGCACGCTGATGTTCATTGCCCTGTTCCTGTTCGGCCTGACCGTCTTCACCGACCTGTCGTGGTTCAAGGTGATGGACCTGACAGGCAAGATCACCCTCGACCTGCTCGAACTGGTGCAGGGCGCGGCCACCCGCTGGTGGGATGCGCGCAACGAGCGCAAGCGCCTTGAGGCACAGCTGCGCGAGGACGAGCCGGTGTTCAAGGCTGCGCCAATGGCTGCCGAGACGCGCGAGCCGGCCAAGCCGTCGCTGCGCGAGCGCATCCTCAAGCGTGAAGAAAAACCCGCCCAGCCGGTTGAGCCGACCCTTGCACGCGAACCGATTGTACCGCCGCGTGAAACGGCGCCTGAGGCATTGACGCCGCGTGAAACCGTGGTGCCCCGCCAGCAGCACCCGGCGCCCACCATTGTGCCGCCGTCAGCCGCCAGGGCGCCGGAGCCGAGCAAGCGGGCGATGAAGGAAAAGCAGGCGCCGCTGTTTGTCGACAGCGCCGTGGAGGGCACCTTGCCTTCGATTTCCATTCTCGACCCGGCCGAGCAGAAGAAGATCGAGTATTCGCCAGAATCCCTGGCCGGCGTCGGTCAGTTGCTGGAAATCAAGCTCAAGGAGTTCGGTGTTGAAGTGACGGTGGATTCGATCCACCCCGGCCCGGTGATTACCCGTTACGAAATTCAGCCGGCCGCCGGCGTGAAGGTCAGCCGCATCGCCAACCTGGCCAAGGACCTGGCGCGCTCGCTGGCCGTGACCAGTGTGCGAGTGGTCGAGGTCATCCCTGGCAAGACCACGGTGGGTATCGAGATACCCAACGAAAACCGCCAGATGGTGCGCTTCTCCGAAGTGCTGGCCACGTCGCAGTACGATGAGCAGAAATCGCCCGTCACGCTGGCGCTGGGCCACGACATTGGCGGCAAGCCGGTGATCACCGATCTGGCCAAGATGCCCCACCTGTTGGTAGCCGGTACGACCGGCTCCGGTAAGTCGGTGGGTGTGAACGCGATGATTTTGTCGATCCTGTTCAAGTCCAGCCCGGAAGACGCGCGGCTGATCATGATCGACCCGAAAATGCTTGAACTGTCGATCTACGAAGGCATCCCGCACCTGTTGTGCCCGGTGGTCACCGACATGAAGGACGCCGCCAACGCCCTGCGCTGGAGCGTGGCGGAGATGGAGCGGCGCTACAAACTGATGGCGGCCATGGGCGTGCGTAACCTGGCCGGTTTCAACCGCAAGATCAAGGACGCCCAGGAAGCAGGCGAAATCATCCACGACCCGCTGTATCGCCGTGAGAGCATGGATGATGAGCCGCCTGCATTGAAAACCCTGCCGACCATCGTGGTGGTGGTGGACGAATTCGCCGACATGATGATGATCGTCGGCAAGAAGGTCGAAGAGCTGATCGCCCGTATCGCGCAGAAGGCGCGAGCGGCGGGTATCCACCTGATCCTCGCCACCCAGCGCCCGTCGGTGGACGTGATCACCGGCCTGATCAAGGCCAACATCCCGACCCGTATGGCGTTCCAGGTGTCGAGCAAGATCGACTCGCGTACCATCATCGATCAGGGCGGTGCCGAACAGCTGCTGGGCCATGGCGACATGCTGTACATGCCGCCGGGCACCAGCCTGCCGATCCGGGTACACGGCGCGTTCGTGTCCGACGACGAAGTGCACCGCACGGTCGAGGCGTGGAAGCTGCGTGGTGCCCCGGACTACAACGACGACATTCTCAACGGCGTTGAAGAAGCCGGTAGCGGCTTTGATGGCGGCGGCGGTGGTGGCGACGGTGACGATGCCGAAACCGACGCGCTGTATGATGAAGCGGTGCAATTCGTGCTCGAGAGCCGTCGTGCCTCCATTTCTGCCGTGCAACGCAAGCTGAAGATCGGCTACAACCGTGCCGCGCGCATGATCGAGTCGATGGAGATGGCCGGCGTTGTCACCCCGATGAACAGCAACGGCTCGCGGGAAGTGATAGCCCCGGGCGGCCCGCGCGACTGATGAACACCCTGCCGGGCGCCAACGGTGGCGCCCGGCCTTTTCAACGCTCAATGAGGATTCCCATGCGCGCGATTCGCATGCTGTTGGTTTCTGCCCTTACCCTGGGCTCGGTTACTGCTTATGCCGGTGAGCAAGACGTACAACGCCTGACCCAGTTGCTGGAAAAGTCGCAGACCATCGAGGCCAACTTCTCCCAACTGACCCTGGGCGCCGATGGCGTCAGCCTGCAGGAAACCTCGGGCAAGATGACGGTCAAGCGCCCAGGCCTGTTCTACTGGCATACCGATGCGCCGCAGGAGCAAGTGGTGGTGTCGGATGGCAAGAACGTCACCCTGTGGGACCCGGACCTGGAGCAGGCCACCATCAAGAAGCTCGACGTGCGCCTGAACCAGACCCCAGCCCTGCTGTTGTCCGGTGACGTGTCGAAGATCAGCCAGAGCTTTGATATCGCGTCCAAGGAGCAGGGCGAAGTGATGGACTTCACCCTCAAGCCAAAGACAAAGGACACCCTGTTCGACTCGCTGCGCGTGTCGTTCCGCAAAGGCCTGATCAATGACATGCAACTGATCGACAGCGTCGGCCAGCGCACCAACATCCTGTTCAATGGCGTCAAGGCCAACCAGGCGGTACCGGACAGCAAGTTCAAGTTCGACATCCCCAAGGGCGCGGACGTGATCAAGGAGTAACCAGAGCTCGCCATGGACCTGTTTCGAAGCGAACCCGTCGCCCAGCCTCTGGCCGCCCGCCTGCGCCCGTCCAGCCTGGATGAGTACGTCGGCCAGGAGCACCTGCTGGCGCGCGGCAAACCGCTGCGCGAGGCCCTGGAACAAGGTGCGCTGCACTCGATGATCTTCTGGGGGCCGCCCGGGGTCGGCAAGACTACGCTGGCGCGGTTGCTGGCGCAGTTCTGTGATGCGCACTTCGAAACGGTGTCGGCGGTGCTGGCCGGGGTGAAAGAGATCCGCCAGGCGGTGGAGGTGGCCAAACAGCAGGCTGGCCAGTATGGCCGTCGCACCATCCTGTTCGTTGACGAGGTGCACCGCTTCAACAAGTCGCAGCAGGACGCCTTTTTGCCCTATGTCGAGGACGGCACCCTGCTGTTCATCGGTGCCACCACCGAAAACCCCTCGTTCGAGCTGAACAACGCGCTGCTGTCACGGGCGCGGGTGTATGTGCTCAAGAGCCTGGACGAAGCGGCTCTGCGCAAGCTGGTCAACCGTGCGCTGACAGAAGAGCGTGGCCTGGGCAAGCGTAACCTGCGGGTGGGCGACGACGCCTTCAAGATGCTGATGGCCGCCGCCGACGGCGATGGCCGGCGCATGCTCAACTTCCTCGAGAATGCCTCGGACCTGGCTGAAGACGGCAGCGAGATCGACGTCGAGATGCTGCAGAGCCTGCTGGGTGACAGTCGTCGCCGTTTCGACAAGGGTGGCGAGGCGTTCTACGACCAGATATCCGCGCTGCACAAGTCGGTGCGCGGCTCCAACCCCGATGGCGCCCTGTACTGGTTTGCCCGCATGCTCGACGGCGGCTGTGATCCGCTGTACATCGCCCGCCGCGTGGTGCGCATGGCCAGCGAGGACATCGGCAATGCCGACCCGCGTGCGCTTAGCCTGTGCCTGGCAGCCTGGGATGTGCAGGAGCGCCTTGGCAGCCCTGAGGGCGAGTTGGCGGTGGCCCAGGCCATCACCTACCTGGCCTGTGCGCCCAAGAGCAACGCGGTGTACGTGGGCTTCAAGACTGCCCTGCGCGAAGCGGCCGAGCACGGTTCGCTGGAGGTGCCGTTGCACCTGCGCAATGCCCCGACCAAACTGATGAAGCAGTTGGGCTATGGCGACGAGTACCGCTATGCCCACGATGAACCCGACGCCTACGCCGCCGGTGAGGATTACTTCCCCGACGAGCTGGAGCCGCGCCAGTACTATCAGCCGGTGCCCCGTGGCCTGGAACTGAAAATTGGCGAGAAACTGCGCCACCTGGCCGACCTTGACCGCAACAGCCCTCGCCAGCGGAGAAAACCGTGATTGCACTCATCGCCGCGGTCAGCGCGGGAGGTATCGCCGGCACCTTGTTGCGCTTTGCTACCACCAACTGGGTAGCGGCCCACTGGCCACGGCACTTCTATGTCGGTACGCTGGCGGTCAACCTGGTTGGCTGCCTGTTGATCGGCTTGCTCTATGGCTTGTTCTTGCACAAGCCGCTGGCGCCGGTCGAATTGCGCGCCGGCCTGATTGTCGGCTTTCTCGGTGGCCTGACGACCTTTTCCTCCTTCTCGCTCGATACCGTGCGCCTGATGGAAAGCGGGCAAGTGCCCCTTGCCTTGGGCTATACCAGTATCAGCGTGGTGGGCGGGCTGCTCGCAACCTGGGCTGGCCTGTCCCTGACCCGATTCTGAACCAACACCTACATATAACGAGAGAACGATATGCTCGATTCCAAACTGTTACGCGGCCAACTTCAGGAAGTGGCGGACCGCCTGGCCTCCCGTGGCTTCAGCCTGGATGTCGCGCGCATCGAATCACTGGAAGAGCGCCGCAAGGCGGTGCAGACCCGCACCGAACAACTGCAGGCTGAGCGTAACGCCCGTTCCAAGTCTATCGGCCAGGCCAAGGCCAAGGGCGAAGACATCGCCCCGCTGATGGCTGATGTCGAGCGCATGGCCAACGAACTGACTGCCGGCAAGGCCGAGCTGGACGCCATTCAGGCCGAGCTGGATGGCATCCTGTTGACCATTCCCAACCTGCCGGACGCCAGCGTACCGGTCGGTGCCAGCGAGGACGACAACGTCGAAGTGCGCCGTTGGGGCACGCCGAAGGCGTTCGACTTCGAAATCAAGGACCATGTGGCCCTTGGTGAAATCAGCGGTGGCCTGGACTTCGAAGCGGCTGCCAAACTGTCCGGCGCTCGTTTTGCTGTACTGCGTGGTCCGGTTGCCCGTCTGCACCGCGCCCTGGCGCAGTTCATGATCAACCTGCACACCGGCGAACATGGCTACGAGGAACATTACACCCCGTATATGGTGCAGGCCCCGGCGCTGCAGGGCACTGGCCAGTTGCCGAAGTTCGAGGAAGACCTGTTCAAGATCACCCGCGAAGGTGAGGCAGACTTCTACCTGATCCCGACCGCCGAAGTGTCGCTGACCAACCTGGTGGCGGGTGAAATCCTCGACGCCAAGCAGCTGCCGCTGAAACTGGTTGCCCACACCCCTTGCTTCCGTAGCGAAGCCGGCGCTTCTGGCCGTGACACCCGCGGCATGATCCGCCAGCACCAGTTCGACAAAGTCGAGATGGTACAGGTAGTAGAGCCGGCCAAGTCGATGGAAGCCCTGGAAGGCCTGACCGCCAACGCCGAGCGCGTACTGCAGTTGCTTGAGCTGCCATACCGCGTGCTGGCCCTGTGCACTGGCGACATGGGTTTTGGTGCGGTGAAGACCTACGACCTGGAAGTGTGGGTGCCAAGCCAGGACAAGTACCGCGAAATCAGCTCGTGCTCCAACTGCGGCGACTTCCAGGCGCGCCGCATGCAGGCTCGCTGGCGCAACCCGGAAACCGGCAAGCCGGAGCTGGTACATACGCTCAACGGCTCCGGCCTGGCCGTAGGCCGTACCCTGGTTGCTGTGCTGGAAAACTACCAGCAGGCCGACGGTTCGATCCTGGTGCCGGAAGTGCTGAAACCGTACATGGGCGGCGTCGAGGTCATCCGCTAAATGGATTACCTGCCGCTGTTCCACAAGCTGCAGGGCGGCCGCGTGCTGGTCGTCGGTGGCGGTGAGATCGCCTTGCGCAAGGCGCGCCTGCTGGCCGATGCCGGCGGCGTGCTGCGCGTGGTGGCGCCGGACGTCGACGGCCAGTTGGCCGCGTTGGCCCGGGAAGGTGGCGGTGAGGTGCTGGTGCGTGGCTATCAGGCAGCCGACCTGGTCGGTTGCCGGCTGGTGATCGCGGCCACCGACGACCCAGGGCTGAATGCCCAGGTGTCGGCTGATGCGCAGGCGCTTAGCCTGCCGGTCAATGTGGTGGATGCGCCGGCCCTGTGTACGGTGATCTTCCCGGCGATCGTAGACCGCTCTCCGCTGGTTATTGCTGTTTCCAGCGGCGGTGACGCCCCGGTACTGGCGCGCCTGATTCGAGCCAAGCTCGAGGCGTGGATCCCTTCGGCCTATGGTGAGTTGGCCGGGCTGGCGGCACGCTTTCGGCACAAGGTCAAATCCCTGTACCCGGATGTCAACCAGCGTCGAGGCTTCTGGGAGACCGTATTCCAGGGGCCGATCGCCGAGCGTCAGCTGGCCGGGCAGGGTGCTGAAGCCGAACGTCTGTTGCAGGCGATGGTAGACGGCGCACCGGTGCAGCAGGGCGGTGAGGTGTATTTGGTTGGTGCAGGCCCGGGTGATCCGGACTTGCTGACCTTCCGTGCCTTGCGCCTGATGCAGCAGGCCGACGTGGTGCTGTACGACCGCCTGGTTGCGCCCGCCATCATCGATATGTGTCGTCGTGATGCCGAGCGCATCTATGTAGGCAAGCGCCGCGCTGACCATTCAGTGCCGCAGGACCAGATCAACCGCCTGTTGGTCGACCTGGCCCGGCAGGGCAAGCGGGTGCTGCGCCTGAAGGGTGGCGACCCGTTCATCTTCGGCCGGGGCGGCGAAGAGATCGAAGAGCTGGCCGAGCATGGCATTCCGTTCCAGGTGGTGCCGGGCATTACGGCGGCCAGCGGCTGCTCCGCGTATGGCGGCATTCCGCTGACTCACCGCGACTATGCCCAGTCGGTGCGCTTTGTCACCGGGCACCTCAAGGATGGCACCAGCAACCTGCCGTGGAATGACCTGGTGGCGCCGGCGCAGACCTTGGTGTTCTACATGGGGTTGGTGGGCTTGCCGACCATCTGTGCCGAGCTGATTCGCCATGGGCGTGCCGCGAGTACCCCGGCGGCGTTGGTGCAGCAGGGGACCACGCGTAATCAGCGAGTATTCACCGGTACCTTGGCGGACTTGCCAGACCTGGTGGCCCAGCATGAGGTGCATGCGCCGACCCTGGTGATTGTGGGGGAAGTGGTGCAGTTGCGTGACAAGCTGGCCTGGTTCGAAGGTTCGCAGAACAGCTGAAATCGTTGGGGCTGCAAAGCAGCCCCGGCTTTCTCAAGCCTGCCAAATCCCTTTGCCCACCAACCGCTCTCGATCATGCGGCAAGCCAAAGTCCTGCAATGGCCCTTTAGGCACAATCCCGTTCGGGTTGATGGTCTTGTGGCTCATGTAATAGTGCTTCTGGATATGCTCCATGTTCACTGTACCTGCCACCCCAGGCCATTGGTACAGCTCACGCAGCCAGTTCGACAGGTTGTGGTAGTCGCTCAGGCGGCGCAGGTTGCACTTGAAGTGCCCGTGGTACACGGCGTCGAAGCGCACCAGTGTAGTGAACAGGCGTACATCAGCCTCGGTCAGGTACTCACCCGCCAGGTAGCGATTGCGGCCTAGCAAGGCTTCCAGGTAATCCAACTCGTTGAACACATCGTCAAAGGCAGCCTCGTAGGCGTCTTGCGTGGTGGCAAAGCCTGCGCGGTACACACCATTGTTCACTGCCGGGTAGATGCGCTCGTTCAATGCTTCGATGCTCGGGCGCAGCGATGCGGGGTAAAGGTCCAGGGTATTGCCAGTCAGCTCGTTGAATGCGCTGTTGAATATGCGGATGATTTCCGCCGACTCATTGTTGACGATGCGCTTCTCTTTTTTGTCCCACAGCACAGGTACCGTCACGCGCCCCGTGTAGTGCGGGTCATCCTGGGTGTAGCGCTGATGCAGATACTGCAGGGCGTCGAGGTGGTCCCCGCTGGAGCCTTGCTGCTGGTCGAAGGTCCAGCCATGGTCCTGCATCAGCCAGCTGACCACCGACACGTCGATCAATGGCTCCAGGCCTTTCAGCGCGCGAAAGATCAGGGTGCGGTGGGCCCATGGGCAGGCCAGCGACACGTACAGGTGGTAGCGGCCTGCCTCGGGCGCGGGCAACTGATTGCGGCGCTGGGCGTTCTCTCGCTTGAACGTGCCGTCTTTGCCGTTTTCATACCACTGGTCGTGCCAGCGGCCATCGATCAATAGGCCCATGGTGAGCTCCTGAAACAAGTTGTTTGTCGTTGGAGCCCAGTCTAGGGAAAATCGTTCGAAGAAATAGCGCAAAGATCGGGGTTCTATTATCGGCTAAATCGATCTATCTCGAGTGTCCCAGTAGCCTTGCGCTGTTACGAACGCCTGCTCACGGTGCTGTCCCAAACCACGCAGGGCCAGGGCCATGGTCGCGATCAGGGCCTTTTCGCCATAACTGTCTTCTACTTCGCCACGCCAGAACGCCAGCAAGTGTTGGGCCTGCAAGCTGGGCGGCTTGACATGGCGGCGTTCGCTCAGCGCTGGCCACTCTTCATCCCACGCTTCACCTGCCGTGGTGCCGTAGAGATGGCTGATGACATCGGGGTTGACCTCGATTTCGCCGCCATCTCCCTTGATCACCACGGCATGGTCGCCCAGCAGGCGGCTGGCCTCGCGGTGTACTGCCTGGTAACCAGGGTGAAAGATACTCTGCAATCCACAGCGAGCGCCCAGCGGGTTAAGCACTCGCGCCAGCGAATGTATGGGCGAGCGCAGGCCCAGTGTGTTGCGAAGGTCGATCATGCGTTGCAACTGCGGCGCCCAGTCGTGCAGCGGAAAGAATGCCAGTTGATGCTGGTCCAGAGCGTTGCCGACGGCGGCCCAGTCGCGGCACAGCGGAATCTGCAGCAGGCCGAGCAGTTGCTCTGTGTACATACGCCCGGCAGTGTGTGCGCCGCCGCCGTGCATCAGGATGCGCACGCCATTGTTGGCCAGGCACTTGGCCGCCAGCAGGTACCAGGGCAGGTGACGCTTCTTGCCGGCGTAAGTGGGCCAGTCCAGGTCAACGGCGATGCGCGGCGCCTGCAGGTGGGCGCGCAGGGCCTCGGTGAAGCCGGCCAGCTCTTCGGCGCTTTCTTCCTTGTGCCGCAGCAGCATGAGGAAGGCACCGAGCTGGGTGTCTTCGACCTTGCCTTCCAGCAGCAGGGTCATGGCTGCGCGGGCCTCTTCGCGTGTCAGGCCGCGCGCGCCGCGCTTGCCTTTGCCGAGAATGCGCACGAATTCGGCGAACGGGTGTTCGGCAGGGGGTTCCAGAGTGAGGGGACGAGGTTCGGTCATATGCAGTTGGTCGGCTTGGGCAGGCCCGCCAGCTTGGCGGCAAGTTTGGCGGGGGTGCCGTTGAACAGGCGGTTCAGGTGCGGGCTGTTGCCCTTTTCAGGGCCCAGCTTGAGGGCCGTGTACTTGATGAGCGGGCGCGTGGCCGGAGACAGCTGGTATTCCTGGTAGAACTGGCGGAGCAGTTCGAGGATTTCCCAGTGGTCTGCCGTCAACGGGATACCTTCGCGCATGGCTAATGCCTCGGCGGCGTCCCGGGACCAGTCATGCAGGTCGACCAGGAAGCCATCCTTGTCCAGGGCGATCGCCTGATCGCCAACGGTGAGCGTATTCATAGCCAGCTGTTGACCTTGTCGTATTGCAGCGACAGTTCGACGAACCCGGCGTAGTCCACGGTCTTTGCCAGGTCGTTGCCGACCGCGCGGGCCTGTACATCCTCGTCCAGGGCGAACAGGCGCTGGGCCAGGCCGGCGGCTTGCAGAGTGCCATACGGCTCGCTGCCGCTGCGCAGGGCATACACGGCATCACCGCACAGCAGCAGGGCATCTTCGGCTCCGAGCAGGCGTAGGCAGCTGGCCAGGCGCTCGTCGCCAAACGGGGAATGGGCAATTACATGCAGGGTCTTCATCAGAGCGTTACCACCTGGTCAAAGCGAGCTATCAGCGCGGCCAACGCTGCGTCATCGAGCACTTGCACCGGCAGCGCCAGGGTTTCGGCTGCCAGGCCCCGGCGGGCCAGGCTGTGGTTGCAGGCGAACAGTTCTTCGACGCCGAACATCGGCAGCGCCTGCAGGTTGGCGGCCAGGTTCTTCTGTTGCACGGCGGCGGGTTGCTGGTCCGGCGCGAGCTGGAACACACCATCGTCGAGGAACAGCATGCCCAACGGCAGGTCGAACGCGCCGCCGGCCAGGGCGATGTCCAGCGCCTCGCGGGCAGAGGGGCCATTCCACGGTGCCTGACGGCTGATGATCAACAAGGACTTGGCCATATCAGTCGCCTCCGAAGCAGACAAGGCGGTCGGCCACTTGCGCGGCCTCGTGCAGTTGGCCCAGCCCCGACAGTTCCCAGGGCTTGGGCAGGTTCACGGCCGGGCGCTGGTAGCGGTTGGCCTCGGCTTCGTCGAGCACGCCACGGCGCAGGGCGGCGGCGATACACACCACGGCGTCCAGCTGGTGGGCCTGTATGAACGTGCGCCACTGGCCAGCCACGTCCAGTTCGTCCTGGGGGGCGACCACGTTGGCCGAGGCACTGTGCACCCCGTCCTGATAGAAGAACAGCCGGGCAATCTCATGCCCGCCGGCCAGCACCGCCTCGGCGAAACGCAGGGCGCGCCGCGAAGAGGGCGCGTGGGCCGGGGAGAACACCGCGATAGCGAATTTCATGGCTAACTCATGCAAAGGAATGGTGCCATGATAAAGCAAAAAAGCCCGCGCCCGCTTGTGCAAGCGGGCGCGGGCCAGTCATTCACGCTCAAGGTTCAAGCCTGCTCCTTGCCCTCCGGCAAGAACCAGTTCAGCACCAGCGCACAAATCCCCCCGGTAGCCACACCCGACTCCAGCACATTGCGAATCGCCGCCGGCATGTGCGCCAGGAACTCTGGCACCTGCGCAACACCCAGGCCAAGTGCCAACGACACCGCAATAATCAGCAGCGCCCGACGGTCCAGCCGGGTGCTGGCCAGAATATTGATCCCCGACGCCGCAACCGCGCCAAACATGACCATCGCCGCGCCACCCAGCACCGGCTCCGGCACAGCCTGAATCACCCCGGCAACGCTCGGGAACAACCCCAGCAGCACCAGCATTACGGCAATCCACATACCGATATGACGGCTGGCGATACCGGTCAGCTGAATCACCCCATTGTTCTGGGCAAAAATCGAGCTAGGGAAGGTGTTGAACAGACCGGCCAGCAGTGAGTTGGCGCCGTTGACCAGCACGCCCCCCTTGATCCGCTGCATCCACACCGGCCCTTCGACCGGCTGGCGCGACACCTTGCTGGTGGCGGTAACGTCACCGATGGCTTCCAGCGAAGTGACCAGGTAGATCACCAGCATCGGAATGAACAGCGCCCACGAGAAGCCCAGGCCAAAGTGCAGCGGTGTCGGCACCTGGAATAGCGCGGCTTCGTGCATGCCGGTAAAGTCCAGACGGCCCAGGAAGCCGGCCAGCGCATAGCCGACCGCGAGGGCGATGACGATGGCGCAGCTGCGCATCCACACCACCGGGATACGGTTGAGAACGACGATGATCGCCAGTACCACGCCCGACATCAGCAGGTTTTCGCCATTGGCAAAGGTGCCATTGGCCATGGCACCAAAGCCACCTCCCATGCTGATCAGGCCGACCTTGATCAGCGTCAGGCCGATCATCAACACCACGATGCCAGTCACTAGCGGGGTTATCAGGCGTTTGACGAAGGGCAGGATGCGCGACACGCCCATCTCGACGAACGAGCCTGCGATTACTACGCCAAAAATGGCTGCCATTACGCCCTCGACCGGCGTGCCTTGCTTGACCATCAGCGCACCGCCGGCAATCAGCGGGCCGACGAAGTTGAAGCTGGTGCCCTGAACGATCAGCAGCCCCGCGCCAAATGGGCCGAAGCGTTTGCACTGGACGAAGGTGGCGATACCCGAGATCACCAGCGACATCGAAACGATCAAATTGGTATCACGTGCAGATACACCCAACGCCTGGCAGATCAGTAGGCCAGGGGTGACGATAGGTACGATGATCGCCAGCAGGTGCTGCAGGGCTGCCAACAGGCCGATCAACAGCCGTGGCTTGTCCTCCAGACCAAGCACCAGTTCGTTGGCAGGCGCCGCTGCGCCTGGGCTGTGTTCGTGTGAGCTCATTGCTGAAAGCTGCCCCGGAAGAAAAAAGGAGCGCATTCTACGGGGTGATGATGGATAGCGGTAGAGAAAAGCAGGATGTCGGCATGATCGGCGACCATTTGCCTGATTATCTGACTTTTTGGTCAGTTATTGCGGTTACAGGCATAATTGGCTTGAAACTGATGTAGGTCCGCTGTTGGCGGTCAAGCTTTTCTGAGGTGTTTTACGCTCGTTTGTGTCAGGGCGGTAAGGCGCCTGCTTTGGTTTTTGTGGTGTTGCGTAGATCGAGCGCCGCCCGCGCGGCGCATCGCGAGCAAGCTCGCTCCTACATTTGTTTCGGGCCAATTATTCCTGGGGCAGACGCGCACGCCCCCTTGGCGCTCACCTCGAAATCGTGGGGAACAAACAGGGCGGTCGCGCGCAGGCACAGCATCGCGAGCAAGCTCGCTCCTACATTTGTTTCGGGCCAATTATTTCTGGGGCAGACGCGCACGCCCCCCTTGGCGCTCACCTCGAAATCGTGGGGAACAGACAGGGCGGTCGCGCGCAGGTACAGCATCGCGAGCAAGCTCGCTCCTACATTTGTTTCGGGCCAATTATTTCTGGGGCAGACGCGCACGCCCCCCTTGGCGCTCACCTCGAAATCGTGGGGAACAGACAGGGCGGTCGCGCGCAGGCACAGCATCGCGAGCAAGCTCGCTCCTACATTTGTTTCGGGCCAATTATTTCTGGGGCAGACGCGCACGCCCCCTTGGCGCTCACCTCGAAATCGTGGGGAACAAACAGGGCGGTCGCGCGCAGGCACAGCATCGCGAGCAAGCTCGCTCCTACATTTGTTTCGGGCCAATTATTTCTGGGGCAGACGCGCACGCCCCCTTGGCGCTCACCTCAAAATCGTGGGGAACAAACAGGGCGGTCGCGCGCAGGCACAGCATCGCGAGCAAGCTCGCTCCTACATTTGTTTCGGGCCAATTATTTCTGGGGCAGACGCGCGCGTCCCCTTGGCGCTCACCTCGAAATCGTGGGGAACAAACAGGGCGGTCGCGCGCGCAGGCACAGGCGATTCTGGCCCGAAACAAATGTAGGAGCGAGCTTGCTCGCGATGCGCCGCGCGGGCGGCGCTCGATCTACCAGGCGCTGAACCTCTTCCGACGAACATCCCGCAACTCAACCCATTTCCAACGCCTACAAAAAAGCCCGCCGAAGCGGGCTTCTTGCGGCACGGCAATCAATCAGTCATCACGACCCATGATGCCAAACAACTGCAGCAGGCTGACAAACAGGTTGTAGATCGACACATACAGGCTGATGGTCGCCATGATGTAGTTGCGCTCGCCACCATGAATGATCGCGCTGGTCTGGAACAGGATGCAGACCGACGAGAACAGCACGAAGCCAGCGCTGATTGCCAGTTGCAGGCCGCTGATCTGGAAGAAGAAGCTGGCAACGACAGCACCCAGCAGGACGAAGAAGCCAGCAGTGATGAAGCCGCTCAGGAAGCTCATGTCCTTGCGGGTGATCAACACGTAGGCCGACAGACCACCAAATACCAGCGCGGTCATGGCAAAGGCGGAGCTGACCACCTCGGCGCCACCGGCCATGCCGAGGTAACGGTTGAGGATCGGGCCAAGGATGAAGCCCATGAAACCGGTAAGCGCGAAGGTGGACACCAGGCCCCAGGCCGAATCACGCAGTTTGTTGGTAAGGAAGAACAGCCCGTAGAAGCCGATCAGCACCACGAACACGTTCGGGTAGCCGACGCGCATCTGCTGGGCAACGAAAGCCATGACACCGCTGAAGGCGAGGGTAAGCGCCAGTAGGCTATACGTGTTGCGCAGGACCTTGCTGATCTCCTGCTGCTCGACCTGCTGGCCGTGGTGGACGGCGTAATCCTGTTCGCGCATGGCGACACTCCTTGGTAAACCTGTGGTTTCGGACGTTCAGATGCTAGGAGTCTACCATTGCTCCTGCAACCCGCGACACAGAGAGTTTGACAGCGTGTTTCATTAAGGTATTATGGCGGCCGCAAAACGAGCTGGAAGCGTGGCCGAGTGGTTTAAGGCAACGGTCTTGAAAACCGTCGATGGGCAACTATCCTAGAGTTCGAATCTCTACGCTTCCGCCATACAAGTGCCTGATTTCATTGATGTTCGTCACAGCTGACCCCTCAAATGGGAGCGTTTTGGGAACACTTTGGGAATGACAGGCAAAAGAAAGGGGCCCTTGCGGCCCCTTTTTTTGTGCGTTCAGGTCAACCTGAGCGCCTGGTTTAACAACCCCACCACATCCGGTCCATCCTCGCTGATCCACTTTGCGTAGTGCTTGAAGATCATCGCCGTCGATGTGTGCCCCATCTGGTCTGCAATCCACTCTGGCGTGGCTATGCCGCTGCTCAGCAGCTGGCTGGCGAACGTGTGTCTGCAGGTGTTCGGCCCACGCTGACGGACGCCGGCCTTCTCCAGGTGCAAGATCCACCAGCCATGCCGCAGCACATCAGAGGAGCGGTATGGCTCACCCGTGGCAGTGTTGTGGAAGACGAACCGCACGCGCTGCTCTCGCATAGTCCGGTTGTCGCGATCGACAACCTCGATCAATTCCGGTGGTAGGTCCTGCGTGTACCTGGCCTGCGCCTTGAGGGCGCGGAGGGCGGGAGCGAGCAGTTTGACCTTGCGGGTAGATCGTCTGGTTTTGGTCACCTTGTACTGACCGGCCACCCGCGCGCGACGAATCTCCACGGTACCCGCCACTAGGTCGACGTCTTCCCAGGCTAGGGCAATTGCTTCGCTGACGCGCGGGCCAGTCCAGATCATGAACTCCGTCAGGTTGATTTCCTGATGCCGCTCAGTCTGCTGTCCAAGGATCGCGGTGATTTCTTCCCGGGTGAACGGGTCTGGGTCGTCAGCGTCGGGCAGCGAGATAGTAATGCCGTCGGTTGGGTCGAACGCGAAGCGGTTTCGGGTGCGGTACAGCTGGAAGATCTGCCGCAGGTGGCTGACGATCTCGCGTACGGTCTTGTTGTGCAGCTTTGGCATCAGCACGCTTTGCACCCAGTGTTGAATGTCTAGGTGATCGATGCGATCTGCCTGCTGGTCGCCCCAGCGTGGGCGAATGTGCTTCTCGGTGCGGCTGCGGTACATGGCGAAGCCGCTGGCTGCCATCTGGTTGCCCTTTATTTCTAGCCACAGGTCGATGTAGTGGCCGAGGGTGTTGGTTTTGACCCGCGGTGAGTCAGGGAAATGCCGGGCATAGTTGAACGTGCCGGCGTCAATCTCGTAATTGATGATCCCGACCAGGCGCTCGGCGTTGGCCAGGTTTGCAGGCGTGGCATCGCCGGGAATGGTCTCCCGGCACAGCTCGCCCTGGTAACGGAAATACACGCGGACATGGTTGCCGCGGACTTCGACTCCAGCTGCCATTGAATGTCACTCAGAAAAAGAACGGCCCAGTGTATGGGCCGTTGTAAGCGGTTGGCTTATTGCCGGACCTAGAAGATTGTGGTGCCCGTTCTTGAAGGCATCGAGCAGGGTGAGCTCAGATCTAGGGCTTGGCTGGCCAGGCGAGGGCGGATGCTGTTCATACCGATCCTCCCGCGAACATTTCGCGCTGTGCCGGCGGCAGTCCTGCAGATCGCATGCGGGTCGTCCACAACTCAGGACCGTCGAGGGTTACACCGACATAGAGTTGGAAGTCGCGACGACCGTGGCGCAGCTGGAGCATCACGCCGGTATCAGTACGATGCTGCTTCGTGATGTGCCATACACGGGTTCTCCTGACCAACTGGGCGCCTACTGCGACCTGCTGCATGCGCTCTTGGTAGCGTTGCCGCAATCGGGCTCCAGGACAGATCATTCCGCACCTTCCTTCCGTGCCGGTTCGCTTGCCAGCAGCAGCCCCGCCATGTAATCGATGGCTTGCATGGCGTTGTCGTCGTTCTCGCCGAACACCTCGCGAGCTGCCGCTTCGGCCCGCGCTACCGCAGTCCTCCAGTCTGCCGGGGGGTCTTGGGCAACAACATCAGCATCCCAACCAAGTGCTCGGCGTCGGCGCATCAGGTTGAGCGCATTGGCTGCTCCCTGCGCCATGCCGTGATAGCTGCCGTCCGCCAGGTCATCCACGAACTCCTCCAAGGCATCCATAGCCGCTAGGCCGTGGCCCAGGCTCCAGGCAACTACCTCGCCACCGTCAACTTCCCGGGGGACGGTCTGGCCAGTGGCGCCACAGATTACGATGGTGTCATAACGCAGTGTGGTAGCCTTCTGCGTGCCGACTTCGGGGGTTTCTACTTGCATGTCGTTTCTCCTTGGGGTTGGTCGGTGCCGGGGAGTTGCAGCTCCTCGGCGCCACCTGGTTACTTGAGGCGGTACTGTTTACCGTCATCGATGATGTAGAACTCAACGTCACGGATCGGGTAAACGCCGCCTGGTCCGCCGTGGACAGCAAAGTTTCCGTAGGGTGGTTTGCCTACTCGGATGGGGAACAACTTGTCGCTCTGGTGCGCGTATTCGCTGGTTCTTTTGATCCGTGCATAGAGCTGCTGGCCAGATGGTCGGCAGCCGGCGGGGCCGTGTGCCGCCTCGAACCCGAGCCAGGCCGCACGGGTTTCTATGTTGGTCGGGTTTCCATTGGCATCAGCGCTCAGGTCATAGCCGTGTTCTTCGGCCCACACCGTGAACCCCAGCATTAAGTTCAGCTTGTCCAGCGAGCTCATGCTGCACCCCCGACCTTCGCCAAGCGGGCTGCCTCATACTCGCTGGGCAGGACCTCGATGGCCCCATTGATCCAGCCAGATGTGGGTTTGCCCGCTGCTACCTTCTCTTCGTGGTCTGCCTTGTTGATCTCGAAGCCTAGGGCGAAGTAGGCAATGCCCAAGTGCTCGAACTTAATTCCACCGCGGAGCAGCAGATTTCCGGTGTTAATGTTGAGACGATTCCAGTAGTCGTGGGCGTCCAGGCGGGCCGGGCAGTGCGCTTTCCAGAGTTCGCACAGCCGCTCATGCTCGGCCCGAATGGCCGCGCGCTGCTCCTTGGTGATGTCCTTCGGCGGCACCGCCTTCTGGCGGAGGCTTCGGTAGCCGTGCTCGTCGGGGCGGCACCAATGGACGTCCAGCTCACGGCTGGCGGAGAGCTTCACGCCGCCGGCGAAGTGCGAGGTGATATCGCGCATCGGGGCGATGCGGCCCCCGAAAACTTCACCCAGCTTGGCCAGGCCCTTACTCAGCTGGTCTTTCGCCTGGTAGAACTCTTGGACGATGGCCACCACCTCGGGAGCCTCGGATTTGTAGTAGTGATGCATGTCGTTTCTCCTTGGGGAGATCGCCGACCAGTTGCAGCTGGCCGGCGTTCTGGTTATCCGCTAGCCGCGCGGGCCTGCATGTCTGTCGTGATGACCTGGACAACCTCTTCTCGGCTGTCGGCATAGGCGAATGGCAGTGAGGAGCCTGGACGGGTCACCGGGTACCGCGAGTGCGGCAGCCGGCACTCGGCCACGGTGTAGCCGCTGTCGCTTACCCAGCAACGCGGGATGACCTGGCCGTCCTGATTGCGCTTCGCCTGCCACTTCATCCCCAGTACTCGCGCAGCTGGTTGAAGATCATTTGGCCCTTCGGCAGGTATTCGTGGATCTCCTTCTCGGGGGTGTTGTCCAGTCGGAGGACGGCCAGGCAATCTTCGAATAGGCCGACATCGAGGCTGCGGAGGTCGGTGAGGGTGAAGGGGTAGGTCGTGGCGTCGTACAGGCCGAGCAGGAAACGGCCGATCACCCGGCTTTGGCCTGTATCCCGCACAGCTACTGGAACCAAGCGGACGAGTGCATGGGTACCAGCATCGCGGATGGCTGGACGCTCTTCCTGGTACTGCACCAGGGCATCGAAAAGGACATTGCGGTCGATGGTTTGGGCTTTTTGCATGTCGTTTCTCCTTGGGGTTGTGCCTGGCGTTGCAGCGCCAGAGCTGTTCAGCTGGCCTTGAAGGTCCAGCACTTGACGGTGGTAGGTCGTGTGTTCGCGCTGGTGGTGCGGCTGTTGAACGCCGCACGCACGGCGCTATCGACTGCTCGGTTGGCGTCTACAAAGGGGCGCGATTTGCTGTTGCGCAGTAGATTGCGCAGGGTGGTTGCGTCCGCGAGCTTCTGTTTGTGCTCGGCAGCTCGTTCGCAGAACTCGTTGAGGTGAACTGCGATCAGTTCCGCGTTCTTGCTGTGGTCGACCACTGGCTCGTCGCTGAGCGACTCCAGGTAGTCGAACACTTCCCAGAATTCGGCCACTTCCTTCGGGTCAGAGTTGACTGCCAGCTGGCGACCAACAGCCATGGCGCGCAGCTCGCGAAGGGTGCCTTCGTGCTGGCTGTCAGTCATCGGCACGATCACTCGCAGCGCGTCTACCAGGGCCATCATCTGGGCGTGGTTCTTGATGATCCGCTCGATGCGGATCTCGCGCATTTCGCGCAACGCCTGCTCATGCACCTTTACCTGGGCACGGAAGATTTCCATCACCTTCTGCTCAGCCTTGGCTGCCATCAGCAGGAAGTGGCTCACTTCGCTGGCCTGCAGGTGGTTCAGGTTGTCAGCGGCCGCACGGCTGTCGCTGGTGACCTCCGGGCGCACGAAGTGCAGCTTGACGATACGAGTGAGGATGGCCTCAGACGCCACGACTGAGGCGTTCTGGCTGAAAACCAGCGTTGCGCGGAAGGGCGGAGCATTGGTGTCGTTGCCACCGTTCTTCACCCCGGTCAGGCCCAGGCCGCGGCCGTTGAACAACGGCTTGAACTGGTCAAAGTCGAATGACTTGGCCGCGCCTGTCTCGGCGTCACTACGGTCGGCCTCCAGCATTACCACGGGCATGCCCGAGGTTTGGCTAAGCCAACGACGCAGGCCCGCCTTGGTCATCTTGATAGGGTCGTCGCCTTCCTCATCTTGGCGCCCCATGAGCTTCCACAGGAACATCAGCAGGGTGGACTTACCGGCGCCGGCCTCGCCGGTCACCTCCAGAAACGGGAACGACTGGAACTCGGCGCGGATCTGCTCGGCGAACAACGAGCCGAACCAGAAGGCGAGGGCGATAACGCCTTGGGTGTTGAAACAGGTCCACAACCACTTGAACCACTCGGGGCGGTAGGCCGAGACGTCCCGGTTTATTTCGAGCTTGATCGACTTCTGCAGCGACTTGAGGCGTAGGCCTTTGAATTCGAAGTAGTCCTCGGCATTGGCCTGCTCGAGCACACCACCGCGCACAGCCAGGTCGCCGAACACATAGCAGCCGTATTCTTTGCTGTAGCCGACGTAGTCGATGGTCTTGACGGTCTTCAGGGCGAACAGCTGCTGCTGCATGATCCGATCGAGCTGGGAGGCGCTACCGGTGAAGTAAGCGCCGGCTGCCATGCCCACCAAACGCTTCTTGAATTCGCTTGGAGTGGTGACCTGCCCACCAGTGAAGGTGTTCAGCACGCTCGGCTCGTCGTGCGGAAAATCGACGCGGAAGTAGTACCAGGACTCGTCCGTCACCTCATTGCGCTGGAAATACAACGCTTGCGGGTAGCAGTTGGCGATCTCGATCACCGCGCCGCACTGGCGCAACGCCTTGTCGCGGCGTTGGCGATCAGTCAGGACCAGGTCTTCCTGCCGCTCGGACTCGTCCAGCTGCTGGAGCGCCTTGTTGAACTTCTCCACATCCATCTTGAACCAGTAGAGGCGGTTCTCGTAGGAGAAGTGAAATTCCTGGCGCTCGCGCCAGTCGTACATCAGCACGCCTTTCTCGGCTGCGCTGTCGGCCAGCAGCAAGCTGCCGTGATAACGCGCCTCGCGCAGGTCTTGATCAATCCGCTCTTGGCGCTTGTCAGCGTCGATGAAGTTCCAGCGCTGGTGCAGGTCGTTCCAGTCCACCTTTCGGCCATTCTGTGGAATCTGGGCTGCCTCGCAGGTGAATCCCAGCTCGCGGGCCAGTGCTGCATGCTTGCGTGTGAAGCGATGGGCGCCTGGTTCATTGTCCAAGGCCCATACCAGGCGCGGGAGCTTCTTGCCATGGCCGCGACGCAGCTCGGCCAGCGCCTTGAGCGATTCGAACGGGAATGCGCCCGAACTCATGGCCGATACGGCGTCCATGTCGTGATGCAGCAGGCCGATGGCATCGAAAATACCCTCGACGATCCACAACTCGTCCACTTCCAGCAGATCAACCGTTGGCGGGCACCACCAGTAGCCTTTGGGTGATTGGCCGGGCGCAAAACGTGCTTTTTTCTTGCCAAACCGGTGCGGCTGGTCGATCAGGCGCTCCCAATAGCCGCCGTGCTCCAGGTTGAAACGAACTGTGGCGCTGCCAATCCCGAGATTGCGATCCCAGTAGTTTTCCTGGGTGTACCAGCCTATGACGAGGTCCAGGTCAAAGCCGCGGGCGTTCTGCAAATAGGCGTTTGCCGATGCTCGAGGAGACTCCTGGGTGGCTGGGTAGCGCTTGCTGTAGTCATCGAACAGGTCGTCGAATAACTCTTTGATATGCCATTGCTCACCACATTTGCTCTCTCGGCCGCACTTGATGAACCAGGGCTCGTCCTGGCGCGAGTACAGCTCTTTTTTGCCGCAGTTGGGGCAGGTCCCCTTGCGCAGGTACTGGGTGCCGGCCATAGGCTTGAGGCCGTACTGATCCTGGAGGCGCCGAAGTACTTCAGCGCGCAGGCTGTGTTCCATGGGCTTGCGGTTCACTACGCGCGCTCCCCGTTGCCGGCCAGCTGCTTGCGAAGCTCACGGCAGGTCCGGCCAATGCCGACCAGGTAAGGGATGTCGCTCAGCACCTTGGAGCCGCGCTTACCGGCCGGAACGTTGCGGTAGCGGTCCGAATGCCAGACTTCGGCCATGGTGGTGTCAAACTGAGAGTTGAGCCATTGCAGGTAACGTTGCGCCTGCTGCTCATCTAGCTCCAGTTGGATGGTGATTTTGCTCATGTCGGCCACCAGTTGAATGCAGTTTCCCCTTACCCACGCAGAACGGGGCATCGGGAAGGGGGTTGTTCGGGTTACTTCGAGGCGTTGCAGGTGTGCTGCATACGTCGGGGGAGGTAGCGCGCCGGCACCAGGTGCCGCTGCTGGGTCGTGGTATCCAGCAGGATCAGCTGTGCCCTGAAAATCCCGCTGGTCGGGCATACACCCAGGAGCTTCAAGCGCCCAGTGGTCTTGCTCTCGAACTCAGCGACGGCCAGCTCAGCGATGCGCTGCACCAGGTGTGCAGGCACTTCCAGCGACTGCGCCAGGAAGCGGCTGCAGTTCTCCAGCACCTGGTGGTCGCCGGCAAGGTGAAGGCCCTCCTGGCGGAATAGGAAGGCCACGGCGGCCTGCTGCATGGCAGCGCGATAGTCGGTTTCGGGGTTGGTGGTCAGGGCGATGGCGTTCATGCGGTTACAGGCTCCATTTCCAACTGGTCGATCAGATCGGGGTGGTTCTCACCCGAAGCAGACTTCATGGCTTGACGACGAATTGCGATGGGTGCTGCTGGCAGTCGAACGGAAGGGTTCGGCATGCCGCTCGGGCTCATTTCGTGCGTCATTTCAAACTGAGCGCGGACGGACCAGCCGCAGGCCTCGTTCACGCACTGCAGGTAGGCAATGCGCAGGAAAATGTGTGTGCCTTCGCTAGTGCGAATACGCATCTTGCTGTTGCAGTGGGGGCATACGAGCTTGTAGGCGCTGCTCACTTCGTTCCCCTTACATTTGCTGTGCTGTAAAGCTGGATGGTCGCGGCGACTTCAGCGGTGCGGGCAGCAAAATACCGGGTCAGGGCGTGGATGATTGCCATCGCCTCACCAGCTTCAATGACACCGTCTTCGATCGATGCAACTATGAGCTGGTCGATGTGCCCCAGCTTGGCGTCGGTCTTCAAAGAGCGACGGAACAGCTCGACGTTGTCCAAGTCCTCTGTTTTGGTCAGCGGCACAAACATGCCGCCATACAGCCGGGCAATGAACTCGGGTAAGTGGGTGGTGTTGGCTACCTGCTCCAGCTGGTGGATCTGGTCGTAGCTAAGCGGGCGGCTGCCGGCGTTTTCATACACGCGGTTGTCGAACTGCTTCAGCTGAAATCCGAGCTGAGCTGCTGCGCACTCCCGTCCGCCTGGGTACGCGCATACAACGGCGCTGACAACCTGGCGTAGGTTCTCTAGAACGGTGGTCTTCATGTTCTGGTTTCTTCCTTGGGCCAGGGTGGCTAGTTTTCTGTTTCGCCTTCTTTGATCCCGAGCAACACAGCTGCCCGGTGTGATTCGCCTCGAAGGCACTTCTTTTGCCCGTTGAGGACGGCGTAGACGGTTGAAGGACTGAGGCCATGTTGCTCGGCCCATTCCTTCGCTGAGATTCCTTGCCGCGCAATTCGAGCGCGAGCCGCTTGGCACGCTTGCTCGGTGGGGTAGCTGTTGGGCATAGTCTCGGTTCGTGTGATTTCGTGTGGTTTCGTGTGATGCTGTGGTGATTATTTCCCTCGAATGAGGGAAAGTCAATTGCCTATGGAGACATTTGTGGGAATTGGCGAGCGTCTGAAAGAAGAACGTGAGCGGCTGGGGCTGAACCAGACGGATTTTGCTGCGCTTGCAGGGGCGTCGAAAAACACCCAGTACAACTATGAAAAGGGCGAGCGCAGCCCTGATTCGAACTACCTTGCGGCCGCAGCGGCACAGGGTGTGGACGTCCTGTACGTGATTACTGGCGTGAGGGTATTGCCGCCGACCTCCAGCTTCACGGCTGAGGAAACAGAGTTCGTGGAGATCCTACGATCGATTGACGAGACGGACCGGGCGGTGTTGCAACGCACTGCGCGAGCTTTCCAGAAAGCGAACTTGTTCAAGTGACAAGCAGCTGATTGTGCTCAGCTGAAAGCTGTTGCCGGCCATGGGGGCTGGTCGAATGTCGAGGACGATATATGGATGATTTGGTTGGGGTCTTGTGCCTCGGCATGGGTGTGGCTACCTGGTGGTGGCTGGCGGGCAGAATGAAGAAACGCGGTAGCGGTTGGTTGACTAGGCAAGTGGCTGGGAGTTTTGCCTGTTGCTTCATGGCGGTTGCCATCGCTGGAATTGCTGTTTCTACGGGGATTGTCGATAGCAAAACACCTAGCCAAGCAAGTGTCTCAGTCGAGGCTAAACGAGTAGTTACGCCAGAGGCTTCTGAGGTTAAATCGCTGCATATGACCCCAGTTGTTTATGCTGATCGAATTAATCCGTTGCTCGAACAGTTTGAGAAACCTTACCGTGTCAATCCAGCTGAGATTACAACTGGGGACATGAATAATGTTCTCAAGGCCAACTTAGGGCCTTTCGCTTCACTGATTTTGACGGTGTCGAAGGACACGGGAGATATCGTCGATGTAATGCTGATAGGTGTTGGTGATGGTTCGCCATCGTCGGGGCTGGAAATCATGCTTATCGGGACTGCCGCGCTTGCTGCTGCTGCGCCGGAGTCCAATCACCGTGACGTGTTCAAAAAACTGCCAGAAATGATGAAAGGAAGCAAAGAAACCTACGGGCAGGTCAAGTTGAGCATTAAGTCAACAGACCAAATGGGCACTTGGTTTATGGCCGCCCCTATTTAGTCTTCGGATGTTTAGGAGGGTTCTTCAACTTTCTGTTTGATTGTGTGCGGTGTCTTTGATGTCGCATATGTCTTATGGAAATGGAGTACCTATGATGGAAAGCCTTACCCAGTTGGAACGCCTCTTTATCGAACTTCTCCGTAACTTGGATGAGCGTAGGCAGCAAGATTTGATAAGGATCTTGGAGGTGCTCCAAAAGTCATCTGAGTAAGGGGTTGGGGTCTGTATCTCAGGCCCCTTTTTTTGGGGGGTCTATGGAAAATCCGTGGCATGATGATTTTATGGAAAGGAAGCCTAGTGCGGAATTTCTCACGTCGTATATTTTGAATAATTCCCATGTTAAAGTTTTAAATGTAAACTCGCCTTGGGGAACCGGTAAGTCTTTCTTTCTTGATCGTTGGGCAAATATGCTGTCGACGGACCACGTTTGTGTCCGTTTCAATGCTTGGGAAACAGATTACTCTGCCGAACCATTGGTTGCACTGATCGCCTGCATTGAGGAGCAACTTACTGATCCAACTGAACTTTCCTCCACAAAGGTCGGCTCTGCGATAATTAATACTGGATCGGTCCTTGTCAAGAAAGCAGGCCCTTTAATTCTCAAAGGGCTTGTTAGGAAGTTTAGCGGAGTTGACTTAGATGACTTGCTGGCAAAAGGGGCAGAAGACACCGTTGATAGTGTTGTCGAAGCTCTGATTAAAGATCAGGCGGAGACGCGTAATAGCGTTAAGGAGTTTAAGGAGGAGGTTGCTGCCAGACTGTCTCAAGCCGCCAATGACAGATCCTTGAAAAGCCCGGCCTTTATTTTCATTGATGAGCTTGACCGGTGTCGACCAACCTATGCTATCGAACTGCTTGAAAGAATTAAGCATTTCTTCGAATTGGAAAATTGCAGGTTTGTTATAGCGTCCGACTCGGCCCAGCTAGCTCATTCTATCCGAGCAGTTTACGGTCAAGGCTTCGCTTCGGAGCGGTATCTCAATAGATTCTTTGATGCTGAATTTAGGTTGGATAACGATGATATTTTTAGTTTGGTCAAAAATATCCTGCCTGAAATCGAGTCGCTACAACTTGGTATCAATGTTAGTGGTGATTTGACGGCGGCTTACCCATACGCTCGGGCTCGCGCCGAGCAGTTGGTATACCCCAATAAAGATACAGTAAAATGTGAGTTGCCTGGGTATACGGAGAATCAGATTATTTTGGTCGGTTTGGCTAAGTGTTTTGATGTTGGTTTGCGTGAGTTAACTAATTATGTGAAGCAAATAAAAAGTGCTGCCGATACGATAGGAGGGAAAATTAATTTCTTCTGGTTGGCATTCCTTGTGTTCTACAAAAACTCTAAGGCAGAGCAGTATCTTGATTTCTTTACTGCAAAGGGGCCTGATGAGTTCAAGTCTCTGTATACGTACAGGGTGTTGAATGTAAACTATCACTTTACAACATCGATCGAGTCCGTATTTAACATGGTTAGCTTTTATCATGCGATGGTAACGGCTGATGCTGAGGCATTCAGGCGCATGGGGCAGGGTCTTGAGCGGTGGAGATCCAGTGTATATCACGACAATTTCAATGGTGATCTGCCCGAACGTCTGAGAAGCTATCGAAAAGTAGTGGATTTAGCTTATCGACTTAAGTGAATAGGCCAGATGACAGAGCAGTTCAACTACTGCTCTGCATTTTCTGCCATTCCCGATCGGTTGATTTCTGAGCGGCTTCTTTATTGTCATAAACCCGCTTGATCCGCTTTGGCCTGGTGGCATCGCCAGCGATAACTGACATTTCTTTGCCGGTGGTTTGTAAGTGCTCCATGAACCCCACATTCAAAGCGCTTACCTGATGCCCGATGCTGTGCTCCCGATTTCCTTCTGGAGCCAGCCCTGCATGATGCGCCCCGACAGCAAAGTCGAAAAAGTCTACCTCTACCCCAAGCCTGTGGACTTTCGAAAGTCCATCGACGGCCTTACTGCCTTGGTAGAACTGGATATCAAAGTCGCCGTGTTCGACCCCGTGCTCTTCGTCTTCCTCAACAAGGCGCGTAATCGGATCAAAGTGTTGTACTGGGAGCGCAACGGCTTCTGCCTCTGGCTCAAGCGCCTGGAAGCCGAGCGCTTCAAAATGTCGCCTGAGCCCAGCGACGAAGCGATTGTCCTGACCGTCCAAGAACTCAATTGGCTGCTCGACGGTTTCGACCTTTGGCGCAACCGTCCTCATCAGGTTTTGACTCCGCGCTACGTCGCCTGACCCGGTATAATCCGCGGCATGATTTCCGTGCCCGACAATCTCCCAGACGATCCTGCCCTGCTCAAGCAATTATTGCTTGAGAGCTATGCTGCCCGTTTGCGCGAGCAGGAAGTCAATCAGGCCCACATCGTCCAAATTGACGATCTGAAAGAACAAATCAAGTTATGGCGTGACCGTTTCTTTGGCCGCAAGTCCGAGCAAACCGTCGATCCCAAAACGCCGCAACTGGCCATGTTCGATGAAGCGGAAAATGACCCTCTGCTGGCTGTAGTCGATGATGCCGATGAAGAAGTCGTTGTCCCGGTCAAGCGCCGTGGCAAGCGCAAGCCACTGGCGGCTAATCTGCCACGTATCGAAGTTATCCATGAGTTGCCCGAACACGAACTGACCTGCACCTGCGGTTGCCGCAAGCATGTCATCGGCGAAGAAACCAGCGAGCAGCTCGATATCGTGCCGATGCAGATCCGCGTACTCAAACACGTGCGCAAGATCTATGGCTGCCGTGGTTGCGAGACTGCTCCTGTCACTGCTGACAAGCCCGCCCAGTTAATCGAAAAAAGCATGGCCAGCCCAAGCGTGCTGGCCATGCTGCTGACGACCAAGTACGTCGATGGCTTGCCGCTACACAGGTTTGAAAGTGTGCTGTCCCGCCACGGCATCGAGATTCCACGACAAACCCTGGCGCGTTGGGTGATCCAGTGCAGTAAATACTTCCAGCCGCTGTTGAACCTGATGCGTGATCGGCTGCTGGAAAGTCCGGTGATTCATTGCGATGAGACCCGCGTCCAGGTGTTGAAAGAACCGGATCGAGACCCGACCAGCCAATCCTGGATGTGGGTGCAAGCCAGTGGCCCGCCTGATCGACAAGTTGTGCTGTTCGACTACACCACCAGCCGTGCGCAGGAAGTACCATTGCGTCTGCTGCAAGGCTATCGCGGCTATGTGATGACCGACGATTATGCGGGTTACAACGCTTTGGCGTTGCAGCCCGGTATCGAGCGACTGGCATGCATGGTTCACGCGCGCCGCAAGTTCGTCGAAGCACAAAAGGTGCAGCCCAAGGGTAAGACCGGACGAGCCGATGTGGCGCTGACGATGATCAATAAGCTGTATGACATCGAGCGCGACCTCAAGGAGGTCAGCGACGAACAGCGGTTCATCGGTCGCCAGGAAAGAAGCTTACCGATCCTCGGTCAGCTGAAAAGCTGGCTGGACAAGACGTACGCCCAGGTGACGCCGCAAAGCGTATTGGGCAAGGCGGTGCATTACCTGGCAAACAACTGGAGCCGCCTGGAACGGTATGTCGAAGCGGGCCATTTGCCAATCGACAACAACCTGGCAGAGCGTGCGATAAAACCGTTTGTCATTGGGCGCAAGGCTTGGCTGTTCAGTGACACGCCCAAGGGCGCCACGGCAAGTGCGCAGATATACAGCTTGGTCGAGACCGCCAAGGTCAACGGCCAGGAGCCCTATACGTGGCTGCGCCACGTACTTGAGCGCCTGCCGTATGCGTCGTCGGTCTCAGACTACGAAGCCTTGCTGCCATGGAACTGCTCGCCAGAGATACCACAGTAAGCTGAGGCCCTATCTTTTAGAAGGTGGGGTTCATGGATCGCACTCGGTGGTTTTATCGCGATAAAACGCCACCACTCCTGTGTAGGCTCCGTCTTTTTCATCCTGGTAAAGCCCTTCGACTGAGTCCTCTGGCAGTTTGCTTTCAAGTTCTAGGCTAGTGGTGTAGCCATTCGTTGGCGACAGGCTGTGCTGCACGTTGCCCCCGTGCCAGACGATGGCGTCGATCTCGCTTTTCACACCTCGCAGGCTGTATGTCAGCTCGGGAACCAGGTCAGCTCTCCCCTTGGCCAGCGTAAAGCTGAGGGTCGCACTTCCGCGCTGCAATCTGTTTAGTTCAGAGCGTGCAGCTCGCAGCGCCGAATCACGGTCGCTGTAGGTGTGGCGTAATTCTTTGACCTTGTCGCCGCCACCAGCGATCGCTTCCTGTTTCTTGGTGCTGCCAATGTCGTAGTAGTACGCCTTTACCGAGTCGTAGCTATCCCGATCGGCCTGCAGGAACCGGTGCCCATCACCGCTGGAACGGCTCAAGGTGATGTGTGGCAGCGCCATGCCGCTGGCGGTTTTTCCGCTGCCAGCCGCCAGACAGATGAGGCAACCGGCCTTCACTGTGATGACGGCATCGTGAAGCTCGCCCAGGCGGGTGAGGATGTTGGCATCCGACTCATTGGCCTGGTCAAGATGCTTCACCGCGCGGGCAGCTACTTCCGGGGCGATTTTTGCGGTCAAGTCATGAGCGGTGGCGATCTCAGTGAGAATTTTGCCCAGCGTTACGGCGCTCCAGCTGCGCTCGCGTTTGGTCTTGAGCGATCCGCGGAGGTCTGCAGAGCGCGCCCGAATGCTCAGGGTATCAGGGGCCCCACTGTGCTCCGTCTCGTCGATGGTGTAAGTCCCTTTATCGATTAGCCCTGTGTCGCTCCAGCCCAGCCACAGTTTCACCACAGCGCCCTTTGGAGGGATTTCAAGCAATCCGTCGTGGTCGCTGAGGGTAATGCTCAGTTGGTCGGCCTCAAGGCCCCGATTGTCTGTGAGCTCCAATGACATCAGCCTGGGGCTGATGAGCCTGCCAATGTCCTTGCCGTCCACGGACAGCCGGAAAGCGGGCACGCCGTAAGTACTGTCACGCTGCAGGCCTTCCCGCGTATCCGTAATGAAAGCGGCCAATTGGTCGAGCCCGGTCACAGTAGCGCCCTCAGTATGTTCGATGTGGTCGAAACCACAGAGCCCATCAAGTCGACCCGACCATCGTCCACCCGCTTGAGCGTGAGGCTGAATTCGATGCGCCGGGCGGTACCGTCCTGGAAAAACACAGACCGCGTCTCGCTGAGGCTTTCGATGACAAACAGCCCGTATACCCTGCCTGTGCCTTCAACCAGGGCCCATGCCTTGCCTGTGTTGCCCATGGCTCTGATCTCGTCGAGGCTCATCATCGAGCCGGCCAGCTCCGGCAGCAGCACCCCGGGCAGGGTGATTTCATCTTCACCGCGGCCCAGGAACTGACGCCCGGGTTGTGCGCCGATACGTGAATTGGAAGCATGGCGCCAGTCGGTCTGGCGCTGCAGCTGCTGGTACGCGAGTGTAGGCAGGCTAAAAACAAACATGCCCAGGGCAAGCATCATGTGGCTTTACTCCAGATCGGTCAGGCGGCTGCGCTGACGGGCGGATTTTTCACGATCGCGCTTATCCAGTTCAGCGCTGACAGCCCGGGCGATTGCCTTGGCATCCATGCCTGGGGCTGTAGGAATCGAGATGTGATAAACGTCGTGGCTGTCATAGCTAACCGGCGGTGCAGCTGCGATTGGTGGACGGTTGTCCACAGTCAGCGTGATGGGAGCGCTGTCCAGCGGGCCAGTGCTTGGCGCCTGTACAGACGGAACCTGCGGTATCTCCGGCCGGGGAGCCACGCCACCAGCGTGTGCCAGCTGCAGTGTCATGGCCGTCAGCGCTCCAATCAGCGACTTACTACCCACCGTCATTCCCAACGCCAGGCTGGCTGGCAGCGTTGCAACTTCTTCTGGGTATCTGGGCTCGATCCTGGGGGCTGGCAGCGTAGTAGGCCCCGGCTTTACCGCCTCTGTCTGGGGGAGGAAGGGGTTCACCAGGGCAAGAGCCTCAGTGAAAGCCGAAAGGCTATCAGCGAACCAGGACTCTTTGGTTGCGCTTTCACCACCTGTAGCCGCGGCTTGTATGTGGACAGCAGGTTTCAGCTGAATCACAGGCTTGGCCTCGGCTCCGTTGGCCAGCGTTCGGCTCATGCCGACCAGGGCGGCAGTCAGCGAACTGGTATCAGGCGCCGGGTCTGGTGCTGGCTCAGCAGGTACGACTGGTGACGCCGCCACAGCCAGTGGCTGGATAACCGGCGGCCGTGGGGTATCCGGCCTTGCGTCGTCGCCGCTGGCCAGCGTGCGGCTCATGCCGATCAGGGCGGCAGCCACCGAGCTGGCATCAGGCGAAGGGCCATGCGCCGGTTCAGCGGCAGCAGCTGTTGCCACAGTGACCGCTAGCGGCTGGATAACAGGTGGCCGCGGGGTTTCTGGCTTGGAGTCGTCGCCGCTGGCCAGGGTGCGGCTCATGCCGACCAGGGCGGCAGCCAACGAGCTGGCGTCAGACGACGGATCTTGTGTCGGCTCAGTTGCAGCAGCTGGTGCCAAAGTGACCGCTAGCGGCTGGATAACAGGTGGCCGCGGGGTTTCTGGCTTGGTGTCGTTGCCGCTGGCCAAGGTGCGGCTCATGCCGACCAGGGCGGCAGCCAACGAGCTGGCATCAGACGAAGGGCCTTGTGCCGGCTCAGCGGCAGCAGCTGGTGCCACGGTGACCGCTAACGGCTGGATAACCGGCGGTCGCGGGGTGTCCGGCTTGGTGTCGCCGCCGCTGGCCAGGGTGCGGCTCATGCCGACCAGGGCAGCAGACAACGAGCTGGCATCAGACGAAGGGCCTTGTGCCGGCTCAGCGGCAGCAGCTGGTGCCACGGTGACCGTTAACGGCTGGATAACCGGCGGTCGCGGGGTGTCCGGCTTGGTGTCGCCGCCGCTGGCCAGGGTGCGGTTCATGCCGACCAGGGCGACAGCCAACGAACTGGCATCAGGCGACGAGCCTTGCGCCGGCTCAGCGACAGCAGCTGGTGCCACAGTGACCGCTAGCGGCTGGATCACTGGTCGGCGCGGGGTATCCGGTTTGGTGTCATCACCGCTGGCCAGCGTGCGGCTCATGCCGACTAGGGCTGCGGCCAGCGAGCTGGCGTCATGCGAGCGTTCGCCAGTGGATTCAGGGGCAGAAGCTGGTGATGCAACAACTGTCAGCGGTTGAACTACTGGAGGACGAGACACTTCCGGCCGCGCGCCATCAAGCTGGAGGGTAGCGGCTCTAAGCTCATAGAATCCTGCCTGACTCAGTTGCTGTCCCAACTTGGCGACCGCGTCCAGAGGCTCCTTGGACCCCCTTTCCAAGCCTTGTGCGAGCCCTTCTGTGGTGAAACCGCCCAGCTCTGTAAACACTCGCGATGGGCTATGGATGCCGAGCTTTTCCTTGAACCAGCCAATGGTCGAGGTACCGATGCTGCTGATGGCATCCTTCACCGCACCGAAGCCGGCGGTCAGGCCTTTGACCAGGCCGCTGATAATCATCCCGCCGAACTCGGTGAAGCGGGCTGGCATATCGACGCCGAGATAGTTCAACACGCCCGCGAAGGCTTGGTAGATCAGGCCGATCGGGCTGAAGTTGGCCAGCACAGTCAGGATTCCAGAAATCCCCCCACTGAATCCGGCTTTGATCTCAGCCCAAGAGTTCGAGAAGTAGGCCTTCACCGGGTCCCAGTTTTGGTACAGCAGATAGCCCGCACCCGCAATGGCTGCCACGGCAGCGGCGATCGCCAGTGTCGCGGGGTTGGTGGCCAGCCCCCAGAGTGCAATGGACACACCACGGATGGCGGTGAGCAAGGTACCGGACAACGCGCCAACCAGTTTGCCTACTACCGGGAGCATTGCGCCGCCTTGGATGGCGAACATGGACATGCCGTATCGGGCCAGCGCGAACGGGCCGAGAATGCTTGCCATAGCGACTGTGAGGGCGCCCATGCCAGCAACCAGAACCGCCACAACGGCGGCACCTTTGGCAAGGCTGGACGCCAGTTCAGGGTTTGCCTCGATCCAGGCGTGTGATGCACCCAGGATGCCGGTCACCGTCTGGACCAGCTCGCGCAGAGGGCCGTTCTGGCCATCTACCAACGCGCCGATCATTCCGCTCCAGGTACCGGTGAGCTTGTCCAGGTCGCCGCTCAGGTTATCGCGGAACGTCTTGCCCATCTTGTCGGCGGCGCCGGTGATGTCGCCCAGGGCGGCGGTACCGCCGGCCAGCGCCTTCAAAAAGTCAGGAATCTGGTCGATCGCCAAGTCTTCGACGGGGGTGCCGAACAACGCAATGGCTGCGTTGGCCCGCTCGGCCGGGTCTTTGATCCGAAGCAGAGCATTGGCGGTCTTTGTCAGCGCCTCGCGGGCAGACGGCCCGCCTTTGGCGATTGCCGAGGACATTTTGGTCGCATTCAGGCCGATCGAGGCATAGGCCTCCTGGCTTGTTTTCGACATGTCGGAGCCACGGATCGAAAACTCCTTGATCGCATCGCCGGTCTTGTCCAGGGCGAACTTGCCCTGCTTGGCCATGTTGATGAGCAGGCTCATGGCTTCAGACCCGGTGAAACCCATGCCGCGGAAGTGAGTGGAGTACTCATGCAGGATTTCTGGAATCTCGCCGCGCATCTGGGTCGAGACCTTCTGCAGGCCGGCGGCGACCAGGTCGAATGCCTGGTCACTGCTGCTGGCCAGGCCGTTCTTCATCAGGATCCCGACCATCTGGATGCTTTCAGCAACATCCAGCTCCATGACCTTGGACAGGTCCAGCGCCTTGCGCGCCGCGCTGTCCAGCTCTTTATCACCCAGGCTGCCCAAGGCGCCGAGGGTGCTTTTGGCTGCGGCTACCGCATCGCCGATCTCGGCAATGTCAGAGCTTTGGCCGTCTGCGCGAATGTTACGGATGAGGTCGCTGTACCGTTTGCCCTGGTCGGTCGACTCGCCGGACTGCGCGGCGATCCTTGAGCCTTGATGGGCGACTTCAAGTTGTGGGGCGAGTACAGCGGCGCCTGCCACGGCCATACCGGCGCCGGCAGCGATGCCTGCGGCACCGGCACCCGCCATCTTGCCGGCGTGATCCTGCGTCTTTTCAAGCCGTTCCTTGGCCTGTGCAGCTTTCCGCTGTGCAACGGCAAGCTGCTTGAGCCGGGCTTCCTGCTGCTCAATGGTGTGATTGGTCTGCGTCATCTGCTGACGCAGAGCGGCGTTGTGCTGGTTGAGCTTTCGGGTGTCTATCCCTGCTTCACCTAGGCGGCGCTGAAGTCCGCGCAGCGCTTCCTGCTCGTCCTTCTGCTGCTGCTTTAGCTCGTTGGTGGCGCGGATGGCGGCTTGAAACTCGGCCGTCATTTTCTTGGTCGGGTTGTCCAGGGCGGACATTTCCCGGCCCATTTGCTTGACCTTGGCCCTTGCCGCGTCCAGGGCTTTGGCAGTCTCGCGAGCTTGAGCGTTCTGCTGACGCCAGGCGCCGACATCCTTTTGCTGAGCGTTCAGCTCTTTCAGGCGATCGCGGGTCGCCTTGAGCGCGCGAGCGGTCTCCTGACCGCCCTTGTTGATTTGGCGCAGCGGGGCAGTGGCTTTGTCCACGGTGTCCAGCAGGAGCCTCAGCCGTAGATCATTTGCCATCGTTACTGCTCCTTACGCGCGCTCGCTCGCGCCAATCCATTAAATCTCGGACGCTCAGCCGGTCCATGTCGGCTGGCGTCCAGTGGAAAACCACGGCCAGATCGGCCATGGCGTCTTCTACGCAACCAGGGACGCGTCCTTCTTCGTCTGCTTCTGCAGCAAAAAACCGGTGACCTTGCCGCCGAGGGCAACCAGGTCAGCAGGGTCCAGCTGGGCCACTTCCTGGGCATTCAGCTGGCAGATGCGGGGCAGTAGCTTGATGAGGCTGCCCACATCCCAGTTGAGCAGCTCGGCCAGGTGCAGGCCGCGCAGCTCGCCGGCAGTCGGCTTGCGCAGGGTCACGGTGTCGATGACGGTGTTGCCGCGCTTCACTGGGGTATCCAGTTCGACGGTGTTGTCGTCCAGGGCTGCGGCCTTGGCTTCGACTTCGATGGTGTTGTCTTTGGGTTCCATGGGGGCTCCAGGTATCAGGTTCAGATGCCAATGGCGCGGCGTTGCTCGGCGAGCATGTCCACACCGTTGATGATTTCGATGAAGTTGAGGACGTCGATCTCGACGATGACTTCGCCGGCAACGGTCAACTTGTAGTAGGTGAGTGCCGTGGTCATCGACTGCTCGGTGTCCTCGCCTGGGGTCGCGTCGCCCAGGTCGATGGTTTCGTGCCGGCCACGGACGACGATCTCAACGTCGGTGTACTCGCCCGTGTCGTCCTGCTGGTAGGAACCGGCGAAGCGCAGCATCACGCCGCTGGCACTGACCGCACCGAACTGGCGCAGCACCTGAACTTCCAGACCGCCGGTTTTCCATTCCATCTGGAGGCCGTCGTCGGAAAGGCCGAGGTCGGCCTTGGCAGTGCCGTTCATACCGCCGCCGCGATAGGCCTCCATTTTCCGCGCCAGGGTGGGCAGGGTGACGGACTTGCAGACACCGAGGTAGCCGGTACCGTCATTGAACAGGTTCATGCTTTTGAGCTTGCGTGGCATTGCCATTGCTGCGTTCTCCGTTAGCTGGCGATGTTGCTGGCGAAGTTCGCCAGGTAGCGATCAGTGATGCGCTGGCGCAGCGTCAGGTCTTCCAGCGGCGGCACAGGCGTGTAGTCGTAATCGATGTAGAGCTTGCCCGCCTTGAGGGTCGCCTCGGTGTTCGCTTCTGCGTCGAACCAGGCGCTGGCACCGATGAGGTAGCCGTTGGAAACCAGCTCGCGGAATTTGGCATTGATGCCTTCCAGCAGGTCACGTACCAGGGAACTGTGCATCGGCTTGTCCATTGCCCACAGGTGGGCATCGGCAATGGTGTCGGCCACTACCTGGGCAGTGCGGGTGTAGTTCTCGAAGGCGAACAGCGGGTCGTCGGAGCAGGTGCGGCTGCCCCAGAAGCGGAAGCCGCCCTCGTTGATGAGGGTGGTTACCTCGTTGCTGTTGAGATAGTTGGCATCGGTTGCCGAGTTCTGCAGGTCCCAGAACACATCGGCAGACAGGCCGGTCACGCCTCCAACCGGGATGTTGGAGATGGTTTTGTGCCAGCCGATTTCCTGATCGATCTTGGCACGCAGGCCAACGGCTCGCGCTACGGCCGGTGCAGTGACGTTGGCGTTGGTGGTGGTGCTCCATTGGGTGAAGTCTGGCCAGATCACCATGACTTCACGGGCGCCGAAATTCTCGCGATAGGCTGTAGCCTCTTCCTTGGTCTTGCAGCCGTTGCCGCTGACATAGGCGAATCCGCGCAGCTGTTGTGCGATGGATACCAGGGCGGTGGCCACGGGCTGGGTGTCCAGACCAGGTACTGCCAAGATGCGAGGCTTCACTTTCAGCTGAGACTGGGCCGCCAGCAGGGCCTTCATGCCGGTGTATTTGCCGGTAGCACTGGTGCCGCCAATGATGTTGCTGGTGGTTTCCGCTGGGCTTGCACCAGGAGCAACACGCACAACGACGGTGATGGGTTTGGTCTGGTCGGCGATAGCTTGCAGGGTGACGGCCAAGGTGCCTTTGGTACCGGCCTTGGCAATCGCGCTCTGGACGTTGGTCAGCAGTACGGGGGTGTTCAGCGGGAAAGCCGTTGGATCAGCGTCTTCTGCGGTGCAGACGATGCCGACAACGGCGGTTGAGACGGTGCGGATTGGCCTGGTGCCCTCGTTGATTTCGAGGACACGCACGCCGTGGTGGTAATCGCCGGCCATGGTTGGTTGCCTGTGCAGTGGTTGGATGACACTGCACAGGCTGCCGCGCGCGAGCCCGGGATGCGATTGCGGGGGGCTGTAGCAACGGAGGCTACAGGTAGTCAGGCGCCAGTGACGGCAGCAACGCTTGCACGAATGGCGTTGATTGCGGTGTCGGCATAGGCCTCGGCCTGCGCATGGGTGGTTGCCTTGAGCACCTCTACGCCGCCTTTGAGGCGGGCTGCACGGATTGAGCAGACGGCCGCATGCCATGACTGCGCCTCCTGCAGGATCGACTCGGTCGCCTCTATGGGCTCAAGGCCCTGGGCATCTACGACGGCCTGTACGGTCAGCGGCACTTCACCGGCATAACCCGCCTGCTTGAATGCCTTCGCCTCGCTCTCGGCCAGCTGGTTCTCGATGGCACGCAGCGGATCGCCCAGTACCGCCGCCAGCGCCTGGTCGGCCGCCTGCTCGATTTGCTGCTGAGCCACCAGCAGCGCCGCGCCGATGGGCAATGCCTCGAACTCGAAGCCGTTGTAGTTGATCTCGCCATAGACGACGTTCAGAAAGGTTTTTTGCATGATCGCCTCACAGGCTCGACAGGTTGGTGATGATGTGGCCCAAATCTTTAGACAGGGTGCCCGCAGCAACGCCAACAATCAGCGAGCCGTTGAGCGCAGAAGGCACCGCTGTGCCGGTCATTGACAGCGCAAAAAGTGCCGAGCCTGGACCGATCAGCTTGCCCCGGAAGGTGCCGCGCAGCTCGAACGCGCAGTTGTACATGCGCACCTGCATGATGATCGGGGCCGACGACCCACTGGCAAAACAGAGGGCGTAGTAGGCGCTCAGATCGCCGGCGCTCGATGCCGGCAGGCTGAGCGTCACGTTGAGCAACTGGAGGTTAGAGCCGCCCGACATCCAGAACGAGCCCATGCGTGGCAGGGTGTCGCCTTCCGGGATGAACTCATTGAGAATCAGTCGACGACCAGAGCCAGGCAACGCACCAATGACCACCTGACGCCCGTTCGTGGTGATGCTTTTGTCCAGCACATAGTCCTTGGCCAGCCATACGGTAACCCGACCACAGTCCGGGGTAGCGTCGACGGCCCGTTGAATGGTCTTGAAGGGGCTGGCATCGGTCCCCAGGCCGTTGGCATCGTCGCCCAGTTGCGGGTCCACCCAGTAGCCGCGGACCATCAACGGTGCTGCGGCGATCGCTGCGGACACGGCAGCGTCAATCGCAGTCTTTTTGCCGCTGAAATAGTCGATCAGCTTGTTGTTTGCCGCGACCAGCGCGGCGATTTCAGTTTCAAGGCTCATGGTTATGATCCGTACAAGTGTTGGACAACGGTGTATTGAAGGGCCATCAGCCCGGTGGCATTGGCAACCGTCGCGCTCAGCAGGCTGTCGCGCGTTTCGGTGGCGGTTTTCTCGGCAGCAGTCATACGCTCCAGCAGACCGCTGATTTGCTCTTCTGAAATACGCTGCAGGCGCTCCTGGTCAACCAGGCGGTCTTGCTGCTCCAGGGTGCGCAGCTGCTCGGCAATGAGCGCTGTGGCCTGCACGGCCAAGGGTTCGGCCAGCGTCAGGTTGAGGCCGGCAGCCGTACTGGTGATGGTCACGCTGTCCGCCGGCAGCGCCGCCAGTGACAGGTCGTAGGCCAGCAGCAGGTCGATGTTGGGGGCCTTATAGGCCAACGCCTCGGTCAGGTGCGACCAGACCGCCAACAACGTGCCGTCTGTGAGGAAAATGCCGATCTCGCGGACCCAGTAGCCGGTCGTACCGGCCGCGACAGCGGACAGGTGCAACAGGGTGCTGCTCAGCTTCTCGCCGCTGGAAATCGGAAAGCGCGCCACCTCGTTGCGCAAGGTCTTTTGATCAGCTGACGGGGTGTAGGCCTGGCTGCCCAAGGCGATAAATCCGATTTCGGCCGAGAGACCGGTTTTCGTCGCCGTCAGGATCGCCGCCAGGCCGGCCTTTGTGATGACAGGTTGTAGCGCCGTACTCATAGAACAGCCTCCATGTAGCCCCGCACGACCGCGCGTACCTGAGCCGCGTTGGCCACCAGCGGGGCACCTTCTGCGTGGATGGGAACGCCCTGCGCTTCGGCGAACTGCCGAGACACGCTGGACGCGTTGAGGGCGTTGGCAAACAGCAGGGACTGCGCCATCAGATCAATGGGCGCCGCTTGGGCGTCCATGGTGCGGTGCTGTACCGAGCGCGCCTGAAAGGCGTTACCCAGTAACAGGCCGCCGTCGAAGCGGGCGCCAAGGCGAAACTCGTAGTGGCTGCGTTCGTTCTTCGTGGCATCCACCAGAGCGCGAAGGCGTGCGTAGAGCTGGGGCGAGATGATGGATCCCTCACCCCCGCGGTTGCTGTTCGCCCAGGCCGTCAGCTGGAAGGTGTAGGGCACCGCTCCAGGAATCTGGTGCCACTCTTTGAATTCCGCGTTGACGTTGACTGCCCGCAGCACTCGGCGGATGGCGCCGACGGTGCCCTTGGTCTTGTGAACCGGTATGGCTTCGCGGATCAGTGCGCGCTGCTGGGGCGTGGTTTCAGCAGCCTCCCAGCCCTCGACTTTCATTGCCCAGGCCAGCCAAGGCAGGAAATCAGGGGGGCACCGGTCGGAGTCAGCCAGACCCCGTATTGCTTCCGGGTCCAGCCCGAAATCGCGCGCGGCTTCCAGGATCCGTTCGAGGCGAGTGGAGTTGCTCGGCAAAAGGCTCATTACGCCACCTCCGATGCAAGCGTGATGCTCAGGCAGTTGGGGTAGTGGCGCTTGTCACAGGTCACATCAGCGGTTGGGCTGGTCAGGCGCACACGGCGCACGCCTGAAACATGCAGCGCCGCATAAATGGCCGATACTGGCAACTGCCCTTCAAGTTGCCGAGCCTCGGCGATAGCGGCATCTAGCTTGGCCCGTGAAGCGGCCGTCACGACGACTGGATCTGGACCAGGCTCGATCTCCAGTGTGGCGACGACCTTGAAGTCAGTGGCCTGGCCAGCCAAGGTCCGCGGCCGATCGGTGATAGGGCGCACATCCTCAGCCGACAACGCCTTCTGCACCAGGTTGACCAGGTCGAGCGCGGGAATCTGGCTGTTGGAGCGCGGCAGCACGCAGAGTGAAACGTCCCCGGGCAGAGGATTGGATAGGCCAGCCGGGTAGTCGCATACCAGAATGATCGCCCCGGCCGGGAGTTGGGCTTGCAGCGCGGGGGCGACCTGGACGGCCTGGAACGTAGGCGAGTCCACCGAAACGCTTCCGATACTGGCCGAGGCGCTCAGGCTATGGAACTCATACGCGCCGCGGCTACCCGCCACGGATAACGCTTCCAAGGACAACCTGGTGCGATAGCGCAGCGCCTCGTCACTTTCCATTACAGCTGGGGTGGGCGGCACAGTGGTTGGGTCAGCTGGGGTGACCACCAGACGCGCCACGCCGTAGTCGGCCGCACGGTTGTCCAGGTCCGGACCAGTAGCGTAGGCCAGCAGGCTCGCTCTGGAGGCGTCGTTGATCCGCTGGCGGAGCACCACTTCCTGGTAAGCGTTTTCCTGCAGCACCTTGTTGACCGGATCGGACTCCAAGGCCAGCTTTGCTGCAACTGCGGCCTGCTCTTCGAGCGGATAGAGGCCCACCAGGCGAGCCTTGCGGGTGGCGAGGATCACTTCAAAGTCGAGCATCTCGACAATGTCGGGTGCCGGCAACAGGCTCAGGTCGATCATTCTGGAGGCCGTCATTGCGTGGCCCCCAGCTGGATTGGCGTGCGGATGTTCAACGGCGCGTTGGTGTCGTTGTGCTTGCCCTCGATTTCCAGTGTGGCGGCGCCCGACAGCGAATCAACGTCCAAGCGCACCAGGGCGAGGGTGATTCTCGGTTCCCACTGCATGATGGCTGTGGCGGACGCGGCGTAGAGCCTCAGCCGATTGGCTGCATTGAGTGGTTGGTCGATCAGTTCCGGGATAAGGCTGCCATAGGACCGGCGCATCACCCGCGTGCCGATACGGGTGGTCAGAATGTCGACGAGCGATTGGGCAATGTGCCCCTCGTCTGAGATCGGTTCACCTGTGTGTCTGTTCATGGCAGTGGCTTTCCTGTTTGGCCAGGCCCTGGCATCACCCCTTCATGCGGGTGCTTGACCAGGCTGATGCCCGCGGCGACCACATCCAGGGAAACCTTCACCAGGCCGGTGATGGTCTGGTTTCCGGTTTGGGTGTAGTCGCCTTCATGGGTGATGGGCCCAACGATGTGGATGCCGCCATCGCTGACCAGGTCGGTTGTGCCGCCAGCTGGCAGAACGGCGCTCAGGTGGTGGGACTTGCTGTCGTACTCAATAACAGCGCCGTCTGAGTAGGTCCGACGGTGCAGCGCTGCACGATCGCCATTGGCGGGGATGCTGTCGCTGAATAGACCGGTGACGGCCACGCCGTTGGCCAGCTGGCCGCTGGGCGACAGCAGCAGAACCTGTTCCCCAGCGGTGGGTGGGTCCCACTCCTGATCCGCGCCGGCACGGAATGCGAGCCAGGGCAGCCAGGTGGTAGTCAGCTCGCCCGTTTTCACCCGGACACGCGGCGGAGCGTGCTGCACCTCGGCAACAGTGCCAAAGCGGATCAGGTTTTCGAGTAGGCGTAGGATTTCGGCGATGGAGTTCATGCCGCGATGGTCGCCCCGCGTGCGCGTGGACGCAGCTCGCGGGGGTTGTACAACCGGAACCTACAGGCTCAGGTGAGCAAGGATGGTGTCTTTCAGGGCATCAAGGTCGGTGCTGTTCAGGCCGAGCAGCTCGCGCTGTTCGTACTGTGCCACCGGGCCGCGCGGGGCTATCCGGTCTCGCAAGCCGTACTGGTGAACGCGAGCGATACGGCCGACACGGCCGGCAAAACCAACGCTGAGCCCCCGCGCGTCGCCGCTGGCCTTGAGGTGGCTAGACCGGCGCAGCTTCTGGAACATTTGCGCCTTTCGCTTCACGCGCCCTTGCTTCACGCGCAGCTTGTGGGTCCTCCGGGGCGTGAATGGCGTGCCGTCAGGGTTACGCTGGCTGGCAATTCGCTGTTGTTGACCGCGGCGCAGCTGCTGGGCCAGAGCGCGAGCGAGCTTGACCCGGCCGGCAGGCTCCAGCCGCTGCAGCAGCGGCCCGGCAAAGTTTTCCAGATCGCGCAGGTCAGCCATGGTTAGGGCGCCGTGGGTGTGGCATCGCCAGTGCCATTGCGTCCGGTGCGGCCGGTGGTTGCCATTCAGCGATCAAATCAGACCCTGCGTAGACGCTGACAGGGCCATGGTCAACGAAGGGCTCGTAGGGCTTATCGGGAACATGCGAAGCCTGGTAGGTGCCATCGTCCTGGCGCTTTACAACTACCCGTTCGGTCAAGGCCAAGGTGATGCTCATATCCACCTTCGAGTTGTCCAGGATGTCAGCCTCGAACTTGAGGCCCTCGGCCGACTTGTCCAGGTTGGCCATCAGCTCTGACTGGTTTACCCGGACCCAGGCGAGGATGGGCAAAAATACGCTGTCAGGGTGGCCGGCGAAGTCGGTCAGCATGATCTGCAGCGTGTACCCGTACTCAAACGACAAGCTGGCGGCAGCAGTGCAGCGAACCTTGCCGGCATCGATGAACATCAGCAAACGGTCCGGGTTGCGCTTCAGGTCAGGTACGGCGGCGAGCAGGTGCTCGCGCAGGCTATCGGGCTTGTCCATGGGTCACCTGGTACTGGTAGACGCTATCAACCTGGGCGGCGCATTCGGCCCAGGCCAGCTCAGTGCGTTCCTGGTCAGTCAGCAACTGACCGTTGTGGGATGGGGATGTCGCCTGCAGGGTGCATGGCACCACTACCGGACAACCACTTACGGTAAGCGTCGGCGCCCGTGATGGCGGGTCTGTCGCGCAGCCGGCGAGCAATAGCAGGGATAGGCTGGTCAGCCCAGTTGCGAAGTTCTTCATTTTCACGGGTAAGGGCCTCGATCATGCGCTCGCGGCCGGCCAGGCTTGTGCGCAGCTCACTTTGGAGCTTGAGCAGGATTGCCTGGCTTTCGCGCTCACGCTGCAGGGTGACGTTCAGGTGATTGGCGGTTGCTAGGTTTCGATCAGCGTCCTCTTGCGCACGCTTGCGCTGGTCCTCAACGCGCTCGACGGTCGCCTGTGCGGTGGCCAGCATGCTGCGTTGCCCCCAGCCCCAAAGGCCGGAGGCCACGGCTGCTATCAGGGCCGCAGCCAGAAGGCCGGCGCGAACGTCCATCAGGCAGCCACCATGGCGCGGTCCTGGTGCCGTTCAAATGCCCGTTCAAGCTTCACGTCGTACAGGTTTCGCTGGTAGTCCGGACCGTTGTAGAGCTTGGCCACTGTCGCCCATTTCAGCCCTTTCAGTGCCTTGAGGAGGCTTGCGTCGGTCTCGATGAAGCGGACAAAGGCCTCCAGCTGGTCGGCTTCGCTCCTGACCATCGCTGCCACGAAGTCGTGGACACTGGCATATCCGAGGCGCCTCCAATGAAAACCCATCACCTGGAAGGCGCCCCAGCTGGCCGATTCAAGAGCTGCTATCTCGTCGATCTGGCGAGCCTGGGCGAGCCGTTGATGCTCGGACGTCCCGCCGATGTAACCGCCGGCCTTGGGGTTGACCAAGGCGGGAGCCTGTTTAGCCAAATCGTCAGCGCGCTGGCGAAGTTGCTCCTGGTCGTCTTCCGGTGCCCGTGGTACCTGCAGCTGGCGGTACATGATGTGGCGTTCGTAAAGAATCACGGGCTTGCCGTTACCCAGGAAGCCCCGGCCTTGTGACTCCACCTCGTTCAGGGCGTAGACCGCAGCAACTGGGACGCCGAGACGCTGGGAAGCGCTGACCAGGTCGGCATGCTTCAACAACTGCAGCGTGTTCGAGCCTTGCAAGCTAGCCAGCGTCTTTGGCCCTGCGATCCCGTCAGAGACCAGCCCGACCTTCACCTGGTAAGCGCGCACCGCGGCTTCTGTGGTGTCACCGTAAACGCCATCGGTCACCAGTTTGGCGCCGCGTTCGTTGAGTTTGCGCTGCAGCTCGCGCACCGCCTGGGAACGTTCGCCATGTTTGAGGGTGGTCACAGTTTTTCCTCCTTGCGGATAAAGAGCTTTTTCGCAGCAGCTCGGACGAATTCAACGCCGAGCAGGCCGATGACGCCGCCGAAGAACGGCGCCGCGGTGAGCGGGATACCTACGAGCGACAGCCCATGGCTGGCTGACAAGGCAAGGGCGCCACATAGCGGGGCCTCGATCACCAGCTGGCGAAGAGAACCGCCGCCGTAGACAACCCGGAGCCCAGCAATCACTACAGCTAGCAGGCCGGCGTACAGGCCGGGCCAGTTGTGTTCCAGCCAGGTCGCGAAAAACGCCCAGCTTTCGGGACGATCAGGCATGTGTGTCCTTCCTTGGTTGTGAGGTGGTGCGCGCGGTCAGTCCCACAGGCTCACCACCTGCCGATCGGGCGCCGCTGCTTGGAGTTCTGGCAGGTTGACGAGCAGGCCGGCCGGCAGGACCGTGCCGTGCGTCGCTAGGCCGGGGTTCGCTTCGAGAACAGCCTCGACCACGCCAGCGGTGCGCCCGTAGTGACGCCAACACAGTGCGTCGACGGTGTCGTTTTGCTGGGTTCGCTTCTGCTCGGCCATCACAGCAGCTCAACTGTGGTGCGGGACTTCCCAAGGAAATCTCGAATGGCCCAGCGTTGGTCGCGCCGGTAATCGTCGATCGTTGGCATATTCTCATCGGCGTTCTTGGCGCCGCTGGCGGTGGAGTCATAGCCGCGGTAGCGCTCGCAGACCTCCGCACCGGCCGCGCACTCGACAGCCCGCACATACAAATGGAGGCGCTCCGACTTGCCCAGGATTTCAGTGCCTGGGACATCGGCCAAGGTCGTGAATCCTGCGGCAAGGTTGGCGGCTCGCCACTTGGCCAGGTCACGGTTCACGCTGATGATTGCGGCAACTACAGCGGTTTCGAGGCGTGCAGGGGTGACACTGGAGTCGATGCGCAGGGTCTCGCGCAGTGAGTCCAGGTCGATCGACGGCCAAAAGGGGTCGCTGTTGATGTGGCTGCCCGGTACCGAATTACTTGGCACCAGGCCGCCGGCAATGAATCCGCTCATGGTCGCGCTCTGAATAGGTCGGCGGTGGTCGGGGCTTCACAGCTGAGCAAATGGCCGCTGATCCGCCCCGAGCCGCCGGGTTGCGTGGGACGCTCGGTTAGCTGGCTGGGCCAGCGTGTTTCTTGAGGAGGCGCTCGGCGCTTTCCAGTTCTTTCTTGCCGCCGCAGTGGTTGTCCTGCTCGATTGCACGCTTGAGCAGATCGATGCCGCGCTGCAGCTGGCCCGGCTCGCCCGGGTTATTGACGTCTAGGCCTTGCAGGGTCGCTCGGGCCAACGCCAGTTTCAGCTTGGCGCTGACCTCGTCTGGCATGTCCTGGTCTTTCGTCAGCTCGGCAGTTCGCAGCAGGATTTCGATCGGGAACGGCTTGTCCGCTTTCTGCGCCTTGAGTGCGTTTTCGGCTACTTCTTCGGCAATCAGACAGCCACTGGTGCGATCGAAGCGGTTGGCCATCTTCAGGCCGTGCTCCAAGACGTATGCCGCCACATCGAGCCCAGCGGCCCAGTCGCCGGCATCGAAGCGCCACAGCATGATGGTGGTGACCACATCATCTTGGGCACCGCGACCCGCAGCCAATACGCCATCGATATAAGGCTTGTACTCGCCGATCAGCTGGGCTTTGAGCAGGCACTTGCTCTGAATTGACTGGATTTGCTTTAGCCGCAGCTGATCCTGCTGCAACTTGGCAAGCATCAGCTCGTATTGATTGAGCCCATCCATCAAGGCGGCCGGTGCTGCGCTTGCCGCCTCCTTGGCGGCTCGCTTGCGCAGCTGGTTAGTTTGCGAAAGGGTCAGGGCCATGGGTTACGCCTCGGTCGGTGCCGGGTAGGTCAAGGCTTCGATGTTCTCCACCAGGGCAACGGCGCCGAAGTCCTCGATGACGTAGGCATCGTTGCTGGATTGGTAGTCGGCGATCCGGTCGAATTCAGGCTCGTCCTTGAGGTGACGGCGGCGCGCGCCTTCCTGCCAGTAGATCGAAAGGTTTTTCAGGAAGGTGACCAGCACGGTGCCAGCAGGGAGGAATGGGGCGTCGACCACCGGCAGGCCGCCCAGGCGAGCGCGGCTAACGATTTCCTGCGCTGCGTTTTCTTCCTGGTTGGAGGTCGCACCCTTTTCCACGGCCTTGAGCAGCTTCTCGTGCATCAGGTCGCGGCTGACCAGGACGACCAGGTCCGGGCGAGCGCGATGCCATGGGTCAAGCATCTGGATGGCGTCGAATACCACACCATCCAAGGTCTGATAGTCACCGCTGATCTCGGTATCAACCCCGGCGACTTTGACGATCTTGGTCGCACCCACCCGAATCTTGCCGGCGACAGCGCCTTCATCCAAGACGCGATCGGCAGCACCTTCACGGATCTTCTGCAGCCAGCCTTTGTTGACATCCTGCAGCAGGGGATTGGCGGCACGATCGGTAGCGACGGCCACACGAGTGCCGTTGAAGCCGATCATGATGCGGTCGAGTGCCTGCCGCTCGACAATAGCGTTGGTCAGCAGCACCTGGAATTCCGGGAACTTGGCCCAGGCATCGAGTAGCGCGTAAGGGAACGACGTATCGAAGTTGGTCTGTACGCAGTTGTAGCTGTCCTTGGACATCTCGGCGATGTTGGCCGGATTGCGACGGTTACCCGCGCCGGTGTTGGTTCGGCTGGCCACCGGACCATTAACGCCTGCGAGCAAGGCTTCGCCCTGCTGTTCATCGACGCCGATGATGTTGATCGCTTTCAGAAAGGCCGAGGACTCCTGGGTGGCCTTTTCCAGGGTCTGCTGCACGGTCGGCGCGACGTTGAATTTTTCGGTGGCACTGGCCACCCCGTTGACCAGCGCAATTTGCGCGGCCAGGGCAGTAAAAGCGATGCGGGTTGCGTTACGCATTGAGTGTTCTCCGGGTGTTTGGGCTGGGTGGGATCAGAACGGGGTCAGCACTTTGCCGTCGCCACCGGTAGCCGGTGGGCGCGGTTTCTGGCTGTGGTCTTCGGTATCGCCCAGGCGCTTGACCAGGTCGTTGAAGTCGGTGGTCAGCTTGGTGACCTTCTCGACCAGGTCAGTACGGGCAGCCACTTCTTCAGTGAACGCTTCGCCCTGTTCCTTGGCGTGCGTGGCCAGAGCCTCGATGGCCTCAGTCAGCTCGGAGAACTGGGCGTCATCCTTGACGGCTTTGTCCTTGCTCTTGCCGAGGGCTTCCATCACCCGCGAGAACAGGCCGGCGACCTTGCTCTCGCTGTCGGTGACTTCCTCGAATTCGAGTGCGATCTCGATGGCCTCGGAGAACAGGTTGTCCGGGTCATTTTTTCGCGACTTCAGTGGGCTAGCGTCGGGATGGTGGGCGCTGAAGGTGAGCATCTCGGTGCCCAGGCTGGCCGGGGTGTCGGTTACCGCAATGCCGTCCAGGTACGCACGACCGGTGTCGGCGAATTTCGGGCGGATCTCGATACTGGTGTAGATCTTCTGGCGGGCTTTGTTCAGGGCGATCAGGTCGGCGGTAGGCTCGATCTGGGCGAACAGCGCCAACTTCTTCTTGCCGGCGATCTCGACTTCTTCGGTTTTCAGTGCAACGACGTCGCCGTATGCCTTGAACGGGCCGTCCGGCAGAGCGCTGCGGTAGTGCTCCAGCCAAACGCGAGCACCGTAGGTATTGACGTTGTAGGTTTCGGCAGCATCCACCAGCCACTGGCGCTCGATGGTGCGGCCATCAGTGGTTGCGCCTTCAACGGCGACGCGGAAGAACTTGCTGCGGAATTTCTTGCTTGCTGCCATGCGGGCTGTCCTCAGTGCGGTGGCGTTGTGCCTTGCGATGAGGGGCATGGTCCGCAGCGGGCTGCTATACGGCAACGCGCTGCACTTGTAGGCCTGCGGGCTACAGGGGGCACCAGTGGGTGAACGCGCGCGTGAGCGGCAGCATCGGCGCCATGAACTCTACAGTCGACCTACCCACAGATCATCGTCGCCACGCCAAACACCTGTATTGGCAGGGGTATCGCGTGTGCGAGATTGCCGAGCTGATCGGCGAGAAAGAAAAAACCTTGCACAGCTGGAAAGCCCGCGACGAGTGGGATCGGGCGACACCGCTGGAGCGGATTCAAGCCGCGACAGAGGCGCGCCTGGTGCAATTGCTCATCAAGGACCCGAAGTCAGGCACGGATTTCAAAGAGATTGACCTGCTCCACCGCCAGCTGGAGCGACAGGCACGCATTCAGCGGTACCAGGGCGGCGGTACCGAAACGGACCTCAACCCGGATATCGCCAAGCGAAACGAGGGACCGAAGAAGCAGCCCAAGCGCAACGAATTGGACGAGGAGCAGATCGAGAAGCTGGTCGACGCGTTCCGCGACAGCTGTTTCGACTATCAGCTCGACTGGTACCGCGCCGGCAACCAGCGCACCCGGATGATCCTCAAAAGCCGGCAGATTGGCGCCACGTTCTACTTTGCCCGGGAAGCGCTGATCGATGCCATCACAACCGGTCGAAACCAGATCTTCCTGTCGGCCAGCAAGGCCCAAGCCCACCAGTTCAAGACGTACATGCAGGCATTCCTTAACGAGGTGCTGGGCATAAAGCTGACCGGTGACCCCATCGTGCTCTGGAACAACGCAGAGCTCCACTTCCTCGGTACCAACTTCCGTACTGCACAGGGCCGGTCGGGTAACTTCTACTTTGACGAATTTTTCTGGGTCCATGGCTTCGCCGAGATCAACAAAGTGGCCTCGGGCATGGCGTTGCACAAGAAATGGCGGAAAACCTACTTTTCGACGCCAAGCAGCATGGCGCACCCGGCCTACACCTGGTGGACCGGTGAACGCATCAACAAGGGCAAGCCTACTGCCCAGCACATCCAACTGGACGTTACCCACGAAGCGCTGCAGCAAGGTCGGCTGTGCGAGGACAAGATCTGGCGGCAGATCGTCACCATCATGGACGCCGAAGCCAGAGGTTGCGACCTGTTTGACCTGGAAGAGCTGCGCCTGGAGTACGACGCAGCGGCTTTCCAGAACCTGCTCATGTGCCAGTTTGTGGACGATGGGGCGAGCATTTTCCCGCTCAGCATGTTGCAGCCTTGCATGGTGGAAAGCTGGGATTGGCCCGGTTACAGCCCATTCTCTGCCAGGCCATACGGGGAACGCCCGGTTTGGGTGGGGTATGACCCGGCAGAAACTGGCGACTCGGCCGGCCTGGTGGTGCTTGCGCCACCGCTGGTGCCGGGCGGCAAGTTCTTCCTGTTGGAGAAACACCAGTTCCGTGGGATGGACTTCAACTCGCAGGCCGAGACGATCCGCCAAATCACCAGGCGATACAACGTCGCCTATATCGGTATCGACACTACGGGTATGGGCAGCGCCGTGGCCCAGCTGGTGCGCCAATTCTTCCCAGCACTGCGCACTTTCACTTACAGCCCCGAGGTTAAAACCCGCCTGGTCATGAAGGCGTGGGACGTCATCAGCAAAGGGCGGTTGGAGTTCGATGCCGGTGCAACAGACGTAGCGCAGTCCCTCATGGCCATTCGCAAAACCATTACACCTGGTGGTCGCCAATTTACCTACACAGCAGGCCGGAACGCAGCCACTGGACACGCCGACTTGGCCTGGGCTCTTTTCCACGCATTGCATAACGAGCCGCTTGAAGGCCAAACAGCAACCAATACCCGCATCATGGAGATCTTCTGATGGGTAACATCGATCTGGCCGGCGCCGCGCCGGGGCCTGCCGGCGAGCTGCTCGCCAACCACAACGCCCGTGCCGAGGCTTTCACCTTCGGCGATCCAGTACCGGTCCTGGATGGGCGTGAGATCCTGGATTATCTGGAGTGCTACAGCAACGGCCGATGGTATGAACCGCCGGTTTCGTTGGATGGACTGGCCCGATCGTCGAAGGCGAGTGTTTACCTTCAGTCCGGATTGATCTTCAAGCGCAACGCTTTGGCCCGGACATTCATTCCCCACAGGCTGCTGACTCGCCAGGCGTTCGAGCAGATCGTCATGGATCTGGGGTGGTCAGGCAATCTTTACCTGGAAAAGCGCGACAACATGCTGGGCCGGGCGATGGGGCTTCGGCCTTGCCTGGCGAAATACATGCGCCGGGGGGCGGATCTGGAAACCTACTACCAAGTGCGCGGTTGGCGTGACGAGCATGAGTTCAGGGCAGGCAGCATCTGCCACCTTCGGGTGGCTGATATCAACCAGGAGGTGTATGGCCTGCCGGAGTGGTTGCCGGCGCTGCAGGCCGCGCTGCTCAACGAGTCGGCCACGTTGTTCCGCCGGAAGTACTACCAGAACGGGAGCCATGCGGGGTTCATCCTTTACATGACCGACGCAGCTCAGAATGAAGACTTCGTCGACGATCTGCGCACGGCAATGAAAAGCAGCAAAGGTCCGGGCAACTTCCGCAACCTTTTCATGTACGCGCCAAACGGCAAGAAGGATGGCATTCAGCTGATCCCGATCAGCGAGGTGGCGGCAAAGGATGACTTTGGCGCGATCAAGAACATCAGCCGCGACGATCAGTTGGCTATGCTACGCATCCCGCCGCAGTTGATGGGCGTGGTCCCACAGAACGCAGGCGGCTTCGGTTCGGTTCTTGACGCCACTCAAGTATGGGCCATGAACGAGCTGGAGCCAGAGCAGGCAAGGCTGTTGCAGATCAATGAATGGCTTGGTGAGGAAGTAATTCGCTTTGCGCAATATGAGTTACCTACCGGCACGTCAATGTAAGCCAGAGAGAACAAAAAGCCGCCCTCGGGCGGCTTTTTGCGTTGGAGTGTTCGCGTGATTTCATTCCGCGATGGGTGCTTTGTCACGTGCTCTCGCATCTTTCCCTTCGGCTGCTGCTCTTGCACCTTCGGGAACCATCTCATACAGAGCAGCTAGTTCTTTTGGTTCTGTAATACCCTTATTAACAATAAGGTTAAGCATCAAGAACATTTTAGATGCGACCAGGTCAACGTCCTCTGGTGCCATCTCGCCAGGGTGAACCGCGTTGTTTCCTGTGATCCTTACCGTATCAGCCACCTTGATGAGTAGCTGAGGCAGCACATTTTTACGAGCAAGCTCTCTGATATCGACGTCGATCTTTTCGCCCTTTTCTCCTAGGTGAACACACAACTTCTGCAAAGCAAGGCGGAGAAGGGCTGCCGAAGCACGTGGTGAACGAGTGAAAATATCAGCAGCTTCCTCATAATCCGCCCGCACATCTGCCGGCATATCCGGTACGGGAAGTGGCGCCGCCCCTCTGTTAGGCAAAATCATTCGGGCGGCGTTTACCAGCCAAAAGCTTCTTCCATCACACTTTGCACAACTGGCCGCACGTATGCCGGTAGTGGTCATAGTTCCGTAAAAGGACAGATCGCGCCACGTCATGTGGGCGAAGGCACCACACGTCGGGCAATTGAAGGCTTCAAGCCCCAGTGCCGGTATCACCTCATCCATCGTCCCCACTCCTCCAGTGAAAGATCTTTAGGTTAACTGCGTTCCGCAGAAATCTACACCTCTCTCAAGTCATCACTCATCTTACCCCGGCGCGCGCTCTCGTCCCCCCGCCACGCCTGCGGGCTAAACGTGTCGGAATTTCTGCGCACCTGCACGACCACCAGCTCAGCGCAGTTACTGGGCGGCCGGGTAGGTATAGGGGAGGGCGCGCTTCTGCGAATCCCTGCAGCAAGGCCTATTCTCGCGGGCATAGGGCTCGCTTCCTTCCATATTTAGGAGGACCCATCAAAAAAAGGTAATTTCGGTTAGGAGGGGGGTGTAACACCCCTGCAAGCCTTATGGGGCAAGGGTTTGAGCGATTACCAAAAAAGGTAATTAAAGGTAAGGAGAAAGGTAATTTTTCCATAAGTGCTTGATTTTAAAGGGTATTGTTTTTCCCTTACACAACCAGTCACAGAGGTAATCCGATTACCTTTCAATTACCAAAAAATTACCTTTTTCAAAATCCCTACAGCCCTTGATTTACGTGGCCTACAGAGCATTTCCAAGGATCAATTACCAAAATTACCTTTTTTTGATGGGTCAACCTTAAACGGCGATTCCCTATGGGGAAGCACCCTGGCAGGGCGACGTGCACACCCACCTTGGGAACACTCTGGGAACAAAAACGCTCACAAGCGCGCGCTCCAGCCCACAGAAATCAAGGCCTTCAGCCCAGCTTTCGCCATTTTGTTGAGTTCGAATCTCTACGCTTCCGCCATATTCAAAGCCCTGATTATTCAGGGCTTTTTGCGTTTTTGGGGTATAGAAAAGCCGACCATGGGAACGCCATCGGGAGCCCCATCTCCCCCGGACAGTTCCGCTACCTGACTACCGTTAACCTCTGGCAGGGCAGGCTTGGTGCCGCTCAAGGTTTTTCAGTAGCGCTCGCTTGGCTAGCGGCGGGTTCTGTGGAAGAAGACGCGGCAGCATGAAGCTTGTCGGTAATCTGCTTGGCCAAGGCATGGTAAAGCGAGACCGGAGACACCCATCCAGAGATGGCCGCCGCCATCAGTGTCGCTGCCAACATGGGAATGGCCAGGTCCGGGCTGTGTGTCAGTTCAAGCACGATGACCGAGGCGGTCAGTGGCGAGCGTGTCACACCGGCCAGGTATGCGCCCATACCAAGTAGAGCGCCTGCCTGGGGATCAACATCGGGCAGCAAGCTCAACAGGGGCGCAAAGGCGGCGCCGATGCTCAGCGAAGGCGAAAAGAGCCCGCCAGGAATCCCGGAAAGATAGGACGCGACGTTGGCCAGAAACTTCCACAGGAGAAAGCTTGTGTCCGTGATTGGCTGCCCCTCCAGCAACGCACGCGTTTCTTCGTACCCGGTGCCGAATACATGATTGCCAGAGACGAGCCCCAACGTGGCCAGCAGCAAGCCACAGATGGCAGCAAAGCGCACCGGATAGCGTCCGCGTAACGTACAGACCCGGCCGAGTAGGCCCTTGTCGGTGGGCAGCACAAGCTTGGCGTAAAAACCACCCAGCAGCCCGCCCAGCACAGCACAGGCAGGCACGACGCTCCAGCCCCAGCCCACCGGCATTCGACCGCTGATTTCTCCAAAATAGGCGTAATGGCCCATCAGCCCCAGCGTGACGACCCCACCGATCAGCACCGCAGTGAGCACCAAGCCGCTGAAACGTTGCTCGAACGTGCGGCTCAATTCCTCAATGGCAAAGACTACCCCCGCTAACGGTGTATTGAAGGCTGCCGCAATACCCGCGGCGCCTCCGGCGAGCACCAGGCCAGCGATGGTGCGCCGGCCGTGCAGGCCTAAACGTCGGCCAAAGGAATAGAGCACAGCGGCGCCGATGTGGACGGTCGGGCCTTCCCGGCCAACCGAACCGCCGACCAGCAGGGCGCCCAACGTCAGGCTCATGCGGGCGGCAGCCACAGGGAGCGAGAGTAATCGGGCGCGCAGGCGGCGAGAGGGCATTTCCAGGGCGGCTATGACTTGGGGAATGCCGCTACCCTTGGCGTTTTCAAACCACCGTTGCGTCAGATAAGCCAGGAGCGCGAAACCAAGCGGAGTGATGAGAAGAGGTGACCAGGGTGCCCATTCCAGCAAGCGCTTGAACGAAGCGAACGCCGCGTCGGCAAGCCAGGCGAATGCCAGCGCAACCAGCCCCACCAGCAATGCCCCGATCCAGAACGCCAGTCGCTGACGCCATTCTCGCCAGCTTGAACGGCGGGAGAGTGAAGGTGCAGGACGGGTAGGTTCGGGCATGGTCCACACATGGCTGACTTGGAAAGCCGTGAGTATGGCGTGTTTTCCCTGGCAGGCCTACCCGACACAGGTTGTAGTCGTGCCAGGCGTGGCGATCCGTTTGCCCACATGCAACGGACCGCCAGTGCCAGAATGTGGCTAGGTGGCCGAACTTGCTTTGGTAGCAGGCGCTGCCTTGCGCATGCTCCACATCCCCCAGGCCAAACCCAGCACGGCCGCGATCAATGATGCGGATAGCACGCCGAGTTTCGCTGCCCCGAGTGAGCCAGGGTCGACGAAAGCGAGGTTGGCGATGAAGATCGACATGGTGAAACCGATGCCGGCCAGCAGCCCGACCAGCATGATGCTACGCCAGTTGACCTCGGAGGGAAGCTCGCACCAGCCCAGGCGGACCATCAGCCAGCTGACGCTGACGATGCCCAAGGGCTTTCCTGCGACCAGGGCGACAGCGACGGCGATCATGACCCACTGGGGGCCTTCAGCGGACAGGTCGACACCCGAAAGGCTTACCCCGGCATTGGCCAAGGCAAACACGGGCATGATGCCGTAGGCTACCCAAGGGTGCAGGGTGCCTTGCATGCGCACTACCGGCGGCAGCAGTTCGCGCTGGGCCAGGCGCAGCCGTTTCAAAGGATCAATGAGGTCGCTGGCATCTTGCTCAGGCGCCTTGGCGCGCCCCAGCAATTCGCCGGTGAAGCGGGTAATGGCATCCAGCGGGCGCTCACGCATGGGCATTGCGGTGACAGGTGTCATCAGGCCTAGCACAACACCTGCGAGAGTCGGGTGGGCGCCGGTCAACAAGATGCCCAGCCAGACGATCGCGCCAGGAATGACATAGGCGAAGGCTGAACCCACACCGATCTTCTGAAGCCCGATCACCATGAGCAGGCCGATCAGTGCAACGCCGAAACCGGTGTAATCAAGGCCGCCTGAATAGAAAAACGCGATGATCAGGACTGCGATGATGTCATCGATGATTGCCAGGGCGAGGAGAAACACACGTACGTTGGACGGGATCGACTTGCCGAGCAGTGCCAGTACGCCCACCGCAAAGGCGATATCCGTCGCCGTTGGCACTGCCCAACCTTGTTGGTCTGCTGGCGCGTGACCAAAACTCAGGTAGAGGAGTGCAGGCACGGCTACGCCGCCGACAGCGGCTGCCATGGGGAGCGTGGCTTGGCGCAGGCTGGACAGCGCGCCCTCGTGGATCTCGCGGCGGATCTCCATGCCCACGACCAGGAAAAAGATGGTCATCAAGCCATCATTGATCCAGAAGTGCAGGGACTGCGAATAGACATGCGAGCCCACGCCGAACGTCAACGGCGTATGCCAAAGGGCTTCATAACTGTCGGCAGCCGGGGAATTCGCCCAGATCAATGCAGCGACTGCGGCAATCAACAGAACGATGCCGCTGACCGCTTCAATGTGCAAAAAGCGTTCAAGGTTGGCGAAGGCTCGCTCGGCCAGGTCTTGGGCGCGAGGTAATTCTTTTTTATGCATAGGCGCAGGTGCTCCCGCATGGCGGCCCGACCTGCGCTGTTCTTTAACCTGCCTCACTGCACCGTGCAGCTGGCACCCGTCCGCTAGTCTACCGAATAACCACTCTCAGATGAACAAAAAGCGCCAAACCATTCACTCCAAAGGCGTGTCGGTTTGAGATTTTTTCCTGCAGACGTTAGGGTTTGTGGTTATTTCCGAGCATACGAGGCTTGGCAAACGGGAATTTATCCAACTGCTAGCCTTGGTAAATATCGTCGTGCTCAGGCACGCTGTGCTCATCGCCTTGCAAGGAGAACTGCCGCTATGACTGCAGCCCCCAAACCCAGGAGCACCCTTAACCCACCCGTTTTCTACACCAGTGCGATACTTATCTTTCTGCTGGTCTTGTACGCCACGGCATTTCAGGAGCACGCCCAGACACTGTTCGAGCAAGTCCAGCGATGGATCATCACCAATGCCAGCTGGTTCTACATTCTTGTTGTAGCGCTGGTGTTGATCAGTGTGGTGTTTCTGGCCGTCAGCCGCTATGGCGACATCAAGCTAGGCCCTGACCACAGTGAGCCGGATTACCGCAAGAGCAGTTGGTTTGCCATGCTGTTCTCGGCAGGTATGGGGATTGGCCTCATGTTCTTCGGCGTGGCCGAACCGGTCATGCATTTCTCCACACCGCCCGTGGGCGATCCTGGCACCGTCGCCGCGGCGCGCGAAGCCATGAAAATCACCTTTTTCCACTGGGGTCTGCATGCCTGGGCGATCTATGCCATCGTCGCGCTGATCCTGGCCTACTTCAGTTTCCGCAACGGCCTGCCGTTGACCTTGCGTTCGGCACTCTATCCGCTGATTGGTGAGCGAATCTATGGCCCTATAGGGCATGCCGTGGATGTCTTTGCCATCCTCGGTACGGTGTTTGGTGTGGCGACCTCGCTGGGTTATGGGGTATTGCAGATCAACAGCGGGTTTCATCATGTGTTCGGTTTGCCGGTAAACACCACCGTGCAAGTCATCCTCATCACCGCCACCTGTGCATTGGCGACGCTTTCAGTGGCCAGCGGCCTGGACAAAGGTATTCGCATCCTGTCCGAGCTCAACCTGAGCCTGGCGGTGATTCTGATGCTGTTCGTGCTGCTGCTTGGGCCTACGGTGTTCCTGCTGCAGACCTATGTACAGAATACCGGCGCCTACCTTTCGGACATCGTCAATAAAACCTTCAATCTCTACGCTTACGAGCCCACCGACTGGATCGGTGGCTGGACCTTGCTGTACTGGGGCTGGTGGTTGTCCTGGTCGCCCTTCGTGGGTTTGTTCATCGCACGTATTTCGCGAGGGCGGACCATCCGGGAATTCGTCTGCGGCGTACTGTTCGTACCGGCGGGTTTCACCTTGCTGTGGATGACGGTGTTCGGCGACTCGGCAATCCATATGATCCTCAACGATGGTGTAAAGGATCTGGCTACTGTGGTCAGTGAAGACAGTTCCCTCGCCTTGTTTGCTTTCCTGGAGCATTTCCCGTTCTCCAGCATCATTTCGTTGGTCGCGGTGCTTATGGTGGTCGTGTTCTTTGTGACCTCGGCGGACTCTGGTGCGCTGGTCGTGGATATGCTCGCCTCCTCCGGAAAAGGTCATTCACCCCTGTGGCAACGTATCTTCTGGTCAATCTGCATCGGCGCAGTGGCGATCGCGTTGCTGCTGGCGAACGGCCTCAAGGCGCTGCAGACCGCGACCATTGCGAGCGCTCTGCCGTTCGCGGTCATCTTGCTGGTTGCGATTTGGGGCTTGTTCAAGGCGCTGAGTCTTGATGCGACCCGCCGCGGGTTGCGCAATCAAGCGTTGCCAGGCCCACGCCATACCCGTCACCCACACGGCGGCTGGCAGCGGAGACTGCGCAACATCGCATTGATGCCGCGCCGGGTTCATGTCACCCGCTTTATCGCCGAGGTGGTGAGGCCTGCCTGCGAAGAGGTCGCCCAGGAGTTGCGTAAGCAAGGCTACGAGGTGAGCGTGAATGAGCGCGATGATGGACGGGTATCCCTGGAGCTCTCCCATGCCGGTGAAGGGCGTTTCCTCTACGAGGTGCGGCCACGGGCCTTCAATACGCCAAGCTTCGTCATGCAGGACACCGAAGACGGTGGCGATGCGCGCAAGTATTTCCGTGCGGAAGTGCATCTGCGAGAAGGGGGCCAGGACTACGACATCATGGGGTGGAGCCGCGACGATGTGATTGGTGACATCCTGGATCAGTACGAACGCCACCTGCAATACTTGCACGTGGTGGGCTGAACTGGATTCGGCCCTGCCCTGGCGTAGTCAGGGCAGGGCGGTTCGCCTGCTGTCCAAAGGCGGATTTTCACAGGCCCAGAAGTCTACTGCAGCAATGCGTTCGCTCGGCGGTCCTAACCAATGGGACAGCGGCTGGCACCCGGTTGTCGTGCAGACCTGATAGTCGCCAGCCTCGGGCGTTCGCCCGGCGTGCAAGGGCTGCAGCGGTGGTAGATGACGACGATAGTGCCAAGTGCCGTTGCGCAGTTGAGCGTCGTCCGGAATCTCCATGCCGGCCCCGCTGCCTTTGACCCGTGCCTCTACCAGTACCAGGCCCGCCGGGGTCACTTGGTAATCCTCCTCCCAGCGGACCTTTTCGATACTGTGCTGCCACGCGAGGGTAAATTCGTGCAGTGGCAGGCTGACCCACACCACACCGGCCAGCCCAACGCAAAGGCTGATCATGCGGGGTGTCCAGAGGCCGGTCGGCTTCGCCAGTAGTGCCAACCCAGCACTGCCGCACCCAAAACAAAACCGACCTCATCGCTGATGGGCAGGGCAAGTATCAATGACACGCCAGCAGTGAACGCCAGCAGGCGCTCCCACCAGGGCATGGGGGCACGCAAATGCCCGATCGACGCACATCCCCAAAGGGCAACCGCGAACGCCGCCTTGATCACCATGTACAGCGTGCTGCCCATGCCTTCACCTTGCATCATCAACGCCGGGTCATAGACCGCCATGAAGGGCACAACGAAACCGGCCAAGGCAATGCGCACCGCCCAGAAACTGATCAACAGGCCTTTTTCCTTGGCAATCGGGGCAGCTGCAAAGCACGCCAATGCCACGGGCGGCGTCAGGTCGGCCAGGATGCCGAAATAGAACACGAACATGTGCGAGACGATCAGCGGAACCCCGAGCTCCAGCAGGGCCGGGGCGGCAATGGAGCTGGTGATGATGTAGTTGGGTATGGTCGGGATGCCCATACCCAGTACCAGGCAGGTGAGCATGGTCAACACCAGCGAGAGGAACAGGTTGTCCCGTCCCAGGTCAAGAATGTATCCGGCAAAGGTGGTGGCCAGGCCGGTCAGCGAGATGACGCCGATAATGACGCCGACCAGCGCGCAGGCAATACCCACCGGCACTGCATGACGGGCACCCTCCGCGAGGGCCATGACGCATGCGTGCAGGGTGGCGCGACCGCCCTGGACGAAGCAGCACGCAATGGCCAGGCCGGCAATGACCATCAGGATCACCCCGATCCCCATGCGGAAAAAACCTGAACACAGTATCCCGAGTGCAACCCAGAAAGCCGCGCGTAGCCAGGTTTTTTGAGCGCGCAGGATGATGGCCGAGCCAAGGATGACGATGGCGGTCAGGGCCAGGCCGACCATTCCCGAGTACAAAGGCGTTCGCCCGGAAAACAACAGCGCGACCAAGACCATCAGGGGTACGAGCAGGAACCAACGTTGTCGCAACGCATCCCAGGCACTCGGGCACTGTTCGCGAGGCAAGCCATGCAGATGGCTGCGCCGAGCCTCCAGGTGGACCATCCAGTAGACCGAGCCGAAGTACAGCAACGCTGGGATGAGCGCGGCTTTCGCCACCTCGGCGTAGGGCACGTTGATCGTCTCGGCCATGATGAACGCCACGGCGCCCATCACTGGCGGCATCAACTGGCTGCCCATGCTGGAGGTCGCCTCTACGCCACCGGCAAATGCAGGTTTGTAGCCGAAGCGCTTCATCAGCGGAATGGTGAACTGTCCGGTGGTGACGACGTTGGCCACCCCCGAGCCGGTAATGGTACCCATCAGTGCCGAGGAGAAAACTGACACTTTGGCCGGCCCCCCGCTGCGATGGCCGAACAGCCCCATGGCGAAATCGGTGAACAGACGAATCATGCCCGCCTGCTCAAGAAATGCGCCGAACAGGATGAACAGGTAGATGTAGGTGGCTGAGACATAGGTCGGTGTGCCATACAGCCCTTCGGTGCCGAATGCCAACTGATTGACGATCTGATCGAGGCCGTAGCCTCGATGCGCGAGTTCGCCTGGCAAGTATTGGCCAAGCAATCCATAGACCAGAAACAGCGCGCATATGATGGGCAACGCTATGCCCATCACGCGCCGTGCGGCTTCAAAGACCAAACCAATAAGCAACAGCCCCACGATCAGGTCGCTGGTGGTCAGCTCGCCGGAGCGTTGAATCAGGTCCCCTTCGAAGTACCACTGGTATGCAGCCGTCGCCATTCCCGCAAGGCCCAGCAGCCAGGCAAGGGGTTGCCACGGTCGACGGTGGCCAACGAATGAATAGCTCAGGTACACCACCAGCAACAGGAACCCCACGTGTACTGCACGCAGTACTTGGGTGGAAATCAGGGGAAATGCCGCTGTGGCGATCTGGAAAACCGAAAAGACCAATGCCACGGCAAAAAGCGCGGCAGGCCAGCGATCGGTACTGGCGTGAAGACCTTGCGCGGTATCACTCATACGCTGCTCCATTGCTTGGGGATATCATCAGGGGAGCAGGTCTTTCTCCTTGAAATACCTCTCTGCTCCTGGATGCAGCGGAATGGGCAGGTTCTTGGCGGCATTTTCCGGCTGGATATCCTTCGCTGCAGCGTGGGCCGTGACCAGGCGTGGAAGGTTCTCGAATATCAGCTTGGTCATCTTATAGGCCAGGTCATCGCCGATGTCGGCGCGGGTGACGAGGATGTTGTTGATGGCCGCCGTTGATACGTCCGCATTCTGACCATCATAGGTGTTGGCAGGAATGGTGGCGGGTTGGTAGGCGTTGTTGCCAATGCGGGTCACCACGTCGGCAGGGATAGGCACGAACACCACCGGCAAGGTCGCGGCCAGGTCTCGGATAGCCGCTTGACCGAGCCCTGAGGATTGCAGCGTGGCGTCAAGCTGACGGTTCTTGATCAGTTCGACGGACTCCGCATAGGGCAGGTATTCAACTTTTCCCATGTCCTGGTAGGTAAGCCCTGCGGCCTTGAAGATGGCGCGGGCATTCAGTTCGGTGCCGGACTTGGGTGCCCCAACCGAGATACGCTTGCCTTTGAGGTCTGACAGGGAGGTGATCCCCGACTCCTTGCTGGCGACGATCTGGATGTAGTTCGGGTAGGTGCCGGCGATGGCGCGGAGTTTCTTCAAGGGCGTTTTGAATCCAGCCTCTGCATCGCCCTTCCAGGCATCTGCCACCGAATCCCCCAGCGCGAATGCCAACTCCCCTCGACCGGCTTGCAACAGGTTGAGGTTCTCTACCGAGGCCTTGGTGGCTTGCACCGTGGTCTTGCTGCCCTCGATGCCGTGGCTGTAGATCTGTGAAATGCCTACGCCTACCGGGTAATAGACACCACTGGTACCGCCTGTGAGGATGTTGATGAAGGTCGGTGCAGCCTGGGCAGCCGCACAGACAGTAAACAAGGTGCTGGCCAATGCCAGGCGAAGGGCTCGGTTCATGGCGTCGTTCTCCGCTTGTTGTTGTTATTCCTGCGCCAGTAAACCTAGAACGAATATGCCGTCCCTGCCCAATTTTATGGCTGATTGGCTGGATGACCTCCGCCTTAGAATCGCCAGAAGGCTGGCGAGACCAGTACCAGAACGGTGAGGATTTCGAGCCGTCCCAGCAGCATGCCGATCGTCAATAACCATTTCGCTGCGTCCGGCAAGGAGGCGAAATTCCCTGCAGGGCCGATAAGCGTGCCCAGGCCTGGACCGACGTTGCACACGGCAGTGGCAGCCCCACTCAGTGCCGTCATCCAGTCGAGCCCTATCAGGGAGAGGCCAAGGGCGATGATTGCGATGGTGACGGAGAAGAAGAACGAGAACGTCAGCAGTGAGCGAACGATCTCTTCATCGATGGGGTGCCCATTGTATTTCTTCGAGATCGTTGCCCGTGGATGGATCAACTGTTTCAGGCTGCTGACAAGCAAGGCAGCGGCCACCTGGAAACGGAATATTTTCAAACCGCCAGCGGTAGAGCCCGAGCACCCGCCGACAAACGTCAGGTAAAAGAACAGCATGATGGCGAAGCTGCCCCAGAGCGTGTAATCACCCACGGCAACGCCTGTTGTGGTTACTACCGAGGTCACATTCACCGCAACGATACGAAACGCATCCCACCAGGCCAGATCGCTGTGCAGGCAGAGCCAGGTTCCGACGGTGAGCCAGACGAAGACGAGAAAACCAATGAAACCGCGAACTTGATGGTCCTTGAGCAGGATGCCTCGATGGCCACGCAGCGTGGCGACATACAGCGTGAAGGGCAGGCTGCCGAGTATCATGATGACCACCGCTACCCAATGCACCGCTGGCTGCTCCCAATGGCCCAGCGAGGCATCCGAGGTAGAGAAACCACCGGTTGAAACCAGCGACATCGAATGATTGATGGCTTCGAACGGGGTCATGCCGGCAGCCCACAATGCCCCTGTCCCCAATGCAGTCAGGCCCAGGTAGACCAGCAGGATCATCTTGGCTGCCACATGCGAGCGCGGCGTCACTTTGTCAGACCAATCCGAAGACTCGGTCTGGAACAGTCGCATGCCACCCACGCGCAGCAGTGGCAGGATCGCCACGGCCATGCCGATAAATCCAATGCCTCCCAGCCAGTGCAGCAGGGAACGCCATATCAGCAGCCCCGGTGATGCACTGTCCAGGCCAGTCAGCACGGTCGAGCCGGTGGTGGTGATTCCCGACATGGTCTCGAAGAACGCGTCCGTGTAACTGATGTGTCGAATGAACACCATCGGCAGCGCCGCAAACGCGCACACGATGACCCAGCTTGCCGTCGTGAGCAGATACATATCCCTGGTCCGCAGTTGCGGTGTGTCGGGGACGCCGCGGGCTACCATGAGCAGGCCGGCGCATAGAACGATCAGGCTCGACCAGACGAATGCACCGAGGTCGTCGCTGCGGTCGTACACCAGCAGCGTCAGCATCGGAATCACCATGCTGACGGCCAACGTGATCAGGAATACACCAATAATGAAGGCGATGAAACGCAATGCAGGAAGCGGCATTGAGGGAGCTCGTTGGGACAGTGCCGGCAGTATTGCCTGCTTTACGGTAATGTCGAGTAAAAAAGGCGTAAAGTCGTGGGAGGGATTTTTTACGCCGCTATCTGGCCCCTGCTCGATAGCTCATTGGGTTGACCTCTCCGAGCGTTCTCGTCTATCGGCTCCGAAGCGGCTGGAAGGGCGGCCTCAAGCACCGCTTGCTCTCTGCTCGCGGCGCTTGTGCGGCACTATCGATAGTGCCGCAGAGGGCATGGAAAGCCCTAGGCTCTGTACGAAATGCCTTGATACTGGTTCATGCTGCGTTGAAAACAGCCTCGGAATGCTCATGTACTCCAGTACAGTCGGGCGCGACCCCGGCCGTTCCTCGGCTGTTTTCGCCTTGCCTGACCTGCGTCTCAAGACTTTTCGTAAAGAGCCTAAGGCTGCCCGGATCACATGATCAGAGGCACGCCACTGAGTTTCTGCAGCTCGTCAAAATCGATGTCCGCGCAGATCTCGATCACTTTCAGCCCTTCAGGTGTCACTTCCAGCACCGCCAGGTCGGTGTAGATGCGGCTGACGCAAGCAATGCCGGTCAGCGGGTAGGTGCACTCGGGCACCAGCTTGCTTTCGCCGGTCTTGGTCAGGTGGTCCATCATCACGAACACCTGGCGGGCGCCGGTGGCCAGGTCCATTGCGCCGCCTACGGCCGGGATCGAACCTTCGGCGCCGGTGTGCCAGTTGGCCAGGTCGCCCTTGACCGACACCTGGAAGGCGCCCAGTACAGCGATGTCCAGGTGGCCGCCACGCATCATCGAGAACGAGTCGGCATGGTGGAAGAAGGCCCCACCGGTCAGCAGGGTGACGTGCTGCTTGCCGGCGTTGATCAGGTCATCGTCTTCCTCGCCCGGCGCAGGGCTTGGGCCCATGCCCAGCAGGCCGTTCTCGCTGTGCAGGAACACTTCCTTGTCGCCCAGATAGTTGGCCACCAGGGTCGGTGCGCCAATGCCCAGGTTTACATACGCGCCTTCCTGGATGTCTGCGGCCACGCGTTGGGCCATCTCGGTGCGGGAGAGCTTTTTGGTGATGGTCATGGCAGGCCTCAGACAGCTTTGGCAATCGAAGAAGCGGCAGCACCGGTGACGGCGACCACACGCTGGACGAAGATACCCGGGGTGATGATGTGTTCCGGGTCCAGTTCACCAAGTTCGACGACTTGGTCGACCTGGGCAATGGCGGTCTTGGCAGCCATGGCCATGATCGGGCCGAAGTTGCGGGCGGCCTTGCGGTAGGTCAGGTTGCCCCAACGGTCACCCTTGTGCGCCTTGATCAGTGCGAAGTCGGCGTGCAGCGGCATTTCCAGCACGTACATGCGGCCGTCGATCTCACGGGTTTCCTTGCCCTCGGCCAGCAGGGTGCCGTAGCCGGTCGGTGAGAAGAACGCACCGATGCCGGAGCCTGCGGCGCGGATACGCTCGGCCAGGTTGCCCTGCGGGACCACTTCCAGCTCGATCTTGCCGGCGCGGTACAGCTCGTCGAACACGTAGGAGTCGGACTGGCGCGGGAACGAGCAGACCACCTTGCGCACGCTGCCTGCCATGAGCAGGGCGGCCAGGCCGATCTCGCCGTTGCCGGCGTTGTTGCTGATGATGGTCAGGTCGCGGGCACCGGTGGCAATGAGGCCATCGATCAGCTCGGACGGCATGCCAGCCGTGCCGAAGCCACCGACCATGATGGTCGAACCGTCGGTGATCCCTTCCACCGCGCTGGCGATGGACTCGTACGTTTTATTGATCAAGGCGAGCTCCTGGTTGTTCCTGGAGTTGTGGTTGTCGGGCTGGCCGGAGCGCGTGAAGCGATGGGCCTGTCAGCACGTGATTTGGCTTGCTGACTTTCGCTATAGCGTGCCGCAAGATAGGGCAACAGTAGAGAGGGTTTGGCTGAATTTGTGCGATTATCGAACTGTTGTGCGATCTGCGAGCAGTTCTGGAGGCTATGTGCACCCGAGTGGTGGGAGCATCTGGCCGAGCAGATGGCGCGTTCCAACTGCCGGGCGGATATAGATGAGGAGCGCTTGATCATGGGTTACACGATCAAGTTGTTCTGGCGGGGGTAGATGACCCGGTGCCAGCCCGGTTCAAGAAGCTAACTTGCGCTGCGAAGAAGCGATAACTGCCTAATACAGTCGATTGCCTTACTGGCCTCTTCGCTGCGCAAGACTGCTCCTGCGAGGTGATGGGCAAGCCAGCCCGTGGAGCAGGACAATTGCGTGCTCAGGTCACTGCAAGGTGTCGGGCTTCAGGCTATCCGGCAATTGCCGAATAGCCGCCTCAAGCCGCGCGATCGGCCCAGCGAGTTGATCCGCTTCCTTGTCCTTGCCTTCACCTCTCAGGCGATCACACTCAACGCGCAGGTCTAGCAGATTCTTCTGCAGCTTTAGTGCAGAGGTTTTGAACGAGTCCATGCATTTCTCACGCTGTAGGCTTCCGTGCCGTTGTAGGAAAAATGGACCGTAGCAGCTCGAATTTGCCTGAGAAACTGATGTTTCATACAGGCAAGACTCATTGCCACGCCATTTCCTACAGATTGCGGTAAACAATCCTACAAACCGTGTTTCAGATCGTGTCCTCCCAGGCAAGTTCAGCCTACCGTATTGGCTGGGTTCAAGAGCTTTCGAGGGGCAGCGTACCCGGCGCAGGTACTGCGCAAGCCTGGAGGCGTGTTTAGAAACTTCGTGTATCAATTGCCGGCCCGCGGCGAGACGTGCTCAGTGTCAACCGATCGTGTCCCGGGAAGTGGTGTAACTGAACCAGCCGAAGGCGCCCTGCGGGCGAAAGAGGATGGTCATCGTGGTTCTTGGCTAACGTTGAGTTTGCGAAGACCAAACACTCACCAGAGAAACCACGATGACCAAGCCCACTATCGCATTGACCGAGTTGGTTGAGAAAGGGGCAGACGCTGATCTGCTCAAGCAAATGATCCAGTTCGTTGCCCAGCGCATGATGGAGTTCGACGTCGAAGGCCTGTGCGGCGCGGGCTTCGATGTCAAAAGCCCAGACCGGACAAATAGCCGTAATGGCTACCGCGATCGTCTTTGGCAAACCCGCGCAGGCGACGTCGACCTTAAGATTCCCAAGCTGCGCCAAGGCAGCTATTTCCCTGGTTTCCTTGAACCTCGACGCACCGCTGAGAAAGCCATGGCGGCAGTCATCCAGGAGGCCTACATCCAAGGCGTTTCAACACGCTCAGTGGACGAGCTGGTCAAAGCCATGGGCATGACCGGCATCTCCAAAAGCCAGGTCTCACGGCTAGCTGGTGAGATCGATGAGCGCGTTCACGCCTTCCTTGACCGCCCGCTGGAGGGCGACTGGCCCTATCTCTGGATCGATGCCACCTACGTCAAGGTGCGGGAGGCCGGACGCATCGTCTCGGTCGCCGTAATAATCGCCGTGGCCGTGAACACCGACGGTGGCCGCGAAGTCCTGGGCATGCGGGTTGGGCCGTCAGAGGCTGAGCCGTTCTGGACAGACTTCCTGCGCAGCCTCATGCGACGTGGCTTGCGGGGCGTGAAGCTGGTCATCTCCGACGCCCACGAAGGCCTGAAAGCAGCTGTATCCAAGGTCTTCAACGCGACTTGGCAGCGCTGCCGTGTGCATTTCATGCGTAATGCCATGGCCCACGTCGGCAAAGGTCAGCGCACCATGGTGGCGGCCCTACTGCGCACGGTCTTCGCCCAGGACAGCCGTGCCGAATGCCATCAGCAATGGCGTTTGGTCGCTGATCAGCTACGCGAAAAATACCCCAAGATCGCGACACTCATGGACGGCTGCGAGGATGAAGTGCTGGCTCACATGGCGTTTCCAAAAGCGCACCGACAGCAATTACACAGCACCAACCCACTGGAGCGGCTTAACGCGGAGATCAAACGCCGCACCGACGTCGTGGGCATCTTTCCCAACGATCCTGCAATCACACGGCTGGTAGGCGCGATGCTGCTGGAGCAGAACGACGAGTGGTGCCTGCAACGGCGTTACATGCAGTTGGAGGCCTTTGAGGCAGTCAGCGATAATCCACAGGCCAAGCTGTCGGCCGTGATCAACTAAACGGCAAACTCAGTGGCCAGAGCCATGATGAGTTACACCACTTCCTGGGACACGATCTGTCAACCACTGCGGCTGAATCAGCCCGGCGGCATCCGCGCATCGCATCTGATCCGCTTTTTTTCCATAAACCTGAATCTGTAACCGTATCAGCCCAAGCTCGACAATATGCCCATTCCCGCATCACAACTGTAGAGGTTCCAATGGGCAAGCTGGCGCTGTTCCTGGGTGGTTTTCTGCTGCTGACCATTCTGATTGGTATTCTTGGCACCATTCCGCCAAGCTGAGTTCAACTGCGTTTTCCCCTGCGCGGCCCGTCCACTTCAAGCGACGGGCCCAATCTATTGGCAAATGGCCGGTAATCCATTGTCATTGCACTGCTGAATCAGCGGTAGGTGCACGTCATTCTCAAGGCAGGAGCGGATCGAGCGGCTCAAGTTGGCCGATTCGGCATTTCTGCTTGTGCGATAAGTCGTTCTTTACGCTGGGAATTCTGTCCACAAAAAACGTGGGTAGGTCTGTGGATAAAGTGCTGCAAGCCAGACCCGCGGCGGGCTCTGTTAAATTGAGCAGAAATTGAACAGTCGTTTCATGGCCTGTTTCAGCTAGGCGAGCCAGCTCGTCGCAGGGCTGCCAGCAAGTCACGTACCCGCGCCGGCAACTCGCCGGCAGGGTATACCGCGTGCATCTGTGGGTCCTGGCCGCTGCTGGATGTCAGGCGGTACTGTGGACACACCCGCACCAGGCGGCCGGCCTTGACCTGTGTTTCGCCGACCCAGGCTGCAAGGCGGGCGATGCCGGCGCCGGCCAGTGTGCTGTGGTATACCGCGCCTCCTGAGCCCAGGCGAAGCCTGGGCCTGGGGCGCAGGCTGGTGATCTGGCCATCGTGGCAGAAGTGCCAGGCCTTGAGGATGCGTGGCGCGGTATGCAGGATCAAGGTGTGTCCATCCAGGTCTTCCGGGTGTTGCGGTGTGCCAGCCAGGGCCAGATAGGCCGGGCTTGCATACAGGTGGCGCTGGTAGGGCCAAAGCGGGTAGCCAATCAGCTCGCTCGATTGCGGGAAGGCACCGCGCACCACGAAATCGAATTTACCTTGCAGCGGGTCGAGGGCTTCGTCGCTGTACTGGACGTCCAGGGTCACTTGGGGGTGGCAGCGGGAAAACTCGGCAAGCACCTGTGGTAGCACAAGCTCTCCCAGCAGTTGCGGCGCGGCAAAGCGAATCCAGCCTTGGGCGCTGCCACTGAGCGCGGCCAGTTCATCGGCAGCATCGCGTTGCACATCCAGCAAGCGTTCGGCATGCGGTAGCAAGCGCTCGCCGGCCTCGGTCAGGGTTACGGCGTTGGCGTTGCGGTTGAGCAATTTGCTTCCCGCATTGTCTTCCAGGGTTTGTACCGCGCGTGTAACTGCACTGGGTGAACGCCCCAGCGCGCGGGCGGCAGCAACGAAGCTGCGCTTGTGTGCGACGCTGACGAACGCCTGGATTTCCCGCAGCATGTCCAATGCCATTGCCTGCTCCTTGTTGCAGTTATCGCAATATGGCATTTCAACACAAGTGCGCCACTTTGATTAGCCTTGCAGGCGTCTTCACTGCCTGGAACCGCGTCATGATGGATATTGCTGTGCTTTCTGTGTTCGCCTTCGCCGCTGGGTTGATCGACGCCGCGGTGGGTGGCGGCGGGCTGATCCAGATCCCGGCCTTGTTCAACGTGTTGCCCACCGCGCAACCGGCGGCATTGCTCGGCAGCAACAAGCTGGCGTCCGTGTTCGGCACGGCTTTCGCGGCCCGCTCGTTTATCCGTAAAGTGACGCTGGATTGGGGGTTGATCGTGCCGGCGGCACTCAGTGCCTTTGTCATGTCGTTCGCCGGGGCCGCAACGGTGTCGCTGGTACCGCCCAGCGTGATGCGCCCGGCAGTGCTGGTGCTGATCGTGCTGATGGCTATCTACACCTTCTGCAAGAAGGACTTCGGCACCTTGCACAAACCTGCGCAGATCGGCCGCAAGGAGCAATGCCTGGCAGTGCTGATCGGCGGCGCTATCGGCTTCTACGATGGCCTGTTCGGCCCCGGCACCGGTAGCTTTCTGATCTTCCTGTTCATCCGCTTCTTTGCCCTGGACTTCCTGCACGCGTCGGCTTCGGCCAAGGTGGTGAACATTGCCACCAACCTGGCGGCGCTGGTGTTCTTCGTGCCGACCGGCAACGTGCTGTACGCCATCGCCTTGCCCATGGCGGTGTGTAACATTCTTGGCGCGCTGACCGGTACCTGGCTGGCGGTACGCAAGGGGGCCGGTTTTGTCCGCGGGCTGTTCCTGGTGCTGTTGTGTGTGCTGATCGCCAAGCTGTCGTGGGACTTGCTGGCTGGCTAGTTCAAATCACCAGGCGTTGTGCTTCGGCCTGTTCGACGCGGTTGCGGCCATGGGCCTTTGCCCGGTACAGAGCCTGGTCGGCACTCGCCAGCAGTTCCTCCAGGCCGGGGGCCGGCATGTTCGCGTTGCAGCCTGCCACACCGATACTCACGGTAATCTGCAGGCGCTGGTCGGCCTGCACCACGTGCAGGTCCTGTATGGCGCGGCGCAGGCGCTCGGCGGTGAATGCGGCCCGCTCTGGCGCAAGTCCCGGCAGCATGACAACGAATTCTTCGCCACCCAGGCGTGCTAACAGCTCGTCGTTGTGCAGCTGGTCCTGCAGGGTGCTGGCGAATTGGCGCAGCACCTGGTCACCGACTGCATGTCCGTGGGCATCGTTGATCGACTTGAAGTGGTCGATGTCCAGCATCATCAGGGTCAGAGGCAGCGCCTGGGCGTGCTGTTGACGGCTCTCCAGCAGCGCATTGGCGCGCTGCGTGAAGGCGCTGCGGGTGAGCGCACCGGTGAGGTGATCGACGGTGGCCTGGTGCGCCAGACGGGCCATGAGGCTACGGTTGGCCTGGCTGACGCAAGCCACCACCAGCGGCCCGAGCACCAGCATGGCGATGCCCAGGCGCGCCGACATCAGCGTGGTAACCCCTGGCTCGCTCTGCGGCACGCTGAAGTGCATGAGGTTTTGCGCCACGGCCACGATCAGCGTGCTGCCGGCCGTGAGCGTCAGCAATGAAACCAGGAACGGTGAGTAGGTCCAGGCACACCACAGCAACGCGGCAATCGGGAAGGCAATGGCCCCAGGGCCACCAAATGCGATGCTGAATGCCAGCGAGGCCAGCAGCACCAGCAACGGCGCCAGGCGGATGGGCTGCGCGCCGCCGCGCATCAAGGCCCGCACCGAGGGCGCTGTAAGCAGCACCGGCAGCACCAGCACGCCGGTCGAGAACTGTTCGCTGAACCAGGCTAGCCAGGTGGCGCGCAACGACTGTTGGAACCACGGTGCGGCCATTGCCGCTGCCATGCTGGCCGCTACCGCGGCAGCGGCGGCGCAGGCGGCGAACACGCGGAGTACGCCATATGGGCTGCGCATGCGCCGGTGCATGCGTGGCAAGCGCGACAGCAGCTGCCAGAGGGTGACCACCACGGCAAGATTGCACAGGTTGAGCCACAGCGCCGGCACCCAAGCGCTGCCGCACAGCAGGTCGGCCCCAACCATGGCCAGCCACACCAGGCTGAAGCCCGTAAACGTGGCTTGACGGGGGTAGCGCAGCAGTACGCCGGCCAGTACCGCATTGACTGGCCAGAACAGCGACAGCGATTCGATCGGGCGTGCCAAAATACCGCCCAGGGTAAGGGCGAAGGTCACGCCAAGTACAACGACATAAGGCAACACGCGCGATTGGGCTGGAAAAACCATGAACTCGACCGGCAAGCGGAAACGAAATCCAGGACAACGCGATACAGCACCTGGGGCAATTACCCGCAGTGTGTTGGGTCAGGGTGGTTGATGTCAATCTGCCGCGATTGGTTGCGATAATGTCAAATTGCCTCTATTTCTGGTTACTTTCATCACAGTCCAAAGAACCACGGCACCATCACGACGGTAACCAGCATCACCAGGACGGTGAACGGTACGCCAACCTTGACGAAGTCAGCGAAGCGGTATTGCCCCGGCCCAAGCACCAGCGTGTTGACCGGTGATGACACCGGCGTCATGAACGCCGCCGACGCGGCCAGCGCTACGGTCATGGCGAACGGGTAGGGCGACATGCCCAGCTGCGCCGCAGTGCTGACAGCCACCGGAGCCATCAATACTGCGGTGGCGGTGTTGGAAATGAACAGCCCGATCACTGCAGTGACGGCGAACAGGCAGGCAAGAATGGCGCTGGGGCCGGCACCACCCAGCACGTTTACCAGCGCACCTACCGCCAGGTCGATGCCGCCGGTTTTCTGCAGCGCCTGGGCGAAGGGCAGCATGCCGACGATCAGCACCAGGCTTTGCCAGTGGATGGCGCGGTAGGCACTGTTCATGTCGATGCAGCGGCCTGCGCCCATCAGCAGGCAGCCGATCAGCGCAGCAATGACATTGGGTACGGCGCCGCTAACCATTAGCCCGACCATCACTGCCAGGCTGAGTACTGCTTGCGGCGCGCGGGTGCGGGCTGGTGCGACCAGGTCGATCTCGGCGGGCAGGCTCAATACCAGGAAGTCTTTGGGCTTGCTTTGCAACTGGCGTACCGCCTTCCACGGGCCGACTACCAGCAGGGTGTCGCCCAGGCGCAGCTTTTCTTCCAGCAGTTGCTCTTCGATAGCGGCCTGATCGCGGCGCAGGCCGACCACGTTGAGGCCATAGCGGGTGCGAAACGCCAGCTCAAGGATGCTCTTGCCGATCAACTGTGAGCCGGGCGGCAGCGAGACCTCAGCCATTCCCAAATCCTGGGACTGGTCGATGAAGTAGGCGGCCTTGAAGTGCAACGGCTCCAGTTGCATGGTTTGGCACAGGCTGCGCAGGTCGTCATGCTTGGCGAACAGGTCGAGCAGCAGCACGTCGCCCTGATGCAACACGGTGCCCGAGTCGGCAGCGATCACGCGCGTGGTGAACTTGTGCTGGCGCTCGATGCCGATCACGTTGGCGCCGTGTCTGGTGCGCAGTTCCAGTTCGCCGAGGTTGTGGCCGATCAGCGGCGAGTGAGGGCGGATGCGCAGGCGCCGTTCACGGCCATTGAGCTTGTAGTCCAGTACCAGGTCCAGCAAGGTGCGGCGGCTTTCCACCCGGCCATCCTTGCGCACTTCACCGTTGAGCCAGTGCCGGGTCAGCAGCATGTAGCCAATGCCCAGCACCAGCACCACCAGGCCGAACGGGGTAAAGCTGAAGAAGCTGAACCCCGCTTCGCCATGGCGGACCAGCTCGCTGTGCACCACCACGTTGGGCGGTGTGGCGACCAGGCTGAGCATGCCACTGATGAGGCCGGCAAAAGCCAGTGGCATCATCAGGCGGCTGGGTGAAAGCTGCAGGCGTGCAGCGATGCTCAGTACCACCGGGATAAAAATGGCCACCACACCGGTGGAGCTCATGATCGATCCCAGCCCGGCCACCGCCACCATCAGCAGTACCAGCAGGCGTGCCTCGCTATTGCCGGCCCGCTCGCTCATCCATTCGCCGATGCGATAGGCAATGCCGGTGCGCACCAAGCCTTCGCCAATCACGAACAGGGCGGCGATCAGCACCACGTTGGGGTCGCTGAACCCGGCCAGGGCCTGTTCCACGGTAAGGATGCCGAGTAGTGGCAGGGCGAGAATCACCAGCAGCGCGACCACGTCCATGCGTGGGCGGTTGATGACGAACAGGGTAATCACGATGGCCAGCAGGCCGAGGACCCAGAGCAACTCATGGTTCATGGGGAGGGGGTGTTCCTTCACACGGGGACACGATAGACAGTAGCAGTCAGTGTGCCTGCTTGTAGTGAAGGGGGTGTTGATGTGCTGCAACAAAAAGGGCCGCTATGCGGCCCTCTGGTCACGGGGTCAGTGACGGTGGCGGCGGTGCTTCTTGCTGCCGCGGTTGTCGTCGCCCAGATGGTTGCCGAGGGCACCACCGGCTGCGCCGCCCAGGCCGGCACCCACGGTCGAACCGGTCCTGCCGCCTACTGCGCCGCCCAGCAGCGAGCCGCCGGCCGAGCCCAGGCCACCGCCGATGGCGGCTTCGGTGCGGTTGCCCTTGCGCGCACCGACAGCGCTACCGGCTGCGCCGCCAACGCCGGCACCGATGGCCGCGCCGGTCTTGCCGCCGAGCTGTTGACCAACAACGTTGCCCAGGACACCCCCCAGGCCGCCGCCAATGGCGGCAGTACCGTCACCGGCGAAAGCGCCCTGGCACAGCAGCAGGCCGAGGGCAAGGGAAGGCAGAGTCAGACGCATGATACGAACCTCAAAGGAATCATCAGGATAAGTCGCCGCGCAACGGGCGGCAGGTCAGGGCTGAAAGGACGCTTCAGCGGTAGTAGCGGTCACCGCGGTATTGCCGATCGTCATCGTCGTCGCGGTCATGGCGATGGTGGTGGCGATGGTCACGGTCGCGGTCACGCCAGCCGTCGTCATCATGGTAGCGATGGCTATGGCAACCTGCGGTCAGCAGGACAACAGCAACCAGAGAAAGGCTTGCAAGACGCGTGAGCACGATATAGGTCCTTGATCCGCATAGGTTTACGGGGCACCTTTTAAGACTGGGACCGATCGATTTGGTTTCCCGGGCGGGCAAAAAAATTGTGCTTCAAGTGATCAGCGCCAAGGCGTCCGCCTGAAAGAACGGGCTGTGGCGCTGACCGGCATTGATCGTTCCAAGCGTATCAATACGTTCTGGCCATGCTTGGCCGGCGGCGAGGTGCTCTGCAATGGGTCGCCTTGGCCAGGGCGTGTTGAATCAGGATGCCGGTTGAATCGCCAGCACCACGCCATTGGTGATCTGCACCAGCACATAATGCTTACCCATGCGCACCCAGTGGCTTTCCTTTTCCGGTTCTGGCAGGCCTTTGGCTTTCCAATCCTGGATGGCCTGGTCATCGCGTTTGTACTGGTCCGGGGCCTTGTCGCCGACGCTTAGTTCACGGTTGTGGGTTTCGGGGGCGGTGATGCTTTCTTCGCTCGAGGGGGCGGCGCTGACGCTCAGGGGCAGGCAAGGCAGGGCGGCGAGTAGCAGATAGTGCAGTTTCATGATGCGTTCCTCGTGATGGCATGTTTTATCTGCGACAGCGGCAAGTGCGCGGCAATTCACTCGGAATGCCTGCCAGTGCTAGAGTCGCCTTCTTTTTTGCGACTCCGAGGATGAAACATGCGTGCGATTCTGCCGTTGGCTGCGGTGCTGATGCTGGCCGGTTGTGCTTCTGCGACCATGGAAACCGCGCGTGGCGGCAAGCCGACTGCGCAGCTCGACTCGCACAAGGCACCAGCGCTGGTTGCCCAGTGCATCCAGTTCAGTTGGCAGGAAGAGAAGGTGTTCGGTGATGACGCCAGCGGCTACCTGGAACAGCGCAAGCAGGGCGGGTTCACCGTGTATACCCGTGAGGCCGAAGCGTTCGTGGACGTTTACCCGCAGTCGGGCGGAACGCGTGTGGATTACTACGCGAAGCAGAACGACGGCGTGGCCCTGCAACGCCGGGCTGCTGCTGCAACCTGCCTGTAACGGCTGGCGCCTGTGCTGGCTTTATCACCACTCCTGCAAGGGCCCGCCTATTCAGGGTAATGAGCAAGGCAGTTGTTGCCACAGCAGAGGGCGCGCAGGCTTTACACTTTTTATCAAGACAGCTGTGTTGCAGGGTGTGCGGTGACAGCTAGCATAAGGCGCTTCCACACAAGGACGATTCCATGGACCGCTCACTGCAACTCAACCGCATCAGCTGGGATGAGCGTGCCCCGTTGCACGCCGCTTCGAAGGACTATGAAGTCGAACGCCTGGTCCAGCAACACGGGCACTTGTCCGAAACCGTACGCTTCGACCTGCCACTGCTCGGCGACATCGACGGGCTTGAGACGGTCCATTTGCAGTGCCACATCGGCACCGACACCCTCTCGCTGGCGCGCCTTGGCGCCAAGGTTTGCGGCCTGGATTATTCCAAGGCTTCGCTGGCCGAGGCACGGGCTTTGGCCGAGCGTTGCGCGCTGCCCATCCAGTATGTCGAGTCTGACGTCTATGCCGCCGACAAGGTGCTGCCGGCGGGTAATTTCGACCTGGTCTACACCGGTATTGGCGCGCTCTGCTGGCTGCCTCGCATCGAGCCGTGGGCGCGCACCGTCGCGGCACTGCTGAAACCAGGCGGGCGCCTGTTCCTTCGCGACGGGCACCCGATGCTGATGGCCGTCAACGAAGATCATCAGGACCGCCTGCAGCTCGAATATCCGTACTTTGAGCACGAATCGCCAACGGTGTGGCACACCGACCAGACCTACGTCGAAACCGATCAACGCCTGGCCCACACCGAAACCCACGAATGGAACCACGGCCTGGGTGAAGTGATCACCGCCTTGCTGGCCCACGGCCTGCAACTGACAGCGCTGGTCGAGCACCAGAGCATCCCTTGGGAGGCGCTGCCGGGGCAGATGGTCAGGGGCGAAGACGGTGAATATCGCCTGCGCGAGCAGCCTGCACGCCTGCCCCTGAGCTACACCTTGGTCGCCGTCAAAGCCTGATCAGGACAGGAAGCCACCGTCGACATTGAGCGTGGTGCCGGTGGTGTAACTGGAGGCATCGCTGGCCAGGTACAGCACCGCGCCCGCCATTTCCTTGGGGTCGGCAACGCGCTTGAGCGGGATCTGCTGCAAGGCGGCGTTGAGGATGGCTTCGTTCTTCACCAGTGCCGAAGCGAACTTGGTGTCGGTCAGCCCCGGCAGTAGCGCGTTGCAGCGAATACCGAACGGCGCACACTCCTTGGCGAACACCTTGGTCATGTTGATGACTGCCGCCTTGGTCACCGAATAGATGCCTTGGAACAGCCCGGGCGAAACACCGTTGATCGACGCCACGTTGATGATGCTACCGCCGCCGTTCTCACGCATCAGCTTGCCAGCCTCCACCGACATGAAGAAGTAGCCACGGATGTTCACGTCCACGGTCTTCTGGAACGCCCCTGGGTCAGTGTCCAGCACATTACAGAATTGCGGGTTGGTGGCAGCGTTGTTGACCAGCACATCCAGTCGCCCGAACTGTTCGCGAATGCCAGCGAACACCTGCTGAATCTGTTCCAGCTCACCAATGTGGCAGGCCACAGCCGTAGCCTTGCCGCCGGCCGCAATGATGGCATCGGCCACCTGCTGGCACCCTTCAAGCTTGCGGCTGGAAACGATCACATGGGCCCCTTGTTGCGCGAGCAAGTGGGCGATGGCCTCGCCGATGCCTCGGCTGGCGCCGGAAACAAAGGCAATCTTGCCGTCGAGGTCGAACAGGTGGGTCTTGGACATGCTGTTTTCCTTGTTATCCGTCGTCGTGGGCTGTGCTCAGAAGCTGGATTTGGCGATGACCTGCAAGGTCATTTGTTCCAGCAAACGGTTCATGTGAATGAACTGGGCGAAACGCTTGTCCTGAGTCTGGCCGTGGTAGTAGCGGTAGTAGATTTGCTGAACGATCCCTGCCAGGCGGAACAGGCCATAGCAATAGTAGTAATCGAAGTTGTCCAGACGGATGCCGGCGCGCTCGGCGTAGTAATCGACGAACTGGCGGCGGCTGAGCATGCCCGGCGCGTTGCTTGGCTGGCGGCGCATCAGTTGCACTGGCGCCGGGTCGCCGGCTTCGATCCAGTAGGCCAGGCAGTTGCCCAGGTCCATGAGTGGGTCGCCCAGGGTGGCCATCTCCCAGTCCAGCACACCGATGATGCGCATGGGGTTGTCAGCATCCAGGATCACGTTGTCGAAACGGTAGTCGTTGTGCACGATGCCTGGGCGCGGGTGGTCGGCGGGCATTTTTTCGTGCAGCCAGGCGGTTACCTTTTCCCAGTGTGGCGCATCCGGTGTCAGGGCTTTTTCATAACGGCTGATCCAGCCCTCGATCTGGCGCTGCACGTAGCCCTCTGGCTTGCCCAGGTCGGCCAGGCCGCAGGCGTTGTAGTCCACCTGGTGCAGCTCGACCAGGCGGTCGATGAAGCTTTTGCACAGGGCTTCGGTCCGGCTGGCGTCCAGGTTCAGTTCGGCCGGGATGTCCGAGCGCAGGATGATGCCCTTGACCCTTTCCATCACATAGAATTCGCCGCCGATCAGGCGGGTGTCAGTGCAGTGTGCGTAGGCCTTGGGGCAATAGGGGAAGCCGCTGTTGAGCTGGTTGAGGATGCGGAACTCGCGCCCCATGTCATGGGCCGACTTGGCCTTTTGACCGAAGGGGGGGCGGCGCAGCACGAAGTCGCGGTCCGGGTAGCTGACCAGATAAGTGAGGTTGGAAGCGCCGCCAGGGAACTGGCTGATGCTCGGCAGGCCGTGCAGGCCGGGGATATTGGCTTTGAAGTAAGGGTCGATGACGGCCGCGTCGAGTTCTTCGCCGGGGCGTACCTGGGTGGACTGGTCGGTGAGCGTCATGCGTCTTCCTTATTCTCGATAGCAAGTACTATTGGGTAATCTAATGGTCCGCCAGGGTTGGAACAATCGTCCCATGTGCCAAATAGGTGAGGGTGTTGCTGGTGGATCACTGCACCGAATGCAGGGCAAAAAAAACCGAAGCCGTCAGGCTTCGGTTTTTCGATCATCCGGTATTCCCAGCCCTCAGGACGGGAACAGCTCGCTGAGTTTCATCGACAGCATCATGTCGCCCTCAACCCGCAGCTTGCCACCCATGAAGGCCTGCATGCCGTCGGTTTCGCCGCTGACGATACCCTTCAGCGTTTCGGCGTCCATCACCAGGGTGCAGTTGGCATCCGGGTTTTCGCCTTCCTGCAGGTCGCAGGTGCCGTCCTTGACGATCAGCGCGTAGTGCTTGTCTTCGTCGGTGATGTTGAAGCCGAACACCAGGTCCAGGCCGGCGGCAGCGGATGGGTTGAATTTCTCTTGCATCTTTTTGACGGCATCAGCTACGGAGGTCATGGCGCATTCCTTATAGAGTGATTTACACGTCCCCGCAGGGACACAACAAGCCGGGCTTATCGGTAGGTGACAAGCTCCGGCGCCCTCAACAGCTGCACATGGGCCTGGCTGTTGAAGGAAGCCAGTGCCACGTCGCGGCCGCGAAACTTCAACTGGCTGAGCGACGTGTTGATGATCTGCCAGTTCAGCGCGAACGCCTGGCTGGGGGTAATACCGGTAACCAGGTGGAGCAGGGCGGCAATGGTGCCACCCGAGGTGAAGATAGCAACATGATCGCCGCTGCCGGCGGTGTCCAGTACGCGTTGCAGGCCCCCTTGTACGCGTGACGTAAACGAATGCCAGGTTTCCAGGCCATTATCGGCATGCTCGCCATCGTGCCAGCGCTGCACCATCAACGCGAACAGACGCTGAAACTCGCTGCGGTGCTGTGCGGCATTGCGCAGCACATGCAGGGCATCGGGCTCTTCCGGCAGCAGGTCGGGCAACAGGGCACGGATCACACCGTCGGCATCGAACTCATTGAATGCCGCGTCGGTCTCAACCGCCGGCACCGGGCAGCCATTGGCGTGCAGCGCCTGCAGCGCCAGCCGCGCGGTATCCTGCTGGCGGCGCAGGTCGCCAGCCACGCAGCGGTCCAGCCGCACGCCCAACTGGGCCAGGTGTTCACCCAGAGCCTGGCTCTGGCGCACGCCCACGGGCGAGAGGACGTCGTAGTCATCGGCACCGAAGGAGGCTTGGCCATGTCGAATCAGGTAGAGATTGCCCACGAAAGGTTCCGGCCTGTTGGAGGTTGCTGCGAGGTTAGGATGCGGCTCACGGGCTGTCAACGAAAAAACATACAAGCGTTTGAAAAGGTTGTTTGAAAGGTGTTGCCAGCGTTTACACCCGCTGGCAGCACCACAGACGCAACGGTATGCTTGCAACAGTGACGCGCCGTAGTGGCGCAGGTATTTAAGGAGTCAACGTGGAGTTTCTTGCCGAATACGCAAGCTTTCTCGCCAAAACCGCCACCCTGGTCATCGCCATACTGGTGGTGCTGTCGGCCATCGCCGGGCTGCGTGGCAAAGGTCGGCGCAAATCAGGCGGGCAATTACAGGTCACCCGGCTGAACGATTTTTACAAGGACCTGCGTGAGCGTCTGGAGTCCGGCCTGCTCAACAAGGCCCAGCTCAAGGCCCTGCGCAAGCAGCAGGCGAAGGCAGAAAAGCAGCAGAAGAAGGGCAAGGCCGAGGACACGAGCCGGGTATTCGTGCTGGACTTCGATGGCGACATCAAAGCCTCGGCCACCGAAAGCCTGCGCAACGAAATCACCGCACTGCTGACGCTCGCCACCGCGCGTGACGAAGTGGTACTGCGCCTGGAAAGCGGCGGTGGCCTGGTGCACAGTTACGGCTTGGCTGCATCGCAACTGGCGCGTATTCGTCAGGCGGGCATCCCGTTGACCGTGTGCATCGACAAGGTGGCTGCCAGCGGTGGGTACATGATGGCCTGCATCGGCGAGAAGATCGTCAGTGCCCCATTCGCCGTACTGGGGTCTATTGGCGTGGTGGCGCAGTTGCCCAACGTCAACCGCCTGCTGAAAAAGCACGACATCGACTTCGAAGTACTGACTGCTGGCGAGTACAAGCGCACCCTGACCGTCTTTGGCGAAAACACCGAGAAGGGCCGGGAGAAGTTTCAGGAAGACCTGGACATCACTCACCAGTTGTTCAAGGATTTCGTCTCCCGCTATCGTCCGCAGTTGCACATCGACGAAGTGGCCACTGGCGAAGTCTGGCTGGGCGTGGCCGCCTTGAATCGCAAGCTGGTTGACGAGTTGCAGACTAGTGACGAGTACCTGAGCGAACGCGCACGCAACGCCAACCTGTTCCACTTGCACTATGCCGAACGCAAGAGCCTGCAGGAGCGTATTGGCATGGCCGCCAGCGGTACTGTGGAGAACGCGGTGGTAGGCTTGTGGAGTAAACTCAGCCGCCTGCGCTAACACCTTGAACCCGTTGAAATTTTTTTTCGTTCAGGGGGTTGCAAGGTTAAAGGAATGAAGACATAATGGCGCCCATCGAAACGCAGCAAACTTTGAAAAAGGTTCAGCGTTTCAAGGAGATAGCAAAGCGCAAGCAGCTAGATCCGACCTTTGAGGCCGAGTAGCAAAGTGGTTATGCTCCGGATTGCAAATCCGTCTACGCCGGTTCGATTCCGACCTCGGCCTCCACCATTCGAAAGCCCCGCAGATTAACGTCTGCGGGGTTTTTCTTTGTGGGACGAAAAAAGCCACGAGTTCCGAAACTTTCGGGGTGGAGTTCTGAAACTTCAGCCTTTCGAGGGCTTTGCGATCTCCCTCTTTCGAGTGGCCCGGCAGTACGCTTGCCTCGCTAAGGTCGTTGATCTCTGATACGGCCTTCGGTCGGATATCGCGGAACTGGATGAAGAACGGCGAAAGGTGCTGGCTGGTGTGTCGCGTAACCTTATCGAGCAGCAGGCTTAGGTTGTTGCTCACTTCGTTCATTTCCAGGACCATCCTCAGTCGCTTACCGGTCTTCCCCCGAGGTTTCGATCAGTGATTGGGTGATTGCTGAGCGTGGTGAGGCGGCAGAAACCCTGTCGTTCTCCTACGTCAGCGGCCCTTACCAGGCCCGGCGCCTGGCCAACATTGAGTTGCGCCGCCGGGCCTGTGGAACGCAACGAGGCCGATTGTCTTAGAACTTGAAGCCATCATGAGAAAACGAGTTCAGTTCTGTGCGTTCAAAAACAATGAGAACAGCTCGGACTGAGATTTTATGCCGAGTTTGCTGTACATGTGCTTGCGATGGACCTTCACAGTCTCTGCGGAAATCGCCAGCTTGCGCGCGATCTCCTTGTTCGAGCAGCCGCTAAGCATAAGCCGGCCAACTTCCAGTTCACGGGCGGAAAGCGGCGTATCCAACTGCTGGTCAGTAGAGTCCAGCCAGCTCTGCCAGCTGGGTGCCGGCGACGTGTTCTGCTCCAGCGCTTCCCGCTCGAATGCCATGCGCTGACGCATCAGGGCGGCAACCCAGGACTGGATGAGAGTGAGTAGGGCGGTCTGCTCTGCACTGAAGAGACACTCACTTCCCAGCGAGAGGCTGAGGGTGCGCTCCGTGTCGAGCTGGACGTTGATATGTGCTTCGTCGGCAACGACATTGAGGCGGAAGTAGCGTTGGTAATAGTCGGTTTGCTCGAAGCACTCCGGCGCCACGTCGGCTAGCCAAAACAAACCGCTCTGCGGTGCTTCCCGGTTGGCGAGATAAAAGGGGTCGAGCAGATACAGGCCTTTGAGGTAGTCCTGAAAAAGCGGATCTGGCCCGCCATCCTTGCCTGGGCATTCTGCGAGCACCTGCGGGCGACCATTGCTGAATATCAGCACGACCCAACTGTCCACCGGAATGTATCTATCCAGTTGACGCACCAGAGCCAGCCAGAAATTAGGGCGGTCAAGTGCCTCGATTAGTCTGCCGATGGCCTGGTGCCAAGCCATGTCCTGCAGTGTAATGCTCCCGTTTCTACCCATACGGGGTTACCCCATCGAAGTAATTACTTTCCGTTTTATGGCTCTCCATACTTCGTTTCAGCCCTGGCGGGTGCTGTTCAGTGTGGCGATTGAGCCAACATACACGTGAAAGGATCACCGATGAAGATTGAACTTGTACAACTCTCCGGTCGCGATGGCGATACCGCTTATAACCTGGAACGTACATTGCAGGCCATCGCTACCTGCGCCGTGGATACCGATCTGCTGATTTTTCCAGAGACCCAGCTGATGGGATTTGCCAGCGCCCAACAGCTCGCCGAAATCGCCGAGCCCGTTAACGGGCCGAGTGTGCAGGCCGTGCAACGCGCCGTACACGAACGAAACGTCTCAGCGGTGATTGGTCTGGCTGAGAACGACTCCGGCACCGTTTACAACACCTCCTTGCTGGTCACCCCGCAAGGGATCGCATTGAGTTATCGCAAAACTCACCTTTGGCCGTCAGAGCGCGGATTGTTCCAACAAGGAGACCGCTATGTCACCGCACTGTGGAAGGGCATCCGTGTCGGTATCCTGATTTGCTACGACATTGAGTTTCCGGAAAGTGCTCGGGCGCTCGGCCAACTCGGCGCCGAGCTCATATTGGTCACTAACGGTAACATGGATCCTTACGGCCCTGTCCACCGCACTGCAATCATGGCTCGCGCTCAGGAAAACCAGGCATTCGCGGTGATGGTCAATCGGGTGGGCGACGGCGACGAAGGGCTCGTTTTTGCCGGCGGCAGCGCCGCTATCGATCCCTTCGGGCGCACGCTGTTCGAAGCGGGCCGCGCAGAGTGTCGGCAGGTGGTGGAATTAGATCTCGACCTGCTGCGCACCGCCCGCCACGAATATGAGTACCTCAGTGACCGCCGCCTGTTCCTGACCGGCGAGCAGAGTGAGCATGATGATAGTCGACGTGAACTCCTGATCCCCTGAATCAGTTGTGGGACGCAACTGCAACACAACGATTGTTCCGTCTTAACGCCTGTTTCGACCCTGCCACAACAGTAATTCACAAACTAGCAGGAGCAGTGCTCGTGTCTCTGGACTCAGCGCTAACGCTCCGGAGCATCCCCATGAAACGGATTCGTTACATGCAATTCGCGCTGGTCTCTCTGTTCAGTTTTGGCCTGGTTTGCGCCGAGGCCGGTGACGCTCAAAAGCCAAGTGTCCATATCTACAACTGGTATGACTACATTGCCCCGAACACGGTGAAAGACTTCCAGAAAGAAGCAGGCGTCAGCGCGGTGTACGACGTGTTCGACAACAGTGAGGTCATGCAAAGCAAACTGATGGCTGGCCGCAGTGGTTATGACGTTGTGGTTGCCAGTGCCGACCTGCTACCGAACCTGATCAAAGCCGGCGTGCTGAAAAGACTGGATCGCTCCAAGTTACCCAACTGGTCCCATCTCGATCCCGACGTCCTCGCCAAGTTGCAGAGCAATGATCCCGGAAACAGCTACGCTGCCCCTTATTTGTGGGGGACCACTGGCATCGGCTATGACGCGGACAAGGTTAAGTCACTACTCGGCCCCGATGCGCCAGTCAATTCCTGGGACTTGATTTTCAAGGAAGAAAATCTAGCCAAACTCCGTCAATGCGGTGTGGCCATGCTGGACGCGCCTGGCGAGGTTATTCCTATCGCACTGCACTACCTTGGACTGCCATACAACAGCCATAACCCGGACGATTACAAAAAAGCTCAGGAACTGCTGTTGAAGCTGCGCCCCCATATTGCCTACTTCGATTCTTCCAAGTTCATCTCTGATCTCGCCAATGGCAACGTCTGCGTTGTGCTGGGCTGGGCGGGCGGTGTCTCCGACGCGCAGAAAGCCTCCGAGCTGGCTGGCAACCATCGAAACCTTGTCTACAGCATTCCACGCGAAGGTGCCCCGGTGTGGGTGGAAAGTATGGTGCAGCTCAACGATGCGCCGAACCCGGAGCAAGGGTTGGCCTTCATCAACTACATGTTGCGCCCCGAAGTCATTGCTGAGTCATCCAACTACCTGAGCTATCCGAACGCGAACAAGGATGCCACTGCGCTTGTAGAGAAGAAGATCCGCGACAATCCTGGGGTGTATCCGTCCAAGGATGTGCTGTCCACGCTTTTTCCCCTGGAGCCACTGCCGCTGAAGCTGGAGCGCATTCGGACCCGTGCGTGGAACACAGTCAAGACAGGCAATTAATTGGCAGACCCGGTTCTGCTGATGATTGACCAAACCCCAGTCATGAAACAAACCAAAACAAGAGCGAGAGATCATGAAAGACACGATGAAGCCACGTGCCCGTGACCTGAATATTCAGTTCGGCCAACTGCAACCCGGTCCCCTCAACGCCATCACCGATGTGCCGGGCGTTCGGGTCGGTCACAGCAATGTGCGAGGACGCACCGCCAACGGCCGCGACATCCTGACTGGGGTAACAATCATCGAGCCGCGTGTCGGTTCCACCAGCCAGCAACCGTGCTTTGCCGGCGTCCATGTGTTGAACGGCAACGGCGACGCAACCGGTCTGGAGTGGATTCGCGAAGCGGGTCTTTTGACCAGTCCCATCGCCTTCACCAACACCCACAGCCTGGGTGTGGTGCGCGATGCACTGATTGTGCTGGACCGTGAACAACAACCGGATGACGGCCGTATCTACTGGAACATGCCGGTGGTGCTGGAGACCTATGACGGGCTGCTCAACGACATCAACGGTTTTCATGTGAAGCACGAGCATGTGGCCGAAGCCCTGAGTAATGCTGTAATTGGGCCCGTTATCGAGGGCGCGGTCGGTGGTGGCAGCGGCATGATCTGCCACGAGTTCAAGGGCGGTATCGGCACTGCATCGCGGCGCCTGAGTAGCACTCAGGGCAGTTGGACTGTTGGCGCCATTGTCCAGGCGAACCACGGCATCCGTAACGAACTGCGCGTCGACGGCTATCCGGTGGGACGCTACATGGAACAGGCTGACTCCCCGTTCCTCAAGGCTTCGCTACCGCACCCGGGCATGGGTTCGATAGTCGTTTGCCTGGCCACCGATGCGCCGTTGCTGCCACACCAATGTACGCGCCTGGCACAACGCGCCAGCATCGGTCTCGCCCGCACCGGTGGAGGTAACGAAGACCACAGCGGTGACATTTTCGTCGCCTTCTCCACCGGTAATCATGTGCCGCCAGCAGCTTACGAAAGTAAGCGCGCGCCGACCACCGACAACCTTAGCATGGTCAACAACGACCATATCAGCGAGTTGTTTCTTGCCGCCACCGAAGCGGTGGAAGAAGCCATCATCAACGCCTTACTAGCCGCTGACACCGCCGAAGGCAACGGCCATGCAGTACCGGGACTGGATTGTGAGACGCTGCTCAAAGCCTTGCATCAGGCCGGCTGGCCGGGAGCGGCGAATGGTTAACTGATCTCTTCGCATGGCCGCCGGAGCTTCACGACAAGCGCTGAGTCTCTGGCGGGGCTGCTGAATAGCCGATTGTCCGATTCAGCTCACAGATGAGTCAGACGAATTTGCGTAAAACTGCACGTTCGCTATGGTGGCAATAAACCACCTGACTACAACTAAAGTCGTAGGAGCGCCTCATGAGAATACGCGGTGATGTTTTCTGGGCCTGGGCTGACCCGACGCTTCATCACCGAACTCACGACGAGACACTCGACGATGGGACATACATTGATGTCCAGACGCGACTGTCGCGGACAGGCAGAACGCAGATGTTCATCGGGGTGTACGCCCCTGGTGGCATGGCTATCCTTGAGGAGGCCTTCGATTCTCGCCCTGGCGAGTCGATGACCAGGGCGCTGGCGTGGGGCGTTGGCCGGGCCCGACGTGTCGCCGCTGAAGGTGTGCCTGCCGCAGGCTTTCTGGCTGCCTCGAAATAGCGGCCAGGCGCGCAGCGCCGGAGGGCAGGCGGCGACTTCCAACTGTCATCAGCGAAAACGCTGTGTCTTAAATCGCTGCGTCGCCACACTTCCAGCGATCCGGCAGAGTAGGCATCATCGGTCTGGCCCGTCATCCTCGCTGATCAGCGCCTCCTTTTCTGGATTTTTGAGTGCGATCCATGAACCCCACCTTCTAAAAGATAGGGCCTCAGCTTACCGTGGTATCTCTGGCGAGCAGTTCCATGGCAGCAAGGCTTCGTAGTCTGAGACCGACGACGCATACGGCAGGCGCTCAAGTACGTGGCGCAGCCACGTATAGGGCTCCTGGCCGTTGACCTTGGCGGTCTCGACCAAGCTGTATATCTGCGCACTTGCCGTGGCGCCCTTGGGCGTGTCACTGAACAGCCAAGCCTTGCGCCCAATGACAAACGGTTTTATCGCACGCTCTGCCAGGTTGTTGTCGATTGGCAAATGGCCCGCTTCGACATACCGTTCCAGGCGGCTCCAGTTGTTTGCCAGGTAATGCACCGCCTTGCCCAATACGCTTTGCGGCGTCACCTGGGCGTACGTCTTGTCCAGCCAGCTTTTCAGCTGACCGAGGATCGGTAAGCTTCTTTCCTGGCGACCGATGAACCGCTGTTCGTCGCTGACCTCCTTGAGGTCGCGCTCGATGTCATACAGCTTATTGATCATCGTCAGCGCCACATCGGCTCGTCCGGTCTTACCCTTGGGCTGCACCTTTTGTGCTTCGACGAACTTGCGGCGCGCGTGAACCATGCATGCCAGTCGCTCGATACCGGGCTGCAACGCCAAAGCGTTGTAACCCGCATAATCGTCGGTCATCACATAGCCGCGATAGCCTTGCAACAGACGCAATGGTACTTCCTGCGCACGGCTGGTGGTGTAGTCGAACAGCACAACTTGTCGATCAGGCGGGCCACTGGCTTGCACCCACATCCAGGATTGGCTGGTCGGGTCTCGATCCGGTTCTTTCAACACCTGGACGCGGGTCTCATCGCAATGAATCACCGGACTTTCCAGCAGCCGATCACGCATCAGATTCAACAGCGGCTGGAAGTATTTACTGCACTGGATCACCCAACGCGCCAGGGTTTGTCGTGGAACCTCGATGCCGTGGCGGGACAGCACACTTTCAAACCTGTGTAGCGGCAAGCCATCGACGTACTTGGTCGTCAGCAGCATGGCCAGCACGCTTGGGCTGGCCATGCTTTTTTCGATTAACTGGGCGGGCTTGTCAGCAGTGACAGGAGCAGTCTCGCAACCACGGCAGCCATAGATCTTGCGCACGTGTTTGAGTACGCGGATCTGCATCGGCACGATATCGAGCTGCTCGCTGGTTTCTTCGCCGATGACATGCTTACGGCAACCGCAGGCGCAGGTCAGTTCGTGTTCGGGCAACTCATGGATAACTTCGATACGTGGCAGATTAGCCGCCAGTGGCTTGCGCTTGCCACGGCGCTTGACCGGGACAACGACTTCTTCATCGGCATCATCGACTACAGCCAGCAGAGGGTCATTTTCCGCTTCATCGAACATGGCCAGTTGCGGCGTTTTGGGATCGACGGTTTGCTCGGACTTGCGGCCAAAGAAACGGTCACGCCATAACTTGATTTGCTCTTTCAGATCGTCAATTTGGACGATGTGGGCCTGATTGACTTCCTGCTCGCGCAAACGGGCAGCATAGCTCTCAAGCAATAATTGCTTGAGCAGGGCAGGATCGTCTGGGAGATTGTCGGGCACGGAAATCATGCCGCGGATTATACCGGGTCAGGCGACGTAGCGCGGAGTCAAAACCTGATGGGGACGGTTGCGCCAAAGGTCGAAACCGTCGAGCAGCCAATTGAGTTCTTGGACGGTCAGGACAATCGCTTCGTCGCTGGGCTCAGGCGACATTTTGAAGCGCTCGGCTTCCAGGCGCTTGAGCCAGAGGCAGAAGCCGTTGCGCTCCCAGTACAACACTTTGATCCGATTACGCGCCTTGTTGAGGAAGACGAAGAGCACGGGGTCGAACACGGCGACTTTGATATCCAGTTCTACCAAGGCAGTAAGGCCGTCGATGGACTTTCGAAAGTCCACAGGCTTGGGGTAGAGGTAGACTTTTTCGACTTTGCTGTCGGGGCGCATCATGCAGGGCTGGCTCCAGAAGGAAATCGGGAGCACAGCATCGGGCATCAGGTAAGCGCTTTGAATGTGGGGTTCATGGAGCACTTACGGATTTTTCATCAAGTAGCCGTCGATATAGTGCGCCGTGTTTTTCAAGGCCTGCGTCATGTTCGAGCATCAGCCTTCAGGTAAGGTGACACCGCAGATAAACTCATGCGTCCCCAGGCGGTGCGAGCCGAATTCCACCACGTAGCCATCTCCTCTGCGCTGCGCCTCTGCCATGGCCGTTTTCTGGTCGGCATAAACGTCGACGAAATGCCATGGATGTCGGTCTCTCAGGACCCCCCATCCGATGACCCAGCCTTCCCGTGAAGGGTCCGGCGGCAGGTTCTTCGCCAAGCTTCGAATGGACATACCTAGCTCCTCAATATGCACAGGCTCGCCGTTACAGGTTGAGCACTTTTCTTGAACCACAGCTTGCAGGCGTTGGTCTTCAGCATGAAGGATGGGTGAAATTTCCAGGTTTACTCATCAAATATTGAAATGTTCGCGGTCTATGGTTGAACGCAAGCCAATTCCAGCAGCAAGGGAGTCAGGAAATGGATTATTCCAGCATGGTTGAATCGTTGGACAAGATGTTGAAAGCCACGGCTGCAGCCAAAGGCTGTCTCCAGCCTTCAGATACAGAGTGTCCCCCATACCTGCGTAGCCACTCATCCGCGACGTCACCCATGGTTGATGGGGTGCCACTTTTGATCCAAAGCATGAATCCTCGGTCGAACTTGAATGCCGCCCCGCACTCGCTGAGCAGAAACTGACGAACCTTCTGCGTGCTACGGTAATGCTCGTCCAGTTGAGTGGTACGGGTAAACGGCCCAGCGTGCCAGTCGACGGTCATGGTCTGTTCCATTGACTATTGAAAAGGCAAAAGCCCGTAGGTGGTCCTCTACGGGCTTTGCGGTGGTTCCAAATTATCTCGGTCGGCCTGTCAGCCTTCGAACTGGATCACCATCCGGCCTTTGATCTTGCCCTCCAGCATCTCGTCAAAGATCTGGTTGATATCCTCGATCGGTCGCAGCGTCACCTTGGGCACCACTTTGCCTTCAGCGGCAAACTGGAAGGCTTCCTGCAGGTCCTGGCGTGTACCCACCAGCGAGCCCACCACTTCGATGCCATCAAGCACCAAGCGGGGAATATTCAGGTCCATGGACTCCGACGGAAGCCCGACGGCCACCAGTCGCCCGCCAGCGCGCAAGGCATCGACGGCTGAGTTGAACGCGCCTTTGGCCACAGCAGTAACGACGGCAGCATGTGCGCCGCCGGTTTTGGCCTGGATGACCTTCGCAGCATCTTCGTTGAGCGGGTTGACCACCAGATCCGCGCCCATCTCGCTGGCGAAGCGCAGTTGCTCTTCGTTGACGTCGATGGCGATGACTTTGGCGTTGAACACGTTCTTGGCATATTGCAGGGCCAGGTTGCCCAAGCCGCCGAGCCCGTAGATGGCGATCCATTGGCCGGGGCGGACGTTGGAGATTTTCACTGCCTTGTAGGTCGTGACGCCGGCGCAGGTAATGCTGCTGGCGGCAGCGGAGTCGAGGCCGTCGGGCACTTTAACCGAGTAGTCGGCCTTGACGATGCAGGCCTCGGCCATGCCGCCGTCCACGGTGTAACCGGAATTCTTCACGTCGCGGCACAGGGTTTCGTTGCCGCTGTTGCAATATTCGCAATGTCCGCAACCCTGGTAGAACCAGGCAACGCTGGCTCGGTCGCCTGGCTTGAGCGAGGTGACGCCCGGGCCAACTTCCTGGACCACGCCAATACCTTCGTGGCCCAGTACTACACCGGTCTTGTCACCAAAGTCGCCATTTTTCACGTGCAGGTCGGTGTGGCACACACCGCAGCACTGCATCTTCAGCAGCGCTTCGCCGTGTTCGAGAGGGCGCAGGGTTTTCTCTACCACGTCCACGCGACGGCCTGGTGCAACGACAGCAGCTTTCATAAGAGCCTCCGTGTCTATCCGATGTGAGCTTGGGGTATCGCCGGGACAGCATAGACCTTGCCTGCCCAGGCAAAACTGCTTCAGGTCATGGTCGTGGTGGACGCGCCCATAAAATGCCTGCGTATGCCTGACTGGCATGTGCGGAAAAAAGAAAAGCCCGCGGCAATGATGCGGCGGGCTGCAAGAACGTACGGAGCAGGGTCAGTGTGCCAATCCGGATGTCGGCATTTCGTGAAGAACCATAAAAAAGCCCGCCATGAAAGGCGGGCAAAAGACGTTTGAAGGGAGAGCTTGCAGGCTGCGCCGTGCCGGTTAACCCAGGATTAAGCGACAACGCATTGACCCGGCACCCTGATCAGCCTATACAGGCCTGCCATTATCCCAGGAGCCAGCATGCGCGACGAAGACGACCTGCACGAACCCGAGCACGATCACCTGCTCGACCACGAATTCCTCTACGACGACGTGGCGCCCGAGGCAGATGCCCAGGGCGCCGAGGATGAAGTGGAGGAGGACGAAGAAACGCTGGACGACCTTGATGACGAAGAGCGCGATCACCCAGCCTGGTTCGACGATTGCGACGACTGACTCAGCGACCATCCACCGAGAACCGGCCGGGCCCGCTTACCGCCAGCAACAGCAGGCCGCCCATGATGCTGAGGTTTTTCAGAAACTGGGTCATGTTGGCGCTGCGCTCGGGGTCGACCATGTTCCAGAACGGGTGGCCAAGCAACGCGGTGCCCAGCACGAACAGTGCGAACAGGAACGCCAGCGGTCGCGTGTAGAAACCGAGGATCAACAGGATTGCGACGACAAACTCCATAATGACGGCAATCCCTGCCGCCAGCATCGGTGCAGGGGCGCCGAGTGAGGTCATATAGCCTACCGTGCCATCGAAGCCGGTCAGCTTGGCCCAGCCGGACAAGACGAACAGGATCATCAGCAGTATGCGGGCGATCAGGATAATAATGTCGCGTTGACCATCGAACAGGGAGTAGCGCATGGCGGCGTTCCAGTGGACGAGTACAAGCTCCACTTTAGCAGCTGCGCAAGACATTGCCGTCAGGCAGCAAAAAGGCGCCGCAAGGGCGCCTTTTCAACGAAGTTTGGTGCGAGTGGCGGGACTCGAACCCGCAAGGCTCACGCCGACAGATTTTAAGTCTGCTGTGTATACCAATTCCACCACACTCGCACGCTTGAAGGGGTCGCAACGACCAGCTCGCTTCTAAGCAGAAGGGCTTCGCAATCAAGCGCGCTTTATAACCCATTGTTATAGTTGAGTCAACTGCAGCACCTATGATCAACAGATAGAGGGGTCGATCAAACGGGCAATTGACACCTTGCCATCATCACGCAACTGTTGCCCGGTAAATGGCCCCGTGGGTGTTCCGCAATGACGCAGGGTGGAGTTGGCGAAGACATGGTGCGTCCACGGTTGTTCTGGCGGCTGCTGTTCGCGCAGGTGCTCGTGCTGGGTGCTTTTCTTTACATCAGCCTGATCAGCCTGGGCGGGTATCTGCTGTTGCTGGGCTTCGATGCAGAGCACTCACAGCAGCAGCGTATGTTGGCCCTGGCCGGCGGTGGTATGATCATGCTGCTTAGCCTGTGGTTGCTGAAAGTGGCCATGCCACGGCGCATCGGCCCGGTGCTGTCCGAGCCGGAACGCTGACTGCCTGTAGTGGTTCAACTGTCTACTGGCAGACACTCCGGGCTACGTTCATTTCCTCCCTCCTGCTGTGCCAGTGGAGTTTGCATGGTTCCAGCTGACTGTCTCGAATCTCCCGTCATGCCTGCCCATCGTTATGAACAGCTGGTTCAGTCGGTGGTGGATTATGCCATCTACATGCTCGACCCCTCCGGCCATGTGGTGTCGTGGAACGCCGGCGCGCAACGGATCAAGGGTTACCGTGGCGATGAAGTGATCGGCAAGCACTTTTCGTTGTTCTTCACCCCACAGGATTGTGCGGATGGCCGCCCCGATCAGTTGCTGCGCCAGGCGCTGGAGCAGGGTGTGGCGCAGGACGAAGGCTGGCGGGTGCGCAAGGACGGCACGCAGTTCTGGGCCCTGGCTGCACTGGATGTGATCCGTGATGAAAATGGCCAGATCATAGGCCTGGCCAAGGTGACACGCGATATCACTGACCGTCGCGAGTCGGCGCTGCAGCTGGACGCAGTGCGCGCCCAGCTGTTCCAGGCGCAGAAGCTTGAAGCCCTCGGCCAGTTGACCGGTGGTCTGGCGCACGACTTCAACAACATGTTGACCATCATCATCAGCTCGGCGCGCCTGGCGCTGGCCACCCAGGACCCGGCACGCGCCCAGCGCATGTTGCAGCACATCCTCGATGCCAGCCAGCGCGGCACCGAACTGACCCAGCAACTGCTCAGCTTTGCCCGGCACCGCAAGCTCGATGTGGCCAGCGTTGCCCCTTCAGACTTGGTTACCGCTACGCGTGGCCTGCTTGAGCATGCTTTGCCAGGCTCAATTGACTTGGAGGTATTGCTGCAACCGGACCTGCCGCTGATCGAGGTGGATGCCGGGCAACTGCAGATGGTGTTGCTCAACCTGTTGTTCAATGCCCGTGACGCCATCGAGGGGCATGGCCGGATCAGCCTGACTGTCGATGTGGTCGAGCTGCTCGGCGAAGTTGAAGGGCTCAAGGGCAGCTTCGTGCGCTTCAAGGTGGAAGACAGCGGCGAAGGTATACCCACAGAAATACTGCCGCGTATCTTCGAGCCGTTTTTCACCACCAAGCCTTTTGGCAAGGGTACCGGCCTGGGGCTTAGCCAGGTCTATGGTTTCGCCCGGCAAAGCGGCGGCGCCATTTGTGTCGATAGCGAGCCTGGCTGGGGAACTTGCATGCAACTGTACTTGCCAATGTATCAGGACCAGACGGATAGCCCACTCGACAGGTAGACAACATGGCACAGGCACTGAAGCGACTGGTAACGGGGATCGACGGGCTCGACGCGTTGCTCAAGGGTGGCCTGGTAGCTGGCGCCTCCTACATTATCCAGGGGCCACCGGGGGCTGGTAAGACCATCCTCGCCAATCAGTTGGCCTGCGGCCATGTGCGGGGCGGTGGTCGGGTGCTGGTGGCCACCTTGCTGAGCGAGTCGCATGAACGCTTGTTCCAGTACCTGTCCACGCTGGACTTCTTCGATCCGGCGCTGGTCGGCGACCAAATCCAGTTCGTCAGTGCCTTTGATACCCTTGAGCAGGACGGGCTGGAAGCGGTGGTGCGGTTATTGCGCCAGGAAATCGCCCGGCAACAGGCCAGCCTGCTGATCGTCGACGGTGTGCTCAATGCCCGGGTACGTGCGGAAACCGCGCTGGACACCAAAAAGTTCGTCTCTGAACTGCAGGGGCATGCAGCCTTCGCCGGCTGCACCGTTCTGCTGTTGACCAGTGCCCGGCTGGACGAAGGCAGCCCGGAACACACCATGGTCGATGGCGTGATCGAACTGGGTGAGCAATTGGTGGGCAGCCGCGCCGTGCGCCATGTTCAGTTGCGCAAGACCCGTGGCAGTGGCGCGTTGTCGGGGCGTCACGAATGCCTTATCGATGAGTCCGGCATGCAGGTCTATCCTCGCCTGGAAGCCCTGTTCAGCCACCCCAGCCAGTTGGGCAGCGGCACCTTGGCGCGTGTCAGCAGTGGTGTGCCAGCCTTCGATGAAATGCTTGGCGGGGGCTTGGCCACTGGGTCAGTCAGCCTGTTGATGGGGCCTTCAGGAAGTGGCAAGACGTCATTGGGCCTGGCCTTTCTCGGTGCCAGCACCCCGCAGGCGCCGGGGTTGCATTTCGGTTTTTACGAAACGCCCGAACGTCTGCGCAGCAAGGCCGCTTCGCTCGGTTACGATTTTGCCGCGATGGAGCAGGGTGGTAGCTTGCAACTGTGCTGGCAGCCGACCACCGAGGGCTTGCTGGACCAGGTTGGCGCGCGGCTGCTGGAGCGTGTGGCGGCGCAGGGCAGCAAGCGCGTGGTGATCGACAGCCTTGGTGCATTCAGCCGGCTGGCAATTGACTCGACGCGGCTCAATGCGTTTTTCCGCGCGCTGGCGGGTGAGTTGCGCGCGCGCGATGTCAGTGTGATCCTGACCTGGGAGATGCGCGACATCTTCGGCGCGGAAATAAGCGCCCCCGCACCGGACCTGTCGAGTATCGTCGACAACCTTATGCTGATGCGCTTTGTCGAACTGGACTCGCAACTACGGCGCATGCTGTCGGTCCTCAAAGTACGTGACAGCCATCATGACCCGGCCTTGCACGAGCTGCTGATCGGGCCGCAAGGCATTACCTTGCGCAAGGCGTTCGAAGGTGCCTGTGGTGTGCTCTCGGGAACGCCGATGCCGCAGGGGAGCGGGTGACGGACGAGCTGATGAATACCATCCTGATTGTCGATGACGAATACCTGATCGCCGATATCCTCGGTTTTGCCCTTGAGGACGAAGGTTTCCTGGTGGAAAAGGCGAGCAATGGCAGCAAAGCACTGGAGGCTTTGAAGGAAAAGCGCGTGCAGTTGGTGATTACCGACTACATGATGCCGCTACTCAACGGTGAGGAGTTGGCGCGTGCCATCCGCGAGGACCCGGCGTTAAGCGAGTTGCCGGTCATCCTCATGAGCGGCGCACAGGCCAGCCAAGGATGCCCGGCCCTGTTTGCCGCAATATTCGACAAGCCGTTCGACATGGATGAGATGATCGCCACTGTGCATCAGTTGCTGCGCACCTGAGACTGGCGGTCGAGCGCATCCATGCCCCTCGGGGGGAGGCTCAGTGGGAGTCTTCGTGCTTCTCCGGCGCCGGGCTACCGGCCTGGATGCGTTTGAAGATCTCTTCTCGATGGACCTGAACATCTTTCGGTGCATCGATACCAATCCTCACCTGCATCCCTTTGACGCCCAGAATGGTGACTTTGATGTCATCGTTGATGACGATGCTTTCGCCAACCTTACGGGTGAGTATCAGCATGTAGTTCTCCTTGGTGATATAAAAATCCGCAGGGCTAGTTGCCCCGGCGGCGGGAGCTTGTCCCTCTTCCTTCTCATTAAAGACGCTTTCGGCGGATATTAATTCCCCGACAGACAAATTCTGTTGCGTGTCTTCAGTTGCAGGTGCCAAAGCAAACCGTCAACGGTTTGTCGGCCAAGGCGCTCGCTGCCAAGAATAGGGGGGTTGGCGGCTAATGGGAAATTTCTTCGCATCATGGGCTGAATAGACAAGCTTAATGGTCCTCCTGTTCCTCGAGAGCCTGAAGAAACAACAGCAAGGCCACTTCCTCCGGGTCCAGGCCTTTGCGCACACGGTTTTTCGGCAAATTGGCCAGGCGCCCCAACGTATAGTGCTCCAGGACTGCCGGGTGGATGTAGCAGCGCCTGCACACTGCCGGCGTATTGCCCAGGCGCGTGGCTACCTGGCGGACTATCGCGGCGACCTGACGCTTGGCTTCACTCTCCGGCTCCCAGGCCAAGGGCCTCAGCAGGTGCAATGCCAGGCTGCTGCCGGCCCAGGTGCGATAGTCCTTGGCGGTGAAGTCGGCGCCGGTCAACTGCTGCAAAAACTGATTGACCTCGCTGGAGCCGACACTATGGCGCTGGCCGTTTTCATCCAGGTACTGAAACAGCGCCTGTCCAGGCAGTTCCATGCAGCGTTTGAGCAAGTTGGCCAGGCGCCGATCGTTGAGGGTGACGTTGTGTTCGACGCCGCGCTTGCCGCGGAACTGGAAGCGAATGTTGCTGCCTTTGACCTGCACATGGCGATTGCGCAGGGTGGTCAGTCCATACGACTTGTTATCGCGCAGGTAGCGCTGGTTGCCAATCCGAATCAGGGTGTGGTCCAGCAGGCTCACTACCAGCGCCATTACCTTTTCCCGGTCCAGCCCTGGCCGCGCCAGGTGAGCTTCCAGCTGTGCGCGCAGCTTTGGCAGGGCCTGAGCGAACGCAAGCATGCGCCCGTATTTGTGCTGGTCGCGCAGTTCGCGCCACTGCGCGTGGTAGCGGTACTGCTTGCGGCCACGGGCATCGCGGCCAGTGGCTTGCAGGTGGCCTTGCGGATCGGCGCAGATCCACACATCGGTGTAGGCCGGGGGAATCACCAGTGCGGCGATGCGCGAGAGGGTGTCGCTGTCGCGTACCCGTTGGCCATCGGCATCCAGATAGATGAAACGGTCGCGCCAGCGCCGACGGGTCAGGCCCGGCTGGCTGTCGTCAACGTAGTGCAGGGTGCGCGGCAGGGGGCAGTCGGGCATGGGCTGCAGGCCTCGATCGGGTCACAGCTCAATGGACAATACGCGCGCGAAGGATGCTCAACCCAAAAGGGCCACCGACTTGATCTGGGCGAACAGTACCTGCCCTGTGTGCAAGCCGAGCTGGTCTGCCGAGAAGCGGGTGATGCGTGCAAGCAAGGCATTGCCCCCGGCATCCAGGCTGACCAGCACATGCGCCGGGTTGGCCGCCGGGCGGCTCTCGCGCACACGTACCGGCAGGCGGTTGAGGATGCTCGATGCGCTGTCCGCCGCCAGTGCCAGGCTGACGTCCCGGGCCTGCACCTTGACGCGCAGGGTGCTGCCCATCACCTGTGCCGCGTGGGTGATGCGCAGCAGCGGCCCGCTGCTGCCGGGGAGGCGCAGGTCAAGCAGGCCGTAGTGCGAGTCGTGCCCTACCACCATACCCTCGAACACTACCCCGGCATCGTCGCCCTGGGCCAGCGACAGGTCGAGGCGAGCCAGGGTTTCGCCGATCGGGCCGCTGGCGATCGCCCGGCCTTGTTCCAGCAACACCAGGTGGTCGGCCAGCCGCGCGACTTCATCCTGGGCGTGGCTAACATATATCAGCGGGATGTCCAGTTCGTCATGCAGGCGCTCCAGGAAGGGCAGTATCTCGCGCTTGCGCGGGCCGTCGAGGGCTGCCAGCGGCTCGTCCATCAACAACAACCGTGGGCTGCTGAGCAGGGCGCGGGCAATACCCACCCGCTGCGCCTCGCCACCAGACAGGGTTGCCGGGCGGCGGTCCAGCAAGTGGCCGATACCCAGCAGTTGGCAAGCCTGGTCGAGGCTGACCTTGCGTTCAGCGGGCGCTACCCGGCGCCAGCCGAACGCAAGGTTGCCGCGCACCGACAGGTGCGGGAACAGGCTGGCCTCCTGGAACACATAGCCCACCGGACGCAGGTGCGGTGCCTGGAAGTGGCCACGGGTGCTGTCTTCCCAGACTTCGCCGTTGACCTCGATATAGGCGCTGGCGGCCCGTTCCAGCCCGGCCAGGCAGCGCAGGCAGCTGGTCTTGCCGGAGCCAGAATGGCCGAACAGCGCGCTGATGCCGCGCCCGGGCAGGTGCAGGTCGACGTCCAGGGTAAAGTCGTCGCGCGCCAGTTTCAGGCGCGCCACAATCGATGCGGTCATTTCAGCTCCAGCCAGTTTTGCCGCGGCGTCCAGCGTACAGCAGAAGTAGCACCAGGAAAGAGAACACCAGCATGGCACCGGCCAGCCAGTGGGCTTGCGAGTACTCCATGGCTTCGACGTGATCGAAAATTTGCACTGAAACCACGCGGGTCTTGTCGGGGATGTTGCCACCGATCATCAGTACGACGCCAAACTCGCCGACCGTGTGGGCAAAGCCGAGGATGCTGGCAGTGACGAAGCCAGGGCGGGCCAGCGGCAGCACCACATGAACGAAAGTGTCCCATGGGCTGGCGCGCAGGGTGGCGGCGACTTCCAGGGGCCGCTGGCCGATTGCGCCAAAGGCATTCTGCAGTGGTTGTACCACGAACGGCAGGGAGTACACCGTCGAGCCAATCACCAGGCCTGTGAAGCTGAACACCACAGTGCCCAGGCCCAGCGCCTGGGTGGCCTGCCCGAGCCAGCCATGCGGGCCGAGGGCGATCAACAGGTAAAAGCCGATCACCGTAGGTGGCAGTACCAGCGGCAGTGCCACCACCGCCCCCACCGGCCCGCGCAGCCATGAGCGCGTGCGCGCGAGCCACCAGGCGACGGGTGTGCCGATAACCAGCAGGATCAGGGTGGTCAGGCTGGCCAGTTTTACGGTCAGCCAGATGGCTCCCAGGTCACTGGCATCCAGTGGCATCAGCGTTCATAACCATAGGATTTGATCACCGCTGCGGCTTTGGGGCCTTTGAGGTATTCGACCAGTGCCTTGGCGGCCGCATTGTCCTTGCCTTTGTTGAGGATGACAGCGTCCTGGCGGATCGGGTCGTGCAGGTCGGACGGCACGATCCAGGCCGAGCCATTGGCCACCTTGCCATCCCTGTAGATCTGCGACAGGGCGACGAAGCCCAGCTCGGCGTTGCCGGTGGAGACGAACTGGAAGGCCTGGGTGATGTTCTGGCCTTCGACGATCTTGCCTTTGGTGGCCTCGGTGAGCTTCAGCCTGTCCAGTACCTGCGTGGCGGCCAGGCCGTAAGGAGCAGCTTTCGGGTTGGCGATGGACAGGTGTTTATATGCGTTCTTCTTCAGCACTTCACCCTTGGCGTCTACGTAGCCTTCCTTCGCAGACCACAGGGCCAGGGTGCCGATGGCGTAGGTAAAGCGCGAACCGGGTACGGTTTCCTTTTCTGCTTCAAGCTTCTTGGGGGTGGTGTCGTCAGCGGCGAGGAACACGTCGAACGGAGCACCATGCTTGATCTGCGCATAGAACTGCCCGGTGGCGCCATAGGCCGCGACCAGTTTGTGGCCAGTGTCTTTTTCGAAGGCCTTGGCGATGGCCTGGACAGGAGCTGTGAAGTTGGCTGCGACCGCGACCTGGACTTCGTCGGCCCAGGCCGTGTTGAAGGCCAGCAGGCTGAGCAGGGCTGTGAAGGTCAACTGGGGTGAGCGCAAGCGCATGAAGACAGATCCTTGAGGTTATCGTTATAGCCATAACTATATAGCGATAAACCAGTTGCCGTGAAGAGGCCTAGCCTGCCTGTCAGAATGCCTGGTGGCCGATCACTGCCAGTGCCTTCCCGGCGATCTCCCGGGTCAGCTCACCTGCTGGCATGTGCCGCCCCAGCCGCAATGCCTGCCCCGACCAAAGATTACTGAAGTCACTATTACCCTGCGGGTCGGTGATCGCCCGTAAAGGCATCAATGCCCCACCCGCCAGCGGAAAGCGCGGTGCAAGTTCGCTCATCGGCCCTAGCTCGCGCATGATGCGATTGTTGATGCCGCGCGCCGGGCGGCCGGTAAACAGGTTGGTCAGCGCGGTGTCGCTGGCAGGCGCGCTGTCCAGCGCCCGGCGATGCGCTGGCGACACCTTGGCCTCGGGGCAGAACAGGTAAGCCGTGCCGATCTGCACTGCCGAGGCGCCCAGGGCCAGTGCCGCCAACAGCCCGCGGTGGTCGCCGATACCACCGGCGGCAATCACCGGCACGCCGACGGCATCGGCCACCTGCGGTACCAGAGCGAAGGTGCCTATCTGGCTGGTGATGTCATCGCTGAGGAACATGCCACGATGGCCACCGGCTTCATAACCCATGGCAATGATCGCGTCGCAGCCATTGCGCTCCAGCCAGACTGCTTCTTCCACGGTCGTGGCGCTGGACAGTACCTTGGCACCGCTGGCCTTTACCCGCTGCAGCAGCTCGGCCTTGGGCAGACCGAAGTGGAAGCTCACCACCTCCGGGCGCAAGGCTTCGACCAGTTGGCAGCTCTGCTCGTCGAAAGGCGCGCGGTTGGACACCGGGGTGGGCGCTGCGAAATCGGCGCCCACTTCGCTGTAATAGGGCTCAAGTGCCTGCTTCCAGCGTGCATCGCGTTCGGCATCGGGCGCTGGTGGCTGGTGGCAGAAGAAGTTCAGGTTCAACGGGTGCCCCGGGCAGCCAGCGCGGAATGCGGCGATCTCGGCGCGCACCTGTTCGCCGCTGAGCATGGCGCAGGGCAGGGCGCCCAGGCCACCTGCCAGGCCCACGGCAATGGCCATGGCTGAGCCGGTGGCCCCCGCCATGGGGGCCTGCAGAATGGGCAGCTCGATGCCCAGCAGGTCGAGGATACGGCGGTCGGGCCAATGGCTCATGCGATTCTCCTTGCGTGGGGCGAGCGGTGCGGCGGGGACTTGCGGCGAGTCTTACAGGGCCTTGCTGACCTGAATGTCGCTGATTTTGTCGGCGTCTTCGCCGTGGATCTTGCGCAGGGCCTCGAGGGCTTGCTCTTGCGAGGCATCGGGCATCAACGCGAAATCCCAGCGACGCTGGCCGTCGAGCTTGTATTTGATGACGTACTTGATGGTCTGGGTCATGGTGGCCTTATCTGAGTTTCGACGACGAGCGACGGATGATCTTGATCTTGTGGGTCAGGGTTGGCTTGCGGGTGACCGAGATCGGGCGAGTGGTCACGGTATCGATGGTGATGTTCCAGAAGCCGGTGCTGGGTACGGTTATCTTCGCCGGAAACTTCTCGAAATGGCCGCCGTGGTAAGTATGACGGCCGCCGTTCTTGAAGCTGCGGAAGTTGGCGTCGTTCATCAGGCGGATATTGCAGCGCTGGGAGCACTCGATGACGACGATATCGTCCTCGTTGAGGTGCTCGCGCTGGTGTACGAATTTCATGTGATGCTCCGCAAGGTTTGGATCTGCAAAAGCAAAAGATACCACGATGTGCCGTTACACTGCCGCGCTGATCACCAGGCGTGGATAATTCTGCCAAAGCAGGGAGCAAAACCGCCTGGATGTGGTCGAAGCGAATTCTTGAAGGCAGAGGTGCTGCAAATGAAGTGGATGGTGGCGGCGTTGTCGGTGGCGCTGGGTGGCTGCGTGAGTGTCGCGGAGCTGGAACAATCGCATGAAACGCTGGACGTGATCTCTGGCAAGAGCCCGCGTGCCTATGCCGATTGCGTAAAGCAGAAGCTGGCCGATACGCGTGACCCGCTGACCGAAGAGCAGCGTGGTGACGGCCTGCGGCTGATCGTACCGCAGAAAATCGCATCAAGTGCGGGCCCGGCGGCGCTGGTGGATATCGACAAGCGGGGCAGCGGCAGCAGCATCAAACTGCACGAGCGGCTGAATAACTTCCCACTGCGCCTTGGGGATGTGCGCACTGCCGCAACCGAATGCATCTCCGGAAGTTGATCTGAGGCAAAGGGTCTTCCTTTCTCTGCTTATATGTTTTAAGCCTAAACATATAACAAAAGAAAAGGAGATTCGTGATGACACCGTTGAGACGCGTGATGATCGGCAGCCTGCTGATCCTGATCTGGCCCACGGCACATGCCGCTGACGGTCAGAAGGTCTTCACCCAGGGGGGAGCCAACCCCGCTGCCATGGCCTGCCTTGGTTGCCATGGCCCGGATGGCAAGGGCATTGCCGCCGCCGGCTTTCCACGGTTGGCCGGGCTTCCGGCCGGTTACCTTGCCAAGCAGTTGCATGACTGGCGCAACGGCAGCCGCAAGCAGCCAGTGATGGAGCCCTTGGCCAAGGCCTTGAGCGACGATGAAATCAAGGCCGTCAGTACCTACCTGGCCAGCTTGCCGGCAGCGCCCGCTGGCGACCTGCGCCGGCAGCAGATTGCCAATGACCCTGCCACCCGCATGGCCCTGTACGGCGACTGGAGTCGGCAGATTCCTGGCTGCGTGCAATGCCATGGGCCGGGAGGCGGCGGAGTGGGCGAACACTTCCCGCCCTTGGCCGGCCAGCCCGCCAGTTACCTGGTGGCACAGCTCAACGCCTGGCGTGACGGCAGCCGCAGCAATGACCCCAATCAGCTGATGGTCGGCGTGGCCAAGGCCATGACCGATGAGGAGGTCAAGGCCGTTGCCGAGTTCTTCGCTCGCCCCGCCAGCCAGGAGGTCACGCCATGAAAACCATGATTCCAGTCTTGTTGCTGCTGACCGTGGGCAGCGCCCAGGCCACGCCGATCGCCATGGAAGACCAGTCGCAGTTGAAGGTTCCCGCTGTGCAGGCGGCACCGCAGTTCGTGCCGCCCGCAGAGAGTGAATTGCCCGATAATGCCTTTGGCAAGATGGTGCGTGAAGGCCATGCCTTGTTTGTCGATACCCGCCGATTGATGCCCGAGGCTGTGGGCAATGGCATGAACTGCAGTAACTGCCACCTCGATCAGGGGCGGTTGGCGCATTCGGCGCCGCTGTGGGGCGCCTACCCGATGTACCCGGCGTATCGCAAGAAAAATGACAAGGTCAACACCTTCGCCGAGCGTATCCAGGGGTGTTTCCAGTTCAGCATGAACGGCAAGCCACCGGCCGCTGACAGCCCGCAGATGACGGCATTGGCAGTGTATTCATACTGGCTGTCGACCAAGGCACCGACCGGTGTGGAGAGTGTCGGGCGTGGTTATCCGGAGGTGGCACAACCCAAGGGCGGTTATGACTTCAAGCGCGGCCAGCAGGTTTACCGCGAACAATGCGCGATTTGCCATGGCGATAACGGTGAAGGGCAAAAGGTCGCAGGCGAGTACGTAATGCCGCCGCTTTGGGGCAAGGACTCCTATAACTGGGGTGCTGGCATGCACCGCATCAACACCGCTGCGTCGTTCATCAAGTACAACATGCCGCTGGGCAAGCCCGGCAGCCTCAGCGACCAGCAGGCCTGGGACGTGGCGGCGTGGATCAACCGCCACGAGCGGCCACAGGACCCGCGGCTGGTGGAGGGATCCATCGAGAAAACGCGGGTGAAGTTTCATGCCAATGATGGGGTGAACCTGTATGGTCAGCAGGTTGATGGGGTGCTGATCGGACAAGGGACGGGGAGTTGATGTAAGCCGGTGGCGGCCTTTTCGCCGGTGAACCCGTCGACGAGGCCGCCTCAGGCACGCTGATTTGCCTGTCATCCAACGGTCATGTATGACAGCAATATTCACGATCCCCCGGAACTATCTACACTGGGATATCTCTATGATGGCAATGGTCGTTATCGGGAGGCATTGTAAGGTGACTGCCGCCTGATTAGACTGCGCCGAATTCCACAGGCCTAGCCTCTTGTAAGGACGTATATGATCAAAAAATGCTTGTTCCCGGCAGCCGGCTACGGCACTCGCTTCCTGCCTGCTACCAAAGCCATGCCCAAGGAAATGCTGCCGGTGGTCAACAAGCCACTGATCCAGTATGGCGTTGAAGAAGCATTGGATGCTGGTCTGAACGAGATCTCCATCGTTACCGGGCGCGGCAAGCGGGCCCTGGAAGACCACTTCGACATCAGCTACGAGCTGGAGAACCAGATCAAGGGCACCGACAAGGAAAAATACCTGGTCGGTATTCGTCGTCTGCTCGACGAGTGCTCGTTCTCGTACACGCGCCAGACCGAAATGAAAGGCCTCGGCCACGCCATCCTCACTGGCCGCCCACTGATCGGCGACGAGCCGTTCGCGGTGGTGCTGGCGGATGACCTGTGTGTCAACCCGGAAGGTGACGGCGTGCTGACGCAGATGGTCAAGCTGTACAAACAGTACCGCTGCTCGATCGTCGCCATCCAGGAAGTCGACCCGCAGGAAACCAACAAGTATGGTGTGATCGCCGGTGAAATGATCCGCGACGACATTTTCCGTGTGACCAACATGGTCGAAAAACCGGCTCCGGAAGACGCGCCTTCGAACTTGGCGATCATCGGCCGTTACATCCTGACCCCGGATATCTTCGACATCATCGCCAATACCAAACCAGGCAAAGGCGGTGAAATCCAGATCACCGATGCCCTGCTGCAGCAGGCCAAAGATGGCTGCGTGATTGCCTATAAGTTCAAAGGCAAGCGTTTCGACTGCGGTGGTGCCGAAGGCTACATCGACGCGACCAACTTCTGCTTCGAGAACTACTACAAGACTGGCAAGGCTTACTGACAAGCCCTGCTGGCCTCAAAGCCATCCTTCGGGGTGGCTTTTTTGTTTGCTGCGGCCAACGGCGGTATGCTGGACGCCTGCCTAGGAGAGTGAATACATGGCCTTCGATTTTGATCTGTTCGTGATTGGCGCCGGGTCCGGTGGTGTACGCGCAGCGCGTTTTGCTGCCGGTTTTGGCGCCAAAGTGGCAGTGGCTGAAAGCCGCTACCTGGGGGGGACCTGCGTCAACGTCGGTTGTGTGCCGAAAAAGCTGCTGGTGTACGGCGCGCACGTTGCCGATGAGCTGGAGCAGGCCGCGGGTTTCGGCTGGACGTTGGAAGAGGGGCATTTCGACTGGGGCACCCTGATTGCCAACAAGAATCGGGAAATCGAGCGCCTCAACGGTATCTACCGTAACCTGCTGGTCAACAGCGGGGTGACCCTGTTGCAGGGCCACGCGCGTCTGACGGGTGCCAATGAAGTGGAAGTGGACGGTCAGCGCTACACCGCCGAACACATCCTCATCGCTACCGGTGGCTGGCCGCAGGTACCGGACATCCCCGGCAAGGAACTGGCCATCACCTCCAACGAAGCTTTCTACCTCAAGAGCCTGCCGCGCCGCGTGCTGGTGGTAGGCGGGGGGTATATCGCCGTCGAATTTGCCGGCATCTTCCAGGGCCTGGGTGCCGACACCTCACTGCTGTACCGTGGCGACCTGTTCCTGCGCGGCTTCGATGGCTCGGTGCGCACCCACCTGAAGGAAGAGCTGGAAAAGCGCGGCCTCGACTTGCAGTTCAACGCCGACATCCAGCGCATCGACAAGCTCGAAGATGGCCGCCTCAAGGCCACGCTCAAGGACGGCCGCGAGCTGGTAGCCGACTGTGTGTTCTATGCCACTGGCCGGCGCCCGATGCTGGACAATCTGGGCCTGGAAAACACCGGCGTCGAGCTGGATGCGTGCGGCTACATCCGGGTTGATGAGCAGTACCGGACCACCGCGCCCTCGATACTTGCCATTGGCGATGTGATCGGCCGTGTGCAGTTGACTCCAGTGGCCTTGGCTGAAGGCATGGCCGTGGCGCGGCGCCTGTTCAAACCCGAGCAATACCGCCCGGTGGATTACCAGAACATCCCCACTGCGGTGTTCAGCCAGCCGCCAATCGGTACCGTGGGCCTGACCGAAGAGCAGGCGCTGGAGGCCGGGCACAAGGTGCAGGTATTCGAAAGCCGCTTCCGGGCCATGAAGCTGACCCTGACCGACATTCAGGAAAAGACCCTGATGAAGTTGGTGGTCGATGCCGAGACCGACAAGGTGCTGGGCTGCCACATGGTCGGTCCTGACGCTGGCGAGATCATTCAGGGCCTGGGCATTGCGCTTAAAGCCGGTGCGACCAAGCAGCAGTTCGACGAAACCATCGGCGTGCACCCGACGGCGGCTGAAGAGTTCGTGACCATGCGCACAGTCACCCGCTGATAACGCGGAGCCTGCTGTACAGCCTGTAGAAGCAGCCTTGTGCTGCGATGGGGCCCTTGTTCGGGCCTCTTTGCAGCAAAAAGGCTGTTACAGGGATGTGTACAGGGCCGGATCAATACACCCACACTTCGACCCGCCGGTTGCGCAGCCGGCCTTGCTCCAGGTCATTCCCGGCCACTGGCAATTCATCGCCCATCCCGGTCACCTGCATCACCTCCACCCCTCCGCGCGCGAGTTCGCGGCGCACCGCTTGCGCGCGCAGGCGGGAGAGCAGGGCTGCGCGCCCGGGGGTTTCCTTGGGGTCGCCGAACCCAACCAGCACTGCCTTGCCCTGTAGCTTCCCGGCCTGGCGCAGGTACTCTGCCACCCGCTGCACATCGCGCAGGGCCTTGTTGTCCAGGCTGGCGCTTCCTTCCTGGAAACGGAAGTTCACACTCAGGCGCTGCGCTTGCCGGGCCAAGGTACGATAGCGCGGTGGCATGTCACGTTGGGGGGCAACAGACACGGCCTTGACCTGCTGCGAAACGAAACCCTGCTGGGCGATGATCGCCTGGCCGGCCGGGCTCTGAGCGAAATCGGCCAGGGCCTTGGCCTGGGGCTTGGGGTTGGCTGGCAGGTAAAAGTACAGGCGCCGCGAGAGCGGGTAGTCCTCGCTGGCCACCCGTGCGCGCTCCGGCAGCATGGCCGGCGCGTCGCCCTCGGCCACCGCGAGCACCTTGGCCCCGTGTACGGCGGCTAAGCTGCTGAAACCGATGGCCTGGCGGTCGTTACCCACGCGCTCCGCCAGTTCGTCGCTGGACTCGAAGCGCCTGGCTTTGGCCGAAAGCTCGCCGTGCTGGGGTTCCAGCACCAGTGCCTTGAAGGTCTCGAAAGTCCCGGAACGGTCGTCTCGGGCATACAGGTGAATGGCCCCGCCAGGTATGCCCAGTTGTTCCCAGCGCTGGATCTGCCCGGAAAAAATTTGCGCCAGTTGCCGAGTGTTCAGTTGGGGAATTGGGTTGTCGGGGTGGACGAAGACTGCGACGCCGTCGAGTCCGATCACATGTTCGGCACCAGCTGCGCGCAGGTCACCCAGCGCCTGCAACTGGCGGACTTCACTGTCGTTGATCGGCCGCGAGGCAGCGGCCAGGTCCGCTTCGCCACGGCCCAGTGCGACAAAGCCGGTGCTTGAGCCGTGGGCGGCAATGTCGATGCGCAAGGGCTGGCCGTGCACGTCGCGGGCGGTAATCACCCACTCGTTGGCAACCTTGCCCGGTTGTTGTTCGATGGCTGTGGCCTGCTGCGCGCGCAATTGCCCCTGTACCAGCGCCGGCAGCAAGGCCGCGCCGATGGTGTTGGAGCCTTGCACGCGCAGGTGCAGGGGCTCAGCCAAGGTCGCGAGTGGTAGCAGGGTGAGCAGCAAGACAAGCAGGCGGAGCATGCCGGGTGGCCTGTGGCATAGAGTTGGCCGGCAGATTACGACAATGGCGTGATGATAATGTGACGGGGTGTACGCCTCCAATCGTGCAGCGCCTGTCAGGTCGAGCGCCGCGCGGACGGTGCTCGATCTGGCAGGCGCTGCAACGCAGAAGAGCGTTAATGCGCCCCGGCCGACTTGCTCAGGTCACTCTCGGCCCATTCGGTATAAATGCAAGCGTCGGCCACTGCCCAGCGCACCTTCACGTTGTCGCCCGGCTGCATCGGCATGCCCGCCGCCGACAGTGCCTTCACGGTCAACTCGGTACCCCCTGCAGTTACCACATGGCAGGTCTGGCTTTCACCCAGGAACAGCACTTCACCAACCTTGGCACTGACCTCGTTCCAACCCGCCGGCAGCGGCTCGCGCGTGGCCTGCTCAGCGGTCAGGGCCACGGCTTTTTCCGGGCGCACCATGATCAGTGCATCCTGCGAGGCGGTCAGCCCCGGGGTCAAGCGAATGGCCACTGGCTGGCCTTCGAAGCTGCCCGCGCCGTTGCTGCTGGCCTTGATCCGCAGGAAGTTGGAGTTGCCCAGGAACGATGCGACAAAGGCATTCGGTGGGTTCTGGTACAGGTCGTAACCGGTGCCCAGGCCGACGATCTTGCCGTGGCTGAAAATGGCGATGCGCTGTGACAGGCGCATGGCTTCTTCCTGGTCGTGGGTGACATAGACGATGGTGATGCCCAGGCGGCGATGCAACTGGCGCAGTTCGTCCTGCAGGTCTTCACGCAGTTTCTTGTCCAGCGCGCCGAGCGGCTCGTCCATCAGCAGGATACGTGGTTCGTACACCAGCGCCCGGGCAATCGCCACGCGCTGCTGCTGGCCGCCCGACATTTGCGAGGGTTTGCGGTGGGCGAACTGTTCCAGTTGCACCAGCTTGAGCATGGCGTCGACGCGCTTGGCGGTTTCGGCAGCGCCGAGTTTGCGAATGGCCAGTGGGAAGGCGATGTTGTCACGCACATTCAGGTGCGGGAACAGCGAGTACCGTTGGAACACCATGCCGATGTCACGCTTGTGCGGTGGCACGTTGACCAGCGACTGGCCGTCGACCAGGATCTCGCCGCTGCTCGGTGTTTCGAAGCCGGCCAGCATCGACAGGGTGGTGGACTTGCCCGACCCGCTGGAACCGAGGAAGGTCAGGAACTCGCCGTCCTGGATCTCCAGGTCGAGGTTGTCCACGGCGGTGAAGTCGCCGTAGTGCTTGTTCAGGCCGCGCAGGCTGACCAGGGCCTTGCCGTGCGCGTTGTCTTTGATCACTGCACTCATTGTTGTTATCTCCGCGCGCTCAGGCGTTGGTTTCGGTGCGCCGGCGCAAGGCGGCGGCAATGAACATGACAAGCAGCGACAGGCCAATCAGCAGGGTCGAGGCCACGGCGATCACCGGGCTGAGGTCCTGGCGCAGGGTGGTCCACATCTTCACTGGCAGGGTCTGCAGGTCGGGGCTGGCCATCATCACGCTCAGCACCACTTCATCCCATGACACCAGGAAGGCGAACAGGCCACCGGCGATCATGCCGGGACGAATGGCCGGGAAGGTCACCTTGAAGATGGCCTGCAGGCGCGAGGCGCCGCAGATCACCGCGGCGTCTTCGATCGACTGGTCGAACAGTTTCAGCGAGTTGATGATCGAGATGATGGTGAACGGCAGGGCGACGATCACGTGGCTGACCACGAACGCAAACAGCGTGCCGGTGTAGCCAAGCTTGAGGAACAGCGCGTACACCGCCACGGCAATGATCACCAGCGGTACGATCATCGGCATGGTGAAGAGCCCGTACAGCAGTTCGCGGCCCGGGAAGCGGCCACGCACGAGGGCGAACGCGGTGGGCAGGCCCAGCAGCACGGCGGCGACCGTGGTCAGCATGGCCACCTTCAGGCTGGCCAGCGCGGCCTCCATCCACTCCGGGTTGGAAAAGAACTGGCCATACCACTTGAAGGTCCAGCCCGGTGGCGGGAACACCAGCCACTGTGACGAGCCGAATGACAGCAACACGATGAACACCACCGGCAGCAGCAGGAAGGCCGCGATGACCCCGGTGGTCAGGTACAGGCCCGTACGCAGCGGGCGGCCCATGGCATTGGGAGACAGGAGCATGGCGGTTTACCTCGCGTTGCCAACCGGGGATTCCGGCTGCAGCTTCAGGTACAGGTAAAAGAGCACCAGGGTGATCGCTACCAGGAGTGCGGCGGCAGCGCTGGCCAGGCCCCAGTTGAGGAACGACTGCACCTGCTGGATGATGAATTCGGGCAGCATCATGTTCTGCGCACCCCCCAGCAGCGCCGGGGTGACGTAGTAACCGAGCGACATCACGAACACCATCAGTGCCCCGGAGAACAGCCCCGACCGGCACAGCGGCAGAAACACCTTCCAGAAGTTGGTCCACGGGCTGGCGCCACAGATCGAACCTGCCTGCAGCACCATCGGGTCGATGGCGTGCATGGTCGCCTGCAGTGGCAGCACGATGAACGGGATCATGATGTAGCTCATGCCGATCACCACGCCGGTGAGGTTGTGCACCATTTCCAGCGGGGCATCGATGATGCCCGTGGCCATCAACGCCTTGTTGATCACCCCCGAGCCTTGCAGCAGCACCAGCCACGAGTAGGTGCGCGCCAGCAGGCTGGTCCACATCGACAACAGCACGATGTTCAGCAGCCAGCGGCCCCAGCCCTTGGGCACCAGGGTGATCGCCCAGGCCAGCGGGAAGCCCAGCAGCACGCTGATCAGGGTAACCACGCCGGCCACCGAAAAGGTGTTGAACAGCACACGCGCGTAGGCCGAGTTGGCAAATAGCTGCTCGTAATTACCCAGCCCCGGGGTGGGTTCCAGCACCCCGCGCAGCAACAGGCCGATCAGTGGCGCGAAGAAGAACACGCCAAGGAACAGCAGGGCGGGCAGCAGGTTGCGGCTGCCTTTCCAGCGCTGGCTCAGGCTTGCGCGGCGCGGGATGGTGCCCGGGGCGCCGGCACCCGTGGGGGCACCTTGCGCATTGTGCAGGGCGTTGATGGCGACTTTCATTTGACCAACCACTCATTCCAGCGGGCCGCGATGGCTTGACCGTTTTTGGCCCAGTAGGCGAAGTCGAGGGTGACCTGGTCCTGGGCGTAGGCAGTTGGCAGGTTTGGCGCGAGGTCTTTGTCCAGTTTGGCCACGCTGTCGACGTTGACCGGCGCGTAGGCGGTCTTGTTGGCGAATTCGGCCTGGCCTTCGGCGCTGCTGGCGTTGGCCAGGAATTTCATCGCCGCGTCCTTGTTCTTGGCGCCTTTGGGGATGACCAGGAAGTCGGCCATGACCAGGTTCTGCTTCCAGCTCACGCCCACCGGTGCACCGTCTTGCTGCAGGGCGTAGACGCGGCCATTCCAGAACTGGCCGAGCGAAGCTTCACCCGAGGCCAGCAACTGCTGAGACTGGGCGCCACCGCCCCACCAGACGATGTCTTTCTTGATGGTGTCGAGCTTCTTGAAGGCGCGGTCCAGGTCCAGCGGGTACAGCTTGTCGGGGGCTACGCCGTCGGCCAGCAGGGCCAGTTCCAGCACGCCTGGGCTGGGCCATTTGTACAGGGCTCGCTTGCCGGGGTAGGTCTTGGTGTCGAACAGCGCGGTCCAGTCCACCGGCTTGTTGGCGCCGAGCTTGCCTTCGTTGTAGCCGAGCACGAAGGAGAAGAAGAATGAGCCGACGCCATGATCGGAGACGAAGCGTGGGTCGATCTTGTCGCGCTTGATCTGGGTGAAGTCGAGGGGTTCGAGCAGGCCTTCGCTGGCGGCACGCAGGGCAAAGTCGGCTTCGACGTCGACCACGTCCCACTGCACGTTACCGCTCTCGACCATGGCTTTGAGCTTGCCGTAGTCGGTGGGGCCGTCCTGCACGACCTTGATGTTCGTGGCTTTGGTAAACGGTACAGCCCACGCTTCTTTCTGGGCGTCCTGGGTCGTACCGCCCCAGCTGACGAAGTTGAGGCTGTCGGCGGCCTGGGTGGCCTGACATGCCAGGGTCAGCAGGCTGGCAGACAGCACTGCGGTTACACGTTTGCTTAACAGCATGGTTACGCCCTCGTTGCTTTTGTTATTCGAGGCGGGGCTTTTGGTGCGCCCGCCAATAGTGTTCGGGGAGCAGCTAAAACAAAGTGTTCTGGTGGCCGTTTTTAATTGTAGATGCCGGCCTGTAGACTCAAGGTCTACGGGATATCATATTATGGTATTCCAAGATTTTGGCAAGAGGTATGGGCCGACCGGCCATCACTCCGCCCTGTCAAAAGCACCAAGGGCCCTGTAGGAGCGGGTTTACCCGCGAATGCGTCGGTGGTGTCACCCTCGCATTCGCGGGTAAACCCCCTCCTACAGGGCCCCGCTAAATCAATTGCTTGTGTGTTCTCAGCCATCCATCCCCGGGTCGAACGGGATGCTCTGCACCACCTCCAGCTCATAGCCCGCCAGCCCCGCGTATTTCAGCGGTGGCCCCAGGTGACGCAGCTTGCCCACGCCAAGGTCCTGCAGAATCTGCGCCCCGGTACCCACTTCGGAATACACCTTGGACTGGCCACGTTGATAGGGCCGCACAGGGTGGGTCAGTTGTGGCACGCGCTCAAGCAAGGCCTGGGAGGATTCGTGGTTGGCCAGGATCACCACGACGCCAGCACCTTCATCGGCCACCTTCTGCAGCGCCGCCCACAACGTCCAGTTGGCGGGGCCTGCGTATTCGGCACCGACCAGGTCGCGCAGCGGGTCAATCACATGCACCCGCACCAGGGTGGGTTGTTCGCGGCGAATGTCGCCCATGACCATGGCCATGTGCACGCCACCTTCGATGCGGTCTTCATAGGTGACTAGGCGGAAGGTGCCATGCACGGTCGGTAGCTCGCGCTCGCCGATGCGTTTGATGGTCTGCTCGGTGCTCAGACGGTAGTGGATCAGGTCGGCGATGGTGCCGATCTTGATGCCATGCCGGGCGGCGAACACCTCCAGATCGGGGCGGCGGGCCATGGTGCCGTCGTCGTTCAGCACTTCAACGATGACCGAGGCCGGACTGAAACCGGCCAGTCGTGCAAGGTCGCAGCCGGCTTCAGTGTGGCCAGCACGCGTCAGCACGCCGCCTTCGCGGGCGCGCAGGGGGAAGATGTGGCCAGGTTGTACCAGGTCTTCGGGGCGAGCGTTGGGGGCCATCGCTGCTGCCACGGTGCGAGCCCGGTCAGCGGCGGAAATGCCGGTGGTGACCCCGGTGGCCGCCTCGATCGACACGGTGAACGCGGTGCTGAACACGCTACCGTTGGCCGGAACCATCTGCTCCAGGCCAAGGCGCTGGCAGTGATCGTCGGTCAAGGTCAGGCAGATCAGCCCGCGCGCCTCGCGGGCCATGAAGTTGATGGCCTGGGCGTCGCAACGCTCTGCGGCGATCAGCAGGTCGCCTTCGTTTTCCCGGTCCTCGTCATCCACCAGCAGGACCATCTTGCCTTGCCGGTAGTCCTCGAGAAGTTCCTCGATGGTGTTGAAAGCCATGGTGCACGCTCACTGTGGTGGGGTGAATTTTATGGTATACCATCATACACAAATATCGCCGTAACAGGAGAGCAGCACATGAAGGCCTACTGGATCGCCCATGTGGACGTGACCGACCCCGAGCAATACCAGCAGTACACCCAGCGCGCCCCGGCTGCCTTCAAGGCATTCGGCGGTCGCTTCCTGGCCCGTGGCGGGCGCAGCGAGGCGATGGAAGGGAGGGCTACACCTCAGCGTAGCGTGGTGATCGAGTTCGATTCGTACGCGCAGGCCGTCGCCTGTTACCGCTCCGCGCTGTACCAAGAGGCATGCAGCCATCGCCAAGGAGTGGCGAAGGCTGAGGTGATCATTGTGGAAGGGTTTGAGCCCTGAGCAGGATTTGCCGGCCCTTTCGCGGGTAAACCCGCTCCTACACAGGCCACCACAAAATTTGACGGTTGTGGTGGCCTGTGTAGGAGCGGGTTTACCCGCGAAAGGGCCGGACCTGCCGCACCGATGGCAGATTCATTGAAGCCTGCGGGCCGTTTCCGCAAATAGAAGCAAAAGACCCGCCCAGGCGGGTCTTTTGCTCATCGCCTCACTGCAGATGCACTTTAAGTTCGTTGCCCGCCTGCCGCAGCGCCGCCTTTACTGCCGGCACTTGGCTCAACGGGTTGAGCAGCCCATAGTCATGAATCATTCCGTTGTAGCGCACCGAGGTTACTGTCACGCCCGCCGCGTTCAACTTGCGGGCATACGCCTCACCTTCATCCCGAAGCACATCGAACTCAGCCGTTTGCACCAGGGCCGGTGGCAAGCCCTTCAGCTGTTCGGCGGACGCCCGCAGCGGCGAGGCGTAAATCTGCGCCCGTGCCTTTGCATCAAGGGTGTAGTTGTTCCAGAACCACTTCATCATCCCGGTGGTCAGGAAGTGTCCTTCGGCAAACTGCTTGTACGACGCTGTCTCGAAGCTGGCATCGGTCACCGGCCACAGCAGCAACTGGAAGCGCAGGGCAGGGGTGCCGGCTTCTTTGGCCTTGAGTGCAACCACCGCCGCCATGTTGCCGCCGACGCTGTTGCCGGCTACAGCCAGGCGCTTGCCATCCACGCCGATCTCCTTGCCATGCTCGGCCACCCAGCGGGTCGCGGCGTACGCCTGGTTGATCGCCGTCGGGTAGTGCGCTTCTGGTGACGGGGTGTAGTCCACATAGACCGCCACTGCACCCGAGCCGACCACCAGGTCGCGGATCAGTCGCTGGTGGGTCGGGAAGTCGCCCAGCACCCAACCGCCGCCGTGGAAGAACATGAACACCGGCAGATCACCTTTGACATTGGTCGGGCGTACCACTTGCAGCTTGATCGACTGGCCGTTGGCCTCAATGGTGCGTTCCTTCACTTCGATGCCTGAGAGGTCGACCTTGACCGAGGCTTGGGCGCCGGTCAGTACTGCGCGGGCGTCGTTCGGGGTGAGCTGTTCCAGCGGCTTGCCACCCCCTTTCTCCAGGGCTTCGAGGAAGGCCTGGGTGTGTTGTTCGACACCTGGGCTGCCTGCGGCGAAGGCACTGGAAACGGACAGGGCCAGGAGTGAAGTGGTGAGGGCTTTGTGGACAATGTTCATGAGCGAATCCTTTTCTGTACAAGTGTTGGTAGTGGGCGTCTTGCCTGGCCTGTGGGGCCATCGCTGCGACTTGTGCGTAGATTAGGCAGATGCACTCGTGGGAAAAAGCCGCTATAAAGTGTTTGACTGTCAGCAAGAGCGAGACAATGAACCCTTACGAAGACATGCGGATCTTTGCCCAGGTGATGGAGGCCGGCAGTTTCACTGCTGCCGCCGACCGTCTGGGCATGTCCAAGCAATCGGTCAGCCGGCGCCTGATGCAGCTTGAAGAGCGCCTGGGCGTGCGTCTGCTCAACCGCTCCACCCGGCGCCTCGATGCCACGCCACTGGGGCAGCACTACTACCAGTCGGCCCTGCGCTTGCTGGGTGAAGTGCAGCAGGTCGAGCACGACATCAGCGGTCAGGCCCAGGTCCTGCGCGGCACCTTGCGCCTCAGTGCGCCGCTGTCGTTTGCCATGGCGCACCTGGGCTGCCTGCTGACCGAGTTTCTGCAACTGCACCCCCAGGTCGATGTGGAGGTAGACCTGAGCGACCGCGCCGTGGACCTGATTGGTGAAGGCTATGATCTGGCGCTGCGGATTGGTGCACTGGAGGACTCCAGCCTGATCGCCCGGCGTATCGCCAGTGTCGAGCGCGTCTACTGTGCAAGCCCGGCGTATTTGCAAGCACGGGGAGTGCCGGAAAAACCGGATGAGCTCGCCGCACATGACTGCCTGCCCTATGGGCATTCGCGGCAGGTGCAGTGGCAGTTCCACAAAGGTGGTAAAGCCCAGGCAATTCAGGTGACCGGGCGCATGCGGGCGAACAATGGCGAGTTGCTGCGGGGCGCTGCGATTGCCGGGATGGGGGTTACTTACCTGCCGACCTTTATCGTTGGGCAGGCGTTGGCGGAGGGGCAACTGGTGACGGTTCTGGATGGGTGGCGTCCGCCCGCGCTGCAGCTGTCGGCTGTGTATCCGCAGCACCGGCAGGTGGCGCGGCCGGTGCAGGGTTTTGTCAGCTTCCTGCGTGCGCGGCTGGCGCAGCTCTGACCGTCGGTACAGGCTATGCTTGCCCTATGAGTACCCCTGTTCCTTTACGCCAACCTTGCCCCCCTGGCGCCTGCGACTGCGGCCGCGAACAGCTGGCCGACCATCCGCAGGCGGCCCAGCGTATCCTCCTGCTGACCCGGCAGGAGGAAAAACGCCTGCTCGAACGCCTGGAAAACCTGAAGGATCTGGAAGACCTCCAACGTCTGCAGCAGCGCCTGTACGAAAACCTCGGCATCCGCGTGCACATCACCCCCGGTTACAACGAGGTACGGACCATGCGCGGCATCGTCATCGAACTGGACGACCAGCCCGGGCTGTGCCGCAAGACCCGGCAGTCTATCCCGGCGGCGATCCGGCGTGGGCTGGAGCGTAATCCGCAGGTTGCGTTCCGGTTGCTCGATACGCACGACCTGTTGCGTGGTACCTGAGCGTTGATACCGGCACCGGCCGAGCCCGCATGGGAGCGAGTCAATTCCGTTAATTTTTACACCGCTTGCTACGTCTATTTGAAAGCCACTCTGCGCCAGGCGCGCAGCGGCATCATCATTTAAGGAGACAGGCAATGACTTCCGTTTTCGACCGCGACGATATCCAGTTCCAGGTAGTGGTCAACCACGAAGAGCAGTACTCGATCTGGCCCGACTACAAAGCCATCCCCAACGGCTGGCGAGCCGTGGGCAAAAGCGGCCTGAAGAAGGACTGCCTGGCCTACATCGATGAAGTCTGGACCGACATGCGCCCGCTGAGCCTGCGCCAGAAAATGGCCGAAGCTGCCGCCCAGTGACCGTGCTGAACCTGCTGTGCCTGCCGTACTCCGGGGCCAGCGCCATGGTCTACAGCCGCTGGCGGCGCAAGCTGCCGGCCTGGTTGCAGGTGCGCCCGGTAGAGTTGCCCGGGCGGGGTGCGCGCATGGGCGAGTCGCTGCACACCGACATGCAAGGTCTGGCCCGGCAACTGGCCAGCGAGCAGCGGCTGGCGGCAAGTGCTCCTTATGCGCTGCTCGGCCACAGCCTGGGTGCACTGCTGGCCTTCGAGCTGGCCCATGAGCTGCAGGCGTTGGGCTGCCCGGCGCCGCTGGCCTTGTTCGCCTGCGGCACCGCTGCACCTACCCGGCGTGAAGACTACGACGGCAACAACTGGCGCGAGCCCAAGAGCGACGCTGAGCTGATCAGCGAGTTGCGCGAGCTGCAGGGCACGCCTGAGGAAGTGTTGGCCAACGCGGAGCTGATGAGCCTGACCTTGCCGACCTTGCGTGCCGATTTTCTGTTGTGCGGCACTTATGCATACCGCCAGCGACCGGCGTTGCAGTGCCCCCTGCATGTGCTGGGTGGCGTGGATGACCGGGCCAGTGATGAGCAACTGCGGGCATGGCGCAATGAAACCCACGGCGCGTTCTCGCTGCAGATGTTCCCAGGTGGCCATTTCTTCATCCATGAGCAGGAAGACCGTGTGCTCGCTGCGCTTACCGCGTCACTGCAGCCGCTTCGGCTGTCCGCCTGATTGACGTCACCGCTTGCCTGGGGGAGGCTAGGGTTTTTCCCAGGCAAGAGGCAGGCAATGCTGATCGATCCACTCAAGGCCACGCTGCTGGTCGTCGACATCCAGGAAAAACTCATCAGTGCCATGAGCGATCCCGAAGGCACTCGGGCACGGGCCCGCTGGTTGCTGGCGGCGACTGCCGAGCTGGCGCTGCCGACAGTGATTTCCGAGCAGTACCCCAAAGGCCTGGGCCATACCCTGGCCGAACTGCTGGCCGCAGCCCCGACAGCCGACGTGGTGGAGAAAAGTCACTTTTCCTGCGTGGCCGCCGAGTGCCTGCCAGCCAGCCTGATGGCGCGCGATCAAGTGATCGTCTGCGGCATGGAAACCCATGTTTGCGTGCTGCAAACCGTGCTTGGCCTGCTGGCGCTGGGCAAGCAAGTGTTCGTGGTCGAGGATGCCTGCGACAGCCGCACCCCGGCCAGCAAGGCCGCAGGCCTGGCGCGCATGCGTGCCGCCGGCGCGCAGGTGGTGACCCGCGAGATGGTGTTGTTCGAATTGATGGGCAGTGCCGGGCACCCGCAGTTCCGCCACATCAGCAAAACCTATCTGGTCGGTGAACAGCCCTGAACGGCCGGTTACTGGCCATTTCGGTGATGGCCCTGGTGCTGTTGCAAGGCTGTGCCGGGCGCCGCGAAGAAGCGCCCGAAGCGGACCCGGCGAAAGTCCGTGCGCAGCTGTTGCGGCTGTTACCCGCCCAGGTCAAGGACCGCGAGGGTTGGGCCAAGGATATCCAGGCAGCCTTCGAAGCCCAGCGCATAGCGCCCAGTAAAAGCAACCTGTGCGCAGTGCTGGCGGTGACCGAACAGGAGTCGACCTTCACTGCGGACCCGCAGGTGCCCAACCTTGGGCGTATCGCGCGCCAGGAGATCGACCGCCGCGCTGCGCGCCTGCATATTCCCAAACTGCTGGTCGACGGTGCGCTGAAGACGCCGTCGGGCAACGGCAAGAGCTACCAGCAGCGGTTGCAGACGGTGCGCAGCGAAAAGCAGTTGAGTGAACTGTACGACGAAGTCGTTGCACGCCTGCCGCTGGGCAAGACCTTGCTGGACGGGCTGAATCCGGTGCACACCGGCGGGCCGATGCAGGTCAGCATCGACTTCGCCGAAAAGCATGCAAGGGATTACCCCTACAGCCATGAAGGCACGATTCGCCAGGAAGTGTTCAGCCGGCGCGGCGGCATGTATTTCGGTATTGCCCACCTGTTGGGCTACCCGGCCAACTACGAGCGTCAGCTTTACCGGTTTGCCGACTTCAACGCGGGCTGGTACGCCAGCCGCAATGCGGCATTCCAGGCGGCATTGAGCAAGGTCACGGGGGTGAAGTTGGCACTGGACGGCGACCTGGTGGCGCCGGGGGCGATCATGCCGGGAAGCACCGAGCTGGCCGCGCGCAAGCTGGGGGTGAAGCTGGGGCTGCGTAACCCGCAGATCCGAAGCCAGTTGGAGGAGGGTGACAGCCTGGCGTTCGAAGACAGCAAGCTGTACAGCGGGGTGTTTGCCCTGGCGGATGCCAAAGCCGGCAAACCGGTGCCCCGCGCAGTGCTACCGGGCATCGAGCTGAAGAGCCCGAAGATTACCCGCAAGCTGACCACGGCATGGTTTGCCGGGCGGGTGGATGAGCGTTATCAGCGGTGCATGAAGCGTTAGTCATGTGTTGCCTCTGCCGGCCTCTTCGCGGGTAAACCCGCTCCCACAGGGTTAGCACTGACCATGAGGTCAGTGCAGTACCTCAAGGCCTTTGCAGGGATACCATTGGCTCGGAAGGCAGTGAGGTCCCTGTGCGGGTTTACCCGCGAAGAGGCCGGCGCAGGCACCATCAGCTTTCGCCCAATGCCCCCACCACCTGGTCGACACTGGCCTTCAACCCTGCAAACGCATCGTCAGGGTCACTCTCCACCACCACCAGCTTGGCTCCGGCTGCCTTGATCACTTCGGCCACCGCCGCGTCCGGCTGGCGGTGGTCCAGCACCAACGCGACATCCTGCGCTTTAAGATTTTCCTCCAACGCCTTGAGCGCGGCAGCATCCCACTCGGCCGGCAGCGGCTGCTCCACCACGTCCAGATTCAACCCGCTGGCGAGGTAACCCAGCCGGTCGGACAGGCTCACCACAGTCAGGTTGTCGACCTTGGCCAGGCGTGTCTGGCTGCTGGCCGAAACCTCCAGCAACTGGCGTTTGAGGCCCGCCAGGTTGCCCTGGATCTTCGCTTTGTCACTTGGGGCCAGGCGCTCCAGATCGTTGGCCACCACATCGGCCATACGCCCCAGGTTGGTCGGGTTGAGCCAGGGGTAGGCGCCATAGGCGTCATCACCCGAGACCGCAATCCCTGGCAGCGCACCGTCCACCGGCCGTGCGGCATCGATTTCGACGATGCGGATGTTGCTGCGCCGGGCCATTGGGTACAGCGGGTCGTCTCGCCAGATCGAACGCACGCCGATCACCGCGTCGGCCTGCTGTGCGGCTTTCTCCAGGCTGGCGCCACCGCGCCCGCTGAAGTACGACGGCTGGCGGCTGGCCGGCAGGTTGGCCGGCGCCGCACGTTTTAGCTGTACTGCAGTGCCGTCGAGCAGGGCGCTGGCCAGGCTGTGGGTGACGGGCAGGGTGGTCAGCACTTGTGTGGCAAAAGACAGCGACGGCAGGCCGGCCAGGGCCAGCGCCAGGGTCAGGTGTTTGAAGTTCATGCCGGGTTTCCTTGCAGGCGGGGAACGAGGGCGCGGGCCAGGGCGGCCAGGGCAAAGCAGATGCCGGCGACCAGGATGATCGCGGCCCCTGAGGGTACTGGCAGGTCGAAAACGATCGGCAGCAGGATGCCGAACAGGGTGCTGATGGTGGCAATCAGCACCGACAGGAAGAAAAAGCCCTTGAGCGACTGGCTGACCAGGCGAGCGGCGGCGGCCGGGATGACCAGCAGCGCACCGACCAGGATGGCCCCGATCACCTTTACCGCAGCCACGGTCACCAACGTGACCAGCACCACGAACAGATAGTCCAGGGTCTTTACCGCTACCCCGCGCACAGCCGCCAGCTGCGGGTTGAAACTGGCCAGCATGATGCGGTTGTACAGCGGCAGGGCCAAGGCCAGTACCAGCACCGCGACGATGCCCAGCACAAGCAGGTCCTGGGCGCTAACGGTCAGCACCGAGCCGAACAGTACGTTCTCGAGGATGTGCACGTTGATCTTGCCCGCCAGCATCAGCAGCAGGCTGGCGCCCAGCGCCAGCGACACCGACAGGAACACGCCAATCAGCGTGTCCGGTGACAGCCCGGTGCGGTTGCGCAGGAAGTTGAGCAGGATGCCGAACAGCAGGCAGTAGCCGAAGAGGCTGCCGTAAGGGCCGGTATAGGGCTCACCCAGCAGGATACCGATGGCCACGCCGGTCAGCGCCGCATGGCCGACCGCTTCGGAGAAGAAGGCAAAGCGCTTGACCACCACCAAGGTGCCCAGGCCGCCTAGCACCGGGCCGATCATCAGGCCGGCCAACAGGGCGTTGACCACGAAGCCGTAGGCCAGCGCCTCGGGCAGATAGCCGGCAGTGGCCCAGTCCTGGACCGTTTGGCGAAAGAATTCAAAACTCATCAGGCAAGGCTCTCGCTACGCGGGTGAACGGAGAACAGGCCAAGCAGGCGCTCCGGGGTCAGGGCTTGGGCAGGCGGCGCATCGAACAGCACCTGGCGGTTAAGGCCTGTTACCCGGTCCGCCAGACGCAACACGGCTTCCAGGTCATGCTCGATCCACAGAACGGTAGTGCCGGCCTGGCGCCAGCCCTGCAATAACTGTTCGAACACCTGGATACCGGCTTCATCGAGGGCCGACATCGGCTCGTCCAGCACCAGCAACTGCGGCTCGGGGATCAGGCCTTGGGCCAGCAGCACGCGCTGGCGCTCACCGCCGGACAGTGCACCCATGCGCCGCGTGCGCTTGTCGAGCATGCCAACCTGAACCAAGGCTGCATCAATGGCTGGCTTCACGCGCCGCGACAGGCCGAGGAAGGCCGGGCGGCGCTGGCACATGGCGGCCATGAAGTCGTCCACGGTCATTGGCAGGCCGCGGTCGAACTCCAGTGCTTGCGGCACGTAGCCAATCACTTCGCGCTCACCTGGCCAATGCAGGGTCAGCTGGCCCTGGTGTGGCATCTGCCCGAGCAGGGTCTTGATCAACGAGCTCTTGCCGCCGCCGTTGGGGCCGACGATGGCGTGCACGCTGCCTGCTGCCACGCTGAAACTGACCTGTTCGAGGATGCGTGTGCGGCCCAAGGTCAGGTCGATGCCGGCGAATTCGATGCGCGGCCCGCAGGCGGTCACCAGCTTGGCGGCAGCGGTCATGCGCGGTTCTCCTGAATGGCGCGGACTACCGTGTCGAGGTTGCGCTTCATTTCCACCTCGTACTTGTCCTTGGTGTAATCGCCGTAGGAGATATGCGTCAACGGATACAGGCGCACGCCGGACTCACGCTGAATGGTTTCGACATAGGCCGACGGGAAGTCCATTTCCGAGAAGATCACCCGCACGTCCAGTGCCTTGAGCTGGTCGATGGTCTTTTTCAGCTGTGCCGGGCTGGGCTCGATGCCATGGGCAGGCTCGACGACGGCCGTCACCTCCAGACCGAAGTCGCGCACCAGGTAGTCATAGGCAGCATGGATGGTGGCGACCCGGAACGTTGCGCCAGGGGCTTCGGTGACCTTGGCCAGGGCGTCGGCACGCAGGGCGCGCAGGCGCTTGGCGTAGGCACGGGCGTTTTGCGTGTAAAGCCTGGCGTTGTCCGGGTCGAGTTTGCCCAGTTCACGGGCGATGTTGTTCACCTGGGCGATGGTGGTGCTGATCGACAGGAAGGTGTGCGGGTTGACCACCTTGCCGGCACCGCGCGCGGCAATGCCGGTGGCCGCCAGCAACGGCACGTTCTGATTGGCTTCGATAGTGGCGATGTCGGGTTTTTCGCTGGTGGCGATCATGCGGTCTGCGAAATCGTCATGGCCAACACCGTTGAGCACCACCACGTCCAGGGTGCCGATGCGCTTGATGTCCTCGGCCCGCGGCTCGTAGGCGTGCGGGTTGAAGCCCGCCGGAATCAGGGGAACCACCTCGGCCTTGTCGCCGACAATATTGCTCACGTAGCTGTAGTAGGGGTGCAGGGTGATGCCGATACGCAGCGGCTTGCTGTTATCGGCCAGGGCCAGTGCCGGCAGGGCAAGGGCCAGGAGCAGGGCGAGGGCGGAGCGAAACATGGGCGAGTCCTTGGGTTCAGTGACGGTGTTCGCGGGTGACCCCGGCGTCGTAGTGGCTGACCACTTGTTGCCAGCCAGCGGCGATCAGGGCGGCCTGGCCGAGGTCGTCCGGGATCACGGCGGCGCTGTCGCGGCGCAGCCAGACATCGGCTTGGCCTGTGCTGTCGGGTGGCAGGATCAGCAGCAGGCTGCCGGCCACTTCCGGGGCCTGGCTGCGGCCCAGGTAGGCGCCGGGCTCCAGCCATGACCATTGGTGGCCGCCACGGCTTTGGCTGCCGGCGTCGACCACGAACGGCGGCAGGCCTTCTTCGGCCAGGGCCTTTACGCTGGGCGTGACGGCGTTTTCTTCGCGCAGGAGCTGGATCTCGTCGAAGGCTACCCGCAGGTCGGTGTAAAGGCCTTGCTCGGCGGCGGTGAGGTCGCGGCGGGCGTCGATCTGGTGGCTGGCGATGGCCTGTTCGTCCTCGCGCTCACCGCGCAGCAGGACCACGCTGGCGGCGAGCACCACGATCAGCAAGCTTGCCAGCAGCACGTACAGGGTTTCGTGCCCGGCACCGGCCGGGCGAATGACGTGGGCGCGGCTCATGGCTGGGCGATATCGGCGTAGTCCACTTCCACCACGTGCCCGGGGCCAGCATCGAACAGCACGTAGAATTCGCCGTCCGGGCGCTTGAAGGTCAGCGTCGAGTCGTCGCCAAGCTTGCCGCCGACCAGCACCTCTTCGTCATAACCGATCACATCCAGGGTCACCCCGGGGGCACCGCTGCCGTCTGAGAAACCGCCGGTACACTTGACCTGGCCGCTGGCCAGTTCTTCGCATTCGCACATCGGGTTGTGCGCCAGCGCAGGGCCGGCGGCCAGTACCAGGACGGGCAACGCCAGAGTGCGCATCAGGTGATTCATTTGTTTTCTCCTTGTTTCTCGAGCCATGCCACAGTGGCTGGCGATGCCTTGGTCAGGGGGATCGACGCCTGGTGCAGGGTGCCGTCCCAGCCTTCCAGGGTGATCCAGATGTGCGCGTCGGGTTTGGTGCGCGGTGGGATCGGCAACGAGGTACCCATGCTGTACGGTGCACCGAAGAAAAGGGTGCCGGCGGCGCGCAGGCTGCGTGGCTTGCCGATGCGCAGGTAGGCTGCCTTGACGTCCTTTATGCAGGCCTTGCACAGCGATGCATTGAACGATTTGAAGTAGCCGGCCGGGCCGTCGGCGCGTGGCGCCTCGTCACGCAGTTCGGCAAGGTCGAGGCTGTAGGGGCCGACCTGAATGTCACTGATCAGGTTGGCGCCAAGGCCAGCGTCACCGCGAAACAACCTGGCGTCGGCGAAGTACTTGGGCATGAAGCCCAGCGGAATCAGGATCAGCAGAATGTTCAGGTGAAAACGCCACTTCAGCCAAAGCTGCTTCAGCCGGCTGGTGGGCAGGGCCTTGGCCTGGCTCATGTGTGGGCCTCCACGGTGGTTTCACTGCGTAACGCACGCGGTGCGCGCTCGTTGCGCTTGAGGGCTGCGGCGGTGGCCTGGGCGGTGCGTTTGGTCCAGATCAGCAGGCCGCTGAGCACCATCAGGGTGAGGATCAGGCCGAAGAAGAACCACACCAGCTTGATCGGCAAGCCGCCAAAGTCGCCGGTGTGCAGCGGGCGCATGGACTCGGTGACGAACTCCAGGGCCGAGCGGTCGCTGATCAGGAACTGGCTGTCGACATTGCGTGTGTACGGATTTACCGACGCACTCTGGAACATCAACGGGTACCAGCCCGGGCCTGACAGCGTGACGTGGCTGTAGGCGGTGGCGGGGAGCGAGATGGCGCTCACTTCCAGCCCCGGGATCGCCTGCCTGGCAAGGCGTGCCGCTTCATCCAGATCGATGCGCGAGGCGGGGCTGCCATCTGGCGTTTGTGGCACCTGTTCACGGGCGATCACTGGCACGTTGGGCCGGCTGGAAAGGGTGATGTGGTTGTCGGACAGGATCGCCTGGATCAGGAACCAGGTGCCGGTGACGGAAATGACCGCAATGAACCAGATTGACCACACCCCGGACAGACGGTGCAGGTCACCCCAGAAAATCCGCGACCCGTGGCCGGTGCGTACAGGTTTGAAGAAGCCCTTCCAGAACTTCTTGTAAACCACCAGGCCGGTGACCAGCGAGGCCAGCATCGGCAGGCCGAGCAGCGAGACCAGGTACCAGCCCCAGCTGAAACCGTTGGTGAACGGCACCAGCCACCAGCCGTGCAGGGCGCGGGTGAAGGCTTCGAAGTTGAAGTCCGGGGTCTTGCCCTGAATGGTTCCGGTGTAGGGGTTTACGTACAGCGTCGGGCTGGTGCCGTCAGGCAGGGTGACATTGGCTTTTACCGAGAAGTGCGAACCATCCGGCTGGCTCAGGCGCTCCACCACCATGTCCGGCTCGGCCTTGTTCAAGGCCTCCAGAACCTGCTGAAAGCTCATGCGCTCGGTGTCCGCGTCTGGCTTGTTGGCGCGCACAGCCGGATCGGCGAGCCAGACGATTTCCTGGCTGACCACGGCGAGCATGCCGGTGAAGCAGACGATCAGGACAAAGAACCAGATGGGCAAGGCGAGCCAGCTGTGGACCAGGAACCACAGCCTGGATTTGGATTTTTTCGGTGATTGGGCCATCAGACGGTCTTCTGCCATGGGTGGTCGAGCGTGTGCCAACCAAAGAGTGCTGTACTGATAAGGACGAATGAGAATCGAAAACCTGCGGGTTAAAATGAAAGCAAATGTTTCAAAGCACAAACGCCGGACTGCGCACGAGGCACCAGTCCGGCCTTGAAGGCTGTTTGTAGAGAGGGGTCAGGCGCGGGTCAGTGCCACGGCTGCTTGGGGCTTTTCGTGCAACTGCTCCAAGTCCTGGTACAGCGCTCGGCCAATTTCCGCAGCGCGTGCCGGCAGGACCGAAAGCAGGGTGTCACTCAGGCCGTGACTGTTTTCGCAGAAGCCCTGCAGGTACACCGAGGCTTGCAGGTCCGGGCTGGCCAGTACGCGGTAGTTGCGGTCGACGCTGAAGTCCTCCAGGTAATCGGCCAGCGGCGCGAGTAATTCGCGGTGCGAGCGGCGCTCGTAACCGGTGGCGAGGATAACGGCATCGTAGCGGTGGGTTTGCTGCTGGCCGGTGGCGAGGTCGCGCAGGGTCAGCTCCAGGCCTTCGCGGGTGGCCACCACCGCTTCCACCTGGCGCCGGCACAGCACGTTGTGGCGGTGCTGATGGGCAACCTTCTGCCGGTAGAGGATGCCGTAGATGCGCTCGATCAGGTTGAGGTCGACCACCGAGTAGTTGGTGTTGTGGTATTCGCCCAGCAGTTTGCTGCGCTGTTCGGCCGGTTCGTTGTAGACCAGGTCGGTATAGTCCGGCGAGAAAATCTCATTGACGAAAGGGCTGTCGTCGGCGGGCTTGAGGGCCGAGCCGCGCAGAATCATGTCGACCTTGACCGACGGGTAGCTGTCGTTGAGGTCGATGAACGCCTCGGCGGCGCTCTGGCCTGAGCCGATCACGGCAATGCGCATGGGTTTGCCAGCCGTGCACGGCAGTTTGGTCAGGCTGCTCAGGTACTGCGAGTGGTGGAAGACTCGTGGGTCGTCCTTGAAGGCACCGAAGTTTTCCGGGATTTTCGGCGTGCCACCGCTGCCCACCACCACCGAGCGAGTGGGGCGGCTGTATTCGCGGCCTCGTCTGTCACGCGTGATCGCGCGCAGGTGTTGGGCCCGGCCTGCATGCACATACGGTTCGATGCGCAACACCTCCTGCCCATACACCGCCTGGGAGGCGAAATGCTCGGCGGCCCAGCGTAGGTAGTCGTTGTACTCCAGGCGGCAGGGGTAAAAGGTGCCGAGGTTGATGAAGTCGGCCAGGCGCTGCTTCTGGTGCAGGTAGTTGACGAAGCTGTAAGGGCTGGTCGGGGTGCGCAGCGACACCAGGTCCTTGAGGAACGAGATCTGCAACTCGCTCTGGGTAGCCAAGGTCTCGCCGTGCCAGTGGTAGTCTTGCTGCTTGTCGATGAACACTGCGTCGAGCGCATGGCCCCGGGATTCGGCGAGTTCTTCCAGGGCGATGGCCAAGGCCAGGTTGGAAGGGCCGAAGCCCACGCCGATCATGTCTTTGATGGTTTCCTGCTGTGAGGACTGGCTCATGGCTGCGATTCCCTGAATGGTCGAATATGACGCCCGCCGGGGCTCCGGCCCCTGCGCAAGTACATGAGTTGGAACGAGCCAACCGGGGGGGAATTTAAGCGGGCTAAAGAACAGCGCGAGGCGGCCGATGTGGTGGTTACGGCAAGGACCAGTCTTTCAGGCAAGGGATCGACATGAGCGGCATCACGGCAAGCAACCTGATGATCAATGGCGTTTCAGCGCAGACGCTTAGCGCGAACGCAGCCACCGAGCGCGAGCAGGCGAAACAGGCCGGTGAGGCGGCGGGGCCGGTGAGCGTCAGCAGTGACAGCATGAAGGTGTCGGCGGGTAGCCAGGCGCAATCCGCCGACACTCAAAGCAGTGGCGAGTCGGTGGCGGTGGCCGAGCTGCGTCAACTGATCAAGGATCTGCAGAAGCAACTGGCAGAAGAGCAGAAACAGTTGGCTGCATTGCAGGACAGGAAGATGGACGAGGCTTCCAAGGCGGCAGCGGTTGGTGCCAAGCAGGCGAGCGTTGCCACCCTCAACGGGCAGATCATGGCGGCCACGGCGCAGTTGCTGGAGTTGTTGCAGCAAGAGGGCGGCAGCAGTGCGGGCGGGATGGTCAGTGCTACGGCCTGACAGTGATCTTGCTCAAAATTTGAAAAGCCTGCGCGGTCGCCTGTAGGGGAGGGTTCACCCGCGAAATGGCCGGGACTGGTGGCCAATTTCCACCCGCCGTTCACCGTTGCCGCCGCTACCGTATTCGCGGGTAAACCCGCTCCCACACGTTCCAGGATATGGCGGTTATTCGACCGCCAACCGCCCCTTGTTTTGCCGCTCTGCCTTGTACTGCATGGCCACTGCCGGTGCCGGCTTGGCGGCACCGGTTTCCAGCCATTGACGCATGCGGCTGGCATCGGCGAAGTGGGTGTACTTGCCGAAGGCATCGAGAATGACCATGGCCACCGGGCGGTTGTCCATGCGGGTCAGCAGTACCAGGCAGTGCCCGGCTTCGTTGGTGAAGCCGGTCTTGGTCAGCTTGATATCCCAGTTGCTCTTGTTCACCAGGTGGTCGGTGTTACGGAAGCCCAGGGTGTAATTGGGCTTGCGGAAGGCCACGGTCTTTTCGCGGGTGGTCGACAGCTCACTCAGCATCGGGTATTTGCGCGAGGCCATCAGCAGCTTGGCCAGGTCGCGGGCAGTGGAGACGTTCTGCGTCGACAGGCCGGTCGGCTCAACATAGCGGGTGTGGGCCATGCCCAGGCTGCGGGCTTTGGCATTCATTGCCTTGATGAACGCCGGATAGCCGCCGGGATAGGCGTTGGCCAGGCTGTTGGCCGCACGGTTTTCCGACGACATCAAGGTAATCAGCAGGGTTTCGCGGCGGTCCAGCTGGCTGCCCAGGCGCACGCGCGAGTACACGCCTTTCATTTCCGGGTTGTTGGCGATGGTCATGGTGAGCATTTCATCCATGGGCAGCTTGGCATCCAGCACCACCATCGCCGTCATCAGTTTGGTGACCGAAGCGATTGGCACTACGCGGTCCGCGTGGCTTGAATACAGCTCCTTGTTGCTGTTCAGGTCGATCAGCAGGGCGCTGCCTGAAGCCAGATGCAGTTTGGACGGGTCTCGTTGAACCTGGGCCGGGGGTTGTGCAGCAGCAGTCGACGGAAGGGTCGCGGTACCTGTGAGCAACAGCAGCAGGCTGAGGATAGACAGGGATGTTTTCACGTTGAGGCTCACTAAAAGTTTGTATGTCGTTGGCTGTGCAAGGGTTTTCCCCCTTAAAACCGATGCATTCTGGAGTATGGCTGATTTGCTGTCGAATGCCTTATGACTAAAGGGCGCAAGGTGAACGATATTTAATCCTGCACCCCTTCTGTACCCACAACGTTCTTTTCCAGTTTCGCCAGTTCAGCCCAGTCGTTGGCGGAATTCAGCCATTTGGCGTAGGTCGAGAGAAGCACCTGCACCGAGTGGCCAAGCTGCCCTGCGATGAATGCCGGATTCGTGGTGACTAGCCAGAAGGCTGGAAGGTGAATGGCGACTCCGTCGAGGATCGTGTCCCGGGAAGTGGTGTAACTCATCATGGTTCTGGCCGCTGAGTTCGCCGTGTAGTTGATCACGGCCGACAGCTTGGCCTGTGGATTATCGCTGACTGCCTCAAAGGCCTCCAACTGCATGTAACGCCGTTGCAGGCACCATTTGTCGTTCTGCTCCAGCAGCATCGCGCTTGCCAGATCGAGCGCCGCCCGCGCGGCGCATCGCGAGCTGGCGCTCGCTCCTACGTTTTTTTCGGGCCAATAACGCCTGTGCGGGAGCGCGCGACCGCCTGGTTTGTACGACGCGCTATCGAGCCATGCGCCAAGGCGTTCGCGCGCAAAATCCTCAGGAACAATTGGCCCGAAAAAAACGTAGGAGCGAGCGCCAGCTCGCGATGCGCCGCGCGGGCGGCGCTCGATCTGGCAAGCGCCAAAAACCTCATGACGAACAACTCCAGGCCCCACCGAACCCAACGCCATGATCGTCCGCATCGGGTCCAGGCTGCGCACCGGACGTTTTCACACAGCCTGGGTCGATAGCCGCAAACCGCACCTGACCGCATTCGACCCTTCGCAGCCGTTCGAGGTGTCCAGGATACCTGTGGCGATTCAAATCAACGGCCAGGGGCGGCCTCCGAAGTCAGCGCTAATCAGGACGGGACAACTATCCGTCGAGTCAATATGGCCTAGTTCGAAGTCGCAATCTTGGTTCTGTCAGGCAGGGCCATGCATCACTACAGTGGGCACCGACAACACCTTTCCACTGCGAGCAACTACCCATGAAAAGCCGTATCGATTACTTCAAACTGTCCCCCCAGGCGTCCAACAAGTTGGTGGACCTTACCCTGCACCTGAGTAAAAAGCCGCTACTGGCCGAGCTTGCTCACCTCGTCATGCTTCGGGCGTCCCAGCTTAATGGCTGTGCGTTCTGCGTGGACATGCATGTGAAAGAGGCCAAGATTCATGGCGAGCGCGAGTTGCGTCTTCACCACGTTGCCGTCTGGCGTGAGTCGCAGCTGTTCTCGCCTGTCGAGCGCGCCGCGCTGGAGTGGGCCGAAGCTCTGACCCAGTTGCCACCCCATGGCATTCCTGAAAGCTTGTATGCGAAGGTGCGTGAACACTTTTCGGAACAGGACTTGTCGGATTTGACGTTCCTGATCGTCGCGATCAATGGTTGGAATCGCCTGAACGTGGCCTTTCAGGCGATCCCGGGTTCGTCCGATGAGGCATTCGGTTTGACCAAGGCCAACCTCAACTGAGCATCTTGCTGATCAAAGCGCCAAGCTGCTCGCTTTGGGCAGCCGTGGCGCAGTTTGTAAAGCTCAGCAGCAGCCCCGAATGACGTTGAGACGATAAATACCAGCGCGACAATGCCTGTACCGACATGCCCCTTGCCAACAATTGCTCGGCCAGGGCCGTGTCGCTTGTCTCTTCTGGTAGACGCAGCAGCAAATGCATGCCGCCTGGGGAGCGATCAACCTGAATGTGCTTCGGCAAACTTCGTTCCAGCGCTTCAATGGTCATCACTCGTCGTTCGTTATAGAGCCGGCGCATGCGCTGGATATGGCGGGTGAAATGACCCTCTGCGATGAACTCCGCCACCAGGGCCTGGGTAATCGATGGTGAACCGGCGGAAAATAACGTCCGACCCACGCGTTCAAACGCCGCTACCTGCGCCTGGGGCACCACCAAGTAAGCCAGGCGGATACCGGGAAACAGCACCTTGCTGAATGTGCCGGCATACAGAACCCTCCCATTGCGATCCAGACTGGCGAGCGCCGGAAGCGGACGACTGACATAGCGATACTCGCTGTCGTAGTCGTCCTCGACAATCCAGGCGCCGGTGCGGGCCGCCCAATCCAGGAGCAGCTGCCGTCGAGGCAGCGATAAGGCCATTGACAGCGGGCTCTGATGCCCCGGTGTAACCGTGGCTACCTGCGCAGGCTTGGACGTAGCGATAGCCTGTTCCACATTCATACCATCACCATCAACCGGGACTGCCTCCAAGTCCATCCCGAACTGGCGAAGTACCTGGCGCGTAATGGGATAACCCGGGTCTTCCACCCACGCGCGCTCGCATGACTGCAACAACGTCTGAGCGACGAAGGACAGGCTGTTTCGCCAACCACTCGTGATAAATACCTGATGGGCACCGCAATCGATACCTCGGGACATCTGCAAATACGAGGCGATGGCGCTGCGCAATGCCGGCAGACCGTGGGGCGCCGGATAATCCAGATCGCCCAGACGCATGCCGCGTAGATATCGAGCACCGAGACGTGCCCATATCTTTCGCGGAAATGCATCCATTGCGGGCACACCCATCTGGAACGGCAAAAGCTGGAGCGGTCGACGTATGGAGTCAGAATCGTCTGTAACCTCCAGCGTAGGGGGCATTGCGCTGACCGCCCTTTCAGGCGTGCGCAACTCGGGATTGACCACTGTGCCTCTCTGCCCGAGCGCCAGTAGGTAGCCCTCACTGGTCAGTAAAGAATAGGCAAGTTCGACGGTGCCGCGCGCAACACCTAATTCCTTTGACATGGCACGCGCGGACGGCAAGCGATCACCGGGAGACAGGGTGCCGGCAGCGATAGCGGTCAGCACTCGGTGGTAGAGCTGACGATACAAAGGAGAGCTGGATAGCTCATCCAGAGGCGCGAAAGGAGGCGAAGAAGAATTCGTCATGGCCTAGTTCATATTCCATTTCTTGGCTCAATCAAGTGGGCTAATCCTAGTTCAAGATAGCGCCATCACCTACTGGCAGAGGCTGGCTTTCATGACACTCACTCCTCACCAATTTGTACCCAGCGTGCTTGATCTGGCTGACGCCAACCTGCGCCCTCTGGATACCTCTCACGACCTGCACGCCGCGTTTCCGGTGATGCAGCAATTGCGCCCTCACCTGGCTAGCGAAGCCGACTTCATCTGTCGTGTCGAGCGTATGCGCACCGAGGGATATCTTCTGGTTGGTGCCTTCGACTCAGGCAGTCTGGTGGCGCTGGCTGGTTACCGCCTCCAGGAGAATTTGGTCTACGGCACATTTCTGTATGTCGACGATCTCATAACCGCTGAAACCCAGCGAGGTCATCAATGGGGAGCGCGGTTATTGAAGGCCTTGGAGCGGTTGGCGCGCGCCAGTGGCTGTGCCCGCCTTGTGCTTGATACCGGTTTGGCCAACGCCCGAGCCCAACGCTTCTACTCCCGTGAAGGCCTGCATAACAGTGCACTGCGCTTTCAAAAACAGTTCGACGCACCATGACTCTCGCCGTTATCAAACTGAGGCAATTACATGACTTCCCAGAAGCAGCCAATTGTTCCGTTGAGAGTTCTTCGCCTGGTCGCCAGCCCCAATGGTGACAGTTCGGAAAGTCTCAAACTGTCCCAACAAATTCTGTTTGCCTTGGCCCTCCATGCTGGCAGACGCGGTATCGAAGTGACGGATTTCGATCTCCACACATTAGCTCCAGTCGATGCCTCATACGCTCAGACTCTGGCCAATCAGCGAGCGGTCTCAGCGGGAGAACAAGAGGGGACGCTGAACCGTTCGAACGCACTCATCAATCAATTGCAGGAGTGCGACGTACTGCTGATTGCCACTCCAATGCACAACTACAGCGTGCCCGCCCCGCTCAAGGCCTGGATTGACCATGTAGTGCGCGTGGGCAAGACGTTCCTGAGCACCAGCGGAGGGAAGGTCGGTACGTTGGTGGATCGACCGGTCTATGTCGCCATTGCTTCCGGTGGCTACATCAATGGGCCGAGTGCCCGACAGCCCGACTTTCTGCGCCCCTACCTGACCGCCGTCCTTGCGACCATCGGCCTCAACCAAGTGCATTACTTCAGCGTTGAAGGTACTGCCAAGGGAAAGGCGTCCCTGGATGCTGCTAGAGAGCGTGGATACGGTGAGGTACAGGCTTTCTTCTCCAGTGTCACTAACGCTTTGCAAGGACAACGCCTATGAGTCGCCTCAATTGGTTTGCAGCATCGCCCGGCGCCGCCAAGGCCCTCGGGGGACTGCATCATTTCGTAACCACTGGGACAGACCTGCCGGCTCCATTGATCCATCTGGTTTTTCTCAGGGTTTCTCAACTCAACGGTTGCGCACATTGTATTGATCTGCATTCACGTGATTTGATCAAAGAAGGCATGTCGGTGGACAAACTGCTGCTGATACCGGTGTGGCATGAGGCGCAGTATCTGTTCTCGGAGCAAGAGCGCTCGGCATTGGCCTGGGCTGAGGAAGTCACGCGGGTAAGTGAAACTCACGTCTCTGATGAAGCATATGCAGCCGCATCGGCGGTATTTGCAGAAAAGGATCTGGTCGACCTGACAACGGCGATTGCCGCAATGAACGCTTTCAACCGTATGGGCGTCAGTTTCCGTGTACGGCCTGCTGCCAAGGCGTGATGGCTATGTTGGGGCCGCGCAGCGGCCTTGACCAAGATGTCTGCAATGGGTTGATTGCGGTCAGTTGCGGTTTTCCGCTATCGACCTACCAGAAATTGGCAGCTGTCCTCTTCCCGGTTCGTTGCTTGTGCACGACTTTCTCATGCGTCGCTGAAAATGCAGGACTAGTGGAAAACCACCCAGCGAGTGCACAATAACTGTGCCCAAGCAGCGCGGAGTTTTTCCGGCCATCTTTCGTCACAGGAGTGAGCATGAAAGAACACAGTTATGCTGTCACCGTAAATTGGATAGGCAACACGGGTGATGGCACTGCCAGCTACACGGCATACCAGAGAGACTTCAATGTGGAAGCTCCAGGCAAAGCACCTATCCTTGGCTCCGCCGACCCTGCCTTTCGCGGAAATCCCGAACGCTGGAACCCGGAAGACATGTTGCTGGCCTCGATCTCGGCTTGTCACAAGCTTTGGTATCTTCATCTGTGCGCAGTCAACAATGTGAACGTATTGGAATACGTCGACCACCCGATGGGCCGGATGGTTGAAGCTGACGGCCAGCGCAAAGGCCATTTCAAGAACGCAGAGTTAAGGCCTTCGGTCATCATTAGCAACGAATCGGATCTGGATCTGGCAAAACGTCTCCATGACGATGCTCACCATGAGTGTTTTATTGCCAATTCGGTCAACTTCCCCATCACATGCAGTGCTGCTGTCAAGCATCGAAACTAGATCCTTTGCGCGCACTGGCTGCGGCTCTGATCTGATCGTACGGTACTCAATTCCCGGCCCCTGGGCGCGACTAGTATTGAGGCAAGTGTCCACTATGGGTCGGTAGTAGCCGATCGCTACAGCCCGCCATCGACCCAAACGGATATTGCCGGTCTTTTTGGTCCGATTCGAGGCAGGCGAGCAGGATGGTTCATATTTTTACAGATGCTTGGCATCATAAGGTCTTTATGACCCACCGAAGGATCACCATGCTGCGCATTCTGCTTGTGTTAGCAGTGCCACTAACCATCACCGCCTGTTCAGGTAGCGTTTACCAGTATGAGAGTCCTGAGGCTAGGCACCAGATGAAACAAGACTTGAAATTGAACACCATCATCGACTCTTCGAGAATGAACTGGTGCCTTCATCCATACGGCAGCGCTCCCGGGTGCAAGCCTGAAAAGGGAATTGGCATCGTCACACCGGATGCTCTGGTGATGGCCCATTTTGTCAATGGCCAGTATGTACTGGACCGCGTTCTCAGATCCAAAGATGTCCTCTGCTCAACCGTCCCGGGCGGAAGAGCTGCGAATGGCATTTTTTTTGCTTTTACGGCCTCTGACGCATACATGCTGGGACCACTGCAAGCAGACCGAGATGAGATCAACACTCGCTTCAAAAGCCGAATGTTTGATTACTTGCACAGTGATGGACAGCAAAGCTTCAGCGGGCCGGAGATAAACTTCCAAAGGCCTTCCGGAGTAAAAGTAAGGAAGACAACGATTGCTCCAGCTGGTCCGTCTACCTTGATTTTGAATGACATGGTTGATGTGCTGGAGGTCTATAGCCCATGCTCACATACGTAAGTTGAGGGAGGACGCCGACGACACCTATCCCTGAAAGTGCGTGATCTGGTGAGGGCGTTGATACCGTGTATCGACCACAGTATTGCTCATACGGAACCACTTTAACTTCTCAGGGCGGTCGCCCAGGTTCAGGGCCCTTTGCTCGGCGTACTCTTGTTAGGAGCGTTGGGATTTTAAATGCCGTCGCTGGCCCAGGAGCCAAAACCATAGGCCGCCGAACTTGCTTTGGGCGCTTAGATACTCATCCTGAAGGGCAACTATGGGTCGTTAGCTGCCTGCAATGAAGGGCAGCTTCCGGCCAACAGCAGTCATTAGCCGCCGAAAAGCTAGGCCACCGGCCACGTCATTCAGCGCAGAGCTAGACTGAGCCCAGTATTCTGAATCGCTAATGGTGGTTCCCATGAAGCACTGGCTTCCCCTGCTGCTCACCCTGCCTCTGTCGCACACCCAAGCTGCGGGACCTGCCTTCAACTGCACTCAGGTCGAGGCCGGCAGCATCGAACAACAGATCTGCCAGAGCGAGCCGCTCTCGGCACTGGACCGGAAAATGGCCGAGGTCTACACAGCCGCGCAGCAGAAGGCCGGCAATGAACATCCGCCGGTGCTCAAGACCGAGCAACGGGGCTGGATCAAAGGCCGCAACGATTGCTGGAAAAGCGCGGACCAGCCCGCCTGCATCGCCGACAGCTACCGCCTGCGCATCGCCGAACTGCAGGCGCGCTACCGGCTGGTCGAGGCCACCGGCCCGGTGTTCTACCAGTGTGACGGCAACCCGGCCAAGGAAGTGGTTGCCCGCTTCTTCCGCACCGAGCCGCCCACGGCCATCGTCGAGTTCGGTGACCGCAGTTCGCTGATGTACCTAGAACAGACCGCAAGCGGCGCGCGCTACCAGGGACAAAATGAGAGTTTATGGGAGCACCATGGCGAGGCCATCGTGGTGTGGGGCTATCAGGAGCCGGAAATGCACTGCACAGCGCGTTGAAAGCCGCCGCTATGACCCATTGCAGAAATTCTCCAGGGGTAGCTATCGGCCAATATCGAACTTTGATGTGGTCCGCCACGAGGACATCATCCAGAACACAGGCGCGCCCTGCTTCCTTAAAGCTGCATTACGGCGAGCGCCCTGCGCAGAGGCTCGTCGGATATCTGGATAGGACCGTGAAATGGTACGTCCATATCCAATACCAGATACACGGAGGCCGCGATAAGCATTGAAGAAACGACGAACATTCCTGTCACCATTGAATTACGTGGCGCTCGGTATCCAAAACTGGCGAAAATGAGCGTCAACCACGCAACCAGCATCCCAATGAGTGGGCCGGGAATTGCCCCCTCTGACTGCTCGACGATCCTCCAGCGTTGCTCGATAAGCGAATGATATTGCTGACGAATATCCTGAAGCATAGTTTCATGGTAGCGGTCCGGCGGCTTTATGGCAGCCAAAGATTTCCCTATGTCATCCAAGTATTTAGCTGCCTCGCTGTTACGATGTTGCAGCGCCTCGTCCCCCCGGTATGGCGTCTCGATAGCGTGCTCAAGATAGGTGACCAGTCGGTTGCGGGTGTCTTGTGCCGATTCGCCATAGCCCCGCAGTGTCCGATCAAATATGATCATGCTGGTTGCATACCCATGAAAGTTAGCGTCAATGGACTCGAAGGTATTTTTGGCAGAATTGATCATCAATCCAAAGACCAGCGATGTCATAACCACAAAAATGTTAGCTACCAGGCGAATCACTGTATTTGTGTCTTCGTCTCTGTGGTGGGATGCCAGCTTTGGGTACCACTGCATCATGAGAAGCGAGGCGGCAACCAAGCACCCAAAAATGGCCACTGCGATCCAGAGAGAATTCATGCATCAAGGCCTCGATCAATCTGACTCAAGTCTTAAAAGATAGACCGTGGCCGACCGCTTTGGGTCGGTTGCAGCCATTCGCGAGTGACCGCTAACGACCCAAAGCGGACATCTACATACTCTGATTGACTAAGCTATCGCCCACCGCACGATGGTGATCAACACTCGGACTTGAACGAATGACAGACAATCCTTTCCGTATTCCAACGGATGCTGAAATTGCTGACGCAGAGAGCAGGCTCAATTTTCGCTTTCCCGATGAATACATCCGCTTCCTGAAAGGTGGCAGCGATGTCGCAAACGCCGCATTTGAACCAGCGGTGATTTTGGGGGGATGCAGCCATCTGGATATCTTTGAAATTACCGAAGCCGCCTGGGCCCAAGGCGTTCCTCGAGATTGGTTGCCTTTCATTGAAGACAACAGCGACTACTTCTGCATATCGCGGGCTGGTGTTGTCCGGTACTGGTCACACAACGGAAGCACAAACGAAAGTTGGCCAACCTTTGCCGCCTGGTTCAAACAGGTCTGTATAGCCCTTGAGTAGCGTCTGTACGATATCTGCAACCCGTACCAAATGTTCGATTCTGGCCGAACACTGCCTTTCGTCCCCGGCAGCTATGGGTCGACAGCGGACTGTGGGAGGTGGATGTAGCTGACGACTAGGACAGATCTTGGTTGGCAGAACGCTTGGATGGGGGAGTAAAGCTGTCTAAAACCGCCCGAAAGCGTCTCGGTTTTATTGGGCCAAAGTCGCTGAAACTGGCTGAACCGTATTAGACAGGCCAGATGGTCCACCAGGCGGTCAAGACTCGGAAGGTAAAAGGGAGCAGCCCGAGGATCGCGACGATTGCGCGCAGACTCGGCCCTTTCGAGGCAGGCAGAGACCAGGCCCGCCGGACCCATCGCGGGCATCCAACGCCGAGCGCTATAGTTATCACAAGCGCGCACTGGAGTAACTGCCAGTAAAGTGTGTAAAGGCTGGCAGAAGTACTGTTCAGCCCAACTGATAGAAGCCCAGCCCCGCGCTGGGTTTTTGCATTTATGCGACGCCATGAGGCGCTTGTGATAGCAGGGCCGGGCATCGACGTTCAGCGGTGGATGAGCGAGAGCTCGCTGATGATGCAGATTGAGCCGTCCTCGACGGGTGTTGCGTCGGTGTAATCGACCTGGTTGTAGACCCCGCCGTGGAACTCGAACAGGTGTGAAGCCCAGGTGCTGTCGAGCTGCAAATTGCCCGACGAGGCGGTTACCCCGTTGCATTCGGCCGTCACGGTTACCACGCCTTCAGACGTGGTGTGAATGGCGATGTGGAACGTCGCACCCAGTGGCACCCCCTTCAATACGGTGGAGTTCACCGGGTCGGTCTGGTTGAAGGTTCGCCGAAACCCCAGGGTGATGTTGCCCTTGTTCCAGAACACCTTTACCGGCGGGCCGTCATCCCCGCGTACGTGCATTTGGGCAATGACCACCTTCTGCGCGGAGTTGACCTTGGTCAGCGTCATGGTCTGGCGATTCCAGTGATTCTGGGCGCTAGCCAGCGTCCAGTCCTGCGTTTCTGTCCATTCGCAGCGTGTCCTGTGGGTGCTTTTGCTCGAAGCACCTTTGGTGGGGGCTGAGAACTGGATCGAGCCATCGCTGAGCACCGTCACGATGCTGGGAAAGCGGGCAATCGCTTCAGCACCGTTTAGCTCCAGGGCAACGGGATTGGTTGAGGAGACGGCTACCGGTGTGGCAATGGTGAGGTTGCTGATATCTACGGCCATGGGGAACTCCTGGCGAAAGGGTTTGAGTGGTAGAGCAGCCGTGCAAATGGCTGCTGAACACAACGTTAGCCCACGGCTAAAATCAAATCAATAGCTTTGGGCTAAAATAATTTCGCTTTGGGGGTATGTTACCTATTGGCGAAATTTTTAGCGGTGGGGCTTTACGCTGTATTTGGCGGTGAGATAAGCTTTCGCTGAGCACTGTACGAATATACAGCTATCAGGATAAGAATATGTCTAGGCACATGCAGTCGGAACCTCAACAGCGCCAGGAAATGACTGGAATAGAGCGGCTTAGCCTGCGGGTATCGTCAATGATCAACCACCCGCTCGCGCAGACGCAGCGTTGGGTAGTGGTGCACCGCCTGGATAACGACGGTGAAGCGGAATGGGAGGAGGTGATGGGCCAGTTGCGGGAAACGCCCGAGTTGCAGCTGACGTTTAATGATGACGCTAGCGTGACGGTGCGATGGGCGCGCAGCAGCGTGGAAGAGCGTGATGATTTTGTCGTCGAGCGCGACTGCGAGGTGCAGGTCGAGGAGGCGTCTCCTTTCTGAACTTCAGCAAAAGCCCGCCGGTCAGGGCGGGCTTCGGTTTATACCAGGTGGGCATTCCACACCAGGAGGACCCTGGCCTGTATGTAGGTCTCTTCCCGACGAATCATGCGATCTTTGTGCCGCGAGTTGTCGGAGATCATTTCGAAGTGGTCCTCGTCCGCGATCTGTAACCGCTTGATGTAGATGTGGTCGCCCCAGGAAAAGAAGTAGATGCCATCGCCGACGAACTCTCGGATGCTGACATCGACGATCAGCGGGTCGCGGTGCCTGATGGTTGGCTCCATCGACTGACCCCAGCCGGTCACCATCTTCAGGTGATAGTGCTCGCTGAACTCTACGCCCAGCTCGCGCAGGTGGCTGGGGCTGACGCGAACGTCCTTGAACATCTCGGGGTAGTCGTGGGGTATCTGGCCGCCGCCCATGGCAGCCCGCACGTCATAGTGGGCAATCCACACTTCGTCACCGACCAGGCCGGGGCGAAGCGGCTCGGCTTTCAGCAGCGTGGCATCTGCAGGCTCTTGCGCAGCTGCCAGCAGCCTTTGCCGGGTTTCTTCAGAAATCCCTTTGCCGCTTCGGGCAAGCATCTGCTTGACCAGGTCGGCTGCGGAGAGCTTGTTGTCACCTGACTCGACTGCCGCTTGCACGTGTTCGCCTGGTGACAGTGCGTCGAACCAGCCCCGTGGCAAGCCTTCGATGCCCTCGATGCGGCGGGCCACGTCATCGCCCAGGTTTTTCACGGTCTTGTCGGAAAGAATCTGGCTCAGGTGTGCAGGCGCCATCCCCCAGCGCTCTGCGCAGGTGCCCTTTCTCTGGCTGCCGATCAGTTTCACCAGGTTGTGCTTGCGAATTTGGTAAATGTCCATGGGGTGAAGCATGCCAGTGTTTAGCTTGCTGCTAAATGTGCGCACGGCTAAATCTGCTCTTGTAGTAATGTTAGCTGTAGGCTAAATTAAACGCGCGAACAAGGAAAGCTATCGAGACATTTTTCTCCAGGGCTGATCACACCATCATCTGTAATGAGGTTCACATGGATCCGACCGACCTCGGCCCGGGCACCGTCACTTGGTTGGGCGGTACGGGGACTGTACTGCTAGGTGCGTTTCTTTGGCTGCGCAAGTGGTTGTCCCGCGATGCAGTCGACCGTGCGATGGACAATGCCGAGATTGCAGTCATCCGTCGTCTGACAGAACTCCTGGATATCGAACGGGACGCCCGAAGAGAGGCGCAGGCAAAAGCTGATCTGCTGACCAAGGAACGAAACGAGCTGGTGATGACCGTGGGCCGGCTGCAGGGCAAGGTCATGGTGCTGACCAGTCAGCTGGGCAGTAGCGGCCGAACACGAGGTGGCAACCCCGGCAATCCGTGAAGAACAAAAAAAAGCCCGCCAGTTTGGCGGGCAACAGGGCTTAGGGAGCAACGCACAACAAATTCGGGTCAGGCAGCCAAGGTGCCTGGCTGCAACTGTTCGGCCAGTGCCCGGGCTGAGGCGAGCGTCGGCATCGGGCCGCTGACGGCTTCACCGTTGCGAACCAGGTACCAGCACGCCAGCAGGCCCTGCTCACGCAGTGAGGCGGGAACGGCGCTACCGACAACGGACATGATCTGGATAGTGGCCATGGGGACCTCCTGTGAAACATGGCTTCACCATACGCAGCAGCCGGGGCTGTTTGAAATTAACTTCCTCGATAGTGATCATTGGTTCTATCAACCGTTACCACGTCCGGCCTTGTTACTTTGACTCCGTTGTTTGTCAACCGAGCACAGTGAAGCGGTAAAGGTTGTGTCAGGGGCGACCAGTGGCTGACTCTGTTACGCTGGATAAACGTTTCAGTCATGACTAAGGAGCCTGTTATGCCGACAACTCCAAGCCGGGACACCGTGCTTTGCATCTCTCTGGCCGGTCGCCCGGGGACCTTCGGTGTGCGCTTTCACAACCACCTGTACCAGCAGCTGGGCCTGGACTTCTACTACAAGGCCATGCGCACCGATGACCTGCCGGCGGCGGTGGCAGGGATCCGCGCTTTGGGTATTCGCGGCTGTGGGGTGTCGATGCCCTACAAGGAAGCCTGCATGGCTTTGGTCGATGAAATCGATCCCTCGGCGGCGGCCATTGAGTCGGTCAATACCCTTGTCAACTGCAATGGCCACCTGAAGGCTTACAACACCGATTACCTGGCCGTGCGCCAATTGCTGGTGCAGCACCAGGTCGATCCGGGCACTGCGTTTGCCCTGCGAGGTAGCGGGGGCATGGCCAAGGCCGTGGCCAGCGCCTTGCGCGATGCCGGCTTTGCCGAAGGCATTATCGTTGCACGCAACGAGCAGGCCGGGCGTCAGTTGGCGGATGTCTGTGGTTATCGCTGGATGCCTGAGCCTGGCGATATCTGCCCGCCGATGCTGGTAAACGTGACGCCGATCGGTATGGCAGGCGGGCAGGAGGCAGATGAGCTGGCGTTTCCCGAGCACGCCATCGCGGCGGCGGAGCGGGTGTTCGATGTGGTGGCGATGCCGGCGCAGACGCCGCTGATTCGTCGGGCTCAGGCGTTGGGCAAGCCGGTGATCACTGGGCTGGAGGTCATAGCGTTGCAGGCGCTGGAACAGTTCGTGTTGTACACCGGGGTAAGGCCATCGCAGGAGCAGGTGGATGCGGCTGTGGCGTACGCGCGCGCTATCTAGTTGCCCCGGCCCCCTTCACGGTTTCAACTGCGAAGGGGGCTGGCGAATCCAGGGTCAGAACACCTTGTTCCCGCCATCGAGCTGCTTGTCGACCAGTGCACGGCCGTGGGCCAGTGACACATGCTGCGCATTCTCAAGGTCGGAGAAGAACTGCATTGGCATCGACATGCGCTTGCTGGTGTGCCCATCAGGGGCCGTGATCAGGCAGCCGGCGGCATAGGGCAGGGGTGAGTCGGGGTGGGGCATCACGCTGGCGGTGATGGTGTGCTCGCGGTATTCACAGTGAAGAGATTGCATCGTCCTTACCTCGCTGTGGCATGTGAAGCAGTTACCTTCGTATACCACAGCAAGAGGCCGGGAGTTCCCGGCCCGACGAACGCGCCGCGACGAACGCTCAGCCTTTGAGCTCGGTTGGCTGGATTACTTCGACCCAGTAACCGTCCGGGTCCTTGACGAAGGCCAGGTGGTTCATGCGCCCGTCTTGCAGGCGTTTCTGGAACGGTACTTCCAGTTCCTCGAAGCGCGCGCAAGCGGCGCGTACGTCGGGTACCGAAATGCAGATATGGCCAAAGCCGCGTGGATCGGTGTTGCCATTGTGGTAGGCGAACTCGGCATCGTTTTCGGTGCCATGGTTGTGGGTCAGCTCCAGCACGCCGGGGATCGACTTCATCCACTGGTGGCGGGCGTTGTCATCAGCGGGGATCTGTGCCGGGTCGACCAGGGCCAGGAAGTACAGGCTGAAAGCGGCTTCAGGGAAGTCACGCTTGTCCACCAGGCGGAAGCCCAGCACGCGGGTGTAGAAGTCCAGCGACTTCTCGATGTCCTTGACCCGCAGCATGGTGTGGTTGAAGACGAACTGGGCGGTGGCGGCGTCGGGTTGTGCGGTGACGCCAGGCAGGGTTTGCAGATCGTGCAGGCTCATGGGAACTCCTGAGACGGGGCCGGGCGCAAGGCGCCGGCAAAACAGACAGGCTGGCCATGATACGGCAGTGCGACGATTGCGCAAATGAAAGCGCCCTGCAAAGGCAGGGCGCTGAAATTAGAGGCCCGCATGTGCGGGCGCGTGATGGGGTCGCTAATCCTTTAGCTGTTTCGATACTGAGCCAGTCCTTGTGAAAAAAGTGTGAAGCCTGTGTGCACATTTCATCAGCGTACCCAGCTTTCTACTGTGGCGGCCCCATACTGTTCTTTCCAGGCTTTGAGGCCGCGGTGGTTGCCGCCTTTGGTCTCGATTCGCTCGCCAGTGTGCGGGTTCTGATAGACCTTGACCACCCGCGGGCGGCGTTGTTGCTTGGGCGGTGTGCTGGAAGTGCGGGCCACAGCTTTCGGGTCGAGGATGGCGATGATATCGCGCAGGCTCTTGTCATAGCTTTTCATCAGGCCGACTAGTTTCTGCTCGAATTCGATTTCGCGTTTGAGGCCGGCATCCTTTTTCAACGCTTCCAGTTGCGCCATCTGTTCCTGGAGCGCTTTTTCGGCAGCACGAAACTCTGCAAGTCTGGACACTGTAATCACTCCTGTACGTCAGTCGTGGCAGGGCGTGACGAACATTGAAGAAGAGTAAAAACGCCGGCCACGCAGGTGGGTTCCACTGTTCGCTGATATCGAGTGTAGTCATTCATGGCTACTGGGTAAACTGCTAACTTTTTGTAAGTAATCCGGGAACTTTCCCAGTTTTGCGGGCGATATTTTTCAGTTTTTCTGCGGTTGCGCGACCGGATGCCTAGACCATGGTCCAATGGCCCGCACCAGAGCCTTTGCGCGATCATTTCAGATGATGGCCGACCCATGTTCGGACCTGCCGCAGTGCCGTGGCCAGCCTGTGCCACAGGTTGTTAACTCGTCTTCATTCTGGATGTTTCCTCGCATGTTTTCCCCTTTCCCCCTCGCTCCCGGGCGCCGTGTTACCGGCCTGTTTCTATTGTGTGCCGGTGTCAACGCCCAGGCTGCCGGGTTTCTTGAAGACAGCAGTGCCAGGGTCGAAGCACGCAATGTCTATTTCAACCGGGACTTCCGGGACGGTTACAGCAGTTCCAGCCAGGGCGCATCCAAGCGCGAAGAGTGGGCACAAGGCTTCATCCTCAATGTGCAATCGGGTTATACGCAAGGCCCGGTAGGTTTCGGTGTGGATGCGCTGGGCATGTTCGGCTTCAAACTGGATTCCAGCCCGGCCGACAGTAACAGTGGGTTACTGCCCTCGTCCGGTCACGATCCCCGGCACTCGGCCGACCAGTATGCGAAGATGGGCCTGGCGGCCAAGGTCAAGGTCTCCAGTACTGTGCTGAAGTACGGCTCAATGATGCCGGATGTGCCGTTGCTCAAGTACAACGATGGCCGTCTGCTCCCGACCCTGTTCCAGGGTGCCATGCTCACCTCCGAAGAACTGCACGACCTGAAGTTCACCCTGGCTCGCCTGGACAAATACACGGCTCGGGATTCCACCGACCGCCAGGACATCCGCGTGCATTGCAAGAACAAGCGTTATGCTTGCGGTACCGAAGCCGACCACTTCGACCTGGCCGGTGTCGACTATCGCTTCAACGAGCGTTTCAGCGCTCAGTACCAAGTGGCCAGGCTGGAGAACATCTATCGCCAGCACTTTCTCGGGCTGGTGGCCAGTCAACCGCTGGCGGTGGGCAGCCTGTCGGCTGACTTACGGCTGATCAAAAGTGATGACATCGGCAATGCCCGTGCGGGCGAAATCGACCATCGCGCCTTCAGCGGCATGTTTGGCTACAGCGTCGGTGGCCACAAGATCAGCGCCGGCTGGCAACGCATGTATGGCAATAGCGCCATGCCGTACCTGGATGGCAGCAACCCGTATCTGGTCAACTACGCCCAGGTCAATGATTTCGCCGCTGCCCAGGAGCGCTCCTGGCAAGTACGCTACGACTACGACTTCAAGGCGCTGGGTGTGCCCGGCCTGACCTTCTTCACCCGTTACATCAACGGCGACAATATCAAGGTGCCGGGCAGCCGTGCCGAAGGCAAGGAGTGGGAACGCGACACCGAGTTCAAGTACCAGGTGCAAAGTGGCACTTTCAAGGATGTCAGCGTACGCCTGCGTAACTCCACCTACCGCAGTAACTATGAAAAGTGGGCGCGTGACATGGATGAGACGCGGGTCATTGTAAGTTACAATTTCTCGCTGTTCTAGACATCCCAGAGCAACGCATTCAATACTGCTGGCGCGCGGGAATGCAGGTGAGGACACCTCGTCGTGTGAAGAAGTGCCCAAGCCTGTATCCTGCGCAGTGGTACTTTGCCATGTGGCGCAGTTTTTAATACCGGCAGCCCGACTTGAAAATATCCTTGCCTGCCAGTTGTGCCAAGGGGCTGTGCCCCTCGCTCGAGCTCCAGTAATAGACGTTATAGTTCATCGCAAAGGGGTCTCGACCATAGAGGCCGAAGAAGATTGTCTGTGTAGTACTGCGGTTGTCGTCTGCCACGCTTCGTACGACCCACAACGGCTTGTCGGGTTCGGTCGCTTCCACCTGAATGTAATAAGGGATCCGGAAGTTAGGATTTGGGTCCTTCCATTTTAACGTCATGGTGCCTGAGATTCCGTTGATGTTCTCTACGCACAAATCAGTAGGGGCTTTTTCAAGAGCAGGCGTTGTAAATGTTCCTTTGTCCTCGCGATCAGGCGCCTGGCCTTCGCTTTGATATATCTTGATGGTGTACTCGTACCGTGTGTCAGGGCGCAGATCATAAAGCGGTGTGGCGTTATTGGACAAGTTGTGGCGAGTGAAGGGTTGGCCATTCAAGGAGATTTCCACGAACGGTAGGCGAACGTCCCGCGGCCTGTTTTCGTACATAAGCAGTCCGCTGATTGCATTACCGCCTGGCTGGGTACTGAATTTGAATGTCGGCGGGGGCGGGAGCAGGTGCAAGGGAATCGTGGTCGGCGTGGCGTTATCGGTGTCGTTGTTGGTGACGACATTGACAACCAAACGGCCTCGCCCCTCGTCCAGCTCGGCCGTGAGGAACCCTCGCCGGAAGCTTGCCCCAGCGTCATATACTGGCGTGTCGCCAATGGGTTGCTTGACTCCGACGTTGTGGTGGTGGCCATGGAAGATACTCAGGACCCGGTATTGTTTGACCAGGTTGTAAAACCGATTCCTGTCGGCTGCCGATCCGAATGTGGCATCCCCGGGCGAGCGATGCATGTTGATGACAATATATTTGCCATTTTTGTTTGCCACCTCCATCTGCTGCTCAAGCCAGGCGAGTGAAGAGGTAATTTCGAAACGGACCTCTCTGGGGTGAAGTGGGCTGCTGTTGCTGGAAAAACTGTTGGTGTAGTTATAGTGGTCGTTAAGCTGGATGAACATGATGCTGCCAATGGTTTTGCTGTAACCGTAGCTTCCGGTCCAGCGTCTGTAGTCAGGCCGGTCTTCATCTGTTATGTGGAATGCGTCAACCTGCCATCCTCTCACCGCGGCCTCAAGGTGCTGGATGGAGTCTCGTGCGCAGCCGTTGTTGGCGCACTTGCCAACATTGTTCTGATAATCGTGGTTTCCCAAACTCCAGTAAGTGCCGGGCACCGTCGCCAGGTGTTGGAACATCACGCCCCATTCGCTGCCGTGGCCGAACTCCGTCACGTCACCATTCAGAAAAACAGGGATGGTACCGCCTGAGGCATTTCGCCAGTGGTTGATAGCGTTATCTTGTTCTGTCATTAACTGTTTCGACAGTACCGGTTCGTCGGAGGAGTTTGGCCCACGAGGGTATTGGGTGTCCGCGCGTATGACGAAGCGTTGAATAGAATCTTGAGGGCTTAATACGTTCAATGCTTTCGGTGGAGCAAGCGAAGCGCATGCGGCCGTCGACAGGCCGGCCACAATCAGGGCAGCGCGTATCGTGTGTGTTGTAAGGTGCATTACCGGGAACCTGCATTTCAGACAAGGTCCCCGAGCGTATGGTTTTCCTTTGTTTTGAAATACTATCAGGTCCACCAGTTGCTGATGTACAAGGTATAAGGTAGATAAATGAATGCCAACATACTGTTGATAGGCATTGGGCCAGGCGATCCACGCCAGGTTACCTACGAGGCGGTGGAGGCGCTGCGACGCGCCACGCTGTTCTTCGTCCTTGCCAAGGGCCCGGAAACGGATGAACTGGTGCGCTTGCGCAAGGTGATCCTTGAGCGGTACCGACCCGAAGGCGGATATCGCTTGGTGCAGGTGGATGACCCACGTCGCGAGGCTCAGGCCGAGGACTATGTGGGGGCTGTGCATGATTGGCACCGTCAGCGTGCAGCGCTTTATGCCCGGCTGATCGGCGAAGAAATGGCCCCTGATGATATTGGCGCCTTCCTGCTGTGGGGCGAGCCCACCCTGTACGACAGCACCCTGCGTATCCTCGACCTGGTCCGCGAGCGCGGCGTGACGCTGCGTTTGCAGGTCATCCCTGGCATCAGCAGTGTGCAGGCGCTGGCGGCGCGGCACCAGGTGCCGCTCAACCGCATCGGCGAGCCCCTGACTGTGCTGCCGGGGCGGCGCCTGGCTGGGCAGGGGCCAATCGACAATGTGGTGGTGATGCTCGACGGGCAGTGCGCCTTTGCCGGGCTCGATGACCCGGCGTTGAACATCTATTGGGGTGCGTACCTGGGGACGGAGGATGAAGTGCTGATTGCCGGGCCGTTGCAGGCGGTGAAGGCACAGATATTGGAAGTGCGTGCGCGAGAGCGGGCGCGCAAGGGGTGGATCATGGATACCTATCTGCTGCGCAGAGCGCTGTGAGGTGGGTCGCCTGTGCCGGCCTCTTCGCGGGCAAGTCCGCTCCTGCAGGCGAAACAGGCGACACCGTGCTCAAGGGTTACCCAGAATACCCACCACCATGTCCCGCAACTTGTCGATGCTGAAGGGCTTGCCGATCAGGTGCATGCCCTCCGGTACATTGAAACTGTCGGCGTAGCCGCTGGCGAACAGCACCGGTAATAGTGGCCGCAGTTCGCGCGCTTTTCCCGCCAGCTCTTCACCTCGCATGTCCGGCAGCCCCACATCGGTCATCATCAGTGCCAGCGCCTGGCTGGGGTCTTCAAGTACACGCAGGGCGGCTGTGGCGTCTTCTGCCTCGATGACCTTGTAGCCCAACTCGTCGAGCACTTCGACCATCAGCATGCGTACGATGTCGTCGTCTTCGACTACCAGAAGGTGCATGGTTCAAATCCTGTACAAATGAGTGTCTTTAATCTGTGCACCGCGCGGCATCAGAAGTTCCCGAGGATACCGCTCCATGCAAATAGATGGAACGATTGCCGAACGCAACCTTCAAATACTGGCTCAATGCCCTGCCAGACCTGTCAAAGCTGGTTAGACTCGCTTATCAGGACAGTGCAGTGGCGGATAACAATAACGACTGATCGGCCACTCTTTTCAATGGACTTTTCTAGCTCGGGCGTTTTCTCATGATTCAAGCAGCCTCGATGGACCAGCGAAGCTTTCGCAAGCTGTTGAGCCGCAACATCGGCCTTCCCCTGGGGGTTGGCCTGCTGGGGGCCGTGGCCTTCGTCGCGGTGATCAACTATCTGCTTTCGGCCATGCAGTGGGTCGAGCACACCGACCGGGTGATCGGCAATGCCAACGATACGGTCAAGCTGTCGATCGACATGGAAACGGGCATGCGCGGCTTCCTGATCACAGGCGACGAGCGCTTCCTTGATCCCTACGAAGTGGCCAAGCCACGCATTTTCGGCAGCCTGCAGAGCCTGCGCGGCATGGTCGAGGACAACCCCCAACAGGTCGACCGCATCGATCGGCTGATCGCCTTGCAGCAGGCCTGGAACGACTTCGGCAACCAGATGATCAACCTGCGCCGCAGCCAGGGCGATTACCAGACCTTGATCGGCAACGGCCGGGGCAAGCGCATCACTGATGAAATCCGCAAGGAATTCGATGATCTGATCAGTACCGAACAGCAACTGCGCATGGCCCGCAACGAGAAAGTCAGTTCCGTCACTGTGATGGCGATCTCGTCTTTCGTGCTGTTCATTGTCGGCCTCAGCGCATTGCTGGCTTACCTGGGCCGTCGTGACCTGCTGGCACTTTCGGCCAGCTATGATGAAAACCTGCAGGCCCAGCAACGCTCGGCGCAGCGCCTGGAGCACCAGGCCTGGTTGCGCACCGGCCAGACCCAGCTGGCGCAGCAGGTGCTCGGGCAGCTGACCTTGCCCATGCTTGGCGAGAACATCCTGCGCTTTTTTGCCTCTTATCTGGGCAGCGTGGTGGGCGCCGTGTACGTGCGCGACGAGCATGGCCGGCTGGTGCGCGTGGCCTGTTATGGCCTGGGTGCCGAAGAGCAGGCCCGCGAGCAAGTCGAGCCGGACCACCATGGCCTGTTGGCCCAGGCGGTCCGCGAAGGCCGCTTGCTGCGCCTGGACGACCTGCCCGAAGACTTCTATCGCCTCAGTTCCGGCCTGGGTAGTGGCTTGCCGCGCAGTGCGCTGCTGATGCCGGCGACCGAAGACGGGCAGATCAACGGGGTGATCGAGCTGGGTTTCCTGCGCCCCTTGCAAGAGCGGGATGAAGAGCTGCTGGAGCGGGTCGGCGGCAACCTGGGCATGTCGATCGAGAGTGCCCGTTATCGTCAGCGCCTGCAGGAAGTGCTGGCCGAAACCCAGCAACTCAACGAAGAGCTGCAGGTACAGCAGGAAGAACTCAAGACTGCCAACGAAGAGCTCGAAGAGCAGTCACGGGTGCTCAAGGAGTCGCAGGCCCATCTGGAGACCCAACAGGCCGAACTCGAGCAGACCAACGAGCAGTTGTCAGAACGCACCGAAGCGCTGGACCGCAAGAACGATGAGCTGAGCCAGGCGCAACTGGAGCTGCAGGCCCGTGCCGACGACCTGCAGCGATCGAGCAAGTACAAGTCCGAATTCCTCGCCAACATGTCCCATGAGCTGCGAACGCCGCTCAACAGCTCGCTGATCCTGGCCAAGTTGTTGGCTGAGAACGGTGAGGGCAACCTCAGCGAAGAGCAGGTCAAGTTCGCCGAATCCATCTACTCGGCTGGCAACGATCTGCTTAACCTTATCAACGACATTCTCGATATCGCCAAGGTCGAGGCCGGCAAGCTTGAAGTACGGCCCGAGACCACCCAGGTCGAGCGCCTGGTCGAAGGCTTGCGCGGCATGTTCCAGCCACTTGCCGGTCACAAGGGGCTGGCCTTCGAGGTCAAGGTCGAGCCGCAGGTACCGACCACGCTGTTCACCGACCGTCAGCGCCTGGAGCAGATCCTCAAGAACCTGCTGTCCAACGCCATCAAGTTCACCGAGCGTGGTCAGGTCAGCATGAACGTCAGCTTCCAGGCTGACAGCGGTATCGTGTTCGCAGTCCGTGACACCGGCATCGGCATTGCGGCCGATCAGCAGCAGGCGATCTTCGGCGCCTTCCACCAGGTCGATGGCACCAGCAATCGCCGCTATGGCGGCACTGGCCTGGGCCTGTCGATCTCCCGTGACCTGGCGCATTTGCTCGGTGGCCAGATCAATGTCGATAGCAGCCCTGGGCAGGGCAGTGTATTCAGCCTGATTCTGCCGGAGCGCTATGCCGCCGAGGCCGAAGACGTCGAGCCGCAAAGCCTGCGCCCGGCTGTCGATGCGTTGCCGCCTGCACCGCAAGCGCCGCTGGCTGCCGCGGTCATGCGCCCGGCACCGGCCTTTGCCGACGACCGCGAGCGCGCACCTTTCGATACCCGTTGCATTCTGGTGATCGAAGACGAGCCCAACTTTGCCCGCATCCTCTTCGACCTGGCCCATGAACTGGGCTATAGCTGCCTGGTGGCCCATGGCGCCGACGAAGGCTTCGAGCTGGCGGCCCAGTACATTCCGGATGCGATCCTGCTGGACATGCGCCTGCCCGACCACTCGGGCCTGACTGTCCTGCAGCGCCTCAAGGAGCAGGCCGGCACTCGCCATATCCCGGTGCATATCATTTCGGTGGAAGACCGCGTCGAGGCGGCCATGCACATGGGGGCGGTGGGGTATGCGGTCAAACCCACCAGTCGCGAGGAGCTCAAGGAGGTGTTCGCTCGCCTGGAAGCCAAGCTTACGCAAAAGCTCAAGCACATCCTGCTGGTGGAAGACGACGACCTGCAGCGCGAGAGCATCGCCCGGCTGATCGGCGACGACGATGTCGAGATCACGGCCGTGGCCATGGCCCAGGATGCCCTGGCGCTGTTGCGCCAGAACATCTACGACTGCATGATTATCGACCTCAAACTGCCAGACATGCTCGGTAACGAGCTGCTCAAACGCATGACAGCCGAGGATATTCGCGCCTTCCCGCCGGTGATCGTGTATACCGGCCGCAACCTCACCCGCGAGGAAGAAGCCGACCTGCTCAAGTATTCACGCTCGATCATCATCAAGGGCGCACGTTCGCCGGAGCGCCTGCTCGACGAAGTAACGCTGTTCCTGCACAAGGTCGAATCGCAGTTGTCCAACGAACGTCAACGCATGCTCAAGACCGCGCGCAGCCGCGACAAGGTGTTCGAGGGCCGCAAGGTGCTGCTGGTGGACGACGATGTGCGTAATATCTTCGCCCTGACCAGTGCCCTGGAGCACAAGGGCGCCATCGTCGAAATCGGCCGCAACGGGCGCGAAGCCATCGAGCGCCTAGAGCAGCACGACGACATCGATCTGGTGCTGATGGACGTGATGATGCCGGAGATGGACGGCTTCGAGGCCACCCGCCTGATCCGTCAGCAACCGCGCTGGCGCAAACTGCCCATCATCGCCGTGACCGCCAAGGCCATGAAGGATGACCAGCAGCGTTGCCTGCAAGCCGGTGCCAATGATTACCTGGCCAAGCCGATCGACCTGGACCGCCTGTTCTCGTTGATCCGTGTCTGGCTGCCGCAACTGGAGCGAATTTGACTAGCGAACGCAACACCGACATCGAGATCCGGCTGCTGATCGAGGCGATCTACCTCAAGTACAGCTACGATTTCCGCAATTATTCCGGTGCTTCGATCAAGCGCCGGATTCTCCACGCGCTGCGTCAGTTCGATTGCCTGACGGTGTCTGCGTTGCAGGAGCGCGTGCTGCACGACCCGGGCATGTTCATGCAGTTGCTGCAGTACCTGACGATCCCGGTCAGCGAGATGTTCCGTGACCCTGACCACTTCCTTGCCGTGCGCAACGAAGTGGTGCCGCTGCTGCGTACCTGGCCCTCGATCAAGGTCTGGATCGCGGGGTGCAGCACGGGGGAAGAGGTGTATTCCATGGCCATCCTGTTGCGTGAGGAAGGGCTGCTTGAACGCACCATCATCTACGCCACCGACATCAACCCGCATTCGCTGGACAAGGCCAAGCAGGGCATCTACTCGATGCAGAGCATGCGCGAATACGAGGAAAACTACCGTCTGGCCGGTGGCCGTCGTGACTTTGCCGAGTACTACACCGCCGCCTATGGCAACGCCATCATGGACAGCAGCCTGCGCGACAACGTGACCTTCGCCGACCACAGCCTGGCCACCGACAGCGTGTTCTCCGAGACCCAACTGGTGTCGTGCCGCAATGTGCTGATCTACTTCAACAAGGACCTGCAGGATCGGGCGCTGGGCCTGTTCCATGAATCGCTCTGCCACCGGGGTTTCCTGGTGTTGGGTAGCAAGGAGTCGGTGGACTTTTCGGCCTACAGCGAACGTTTCGAGCCGCTGGTCAAGCCCCAACGGATCTTCCGTAAATCATGAACGGCGTACGTGCAGTGGTGATCGGCGCCTCGGCGGGTGGCGTGGCGGCATTGTTCCAGGTGCTCGGCACGTTGCCATCGGCGTTCGCCATACCGGTGCTCTGCGTGCTGCACCTGCCGGACGATCGCCACAGCCAGCTGGCTGGCGTGATGCAGCGGCGGCTGCATCGACCGGTGTGCGAGGCACGTGACAAGGAGAGGATCCGCAGCGGGCAGATCTATGTGGCGGGGCCGGGTTACCACTTGTCGGTGGAGCGCGACCTGACGCTGTCGCTGAGCCAGGAAGAACCGGTGCATTTCTCGCGCCCCGCGATTGACTTCCTGTTCATCTCGGCGGCCGATGCCTATGGCGACGGCTTGCTGGGTGTGCTGCTCACCGGGGCCAACGAAGACGGCGCCAGGGGCCTTGCCTACATCAAGAACAATGGGGGGCGCACGATCGTCCAGGACCCTCGTGACGCACAGGTTGCCCTGATGCCGGAGGCTGCTCTGGCCCTGCACCAGCCCGACCATATCCTTACTCTGAGCGGTATCGGGCAGTTGCTCGCGACCTTGGAATACAGCGCATGCTAAGCCACACCATCGCCAAACTGCTGATTGTCGACGACTTGCCGGAAAACCTGCTTGCGCTCGACGCCCTGATCCAGGGCGAGGACCGTGAGGTGCACCAGGCCCAGTCTGCCGAGGCTGCGTTGTCGTTGCTGCTCGAGCACGAGTTTGCCCTGGCCATTCTCGATGTGCAGATGCCGGGCATGAACGGTTTCGAACTGGCCGAGCTGATGCGCGGCACCGACAAGACCAAGCATATCCCGATCGTCTTCGTCAGTGCGGCGGGCCGCGAGATGAATTATGCCTTCAAGGGCTACGAGAGCGGGGCCGTGGACTTTCTGCACAAGCCGCTCGATACCCTGGCAGTGAAAAGCAAGGTCTCGGTGTTCGTCGACCTGTTCCGCCAGCGCAAGGTACTTGGCCGGCAGTTGGAAGCCTTGGAGCAGAGCCGCCAGGAACAGGAGCTGCTGCTCAGCCAGCTGCAGGTGGCGCGGTGTGAGCTGGAGCATGCCGTGCGCATGCGTGACGACTTCATGTCGATCGTCTCCCACGAGGTGCGTACGCCGCTCAATGGCCTGATCCTGGAAACCCAGTTGCGCAAGATGCACCTAGCACGGGGCAACCTGGACGCGTTCAGTGTCGACAAGCTGCAGGCCATGGTCGAGCGCGACGAACGGCAGATCAACAGTCTGATCCGGTTGGTCGAGGACATGCTTGATGTTTCGCGCATCCGTACCGGTAAATTGTCGCTGCGGCCCAAACTGTTTGACCTGGGCCAACTGGTGCGTGGGCTGGTGGAAAACTTCACGGCGCAGGCCATGGCGCTGGACACCCACATCGAATTGCAGCGTTGCGAAGCGCTGAAGGGGGAGTGGGACGAATTCCGGATTGAACAAGTAGTGGCCAACCTGTTGTCCAATGCAATGCGTTACGGCGAGCGCAATCCGGTGCAGGTACGGGTGTTCGAGCAGGACGGCATGGCCTGGGTGCAGGTACAGGATCACGGCATCGGTATCAGCGCCGTCAATCAGCAGCGGATCTTCCAGCAGTTCGAGCGGGTCGCTGCCCAGCAGGCCAGCGGAGGTCTGGGCCTGGGGTTGTACATCTCCGAGCAGATCGTCCAGGCGCACGGTGGCCGGATACAGGTTGAAAGCGAGGAGGGCAAGGGTGCCACATTCACCCTGCAATTGCCGCTGGCAACATTCAAAGAACAAAACGACCAGGCTCGGGCAACCTCTGTGTAAGCCTGGGGTCTGATGGCCAACTGTAAGTATTTCAAGGCGTTAACATGAGTGAAGATGCACAAGATGTGGTTCTGGTCGTCGAGGATGAACCGGCGATTCGCATGATTTTGCGCGATTACCTGGCGGGTGAGGGGTACCACGTCCTGGTGGCTGAAGATGGCGAGCAGGCGTTTGCCATCCTGGCCAGCAAACCGCACCTGGACCTGATGGTGACGGACTTCCGTTTGCCGGGGGGGATCTCGGGCGTGGATATTGCCGAGCCCGCGGTGAAGTTGCGGCCAGACCTGAAGGTGATCTTCATCAGCGGCTACCCGGCGGAGATTCTCGAGTCTGGTAGCCCGATCACCCGCAAGGCACCTATCCTGGCCAAGCCGTTTGACCTGGATACCTTGCACGAGCAGATCCAGTCGCTGTTGCGCTGAGGCATCCGGCCTCTTCGCGGGGCAAGCCCGCGCAGAGGCCATGGCAGGCTATCGCAGCGTCCGCTCAATCCCGCCGACCAGCAAGTTTTCCATCAGCTCCAACCCCTGCTCTTCAGGCATTGCTTTAAGTAACCCCGGCAGTTGGTTGAGAAGCGTCGCCAGTACATGCGCTGTGGCGTCCAACGCTTGCCCCGGCAGTTTCGCTTGCGGTGCGATCAGGCGCAGCAATCCTGCCTCATAACGCTTGCGCAACGCTGCCAGGTGCGCCTGTTGCGCCTCACTCAAACAACACAAATCCCGCTCGGCCAGCCGAAACTGCAGCGGCCGCTCGGCATGCAGCTGCCAGTGCGCAGCAATCAGGCAGCTCAACGCCGATGCCCCACGGGCCATGGCCCGACGGGCCTGGTCCAGCGTGGCTTGCAGCTCTTCGTACAACTCTTCGATCAAGTCGTACAGCAGGTCCTGCTTGCTGGGGAAGTGATGGTACAGCGAGCCGGCGGTCAGCCCCACATGGGCCGCCAGCTCGCGCATGCTGACCTGGCCAAAGCCCTTTTCGGCAAACAATGCCATGGCCCGGTCACGTCGCTCCTCAAAGTTGGCACAGCGCATTGCGGCATTGACCGGGGGCATGGCGCTTGGTCCTCAGTAGGTGAAGAAACCGCGACCGCTCTTGCGCCCCAGCCAGCCGGCCGCGACCATTTCCTTGAGCAGTGGAGCAGGGCGGTACTTGCTGTCGTTGAAGCCGTCATGGAAGGCCTCCATGATCGCCAGCAGGGTGTCCAGCCCAATCAGGTCGGCCAGGGCCAGCGGGCCGATCGGCTGGTTGCAGCCCAGGCGCATGCCGGTGTCGATGTCCTCTGCACTGGCCAGACCTTCCTGGCGTACGAAGATTGCCTCGTTGATCATCGGCACCAGGATGCGGTTGACCACGAAGCCCGGGCGATTGCCGGCGGTGATCGGGGTCTTGCCGACTTTTTCGGTCACCACCAGCGCTTGGGCGTAGGTGTGGTCGCTGGTCTGCAGGCCACGAATGATCTCCACCAGCGCCATCATCGGTACCGGGTTGAAGAAGTGCACACCAATGAAGCGTTCGGGGTGCTCGATGCTCGCGGCCAGTTGAGTCACTGACAGCGACGAGGTGTTGGTGGCGATCAGGCAGTCGGCGGCGACGTTGGCTGCCACCTGCTGCAGGATGCGTTGCTTGAGCTGCAGGTTCTCGGTAGCCGCCTCGATCACCAGGTGGGCAGTGCTGAGCTGGGTGTAGTCGGTGCTGGTGCGGATGCGGGCTTTGGCGGCTGCGGCTTTGTCGGCGTCGAGGGTGCCTTTGTTGACCTGGCGCTCAAGGTTCTTGCTCAAGGTGGCCACGCCGCGCTCAAGCGCTGCATCGGAAACATCCACCAGCAGCACCTGGTAGCCGGCAATTGCGCACACTTGGGCAATGCCGTTGCCCATGGTGCCAGCGCCGATCACGGCGATCTGTTCAATGCTCATGTGTCAGCCTCCCTCAGACGCGCTCGAACACGACGGCGATACCTTGGCCACCGCCGATACACATCGTGGCCAGGGCGTAGCGGCCCTGGATGCGCTGCAGCTCATGGATGGCCTTGGTGGCGATGATCGCACCGGTGGCACCCACCGGGTGGCCCAGGGAAATGCCCGAGCCGTTGGGGTTGACCTTTTCCGGGTCGAAGCCCAGCTCGCGGGCAACGGCACAGGCCTGGGCGGCGAAGGCCTCGTTGGACTCGATCACATCCAGGTCTTGTAGGTTCAGGCCGGTTTTTTCCAGCACTTTGCGGGTGGCGGGGATCGGCCCCAGGCCCATCAGCTCAGGTTCCACCCCGGCGTGGGCATAGCCCACCAGGCGTGCCAGTGGCTTCAGGCCCAGGCGGCGTACCGCGTCACCTGTGGCCAACACCAGGCCGGCGGCGCCATCGTTGATACCGCTGGCGTTGCCGGCGGTGACGGTACCGTCTTTCTTGAATACCGGCTTCATACCGGCCAGTTGCTCGGCGGTTACATCAGCACGCACATGCTCGTCGACACTGAACTGCACGCTGCCCTTGCGGGTTTTCAGCTCCAACGCAACGATCTGGCTGGCGAAGCGGCCCTCGGCAATGGCCCGAGCAGCGCGGCGCTGGCTGGTCAGGGCCAATTCGTCCTGCATTTCGCGGGTAATACCGTGTTTGGCCGAAACGTTCTCGGCGGTAATGCCCATGTGGAAGTGCTGGAACGGGTCCTGCAGCACGCCGACGGTATAGTCGATGCCTTGCAGATCACCCATGCGTGCACCCCAGCGCGCTTGTGGCAGCAGGTAAGGGCCACGGCTCATGGATTCGGCGCCGGCCGCGACGGCCACGTCGGTGTCGCCCAGCAACAGGCCCTGGGCCGCAGAGACAATGGCCTGCAGGCCAGAGCCGCACAGGCGGTTGACGTTGAATGCCGGCGTTTCCTTGGGGATGCCGGCGTTCATTGCCGCTACCCGTGCCAGATAGGCGTCACGCGGTTCGGTGGGGATTACCGTGCCCATCACCAGGTGGCCGACTTGCTCGGCGGCCAGGCCCGAACGCTCGATGGCGGCGCGGGTCACGGCGCTGGCCAGGTCGGCCAGTGGCAGGTCCTTGAGGGAACCGCCGAAGCCACCAATGGCTGAACGGACGGCACTGACGACGTAGATTTCTGCGCTGCTCATAAGGGCTCCGATTGCGAAGGCGTGGCGGGACCGGGCCAGGCTCTGCGAGAATGGTCGGCGGCCCCGAAGTGGGTTCGAGTCTAGGCAAAGGCTCTGTTGCAGCCTATGCCGGATCTGTTCAAAGAACCTGGCACTTTTTGCCACTCAGCATAGACAGCGAAAACCGCCATGCGCGAAAGCGATTCAGTCGCCGTGTACTTTCTCAACGCCATGCTCCACGCTTTGCGCGACACCCCCGCCGAGCGTGATGCCCAGCTGCTTGCGGTGGGCATCGCCCCGCAGCTGCTCGATCAGCCTCAGGCACGGGTGCCGGCCAAGGCGTTCGCCCAGCTGTGGCTGGCGTTGATCCAGCGCCTTGACGATGAGTTCTTTGGCCTCGACAGCCATGGCATGCCGCTGGGCAGTTTCGCCCTGATTTGTCGGGGTTTGATCCTCGAGCCGAACCTGGAAAAGGCCTTGCGCCAGTGCATGGGGGGCTTCGGCCTGTTCCTGCGTGACCTGCATGGCAGCCTGACGGTACGTGGCGGGCGGGCGCTGATCAGTGTGCAGTCGAACATTGCCGACCCCTTGACCCGGGTCTATGCCGAGGAAACCTACCTGGTGCTGATGATCGGCATGCTGTGCTGGCTGGCCGGGCGGCGGATTGCCATCGACCGCACGGAGCTCGCAGTGTCGCGCCCGGCCCAGGAGGACGACTTGCTGCTGTGGGGGCCGGACCTGCGCCTGGGCAGCGGACGCACCGAGGTGGAGTTCGACAGTGCTTACCTGCGCCTGCCGGTGGTGCAGGACCGGGCGGCTTTGAAGACCTTCCTGCGCAGCGCGCCGCAGGGCCTGGTGATCCGCTTTCGCAATCAGAATGGGCTGGTGGCTGAGGTGTATCGGCACCTGCGGGCATTGCGCTATGGGCAGTGGCCGACATTGGCCGCGCTGGCGCAGCAGCAGGGGATCAGTGCCAGTACCTTTCGCCGGCAGCTGGAGCGGGAAGGGCGTTCGTACCAGCAGATCAAGGATGAAGTGCGCCGGGCCATGGCCTTCGAGCGGCTGCGCGAAGGCACGTTGAGCATTGCCGAAATTGCCGAGCAGGCGGGGTTTCAGGAACCGAGTGCCTTCCACCGGGCGTTCAAGAAGTGGACCGGGCAGAGCCCTGGGAGCTACCGGGCGCGGCTGGCCGGCCGTTGATGTGTCGTCTGTGCCGGCCCTTTCGCGGGTAAACCCGCTCCTACAGGTGCCGGGTGACCTTGAAACCTGCGCTGTCCCTGTAGGAGCGGGCTTGCCCGCGAAGCAACCAACGTGGTGGATGGCACCGGCTCTGCCGGTGTTCGCGGGTAAACCCGCTCCTACAGGTGCCGGGTGACCTTGAAACCTGCGCTGTCCCTGTAGGAGCGGGCTTGCCCGCGAAGCAACCAACGCGGTGGATGGCACCGGCTCTGCCGGTGTTCGCGGGTAAACCCGCTCCTACAGGTGCCGAGTGACCTTGAAACCTGCGCTGTCCCTGTAGGAGCGGGCTTGCCCGCGAAGAAACCAACGCGGTGGATGGCACCGGCTCTGCCGGTGTTCGCGGGTAAACCCGCTCCTACAGGTAACGAGTGACCTTGACGGCTGCGCTGTACCTGTGGGAGCGGGCTTGCCCGCGAACAGGCCTGCACAGGCCACCCGAAAGGATCAGGCCGGCACCATGGCAAAGCCGACGCCGAACCGGTTCCAGGCATTGATGGTGGCAATTGCCAAAGTCAGGTTGGCCACCTCGGCTGGCTCGAAGTGTTCCCGCAGGGCTTCATATTGCGCCTGCGGCGCGCCCTGCTCTGGCAAGCGGGTCAGGCTCTCGACCCAGGCCAGCGCAGCACGTTCACGCGGCGTGAAGTAGCTGGTTTCCTGCCACACGCACAGGGTCTGCAAGCGTGCTTCGGTCTCACCGGCCTTGCGTGCATCGTTGGCGTGCAGGTTGACGCAGTAGGCGCAGCCGTTGATCTGCGACGCGCGCAGGCGTATCAGCTCCAGCAGCGAGTTTTCAAGGCCGCTGTTGGCCAGGGCCTGCTCCAGGCCGACCATGGCTTTGTAGGCTTGCGGCGCGTGTCTGGCCCATTCGATACGGTTGTGCATGGCAGTCTCCAAAGTGCGGGGTGGGTATGGCGCTACTGTAGCGCCGCTCATTGGTCACCCCGATAGCCAATTTTGCGCATAAGCGGGAGGCCAATCGCCCATTCAGGTGGCCACTGACCTGCATCCAATCTCTTCATTTCTGCCAAGCCAGCCGAGCCGGGATAATGGCCAGTTCCTGCTTCAAGAGAACCGATTCACAATGAGAGCTGCATTGAACCTGTTGCTGGTGATCCTGCTGGCGTTGAACCTGCGGCCGATCCTGACCAGTATCGGCCCGTTACTCGAACCCATGCGCGCCAGCACCGGCCTGGGTTACCAGCAGGCCGCCCTGCTGACGGCGCTACCGGTGCTGTGCATGGGCCTGGTGCCCCTGTTGCAACCGTGGCTGCGACGCTGGGTCAGCGAGCATGGTGGCATGCTTGCAGGCCTGGCCGCGATTGCCTTGGCCTGCCTGTGGCGCCTGCAACTGGACAGTGCCTGGGCGCTGATCGCCAGTGCGCTGGTCGCCGGCCTGGGCGTGGCGGTGGTGCAGGGCATGATGCCGGGGCTGGTCAACCGCTGGTTCCCCGGGCGTCTGGCCGGGGCAATGGGGCTGTACTCGGCGGCGTTGATGAGCGGCGGCGGCTTGGCTGCAGTACTCGGTCCACACATCAGCGGCCATTTCGGTTACTGGCAGGCGGGCCTGGGCGTTTGGGCTGTCCCGGCCGTGCTGGCGGTGCTGGCCTGGGCCGTGCTGCGGCCAAGGCAGGAGGCGCCAAAGCTGTCTGGGGTCGCAGGCGGGCACTGGTTCGGCACCCGCCGGGCGTGGTTGCTGGCCTTGTACTTCGGCCTGATCAATGGCGGCTATACCAGCATGGTGGCCTGGTTGCCGGCTTACCACATCGAACACGGCGGCAGCGCCCAGGGCGGCGCCGACCTGGTGGGCTTGATGACCGTCTTCCAGGTGCTCGGTGCGCTCGGCTTGCCGCTGCTGCTGCGACGTTGGACAGACAGGCGTCCAGGGCTGTGGTTGGCGTTGACGATCCAGCTGGCGGGCTTCCTGGGGCTTCTGCTGATACCTACGGCGGCTTCCGGGTTTTGGGTAGCCATGATCGGCTTTGGCTTGGGTGCCTGTTTCAGCCAGTGCCTGACGTTGACCCTGGAACACCTGAAAACGCCTGCCGAGGCCGGCAGCCTGGCGGCGTTCGTACAGGGCATCGGCTTTATCATCACCGGCATCGTGCCGTATATCACCGGTTGGTTGCGGGATGTCAGTGGCGACTTCCAGGCTTCTTGGACGCTGTTGACCGTGACCGTGCTGGCAATGCTGCTGGTGACCGCGTGCTTCAACCCGCGCGGCTATACGGCAGCCATTGCCCGCCCGACTGCAACAGGCAAGGCCGCAGCAATCAACTGAGGCGTTGCAGGGTATCGCGCACCCGGTCCAGCGCCGGGTCGATATCCAGCAGTTCGATGGCGCCGAAGCCCATCAACAGCCCCGGCCGTACCGGCGCCTCGCTGAAGAATGGCGCCAGTGAATACAGGCCGACTTCTACCTTGCGCGCGAGATTGGCCAGCAGCTCCACATCCACCCCAGGTGTAGCCAAGGCACTGAGGTGGAAGCCGGCGCTGGCCGGGATGGTGCGGAACCACGGTGCCAGATCGCCGCCCAGGCGCGCCAGGATGCGCTCGCGGCGTGCGCTGTAGACCTCGTGGCAGCGGCGGATGTGCTTGTTCAGGTGGCCTTCGCCAAGGAAGCGCGCGAGCGCCCACTGCAGCAGGGTAGGGCTGTGCCAATCGCTGAGGTGCTTGGCCACGCAAGCGGCCTGCAGTACGGCAGGCGGCAATACGGCATAACCCAGGCGCAGCTCGGGCAGCAAGGTCTTGGAGAAGGTCCCGACATAGGCGACCAGCCCATGCCGGTCCAGGCGCTGCAGCGCGTCCGAGGCTGGCCCGTGGTAGCGGAATTCACAGTCGTAGTCGTCTTCGATGATCAGTGCACCCAGCTCGGCGGCCCGCGCCAGCAGGGCATGCCGGCGTGGCTCGCTCATCGGCATGCCCAGTGGGAACTGGTGTGAGGGTGTTACGTAGATCAGCCGGGTGCCTTCGGCGATCTGTTCCACGCACAGGCCCTCATCATCCACTGGCACCGATTGCAGGCGTGCACCCAGGGCCAGGAACAATTGCCGTGCCGGCGGGTAGCCAGGATCTTCCATGGCCACCTGGCAGCCCGGTTCGACCAGCACCCGGGCGATCAGGTCCAGCGCTTGCTGGGCGCCGTTGCATACCAGCAGGTCGGCTGCGCTGCAGTGCACCCCGCGTGAGTAGGCGATGTGGTGGGCAATGGCTTCGCGCAGTTCCGGCAAGCCCTGGGCCGGGAATTGTCGCTCGGCGTGGCGCTGGCTACGGCGCAGGGCGTAGTTCAGGCAACTGCGCCATTGGTCGAACGGGAACTGTGCCTTGCTCGAAGCACCACCGACGAAGTCATAGCGCGATGGCGCCTGCAACTGGCGTTGGCTGAGCACGGTGGCGCGCTGCTGCCAGCGCTCGAGGGATGCGGCGCCGGCCAGGGGGATGGTGGCTGATTCGTTGCTGCGCAGCGGATGGCGTGGGGTGACGAATGTGCCACGGCCGACCACGCCGTTGAGCAGGTTATCGTAGGTCAGCCGCGAATAGGCCTCGGCCACTGTCTTGCGCGATACGCCCAGTTGTTCAGCCAGCAGACGGGTGGGCGGCAGTTGGGAGCCGGCGGCCAGGTGGCCGCTGTCGATACCGTCGCGCAGTTGCTGGTAAAGCTGATCGGCCAGGCCTTTGCGGCCCTCCAGGCGAATGTGCAGTTCCATGGGCGGGTCCGGAGCGGAGGATTGCTCAGGATAGCGGATTGGCTGCGACTCAGGTGCTTGTCACAGGCTGCGATGATGCCACGTCAACCGCTCAGAACCGGGCGGTACTGACAGTGATATAGCCTTTTTCTGCCAGGGAAATGCGTATCACGGTTTCATCTTCCGGCGCGTTGCGGTTGCGCTTGATGCGCACGCCTTCTACCGTCGAAGCCTTCATATGCTCTGAAATGGCCCGCCCGTTCGCGTCGAAGAACACCTCGCTGGCCAGCAACTCGATACGTTCGATCAATTGCCGTGAATGTTCATCGGTGGCGCAGAAGAACATGACGCCCGACAAATGCGGGTCGTCGTCGGGGTTGGTCATGTCATGGGCCAACATTTCGCGCAGACTGCTGCGCAGTTCGGCGATGGGGCGGGCGTACGGGTGCATGCGGAGCCTCCTCTGGATCGCGACCTTGCGTCCTCCAGCGCCGATCATGTTTTCTCTGGGTAGGGACATCAAGTAAGGCGCTTCTGAGGCTCGTGTAGGAAATGCCTTTAAGGTGCTGAGGCGGGGGCGAATCGCAGGATCTACAAGGCGGTAGCCCCAGCCTTGGCCACTTGGGCATCCTGTTCGGATTTGACGCCTGATACACCGATGGCGCCCACCACCTGGCCTTTCACCCGCAGCGGTACGCCACCTTCCAGGCTGGTCAGCAGGGGCGCGGTCACGAATGCCGTACGGCCGCCATTGACCATCTCTTCATAATCCCGCGTCTCTTTGCGCCCCAGTGCGGCGGTGCGGGCCTTTTCCAGCGCGATGTAGGCACTGGCCGGTGCGCAGCCGTCCAGACGTTCCAGAGCCAGTGGGTGGCCGCCGTCGTCGACCACGGCGATGGTCACGCTCCATTGCCGGGCCTGGGCTTCCTGGCGGGCGGCGGTCAGTATGCGGGCGATTTCGGTCTGGCCGATGACGGATTTGCTAAGCATGGGCGGGCTCCGGGTTCAAGGCGGCTTCGACAATTTCGATCCAGTGGCGCACGGGCGTGCGTCCAGCCCCGTCGAGGTGGGCCTGGCAGCCTATGTTGGCTGTGGCAATGAGGTGCGGCTTACCGCTTTCCAGCGCATTCAGACGATTGTCGCGAAGTTGCAGTGACAGTTCAGGCTGGGTCAGCGAATAGGTCCCCGCCGAGCCGCAGCACAGGTGGCCATCGGGCACTGAGGTCAGGGTAAAGCCGAGCCGCGTCAGCAACGCTTCTATCGCACCGCCCAGCTTCAGGGCGTGCTGCAGGGTGCATGGGCAGTGGAAGGCCAGGCGCTGTTCGGCGCACAGGGCCAATTGTTCGATCGGCTCATCGCGCAAGATTTCCACCAGATCGCGGGAAAGGGCGCTGACCCGGGCGGCCTTGGCAGCGTAATGAGGGTCTTTTTCCAGCAGGTGGCCATAGTCGCGGACAAACGCGCCGCAGCCGCTGGCGGTCTGCACGATAGCCTCGGCACCCGCTTCGATGGCGGGCCACCAGGCGTCGATATTGCGCCGTGCCCGCTGCAGGCCTTGCTCCTGGGCATTCAGGTGATAGTCCACCGCGCCACAGCATCCGGCTTGCCGGATCGGTTGCACGCTGATGCCCAGGCGGTCGAGCAGCCGCGCAGCAGCGGCATTGGTATTGGGTGACAGGGCCGGTTGCACGCAGCCTTCCAGCATCAGTACCCGGCGCGCATGGCGCACTGCCGGACGCTGGCCGGGTGGGGTGACCTGCGCCGGCAACTTGCGTTTGACTGAGGCCGGTAGCAGCGGGCGCAGCGCTTGGCCGCTGCGGGTCAGGGCCTTGAACAGTGCCGGGCGCGGCACCACCGCACGCAGGCCCAGGCGCAACAGGCGCTGGCCGAGCGGGCGTGGCACTTGCTGCTCAACCACCGCGCGGCCGATGTCCAGCAGATCGTGGTACTTCACCCCGGATGGGCAGGTGGTTTCGCAATTGCGGCAGGTCAGGCAGCGGTCCAGGTGCAGTTGGGTGCTGGCGGTGACCGGCTCGCCTTCGAGCATCTGCTTGATCAGGTAGATGCGCCCGCGCGGGCCGTCCAGCTCGTCGCCCAGCAACTGGTAAGTGGGGCAGGTGGCTGTGCAGAAACCGCAATGTACACAAGTGCGCAGGATGCGTTCTGCTTCGTCGGCGCGGGCCAGGCGGCGCGATGGTTCGCTAAGGTTGGTTTGCATGGTCTGGCCTCACAGGTCCGGGTACAGGCGGCCAGGGTTGAACACCCCCTGGGGATCGAGTTGCTGCTTGAGGGCGCGGTGGTAGCGCATCAGTGCAACCGGCAATGGCGGGCTGCTGGTTGCACCGGGGGCGTAGCAGGTGGCGTGGCCACCCACCTTGGCCACCTGGTCGCGAATGGCCTGCGCTGGTGCGCGGGTCTTGAGCCAGCGCTGGGCACCACCCCAGTCGATCAGTTGCTGGCCGGGCAGTTTCAGCTCGCCGGTGATGGTGGGTACGGACAGGCGCCACAGGGGGGCGGCGTCGGTAAAGAACGCCAGGCGCTGCTCGCGCAGGTCGCTCCAGAAGCGGTTATCGAGTGTTTCGCCCCCCAGCCGCTGGCGTGCCGACTGCACCGACCCTTCGCCGCCTTCCAGGCGCAGGTACAGCGTTTCGCCGTCATGGCAGGCGGCGCTGATCGGCAGCGGTTGCTGGCCCCATTCGGCCAGCTCGGCCAGCGCTTCATTGCGCCCCATCGGCAGGCGCAGGCTCAGGCATAGGCGCGGCCGTGGCAGCACTTTCAGCGAAACTTCGGTCAGCAGCCCCAGGCATCCGAAGCTGCCCGCCATCAGGCGTGACACATCGTAGCCGGCGACGTTCTTCATCACCTCGCCACCAAAGCGCAGCAGTTTGCCGTGGCCGGTGATCACCCGTGTACCCAGTACAAAGTCGCGCACCGACCCGGCCCACGGCCGTCGAGGGCCAGACAACCCCGTCGCGACCATGCCGCCCAAGGTGGCCTCGGGGCCCAGGTGGGGTGGCTCGCAGGGCAGCATCTGGCCAGCCTCGTGCAGGGCTGCCTCGATCTCGCGCAGAGGGGTACCGGCGCGGGCCGTGAGTACCAGCTCGGTGGGGTCGTAGCTGACGATGCCGCGGTGGTTGCGGGTGTCGAGTACTTCGCCCGCCACCGGGTTGCCGAGCATCGCTTTGCTGTTGCTGCCCTGGATGCGCAGCGGCGTACCTTCATTCAGCGCCTGGTTGACCTGCTCCAACAGCGTCTGGCTCATGTCGCGGTCCATGCTCATCAGAAGCGCTCCAGCTCGGGGAAGGGCAGTTGCCCCTGGTGCACGTGCAGGGCGCCGAATTCGGCGCAGCGGTGCAGGGTGGGAATGTTCTTGCCGGGGTTGAGCAGGCCCTGAGGGTCGAAGGCGGCCTTCACCGCGTGGAACAGGGTGATTTCGTCGCTGTTGAACTGCGCGCACATCTGGTTGATCTTCTCGCGTCCCACGCCGTGTTCACCGGTGATGCTGCCGCCCACCTTCACACATAGCTCCAGAATCTTGCCGCCGATCGCTTCGGCACGCTCCAGCTCGCCGGGCAGGTTGGCATCGAACAGGATCAACGGGTGCATGTTGCCGTCGCCTGCGTGGAACACGTTGGCCACCCGCAGGCCGTACTCCGCGGACAGGTCGCTGATGCCCTTGAGCACCCGTGGTAACTCGCGGCGCGGAATGGTGCCGTCCATGCAGTAGTAGTCCGGCGAGATGCGCCCCACGGCCGGAAAGGCGTTCTTGCGTCCGGCCCAGAAGCGAACACGCTCGGCTTCGTCGCAGGCCTGGCGCACCTCGCGGGCCCCGGCTTGCGTCAGCACGGCGGCGACGCGCTGGCAGTCGTCGTGTACATCGGCTTCCACGCCATCCAGTTCGCACAGCAGGATCGCCGCCGCGTCCACCGGGTAACCGGCATGGATGAAGTCTTCAGCGGCGCGGATCGCCAGGTTGTCCATCATCTCCAGGCCACCGGGAATGATGCCGGCAGCGATGATGTCGGCGACTGCCCGGCCGGCGTCCTCGACGCATTCGAAACTGGCCAGTATCACCCGCGCCACCTGGGGCTTGGGCAGCAGCTTGACAGTGACTTCGGTGACGATACCGAGCATACCTTCGGAGCCGGTGAACAATGCCAGCAGGTCGAAGCCGGGGCTGTCCAACGCATCGCTGCCCAGGCTCAGGCGTTCGCCCTCGACTGTGAGGATTTCCACCTTGAGCACATTGTGTACGGTCAGGCCGTACTTGAGGCAGTGCACGCCACCGGCGTTTTCGGCGACGTTGCCCCCGATCGAGCAGGCAATTTGCGAGGAAGGGTCTGGTGCGTAGTACATGCCATGGGGTGCGGCGGCCTGGGAGATGGCCAGGTTGCGTACGCCCGGCTGCACGCGGGCGTAGCGCCCCTGCGGGTTGACCTCAAGGATGCGGTTGAAGCGTGCCATCACCAGCAGGATGCCCTTGGCCAGCGGCAGGGCACCACCCGACAGGCCGGTACCGGCGCCACGCGCAACCACCGGTACGCCGCGCTGGTGGCAAAGCTTCAGCAGCGTCTGCACCTGTTCCAGGCGCTCGGGCAGCACCACCAGCAGTGGCACTGTGCGGTAGGCCGACAGGCCGTCGCATTCGTACGGTTTGAGGTCTTCATCGCGGTGCAGGATTTCAAGGTCCGGCAGGGCGTCGCGCAGCGCCTGCAACAGGGCGGCCCGGTCCACGTCAGGCAGCACGCCATCGACGCGTTCGTCGTACAGGATATTCATCGGCTCACTCGGCAACGGTTTTTATTGTTGTTGGCAAAGCGGTCACCGATGCAGCGTGCGCGGGCTAGCGGCCGGGGTCGAGTGAGATGTTGACTGGTCCTACCAGTTTCTTCGGACAGTGCTGGTTACTCACGGCTCTGTCCGGCTAGATTGGCGCTATAAGTCAAAGTGGTCCTACCAGCAGGAGTGTGTGCAGTGGGTACTGAAGGCAAGGTCAAGGTCGCTGATCAGGTGGCCGAACGGGTCGAGCGGCTTATCGTCGAGGGCGTGCTCAAGGTGGGGCAGGCGCTGCCATCGGAGCGGCGGCTGGTGGAGAAGCTTGGCTGTTCACGTTCGGCGTTGCGGGAGGGACTGCGCGTTTTGCGCGGGCGCGGCATCATCGACACCGAACAGGGGCGGGGTTCGTTTGTCGCCGATCTCACCGGGCAGGCGGGTGCTACGCCTTTGATGCACCTGTTCAGTTCGCAACCGCGTACGCTGTTCGACCTGCTGGAGGTCCGGGCGTTGCTGGAGGCTGAGTCGGCGCGGTTGGCTGCGTTGCGCGCTACCGACGTCGACCGCCTGCTGATCCGCCGGCGCTATGAAGAAATGCTGGCTGCGCACGAGGCTGCGCCGGCGCTCGATGCCCGTGAGCATGCCCGTCGTGACCATGCCTTTCACCGGGCAATCAGTGAGGCGTCGCATAACCCGGTGCTGGTGCATACCCTGCAATCGCTCAGTGACCTGACGTTGAGCACTGTGTTTGCTTCGGTCAACAATTTGTACTGCCGGCCAGCGCAGAAACGCCAGATTGATCGGCAGCATGCGCGGTTGTATCGCGCGGTGATGGAGCAAATGCCCGAGCAGGCGCAGCGGGCGGCGCGTGAGCATATCTACGGCATACGCGACAGTTTGCAGGAGATCGAGCAGGAAGAGCAGCGCCTGGTCAGGGCGACCATGCGCATGGATGGCTGGGGGTGAAGCGGCACTGTACCGGCCCTGTCGCGTTGAACCGCCGCGAAAGGGCCGGTACAGGTTTACTCAATGGTCAGCCACAGGGTCATCTTGCGACAGGATGGCCCGGGCCAGCTCTTCATCATTGGCCTGCAGCCCTGGGTGGTCCTTGCGGGCCTGTTCAAGCGCCGATTCCACATAGGCGCCACGGATTGCACCGCCGCTGGCGACGAACGCTGAAAGTTCGTCACGGGCCGGGATGATCCGTTTGTCATCCTTGAAGGTCGAATACAGCGAAGCGGAAATACCGGCCGAGGTGGCGACGTCGCCCGCATCGACGCGGGCCAGGGCAGCGCCGGCAGGCATCAGGAGCAGCAGCGCAGGGGCGAGCAGTAGGTGGCGCATGTCGTGTTCTCCAGTAGCGTGAAGCACAGGGAAATAAACCACTCAGTGTCTAAGACGGCCGGGGCGTTCAGGTAGTTCCCTGCTCTTGGGTGGAGCGTGTCGAGAGGGAAAGTGCACCTGCCGCTGACGAGGCGGCTGAACTCACGGTTTTCAAGGTGCCGGCGGAGTGCGTCATGGATTGACCGCGTCGGGATGCGCGTGATTTGCTTGGGTGGATGGCACTTCACGGGCAAGCCCGCACAGGGCCCTGCCGATCATTCAAAGGAAACTGAAGGTTCGCCCATGTCCGACTACAAGCTGCATTGCTTCGCCGAATCCGGCAACGCCTACAAGGTTGCGCTCATGCTTGAACTCACCGGCCAGAACTGGCAGCCGGTGTTCGTCGACTTTTTCCATGGCCAGACCCGTGAGCAAGCCTGGCGCGATGAGGTGAACGAGCAAGGCGAGGTGCCGGTGATGGAACACGCTGGCAAGCGCTTCACCCAATCTGCGCTGATCCTGGAATACCTTGCCGAACTGACCGGCCAGTTCGGGCCCCGCGATGAAGACGAAAAACGCGAGATCTGGCGCTGGATGCTGTTCGACAACCATAAGTTCACCAGCTACTACGCTATGCTGCGCTTTCTGTTCTGCCTGAAGAACACCGGTGAAACCGATGTCACGAGGTTCCTGCGCGAGCGTGCCAAGGCGGCTTACCGTATTGTCGACGCGCACCTGGCGAAGACGCCATTCATGGTCGGTGGCCGGTTGACCATTGCCGACCTGTCGTTGGCGGGGTATGTGTTCATGCCAGAAGACACCGGTATCCCGCTGGCAGAGTTCACCCACATCGAGGCCTGGAAAGCCCGCATCCAGGCGCTGCCGGGGTGGAAGCACCCGTATGAGCTGATGCCGCGCACGGCATCCTGACTCGTTCGCGACCAAGGCCGTCTCCACTGCGGCCCCGCAAAATCAGGTGTGTGGCACACCCCGAGTGGGTGCGCCACCCGCATACTCCGGCTTCAGGTGCCCTTGCTCATCCAGCAGATAGGCGTCCATCACCTCCCGCACCACCGGCCCTGCGACTCGGCCCCCAGCCTCGCCGTTCTCGATCATCACCGCCACTACCACGCTGGGATGCTCGGCCGGAGCAAAGCCGACAAACAGGGCGTTGTCGCGGTGGCGCTCCAGGGTCTTGTTGCGGTTGTAACGCTCACCCTGCTTGATCGCCACCACCTGCGCGGTACCGCTTTTGCCGGCAATTCGGTACTGGGCACCGGCGGCCGCGGCGCGGGCAATACCGCGCGGGTCGTGCATGACCATCTGCATGCCCTGGTTGACCTGGTCCCAGGCATGCTTGTCGTGCAGAACGATGTCGGGCATGGGGTGGGGGTCGATCGGCGTGTCGCCGCCCACGGTCATGGCCAGGTGCGGGCGGTGCCATACGCCCTTGCTTGCCAACAGGCTGGTAGCCTGGGCCAGCTGCAGGGGGGTGACCTGCATATAGCCTTGGCCAATGCCCAGGATCAGTGTCTCGCCCGGGAACCAGGCCTGGCGTCGCGTAGCGCGCTTCCACTCGGGCGAGGGCATCAGCCCGGAGGCCTCCTCGAACATGTCCAGCGACACCTTCTGGCCCAGGCCGAACTCGGCCATGTAGTCGTGCAGGCGGTCGATGCCCAGCTTGTGCGCCAGGTCGTAGAAGTAGGTGTCGTTGGAACGCATGATGGCGGTGTACATGTCCACCCAGCCGTCGCCGCTGCGGTTCCAGTTGCGGTACTTGTGGTGATAGTTGGGCAGCTCGTAATAGCCCGGGTCGAATACCCGGCTGCCAGGGGTGATCACCCCGCTGTCGAGACCAGCGATGGCCACTTCAGGCTTCACGGTCGAGCCGGGCGCATACAGGCCGCGCAGGACGCGGTTGAACAGTGGGCGGTCGATGGAGTCGCGCAGCGCAGCATACTGCTTGAAGCTGATGCCCTTGACGAACAGGTTGGGGTCGAAGCTGGGGTTGCTGACCATCGCCAGTACGTCACCATTGGCCGGGTCCAGCACCACCACCGAGCCACGGCGGTCACCCAGCGCTTTTTCTGCGGCTACCTGCAAATGGGCGTCCAGGGTTAAAACTATGTCCTGCCCTGGGGTTGGGTCCTTGTGGTTGAGCACGCGCATCACCCGCCCTTGAGCGTTGGTCTCGACCTCTTCGTAGCCCACGTGGCCATGCAGTTGGCTTTCGTAGAAGCGCTCGATGCCGGTCTTGCCAATCGATTGGGTGCCGCGGTACTCCGTGCTGTCGAGCGTCTTGGCTTCTTTCTCGTTGATGCGCCCCACATAGCCCACTGAATGAGCGAAATGCTCGGCCAGTGGGTACTCGCGGATGAATTGCGGCTCTACATCCAGGCCTGGCAGGCGGAACTGGTTCACGGCGACCAGGGCGATCTGTTCCTCGCTCAAGCCCACCATAAGGGTCACGGGCTCGAACGGTTTGCGGCCACGGCGCAGGTCCTTGTCGAACTGCTTACGGTCGTCTTCGGTCAGGCCCAGCACCTGCGTCAGGGTGTCGAGCACTTTGGCCGAATCGCCGCCGGCCCGCTCGCGGGTCATGGTCAGGTCGAAGCTGGGCTTGTTGTCGGCCAGTACCACGCCGTTGCGGTCGTAGATCAACCCGCGTTCGGGGGCGATGGGCAACACGTGCACGCGGTTGTTTTCCGACACGGCCGTTTGTTGGTCGTGCTGCAGCACCTGCAGCACATAGAGCCGGCCAACCAGGACGGCACACAGGCTGAACACCATGGCGGCGCAGGCCAGAAGCCGACGGTTGACCAGGTGTCTTTCCTTTTCGTGGTCCTTTAGAGGGATAGGTTGCGGCATCAGTGAATCGATCCTGAGGGGTAGCAGTACGCGCGCGATCGGGCCGCGGATGCTACGCAACCCGTACTGCCCCCTCAAGACGAGCCCCGGCTGCCCGCTGGCTGGCATCGGCTGTGTGCCCCATGATCAGGGCGCTGAGGGGGAACATGAAGATTTGTTCATTGCGCATTGATGAGGGTGGCACAAGTCTGGTTTGCGATGACTTTGTGGATCCATAATTGGATTTTGTGCGATAACCGAACATCAAGTTTCTAATGTTGTTATAGATTAAATCGTTGATTTAAATGGAAAAAATTATTGTGCTCACAGCTATTTACTGAAATTGGCCGCGGAAAAATTGAGATTCAGTGCTTTCGTCATGTTGTCTATGGATCCATTATCTGGTTGATTAGCGCCTGACAACGGCCGGAGCCCTCCTGCCGTATGCGATAACAATTACAAAAAGGGTCCAGTCATGAATGGCTATCCAACGGCACTGAACCGTCAGGGTTCCGCCTGCGCGTGCGCATCTTTCCTCTCGCCTGTGGCCAAGCCTGGCCGACAGGTGACCCCATGAATACCGATCTCAAGCAACGTCTGGACAACGACCCGATGGGCCGCTTTCAGTGCCTGGCCATTGGTATTTGCATCATCCTCAACATGATCGATGGCTTCGACGTGCTGGTCATGGCCTTTACCGCCGCCTCTGTGTCTGCCGAGTGGAACCTAAACGGGGCGCAGGTAGGGCTTCTGCTAAGTGCCGGCTTGTTCGGTATGGCGGCCGGGTCATTGTTCATCGCGCCGTGGGCTGACCGCTTTGGCCGACGCCCGCTGATCCTGCTGTGTCTGGCGCTGTCCGGTATCGGCATGCTGCTCTCGGCACTGAGTCAGAGCCCGTTGCAACTGGCGCTGCTGCGTGGCCTGACCGGGCTGGGCATCGGTGGCATCCTGGCCAGCAGCAATGTGATTGCCAGCGAATATGCCAGCAAACGCTGGCGCGGCTTGGCGGTGAGCCTGCAGTCCACTGGCTATGCGCTGGGCGCGACCCTGGGCGGTTTGCTGGCGGTATGGCTGCTGGGGCATTGGGGCTGGCGTTCGGTATTTCTGTTTGGCGGCATCGTCACCGTACTGGTGATCCCGCTGGTACTGCTGTGGCTGCCAGAGTCGCTGGACTTTCTGCTGGCGCGCCGGCCGGCCAATGCTCTGGCCCGGGTCAACCGTCTGGCCGTGCGCCTCGGTCAACCGGCATTGGCGCAACTGCCGGCCGTTGCCGCAAGGGCAGAGGGTGCCAGCAGCGGTTTCAGGCAACTGCTGGCGCCGGCCATGCGCCGCACCACGTTGGTGATCTGGTTGCTGTTCTTCCTGGTCATGTTCGGCTTCTACTTCGTCATGAGCTGGACGCCAAAACTGTTGGTGGCCGCCGGCTTGTCGGCCCAGCAAGGCATCACCGGCGGCGTGCTGTTGAGCGTGGGCGGCATCCTTGGCGCGGCGCTGATCGGCGGCCTGGCTTCGCGCTGGCCACTGACTCGCGTGCTGGCGTTGTTCATGCTCATTACCGCTGCGCTGCTGGTGCTGTTTGTGGCCAATGGTGCCTCGGTCACTGCGGCGCTGGCGTTGGGGCTGCTGATCGGGCTGTTTTCCAACGGCTGCGTGGCTGGGCTGTATGCCTTGTCGCCGGTGGTCTACGACGCCTCGGTACGCGCCACCGGCGTGGGCTGGGGTATCGGCATCGGTCGCATGGGCGCGATCCTGTCGCCGACCGTGGCTGGCGTGCTGCTCGATGGCGGCTGGCAACCCCTGCATCTGTATGGCGTGTTCGCCATCGTGTTCGTGCTTGCCGCGGGTTGCCTGCTGTTGCTGCGCCCGATGAACAAGCCGGCGTCCACCCTGCCTGCTGATGCACTGAGTCACTGAGTCACTGAGTGCAACCCGGCCTGGCCGGGTATCTGAATGCAACTTCCTGCTCCGGGTCAAGCTGGCCTGGGGCGGCCTGCTGCGCCTATTGAAAGCGGAGAACAATAATAATGATGGATACAACTTGCACGCTGGCCCGTTCGGCCTTGGCAGTTTCGCTGGCGTTTGGTCTCGGTTTGCCGGCCTGGGCCGATGAAGGGGGCTTCTTTGAAGGAGCCAAGGGCGGGCTGACACTACGCAACTACTATTTCAACCGTGATTTCCGCGACCCGGGGGCCGCCAAGGGCAAGGTTGAAGAGTGGGCCCAGGGTTTTATCTTCAAGTTCAGCTCGGGCTACACCCCAGGGCTGATCGGGTTTGGCCTGGACGGTATCGCCCTGTTCGGCGTGAAACTGGACAGCGGCCGCGGTACCAGCGGCTCAGAACTGCTGCCGGTGCACGATGACGGGCGTGCGGCCGACGACTACGGTCGGGCAGGGCTGGCGGCGAAGTTGCGTATTTCCGCGACCGAGCTGAAAGTGGGGGAGTTGTTGCCGGATATTCCACTGCTGCGCTACGACGATGGTCGCCTGCTACCGCAGACCTTCCGTGGCGCGATGCTCGACTCGCGAGAAATCGAAGGCCTGAGCCTGCAGGCCGGCCAGTACCGCGAGGTGAGCCTGCGCCACTCTTCGGACATGCAGGACCTATCTGCCTGGGCCGCGCCCGGGGTCACCTCGGACGGCTTCAACTACGCCGGCGCCGAGTACCGCTTCAACCAGCAGCGAACACTGATCGGCGCCTGGCACTCGCAGTTGGAGGACATCTACCAGCAAAGCTACTTCAACCTGCTGCACAGTCAGCGGGTAGGGGAGTGGACGTTGGGGGCCAACCTTGGCTACTTCATCGACCGGGATGACGGACAGGCGCGCATCGGCGACATCCAGAGCCGCACCGGTTACGCTTTGCTGTCAGCTTCGCACATTGGCCACACGCTGTACCTGGGGTTGCAGAAGGTCAGTGGCGACAGTCAGTGGATGTCGGTTTACGGCAGCAGTGGGCGAACCCTGGGCAACGACATGTTCAACGGCAACTTCAGCAATGCTGACGAGCGTTCGTGGCAAGTGCGTTATGACTACAACTTCGCCGCGCTCGGTGTGCCAGGGCTGCTGGCCATGGTGCGGTACGGGCATGGCGAGAACGCCACCACGGCGGCGGGCAGCAATGGCAAGGAGTGGGAGCGCGATGCCGAGGTGAACTACACCTTCCAGAGCGGGGCTTTGAAGAACCTCAACATCCGGCTGAACAACGCGACCAACCGGCGCAGCTTCAACAGTGATCTCGACCAGACACGCCTGATCGTCAGCTATCCGCTGACCTTGTAGGGGCGGGTTCACCCGCGAACACCGGCGCAGCCGGTGCCATGTTCCGCGTTGCCTGCTTCGCGGGTAAACCCGCTCCTACATTTACGGCGCGTGTCTTGAGACAGGTTGGTTTCTTGGCGCGCGCCTCCCCCCGTAGGAGCGGGTTCACCCGCGAACACCGGCAAAGCCGGTGCCATGTTCCGCGTCGCCTGCTTCGCGGGTAAACCCGCTCCTACATTTACGGCGCATGTCTTGAGACAGGTTGGTTTCTTGGCGCGCGCCTCCCCCCGTAGGAGCGGGTTCACCCGCGAACACCGGCAAAGCCGGTGCCATGCCCCGCGTTGCCTGCTTCGCGGGTAAACCCGCTCCTACAACAGGCCTGCAGCAACCCCTCGGCTTGCGCTAAGATGCCCGTTCACGTCTTTGGAAGTCGCCTGGATGAGCAAACCCGGTCAGATGGTGCTGGTTGCGTTGCGCAAGATGATCGCTTCGGGCGAGCTGGCGGCCGGCGAGCGCTTGATGGAAGTCCCAACCGCTGAACTGTTCGGCGTTTCACGCATGCCGGTGCGCATGGCATTTCGCACCCTCGAACAGGAAGGCCTGCTGGTGCGCTTTGGCGGCCGGGGGTTTCAGGTGCGCTCGGTCAGCGCCGACGACATCGCGGGTGCGGTCGAGGTGCGTGGTGTGCTGGAGGGGTTGGCTGCGCGTCAGGCAGCAGAGCGTGGCTTGTCGGTGCAGGCACGCGCTGCGCTGCAACAATGCCTGGTCGACGGCGACCAGCTGTTCGACAAGGGCTTTGTGAGCGAAGACGACTTGCAGGCTTATCACGACCTGAACATGCGTTTTCATCAGGTGATCATCGACGCCAGCCACAACCCGGCCATTGCCGTTGCCCTGGCGCGTAACGACCACCTGCCGTTCGCCTCGGTCACCGCACTGGCGGTGGACCGTCACGATCTGGCCCGCGAGTACCGGCGCTTCAACTTCGCCCACATGCAGCACCACGCCGTGTTCGACGCGCTGGTCAACCGCCAGGGTGCCCGCGCTGAAGCGATCATGCGCGAGCACGCCAATGCCACCTTGCGCTATGCCGAAACCTTTGGTGGACCAGCGGCAGACGCGGGCATGAAAGTCATCCTGCCCTCGTCGTAAGCCGAGTCAGATATCCAGCACCAGCAGCGGCGTCTTCGAGCGCGAGCAGCAGGGCGTGAACTGATCGTTCAAGGCCTGCTCCTGTTCGGTGAGAAACAGATCGCGATGGTCCGGTGTACCCTGCAGCACGCGTGTCAGGCAGGTGCCGCAAATACCCTGCTCGCACGACAGGGCGATCTCGATACCGTTCTCTTCCAGCACCTGCACCACGGTCCGGTCGGCTGGCACCTCGAACACCTGGCCCGTGCTGCCCACCTGCACCGAGAAACTGCCGTCGTTGCTGGCATCCACCGGCGCTGCGGCGAAGTACTCGCGGTGCAGGTTGGCCTCCTGCCAGCCCAGCCCCTTCGCACTGTCCAGCACATGCTGCATGAACCCGCCAGGCCCGCATACATACAGGTGCACATCATCTTGCGGGTTGCCCAGCACCTGGGCGATGTCCAGCGCCGTTTCCGGCTGCTCGTCAAAATGCACGAACAGCCGATCAGCGAACGGCGCGCTGCGAATCCGCTCGACAAACGCCGCACGTTCGCTGGAGCGGGCACAGTAGTGCAGCTCGAAGGCCTGGCCGCTGTGGGACAACTGCTCGGCCATGCACAGGATTGGGGTAATGCCGATGCCGCCAGCAAACAGCAAACTGCGCTGCGCACCCTCGGCCAGCGGGAACAGGTTGCGCGGCGCACTGATACGTAGCCGGGCACCGGCCTGCACCTGTTCGTGCAGGCTACGAGAGCCGCCCCGCGAAGCCGGGTCGTTGAGTACGCCAATCAGATAGCGATGGCGTTCTTCGGGGTGGTTGCACAGCGAGTACTGGCGCACCAGCCCGTCGGGCAGGTGCACGTCGATATGCGCGCCGGCGCTGAACGCCGGCAGCAAGCTGCCATCTGCCGCTGCCAGCTCGAAGCTGCAGATACCCTGGGCTTCATCGTTACGGGATACCACTACGGCATCGATCATGTCGGCTGTTCCTCAGGCAGGGGTGGCGCTGGTGGCGATCAGTTGCGGCTGCGGCGCACGCTCTTTGGCGATGATCCGCTCCAGCACCTTGCGTGACTGCACGCCGCCGGCATCGATGTTCAGCTTCAGCAAGTTGCGCTCGGGGTGGGCCAGCAGGTTCTGCTGCTGGCGTTCGAGCATTTCCAGGTCTTCGCTGAAAATCTTGCCCTGGCCCTCCCGGATGTTGTCGGTCAGGGTCTGGTCGTGCGCAGCGAAGTTGCGCGCCATGCCCCAGAAGTACCAGATAGAGGTATCGCTTTCCGGGGTGATGAAGTCGACCACGATGCTCGACGCCTTGTGCTGTGCCTCGGCGTGGTAGCCGCCCTTGCCGGCATGCGCTACACCCACTTCGATCAGCACATGGCTAGGTGGGGTGAAACGGCAGATCTGCCAGCGGTCCACTGGTACATCGTCGGCCAGGCCATTGCCACGCAAGGCCATGCGCCAGAACGGCGGTGCCATGATGTTTTCCATGTGCCGGGCGGTGACCACTTCGTCGCCGGTCACGGTGGTGACCGGCGGTGCCTCGTCGATCTCCTTCTGGCCGATGCTGGAGGCGTGCACATAGGTTTCATGGGTGAGGTCCATGAGGTTGTCGATCATCAGGCGGTAGTCGCAACCGATGTGGAACAGCCCGCCGCCGTAGGCCCACTCATCATTCACCGCCCATTCCAGATGCGGAATCAGCGCCGGGTCGGCCTGCGCCTGGTCACCGGGCCAGACCCAGATGAAGCCATAGCGCTCGACGGCCGCAAAGGTCTTGTTGCAGGGGAAACCACGCACCCGTTGGCCCGGCATCGACACGGTCTTGCCGTCGCAACCCATCACCAGGCCGTGGTAGCCGCACACCAGGTTGCCGTCCTCGACATAGCCCAACGACAACGGTGCGCCGCGGTGCGGGCAGAAGTCCTCGACGGCGGCTACTTGGTTCTCGCGGGCGCGGTAGAACACGATTTTTTCCCCGCAGATCTGCCGGCCCAGAGGTTTGGTGGCGATCTCATCGGGGGTGCAGGCGACGTACCAGGTGTTTTTGGGGTACATGGAAGGCTCTCCGGGGTTTTGTTTTTATTTAATGGATCCATTAAGGCTGCGCATGTAGTGAATGGTCAATGAGTTTTGCCCGTATTAAGTGAATTCTGTGCGATTATCGGTTTTTAGTGGATCCAATGATGGGTGTCTCCAGCGATTCGAGGGGGCGGCTACAGCAGCACGTCGTCTGACCAGAAGAGCGCCGGTGCAGAAGCAGGCCTGGCCGAACCTGCTATGCCTAAAGGGACACCCAACCCATCAAGGCCACTCGATGCTAGCCATCGAAAAACTCTACAAATCATTCCCCACCCCCCAGGGCCCGCTCCCCATATTGCAGGGGGTCGATGTGCGCCTGGCGCGGGGCAGCAGCCTGGCGCTGATGGGCGAGTCGGGAAGCGGCAAGAGTACTTTGCTGCACCTGGTGGCTGGCCTGGACCGAGCTGACAGCGGCCAGATTCTGATCGACGACGTTCCGCTCGACGGCCGTTCGGAAGCTTCCTTGGCGCAGTGGCGGCGGGAAGGGATCGGCCTGGTATTTCAGCAGTACAACCTGATCAGTAGCCTGGACGTAGGCCTGAACCTCACTTTCCAGGCTCGCCTGGCCGGGCGGCATGACCCGCATTGGGCGGCTTACCTGGCGCAGCGCCTGGGCCTGGCGGACCTGCTTGAGCGTTACCCGGAACAACTGTCTGGCGGCCAGCAGCAGCGCGTCGCCATCGGCCGTGCGCTTGCCGGGCGCCCGGCCTGGCTGTTGGCTGACGAACCGACCGGCAGCCTCGATGAAGCCAGCAGTGACGAGGTGCTGAGTTTGTTGCTGCAGTTGGTCGCCGAAGCCGGCAGCGGGGTACTGATGGTGACCCACAGCCCGCGGCTGGCGGCGCGTTTGCAGCACCGTTGCTACCTGCAGGCCGGCCGTGTGCGGCCCGAGCAGGGCTGATGAAGCTTTTGTCGCTGGCCCTGTTGGCGCTGCTCAGCCACTGGCGGCGCCATCGTGTGCAGTGCTTCAGCATCTTCACTGGCCTGTGGCTGGCCACGGCCTTGTGGACCGGTGTGCAGGCGTTGAACAGCCAGGCACGCAGCGACTATGCCCGGGCCAGCGCGGTATTGACCGGGCCGCTGCAGGCGCAACTGATCGCGCGCAATGGCGAGCGCTTCGATCAGGCGTTGTACGTGCAACTGCGCAGGCAGGGCTGGGCTGTTTCGCCGGTACTGGAAGGGCGCTTGCGCTTGCCGGGCGAGCCCGCACGCAGTGTGCGGCTGATCGGCATCGAGCCGTTGAGCCTGCCGCCTGCCAGCAGCATTGCCGGGGTGCAGGTGCAGGCATTCGACCTGCAAGCGTTCATCGGCACGCCCGGGCAAGCCTGGGTTGGGCCAGATACCTTGCGTCAGCTGGGCACAAGCCCGGGGCAGCCGCCCCGCGACAGTGAAGGGCAGTTGCTGCCGCCTTTGGTTTTGCAGCCTGCGCTGGCACCTGGGGTCATCGTGGTGGACATCGGCCACGCGCAGACGTTGCTGAACGCACCGGGGCAGTTGTCCCGTCTGCTGCTGGCCGATACGTCCAGGCCGTTGCCTGCGGATATCGCCCACTACCTTGAACTGCAGCCGCAGCAGGACGATGGCGGTTTGCAGCGCCTGACCGACAGTTTCCACCTCAACCTGACCGCGCTCGGCCTGCTGGCGTTCGTCGTCGGCTTGTTCATCGCCCACGCCGCGATCGGTCTGGCGCTGGAGCAGCGCCGTGGGCTGATCCGCAACCTGCGCGCGTGCGGCGTCAGCCTGAAGACCCTGCTGGGTGCTCTGGTGCTGGAGCTGGGCCTGTTCGCGGCATTGGGTGGGCTGGCCGGGGTGGCCAGTGGTTACGCATTGGCCGCGTGGCTGTTGCCCGACGTGGCCGCCAGCCTGCGTGGTCTGTATGGCGCCCAGGTCGCCGGCACGTTGAGCCTGCCGGCGGGGTGGTGGCTGCTGGGTGTGCTGGTGAGTGTACTCGGGGCATTGCTGGCGGGGCTGGAGAGTGTAATGCGTGCTGCCCGATTGCCTTTGCTGGCGCTGGCGCAACCCCAGGCCTGGCGAATGGCGCAGGGGCCGTGGTTGCAACGTCAGGCTCTGATAGCGGGCCTGCTGCTGTTGCTGGCCTTGGGCTGTGGTGTCTTCGGGGCTGGCTTGCTTAGCGCGTTCGGCATGCTGGCAGGGTTGCTGCTGGCGGCGGCGCTGCTGTTGCCGGCGTTGCTCGATCGGGTACTGGCCTGGCTGGCGCGTCGTTGCCACCGGCCCTTGGCGCAATGGTTCGTGGCTGACAGCCGCCAGCAGCTGCCAGCCCTGAGCCTTGCGTTGGTCGCCCTCTTGCTGGCGCTGGCTGCCAGTGTTGGCGTGGGCAGCATGACCGAGGGTTTTCGCAAGACCTTTGTCGGTTGGCTTGACCTGCGCCTCTCCGCCGACTTGTATGTCACTCCACGGGATACGGCCCAAGGCTTGCAGATAGTCGAGTGGCTCAAGCAGCAGCCCGGGGCCAGCGTGGTCCTGCCCGGCTGGCGTGCAGACATGCAGCTGCAAGGTTGGCCGGTGCAAGTGCAGGGCATTGTCGATCACCCCGCCTATCGAACGCGCTGGCCATTGCTGGAACAGCATTCGCGCGCCTGGCAGCGACTGGCCAGCGGACAAGCCGTGATGCTCAGTGAACAGTTGGCCAGGCGCCTGAACCTGCAACTGGGCGACAACCTGCAACTGCCCGTAGACACGCCAGCCTTGCCCGTGGTGGGGATCTATGCCGATTACGGCAACCCCAAGGGGCATGTACTGGTCAATGCCGGCTGGTTGCGCGCCCACTGGCCACAGGCAACCCTGGCCGGCTTGAGTGTCGACCTTAGCGCTGAACGGGTGCCGGTGCTCAAGGCCGCGCTGCAACAGCACTTTGCCCTGGATGACAGCCGGGTGGTCGAGCAGGCGCGCCTGAAACGCTGGTCGACCGACGTGTTCAACCGCACCTTTGCCGCCACCGCAGCCCTCAACAGCCTTACCCTTGGCGTGGCCGGTGTGGCGTTGTTCATCAACCTGCTGACCCTGAGCCAGGCCCGGCTGGGCCAGTTGGCGCCGCTGTGGGCGTTGGGGGTGCGGCGCATGCAACTGGTCTGGCTGAGCCTGGGGCAGACACTCATGCTAAGCAGCTTCACCGTGTTGCTGGCAATCCCGCTTGGGCTGTTGCTGGCCTGGTGCCTGGTCGCAGTGGTGAACGTGCAGGCCTTCGGCTGGCGCTTACCGCTGTATGTGTTCCCCATGCAACTGCTGCAGTTGACCGTGCTGGGCATGTTCACCAGCCTGCTGGCCTGCGCCTGGCCGCTGTGGCAACTGGCGCGCCGCCAGCCGCGCGAACTGTTGAGGCCGTTGGCCGATGAAGCTTAATGCGTGGCTGTTGCTGACCGGGTTGTTGTTGTGCGGCTGTGATCAGCCAGCACCGCAAAGCTATGCCGGGCTCGGGCAGCAGGCTGGCGAATTCAGCCAGGTGACCCGCGATCATCGTCTGGTCTTCCCGCATGACCACGGTCCCCACGACGGCTTTCGTATCGAGTGGTGGTATGTCACCGCCAACCTCAAGGACGCCCAGGGCCGAGATTGGGGCGCCCAGTGGACACTGTTCCGCTCGGCCCTGCGCCCCGGTCCGGAGACCACCGGCTGGAACAGCCCGAACCTGTGGATGGGGCATGCAGCACTGACCGGGCCGGGTGGCCATCAGGCTTCGGAAACCCTGGCGCGGGGTGGTGTCGGCCAGGCCGGCGTGCAGGCCCAGCCGTTTCGGGCATGGATCAATGACTGGGTGTTACAAGGCCAGGGCGGTATTGAACAGCTGCAGATGGCCGCAAGTGGCGACGGTTTTCGCTATGACTTGCAGTTGCACAGCGATCTTCCCTTGGTGCTGCATGGGGAGCAGGGCTACAGCGAAAAATCAGGCAAGGGCCAGGCTTCGTACTATTACAGCCAGCCGTTCTACCAGGTCCAGGGGCAGGTCCAGCGTGGCAGCCTGTGCATCGCGGTTACCGGGCAGGCCTGGCTGGACCGGGAATGGAGCAGTCAGCCGCTGGCGCCCGGGCAGACCGGCTGGGACTGGTTTTCCCTGCACCTGGACAGTGGCGCCAAGCTGATGCTGTTCCAGGTTCGGGAGACCCACGGGGAACCGTATCGCGCCGGGACCTGGGTAGGGCCACACGGGGAGGTGATGGCGCTGGACGCGGCACAGTTCCAGCTGCAGGCCCTGGCCTGGTCTGCGCAGAAAAACGGCAAGCAGGTGCCCACGCGTTGGCGGGTGCAAGTGCCGGAGCATGGCGTGGATGTGCAGGTCGATGCCGTGGAGCCGCAGGCGTGGATGCAGACACGGTTCCCGTATTGGGAAGGGCCGGTACGCTTGAACGGGAGTGCGGGCGGGCGCGGGTATCTGGAGATGACCGGGTACTAGTGCAACAACGTTCAAGCAAGACAGTTGCGCCCATGAAGATCGCACCAGCCCCTTCAATCCTTGATCAGCCCTCGCAGCACTGCCCGCGCTTCTTCAGTACGCAAGCACTCGATGAACAGTCGGCTTTCCCGCGCCACCGTGGCTTCAAGCTCCGCCCGCTGGCTGTCCTTGAGCAGCCGCTTGCTGATACGCAGTGCCGCCTGCGGGTAGCCTTGCATCTGCCGCGCCAGCGTGCGGGCAGCGTCCAGGCATTGTTCGCCGTTTTCATGCAGCTCATTGGCCAGCCCCCAGGCCAGCATCTGTTCGCCATCCAGCAATGCATTGGTCAGCAGCAAGCGTGCCGCCCGGGCCTGGCCAAGCACACGCGGCAGCAGCAGGCTGGAACCAAACTCCGGGCACACACCCAGCGGTGCGAAAGGCATGCGCAGCTTGGTCGAGCGGCTGACCAGCACCTGGTCGCAGTGCAGCAACAGGGTGGCCCCGATGCCGATCGCCGCACCACTGACCGCTGCGATCAGCGGCTTGTCCAGGCCCATGACCACCCGCATCAGGCGGAACACCGGGCTGTCCAGGTCGCTGGGCGGGTTGTCGAGGAAGTCGCGAAGGTCGTTGCCAGCGCTGAAGCAGTGCGGCCCACCGGTGATGATGATGGCATCGACAGCGGGGTCTTCACCTGCCGCCAGCAACAGGTCGCCCAGCAGCTGGTACATGGCAGTGTTCAGGGCATTGAGCTTGTCGGGGCGGTTGAAGGCCAGGGTCAGCAGGCCTTGGTCCAGCTCGCGTGTGATCAGGTCGTTCATGGCAGCCGCTTTTGTTGTTGTGAGGGGGCCCTGCCGGGCAGTGGCGCTTAGGGTTTATCACGCAGTCCGGCTTGTTGTACAGTCGTTCAGTCCAGCCCCTAACCAGAGACCCACCGATGACTCAGGAAGCCCGCTACCACCGCATGCTGCCGGAATTGCGCAAAGCCAACCTGGTCGAGGCGACCCTGGTGTGCCTCAAACGCCATGGTTTCCAGGGGGCTTCGATCCGCAAGATCTCGGCCGAGGCCGGGGTCTCGGTCGGGCTGATCAGCCACCATTACGCGGGCAAGGACGAACTGGTTGCAGAGGCTTACATGGCCGTCACCGGTAGGGTGATGGGCCTGTTGCGTGAGGCCATGGCCCAGGCCGCGCCCAATGCCCGCGAGCGGCTGTCCGCGTTCTTTCGTGCCTCGTTCTGCGCCGAGCTGCTCGACCCGCAATTGCTCGATGCCTGGCTGGCCTTCTGGGGCGCGGTGAAGACCGCCGACGCGATCAACCAGGTGCACGACCACTCCTATGGCGAGTACCGCAACGAGCTTGGCCAGCTACTGGCCAGACTGGCCGAAGAGGAGGGCTGGCAGGGCTTCGATGCCGACCTGGCGGCCATCAGCCTGAGCGCCTTGCTCGACGGCCTGTGGCTGGAGTCGGGCCTGAACCCCGGCACCTTCAGCCCCGAGCAGGGCGTGATCATCTGCGAGGCCTGGGTCGACGGCCTGCAGGCCGGTGGCCGGAGGCGCTTCAGCCTGCCCGAGGGCTGTTGATCGCCTGTTCAGTAACGAGTACGCTGCTGTCGCGAGTGTGTAGAACAACACCAATAAAAAAGAGACAACACGCAATGACGCCTCGGGTATTGATCGTCGATGACGATCCGCTTATTCGTGACTTGCTGCAGGCTTACCTGTCCCAGGAAGGCTACGACGTACACTGCGCCGACACTGCCGAAGGGGCCGAAGCCCTGCTTGCCAGCCAGGATGTCGACCTCGTGCTGCTGGACATCCGACTGCCCGGCAAGGATGGCCTCACCCTGACCCGCGAACTGCGGGTGCGCTCGGAGGTTGGCATCATCCTCGTCACCGGGCGCAATGACGACATCGACCGCATCGTTGGCCTGGAATGCGGGGCAGATGACTACGTGATCAAACCGCTCAACCCCCGCGAGCTGGTGTCCCGGGCGAAAAACCTGATCCGCCGCGTGCGCCATGCCCGCGAGGCGCACCCCACCTCGGCCTGTGCGCAATCACTGAAGCAGTTCGCCGACTGGGCACTGGACACCGACCGCCGGCGCCTGATCGACGCCCGTGGCGGGCAAACCCTGCTGACCCACGGCGAGTTCCAGTTGCTCAGCGTGTTCCTGCGCAACAGTGGCCACACTCTCAGCCGCGACCAACTGATGGACCAGATTCGCAACCGCGAGTGGGTGCCCAACGACCGCTCCATCGACGTGCTGGTCGGCCGCCTGCGGCGCAAGCTGCATGACGACCCGGCCGAACCGCAGTTGATCATCACCATTCACGGCACCGGCTACCTGTTCACCGCCAGCGTGGCAGCATGATTCCTCGCGCCTGGCGGTTGGCGCTGGCCTTGACGTTGCCCACCCTGCACGCCAGTGCCAGTGAACCGGTGCGTTACTGTGACTACCCGGTGTACCCACCCATTTCCTGGAGCGATGGCCACCAGGTGCGTGGCCTGGCCCCGACCGTGGTGCGCGAACTGTTCGCGCGCATGGGCTACGAGGTGCAAACCGTGGTGCTGGGCAACTGGAAGCGCTGCCTGATGGACGCCGCCGCCGGGCGGGTGGACGTGGTGCTGGCCTACAACAGTGACCAGCGTGACCAGCGCATGCGTTTTTCCACAGAGCCGGTGGTGCGCGAGGAAGTGGCCGTGTTCTACAACCGCAAGCGGCCGGTGCAGTTCCAGCAGCTGGAGGACCTGGCGGGTTACCGCGGCGGCCTGCTGTACGGTGAAAGCTATGGCGCCGAGTTCGATCGCTTCGTCGCCCGCCACCAGAACATCGAGCGGGTATCGTCCAGCCAGCAGAACTTCGGCAAGCTGATCCGCGGGCGCATCGACTATGTGATTCAGGAGCGGCGCACCGGGCTGCTGTTCATCGAACACCTGCCCGGGGCGCAGGATATTCGCGCATTGCCCACGGCACTGAGCGTGGACTACCTGCGGGTGGCGGTATCGCGACAGTCACCCTTGAGCCAGCGCATGGCTGAAATTGATGCGCAGTTGCAGCGGATGAACCAGGCGGGTGAGATCGCGCGTTGGCTGGAGCAAAGTGAGGTCACTTACCGCGACATGATCAACCTGCCGGCGGATGCACGATGATCCACCTGCGCACCGATGGCCTGCTGCGTCGCCTGCTGCTGTTCATCCTGCTGTTCAGCTTGTGCTTCACGGTGCTGGCCAGCGGCGTGCAGTTGTACTTCGAGTACCGTCGCGAAATGCGGGATATAGAGGCACGCATGGCGTTGATCCGTGCCGGCTACCTGGCCAGCCTGGAACGCAGCCTGTGGGACCTCGACGAGGCGCAGCTGGATGTTCAGTTGCGCGGCCTGGTGGACTTTTCCGATGTGGCGCGGGTGCGTCTGCTCAGTGATGATTTCCCGCTGTTGCGCGGTGAGCCCGACCCCCAAGGGCCGCTGCGCATCGAGCGCTTTCCCCTCGACTACCAGCCGCCCTCAGGGCCGGTCAGGCATCTGGGGGAGCTGGAAGTCAGCATCGACCTTGGTGCGGTACACCGGCGGCTTTACGCCACGGGCCTTGCCAGCCTGCTATGGATGGGCGTGTTTCTGTGCGGCCTGGCAGTGGCGTTGTCAGGGCTGTTCTACCGTCTGGTCACCCGCCACCTGCAAGTGATGGCCGAGTTCGCCCGCCGCATTGGCGCCGGCCAGTGGCAGGAGCCCTTGCGCCTTGGCCGCCGCCGCTCATCGCGCCCCGACGAAATCGACACTGTGGCCAACGCCCTGGACGATATGCGCCGCGCCATCCTCAGCGATATCGAGCGCCGTGAGCGTGACCGCCTGGAACTGCAGGACAAACGCGACGAATTGCAGGCCATGGTCGAGCGGCGTACGGCCAGCCTGGCTCGGGCCAAGGACGAGGCCGAGGCTGCCAACCTGGCCAAGTCGCGCTTCTTGGCGACCATGAGCCATGAACTGCGCACGCCGCTCAACGGTATTCTGGGCATGGCCGAACTGCTGCGCGGCGGGCGCCTGGAGGTCGCCGACCGCCAGCGTGTCGAGGCCTTGTACAAGGCCGGCGAAGGGCTGTTGGCGATTCTCAACGAAGTGCTGTATTTCGCCCGGCTCGAAGAAGGCGAGAGCCGCGCCGAACGGGTGGTGTTTTCCTTGCGTCAGTTGTGCCAGGAAGTGCTGGCGTTGCTCGAACCCATGGCCATGGAGAATGCCGACACCCTGCAACTGCAGGTCGATGAGCAACTGGCCGCGTACCAGTACGGCGCAGAGCAGTACCTGCGACAGGTGCTGAGCAATCTGCTGGCCAATGCCATCAAGTTCACTGAGCACGGCCAGGTACAGCTTACAGTGCAGGTGCTTGCCGGTAACGAATGCTCGCAGCGCTTGCGGCTGTCGGTCTGTGACAACGGTATCGGCATCGAGCCCGCCGTTCAGGCGAAGATCTTCGACCGTTTCGTCCAGGCCAGCGAAGCGGTGACGCAGCGCTATGGCGGCACTGGCCTGGGCCTGGCGATCTGCAAGCACCTGGTGGAGAAACTGGGCGGTAGCATCGGCCTTGAGAGCGTTCAAGGGCAGGGCAGCAGCTTTTGGTTCGAACTCGACATGGCTCGCGGGCAGCCTGTCTCGGCGGGTTTACCAGCCCCTTCGCCCTTGCCCAGCCTGGATATCCTGGTGGTCGAAGACGTTGCGCTGAACCGTGAGGTTGCCGGTGGCCTGCTGATGCGCGACGGTCACCGGGTAAGCTTTGCCGAAGACGCCGGGCAAGCCCTGCAGGCATGCGCGCAGCGGCGCTTCGACCTGGTTCTGCTGGACGTGCACTTGCCGGGCATGAGCGGGGTGGCGTTGTGCCGACAGTTGCGTACCTCGCCTGGGCCGAACCGCCACAGTCGGATCCTGGCGCTGACGGCCGGTGTGCAACCGGGCCAGGTAGCGGGTTATCTGGACGCTGGCATGCAGGGCGTACTGGCCAAGCCTTTGCGGCTGGACAACCTGCGCAGGGCGTTGGCTGACGTAGCGCCCGCTGAAGTGGCCAGCGCTGGCGCAGACATGGACTGGTCATTGCTCGACACCCACCGTTCACTGCTGGGGGAGCAGAAGTTGCAAGGCCTGCTGAAGGTCCTGCGCCAGTCACTGCAGCAGCACGCCACGGCGCTGGCCGAGGCGCTGCCAGCCCAGGACTTCACCGAAGTGCTGCACCTGGCCCACCGCCTTGCTGGCAGTTGCGATTCCCTGGGGTTTAGCGGGCTGGCTACGGTGTTGCGTGGTCTGGAGGAGGCGGCCCGGCAGCATGACCTACAGGCCATGCAAGCCCTCGGCAAGCCGCTGACCACCCAGCTAGGTCAGGCCAGTGCCACGCTGGAACAGTTGATCCAGAGGTGACGTACAAAAAACTTACGACTTTTTACATCTTCGATCCGTTCGTACAACGGCGCCTTACATCCGTTTCCAATAATCCATGGCAACCGTGTTGCACGCGGTCCATGAGGCTTATTGGAGACAAGAATAATGACATGCCGTAGCGCTCATCCCCTCATTCGAACCCTCCCACGCACCGGCCGCAAAGGCGAGGTGTGCCATGACTGACAGCGTTGAAAAGATCCAGCTCACCCGCGCCCTGAAAAGCCGACACATCTTCATGCTGTCGCTGGGTGGGGTTATTGGCACCGGCCTGTTCATGGGCTCGGGCGTAACCATCAATCAGGGGGGGCCGGTGGGCGCGATCCTGGCTTACCTGGTCGCGGGCTTGCTGATGTACCTGGTGATGGTCTGCCTGGGTGAGCTGTCGGTGCAGATGCCGGTGTCCGGTTCGTTCCAGGCCCACGCCACCAAGTACATTGGCCCGGCCACCGGCTTCATGATCGGCTGGGTGTACTGGATGAGCTGGGCCACCACCGTAGGCCTGGAGTTCACCGCTGCCGGCATGTTGATGACCCGCTGGTTCCCGGAGGTGCCGATCTGGTACTGGTCGGCACTGTTCGTGGTGGTGCTGTTCGGCCTCAACGCCCTGGCCACGCGTGCCTTTGGCGAGGCCGAGTACTGGTTCTCGGGCATCAAGGTGGCAACTATCCTCGGCTTCATCGTCATTGGCCTGCTGGTGATCTTCGGTGCCATCCCTCTGAGCAGTGGGGCACCCGCACCGATGCTGAACAATCTGGTGGGCGAGTCGCTGTTCCCCCACGGCCTGTCGGCAGTGTTCGCGGTGATGATGACCGTGGTCTATGCCTTCCAGGGCTGCGAAATCATGGGGGTGGCTGCCGGTGAGACCGAGCACCCGGAAAAGAGCATCCCGCGGGCGGTGCGCAACGTGGTGTTCCGCGTGCTGATCTTCTATGTGCTGGCGATTGCCGTGCTGTCGGCCATTGTGCCGCACGAGCAGGCCGGGCTGATGGAAAGCCCGTTCGTGCAGGTGTTCGACATGGTCGGCATCCCTTACGCCGCCGACTTGATGAACTTCGTCATCCTCACGGCCATCCTCTCGGTGGGTAACTCCGGGTTGTATGCTTCCACGCGTATCCTCTGGGCCATGTCCAAGACTGGCATGGCACCGAAAAGCCTGTCGCCGCTGAGCAAGCGTGGCGTGCCGCTGCGGGCGCTGAGCATCACCCTGTGCTTTGCGCTGATCTCGCTGATGACCAGCTTCGTTGCGGCTGACACGCTGTTCATGGTGCTGATGGCGGTGAGCGGTATGTCCGGCACCGTGACCTGGATCGTCATCGCCCTGGCGCAGTACCGCTTCCGCAAGGCCTGGCTGCGCGACGGCGGGCAAGTGCAGGACCTGAAGTACAAGGCGCCGCTGTACCCACTGGTGCCGCTGCTGTGCATCACCCTGTGCAGTTCGCTGTTCGTGTTCCTGGCGCTGGATGAAACCCAGCGGCCGTCACTGTACTGGGGATTTGGCTTCATTGCCCTGTGCTATGCGGCGTACTTCTTCGTCAACCGCCGCCGGCAGGGGGCCTTCGAGCCCAGCGCACCAAGGGTTTGATGCCGTAGCTCGTCGGCGGCAGGTGTTGGTCGCTGCATTTTCAGTACCTGTGAGGTCTTGCGCCGCCTGTGCGGCGCGCGATCTCACAGGCCATAAAGCCGTCATGACGAACACCCTTGTGTAACGCCAAACACCGAGTTGTGCGAAGTTGTAACAGCCCATCCCGCCTTGCTGAACACTCGTTTAGTATCTCTCTCGTCAAGCCCTCCAAAACCATCACAACAACACCGAGGCCCCCATGACTACCCCGTCGTCGCCACTGTTGAGCAAGGTCGAAGCTGGCGTTGCCTGGATCACCCTCAACCGCCCCGAGCAGCGCAACGCGCTGGACATTCCCACCCTCAAGCAACTGCACGCCTTGCTCGACAGCCATGCCAGCGACCCCACCGTTCGCGTGGTGGTGCTGACCGGCAGCGGCCGCAGCTTCTGCGCTGGCGCCGACCTGGCCGAATGGGCAGCCGCCGAAGCGGCGGGCACCCTGGAGAGCTACGGCTGGACCGAAACTGCCCATGCCCTGATGTTGCGCCTGCACAGCCTCGACAAACCCACCATCGCCGCCATCAACGGCACCGCTGTGGGTGGTGGCATGGACCTCAGCCTGTGCTGCGACCTGCGCATCGCCGCCGCCTCGGCGCGCTTCAAGGCCGGCTACACCAGCATGGGCTACAGCCCCGATGCTGGCGCCAGCTGGCACCTGCCACGGCTGATCGGTAGCGAGCAGGCCAAGCGTCTGCTGTTCCTCGACGAGTTGTGGGGCGCCGATCGCGCCCTGGCCGCCGGGTTGGTCAGCGAAGTCTGTGCCGACGAGCAGTTGCCTGCCGTCGTCGCCGAGCTGGCCGGGCGCCTGGCCAACGGCCCGACCTTCGCCTATGCGCAAACCAAGCGGCTGATACGCGACGGTGCCCGGCGCACGCTGGCTGAACAGCTGGAAGCCGAGCGCCACGCCGGCCTGTTGTGTGGCCGCAGCCAGGATGGCGCCGAGGCCCTGCAAGCCTCGGTGGAACGTCGCGCCCCCCGTTTTACCGGCCAGTAATCCGATACCCGACCCTCATCAGGACCTTCGCAGATGAATTTCCAACTGACCCAAGAACAAGAAATGTTGGTGGAAGCGGTACGCAGCTTTGTTGCCAAAGAGCTGCTGCCCCATGAGGAAGCAGTGGACTGCGCCGACGCCGTGTCACCCGAGCTGGCAGCGCAGATCCGTGGCAAGGCCATCGCTGCCGGGTTCTATGCCTTCAACATGCCCGAGGAAGTGGGAGGGGGCGGCCTGGACTACCTGTCCCAGGCGCTGATCGAACGTGAGCTGTCCAAGGTGTCCTGGGCGCTGCATGTCTTCGTTGCGCGGCCGTCGAAAATCCTCATGGCCTGCAAGGACGAGCAGATCAACGACTACCTGTTGCCGTGTGTACAGGGCGAGAAGATCGACTGCTTCGCCCTCACCGAACCGGGCGCCGGCTCTGATGCCAACGCCATCAAGACCCGCGCCGTGCGCCAGGGCGATGACTTTGTCATCAACGGTAGCAAGCACTTCATCAGCCACGCGGGCCACGCCGATTTCGCCATTGTCTTCGCTGTCACCGACACCTACGAGCACAACGGGCGCAAGCGCAATGCGGTCACCGCCTTGCTGGTCGACCGGGGTACGCCGGGCATGACCATCCGCCGTGGTCCCAAGTGCGTGAGCAACCGTGGTTATCACACCTACGAGCTGTTCTTCGACGACTGCCGGGTGCCGGCCAGCAAGGTGCTGGGCGAAGTCGGCAAGGGCTGGGAAGTGGCCAACGCCTGGCTTACCGCCGGCCGGGTGATGGTCGCCGCCAACTGCGTGGGCCAGGCCCAGCGCGCCCTCGACCTGTCACTGCAATGGGCCGCCGACCGCAAGCAGTTCGGCCAGGCCATCGGCAGCTATCAGGGGGTGTCGTTCAAGCTGGCCGACATGGCCACGCAGATCCGCGCGGCCGAGATGCTCACCCTGCACACCGCCTGGAAGATGGACCAGGGCAACATGACCGACGGTGAGGCCGGCATGGCCAAGCTGTTTGCCAGCGAAGTGCTGGGTAAGGTCGCCGACGAAGCGGTGCAGATCTTCGGTGGCATGGGCCTGATGGATGAAGGGCCGGTTGAGCGCATCTGGCGCAACGCGCGTATCGAGCGCATCTGGGAGGGCACCTCGGAAATCCAGCGGCATATCATCGCCCGCGAACTGCTGCGCCCGCTGCTGCGCTGAGCGCCAGGAGAACACCCATGTCGCAATCGATTCGTGACAACCTCAAGCGCCTGCTGGCGCCCCGGCACCTGGCTTTTATCGGCGGGCGCAGCATGGCGCGGGCGCTCAAGCGATGCGCCGAAGGTGGCTTTGCCGGTGAGCTGTGGCTGGTCAACCCGCAGCATGAAAGCCTCGAAGGCATCCCCTGCGTGGCACGGGTGGCCGACTTGCCCTACGCCCCGGACGCAGTATTCATCGCCACCAACCGTGAGCTGACCCTGCAGTGTGTTGCCGAGCTGGCTGCTCGCGGGGCCGGCGGCGCCATCTGCTATGCCTCTGGCTTTGCCGAAAGCGGGGAGGAGGGCTACCAGTTGCAGCAACGCCTGCTCGACGTCGCCGGCAACATGGCCTTGCTCGGCCCCAACTGCTATGGCTTGCTCGACTATCTGCACGGTGCCGCCCTGTGGCCGGTGGCGCATGGTGGCCAGCAGGTGGAGAAGGGGGTGGCGATCCTCACGCAAAGTGGCAACTTCGCCTATAACCTGTCCATGAGCGACCGCTCCCTGCCGGTGGCCTACATGGCCTCGGTCGGCAACCAGGCGCAACTGGGTGTGGCCGAGCTGATGGATGTACTGCTCGACGACCCACGGGTAACCGCCATCGGCCTGCACCTGGAGGGCCTGAAGAACGTGCCGGGCTTCGCCCGCGCCGCGTGCAAGGCCTTGCAGCAGGGCACGCCGATCATTGCATTGAAGACGGGCGTTTCGCAGATCGGCGCTGAACTGGCGCTCAGCCACACCAGCTCGTTGTCTGGCTCCGATGCGTTGTACGACAGCCTGTTCCAGCGCCTGGGGGTGATCCGCGTCAGCGGCCCGGTGAGCTTTGTCGAAACGCTCAAGGCCGCAGCTTGCGGACGCTTGCCGGCAGATGGCGAGCTGGTTGCGCTGGCCTGCTCAGGCGGCGATGCCGGGCTGATTGCCGACTATGCCGAACGCAACCAGTTGCAACTGCCGAAGCTCGAGCAAGGGCAGGTGGCGGCACTGGCGGAGGTGTTGCCGCGCTATGCCAACCTGGTCAACCCACTGGACTTCACCACTGCCATCTGGGGCGATGAGGCCGCCCTGCAACGCATGCTCGACAGCACCCTGAGCGGCGCCGCGGGCGCGGCGATGCTGGTGCTGGACTACCCGGCGGCGTTCACTGGCGAGCGCAAGGAATGCGACCTGCTGCTGGGGTTGTACTGCGATGCCGTTGAACGCCACGGCAAGATCGGCTTCGTCACTTCGGCTTTCCCGGAACTGTTGCCTGCCAGTGCGCGTGAGCGCCTGCATGCACGGGGCATCGCTGCCCTGCAGGGCGTGGAAGACGGACTGGCGGCCTGGGGCCGTATCGTCGCTTACCAAAGGAGCCGCCAGCGGTTGCTGGACCAGGGCGAGGCTGCGCGGGTACCGCTGTGCCCCCAGGCCCTCACGGGCGAAAGCCGACTGTTGGACGAATGGCAATCCAAGCAGGCCCTGCGCGCCTTCGGCCTGCCCGTGCCTGCGGGCGTGCTGAGTACACCCGAATGCGCCGTGGCAGACGCCGCCCGCGTGGGTTACCCGCTGGTACTGAAGGCTGTCAGCGCGCAGCTGCCGCACAAGACCGAAGCTGGCGCCGTGGCGTTGAACCTGCGCGATGCCCGCGCCCTGCAAGCTGCACTGGTGCAGATGCGCCAGCGCATCGCTGCCTACGCCCCGCACGTCGCGTTCGACCAGGTACTGCTCGAGCCCATGGCCGAGCCGCCCTTGGCCGAGCTCATAGTGGGCATCAAGCGTGAACACGACTTTGCCCTGGCCCTGGTGATCGGTGCCGGCGGCGTGCTGGTCGAACTGCTCAAGGACAGTGTCAGCCTGTTGCTGCCCACTACCGACAGCGCCATCCGGGCGGCGCTGCTTAGCCTGCGCAGTGCCGGCCTGCTGCAAGGCTTCCGTGGCCGTCCGGCCGCCAACCTCGATGCCTTGGTCTCGGCCATCCGCGCAGTCGCCGATTACGCCTGCGAAAACGCCGGGCAGTTGCTGGAGCTGGATGTGAACCCATTGATGGTCGGTGCCAATGGCACCACCGCGGTCGACGCGCTGATCCGCCTCGGCCAGGCGCAAGGAGAACGACATGAATGACCTTACCCTGACTGCCGGCCAGGCGCTGGTGCGGTTGTTGGCCAACTACGGCGTGGAGACCGTGTTCGGCATCCCCGGGGTACACACTCTTGAGCTGTACCGTGGCCTGCCGGGCAGCGGCATTCGCCATGTGTTGACCCGCCACGAGCAGGGCGCCGGCTTCATGGCCGATGGCTATGCGCGGGTCAGTGGCAAGCCGGGGGTGTGCTTCGTCATTACCGGCCCCGGCGTGACCAACGTCGCCACCCCCATCGGCCAAGCCTATGCCGACTCGGTGCCGATGCTGGTGATTTCCAGCGTCAACCACACCGCCAGCCTGGGCAAGGGCTGGGGCTGCCTGCATGAAACCCAGGACCAGCGCGCGATGACTGCGCCCATCACTGCGTTTTCTGCGGTGGCCCTGCGGGGCGACGACTTGCCCGAGCTGATCGCGCGTGCCTGGGCAGTGTTCGATAGCGAACGACCGCGCCCGGTGCATATTTCGGTGCCCCTGGACGTGCTGGCGGCATCGGTCAGCCGGGACTGGAGTGATGAGGTGGTACGCCGGCCGGGGCGTGGCCAGCCGTGCCGCGAAACCCTCGAACAGGCTGCCCTGAAGCTCGCCGCCGCCAAGCGGCCAATGATCATTGCCGGTGGGGGCGCGTTGCACGCGGCTGAACAGTTGCAGCAACTCAGTGCACGGCTGGCGGCGCCTCTGTTCACCAGCGTGGCCGGCAAGGGCTTGCTGCCGCCAGACGCGCCACTCAATGCCGGCGCCAGCCTGTGCGTCGAACCCGGCTGGCAGTTGATCAGCCAGGCTGATGTGGTGCTTGCCGTAGGCACCGAAATGGCCGACACCGACTTCTGGCGCGAGCGCCTGCCGATCCGCGGCGAGCTGCTGCGCGTCGACATCGACCCGCGCAAGTTCAACGATTTCTACCCCTGTGCCATTGCCCTGCAGGGCGATGCCCGGCAAACCGTGGACGGTTTGCTCGAACACCTGCCCGCACTTCAGCGTGACCCGGCTCAGTCCAGTGAGGCGGTGGCCAACCTGCGCCAGGCCATCCGCAGTGGGCATGCCCCGTTGCAGGCCACGCACCAGGCCATTCTGGACCGTATCGCCGCCGTACTGCCCGACGATGCCTTCATCAGTAGCGACATGACCCAGCTGGCCTATACCGGCAACTACGCCTTCGCCAGCCGGGCACCACGTAGCTGGCTACACCCCACCGGCTACGGCACCCTCGGCTACGGCCTGCCGGCCGGCATTGGTGGCATGTTCGCCAGCGACCACCGCCCCGGCCTGGTACTGGTGGGTGATGGCGGCTTCCTGTACACCGCGCAGGAACTGGCCACTGCCGTCGAGGAGCTGCACCGGCCGCTGGTGGTACTGCTTTGGAACAATGACGCCCTCGGCCAGATCCGCGACGATATGCTCGGCCTGGATATCGAGCCGGTCGGCGTGCTACCGCGCAACCCGGATTTCATCGGCCTGGCCCGCGCCTTCGGTTGCACAACGCACCAGCCACGCGACCTGGACGCGTTGCAGGCCGACCTGGCCAGCGGCTTCGCCACACCCGGCGTGACGTTCATCGAACTCAAACACACCTGCGTCTGTTAAGGCGCGCACAACGACAAGAACACGAGTAACCACCATGCCCTTTCGCCGTACCCTTCTGGCTGCATCCCTGGTACTTCTGATCACCGGCCAGGCCCCCCTGTATGCGGCACCCCCGTTGTCGATGGACAACGGCACCAACGCCCTGACCGTGCAAAACAGCAACGCCTGGGTCGAGGTCAGTGCCAGCGCCCTGCAACACAACATCCGCACCCTGCAGGCTGAATTGGCTGGCAAGTCCAGGCTGTGCGCCGTGCTCAAGGCCGATGCCTATGGCCATGGTATCGGTCTGGTGATGCCGTCGATCATCGCCCAGGGCGTGCCCTGCGTAGCGGTGGCCAGCAACGAGGAGGCCCGGGTGGTCCGCGCCAGCGGCTTCACCGGGCAACTGGTGCGGGTCCGTGCGGCCAGCCTGAGCGAGCTGGAAGATGCCTTGCAGTACGACATGGAAGAGCTGGTGGGCAGCGCTGAGTTCGCCCGCCAGGCCGATGCCATCGCCGCGCGCCATGGCAAGACCCTGCGCATCCATCTGGCGTTCAACTCCAGCGGCATGAGCCGTAACGGGGTGGAAATGGCCACCTGGTCCGGCCGCGGTGAAGCGCTGCAGATCACCGACCAGAAGCACCTCGAACTGGTTGCGCTGATGACCCACTTCGCCGTGGAAGACAAGGACGATGTACGCAAGGGCCTGGCGGCATTCAACGAGCAGACCGACTGGTTGATCAAGCACGCCAGGCTAGACCGCAGCAAGCTCACCCTGCACGCCGCCAACTCGTTCGCTACGCTGGAAGTGCCGGAAGCGCGCCTGGACATGGTACGAACGGGGGGCGCGCTGTTCGGCGACACCGTGCCGGGGCGTACCGAGTACAAACGTGCAATGCAGTTCAAATCGCGCGTGGCGGCGGTGCACAGCTATCCGGCCGGCAACACCGTGGGCTATGACCGCACCTTCACCCTGGCCCGTGATTCGCGCCTGGCCAACATTACGGTCGGGTACTCCGACGGCTACCGCCGGGTATTCACCAACAAGGGCCATGTGCTGATCAACGGCCACCGTGTGCCGGTCGTGGGCAAGGTGTCGATGAACACGTTGATGGTCGATGTCACGGACTTCCCTGATGTGAAGGGGGGTAACGAAGTGGTGCTGTTCGGCAAGCAGGCCGGGGGCGAAATCACCCAGGCCGAGATGGAAGAAATCAACGGCGCGTTGCTCGCCGATTTGTACACCGTATGGGGCAGTTCCAACCCGAAGATGCTCGTCGACTGAAATTGCCATTGAAAGGAGATTGCCATGCGCTACGCCAAGCTCACCCAACGCATCGCCGGCGACGGGGCCGCGGCCTGGGACATCCACTACCGCGCCCTGGCGCTGCAGGCCGAGGGTAAGGACATCCTGCTGCTGTCGGTGGGTGACCCGGACTTCGACACGCCCGCGCCTATCGTCGAGGCGGCCATCGACAGCCTGCGCGCTGGCCATACCCATTACGCCGATGTACGCGGCAAGCTGGCGCTGCGCCAGGCCATCGCCAACCGTCACCGGCAACGCAGCGGCCAGGCGGTGAGCGCCGACCAGGTGACGGTGCTGGCGGGTGCCCAGTGCGCGTTGTTCTGCGTGGCCCAGTGCATACTCGACCCAGGCGACGAGGTGATCGTTGCCGAACCGATGTATGTCACTTACGAGGCCGTGTTCGGTGCCTGCGGCGCCAAGGTGGTGCCGGTACCGGTCAAGCCCGAGAATGGCTTTCGCGTGTGCCCGCGTGACGTCGCCGAGTGCATTACCCCGCGCACCCGCGCCCTGGCCCTGAACAGCCCGCACAACCCTTCAGGGGCGAGCCTGCCGCGTGCCACCTGGGAAGCGCTGGCCGAACTGTGCGTTGCCCATGATCTGTGGCTGATCTCTGACGAGGTCTACAGCGAGCTGCTGTATGAAGGCGAGCATGTCAGCCCCGGCAGCCTGCCGGGTATGGCCGAGCGCACCGCAACGCTGAACAGCCTGTCGAAATCGCATGCCATGACCGGCTGGCGCATGGGGTGGGTGGTTGGTTCGACAGCGCTGGCCACGCATCTGGAAAACCTCGCCCTGTGCATGCTCTACGGTTTGCCGGACTTCATCCAGGATGCCGCCATGGTGGCGCTGGAGCACCCGTTGCCCGAACTGGACGCCATGCGCGAAGCCTACCGCCAGCGGCGCGACCTGGTGTGCGAGCAGTTGGCCGGCTGCCCGGGCCTGAAGGCGTTGAAGCCTGATGGTGGCATGTTCGTGATGGTCGACATCCGTGAAACCGGCGTTAGCGCCCAGGCCTTCGCCGACTACCTGTTGGACAGCCAGGGCGTGTCGGTGCTCGCCGGCGAGGCATTCGGCCCTAGCGCTGCCGGGCATATTCGCCTGGGCCTGGTGCTGAGCAACGAGGCGCTGGTCGATGCCTGCCAGCGCATTGCCCGCTGCGCCGGCGAACTGATGCACGGGCAGAATGATGCGTGAGCACACTGTCCAGCGTACGCGCCGCCTGGGTCTGGAGGAAGGCGCGTGCTGCTGAACCACTGCGGCAAGATAACCTGTTTTGTGTGAGGAGAATGCTTGTGAATGTACTGATCGTCCATGCTCACCCCGAGCCGCAATCGTTCACGGCTGCCCTGCGTGATCAGGCGGTGGAAACCTTTCGCGCCCAAGGCCATCAGGTGCAGGTCAGCGACTTGTACTCGATGGGCTGGAACCCGGTGGCCAGTGCCGATGACTTTACCCAGCGCGAGAACCCCGAGTACCTCGTGTATGCGCTGGAGCAGCGTCAGGGCGTCAAGCGCGGTGCCCTTGCCGCAGACATCCAGCAGGAGCTGGACAAACTGTTGTGGGCCGATTTGCTGGTGTTGAACTTCCCGATTTTCTGGTTCTCGGCACCGGCCATGCTCAAGGGCTGGATCGACCGGGTGCTGGTGTCGGGGGTGTGCTATGGCGGCAAGCGCTTCTACGACCAGGGCGGGTTGGCCGGCAAGAGGGCGCTGGTGACCGTGACCCTGGGCGGGCGCGAGCACATGTTTGGCGACGGCGCGATTCACGGGCCGCTGGAAGACATGCTGCGGCCGATTCTGCGTGGCACGCTGGCCTATGTCGGGTTCGAGGTGCTGCCGCCGTTCGTGGCGTGGCATGTGCCGTACATCAGTGCTGATGCGCGGCAGGACTTTCTGCAGCAATACCGGCAGCGTCTGGAGCAGCTCTCGGACGACCAACCTCTGGTGTTCCCGCGCCTGGCACAGTTCGATGAAGCGTTGTACCCCCTCAGCTGACACCCCACGCTGCTCTCAAGGCTGGCGGTAAGCCTGCAGAAGGTTGCCCAGCCTTTGGAGCCCTCGCTAAGTCAACGCATTAGCGGTTGTTCCCTGAGAGCAGCACTAAATACGGCTACCCACACATTCGGGGTATGTCACCCTTGGGCGAATCCACCGATAGTGAACTCATCGGCTCGATCCGGAGCACTCACACGATGGAGTTGCCATGCGCAAGGTACTGAAGGTGATGGGCGGTCTGCTGCTGGCGTCTGGCGCCAGCCTGGCCCAGGCGGCAGAGGTGGACAGCGGTAACACGTTACGGTTGTACAACTGGACCGACTACATCGGCGAAACCACCCTGGCCGACTTCGAGAAGGCCACCGGCATCAAGGTCATCTACGACACCTTTGATGGCTACGAAACGGTACAGACCAAACTGCTCACCGGCCGTTCCGGCTACGATCTGGTCATGCTCAATGCCGCGCTGGTACCCCCGCTGATCAGCGCCGGCGTGTTCCAGGCACTGGACAAGCAGCAACTGCCTAGCTGGCAAAACCTCGATCAGCAGGTGGTCAACAACCTGCAGGGCTACGACCCTGGCCTGAAGTACTCGGCGCCCTATACCTGGGGCAGCTCGGGGGTAACCTACAACGTCGACAAGATCACCGCGCGCATGCCCGACGCGCCGATCGGTTCGCTGGCCATGCTGTTCGACCCCAAGATCGTCTCGCGCTTCGCCGACTGCGGCGTCACCCTGATGGACGCGCCCACCGAGGTCATTCCGCTGGCCCTGCAGTACCTGGGCAAGGACCCACGCAGCGCGTCGCCTGCCGACCTCAAGGCGGCCGAGCAACTGCTGCTGGGCATCCGCCCCTACATTCGCAAGTTCGATTCGGTGAATTACCTCACCAGCCTGCCCAACGGCGATGTCTGCCTGGCGCTGACCTGGTCCGGTGACTATGCCACCGCCCAGGCCCGCGCGGTGGAAGCGAAGAAGGACATCAAACTGTCGTTCTTCATCCCCCAGGAAGGTTCGCTGATCTGGTTCGACAACCTGTACATCCCCAAGGATGCGCCGCACGCGGCCAACGCGCACCGCTTCATCGAGTTATTGTTGCAGCCGCAGACCATGGCCAAGGTCACCAACTACATCCACTACGCCAACAGCAACGCTGCCGCTACCGCGCTGGTGCGTGATGACATTCGCCAGGACCCGGCCATCTACCCCGACGCACCCACCCGCGAACGGCTGTTCGCACAGAAAACCCAGAGCCCGAAGGACATGCGCGCCATCACCCGGGTCTGGAGCACGGTCAAGACCGGTTTCTGAACACCGCCCAACGATTCCCGCCAAGGAGCTGCCCATGGCCACCCCAAGCAAAGCATTCGCCATTGCCCACGACCCGCTGGTGGACGCCGACAAGGCCCACTACATGCACGGCTACCATGTGTTCGACGAGCACCGCGAGCAAGGTGCATTGAACATCGTCGCCGGTGAGGGCGCCTACATTCGCGACACCCATGGCAACCGTTTCCTCGATGCCGTCGGCGGCATGTGGTGCACCAACATTGGCCTGGGCCGTGAGGAAATGGCCGTGGCCATCGCTGACCAGGTGCGCCAGCTGGCCTATTCCAACCCGTTCTCCGACATGGCCAACGACGTCGCCATCGAACTGTGCCAGAAGCTCGCGCAGCTGGCGCCGGGTGACTTGAACCATGTGTTCCTCACCACGGGCGGCTCGACCGCGGTCGATACGGCCTACCGGCTGATCCAGTACTACCAGAACTGCCGCGGCAAGCCGCACAAGAAGCACATCATCGCCCGTTACAACGCCTACCATGGCTCCACCACCCTGACCATGTCGATTGGCAACAAGGCCGCCGACCGGGTGCCGGAGTTCGATTACCACCACGACCTGATCCACCACGTCTCCAACCCCAACCCGTACCGCGCGCCAGACGACATGGACGAGGCGGAGTTCCTCGACTTTCTGGTAGCGGAGTTCGAGGACAAGATCCTTTCGCTGGGTGCCGACAACGTGGCGGCGTTCTTCGCCGAGCCGATCATGGGCTCGGGCGGGGTGATCATTCCGCCCGAGGGCTACTTCCAGCGCATGTGGCAGCTGTGCCAGACCTACGACATCCTGTTCGTCGCCGACGAAGTGGTGACCTCGTTCGGGCGTCTGGGCACCTTCTTCGCCAGCGAGGAACTGTTTGGCGTCACCCCAGACATCATCACCACCGCCAAAGGCCTGACCTCGGCGTACCTGCCGCTGGGCGCGTGTATTTTTTCCGAGCGCATCTGGCAAGTGATTGCCGAGCCGGGCAAGGGCCGTTGCTTCACCCACGGTTTCACCTACAGCGGCCACCCGGTGTGTTGCACGGCGGCGCTGAAGAACATCGAGATCATCGAGCGCGAGCAACTGCTCGATCATGTCAAGGACGTGGGGGGATACCTTGAGCAACGTTTGCAGAGCCTGCGCGAGCTGCCGCTGGTGGGGGATGTGCGCTGCATGAAGCTGATGGCCTGTGTCGAGTTCGTCGCCAACAAGGCCAGCAAGGCACTGTTCGCCGATGAGGTGAACATCGGCGAGCGGATCCACAGCAAGGCGCAGGGAAAAGGCTTGCTGGTGCGTCCGATCATGCACCTGAACGTGATGTCGCCTCCGTTGATCATCACCCATGCACAGGTGGACGAGATCGTCGAGACCCTGCGCCAGTGCATCCTCGAAACCGCGCGTGAACTCACGGCACTTGGCCTGTACCAAGGCCGATGAACCTGGCGCAAAGGGCTGTGCGCGGGCGTGCCTGGCAGGCTAGACTGCCGGGCATGACCCAGGCCTCTCCCGACACCCCGCTTACCCTCACAATGGGCGCGCTGCAGCAGTGGCACGCGGCGTTGCAACGCGCCCTGGCCCATGGCGAAACCCCCGAGGCGCTGGAGTATGTGGCCGCTGCCATCGGCCAGTTGGTGCAGGTGGAGTCGATGATGATCAGCCTTGAGTGCCAGGGGCGGGCACCGCAGTTGCTGTACCAGCAAGGCATCCCCGAACGGCACCGGGCCGCCGTGCTGGAGCGCTATTTCAGTGCCGGCTACCTGCTGGACCCTTTCTGCCTTGCCGTGCAAAGCGGCCTGGCCGAAGGTTTCTACCACCTGCAGGAAATCGCCCCCGACAACTTCTTCGAAAGCGACTACTACAAGGCCTATTACCTGGGTACAGGTTGCAGTGAAGACAGCTACTACATCGTCGACCTCAGCCCAGGCCGCAAGCTGTCGCTGAGCCTGTTCCAAGGCTGCAGCGGCAAGCGCCTGAATGCCGGGCAGGTCGACCTGTTGCGTGCGCTGGAGCCGATGGTGCGCGAACTGCTGGGGCGTTATGCCCGGCACAACCTGGAACCGGGCGCTGCATCAACCGAGCGTGGCAGCCTGCAGGCAGCGTTCGACAGCTTTGGCTGCCAGGTGCTGACCGACCGCGAGCGGGAAGTGGCGCACATGATCTTGCGCGGGCACTCGGTGAAATCTACCGCGCTGGAGCTGGGTATCTCGCCGGAGACCGTGCGCATGCACCGCAAGAACCTGTACATGAAACTTGAGATCAACTCGCAATCGGAGTTGTTTGCACGGTTTATCGACTGGTTACGCGGTGATCAGCTGGAAATCCTTAGCGTAACGCGGTGATCAATTTTCTATACCTCCCGGTATATGGACAGCCCTGCACCTTGCCGCATAGCTTAACCCTCGACGGGGCGCGCCATGCTCAAGCCATAACAACAACGATGCCCCGTTACATTTCAGTCCTGCCAACCCAAAACTCTAAAAATGAGGCGGCAAATGGAAAGCATCGGCACCTATGTCATCTACGTCATCATGGTGTGCGCGGTACTGGGTGCCCTGGCATCCATCTACAACCCCGAAGGCGAACTGGGCCAGGAGTTCATCGCCGGCCTGCACAGCATCGGCCCCATCTTTATCCCGGTAGCCGGCATCATGGCGGCGATCCCGTACATTTCAGCTGGTATCAGTCATGTGATCGCGCCACTGTTCCAGGCCATCGGGGCCGACCCTGGCATCGCCGGTCCCATCTTCATCGCCTCGGACATGGGCGGCTACCAGTTAGCCAAAGCGCTGGCGCAAAGCCAGGAAGGCTGGATCCTAGGCCTGATCACCGGCTTTCAGTGCGGCGCCACCATCATCTTCGTCATTCCGGTCGGGTTGGCCATGCTGCGCAAGGCCGACCACAAGTACATGGCACTGGGGATCATGGCCGGGCTGCTGACCATTCCGCTGAGCATCATGATCATTGCCATGACCATGCAGGCGCTTGGCCTGAGCGTGCGTCCGGACATCGCTACCACTGGCGCCGCTACCCAGGCACTGCACTTCACCTGGGCAATGCTGCTGCGCAACCTGATGCCGTTGATCCTGTTTTGCATTGCCCTGGCAGCAGCATTGCGCTACTTCCCCACACTGATGGTGTACCTGTTCCTCAAGCTCGGCCAGTTCATGTACATCGCCGTGGTTCTGGTGCTGGTAGCGTCCATCGTGCAGTACTTCACCGGCCTGTTCAGCCACCTGTTCGGCAGCTGGGGTTTTGCGCCGATCATCGCCGATGCCGATGATCAGTTTCGCGCCTTGGAAATTGCTGGCTACATCGGCCTGATGCTGTGCGGGGCGTTCCCCATGGTGCACTTGCTCAAGCGCTTCCTGGCGCGGCCAATCGAACGGGTTGCCTCGCGCTTTGGCATGTCTGGTGTCGGTGCGGCCGGGGTATTGGCGGCCTCGGCGAATATCCTGGCCATGTTTCGCTTGGTCAGCGAAATGCCGCCCAAGGACAAGGTATTGGTGATCGCTTTCTCTGTGTGCGCCGCGTTCACCTTTGGCGACCACATGGCCTTCTCCGCCAACTTCCAGCCCTCGCTGATACTGCCGTTGATGATAGGCAAACTCAGTGGCGGCCTGATCGCCATGCTGCTGGCCAGTTGGCTGGCGGTGCCCAAGGCGCAGGAGTTGGGGCGTCAGGACGCTGCCGCAGGTGTCTGCAAGGGGGTGGCCGAGCCGTCCTGAGCAAAAGCGTCATGCGCATAATCCGGAGCGTCCTGGGCGCTCCGGATTTTGTGTTTTTAACCGATCAAGGCGGTAAGGTCATGCAGGCCTTCGGTGCATGAGCGTGTGGTGAACAATGACAAAAGATGAGGCAAACGAGTTGGCAGCGGTGATCGAGGCGATCGGCAGCGAACAGCTGGGACCGGCGCTGGATGCGTGGCTGCGCAGCAAGCTGACGTTCGACATGAGTTGCGCCTACCTGTTCCAGTTCAATCAACCAGCACTGCTGGTGCATAACGGGTACAACCGTACGGTCACGGAGCGTACGTTGAACGCCTACGTGCGCGGCGGCTACCTGCTTGACCCGTTCTACGTTGCTTGCGTCAACGAGCACCCAGCCGGGCTATGGCGCATGAGCGAACTGGCACCTGACTGCTTCTTCTCTTCAGGGTTTGCCATTTCCAAGGACATCCACCCCTGCGTGTCGTCCGACTATGGGACGGCGGTGGATGAGGTGGGCTTCATCATTCCCCTTCGGCCCCGGTTGGCGATCGTCTATTCGCTGATGCGCAACCACGGCAGCGGGGATTTCGGTGCAGGAGAAATGGACCTGTTGGCTGCAATGTCGCCGCTGCTGGCTTCGGTTTTTGGTCAGCACTGTCGATTGCGTTACGCTGATATCCTGCGCGCAGCACCAGAGGGGGTGGTGCTGGAGGACGCCTTCGTAGAGATCTTGCAAGGGCAACTGACTGAAACGCAGCGCCTTATCGCCAAGTTGTTGTTACAGGGGCACAGCAATGCGTCGATTGCGCGGCAGCTGAATATTTCCGATGGGACGGTAAAGGTGCACAAGCACAACATCTATCAGCGCCTGGAAATTTCATCCAACGCCGAACTGTTTCGCCTGTTTATCGATTATCTGGCCAAGGGCTGATACAGCAAGGGGCTGCAAAGCAGCCCCTTGCTGTATCAGGTACAGGTCACCTGAACAGCGGACTCAGGTGCTCGCTGAGGTAGATCCCTTGCGGATCGAGCTGGCGGCGCAGCTTACGGAAGTCCTCGGCACGCGGGTATATTGCACTCACATCTTCACCCGTCAGGAAATGCAGCTTGCCCCAGTGCGGTCTGGCGCCATAGGAACGCAGGATCTGATCCACCGCCCGCAGATAGTCCCAGTAGTCGGTACCCGGCTGGCCGGACACTGAAATGGTCACGCTGTCCTGCTCGAAGAATGGGCTCATCCACGCCCCGTCACCGGCAGTAAAGCGGTACTCGATGGGGTAGATGGCCTTGGGGAAGTCCTCCAGCATCAGCTTGCGCACGGCCCGCAACGCTTCCTTGCTGTGGCGCAACGGCACAGCGTATTCCAGCTCGTGAAAGTTGGGCAGGTACTCGATCGGGTACACATCCGAGCTGTAGGCCACTTTCTCGAACTCGCTTTCCCAGATCGGGTGGCCGGTGATGTCCATGACCTTCACTTCGCAGACATCGGTGGTGCGCCCGCTTGTAGAGGTGGCGGCGGTATCGGGTAGGCAATAGCAATGCCGGCTTTGCTCGTAGGGGCACCAGAAGAAGCTGAAGTGGCGGTGTTTGCGTGCCAGTTCGTCGTGCTTTTCCATCACGCTTTCGAAGTCTTCGCGCCAGATGCGCTCGTGCAGGTTGAAGCTGTCGGTCACCTGCAAGGTCAGTTCGGAAACAATGCCCAGTACGCCCAGCGACACCCGACCCGCTTGTAGCAGGTCAGGGGTGCTTTCGTCGACCACGAGTATTTCGCCATTGGGTTGCACCAGCTTCATGCCGACAATCGACGAGGCCAGGTTGCCGAGGGTCAGACCGGTGCCGTGGGTACCGGTAGTCAATGCGCCTGCAATCGACTGGCTGTCGATGTCGCCCTGGTTGACCATTGATAACCCGGCGGCACGCAATGTCTTGCCCAAGGCATTGATGGTGGTGCCGGCGGCAGCGGTGACGCGCTTCCTCTCGTGGTCGATATGGCGTACGCCGCTCATGTTGGCCAGGGTCAGGTGCAGGCCATTGGTCAGTGCCACTGGGGTGAAGGAATGCCCCGAGCCGGCCACGCGCACGTTCATGCCATTGCTGCTGGCCTGGCTGACCATTGAGCACAGTTCGTCCTCGCTGGCCGGTGCCCCGCGTGCTGTACGGATGCAGGACTGGTTACCGGCCCAGTTGCGCCAGTGCGCGTGTTCAAGGCCGAATTCGTTGATATGCATGTTGTTGGAAGAGGTGCTCACATCGTTCTCCTGCCGGTTGTTCTTGTAATCAGAGGGCGGTGTAGCCATTGTCGGCAAACAGGTGCGCACCGTTTACGAAACTGGCGTCGTCACTGGCCAGGAACAAGGCTGCGCTGGCGACTTCCGAGGGTTGGCACAAGCGCCCCTGGGCGGCAGCGATGGCCTGTTCGCTGACGTCCACGCCATGTTTGCGCAACATATCGATCTCGCGCAGGCCGTGGGCGGTGGCGATGAAGCCCGGGCAGATGGCATTGGCGCGAATGCCTCGGTCGCGAAACTCCACAGCGATAGCCCGGGCGAACATATGGGTGGCACCCTTGCTGGTGCAATACAGCACCTCCATCGGCGTGCCCACCACTGCCGAGATGGATGAAGTGCAGACGATACTGCCGCCGCCGGCCGCGAGCATGCCCGGCAACACCGCGCCGGTGACCAGGAACATGCTCTTCACGTTCACGGCCATGATCCGGTCCCATTCTTCTTCACTGGTTTCCAGGAAGGGCATGGCCGACAGGATGCCCGCGTGGTTCATCAGCACGGTGATGTGGCCGAAGGCCTCTTCTACGGCCGCCACCGCGGCCTTCACTTGTTGTGCGTCCGAGACATCGGCGGCGGCGAAGATGGCCTGGTAACCTGCATCACGCAATCGCCTTGCAACTTCGGCGCCCTTGCTGCCGGGCAGGTCGACAATGCCTACCCTTGCCCCTTCTACCGCGAACAGCTCCGATGCGGCTAGCCCGCAGCCACCCGCACCGCCAGTGATCAGCGCCACCTTGCCGTTAAGACGTCCAGCCATGTTCGACTCCCGATGATTTTTGATTGACTGTCTTGAGCCCGGGCGTTTCGCGATTCGCGTGCCGGAGCATGAAACAGATCATCGGGAACATCCATATACCGATGGGTATACGGGGCACGCATAGGCAATGGGGCAGGGCTATAGAGTCCCTGTGGGGCCTGCCCGCGAAGCAGGAGAACCGGTGCATAGCACGGGCTTTGCCCGTGTTCGCCGGCGCGCCCGCTCCCCACAAGGTGCATGGTGTGTTCATATTGCCTGTTGCTCGATCAACGCCAGGCACCGCTTCACGATCGGGCTTACATCACCCTTGCGCCGGCTGAGGATGATGGGGCTGACGGCGCCGCTATCAAGCAGGCCGACATACTCGATATCGGGACGGTGCTGCTGCTGTACCGATGCTGGCACCAGGGTCACACCGACGCCAACCGCTACCAGGCCGATGGCGGTCTGCAGTTCGTTGGCCCACTGGCTGACACGAATGCTCATGCCGTGGTGGGCGAACAGCGCCAGCACGTGGTCGGCATAGCTGGGCCGGGGATTGGCCGGGTAGAGGATGAACGCTTCGCCAGCCAGCTGGGCCAGACTGAGCGGGCTGCCCGCCAGGGGGTGGCCCTTGGGCAGCACGGCCACCAGCGGGTCCTCGCACAGCACCTGCTGGTGAATCACCGGGTCGTCGATGCGAATGCGCCCGAAGCCAATGTCGATACGCCCGCTTTTCAGCGCCTCCACCTGTTGCAAGGTGGTCATCTCGTTCAGGCCCAGTTCCAGCTCGCTGTCCTGGCGCAGCTCGCGGATCAGTTCCGGCAGCACGGTGTACAGGGTAGAGGGCGCAAAGCCGATGCCCAGCCACTGGCGCTGACCCTGGCCGATGCGGCGGGTGTTGTCGCTGATGTTCTGCAACTGCTGCAGCACGGTGCAGGTCTGCTCGTAGAAGAAGCGGCCGGCTTCGGTCAGCCGCAGCGGACGTTCGCGTACCACCAGCAGGGTGCCGAGCTGGTCCTCCAGTTGGCTGATCTGCCGGCTCAGTGGTGGCTGGGCGATGTGCAGCAGCTCGGCGGCGCGGGTGAAGTTCAAGGTCTCGGCCAAGACTTTGAAGTAACGCAGGTGGCGCAGCTCCATCAGACCTCCAGGGTATGGTGGGAGATTCATTTGATATTGGACGGTCGTCAGGGTCTCGCGCAATCCTTCAACAATCAAGTAAACGCATCACTCGGGCCTGCAACTGAAAGCCCGACCTGACGGGACCTGGCAACAATGACAAGCGCGCTGATTGAACACATAGAGGCAATTATCGTCGACCTGCCGACCATTCGCCCGCACAAGCTGGCGATGCACACCATGCAGCAGCAGACCCTGGTGGTATTGCGCCTGCGCTGCAGCGATGGCGTGGAAGGCATCGGCGAAGCCACCACCATCGGTGGTCTGGCTTATGGCTACGAAAGCCCCGAAGGCATCAAGGCCAATATCGACACGTACCTCGCCCCGGCGCTGATCGGCCTGCCAGCAGACAACATCAATGCCGCCATGCTCAAGCTGGACAAGCTGGCCAAGGGCAATACCTTCGCCAAGTCTGGCATCGAAAGCGCCTTGCTCGACGCCCACGGCAAACGCCTGGGTCTGCCGGTCAGCGAACTGCTGGGGGGCCGCGTGCGTGACAGCCTGGAGGTGGCCTGGACCCTGGCCAGCGGCGACACCGCCCGCGACATCGCCGAAGCACAGCACATGCTGGAAATTCGCCGGCACCGCGTGTTCAAGCTGAAAATCGGCGCCAACCCGGTGGAGCAGGACCTCAAGCATGTGATCGCGATCAAGCGCGAGCTGGGTGACAGCGCCAGCGTGCGGGTCGACGTCAATCAGTACTGGGACGAGTCCCAGGCCATCCGCGCCTGCCAAGTATTGGGCGACAATGGCATCGACCTGATCGAGCAGCCGATTTCGCGCATCAACCGCGGTGGCCAGGTGCGCCTGAACCAGCGCAGCCCGGCACCGATCATGGCCGATGAGTCAATCGAAAGTGTCGAGGACGCCTTCAGCCTGGCCGCCGACGGCGCCGCCAGCATCTTCGCCCTGAAAATCGCCAAGAATGGCGGCCCGCGCGCCGTGCTGCGCACTGCGCAGATCGCCGAAGCCGCCGGCATCGCCTTGTACGGCGGCACCATGCTCGAAGGTTCGATCGGCACCCTGGCGTCGGCCCATGCATTCCTCACCCTGCGCCAGCTCACCTGGGGTACGGAGCTGTTCGGGCCGCTGCTGCTGACCGAGGAAATTGTCAACGAGCCGCCGCAGTACCGCGACTTCCAGCTGCACATCCCCTATACCCAAGGCCTTGGCCTGACTTTGGACGAACAGCGCCTGGCGCGTTTCGCCCGTCGCTGATCAGCAAGCAAGGAGATAACCATGTTGTTCCACGTAAAGATGACCGTGAAGCTGCCGGTCGACATGGACCCGGCCAAGGCCGCCCAGCTCAAGGCTGATGAAAAGGAACTGGCCCAGCGCCTGCAGTGTGAAGGCACCTGGCGCCACCTGTGGCGCATTGCCGGGCATTACGCCAACTACAGCGTGTTCGATGTGCCCAGCGTCGAGGCGTTGCATGACACATTGATGCAGCTGCCGCTGTTTCCGTACATGGACATCGAGGTCGACGGCCTGTGTCGGCATCCCTCGTCTATTCACAGCGACGATCGCTGATTCGCACCTGTATGCCTGACAAGAACAATACGAGGTAAGCACGATGACCGTGAAAATTTCCCACACTGCCGACATTCAAGCCTTCTTCAACCAGGTGGCTGGCCTGGACCATGCCGAAGGAAAACCGCGCTTCAAGCAGATCATTCTGCGCGTGCTGCAGGACACCGCTCGGCTGATCGAAGACCTGGAAATCACCGAGGACGAGTTCTGGCACGCCGTCGACTACCTCAACCGCCTGGGCGGCCGTAATGAGGCGGGCCTGCTGGCTGCTGGCCTGGGCATCGAGCACTTCCTCGACCTGCTGCAGGATGCCAAGGATGCCGAAGCCGGCCTTGGCGGCGGCACCCCGCGGACCATCGAAGGCCCGTTGTACGTTGCCGGGGCGCCGCTGGCCCAGGGCGAAGTGCGCATGGACGACGGCACTGACCCAGGCGTGGTGATGTTCCTTCAGGGCCAGGTGTTCGATGCCAACGGCAAGCCGTTGGCCGGTGCCACCGTCGACCTGTGGCACGCCAACACCCAGGGCACCTATTCGTACTTCGATTCGACCCAGTCCGAGTTCAACCTGCGCCGGCGTATCATCACCGATGCCGAGGGCCGTTACCGCGCGCGCTCGATCGTGCCATCGGGGTATGGCTGCGACCCGCAAGGCCCAACCCAGGAATGCCTGGACCTGCTTGGCCGCCACGGCCAGCGCCCGGCGCACGTGCACTTCTTCCTCTCGGCTCCAGGGCACCGCCACCTGACCACGCAGATCAACTTTGCAGGCGACAAGTACCTGTGGGACGACTTTGCCTATGCCACCCGTGACGGGCTGATCGGCGAACTGCGTTTTGTCGAGGATGCCGCGGCGGCGCGCGACCGCGGCGTGCAAGGCGAGCGCTTTGCCGAGCTGTCGTTCGACTTCCGCTTGCAGGGTGCCCAGTCGCCTGACGCCGAAGAGCGAAGCCATCGGCCGCGGGCGTTGCAGGAGGGCTGAGCCCGAGGTTGTGTCACTGTGATTTTGCCTGGGGCTTTCCGTGCGGGGAGGTCCCGGGCTTTTTGCTGCAAGGGCCTGGTGATCTAGAATCGTCCTTTTGCTCAGGCCCCACACCATGCTCCCCCTCGCGCTGCTGCCAACCACCATCGACCAGGCTCCACTGATCCGCAATCTCTACCAGTTCTATTGCTACGAGTCCTCCGACTGGGAGCAGGAAGACGTCGAGGCGGATGGCCGCTTCTACATCCACGAGCAGCACCTGCAACGTTACTGGCAGGACGACGGCTGGGGCGCGTTTCTGGTGCTGGCAGACGGGTTCATCGCCGGCTTCGTGCTGGTCGAGCGCAGCGAACTGCCTGGCATCGATGCGCAGGAGCTTGCCGACCTGTTCATCTTGAAGAAGTACCGTCGCCAGGGCATCGGCCAGGCGGTGGCGTTGCAGTTGCTGGGGGGCAAGGGCGACTGGCTGCTGCGCTGCTACGCACAGGATCTGGCCGCCGTGGCTTTCTGCAATGCAGTGCTGGCGAGCCTGCCGCGGCCGGCGCAGGCTATCGCTTTGGGGGATGAGCCGGACTTGCTCAATTTTCTGGTGACTGGCACCCGCCATTGAGGGGGCGTGCGCTTTCGTTCGGCCTGATAACGAGAAGCGTCATTTTTGTGAGTTGCTTCACAAAATTTTCATTGGAAGCATAATGCCATTATCGCTTTCCAAGACCCGGCCGCCGCTTGCCGGGGTCCCTTTTCATGCGTTTCGAAAGTTCAGGTAAAGTTCATGTCGCTCGCAGCAAACCCCGACATCATGTACCGGCTATTGATCCAGAGCGTGGTGGATTATGCCATCTACCTGCTTACCCCTGAAGGTATCGTCGCCAACTGGAACCCCGGGGCCCAGCGCGCCAAGGGGTACCATGCCGAAGAAATCGTCGGCCAGCACTACTCTGTGTTCTACACCGATGCCGAGCGCGCAGCCGGGTTGCCGACATTTAACCTGGAGCAGGCGCGCAGCACCGGACGCTTTGAAGAAACGGGCGCACGCCTGCGCAAGGACGGTACGGCCTTCCACGCCCATGTGGTCATCGAAGCGGTGTACGACGATGCCGGGCAACTGGTGGGTTTCGCCAAGGTCACCCGCGACATTTCCGAACGCCACCGCCAGGAGCTCGAACTGCTGCAGGCCAAAGAGCTGGCCGAGCAGTACAGCCAGGAGATGGCCAAGCTGTCGCAGTTCCTCGATTCGGTCATTGCCAACATTCCCGCGAGCGTCATCGTCCAGGACCTGGAAAGCCAGCGCATCCTGTTGGCCAACCAGCAGGCCGAACGCCTGTTCGGTGGGCCGCAGCGCAGCATGATCGGCCAGTTGCCCAAGGAATGCCTGGCACCGGCTGCCGGTGACTACCTGGAGCAGCAATTCGTGCGTGGTGCCCGCAGTACCAAGGGGCACGCCGCCGAAACCCGCGTCGACACTGCCCGTGGTCCACGCACCCTGCGCAGCCGTACCCTGCTCAGCCAGAGCCGCGAGGGGCAGGCCGATTACGTGTTGTTCGTGGCAGAAGACGCCACCGAAGAGCTGGCCGCCCATGCGCAGATCCACCACATGGCGCACCATGACGCGCTCACCGGGCTGCCCAACCGCACGCTGTTCCACGAACGGTTACGCCAGGCCCTGTTGCGCGGCAGCGAAAACGCCAAGCTGACCGCTGCCCTGTGCCTGGATCTGGACAACTTCAAAAACATCAACGACTCCCTTGGCCATGCTTTCGGTGACAAGCTGCTACGCGAGTTGGGCAAGCGTCTGCGTCGCGAACTGCGTGAGCACGACACCTTGGCCCGCCTGGGTGGCGATGAGTTTGCCGTGGTGCTGACGGGCCTGGAGGGGCGGGATGCCGCATGTAATACCGCGCAACGCCTGATCAAGGCCATCAGCCCGCCGTTCCAGATCGAAGGGCATCAGTTCGCGGTGGGGGTGAGCATCGGCATCGCCATCGCGCCTGATGACAATGACCAGGCGGAGCAGCTGTTGGGCTATGCCGACATGGCGCTGTATCAGGCCAAGCGTAACGGCCGTAACCGTTATGAATGCTTCGATGTCGAACTGGACGTTGCCGCCCGCCAGCGCCGTCTGATGGAAACCGACCTGCGCACAGCGCTGCACCTGGGGCAGTTGCAGCTGCACTACCAGCCGGTAGTCGATCATCAGACCAGCAGCGTTACCGGTTATGAGGCGCTGCTGCGCTGGGAACACCCGACCCGTGGCATGGTCATGCCGATGGATTTCATCCCCATTGCAGAAGAAACCGGGTTGATCCACGAGCTGGGCAACCGTGCGCTGAATCTGGCCTGCCAGGAGGCGGCCAGCTGGGACGGTGAGCAGACGGTGTCGGTCAACCTGTCGGCGGTGCAGTTCAAGAACGGCGATCTGGTGCATACCGTCGCCCTCGCGCTGGCCGACTCTGGCCTGCCGCCGCAGCGACTGGAGCTGGAAATTACCGAATCGGTGCTGCTGGGCAACAGCGAGGAAAACGTGCGCACCTTGCGCGCCCTGAAAGACCTGGGCGTGTCCATTTCACTGGATGACTTTGGTACGGGCTACTCATCGCTGGGCTACCTGCGCTCGTTCCCCTTCGACCGGATCAAGATCGACAAGTCGTTCGTGCATGACATGTGCGACAGCCGCGAGGCCATGTCGATCATTCGCGCCATTACCGAGCTGTCCAACAGCCTGATGATCAAGACCACGGCCGAAGGCGTGGAGTCGGAGGAGCAGATGCGCCGGCTCGCGGCGGAAGGCTGTTCGCACTTCCAGGGCTACTTTTACGGGCGGCCGGCACCGGCGAGCGAGCGGTTGAAGCAGGTCATCACGCAAGAATAGTGACTTGCGCGGCGGCCTCAGCTGTTCCAGTCCGGCGCAAACGGCGGGCTGACCACGCGCTGGTCTTTCGGCAGCCCGGCAATGGCTGCGCGGTCTTCGTCATCCAGCTGTACGGTCAATGCGGCCAGGTTGGCCAGCTGGTTCTCGCGGCTGCTGGCTTTGGGGGTCGCCGCCACGCCGTCCTGATCCAGCAGCCATTTCAGCGCTACCTGGCTGGGCAGCACGCCATGCTTGCGGGCAATCGCCTGGATCACCGGCTGCGCCGCTGCCTGGCCGCGTGCCAGCGGGGTATAGGCGGTGAGCAACAAATCATGGCTGCGGGCGAAGTCGAGTAGAGGTTGCTGGCTGAGCAGAACATGGTATTCCACCTGAATCGCCGACAACGGCGCGCCCAGGGTTTCCACCACCTGGCGCAATAACCCCAATGGGAAGTTGGCCACGCCGATGTGGCGCGCCTTGCCTTCGTCACGCAGGGCTACCAGGGTGTCGATGCTGCGGGCCAGGTCCCAGTCTGTGCCTGGCCAGTGGATGTGGAACAGGTCAACCTGTTCGGTACCCAGCGCGCGCAGGCTGTCTTCCAGCGACTGACGCATGGCTTTGGGCTCCAGACGGTCCCACCAGACCTTGGTGGTCAGGTGAATCTGCTCGCGTGGCACGTCGCTGTCGCGCAGTGCCTGGCCAACGGCCGCTTCGTTTTCGTAGGCGGTGGCGGTGTCGATGTGTCGGTAACCCACGTCCAGTGCCTGGCGCACGGCCTGGGTGCATTCACTGCCGGTCATTGGCCAGGTGCCCAGGCCGATGGCGGGCAGGTCCAGGCCGGTGCGGGTGGTGAGCCTTTGCATGTAAATTCCTTGTCGGGTGCAGGGGTCGGTCGATGGTCAGCGATCAACCGTGCACGGGCCATGCATGCCAGGTGGAAAGTGGTCGATCAGCGAACAGAAATTGCACTTGGCCGGGGCAAGCGGCAAATGAACTTCCTTATTCTGCGGCATCTCTTCTAGAATCCCAGCTGTTACATCCGCCGGGCAATGCCTGCGCATCCTTCCCCGGGCGCGGCTTGCTGCCGCGCCGTCATCGAGAGAGCCATGAGTTCCAGCACACCGCTGTCCGGCGTCAACCAACCCCTGCGCGGCATCGCGTTGGTGGTGGTGGCGACGTTCCTGTTCGCCAGCCACGATGCCTTGTCCAAATTCCTGGGTGGCCTGTACCCGATAGTCATGGTGGTGTGGGCGCGTTATGTGGTGCACACGTTGCTGATGGCCGGCATCTTCCTGCCCAAGTCTGGGCTCAACGTGTTGCGCACCCGCCGGCCGGTATTGCAGACCTTGCGGGCCCTGAGCCTGCTGAGCACCAGCCTGCTGTTCACGACCGGCTTGCAGTACCTGCCACTGGCGGAGGCCACGGCCGTCAACTTCCTTGCCCCGGTGCTGGTCACCGCGCTGTCGGCGCCGCTGCTGAAAGAGCGAGTGACAGTGGGGCAGTGGGTGGCGGTGGTGATGGGCTTTATTGGCGTGCTGGTAGTGGTGCACCCGGGTGGGGCGATGTTTACCCCGGCCATTCTGTATCCGTTCGGTTCGGCATTGGGCTTCTGCTTCTATCAGTTGCTGACGCGCATTCTGGCGGCGCATGACAGCCCGACCACCAGCAACTTCTATGCAGGGTTGTGCAACACCTTGGCGATGAGTGCGCTGGTGCCGTTCTTCTGGGAAGTGCCGCGCTGGGACCATGCTCTGTTGATGCTGGCACTGGGCGGCTTTGGCATGACTGCGCACCTGCTGTTGACCCAGGCCTTCCGCCATGCAGCGCCAGCGTTGCTGGCGCCGTTCAGTTATTGCCAGATCGTGTTTGCCGGGTTGCTCGGCTTCGTGGTGTACAGCCAGGTGCCGGATACCCTGAGCCTGGTGGGGATTTTGGTGATCTGCCTCAGCGGGCTCGGTGCAGCGTGGATGCAGCGCGGCAAATAGCAGCCGCGTGCTTCAGGCTGTACGACCGTTAGGCGCAGCGTTGCGCTGCGAAGAGGGCATCACTGCGTGGCCATGAACTGCAGGATGCGGTCGCGCAGCCAGCGCTCGGCGGGGTCGTTGTCCTGGGCGCCGCTCCAGACCATCGACAGCTCGGCCTCGGTGATGTCGAACGGCGCCGGGTCGGCGCGCAGGCTGCCGTCGTCGGCGAGGGCACAAGCGGCATAGTCCGGCACGGTGGCGATCAGCTCGGTGTTGCGCAGCAGGGCACGCAGGCTACCGAACTGCGGCACCGCCAGCACCACCTTGCGGCAACGACCGATGCGGGCCAGATCGAGGTCGATGTTGCCGCTCATGTCACCGGAGAACGACACCATCACATGCGGGCGGGCGCAGTATTCGTCGAGGGTCAGCGGCCCTGGGCGGTCGTCGGCGCGCAGCACCCGTACGCCGATGTCGCGTAGTTTGCGGCGTTTGGCGGTGGCCGGCAGGTCGGTGGTATAGCTCACGCCTACCGAGATCTCGCCGCTGGCCAGCAGGCCGGGCATCAGCAGAAAGTTGGCCCGCCGCACTACCACGCTGATCTCCGGGGCCTCTTCGCGCAGGGCCTGCAGCAGGGCCGGAAACAGGCCGAACTCGGCATCGTCAGAAAGCCCCAGGCGGAACACGTTGCAGCTGTTGGCCGGGTCGAACTCGCGGGCGCGACTGATGGCGGCGGAAATCACGTCCATGGCCGGGCCAAGTTCGGCAAAGATCTGCAGGGCCCGTGGGGTGGGTTCCATGGCCCGGCCGTTGCGAATCAGCAGTGGGTCGTCGAACAGCTCGCGCAGGCGGGCGAGGGCGGCGCTGACGGTGGATTGGGTGATAAACAGCTTTTCGCCGACGCGGGTCAGGTTGCGTTCGATCATCAGGGCTTCGAACAGCACCAGCAGGTTCATGTCGACGCGGCGCAGGTCGTTGCGGTTCATGAGGGCTCGGCGTCCGGGGCAAAGGGTATGGCTGTGTATTTAAGCAGGGTGCCGGGCCTTGTGCCTTGTATGGATGTGCCGGCCTGGTCGCGGGCTTGATCGCGATGCGGCCGATACAGGCCAGTGCCTGACAGAGCCAGCCTATCAGGCTCCAACAGCCACTCTATTAGAACTCTGCCCAAGCTCGACTAGTCTTTCCCGTGGCCCCGCGAATTCCGCGACCGGGCAGCGCGTCAGCACCTGTGTGCAAGACCGTGGCCCCCCGGCGTGACAGCTTCGCAAGCCCCGTGTACACCTGATGAGGGGTAGTACGAGCCCACCCGCTCGGCTGAAAGAACACTGGCATAGACCGGAAATCTGGATAACCGACCCAAAGGTACCCGCAGATGTCGAACGAATCGAAATGCCCGTTCCATCAAACCGCAGGTGGCGGCACCACCAACCGTGACTGGTGGCCTGACCAGCTCAACCTGAGAATTCTTCACCAGCATTCCTCCAAGTCCAGCCCCGACCCGGACTTCGACTATGCCAAGGCGTTCAAGAGCCTCGACTTCCAGGCCCTGAAGAAAGACCTGACCGCCCTGATGACCGACTCGCAGGACTGGTGGCCGGCCGATTTCGGCCACTACGGCCCGCTGTTCATCCGTATGGCCTGGCATAGCGCCGGCACCTACCGCATTGGTGACGGCCGTGGGGGGGCGGGCTCTGGCCAGCAACGTTTCGCCCCGCTCAACAGCTGGCCGGACAACGTCAGCCTGGACAAGGCCCGGCGCCTGCTGTGGCCGATCAAGCAGAAGTACGGCAACAAGATTTCCTGGGCCGACCTGATCGTACTCACCGGTAATGTTGCCCTCGAGTCCATGGGCTTCAAGACCTTCGGCTTTTCCGGCGGGCGTGCCGATGTGTGGGAGCCGGACGAAGACGTGTACTGGGGCTCGGAAAAGGAGTGGCTGGGCGGCGATACCCGTTATGGCAAGGATCAGGCCAAGGCGCAGGCGCCAGGGCAGGGTGACCTGGTGGCCGAGCCGGCCAAGCATGGCGAAGAGCAGAATCGCAACCTGTCAGCCGAGCGTAACCTGGAAAACCCGTTGGCCGCCGTGCAGATGGGCCTGATCTACGTGAACCCGGAAGGCCCGGAAGGTAACCCGGACCCGGTGGCCTCAGGCAAGGACATCCGTGAAACCTTTGGCCGCATGGCCATGAACGATGAGGAAACCGTGGCGTTGATCGCCGGTGGGCACGCGTTCGGCAAGACCCACGGTGCCGGCCCCGCCGATAACGTCGGCCCCGAGCCGGAAGCGGCAGGCCTGGAGATGCAGGGCCTGGGCTGGCATAACACGTTTGGCTCCGGCAAAGGCGGGGATACCATCACCAGTGGCCTGGAAGTGACCTGGACCTCCACCCCGACCCGGTGGAGCAACGAATACCTGAATAACCTGTTCGACTTTGAGTGGGAGCTGACCAAAAGCCCGGCTGGCGCGCACCAGTGGCGGCCGAAAGACGGCAAAGGCGCAGGCACGGTGCCAGATGCACACGATCCCGGTAAAAAGCACGCACCGTCTATGTTGACCTCCGACCTGGCATTGCGTTTCGACCCCATTTACGAGCCAATCGCTCGCCGCTTCAAAGAAAACCCTGACCAGCTGGCGGATGCTTTTGCCCGTGCATGGTACAAGCTGATCCACCGCGACATGGGCCCGCTGGCGCGCTACCTGGGCCCGGAAATGCCCAATGAAGAGTTGCTGTGGCAAGACCCGCTACCCAAAGCCGACCCAGCCACGATCAGCGAGCAAGACATCGCGACCCTCAAGTCCAGGATCCTGGCCTCGGGTTTGAGCGTGGGCGAACTGGTCTCCACCGCCTGGGCATCCGCGTCGACCTTCCGCGGCTCCGACAAGCGCGGTGGTGCCAACGGCGCGCGTTTGCGCTTGGCCCCACAGAAGGACTGGGCTGCAAACCAGGGCGTGGACAAGGTGCTGGCGGTGTTGGAGAAGATCCAGGCCGAGTTCAACAACAGCGGCAAGAAGGTTTCCCTGGCTGACCTGATCGTGCTGGCCGGTACCGCGGCAGTCGAAAAAGCTGCCAAGGATGCCGGTTACAGCGGCAGCGTAGGATTCCGCCCGGGCCGGGTCGATGCGTCTCAGGAGCAGACCGACGTCGAGTCGTTCGCCGTGCTGGAGCCGCTGGCCGATGGCTTCCGCAACTTCACCAAGGCACGTTACAGCGTCAAGGCCGAGAAACTGTTGCTGGACAAGGCGCAGTTGCTGACCCTGACCGCGCCGGAGCTGACCGTGCTGATCGGCGGCCTGCGCGTGCTCGGTGCCAACCATGGTGGCAGCAACCTCGGCGTGTTCACCGACAAGCCGGGAACGCTGAGCAACGACTTCTTCCGCAACTTGCTGGACATGAGCGTGGAGTGGAAACCCACCTCGGCGGACAACGAGACCTTTGAAGGGCGCGACCGCAAGACCGGGCAGGTGAAGTGGAGCGGTAGCCGGGTCGATCTGGTGTTTGGTTCGCATGCGCAGTTGCGGGCGTTGAGCGAGGTGTATGCCAGCAGTGATGGCGGTGACAAGTTTGTCCGGGACTTTGTGGCCGCCTGGCAGAAGGTCATGGAGCTGGACCGCTTTGATCTGAAATAGCGTTGCCTGGCGGGGGGCGCTCAGCGCCCCCTTGGCCAGTGGTCATCCCGCCAATTCCAGGTCGGATAGATACAAAAGTGTCCTCGTCGGTTCTGTTGCAATGCTTCTCAGGCGGCCGGCCTGAACAGCGTGCTCACAACGACAAGGAACCCCGACCATGCAAATGCCCAAGACCCTGAAAATCCGCAATGGCGACAAGGTACAACCAACCTTCTCCGCTCAGGAATACGCTGCTCGCCACGCCCGGCTGCGGGCCTATATGGCCGAGCAGGATATCGAGGCGGCAATCTTCACCTCGTATCACAACGTCAACTATTACAGCGATTTCCTCTACTGCTCGTTTGGCCGCCCTTATGCGCTGGTGATCACCCAGGACAAGGTGGTCTCGATCAGCGCCAATATCGACGGCGGGCAACCCTGGCGGCGCACGGTGGGCACTGACAACATCGTCTACACCGACTGGCAGCGCGACAACTATTTCGTCGCCATCCAGCAGGCGTTGCCGCTGGCCTCGCGCATCGGCGTGGAGTACGACCACCTGAACCTGCAGAACCACGGCAAATTCGCCGCCTGCTACCCCAAGGCCGAGCTGGTGGACATCGCTGCGCCGTGCATGCGTATGCGCATGATCAAGTCGGCCGAGGAGCAGGCGCTTATCCGTCACGGTGCGCAGGTGGCCGACATCGGCGGAGCGGCAGTGGTCGAGGCCCTGCGTGAGCAGGTGCCCGAGTACGAAGTGGCACTGCATGCCACCCAGGCGATGGTGCGCGAAATTGCCAAACGCTTCCCGGACGCCGAGCTGATGGACACCTGGACCTGGTTCCAGTCCGGGCTCAATACCGATGGCGCGCACAACCCGGTCACCAGCCGCCGTGTGGGCAAGGGCGAGATCCTCAGCCTCAACTGTTTCCCCATGATCGCCGGTTATTACACTGCGCTGGAGCGCACCCTGTTCCTTGACCACTGCCCGGACGAGTACCTGCGCCTGTGGCAGGCCAATGTCGAAGTGCACGAAGCCGGGCTGCAACTGGTGCGCCCGGGCATGCGCTGCAGCGATATCGCCCGCGAACTGAACGAGATTTTCCTGCGCCACGACCTGCTGCAGTACCGCACCTTCGGCTATGGCCATTCGTTCGGCACGCTCAGCCATTACTACGGCCGCGAGGCGGGGCTGGAGCTGCGCGAGGACATCGATACCGTGCTGGAGCCGGGCATGGTGGTGTCGATCGAGCCGATGATCATGCTGCCTGAAGGGCGACCGGGGGCTGGCGGTTATCGCGAGCATGACATCCTGATCGTCAACGACAGCGGCGCCGAGAACATCACCAAGTTCCCGTATGGGCCGGAGCACAACATCATTCGCAAATAAGCATCGGCGTCGGCTGCTTCGCGGGCAAGCCCGCTCCTGCGGGGATTTCACCGTTTTTGCAGGCGCGGGTTCACCCGCGAAGAGGCCGGCCCAGACAACAACAAGATCCCCGTATGACCACCAGACCCTGCCTCCAATTAAAAGAACCAGAGGGTACCCGTCATGTCCAGCACCACCCTTGACCCGTCCGCCATCGCCGGCCCCGCACACAACGCCGAACGCCAGGCGCTGCGCAAGGCCGCCCGGGCCAGCTTCATGGGCAACTTCGTCGAGTGGTTCGACTACGCCGCCTACGGCTATCTGGCCACCATCATCGCCGCCACCTTCTTCCCGCAAACTGACAAGACCACCGGTTTGCTGGCCACCTTCGCGGTATTCGCCCTGTCGTTCCTGGTGCGCCCGCTGGGCGGCATCGTCTGGGGCCATTTTGGCGATCGACACGGTCGGCGCAACGCGCTGTCGTGGTCGATCCTGATCATGTCGGTATCTACCTTCTGCATTGGCTTGTTGCCGGGCTATGCGCAGATTGGGCTGTGGGCGCCGGCCTTGCTGTTGCTGATCCGCCTGGTACAGGGGTTTTCCGCCTCGGGTGAGTACGCCGGGGCCGCTGCGTTCCTGGCCGAGTATGCGCCGCCTGGGCGGCGTGGCTTGTACACCAGCATCGTGCCGGCCAGCACGGCGGCGGGGTTGTTGTTCGGTGCGGCGTTCGTCGCGGTGCTGCATGAGCTGCTCAGCAGTGAAGCCCTGCATGAGTGGGGCTGGCGCCTGCCGTTCCTGCTGGCGGCGCCGTTCGGCCTGGTAGGGCGCTATATCCGCATGAGCCTGCAGGACACGCCCAAGTTCCTGGAGATGGAACAGCGCCTGGAAAACAAGGCCGGCATGGCCACGACGCCGCTGCGCGAACTGCTGGGCCAGCACCGGCGCAGCCTGGCGATCGGCATAGGTGTCACCTGCCTGAATGCGGTTGCGTTCTACCTGTTGCTCAGTTACATGCCGACCTACCTGTCCAGTGAAATGGGCATGAGCGAGCGGGACTCGTTCATCGCCTCGACGGTGTCGCTGGCCACCTATATCGGCTTGATCTTCCTGATGGGACGGTTGTCCGACCAGTTTGGTCGCAAGACCATGCTGGTGGTGGCCTCGCTGTTGTTCCTGGGGTTGACCGTGCCGTTGTTCCGCCTGCTTGATGGGCAACCGCTGCTGGTGATTCTGGCCATCCAGATTCTTTTCGGTGCGATGCTGGCGATGAACGACGGGACCTTGCCGTGCCTGCTGGCCGAAATCTTTCCGACCCGGGTGCGCTTCAGCGGGTTTGCCCTGAGCTTCAATGTGGCCAATTCGCTGTTTGGCGGGACTGCGCCGTTCATTGCCACCTGGTTGATTCAGGTGACGGGCAGCAAGCTTGCCCCGGCAGGATACTTGCTGGCGGCAGCACTGGTGGCGCTGGTGGCCATGCTGATGTGTCGGGAGACGGCGCACGCGGCCCTTGAAGATTAGTTGACCTGCACTGGCCCCTTCGCGGGCAAGCCCGCTCCTACAACGGCCTGTGTCGGACCACCGATGTGCGTGCAGGAGCGGGCTTGCCCGCGAAGAGGCCAGCCAAGCCAGTACATGACCCCATTCAATGGAGAGAGGCCTGCCGCCGCTCCCCTAAAGGCGACAGCCCGAAGAACCGGCTATAACTCTTGGAGAAATGCGCAGGCGAACTGAAGCCGCAGGCCAGCGCTACCTCACGGACTTGCACGTCACTGCGCAGCAGTAACTCCCGCGCCCGCGACAGCCGAAGCTCCAGGTAATACTGGCTGGGCGTGCGCTGCAGGTACTTGTGGAACAGCCGCTCCAGTTGGCGCACGGTCACTTCGTTGAGGCTGGCCAGTTCCTCCAACCCCAGCGGTTCCTCCAGATTGGCCTCCATGATCGCCACCACCTGGCTCAGTTTGGGCTGAGCGCTGCCGAGCAGGGTGCGCAGCGGCACACGCTGGCGCTCACGCTCACCGCGTACGCGGTCGCACAGCAACAGTTCGGCGGCCTTGGCCGCGATGTCCTGGCCGCCCGTATCCCGGGCCACCAGTTGCAGCATCATGTCCATGGCCGCCACGCCACCTGAGCAGGTGTAACGGTCGCGGTCCAGTTCGAACAGCTGGCTGGAGATCACGATACCGGGGAAGTGCGCCTGCAACGTCGGCAGGTCTTCCCAGTGGATGGTGCAGCGGTAACCCTTGAGCAATTCGGCCTTGGCCAGCAGGTAGCTACCGGTGCAGATACCGCCCAGTGGCAAGCGCTGGCGGGCCAGTTGGCGCAACCAGTCGATCAGAGGGCGGTTGCTACGGCTTCGGTCGATCGGGTTGGCGCCGACCACCAGCAAGGCATCCAGCGCGGGGGCGTTGGCGATGTTGTAGTCGGGCAGCACGCGCATGCCGTTGCTGGCCACCACCGGCGCGTCGTCTGCGGCGATCAGCACACTGCGATACAGTGGCTTGCGCGCGGCCAGGTTGGCCATGCGCAGGGTCTCCACCGCGGACGCAAGGCCGATGGTGGTGAAATTGGGCAAAATCAGGAAGCCAAAGGTCTTTGCCGAACAACCCTTTACAATAGACGGCGATAGGTTTGCAGAAGCGGGGTGGACCATTGCGCTGTTCCTGTGCAAGCTGAGGCCTGGTTGGTCAGGGGCAGTGAGAAAGCAGAGCCTCGCGTGGTTCTTGTTGTTATGTGTCGTTGCGGGGTCGATCATACACCCCGGATGCAGCGGCCAGGAATGGCCCCGCCGGCTGGCAGGGCCGACAGTGATTGCACAGAGAAGGTGAGCGTCAGTGAACCCCGAATCCATGCTGGCGGGCTTGTCAGGCTACGCCATGCCCCCCGAAGCGATACAGGTGCTGCCCGATGCCAAGGCTTACCGCGCCTGCCTGTTCGAGCGCATCCGTACGGCGACTCGGCGCATCGTTATTGTCGCGCTGTACCTGCAAGAGGACGAGGCTGGCCAGGAAGTGCTGGATGCCTTGTACCAGGCCAAAGCCGCGCGGCCAGGCCTGGAGATCACCATCGTGGTCGACTGGTTCCGCGCCAGGCGAGGGCTGCTGGGGGCCGGGCGTCAGCCGGGCAATGCTGCCTGGTACCAGGCCCAGCGCCAGTTGCGCGGGCTGGATATCGCCATCCATGGCGTGCCAGTGCAGACCCGCGAACTGTTCGGGGTGTTGCACCTCAAAGGCAGCATCATCGACGATTGCGTGATCTACACCGGTGCCAGTCTGAACAATGTCTACCTGCACCGTTTCGACCGCTATCGCCTGGACCGCTACCACCTGTTCCAGTCACCGGCACTGGCTGATGCCATGGTCGGCCTGGTGCATCGTTTGCTGCATCACACTGCCACACCGCGCCTCGACCTGCCGGCGCCACCTTCTACCCGCAGCTTGCGCGGCGACATTCGGCGCTTGCGCGCACGGCTGCGGCGCATGGCCTATGAGGTACCGGCCAGCGTGACGGGGCAGGGCCTGCAGGTGATCCCGCTGCTGGGTGTGGGCCGTGGCAATCCACTGAACCGGGCACTGTGCGCCTTGCTGGCAGTGGCGCGTACGCAGATCATCATCAGTACGCCGTACTTCAACCCGCCGCAGGTCGTGATGCGCGAACTTGACCACGCCCTGGCGCGAGGGGTTGGGGTGGAACTGATTGTCGGTGACCGTACCGCCAACGATTTCTACATCGCCCCTGGCGAACCGTTCAGTGCCAGTGGTGCATTGCCCTATCTGTATGAGGACAACCTGCGCGCCTTCACCCGCCGCCGCCACGCCGCGATTGCCAGTGGCCAGCTGCAAGTACGCATCTGGAACGATCCCGGGCATACCTTCCATGCCAAGGGCGTGTGGATCGACCAGCGTTTTTCGCTGCTGACCGGCAACAACCTGAACCCGCGCGGGTTCAACCTGGACCTTGAGAACGGCCTGCTGATCGACGACCCGCAGGGGCAATGGCTGGCGCCACGGGAAGCGGAGTTGAGCGAACTGCGGCGCTTTGCGCCGAGAATCGGTTCGGCAGAGGCGCTGGGGGAGAAGGCCGAACATCCCAAGCAAGTGCGCAAGTTTCTGCGTCGGTTGCGCTATAGCCGGTTGGAACCATTGATCAAGCGGGTGCTCTGACGTCGCCTCTACTGGCCCTGTCGCCGGCAAGCCAGCCACAGGGCCAGAGTGGTGCGCACCGCGCATTGATGTCATTATGATATTGCTGCCCACGGCCCTTTTCAGGGGCTGGATTACAATGTGCAGGCAACCGTGCAAGGCCCCTCTGAACGTGATCACGATCGCATACAGTCGGGCCTTTTCCCGTTAACCAGACAGGCCAATGCGTATATGGCGTTAGATCCACCCACGATGCTGACTATTTCAGTCGCTTTGGCCGCTGCGGCCGCCTTGTACCTGGCGATTGAATGGCGCAGTGTGCGCGAAACCTCGTTGCTTTACTGGAGTGCGGGTTTCGCCACGATTACGGTTGGTAGCACCCTGGCATTGTTGCGCGGGGCCGGCTTGCTGTTCATCGGTATCTGGTTCGCCAATGGCTTGCTGGTGATGGCCCACGTGTTTTTCCTGATCGGCGTGCTGCGCTTCACCCAGGAGCGCTTGTCACGCGCCTGGCTGATGATCGTGGTGGTCTGGTTCGCCTTGCTGCTGCTGCCCGTGGGCCCGCAGTGGTCGAAGGTGATGTTGATGGTCAACTCGTTGTTGGTGGCCTCGCTGACGCTCAAGGCCAGTTTCCTGCTGCGGCCACATGGCAAATCGCTGAGTGTCGGCGCCGTGCAACTGCGCTACGTGTTGCTGATCCATGGGCTGTTCTATGTGGCCAAGGCGGCCATCGCGATCACGCCAGGCACGCTGATTGACCTGGCGACCTTTGGCGGGCTGATCATTCAGGTTTCGCTGGTGGAAGGCGCGATGGCGATCATGCTGATTGCCTTGTCGATGACCGGCACCGTACGTTACCGGCGTGAAGAGCGCATTGCCCGGCTGGCAGCCCGTGACCCGCTGACTGCGCTGTACAACCGGCGTGCGCTGGAGGTGCGGGCGGGGCATTTCTTCAAGGACGTAAGCCCGGCGCAGCCCGGGGCATTGCTATTGATCGACATCGACAACTTCAAACTGGTCAACGACCTGCACGGGCATATAGCCGGCGACCGATTGCTGATTGCCTTGAGCGAGATGATTCGTACGGCGCTGCCCGAGCGCTCGCTGGCGGCGCGGTTGGGCGGGGATGAGTTCGTCATCTTGCTGAGTGGCGCAAGTAGTGAACGGGTCATGGAACTGGGAAGTGGGCTGCGTGAGCAGTTCCAGCATTACGCCGACAAGACTGTGCCTACGCCCCAGGCGGTTACCTTGAGCATTGGTGCCAACGTGTTCGATCAGCCGCCGGCGAGCCTGGCGGCGTTAATCGAACAGGGGGATGTGGCGCTGTACCAGTCCAAACGTGGGGGACGCGACAGCATTCGGTTTTTCGAGCGGGCGATGGTTGAACTCCGCCAGTGAGCGAGCCACCTGGGTGGCTGAGCTTTCATGAAACCCATGTGGGTGATCCGTACAGGCGCTCCTGTCACCCGGCCCCCGCGTTTGACGGGCATCCATGCCCGTCGTCAGCAAAGCGGAGTGGTCAGGTCGCCACCTGATAGCACGGCACATACTCCGCGCCGCCGGGCAGTTTCATCCGGTGCTGGTCGACGAATGCCTGCAGCAGCCGGCCCAGCGGGTCCAGTACGGCGCTGTCGCCGTGGATCTGATACGGCCCGTGTTCCTCGATCAGGCGGATGCCTTTGTCCTTGACGTTGCCTGCGACAATGCCGGAAAACGCCCGGCGCAGGTTGGCCGCCAGTTCATGGGGCGGCAGCTCGCGGCGCAAGTCCAGTTCAGCCATGGCCTGGTGGGTCGGGTCGAACGGTCGCTGGAAGCTCTCCTCGATCTTCAGCAGCCAGTTGAAGTGGAAGGCATCGTTGCGCTCGCGGCGGAACTGCTTGACCGCTTTGAGGCCGTCGACCATGTGCCGGGCGACTTCCGCCGGGTCGTCGATGATGATTTCGTACAGGCGATGGGCGGCTTCACCCAGGGTGGCGCCGACGAAAGCGTGCAACTGTTGCAGATAAGGCTCGGCGCTGCGCGGGCCGGTGAGCACCACCGGGAATGGCAGGTCGTGGTTGTCCGGGTGCATGAGGATGCCCAGCAGGTACAGGAACTCCTCCGCTGTGCCAGCACCGCCCGGGAAGATGATGATGCCGTGGCCGACACGCACGAAGGCCTCCAGGCGCTTCTCGATGTCTGGCAGGATCACCAGTTCGTTGACGATCGGGTTGGGCGCTTCGGCGGCGATGATGCCGGGCTCGGTGAGGCCCAGGTAGCGGCTGCCATGCATGCGTTGCTTGGCGTGGGCGATGGTGGCGCCCTTCATCGGGCCTTTCATCACGCCCGGGCCGCAGCCGGTGCAGATATCCAGCTTGCGCAGGCCCAGTTCGTGGCCGACCTTCTTGGTGTACTGGTATTCCTCGGTGCTGATCGAGTGGCCGCCCCAACACACCACCATCTTCGGCTCCACGCCCGGGCGCAAGGTGCGCGCGTTGCGCAGCAGGTGGAAAACATAATCGGTGATGCCCTGGGAGCTTTCCAGGTCGATGCGCTGGCTGGCCAGCTCGCTTTCGGTGTAGACGATGTCGCGCAAGGCGCTGAACAGCATTTCACGGGTGCTGGCGATCATTTCGCCATCGACGAAGGCGTCGGCCGGGGCATTGAGCAGTTCCAGGCGCACGCCGCGGTCCTGTTGGTGGATACGCACCTCGAAGTCCTTGTAGGCCTCAAGGATGGTCTTGGCATTGTCGACATGGGCGCCGGTGTTGAGGATTGCCAGGGCGCACTGGCGGAACAGCGTGTAAAGGCTACCGGTACCGACTTCACTCAGTTGTTGCACTTCACGTTGTGACAGCGTTTCCAGGCTGCCTTTGGGGCTGACGGATGCATTGATGACATGGCGTTGAGGCATCTAAGTCTTTCCTGTGCGGGTAAAACATCCTTCTTTGACACCACCATACCGAGAAATGTGGGCGGCAACGAGGGGGGCGTGGAAAAACCTTGAGACCGAGCTGCCTGCTTCGCGGGTAAACCCGCTCCTACAGGGGCCTTGCCGTCTTCAGGGCAGCACCCACCTGTAGGAGCGGGTTTACCCGCGAAGCAGCCGACTCGGTCTCCAGTCAGCTCAACAGCTTCTGCACCCCCAGGGTAATCGCCAGCCCCCCGCCAACCAGCCACAGGTTAAGGATCGCCCCGGTGGCCAGCGCCCGTGGCCCGGCCTGGCGAATCTGGCTGAAGCGCGTTTCCATTCCCAGTGCGGTCATGGCCATGGTCAAGGCAAAGGTGTCCAGGCTGTTAACTGCCTGGGTCACGCTGCCAGGCAGCACGTGTAGCGAATTCACCAGGACCAGTGCCAGGAAGCCGAAAGCGAACCAGGGCATGGCAATGCGCCCGTTGCCCTGCGCCTGGCCAGCCTTGCGCGAACGGCTGATCCACAGGCCCACCACCAGCAGTACAGGTACCAGCAGCATGACCCGGGTCATCTTGACGATGGTGGCGACGTGCGTGGCTTCGGGGCTGACATTGCTGGCCGCGCCTACCACCTGAGCCACTTCGTGGACAGTGCCGCCCAGCAACAGCCCGGCGCCCATGGTATCCAGATGCAGCCAGCCGGCATTGATCGCCAGTGGGTAAAGGAACATGGACAAGGTACCGAACAGCACCACGCTTCCGACTGCCATGGCGCTTTTATGGGGGGCGCTGCGCAGCGCCGATTCGAATGCCAGCACGGCGGCAGCGCCGCAGATGGCGCTGCCGGCGGCGGTCAGCAAGGCGGTATCGCGGTCGAGCTTGAACACTTTCATGCCACACCACAGGCCGATCAGCAGGGTACTGGTGACGACCAGCACCGACACGACAAGCCCCGACCAGCCGACTTCGGCAATTTCCTGCAGGCTTACCCGCAAACCAAAGAACGCCACGGCAATGCGCAACAGGCCGCGAGCGGAAAAATTGATACCTGCTGCCCAGCTTGCCGGTACGCCGTCACGCAGCGCGTTGCCATACAAGGCACCTGCGACAATACCCACGATCAGCGGGCTGATGCCCAGGTTGGCGATAGCGGGCATGGCCGCCAGTTGCGTGACTGCGACCGCGAACAGCGCGACGAACAGGATGCCATTGAGCCGCCCTCGGGTGGAGAGGGTAGGGGCAAAGGCGGGGTTGGACGGAACCGTGGCCATGTGAGTCCTCCGGAAAAGGTGTTTCGACAAGGCCTACGTTAATCTGGTTATAAGCTTATAAAAAATCGTAATTTAGGATGGCAAATATCCGCTTAGCTGATATTTTTGAATCATGACCCCAGAACAGCTGATAACATTCGCCACGGTTGCCGAGCACGGCAACATCAGCCATGCGGCTCAAGCCCTGCACCTGTCGCAGCCGGCAGTGTCCGGCCAGCTCAAGCTCTTGCAAGAGGCGTTTGGCGAACCCCTTTACCAACGCGCCGGCCGCGGTGTGCGGCTGACTGCGGCCGGTGAGCAGTTGCTGGCGCATGCCGAGCGCCTGCGCGAAACCTTCCGCCAGGCCCAGGCGCTGCGCGAGGCCATGCGCGGGCTGGAGCGCGGCACCTTGCGCATCGGCGCCAGTACCACGCCCGCCAGTTACCTGCTGCCTTACCTGATCGCCGACTTTCACGGGCGTTATCCGGATGTGCTGGTCAGCACCTCGCATGGCAATACGGCGGAGATTGTCGCCGCCCTGGACAGTGTCGATATCGCCCTGATCGAGGGGCCGCCCGGGCAGGAGTTGCCGTTGGGTACGCAAGTCACGCCGTGGCGCGAGGACGAGATCGTGGCGATTGTGCCCCGTGGGCATCCCTTGGCAGGCAGTGACCAGCAGATGCTGGCGGCGCTCGGCGATTACCCGTTGGTACTGCGTGAAAGCGGCTCGGGCGTGCGACAGATTGTCGAGCGGGCGTTTGCCCGTGAAGGCGTGGCGATGCGTGTGGCGCTGGAGATTGCTGGCGTTGAGGGGGTAAAAGAGGCGGTCCGGGCCGGGATGGGCGTTGGCTTTGTTTCGGCGATGTCCATTCGTCACGAAGATGGGGTGCTGCACCGGCTGCAGGTTGCGCCGCAGGCGTTGGTGCGGCGCTTTTCCATTCTGTTGCCGCATGCGGCTACGCCTTCGCGGGCTGCCTCGCGGTTTCTTGAATTGTGTGTTGCCATGCAGGAGGTGGGTTGATTGTACTGGTCTCTCTGCGGGTGTGCCTGTGAAGAGACCAGTACAGACACCCTCAATTCAACTGAAAGACGTGTTTCAGATAGGCAACGAAATTCTCATCCCGGCACTGTGTCTTGCCCGGGCTGTCGGAAATCTTCGCAACCGGCGCCCCGTTGCAGGCGGTCATCTTGATCACGATGTTCATCGGTTCCACCCCCGGTATGTCGCAGGTCAGCCGGGTGCCAATGCCGAAGCTCACATTGATCCGATTATGCAACGCCCGGTATAGCCCCAGTGCCTTGGCAAAATCCAACCCGTCGGAAAAGATCAGGGTTTTGCCTTTCGGGTCGATCCCCAGCCGTTCATAGTGGGCAATGGCCTTTTCCGCCCAGGCCAGCGGGTCGCCCGAATCATGTCGCAAGCCGTCGAATAGCTTGGCGAAGTACAGGTCGAAATCGCCGAGGAACGCGTCCATGGTAATGCAGTCGGTCAGGGCGATGCCCAGCAGCCCCCGGTACTCCCGCACCCAGCATTCCAGCGCGGCGGCTTGGCTATCGACCAGACGCGGGCCGAGCTGCTGGTGGGCCATGAACCATTCGTGCGCCATGGTGCCGAGCGGCCTGAGTTCGAATTCGCGAGCCAGGTGAACATTGCTGGTGCCGACAAATCGGCCCGGAAAGTCGTGCTTGAGGATGTGCACCACCTCTTCCTGCACCCGGTAGGAGAAACGCCGCCGGGTACCGAAGTCTGCCAGCTGGAAGCCAGCCAGCTCATCGGCGCTGGCCTCGGCCTTCAACCAGTCAAGCTTCTGGTACAGCCGTTCGCCGACCTGTTCGAGCATCACCTCACGATAACGGTAGCGGTTGCGCACCTCGCTGATGATCGCCAGCAGCGGGATTTCATAGAGAATCACGTGCAACCATGGCCCACGCACGCGGATTGCCAGTTGCCCGGCGCCGTCCAGCCCCACCTGCACATAGCGCAGGTTGAAACGGAACAAGCTGAGAAAGCGAATGAAGTCCGGTTTCAGGAACGGGATCTTCTCCAGATAGGCCAGCTGGTCGTGGGTGACCGTGACCTCGGCCAGTTGTTCTACCTGGTAGCGGATCTCCGCCAGGTAAGGGGACAGGTCTTCGTCATTGCGGCAACGGAACTCCCATTCCACTTCGGCATTGGGGTAGTTATGCAGCACCGCCTGCATCATGGTGATCTTGTAGAAGTCGGTGTCCAGCAGGTTCTGGATAATGCGTGGGCCGAAAACACTATTGCTCATGGGCGGTCTTCCTTGATCAGGGCAAGCTGGTGGTCGAGGGCGGCCTCGTCGCCGCAGAGGATCACGCCCTCGGCGGCCAGGGCGCCGCACGCCTCAATGGCGCCGGCCTGGGTCAGCGCGCGGCAGGCTGGCAGGTACAGCAGTACCTGGAAGCCGGCCTGGCGCAGCTGGCGGGCGGTGGTCTTGACGCAGTAGTCCAGGGCCAGACCGCCAACGATCACTGCACCTACCTGCTGCACCTTGAGGTACTCGATCACCCCGGTGGAACGGCGTTCGGCGAGGTCGTGGTAGCAGGCGCCGTATGGGTGAAGATCGGGTTCGACCCCCTTCCACACGAAATAGTCGTAGTCGATAGGGGCGGGCAGGCCGGGTAGCAGTTCGAAGCCCGGGGTGCCGGGGACGCAGTGGCTGACCCAGGTAAGGTCGGCGTTGGCCAGTTGCAGCGGCTGTAGCATGTGTGCAGGGTCGGTGACCACCCACGCGGCGTTGGCCGGGTGGGCATCCTTGCTGCCCAGGCGCAGGTCGGCGCGCAATGCCATGGTATTCAGGTCAACCGCAATTTCATCGCCTTCGGGAACAGGAAGCTCCTGCGGCGCGTTGGAGGTGAAGCCGTTCTGCGCGTCGACATCGAAACTGGCGATCTTCATGGCGATTCTCCTTGCTGGAATACCAATATAATTCATCTGGTGCTATAAGTGTGTCAAGTGTTCTAGATAACAGGTTCAATTGTTGATTTACTTAGTAGCTCTGGTGGATTATTGGCTCACTAAACAAGGAGTAGCCCGGTGAGTACAGTTGAAGTCCTGACCAGCGTCGATATCGTGGCCCTGCGTCTGGCCCCTGATGCGCAGCATCTGCAGGTATTGTTGCACCGTCGTGAGCGCGACCCCCATGCCGGCCAGTGGGCCTTGCCCGGTGTGATCGTCAACGGCCGTACCCCTGACATCAGCCTGGAAGCTGCTGCCGAACGCGCGCTGCGCGAGAAAGCGCAGGTTGTGCCTTGCTACATGGAACAGGTGGGCACCGAGGGCAATGCCTTCCGTGATCCGCGCGGCTGGTCGCTCAGCACCTATTACCTGGTCTTGCTGGACCCGGGGGAGGTCGTCCAGTGTGAGCAATTGGCGTTTTTCGACTTGGACAGCGTATTGGCGCGCAAGGTGCTCTTGCCGTTCGACCATAACCTGCTGGTGGAGCGCGCCCGCGATCGGTTGGCGGCAAAGACGGTGTACAGCAGCTTGCCGCTGTATCTGCTGGCAGAGAAGTTCACGGTGCTGGACGCATTAGGCGCGATGCAGGCGTGTTTGGGGCAGGCGGTGAATAACACCTCGCTGCGCAAACGCCTGGAGCGCTTGCGCGAGCTGGGGTGGGTGAGGGACACCGGGGAGAAGAACCAACCGAAGCTGGGTAGGCCGCAGCAGCTGTATCAGTACACACCGCAGGGTGGCCGGGCGTTCATGTTTGATCGCAGCTTGTTGCCGGAAGGAGGCCTATAGCGTTCGTACGGTCGCCGACTCGACCGGATGAGCTGATAAAAATGTTCGTGTCGAGCAGGTTGAGCGTCAGTATCAACGGGTCAAAAACCCGATACGCTCGAGTTAACTGTTATGGTATAACATATTTTTCTTAAGGCAGACGCAGATCTCGCCTCCTCTATCTGTGCGCCAACATACTCAACCCCGCCTCAGGAACCTCCATGCGATTCACCCCAGCCTCGTTTGCCATCTTTACGGCAATGTTCACACCTGAAGTCCTCGCCGAACAGACCGGTACCTCCACCATCGTCCTCGGTGAAGTGAATATCACCCAAACGGCCGGTACAGCCTTGAGCACTGAAAATGTGCTTACGTCGGTCGACGTCCTGGGCGGCGACCAGGTGCGAGATAAAAATGTGATGAACAGCTGGCAGTTGTTGGGGCAGATGCCGGGCATCCAGCTGACCGAAACGGGGCAAGGTGCCGAATCAGGCAAGGTCACTTTTCGCGCGTTCAATGGTGAGGGCTACATCAACGGCATCAAGACCCTGATCGACGGTGTGCCGAGCAACGTCAACAGTGGCAACCAGCGCTTCATCGATATGATCTTCCCGCTGGACATCGAGTACATCGAGGTGGTGCGCGGTACCAACGATCCGCGCTATGGGCTGCACAATATCGGCGGCAACATCAACTTCGCGACCCGCCAGGGGGGAAACTATGTCGATAGCCGTGTGACTTACGGCAGCTTCGATACGCGCGAAGTGCAGTTGGCGGTCGGGCACGAGGAGGGGAATTTCGCCCAGAACTATATCCTCGCCAAGCAAGACAGCAACGGTTACCGCGACCACAGCGAATCCAACAAATACACGCTCGGCGGCAAGTGGTTCGTCAGCAACGACGAACAAGACTTCCGTGTCGGCCTGATCGCTCGCCTGTACCACCACCAGGCCCAAGAGTCAGGCTTCCTCACCCGCGAGCAACTGCACGCCAGCCGTACCCAATCGCCGGCCAAGAACGCCAATGATGGTGACGATCGCGACATGAAGCAGTTGAGCCTGCACGCCGACTGGCAGCTTGACGATGACCTGAGCCTGAGCAGCAAGCTGTACTACAACAGCTACAACGATGATCGAACCATCACGTTCACCGATTACCAGCCCGGCAACGCGCCACGCCAGCGTCGGCAGTGGGATGAACAGCAGCGAGGGATGCTCAGCAACCTGACCTGGCGCGCTAACGATCTGCTGACGCTGGATGGCGGCATCAACTACGAGGAGCAGGACAACCAGTACCGTCGCCTGCGCTACAACTACGGGATCCCGACCGATTTCGACGCCACGCCGGCACGTGTGCAGAACGACGACACTTACACCCTGCGCAATATTGGCGGTTATGTGCAGGCGGTCATTCAGCCGACCGACGCGCTGAAGATCATTCCTGCCATGCGCGTCGACAAGTTTTCGGGTAACAGCGAGACGCTCGGCGGCGTCAAGGCATCCCTGCAGGATTATGGCTGGATCCGCCAGCCGAAGCTGAGCGTAATTTACAGCCTCACGCCGGAGATCGACCTTTACGCCAACTGGGGGCGTACTTTCCAGATCCTTACGGGCTCTGGCGGGCCAGCTTATCGGGTGCCTGGGCAAGCCTCGTACGACCCGTCGATCAACACCGGCAAGGAAGTGGGCATCAAGTTTCAGCCATTCCCGGGCGCTCAGGCGCGGGTTGCGCTTTGGCAGCAGGACGCGACCGATGAAGTCGCGAACATGCCCAGCACTGGTACCACGGTCGGCCTTGGCGAAACACGCCGGCGTGGTGTGGACATGCAGATCAGTGCTCAGCTGGACGATCAATGGACGGTTTGGGCGTCCCACGCGATCCAGGAGGCCAAGGTGGTCAAGGCCTACGCTGCAAACGGCCAGTCATTGTCCGGCAAAGAGGTATTTTCCACCCCCCGCTACATCAGCAATGTGGGTGTCGACTACCGGTACAACGATGACTGGAAGTTCGGTATGCAGGGGCGGGCGCAGGGCAGCTACTACATCGACGAGTTGAACGAGCAGGGTAAGTACGGCGGTTTTGTGGTCGTGGACGCCAGTGTCAGTTACCGTGTCACCTCGTCGACCAGCGTCGACCTGCAGGTGAAAAACCTGTTTGACCGTGAATACGAATACGTCTGGTACGACAACTTCTTCTGGGGGGGCAACGACCAGGCGATGTTCTCGCCAGCACCAGGCCGTTCAGCGTTCGTGTCGATAAACATGAGCCTTTGACAGGGCGGGTGCATTGGCAAGGAGCCTCTTGAGGGCGACACATATCGCCTTCAAGAGGTCTGCGGGATCAACAGGCCAGTGCAGCTTAAGCCACCGCTGCCAACTTGGCGCTGGTCTGCCGACGACGGTAGGCACTGTCACGGCTCGCCAGCCACCAGTACAGCGGCGAGGTGACCGCCAACCCTACCAGCCACGACAGGTCAGCCCCGTTGATGTGTTCGGAAATCGGCCCGACGTACAGCGGGGTGTTCATGAACGGTATCTGCACCACGATCCCCACAGCGTAGGCGATCAGTGCTTGCGGGTTGTAGCGCCCGTAGATCCCACCATCGACCTGGAAGATCGACTGGATGTCGTAGTCGCCTTTGTGAATGGCGTAGAAGTCGATCAGGTTGATCGCCGTCCACGGCACCAGCACCACCAGCAGTACCAGCACCATGTCAACGAAATGGCCGATGAAGTCTGCCGACGCGAACACTGCTACCACGCAGCAGGCCGACAGCACGATCAGCGACAGCACTGCACGGCTTTTGGCGGTGGGGATCCAGCGGTAGGCGAATGTTTGCACCAAGGTGATGATCGACAGTACAGCGCCATACAGGTTGAGGGCGTTATGGCTGATCACGCTGAGCAGGAACAGCACCAGCATGATCGGGCCGAGCGTGCCGGTGGCCAGCTTGACCGCGTCCATGGTGTCCATGCCGGCCGGGATCGCCAGCACGGCCACGGCGCCGAAGATGAACGACAGGCTTGAGCCCAGGGCCGAACCCAGGTAGGTGGTCCAGAAGGTCGAGCTGACTTTTACATCTGCCGGCAGGTAGCGCGAGTAGTCCGACACATAGGGCGCAAAGGCGATTTGCCACAACGCCGCCAGCGACACGGTGGCCAGCCAACCGGCCAGGTTGAAGCTGCCACGGGTGAGGAAATCGTCGCTCTGCACATGGGTGAAGATGTAGCCGAAGCCGACCACGATACCGATGCCCAGTACCCAGGTGCCAATGCGATTGAGCACGTGGATGAAGCGGTAGCCGATGATGCCGATGATGCCTGAGCCCAGCGCCCCGATGACGATGCCCACCGGTACCGGAACGGCGTCGACCACGCCATGCAGTGACTTGCCGGCAAGGACGATGTTGGATGCGAAGAAGCCGATGTACATGACGCCTGCGATCACCACCACCAGCAGCGCGCCGAGGGTGCCGAACTGAGCGCGGCTCTGGATCATCTGTGGAATGCCCATTTGCGGGCCCTGGGCCGAGTGCAGGGCCATCAGCACCCCGCCAACCAGGTGGCCGACAAGGATGGCGACGATGCCCCATACCAGGTTCAGGTGGAACAGTTGCACGCCCAGCGCGCCGGTGACGATGGGCAACGGCGCGATGTTGCCGCCGAACCAGAGCGTGAATAGATCCCTTACCTTTCCGTGGCGGTCTTGCGGGGGCACGTAGCCGATCGTGTGTTTTTCTATCAGGGGTGCCGAATTGGCTGCACTGGTCATGACTGACTCCAAGGCAAGGTAGGGCATTGGGAACTGCCCGGGGGCGTGCCGGCGGTGGGCGACGCGTTCTTGTTGGAGCGATGATGAGGGGCGCGGGGATAACGAGAAATTAGTAAATATGTACCCATAAACCTTAAAAAACCTAAGGCTGACAAAAGCTTAAGCGGGTGACGGTAGCAAGGAGAGTGCCAGCTGGCTGAAGGCCTTGGGGTAGAGGGGCGGCGGGTTGGCAACCGGATCACGGTGGGCTGGGTTGGTGCGATGTGCGCGTTTTCAGGGCAGATGAAAGGTTGCCTGTGCAGGCCTCTTCGCGGGTAAACCCGCTCCTACAGCAGGCGCGGGTTTACCCGCGAAGAGGCCGGCACAAGAGGAAACAGCTACATGGGTAACAACCGATCCTGAATCACTTCCTTCATCACCAAGGTCGAGCTCAAGCGTTTCACATTGGGGATACTGGTCAGATGCTCGTCATACAGCTTCTGAAACGCCGGCAGGTCCTTGGCCACCACATGCAGCAGGTAATCCGGGTCGCCGAACAGCCGCTGCGCTTCGACAATCTGCGGGATCTGCGCCAGTGCCGTTTCAAAGTCCGCCACCGGCTGACGGGTCACCTCGCGTAGCGTCACAAATACCAACGCGGCAAAGTTCAGCCCAAGGGCGCTCGGTGCCAGCCGTGCGTGATAGCCCAGAATGGCTCCGGACTCTTCCAGTGTCTTCAAGCGCCGATGGCAGGGTGACAGGCTGAGTCCTACGCGGTCGGCCAGCTCGGTTACCGACAACCGTCCGTCTTTTTGCAGCTCGGCAAGGATTTTTCGATCAGTTCTGTCCATCGGGAAGAATCTTCCAATTCATGAATTCTAAGGGGAAATATACGAAAGAAAATCCCCGAGCGAAATCCGTAATCTTTCGACATCCCAATGCAGTAGATAAGGAAGATTCAAGTGGCTATCAGTGTGCTGACGGCGTTCTGGGCTGTGTCGATGCTGTTCGTGATGACCCCGGGTGCAGACTGGGCCTATGCCATCTCGGCCGGCATGCGCGGGCGCTGGGTGATGCCAGCGGTGGCGGGGATGTTGTCGGGGCATTTCCTGGCCACGCTGGTGGTGGCGGCCGGGGTTGGCAGCCTGCTGGCTGGTCACCCGTTGGCGCTGACCTTGCTGACCCTGGCGGGGTGCACCTATTTGTTGTGGCTGGGCGGCAACCTGTTGCTCAGCCCGGCATTGCCGGCGGCCGGGCAGGGCGGCGCGGGGGAGTCTGGCTCGCGCTGGGCGTTGAAGGGGTTTTGCGTCAGCGGCCTGAACCCCAAGGTATTCCTGCTGTTCCTGGCCCTGCTGCCGCAGTTCACCGACCCGCAGTCGAGCTGGCCCGTGCCGTTGCAGATCTTGTTGCTGGGGCTGGTCCACCTATGCAGTTCGCTGGTGATCTACACGCTGGTCGGCTATGGCGCCAAAGCTGTGCTCAGCACCCGGCCAGGAGCGGCAAAGCTGGTCGGGCGGGTGTCGGGGATGGCGATGATTACAGTTGCCCTGGGCTTGATAGTCGGGCAAATAAACTGATTTCGTGGGGCCGGGTTGGTTTCTCTTGGCAGTGTGGTTTTGAGCTTCGCGGCGCCGTTTATCGCCCATCGCGATGCAAGGTGTCAGTGACCGAGTACTTTTCCGAGCACCTGGCACACCTGTTCTGCCGAGTAGGGTTTGGCCAGAAAGGTGAACCCTTGGTGCCCACCTTCGGCAATCGCCTCGCTGTAGCCCGAAGTAAGGATCACCGGCAACTGCGGGCGCTGGCGGCGAAGTTCGCGGGCCAGCGCCAGGCCACCCAAGCCGGGCATGACCACATCGGAAAACACCGCATCAAAATCACCTGCGGGGCCAGTCAACTGCGCCAACGCTTCTTCTGCCGACCGCGCATAGCTGATTTGGTAGCCGTGGTCCTCGAGGAACTGAGCCGTGAAGCTGCCCAGGTCGGGGTTGTCTTCTACCACCAGTATTCGTCGCCGCTCGCCCTGTACCTGCGGCTGGCTGCCGGCCGAGGCGTCTTCGGGCAAGGCCGCAGGTGAGTCCTCCTGCGGCAGGTACAGGGTAAAGGTGGTGCCCTGGCCGGGGATGCTGTTCACCTGTACATCGCCCCCGGATTGCTTGGCGAAACCGAACACCTGCGACAACCCGAGCCCGGTACCTTCACCTGGGGCCTTGGTGGTGAAGAACGGGTCGAAGATGCGCTCCAGCAATTCGCTGGCAATACCGACGCCGCTGTCGCTCACCGATATCGCCGCGAACGGGCCAGGCAGCGAAGGCTGGCCGCGCAAGGCAGGCAGGCACTGGTCGGCCTGCAGGCGCAGCTGCAAGGCACCTTCGCCAGCCATGGCATCGCGGCCGTTGAGCATCAGGTTGATCACCGCGGTTTCCAACTGGCTGAGGTCGGCGCGGATGTGGCAGGGCGCTTGCGGTAACTGCAGCTCGACCCGGATGCGCGCGCCAGTGACGGTGTCGAGCATGTCGGCCATGGCCTCCAGCCGAGGCCCGGCCTCGAACACCTGCGGGCTGAGGGCCTGGCGGCCGGCGAAGGCCAGTAGCTGGCCGGTCAGTTTGGCACCACGGTCGACCGTGTCGGACATGGTCTTGAGGTAGCGCTCGCGGCGCTCCTCGGCCAGGTTGGGGCGCTGCAGGAAGTGCAGCGATGAGCGGATGATGGTCAGCAGGTTATTGAAGTCGTGGGCTACGCCGCCGGTCAGCTGGCCAATGGCTTCCAGCTTCTGGGCCTGGCGCAGCACGGCCTCGGTGTGCAGCAACTGAGTGGTGCGTTCTTCGACGCGATGTTCCAAGGTGGTGTTGAGCGCTTCAAGGGCCGCCATCGCTTCGCGCACTTCGGCATGGGCCTGGGCCCGTTGTATGTGTGCCCAGCATCGCTCGGTCACTTCGCTGATAAGTGCTTGCTCGTAGTCGGTCCATGCCCGGGGTACGCGGTCGTGAATCGCCATCAGCGCGGTCAGCCTGCCACCCTTGATCAGTGGCATGCAGATGGTGGCCGTAATGCCGATGGCCTGAAACGTCGCCGCCTCGTCAGTGGCCAGTTCGCGCAGGTTGTCGTTGATCACCAGGGCCAGGCCGCTGCGCAGGCGGCTGACCGCCAGGCGGCCGAAGTCATGCAGGTGATAGTGGCCCACCAGACGTGGTGAGCCGGGTGCCACCGCATCGCCGCAGATGGTGAAACCGTCCTCGTCGGGGTCCATCACCGCATAGGCGCAGCCGGACAGGCCGAGGTGCTCGACCAGCATGCGGGTGGTGATGGCCATGATGTGCTCCGGTTCGGCCGCCTCGGTAACGGCTCGCCCGAGGGTATCGAGAAAGTTCAGGCGTTGGTTGGTGACCACGCTGGCGGTGGTTTCGGTGACCGTGTCGAGCATGCCCAGTATCTCGCCATCATGGCCGCGAATCGGGCTGTAGCAGAAGGTGAAATAGGCCCGCTCCAAACCTCCGTTGCGGTCGATCATCAGCGGGAAGTCTTCGATGTACACCGCTTCACCGGCCAACGCACGGTCCGCCATGCTGCTGATTTCATCCCAGGCTTCGTGCCACACGTCGCGGAAGGGGATGCCCAAGGCCAGGGGCTTGCGACCGAGAATCGGGGTGAAGGCATCGTTGTACAGGGTGATCAAGTCCGGGCCCCACAGCACGGCCTGCGGAAAGCGCGAGGCCAGGCACAGAGACATCGTGGTTTTCAGGGCGTCGGGCCAATGTTCCAGCGGGCCCAGGGGAGTGCTGGCCCAGTCGTGGTTGCGGATGCGTTCGGCCATTTGCCCGCCGCCGTCTAGCCATCTAGCCATGTGCTTTGCCGGTCCTCTGTCTCAAGGCCCTTAGGGTGCACCGAGAATAGACCGTTGGCGAGGCTTTTGTGATGGCCTGTGCCACTTGCACAAGCCTCTGCAACTGCGCGATCCGAGTGGGAGCAGGTTCACCCGCGAAGCGGCCGGACAGGCTAGCGGATGAAGTGCACCTTGCCGGTGTCATCATTGCCCATGTAAATGCCATACACCCCGGCCTGCCGCTCGAGGATGTAGCGCTCGAGAATTTGCCGGATAGCCGGGTAGTAGATCTCATCCCAGGGGATTTCATCCGGTTCGAAGAACTTGTACGCCAGCGTCTCCGGCCCGTACTGCCCGGTCTCTTCGGTGACGATGGCACGGAAGATGATGTACACCTCGCTGATCTTTGGCACGCTGAAGATCGAATACGGCGAGACGATGTCCGCACGTACGCCGCTTTCTTCCCATACCTCGCGCAGCGCCGCCTGCTCGGTGGTTTCGCCAGCTTCCATAAACCCGGCAGGCAAGGTCCAGGTGCCGGGGCGCGGCGGGATGGCGCGCTGACAAAGCAGGTACTTTCCATCGCGCTCGATGATGCAGCCGGCGATGATCTTGGGGTTGATGTAATGGATGTAACCGCAGCCGGCGCAATGCAGGCGTTCGTGGGTATCGCCTGTGGGAATGCCCCGGGCCAGTTCCGTGGTGCAGTGCGGGCAGTAGCGCGGGGCATTGGGCATGATCAGCGACCTATGCGTGGTTCCTTCAGGGCCAGGGGTTCGACAATGTCGCGCACCTTGGCGTTGTCATCCTGCTTCTGGCGCAGGTAGTCCAGGGCCACTTTGGCGGCGGCGCGGACGTGGTCGACCGAGGCCTGGTGGGCCACCAGCGGGTCGCCGCCCTTGATGGCCTCGACGATCTTTTCCATTTCGCGGTTGCTGGCGCCACGGCGGTTTTCCTGCGATACCGAGGTGGCGCGCAGGTAGCTGATGCGGGCTTGCAACTGGCGCAACTGCTGGGCCGCCACCTGGTTGCCAGAGCCTTCCAGCAGCACATCGTAGAAACCTTGTACCGAATCCAGCACCTGTTGCAACTCGCCTTCTTCCAGTGCCTCGCGGTTCACTTCCAGCGCACGTTCCAGCGCACGGATGTCCTTGGCTTTGGCGTTGAGGGTGAACAACTGCACGATCAGGCCTTCGAGCACACAGCGCAGCTCATAGATGTCACGCGCGTCTTCCAGGGTGATGATGGCCACGCGCGGGCCTTTGGCGTCGGCGAACTCGACCAGGCCTTCGGACTCCAGATGACGCAGCGCTTCGCGTACCGAAGTGCGGCTGACGCCGAGGCGGTCGCACAGGTCGCGCTCTACCAGGCGGTCGCCGGGCAGCAGGTGAAAGTTCATGATTGCGGTGCGCAGCTTGTCGAGCACGATTTCGCGCAGAGTAACGGGGTTGCGGTTGACCTTGAAGCTGTCGTCGAGTGGCTGGCGTTTCATCAGGTGCGCTCTTTATGAGGCTGTTGCGCCAACATCGCGGAATGCCCCGAACCGAGGCTTTCCATGCAGTGGTTCGAACAGCCCGTTGTTAACGGGTTGGCTCCGCATCGGCTTCGGCAAACGCTTCACGGGCCAGGCGGAAACTGTCCACCGCCGCGGGTACGCCGCAATAAATGCCGACCTGGAGCAGGATTTCGCGAATCTGTTCACGGCTCAGGCCATTGCGCAGGGCACCGCGAATGTGCAACTTGAGCTCGTGGGGCCTGTTGAGCGCGGAAATCATGGCCAAGTTTATCATGCTGCGCTCTTTCAGCGACAAGCCTTCGCGGCCCCAGACGTGACCCCAGCAATACTCGGTGACCAGCTCTTGCAACGGTTTGGTGAACTCATCTGCGTTCTGGATCGAGCGGTTGACGTAGTCCTCGCCCAGCACCTGGGTGCGGATTTTCAGACCCTTTTCGTACTTTTCATTGCTCATGTGCAGTACTCCGGCATAAAACAGGGGCCGCAACCGAGGGTGAGACGATTAGCGCGACCCCTGAAAACAGGGGCATCGGTGTTGGCTTCTTCGCGGGCTTGCCTGCTCTCACAGGTTCCGGAATCTGTGGGAGCGGGCAAGCCCGCGAAGAGGCCAACACCAACTTCAAGGTATATCAGCCGAGAGGCGGCAGGGCGCCCAGCTTGCCTTTGTGGTAGACCATCGGGGTCACCGGCTCGGCCGGCAACACCAGGTTCTTCACCGCACCGACAATGATCGCGTGGTCACCGCCGTCGTACTCGCGCCACAATTCGCACTCGATGATCGCCGTGGCCTTGGCCAGCAGAGGGTTGCCCAGCTCGCTCAGGTGCCACTCGATGTCCTTGGCCTTGTCCTTGCCCTTGCCTGCGAAGGCATAAGCCTCGGCGGTCTGGTCGGCGGACAGCAGGTGGATGGCGAACTGCTTGCTGTCGCGCAGGATCGGGTAGGTGTCGGAGGCGTAATTAGGGCAGAACAGCACCAGCGCCGGGTCGATCGACAGCGCGCTGAACGCACTGGCGGTGATGCCGACGATGCCGCCGTCGGCGTCCAGGGTGGTGACTACCGTGACGCCGGACGGGAAGGAGCCCATCACGTCTTTGTAGATGCCGGGTTCGATCATCTTGTGTTCCTCCTAGCGCATCACGAACGGGTCGGGCATCGGCGCGGTGGACAAGTTGATCCACACGGTCTTCAGCTCGGTATAGGCCAGCACCGAATCGATGCCGCTCTCGCGGCCGTAGCCGCTGTTCTTGAAGCCGCCTATCGGTGCCATGGCCGACACGGCGCGGTAGGTGTTGACCCAGATGATCCCCGAACGCACGTCACGGGCCAGGCGATGGGCACGGCCCAGATCGCGAGTCCAGATGCCGGCAGCCAGGCCGAATTGCGAGTCGTTGGCTATGGCCAGGGCTTCTTCTTCGGTTTTGAAGCGGATCACCGCGGCGACCGGGCCGAACACTTCTTCCTGCATGATGGTCATCGCGTTGCTGTCGCACTCGAACAGGGTGGGCTCGTAGAACCAGCCGTCACCTTCAACGTCGGCACGCTTTCCGCCCATATGCAGTTTGGCGCCTTCGGCCTTGGCTGCAGCCACCAGGCCTTCGACGACAGCCAGCTGCTGTGCGGTGGCCATCGGGCCCATTTCGCTGGCGTCTTCCTGCGGGTTGCCGATGCGGATGCGCTTGGCGCGGGCAATCAGGCGCTCGACGAATACGTCGAAAATTTCATCCTGCACCAGCAGGCGCGAACCGGCCACGCAGCTTTGCCCGGAAGCGGCATAGATGCCCGCCACGGCGCCATTGATGGCGCTGTCCAGGTCGGCGTCGGCGAAGATGATGTTCGGCGACTTGCCACCCAGTTCCAGTGACAGCTTGGCGAAGTTTTCGGCACTGCTGCGCACCACGTGGCGGGCGGTGGCGGCACCGCCGGTGAAGGCGATCTTGCGCACCAGCGGGTGGCGGGTCAGCGCCGCGCCGGTGCTTGGGCCGAAGCCTGTGACCACGTTGACCACCCCGGCCGGGAAGCCGGCCTCAAGGGCCAGACGGGCCAGCTCGAGGATGGTCGCCGAGGCGTGCTCGGACGGTTTGAGCACGATGGTGTTGCCGGCAGCCAGGGCAGGGGCCAGCTTGATCGCGGTGAGGTACAGCGGGCTGTTCCAGGGGATGATCCCGGCAACCACGCCGATCGGCTCGTGCACGGTGTAGGCGAACAGGTCGGGTTTGTCCAGCGGCAGGGTGCCGCCTTCGAGCTTGTCGGCCAGGCCCGCAGTGTAGTGGAAGAACTCCGGCAGATAGCCGACCTGGCCGCGGGTTTCGCGGATCAGCTTGCCGTTGTCACGGCTTTCCAGCTGGGCCAGGTGCTCTTTGTTCTCGGCAATCAGGTCACCCAGACGACGCAGCAGCTTGCCGCGTGCGGTGGCAGTGATGCTGCGCCACGCCTTGCTGTCGAAGGCACGCTGGGCGGCCTGAACGGCCAGCTCCACATCGGCTTCATCGGCGTCGGGCAGCTGCGCCCAGGCCTGGGCGGTGGCCGGGTTGAGGCTGTCGAAGGTCTTGCCGCTCTGGGCATCGCGCCATTGGCCGTCGATGCACATCTGGAAACGAACGAGGGTCATGCAACAATCCCCTTGGCGGATTCGGTGAGGGTGCTGGCTTGGGTGAGGAAGTCCAGCAGCATCTTGTTGACTTCACGCGGTGCTTCCACCGGCATCATATGCCGTTGCTCGGCGAGGACCACACTCTGTGCACCAGGAATACAGGCGGCGAGCTGGCGGGTCATGGCCGGGGTCGAACCGGAGTCGAGTTCGCCAGTGGCGATCAGCGTCGGCACCTGGATACTGCCCAGGTCATTGGCGCGATACATGTCCTGGGTGGCGAACAGCGAATAAGTGGTGTGGTAGCCCTGCGGGTCGTTGCTTGCCAGCACCTGGCGAATGGCGGCGACCTGCGCCGGGTTTGCAGCCTTGTATTCACGGCTGAACCAGCGGTCCAGGGCAGCATCGACGTTGGCGTCGGGGCCCAGCTCCGCCGCCTGGGCAGCACGCGCGATCACCCCGGCACTCTGCTCGGGGGTACGGTTGAACACGCTGTTGAGCACGACCAGTGCAGCCAGGCGCTGCGGGTAATTGAGGGCGAATGCACGGGCAACCAGGCCGCCCATGGAGAAGCCGATCACGGTGGCTTGTGCGATTTGCAGGTGGTCAAGCAGTTCGGCGAGCTGGTCGGCATAGCCTTCCAGCGGTGTGTCGGCAGCCGGTACGCGGCTTTGACCGTGGCCGAGCATGTCGTAGGCGATGACGCGGTAGTCGTTGGCCAGGCCAACGAACTGACCGCCCCACATTTCCTTGTTCAGGCCCACGCCGTGGATCAGTACCACGGGTTGGCCCTGGCCGACAGCCAGATAGCTGGTGCCGCCAGGTGTGCGTTCAGCGACAGGCTGAATCATGGAGGGCGCTCCTTGAAGGTCGGGCGCGGCGGGTAAGCACGCCACGCCCCGGCCCGTCTTGGTTATTGTTATTGAGCGTTGGCTTTTTCGGCAGCCAGTTCTTCCAGGTCGATGTAACGGTTACCGATGCGCGGGTGCAGGCGGCCGCCGTCGGCTGCGCCCAGGACCACGACGATTTCATCGGCACGCGGGGCGTCTTCGATCTGCATTTCCAGGGTGATGTAGTGCGAACGCAGGCCTTCGTCGTCCTTCTGCATCATCGGGATCTGGATCGAAGTGCCTGGGCCGCCGCGCTTGTTGGTGAAGCTCAGGTAGCTCTTGGCCTGTACTGCTTCGCGGTAGTGGTTGCCGAAGCGCAGGGTGTGGATTACGGCCGAGGCGTGCTCGATTTCGCCGTCGGCGCCGACTACGGCGGCCTTGCCGTAGGCCTCGATCTTGTCGGCGCCGCCAATGGCAGCAGTCAGGCGCTCGACCATCAGGGCACCCAGCTCCGAGCAGTTGGCGCGAATTTCCGGTTTCAGATCTTCAACGAAACCGCGACCGGCCCATGGATTCTTGATCACGACGGCCAGGCCGACCATGGTCACCGGCTTGTCGGTGGCCTTGCCGCCTTCGATGCGGGTCTCTTCGGAGTAGGTGACGATCTTGCGGATTTCGAAACTCATGGGTGGCTCCTGGTGAGGGTTATCAGCTCTTGTTGTCTGATGGTATACCATAATATTTGTTGTGCAAGAGGTGGCTGGAAATTTCTCTTGCGGGGGGACGAAAGGTGGGGCTGCCGGGTATGCCTTGAGGGTTGTGGTGTATTCGAAATCGAGCGCCGCCCGCGCGGCGCATCGCGAGCTGCGCTCGCTCCTACGTTTGTTTCGGGCCAGTCACGCCTGTGACAGGCGCGCGCGACCGCCTTGTTTGTACAACGCGATATCGCGCCATGCGCCAAGGCGTTCGCGCGCAAATCCCACAGGAATAATTGGCCCGAAACAAACGTAGGAGCGAGCGCAGCTCGCGATGCGCCGCGCGGGCGGCGCTCGATCTCGACCACTCCGCAAGACTCAAGGCGTACACCCCAAAAAAAGCCCGCTCACGCAGGCCACGTGAGCGGGCTGTGCCCCGCAATGTTTCAGGCAATGGGAATTCAGGCGAACGCCGGCACCACTTCCTTGATGAACAGCTCCAGCGACTTTTTCTTCTCGGCGTGGGGCAGGCTGTTGTCGCACCAGAAGCTGAACTCGTCGACGCCCAGTTCCTGGTAGTACTTGATGCGTGCGATGATTTCTTCCGGGGTGCCGATCATGGTGTTCTTGCGGATGTTTTCCAGCTTGAACGCCGGCACTTCGGCGAATTTCGACTCCGGGCTCGGCTCCAGGAAGCCATTCACCGGGGTGGTCTTGTTGCCGAACCAGGCATCGAACGTGCGGTAGAAGCGCGAGATGGCCTGGGCGCCAACTTTCCAGCCATCCGGATCAGCCGGACTGTGCACATGGGTGTGGCGCAGCACCATCAGTTGTGGGCGCGGCACGTCTGGGTTGTTGTCCAGGGCGGCCTGGAACTTGTTCTTCAGGTCCAGCACTTCTTCGTCCCCCTTCATCAGCGGGGTGACCATGACATTGCAACCATTGGCAACGGCGAAGTTGTGCGAGTCCGGGTCGCGGGCGGCGATCCACATAGGCGGCGTGGCGTTGAACGGCTTCGGTACGCTGGTGGAGGTCGGGAACTTGTAGACTTCGCCATCGTGGGCGTAGTCGCCTTCCCACAGCTTTCGCACGACGGGCACCATCTCTCGCAGCGCCTTGCCTCCATCGGTGGCGGGCATGCCACCTGCCATGCGGTCGAATTCGAACTGATAGGCGCCGCGGGCCAGGCCCACTTCCATACGACCGTTACTGATCACGTCGAGCAGTGCGCATTCGCCCGCAACGCGGATCGGGTTCCAGAACGGCGCGATGATGGTGCCGGCGCCCAGGCGGATCTTCTCGGTGCGTGCGGCCAGGTAGGCCAGCAGTGGCATCGGGCTTGGCGAAATGGTGTATTCCATGGCGTGGTGTTCGCCGATCCACACGGTGCTGAAACCGCCGTTCTCGGCCATCAGGGTCAGTTCGGTCAGGTCTTCGAACAGCTGGCGGTGGCTGACCTGTTCATCCCAACGTTCCATGTGCACGAACAACGAAAATTTCATGGGTTTTTCCTCAACGCTTGTTGTTACCCGTCAGTAAAGCGGGCTTCAGTGTGGGAGCGGGCTTGCCCGCGAAACAGAACACGCGGTGGGTGGCACCGGCTTCGCCGGTGTTCGCGGGCAAGCCCGCTCCCACAGGGGTCTGCGTCGAATTGCAGGCTTCAGGCAAAGGCCGGTAGGCTGGCCATTTTGCCGCGGCAGTACACCATGGGCCGTGGTGCTTCTGCCGGGACGATCAGGTTGTGCACCTTGCCAACCATGATGGCGTGGTCGCCACCTTCGTATTCACGCCACAGTTCACATTCGATCACTGCGGTTGCACCGGCCAGGATCGGGTTGCCCAGTTCGCTCAGGCTCCACTCGATACCGCTGGCCTTGTCCTTGCCCTTCTTGGCGAACGCGTACGCTTCTGCCTGCTGCTCGCCCGAGAGCAGATGAATGGCAAAGCGCTTCTGTTTGATCAGTACCGGGTAGGAGTCGGAGGTGTAGTTGGGGCAGAACAGCACCAGTGGCGGGTCCATCGACAGGGAGGAGAAGGCGCTGGCGGTCAGGCCGACGACCGAGCCGTCGTCGTCCTGGGTGGTGATGACGGTAACGCCGGACGGGAAGGAGCCCAGAACGTTCTTGTAGACAGTTGCGTCGATCATCGGGAGTACCTCTGAAGGGCTGCGGTGGTCCGCAGTTTTTATCGTTGATGTGTCTGATGGTATACCGTAATACCTATTTTGCAAGCGGAATTTTCAACCCGTCTTTTTCACGATGGACGGCTCAAGGCCACGTATATCGTGGCCTTGAGCGATCAGGTAGTTTGCCGCCAGGGTTGCGCAAGCGGATCAGCGGGCGTTTTTTACTGCGGATCAGTGTTGTCAAAAGTTTGGAATACCATAATATGGTCCGCAGCTGAGAGGCCGCCTAGATGCGGTTTCCTTACAAAGATAAAAACGACCTTTCGAGCTGAAAACCATGTCCCAACCGTCGTCGCAGCACCAGTTTGTCGAGAATCACACGGTCGATTACGTTCCACCTGCCGAGCGCCATGGGAAGGCGCGCGACCTGTTCACCCTCTGGTTCAGTACCAACATTGCACCACTGCCCATCGTCACCGGTGCCATGGTGGTCCAGGTGTTCCACCTGAACCTGTTGTGGGGGTTGATAGCCATTGTCCTGGGCCATCTGGTCGGGGGCGTGGTCATCGCCCTGGCCTCTGCGCAGGGGCCGCAGTTGGGCATTCCACAAATGGTGCAAAGCCGTGGCCAGTTCGGCCGTTACGGCGCCTTGCTGATCGTGTTCTTTACCGCGCTGATCTATGTCGGCTTCTTTATTTCCAACATTGTTCTGGCAGGCAAGACCATCCACGGTATCGCCCCGAGTGTGCCGATGCCCGGCGCGATCGTGATAGGTGCCCTGAGCGCTACTGCCATCGGCGTGATCGGCTATCGTTTCATCCACATTCTCAACCGCATCGGCACCTGGGTGATGGGTTCGGCTTTGCTGGCCGGTTTCATCATGATGTTCATCCAGGAATTGCCGGCAGACTTCTTCAGCCGCGGCGCGTTCAACCTGTCGGGCTTTATCGCCACCGTGTCGCTGGGCACCATCTGGCAGATCAGCTTCTCGCCGTACACGTCAGACTATTCGCGTTATCTGCCGCGTGAAGTGGGCATTGCCAAACCGTTTTGGGCGACCTACCTGGGCGCCACCCTGGGTACCATCCTGTGCTTCAGCTTTGGTGCAGTGGCAGTGTTGTGTGTCCCGCAAGGCACTGACGCAATGGACGCGGTGAAGCAGGCTACCGGCTGGCTGGGCCCGATCCTGATGGTGCTGTTCCTGCTTAACATCATCAGCCACAACGCCCTCAACCTGTATGGCGCGGTGCTGTCGATCGTGACCGCAATCCAGACCTTCGTGGCCGAGTGGACGCCGAGCGTCAAGGTACGGGTGATCCTGGCCTCGGTCATTCTGGTGGGCTGCGGGATGGTGGCACTGAATGCCTCGGCGGACTTCATCGGCCAGTTCATCGGCCTGATCCTGGCGCTGCTGCTGGTGCTGGTGCCGTGGGCTTCGATCAACCTGATCGACTTCTATCTGATCAAGAAGGGCCAGTACGACATCGCCTCGATCTTCAGTGCTGACGGCGGCATCTATGGCCGCTTCAACCACCACGCGATCATTGCCTATGCCTGCGGCATCCTGGTGCAGTTGCCCTTTGCCAACACGTCGCTGTATGTGGGGCCGTATTCCAATATTGTGGAAGGGGCCGACTTGTCGTGGCTGTTCGGCTTGCTGGTGACGGTGCCGCTGTATTACTGCCTGGCGACGCGCGGCAAGGCTGCCGAGAAGGCGGGGCGAGTTGTGAGTGTCAACGACTGATAGATTGTCGTTGCTGTAACAGGGGCTGCTTTGCAGCCCCTGTCATTTCCGATCAGACCTTGAACTGCGCCACCATCCCGTTCAAGTCCACTGCCAGCCGCGACAAGTCTTGCGCTGCCGCACTGGTCTGATTGGCACCCGCCGACGTCTGCATCGCCAGATCACGAATGTTGACCAGATTACGGTCCACCTCCCGTGCCACCTGTGCCTGCTCCTCAGAAGCACTGGCAATTACCAGGTTACGCTGGTTGATGGAGGCGATCGCCTCGGCAATCACCTCCAACGCCAGCCCTGCGCCTTGTGCCACTTCCAGCGTACCGCTGGCACGCCCCTGGCTGCTGTGCATTGCCGTTACCGCACGCTCGGTACCGTTCTGAATACCAGCAATCATCTGCTCGATCTCCGCCGTTGATTGCTGTGTACGGTGGGCGAGGGCGCGGACCTCGTCGGCCACCACGGCAAATCCACGGCCCGCTTCGCCGGCGCGGGCAGCCTCGATCGCGGCATTCAGTGCCAGCAGGTTGGTTTGCCCGGCAATCGCGCCAATCACGTCCAGAACCCGGCTGATCTCGTTGGCATTGTTGGCCAGTTGTTCGATCTCGCCCGAGGTGTCGCTCACGTCAGCCACCAGGTGCTGGATGGATGCCAGTGCCTGGTTGACCCGGTCGCGGCCATCGCGGGTGGTCTGGTCGGCGCCTTTCGAGGCGTCGGCGGTGCTGACCGCATTGTTTGCCACTTCCTCGACCGCTGCGGTCATCTGGTTGACGGCCGTGGCCGCCTGGTCGATTTCCGCGCTTTGCTGGTGCAGGCCACGGCTGGTGTCTTCGGTGACGGTGTGCAGTTCTTCCGAGGCTGAGGCCAGCTGGTCGGACGAAGCGGCAATCTTGCGAATGGTATCGCGCAGGCTGCTTTGCATGCGGCTTAGAGCGCGTAGCAGCAGGGCTGGCTCATCGCGGCCGACAATCCGGATTTCCTGGGTGAGGTCGCCGAGCGCGACCCGTTCCGCGACGGCCACGGCATCGGCCAGGGGCGCCACGATGCTGCGCGTAAGCACGATAGCAATAGCGGCTAGAGCAAGCATGATCACAAGCAATGAAGAGATGATGGCCGTGAACGCTTCGTCTGCTACGTCACTGCTGCGCTGCGAGGCATCTTCGGCACCTTTGCTGTTGTAGTCGATCAGCGCCACCAAAGCCTTCATCATGCTGTCGGCACGCTGGGTGAGCGGGCCGCTGATCTGCTGCTTGGCCTCGTCCATACGCCCTGCGGCAATGTTCTGCAGCACTTTCACCTGCAGTTCGAGGTACTGCTGGTGCGCGTCATTGAATGTGTTGAACAGAGCAGGGTCGTCGGCAGCGATGAGGGTGTCAGCGTAGTCCTTCAGACCACCCTGGAGTTCGGCGTTGATGCCTTCGAGCATCTGCAGGTTGCGTGTGCGCTCGGTGGGGTTATCGTCCAGCGCGGCGCGCAGGGTGATGGCTCGGGCGCGCCCGAGGTTGCTGCTGATCTCGCCCAGTGCTACCACGGAGGGCATCCAGGTGAGCCGGATCTCGTCAGTGGCCTTGTCCATCTGGCGGGTTTCGTAAAGTGCGATAAGGCCCATGACCAGGACCAGAATACCCAACAGGGCGAATACGCTGGCAGCGCGAATGCCGATTTTCAAATTCCGTAATTGCATGGAAAGCTCCTTGCCGGTGGCGTGCAGGCGTCAGGAGCTGGCCGGAAAGCCGGGCCGCCGAGGTGGCGCCAGGCTCTTGATGCGCTGCGGATTAGTAGATTTGCCTCACCCTCGTGCATGTTTTTTGTTTGAATGATGCCATATGGCCATCATTGTTGAACAGTCATTCAATGTAACAAGGCAATTGACAAAGCTGTCATTGTCTGAGGCTTTTCCAAGTGTTCGCGCCGAGTCATTGCAATCATCGGGTCTTGATACCCGCGAACAGGCCCTTGAATCAATGCACAGTCTTGCGCTGACGCACACATTCCCGGGCTTGAGCGGCCAGTTCATCCAGCCGCTCATCGCGCATTTGCTCCGCTTCGATCATCGCATCCTCACCCTGCTGGTTGAGCAGATAGGTGTGAATCTGCAGCACTTCAGCCGTCTGATAGATCGGCGCAATGTCCAGGCGCCCGATCAGCGCTCCACTGGCCTGGCCGGTACTGCTCATCAGCACCTGGGGTCCATTGGCGGCCACCACTTGCATGCCCATCGCTTCGAACCATGGCACCTGTTTGGCAAAGGCGTTCAGCTCCACACAGGCATAGCGCGCCTGCAGGTCGCCCAGCAGGGCACGAGCGATGCCCTGGCGGCGATGGCTGGCGGAAACGGCCAGAAAGGCCAATGCACAGGCCTGCCCATCGTCCTGGGCTGGCAGCGAAAGAGCAAAGCCCAGCAACTGGTCAGGTGCTTCGGCATCCAGCGCCAGGGTAAGCGCCACGGCCAGGCCATGGGAGCCGTCCAGTGCTTGCAGGTACCGGTGGACTTCCATGCCGACGCCGTACTGGTACAACGGGTACAGCGGGTTGTCGACGGCGATGGCGACACTGCTCAATTCGCCGACATTGTGAATGACCAGCTCGCGGATCTGGTTCTGGAAAGATTCGGGCGGCACGCTGTCGAGGCGGCTCAGGATGAACATCTGGGGGGGGCTCCGGCGAATGAGAATACAACCCGCGCGGTGTTGGCGCGGGTTGTACAGTCTAACCGGTTTTGCCGTATCAGCCGTGTGCCTGTAAGGCACCGAGCATCAGGTCGAGGTTTTGCACGGCAGCACCAGAGGCACCTTTGCCCAGGTTGTCGAACACTGCGGTGAGCAGCACCTGGCCATGTTCGGGGTTGGCGTACAGCGCCAGGCGCAGGTCATTGCTGTCATTCAATGCCTCGGGATCGAGGTTTGCCGCAGCGCCGCACTGATGCAGGGGCATCACCTGGACATGGCGGGCACCCTGGTAATGCTGTTCCAGGCAGGCTTGCAGTTGCTCGGCGCTGATGTGTCCAGGCAGCAGGCGAAGTTGCAGGGGAATGCTCAGTACGATGCCTTGGCGGTAGGCGCCATAGCCGGGCATGAACATCGGCCGCGCCGACAACCCCGCATGCTGCTGGATCTCCGGTACGTGCTTGTGCGCCAGCTCCAGGCCATACAGCTGTAGGGCAGGGGCTTTGGCGGCGCCGGGCTGTTCATGCCGCTCAACTGCCGCGCGACCACCGCCGGAGTAACCAGAGACGGCGTGGATGCTCAACGGATAGTCAGCAGGCAGCAAACCGGCCTTGACCAGCGGGTGCAGCAGCGCGATGGCACCGGTGGGATAGCACCCGGGGTTGCTGACACGCTTGCTTTGCGCGATACGCTCGGCTTGCTGTTCGTCCAGCTCCGGCAGGCCGTACACCCAGCCAGGTGTGGTGCGGTGCGCAGAGCTGGCGTCGATCACTCGCACTTGCGGGTTGTGGATTGCGGCCACGGCCTCGCGGGCGGCGTCGTCGGGTAGGCACAGCAGGGCGATATCGGCGCTGTTGATCGCTTCGCAGCGGCGTTGCGGGTCCTTGCGCTCGGCCTCGGGGAGGGTCAACAGGCGAAGATCGGTACGGCCCTTTAGGCGGGCATGGATCTGCAGGCCTGTGGTGCCTTGGTCGCCGTCGATGAAAACAACAGGGGTATGCATGGTCGGGGTCCGGTTGGGGAAAGATGGCCCATGCTCGCCCGTAGCTTTGGTAATGAAAATTTGAATATGATGATCAATATATTCAGGTTCTCTGAATGACTTTTTGAAAAGCGTAGTGAACCTGTGGGTTTACCCGCGAAAGGACCGGCTCTGACAATGCGCGAAATCAGCCTCGACCGCCTCCGCACATTGGTGGTCATCAGCGACCTGGGCTCTTTTGCAGAGGCCGCCCGCCGGCTTAACCTGGCGCCGCCCACCATCAGCTTGCATGTGGCTGAGCTGGAGGCGCGCATCGGCGCCCCGTTGCTCACCCGCACCCGCGGCCAGGTGCGGCCCACCGTCATCGGTGAAACACTGCTGGGGCGTGCCCGGCGCCTGCTGGCGGACGCTGACCTGGCGCTGGACGAAGTACGCCGGCAGGTCGAAGGGTTGACCGGGCGTGTGCGCCTGGGCGCCTCCACCGGTGCCATTGCCCATTTGCTGCCGCAGGCATTGGCGCGCCTGCGTGTGGAGCGCCCTGGGATCGATGTGCAGGTCCAGGTGCTGACCTCCCAGGCGTCGCTCACGCGCTTGCGTGAGGGCACACTGGATATCGGCCTTGTAGCCCTGCCGCAGGTGGCCGGTAAAGGATTGACGGTCACCCCTTGGCGGCGCGACCCGATTATGGCGTATGTGCCGGCCGACTGGCAGCCACCGGCCAGGATCACTCCGGTGTGGCTGGCGCAACGGGCGTTGATTCTCAACGACAGCACCACCCAGCTGTCGCGGGTTACCGGGGAGTGGTTTGCAGCGGCGGGGTTGTACCCCGAGCCGCGGATCGAGCTGAATTACAACGATGCGATCAAGAGCCTGGTCGGCGCCGGGTATGGGGCGACATTATTGCCGCAGGAGGGGGAGGCGGCCGAGTTGGACCGGCGCATTGCTCGTCGACCGCTGCGGCCGGGGTTGTGGCGGCAGTTGGGGATTGCTTGTCGGGAAGGGCAGGTGGAGCGCGCCACGGGGTATGTGCTGGAGGCACTGGAACGGTTGTTGTAGGGACGACTCCACTATTCCGCTATAGCAAGGCCTGCGGCCAGGCCTGCACGTTCCAGTTCCAGCGCCTTGCCGAGCTCAGAACCAGCGATCGTTCTTCTTGCGCCCACGGGTCAGTGCCGGCAGGATCAGCCCCGCCAGCAAGCCTGCACCGGCGATGCTGCCGCCATACACCATGTAACGCATCATCACCTGCTTGTTCTCATCTCCCAGGCGGGCCTGGGTATCGCGCAGGTCCGACTGGCTCTGATCGAGTTGCTCGTTCAGTGCCTTGTTGCGCGCCTCCAGCTCGTCAATCAGCTGCTTGCGCGAATCAAGTGTTTCTTGCATCCCTTGCACGCGGTTCTTCCAGTTGTCGTCGATGGTCTTCAACTGCCCGGTCAGTTCGGCAACCTGGGCATCGAGCAATGGCAGGCGTTCGTTCTGCCCGGGTACCGTCTGCAGGTCGTTGCTGAGGATCCACACCACATCGCCGTTCTGCCCACGCACCTGGCTGTAATTGCCCTGGCTGCCGAGCAGGGTCAGCTTCTGCCCGGACTTGAGCGTGCCGACAATGCGGTGCCCGTCGGTCGGGCCGCTGCGCACGTAGGTGCTCAGGCTGTCGCTGACCCAGCGTGCGTCGCTGGCAGGCTCTTCAGCGTGCGCGAGGGCGGCGATACCCACCAGGGCGGCAATCAGGCCGATGCGCAGGGCAGGGAGGGCGGAAGCATTTGGGCGGGAATCGGGCATGTTGGGTCTTCGCTGAATTCGCTGGAACAGGACAAAAAGTAGGCCACGGTGGCTGGGCCGATGAACCGGTCGGTGAGTTGACCGTCAGCGAAAGACCGTTTTTTTGTCAGCAGGTTCACTGCCTGACCTCGGAAATATCTGCAGAATGTTGCAGGACTCCACTCAGAGCGCTGCGTTGCCGATGACGCAATTGTAATGCGCCGATCACCTTGGCGTTATCTGCGGGCCGTCAATCTCGGCCCGCCGACATAACAACAAATGCGACGTTCAAGGATTATCGGATGACGTGTAGATCACCCCTGACATTGGCTGCTTGCCTGGCGTTGGCCAGCGTTGGCAGCCAGGTTGTTGCCGCAGAAGAAAGCCCGGACGGATTCGTGGCGGGCAGTACCCTCAGCGTGCTTAATCGCAACTTCTATTTCAACCGCGATAACCGCGATTCTGCGGCCCCGACACACAGCCCGAGCAAACAGCCTGACAGCGGCTACTCCGAAGCCTGGGGGCACGCCGTGATTACCCGATTTGAGTCGGGCTTCACCCAGGGCACCGTAGGTGTTGGCCTGGACGCGTTTGCCATGCTTGGCCTTAAGCTCGACACTGGCGGCGGCCGCAACGGCGGGCGCAGTTCTTTCGACGTATTGCCGGTTGACCGCGACGGCCAGGCACGTGACGAATACACCAAGGTGGGGGGCGCGGCCAAGGTGCGACTGTTCGACACGGTACTGAAGGTGGGCGATGTGTTCCCGGCCAACCCGGTGGTGGCTGCTGGCGATTCGCGGCTGCTGCCGGAGAGCTTTCGTGGGGTGACCCTGGAGAACACCAGCATCAAGGACCTTGCCCTGCAAGCCGGGCGTCTGCATGCCATGAGCCAACCGATGTCCAGCGACCTGCGGGAGAACTTCGTCACGTTCTATGGCGGCCCGGTCGATTCGCCGTGGATCGCCTATGGCGGGGGTGACTACACGCTCAATGAGCATGTCAGCGTCAGCCTGTTCAGTAGCCGGCTCAAGGACGTGTGGAACCAGTACTACGTCGGCACCAGCCTGAGCTGGCCGCTGAGCGGGGAGCTGGCCCTGATTGGTGGTTTCAACTATTACAAGGCTGTAGATGAAGGGCAGCAGCGCCTGGGCGCCTTTGACAACGATATCTGGAGCGCCAAGTTGGGTGTGCGCTTTGGTGCTCACACCCTGGCCCTGACTCACCAGCGCAACAACGGCGACGACGACTTCGACTACCTGCGTCAGTCCGACTCGATCTTCCTCGACAACTCCATCCAGTACAGCGACTTCAACGCGCCCAAGGAGCGTTCATGGATGCTGCGCTATGACCTGAACATGGCCACCTACGGCGTACCTGGGCTGTCGTTCATGACACGTTACGGCAAGGGTACCGATGCCGATTACTCCAATGCCAACGCCACTTACATGCGCCGCGACGTCGCGGGCAACCCGCTGACCGACCAGAAACGCTGGGAGCGTGACATCGAGGTCAAGTATGTGGTGCAGACTGGCGCGGCCAAGGACCTGTCGTTGCGGGTTCGCCAGGCCACCACCCGGGCCACGGCGTTCGAGTCGGACCTGGACGAAGTGCGGCTGATCGTGGAGTACCCGTTGTCAATTCTGTGATTCCACTTCGGCAACCTCGTTGCTCCTTTGGTCTGGGTGGATTTTTTGGCGCTCCGCTTGGGGCGCCTTTTTTTGAATCGGCGTCGTCGCGGTTAAACCATGCATTGGCATCAGTTGGTCAGGCGTTACCGGTACACCGGTGCTATGGGGCTAGACTCAAGGCTCACCTTCGATCTTGGAGCAAGACCATGACCGCCAAGAACACCATCTGCCTGTGGTATGACCACGAAGCTGAAGAGGCGGCGAACTTCTATGCCCGAACGTTCCCCGATAGCCGGGTGGTCGCTGTGCACCAGGCACCCGCCGATTACCCTTCAGGCAAGCAGGGCGATGTGATCACCGTGGACTTCACGGTAATGGGCATTCCTTGCGTGGGACTCAATGGTGGGGCGGCCTTCAAGCACTGTGAGGCATTTTCATTTCAGGTCAGTACCGCGGACCAGGCAGAGACCGACCGCTTGTGGGATGCCATTATCGGCAACGGCGGCGAGGCCAGCGTTTGCGGCTGGTGCAAGGACAAATGGGGGATTTCGTGGCAGATCACTCCACGCATCCTCATCGAAGCCATCAGCCACCCCGACCGAGCGGCGGCCAAACGTGCGTTCGAGGCCATGATGCAGATGGGCAAGATCGATGTGGCCAAGATAGAGGCGGCGTTGAAAGGTTGAAGCAGACCTGTGTTTTCAGCAGCAGCGGCCTCGTGCTGTGATCGGGCTGCGTGGCAGCCCGTGGTTTTCTGATTGAAGCAATCAGTTGCTGGTTACTTCGGCCTCTGCCGCTGTCTTGGTCGATGCCTTCTTCTCCTGCACTACAATGTAGAACTCCTCTCCATGCTTCACCGCCCCATACAGCACGGCCTTTTCGATCAGCTCGTTGCCGCGCAGGTGGCGCAGCATCATCGGGTCCTTGCGCAGGTCGCGGTACAGCGCCAGGCATAGCAGTACCATCACCACCACGAATGGCAAGGCCACGACGATGGTCAGGTTCTGCAGTCCGGTCAGCGCCTCGCCAGGATTACGTGGGTCGCCGATCGCCAGCATGATCGCCGCCACCGTACCGGTCAGCGTGCCCCAGAAAATCACTGTGCGCCGCGATGGCGCGGTGGTGCCGTGCTCCGACAGCGTGCCCATCACCAGCGAGGCTGCGTCGGCACCAGAAACGAAAAAGATGCCCACCAGGATCATCACCAGCACCGAGGTTGCCGAGGCCAGCGGGTAGCTGTCCAGCAACTGGTACAGCGCGTGGTTACTGTTGACCGCACCGTTGGCCAGCTGGAAGGCGCCCTCCCGCACGGCCTCGATGGCGGCGCCACCGAAGATGGTGAACCACACCAGGCTGACCAGGCTTGGCACCAGCAGCACCCCGGTCACGAACTGGCGAATGGTGCGGCCGCGGCTGATGCGGGCGATGAACATGCCCACGAAAGGCGTCCAGGAGATCCACCAGGCCCAGTAGAACACGGTCCAGCCGGCCAGCCAGCTGTTCATCTGCTCGCCGCCGCTGGCGTTGGTGCGGGCCATCATCTCCGGCAGCATCTTGATGTAGATGCCGAGCGAGGTCGGCAACAGATTGAGCATCAGCAGCGTCGGCCCGACCAGGAACACGAACACTGCCAGCACCAGTGCCAGTACCATGTTGGTGTTGGACAGCCACTGGATACCCTTGCCGATGCCCGACACCGCCGAGGTGACGAAGGCAATGGTCAGCAGGGTGATGATCGAGATGTAGAACAGTTTACCCGGGCTTTCGATCCAGCCGTTGTATTCCAGGCCGCCGGCAATCTGCAACGCGCCAAGGCCTAGCGAGGCGGCCGAGCCGAACAGTGTGGCGAAGATCGCCATCATGTCGATCAGGCGGCCGAGAGGGCCGTTTGCGTGCTTGCCGATCAGCGGCCGAAAGGCAGCAGAAATCAGCTGCGAGCGGCCACGGCGGAAGGTGCCGTAGGCGATTACCAGGCCAACGATGGCGTACATGGCCCAAGGGTGCAGGGTCCAGTGGAACAGGGTGGTGGCCATTGCCACCTGCATCGCCTCGCTGGTCTGCCCGCTGGCCGAGCCGGGCGGCGGCGATATGTAGTGCGACAGCGGCTCGGCCACGCCGAAGAACATCAGGCCGATCCCCATACCGGCGCTGAACATCATCGCTACCCAGGACACCGTGCGGAATTCTGGCTGTTCGCCATCGCGGCCCAGCGGCACCCGCCCGTAACGGCTTGCGGCCAGCCACAGCACGAACACCACGAAGAGGGAGGAGGTGAGCACGAAGAACCAGCCGAAATTGAGAATGACCCAGGATTGCGCGCTGGAGGCGCTGCTGGCCAGGCTGGCCTGGTTGAGGAAGCCCCAGAGCACGAACGCGATGGCCAGGAGGCTGGTGAAACCGAAGACGATCCAGTCAAGCTTGCCCTCGAAATGCCGGTCCTGGCGGGCTTCTGCGGTTTTCGAGGGGTCTGTGACGCCAAGATCGAGTGTTTCGGGGATGTGTTCCTTTGCCATGAATGATGAGGCCCCGTTGTGTCTTGCCTGAACGCGCAGGCTTGTTGTTGTGTGGGCTGCCGAGCGCGATGACGACCTCGGCGGGGTGGATTGCCGGCGGGATTATCCTGTGCAGCAAACAGCGGCTCATGTCCCCATAACGTCGTGGGGCGTCCATTACGCGACTTGGCAAATACTTTTAGTTCTGGGGGCAGTGGCCCTTTCTGCTTCGGCTTCTGGTACCCTGATGGCCATAACCCGGGCCCACACATACGAGCATCGTAGAAGTGCTGCTGCTTGCGGGCCTGGCCGCACCAGGAAACGGAGATTCGTCATAATGGCCACTGACCGTGTGAGCCTGATTCATTTCGATAAATTGAGCATGAGCCCTGCCGCTGCCGATCGGTTCCAGAAAGCCCTCGACGCGCTGGAAGCGCTCAAGCTGCAGGACCGTTACGTGTACCTCATCGCTCCCTATCTGGGTGATATCGCTGACGCCTCCGACGCTGATCAACTCGCCACAGCCCTGGAGCAGGGCTTGCGCGTGGTCGATGAGTTGCTGGCAGCCAGGTCGGTAACCAAGGTCAAGGCCGAGGAAGTGCGCCAGGTGTTCCACAGCGCTGGCGAACATGCGCGGGCAGAACTGCCTGGCTGAGTAGTGGCATGGCCAAAGACATCGACAACCCCTGCGTCTCGTTATGCCAGCTCAGCAGCGAGCTGTGCGTGAGCTGTGGCCGTACCCGTGACGAAATCCGCAAATGGCGGGGCATGAAGCGCCCCGAGAAGATGGCCACTGTGCAGCGGGCGGCGACGCGAATGAAGGCTATCGTCAAGAAGGCGGCAAAGCGGCAGAATACAGACTGAACCTGCGCTCAATAGACGCAGCCTCACCTGATTGTCTGACGAGCCTGAAATGGATTCTCACTCGCTGTTCGCATTCACCCTGGTCGCCGCCATCGCGATCGCCAGCCCCGGCCCAGCCACCTTGATGGCTATCAACAACAGCCTTGCCCATGGCCAGCGCAGCGCGATCTGGTCGTCGCTGGGCAATGGCACGGGCCTGTTCTGTTTGTCGGCTGCAGCCATGCTGGGGCTAGGCGCACTGCTGGCGAGTTCTGAAGTACTGTTCAATGCCGTGAAGATCCTGGGGGCGGGCTATCTGTTCTACCTGGGGGCGCGCCAACTGCTGAAGAAGAGCCCGATGCTGGAGCAGGGTGCCGCAGAGTGCGCGGCCAAGGTGCGGCCTACGTCGCTGAAACTGTTCAAATCGGCCTTTCTCACTGCAGTGACCAACCCGAAGGCGACCATGTTCTTTACAGCACTGTTTCCGCAGTTCATCGACCAAGGGGCTGCGCTATTGCCGCAGTTCCTGACCTTGACCGGGATTTTCGTGGCCTTGTCGCTCACTTCGCTAAGTGCGTATGCCGCCCTGGCTGCGCGGGCCAAGGGGGTGCTGACCCGGCCGTCGCTGTCGCGCTGGGTGAACAGGGTGGTGGGCACCACCTTTATCGGTTTTGGCGCGGCGATCCTGGCGATGCGACGGCAGGGTGCCTGAAAAGCCCAGTTTGTCGCCGGCCGAGCAGGCGCTCACTGTGTGTCCTTCGGCAAATTTATCGACGGGACGATGAAAGGCTCGTCTGCGGGTTGCTGATGGTCCAGACTGTCTACAGCGCGCAGATGATAGCTGCAGGCGACCACGGCAGGTGGCAGCCTTTGGCCACTACGCCGGATCGCCGGGTGTTTCATGTGCCGAGGGTCGTAGATGATCGAGCGTTGCTTTCGCCACGTCTTGCTCCTGATGTGCCTGTCACTGCTGCCCCTGGCTGCAACAGCGGATGATGCATGCCTACGGCTGACCGCCACAGGCAACCCGGAATACCCCCCGTACCTGTGGCGCGACCCGCTGAACCCTCAACGACTGATCGGTGCCAATGCCGACCTGCTCAAATACCTGGGCAAGCAGTTGGGGCTGGACATAGAGGTGGTTTACGCCGGGCCGTGGTCGCGAGCCCAGGAAGAAGTGCGCACCGGGCGGATCGACTTGATGGCCGGGTACTTCCTGACCGAAGCGCGCCGGCAGCATGTGGACTTCATCGCCCCGCCGTTTTTGCGTACCCCCAGCGTCATCTGGGTGCGCCAGGACAATGCCTTTGCCTACCAGCAATGGGCCGACCTCAAAGGCCGCAAGGGTGGCACTCTGGTCAACAACAGCCACGGCCAACAGTTCGATGAATACGCCGCGGCCAATCTCACCCTTGAAGCGGTGCCCAGTGCCAGACAGGCGTTCGAGAAGCTGATGCACAAACGCAGCGATTACGTGGTGTACGAGCAGTTTCCTGGCATGGTGCTGGCGCGCACGTTGGGCATCGCAGCCACTGTGCAGGTATTGCAGCCACCCGTGTCCAGTGAAGGGTTGTACCTGGCAATCTCCCGAGAGTCGCCCTGCAACCGGCCACCGCTGCGTGAGGCGCTGGCGCGGGAGATGGCGAAGATCGTTGGCGGGGCCTTGCCCGAGCAGTGGTTGAAACAGAACCTGGAGCGGTGGCAGTGACAGAGTAGCTCAAGTGCTGCGCGGTCTTTATGGGAGCAGCCTTGTGTCGGTACATGTACCTCTCCTATTCAACGCATATGCAAGATGATGGGGCTGCTGCTGGCCGGGTCGGTATGCCCACGCAGCTTGCCTACCGCCTGCGCATCCACCGCACCACCCTGGTTGCCCCAGGCTGTACGCACAAAGCCAAGCACGTCGGCAATCTCCTGATCACTCAGCTGTTCGCGGAAAGCCGGCATGCGATAGGCGTCCGGCACCCCAGCAGCCACCACCCGCTGCGAACCATTTAGTGTGATATTTATTGCCGAGGCGTTCTCCTTGGCCAGTGCCGAGGTCGCTCCGGCCAATGGCGGCATCCACTTGTCCTGGCCCTTGCCGTCCAGGCCGTGGCAGGAGGCACAGCGTGTCACGTAGGTGCGGGCTCCAGGGCTGTCCAACCGTATAGCTACCGATTCGGCTTGGTATTGCCATGGCTCGCCGTCACGTTTGGGGTCGCCGGGCAGCGACTTCAGGTAGTGGGCGATGGCGGCCAGGTCGTCGTCATGCATGAATTGCGTGGAGTTGTTGAACGCCTCTGTCATCGAACCGAATACCACTGCATGCCGGTTGCGCCCGGTCTTCAGGAACTGCGCGATCTCCGCCTCGCTCCAGCGCCCGAGTCCTGTGTTGTGGTCGGCGCGCAGGCTGGGTGCATACCAGCCGTCGAGCAGTGCACCGGACAGGAACGGCTTGCCGCTGTCATCCAGCGCCTTTTCATTGAAGGCCAGGCCGCGTGGCGTGTGGCAACTGCCGCAGTGCCCGGGGCCCTGGACGATATAGGCGCCACGGTTCCACTGTGCATCCTGCCCGGTCTTGTCGGTGTAAGGCCTGGTGGCGGCAAACAGGCCGTTCCACAAGGCAATGGGCCAGCGCAGGTTCAGCGGCCAGGGGATGTCGCTGGCCAGGTTGGCCTGCCGCGCCGGTTGCACACCGTGCATGAAGAACGCATACAGCGCCTTGACGTCCTCATCGCTGAGCTTGGCGTAGGACGGGTAAGGCATGGCCGGGTACAACCGCCGACCACCGGGCGCGACACCCTGGCGCACGGCGCGGTCGAAGTCGGCCAAGGTGTAGTTACCGATACCGTTGTCGCGGTCAGGGGTGATGTTGGTGGCGTGGATCGCCCCCAGCGGGGTGGCCATTTCCAACCCGCCGGCGAACGGTTTGCCATCCGGCAGGCTATGGCAGGCCACGCAGTCACTGAGCCGGGCCACGTATTCACCGCGGCTGACCAGCGCCGGGTCGGCAACAGTGGCCTGCGCATCGGCAAACGGCGAAGCAGGTTCGCGTGTGACATACCAGGCCAGCAGGCCCGCCGCGACCAGGCACGGCAGCGCGAGCCAGCCGGCGGTTCTTGCGAAACGATGGGTCATGAGGCGTCCCTTGCGATCAGCTGAAGGTGTGGCGGCTCAATGGCAAACTGCGCACGCGCTGGCCGGTGAGCTGCGCGACCGCGTTGGCCACCGCCGGGGCCACGGCGGGTAACGGTGGTTCGCCGATGCCGCCCATCTTCGCCCCGCTTTCGATAATGCGCACATGCACCCGGGCCATGCGCGAAGGCGGCAGGATCGGGTACAGGTCGTAATTGCGTGCGCGCGGCTTGCCATCCACGTACACCGCTTCTTCCACCAGCGTCTGCGACAGGCCGAGGGCGACGGCACCATTGACCTGATGCTCGATGATCGCCGGGTTGACGATGCTGCCAGGGTCGATGGCTTGCCAGATGTCGTGCACCTTGACCTGGCCGTTATCGATTGAAACCTCGGCAATGACCGCAGCCTCCGAGCCGAACGGTGACGCCATGGCCACGCCGCGTGCGCGCTTGCTGCCGTCCTCGGCGGTGAACGGGCCGCGCTTCCAGCCGCCGGACAAGTCGGCCACTGCGTTCAGCAGGTTGGTCAGTCTCGGGTTGTCGCGCAGCAGGTGCAGGCGCAGTTCAAACGGGTCCTTGCCACCTTTGTCCGCCAGTTCGTCCAGGAATGATTCGTAGAAAAAGTCGTTCAGCGAGTTACCTACCGAGCGCCAGTAACCGAGCATGGCCGGGCCTTTGACATAGATCTGGGCGATGCGCTTGTTGGCGATGGCGTAGGACTTGCCTGACAGCCCCTCGAGCGCAGTCGGGTCGATCTTTTCCCCTTGTTTGCCGGCAAGGGCCTCGGTTGGGCCCTCGGTGGCGCTTACCGCTTCGAGCGCCACAGGCATACCGTCTGCGTCCAGCCCGGCGCGGAACTTCACCACTGCGACGGGGCGCAGTACATCGCGTAGAAACTCCTCCTCGCGGCTCCAGATAAGCTTCACCGGTCGGTCAACCGCTTTGGCCAGGGCAATGGCTTGCGGGTAGGGGTTGGCAGAGTCGTACAGGAAGTGGCGGCCAAAGAAGCCGCCCAGCAGCGGCGAATGCAGGTTGATTTGTGCAGGCGTCAGGCCAGTGCGCCTGGCAATGTCGTCACGGAACATGTCCGGCGCCTGGTTAGGCAGCCAGACGTCCAGGCTGCCGTCCGGGTTAAAGCGGGCGAGGGCGGACGGTGGCTCGAGCTGGGCATGATTCAGGTACTGGTTGTGGTAGCTGGCCTCGACCTTGGTATTGGCATTGGCCAAGGCGCCGGCAATATCCCCTTCGTTCTCTTCATCGCGTGACGGCCCTTGCACCGTCGCGAGGTGTTCGCGCCAGGCGTCACTGGAAAAATCGGCCGGCATCGGTCGCACTTTGCTGTCGGCGGCCGGTTCTTTCCAATCTACCTGGATCGCCTCTACTGCACGCTTGGCGTGCCACCAGCGTTCGGCAACCACGGCCACGGCGCCTGGCAGCTGATGCAGCGAATGTACGCCTTTCATGGCCTTGACCTGGTCTTCGTTGCGCAGGCTGCCGACCGTCATGCCCAGGCGCGGTGCATGCTGCACGGCAGCGTGGAGCATGCCGTCGACCTTGATGTCGATGCAGTACTGGGCCTTGCCGGTGGACTTGTCATAGGCATCCAGGCGGCGTACGGGCTTTCCTATCCAGCGAAACTGGCTGGGGTCGCGCAGCTTGACGCTGGCCGGGTCGGGCACCGGCAGGTCCATGGCGCGACCTGCCAGTTCACCGTAAGGAACGGAACGTCCACTCGTGGTATGTACTACGTTACCTGGCGTGGTGGAAAGCTCATCGAGCGGTACACCCAGGTGTTCGGCGCCCGCCTGCAGCAGCATGCCCCGGGCGAGCGCGCCCAGGCGGCGCATGGTCGGATAGCTCATGCGCACCGACATGCTGCCACCGGTGATGCGCATGCCGTTCTCCATTACCACGTAGGCTTCGCCTGGTGGAGCGCTATCGACCACGAAATGGGCCGGGTCGACATCCAGCTCTTCACCCACAATCTGCGCCATGGTGGTGAAAGGGCCTTGCCCGCCTTCCATGAAGGGGCTCAGCAGGCGCACCGTGCCGTCCGGGCGAATTTCCAGAAAAGCAGGCACCTGGGTGCCGCGTTCCGCAGTTGCCGCGGCGGCGGCTGCCTGCACGCGGGCCGAACCCATGGGTAAGCCGAAACCTAGTACCAGGGCACCGACTGCGGTGCCCGCAAGAAAGCGCCGACGTGACAGGTTGACCGTTTCGCCCAGCTGCAGCCTGAGCAGTTCGGCAGGCGTATCGACTGGCGTGTTCATCAGGCTTGCTCCCCCTGGGCCAGATCATGCACGGCGGCATGGATGGCGTTGTAGGTGCCGCAGCGGCACAGGTTGACCATGGCTGCATCGATCTGCGCATCGCTAGGTTTGGGCGTGTGCTTGAGCAGCGCCGTGGCTGCCATGACCTGGCCAGACTGGCAATAGCCGCATTGAGCCACCTGGTGCTCGACCCAGGCGGTGACTACCCGTTTACCGACGGGGTCGGCCTCGATCGCCTCAATGGTGGTGACCTCACGCCCCACCACACCGGCCACGGGGGTAACGCAGGCGCGCACCACATTGCCGTCCACCAGCACCGAACAAGCGCCACATTGAGCCAAGCCGCAGCCATACTTGGTGCCGGTCAGCCCCAGGTCATCGCGGATTACCCACAGCAGGGGCGTGTCGGCGTCCGCCTCGACCTGATAGGTCTTCTGGTTGATGCGTAGTTCCATGGTTTCACCTGCCCGTCACGGTTGTTGTCGCTGTGTTGTTTCTGCATGGGGAATACGTTGTCCCCCGGTGCAGAAACGCTAGCACAGGAGGATGACCGCTGGTCTGGTGGCGGGGATAGCTTCAGAGGATCAGGCAAGTAATTCGGTGGAATACGCAAGCCCGCTTCGAAAAATCAAGCCTGCGGGTGGCGCTGAGCAGGACTTGCGCAACGAAAACCCGGATAATGCCGGCCAATTTCGTTTTGCACGCTTAAATCACGGTAATCCCGCATGGAAATCAAGGTCAATTTTCTCGACAATCTCCGTCTCGAAGCCAAATTCGATGACTTCACGGTGATCGCCGACCAACCTATCCGCTACAAAGGCGATGGTTCGGCCCCCGGCCCGTTCGACTATTTCCTGGCGTCTTCGGCCTTGTGCGCGGCTTACTTCGTCAAGCTGTACTGCCAGACCCGCGATATTCCCACCGAAAACATCCGCCTGTCGCAGAACAACATCGTCGATCCGGAAAACCGCTACAACCAGATCTTCAAGATCCAGGTCGAACTGCCCGAGGACATCTCCGACAAGGACCGTCAAGGCATCCTGCGCTCCATCGACCGCTGCACGGTAAAAAAGGTGGTGCAGACCGGCCCTGAGTTCGTGATCGAAGTGGTCGACAACCTCGATGCCGATGCCCAGGGGTTGTTGATGCCGGTGTCGGACACCAGCACCTATATCCCCGGCAAGGACCTGCCGCTGGAGCAGACCATTGCCAACATGTCGGGCATCCTCGCCGGGCTGGGGATGAAGATCGAGATCGCCTCGTGGCGCAACATTGTGCCCAACGTCTGGTCGCTGCACGTACGCGATGCGCAGTCACCGATGTGCTTTACCAACGGTAAAGGCGCCACCAAGGAGGCTGCGCTGGCCTCGGCGCTGGGCGAGTTCATCGAGCGCCTCAACTGCAACTTCTTCTACAACGACCAGTTCTGGGGCGAAGACCTGGCCAACGCCCCGTTCGTGCACTACCCGAACGAGCAGTGGTTCAAGCCGGGCCCGCGCGACGCGTTGCCGGCCGAGATCCTCGATGAGCACTGCCTGGCGATCTACAACCCTGACGGGGAGCTGCGTGGTTCGCACCTGTATGACACCAACTCGGGTAACACGGCGCGGGGCATCTGTTCGCTGCCGTTCGTGCGCCAGTCCGACCAGCAGGTGGTGTACTTCCCGTCCAACCTGATCGAAAACCTGTTCCTCAGCAATGGCATGAGCGCGGGCAACACCTTGGCTGAGGCGCAGGTGCAGTGCCTGTCGGAAATCTTCGAGCGCGCGGTGAAGCGCGAAATCCTCGAGGGTGAGTTGTGCCTGCCGGACGTGCCGCCAGAGGTGCTGGCCAAATACCCGGCGATCCTCGCTGGCATCCAGGGCCTGGAAGAGCAAGGCTTCCCGGTACTGGTCAAGGATGCGTCGCTGGGGGGCGAGTTCCCGGTCATGTGCGTGACCTTGATGAACCCGCGCACGGGTGGCGTGTTTGCCTCGTTCGGTGCCCACCCGAGCCTGGAAGTGGCGCTGGAGCGCAGCCTCACCGAACTGCTGCAGGGCCGCAGCTTCGAAGGCCTGAACGACCTGCCGCAACCCACCTTCGAAAGCCACGCGCTGACCGAGCCGAACAACTTCGTAGAGCATTTCATCGACTCCAGCGGCGTGGTGTCGTGGCGCTTCTTCAGCGCCAAGGCCGACTTCGAATTCGTCGAGTGGGACTTCTCCGGGCACGGCGAGGACTCCAACCAGCAGGAGGCCGCGACCCTGTTCGGTATCCTCGAAGACCTGGGCAAGGAAGTGTACATGGCGGTGTACGACAATCTTGGCGCCACCGCTTGCCGCATCCTGGTACCGGGGTACTCGGAAATTTACCCGGTCGAGGACCTTATCTGGGACAACACCAACCGCGCGTTGTCGTTCCGTGCTGACATCCTCAACCTGCACAGCCTCGACAGCCGCTCGCTGAAGCTGCTGCTCAAGCGCCTGGACAACTGCGATGTGGATGACTACACCACCATCACTACGCTGATCGGTGTGGAGTTCGACGAAAACACAGTGTGGGGCCAACTGACCATTCTGGAGCTGAAGCTGCTGATCTGCCTCGCGGTTAAACGCTTTGAGGATGCCAAGGAGCTGGTTGAGGCATTCTTGCAGTTCAACGACAACACTGTCGACCGCGGTCTGTTCTACCAGGCGCTGAACGTGGTGCTGGAAGTGCAGCTGGATGACGAACTGGAGTTGGATGACTACGAAGCCAACTTCCGTCGTATGTTCGGCAATGTGCGCATGGATGCGGTATTGGGTTCGGTGGACGGCAGTGTGCGCTTCCATGGTCTGACCCCGACCAGCATGAAGCTCGAAGGCCTTGATCGCCACCTGCGCCTGATCGACAGCTACAAGAAACTGCACGCGGCCCGGGCCAAGTTCGTCTGACAGGCGCTGCGCCCAATCATCGCCGACAAGCCAGCGCCACAGGTATTGCACCACTCTTGAGATTTGTGCCGAACCTGTGGACGCTGGCTTGCCGACGATAGGCCAGGAGCCGTCCTACAGCCCTTTGATCTGGGCGTTATCCTCATTCTGTCTCGCCGCGTTGCCATCCAGGCGCATAGCGTTCTCTTCCTATCCACTTCAGGTGGTGACTATTCGGGCTTAGCGGGCCCACCTTCGAAAGCCTCCGCCGGTGGTGGCGCTGCACGGACATTGAAAAGCTTGCAGACACAGTACCAACAGAGAGCGACGGTCAGGTTGTAGGGGAACAGCACCGCCCAGAACGGCAATTGCCAGTTCTTTTTGCCCTGCATTTCACCGGGCTCACCGGTTCGCCAGGGGGCATAGTGGCGCCAGGCTTCTGCCGGGGTCAGGCAGATGGCGTGAAGTGGCTTGTGCCACCAGTTGGGTTCACCGGGCGGGGGGAGTTTGTCCGGGCCGTGGTCCATGAAGTGGCGGAGGTATTCCCACACTTCGGCGACATGCTTGACGCCGGGTTCGGTGGGTTCGTTGCTGTCCACCCACAGGCAGTCTTTTTGGTGCAGGCTGCCGTCTTCCCGGCGGGGGGCGAAGGCGAGGGCATAGCTGGTGGTGAAGGAGGAGCCGCCGAATTCTGTGCGTTTAAAAATACCGCCTCTTGTGTTATTCCAATCAATAACCATGAGTGTGTTTATGCGTTTGTAATAGATTTTTTTGGTGGCTCTGTTGAGGTATATTTCAGAAAGTTTTTTTATTAAGAAAACACGGTAGGCTAAGAATGGAGTAAAAATAAATGGTCCGAGGAGCTGTATTGCAATAAATACATATGCCCCTTCCTGTTGGTAATTGATTGAGTGGGTGAAAAATCCTGTGTAGGATACAATCGCGATGGCTAAAATCGTGGCGGTATACATCTTGGCCATGAAGACTGAGTCGGAAACCCATGGATTTCTGAGCTGCGCTAATGTAGTGGTTATTTTGCTGATCTGTCCGTGGATTTTTGGTTGGATATAAGTGTTTTGGTGTGGGCTAAATAACCATGTTGTGGCCACAGTGCTACCTCTCGACATGAAGGGTTGAGGTTGAATTAGTGTTGGCGGATAAGCCTTGGTTTGGTGGAAAACTTATTAATAGAGTGCCACTTTTTGCTCTGGCTGTATCGATTCTAGTTAAGTAGCAGGTCGGCTCAGTCTTTGAGGGAATTGCCTTACTGCCGAAGTCCAAGGTGCTTAAGGTGCCATGTAGTGCACCGTCAGGGGGGGACGCGTGAACTGCAGACAGGGCCCGGAGGTAGCACGGCTGACGGAGGCGTCGCTCATGTACGCTTCCTTTGGGTTGAATGAGCTGGGGCCTCCTCAAATGCTTCGGGTGGCGGTGGCGCTGCTCGGACGTTGAACAGGCGGCAGATGCCATACCAGCAGATGGCGACGGAGAGGTTGTAGGGGAACAGAACGGCCCAGAACGGCAATTGCCAGTTCTTTTTGCCCTGCATTTCACCGGGCTCGCCGGTTCGCCAGGGGGCATAGTGGCGCCAGGCTTCGGCCGGGGTCAGGCAGATGGCGTGCAGTGGCTTGTGCCACCAGTTGGGTTCACCGGGCGGGGGGAGTTTGTCCGGGCCGTGGTCCATGAAGTGGCGCAGGTATTCCCACACTTCGGCGACATGCTTGACGCCGGGTTCGGTGGGTTCGTTGCTGTCGACCCAGAGGCAGTCTTTTTGATGCAGGCTGCCGTCTTCCCGGCGGGGGGCGAAGGCGAGGGCATAGCTGGTGCTGAACGATGAGCCGCCGTATTCGGTGCGCTTGAAGATACCACCTCCGGTGTTGGCCCATTCGAATATTAGTACCTTACTCAGACGTTGGTAATAGATTTTTTGGGTTGACCGATTGAAGCAGAAACTTGATAGGCGTTTTATGAAATATATTCGATAGGCTAAGAATGGGAGGAAGATGAAAGGTGTAATTAGTGTAAGGAGGATAAAGGTATGACTAAAGGTGTATGGGTTCCAGGCTTCACTGGTTAGTAAGTAAGGGTAGGTGAAGACAACGAGCGCAATGGTCATTGCACAGTACAGCTTTCCCATAAAGACTGAGTCTGTTACCCAGGGGTTTTTCAGGCATAAGGTGGTTTTTGACAAGCTTGATAGTTGCCCGCCAATAGCGGGCTTATGCCCTGAACTTGAGCCTGAATTGAATATCCAGATGGTTGCCATGATCAGCGCTCCAGACGAAAAATTGACAGGGTCTCATTATCTTCGTCCAGGCCTTGATTGGCGTTGTAGGTTAGATGAAGTGAGACATGATTTTGGTTGGTTAGGGTGTTTTCGAAATGTAGCACTAAGCCAGCATCTACAATGTGGCCGGTCGGGCTGATTGGAAAAACGTCAATTCCTTGGTCGTCACGGAGGGAACTCAAACTTCCTGACCATTCACTTACGCCTAGCCTGAACGCAGGCAGCAGCACTGTGAATTCTACGGTTGGTTGGGATGTGGCTACTTCGTTATGTGTGATAGCTGTCCAATTTGGCGGCGACCAGTGGTTGTTCTGATGCCATCGGGTGTCGACTTTAGTTATGCCGAGGGATAGGGCCTGCTCGGCGGATAGTAGCTTGGGTCCGTAATGTTCATTGTGCCAAGCCTTAATTTCTGTTTGCAGTGAGGTGAAAGCAGGAAGTTTCTTGTCAAAGTCCAAGTTGATGCCAGCGTGCGACTCTCCATCATTGATGCGATTACCGAATATGCTACGTGCTGCCCACAGTTCTATTGGGCTGTGAAGGTGCTCATGTGCCTTGGCGTGCAGGTAGAGGCCTCCTGCAATGATGGCTACTCCTACGAGGACAAGGGCCGCTGCGGCCCATCCGGCAAAGGGCACAACCGATGTCACGCCCGCGATTGCAAGTCCTGCTTCAAGGACGACAGCGGAACCGACAGCCATGGTGAAACCACCAGTCAACGTGTAATCGGCAGCCGCTTGATTGCCGTTCGCTCTCTGGCGCCTTGCTTTGGAGATATCAGAAAGCAAGCTAAATGCAATTGCCGGGTAACCGGCTAAACGCGCAAACAAATTGCTACTCAAGAACTTGATAATCCCATTGCCAAAGGCCATGCCCGGCGCTGTGGCACTTAATCTCAGCATGACGGCCTTTTGCGTTGCCCGTACGCTGACCAATGTCGCCGCCGCTGCACCAATCACCCCGAAAACAGATGAAGCGAACCCCAGGGTGTATTCCGGTGCATCGCTCTTCTGCAGGCTGTTGTAGGCCGTCTTGAGCGATAAGATGTTGAACCACAGCATCCCCGCGTTTAAACCACCCCCACCCCCGGAAGTGAGCAACCCAAGGAAGTTGGGTTTCACCCGTGCAGTGGTGGTCAGCTCGATGGACACCGTGCGGCTTCCTGATATGCGCAACGCTTTCATCTCTTCAACCTGCGCCATGCCGCTCTTCAAATACCGCTGCACCTCCTGGCTAAAGGGATTTTCCGTAATGGCCTGCTCGGTGATGCGATAGCGCGCCGCCAACAACCCCAGTGCTTTATCGGCATTGGCCTCACGCGCTGCCAACTGCACCTGCCGCCGAAGGCCATGGCTGGCATCCCAGCGGGTCTGCCCGCGCAGGCGCTTGAGCACCACGGTATTGACCGACTGGGCGGTGAGGTCGGTGATGTCTGCCATGGCCGGGAAGCGACCAGCCAGCCCTTCGATCACGTTGTCGCTGGCGCCGAACAAGGTGCCGATCGAATCGGCTTTGTCCTTGAACGGGTTGAACGGTGCCAAGGCGGTGTAAAGCGGGCTGTCGTGCTGGTCCAGCCATTGCTCCAGGCGTTTGAAGCGTCGGTCATGATCTTCGGTGCCGGGTGTCGGCTGGCCCATCGGGTGAATCAGCAAGGCCAGTGAAATTTCCAGACCGCGGGCGGAGGTGCGTTCGTCGCGGTCGTAACAGGCCAAGGCGGCTGCCAGGCTGTAGGAGTTATCGATGTGTTGGGATTCGGCCGTCGCCAGCCAGGCGTCATGATCGTTGCTGGCTTGCAAAGAGGCCAGGTTGAAGCCTGCATCGGCATAGCGGCATAGCGGCAGGCGGGGGCGTCGGCGGTGCGTGGCACGATGGCGTAGCGCACTGGCAGGATGGGTGTGCGTGCGCTGCAGGCTGGGCCGGAGGTGGCGCGACTGACGGAGGCGTCGCTCATGTACGCTTCCTTTGGGTTGAATGAGCTGGGGCCTCCTCAAATGCTTCGGGTGGCGGTGGCGCTGCTCGGACGTTGAACAGGCGGCAGATGCCGTACCAACAGATGGCTACGGAGAGGTTGTAGGGGAACAACACGGCCCAGAACGGCAATTGCCAGTTCTTTTTACCCTGCATTTCACCGGGCTCGCCGGTTCGCCAGGGGGCATAGTGGCGCCAGGCTTCTGCCGGGGTCAGGCAGATGGCGTGCAATGGCTTGTGCCACCAGTTGGGTTCACCGGGCGGGGGGAGTTTGTTCGGGCCGTGGTCCATGAAGTGGCGGAGGTATTCCCACACTTCGGCCACATGCTTGACGCCGGGTTCGGTGGGTTCGTTGCTGTCGACCCAGAGGCAGTCTTTTTGGTGCAGGCTGCCGTCTTCGCGGCGGGGGGCGAAGGCGAGGGCATAGCTGGTGGTGAAGGAGGAGCCGCCGTATTCGGTGCGCTTGAAGATGCCACCTCCGGTGTTGGCCCATTCGAATACGAGTACTTTGCTCAAACGTTGGTAGTAGATTTTTTGGGTTGAACGATTGAAGCAGAAACTTGATAAGCGTTTTATGAAATATATTCGATAGATAAGGAAGGGAAGGAAGGTGAAGGGGGCGAGTGTGAAGCCGGACATTAATATGGGGTTGGACTTAAAGTAGTCCAAAAATTCTCCATCAAATAGATTTGGATATAAGCCGATTATTAATGATAGGGTCATTGTGCAGTACAGTTTCCCCATGAATACAGAATCTGATACCCAAGGATTTCGCAGGCATAAAGTATTTTTTGATAAGTTTGATACTTGCCCGCCAATAGCGGGCTTATGCCCTGAAGCTGACGTTGAATTGAATATCCAGATGGTTGCCATGATCAGCGCTCCAGACGAAAAATTGACAGGGTCTCATTGTCTTCGTCCAGGCCTTGATTGGCGCTGTAAGCTAGATGCAGTGAGATATGTTTTTGGTTGGTAAGCGTGTTCTCGAAATGCAGAACCAGGCCGGCACCTACGATGTGGCCGGTCGGGGCAATTGGGAATACGTCCATTCCTTGGTCATCATGGAGGGAGCTCAAGCTTCCTGACCATTCGCTTACGCCTAACCTGAAGCCAGGTAGCAGGACTGTGAACTCAACGGTTGGTTGAAATGTGCCTACTTCGTTATGTGTGATAGCTGTCCAGTTTGGCGGAGACCAGTGATTGTTTTGATTCCATCTTGTATCGACTTTGGTTATGCCGAGTGTGAGAGCTTGCTCAGCTGAAATTAGCTTTGGTCCAAAATGCTCGTCATGCCAAGCTTTGATTTCTGCATGCAGCGATGGGAATGCAGGCAGTTTTTTTTCATAGTCCAAGATGATTTTAGTGCGAATTTCTCCATCGTTAATACGGTTGCCGAAGATACTACGTGCTGCCCACAGTTCTATTGGGCTGTGAAGGCGCTCATGTGCCTTGGCGTGTAGGTAGAGGCCTCCTGCAATGATGGCTACTCCTACGAGAACAAGGGCGGCGGCGGCCCATCCAGCGAAGGGAACAACGGATGTAACGCCCGCAACTGCAAGTCCTGCTTCAAGGGTAACAACAGAGCCAGTGGCCATCGTTACCCCGCCGGCCAAGGTGTATCCGCCTGTAATTGAATTACCACTTTTGAGTTGGCGCACTCCCTTAAATAGGTCAGAAAATAGGCTAAATGCTATTGCCGGATATCCGGCTAAACGCGCAAACAGATTGCTACTCAAAAACTTGATAACCCCATTGCCAAAGGCCATGCCCGGCGCTGTGGCACTTAATCTCAGCATGACGGCCTTTTGCGTCGCCCGCACGCTGACCAATGTCGCCGCCGCTGCACCGATTACCCCGAAAACAGATGAAGCGAACCCCAGGGTGTATTCCGGTGTGTCGCTCTTCTGCAGGCTGTTGTAGGCCGTCTTGAGCGATAAGATGTTGAACCACAGCATCCCCGCGTTTAAACCACCACCACCGCCCGAGGTGAGCAGCCCGAGAAAGCTAGGTTTCACACGCGCAGTGGTGGTCAGCTCGATGGACACCGTGCGGCTTCCTGATATGCGCAACGCTTTCATCTCTTCAACCTGCGCCATGCCGCTCTTCAAATACCGCTGCACCTCCTGGCTAAAGGGATTTTCCGTAATGGCCTGCTCGGTGATGCGATAGCGCGCCGCCAACAACCCCAGTGCTTTATCGGCATTGGCCTCACGCGCTGCCAACTGCACCTGCCGCCGAAGGCCATGGCTGGCATCCCAGCGGGTCTGCCCGCGCAGGCGCTTGAGCACCACGGTATTGACCGACTGGGCGGTGAGGTCGGTGATGTCTGCCATGGCCGGGAAGCGACCAGCCAGCCCTTCGATCACGTTGTCGCTGGCGCCGAACAAGGTGCCGATCGAATCGGCTTTGTCCTTGAACGGGTTGAACGGTGCCAAGGCGGTGTAAAGCGGGCTGGCGTGCTGGTCCAGCCATTGCTCCAGGCGTTTGAAGCGTCGGTCATGCTCTTCGGTGCCGGGTGTCGGCTGGCCCATCGGGTGAATCAGCAAGGCCAGTGAAATTTCCAGACCGCGGGCGGAGGTGCGTTCGTCGCGGTCGTAACAGGCCAAGGCGGCTGCCAGGCTGTAGGAGTTATCGATGTGTTGGGATTCGGCCGTCGCCAGCCAGGCGTCATGATCGTTGCTGGCTTGCAAGGCCAGGTTGCGCAGGGCGGCAATACGCCGTTCCAGCGCGTCGCGTTCGGCGAGGAAGCGCCGGTATTTGTCGACATCGAGGCGCTGTGCCAGGCGTGCACCATTGGGTGAATAGTCTTCATGGGTGAGGGCCTGGAAATGGGACTCGGCCGGCGACAGGGCGGGCCCCCGGCGTGACGTGCCAAGCCTGAACGCGGCCAGTTCTGGTGAAGGCGCATCCGCCGGGTACAGGCTTTCCAGCGTCTTGTTCAGCAGCATGGCGACCAGGTTGCGATGGTGAAAGTCGCGGCTCTGCGGGCTGAGCTGTTCGGCATCCAGCCGGTAGCATGCCGGCACGCGCTCCTGCTCGGGAGGCTGGGCGGGTTTTGTGTGTTCCAGTTGCTCGGCCGGCATCAGGTCGCGCAGTTGATGCTGGTAGGCCGAGACCGACAGGCTCAGGTCCAGGGCCATGCCTTCCGCGTCGGCGAGCGCCACCACCACCGGCACTTTCGGTTGGGTCCAGGGGTAGTGGCGGGCGATGGCAGTGAGGTTGCCGATGGGCAAAGTTTCGGTGACCGGGTCGCTGCTCCAGGTCAGCGGCATGCGCCGCTCTGTCGGTTTTAAGTCTTCGACCCAGGTTTGCAGGGCACTCACTGGCAACACATGGGGCTGGGTGGACGGCGCCTGGTTGCCGCTCACCAGGTCGGCCATGTCCAGCTGGCGCATGTGCCGTTTGCGCAGGGCTGGCGAACCGGTGATACGGGCGGTGATGGCGTTGGTCCACAGGTGCGGGCTGTAGCCGATCCACACTTCCTTGGCGGAGTCCTGACAGGTGTCGGCCCACACCCAGCCCATGCTCTGGCCGGACAGGTAGCGCTCACGCCGGTGGTAGTCCTCCAGCCCTTGGTAGCGCAGCTCCTTGTAGAGGCCCGCGCCGACGTGCTCATGAATGACCAGCTTTTCGCCCTGAGGGCCTTTCATGAACACGTAGACATAACCTGGGCGCAAAGCGCGGAGGGTATAGGCCGAGTGCTGCAGCGTGGGGAAGTCTTGTTCCAGGTTGAAGCCTGCATCGACATAGCGGCAGGCGGGGGCGTCGCCGGTGCGGGGCACGATGGCGTAGCGCACTGGCAGGATGGGTACGCGTGCGCTGCAGGCAGGGCCGGAGGTGGCGCGGCTGACGGAGGCGTTAGTCATGGGCAGGTTCCTTGCTTTCGACCAGTGCCTGGAGCTCGCGAAGGCGGGCCTGGGGCGACTCTTCGAGGTTGGTGTAGATTTTTCCCGCCTTGTCATTGCTCATCAGCCACATGTGCCCGGCTATCAGCCGGATGAATTGGCCCGCAACTTCCTCGCTCCGGAAATTGAGGGCTGTCAGTTGCGGCAGGAGTGTTTCTATCCAGAGCCGTATGTCCGCCAAGGTATGGTTGGCATGGGGCGGCATGGCCAAGACCTCATGCGCCAATGAGAGGACAAAGTGCTCGTGCATGCCTGCTTGCAGCCGATCAAGTTCAAGCTGCTGGAGGGTTAAAGGCAGTGCTGATTTTGAGCGGGCAGCAATCGGCTTGTTTTCGTGTGTTTTCCACTCATGAGCCGGCCCCCAGTTGACTCGCCATGCCAACCGAGACACCGGGCCAAGCCAGGCCTTGCGATGGTCGTCGTCCAGCGCATTCAGCCAGGCTGCAAGATGGTCCGGTGTGACATGGTGAGTGGCAACGCTCTGGTCAGGGAGCACGACTTGCGACAGGCTGGTGAAGTGGTCTGCCAGCGCTGCCAGGCCAACCTCGGCATCCAGCGCGATGGCTCCACCGATAGGCATCCAGGTCGTGATTGCATGGGCAAGCAGCTCGTGAGCGTCTGCAACGTCCACCAGCAAAGGCCCAAACTCATGACGGTCATCCAGGGCGCTGTTCTTCCATAACCATGCCTTTTGAGTATTCCGGCTGACAGCGTTTATAAGATCGAGTACCGATGGGGCATAAGCAGGAACCAGTTCACCTTCCTGCGGGATGGGCCGATAGGCCCAGTTCTCGATTGCACTGGTCATAAGCAGCAGAAAGCGGCAGTTGTGAGCGAAGTCTTCGCTGCGCGGAGGAGGTGATGACAAGGTGGTCATTGGACTTGCCCTCGGATACAGCGGCAATCGGGCAGGGGGCAGGAGCCATCAGGGCGGCGCCCACACAGGCGCTCCAGCGGCTTGCCAGTGTTCGGTGCACTGCTGATGGAAAAGGGGCTTGTCGTCCCATCTGCCGACTTGAGCATCTGGCCGGTGATGCGAATCGTCGGGCTGTCCAGTGTGATGCCTGTTTCGTCGATTCGAATGGAGCCCCCAGGGCCTTGGATGACTACGGCTTCCGATGCTCGAAGTTCATAACGGCGGGTACGTCTGCGGATATCCCCGCGGGCTTCCAGCTCGGCATGCCCTTCGACCCGTTGCTCGAAGTTGCCACCGATACGGGTGTGGTGATTGGCGGCGATCTGATCGTGACGGTGATTGCCGATGTTTTCGACACGGTCCTTGGCGATCCTGATCGTGTGGTTTCTACCGATGTCGAGCGCGGCATCCTGCCCAATGGTGATGCGCTCGTCATTGCCAACCGTTTCCGTACGGTCGTGGCCGATCAGGATCGATTCGTCGTGATCGACCTGCTCTTTGCGGTCATTGCCGACCTGCGTAGTCTCATCGTGCTTGACCACATTGTTCTGGTCCCTCTGGGCATGAATGAACACTTCCTCCTGGCCCAGTTCGTCTTCGAAGCGCAGCTCGTTGAAGCCATCGCCCTTGTGGGTCTGGCTCTTGATGGTCATGCGGGTCTTGTGGCGGGGAAGGTCGTAGGGTGGCAACTGGTTACCGCAGTAAGTACGGCCGGTGATCATCGGCTGATCGGGGTCGCCGTTGACGTAGTGGATGATCACGTCCTGGCCAATCCGTGGGATGGCCATCGAGCCCCAGCTGCCGCCGGCCCAGCCTTGGGATACGCGTACCCAGCAGGAGCTGAACGCGTTGTCCTGGCTTTCTCTGTCCCAGGGAAAGCTGACCTTGACCCGGCCCCATTCGTCGCAGTAGATCTCTTCACCGGGCGGCCCCACCACGGTGGCCATATGCGGGCCGTCAACGCGTGGTTTGGGCAACGGGGCTGGGCGCCACTCGGTTCTGCCTGGCACCAGTACCGCCTTTTGCTCGTAACGTGTGCCCTGATCGGCCCCGGCAGCTTCTTCCTGCAGGCTGGTGAACTGGTGGCCTTTATGGGTAACCGTGTTCACCCGCCAATGCGCATTGAGGTCGTCACGTGGGTGACCGGTCAGGGTGAAACTGAGCCCCGGTTGCAGGCGCACGTCATCGCCCTGGACCTCGGCAATACGCACATCATGGCGCAGCGCTGTGATGCGGTTTTCGGTGAACGGCTTGCCCACGGCATCGCGTTTGTAGCGGCCTGGGTAATCGAAGTATTCGTAATCTTTGCTCTGATGCTCCAGGAAGGGCCCGGCGGCTCTGTGCTCCTGGCGGTAGGCCGGGTGGGTGAAGGTGTGGTCGCGCTGCACCTGGCGAGCGGTGCGCACCTGCTCGCTGTAGCGCAAGCGGTGAAGGCAGGGTATGGCTTGATCGCCACCGCTGTTGGCTTGGTACAGCACGCTGTCAGGGCCTACAGGCTCGTCGTCATCGCCGAAATCCTCGTCGTCATGGTCGGCCTTGACGGCGCCATGGCTGATCAGCCCGAGTGATTGCAGCCGATCGGTGATGATCAGCTTGTGCAGCTTTTCACTGTGCGCAAAGCGGTAGACGAAGCCTTCTTCAGCGGCAAGGCGGGCGATGAACGCCAAGTCCGTCTCACCGGCCTGAACGCAGAATTCGCGCACCTGATGGTCCATGCTGGCGCGTAGTTCGTACTGGTCGATGCCCTGGCGCTTGAGCATCAGCTCGAGAATTTGCGGAACGGTCTTGTGCTGGAAGATGCGCCAGTTCGAGCGCAGCCTTGCGCGGGCCAGTTGCGGTTCGACCAAGGCGTGATAGTAAGTGCGGTAGAAGCCGCTCTCGCCCTGGCTGAAGCTGCTGACAAGGCCGTGCACGTACCGTACCGGGCGTTCTCCGTCCAAGATGGTGAAGAGCACGGGTTTGTCGAGCAAATGGCCGAAGTCGATATCGTTTTCGAAGCTGATCAGTTTCAGCTCCAGTTCAAAGGGTGCGCTGATGCCCTCTCGGAGTTCGAACGACACCACTTCGAATTCAGCTTTGCCAACGAGAGCCTCAAAGCTGTAGCGCAAATCAGATTGGCTAGGCATAAAAGATCCTTGTCCGCCGTCTGAATCAACACAAAGCCCGGGCGGGCATGGCCGCCTGCCCGGGGCATTTGCACAGGTCAGGCGGCGGGTGCGCGCCAGTCGTCAGAGCCTTCGGTGTTGGCTACATCGTGAGCCCACGTGATCTTTCGATACGCCAGCGATACTTCAACCAGTTGGGTGTAGTTTTCATTGTCTTTGTCGAGTGCGTGGGGAAGCACGGTATTGATGCTGACGATGGTGGCGTCTTCGAGCGTGGTGGTGAAAAAATGCTCTTGTTTGCCTTCCGAGGAGGTGCGATACCAGCTGACCTCGACCGTTGGCAGCATTTCGCCGGTGGCAAGTGCCTGATACATCAGGGGGGTAGCTTTGTTCAGTGAACTGGTGAATATGAAAGGCTTATGCACGCGCTGGCCACTCGGTTGACCGCTCTGGGGGTCAGTGGGCGTAGTCACCTCATGCTTGATTTCCTGAACCAGAATCTGATCTTCATGGCCTTGTTGGAACACGTTGCCGACGGAGTCAGCGGTGAAGGCGCCAGCGGTGATGTTGCCTTGGGTCTGGCCTACGATCTTGATGTAAGCGGGTGTTGGCATGGCAGTTACTCCTGCGTCCATATGGGTAAAGCACGCGCACCACAGGTGGCGTGGCCATCGGAAACGATGGGCTTGTCAGCGAGGCAAAAACCTCGCGAATTCGTTGAACTCAGTGGTGCTGTGTCACGGTTGGCTATTGCTGCAAAATGCCGTTCAGCGACTCCAGCACCTCGGTTGTGATCAGGTGCAGGCGATAGCTGTAGATCCCGTAGGCCACGGCCATGGCGATGGCGGAGATGACCAACGGGCTCCACCACGGCCATATCCGGCTCATGCGGAAGTTTTTTGGGGCGACGTTGGTGTAGGGGTCGCAGACTTCTTCGGGGGTGGGGCCGCGCAGTTCGCGGATGATCCCGTGCAGTTGGTGAATCAGTGCGTTGAGTGTTTCTTCGCCTTTCGGCGCGAGCGCATACTTGCCCTTCAGCCCAAGGCACAGGGCGAAGTACATGAACTCCAGTACGTCCTGATAACGCTTGGGCTCCTGCATCAGGCGGGTAATCACGGTGAAGATTTTTTCCCCACCCCAGGTCTCGTCGTGGAAGATGCTGAGCAGCGGCTCGTGGCTCCAGCAACTGCTTTTGCCCCAGGGCCGCTCCATCACGGCCTCGTCTATGAACAGGCACAGACCGTAGGAATACGCCAGCAACTGAGCGGGCTCGTAACCGTGCTGGCGCATTTCTTCCTGAATGTTGTCGATCTGGCTGCGTACTTGCTGGTGCACGTCCTGAATGTTTGGCAGCTCGTCCAGCGTACGCAGGCGTAAAACCAAGCCGAACAACGGTGATGCGGCATCCAGCATCAGATTGGCGAAGCCGCCCCGCAGCTGAAATTCCGGGTCAGCGGGGTAGCCTTCGGAAACGGGCTCTGGCTCAGGCTTGTCTGTGGGTGCTTGCCTATTGGTTGCCGCAGCCCGGGGGGCGGGTACTGGCTTTTCAAGGGTTGAATCAAGCGCGTTGACTACGGCGCTGTTTTGATCGGTGGGCGTATTGTTGTCTTTTCCCATGTCACTCACTCCTGATCGCCCAGAACTGCAGTTCAAGCCGTGGGAAGTCGCCCGCAATGTGGATGCCGAAACCATTCGCTTTGCTCATGCACGCCCAGGCCGGGTCGCGTCGGTCCAGCTCGAAGTAGCTGAAGCCCGCATGGAAGGGCAGGTCGCGGGGCGCCACGGGTAATGGCAACAATGGGATGCCCGGCAATTGCAGCGGCACCAGGTCACTCAGTGACTCAAGCGAGGTGATCTTGGCTTTCTGGATGAACCTCTGGCGCAACGCCTGTGGTGGCATGTCGGCGCGCACGGCGAGGATGAAGTCGGCTTCTTCGATCAGCCGGCGGTCTTCCAGCGTGGTCGTCATCACGCCGAATTGTTCACTCTCCAGCGGCAGTGAAACAGCACGCGGCCGCAAGACGGTGCTCAGAGATCTGCGCAAGGTGTCTTCCAGTGGTTTGAAAGAGGTGCGCAGCGCAGTGTGGTGATAGGCGGGGTACTCCTGCGGCAGCCTGTTCTGGTCAGTGAAGGTGACGAATTCGCCACAGGCCTGGCTCATGCACAGGTACAGCTGCTCGGGGTGCGTTTGCGCTTGCCTGGCCAAATGCTGGAAGCATGGCCACCAACGGTTCATGGCCTGCAGCAGGTTGAAGTCGCGAATGTCAGCGATTCCTGACTGGCCTGAGGCACCAATCCGGGTGGCAAGGCCGCGCGCCCGCTCGCGCAAGGTATGGGTAATTTCGTCAAGGAACCGCTGCAGCGCTGGCACCGCCCGTACCGAAACGCTGGTGGGGTAGAACGCTTCGTCCAGTTGCAGGCTGCCGTCGGGGCGCCGTTCCAGAATACGTGCCAGGGCCAGGCAGGTGTAGGCGCTGCTGTCTTCGGTCTTGCGTTTGAGCTGCAGGTTGGGCACCGCAAGGTCTACCTGCACCAGGTCACCGTCAGCGGTGTGGGTATCCTTGATTTCCTGTGCCTGGGCGGTATAGCGGAAATTGGCTGCATTGTCGGGCCAGCTCACTTCGCGGCCGCCATCGGTGCGCAGCGGCAGGCACAGATACACCTCACTGTCTTTGCATGCGTCGTCGCCGATTTCCAGTGGCGGCGGTGGCGGCAGGTCGGCGGGAATGTCGAACACCGTGCCGTCCGGCATGACGCCTCGCGCCCGGGTGATGGCGACTTTGCCCAGGCTCAGGTATTCGTCGTTCAACTGAAGTTCGCTGAAGCCGTAGAAGGCTGCATTGAGGCTGGCGAGGCGCTGGTGCAGTGCTGCTTCGCTGGCTCTGGTCGCCTGTTGGAAATGCTGTGGTTTGACGAACAGGCCTTCAGGCCAGAGAACGGGATTGCGTGAACTCATGGGCGCTCCGTGTCAGCGTGAGTAAGCAGGAAGGGCAAAGGGTGTTGAGTCGCCATCAGTCTTCTTCCTTGAGCATGATGTGCGTGTCGTTGACCAACACCGACAGCATGATCTGGCGGCCACGCGGTGGAATGCGCAGTACTTGCCGCCAGCTGGCGTTTTCATGGCCTCGGTAGTCGGCAATCACCGCGACGAAGCGGGTTTCGGCGTGGATGGGTTCGAACGGGATGTACTTGAACTGGCCAGGGCGCAGCAGGTAGTCGTCACTACGGATATAGGTACTGCGCAGCGCCTTGGCCGGGTCCTGCTCCAGTAGCTGGTACACGGTGTTGCGCAGCAGTGAGTCGTCGCGCAGTTGCAGGATCGTGATGGCAATGGGCGTGGCGACCAGCGCTGAGGCAACGCTTGTGGTGCGCGGCAGGGTCAACGCCACCTGAGGGTCGTCGTAGCTGCCGGGGCCGCTTTCTTCCAGGGGCGAGCGAGCCGGGTCGCTCTCGTCTCCTTCGTCCAGCTCGACGGGGGACATGGCCGGGAATTGCGCTTGAAGGTATTCGAACAGAACCCCGATTTTTTCGGTCAATGCATAGGGGTCGCCAGCACTCAGGGTCACAGCGTAGGGGCTGGGGGCCAGGGCGCGATCCTGATCGGCTGCGACGTCAAGGCTGTTCGGATTACCGTTGAGGGTAGGGCTGGCATTGATGCTGAATGCGACCTCGGTCGGGTGGTCCTTGGGCGGCCCGATGGGCAACGAGTGGTCCATGGCCACCTGGCTCATTCTGCTCAAAGAGGTGCAGCCGGTGGGCGCGACCAGCGCAAGCAGCAGGGGGGCGAGCAGAAGTGAATGAGGCTTCATGGGTATGCTCCGGCAATCAGGCGCTGCAGTGGGCTCTCTTGGAGTGCCCCTTCACCGTCTGCTGCATCCAGCGCTGCCAGAGGGTCACTCCCCATGGCTGCTTTGAAGACCGAGCAGATCTCGACGGCTGGTTGGGGGGTAGAAGGCTGTGCCGGGCAAGCGAGGGCAGGCGCTTCGGCTATCAGGCGGTCGAGCACCCTCGGGTCCGGGTTGAACAGGTCCTCCAGCGAGCGTGTGCAGGCCTGATCCTGGGTGTACTGAACCTGTAGCCGATAGGCACCAATGAGAAGCTGGTCACCCTCAACCAGGCGCCTGGGTGAAAGCGGCCCCAGGCTGTTGGCACTCCCATTGACGTAGGTGCGGTGGCAGTGGTCGATCACACAGAAGCTGCCTTCGATCCAGCGGATTTCGCAGTGGATGGGCGCAACGGTCTGATCGCGGTCATTGATCTGCCAGTTTGCTCGCCCGCTGCCGATGGTGCCGCCCTTGCAATCGAACAGGTGACGAGTAGTAACGCCGTGCTGCAGTTGATCGAGGTTGGTGATACTCAGGGTGACTGTGCTCATGAGCGCCCCCGGATGCGTACAACCGGGCTGATCTGGCCATGCCGGTCGTCGACGAAGCTGGTCCAGCCCAGGTAGGCGGCCTGGCTGCGGTGCAAGCAGAAGGGTGACAACGCGCTTTGCTTAAGGCGCAGTTCCAGGTCGTAGGCCAGCCCGTCACGCAGCAGAAAGTCGATCAGTGCACGCAAACGGCCGAAGTTGATGCCGCTGGGCAGCAAGTCCCGCAGCTGCGTCTGGTCGAGTTCGCTGATCACGATGGTGAACTTGCTGCTGCGGGTGCGCGTGCGGCTGCCAATCATGAACGTGCTGCCCAGCTGGCCGTTGGTCCGCCCCAGGCTTGCAAGCTGCCTGGACGTCGTGACGACTGATCGCGTTTCGAACTCGCGGATGTGCACTTGCTTGAGGTCGAAGCAGTGCGCAATGATGCCGGCCACAGTACCCGGCGCACGGCTGCGGCTGGCGATCACGCCGGCAAAACTGAGCAGGCGGCTCCAAGGCAGCGCCGTGTCCCCTCGCAACTGCTTGTCGTTAAGCCCCAGCAGGGCAAACATGTACTGCGAGAACCCGTCACTGGCACCTGGCTGGAAGCGGATGTAATAGCGGTACTTGCGCCAGATACGGTGCAACAGGCTGAGTAGGTAGTGGTTGAAAAAGTCGAAGAAGGCCGGCCGTACACCGATGCCATGCGCATGTTCATACGCCACCTGTTCCAGGTAATAGGTGGGCAATGGCGAATCGGTGCCGTGCAACCCCAGGAACGTGGCAACGATGCGGTAGCGCTCGTCCTCAACGGACATTCGCTGGGCTTTGTACACGTCCGATACGGGGAAGGTCAGCCGTGGGTCGCAGGCCAGGCGCACGCGCAACCGGGTGGCCTTGTCCGGCCAACGCGGTTCCAGGTCATCGCCATGCAGCCCGTGCAACCGCTCCAGCAACTGGAAGAAGTTGTACTGGTGCGCTTTGCAGAGCAGCTTGTCGGCTAGATCAGCGGTTGCTTGCCGGTCTGTATGGGCCATGTGTAGTGCTCGTTATTGGTGGTGTTGATCACTTCCAGCTGGTGGAAGGAATTGATGCTGGCGTACAGGGCGAAGAAGTGGGCGAGCACACAGCTGAACAGGTACAAGTCGCCTTCGCAGAGGAAGGCGGTCTGGTCCAGTTTCAGCTGGGTGTGCAGGCCGCGAATGGGTTGCCCCTTGATCAGCCAATCCATGGGCTGCGTGTGAATGTCGCGCATGCCTTCCAGGCGTTTACGGGTGGTGCGGGCCTGCTGGATGTCGTGCAGGGCCATGAAGTCGTAGGCACGGATCACCGCTTTCAGCGGCTCTACCGAGAGCATGGACAGGTAGTTAAGCGACATGTTGGAGATCAATGCCCACTGCAACTGGCCGTCCAGCACTGGGCGACAGGGGCGGGTGGGTGTACAGAGATTGGTGTAGGTGGCCAGTGGCGGCGTAAGCTCGGTCAGGACGTTGATGTCATCGATGCCCAGCGCCAGTGGTAGGTCCCGATTGGTGCAGGTCAGGTCGATGGAGGCGGTTTCCAGTTCGCCTATGTAGCTGTTGGCGTCGGCGCGGACGAAGGCGATTCGATGCATGACGCCATTGCCGTGCAGGCACTCTTCCAGCTGGCAGCGGTAATACAGCGCCGTGCGCCCTTGGACGTGTTCGATTTCATGGGCGAATGACTCGAAGGGACGGAAGGTCCGAAGGTGCTCACCCGTGTTCCCGTCAGTCGTCGTTCGGGTGCTGACCACCTGGTCGACACTGAAGATTTCGTAGCCGTGCGGCGTTGTGCCCTTGGGCGTCAGTGGAACCATGGCGTCCTTGCCGGACAGGTCGATGGGCTCGGCGCTGTGCTGGAACAGGTTGACCGCAGGTGCGCAGAACAGGTTGAAATCTGCTTTGCCGACACGTAGCGAGTCGGGTAGCTGGCGCGTGAAGTGAAATTCGAGGATTACCTGCTGGCTATCATGAGCTGGCCAGATTTTTTCCAGGCCGGTAACGCTGAAAAAGTGGAAGCGTTGAGGGAACGCGAAGTATTCCTGCAGGATGCGATAGCCATCAAAGACGTTCTGTGGGTAAGGCAGCAAGGCGTCGTTGGGGCTGAATCCTGGGAATGCGATGCTGTTTGCCGGCAGCCGACGAACCTGGCCATTGATGGTCACGCTGACATGCTTGAGGTATTGAGAAACCCACAGGTAAAGCGTGCAGACGGTACGGATATCGCCGCTGAGGTAAAAGTCGAGGCTGGTACAGCCCAGGCTGTTCAATGGCCGATCGACCAGTGTTTGAAGGCCGATGCAGACCACAGAACTGTCGGATGTCCGGGTGGCGGCCACCGTGTCGATCTCGAACGGATGAATGTTGACCGCTGTACAGGTGCGGAACTCGCAGGCCACGCCGTCTACCGGTTTCGAGAACAGCCTCGACCCCTTCGGGATGTGCTGAGACTGGCTGAGGGATTGCCTCACCGGGCTGAACTTGATGATCGTCGCGCTGGGCAGCGGCCGCAGGTAGTTCGGCCACAGCAACTGCAGCATGGGATGGGTCAGCTCTGGCAAGTCGTCTTCCAGCTTCAGCCGTAGCTTGGCGGTCAGGAACGCAAAGGCTTCCATCAGGCGTTCGACATCGGGGTCGCTGGCACCTTTGCCAAGCAACCGCGCGAGTTGTGGGTTGTCCTTGGCAAAGTCGTTCCCCAGTTCGCGCAGGTAACGCAGTTCTTCGCTGAAATTGTCTCTCAGTGACATCGGTCACCTCACGCGTGTGTAGCGGTTGTGTCCGTCGACCAGCAGCTCGAGTTGCAGCTGCTCTGCGTGGTTGTTGACCTGTACCAGGCAATCCAGCCTGAAATGCAGCTCCAGCGGGGCACGGGTATCGGGCACTGCGTTGAGCGTGCGTACCTGTATGCGTGGCTCGAAGCGCTGGAGGGTGCGGCGAATATCCGCGCTCACCTGCACAAGCAAGTCACCGTTGCTCACGTCATGCCCGTTGAAGTCGCGCAGGCCCAGCTCGGGGCTGCTCTGGGAGCACCCCTGGCGGGCATTCAGCAGCGTTTCGAGGTGTCGCTGGATGGCGGCGAACTTGTGGGAAGCGTTCTCGCGTTGGGAGGCCTCCCGGCGGGTGCACTGGTCCAGCATCAGGCGATCAAAAAGACCACTCATTGCGTATCGAGCCGCCCGACCAGGGAGATCTCGAAGTTCGCGCCCATGTACTTGAAGTGCGGACGTACGGCGAGCGAAACCTGGTACCAGCCCGGGTCACCCGCAACATCCGAGACCTCAATACGGGCGGCACGCAGCGGTCGGCGGCTGCGAACGTCGGCAGACGGGTTCTCCTGGTCGGCGACATACTGCTTGATCCATTTGTTCAGCTCGGACTCAAGGTCACGGCGCTCTTTCCAACTGCCGATCTGCTCGCGCTGCAGCACCTTGATGTAGTGGGCCAGCCGGTTGACGATGAACAGATAGGGCAACTGGGTACCCAGTTTGTAATTGGTCTGTGCCTGGAGCCCCTCAGGGGTTTTCGGGAAATGCTTGGGCTTTTGTACCGAGTTGGCCGAGAAGAACGCGGCGTTGTCGCTGTCTTTGCGCATGGTCAGGGCGATGAAACCCTCTTCGGCCAGTTCGAATTCCTTGCGGTCGGATATCAGCACTTCGGTAGGAATCTTGGCCTGCAACTGACCCAGGGATTCGTACAGGTGAACCGGCAAGTCTTCGACGGCACCGCCCGATTGTGGGCCGATGATGTTCGGGCACCAGCGGTAGCGGGCGAAGCTGTCGTTGATGCAGCTGGCTAACAGAAAAGCAGAATTGCCCCACAGGTAGTTGTCGTGCTGCCCGGAGATGTCTTCGTTGTAATTGAAGCTCTCGATCGGTTGTTCCTGCGGGTGGTAAGCGGAGCGAAGCATGAAGCGCGGCCCGGTCAGGGCGACGTGGCGGGCGTCTTCGCTTTCACGAAAGGCGCGCCACTTGGCATGCCGTGGGCCGGCGAAGAGGTCTTTTATTTCCTTGAGGTTAGGCAGCTCCTCGAAGCTGTTCAAATTGAAGAATTCGGGGGCAGGTGCAGCAAGAAAAGGGGCATGAGACATGGCACCAACGGAGGCCATGTAACTTAGCAACTTGATGTCAGGGGAAGACGGGCCGAAATTGTAGTTACCAACCATGGCTGCAACCGGCTCTCCCCCGAATTGGCCATAACCTGCGGTGTAAACATGTTTGTAGATACCGCTACAGGTAATGTCCGCAGCATTTTCGAAGTCGTCGAACAAGTCCTCTTTAGTAGCGTGCAGGATTTCGAGCTTGATGTTCTCCCTGAAGTCCGTGCGGTCGACCAGAAGTTTCAGACTGCGCCATGATGATTCAAGCTGCTGGAACTCCGGTTGATGCAGAATGGCATCCATCTGTTTGCCTAGAATTCGGTCGATTTCGGCAATCATCTGGTCGGCCCGGTGCTTGTTGATCAGTTGATCCGGGTCATTGCTCTTGAGGATTTCGGCGATGAAGGCAGATACGCCCTGCCTGGCAATCTGGTAGCCCTCCTGGGCAGGTACCAGTTTGGTTTCTGCCATGATCTGGTCGAGCAAGGAGGCATTGCTCAACGTGTCGGCGGTTGCTTCTGTGGTGATGGCGGTGCTGCTTGGCTTGGGCATGGGGACGCTCCGTGGTCTCAATCTTTTTCTGGCGCCTCGAGCACCAGGTCCAGTTCTTGGGCGAGCTGTTTACGCGCCTGCTCGTTGTTAAGCAGGTGCTGCAATTGCTTGCGGAAGGCCGGAACATTGCCCAGCGGGCCTTTCAGGGCGACCAGTGCTTCGCGCAGCTCCAGCAGCTTGTTCAGCTCGGGCACCTGGCGCGCTATCCGGTCCGGCCCGAAATCGTTGATGGACCTGAACTGCAGGTGCACCGCCAGCTCGGTATCCGGGGCGGTGCTGAGCCTGGACGGTACCGCCACGTCCAGGCTCACGTTTGCGTCGTTCAACACGCTGTTGAATGTATGTTTATCGATGCGCATGACCTGGCGGTCCTCAAGCGCACGGCTGTCATCCAGGCCGAAGTCGCCCAGCACCAGCATCTTGTGCGGCAGTTCCACCTCAGCCTGCTCATCGCTAGTAGCGGGCACATACCTGATATTGACGCGTTCTTTCGGCGCAACGGATCCCGTATTTTTAGACATCGGTACGCAACTCCCTGTTGGGTTGTAGGATGTTCAGGTGCTAGTTGTGTTTATTGTTGTCCCGATCTTGTGGGAAGATTCCTACAAATGTTTAATTGGTTGGGTTGTTTGCCCGTTCTCTATAAAAACCATGCACGGAATACTGCTCTTTGGTCGAGCGTTAAGATGTAATTAAATATTTGTTTGTGTGCATTCGGTACTGTGTAATAGGCTTCTGCTGGATTTGTTTGAATCGGTCGCGTGGGCGCATGGGTATTGCTACTTGGTTGTAGGAAAGTTCTTTGTGCCATATAGGCCATTTGTACTATTCAGAGAGTAAATTCAGGATGATTAACCGCTGTGCATATGGCGCCGGTCTCTCGTTGCTGTTTTGTCTGCAGCCGGTGCTGGCAGGCTCCACGCGGGACTGTCCCCGGATTGTGTCCAACATCGAGCGACTGGCCTGTTTCGATCAGGCTGCTGGCACCCCGGCGTACACGCCAACGCGGCAATGGTCTGCACCGGAGCAGCAGGCCCCCACTGTGTTGCGCGTGATGGCAAATGAAGCTGAACGGGCACCGGATGACCTGACGTTTCGCATCGGGAGCCCGACCCAGGACGGGGCAGGCGCACCAGCGCTTGTGATTTCGGCGCCCGCCATCGCATCGGGTGACGAACGTGCCTACATGGCAATCAGTTGCATCCAGGCCATCTCCCGGCTACAGCTGATTGCCAGGCGTCCGATCGAAGCAAGCTGGGTCAAGGTACGCTTGAGCGGGGAGGGCTGGTCTACCCGTGAGACGCCCTGGCAAGTGATGGAGAACGGCCAAGTGCTCGATGCCGGGCGGGGCCTGCCCGCCATCGAGCAGATCAGGAAGCTGATCGGTGCCCAGCGTATCGAGGTTGTGAGTGATCACGGTGAGGTCGACGGGCTGATCTTCGATGCTCAAGGCCTTGACCCCTTGATCAGCCGGGCGCGAAGCACATGTCGGTGGTAGCGCAGATATCCGCGGAAGAGGTCACTCGGTTGCTCGCGCCGATTGATCCGGCAGTTCCGGCCGGCCTGTTCGATGTCGAGGACGAAACCTATCAGGCCATTGATCAGGAGATGGTCAAGCTGGGTGGGCTGCAGGACGCCTCGATCGACTGGGGCTTTATCGATGAAGCGTCCCGTCAGTACCTTAGCGAGCAATGCAAGCACCTGCGAATCGTTGCGCACCTGAGTGCCGCATGGTTGCGTAGCGGCTGCTGGCAGCGGTGGGGATGCACCTTAGCGTTGCTGGCCGGCATGCTCGAGTGCTACTGGGAGGCCGCTCATCCCAAGCCGGGACCGAAAGGCTTCCTTGGCAAGCGCAAGCTGGTTGCCCTGGTGATCGATCGCTTGGCCGAGGCACTCCCGCGTCTTGATCGTTTTACCTACACCCCGACCCACGCAGCGGCAGCGCAGGCTGCCTTGAAACGCCTGCAACAACAGGAAACGGGGCAGCTGGACACGGCAGCACTCGGCGAACTTGAGCGCCTGCTGCGCAAACACTCGGAGCTTGCCAACGGTGTTGGCGAGGCTGCTGTGCCCAAAACGCCGGCTGCAACCGAGAAGCCTGCACCGTTGGCCGATGTCATCGCCACACCTGTGTCACGCATGTCGATGGGCAATGAGCGTGAGACACGCCGGGCCGTGCTGTCCATGGCCGAGCTCATCAACCAGCAGGACCCTTACGACGCTACCGGCTACCAGTTACGGCGTTTCGGTTTGTGGGCGCACATTCAGATTGCTCCCCAAGTCAGGCAGGGCAACCGTACGGAATTGATGGCGGTTCCGCTGGATATCACGCGGGTCTATGAAGAGGCCATAGCCAGTCAGGTGGTTGACCCCGCCTTGCTGCAGCGCGTTGAAAAGAGCCTGACGGCTTGCCCCTTCTGGATTCGTGGCAGCTTTCTGGCTGCGACCGTCGCCACACAGCTGGCGATGTGCGAAGTGGCCGAAGCCATCCGTGGTGCCACCGCCCGGTTTGTGCAGCGCATGCCGGCGCTGCAGCAGCTGTGCTTCAGCGACGGCATGGTATTTGTCGACGACCAATGCCTGGCCTGGCTCAAGGGCACCCAAGGGCCGTCCGGCCAAGGTGCAACCCCCCAGGAGTTCAGCGGCCTGCGCGAGGAGTTGGTAAGCCAGCTGGAAACCGGTGGCGTAGAACCGCTGCTCCTTCGGCTGCAAGGGCTGCAAGCGGGCTTTCGTGCTCCCCGTGAGCGCTGCCACACCACCGTGATTGCAGCCGATCTGCTGGCCGCGCGGGGTGTGTCCTGGCTGGCCCAGGACCTGTGCGCCAACGTTGCCCGAACCATGCAGCAAACCTCCGCCAGTGCGTGGGAACCCGAGGTATTTCAGCGGCTTCAGCAGTACGCCGCTTCCCCAGTGCTGGCAGTTCAAGACAAGGATCAGGAACCTCGATGAATCAAGTATGGACGCAACTCAAACGTTGGGGCTGGCCGTGGGTAACGCGCATTGGCCTGGCGCTGCCGCTGCTGCTCGGGCTTGGCGCTTTGCTGATGCTGGTCGCCATCTGGTGGCTTGGCCCGCAATGGACGTGGCGTGATCAGCAGCCGCTGGCAAGTGTGGCTCATCGCAGCGTGGCAAGCCTGTTACTCGTGCTGGTGCCGCTTCTGTGCTGGCTTGGGGTACTGCGCACGCGCTTTCGCCGCCTGCAAGCGGAGCGCCGCCAGGCACTGGCCGCCGAACAGGATGTAGCGCTACCGTTCGTGCAGGCGCAAGAGCGGGCCTTGAGCCAGGGGCTTGAGCGGTACCTCGACAATGCCGGTGGGCGACGCGCGTTGTACCGGCTGCCTTGGTATCTGGTGTTGGGCGACGAACAGTCCGGTAAAAGCAGCTTCATCGACCGCACCGATCAGCGCTTTACCCTGACGCGTATCGACCAGGCCCAGGCGCGGGGCCGACAGGCTGAAGCACTGGCCTACCCGGTAGGCTGGTGGGTCAGCGACGATGCCGTGATTATCGACCCGCCCGGTGTTTTCATCAGTCAAGAACCACTGGCGGGCTTGGCGGCCAACGATCCCTCTGACGCCTCCGCGCCGCCCGGCATCCAGGCCCGGTTGTGGGAGCACCTGTTGGGCTGGCTGCAGCGAAAGCGAAGCCAGCGGGCGCTCAATGGTGTGTTGTTGGTGGTCGACCTGCCGGCGCTGCTGCATGGCAAGCCCGAGCAGCGTGTCGCGCTGGCCCATGGGTTGCGCACCCGCCTGTACGAAGTGAGTAGTCAGTTGGGGGCGCGCCTGCCGCTGTACGTGGTACTGACCAAATTCGATCTGCTGGACGGCTTCGACCAGTTCTACAGCAAGCTTTCGGCCGCCAAGCGTGAAAGTCTGTTGGGGTTCACCTTCAAGCTGGATGCGGTTGACGCGTTTGACGCCTGGCTGGATGAGTATGACGAGCACTACGGGCGACTTCTCACCCAATTGCATGAGCAGGTCATCGACCGGCTGGATGTACTGGGCAAGACAGCACCGTGCGGGCGCCTGTTCTCACTGTATGCACAATTGATCGGGTTGCGCCCCATACTGCAGGCATTCCTACGCGAAACCTTGGCGAGTGACCGGTTCACCACGACCCCCTTGGTACGTGGTGTGTACTGGTCGTCAGTGGTACAGCAAGGCGACATGCGCAATGCCTTTGTCCGTGAAGCGGCTCAGCCCTACACGACGAAGCTTCCCCTGCGTGAAGGTAAAGCGCAGGGGAAGGCGTTGGTCTATTTCATCCAGCAAGCATTCAGGCGGGTTATCTACCAGGAAGCCGGGCTGGCGGGTGACAATGTTCGGGTTGCGCGCAGCAAGCGCCACTTGCTGTGGGTGGGCTCTGGTGTAGGCATCCTGGCGTTCAGTATCGCCATTGCCAGTTGGCAGCGTTACGCCGATATCAATGGCGCCAAGGCTGCCAGTGTGCTCGCCAAAAGCCAGGAGTACAGCGGTCACGAAGTCGATATGCGTCTTGATCCGACCGGGCGCAACCTGCTGGAGCCGCTGGACCAGATTCGCGACGCGGTGGCGGTGTTTGGCGACTATCGTGCAGCCTGGCCGGTGGTTGCCGATTTGGGTTTGTATCAAGGGCGCAACATTGGTCCCTTGGTTGATGAGGCGTACCTCAGCTTGTTGTCGAAACGTTTTTTGCCGGCCTTGGCCAGTGGTGTGATCGATGCCATGAACGCAGCACCACCTGGCAGCGAGCAACAAATGGCCGCGCTCAGGGTTTACCGGATGATCGAGGACCGTAACAGCCGCCGGCCCGAATGGGTCGAGGACTGGATGGCCCGTCAGTGGCAACGCGCCTTTCCTGGCCAGGGGCAGTTGCAGCGTGACCTCATGCAGCACCTGAAATACGCCTTGGCCTATGCCGATACCGATTTGCCGCAGTACCGCCAGCGGATCAGCGAAGTGCAGCAGACGTTGCGCAAATTGCCGTTGCCGCAGCGGGTCTATGCAGGGCTGAAACAACAATCGTACCAGCAGTTGCACGCCGGGCTGGACCTGCGCCACCAGGTAGGGCCTGCGTTTGATGTGGTGTACCAGCCGTCTTCCGGGGACAGGCAAGGGGATGAGGATGTAAGGCTGGCCGCCATGCTCACCGCCAAAGGTTTCAGGGAATACTTCGCGCCGCGCAGCCAGCAGTTCGCTGAAATGGCGATGGTTGATCAATGGGCATTGGGGGAGCGCAGTCAACTCGACTATTCGGACGTTGACCGCGATGCGCTGACCGAGCGGCTTTATAACCTCTACAGCGCCGATTATATTGACAGCTGGCGGCGCGCCCTGAACGCTTTTACGGTGGCTGACTTCCGTGATCTGGACCATGGTGTCGCGATCCTGGAGCAGTTGACCGGCCCCACAGCACCTTTGCAGCGGCTGCTGGACACGGTCAGGGATAATACCTCGCTTGCACCTCCAGCAGGTGTTGAAGCACCGGGTGAGCTGAGTACGTTGTGGGCAGCAACCGGAAAGCCTGAGCAACAGCAAGCGTTGGCCATCCAGCGGGCGTTTGCAGGCTTGGGCGCCATGCTGCAGGCGACAGGAGAAAAACCGAGCTACTACGATGAAACCCTGGGCGCTGTTGCGGCCGTGCTGGACTACGCCAAGGCCATACAGGACAGCCCGGACCGCGGCAAGGCCGCGTTGCAAGCCGTGCATCAGCGCTTTGCGATGACAGGGCAGGACCCGATCGGCACCCTGCAACGTGTTGCCACAGGTTTACCGGAGCCCATCAGCCACCAGGTCAGAAAGCTCGCCGACCAGACTGCCCAGGTGCTGAACGTTGAAGCACTGCGCGAACTGGAGCGACGTTGGGATGCTGAAGTGTACAGTTTCTTCCAGCAACGTCTGGCAGGCCGCTACCCCTTTATGGTGAAGGCACCCGATGCTTCTTTGGATGACTTCGAAGCGTTCTTCGGGCCGAAAGGCCGCCTGCAGCAGTTTAATGATCGGTATCTCAAGGTTTTCCTGAAGGACAACCTTGAGGCCTTGCAGTCCACTCAGCACGGGCAATCCCTGATTCGTGCCGACGTAATCGAGCAGCTCGAGCTGGCGGATCGCATTCGCGAAACCTTCTTCGATCAGCGTGGCAAGCTGAGTGTGCAGTTCAGCATCGAGCCCTTGGGGCTCAGTGCGAACCAGCGTACCAGCCTGCTGGACCTGGATGGCCAGTTGATTGCCTACACCCATGGGCCAAGCCATATCACGGGTATTGTCTGGCCCAATACCCTGGGGCAGCAGGTCCGTAGCAATCTCACCTTGCTAAGGCAAAATGGCAACAGCAGCAGCCTGGAATACCGTGGCCCTTGGTCGATGTTCCGCTTGCTCAGCCGCGGCGCGCTCAATGGCCGGACTGCGACCAGCGTGGATCTGAGCTTCAGGACCGGAGATGGCGTGATGCGCTATCGGCTTAACGCTGAAAAAGCCTTCAATCCCATTACCCAGCAACCATTCAAAGGCTTCCGCTTGCCCCGAGGCCTATTGCAACAGCCAGCCAGTGTGGTGCAGGCGGTGCTATCGGATGGGCGGCGACCATGAGCATCGTCAGGGGCGCAGTTCATTGACTGGGCAAGCTTTCGAAACCTGGGTATGCGCTGGCTGCCCCCGGCCTTTACTTACTCCACAGCCTCGGCCACGCCCTGATCCTCACCCAGGAATCCGCCACTCTGGTGCTGCCACAACCGTGCATAGGTACCCTTTTTAGCCAACAGTTCGGCATGGGTGCCTTGCTCGATGATGCGCCCTTCATCCATCACGATCAGCCGGTCCATGGCTGCGATCGTCGACAACCGGTGGGCGATGGCGATAACGGTCTTGCCCTGCATCATCTCATCCAGGCTCTCCTGAATGGCCACCTCCACCTCCGAGTCCAGCGCGCTGGTGGCTTCGTCCAGCAGCAGGATCGGTGCGTTCTTCAGCATCACCCGGGCAATTGCAATGCGCTGGCGCTGGCCGCCAGACAGCTTGATGCCGCGTTCACCCACCAGGGTGTCGTAACCGCTGTTGCCCTGGCGGTCGCTGAGCTGGCTGATGAAACCATCGGCCTGGGCACTGGCCGCAGCGGCGCGGATCTGTGCTTCGGTGGCATCGGGGCGGCCATAGGCAATGTTGTCGCGAATCGAACGGTGCAACAGCGAGGTGTCCTGCGTGACCATGCCGATGGCGCTGCGCAGGCTGTCTTGCGTGACCTTGGCGACGTTCTGCCCGTCGATGCGTATTTCCCCTTTGTCCACGTCGTAGAAGCGCAGCAACAGGTTGATCAAGGTGGACTTGCCGGCGCCGGAGCGGCCGACCAGGCCGACTTTTTCGCCCGGACGAATGTGCAGCGTCAGCTCATTGAGCACCTGGCGCTCACCGTTGTAGTTGAAACTGACCTTGTCGAAGCTCACCGCGCCACCCGTGGTGACCAGCTCTGCAGCACCCGGCACATCCTGCACCTTGGGGCCGCGGGTGAGGGTGGCCATACCGTCCTGCACGGTGCCGATGTTTTCGAACAGCGAGGTAATTTCCCACATGATCCAGTGCGACATACCGTTGACGCGCAAGGCCATGGCGGTAATCGCCGCCACGGCCCCGGTGCCGACCTGTCCCTGGTGCCACAGCCACAGTGCATAGCCACCGGCACCAAAGATCAAGCCCACCACCAGCGCCTGGTTGACGATTTCGAACTGGCTCACCAGGCGCATCTGGCGAAAACCGGTCTGCTTGAAGTCTTCCATGGCTGCGCGCGCAAAGTGCGCTTCGCGGTTGGAGTGCGAAAACAGTTTTACCGTGGTGATGTTGGTGTAAGCGTCAGAAACCCGCCCGGTCATCGACGACCGGGCATTGGCCTGCTCCTGGCCGACCTTGCCCAACCGGGGTACGAAATACAGCATGGCCAAACCGAACAGCACGACCCAGGCAATGAAGGGCAGCATCAGTTTCAGGGCAAAGCCGCCGGCCAGGGCAATGATCGCGATGAAATACACGCCAATCCCGGGCAGGATTTCGATAAGGGTGAACAGCACATCGCGCACTGCCAGTGCCGTCTGCATCACCTTGGTTGTGACCCGGCCAGAAAACTCGTCAGAAAAGAACGACAAGCTCTGGCGCAACATCAGGCGGTGAAAATCCCAACGCAGCCGCAGCGGCAGGTTGATCGCCAGCACCTGGTGCTGAACCATGGTGCGCAGCGCCACCAGCCCGATGCTGACCACTAGGACGATGCCGATCCCCCACAGCACACGGCTTTCCTCGGGGCCAACAGTACCGCCTGCCTGCCAGGACGCGAGCAGGTCGACCACCTGGCCCAGGAACGCGAATAGCCAGGCTTCGTATATCGACACCCCGGCACTGAGCAGCGCCAGCGCCAGGATGTAGCCACGGGCGCCGCGGGTACAAGCCCACATGAAGCGCAACAGGCCAACGGGCGGCGGTGGTACCTCGTCGGGTGGGAAGGGGTCGAGCCTACGTTCAAAGATACGCAGCATGCTTGTCTCCGAAAAAACGGTTTTTGCTTAACCGGTAACCATACAGCACATCAAAGCATTCGCCTGTAGGTAGGCGCCGCTGAAGCAGGTCCGTGTGGTCGGCGCCTGAAACCCACTGCATTGCTATAGCGGTGAAGCAAGGCCTGATCTGAAGCGTGCGACTGCGGGCTTGCCTGTGGCGACTTTTCCCGCCATTATCCAGCCATACCTACGCAACGGGCTTGCCAGCATGTCCACATCCAACCACGCCATTTCCGCTTCGGGCTTCATCGCTCAGGCAGACGCGTGCGTTGCCGTTGCCAAGAAATCCAAGAAACAGCCGCTCATCTGACCGAGGCGCGCTGTCTCGTCAGGTGGGCTGACGAGACAGAAGGCGCCAGGTATCCCTGCCACCACTTCCACTCTTCGCCCTGCTGACGCTGACTTTCGGTCAACATCAGGAGTTTTTGCATGTCGAATTTCCGTGGTATCTGGATCGCCCTCGTCACGCCAATGCGCGCTAATGAAATTGACTTCCCAGGCCTGGAAAAGCTGGTGAAGAAGTTGCTCGAAGACGGTGTGACCGGTTTTGTGGTGTGTGGGACCACGGGTGAGGCGGCGGCGCTGTCCAAGGCCGAGCAACTGGCGGTGCTGGATGCCATGCTGGCCTGGGTGGAGCCTGGCAGGGTGGTGATGGGCCTGTCAGGTTACAACCTGCGTGAGTTGCTGGCCTTCCAGGCTGAAATCCAGCAGCGTGACATTGGCGGGCTGCTGGTTCCCGCACCTTGCTACATTCGCCCTTCGCAGGCTGGCATCGAAGCCTTCTTCGCCACCGTGGCCGATGCCGCCAGCGTGCCAGTGATCGTCTACGACATTCCCTACCGCACCGGCGTACGCATCGAACGCGAAACCCTGCGCCGTATCGTGCGCCATCCACGCATTGCGGCAGTGAAAGACTGTGGCGGTGACAGCGAGACGACCATGGCCCTGATCGAAGACGGCCACGCCCAGGTGCTGGCCGGTGAAGACCTGCAAATCTTCAATAACCTGTGCCTGGGTGGGGCAGGGGCCATTTCGGCCTCCGCACATGTTCGCGCCGACCTGTACGTACGCATGGTGCAGCAGGTCGACAGCGGTGATTGGGCCGCCGCGCGTGGCACGTTCTACCAGTTGCTGCCCTGGATCAAGGTGGCCTTTGCCGAGCCCAACCCGGCTGTGGTCAAGGCGGCGTTGCAGCTGCAAAGCCTGATTGCAGACGAGCTGCGCGAGCCCATGCAGGCGTGTACGGATCCCACCCGAAGCAAGCTGCAAAGCGTGCTGTGTTCACTCGACGCGTGAAGCGGCAGCGGTTGATGGCGGGTTGAAGAGCAGCCACGCTCTGGGCCTGGGCCGGCAGGCGCTTTTCCACTGGCTGATACACCAGCCCGGCAAACTCACCCACGTTGCCTGCCAGGGTGAAGCCGTAGCGTTGGTAGGCGGGTACAGAAGACAATGACGCCTTTACCGTCATCACCTCAGCTCTGGCATGGTGTGCGTTGATTGCGGCCTCAAGCTGCCGTGGCAGCGCCCGGCTTGCGTTCGCCAATCAGGATGTCTTCGAAGAATGCCCCGACAGGTTCGGTAGGGTGGCACAGCTGTATCTCCAGCACCCACACCACCTCGCTCGGGACAATCTCCACCTCGGCCAGCTTGTCCTGGCTATACAACACATGCGGGAAGTCGGCGATGCGATGCCCGGCCAGGTTGCGCTCCAGCTGCCAACCTTTGGCTTGGGCACTGCGCTCGGCGAAGTCATACAGTTCACGCCCGGTCAACCCGCGGCCCCAGGCCTGACGGGTCTCGTCGAACACCTCATGCAGTGCCTCCACGCAGGCGTGGTGCAAAGCGTGCTGGCCAAACACGAAGGTATCGCCATAGTCACCTTCATAGCCATCCCATACCGGCCCAACGTCGACCACGACGATGTCCGTGGTACGTAGCACACGTTGAAGGTCAATGCCTTGCCGTGGCGTACGCACGGTATCGTCACCAAAACGGATGTAGGTGGGGTGCCAGGTGTGTGAGGCGCCCATCGCCTGCAGGGTATGCGCGGCCATCTCCAGTGCCTGGGCGGTGGTCATGCCGACCTGTAGTTGGCTGGCAATGGCGGCCACGGCCCGTACCGACTGTTCGCGGGCTGCGAGCATGCCGTCCAGCGAATAACGTGGGCCGACCTTTTCCAGCTGAGGGTGCAGCGTGCTGGCTGATGAAGCCTGCGTTGTCAGTGCACCGCTGGCGACAAAGGCCTCGGCCACAAAGCGATGGGGTTGTACCCCTGCTGCAAGGCATTGCTCGCGGGCCTGGGTGATCATCGTGGCATTGCCACAGGCATATACCTGGGTTTCGTCCCAGCGATGCGTCTGGCTGAGCGCCACCTGTTGTATACGTGCCTGGGCCGAGAGCACCGGTTGCCAGCGAAAGTGCGGGTGCACACGGCTGGACACATCGAGAAATTCGCGGTCATAGAAATCCGCCGGCGAAGAGCCGCCCCAGTACAGCGTGACTTCGGCATCGCCGGCCAAGGCCGTCAGCAGCAGCGGCTTGATGCCGGCGTAACCTGTGCCGGTGGCGAAAAGGATCAGCGGGCGCTGGTCATCGTGCTGCCAGGTACAGGCGCCCAACGGGCCTTCGAGCTTTACCGTTGCACCTGCTTGCAGGGTGGGCAGCAAACCTTCGGTGAACAGCCCACCGCTGACCTTGCGGATGTGAAACACCAGTTGCCCTTGTTCCTGGGCAGGCAGGTTGGCAATGGAGAAACAGCGGCTGTCACCGTTGTCCAACTGAAACCGCATGTACTGGCCCGCCCGCACCTCCAATGGCTGAGCAGGCTGCAGCACCAGCTCGACAATATCTGCGCTCAGCGCGCGCTGGCCAACGACCTGTGCCTGGGTTTGCAGTGCCGGGGCGTCCAGTGACCAGCCGGGTATTTCCAGGCGCATGTCGCTGCAGGCGTGGCTCTGGCACAGCAACATTTCGTCGGCGGCCAAGGGATAGGAAGGCGGCGGTGTGTCCGCATCCCGCTGCTTGTCCTGATGCTGCCCCGACACCACCTTGACCTTGCACGAGCCGCAGGCGCCGCGGCGGCAGGAGAAGGGTACCGGCAGGCCGCTGGCGAGCATGGCATCGAGCAGCAACTCCTGGCTGGCTTCGAAGGTTTTGCCCGAGGGCGACAACTCAATGACGTGGCGGCTTTGCATGAACACCTCGGGGCAAATGGAGGTTTCGATTGTTGCTATAGTCCAGGACCAGCAGAACCTCCAGTTTTGGATATTTCGTATGGTCCAGCTTCGTAAATGGCAGCCACTGCTCAAGCTCGATGGGGCGCAAGCTTCGTACCGGCAGATCGTCGAAGGGCTGGTGGCCGCAATCAGCGAGGGTCGCCTACGCCCTGGCACGCCGTTGCCGGGCACGCGGGAGATGGCGCAACTGCTGAACGTCAATCGCAAGACCGTGATCCTTGCTTATGAGGAAGCCGAAACCAAGGGTTGGCTGCAAAGCGTGCAACGCCGGGGCACCTTCGTCAGCCAGCAACTGGCGCCAGGCACCGCGGCCGTGCCCAGTGCCGTGCGGCCTTTTGCTCTGGCGCTGCCAGAGGAGCCTGCCGTTGCCTACTTCAAGGCGAACGAACAGGCTGTAGCGCAGCAAGGGCGGCCAGGGGCCTTGTTCTTCGACAACGGCGCCTGTGACCACCGCCTGCTGCCACAGGCTGTACTGCACCGTTATTACCGCAATGCCTTGCGCAGCAGCTTCACCAGCAACAGCGTGCGCCATGGCAGCGAGTGCAGCAGCCGCAATCTGCGCAGCGCCCTGGCCGATATGCTGCGGCACAATCGCAGCCTGAACGTTGGCGCCGAGCATATCTGCCTGACCCAGGGGGTGCAGATGTCGCTGTCCCTGGTGGCCAGTGTGTTGCTCAAGCCGGGTGACGTTGTGCTGGTCGAGCGCCTGAGTTACCCCCCCGCCTGGGAGATCTTCCGTCAGCTGGGTGCCCGCCTGGTGACTGTGGAGCTGGACCATGAGGGGTGCCGGGTCGATCAGCTAGATGCCCTGTGCCGGCAGCACAAGGTGCGGATGATGTACATAACACCCCATCACCAGTTCCCGACCACGGTCAGCCTGCCAGCCGGGCGCAGGCAACAGCTGCTGGAGCTGGCGCGCCAGCATGCCTTTTGCGTGGTCGAAGAAGATTACGACTACGAATACCACTTTGCCGGGCGGCCTTATCTGCCGTTGGCCAGCGACCGCCAGCAACGGCACGTGATTTACATCGGCTCACTGTCCAAGCCTTTGGGCAGCACGTTCCGTTGCAGCTATATCGTGGCACCGGTGGAAGTGACAACCGTGCTGGAACGCAGGGCGATGTTGACCCTGGGGCAGGGCGATGCAGTCATGCAGCAGATGTTGGCGGACCTGATCAATGATGGCGAACTGAAGAAGCACTTGCGCCGGGTCAACCGCGAGTACCGGCGCCGGCGTGAGACCTTGTTGGGGTGTTTGCGCGATGCGTTCGGTGAGCAGATCAGCGTACAGGCGGCAGAAGGTGGTCTGGCGCTGTGGGTGAGGTTTGCCGATGGGATCAACGTGGATCAGTTGGTCGACAAAGCGTTGGAACTGGACCTGGTGGTGCGCAGCGGGCGGCAGTTTTCACCGTTTGGCCATGCCGAGAATGCCTTGCGCCTGGGGTTTGCTTCGCTGGATGCGGATGAGATCCGGCAGGCGACCCAACGCCTGGCAGACGCAGCGAAAGCGATTGGCAAGGCGCGGTAGCGGATGGCACGGGCTTCGCCCGTGTTCGCGGGCAAGCCCGCTCCCACAGTGATCGCGCTGGCCTCAGGATTTATGCAAAAGGGTTAAGCCATCAAGGGTTTCGAGGCCTCTGGGTCTCAACGCATTCCGTTCGGTTACCGCACATAACCGCATCACGGCGTCTCAAGCCTGCGCCAGTACCTCCGATAGCAGCACACCCACCCTCGAATCATCGATCAGAAGTGGTGCCAACAAGGAGTACTGCCCGCATGCTTGCAAACCTGAAAATTCGCACCGGAATGTTCTGGGTGTTGTCGCTGTTCAGCCTGACCCTGCTGTTTTCGACTGCCAGTGCCTGGTGGGCTGCCGTGGGTAGCGACCAGCAGATCACTGAACTGGACCAGACTGCGCACCAGTCGGACCGGTTGAACAATGCGTTGCTGATGGCGATTCGCTCCAGTGCCAATGTGTCTTCGGGCTTTATCGAGCAGTTGGGTGGCCATGACGAGAGTGCAGGCAAGCGCATGGCGCTGTCGGTGGAGCTGAACAACAAGAGCCAGGTGCTGGTCGACGAATTTGTCGAAAACGCCCGCGAACCCGCCCTTCGCGGGTTGGCAACCGAGCTGCAGGCTACCTTTGCCGAATACGCCAAGGCGGTGGCGGGGCAGCGTGAAGCGACCCGCCAGCGTTCGCTGGAGCAGTATTTCAAGGTCAACAGCGATGCCGGTAATGCCATGGGGCGGTTGCAAACCCTGCGCCAGCAGCTGGTGACCACACTGAGCGAACGTGGCCAGCAAATCATGCTCGAGTCCGACCGGCGTCTGGCCCGGGCACAATTGCTGAGCGTGTGCCTGCTGGGCATGACCGTGGTGCTGGCGGTGCTGTGCTGGGCGTTCATTGCCCAGCGTGTGTTGCACCCCCTGCGTGAAGCCGGTGGGCATTTCCGGCGCATTGCCAGTGGCGACCTGAGCGTGCCGGTGCAAGGGCAGGGTAACAACGAGATCGGCCAACTGTTCCATGAGCTGCAGCGCATGCAGCAGAGCCAGCGCGACACCCTTGGGCAGATCAACAACTGTGCCCGGCAGCTGGACGCCGCTGCCACGGCGTTGAACGCGGTCACCGAGGAAAGCGCCAACAACCTGCGTCAGCAGGGGCAGGAGCTGGAGCAGGCCGCGACTGCCGTGACCGAAATGACCACGGCAGTGGAGGAGGTGGCGCGCAACGCGATCACCACCTCGCAAACCACCAGTGAATCCAACCAGCTGGCCGCGCAAAGCCGCCGGCAAGTCAGCGAAAACATCGACGGCACCGAAGCCATGACCCGCGAGATCCAGACCAGCAGTGCGCACCTGCAGCAGTTGGTGGGGCAGGTGCGGGACATCGGCAAGGTGCTGGAAGTGATCCGCTCGGTGTCCGAGCAAACCAACCTGCTGGCGCTCAACGCTGCCATCGAGGCGGCCCGTGCCGGTGAGGCCGGGCGCGGCTTTGCGGTGGTGGCGGATGAGGTGCGCACACTGGCCTACCGCACGCAACAATCGACCCAGGAAATCGAGCAGATGATCGGCAGCGTACAGGCGGGGACCGAAGCTGCGGTGGCTTCCATGCAGGCCAGCACCAACCGCGCCCAGTCGACACTGGACGTGACTCTGGCCTCGGGGCAAGTGCTGGAGGGCATCTACAGTGCGATCGGCGAAATCAACGAGCGCAATCTGGTCATTGCCAGTGCGGCCGAAGAGCAGGCTCAGGTGGCGCGGGAAGTAGACCGCAACTTGCTGAACATCCGCGAACTGTCGAACCATTCCGCGGCAGGTGCGCAGCAGACCAGCGAGGCGAGCAAGGCGTTGTCGGGGCTGGTGGGGGAGATGACGGCGTTGGTGGGGCGGTTCAAGGTTTGAGGCGCTGCGCCTGCGTGGAACATTAAGATAAGGTTAAACTTATTCAAAGTTCCCTTTGCGGGTTGACTTCGATACTACGCTTGAATAAAGTTCGACCGCCCCGAGCGCGGGGCCTTTTTTCCCTTCACTGAAGAATTCAATGGACACAGTATCTAGTCGCTGCCTGACCCCTGCCGTATGGCCCGGTCAGGCACTTGAACCGGAACACCGGTCCCGACACCCCGGTCGGGCAAGCCGCGCCAGAGCCTGATGCTCCCCGTGACTTGCCGCCGCCGGTGTTGGCCGGTTGGAGGCAAGCTCATGAACCTCACTTCATTCGTTTCACATCGCCAGCCTGCGTGCCTTGCACCGCGGCAGGCCCGCGCCTGGCCGCGGCGTCTGCACGGCTACCTTGACCACCACCAGCACCCCCCAAGTAGTTACGGGGTGCTGGCGCGTCTTCATGCACGCTTGAGCCCCCGCACTTCTCACTGAATAAAAGATATTGAACGGTATCTTTGTGCTCGAACTTTTTACGTTAAAAGTTCGCGGGATAACTATTGCCCTGTGTTTATGAAAAGGAATCAAGCCATGGATTGTGCGAGTAGAAAGTTCGCTGCCGAAACAACTTCCGACTCTCGGCAGCGGACAGACAACTGTCGGAAAGAACCAGCATTATTCAGCGACCCGACATGCCTTCGTTCACCGCCTGAGTGAAACGTCTGTGTGTCGTGCCGCCGCAGCGGCAGGAGCACAGCAACATGACTGTCAAACACCGTAACACCTCATCGGCCAAGGCCGAACGCGAAACCCGCCTGTCCACCCGCGCCGCCCGTGAAGCGCGCAATGGCCTGGCGGTCACCCTCGCCAACCTCGATGCCAGCGAACAGGGCCTGACCGAGCACGAAGCCGCCAAGCGCCTGGCGCGCGATGGGGCCAACCAGGTTGCCCACGACCCGCAACCCCACGCCCTGGTGCAGCTGCTCAAGGCCCTGAACACCCCGTTCATCTATGTACTGCTGACCCTGGCCGGTATCAGCTTCGTCACCGACTACTGGCTGCCGGTCAGCGCAGGCGAAGCAGACGACGCCGACCTGACCAAGGTCATCATCATCATGACCATGGTCAGCCTCAGCAGCCTGCTGCGCTTCTGGCAGGAGTACCGCTCGAACAAGGCTGCCGATGCGCTCAAGGCAATGGTGCGCACTACTGCCACTGTGTTGCGTCGCGAGCAGGTCGGCCAAGCCCCGCGCCTGCGCGAAGTGCCCATGGACGAACTGGTGGCTGGCGACATCGTGCAGCTTTCTGCAGGTGACATGATTCCCGCCGATATCCGCCTGCTCGAAGCGCGTGACCTGTTTATCAGCCAGGCCGTGCTCACTGGCGAAGCGTTGCCGGTCGAAAAGTACGACACCTTGGGCAATGTCGCGCAGAAGTCCGCCGCCGAGCATGGCGCCCGCCAGGACAACCTGCTCGAGTTGCCGAACATCTGCTTCATGGGTACCAATGTGGTCAGTGGCCGCGCCCGCGCCGTGGTGGTCGCCACCGGCCGACGCACCTATTTTGGCTCGCTGGCCAAGGCCATTGCCGATTCGCGCAGCCAGACCGCTTTTGACCGCGGCGTGAACAGCGTCAGCAGCCTGTTGATCCGCTTCATGCTGGTGATGGTGCCAGTGGTATTCATGATCAACGGAGTGGTGAAAGGCGACTGGGGTGATGCCTTCCTCTTCGCGCTTGCCGTGGCAGTGGGCCTGACCCCGGAAATGCTGCCGATGATCGTCAGCGCCAACCTGGCCAAGGGCGCCGTGGCCATGGCCCGGCGCAAGGTGGTGGTCAAACGCCTGAACGCCATCCAGAACCTCGGCTCCATGGATGTGCTGTGCACCGACAAGACCGGTACGCTCACCCAGGATCGGATCATCCTCGAGCACCATGTGCGCTTCGACGGCCAAACCGACAAGCACATCCTCGAACTGGCCTGGCTCAACAGCCATCACCAAAGCGGCATCCGCAACCTGATGGACCAGGCCGTGCTGCATTTCGCCCGCCAGGACCACCAGTTCCAGGCGCCTTACGCCTACGCAAAGGTCGACGAACTGCCGTTCGACTTCATCCGCCGCCGCCTGTCAGTGGTGGTGAAGAATGCCTTGGGCGATCACCTGCTGGTAAGCAAAGGGGCGGTCGAGGAGATGCTCGCCATCGCCACCCATGTGCAGAAAGGCGACAAGGTCGTTGCCCTTGATCCGTGCCGTCGCCAGCAGCTGATGGCCAGGGTCGATGCCTTCAACCAGGACGGCTTCCGCGTGCTGGTGGTTGCCACCCGGGAGATCCCGGCGGCCGAAGGCAAGGCGCAGTATCACACCGAAGATGAGCGCGATCTGGTCATCCAGGGCTTGCTGACCTTCCTCGACCCCCCCAAGGAAACTGCCGGCCCGGCCATCGCCGCCTTGCGCGACATGGGCGTGCAGGTAAAGGTACTGACCGGCGACAACCCGGTGGTCACGTCCAAGGTCTGCCGTGAAGTGGGCCTGGCGCCAGGCCAGCCCTTGCTCGGCCAGGACATCGAGGGCATGGACGACACCACCCTGAAGCTTCAGGTGGAGGAGCGCACCGTCTTCGCCAAGCTCACCCCGCTGCAGAAATCACGGGTGCTCAAGGCCCTGCAGGCCAATGGTCACACCGTGGGCTTCCTTGGCGACGGCATCAACGACGCCGCCGCCCTGCGCGACGCTGACGTCGGTATCTCGGTGGACAGCGGCACCGACATCGCCAAGGAATCAGCCGACATCATTTTGCTGGAAAAGAGCCTGATGGTGCTCGAGGAGGGCGTGCTCAAAGGCCGCGAAACCTTCGGCAACATCATGAAGTACCTGTGCATGACTGCCAGCTCCAACTTCGGCAACGTGTTCTCGGTCCTGGTGGCCAGTGCGTTCATTCCGTTCCTGCCGATGCTGGCGATTCACTTGTTGCTACAGAATCTGATGTACGACTTTTCCCAGCTGTCGTTGCCCTGGGACCGCATGGACAAGGAGTTCGTCAGCAAGCCACGCAAATGGGATGCCCGCAACATCGGCCGATTCATGTTGTGGATAGGTCCTACGTCGTCGATCTTCGACATCACCACGTTCGCCCTGATGTGGTACGTGTTCGCCGCCAACAGCGTCGAAATGCAGGCGCTGTTCCAGTCCGGCTGGTTCATCGAGGGGTTGCTGTCCCAGACGCTGGTAGTGCACATGCTGCGCACTCGCAAGGTGCCGTTCTTCCAGAGCACCGCTGCATTGCCGGTGGTATTGGCAACAGGGCTGGTCATGGTATTGGGTATCTATATCCCGTTCTCTCCTGTGGGCGCGATGGTTGGCCTGGTGCCGCTGCCGTGGGAGTACTTCCCTTGGCTGGTCGCTACCCTGCTGGGCTACTGCGTGGTCGCCCAGGCCATGAAGACCCTCTACATCCGCCGTTTCGGCCAGTGGTTCTGAGTCATTCAAGGAGAGCCGACCATGCGAGTACTGATCTGTGCAGGACGCAATTACGCAGACACCCGGCGCTGCCGGCAGGCCTTGGACGACGTCCAGCGCCAGCGGCCGATCCGGGTGTTGATCCACGGTGGCAGCCAGTTTCTTGGCGGGGAAATTGAAAGCTGGGCACGCGAGCATGGCGCCGATCTGGTGCGTTACCCACCAAACTGGCAGCTGCACGGCAAGCAGGCCGAACGCTTGCGCAATCTGTTCATGCTCAATGACAGCCGCCCTGACTTGTTGCTTGCCTTGCCCGGCGGGGATGACACCGAGGAGCTGCTGGCCAGGGCCCGTGGCGCCGAGGTTCAGGTGATGTGCGCCAGGCAACCACGTCAGCCTGAGCGGGGCGATTGCAGCTAATGCAGCGCCTGGGGCCGTGCGGTACCTGTGGGAGCGGGCTTGCCCGCGAAGCAGGCGCCTCGGTTTCACGGCCTCAAGCATTGCGCAGCCGCCCTGGGCGGCTGCTCAGCCTGGCTGCGTCGCCAGATCGTTGCTGACGTTGCGCCCCAGCACCAGCACGGTGACAAAGCCACAGCCCACCAGCGCCGTGGCCAGGCTCAGCAGTACCGCAGTGCCCATATGGTCTACGACTTGCCCGCCGAAGAACGAGCCCACGGCAATGATTACCTGGAACATGGCCACGAACAGTGGCATGCCACGCTCGACGTCCTTGGGCGCCACGACAAACATCCAGATATTGGCGCAAGCCGGGAACGCACCGAAGGCAAAGCCCCACAGTGCGATCAGCATCGCGGCACCCGTCATGCCGGTGGCGAAGTGCGGGAACAGGGCGGTGCTGACTGCGATCATGAGCGCGACCAGCATCAGCGTATGCCGCACGCTGCGGTTGGCAGCAAAGCCGGCGAAGATGTTACCCATGAAGCCGGCCACGCCATACAACAGCAATAATGAACCGATCGTAGGCCCGTCAAAGCCGGCATTCTGTTTGAAAAACGGTGCGACATAGGTGTACGCAGCAAAGTGTGCCAGGCCGATCAGCAATACGGCGATCAAGCCGACCCGTGCTTGCGGGTTGATGAACAACGCCGGCAGGTCGCGAATGCGGATGGCCTTTTCCGGCATCAGCCGCGGCAGCAGGAATACCTGTGCCAGCAGCACCGGTACGCCTACCAGTGCAGTGACCAGGAACGTCATGCGCCAGCCCATCAGGCCACTCAGCCAGGTGCCCACAGGCACGCCCACTACCGTCGCCAGGGTTACGCCCGCCATGATGATGGAGTTGGCTTTGGCTACGCCCATCCCTTCAGGTGCCAGGCGGCCGCTGAGGGCGATGGCTGTGGCCCAGAAGCCGCCAATACTGATACCCAGTAGCACACGGCCGGCCAACAGCAGGCTGAAGTCGCCGGCGTAGGCCACGATGGCGTTGGCAATGATCATGATCAGCGTCAGGCCGATCAGCAGGTAGCGCCGGTCCAGCGCGCCCACGCCTACGGAAATCAATGGGGCGGCCAATGCAGCCATGATGCCGGGCAAGGTCACCATCAGGCCGGCAAGGCCTGCACTGATGCCAAGGTCGCTGGCCACATCGTTTAGCACCCCCACCGGGAGGAACTCACTGGTGACCAGGGCGAACGCACCCACGGCTACCGAGAGGATTGCCAGCCATTGCTGGGTGACACTCTGTTGATTGTGTTCGGGAAGGCCGCGAGGGGCCTGGCTGTTGCTTGGCATGGGTTAGGTTCCATGAGGGATCTCGCCTGTAGCAGGCGCAAGAGCGGGGGGATTTGCAGGCGATTGTAGAGACGGCCTTGCCTGGCCGACAGGCAGGCCGCTCGATAGTAATCATCAGCGCAATCGATGAAACGTCTTGCGTAGAGCGGCTGCTCTGAGCAATGGCGTCCCGCTTGCGAATGCTATGGGCGGGGGCTTTATTCCCTAACCCGTTCGCCGTCAGGCTAGCCAAGGGCGCTTGTGCTTGACCCGGACAGGTGCAACAGGCGGCAGTGCAGCGTGCTTATGCCGCCTATGGTGCCACCAGCACATCACACAGTGATTCGTTCAGCACATGCTTGGTGACGCTGCCGACCAGCAGCTCCTCCAGCGCGCTTGCTCCCTGCTTGCCGACCACAATCAGGTCGCACTCCAGCTCCTGCTCCTGCTCGACAATGCACCAGCCCGGGTTACCGTGCACCAGGACCTGCCGCGCATCGGCCATGCCGGCAGCCTCACTCAACGCCGCGAGTTGTGCTTCTGCATCCTTGCGAATGACATTGCGGTAGTGGGTGAGGGTGCCGTGGTCGATATGGGCGAAGCGCACGCTGGCTTCAAACGGGGCTTCGTACACATGCAGCAGAATGATCTCCGCTTGCGGGGCAATGGCCTTGGCCAGTTTGAGGGTGCGCAGTGAAACGGGCGAAAAATCGACTGGCACCAGCACAGTGCGGTAGGCATCACGAGGGGCCGGCTTGACCACGAGCAAAGGGCAGGGCATGTGGTTGAGCATTTTCTGCACGGTTGAACCCAGCAGCAGGCGCCGCGCCACGCTCTGGCCCCTGGCCCCACACACCAGCAGGTCGCTGTGCTTGTCCTGCACCACCCGGTTGATCTCCGTGATCACCGAGCCGCCGGCGACCTGCACGCCAGCGGAGATACCGTAACGCTGGAACAGCAGTGCTGCCAGTGCGTGGGTTTTCTCGCCTGCGCAATCCAGTACGCGTTTCAACAGATCGTCATCAGGCGTCACCAACTGTTTGAGGCGCTCGAAGGGTGCCGGGTTGGCAACGTAGAGCAGGTCCAGCGAGGCCTGTTGCGCATCGCTCAGGTAGGCAGCGCGCTCAGCGGCGTTGCGGGCATGTGGGGAAAGGTCGGTGGCAACCAGTATGTGTTTCAGCGGGTTCATGTGGGGCTCCTTGGCCAAGGCCGCGCACAGCGATCAAGCGGTAAACCTTGAGCACTGTGCGCCTGGCGGTGCTTGAGTCATTCCTTGCGTGCAGCCATCGTCGCGCGAACTCGGCGCGAGGGCTTGATTTGGGTCAATGACGTGTAGGTGCGGCGGCGGATCATGCCGGCAACAGCACGCAACCGGGCGCAGCCAGACCCTGACGTTCAGGCAGTAACGGCCGACCACTGCTCGAACGCTGCCTGCATGCTTTGCCGGGTCTGTGCGTCGGCGGGGATCAGGTGTTCGATGCGCAGTGACTGCACGGTGACATCCAGCGGCATGCCGAAGGTGGTGAACGTGGACAGGAACCTCAGCTCGCCATACGGGGTGTTCACGCGGGTCAGCAGCAAAGGGGTGGCTGTTGCCATCTGGCACGGGCTTGCCGGGGGCGGCAAGTCGCGCAAGCGCGCTGCCAGTGCCGGATTGCCTGCGGCCTCCCTGGATGCGCGGTGCCAGGCAGCAGCGCGGATTTCCGGCGCGTTGGCCATATGATCACCCAGACCACCGGGGCACAGCAGTGTCTGCAGCAGGTTGAGGCCGGTCGCCGGCTGTGCGCTGACACCGGCCATCGCCAGCAGCAGGCCGGTACTGGCATTGGCGGCGATGACGTCCCAGTTGCTGTCGATGACGATCGCCGGAGCGGGGTTGTTCACCTGCAGAATATGCTCGATGGCAGTATTCACCAAGGCCAGTTCAGGCGCATCGAGTGGTGTGGCGGCGTAGCGGGGCGCGTATCCTGCAGCAACGAACACTTCGTTGCACCGCTCCAGCGGTGCATCCAGGGCCGACAGGAGGGCATGCAAGGTGCCTGGGCTGGCTTTGGCGCGTCCTGTTTCCACACAGCTCAGATGACGCTGCGACAGTCCCGTCAGCAGCGCCAGTTCCAGCTGGCTGAGTTTGGCCTGACGGCGCAGTTCGCGAAGATGCTGGCCCGCTGAGATGTGTGGGGCAGGGGTGCTGCGATGGAACAGATGATGATTCATGCGTTGCCCTGATCGTCCTTGAGTACAAGCAACCCTATCAATTTGCGCGGCGTTTGTGTTGGTGGTTGTCAGGCCGCCGCGAGTGCTGCCTAGGCGTGATCGGAAGGCTCGTCAGTCCCCTTTCTGGATCTTGCGCAAGATGTTTCGCCTTTTGCGCGCCATACATACCGGTAGGGCTGAGCGTTGTGCAGCGCTAAAAATGTATTAATGGAACCGGCCAATTCGCATGTCGAACTGAGGCTGCCGTCGCGTGGGTAAACAGTGATATCCCGAAAAATGCGCTCAACTAAGTTAATCCAGGAGTTGAAGGTCGGAGTGAGTGTATATGAAATACGTTGATGTCGCTTGAATAACTGTTTGAAGAGAGGCGTTTCCCTCAGCTGTTTTTTCGATCAAACTCGCCTTCTGCGGGATTTCCTGATGCTGTGCAACATGAATTAACAGATTGTCTCGTTGTTTTTTGCAATGGGATACTACTCAGCTAGCCTTGGATGTGCTTGAGGAAATGACGACATGGATGTCGGGTGTTGGTGGCAAGGAGAACTTCCTGGCTAACAACCCTCGGCGCTGGCTAGTACTATTCGTGCTGTCTTTTGCGCTGCTGTTGGTCGCGATCGGTATGGCCGTTCTCTAGATCGCGCTTCTGACCCTCACCCATGCATCTCGATACATCCACTACCGACAAGTTTTTGATCGTCAACATGTATCCATCGATCGTCGCTGGCTTGCTATTGGGTGCGGGCATCCTCGGTGACAGGGTGGGGCGCCAACGCCTCTTTGTTGGAGGTCTGGCGATTGGAAGCAGGTTGTTCGCTGGGTCATGTTTTCCGCGATCGGAATACTTATCTTCAGCGCTATCATTGCAGGTATGAATTTCCGACGGACCCCCGTCTTGTTCAACGAATAAGCACAATTTTTCAAATAATGTTTGTTGATCTCCACCTGGGTGTCGCTCAGGAGAAACTGATAGATCTGCTACTAGGGGACTTCTGAAATGATGCTGGATTTAATGGGTAGATTTCAATGGGGCTCGGATTTCTACCAGATAACGGTCCACCGAATAGATCATGGTGCTTGGTGCTCCTGATCCTGTCCTCTTCTTCCTCCGTTGGCTATATAAGCGTTACACGCATAGCAGGAGTTTGTCAGCATGAAAACTGGTATTTATGCCAGTAGTGGTTTCAGGCTTGTTATGAGACAGTCGTGCTAAAGGCAGCTTTGAGGTGCACGCTGATGGCACGAAAAATTAAAAATAGCATGGATGAAAGTCAATGCCAGTTGTGGCGGGCTCTCAGCTATACACCTTATGGATACTGCTCGGGATGTTCACAGTTAATTGCATTTAATGGCGAGCGAGAAGATCCAGTAACTGGGCACTATCTGTTGGGTAATGGCCATCGAGGGCTCAATCCTGTCTTAATGCGTTTCAACTCCCCAGACAGTATGAGTCCGTTCGGGCGGGGTGGGACTAATTCTTATTGTTGTTGCCTTGGGGATCCAATAAATTTACGAGACCCGAGCGGGCGTTTTCCAGTGCCAACATTTTTATCTCGATTCTTCAGGTGGGCTGGCCTAAAAGCTGGCTTCATTAAGGAAGCGAAAGGGGCGGGTCGGTTATTCAACGCGGTTACTACAAGCCAGACCAAAATATATACCCGAGAAACGAGAGCGAGGTCTGCCTCCGCACCGTCGCTTGCTTCTAGTGCGCCTGGTGTGGAGGACATCAGTGACTGGGATTATCTTGGAGCTCACGGAAGTTCGAAGGAGCATGGCCCCAGCTTGATGTCAGGGCTTGATCCAGCGTTTCAAGGTTCCAGCCATGCTCAACTGTTTGGAAAGGGATTCTATCTTGCTCCTGATCCGTACCACCCTTTTATGTACGCTCGAAGTCTTTGGATGCGCGGGAAAACACCAGAGTTATACGGAGTTTATATCAAATACGCCAGTCGCCTCAAATTAGGGCGAGACTATTCGATTAGAGTGCGTGAGGGCGTCGCAGAGATGCGTAGAAATTTAGAAATTGTCATCAGGGAGCCTGCATATCATTTAATTGCAGTCCGGTCAGGTATAAGAGATTCTGTAGTGCTTCTTAGGCCTAACGAGGCGCCATTTTGAGGGGCAGTGGAACCTTGTGTAAGCTTAGGTTCTGTATGAAGACCTTTGAAACCTCACTGGAGTCTCTGGAAGCCGATTTTCCGTAGATTTCTCGCTTTTTAGGCGAAGGATTCTGCCATGTCCAAGCGATACGAACTTTCCGATGCAGAATGGGAAATAGTCGCGGACCTCTTCACCGCACATCGACGTACAGGACGCCCAAGAGTCGATGATCGCTTGATGCTCAACGGCGTTTTATGGGTGCTGTGCTCCGGTGCAACCTGGCGGGACATGCCAGAACGATTCGGGCCTTGGTCGACGGTCTATCAACGATTTCGAGACTGGCGAAATCAAGGAATTTTCAACAAGATGCTCACGCGGTTACACCTCAAGCTCAATGCGCAGGGCCTGATTGACTTGAACACTTGGTGCATCGACTCAACCGCCGTGAGAGCCACCCGTGCCTCTTCAGGCGCAGGCAAAAAAGGGGGGCGAAGAACCAACGGACCACGCACTTGGACGAAGCCGGGGCGGGTTGGCGACGAAAATTCACATGGTCAGTGACGCTCGTGGCATCCCACTCCACTTCACGCTCTCAGGCGGAAACGCCAGCGACATCTCCCATGCTCAACGACTGCTGGACGGTGTCCACATCCCTTCGAGTCGAGGCCGGCCACACAATCGTTGCCGTTTGCTCTTGGCCGACAAAGGGTATGACGCAGAATCCTTGCGGCAATGCTGCGACCGCTATCGGATGCAACCGGTGATTCCGCTACGTGACATGAAACGTATGCCGAAGCCGGGTTTGCCGCGGCTGTTTGACAGGCCCAAGTATCGGCAACGCAATTCTATCGAACGTCTATTGGGTTGATTGAAGGAGCACCGCCGTCTGGGTACACGCTATTGCAAGCTGGCGGAAAGCTTCGCTGCGATGGTCTCGCTGGCTTGCTGGCGGCGGTGTCTACGACATTACTTTTCATACAGTGCCTAGGGAAGGTTTCAAGTAGCCCGGTAATTTGGGCAGCCTTCTGGATTGAGCAAAGGCAGTGGGCGATGATCATACGTTGCCCTGATCGTCCTTGAGTGCAATGTCCATGACCTCACGGGTCATTGAGTGCAAGCAACCCTATCACTACTGTGCCGGCAAACCCTATCAAGGAGAGCCATATGGGCTTGCGTATCTGCGCGCTGGCGGTACTGGTGCTGTTTTCGCTGTACACCGGCTGGACGCTGCTGATTGCCGAGCAATCGCTGCTGGCATTCGGGTTGGCACTGCTGGCGCGGCCGGACACCGCCCAGGTGGTCATCGACCTGTACCTGATGGCCGGGCTGGCCGGTTGCTGGATGATGAGAGACAACCGCGTGCGCGGCAGAGCCGGGATCGCGGTGCTGCCTTACCTGATGCTGACCGTCATGTTCGTTTCGCTGGGGCCGTTGCTGTACCTGGTAACCAGAGGCGTTGCCGAGGGGCGCCAGCCATGAGCGGTGCTCTGCAGGTCTATGCGCTGTGCGTGGTGGTGCTGTTCCTCAAGATGTTCCTGGTTTCCTGCTATCAGGGCTATCACCGCTTGCGCTTCGTCGCGTTCACCAACCCGGAGGACGCTGCCGTGTTCAGGCGCGTCGCCCAGGCCGTTGAACGCCCGCAGGTGACACGTGCTGCCAAGGTATGGGCCAATGATCTGGAGAACATTCCCATATTCTTTGCCCTCGGCGGGCTGGCTGTCGCGTTGGAAGCAGCCACGCAACCGGTGCTGTGGCTGAGTACGGTGTTCACGGTTGCCAGGGTCCTGCATACGCTGGCCTATCTGCGGGGCCTGCAGCCATGGAGAACGTTGTTCTATGGCATCGGGGTCATTTGCCTGCTGGGCTTCTGCTCACTCATCGCAGCGAAAATAGTCGGCTGACCCAAAATATTGCATGAGTCATCTTGATGCTTTCACATAGCAGTACTAATACTTAAGCACTGCCGAAGGGGATGATCATGCAGACACGCTTCGTTGTGGTTCCCGCAGTGCCACCCAAGAAAGAGGCTTATCCTCGACGGCTTGGCTTTCCTGCCGCACTGGCGGAGGGGTACGACCTCTATGACACGCAAGACAAGATGCGTCTGAGCCTGAACTTTTCCACCCGTGCCCAAGCCGAGTTCGAATGTGCATGCCGCAACCGCTGTGGGGATGCCGGTGATGCAGATCTCGCCAGTATTGGTTGATCGCCTGCTGTGGCCCGTTCTTGTTTCTGGTGCTGCTTTGCAGGGTCTATCGCCACATTCAAGCGTTTGCGATGAGGCTGGAACCGTTTCAGGGTCCCGGCTCAGCGGCTGATGGCACAGGCAAAAAGCTCTACCGCGCGGCTTGCCATTCAACAGTCACAAAGTTGTAACACAGCTGATGCAAAGTGTGCTGGCCATCACACGGAGCACTTTTTTGATGAAACGCCTGATGAAGTCTGCTGCACTCGCCGTTGCGGTTTCCCTTTGCGCCACCTCGGCAGCCTTTGCTGCAGAAAACGTCCGCTTGACCGGTTCGGGCGCCAGCTTCCCTGCACCGATCTACCTGACCTGGTTCAAGGACTTCAGCAAGAACACGGCTGGCGTCACCGTCGATTACCAGTCCAAGGGCAGCGGCGCGGGCGTTCAGGACTTCCTGAACAAGACCGTCGACTTCGCCGCCAGCGACTCGGCCATGAGCGAAGCAGACATTGCCAAGGTTGGCGAAGGCGTGCAGTTGCTGCCAATGACCGCCGGTGAAATCGTCCTGGCTTACAACCTGCCGGGTAACCCTAAAGGGCTGAAGCTGCCGCGCGACGTCTACTCCAATATCTTCCTCGGCAAGATCACCCAGTGGAACGACCCGCAAATCGCTGCGGCCAACCCTGACCTGAAGCTGCCTGCCACCCCGATCACCGTGGTCGTGCGTGCCGACTCCAGCGGCACCACTGCCGTCTTCACCAAGCACCTGTCGGCCATCAACGCTGACTTCAAGCAAGGGCTGGGCGAAGGCAACACCGTCAACTGGCCGGCCACCGACAAGTTCATCAAGTCGCCGAAGAACGACGGCGTAACCGCCACCGTCCGCCAGACCCCGGGCGCTATCGGCTACATCGAGTACGGCTTCGCCAAGCTGGCCAAGGTCGACTTCGCCATGTTGCAGAACAAGGCTGGCCAATACGTCGTGCCGAATGCCGAGAGCGGTGCCGAAGCACTGGCTGCGGTGAACATGCCGGAAAACCTGGTGGCCTGGCTGCCTGACCCGGACGGTGCCAAGTCCTACCCGATCACTTCCTATACCTGGATGATTTTCCGCAAGGACAACGGCAACCCGGAAAAGGCCAAGGCCATGCGTGAAATGGTCGAGTACAGCCTGACCAAAGGCCAGACCATCGCCGACTCGATGGGTTACATCCCGCTGCCGCCGTCGGTAGTCGACCAGGTGCGTAAAGCGTCCGCCAACATCCAGTAATACCCAGGCGCTCCCGGTATTGGCATGAAGCCGTGCCGGGGGTGTTTGTCTCTTGTCCCGGAACTCGCCAATGAACACACCTTTTGCCATACCGGATAACCCCGACTCCGCGTGCCAGCCACCGTCTGCGAAAGACTTTCTGGTCGATCGCACCTTCCGTGCGCTTGCGCGCATTGGCGTGGTGCTGGTGCTGGCGCTGGTCTTCGCGCTGGTCTACGAAGTGGGCCGCAAGGCACTGCCCGGCATTGAAAAGCACGGTTTTGACGTGTTGTTCGGTAGTGTCTGGGACGTTAACCAAGGCAAGTACGGTATTCTGCCAGCGATCTGGGGCACGCTGTACAGCGCCTTGATCGCCCTGTTGATCGCCGGTTTCTTCGGCGTCAGCATGGCCATTTTCCTGACCCAGGATTTCCTTCCGGCCAAGCTTGCCGCGGTGTTTCGCACCATCGTCGAGCTGCTCGCCGCCATCCCCAGCGTGGTGTACGGCCTGTGGGGCATCTATGTGGTCATCCCGGCGATTCGCCCGCTGACCGCCTGGCTGAACAGCGAGCTGGGCTGGATCCCGTTTTTCGGCACCTCCCTCAGTGGCCCAGGCCTGCTGCCTGCGGCGCTGGTACTGGCGATCATGATCCTGCCGACCATCGCTGCGGTTTCCCAGGATGCGCTGACCAGCGTACCGATGAAAACCAAGCAGGCTGCCTACGGTATGGGTACCACCCACTGGGAAGCCATCCTCAAGGTGATGGTGCCCTCGGCGGCTACCGGCATCTTCGGTTCGCTGGTGCTGGGCCTTGGCCGTGCACTCGGTGAAACCATGGCGCTGGCCATGCTGGTCGGCAACGCCAACACCATTTCCCTGTCCTTGTTCGCACCGGCTAACACCCTGGCGGCGCTGCTGGCGCTGAACTTCCCGGAAGCCGGCCCGAACGAGGTCGAAGTGCTGATGTACGCGGCACTGGTACTGATGTTCATCACCCTGCTGGTGAACGTCCTCGGCTCGATGATCATGCTCTACGCCCAGCGTGGTAACAAACAATGACTGACCTGACGACCCCTGTAGCCGCGTTGCCCAGCCTGCAGCGCAAGCTGGAAGGCCGTGCCCTGCGCAGCCTGATCCTGACCACGCTGGCCTGGTTCGCGGCACTGGTGGCCAGCGTGCCGCTGATTTCCGTGCTGTACATGCTGATCACCCGCGGTGGCGCACGGCTCAACCTGGAAGTGTTCACCGAACTGCCACCTACCGGTTTCGAAATGGGCGGCGGCTTCGGTAACGCCATGGCCGGTACCTTCGTCATGGTCGGCATTGCCGCCGCCATCGCTGTGCCGGTCGGTATCCTGGCAGCGGTGTTCCTGGCCGAGCTCGGCCCCGACAGCAAGCTGGCCAATGCTGCGCGCTTTGCCGCCAAGATGCTCACTGGCCTGCCATCGATCCTGGCCGGTGTGTTTGCCTACGCCCTGGTGGTGATGACCACCGGTACCTACTCGGCACCGGCAGGCGGCGTGGCGCTGGCGGTGCTGATGCTGCCGATCGTGGTGCTGACTGCCGAAGAGTCGATGAAGATGGTGCCCAAGATCATGAAGGACGCCGCCTACGGCATGGGCTGCACCCGCGCCCAGGTCATCTGGAAAATCGTGCTGCCTACCGGCCTGCCGGCCATCCTTACCGGGGTGATGCTGGCCGTGGCCCGCGCCGCTGGCGAAACCGCGCCACTGCTGTTCACCGCGTTGTTCAGCAACTACTGGATCTACCACGACGGCGACCTGGCGGTGATGAACCCCACAGCCTCGCTTGCGGTACTGATCTACAACTTCTCCGGCATGCCGTTCGACAACCAGCTCGAGCTCGCCTGGGCGGCCTCGCTGGTGCTGGTCATGATCGTGCTGGTCATCAACATTTTGAGCCGAGTCTTCGGCAAGCCCAAGTATTGAGAAAGGGAGCATCCAACTTGAACGTATCCACTGCGCAAAGAGCCGCTCCCATGGTCAGCGAAGCCCCCATTGTCATGGACTGCAAGCTCGACAAGATTTTCTACGGTAACTTCATGGCCGTGCGTGACAGCCATGTGCCGATCAGGAAAAACGAGATCACCGGTTTTATCGGCCCTTCGGGCTGTGGCAAAAGTACCGTGCTGCGTAGCTTGAACCGTATGAATGACCTGGTGAAGGGCTTCCGCTTCGAAGGCCATGTGCACTTTCTTGGGCAGGATGTCTACGGCAAGGGCGTCGACCCTGTTGTGGTGCGCCGCTATATCGGCATGGTGTTCCAGCAGCCCAACCCGTTCTCGATGAGCATCTTCGACAATGTGGCCTTCGGCCTGCGCCTGAACCGCTATAAAGGCGACCTGGGCGATCGCGTGAAGCACGCCTTGCAAGGCGCCGCGCTGTGGGACGAAGTGAAGGACAAGCTCAAGGTCAGCGGGCTGTCACTGTCTGGTGGCCAGCAGCAGCGCCTGTGCATCGCCCGTGCCATCGCCACCGAGCCGGAAGTGCTGTTGCTGGACGAGCCCTGCTCGGCACTCGACCCGATCGCCACCCGCCGCGTGGAAGAACTGATGGTCGAGCTGAAGAAGGACTACACCATCGCGCTGGTGACCCATAACATGCAGCAGGCGATTCGTGTGGCCGACACCACCGCGTTCTTCTCGGTCGACATTTCCCAGGGCACCCGCACCGGCTATCTGGTCGAGATGGGCGCAACCGCGCAGATTTTCCAGAACCCGCGCGAGCAGCTGACCAGCGATTACATCAGCGGCAAGTTCAGCTGAGTCATGCAAGCCCAAGGTGGCCAGGTGTTGCAGCCAGGATGGTTGCGACGCCTGGCCGCGTTACCTTCCGTTAAAGTGTTACCCAGGATTACCAATGCGAGCGACACGTCGTCTTGATCTGTCAGCGGTAGAGCGCGCACTGCGCGAGGTGCAGGGCCGTTTTACCGAACTCAGCCAGCATTTCACCGAACCGCGGGACCCGTTTACCGACGAGGTGCTGCTGAATGTGGTTGAAGGCTATGCGCTGATTGACGACTATGTCGCCCGCGGTATCGACCTGTTCGACCTGCAACAGCTGAACCTGATGCTGGAAATCAATGCCACCGTGCTATGCGGCAGCGATCCGGCCCGTCGCCTGGAGTTCGCCCCGCACCTTGCAGCGACCGAGGCACATTTTTTCAACAACGTGGAAGGTGGCATCAAGGATTTGTACAACTGGTACTGCTCGTACCGCAGCGATTCGATCTGGAAGCGGGCCGCGGGTGTGTATGTACGGATCCTCAGCAAGCCGCAGCTGTTCATCGAAGGCAACAACCGCACGGGTTCGCTTATTGTCAGCTATTTGCTGATGCGTGCCGGGCTGCCGCCATTCGTGCTGTCGCTGGATAACGCCGAGGGTTACTTCAACCCGTCCTCGGTCATACGCAACTCCGCCAAACACGGTGTCAAGGCTTTGTACGAACTCCCCAAGATCAAGAAAAAGTACGCCGCTTTCCTGGAAGCGAAGGCGCCTGAGCCCGGCAAGTTCTTCCTGAGCGGCACGCCCGAGCCTGCCTGTGAGGGGAGCCGCTGATGCAACATTCATCACTGTTCGCCCGAGGGCGGCAAGCCATCGAGCGCAAGCTCAAGCGTGGCCAGGTACGCATTTCGTTCGATATCGACGACACGCTGGCCTGCCTGCCCGAGCACGCTGCTGCCGAAGACAGCAAGCTGCCGGGTTTCGTCCATCGCTGGCTGGGTGAGCCCCTGCGCAGCGGCACCCGTGAACTGATCCGCGACCTGCGCCGCCAGGGCTGCAGCATCTGGATCTACACCTCGTCGGGGCGCACCCCGGCTTACATCCGCCGGTGGCTGATGCTTTACGGCATTCATGTCGATGGCGTGGTCAACAGTGATCGGCACCAGCATATCCTGGCCCAACGTGGGCTGGAAAACTCTCCCTCCAAGCTGCCTTCGGCTTTTGATATTGATCTGCACGTAGATGATTCCGAAGGTGTGCGCCTGGAAGGTGTCGACCACGGTTTCCGCGTGGTGGTGGTGTGCCCGAAGGATGAGCACTGGGCGCAGAAGGTGAAGGATGCGGTGGTGGATGTGCAGGCACGGCTGGCCTGGCAGCAACCGCACCGTTATGAAATGCCCGCTTGCCAGCGTTCGCAGGCACTGGCTTCCTGAACGGACGCAATGCCAGCGACCGCGTAGCATCCTTCGCGGGTAAACCCGCTCCCACAGACGCTCGCAACCTTCGGGTCTTGCACGGCACCTGTAGGAGCGGCTTTAGCCGCGAACACCGGCAATGCCGGTGCCATCCCCCGCGCATCTTCAACACAGCCACGCCTGCAATTGACCGTACTAACCCGCTCATGCAGCGGTACTGATACCTGCCTACCACTCATGTCTAAGTCCTAAGTCTCGAACCCAGACCCAAGCAGGTACCGGGACCAAATCACCGGGCCACACCCTCCCGCCCCAAAGCACTCGCCACCCCACGCCAAAGCAGCGTTCCTGGCAATTTGCCCACTTCTGATAATCGCCTCCGACATCCCGTCCCCGTTTGGAGCGCGCCATGCACAACAACAATAAGCACCTGCCGCCTCGTTTTCTCGCAGCCGCCATCGCCAGCTTTTCTGCGCTTGGCCTGAGCAGCGTCGCCGAAGCCGAGATCATGCTGTACGACAAGGACCAGACGACGTTTTCCACCGATGGCTATATCAACGCCTTCTACGTCAACAGCAAGGTCGACCGCGAGGGCGAGCAGTTTGACCGCCGCCAGTCGCGGGTGAAGATGGGCTTCTTGCCCAACTACCTGGGCTTCAACATGGGCAAGCAGGTGGATGACCTGAAGCTCGGCGCGCGTGCCTCGTTCTGGGTAACCATCAACGACAGTGAAACCAACGGCACCGACACCGCCATCGACGTACGCCAGTTTTACGGCACGGTGGCCAACCCCGAGTGGGGCGAGGTGCTGATCGGCAAGGACTTCGGGCTGTTCGCCCGTTCCAACATCCTGCTCGACGAACTGCTGGCCGGCTATGGCCAGGTCAGCGACACCCTGGGGCTGGTGGACGGCGGCGGGGTGTCATTCGGCAACATTGGCAGCGGTTACCCGTACCCGTTCCCAACCTCGCAGATCACCTACCGCACGCCAGTGATGGACGGCCTGCGGGTGGCGGTGGGCATCATGGACCCGGTGGACACCAACGACAGCAGCCCGACCGGAAAGGCCTACCAGGAAAACCCACGCACCGAGAGCGAGATCACCTACCAGTTCGACCTGGGTGGGGCGCAGATCTACAGCTGGATAAACGGCAGTTACCAGACCTCGGACAATACTGACTCCACGGTAGAGACGGTCACTTCCAAGGGGGTGGGTTACGGGGTGCAGGCAAAGATGGGCGGCTGGTCGCTGACCGGCTCGGGGTTCCAGGCCAAGGGCATCAACCCGTTCTTCACCAACAATGCCGGCGAACCGGTTTTGCGCAATGTCGACAGTGACGGCTACCTGCTGCAGGGCTCGTACAAGTTCGGCAAGAACCGCGTGGCGCTGTCCTATGGCAAGACCAAGGACGATGGCAATGGTGCGGTTGACAGCGGTGCGGACTACGAGACCCGGGGTGTGGCGCTGTTCCATGACATCAACGACAACCTGAAACTGGTGGCCGAGTACAACCAGTTTTCCATCGACGGGCATGACACCAGTGCGCAGAACGAAGACACCGATACCTTTGCCGTGGGCGCGGTATTGACCTGGTAAGCGCCCGGGGCCGCAAGGCGGCCCCGATTGACGCGGCCTTTTACGCCCATGGAACCGCCCACCCGCTACCCAAGTAGCATTCGTCACCCGCTACCACCTCCTTAAACTGATCGCTCAGCCACCCCGTGCCGGAGACCACGATGCAACAGGCTCATAACGACGGTGTGGTCAGTGCCATGTCTCAGGCTACCGACGCACGGCTGGCCGCCCAGGACCTGGCGCGGCAGTTGCTGCACCCGCATTTGGGTTTCGTGCTGTTCTTCTGTTCCGCCGAATACGACTTGCAGGCTTTGGGCGAAGCGTTGGAGCAGGATTTTGGCGGCATACGCCTGGTCGGCTGCACCAGCGCCGGTGAAATCACCCCGCTGGGCTACGGCCGTAATTGCGTGACGGCGGTGGGCTTTGATCACCGACACTTTTCGATCGCCACTGCGTTGATCGATGAGATGGAGCGCTTCAGCCTGATCGACGCGCAGCAGATGGTCGAGCGCTTGGTCGGCACCTGCCGCAGCAATACCCTGGCGCCAATCAAGGGCCACAGTTTTGCACTCACACTGCTCGATGGCTTGTCCAGCCGCGAGGAAATGGTGCTTGCCGCACTCAGCGCAGCACTGGGGGATATCCCGCACTTCGGCGGCTCGGCCGGTGACGACAACTACCTGAACCGCACCCATGTGTATTACGGCGGTACATTCCACAACGGCGCAGCCGTGGTGGTGCTGGTCAACACCTGGCTCGACTTCGAAGTGTTCACCACGCATCACATCCTGCCGCGCCAGGAAAAGCTGGTGGTAACCGGTGCCGACAGCGCCCAGCGCCGGGTTTTCGAACTGAATGCCGAGCCGGCGGCGGAGGAGTATGCCCGCCACATCGGTGTGCCCGTGGATGCGCTCGATCACCGGGTGTTCGCCGCCCACCCGCTAGCCGTGCGCATTCATGATCAGTACTACGTGCGGGCGATCCAGCAAATGCATCCTGACCTCAGCCTGAGCTTCTACTGCGCGGTGGAGAACGGCATCGTGCTCACGGCCATGACTCCGGGCCCGCTGTTGCCGAACCTGCACCAGCTGTTCGATGGCCTGCACCAGCGCCTCGGCCCGTTGTTGCTGACTATCGGTTGTGATTGTTTCCTGCGGCGGCTGGAACTGGAGGCCCATCACGGCCTGGAGCCGGTCGGCGCGTTCCTGCGCGAGCAACGGGTGATCGGTTTCAACACCTACGGAGAACAGTTCAATGGCATGCACATCAACCAGACCTTCACCGGGGTCGCCATTGCCCGCAACCGGCCTCCTGTCGGTCGCTGAACTGCAGGCCGAGCTGACTCGGCTGCAGCACCAGAACCACAAGCTGCAGCGCATCAATGACGCATTGATCGAGCGCATCGAGTCGGGTGTGACCCGGGGCAATGACCCATACGCCGCGTTCCAGCATTCGGTGGTGCTGGCCGAGCAGGTGCGCGAACGCACTGATGCGCTGAACCAGGCCATGGCCGAGCTCAAGGCCGTCAACCGCCTGCTCAGCGAGGCCAGGCAACGGGCCGAGACGGCCCACCAGCACCAGATTCGCCTGATTACCGACAACGTCCCGGCGCTGATCGCCTACCTGAACGCCGATCTGGTCTACGAATTCACCAACAAGGTTTACGAAGAGTGGTATTGCTGGCCGCATGGCGTGATGCTGGGCCAGAGCCTGCGCGCGGCCCACAGCGAGCAGCACTACCAGCGCCTGGAAGGCTACGTGGTACGGGCGCTGGCGGGGGAGAGCGTGACGTTTGAATTTGCCGAAACCAATATCAACGGTCAGGAACGCTATATGCTGCGCTCCTACGTACCGAACCGCCTGGCCAGTGGCGAAGTGGTGGGTATCTTCGTGTTGATTCGCGACATCACCGAGCGCCGCAACACCGCACAGGCCTTACACCAGGCCTATCAGCACCTGGAGCAACGGGTGCGCGAACGCACTGCCGAACTGACCAGCCTCAACGACCAGTTACTGCGTGAAATTGAAGAGCGCAGCCAGGCCGAGTCGCGTCTGCGCGAGGCCAAGCGCGAGGCCGAGCAGGCCAACCTGTCGAAAACCAAGTTCCTTGCTGCGGTCAGCCATGACCTGTTGCAACCGCTGAACGCGGCGCGGTTGTTCACCAGCGCGTTGCTCGAACGCGACGAGCCGCAAAACGCTGCCCACCTGGTGCGTAATGTCAGCAATTCGCTGGAGGATGTGGAAAACCTGTTGGGCACGCTGGTAGATATTTCCAAGCTCGATGCTGGCGTGATCAAGGCCGATGTCGCCCCGTTCGCCCTCAGCGAGCTGATGGACAACCTGGCCGCCGAATACGCCCAGGTGGCGCGTAGCGAAGGGCTGGCGCTGCACTTTGTGGGGTGTTCTGCCGTGGTGCGCAGTGACATTCAGCTGCTGGCGCGCATCCTGCGCAACCTGCTCAGCAATGCCATTCGCTACACCCGCAGTGGGCGCGTGGTGCTGGGGTGTCGGCGCCAGCGCGGTGGCGTGCGGATTGAAGTATGGGACAGCGGCATCGGCATTGCCGAAGAACATCTGGAAGACATGTTCCTGGAGTTCAAGCGTGGTGATGTGCAGCGCCCGGACCAGGACCGTGGGCTGGGCCTGGGCCTGGCGATCGTGGAGAAGATCGCCGGCATCCTCGGCCACCGGATCCGCGTGCGGTCATGGCTGGGCAAAGGGTCAGTGTTCGCAGTCGAGGTACCGCTGAGCGCCACCGCCCCCAAAGCCCAGCCGAGCCAGGCGATATGCGAGCCGATGCTCGAACGCCTGCGCGGGGCGCGGGTGTGGGTGCTGGATAACGATGCGGCGATTTGTGCGGGCATGCGCACCTTGCTGGAAGGCTGGGGCTGTCGGGTGGTCACTGCGCTGTCGGAGGAAGACCTGGCGCGCCAGGTGGACAACTACCACGCCGAGGCCGACCTGTTGATTGCCGACTACCACCTGGACAACGACTGCAATGGTGTCGACGCCGTAGCGCGGATCAATGCCCGCCGTGCCCAGCCGCTACCGGCGCTGATGATCACTGCCAACTACAGCAACGATCTCAAGCAGCAGATCCGCGAGCTGGGTCACACGCTGATGCACAAGCCCGTAAGGCCGATGAAACTCAAGACGGCGATGAGCCATCTGCTGGCCAGTGGCGTGGCATAACGGGTGGCCGCTTCGCGGGTTTATCCGCGAAACGGCGGGCAGGGATCAACGGCGCAGATAATCAGCAAAATCGATATCGCCGGCACTGAGAATGGCTTGTACCCGGTTGTGCACATTGAGTTTGCGCAAGATCGCCGAAACATGGGCCTTGACCGTGGTTTCGGCGATGTCCAGCGTGTAGGCGATCTGCTTGTTCGATTCACCTTTGGTCATGCGCTCGAGCACCAGCAGTTGCTTACGGGTCAGGGCTTGGAGCATTTCCGGCGGGAAGCTCGGTGCATCGTTATGGCGCCGGCTGGTACTGCTTTTCTGCGCGCGGATGATGTCTGGCGGCAGGTAGACATTGCCATTGAGGATTTGCTCGATCGCTTCGATCATCTGTGAGCGTGGCGACGACTTGGTGATGAAGCCCACGGCACCATAGGTAATGGCCTGCAGCACGATCTGCTTTTCCTGCTCGGCCGAAACGATGACCACCGGCGTGGTCGGCGCCTCGTTGCGCAAGGTGATCAAGCCATTGAGGCCGTGCATGCCGGGCATGTTCAGGTCGAGCAGGATCAGGTCGAGGTCGTCATGCGCCTGGGTCAGGGCCAGGGCGCTTTCAAGGTCGGCGGTCTCCATGACCTCGCTGCCCTGGAAACCATCGCTGATGACGTTGTGGATGGCTTCGCGAAACAGGGGGTGATCGTCGGCAATCAGAATTTTGTACATGGCCTTTTCACCTTGTTTTTATTGGATGGAGCGGGGCACGCATATGCAGGCATTTCAGGGGAACGGTACCGGTTGTGCCGGCTGCAATGGCAGGTTGGCTTGCTGCCAGGCATCCAGGCCGTCGCGGTACCAATACAGGTTGTTATAGCCCAAGGCTTTCGCGCGTTTTACCGCGTTCCAGCTTAACCAGCAATCGGAGCGGCAGTAAAAGACTAGCGGTTGGTCCGGGTGACCGGCCGTGGCTCTTTGCAGGTTACGCACGAAGTAGTCCTGCCATGCCGGGCTCAGTGCGCCGTTGCCGGTGTTGGCCAGCCACAGGCTGCCGGGGAGGTTACTGTGCGGTTCGTCTTCTATGAAGCGACCTTGCAGCCATTGACGGCGATAGACGTCGATCAGCACCGGCCTGGGCGTCTGGCCCAGCAGGCCTTGCAGTGTGGCGGTGTCGATGACCTGGCCGCCTTCGACCTGTTGCGGGGTCGGGCTGCGATAGTGCGTGGTGCGATAGCCGTCGGCGGAGAACAGCGGCGTGGTGTCGGCGTGGGCGATACCCAGCGACAGACTCAGCGCAAGGGCAACCAACAAAGGGCGCGGGGCACGTGGCATGGTTTTATCCTTCTTGTTATAGGCCCATTACATGCCAGGGACGGTGCGTTGTGAATGCGACGATTAGACAGCAAAGGCGGTACTAAAGTAGTAGATGGCCGGGCGCAAAGGGCGCTGCGCGCCTCTCCACATGAACCTTCGGCTTGTGGCCGCTCAGCGTGGTTTGCGCAGCGCCGCGTGCTGGGGGTTGAAGGTGAGTATCGCCAGCAGGGTGAACAATGCGGTCAAGCCCAGGCATACCGCCAGCGCCAGCAGGTTCAATCGCTCATAAAGTGCAAACCGCACCAGCTCTACGGCATGGGTGAACGGGTTCACAGCACACAGCCAGTACAACCACTGACTGGCCTCGCGCATTTTCCACAGCGGGTACAACGCCGAAGACAGGAAGAACAGCGGGAAGATCACGAAATTCATCACCCCGGCAAAGTTCTCCAGCTGGCGAATCGCGTTCGACAGCAATAGCCCCAGGGCGCTGAGCATGAAGGCTACCAGCAGCAACGCTGGCAGTGCCATCAGCAAGCCCGCAGCCGGTGGCTGTACCCCGTATAACCAGGCGATGGCGAGGAAGGCATAGACTTGCAGCAGGGAAATCAACGAAGTTGCCAGCAGTTTGCTGCCCAGCAGGAATGGGCGTGGCAGCGGGCTGGTCAGCAACACGCGCATGCTGCCCATCTCGCGGTCGTAAACCATCGACAGTGAGCCCTGCATGCCGTTGAACAGCAGAATCATGCAGGCCAGGCCGGGGATGATGTACACCTCGTAGGGGATGTAGGTGTCGTAGGGCTCGATGATGGCAATGCCCAGCGCTGCGCGAAACCCGGCAGCGAATACCAGCAACCACAGCAACGGGCGCACCAGCGCGCTGAGCAGGCGTGTACGCTGCAGCACGAAGCGCAGCCACTCGCGCAGCATGATGCCGTTGAAACATTGCCAGTAAGCGTTCATCGGGCGTTGGCTCCTGAGGGGGCGTTGGTCAAGCGGGCAAAGGCGTTATCGAGGTCACCGCCGTGCTCAAGGCTCAGTGCATCGGCGGTGCCACTGGCCACCAGGCGCCCCTGATGCAGAATCAACAGGTCATCGCTAGGCTGCACTTCGTCCAGCAGGTGAGTGGCCCACAGCACACTGAGCTGCTGCTCGCGGCACAACCGGCGCAGGTGCTGGTTAAGCGCCAGGCGGCTGGCCGGGTCGAGGCCGACGCTGGCTTCGTCCAGCAGCAGCAGGCGCGGTTCATGCAGCAGTGCGCGGGCAATTTCCACCCGCCGCCGATGGCCGATGTTCAGTTCACGCACACGATCGCGCCGGCGTTCACCAAGGCCTTGGCGGGCCAGTTCGGCTGCGACCCGCAGGTTGCTCTGGCGCCGCGACAGGCCATGCAAGGCGGCGTGATAGCGCAGGTTTTGCTCAACGCTCAGGTCCAGGTCCAGGGTGCTTTGCTGAAACACCACGCCCAGCTGGCGCAAGGCCGGGCGTGCAGCGTTGCGTAGCGAGCAGCCGCACACGCGGATGTCGCCATGCTGCAGGTCGTACAGGCGCGTGAGTAGGGCGATCAAGGTCGACTTGCCGGCACCATTGGGGCCCAGCAATGCGGCGAAGCGCCCGGGTGCCAGGCTGAAACCGACCTGCCTGAGTGCCTCGCGCTGGCCATAGGCAAAGCTCACGTCACTGACATCGAGGGCGTTCATGGTGTCACCACCACACCCCAGGGGTAGCGCCCGACCTTCACCGACTTGAGCACTTTGAGGTTCTTTGCATCAATGACCGAAACGTCACCGCTGACACCGTTGGTGGCCAGCAACTGGCGCTGGTCCGGGGTGAATGCCAGCTGCCAGACCCGCCGCCCGACCAGCAGGTAGTCGAGCACGTCAAAGGTCTTGGCATCGACCACCGCCACGTGGTTAGCCGGGCCCAAGGCGACAAAGGCGTACTTGCCATCGGCGCTGAGCTTGATGCCCACTGGCTGGACTTTGTCGGGGTGTACGCCCTTGATCTGGAAGTTCAGGGTTTTCAGCACCTGGCGCGTGGCCACGTCGAGTATGGTCACCGTGCCGCCGATCTCTGCCGAGGCCCACAGGTGCGAACCGTCTTTGCTGAACTCGACGAAGCGCGGTCGCTGGTCGACCAGCGTGCTTTCGGCCAGGGTCTGGGTGCTGGTGTCGATCCAGTGCAGCATGTTGGTGGTCTCGCTGGTGTTGACCGCCCACTTGCCGTCAGGGCTGACCGCCATGCCTTCGGGTTCGATGCCAACGTCGATCTGCCCGAGTACCTTGTCGGTGACGGTGTCGATCACGGTCACGAGCGCGTCGTCCTCGTTGGACACATACAGCCAGCGGTCGTTGGGGTGCAGGGCGAACTGCTCGGGGTCCTTGCCGGAAGGCAGCTCCTTGATGATCTTGCGGGTGGCCACGTCCATCACCTGCACCCGGTCCGAATCGCTGGCGCAGATATACAGCAGCTTGCTGTCGTGCGACAGCAGCAAGCCACGCGGGCGCTGGCCCACCGGCAGGGTTTCGGTGACTTCCAGCGTTTGCATGTCGATCAGGCTGAGGCTGTTGTCCTTCTCGTTGGAGACCCAGGCGGTGGCAGCCATGGCGTGACTGCTGGCCAGCGCCATGGCGCCCGACAGCAGGCTGGGGTAAATCAGGGCCCGGTGGAAGAGGGGGCGGCGCATGGCGAATTCCTTATTGTTGTGGTTGTCGGGTCAGGGGTAGCTACACGTCACTTCGGGCTTGTCGTAGCCCAGGCTGTCCATTTCGTTGAAGGGATGCAGAAAGCCCTCCTGCGGCGAGGTGCTGACCAGGGCGCGGGGCTGAACCAACGGGATCGGCTGGCGCAGTTCGCCGTTCCACGGGCGGTAACTGAGCTTGCGCCCCTTGAAGCCGTCCAGCGGCAACTGCTCGCTGAGCAGCAGTTGCTGCAGCGCGCGAGGTTCGGCCAGGCGCAGCTTGCTGGCCGCACTGGCGACACTGCGTACAGCCATCCAGGCGGCGAAGTCACGGTCATTCATCCAGCGCCCGGCCTGGGCCTCGAAGCGTTTTTGCAACTGCGCCGCCCCGAAGGTTTCCACCGTCTTGTGCCAACCCGTGGGGGTCAGGCCCTGGGTACCGGCCACCGGGCGCGGATACCACGTCTGGTAGGGCAGGTACTCGCCGAAGTCACCGCGCTCGTCGGCCACCAGCACCACGTCGTATTCGGCAGTCTGGGTGAACAACGGCATGTCGGCCTGGGCGCTGCGGCGCTGGTCGTTATCGAAGGTCCAGGTTTTTTCCGCGACCAGTTGCACGCCAAAACGCTTCACCGACCGGCGTAGGGCAGCGGCGTACGCCTGGTCGTCCGGGGTCTGGCCGACCACCAGCAGCGCCCGTTGCCATTTGCGCAGTACCAGGAACTGCGCCAAGGCATCGGCCAGCATGGCCCGGCTCGGCAAGCTGTGCAGGACATTGCCCAGGCACTGGCTGCTGCGCAGACTGTCGTCGGGGCTGCCGGCGTTGAACAACAGGCTGTCGGGCAGGGCGGCAGACAGCGCGCGCAGGCTGGCGGCCGGGGCATTCACCACGAACAGGCGCAGGCCTTGGTCATGCTGGGCCCTGGCGGCTTGCAGCAGGGCCTCGGGGCTGTCGACGTTGGCGCTGGTCAGCTGAAATTGCTGCTTCAGGAAACGCCCGGTGCTGTTGCTGTCGACAATGGCCAGCTCGGCGCCTTGTAGCCCGGCGTCGCCGGGTTCGGGGATGACATTGGACAGCAGCGGGCCAGAGGCGGGGCGATAGCCCAGGTAGCCGATGCGTATGTGCAGCGGTGCAGCGCCCGGGCCCTGAGCGGCGGGCGCCAAGGGCGTAGCCAGCGTCGCGGCCAGGGCCAGCAGGCAGGTCAAGGCAAGGTGGGCAGGCTGGCGCATAACACACTCCACGGCAGATGGCGCCAGCATAGGAAGCCCGCCGGGAGGGGGAAATATGCAGAAAGTAGCGCTCGGCCGGTACCAAGGTAGTAATTCAGTGCGGGGGCCGCAGTTTTACGATGGTCCACAACGGCCTGAGGAGAACCGCTTGTGCGCCTTGTCAACTTGTCGGCCCTGTGGCGAGTCAACCTCTGGGTCACGTTATGCTTCGCCTTGGTCACGCTGGCTTGCGCCGGGGTGCTGTTGCACCAGGCGGTGGCCGACGTCGAGCGTGAGTTGCAGTCAGCCGAAGCCGTGGTGGCGTACCTGGGCGACACCGCCGAACGCGACCCGGCAAACCTGCAGCCCGGCCTGACCAAGAGCCTGCGCCATGTGCGGGTGCATTGGCTGGCACCGGGTGAGGTGCCAAGGCTGCCGCAGGAGGCCGGTATGGATGCCTGGCTGGGCCGCCAGTTAGTCGGCGAGCGCTACCACAGCAGCCGGCTGCTGGACTTGAGTGATGGCCGCCGCGTGTTTATTGCCGTGGATGCGCGGGATGAAATCGATGAAGTCTGGGACTCCCTGCAACAACTGCTAGGCGTTTGTGGCCTGGCATTGTTGTTGAGCCTGTTGACCATCCGCTGGGCGGTGCGGCGGGCCATGCGCCTGCTGGATGAACTGCTGGGTGCCTTGCACCAGGTCTCGGGCGGGCGATTGACGGCACGCCTGCGCGAGGCCGGCCTGCCGGAAGCGCGCCAGTTGGCGAAACACTTCAACCGCATGGCCGCAACCCTGGAGCAGGCCCAGGCCGACAATGCCCAACTGACCCAGACCCTGCTGGCAGTGCAGGAGCAGGAGCGTACCCAGCTGGCGCAGACCCTGCACGATGATCTGGGGCAATATCTGGCAGGCATGCGTGCCCAGCTATGCCTGCTGCGTATGGTGGCCGAACAGCCAGAGGTGGTGACGCAGACGGCGCAGGCCCTTGAACTCAACTGCGAGCGCCTGCAGCAAGGTTTTCGCGCGCTGGTGCACAACTTGTATCCGGTGGCGCTGCACTACATGCCGCTGGCCGAGGCCTTCGGGCTGTTGGTGGGCCAGTGGCAGGCCAGCCAGGGTATCGAATGCCGGCTGCGGGTTGGCGAGCACTTGCCGGCGCTGACTGGGCCGAGCAGAACGCATTTGTACCGCTTGTTGCAGGAGGCCCTGACCAACGTCGCCCGGCATGCCGGTGCCAGCCAGGTGCGGGTACGCCTGCAGCGCAGTACCAAGGGCTTGCGCCTGTTCATTCGCGACAACGGCTGCGGCGCCCACCAGCCCCAGCGCCCAGGGGTAGGCCTGCACTCGATGGCCGAGCGCGCCCGCAGCCTTGGGGGCGAGCTACGCATTTTCAGCCGCCCGGGCGGTGGCTGGGCGCTGGCCCTTAACATTCCCGAGGAGGTGTGATGAATATCGTGTTGGTCGATGACCACGCCGTGGTCCGCCAGGGCTACGCCAGCCTGCTGCGGGCGGTGCTGCCATTGGTGCAGGTGCGCGAAGCTGCCAGTGGTGAAGAGGCGCTGGCCAGGGTCCAGGAGCAGGTACCCAATCTGGTGATCATGGACTTTGGCCTGCCCGGTATCAGTGGCCTGGAAACCACCCGTCGCCTGCGCCAGCGCCTGCCGCAGTTGCGGGTGCTGTTTTTCAGCATGCACGACGAGCTGCCGCTGGTGCGCCAGGCGCTGGATGCGGGGGCTTCGGGCTACCTGACCAAGAACTCTGCGCCCGAGGTGCTGATCGAGGCGGTGCAGCGGGTGTTGGCCGGGCATGCCTACATCGAGCAGCCCCTGGCCACCCAGCTGGCTTGCCTGTCACAGCAAAGCACCAGTGACCCGCGGTTGCAGCGCATGACCCAGCGCGAACTGGAGATATTCACGATGCTGGCCAAGGGTACCCCGGCGCGGGTGATTGCCGAGCAGTTGTGTATCAGTGCCAAGACCGTGTCCAACCACCTGACCTTGCTCAAGAGCAAGTTGCAGGTCAGTTCGCATGCCGAGCTGGTGCATCTGGGGATTGACCTGGGGGTGGTGCGGGTGGCGGGGTGAGGTAAGTGTTCTGGTTTTGAAGGTTCGGCGCCTGTGAGATCGAGCGCCGCCCGCGCGGCGCATCGCGAGCTGTGCTCGCTCCTACATTTGTTTCGGGCCATTATCGTCTGTGCCAGCGCGCGCGACCGCCTTGTTCGTCCGACGCGATGTCGAGCCATGCACCCAGGCGCTCGCGCGCAAATCCCACAGGAATAACTGGCCCGAAACAAATGTAGGAGCGAGCACAGCTCGCGATGCGCCGCGCGGGCGGCGCTCGATTTCACAGGCGCCGAACCTGCCAAGGCGAACCCTTCGCTCATTCGTCCCAGGTTTCAGGGCACCCCTTGCACCCCTCCATGTAGGCCTCCTGAAAATTCCCGTAATGCTGCCGCGCCCCGCGCAAATCGGCGCGTGCCAGGTTGCTCTGGCCAAACTTGGCCTCCTGCAGGTTGGCATCGCCCAGGTTGGCCTCTTGCAGGTCAGCCTTGCTCAACCAGGCCATCTCCAGGTCCGCCGCCTGCAAGTTGGCCCGCTGCAGCTTTGCCCCGGACAGCCTGGCGAACTGCAGGTAGGCTGCACGCAGGTCGGCCTTTTCAAACTGTGCGCCCTGGGCGAACAAGCCCCAGCCTTGAATGGCCACCAGCCTGCTGTTGCTCAGGTCGGCCAGGCGCAGATTGCTCTGTTGCAAGCTGGCGCGGGTCAGGTTGGCCCCTTGCAGGCGGGCTTTTTCCAGGTTTGCCAGGTCCAGCTGGGCATGGCGCAGGTCGGCATCGCGCAGGTCGGCACCGGCCAGGTTCATCTTGCGCAGGTCCTGGTTGGCCAGCTTGGCGCCGCGCAGGTTGGCCCCCGGGCACTGGCTGGCTTCGGCAATCACGCAGCCGTTGATGGTCAAGGGGGCATCGTTGCCGGCGTCGTCGGCGTTTACTGCCAGGGCGGGGGATAGCGCCAGCAGCAAGGTAAAGGGCAGGTAATTCATGGCGAAAGCCTCTGGGCAGGAGAAGGGCAGAAGCGGGGAGGGGCGCAAGCCGCTCCCCGCTGCAGGTCAACGCTGTGCAGTCTTGTTGTCCCAGCTCGGGATCTTGAACACCCAGAACGAACCACCCTGAGCCACCGGTTTGGTCAGCTCGGCCATGTCGCCGCCCCACAGCGGTACCGCACCGCCGTAGCCCACGGTCACGCCGATGTACTGCTCGCCGTCCTGCTCCCAGGTGATGGGCGGCGAGACGATGCCGCTGCCAGTCTGGAACTTCCACAGCTCTTTGCCCGTCTTGGCGTCGAAGGCCTTGAAGAAGCCGTCGCCCGTGCCGGTGAATACCAGGTTGCCCTTGGTTGCCAGCACCCCGGCCCACAGCGGCAGGTGCTCCTTGTGTTCCCACACCAGTTTGCCGGTGGACGGGTCCATGGCGCGCAACGTGCCGACGTGGTCGTCGTACATGCGCTTGATGCGGAAGCCCATGCCCAGGTAAGCCGAGCCCTTCTTGTAGTTCACTTCCTCGGTCCAGTATTCCTCTTTCCACTGGTTGCCGGGGATGTAGAACAGCCCGGTGTCCTGGCTGTAGGCCATGGGGTTCCAGTTCTTGCCGCCCAGGAACGGTGGCGAGACTTCCACCGGCTTGCCCTTGGTTTCACCCGGCAGCGGCTTGGCCGGGCGTTGGCCGGGGTTTTCCACCGGGCGGCCGGTCTTCAGGTCGATATGGCTGGCCCAGGTGATGTTGTCGACGAAGGGGAAGGCGTTCTGCAGCTTGCCGTTGTTGCGGTCGACCACATAGAAGAAGCCGTTGCGGTCGGCGTGGGCGGTGGCCTTGACCACGTTGCCGTTCTTGTCCTTGTAGTCGAACAGCACCAGCTCGTTGTTGCCGGAGAAGTCCCAGGCATCGTTGGGGGTGTGCTGGTAGAACCACTTGACCTCGCCGGTACTCGGGTCGACGCCGACCTGGCCGGAGGTGTACAGGCTGTCGAAGTCATGCGGGTTGCCGTCTTTCGACGTGCGCGCCCAGGTATTCCAAGGGCCGGGGTTGCCAGCGCCGACAATGATGGTGTTGGTTTCGGGGTCGAAGCTCGCGCTTTGCCAAGGGGCTCCGCCGCCGTGGCTCCAGGCTTCGACCTTGCCGGTTTCGGTGGTAGGGTCGTCTGGCCAGGACGGCGCCTTGACGTCACCGGTCGGGGTGCTGTCCTTGCCGTTCAGGCGGCCCATGTGGCCCTCGACGAAGGGCCGCATCCACACTTCTTCGCCGGTGTCCGGGTCGCGTGCGAACAGCTGGCCGACCACGCCGAATTCATCGCCGGAGCTGCCGTGGATCAGCAGCACCTTGCCGCTGGTCTTGTCCTTGATCAGCACTGGCGCACCGGTCATGGTGTAGCCGGCGCTGTGGTCGCCGAACTTCTTGTTCCACACCACTTTGCCGGTGCGCTTGTCGAGGGCGATGACACGCGCATCGAGGGTGCCAAAGTAGATCTTGTCGCCGTAGATCGCCGCCCCGCGGTTGACCACGTCGCAGCAGGGACGAATGTTGTCGGGCAGGCGGTGGTTGTAGGTCCACAGGCGTTTGCCGGTCTTGGCATCGAGGGCGAATACCCGTGAGTACGAGCCGGTGACGTAGACCACGCCATCGCTGACGATGGCCTGGGATTCCTGGCCGCGCTGCTTCTCGTCGCCGAAGGAGTAGGACCAGGCCGGGGTCAGCTTGAACACGTTCTTGTCATTGACCTGGGCCAGCGGGCTCCAGCGCTGGGCATTGGTGCCCATGCCGTACTGCAGCACGTCCCGGGTGGTCAGGTGGTCATTGGCGATGTCTTCCCAGGTGACGTTCTTGCCGGCAGGTGCAGCGGGTGTGCTGGCCGCTGTTGCCACATTGCCCAGGGCCAGGCTACCGGCCATCAGCAGGACGCGCACGCTCAGGGCCAGCGGGGAAAGGGCGGGTAGCGATCTTATTGTCATGGTTGCAGTTCCCAGTGGAGGTTTTGGCCTGCACAGGGTGGGGCGCAGCGGCTATCGCGGGATACGGAAAAAGTCCCGCCCTTGCCGGGAAAAGTTCCCGCACGGCACCTCAATTGGCCCTTCGCCACAAGCCCTACTACCAAGGGATGACGGCCCGGCCACCAAAGCAGCATTCGGTCGCCCGCAGGGTGTTTCTAAGATGGCGGCACGGCCTCTGTGGTTGAGGCCTTGTGTGCAATGGTGAGGGCATAACAATGACAACAAAATGCAATGTGTTGCTTGCTGCTGGGTTGCTGGCCGCATCTGTGCTGACCGGTACAGCCTGGGCCCATGGCAACGTGGTGCCCCAGGCAGTGGAGACCAAGGGCCTGACCCCGATCAAGGACGCTGGCGTGAGCCTGGACGACGACGGCTGGGCGGCGGTCAACCCGTACCGCAGCTCACCCGAGCACGACAAGGCCGTGGAAATCGGCGCCTCGGCCTACAACCAGAACTGCGCCGCCTGTCATGGCCTGGAGGCCAAGTCTGGTGGTATCGCCCCTGACTTGCGCATGCTCGATGCAGGTGATGCTGGCGATGAATGGTTCGTCGAGCGGGTGCGCCACGGCGCGGTTCGCGACGGCCGCGTGTACATGCCGAAGATGGCCGATTACCTCAGTCAGGAAGCCCTGTGGGCGGTGCGCACCTACCTCGACAGCGTGCACGTCGAGGAGTGACGGCCATGCGTCTGTGGGCGGTGCTGTTGAGTGGCCTGCTGCTGTGTTGCGCGGCGGCCCAGGCGCAGGTGCGCAACTATGACGCGATCATCGCTGCCGGCGAGCTCAAGGTGGCGGTGTACAAGGATTTCGCCCCCTACAGTTTTCAGGACCACGGCCAGCCGCGTGGTGTCGATGTGGAGCTGGCGCAGGCCCTGGCCACGGCCTTGGGGGTACGCCTGCAACTGATCTGGGCGCCACCCGGAGAAAAGCTCGACGATGACCTGCGCGACTACATCTGGCGTGGCAGCCCGCTGCGTCATCAGCAATTGGCCGACCTGATGATGCGGGTGCCTTACGATCGCGCCTACGCGCAGCGGCGCAACGAGCTGGGGGAGCTGGAAAACGCCCAGGTGGTGATGTTCGGCCCCTATCAGCAGGAGCGTTGGCAGGTGGCCTACGATCGCCGTCGCCTGCCGTCGGTGGCCAGTGTCGCGGTATTCCAGCAGCATCCTGTCGGGGTCGAGGTGGACAGCGTGCCGTCGTTTTACCTGACGTCGGTGTTCAACGGCATGCTTAGCGCCAGGACCCACCATTACCCCAGCGTGCAGCAGGCATTTGCTGCGATGCAGGCCGGCCAGGTAGACGCTGTGATGGCGATGCGCGGCGAGGTTGACTGGCAGCTGCACCAGGCCGCCGACCCGCAACTGGCCTTGGCAGAAAACGCCTACCCGAACCTCGGTAAACAGGCTTGGGAAATCGGCATGGCCGTGCATGAAAGCAACCGGCAGCTGGCCTACGCGGTGGAGGAGGCCATGGAGGAGATGATTCGCGATGGCCGGCTCAAGGCGATGTATGCCGCATACGGCCTGCGTTACGAGGTCCCGGAGATGTATCAATAGGAGTGGCCATGAACTGGCGAGCAACTTTCCTGCTGGCCTGCTGGATGCCCTGGGCCGCCCAGGCAGCGACACAAGGCACCTCCACAGACCCGGTGCCTTCCGTGATGTGGGACTTCTACCACAAGCAGTTGCTGGCCCAGGCTGCATTCGTGTTCGATGACCGTGTGAAGCTTCTGGCGCCACCCTTTGCCGAGGATGCACGGCAGGTGCCGCTGGAGATCGACGCCCGGGCGTTCACAGGCGAGGTGGTGCGGATAATCGCCTGGGCAGAGCTGAACCCATTGCCGCGCATCGTCGACTTTCAGCCCGGCGAGCGTGTGTTGCCCTGGTTGTCGATCCGCATCCGCATCGAACAGGCCACACCGTTGCGCGCCGCCGTACTGACACGCGATGGCCTGTGGCACGTCGGTTCTACCCTGATCGATGCTGCCGGCGGCGGTTGTACCGCACCCAGCGTGGTGCGCACCCAGCCCGGCTGGGAGGAGCACCTCGGTGAGGTGCTGGGCGGGCGCTACCCGCGTGGTGACAGCAGCCGCCTGCGCCTGCAGGTGGCCCACCCGATGGATAACGGCCTGGTCAGTGGCATTCCTGAATTCTTTCTCAACCATGCCGAGTTGCAAGGTGCAGATGGCCAGCGCCTAGCCAGCCTGGAGCTGTACCCGGCGGTCAGCGAAAACCCCAACCTTGGCTTTGACATTCAGGGCCCTGGTCCAACCCGGCTGCTGCTGCGGGACAACAGCGGCAACCAGTTCGAGGCGGCGCTGCCCTGAGCGCGTTGTCTGATTCCCCCCCTGACCCGAGGCACTGTCATGCGTTGGATCCTGCTGTTGCTGCTGTGCCTGGGGCTGCCAGCCCAGGCTGATCTGGCGTACCGGCTCACACCGCGGCAGATCGCCGAGGGCACCTGGTTGCTGGAAGGCAGCACCGACAATTTCGCCAAGGCCAATGGCGGCAATGTGGTCAACACCGCGTTCATCGTCACCGACAGCGGTGTGGTGGTGATCGACAGCGGGCCGTCGAAGGGCTATGGCGAGGCGTTGCGCAAGGCAATTGCCACCCTCACCGACAAGCCGGTAGTGGAAGTGCTGTTGACCCATCATCATCCTGACCATGTACTGGGCAACCAGGCCTTTGCCGATGTGCCGATCGGTGCCCTGGCCGGCACCCGCGACCTGCTGCGCCTGCAGGGCGATGCCATGGCCGAGAACATGTATCGCCTGGTTGGCGACTGGATGCGCGGTACCGAAGTGGTACTGCCGACCCGGGTGTTGCAGCCGGGTGTGCATGAGGTGGGTGGGCACCGCCTGAGGTTGCTGGGGCTGGGCGGGCACACGGGGGCCGACCTGGCGATTTTCGATGAAAAGACCGGCGTACTGTTCGCCGGTGACCTGGTGTTCTACCAACGCGCCCTGACCACGCCTAACAGCCCAGGGCTGGACGTGTGGCTCAAGGACCTGGATACCCTGCAGGCACTGCCTTGGAAGCAGCTGGTACCCGGGCATGGCCCGGTGGCCAGTGATGCGCAGCCGTTCGTGCAGATGCGTGACTACCTGGGCTGGCTCGATGGCCTGATGCGTGATGGCGCGGCGCGCGGTGACGACATGGCCGAGATGATCCGCAGCCCCATTCCTGAACGGTTTGCCGGGATCAGCCTGACGCGTTATGAGCTGATCCGCAGTGTCAGTCACCTGTACCCCCGGTATGAGCGCCAGCAGTTACGGCGCTTGCCATGACATTGTTTGTGCCTGTCAGCCCCCGTGCCGCCCACACAGCGCTCTGTGTCTGCACCCACCCATCGCTCAGGCCCCTACCAAGGAACTAGAAAACTCCGCACTGCGGGCAATTGTTGGCAATCGGGTCGGGACCAAGAATTCCCGACACACCGGGAAATTTTCCCGGGCACAACAAAAAAACCAAAGGTAGCCGTCATGACCCGATCCCCACGTCGCCCCTTGTTCGCCGTGAGCCTGGTGCTCAGCGCCATGCTGCTTGCCGGCGCGGCTCACGCCGCTGTCAGCAATGAAGACATCCTCCAGGACCCGAAGAACCCCAAGCAGATCGTGACCAATGGCCTGGGCGTGCAGGGCCAGCGCTACAGCCCGCTGGATATGCTCAATGTCAATAACGTCAAGGAACTGCGCCCGGTCTGGGCGTTCTCCTTTGGCGGCGAGAAGCAGCGCGGCCAACAGGCCCAGCCGCTGATCAAGGACGGGGTGATGTACCTGACCGGCTCCTACTCGCGGGTGTTCGCCGTGGACGCCCGCACCGGCAAGAAACTGTGGCAATACGATGCACGTCTGCCGGATGACATCCGCCCCTGCTGCGACGTGATCAACCGCGGCGTCGCGCTGTACGGCAACCTGGTGTTCTTCGGCACGCTGGACGCCAAGCTGGTGGCCCTGAACAAGGACACCGGCAAGGTGGTCTGGAGCAAGAAGGTCGCCGACCACAAAGAAGGCTACTCCATCAGCGCCGCGCCGATGATCGTCAATGGCAAGCTGATTACAGGCGTTGCCGGCGGCGAGTTCGGCGTGGTGGGCAAGATCCAGGCGTACAACCCGGAGAACGGCGAGCTGCTGTGGATGCGCCCCACCGTGGAAGGGCACATGGGCTATGTGTACAAGGACGGCAAGGCGATCGAGAACGGCATTTCCGGCGGTGAGGCGGGCAAGACCTGGCCTGGCGACCTGTGGAAGACCGGCGGCGCTGCGCCTTGGCTGGGCGGTTACTACGACCCGGAAACCAACCTGATCCTGTTCGGTACCGGCAACCCGGCCCCGTGGAACTCGCACCTGCGCCCCGGTGACAACCTGTACTCTTCCTCACGCCTGGCGCTGAACCCGGACGACGGCACCATCAAGTGGCACTTCCAGAGCACGCCGCATGACGGCTGGGACTTCGACGGCGTCAACGAGCTGATCTCGTTCAACTACAAGGACGGCGGCAAGGAGGTCAAGGCTGCCGCCACGGCGGACCGCAACGGTTTCTTCTACGTGCTCGATCGTACCAACGGCAAGTTCATCCGCGGCTTCCCGTTCGTTGACAAGATCACCTGGGCCACGGGCCTGGACAAGGACGGCCGGCCGATCTACAACGACGCCAGCCGCCCGGGCGCACCAGGCAGCGAGGCCAAGGGCAGCTCGGTGTTCGTCGCCCCGGCCTTCCTCGGCGCCAAGAACTGGATGCCGATGGCCTACAACAAGGACACAGGGCTGTTCTACGTGCCGTCCAACGAGTGGGGCATGGACATCTGGAACGAAGGCATCGCCTACAAAAAGGGCGCGGCGTTCCTCGGTGCCGGCTTCACCATCAAGCCGCTCAACGAAGACTACATCGGCGTGCTGCGCGCCATCGACCCGATCAGCGGCAAGGAAGTGTGGCGCCACAAGAACTACGCGCCGCTGTGGGGCGGCGTGCTGACCACCAAGGGCAACCTGGTGTTCACGGGTACGCCAGAGGGCTTCCTGCAGGCATTCAATGCCAAGACCGGCGACAAGGTCTGGGAATTCCAGACCGGGTCAGGCGTGCTGGGCTCGCCCATCACCTGGGAAATGGACGGCGAGCAGTACGTTTCGGTGGTCTCCGGCTGGGGCGGCGCGGTGCCGCTGTGGGGTGGCGAAGTGGCCAAACGGGTCAAGGACTTCAACCAGGGCGGCATGCTCTGGACCTTCAAGTTGCCCAAGCAGTTGCAGCAAACAGCGAGCACCAAGCCCTAACGCCTGCCTACTGCCGCTTGCCGCCGCTGATCCGGTGACAAGCGGCCCTACTACCAAATGACGAGAGCCCCGCTGCCAACGATGCATTCGCCCGGCACGCGGGGCTTCTTACCATCGGTGCATCGCCTGTCGTGGGACAGGCACCGACCCGCAGAGGCTCAGCATGATCTACGCACAACCCGGAACTCCAGGCGCCGTCGTATCCTTCAAACCCCGTTATGGCAACTTCATCAATGGCGAGTTCGTGCAGCCGTTGGCTGGCCAGTACTTCACCAACAGCTCGCCGGTCAATGGCCAGCCGATTGCCGAATTCCCGCGCTCCACGGCCCAGGACGTCGACCGCGCCCTGGACGCCGCGCATGCCGCCGCCGAAGCCTGGGGCAAGACCTCGGTGCAAGACCGCGCCCTGGTACTGCTGAAAATTGCCGACCGCATCGAGCAGAACCTGGAGGTGCTGGCGGTTACCGAAAGCTGGGACAACGGCAAGGCCATACGCGAAACCTTGAATGCCGACGTGCCGCTGGCAGCCGACCACTTCCGCTATTTCGCCGGTTGCATCCGTGCCCAGGAAGGTGGCGTAGGTGAGATCAACGAAGGCACCGTGGCTTATCACATCCACGAGCCGCTGGGTGTGGTGGGGCAGATCATCCCGTGGAACTTCCCGCTGCTTATGGCCGCCTGGAAGCTTGCCCCGGCCTTGGCCGCTGGCAACTGCGTGGTGCTCAAGCCCGCGGAGCAGACGCCGCTGTCGATTACCGTCTTTGCCGAGCTGATCGCCGACCTGTTGCCTGCAGGCGTACTGAACATCGTCCAGGGCTTTGGCCGTGAGGCCGGCGAGGCGCTGGCCACCAGCAAGCGCATCGCCAAGATCGCTTTCACCGGGTCCACCCCGGTGGGCTCGCACATCATGAAGTGCGCGGCCGAGAACATTATCCCGTCCACCGTCGAACTGGGTGGCAAGTCGCCGAACATCTTCTTCGAAGACATCATGCAGGCCGAGCCGGCGTTCATCGAGAAGGCTGCCGAAGGCCTGGTGCTGGCGTTCTTCAACCAGGGCGAGGTGTGTACCTGCCCGTCACGGGCGCTGATCCAGGAGTCGATCTACGAACCGTTCATGGCCGAGGTGATGAAGAAGATCGCCAAGATCACCCGCGGCAACCCGCTGGATACCGAAACCATGGTGGGTGCCCAGGCGTCCGAGCAACAGTACGACAAGATCCTTTCGTACCTGGAGATTGCCCGGGAGGAGGGCGCGCAGTTGCTCACCGGCGGTGGTGCCGAGCGGCTACAGGGTGACCTGGCCAGCGGTTACTACATTCAGCCAACCCTACTCAAGGGCAACAACAAGATGCGCGTGTTCCAGGAAGAAATCTTCGGGCCGGTGGTGGGCGTGACCACCTTCAAGGACGAAGCCGAAGCGCTGGCTATCGCCAACGACAGTGAATTCGGCCTGGGCGCCGGCCTGTGGACCCGCGACATCAACCGCGCCTATCGCATGGGACGCGGGATCAAGGCCGGGCGAGTGTGGACCAACTGCTACCACCTGTACCCGGCGCATGCGGCGTTCGGGGGGTACAAGAAGTCCGGTGTTGGCCGCGAAACCCACAAGATGATGCTCGACCACTATCAGCAGACCAAGAACCTGCTGGTGAGCTACGACATCAATCCGCTGGGCTTCTTCTAGACCGCGTCGCGGCCTTCGCGGGCTCGCCCGCTCCCACAGGTTCACCGCTGGTTCCAGAACCGGTGAAGAACCTGTGGGTGCGGGCGAGCCCGCAAAAGGGCCGGCACATGCATGGCCTACCCGTACCAACGCACCCCGCAAGCTCGTTCCAAAGTAGCATTCGGTCCGGTCCACCCCCGTGCATTAATGCTTCTACCGGAATCCTCCGGCACAAGAAGAGGACTTGCCCTATGTGGACTAAACCCGCCTATACCGACCTGCGCATTGGCTTCGAAGTGACGATGTATTTCGCCAACCGTTGATGACGGCCCGGCCATCGCCACGGTGGCCGGATCCTCCTGGAGTATGCGCCTGTGAACCTGATAGATCGCCAGCAAGCCCTTGCCTTGGGGCGAGGCTTGCGCCTGGACTGGGCGCCACAGAAGGGTTGCCACGTGCTGTTGTACGCCGGGGGCATCATCGAGCTCAATGCCAGTGCCGGCTGGGTCCTGGAGCTGCTGGACGGCCACAGTACCGTGGCAACGGTCATCGACCGCCTGGCACAACGCTTCCCCGATGTACCGGAGCTCGAAGAGGACGTGCTGGCATTTTTGGAGGTGGCCCGCGCCAAATCCTGGATAGAATGACCGGTAGCCCCGCTTTGGTCTGGTTGCTTTCGTGGTGGGATGCTTTACGCTGGCGTTTATCTTCCAGAACAATAAGAACAGGCTTACCGATGAGCCAGAGTTTCAGCCCCCTTCGCAAGTTCGTATCGCCTGAAATCATCTTTGGTGCCGGCTGCCGGCACAATGTGGCCAATTACGCCAAAACCTTCGGTGCGCGCAAGGTACTGGTGGTCAGCGATCCTGGCGTGATCGCCGCCGGCTGGGTGGCGGATGTGGAGGCCAGCCTGCAGGCCCAGGGCATCGACTATTGCCTGTACACCGCCGTGTCACCCAACCCGCGGGTCGAAGAGGTGATGCTCGGCGCCGAAATCTATCGGCAGAACCACTGTGACGTGATCGTCGCCGTTGGCGGCGGCAGCCCGATGGATTGCGGCAAGGCCATCGGTATCGTGGTGGCCCATGGACGCAGCATCCTCGAATTCGAAGGCGTGGACATGATCCGCGTGCCCAGCCCGCCGCTGATCCTGATCCCGACCACCGCCGGCACCTCGGCGGACGTGTCGCAGTTCGTGATCATATCCAACCAGCAGGAACGCATGAAGTTCTCCATCGTCAGCAAGGCGGTGGTGCCGGACGTGTCGCTGATCGACCCGCAGACCACCCTGAGCATGGACCCGTTCCTGTCGGCCTGCACCGGCATCGATGCGTTGGTGCATGCCATCGAGGCCTTCGTGTCTACCGGCCACGGGCCGTTGACCGACCCCCATGCGCTGGAAGCCATGCGCCTGATCAATGGCAACCTGGTGGAGATGATCGCCAACCCCACCGATATTGCGCTGCGCGAGAAGATCATGCTCGGCAGCATGCAGGCGGGGCTGGCGTTCTCCAATGCGATCCTGGGCGCAGTGCACGCCATGTCGCACAGCCTGGGCGGTTTCCTCGACTTGCCCCATGGCTTGTGCAACGCGGTGCTGGTGGAACATGTGGTGGCGTTCAACTACAGCTCGGCGCCGGAGCGTTTCAAGGTGATCGCCGAGGTGTTCGGGATCGACTGCCGTGGTCTCAATCACCGGCAGATCTGTGGGCGCCTGGTGGAGCACTTGACTGCCCTGAAGCATGCCATTGGCTTCCATGAAACCCTGGGCCTGCATGGGGTGCGCACGTCCGATATCCCGTTCCTGTCGCAACACGCGATGGACGACCCGTGCATCCTCACCAACCCCCGTGCGTCGAGCCAGCGTGATGTCGAGGTCGTCTATGGCGAGGCCCTCTGACGAGCAGCAGCGGGCGTTGGCCGGGCTGCTGGGGCTGGGTGACCACTCGGCGCGCAAAAGCCATTACCCGGAGCTGTCCGCCCGCCTGGACGAGCTGGAGGCCGAACGCAACCGTTACAAATGGCTGTTCGAAAACGCCGTGCACGGGATTTTCCAGGCCAGCCTTCAGGACGGCATGCGTGCCGCCAACCCGGCGTTGGCCCGCATGCTTGGCTACGACGACCCGCAAGCGGTGCTTTTTTCCCTGACTGACCTGGCCGCCAACCTGTTTGATGGCGGTGCCGAGGAGTTGCAGGCGATCACGGCGGTGCTCGCCCGTGAGCACAGCCTGCACGGCTACGAAACCCGTTTGCGGCGCAAGGACGGCAGCCATCTCGATGTGCTGATGAACCTGCTGCTAAAACCCGGCCATGAAGGGCTGGTGGAGGGGTTCGTTGCCGACATCACCGAACGCAAGCTGGCCCAGCAACGCCTGCAACAGCTCAATGACGAACTGGAGCAACGGGTCGCTGCGCGTACCGATGAATTGCTTGAGGCCCGTGATGCCGCCGAAGCCGCCAACCGCAGCAAGGACAAATACCTCGCTGCCGCCAGCCATGACCTGCTGCAGCCGTTGAACGCCGCGCGCTTGCTGATCTCGACCTTGCGCGAGCGGCCATTACCAGAGGCCGAGCATGTGCTGGTGGAGCGTACCCACCAGGCCCTGGAGGGCGCGGAAGACCTGCTGACCGACCTGCTGGACATTTCCCGGCTCGACCAGGCTGCCGTCAGGCCGGACGTGGCTGTGTACCGCCTGGACGAGGTGTTCGCGCCGCTGGTCTCGGAGTTCAGCTCGGTGGCCGATGCTGCAGGCCTGAAGCTGCATGCACGCATAGCCGATTACGCCATCAGCACTGACTTGCGGCTGCTGACGCGCATTCTGCGCAACTTCCTCAGCAACGCTTGCCGGTACACCGACGAGGGGCGGATCCTGCTCGGGGCGAGGCGCCGCGGCGGCCAGTTGCGGCTGGAGGTGTGGGATACCGGGCGAGGCATCGCGCAGGATCGGCTGCAGGCCATTTTTCTCGAGTTCAACCAGCTGGACGTTGGCCGTGCTGCCGATCGCAAGGGTGTTGGCCTGGGGCTGGCCATCGTTGAACGGATCGCCAAGATTCTCGGTTACCGGATCGAAGTGCGCTCGTGGCCGGGGCGTGGCTCGGTGTTCAGCATCGAGGTACCTCTTGGCAAAGAAGTGCCGCTGGCTGTTCATCAGGCTGTGCCGCTGCCCAGCGCCGGTAATCCGCTGCCGGGCCGCCGCCTGCTGGTACTGGACAACGAAGTGAGCATACTCGAGAGCATGGGCGCGCTGTTGGGGCAGTGGGGGTGCGAAGTGGTTACGGCTACCGACCAGGAAGGCGCCTTGCTGGCGTTGCAGGGGCGAGCCCCGGAACTGATCCTGGCCGACTACCACCTGGACCATGGCGTGGTGGGTTGCGAGGTGGTGAGGAACCTGCGTGAGCATTTTGCGACTGCCATACCGGCAGTGATCATTACTGCAGACCGCAGCGATCAGTGCCGGCGTGGCTTGCAGAAGCTAGGGGCGCCGCTACTGAACAAACCTGTGAAACCCGGGAAATTGCGGGCGGTGTTGAGCCAGTTGCTCCTGGTGCATTGACCGGGTAGTCGTTCACCAGTCGGCGAAATAGAGCACTTAAATGGCCTGTCGCGAAGTTTGGATCCACGGGCCTTTAAAACTTACCATTCGGTCAGCTTGCAAGCAGTTAGTAAACTAACTAATACGGCTTTAAATACCGCTGGTCGGTGCTTTTGCTCAAGAAATGAACGATTTACCCGTGGGTCGCTCATATTTGCCAGCAAGTGTGTGCTTCAAGCAGCGCACTTCGCACCTCTCCCCAGAACGTAATGGACGTTCAACTTGATCTGAATCGCAGGGATGCACACGGGGCATTTTTACCTCTGACGATGGAGTAACGCCATGCCCAACCGAGGCTCAACGGTTGAGCCACTGTGTGCAATTGAGTAACCATTCGATGTTTCAATTAACGATATGAATTTGGTCTTCCTAGTGCGATCAAGTCGTACGCATGTTCGTTGCAAGGCCATCTAGCGCTGATGCATTACGTGGAGAATTAGACGTGGAGTTTAATACAATTATTAGCCTGTTCGGGCAGAAAGAATCCATGGAACTGGTGCGGCTGTCGGTCATTTATGTTCATTTACTGGCCTGTTGTATCGCCATCGGCCTGGTCTTTACCAGCGATGCCGAGATGGTCAGGGACTTGTTGAAGGGGCATCAACAGGCCAGCCATGACGGTAAGCATATGGCGCGATTGCAGGCGTCCGTTGCCAATGCCTTGATATTCTTGTGGCTTACCGGTGCTGCGGTCATTGGTATCGATTATCTTGAAAAGGGCATGAGTTATTTCGCCAACCCCAAACTTCACGCAAAAGTCATTATTGTCTTGCTCCTGACCTTTAATGGCATGTTGTTGCATCGTTATGTATTACCTGCCTTGCTCAAGGCCGGTTCTTTGCTTGACCTGAATATAGGCGTGCGGATGTTTGCGCTGTTTTCTGGTGCACTGTCAGGTGTTTCCTGGTTATATGCAGCGATGCTGGGCGTCGGTCGGCCACTGGCCTGGAAGTATTCGTTGACCGAGTTGCTGTTGGCCTATCCGGTGATGATCCTGCTTGGCTTTGCCCTGATGGCCGCACTGACCCAGTGGGCGCGAAAACGCAATATGGTCAAAGCGACGCCAGCACCTGTGTGGCCGCTGGCGGGCATTCCTTGCTGATGGCCTGAAGCACTGCAACGGCGCTGCGAACCGGCGCTTCGGTTACACGTTTGCCTGCTCGCTGCGCCCTTTGGCCAGATAAGCGTTGAACTCTTCTTCCGGCACCATGCTGCCCCCCGTTCCCCAGACGAGGTGGGTGGCCTGTCGCAGCCGGGCTGGGGTGAAGCGTTGGCGGGCCAGGTACTCGTCGGCTTGCAGCACCCGTAGCATACCCGGTACGCCGGCCAGGGCAGAGGGCTCCAGTTTGACCTTGTCCTGCTCATGGGCGATGACCATCAAGCGGTACAGCTCTTCGTCGGTCACGGTGTAGTAACCATCGATCAGCCGCTGCATGGCTTTGCCGACAAACCCAGATGGGCGCCCGACCGCCAGGCCGTCTGCGGCGGTGATGTTGTCGATGCCGAAGTCCTGCACGTTGGTTTCATCATGCAGGCCGGTATAGACACCCAGCAGCATGCAGGGGGAGTGGGTGGGTTCGGCAAAGACGCAGTGCACCGCATCGCCGAACATCAGCTTCAGCCCGAACGCGACACCGCCCGGGCCGCCCCCTACGCCGCAGGGCAGATACACGAACAACGGATGGTCTGCGTTCACCTGAATGCCAGCCTGGTCGAGTTGCCGTGCCAACCGTTCGGCGGCGACGGCATAGCCGAGAAACAGCTGTGGGGAGTTTTCGTCGTCGACAAAATAACAACTGGGGTCTGAGGCCGCCTGCTGGCGACCCTGCTCGACCGCTACGCTGTAGTCGCACGCGTGTTCTACCACTGACACGCCGTTGGCCCGCAGCTTGTCCTTCTTCCATTGGCGGGCGTCGGAGGACATGTGCACGCTCACCTTAAAACCCAGCTTGGCGCTCATGATGCCAATCGACAGCCCCAGGTTACCGGTCGAACCCACGGCGATCGTGTGCTGACTGAAAAATGCGCGGGCCTGGTCGCTCGCCAGTTGGGTGTAGTCATCCGTTGGCGTGATCAAGCCGGCCGCCAGGGCCAGGTCCTCGGCGTGCTTGAGCACTTCATGGATACCGCCCCGGGCCTTGATCGAGCCGGAGATGGGCAAGTCACTGTCCGCCTTGAGCCACAGGTTGCCTGCGTTCTGCAGTGATCCTTCTTCGACAAGCACCCGGCGCAGCTGTGGCAGCGGGATGACAGGCGACTCGATGACCCCGCCGGCAGCGGCTGTTTCGGGGAACACAGTGGCCAGGTAAGGCGCGAACCGCTGCAGCCGCGCGCTGGCCGCTTGCACGTCGGCAGCCGTCAGGCCCACATCGTGCAGGGCTTCTGCAGCCTTGGCGATACCCGGGTTGAACCAGCTGGTCTGCTTCAGGGCAACCAGATCGGCGATGATCGGATGGCTTTGTTGCCAGGCTTCCAGGGTTTTTCCGTGAATCATGATTTCACCTGCAGGCAGTCTGTTGTCCGCCTGCAGCAGTCTCGTGACAGGGGGAAGGGGCAGGATAACCCACGGAGTCTCGAACATTACACATTGGCTTTACTGAGGTGTTGCCTGTAACGGCCCCTTCGCGGGCTCGACCGTTCCCACAGGACATCCCAGCCTTAAAGGCTTGCGCAGTACCTGTGGGAGCGGGCAAGCCCGCGAAGGGGCCGGTACAGGCAAAGGATCTGAACCGTTTGCTTGTTCAGCCATAAGGCGGCGCTGGCAGTTCGGCCAGGAGGGTTTTCAAGCCGTCGCTCCACTGCCTGCGAATCTGCTGGTAATAGGCATCGTCGCTGGTAATGCGCTTGCGCGTCATGCTTTCCAGGCTGTTATCGCGGTACACCAGCAAGTCCAGCGGCATGCCCACCGACAGGTTGCTGCGGATGGTGGAGTCGAACGAAATCAGGCCGCAGCGCAGCGCTTCATCGAGCGGCGTGCGGTAATCCAGGTTGCGGTCGAGTATTGGCCTGCCGTACTTGCTTTCACCCAGTTGCAGAAACGGGGTGTCCGGCGTGGCCTGGAAGAAATTGCCTTGCGCATACACGTTGTAGATGGCCATGGGGCCGCCGGCTATCTGGCCGCCGACGATGAATGAACTGCTGAGGTCGATATCGGCCGTGAGCTTGCTGCGGTCTCTTCTGACCACCTCGCGCAGGGTGTCGGCGACCAGCACCGTTGCATCGTACAGCGTGGCAACGTTCAGCAGGTGGGGGCCGTTGCCTTGGGTGCGTTGCTGCAGCAGGTTGATCACCGACTGCGAGGTCGCCAGGTTGCCGGCGGTCTGCAGCACGATCAGCCGCTCGCCCGGCACGCTGAAGACGAACAACTTGGTAAACGTGGAGATCTGGTCGATGCCGGCGTTGGTGCGTGAGTCGCTGATGAAGACAAGCCCGTCCTCCAGGTGCATGGCGACACAGTAAGTCATGCGGTTTCCCTTGCGTTGCGTGTGAAAGGGTCTTGCCGCACTCGCGCGGCAAGATCGGTCTGAAGCCAGCCTGTCACTGGCGATGCACGTGGACACTGGCCTGCATCGATTCGGCGCCGCCGCCGCGGCGTACGCCCCTGACCGGACAGGCGTCGAGGTAGTCCAGGCCCACCGCCAGCTTCAGGTGACGCTCTGGCCGGGTCAGGCGGTTGGTAATGTCGAAGCTGTACCAGGCATCGTCGACCCAGGCTTCGGCCCAGGCGTGGCTGGCCAGGTGTTGTTCATCCTCGGTGCACAGATAGCCGGACACATAGCGTGCCGGCACCCCCAGGCTGCGTGCGCAGGCCAGGAAGGCGTGGGTGTGGTCCTGACACACGCCCGCGCCACCGCTGAAGGCTTCGATGGCCGTGGTGCCCACCGACGTGGCCCCAGGGCTGTAGGGCATGTGCTCGGCCAGGCCTTGCATCAGCCCGATCAGTGCTGCCCGGTCGCGGTGACTGCCACATTGCCGGGCGGCGAAAGCAATCAGGTTGTCGTCGGCCTGTGTCAGGTGGCTGCCGCGCAGGAACGGCAGGGGCGACTGGCTCTCGGTTTCGTGTTCGCAATCCGGGTCGATCTCGACCTGGCCGTGTGCGGTAAGCGCCAGGTGGCCATGGGGTTTGTCCAGCGTCAGCACATGCAGGATGTTGCCGTAAGGGTCGATCTGGCCCTTGACCTTGCAGGGCAGGTCCAGTTGCCATTGATTGATACGCTGGCGTTCGCTGCTGCGCGGCGTCAGGCGCAGGAACTGGATACTGTTGCACACGTCGCTGGCGTAGCTATAGGTCGTGTCGTGGCGAATGGACAGTTTCATACAACCTCCAGGTAGGAGTGATGGACGGCCTGGCCCAGTTGGTTGATGCGGCCAATGAAGTCGCTCAGCCAGGGGTGCAACCCGGCATCGAGGATTTCGTCGATTGCGGTGTAGCGCAGGCGCGCATTCAGTTCGGCGGCCATGCGCTGGGCGGCACGCCCGGTACTGCCCGGCAGGCCCGCCAGGATCAGGTCCAGCTCCTCGATGCAGGCATGTAGCGAGCGCGGCACGTCTACCCGCAACAGCAGCAGTTCGGACACCGGCCGGGCACTGGGCGCGGCGCGATAGAGCTCGTTGAAGGCCTCATACGAGGTCAGCGCGCGCAGCAGGGCGCTCCATTGGTAATAGCCGCGGGCGGAGTCGTCGCTGACCTCTTCGGAGGCCTCGCCGAACATTTCATAGCGCGAATCGAGCAGGCGCAGGGTGTTGTCCGCCCGCTCCAAGAAGGTCCCCAGGCGAATGAAGCTGTAGGCATCGTTGCGCATGATGGTGCCGGAGGTCGCACCGCGGAACAGGTGCGATCGTTCCTTGACCCAGTCGCAGAACTGGCTGATGCCATAGCGACCAAGGCCATTGCTGGCAATGTTGCGCATTTCGATCCAGGTGGCGTTGATGTTCTCCCACATGTCGGCGGTGATACGGCCGCGTACTGCATGGGCATTGGTCCTGGCGGCCTGCAGGCAGCAATAGATGCTGCTGGGGTTGGTGGCGTCGAGGGCGAAGAAGTGCAGCATGCGCTCGGTGTCGAGTTCATTGTGCCGACGCAGGTAGTCGTCCAGCATGCCCGAGGCCATCAGCGACATTGCCAGTTCGGTATGGCCGTCGCTGCGCCCGGCCTGGGGCATCAGCGATAGCGAGTAGCTGACCTCGAGCATGCGCGCAAGGTTTTCTGCACGTTCCAGGTAGCGGGACATCCAGTACAGGTCGGAAGCGGTTCGCGAAAGCATGGCTCAGTCCTCCACCACCCAGGTGTCCTTGGTACCGCCGCCCTGCGACGAGTTGACCACCAGCGAGCCTTCCTTGAGCGCCACACGCGTCAGGCCGCCGGGCACCAGGCGGGTTTCACTGCCCGACAGCACGAACGGGCGCAGGTCGATGTGACGCGGTGCGATGCCGCTGTCGACGAAAGTCGGGCAGGTTGACAGGCACAGCGTCGGTTGAGCGATATAGGCGTGCGGGCGGGCTTTGATGCGCCCGCGGAAGTCCTCGATCTGGGCTTTGGTCGACGCAGGCCCGACCAGCATGCCATAGCCGCCGGAGCCCTGGGTTTCCTTGACCACCAGTTCGGGCAGGTGGGCCAGTACATGGGACAGCTCCGCCGGCTTGCGGCACTGCCAGGTCGGCACGTTGTTCAGGATGGGCTCTTCGCTCAGGTAAAAGCGGATCATGTCGTCGACATAGGGGTAGATGGATTTGTCATCAGCCACGCCAGTGCCGACGGCGTTGGCCAGCACCACATTGCCGGCGCGGTAAACCGAGACCAGCCCCGGCACGCCCAGCATCGAATCAGGGTTGAAGGACAGCGGGTCGAGGTAGTCGTCGTCCAGGCGGCGATAGATCACGTCCACCTGCTGGGGGCCGGCCGTGGTGCGCATGTACACATGCTCATCACGCACGAACAGGTCGGCGCCTTCGACCAGCTCGATGCCCATTTCCCGGGCCAGGAAGGCATGCTCGAAATAGGCGCTGTTGAAACGGCCGGGCGTGAGCAGCACCGCGGTGGGGTTGTCCAATGGGCTGGCGCTCTTGAGCGTGTCCAGCAGCAGGTTGGGGTAGTGGTCGATGGGCGCGATACGCTGGGCGGCAAACAGTTCGGGAAACAGGCGCATCATCATCTTGCGGTCTTCGAGCATGTAGCTGACGCCGCTGGGGGTGCGCAGGTTGTCTTCCAGCACGAAATAGCTGCCATCGCCGTCACGTACCAGGTCGACACCGGCAATATGCGCATACAACCCACGGTGCAGGTCCAGGCCCTGCATGGCGATCTGGTAGCCCTCGTTGGCCAGCACTTGCTCTGGCGGGATGATGCCGGCCTTGAGGATGCGCTGGTTGTGGTAGATGTCCTGCAGGAACAGGTTCAGCGCCTGTACCCGTTGAATGCAGCCACGCTCGACCGTGCGCCACTCGCTGGCGCGGATGCTGCGCGGGATGATATCGAAGGGAATCAGGCGCTCGGTATCCTGCTTGTCGCCGTACAAGGTGAAGGTGATGCCAGCGCGGTGAAACAGCAGGTCGGCCTCGCGTCGGCGCTGTTCCAGCAACTCCAGCGGGGTGTTGGCCAGCCAGCGGGCGAACTCCTGGTAATGCGGGCGGCAAGTGCCGTTCGCTTCGTACATTTCATTGAAAAAAGCCCGGGACATACCCACTCCTTGCCGCCGTTGCCGGCAGCTTCATTGCGGTTCATCTGCGTCTTTCAGGGTGCTGCCTTGCTGGGGTAAGTGGGAGCTGTGTCTCGCGTTAACCTCGGTCTCGGTAGATTGCCTGTGCGTTGAGTACAACCGGTCTGTGCAATAAAAGTGCCGAATACCCCTGGCGGTTCTAGCGATGCAGGAAATGTGAGGGGCACACCCGATGTGTGCTGCCTGGCCGCAAGGGCCGGCGCATCAAAAAAGGGCGCTTTTGATCCGGGCGTGGGTTTTGAACCGAAATGGGGCGCAAGCCGGTGCCGGGCGGCAGAAAAAGGGAATAGGCCGGGTGCATGACTTGGGGGGAGGGGGCATGCATCGAGTGCCGCGCGGGCGGCACCCGATTGAACACACGCTGAATATCGCGAGGCGAGCGCCTTCAGGCCCTCAGAGGCAGGCGTAGACCACCAGCTCCACCAGCATTTCTTCCCGGGCGAGGCCCGCCACCACGACGGCCGCGCGGTTGGGGTAGGGTGCCTGGAAATACTCGGCGTACACGGCATTTACAGTTGCCAGATAGCGGCGGTCGGTCACGTAGATCAGTACCTGGGTCACGGCATCCAGCGAGCTGCCAGCGGCTTCCAGGGTGTGGCGCAGGTTGTCCAGTGTCTGGCGGGCCTGTGCCTCGATGCCGCCGGCAACCACCTGGCCCTGTGTATCGATTGGGATCTGGGCCGTGTACAACGTACCGTTGCCGACGACCGCCCATTCCAGTGGCGCCCTGGAGGCGAACAGCTCGGTCTTTATTGCATGCTTCATGGGTTGTTTCCTCAGTGGCAAGGGTGTTCAGTCGGCGTCGCTGCCGCCGCCTGCACCGTGGCGGCGTGAGGCATCGGTGCTCTCGACAAGGATGTGTTCGGCCAGTTGCCTGAGCCTTTGCCAGGTATGTTCGTTGACGGTAAAACCTTGCTGCAGTGTACGTTGCGGGTCGGTTATCGCCTGGGCGGTCTGGCCTGCTCGGGTGAACAGCACCGTTACGTCTTGCGCGGCCGTTTCAATGCCCCGGGGCCGGGCTTCACTGCTCAGTTCCGGGCGCGGCATGCCGGCGGTAAAATCGGCCAGGTGGTATTGGCGGGCGTCCTCCCAGCGGGCTTGCACGTGCAGCCCCTGAATAGCTGCCCGGCTCAGGTAGCCCAGCAACAGCAAACGGTTGTGGCAGTGGCGGATGCGCAGTTCGGCCTGACCACAGCGCATGGCCTTGGCTGCCGCCAGTTCCACCACCGTCGCGGCGCAGCGCAATACGCTCTGGCCCTTGGCGTCGATCACCAGCAGGGCGTTATCCTCATGGCACAAGGCGTATGGCCGTGCAGCTTCGGCTTGCAGATAACGCAACGCCTTTTCCAGTGCACCGACGCCATCGAGCCCCTGCAGTTGCAACCAGCCCACGAGTTCGGCGGCATCCTCGCAGTCGCCCGGGGCGAAGCCCATGCCTTCGAATGCCTTGCGGCACATCACCTGTATTTCGTTAAGCGATACGCGCATGGTCAAAGCTCCCTTTGCGGCATGACTGCGAAATTCCAGTCGTCTGCGAACGGCTGACCGATGTCGCTGACCAGCGGCGCGCCCTGGAACAGCGTGATACGCACCCAGCGGCTTGACTTGGGGTCGAATTTCCCCGCGCCGAAAAATGCCAGTTTGCAGCGCAGCAGGTGAATCGGCAGCATGTCCCGGGCCAGCAGATTGGCACGGATTTCACCGAAGTTTGTTTTTGCCATGCCTTGCAGGCGGCGTACCGCGCCCTTGAACCTCGGTTGGGCGATCAGGAAGTGAGCGGTCAGCGCCTGAGGCTGCCGTTGCAGGTGCTCCAGCAGCGCGCCATGGCACTGCTGGATATTGCGGGCAATACCCAGCTGCATTTCTTTTTCGGCCCCTGGCTCCTCTGCGCGAATGCCCAGGCGCGGCTCTTCTTTTTCAGCTGAGCGGTACCAGAAGAAGTGCTCCGCATCGGCAGCACTGAAGTCGTAGCGCAACGCCCAGCCATACTGCTGCTCGATGAGCTGGCGCAGTTGCCCAAGGGGCATCTGGGCGTCCAGCTGCCAGCTTTCGTTGACCCCCATGTGCTCGGCCAGGGGCGTGACCTGCTCGGGGTACAGCTCCAGCAGCAGGCTGACCAGAAGCTCCTGGCAGCCCACCCCCGTGTGTAATTGCGCCCAGGCCAGCAGGCGCGGCCAAAGGCCCGCGCCGTCGGCTTGCGTGCCAAGCCAGGTGGCCAGTAAAGCAAGCTCGGCCAAGGTTTGCAGGTTCTGCTCATGCTGGCGCTGGTCTTCGGTCCGGGACTGGCTCAGGTGCAACTGGGCGCGCGCCAGCAATTGCTGCAGGCGCGCCAACGGGGCGGGCTCCGCCGGCTGCGCCAGCACCAGGGCCAGGGCCGTTTCCCGCGTACTGATCCAGTGCTCCACCAGTTGAGGGTGGTTGATCAGAAAAGGGGCCATTCCCAGCCCGGTCGCGTTGCCGACCCCCAGGTAGCGCTGTAGCGCCGGGGCCAGTTGCACTGCCCGCTGCGGGGCGAGTGCCTGGGCCATGTGGTTGATCTGCTCGATGCTGAAGTGACGCAGCAGGTAGACGGTGAACATCTGCGCGCTGAACGGCTGGTTGAAGTCCGGGTTATCTTGCAGGCAACCAAAATCGGCGATGCCGAACTTGCCGTTACCGTAAACCGCGGTGGTGCGATACAGGTAGCCGACTTCAGCCAGTTGCTGTGGATCGGGCTGGCGACCTTCTGCCAGCGCCGCCAGAAACCGGTCGAAATTGCGCAAGCTACGGTTGGCCCGCGACAACACCAGCACGCGTGCATCGAAGCGGCCGGCTTCCTGCAGCGGCACGTTGCGTTGCAGGTCGGCCAGTTGTGCCGAGTCGACATCGCCGGCCACCAGCACGAAGCTGACGTCCCACTGGTCGGCGATGACCCGATCGCTGCGCTTTTCCGGCGGCAGGTAGGCCGAGAAGATCACGCAGTGGTAATGGCCGTTCGGCGTTTCGATGCGGTAGATCGCAGTGCCGAAGCCTTGGCCATCGAGGTCGAAACAGCTGCGCCGGATTTGCCAGCGCTGTTGCATCATCCGCCGCATGCTGCTGCGCACGAAGCTTAGCGGGCTCTGGTAGTGGCTACCCAGCCGGGCCAGGTCCATGACTTGGCTGGCAGGGCGCAACGCGGGTATTGCAGGCACGCTGTTGGGCATTGTTGTTGTACCTGGATGGATCATGTTCAGACGCCTTGTTCACGGGCCATGTGTCGAGCGATGCGCACGGCATCCCACAGGGCTGGCAGGATCACCAGCGACACCGGCACCGCGGTGATGACAATGAAGGATTGCAGGGCCGTCACACCGCCTGCGCCAATGGTGATCAGTACCACCGCCGCCAGGCCCATGCCGATTGCCCAGAAACCGCGCAACCACTTCTTCGGTTTATCGTCGCTGGACATCGCCAGCGCCACGGTGAAGGCCATGGCGTCGCCATTGGTGGCCACCGAGATGAAACTCAGGAACAGGAACAGCGCGCTGACAAGGCCACCCAGTGGCAGGTTCTGCGTCACTCCCAGCAGCAGGTCTTCAGGCTTGGCGCCATGGGCGGTGACGCTGCCTGGCGTTTGCAGCTCCAGGCCGATCCCGGTACCGCCTACCACGGTGAACCAGAACATGGTCACCAGCGGTGCGATGATCGACAGCGTCATGATGATCTCGCGGATGGTGCGGCCCCGCGAGATCCGCGCGACGTACAGTGCCACCATGGGCGCGTAGCCGATGAACCAGCCCCAGTAGAACACCGTCCACCAGTCCAGCCATTTGGGGTCGGCGCGGAACATCGTCAGGGGGATGAAGTGCTCCACGTGCAGGGCAAAGGCCGCCGGGAAACCGCCGAGGATGAACAGCGTCGGTCCGAATACCACCATGAACAGTGCCAGGCCGATCATCAACCAGACGTTGATCTCGCTGACAAAGCGGATGCCTTTGAGGCCCACCAGGCACGAGACAGTGTACATCGCGGTGACCAGGACAATGGTCAGCGACTGGGTGACGATAGTGTTGGGCAACCCCCACACGGCGTGCATGGCGCTGCTGATCTGCAGGCCAAGGAAACCGATCGGACCGATGGTGCCGGCCACTACCGCGATGATCGAGGCAGCGTCGGCCAAGGTGCCGATCGGGCCCTTGAGCGCTCGCTTGCCGAACAGGGGGTAAAGCAGGGTGCGCGGCGCCAGCGGAAGGCCTTTATCGTAATGCAGGTGCATCAGCACGATCGCCAGCAGGCTACCCAGCACGGCCCAGGCCAGGAAGCCCCAGTGCACGAACGATTGCGCCAGTGCCGCGGTGGCCGCCGCTTCGCTGTGCGGTTGCAGGCCGGCGAAGAAGGGCGGTGGGCTGGCAAAGTGCATCAAGGGTTCGGCAGCGGCCCAGAAGGCGCCACCACCTGCCAGCAGGGCGCACATGATCACGGCGATCCAGTTGAAGGTGCTGACGTCCGGGCGCTGGGTGACCCCGCCCAGGCGTACACGCCCGCACCTGGAAAAACCGATGAACAGGCTGACGGCGAAGGTTGCCAGCATCAGCACTTGCCAATAGAGGCCAAAGGCCTTTGTCGACCAGGCGAACAGGGTATTGACCAGCGCCGACACGGTGTCGATGTCGATCAGCGCCGCCATCAGGAAGGCGCCGAGGAATCCGCCGCTGATCAGGAACAACGGCCAGTCGATATCGCGTGCCATAGGCAGGCCCATGGCCTGGCCGTCGGCCTGCAAGGTAGTTGGGTTTTTCATGAAACCTCCGGAACCTGCGATTCTTTTTATTGTTGATGCTGTCCGTGCAAGGGGTTCAGGCCTGTGCCGTGGTGGCGGTCTCCAGCAAGCGCAACCAGTTCAGCCCCATGATGTTGCCCACGTCGTGCTCGGCAAAGCCGCGGGCGCGCAGGCCCTGGGCAATGTTGCGGAAGTCGCGGCTGTTGCGGAACCACTGCAAGGGCGCCGGCCAGTTGGCGTTGTCCCTGGAGCCTTCGCCGTAGTCCTTGTCCTTGCTCCAGCGGCCGTTGCGCATCCATTCCAGTACAGACAAGGGTTGCGCCTGGCACAGGTCGGTGCCGATGCCGATGTGCTCCACACCCATCAGGTCGGCGGTGCGCGCGACCATGTCGCAGAAACTTTCCAGGCTACAGTCCGAGGCACCCTTGAGGTGGAACGGGTAGGTGCTGAAGCCCAGCAGCCCGCCGGACTCTGCGATCCCGCGTAGCACCGCATCGGATTTGTTGCGCTTGGCGGCGTGGAAGCTGGCAGGGTTGGCGTGGGAGATGATCACCGGTCGGCTGGACAGTTCGATGGCCTCAAGCGTGCTTCGCTCGGCGCTGTGAGACATGTCGATGAGCATGCCGACGCGGTTCATTTCGGCGATTACCTGGCGGCCGAAGCGGCTGATGCCGTTGTCCTCGCGCTCATAGCAACCGCTGGCCAGCAGGCTTTGGTTGTTGTAGGTCAGCTGCATGACGAACACCCCGAGCTGGCGGAAAACCTCCACCAGGGCAATGTCGTCCTCGATCGGCGAGCAGTTCTGGAAGCCGAAGAAGATACCCACCCGGCCCTCCTCGTGGGCCAGGCGGATGTCGCTGGCCGTGCGCACCGGGCGGATCAGCTCGGGCCATGTCTCGAAGCGGCGGTTCCACTCGCCCAGGCGTGACAGGGTTTCGCGAGCGTTTTCGTGGTAGGCGATGGTGGCGTGCACCGCGCTCAGGCCACCGGCCTGCATCTGCTGGAATATTTCCTGGCTCCAGTTGGAGTACTGCAGGCCGTCGATCATCAAAAGGTCGTGCATGGCATGTATTCCTTCAGGGCCGCAGGTAGGTGGTCTTGACCACGGTGTAGAAGTCGCGAGCGTATTGCCCCTGTTCCCGGGGGCCGAAACTCGAGGCTTTGCGGCCCCCGAATGGCACGTGGTAGTCGGTCCCGGCGGTGGGCAGATTGACCATCACGCAGCCGGTCTGGGCGCGGCGCTTGAAGTGGCTGGCGTGGCGCAGCGACTGGGTGATGATCCCGGCTGTGAGGCCGTACTCGGTATCGTTGAGCGTGGCCAGCGCCTCTTCAAAATCGCGCACGCGGATCACGCAGGCGATGGGGCCGAACACTTCCTCGCGGTTGATGCGCATGTCGTTGCGGCTGTTGATGAACAAGGCCGGGCGCATGTAGTAGCCATCGGAGGCCAGTTGCAGGCGCTCGCCGCCTTCTATCAGGGTGGCGCCTTCGGCCTGGGCCAGTTGCAGGTAGGCCAGGTTCTGTTCCAGCTGACGCGCGTCAGCGACCGGGCCGATCTGGACGCCAGCCTCCAGTGCATGGCCGATCTTGAGCTGGCGCATGCGCAGGCGCAGCGCCTCGACGAAGCGGTCGTGGATGCCGTCGCAGACGATCAGCCGTGACGACGCAGTGCATTTCTGCCCAGTGCCAAAGAAGGCCCCGTTGAGCGCGCATTCCACGGCCAGTTCGAGGTCGGCGTCGTCCATGACCACCAGGGCATTCTTGCTACCCATTTCCAGCTGGCAGCGCACCAGGTTACCGGCGGTGGCCACCGCTACGCGTCGGCCCGTCTGCAGAGAACCGGTGAACGTCAGGGCATCGATCTCGGCGGACTGGATCAGGGCCTCGCCGACGTCGGCACCGCTGCCCATCACCAGGTTGAAGGTACCGCTGGGCAGGCCCTGGCGGCTGATGATCTCGGTGAGCGCCCAGGCACTGGCCGGCACCAGGTTGGCCGGCTTGAACACCACGGCGTTGCCGAAGGCCAAGGCCGGGGCGATTTTCCAGGCGGCGGTGGCCATGGGGAAGTTCCATGGGGTAATGATGCCCACCACACCCACCGCTTCGCGATGCACTTCGATGTCCACCCCTGGGCGCACCGAGGCGGCAGTCTCGCCCATCTGGCGCAGCACTTCGGCGGCGTAGTAATGGAAGAACTGGCCACTGCGGTTGACCTCGCCGATGCCTTCGGCCAAGGGTTTGCCTTCTTCTCGCGACAGCAGTTCGCCGAGCTCTTCCTTGCGGGCGATCAGCTCGTCGCCGATGGCCATCAGCACTTGCTGGCGGCTTTCCAGGCCACTGGCGGCCCACAGGGGTTGAGCGGCGCGGGCGGCCTGGATGGCCTGGCGGGCCTGTTCGGCGCTGGCCTGATGGTACTGGCCGATCAGGTCGCCAGTGTCCGAGGGGCTGTAGTTGCCCAAAGTGGCGTGGCCTTCACACCACTGGCCATCGATGTAGTTGTTGTAGGTCTTGTGTGACATGGATGAACGCCTCCGTTTGCATGGCATTCATCATGCGAGCAATATGCAGCAAATAAAAATTAATAAAAAAAATGCTTTGATAAGGAATGCTAACCATGTTGCCCGAGCTGAAAATCGCGCAGTTGCGTTACTTCGTACTGGTCGCCGAACACAAGAGTTTCCACGCGGCCGCCCGCCAGGCCTTTCGCACCCAGCCTGCGATATCCCTGGCCCTGCGTGAACTGGAGCAGAAGCTGGGGCAGGCACTGGTCGAAAAGGGCGGTGGCCGGGTAGAGCTGACGCCATATGGCGAGCATTGCCTCCCGTTGTTTCGTGGCTTGATCGAGCACCATGACCGTATTGCCCGTGAAGCCATGCTGTTTGCCCGGCATGAAATCGGCCAGGTCAGCATCGCCACCGTGCCTTCTGTGGCCAGCCGAATGCTGCCAGGGCCGCTGGCCCGCTTTGTGGCCGCGCACCCCAATGTGCAGGTCAGCATTCAGGACGGCACGGCCGAACGTGTGCAGCAGTTGCTCGCTCAAGGGCAGGTTGATTTTGGCATCAGCAGCCTGTGGGTGGACGATGACCAGCTCGAATTCGCCCCCATCGTGAATGATCAGGTTGGCGTGGTGTGCCGCAGCGACCACCCACTGGCGCAGGCGGGGGGGCAGCTGCATTGGGCGCAGTTGCTGGGCGTGCCGATGATCCGCAACGGTACCTCGCAATTACTGGCGGGTACCGAGGCCGAGGGTTTGCTGGCCGATAGCCGGCTGTTCATTTCCAACATGATTTCGTTGATAGCCATGCTGGAGGAGGGGGTAGGGATCAGTACCTTGCCGTACCTCGCTTTTCCGCAGGAGAACGAAAAACTGGCGTTCGTGCCCCTTGTGGAGCCCAAGGTAGAACGGCACATCGGCATGCTCACCCGCAAAGGGCGCAGCTTGTCACCTGTGGCGGGGGCACTGATGGCGTTTCTGCAAGTGCAGTTGGCGAAGGCTGGCTGATTCGTTGGCGGTAGGGGCATGGCGCGCCATCGCCGGCACTGAGGTTCGCAAACGCACGCCCGGCTTTCAGAGAACCGGGCCTGAAGGCACGCTGACACCTGCCAGCGTGGTGAACGAAATATCCTTGGCCGTCAGCAGAAAATCACGCACGTACGGCACCTCCAGCATGTCACTGCGCAGTGCCGCATAGAGGTTTGCCTGCAGGCCGTGTTCGCCAAGGCGCTTGGCAGTTACATAGCCGCGCGAACTGTATTCGTGCACGGCCCAGTTGGGCAGGCAGCAGACGCCGCGCCCGGACGCAACCAGTTGCATCATCATCACGGTAAGTTCTGAGGTGCGGACCTGTGCGGGCTCGACGTCGGCGGGGTCGAGGAAGCGGGTGAAGATGTCCAGGCGGGTGCGTTCGACCGGGTAGGTGATCAATGTCTGGCTGGCGATATCGGCGGGCTCCAGGTACGGCTTGTGGCGCATGGCGTGGTGGTTGTCGATGGCCAGCAGCGCCTCGTAGCTGAACAACGGCACATAGCTGATACCCGGCAGTGTCACCGGGTCGGAGGTCACCACCAGGTCCAGGTCGCCGCGCTCCAGGGCTGGCAGTGGCGCGAAGGAAAAGCCGGAGGCGAGGTCCAGTTCCACCTCAGGCCAGGCGCTGCGGAACTCATCCACTGAAGGCATCAACCACTGGTAGCAACTGTGGCACTCGATGGCGATGTGCAGCCGTCCGGCGCAGCCCCCGGCCAGTTTGCCCAGGTCCCGTTCGGTATTGCGGATCTGAGGCAGCACCTGATCGGCCAGCTGCAGCAGCTTCAGCCCGGCGCTGGTGAAGCGCACCGGCCTGGATTTGCGCACGAACAGTGGCATGCCGATGCGCTCTTCCATATCGCGGAACTGGTGCGACAGGGCTGATTGTGTCAGGTGCAGGCGCTCGGCGGCCTCGTGCAGGCTGTCGGTTTCACGCAGCGCGTGGAGGGTTCGCAGGTGGCGTAAATCGATCATGAGTAAAATGGCGGATCAACGCAGTAATGGCGGGTTTTCTTCACTGCTGCGTGATCCTGACAATTCCTTTGATGGGTTTTCCGTGAGTGGGGTGAGGCTCAAGCCGCGTGAGGCGCGGCGAGGTTGCAGTACTGCCCCTTGAAATACAGCAGCGGCTGCGTGGCAGCAGTGGCCTGCAGGTTCAACGCTTTGACTTCGCCAATCACGATCAGGTGGTCCCCGGCGGCATGTTCGGCGTGAATTTCGCAATCAAGCCAGTGCAGGCTGCCGGCAATGATCGGGTTGCCCAACGGCGATGCTTGCCATTCGACGCCGTGCCACTTGTTAGCGCCGCGCCGGGCAAACTGGTTGGAAATGCCGACCTGCTCACCTGACAGGATGTTGACCGTGAAGCGCCCAGCCTGGCGAATTTTCGGGTAGCTGGCCGAACTGGACATCACGCTGAATGACACCAGCGGCGGGCTCATCGACACGCTGTAGAACGACTGGCAGGTGAAGCCGATCGGCTCACCTTCGTGGTGCGATGTAATCACCGTGATGCCGGATGCGTAGTGCCCGAGTGCCTGGCGAAAAGTCGACGGCTCGATCGCCGTACCGGAAAGCAACATGATAGGTCCTGTGGCTGCATTCATTTCAGCGTGCGTTAGCGAGTTCCTGACGGACGATGGCTGCGCCTGCACTCAAGGCCTTGAGCTTGCCGCTGGCTACCTGGCGGGGCAGGGGCGCCATGCCGCAGTTGGTGCAAGGGTAGAGCTTGTCGGCATCGACGAATTGCAGTGCCTTGCGCAGGGTGGCGGCGACCTGTTCGGGTGTTTCAATGACATGGGTGGCCACATCGATGGCGCCGACCATGACTTTCTTGCCACGAATCAGCTCGAGCAGGTCCATCGGAACATGCGAGTTATGGCATTCCAGCGAAATGATATCGATGCTGGACTGCTGCAGTTTGGGGAAGGCCTGTTCATATTGACGCCATTCTGAACCGAGGGTCTTTTTCCAGTCGGTATTGGCTTTGATGCCATAGCCATAGCAAATATGGACGGCCGTTTCGCACTTGAGGCCCTCGATGGCCCTTTCCAGGGTAGCTACGCCCCAGTCATTCACGTCGTCAAAGAAAACATTGAATGCCGGTTCGTCGAACTGAATGATGTCTACGCCAGCAGCTTCCAGTTCTCTGGCTTCCTGATTGAGAATCTTGGCGAACTCCCAGGCCAGCTTTTCGCGGCTTTTGTAGTGATTGTCATACAGTGTGTCGATCATGGTCATGGGGCCGGGCAGCGCCCACTTTATCGGCTGTGTGGTGTGCTGGCGGAGGAACTTGGCATCTTCGACAAACACCGGTTTTTGTCGAGCGACAGCACCCACCACCGTCGGCACGCTCGCATCGTAGCGATCACGGATTCTGACGGTTTTCCGTTGCTCGAAATCAACGCCGCTGAGGTGCTCGATAAATGTGGTGACAAAGTGCTGCCGGGTTTGTTCACCGTCACTGACGATGTCGATACCGGCGTGTTGTTGTTCTTGCAAGGCCAGGCGCAAGGCATCCTGTTTACCTTCGATCAGTTGCTCTTCTTGCAACTTCCACGGTGACCAAAGTGTTTCGGGTTGAGCAAGCCAGGCGGGTTTAGGCAGGCTGCCGGCCGTGGAGGTGGGTAGCAATGTGTTCATGAACAGTGACCTTGTGCTTTGAATGTTCAACGTGGGTATTGAGCGGACCATTGCGCTAGTGTGGCCTGGTAGGGTTTGACAAATTGCTCCTCGGCAAATTTGCCCTGCTCGATTGCCAGGCGGCTGCGCTCTTCCCGGTCGTAGACAATGCGCGTGAGCGAGTAGTCCTGGTTGTTCAGGCTGGGCTGGTAGGCCTTGCCTGCAGGCGAATTGGCGTTGTAGATCTCGGGGCGGTAGATCTTCTGGAAGGTGTCCATGGTGCTGATGGTGCTGATCAGCTCAAGGTCGGTGTAGTCAGCGAGCAAGTCACCGGCAAAATAAAACGCCAGCGGGGCGACGCTGTTCGGTGGCATGAAATAGCGCACCTTCAAGCCCATTTTCTTGAAGTATTCATCTGTCAGCGAGTATTCATCCTGCTGGTATTCAACACCTAGCACAGGGTGCTGATTTTCGGTGCGCAGGTAAGTCCTGCTGCTCGATACGCTCAGGCAGATAACCGGTGGTTTGCTGAAATGCTCCTGGTAGGTTTGCGAGTTGACGAAGCACTTGAACAGGTTGCCATGCAGCTCGCCGAAATGCTCGGGTGTGCTGAAGGTCGACCGATGCTTGTTATGCTCCAGTAACACGACGCTGAAGTCGTAATCGCGTACGTACGAGGAGAAATTGTTGCCTGCCATGCCTTCGAGGCGAGTATTGTTTTTGCGATCGACAATATAGGTTTTCAAGATTTCTATCAGCGGCAGGGCATTGCCATGCTGCGCGTTCTCAAGATTCATTTCCACCGATATGATGTCCAGCTCTACGCGGTAGCGATCATGTTCGGGGTTGTCCCAATGCGCCAGCGCATTGAAACGGTTATTGATCATCGTCAAGGTGTTACGCAGGTTTTGCTGGCGGTTTGCACCCCGTGCCAAATTGGCGAAGTTGGTCGTGATGCGGGTGTTTTCGGCGGGGCGATAATCTTCGTCGAACGCAATGCGCTTGACGGTGAATGTTGGCGCTTTATTCATGGTGACGGCTTCCAGATGCCTGAGTGTGAGCAACTCAGTGCTTGTCAGTTGCATAGGCTGAGTCGTTCACACCGTAATCTTGATGTGTTTGATTGAGGTGTATCCTAGGCGGGGCGCGGCATGAATGATATTGAAGTTATTTCACAGTTTTTTTAGCTCTGCTCATGATGCGTTGCCTGGTCGACTGCGGCATCATGGCTGCCTGGCCTTCACCTCACCCAGGAGACAGCGATGATCAAAACCGGCGATCAATTGCCCGACGTTACCCTTTATCAATACAACAGCGACGCAGGCGCCTGCGCGGTCGGCCCAATGGCCTTTTCCATTCGCGAGCGTTGCAAGCACAAGAAGGTGCTCATCTTCGCGTTGCCGGGCGCGTTCACGCCGACTTGTTCTGAACGTCACGTTCCCGGTTATGTCGCGGCGGCCCCTGCGTTGTTCGCGGCTGGCATTGACGAAATCCTGTGCGTTTCGGTGAACGATGCCTTTGTCATGAACGCCTGGGGCAACAGCTTGCAGGTCGGGGATGCGGTCAAGATGATTGGCGATGGCAATGGCGAATTCAGCGAGGCGCTGGGCCTGACCCAGGACCTTTCGGCACGCGGTTTGGGGCGGCGCTCGCAGCGGTATGCGATGTTGGTCGACGACCAGGTAGTCCAGTACATTGCGGTTGAAAGCCCCGGCAAGTTCGAGGTCAGCGATGCGGACAGCCTGCTGGCTGTGTTGCGCTAGCCATACCTTTCAGGCCTTGCCGACAACGGTTGTCAGGGCTGCCAGAACACTTTTCGAACCGGCCGCTAACAACAAGGTACAGACGGTTGAAACTTCACCAACTCAGGGCGCTGGTCGCCATTCATAACGCAGGCAGCATCCTCGAAGCCTCCAAGCTCATGCACATTACTCAGCCCGCACTGAGCCGTTCGATCAAGGAGCTGGAGCGAGAGGTGGGGTTTACCCTGTTGCAGCGGTCGCACAAAGGCATGGCCCTTACCGACGAAGGCAAGCGTGTCATCCGCCATGCCAACCTCGTGGTAGAGAGCATACGTCGCCTGCAGATCGAAGCGGCGAGCATTCAGGATGCGGCGCTGGGCGCCGTGTCGATCGGGGTTACGTCGTTGACGGCGATGCTCGATGGCGTCGATGAAAGCATTCTGGCCTTTCGGCGCAAGTACCCGCGGGTGAAGATCACCATCACCGACTTGCGCCCCAGTCAGATCCTGCAGCGCTTGCGCGATGGCAGCCTGGACTTTGCCATTACTTCGCAGCAACCGCTGAGTCGGCTGAGCCTGGACTGGGAGGCACTGGGCAGTATCAAGGGCACGGTGATTTGCCACGCGTCGAATCGGCAGAAGTTCAGCCAGTCACTGCGCACCTTGCAATACGCCCCCTGGATCAGCCTGGACGAGTTGTCCGATCAGGCTTCGCAGTTTCACCAATTGTTCGAAGCCAACGGCCTTCGGGTGCCACAGAACACCGTTGAATGCACGTCAGTGATGATGGCGCTGAAGCTGTTGAAGAACACGGAATCGTTGATGACCATCAGCGAACTGGCGGTGGACCAAGGGTTTACCTACGGAATCGATTGCGAGTTCGTCGCCATGGCGGTGCAGGAGTTGATTCCGGATTACCCCATCAATCTGGTCTGCATTGACCGCCACAGCCTCACGGCGCCTGCCCAGGAGCTGTTCCACAGCTTGCGCGGGCAGGTGCTCAAGCAGACCCGCCCCGTGGGGTCAGAAGTGGTAGTACATGCCTAGCGAGACGTTGCTTGGGTTATCGCCCGCCTGATCCACCGGGGTGCCGGCGTAGGTGACCGACGAGGCGCGCTGGTTGGCGATCATGCCGAGGCGTCCATAAAGGGCCCAGCGGGGGTTGATGAAGTGGTCATAGCCGATCATCACTCCCCACGCGTCCTTGTCGCGGGCGCTGACCTGGCGTTGCATCACTGCCAGGCGCAGCACGTCCAGCTCGCCCACCGGCGCCATCATGCCGAAGGTGTAGAGCGTGGTGCTGGGCGTGCCGGCCTGGTCCACGTCCTGACGTTGCCAGGTGAGGCTGGTGGCCAGCGGGCCGAAATCGTAGAACGCCGACAGGCTCTTGAAATCGTTGGCGGTCTGGCGTGAAACGCCGCCGTCGTCCCATGGGTCGCTGTAGTACCGGTTGTAGGAGGCCAGCAACATCACCCGGCTGTTGCGGTACTGCAGCCGGGCGCCACCGCCACGCACGGTGCGCCCAGCGCTGGCGGCATCGTCGAAGCCAAAGCTCAGCGCGGTACCGAGGCTGAAGCCACTGAAGGTCGGGCTGGTGTAGGCCAGGGTGTGCTTGGGGCGCAGGTCAAGGTAAAAGGCGCCCTTGCCGGCGGCAGGCAGGGCCAGGTAGGTGTAGGGCGAGCCATAGGTGGCCAGGAACGGGTCGGCGTAGGTGGGCGTGGCCATGCCGTAGGTCTTGCCGAACTCGAGCTTGCCCAGGGTGCGCGAGCGCAGGGCGACTGTCGCCAGGCGCAGGGTGCCGACGGTATCCCAGGTGCCCTCCAGGGCCTCGCCATTGAGGTTGAAACCCTCCTCGACGTCAAGCTCCACCACGGTATCGGGGTCAAGCGCCTTGCGTGCGTACAGCCCGAGCTTGTTGGTCCAGGCGCCGCCACCGGCCAGCCTGAAACCCGAGTGGTGCTGTGAGTCGTGATAGCTGGCGAATGCATCCACGGTGCCGTACACCTTGAGCGTGTCATCGAAGCCGTAATCCAGCCCGTAATAACCAAAACCCGGCGCAATCCGCGCGAGCGTCGGAAAACCCTCTGCCTCTGCCTGCGCAGCAAGGCAAGCCCCTTGGATCATCAACAGCAACGACGTAATGCGAGTGTTCATTCACGACTCCTGGCCAGCACAGTGATGTGGTGGCGCTAGCGTCGGTGAACAGAACGTTGCAGCGTGATTGCTTATTCGGTCAGGTCATGCCGTTTGGTTAATCAAGGACCGGCGCGGCATGTGGATTGGCGAGCGCATCCGCTTTAGACGGGCTTTGAACAAGCGTCAACGCTGCGCTACGGCTGCTGATTTGTGGGCGTTATTGGGGCCGCGTGCGGAGCAAGGGCGAACTGTGCGCCAGCGCAGGGCAATTTGGCCAACGATCGTTCCGGTTAATTAACCATTGGTTATCCCTATGCCGAAACTGCAAGTGTATTGAGTGCCCGATTGGCTGATATTCGCTGCACGCCGCGATTTGCCAACGGAGATAACAATGATCAGACCGCTCCCCACATCGCCGAGCCTGCAAAAGGGTGCGCATTCAGCCGCGCAGGTATCGTCCTCCCGTAAAACCTTGATCGCCTGCTCCCTGGGCAATGCGCTGGAAATGTACGACTTCACGATCTACAGCTTCTTCGCTGTACTGATCGGCAAGCATTTCTTTCCCTCCGACTCGGCAATGGCGTCATTGTTGATGTCGCTGGCCACCTTTGGTGTCGGTTTTCTGATGCGTCCGGTCGGGGCGATGGTCATCGGTCGCTATGCTGACCGGCATGGACGCAAGGCAGCTTTGAGCCTGACCATCGGGCTGATGACCCTGGGCACCGCAATGATTGCCTTTGCGCCCACGTATTCACAGATCGGGATTTTCGCCACGCTGTTGCTGGTGACCGGCCGGCTCATCCAGGGCATGTCGGCTGGCGGGGAGGTCGGTACCGCGTCAGTGTTCCTGATGGAATCCAGTGCGGTCGGCAATCGCTGCCAGAGCGTCAGCTGGCAGGCCGCCAGCCAGGGCTATGCCGCCTTGGTGGGGGCCGGCTTTGGCCTGGCCCTCAGCCAGTTGCTCGACCCCGCGGCGCTGGAAAGCTGGGGATGGCGCATACCGTTCATTTTTGGCCTGCTGATCGGGCCGGTCGGTTGGTATATACGCACGCGTTTGCCGGAAACTCATGAGGCCGCACCGGCGCAGAAGGGGGAGCAGGGGCTGGATGCCGAACTGCTCAAACGCATCGCCCAAGGCATCGGCCTGATGGCCAGCTCGACCATTGGCATGTACCTGTTCGTGTTCTACATGCCGACCTACCTGACCACGGCCTTGCATTACCCACCCGGCAGCGCCATGGCGATTGCCTGTATCAGTAGCGGCTGCATGGCAGTCATCTGCCCGTTGGCCGGCAAATTCGCCGACAAGTATCAGCTCAGAAAACGCCTGCTGGTGTGGACGGTCGCCGCGCCGGTGGTGTTGACCCTGCCAGTGTTCTATCTGCTTGGGCACGTGCAGCACATGGGCCTGGCCATGATGGGCGTGGCGATCCTGATCTTGCCGACCTGTATCGGTGCCGGTGCGTTCTTCGCGCTGATCATGGAGGGCTTCCCGAAAGCCAGGCGGTCCTTCGGCACCTCGGTCAGCTACAGCCTGGGTGTGACCTTGTTCGGTGGCTTTTCGCCGTTGGTGGCCACCTGGTTGATTGCAGCGCTGGGCACGCCGTTGGCGCCTGCCTACTTTTTGCTGGCCGGCGGTGTTGTAAGCCTGGCCTGCCTCAGGTACTTCCCCGAAAACAAAGGATGCGAGTGATATGGGTATTTTGCAGAGCAATCAAACACCGGGCTCAGCCGCCGAGCTGGAAGAGTTCGTCATGCTGCGCCGGCAGATCCACGCTGCGCCGGAAATTGGCGGCGACACCCCGGATACGGCGGCCCTGGTAGCCGACAAGCTGCAAGCTTTGGGCTACGAAGTGCATCGCAATGTGGGCGGGCATGGTGTGGTCGGCGTGCTGAAAGTGGGGGACAGCCCGCGCAGCATCGGTTTGCGTGCAGACATGGACGCACTGCCCATGGGCGAAAAGAATGCGTTTGCGCATGCCAGCAAGATCCCCGGCCGCATGCATGCCTGTGGCCATGACGGGCATACCGCGATCCTGCTGGCAGCCGCTGCGCAACTGGCGGCTACACGCCAGTTCAACGGCACGTTGAACGTGATATTCCAGCCCGACGAGGAAGGCCTGGCGGGGGCCAAGGCGATGATCGACGACGGCCTGTTCGAGCGCTTTCCGTGCGACTCGGTGTATGCGCTGCATAACATGCCCGGCCTGCCGGTGGGCACTTGCGTGGTGCAGGCGGGGCCAACCATGGCGTCCTCCGAGCGTGTCAGCATTCGGATTACCGGCAAAGGCGGGCATGGGGCGATGCCGGAACTGTCGGTAGACCCGGTGATGGCGTTGAACAGCCTGATCAGTGGTATCCAGACCATCAAGTCGCGCAACCTCAGCGTCGAGGACTACGCCGTGATCAGCATCGGCATGATCCAGGCCGGCACTGTCTACAACATCATCCCTGACGAGGCCTGCATGTTGCTGAGCGTGCGCACCGACACGGCCCAGACCCAGCAGAAGATCAACAGCCGCATTGACGCCCTGGCCAAGGGGCACGCTGAAAGCTTTGGCGTGGAGATCGACGTGCAATTCACCCAACTGGCGCCCGCCTTGTGCAACAGCGATGACGAAAGTGCGTTGCTGCGTGAAAGCCTGAGGCCGTTGTTCGCCGACGGCGCGCTGCTGGACAAGATGCCCAAGAAGGTCATGGGCACCGAAGACTTTGCCTACATGTTGCAGGCGCGGCCTGGCTGTTACTTCATGCTGGGCAATGGCACGGGCGAGTTCCATGGTTGCTCGGTGCATAACCCCCACTACGATTTCAATGATGCGTTGGTGAAGATTGGCGCTGATTGTTGGGTGAAGTGGGTTCAGGACTATCTGCGTTGACCCTGCGTCATCTGCGCTGGAATGGTCTACGCTCTCAGCCGAAGCGCGTCGTTACAGGCTTCATCCCGATATCGTCGCTCTGGCGATTCACACCGACGGACCATGCTCGGTCCAAAGAGGGTGCTGCAATGGCGACTATCGACACCGAGAACCTTGCAAAGGGGCTGCAGCAGGTTGAAGCCTGCTGGCAGGCGTATACCTTGTCACAGCGGCTTGTCGAAGGCCTTGAGGGCATCGACCTGAGCAGTGCCATTGAAACCGCCAACCGCGATTTCACAAGGTTTCAGAACCAGTGCCAGCTTTTTTATGCCGAAGTGCGCAAGAGGGCAGCCGATGCGGACAAACTGGAGAGCGACATGGCACTGTATCCCCATTACTTTCAGTGACACCTGATTGAACGTCGCGCTGTGCCCGGGTTCTGACAAGCAAAGGGTACGGCGAGGACGCTTTCATGAGCATCGAACGCAACATTCCCGGGCTTGAAGCCTGGTACGCCCAGTACGACGACATCAGTTACCGGCGCGAGTCACCGGATGCCTACCACCATGAACTGCTCCGCACTGCCGAGGCCCTGCGCGACGACGGTGCCATCGACTGGGACGACTGGTTGGCGCTCAAGGCGCTGGCCGATGAAGCGCATATCCGCGCGCTGGAAGATGCCGTGCAGGCCCATGTGAGCGACCCGGACGCATGAAAGCGCTGAAGATTGCCACCTTCAACATCAATGGCATCCGCAGCCGTCTGCCGGCGCTCTTGGCCTGGCTGGAGCGGGAGCAACCTGACATCGCCTGCCTGCAGGAGCTGAAGGCGGCCGATCAGCAGTTCCCTCGTGCGGAGCTTGAGGCGGCAGGCTATGGCAGCCTTCATCATGGGCAACCGTCATGGAACGGCGTGGCCATTCTGGTGCGGGGCAGCGATCCGCTTGAGGTTCGCCGCGGCTTGCCCGGCATGGAAGAGGACGGCCAGAGCCGCTATCTGGAAGCTGCGGCACACGGGGTATTGGTCGCGTGCCTCTACGTGCCGAACGGCAACCCGCAGCCCGGGCCCAAGTTCGATTACAAGCTGCACTGGTTCGAATGCCTGATCAAGCATGCACGCAGCCTCTATGAAAGTGGCCACCCCACGCTGCTGGCAGGGGATTTCAATGTCGTGCCCACTGACATGGACATCTATAACCCGCGTTCCTGGATGAAGGACGCATTGCTGCAACCTGAGTCGCGAGCGTGTTACCAACGACTGCTTGACCAGGGCTGGCTCGATGCCATACGCCATCTGTACCCGGACGAGCGTGTCTACACCTTCTGGGACTATTTCCGTAACCACTGGGCGCGCAATGCCGGGTTGCGAATCGATCATCTGTTGCTCAACCCCGAGCTTGCGCCTTATCTGAAACGGGCGGGTGTCGATGCGTGGGTGCGTAACGAGGCCAAGGCCAGCGACCATGCACCCGTCTGGATCGAGCTGGGTACGCGTCGTGCTCGGTCATAGTCAATCCAGCACATGAACGAATGCCTGGCTGATGCGCTTCGACGGTAGTCGACTTCAGATTGCATTCAGATTCGGCCCTGATAATTCCCTCCGTCGCACCCAGGCGGGGAAATTTCATGACTCAATCTCATCAATGGCACAGTTTGCTTCCGTTACCCATCGGTAGCCATGCCGATCATCAGGCGCATCTTTCTCTTCACCTCAGCGACGATCAAGGGCGCGGCGAGCTGGAGCACTTCATCCACGAGCGCTTTGCCAGCGTGCACCAGGCGGATGTGCAGCATTACCTGCCGGAACTGCTTGCCTTGCAGGGTAGCCACGGTCGCCTGATCGCGGCGGCAGGCATGCGACCGGCCAGCGAAGGGCCGCTCTTCCTTGAGCGGTATCTGGACGAGCCTCTGGAATCTGCTGTTTCACGGGTAACCGGTGCCTCACCGGATCGCAACTGCATGGTAGAAGTAGGCAACCTGGCCTCGCTCAGCGCCGGCAGCGCTCGAATAATGATCATCGCCGTGACGTGGTTGCTGGCCATGCGCGGTTTGGAGTGGGTGGCATTCACGGGCGCCGCGACACTGTTCAACAGTTTCCGGCGACTGGGGCTGGTGCCCACTGTTCTGGCCTCAGCGGATCCTGCTCGCATGCAGGGCCAAGTGGACCAGTGGGGGACCTACTACGACCAGCGACCACAGGTATTTGCCGGCAACATAGGCTTTGGCTTCGATGCCCTGAAACAGGCGGGCATGTTCGAGCGGCTTGGGTTTCCCATGTTAGCCCTGGAGACCGGCCATGCGGCATGAACTGACTGCCTTTCAGGCACTGTTGCGCCAGCACGCCGTGGAACATCCTGACGCCGTGGCCGTCCAGGGAGATGCGCAGCGTTACACCTACCAGCAACTGCTTGACGAAGTCGAATCTCGCGCGGCCAGCCTGCGCAACCAACCTGCGGGAACCTTCGCCGTGGTGCTGGATAACGGGCCCGAAGCGCTATTCTGGGATCTGGCGGCGCTGTTCGCTGAACGTGCCAGTGTGATAGTGCCGTCGTTTTTCAGCGCAGCCCAGTTCCAGCACTGCTTGCAGCAAAGCGGAGTGACGGCGGTCGTGTGCGAGGCGCAGTGGGCTGATCAGCTCACTGCGCTTGGCTTTGACCAGCAGGCACCAGCGAATGTCTGGCTGCGTGACAGTGTTGCCGCCCCGGCGCTGCCTGAGGGCACTGCCAAGATCACTTACACCTCCGGTAGCACCGGCACGCCCAAAGGCGTGTGCCTGAGCGCTGAAACCATGCTGCGTGTGGCGCATGAGCTGGAGGCCGCCAGCCGCCCAGCCGAGCCGCAGCGATACCTGGCGGTACTGCCACTGGGGGTTTTGCTGGAAAACCTGGGCGTCTACGCCGCGCTCATGGCTGGCGCTTGTGTGCAGCTCTACCCGCAGCAGCAGTTGGGGATGGGAGGGGCAAGCCAGGTCGACTTCAAGCGCCTGCTGGGCGCAATCGCCCTCAGTGGTGCGCAGAGCCTGATCCTGGTGCCGCAGCTGCTGATGGGGTTGGTGACAGCGATCGAGCGTGGCCTGATGCGGGTCGGCCCACTGCGTTTGGTGGCGGTAGGCGGTGCTCGGGTATCGCCAAGCCTGCTCGCGCGGGCCGAGGCGGTCGGTTTGCCGGTGTTCGAAGGTTACGGCTTGTCCGAGTGCGCCTCGGTAGTGGCGCTCAACCGCACAGGGGCTGTACGCCCGGGGAGCGTTGGCAAGCCGTTGCCGCATGTGCAGGTGCGCATCGCCGAGGATGGCGAAGTTCTGGTGGCCGGCTCGATATTGCTGGGCTACCTGGGAGAGCCGGCTGTAACCGGGCAGTGGTGGGCAACAGGCGATGTAGGCCACCTCGATGAGGAGGGCTACCTGTATCTGGATGGCCGCAAGAAGCACCAGTTCATTACCAGCTTCGGGCGCAACGTCAACCCGGAGTGGGTGGAAGCCGAGCTGAGCCAAAGTGGCGTGATCGCCCAGGCTTTCGTGCATGGCGAAGCCCTGCCAAACAACCTTGCCTTGCTCTGGCCCCTGGATCCCGGCATCAGCGACGAGGCCATCGAACAGGCCGTACAGCAATGCAACGCGCGGTTGCCCGATTACGCCCGGGTACACGCCTGGCGCCGTTTACCTGTGCCTCTGAGCACGCTTGACGAAACCTTGACTGCCAATGGCCGCCCGCGACGTGAGGCGATCTTGCAGCGTTACCACACCCTGTTATCCGACATCTCGTTGTGAGGTTCACAATGTCCTTTTTCGACACCCTGCAAGTACAAACCGCCCAAGAGCGTCAGGCGCTGTTCGCCGTACCGGTGATCCGCGAGGCCCTGGCCGGCCAGGTCAGCCTGGACAGCTACGTCGCGTTCCTGACTCAGGCTTATTACCATGTGCGCCATACCGTGCCGCTGATGATGGCCTGTGGGGCACGATTGCCGCTACGGCTGGAGTGGCTGCGCGGCGCGGTCTGCGAATACATCGAGGAGGAATACGGCCACGAACAGTGGATCCTCAACGACATCAAAGCGTGCGGCGGTGACTGGGAGGCCGTGCGCGATGGCCAGCCGGTGCAATCCATCGAGCTGATGGTTGCCTACCTGTACGACTTGATCGCACGCGGCAACCCGGTCGGGTTGTTCGGCATGGTCAACGTGCTCGAAGGCACCAGCATCGCCCTGGCCACCCAGGCGGCGGGCGTTATCCAGAACACATTGGCACTGCCTGACCAGGCGTTCAGCTACCTTAGCTCGCACGGTGCGCTCGATCAGGACCACATGGTGACCTACAAACAGTTGATGGACCGCCTCGACGATGCCGGTGACCAGCAGGCCGTCCTCCACGCGGCCAAGGTCGTCTACCGCTTGTATACCGAGATGTTCCAGGGCTTGCCGCGTGTCGGGCAGCAAGAGGTGCACCATGCGTTTGGCTGAGTCCGTGGTGATCCTCACCGGCGCCAGTGGGGGCATAGGCCTGGAACTGGCTGAACAGCTCTGCGCTGCCGGTGCCCAGGTGTTGGCGGTCAGCCGGCATATGGGCAAGCTGGCTGGCCTGATGAACCGGTACCCTGATCGTCTGCGCTGGCAGGAAGCCGACCTGCGCAGCCAGTCAGGGCGCGAACACGTCATCGAGCGGGCACGCGAGATGGGGGCTGTCAATGTGCTGATCAACGCGGCTGGCGTGAATCGCTTCGCTCTGCTCGACCAGCTGGATGAGCATGCGCTGGACGAGCTATTGGACATCAATCTGAAGGCGCCTTTGCAACTGACACGCGCCTGCCTGCCGTTGCTGCGCGCTCAGCCCAAGGCGTTGGTGGTCAATGTCGGGTCAACCTATGGCTCGATCGGCTACCCCGGCTACGCCACCTACTGCGCCAGCAAGTTTGCGCTGCGTGGTTTTTCGGAAGCGCTGCGCCGCGAGTTGGCCGATACCACGGTGAACGTGCTGTATGCCGCCCCAAGGGCAACCCGTACAACGATGAACAGCAGCGCCGCGACTGCGCTCAATCAAGCGCTGAAAGTTGGCATGGACGACCCTGCGGACGTCGCTCGTGCTGTGCTTCAGGCGGTGCAATCCGAGCGCACCGAGCTTTATCTGGGGTGGCCGGAAAAGCTCTTCGTGCGTATCAACGGCATGTTGCCGGGCATGGTCGATCGCGCACTGCGCAAGCAACTGCCTGTCATTCGCCGCTATATCGGCAGCCATTCCAAGGAGTCGAACAAATGAAGCGTCTGTTCATTGCCAGCTTGCTGGCATTCGCACCCTTCACCTGGGCTTTGGACCAGGCAGGCAGCCAGCGCCTGAGCGATTTGCAGCAGCGCTGGGCGCAGATTCAGTACCAAATGCCCAAGGACAAGCGTGCCGACGCCTTCGAAAAGCTGGCAGGCGATGCAGCAACATTTGTTCATCAGTATCCCGGCACACCTGAACCCTTGATCTGGGAGGGCATCATCAACAGCAGTTGGGCGGGGGCGACGGGTGGCCTCAGTGCACTGGGCAAGGTCAAGGCGGCGAAAGCCAGCCTGGAGCAGGCCATGAAGCTGGAGCCCAGCGCGCTGCAAGGTTCGGCCTACACCAGCCTGGGTACGCTGTATGATCAGGTGCCAGGCTGGCCTATCGGTTTCGGTGATACCGAAATGGCCGACAAGATGCTGCGCAAAGCCTTGCAGATCAACCCCAACGGTATCGACAGCAACTATTTCTGGGCTGATCATCTGTATCGGCAGAAGCGCTACCCTGAAGCTACCGCAGCCCTGCAGAAAGCCTTGCAGGCACCGCCCCGGCCGGGGCGTGAGTTGGCTGACCAGGGCCGGCGTGCCGATATCGATGCTTTACTCAAGGCCATCAAGGACAAACAGGACTGAACATGCGGCTGTTGCTGGTTGAGGATGACATTGCACTGGGGGAGGGGATTTGCGACGGCTTACGCCAGGAGGGGTACACCCTCGACTGGTTGTGTGACGGTGTCAGTGGCTTGCATGCGCTGCAACACGAGACCTTCGACCTGCTGATCCTGGATCTTGGATTGCCCCGTATGGATGGCATCGAGCTACTCAGGCGATTACGCGCAGGCGGCGACAGCTTGCCGGTGCTGATCCTCACCGCGCGGGATGCTCTCGATGATCGCATTGCCGGCCTGGATGCCGGCGCCGATGATTACCTGGTCAAGCCTTTCGACCTCAACGAGCTCAAGGCGCGCTTGCGCGCCTTGCTGCGGCGCAGCGTAGGGCGCGCCAAGGTGCTGATTGAGCATGCCGGGGTCAGCCTGGACCCGGCCACCCAGCAAGTGCACTACAATGGCGTCGAAGTTGTGCTCACCCCCAAAGAGTATGTGCTGCTGCATGAGTTGCTGGCACATCCCGGCAAGGTATTCACGCGTGAACGCCTGACTCAACTGCTGTATGGCTGGGATGAAGAGCCGGAGAGCAACACGCTGGAGGTGAACATCTACCACCTGCGCAAGAAGCTGTTCAACGGCCTGATTCGCACGGTGCGCGGCATTGGCTATCTGGTCGAGGTCAAGGCATGAGCTCGCTACGCCAGCGTACGCTGTGGCGTGTGATGCTCTTGCTGCTACTCGGCACCGGCCTGCTTGCGCTCTATAACTACCATGACAGCAGCCACGAAATTAACGAGGTGTATGACGCGCATCTCGCCCAGAATGCGCGTTTGCTGCAAGGCGTCATGAGCATGCCGGTACAAGAGGGCTCGCGTGAGGCGCTGTATCAGGCCTTCAACGATGCCTTGGGCAAAGCGGGGCGGCACCAGGTGGGCCACCCTTACGAAAGCAAGCTGGCGTTCCAGGTCTGGGGTGAAGGCATGGCATTGCTGGTACATACACCCAGTGCGCCGTCAATTGACCCACCACCCACTGCTCCAGGGTTCTACGACTTTTCCAGTGGTGGTGAACAATGGCGCGGTTTCGTTTTGCCGGTGCCGGAAAAACACTGGCTTATCTGGGTGGGTGAGCGTGATGATGTGCGCTACGACCTGATCGACCGCATCGTTCGCCACACGCTGTTCCCGTTCCTGCTTGGCAGCCTGGCATTGGCACTGCTGGTGTGGGCTGCGATCGGCTGGGGGCTACGGCCACTGCAGAACATGGCCAATGTCATCCGCAGGCGCCATGCCGATTCGCTGGAGCCGCTGCAACTGGTACCGCTTCCCACTGAACTGGAGCCCATGCAGGCGGCCATCAATCGCCTGCTGGCGCAAATCGACGATCTGCTGCGACGTGAACATCGCTTCATTGCCGATGCTGCCCACGAAATGCGTACGCCTCTGGCCGTACTGCGGCTGCACGCGCAGAACGCGCTGGCCGCCAGCAATGATGCCGAGCGCGAGAAAGCCTTGGGCTTTCTTGTGGGCGGGGTCGATAGGCTGACACGGGTGGTCAACCAGTTGCTGACATTGGCCCGCGTTGAGCCAAAACTGGGGCAGCGAGCCAGCACCCGGGTCGACCTTGCCGAAGTCGTCACCGAAACCCTGGCTGAACTGGCGCCATGGATACTGGACCGTGGCCTGGAACCCTCGCTGGACATCGACGAAGGGGACCACCACCTGCAGATCGACGCTGGCGCGCTGGGCATTGCGCTACAGAACCTTGTGTCCAACGCGGTAGAACACTCACCGCCTGGTGGGCGCATAGCCGTGTCACTGCGGCGCCTGGACAGCAGCGTCGAACTGGTCGTCGAGGATGAAGGGACGGGTATCGATGAGGAGAGCCTGTCCCGTGTATTCGAACGCTTTTATAGCCGCAATAGCCCAAATGGTGCTGGCCTCGGGCTCTCCATCGTCGCGACCATCATCGGCCGCATGGGTGGGCAGGTACGTCTTGAAAACAGATCGGCTGGCGGGCTGGCCGCTACCCTGTCGTTTCCACTGTCTTGAACCGAGGTTGCTTCAGATTGATCGCTGATTGACCCGCTCAGATAGCTGCTCGGCGCTTTCCTTGCGTTCTGAATATCGGTCCACCAGGAATGCCTGACGGTCGCGTAGCAGGACGGTGAACTTCACCAGCTCCTCCATGACATCAACCACCCGATCGTAGTAGGGCGATGGCTTCATCCGTCCGGCGTCGTCGAACTCCAGATAAGCCTTGGGAACCGAAGACTGGTTCGGGATGGTGAACATCCGCATCCAGCGGCCCAGCACGCGCAACTGGTTGACCACGTTGAACGACTGCGAGCCGCCGCACACCTGCATCACGGCCAGGGTCTTGCCTTGGGTGGGACGCAGCGCACCCAGCGCCAAGGGAATCCAGTCAATCTGTGCCTTGAACACCGCCGACATCGCCCCATGGCGCTCCGGCGAGCACCACACCTGGCCTTCTGACCACTGCACCAGGTCACGCAGCTCCTGCACTTTGGGATGCTCCACGGGTACATCGTCAGGCAGCGGCAGGCCCGACGGGTCGAAGGTGCGGGTTTCGGCACCGAGGTGCTCCAGTAGGCGTGCGGCTTCTTCTACCAGCAAGCGACTGAAGGAGCGTTCTCGGGTAGACCCGTACAGCAGCAGGATACGTGGTTTGTGTTCGCTGGTCGGGGTTGCCGAAGGCGGCAGGTCGAACAGCGTGAGGTCGAGGTTAGGCAGTTGCTCGGACATGTATTTTTCCTGTTCAAAGCGAGCCGATGCGATCCAGCGCGTGCTTGAGCTGCGCGCGGTCGAGTTGATCGAACGGCAGTGCGAAGAAGGCCTGGCAGCGAGATTCGATGCGGGCCAGTGTGGCCCGGAACGCCGCATCGACCGAAGCTTCGTCACCCACGACATCGGACGGGTCTTCCAGCCCCCAATGCGACTTCAGCGCAGGGCCGAAATACACCGGGCAGGCTTCGCCCGCGGCCTTGTCGCAGACGGTGATGACGATGTCAGGCGGGTTGCCCTCGAACGCATCGTTGCCTTTGCTGCTCAGGCCCTTGGTCGAGATATTGGCTTGCTGCAACGTGCTCAGGCTGCGTGGCAACACCTGGCCCTTGGGGAAGCTGCCAGAGCTGACCGCCTCGAAACCGGGCGGTGCCAGGTGGTTGAACATTGCTTCGGAAAGGATGCTGCGGCAGCTGTTGGCCGTGCACATGAACAGGACTCGCATGGAGGGCTCCTCCGCTGGGTGGCGAACGTCAGAGGCTCAGGCGCAGTGCCAGAGCAGAAAGGGTGATCAGCAAAACCGGTACCGTGAGCAGCAGGCCGACCTTGAAGTAGTAACCCCAGGTGATGCGCATGCCTTTACGCGCCAGCACATGCAGCCAAAGCAGCGTGGCGAGGCTGCCGATCGGGGTGATTTTCGGGCCAAGGTCGCAGCCGATGACATTGGCGTAGATCATCGCCTCACGTACCAGGCCCTCTGCGCCGCTGGCCTGGATCGACAATGCGCCGATCAGCACGCTGGGCATGTTGTTCATGACTGAGGACAGCAGCGCGGAGATCAACCCGGTGCCAATGGCCGCGCTCCACAGTCCCTGCCCGGCAAGCCAGTCCAGCAGATGGGTGAGCATGTCCGTAAGGCCGGCGTTCTTCAGGCCGTACACCACCAGGTACATGCCCAGAGAAAAGATCACCACCTGCCACGGCGCTTCCCGCAGCACGCGACGGGTTGAGATGCGGTGACCACGAGCGGCCACGGCAAAGAGGATTGCGGCGCAGACGGCGGCCACCGCACTGATCGGGATGCCCAGAGGTTCCAGTACGAACAGGCCTGCAAGCAACACCAGCAGCACCCACCAACCGACTTTGAAGGTGGCGTGGTCATGAATTGCCTCGCTCGGCGCCTTCAGCGCATCGAGCGCGTACTGCTTGGGGATATCACGACGGAAAAACAGAAAAAGCACCAGCAGGGTGGTCGCCACGCTGGCGATATTCACCGGCACCATCACCGATGCGTATTCGGCGAAGCCCAGGCCGAAGTAGTCGGCGGAGACGATGTTGACCAGGTTGGAAACCACCAGCGGCAGGCTTGCCGTGTCGGCAATGAAGCCTGCTGCCATGACAAAGGCCAGTGTCGCAGCAGGTGAGAAGCGCAGCGCGAGCAGCATCGACATGACGATGGGGGTGAGGATCAGCGCCGCACCGTCGTTGGCGAACAGGGCCGATACAGCGGCGCCGAGCAGTACGCAGAAGGCGAACAGGCGGTAGCCACCGCCGTTTGCCCAGCGCGCCACATGCAATGCGGCCCATTCGAAGAAACCTGCCTCATCCAGCAGCAAGCTGATGATGATGATCGCGATGAACGTGGCGGTGGCGTTCCAGACAATGGCCCATACGACAGGGATGTCATGCAGCGAAACCACGCCTGTAGCCAGGGCAATGAGGGCGCCTAGCGCGGCGCTCCAGCCAACCCCGAGCCCCTTGGGCTGCCAGATGACCAATATGAGGGTGAATACGAAGACAGCAATGGCGGGCAGCATGAATATCTCGCTTGGTGATGATCAGCAGCAGGCCGAATCACGAACGGGGCGGCCGTCCATGTTCTTCAGCCGAAGGGCGTTGTCTGCCAGCCATTGCGAATTGGCTTGCAAGGTGACCTGCAGCATCTCGTGAACCCAGGAAGGCAGCTCCGGATTCAAGCGGTAATACACCCACTGGCCCTGACGGCGGTCCAGCAGCATGCCATTGCTGCGCAGTTGTGCCAGGTGGCGACTGATCTTGGGCTGGCTGTCGTCCAGCGCGCACATCAGTTCGCAGACGCACAGTTCGCCCAGGCTGGCGATAAGCAGGGTGGCGCGAGCGCGGGTTTCGTCAGAGAGGCTCTTGAAGACATCGGGCGGGGTGATCATGGGTGTGCCTGCACATATGGAAAGCCGAATATACGTATTACCATATGTTCAGGCAAGCATTCTTGGGCGTGGGCGCATGCAGCCCAGCATGGCCATGGCCCCTCCGGTCGACAAAAGCAGGGTTTTGGCAGGCTTCAGGCCCTGATGGCAATGCAGGGTGTATAGTGCCTGCTCGGGTGACTGTCGTTCAGTGGCTCATAACCGAGATGCCAACATGTCCCAGACGTACCCCAACGCCGCCCAAAAAGCCCATGTGCGCATCTGCGAGCAGGTCGAGGCCTTCCTTCAGCATGGCGGCCGCATTCAGCAGGTAGCGATCGGTGTCACCGGTTACTCTGAAGGTGTCTCCAGGGCGCAATGGAAAAAAGGGCGCACTGCAAAGCCTTGAGAATGCCGGCAGCCGCCGTGAAACGTTCCTTTCAGGTAATGGTTCACGGCTTGTGCATTCGCGAAGCGGAGTACGGGGTGGTCATGAAAGCTGAGCCTTGCCTCGGAACCGGAACGCTATCAGAAGCCTTCCAGAACAATCTTGCCGCGTGCTTTCCCGCTCTCGATCAAGGCGTGAGCGCGTTTGAGGTGCTCGGCGTTGATGGTGCCGTAGTGCTCGCCGAGGGTAGTCTTGAGCACCCCATCATCGACCAGCTGTGAAATGCGATCGAGTAGTTGATGCTGCTTGATCATGTCCTCGGTCTGGTACAGCGAACGGGTGAACATGAGCTCCCAGTGCAGGGAAAGGGATTTGCGCTTGAGCGGCATGACATCCAGTTGCGCCGGGTCGTCGATCAGCGCGAGCTTGCCTTGTGGACGAAGCACTTCGACCAGTTGGGGGAGGTAGGTGTCGGTATGGGTCAGGCTGATCACATGATCGACCGGGTCCAACTTGAGCGCTTCCAGTTGATGGGGGATCGGTTTGGTGTGATCGATGACATGATGCGCCCCCAGCTCCTTGACCCAGGCTTGGGTTTCAGGCCTTGAAGCGGTGCCGATGACAACCAGCTGTGTGAGTTTGCTGGCGAGCTGGACCAGGATCGAGCCCACCCCGCCGGCGGCTCCGATCACCAGAAGGCTTTGGCCCTGGCCCCCGTTTTCCTCAATACCCAGGCGGTCGAACAGTAGCTCCCATGCGGTGATGGAAGTAAGGGGCAGGGCTGCGGCACTGGCGTTGTCCAGGCTGCGGGGTTTGTGTCCGACGATACGCTCGTCCACCACATGGCGCTCGCTGTAGCTGCCAGCACGGTCGATGGCACCGGCGTAGAAAACCTCATCGCCAGGTTGGAACAACGTGACCTCTGGCCCAACCTCGCGAACAACGCCAACCGCATCCCAGCCGAGAACCTGTGGTTGCTCACCGCCGCGGCTCGCGCGGATTTTCGTGTCGACCGGGTTGACAGCAATGGCCTTTACCTCGACCAGCAGATCCCGGGCTCCCGGCTTGGGTTCGGGCAACTGCGCGTCATACAACGACTGCGGGTCCTGGATCGGCAAACCGGGTTGGGTGTAAACGACAGCCTTCATTGGCGCAACCTCTTGGGTAGGGGAAAAGTGAGCTCAGGCTAGTCGTTTCGATTAAGGCGATAAACTGGCCAAATAGCGCAAGACTTTCCCTCCTTCAGTGAAAATGGTGTGAGGCGCTCGTTACCAAGTGTAAGCGCCTCACGCGCAACCGTCAGATGGCGCTGTACCGCGGTGCAAGCTGGTTGCTGGATAATTGGCCGAACAAGGCCTGGCGGGCAGCTTCGTATTGGTCGAAGGCTTGCAGATCTTGCATTGACGGCAAGGAGATCAGCACCCCGTTGTCGAAGTCCTGCAGCGCACCGTCCACCAAGTCCTGGGCCGACATCACGATGCCGGGGTCGAGGTTTTCGACCGGTAAGCCGCCGATTTGCCAGAAATCAGTGGCGGTGGCCCCGGGCAGTACCGCCTGCACCTGCACCCCCTTGCCTGCCAGCTCCTTGTTCAAGGACTGGGTGAACGCAGTGACGTACGCCTTGCTGCCGCCGTAGACGCCGTTGAGCAGTTCTGGCGCCAGGCTGACGATGGACGAGATATTGATGATCGCCCCCCGCTCACGCGCCACAAAGCCAGGTACAGCCGCATAGGTCAGGCGGGTGAGGGCGGTCACGTTCAGGCTGATCATTTCGGCCATGCGCTCGACATCGCTTTCCAGCAGGCTGGTATGGGTGCCGATGCCGGCGTTGTTCACCAGCATGCTGATGCTGGCATCTTCGCGCAGTTTGCGTTCTACCTTGGCAAGGTCATCTGTATTGGCCAGGTCGGCCGGGAACACTTCCACATTCTGCCGGGTTTCGGTGGTGAGCCGGCCCGCCAATGCGTTAAGGCGTTCCCGGTTGCGGGCCACCAGTACCAAGTCATAACCGCGGCGTGCCAACTGCTCTGCGTAGAGCGAACCGATGCCGGTGGAAGCGCCGGTGACAAGCGCGGTGCCTTTGAATGCCTGTGCCATGGTGATACTCCGTTGCTTTGAGTGGGTGGAGCCATGATGCAGAAGACGGTTATTGTCTTAAAGGACGTATATGGTAGTGTTTCAGGACATTGCTAAGTGGGGTTCAACCATGCACCGGGTTGGCTATTTGTTAACCGAAGGCTTTCAGATCATGTCCCTGGCAACGCAAACCGTGTTCGAGTTTGCCAACATCGTCGCCGGCAAAGCGGTTTACAGGCTCGAGAACTTTTCTGTCGGTGGCGGCACGGTGCGCTCCTCGTTGGGGATGTCTGTCGAGACGCTGCCTTTGGCCGCCCCTGGTCTGGCTGACACCTGGATGGTGACGGGTACGCTGACGCCGTTGACACCGCCTGGTGAAGAGGTGCTGGCCAGCGTGCGGGGCTTCGTCGACGCTGCGCGGCGCACTGCGGGTCTTTGCACCGGCTGTTTCGTACTGGCGCAGGCCGGGGTGCTGGATGGGCGGCGTGCTACAACCCACTGGGCCTACGCGAACAAGTTGCGTGAGTTGCACCCGGAAATCGACGTCGAGGAAGACCGGATCTTCATCGTCGATGGGTCGATATGGACGTCCGCCGGCATGACCGCCGCCCTGGACATGGCCCTGGGCATGGTGGAAAAGGATCTGGGCAACGAGATAGCCAGGTCGGTGGCGCACAAGATGGTCATGCATCAACGCCGTTCTGGTGGGCAGTCGCAACACTCCGAACTGTTGTCGCTGTCGCCCAGGACTGACCGTATCCAGAGCGCGCTGGATTACGCGCGCGGTCACCTCAGCCGCCCATTGAGCGTGGAAGAGCTGGCCCAGGTGGCGCACCTGAGCCCTCGGCAGTTCACCCGTGTATTCACTGCCGAGACCGGGCAATCACCCGCCAAGGCCATCGAGGGCCTGCGGCTCGAGGCTGCCCGGCTGATGATCGAGCAGAGCCGGCACAGCCTGGAGGTGGTGGCCAAGGAAACCGGGTTCAGGGACCGCCGGCACATGCGCGAGGTGTTCATCCGTGGGTTTGGCGTCCCTCCTCAGGCGGTGCGAAGGGATGCTCGGCAAGTGTGACCTGCGCTTTCGTTGAGGCGCTTTTATTCTTGCGCCATCCCCTCAGGTTCATGACACACAACGCAAGCTGCAGCACAATCAAAGCCCAGGCCTGGGCATGCCACCCCCAGACTGACCACAGTATGTTGCTGGCGATAAAACAGCAGAAGCCCACCATGCGCCGTCCTGGACGGTGCGACCCGATACACCAGGCTGCCACCACCGTGACCAGCATGGCCGGCCACTCCAGCAAGTCGATCCAGCTCTCCATCGAAGCGAGTCCCAAACATTAATCCATGGCGCCAGGCCGGGTCGATCGTGCCCGACCTGGCCTGGCGCCTTTGATTCACGCGGCCCGTTGCTCACCCTTCAGTAGTTTTTTCTGGGCTTGCATGGCGAGCCCCAGCTCGTCCAGTTGGTCTTTTCCGAGCAGCTTTTTCGCGGTGGGGAAGAGCTCTTCTTCCTCTTCCTCGATGTGATGCTCAAGCAGCTCCTTCATCACCTTGACCCGACCGGCGAATTCAAGGGTGCCTGTTTGCGTATGTAGCAGATCGGGCAGCACCAGGGCGTCGACAGTCCGGTGTTCTTCCTTGGCTTCGTAATACATCTTGGCTTCCTCTTTACCACCGGCTTTCTTGATTGCCGGGTAGAGAATGTCCTCCTCCAGAGCGGTGTGGATCTGCAGTTCCTGCTCGATGCGATGCAGCAGTTCGGCGCGCTTCTTTACGGCACGCTCTGTGGTCGCACTGAGCTCTTCCAACAGCTTCTTGACCAATTTATGGTCTTGAACCAGCAGGTCGATAGCATTCATGGTGTCACCTCGTCGCGGGCGAATGAAAAATGGCTTGCATGGAGTTGAGTGGCAGTGGGCGGCAGGGTTCAATGGCGATGACGTCTGGCAGGGTGCGCTTCAGGGGCGGGGCTTGATACCGCTCTGCCAGAGGCACCGAGGCCCGCGTCAGCAGGCCCCGGCAGCACTTTCACAGAATAGGTTTGCCCCCTGTCACGGCGTAGCGCGAACCCGAGATGTAGCTGGCTTCATCGGACCCCAGCAAGACATAGATTGGCGCCACCTCGACAGGTTGACCCGGCCGCCCCATCGGGTAACCGGAACCGAAATTTCTCACCGCCTCATCAGGCATGGTGGCCGGTATCAGCGGTGTCCAGATCGGGCCGGGCGCGACGCTATTGACGCGAATGCCCTGCTTGCCCAGCAATTGCGCAAGGCCTGCAGTGAAATTGGCAATGGCCCCTTTGGTGGCCGCATAGGCCAACAAGCTGGGTGACGGGTCGTCAGAGTTGACCGAGCTGGTGTTGATGATCGAGCCGCCTTTTGGCATCGAGGGCAAAGCGCGTTGGCAGATGCGGAAAATGGCGGTGATGTTGGTATCGAAGGTCTTTACCCATTCATCGTCGTCAATGTCGTCCAGGCTTTCATGGGCCATCTGGAACGCGGCATTGTTGACCAGGATATCGATGCGACCAAACTGCGCCACGGTCTTGTCGACGATGTCATGGCAATGCTGTTTCTGTGCCAGGTCGCCGGGCAGCAGCAGGCACTGGCGGCCAGCCGCTTTGACCCAGCGCGCTGTTTCCTGCGCATCTTCGTGTTCATTCAGATAGGCAATGGCTACGTCAGCGCCTTCCCGGGCATAGGCAATCGCTACCGCACGGCCGATGCCGCTGTCAGCACCAGTTATCAAAGCAATCTTGCCTTCGAGGCGATTGTTGCCGGTGTAGCTCTGCTCGCCACAGTCCGGATACGGCTCCATCCTGCGCTGGGAACCTGGAACGCTTTGCGGTTGGGAGGCGAATGGAGGGGTAGGGTAGTCGCTCATGCTGGAAGCTCCTGCAGGTTGAAACGCTCATTTCCGTTCGAAAGGCGCGGCAAGCCAGTGTTGAAGTGGATCTTCGTGCTGAGCGACGAGCGGTTGATGCACCCACTTCCAGTGAATTTTTACCAACCGCCTGGCTCTACCGCTGACGGGGCTTGCTGGCATGGGTGAGGCCCACGTTATCAAGGAGCCTGCAGTGCCTCGAATCATCACGCCTTCCACGCCGGAACATGAGATCGACCAGACGAATGAAAGGATGTTCGGTACGCCCAAGGAGCGGCTGGATTTCTATCGGCGCGAAATTCAGTATGAGACCACCATCCTGGCCAACCGCACTGACGCTTATCTTGCTGCCCAGTCGTTCCTGGTGATTGCCTATGTGTCATCGATGGGCAACCTGAACCCAGGCTGGGGCGAGATGTTCACCTTGATGGTGCCGGCTTTTCTCGCACTGCTCGGCGTGCTCAGTACACTGAACGCCTGGCCTGGCATCCGCGCGGCCTTCCGGATTATCGAGCACTGGCAGATGAAGCAGAGCCACCTGCTGCGCAGCGAGCCGATGATGGGCCTTGCCTATGACGAGTCGCCACTGTTCTGCGAGGCCGAGACCTCTCAGGCAGGGCACCGTAAATCGCTGCTGTTTTCCTTGCGCACGCCCTGGATTTTCCTGTGTTTCTGGGTTTTGCTGGGCAGCTATTCGGTTTTCATCCAGCTGGCGTGATCAGCGCGTGCTGGCCGGTGCCATGGGCGACCAGCACGCGCTGAAGAGAATCAGGCTCAGCCTGCCAATGCCTTGATCAACTGCTCATTGAACGCGGGGATGTCATCCGGCTGGCGGCTGGTGATGAGGTTGCCATCGACCACCACTTGTTCATCCAGCCACGTACCGCCCGCATTACGAATGTCATCTTGCAAGGTTTTGTAGCTGGTCATTCGCTTGCCTTTGGCCAACCCGCTCGATATCAGCAACCACGCGCCATGGCAGATAACCGCCAGCGGCTTGCCGGCCGCATCGTGGCTTTTAACCAGCTTCTGCGCGCCGGGAATCAAGCGAATCGTGTCCGAATTCTGCACACCGCCGGGCAGCACCAGGGCATCGTAGAGGTCAAGCTGCGCACTGTCGAAAGTCGCATCCACGCTGAACGCGTCGGCAGGTTCGTCATGGTTCCAGCCACGTACCGTGCCTTCTTTCTCGCTCAGGATATCGACCACTGCGCCGCTGTTTTCCAACGCTTCACGCGGGCCGGTCAGTTCCACCTGTTCAAAGCCATCGGTGACCAGAAAGGCCACGCGCTTGCCGTTCAATTGTGCACTCATCATTCTCTCCTCGTGCTGATAGGCCTTTCATAAGGGCCTGCAAACAGCGAGCAAAGTTCCTGCTCGATGCTTGGCGGTATGGGGAGAACAGGCTAACGGTTGCGCACGGTATCCAATGCAGGCGACCAGACCGTATGACCGCAACGTGAACACGCCAGGGTGTCGTGAGGCTCATGGTAGGCCGGAAAACCGCAGTTCACGCAGCAATGCAACCCGGCGCCGGGCGGTGATCTGTACTCTGGGCGATGCTCGAACGGCAGCACTGAGAGGCCTGGACGTGTGTCTTGCTGATCGTAGAAATACAAACTGAGATCACCATCGGTTTCCAGAAGGCCCAGTCGAACCTGGCCCAGGTGCTCGACACCTTGCTGGCGTAGCTCCATGAACAGCTCATTCGGTGAAATGTTCATGTGACGCAGCGAATGGATTTCGTACATGCCATCTTTCACTACCGTGACTGGCAGCCCGTCGATCCAGGCCTCGCAGGTTCTGTTTCGCCTCATGAGGTAGACCGTTCCTCGGTAAAGCATGAACAGTGTGAGGAAAACCAAGGCCACCGGCAGCAGCGGTACATCTTCATAAAAGGTTACATCGCCGGCCGCTGAGCCTAGAGTGAGAATGACCACGAGCTCGAACCGGGACAGCTGTCTGATACCGCGCCGACCACTGAACTTCAGAAAAAAGAACACGGCCAGGAAGGCCGCTGAAACACGAACAGCAACTTCCAGCAGAAAGGTAAAAGGGAAGTCGCCTATCAGCATCCGTTGCAGATCAAACGAAACCATTCGTTCCACCCTTCCTTCTGCCGTTGTCAGATAAAGGGTTGACCCCTCTCGCTCAGAGCTGGTTCATCGACTTTGCCTGGAACTCTCCGCGCGCGTCACCAGGGAATCGGCGTGCCATCCCACGCCCAGAACGTTCCGCTCTGCGCCGGGCCGTGACGGCTCACAAGTGCCAGGATGCAGGTGGCGGCAAACGCGGGCGAGAACAGTTTGTCTGGCGCCACGTTGCCCTGAAAGGGTCGGGAAAGCTGGGTGTCGGTGGTGCCGGGATGCAATGCAAGTACCGTTGACGCGGGGTTCAGTCGCTTCAGCTCTATGCTTGCAGTGCGCAGAAGCTGGTTGAGCGCGGCTTTGCTGGCACGGTAGCTGTACCAGCCCCCCAAATGATTGTCGCCGATCGACCCGACCCGCGCCGACAAGGCGACGAAGGCCATCGGTTGCCGACGCAGCAGCGGCAGCAAATGCTTGAGCAGCAGAACAGGGGCGAAACAGTTGGTGGTGAAACTGCTCAGCAACCCCGCCATATCAAGCTGGTTCAGCGCTTTTTCAGCCCGTGCCGGGCCTTCTTGCAGCACGCCAAGCGTGCTGAAGACCAGGTTCAGCTGGTCGCAGCAGGCGCCAACCTGTGCTGCCAGAGTGTGCAGTGCCTGCTCGGATCGGGCGTCGCAGTCGAGGCGAACCAACCGTCGTCCGTGCTCTGTGAACAAGGTATCCAGCGCAGGGCTGGTGGTGGCTCGTCGCGAAACGGCGAACACCAGCCCGATGTCATCGCGCGCCAGCAACTGCGTGCACAATGCCAGGCCAATCCCTTCACTGGCCCCGCAGACCAGCACGTTGGCGGGTGTGTGAAGGTCGTTTATCAGGCTCATCGGCGTGTCCTCTTGGCTGGGCGCTGGCGCTTCGTCCTGTGATGCCTGCCAACGTTCTTGCACATGGCAGGGGCGAGCTCACAGCAGGATATAGTCGCTGTACTGCCGTAAGCCGTCATGGGACCCTTCGATCAAGTGCACGTAACGGTCGTTCACCCAGTCGATCGGCAGGCAATCGTCGACGTCCAGTACCGCGTCGGTATGCGGCTTGAGCCAGTCTGCCTGCAGGCGCTGTTTGCCCAGTTGCCTGGCCTCGGCCTTGTCCTTCGCCACCACTAGCAGGTAGCGGTGTGCCTCGCCAAACACCCTGGGCTCGTAGCCGCCAAGGTTGATGAAGAACAGCCTGGGATCGTGTGGGCCAGGCGCTACCTGGCTGAACGCGACGCGGTAGCGGTCAATACCGTCGACTTCCATCCATGCGTCGATGTGCAGGCCCGTTCGGCTCCCGAACCAGGCTTGGCGCAGATGTGGGTGTGCCTGTTCAAGTGAGTCCGCCTGCGCGAACACCACGTCGTGGACCTCGATATTGGCCCGTGGGTGGCGTCCACCGAGCATGACGACGTACAGCATGAGCAATTCCTTCTATCTCGACGTTCATGGTTTTTCGATAACGGAGCGCGAGGCTTGCAGAAACGTGCATGCCAGGCATTAAATTCTGTACATTTCCCATCAAATATCTGTACACGTGTCTACTATTGTATAGTATTTCTCGAAGTGCTCGAGGTCAGAATGGCGCACCCTGCACGTTGGACCTGTTTGTGCCTGCTGCTAGCCGCCATGTCGTCGGCGGCAGACTGGCGAGCGGAGCTGCCTGCGGCGCAACGGCTGGGCGCCGGTGATTTCACCTGGTTTGGCCTGCGGCTGTACACCGCCCGGTTATGGGCAGTTGGCCCGGTTCAGGGCTGGAACCAGCCGTTCGCCCTTGAACTGCTCTATCACCGGTCATTGTCCAGGGACACGCTGGTCAAGGCCAGCCTCGAGGAAATGCAACGCCTGGATGGCGGCAGCATGACGGCACAGCAACGCGCGGCATGGACCAAGGCGATAGAGCAGGCATTCGTGGACGTGAGCCCTGGCATGCGCATCACGGGCTTGTACCTGCCGGGGAAGGGTTGCCGCTTTTACGTCGACGGCAAACTGAGCCACGCGATCAACGATCCGGTGTTCGCCCGGGCCTTCTTCGCCATCTGGCTCGACCCGCGGGCCAGAGACCCCCAATTGCGTCAGCGGCTGCTTGGGCTGGCTGGCGATGACCGAGGAGCCTGAACATGTACAAAGCGCTGTTGCTGGCTGCCTGCCTGCTTCTGGGCAGTTGTGGCAATGTCGGTGTCGAGCACTATGCCCAGGAGCAGCCGAAGCTGGACCTGGCGGCGTTCTTCTCGCGCCCGGTTCAGGCGTGGGGGATGTTCCAGAAGCGTTCCGGGGAGGTGGTCAAGCGCTTCCATGTGCGCATCGACAGCCGCCGCGAGGGTGAGCGGCTGATCCTCGACGAACATTTTCTCTATAGCGATGGTACACGCCAGCAGCGGACCTGGACGCTGGTGCCGGACGGCCCCGGGCGCTGGCGGGGAACAGCGGGGGACGTGATCGGCGAGGCGCGTGGCGAAGTGGCGGGCAACGCGCTGCGATGGCGTTACCAACTGGACCTGCCGGTCGATGGGCGGCACTGGCAGGTAGACCTGGACGACTGGATGTACCTCATGGATGACGACACCCTGATCAACCGCTCGAGCATGAGCAAACTGGGCGTGGAGATTGGTCAGATCACCTTGTTCTTCCGCCGCCTGCCAGAGGGCACACCATGAACCTGAACGCGCTGACCCAGCTGGTTTCGACCGGCGAAGCCAAGGAACTTGAACTGCTGTCGCTGGAGGGGGGCTTCTACCTCCTGCGTGCCCTGACCGACGCCGGCCCCGTGACATTGAGCGATGCCCAGGGGCAGCCCGTGCGCGTGCGCTCCACGACCGAACTGCGGCAGTTGCTGGCCGACCTGCCGCCGGTGCCGTGCATGCTGGTGCAGCAGGTGGTGCACGATGAGATGTGCGGGCAGCGCGACGGCCCCATCGCGCCGCTGCGCGTACCGGTAACGCTCACCAGCCAGTGGTAGCCCGGACGATGCGCCTGGGCCTGGTGCTGGGTGACCAACTGTCGTTCGACCTGGCAAGCCTGGCGTCCCTTGACCCTGCTCGCGATGCGGTCCTGATGGCGGAAGTGGAGGGGGAGGCCAGATACGTACCGCATCATCCGCTGAAGATCGTTCTCATCTTCAGCGCCATGCGCCATTTTGCCCAGGCCCTGCGTGAACGGGGTTGGCAGGTGCACTATGTCAAGCTGGACGCCGAGGGTAACAGCGGCAGCATCGTGGGTGAGTTGCGTCGTTGGCAACAAACCTTGGGCGCCACCCACATCCACCTGACCGAGTGCGGGGAGTGGCGCCTGGAGCAGGCCTTGCGTGATGCCGCACTGCCGCTTGTGTGGTTTCGCGACACGCGTTTTCTGTGCTCCCGTGAAGCCTTCGGGCGCTGGGCCACAGAACGTCGCCAGCTGCGTATGGAGCACTTCTACCGTGGCATGCGCAAGCGGACCGGCCTGCTCATGGAGCCTGACGGCAGCCCGGCAGGTGGGGCCTGGAATTTCGATGGCGACAATCGCAAGCCATTGCCACGGCACCTGCGTGGCCCGTTCGCTGCGCATTTCGCGCAGGACGACATCACGGCAGCGGTGGTGGCCTTGGTGCGTCAGCGCTTCAGCGACCACTACGGGGGCGTCGACGGTTTCGACTACCCGGTGACCCACGCCGAGGCACAACAGTTGTGGCAGCATTTTCTGGATTTCGGCCTGGCGGCTTTCGGTGACTACCAGGACGCGATGGCCGAAGGCGAGCCGTACCTGTTTCATGCGCGCATCAGTGCGGCGCTCAATATCGGGCTTCTGGATGTGCGTCGTCTGTGCGACGACGTCGACAAAGCCTGGCGCGAGGGGCGGGTGCCGCTCAATGCAGCTGAAGGCTTCATTCGCCAGCTGATCGGCTGGCGTGAGTATGTGCGAGGCATCTATTGGCAGCGCATGCCGGCGTATGCCGGGCTCAATCACCTGAACAACGACCGGGCGCTGCCAAAATTCTACTGGACCGGGCGCACCCGCATGCGCTGCATGGCGCAAGCCATCGGGCAAACCCTGCGGTTGGGCTACGCTCACCATATTCAGCGGTTGATGGTTACCGGCAACTTCGCCTTGCTGGCCGGTATCGTGCCAACCGCAATTTGTGAGTGGTACCTGGCGGTCTACATGGATGCCTTCGAGTGGGTCGAACTGCCCAACACGCTTGGCATGGTGATGCACGCCGACGGCGGCTACCTGGGGTCCAAGCCGTATTGCGCCAGTGGTCGTTATATCCAGCGTATGTCCGATCATTGCAAGGCTTGCAGTTACAAGGTTGACCAGGTGACCGAAGAGGATGCCTGCCCGTTCAATGCCTTGTATTGGCATTTTCTCATTCGCCATCGCCCCCAGCTCTCGGCTAACCCGCGCCTAACCCTGGTCTATCGCAGCCTCGATGGCATGCCCCCTGGCCGTCGCGATGCCGTGTGGCTACGTGGCCAGTCATTGTTGGCGCGGCTCGATGCGGGGCAGGCGTTATGAAAAAGAGCTTTCTGCCCAGCAAGGTTTGCGTGGTGTGTGGCCGGCCATTCAACTGGCGCAAGCGTTGGGCACGTTGCTGGGAGCAGGTGCGCTACTGTTCCGAGCGATGCCGCCGGTCAGCGCCTCGCCGCGACCCGCACCAGCAGCGGCAAGGCCAAAGCCCATATCGGCATCAGTAGCAGGCCGGTTTCCAGCGCGCCCAATGGCAAGGCGACATCTGCCAGCCTGGCGCCGCCTACATAGGCCAGAGGGCCGCCAATCGCCCCCAGCAGTGCACCGCTTCGCCAGTGCCTGCCGGCCCATGCCAGGCTGTGACGCATACCGCTGGCCAGCACCAACCACAGCAGCGCTAGCCACAACGGCAGGGGCCTGGCGTCGAAACTGAACACACCCAGTGCTCCCAGCGCGCTGTCGAGCACGCAGCCGATAAAGGTGACGCGCAACAGAGCCTTGACCTCGGCATCGATGTCCGGGCACAGGCGCAGGTGCACAGCCACGCCCGGAATCACCAGCAGCAACAGCAAGGGCCGCTCGGCGCCCAGCACGCAGATCCACCAGCCGGCTTGCAGCCAGAGGGCATTGCCGATCAGCCAGCGGCTGGGCATCAGGCACCGCCAGGCAAGGGCGCGCGGCGTGCCTGGGGCGCTGCCCAGAGTAGGTGTGCTACGCCAATGGCGCGCTCCTCGAAACCGCCTTGGCAGTAGCAAAGGTAAAACTCCCACAGGCGCTGGAACATGTCGTCGTAGCCAAGGTCCGTCAGCGCGGTGCGAGCCTGACGCAGGTTTTCGCGCCAGTGCCGCAGGGTGTGGGCGTAGTCCAGGCCAAAATCTTCCATGTGCACAAGGTTCAGGCCAGTGTGCCGGCTGGCGGTGTCGAGCAACACGCTCAGCGAAGGCAGGGCGCCACCGGGGAAGATGTAGCGCTGGATAAAGTCGACCGAGCGTTGCGCCTGGGCATAGCGCTGGTCGCGGATGGTGATCGCCTGCAATAGCATCAGGCCTTCAGGCTTGAGCAGCGAAGCACACTGGCGGAAATACACCGGCAGGTAGCGATGACCGACCGCTTCAATCATCTCGATCGAAACCAGTTTGTCGAACGTGCCTTGAAGGTCGCGGTAGTCTTCGCGGAGCACTTGCACACGCGGCTCCAGCCCCAGGGCCTGAACGCGCTTCAGGGTATGGCTGTACTGCGCCTCGGAGAGCGTCGTGGTGGTGACCTTGCAGCCGTAACGGGTGGCTGCGTGGATAGCGAGGCTGCCCCAGCCGCTGCCAATTTCCAGCAGGTGATCGTCAGGGCTCAGCTCGAGTTTTTGGCAGATGCGCTCCAGCTTGTGCAACTGGGCCTGCTCCAGTGATTGGTCAGGGTGTTCGAACTGCGCAGCCGAATACATCATGGTGGGGTCCAGCAGCCGCTCGAACAGGGCATTGCCCAGGTCGTAGTGCGCCAGAATGTTGCGCCGGGCACCGCGTTTGTCGTTGCGGTTGAGCCGGTGCAGCAGGCGCAGGGCAGGGCGCCCCAAGCGGGCCAGGCCGCCCTCGAGCGCGTCGAGCACTTCAAGGTTGGCGACGAACAGGCGGGTCACCAGCGCCAGGTCGGGGCTGCGCCAATAGCCGTGAATGTAGGCTTCGCCCGCACCGATCGAGCCATTGCCGGCGATCAGGCTCCAGGTGGCGTCATCTAGGATTTCCACCTCGGCCTGCAACGGGCTGTCGGCATCACCGAAACTCCACTGCTGCCCGTGGCTGAGCAGGCGCAGGTGGCCGTGACGCAGCTTGCCCAACTGGGCGAGCACGGCGCTTCGTGCCAGCCCGCCGAGCAGTGGCGCAAGGCCTGCGAACTTGCTAACGCTCAGGGTGGGATTCGACATCATCAAGGTCCTCGCAAGGTTGGCCGAGTGCCAGGTCACCCTGGCAGGCGGTGTGGTCATGCACGGGCGTGCGTTTGAGTAACAGACGGAGCGCTTGCCAGTAGATGGCCGAGACGGTGCGCAGGCTCATCCACGGGAAGTTCAGGACATACCGACGCAGCGCGGTTCCATCCAGTGGCGTGCGGCGCAAGGCGAGGTCGGCTTCGAACACCTTTGTGCCGCCTTGCCAGTTCTGCATGTGAATGCGCACATGGTCCGCGTCCAGGAAAAAGCGCAGGCGATAGTCCATGTCCAGCGGCATGAACGGCGACACATGGAAGGCCTTGCCGACGCTGAAGGGCCTGGCAAGGTTGCCTTGCACCGGTAGCACGTAATGAAAGCGTTCACGCCAGGGCGTGTTGCGCACTTCCATCAGGATCGCGGTCAGGCACCCGTCGCGGTCATGGCAGAAATAGAAACTCACCGGGTTGAACGACAGCCCCCAGCAACGCAGTTGCGTGAGCAGCTGTACCCGGCCTTCGGGCAGGTGCCCCGTCGCCTGCCCGACCAGCAAGCGTGCAGCCTGGGCCAGCGATTCGCCTTGGCGGGTTAGGGCGGGCAGGTAGTCGGTCTCGCGCCAGCACAACGGCGCCAGGCGCCAGCGCCCCAGCCAGCGTGACAGGCCCATCAGCCAGGTTTGTTCGTCCAGGTCCAGGTAGAACATGCCGATCCGGTAGCGAAACGCGTGGACCCGCGGCGTCAGCCGACGGTGGCTGATCCAGCCCAGGCAGAGGCTGCTGTTCACAGTTGCTCTCCGAAATGCGCGGCCACTTTCAGTGCGCTGACCACCCCGTCTTCATGAAAGCCATTGCCCCAGTAGGCACCGCAGAAATAACTGTGCTGTTGCCCTTGCAGTTGCTCCTGGCACGCTTGCGCGGCGGACGCTGCAACGCTGTACTGGGGATGGGCGTACTGGAAGCGGGCGATGACCTGCGCCGGGTCTATCAGTGCGGTCTGGTTGAGGCTCACGCAGAAGGTTGTCGGTGCCTGGATACCTTGCAGAATGTTCATGTTGTAGGTCAGCGCGGCAGGAGCCTGCTCTGGGCCGCCCAGGCGGTAGTTCCAGCTGGCCCAGGCGCGCTGGCGACGTGGCAGCAGCCGGGTATCGGTGTGCAGCACCACGTCGTTGCTGGCGTAACCGATGGCGCCGAGTACGGCGCGCTCCTGGTTGCTGGGGCTTTCCAGCAGTGCCAGGGCCTGATCGCTGTGGCAGGCGAACACCACATTGTCGAAACGTTCGGTGCCGGCCGCGCTCACAAGGGTCACCCCACCTTCGTCGCGGCCGACCCGGTAAACCTTGCAGTTGAGGCGAATGCGCTCGGCGAACGGTCGGCACAGCGGCGCGACATAGCTGCGCGAGCCGCCTTTGATCACCCGCCACTGTGGGCGTTGGTTGACCGACAGCAAGCCGTGGTTGCGGCAGAAGCGCACGAAGAACTCAAGCGGGAAGTGGAGCATGTCTGCGCGAGACATCGACCAGATCGCCGACCCCATCGGCACGATGTAATGATCGATGAAGCGCTGCCCATAGTGATTCGCCTGAAGGTAGGCGCCCAGCGTGGTGCTGGCATCGATACGCTGGCTGTCCAGGTCGGCCAGTGCCTGACGGTTGAAACGCAGAATGTCCCGGATCATCCCCCAGAACCCTGGGGACACCAGGTTGCAGCGTTGGGCGAACAGTGTGTTCACGTCGTGGCCGTTATATTCCAGGCCCGTGATCGGGTCATGCACGGAAAAGCTCATCTCGGTCGGCTGCGATGGCACCTGAAGCTGGTCGAGCAAGCGGATGAAGTTCGGGTACGTCCAGTCGTTGAAGACGATGAAACCGGTATCTATTGCATGGCGCTGGCCTTTCCAGACCACATCAAGGGTGTGTGTGTGCCCCCCAATCCATTGCTCGGCCTCGAAAACCGTGACTTCGTGCTTGCGTGACAGCAAATGGGCGCAGGTCAGCCCCGCGATGCCACTGCCGATGATTGCTATACGCATGGATCATCATTCCTGTTCATGACGGGCGAGGCGTTGGCCCAGCGCCAGGCGCAGGCGCGCGGGCAGCGCCCCGAGCAGGCGCAACACCAAGGTGAAAAGACCGGGGAAGTTGATTTCCAGGGGACGGCGGGGCAGGCGCCTGGCGATATGCCGGGCGGCACGCTGCGCAGACCACAGCTGTGGCATGGGGAAATCGTTGCGGCGGGTCAGTGGTGTGTCTACGAAACCTGGGCTTACCAGGGTGACCGCGATGCCTTCGCGAGCCAGGTCGATTCGCTGCGACTCCACCAGATAGCGCACCGCGGCCTTGGACGCGCCATAGGCGCCAGCACGGGGCAAGGCCAGCCAGGTTACCGAACTGCCCATCACCACCAGGTGGGGGCGTTGGCCGGCGCGAAGCAAGGGCAGTGCCGCCGCCAGGCAGTAGCTGACGCCCAGCAGGTTGGTGCGCATGACGCGCTCGACCAACGCCGGATCGAAATGCCCCGGCTCCAGGTATTCGCAGGTGCCGGCATTGAAAATGGCCATGTCCAGGCCTCCCCAGGCCTGCTCGATATGCGCAGCGATGCCGGCGACCTGCTCCGGGTTGTCAAGATCGCCAATCGCCAGCAATACCTGCCCGGGAAACCGTTCGGCCAGCGGGGCAAGGCGGTCGGCGTTGCGCCCGCCCAAGGCCACCTGGTGGCCTTGCTCCAGGAGGATTTGCGCGAGCGCGGCACCGATCCCGCTGCTGGCGCCGGTCAGCCAGCAGCGGCTCATGCCAGCCTGCCTTTGAGCCAGCGGATCGCAGTGCCCATGACGGGAAGGTGCTCATAAAGCAGGGCACCGGCGTCGAAATAGTCCTGGTGAAAATGCACACGGTCGCGCCAATGCAGGCAGCTGCACCCCTGCAACGTGATCGGCTGGCCGCCAGCCAGGCGCGGGTGGCAAAACTGTAGCGTCCAACGCAGGTAGCCCTGCCCGGGCCTTACCTCGTCAGCGCTGGTGAAGGCGTAGCGGATATCGTTGGCGTTGGCGTACAACTGCTCGAAGTAGGCGCGCAGGGCCTGCAGCCCCTGTATCTGGTGCAGGGGGTCACGAAAGGTGACATCTTCGCTGTACAGTTTTTCCAGCGTGTCGAGGTTAGCCCCATCAAGGCGGGCGAAGCGCTCGGCGAATTGCTGTAAGTACGCTGACATACTGGGCTCCAGACAATCCTGTACAAAATCGTATTGCTGTACAGGTATAACTGAAGCCTAAGCCTTAATCTATACAAGTCAACGTTCTTGTATAGGTTTTTTTGTCAGCGCTTGGCCTGGCCCTGTTGCCGGCGCAGTTCCGTCACTTCAGCCTCCAGCTCGCGAACCCTTTCCTCGGCGAATACTTGCGCTGTGACATCGCGCTGGATGCCGATGTAGTAGGTCAGCTGGTCCGCCTCGTTGTGCACGGGTGTGATGGACAACTCATTCCAGAACAGGCTGCCGTCCTTGCGGTAGTTGCGCAGCACCTGGCAGCAGGGGCGGCCTTCGCGAATCGCTTCGCGGATGATTGCGATGCCCGGCTGGTCGTGATCCTCGCCCTGAAGAAAACGGCAGTCCTGATAAAGGATATCGTCGGCGCTATAGCCGGTCAGGCGCTCGAAGGCCGGGTTGACGTAGATAAGGATGCTCTCATTGCCTTCCTGTTCGGCGACGACGATGCCATCGTTGGAATGCTCGACCATCAGTTGCAGGAGTTTTGCGTTGATCATGGGGCTCACCTACAGACATTTCGTATGCGATGTGCGCCGAAGGCTTCAGTGCAGAAGCTTTTGGCGCTGTTTGTTGCATGATGAACCAAGGAGGCTCGCCGCAGAAGGTGCATCTGGGTTTAGAATATGCAACCACCTGGATGACCCCTCGTTATGACCGACGCCACCCCACCCGAATTGCTACCCATGCGCGATGTGGTCAGCCTGACCGGCATCAATCCGGTGACCTTGCGTGCCTGGGAGCGGCGTCATGGGTTGATACACCCGCAGCGCACCGAGGGCGGCCATCGCTTGTACACGGCCCAGGATGTGCAGCGCATACGCGACATCTTGCGCTGGACCGCCAACGGCCTGCCCATCAGCAAGGTTGGCGACAGGCTCGCCGGCCAGCCTGTGGCGCCTGTGCAGCAGCCCTCGGCCTTTGACGACTGGCGCGCCGCCGTTGCGCGTGCCTCCAAGGCATTCGATGCGCAGGCGCTGGAAGCTATACATGGACAGCTGTTCACACTTTTGCCAAAGGCCACTGTGCTGCAGGACGTGCTGATGCCGGTTTGGCATGAGCTGGCTTCAGGCACTGCGCCAGGCCAGCGTAGCCAATGGCTGTTTCTCGATACGTTCTTGCGCGCCCGCCTGCTGCTGCGCTTGCAGATGAACCAGGCCGATGCGCCACGGGTGCTGCTGGCAGGTACCGAGGGGCAAGCCGAATGCCAGGTGTTGTGCGCCGGGCTGCTGTTGAGCAGTGAGCAACAACGCATTGAAGTGCTCGGCTGCGGGCAGCCCCTGGAAGAGCTCCCGCTGCTGTGTGCGGCGATGCAGCCTGCGGCACTGGTGATCGCGCTGCAGCCACCGGTGAGCCCTGCCTTGGCCAAGCGCTTGCGCTCGCTGCAGATGGAAATTGCTTGTCCGCTGGCCTTGACAGGCGAGGGGCTGGCCGGTGTGCAGGCTGCCTTGCACGGGCTGCCGGTGTGCCTGCTGGACGAGCATGGTGCTGACGTCGCGCGCGTGCTTGACGCCTTGCTCCGAGGGGCGCTGGACCTTTGAGTTTGGTTCTGCGCCGTGCTCAAAGTGGTTGGGTGCATAGCGGGTTGGTGATGGGGGCGCTGCTCGGCACGCTTTGGACCCCTATCGGTTTCACCGTCTCCAATGCCCTGGTGGCGCTCTATAGGCCGGTGATCGACCGGCACCCGAGGCCTCATTGCTCACGCGGGGTTTTCAGGTTTGGACGGGACCGCGTACCACTGCTCCTTGGGCACCCATTTAGGTTGCTCGGGATCGCCCAGGTAGTGAGGCGACATGATTTGCACGCCATACTCGTTGAACACGTCCTGGATATTGGCGTGCAACAGGCTCAGTAGCTGCGCGCGTGGCCTGGGCTCAGACGGAATGGCCTGGGCCACTAATCGATACTCGGGGTAGAAGTCTGACAGCGCCGTCTGGAATACCTGGGGCGCGGGCGTTTGCAGCACGCCTTCGGTGCGCCGAGCCGCTTCCAGCAACATCGCCTCGACCTGACGCCAGGGGGTGTCGTAGCCGATGGTCACCACGGTATCGACCACATAGCCTGGCCCTTCCACGATACGCGAGTAGTTCTTGGTCACCGAGCCGGTAATCATTGAATTGGGAAGTGTCAGCACTTCGCCAAGCCCGGTGCGTATGGTTGTGGTGAAGATGCCCACTTCGGTCACCGTGCCCTCGTAATCGCCCACACGTACAAACTCACCGACGCGCATCGTGCGTGTGTAGGTAAGGATCAATCCGGCGGCCCCTTGGCCGATGACACTGGTCGCCCCCAGTGAAATCATCAGACCGAGCAACACCGAGAGCCCCTTGAAGGCATCGGTACCCGAGCCGGGTAGATAGGGGTAGGCCATCACCAGGGCGAATAGCCAGATCGCCAGCGACGTCAGGCGCATGGTCGGTTGCAAGGTTTCGGCGGTCAGCCATTTCAACGTGCCCGGGCGTGCCATGCGCCTTAGCACACGTTTGGAGAAGGCGCTGATACCACGGGCGATGAAGAAGATCGACAGCGCAACTACCAGGCCGGGCATGGCACGTAAAATGCCGCTGATCAGGTAGTTGAGCAGTTCCATCAGGTGGATATTGAGGCTTTCACCCCAAGACCTTGTGTAGGGGAACTGAGACAGCACGAAGCCCAGCCACTGGTAGCAGAACAACAACACGACCAACCAGTACAGCAGCCAGAGTGAGCGGTCGATCAGGTAGTACAGGTTCTGCAGGTCGAACAGTTGCGTATGGCCGACCTTGAGGCGCTCGGAGTGTTTGCCCATCAGTTTGGGCAGCAGTCCCAAGAGCTTGCGTCGACAGTAGCCTGCGGCCTTTACCAGCATGAAGAACACCAGGGTTGCCGCAGCGCTGTAGCCTATCGCAGTGAGCAAAAAGCGCAGGCTACGCGCCTGACGGGTTTCCTCGACGACAAGGCGCAGGTTCTCGGCGGCCTGCTCGGCAGCTTCGCCTGCTGTAATGCTATCGGCCGCAGCATCCAGCGGCGTCACGATGAATGCACGGCGCCCGCCCAGCAGCACCAAGTAGCTGTGCAGAATAGGGTCTACGCGAACCTCCAGGTCGTTTGTTTCCTGGAGTGTTTCCTCGATGACCTTCTTGGCGCGCTGGGCGCGCACCTTGGGTGTTTCGCCCAGCAGCGTCGCACGAAAGACCAGCACCGTGCGGTTGATGACGGTCAGCGGAGCGGGCTCGGCAATCACACCCTCGACCTCTGGCCCGGACTGAGGGGTGTCCGCATGGAGCAGGGGCGAGAACAGCAAGTGGGTCAGTAGCAATAGCCAAGCAGCCCGTCCGAACCTGCGCTTCTTGCCCATTTGACAGCCCCTGTGCCGGCGTGTGGATTGCTACCAGCATAGTCGGCTTCAGCCAGCATTCAGTGGCTTAGTTCGCGGGCAAGAGGATCACGAAGTTCTTCTTCATGTCTTCCACTACGGTCCATTTGCCCTTGGCGCCCGGTTCGATAATGAACGTGTCGCCAGCGGCCAGTTTGACCGGGGCGCAACCCTCAAGCTCGATGATGCAGCATCCACTCAAAACGTGGCAGAACTCCCAGACTTTGTAGTCAATGCGCCACGCCCCGGTGCTGGCTTCCCATTCTCCGGAAATGCGACCTTGCTGTTCATCGTGATAGTACTTGGACGTCAGCGTGTGAGGAGTACCTTCCAAAACTTCTTCAAAGAAGGGCAGGTCGCGCAGCGGTTGGATATCCAGTTCGCGGAACACGGTCAGTTTCTGGTTCATGGCTGTTTCTCGAGCACGTTGTGAGTAGGGCGATACATTAAATAGGCTTCACCGGTTACACCGAGCATCGGGTGCGGAACGATCTGGCAGGTTTTCACGATCTGAAATCCATGACGTTCGTAGAAGCGGCGTGCACCGTGGTTTTCTGCGTAATCGATCAGGCACAACCCATCGAGGCCAGCGTCGTCAGCGCGCTGCTGGGCGTGGCGAAGAAACTGGGCGCCCAGCCCCTGGCTCCGCCAGGCCTCATCCAGTGCCAGGCTGGATATGTACAAGGTATCGGGTATTTCCATGTCGGAATAAGGCGCGAGGACGGGGTCGGTCTCGGCTGGCCTGTCAGGCGTCGCGCGCAAGACATAGCTATGCATCATGCCGATGACGCGCCCTTCGAAAGTGGCCATCAGGCAGTTCTTGCATGAAAAGTCGCCCTGTTCTCTGGCATAGCGAGACGCACCGACACTCAGCAGTGCTTCTCCGGGGGCAGCGAGCTTGCTCCATATGTAATCGGCCATGCCCTCCGATGTCAGTTGAAAGAAGCGCGCAATATCATGCGCGTCCGAGACTCGAGCGGGTCTGAAGTCGATAGACATGTACAGTGCTCCCAAGGGGCCGCGTGGTCAGTTTGCAAGGCTTAAGCCTTTGGCTGCGGGGCAGGGTAGACGGTTTCAGCGGTTCCCATGATGCTCTGCGCGAACACCATCAACACGGCGTGCGACACTGCCCTCATGCCCACATGCACGTGGCGCTATAAAAGGTTCGGGTTGGCTTGGGTAATGGATCGTGCAAACCATTTCAAACCGCCGACGAAGCCTCTGTGCAAAGCGTCCGTAAATCCACTAAATTGTGGGTAAATGTAGAAACCAAGCGATAAGACGCAAATTAAGGGAATTAGCTCGCTTGATAGGGCCGGGCGTTAATTCTATAATTTTGTGGATTAACTGGCACAGAGCGGGCTAGGTATACACTATGTTGGATTTAAGCTTCAGCAAGCCGAGTGAGGTCGTGAAGCGCCTCTGCGATCGCTTGCGCACAGAGCGCTTGGCGCGGGACATGACACAGGCGGACTTGGCCGGGCGTGCCGGCATCGCTACAAACACAGTGTCCAACCTTGAAGCCGGGCGCAATGTCGGATTCGAGAACGTTGTTCGGGTGGCGATGGCGCTTGGCCGGACCAAGGAACTGGAAGGCCTGTTCCTGCCAAAACTGGACAGTATCGAGGATATCCGGCGCTACGAAAACAGCGCCAATCGTCTTCGTACCAAGAGGAAGCCCGGCAATGCTTGAGCAGGTGAACGTCTTCTACGAAGGGTGGGGGGAGCGATGGCAATGGGGCACGCTGGTCTCCACGACTGCCCTGACCGGTCGTCCACTGATTGTGTTCGAGTACAGCAATGAAGCCAGGCAAAGGGGCTTGGAGCTGTCGTCCTACACGCTGCCGCTGGAGGGGGCTCAACTGCGCCGAGACTTTCCAGACCACCAACTGTACTTGCCAGGGCCTGTTTACGACGCCTTGCCGGACGGATGGGGCATGTTGCTGATGGACCGTATGTTCAGGCGCCGCGGGCTCACCACAGCGCGCATCGGCTCACTGGAACGGCTGGCCTATATCGGTGGTAATGCCATGGGGGCCATGACGTTTGAACCCGTGGCGCCCGAAGGGCAGGCGTCTGAAGTCCACATCCCGCTGGAGCAGCTAGCCGCCGAAGTGCAGGAAGTGCTCCATGGAGACGGCGGTGAGTTCCTGCAGAGGTTGCTGCTGGTGGGTGGCTCGCCTCAAGGTGCAAGGCCTAAGGCCCTCGTCTATCGTGATCCCGAAACTGGCCGGTTTACAACTGCCGTGACGGCGGGCTTTGAGGCCTGGCTGGTCAAGTTCCCGGCCAAGGAAGAGCATGCCGAGGTGTGCGCTGTCGAAATGGTCTACGCCGAATGCCTGCGCATGTGCGGTATCGAGACCCCTGACACGCAGTACTTCAGCCTGCCTGATGGGTTGGCGGCGTTTGCCAGCAAGCGATTTGATCGTCAGGATGGCCTGCGCGTGCCCATGCAAAGCCTCGCGGCCTTCACGGGGGCGAGTTACCGGTCTCCAGGCGTGTTGGACTACGTCAATTTCCTGCGGGCAACCCAAATGTGTACCAACGACGTGCGAGAGATGGCGGTGGCCTTCGAACGTGCCGTCTTCAATGTAGCGTTCAACAACAGAGATGATCATCCCAAGAACTTTGCCTACGTCATGTCGCAGGACGGTCATTGGAGACTGTCGCCGGCCTACGATGTGACCTTTTGCGAGGGGCCAGGTGGATATCACCAGATGGATGTAATGGGGGAGGCCCTGTCGATTACCCGCACACAAATGCTTCGGCTTGCCGAGGAAGCCGAGGTGCCCCCGGAGGTTGCAGGCAGAATGATTGACGGCATTTGTGAGGTGGCTAGCCGGTTTTCAAGCATCGCCGAGAACCTGTACCCACAGGTCATTACGCCAGACACCTTGCGCACGATCCAAGGCCGCATCGATCAGAACGTAGCTCGGTTACAGGGCAGCGGTTGCCATTGAAGCAGGGAGGAGCGGGCGCTCAGTCGGCGGGCCGATTTTTGGCAAGGGAGATCGAAGGGCGGGATGGTGATGCCCTCATGGAGAGACTACCTAGCGGAAAAACGGCTCCAGGATTAGCCCAGGCTAGTTACCCGCTCATTCGGTAACGACTCAGCACATCCTTGAGATCGGCATACAGATCGTGCCCATTCATGATGACGTCGTCCGTAGCTGTCCGGCAGCAGCCATGTCTTCGTCTTCAGCGCCAAGCACTTCCTTGAGTGGCGTCTCTCCCACCCCCATCGCTCGCTCGATCAGCAGTTCGCTTCCATTACCGTGAAGCATCGCCTGCAGGCGCCCGAACTCGTTGCACCAGATCGTCTCGATGTCCTTGTCGCGCTGCGTGTCGCGATCACGGCTCAATGCCACCGCACGCACCTGCATGCGGCCATTCTCGGCCTTGCCGCCCAGCTCCACGCCATAGCCTGGCGTGGCCGACTTGCGCAGTACTATCTTGCCCGCGTCAGCCCAGGCGGTGGTCATGCCTTCGCGCACTTCGTAACCGAGTTCGGCCAGGCCCTTGAGCATGGCTTCGCGACGGGCGAGGGCGGCTTGCGCTTGCACATGCATGGCGAGCAATGCTTCGCAGCGGCTCGTCAGCTCGCTCACCGTGGCTTGCGGGCTGGTGGTCGTGCAAAGGCGGACCTGCTCGAGCAAGGCCTCGTTCCCAGCGCCCAGGCGGGTTTGTACTTCGTTTGCCAGTTCGTGGAGCTTGGCGAGCGAATCGCGACTCAGTTGGAAGTCGCGGCTTTTGTCAGCCAACTCGATCACCAGGCTGTCGAGCAGCAAGTTGCGCTGTTGCGCCTGGGGCTGCGCCTCGGCCCGGGCCAACGCTTGTACGAAGGGCTCAGCACAGGCTGTGCCTTGCAACAGATGCAGCTCGGCGATGTGCCGGTCGATATGCTGCAGGCGTGGGTCGCGGGTCGCTTGTGCTCGCTCGGCCAGCCACGTGGTGAGGTTGGGCGTAGGGGCGTCATCCATGAGCCGCCGAGCCAGCGCGCGTTGCTGTTCGTCCAGAGTTTGCGCTTCGTTGCTGCTGCTCAATTGGGCGAAGCCTTGGGCAAGCAGTTGCTCGGCATTGTCCAGTTGGGCGCCATCGGCCAGTTTTGTCAGGGCTTGCACCACCTGCGGGTCGGCGTCGGTGCGGCTGACCAGGGCCTTGAGCAGAAACGCTGCATTTTCCTTCATGCGGCGTTGATGCTGGCGCTGCTCGGTCGCTTGCTCAATAGCGCGCTCTTCGCGGGCAAGCTGGTCGCGCCGCAGGTGTTCGATTTCGATGGGGACGGCTTTCTGCAATGCCTGGTACTGGTCCTCAGTGAGCAAGGCGCGCAACCGCGCTTGCCGTGCCCGCGTGGCCGCGCGTTCCTGCTCGCTCAGCTGGCCAAGCTTTTCAGCCTGGGCTTCCCAGCGGGCCACAGCCTGATCAAGGCGGCGCAGATGGCCTTCGCAAAGGGCGATGATTTCTTCACGGGTGACGATGCGCACCACCTTTGGGCCACTCATTGGCAGGTCTCCTTGTCGTTGGATGCGGCCACCGGCTGCCCTGCCTGCATGGCGTCCTCGATGGCCGCGCGCAAGCGGGCGCGCTCGTTGTCGCCATCGTGATACCAGGCCTGGGACGAGACGCGGTGGATCTGCGGAATCGCCCGGCGCAGTACCGAGGGCCGCCAGATTTCCCGGGCCCGGGCGCGCTCGAGCAGGGCGTGGCTGGGCGCGTCGCATTCGATGCCGATGGCATAGGTTCCGGTCTGTGGGCTTGCGATGGCGAAGTCCAGGCCAAACGCGTCGCCTTCGCTGGCCGGGGCGGCATTCCAGCCCAGGGACGCGATGAACGCGCCAACGATCCTGGCGAAGCCGTCGTGGCCCTGGTCGTGCCCATGCACCTGCGTGCTGCGGTCCGTCTGCAGGCGGCCCAGCAGCTTGCCGCTGTAGTCGAACTCGCCGGCACACAGCGCGCGTGCATATTCCAGGTAGCCTTGCAGGTAGTCGCGCGGGCTGGCCGGCGCGCGCTGGGTGTTGAGCATGTCCGAAATGTCGGCGATGGGCATCGAGGTGATCATCACCACCTTGCGCCGAGCACGGGTCACCGCCACGTTCAGGCGGCGTTCGCCACCGGTCTGTCCGAGCACCCCGAAGTGACGGCGGAAGGTGCCCTGGCTGTTGCGGCCGAAGGTGGAGGAAAACACGATCACGTCGCGCTCGTCACCCTGCACGTTCTCGACGTTCTTGACGAACACCGACATGTCTTCACCGCCCTCGCTGCGTTCGCGCTCCTGGGCGTACGCGGCGCGGAAGGCTTCGTTTTCGGCGGCATGGGCTTCCAGGTGCTCCTCGATCAGCTCGGCCTGCTTGCGGTTGAAGGTCACCACGCCCACTGACGGGCGCTGCGCGTAAGGCAGCTGCCAGAGCGCCTCCAGGTACTGCACGACACGCGCGGCTTCGGTCGCGTTGCTCTGGTTCTGGTACAGGCCCTCGACCTGGATCAGTTCCAGTGGCTTGAGCTGACGAATGCTCGCCTGGGGGTGGCGCACCGGCACATTCAGGCGGTTGCCGTAGAACGAGGCATTGGAAAAACCGATCAGTTCGCGGTAGGCCGAACGGTAGTGGATCTGCAGCGTGGTGCTGGGCAGGGCGTTGCGCGCCAGTTGCAGCAGGTCTGGGCAGTCCTTGATCTCGCGGCGGTTCCAGGTGTCTTCGAAGGCTTCGCGTTGTTCCTCGTCAGCGTCCTCGTCAGGCTCATCGCCATCGAACAGTTCGGCCTCGTCACTTTCGACCCGGCTGGAGAAGAACGCCGTCGGCGGCATCTGCTTCTCGTCGCCACTGACCACGGTGACCTGGCCGCGGAACAGCGTCGGCAGGGCAAACTCCACCGGCATCTGTGATGCCTCGTCGTAGATAACCGTGTCGAACAGGCCGTTCTTCAGTGGCAGCACCCGACTGGCCACGTCCGGGTTCATCAGCCATACCGGGCGCAATGTCATCAGCCCCAGCGGAGCACCCAGTTCTAGGAATTCACGCAGCCGGCGCGAGCGCTTGCCGGTCAGCCGGGTCACATCCTCCCACTGCTTGCGGCTGCCCAGGCGCGTGGGGTCGATACCGGTGGCCAGTAGTTGGCGGTTGAGCTCACGCATCTGTGTATCGGCTTGAGCCAGGCTGGCAACCTTGGCCTGGGCCTCTTCTTGGCTGAACAGCAGCTCCGGGTTGGCCTGTTCGATACGGTGTTTCCAGCCCAGCCGCGCTTCGCGGTTGAGCAGGCGGCGCACGGCGGCGTCGAGCTGCTCTGAGGGCAGCAGGTCGAGTTGCGCCTGGCGCTGGCGCAGCAGGGCGAGCAGCTCCAGGTCAGCCTCGGCGAGCTGCCCGGCGCGGGCGCGGAAGCCTTGGTAGGCCGCCAGGTGGGGCAAGGCGTCGTGCAGGCGGCTGAGCGCCAGTTCGTTGCTCAGGTTGTGTTCCACGGCATGCCGCAGCTGTTGAGCCAGTTCGTTGCCGAGCCAGTCTTCGAGCCGCTTTAGCTGGTCAAGGCTGGACTGGCGCACGCCTTGGCGCAGCAGCGAGGCATCCAGGTCTCCGAGCAAGGCCTCCAGGTGTTGTTTGTCGCCGGTAAGCACGGCGTCGTCTGCCTGGCGTGCGCGGGGCGACTGTGCCAGTGCCTGCGCCAAAACCTGGATCTCGACGAGCTGATGGATATCAGCCTTTACCAAGGCCGCCAGCTCCAGGCCTGCCTGCGGGGCAACGCTGTCCAGGGCCAGGGCCTGGTGAAGTGCAGCCAGTTCGGCGCGCAGGGGGCGCCATCGCTGTTCCAGTTCGATGGCCGCGTGCAGCCCTGGCAGGGCTTCATCCACACGGTCATTACCCTGAGCTACGAGGAAATCGCGCAGTCGCTTGCGCCTGAGCAGGTGCATGGGGTTCATGCGCGTCAGCCAGGAGCGAGCGGCCATGACCTTGGCGCAATCGCTTTCCAGGCCGCGCAGCGGCTTGCTGTCCACCAGGCTCAAGGCAGGCGACAGTGCTGTCAGGTAATCGCCTTCGGGCAGTTGGTCGAGCTGCTGCTGCAGTTGCCGCAGCTCATTCAGCATCGCTTCGCCACGCGGCAGCTGCTCGCCGTCCTTGCTGCGGAACAGGGGGAGCCAGCGGGCCAGGCGCAGTCGCTGGTCCTGGCTCAGCCCGAGCAAGGTCGCCACATGGGTGGCCATCCATGCCCGGTACGGCGCAGGGTCGTCGATCTCGAAGCTGGCCGGGTGTGCTTGCAGGGTCGTTTGACGCTGTAGCTCAGCCTGGCTGAAGGCTTGCAGGCTGTCGGTAAAGGCCAGCAGAGTGGAGCGGTCAGTGGCGAACGGCTGCAACTGCACCAGAGGGCTGCCTTCGTAGCGGGCAGGCAGCCACAGGCGTATCAGCGGCGCACAGTTTTCTTCCAGGCGTGTCAGGCTGGCAACGTCAAGCACGGCCAGGCGCTGGCGCAACGCCGGGAATTCGAGCGGTGGCGGCCCGTCTTCGAGCTCGATCAGTTCGCCCAGCAGGCGCCGGTAGCTCAAACCGGTTGCCGGGTCCGGGCGGTGCAGGCTCTGGTGGAAGCGGTCCAGCTCGCCTTCGAGTGTCTCGATACGCGCCGCCACTTGTTCGCGCTGGCGGAGCAGGCCCTGGCCTTCATCGCCACCGATGAACAGGGTTTCCAGCTGTTCGCGAATACCGCGGATGATCGGTTCGCGGTCGCGATTGACGTCGTTGAGCATGACGATACGCTGCCCCAACCCTTCGGCTACCAGGCGCTTGTACACCACCTCCAGCGCCGCGTGCTTCTGGCAGACGATGAGCAGGCTGCGTTGGCGGCCGATGGCATCGGCGACCATGTTGACGATGGTCTGGCTCTTGCCTGTGCCCGGTGGCCCCTCCACCAGCAAACCCGGGCCTTGGCGCGCTTGCAGCACGGCCGCCTCCTGGGAGGGGTCGCTGGCGACGGTGAAGTAGCGGTGCAGTTCGGCCGGCGGGGCCACGGCCTCGTCCTCCTCGTCGGTCCTGAGCCGCAGTGCGGTCTCGAGCCCGCTGCCGGCAGGCGAGAGTGACTTCAGCTGGCGCAGGTCCTCGCCGATGGCCTGGCCCATGAAGGTGACGTGAAACAACACGCCAGCACATGCCAGTTCGTCCTGGTAAGGCACCACTTCCACGCTGCTGGCCGGCAGTCCGACGATGCTGCGCGAGCGCGCGGTGGCAAGCATGCCGAACGCATCCATCACATCGCTGGCGCGGATCGAAGAGCGGCCAAGCAACTCATCGGCCGTCTTGCGCCAGCGCTTGCAGGCCTCGGCCCCGAGGACGCTTTCCAGCGCCGGGTTCAGGCGCACTTCTTCGCGTTCGCTGTCGAAGGCCAGGGCCGCAAGGCCGCGGTTGCCCACTTCCAGCAGCAGCTTCACCGGCCACAACAGCAGCGGAATGATGCGTGTACGCGTGTTGCCGCGCGGGTCGCGACTGAGCAGGAAAGGGAAGCCCAGGTACAGGCCGTCGATGCCGGTGTCGCGTTTGTACAATGCGCTCTGCCGGTGCAGCGCGTGCAGGCGCGAGGCAATCTGCGGCATGGCCTGGAAGCATTCCGGGTCCAGGTTCACGGGCCGTTCGTTGCGCAGCAGCAGGTGGTCGAGCAAGGCTGCCGCAGGGTGGCGCTCGCTGTGCAGTTCGTTGAGATCGATCCGGGCGGTTGTCTTGCCGATGGTCATGCGCACCAGCGGGCCGCGCATCACTGCGGTTACCACCTTCTTCTCGAAGAACTCGAGAATCTGTGACACATACTGCTGCTTTTGCGGCTCAAGCCACTGGCTTGCCGGAATGGCCAGCAGCACCAAGACCTGGGCCAGCGGCATGCGCCGTTCCAGGCGGAACTGCTCGGCCCATGCATCCACTTCGGCAACGCCGCAGCGGGCGAACCCGCGTATGCGCTCATCGACGCTGTGGTAAAGATCCTGGCGCGGGGACTGAAGCAGCGCTGTGGCAGCGTCGTTGTCGAACCAGCCGACTTCGACGCTGTTCGCCAGCTCAGCCGCTTCCTGGATGATCGCCTCCACCGAGCGGAACTGGCCGATCGAAGCGCTGAGCAACACAATCAGGTCTTCCTCGGCGATGATCCGTCGTTCCGCCAACGCCAGCAGGCCGGGGTGCGTGGTATCCGGCAGTAGGCGTTGGCGCGCCTGCCATTCGCTGGCCAGCTTTGCCCGCGAGGTTGACAGCAGGTATACCCTCAACGTCTCTTCGACCAGTTCGATCTGCTGATGCAGGGCACGCTGACGCACCTGCTCGGCGCGCAGTTTGAGGCGAGAAAGCCAGTTGTCGGTCTGCAATTGCTCCAGCAGGTCGGGCACCGAGCCACTGATCAGTCGGTAGCCTTCCAGCGGATGCTCCAGCAACCAGCCCGGGGTAACGATCTCACCGCGGTGGATCAGCGGGATTTCCGGGTTGAGCAGTTTCAGCGCGAGCATCAAACGGAAATCGTCCTCCAGCCCGTCATGCTGCACCACTTGGCGCAGGCCGGCGAGCAATGAAGGGGAAAGGCCGAGCTGCTCGGCCCAGGTGACGATGACGCCGCGCAACAGATGGTCGAGCGCCTGCTGCCAGTGCTCGGCGTGCGCGGCGGCGAGGGCGAAGACCGCCGGCTTGTGGTAGCGCGTATCGCCCAGTTGCAAGGCAGCACCTTCACCGTCGTCGCGTTCGGTGAAGGCTGAAGCCGGCGCCTGCACCGGGCGCCCGTCGAGCCAGGCCTCGACCTCGGGCCATTGCCAGCGCTGGTGCCGGTCGCGGGCCAGCAGGCCGCGCAACAGCAGGTTCAGCTGTGGGTCGAGGTCGTCGGGAATCGGGACACCATTGGCCAGTACATGGATGAGGAAGGCATTGGCATGGATGCCCTCGAAGCAGGCCCCTGCGGTCAGTTGCTCGAGCAGGATCATGCCGAGGCTCCACCAGTCCGAGGCGGCCGCCACACCGCCGGCGATGGCTTCAGGGGCCATGTAGCGGCTGGTTTCCAACGGCGAGACGATGTCCAGGTCGAACTCCGACAGGCGCGCCGAACCAAAGCCGCTGATCACCAGGTCCAGTGGCTCGTGGGCACGTACCAGCAGGCTGCTCGGGCGCAGGTCTCGGTGGCGCAAGCCGGCCTCGTTGAAGGCATGCAGTGCCTGGCCCAGCTCCCGCAGCATATGACGCACGCTGTGGGCTTCACGGATCACGCCGCCGAGGTCGGCCAGGCTGCCGCCGGTCAGTTCCTCGACCACTTCGAATGCGCGGCCATCCCAGCGGCCGGTGGCGATGATCTCGGGCACATGGTCGCGGGGAAGACGGCGGATCACGTCATAGACCGCAGGGTCCGGCTCCGCGCCTGGTCGATAGAGGGTGAGCACCGCCTGGCGAGCGGTTTCCTGGTGCACTGCAAGGTAACGCTCGCGGACCCCGTCGGTATTGCTGATCTGGCGGATCAGCGACCAGCCGTCGATCAAGGTTTCGCTGGCTGCGCGCGCATCGTCGACCGGGCCAGCCGGCACACCGTTGGCTGCTGCAGACTGGGCCGGCGAAGCATCGCACAGCAGGCACATCAGGTCGCCGGGGTCCATGGCATGGCCGTTTTCACAGACGAGGCCGGGCGCCGGAGAAGTGTCCGTCGGCGGGAGATTGTCCACGGTATGGATGATCTGCGGGCGCCAGCCGTCAGCGTGGATCGGCTCCCCGGCCAGGTCCCAGTTGCAAGGGTGCTGGTCGACGGTGCCCTCGCAGAACATTTCCTGTACCGGGCGTGCGGTGTTGCAGTTTGGGCAATAGCGAATCATTGGGCGAATTCCGGTCAGGGGCGGTGCGCGCTGGTGCTAACCTGGTGGCCTTGCGCGTTCAAAAGGTCGCGCAGACGCAGTACGTCGTCACGCCGAGGGATCCCTGCCATCCACACGCTGCCGTTCTCGTCGAACATCAGGTCAAGGGCCTGGTCAGTGGGTTGCAGGGGGCGCTGGTAGCTGGCAAGGCGTTCATGGCCGAGCGGGGTCAGCAGGTTCAGGCGCTGATTGTCGCTGCCACGCAAGGCCAGGGATTGTTCGCTGCGCTGGTCGAAGGGGTCGCTGATCAACGCATCGATCAGGCCTTCGGCTTGTTGCAGATGGGGTTGCAGTTGCTCCAGCGAGTAGCCGCTGTACACCAGAATGTCCAGTGGGCTCGACTGGCGAAGCCCCTGGAGCATGGCAAGCAGGGCAGGGAACTGGTCGAAGGGTTCGCCGCCGGAGACGGTGATGCCCTCAGCCTCGGCCAGCCAGGGCATCAGTTGTTTCAGCAACTGTGCGATGCCCACACGGCGCTTGCCTGGCCCCCAGGTGTCGGCGGAAATACAGCCGGGGCAGCGGATGCTGCAGCCCTGAAACCAGATGCCCAGGCGACGACCTGGGCCGAGGGTGGTGACCGGGAAGTGCACACGGGACAGGCTCAGTTCCATGGTCAGCGACGTTCCAGGGTCAATCCGCCGACACCCAGACGGCTGATGGTGAAATGCTCGCCAGGTTGAGCGTCCTGGTCGAACAAGGCCCGCGCCAGCGGGTTGAGCAGATGCGCCTCGAGCTGGTTGCGGATGCCACGGCCGCCGTTGGACAGGTCGTGCAGACACAAAGCGTGCAATGCCTGGCGCGCCTCAGGGGCGATGGCCACGTGCAGTTTCTGCTGCTGCAGGTCCTTGAAGGTGCCGTCGACCATCTGTTCGAAGATCTGCTGGCCGACCTCTTCACGAATGAAGTCGAACACGATGACGTTCTCGCCGATACGGTTGAGGATCTCCGGACGATTGAGCACCTGCTTGAAATGCCGGTCGATCTCGCTGTGGACTTTCTCCCGAACCTGCTCGTAGGGCTCGCCCGGCAGCACGTTGGCAACGCGCTCGCCATTCTCGCCCAGGCGGTAGATGCCCAGGTTGGAGGTGAACACGATCAGTGCCTCGGAAAAGTACACCCGGTCACCGCGACCGGAGGTCAGTACGCCGTCGTCAAGAATTTGCAGGAACTTGTCGAGGATGCGCGGGTGGGCTTTTTCGATTTCGTCGAACAGCACCACACTGAAGGGTTTCTCGCGAATCGCATTGGTCAGTTCGCCACCGACGTCGTAGCCGACATAGCCGGGTGGTGCACCGATGAGGCGCTGGTCGGCATGCTCTGCGCTGAATTCCGACATGTCGAAACGGATATAAGCGCTTTCGTCGCCGAACAGCAGGCTGGTCATGGTTTTGGCCAGCTCGGTCTTGCCCACCCCGGTCGGCCCAGCCAGGAAGGCTACGCCACGCGGACGGTTACCCTTGCGGCTGGCGCCGACGCCGGTCATTGCCCGCTTGACGATGTCGAGCATGTGGGTCACGGCGTGGTCCTGGCCTTTCACTCGCTGGTGCACCAGCTCATCGCCCTGGCGGATGCGCTGGCGATCGATGCGCAGCCAGGGGTCTTCGGTGACACCCACTTTATACCGGCGCACGGCATCAGCGATCTGCACCATGGGCACACCTTCGACCCGTGCGAGTTGCGCGATGGCGCTGAGGTCGAGCAGCAGCAGGCCCTCGGTATTCTGTACGAAGGCGTCCGCAGCCTGGGCGAGCGCGTCCTGACTCGCCTCCTGGCTACCGGCGAGCCCCTTGAGCAGCGCCGGCGCCAGGGCGCGGCGGGCCAGTTGGTCAGGTTTGGAGACGGGAATGTGGCGAATCCGGGGGTTGTCGACCAGCAGCCAGTCCGGCAGGTCGCCTTCTTTCTCCACCAGCCACAGCAGCGTATTGAAGAATGGCTTGCGCGTTTGTGGCTGGGGCCTGCTGCGCGCCTGGTGGGCATGCACCAAGGCCTGAGTGAACAGCTGATGCTCGGCCGCACTCAAGGAATCGCTACGTACCGCCAGGCGCGAGGCGAAGTCGATGATCAGGGCGACAGGCGTATCGGTGCGTGCCAGCAGCCGCTGCATGGTGGCGGCCAGCAGGTCGATACCCGCAGGCGCGGCGCCGTTCACCGGGGTCAGGCCGAGTTCCTGGAGCAGGGCTTGGCCCGGTGCCGGGTCGCTGCCAGGTTTGCCAAGCACACGAAAACCAGCCACCGGGTCCCAAGCCAGCACATGGCCATAGCCGGTGTCGAGCAAGGCGTTGCACAGGGTCTGGTTGAAGCTCTGGGCCGTGACCGTGCCAGGAACGACCTCACAAGCCTGGAGGTCGCGGATGTTGCCCGACAGGACGAATTGGCTTTTCAGTGGCAGGAAGCGGACGAGGTCACGCATCCAGCGCGGGGTTTGAAACGGTGTAGTCCCTGACATGATCAACTCGTCTAGGTTGGATCCTTGGCAGGGTATTGGTCCTTGCGCGTATTTTCCAGTATTGCCGTCTGAAAGTTCAGCGCGTTGTAGGGCAGCATTTCAAGAATGCCTCGATACGTACCGAGGATGGCAACCAGACAAGTGCATGAGGTCAGCAATGGTAGACTTCGGCGCTGATTCAAGGAATTGTGTGTGGTGCTATGGGATAGCGGCGCAGGCTGTAATAATGTGGGTAATCACAAGGGCCATGTCATGCTGACCATCACCAATAACGTGCATCTGCCGGATGCCGACATCGAACTGACATACATTCGCGCGCAAGGCGCGGGTGGGCAGAATGTCAACAAGGTGTCCAGCGCGGTGCACCTGCGCTTCGACATCCCGGCCTCGTCGCTGCCCGAGTTTTACAAGGAGCGGCTGTTAGGGTTGCGTGACAGTCGCATTACCGGTGACGGCGTGTTGATCATCAAGGCCCAGCAGTACCGCACCCAGGAGCAGAACCGCGCTGACGCACTGGCGCGTCTTGCCGAGTTGATCATCGCTGCCGGCAAGACCGAGAAAAAACGCCGCCCCACCAAGCCGACCCTCGGCTCGAAGACCCGCCGGCTCGAAGGAAAAGCCAGACGCAGCACTATCAAGATGGGGCGGGGCAAGGTGGAGTTCTAGGCGCTGTAGTGCGGCTGCATCAAGCGCATGTACGGCTGGCTAAATGAGAGTGTCAGATGAGCAGCCCGCCCGACGACGCCTAAAGACTGTCAGGATCCCAAGGTAACAGCCGCATCCGCGAGTTCAGCTACCTGCAAAAGGATTACCCGGACAGCGACAACTTCACCCTGTATTTCTCCGCGCCTAGTGATGTGCGTGACGTCGCCTTCCACATCGAAAACCCGCGCGAGGTCCTGGGCCTCGAATACAGCCAATGGATGTATTTGCCGGTCAGCCGACAGACCCGCAGGGTTTCCACCACCGACAAACGCGGGGCGTTCATGGGTAGCGACTACTCCTATGCCGACCTCGACCAGATCGACAGCATTACCCACAGCGAAACCGAGGACTTCACCGCCGGTACTCGCTCTCGGCTGCGCTTCAACCAGTTGCAGTACAACGTCGCGCTGGACGACCGTCTGTTCACGCAGACTGCGATCAAGTGCGGGCTGATAGCCGGCGACTTGCCGGAATACGCCGTGTCTGCCCATCCTCGGCATGCTGACGTTGCTGACCACGTCGGTGACGGTGTACGGCAGCATGTACCTGTTGGACATCGAGTTGAGCATCGGTACCACACTGGTGACGTTCCTGGTGGTGGGCGTCGTGGATTACGCCGTTCACCTGCTGTCACGGATCAGGATGCTGGTGCAGAAGGGCATCGAGATCGACGAGGCTATCCTGGCGGCCATGCAGGGCGTCGGGCGCTCGACGGTGGTCAACGTCGTGATCTTCTCGATGGGCTTTGTCGCGCTACTGTTCTGCGCCTACAAACCCGTCATTGACCTGGGTGTATTGGTGATACTGGCGCTGTCATCCGGCGGCTTCATTAGCATTTTGCTGGTCACACTGATTTCGCCGTGGTTCTTTGCCGCGATTGTGCCGCAGCCAGCAGTGCAAGAGGGTGAGCAGCCGGGGGGTGGGGCTGTGCCAGGCTAAATCGCCGTGGCGCCTGCGTGCTGAAAACGGCACCGTGCGCCATGGCCGTTCAGGGGCAGCGGAGCGGATTCAGCGGGCTCTTTCCAGGTGTTCGAACTGGCATTGCATCTGAGCATCTTTGAGGCTCAGCTCAAACTCAACCAAGCCGTCATGCACTTGCTGCAATGTCTGGATCTGCCCCATCAATTCCTGCTTTTTGTTATCGATGGCCTGCATGGCCAGATCCCAGGGCAGCTCCTGGCCGTGATGATCCTGCAGAATGGCCCGCATTTCCTTAAGTTTGAAACCGAGTTGCTGAGCGCATTTGATGAAGGTCAGCAGCTCTACGCTTTGCTGGCTGTAGATGCGGTACTTGCCTTCGCGCTGCGGTGGGGGCAGCAGGCCGATTTCTTCGTAATGTCGAATGCTTTTGACGGTGGTGCCCGACAGTTGGGCCGCTTTGCCGATGTACATGAAAATCCCTTTTTTGACGCATCAGAAGCGAAAAGATGTCGCGTGTTCGTACAGGCGCGCGACATCTTTGCACGAGCATCAGGGTGTGGGAAGCCTGGACAAGGTGCCACAGCAGGGAGGCTCGGCTGGGCAGCGCGGGGGCACGGCCCGACCGGGGCCGATCAGCGGCTGGCGACTGCCTGGACTTGTTTGAGCCAGGCTTCGCGCTGTTGCGGCTTGGAGCCCAATACCGGACCGAAGGTCAGGGTTTTCAGGGGTTTTATGCCGCAGAACTCCAGGGTGGTCTTGCGCATTTGGTGCAGGCCCGGCATGCGATACACCCACCGGTAGTACCACGGCGGCGTGTCCATGGTCACCAAAAGATGAGCCGTGCGGCCCTTGAGCAGCTTATCCGGGAAGGGCGAGCCCTTGCGGTACTTGAAGGCAAAACCGGGCAGAAACACGCGGTCGAAGAACCCCTTGAGCAACGCCGGAATGCCGCCCCACCAGATCGGGTACACCAATGTCAGGTGTTCGGCCCAGGTAATGTCGTTCTGTGCGTCGATCAAATCGGGCTCAAGCAACTGGATCTGGTTATAGCCATCGTGCAAGACCGGATCGAAATCCAGGGTGTCCAGGCGCAGCAGGCGCACCTCATGGCCTGCTTGCGTGGCGGCCTCGACATAACGTTCGGACACAGCGCCGCAAAAGCTGTTGTTCGAAGGGTGGCCGAGGATTACGAGCATGCGTTTGCGCTTCATGACAAACTCCGGGTAATGAAGTGCCAAGGGTAAAGTCTGCCCCTTACGGTAGAGTCAAGCCTTGCCGGTTAGTGGTAGAGACAGACAGTCCAGCAGCGCTCGGGTGTCGCCCGGCAAACCGTCGAATGAGGGGGCGCAGAAACGCAATGTGCGTTACGAGTGGATTACAGTGGAAGCACCAAGGGGGGGAGTCGAACGTGCAATCCCTCACCCAGTCGCGCAGCTTATGCTTTGGGCTCGTCCCAGTCATCAGGAGGGTTACCGCGGTCCAGCATCTTCTCGAATACGGCGTAGGGATCGGATTTTCTGCCTGCGGACTGCAGAGTATTTTCGTCGTTGCCCCATGCGTAGACGATGACCTTGGACCTTGAGTCGTAGCGAAAGAACAGCCGAAAGCGCCTACCGATTTTCGCCCGCCGCCAATGTCGGTAGGCGGTGCCTAGCGTGTTGCCTTGGCGGAGCTCGTCACGGCCCGGGTCGGCAGGCACAGCCTCCATGATCAGATGGCTCAATGCCCGAAACAGCTTGACGTTGGCGTTGCTTTCAAAACCTTGTGGGTCGTTCTGCGCGGCCTGGGCGGCGGCTTCTTGCAATTTGCGTAGCTGTAAAGTCACACCTTCATGGAACAACAGTGTCCAGCCATGTCGCAGCATCAGATCGCGACCTCACCGTCGATATCTTCGTCCAGATTTACATCGTGGCCCGCATTGGCGAGCATGGTTTGGGCCAGGTTTTCCGGCAGGGTGGTGAGGTTGCGCCCGCTTCGGATATCAGCCTCCAGCAAACCCAGGAACGCACCGATGGCAGGGTCCTCATGGATGGCTTCTACGCGGCTGACCACGACTTCCCCGGCGCGTACGTCGAATGCGATCTTGCCACCCGTGCCGAGGCCTAAAAGCTGGCGAACGGACTTGGGCACTGTGACCTGCCCCTTCGAGGTCAACGTGGCGATTTCGTGGATGGCAGGCATGAGCGTTCTCCCGGATGTATTGATTGAATGGCAAGGAATAATCCTTACACGGTCAATCTTGGTTTTCTGCTGATCAAGCATAGGCGGGGAGGACGCTAAACAGCGTCGCAGGATGAGTTACACCACCTCTCGGGACACGATCTTCTAAAGACTGTCAGGATCCCCAAAGAACATCTGTATCCGCGACCGCAACCACCGCTCCGCCGGGTCATTGTCCTGTGCCCCGCGCCAGGCCATGTGCAGTTCGAAACTGCGCACGGGTATCGGCAGGTCCTCGGCCCGCAAGCCGCCGGCGGCCGTCAGTGCATCCGCCGTGTAGTCCGGTACCGTAGCCACGATATCGGTGCCTGCCAGCAAGCTCCCCAGCCCGTTGAACTGCGGTACCGCCAGCACCACGTGGCGCTTGCGGCCGATTTCCTCGAGGGCTTCGTCGATGAAACCGGACAAGTCCCCGGCAAACGACACCAACGCATGGGGCCGCGCGCAGAAGTCATCCAGGGTGATGCTGCCGGGTACGCTGTCGGCGCGCAGCAGTTTCGGCATGCTGCGGCGCAGCACCTTGCGCTTGGCGTTGGCCGGCAGTTCGCTGGTGTAGCTGACACCCACCGAAATCTCGCCCGAGGCCAGCAGGGTTGGCATCAGCAAGTAGTTGACTCGTCGCACCACCAGCACTATACCGGGCGCCTCGGCGCGAATGCGCTTGAGCAGTTGCGGCAGCAATGCGAACTCGGCGTCGTCCGACAAGCCGATGCGGAACACCGCATTGCTGGTGGCCGGGTCGAATTCGGCAGCGCGGCTGACTGCAGTGGAAATCGAATCCAGTGCCGGTGACAGCAGGGCGAAGATCTCGTGGGCCCGTGCCGATGGCTCCATGCTGCGCCCTGTGCGCACGAACAGCGGGTCATCGAACAGGTTGCGCAGGCGCGACAGCGCCGCGCTGATGGCCGGTTGGCCGAGAAACAGTTTTTCTGCGGCGCGGGTCACGCTGCGCTCGTGCATCAGCGTCTCGAACACAATCAGCAGGTTGAGGTCTACACGACGCAGGTCGTTTCGATTCATCGGTGCGCTTCGCCTAATGTGGGGCAGAGGTGAATCTTAAGGCCAAAGGCTGTTACCCTGCACGGGTTTAGGGGGACCAATCGCAGGGAAAGTCAGGTGCCCAATCGATGACAAGCATGTCGACTATTAATGCCCACTGATGGTCTAACGGGCAAAGCCCGGATAGAGTCAGTGGTAATTAGAGGTTCACAAAGGCGAGGTATGCGATGTCCCGCATGATCCGTTTCCACAAGTTCGGCGCTGCTGACGTGCTTCGTTGCGAAGAGCAGGCCGAACCGTCACCCGCTGCCGACGAGGTGCAGATCCGCGTCGAAGCGGTTGGCGTCAGCTGGTATGACGTGCTTTGGCGCCAGAATCTGGCACCGTCCCAGGCACGTCTGCCAGCAGGGATCGGTCACGAAATGGCCGGGGTGGTGACGGCGGTCGGTGAAGGGGTCGATGACATTGCCGTCGGTGACCGGGTTGCAAGTTTCCCGGCCACCAGCGCCAACGACCACCCGGTATATGGCGATGTCATCGTACTGCCGCGTACAGCCATTACTCGCTATCCGAATGTGCTCACCCCGATTGAGGCCAGCGTGCACTACACCCCGCTGCTGATTGCCTATTTCGCCTACGTCGACCTGGCACGGGCCAAGGCCGGGCAGACAGCACTGGTCACCGATGCCAGCCATTGCGCCGGGCCTGCCTTCGTGCAGCTGGGCAGGGCCCTGGGGCTGAAGGTGTTCGCCGCCACCAAGGATGCGGCGCAGCGAGAGTACCTGCTGGGTCTGGGCGCAGACAAAGTGATTGTCACTGAAGAGCAGGACCTGCTGTTGCAGATTGGCAAGTACACCGATGGCCGCGGCGTTGACATGGTGCTCGATGGCATGGGTGGCCCGCAGATGTCGCTGTTGGGCGATGTGTTGGCGCCGCGTGGCAGCCTGGTGCTGTACGGCCTGCAAGGTGGCAACCAGACACCGTTCCCGGCCTGTGCGGCATTCCAGAAAAACATTCAGTTCTATGTGCACTGCATCGGTAATTTCACCGGCAAGCCAGAGCTTGGCATCAGCCAGGACCAGGTGGCACTGCAGCGTGCCTTGCGCGATATCAACCAGTTCACCGCCGACCAACTGCTGACGCCGCAAATCATCAAGGTGTACCCGTTCGAACAGGTGGTCGAGGCGCATCGTTACATGGACCAATGCCCGTGCGGCGGGCGGGTGGTGCTGGACATGGCGCAACACTGACGGTTACTGAAATGACCCGCAAACCCGGGCAGGCCCCGGGTTTTTTGTGCGCGGGGTAAAGTGATTCAACTTTTAAAGTAGGACTGTTCCTACAATAAGTTGCGACGCGGACTACATATAAGTCAGCGGTCTTTGGGGTTTCAGAAATATCCCGCCAAATATTCAGCCTTGAACGCTTTTCCCTAGCGAGCCACTGTGAGCTGACACGGCCGCTGAATGGTTTTTTTACCGTGAACTGTGTCTTCAATTCGCGCTGCCTCCCTCTCGATAATGGCCCAATGATAGTTTGTGCAAGGAACGTGGGATGAGCATGGCTATGCCTGGTATAGAGCAGCATGTGGAAGCGACAGGCCATCGCAGTGGTGGTTTTTTCTCGATGGCCTGGCGACAGTGAAGGGTTACGTCATTACTTTCATTTAAGTTGTAGGAATTTTCTTCTGGGTAAGTTTGGCGCATGTATAAGTTGAAATGGTTGGTACGGCATGCGCTGGCTGCATGAAGTTGATGAGGTGATTGCGTGACTGCTATTCACGACCAGGCGATGCATTATATCTACCAGCAAGTACTTGAGCGCTTGTTGAACCACATGTCCCAGGCGCAGCGCGCTTCCTTGCAGTTGTTGATACAACGCCTGTTGGTTGCTGCAGGCGGGCCCGAGTACATCGGTACTTTCAGCTTGCAGCTATTGCAAGGTAGCGACCGCCATAGCAGCCGGCTGCTGGCCATGTTGCGTGCCGCGCAACTGAGCATTGCCCTGCGTTCGCCGGTAACCTTTCAGCTGCGGGTATTGGTGGTCAGCCTGCCGGTTGCCGACAGCGCCACGCTGGAAGCTCATGAGCGCAGTTTTAGCGCCCTGTTCATGCAGGATGATCCGAGGGTGCAATTGCAGATGATCGAGGGGCGCGCAGTGGTGCCGTTCAGTCGTCGGCTATCGGTAATGCCTGAGCGCTGGGGGCTCGCCAGGGATGCGTTGTTGATGTTCGGCCACATGATCGATGCCAGGCCTGAAGCCCTGCTGGGTTGCCGCTTGCACCTGGAGCTGGCGGGGGCCGTGGATAATGCGCTGCAGTCAGCGGTGCCTCCCGATGCATTGGTCACTGCCGTGCCCGGGTTCCACCGGCGCCGATACCTGGCTTGGGCCCGGCGTAGCCTGCGCCTGGCCAGCGAGTGCGGCCCGCATGCAGTGCACCAGTGCCTGGCGGCACTGGCCCAAGGTCTGAGCCGATTGCACGGCGCTGTTGGGGGCGCACCGGTTGGCCAGCACGGGCCGGTACCGGGCGCCGTACCGGGGCGTGCGCCAGTGCGGCTGATTGCTATTGATGACCTGTTGCCGCAGTTGCTTGAAGACCAGCAGATTGACGCGATGCTGGGTTGTCACTTCGAGGCTGCTACGGATGCTTTGTCGCTGTCTGAATTCGTCGACTCGCTAGCCACGGCACAGTTGCACGAACTGCGTGCCCGCAGCCTGGAGCCGCAGGCCGGGCGCCCAGCGCTGACGCTGGCAGGGCAGGGGGGTGACAGCAAGCAGCGTGACGCCACCCCGTTGCTATTTGGCAAAGTCTACGGCATCAATCAGGCCCAACTGGTGTGCCTGCTGTTCAGCCCGTTTGCCAGGCAGGGGAAAAACCTCGAGCGGTTCTTGCAGTGCCGGCATGCCGACATGGTAGTGGCGTTGCCGTACCTGCACAGGGCCTTGCAAGGCAAACCCTGCCCTGATGCAGTCAAAGCCTGGCTGGTGAACACCAGTGGCCTGCCGTTGGGGCAACTGCGGCAGATTTATGATGGGCAGTTACCGCTGACGGGATGGCGCCTGCTTAACCACCTGGCCCGTCGGGATGTACACCTGAGGTTGCTACCGCAGCAGGCGGTGGGGCGGCGGCGTGGTGCTGCGGGGCTGCCTTGATGGGGCGAGCGGCCCCAGGCGAGTTCGCGTATCGCAAGGTGTATCGCTACCTGGAAGCGTTGATCGACCAGGCTGCAGGCGTTGGCACATGCCGTTTGCCGTCATTGCGTGAGCTGTCCCGGCGGTTACGGGTGTCGTTGGCCACGGTACAGAGTGCCTACAGCCTGCTGGAGGAGGAGGGCCGTGTACATTGTCTGCCGAGGTCGGGTTATTACGTACAAAACGGTGGCAAAGATCAGACTGTGGCCGTGGCCCGGCAGCCTCCCTTGCCGACACAGCCACTGTTGGAGCGCATTCTGCTTGGTCATGAACGGCGTTTGGCCCGTCAGCGTGATCGCAGGGTTGCGTCCTGGGAAGCGCTTGGTAGCGCCCGTTTGCGCAATGCTGTGGCTGAGCGATACACCCGCTGCTCCAACCAGTACTGGCATGCCGATGATGTCCAGTTGGCCCCCGATGTGCTGGCGTTGCTGGAGACGCTGCTGACCGCACTGGCCATGCAAGGTGGTACCGCGTTGGTGCATTCACCCTGTTGCTGGCAAGTGTTGCGCGCCTTGGGGCGTGTCGGCATGCGCGTGCTGGAGGTACCACGGGATGCCCGTGGCAACCCCGAGCTGCACGCTTTGGCCAAGCTGCTTGCTAGCGAGCCGATAAACCTGTTGGTCATGCCGTCTTGCCTGGGCATGCCACAAGGGCGGCTGGTTTCACCGTATTTTCAGCAGCAGCTTGGGCAGTTGCTTGGCCAACACCCGGTATGGTTGCTGGAAAACGACCTGGACAGCGAGCTTTGTTACGACGGGCCGCCGAGCACACGCCTGCGTGACTGGATCGACCCGCGCTGGCTGTTGGTGATGGGCACGTTCGAGGCCGCGGTGGGGGCAGAGGCGCCGTATGCCTATTTACTGAGTCGTGACACCGTGTTGGCCAAGGCATTCGCCGAGCGAGCGTTTCGGCTTGCGCCGCTACGCTTGCAGGCGCTTGCTCACATGCTCGGCAAGGGGGAAATCGAAACGCAACTGGTTCAACAGCGCACAGACCTGCAAAGGCGCACGCAATACCTGGCGCATGTGCTGCAGTCGCAATTCGGCCAGCGGGTGGTCTTTGAGCTGCCGCAAGGAGGGCAAATGCTGTGGGTGAGTTTCCGCCAGCCGCTGGCGTGGGACGGTATTGCCTTGGCATTGGCCGGCTCTGCATTGCATGCGCTACCGGGCGAGCAGTTCGGCCTGCAGGGGCATTACCCCCAACACCTCGCGCTGATTTGGCTAGGCGGGCACCCGGATGAACTGCAGCGGGCGGTAAGGCAACTGGCGCAGGCGCTTGAGGTGCACTGCGGGCGAAATATCCGCTTCTCGAGTTGAAACCAAGACGCTTGCAGGCGCTGACAGTTGCTGCGAAGGGGACGACAAGTCAAATGAACGAGTCAACGGGCTGACCCGCGGCTCTTGTCAGGTACGCTTTTCTGTATGTATAACCAGTATCTGTTTTTGCTACCTGATGCCATCCCGTGATTGCCCATTCCGTCGACGACCCGTTCTACTACCTGCATAACTTCCGCCAGGTAGTGTCGTGGGTCGAACAGCGCTACCAGGACCTGCTCGATGACCAGGAACTGGCCTTCATCCGTGCCTTCAGTCAGTTGCAAGCGCCAGCCCAGGCCTTGATGGTGCGTATGGTCATGCGCAAAGGCGAGTTGTTTCGCAGCGATCGGCTCGACTACGCCGAAATCGGCGATACCGCGCTGGCGCTGCAGCCGTTGCTGGCCCTTGGCTGGGTAAGGGAGCCCGAGCAACTGGAGCTTGAACAGCTGTTCGCGTTGCTGCGCAAAGAAGAGCTGGCCCGCTGCTTCGCCCGGCAACTGAGCCGCCCGCGCGCAGCCAAGCATGAGCTGTTGGCACAGTTGCAACCCCTGGCCCTGGCGGCGCGGTCATTGGCCGAATGGTTCCCCGACAGCGAGGTGCGCATTCTGCAGTGGTGCCTGCAACCTCTGTGCGACCGCATGCGCCTGCTGTTCTTCGGCAACCTGTACCAGGACTGGTCAGACTTTGTCCTCGCCGACCTGGGCTTGCTGCGTTACGAGCAGGTACCATTCAGCTCCGATTCTCGCGCCCTGCAGCAACGTGACGATGTCGACCTGGCCATGGCCCTGCACCAGTGCGCCGAGCGCCTGGAGCAGGGCGGCGACCCGCAGCCGATCCTTGCCACCCTGCAGGGCCTGCACAGCGACAACCCCTGGCTGGCCCGGCGCCATGCGCGGCTGCAATTCGCCGTGGGCCAACAATGCGAGCGCCTGGGTGAATGGGACCTGGCCACGGCCGTGTATGCGCAGTGCAACCATCCCCAGGCGCGCATTCGCCAGGTGAGGGTGCTGGAGCGCAGCGAACAGTGGGACCAGGCCCATGCACTGGCATTGCAACTGGCTGCGGCACCCGCCAACGCGCTGGAGGAGCAGGCGCTGCAGCGCATGCTGCCACGCCTGGCGCGCAAACTCGGCGGCCCGCCCCAGCGGCGCAAGCGCACCACGCCGCTGGAACTGATCGAGCTCGAACTGCCCCGCGGGCATGCTGCGCTGGGCGTTGAAGAAGCCGTGCGTCAGCACCTGATGCAAGAGGGGGGGCAGGTGCATTACGTGGAAAACACGCTGTTCAACAGCCTGTTTGGCCTGTTGTGCTGGGAGGCCATCTTCGCCCCGGTGCCCGGCGCATTCTTCAACCCGTTCCAGGCCGCGCCACAGGACCTGCACGACAGCGACTTCCAGCAACGGCGCAGTGCACTGTTCGAACGCTGCCTCGGGAGGCTCGACGATGGCAGCCATCGCCGGGCGATTCTCGACTGCTACGTGGCCAAACAGGGGTTGCAGTCGCCGTTCGTGTTCTGGTCCATGCTCAGCGAGGCACTGCTGGAGCAGGCCTTGGCTTGCTTGCCGGCCGCTGCACTCAAGCAATGTTTCCTGCGCCTGTTGCAGGACATTCGCAGCAACCGTGCCGGCATGCCCGACCTTATCCAGTTCTGGCCCGAGCAGGGCCGTTATCGCATGGTCGAGGTCAAGGGGCCCGGTGATCGCCTGCAGGACAATCAGCTGCGCTGGTTGGAGTTCTGCCGGCAACACGACCTGCCGGTCGCGGTGTGCCACGTGCGCTGGAGCGAATCGCCTTGAGTTACAGCGTAGCGGTGCGCGCCTTGTGTGAGTTCAGCGCCAAGGTTGGCGACCTGGACCTGCGTTTCACGCCGTCGCCCTCCGCTCAGGAGGGTATCGAGGGACATCAGCGGGTAGTGGCACGGCGGGCTGCTGGCTACGAGTCGGAAATCACCCTTGAAGGCCAGTTCGAAACCCTGACGGTGCGGGGCCGTGCCGATGGTTATGACCCTGGCAGCAATCGCCTGGAGGAAATCAAGACGCACCGTGGCGATCTGGCGCGTCAACCGGCCAATCACCGTCAGTTGCACTGGGCGCAGGCCAAGGTCTATGGCTGGTTGATGTGCCAGGCACGACAACTGCCCGCCATCGAGGTGGCGCTGGTGTACCTCGACGTGGACAGCGACAGCCAGACGCTGTTCACTGAGCACTGTTCGGCTGCCGAGTTGCAGGCCTTCTTCGAAACCCAGTGCCAGCGCTTTCTGGGCTGGGCCCGATTGCAGCAACAACGCTTGGCCGAACGTGACCAAGGCCTGCTGGCGCTGAGTTTCCCTTACCCACAGTTCCGAAAGGGCCAGCGGCAGTTGGCTGAAACCTTGTACAAGGCGGTTAGCACCGGCCGTTGCCTGATGGCCCAGGCCAGCACCGGCATTGGCAAGACCCTCGGTACCTTGTTCCCGTTGCTGAAGGCGATGGTGCCGCAGCAACTGGACAAGCTGTTCTTTCTCACCGCCAAGACACCGGGCCGGGCGCTTGCGTTGGACGCCGTGCGCCAGATCACCGATGCCACGCCGCAACCTGCCTTGCGCACGCTGGAGCTGATCGCTCGCGACAAAGCCTGTGAATACCCGGACAAGGCCTGTCATGGTGAGTCCTGCCCCTTGGCCGCAGGCTTCTATGACCGTTTGCCGGCTGCGCGCGAGGCTGCTGCAGCAGTGCCGTTGCTCGACCGCGCCAACCTGCGTGAAGTGGCCTTGGCGCACCAGGTGTGCCCGTACTACCTGGGTCAGGAGATGGCGCGCTGGGTCGACGTGCTGGTCGCCGACTACAACTACTACTTCGATGCGCATGCTTTGCTGTTCGGCCTGACCCAGCTCAACCAGTGGCGAGTGGCAGTGCTGGTGGACGAAGCGCACAACCTGGTCGAGCGTGGGCGCGGCATGTACAGCGCCAGCCTTGACCAGGGCCAGTTGCTGGCGTTGCGCCAGAGCAAACCGCCTGGGCTGGTCAGTGCGCTGGACCGCCTCAACAGGCAATGGAACGCGTTGTATAAAGAGCAGCGCGCGCCGTACCAGGCCAGCGAGTCGCTGCCTGAAGGGCTGCTGCGTGCCCTGCAGCAGTGCGTCGGGCTGATTCAGGAGCAGATGAACCAGGCGCCCACGCACATGGACCCTCAGGTGTTGCAGTTCTTCTATCAGGCCTTGCAGTTCTGTCGGGTTGCCGAGCTGTTCGACGAGCACTTTCTGTTCGACATCAGCCAACGCCAGGGCCCGCGCAAACGGCGCCTGGCCACCCTGTGCCTGCGCAATGTCATCCCGGCGCGGCTGCTGGCACCACGCATGCAGGCGGCGCGCAGTGCGACGCTGTTTTCCGCCACGTTGAGCCCACGGCACTTCTACAGCGACCTGTTGGGCATGCCAGCCGATACCGCCTGGCTGGACGTGGCCGCGCCGTTCCGTGCCGAACAGCTGGAGGTACGCATTGCCAGCCAGGTGTCCACCCGTTACCAGCAGCGCCAAGCCTCCCTGGCGCCGATCGTTGACCTGATTGCCCGGCAGTATGAGCGCATGCCGGGTAACTATCTGGCGTTCTTCAGCAGCTTCGAATACCTGCAACAGGTGGCAGGGCTGTTGGCCGAGCAGCATGGCCAGATTCCCCTGTGGTCACAGGAGCCGGGCATGGACGAGGCGGCCCGCCAGGCATTTCTCGATCGCTTTGTCGCCGATGGCCGAGGTGTGGGCTTTGCCGTATTGGGCGGCGCTTTCGGCGAAGGGGTGGATTTGCCCGGCACGCGGCTGATTGGCGCGTTTGTCGCCACCCTGGGGCTGCCTCAGGTCAACCCGGTCAACGAGCAGTTCAAACAGCGCCTGGGGCGGCAATTTGGTGCGGGTTTCGATTACGCATACCTCTACCCGGGCGTACGCAAGGTGATCCAGGCGGCGGGCCGGGTTATTCGGGGTGACCAGGACCGTGGTGTACTGGTGCTGATTGACGAACGCTTCGCCGAGACGCGGGTGCAGCAGATGTTTCCAGGGTGGTGGGCGGCGGCTACTGTCTAGCGGTCTTTCGCTTTTGGCGATCGGTCGCAATCAGGAGGGTGAGCAAACCACCCACCCAGCTCCCCTCATGGCACACCGCCGCAAGGCGGCCCAAGCGCGTCAACCGGGCATTCCGTCTGCCCGGGGCCGCAGCAGGATGGGCAGGTAATGGCGCAGGAACAGCAGCAATGCAAGGCTCCAGCACAGTGCCGAAACACTTACCCCCAAGGATGTAAACGACGGCAGAATCACCCGGGCCAGGGTCGCCAGTTGCATCAGGGCAAAGGCCCAGGCAATGCTGGTCGGTACCTGCAATGGCCTGCCGGTGTGGCCCAGGCCGACCCGCGCCATCATGGCCAGGATCAGCCCGGTCATGGCGCCAACGGTCAGCGCGTGGGTCACCAGGCTTGGGCTCAGGGCCACCCCACTGTGCCACAGCGCCATGCCCAGGCAGGCCAGGGCGAGCCAGGCGTAGGCCAGGTGCAGCGACCACAGCAACGGTACGCGCCACAGGCCACGGTCGTGCCACAGCAGCAGTCGGGCCGCGTGCAGCGCGAACAAGGCAAAAAACAGCACCGCCAGGCTGGCACGGGGCTTATCGGCCAGGCCGGTGGCAAACGCCAGCGGTACTGCCACGCTGAGCAACAGGCAGGCACGGTCCAGCCATGGACGGGCGGGGGCCGCGCCAAGGTGACCCAGGCCACGCCGGGTAAAAAATGGTATGACCCGGCCGCCGAGCACGGTCATCATCGCCGTCACCAGCCACAGCCCGGCAAATATTCCACGACGCTGCCACAGTTCGTCCTGCTGCAACCAGCTTGCCAAGGTCAACCACTGGCAGGCGGCAATCAACAGCACCAGTACCACGATAGGGTAGTTGTTGCGCAGGCGCCGTTGCACGATCGGTCGTGCCAGGCTCAGTGCCACCAATGGCAGGAAGCTGCCCTCGACCAGTATCAGCATGCTACCCGGTAGTGGCAGAAACCAGCTCAGCCGGCCCAGCAGCCAAAGCAGGAACAAACCCTGCAGCGCCCGCCCGCTCAAGCCTGGGATGCCGCTCCAGTTCTGCACGGCGGTCAGCAGAAAACCCGCGATAATGGCGGCGGCGAAGCCGTAAAGCATCTCGTGGCGGTGCCAGGCGAGCATGCCGCCGGGCGGTGCAGGGGCCAGTGCCCCGGCCAGTACGCCGGCCCACAACAGCAGGGCGATCAGCGCAAACAAACTGCCACCCAGGAAGAACGGGCGAAAACCCAAACCCCAGATGGCTTGGCGCGGGCGTGAAGCAGTGGGTTGCAAGAGCATGGGCGGTCCTTGGTTCGTTCAGTAGGCCTCAATTGGGGTAAGATCACGATCCGTGCCAGTTGCAAAGCCTTTGAATATCAAGGTGATGGCACTTCTCAGGGTCCGAATGACATGCGCGTTTTGCAGTCATTCGGACTGGCTTGTATGTCGTTTTGACTTGCTTCAGGGTTTGCCTGGTTCAGTGCCGGCTGACGCTTCGCTACAGGATTCACGTTTTGTCCGACCTCTCGAAAAATCCGCTGCTGCAGTACATGGCCCGTCTGGCCCCATCCAGCCAGCAAACCATGCGCTACATTCTTCAGGACGCCGCCGACCGGCTAGGTTTCGTCGACTGCAACATCGTCGATGTGCCTTGGCATCGGCTTGAGCCGGGCCATGTGATTGCACTGGTGGCAGCCCTGCGTGCTGATGGTTACGCGCCCAACAGCTCGTCGCTGTACGTCAACGCGATTCGCGGGGTGATGAACGAGGCCTGGCGTCAGGGCCTGATCGACCACGAGCAGTTGTTGCGCATTCGCGAGGTCAAGCCGGCCACAGGCTCCCGTCTGCCGCCAGGGCGCAACCTGCGCCGCAGCCTGATCCGCGAGCTGATGGATGTGTGCGCAGCCGACCCGCGGCCACAGGGGGTACGTGATGCGGCGATCATTGCCTTGCTGTACGGCACCGGCATGCGCAAGTCGGAGTCGGTCGACATCGACCTCGACCAGGTCGACTTCGAGGCGCGCAGCCTGCAAGTGGTGGGCAAGGGCAACCACCAGCTGGTCAAGTATGCACCGCCGTGGGCATTCGAGAAGCTGCAGGCGTGGCTTGAACTGCGCCGCCAGGACCTGCCTGCCGGGGCGGAGGACGACCCGTTTTTGTTCAACCGCATCCGTCGCGGCAGCCACATTACCCGTGCGCGCATTACCAAGCATGCGATCTACTACATTGCCCGCCAGCGCGGCGCGCAGGTGGGGGTGAAGATCATGCCACACGATTTTCGCCGGGCATTTATCACCCGGGTGATCGAAGAGCACGACCTGTCGATTGCGCAGAAGCTGGCGCACCATGCCAATATCCAGACCACGGCCATCTATGACCGGCGTGATGACAACGAGCGTCGGCGTGCCGTTGACCGCTTCGATTACTGAGGTTTGATTTTCAGGGGCTGCAAAGCTGCCCCATTCTCACGGGCGCCGGCACCGAAACAGGGCCGGCGCACGCCCCTGCTTTGTGCGCCATCCCCCCGTATGCCCGATGCCAGAGCGGGCGCAGCATAAGTTTCATCATCCTTCACCTGCGGAGTTGGCCCGCAACCTGCTATATCCAGCCTGCGAATTTGATCGAGTGGTCAGGCCGTGCGCGCTAGCAGCCGCCCGCGCCAGACCCTCTAAACGGCCAGCAGGCCACGGATTTCAGGGGCCGCAGGATGTCGCTCGCGGAGCAGATCGAACAACAACAAGACGATGCAGGCTGGAGTGCTCACCTGCAGTTGCGCTTTGTGCAGCGTGACAGCGTGACCCGCCTTGGTGCGTGGAGGCATTTTGGACCTCTTTTGGTGCAGCGGCCTTTTTATCCGGAGGGTGCGCCATGCCATGTCTATGTCTTGCACCCGCCGGGCGGCATCGTCGCCGGCGACCGTCTGGAACTGGACATTCACCTGGAGCCGGGTAGCCATGCGCTGCTGACCATGCCTGGCGCCAGCAAGTTCTATCGCAGCATCGGCCCGACCGCGCGGTTGGCCCAGCGCTTTCACCTGGCCGCGGGCAGCACCCTGGAGTGGCTGCCGCAGGACAGCATCTTCTTCTCAGGCGCCCGCGCCAGCCTCGCCAGCCGTTTTACCCTCGAGCCGGGCGCCCGCCTGTTGGCTTGGGAAACCCTGTGCCTGGGCCGCCCGGTCATGCACGAGCGTTTCGACCACGGCGCCCTCGACAGCCTTTTGCACATCGTACTGCCTGACGAGGTAGGCCTGCATGAGCGCCTGCGTCTCGAAGGCGGGCACCTGGACAAGCTTGGTGGGCATCCGCTACTCGCCACCTTCTGTGCCGCACCGGCCGATCAGGCCGTGCTGGAGCAGGTTCGCCCGCTGCTCGATGAACTGGGCAACCCGGCCGGTGCGACCCTGCTTGGGTCGTTGCTGGTGATCCGCCTGCTCGACCATGACAACCAACACCTGCAACGCACCCTGCAACGCCTGTGGCATGTGCTGCGTCCGGCCATCCTCGGCCTGCCAGCCTGCCCGCCGCGTATCTGGGCTACCTGAGAGAGCGCCATGGAGCTTACCCCGAGAGAGAAAGACAAACTGCTGCTGTTCACTGCTGCGCTGCTGGCGGAGCGGCGTCTGGCCCGTGGCCTGAAGCTCAACTACCCGGAGGCCGTGGCGCTGATCAGCGCCGCAGTGCTCGAAGGCGCCCGCGATGGCCGCACAGTCGCCGAACTGATGAGCCTGGGGCGCGAAGTGTTGACCCGTGAGCAGGTGATGCCCGGTATCGCTGAGATGCTTCACGACGTGCAGGTCGAAGCGACCTTCCCGGATGGCACCAAGTTGGTGACCGTGCATGACCCCATCGTCTGAAACCGCCAAGGAGCATTGCATGATCCCAGGTGAAATCCAGGTCGCCGCGGGCGACATCGAGTTGAACAGTGGCCGAGAAACGGTCAGCGTCAGCGTGGCCAACCATGGCGACCGGCCGGTGCAGGTCGGCTCGCACTACCACTTTTACGAGGTCAACGACGCGCTGGTGTTCGACCGTGCGCCCACCCTGGGCTTTCGCCTGGACATTCCGGCCGGCACTGCCGTGCGCTTCGAACCGGGTCAGGCGCGTACCGTGCAACTGGTGGCTTACGCCGGCAAGCGTGAGGTCTATGGCTTTCAGGGCAAAGTGATGGGCGCGCTGGAGGGCAGGGCATGAGCCGTATTTCCCGTCAGGCCTATGCCGACATGTTCGGGCCCACGGTTGGAGACCGCGTGCGCCTGGCCGACACTGCGTTGTGGGTGGAGGTCGAGAAAGACTTCACCATCTACGGCGAAGAGGTGAAGTTCGGCGGCGGCAAGGTCATTCGCGATGGCATGGGGCAGGGCCAGATGCTGGCGGCCGAGGCCATGGACCTGGTGTTGACCAATGCGCTGATCATCGATCACTGGGGCATCGTCAAAGCCGACATCGGTATCAAGCATGGACGTATCGCGCTGATCGGCAAGGCCGGCAACCCCGATGTGCAGCCGGGCGTGAACGTGCCGGTCGGGCCAGGGACCGAGGTAATCGCGGCCGAGGGCAAGATCGTCACCGCCGGGGGGGTCGATTCGCATATCCACTTCATTTGCCCGCAGCAGGTGGACGAGGCATTGAACAGCGGTGTCACCACGTTCATCGGCGGCGGAACCGGGCCGGCTACCGGCACCAATGCCACCACCTGCACGCCCGGCCCCTGGTACCTTGCGCGCATGTTGCAGGCCGCCGACAGCTTGCCGATCAACATCGGGTTGCTCGGCAAGGGCAATGCCTCACGGCCTGAGGCACTGCGCGAGCAAATTGCCGCAGGTGCTGTCGGGCTCAAACTGCATGAAGACTGGGGCTCTACGCCAGCGGCCATCGACTGTTGCCTGGGCGTGGCCGAGGAAATGGATATCCAGGTAGCGATTCACACCGACACCCTCAACGAGTCGGGCTGTATCGAAGACACGTTGGCGGCCATCGGCGACCGCACCATCCACACCTTCCATACCGAAGGTGCAGGAGGCGGCCATGCCCCGGACATCATCCGTGCAGCGGGGCAGGCCAACGTGCTGCCATCCTCGACCAACCCGACCTTGCCTTACACGATCAACACCGTGGACGAGCACCTGGACATGCTCATGGTCTGCCACCACCTGGACCCGAGCATCGCCGAGGACGTGGCCTTTGCCGAGTCGCGCATTCGCCGCGAAACCATCGCTGCCGAGGACATCCTTCACGACATGGGCGCCTTTGCCATGACCTCGTCCGACTCCCAGGCCATGGGCCGGGTTGGCGAGGTGGTGCTGCGCACCTGGCAGGTGGCGCACCAGATGAAGTTGCGCCGCGGGCCGCTGGCACCAGACACCCCTTACAGCGACAACTTCCGGGTCAAGCGCTACATCGCCAAGTACACCATCAACCCGGCGCTCACCCACGGCATCGGTCACGAAGTGGGCTCGGTGGAGGTCGGCAAGCTGGCTGACCTGGTGCTGTGGTCGCCAGCGTTCTTTGCGGTCAAGCCGGCCCTGGTGCTCAAGGGCGGGATGATCGTTACCGCACCCATGGGCGACATCAACGGCTCCATACCCACCCCCCAGCCGGTGCACTATCGGCCGATGTTCGGCGCGCTGGGTGCGGCGCGGCATGCCACACGCATGACATTCCTGCCTCAGGCGGCAATGGACCGCGGGTTGGCCGAGGAGCTGAACCTGCGCAGCCTGATTGGGGTGGTCAACGGCTGCCGGCGGGTACGCAAGCCGGACATGGTCCACAACACCCTGCAGCCGCTGATCGAAGTCGATGCGCAGACCTATCAGGTGCGTGCCGATGGCGAGCTGCTGGTCTGCGAACCGGCCAGCGAACTGCCGCTGGCCCAGCGCTATTTCCTGTTCTGAGGAGCACCCATGATTGTCTTGAACCGCCGTATCTCCGAACCCGGCACGCGGGTTGTCAGTGGCACTGTCACCCTCGACGTGGACAGCCGTATCAAGAGCCGCCTGCGAGTAACCCTGGACGATGGCCGCGAAGCCGGGCTGATGCTGGAGCGCGGCCACCTGCTGCGCGGAGGTGAATTGCTGGCCGATGCCGAGGGCACTCAGCTGATCCGCGTGTTGGCGGCGCCCGAAGCGGTGTCCACGGTGCGCTGTACCGATCCACACCTCTTGGCCCGCGCCGCCTACCACTTGGGTAACCGCCATGTGCCGCTGCAGATCGAACCCGGGCTGTTGCGCTTCCAGCACGACCATGTGCTGGACGACATGCTGCGGGGGCTGGGCCTGACGGTAGAGGCCGAACAGGCCCCGTTCGAGCCTGAAGCGGGCGCCTACCAAAGTGCACCGCATGGCCACAGCCACAGTCATGCCCATGGCCACGATCACCCGTTCGTTCGCCTGCCTGCCCATTCCTGAACTGCCCTGGAGCAACCGATGAAAAAGACTTTCGCCCTGTTTCTGTTGATGCTGGCACTGCCAGCCTTCGCCCACCCAGGCCATGACAGCAACCCGCTGCAGGACGGCCTGCTGCACCCGCTGACCGGGCTTGATCACCTGCTGATGCTACTGGGCACCGGCGTGCTCGCCGCGTTGACCCGGCGCAACCTGACGTTGCCCCTGGCTACTCTGGCGGCCATGTTCGGTGGTGCCGTGTGCGGTCACCTGTTCGGCGATGTGCTGGGCATCGAGACCCTGATTGCCGTGTCGCTGCTGGTGGCTGCCGGGGCGGTACTGCTGCCGAGCCGCCAGTTGCTGCTGGCCATGGCCATGCCGGTGTTCGCCTTGTTCCATGGCTGGGCCCATGGCGTGGAAGCCACGCCGAGCGCTTTCTGGCAATTCAGCGCGGGGTTTGTCGCGGTCAGCGGCTTGCTGCTGGCGGCAGGCTTTGCAATCGGTTGCCTGCTGCGCCGCCACAGCGGCCTGCAGAAGGCCTTTGGCGGTGGCCTGTTGGCCGGCGCCGCGCTGGTGCTGGCCGGTTGATGAACAGCGACCTGGCGCTGCTGCGCCTGCTGCAGTTGGCCAGCCCCGGCTTGCCAGTGGGTGGTTTTACCTATTCGCAAGGCCTGGAGTGGGCGGTTGAGGCCGGCTGGGTTCGCGGCGTGGACAGCTTTGCCGGCTGGCAGCGTGAGCAGCTTCACGACACCTTGGCTTGCCTTGACTGGCCGGTGTTGGCGCGTCTGTATCACGCCTGCCAGGCCGAGGACGCCGAAGCGTTCGGCCACTGGAGCCGGTTCTTGCTGGCCAACCGCGAAACCGCCGAGCTGCGCCTGGAAGAACAGCAGCGCGGCGCGGCGCTGGCGCGGTTGCTTGACGGCTGGCAACTGGGCCAGGCACCGGCCTGGCGCACCAGCCTTGAGCTGACCCAGTTGGGCGGCATGGCCTGGCTGGCCGCGCACTGGGCCATCCCGTTGCGCCAACTGGCATTGGGCCATGGCTTTGCCTGGCTGGAGGGCGCAGTCATGGCCGGGGTCAAGCTGGTGCCGTTCGGCCAGCAGGCTGCCCAGACCTTGCTGCGCGATCTCGGCGCCGACTTGCCCGCTGCACTGGACCAGGCACTGGCCCTGGGCGATGACCAGCTTGGCGGCGGCCTGCCGCTGCTGGCCATCGCTTCATCGCGTCACGAAACCCAATACACCCGTTTGTTCCGTTCCTGAGGACTGCCTGCATGCAAAGCTATCAACAACCCCTGCGCGTCGGTGTCGGCGGCCCAGTCGGCTCTGGCAAGACCGCACTGCTGGAAGCGCTGTGCAAGGCCATGCGCGATCACTACCAGATTGCCGTGGTTACCAACGATATCTATACCAAGGAAGACCAGCGTATTCTCACCGAGGCCGGCGCCCTTGAGCCGGAGCGCATCGTCGGCGTGGAGACCGGCGGCTGCCCGCACACGGCCATTCGTGAAGACGCCTCTATGAACCTGGCGGCAGTCGAAGCGCTGGCGCGCAAGTTCGGTAACCTCGAAGTCATTTTCGTGGAAAGCGGCGGTGACAACCTCAGCGCTACGTTCAGCCCGGAGCTGGCCGACCTGACCATCTACGTGATCGACGTGGCCGAGGGCGAGAAGATCCCGCGCAAGGGCGGCCCAGGCATTACCAAGTCCGACTTCCTGGTGATCAACAAGACCGATCTGGCCCCTTATGTAGGGGCTTCACTGGAAGTGATGGAACGCGACACCCAGCGCATGCGGCCGCAGCGGCCCTGGACCTTTAGCAACCTGAAGAAGGGCGAGGGGTTGCAGGCGGTGATCGACTTTATCGTCGAGCGCGGGATGCTGGGTGCGCGAGCCTGACAGATCGAGGTCCCTGCGGGCTTGTCCCGCGAAGGGACCGGTGGTAAATGAATTACGCGCGTTTGTTGAACTGCGCCAACGCTGGCAACAGTTGCTTGTCGATGGCCAAGGGCACGGGCCCCGGTAGCTCAAGGCTTTCCGGGGTTTTTTTCGTCTTCGCGTTTGCTATTTCCCAGCCCCAGAACTGATATTTTTGCCAGTAGCAGCCTGTGCTTGCCGAGTGCAATGCTGACATCCCCTATAACGGAAGCAGGTGGATGGTCATGACTGAATTGGCGAGCGACGAATTCGAAGAGATCAGTTATATCAGCCCCTCCGGGGACGTGCTCATCCGTGTCTACACCCCTAAGCAATGTACAGACCCGGTGGACTGGGGCGAATTCGAAGAAATTGAACGTCCGGCCATGCTTGTCAGGCCTGGTATGTTTGACATGGAGGTAGTGACACTTACCAACCCTGATGGCCGTTGGAGGCGAAGGATTGGAACGGCCAGGCCCACAATGAATGCAGCACCCTTCGCAGCTAGTGAAAGTGCTCCGTTGAGCGATACCAATTCACCCTTCGTGAAGCACAGTCTGCAGACTGACGGTCAGTCAGAAGCACAATACGCCGATGGTTGGGAGATTTTATATCACGACGGGTCAGGTGTCAGGTTCAGTCTGTACGCTGATGGTTTTACAGGTGATCTTTCGGACTATGAATTCGCTCTTCCCTATTGGATTAGGGATGCTGAGGATAGAATTGTCCACGGGGCTTGTAATTTTGAAGAGTTGAGTACGCTTGGCGCGACCTGGGCATTTCGACCTTTGGTACTGCGCGCCGGGAAAAAGGCGCGAGCCGAGGCAGTTCAACCGCAGGCAGACGTGGAGCAGACGTATCACGATAACAAGGTGCATTTCCGGTCCAAATATGGCCAACCCTTTGGAACGGCTAACGAGATTGTTTACGGCTCCTACGAAATTACGTCGGCGAAGGTTTCCAGTGGCCAAGATCCTGATAACTATATCGACCCACCGTTTACAAGAAGTTTCTCCAGCAATGGAACTATGAGCTTCAAGGTGGGGCGGCACGGTACGGACGCTGTCGCGAACTGGTTCAGTAGCTACATCAGTGATTCCGAGAATACGTTCGGGCATGCTCCCGATAAACTCAATTTTGGTTTCAAAGGCACGTTGAAGCTGACCGTGACGGGCGGTAGTTTCAGTGGCATGGACCAAACGCTGGTATTCAAGGACGTTTTCATCGCTCAAGGTCATACAGGAACATCAAATAACTGGTGGTTCGGCGCCATTGGTGCCCGCAACCCGGACGATGGTAAGCGTTGGGTTCGAGTGGAGGGTAAGGCGCCGACGCCGTACGGGGAGTTTGATGCCTCGATGTATTTTCAGCGCGGCGGAGAGCCGCTCACGGACGACGAAATATTCGTATACGAGGGATCGCTAAATGCGCTGCCCACCGAGGCGTGGATGACCAGATTGATAGGTACGACTCGCGTGCAAGATATGGTGCTTCCCGGCAGCCATAACGCTGGCATGTATGGCCCACTGCATAATTGCACCGGGGGAGGCTTTGGTGAGGCAGCATCTAGAGCGCAACGCGCCTCCATTGCGGAGCAACTCCGGATGGGTGTTCGTTACCTGGATATCCGGGTCGCTCGCGCTGATGGTCAACTGCTTTGTTACCATCGGACAGGCACCGGCACGGGGCCGGGATGCGACGGCGCGACGCTCGACGAAGTACTCACCTCCGTTGACACGTTCTTGACAGAAAATCGCGGAGAGTTCGTGATCTTGAGCTTCACGCATATACCCGACGCTGACGTCTCAGCCATTCAAACGATGATTAATCGCCATGCGAATCGTCTGCACAAAGTCAGTGCCGAACCGGGTGAGCGCAAACCGGTGAACCAATTTATCCTGGAGGATTTGCGCGGGAAAATGCTGGTGGTCAGTGAAGGGTTGATGGATGCGCCTGACTCAGGTTTTTATAGAAAAACAAGGGGTCCAAACTCTTTGGGGGCGTATCAAATTGTGGATGATTACGCTAATTCGAAAGACACAGAAGCTGTGATAGAAGATCAGTTGGGTAAGTGGGCAAGGCATGTGCCGGGTGAATATGGCGTCGGCTTCATGCTCAACTGGACTCGCACCCCGCAGAGCGGGGCGGATTCGGTCGAAAAAATGGCGAAAGTCATCAATGAAAAACTGGCACACAATCTTAACAGCTACCCGGCTATCTGGAGTGCCCCGCAGGTGGTTTTGCTGGATTTTGTGACGCCGGGGTATGTCAACTCCATTGTCAATCAAAACCTCGCATATGTTTCACGGCGCGACGAAGGCGATGAAGTGGAACCACCCGTTGGGGCGCGAGTCAACGTGAACATATATCCACTGCCACTATTTGACGGTGACCCGGTCCGTAAAAAACTACCTTTCGGTTCGTTGATTCCACTCTGGAGGGAAACAGCCATCAGCAACGAGGGCGGAAGCGTGCGTTTCGCGGCGCGGCCTTACAATCGTAACAGGTTGATTACCTTTGGCGGGTTGGGGTTGCTGTGCTTCAGGCAATACATCATCACTAAAGACTTTGAAGGTGATGGCTTTGAGGTGCCGTTGCTGTCGGATGTACCTACTAGTCTACCCAAAGGCGTCCGGGAGATACGATGGATAGGCACCAATGCCAAAATAAGATGGTTGCATCTGCTTCAATACGGCAAAGTGGATACTGAATAATACAACGTCTATTTTCTGTGCTGTCGCGAAACACGCAGTGTGTTGACTTTCGGCGAGCAACTGGTGGCTCCGTTGATTGTTCTACCACTCAGGTGGGTAAGGGCAGCCCGATTATCCTCCCGGTAAATTCGGCTGGCGGCGCGTCAGCGTGCACCTGCATCAAGGTATCCAGCAGCGTTTGACTGGCGAGGGAGAAGAGCGCCGCTCTTGGCCCCCGCCAGTTCAGCGTGAAGCGGCAACTGTTCGCTTGCGGCCAGTACGCCCTCGAACCCGTCCCGGTGCAACATGTGGTAAATATGCACGCGTTTTTGCGGGCAACCATCAGCGTTAATGCCAACCCTGCGGGCATGCCCACGAAGAAACCAACGCGGTGGATGGCACCGGCTCTGCCGGTGTTCGCTGGTAAAACCGTTTCCACAGGTGCGTGTTGCCTGCATCATCTGTGACAACAGTGAGGCTTTTCCGGGTGCCCTTCATAGCGGTCATGGTGCCGCACCCAGTCCATGGTCCCACCTTCGTTGCGCCCCAGTGGCGCAATGTCGAGGAAGTTGTAGGTGTTGACCAGTATGTCCAGCCCGCGGGCGTAGGTTGAGTAGGTGTGGTAGACGCTGCCGTCGGCTTCGCGGAAAAATGCACTCAAGCCGGGCAGCTCGCTTTCATTGCCCTCATACGGCTCATAGTTGTACTGCCGCTGGCCTTCACGGCCGACACTGACGCCAAAGTCCTCGTTGAAGTCGCTGCCATTCGACGAATACCACGGGAACTGCCAGCCCATGCGCTGGCGAAATGCCTGGAATTCGGCATACGGCGCCCGAGACACCGCCACCAGCGACACATCGTGGTGTGCCAGGTGCAGGTTGGCGCCGTCAAAGTGATCGGCCAGAAAAGAGCAGCCGGGGCAGCCCTCGCTCCAGCCCTCGGCGAACATGAAGTGGTAAAGCAGCAACTGGCTGCGGCCTGCGAACAGGTCGGCCAGGCTCAACGCGCCGTCTGGCCCGAAGAAGCGGTAATCCTGCTCGACCTTTACCCAAGGCAAGGCGCGACGGGCTGCAGCTAGCGCGTCGCGGTGGTGGGTAAACGCTTTTTCGTGCAGCCACAGTTGCTGGCGAGCCGCCAGCCACTGGCTGCGGGAAACCACCGGGTGCCTGCTTGCGCTGGTGCTCATGGTGCTGTCTCCTCGCTGGGGATTCACACCTTGGTCGAGTACGACCGGGTCGAATCGACAGGCACCGGTGGCCGGGCGATGAGCGGTACCGGCTCAGCCCGAATGGGCGATATGCCCCTCGGCCAGTTCATCGGCGCCGTCATCCTCGCCAGGCAGGGCGGTGATTACGCTGAAGTCGCTGACTTCTACCTTGCCGCCGCCATAGCCCAGCAAATGGAAGGAAAACGCCTTGCGCTCGGTCGGGTTGTCGAAGCTGAACTCCATCTCCAGGGGCGCGTCGGCGGTGACCTTCACCTCTTCTGGCAGGCCCAGCGGCACGTCTTGTTCCAACTGCTTGGCCTTGAGCCGGATATAGGCCACACGTTTGGGGTCCAGCGAGCGTACCTTGACCCGCACGCGGGTGTGCGAGCCTTCAGGCATTTCCAGGTACTGGGCGCCAATCAGGTTGTCGGCCCAGTCATCGTGAATGCGCTTGCGCAACTTGATCGGTGAAGGGCCGCCGAACTGGTAACGCAGGTTGAGCGGGGTTTGCAGCAAGGATTGGTCGAGCACCCCGGCCAGGGCGCTGATCTGCTGGCCCAGCAGGCTGTCGGCCGGACCGAGGTAGCGGGCCTGGTCGGCGATGAAGCCTTCACTGGCATAACGCCGGCAGCGCTGCTGGAAGTCACATTCGGTGAACAGGCCCTGGCCGTTGTGGTAGCGCAGCATGCCGTTGGTGTAAGAGATCATCTCTCGGCCGCTGTCGTAGTCGCGGTACAACGAGCGGCCGCCAAGCGCGACAGGAATGGGCAGTGCGAAGTAGTCGAGCAGCGAGGCGGCCAGGTCGATGTGACCGTAAGTACCGCGCTTGATGGTTGGCAGTTGGGCCTGCTCTGGCGCCAGGGTAAGGTTGAAGCCCCAGGACGAGGCCAGGCGCACGCCATCGATGCCGTGGGACTCGTCGGAAGTCAGCACCACCAGTGTGTCCTTGAGGACGCCCTGGCGCTCGAGATTGTCTAGAAATGCCCCGACCGCGTCATCCAGGTAGGCGACCGCTGCCTGTTTCGGTGTGTCGTAGCGCTTGAGGTACTCGGCCGGCGCCGAATAGGGCTGGTGGGTGCCCACGGTGAGCAGCGTCAGCATCCATGGCTTGTCCTGCTTCTGCAACTGGCCCACATAGCCCAGGGCGCCTTCGAAGAAGGCGCGGTCATCCTTGCCCCATGGGAAGTCCAGGTAGTTCTTGTTGCTGAACCACTCCTGACCATGCACCGAATCGAAACCGATGTGCGGCATGATGCGGTCTTTGGCCATGAAGCGCAGGCCCGCGCCTTGCAGGTAGTGGGTGGTGAAACCGGCCTGGCGCAATTGTGCCGGCAGACAGGCCTGGTTGCGTTCGTTCTGGGTCAGCAGTTCCACGCCCTTGGGCGTGCCATTGGCCAGCTTGTCGTAATCGCCGCACAGCATCGCATACAGGCCACGGATGGTCTGGTGGGTGTGCAGCACGTAGTCTGGGGTGTTCATGCCGCGCTCGGCCCACTTGCTGAGCCTGGGCATCAAGTCCTCATTGAAACGACTGTTCAGCGCCTGGCGGTTAGGCCGCAGGTAGGCGCCGGGGATGCCTTCCATGGTAATCACCAGCAAGTTGCGGGCGCTTCCCGGGCCGGCAAGCAGCCTTTGCCCATGCAGGTCGGATTGAGTCAGGCCGCTGCTGGCGAGCGGGGTGAAGGTTTGTGTGCGGCCCATCCAGCCTTCGACCTGGCGTTGCAGGTTACCGACCCCGGCAGACATCAACTGGTGGGGGAGGTTGTATTGCCGCCACTGGTCGGCATCGGAAGGTAGCAACTGCTGGCTGCCCCAATGCGCGCCAAACAGCAGTACGGGTATGGCCCAGGCCGTGCGCGGCAGTGGCTGGCTGGCCTGTGCACGGCTGCGCCACGCACAGGCCAGCCAAGCCAGCAAGCCGCCACCCAGGGCCCAGGGCAGCCAGGCATGGGCCAGGCCGCCACCGGTTGAATTCTCCATGAATTGCGGGTCGAACAGGTAGTTCAGGTCGGCGCTGGTGGGCAGTCGGCCCACTGCGCTTACCAGTTCGGCCGAGGCCACCCACAGCGCCGCCCAGGCCAGCAGCACGGGCAGCGCAAGCCACCACGGCCTGCGGTGTAGCAGCACGATCAACAGGCTGCCAAGGGCGAGGTCGGACAGGTAACCGAACGGGTTGGACCAACCCAGCATGGCGCGCGTACCCAGTGGGATCACCAACACCAGGGCCGCCAAAGCGGCAAACCGGGTGCGTGGGTGGTCGGACAGGTTCTTCACAAAAACTTCCCTTTTGCCATTAAATCGTCATGCATCTGTGCTTGATGATAACAGGCCAGGGCAGGGAAGGCGGTCGATTACAAGGTTGGTAACCAAAGCCGGGGTTGTTCGCACAGCCCCGGCCGATGGCAACTATCAGAAGTAATAAGGGAATTTCAGGCTGAAGGAAAAGTCAGGTGCATCATCGGTCAGACCAATGGACAGGTTGGGTACGATGGTCAGGTTGTTGGTGGCGGCGAAGGTCATGCCAATGTTGAAGTTGGCGGCGTTGTAGTCACTGTTGGAAATCGATTGCCAGTCGCCGCCATCAGGTTTGATCTTGCTCTTGCGGGCGAACTGGTCGGACACCGAGAACGACATGCTCATCTTTTCGTTCAGGGCAAAGGCGATGCCGCCGCCGATCTGCCATGAGTCGCCGAGCTTGACGTCACCCGGCACCTTGCTGTTCACCTGTGGACTGATGTCGCTGAACGAGTCTTGCATGTTGTAGGTGTAGGACAGGCTGCCGAACAGCACAGCCGGGTCGAAGGTCTTGACCAGTGAGATGCCCGGTGTGATCGACCATACACCGTTGCCCGTCGGTAGGCTTTCCGGTACCGCGAGGTTGTTGTTGCCGTCCACTTCGCGCAGTTTGATGCCATAGGGGTCCTTGCCGGTCGGTGCCTTTACTCGCAGGGTAGCCACAGCGTCCGGCCAGGTTTCGTCCTCGTCGAGGAATTTATAGGCCACTCCGACGTTGATATCGCCGATTTCCGGGTCGCGGGTCACGGTGGCATCGGAAGTGGTTGCCCCGGCCCCCCCTGCACCGCCAGACGAATAGGTGGACTCGCGGTAGACCACTGGGACGTTGATATCGAACTGCCAGCGCTGCGCCAGGTTATAGCGCGCGGTCATGTCCAGGGTCCAGTTGTCAGCCTTGATCCGGTCGAGGTTGATGCTGCCGAGGAAGATCGAGTCCAGTGCCAGGAAGCCATTGAGGGTCAGCGCACGGGTATCGTAATGGGTATAGGTGAGGCCGGTTTCGAAGCTGAACTTGCCCCCGCCAAAGAATCCGCTGGCTTCGTCATACAGGTTGGTAACGCTTTGCGCCGGCTGGGAGTCGGCCGTCAGCGCCTGGCCGTAGGAGCTACCTGTAGTGCCCGGAGCCCCAGAAGCGACGGTTTGCGCACCTTTTACCCCCTCGGCGGGAGACCTGACCAGGCGTCTGGGCGGCGCTGCAGCAGGGGTCTCCTCGACCTGGCGCACACGTTGCTCCAGCACCATCAGTGCCTGTTGTTGTGCCTCATAGCGGCGTTTGAGTTCAATCAGTTCCTGTTTCAGCGCTTCGACCTGTGGGTCGGCGGCTGCGTAAAGTGCTGTGGCTGGGGCCAAGGCAGTCAAGCACACAAAAGCTCTGAGCGTAAAAGATCGGTACATGGAGTTGCCGTCCCTTCCAACTACTTTCGATGAGACTGAGCGTAGATCAGTATCCGAAGGTGCGAAGACCTTTGAGCTGGTCGAGGCTACCGCTGAGCGAAGCCGCTGTAGGCACGCTCTCACGCATGACAACGTTCAGGCTGGTGACGTTGTTGACCAGGTTACCGTTGCCGAGCAGCGTCGAGTTCTGCAGCAAGCCACCCTGGGCCAGGCGTTGCACGCTGCTGCCCTGGTTGTTGCTGGCATTGATGTTGAGCTGCACGCCCACACCGCTGGAAGACACACTGAGTGCGCCGGCGCCATTCTCCCCGACCAGAGTCTGGCCGGCGGCCAGTACCTGGCCGTGCTGTTGTACGGCGGGGGCGTGGTTGGCTTTGGTCACGTTGATATCGACGTTGTTGTAAGCGGCGTTGTTGTCACCGGCTGCACGCACCACCTGGGTCACACCTTCGGTGGTGGTCAGGCCGTTGCCGCCCGTTACCACGCCAGTCCCGGCAGCAGAAGCGCTGTTCGGTGCCGTACCTGCGCCTTTTTTATCAATCATCGATACATAGAACTGGGGCTTGATGGTCGATTGCTGAACCTGCAGCGTGGACGTTGCCCCGATCACATCCCCTTTGGCATTTTGCCAGGTGCTGGACATGATGATACCGAAGCTCACGATTCGTCCGGGCATCACATAGCGGCCCCGCAGGTTCGCCAGCTCCTGGTCCTTCAGTTCGATGGGTTTGAATGCCTCTGCGTGACTGGGCAGGCTGGCTGCCAGACAGGCCATGGCCAACCACAATGAAGTCTTCATGAAATGCTCCCTGGAGCATCATGCTCCTTGTCATTAGAACAGTCGTTAGAAGAAGTCGCTTCTGATGAAGCCGAAGTCCAGCAACTCTGAGTCCTGCACGGGGGTGAAGTTGTTCACCCGGCCCTTGGCGGTCAGTGGCATGGGCGGGTCGAGCAGGATGTTGTTCTTGTCGTAACCCTGGCCGATCACCGCGAAGATGATGCCGTTCCAGCCCTTGAGGAAATCATCGACCTTGTATCGTTTGTGGCCCAGCACCGGATCACCGATGTACACCCAGCCTTTGTCGACTTTCTGCATGACCACGAAGTGCTTGTAGCCGCGCACATCCATCAATACCACGACGGGAATGCGCACGCTGTGCAGGGTTTCGGGCGCCACCCGGTAACCGCGGGCACGCATCCCCAGGCTTTCGACGTAGTGCTTCATGTCGAGCATCGAGAAGCCTTGCGTGCGCACAAGGTCCTGGTCGGCGTGGGCCAGCATGCCTTCGATGATCTGATGTTCGTCCACATCCAGCCAGTAGGCCTGGCGCAGGATGGTTGCCAGCGCGGCGGCGCCGCAGCTGAAGTCGGTCTTTTGTTGCACCAGGTCAGCGAACTTGCGTTCACGCAAGCTCTGGATCGGTTTGAACACCACGGCGCCGCCCGGCAGGACGGACAGGGGCATTTGTGCAGCTTCGCTCACGCTGGCCAGGCACAGCAAAAACGCCAAGGCGAAAATACGCATGATCGGGTGCCTTACGGTGTGTTGAAGAAAGGCCCCCCGAAGGGGGCCTCAAGCACAGCGGTCAGAACGAGGTGTTGGAGATGGCCAGCGAGTTGCTTTGCTGGTTGCCCACACCGGCTGCTACGTTCACGCCCAGGTTACCGCTGCCACCATTCACCGAACCGCTAAGGGTTGCAGTGTTGGTAACTGGGTTGGCCCAGCCGGTCGGGGTCAGCACTTGGAAGGACACAGTATTGCTCAAGTCGTAAGCGCTGCTTTCGCTGTAGCTCTTCGAAACGTCGTTCGAGGATTGTTTCGATTGCTCGCCAGACTTCGAGAAATCGGACGCTGAAGCATTCTCGTACGAAGAGTCGTGAGACTTGGAATACGAAGAGTCTTTCGACTTGTCATACGCCGATTGATGCGACTTGTCGTAGTTGGAGTCGAATGCTTTCTCGAACGACGAGTCGTATGCACTTTCGTGCGACTTGTCGACCGATGCATCCAGCGACGCACTCAGCGAACCATCGAAGGAGTTGGTGTGGCTGCGCTCGTAACGGCCATAGTCGGTGGTATGGGTACTCGTGGCGTTGGCTGCAGCGTCCAGCGAAGCTGACAGGCTGGCGCTGCTCGACGCGCTGTGGCTGCCGCTGGCAGAGCCACTGGCACCCCAGCCGCTCGAGCCACTTGCGCTCGAGTTGTGGGAGCCGCTGGCGTTGCTGGATTGCGAGCCGCTGGAGTTCCAGCCACTGGAGCCGCTGGAGCTGGCGCTATGCGCACCGGCAAGGCGGAAGCTCGAGGACGAGCTGCGGTCGTCGGACGAGTTGAACGAGCCATCACGCGAGCTTGAACCGCTGGCCGACTTGGTGATGGTAATCGTATCCACACGGTAGGTGCGGTCAGCGCTGTTGTTTACAATCAGGCCTGGGCCGTCCTGATTGGCCGAAGCGGTGGCGGTGGCGTTACCCAACGGGGCGCCGGTGTTGGCGATGGCCATGGTGTTTTTCTGCTGGTTGAGGTCGCCACCGGCAATGTTGATGCCAATGTTGCCCTCAGCCCCGCTGGCTGAACCGCTCATCACAGCCGAAGACTGGGTCGAATAGTTGTCGACCCGGTTGTTTCTGCTGGTTTGCACAACGTCAGCCGTGGCACTGGCCATGCCGAACACGAAGCTGTTGTCCAGGCTCGAGTCGGAGCCTGCGTTGGCAATGGCGGCGGCGTTATCTTGCTGGTTGCCGTTACCGGCCGCCACGTTTATGCCAACGTTGCCGCTGGAGCCGGTGCCAGAGTCACTCATCTCGGCATCGTTGATGGTGCCTTGGTTGGTGATGCGGTTACGCGTGCTGGTCTGGGTATCCCAGGCATTGGCCGTTGCATACACAGGGATCTTGGTGGGTGGAGGCGTGTGATGACCATTGTTATGGTGGCCGTTATGGTGGTCATTACGCCGATCATTTTGCCCAGCTTGTACAGCAACAGCCATGACCGCAGCAATTGCGAAAACCAGAGGCTTGATTGCCATCGAGGGTTTCATGGTGATTCTCCGTACGCTATTAGGTTAAGTGTCGTTCTTAACTGCAGGGTCAATCCGCGACCCGGATGCTCAAGGTGTTGGCCATTCGGTTTCCCACCCCGGCACTCTGGTTCAACTGGATCACCCCCCGGCTACCGGTGAAGGCCTGGTCACTGGTGGTGACCTGGCGATAGCCTGCTGGAATGTCAGTTGCTCCGGAGTTGTTGATCAGCGCCACGTTCTGTTGCATGAGGACGCTGTCGTCGATGCTTTGCGGCTGCGCACCAATGCTGATGTTCAGTGCGTTGGCTTGCTGGGTGTTGGCGCCTGCACTCTGGTTGACCCCCAGGGCGCCGCTGCCGTTGCTGAACGCGGTGCCCTGGATGGTCGAGCGGGCGTCCATTGCGGGGTCGGCGGGCGTGTTGAGCCGTTGCCGGATCTGGGTACTTGCATGGGCTTCGGGGCCGACGGCGATGGCACGCGCATTGACCTGCTGCTGTTTGTCGCCAGCGGCCTGGTTGACAGAGAGGTTGCCCTGATAGCGGCTGCCGGAGCTGTCGATATAGGCGTTATTGATGACGGGAACCAGGGATTGCGCGAAGGCCGGTGCAGTGCAAAGGGCGGCCAGCATCAGCAATGTGCGCTTCATCTCACTTGCCCCCGCCGGTCAGAATCTGCAGCGGCGCGAGGCCACGCTGCACGCTTGAGTTGACCATGTTCGAGATACCGTTACCCGACCCCGTACCGCGTCCGCCCGCCAAGTTGGGAAGCTGGTTCTGGTTGCCGAGGTTGCCACCCAGGTTGTTGGTCTGCTGGGTGATCATGTTGCTGATGCCTGCGCCACTGCTGACGCTGGCGAAGTCGCCATCACTCAGCTCGCTGGTTTGCTTGAGCACGTAGGCCGACGGGTTGGCATTGACGGTGGTAGGGCTTGGGTCTGGGATCAGGGGGGGAATGGTTGCGTTGCGCACCTGCACATCGCGCTTGATGATGATGATCCCCTTGTCCGCCTGAGCCGTCAGGCTTAGTGACCCCAGTACACAACCCACCAGTAATAGGTGATAGAGGCGTTTGTCACTTTTCCTCACGGCGGCAACTCCTTCTTTGGCCCTGGTCAGCAATGCGAACGACAGAGCAGAAGGTGTGCCGCTTTTTAGAATCCTTTTCAGGTCAGATAGTTAGGGCAAGAGGCTGACAAAATACGGCGCTTGCATGTCTCATTAGTGAAACAGCCTGCCTTGAGCGTTGCCGGCAAAGGCAGCAGCGGCCTTGATTGGAAGGGTTTTTGCAAGTGTGTTTCACGCGCTTGACACTGGCCCTGGGCGGGGGGGGAACCCCGCAATTTCGGGGGGTTTGCCCCAGCGGTATGTATCAGTGGTTTAACACTCGGTCGGGAAGGCTGGCGCATCGCCACCAAGCAGCGTAGCAACCGCTTGCAAGGCCAGCAATTGGCGCTGCGGCCAATTGCCATTAAGGATTTGGCGCGGCTGGTTATGCCGCTTCAGCCAGGCCAGGCTGTCGTCGAAAAAGCGTTGACGATCGCTGAGGTCGGGTTGGCAACGCTGGCCATCGGCAATCCAGTCCACCCCTTGCGGGCTGAGCAACAGGTGCAGGTCATAACGCCGTGCCAGCAGGGCTTCTTCCAGCCAGGTTGGGCAGTCGTCGAACAGCGCGCGGCTCCAAAGCATGTTGCTCAGCAGGTGGGTGTCGAGAATTAGCAGCGGTGGCGCCTGCTCGCGCGCACGGTCCTCCCATGCCAATTGCCCGCGGGCGATGGCGGGAATATCGGCATAGCAGGTGTCACGGCATTGCTGGTCGATGAAGTGGCGCACGTACTCGCCCACCACCACGCCACCAAAATGTGCCTGGATCACCCCGCTAAGCCAGCTTTTGCCACTGGATTCCGGGCCGCACAGTACCAGCACTTTCATGGCTTGTTGCGTACTCATGGCTGTACCAGCGCCGGGTCGCGGCGCCATTCCAGCCAGCCGCGTACAGCAATCAAGGTGAGCACGGCAAAGAAGCCTGCGGTGAAATACAGCTGCTGATGCAGGTATTGGCCCACATAGATGATGTCGACCACGACCCACAGTGGCCAGCACTGCAGGCGTTTCTGTGCCATCCACAGTTGCGCCACCAGGCTGAAGCCGGTCAGGGTGGCGTCCAGCCAGGGCAGGGCGGCATCGGTCCAGTTGGCCATGGCTGCGCCCAGGGCGGCGCTCAGCAGCACCCCGGCGGTCAGGCCGGTGAACAATGCCGGGCGTTGCAGGCGGGAGACCTGGCGGGCGTCTTCAGCGTGGTCGGGGCGTTTCCACTGCCACCAGCCGTACAGTTGCAGGATGGCGTAGGCCACTTGCAGCAACATGCCCGAATACAGCTTTACCTCGTAGAACAGCCAACCATAGATCAGCACCATGACCAGGCCGATAGGCCAGCACCAGGCGTTCTGCTTGACCGTGAGCCAGACAGCGGTTACGCCGAGGACGGCGGCAATGAGTTCAAGGCCGGACATCGGCGATCCTTGGAGGCTACGGGGGAGGGGCGCGATTGTAGCGGGTCGGCCGCGGAAGGTGTAGGGCGCAGCGGCGGGATGCCCCCTGGTAGGAGCGGGTTCACCCGCGAACACCGGCAGCGCCGGTGCCGCCCACCGCGTTGCTTCCTTCGCGGGCATGCCCGCTCCCACAGGCGCAGCGCAGGCCTCAAGGTCACTCGATACCTGCAGGAGCAGGCATGCCCGCTCCCAACAAGGGCTTGTTCTCAGACCCGGAACTGGCGCAACAACTGCTCCAGTTCCACGCTCAACTGCCCCAGCGCCACCCCGGCATCGCTGGACTGGCGCGCCGCATCGGCGGTCTGCTGCGACAACCCGGCGGTATCCAGTACATTGCGGTTGATCTCTTCGACCACATGCGACTGCTGCAAGGTGGCGCTGGCGATGGAGGCATTCAATGCGGTGAGGTTGTTAAGTACCTGGTTGATGGCGTCCAGGCTGGCGCCGGCCTCGCGTGCCTGTTCGACGGTCTGGCGCGATGCCTCGCTGCTGGTATCGATGGCCTTGACCGCAGCGTCCGACTGGCTCTGCAGGTGCTCGATCATGGTATGAATCTCGGCCGTCGATTGGGCTGTACGCTGGGCCAGCAGTCGCACTTCGTCGGCGACTACGGCAAAGCCTCGGCCTTGCTCGCCGGCCCGCGCCGCCTCGATGGCGGCATTCAGCGCCAGCAGGTTGGTCTGTTCGGCAATGGAACGAATCACGTCCAGCACGCCGCCAATGCGTGTGCTGTGCCCGGCCAGGTCGCGAATCACCTGTACGGCCTGATCGATGGTCAGCGACAGGCGGTCGATCTGCGCCAGGCTGCCGTGGATGGCCTGCTGGCCGTGGGTCACTTGTTGTTGTGCCGTGCGCATCTCTCCGGCGGCCTGTTCAGCGGTCTTGGCCACGTCCTGCACGGCGTAGGTCACCTCATTGACTGCAGTGGCCACCTGGTCCATCTGTAGCGATTGCTGGGCACTGCGCTGTTGTGCGGCACCCGCATTGTCACCGACGTGCCCGGCGGACTGGGCCAGCGCGTGGGCCGCGCCTTGCAGTTGGCCGACTACGCCTTGGAGTTTTCCGTTGAAACGGTTGAAGTGCTCGCCCAGGTGGGTGATTTCGTCGCTGCCATGGGTGTCCAGGCGCCGGGTCAGGTCGCTTTCGCCGCTGGCGATGTTGCCCATGGCCTGCACCGCTTCCTGCAGCGGGCGGGCGATGCTGCGGGCAATCAGCATGACCACCAGCGCCATCAGCAGGGCAATGCCGACGCCGACCAGCGAAGCGTCGCGCAACTGGCGAGCAAATTCGGCCTGCACATCATCCACATACACGCCCGAACCGATGATCCAGCCCCACGGCTTGAACAGCTGAATATAGGAAGTCTTGGCTACCGGCTCACTGGCGCCGGGCTTGGGCCAGCGATAGTTGACGGGGCCGGCGTCCTGCTGACGGGCGAGGGCGACCATTTCGTTGAACACGGCGAAACCATCGGGATCGCGGATGGCTGAAAGGTCCTGGCCGTCGAGCTTGGGGTTGGCCGGATGCATGATCATCTTCGGCCCCAGGTCGTTGATCCAGAAATAGTCGTCATGGTCGTAGCGCAGCGCGCGCACGACCTGCAGTGCCTGTTGCTGGGCGGCTTCGCGGCTGAGCGTGCCGGCAGCTTCCAGGCCTTGGTAATAGGCCAACACACCTGCGGCGGTCTGCACCACATGGCGGGTTTTCTCCGCCTTGGCCTGGTACAGGTCACCATGGATCTGCCGCAGCATCAGCAGGCCCAGTACCACCAGCATGGCTACCGCTACTACAAGGATCAGCCACAGGCGCCGACTGATTGACATCGATCTCAGAGTGTTCATCCATCAGCTCCCGCATTGTTCTTTTTATTGAGGTGCATCGAAGCATGCTTTGCAGCGAGCCCCCACCCGACTAATGGCTAAGTGCTATGTTGGTGATAGTCTGCCGCAGGTCGCGTAAAGCGATTGCAAAGGGGCTCTGTCAGGATTTCGGCCGCGCAAGATGAAACCTTTAACAGGCGTGAACTTTTCCACTGGCGTTGCGCCCAACAGTCGCTGTAAAACAGCCGGGCCATGTACGGCAATCTCAAGCAAATCAAGAACAAGGGGCCTGCAACAAGCAGCGCTTCATCCGGGGGAATGATGGATTTTTGGACTGCCTTCCAGGCAATCATCTTAGGCGTGGTCGAAGGGCTGACGGAGTTTCTGCCGATCTCCAGTACGGGCCATCAGATTATCGTCGCCGACCTGATCGGTTTTGGCGGCGAACGGGCCATGGCTTTTAATATCATCATTCAGTTGGCGGCGATCCTGGCGGTGGTGTGGGAGTTTCGCAGCAAGATTTTCGAAGTGGTCTTCGGCCTGACCCACCAGCCCAAGGCGCGCCGCTTCACGGGCAACCTGCTGTTGGCGTTCATGCCGGCGGTGGTACTGGGTGTGCTTTTTGCTGACCTTATTCACGAATACCTGTTCAACCCCGTCACCGTGGCGGCGGCACTGGTGGTGGGTGGCGTCATCATGCTCTGGGCCGAGCGCCGTGAGCACCGCGTGCAGGTAGACCATGTGGACGACATGCGCTGGAGCCATGCGCTGAAAATCGGCTTCGTCCAGTGCCTGGCGATGATCCCGGGCACGTCGCGCTCCGGTTCGACCATTATCGGTGGCCTGCTGTTCGGCCTGTCGCGCAAGGCAGCGACCGAGTTCTCGTTCTTCCTGGCAATGCCGACCATGGTCGGTGCGGCGGTGTATTCGGGCTACAAGTACCGCGACCTGTTCCAGCCCGGCGATCTGCCGGTGTTTGCGATCGGCTTCGTGACCTCGTTCATCTTCGCCATGATCGCCGTACGGGCGTTGCTCAAGTTCATTGCCAACCATAGCTACGCGGCATTTGCCTGGTATCGCATTGTGTTCGGCTTGCTCATTCTGGCGACCTGGCAGTTTGGTTGGGTTGACTGGTCCACAGCTCATGGCTGAGGCAATGCGCGGGCAACGGGCTGAAGGCGTGCGCAATGTGCGCCTGAAGCTGCTGCTGTTGGGCGTGCTTTGCCTGTTGCCCGGTTGGGGGGCGGCGCGCATGGCCTGGAACGATCAGACCTGGTGGCCGTTGGCGTTGTACCCGGCCATGAGCCTGATCAGCCTGTTGCTGTATTGGCAGGACAAGCAGCAGGCACGTACGCAGGCCTGGCGTACACCCGAGAAAGTGCTGCATGCCAGTGAGCTGCTCGGTGGTTGGCCGGGGGCGTTATTGGCGCAGCAACTGTTTCGGCACAAGACCCGCAAGGTCTCGTTCCAGTTGGTGTGCTGGGGGATTGTGCTGGTGCATCAGGTGTTCTGGGCAGACTGGCTGTTTCTTGAGGGGCGTTATCTGCCCTTTGGTTGATGTGCAGTTGTGCCGGCCTCTTCGCGGGTAATGCCGCGAAAGGGCCGGTACAGCCAGATCACATGACCAACCCCGTCTGCAATCGCTTGGGCAACCGACGCACTACCAGCTGGTGCGAGTGCTGCAACAGGTCACACAGTTCATCACGCCCCATGGGGTAGGGCGACGCCATGCTGACCCATCGCGCCCGCGCCAGGTAGGGTGCCGGCCGTATCCCGGGGCGATCGCAATAACCCAGAAACAGCTCGTCGGCCACCTTGAACGACAACCCGGCACTCGCCAGGTCGAGCACCGCGAACATCTTGTTTTCTGCCACCGAAAACACTCGGATGCCGCCCCATTTGTAGTCTTCCCGCGCACCCGGCAGGCTCAGGCAAAATGCCGCCACCTGGGCTTCGCTCATTTTCCGTTCAGACATACCGCTCTCCACAAGCCTCGAATGACGCCGCCAGGTGATCGATCCACACCCGGACCGCAGGCAGTAGGCCCCGCCGGTGTGGGTAAACCGCCTGCAGGTAGCCACCCGGCAGCGACCAGTCTGGCAGCAAGCGCACCAGTTCGCCGCGTTCCAGTTCCTCTTCACAAAACATGCTGGGCAGCGCAGTGAACCCCAGACCGGCACGTACAGCTGCATTACGTACTACGAAATCATCGATCGCCAAGCGCGGCTCCAGCGCTATTTCCTGCTGCTTGCCATGGGGGCCGATCAAGCGAAAGTGTACCAGTCGGTCTGCTTCGGCTGCGCCCAGCACTGGCAATGATGCCAACTCGCCCGGTTCGCGAATGTGGTCGGCAAAGCCGGGCGCGGCCACCAGTTGCATCTGTGCCTGGCGCAGGCGGCGGGTAACCAGGGCCGGGTCTTCGTCGCCCAGGTCGCGTACGCGCAACGCTACGTCAATGCCTTCGGAAATCAGGTCGACCCGGCGGTTGAGCAATACCATGTCCAGTTGCACCAGCGGGTACTGCTCAAGAAAGCGGCTGATCACATCCGGCAGGAAGGCGTGTGCCAGTGCCACCGGGCAGGAAACCCGTAAACGCCCGCGCGGCTCACTGCTCATGCTGGCCACGGTTTCGTCGGCGGCTTCGGCCTCCAGCAGCATGGCCTGACAATGATGCAAGTAACGTTCACCTACTGCGGTGAGCTTGAGTTGCCGTGTGGTGCGCTGCAACAGACGTGTGCCAAGGCGCTCTTCAAGCTCGGCGATACGCCGCGACAGGCGCGACTTGGGGATACCCAGCTGGCGCCCGGCGGCGGCGAATCCGCCGGCTTCGACGACGCGCGCGAAATAGAAGAGGTCGTTGAGGTCTTGCATGGGAATGTCTCACTGTTCCATCTGTGGGACAAACTAACGCATTTTCGCTTACTTATCAGCTATTGGTCACTTCGGTAGGATCTACCCCATCGTGATCGCCCACAGATGCGGTCTTCAATCACAGGAGAGTCCCATGAAACTGTTGCACATCGATTCGAGCATCCTGGGCGACAATTCCGCCTCGCGCCAGTTGAGCCGTGAAGTGGTCGAAGCCTGGAAGGCTGCAGACCCGAGCGTTGAAGTGATTTACCGCGACCTGGCTGCCGATGCCATTGCCCACTTCTCCGCCGCCACCCTGGTGGCTGCAGGCACCCCTGAAGACGTACGCGACGCGGCCCAGGCTTTCGAAGCCAAGCTCAGCGCAGAGACGCTCGAAGAGTTCCTGGCTGCCGATGCCGTGGTAATTGGCGCGCCAATGTACAACTTCACCGTGCCGACCCAGCTAAAAGCCTGGATTGACCGTGTGGCCGTCGCCGGCAAGACATTCCGTTACACTGAAGCAGGCCCGGAAGGCCTGTGCGGCAACAAGAAAGTGGTGCTGGTTTCCACCGCGGGTGGCCTGCACGCTGGCCAGCCGACCGGCGCCGGGCATGAAGACTTCCTGAAAGTGTTCCTGGGCTTCATTGGGATTACCGACCTGGAAATTGTCCGCGCCCACGGCCTGGCCTATGGCCCGGAGCAGCGCAGCCAGGCGATCGATGCTGCACAGGCGCAGATCGCCAACGAGCTGTTTGCTGCTGCCTGATCAAGGGAGCGGTTGGTTGCAGGCGTGGCCTTGTCGAAGCACAAGGCCACTCCAACCTGTAGAAGCGTTCAGGCCACCGGGATAAGCGGATCAGCTGCCGCCAGGGCCGCTGCCCGGTCAGCCGCTGGCGGATAAATCCACACTGAATTGATCTGGCGCTTCAGCGCCTTGGCTTCGGTCTTGTCCTCCGGTGGCGAAACCACACGGTCCCATCCTTCGGTGTACACCGCGCCCCAGGCCCCCAGGTCCAGGCACGTCACGTACTTGGGCTGGCTGTAAGCCATCGGTGCCACGCCCAGCAACTCGGCAGCGGCATTGTTGCCCGCATGGCGCCCCAGCGGAATCGCATGCTGGCACGACATCACGGCATGATTGCCAAGCGCGTCACAGGTGGCGTAAGCCACGTCTCCAGCTGCATACACGGCCTCATTGCCCTTGACCTTCAGGTTGCCATCGACATGCAAACGGCCGCGGTTGTCGCGCTCGCCGCTGATCTGTTCGGTGAGCGGGTTGGCCTTGAAGCCAACAGTCCAGACCACCGTGCTGGCGTCGATACGCTGGCCGTTGTCCAGCTGTACACCGGCAGGGTCTACCGAAACCACCGTGGCACCGCAAACCCACTCCACGCCCAGGGCCTCGCACGCCTGCTCGATGGCTGGGCGGATGCCGTCACCCAGGGCTGCGCCAATCCTGGCGCCGCGGTCGATTACCACTACGCGCAACGCGGCGTCTTCGCCCAGTATCGCGCGCAAGCGGGCCGGCAGTTCGGTGGCCGTTTCGATGCCGGTAAAACCGCCCCCGGCTACCACCACGGTATTGCGCGCCGGCGTGTTCGGCAGGCTGGCCAGCGACTTCAGGTGGTTTTCCAGGCGTGCGGCACTGTCGAGCTTGTCGACATCGAAGACATGCTCGATGCCAACCATGTCAGGGCGATCGAGCACACTGCCGCAGGCCATGATCAGGCGGTCGTAGGGCAGGGCGCACCGAGTGCCACTGCGGGTGCGATAGCCCACGCGGCGGGCCGCTTCATCGATATGGAATGCCGTGCCCGGCACGAAGCGGACATTTACAACATCGAGCAGTGCCTGCAGTGGTGCGGCCATGGTATGCACGTCTGGCTCGTAGAAGCGCGGACGCACATGCAGTTCAGCCTGGGGTGCGAGCAAGGTGACCTCGACGTCCTTGCTGGCGTTGAGGTCAAGCTGGCGGATGGCGCTGAGCGCGCTCCACAGGCCGGCAAAGCCCGCACCAATGATCAGGATCTGCTTCATGGTTGTGCTCCTTAGAAGTTCGGTGGACAAGGTAGACCGTGTTGCCGGTCAACGGTGTTACCAGTGCTTGCTGGAGTGCTTCAGAATGTTGGCGGCGTGATCACCCAGATCACCACGGCATCTACTTCACCGGGGTTGCCGTAGCGATGAGGTTCCTGGCTCGAGAAGCTGAAGCTGTCGCCTTCACTCAGTTGGAAATGCCGCTCGCCTACCCACAGCTCAAACGTGCCGCTGAGCAGGTAACCGGCTTCTTCACCGTCGTGGCTGTAACTTTGCTGGCTGTAGGTACCCGGAGGGAAACGTGAGTGCAGCATCTCCAGCTGGCGATTCGGCTGGGGGGTGAGCAGTTGATCGACGATGCCATCTTCGTAATGCACGCTCAGGCGGCTGTTGCGCCGCACCACATAGCCTTGGTCTTCGGGCGCGGTGGTGGCCTCGCTGGCGAAGAACCACTGGATGGTCACGCCCAGGCTGCGGGCGATGTTGAACAGCGCCGGGATCGACGGGTAGGAGAGGTTGCGCTCCAGCTGGCTGATGTAGCCTGCGGTCAGTTCACTGTGTGCGGCCAGCTCCGCCAGGGTCATGCCGCGGCGCTTGCGCAGGCCGCGGATGCGGGTGCCGAGGAACTGCGGCGCGGCGCCCCCGGGTTCGCTGGCGGGAGGCTGGGAGGGTTGGCTCATGCACGTCGGTCCATCGCAAAAGCCGCAGTATGTACAGCCTCAGAGTGCCCAGGCAACCGTCAGACCATCGTGAATCGCTTCTTCGGCCGTGCGCGGCGCCAGGCAGTCGCCAATCCGCCGCACGTCCACCACACCAGCCAGTTCAGTGGCCAGGCGGTCTTGAGGTTGATGCCCCATGCACAGCACCAGGGTGTCGATATCTTCGAAGATCATCGGATCGCCGCTGGCGGTGTGCTGCAGGTATACCGTGTTGTCGTCGCAGCCATAAAGGCGTGCGTATGGGGTGACAGGGATACCCAGGCGATGCAGCTCGCCGGCCAGTTGGTCACGTACATAAAGCGGCAGGCTCTCGCCGCAATGAGTGCCGTTGACCGCCAACTGAACCTGATGGCCTTCGCGCACCAGGCGTTCGGCGATACCGGGGCCGATCCAGTCACAGCGCCAGTCGATCACCAGCACCGAACGCCCGGGTTTCGCCTCGTTGCGCAACACTTGCCAGGCGTCCACTATCTGAAGTTCGCCGGTACGCTCGAACGCAGGCCAGTAGGGGATGGCGCCGGTAGCAGCGATGACCAGATCAGGGCGCTCACGTTCGACCAGTGCGCGGTCGACCCGGGTGTTGCGCACCACTTGTACCCCCGCCAAGGCCATTTCCCGTTGCAGGTTGGTGCTGGCACCCCCGAACTCGCTGCGCCGTGGCAGCAGCTGGGCGAGCAGCACCTGCCCACCGAGCTGCGGACCCGCCTCGTACAGAGTGACCTGGTGCCCGCGCGCAGCGGCCACGGCCGCGGCCTTCATGCCTGCAGGCCCACCGCCGGCGACCATTATGCGCTTGGGTGAGGAAGTGGGCGTAAGGTGCCCGTACTGTAACTCTCGGCCGGTTTCCGGGTGCTGGATGCAGGAAATGGGCAAGCCACGATGGAAATGGCCGATGCATGCCTGGTTGCAGGCGATGCAGGCGCGCACGTCTTCGACCTGGCCGCGTTTGGTTTTGACTGGCATCAACGGGTCGCAGATCAGCGCCCGGGTCATGCCGCACACATCAGCCTGGCCGCGAGCCAGGATCAGCTCGGCTTCCTGAGGCTGGTTGATGCGCCCGGTGACGAACAGGGGGATAGCCAGCTGTCGCTTGAAGGTGCCAGCCTCGCGGGCCAGGTACGCGGGTTCGATAGCCATTGGCGGGACGATATGGACCGCGCCACCCAGCGAGGCCGAGGTGCCGGCGACGACATGCAGGTAGTCGAGCTGGCCCTGCAAGGCCACGGCAGCAGCCAGTGACTCGTCTTCGCTCAGGCCTTGGCTGTCACGCTCGTCAGCGCTGATGCGCAGGCCAATGATGAACTGCTCATCGGTGGCGGCACGTACCGCGGCCAGCACTTCGCGCAAGAACCTCAGGCGCTGATCCAGATCGCCGTTGTAGCCATCACTGCGTACGTTTACCCGCGGGTTGAGAAACTGCGCGGGCAGGTAGCCATGACTGGCCACCACCTCGACGCCATCCAGCCCGGCCTGGTGCAGGCGGCGGGCGGCGCTGGCGTAGCCCTGGACGATTTCGTCGATCATTGCCTGGTCCAGCGCGCGCGGCATCACCCGGAAGCGCTCATTGGGCACCGCAGAGGCCGAGTAGGCTACCGCCAACAGGCCGTCTGCCGACTCCATGATCTCCCGCCCGGGGTGAAACAGTTGCGACAGCACCACGGTGCCGTGCGCATGGCAGGCCTCGGCAAGCTGGCGGTAGCCGTCGATGCAGGCATCGTCAGTGGCCATTAGCACATGCGAGGTGTAACGGGCACTGTCGTGCACCCCGGCGACCTGCAGCACGATCAAGCCGACGCCACCGGCAGCACGGTCGCGCTGGTAGGCGATCAGTTTGTCGTTGACCAGGTTGTCGGTGGGTAGGCAGGTGTCGTGCCCGGTGGACATGATGCGGTTCTTCAAACGTTTGCCGCGAATCTGCAAGGGCTCGAACAGATGAGGGAAGGCGGTCTGCATCACGTGGCTCCGGTACAGGGTTGTTATTTTTCCTTATAAAAGTGTAGCAATAGTAAAAAATCAACTTGTTTTTTTACTGGCGTCTGTCTAGGTTTTCCTCACTCGCATGGCGAGGGTGTGACCTCAGAACAACAAGAAAACGGGCCCGTCGGGCACCGGCAGGAGGAAACTACGATGCAGCTATTTCCAGGAGTGACCGGCCTTTGTGCAGCCTTGCTGGCCCTTGGCCTGGGCACTGCGCAAGCTGCGCAGCAGATGGTTGTGGTCGGTTATGGCGGCGCGGGCCAGAAGGCCCAGGATGAGGCAATTTTCAAGCCCTTCATTGCCCAGGACGGCAGCCAGCTGATCCAGGGTGAATACAACGGCGAAATGGCACGGATCCAGGTCATGGCTGACACCGGCCACGTCGATTGGGACGTGGTGCAGATCGAAGGGCCTGACTTGATGCGCGGCTGCGACGAGGGGATATACGAGCACCTGGACTGGCAGCGCCTGGGCCATGCAGCCGAACTGATCCCGGAAGCCGCACAGGATTGTGGTTCGGCCGCGCTGGTCTGGAGCGTGGCTATTGCCTATGACCGCAACAAGCTGGCCCAGGCGCCGGCCTCGTGGGCCGATTTCTGGGACATCAACAAGTACCCAGGCAAGCGCGGCCTGCGCAAGCGTGCGGTGTACAACCTGGAATTCGCGCTGTTGGCTGACGGGGTCAAGGTCGAGGACGTTTACCGCGTGCTGTCCACGCCGGCGGGTGTCGAGCGGGCCTTCGCCAAACTCAGCGAACTCAAGCCCCATATCCAGTGGTGGGACGCCGGCGCTCAACCCGCGCAATGGCTGGCAGCCGGCGACGTGGTGATGACCTCCACCTACAGCGGACGAATTGCGGTGGCGGCGCAGCAGGGCAGCCCGTTGGCTGTGGTATGGCCTGGCAGCCTGTACGGTATGGACTATTGGGCGATCATCAAAGGCTCGCGGCATGTCGACCAGGCCAAGCGGCTGATTGCCTATGCCAATCAGCCGGATACCCAGGTGCGGTATGTGCAGCAGATACCCTATGGGCCGACCAATACCCAGGCCGCAGCCAGGCTTGACCCGGCGCTGGCCAACTGGGTACCCACTTCGCCACAGAACCTGCAAGGGGCGCTGGCCATGAACGTGGAATTCTGGGTCGATCATGGCGAAGAACTGGAGCAGCGCTTCAACGCCTGGGCCAGCAAATAGCGTTCGGTAAAGGAAAACAAGATGACTGCAACGGAACAAAGCCTGCGTCGGGAGCTGGCTGCCTGCTACCGGCTGATCGCGCATTTTCGCATGAGCGATCTGATCTTCACGCATATCTCCCTGCGTCTGCCTGGGCCGGAGCACCATTTCCTGATCAACCCTTATGGCCTGCTCTTCGATGAGATTACAGCTTCCAGTCTGGTGAAGATCGACCTGCAAGGGCGGCCGGTGGGCGCTGCCCGTCATCCAGTCAACCCGGCCGGGTTCGTCATTCACAGTGCCATTCACGCTGCCCGCGAGGATGCCCGGTGCGTGCTGCACACCCACACCCGAGCAGGTTGCGCGGTGGCCGCACTGGAGTGTGGCTTGCTGCCGATCAACCAGATGTCCATGGAGTTTTACGGCAATGTGGCTTACCACGGCTACGAGGGCATTGCGCTGGACATGGATGAACAGCAACGGCTGGTGGCTGACCTGGGCAACAAGCCGGTGATGATTCTGCGCAACCATGGGCTGTTGACCACGGGACGCAGTGTGGCTGAAGCCTTCCTGCGCATGTACTACCTGGAAAAGGCTTGCGAGATCCAATTGGCGGCGCAGAGTGCTGGGCAACTGATATTGCCGTCGACTGAAGTGTGCAGGCATACCGAGCGGCAGTTCAACGCGCCGGGGAGAGGCTTGAAGCAGGGGGAACTGACCGACCCGGATGCGCTGCAATTGGCGTGGGCGGCATTGTTGCGAATGCTGGAAAAGGTGGCACCTGGTTATCAGGATTGAACCTGTTCTTTGATTTGGCAACGTTGACGTCCAGCCGACAGTGGGCGGACGGAACAGTCACTGTAGTGCAACCATTGGTTTCAACTGTGCTGGTCCGTTTTTATGGAATGCCTTTATGCTGTAACGAAATATGTCTAAAAAAGCCTGCAGAAGGAAGTCGCAATGCCACTCAAGGACCTGCTTATCGCCCTGGTGGTGATTGTCGCCTGGGGAGTCAACTTTGTGGTCATCAAGGTTGGCCTCGACGGGCTGCCGCCGATGCTGCTGGGGGCATTGCGTTTCTTGCTGGTGGCGTTCCCGGCGATCTTGCTGGTCAGACGGCCCAAACTGCCATGGCGCTGGCTGATCGCTTACGGTGCGACCATTTCACTGGGCCAGTTCGCGTTCCTGTTTCAGGCCATGTACAGCGGCATGCCGCCAGGGTTGGCTTCGTTGATCCTGCAGTCGCAAGCTTTCTTCACCCTCGGTTTTGCTGCGTTGTTTCTCGGTGAGCGGCTGCGCCTGGCCAGCGTGCTGGGGCTGCTGGTGGCGGCCGGCGGCCTGGCACTGATCGGCAGCGAAGACGGCGGCCATGTGCCCATGCTGGCGTTGGTGCTGACCCTGTGTGGCGGTGCAATGTGGGGCCTGGGGAACATCATTACCCGGCGGTTCGGCTCGGTCGACCTGGTCGCGTTGGTGATCTGGGGTGGGCTGATACCGCCACTGCCATTCCTGGCACTGTCCTGGTGGCTGGAAGGCCCCGACCGCATTGGCCATGCCTTGGCCAATATCAGTTGGAGTTCGGTGCTGGCCCTGGCGTATCTGGCCTTTGTGGCCACCATGCTCGGCTACAGCCTGTGGAGCAAGTTGCTGTCGCGTCACCCGGCAGGCAAGGTGGCGCCGTTCTCGCTGCTGGTACCGGTGATTGGCCTGAGTTCGTCGGCTTTGCTGCTGGGAGAGCGCCTGACCGCCACTCAGGGCTGGGGCGCATTGCTGGTGATGGCCGGGCTGCTGGTGAATGTATTCGGTGCGCGCATCGGTCAGCGCTTGCGAGCTGCCAACGCGTAGGCGCTTAAATCTGCTGAGCTGCGCTCTGTTAGAATCGGCCTCTTTTTGTCAGGCCAACGGAGCGCATCCATGATCATTTCCACCACCAGCCAGCTCGAAGGCCGCCCGATTGCCGAATACCTGGGCGTGGTCAGTTCCGAATCGGTGCAGGGCATCAACTTCGTGCGCGATTTCTTTACACGGTTTCGCGACTTCTTCGGCGGTCGTTCGCAAACCCTGGAAAGCGCGTTGCGCGAGGCCCGGGAGCAGGCCACTGAAGAACTCAAGGCCCGGGCACGACAGTTGCAAGCCGATGCGGTAGTGGGGGTGGACTTTGAGATCAGCATGCCGTCGGTACAGGGTGGCATGGTCGTGGTATTTGCTACCGGCACAGCAGTACGCCTGAGGTAAAGCCTTCTGCCACTGGTCGGCTACAAGGTTCTTGTCCGGTCGGTCCGCAAATGACCAGCTAGTCTCACTCTCACAGGCCGCGTTTCCTGGGCAACTTGTCTGGTTGCCGGCGCGACCGCCACCGGAGGGACACTGGGCATGAGCGAATCCTTTTTCGAAGACCTGAACGATGCGTTCCCTATCAACAGCCAGGTGCGTTGCGGCCAGGCGGCATTTCGCCTGGGTTTCGCCCACATGACGCTGGATGATTCCGAACAGCTCCAGCCTGCACATTTGCAGCGCAGCAAAAAAGGCCGCTTCATGCCGCGGGTACCGATCAAGAAGTGAGCCCGCGCCTGCACACGCCCCCCGCCCAACGGCGGGGTTTTTATTGCCATTCGTTGATCCGCCTCATGGTATTGCCCGGTAGCGCTCGCCGGATGGCCCGGCCTGTGGTTTTCTGGCGCGGCATTCCAGCGACGGAGGATTGAATGCTCATGCGAGTCAGGGAAGAAACCTATTGGCAGTGGGCCGACGCACAGTTGCACAGCCGCTGCCACGACGAAGCACTCAGCGACGGCACCACACTGGACGTGCAGGTGCGCTTGTCGCGCCTGGGGGCGACGCAGTTGTTTCTGGGGGTGTACGCCGGGGATGGGCGGGCGGTGCTGGAAGAGTATTACCCGGCGCTGCCGGGCGAGACCATGACCCGTGCGCTGGTGTGGGGTGTCGACCGCGCCAGGGCGATGGCAACGGGCGCCTTGCCTTTGCCGGAAACCCGCTTGCAGCGGCGCCAGGCATGAAAAAGCCCGGCCTGTGCGGGCCGGGCTTTGGTAAGGGTGCGAACCCTCAATTCAGCGGTTCGATCACCTTGACTGCCTGCTGCTCACGGGCAGCGGGCCATTCTTGTTGCAGGGTCTGCAGCACGCGGCCGACGAATTCGGTGTCTGCGGCGGCTTTCTTGCCGACGTAGCCTTGGCCACGGCGGTAGACCTTGAAGCGGGCACGCATGCTGGGCAGGTGCTCTTCAAATTCATCTTCGACGGTGTTCGGTGGCAGGCGGTCGAGGCGCACTTCACCGGTTTGGCTAACCCACAGCAGATGGTCGTCAAGGCTGTCCTTGCGCACGGCAAACAGCTGGGCCAATTGGTCGATAGTCGGATTGTTGTTCAAGTTCATCATAAAGCCCCCATTACCCATTCATAGGTGATTTTCACAGTTGGCGCTATCACGGTGTAGCGCACTACCAAGGCTGCTACAGCAGCATCGCAACAGGGGCTTTCTCACGCTGCCTTTTGGACAGTTTCCCTCTCCACGGACGGCCTGCGTTACCGCGCAGGCCGTCTGGAACACCCTTGCCACCGCTCCCGATCGGGGAGACGGCTTCATCATGCCCAAGGGCGATGAACGGCGTCAACCGTTTTGTAGTGATTTTTTTTGCTCACTACATTCTGTCGTTTTGTCCGACAATCACAGCTCGCGTCACAAGCCGGAAAGGATGTCGAAGGCGGCTTGCACCCGCGCTTGGTTGGGGTAATTCCGATTGGCCAGCAACACGACTGCCAGCTGTTCTGCGGGTACAAACGCGGCATACGCGCCGAAGCCATTGGTGGAACCAGTCTTGTTGTACCAGGCTGCCGGTAGCGCGGGCAGGGCCGGCTGCAAGCGAGTGGTTGCCTGCGGTTCACGGATCAGCAGCGAGCTGTTGCCATCGATCAGTGTGCGCAGCGTGACCGGGTAGGGGTAGCGTTCCCAGCCCAGGCCTTGCGTCATGGCGCCGACCTGGAAATAGCCTTGCTGGGTAATGGCGGTGGCTTTCACCAAGGCCGGCGGCAGGCCCTGCGGCTGCATGTGCAGGCGCACATAGCGCAGCAGGTCGCTGGCGCTGGTTTTGATGCCGTAGGCCTCGTCGGCGTAAGGGCCCGGACCCATGCGCACCGGCTTGTCGGCGGCGTCATACCCTTGGGCATAAAGGCCCTGGGCGCTGGCCGGAACCTGAAGGTAGGTATTTTTCAGGCCCATCTTCGTCAGCAGGCCCTCATTCATCAGCGTGGAAAACGGTTGGTGCTGCGCACGGGCGGCAAGGTCACCGAACAAGCCCAGGCTGGGGTTCGAGTAGCAGCGCTGGGTGCCGGGTTTGGCGCGAGGTTGCCAGTGGCGGAAGAAATCGACTACCTGTTGCGGCGTTTGCACAGATTCGGGGAACTGCAGTGGCAGGCAGTCGGCGCTATAGGCGCCCAGTTCCAGCACCGTTGCGTCGCCGATGGGGGCGCCGGCCAGTGCCGGGTGGTAGCGCTTGGCCGGGGCCTGGAGGTCAAGCTTGCCCTCGGCGCTGGCAAGCGCGGCCAGTGTGGCAGTGTAGGTCTTGCTCAGCGAACCAATCTCGAACAGCGTATCGCGGCTCACCGGTACGTTGTCGGCCTTGCTGGCCACGCCGTAGCTGAAGTAATGCGCGTGGTCGCGTGCATAGATGGCCACAGCCATGCCGGTGATGCCTTGTTCCTGCATGAGCGGGCGGATGATCTGGTCGACCTTGGCCTGTAACTGGTCGTCGGCCTGGGCGCTGGTATGGCCAAAAGCGAGGGTGATGGCGGCTGCAAGTACAGCCAGACGTGGGCGGAACATGGTGGGTCCTTTTGTGGAGCGTGTCCGTTGAGCGATATCACTCGGGGTTCCGGCGTTAGCGACGGAGAGCCAAAGAACTTATCGTCTGCCCAGCCACCATGACAAGATGGATACAGTGATGAAGTATTTGCGCATGTTATTTGACAATTTCACCCTGGCCTTGCTCGGTGTGGTACTCATCGCCACCGTGCTGCCTTGCTCGGGCGATGGCGCGGTATATTTCGGCTGGCTGACCAACCTGGCCATTGGCCTGTTGTTCTTCCTGCATGGCGCCAAACTGTCGCGTGAAGCCATCATTACCGGTGCCGGGCACTGGCGCCTGCACCTACTGGTGTTCTCCTGTACTTTCGTATTGTTCCCACTGCTGGGCCTGGCGTTCAAACCTCTGTTCGTACCGCTGGTGGGTAACGAGCTTTACCTTGGCATCCTGTACCTGTGTGCCTTGCCTGCCACCGTGCAGTCGGCCATTGCCTTTACTTCGCTGGCCCGCGGTAACGTGCCAGCGGCCATCTGCAGCGCGGCGGCCTCCAGCCTGCTGGGTATCTTCCTCACACCGTTGCTGGTGATGTTGTTGCTGGGTGCCAGTGGTGATACGGGGTCCGGTCTGGATGCGGTATTGAAGATCACTTTGCAGCTGCTGGTGCCGTTCGTTGCCGGGCAGATCGCGCGGCGCTGGATCGGTGCCTGGGTCAAGCGCAATGCGCGCTGGCTCAAGGTGGTGGACCAGGGTTCGATCCTGCTGGTGGTGTACACCGCCTTCAGTGAGGCCGTGGTTACCGGGCTGTGGCACACCGTATCGCCGCAGCACCTGGCGGGGTTGTTCGTGGTGTGCGCAATTCTGCTGGCAGTGGTGCTGTTTGGCACACGCATGCTTGGCAAGGCGCTGGGCTTCGACCTTGAGGATCGCATCACCATCCTGTTTGCCGGCTCCAAGAAAAGCCTGGCCACGGGGGTGCCCATGGCCCAGGTGTTGTTCGTGGGCAGTGGCATTGGCGCGATGATCTTGCCGCTAATGCTGTTCCACCAGATACAGCTGATGGTGTGTGCTGTGCTGGCGCAGCGCTATGCCAGCCGTGACCAGGCGGTGGAAGCCTCGGCGGTGTCCTGAACGCCTTCGCGCTCCCATGCAGGAGCGCAATGGCAGCGATCAGCGGGCCTGGCCTGAACGACGCTCGCGCAGCGCCTTGCCGACTTCGGCCTCGATCTTGTAGGCCGGCCCCTCCAGGTCGTCGAAGTTGCGCGTATAGCGTCGGGCAAACTCCTCCACGCCCAGTTCCTGATACTGCTGCACATGCTTGAGCTCGTGCGCCCACAAGGCAACGTTGTCCTCGGCATCGGCGGCCCGGCGGAAGATGATCGTGTCGATCAGTGTAACGGCGTTCACATCGGGGTTCTGCAATAGCGCATTGGCTGCGCTCATTTGTTGCTCATCCCCCACCCGAAAGCGCGCCGCGTCGAGCACGGCAAAGTCATACCAAGGTTCAAGCTGCGCCCGGATATGCAACGGAATCGGCTGCACACCGCTGGCCGTGGCTTCGTCACGGGCCTGGCGCAAGGCGTAGGTCAGGCTGGACGAGGCCATGACCTCCACATCCTTGAGGATCTGCCCGGCCTGGCCTGGGTCGATCGGGGCGCAGAAACAGCCCATCAGGCACACCTGATACTGCCCGGGCGGGCAGGCCTGTTCGGCATGCGCTGGCAGGGCCAGCAGCAACCCCAGCAGCGCACTAATCCGCCTCATGCAGGGCCTGTTCGACAAACTGGCGGCTGGCGCCCAGTACTTGCGCTTGCACGCTTTCACTGGCCAGCATGCGCCCGACCAGCAATGCCCCTACGCACTGGCTGATCAGCACCCAGGCCAGTTGCTCATCCTCCAGGGTTGTGCTCCAGGCCTGGTGCAGTTCTACCAGCCAGTGCTCCGCCACTTCACGCACCGGTGTGTCGGCCCGGGCGATTTCCACACCCAACGGCGGCAATGGGCATCCACCTTCGGCATTGCGCAGGTGGGCCAGGCTCAGGTACTGCTGCAGGCAGCGGCCAAGGCGTTCGCGGTTGGCGCCCTGGCAGGCCAGGCGTATCAGGGGGCTGTTGCTCAGCTCCTGGCGTACCACCTCGGTAAACAGGTCGTCCTTGGACGGGAAGTGGTTGTAGAAGGCACCGCCGGTCAGGCCGATCGCTTTCATCAGCCCGGCCACGCCGGTACTGGCAAACCCCCCGCGCTTGGCCAGCGCGCCGCTGCTGGCCAGCAGCCGTTCGCGGGTTTGCTGTTTGTGTTCGTTGGAATAGCGCATTCACATGCCTCGACAGACAGGCTTGACGATGACCGCGATCATAGCATAGCGTTCGTTTACTAAACGATCATTTACCCATGGAGGCAGGCATGTCAGAACAACAAAAAGTCGTGCTGGTGATCGGGGCGGGCGACGCCACTGGGGGCGAAATCGCCAAGCGCTTTGCGCGTGAGGGTTACATTGCCTGCGTAACCCGGCGCCAGGCCGACAAACTGCAGCCGCTGCTGGAGGAAATACAGGCCGCTGGCGGCCGGGCCTACGGTTTTGGCTCTGATGCGCGCAAGGAAGAGGAGGTGGCCGCGCTGGTGGAGACTATCGAGCGTGATATAGGCCCGATTGAGGCATTTGTCTTCAATATCGGTGCGAATGTACCGTGCAGCATCCTCGAGGAAACCCCGCGCAAGTACTTCAAGATCTGGGAAATGGCCTGCTTTGCCGGTTTCCTCACCGCGCAGGCGGTGGCCCGGCGCATGGTTCAGCGTGAGCGTGGCACCCTCCTGTTCACCGGTGCTACAGCCGGCACTCGCGGTGCAGCCGGTTTTGCCGCTTTCGCCGGGGCCAAGCATGGCTTGCGTGCCTTGGCACAGAGCATGGCGCGCGAGTTGGGGCCACGCAACATCCATGTCGCCCATGTGGTGGTGGACGGTGCCATCGACACGGTCTTCATCCGCGACAGCTTCCCCGAGCGCTATGCCCTCAAGGACCAGGATGGCATCCTTGACCCGGCGCACATTGCCGACAGTTACTGGTTCCTGCACGCCCAGCCCCGCGACGCCTGGACCTTCGAGCTGGACCTGCGCCCCTGGATGGAACGCTGGTAAACCCCCGTTAACTCGCAAGGACCGTAACCATGCACACGTCTGTCGATTTCTTTTTTGACCTGGGCAGCCCAGCCAGCTACCTGGCCTGGACCCAACTGCCGAACCTGTGCGCCCGCCAGGGGGCCGCGCTGCACTACCGGCCAATGCTGCTTGGCGGGGTTTTCCAGGCTACCGGCAATGCTTCGCCGGCCATGATCCCGGCCAAAGGGCGCTACATGTTCACCGACCTGGCCCGCTTTGCCGAACGCTATGGAGTGCCGTTCGGGATGCCGCCGGGCTTCCCGGTCAATACCCTGACTTTGATGCGTGGCGTGACGGGTACCCAGTTGCATTCACCGGATCGGTTCGAGGCATTGCTAATGGTGCTGTTCACCGGGCTGTGGGTACAGCGCCGCAACCTGAGCGACAGCGCTGTGCTGAATGAAACACTCGCGCAGGCAGGCTTCGACCCGCAGGTTTTTCATGCCCTGGCCGCTGACAGCGAAGTAAAAGCCGCGCTAAAGCAGGCGACCGAGGCCGCTGTGGCGCGCGGGGTGTTTGGCGCGCCCACCTGTTTTGTCGGTGATGGGATGTTCTTCGGCCAGGACCGCCTGGACTTTGTCGAGGAGGCGCTGCGTCAGAGCGCCAACAGCCTCTCCAGCTGAGTGCGCTCCCACAGGCTGAGCAGGTCGGTGGGGTTGGTGCCATAGCGCTGCCAGTGCTCGAGCCCGGCCTGTTCGCCGCCGGGGGCTTGGCAATGAACGCAATGCGCCAAGCCCTCAGTATCCAGGGCCAATGTCAGTTGCCAGCCCTGGATACCGACATCGACCAAGCCGCCCTCGCGGCGTGCAACCACCTCAAGGTGATGCACGCCAAGCGCCACATTGCGCAGGCACTGGTAGACATCCCGGGCGCTCAGTGAACGTCTGTGGATCAAGATCAGAAATTCGCCGGCGTGTTGGCGCTGATGATCTCGGCCTCATCCGGGCCGATGTTCTTGAAACTGTGCGGCAGGGTCGTGGGGATGTAGTAACCGTCGCCCGAGTTGAGCACGCTGACCTGGCCGTCGACCCACAGCTCGACGGTACCACGGGTGACCAGCCCGCATTCTTCGCCTTCAGCATGCACGATCGGCTCGCCAGAGTCGGCGCCGGGTGCGTACAGCTCACGCAGCATGCGCATCTGCCGGCCTTCGACGCTGGCGCCGACCAGCAGCATGCGCAGGCCATTGCGGCCCAGGTCGGGTTGTTCGCCACCACGGAATACGTAGCGTTCCTCACGCACCGGCTCGTCGAAGCTGAAAAACTCCGCCAGGCTCATGGGAATGCCCTCGAGCAGTTTTTTCAGGGAGCTGACCGAAGGGCTGACGCGATTCTGCTCGATCTGCGAGATCGTCGAATTGGTCAGCCCGCTGCGGCGGGCCAATTCCCGTTGGGAGAGGTTGTTGCGTTCACGCACCAGTTTGAGTCGCGTCCCCGTGTCCATAGCCGCCTTGTAATCAGAGGTGTCAATAATAATGAGCGATGCGCATTAAAACACACTCTGCGCCCTTGCGCGCTGTGCTTCTCAAACCCGCTGCTCACGCGGCATTGGCCACAGCCCGACCAGCAGCAACAGCACGGCCACGGCCAAGAATGGCAAGCGTGGATCAAGGGCATACACCAAGGTACCGGCGAGCGGCCCGATCACCGCGCCCATGCCTTGGGCGGCGCCAATGGAGCCGGCTGTGGCGCCTTGTTCGGAGGCCTGCATGGCATTGGCCGCCAGTGCCGAAAACGCCGGGAACACGAAGCCCATGCCCGCTGCCGCAACAAAATAGCAAGCCCACAGCCAGGGGGCCGTGGTGGCCAGTGAGCCACAGGCAAAGCCCAGTGCCGATACCGTGGCACCCACCCGGATCATCTTCAGCGGTGGCCACTCCAGTTGGCGCAGGATCACCTGTGCCAGCATCAGTGCCACACCCACGGTGGTCAGGGCGATGCCAGCCGCCTGGGCGGCTTCGGCAGGGCCCAGATGCAAGCGGTCAAGGGCAAAGAAACCGACGATGATCTGCGACACGGTCACACTGAGCATGGCGCTGAATGCCACCAGCAGCGGCCGGCGCAGGCGCGGGTCGTTCAGCCGCACCGGACTGGGGGCGTGGCTGTGCGGCAGCGCCTGTGGTTTGAGGGTAAAAAACAGCACGAGGAAGGCAGTGGCCGGCAGCAGCGACATGATATGGAACGGCAGGCTCAGGCTGTGACGCGCCAGCAGTGCGGCCAGTGCTGGCCCGACCACCAGGCCGACGGCGTTGGCCGCCCCCAGTGAGGCCATGGCCCGCGCTCGGCGTTGCGGCTCGACATGGTCGGCGATCAGCGCATTGCAGCCTACCGGGATGGCGGCATAGAAGGCGCCGATGCAACCGCGCGCGATCATCAGGCCGATGAACGCCAAGGTTGCCCCCGGCAGCCAGCGCAGTGCGCCTTCGACGAACAGGCACAGCAGCCAGTAAGCCAGGGTAAAGCCGGCGCTGCCCAGCAGCAGGATGCGCCGGCGGCCCAGGCGGTCTGCCGCGCGGCCCCAGGGCCGGGCCAGCAGCACCCAGACCACGCCGGCCACGGTTATGGCGGCGCCGGCTTGCCAGGTGGCCATGCCAAGCTGGCGGGCTATCGGGCCGATCAGGGCAACGAAGGCCATCATCGACATGGTGCAGGCCATGTTGGCCAGCAGCAGCGGGCGCAAGTCCAGGGTGCTGGCAGGCAGAAGGGTTGCAGGATCCTTTGCGACGTTCATGAGCGGTCCAGGGCAGTGCGGCAAATAAAAGCCGATATTATTAAGAACTATTATCGAGTGTCGAATCCCTGGGCTGCTGCAGCTCAATCACTGCGGCGCAGGGGGCCAGGCCACATGCTACGCAACACACCGTCGCGGCGCACCCACGCGTGCATCAAGGCTGCACCCACATGCACCAGCACCGTGGCGAACAGCAGGTAGCCCGCCCAGCCATGGGCCTGGCGCAACACGGCATACAGTTGAAGGTTGTGGGGGGCAATGGCGGGCAAGCCGAGCGGGCGCGGGTAATCGCCGGCCGACAGCATGGCCCAGCCCAGCAGCGGCATGGCCAGCATCAGGCCATAGAGCAGCAGATGCGAGGCTCCGGCGGTCCAGCGCTGCAGTTTTGGCAGGTCGTTCGGCAGGGGCGGATGAGGTAGGGTCAGGCGCGCAGCAATGCGCAGCACCACCAGCACCAGCAGGGCCAGGCCGGTGGCCTTGTGCAGGCTGATCAGCACCGGGTGGCGTAGCGACAGGTCGGCGACCATGCTCACACCGATGAACAACATGGCCAGTATCAGCACGGCCATCAGCCAATGCAGCAAACGGGCAAAAGGGTGGAAGGCTTCAGGTTTCATGGCTTGGCTCCGGTGCTGAGCGATTCGCGGCTACGGCGGTTGAACGATTCCGAATAGGCGGCCGAGCGGGCGGCGAGGATCGGATCGGCCGATGCCTCTATACCGCGCGGCAGGATCAGCGGGTCGAAGTTGAGGTCGCGGCAGGCCCCTTGCTCGGGGGCGTCTACCTGTTCCAGCACCAGGGTGCCGGCGTCCACGCTACGCCGCTCGGTGGGCCACGGCCGGGCAGGGTCGTCCACGGCGTCGCCCGGTTCGGCCAGCACCAGACGCAGCTTCCAGCGCAACGGGCCTTGGGCAAGGCGTTGCTGCAAGTCGTGTTGCAGGAATTGCTTGTCATCAACCTGGGTGGGCAATGCCGCAAATGCAGTTTGTGGCTCAAGCTGCCAACGCACCGGGTGGGCCGCGCCAGCTGCGTCGATCAGGCGGAAGGCATTGATACTGTGGTATTGCGTGTTGGCGAAGCTGTCGCTGGGTTTGTAGCCCGCCGCCCATTGGCGAAACGCCGCGCTTTCCGGGTGGGCGGCAAAGAACGCCTGCAGCTTGCCAGGGTCCGGTTTGCCGGTAGCCGGGTCTGGTGTGCTCGCCAGTACTTGCTGGTAGAAAGCTTGCGGCGTGCTGACTGCCAGCACCGGTGGGTTGTTCATGCCCGTCCGCCAGACCTGACCGTCGTCGGTGCTTAGCTGAATCGCCAGGCTGCGAACGGGTATAGCGGTATCCGGGGCGAACGGGTTGGCACCGCCGATGGCAAAACGGCCCACCACCGGCACCCGTTGCTGGCTGAAGGCGCGCGCCGTGGACAGGTTGGCGGCCTGCCCGCTGGCCTGGAAGTAGCCGCTCACGCACAAGCCCTTGGCGTGGTTCTTGCGATAGCCGGGGTAATGCCCGGCCTGGGCTTCGAAGGTGTCGATGATGCGCTGTGGCGTCAGTCGGGGTTCGCCGAGCCAGCCGGCGGCATAGGCAAAGCCGGCACCTGCGGCCAGCATCACGCCGCCAATGGCGGCCAGGCGCAAGGCTTTGGCCGGGCCGTGCAAGGGTGTGTTCATGGTCATTGTCCGGTTCAGTGAAGGTGCCAGTACGACGGGGCAGGGAAAAAGTTATTCCCTCATCGGGAATAGAATTTGTTCAGAGGCGTCTGCCCTTTACACTGACAACCCCAGAGGCCGGTACCTGACCATGCACGATTTGGACGACCACCAGTGGCGCGAGCTGCTGGCCCGCCTGCGCCGCTTTGCCGTGTGGCTGACCCGCGAGCCGGGCAGCGCCGACGACCTGGTGCAGGCGACGGTCGAGCGGGCCCTGAGCCGCCGCGACCAGCAGCGCGACGCTGATGCTCTGCGTGCCTGGCTGTTCACCATCCTTTATCGACAGTTCCTCGACGGTAAGCGTCGCGAGCGCTTGCATGCGCGCTGGCTGTCCTGGTTCGGCCGCAACGAGCGCGACGAAGAGCCGGCGGGTGACAACATCGAAGCCATCGTCCTGGCCCAGGCTGACCTACAGGCCTTTGCCCGGCTGTCGGCGGAGCAGCGTGCCTTGTTGCTGCTGGTCAGCATCGAAGGCTTGAGTTACAAGGAGGCCGCCCAGGCTTTGGGCATCCCCATCGGCACTGTGATGTCGCGCCTTTCGCGCGCGCGCAATGCCTTGCGCGAACTGACCGAGGACAACCCCCAGCCCCCGGCCTTGCGGAGACTGAAATGACGCGCCTGATCCCCAGCGATGATGAATTGCACGCTTACGTCGATGAGCGCCTGGAACCTGTGCGCCGGGCCGAGGTGCAGGCCTGGCTGGCGGCCAACCCGCAAGCTGCGGCACGGGTGGAAGGCTGGCGCGCCGATGCCCGAAGGCTGCGCACAGCGCTGGCCGGATTGGGCGAACTGCCCGGCGCGGCGCAGTTGGACCTTGGCCAGTTGCGTCGGCAACTGCGCCAGCGTCGGCAGCGACGCTGGGCTGCGGCGGCGGTGGTGATGCTGGCGTTGGGTGTGGGGGGCTTGGGCGGCTGGCAAGCGCGCGATGCAACCCTTGCACGAGCCGACCTGCCCATGGCTGATGCTGTTCAGGCACACCGTTTGTTCGCCAGCAGTGAAGCACTGGATATCCAGGCCAGTGATCCTGGGCAGCTGCGCGACTGGCTGGGGCGCCATTTCAGCCGGGTGGGCCAGTTACCGGACCTGGCCGGCTACGGCTTCAAGCCAGTGGGCGCGCGCTTGCTCAGCAACGAGCAAGGGCCGGCGGCGCTGTTGGTGTTCGAGGATGGCAAGGGCCAGCGCATCAGCCTGTTCCTGCGCTCGCCGGGCGACCTTTATCGGCGCATGCCGGACGGGCAACGGGTCGATGGCCAGTTGGAGGCGCGGTACTGGTCGCATGGGGCTTATAACTTTGCCTTGGTCAGCGCAGCGGACGATGTGCGTGGAGCGGGGGTGGGGGAGGCGTTGAGGCTGGGGTTGTAAGTGTGGGCCCAAGGTGTGCAACGAGGGCCCACCACCAGAATCAGCTCAGTTCCAGCCAGATCGGCGCATGGTCCGACGGCTTTTCCATCCCGCGCAGTTCATAGTCCACCCCCGCTGCCTTGATGCGCGGCACCAGCGGTTGCGAGGCCATGATCAGGTCGATGCGCAGGCCGCGCTTGGGCTCGTCCTCGAAGCCGCGGCTTCGGTAGTCGAACCAGCTGAAACGGTCGGTCACGTCCGGGTACAGGTGGCGGAAGCTGTCTACCAACCCCCAGCCTTTCAAACGTTCCATCCACTCACGCTCTTCCGGCAGGAAGCTGCACTTGCCGGTCTTCAGCCAGCGTTTGGCGTTGTCCGGGCCAATGCCGATATCACAGTCTTGCGGCGAGATGTTCATGTCGCCCATCACCAGCACTGGATGGTCGTTGCGGAACTGGCTTTCCAGCAGTGCCTGCAGGTCACTGTAGAAGCGCTGCTTGGCTGGGAACTTGGTGGGGTGGTCGCGGCTTTCACCCTGGGGGAAATAGCCGTTCATGATGGTGATCGGGCTGCCGTCAGCATCGGCGAAGGTACCCCAGATGAAGCGGCGCTGGGCATCTTCTTCGTCGGTGGCAAAGCCCTTGTGCAGGCTCAGCGGCGCCTGGCGCGACAGCAGGGCCACGCCGTAGTGGCCTTTCTGGCCATGGTAGTGCACGTGGTAACCCAGTGCCTGCACGTCGGCCAGCGGGAACTGATCGTCGCTGACCTTGGTTTCCTGCAGGCCGATCACGTCCGGCTGGTGCTTTTCGATCAGCGCCGCCAGCTGATGCGGGCGGGCCCGCAGGCCGTTGATGTTGAAACAGACGATCTTCATGGAAAGACAATCCCGGTAAAAGGCGCGATGCTAGCCGACATCGACCTGCATCACCAGCATGGCGGCCAGGCGAGCCTGCTGCTAACGTGCTGTTGGGGGTGAACGAAGCGCGCTGGGGCACCTCCAAGGCACTGAACGCCCATTCCAGGAGGTCTTTCCGCAATGCCCGAAACCACAGCCGCCCCGGCCCGTGTCTGCCTGCTCGACGATGGTTACAGCCGCGAGGCACGTTCGCTGCTGTACAACGCCTACCGCCACGAGCCCACCTTCGCCTATATCTTCGAAGCCCAGCGCCCGGGGTATGAGCGGCGCCTGCGGGTGATGGTGCGCGAATGGGTGCGCCAGCACTTCTACCTGCAACTGCCCGCCATTGGCCTGCTGGTCGAGGACCGCCTGATTGCCCTGGCCCTGATCGTGCCGCCGCAGCGCCGGCTGGGCGTGGCCGACAGCTGGGCCTGGCGCCTGCGCATGATGCTGGGTACCGGCCTGCGCTGTACGCGGCGCTACATGGACTACCAGGCTGCGTTGGCCAGCTGTCTGCCCACTGACCAGGTGCATGTGCTGCCTTTGCTGGGGGTGCATCCGCAGTTTCAGGGCAAGCACTACGGCGAGCAATTGTTACAAGCCGTGCACGACTGGTGCGCGGAAGACCCAGGCACCCAAGGGGTGGTGCTGGACACTGGTAACGAGCACTACCTGGCTTTTTACCAGCGTCAGGGTTATGAGGAAATTGGCGAAGTAGCTGTAGGACCGATCCGAGAGAGGGTGTTCTTTCATCCTAATCCAGTCTCTTCAAAACCCGCTTTTGCCTGAACAGGCCGCCAGGCGGCTCCCTTGAGCGCCCGGCTCTGGTAGCATGCGCCGCATGACGTATTCAGGAAGATTGACCTGGGGCCTGGTTTTCTGGGTCGCCAGTTTCGCAGCATGGGGCCAGAGCGAGTTGTTGGTGAAGGTGAAGCCGGCCAACAAGGCGCTCAAGGCCAATGTCGAAGGCTATATAGGCACATTGGGTGACCGCGACGAAGAAGCACTTTTGCGCTTCAGTCGCGGGGCAGAGGAGCAGGCGCGCAAAGCGGCGCAGGCACTTGGCTACTATCAGGCGCAGATCGATACCGAGGTCAAGCCCGCCAGCGACGCAGACCATCCCCCACAACTGATCATCAGCATCAACCCGGGCGAACCGATTCGCCTGCGTAACGTGACCGTGCGCATCGAGGGCCCAGCCAGCGAGATGAAGGCCTTCCGCGTGCCTGACAGCAAGGCGCTGCGGGCGGGTGAACAACTCAATCACGGCCATTACGAGGATGCCAAGCGGTTGATCCAGAACCAGGCGTCGCGCTATGGCTTCTTCAGTGGGCGCTTCAGTAGCCAGCGCCTGGCCGTCGACCCGCAAGCCGGTGTGGCCGATATCGACCTGGTCTATCAGAGTGGCCCACGTTATCGCCTGGGCGCCGTCACGTTCGGTGGCGACACGCCGCTGGACGAGGACCTGCTGCAGCGTATGGTTTCGTTCCAGCCGGGCACCCCTTACGACTCGGAACTGATCGCAGAACTGAACAACGACCTGCAATCGAGCGGCTATTTCGAAGGCGTGCGTGTTGATGCGGCGCCCACTGCTGCTGTGGGCGAAGACATCCCGGTGGATGTTCACCTGGAAACCCGTAAACCTCGCACCATGGGCCTTGGCCTGGGCTTCTCGACCGACGTCGGGCCGCGTGGCAAGGCCAACTGGACCCGCCACTGGGTCAACCCGCAAGGCCACAGCTATGGCTGGGAAACCGAACTGTCGGCACCGCGCCAGAACGTCGGCCTGTGGTACGACATTCCGCTCGACCCGCCGCTGACCGACAAGCTGCGCTTTGCCGGTGGCTACCAGAATGAGGAGCTTGCCGGTACCGACTCGCTCAGCAAGCTGTTGACAGTCGGCCCCGAGTGGCACAGCAAGCTGCCCAGTGGCTGGCAGCGGGTGATTTCGCTCAAGTACCAACGCGAAGAATATCGCCTGGGTGACGACTCCGGTTTGAGCAACCTGCTGATGCCGGGCGTCAGCTATTCCTTCCTGCGCAGTGACAACCGCATCGATCCGCACAACGGCTATCGCCTGCAGTTCGATGTTCAAGTCGCCAAGGAAGGGCTGGTTTCCGACACCAACCTGCTACACGGCAACGTATTGCTCAAAGGCCTGACCACGCTCGGCCACAACCACCGCTTTCTCGGGCGCGTACAGTTTGGCGGCAGTGCGACCAATGGCTTCAAGAACAACATTCCGCCGTCGCTGCGGTTCTTCGCGGGTGGCGACCAGAGTGTGCGCGGTTATGACTACCAGACCCTGTCGCCGAAGAACAGCGACGGTGACCGTATTGGTGGGCGCTATCTGGTGGCAGGCAGTGTCGAGTACCAGTATTCGCTGACCGAAAAATGGCGGGTCGCGACGTTCGTCGACCAAGGCAACTCGTTCAACGACCTGGAGCTGCCCAGCCTCAAGACCGGTGTCGGCTTTGGTGTGCGCTGGGTATCGCCGGTCGGGCCGCTGCGCCTGGACCTGGCCAAGGCGCTGGATGACGAAGGGGGCATTCGCCTGCACTTTTCCATGGGGCCCGAGCTGTGAAACGCGTGATCAAACATATTTCACTGGGCCTGCTTGGGGTCGTCGCGAGCGTGGGCCTGGTGCTCGGCTTGCTGCTGGGTACCCAGGCTGGCAGCCGCTGGGCACTGGGCAAGGTGCCTGGGCTTGAAGTGGCCGACTTCCAGGGGCGCCTGGCGGGCAGTTGGCAGGCCAGCCGGCTGAGCTGGGCCGACGCCGGCAGCAAGGTAGAGTTACAAGCGCCGTTGCTGGCCTGGTCGCCGGCTTGTTTGCTGCGCGCTACCTTGTGCATTGACCGGTTGCAGGCAGACCGCATTGACATGGCCTTTGCGCCAAGCACCGAACCGGCCGAGAGCGGTCCGCTGCAATTGCCGACGCTGCGGTTGCCGGTGGCCATCGAACTGGGCGAGGTCAAGGTCGGGCAGTTGCGCCTGGATGGCAGTGACCTGCTTGGCGACTTGCAACTGGCTGCGCACTGGACCCACAGCGGGATACGCATCGACAGCCTGCGGCTGCTGCGCGACGACCTGCAATTGAGCCTGCAGGGTGACCTGCAACCCGAAGGCGACTGGCCGGTGCAATTGCAGGCGCAGTTGCAGTTGCCTGCGGTAGACGAAAAACCCTGGCAACTGGCGCTGACGGCCAATGGCCAATTGCAGAAGACGTTGGAACTCGCCGGCACCAGCAGTGGTTACCTCGATGCCACATTGAGTGGGCAGTTGCAGGCATTGGCCGAGCACCTGCCGGCGACCTTGAGCATCCGCTCCGAGGCGTTCAAACCGGCTGGTGCGTTGCCTGACACCATGCAATTGAACGCGCTCGAGCTCGATGCCAAGGGCGATCTGCTCGATGGCTATCAACTGTCTGGCAGGGCCAGCCTGCCGGCCGAGCAGTCACCCATCGCCTTGGTCCTGTCCGGACTGGTCAACAGTAAAGGGGCCAGGCTCGATGCCCTCGACCTGACCGCCAGCGACAGCCAACGGGTCAAGCTGCAAGCCACGGCTGACTGGCAGCAAGGCCTGAGCGCCGATGCGCAGCTGGACTGGCAGGACTTCCCGTGGTTGCGCCTGTATCCACTGGAAACACCCCCCGAGGTCACGCTCAAGCGCTTCAATACCCAAGTGCATTATCGCGATGGCAATTACCAGGGCACCTTCATGGGTGACCTGGATGGCCCGGCGGGAGCATTCAGCATAACCAGCCCGTTCGAAGGTGACCTCACCCAGGTGAAACTGCCACAGTTGGCGCTGACCGCCGGCCAGGGCAAGGCAGCCGGGAGTGTCGCCTTACGTTTTGCCGACACCCTGGCCTGGGAGGTCGACCTGCAGCTGTCCGCGCTCGACCCGGCCTATTGGCTGGCCGAACTGCCCGGTACCTTGGCGGGGCCACTGCGCAGCAAAGGCGAACTGAAAGGCGATGCGCTTACCCTCGACGCCCAGCTTGACCTCAAAGGCCGCCTGCGTGGCCAGCCAGCCATGCTCAAGGCCGAGGCCCAAGGGGCAGGGCAGAGCTGGACCCTGGGCGCACTGGCTATCCAGCTGGGTGACAACCGCATCAACGGCAGTGGCAGTCTGCAACAGCGCCTGGCGGGGCGAATCGACCTCGACCTGCCGCGCCTGGGCCAGCTGTGGCCAAGGTTGCAAGGCCGGGTCAAGGGTCGGCTGGATGTCGCCGGCACCTTGCAGGCCCCGCAAGGTACGCTGAGCCTGCAGGGCCAGCGCTTGGCCCAGGCCGAAAACCGTCTGCAGCAGCTGGACCTGGATGCGCGCCTGGACAGCGCCCAGCGCGGTGTACTCGAGCTCAAGGCAACCGGTATCCACCTGGGTGACACAGCCTTGGGCACGTTGCAGGCCAACGGCAAAGGCGACATTCGCCAGCAGGCCTTGACCCTGGCGCTGGACGGCCCGCAGCTCAAGCTCGACCTTGGTTTGGATGGCCAGTTGAACAAAGGTGACTGGCGCGGGCGCCTGGCCAGTGGCCGAATCCAGGCCGGCGGCCAGGACTGGCAGTTGCAGGCGCCTGCACGTCTGCAGCGGCTGGCCAGCGGCCAGCTCGACTTCGGGGCCCACTGCTGGCGCTCCGGCCAGGCAAGCCTGTGTGGCGATGATCAGCGGCTCGCCCCCGAACCGCGCCTGCGCTACCACCTCAAGCAGTTCCCGCTGGGCAGCCTGGCCCAGTGGCTGCCGAAGGACTTTGCCTGGCAAGGCCTGCTCAATGCCGATATCAACCTGGACATCCCGGCCAGCGGCCCCAAGGGCACTGTCGTTGTCGATGCCAGTGGCGGCACCCTGCGCGTGCGCGACAAAGGCCGCTGGATCGATTTCCCTTATCAGGCCCTGCGCCTGGACAGCACGCTGGCACCGCGGCGCATCGATACGCGCCTGGCGTTTCGCGGTGAGCGCCTGGGTGAGCTGAACGTCAACGCCCGGCTCGATCCGCTGGGCAAGAACAAACCGTTGTCGGGTGATTTCCGCCTGGCCGGGCTGGACTTGTCGGTGGCCCGTCCGTTCGTGCCCATGGTCGAACGCCTGGCCGGGCAGCTCAATGGCAGTGGTCGGCTTTCAGGCACCTTGCTGGCACCACAGGTCAACGGCAACCTGATGCTCAGCGGTGGCGAAGTCAGTGGTGCCGAGCTGCCGGCCAGCCTTCAGGACCTGTCATTGCAGGCGCTGATTGCCGGCGAGCAGGTGCAGCTCAACGGCAATTGGCGCAGTGGCGAGGCGGGACGTGGCCAGTTGAGCGGCAACCTCACCTGGGGGCAGGCACTGGGCATGGACGTGCGTCTGCAAGGTCAGCAACTGCCGGTCGCGGTCGAGCCCTACGCCACACTGGAAGTTGCCCCGGACCTGACGTTGCGCCTGATCGATGACAAGCTGGCGGTGACCGGCAAGGTGCAGGTGCCCAAGGGCAAGATCACTGTGCGTGAGCTGCCGCCGTCCACGGTCAAGGTGTCGGATGACACGGTAATCGTCGGTCACCAGACCGAGGAAGGCAAACCACCCATGGCAATGGCCATGGACATCGATGTCGAAGTGGGCCGCGAAAAGCTGTCATTCAGCGGCTTCGGGCTTACTGCCAACCTGCTTGGCCATGTGCACATCGGCGATAACCTCGATACCCGTGGTGAACTGAGCCTGGCGGACGGCCGCTACCGTGCCTACGGCCAGCGCCTCACCATACGGCGGGCGCGACTGCTGTTCGCCGGACCGATCGACCAGCCGTACCTGGACATCGAAGCGATCCGCAAGGTTGACGATGTGATAGCCGGTATCCGCCTGAGTGGCAGCGCCGAACAGCCGACGACCAAAGTGTTCTCGGAGCCGGCCATGAGCCAGGAGCAGGCGCTTTCGTACCTGGTATTGGGGCGGCCATTGGGCAATACCGGTGAAGATAACAACATGCTCGCCGAGGCAGCGCTGGGCCTGGGCCTTGCCGGGAGCGCCGGCATCACCGGCAGCCTGGCGTCGAGCCTGGGAATTGACGACTTTCAACTGGATACCGAAGGTTCCGGCAACAGCACCAGCGTGGTCGCCAGCGGTAACATCACCGAGAAGCTGAGCCTTCGTTACGGGGTGGGGGTGTTCGAGCCGGCCAACACGATCGCGTTGCGCTACAAGCTAAGCAAGAAGGTCTACCTCGAGGCCGCCAGTGGGCTGGCAAGCTCACTGGACATCTTCTACAAACGCGACTTCTAAGCCCGCAGCGTGGCGGCCATCAACGGACGGTGGCCGCCTCGATGAACTCGTTGGTGTCGGGTGAGGGTGGTGGAGTGGTGGCGCGTACCGGGACGATCAGGTTGGTGTATTCCTCGATCAACCGGTTCAGAGCCTCTGGCGGTTCGCTTGCCTGGAACTGCATGCGGATCTGCACTTCGTCCGGGTCTCGGTTTTCGCCCTGACGGCCTTGGCCGCCAATGGTGACCTTGAAGCTTGCGGTCTTGCTCTCGCTTGCGGTCAGCAGTGCCTGCTGCGCCTCGGTGCCTTTGACCCTTACCGACAGGTCGACCTGCATGCGCTCCAGGGCCAGGCCTTTCGGTGACACCAGCGCAAACAAGGGGACGCGCATGATGTGCTGCCCATCCATGGCCACCTCGACCATCTTGGCTTTCATGGGGGCGCCCAGTGCTTCAGTGTCGCATTCGAAAAACTGGTCAAACAGGTTGATGTACTGCTGGGCAATCAGGCTATTGGTGGCACTGGCGGCTTCTTGCAGGCCACGGGTAATTTCACGCAGGTCAATGGAGGTCATGGGGGCGGGGGGCTTTTGCAACGATTCGACTCCTCAGGCCAGGGTGTGCCCCTCCCAAAACCGGCAGGAGGGGCAATCGGGTCAAGCGCCAGCGGTTTACGGGGTCGGCAGGTTTGCAGGCGCAGGTCGTTTCAAGGTATCCGCCTGGGAGATTTCGTCCGGGCATTCCAGTTCGGCGGTTCGGACAACGGTTGGCTTGGTTGCGGCGTCAGTGAGGAACTCGATTACCCTCATCATCGCTTCGGGCGGTTCCTGACGTTTCAGGGTCGTGTTGAAGGCATAGCGGGCGCGGGTATCTGTTTTGCGGGTTTGCGTGGATTTGTGGCTCACGCTGCCTTTCACGTTCAGCCTGAACGGCCCCCATCCCAGTGAGCCGGTAGCTTCTGCATTCATGTCCTTGCTGGAAACATCTTCCGACATCTGGTTGATAACCAGCTCGAACTCTACATTACCCTCTTCGATGGAAATGTTCGGGTGGGTAATGGCCGCCATCAGCGGCACTTTCATGGTCTTGCTGACCACGCCTTTGTATTCGCCCTGTTCGTCGACGATGGTTTCGTCGTAGTCGAACTGGATGGCGACTGCCTTGCCATCCTGAACGCATACCTGCATCAGGAAGTCGGCGTACGATTTGCTGGCGGTTACCTGCGCCTGGACCATGGCCTGCAAGGGACCGGCGATCATGCGGTCCATCGGCAGGGCATTGATCACGGAGCCTATAAGGCTGTTATCTAACGACATATCGAGAAGCTCACTCTAGTGGGGTAAGTCAGCCGCAAATAGCAGCCAAGGTGTTCGGGCGTCAGCGCGTGCAAAGCTCCTGGCGCCGGATGTTGCCGATCTGCCGCAGGCTCAGGCCGTACTTGTTGGCCAGCAGGCTGCGGGACAAACCGTTGGCGCTTTCCTTCTGGATCTGCTGGTTGCGCAGCTGACGCAGAAAGTGGTCAGCCTTGGGGATCTCCAGGGCGACCCCGGCAAAGCGCTTGATCAGTGCGTCGAGCGCTTCGGCCGGCAGCACGTCAGCGAGCTTGGTGCGCTCGCGGTGCTTGGGGATGTACTTGGGCCTGCCACCGTAGGCGCAGGTCAGTTGGTAGGCGTTTTCGATGCCTATACAGTCGATCAGGGCCTGCAGCGAGTGGGGCAGTTGGCTGATATCGATCTGGCTCAAATCTGGCTTTTGCATATGGCGCTCCTTCGGGGTAGATGGGATGTGCGACCCGATCACCCGCGGCGTTATGTCGAAGGTGTGAGCAAATTCTGTGCGACAGCCGAGGCGCGTCGCTAGGCGGCATAGGGGTTGGGGGTTGTAGTTTCGGTGAACAGGATTTGCAGGCAGCGATATCTGGCGCTGTAGGAAATGGCGTCGACATCTGTCTGTGCCGCCTGGTTTCCTGTCGGGTCACTCGCAATGACGCGCAGTGGGTGCGGTACCCCTCAATCGCACGGGTAGCTGCTCAGCAAGCTGGCGCTACCCAGATAGGCTTGAGGGGTGGCGCGCATGCCCGTTGGCAGCGTGCGCCAATCGACCAGCAGGCACAGCGCGTGCAATGGCTGGCCGTTGCGCTGGCCGATGACCTGGTCGGCAAAGTGGCGGCGGTACAGTACCTGGGTCTGACGCAGTGGCTGTGCCTGGTCGGCCTGTGCCAGTGTCAGTCGGGCCAGGTCGGGCAAGCGGGTAGTGGGCACGCTGAAATGTACCGGTGCAGCATCGGGCTGCAGGTAGCCGGCCTGGCGTACGCGCTGCCACAGTTGTTGCCATTGGCTGGCACCGGCATGGGTGGCCAACTCGCGGCCCAGTTCGAGCAGGTGTTCGGCCGGCGTCTGCTGGGTGTCCAGTGCATGAAGGGAGAGCGGGGTCAGTAACAGCGATGCGAACAACAGGGGTTTGTACATGGTGCCTCCGGCGTGGGTGCTAGGAAGCCCCATGCTTTCAGGCTGACGTCACCCCACCCAGCAGGAAATCCAGCGCCGGGGGCGGTGACCGTTGTATCATTGCGCGGCTCGTTGCGAGCCATTTGCCCCTGATGTTGCAAGGAACATTCGATGACACATGTGCAGCGCCTCAAATATTCACTTCTGATCATCCTGGTGGTACTGGGCCTGATGCTGGGCCTGTCCCACCTGCAGAAGCAGGGCACGATCAGTGAGCAGACCTTCCAGATGCTGGCCATCGCCATTGCCGTGGTGGTCGTGGTTATCAACGGCATTCTGCGGCGCAAGGTCAAGCCCTGATCTGCGCGGGCCGGCCAGGCATGGCCGGCCATTCGCTCAGCGCGAGGGTGTTTGCTCCAGTACGGCGCGCGCCTGGGGGTTGAGCCTGTAACATTTGTCGCTACCCAGTTGTATGACACCTTCGGTGCACAGGCGCTTGAGCACTTCGCGCACACTGAGGAACGACAGCGGGATATCCAGTTGTTCCAGTTGTGCGTGCACCCCGCGCACGCCAATACTGCGGCCATTGCGGTCGGCGGCGTGCAAGGCGTCGATAACCTTGAGGCGGATCAGGCTGGTGCGCAGGCCGAAGGTGCGTAACAGCTCGCGGATCTGTTCGTTGCCGATTCGTTCTTCAGCAAATACGTCCTGTCCCTTGGACGCTTTGCCTGGCGCGCGCCCGGCCTGGATCGAGGTTTGCGGGTTGTGCATGCGAATGCTCCTTTTCGTGGACGAACCCGAAATGTGGGTGGCTCACTTACTAGGACGAATGAGAACGCAAAAACTGCAACCCATTCGTGAAAAAAAAGCCTGTTTCTCATCAAGACGTTCCATCGCCTTGTAATACGTAAAATATTCATCTGGCCATTCGTCTGATCGGGATGACCCCCGAACCCGAGGAGTGCCCGTGTTTCCATTTTGCCGTCCCATGACTTGCGCCGGCCTGGCCGCTGCCCTGGTGGCCTTCAGCGTCGGTGTGCAGGCGCAGCCCGCGCCAGCCGACGCCAGTGCCCAGATCCGTTACACCCGTTACGGCGTACCGCATATCGTGGCCAAGGATGAGCGTGGCCTGGGCTATGGCGTCGGCTATGCCTACGCCCAGGACAACCTGTGCCTGCTCGCCAATGAAGTGCTGACCGTAAGCGGCGAGCGCTCACGCTATTTCGGCGCCAAGGGCAAGACCCTGGAGCAGCGTGACAACCTGACCAGCGACCTGTTCTTCACCTGGCTCAATAGCTCAGCGGCGGTCGATGCCTTCCTGCAGGCGCAACCCGCGCCGGTGCAGGCGTTGCTGGCGGGTTATGCCAGCGGCTACAACCGGGCGTTGGCCGAACGCCGTCGTCAAGGGCTGCCCGCCGAGTGTGGCGATGGTGAGTGGGTGCGGCCCATCAGCAGCCAGGATCTGGTCAAACTGACCCGCCGTTTACTGGCCGAGGGCGGTGTCGGGCAGTTCGTCGAGGCGTTGGCGGGGGCGCAACCGCCAACGCTGACCAGCCAGCAATCGTCAGCGGGCTTTGCCGCCGCTTTGGCGCGTCAGGCGCGGTTCGCCGCAGAGCGCGGCAGCAATGCAGTGGCAGTAGGCGCACAGCGTTCAGCCAATGGCCGCGGCCTGTTGCTGGCCAACCCGCACTTCCCGTGGATGGGCGGCATGCGCTTCTACCAGATGCAACTGACCATTCCTGGCCAGCTCGATGTGATGGGCGCGGCGCTACCGGGCCTGCCGGTGGTCAACATTGGTTTCAACCAACACCTGGCGTGGACGCACACCGTCGACACTTCCAAGCACTTCACGCTTTATCGCCTGCAACTCGACCCCAAAGACCCGACGCGCTATATGCTTGATGGCAAGTCGCTGCCGATGGCCCGGCAAACCCTCCGTGTTGCGGTCAAGGGCGCGGATGGCCGCCTGAGCCAGATTGAGCGGCCGGTCTACAGTTCGCAGTTCGGCCCGGTGGTGCAATGGCCAGGTCGCCTGGACTGGGATGCGCGGGCGGCCTACAGCGTGCGAGACGCCAACCTTGAGAATTCGCGGGTGTTGCAGCAGTGGTACCAGATCAACCGAGCCGACAACCTGGCGGCATTGAGGGGATCGGTCGAGCAGTTGCAGGGTATCCCATGGGTCAACACGCTGGCGGTGGACGAAGGGGGGCGGGCCTTGTACCTGAACCAGTCGGTGGTGCCCTACGTCGACCAGCACTTGCTGGATGCTTGCAGCAACCCGCAGGCGCAAGGGCAGCTGGTGGTGCTGGATGGCTCGCGCAGTGCATGCCAGTGGAAAGTTGACGCGCAGGCGGCGCAACCGGGCATCTTCCCGGCGCGGCTGCTGCCAAGCCTGGAGCGAGACGACTTCGTGCAGAACTCCAACGACCCGGCCTGGATGGCCAACCCGGCGCAGCCGCTGACTGGCTATTCGCCACTGGTCAGCCGCAGTGACCAGCCGCTGGGCATGCGTGGTCGCTTTGCCCTGCAGCGCCTGCAAGGCAAAGCCCGGCTAGGGGTAGATGAATTGCAGCGCATGGTCACCGATGACGAGGTGTACCTGGCCAGCCTGGTGTTGCCAGACCTGCTGCAATGGTGCAAGGGTGCCAGTGCAGAGGTGCAGCCAGTGTGCAGCAGCCTGGCCGCCTGGAACGGCAAGGCCGACCTCGACAGTGGTATGGGCCTCGTGCACTTCCAGAACCTCTTCAATACGCTGGCTGAGGACCCGGAAAGCTGGCGAGTGGCATTCAACCCGGCCGACCCGCAACACACCCCGCGCGGCCTGGCTGTCGAGCAGGCGGTAGTGAGCAGGCGGGTACATCAGGCAGCACTGGCGTCGCTCAAGCAGGTCAGTGAAAGTGGCGTTGCCGGAGAGGCACGTTGGGGACAGGTGCAACAGTCCCTTGATGGCACGCCGGTACCGGGCGGCCCGCAGGCGCTAGGGGTGTACAACGCGATCTACAGCGTGCCGCATGGGCAGGGCAAGCGGCTGGTGGTGAGTGGCACCAGCTACCTGCAACTGGTCAGCTTTACCGACAAGGGGCCAGAAGCCCGTGGCCTGCTGGCGTTTTCCCAGTCGAGTGAGAAGGCTTCGGCGCATGCCAGTGACCAGACCAAGGCATTTGCGGCCAAGCAATTGGCGGTGATTCCGTTTACCGAGGCGCAGATCAAGGCAGACCCGGAGTATCGGGAAGTGGTGATCAGTGAGCGGGACAAAGGGGCGGTAGTCAGCCAGCCCTGAGGCGTCAGCCTGCGCCGGCCCATTCGCGGGTAAACCTGCTCCTACAGGGGCCTGCGGGCTTGCCCGCGAGCCCCTGTAATGTCAGGAAAACTCGAACGGAGCCAGCTGGAAGCCCTGTTCGTCAACCTGCAAGGCCCAACCGCGGCGATCCCAGTCGCCCAGTACGATACGCCGTGCCGGTTGCCCGTCGACCACCAGCTTGTGAATCGCCGGCCGATGGGTATGGCCATGCACCAGGGTGCGCACGCCATGCGCCGCCATCGCCTTGGGTACTTCTTCTGGCGTGACGTCGACGATTTCGGTGGACTTCATCCGCACTTGCGTGCGGCTTTCGCTGCGCAGCTTGCGTGCCAGCTTGTAGCGGGCCGACAGCGGCAGGTGGCGCAGGATCCACAAGCTCAGCGGATTGCGCAGCAGGCGGCGCATCTTCATGTAGCCCAGGTCGCGGGTGCACAGGGTGTCGCCATGCATCAGCAGCACCTGCTCACCACCCAGCTCGATCACGCTGGGGTCGTTCAACAGCGTGCAGCCCGCAGCTTCGCAAAAGGCCTGGCCAATCAGGAAGTCACGGTTGCCATGCATCAGGTAGATGGCCGTGCCACTGTCGCTCAGCCGGCGCATGGCCTGGCAGATCGACTGCTGGAAGGGCGTCATGGCATCGTCGCCAATCCACGCTTCGAAGAAGTCACCAAGGATGTACAGGGCCTTGGCGTGGCGGGCGCGGCCATCGAGCAGATCAAGAAACGCCCGGGAGATATCCGGGCGTTCTTCTTGCAGGTGCAGATCAGAGATCAGCAGAATCACTCAATGATCTCGGCTTTCTCGATGATCACGTCGTCTGCCGGTACGTCCTGGTGGCCAGCTTTGGAACCGGTGGCGACCTTTTCGATGGCGTCGACCACTTCACGGCCTTCGATCACTTCGCCGAATACGGCGTAGCCCCAGCCTTGCACGTTCTTGCCGCTGTGGTTGAGGAAGTCGTTGTCGGAGGCGTTGATGAAGAACTGCGCCGAGGCAGAGTGCGGCTCCATGGTGCGGGCCATGGCGATGCTGTACTTCTTGTTCTTCAGGCCGTTGTCGGCTTCGTTCTGGATGCTGGCGCGGGTTTTCTTCTGGTTCATGCCGGCTTCGAAGCCGCCGCCCTGAATCATGAAGCCTTTGATCACACGGTGGAATACGGTGCCATTGTAGTGGCCGTCCTTGACGTACTGAACGAAGTTTTCGGTAGTCAGCGGCGCTTTCTCGGCGTCCAGTTGCAGGACGATGTCGCCGTGGTTGGTGGTCAGTTTGACTTTGGACATGCTGAAACTCGCTCTTTCAAGGCAATCAGAAATAGGGTGCGCAGGGCGCGGGTTATCACCAGACGCAGGATCAGGCGATCGCGACACATGGCGCGCACCGGCCATTTTGCCAGGCTGCGGCAAAAAGCCGTGATAAATCACATCAGTTTGTCCGGGCGCGGCTGTCAGCAGCTTGACTGCTTCGGCTATGATAGGCCCTTTGATTCAATCGGCCTACCCAGGCTGGACACACGCATTCAAGGATCCTATGAGCAAGCCCACTGCCGACAACGCGCCCAACGCCGCTGCCAAAGGCGCCCCCGCTGTCCCTGCGAACTTCCTGCGGCCGATCATCCAGGCCGACCTGGACTCGGGCAAGCACAGCAGCATCGTCACCCGTTTCCCGCCGGAGCCCAATGGTTACCTGCACATCGGCCACGCCAAGTCGATCTGCGTCAACTTCGGCCTGGCCAAGGAGTTCGGCGGCGTCTGCCACCTGCGTTTCGACGATACCAACCCGGCCAAGGAAGACCAGGAGTACATCGACGCCATCCAGAGCGATGTCAAATGGCTGGGCTTCGAGTGGGGCGGCGACGTGCGCTATGCCTCCGACTACTTCGACCAGTTGCACGACTGGGCGGTCGAGTTGATCAAGCGTGGCAAGGCCTATGTCTGCGACCTCACCCCTGAGCAAGCCAAGGAATACCGCGGCAACCTCAAGGAGCCGGGCAAGAACAGCCCGTTCCGCGAGCGCAGCGTGGAAGAAAACCTCGACCTGTTCGCCCGCATGAAGGCCGGCGAGTTCAAGGACGGCGAGCGCGTGCTGCGGGCCAAGATCGACATGGCCTCGCCAAACATGAACCTGCGCGACCCTATCCTGTACCGCATTCGCCATGCCCACCACCACCAGACCGGCGACAAGTGGTGCATCTACCCCAACTACGACTTTACCCACGGCCAGTCGGACGCCATCGAGGGCATTACCCACTCGATCTGCACCCTGGAGTTCGAAGGGCATCGTCCGCTGTACGACTGGTTCCTCGACAACCTGCCGGTGCCGGCACACCCGCGCCAGTACGAGTTCAGCCGCCTGAACCTGAACTACACCATCACCTCCAAGCGCAAGCTCAAGCAGCTTGTGGACGAGAAGCATGTCGACGCCTGGGACGACCCACGCATGTCGACCCTGTCCGGCTTCCGTCGCCGTGGCTACACGCCGGCTTCGATCCGCAACTTCTGCGAAATGATCGGCACCAACCGTTCCGACGGTGTGGTCGACATGTCGATGCTCGAGTTCAGCATCCGTGACGACCTGGACCGCACCGCGCCACGCGCCATGTGCGTGCTGCGCCCGCTGAAAGTGGTCATCACCAACTACCCGGAAGGCCAGGTCGAGCAGCTTGAGCTGCCACGTCACCCGAAGGAAGACATGGGCGTGCGTGTGCTGCCGTTTTCCCGCGAGCTGTACATCGACCGCGACGACTTCATGGAAGAACCGCCCAAGGGCTACAAGCGCCTGGAACCGGCCGGTGAAGTGCGCCTGCGCGGCAGCTACGTGATTCGTGCTGACGAGGCGGTCAAGGACGCAGACGGCAATATCGTCGAACTGCGTTGCTCGTACGACCCGGACACCCTGGGCAAGAACCCTGAAGGCCGCAAGGTCAAGGGCGTGATCCACTGGGTGCCGGCCGAGGGCAGCGTCGAGTGCGAAGTGCGCCTGTACGACCGCCTGTTCCGCTCGCCGAACCCGGAAAAGACCGAGGAGGGCGGCAGCTTCCTGGACAACATCAACCCTGCTTCGCTGCAAGTGCTCAGCGGTTGCCGTGCCGAGCCGTCGCTGGCCCAGGCGCAGCCCGAGGACCGCTTCCAGTTCGAGCGCGAAGGCTACTTCTGCGCTGACCTGAAAGACAGCCAGCCGGGCCGCCCGGTGTTCAACCGCACTGTCACCCTGCGTGACTCCTGGGGCAGCTGAGGAACCGCCGTGCTTACCATCTACAACACCCTGAGCAAAGCGAAAGAAACCTTCAAGCCGCTGGATGGCAACAAGGTGCGCATGTACGTGTGCGGCATGACCGTGTACGACTACTGCCACCTGGGCCATGGCCGCAGCATGGTGGCCTTCGACCTGGTCACCCGCTGGCTGCGCAAGAGTGGCTATGAGCTCACCTACGTGCGCAACATCACCGACATCGATGACAAGATCATCAACCGGGCCAACGAGAACGGCGAAAGTTTCGACGCCCTGACTGCTCGCATGATCGACGCGATGCACGAAGACGAACGCCGCCTGAACATCCTGCCGCCAGACCAGGAACCGCGTGCCACCGACCATATCGCCGGCATGCACGCGATGATCCAGACCCTGATCGACAAGGGGTACGCCTACGCGCCAGGCAATGGCGACGTGTACTACCGCGTCGGCAAGTTCGTCGGTTACGGCAAGCTGTCGCGCAAGAAGATCGAAGACCTGCGTATCGGTGCACGCATCGAGGTCGACGAAGCCAAGCAGGACCCGCTCGACTTCGTACTGTGGAAGGGCGTCAAGCCGGGCGAGCCGAGCTGGGAATCGCCATGGGGCCCGGGTCGCCCGGGCTGGCACATCGAGTGCTCGGTGATGTCCACCTGCTGCCTGGGCGAGAGTTTCGACATTCACGGTGGCGGCAGCGACCTGGAGTTCCCGCACCACGAAAACGAGATTGCCCAGAGCGAGGCGGCCACTGGCAAGCAGTACGCCAACGCCTGGATGCATTGCGGCATGATCCGTATCAACGGCGAGAAGATGTCCAAGTCGTTGAACAACTTCTTCACCATCCGCGACGTGCTCGAGAAGTACCACCCGGAGGTGGTGCGCTACCTGCTGGTGGCCAGCCACTACCGCAGCGCGATCAACTACTCGGAAGACAGCCTGCGGGATGCCAAGGGCGCACTGGAGCGCTTCTACCACGCCCTGCGCGGCCTGCCACGGGTGGCGGCCAAGGGTGGCGAAGCCTTTGTCGAGCGCTTCAGCGTGGCGATGAACGACGACTTCGGCACCCCCGAAGCCTGTGCCGTTCTGTTCGACCTGGTGCGCGAGATCAACCGCCTGCGTGACAGCGACCCGGAAGCGGCTGCCGGTCTGGCCGGTCGACTGCGTGAACTGGGGGATGTGCTGGGTGTGCTGCAGCTGGAGGCCGATGACTTCCTGCGTGCCGGTGCCGAAGGCAAGGTCGATGCGGCTGAAGTCGAGGGCTTGATCCAGGCGCGCCTGCAGGCACGTGCGGACAAGAACTGGGCCGAGTCCGACCGCATTCGCGATCAGCTGACCGCCATGGGTGTAGTGCTGGAAGACAGCAAGGGCACGACTACCTGGCGTCTGGCTGACTGAAGTAACTGGGGCTGCGTTGCAGCCCTTCGCGGGCACGCCCGCTCCCACAGGTTGGCGCGACATTTCAAGTGTGCGCTATCCCTGTGGGAGCGGGCGTGTCCGCGAAGGGCCGCAAAGCGGCCCCTGCTTTTACTTCGCTAGACCCGCAAGCGGGCAGTGCAGTACCAGCCTGGCCCCACCCAATTCGCTCTCGCCAATCTCCAGCCCGAACCCATGCAGGTCGACGATCGCCGCCACGATCGACAGCCCCAGCCCGAAGCCGGCATGGCGGTGGCCTTCATCGCTGCGATAGAACCGTTTCAGTACGGCCGTTCGCTCTGCTTCGGGAATTCCAGGCCCGCTATCCTCGATCGCCATGTGCACGCCGTTGTCATCCAGCGTAGCGCTTATGCGCACACGACCCCCCTCGGGTGTGAACTTGATCGCGTTGCCCACCAGATTCGCCAAGGCCTCGAACAGCAGTTCGCGGTCGCCGTGCAGTGCCGGTAGCTGCGCAGGTTGGTGCAATTGCAGGTGAATGCCGCCATCCTCGGCCAACGGCAGGTAAAAATCGTACAGTTCTACCAGCAGTTCATGCGGGTCAAGCTGGACGAAGCCGGCGCGGCGCTGGCGGTCTTCCAGCTCGCTGATGCGCAACAACCCGCGAAAACGCGCCATCAAGGTGTCGGTTTCGCCGATGGCCTGGTCCAGTGCTTCGGCTTGCGCAGAATCCACGGCGCTTTGCTGGCGAATACGGTACAGCTGGGCGCGCAGGCGGGTCAGCGGTGTGCGCAGGTCATGGGCAATGTTGTCGCACACACCCTTGACCTCGTGCATCAGTCGTTCGATACGGTCGAGCATGGCATTGACGATCGCCGCAAGCATGTCCAGCTCGTCACGGCGGGCCGACAGAGGCAGGCGGTGGGTCAGGTCGCCGGCGACGATCAGTTCGGCCTGGGCCTGGATCGCACGTATACGTTTGAGCGGCCTGCGCCTTAGCAGGTACCAACCGGCAAAACCCGGTATCAGAGTTAGCGAGATGCCCCAGAGCAGGGCGTGCAGGATGATTCGGGTAACCACGAACAGCGAGCCGTTGTCACGCACCAGCACCAGCCACCGGCCATCCTGTACCTTGATTGCCACTGCGTCGCAGCTGTCGCGAGGCATGCGAGGATCGTCGGCATCCAGGCAGCGTTTCAACTCATGGATCTTGCCGTCCAGCCTGAGCTCTGGGGGCAAGGCTCGCACGCTGCCGCCAATCGGGTTGAGCTGGGGGTCGAACAGGCCGTAGGCGTCAAAGCTGCGCTCCTCGAAGGCCTGGCTGGCAATCAGGGCATCGTCCAGCTGCTTGCCGCTCATGTGTGCGAACAGGTGCTGGCGCTGCAGCATGGAGTGACGGGTGAGTTTGCTCAGGTAGCTGGACACTTCGAAATACAGCACCCCCATGAGGATGCTGCTCCAGGCCACGAACAGAAAGCTGTAGAGTGCCAGCAGGCGGCTGGTAGAGGAGCTCCAGCCCTTAGACGGGTTCAGCAATGGCATAGCCGGAGCCCCGTACCGTACGGATCAGCGGCGACTGGCCGGGGGAGTCGATCTTCTTGCGCAGGCGGCCGATGTGCACGTCGATCAGGTTGGTGCCCGGGTCGAAGTGATAGCCCCAGACTTCCTCGAAAATCATCATCCGTGTGATCACCTGGCCACTGTGGCGCATCAGGTACTCCAGCAGCTTGTACTCGGTGGGCAGCAGGTTGAGGGTATTGTCACCGCGGCGCGCCTCGTGGCTGATCAGGTCCAGCTGCAGGTCGGCAACCTGCAAGCGGGTCTGGGTCATGGGCACGCTGTTGCGGCGCAGCAATACCTCGACTCGCGCGGCCATTTCGTCGGAGGCGAACGGCTTGGTCAGGTAGTCGTCTCCGCCGGCACGCAGGCCGCGCACCCGCTCATCGACGTCGGAGAGGGCGCTGATCATCAGGATCGGCGTAGCGATCTTGAGGTTGCGCAGGGTAGTGACGATGGTCAGGCCGTCGACCTCGGGCAGCATACGGTCCAGGGTGATCAGGTCGTAGCCGCCGGCAATGGCCTTGGCCAGGCCTTCACGGCCATTGTCGGCCCAATCCACCTCCAGGCCGTGGCTGGTAAGTTCGGCGACGATTTCCTGGCCGGTGACGGCGTCGTCTTCGATGGTCAGTACGCGAGGCATGCTGGTTCCCGGGCATCTAATGGAGATTTGATTGTGCCAAAGAATAGACAACCGGCGATTTAAGAAAAATTCATCTAGCGTGCGCCAATGCCTTCGGCATGCATGATCTGCGCGATGATTGGCACCGGTGTCATCAGGTGTGAACGCATCATGGCACTGGCGCGTTTGGCATCACGGGCGAGGATCACCTCGACCAGTGCCGCATGCTCCTGGCGCTTTAGTGCCAGCGCCTGTTCGGAAAACACAGTCTGCGTCAGCCACAGGTGGCGGTAGCGCTCGGCCTGGTCGAACAGGTAGGTGCGTGCCTGCAGCAGGTGCTTGGAGCCGCAGCCCGAGGCAATGGCAGTATGGAACGCCTTGTGCCGCTCGTCCCACACATCCAGCCGCTGCTCGCGGGTTTTCACTTCCACCACCTTGGCCAGGGTATGCGAGTGGGCCAGCACCGACGCCTCCCAGGCGTCGTCGCCGCGCTCGATGGCCAGGGCAATGATCATCGCTTCCAGGTTGGCGCGGGCGTCGTAGATGTCGTTCATCTCATCCAGCGACATGGGCGCTACCCGGTAGCCTTTCTGGCTGATCGCGTTGACCAGGTGCTCGGCCACCAGTTGCGACAGCGCTTCGCGCAGCGGGCCCACACCCAGGTCGTAGCGTTCCTTGAGGGCGCTCATCAGCAATTTTTCACCGGGCTTGAACACCCCGCGGATGATGTCCTGTTTGAGCCTCTCATACCCGCTGAATGCTGAGTTTTGTCGGGGGGCGAGCGCTTCCAAGATCCTGTTCCTCAAAACGTTTTGCCGATCATACCGAAACCCTCTGCCCACGAAAAACAATGGACAAAAGCAAGCAGTGTCGCCGAAACATAAAAATGTAGACATTTTAATCTAGTGACGATATTTTTACCTCGCCCGCACTGATCCAGGTCATGACCGGACGGCGCCACCTACTTTTTTAGCCAGGACATTGCCATGAACGCTTTTACGCAGATCGACGAACTTGTCATGCCGCTGCCACTCGAACCGCAGGGCTATACCATCGCCCCCTCGAAACAGTCGCCGCGCCTGCTGGAACTGACCTTTGCCCGGGAAACCGTCGAAGCGTTCATGCAGGCCGTTGCCCAATGGCCGGTGCAGGCATTGGAGTACAAGTCGTTCCTGCGTTTTCGCGTAGGCGAGATCCTTGACGAGCTGTGCCAGGGCACGCTGCGCCCGGTGCTGCTCAACACCATCCTCGACCGCGCCACAGGTGGCATGCTGATTACCCCGATCGGCCTGGATGATGTGAGCCAGGCCGAAGACATGGTCAAGTTCACCACCGCCTGCGCCCACCTGATCGGCCGTTCCAACTATGACGCCATGAGTGGCCAGTTCTATGCGCGCTTCGTGGTGGTCAACAGCGACAACTCCGACAGCTACCTGCGCCAGCCGCACCGGGTCATGGAGCTGCACAACGACGGCACGTTCGTGAACCAGATCACCGACTACGTGCTGATGCTGAAGATCGACGAAAAGAACATGGAAGGGGGCAACTCGCTGCTGCTGCACCTGGACGACTGGGAGGAGTGCGAGGCGTTCTTCCGTCACCCGATGGCCCGCCGCGAAATGCGCTGGACCGCACCACCGAGCAAAAAGGTTGCCGAAGATGTGTTCCATTCGGTATTCGACACCGATGCCGAAGGCCGGCCGACCATGCGCTACATTGACCAGTTCGTGCAGCCGGAAAACTACGAGGAAGGTATCTGGCTGAATGCCTTGTCCGAGTCGCTGGAAGGCAGCGGCAAGAAAGTCTCGGTGCCGGTTGGCGTAGGCAGTTTCCTGCTGATCAACAACCTGTTCTGGCTGCATGGCCGCGATCGCTTCACCCCGCACGAGGGCCTGCGCCGCGAACTGATGCGCCAGCGTGGTTACGTCGCCTTCCCCAAGCCGCTGTACCAGCGCGGGCAATAATGACAGGGCGCGGGGCGGGCGCCCGCCCACGCGTTTTTGCACATAACAATGCCACCAGGCCCCGTGCGGGCCTTGGTGAGCCTGCCAGGCAATGCCTGCGTGTGAGGTAAGGCTGTGTACGATTTCATCATTATTGGCGGCGGGATTGTGGGCATGTCCACGGCCATGCACCTGATCAAGGTCTACCCGGATGCGAAGATGCTCCTGCTGGAGAAAGAGTCTGGCCCGGCCCGCCATCAGACCGGCCATAACAGCGGCGTGATCCACGCCGGCGTGTATTACACCCCCGGCAGCCTCAAGGCGCGCTTCTGCCTTGAAGGCAACAAGGCGACCAAAGCCTTCTGCACCCAACATGGCATCCGCTTCGATGAGTGCGGCAAGTTGCTGGTCGCCACCAACGATCTGGAAATGCAGCGCATGAAGGCGCTGTGGGAGCGCACGGCGGCCAATGGCCTGGAGCGCTACTGGCTGTCGGCTGAGGAGTTGCGCGAGCGTGAGCCCAACATCGTTGGTATGGGGGGCATCTTCGTACCGTCCAGCGGCATCGTCAATTACGCCCAGGTAACCGCTGCGATGGCCGCAGAGTTCCAGCGTGCCGGTGGCGAAATCCGCTATGGCGCAGAAGTGGTCGGCCTGCAGGAACAGGCAAATGAAGTGATCGTGCGCACTCAGCGTGATGAACTGCGCAGCCGTTTCCTGGTGACCTGCTCGGGGCTGATGGCCGACCGCGTGGTGGGCATGCTCGGGCTGCGTACCGAGTTCGTGATCTGCCCGTTCCGTGGCGAATACTACCTGTTGCCCAAGCAGCACAATCAGATCGTCAACCACCTGATCTACCCGATTCCCGACCCGTCGATGCCCTTCCTGGGGGTGCACCTTACCCGCATGATCGACGGCACCGTCACCGTAGGCCCCAACGCCGTCCTGGCGATGAAGCGCGAGGGCTACCGCAAGACCGATGTCAGCCCCAGCGACCTGTTCCAGACCCTGACCACGCCCGGCATCCTCAAGGTGCTGGCGAAGAACTTCCGCCCGGGCCTGATCGAGATGAAGAACTCGCTGTTCAAGGGCGGGTACCTCAAGCAGGTGCAGAAGTACTGCCCGAGCATTACCAAAGCCGACCTCACGCCTTACCCGGCCGGCGTGCGTGCCCAGGCGGTGTCGCGCGACGGCAAGCTGATCGACGATTTCCTGTTCGTCAACACTGCACGCAGTGTCAACGTGTGCAACGCACCGTCACCAGCCGCTACCTCGGCCATACCGATCGGCGCCTACATCGTCGAGAAAGTGTGCGAGCAGGTCGGCCTGCAGGGCGGCAACTTCCCCAAGGCCGACCTATCGGCCAGCCAGAGGGCTGCCAGCTGACAGCCCGGTAACACCTTCTGCGGTTTCGTTTTACTCAACCCGTACTGCCCTGCTCACCATTCAGGGCAGGGCGGGCTTTTTCGCGCCTGCGTCGGTGACGTGCAGCCGGCGGCCCCTGCGTGGGCATGACAAAAACAACAAGGTAGCGCCATGCAAACCCACAAGAACAATTTGAGTCATGGATTGAAATCACGGCATGTCACCATGCTGTCCATTGCCGGCGTGATCGGCGCCGGGCTGTTTGTCGGCTCTGGCCGCGCCATCGCCGAAGCGGGGCCGGCCACCATCCTGGCCTATATCCTGGCGGGCGGCCTGGTGGTGCTGGTGATGCGCATGCTGGCCGAAATGGCCGTTGCCTCTCCGGACACCGGCTCGTTCTCAACCTACGCCGACCTCGCCATCGGCAAATGGGCCGGATACACCATCGGTTGGCTGTACTGGTGGTTCTGGGTACTGATCATCCCGATCGAGGCCAATATCGCCGCTACCATCATCAACTCCTGGGTCCCGCAGCTGGAGATCTGGGTGCTGTCGTTGGTGATCACGTTGCTGCTAACGGCCACCAACCTGTTCAGCGTGAAGAACTACGGTGAGTTCGAGTTCTGGTTGGCACTGGTCAAGGTGGTGGCCATCGTCTGCTTCATCGCCCTGGGTGTTTGCGCCATTTTCGGCCTGTTGCCTGGGTCCGGCGTCAGCGGCGTCTCGCGCCTGTGGGATACCGGTGGTTTCATGCCCAACGGCTTTGGTGCGGTGCTGAGCGCCATGCTGATCACCATGTTCTCGTTCCTCGGGGCCGAGGTGGTGACCATTGCTGCGGCTGAATCCGACGAGGCGGGCAAGCATATTTCCAAGGCCACCAATTCGGTGATCTGGCGGATAACGCTGTTCTACATCCTGTCGATCTTCATCGTCATCGCACTGGTACCGTGGACTGACCCACGCCTAGCTACCGAAGGCTCTTATGTCACGGTGCTGGACACCCTGGGCGTGCCAAATGCCAAGGCCATCATCGACTTCGTGGTGCTGACCTCGGTGACCAGTTGCCTCAACTCGTCGCTGTACACCGCCTCGCGCATGGTCTATTCGCTTAGCCGTCGTGGTGATGCCCCGGCCTGTGCCCAGATAACCAGCCGCAGTGGTACACCCGTGGTGGCCGTGTTGTTGTCGACGGGGGCTGCATTCCTGGCGGTGATCGCCAACTACCTGGTGCCGGCCAAGGTGTTTGGCTTCCTCATGGCAAGCTCCGGCGCCATCGCCCTGCTGGTGTATCTGGTCATCGCCATTTCCCAGTTGCGCTTGCGCCAGCGCCTGACGGCACAGGGCAAGACGCTCGGTTACCGCATGTGGCTGTTCCCGTGGCTGACCTGGGGCGTGATCCTGTTCATCAGCGGCGTACTGGTATTGATGCTGTTCCGCCCGGATCATCGCCTGGAAGTGGTCTCGACGATGGTGCTGGCGGTGTTGGTGGTGTGCTCGGGGGTGCTGGTGACCCGACGCCGGGCGCGCGGGGCGGCGGTTGCTGGCGTAGGGCAGCGCGCCTGATTCGTCTGGCCTGAAGACAGACGAGCAAGTCGCATCAGGCTGTGAGAGGATGTCCGCCAACAAAGCCAGGACCCTGAACGCAGCCTGATGAAGACACCTAAAAGAATCGAACCGTTGATCGAAGACGGCCTTGTCGACGAAGTACTACGGCCGTTGATGAGTGGCAAGGAAGCCGCTGTGTACGTGGTGCGCTGTGGCAGCGAGGTACGCTGCGCCAAGGTCTACAAAGAAGCCAACAAGCGCAGCTTCCGCCAGGCCGCCGAATACCAGGAAGGCCGCAAGGTACGCAACAGCCGTCAGGCCCGGGCCATGGCCAAGGGCAGCAAGTACGGCCGCAAAGAAGCCGAGGATGCTTGGCAGAACGCCGAAGTGGCTGCGCTGTTCCGTTTGGCCGGTGCGGGTGTACGGGTGCCCAAGCCTTACGACTTCCAGGACGGCGTGCTACTGATGGAACTGGTGACCGATGCCGATGGCGATGCGGCCCCGCGCCTGAACGACGTACACCTGGAAGTTGAAGATGCCCGCGCGTTCCATGCCTTCGTCATTCGCCAGATCGTGTTGATGCTGTGCGCCGGAATGGTGCATGGCGATTTGTCCGAGTTCAACGTGCTGCTCGGCCCGGACGGGCCGGTGATCATCGACCTGCCGCAGGCAGTGGATGCCGCCGCCAACAACCACGCCTTCAGCATGCTGCAGCGCGATGTGGACAACATGGCCCATTATTTCGGGCGCTTTGCCCCGGAGCTGAAAAGCACCCGCTATGCGCAGGAGATGTGGGCGTTGTACGAGGCCGGCGAGTTGCTGCCCGACAGCCCGTTGACCGGGGTGTTCGAGGATGATGAACATGAGGCTGACGTAACCGGGGTGATGCGCGAGATCGACGCCGCCCGGATGGACGACGCTCGCCGCCGTGCAGCACGCGCCGAAGCTGAGCATGGGCCGGCCAAGGCAGAGGAGGTGACGCCGCCCTGGCTGCAGTAATTCAGTGCCTGTGCCGGCCGCTTCGCGGGTAAACCCGTTCCTACGGGATTTGCAGGCGCGGGTTTACCCGCGAAGAGGCCAACACAGGCAAACCCCGGGCGTTGCCATTGACGCAAGACACAATCTCGTCATTTAGCCTTTTCACTGGCGCGCGACAGGCATAAGGTATACGCCGTTCAAATTCCCTGGAGCTGTCATGTCCAACCAATTCCCGTCCGTTCGTCCCCGCCGCCTGCGCCAGAACGAGTCCCTACGCACGATCTTCCAGGAAACCGAGTTCCGCCTTGAAGACCTGATCCTGCCGATCTTCGTCGAAGAGGGCATCGATGATTTCGTGCCGATCACCAGCATGCCCGGTGTCAATCGTATCCCCGAGAAGCTGTTGGCCCAGGAAATCGAGCGCTATGCCCGCGCCGGTATCAAGTCGGTGATGACCTTTGGCGTATCGCACCACCTGGATGCCGATGGCAGCGACACCTGGAACGAAAACGGCCTGGTTGCGCGCATGTCGCGTATCTGCAAGGACACCGTGCCGGAAATGGTGGTGATGTCCGACACCTGCTTCTGCGAATACACCAGCCACGGCCACTGCGGCGTGCTGCATGACCATGGCGTGGACAACGACGCCACCCTGGCCAACCTGGGCAAGCAGGCTGTCATCGCCGCCGCTGCCGGTGCCGACTTCATTGCCCCTTCGGCGGCGATGGACGGCCAGGTGCAGGCAATCCGCAGCGCCCTGGACGGTGCCGGTTTCCACGACACCGCGATCATGGCCTACTCCACCAAGTTCGCCTCGTCGTTGTATGGCCCGTTCCGTGAGGCCGGTGGCACCGCCCTGAAGGGCGACCGCAAAAGCTACCAGATGAACCCGATGAACCGCCGCGAAGCGGTGCGCGAGTCGCTGCTCGACGAGCAGGAAGGGGCGGACGTGCTGATGGTCAAGCCGGCCGGTGCCTACCTTGATGTGATCGCCGACATCCGCGCCGCTTCGCGCCTGCCACTGGCGGCGTACCAGGTGAGCGGCGAGTATGCGATGATCAAGTTCGGCGGCCTGGCCGGTGCCATCGACGAAGGCCGGGTGGTGCGCGAAAGCATTGGCGCAATCAAGCGTGCCGGTGCCGACCTGATCCTGACCTACTTCGCCATGGACCTGGCGCGCGAAGGTATCTGAAGCCAGGCCTTCGGCATGAAAGCCGCTGCCATTGCAGCGGCTTTTCTTTGGGCGCCGTTTGGTGGTGCCGCAAACGCACAAAAAAACAGTAAGCGCTGAATTATTTAGTGTCCTGTTGTATCTGATCCCTTAGAGCATTCATCGACAGGGATACGGGTATGAAACCTCGCAAGAAAAGCGTCCAGCCAATCGGCCTGAAGGACATCACCATCGTCGACGACGCCAAGATGAAGAAGGCGATCACAGCCGCCGCGCTGGGCAACGCCATGGAGTGGTTCGACTTTGGCGTATACGGCTTCGTCGCTTATGCCTTGGGCAAGGTGTTCTTCCCCAACGCCGACCCCGGCGTGCAAATGATCGCGGCCCTGGCCACCTTCTCGGTGCCGTTCCTGATCCGGCCTCTTGGCGGGCTGTTCTTCGGTGCCTTGGGCGACAGGTTCGGGCGGCAGAAAATCCTCGCCGCGACCATCGTGATCATGTCCCTCAGCACCTTCGCCATCGGCCTGATACCGTCCTACGCGAGCATTGGTATCTGGGCGCCGATCCTGTTGTTGCTGGCCAAGATGGCCCAAGGCTTTTCGGTGGGCGGTGAATACACCGGCGCCTCAATCTTCGTTGCCGAGTACGCACCTGACCGCAAGCGCGGTTTTCTCGGCAGCTGGCTGGATTTCGGTTCGATTGCCGGCTTTGTGCTGGGCGCAGGGGTGGTGGTGCTCATTTCCACGGTGCTGGGTGAAGAACAGTTCCTCGAATGGGGCTGGCGCCTGCCGTTCTTCCTAGCCCTGCCATTGGGCATCATCGGCCTCTACCTGCGCCATGCACTGGAAGAAACACCTGCGTTCCAGCAGCACGTCGACAAGCTGGAGCAGGGCGATCGTGAAGGCCTGGCCTCCGGGCCCAAGGTGTCGTTCAAGGAAGTGGCCACCCAGCACTGGCGCAGCCTGGTGACCTGCATCGGCGTGGTGATTGCCACCAACGTCACCTACTACATGCTGCTTACCTACATGCCAAGCTACCTGTCGCACAACCTGCACTACAGCGAAGACCATGGCGTGCTGATCATCATCGCGATCATGGTCGGCATGCTGTTCGTGCAGCCGATGATCGGCCTGCTCAGCGACAAGTTCGGCCGACGGCCGTTCATCATCGTCGGCAGTGTCGGCCTGTTGGCCTTGGCCATTCCGGCGTTCATGCTGATCAACAGTGGTGTGCTCGGGCTTATTTTCGCCGGCCTGCTGATCATTGCCGTGCTGCTGAATTTCTTCATCGGCGTGATGGCCTCGACGCTGCCGGCCATGTTCCCCACGCACATCCGCTACAGTGCCCTGGCCAGCGCCTTCAACATCTCGGTGCTGATCGCCGGCCTTACCCCGACCCTCGCTGCGTGGCTGGTGGAGAGCACAGGCGACCTGTACATGCCGGCCTATTACCTGATGGTGATCGCCGCTGTCGGGCTGGTCACCGGCCTGACCATGAAGGAAACTGCCAACAAGCCCCTGCGCGGCGCGGCACCCGCGGCATCGGACATCGAAGAGGCGCGTGAACTGCTGCAGGAGCACCACGACAACATCGAGCAGAAAATCGAGGACATCGATGCGCAGATCGCCGAGCTGGAAGCCAAACGCGAGAAACTGGCCCTGCAGCACCCGCGTATCGAATGATCAGCGCGGCATGTAGCCACGCTGCCAGGAACGCGGGATGAACCGCGATACCAGCGCCAGCACGCAGGCCAGCGCGCAGCTGCCGGCCAGCGCCTGCAGGCCCAGGTGTTGTTGCAACCAGGCGCCGAGTGCGGCGCCCAGCAGCATGCCTGCCCAAGGCACCAACTGCACCCGCCAGCCATTGCGCCGCTCGCCCAGCAGCCAGCGCCCCAGGCCGCGGCCGAAACGCGAAAGGGCGCCAGTCACGTAAGTCAGGCCGATGGGCAGGCCATTCACCTGCTCGACTACCGCATTGATCATGCCCATGGCCAGCGTGGCGGCCAACAGCGCGGGGAAGGTGGCTGGTAACGGCCACGCTGCCGCGAAAGCCAGCAGTGCGGCAACCACCAGCAGCACCGGCCAGGCTCGACGGCGCAATCCGTGAGCCAGCAGCACGCCCAGCGCATTGCCCGCGACAAAGCCCAGTACGGCGCCACTGAGGCGCAGTACCAGGGCCAGGTCTGCTTCACTGATGGCCACCGCCAGGCGTGTGGTGTTGCCACTCATGAACGAGACGAAATCGCCCAGTGCCAGCAAGCCGATGGCATCGGTCATGCCGGCCAGCACCGACAGGGCGGCGACCAGGCCGAGGCCGACGCGACCACGCATTACCTGCAGGCGCAAACGCCTGGCTGTGCGCGCGGGGAGGGCGTTAGGGAGCATGCGCAGGCCTCAGGGCAGCAGGTTTTCGCGGGCCAGAGTACCTTTGATGGTGCGCTCCACCACGTCGACCAGCACCATGGTCTGGTGGTCGACCTCGATATTGAGCAGCTCACCGGCACGGTAGCTGGCGAAGGTGGTCTGGCGCAGGGTTTCCGGGATCAAATTGATGGTGATCACGTTGTCCTCCACGTCAGCGACCGTCAGGCTGCAGCCATTGACCCCGATGAAACCGCGGGGAAACACGTACTTGCCCCATTGCGGCGGCATGCGGAACTTGATGAAGGCGCCGGTTTCCTTGATCGACAGCTCGACGATTTCGGCGGTGGTGGCGATGTGGCCGGCCATCAGGTGACCGCCGACTTCGGCGTTCATCTTCGCTGAACGTTCGATGTTCACGTGCTGGCCGGGCTTGAAGTTGCGCAGATTGGTGCGCTCGAGGGTAGCGGTCATGGCGTCGAACCTGACTTGGCTGCCGTCGATTTCGGTCACGGACAGGCAGGTACCTTCGACACTGACGCTGGCACCGATTTTCAGCTCGTCGAGCAATTCCGGGGTGAGGTCGATGGTGAACTGGTTGTGGCCCGGATAGGTGGTCACATCAAGCAGAGGGCGGACGGCCTGGACGATGCCGGTGTACATGGTGTTGCTCCTGGGCACGGAAAAGAAAACTTCCGAACGCTATGCCCGTAGCGCAGTAAATGCAAGACCGGCTTCTTGGTTGGCAAGCCGGCTTGCGGGTCCGGCGCCAGCGTTGGGCAGGCGGCGTGCTTGTGGGCGAAACCTGTTTGCCGACGGCAGGGCCACACCAGATTCAAACATGCCCGCTGCTGTTGACGATCCGCAGGCACAGTGCCTCGTACGGGTCCAGGTTCACCATCAGGCGCCCGTCCTCGGTCAAATCGCCTTCAACCGTCTCGTTGATCATGTCGACCACCGGCCCAGGTGTGAACCCCGTCAACAGCAGTTCCTCGGCAATCGCGTCCTGGCCGAAGTTCAGCGCACTGATCTGGATACCACGCCCGGCTGGCAGCTCATGCACCATCACCAGCAGCCCCGGGCTGCTCACCTCAGGTACCAGCACCTGACGGCTGGTAGCGATGCCGTAAGCCTGGCGCACAGCCAGCAGTTTCTTCACCTTGCAGGCAAATGAATCACCCTCGTCCAGCTGGCTGTCGAGGCTGCCGTACAGCGCCCTGGCGCGCGGCATGCCACGCACTGAAGCCTCTGCCTGCGGGTCGAGCCCGGCGAGGTCATAGCCGCCCCGGTGAATCCATCGCGTATCGCCATCGAGCATGCGTTCGGCAACCGCTTCGGCGGGCAGGGGCAGGGCGCCGACCAGATCCCAACCGGACAAGGCGACTACCCCCGGCTGCATGGCGTTGTACATGACCAGCAGCAGGTGCACCTTCTTGATCAATTCGATATCCGCTGCGCCAATCTGTTCGAGGTCGCGAATACCCAGTGCAGCGGCGATCAGGCTGGCGGTGGTGCAGGCAATGCCGTTGGTCACGAAACGCAGGTTGTACGGGGCATGCTCTCCCGACAGCCGTTCGTAGATCTCTTCGCGGATATGTTCGCGCAGGATGCTGCCAGGCAGGGTCTGGCCTTTGTACAGGTACATGTCGTGCGCGTGCAGTGTCCAGAAGTGCACCAGCTCCACGGTCAGTTCGTCATGGTTTTGCAAGGCATGGATCAGCGAGGCCGGGTCGATGCCGAAGGCGTGCATCTCCTTGAGCATCAGGCGCAGGAACTCGGTGTCGCCGGTCAGCAGCGCATGCTGGTAGGCCGGCCGGGTAATGAAATCGTAGGACAGGTCGGCACCGCCCCTGGACATCTGCGCAATGTCATCGAGGGTCAGGTTCAGCTCCTGGAAGCTGAAACCGCCGGCCTTGCGGATCATGCCGCCGATCAACTGGTTGCCGACGATCGACAGCGGGTGGCTTTCCGACCAGGCGGTGCCGCTGGCGCGGGTTTCCACGCCGAGAAAGCCGTTGGCGTCCAGGCGCAGGCCGCGGGCACCGAGGCAGTCCAGGGCGTGCAACGCATCACCAATGATCATTTGTTGGGCGGCGAAGGTCGGGTCCAGCCAGTTCAGCGACGGCTGGCCCTCTTTGAAGTAGTGCAGGTACACCCAGCGGCGGGTCTTGCCGTCCACGCCCGTGACCGGTGGCGTGGCGCTCCAGTCGGTTTCCTTCACGCCCGGCTCGAAGAAGATCACCCGTTGCAGCTGGCCAACGATGTAATGGCGCGCCTTCAGCTCGTCACACTGCGCGGGCAGCAGGTTGACCGCATCGCGTCCGGCGGGCACCTCGGGCAGCAGCGGCCAGTCTTCTTCGCGGATCTCGACCATGTGGTACAGCCCAGGGTAAGGGCCATGGGCGATCTCGGCCAGGCGGAAGTCGGCGCCCTTGCCGGTGTGCGAGGGGATCAGGTCGTCGATGGTCACGGCATTGTGCGCTGCGGCCATGCGGCTCATCTGGATCAGCTCCTGCTCGCTGCCGTACAGCGGGTCGATGTCGAAGCTGATGCGGTCGAAGTTGCCGTCCACGCTGGGGGTAAGCTCGCGGCCGCGAATGCCGCCGGACAGCTTGATCGGGCCGGTGTGCAGGCCCTGCACGCCGATTTCTGACAGGCGCTTCCACAATGCTTCGTGGGCCAGGGCACCGAGCACCGAGCAGCCCTCAGGGGCGATGATGGCGTCGGGGTAGACGGTGAGCCACACCGAGGCGATTTCCGTGGCGCGGCGGGGCTGGGCCTCGGCGTAGGGTTGTTGCCACAGGCGCGACTGGCCTGAGTACAGGCTGGCGCGGTCCTGGGAGGCCTTGAGCATGGCGCGGTCTTCGAGCCATTTGACGTATGACGGGTCAGGCTGGGTCATTTCGCGTCCTCTTTGCGTGTCGGCACCGGCTCAGATTATGACGGCATTGCGGCCTGAACGTTCGGATCGAGATGGGGGGTTGGTTCCTTCGCGGGCTTGCCCGCTCTCACAGGCTCCCATACCGCTGAAGATTTGCGCTGCACCTGTGGGAGCGGGCGCGCCCGCGAAGAGGCCGGGCCTGCAAAGGCAGGCTCAGCGCCGGGCCGACAACTGCTGCGGCGCCAGAAACGCATCATGGAAGTAATTGCGCACCGCCTGCATCGCCGGGCTGAATGCCCGTTCCCGGTGCCAGGCCAACCCTACGCTCATTGGCGTCACCGGGTCGCTGATGGTCACCGTCTCGATGCGCTTGCCCTCCAGCGACCACGGCCGGTGCACCAGGTCCGACAGGATTGCCACGCCACTGCCATTGGCCACCATGCTGCGCACGGCCTCCACCGAGCTGGTACGCACCCTTACGCCCGGGCGCTGCCCGGCCTGCTCCCAGTAACGCATGGCACTTTGCTCGGCCTCATCCACGGTCAACAGGATGAACGGCTCACAGGCCACATCGGCCAGGCTCACCGCCGAGCGTTCGCACAGCGGGTGGTGTGCGGGCAACCACAGCCGGCGCTCGGAGTTGAACAGGGTTTCTGAGACGATGTCGGGGTGGGTGAGGTTGGCGGTGAGCACCACCGCCATGTCGAAACGCCCCTCCAGCAGCCCTTGTTCGATGGCGCTGCGCTCCTGCTCGTACAGCTCCAGGGTCACCCCCGGATGCCAGTGCTCCAGGCGTTGCAGGTGGTGCGGCAGGAAGTAGCCGATCACCGTGTAACTTGCCGCCAGGCGCAACAGGCCACTGGCGCGCACGTCCGGAAGCGGGCTGTTCAACGCATCGTCGACACTGCGCAGGATGACGTAGGCACGGTTCAAAAAGTGCCGGCCGGCCTCGGTCAGGCTCATGCCTTGGGCCGAGCGCTGGAACAACAGCACACCGAGCATCGCTTCCAGCTCCTTGATGGCCGTGGTCACTGCCGACTGGGAGATGTTCAGGTGGATCGCCGCTTGGGAGATCTGGCCGATTTCAGCGGTGGCAACGAAGTAGCGGACCTGGCGCAGGGTGAGTGACACGGTAGGCTCCCGGAGTATCTTATTTTCAGAAGACACCCCATCTGTTTATAGATCTTCCCAAGGGGGTGCGGAGAATCTAACGTGGCTTGCATGCAGTCACAAGTGCCAGGAGATGCCGTCATGCAAGCAGTAGACTTCAACTCGGACATGGGCGAGGGCTTTGGCCCGTGGACCATTGGCGATGGCGTCGACAATGAGCTGATGGGGTACATCAGCAGCGCCAACATCGCCACTGGTTTCCATGCCGGTGACCCCGGCACCATGCGCCGCACCGTCGAGCGCGCCAAGGCGCTGGGCGTTGCGGTGGGTGCACACCCGGGGTTCCGTGACCTGGTCGGCTTTGGCCGCCGGCACATCAATGCACCGGCGCAGGAGCTGGTCGACGACATGCTCTACCAACTGGGCGCGCTGCGCGAAATAGCCCGTGCCCAGGGCGTGCGTCTGCAGCACATCAAACCGCACGGGGCGTTGTACATGCACCTGGCGCGTGACGAAGAAGCCGCACATTTGCTGGTGGAAAACCTGCGGGTGATCGAGCCGGAACTGCTGCTGTTCTGCATGCCAGGTTCGGTGATCTGTCGCATTGCCCAGGCACTGGGCCAGCCGGTAGTTCGTGAGTTCTACGCCGACCGCGAGTACGACCTGAGCGGGTCGATCGTGTTTACCCGTAATGTGCGGGGCTACGAGCCCCAGGCGGTCGCTGAGCGGGTGCTGCGCGCTTGCCGCCAAGGCGTGGTGCGCACGGTCGAAGGCCAGGACCTGGCCATCGAATTCGACTCCATCTGCCTGCACAGTGACACCCCGGGCGCGCTGGACCTGGTCGAGGCCACGCGCAAGGCCCTGGATACGGCTGGCATCGTGGTGCGTGCACCGCGCTGAACCCGTCAGGTATCCGGCAAACACACAAGCCGGAGCCCGTGCATTTTGTTTTCGCCTGCCTTTCTATAAAGATTCCAAGAAAAGGAACTGTCATGGCCGAACCGCTTGCTACAACCCCGATTCGTTATAGCTTCGGCGCCGACGAGCACCTGTTTGCCGAAGTCAGCGAAAGCATGTCGCTGGAGGCCTTTTTCAAGGGTATGGCCGTCACCCGGGCGGTGGAGCGGCTGGCCCTGGATGGCGTGCTTGATGTATGCCTGGCCAACGCGTCTTTCCAGATCCGCTTCGACCCGGACCGTATCGCCCCCGAGGCACTGCTTGAAGCCGTGCGCGGCGCCGAGGCGCAGGCGGTGGCCGAGCGTTCGTTGCAGACGCGGATCATCGAGATCCCGGTGCTGTACAACGACCCCTGGACCCATGAAACCCTGATGCGCTTTCGGGATCGCCACCAGGACCCGACCAGCACAGACCTGGAGTACGCCGCGCGCATCAACGGCCTGGCCGATGTCGAGGCATTCATCGCCGCCCACAGTGGCGCGCCATGGTTCGTGTCGATGGTGGGCTTTGTCGCCGGCCTGCCGTTCATGTTCCAGATGGTCGAGCGCGAGCGGCAGCTGCAGGTGCCCAAATACCTGCGCCCCCGTACCGACACGCCCAAGCTCACCCTGGGCCATGGCGGCTGCTTTGGTTGCATCTACTCGGTGCGCGGGGCTGGCGGCTACCAGATGTTCGGCGTCACCCCGGCACCGATCTACGACCCGCAACAGACCTTGAACTACCTCAAGGAGCACATGGTGTTCTTCCGCCCGGGTGACATCGTGCAGTTCAAACCCATCGACCGCCGTGCCTATGACCAGGCGGTGGCGGATGTGGAGGAGGGCCGTTTTGACCTGCGCATTCGTCCCGTGGAGTTTTTCCTGGACGCCTTTCTCGCCGACCCGGTCGGCTACCCCAAATCGTTGCAGGAGGTGCTGGCATGATCAAGGTACTCAAACCGGGGCTGGCCACTTCTGTACAGGACCTGGGCCGCGAAGGTTACTACCACCTGGGTATCCCTCCGTCCGGCGCACTCGACCAGTACGCCTTGAGCGCAGCCAATCACCTGGTGGGCAACCCGGCCGGCGCTGCGGGCCTGGAGTGTGCGCTGGTGGGGCCGGAGCTGGAGTTCCAGCAGGACGCACTGGTCGCTGTGTGCGGTGCGCAGATGCCAGCGTTGCTCGATGGCCGCGAGCAGCGCCCGGACACTGCGTTTGCCGTGCGGGCGGGGCAAGTGTTGCGTTTCGGGTTTCCAACAGCGGGCGCCCGGGCCTACCTGGCAGTGGCCGGAGGCATCGATGTGCCCGAGGTACTGGGTAGCCGGTCCACCTACGTGCTGGGCGCGTTGGGTGGCTTTCATGGGCGCAAACTGATGGCGGGCGACCTGCTGCCGGTGGGCGTGCCCAGCGGCAAGACCCGTGCCGGTGCAAGCTTGCCCATGGCCCTGCGTCAGGCCCTGGGGGGCGAGGTGGTGTTGCGGGTGGTGCCTGGGCTGTACTTCCACCGCCTGACCGAAGCTGCAGCGCAACGTTTCTTCACCGACGCCTGGACGGTTGGCTCCGAAGCGGACCGTATCGGCTATCGCTACAAAGGCGGCAGCGCCTTGAGTTTCCAACCGCGCGAGCAGCCGTTCGGTGCGGGGTCGGACCCGTCCAATATCGTCGACAGCTGCTACCCGATCGGATCGATCCAGGTGCCGGCAGGGTTGGAACCGATCATCCTGCATCGCGATGCAGTGTCGGGGGGCGGCTACGCCATGATCGGCACGGTGATCAGTGCCGACCTCGACCTGATCGGGCAGATGCAGCCCAACCAGCAGGCGCGGTTCCTGCCGGTGAGCCTGGAGCAGGCACTGGAGGCGCGGCGTTCGTACAAAAAGAAGCTGGCCTGCCTGGCCAGGCTCTTCAGTTGAGCATGATGTTTTCGCTGTAGCTGCGGCCTTGTGTCTCGACGGGGCCGCAACAGGCTCCGCGGCTACACCGAGCGCGCAGGCTTGCTGATGGTCTTGCCGGTTTGCGAGGCTACCTCAAGGGCTTGGCCGTCCCGCTGTTTGCCTTGGCGCGCCAGGCCTTCAAGCTGCGGTATCAGCATGCCTTCCGGCAAATGCCGCCAGAACCGCCCTGGCATGTGCAGGCGCAAGGCGTCCGGGTTGAGGCGGGCCGGGTTGAAGGTGTGGCGGTAATAGGTGCGCCAGAGTTCGGCGCCGGGGTCTTCGGCGTTGCGGGCCCACTGGCGCCAGGGCTCGGGGCAATGGCGCTGGTAGTCGAACGCCTGGCCGTCGAAGCGAATGCCATCCTGTGGCGTGGCAATCAACCAGCGCAAACGCCCCAGGCGGTCGGCGAAGTGCGCGCTGGCACTTTGCAGAATGTCGTGTGCAGGCTCGTGATAGGCCACCAAGTCGAGCTGCAAGTGCTCAGCCAGTTCCTCAGGCAGCGGCACGAAGCGTACAAACGCGTGCAAGTGATGCGCCTCGCGGGTTACCTGCTTGATGCGCCGTTGCAGCTCACTGCCCAGCCGGTCACCCGCCAACATTGCCGTGCGGTCGCCATGGGCGACGCGCCACAGCACTTCATACAGCAGGTTCCAGCGCTGTTCGCCACGGTAGCGAGAGGCCTGCTCCAACTGGCTCAGCAGTGCGGCCGGGACTTTGGCCCGGAAAGGGCCAGGCCCTTCAGGCGGCGCTGCCGGCACGGCCAGCAGGTCCGCCATCGGGCCTTGCGACCAGGTGACTTCCGATGGGTCGATGCCATGCCCCAACAAGCCCCGGGCCTGATCGCGCCAGGTGGCGAACAGGTCGTCGCAGTCGAGCGCGATCACCCCCATAACCCCATCTGCACGGGCGCTGGCGGCTCACTCAAGCGCGCTCGCAGCAAGCCGCTGCGCAGTTCGGCCTGGGCGGGGCGGTAGTCGCTGGTGACGATGAATGGACGTGCCTTGTCCAGCACGCAGCGCAGCTGGATCAGGTCGTCATAACGGATGCGCCGCTCCCGCCGCAGGGCGACCAGGCGCTGTACGCTGCGCAGGCCGATGCCGGGGATACGCGCCAGTAACGCCGGTTCGGCGCGGTTCACGTCCAGTGGGAACACGTCGCGGTTGGCCAGTGCCCAAGCCAGTTTGGGGTCGATGTCCAGTGCCAGGTTACCGCTGTGGCCCAGCAGCTCGCCAGCCTTGTAGCCATAGCCACGCAGCAGGAAGTCGGCTTGATACAGGCGGTGTTCGCGCAGCAGCGGTGGTGCGGCGAGGGGCACGCTGCCGGGGCTGTCGGGGATCGGGCTGAAGGCGGAATAGTACACGCGCTTGAGGCCGTAGCCTTGGTACAGCGATTCGGCATTGCGCAGCAAGGTGCTGTCGTCGGTGCTGTCGGCGCCGACGATGACCTGAGTGCTTTGACCGGCCGGGGTAAAGCGCGGCGCCCTGGGCTCGTTGGCCACGGCCTGCTGGCCCTGATGAATCACGCCCATGGCCTGGCGAATGGTGCGCCCTTGCTTTTCCGGCGCCAGGCGCTTGAGGCTGGCCTCGGTGGGCAGTTCGATGTTGACGCTGAGGCGATCGGCCAGGCGCCCGGCCTCTTCGATCAGCAGCGGGTCGGCATCGGGGATGGCCTTGAGGTGGATGTAGCCGCGGAAGCTGTGCTCTTCGCGCAACAGCCGGGCCACACGGATCAGCTGCTCCATGGTGTAGTCCGCTGAGCGGATGATGCCGGAGCTGAGGAACAGGCCGCTGATGCAGTTGCGCCGGTAGAAGTCCAGGGTCAGGCGTACCACTTCCTCGGGGCTGAAGCGCGCGCGTGGCACGTTGCTGGAGCGGCGGTTGACGCAGTACTGGCAGTCATACAGGCAGAAGTTGGTCAGCAGTACCTTGAGCAGAGATACGCAGCGACCGTCAGGTGTGTAGCTATGACAGATACCCATGCCATTGGTAGCACCCAGGCCGTCAGCACCACGCGAGTTACGCTTGGGCGCGCCGCTGCTGGCGCAGGAAGCGTCGTACTTGGCGGCGTCTGCCAGGATGCCGAGTTTGGCGATGAGTTGCATGGCGGTGTCTCGCTATACTGAATATTCATACAGTATTTTGAGATTTGATGGATTGCAAGCGTCATGGGCGGGGGAGCGCGAGTTCGACCTTGAGTCGTCATTCGCCAGAACACCCACTCGGCAGGGGCCGGCTGGTCAATGCCCGGTCCGTTCCTCAACCGCCGGCGGGCTGTGCCCCGTGTCGGCCCAGGCGAAGTGGTAGACGTTGTTGGGGGCACTGGCCTGACACTGGCCGTTGTCGGCATCTGCACCGACTACATACCATTCGGCCCGCGAGGTCTCACCCAGCTTGCGGGCCTTGTCGGCGCTAAAGCACTGGCCCAGTTGGTTGGCAGGAACCAAGGCGAAGGCGGTGGGGTGCTGGCGCAGCCAGTAGACCGCTGCATCCACTTTGGATTGGCCGGTGAAACCGAAGTGCACGATGGGTTGCCGGGCAAACAGCCAATGCCCCTCGCGCCAGTTGACCAGCACCAGTTCGGCACCGGCAGTGGCCTGTGCGGCGTCGCTCATCAGCGTCTCATGCGGGTTGCGGCCCTCCTTGGCGGGCTCGACGAAACCACGCGCGAACCACAGGGCGAACCATACCAAGGCTACTGTGGTAAACGCCTTGCGCCAGCCCGGCCGGCGCTGCCACCAGCGCTTGAGCAGCCACGGCACGAGCGGCGCCATCGCCAGAATCAAGCCAGGCAGCGCCGGGAAAATGTACAGCTTGCGCTTGCCGGTACTGAGGCTGAAGAACAGCAGCACCAATGCCACCCAGCCAAGCAGTAGCAGGAAGCGGCCATCGCGCTTTTGCAGTTGCCGGCGCCAGGCCGGTATCAGCCAGGGCAGGGCCAGGATCAGAGGTAGCCAGTACTTGGGGATGACCTTGACGAAGAAGTACCAGAACGGCTCGCGATGGTCCCAGGCATTGGCGTAGCGGCTGGCGGTCTGACGCAGCAGGATTTCCTTCAGGTAGGCCAGCTCTGCGGCGCCGCCGCCATGGGCGATCGACACCAACAATGGCAGCAGCCACACGGCGCAACCGGCGAGTAACCACAGCAGCCCCAGGCTCCAGCGCCATCCCTGGCCGGGCATGGCGACTACGCCGCGCCAGCGATGGCGCACCGCCCAGGCATAAGGCAGCAATATCAGCGCCGGAACAAAACCCACTCCCTTGCTGATAATGCCCAGGCCCATGGATGCGCAAGCCAGGTAGAACCAGCCCCAGGCGGGCCCCAGTAGCAGGTGGCGCAGCATGCCGTAGAGGCCCAGCGCAACCCAAAGGCACAGGAAACTGTCGATCTGCCCGGTGCGCAGGATGCTGTAGCTCTGGTAGGTGGCCAGGAACAACAAGGCAGCGATCACGCCGGTGCGCCGGTTCCACAGGCGCCGCCCGAGGTCATGCAGTACCCAGGTTATGGTCGCCGCCGACAGCAGCCCTGGCAGGTAGAGAGCAACTTTGGGTGCGCCGGTCAGGTAGCTGAACAGCGCCACGGTCCACATGAACAGCGGTGGCTTGTCGCCATAGATCTCCGCTGCCCGGTGCGGAATGAACCAGTCGCCACTCTGCAGCATTTCCAGGGCCACGCCGAGGAAGCGTTCTTCATCGACATTCATCGGCTGACGCCAGCCGATTCCCGCGCCCACCAGCAACACGGCGAGGGCGATCAGGGCCAGGCGTTCGGCCCCGATTGTCTTGAACTTAGGCAAAGGGCTATTCCTTCAGGTGCTGGTGACGGGCAATCAGTTGCAGGTTGCGCAGGTAGACCAGAAAGCCGAAGCTTTGGCCGATAATGAAGACCGGGTCCTGGCGGTAGATGGCGTAAGTCAGCAGTAGCGCGCTGCCGAGCATGCTCAGGTACCAGAAGCCCACCGGGATCACGCTACGGCGTTTGAGTTCGCTGTACAGCCACTGCAGCACGAAGCGCCCGGTGAAAACGGCCTGACCCGCGAAGCCGATGATCAGCCAGAGGGTTTCGCGGGTCATCCTTCAAGCTCCTGCGGGCGGCTGTGCAGGCGGGTGCGGCGGATTAGCCACCACACCCCGAACAAGTCGAGGATGCCGACCAGGGCGCGGTCCAGGTTGCCGTACTTGGAGACACCGGCGTGGCGTGGCCGGTGGTTGACCGGGTGCACCAGCATGCGGCCGTTGTGGCGCAGGATCAGTGCCGGAATGTAGCGGTGCATGTGGTCGAAGTAGGGCAGGTGCAGGAAGGCTGCCCGCTCGATCAGCTTCAGCCCGCAGCCGGTGTCGGGCGTGGCATCCTTGAGCAGGCGGCTGCGTAGGCCGTTGGCAAAGCGCGAGGCCCAGCGCTTGCTGGCGCTGTCACGCCGGTTGACCCGGTGCCCTGCCACCAACTTGACGCCGCCGGCCAGGTTCTGGCTGGCGCGCACCAGGGCTAGCATGCCGGGGATGTCTGCCGGGTCGTTCTGGCCGTCGCCATCCAGGGTCGCCAGCCAGTGGCCACGGGCCACCTGGGCGGCATGCCACAGCGAGGTGCTCTGGCCCAGCGAACGGTCGTGACGCAGGATGCGCAATTGCCTGTAGCCCTGGCTTTTCAGTTGTTGCAGTACGTTTAGGGTGCCGTCGCTGCTGCCGTCGTCGACCACCAACACTTCGTAGTCTTCGGCCGTGAGTGCAGCACGAATCTCCATCAGCAGTGACGGCAGGTTGTCGACCTCGTTCTTGGCGGGGATGAGTACCGAGAGGTCAAGTGGATCGCTCATGAGGCTACCTGTGATCGTGTTGTGAGTGCGTGGATCAAACCCGGTAGAAACCCCGGTACCAACCAACGAAGGCGTTGACGCCATGTTCCAGCGACGTGCCAGGGGAGAAGTCGATCCAGCGTGTCAGTGAGCTTACGTCGGCCCAGGTTTCCAGTACGTCCCCCGCTTGCAGCGGTAGGTAGTCGCGCTGGGCCTTGATACCCAAGGCGTCCTCCAGGCAGTCGACAAAGTGCAGCAGCCTTACCGGCTGACCGCGGCCGATATTGAACAGTTGGCAGGGTGGTTTCCCTTCGACCGGGCGGGGCGGTTTCAGGCGCAGGCGCACGATGCTCTCGACGATGTCGTCGATGTAGGTGAAGTCGCGGCCCATCAGGCCGTTGTTGTAAAGCGCTATCGGCCGGCCTTCGAGCATGGCGCGGGTGAACTTGAACAGCGCCATGTCGGGGCGGCCCCAGGGGCCATAGACGGTAAAAAAACGCAGGCCGGTGGTCGGCAGGCGGTACAGGTGCGCGTAGCTGTGCGCCATCAGTTCATTGGCGCGCTTGCTGGCGGCATAGAGCGACACTGGCTGCTCGACCGGGTCGTCGATGCTGAACGGCAGCTTGGCATTGGCCCCGTACACGGAGCTGCTGGAGGCGTAGATCAAGTGGCGTGGTGGCTGCGCTCGGCAGGCCTCTAGAACATTGAGGAAACCAACCAGGTTTGCCTGGCCGTAGGCACCCGGGTTGTCCAGTGAATAGCGCACGCCGGCCTGGGCCGCCAGGTGGATCACCTCGCTGAACGCCTGCCTGGCGAACAGCGGTTGCAAATCGGCAGGGTTGGCGATGTCGAGGGTATGGAAGTGGAAGCTGGAAAAACCGAACAACGCCTGCAGGCGCGCCCGCTTGAGCTCGACGCTGTAGTAGGCATTAAGGTTGTCGATACCGACCACTTCGATGCCGGCCTCGCACAGGCGCCGCGCCACGTGGTAGCCAATGAAACCTGCCACACCGGTAATCAGTACGGGCATACTGGCTGCACCTGGCCACGGCCGATCCCGTAATAAGTCAGGCCGGCGGCGGCCATGTGCTCGGGCTCGAACAGGTTGCGCCCGTCGAACACCACCCGGTCGGTCAACTGCTGCGGCACCTTGTCCAGATTGAGTACGCGGTAGTCCTGCCACTCGGTGACGATCACCAAGGCATCTGCGCCCTTTAATGCATCGTCCTTGCAGGGCACCAGTTGCAAGTCGGCACGCGGGCCGTAGTGGCGCCGGATTTCTTCCATGGCCTGAGGGTCGTGGGCCTGGACCCGCGCACCCGCGGCCCACAACGCTTCCAGCAAGACCCGGCTGGAGGCTTCGCGGATATCATTGGTATTGGGCTTGAACGACAACCCCCACAGGGCAAACACCTTGCCCCGCAGGCCGCCGGGGTAGTGGCGCTGGATCTTGCTGAACAGCCGGCCCTTCTGCTGCTCGTTGACCGACTCTACTGCGCGCAGCAACTGTGTCTCGAAGCCTTCTGCCTCGGCACTGTGGCGCAGAGCTTGCAGGTCTTTGGGGAAGCAAGAACCGCCAAAACCGCAGCCGGCGTAGATGAAGTCATAACCGATGCGCGGGTCCGAGCCGATGCCACGGCGCACCATTTCGATGTCGGCCCCCAGGTGCTCGGCCAGGTTGGCGATTTCGTTGATGAAGGAAATCTTGGTGGCCAGCATGCAGTTGGCCGCGTACTTTGTCAGCTCGGCGCTGCGCGCGTCCATGACCATAAGCTTTTCGCGGTTGCGGCTGAACGGCAGGTAAAGCTCGCGTAGCAACTCCACTTCGGGCGCCTCTGCGCCGCCGATGATGATGCGTTCGGGGCGCATGCAGTCATCCACCGCAGAGCCTTCCTTGAGAAACTCCGGGTTGCTGATCACCTGGAAGCGGCTGGTATCGGCCACGGCCTGGGCGATGCGAGCCTTGATGCGGTGTACCGTACCCACCGGCACGGTGGACTTGTTGACGATCACTTTGGGCCCGTCGGCATGTTCGAGGATGCTGTCGACCACGGCAAAAACATGCTTCAGGTCGGCGCTGCCGTCGGCTTGCGGCGGGGTTCCGACGGCAATGAACTGCAACCTGGCATAGTTGGCGGCCGCTGCGGCGTCGGTGGTGAAGGACAGGCGACCGCAGGCGAGGTTCTTCTTCAGCAGCGGCGCAAGGCCGGGCTCGAAGATCGGGCAATGTCCTTCACTCAGGCTGGCAACCCGATCGGCATCGACATCCATGCACAGCACCGAATGGCCCACCTGGGCCAGACACACCGCCTGGGTCAGGCCGACGTAGCCGGTTCCGAAAACCGTGACCTTCATTTGACAGCTCCTTGATAAGAAAGCTGAAAAAAAATGTCACATCGTTGTTTAGGAATTGTTACCTGAAGGATGTTTCGTGGGCCATGAGGCCGTTATTCCACGGTGCCCAGGCAGAGCATCTAAACTTACTGACAGCTCGCGGTAGCGAATCGTACCGCGAACCGACACCCTTGAACCGACCACCGCCTCCCCGGAGTGGACGTCCCTCGCTGGCGATGGCCTTCTTGCAGAGGAGGGCAGGTCATGGACGAGGCAAAGCTTCACGATTTCATGGGCAAGCTGGTGAGCGACATGGGCGCAGCGGCGACGCTGGCCAACGTCATCCTCGGCGATGAACTGGGGCTGTACCGGGCCTTGGCGGACAGCCAGGCGGTCACCCCGGAGCAACTGGCGGAAAAGACCGGCTGCCACCCGCGGCTGGTGCGCGAATGGTTGAATGCCCAGGCGGCCTCGGGTTACATGGTCCATGAGAAGGGCCATTTCGTGCTGCCTGAGGAACAGGCCATGGCCCTGGCGCTGGAGGACTCCCCGGCCTACATGGCCGGCGGCGCGGCAGTGGTGGCAGCGCTGTTCCATGACAAGGACAAGCTGGTAGCCGCCATGCGTGGCGATGGCGGGCTGGCCTGGGGCGATCACCACCCGTGCATGTTCAGTGGTACCGAGCGGTTTTTCCGGCCGGGGTATCGCACCTTTCTGGTGGCGGATTGGCTGCCGGCGCTGGAGGGTGTGGTGGCCAAGCTGCAGGCGGGCGCCAAGGTGGCGGACGTGGGGTGCGGTCATGGTGCCTCGACGCTGGTGATGGCGCAGGCGTTTCCGGCGTCGACCTTCGTGGGGTACGACTATCATGAGCCTTCGATCGCAACCGCCAACGAGCGTGCACGTGAAGCGGGGCTGGAGGCGCGGGTGAGCTTCCAGCAGGCCAGCGCCAAGGACTATCCGGGGCATGACCATGACCTGGTGTGTTTCTTCGATTGCCTGCACGACATGGGTGACCCGGTCGGGGCAGCCCGGCATGCCTACCGTGCTTTGAAGGCGGATGGCACGGTCATGCTGGTAGAGCCTTATGCCGAGGACTCGCTGGAGGGTAACCTGACACCGGTCGGACGGTTGTTCTATGCCGCGTCTACCTTCATCTGCACGCCGAATTCGCTGTCGCAGGAGGTGGGCCTCGGGCTGGGCGCACAGGCCGGAGAAGCGCGCTTGCGGGCCGTCTTCGAGGAGGCGGGGTTCAGCAGGTTCCGCCGGGCGACGCAGACGCCGTTCAACCTGATTCTGGAGGCCCGCAAGTAGAGGTAAGCCTGCGCCGGCCTCTTCGCGGGCTTGCCCGCTCCCACAGGTTACGTGCTTGTTTCAGGCCTGTGACGATCCTGGACCTGGAAAGCAGAAGGGGCGCCATGTGGCGCCCCTTCTGTTTGTTGCTTAGGCTTCAGCGTCCCAAGGACGATCGCCTTTTTCATCTTTGACGCGGGTCGGCAGGCCCATCACGTCCAGCGCCTTGAGGAACGGCTCGGCTGGCAACTCCTCGACGTTGACCATGCGCTTGGCATCCCACTCGCCACGGGCAACCAGCAGGGCGGCAGCCACTGGTGGTACGCCGGCGGTGTAGGAAATGCCCTGGCTGTCGGTCTCGGCGTAGGCTTCTTCGTGGTCAGCCACGTTGTAGATGAACACTTCGCGCGGCTGGCCATCCTTGGTGCCTTTGACCAGGTCACCGATGCAGGTCTTGCCGGTGTAGCCAGGGGCCAGCGAGGCTGGGTCTGGCAGTACGGCCTTGACCACTTTCAGCGGCACCACTTCCAGGCCTTCGGCGGTTTTCACCGGCTGCTCGCTGAGCAGGCCCAGGTTTTTCAGAACAGTGAACACGTTGATGTAGTGCTCGCCGAAGCTCATCCAGAAGCGCACGTTCGGTACATTGAGGTTCTTCGAAATCGAGTGAACTTCATCATGGCCGGTCAGGTACAGGTTTTGCGAGCCTACCACTGGCAGGTCGTCGGTACGCTTGACCTCGAACATGGTGTTGCTGGTCCACTGGCTGTTCTGCCAGCTCCACACTTGTCCGGTGAACTCGCGGAAGTTGATTTCCGGGTCGAAGTTGGTGGCAAAGTACTTGCCATGGGAACCGGCATTGACGTCGAGAATATCGATCGAATCAATGCTGTCGAAATATTGCTGCTGCGCCAGCTTGGCGTAGCTGTTCACCACACCCGGGTCGAATCCGACGCCGAGAATGGCGGTAATGTTCTTGGCCTGGCACTCTTCGAGGTGTTTCCACTCGTAGTTGCCGTACCACGGCGGAGTCTCGCAGATCTTGCCCGGCTCTTCGTGGATGGCGGTGTCCAGATAGGCGACACCCGTATCGATGCAGGCACGCAGCACCGACATGTTGAGGAAGGCGGAACCCACATTGATCACGATCTGCGATTCGGTTTCGCGGATCAGTGCCTTGGTTGCCTCGACATCGAGGGCATTGAGCGAGAAGGCCTGGATGTCGGCGGGCACCTTGAGGCTACCCTTGGCCTTGACGCTGTCGATGATGGCCTGGCATTTGGAGATGTTCCGTGACGCGATAGCGATACGACCCAGTTCGTCGTTATGCTGCGCGCACTTGTGGGCCACCACCTTGGCGACACCTCCTGCACCAATGATAAGAACGTTCTTCTTCAATTTACCTTTTGCTCCTTACTTGAAAGCCGGTCTTACGACAGGCTGGAAACGTAGTCTTCGAAACCGAACTCGCGGACGACTTCGACGCTGCCGTCGAGCTGCTTGACCACGATGGAAGGCATCTTCAGCCCGTTGAACCAGTTTTTCTTGACCATGGTGTAACCCGCCGTGTCGATGAACGACAGGCGATCGCCAATGGCCAGCGGACGGTCGAATTGGTACTCGCCGAAGATATCACCGGCCAGGCATGACTTGCCGCAGACCATGTAGGTATGCTCGCCGTCATTGGGGGCCATCTTGGCGTTGAGGCGGTAGATCAGCAGGTCGAGCAGGTGCGCTTCGATCGAGCTGTCGACCACGGCCAGGTGCTTGCCGTTGTACAGGGTATCGAGCACGGTCACTTCCAGCGAGGCGCTGTTGGTGATGGCTGCTTCGCCGGGCTCCAGGTATACCTGCACGCCGTATTTTTCCGAGAACGCCTTCAGGCGCGCGCAGAAGGCGTCCACTGCATAGTCTTCACCGGTGAAGTGAATGCCGCCACCAAGGCTGACCCACTCGACCTTGTGCAGCAGGTGGCCGAAACGCTCTTCGATGTGCGTGAGCATCTTGTCGAACAGGCCGAAGTCACCGTTCTCGCAGTTGTTGTGGAACATGAAGCCGGAGATCTGTTCGATCACCTGCTCGATCTTGGCCGGGTCCCATTCGCCCAGGCGGCTGAACGGGCGGGCCGGGTCGGCCAGCAGGTAGTCGGAGCTGCTGACCTGCGGGTTGACGCGCAGACCACGCACTTTGCCTTCGGACTGTTCGGCAAAGCGCTGCAGCTGGCCGATCGAGTTGAAGATGATCTTGTCGCAGTTCTCAAGCATCTCCTCGACCTCGTCGTCGGCCCAGGCCACGCTATAGGCATGGGTTTCGCCGGCGAACTTCTGGCGGCCGAGCTTGAGCTCGAACAGGGAGGACGAGGTGGTGCCGTCCATGTACTGCTGCATCAGGTCGAACACCGACCAGGTGGCGAAGCACTTGAGGGCGAGCAGCGCCTTGGCACCGGAGTGTTCGCGCACGTAGGCGATCTTCTCCATGTTGCTGAGCAGCTTGGTTTTATCGATGAGGTAATACGGCGTCTTGATCATTTAAAGGCCCCCGGCCAGGCCGGCCAAAAAAAGGACACGCATTGTGCCTTCACTTGCCGCAGACCGAAAGGGCGGGATACGCATTTCGTCAGGGTTGACGCGATTGCGAGGGCTTTTCGGTTGCGGCGAGCCTAGTAGATCAGGTGCATGTGACTGTCGTAATCACCCCCGACAGATGGCAGCTTCAGTCTGCCTGCTGCAGCCACGCCCTGATCTGCTCCAGTGTTGCGGTAGCGCCGCCACAGACCACCACCAGTACATTGCGCAAGGCGCCCAGTGCCTTGGCATCATAGGCCACTGCCAGCGCCGCCCCGCACGCGGGCTCGACCAGCACACGGTGGTCCAGCAGGAACCGCTCACAGGCCTCCAGCGCTGCGCGATCGCTGACCAGGTGGCTGTGCACCGGATGCTGCTGCACGCATATCAGCGCCTGATCAGCCACACGCTTGGCCCCCAGCGACGTCGCCACCGAGGCGATACGCTCCAGCTCCACCGAATGGCCGGCCTGCATGGCCGCATGCAGCGACGCCGCGCCCTCGGTTTCTACCGCCAGCACCGGCACGTCGCCCCAGCCATTGCGCTTCAGGCCCTCCACCACGCCGCTGAGCAAGCCGCCACCGCCGACTGACAACACCACCGCGTCCGGCTTCAGGCCGGCTTCGGCCACTTCATCCACCAGGCTGGCATGCCCGGCCCACAGCAGTGGGTCGTCGAATGGGTGGATGAAGGCATCGTTCGGGCCTACTAGTGTCTGTGCCAGGGCGTTGGCCTCTTGCCAGGAACTGCCGTGCACCACCACCTTGGCGTTTTCCAGGTGCAGCAGCTCCTTGGCCCGTTCGGTGGTGGTTTCGGGTACCACCACGGTCACCGGCACCCCCAGCTTGCGTCCGGCGTAGGCGACTGCCAAACCGGCATTGCCGCCTGACGAGGACACAAAGTGCCGGGCACCGAGCGCCTGGTGTACCTCGCAGGCGTGGCCTACACCGCGCAGTTTGAACGAACCGCAGGGTTGCAGGGCGTCGAGCTTGAGCCAGATATTACGGCCGGCAGCCAACGACAGCGGGCGCGATTCGATCAGGGGTGTATGAATGTGCAAGGTCATTGGCTGGCTCCGCGTAGTTGCTCGAGGTAGTTGTAAATGGTGTAGCGCGTCACGCCGAGGGCGCTGGCAGCCTTCTCGACGCCGCCCTTGACGATGAACAGGCCGCGTTCCTGCATGACGCGCACGGCCTCGACCTTGGCCTGTTTGTTCATTCGCCCCTGGCCGCTGCGATGCAGGGCGGCCTGGATGATCTCGCTCATCAGCAGCTCCATGTCGGCTGGTTCGTTGACCGCCGGTATGGCCCCCAGCGGCTGCAACTGCTGGAGAAAGCTCATGGCAGCATCGAGGCCGGTGACGTCGGTGTTGACGCACAGGCTGGCGAACGGGTGGCCGCTGCTGTCACGGAAAATTGCCGTGGCACTTCGTAGCGTGCGGCCTTTGAGCGTAGTGGGGTAATCGGGCAGCACCACCGGCTCACAGCCGTGCTGGTCGGCCGAGGCCTGCATCAGTGCCTTGAAACCCTGGTCCTGCTCCGGTGCGGCGAGGATCGGGCTGCCCAGGCTGCGGCCGGAAAGATGACCATTGACGATCGCCACCACCGAGTGCTCGGGGTGGTCAAGGTCGTGCAGGAGAATTTCCATGTTGCGCGCGGCAACGCTGCCCAGGGCCTGGATGGCGGCCTTGAGCACGGTGAGGGTGAGTTGGCGTTCTTCGCTGGGGGTGATAGGCATGGCAGATCGCAAAATCAACTGTTTGTGTATTTTTACACATATGGTTGAAATTCGCGATCTGCTTTTAGGGGCCCTGTAAGACTCAGCCAAGCGCCGGCGTGCGCGGCGGGATCATCCGGCGCGAGCCGGTCGACTCGAAGGCGGCAGCAAAACTCAGCAGCGCGTTGTCGCTATAGGCCTTCCCGGCAAAGGTCAGCCCCACCGGCATACCGATATCGGCCATCACGCCCATCGGCACGGTCACGGTCGGCACGCCCAGGTGACGGATTGCCAGGTTGCCGTTGGCTACCCAGATACCGTTGCTCCAGGCGATGTCCGCCGATACCGGGCTGATATCGGCATCGGCCGGGCCAACGTCAGCTACGGTGGGGAACAGCACCGCGTCCAGGCCCAGCTTGTCCATCCAGTCTTCCAGGTCCAGCTTGCGGGTCTGCTCCAGGCCGCGCAGGCCGTCGGGCAGTGTTTCGATCTGGTCCCAGGTCTTCAGACCGCGTTTGGCCATGTTGACGTACTCGTCCATGCCGGCAGCCAGGTCGTCTTCACGGTTGGGCAAGGTGCCCGGGTCGTGCGGGAAGATCTTCAGCCCGTCGACATCGGCCAGGCGGTTAAGCTTGGGGTCATCGTTGGCGCGCAGGAAGTCGTCAAAGGCCCAGCCCGACAGTTCCCACAGTTCGTCATGCAGGAACGCTTTGCTGACGATGCCACGGTTGTACACGGTCGGCGCGCCTGGGCGGTCACCTTCACAGTTGGACACCAGCGGGAAGTCCACTTCCAGTACTTCGGCACCCGCTGCTTCCAAGGCCTGGCGTGCTTGTTGCCACAGGTCGATCACCGTAGCGCGGGTGTTGATGCGTTGGCCGGTCGGCCCGCCGATGCCCGGTTTTTCGGAGGTGCCTGCTTCGGGGTCGGCATTTATATACATGCGTGGTACGCCAAAGCGCTTGCCCTTGAGCGCGCTGGCATCCACCGCCAGCTCAAGGTACGACGCCGGACGTACCGTCGAGGCAGCCGGGATCGGCACCCACGGCTGCAGGCGCCACAGGTCGCCGCGCTTGTCGGCGTCATCGGCGACCACCACGTCGAGGATTTCCAGCAGGTCGGCCATGGTGCGGGCATAGGGCACCACCACGTCCATGGTCGGCGTCAGCGGCCAGTTGCCACGCACCGAAATCACCCCGCGCGACGGGGTGTAGGCACACAGGCCGTTGTTGGACGCCGGGCCACGGCCGCTGGACCAGGTTTCTTCGGCCAGGCCGAAGGCGCTGAAGCTGGCGGCGGTGGCGGTACCGGCACCGTTGGACGAGCCCGAGGCGAAGGGCGCGGTCAGGTAGTTGGCGTTGTACGGGCTTTCGGCGCGGCCATAGACGCCGCGCTGCATGCCACCGTTAGCCATGGGCGGCATGTTGGTCTTGCCCAGGCACACGGCTCCGGCGGCGCGCAGGCGCTCGATGGTGAAGGCGTCGCGCTGGGCGACCAGGTCCTTGAAGGCAGGGCTGCCGGAGGCGGCAGTCAAACCTTTGACCAGGTAGCTGTCCTTGGCGGTGTAGGGGATACCGTCCAGCGGGCTAAGCACCTGGCCCTTGGCACGGCGAGCGTCGGAGGCCTCGGCTTCTTTCAGCGCCTCCGGGTTGCGTACCACTACGGCGTTGAGGGCAGTGGCGGTGTCGGCGCCATCGTAGGCGTCGATACGTGCCAGGTAGGCCTTGACCAGCTCGACCGCCGTCGTGCGGCCCGACTCGAGCGCGTCGCGCAGCTCGGCAATGGAAACCTCGGTTACCTCGATCATGCGTTCACCAAAAAATGTGCAAGTGGGGGCTAATGCGAGGAGTGTACAAGAAGGGCTTGGCGGACGCAGGTTTGCGCGGGGGCAAATGGTTTGATGCAGGGGAGCATTGTCGGGGGCATTCACAGGCATTACGCGGCCCTTTGTTGGGGCGGCCTTTTGTTGCCAAAGGGCCGCTCCCACATGGTCTGCGTCAACCTGCCAGGTCTGCGGCGCTATGGCGCTCCGGCACCTGGCTGTCTTCATCTCCCCAGGTACGGTTCACCCGTGTACCGCGCTGCACCGCAGGGCGCAGGGCAATTTCCTCGGCCCAGCGCTGTACGTTCGGGTACTCGTCAACCGCCAGGAACTGCGCGGCGTCATACAGGTTGCCGCGTACCAGTTGGCCATACCAAGGCCACACGGCAATATCGGCAATACTGTATTCCTCGCCGCCCAGATAACGGCTTTCGGCCAAGCGACGATCAAGTACGTCCAGCTGACGTTTGGCCTCCATGGTGAAGCGGTTGATGGCGTACTCGAACTTTTCTGGTGCATACACGTAGAAGTGGCCAAAGCCACCGCCCAGGTAAGGCGCCGCACCCATCTGCCAGAACAACCAGTTCAGGCTTTCGGTGCGCGCAGCCGGCGATTTTGGCAGCAAAGCTCCGAACTTCTCAGCCAGGTACAGCAGGATCGAGCCTGATTCGAACACCCGCACCGGCGGCTCCACGCTACGGTCGAGCAGGGCAGGAATCTTCGAGTTGGGGTTGACCTGGACGAAGCCACTGGAAAACTGATCACCCTCGCCGATGCGAATCAGCCAGGCATCGTATTCGGCACCGGCGTGACCCAGGGCAAGCAGCTCCTCAAGGGCAATGGTGACCTTGACGCCATTGGGCGTGGCCAGGGAATACAGCTGCAGCGGGTGCTTGCCCAGCGGCAGGTCCTTGTCGTGAGTCGGGCCGGCTACCGGGCGGTTGATGCTGGCGAACTGGCCGCCGGAGGCTGCGTCGTTGCGCCAGACTTTGGGTGGCACGTAGGCAGGCTTGCTCATGCATGAATCTCCTTCAATGGCGCGAAAACGTCACGTAACAACGTGGACCTGCATCTATGCCACGGGTTCGATGCGATACGCAAATGCACGGGGCGCCGGCGCAACATGCATGACGGCGGTTTCATCCAGTTTTCATCCGGCACGAGCCCGGCCGTCTTTATGCTGAGCTATCTCCTCGTCCTGCAAGGAACCGCTGGCCGATGACCATTGCACGCTGCGTGTTGGCGCTGGTCTTGCTCGGCGGCCTGTTGGTCCGCGCCGAGGCCGCGCCGTGGGTTGCCGGCCTGCACCTTATGACCTTGACCGACCCGGTCGATAGCCGCCCAATGCAAGCGCTTGCGTTCTACCCGGCCATTGGCAAGACCCGTCGCAGCCGAATAGACGGGTATCCCGTCGATGTGGCCGAAGAGGCGCCCGTCGCCATGGGCCGATTCCCGTTGCTGGTGCTGTCTCACGGCAATACGGGCAGCCCATTGGCCTTGCATTACCTGGCCACGTCGCTGGCGCGGCAAGGGTTCGTGGTGGTGGCGGTTGTGCACCCGGGGGACAACGTGCGCGACCACAGTCGCCTTGGCACCCTGAGCAACCTTTATGGACGGCCGCTACAACTCAGCGCGGCGATCACCGCAGCGCGCGCTGATAGGGTGGTCGGGCCTTATCTGAACGAAGGCAAGGTGGGGGTTATCGGCTACTCGGCCGGCGGAGAAACCGCGTTGATCCTGTCTGGTGCACGCCCCGATCTGGACCGTCTGCGTCAGTACTGCCTGGAGCGCCCGAAGGACGCAGACGCCTGCAAAACCCACGGCATACTGATTGCCGACCGCAGCGAACTGGCGCCTGAGACCGACCCGCGAGTGGGGGCGGTCATGTTGATGGCGCCGCTGAGCCTGTTGTTCGGGCGCCATGCCTTGGCCGGGGTACAGGTACCCGTGCTGATCTACAGTGGCGACAGCGATCAGCTTGTGGCTGTGGACCGTAATGCCGAGGCCCTGGCCCGCAAACTGCCGGTCACACCGGACTACCGCCTGTTGGCCGGTGCCGGGCACTTCGTATTCATGGCCCGTTGCGATGCCGAGCAGTACGCGCGGATGGCAGCGCTGTGCAAGGATGCCGATGGCGTCGACCGCCGGCATATCCATCGCTCGCTGCAGCGAGAAACGGCGGCGTTCTTCAGCCAGGCGCTGGGTGCGCCAGCGCCGGCTGAGCGTTCAGCTGCGACGGGCGCGCCGCGCCAGCAACAACGTTAGGCCGACCCCGGCCAAGGCGAGCAGGGCAGCCACGCAGAAGATCGAGGCATACCCCAGGTGCGCAGCGACGGCCCCCATCACTGGGCCGGCAATGGCCAAGGCCATGTCGAAGAACACTGCATAGGCACCCAGCCCCGCGCCGCGGCTGCTGCTGGGGACTTGCCTGATCGCCTCCACGCCCAATGCCGGGTACACCAGCGACAGCCCGAAACCGGTCAGCCCGGCGCCAACCAGCGCCCAGGGCGGCGACGGCGCCAGCCACAGAAGGCTCAGGCCAAGCACTTCGGTGGCCATGCAGGCGACCGCCACGTTGTAGCCACCGAAGCGGTTGACCGCGTTGACGAACAGCAGCCGCGAAATGATGAAGCACACACCAAACGCACTCAGGCACCAGGCCGCGCCAGCCCAGCCGCGCTCGAGGTAATACAGGGTGACGAAGGTGGTCAAGGTGCCGTAGCCGATCGAGGCCAGGGTCAAACCCAGGCCGCACGGGGCAACCCGGCCGAACGCCGACCAGAAGGGCAGGCGCTCGCCGCGTACCACGACCACGTCGGGGCGCTTGCGAAGCACCAGCAGGGCAAGGGTTGCCAGCACCAGCAAAGCCGGCCCCAGCACGCTGAAGTCCAGCCCGTCCACGGCCAGCACGCCCATTGGCGCACCGATGGCGATCGCGCCATAGGAGGCGATACCGTTCCACGAGATGACCCTGGCAGTGTGCTCGGGGCCGACCTGGCTGATGCCCCAGCTCAAGGTGGCCACGCCGATCAGCCCTTGGGCGATGCCCAGCAGCAAACGTCCACCGAGCAGCAGTGCCAGGCTCAGCAGCGGTAAGGTGAGGGTCCAGGCTGACAGCAACGTCAACACCCCACAACCGGCAATCCCCAGCAGGCCAAAGCGGATGGCCTGTTTCCCTCCCAAGGTGTCCGCCACCCTCCCTGCAAACGGGCGGCTCAGCAGCGTGGCCAGATACTGCAGGCCAATCGTTACACCGGCGATTACTGCGCCAAAGCCGAGTTGGTCGTGCACATAGCTGGGCAGTACCGCAATCGGCAGGCCGATGCATAGGAAGGCAATGAAGGTATAGAAAACGATCGACAGGATCTGCAGGGTGATGTGCAGCGTGTTACTGGCGGGGGCAGGTTGTTGCGCGGTCATGGGCTCTTTCGCGGGCGGGCGGTTGGGCGTGGACCCATCATGGCTGGTGCGCGAAGGAAAAGAAAGCAGGCTAACGAATTATTCGTCGGGTAGTGTCAGTCGGTGGGAGGGGGCTTCGCGGGCAAGCCCGCGAAGAGGCCCAGCCACACAAGGTGGCCAGGCCTTGGCCTTCAATCAGACCAGCACACCCTGGCTACGCAGGTAGTCATCGTAAGTACCGCTGAAGTCCACCACACCATCGGCCGACAGCTCGATGATGCGCGTGGCCAGCGACGACACGAACTCACGGTCGTGGCTGACGAACAGCAGGGTACCCGGGTAGTTTTCCAGCGCCAGGTTCAGCGCTTCGATCGATTCCATGTCCAGGTGGTTGGTCGGCTCGTCCATCACCAGCACGTTCGGCTTCTGCAGGATCAGCTTGCCGAACAGCATGCGACCTTGTTCACCACCGGAAATCACCTTCACCGACTTGAGGATCTCGTCGTTGGAGAACAGCATGCGCCCCAGGGTGCCGCGGATCACCTGCTCGCCAGACGTCCACTGGCCCATCCAGTCGAACAGGCTCATGTCGTCTTCGAAGTCGTGGGCGTGGTCCTGGGCGTAGTAGCCCACTTCGGCGCTGTCGGTCCACTTTACCGAGCCGGCATCCGGGGTCATCTCGCCGACCAGGGTGCGCAGCAGGGTGGTCTTGCCAATACCGTTGGGGCCGATGATCGCAACGCGCTCGCCCGCCTCGACGGTGATGTCGAAGTTCTTGAACAGCACCTTGTCGTCGAAGGCTTTGGCCATTTTCTCGACGACTACGGCCTGGCGGTGCAGTTTTTTCGTCTGTTCGAAGCGAATGAACGGGCTGACGCGGCTGGACGGCTTGACCTCGGCCAGCTGGATCTTGTCGATCTGCTTGGCACGTGAAGTGGCCTGCTTGGCTTTGGAGGCGTTGGCCGAGAAGCGGCTGACGAAGGTTTGCAGCTCGGCGATCTGGGCTTTCTTCTTGGCGTTGTCCGACAGCAGCTGCTCACGCGACTGGGTGGCTGCGGTCATGTACTCGTCATAGTTGCCCGGGAACAGGCGCAGCTCACCGTAATCCAGGTCAGCCATGTGGGTGCAGACGCTGTTGAGGAAGTGCCGGTCGTGGGAAATGATGATCATGGTGCTGTTACGCGCCGTGAGGATCGTTTCGAGCCAGCGGATGGTGTTGATGTCCAGGTGGTTGGTCGGTTCGTCGAGCAGCAGCACGTCCGGGTCCGAGAACAGCGCCTGGGCCAGCAGTACACGCAGCTTCCAGCCCGGTGCCACTTCGCTCATCGGGCCGAAGTGCTGGTCCAGTGGAATACCCAGGCCCAGCAGCAGTTCACCGGCGCGGGACTCGGCGGTGTAGCCGTCCATTTCGGCGAATTCGGTTTCCAGCTCGGCGACGGCCATGCCGTCTTCTTCGGTCATTTCCGGCAGCGAGTAGATACGGTCACGCTCGGCTTTGACTTTCCACAGCTGGCCGTGGCCCATGATCACCGTGTCGATCACGGTGAATTCCTCGTAGGCGAACTGGTCCTGGCGCAGCTTGCCCAGGCGGGTATTCGGCTCGAGCATGACCTGGCCTGCGGACGGCTCCAGATCGCCGCCGAGGATTTTCATGAAGGTCGACTTGCCGCAACCGTTGGCGCCGATCAGGCCGTAGCGGTTGCCGTTGTTGAATTTGACGGAAACGTTTTCGAACAGTGGCTTGGAGCCGAACTGCATGGTGATGTTAGCGGTGGAGATCAAGGAGCTTACCTATCAATAACTTACGTGGCTTCTTCGCAGCTACGGACCAATTTGGAGCTTATCCAGCTCCTGCCAGTCGTTAGACGAGTTAATCCAGCGCGCATAAGTCGATAAGAGCATCTGCACGCCTTGCCCGAGCTGTTGGGCGATAAATGCGGGGTTGAGACCAGACATTGAGCATATTGTCGCATAGGTGTGGCGGCAGTTATACGGGGGCGGTACCTGATGCCCAAACCTTTCAGGATTGGCCGCTACTGGTGGTGCAGGTCCGACATCTGCTTGACGTGCTCCCCATTATTACCGGGCGGCAAGAGGAACGGCGATTCCCGTGCAGCGCGGTAGTGCACCTCTGCGTGAGCCTGCGGATAGCCTATCCCTAAGAACTGGACACCCAGCGCCAAACGACCGCGCGTGTGATTTCGTTCACCGACCGCCCTTGTAACAGTGGCGGAGGCAGCTCGCGCACAGCACAGTACAGTGCTTTAGTCGTTTTAGTGGTAGCGGCATTGCAGAACGGTGAGCATACCGGCCTCGAAGAAGTAGACCAGACGGTGCTCACGGGTGATGCGACGGGACCACACGCCAGATAAATCGCCTTTCAGCGGCTCAGGCTTGCCAATACCCGTGAAGGGGGTGCGTAGACACACGTCAATCAGGCGGTTGACGTTGCCAAGTATGGTGAGGTCGGCACTCTGCCAGTGACAGTAATCCTCCCAGCCCTCTTTGGTGAACTTCACGCTTACCTTGTCGCGGGCTTCATCCTTGTTCCGCTGCTTCTGGTTCTTGCTCATTGAGGTCCAGCTCCTTCGCCAAGGCCTGGCCGTCCCGGAGCTGATCGATGGATGAGCGCAAGCGCGAAGCGTTTTTGGACGATCCCAACAGGTGAATGGTCTCGTTCATCCCGTTGTAGTCCTCCAGGGACATTATCACTACGGGTTCGCCACGCTGTCGCGTGATTACGGCGGGCTCATGGTCCCGGCAAACATCATCCATTGTCTGCTTCAGTTCGGCGCGTGCCTGGCTAAAAGTCAGTACGTGCATTTGTCCATCCTCCGGGCTCTGCCCGGGTAAGGGTTGCTCTTTGGACCGCCACAGGCGACGCCCAAAGTACTAAGAAAGTGAAGCCAGTCGGCCCGCACAGCGGCTCCGTAGTGACTCACAGTGTTCTCTCATCTGGATCAGAATCGTCATTCCAGTAGCCACAGGCCAAAGGTGTCCAGATGGATCCAGCCGTCGCTGGCAACCGCAGCCATTGTCCCTAACGTTGTACAAGGCATTAAACCGGTAGATGCAACGGGAGCTTTTGAGATGATCTGCAATGAGTGCGGAAAGGAACACGCCAGCGATGACATTGAGCTTGTTTTCCGCCGAACGATTCTTTGTCCGGGCAACGCTACCTCTTCCCGTATTGCAGCGTGATGAGCCCTATAGCGGGGGGGTATGGGTCGAACTCATGCAACCAGATTTTGAACGTATCTACGAGCAGTGGGATGCCCCCCATCAGTCCTCTGAACCACCGTTTTCCGTATCCCTTGCCAACTCCATACCGACTTTTGGTGACACCAACGGCCTTCACGCTCAATTGCGGCTGACAGGGCCGACTACCAGGCCCCAGGCAGTCTCTCTGCGGCGATCCGCGTGCAGAACGACGCGTGGCGCCTGCAAAGACGCTACATGCAATTGAAGGCTTTCGAGACGGTCAGCGATAATCCTCAAGCCAAGCTGTCGGCCGTGATCACCCAAACGGCGAACTCAGTGGCCAGCGCCATGATGAGTTACACCACTTGAGCAGTGATCAGCTGCCGACTTGTGAAGGACGCCCAGAGCATGAGTGCGCTTGCAGTTGACCGCGTCGCCCATTGCCGTAGAATCGCGCGCCCAAAATTCAGCAGGCATGGCGAGAGGGAGCTTGAATGCAGCGGGTGATGATTATTGGTCAGCCAGGGGCTGGGAAAAGTACCCTGGCGCGCAAGCTTGGCGAGCGCACTGGCTTGCCGGTCGTGCACATCGACACGATTCATTGGCAGCCAGGGTGGGTCGAGCGGAGCCGGGACGAGAAGACGCGTCTTTGTCATGAGGTCGAGGCCCGTGAACGCTGGATCTTCGAAGGCGGGCATTCGACCACATGGAACAACCGGCTGGCCCGCGCTGACATGTTGATATGGATTGATCGCTCGGCTCCGCTTCGATTCTGGCGCGTGCTCCTCAGAACGGTGTTGAACCGGGGTCGATCCCGGCCTGACTTGCCGGACAATTGCCCGGAGTTGCTGGCCAACCTTCCGGAGTTTTTCAGGTTCATGTGGCGGACGAAAACCTCGTCTCGGGAGGCGATAAAGCGATTCGTGGCGACGGCCCCGTCGGGCTGTCGCGTGGTCTGCCTACGAACCAATCGGGATACCGATGTTTTTCTCGCGAGTATGGGCACTCAGCCTGATCAGGTTGTGCAAGGCCGTTAGATGCCAGACCGCGCTTGATTGGCGGCAGGTGCCTGCCGTGTAGGCGCATCGGAACGTTTTCACTTGCCCAAGGAGGCCCCATGGCGCTGACCAGCAAGATCACGGCTTACGACCCTGCATGGCCGCAGCGGTATGAGGCGGTCAACGTTCTGCTCGCCTCGGTGTTCGGCGATGAGCTTCTCGCCATTCACCATGTAGGCAGCACGGCTGTGCCGCAACTTGCAGCCAAGCCTGAGATCGATGTGCTGGTCGAGGTTTTAGAGCATCGCAATGAGGCAGCGCGAGACGAGGTGTTGCTGACGTTGGGCTATGTGCGCGGCAGTGACCTGTCGGAATGACACCACTTCTACCGCTGCAATGTTGGCGAGATGCGGACCCCCGATCATGGCGTTGGGTTCGGTGGGGCCTGGAATTGTTCGTCATGAGGTTTTTGGCGCCTGCCAGATCGAGCGCCGCCCGCGCGGCGCATCGCGAGCTGCGCTCGCTCCTACGTTTGTTACGGGCCAATTGTTCCTGAGGATTTTGCGCGCGAACGCCTTGGCGCATGGCTCAGTAGCGCGTGGTACAAACCAGGCGGTCGCGCGCGCCTGTCACAGGCATGACTGGCCCGAAACAAACGTAGGAGCGAGCGCAGCTCGCGATGCGCCGCGCGGGCGGCGCTCGATCTGGCAGGCGCCAAAAATCTCATGATGAACACCTCAAGGCCCCCACCGAACTCAACGCATGTGGGGCGCTTTAACTAATGCCTACCATTTCTTCGGAGAGTGAGATATCTGAGCGCTTGAAATGATCCCTGATAAGATCGGCAAGATCAGAAACAGGACGAGTAGCATCATCCAACGACTGCAACCGTACCGCGAATTCGGGCAGTGTCGGTAGCCCACAATCCGGCAATGGCAGGATGATATCTTCGGGCGCTAGGCGTTGCAGCCAAGGCGTAACCGCAAGCCCATTGCGAACCATGGTCAATGTGGTATCGGCTGATGCATTTTCGAACACCATCTTTCCAACAATACCTTCTTCGTCCAGACGCTGGAAAACGGTATCGCGAAAGGCACAATTCGCAGTCAGAAAGCACAGTGCCAATGGCCGCTGTGCTGCTGTTACCTCGTTGCCCAACCATACCAGTTGATCCACAGCCAACCGTTCGCCCAATTCGACGTTGGTCGGGCCTTGACTGATCACCAGATCGAGTTTGCCGTTGGTGAACGCTTGGTCGAGATCCGTCGAAGAAGCACTGAAGATCTTTACCTCGACCCTCGGAAAGGCATTACTAAAAGCTTTGAGCAAGTGGGCAAGCGGGGCTCCGGCCATATCGAAGGGGAGCCCAAGGCGCACCGAGGCTGCTGATTCCCTTCCACCAATGGAGGCACAGAAAGCGTCATGCATTCGTAGCAGACGACGGGCGTCTGGCAGCAGCGATTTTCCCTTACCCGTCAGACGACTGCCCTGTGTATCACGCAGCAATAACTGGCAGTCGAGGAATGCCTCCAGACGTTTGATTCGCTGGCTAACAGCACCTTGTGTCAGGTGCAGGTTGACTGACGCAACGCTCATGCTCCCAGTATCCGCCACCTCGACGAAGGCTCTGAGCAGTGCCAGATCAAGGTTGTGAGTTTTGTTCATGTCAAGCCATTAGCAGTGTTAATAGCGGCATTATAATTCGTCGCTACTCAAAGTTCACGCTCCTCTTTAGATTGCAAGGCACAGACTGACACATGGACATGAGCAAGAATGATCAACACCTTGGATAGCATCAACCTACGAAATGAACTGGATACGCTCACAGAATACTGGAAGCCCCGAGTCCTCGGTCGCGTCAATAACCAGTTCGTCAAAATTGCAAAACTGAAAGGAGAATTTGTTTGGCATGCGCACGAACATGAAGACGAGATGTTTTCAGTAATCTATGGCACGCTTTGCATTCAGCTCGAAGATCGCACCATTGTCTTGAATGCAGGGGAGTTTTGCATTATTCCCAAACGGGTGCGACACAAACCTATCGCCGAAGATGAATGTGCGGTCATGTTGATTGAAACGGATACCACACTCCATACCGGCGGAGAACGTTCGCCACTTACAGTCTCGATAGATGATCAATTGTATCCAGCTTGATTCAATGACAGCGCCCATGTTTTCACATTCGAGATTTAGGCGCTCAACCAGGTCTTTGGATGATTGACGCTACAATCTGCCGGCAGAGCATGCACCTGCGTGGAGCATGTTATGCCGGAGCGGCATAGGCGCTGGGCGAAGCCCTTCGGACCAATTCGCGAACCAACTGATGCGTTTTCGTGAGGGCGCCTCTCTTTCAGCCAGCCAAACATCCGTTCGGTGATGTTGCGCTGCCGGTACTCGAGCCGGAAGAACTTACTACCGCATCACTGAAGCGGCTGTATCAGTTCGGCACCTTGGTTGCGCACATTGCCAATGGCTGTGCTCACTCGATACCACTCGAAGGCCTCGGCTGGCTCGCCCAGGTTGAGCGCCATCTGCTCGGCCTGTTCGCCCGGCGTCGTGGTTTGCATCCACTCACGCGCAAGGTCTGGGGCCAAAACCACTGGCCTGCGGTCGTGCACATCTACCATTCCGCCCTGGGCATCGGCCGTAATGATGACGAACCCATCATGCTCGCCGCCAGCGAACTGGCCGATGCTGGCGCAAAGGGAAGGGCGCCCGTCGCGGCGTCGGATGTAGTACGGCTGTTTCTTCGGTCCGCCTTCATCGACCCATTCATACCAGCCGTCGATCGGCGTTATGCCTCGGTGCGGCCAGATTGCCCGGAAGAAGGGGCCGTGTGTCACCTTTTCGACCCTGGCGTTGATCGGCGCAGCACGGTCGGTCGCCCAATGGGGCCGCCATCCCCATCTCACCAGGTCCGCCCGCGGGCCCGCCTCATCCATTCGCAGCACTGCCACCGGCGTGGTCGGCGCGACGTTGTACCGGCCAAGTGGCTGGTCGCCGACGTTGTTCCGCCAGGCCTCTGGCAGGCTCAGGGTTTCGACAAAATCGTGTATGCCTCGGTACTGGCTCAACCTTCCACACATGCGCGGCCCTCCTGCCTGAGCAAGCATAGCGCTTGGGTGTATCGCCACCCAGCGCGTCATGCGGCTGACGGATGGGTATACCGCAATCCAAAAAGGGCAGGGGCGTGCCCCGGCGATCCAGCCAACAAGTCAATGCTTGGCCGTGGCGAGTAGCCGATAGCGCGAGAAGGGCGTGCCGTCGATATCCACCTCTCCGTCAAGGCGAAACCCCAGGCGAAGAATACCTTTGATTCGTGTTCTGGTTGGTGGAAGCAACAGGGTGATCGACTCAAGCCCCATCTCCTGAAAAGCGCGCCGTACGATCTCATCGAAAATCACTCTGCCAAGCCCCCAGTAGTCTGGATGAAGTACCAAGGCAAGATCAGCGTCACCGTCTTCCTGCTGCAGGCCACCCCAGCCGGCGAATTCATCTTCAACGAAAAAAGCCCAGGGACCATAGCCATTCAGTGCCCATTGGGCCTCTTTTTGGGCGACCCACACCTTGCACTTGCTTTCGTCAAAGTCGGGACGACCCAAGGGCATTTGGCGTAAGACATCGGGATTGTTGTTGAGCGCGATGATGTCAGCGATGGAGGCGTCGCTGAGAGGTCGGAAATGCAGTTGCATGATGTGCCTTTTCAAACCGCTTTAAACCTGATGTATAGCGCCCTGGCCGAACTGCACCAGGGCGGATCGATTCATAGGCCGCCGACTGCACGGCCTGAGGTCCGCTTCTTACGCTAGACCACCGCGCCAAACAAGCGACCCACCAGAGCCGTGACGCCCATGGCCAGCGCCCCCCAGACGGTCACCCGACAGGCGCCCGTCATGATGCTGGCCCCGCCAGTCTTGGCGGCAATAGCCCCCAATGACCCGAGAAATACCAATGACATGCCCGATATCCAAGGCACCACGCTGTGCTCCGGCGCGACAAAAGTCACCGCCAGTGGCAAGGCGGCGCCCACCACGAAACTGGCGGCGGACGCCAGGGCGGCTTGCAAGGGTTTGGCGGCAAGCGTGGCGCTGATGCCCAGTTCGTCCCGCGCGTGGGCGCCCAATGCGTCATGAGCCATCAGTTGATCGGCCACTTGATGCGCCAGCTCGGGTGCTACCCCGCGATGTATGTAGATGTTGGCGAGTTCGATGTGCTCAGCTTTCGGGTCGCTGGCCAGTTCTGCCCGTTCGCGGGACAAGTCCGCCCGTTCGGTATCGGCCTGGGAATGTACCGAAATGTACTCGCCAGCGGCCATGGACATGGCCCCGGCCATCAGCCCCGCCATTCCGGTGACCAGCAACGTGGCATGGCTGGCGTCGGCGGCCGCGACGCCTATCAGCAGGCTGGCGGTAGAGACAATGCCGTCGTTGGCACCCAGGACAGCGGCGCGCAGCCAGCCGATACGATCGCTTCTGTGTGCCTCGGTGTGTCTGTGCATGAATTTCACTGTTTAACGGGCTCCCTGTCATCAGGCGGTTCAAGTTGCACGGGTGCCGAGCGCGCCTGCAGCCGGCGTCAGCGGGTTTCAATTTGCGCCTGCAACTGTCCGCCGACAATGGATATTTCTTTGAACTGTTCGCCCTCGCGCAGCACGAACAGCGCGTCCATCCCGCGCTCCTGAGCCAGACGAGGGCCTTCGGTTTCGCCCAGGACCATCAGCGCCGTGGCCCAGGCATCGGCGAGCATGCACGAGGCCGCCACCACGGTGACGGCGGCGAGCGAGTTGCGCAGTGGCGCGCCGGTGGCCGGGTTCATGGTGTGAGCATAGGACTGACCGGCCACGTCGACCCACTGTCGGTAGTCCCCGGAGGTCGCGATTGAGGTATCGCTTAGTTCCATCACACCCATGACCTCACGCACGCCCCTTTTGGGCTTTTCCAGGGCCACGACCCAGCATTGTCCGTCAGGTTTGACGCCCCGGGCGCGCATTTCGCCATCGATACCGACCAGGTAGCGAGTGATACCTGAACCTTCCAGGCAACGGGCCAGTTCATCCACGCCAAAACCTTTGGCAATCCCACTCAAGTCAAGGTTCGCCGGCGCGCGCTTGCGCACCTGATTGCGTTGTGGCTCAACCTCCAATGCGGCGTCGGCTGACAGCCGGGAGCGCGGCGCAATTGTGCCGGTCCCCTGCGCTGTGACCTGCCGCGCCGCTGGGCCGAAGCCCCACGCGTTCACCAGGTCACCAACAGCGATGTCGAAGGCGCCGCCGGATTGCCGGCTGACGCGCAATGCAGCAGACAGCACCGTGGCCAGTTCGTTGGGTACCGACACCCATTGCTGCTCGGGGGCGGCATTGAGGCGGTTAAGGTCCGAGTCGGGTTTCCAGGTGGACATTTGCTGGTCCACCCGGGCCACGGCGCGGGCCAGTTGCTGGCCAATTTCGTCGGTATCAAGCCCGGCCCCGGCATAAAACAGGGCAGTGTAGCGGGTGCCCATGGTTTCGCCGTTCAGGCTGTAACGCTGCAACTCAGTAGACATCTTCACGGTAGCGTCCTTGTGCCTTGAGGGTCAGCACGCTGAGGTTGAGGGGCGCCAAGACTTCATCCAGGGCCTGCATCACGCCTTTGGCCATTTCGCGACTGCCACACACCAGTACTTGGGCACCTTTTTCAATCAGCCGGCGCAAGGCGAGGGCATCACTGATCAGTCGGTCTTGTACGTAGCTGCGCTCCGGGACCTGAGAAAAGGCGGCGTGCAATTGCGTAAGGCGGCGGTCCGACAAGTATTGGTTGAGTTCCGGTTCGTAGAGAAAGTCCGAGGCCGGGTTGCGCCCGCCCCAATACAAGTGCATCGGGTGTCGGGCCCTGTTGTTGCGGATAAAGCCGGCCAAAGGACCGATACCGGTACCGGCGCCGATCAGGATTACCGGGTGCGTGCCCGATGCCGGACGAAATTGCGGGTTGGGCTGAATGAAGGCGTCAATCTGGGCGCCAATGTCCAGGCCGTGAAGAAACTCCGAGCACATGCCCCCGTTGTGTTTACGCACACAGATCTCCAGCACGCCGTCCTGGGAACCGCTGGCCAGCGAGTAGAAGCGCGGGATTGGGCTGCCCGGGGGCAGAATCCCGACCAGGTCGCCGGCCAGAAAGCTCGGCAGTCCGCCGCGCGCTTTGAAGCGCAGGACATGGGTCGGTGCATTTACCTGTTCGCCATAGGCAATCCGCTCTGTCAGCTCTAGTGAATGGGTACGCGGCCGCTGCGGGGTATGAACCAGCGCCAGCGCGTGCCCCAACACGTCGCCCAACGCGTGGCCCCAGCGCGCAAACTCCTGAGGGGACTGGCGGTTGACGGTTTCCAGCCCCAGCAATGGCGAGCCACCGGCCTGCAACATGGCGTCCTGCACTTGATGGGCGTACTGACAGAACTGCGCAAACTGGCGGTCGCCCAGGCCCAGCACCGCAAAGGGTAGGCCGGGCTTGATGCCGGTATTGGCCAGCCGTGCCAGGAACTGCGAAGCCGAGGCCGGCGCATCGCCGTCACCGTGGGTCGCGGTGAGGATGAACACCCGTTGGGCACTACGGTAATCGCCCAACCAGTCATTCATCGCCGCGCTGTGCACCTGATGGCCGCTCTGGTGCAAGGCGTCATGCAAGGTTTTGGCAAAACCCCAGGTGCTGTTGTTTTCACTGCCCACCAGAATCACGCTGTCGGCGGCATGCGCAGGGCTGTTGTGGCGGAGGCTCGGGCCAGCCTTGCGGCGGCGCCACCATAACAGAATGCCGGTCACGCTCATCAACGGCACGCAGAGGGCGCAGAGCCCGAGCAACAGGCCCAGCCACCAGAGGCCTTCGCCAGTGTGCAACTGGTAGACCAATTCATAGAGGTTGAGCATTGGGTCGTGAGCTTGATAGGACAGCAAGGCGCCGCTGGCCTGATCCACGTAACCGTCGCCCTGTGCTGTGCGCAGGGAGAACACATCGCGGGGGTTGCCGGGGCTCGGGTAGACCAGCTCGCGCAAGTCGTTCAAGTCGGTGGCCTGCAAGGCCTGCAGCTTCGCCACCGGCAAGGCCGGACCGGCGCTGACGTGCGCAGGGAAGGCGGGTTCACCTTGACTGCCGTCGGCGATAAAACCAAACGTGGTGGCGGACATGTAGGCCCCGCTCAGTGCCGACAACAACAGCCCGAGCAAGGCCAGTCGCCCGACTTCAGCATGCCAGCGCTGGCTGAAAGTGCCCCGCAGCGGCCGCAGCAGGTTGCGCCAGCCACCCAGGCGTCGGGCCAGCAATAGCGCGCCGGACACTGACAGCGCCAGCATGAGCAGGGCACCAACACCCGATACGCCATGGCCCGGCGTGCCAAGGAACAGCGAGCGGTGCAGGTCTTTCACCCAGCGGGTGAACGCGGATGGCTCGTAAGGGGCGAGCCCTTGGCCGGTCAGTGGGTCGACCTTCTCCGCCCCGGCCTTGCCGTTCTGGTTGTAGTAGACGATCACCGTGCCGGACGCTGAGCGCTGGATCTGCTCCACCCCCGTAAAGTGGCTGGCAACGCGCCCGGCAAGTTGGCCGACGTTCAGTTGCCCGGCAGAAGTGGACGTATTGTGCAGACGTTCCAGCGCCGGCTCGACAGACAGGATCGCGCCGCTGATGGCCAATACCATGACCAACAGGGCGGCGATCAGGCCAGGAAGGGAATGGAACTGACGAAGCATGTTCAGCCTCCGGAGGTGGCGGGTGCTACAGATCGTAAGTAAAGGAGTCGACGTAGCCACTGCCGGTCGCGGGCTTGCCTGCACCCTTGGATGTCAGCGGCACGCTGACATCGCCGCGGGCGTCGCGTTTGTCCTCGACGGCGCTGTCGATGCGGATCTGATACCCGGCATCAATCAGGGTGTCCGCCAGTTCTACGCTGACTTTCAGCGTGCGCCCACTGCCGACGCTGGCGCCGCTGACCCCGTCGAACTCGCTCGGGTTCATCCCGCTGCCACGGGCCCAGTCGGCCAGGTGCTTGTAATATTTGGCCTTCTTGCCGGCCACCCAGAGGGTTTTCTGGTACTGGCCATTGGCGTCGGTGACGTAGATCGCCAGGTAGGCATCATTGCCGCTGTAGTCCTTGAGCTGCGTGGTCAAGGTCACTTCACGGGCCTGGGCCAGCGCCGGCAGGGTAATGGCGCCGATGAGGCAGGTTGCTGCGATGATCTTTTTCATGAGCGTGTCCTCTTGATCGTTAGGTCGAGAGCCTGGACCTGCCGGCTGACAGCAACCTGAACGACAGGAAAATTCATAGACAGGTGAGTTGTCATTCGGCGAGCGGGCTGCCGAGATAGTCCCTGGCATCGCCGTCATTGCGGAAATGGACCTCGAGTGTCCTCAGGTGCAGCGATGCCGGGGAGTAGCTGGCTTCGATGTCATTGCCTTTGCGGTCCTGGCCCTTGAGTTCGTAACAGCCATCGTCGACCTTGATGCGCTGCACCCGCCAGCCGTATTGGCGCTCTACCTGCTGACGCAGGGTTTCACGAGGTTGCCAGTCGCTGACCGGGTCGCTGCAGTCGTCACCGGCCAGGGCGTAACCGCTGAGCAGCAAGCCCATCAGCGTGGCATTGGCAATAAAACCTGATTTCATGACTTGTCTCCTGTCGAGGGCGGCGTCTGTGGCATAACCTAAAGGGCCTTCCTGACAGCCAGCTGAATTTTCAGATTCACGTCAGGCAAGGCGATTAAGGTGCTGCAAGACAACCATCACAGGAGGTGTCAGATGCGGGTTCTACTGGTCGAGGACGCTCCTGGCCTGGGTGAAGCGGTGCGCGAGCAGATTGCCGATGATGGCCACGCCGTCGATTGGGTACAGCGCTTGGACCACGCGCGCAACAGCGTCCGCAGCACGCCTTACGACTTGATCTTGCTGGACCTGATGCTCCCGGACGGGCGCGGGTTGGATTTTCTGCGTCAACAACGCTCGGCAGGAGACGTGACCCCGGTGATTATCCTGACCGCCCAGGATCAGATTTCCGATCGTATCGCCGGCCTCAACGCCGGTGCCGATGACTACCTGGTCAAACCGTTCGACCTGTTTGAACTCTCGGCCCGCGTGGCAGCGGTGGGGCGGCGTTATAGCGGCAATCCCAATCCACAGATCAAACTCGGTGATTTGCAGGTCGACATGAGTGCCCGCACGGTGCAACGGGGCAGTGCGACGGTGGACCTCACGGCGCGGGAGTGGGCGCTGTTCGAGGCGTTTGTGCAACGCCCCGGCGCGCTACTGTCCAAGTCGCAGCTCGAAGAGCGGCTGTATGCTTTTGGCGCCGAAATCGAGAGCAATACCATCGAGGTATACATCAGCCGTCTGCGTAAAAAACTCGGACGCGAGCTGATCGAAACCGTGCGAGGCATGGGCTATCGGTTAATGTCCGCATGAAGCCTTCTTCGAGCCTGCAAATACGTCTCGGTCTAGGGCTGACGCTTGGTATGACTTTACTCTGGCTGGTGGCGACAGTGGGTGCCTGGCTAGTGGTGCGGCATGAGTTGAACGAAGCGTTCGATAGCGCGTTGGAAGAAACTGCACAACGCATTCTGCCCTTGGCCGTGCTGGAAATCAGCAACCGGGAAGAATCCCGGACAGCACAACACGTCGCGACACTGAAGATGCACAAGGAATACCTGACTTACCTGGTGCGCGATGCCAAGGGCAAGATTCTGATGCAATCTCACGACGCCAACCCGCAGATTTTCAACCGACAACCAACTGAAGGCTTCTCCACTTCTGAAAAGTACCGATTGTATGGCGCTAGCGCATTGCGTCAGACGCTGTTCATCGAGGTGGCCGAACCGCTTGGTCATCGTCGTGAAGCTGCGCGGGAGGCCTTGTTTGCGTTGTTGTTGCCCCTCATGGTGTTGATTCCTGTCAGCCTGGTGGGTACCTGGTTATTGGTGCGTTTCAGCCTGCGCAGCGTGCTGGCTTACCGTCGTGCCATTGAAGCGCGCGGTGTGGGTGACCTGTCTCCGATCAAGGTGGAGCACCTGCCTGCAGAAATCGATCCGTTGGCTGAGGCGGTCAATCACCTGCTGGAGCGCTTACGCAACGCCCTTGAGGCCGAGCGCAGCTTTACCGCCAACAGCGCCCACGAACTACGCACACCATTGGCCTCGACCCTGGCGCAGATCCAGCGGTTACACCACGAAGCGCCGGAGGGGCCGCTGCGAGTACGTGCACAGAAGATCGAACACGCGTTGCACGAGCTTTCAAGGCTTTCAGAAAAGCTCATGCAGTTGGCCAAAGCCGAGGGCGGCGGGCTGTTGTCCGAAACGCCACAAGACCTGATCCCGTTGCTTGCCCATGGCGTGGACGAGTGGAACCAACGCAGCGGGCGGCGCATCGAGTTGCGGTTGCCAAGCCAGACCAGCGTGTATTCGATCATTGACCCGGACGCCTTTGGCATCCTGCTGCGCAACCTGATTGAGAATGCGCTGAAGTATGGTGCAACGGACCAGCCGGTCGAAGTCAGCCTCACCGAGCAGGCACAGCTGCGGGTAGTCAATAGTGGCCCGGCAGTGCCGCAGTCTGTATTAGAGCACCTGACCGAGCGTTTTGTGCGCGGTCACAGTGAGATCAGTGGTTCGGGGCTGGGCTTGGCGATTGCCAAAACCATCGTGCAGGGAGTAAACGCGCGAATGAAATTGGTCTCCCCGGCAACAGGTCGACAGGATGGGTTTGAAGTCTGCATCTGGTTACCGCTTGCCCCATCATGAAAGTCCATGAGGCTCGCTATCAGGCGCTCAGCACTCGTTTCAACACTTCGTAAATCCTGGCATCAGCCGATTGGGCAACGTTGAAACGGATGAAATCACCCGCAGTCATGGACTGGCTAAACGCATTTCCGGGCGCCAGCACTACACCTTCATTCAAGCAAGCCCGGGCCAGCGTGGCTGCATCCGTGCCTTGAGGGAGTTGGCACCAGACATACATGCCTGAATGGGGCGTTATCCAGGGCTTGATACCAACGGCCCTTAGTTTCGCTACCGTTCTCTCCATGGCCTCGGCCAGCCTGAGGCGAACGCTTTCCATGTGTTTGCGGTACCCGCTATCGGTAATCGCCAGATGGATGATGTCCGCGGCCAGGCGGCCACCCCCGAATGTAGTCGCAATCTTGAGATCGACCAGGCTCTGGATCCAGTCACTGCGAGCCGCGATGTAGCCGCATCGAATCGACGCGGAGATGGTCTTGGAAAAGCTGCCTATCTGGATGACACGAGAGAGGCCATCGAAGGCAGACAGCCGTGGCGCTGGTGCATTCTCGAAATCCCCGAAGATGTCGTCCTCTACAATCACCAGGCTGGAGTTGTCAGCCAGCTTCAGCAGCCTGTGCGCCGTGACCGGAGACAGGGTGGCGCCGGTTGGGTTATGGATGCCTGCATTTGTTATGTACAACCGGGGAGCATGCGCTAGCAGGGCAGCGCCAAAAGCATCGATGTCCGGGCCCGTTGCCGTATAGGGTACGCCTACGATGTTCACCCTGTGCGCTTTGAGCAGTGCGTGAAAATTGAAATAGCAGGGATCGTCGACCAGCACGGTGTCCCCCGGTTCCAGCAGAAAACGGCAGATCAGGTCGATGGCGTGGGTGCCGGACTCCGTGAGCATGATCTGCTCGAGAGGGGCTTCGATCCCGATGCCTGTCAGCCTTCGTGACAAGAAGTGCCTGAGTGGCAGATGCCCAAGCGGTGAGGCGTACTCAGTCAGTTTCAGCGTGTCAGAACGGGCAACGGTTCGAAGCGCTTTCCGCAAGCCCGCTTCGAACATCCAGGAGGGAGGTAGCCACCCGCACCCCGGTTTCAACGCATCGCTAGCGGTTTCAAGCGACTGGCGGGAGATCCACAGCGGGTCCACTTCACGATCAAGCCTGGGGCCGAGTTCGGTGAGTACCAAGGGCGCCACTGGTCCGGCTACGTAAAAGCCGGAGCCAGGGCGAGAATTGAGTACACCCTCTGCCATCAACCTTTCATAGGCCTCAAGAACCGTAGAAACCGACACTTGCATGGTCTGCGCCATAGCGCGGACCGAGGGAATTCTCGCGCCTGGTGTGTAGGTTCGAGAGGCGATCCGCGACTGGATTTCACCCATGACAGCTCGAATTCGAGTTCCGTCCCGTTTCATCGCGCCCTCAACTGTGCTGGAGTCATATGCATAACAGTTTGGTTTAAGTGTATTGGATTGTACATGGCCTGGGTGATCCTGTCGGTGATGTACTGAGCCTTGGCTTATCGAGGACTTACCGATGGAAAAATCAGCAAGCGGGTGGATCAACGGCTTCATAGGCGTCGCCATCTTTGCGGGTTCGTTGCCGGCAACCCGAGTGGCAGTGGCCGACTTCGAACCGACGTTCCTCACCTGTGCCCGGGCAACCATTGCCGCCATGCTGGGCGCGCTTTTTCTGATCGTGCTACGCCAGCCTCGACCCAAACGGGAGGACTTGTCGCCCTTGGCCGTAACAGCGCTCGGCGTTGTTATCGGTTTCCCGCTACTGACAGCATTTGCCCTTCAGCACATCAGCTCTGCTCACTCCATTGTCTTTGTCGGGCTCCTGCCATTGTGTACCGCAGGCTTTGCCGTTCTGCGGGGCGGTGAACGACCTCGGCCATTGTTCTGGCTGTTCTCGTTGACAGGTGCCGGGTTGGTCGCTGGCTATGCCTTGATGAACGGAGGTGAGGCATCGGCGGTGGGCGATCTGCTGATGTTGGCTGCGGTTGCGGTCTGTGGGTTGGGTTATGCCGAAGGCGCGCGTCTGTCGCGGACATTGGGGGGATGGCAGGTGATCAGCTGGGCATTGCTGGTAGCGTTGCCGTTCATGCTGCTGCTGACGGTGGTCAATCTTCCAGCCCCTGATGACTTTGCCAGGGTAAGTGCCCCTGCGTGGCTCAGCTTTGGCTACGTTTCACTGTTCAGCATGCTGATCGGGTTTGTGTTCTGGTACCGAGGGCTCGTCCAGGGGGGGATTGCGGCTGTGGGCCAACTGCAACTCTTTCAGCCGTTCATGGGGCTTGGGCTGGCAGCGTTGCTTCTGCACGAGCATGTCAGCTGGACGATGCTGCTCGTGACGCTGGGTGCTGTCATCTGCGTTTACGGGGCTAAGAAATATGCCTAAGTACAGCGTCATTCCCTGTCAAACAAGGTTGGATGTAGCCCGGCGCCGTCTGACGCCGGGCTGAATTGCATCAGAAAGGCTTGGTAGGCAGGTACTTGCCGTCCAGGGTGATCACAGCGCGGTGGCCACCGTCCGGGTCTTCGACTTTCTTGATGTCCAGCTTGAAGTTGATGGCGCTGATGATGCCGTCGCCGAACTTCTCGTGCACCAGTGCTTTGAGGGTGGTGCCGTATACCGACATCATTTCGTAGAAACGGTAGATGGTCGGGTCGCTCGGCACGCCGTCGAAGAAGCTGCCGCGGATAGGCATCGATTGCAGCAGCGCGACTTGATCAGCATCGAGGCCGAGTTTCTCGCCTACGACCTTCGCGGCGCTTTCAGGCAGCGGATGCTGGCCGAGCAGCGCTGCTGTAACGAAAGCTTCGGACAGGCCGGTGCCTTCAACGATTTCGGCGAAGGAGAGGTCTTTGCGGGCCTTGGCCAAAATGATGGTTTCGGTCAGTTCCTGGCGAGCAGTGCGGGTAGCTTGAGTCTGGATCATGGTGAATCTCCTGGGTAGGCAAAGGTACAGGTAAGGTTTCAGGCAACGTGCCTGGCTTGCTGGGAAACGGCGTGGACTTCCGGGTTTGCTGCGAGAGACACGAAGGTCCCGGTACTGCCATCAAAGGCGTCGATGCATCCGGTCTCGATGTCATAAATCCAGCCATGCAGGGTCACGCGGCCTTCTTCGAGCGCCAGACGCACGGATGGGTGGGTCTGGATGTTGGCCAGCTGCGCGATGACGTTTTCGCGCACCATGGCAGCGACTTTGCTTGGCTTGTCCGGGTGCTGGCGGGCTTCGTTGACCACCTTGGCCGAGTCTGCGTACCGCAACCAGCCGGCTACGGCAGGCATGTGGTCCAGGCACTTGCAGGTGGCAATGGCGGTCATCGCGCCGCAGTCCGAGTGGCCGCAGATCACGATGTCTGCGACGTTGAGGCCGGCCACCGCGTATTCGACCGAGGCCGAAACGCCGCCCGGTTCCGGGCCATAGGAAGGCACGATGTTGCCGGCGTTGCGGATTACAAACAGATCGCCTGGTTCGCGCTGGGTAACCAGTTCAGGCACCAGCCGGCTGTCCGAGCAAGAGATGAACAGTGCCTTTGGGCTTTGTTGGGTGGCCAGGTCCTTGAACAGTTTGACCCGCTCCGGGAAGGCGTTTTGCTGAAATTTCAGAAAACCGTCGATGATCGCTTTCATGGTGGCTGTCTCGATGTCGCTGGGTGTGAGACAAAGATTAAGCAGCGCATGACATAAGGTAAAAGTCTCATTTATTATGCATACAATCAGATAATCTTATGGGTAAGGCCATGCTCGCTCGACATATCCAGTACTTTCTTGCGGTGGCGGAGCACCTCAGTTTCACCAAGGCTGCAGCGGCGCTGCACGTATCTCAGCCAGCGCTTTCCCAGCAGGTAAGGCAGTTGGAAGAAAGTCTTGGCGCCCAGTTGTTCGACCGCTCAGGCCGCGCAACACGTTTGACGGATGCCGGAGACGTCTATCTTCACTATGCGCGCCGTGCTCAGCAGGAACTGCGGGAGGGTAAAAGTGCCATCCATGACGTGAGCGACCTCAGCCGCGGCTCATTGCGCGTAGCCGTCACGCCGACATTCACGACCTATCTGGTGGGGCCGCTGATCGAGGCGTTTCACTTCCGGTATCCAAACATCACCCTCAACCTGAAAGAGATCTCTCAGGAGCGCATCGAGGAGCTGCTTTTGGCGGGAGAACTGGACGTAGGTATTGCGTTCGATGAAATAAATTCTCCGGACATCGAGGCCGTTTCCTTACTGAGCGAAACCCTCGCTTTAGTGGTGAGCCGCAGACACCGCCTGGCCGAGGAGCGGTCCATTGCATCGCAGGCGCTGAGTGCTGAGTCTATGGTTCTGCTCAGTCCAGAGTTTGCCACTCGCGAACAAATTGACCGCTACTTCCGCAAACACGAAATTCGCCCGCAAGTGCAGATGGAGGTCAATGCCCTTGGCGCAGTGATTGAAATCATTCGCCGGACGACGCTGTCGACTTTATTGCCTGCCAGAATTGCCTTGGCCCATGACGATCTGGTGGCCATCACGCTGGAGCCAGAACGCTTGCAGCGAACGGCCGTACTCATGCGGCGAAAAGAGGCCTTTTTGAGCGCAGCCGTGCGCGTGTTCATCGAGCTGGTTAAAGAAGTATCCAGCGATCTTTAGGCGTGAGGCCGCGTAGGTACAACGCGATCTCCACTACTACGATTAACCCGGTGATCGTCGAGGCCATGGGTCTTCGTGCTGGAACTGATACCGTCGCTCGGCGCGGTCAGGGCTGAGGTCGCGGTTGAGGACGGCCTGAGCAAGATGGGCTTCTGGCAAACAAAAAAACCTGATCCTCTATGTAAAAGAATCAGGTTTAGCAGGACCTACAGGCCCAGTTCAGTCAGGCCTGGGTGATCATCCGGCCGGCGACCCAGGGGCCAATGGAACTTGCGCTCGCTTTCCTTGATGGGCATGTCGTTGATGCAGGCGAAACGGCGGTGCATCAAGCCATCGGCTTCAAACTCCCAGTTTTCGTTGCCGTAGGAGCGGAACCAGTTGCCCGAATCGTCGTGCCACTCGTAGGCGTAACGGACGGCGATGCGGTTGTCGGTGAAGGCCCAGAGCTCTTTGATCAAGCGGTAGTCCAGCTCTTTCTTCCACTTGCGAGTGAGGAAGCCCTGAGCTTCTTCACGATTGTTTGCAAACTCGGTACGGTTACGCCATTGGGTGTTCGGCGTATAGGCCAGTGCAATCTTTTCGGGTTCGCGAGTATTCCAACCATCCTCGGCGAGTCGGACTTTTTCAATCGCCGATTCGCGAGTGAAAGGAGGAAGTGGCGGACGAGTGTGTTCGTTGGACATGGTGGTGCCTCCAATCTTCTGGATGGTTAAGTTGAGTGGGTGTTGCTTTAACGTCAAACGCTTGCGTGCTGTACGTCCTTGAGTAATATCTTTGCGATTTCTCTTGCACTATCGAGAACGGTGTAGTCACCCATGACGTGGGCCACGGTTATCGTGCCCTCTATCATCAAAAAAAGTTGCTTGGCCAAGCCAGCCGGATCGTTAATCCGTAATGCGCTGGTCAGCTCTAGCGTGTAGTCCAGCAGCTTTTGTTTATGCAGTTTTGCGATCTGCCGAACAGGATCGTCTGCGTCACCAACCTCTCCGGCTGTGTTGATGAACGCACATCCGCGAAAACCGTCAGACTCGAACCAACTTTTGAGTACATCAAAAATTCCAAGGATGCGCGCTTCTGGCGTTTGCGCTTTTTCGCATTCACTTCTAAACCACTTCATCCAGCGTATATCGCGTGCATTGAGTGCCGCTGCGGCTACGTCGTCTTTATTCGCAAAATAACGATAAATACTTTTACGTGCTACGCCAGAGGTCTTTACCAAGAGGTCCATGCCCGTGGCATGAATCCCGTTTTCGTAAATAAGCTTCTCGGCAGTCGCCAGGATTTTTTCGCGTGTGTCGGTCATTGGCTTATCCATGTAGTCAGAGTAGAACGACCGTTCTCCCTGGTCAAGCATCTCTTGAAATTATTCGATTGCGCGCAAGCGGGGCGCCGGAATGCTTTCGATCAGGGGGGGTTGGCTTCCCGCTGATCAGTCGCGCTCCAGTTCGGCGAAGCGGCTGGACAGCCAGGCGTGAAGGTGCCTCACCGCAGGCGACAACTGCTTGCGGTGTGGGCACACCAGACTCAGCGGCATGGCCGGCCCGGGGTGATCCTGCAATAGCACGACAAGCCTTCCTGCCAGTACATCGTCGCTCACATCCAGCCAGGACTTGTAGGTTATTCCTTCGCCGGCCACGGCCCAGCGCCGGGCGATATCGGCGTCATCGCAGAGCAGGGCGCCACGCACCTGGACGGTCTGCGTTCCCAGTTGCCATTTGTCGTAGACCCGGCCCTGCTGCATGTACAGCAAGCACTGGTGTTCGAGCAGGTCTTCAGGGGCTTGCAGGTTGCCTTGCTGCGCCAGGTACTCGGGCGAGGCCACCAGTACCTTGCGGTTCCAGGGCGCCAGTGGCAGGGCTATATAGTTGGCGTCGGCGTTCAGGCCATAGCGGATGGCGATATCTACCGGATCGCGAAAAAGATCGGCGATCTGGTCGGAGAGAAACAAGCGCAGGTTCAACTGTGGATGCTCTCGGCGAAACGCCGTGAGCCAGGGCAACAACACGTTGCGTCCCAGATCGGAGGGCGCGGCCACCTGCAAGGTTCCGCTGAGCTGGGCGCTTTCCTGACGCAGGTTGTCGCGCCCGTGCCTGAGGGCTTCCAGGGCGACAAGGGCCGAGGGAAGGTACTGCTCGCCCTCGGCTGTCAGGCGCAAGCTGCGTGTGGTGCGGGCAAACAATCGCACATCCAGTTCACGCTCCAGGCGCTTGACTGCCTCGGCTGCCTGGCCGGGCAGCAGGTCGGCCTCATGGGCCGCCGCGGTAAAGCTGCCCAGCGCGGCACTGCGAACGAAGATGCCCAGGTCGTCGAGACGGATCATTATCACTCCTGCAATGAAAGTGTTGACGGGCAGGGCCCGTTTTTTCCGGCCGCCTGGCACGCCAGACTCAATGCCAAATCAAACCACATTCAGCAGTGAGTGCCTATGAGAGCGATCAGTTACATCCAAAAAGGCTTGCCTATCGAAGACCCTGCGTCTCTTCAAGACATCTTTATGCCCAAACCCAGCCCTGGGACCCGGGACCTTCTGGTCGAGGTCAAAGCCGTGTCGGTCAACCCTGTCGACACTAAGGTACGCGCCGGAACTTTCACGGGAGAGCCGAAAATCCTCGGCTGGGACGCGGCCGGAATCGTCCGCGAAGTCGGGGCCCAGGTGACCCTGTTCAAGCCCGGAGATCAGGTGTATTACGCCGGCTCCATCGCCAGGCCCGGCAGCTACAGTGAATATCATCTGGTTGACGAACGTATCGTCGGGCATCAACCGCGCAGCCTGGGGGCAGCGCAGGCAGCAGCGCTGCCGCTGACGGCCATCACCGCCTGGGAACTGCTGTTCGATCGCCTGGGTATCGTGGAGGACGGTGGGGAGGGTGATGCCCTGCTGATCGTTGGCGCCGCCGGCGGCGTCGGTTCGATGCTGGTGCAGTTGGCCCGGCAACTGACCCGCCTGACGGTTATCGGTACGGCCTCCCGCGCCGAGACAGCCAACTGGGTGCGCGAACTGGGCGCCCATCACGTCATCGACCACAGTGCGCCGCTGCAAGGGCAACTGCGGGCTTTGGGGATCGAGTCAGTCAGCCATGTCGCCAGCCTTACCCATACCGATCAGCACTTTGCGCAACTGGTTGAAGTGCTGCGACCACAAGGTTGCCTGGGCGTGATCGATGACCCGCAAACCTTGGACGTCATGCCGCTCAAGCGCAAGTCGCTGTCGCTGCACTGGGAGTTGATGTTCACCCGTTCGCTGTACGAAACCGACGACATGGTGCGCCAGCACGCGTTGCTCGAGCGCGTGGCCGGGCTGATCGACCAGGGCATCCTGCGTACCACCCTGGGCGAGCATTTCGGCGCCATCAATGCCGCCAACATGCGCCGTGCCCATGCGCTGGTCGAGAGTGGCAAGGCGCGCGGCAAGATCGTCCTGGAGGGCTTCTGAAACCCGTATGACAGACCACGGCGGACCGGCCGATCCGGCCCGCCAGGAACAAGCAGGGTTAAACGAACCGTGTTTTTCTGCGCCGCGCTTACTCACGGCGCCACGCCCGGCGAAACGCATGCACACCTTGAAGCAGGCAGTACCGCGCCTGCGCCTTGCAACTGACCAGGAGCTTGATATGAACCAACAAGATTACCCCCTCGTTTCCCTCGCCATCCTCAAGGCCAAGCCAGACCAGAGAGCAAAGCTGAAAGCGGCCTTGCTGGCCTTGATCGAACCGACTCGGGCGGAGCCCGGCAACCGCGACTACATGCTGTTCGAACGCAGCGACGAGCCCGGGACGTTCTACATGCGCGAGGCGTTCGACCACCAGCAGGCCCTGGACGCGCACCTGACCACCGCTCACTTCCAGCGGTTTGCCGAGCAGGCCGAACAGTTGTTGGCGGAGCCCTTGCAACTGATCTTCCTTGACCCGGTGTCATCTGCCGTTGCGCCCTGTCCCTGAGGCAGGCCAGGCCTTGGCCACTGTGGCGTTACTGCCAGCAGCATCGGCACGTAGGCACACGCAAGAGCGGAGGGCAAACAGGGTCAGGCTTGGCGTCCACGACTTGTCTTTACACTTCAAGCGCTAAGCAATGCTTCGAGCTGCCCCTTGCGATCCAGACTCGCCAAGTCATCGAAGCCGCCGACATGCACCTTGCCAACAAATATCTGTGGGACGGTTCGGCGTTGGGATCGCTGCATCATTTCCGCCAAGTGCCGGGGTGACTGTTCAACGTCGATTTCGTCAGGGGTAATGCCCTTGCTCGACAGCAGTCGCTTGGCGCTCACGCAGTAAGGGCAGTGCTGGGTGGTGTAGATCGTCACGTGGCTCATGGTGGTTACCTTCCTAGCTTGCCGATGGCGGAAAGTCGATATCGGTAGCGGCGATGTTGTTCAGGTAGTTGGTCAGGGTTAACAGCGTGACCTGCGCCACTACCTCCACGATCTTGCTATCCGTAAGGCCCGCCTCACGCGCTGCAGCGATCTGCTCGTCACTCAACTGGCCGCGACTTGCGGTGATCTGCTGGGCCAGCGCGGCAACCGCGCTGAGTGTGCCGGCTCGGGCTTGCCTGACGGCCTCATCGCTCAACCCAGCCTTGCCGCCAAAGAAGGTGTGTGCCGCCAGGCAGTAGTCGCAACCGTTGATTTGCGAGGTGGCGAGGGCAACGACTTCACGCTCGACGGCGCTCAGTGAGCCTTTACCCAAGGCCTGGGCGAGGCCCAGGTAACCGTTGAGTGCGACCGGAGAGTGAGCCAGGGTCTTGAATGCATTGGGGATGAAGCCGAGACCTTTCTGAATGCCTTCGAGGGCTGCGCGCGAGCCAGTAGGGGCCTGGTCCAGCGAGAGAGTAGCGATGCGAGTCATGGTAGTTCTCCACTAGGTTGATCAAACGGCTTGTCTATCAAGCCTGGAGTCCATACTAGGGAGGCAGACTTTTCTTTCGGCTTCAGATCGTCGAAGGTATGCAACAGATCGTCTAAATCTGAGCGCGCTATGGACCGACTATCGACACTGCTCAAGCACTTCAACCTGCACGCATCCACGTTTCACCAGGGTGGGTTCTGCGGAACAACCCACCTTTATGGGCAACACAGTGTCGGCCACGCCCACCTGCTGCGCTCGGGGCGTCTGGCCTTCAGGGGCAAGCGTGGCCAGCTGATCGAGTTGACCGAACCCAGCCTGATTCTGGCGGTGCGCCCGCAGGAGCACCACTTGCTGGCCACCGAAGCCGATGAGGCGGAATTGGTTTGCGCCACCCTGCATTTCGATGGCGGCGCCAACAACCCGCTGACCCTGGCTTTGCCGGACTTCATCATCAAGCCCCTCGGCGAATTGCAAGGCCTTGATGGCACCCTTCACTGGCTGTTCGAAGAAGCCTTTGGAGATGAGTGTGGTCGTGATGTCATTCTCAATCGCTTGTTCGAGCTGATGATCATTCAACTGCTTCGCCACCTCATCGCCACCCGCAGCATCGCCTCGGGAATGATGGCCGGGTTGGCCAACACTCAGCTGTCCCGCGCGCTTGTGGGGATCCACGATGAGCCGCAGCGCAATTGGTCCGTGGCGGAACTGGCGAATCTTTCGGGCATGTCGCGGGCGAGCTTTGCCGCGCACTTTCGCGAGATCGTGGGTATCACCCCCGCGGACTACCTGGCGAACTGGCGCATCAGCCTGACGCAGAAACGCCTTCGCGAAGGGCGCCCCATTGCCCTGATCGCCGATGAGGTCGGCTACGAAAGCCCTTCTGCGCTGGCCCGAACCTTTCGCCGCAAGGTGGGCGCAAGCCCGACGCAATGGCTGCAGCAGGATGCGGTATAACGCCTGCTCGACAGATTTGCGCGCGAGGCAATGAGCGAGGTCCCGTGCCCCAACAGGGTGGCTTATACGTTCTCCCGAAGAAAATCGATGAACGCCATCGTCCTTGCCGAGCGTCGCCGCTCACGGCTGAACGCGGCGCTGACCGGCAGCGCGGTCGTCTGGTATTCGTCGAGCAGGCTACACACGCCACCCTGCTCGAAGTCCGCAGCAAACAGCCATTGCGGAGACAGGGAGATGCCCAGGCCACCGAGGACCATTTCACGAATGGCCTCGCTGTTGTTGCTGGTGACATTGCCTTTGATTGCAACCTCAAGTGCTTCGCCACGACGGGTGAAGTGCCAGCGGTCGTAATGCTCAAGCAAGGTGAAGGCGATGCAGTTGTGGCCTGCCAGTTCGGCGGGCTCGCGTGGCTGGCCATGGCGATCGAGATAGGCCGGTGCAGCATAGACTCGCCGTGTGCTGGTGCCCAGGGGCACAGCCACCAGTCCCTCGCTCTTCACCACGCCAATGCGGATGGCCAGGTCGATGTTTTCCATGAGCAGGTCTTCGTTGTAATCGTTCAGGCGCAGGTCGATCTGCACATCGGGATGTCGCTGTAGAAAAGCCCCGATCAGGGGCGCTATGCATAGCCTCCCATAGCTGACCGGTGCGGCAATTCGCAGGGGGCCGGCGATCTGCTCCTGGCCGCTGGCGAAGCTGCGCGTGGCATGCTCTAGCTGGCTGAGAATTTCCTGGCAGTGGCTGTAGAAACGTTGCCCTTGATCGGTGAGGGCGAGGTGCCGGGTGCTGCGGGCGAACACGGCTCCGCCCAGGTACTGCTCCAACGCACGGACCTGCTTGCTGACTGCCGGCTGCCCCATGTTCAGCTCCCGAGCCACTGCCGAAAACGAGCCACGCTCCACGACGCGCACGAAGATGCGCATGCTGTCGAACAAATCCATCGCTATTGGGCCTCTTGGGGGAATAAGTAATATGCAAATTTAGTTTCTTATCGGAATGAGGAAGACGGTGCAACCTGTAAGCGTCCACTCATTCAGAGGTTCCCGTCATGAATCAGACCATGCTTGCCGCTATCGCCGAATCCGCCCAGACCCCGCTGGCCGTGCGCCACATCGCCCGTCCTGTGCCCGGCAAGGGGCAGGTCCTGGTGCGGATTCACGCCGCAGGGGTCAACCCGCTCGACACCAAGATCGCTGTCGGTGCAGGCGCTCATGCCCGCCAGGCGCTGCCGGCCGTGCTCGGCCTGGATCTCGCTGGTACGGTCGTTGAACTGGGCGAGGCGGTTGATGGTTTCACGCCTGGCCAGGAGGTCTTCGGCATGGCCGGCGGCATCGGGGGCGCCCAAGGCACCCTGGCCGAATACATCGCCGTGGATGCCAGGCTGATTGCATCAAAGCCGCATGCGCTCGGCATGCGTGAGGCTGCCGCGTTGCCGTTGGTTTTCATCACCGCCTGGGAAGGTCTGGTTGATCGGGCCAATGTTCATAGTGGTCAGCGGGTGCTGATTCATGGCGGCGCAGGTGGCGTCGGCCAAGTTGCGGTGCAATTGGCCAAGGCTCGCGGTGCCGAAGTCTACGCCACCGGCTCCGCGAGCAGTCTAGACTTCATCCGCTCGCTGGGGGCCACGGCGATTGACTATCAGGCGCAGGGTGTAGAGGCCTATGTCGAACAATATACGGCTGGAGAAGGTTTCGACATCGTTTATGACACCGTCGGCGGCAGCACGTTGGATGCGTCATTCAAGGCAGTAAAACCGTATACCGGGCACGTACTCAGCTGCCTCGGTTGGGGCCAGCACAGTCTCGCGCCTTTATCCTTCAAAAGTGCCACCTACTCGGGTGTATTCACCCTGGCACCGCTACTGACCGGGAAGGGGCGCGAACACCACGGAAGTATCCTGCGCGAAGCAGCTGTTCTGGCCGATGCCAGGCAACTGACGATCCGGGTGGACCCGCACCAGTTTGCACTGGACGAGGTCAACGACGCATTCCGACAGGTCGCGGAAGGTCGTGGCAGGGGCAAGACGGTTATCCAGTTGGTAAGCGATTAGCCTCCAGAGCTTCATTAATCAGCAGTTACCGGCCAGTAGCGCCCGCTTCTGGCCCTGGCTGGCTTTCACGAATCTGCCCAAGGGTAAAATTGGCGTTTCACACGCAGATGCTCCAGGCCGGTGGAAACACGCTGGATTACCACGTCTTTCAGATCCGTGTCCGAAATCAGGAAAGGCGGGGTCTTGGCGAGGAGCACCTTCATCGTCGCAGTATTCCTGCCGTCGCCGTCGTGGATGGCACGGGCTTCGCCCTTGTTCGCGGGCAAGCCCGCTCCCACAGGGATGGCGCCAGCTTTTAGAAATTGAGCAAGACAGTTGCTCCTACCCAAGATTTTGGTCCCACCCCCCGAACCATCAACCAGATGACGGCCAGCCATTTCTCCCGCACACTGCGGAAAATTCCCAAGCCCGTACCCCGTCACATTGCGGGGCACAGCCGGAGTAGAAAATGGCGCGACAACTAATAACAAACGCCCACGACCCGTTGCACGAATCCCGCGAGGCCCGGTTGAAGCTGGCCAGCGAAGGCGAACTACCGCTGGGCATGCTGCGTGATGAGATCGACGCCTCCTGGCGCCGAAGCCTGGGCCACGGCCTGGACTGCCTGCAGGGCGAACAGGTCGGCCTGGGTTTGGAACAGGGCCATGACCTGCGCCTGCTGCTGGAGCGCAACCGCCTGCTGATCGATGCCGTCACCCCAGAACTTGACTACCTGGTCGCGCGCCAGGGCAAGGCTGGCATCGTCATCCTCGGCGACGCCCAGGCCAACGTGCTGGCCATCGAAGGCCAGAAGCACGTGCTGCAGCGCGAGGGCCTGCGCGATCTGCACCCGGGCAGTTGCTGGAGCGAATCGCTGCGTGGCACCAACGCCATCGGCACGGCCGTGGTCGAAGGCCGGCCGACGCTGATCAACTGCGGCGAACATTACCTTGACCGTCTGAGCCCGTTCTCCTGTACTTCCGTACCCTTGCGCGACCCGCGCGGCGAGGTGATCGGCGTGCTCGACATCACCCGCGAAGGGGTGATGGCGCAACCGCAGGACAGCCTGTCGACCCTGATGCTGGCGGCCGGCAACATTGAAAGCCGCCTGTTTGGCCTGTGCCACCCAGAGCAGCTGGTGCTTGCCTTCCACAGCCGCCCGCAGTACCTCAACAGTGCCTGGCACGGCCTGTTGGCCCTGAGCCTGGACGGTGAAGTGCTGGCCGCCAACGACAGTGCCTGCCAGTTGTTGCAGGTGCCGCGCCATGAGCTGATTGGCCGGCGCAGCACTGACCTGCTCGGTGAACGGTCACCTGCGTTCATTGCGCGCCTGTGGCAGGGCGGTGTGAGCAGTGTGCAGACGGCCAAGGGCGAGTTCCACTTCCGTGCCTTGCAGTTGCCACGCCATGGCCGGGTCAATGGCAGCACGCCGGCAAGCAAGCCGGTGCTGGGCAAGCAGTCGCCGGCACTCGACGCCCTGGCCGGTGGTGATCCACGGCTGGCGCGCAACTTGCGCATGGCCCGCCAGGGGCTGGGCAATGGCCTGCCGGTGCTGCTGCTGGGCGAGACCGGTACCGGCAAGGAAGTGGTCGCTCGCGCCTTGCACCAGGCCAGCCCGCGTGCCGACAAACCGTTTGTGGCAGTCAACTGCGCGGCCATTCCCGAAGGGCTGATCGAGTCCGAGCTGTTCGGCTACCGTGAGGGCGCCTTCACCGGTTCGCGCCGGGGCGGCATGGTCGGACGGCTGATGCAGGCCCATGGCGGCACGCTGTTTCTCGACGAAATCGGCGACATGCCGCTGGCCCTGCAAGCACGCCTGCTGCGGGTATTGCAGGAGCGCCGCGTAGCACCATTGGGGGCGGGCGACGAGCAGGACATTGACGTGGCGCTGATCTGCGCCACCCACCGCGACCTCAAGCGCCTGGTCCAGGAACAACACTTCCGTGAAGACCTTTACTACCGGGTGAACGGTGTGTCGTTGCGCCTGCCGGCCCTGCGCGAACGTGATGACCTGGCGGCGATCATCCAGGGCCTGCTGGACAAGGCCGATGCGCGTGGCGTAACCCTTGACCCGGCGTTGACCGCGTTGCTCGAAGGCTTCGACTGGCCAGGCAACATCCGCCAGCTGGAAATGGTGGTGCGCACCGCCCTGGCCATGCGCGAGGATGGCGAGCAGGTGCTGACCCTCGATCACCTTACCGACTGCCTGTTGGACGAGCTGGCGAGCAGCACAGCGCCCTCCGGCAGCCTCAAGGACAATGAACTGGAGCAGATCCGCGGTGCTCTGGCACGCCACCAGGGCAACGTCTCGGCCGCCGCCGAGACGCTGGGTATCAGCCGGGCGACGCTGTACCGCAAGCTCAAGCAGTTGCGCGGCTGACGTGGGCGGCCTGTTCGCAAGGCTGGTGGACTCCAGCGACCCTGTACTCATGCGCCAGGCGTTGGCCTGGCTGTATGGTTTCGTGCGCCCACACCGGCGTGCCATCGGCCTGTTGCTCGGTTTGTCGCTGGGTGCATCACTGCTGGCGCTGGCGCAACCCTGGCTGGTCAAGACTCTGATCGACGAAGGGCTGCTGGCCAAGGATTACCAAACGCTTTGGCACATGGCGGCAATCATGATCGGCGCGGGCCTGCTGGGCACGGTGCTGGCCGGCGTCAACCGCTACCTGCATACGCGCCTGTCGGGGCGCATCCTGTTCGCCTTGCGCGACGATCTTTACCGCCATCTGCAGCAGTTGTCGCCAACCTTCTACGGGCGGCGGCGTATCGGCGACATTCTTTCGCGGCTGGATGGCGATGTGGCAGAGATCCAGCGCTTTGCCGTGGACTCGCTGTTCTCGGCGGTGTCGGCGGTGATCGGCCTGGTGGGTGCGGTGGCGTTGATGCTGATGCTGTCGTGGCAGTTGTCGCTGTTGCTGGCGCTGCTGGTGCCGATCGAGGTGCTGTGGCTGCGCTGGATGCGGCGCAAGGTGGAGCGCGAAGTGCGCAACTTGCGTGAGCGCTCGGCGGATGTGTCGTCTTTTCTGGTCGAGACCCTGCCGGCGATGAAGTTCATCCAGGCGGCCGGCCAGCAAGGCCGGGAAGCAGGGCGCCTGGACCAGCTTGGGCAAGGTTACATGCGCCAGTTGCTGAAGGTGCAGGTGACCGAATTCTTCACCCAGGCCATCCCCGGCACATTGACCTCGTGGTGCCGCGCCTGCGCGTTCCTGGTGGGTGGTTGGTGGGTTATCCAAGGCACCTGGCAGTTGGGCGCGCTGATCGCTTTTTCTACTTACATGGGGATGGCGGTTGGGCCGGTGCAGAGCCTGTTGGGCTTGTACGTGGCGGTGCAGCGCATGGCTGTCAGCCTGGGAAGGGTGATGGAATTGAAGCAGGAAGCGGTAGCGGTACATCAGACCGCCAACCCGCAGCCCATCCCCGTTGGCCCCGGCGAGTTACGCCTCGAGGCGCTGAGCTTTGCCCATGAGGGGCGCCAGGGTGCGGTACTGAAAAACGTGCAGGTGAGCATCCCGGGTGGCCTGAAAGTCGCCATCAGCGGTGCCTCCGGGGTGGGCAAGTCAACCCTGATCGACCTGCTGCAGCGGTTCTACGACCCGGACGCGGGGCGCATCCTGCTGGACGGCGTCGACCTGCGCGACCTCGACCTTGTTGCATTGCGCAGGCAAATCGCTGTGGTCAGCCAGGACATCGTGTTGTTCCGTGGCACCCTGGCGCAGAACCTGGCTTATGGCGTGCCCGAGGCCAGCCGTGACGAACTGGAGCGGGTGGTGCGCCTGGCGCGGCTGGACAGCCTGGTCGACAGCCTGCCATTGGGCCTGGACGGCCTGCTGGGCGAGCGTGGCCAGCAGTTGTCTGGCGGGCAGAAGCAACGTATTGCCATCGCCCGCGCGGTATTGCAGGCCCCGGCGATCCTGGTGCTGGACGAGGCCACTTCGGCGGTGGACGAAGCCACCGAGCGTGAAGTGATCGCGGCCATCGACCAGTTGTTCGCTGGCCGCACGCGTATTCTGATCAGCCACCGGGCTTCGACCCTGGCCGATGCCGACCTGCACCTGCAACTGCATGACGGCCAGTTGCAGAATCTGGCGCAGGAGGTGATCAAACATGGGCACTGACATACGTGTTGGCATCATCGACAGCGGCTGCTCGCCGGCGCAGGCCAACGGTTTGCTGGGCGCCCGCCGTTTCTGGCTGGAGGACGGCCAGTTGCGCGAAGGTGAAATGCTCCCCGACCAACTTGGGCACGGCAGTGCGGTGCTCGCCAGCTTGCAACACGAGGCCGGTCCGGTGTCGGTGCTGGTGGCCCAGGTGTTCAGCGCCCAGGCCAGCACCAGTGCGTTGCAGGTGGCTGCCGCATTGCTGTGGCTGGTGGAATCGGGGGCCACGCTGGTCAATCTCAGCCTGGGCTTGCAGCAGGACCGGCCCGTGCTGCATCAGGCTTGTGCCGAGGCGCTGGCGGCTGGCGTGCTGTTGTGTGCATCCAGCCCGGCACAGGGTGGGCCGGTATACCCGGCCATCTACCCGGGGGTGATTCGACTGACCGGTGATGCGCGTTGTGCGCCCGGCCAGTGGTCCTGGCTTGGCACCCGGCAGGCGGACTTTGGCGGTTATGTGGGAGCGGGCGGCCGAGCGGGTGCGAGCTTGGGCTGTGCGGCTTTGAGCGGAAGGATTGCGGCTTTGCTGCGTGACGAGCCGGGCAGGGATCGCCAGCAGGTCCATGACTGGTTGCGCGATCACGCGGCTTTCATCGGCCCAGAGCGTCGAGGGCCCAGCCATGGTTGAGCCGCGCATTGTGGTGCTGGGGGCCGGCCCTGCGGGTGCAGCCACGGCCATTGGCTTGCGGCGGCTGGGTCACACCGTGACAGTGGTGTCGGAGTGGCGCCGTTTCGCGGCAGTTGAAGGCGTTTCGCTGCGGGTGCTGGAGGGCTTGCGGCACGCAGGGCTTGGCGGGGCCTTGAGCCAAGCGGCCATGCCGGCCACCCGCCAGGTGCACTGGAACGGCCAGCACCTGCACATGAACCAGGAGTTTTTGCTCGACCGGCAACGCTTTGACCAGGCGTTGCGCGAAGACCTTCAGCGCGCAGGTGTACGTGTGGTCGAGGGGCGGGTGCGTGAGGTCGTGAAGGGGGGCGGTCATCATGTGCGCCTGGACGATGGGCAGGTGCTGACCGCTGATTTCCTGGTTGAGGCCCGAGGCCGACAGGCTCCCCTGGCCGCAGACCGCCTGCGTGGGCCGGAAACGGTCAGCTTGCTCAATGTCTGGCAGGGTAGCCCCGGTGCGCCTGCGTCGGCGGTGGAGAGCCTGGAGGATGGTTGGGCGTGGATGGCACGGCTGGAAGATGGCCGCTGTTACTGGCAAGTCACCCAGGAGGCTGCCGGGCTGCCGGGGAAAGCTGGGTTGGCAGCTTACTGCGTGGCGTTGCGGGGCCGCAGCGCGTTGGTAGCCGAGCTGTTCGACGGTCAGGCATTGATCCCGGCACAGGTGCATGCACGCAGCAGTACCGCCATTCTGGCAGGTGAATGTGTCGGGCAGGACTGGATCCGGGTGGGGGATGCCGCGATGGCCGTTGACCCGCTGTCGGGCAACGGGATTTTTCAGTCGCTCTCTTCGGCATTGCAGGCGCCGGTGGTGATCAATACGTTGCTGCGCAGGCCTGAGCGGGCTGAGCTGGCGCGGCAGTTTCACCAGCAGCGGGTCGAGCAGCTGTTCCTGCGTTTTGCCCGCATTGGCCGGGATTTCTATGCCCAGGAACAACGCCGGGTGGGGCAACCGTTCTGGGCCCGGCGCCAGGGTTGGCCGGATGCGCACCCCCTGCATCAGGCGGCTGATTGGCAAGCGGTGCGGGTTGAGCGACGGCCTGTACTGCGTGATGGGCTGGTGGATGCAGCAGAGGTGGTGGTGACAGCGGATCAGCCGTTGGGGGTGTGGCATTTGCAGGGGGTGGAACTGGCACCTGTGGTGCAAAAAATACGCAGTGGCCGGCCTGTTGAGGCGGTGTTGTCAGGGCTTGCGGGTGAACAGCAGAGGATGGTGCGGCGGTGGCTGGGGGAGCAGGGGTTGGTTTGAGATTGTCGGGGCTGCGAAGCAGCCCCAGGATGTCGGATCAGAAGAAGGTACCGACGACCAGTTGCATGTAAGTCCCGGTATCCCGCCCACCCAGCTGCGTGCCGCCATTGGCCGCACTGCGCTCCGGCTTGTAGAACCCCACCACCGGGCTGATCAGCAGGTGGTCGTTGACCATCCATTCCACATACAGGTCCAGCTCGCGCCCGCCAAGGTTGCCCTGGTCGGTGTCCAGCGTGTCGAAGTCGAAGTACAGCGCGCCGACGGTCAGGTTGTCCCGTGGCTTGCCCTTCAGCGCTACATGGTGCACCTGGCTGTTCTTGTTGAACGGCCCGGCATAGTTGGCTGCCACTTCACCCTGGAACCAGGTGCCGTAACCCCGGCTCAGGCCATAGAACAGCGGGTCGAAGCCTTCGGAGAAGCGGCTGTAGCGGTAGGTGGCCGTAGGTGACCAGGGCAATTGGGAGAAGGTCCAGTTGCCCTCCAGGTACCAGGCATTCTCGCGCCCGCCGCTCTTGTCCTGGGTCACGTACTCGGCGGCCAGCTCCAGGTCTTTGACGCCCAGGTTGCCGCGCCCGCGCAGGCTGGCGGTGTCCATGCCGTCGCGGTGTTCCAGGCCCATGATCTGCGCATAGCGCTGGTCCACGTCGAGGCCGCGGATCCAGCTCAGGCCGACGGTACCGGTGTCGGTGACGTGCTCCAGGTTGGCTACCGCCAGGGAAGTGTCGGCCTGGTAGTGGTTGTCGGACTTCAACCACATCAGGTCACCGCGCCAGCCCTGGTTACCGCCCAGGCGCAGCACGGCGGTGCGGTCGAAGGCCTTGCGTGCAGCAAGGTAGTAGGCACCGCCGCGATCGAAGTTGGCCCCCAGGTCGACCTTGCCAAGGTTGACCGGGTCACCCTGGATCAGGAAACCATCGCCCAGGGTGACGACCTGGCGGCCACCGGAAATGTCGACGCCATCTTCACCCAGCACCGGAAACAGGTTGGCCGAGCGCCAGCCCAGGTACAGGTCTTCGATGGCGGTGCGACGTTCGTCGCCCAAGGTCAGGCCGGCGGCGTCGCCATCGCCCCAGGTGGCGGAACTGAGCAGGCTGAAGGCCCCGTAGAGGGTGCCGCTATCGGCCAGGGTCTGGCTGCCGCTGAGGCCGTATTTTACGTAGCCTTCCTGCCAGGCGGTGCTGCCGGGTTGGCGGTTGCCGGCCTGGTTGAAGCTTTCGTCGCTATGGAAGACGCCGAACAGGGCTTCGAGGTCGGCGTTGAGGCTGGTGCCATCGTGGTTGTACAGCTCGTAGGCTTGGGTGGCGGGTGCGGTTAACAGCAGGGCCAATGTGCAGGCGAGTGTGTGCCTCATGGGTTTGCTCCATGGTTTTTATTGTTGTTTTTTTGTTGCCTGTGCCGGCCTCTTCGCGGGTGAACCCGCTCCTACAGGGCATGTGATACCTGGTGTAGGAGCGGGTTTACCCGCGAAGAGGCCGGTACAGGAAAAAGATCAGAGCTTGATCAACACCGATTTCAGCTCCGTGTAATGCTCGATGGCCGCTGAACCCATCTCACGACCAACGCCAGACATCTTGTAGCCACCAAACGGCAGTGCCGGGTCGAGCGCGCTGTGGCAGTTGACCCACACCGAGCCGGACTTGATGCGCGGGATCATGCGGTGCACCGCGGCCAGGTCGTTGGACCAGATGCTTGCACCCAGGCCGTAGGGGTTGTCGTTGGCCATGCCGATCACTTCGTCGATGTCATCGAATGGCATCGCCACCAGCACCGGCCCGAAGATCTCTTCCTGTACCAGGCGGTGACGTTGGTCCACATCGACAATCACCGTCGGCTTGACGAAGTAACCAGGCCCGAAACCTTCCCCCCCGCAGGCGATGGTGGCGCCCAGTTCGCGGCCAAGCTCGATGTAGCCGGTAACGCGGTCCTGCTGCTTGGCTGAAATCAACGGGCCCATCTGCACCGACGGGTCCAGCCCGTTGCCCAGCTTCATGGCATTGGCGATCCCGGCGATATCGGCCACCACGTTGTCGAAGTGCTTGCGGTGCACATACAGCCGCGAGCCTGCGCAGCACACCTGGCCCTGGTTGAAGAAGATCGCCGTGGCCGCACCGGCTGCGGCTTCCTGCAGGTTGGCGTCGGGCATGACGATGGTCGGCGACTTGCCGCCCAGTTCCAGGGTGACGCGGGTCATGTTGTCCATGGCCGCCTTGCCGATCAGCTTGCCGACCTCGGTGGAGCCGGTGAAGGTCAGTTTGTCTACGCCGGGGTGGCGGCTGAGCGCGGCGCCGGCGTTCAGGCCGGTACCGGTAACCACGTTGAACACACCGGCCGGGTAGCCGGCCTCGTCGACCAGTTCGGCCAGCTTGAGCACGCTCAGTGGGGTTTCATCGGCAGGCTTGAGCACCACGGTGCAGCCGGTGGCCAGTGCCGGGCCGAGCTTCCAGCAAGCCAGCAGCAGCGGGAAGTTCCAGGCGACGATGGCGCCAACCACGCCCACTGCCTCGCGGCGTACGAAGCCGTGGAACTGGTCGTTGGGCATCAACGGCATGGAGGCTTCGACGGTGCTACCCTCGATCTTGGTGGCCCAGCCCGCCATATAGCGCAGAAAGTCGATGGCCAGTTGCACGTCCATCACCTGGGCCACGGCGGCGCTCTTGCCATTGTTCAGGCATTCCAGTTCGGCCAGCTGACGCGCATCGCGCTCCATCAGGTCGGCCAGGCGCCACAGCAGGTTCTGCCGCTCGCGTGGGCGCATGCGGCTCCAGGGCGAGTCGTCGAAGGCCTGGCGCGCAGCGCGCACGGCGCGGTCGACATCTTCGGCCTCGGCGGCCGGCACTTCACCCAGCACCTCGCCGGTGGCCGGGTTGCGGAACGACAGGGTTCGACCGCTGGCGGCGTCCTGCCAGTCGGCACCGATGCGCATCTTCAGCTTGCGTTCGAGAAAGGCGCGGGTGGCAGGCAGGATGGGCAGTTCGGAAAGCATGGGGCTGTGCCTCTTGTCATTGGATGTGACGGGCACTGGCGCAATGGCCGTGCCAACGTGGGCAGATGGCCGCAAAGCGTTGTGGGCGTTGGGTTTTGCCTGAGCGCAAGGCTGCGATTGCCGGGTTGCCCTGTTGCACATTGAGACGATGTGAGACGGTGGTGAAACAGTGGCTGTTCGGCGTCTTCGCGGGCCCTGTCTCAACATGAAACACCCTGTCGCGAAATGGCACGCTGCAAATGGCCATCCCGGCTGCTGGCCAAACCTCGAAAACCGCTTAAAAGGTTGAAAGGAAACGTTTTTACCGCAACTGGCACAGTTCCTGTATCACAACCGTCACATGCACACCTGCTGTACCAAAGCGTGCGAAAACGATAAGAACAACAACCGTGGAGGTCTGACCTTGAAGACGACTCGACTCCGGCGGCATGCGGGCAAACTGGCGCTGGTCGCCGCCGCGCTGCTGAGCACCCAGGCCATGGCGGCCGAGCAGGGCCCGAGCCTGTTGCAGAACAAGTGCATGGGGTGCCATATCCCCGAAGGCAACGACACCTATAGCCGCATCAGCCACCAGCGCAAGACGCCGGAAGGCTGGCTGATGAGCATCGCCCGCATGCAGGTGATGCATGGCCTCCAGATCAGCGACGACGACCGTCGCACGCTGGTCAAATACCTGGCCGACAAGCAGGGCCTGGCGCCTAGCGAAACCGATGGCGTGCGTTACGCCATGGAGCGCCGGCTCAATACCGTCGAGCACTTCGACACCCAGCTCAGCGAGACCTGTGGCCGTTGCCACTCGGGTGCTCGTGTTGCCTTGCAACGGCGTCCGGCCAAGGAGTGGGAACACTTGGTCAACTTCCACCTTGGCCAATGGCCGTCCCTTGAATACCAGGCCCAGGCGCGTGACCGCGACTGGCTGCCGATCGCCCTGCAGCAAGTGGTGCCGGACCTTGCCAAGCGTTACCCGATGGAAAGCACCGCCTGGGCCGAATGGCAGAAGGCCAAACCCAAGGCGGACGTACTGCCGGGGCAGTGGGCATTCAGCGGCCATATGCTGGCCAAGGGCGATGTACGTGGGGTGATGAGCGTCACGGCCGGAGAGGGCGATACCTTCAAGGTCGAGGTCAAGGGTGCTTACGCCGACGGTACACCGTTCAACGGCAGCGGCTCGGCCATCCTGTACAACGGTTATGAATGGCGCGGCAATGTGAAGGTTGGCGATACCAACCTGCGTCAGGTGTTCGCTGCGCTGGATGGCGAAATGAAAGGCCGTATGTTCGAAGCCGATCACGATGAGCGCGGCCTGGACTTCAGCGCCGTGAAGGAAGGCAAAGCGCAGTTGCTGGCGGTGCAACCGGCGTTCATCAAGGCCGGCGGCGAAAGCGAAATTACCCTGGTTGGCAGCGGCCTGTCTGGCAAGCCGGACCTGGGCGCCGGGGTGGAAGTGACCGAAGTGCTGGAGCAGACCCCGACCTTGGTAAGGGTCAAGGCCCGCGCCGCGGCCGATGCCAGGCCAGGCCTGCGCGAGGTGGCGGTAGGTGCGCTCAAGGGCGTGAACCTGGCGGTTTACGACAAAGTCGACGAAGTGAAGGTCGTGCCGGCGTTCTCCATCGCGCGCATTGGCGAGAACGGCGCCTCCGTGCCGAAAGTGCAGGGGCGTTTCGAGGCTGAAGCCTGGGGCAAGGATGCCGATGGCCAGCCATTGCGTATCGGTTACCTGCCGGCCAGTTGGAAGGTCGAGCCGTTCAACGAGCGTGCTGTCGAGGATGAAGACGTCAAGTTCGCCGGGCAGATGCAGGCCGATGGCGTGTTCGTGCCAGGCGGTGCCGGGCCCAACCCGGAGCGCAAGATGATGACCAACAACGCCGGTAACCTCAAGGTCATCGCCACGCTGGCCGACGGTGGCCAGACCGGCGAAGGGCACATGATCGTCACCGTACAGCGCTGGAACAACCCGCCGCTGCCATAACGGCAGGCTGCAACGGTTTTCCAACGGATCGATTATCGGGAGGTCGCCATGGGCGTACTACTGAACCTGGTCGAACGCAACCTGCACGAAGTACAGGTTGATGCCGACCGCATGCTGTTCCACATCCCCAGCAGTTCGCTGTTCACCGCTGATGCGGTGACCGGCGGCATCATCGACACCTTGCGCCAGCAAGGCTGCTCGGCCGAGGAGCTGATGCAGCGCCTTGGCCAGCAGTTTGCCGGAGACGATATCCAGGACACCCTGCGCGAGCTGATCGCGCTGGAGCTGGTCAGCGACGGCTCGCCGCTGACCCCGGAAATCGCCCTCAGGCAGGTCGAGCGCACCGCGCTGAACACCGTGGTGCTCAACGTCAACACCGGCTGCAACCTCAGCTGCACCTATTGCTACAAGGAAGACCTGGACAAGCCTTCCGCCGGCAAAAAGATGAGCACCGCCACCGCCGAAGCCTCGGTGGAGATGCTGCTCAAGGAATCACCTGACGAGCAGCGCTACAGCGTGGTGTTCTTCGGTGGCGAACCGCTGTCCAACCGGCCGTTGATCGAGCACATGGTGGCTTACTGCGAGCGGCGATTCGCCGAGGCAGGCAAGCAGGTGGAATTCATCATGACCACCAACGCTACCTTGCTGACCGAAGAAATCATCGATTGGCTCAACGCCCACCGCTTTGGCCTGTCGATCAGCATCGATGGCCCCAAGACCGTGCACGACCGCAACCGTATTACCGTGGGCGGGCAGGGCACCTATGACGTGGTGCGGCGCAAGGCCGACCTGCTGCTGTCGCGCTACACCAGCCGGCCGGTGGGGGCGCGGGTTACGCTGACCCGTGGCATTACCGACGTTGAAACCATCTGGAACCACCTGTTCAACGAAATGGGATTCGCCGAGGTTGGCTTTGCCCCGGTTACCTCCGGCGACATGGCCGACTTCAACCTGACTGGCGAAGAGCTGGTGCAGGTCTTCGCCAACATGAAGGCACTCGGCCGGCGCTACCTGGAGGCGGCACTGGAGCACCGCAACATCGGCTTCTCCAACCTGCACCAGTTGATCACCGACATCCACGAAGGCCACAAGAAGGCCCTGCCGTGTGGCGCCGGGTTGAAGATGCTGGCGGTGGACCACGAAGGTGAGCTGAACCTGTGCCACCGCTTCACCGGCTCCAGCCTGCCCACCTTCGGTAACGTGCACCAGGGCGTGAAGCAGGCGCAGCTCAACGACTTCCTGTCGCAGCGCCTGGACCGCAGCAACACCGGCTGTGAAAGCTGCCGTATTCGCAACCTGTGCTCCGGCGGCTGCTACCACGAAAGCTATGCGCGCTACGGCGACCCGCAGCACCCGACTTACCACTACTGCGAACTGATGCGCGACTGGGTGGACTTCGGCATTGAAGTCTACAGCCGCATCATGGCCGTCAACCCGGCCTTCATCGATCGCTACATCACCCCGCGGAAGGCGCATTGACATGAAGCACTTGAAGCCCCTGAACAACAAGGCGCGCATCCTGGAGCAGGCCGCCGCCGAAGACCGTGTCGAAGAAGTGATGGCAATGAGCGCGGTGGCAGGCTGCACGGCCACTACCGACCCGGGCTGGGAGGTGGACGCCTTTGGCGGCGTGAGCTCGCTGTGCCAGCCGATGGAGGCTGACCTTTATGGTTGTTCCGACCCTTGCTGGTGGCCGGCCCAGGTGCCGGACATGATGAGCACCTACCAGGACTGGAACGCCCAGGCGACCAACTCGGCAGAGGACTGGCGCAACCTCGGCACCGTGTTCCCGAAAGACAAGTGACGGCCCAACAAGAATGACAAGGGGAAACCGCATGAAAGCTGGACGCTGCGCGCCATTGGCGCTCACCATCGCCGCCATGGCTTGCGCCGGGCTGGCACAGGCCGACGATACTGGCCCGGCACTGAAGGCTGGCCACGAATACATGATCGTGACCAACTACCCAAACAACCTGCATGTGGTCGATGTGGCCAGTGACACGGTCTTCAAAAGCTGCCGGATGCCCGACAAGTTCGGCCCTGGCACCGCAATGATGGCGCCGGACAACCGCACCGCCTACGTGCTCAACAACCATTACGGCGACATCTACGGCATTGACCTGGACACCTGCAAGAACACCTTCCACGCCAACCTGTCCAGCGTAGCCGGTGAAGTTGGCCGGTCGATATACTCGTTCGCCATCAGCCCCGATGGCAAAGAGGTGTACGCCACGGTCAACCCGACCCAGATGCTGAACGACCATTACGTGGTCAAACCACCGCGGCTGGAGGTGTTCAGCACCGCTGATGGCCTTCAGGCCAAGCCCGTACGCACCTTCCCGATGCCGCGCCAGGTGTATCTGATGCGCGCCTCCGACGATGGCAGCCTGTACGTTGCCGGGCCGGATATTTACAAGATGGACGTGAAGACCGGCAAATACACGGTGGCCCTGCCGTTGCGCAACTGGAACCGCAAAGGTTACAGCGCCCCGGATGTGCTGTACTTCTGGCCGCACCAGAGCCCGCGCCATGAGTTCACCATGCTGTACACCATTGCCAAGTTCAAGGATGACAAGCAGGACCCGGCCACCGCCGAACCGCTGTATGGCTACCTGAGCATCGACCTTAAGACCGGTAAGACCCACACCCAGGAGTTCGCCGACCTGACCGAGCTGTACTTCACCGGCCTGCGCTCGCCCAAGGACCCGAACCAGATCTACGGCGTGCTCAACCGCCTGGCCAAGTACGACATCAAACAGCGCAAGCTGATCAAGGCGGCTAATCTGGAGCACACCTACTACTGCGTGACGTTCGACAAGAAGGGCGACAAGCTTTACCTGGGTGGCACCTTCAATGACCTGGCGGTGTTCAACCCGGATACGCTGGAAAAGGTGAAGAACATCAAGCTGCCGGGTGGTGACATGTCTACCACGACGCCGCAGGTGTTCGTTCGCTAAAACGGTGTGTGCTTCTTCGCGGGTAAACCTACAAAGGACGGCGCCACATTTGAGGCCGGTGCAGCTTTTTGTAGGAGCGGGTTCACCCGCGAAGAAGCCAGCACAGAAAACACAAGAACAACAAGAGAACGCCCATGCCCCAGCCAAGCTACACCCAGGGCAACCAGGACAAGCCCCTGCTGACCCAATGCATCGGCGACGCCTTCGACGCCACCGTGGCCCGCTTCCCCGACCGTGAGGCGCTGGTGGTGCACCATCAGGCCCTGCGCTACACGTGGCGGCAACTGGGCGACGCCGTCGACCAGCATGCCCGCGCGCTGCTGGCCCTGGGCGTGCAGCCCGGTGACCGTCTTGGCATCTGGGCACCCAACTGCGCCGAGTGGTGCATTACCCAGTTCGCCAGCGCCAAGGTTGGCGCGATCCTGGTCAACATCAACCCGGCCTACCGTTCCAGCGAACTGGACTACGCCCTTGGCCAGTCCGGCTGCCGCTGGGTGATCTGTGCCGACGCCTTCAAGACCTCCGATTACCACGCCATGCTGCAGGGCCTGCTCCCGGGCCTGGCCAGCAGCCAACCGGGCGCGCTGATCTGTGAGCGCTTCCCCGAGCTGCGTGGCGTGGTCAGCCTGGCGCTGTCGCCACCGCCCGGGTTTCTGGCCTGGAACGCATTGCAGGCCCGTGCCGAGGTTGTCAGCGGGGAGGCCCTGGCCGCACGCCAGGCACAACTGCATTGCGACGACCCGATCAACATCCAGTACACCTCAGGCACCACCGGTTTCCCCAAGGGAGCCACCCTTAGCCACAGCAATATCCTCAACAACGGGTACATGGTCGGCGAAAGCCTGGGCCTCACCGAGCACGATCGGCTGGTGGTGCCGGTGCCGCTGTATCACTGCTTCGGCATGGTCATGGCCAACCTCGGCTGCATGACCCACGGCAGCGCATTGATTTACCCCAGCGATGCCTTCGACCCGCTAGCCACGTTGCGGGCAGTGGCGCAGGAAAAAGCCACTGCGCTGTATGGCGTGCCGACCATGTTCATTGCCGAACTGGACCATCCGCAGCGTAGTGAATTCGACCTGTCGAGCCTGCGCACCGGGATCATGGCCGGCGCGACCTGCCCGATCGAGGTGATGCGCCGAGTGATTGGCGAGATGCACATGGCCGAAGTGCAGATTGCCTATGGCATGACCGAGACCAGCCCGGTGTCCTTGCAGACCGGTGCCGCTGACGACCTGGAGCGTCGCGTGACTAGCGTCGGTCGCACCCAGCCCCGGCTGGAGAGCAAGGTGGTGGACACCGAAGGCAACACTGTCCCGCGTGGCGAGATCGGCGAACTGTGCACTCGCGGCTACAGCGTGATGCTGGGTTACTGGAACAACCCCAAAGCCACCGCCGAGAGCATCGACGTAGACGGCTGGATGCACACCGGCGACCTGGCGATGATGGACGAGCATGGCTATGTGTGTATTGTCGGGCGCAGCAAGGACATGATCATTCGCGGCGGCGAGAACATTTACCCGCGCGAGCTGGAGGAGTTCTTCTTCACCCACCCGGCGGTGGCCGATGTGCAGGTGATTGGCGTGCCGTGCAGCAAGTACGGTGAAGAGATCGTGGCCTGGGTGCGGCTGCACCCGGGGCATACTGCTAGTGAAGAAGCGTTGCGTGAGTGGGCGAGGGCAAGGATTGCACACTTCAAGGTGCCCCGGTATTTCCGTTTTGTCGACGCGTTCCCGATGACGGTTACGGGCAAGGTGCAGAAATTCCGGATGCGCGAGATTAGTGTCGAAGAGCTGTCTTCCAGATGACCTTTTACGTGCGCAAGCTGAAGGCAACACAGTCCTTAAGTGTTGTGGATTACCTGTTGGGGCGATGTCATGCCCTCAGTCTTGCAGCCGGTCCGGGCTGTTGAAGTTGCTTAGCCGGCGATCACTCTCGGCGCACTCCAGCCCTTGCACCGCCTCGCGCAGCAGGGCCTTCTGCAAACTTCGCTCACCTGCTGCCCAGGCCTGCTCCAACACCGGCAACACCCGCTTGGGCAGTACGCTGAACATCGGCTGCCAGAAACCATCCTGACGCACCATTGCCGCGCTGTTACCGGTCACTGCCAGCCGCAGCAGGCCCTCGATCAATTCGCGATCAACCAGCGGCGCATCGCAGGCCAGCACCACCACCCACCCATGACGCGCCACCCTGAGCCCGGCAATCACCCCCGCCAGCGGCCCGGGGAAGTCGGCTTCTGCATCGCCCACCAACCGGTCGGCGTATGGCCGGTAAGCCGCCTGGTTACGATTGCAGGAAATCACCAGGTCGTCGCTCAGTGGCCGCACCACTCGATGAACATGTGCAATCAACGGCTCGCCTTGCCAGTCCACCAGGCCCTTGTCACGGCCGCCCATGCGCTGGCCGCGGCCACCGGCGAGAATGAGGATGGAGCAGGGGGGGAGTGCGTCAGGCATGAAAAAGGGTTCCGGGCAGTCATTGCCGGGAACCCTCCCATTTCACGCGGGGCTTGTCCAGTCAGCTTTCGCGGGGCACGGGTTGCCCGTCGCTGTCATGCGCCTGGCGTCGCTGTGACAGGCGCATCACCACCACGAAGAACACCGGCACGAACACCACCGCCAGCGTGGCGCTGAGCATGCCGCCGATCACCCCGGTGCCAATCGCCTGCTGGCTGGCAGAGCTTGCGCCGCTGGCGATGGCCAGAGGTACCACGCCGAGGATGAACGCCAGCGAAGTCATCACGATCGGCCGCAGGCGCAGGCGGGCCGCTTGCACGGCGGCGTCGGCGGCGTCCACGCCCTGGTCTACCAGATGCTTGGCGAACTCGATGATCAGGATGGCGTTCTTCGCCGACAGGCCGATCAGGGTGATCAGGCCAACCTTGAAGAACACGTCGTTGGGCATGCCGCGCAAGGTCACCGCCAGCACCGCACCGAGCACACCGAGCGGAACGACCAGCAGCACCGCAGTCGGGATCGACCAGCTTTCGTACAGCGCAGCCAGGCACAGGAACACCACCAGCAGCGACAGCGCCATCAGCAGGGGGGCCTGGCTACCGGACAGCCGCTCCTGCAGTGACAGGCCGGTCCATTCCAGGCCGGTACCGGCCGGTAGCTGCGCCACCAGCCGCTCGACTTCGGCCATGGCCTCGCCCGAGCTGTAGCCGGCGGCTGGCTCGCCTGAGATCGACACCGCCGGGTAACCGTTGTAGCGGGTCAGCTGCACCGGGCCGCTGACCCACCGGGCCTGAACGAACGCGCCCAGTGGCACCATCTTGCCGCTGTCGTTGCGCACGTGAATGTTCAGCAAGTCTTCGACCTGGCTGCGCTGGTCACCTTCGGCTTGCACCACCACCCGCTGCATACGGCCCTGGTTTGGGAAATCGTTGACGTAGCTGGAGCCCACGGCCACGTCCAGCACCGTGCCGATATCGGCAAACGACACCCCCAGTGCGTTAGCCTGGCGGCGGTCGATTTCCAGTTGTACCTGCGGGCTTTCCGCCAGCGACGCTTCGCGCACGTTGGTCAGCACCTTGCTTTTGCTGGCGCTTTCGAGCAACTGGTCACGGGCAGCCATCAGCTCGGCGTGGCCTATGCCGCCACGGTCCTGAAGGCGAAATTCGAAACCGGTCGACTCACCGAGGCCGTCGATGGGCGGCGGCAGTACCGAGTAGGCTATCGCGTCCTTGAGCTGGGTGAAGGCCATGGTCGCGCGATCGGCGATCGACTGAGCGCTGTCGTCGGCGCTGCGCTCGGACCAGTCCTTGAGGGTGGTGAAGGCCAGCGCCGCGTTCTGCCCGCTACCGGAGAAGCTGAAGCCCAGGATCAAGGTGGTGTTGCCCACGCCCGGTTCTTCGGTGTTATGCGCCTCGATCTGCGCGGCTACCTGTTCGGTGCGCATGCGGCTGGCGCCCGGCGGCAGTTGAATGTCGGTGATGGTGTAGCCCTGGTCTTCAGTGGGCAGGAACGCCGTAGGCAGCTGGCTGAAGCCGTAGCCCAGCACCGCCAGCAGTACCGCGTACACCAGCAGGTAGCGGCCGCTGCGCTTGAGCGCCTGCACCACCCAGCGCTGGTAGCCGTTGCTCATGCTTTCGAAGCGGCGATTGAACCAGCCGAAGAAGCCTTTGCGTTCATGGTGCTCGCCCTTGGCCACGGGCTTGAGCAGGGTGGCGCACAATGCCGGGGTCAGGCTGAGGGCGAGAAACGCCGAGAACAGGATCGACACCGCCATCGACAGCGAGAACTGCTGGTAGATCACCCCCACCGAGCCTTGCATGAAGGCCATGGGCAGGAATACCGCCACCAGCACCAGTGTGATGCCGACGATTGCACCGCTAATCTGGCTCATGGCCTTGCGCGTGGCTTGCTTGGGGGGCAAGCCTTCTTCGGCCATGATGCGCTCGACGTTCTCTACCACCACGATGGCATCGTCGACCAGAATGCCGATGGCCAGCACCATCCCGAACAGTGTCAGCACATTGACCGAGAAGCCCAAGGCCAGCATCACGGCGAAGGTGCCCATCAATGCTACCGGCACGACCAGGGTCGGGATCAGCGTGTAGCGCAGGTTCTGCAGGAACAGGAACATGACTGCGAACACCAGCAGCATGGCCTCGAACAGGGTGTTGATGACCTGCTCGATCGACACCTTGACGAACGGCGAGGTGTCGTAGGGGATGTCGTACTTGACGCCTTCCGGGAAGTAGCGCGCCAGGTCCTGCATCTTCGCCCGTACCAGGGTAGCGGTTTCCATGGCGTTGGCGCCGGGCGACAACTGCACGCTGAAGGCCGTGGCCGGTTTGCCGTTCAGGCGCGTGCCGTACTGGTATTCCTGGGCACCGATTTCAACTCGGGCGACATCCCCGATGGTGACCGTGGAGCCGTCCGGGTTGGCGCGCAGGACAATGGCAGCAAACTCTTCGGGGCTGCTCAACTGGCCTTTGACCACCACGTTGGCGGTGATCTCCTGAGTGCTGCGGCTGGGCAGATCGCCGATGCTGCCAGGGGCGACCTGGGCGTTCTGCGCAGCGATGGCTTCGGCTACATCGTTGGGCGTGAGGTTGAAACCGATCAGCTTGCGCGGGTCGATCCAGATGCGCATGGCCCGTTCGGAGCCATACAACTGGGCCTTGCCGACGCCCTTGAGGCGACGGATCTCGTCCATCACGTTACGTGCAAGGATGTCCGACAGCGCTGTTTCATCGAGCTTGCCGTCTTCGGAGGTGAGGGTCGCCAACAGCAGGAAGCCGGTGGACACTTTCTCCACCTGCAGGCCCTGCTGGGTGACCGGGCGCGGCAGGCGCGACTCGACCACTTTCAGGCGGTTCTGCACGTCGACCTGGGCCAGGTCCGGGTGGGTACCCGGGGCGAAGGTGGCGGTGATGGTGGCGCTGCCCAGGCTGCTCTGCGACTCGAAGTACAGCAGGTTGTCGGCGCCGTTGAGCTCCTGTTCGATCAGGCTGACCACGCTTTCGTCCATGGTCGCCGCCGAGGCACCTGGGTACACGGCGTAGATTTCCACCTGCGGCGGTGCCACGTTGGGGTACTGGGCCACCGGCAGTTGCGGGATGGCCAGCGCGCCGGCCAGCAGGATGAACAGTGCGACCACCCAGGCGAATACCGGGCGATCGATGAAGAATTGCGGCATGAATCAGGCCCTCACTGGCCGGTATGCTGTGCGATGGGTGGGGCAGCGGGCGTATTGTCGACCTGCACCTGGTCACCGGCCTTGACGTGCTGCAGGCCCTCGACCACCACCCGCTCGCCGGCCGCCAGGCCCTCGCTGACGATCCAGCGGTCGCCTTGGGCGCTGCCCAGTACAACCTGGCGGTCGCTGACCCGGGCTTGCGGGTCTACCACCAGCACCTTGGGCACACCGGCGCTGTCGCGCAGGATGGCGCGTTGCGGCACGCTCAGCCCCTTGGGTTGCACCGCTTGCTCCAGGCGTACCCGCACGTAGCTGCCAGGCAGCAGGTCGAGGTCCGGGTTGGGGAACTCGCTGCGCAGGGTGATCTGGTTGGTGCTGGGGTCGACGCTGATGTCGGAGAACAGCAGCTTGCCCGGCAGCGGGTAGGCGCTGCCGTCATCCTGGATCAGCGTGGCGCGTGCCTGGCCGTCGCCCACCTGTTGCAATTCGCCAGCGCGCAGGGCGCGGCGCAGCGCGTTGAGCTCACGGGTAGACTGGGTGACATCGGCATGGATCGGGTCCAGCTGCTGGATGGTCGCCAGCGGGGTGGTTTCGTTTTGCCCGACCAGCGCGCCTTCGGTGACCTGGGCGCGGCCGATACGGCCGGAAATCGGCGCGGTCACGGTGGCATAGCCGAGGTTCAACCGGGCGCGCTCCAGCGCCGCCCTGGCTTCGGCCACTTCGGCATCGGCCTGCAGGAAACTGGCCTTGGCGTTGTCGTACTCCTGGCGGCTGACGGCTTTGTCGTCGACCAGTTCGCGGTAGCGCTGTTCTTGCAGGCGCGCCTGGTACCGGGTGGCCTCGGCCTTGGCCAGCGTGGCGCGGGCGCTGTCGTGGTCGGCCTTGAACGGCGCCGGGTCGATCAGGAACAGTACATCACCCTGCTTGACGTCGCTGCCTTCGCGGTACACCCGCTTGAGCACCACACCTGCGACCCGCGCACGCACTTCGGCGGTGCGTGGCGCGAGGATACGGCCGCTGAGTTCACTGCTGATGGCCAGTGGCTGCAGTTGCAGGGTTTCCACGCGCACCTGCGCAGTGGGAGCCTGTTCGTCTGGTTCGGCGCTGTCGCTGCAACCGGCCAGGGACAGGCTCAGCAATGCCATGAGCGCCAACGGGCGCAGGCACGGGGAGAGGGTAGTAGGCATGCGGATCTTCCGATGATGACCGTGTATATGCTAAGGCAGACGCTGCCTGGGCGGCTGTTAATACCTGTAGGGCGAGTGTGAAAAAGTGTGAAGAATGATCCTGTCGAGTGGTCGGGTTCTATATTCTGCACAGGCTTATTTCAACCCAGACTCTCAAGCACCTATGCCGAACATTTTCCTGGTCGAAGACGACAGCGCCCTGTCCGAGCTGATCGCCAGCTACCTGCAACGCAACGACTTCCATGTCCAGGTGATCGCCCGGGGCGATCATGTGCTGGACGAGTACCGTCGGCAAAGGCCTGACCTGGTCATCCTTGACCTGATGCTGCCGGGCATCGATGGCCTGCAGCTGTGCAGGCTGCTGCGCCAGGAGTCGCAGACCCTGCCAATCCTTATGCTGACGGCCCGCGACGACAGCCATGACCAGGTGCTTGGCCTGGAAATGGGGGCCGACGACTACGTGACCAAACCCTGTGAGCCACGCGTGCTGCTGGCCCGCGTGCGCACGTTGCTGCGCCGCAGCAGTGTCCACGAGCCGCGCCTGGAAAACGACCTGATCCTGATCGGTGGCCTGCGCATCGACCTGGCTGAGCGTACGGTGAGCTGGCGCGGCGAAGAGGTGGAGCTGTCCAGCGGCGAGTACAACCTGCTGGTGGTGCTGGCGCGCAATGCCGGTGAGGTGATGAACCGCGACCGTATCCTGCAACAGTTGCGTGGCATAGAGTTCAATGGCACCGATCGCTCCGTTGATGTGGCCATTTCCAAACTGCGGCGCAAGTTCGACGACAACGCCGGCGAAGCGCGCAAGATCAAGACCGTGTGGGGCAAGGGCTACCTGTTCAGCCGTGTCGAGTGGGAGTGCTGACCGGCCATGCTCAAGATCCTGGTGCGGCTGTACCTGGTGATCATCGTCGCCTACGCCGGCGCGTTGCTGTTCATCCCTGACACCATCGTCGGCCTGTTCCGCGACCGGTTCATGGCCTACAACCTGGACCAGGCCAAGGGTGTACAAGCGTTGATCGTGCGCCAGTTCCGCCAGGCCCCGCGTGAGCAGTGGCCAGCGGTGGAGCAAGAGCTGGCCAGTGATTTCGCGCCGCTGCAACTGCAGCTGCTGCGCATGGACCAGGCCGGTTTGAGCGATGAAGAGCAGGCGCGACTGGAGCATGGTCTGCACGCAGTGCGCATTGCTGAGTGGGGCTATTACGAAACGGTGCTGGCGCCGCTGGACAGGGAGTGGCTGGTACGCCTGCATTCCCCGCCAGACCCGCTGGACATCAACGTGCTGTCGTGGGGTGTAACCGTATTGATCGGTGCAGCCATGTTAGGCTGCCTGCTGCTGTGGGTTTGGCCGCACTGGCGTGATCTGGAGCGCCTCAAAGAGACCGCTCGGCGCCTGGGCCAGGGGCAGATGGCCGAGCGCACGCACATTTCGCCTCACTCCAACATTGGTGAACTGGCCGGGGTATTCGACACCATGGCCAGTGACCTTGAACGCCACGTCAACCAGCAGCGTGAGCTGCTCAATGCGGTATCGCACGAGTTGCGCACGCCACTGACCCGGCTGGATTTCGGCCTGGTGCTGCTGTTCGACGAAGTGCCGCCAGCCAGCCGCAAGCGCCTGCTGGAGCTGGTCGGGCATGTGCGCGAGCTGGATGAGCTGGTGCTGGAACTGCTGTCCTACAGCCGGTTGTACAACGCCGACCAGGCGCGGGAGCGGGTGGAGGTATCGCTGCTGGAACTGGTCGACAGTGTGCTTGGCGGCTTCGCCGAGGAACTCGATGGCCGGGGTATCCAGTGGGAAGTGCGGGCCGAGGGTGAGTTGCCGCGCTTTGTACTGGACCCGCGGCTGACGGCGCGCGCGGTGCAGAACCTGGTGCGCAATGCCATGCGCTATTGCGATGAAAGCCTGTTGCTGCGCTTGCGCCTGGAAGCCGACGGCGCCTGCCTGCTGACGGTGGAGGATGACGGGATTGGCGTGCCTGTGGAGGAGCGCGAGCGGGTGTTCCAGCCGTTCTATCGCCTGGACCGCAGCCGCGATCGCAACACCGGTGGTTTTGGCCTTGGGTTGGCAATCAGCCGGCGGGCGATCGAGGGGCAGGGTGGCACCTTGACTCTGGCGCAGTCGGCGCTGGGTGGGGCGCAGTTCAGGATTCGTTTGCCCGCTGGATGATAGGTTGGCTGCACCCGCGAAGAGACCGGGCCTGCTAATCCTGCTCTGCCAGTTGGCTGGACCACAATACAAAGCGATCCTTGCCGGTGTGTTTGGCTTCATATAGCGCCTGGTCGGCGCGGACCAGTGCTGTAGTCAGGCTCTCTCCCCGGTCAACCCTGGCCAGACCAATGCTGATGGTGACCGGGTGCTCGCCAACGTCCTCGCGCACGCGCTGGCACAGCGCTGCCACTCGCTGCTCGGCTCCTTGCTGATCCAGCCCTTCAAAGAAGATCGCAAACTCTTCACCCCCCAGCCGGGCAAACGCTTGATCGGCCATGCTCGCCTTGATATGCAGGGCCACGCGCTTGAGCACTTCATCGCCCACGTCATGGCCGAAGCGGTCATTGACCCGCTTGAAATTGTCGATATCGATCATCGCCAGGAACTGCCCGGACGTCGCCATCCGCAGTTGGCGGTCGGCCTGGGCCATGAACGAGCGGCGGTTGGGAATGTTGGTCAGGGCATCGACGTAGGCTTGCTCCAGCAACACCTTGGACAGGTAGAAATTGTGCAGCTTGGTTTTGCGGATCTGCAGGTAGCTGTAGCTGACCAGGCCGCTTAGAAACACAGCATAGCTGATCAGCATGGCGCCTTCGAGCCCGTCGGGCGCTATGCGGGTGTGGTAGAACGGACAAAGCACCACCCAGGTGATGACCATGGCGCAGAAGAATGACCAACGCCGCACCGGCAGCACCGACATGGCATACAGCACGGTGGATACCCCAAGCACCAACCACACCGGGCGCAGGGCTATCGGGATGCCTTCGATCACCAGGCGCATGCCCAGGGTGATGACGGTAATGAACAGCAGGTTGAGCACGTCGAAGTGATGGCTGCGGCGGGTGAAACGCAGCACCACGATCAGGCCGCCGAGCAGGGTGATGAACAGAAAGGACAGCCAGGTGAAGCCTTGGCCGCCGAGGAAGCTGACGATCAGGTCGAAGACCAGCCAGATCAGGACGCTGATGCAGAACACCAGCAGGCAGAACGAGCGCATGGACTCGAATTCGTGCTGGCGGAACTCGGCGCGCAGCGCCGCAGGCGCGACCTGCTGGCGTACGTGTGCTTCGATGGTCTTGAGCATCGGGGGCTCCTGAGGCTACTACTTTTTCAGGCCTGGACCTTTCGCGGGCAAACCCGCTGTTACAGGGAACGTACGGTTTGGGGGCCTGTGGGTTCACCCGCGAAGAGGCCGGCCCTGGCGACTCATTGCTGTGGCAAGACACCTTGGGCCCAGGGCCGGTAGCGCAAGGCAAACACTGCCTCGGTATGGCACCCGCTACCCAGCCGGGGCTCGGCAGGCTCTGCCCGAAACGCCTGATCCGGTGCGCTCACCTGGCGGAACGCCTCGCGCACCACTCCCACCCGGCACGGTAGGGCCTGCTCATAGCCCTGACGTACCAACACCGGCAAACGCCCGGTGCCGGCGCCATCCTGCCACCACACAGTCAAGCCCAAGCCGGCCAGTTGATCCAGCCAGACGGCATTGACCCGCGGCGACAGCTTGCCTGTGCTGAAGGCGCTGATATGCAACGGTTTGTCCAACTGGCGGTTGAAGGCCTGTAGCTGGCTGTACAGCGCATCACGCCGTTCGGCCTCGCGTAGATGCTGGTCGTCCAGTTCCATGGGCAGGTACCAGCCATCCACTGGCAACTGCCAGGCCTGGCGCAGTTGCTGGTACTGGCTGAGCGAGCGCCCCAGCTGCGCTTTCCAGTAGCTGTTCAGGCCTTCGCCATCCAGCTCGTCGAGGCGCTGGTAGTAGGCCGGGTCCATGTACAGCCCCAGCACCAACTGCAGGCCTTCGGCACGCGCCGTGCGCAGGCTGTTGGCCAGCCAACCTTTGGCTCCGCCGAAATCGCTGTCGCCATAGGCACTCCATTGCACGATCAGGGTTTTGCCACCTTGGGCCGCGGTGGCTTGCCACAGGTGCTGCCACTGGGCGGGCGTGACGCTGGCATCGCGGTTCAGGGGTTGGTAGAACAGGCGCTGGTCAGCTGTGGCCGGTAGGCACAGGGCCAGCAGGCAGAAGGTGATGAGCGCACGCATCAGAAGGTCATCTCCGCACCGACCAGCGCGCCGTTGGCGCGCTCGTAAAGGTTGCCGCCCAACGATTGCTGATACTCGGCACGCACTTTCAGCGAGCCGCGGTAGGCGTTGTAGCGGTCGTCGTCGAACCACCATTGCCAGCGCACGCCAACCCCGGCGCGGGCGTCCTGGCGCCAGTCGTTGCTGGGGTCCTGGCTGGAGAACTCGACAAAGCCGTAGGGCATGAGGGTTTGCGGCGAGCTGCCCGGCAGCTTCCAGGCGTGGCCCTGCTGGTAGCGCGACAGCCAGGCATGATCGCCGGCACGGGTCCACCAGGCAGCATCAAGGTAGAGGAACCGTTCGTTCCAGTCGTCCTCATCGATGCGCCAGTCGTTGCGCCAGCCTCCCTGGTCGAGGAACGAGGCGGTGGCGCGTAGCAGCAGGTCATTGCTCGATTCGGCGTGGTGGCGCAAATCGCCCCAGTTGCCGCCGACCTTGGCCGGGCTCAGCAACTGGCCAAGGCTGAGGCCGCGGTAGTGGGTTTCGTCGATCTGCCGCTGGTGGTAAAGCTCGGCATACAGGTTGAGGTTGGCCTGGCCGAGCGGTTTGTAGCGCAGGCCGACACCGGTACCCATGCTCTGGGCATAGTCGGTGCGGCTTTGGCCACCGAACAGTACCCGGCCATACACTGACAGGGTGCTGCCATTGCGGCTGGGCTCCTCGCCCAGAGCATGGTCCCACATGGCCAACTGCACGTTCTGCGATTGCGCCCGGCGCGAGCTGCCGCTGCGCTGGCCGTTGTCGAGAAATTTGTCGTTGGTCGAGGTGCCGGCCGGCGACCAGGTGCTGGCCAGGGTAATGGTGTCGCGACGCGACAGGCTCTCGTGGGCGCGGCGCTGGCGGTACTTGCGGGCCTCCAGGCTGCCGTATTCGTCATCACCGTCGACCAGGTTCTGCTCTACGTCGAGGATGCGGCGCAGTTCGCGGCGTGCCGCAGCGCTGTCTGCATGTTCGTCGTAGCGCAAGGCAAGTGTTTCGCCAAGGCGGTAGTCCTCGGGGAAGTCGCGAGTGGCGCGCTCAAGGTAGGGGATCGACTGCATGCGCTGAGCCTTGTCCGTCGAGCCAGCCAGGCGCATGCCGTAGTCGGCGCGATAGCGCGGCTGGTCGGGAGCCAGGCGCACGGCTTCGGCTAGCCAGGCGGTGCTCTGCGCACTTTTGCCGGCCAGTTGCGCGGTGCTGGATGCGGCGTAGTAGTGATCGGCGCGCGGGTTGTGCGCCAGGGCCTGGCGCTGGAAGCCCAGCGCGGTCTGCGGGTCACCTTGGCGCTGGGCGATGGCGGCGCCCAACGCCCAGTCGTCGGCGCTTTGGTGCGCGGCAGCATCCCAGTAGCGGCGCGCTGCATCCGCGTCGCCTGCATTCAGCGCGCCGCGTGCGGCGGTGAGGCGGGCATTATCGGTAAAGGCGCTGTCTGGCAGGCTGCGCCAGATGGGCCGGGCGGTTTCGGAGTCGCCGGCCGCTTCGAGTGCGTAGGCCAGCGGCAGACGATTGCCAGGACCGCCCAGGCGCTCGGCAGCCTGGTAGTAGACCACCGCCTCACCCGGCTGGTCGGGCATGGCGCAACGGCCCAGGGCGCGGTACTGGCCCGGTTCGCTCGGGCTGGCCGGCACTGCCTGGCGCACGGCATCGCACTGGCCGGCCTCGGCCAGCCGTCCGAGCAACTGGGCGCGGGTGTTGGCGTTTACCCGGGGTATCAGGCCGAGCATGCGGCGGCTGTCCAGTGGGCCGTCACTGCGGGCATACAGGTTGCCCAGACGCTGTAGCAGCGATGGGTCGAGGCGGCCCAGGTGGCGGTCGTAGGCCTGCTCCAGCAATTGCCGTGCGTGATCGCCGTAGCCCTGCTCGGTCAACAGGAAGGTGGCTTGCTCCAGTGCGGCGAGGTCGCCGGTCTGCCGATAGCGTTGTTCCCATTCTGCGGCGGTGCGCGGCCGCGGGGGTGGTGGTGGGGCGCCATACAGGCGCTGCCTGAGCACGGCATAAGCCCTTGGGTCGGTACTGGCGGAGCAGCCCTTGAACTGGTCCCGGGCCAGGTCCGGGTCTTGATGTGACAGCCAGTCGACCGTTTCAAGGCAGGGGCGCTGCAGATCGTTGCTCAGGCGCCGTACCAGCGGCGCATCGTCGCCTTCGCGGGCCAGTTGCCAGAGTTGTTGGCGCTGTTCGGGGTGCTGCAGCTGATCAGGCGGTAGCGACTGCAGCCAGCGTTGGGCCTGTTGATGGTGGCCGACGGCAATGGCGCGGTTGGCCATGGCCAGCCGCGCCTGGTTGGCCGCTGCGGCGGAGGGGGCGTGGGCCAGCAGCGCAGTCAGGCCCTTCTCGTCGACTTGCTGGATATAGGCATTGGCCAGGCGTTGCCAGTCTTCGGCAGGTAACTGGCCTGTGTCGGCCAGCGGCTGCAGTTGCTCGATGGTTTCTTTCCAGTTGCGCAACTGTTCGGCAAAGTTGGCCCGGGCCAGGCGCAGTACCTGGCCGTCCTCCCCGGGCGGCAGCTGGTTGAGCCATTCCAGTGCTTTGGCAGCGCCTCCAAACTTGGCCAGGCTCAGGCTGTAGGCCTGCCACAGGCGTATCCGGTGGCTGCCGTCGCTGGCGCCCAGCCATTGCTCCACCTGGCTGGCCGAAGGCGGGTCCTGCTCGATCCAGGTCAGGCGCAGCTCCAGCAGGGCGTCAGCGTATTCGGGGCTGTTGCCTAGCTGCTCGGCCAGCGCTTGGGCCTCCTTGTAACGGCGCTGGTGGGCCAGCGCTTCGACCAGCAGGGCGCGGGCTTCGTCGTTGTTCGGCACCCGGCCCAGCACATGGCGGGTCAGGCGCTCGACTTCAGCCCAGTTGTCTTTCCTGGCCTCGCGATAACTGCGGTCCATGAACGGAAAGCTGGTGAACCGCTGGAAGTCGGTCATCGGCGCCGAAGCGGCAACGGGCAGTGCGGCGGAGCATAGCAGCAGGCCAGTAAAGGTGAGGGAAAAACGCGGCTTCATGCCACCTCCCGGGTCAGATCAATCGCTACTTGCTGTTCACTGGCCTGTTCGATCAGGGCCTGCTCCAGCACCTGTCTGGTGATGATGCCGCGGGCGATCAGGTGCTCGCCGAGGCTTTGGTGTTCGGGGTCGAAGTCGATCAACGCCTGGTTGAACAGGGTGACAGGGACCATGCCGCGCACCTGCAGTAGCGCGCCTAGCATCACTTGATGATGGCAGACCCGTTCCAGCAGCGCTTCGTCGTCCTGATGGCGTTCAAGCACGGCCAGCATGTCTCGGGTTTCTTGATGCTGCCAGCGGCTTGGGTAGTGGTAGCGAAGGCCTAGCGTTACCCGGCCCTGGGGAGCCAGGCGTGCCTTGACCGGGCGCTTCAGCTGGCGGCTGATCACGCCCAGCGACACCTGACTGACCGGGCTTTCACTGGCCAGGATCAGCGTGTCGCCGTCTTCGTCCACTGGCAGTACGCCATAATGGGTGGCCAGCTTGCGTGGCAGTTTGGCGATCAGTTGCGGGTCGAGTTTGAAGGGGTTCAGCGGTGCCCAGGGCAGATCCAGTTGCTCGGCCAGGGTGGCCACCAACTGCTCGCTGTTCAGCCAGCCACGCAGTAGCAATTCGCGGCCCAGTCGCCGACGAACCGGGCTGGTGATCGCCTGCTGCAGCTGTTCGTCGGTTATCAGGCCCTTGGCCACCAGGCGCTGGCCCAGTGGTGTGCGAGCCGGGGCGGCGATGGCGGGGAACTCGTGGGTGGTCTTGTCCCAGGCCACGCGCCGCGAATCTCCCATTTCCATTACCTGGCGCAGGGCACGCAGGTTGGCAAAGAAGTTGACGAAGTTGCTCCACATCATCCGCGGCGCCGACAGCAAGCCCTCGCCGATGCCATAGAAACGGGTGACGAACCAGGCGCGCTGGAATAGCCGGTTGAGCAGCAACAGGCCGTTCAGCCACAGCAGGTTCGACAGCAACCAGCTGTCGCTGAGGATCGACATGAAGCGCCAGGACTCCGGCGCAAGCACCGTGACTAGCCACATGGCCAGCAACACCAGCAGTAACAGGTTGACCAGGAAGCTCAGCAGGTAGGCAAACAGCCCGCGGCGGTCACGCCAGAGGAAGTAGTTGAGCGCACCTTTTCGGCTCCAGCCGAGATTGCTGGTGCCCTGGAACACGATGCCGACGATCCAGCGCGACTTCTGTCGGATGGCATGCTGCCAGTCACGCGGGAAGTGCTCGCGCACGCAAATCACCTGGGAGAATTCGCGGCTCATGCCCGGGCGCCATTCCTGCTTCAGTGTCAGCGCTGGGTCGGTGATGGAATAGCGGGCGAAAATGCACTTCATGCCCTTTTGCTTCAGGCGAAAGCCGATGTCGTAGTCTTCGGTCAGGCTCTGTACGTCAAAGGCGATGCCGTCACCGTCCTCGAGCAGTGCGCTGATGGCGCGGCGGCTGAAGCAGGTGCCGACGCCGGCACTGGGCACCTGGCCGGTCAGCGCTTCGCGCACGATCACGTCCTTGCCGTGGTTTTCGGCAAACTCGTCGACATAGTGGCCGGCAGTAAAGCCCTTCCACTCCGGTGCGTAGGGATACACCGGGATCTGGATCATGTCCTTGTTCGGCAGCAGGTAGTTGAACAGGCGCAGCTCCATGGGCGAGATCACGTCTTCGGCGTCATGCAGGATGAAGCCGGCGAACTCAATGCCAGCGTCCTGCTGGAAGCGCAGCAGCGCGTCGATGATGTTGTTCAGACAGTCGGCCTTACTGGTGGGACCGGGGCGGGCGCAGACCACTTTATGCACGTTGGGGTAGTGCAGGCACACCGCGTCCACGTCGGCCTGGGTTTGCGGGTCGTTGGGGTAGGTGCCAACAAAGATCTGGTAGTTCTCGTAGTCGATCGTCGAAGCGGCCAGGCGGGCCATTTCACCGACCACGCCGACTTCGTTCCAGGCAGGGACCATGATGGCCAAAGGTTTTTCCGGGGCTTCGTACAAGCGCTTCTCATCGGCCTTTTCGAACTTGTCGTAGATGCGAAAACGCCGGATCAGCTTGCGCCCCCAATAGCACAGATCAATGAACAGGTCGTCCAGGCCCAGCAGAAACATCAGCGAGGCGAGGGTGATCGCCAGGAGCTTCAGGCCGAACAGCACGTAAGTGAGAAAATCGATAAATACCAGGCTCATGTGTCAGCCACCGACAGGGCAGAGTGGGCCATCGTCTTTTCCTCGCTCGTTCCTTCGACGAAGTTGCAGGAGATGTCACTGTCAGGTACGGAATAGATACAAGCAGCCGAACGTAGGATTGTCCAAATTTCGGGCTTTTTCTTGCGAGCTACATCTTGTAGCTTTACAGGTCGTTCATTCAGGGAGCTGAACATGCAAGGCAAGGCCCGCAAGATCGTCCAGGCCATTCTCTATGAGGCCATCGCCGTCGCCTGCGTGGCGCCTGCGCTGGAGCTGGCGTTCGGGGCCGGCATGGCGCAGTCGACCGTGTTGTCGGTGCTGATGTCGGGCATCGCGATGAGCTGGAACATGGGCTACAACTGGGTGTTCGAACGTTGGGAAGCGCGTCAGCACAAGCGTGAGCGCACCTTCTTGCGGCGCCTGCTGCATGCGCTGGGCTTCGAGGGTGGGCTGGTGGTGATTCTGCTGCCACTGGTGGCGTACTGGCTGGATGTGAGCCTGTGGGCGGCACTGCTGACCAACCTGGCGCTGTTCGTGTTCTTCTTCGTTTACGCCTTTGTCTTCCAGTGGGGCTTCGACAAGGTGTTCGATGTGCCGCTTTCGGCGCAGCAGGCCAAGTGTTGACTTTCGGCCGCGAGGCAGGCTAAGTTCCAGCACCATGAATACATTCCCGCACGTGAACGCCATTATTATTACCGCCATTATCAGCTTGGCGGGATAGCGCGTACGTGCACCGAACCCGCCCTGGAGGCGGGTTTGTTCTCTCTGACTCCTGGGCAACGTGAAAATAGCCAAGGAGTCATCGATGACCAGCTTCAGTGTCCCTCGTACTACCGTCACCCCTCAGCAACTGCTGTCGGAGCAGGTGCGGCGCATTCTTGCCGCGCCGGTGTACGATCTGGCCATCGAAACGCCCCTGCAAGCGGCTCCGGCCTTGTCTGCCACCCTGGGCAACCAGGTGTTGCTCAAGCGCGAAGACCTGCAGCCTACGTTTTCGTTCAAGATTCGGGGGGCCTATACCCGCCTGTCCCGTCTGACCGATGTGCAGCGTCAGCGCGGCGTGATCACCGCTTCGGCGGGCAACCATGCCCAGGGCGTGGCCTTGGCGGCATCGCATCTGGGTATCAAGGCAACCATCGTCATGCCCACCACCACGCCATCGTTGAAAGTGGAAGGCGTGCGTTCGCGCGGTGGGCATGTGGTGCTGCATGGCGAGAGCTTCCCGCATGCGCTGGCCCACGCACTGGAGCTGGCCGACAGCGAAGGCGCTACCTTCGTGCCACCGTTCGATGACCCGGATGTGATCGCCGGGCAGGGTACCGTTGCCATGGAAATTCTCCGCCAGCGCCCGGGGGCGCTGGACGCTATCTTCGTGCCCGTGGGCGGTGGGGGCTTGATCGCCGGTATCGCCGCCTATGTGAAGTACCTGCGTCCAGAAGTGAAGGTGATCGGCGTCGAGCCGGTGGATTCCAACTGCCTGCAGGCTGCCATGGCCGTCGGCGAACGCGTGATCCTGCCGCAGGTCGGCACCTTTGCCGATGGCGTGGCGGTGGCGCAAATCGGTGCCCATTGCTTCGAGCTGTGCCGCCACTTCGTCGACGAGGTGGTGACAGTGAGCAGTGACGAGCTGTGCGCGGCGATCAAGGATATCTACGACGACACCCGTTCGATCACCGAGCCGTCCGGGGCCTTGGCTGTGGCAGGTATCAAGAAGTACGTGGCGCGTGAGGGTGTGCAGGGGCAGACCCTGGTGGCCATCGACTCTGGCGCCAACGTCAATTTCGACCGCTTGCGCCATGTGGCCGAGCGGGCCGAGCTGGGTGAGCAGCGTGAGGCGATCATCGCCGTGACAATTCCGGAACAGCCGGGCAGCTTCCGGGCCTTTTGCCAGGCACTGGGCAAGCGGCAGATCACCGAATTCAACTACCGCTTCTACCCCGGCAAGGAGGCGCGCCTGTTCGTGGGCGTGCAGACCCACCCGGTGCACGACCCACGTGAGCAGTTGCTGGCCAGCTTGCGGGAGCAGGGGTACAGCGTGCTGGACCTGACCGACAACGAGCTGGCGAAGCTACATGTACGCCATACCGTGGGCGGGCATGCCGCGCCAGGGGCTGATGAGCGGGTAATGCGCTTCGAGTTCCCCGAACGGCCGGGGGCGTTGCTGGGGTTTCTGGAGCGGTTGGGCAAGCGCTGGAACATCAGCCTGTTCCATTACCGCAACCATGGTGCGGCGCAGGCGCGGGTGTTCGCCGCTTTGGAAGTGCCAGCGGACGAGCTGGCGGGCTTGCCGTTGACGCTGGATGAAATGGGGTATCAGTATTGGGACGAGACTGACAACCCGGCGTACAAGCTGTTTCTAGGCTGACGTACCTGTGTGGCCAATGCAAGGCTTGCCGCCTTTGTCTGCTGAGTGGCCGCCCCCCAAAAAGGGCGGGGCGGTCTCCTGCAAGGGGCTGCGTGAGCCAACGAACGGGTTTCAGCGCTCGCGCATGAAAAAGCCGGCAACGAACTTGCGGAACGTTTCCAGGCTTTTGAAGTCGGCGTAGCGCTTGAAGTTCTCGGTATCCGGCTCGGGGCCGATGGGTTGTTCCAGCAGCGACACTGACAACACCCGGTCCTGGTCCGAGGTCAGCACCAGCTCATCCATCACCTGCCCACCGATAACGGGGCGACGCATCTGCACTTTCACGCCTTTACTGGCCATCCAGTCGATCAGCGACACCAGTGCCTTGAGCGGTTCGCGCTCTTCATCGCGGTACACCGGGAACAGGTGCGCGCGCGACAGCACGGGCACACTGGCCACATGGATCAACTCATAGAAATGGCTACCGGCGCTGGTCGGCGAGTAGATCATCAGCGCCAGCAACGGCCCGGTGGTGCGGCTTCCGCCCCAGTACAGGTGATGCCCCTGGAAGTCGAAGCCTTCCTCGCTGCGGTTGTTGAGCAGCTTGCGCCCTTTGATCTGGTCGACGCAGTCCAGCAGCAGGCCGTGGCGGCGATGGTTGCCAAACACAGAGGCTTCGCGCAGACGGGACTTGAGCATCATCATGTGCTTCATGTCCAGGCGGGTTTCCAGGTAGTTGCTGGCGGGCACCCGCTCCAGCAGCGGATAGCGGCTGGCCACGCTGCGCAACTCGGCAAACTGTGTGGTCAGGTCTTTTTTCAGGTGGGTGGCGTAAAGGTTGAGCCCGCTGGTTTCAATCCAGGTCAGCAGCAGTGACAGCAAGCGCTGCTGTTCGCGTTTGTCGTTGCCATCGCCGGCGCCACCGGCCGGGCCAGCACGGAAGTCGCTGATCAGGCGCAAGGGTGTATCGGGTGGCAGCCAGGCGGCGGGTGGTGCGGGGTCGTTTTCACGTTCGGCGGCTTCCCGCTCGTCCTTGGTGAACGGGCAGCCAGGCGCGTGCTCGGCGGTGCCCGGGTTGTTCTTGAGGAAAAGTGTGCCGGTGCTGCCGTTGAGGGTGACATTGAGCACCGGCAAGGCATCGTTGCGGCAGTCGCAAGCCAGCCACTGGTTGGCGTTGCGTACTTTCATCAGTAGCTGGTTGGCCTGTAGCAGGCGCGGGCCGGCGAGGCTGCCGGTGGCAAAGCCGACCAGCAGTTCCTCTTCGGCAGGGGTCAGGCTGCGCACCTGAGTGGCGGTTTTGTCGATGATTCGCATGAAGCAGCTCCAAGCTACGAGCCTCAAGCTTCAAGCAAAGTCGCGCGGCTTTCAACTCGCCGCTTGGCTTCCGCCGAACATCTTCGCGGCGCGGGCGCGAATCTCATCGGGGGTCAGGTCCTCTTTGTGGGTGGAAACGAACCAGATGTTGCCAAACGGATCTTTCAGGGTGCCACTGCGGTCACCGTAAAACTGGTCGGTCAAGGGATGTAACTGGATGCCCCCGGCGGCCAAGGCCTGGGCGTAGACCTTGTCGCAGTCTTCAACATACAAGTGCAGACCTACACCCGCACCGCTGAGTTTCTGGCTGGCGGTGAGCCCGCCTTCCATGTCGCAGGGGTCGCCCAGCATCAGCGAAGAGTCGCCGATTCTCAGTTCGGCATGGCCAACGCGACCGCCCGGGGCATCGAGGCGGAACATTTCCTTCGCACCAAAAGCTTGCTTGTAGAATTCGATGGCCTTGGCGGCGTCGTTGATGGCCAGGTAGGGCGTGATGCTGCGCTGGCCTTCGGGGATGGGTTTGACTGCCATGTTCGACTCTCCTGTGCAATGGGCGCCGAAGGGCGCCCTGTTGCTTAGAGTCGTTCGCCCAGATGGAAAATCGACAGTGACGCTAGATCGATTGTCTATAAGTGCGGCGGTCAGAAGATGTAGTCGGTGGTCAGGAAGCTCGACTGGCGGTTGCGAATGATCTCGCTGATCAGCGCTTTGTTGGCCTCCTGGAAGCGTGTGGCGACCAGCGTCCGAATGGAGAACACACGCAAAGCGTCATGCACGGACAGCGTGCCCTCGGCGCTGTTCTTGCGGCCATTGAACGGGTAGGTGTCCGGCCCGCGTTGGCACTGAGCGTTGATGTTGATGCGCCCGACCTGGTTGGCGAAGATGTCGACGAGGCTGCCGATGGTGGCCGGGTCGTTGCCGAACAGGCTCAGTTGCTGGCCGTAGTCGGAGTCCAGCACATAGTCGATCACCGTCTGCAGGTCGCGGTAGGGCACCACCGGTACCAGCGGGCCGAACTGCTCCTCGTGGTACACGCGCATTTCCCGGCTGACCGGGTACAGCAAGGCCGGGTAGAAGAATGAGCCACGGCTTTGCCCGCCATTTTCGTTGAGCACGCGTGCACCCTTGGCCGCCGCATCGGCTACCAGGCCATCGAGGTAGTCAACCTTGCCAGGCTCGGGCAACGGCGTCAGTGCCACGCCAGGCTCCCACGGCATGCCGGGCTTGAGCGCGGCCAGTTTGCGCTGGAACTTGTCGAGGAAGGCCTCGACCACATCCTCGTGCACGAACAGTATCTTCAGCGCTGTGCAGCGCTGGCCGTTGAACGACAGCGCCCCGGTGACGGCCTCTTCGACAGCGTTGTCGAGGTCGACCTGGGGCAGCACGATGCCCGGGTTCTTGGCGTCAAGGCCCAGTGCGGCGCGCAGGCGATGCGGGCGGGGGTGCAGTTTCTTAAGGTCGCTGGCGGCCTTGTGCGTGCCGATGAAGGCGAATACATCGACCTTGCCGCTGGCCATCAGCGCGCTAACCGTTTCCCGGCCGCGTCCATAGATGACATTGATCACGCCTGCCGGGAAGCTGTCGCGGAACGCTTCAAGCAAGGGGCGAATCAGCAGTACGCCAAACTTGGCCGGCTTGAACACCACAGTGTTGCCCATGATCAGCGCCGGGATCAGTGTGGTAAAGGTCTCGTTCAGGGGGTAGTTGTAGGGCCCCATGCACAGTGCCACGCCCAGCGGGACGCGACGGATCTGGCCGAGGGTGCCTTGTTCCAGTTCGAAGCGGCTGGAGTGTCGGTCCAGGTCCTTGAGGGCGTTGATGGTGTCGACGATGTAGTCGCAGGTGCGGTCGAATTCCTTCTCCGAATCCTTCAGGTTCTTGCCGATCTCCCACATCAGCAGCTTGACCACGGCCTGGCGCTGTTCACGCATGCGTGCAAGGAAGGTTTCGACATGCTGGATACGTTCGGCCACGCGCATGTTCGGCCAGGCGCCACGGCCTTTGTCATAGGCCTGCACGGCGGCATCGAGGGCGGTCAACGCGGTATCGGCATCCAGCAGCGGGGCGCTGCCCAATATGACCTGATGCTCTTCGTTGCCTTGTTTGATCCACACCGGGCTGCGCACCGTGGCCAACGGGCCGTCCCAGCGCCTGAGTTCACCGTTGACCAGGTAGTCGCGTTGTTCCAGTGGGGCTCCCAGGCGCCAGGTTTCCGGGATGTTCTCGGCGCTGGGGAAGAGTGAATCGAGCAAACGGTCCATGGGTACTGCACCTCACATCAAAGGGCGGTTTTCAAGTCAGTTGAATCGTTTCAGCCAGAGCATGCACTGGCTGCCGGAAAAACACCAGTCTGGCTCAACATGGCCGCCCATGCCTACCGGCAAGCAGTCGGCGGCCTGACGGTCGTTTATGCTAGAGAAGGCGCCAAAGGTTATTCATTGATAGCAAAGTGGGCGGCGGACGCTTGATGGGCACGGTTATAGCAAAAGTGCTGCTGAGCATCGGTTTGATGCGGGGAATTTGACGCCATGAAACTTGATCTAAAGTCAGCCAGAAGCCGCTTGCCAAAGCGTTTGCAGGCATCTTAAATTGTTACTGAATGTGATAATTAAGTTTCAAGTAAAACAATAAAAATCAAAGTGTTAAGTGTTATTGCGGGTTTTTTCTCTTGTTCCGATTGGCCAATAGTGCACTTCAAAAGGACGTCGAAGAAGAAATGAAAAAGACCTTGACGACTGTGGCGCGCAAGCTCCTGTCGCCCTCCACGCGCTACGAAATCAGGCTGCTGTCCAGCAAAGTGCGAGAAATGTTGGCGCGTGCCTGTCTCTGGCGTTGGGAAGTTGCCAGGTTTCGCCCGCAACAGGAGAGCCCGTACGAAATCCTCTACATCGGCCGCAAGCAGCAACGGGAGATGGCCAAGCTGCTGATCGGTGGCAAGGGCCAAGGCAGCGCATCGATCGTAGACGGTGCAAATGCCACGGCGGCTGCCAGCCACGTAGTGGTCATCAGCGAAATGCCCACGTCGGGGGCGTTGTCGGTGCCGCATTACCTGAGCGCCGTGGTGCCGTTGGGGCGCTCGCTGAAAGACATCACTGCCCGTTACGACAGCGAACTGCGGCGCAGCATTCGCAAGAACCGGCCGCTCTATCACATGCGCCAAACCCTTTCGGACGAAGAAATCGCCATGGCCGACCGGGATCTGCTGCGCCCTTATGCTTCGGCCCGGCAGGGCATTCATGCCGCGCAGTTTCCTACCGAAGAGGTGTTCCGTATTGCCAAGAGTGTCGGCCGGCTTGACTTGATCATGCTGGGCGATGAGGTGATTGGCTGCCACCTGGGGTGTGAAGTGGTGCGCGGCGGCAAGCGTTACTGGAGCACGTTGCGCTTTGGTTATTGTGAAGCGGTGTTTTCCGATGCGAAGAAATTGCGCGAGGTGAACTCGATCACCACCTTCATGGCGCTCGAATGGGCATTGGAGCAGGGCTTCGATTATTACGATATCGGCCTGTGTCTGGCGCGCCCGGACGACGGCCTGCTGAAGTGGAAGCGCCGCCGCGGTGGTGATATCGACTCGCTGGGTAACCATGCGTACCTGTTTGTCCGTCTGCCCAAGACCGGTACGGCAAAGTTCCTGTGGGATACGCCGATGTTCGCGGTCGAAGGCGACAAGCTGACGTTGCATCTGGGGCTGCCGGATGGCCCAAGCGATGAGGAAGTTGCCAGCCGCTATCACGAAATGGTGTTTGGTGGCCTGCACAAGATTTATCTCTATGGAGGCAGCGGGGCTGGCGAACCGTTCGTGGAAACGTTGCGCAGCCGTTACGCCAACTTGCAATCACCGCCCACCATGGAAAGAGTCACGAGTGATTGAGTGACAGCCAGGGATGCATTGATCTGGCGCCTGGCGCCGGGGTCCAGACTTCGTCATCAGGGGAGGACGCTTCATGGGAAGCGACATCTCGCAGTTCAGTGCATCGCCCGCAGCCAGGCAACACACCTGGACCTTGGCCGCCTACCGCTACATGCTGCGCAAACGACTTGGCAGAAGAGCGGCGATCGACATCAAGAACCTCGCCACCAAGAGCTGGGACATCGCCCCGGGCGAAGCCACGGTTTCGCCGCCGGCCATTTTCCTGCCCGGCCAGCTGGAGCGGGTGACGGGCTGGGAAGGCAAGCGGTTTTACCCCTACGTGCACCCGGCGCAGACCATGGCGGGAGGCGTCAATGCGTTGCAAGGACCAACCCGCGGCTACCTGATCAAGGATGTGTGGCTGGTCGATGGGGCGTTGTACAAGGGCAAGGCCAGCCATTGGCTGTCACAGAAGCCGAATACCTTCCCGACCATCCTCATCGACAATGAAATCGACCGCGCCGCGATCTATTGCACACAAAACGGTAACGCCTGGTTCGGCACCTGGCTGATGGAAGATTGCCCGACCTATGCGCTGGCCTGCAACGAAGGCATCCCGGTGACCACCGCCCCCTCTGCCAGGTATCCGCTGTTTACCCAGGCACCGGCCTATGAAGACTGGCTGGACATGAAACCTTTGCGCCTGCGCAGTGCGTTCTTTCGCGAGCTGGTGCTGTTCGATGACCAGAGCAACAACCGCAGCCGGCATGCTCGCTACCGAGCCATGGGTGACAAACTGCTGTCGCATGTGTCGTACACGCAGCACCCGGGGGTTTTCCTGTTGCGGGGCGGTGATGGTGACCTGCGCCTGTTGCGCAACGAGCTGGAGCTTGCCGAACACCTGCGCACGACCCGCGGTTTTCGCATCGTCAACCCGCTGAAGTCCGATGTACCGAGTATTGTCGCGGCTTGCGCCGGGGCTAAAGTGGTCATCGGGGTGGAGGGTAGCCAGTTGGTGCATGGCGTGAACGTACTGCAGGCTGGAGGCTGCCTGCTGACTTTGCAGCCGCCGAACCGTTTCGTCAGCTACTACAAGTACCTGACGGATCGTGATCACCAGCATTTCGGCTTTGTGGTTGGCCTGCCGGAAGGTGATGGTTTCAGGATTGATATTGGCGAGGTGGAGCGCACGCTGGATCTGTTCCCACGATAAGTGTGTAGTATCCGTGCATGGATCAGCGGCGGGCAGGGCAGTAGAGGATGATCGAGGTATCACGGTTTTGGCGCGACCCTGCCTTGCCGTTCGTCGAAGCCCGACGGGTAGGGGACGGGCGCAAGGTGTGCTACGCCGCGCACTCCCACGAGAGCTTCTCCATCGGTGTCATCACGGGGGGGCGTAGCACTTACATCAACAGTGACCAGTGCATTGAGGTTGGGGCGGGTACCACGGTGTTGATGAACCCAGGCGTGGTGCATACCTGCAACCCTATTGCCGGGGAACCCTGGTCTTACCTGATGCTGTTCGTCGATCAGCCTTGGTTGCAGGCAGTGGGTTTTACCCTGCCCACGCAGACCTGGAGTCGCTCGCCTGTGTTGTATCGGCGGCTGTTGCAGGCATTTGCCGACCTGTTCGACGCCAGGCTGCCTGATCGCGAAGCCCGCCTGGCGGCCCTGTTTCACGAGTTGCCGGGCATGCTTGGCGGTAATGCCAGCGAGGGTGGCGAGGGCAATCCACGGCTGGATGCAGCGGCAGCGTTCATACGCGCCCATCGCAGTGACCCGCTCAGCCTCGAGGATATCTGCGGGGCTTGTGGCCTGTCTCGGTCCTACCTGATTCGTGCCTTTCGCCAACGCTTTGGCCTGACGCCGCATGGCTACCTGCTGGACCAGCGCGTGCAACTGGCCCGGGCGCAGTTGCGCCAGGGCCGCTCAATTGCTGAAGTTGCGCAGGACGCCGGGTTTGCTGATCAGGCGCACCTGCAGCGGGCATTCAAACAGCACCTGGCGGCGACACCGGGGCATTACAGAAACGCCGTCGCTAGCCTGGGCGCTCCTGCAGGAGCCGGGCAAGCCTTAAAGGATCAGGTAAACCGCGCTGGCGACCAGTAACACGGCCAGGCTCCGATTGAGCATGCGCAGGTGACGTGGGTTGTCCAGGTACTGGCGAATAACGCTGCCGGCCCAGGCCCAGCAGGCCACCGAGATGAAACAGATTGGGCCGTAGATCCAGGTAAACAGCCACAGCAAGTGCTGTTCACCGCCGGTGTAGGCTCCCACCCCGGCAACGGCTGCCAACCAGGCTTTGGGGTTAAGCCACTGCATCGCTGCGCCGTGCCAGGCTGAAGGGGCATGGGTAGGCTGTGCGTTGTTCAGGTTACCGTCGTCACTGGCCAGTTTCCACGCCATGTACAGCAGAAACGCCACACCGCCCCAGTGCAACATCAGGCCCAACAGGGGCCAACGCAACAGCAGTTGATGCAGGCCCAGCCCTACCAGCACCAGCAACAGGCAGAAGCCCAGCGTGGCGCCGGCTACATGTGCCACGCTGGCGCGCAGGCCATGGCGGGCACCACTGCCAAGTGCGACGATGTTGACCGGGCCGGGGGAGATCGAAGCCGCAAGCGCGAAGGCGGCCATGGACAAGTACAGGCTCATGAGGAAGATCCGGGTGTTTAGGGAGGCGTTATCCTCGCGTGGCTGGCGTTCTGATGTATTGAACAAAAGTACCTGCGCACAACTCGCGCCTGCTGGGCTGATGGCGATGCAGGGGGACAGGTTTTGTAATAGTTTTGCGCTACTACAGAAACCTGCTGTGCTTGTAGCATCGTCCTCCCAATTTGTTATCAAGGTCTATATGAGCACCTTCGCGGAGCCCCCCAGTTTTCGGCTTTTCTGGCCATCCTTCCCCCGTCCGTGTGACGTTTCCCTCGTGAGTACCCGCTAATGGAATGGCTAGCCGACCCCACGGCCTGGCTAGGCCTGCTGACGCTTATCGTCCTCGAGCTGGTGCTGGGTATCGACAACCTGGTGTTCATCGCCATCCTCGCCGACAAGTTGCCGCCCCACCAGCGCGACCGCGCGCGGGTCATTGGCCTGAGCCTGGCGCTCATCATGCGCCTGGGCCTGTTGGCCAGCATTTCGTGGATGGTCACCCTGACCGCACCGCTGTTCGAAGTGTTCGGCAAGAGCTTCTCTGGCCGTGACCTGATCATGCTGTTTGGTGGTGTGTTCCTGCTGTTCAAGGCCACCATGGAGCTGCATGAACGCCTGGAAGGTCACGTGACCCAGGCAAGTGGCACACTGCGCCATGCCGCATTCTGGCCGATCGTTGCCCAGATCGTGGTACTGGACGCGGTATTCTCGCTGGATGCCGTGATCACGGCGGTGGGCATGGTCGATGAGCTGTCCGTGATGATGATCGCGGTGATCTTCTCGATCGGTATCATGATCGTTGCCAGCAAGCCGCTGACCCGCTTCGTCAACGCCCACCCCACGGTGATCATGCTGTGCCTGGGCTTCCTGATGATGATCGGTTTCAGCCTCACCGCAGAAGGCCTGGGTTTCCATATCCCGAAAGGCTACTTGTACGCGGCCATCGGCTTCTCGATCCTGATCGAGATGTTCAACCAACTGGCCCGTGCCCGCCGCAAGCGCAGCTTGCAACAGCATCGGCCGTTGCGCGAACGGACTGCCCATGCCGTGCTGCGCCTGCTGGGCGGCCGCCGGGTCGAGGCTGACGAGGTAGGCGAGGAAATTGCCGACCTGGTCGAGGGCGGCGGGGAACAGGTGCTGTTCGACCGGCGTGAGCGGGTCATGATCAGCGGCGTGCTGAACCTGGCCGAGCGACCGATTCGTACGGTGATGACTGCCCGTGCCGAGGTTGATGTGATCGACCTGGCGCAACCGGCTGATGCCATTGCCCAGGCCCTGGCCAATTCGCCGTACTCGCGCCTGCCGCTGATCCGCGATGGCCGTGTGGACGAGCCCTTGGGCTTTGTGCACAAGAAGGAACTGCTCAAAGAGCTGCTTTCGGGTAGCCAGCCCGACCTGGAAAACATGGCCCGGGCGCCGTTGAACCTGCTGGAGAGCTTCAGCATCCTCAATGCCTTGGAGCAAATGCGCGGTCAGTCGACGCATATTGCCTTTGTGGTCAACGAATTCGGTGACTTCACCGGGCTGTTGACCATGACCGACATCCTTGAGTCGATTGCCGGGGAGCTGCCGGATGCCAGCGAAGTTGAAGGCCCGGGCATCGTTCAGGAGGGTGAAGGCTTTGTGGTCAGCGGTGCGCTGAACCTCAGCCAGGTGCAGGCGCGTACTGGCTTCAGTGCCCGTGCTACCGAGGATTACCAGACCCTTGCGGGCCTGGTGATGAGCTTGCTCGACCGTCTACCGATGGTCGGTGACCGGCTGGCCTGGAATGGCTGGATGCTGACCGTAGAGGCGGTTGAAGAGCGACGAGTGCGCCAGGTTCGGCTTACACCGAACGGCGACGCTGACGTAGCAGGTGCTTGAAGCCTTCAAGCACCAGCACCAGTACCGCGGCCCAGATTGGCAGGTAGGTCAGCCACTGATCCGGGCCGATGGTTTCGCCCAGCAGCAACGCCACGCCCACCAGCAGCACGGGTTCGACGTAGCTGAGCAGGCCGAACAGGCTGAATGGCAGCATGCGGCTGGCCAGCACGTAGGCGATCAGCGCCGAAGCGCTGATCGCGCCAAGGATCGGGATCAACACGTAGAGCCCCGGGTGTGCTTGCAGATCCGCGCTGGACAGTGGGCTCTGGATCACGAAGTACAGCGCCCACGGCAGCAGCAGGCACATGTCGCACCACAGACCACCCAGATGGTCGGTGCGGCAGCGTCGGCGCAGCACGAAGTAGATCGGGTAGCCCATCGTGACCAGCAGGGTTTCCCAGGCAAAACTGCCATTTTGGTACAGCTCGTGGCCCACGCCCAGCGCGGCGCAGGCCACGGCTACCGTCTGCAGGCGTGACAGGCGCTCGCCATATACCAGTCGCCCGGTCAGGACCATGGCCAGTGGCAGCAGGAAGTAACCCATCGACACTTCCAGGCTGCGCCCATGCAGGGGCGCCCATAAAAACAGCCACAGCTGCACCCCCATCAACCAGGACGTGCCGACCATGCCGAGCAACAGCACCGGTGTGCGTTTCACCCGCCCCATCAGTTCGCCCACCCGCTTCCAGTCTTTCGAGACAAGCATGAACAAGGTGAGGCAGGGCAGTGTCAGCAGGGTACGCCAGCCAAAGATTTCTTCGCCATCGAGTGGCTTGAGCAGGGAGGTATAGAAGTACATCACAGCGAACAAACAGGACGCCATGACCGATGAAACAATGCCTTTTGACACGAATGCCTCGAATAAGGGAATTGAGCGGGTTGATCAGCCGCGCATGATCTCAGGGGGCGCGCCTTGCGGCAACTGCGTTGCGCCCGGGCGAGTGGCCAGGGCTTCGAGGAACTGGGCGGCCGGCATGGGCCTGGCGAACAGGTAACCCTGCTGGAAGTCCACCCCGTGCGCGGCCAGGTAGTCGCGCTGCATGGCGGTTTCCACACCCTCGGCGACGATACCCAGGTCCAGCTTTCCTGATAGCTCGATGATGGTCTCGAGAATGTGTACTGACAGCGCATCGGCGCCGATCATGGCAACAAAGCTCTGGTCTATCTTCAGGTAGTCGACCTTGAATTGCCGCAGGTAGTTGAGGCTCGACTGGCCGGTGCCGAAGTCGTCGAGGGCGATCATCACGCCCATGGCATGCAGCTTTTCGAACAGTTCAAGGGTGACCGGCGTGGGCTCGATCAGCTTGCGCTCTGTCAGCTCCAGGGTCAGCACCACCCGACCGGGCGGAAAGTGCTGCAGGAATGTGCGGCAGTCATCCAGCAGGCTGAGGTCGCGGCAGTGGTCAGCGGTGATGTTGACACCAATATGGAAGCCGTCTTCCAACAGGCCGGCATAGGGCGCCAGGCTTTGCGCGGTATGTGTCAGCAGCGCGCGGGTCATGGCGACAATCTGCCCGCTGTGTTCGGCATAGGGGATGAACAGGTCGGGGCGAACCAGGCCCTCTCGCGGGTGGTGCCAGCGCATCAGCACTTCCGCGCCAGCCCAGCGGTAATCGCCCTTGCGCACCACCGGCTGAAAATACGGCAGGAATTCATCGGCCTGCAGGGCACGCTCCAGTTCGGCACGCGGTGAGGTGGCGCGGCGAATCTGCCAGCGGCATACCAGCGCCGCCAGGGCACCCAGCACCAGCAGCAGACTGAGCAGGCCAGGGTAGTGGCTGCGTAACAGTTGGCCTTGCTTGTCGGCACCGTAGCCGCCCTGCACGCTGAAAGGGTAGCGGGTTGAGCCAATCAGCACGTTGGCACTGGGTGCTGCGGGGGAGACGCCTTTGTGTACCACCCCGTCCTTGCCCATCCAGGCGTCGCCCACGCGGATCTGCAGTTCTTCATCGGGGCCGATCAGGCGTAGTGCAGTCAGCAGGTGGTCGCCATCCACCGTGGTGATTGCACCGTGGTCGCCGTCGCTGGCACGGTAGACCAGCAGCGGGTGGCCCGGCGTAACCGAGTTGCCGTCCATCAGCCATAACTTGCCGTCGACGTAATCGCCAGGATTGACCGGTTCTTCGAACTCGCCGAACAGCGAAGTGCAATAAAGGTTGTTGTGCCTGAACAGGTTGGTCGAGCGCACGAAGGCATTGCGGGTAACCTGGGCCCGTAGCATAAGCTTGACCTGCTCGCATGGGCTGTCAGTCAGTGGAAGCAGCGAATTGGCGGCACGGGACAGGTCGTCGAGAATGTGTTCGACGTGCTCCAGTGCCTGGCGGGTGGTGGCCTGGCTGCTGGCCTGCATTTCACGCTCGACCTGCCAGTTCATCACGGCCAGGCCGCACATGACCGGCAGCACGCCGACGACCCAGGGCAACAGCGTGCGCCAGCTGAGGGCGGCGCGGCGTTTGACGGTAAGGGGCATGCTGACCTGACTATCATGAAGTAAAACGAGAGGATAGCCGTTTGTCGGCGCGTACGAGTAACTAAAACGCGACAAACCATTTTACGCAATGTAGAATCGATTTACGAATACAACAATAAGGTCCTTCACTTCCGAAGGATCAAGCCCGCCGAGAATGGGTCCATATGACATACCATGGGTTCAAGCTGATCATAGGTGACTACCTCGCCCGTAGTGTGCGGGGCATTCCGTGCTCACCGCCGTTCCTGTTCCACATCCCACGCAATCAATAATTTTCGCTGCAGATGAGAACATGAACATGGCTGATATCTTCGAAAATCCAATGGGCCTGATGGGCTTCGAATTCATCGAACTGGCTTCGCCGACCCCGGGCGTACTTGAGCCTGTATTCCAGATACTGGGCTTCACCAAAGTGGCCACCCACCGTTCCAAGGATGTGCACCTGTATCGCCAGGGTGACATCAACCTGATCCTGAACAATGAACCTAAAAGCATCGCCTCGTACTTCGCCGCTGAACATGGCCCGTCGGTGTGTGGCATGGCCTTCCGCGTGCGCAATGCCCATGAGGCTTATGCCCGCGCCCTGGAACTGGGCGCCCAGCCGGTAGAAATCGAAACCGGCCCGATGGAACTGCGCCTGCCGGCGATCAAGGGTATCGGGGGGGCACCGCTCTACCTGATCGACCGCTTCGAGGAAGGCAGCTCGATCTACGATATCGACTTCAACTTTATCGAAGGCGTGGATCGCAACCCGGTGGGGGCTGGCCTGAAAATCATCGACCACCTCACCCATAATGTTTACCGCGGGCGTATGGCCTACTGGGCCGGGTTCTACGAGAAGCTGTTCAACTTCCGTGAAATCCGCTACTTCGACATCAAGGGCGAATACACCGGCCTCACTTCCAAGGCCATGACTGCTCCTGATGGCATGATCCGCATCCCGCTCAACGAAGAGTCGTCCAAGGGCGCGGGGCAGATCGAAGAGTTCCTGATGCAGTTCAACGGTGAAGGTATTCAGCACGTGGCCTTCCTGACCGATGACCTGCTCAAGACCTGGGATGCCCTGAAGGGGCTGGGCATGCGCTTCATGACCCCGCCACCGCAAACCTACTACGAAATGCTCGAAGAGCGCTTGCCTGGCCATGGTGAGCCGGTCGACCAGCTGCAAGCGCGTGGCATCCTGCTCGATGGCGCCTCGCAACCCGAAGACAAGCGCCTGCTGCTGCAGATTTTCTCGGAAACCCTGCTTGGCCCGGTCTTTTTCGAGTTCATCCAGCGCAAAGGTGACGATGGCTTTGGTGAGGGCAACTTCAAGGCGCTGTTCGAATCCATCGAACGTGACCAGGTACGCCGTGGCGTGCTGAGCACAGACTGACCGCCTTGGAGTACCGTCGTCGTCATGCTCGTTCGGCGGCGGTACCCCGCCTGTTTGCACGTGCCCTGAACAGGGCCAGATAAACGATCGAGCCGGTCACGATCCCCACCAGCATCAGCGAGGGCGCGATCTGCAGCACCGACTGGCGGATTTCCTGAGCGGTGAAGCCCTCCGGGTAGCCACCTTTGACCGTGTAGCCATATCTGGCCGACATTGCGCTGGTAAAAAACTCGGCCTGTGAAGGGCGTTCAAGGCTGCGGCTGTCACCATTGCTCCATATGTAGCGGTCGCCAAACTCGACCAGCAGTGTCAGCCCATCCTGAAAGCCATCCAGTTCGTTGCGAATCTGCATGGCATAGGCTGTCACGATCACGCCATTGTTCTTGCCTTTTTGATGAAAGTCGACCAGCAGCTTCTGGCGCGTGTCAGGAGGGCCGTAGGACAGTGCGACCCGCTGGCCGGACAACGCGAACGATGAATAATGCTCCAGCGAACCTGAAGCCGTGCTGCAGTAAGGTTGATTGTCTTTGAGTAAGGTCAATGACCTGACCATGGAGCGAATGGCAACCTGGTCCTGCAAGGCACTTTTGACGCTATCGCAAGATTCCCCTGCAAAGGGCAGGGTGCGTAGGGCTGTCTCGTGCATTCTGTCCAGTGCATTATCGACGCTGAAAACCGCCTCCTGAACGGAAATGCTGGCGTTTTCCGCAAGTTTCGCTTCCAGCTGGAAAGCCATTACCAGCAAACCGGAAACCACAGGCACCAGCGCTACTGCAATGAGCAGCAGCAGCTCCACCATGCTGCGCCCTGCGTGCATGATTTTCGACATAGGCTAATAGTTCTCCGCTCTGAAACTGTTCGTGGTGAACAGTTGAGCCCTGAGCCTATGTATTTGCTGTCCGGGCTGCTGTAGTCCGGCTGCAGTTGAAACGGTAGGAAATCGAGCGCTTTGATGTAGCTAACTGCCGTTGAGCTTTTTAAGGACTGCTTCGGCCAGCAAGGCAGTGGAAGCGGGGTTCTGCCCGGTGATCAGCCGATCATCGTCGACCACGTACGGCTTCCACGGATCATCATGTTTGCTGTACTCACCGCCGCGAGCCCCAAGTTCGGTCTCCGTCAGGAACGGCACTTTGTCATCCAGTTCGGCCAGTTTTTCCTCTATGTTGGAAAAGCCGGTCACCTTGCGGTCTTTGAGGAGCAGGCAGTTGTTACTCAGCTTGATGTTCAGCAGGCCGACAACGCCGTGACAGACTGCTGCGACAATGCCACCTTTTTCGTAGATTTTACGTGCCAATTCCTGCAACGGCTGGTTTTCAGCGAAGTCGTACATCACCCCATGCCCACCGGTGTAGTAGATGACGCTGTATTCGTCAGCCTTCACCTGCCCTGGGGCCAGGGTACTGCCCAGGCGCGTCATGAAGCGCTTGTTGTCGTACCACTGCCAGTCCAGGTCAGGGGCCATCTGTAGGCTGTGCGGGTCGACGGGAACGTAGCCGCCCTGCGGGCTGACATAATCGACCGTGTAGCCGGCTTTTTCGACTTTCTCGACAAAGTGAACGGCTTCACCCAGCCACAACCCGGTCGCCCGTTTGAGGGTTGGATACTTCGCTGTATTGGTCAACACCACCAGAATTTTCTTGCTCATGACCCTGCTCCCGTCGGCAACCTGAATGGGCCTGTGTTCCTTGGCCCGAGGGAAAACCTAAATAGCATAGCTGTCACCTGCAAGTACGCCATGGCATGCAGTATATGCTGTGCTAACTTGAACAGATTCCACGGGCGAGCCTTGGGCCTGGCGACACTGTGGTCAACCCTGAGCATTGCTGGAGTCACGATATTGGTCGCAAACGGTACGCCACGCGAGCCTGCACCGCAGGTCATCCTGCATTCGCCTGCTTTGCCATCGATCGAGCCGATGGGCGAGCGGATAGCCCAGTTCGACTGGTGGCGTACCTCGCTTGGGCCATTGTCGCGCTGGCCTGCCTCGTTGCGCATTGCCGTGGACATGATGCACTTGTCGCCCTTCCCGTGTGCGGTGGTCTGGGGGCCAGACCTGTGTGTGGTGCATAACGACGGCTACCGGGCGTTGCGGGCATTACCGGATGCGCTGGGTATGGCGTTCGATACCCTGTGGAATGATATCTGGCCAGCAGTGGGGCCCTGGGTGTTCAAGGCACTGGAAGGCCACTCGAATTTTGTCGAAGACCCACCCCTGCGCATCGTCCGCAGTGAGGGCACCGAACCGCTATGGTGTGCATTCGGTTATGCACCCCTGCACGATGAGCTCGGTAACGTGGCCGGGTTTCTGCATACGGTGATCGAGACCACAGCCAGCGTCGAGGTGCACCGCCATTGGCGTGATCAGGTGCAGAACTTTGAGCGCCAGGTCGAGCGCCATGTGGCCGAGCGAGAGCAGTTCTGGTTGCTGTCGCGCGAAGCGATGATGATGCTCACCCCTGAATTGAAACTGCATGCCGCCAACCCGGCCTGGTACCGCATTCTGGGCTGGACACAAGAGCAGGTGCAGGAAATGTCGGTGATGGAACTGGTGCACCCGACAGAGCGTGCCGAAGTCCAATTGGCAATGTCCGGGCTGCTGCAATGCAGCCAGGCGGAGCAGTTGGAGATCCGCCTGCGACACCGCGATGGCCACTACCACTGGTTTCGCTGGAGCGCGCGGTTTGACGGCAGCCTGCTGACTGCGGTTGGCCGGGACATCACCGCAGACCGTGAAGAGGCGGCGCGCCAGGCAGAGGCGCTGATGCGCAACAACGAGCGCATGGAGGTGGTTGGCCAGTTGGCAGGTGGCATGGGCCATGAAATGAACAACTTGCTGTCCGGTATCGGTGGCAGCCTCGAACTGCTGCAACGGCGCCTGCAGGAGGGGCGGCTGGAGCGTGCTGGGGCCTACGTGGACGTTGCGCGCGACGCGGTGCAGCGGGCCATGGACCTGACCCATCGGTTGATCGCATTTTCCCGTCCTCAGCCATTGGCCCCTCGGCCACTGGACTTCAATCGGCAATTACCTCTTAGCGAACCTCTGTTGCTGCGAGCCTTGGGGGCAGAGATGCGTTTGCACTGGCAACTGGATGTTACGCCTTGGGCTGTGAGCCTGGATGTGCGCCAACTCGAGAATGCCTTGATCAACTTGTGTGCCAATGCGCGTGAAGCGTGCCTGGAACAGGGCAATGTCACCATCAGCAGCGTCAACGAACGGCTGACAGCCTTCTTTCCGGATGAAGGTGGCTTGCCGCCAGGCGACTACGTGGCCGTGCATGTCGAGGACGATGGCCATGGCATGTCAGCAGTGGATATCGCCAGGGCTTTTGAACCGTTCTACACCACCAAGCCGCTCGGTCGTGGGGCCGGGCTTGGTCTGTCGATGGTGTATGGCTTTGTCCGTCAGTCAGGCGGCTATGCCTGGATCGAGTCGACGCCGGAACAGGGCACCAAGGTTTCCATGCTTTTCCCGAGGAGCCATGAGCCGGTTCCCGATGAGCCTTTGCCAGTAGCCTTTTCGCAGCGCATGGCACGGGGCGAGCGCCTGCTGCTGGTGGATGATGAATTTGATCTGCGCGCGGTCATGCGCGAGTACCTGACTGAGCGTGGTTTTGATGTCACGGATGTGGGCGATGCCAATACCGCACTGGAGCGCTTCCGCAATGGCGGCCCTTTCGATCTGGTCATAACCGATATCGGTTTGCCAGGTGGATTCAGTGGCCGGCAAGTGGCCAAGGCCATGCGCATGCAGCTTGCACAACAGAAAATTTTGTTTATCACCGGTTATGCGGACCAGTCTATCGAAGCGCGATTGCTCGATCAGCCTGGCACGGCATTATTGAACAAGCCGTTTTCGCTGGCACACCTTGCCGATGAGGCGCTACGCATGCTTGACGCGTAGCGTTTCAAGGTTTGCCTAGAATCTGTGTCACTTGAGCCTGCAACTGCTGCAACTCGAACGGCTTGCAGATCAGGTGCATGCCCGCGCCCAGGAAGCCTTCACGGGCCATGGCTGTTTCCGCGTAACCGGTGATGAACAGCACCGGTAATTGTGGGCGCAGGCTGCGGGCAATTTCTGCCAGTTGCCGGCCGTTCATGCCGGGCAAGCCCACATCAGTGACCAGCAAATCCACCGGTTGTGCCGAGCGCAGCACCTTCAGGCCCTCGTTGGCGTCGGCTGCGCTTTGGCAGGGGAAGCCGTTTTCGCGCAGCGCCTGGCAGAGCAATTGGCGCACATGGGGATCGTCCTCGACAATCAGCACCTGTCGGCTGCAGCCGTCTTGCCTGGGGGGCACAGGCTCGCTGGAGGGCAGGGCCTGGTCGACATGGCGTGGCAAATACAGCTCCACCTGGGTTCCCTGGCCAATCTCGCTGCTGAGGGTGATATGCCCGTGGGACTGCTTGCTGAAGCCGTACACCATCGACAACCCCAGGCCAATGCCCTGGCCGGTCGCCTTGGTGCTGAAGAACGGCTCGAAGGCGTGCTCCAGCGTGCTTTGCGCCATGCCTTGGCCGCTGTCGATGATTCGCAGGCGCACATAGTCGCCGGTGCGCAAAGCGCCGTCACCGAACTGCTCGGTGGAGATGCGATGATTGCTTGCCTCGATGCGTAGCGGGCCACCGTTGGGCATGGCCTCGCTGGCATTGAGCAGCAGGTTGTCGAGGGCTTCTTGCAACTGCTGGTCATCCGCCTCCACGGGCCACAGGTTTTTGGCCGCGTGCACTTGCAGGGTTATTGCCGGGCTCAGGCAAGCCTTCAGGCGCTTTACATCGAGCAAGGTAGGCAGGTCTATACGTTGGCTGTGCAGCGATTGGCGGGAAGAGAAGGCAAGCAGGCGGTGGGTCAGGCGGGCAGCGCGCGAAACGGCCTCGCGGCCCATGCACAGAACGCCATCCAGGCCGTCGCTGCGGCCTTGGCGCAGTCGCCGCTGCACAAGTTCGAAACTGCCGCTGATGCTGGTGAGCAGGTTGTTGAAGTCATGGGCGACGCCGCCGGCCAGTTGGCCGATGGCCTCCATCTTGCGTGCCTGGCAGCGGGCGAATTCACTGCGGTCCTGCTCTTTTTCCGGCGTTGAAGGCCGGCTGTCCAGGCGCTGCTGCATGCCATAGAGCTGGTCACGGGTGACGTACTGTCGCCGGCGGTTGCGTAGCGCGGACCGGGTCATGTGCAACAATTGGGCATTCTCGAAAGGCGCGACCAGCCATAGAAGATTGCCCACCGGATGATGACTCACGCCAGCTGCCGACCAGGCACCCTGGGTCACCAGCACGATGGGCAAATCCGACCAGCTCGGTTGCTGGTCGATGAATGCCTGTAGCAAGGCACTTGGGCCTTGGTTGAACACCTGCTCGGCAATGATCGCCAAGCCTGCGCCTTCGGCCAGACGCGCCTGCAGGTTGGCCAGGTCGACCGCGCAGAGGCTGTTGATGCCCGCGGAAGTCAGCAGACGCGAGGTGTCCGCCGCCAGTTCTGGCGGTGCGAGGATCAAGGCACGTTCATCCAGCGCCAACGAACTGGCCAAAACGACTCTCCTTTAGGGTGGCCTGATACCCACTGGACCTTGCTACAACCTCAGGGTTCAACTGAATCCAGGTTCTGCCTACAGGCCTTGTTGCAGTGCAGGGTCGTCCGGGTTTTGGCGCTCCAGCTCGGCTAGCGATACTTGCACGTTCTGCAGTTGGCCGGACTCTTTCCAGTACTGGATCAGCAGCACCCGTGCCCGGCGATTGGCTGGCTGGCGATTGAGTATGGTTTCCAGTTGCTTCTGGGCGGCGTCGAGCTGGTCCAGCTGATGCAGGGTGACCGCCAGTGTGTAGCGGTAGTCGGCGTTGTCCGGGTCCAGTTCCACGGCGCGGGACAACGCCAGCAAGGCATACTCACGCTGTTCGTGACGATTGAGCCAAAGCCCTAGCTCATACTGCAGAAAGGCCGAGTCGGGGCTCAGCGCAAGGGCTTTACCCAGGACCTGGCGGGAGGCATCGTGATGGCCCTGGCGCTCGAGCAGACGTACCTGAGTCGCCAAGGCTTCAAGGTTGCCGGGTGCGACCGCGAGCGCACGGTGCAGGGCCGCCGCGGCGTGCGTGTAGTCGTTTTCGTGCAGGTAAAGGCGCGCCAGGTGCACCTGGGCGTCGGCATCTTCGGGTTGTTGCTCCAGGGCCTGTTGGTATTGTTCCAGTGCTGACTGCAGCGGGCCGAAATAGAGGCCGATGGCGTCGGGATCGAGGCCCAGCAGGGCATCCACGGCGGCAAAGCGCACGCTTTGCTCACCGTCGTCCAGCAGCGGGCCGAGTACCAGGCTGCGCTGTGCAGGCGGTAACAGGCGGCGGATACTGGCAATGGCCGCTCGACGCACCAGCGGGTCGGCCTGTTCCAGGTCCTGTCTGGCCAGTTTCAATGCCTGTGGCGAGGGGTAGTTGGGCAATTCGGCGTAGAGCGCCGCCCGGCGGATGGCAGGCAGGTCGTTACGCTGCAATTGCTGGTACAGCACCCGTGCGGCACCGGGCTGGCCGTCGTGGGCCAGGCGTAGCGCCTTGGCGTAGCTGTGTGCTGGCAAGTTCGGCGGGGTTGGCGGGGCGTCGCGCCACAGGTAGCCGAACAGGGCCGATACCAGAACCAACAACAGCAGGGCGATCAGGTAGCGGTTGCGTCTGGGCATCGGACGATCCGTGGCGGCGGGAAGGGCTGAGCTTGGGCCAGCCGGGGGGTAAATGCAACCGAGCCGGCCAAGGCGCTTGCCATGAGCCAAGCCTGCGCTGGCATTCCATGCATTGTGTATTGTTGTAAATAAATGGCAAACGTAAAAAAGCCCCGCAGACCATGGCCTGCGGGGCAAGCGGTTGCGGGAGGAGCCAACCAAAGGAGCCGTTGAAACGGGGTGTGTCAGTGTGCGCTGGCCACCGTCTCTGGTTGCCAGCCGCCGCCCAGGGCCTTGTAGATCGAGACGATGCCGCGGTACAGCTCGACTTCACCCTGGGCTTGCGCATCTTCAGCACTTAGCCGCTCGCGCTCGGCATCGAGCAGTACCAGGTAGTCCACGGTGCCCTCGCGATATCGAATCGAGGCCAGTTCTGCTGCCTTGCGGCTGGCATCGCTCTGGCGCATCAGCGACAGCAGACGCTGCTGGGTCTTGTCGTAATCGCTGAAGGCATTGGCCGACTCCTCCAAGGCCAGCAGCACCTGCTGTTCGTAGTTGGCCAGTGCCCCTTCGGCATCGGCCTTGGCGCCGCGCAGGCGGGCCCGCACGCTGCCCAGGTCGAAGGCTGCCCAGGTAATGCTCGGGCCCAGCGCCCAGGCGTTGGCCGCCGAAGAGCCGATCTGCGAGCCGCGGGCGGCGGTAAAGCCGAGGAAGCCACTGAGGCTGACACGGGGGAACAGGTCGGCGGTGGCCACGCCAACGTTGGCGGTGGCGGCCGCCAGTTGGCGTTCAGCGCTGCGGATGTCCGGGCGACGGCGCAGCAACTCACCCGGGTCACCCACCGGCAACGCCTTGGCGATGGCCGGCAGTGCCTTGGGCGACAGGTCTACGCTGAGCGCGTCAGGGCGCTGGCCGAGCAGGGTGGCGATGCGGTGCCGAGCCCGAGCCTGTTCGGCTTGCAGTTGCGGTACGGTGGCTTCGACCCCGGCCAGGCGCGCATCGGCACGCACCACGTCGAGGTCATTGCCCACGCCGGCATCGCGCAGGGTTTCGGTAATGGTGCGTGATTCCTGCTGGGTCTTCAGGTTGGCCAGGGCAATCTTTTCGCGCAACTGGGCACCGCGCAGTTGCCCGTAGGCATCGACCAGTTCGGCGATCAGGCTGACCTGCAGCTGTTGCAGGTCGGCGGCGGCCGCCGCTTCCTGGGCTTCGCTGGCTTCGATCTGGCGCTGGATGCGGCCGAACAGGTCAAGTTCCCAGGCCATGTCCAGGCCCAGGTCGTAGCGCTCACTGTTCACCCGCTGCGTGGTCTGGCCGGGGATCTGGCCCTTGCCGAGATCGCTGCTGGCACGGCTGGTGACCACCGGAAACGGGTCGTTCTCGGCGTCTTCGCGGATCGAGCGGGCCGATTTCAGGCGGGCGAAGGCAACGCGCAAGTCACGGTTGCCGTCCAGCGAAGCCTGCACCAGCTGGTTCAGCACCGGGTCGTCGAACTGCTTCCACCACAGGCTCTCGAAGCGGCTTCGGTCGTAGGCCTTGGCCTGCACATCGCTGCCCAGTTGTGCAGGTTCGGTAGCTGGCGCCTGGTAGTCCGGGCCTACCGCACAGGCCGCCAGGGCCAGTGCGAGCAGGCTTGGGGTCAGGGGTTTGAGCAGGTTCATGCGTGGTTCTCCAGCACTTGAGCGTGTTCAGCCTTGCGGGCCTGGCGACGCTCGACGAAACGGCGGATCAGGAAGAAGAACACCGGGGTCAGGAACAGGCCGAACACGGTTACGCCGATCATCCCCGAGAACACCGCCACACCCATGGCATGGCGCATTTCCGAACCTGCACCGGAGCTGAACACCAGGGGCACCACGCCCATGATGAAGGCGATCGAGGTCATCAGGATCGGCCGCAGACGCAGGCGGCAGGCTTCCAGCACCGCAGCCAGCGGGTCGAGGCCCTTGGCCTGTTCATCCTTGGCGAATTCGACGATCAGGATCGCGTTCTTGCACGCCAGGCCCACCAGTACGATCAGGCCGATCTGGGTGAAGATGTTGTTGTCGCCACCCGATACGATCACACCGGTGATGGCCGACAGCAGGGTCATTGGCACGATCAGGATCACCGCCAGCGGCAGGCTCCAGCTTTCGTACTGGGCGGCCAGCACCAGGAACGCCAGCAGCACGCACAGCGGGAACACCAGCAGCGCGGTATTGCCCGAGAGGATCTGCTGGTAGGTCAGGTCGGTCCACTCGAAGGTCATGCCGTTGGGCAATTCCTCTTTCAGCAGCTTCTCGATTGCAGCTTCCGCCTGACCAGAGCTGTAGCCCGGTGCGGCGGCACCGTTGATCTCGGCAGTGATGAAGCCGTTGTAGTGCATGACCCGGTCCGGCCCCGAGGTATCGCTGACCTTGAGGAAGGTCGCCAGCGGGATCATCTCGCCAAGGTTGTTGCGCACCTTAAGTTGGCCGATCTGCTCGGCATCAAGGCGGAACTGCTGCTCCGCCTGGACGTTGACCTGATAGGTACGGCCGAAGCGGTTGAAGTCGTTGGTGTACAACGAGCCCAGGTAGACCTGCAGGGTGTCGAAGATGTCGGTGATCGCCACCCCGTGGGTCTTGGCCTTTTCCCGGTCGATGGCGGCATCGACTTGTGGCACGTTGACCTGATAGCTGGTGAACAGGCCGGCCAGCTCTGGGACGTTGTGGCTCTTGGCAATGATGTTCTGGGTTTCTTTATACAGCGCCTCGTAACCCAGGTTGCCACGGTCTTCGATTTGCAGACGGAAGCCGCCAATCGTGCCCAGGCCTTGTACCGGCGGTGGCGGGAAGATCGCGATGTAGGCGTCCTGGATGTCGGCGAACTGGGCATTCAGCGCGGCTGCGATGGCTGCCGCTGACTGGCTCGGGTCCTTGCGCTCATCGAATGGCTTGAGCGGGGTGAACACGATGCCGCTGTTCGGGCTGTTGGTGAAACCATTAATAGACAGGCCCGGGAAGGCCACCGAGTCGGCCACGCCAGGCTGCTTGAGGGCGATTTCGCTCATGCGCTTGATCACCGCTTCGGTACGGTCGAGGCTGGCCGCGTCCGGCAGTTGGGCGAAGGCCACCAGGTACTGCTTGTCCTGGGCCGGCACGAAACCGGTCGGGGTGGACGAGAAGCCCAGGTAGGTCAGGCCCATCAGGCCGGCATACACGAACAGGGCGATGCCACTGGAGCGGATGACCCGGCGCACGCCACCGACGTAGCGGTTGGACGCACGGTCGAAGAAACGGTTGAACGGGGAGAACAGCCAGCTGCCCAGCAGTTTGTCGAGGAACCGCGAGAAACGGTCCTTGGGTGCGTGGTGCTCCTTGAGCAGCACCGCAGCCAGGGCTGGCGACAGGGTCAGCGAGTTGAATGCGGAAATGACGGTCGAAATAGCGATGGTCAGGGCGAACTGCTTGTAGAACTGCCCGGTCAGGCCGGAAATGAACGCTGCAGGTACGAATACCGCGCACAGTACCAGGGCGGTGGCGATGATCGGCCCGGTCACTTCGCTCATGGCTTTTTGCGTGGCTTCCAGCGGCTTCAGGCCCAGCCCGATGTTACGTTCGACGTTCTCCACCACGACGATGGCATCGTCCACCACGATACCGATGGCGAGCACCAGCCCGAACAACGACAGCGCGTTGAGTGAAAAGCCGAACAGGTGCATGACCGCGAAGGTACCGATCAGCGAGACCGGCACAGCCAGCAGCGGGATGATCGAGGCGCGCCAGGTCTGCAGGAACAGGATCACCACCAGCACCACCAGCACCAGGGCTTCGAACAGGGTGTGCACCACCGCTTCGATGGAGCCGCGCACGAAGATGGTCGGGTCATAGACGATGCTGTAGTCCATCCCTTCCGGGAAGTCCTTTTTCAGCTCGGCCATTTTCGCCCGCACTTCGTCGGAGATCTCGATGGCATTGGAGCCTGGGCGCTGGAAGATCGGGATGGCCACCGCCGGCTGGTTGTTCAGCAGCGAGCGCAGGGCGTACTGGCTGGAGCCGAGTTCCACCCGGGCGATGTCCTTCAGGCGGGTGATTTCGCCATCGGCACCGGCGCGGATGATGATGTTTTCGAACTCTTCCTCGTTGACCAGGCGGCCCTGGGTATTGATCGACAGCTGGAAGCTGGTCGAGCCTGGGGCAGGCGGTGCGCCCAGCTGGCCGGCGGCCACCTGGCGGTTCTGCTCGCGGATTGCGGCTACCACATCACTGGCTGTCAGGTTGCGCGAAGCGGTCTTGTTCGGGTCCAGCCATACGCGCAGCGAGTAGTCGCCCATGCCGAACAGCTGCACGTCACCTACGCCGCCCAGGCGCGCCAGCTCGTCCTTGATGTTGAGGATGGCGTAGTTGGACAGATAGAGCATGTCGTAGCGGTTGTCCGGCGAGGTCAGGTGCACGACCATGGTCAGGTCAGGCGAGGCCTTGTCGACGGTGATACCGATACGGGTCACTTCCTCGGGCAGCTTTGGCTGGGTACGGGTGACGCGGTTCTGCACCTGCACCTGGGCGTTGTCCAGGTCGGTACCCAGGGCGAAGGTGATGGTCAGCGTCAGCTTGCCATCGGCAGTGGACTGGGAGGACATGTACAGCATGTTCTCCACTCCGGTAATGGCCTGCTCCAGCGGCGCGGCAACGGTTTCGCCGATGACCTTGGGGTTGGCGCCTGGGAAGTTGGCGCGCACCACCACGGTGGGCGGAACCACTTCGGGGTATTCGCTGATCGGCAGCTGGAACAGCGAGATAGAACCCGCAATCAGCAGCACCAGCGACAGCACCGCGGCGAAGATCGGCCGGGTAATGAAGAATTTCGAGAAGTTCATCGGTAGGGTCCCTTAACCGCGTGGCGCCTGGGCGCCGGCGACTTTCACGTTATTGCCCGCCATTTTCGGCGCCGGGTTACTGGCCTCCAGGGCCTGACGCTGCCGTGCGAGGGCGGCGAGGGTTTGCTCGCTGGCCATCGGTGTTTCCTCCGGGGTTACCGGCGAACCAGGGCGCACGCGCTGCAGGCCCTTCACCACGATGCGTTCGCCCTTGTCCAGGCCGCTGCGGACGATGCGCAAGCCTTCAAGTTTCGGCCCCAGTTCCACGGTGCGGTAGGTGGCTTTGTTGTCCTTGCCCATCACCAGCACGAACTTCTTGCCAAGGTCGGTACCCACGGCTTCGTCGTTGATCAGCATGGCGTCGTACTGGGCGCTGCCGACCAGTTTCAGACGCGCATACAAGCCTGGTGTGAACTCGCCGTCGCTGTTGTCGAATACCGCGCGACCCCGGATGGTGCCAGTGCGCGGATTGACCTGGTTGTCGACGAAGTTCATGTGGCCCAGGTGCGGGTTGCCGCTTTCGTTGGTCAGCCCCAGGTATACCGGGGTGCTCTGGCCACGCTGGCCTTCACGGGCCAGCTGGGTGTACTTGAGGTACACGCGCTCGTCGGCGTCGAAGTAGGCGTAGACTTTGTCGGTGGATACCACGCTGGTCAGCGGGGTGACATCGGCGGTGACGATGTTGCCGGCGGTGAACTCGGCGCGGCTGACACGGCCGCTGATGGGCGCAGTGACGCGGGTAAAGCTGAGGTTCAGGCGCGCCAGGTCGAGCTGGGCCTGGATCGCATCGACGCCGGCACGGGCTTCGGCGGCAGCACTGCTGCGCGATTCGGCCAGTTCGGCGGAGATGGCGTTGCTGTCACGCAGGCGCTCGCCACGGCGGGCTTCGTTGGCGCTGCGGATGGCGGTGGCCTTGGCCTGTTGCAACTGGGCTTCGAGGCGGCGTACTTCTGCCTGGAACGGGCGCGGGTCGATCTGGAACAGCAGGTCGCCTTTTTTGACCTGTGCGCCTTCAGTGAAGGCCACCCGGTCGATCTGGCCGGAGACCCGCGGGCGCACTTCGACGGTTTCCGGGGCTTCGAGGCGGCCGGTGAACTCGTCCCATTCGGTGATCGGTTGCTCGATCACCTTGGCCACGCTTACCTTCGGCGCGGCGGGCGCCTGCACGGCGTCGGGGGTTCGACCGCAAGCGCTGATCACCACCACTGCCAGGGCAGCGAGGGGGAAGCGCAAGGGTTTGAGTGATTGTTCCATGGAGAACTCCGCCAATGTATTAGTAGTGGGCGGAGTGTGAGTGTGTTGCGCGTGAGGTACGAATCGAACGGGGCGAAGGTTAATATCACGCTGAATGATAGGTGGGGATCAATTATCGATGGCGGCCATGGTTGGGCGAAGCGCACTGCCTGTGCAGGCATCCCTTTACGCGAAAACCTGGGCCTGGCCATTCAGTGAATGCTTGAGGCCAGCTCGAAAATCGGCATGTACATGAGGATCACGATCAGGCCGATCAGCAGGCCGATGAAGGTCATCAGCAACGGCTCGAACAGTTTGACGAACCATTCCACCCAGCGGCCGATTTCCTGGTCATGGAAATCGGCGCAGCGCTCCAGCATCTCGCCCAGGTTGCCGGACTGCTCGCCAGCCCTGAGCAGGCGCAGTGAAACCGGCGTCACCAGGTGCCCGGCCGCCAGTGCATCGGAGAGCGGCAGCCCTTCACCCACCCGCTGGCAGGCCTGCTCCAGGCCCTGCGCTGCTGCGTTGCCGAGCAGGCCGCGGGCCATGCCCATGGCGGTGAGGATGGGAATGCCGCCTTGCAGCAGGATGCCCAGCGAGCGATAGAAACGCGCCAGCTCGTACATCATCAGGCGCTGGTGCAGTGCTGGCAGGCGCCGCAGTTGGCAGGAGGCCCAGTACCGTACACGCGGGTGCCTACGCAGCAGCCAAAGCGCCGCGACCCCACCGACGCTGCCCAGCGCCAGGGGCGCTTGCTGGGCATGCAGAAACAGGCCGACCTGCATCAGTACCCGTGACAACCAGGGTAGTTCGGTGCCCATGCCCTCGAACACTTGGCTGAAACGCGGCACCACATAGCCGAGCAGGAACAGCACCACCCCACCCCCCACCAGCAACAGCAGCAACGGGTAGACCGAGGCACCCACCAGCTTCTGTCGGACCAGGTCCAGGCGCTGGCGATAGCTGATATAGCGGGTGAGGGCATCGCCCAGGGCGCCGGTGCGTTCACTGGACTGCACCAGCGCCACATACAACGGCGGGAATACACGCGGTTGCTGGCCCAGTGCCTGGGACAGCGAGCGGCCCTCGTACAACTGGCGTACCAGCTCGGCGAGCACCTTGCGCGCTGTTGCTGCCGGGCTCTTCTCCGCCAGGCTTTCCAGTGCGTCGATCAGCGGCAGGCCGGCATTGAGCAAGGTTGACAGTTCCTGGCTGAACAGCACCAGGTCGAACGCCGCTTCACGCCGCCAGGCCATGCCGCGCAAGGCGCCGCCGCTGCTGCGCAGGCTGAGCACACGCAGGCCTTGGTCTTCGGCCTGGCGGCGGGCCTGGTCCGCGTCCTCGGCATCGATCTGCAACTGCACCACGCCCTGCCTACCCAGGGCCTTGAGGCTGTAGCGCATGGCCGCTCTCCTTACTGCCAGCTGGTAATTTCGGCGTTTTCCCCATCGCCACCCGGCTGGCCGTCCTTGCCCATCGACAGCAGGTCGTACTCACCGCCGTTCTCGCCGGGTTGCCGGTAGATATACGGGCGGCCCCACGGGTCTTGCGGCACGGCCTTCTGCAGGTACGGGCCGGTCCAGCGAGCCTCGCCACTGGGGGCGACCACCAGTGCCTGCAAGCCTTGTTCGCTGTTGGGGTAGTGGCCGACCTCCAGGCGGTACAGGTCCAGGGCCTTGCTCAGCCCCTCAATCTGCGCCCGCGCAACCTTGGCCTCGGAGCGGCCTAGCTGACTGAAGTACTTGGGCGCGACGATGCCGGCCAGCAGGCCGAGTACCACCAGTACCACCAGGAGTTCAAGCAGAGTGAAGCCACGTTGCGGGTTGGTTCTGCGCTGCATGGTGAAGCCCTCCACTGCTATGGGGACAAGCGTTGACATGCACCATGCAACAGCCGTGCACGTCTGCCCCGGGGCCTTGCGCCATGGGGCACAGGAAGCGGCACAGTGCTTGCGTCGTGGTGACTGTCCTCGGGTTTTCCGGGGCATTTCCCCCACATCGGGGCCACGACGAAGAGGCGACCGGCATGCGTGGACTCATCCTCGGTTTGATCTGGCTGGCGGCAGGTGCTGCCCAGGCCGATGTGTACATCTCAATCGATGCCAAGGGTGGCTACGTGCTGACCAATGTCCATCGACCAGGGCGCCACTATGAGAAGGTGATCAACGAGCCGCTGTCCCAGGGGGGGCCGGTCAAGGCGCAGATGATCACTGGCCGCCCTTACGCCGAGGTCGTCGCCACGGCTGCGCGCATCCACAACGTGCCGCCGGCGCTGCTGCACGCGGTGATCAAGGCCGAGTCCGGCTACAACCCCAAAGCCCGTTCGCGGGCGGGGGCAGTGGGGTTGATGCAACTGATGCCGGATACCGCCCGCGAGATGGGGGTGCAAGACCGGCTGGACCCTGAAGACAATGTGCAAGGCGGGGCACGCTACCTCAAGCAAATGCTTACCCTGTTCGACAATGACATCACCTTGGCTGTGGCGGCCTACAACGCCGGCCCGGATGCTGTATTGCGGCGCGGTGCCGTGCCGCCGTTTGCCGAGACCCGGCGCTATGTGCCCACGGTGCTGCGCGAATATCGCAAGTTGCAAGGGTTGACTGATGATTCCCCCTTGTAACACCTGGCTTGCAGCTCCCGTATTCCACAGGGGCAGCGCCACCTTCGGCTGTATCGGGTAGGGTGAAGTGAGGAGAGGATCAATACCCTTCGGCGGATGCCATCAATTTAATGCCATGGATTCCCCAAGTCTGGGCTATAACCTTCTAAAGGTGCCCAACTGAGGTGTCCGTTATGGACGTCGCCCCTCGTTCCGACACTATTGACGTGCCTGCCGGTAGCGAGTTGGCCGTCCCGCGCAAGCCGTTCAACCTGCTGCGCTGGTATGCCTGGGTCAGTCTAGCCATCATTCTCTCGGTGGCGGCCGGGCTGGGGCTGATTTCCAGCCGCTTCATCATCGACGAGAGTGTCGAGCGTGATGCGTTACTCACCGCACAGTTCATCACCTCCATCGCCGATGCCGAAGTGCGCCATGTGTCGATCCCCAATGTGCGGACCATGGGCGAACTGCTCGATCCGCGCACCGACCGCAACAACTTGCCCGAGGTCGACCCGGAAGCCCGGCGCATGGCCCGTGGCGAGTTCCTTGACCATATCGCTCACCTGCCCGATATTCTGCTGGCCAATATTTATGCTTTGGACCATACAGTGATCTGGTCCACCAACCCGGCACTGATCGGCAAGCTGATTGAAGGCGACGAAGACTTGAATCGGGCTTTCGAGTACAAGATGCGGGTTTCGGCCAGCTACCACAATTTCGAACAGGCCCGCACCGAGCAGAAGTTCATCACCCCGCCCAAGCAGCTATTCATCGAGAACTACATTCCGCTGTTCGATGCCGATGGCGATCAGGTCACAGCGATGGTCGAGATTTACAAGGAACCCCATGACCTGATCGTACGCATCGAGCGTGGCCTGATCCTGATCTGGTTGGCCATCACCGTCGGCGCTGCTCTGGTCTATGTCGGCCTGTACGGCATCATGCACCGCGCCGCGCGGCTGCTGGCGGTGCAGCAAAAGCGGCTGATCAGCAGCGAAACCTACGTGGCACTGGGTGAGGTGTCGTCGGCAGTGGCCCATAGCCTGCGCAACCCGCTGGCCAGCATCCGCTCAAGTGCCGAACTGGCCCAGGCGTTCGACGAAGGCCCGGCGCAGAGCCAGGTCAACGACATCATCAGCCAGGTCGATCGCATGTCGCAGTGGATCCGCCAGATGCTGCAGTCACTGCGCCCGCTGAACGACGAGGCGTTGGCGGTGGACTTGCCGCAGGCGCTGGAGGAGGCCCTGCAGACCTACGCTGTGCCGCTGGCGCGCAGCGGAGTAAGCCTGGACCTGCAACCCTTACCGGCCGTGCAGGTGTTGGGGCACCCGGTATTACTGCGCCAGGTATTCAGTAGCCTGATCGCCAATGCCTTGGAAGCGATGGAGCAGGGCGGGCGGTTGCGTATCGAAGTGGTACGTCACAACCGGCGCAGCCTGACCTTGCGCCTGTCCGACAATGGCAATGGCATGAACGACGAGCAGCAGCGAATGGCCTTCCGACCATTCTTCACGACCAAACCAGGTGGGCTGGGGGTGGGGCTGGTGCTGGTGAAGCGCATCATGGAACGCTTCGGCGGTACGGTTCGGCTCAGCAGCAGCGAGGGCCATGGCACGAGGGTTTCGTTAAGTTTCCGACTGACCTGAAAGCACCAAGACACATTAATAAAGGGATGTAAGATGTTGATATAAAAGGTAATAGCGTTTTGGGTCAAAATCACCCAAATGTGGGGAAGACTCCTCAAAATTAATCTAGAAAGTTATTTCAACTTACTGATAAATAACAGTTTTAATAGGTAATAGTCCTGCTGGCTGAGTTTTTGCAGCGTAATTTGTGAAGCGCGACACACGACAAAGGGCAGCTGCGACTGCCGGGTGGATTGCTAACCATTGGCTACTGCCATTGGCCTTGGTGCAGTTCTGAACGTACGCCCTGCGTGGGAACTACGCGATGCAGATGCTGGAAAACGAAGCGCCCGAAAAGGCCAATGCGACCGCCAGCGGGCTGGCCGTACCCTTGCGTGAATTCAACCTGCTGCGCTGGTTTTCGGTGATCAGCCTGTTGATCATCACCACGGTGGCCGGTGGGCTGGGTTACGTCTCGACGCGCTTCGTGGTGCGCGACAGCGTGCAGCGCGATGCCATGCTCACCGCGCAGTTCATTCAGGCAATGGCCCAGGCCGAAGTGCGCCATTCGCAATTGCCGCCGGGCACCACCATGGGCGAGTTGCTGGACCCGCAGCTGGACCTGCAGCACCTGCAGTTCACCCCGGCGTTGGCCGAAGCGACCCGGGCCGAGTTCCTCGATCATGTCAAACACCTGCCGGATACCTTGCTGGCCAATGTCTACGCCCGCGACCGCACCATTGTCTGGTCCACCAACGTCGAGCTGATCGGTAAGCGGATAGGGGATGATGGTGATCTTGAGCGCGCTTTTCACTCGCGCAAGGCGGTGTCGGCCAGTTATCACAAGGCCGCCGAGGATCGCGAAGAGCAGAAGTTCCAGCGCGCACCGCGTTACCTGTTCATCGAGAATTACATCCCGCTGTTCGACAGCCAGGGCGAGCAGGTACTGGCCATGGTGGAAATCTACAAGGAGCCGCAGGATCTGATCCGGCGCATCCAGCGCGGCTATTTGCTGATCTGGGCCTCTACCTTGGTGGGCGGGGCGTTGATCTACTTCGGGCTGTTCTGGATCGTGCGCCGGGCGGCGCACATGCTGCGCCTGCAGCAAGAGCGGCTGGTGGCGAGCGAAACCTATGTGGCGCTGGGTGAAATGTCGTCGGCAGTGGCTCACAGCATGCGCAATCCGCTGGCCAATATCCTCTCCAGCGCCGAACTTGCCCAGGAGACCGCCAACCCTGCTGCGCAGAAGAACATCACTGACATCATCAGCCAGGTCGACCGCATGTCGCGCTGGGTGCGCGACTTGCTGGTGTCGTTGCGCCCGGCCAGTGATGAACCCGAGGCCGTGGACCTGGTGGCGGCCATCGAGGACACCCACCTGGCCTTCGCTCAGCAGATCGAACGCAATGGCGTGCGCTTCCATTTCGAAGGGCCTGACGTGCAGTGGGTGGTCAGCCAGCCGCTGCAGCTCACGCAGATTCTCAACAGCCTGTTCTCCAACGCCCTGGAGGCCATGCCCGCTGGCGGGATGCTCAATGCCCAGGTCAATGTGCAAGAAGGCCTGCGTGCCGAGTTCGTGCTGACCGACACCGGCAAAGGCATGAGTCAACAGCAGGAACGGATGGTGTTCAAACCGTTCTTCACGACCAAACAGGGTGGCCTCGGCGTAGGCCTGGCCCTGGTCAAGCGCATCATGGAACGTTTTGGCGGCTCGGTCAGCCTGAGCAGCCGCGAAGAGGAAGGAACCCGCGTCAGCCTTACATTCAATATTGCAGCGGGAGGGGAACATGGAGCACAGCATCCTGGTCGTCGAGGATGATGAAATCCTTGCCGACAACATTCGCACTTACCTCAGCCTCAAGGGCTACGAAGTCATCGTGTGCCACAGCGCAGAGCTGGCGCTGGAGCAGATCAAGCGGGCGCAGCCTGACGCGGTGCTGACCGACAACTCGTTGCCAGGCATGAGCGGGCACGACCTGTTGCGTACCCTGGTGGCCCAGGCGCCAGGCCTGAAAGTGATCATGATGACCGGCTACGGCAATGTAGAAGATGCCGTGCAGGCGATGAAGGAGGGCGCCTTTCATTACCTGACCAAGCCGGTGGTTTTGGCCGAGCTCAAACTGACCCTGGACAAGGCCCTGGCTACCGAGCGTATGGAACGCACGCTGTCGTTCTACCAGGAGCGCGAGGCGCAGAAGTCCGGGTTGCAGGCATTGATCGGCGAGTCGCCGGTGATGCTCACCCTCAAGCACACCCTGCGCCAAGTGCTCGATGCCGAGCGGCGCATGGCCAGTGACGACCTGCCACCGGTGCTGATCGAAGGCGAGACCGGTACCGGCAAGGAGCTGGTGGCCCGTGCCCTGCATTTTGATGGTTCGCGCAGTAAAGGGCCGTTCATCGAGTTCAATTGCGCTTCGATCCCTGCCAACCTGCTTGAGGCCGAACTGTTTGGCCACGAGAAGGGCGCGTTCACCGATGCCAAGGAGCGCCGGGTGGGGTTGGTGGAGGCTGCCGATGGCGGCACCTTGTTCCTTGACGAGATCGGCGAAATGGACCTGGTGCTGCAGGCCAAGCTGCTCAAGTTGCTGGAAGACCGCAGCATCCGCCGGATTGGTGCTGTAAAGGAGCGCAAGGTCGATCTGCGGGTGATCAGCGCCACCAACTGTAACCTGGAACAAATGGTGCAGCAGGGCAAGTTCCGCCGTGACCTGTTCTTCCGCCTTCGCATTATCGCCTTGAAGGTGCCGCGCCTGTATTCGCGTGGCCAGGACATACTGCTACTGGCGCGGCATTTCCTTGCCCACCATAGCCGCCGTTATGGCAAGCCGAACCTGCGCTTTTCTGCCGAGGCCGAAAACCTGATGCTCGGTTATAGCTGGCCTGGCAATGTGCGCGAATTGCGCAACATGCTGGAGCAGACCGTGTTGCTGGCGCCGAACGAAGTCGTGCAGGCGCATCAGTTGAACCTGTGCATGACCTTGGTTGACGAGCCGTTGGCGCAGCAGCCGATGGCGGCCATGTTCGAAATGCCGCGGCACGAGCCAGAACCGGGTACAAGCCTGCCTGACATGGAGCGTGACCTTGTCTGCAAGACCTTGGACCGTACCGACTGGAACGTGACCAAGTCAGCGCGGATGCTGGGGTTGTCGCGGGATATGCTGCGTTACCGGATCGAAAAACTGGGGCTGACCCGGCCCGACAAGCGTCAGTGGTAGTCAACGGTTACCTGTGCCCGAGCTGCCTTCTCCTTGCCGGCCGGTACCTTCCGACCCACTGCCATCCATCCCCGGCAGATTGCGGTTGTCATTCTGCATGGCTGGCGGGCTTTGTGGTTCGTTGCCCTGTATGCGCGGGTCGGTATCCCGCGGCAAGGGCTTCTCGATCGGGTTGAGGGTGCTGTCCACGCCTGGCTGTGGCGCTGTATTGTGCGGATCGTCGGGGTAGGTCGGGCCTGTGCCGACAGCAAAAGCCAGCGGCGAGGCGAGCAGGGCAATCGACAGGATGATTGAGCGGGGCATGGCAGGCTCCTTTGCTATACGGGTAGGGCTCATACTTCCCTTTGGCCTTACCCGAAACGTGAAGGTGCCATTACCCCGATCAACGGTCACACCACCAGCGACAGCAACATGATGAAAATGATGCCGACGATGGACAGGATCGTCTCCATCATGCTCCAGGTCTTGAAGGTTTCTGCCACGGTCATGTTGAAGTACTGTTTCACCAGCCAGAAGCCGGCGTCATTCACATGGGACAGGATCAGCGAGCCGGCACCGGTGGCCAGTACCAACAGCTCACGGTTCACCCCCGGCACCAGATCGATCACCGGCGCCACGATCCCCGCGCCGGTAATGGTGGCGACGGTGGCGGAGCCGGTCGCGATGCGGATCACCGCCGCCACCAGCCAAGCCAGCATGATCGGCGAAATTTCCGCCTGCACGGCCATTTGCCCGATCACGCTACCCACACCGGTGTCCACCAGCATTTGCTTGAAGCCACCGCCAGCGCCGACGATCAGCACGATGGCTGCAGTCGGTGCCAGGCTCTGGTCGAGCATCTTCATGATCTGCTGGCGATTGAAGCCGCGAGCCGAGCCGAAGGTGTAGAAGGCCAGCAGCAGGGCGGCGAGCAGGGCGGTGATCGGGTGGCCGATCAGGTCCATCCACTGGCGCACGATGTGCTCGGCAGGCAGCACCACGTCGGCGAACGTTTTCAGCAGCATCAACGCGACTGGTAGCAGCACGGTGATCAGGGTGATGCTGAAGCTTGGCAGGTTGCCCTGGTCGGACTCCTTGGCGATCTGGTCCATCAGTTCCTGGGACGGGTTGCCCGGGATGTAGCGGGAGATGAAGTTACCGAACAGAGGGCCGGCGATGATCGCGGTGGGTAGTGCGACGAGCAGACCATAGAAGATGGTCTTGCCAATGTCAGCATGGAAAATGCCGATTGCCAGCAAGGGGCCCGGGTGTGGTGGCACCAGACCGTGCACCACCGACAGGCCGGCCAGCAGCGGAATGCCGATTTTCACCAGCGATACGCCGGAGCGCCGGGCGACGATGAATACCAGTGGAATCAGCAGCACAAAGCCGATTTCGAAGAACAGCGGGATGCCCACCAGAAAGGCGGCGAACATCATCGCCCAATGCACGTTCTTCTTGCCGAAGGCGCGGATGAGGGTTTGCGCGATCTGGTCGGCACCCCCGGAGTCGGCCATCAGCTTGCCGAGCATGGTGCCCAGGGCAAGCACGATACCGACGAAGCCGAGTACGCCGCCAAAACCATCCTGGAACGATTTCATGACCTTGGCCACCGGCATGCCGGAGGTCAGGCCCAGGAAGCCGGCCGCGAGGGTGAGGGCGACGAAGGGGTGAACCTTGAAGTGGGTGATCAGCAGGATCAGTCCGACGATGGTAACCATCGCGTCGAGCAGCAGTAAAGTATCAGTAGCCAGTCCGAACATGGTTTGAAGGCCTCGGTCTTATCGTTGTTTTGGGCGTAGCTTTTTGGAGTCTTTGCCCGCTTTACGGGTCGGGGTAGCGCTGTCTTGGGTGAGACGGAAAAACCACCGAGGTCAGGCGGTTTGCGCCAGGCCCGGCTCACCGCAGCGCTTTAGCCAGCGGTCCACCGCTTCGGCCAGTGCTTCGATCGGTTGGGTGGCGTCCAGAGCAAGTGTCAGGGGCTCGCCACGTGGCGATTCCAGGGCAGCGAACTGGCTGTCGATGAGGCTGGCCGGCATGAAGTGTCCTGGGCGAGCCAGCACGCGTTTTTCAGCCTCGGCAGGCGACAGTTCGAGGAACACGAACACCAGCCCGGGCATGGCATCGCGCAGGGTATCGCGGTAGCGGCGCTTGAGTGCCGAGCAGGTCAGGATCGGGCGTTCCCCGGCTTGGGTGGTGGTTTGCAACTCTTCACCAAGGCGGACCAGCCAGCCGGCACGGTCACTGTCATCCAGCGGGATGCCAGCACTCATCTTGCGGATGTTTTCGGCAGGGTGGAAAGCGTCGCCTTCGATCAGGCGGCCGCCGCTTTTGGCAGCGATGGCGGCGCCGATGCAGCTTTTGCCGCAACCGGCCACGCCCATCACCACAATGGCAGACAGGGGAGAATTCATCAGTACCTCCTGCGGGTGAGATAGCGCTGTCTCGCCATTGACGAACAGACACCTCCCCGGTGTTATTGGTCTTGTCCTTACGCAGTATGGACGCCTGGTGGCAAGCGCGTGGTGGCTGCTACCAAAGATTACATTGCCTGCATCCTGAGACAGCGCTACCTTAGTGGCCGTTCCCTATCCTTGCAAGTAGTAAAATTACAACATTCATGTCCCGCACCGGCTCCCGTACTACAGGTCGTCCCACCCTGGCTGAAGTTGCCAGGCTTTCCGGGGTTTCCCCGATTACCGCTTCGCGCGCCTTGCGTGGGGTCAGCACGGTTGCGCCTGACCTGGTGGAAAAGGTCATCGCGGCGGCGGCTAGCCTCGGCTATGTGGCCAACCCGGCGGCCCGGGCGCTGGCCTCGGCGCGCAGCCAGTCGGTGGTGGTGTTGATCCCGTCGTTGTCCAACCAACTGTTCATCGACACCCTGGAGGCCATTCACGAGGTCATGCGCCCGCGCGGGCTCGAGGTGCTGATCGGCAACTATCACTACGACCTTGCCGAAGAAGAGAACTTGATCCGCAATTATCTGGCCTATCAGCCCTGCGGCATTTTGTTGACCGGTTTCGAGCGTAGCGATGCTGCGCGGCAGATGCTGGCTGCCAGCGGCGTGCCGTGTGTGCACATGATGGAGCTCAATGGCGAGCCAGGGGCTTTGTCGGTCGGTTTCTCGCAGCATCAGGCCGGACGTGCTGCTGCACGGCACCTGATCGAACGCGGGCGCAAGCGCCTTGCATTCATTGCCGCGCAGCTGGACCCGAGGGTGATGCAGCGTGCCGAGGGATTCCGTCAGGCATTGGCAGAGGCCGGTTTGCAGGCCGCCGAGCTGGAGGTGTTGGCCCCGGAGCCATCGTCGATTGCCCTGGGCAGCGCGCTGTTCAGCCAGCTGATGCAGCAGGCGCCGGATGTCGACGGCATTTTCTTCTGTAACGACGACCTGGCCCAAGGCGCGGTGCTGCAGGCCTTGCGTCAAGGGGTGGAGGTGCCACGTCAGGTGGCGATGGTCGGTTTCAACGATTTGCCGGCATCGGCGCATATGGTGCCGCGGCTGACCTCGATTCGCACACCACGGGCTGCGGTGGGGCGGGGCGCAGCGCAAGCGCTGCTGGCGTTGCTGGATGGCAAGCGGGTGACGAACGCGCAGCAGGATCTGGGCTTTGAGCTGATGGTGCGCGAGAGCTCCTGAGAGCGACCGTCAAGGCGTCGGCGCGTCCTCAAGACAGGCGCTGTAGATTTAGATTCTCTGTTGGCGGTCAAGCTTTTCTGAGGTGTTCCATACCCGTTTGTGTCAGGGCGGCAAGGTGCCTGCCTTGGTTTTTACGGTGATGCGTAGATCCAGCGCCGCCCGCGCGGCGCATCGCGAGCAAGCTCGCTCCTACATTTGTTTCGGGCCAATTATTCCTGGGGCAGACGCGCACGTCCCCTTGGCGCTCACCTCGATATCGTGGGGACAAACAGGGCGGTCGCGTGCGCAGGCACAGTTTGTGTCAGGGCGGCAAGGTGCCTGCCTTGGTTTTTACGGTGATGCGTAGATCCAGCGCCGCCCGCGCGGCGCATCGCGAGCAAGCTCGCTCCTACATTTGTTTCGGGCCAATTATTCCTGGGGCAGACGCGCACGTCCCCTTGGCGCTCACCTCGATATCGCGGGGAACAAACAGGGCGGTCGCGTGCGCAGGCACAGTTTGTGTCAGGGCGGCAAGGTGCCTGCCTTGGTTTTTACGGTGATGCGTAGATCCAGCGCCGCCCGCGCGGCGCATCGCGAGCAAGCTCGCTCCTACATTTGTTTCGGGCCAGTTATTCCTGGGGCAGACGCGCACGTCCCCTTGGCGCTCACCTCGATATCGTGGGGAACAAACAGGGCGGTCGCGCGCGCAGGCACAGTTTGTGTCAGGGCGGCAAGGTGCCTGCCTTGGTTTTTACGGTGATGCGTAGATCCAGCGCCGCCCGCGCGGCGCATCGCGAGCAAGCTCGCTCCTACATTTGTTTCGGGCCAATTATTCCTGGGGCAGACGCGCACGTCCCCTTGGCGCTCACCTCGATATCGTGGGGACAAACAGGGCGGTCGCGCGCGCAGGCACAGGCGATACTGGCCCGAAACAAATGTAGGAGCGAGCTTGCTCGCGATGCGCCGCGCGGGCGGCGCTGGCTCTCTGAGGCGCCACAAATGCCACAAATGCCACGACTTGCCAACGGCGTTCTATGCTCAAGAAACCGCGCATAGGGAGCCCCGCGTCATGTTCGATTTCCATCGCAAGTCTGATTTGGCAGAAATCCAGCGCAGCCGCCAGGCGCTGGCCGATGCGCAAGCCAAACTGGCTGCTATCAGCCGTTCCATGGCGATGATCGAGTTCGCCCCTGACGGTACTATTCTCGACGCTAACGAGCGCTTCTGCCAGGCCATGGGCTACAGCGCCGAGGAGCTGCGAGGTAAGCACCACCGGCTGTTCTGTGAGCCGGACTATGCAAAAAGCGCCGAATACCAGCAACTGTGGCGCGAGTTGGGGCAGGGCAAGGCAATCAGCGGTACGTTCGAGCGCATCGACAAGGCGGGGCGCGAAGTCTGGCTGGAAGCCAGCTACATGCCAGTGCTGGACGAGCAACGGCAAGTCACCAGCGTAATCAAGGTGGCATCTGACATCACCCAGCGGGTGGTGCTGGAGCACGAGAGCGAAAGCCTGCTAAAGGCCATCAGCCGCTCCATGGCGGTGATCGAGTTCACCCCACAAGGCCGGGTGATCAAGGCCAACCAGAATTTTCTCGACACCATGGGCTACCGCCTCGATGATGTGGTTGGCCGCCACCACGGGCTGTTCTGCCTGGCGCATGAACGCGAATCGGCCCAGTACCGCGAGTTCTGGGCTTCTCTGAACCGTGGCGAGTACCATTCACATCGCTTCGAACGCGTCAACAAGCAAGGCCAGACCGTCTTCCTGGAGGCCTCCTACAACCCGATCTTCGACAGCAAGGGCCGCCTGTGCAAAGTGGTCAAGTTTGCCAGCGACATCACCCAGCAGGTCTGCACCCAGCAAAGCGCCGCCCATGCCGCTCATGCCAGTTCGGTGCAGACCGATGCCTGCGCGCGCAAAGGTACCGAGGTGGTGCAACAGGCGGTGCAGGTAATCGAGCAGATTTCCCAGGAGCTTAACGACGCAGCGCGCAGCATCGATGCGGTGAACAAGCAGTCGGATGTGATCGGGCAGATTGTGCTGACCATCCGTGGCATTGCCGACCAGACCAACCTGTTGGCCCTTAACGCAGCCATCGAGGCTGCACGTGCCGGCGAGCACGGGCGCGGCTTTGCCGTGGTGGCCGATGAGGTGCGCAACCTGGCCGCGCGAACCAGCAAGGCCACCCTGGAAATTGTCGATGTGGTGCGGCAGAACCACGACCTGTCGCTATTGGCAGTGGCCAGCATGCAATCGAGCCTCAACCGCACCGGTCACGGCGTGGCGTTGGCCAATGAGGCGGGCACGGTGATCATGGAAATCCAGCAAGGCTCACGGCACGTCGTGGATGCCATCAGCCAGATCAGCTCGACGCTGCAATTGCACTGAGCGCCTCGCGCATCTCGTCAAGCAGTGCCTGCAGGCTGACTTGCAGTTGCGCGCGTTGTTCGGCGGTCGGCAGCCCTAGTGCGTGTGCGTGTTCGATAGCTTCACAGTCTTTGACCACGGTGCGCACCCTGATCATTTTGGCGCCACCCTTGATGCGGTGGGCCAAGGCACGCACTGCGTCATCAGGGGCGTCTGTTGCCAAGGCGCGCAGGGCGGCCAGGTCTTCACCGACACTGATCGACAATTGCTCCAGCAAATGCCGCGTCAACTGTTCGTCGTCCTGGGTCAGGTGGCGCAATTCGGCCAGGTCGAACCCACTATGGCAGGGGGCCGGCGACGGCTGCTGAGGGTGCACCAGGGGCAGATGGGTCTTGAGTGTGCGCAAGCCAATCGGCTTGAACAGGCATTCGTCCATGCCGCTGGCCAGGCAGCGAGTACGCTCCTCGGCCTGGGCGTTGGCGGTTACCCCAAGAATACGGCCTGCCGGCAGGCCGCGCTCGACCTCCAGGCTGCGAATGCGCCGGGTGAGTTCATGCCCGTCCATGACCGGCATGCTGCAATCGGTAATCACCAGGTCGAAACTCGCGTCCTGCCAGCGTGCGAGGGCGATTTCGCCATTTTCCGCCAGTGTCACGTGGTGCCCCAGGGTTTGCAGTTGCCGTTCCAGCAATAGCAGGTTGGCCGGGTAGTCGTCGACCACCAGGATATTGAGCGGGCCGCTGCTGCTTTCAGGCGCCGTGAGTTGCTCTTGCGCTTGTGCCGGTGCTGCGCAGACGGGCAACTGCAGGTTGACTTGCACCCGGGTGCCAACGCCCTCGACGCTCTGAAGGCTCAAGGAGCCGCCCATCAGTTCGGCCAGGGTACGGCTGATGACCAACCCCAAGCCAGCCCCTTGACGTGCCCTGGGCCCATCGACCTGAACGAAGGCATTGAACAGCCTGGCCTGGTCGGCGGGACGGATGCCGATGCCGGTGTCGCGCACATTCAGCTCGATTGCCAGATTGCCGTGGCCGGCAACTTTGGGTAGCAGCAGACATGCCTGGACTTCACCACGGTCGGTGAACTTGATGGCGTTGCTGATCAGGTTGGACAGAATTTGTTTGAGTCGCAGTGGGTCAGCCAGCACCCATACCGGTTCTGCCGGCAGCTCGCCCTGCAGATGCAACCCTTTGGCCCGGGCATTGCCTTCGAACACCCGCAGCGTGGCGCGCACCAGCTCGACCAGATTGGTAGGCACCGGCTGCAGGCTGATGTGCCCGGATTCGATGCGAGAAATATCGAGAATATCGCCAATCAGCTCAAGCAGGCCAATGGCCGAATCATGGGCGGTCTGCAAGGTCTGGGAGTCGCTGCGGCCGCTGCGGCTATCTTCCAGGGCCAGTTCCAGCAGACCGATCACGGCATTCATCGGGGTACGGATTTCATGGCTCATGGTGGCCAGGAAGGTGCTTTTGGTCTGGCTGGCCTGTTCAGCGTCGTCCTTGGCCTGGCGTAACTGCTCCAGCAGCCCGCGGCTCAGCGCAAGCTGTGCCTGCAGCGCGTGCTGTGCCTCGGTTCGCTGGTTGATCAGCTTGCGCAGGTAGCTGTTCCAGAACACCACCCCGGCCAGCAGCAGGGCCGACAGTACGAGCACCTGCAAGGCCAGGGTGCGGTAGTCGCGCCATGGGCTGTCGCTCACCAGTGTGCTGGTACGCCAGCGGTTGATCAGTTGGTCGAGTTCTTCAGGCGGAATGCTTAGCAGCGCCTTGTCGAGAATGGCCTGCAACTGGGGCTGGTCGGCGGCTACGGCAAAAGCGGCAATGGCCGGGGCATCGTCGAGCACGCCGGCGATGCGCAAACGTTCCTTGAACACATGGCTGATGTAATAGGTAGCATTGATATGGCTGCTCAGGGCCACGTCGGCAACACCGTTGGCCACGGCCTCCATCTGGGCGAGGGGGTTGTCAACTTCGACCAGCTCGGCCTGTGGGTATCGCTGTTGCAAAACGGCCTCCTGGGGGGAACCGCGCACCAAGGCGATGCGCTTGCCATCCAGGTTCTTGGCCTGTGCAGATGATTCGCCGTCGTCACGGGTGACGAGCACGCGCGGGCTGACCAGGTAGGGGCGGGTGTAGCGCAGTTGCTTCAAGCGGTCGGCGCCATAGCCCAGCGCGCCGATCATCTGTGCCTCGCCGTGGACCAGGCGGTCGATCATGACCTGCGATGAAGCACTCTCGACCGGTTTGAACTGCAGCCCCGTGCGCAATGAGATCTGCTTGAGCAGGTCCAGGGTGATACCGCTAGGGCGGTGCTGAGCATCATTGAACGTCAAAGGTGCCAGCGAGGTATTGACCAGTACGCTGATCGTGGGGTGGGCGGTGATCCAGGATTCTTCTTCTTCGCTCAAGGCAGTGAGGTGGCGCTGCAGCAGCAGGCTGGTGTTACCACTGCTCCAACGGCGCAGAATGTTCAAACGTTCACTTTCGCTTATACGTGACAGCGCCTTGTCCACCAGCCGATGCAAGCGCGGGTTGTCGCTGGCGATGGCGAAGGCAAAAGCTTCTGGGGCCAGTTGGGAGAAATGGTCGATTTTCAACGTGCCCTGAAAACTTTTGCCGATCATGTAGTCGGTGCTGATGGCATCGCCCAGATAGGCGTCTGCCTCGCCCAGCACGACGGCAGCGAGCCCGGCCAGGGTCGAGCGGTACAGGCTCAGTTGCGCCTTGGGGTACTGGGCGCGAACGCTGGCGGCCGGCAGGTAATGATCGACCATCGCCAGGCGCAGGCCGGCAAGGTTGGGCGTGCTTTTCAAGCTGCGCCCCTCGAGGGTGACGATCACTGGCAGGTCGTCGGCATAGGGGGTGCTCAGGCTAAGTTGGGCGTCCGCCGCTTCGAAAGCGTTGGAGCTACCCAGCAAGTCGATACGGCCATCACGCAGGGCAGTGATGGCCTCGTGACGGCTGTCAAAACGGCGTACTTCAATGGGTATGTCAAGCTGTTCGCCGATGATGCCGGCGTAGTCTGCACTCAACCCCTCATAGTCATGCTGACTCACGTTGATTTCGAACGGGGGGTAGTCGGGGCGCGCACTGCCCAGTACCAGGCGTTGGTGTTGTTTCAGCCAGTTGCGGTCCTCGCCGGATAACGCCAGCGGGGCAGCGGCACTGATTGAGCGTGCCAGCAGATGGCGTGGTTCGCTGCTGGCCTGCAGCACCATGGAGTTGGCCAGACCTAGAGCCAGAAGGACGCTCGCCAGCAGCTGTTTCATGGCAGCCGAGCGCTCAATAGACGTTGTTGCGCTTGGCCAGGTCGACCATTTCCACCAGCGACTCGGTCTTGAGCTTTTCCATGATACGGCCCCGATAGGTGCTGATTGTCTTCGCGCTGAGGTTCATGCAAGTGCCGATGTTCTTGTTGTTCTCGCCGCGCGCGAGGCGCCGCAGCACTTCCATTTCCCGGTTGGAGAGACTGGCCAGGCGCACTGGCTCGCTCTCCAGCGAGTTGCTGTTGACCGACATCTGCGGAAAGGTCGAATAACCCTTGGTCAGGGCCTTGAGGGCGAACAGCAGAGCCTCGTGGTCCTCTTCCTTGGTGACGAAGGCGCCTATCCCGGCATCCAGGCAGCGGCGTACATACAGGTCAGTGGCCTGGCCGGTCAGCACCATGATCTTCGGTACCGGCTCCAGGCTCTGCAATCGCTTGATGACTTCCATACCGTCCAGGCCAGGCAGGCCGATGTCGAGGATGACCACGTCCGGGCGCAGTTCGCGGGCTACCTGAGCCACTTCACTGCCATTGCCGACCTCGCCGACGACATGGAAGCGCTCGCGCTCGAGCAGTAGGCGCAAGGACAGCCGGACAATAGGGTGGTCGTCGACGATCAGCACGGTTGTCATGAGGAAAACTCCTGTAGGGATGTGGTCCGCTTCCTGGAACACTCAGGAATACGTCTGCAAGTGGGGTTATCGGAAGCGCTGCACGATACGACCATTCCCGAAGTTTGGTAATGCCGAGTATAGAAGTGTTGAAATCCTCAGTGCTTATTGTTGAAAAATCCTACAAGAAACAGGAAAGACATCACCCTGAAACAGCGGTGATGCCGATTCTTTGCAGTTGCTCAGGCGCAGGCTGCGTGCGGTTTGTGTATACGCAGTGTGGAGGCAGGGTTGTTGGCCAATGCCTGCCCGACCCGCGTCGGGCGGGCTACCAACTGCCCGGTACAATTCGGGCAGCGGCCTTGGAAGCGGATTTCGGCACAGGCACGGCAGAACGTGCATTCGAAGGAGCAGATCAGAGCGTCGGGGCTGTCACCCGGCAGGTCGGCATCACAACACTCGCAGTTGGGGCGTAACTCCAGCATGGGCATGACTCCTGTTCGCAGGCGTAAACCCGGAGTCTGCTACGCCCGAGGCAAGGCTGGCAATGTTCAGTCGCCAGGGCGGTACAGGTGGGCATGCCCGGCACGGTACAAGGTCGATTCGGCGAACGGCGTATCCCCCAGTACATGACCTACCAGGATCAGCGCCGTGCGCCGGAAATCCTTGGCCGCTACGCGTTCGACAATGTCACCGAGGTTGCCGCGCACCCAATCCTGGTCTGGCCAGGTGGCCCGATGCACCACCGCAACCGGGCAGTGCGCGCCATAGTGCGGCACCAACTCATCGACAATGCGCGACAGGTGCTTGACCCCCAGATGAATTGCCAGGGTGCTGCCATGGCGCGCCAGGTCGCCCAATTGCTCACCAGGTGGCATGGGCGAACTGTCGCCATAACGGGTAAGGATCACCGTCTGCGCCACTTCAGGCAAGGTCAGCTCGCAGCCGAGCAGGGCGGCGCTCGCTGCCGTGGCGGTAACGCCGGGGATGACCTGGTAATCGATGCCTAGCGCCTGCAGGTGGCGGATCTGCTCACCGATGGCGCCGTACAGGCTGGGGTCGCCGCTATGCACCCGGGCCACATCCTGACCTTGTTCGTGCGCGCTGCGCATGGCAGCGATGATCTGTTCCAGATGCAGTTCGGCGCTGTTGATCACGGTTTCGGCCTGGTGGCCTTCGAGCACGGCGGCGGGCACCAGTGAACCGGCATAAATGATCACTGGGCACTGACGAATCAGCCGTTGGCCCTTGACCGTGATCAGCTCCGGGTCGCCGGGGCCGGCACCGATAAAGTAGATGGTCATGCTAAGTCCTGGCAAGAAAGAGGGTACGAAACGTTCAGCAGGCCAGGGCGAGCGTCGCCGGGCCCAGTACCTGGCGCGTCAGTAGCAGGCTGGCTGTACCCTGCCGCTGGCTGGCCAGGGCCAGTGCCGCGCTCTCGGCTACGCCCCAGCAGCCGCTGTGCCGGTAGGCAGCGGCGGACCGGTGGCTGAGCAGTGGTTCATAGGGTTGCAGTTGCGCGACATGGTACAGCACCAAAGGCAAACCTAGGTGCTCTGCCAGTTGCAACAACCCGGGCTCGTCGGCCTTCAGGCTGATGCTTGCGATGCCGCGCAGGTCAGCCAACGCCAGGCCCTGGTCGTCCAGAGCCTGGTGCAGCAAGCGATGCAAGGTGTCCGCCGGGCAACCCCGGCGGCAGCCAAAACCAGCGTAGAAGGCAGGCATCAAGCCTGGCTGGAACGGCGGAACAGCCAGGCGCTGAGCAGGCCCAAGGCCAGCCAGAAGGCGGCGTTGGTCAGCCAGGAGGCGACTTTGAACTGGGTTTCCAATGCTTCGGGGGCCAGGCTTTCGTGCACCTCCGGTTGCGGCGCACCGATGACATGAGGCATGACCAGCAGCACGGCGCCCAGCGCCTTCAGCAGCCAGTGGCGGGCAAACACCAGCAAGGCCAGGCCCAGCGCAGTGGCACTGGCTGTACCGACCCACCAGGTCTGGCGTTGCCCCAGGTCGGCGGCCGCAGTACCTGGCAGTTCTGGTGGCAAGCCCAGGGTTGGGGCCAGGCAGAACACGGCGAAGCCAGCCAACCCCCACAATGCGCCAGTGGCGGCGCGTTTGGGCTCGCGAAGGCTGTAAAGGGCGGCGAGGATCAGGGCGAAGCCGACCGCGACCACCAGGTTGCCGCCTGTGGTGGACAGCACGCGCTGCCAGCCGTCTTCCGGCGACCAGGCTTCGGCGCTGTGTTCATGAGCGGCCACTTCGCTACCGTGTTCGTGGTGTGCGGCCGGGGCCGAGGACTCGTAGGTTTCCGCCTCCAGAATCAGCGGAGCAACCCAGAAGCTTTGCAGCAAGGTCAGCAACAGGGCTGCAAGGAGCCCGCTGAAGCCCGCAGTACGGGCAATGCGCGTGATCATCAGGCGTACTCAGTGGCAGGGGAAGGCGGCGCTGTGGCGGGTGTCGTGGGCGGCGTTGTGCACGGCCTCAATGTGCGAGAACCCGGCAAAGTAGACCAGGCACAGACCCAGCAAGCTGGCACCGACGGCGATAGTTACACGCCGGCTGAGGGTAACGGGGGTAGCAAGGCTGTGTTGTTTGGCGCTGGTGACGGGCATGACGCGATCCTCTGCTTTTTTGTGGGCAACGGGCGAGCGCGGCAGCCCCGGACGTGGTCGCCCAAGGGAATGCAACAGCGCCCGCCCACCGCGGGGTGTTCATGAACGTCAGGCCGGTCTCCGGGCTTGCGAGGAAGAGCTGGGCTCCTGGAACGCGTCACCTTCCCATGCCGTACTACAAGGCACAGTGGTACAGACGCTTCACTCGCTTACCGTTGCGGGGGCAGCACCGGCATTGTCCGGCCCTGCAGAAGGGCCTGGGACGCACCGGTTTCCCGTTTCACCCCGTGAGGGGCACCTGAACGCGAGGCATAAGGAGAGCATGGGGCGGGCTTGGCGTCAATGTCATACACAGCGCGAGGCTGTCGAACAGCAGGTACTACAGGCTCAGGCCCGCAGGCAGAAGTGCAGGAACCGGGCGTTCACCCGCGGGCGAATGCCGCCAGCTTGTCGCCATCCAGCCGGTAACGCACCCACTCATCCTGCGCCTCGGCCCCCAGTTTCTGGTAGAAGCCGATCGCTGGCTCGTTCCAGTCCAGCACGCTCCATTCCAGGCGCCCGCAGTTGTTCGCCACCGCTTCGCGGGCAATGTGCTGCAACAACTGCCGGCCAGCGCCATCGCCGCGTTGTTCGGGGGTTACGTACAGGTCTTCCAGATAGATGCCATTGCGCCCGAGCCAGGTCGAGTAGCTGTAGAAGTACACGGCAAAGCCGATTGCACGGCCATCACGCTCGCACATCAGGGCGTGCACAGTGCTGCCTTCTTCGAACAGGCTGTGCTCGATGTCGGCAAGGGTGGCGACTACCTCGTGGCGAGCGCGTTCGTATTCGGCCAGTTCGGTGATGAAGGTGAGGATCTGCTCGGCATCGGTATGCACGGCAGGGCGAATGGTGAGGCTCATGGTGACGGCTTCCTTGGTCCGGATTGGCGATACAGTGATGTGTATCTACGTAATTTAATCAAACTGTACCAGTCGCTGGGAAAGGCGACTCCGGTAGTGTGACAGCACCTATAAAGAAAGTGGAATGCCCGCCATGCTTGCCTCTGCCGACCTGCTGACCGCCTTCGTGCTGTTTGCCTTCGTGTCTTCCATCACGCCAGGCCCCAACAACACCATGTTGCTGGCCTCGGGGGTAAACTTCGGCGTGCGCCGCTCGGTCCCTCACGCCTTGGGTATCAGCTTTGGTTTCATGGTGATGGTACTGGCCGTCGGCCTGGGGCTGGGCGAGGTGTTCAAGGCCTGGCCGCCACTGTACACAGTGCTGCGCTACACTGGCGCCGCCTATCTGCTGTACCTGGCCTGGAAGATCGCCACTTCCGGGCCGGTCGGCACGGCCTCGTCCAGTGCCCGCAAACCGCTGGGCTTCTGGGGAGCAGCGGCGTTCCAGTGGGTCAACCCGAAGGCCTGGGTGATGGCGGTGGGGGCGATTACCACCTACACACCCGCGCAAGGCTATGTAACCAACGTGATCGTCATTGCGGCCTTGTTCGCTTTGGTCAACCTGCCGAGCGTGGGGGTATGGGTGATGTTCGGCAGCGCCCTGCGCAACCTGTTGCAGCATTCGCGCTGGCTGATGCTGTTCAATGTCGTGATGGCCCTGTTGCTGGTGATTTCACTGTACCCGCTGCTGTTTGTAGAATCAGCGTTTTCCTGACCCCGAGAGTACAGTAAGCCCATGCAGTTGATCCCCTGGTCCCACGAATGCGCCGAAGGTTTCACCCTGCGTGGCTGGCGAACCCCGGCCAGTGGCAAACCGCTGCTGCATTTCCTGCATGGCAACGGCTTCTGTTGCCTGACCTATCAACCGCTGCTGATGCGCCTGGGCGAGCATTTCGACCTGTGGCTTTGCGACGTTCAAGGCCATGGCGACAGTGACCATGGCGGGGTGTTTCGCGGCTGGAACCGCTCCGCTGCCTTGGCGGTGGAGGCCTTTCAGGGCGGGCGTGGCGAATATGGCGACGTACAGCGGTTTGCCGTAGGTCACAGCTTCGGTGGCGTGCTCACAGGGCTGATCCTGGGCAGTGAGCCGCAACTGTTCGCACGTGCCGTGCTGCTCGACCCGGTACTGTTCAGCCGACGCATGATCGGCGTGATGGGGGCGGCAGCCCTGGTCGGCCTGCATCAGCGCCACGGCCTGGCCCGCAAGGCTGCCAGCCGCCGCAGCCACTGGCCCGATCGCGAGTCGGCGTTGGCCTCGCTGGAAGGGCGCGGCATCTTCAAAGGCTGGACACATGCGGCACTGCAGGCCTATGTCGAGCATGCCATCGGGGATTGTGGCGAGGCTGTGGTGCTCAAGTGCCGGCCCAGCCGTGAAGTGGAAATCTTCAGCTCGTTCCCTAAACGCTTGTGGGCCAGTCTGGCTGCAATCAGGACGCCGACACGAGTGTTGTATGGCGAAGACACCTATCCCTTTGTGCCACATTCGGTGAATCGCCTGGCGCTGCTAAACCGCAATGTGACCGCACGGCAAGTTCCCGGTGGGCACTGTTTCATGCAGGAAGACCCGGCCATGGCGGCCGAGCAGGTGCTCGGTTTCTTGCAGGTTTGACTGTTCTGCAGGTGGGACGAAGCATGCCATTTTAGTCAGCTACCGCTTGATTGGCATCATTGATAAGGTTATCTCAACCAAGAGAGGAGCCTTCTCATGAAAAAGATTCTGGGTATTCACCGCAGCCCTCACGCCCATTGGGTGGGTGATGGTTTTCCGGTGCGCAGCCTGTTCACCTACGACAACCTGGCCAGCCGGATAAGCCCGTTCCTGCTGCTGGACTACGCCGGTCCGCATGATTTCGCCCCGACCCAGGCCCGACGCGGTGTAGGCCAGCATCCGCATCGCGGCTTCGAGACGGTGACCATCGTCTACCAGGGTGAACTGGAGCACCGTGACTCTACCGGTGCTGGCGGCTTGATCGGCCCTGGTGACGTGCAGTGGATGACGGCTGCCAACGGCATCATCCATGAAGAGTTTCATTCTCCTGGCTTTGCCCGCAGTGGTGGCACATTGGAAATGGTCCAGTTATGGGTGAACCTGCCGGCGCGGGACAAGCGTGCAGCGGCCGGCTACCAGACGCTGCTGGCCGGCGAAATTCCGGTGGTAGCGATGGACGGTGATGCCGGGAGCTTGCGGGTGATTGCTGGTGACTACCATGGGCACCAGGGGCCGGCGCGGACCTTCACGGCGATGGATGTGTGGGATTTGCGGCTCAACGCCGGCGCGACCCTGCAGTTGCCGGTTGCTGCCGGTCGCAATGCGGCGCTGGTGGTGTTGCGAGGTAACGTTCGAATCAATAGCGAGCGCGAAGCAGGCCCGTCCAGCCTGGTGCTGCTCGACCGGGAGGGTGTAGACGTAGCCGTCGAGGCGCTGGACGGCGCCAGTGTGCTGCTGCTCAGCGGTGAGCCAATCGATGAGCCGATTGTCGGCTACGGCCCATTCGTGATGAACAGTCAGGCGGAGATTGCCGAGTCGTTCGATGATTTCCATGCCGGGCGGTTTGGGCAGATGCAGGATGAGAGGGGAGGTGCCGCGCACTGATCCTGTTGATTGGGTGGCCTGCCCCGGCCCTTTCGCTGGCAGGCCATCTCCCCAGCGACCCGGCTGGATCCTGGCCAATGCGGTGTCGTCCGAGACCACTCGTCGTCAAGTCTGCAATTGCATTCGAACATACGGCGCACGCAGAGAATCTTCCACTAAGGTGCTAAAGGATTCCTCGCAAGCTCATTGCCCGGGCGCATGGAAAGCTGGCCGAGCATGTGCAATATCAATTGGCGCCCCGCCCGACAAAGGCGTACTCCCAAACAACAGGCCATCCCGCAGAGAGGGTCGTACCATGTCGTTGATAGGCGTTTCGATACTAGAAATGCGGCAAATGATCGAGCAGGCCTGCTTGCCAGATCGCTGTGAAGTCAGCTGCCCGGACGGCGTCAACCTGACCATCCGCCTGGGTCAGGGCCAGGATCTCGATCAAGGGGTGACCCTCAGTGGGGTCGCCCTGCAAGATCTCAACAGTTGCCGTGATCTGGTCAACCTGGTGGAGCAGCTGCATGCGCTGCGTGACAGCCACCCGACGTCACTCAAGGCCATTGCCTGAGCGCACCTGTCGTGCCCGGGGCAGCCCAGGCTGGCCCGGGCTCTTGCATTCTGGCTGCTGATTAGAGCGCGCAGATATCAGCGCTGGCAGCCTCAGCGCCGCCCCGGTTGCCGCTGTTCGGCTTATTGCAGTTCCAGCAACAGGTTCAGGCCACCGTCTCCGCACTTACCCTTGTCACGGACCACGCCATGGTAACTCCGTCCATCCCAGACGAAGGCCACACTGTGAGCGCGGTCGATCTTGTCGGGCAATGGGGGGCAAATGTGCAAGCGCAGCCCTGGGAGGCCTTGCAGGTTGAGGGTGGCCAGCTGGCATTGGCATTCCACACTTTGCGCCACGGGGCCGAACAGGGTGTCGCGTACGTAATCGAGCTGCAGCGAGGCATTGGGGGCGCGGCCAGGCATCTTCATCGGTACATGGCTCCGGTGCAGCGGCTCGAAGAACCAGGCAGGTTTGGCATGGCAGGCTCCAGACAAAAGTAGGCGGCTTATCATTCGAAGCTTGCCTGGCCAAGATGTTCAATGTGTTTCATGTGGGTTCATCTTGTTTTGCGCTGGGCGGCAGAGGACTGACCCTGTTCAGGCACCCGCCTTGCGCAAGGTCAGGTTGATCCGCCGTTCACCCAGGCGCGGATGGACACCGGGCTTGATCGGTAGCACGCCGTGGAAGCGCAAGCGGTCTTCGCCGCCCCAGACCAGCACATCGCCGTGGCTCAGTGCAATGCGCTGAGCCTTGTCGGCACGCTGCAGGCCGCCAAACAGGAACACGGCTGGCAAACCCAGCGACACCGACACGATCGGCTGGCCGAAATCCTGCTCGTCGCGGTCCTGGTGCAGGCTCAGGCGTGTGCCTGGCAGGTAATGGTTGACCAGGCAGGCATCCGGCACGAAACCGTCAAACCCGGCCATGGCTGCCGCGCGGGAGGCCAACGCGAGCAGAACCGGGGGCAGGGCGGGCCAGGGCTGGCCACTGAGTGGGTCGTTGGGGCTGTATCGGTAGCCGTGTTGATCACTCACCCAACCCAACGTACCGCAGTTGGTCAGCCCTACTGCCATGCGCAGGCCTCCTGGGGTGTACATGTGCCGGAACGGCGCGGCACGCAACACCGGACGCAGGGCATCGAGCAGCGCCTCGGTTTCGGCCAGGGCAAAGCCAGGCAGCAGCACGGTATGGCTGGCCAGGGGTTGCGGCTGGGGGCCGAACAGGTCGAGGTCGGACTGGATCATGCGGCTGCACATCTTCGATCGGTTTGCCATTGTACCTCGACAGATACAACCCAAGGGCTTGCACATGCTGACCGGATCGAAACATTGCAGAGGGCGGGACAACAGAAAAAGGAACCGCGGCACCAGGGAGAGGAGCACCGCGGTTCAAGGGGGAGCGGTTTACTGCTGGGTCACAGTGGCCAGGTTCGCGTTGCCCAGCTGGGTGATGGTGGCGGATTGGGCGACACCGCTCTGGTCGACGAACGCCATGTTGCCTTGGCCTCCCTGGGTCACGTAGGCGACGTTGATGTTGTCAGTCTGTTTGATGGTGGCTTCGTTGCCGCTTCCGTAAAGTTGGTTGGTGTAGCTCTGGTTGCTATAGCCGGACTGGTCGAGGGTGATGGTATTGCCGGTGCCCTGGCTGCTGCCGTAGGCATAGTTGTCGGTACCACGCTGGTCGGCGATCAGAATGTTGTCAGTGCCGTTCTGTTCGAAGTACAGCTCGTTGCTGACGTCATCCTGCTTGGTCGACATCTGGTTGCCTTTACCCGTCTGAGTCAGCGTGGCCAGCTGGTCAGCGCCCTTCTGGGTCAGATTGACGCCGTTGCCATTGCCGGTCTGGTTGATGGTGGCGTTCTGGTTGGTACCGAACTGGCCACCCATCTTGGCGCCTTTCCAGTTACTGGCGGTGATGCTGTTGCCATTGCCTTGGGTGTTGATGGTGAGGTTGAGGTTTTCACCATTCTGATAGGTGAAATGCAGGTTGTTGTTGCCGGTCTGGGTGATGGTGGTGTTTGAATTGTTGGTCTCGAACTGGTCCGACCAACTGGCGTTGGCGTTGCCTTGCTGCGACAGGCTGACCTTGTTGCTGACGCCGAAGCTCTGGTCGATATAGCCTTCGTTCAGCTGGCCGGTCTGGACCACGGAGGCCTGGCTACCCACCTGAGTGTCCTGCCACACTTCCACCGAGTTGCCGCCTCCGTACTGTCCAATGGCAATGGTGCCACCGGTGCCTTCACGCTGGTCGCCATAGGCCCAGTTGTCGTGGCCATCCTGGTAGATCTGGATATCGCCACCGACATGGTTCAGGTGCTCGGTGGTGGCGAAGTTGTCATGGCCAGTCTGGTTGACGGTGCTGCGATTGTTGCTGCCACCGAAGGTCTGCTCGATGAACGCCTCATTGCGCTGGCCGGATTGCCAGCTGGTGGCTTTGCTGCCTTCCTGGCTGTCCTGCCACACGGTGGATCTATTGCCGACGCCTTGCTGGGTTTGCAGCGACTCGTTGTTCAACCCTATCGACTGGCTGGCGAAGGCATCGTTGTAGCTGCCTGCGGCCTGCTGGGTGATCTGGCTGCCGTTCTCGAACAGTTGCTCAGCGTAGCCGGCGTTGTACTGGCCGGTGGCGCTCTGTTGAATATCGCTGGTGCTTTCGGCCTGCACGGCGAGGTGATTGTGGCCCTTGCCAGTCTGGGTCTGGGTGGCGGAGGCGAAGGATGCCTGGCTCTGAGAGACTTCGGCGATGTTTTCCTTGCCGTCCTGGGTCTGGGACGAGGTGCTGTCAGCAGCCATGGCCTGACCTGCGAGGGCCAGGACGATAGCGGCACTTAACGGAGCGAGCTTGTACATGTGGTGCCTCCAGGTCTATCGGTATTGGGTGATCTGAACATGCTGGCCATTGCCAGCCTGGGTCACGGAGCTGTTGAGCCCCGAGCCGGACTGCACGATGCTGGCGCTGTTGTCGTTGCCGATCTGCTCGATGGCGGCGCTGTTGCTGCTGCCGCTCTGGCGAATCGACGCGCTGTTGCCATTTCCCTGTTGGCTGATGATGGCCATCAGGTCACTGCCTTCCTGCAAGATGTACGCTTCCTGGGCACCGCCAGACTGGACGATACGGCCCAGCAGGGCCTGACCGTTCTGGTCGAGGGCGGCGCGGTTGCCTGACCCTTGTTGCTCGATCACCGCAGCCTGGCCGGCACCGGCCGGCAGCAGGCGGATGATCACTGGTTCACCGAGGTCGTTGCCGGGTGCGAGGTCGGCATTGTCCATCAGGTCCTCTGCCCAGCAGGCCTGGCCCACCAGGGCCAGGCAGAGCAACAGGGAGTACAGCCGTTTCATCGAAGCCTCCGGCTTTTACTGCACGATTACGTTGACGGTGCGTGTGGTGCCTTGGCTGGTGGTGATCGTCGCCGTCGGTGCCGCAGTCGGGATGATCGTGGTGCTATTGCTGACCACCAGGCGCCAGCGGCCGGTCAGCGCTACCGTGGCCGTACCCAAGGTCTGGACACCGGTAGTAGTGGTTACCTGCACGGTCACGGTATTGCCGGTAGTCACCGAGGAGGTGCCACTGATGTCCCAGTTGTAACGGTTGTTGGAGCGCGCCGTGACTGTGGCTGTCGTGACGGCGAAGGTTTCAGCGGCAGGCCGAGGCGACACGTTGACGGTGACCGTACCTGGGGTGGACAGCCCCCCCAGCGAGTCACGTGCCTGGTAGGTGAAGGTGGTGGTGAAGGCTGTGGTTACAGTGGCCGGTGGGGTATAGGTTACGGTCGTGCCGTCGGTGCTGACCGTGCCGCGGCCGGCGGCCGGCTGGGTGATGTTGGTCACGCTCAGCGGCACGTTGCCTTCTGGATCGGTGTCGTTGGCCAGCACGTTGATGGTCAATGGCACGCCCAGGGTGGCGACGGTCTCCGGGTTGGCAGTCGGTGCCTGGTTAGGCGCTACGTTGATGGTGACGGTGGCCGGTTCCGACTTCAGGCCCTTGGCATCCATCGCCCGGTAGCTGAAGGTGGCTACCAGCGGTTGTGTGGCCCCGCTCGGCGGCGTGTAGGTCACCGAGGTGGTGCCGTTCATCACGACGCCGCCAAGGCCGGTCCCGGGTTGGGTCAGGTCGCTGATGGTCAGCGGCACGTCGCCATCCGGGTCGCTGTCGTTCAGCAGCAGGTTGAGTGTGATCGGTACACCGACACTGGTGTTGCCGATGTCGGCCTGGGCCAGCGGTGGCTGGTTGGCGGCCTCGACCGGGGCGTTGCCAACCACGATCACCGGCTCCACATCACTACCGCCGCGGGCAGACTTGACCGTAACGGTGGCGGGCGGTTGCGCCAGGTCGTTGACCGTGATGCTTTGCAGCGTGCCCGATTTCGACATGCGGCCGTAGCCTTGGGCGAGCAGGTCGGGGACCGCTACTTCGTCGCTGGAGCTGGCCTCGATCAACAGGCGTTTGTTGGCCCAGTCATAGCGTGCGGTGCTGACTTTGACCACGTCGCTCAGCTTGCTCGAGAGCGCAGTCGGCTGGGTGCCGCCGACTGCGTTGCTGGCGGTGACAACCACCACCTCTGGCGGCGCCGACTGGTTGAACTGCTGGCTGAAGAACAAACCGTTGTTGTCCGAAGTCAGGGTGAACTGACAAGGCGAAGGCGGCGTGCCGATCAGTGCCAGGCCATTGCGCATACACAGGCTGGCCTCATTCGGGGCCTTGGCGAACACTTCCACGCGGGTGCCGCTGCCGTTGCGCGAGTACGTGGCGCGCTCCAGGGTGACCGGGGTTTGTGCCCGCTGGTCCAGCACCTTGCCAGACACTGTGAACGTGTTGGTCTGAATGGTGCCAGCGGGCCCTTCGATGCGCACGAAGTTGGTATTGAAGGGGCTACCGGTTACCGCTTCGGTGATATTGGGGTCGCCGATGTAGGTTTCGGTGGTACCAGTGTCAGGGTTGACCTCTGTATACGGCCCGCCAACCCCCTTCAGCCAAGGGCCGATCGCACCCTCCAGCGCCCCCTGGAAGTTGCCCGGAGCGCCAATGCCTATGTCCCGCGTGATGTTGATCGCGCGACGTCCTGCCGTGGTGACGTTGACCGTCTCCACCCCGTAAGGGTGCGTGATGGTGTAGGTGCCGGTGCGTGGGACCGAAGCGCGGATACGGATGCGCGCGAAACTCTGCTGATCACCGTCTACCGGGTTTTCAGCAGCGAAGGCTGCCTCAATACCGGCAACGTAGACCTCCAGCTCATAACCGCTGTTACCTGCTTGTGGTATCGAGGTTTCGGCCAGGAACCAGAACATCTCCGGTGGCCAGTTATCTGGAAATACCAGCGGCAGGGCATCGTCATAGACACCGGGCTCGGGCAACAAGGTGCACATGTAGGCCGGCGCCCCTGGCGCGCCTGGCGCACGGGTGCTGGTGGCACGTGACTGGCACAGCTCCAGGGATTGGTCGAGGCTGTCCTTGTACCACATCGGATAGCCACCTGTGGCGAAGGTGTAGGGCCCCGGGTCGACATCAGACAGCGCGGCGAATGCGGCGCTGGTAACGGTAAGAGAGAAACCGGCGGCCAACAGCGCACGGCGCGACCAAGTGTTCATGCTGCCTCCTTGAAGGCTGAGCCTTTGTCTGTTCATGGCACCAGCACCACGTCTTCGGTGTCGCTACCACCGTTGGCGCTGGTGACCTGCACCTTGGCTGGCGGAATGGGCGAGAGGGTCATGCTCAACGTCTTCACGGCGCCGGTACCGCCCAGGTTGCCGATCAACGTGCCGTTGCCGGTATGTGCGGTAAGTACTGGAGGTGTGGTTTCGTCACTGGTGCTGGCCACCAGGGTCAGCTCGCCAGTGGACAAGCGGTACTGGGCCTGCGTGATGGTGACCAGGTCGGTCAGTGGCAGGTCAGTAGTGGCCAGGCTGCTGGTTGGGACGGCCACGCTGTTGTCAGCGGACAGTGTGACGATGGTTCCGGCCGCCGGGTTGAGGGCTGACTGGCCGTACCAGGCGCCAGTGCCATCGGCTTCGGTAAGGTTCAGGTTGGGTGTTTGACTGGTCAGGGTGACAGTTGCCGGAGGTGGCGGGGCCATTACGAAGATGTCTTGCTGGGCGATCAGGTCGCCGTTCTCGGTATGGCGTGAGTAAGTGCTGCGTTGTGGCATCAGCGGGGTTGGCAGGGCCACTTCGGAAAGCTTGCCGGAGACAGCGAACAGCTCGGTGCGCAGGTCGATGCCACCAGGGCCTTCGATGCGTACGTAGTTGGTGTTGAATGGGCTGCCGGTGACCTGCTCTTCCAGGTTCGGGTCGCCGATGAAGCGCTCGTTGCCTTCGGTGTAGGGGCCGTTGACACTGCGCAGGAACGGCCCGACATCGCCCTTGAGTGCGCCGGTGAAGTCGCCTGCGCCGGCGATGCCGATGTCGCGGGTCATGTTGATCGCACGGCGTCCTGCAGCGGGTACATCGAACACTTCAACCCCGTAGGGGTGGGTGACCACGTAGGTGCCCGCGGTGGGTACGTCGACCCGGATACGGACCCGCGCGAAGCTGACCTGGTCACCCTCGACAGGCTCCTCGGCGGCGAATGCCGCTTCGATCGCGGTGCCGTAGCTGAGGTCGATGCCACGGGCGGCGTCGACGATTGCAGCGTCGGCAGTGAACCAGAACGCTTCGTCAGGGAAGTTGGTGGGGAAGACGATGGGTTGGGTATCGTCGAACACACCAGGCGTGGGCAGCAGCGTGCACATGTATGAAGGTGCGCCGGGCGCGCCGGCGACCCGGGAGCTGACCGCCTTGGTCAGGCACAGGTCGAGGGTACGACCGTGGCTGTCCTGGTACCAGGCGGGGAAGCCACCGTTGGCAGGAACGTAAGCGCCTGGGTCGACAGCGTTCAAGGCGGCCTGCGCCGGGAGCTGGAGCATGCCGGCGAAAATCGCCACTGCCAGCGGGTGGGGTATCGGTCGGTGCATGAGTCAATTCCTCCTGCAAACGGGCCCATGGACTTGGGGCGTCTGGGAGGAGATCGGCAAGAGCTGTGCCAATATCTGAAAGTTGCGCTGCAGGCCTTGGGGGGCAAGGGGGCGAGCCTATCCGCGGGGGATTTTGCAAGCCGCTGGCGGTGGGCAGCGTTCCCCCAAGGTTGGGGATTGGGGGCCGGTAATTTCAACCCGGTTTTCGATGCAGAGCCGAGTTCTGAATGCAGTCAGGATCAGGCAGTAGGCGCGGCCGGTTATTCTTGCGATCTGGAGCCTTGTGGTTTGCGTGACTTTTTCTCCGGCCGCTTGCCGGGCTTGAGCTGCCAGCGGTCGGCGTTGGCGAGCAGGCGTGCCTGGATTGCGGGTGGGTAGTCGCTCAGGGTTGTCACGGGTGGGACTGGCTTGCCGGGCAGGCCGGCCTCGCGGATGACCTTCGGCCAGCGCGGTCGCCAGCACAGCAGCAGGCTGAGCCAGTGGCCGGTGCCGATGATGACGAAGGCGGGCCAGACAAACAGCAGCGCAATTTTGAACAGCCAGCTGCTTTTGCGGAAGAAACGCCCAAGGCCTTCGAACTGGGCGCTGAATGCCTGGATGGGTGAGGGTAGCTGGGTGCTCAGGCGGGGGCGAGGGACGGCGTGTGGGCCTTCTTCCATGTAACGGCGGATGAATTCCCACTCATCACGCAGTTCGCTGCCGCCTTGGCCTTGTTTGCCCAGCAGGGCCATCTCCATGTGAGGCAGGCCGGTGCGGCTGGGGTGCCAGACCAGGCCTAGTCGCATGCCCATGCTGAGTGAGTCATCTTCTGGATATAAGCCAGTGCTCCCGGTTGTTTTCCAAGGGAAGGTGACGATTCCACCGCAATAGTGCGGTCTATGCAGATGAACTTGCTGGGTGTTCCGGTTGAAGCGGACAAGTAGGTGGCGACTGGTTAGTATTTCCAGTCTTGTCAACTGAAATCCATATTTTGCATATAAATAGTAGGTCATGCCACCGATGGATAGCATGTATATGCTAAACAGGATCGAGGTGGGGGAAAGAAATTCAGGCTGAGTAAGAGTGCTGTAAACTGAGCCAAGCGTTATATATAGCCATGCATAAGTCATCGGGCCCAAGCCGCCCAAGGTCATTAATGTAATAATTCCACGCCTTTCTTCCGAGCCGCCGCACCTCATTTCCATATAGGTATCATTGAAGGTGAATATGGGGCCGCGTGTGCGTGGGGTGCTGCTGACTGAGTTGAAGTGGATATCCTCGTTTAGTTCGCTTTCATATAAATCATCAGCTGTCGGCTTGTCCGCTGGCTTGGTATTCGCATTTTCTTGAGTCGATAGTTTCCAAAACCCCCATTCTATTAGATACATTTATAGCACCTCACTGAAGGCCGAGTGGAGATTTGCCAGTTCTTCTTCTTCGGTGAATGTGCTTGATTTTTTGTCAATGCGATAAGTGCTACGTTTGCACCATTTCTCCAAGGCATCATCTTCGAAAATAATAATGGTTACCGTTAGTGCTAGTCCTAGCCAGAAAGCGCCGAGGACCAGTCGTGCTAACATAAGGCGAGCAGTTGCTGTACCTAATGTACTGGAGAGCACGCTCAGTGACTGACTTAGCGCCCTTAAAAGTCGGTGTCTACCGTTTTGTGCCAAATGCTCGAAAAGCGGGCGGGCTATTGCGATGGCAGTACCTAACTCGGCTAAAGACAAGGCTGACGTCGCCATTGCGCGGGTGAAATATGCGCCGCTCAATAAACGAGACTTTGTCAGTGCGCTATCTTGAGAGTAATTTTGCACGCCATCCATAAAATCCCACCATGCCAGTATGAAACCACCTGTCCCAGCTAAACTGGCGCCCCAAATTTTCAAGCGGCCTAAAGCGGCCGCTGCTCCTCGTCCGGTCACACTGTTCGCGCCGTACCGCGCGACCACCTGATCCACATAACTGGCTCCAACTTCGAAGCCCGCCGCAGCGGTAGTCATCGCGGCCGCCAGGAGTTCGGTCTTCACCCGCGCATCACTGTCAGGCAGTTCGCGCGCTTTGAAGGCCATCAGCATCCCCTCCAGCAGGCACACCAGCCCGGAAACACGCACTTTGTAGAAGTCACTGTTACGGGCCTGCATCAACCCTTCAGCCCAGGCCTGGTCGAGGTACCTTGATACCTGGCCTGCGCTGCGTTGTGGGTTGAAGGGCTGCCCGCTACGTGCAGCTTCACTCAGGCGAATATCGACAGCCGTTTCATGCACAGAAGCGAACAAGGTCAGCCGCAAACCCTGGTGCAGTGCGCGGTCCATGCTGTTGGGTGTCGCGGTGCGCAGCACTTGCCGCCCCAGCGCGACGTACCAGGCATACAGGCCGATGCTGGCCGTGCTGCTCTGTGCCTGCATCTGTTCGTACAGGGTGTTGATGCGCCCAAAGGCATTGGCAGCGGCATGGGCTTGCCTGGCAAGCGCTTCCGGCAGGGCGAAGGATGACGCTGACGACGGTTCGGCCTTGGCGGCTTCCAGCAGCGCCGCCAGTTCTTCCCGCAGGTCCTCCTGATTGTAGGTGATGCCGCGTATTGCCAGGTTGCCCCGGCCTGCCACGTCGCTGCGCCACCAGTGGTCCAGCACCTTCGTACCCCCTTCACTCAACTCCATGCCGATCACGCACTGGCCGGTCTGTTCGGCAAAGGCCAGGCCGTTGATGAGGTCGGCGTTGTCGTAGCGGTCCAGTGCCTGCAACAAGCGTTCGCTGACCACCCAGCGGGCATGGTCCTTGGCGCGGTCTTCGGCGGCTTGCTGGGCGTGTTGCATGGCCTGCTCGAAACCGTCGAGCTGATCGTGCATGGCCTGGCGGTCGACCAGGTGGCCGTATTTCTGGTCGAACCGCTTGCGGAACTCGCCGGCATCCTGACGGGCCTGGACTTTGCTGCGGACCTCGCGCTCGAACTGCGCCAAGTGGGGCTTCATGCGTTCATCATGGGCATCGGCCTGTTGCCTGGCCCGTTCGGAGAACAAGTAGATCTCGGGATGCAGGTGGGGCTGGTTGCGGACTTTTTCGGCCATGACTTCGCGCTTGACGATCTGCTCGGCCACCATCTGCGGGTAGAGTTTTTCGATTTCCAGGAACGACTGCGCGACCAGCAGCTTGCGTTCGTTGTCGACCCCGGGTTCCACGGTGCGCTCCAGCCACTGGGTCTTCACATCCTCGACAGCGGCGTTGCGCCAGGCGTTGAGCTCCTGGGTGATCCCGATGGCGTCTTCGATGACGATGGCGGCGCCACGGGGTTTGCTGTGGTTCACCAGCGGTGCCAGCGCTTGGCGTGATGCGTGCGGCGAGACGATCTGGTCGTTGTTGAACGGCTGCAGGTCCAGCAGTGCCTGCAGGTCTGCATCGTCCTGGGCCTTGAAGTCGGCTACCCAGTTCAGTTGGTCATGCTTGAGGACGTGGGGCTGTGGCGGGGCGTCGGAAGGCTGGATGAAGCGGGCGATATCGATCGAGGGCAGGCTGCTGCGGTATTCCTCGTCGAGCAGGAGGTAGTTGTCGAGCATGCGCGGGGTCAGCGGGGAAGGGCTGAACAACGGGCGCAGCTCCTGGATGTCATCCAGGTCGTAGAGGGTGATGGTCCAGCCGAAACCGCGAATGATCTCATCCAGATTGCCGGCGCTGGGGGCAGTCTCCCAGGGGGCGTCGCTGCTGATGTACAGCAGCGAACCATTGGGCGCCACGCGGTATTGGCTGTGCCATTCGTAGGCCGGCGCGCTATGGCGCTTGATCAGCAGGTAGAGAAAGCCCTCGCGCAAAGGGCGGATGGCGTAGCTGGAATGGGTCAGCTCGCCGACCTCATGGAACGGGCTGAGATAGCCCGGCAATTTGGGTAGGCGGGCACGTTGTGCCGGGTTGCCGCCGACGGCGGCGTAGCGCAGGGGCAGCAGTTCGAAGCGGCGGGTGCAGTCGGCGACGGGGCTGTTGCGCAGGGCCGGGCGGTAGCCGGAGGTGATGCGCCTACACAGTTCGAGGGTTTCGTTGAGTGAGTCCATGGTTGTGTTGTGCCTCAGTCCTTGGTGCGCAGGCAGCGCTGCACGTTGTCCATCAGGGATGTCTGCTGCTCGCGCGTGGCGGCAATCGCCTCCTGCCAGGCTGGTGAGCTACTGAGCTGTTCGCCACCGCGAGCCAGCATCAGCACATAGCTGATAAGGTCTTCTTCACGTCCCAGGCCTTGCGCGCGCGCCTGATCCAGATAGTGCTGAATCAACCCAACCCGTGTGCCGTGGCAGGCAGCGTGCAAGGTCGGGCAGGACTGCTCGTTCTTGAGCAACTCGGCAAGTTGATAGCTCAGCGGGTCACCCGCCAGTTCGGCCCAACACGCTTCGTTCAACGTGATTGGCGGACAGTGCATTGAGTGAGGCTGATCACCCCCGGATATCTGCATCCACAACCGCTTGCTCGGGTGTGCCACGGGTGCCCACCAGTGATGGATGGGGGCCAACCATTCGCTTACCCCAGGCAGCTCACGGTGCCTATCCAGCACTAGCAGAGCCGCGGCGGTGTGGAAGCGCAACAGGTACGAGTGGCCGTCCGTGCCCGTGACGATGTTGGCGTGGCTCAAGTGTCCGGCGAGCCGGGCAGCGGGAAGCGCGCTGACTATCCAGCCGCACACGGCGCCAGCAGCACCTTGTTCAAGTTGCCATTGGAAGTCGTACTGGGCCGAGACATCGGAACCGAGGCGCGAACCGAACAACCAAGGGCCTGCTGTCCGCAGGTTGCTGAACTGGGCTTGCTGCAGCAGTGGCCAGCAGCGGCCCGTGTAGTGCCCGGTCAGTTGTTCCTGCACCTCGGGTGTCAAGTTGGCCATTTCCACGATGGCGCTGAGGCGATAGTGATCGGATGCCCGCAGCACATCGACCATTGCTCTGACAAATGGGCTGGGCATCAGCTTGCTCCTTCCATGCGAATGATGGTGTGGCCGTCGGCGATCGCTTTGAGCAGGCAGCTGAGGCAAATGGGCTCGCCCGGCGCTGGTACGCCAGACGTTGAAGTGACGCGATTGCTACCCGTAGCCTGCTGGCTGACAGGCCCTTTGAAGGCCAGCGCCAGGCCGTCCAGCGTGATACCGGCGCCGTCGACCCTCAGAAGCCCCGCGGGGCTGCGGATCGTCAGGCTTTCGCTGACCTGGATGTCATAAACCTTGGTGGTGTGCCGGATGGCTTCGCCCGTTTGCAACGTGCTGTGACCGGCAACCACCTGTTCGCGGTGGCCGCCGATTTCTACCGTGTGGTTTGCCTTGGTGATGTCCTGCCTGTGGTTCCCTACCTGTTCGATTCGGTCCTTGCCTGTGGTGATCCTGTGGTTGCGGCCGATGCTCAGGCTGTCGTCGTTGCCGATTTCGTGTACCCGGTTCTGGCCGATGCCAACAGACTCGTCACGGGCAATGTCTTCGCGACGGTCCTGACCGATCGAAATCGTCTCGTCTCGTTCGACGCGTTCGGTACGATCGTTACCCACGCGTGTGGTTTCGTCGTGCTTGACGATGTTGTTCTGGTCCCGCTCGGCATGAATGAACACCTCCTGCCGATCCAGTTCATCCTCGAAGCGCAGCTCGTTGAAGCCTTCGCCTTTATGGGTCTGGCTCTTGATGGTCATGCGCGTCTTGTGCTCGGGCAGGTCATAGGGCGGCAACTGGTTACCGCAATAGGTGCGCCCGGTGATCATCGGCTGGTCCGGGTCGGCGTTGACGTACTGGATGATCACATCCTGGCCGATGCGTGGGATGGCCATCGAACCCCAACTGCCTCCCGCCCAACCTTGCGACACGCGCACCCAGCAGGAGCTGAATTCGTTGTTTTCGCTTTCCCGGTCCCAAGGAAAGCTCACTTTCACACGGCCCCATCGGTCGCAATAGATTTCCTCGCCCTTGGGCCCGACCACCGTCGCCATGTGCGGGCCGTCGATGCGTGGCTTGGGCAGGGGTGCCGGGCGCCATTCGGTCCTGCCGGGAACCAGCAATGCTTCCTGTTTGTAACGGGTGCCTTGCTGCGAGCCGGCGGCCTCTTCCTGCAGGCTGGTGAACTGGGTGCCTTCGTGATGCACGCTGACCGTGCGCCAGTGCACGTTGAGGTCTTCACGCGGGTGCTCGATGAGGGTGAAGCTCAGCCCCGGTTGCAGGCGCACATCGTCGCCTTCCACTTCGGCAATGCGTGCATCATGGCGCAGGGCTGTGAGGCGGGTGGCAGTGAACGGAACCCCGACCGCATCACGCTTGTATCGGCCGGGGTAGTCGAAGCGCTCATAGTTCAGCGATTGATGGGTGTTGCTATTGTCGTACGCTTGGTGTTCCTGACGGTATTGCGGATGAGTGAAGGTGTAGTCCCGTTGCACCTGCCGCGCTGTTCGAACCTGTTCGCTGTAACGCAAGCGCCGCAGGCAAGGCCTGGCCTGATCGCCGCCTCCAACGGATCGGTACAGCACCTGATCGGGGCCCACGTCGTCATTGTGAAACCCTTCATCCTCATCATCGGTCTTGATGGCCCCCCGGCTGATCCGGCCCAGCGCCAGCAGCCGGTCAGTGATGATTAGCAAGTGCTGTTTCGGCGTGTGTTCGAAGCGGTAGACAATGCCTTCCTCGGCGGCCAGGCGGGCCATGAAGTCGAGGTCTGTTTCACCGGCCTGCACGCAAAATTCGCGCACCTGATGCGGGTCGAGACACTTGAGCTCGTAGGCATTCACGCCCTGGCGCTTGAGCATGATCTCGAGAATCTGCGGCACGGTTTTCTGCTGGAAGATGCGCCAGTTCGAGCGCAGCCCGGCGCGGGCCAGCACGGGCTCGACCAGTGCCCGGTAACGGGTGCGATGGAAGCCTGTTTCTCCCTGGCTGAAGGTGCTGACCAGGCCGTGCACGTAGCGCAACGGGCGCTCATCCTGCCAGAGGGTGAACAGCACCGGTTTGTCGAGGAGCTGGCCGAAGTCGACATCGTCTTCGAAGCTGATCAGCTCCAGCTGCAGCCGGAACGGTGAGCTGATGGCTTCGTCCAGTTCGAAGGACACCACCTCAAACTCGCTTCGGCCAACCAGCGGCTGGAAAGTGAAGCGCAAATCGGATTGGCTGGGCATGTGGCGTCCCCCGTTACTGCTGCAGAATGGCGTTGAGCGATTCGACGACTTCGGCGGTTAGCAGGTCGAGGCGGTAGCTGTAGTAGCTGTAGGCGCAGACCATGGCGATGACCGAGATGACCAGTGGGGTCCACCAGGGCCACTGCCAGCGGCGCATACGGTGGGGGCAATGGACGACGTTGCTATAGGGGTCGCTCACTGTATCCGGCGTGGGGCCACGCAGTTGGCGAATGACCTTGTGCATCCGGCTGATCAGCGCGCTGAGGATTTCATCGCCCTTGGGGTCAAGGGCGTATTTGCCTTGCAGGCCCAGGCAAAAGCAGAAGTACAGGAACTCCAGCACATCCTGGAATTCCTTTGGCGATTGCATGATGCGCTCGAGCAGCACGAAGATCTTTTCGCCGCCCTGGGTTTCGTCGTGGAAGATGCTCAGCAGCGGTTCGTGGCTCCAGCATGAGTTCTGGCCCCAGGGGCGGGTCATCACGGCCTCGTCCAGGTGCAGGCACAAGGCGTAGGAATAGACTTCCTGATGGACCGCGCAATAGCCGTGCTGTCGCATTTCCTCGCGGATAGTACCGATCTGCGTTTGCACGGTCTTGTGCACGAACTGGATGTTGGGCAGGTCATCCAGCGTGCGCAGGCGAATGACCAGGCCGAACAGCTGGCTTGCCGCGTCGAGCATGAGGTTGTCGTAGCCGCCGCGTAGCTGAAAGTCTGGATCGGCCGGGTAGCCGGGTAGATCGGTTGCGTATTCAGGACCCGCGCCGTCAGGAGGCGGTGGGGTTTCGTTTATGTCTTCGAGCAGGATTGGCTTTTGGGGGGTGGGCACTGGTTTGCCAGTGCGGTCGGACTCTTTGGGCATCCTTGAACCTCGTCTCTTGGCAGCTCAAACACTCGCGATGGCCCCCGCGTCCATGCGGTCGGGCATTAGCAGTTGCGAAAGCCTGAAGAGTAACTAGGAATCAATTTTTGTGGGAGATTGAAAATTCCTAAAGCATTGTAGGAAGTTTCTTTGGAAGTTGTTGTCTAATTATTTCTGTCAAGAAATGAATGATGTTTTATATAGGGCTGATTTTTCTCATGACTGTTCTGAACACGTCTTCAAGTGCTGCGGCGCAGCATCAGATAGGACTGGGCTATGTTCAGCCGCCTGCAGCGCGATGCGTCCATAGAAGAGCAATGCAGTTGCCCAAGTTGTAAGCCAGACAAAGATTCCGGCCCAGAACGTATGAGACATATAGTGCCAGCCCTGTAATACTCGGGTAGTGCCATACACGAATCCGATCAGCAGGATGGCAACCAGCAACTTGCGAGCATGCGCCCACCGGTGGCGCAGGGCCACGAAATACAGCGCCAACAGCGTAAACCCGCTGGACGCATGGCCACCCGGCCAGCAACGGCCATCGCCGGGCTTGCTCCATAAAGAGAAGTTTTCGAACCATTCGACCCGGGCTTGCGAACCGCCATACAGCGTGGTTTCCACAGGGCAATACACGCTGGTATGGCTTTTCAGGTAGTGAATCACGGTGGTGCTCAGTGCGAACGCTACCACCACGAACAACAGGTCGCGCCGATATTGGGTGGTAAAGCGTAGCACCGGTGCAATACGGACCTTTTCCAGTACCCGGGCAAGGCCCAGTTGTGGGTGGCTAGCCAGGCGCGGCCAGATGAACGAGAGCAAGCTGCCTATGACGGCCAGTTCACCTGTCCAGTCCGGCAGGATGCGTGGCCATTTGTGGGTGACTTTCTCGAATAACGGGTTGTGCAGCAGCGGGAACTGGCCAGTGGCCGGGTCAAGCAGCAGGCTGCTGATCCAGCGATCTAAGTCTGTGAGGTCGAAGGCCATGAACACAATGGCGGCCAGCAATAGTGGCAGCAGCAGGTTGTTGCGGTAGAAGGTGGCGCGGGAGGGCATGTTCAGAGTTCCTTGGCATCAATGAGTGTGTGCCATTCACTGGCCGCCATTTGGCCCAGCACCTTCGTCTTGCCATCGTTGCCACGCGTGATGAACAGGGCGCTGGCATAGCTGTTCGATGTTGCGCTAGAAGGCGCTTTGAGCGCCTGCTCCAGTTGATCCATGCAGCCGCTGTGGCTGACCAGCACGAGGTTGTGGCCACTTCGCTTGAGGGCAAAGGCCTTTTCGGCAAAGTGGCTGTCACATTGATTAAGCCAGTCTCGTGTGGCGATGGTTTTACCGAACATGGCTTGTGCGGTCTGCCGGGTTCGCACCTCTGGGCTGGTCCAGACATCAGCTTCGCCCAAGCCAAGGTGTTGCAACCCGAGGCCTACATCGGTGGCCGCCTGCCTGCCCGCGACGGTGATCCCGCTGGGGTCGTTCAGGCACGCATCACTGGAGCGGTCGCAGCGTTCGGCATGGCGCAGTACGACAATCACCGAGCCTTTTGCCCAATCGGTATACAGCCCACTGTGCTGCAGGTGATGCGGATTGCCCAGGTTGGGGGTGGCCGCGCGCTGCTGGGCCCAGGCTGCCGCTACGCCGAGCAAGAGCAGCAGGCACAACACCACCCATTGCGCTGCTCCCCAAGGCCATCGGTGTATCGGCCCAAGCCGTGAAGCGGGGGAGTCGTCGATCAGGTCGTGCAGCATGTTTGCCACTCCAGTCAGTTTGCTCCATGCGAGAGCGTCGGCACTGTAGGCAGTGGAATGTCGGCAGAGGGTGAGGCGGGTGTGAAAAAAGCCTTTCGCTGATGGGTGTGCGGTGGAGGTCAAACCGGGTGAGAGGGTAAGAATGAAACCGGTTTCAAAACATTTCTGAACGCGCTAGATTATTCGGCTGTCTTCTTGATGGCCTATCAAGATCAACTCTTTATTGAAAATCAGATGGCGCTTATCAAGGCCACCCCAAAGCCGATGAGGATTCGCAATGCCTGAGCATGCCCCAGACAACCCGCGCAGGGATTTTCTGCGCAAGACCTTGACTCTGATCCCTGTCGTTACAGTGGCCAGTACAGGGCTTGGCGTGGGCGCCAGCCAACTGCTTGCGGCCCCGCAACCGCATCAGCAACCGAAAGTGCCGGCTACGCCGCCTGCGGGCAATTATCAACCGACATTCTTCAGCGCCGAAGAATGGGCTTTTCTACAAGCTGCCGTTTCCCGCATCATCCCGGCCGATGAGCTTGGCCCAGGGGCACTCGAAGCGGGCGCCGCCGAATTTATCGACAGGCAAATGAACACCCCCTACGCGACGGGCGCACAGTGGTACATGCAAGGGCCGTTCAACGCCGACGCCCCGCCCGAGCTGGGCTACCAGTTGCAGCTCAGCCCGCAACAAATCTACCGCCTGGGCATCGCTGCCGTGGACGGCTGGTGCAAAGCCAATGGCGGACAGGTTTTTGCTGCGCAAGATAGCGCTACCCAGGACCGCATTCTCAGTACGTTGGAGGCAGGAGAGGTGGTTTTCGAAACCGTTCCGGCCAAGGTGTTCTTCAGCCTGCTGGTGCAAAACACGCGCGAAGGGTTCTTCTGCGACCCGATTCATGGCGGCAATAAAGGCATGGTCGGCTGGACCCAGATCGGCTTCCCCGGCGCCCGCGCCGACTTCATGGACTGGGTCGAGCGCAACGAGCCTTACCCGTTCCCGGCTGTATCGATTCGTGGTGAGAGGGCCTGAGGCATGGCGACTGTGTTGAACAAAGTGGATGCGGTGATCGTCGGCTTCGGCTGGGCCGGTGCGATCATGGCCAAAGAGCTGACCGAGGCCGGGCTGCACGTGGTAGCCCTGGAGCGGGGGCCAATGCAGGATACCTACCCCGAAGGCAGCTACCCGCAGGTGATCGATGAGCTGACCTACAGCGTGCGCAAGAAGCTGTTCGTCGATGTGTCGAAAGAAACCGTCACTGTCCGCCATAGCGTGAATGATGTGGCATTGCCCAATCGCCAGCTGGGCGCATTCCTGCCGGGCAAGGGCGTGGGGGGCGCGGGCCTGCACTGGTCGGGTGTGCACTTCCGGGTCGACCCCGTCGAGTTGCGCCTGCGCAGCCACTATGAAGAGCGCTACGGGCGCACGTTCATTCCCGAAGGCATGACTATTCAGGACTTCGGCGTCAGTTATGAAGAACTGGAGCCCTATTTTGACTTTGCCGAAAAGGTCTTTGGCACTTCAGGCCAGGCCTGGACCGTCAGAGGCCAGGTGGTCGGTGAAGGGAAGGGCGGCAACCCCTATGCGCCGGACCGCTCCAACCCGTTCCCGCTGCCCGCGCAGAAGAACGTTGTATCGGCAAGGCTGTTCGAAAAGGCTGCCACCAGCCTGGGCTACAAACCCTACAACCTGCCGTCGGCCAACACCTCCGGGCCATACACCAACCCCTACGGGGCGCAGATGGGGCCGTGCAACTTCTGCGGTTTCTGCAGCGGTTACGTGTGCTACATGTACTCCAAGGCCTCGCCCAACGTGAACATCCTGCCGGCGCTGCGCCAGGTGCCCAACTTCGAGTTGCGGCCCAATGCCCATGTGCTGCGGGTGAACCTGGACGACCGCAAGCGCAAGGCTACCGGCGTGACCTACATTGATGCCCAGGGGCGCGAGGTGGAGCAACCGGCAGAGCTGGTGATTCTGGCGGCTTTCCAGTTCAACAACGTGCGTCTGATGCTGCTTTCCGGCATTGGCAAGCCTTACGACCCGGTGAAGAACGAAGGTGTGGTCGGGCGTAACTTCGCCTATCAGAACATGGGTACGGTAAAGGCGTTCTTCGACAAGGACACCTACACCAACAACTTCATCGGCGCGGGTGGCAATGGCATTGCCATCGACGATTTCAACGCCGACAACTTCGACCATGGCCCGCACGGCTTCGTCGGCGGTTCGCCAATGTGGGTGAACCAGGCCGGCAGCCGGCCGATTGCCGGCACCTCGAACCCGCCGGGCACGCCGGCCTGGGGCAGTGCCTGGAAGAAGGCCACGGCCGACTACTACACCCACCAGGTGTCGATGGATGCCCACGGCGCACATCAGTCCTACCGTGGCAATTACCTGGACCTGGACCCCACCTACCGCGATGCCTACGGCCAGCCGCTGCTGCGCATGACGTTCGACTGGCAGGAAAACGACATCAAGATGAACCAGTTCATGGTCGACAAGCTGAGCAAGATCGCCCAAGCGATGAACCCCAAGGCCATTGCCGTGCTGGGCAAGCAGGTCAAGGACCACTTCAACACCACCAGTTACCAGACCACCCACCTGAACGGCGGGGCAATCATGGGCACCGACCCCAAAACCAGTGCACTGAATCGCTACCTGCAAAGCTGGGACGTACACAACGTGTTCGTTCCGGGGGCTTCGGCGTTCCCGCAGGGGCTGGGTTACAACCCGACCGGGCTGGTGGCCGCGCTCACCTACTGGTCGGCCCGTGCCATCCGTGAGCAGTATCTGAAAAACCCCGGTCCGTTGGTCCAGGCTTGAGGAGCGATGAGCATGAAGACACTGTTGATCGCAACTCTGGTGCTGGGTGCCGGCGCGGCTTTGCAGGCCGCAGCGAATGACGATGCGCAGGTGCGCCTGGGCGAGTACCTGGCCCGCGCCGGTGACTGCGTGGCCTGCCATACCGCCAAAGGCGGCAAGCCCTTTGCCGGCGGGTTGCCGATGGAAACGCCGATTGGCACGGTGTACTCCACCAACATCACCCCGGCGGCCAGTGGCATCGGCCAGTACAGCTTCGAAGACTTCGACCAGGCCGTGCGCAGGGGTATCGCCAAGGACGGCAGTACGCTCTATCCGGCCATGCCATACCCGTCGTATGCGCGGGTCAGCGAGCAGGACATGCAGGCGCTGTACGCCTATTTCATGAAGGGCGTGGACCCAGTCGAGCAGGCGAACAAGGCCTCTGACATTCCCTGGCCGCTGAGCATGCGCTGGCCGCTGGCAATCTGGCGCGGCCTGTTCGCCCCAGAGGCCAAGCCCTGGCAGGCATTAGCTACAGCCGACCCTGTGGTGAACCGCGGGGCGTACCTGGTCGAGGGCCTTGGGCATTGTGGCGCTTGTCATACGCCGCGGGCACTGACCATGCAGGAAAAGGCCCTGAGCGCGGCCGATGGCGAGCAGTTTCTGGCCGGCAGCGCGCCGCTGGAAGGCTGGGTTGCCAAGAACCTGCGTGGCGATCACAAAGACGGCCTGGGCAGCTGGAGCGAAGCGCAGTTGGTGCAGTTTCTCAAGACTGGGCGCAGTGATCGCAGCGCCGTGTTCGGCGGCATGAGCGATGTGGTCGAGCACAGCATGCAGCACATGAGTGATGCCGACTTGACCGCTATCGCCCGCTATCTGAAAACCCTGCCGCCGAGCAATCCGGACGACCAGCCGCATGTGTACGACAAGCAGATAGCCGATGCGTTATGGAAGGGTGACGACAGCAAGCCTGGGGCGGCGGTGTACATCGACAACTGCGCGGCCTGCCACCGCACCGACGGGCAGGGCTACACCCGCGTGTTCCCGGCCTTGGCCGGCAACCCGGTGGTGCAGACTACGGATGCCACGTCGCTGATCCATGTGGTGCTTGCCGGTGGCACGGTACCGGCAACGCACACTGCGCCGTCGAACTTCACCATGCCGGCTTTCGGCTGGCGCCTGAGCGACCAGGAGGTTGCCGAGGTGGTGAATTTCATTCGCAGCAGTTGGGGTAACCAAGGCAGCGCCGTCACGGCCGGTGACGTGAAGTCGCTTCGCTGACGTGTTTTTCTGCGCCCTCGCCCGTAGGAGCGGTTTTAACCGCGAACACGGGCGAGGCCCGTGCTATCCCCTAACGTAATCAGATTCCAGGGTAAGCCCTGTTCCACAGATATTAATCTATAACAATCAATGAGGTATGCAATATTATTAATGCGATTTAACATTTACGGTCTTCGTGCCCGACCAACGGCATGTTGACGAACCCGTGCATTTTTGCTGTATTGAAACCGGTTTCATCACTATTAAAACAATCATAAGGAAAACCCATGACCGACGCGCCTGCCCATACCCGCGAACGGGTCACCATCAGCGAAGTGGCGCGTGTTGCTGGCGTTTCCAAAGCCACCGTCTCCCGTTACATCGGTGGCGACCGCCAATTGCTGGCCGAAGCCACGGCCAAGCGGCTGGAAGAGGTCATCGAACGCCTCGGTTATCGCCCCAACCAGATGGCTCGCGGCCTCAAGCGCGGCCAGACGCGACTGATCGGCATGCTGGTGGCCGATATTCTCAACCCCTATTCAGTGGCCGTGATGCACGGCGTGGAAACCGCCTGCCGTCAGCATGGTTACAGCCTGGTGGTGTGCAACACCAACCGCGACGACGAGCAGGAGCGTCACCACCTGGTGGCCCTGCAGAGCTACAACGTCGAAGGGTTGATCGTGAACACGCTCGGTCACCACCCCGGCGAACTGCTCAACCTGCGGCGTGACATCCCCATGGTGCTGGTCGACCGCCAATTGCCCGAGCTGAATGTGGACCTTGTCGGCCTGGACAATGCCGACGCAGTCGAGCAGGCTCTTGACCACCTGCAAACCCAGGGCTATCGCGACATCCTGGCGGTCAGCGAACCCCTCGATGGCACCAGTTCACGCCTGGAGCGGGTGCAGGCGTTCGGCGCGTCGATCAGCCGCCGGCCAGGCATGCGTCAGCAGGTACTTGAAATCAGCGCAGGGCTGCAGGGCCAATTGGCTTCGTTTCTTGCCCACAATGGCCATGGTCCGCAAGCCATCTTCACCTTCAACGGCGTTGCCACCTTGGCGGTGACCCGGGCCCTGCTCGAGGCCGGGCGCAACCTGGTTGCCGATGTCGGGCTGATTGCCCTCGACGACCTCGACTGGTACCCCTTGGTCGGCAAAGGCATCACCGCACTGGCCCAGCCCACCGAGCGCATCGGTGTGGCGGCATTCGAAAGCCTGCTCGGTCGCCTGCGCGGCGACAGCGGCGCAGCACGGCGTATCGACTTCAAGGCCAACCTGATCATCCGCGGTTCAACCCAACCCCAGTAAGAAACAGCAGGTTTGCGCCTGCTGCTGTTGATTAAAAAATGAAACCGGTTTCATAAGGACAAAAACAATGCACGCGAACCCCGTTTCCATCAGTCTCTCCAGCTACGGCGCCGACTTTGTGCGCCAACGTGGCCAGGAGCAGTTTCTGGACCTGCTGGCCGCCGCTGGCGTCAGCCGCGTCGAACTGCGCGAAGAATTGTTCGCCAGTGCACCGGACGCCGCTGCGCTGGGTAGGGTCATTGCCGCGCTGCGCCTGGAATGCCTGTACTCCACCCCCCTTGAACTGTGGACCGCGCAAGGCGTGCCCGACTCGCTACTGGTGCAGAAGCTGGAAATTGCCCGGGCGCTTGGCGCGGTGGCGCTGAAGGTTTCCCTGGGGCACTTCGATGAGCACTGCGATGTGATGGCCCTGGCGTCGCTGCTGCCTGCGCAGGGGCCTCTGTTGCTCGTGGAAAACGATCAGACCGCACAAGGTGGCAGGCTCGAACCGATGCTGCAGTTCTTCCAGCGCGTCGACCCGCTTGGGCTGCGCCTGGGCATGACGTTCGATATCGGTAACTGGCAGTGGCAGGGTGAGCCTGCGCGGCAAGCTGCAAGGCAGCTAGGCCGTTGGGTGCGCTATGTGCATTGCAAGGCTGTGCAGCGTCGGGCCGATGGCCGTCTGGTTGCCATACCGCCGCAAGCGGCGGACCTGCAGGAGTGGGCAGCGCTGATGGCCGAGTTTGCGCCGGGCGTGGTGCGCGCCGTCGAGTACCCCCTGGTGGGCGAAGACCTGCTGGCGCTGACCCGGGCCCAGGTGCGTCACCTTTCTGCACTGGGCGCGGTGCAGGAGTTGGACCATGCATGAACATGACGTGCTGTGTTTCGGCGAGACCATGGCCATGTTCGTTGCCGAGCAAGCCGGTGACCTGGCCGGTGTCGGGCAGTTCGGCAAACGCATCGCCGGCGCCGACAGCAACGTGGCGATCGGCCTGGCGCGGCTGGGTCTCAAGGTACGCTGGCTGAGCCGGGTTGGTGACGATTCGCTGGGCCGTTTCGTGCTCGAGAGCTTGCGCGGCGAAGGCCTGGACTGTGCCGGCGTTGAGGTGGATGCCAACTACCCGACGGGTTTTCAGCTCAAGGCCCGCAGCGATGATGGCAGCGACCCGGCAGTGGAGTACTTTCGCCGAGGTTCGGCGGCCAGCAGGCTGTCTCCTGCGATGTTGAGCCCCGTTTGGCTGCAGGCTCGCCACGTACACGCTACCGGTATTCCGCTGGCGTTGTCGGACAGCTGTCGGGCGCTGTCTCACGCGCTGCTGGACGGGATGCGCGCAGCCGGGCGGAGCATATCGTTCGATCCCAACCTGCGTCCCTCGCTGTGGCCCGATCAAAGCAGCATGGTGCGTGAAATCAATGCCTTGGCGGCGAAGGCCGACTGGGTTTTACCGGGGCTGGAGGAGGGGCGGTTGCTGACCGGTCAGCACACCCCGGCCGATATCGCCGCGTTCTACCTGGACCAAGGGGTGGAACTGGTGGTGATCAAGCTGGGCGACGCGGGCGCCTACTTCCGCAGCGCCAAGGGCGAAGGGCAGGTAGCCCCGGTGCCAGTCAGCCGCGTGGTGGACACCGTCGGTGCAGGTGATGCGTTTGCCGTCGGTGTGCTCAGCGCGCTACTGGAGGGCCGTCCGGTAGCCGAGGCGGTAGCGCGCGGCAACTGGTGCGGCAGCCGTGCCGTGCAGTCACGAGGTGACATGGAAGGGCTGCCGCTGCGTCATGAACTGGAGGCCTATGACCTGCGCAGAAGCGCATGAGTCGACCCCGAATCACCTGTTGCAACAAAAACAACAAGCTCAGGAGAAACAAACCATGCAAAGCCAAAGCCTGGCACCTCGCCGCTGGTGGTACATCATCCCGATTGTGTTCGTTACCTACAGCCTGGCGTACCTGGACCGCGCCAATTATGGCTTCGCCGCCGCCTCCGGCATGGCTGAAGACCTGCACATCACCCCGGTGATGTCATCGCTGTTGGGGGCGCTGTTCTTTCTCGGTTACTTCTTCTTCCAGGTGCCTGGCGCCATCTACGCCGAGAAGCGCAGCGTCAGAAAGCTGATCTTCGTCTGCCTGATCCTGTGGGGCGGCCTTGCCACACTCACGGGCATGGTCAGCAACGTCTACATGCTGATCGGTATCCGCTTCCTGCTCGGGGTGGTGGAGGCTGCGGTGATGCCGGCCATGCTGGTGTACCTGTGCCATTGGTTCACCCGTGCCGAGCGCTCGCGCGCCAATACCTTCCTGATGCTGGGCAACCCGGTGACCATTCTGTGGATGTCGGTGGTGTCGGGTTACCTGATCAAGCATTACGACTGGCGCTGGATGTTCATCATCGAAGGCCTGCCCGCTGTGATCTGGGCGTTCTTCTGGTGGCGCCTGGTGGATGACCGCCCGGCCCAGGTGAAGTGGCTGAGCGAGCAGGAGAAGGCCGCCCTGGCGCAGGCGCTGGCTGCCGAGCAGCAGGGTATCAAGCCTGTGAAGAACTACCGCGAAGCGTTCCGCTCGCCGCAGGTGATCATCCTGGCGCTGCAGTACTTCTGCTGGAGCATCGGCGTGTATGGCTTCGTGCTGTGGCTGCCATCGATTCTCAAGCAGGCGGCGAACGTCGATATCGTGCAGGCCGGCTGGCTGGCCTCGGTGCCCTACCTGGCGGCGGTGCTGGCGATGGTGGGCGTGTCCTGGGCGTCGGACCGCCTGCAAAAGCGCAAGCGCTTCGTCTGGCCGCCGCTGCTGATTGCCGCCGTTGCGTTCTATGGCTCTTACGCCTTGGGCAGCGAGCATTTCTGGCTGTCGTATGCGTTGCTGGTGGTCGCCGGCGCCTGCATGTACGCACCCTATGGCCCGTTCTTCGCGATCGTGCCCGAGATCCTGCCGGCCAACGTCGCAGGCGGCGCCATGGCGCTGATCAACAGCATGGGTGCGCTGGGCTCGTTCGGCGGTTCGTGGCTGGTCGGCTACCTCAACGGTGCTACGGGCGGGCCCGGTGCCTCTTATCTGTTCATGTGCGGTGCGCTACTGACTGCAGTGGCGCTAACCGCTGCGCTCAATACCTCCCAGACGTCAGGCCGGGCAAAGCGCGATAACTCGCGTCTGGCCATGAACCATTAGGAAACCTGCAATGAAGAAGCGAATCGTCCTGTATAAACGCCTGTCTGACGACTTGATGGCACGCCTGCAAGATCGCGTCGAGGTGACCTGGGTGGATACCTCCCGGCCCGATGGCCTGGCCCGCCTGCGTGATGCGTTGCCGGGGGCGCACGGGTTGCTGGGGGCCAGCCTGCGCCTGGATGCCAGCCTGCTCGACCTTGCCCCGCAACTGGAAGTGGTGTCGAGCGTTTCGGTAGGCGTGGACAACTACGACATTGCTGAACTCAGCAGGCGTGGTGTGATGCTCACCAACACGCCCGACGTGTTGACTGAAACCACCGCCGACACAGGCTTTGCCTTGATCCTGGCTACCGCCAGGCGGGTGGTGGAGCTGGCGAACTGGGTGCGTGACGGCCGCTGGCAGGCCAACCTGGGGCCGGCGCATTTTGGCAGTGATGTGCACGGCAAGACGCTAGGCATCGTCGGCATGGGCCGCATTGGCGAGGCCCTGGCCCGGCGCGCGGCCGCTGGTTTTGGCATGCGCGTGCTGTATCACAGCCAGCGTGCCAAGCCCGAGGTGGAAGCACGCTATGCCGCATGCCAGTGCAGCCTGGATGAGCTGTTGCAGCAGGCAGACTTCGTTTGCCTGACAGTGCCGTTGAGCGCCAGCACCGAAGGCCTGATAGGCGCACGGGAACTTGCGTTGATGAAGCCTGAGGCAATCCTGGTGAACATCTCACGCGGGCGTGTGGTGGATGAGCAGGCGCTGATCGAAGCGCTGCGGGCCAGGCGCATCCGCGGTGCGGGGCTGGACGTGTTCGTGCACGAGCCGCTGCCGGCCGACTCGCCGCTGTTGCAGCTCGATAACGTGGTAGCGACCCCGCATATCGGCTCGGCGACCGAGGAAACCCGCCAGGCCATGGCGCGTTGCGCGGTGGATAACCTGCTCAGCGCGCTGGCCGGTGAGCGGCCGGCAAACCTGGTCAACGGCTGACGCGCGCCCCTGCCACGGGGGCCGCGCAGCCTTTGAAATGATCAGCGGCAGTTACCTGCCTTGCGATAGCCTGCTGCCTGCGCTTCACCTTCGTTAGCGAAGGAAACCTGGTTCTTCGCTGCAACCTGGTTGTAGCCTGGGCAGCCGACTGACAGGTGATAGACGTGGCTGTTGCGGTTGCCAAGCACGGCGCCGACCGAACCGGCGCTGGCCAGGCTTGGTTTGGCCTCTGGCTTGGCCGCGTTTACCGGCACCGCCTCTACCACGCCGCTGCCAACCGGCTTGTAGCCGGCAGTCCACTTGCGTTCGCCGCTTACGAACGGGTTGGCATGGCCCATGATCGCGGCAATGCGCCGGTCGCGTTCTTTCTCCCAGACCGACACCGGGTGTTGCTTGTCCCAGGCCATCAGCAACTGTTGCTGTTGGCGCGACATGCTCAGCTTGTAGCGGTCGAACATGTAGAAGGTGGTGCGGGCCACCAGGCCTTTGACTTCGTCACGCGGTTCAGCGGTGCGCTGGACGAAATCGACCTTGGTGGTGCATTGGCCGTATTCGCCGGCATTGCCAGTGACCATGCCGTAGTTGAAGTTGCTGCGGTCACCGTTGACCTCACCCACGGCCGGGTAAAGGTTGAACAGGTCGGCCTCCATGGCGCGGAACACCGGGTCGTTGTCCACGCAGTGCTCACGGCCGCCGTTCTTCCAGCACTGGCGCTGGTTGCCGAAGGTGTGGGCGGGCACGATGTGTTCCCACTCGGTGCGTTCTGCACGGTTCTGCTGCTTGCGCGTCTGGTAACCACACGAGGCGGCATCGATGCGCCCGCCAGACTTGCCCACCCAGGTCCATTTGCACCCGCAGTACAGGTCGCCGAGGGCACTGCTGGCCTGGTCCAGGTAGACCTTCTGCTTGGCCACCACTTTGGCTTCGGTGAAGGTGGCCGGCGGGTTGGCCAAGGCGGGGAGGGTAAAGGAAAATAATAAGGTTATGGCGTAAAGCAGTGATTTCATGGGGAAAACATATTTCAGGTTGGGCCGCGCATTGTAATGGTTTCCGCGAGGCTGACCAGCTCGCGGACCCATACCAACTGCTGCAAGCCCGCGCTATTTGAAGCCGGTGACCGCGTGGGGAACGTAAGGGGCCTGCAAGCGCGCCACCTCGTCCTCGCTCAGCTGCAGTGACAGTGCGCCCAGGGCATCGTCCAGGTGGGCGGGCTTCGAGGCGCCGACGATAGGGGCACTAACGCCGGCCTTACCCAGTACCCAGGCCAGCGCAACCTGGGCCATCGGCACACCCCGTTCGCTGGCGATCTGCTCGACCACATCGATTACCCGGCCGTCCTCCACCTCGGTCTTTTCATAGAACGACTGCCCGGACACGTCGGTGCGCGTGCGCTCGGTCTGCTGCCCATGCGGCCGGGTCAGGCGGCCGCGCGCCATGGGGCTCCAAGGCATCAGGCCGACGCCTTGATCCAGGCACAGCGGAATCATCTCTCGCTCTTCTTCGCGGTAGATAAGGTTGAGGTAGTTCTGCATCGACACAAAGCGGCTCCAGCCGTGGCTGGCGGCTACCTGTTGCGCCTTGGCGAACTGCCAGGCATACATCGACGATGCGCCGATGTAGCGCGCCTTGCCGGCCTTGACCACATCATGCAGGGCTTCCATGGTTTCCTCGATGGGGGTGTGGTAGTCCCAGCGGTGGATCTGGTAGAGGTCGACGTAGTCTGTGCCCAGGCGGCTGAGGCTGGCGTCGATGTTGGCCATGATCGCCTTGCGTGACAAGCCTTGCTCATTGGGCCGGCTGGCGCCTTCCCACATGTTGGCAGGGAAGAACACCTTGGTGGCGATCACGGTTTCTTCGCGGCGGGTAAACTCCTTCAGGAGTTTGCCGAGGATGATTTCCGAAGTGCCGGCGGAATAGCTGTTGGCAGTGTCGAAGAAGTTGATACCTTGCTCGACGGCGTGGCGAATGATTGGCCGGCTGGCGTCTTCGCCCAAGGTCCAGGGGTGAGTGCCGGCGTCGGGTTCACCGAAGGTCATGCAGCCCAGGCACAGCCTTGAAATGTCCAGCCCGGTGCTACCCAGCTTTACGTACTGCATCGTCGTCTCCTTCAAGGGCGTGAGTGATGGAGTTAGCCTAACGCTGGCAGGCTTGGGCGAAAATTCCGTATTGATGCAGGCGCCATCTGCAAGAATTCACAAGCGTAGCATCGGCCGCACCTGCTGCTGAAGGAAGTCGGTAACCGCCTTGATCCGTGGTGTGGCGCGCACATCTTCATGCACTGCCAGCCAGATTTCGATGCTCATGGTCTGTTCGGCGGTGCCTGCTTCCTTCAGGCCGTGTTCCTGTGCCATGAACGCGGGCAGGCAGGCAATGCCGATGCCGCCGGCACAGGCTTGGGCCTGGATGCGCAGGTCATTGCTGTGCAATGCGAAAGGCTGCTGGCCGGCCTGGAGGTTGAGCCATAGCTGTTGTGGTGAACGGGCCTGGGACTCGTCGTAGCCGATGTAGCGCCTTGCCGTTGCGCTGGCCAGGTAACCGGGCGACGCGTACAGCCGGTAATCCAGGTGCCCCAGCAGGCTGACCACCAGAGTTGGCTCTGTCGGCCTGGCCAGGGCGATGCTGATGTCCGCTTCGCGGCGTGCCAGGGATGCCTTGGATTTGCTGCCTACCAGTTTCAGGCGCAGCTGTGGGTAGCGCTGGTAGAGCTCGCCCAGGCGCCGGGCGACGATACTGCCCAGCAGCGCCGGTGGTGCCGAGAGCACCACTTCTCCTTCCACTGCCTGTTGGCCGGCGCTGGCGAAATGCTCCAGGGCAAAAGAGGACATGGCCATCTGCTCGGCGAGTTCCGCCACACGCTGGCCTTCGTGGGTGAGGACATAGGCGCGGGGGCGCCGGTCGACCAGCTTGAGCTTGAGCGACGCTTCGAGCGAGGCGATGCGCCGGGCCACGGTGGCGTGGTCGACACCCAGGGTCTTGGCGGCGGCCGACAGCGAGCCGGCCGAGCTGAAGGCGGAGAAATGGCGCAGGTCTTCCCAATCGAACATGAATGACTCGGCAGTGGCGGGTGCATAACGGGGTAGGGTAACCCTTTATGACCAGGCCGGCTTCAATGCCCGCCTTTCATCCGCCGCGCCACCAGGTAGATGCCCAGGCCAGCCAGCGCAGTCGCGGCGCCGATGTACCCGGTGCTGGTCCAGCCCGTACCAGCAGTAATCGCCATGCCTCCCAGCCATGGCCCCAGGGCATTGGCCAGGTTGAACGCCGCATGGTTCGACGCCGCTGCCAGGCTTGGCGCTTCATGGGCAATGTCCATGAGGCGAATTTGTAGCGGTGCCGCCAGGGCGATCATGGTGCCCACCAGGCCGATGCCCAGCAGCAGGCTCCACAGCGCCTGGGCGGCGAAGGTAAAGAACAGCAATACGGCAATCGACCACATCAGTACCAGCCCCACAGCGCGGAACTGCAGGCGGTCGAACAGCTTGCCGCCTGCGATGTTGCCAACGATGCCGCCCATGCCGAACGCCGCCAGCCCGAACGGAATCCACTGTGGCGACACCTGGGTCACTTGCAGCATGGTCGGTGCCAGGTAGCTGAACACGCAGAACATGCCGGCAAAACCGATCGAAGCGATGGCCAGCGCCATCCATACCTGTGGGAGGGCAAAGGCCTGTAGCTCCTTGCGCGGGTCGCTGCGAGTTTCGTCGTGGCGCTGGGGCACGAAACGCCAGACCAGGGCGATGGTGCACAGGGCGATCGCGCCGACTAGCACGAATGCCGAACGCCAGCCGAAGTACTGGCCCAGGAAGGTGGCAACCGGGTTGCCGAGCAACATGGCCAAGGTCAGTCCCATCATCACCCGGGCAACGGCCCCCGCGCGCTGATCCTTGGCGACCATGCTTGAGGCCACCACTGCGGCAATGCCGAAGTAGGCGCCGTGGGGCAGGCCGCTGATGAAGCGGAATGCGACCAGGCCACCGAACGCGGGGGCAAAGGCAGTGGCCAGGTTGCCCACGGCATACAGCAGCATCAACAGCAGCAGCATGTGCTTGCGCAGCAGTTTGGCACCGAGAATGGCCAGCGTCGGGGCGCCAACCATCACCCCCAGCGCATAGGCGCTGATGGCATGGCCCACCTGCGGCTCGCTCAACTGCAAATTGCTGGCAATGTCGGGCATCAGGCCCATGATGGCGAATTCGCCGGTGCCGATGGCAAAGCTGCCCAGTGCCATGGCGGCTTCCATCTTGGCGACGGTGCTTTTACTGGGTAGCGGGGGGCGTTCCTGGACTGACATCTGTATCCCTATTGAAACATGCTGAAACGTTCAAGGCGGGATGATAGTCAATCGATGGCAGCAACGTCGAGGACGCTGCCCCTGACAGGCCCTTAGCGTTCCAGGTAATGCGTCTGTGCAGCAAAGTCGATGAACCGCTTGCTGGCCAGCGACAGGTATTCCCCCGAGCGCCAGCACAAGCGGAAACTCATCTGCTGTGCTGGCCGGAACGGCACGCCGACGATGCCTGGCGTGCGTTGCTGCACCGAGCGCAGCAGGGTCGCCACCCCCATGTTGTCCAGCGCGGCCTGCACCACCAGCGAGACGAAGTTGCTCTGTAGCGCCACCTGATAAGTGATGCCATGTTCGGCGAAGAACGCATCCAGAAGATGGCGTTGAACGAAGGTGCGATCAAACACCACCATGTCGGTATTGCGCAGGTCTTCGGCGGTGAGGAAGGCTTTGCCGGCATAGGGGTGATCAGGGTGCATGCACGCCAGCATCTCGTCGCTGCCCAGCAGGATCGACTCCTTGTCGGGCGGCACACGCCGGGACTCCAGCAGCGCCAGGTCGATTTCCCGTTGCTCCAGGCGGTGGCCAATGTCCTCGGCACTGCCTTCGAACACGGTCATCGCAATGCCCGGGTACAGCTGGCGGAAGGCGTTCATCAACCCGGGGACATAGTGCAGGCCGAACATCGGCGGAATACCCAGGCGTACTTCACCACGCTTGAGGTCGGCCATGTCGCGCAGTTCTTGTCGGGCAATGTCCATTTCGCGCAGGGCGGAGGCAATGCGCGGCAAGAACTGCTCGCCCTCTGCCGTGAGAATCACTTTGCGCGTGGTGCGGTTGAACAGGGTTACCCCCAGTTCTTCTTCCAGCCGGGTAACGGCCATGCTCAGCGCTGGCTGGGCGATGTGCAGGTGCTGCGCGGCCTTGGTGAAGCTGCCTTGGCGGACGATTTCGACACAGCAGCGCAATGCCTTGAGGTTCATTGAGGGGTGCTACCTTTCATGCGAGATGCATTTATAACGAACTGTGATGCTAAGCATCATAACAATATATTTATTATTATTAACCAGAGGGCCTACGATGCGCGCCACTGAGACATCCTGCAACATCTCAGTCACGCAGTTTAATAAATCTGCAATCCCACAAAGATTTTGAGGTAGTACCCCAAATGGCCAAGGCCGCCGATGTCGTTGTGCAATGCCTGGAAAATGAAGGTGTCGAGTATGTATTCGGCATCCCCGGCGAGGAAAACCTCGACCTGCTCGAATCCCTGCGCAAGTCGAAGATCAAGCTGGTACTGACCCGTCACGAGCAGTCTGCAGGTTTCATGGCTGCCACCTACGGTCGCTTGACCGGCAAGACCGGCGTCAGCCTGTCGACCCTCGGCCCTGGTGCCACCAACCTCGTGACCGCCAGCGCCTACGCCTACCTGGGCGGCATGCCGATGATGATGATCACCGGGCAGAAGCCGATCAAGAAGTCCAAGCAGGGTCGCTTCCAGATCATTGACGTGTGCGGCATGATGGACCCCATCACCAAGTACACCCACCAGTTCGCCTCGGCCGACAACATCCCGGCCCGCATGCGCGAAGCCTTCCGCCTGGCCGAAGAAGAAAAGCCGGGTGCGGTGCACCTGGAGCTGCCGGAAGACATCGCCGCCGAGCAGACCGACGCGCTGCCGATCCCGCGCAGCCTGCACCGCCGCCCGCTGGCCGAGCACGTGGCCATCGAAGCCGCTGTAGAAAAACTGCAGAACGCGCGTAACCCGATCCTGGTGATCGGTGCCGGCGCCAACCGCAAGATGACCGCCAAGGTCCTCAAGCAACTGATCGACAAGACCGGCATCCCGTTCATCACCACCCAAATGGGTAAAGGTGTGGTCGACGAGCGCCACCCGCGCTTCTTGGGTAACGCTGCCCTGTCGTCCGGTGACTTCGTTCACCGCGCCATCGAAGCGGCTGACCTGATCATCAACATCGGCCACGACGTTATCGAAAAGCCGCCGTTCTTCATGGTCCGTGGCGGCACCGAAGTCATCCACATCAGCTTCCGCTCTGCCGAAGTCGATGCCGTGTACTTCCCGCAGGTGGAAGTGATCGGCGACATCGCCAATGCCGTGTGGCAGATCAGCGAAGCGCTGAATGACACTTCGCACTGGGACTTCACCCGCCTGATGGCCATCCGTGAAGCCAACGAAGCACAGATCGCCGAAGGCGCCGACGACGACCGCTTCCCGGTCTACCCACAGCGCATGGTTGCTGACATCCGTCGTGTATTGCCATCCGAAGGCATCGTCGCCCTGGACAACGGCATCTACAAGATCTGGTTCGCCCGCAACTACAAGGCGCACAAGCCGAACACCGTGCTGCTGGACAACGCCCTGGCGACCATGGGCGCCGGTCTGCCATCGGCAATGGCTGCGCACCTGGTGCACCCGGACCGCCCGGTAATCTCGGTGTGCGGCGACGGCGGCTTCATGATGAACAGCCAGGAACTGGAAACTGCAGTACGTCTGGGCATGCACATCACCGTGGTGATCCTGCGTGACGACGGCTACGGCATGATCCGCTGGAAGCAGGCCAACATGGGCTTCACCGATTTCGGCCTGGACTACGGCAACCCGGACTTCGTCAAGTATGCCGAAGCCTACGGCGCCAACGGCCACCGCGTGGAAAGTGCCGAAGGGCTGCTGCCGCTGCTGGAGCACTGCATCAAGACCCCGGGCGTGCACGTGATCGACTGCCCGGTCGATTACAGCGAGAACGACCGCATCCTCAACAGCGAGCTGCGTGAGCGCGCGCTGGCGGTGTAAGCCCTGACAGGTCGGCGCCGTCCTTTTTCAGGGGCGGCATTGTGCTGCGAAGAGGCCCGTATAGCTGACAGTGATATGTCGGCTTTACGGGCTTTTTCATGGCACAAGGCTGCCTCTGTATCCCACTCACCGCAGATCAAGCAGGCCTTGCAGGCTGGCCAGAATGGCATTGGCGTCGTAAGGCTTGCGCGCGACGGGCACATGCTGCAAATGCTCGGGAATGCTGATGCCTTCGCCATAGCCGGTGGCAAAGAGGAACGGGACCTGCCGGCGAACCAGTTCATCCGCTACGGAAATGGAGGTTCCGGTGCCCAGGTTGACATCCAGTATTGCCGCGTCCGGTTTGTGGCTGCCAAGCAGTTGCATGGCTTGGTCCTCGGAACTGGCGGTGATCACGTCCTTGATTTGCGCATCATTGAGGATTTGCTCCAGGCCTACTGCAATCACCAGTTGATCCTCGAGTATCAGCACACGCAAGCCCGAGCACGCTGAAAAGGCACCGTTTGCATGGGCCAGAGGCGTGGCCGGGAGAGCGGTCTCTGCCGCTTCGGCTACGGAAAGGTGCTTGGCCGGGATTCTGAAAAAGCCTTGCAGGCCTTCGGGGTGATATTCCACCGTGCTGGTGCCACCCAGGTCGAACGGGATGCTGCGGTCGATCAGCACCGTGCCGAAGCCGCTGCGGTTGGGCGGGCGTACCGTTGGCCCACCACTTTCACGCCAACTGATGGCACAGGCGTGGGTGGCGTCGATTGCCCAGCTCACCGAAAGCTTGCCGCCGGCCCGCGATAGCGCACCATACTTGGCCGCGTTGGTGGCCAGTTCGTGCAGCACCAGCGCCATGACCGAGTACGCGCGCGCATCGAGGATGACGTTCGGGCCCTGCAATTCGATCACGCTGGCAGCCGTGCGATAGGGCGAAAGCTCGGCCTCCAGCAGATTCGTCAGGCGCCCGCCACCGTCACCACGCACCACCTGGTCGTGGGCCAACGACAATGCCTGGATACGCCCTTTCAGCGTTGCCACATAGTCCTGCAGGGTCTGGCTCTCCGGGGTCGGATGGGCAACCAGCGCACCAATCAGCGACAGGATGTTCTTGACCCTGTGGTTGAGCTCTTCGTTGAGCATGCGCTGGCGCACTTCAGCCTTGGCGCGTTCACTGGCGAGCAGCTCGCTGTTGTGCAGCACCACTTCAACGATAGCTGTACGGATGGCATCGCCAAACTGGCGGTCCTGCTCGGTCCAGGGTAGCGACTGCTGGTGAACGGTTTCTTTCCAGATGGCGAAGCTTTTGCGTGGCGTCAGGCGATCGCCCAACGCGCCGCTGTCATAGGTTTTGTTCGGGTCCCCGGCCCAGTCGAGTGTCTCGACCACCTCCTTGCGGAAGAAGATCAAGTAATCCCTTGGGTGTTGCGACATCGGGATGATCAGCACACCCGACACATCATTAAAATACGCCTGGGCCGACGGGATCACTGTCGACAGGCGATTGGACGCCCAGATTCGGCCTTCGCTGACCATGTCTGCCAGGCGCAGCAGATCAGGCACGGCCGTTTGGGGCGGCGCCAGCCCTGCGGACGACCAGCGGCCCAGCAGTGACATGCCGATGCCGTCGCAGGGAATCAGCGACATCAACCGGGGCAGGCGTGCATGGAAGAACCCATCGATGTCCGCAGCCTGGTTGGCGTCGCGCAGCATGCTGTCCAGCGCTTTGTGGATGCGCACGGCGGCTTCGAGTTTTTGCCGGCTACGCAGGGTCTCGATATGCAGGGAGAAGAACTCACCGAACATTTCGGCGGCCACACGTTGCCCCATGGCCAGCGTGCGCGGTGCGTAGTGATGGCAGGCAATCATTCCCCACAGCTCGCCGTTGACGATGACCGAAATCGACATCGAGGCGCCCACGCCCATGTTGCACAGGTATTCGCAATGGATCGGCGAGACACTGCGCAGGTGCGCGTAGGACAGGTCGAGCGGTTCGCCCGAGGGGTCGAGCACCGGGTTGATGGCGACCGTTTTGAACTGGGCGTCGGAGATTACCCGGATCGGGTTGCGCAGGTAGAGCGCGCGGGCTTGCTGGGGGATATCGGAGGCCGGGAAGTACTGGCCCATGAAGCTTTCGAGGTCGCCACGCTTGGCCTCGGCAACCACCTTGCCGGCGCCGTCTGCTCCCAGCTGGTAGATCATTACCCGGTCGTAACCGAGCACCGCCCTGACAAAACGGGCGGCATCGCGGAACAGCTTGCTGGTCTGGTCGATTTCGCGTAGTTGGGCAATCAGCGTGCGCGCCAGCTCGATCGGTTCGGCGATGCTCGCGCCAGCGGGCTCGAATTCGAGGATTGCCGTGCCTTTGTACAAGTGGGCGGCGATGTCGACGGCCTCGCCGTTGGGCAGCGTCACGCCGAAACTGAGCGCGGGCCGCGAGGCGTCCCGGGTACGGGCTAGTGCATTGCGAAGCGTATGCGCGACCTCGTCGCCCAGCACCGCGTGCAGTTTCTGACCATTGATATCGTTTGGTACACCCAGCACTTGTGGGGCGTTGACCGAATGGCGCAGCACCACGGTCGCTGAGGCATCACAGGCCAGCAGGCAGCCATGGGGCTGGATGCTCCCGGGAATCTGGATGGGCTCCCGGTCGCAGTTGGTCAGGTTAACTTGGGGGTTGTAGGTCATTGGCCCGTGCCTGTGGGTAAGGGGAGGCGGGCAGCAGGTCCGCCATCGTGCGTCAGCCTAGCAGGCATTGCACGCCTTGGGGATGGCGGGCCGCTCCAGTCCAGGGCAGTGCGCTGCTGCTGATGAGTCAGCTTTGGAGTACAGATGTGCTCTTGTCGAGAATCGCTTGAAGGCAAGCTGCGATCAATGGTCTCATCCCGCGCTTGAGCCAACTGGTATTGCAAGATGAACCGCCCACTGTTTATTTCCATCGATGGGCCCAAGGGTACCGGCAAGACCACGCTGCTGGAGGCCGTCACTCAAGCCTTGCGGCTGGAGGGGAACAAGGTGATCCGCCTCTGCGAAAGAAAGAATGACCCTCACCGGGGCGAGACCATGGCCTTGGTCAACCAGCTTTCCAGAAGCCCTTGCCAGGACCTTGAGTTCAAGGTTTGCGAGTGCTTCGCTGAAAGCCGCGCCTGGATTTCCCGGCATGTACTGCCCAGGCAGCCCGCTGACAGCATCATCCTGATTGATCGCTGGTACCCCTCTGACGCTGCGTTTCGCCGCACTGTGCCGTTTGACAAGATCCTGCGCCTGAACCTCGAACGGAACGTGCAAGTACCCGATCTGCATGTCGGTGTGGTCACAACGCCTGAAACCTCATGGGCAAGGGCCGCGGCGCGCACACGTGGGCTGGGCAGTACGGTGATCCATAACCTGGATGAACAGGTTGCCTGTACCGAGGCGTTCGAGCGTGCAGTTACAGAGCAAGGCTGGGTGCTGTGCCGCAATGAAGGGACTGTCGACGAGGCAACGCGGCAGGTCGTTCGCGAGATTCAGGGCGTGCTTCGACACCTCTGAGGCAGGGGTGAATACTGCCTTTGCAGGTATCAGGCGCCCTGCCGGTCGATGTCACGGCGCAGGACTACCGACGTGGTGATGTCATCCACCGATTCGTGACGTGCCACGTTGTCGCGTACCTGGTTGAGGTCGTCGATCGTCCGGGTCTCCACTTCAACCACCAGGTCAAGCTGACCGCTCACCGATGAAACCCGTCGCACGCGCGCGTCCGTTGCCAACTGGTCGAGCAGCCCCATGGCAGGCGTGCGCTGCAACGTCACCAGCAAGATGGCGCGTATGACGTTGGCGTCTATTTCGCCGATGTCAGCGCGATAACCGCGAATGATTCCGCTGCGTTCAAGGTTGGCTACCCGCTCGGTGGTGGCGCTTCTGGAAAGGCCTATGCGGCCGGCTAGTGCCTTGAGCGCAATGCGCGCGTCCTTTGACAGTACCTCAAGAATCTCACGATCTTTAGCGTCCAGATCACGCATTCCACCCCCTTGATAAACTTGCCGTCATTATGCCGGTCGGAACCGGCATTATGCCTGTTGCGCCCGACCGTATGCAGGGTGTCCGTTTCGGCTGTGCATGACAAGCTATTGCAAAAACAATTCGCGCGCTCGGAACCTGATGATATGACAGACCTTTCCCACCCGGCACCTCGGTTTTCGGCAAGCGATGCAGAGGGCCTTGCAAAAGATTTCTTCAATGTCACCGGCACTGCAACGCCCTTGGATGGGGAACGTGATCGCAATTACCGGCTGGATACGGGCGTAGATGCAGGCTGGATACTGAAAATCGTCAATGCCAGCGAGCCCAGGGTAGAAAGCGAGTTTCAAACCGCGCTACTCGATCACTTGGCCGTGCATGGCGCGCATTTGGGCGTGCCGCACCTGCGGGCCAGCGTGACTGGCGACTACCTGCCGTCTGTGGCCAGCAGCACCGGTGAAAAGCACGCCGTGCGCCTGGTCAGCTGGCTGGCCGGCACGCCACTTGCCAAGGCCAGTCGTTCCATGGCGCTGATGAGAAACTTCGGCCAGGCACTCGGTGAACTTGACCGTGCCCTGCAAGGCTTCATGCACCCGGGCGCAGTCCGCGACCTGGACTGGGACTTACGCCACGCTGCGCGTTCCCGCTCGCGGCTGCACTGCATCAAGGACCCTGATCGCCGGGCCATTGCCGAGCGCTTCATCGCCCGGTTCGAACAGGCTGTACAGCCGAAGCTGGCGTCCCTTCGGGCCCAGGTGATCCACAACGACGCCAACGACTGGAACATCCTGGTCGATGCCGAAACGGCCGGTAACGTGACTGGCTTCATCGATTTTGGCGATGCCGTGCACACCGTTCTGATTGCCGAGGTAGCGATCGCCAGCGCCTACGCCATTCTCGACATGGACGACCCGATCGGCGCTGCGGCTGCGCTGGTGGCCGGCTTCCATGAGAAGTACCCGTTGCAAGCGCAAGAGCTTGATGTGTTGTTCAACCTGATAGCCATGCGCTTGGTCATCAGCGTCACGTTCTCCGCTTCCCGGCAGGACCAGACCGACGACAACCCTTACCTGGCGATCAGTGAAGCGCCTGCCTGGCGCCTGCTGGAGCAGCTTGATTCGATGAACCCACGGTTGGCCACCGGCATTCTGCGCAAGGCCTGTGGTTTCGATGCCATCGAAGGTGCGGGGGAGGTCCGCCGCTGGATTGCCGACAACCACAAGTCGTTTGCCGACCTGGTGCGCCCGTCAGCGGCCATTCTCGACAAGGTGATCGCGCCGTTTGGCGATGCCAGCCATGAGATGACCATCGCCTCGGCCCAGCAGCGCCCGGCAGATGCGACGCGGTGGTGGAATGAATTCTCTGCCGCGCACAAGGTGGCGCTGGCCATCGGACCATGGGGCGAGATACGTGCCATCTATACCGACAGCGCCTTCGAGTCTCGCTTCATCAAGGGGCAGCACCGTACCCTGCATATCGGGGTAGACCTGGTGATGCCAGCGGGTACCCCGTTGTACGCACCGATCGCCGGCACCGTCAGAAGCGTCGAGGTCGAGCCAGGCCCGCTGGGTTATGGCGGCCTGGTGATGCTCGAGCATACCCCACCCGGTTGCCCGCCATTTTTGACGCTGTGGGGGCACATGGCCCACGAGGCGCTCAGCCGTTTGAAGGCCGGTGACAAGCTTGAAGCTGGCGACCTGGTCGGCTACATGGGCAGCGATCACGAGAACGGCGGCTGGATTCCCCACCTGCATCTGCAGGTGGTCACTGATACCCGGCTGAGCGCGCACGAGGTCATTGGCGTGGGTGAGCCAGCGTACCGCGACGCGTGGGCCGACCTGTTCCCCGATGCTTCGGCCCTGGCCGGTATCCCGCCAGAGACCTACAGCCAGCAGGGGATGACCAAGGCCCAGATCATTACCAGGCGCAAGGAACTGCTGCTCCCTAACCTGTCCATTTCGTACACCGATCCGATCAAGTTCGTGCGCGGGGATGGCGTATGGCTGATCGACAACTTCGGGCGGGCCTACCTGGACTGCTTCAACAACGTCTGCCACCTGGGCCATAGTCATCCCGACGTGGTCGAGGCCCTGACCCGCCAGGCTGCGCTGCTCAACACCAATACCCGCTACCTGCACGACAATATCGTCGAATACGCCGAACGCCTGACCGGCACTTTGCCAAAGGGCCTTTGCGTAGCGTCCTTTGGCTGCTCGGGGAGTGAGGCCAACAGCCTGATGCTGCGTATGGCGCGCAATTACACAGGCAGTGATCAGGCGATCGTGCTGGACTGGGCCTACCACGGCACCACGCAGGAACTGATTGATCTGAGCCCTTACAAGTACAAGCGCAAGGCGGGTAAGGGCAGGGCGGCGCATGTTTACGAGGCCGTAGTCCCGGACAGCTACTACGCCCCCGAGCACTGGCCCGTGGAAGCGCACGGCAAGCGCTTTGCCGAGTCGGTGGCAGAGCAGCTGGATGCCATGCGCAAGGCAGGCAAGCGCCCCGGTTTTTTCATTGCCGAGTCGATCCCGAGCGTGGCGGGGCAGGTGTTTTTGCCCGAACACTACCTCAAGGAGGTGTACGCCATGGTGCGAGCCGAAGGTGGGCTGTGCCTGGCCGATGAGGTTCAGGTCGGGTTTGGCCGGGTCGGCAGCCACTGGTGGGCATTCGAGACCCAGGGCGTGGTCCCGGATGCCGTCAGCATGGGCAAACCCATTGGTAACGGCCACCCGATGTCGGCGGTAGTGACCACGCGCGAGGTTGCCGATGCTTTCAACAACGGCATGGAGTATTTCAACACCTTCGCCGGTAACCCAGTGTCATGTGCGGTAGGCCTGGCGGTGCTGGATGCAATCGAGCGCGACCAGTTGAAAGAAAACGCCTTGAATGTCGGCCATTACCTGCTCGATGGTTTGCGCACGCTTCAGCAGCAGTTCGAGGTGATTGGTGATGTGCGCGGGTTGGGCCTGTTTCTCGGCGTCGTGCTGGTTACCGACCGCCAGTCGAAGGCGCCAGCCACGGCCCTGGCCAGAAAAGTGGCGGATGGCGCCCGGGAGCGTGGCGTGTTGATCGGCACCGAAGGCCCGCATGACAACGTGCTGAAAATGCGGCCCTCGATGATTTTCAGCCGGGCCAATGCGGACTTTCTTCTCGAGGTGCTGAAAGACAGCTTCATCGCGGCGCTGAAATAGCGTTTCAGGGCGAGCAGGGCGTGTCCATGAGCACGCCCTGCGTCGCGCCTGTCTGGCGCTCTGGGCAAGTTTGCCAGATTCAAGCCCCTCTGATGCCCAGGCCTTCGCGAGCCTGGCCATGCAGGCCGGATGCTTCTGGCAATGCCGTGACCTTGATCGCTCGCACCGGTACGGCGAACCTTGCGCCGATTTTCGAAAACCGCTCCAGCAGCCTGAAGTTGATCGCCTGCTGAATGTCCATGTACAGGTTGTAGCCTGGGTCCTGGACGATGTAGACACACTCGAACTCCAGCGCCTCTTTGCCGAAGCCGCGCAGGTGAGCGCGATCGAAACGCGCCTGCTCCTGGGCCTTGATGGCGTCTTCTACGATGCCTGGCGCTTTCTTCACAGCCTCGGTTGGCGTGTCGTAGGAAAGCCCGAACTCGAACACGATGCGACGCTCTTGCAAGCGCTTGTAATTCTGGATCGTGCTGCTGATCATGCTGGCGTTGGCCATGACGATCTGTTCGCCACCAAGGCTGCGGATGCGTGTGGTTTTGAGGCCGACGTGCTCAACGGTGCCCGCCAGGGGCCCAATGACGATGAAGTCACCGATCTCGAACGGCTTGTCCACGGCGATCGACAACGAAGCGAACAGGTCGCCGAGGATATTCTGCACAGCCAGCGCCACCGCGATGCCGCCCACGCCAAGGCTGGCGACGAAGGCGGTGATGTTCACCCCCAGGTTCGACAGCATCGCCAGCACCACCACAGACCACAGCAGTACCCGCGCGCCCCAGGCCGAAAGGGTAGCCAGCGCGCTGCCCTGGTTCAGGCCGTCGGTACGGTGGCGGGCGAAGTAGCGGCTCAGGCCCAGGCCGATGGCGCGGTTGGCCCACAGGCCAATCTGCAGGGCCGCGACCACGAACCACAGGCTGCTGACCCTGCTCAGCCAGCGCTCGGGCAGGTCGAGCATGCTCAATCCCACCAGCAATGAGGCCAGCAACAACAGAAAGTTGCTGGTGCCGGAAAGCACCTTGGCCATTACCTGGCTCAATGGGCCTTCGTGTTCGGACCACCGCCGTATCCGGCGTATCAGGAAACTGATTGCGGCACGGGCGACCATGAAGGTCACGATGGCGACTGTCAGCGCCACCAGCAGATTGAGAATGGAGATGCCAAATACGGTGGTGTCGCTGAAAAACGCGATGATGCGGTCGTTCATGAGTACCTCGCCTCTGGGTTGATTTGCCAAGGTGCTTTCTTGGGACGTCAAAGAGGCGCTACAGGTCGATCGGATTTCACCGCGCGGGGCAGGCGGAGTCAGTCTCGGTACATTTTTTCAATAACCGCAACAGTTTGTTCAGCATTGGCACGACTTGCGGGGTTCGATTGCCAACGCACGCTTGCCGCAACGGCTGCAGGCCCATGCCAACCTGCACCTGTTCGACGATGCCGTGCGCACGCTGCGCCCAGCGCCGGGTGAGACTGCGGCCCAGGACCCTGCATAGCAACTCCCTGGATAGGCTAGTGCTGCTTGCGCAATGCTTCCTGCTCCGGTTCGGCGACCGTGACCCGGTTACGGCCCGATACCTTGGAAAGGTACATGGCGCTGTCTGCGCTGCTGAGCAAGGCGCTGAGCTCAGTGGCAGGGGCCTTCGCGAACGCTAAACCTATGCTTGCGGTGACCGGGTGTTGCTCATTTACACGCAGTTTGGCTATCAGGGCCCGCAGGCGCTCGGCAACCTCGATGGCCGTGGCTAACGGTGTATTGGGCAGCAGGATGGCGAACTCCTCGCCGCCCAGCCTGCCGGCAATGTCGTTGTCACGCAGGCTGGCACTGATCACTGCACCGATGCGCTGCAGCACCTGGTCGCCTGCGGCATGCCCGAACGTGTCGTTGATCTGTTTGAAATGGTCGACGTCCAGCATCAACACGGCCATGAATGCACCTGCGTCCTTGCACCGGGCGTGTTGCGTCGACGCGTTGTCGAAAAAAGCACGTCGGTTGTTCAGGCCAGTCAGTTCGTCCGTGCACGAGGCCACCATGGCCAGCCGATGCGCGCGTTGCATTTCGTGTTTCAGGCGCCAGGCCGTCGTCAATGCAGAGGACAGGCTTTGCGTCGCGCTGACCACGAACCAGGCGAATACCAATACCGCCAAGGCTATCCCTTGTTGCAGCGTGGAAGGTTGCAGCAGTAGCCAGCCCGTAGAAGGCAGCAAGACCAGGCCCATCGACACCAGGGTCATGTTGCGGTAAGAGGAGTAGCACGACACCGCGCTGACAGACATCCCGACGGCAAACAGCATGATCAGCGTCTGCCCCAGCGCGTCGTCGGCGGGCATTACGGCAAATGCGCCCCAACCCCAGATAGCCGCCGAAAGCATCAGCGTGACCCAGTAACGCCACTCCCAGCGTTCGGCCGTACGCAGGTTGGCCGGTGCTCGCAGATAGGCCAAGAACATGGCGGCACGCACGCCGGTCGACAGGCCCAATAACGTCATCCAGACGATGACCCTTTGCTGGTCGAAACGCTCCCAGCCCAACCAGCACAGCATTATGGCGGCCAGGAAGCTGCCAAGCACCGCAGGCGCCGACTGGACGAACAGCTGTTCGAGCCGATCCGTCCGTACGGAGCGCGCTATTTCATCGCGGGGATCAAGGTTTGTCATGGCTGGTGACGCCACTCGTGACCGGTAGCGGATACCGGTACTTTGACGGCGCCCTGGAAAAGCCTCCTGGCGTTCACATGTGATGCCCTTCGCCATGTTTGATTGCTGGATTCAGAAAGCGTTGCGGTAGGTAGTGGCAGTGCAGAACTGGCTATCACCACGGCTACGGCACCTGCGACGTTTTCCGCATTTCATGTCGTTGCGCGGATCCCTTCCTTGGCCGAAGGCCAGGTTTCCCTCGCAAGTTCCGTATCACGAACATAGCCTGTTTTCCGGCAATTCGAAAGCCAATCGATCGCGACGGCCAACAAGTGGTCGAGCAAGCCAAGGCAGCTTAGGGCGTTGCCCGAACCACTGGCGCCGACCAACGTGCAGGCTTTCAAAAATCGAACGTCACGCCGGCATACAGTGCACGACCGTCACCCGGGGAGTGGAGGGAGGCATCCGCACCATCCGGGTCGTACCACACGTACTCGTAGTAGCGGTTGGTGAGGTTCTTAAATTGCAGGTCGACACTCATCGTTTCGTTGACCTTGTAGGTCGCGCCAAGATTCGTGAGCACGTAACCGCCATACCGGCCCTGGGTATTCTCGCGTTCCAGGTAGTAGTTGGTCTGGCCATTGATCCAGGCCGTCAATTGCAGGGCAGGGGTGGCCTGGTAGCTGATGCCGGTGTTCCACAGATGGTGTGGCACGTGATCGATTTCCTGGCCCTTGCTGCCTGGTAACGCGCTGCTGGGCTCAAGGATCTTGGAGTACTGCCAGGAGTAGGACATCCACACCTCGGTGCGTTCGTCCGGGTGCAGGTTGACCTGCAGGTCGTAGCCCCAGCGGCGTGTTTCGCCGACGTTGTCCGACTCGCCGCTGGGGTCGTTCAGGCGACGGCTCACTTCGCCAGAGGCGTCCTGACGCCAATAGGCCACGCGGCCATCGACCCAGCTGGCCGGGGTGAACTTGATGCCAGTTTCCCAGCCTTCGTTGATAGAAGGGTCCAGGTCCTCGTTGCGCGGCGGCACCTTGTAGGCTGCGGCGCCCGTCCCGACCTGGAAGGTGCGGCCCCAGTTGGCGTAAACGCTGGCGAACTTCCACGGCGAATAGACAATGCTGAGCTTGGGCTGCTTGATCAGCCCGTAGTCGTTGATGTCGGAGTCCTGCCCGGTCATCTTGTTGGTGAAGTCACCACTGATTTTGTCCACCCGGTAGGCCGGCACGATCTTCAGCGACTCGAACGGCTCGATCTCCGCCTGCACATAGGCACCGACCGTGTTGAAGTCGAAGTCCTGGTCGCGTGTCTGCGCCTGGCGTACACGCTCCACGGTGCGGTAGCGTTCGCTGCGGTTCTGTTGCTTCTGCACATCGCTGCCACCTTCCAGCGCAAAGGCGTGCAGCCAGTCCACCTGTGGCCGCCAGGTCAGCGAGGTGATGGCACCGTACTGGTCCTCGTAGGTATCGCGCTCCTGCTGTGAACTGGTGCGCCAGTACTGCGTCCAGCGACGGTCGTCATAGGTGTTGAGGTAGGTCTTGGCTGACCAGGACAGCGTTTCGGCCAGGTCGGTGTCGAAGTGCACGCTGACCTGGTTCATTCGCCGCGTGCCTTTGTCCGTGGCGTTGTAGTCATTGCTCATGCGCGGATGATGGCGGGCGTCATCCTCGGTCAGGTAGCCGGCCTCCTGGGCTTCGGACTCGTAGTGGCGGGCGATCAGGCCAAGGCGGTAGCTGCCATCGTCAGGGGTATAGAACCACTTGCCGCCGAAACTGTAGCGTTCGGTGTCGGCATGGTCGCGGTAGCCGTCGACCTGCTGGCGGGCGAAGAAGTAGTTCTGCGTCCAGTTGCTGGTCTCGATGCCCTTGGCCAGTTGCACCTCGCGGGTGTTGAAGCTGCCGTAGCGCAGGCGCGCCTTGTTGTAGTTGCCGCCGGTGCGGGTGTTGATGTTGACGTTACCGGCGATGTTGTTCAGGCCATAGCGCGGGTCGCTGGTGCCGCGCACCACTTCGATGCTGTCGATGTCCATGGGGAACACCGAGTCGATGAAGGGCATGTTGCCGTCATTGGTATTGCTGGGAATACCATCGATCAACAGTTTCACGGCGTTGACCTCGCCTTCGCCATTGAAGCCGCGGAACGAAAGCTTGCCGGAGGTGGTGCCTTGGTTGAACTCGGTGAGCATCACCCCCGGTGCCCGGCGGAACAGCTCCCAGCTGTAGGCAACCGGCATCTCCTCGAGGATGTCACCGCCCAGAATATCCACCGAACTGAGCACGCTGGTCGTCGCCAAGGGGCCGCTATTGGTGCCGGTCACATTGACCGCGCCGAGGGTGAGTACCGAGTTTTCGGCAGGCAGTGTTTCAGCGATGGCAAGTGACAGCGGGTTGAGGCCGAACAAGGCGAGCACGGGCAGTACGGCGCATGCGGTACAACGGAACGCAGGCATGTGTGGTTTCCTGGCAAAAACGGTCGGGCAAGGTCAGGCGTCGTGCAGCGCACGCCATGACCACAAGACAGCAGCGACGGTTCAGGCCAGGGGTGAGGCGCGGGGGTTCAGCCGAGGCCACTGTTCTCGTGGCAGCGGCAAGGCATGACGGTCTCCCAGTAGAAGGTCGGCCGGCCAGTAGCGGGGGAACAGATGGCGGTAGTAATCACCGCCTGCCAAGGCATGGCCGGCATGGCCACAACAGCAGTCACCACTCTGGTGCTTGGGTTCAGGGGAATGGTCGAGTTGCGACAGGTCTGCCTTGAGCTGGGTCAACACTGACTTGGGCAGGCTCTGGGCACCGTGAATGCTGCAGAAACTGCCGAGAATCAACGACTGGCTGTCGAGGCGAGGTGATTGCAAGGCACGATCGAGCGGCATCGCCAGCAGGTTGAACAGCAGGGCGAAGCAGGCGAACAGACAAAGATGTGCGCGAGCACGTGAAAGCATGAGTCACCCGAACGAATATGGCGCGCATTAAGCCGCATCCGTTGCCGGCTGTACAAGTTCCGTGGTGCGCCATTTTGTCGCGGGCGTACCACGCTGAGGGCTCAACGACTGCGCATGCAGGCGGCCATCATGAACGTTCGGCTCAGGTTTTTTGTTGGAATGCAGCGTCCAAGAGAGTGGTTATCCCTTCCGGTCTTTTACTCTTGGCAGGGTTCTCATCGGGCCAAACAAAAGCCGGGGCGTATTACCGTCCCGGCTTTTGTTTTTCAGAGAACAGCGACAATCGCTTAGGCCGCAGCCAAACACGAAAGGCGCCCGGTCGGTGTCATCAGTAGCGCCACAGCACAGCGACTTCCAGGCTGCGCGGCTCACCCAGGTAGTACTGGGTGTTGGTCTGGTGGATGAAACGGGCATATACCTCGTCGGTGAGGTTGCGCAGCCGCGCGCTGACTTGCACGTGTTTGTCCAGGTCGTGGGTCATGGACAGCCCGTAGACGGTGTAGGACGGTACCCATGCGGTGTTGGCGGTGTTGGCGTACACCGATGAGACGTAGCGGGCATCGGCCCCGACCTGCCAGCCGGGCGCCAGGTCGTAGGTCAACCAGAGGTTGGCCACGCGCTCGGGGATGTTGACCGGGTTCTTGCCCTTGCGCGAGTACACCACGCCGCTGATGGTCTCGTTGAACTCATCGTATTCGGCATTTACCCAACTGAAGTTGCCTGCCGCCAGCAGCTTGGGCGTGACCTTGAACGAGGCTGCCAGCTCGATGCCGGTGGAGGTCTGCTGGCCCGCCTGCTCGGTGGTGTTCGGCACGGTCGAGGAGGGCACGGAGATATCCTTGCGCACGATGCGATACGCCGCTGCCGTGGCCGAGCCGCGGCCGTCGAGGAAGTCGAACTTGCTGCCTACTTCGACCTGACGGCCGGTGCTCAGGCCGAAGTCGCCGACCTGGTTGATCGAGGCGCTGGTCAGGGTACCGCCTGGTGGTTCGGCCGAGGTACTGTATTGGGTGTACAGGCTGACGTTGGAGGTCAGCTCATAGACCAGGCCCAGGCGACCGGTGATGGCGTCCCAGCGTCGGTCGAGCCTGGCTCGCGCCACATGGTCGACCACGTCGAAGTCGATATGGTCGTAGCGCAGTGCGGTGATCAATGACAGCTGATCGGTCAGGCGGGTACGGTTCTCGACGAAGGCCGAGGTGGTGTCGGTGGTGGTGGTTCTGCCCTTGGTTATGGGCGCGTCCATACCGGGGATATCGAGGAAGTGCCCGGGTTCGAAGCCGTTCGGGTCAACCGTGTCGAACGCCCCCTTGGACAGCGGGTAGTTGGTTTGCTGGTTGGTGCTGTAGTCCATGCCGAACGCCCAGTCGCTGGCCAGGCCGAACAACTGGCCCTGGTGGGTCAGCTCAAGCCTGTCGCCGTTGACCTCCTGGTCGTGCCGCTGGCGATAGCCGCCCGAGCGAGCGATGGCGCTGTTGTCGGCGTTGTAGCGATACACTTCGAGATTGCGGTAATCGCGCTGGCCGTTGTAGTGGTAGAAGGTGTTACGCAGTTGGGTGTTGTCGTCGAAGCGGTAGTCGGTGATCGAGCGCAGCCACCGGGTGCGCTGCTCGTAGCGACCGTCTTCGACGTTGTAGTTGTTGAAACGGTTGTGCTTGTCGATGTGCAAGGTACCGACCAGTGGCTGCAATACCGGTGTGCCCCAGTAGGGGCTGTCCTCTTGCTCTTCCAGGTATTCGATGGCCAGCGTGTGCGAGAGCTGATCGTTGATGTCGCTAAGCAGCGAGAAAGCCAGATTGCCGGCCCCATTCTCCTGCCGATCGATATAGCCGTTGGTGCTGGTGCGGCTGTAGTCGAGGCGCGCATAGTGGCGCGGGCCGTCGCCCGTGTTCAGCGCCTTGTTGAAGGCGACCGACGTTTCCATGGTGTCGTAGCGTGCATAACTGACGCGCCCTTCGAAGGTGTCTTCGTCACGGCTTGCCAGCCGGGTGATGAAATTGAGGCTGCCACCGACAGCGCCGCTGCCGTTGAGGAATGAGGATGGCCCGCCGAGCAATTCGACGCGGTCGTAGATCCAGGCGCCCACCGGGCGCGCCGCGCCGCCATACTGCAAATTGATGCCATTGAACAACTGGCTGATCTGGGCACCGTTGAACCCTCGGTACGACACATACCCCCCCCAGCCGGGCGGAGCCGAGGCGTTAACCCCGGGCAGTGCATTGGCGACGTCCTGGAAGTTACGTGCGCCAATGCGCTCCATGGTCTTGCGATCGGCAACGCTGACGGAAGCGGGGTTCTCCCTGGCGCTGAGGTTCAGCCGCGAGCCGCTTTCGATGGGGCGATCAAGGTCAAGGCGGGTTGCCTCCGTGGGTTGATTGGCTGTGGCCGTGACATTGCTGGCCGGCAGGGTCAGGGTGTCATCCTGCGCCCAGGCACAGGTTGCGCTGCCAACGAGCAGCGCCAAAGTGGTCATGCGGAACATGCAAGGCTTCCTGGCTGAAATCGGTGAGCACACGCCCGCTGCCGATCAGGCGGCACGGGGACGTGGCGATGTCAGAACGCGAGAAGCGAAGCAGGAGAGGCGCGGGGATTGACCAGTGGCCAACGCTGCTTGGGCAGGCGTGGTGGAGGTTGGTTGGGTAAGGGGCTGCCCGGCTCGCCGGCGAGCAAGGTCAGCAGGCCAAAAAATACGGCCAGCAGCGTGGCGCTGAACAGGCTGGCGATCACGCAGTCACCGCCGGCAGGCAGGGCCGGATCGCTTAAGTCTTGCTCACCTTGGTACATGCCGCTGCTGTCAGCCGTGCACCAAGCGGCATCATCCATGCCAGCCAGGCGCAACCCGGCCATTTGCCCATGGCCCATGGCGCACAACAACGAGCCGAACAGGATGCTGAAATACAGCACCCAGGCGACCTGTGATCGTGTGTGGTGGGCCAGCTTCATGACGGGACTCGGCGTGACAACGGAATGATCAGGTTTGGAGTTGGCGACGGATTCTACATCTTCTGAAGCATCTGAACAGGGGGACTTTTCAAGCGCGAATATTCAATCGGGTACAGGCGCACGAGACTTAGTGGACACCTATGAGTTCGGCAGCAAGCGCGCGGAGTTCGTCCTTGTCCTGTTGAAGCACAAGCCCACTGCCCGCGTGTGCAAGCAATCGCGCGGCATGCCGGCTGCAGGCGGGCCGAAATGCATGGGGGTTGATGTGCGCCAGGCTGACAAGGGCTTTGATCAAGCGCAGATTGACCTCGTGCAAAGCTGCGCCGTCCCGGCTGATCGGTGCAAAGAAATCGTCAAACAGGTCATCCGCCACCAGTGCACGCACATAGACCTGCGCGCATTCGTTATCCGTACTCTGCGCCACGGGATGCAGTTTCCCCCAACACGTCAAGCACCGAATGCCGCGCCCAATGATGTCGATGGCTGTACCGGGATCATTTACCGCAGGGGACAGCGCTCGCGAGGCAATCTCGGACAACACCGAAAGCCCGAAGCGCGGGTCATGCTCGAACGTTCTCCTGAGGCCGATGCTCAAGGCAGCGAAAATATCGATGTCCAGCGCGCCATTGTCATCGAGCGGCTCACCGTTCACGGCCAAGGCCCGCGCAACCACCATACCCTCATGGACAAAGGTGCCAGGCAGGACTTCGAGATAAATTCGAATCTTGGTGTCCGTCGCAATCCTGTTTAGCGTAAGGACATCGATGTGCTGTACATAGCCTGTCTGGCCGCTTTTCACTTCATGGGCTGCCCCAGCAAGCTTGAGGTCAGGCGGGTAGGCTGCACCGCCCAGATAGGGGTGTTCAACACGCTGCTCGATGGCTTTGATCACAGCTTTTTCGACACGGTCGATCGTCTCGCCCACGCGCCCTAGTTTGGAGAGGTGATCAATCCAGCGCAGCAAGGTGTAAATGATCAGGACCACAACCGCAATCGTCACGGTGAAAAGCACTACACGACCTTGTGTACCGTAGGCTCCGGTGCTCAGTGCAATGATACCGACGAGGCTGAAGAGAAAGGACCCGATGAAGGTCGCCAGAGCGTTCTGGGTCGTGGCGTCCTCCATGACCAACGAAGTGGCGCGCGGGGTTACGCCACTGCTGGCGGCACTGTAGGCCGAGACCATTGTACTCAGCGAAAACGTTGTGACGGCCAGCATGCTCGAGGCGATGATACCCAATATCTTGTCAACCGCATCTGCACCGATACGGGCAGGCAAGGTGACGGGAACCGCATCCTTGAGCACCACGGCCACCAACGCCGTAACCACCCCCAACAGGGAGAAAAGCGTTGCCCTGAACCAGAGACGCTTGGCAATTCTCGTAGCCAACCAACGCCAGCGAGCTATCATGAAGTCCTCCTTTTTGCCGAGAGTGTAGGCCCTTAGGGGAAGTTGCAGTTATTCATAAGCTGTTCCTTCAAAACCTCCACAGCTTTAGGCCTTCTGGGGGTGGACTTGTAAAGCAGGACGACCTGGCGCATGTAGCTGTCAGCCTCCGACACGGGTGTTGCATGCACGTCGTCAGTCTTCAATCCCGCCCAGTACGGGACAACAGAAGCCCCCATGCCTTTTGCGACCATGATGTGGATTGCATCTAGCGCATCCAGATTACACAGCACATCGGGCTGCAGGTCATTGTCATTCAGGTATTGCTGTGCAATCTGCCCACCCCAGGCATTTGAGTCATATCGAATCAGGTTTCGCCCAAGAATCGTCGAGCGGACGTCGCTTTTGTCAATGGGGTCTTTGGTCAAAAGCATCAGGGGTTCTTCTCGAAGCACCTGCATACGCAAGGTTTTGGGGACGGTGAAGGGCGGACATACCATGATTCCCGCATCAAGCTCTCCGGAAGCCACGTGTTCGTAAAGACTGCGCGAGTCCCCCGGGGTGATGCGTAGCCTCAATTGCGGAGCAATGGTTGATAGCTGGTTCATGGCCTCCGGCAATATGCCTGTCAACGCGGTAGAAATCGCGCCAATCTTGAGATACCCGGACAGGTTGCTGGTGTCCAGATCCTCCTTTAGCTCTGCTGCCCCCTGGATCAGATCTCGAATCTTCTGCAGCAACGACAGGCATTTCTCGGTCGGTTCGACAGCGTGTGCGCTTCGGATCAGGAGTTCGCACGCCAGTGACTTCTCGAGTGCTTGTATACGTTGGCTGACTGCAGGTGCTGTCAGGTTTTCCCGTCGAGCAGCCGCTGCAATCGAGCCAGTTTCTATTACCGCAATCAGGCTTTCGAGAAATCGAGTGTCCAAAACATTTCCTTTCGCTGAGAGATGGAAAAATGCGCTTTAGCACTTGCGCGAGGCTACGCTAACCTCCCCAAAAGTTCTATCAGAAACCAAATAGGGTAGTTATGAAATCGTTATTTCATGTTTCATATCATGTTACAGATCTCGAAGCATCGCGTAACTTCTACGGTAACATTCTCGGCTGCAAAGAAGGCCGCACGAGTGAAACTTATGTGGATTACGACTTCTTCGGCCACCAGATTTCGCTTCACAAAGGTGTGCCTTTTCCCACTACCCGTACCGGCAAAGTCGGCGATCATGAAGTGCTGATGCCGCATATCGGCTTGGTGCTGCATCTGGATGACTGGTTCGCGATGGCAGACCGCCTGGCGTTTCATGGTGTGCAGTTCGACATACCGCCGGTTGTACGATTCCCTGGCCAACCTGGGGAGCAGCGAACGATGTTTTTCCTGGACCCCAGTGGCAACCCGATCGAGATCAAAGGGTTCAAGGACTTTGAAGGTGTTTTTGCCACCTGATTGGCAAAAACGTCCGGGACGCTCCCCCGCTTTGTCTGCATGAAGTAAGAGGCGTGTATCGGTAAGTGGCCACTCAATAAAAATAACAGGTTCCAACGATGTGTTTGGCATTTTTGCCGGCCAATGTACAGTCCAAATTATAATAACTGGAGGACGTATGGCGAAGACTAGTCTAGTGACTAGAATTATTGCAGGTCTTGTGCTCGGGGTTGTAGTGGGGGCACTTCTCAATTTCTTTCCCGAGTACAAAGCTTGGATAACCAGCAACCTTTTGCAACCCGTCGGCGATATTTTCATCAAGATGATGAAGATGATTGTCGTACCCCTCGTGTTCGCGTGCATGGTCGGCGCGATCGCAGGCAATGGTGATAACAAGGCGATAGGGCGGGTAGGGGTGAAAGCCCTGTTCTACTTCTTCGTCGTGACCAGCATCGCAATTGTTTGTGGCCTGCTGGTTGGCAATCTTGCGCAGCCGGGCGTAGGTGCCAACTTGACCACCCTTGCAAACACCCAAACGCTCTCGCTTCCCTCTGCCTCGGAGAGCACAGGGTTTGGTCAAGTCATCCTCAATATCATCCCGGACAATATCGTCGGTGCAATGGCGCAAGGAAAGCTGCTGCCTGTCCTGTTCTTCTCGGTCATGTTCGGCTTTGGGCTAAGTGCTCTGGACAAAGAGAAGAAAATGCCGCTGATCGCGGTAGTCAATGCCATTTCCGCGACGATGTTCAAAGTGACGCATATCGTGATGCATTACTCACCCATCGGGATTTTTGGCCTGATCGGCGTGACGGTCGCCAACTTCGGGCTTTCCGCATTGCTGCCTCTGGCAAAACTGATTGCCGTCACCTACATCGCGGTCATTCTGTTCGGCGTGGTCGTGCTGGGCGGCATCGCGAAGGTTGCAGGGATCAACATCTTCGACCTGATCAAGGCGATCAAGGATGAGTTGATCCTGGCGTTCAGTACTGCCGCCTCGGCGACTGTCATGCCCCAGTTGATTGAAAAGGTCGAGGCCTACGGTGCGCCGCGTTCGATTGCTACGTTGGTTATCCCTACGGGTTATTCCTTCAATCTGGATGGCGCATCGCTTTTCGTGGGCATCGGCACGCTGTTCATCGCGCAGCTCTATGAAATTCCCCTGAGCCTGGCTGACCAGGCGATGCTGATCATCATCATGGTGCTGACCTCCAAGGGCGCAGCCGGCGTTCCGGGGGCCATGTTCGTGATCTTGACCGCTACGCTGACCAGTGCCGGTCTGCCTGTGGAAGGTATTGCGTTCATCGCCGGAGTCTATCGCTTGATGGACATGCCGATCACGGCGCTGAATGTCTTGGGCAACGCACTGGCGCCTCTGGTTGTGGCGAAGTGGGAGAACCAATACCGGATGCCTGCTGCCCCGATGGTAGCTGCCGAGGAGCGTTCGCAGGCAACGACGATTGCTGCGAGCGCTTTCGTCGAAACCGTCGACAAACCGGCTTAGCCAGGGGCCTGCGGAGTAGACCAGGCCGAGGCGTCGTGCGGATGCAGGCTTTCCAGGTGGCGGACGTGCACCTGGGTGTCGCGATAAGCGCTAAGGCATACCTGTATGCGCCGCGCAGCGTCCTCGACGAACATCAGGTTCTGCCCGTTGAGCGCTGCGAAAGCCTGTTCGTCAGCCCGTTTCACGGCGGTCTGAACCGGCGTGCGCAAAGCGCCTTCGACTTGGTCGATCAAGGCCAGCAACCCGAGATCCGGAGCATCGGCAGGCACCGCGACGCGCACCCGAGCTTCGCTACGTTGGCTGTGAGGCGTCGCCAGCGACGCGTTGCTGCGCAGCCACTGCGCGACGGCGCCGGCTTCAAGCAGTGGCTGGTCCTTGAAGGTTCGCAGGAAGCTGTCTTCAATCAACTGCCGGGAGAGAGCGGCCGAGCATGGGCAGGTCGAGGAGTAGCCGATCCTGACCTCAATATTCAGGTTCAGCGCCCCGCCGACCTTCGTCGCGAGCACGTGAACCGGGTACGACTTCCATCCAGAGAGACCCTCGGTCACCAGTGCAGGGCGGCGAACCAGCAAGTCGAAATCCAGGCGCAACCTGGCATTGCGGCTTTCGCAATCCTGATGGCTGTCGATCATCTCCTGCAACAGCGCAAAGAGGCTTGCCGGCGACACCGCCGCAGCCTGCCCCCATGCGTCCAGCAGGCGATACAGCCTGGACATGTGAATGCCTTTGACGTGCGGTGCCGGCAGGTCGACCTGAACATCCGCCCGGGCGTGCAGTTCACGCTGGTAGGTCGCTTCCTGGATCCTTACCGGCAGGTCGATACCCTGCATGCCGACCCATTGCAGCGGGCTGAGGCTGGGGGCCAGGTCGGTGACGGAAACGTCGGGTAGTGCTGAGCTCATCATTTATATCCAGTGGTGGGAGCCTTGCACGTGGCAGCAAGGGGTATGAATCAGTTTCAGATTACTGGCTGAGTTATAACATAACAATAAGGGCAGGTTGCAAATCACGTCCTGACTCTTGAGCAGGCAGAGGCGGGAAGCCGCTTCGCTTGAGGCTGCTGGCGCGGGAGAAAAAACTATTGGATAAGATCGACGCTGACCTGAAGCGCGTTGGGCTTCAGATTCACGAGCGGTCGCGCAAACAGAGGCGGCCCGTGCTGCAGTAACTACCTATCGCGCATTGGGAGGAGGGTGGTCACCCTCCTTAATGGTAGTGATGGTGGAGGATTTCCCCACCCGCACGGGGCCAGCAACGTGCAGGCCGGAACGCTGCAGTGACAACTCGCTCCAGAACGCTCGGGCAGGCGTTGCGATTGGTGCTTCAGTTCCCATCGTTATCTCGACGGCTCGAATGGGGATGGGGGCTTGCCCCCTCGCCCAGTCACAGCACCTTGTCGAGCGTGATCGGAAACTCTCTCACACGCTTGCCCGTGGCATGGTAGACCGCGTTGGCTACCGCGGCTGCCACCCCGACGACGCCGATTTCACCTACGCCCTTGGATCCCAGTTCATTGATGATGTCGTCGTGCTCTTCAACGAAGATGACTTCGATATCCCCGCAGTCTGCGTTGACCGGGATGTGGTACTCCGCCAGGTTGTGGTTGACGATGCGACCCAACCGATGGTCGGTGAGCGCGGCTTCGTGCAGGGCCATACCCATGCCCCACACAACGCCTCCCAAGATCTGGCTGCGCGCGGTTTTCGGGTTGACTACCCGTCCCGCCGCCACGGCGCTGACCACCCGTACTACCTTGATCGTGCCAAGGTCCTCGTCGACGTGGACTTCCACGAACACCGCCGAATGCGTGGCGGTGGAGAACGGTTCACGCCTGGCGCCGGGCTCCGCGTCGACTTGCACTTCGAACTCACCTTCGGGGGCGCTGGCGATGATGTCCGCCAAGGCCAGGCGATGGCTGCCTGCGTGCAGGTAGCCATCGGCGAACACGATCTGCTCCCGGGCCGTGCTGGCCACTTGGGGGTACATCTTGCGCGCATGTTCCAGCACTTTGGTGCGCAGTATATGGCAGGCCTGGCGGACGGCCGAGCCGACTGACGACACCGTGAACGATCCTCCCTGAAGGGGTGCGGTGGGCAGTGAAGAATCACCCAGCACGAAGGTGACATCCTGCACCCTGGCGCCAGCCGCGTCGGCTGCGATCTGCGTCATGACGGTATAAGTGCCGGTCCCGATATCGGTGGTGGCACTGCAGACGGTGAGGTGGCCTTTGGCATCGAAGCGCGCTTTGGCGCTGGCTTTCATCTGCATGGCTTCCCAGACGCCGCCGGCCATCCCCCAACCGACCAGCTGGTTGCCATGGTGCATGCTGCGCGGTTGCGGATTACGGTTTTGCCAGCCAAAACGTTCGGCACCTTGCCGGTAGCACGCCAGCAGTTCCTTGCTGGAGTAGGGCTTGCCCTCGTTGGCATTGCTGGCGGCAAAATTGCGGCGGCGCAGCTCGAGCGGGTCAATCTGCGCTGCACAGGCAAGCTCATCCATGGCGCATTCCAGGGCAATCATCCCCGACGCGGCGCCAGGCGCTCGCATGTCCAACGGGGTGTACACATCGAGCGAGGCCAGGCGATAGCTGAGGGCAACGTTGTCGCACTGGTAGAGCATGCCACTCCATTCCACCACGTGCTCGGTGAAGTCCTCGAAGCGGGAGGTCTGGCCAAGCGCATCGTGGGCGATCGCCAGCAACTGCCCGTTTGCGTCAGCACCCAGGCGCAGGCGCTGCTCGGTGCGGGGCCGGTAGCCAAAGGTGAACATCTGCTGGCGAGTCAGCGTGACGCGCACCGAACGCTGCAGGTGCAACGCCGCCATCACTGCCAGCGGCAACTGGTACTGCGGACGCAAGCCCGAGCCGAAGGCACCGCCGACGAATGCCGCGCGCACGCGGATGTTTGCCTTGGGCAGGCCAAACACCTTGTGCAGGTAGTCCTGGCAGTTTTGTGTGCCTTGGGTCTTGTCGTGGATTTCCAGCGTGCCGTCGCCTTTGTAGAGTACGGTTGACGCATGGGGCTCCATCGGGTTGTGGTACTCGTTGGCTGTCAGGTAGGTGGCATCCACCTGCACCGGGGCCCCGGCAAACTGAGCGGCAAAGTCACCACGCGGCGCCGGTGTCTCGGTGAGTGCTGCATGCGACTGTTGGCATGCGCCCAGGTCGGTCTGGTGGGCCTCCTCGGCATACTCGATCCTGATCAGCGAACCCGCATACCGGGCCAGTTCGAGGGTTTGGGCAACCACCAGCGCCAGCGGTTGCCCATTGTAGAGGACTCGTTCATTGAACAAGGGCCTAAACGGCGCCCCCTTCGCGGAGTCGGCGTCGCTGTAGTTGTCGTCATAACTGGAAATATGCGGACGATGTGCATGGTCGAGCACGGCGATCACCCCCGGCACGCGCATTGCCTGCGCACTGTCGATGTTGAGTACCCGACCGCGGGCGATGGTACTGGACACGACGCTGCCATGGAGCAGGCCTGTCTCGGGGTATTCGCCCGCGTAGCGCGCCTGCCCGGTGACCTTCGCCATGCCGTCCACGCGGTCCAGGGGCGTGCCAACTACTGGTGTGGAGTTGATCATGGTCGTGCCCTCCAGCAAGCGGCGCCGTAGGCCGCGTCATTCAGTGCCCGCACAATCGCACGTTGGGCCAGCGTGACCTTGAACCCGTTGTGGCTCAGGGGTTTTGCGTCTTGCAGCAACGTTTGCGCGGCGCGGGTGAACAGTGCTTCGCTAGGCGCTTGGCCGGCCAGCATGCGCTCCACAACCGGGTCTCGCCACGGCTTGTGGGCAACGCCGCCCAGCGCCAGGCGAGCTTGCTGGATCACCTCACCATCGAATTTCAAGGCTGCAGCGACCGACACCAGCGCGAACGCGTAGGAGGCGCGGTCGCGTATTTTCAGATAACGGTAATGGTTTTCGAACTCCGGGGGTGGCAGCTCGATGGCGACCACCAGTTCATCGACTGCCAGCTGATTGTCTCGCTCCGGGGTGTCCTCGGGGAGACGATGGAACGCCGCAAAAGGTATTTGGCGCTCTCCGCGCGGCCCCTGCACATGCACCACGGCTTCGAGCGCTGCCAATGCCACACACATATCCGAGGGATGGGTCGCGACACAGGCATCACTGGCGCCGAGAATCGCGTGGATACGGTTCGAGCCTGTACGCGCCGGGCATCCGCTGCCGGGCTCACGTTTGTTGCAGGGGGTGCCGGTGTCGTAGAAGTAGTAACACCGGGTACGTTGCAGCAAGTTGCCACCGGTGCTGGCCATGTTCCTCAGCTGCGGTGATGCCCCAGCCAGGATGGCTTCTGACAGCAATGGATAGTGCTGCTCGATCATCGGGTGCCAGGCCAGGTCGGCATTGCTCACCAATGCGCCGATCAACAAGCCACCGTTCAACGTGAGGTGGATGCCGTTCAGCCCAAGGCCGGAAATGTCGATCAGGCGCTTGGGGCGAACCACGTTTTCTTTCATCAGGTCGACGAGGTTGGTGCCGCCGGCAATGAAGTGCGAGCTGGCGCCTGCCAGGCTCACGGCTTCGCTGATGGATGCGGGCTTGTGGTAGCTGAAAGGCGTCATGGATTCGGCCCTCGTTGAGGCTGGGCCAGGTCCGTCATCAACGGTAGGGCTTCTTCTACCGCAGCGACGATGTTGCCGTATGCACCACACCTGCAAAGGTTGCCACTCATCTGTTCGCGAATGGCCTCGCGGGTGTCGGCACGCCCTTCACGGGCAAGCCCGACTGCGGAGCAGATCTGCCCCGGGGTGCAGTAGCCGCACTGGAAGGCATCGTGGGTGATGAATGCGCGCTGCATTGGGTGCAGAACGTCGCCGACGGCCAGCCCTTCGATGGTCACCAATTCGGCCCCATTGCACATGATGGCCAAGGTCAGGCAGGCATTGACGCGCTTGCCATCGCGCAGCACCGTGCAGGCCCCGCACTGGCCATGGTCGCAACCCTTCTTGGTGCCAACCAGGTCCAACTGCTCACGCAAAAGGTCGAGGAGGGTGGTCCAGGGATTCACCTGCAATGTTCGGCGCTGACCATTCAGGGTCAGGCAGATGGGGTGTTCTTCAACCCCATTGGGAGAGATCGCGCTCATGGAAGGTCCTCACGGTCAGGGTTTGCGCAGTCGGCTGCGTCTCTGTTGTGCGACCGGGCCGGTTGACTAAACGTTCAGCCCGCTTGCCAAGTTGCCGATCACATCTGGCCGTCACCCGTGTTTTTGCAGGGCGTCAATCAACTGGGCCTTGGTCATGGTCGAGCGCCCCTTGATGTCTTTGCTGCGTGCCTCTTTCATAAGGCTTTCCTTGCTTTGCGATTCCAGCGACGCGTGCGACATCCGCGAATGCCCCTGGCGAGATTCAGCGGCGCGTTTGGCCGAATCCGAGCGTGCGGTCTTCTTCGCCCGCGACGATGTCCTGCTTCCCGAGCCTCCGTGCTTCTCACCGCCACCGGATTGTTTGTTTGTGCTCGGCCTTGCGTTTCTGCGCGTCCGTGTACTTGTCTTTGTCCCCGCGTGGCATGGTATTTACTCCTGCGTGGGTTGCATGAACGGTTTGAACCCGGGTAGAACCGACGAACCGGGCGATGGATAAGTGATCCGTTGCCATCGGCCCTTTCAGCTAACTGCCGGAACCTGCGCCTGATCCACCTCCGGCTGAGCCATTGCTACCACTACCCGCATTTGCGCCGCTATCACCAGAGCCATTGCTGCCGGTTCCCGAGCCGCTGTCGGTACCGTCACCGCCGGTATTGTCCGTACCATTGTCGTCAGTACCGCCATCACCCGTACCCATGCCATCGCCTGGCGTTCCCGAGCCAGTCGCACCGCTTTGGTCGTGCATTTGTCCATTGTCGTTCGATTGCATGCCTGGGGCGTGCTGATGGTTCAGGTCTGTGGCGGCCAAAGCAAGTGGTGAAGCGCAGCCCAGGCACAGCGTGAGCAGTAACGTATAAGGTTTTGCCGGTGTCATGGCGAAACTCCTTTTTATAGTGTTTACCCTTTTGTTCGGCCTGCCGCGCGTGTGAGGGTGCCTTCTGAGCGACGGAAGGCGCTGCATCAGGTCGACGCGAGCGAGCGACGCTTTGCTCCAATGAAGGCGTTGATAACGTGCGGGGCACCCATGAGGCTGGTGCAATCAGGTGTTCGAAGTTAGTTTTTCACTGCAAGCCTTTTGGCTTGTCATGGACACGATTTGTAAATGTTTTCTACTTGCAGCCTACTCGCGCTCGATAAATTCTTTATTCGTGACGCCGGGCCCCTCTGACGGTTATACCGCCATGTCGGAGTCATAGTTGTTCAACTACGACTATACAGGAGGGGCTCATGTCTGCCCTTAGTGCGTATCTCTATCAAGACGTTCTTGGTACTGACCTCTGGCTTTGGCTTTCCTTTTTCGCTGTTGTGCTAACACTGTTGGCGCTTGACTTAGGTGTGCTCCATCGCGGGAATCGGGAGATTGGAGTTAAAGAGAGCTTGTTGCTGTCTGCGGGCTACATCAGTATGGGCCTTTTGTTCGCGGTCTGGGTGTACTTCCAGAAAGGCAGCGATGCCAGCATGGACTATGTGACGGGTTTCTTGATTGAAAAATCCCTGTCAATGGATAACGTTTTCGTTATTGCCCTGATATTCAGTTTCCTGGCCATTCCTCGGGAGTTCCAGCACCGAGTATTGTTTTGGGGGATCATGGGGGTCATCGTCTTGAGAGCTATCATGATCGGCCTTGGGGCTGCGCTCATCGCCCAGTTCAGTTGGATACTTTACTGCTTCGGCGCCTTCCTGGTGTTCACCGGGGTAAAGATGCTCTTCGCTCGCGTCGATCATGCGCCTGACCTGGAAAACAACCGTTTCGTCAAATACCTACGTAGACACCTGCGCATCACCAAGGAATTGCACGGTCAACGTTTTTTGGTTCGCTTGCCTGACGCGTCAGGAAAAAGAATGCTATGGGTGACACCGCTCTTCCTTGCACTTATTTTGATTGAGTGTGCAGATTTGGTATTTGCTGTTGACAGCGTACCTGCGATTTTTGCTATCACACAGGATCCGTTCATCGTTTATACGTCGAATATTTTTGCCATTCTCGGCTTGCGAGCGCTCTATTTTGCATTGGCTGCCATGATCAGTCGCTTTATTTACCTTAAATATGCGCTGGCTCTGGTGCTTGTCTTTATCGGCTCGAAAATTTTCCTTCATGACGTGGTGGGTAAAGTGCCAGCCGAAATATCGTTGAGCGTAACAATCGGCCTTCTGATTGGCGGCGTGTTGCTTTCGCTTTGGAAAACCCGAGCGTCCGCTAACGCTCATTGAATAATTAAGGCCGCTGAACGGTAGAGCAGGGACAAGCTCCGCAAGCATGGTATCCAGGCCGGCTCGTCCCACCACGAACGCTATGCGTACTCGTCCGTGAAGGTCGTGCTGACGTTTTAGCGAGTCTTGCCGAGTTGATCATCACCGCTGGCAAGACCGATAAGAAGCGTCGCCTCACCACGCCGACCCTGGTTTACCAGACACTCGCCACGCTCAGGAAATGGCGTTTCTCGTATGTGCTTGTGGCCAAGGTTAGAAGGCTGCCCGCTGACGGCCTGTAGCGATTGATGTCACTCGGGCAACGCATACACCCTGAAAAATTTCTTCACGATATCGTTGGTCCCTCCCAAGTATTTGTCGTAGTCCTTTTCAATGGAGCCCGAGCGATAGGCTTCGCTCAGGGCCGTATCGACCAGCAAGCGGAAGTCGTCGTCATTGCGCGCCACCATCATCGCCACCGGCGAGTACTCGAATATACGGTCCAGGAGCATCAGGTTTTTGGGAGCCCCTTCCTTGGCTATATCGTTTTTCAGCAACATGCGTTCGGCAAAGAATGCGTCCGCCTTGCCGTCGGCGACCAGCTTGATGCCCTCATCGTTGTTGGCCACGGTAACCAGTGAAGCGATTACACCAAGCAGGCGCATCCTTTCGCGAATCCAGTCTTCGGTTACACCGCCCTCAATGGTGGCGTATGTGTGGTTGGCCAGACCGTTGTTGATGCTTGCTCGCCAGGTCGGTCCGCTATTGGCGACTTTGCCATTGAGTACATTGAGCAGCGATTCGGGGGCATCCTTACGTACCACGACAGAGAGACCGGCGGTGTAGATCGGTATGGCGTAACTGATCGTCTTGCGCCGTTCCAGAGTGGGCGGAGTCGGCGTGCAGAGAATATCGACTTTCCCCTGGCTGACCGCACTGACCAGCTCGTAAACCGTAACCGGCTGGTAGCGCACTTGCAGGTCCGGCAGGCCAAGCTCGCGCTTGAGCTTGTCTGCAACTTTAAGGCACTGCTCGATGGCATAGCCGCTGGCTTTGTCGCCTTCCTGTGTGCTGAAGGGCGCAAGGTCTGGCACGTAGCCCAAGGTGAAGCTGTGGCTGCTGCGCACGCGGTCAAGTGTGGAGGCACTGGCCATCAGAGGCAGCGTCAAAAAAGCCAGAGCGAGCAAAAAACGGGTGGTTTTGATAAATGGTACGTTCATGTCAGGTTTCCCCGTATGCAGATGTCTGTGCAGTCCTGGCTGCCGCGCCTAAGGATTGCCGGCCCCGGCCTGTTCGGCTGGCAGCGTGTCGGTGAAACGCTTCGCGAGGAAACCATAGAGCAGGTAGCCGAAGGCCAGCACCAAGGTGCCGCCCATCACCGCCTCCTTGCCGCAGGCATACAGGGCATACAAGGAGTACGTCACCGCAACCAGCAGCACCACCAGGTTGCGCGCGTAGATCGTCGTTGAGACACCGGCCTTGTACATGATGACCAGCAGACCGGTCAGCGCGGTTAAATATGGGATGAGGTTAGTCACCGCCGCCAGGTTGACCAGCTTGCTGAACTGGGCGGCGGCATCCGGTGAAATGGTCGACAGGGCCATCAAGGTTTGCAGCACGCCACAGACGATCATGCCGACGACAGGGGCGTTCATGGCGTTGACCTTGCTGAAGAACTTGAGGAACAGGTTCTGGTCGGCGGTCATCTTGGCAGTTTGCGCCAAGGTAAATTGCCACCCCAGCAGCGAGCCGACACACGCCATGACCGCCAGGGCCATGACGATATGGCCTACCAATGGATTGAACATCGTGGCGTAGACCAGCGCGAAGGGGGCCGTGGACTTGGCCAGATCGGCATTGGGAATGATGCCCTGGATGACGGTGGTCGACAGTATATAGACACCGGCAGCCCCCAAGGTGCCGAACAGGCAGGCCAGTGGCACGTTGCGCTTGGGGTTTTCCACGGCATCGGTGGCTTGGGCCGCCGACTCCATGCCCAGGAACGCCCACAGGGTCAGAGGAATGGCTTTGGCGATGGACTCGGAAATCGGCAGATCGTTAGGGTTCCAGGCGGCGACCAGTACATCGGGCTTGAACCAGAACCAGCCGATGATGCAAAGGCCTGCTACCGGAATGATCACGCCCCAGACCGTGAAAGCACCGATCTTGCCGGTGATGCCGGGACCGCCGAAGTTGGCGAAGGTGGTCAGCCAGATTAGCCCGACGGTCCCTATGCACAACGGGATGGCACCACTACCCAGCCAGGGCAAGAAGGCGGTCATGTAGCCCACCGCAGAAATGGCCACGGCTACGTTGGCGATGGCCAGAGACAGGAAGTACAGGTACGAGCAGAGGAAAAAACCTGACTTCGCGTGAGCTTCTTCTGTGTAGGCTGACAACCCGCCGGAGCGTGAGCAGAAGACGCCGCACTGGGCAAAACAATAAGCGATGGCCATCGAGCCGATCGCCGTGAAAAGCCACGACAACAGCGAGACGGCGCCTAGTTGAGCCATGTTGGTAGGCAACATGATGATCCCCGAACCCATCATGTTGACTGTCACCAGCGTCGTGAGCCCGACCAGGCTCATTTTTTTGCTTGAATCAGCCATCGCAAACTCCTTGCCGCGTTCAATGTTTTGAACCTTGGTCCGGCAACGTGCAACGCGTGGCCGAATAGGGGGCTAATGTTCAATGCTTGACTACGTAAACGCTGCAGGTTGGGCGCCCTTGGCAGTCCCGTTTGATCTCGACAGCAGGAGGCGCTCAGCGACCAGTGCGCTGGTGTCGACGATGTCCAGCCGGGCCTGGCAAGGGGCGGGCAGGCGGAAGGGCATGATGCTGTCGGCGACCAGGATGCGTTCGAACATCCCGCTTTCGAACAGCGTCCCTGCGCTGGTGAACAGTCCGTGGGTGGCGGCAGCCAGAATGCGTGAAGCGCCGGCTCGATGGCAGGCTTGAGCGGCACGCAGCAGTGTCTGGCCGGTGCTGATCATGTCGTCGAACAGCACGACCGTGCTGCCCGCCACCTTACCCACCAGACACTCACCGCTGAGCTGCGTGTGTTGCCGGTGCTTTTCTACCATGGCCATGGCGACCGGGCGCGCCAGTATCTGGGCCAGTGCCTGGCGAAACTGTTCGGCGCGCTTGATGCCGCCCATGTCCGGCGACACCACCGTGATGCCCTGCGCAACAAGCAGCGGCGCCAGGCGCTGGGCAAACAGCTGCGCGCAGTCCAGGTTCCAGGCTGGTATCCGGTAGGCGTTGTCGAACGCGCTGGGATTATGCACATCCAGCGCCACCACCCGGTCGATGCCACAGCTTTCCATCAGGCGAGCCACGTGGCGGGTAATGGTCGAATCCTGAAATTCCACCTTGCGGTCCTTGCGCCCATAGCATAGATAGGGCGTCACCGCTGTCACCTGGCTGGCGCCGGCGTCCTTGAGCGCGCCACAGAAGAACAGCAGCCGGCACAGTTTGTCGTGGGCGCTGTGGTGCATATCGCCATAAAGCGAGTGGAACACGGCGGTGTTTCGCCCCTCGACCGCATCCTGGGGCCAGCACTTGTGCTCGCCGTCCTCATAGTCTCGCTCTACATGTGCCGACAGGGAGAGGCCCAGGCGTCGGGCAACGGCATCGCCATAGCCCTCGCTGCCTTGCAATGCAAACATCAACGGTGCTGTGGTGTTCATGGGCGATGCTCCCTGGGTGGTTACCGGCAACTTAAGCGGCTTGGCACCGCTGGGTTTGACGATTATCAAATACAGCGTGGGCCATGGGCAGACACTGTGCAGGTCAGCGCATGCCAAAGGCTGCGATCCTCACAGCGGCTTGTCAGCCATACACCGTGCAGCATCCTGACGATCAGGTCTTTACCTGGCAGTTGAATCACGCGGTATCGCCTGTTCGGCCATGGCGCACCACCTCCACGCAGAATTGGCCTTCGTAGGGAGGCACATGACATTCGACGATATCTTGCGCCGCGACCTGCAAATGAATGCCGACGATATCGGCATGCACCGGTTGGCGGCAGACGTGGCGGTCGACGAGCACAGCGCTGATGAGGTGGCGCGCACCCAGTTCGGCGAGGTAGGCGCAGGTGCGCAGCAGAGAGTGCCCTTCGTAGAGCACGTCATCGACCACCAGCAAGGTGGTTTCGGCAAGGTCGAGCTTGGCGAGTTCAGGGCTCTCGGTGAGTTGAGTATGGGCATGCAGGAGGCTCAGGTCGTCCGCATAGCGCTTGACCTTGATCGGGTAGAGCGGCAATGGCGCAGCGCCGGTCAGTGCTTGCAGGTGCAGTTGCAGGCGCTGCGCCAGCGGCTCACCACGCCGCTGAATGCCTACCAGCGCCACTTCAGACGTAGGCAGGCAAGCCATGGCCTGCCGGGCCATCGAGCGCAGCACACTGTCCAGATCGTGTTCGTCATACAGACGGACTCTTGATGGAGCGGGGCGCTTCATGGTGTTTTTCCTTATTGGATAACGGTGTCCGGGAGCCTACCCGGGCCCCTTGAGGTGGGCTTGATAAAAGCCAAGTGATACAACAGCAAGCTTGCAGATTAGTTCGGATGTCGCCAAAAATACGCGCCAACCAACGAAATATTTCTGCTATCTACCCGTCCGTTGACGGAAACTGACTCGACCATTGCAAAATGCATCGTGAGGTGACCGCACGGAAATTTGGGAAGGCGAACGAAGGCGGAAGGGCTGTTGACCATGGGTAAGTGGTTGACTTTTTCGAGAGCGGGGCTTAGTGGAAACGCGCACTGTGAGCGTGTTTTAATGGCGACAGAGAAAGTTATTGGATGTCGAGAGCGCAGGTGGAAAAATATTCGTTCAAGTAAATTAACTTGTGGCTGATTTAAAAATGCTATCGGATAAAGTTAAAAATTTTTGCCGCCAAAAAGGCTGGTGGTATGATGATGCTAGCGCAGATTATGAGGCTGAACTAGTTAAATTAGGAATTGATATAGGGTCGGACTGTGCTGAGTTTTACTTGCATGCTGAAGATGGCCCCACATTTTCCTCGGGAGGGCATGAACTCTATCAGCTTGGTTGGTTTTCTAAAAATACCAAGTTTGATCTTGCGCTGAAACGCACCCATGACACTCTAGGTCTGAGTCTTGATTACATACCCTTGGATAGCTTTGAGGGTGAAAGTGGATATTACTATAATTCCAGGACTGGAGAGGTGCTTGAGATTTCCCTTGGTGAGAGATTGGAAGCTTTCAAAGCGGGGCGACTTCGCCCGCAGTGGAGTAACTTTAATAGGTTCATTGAATTTTATTTTAAACTGGGCTGATTCTACTGCTACGACGAGCGCCGGTATCTGGTAGCAGTCAACCCGATCCATCGTCGCCATCAGTACGACCCGGCCGGTGAGTTGGTGCGCACGCTCGACAAGCTGCGAGGTGAGATCATGTATGAGTCCGAAGCTAACGGCCAGTTACGTAGCCGCGATACCGGCTCACTGGCGGGTAGCGAAGAATTCCGCTATGACGCGATAGCCAACCGCCTGGACTTCAGCATTTCCAAGAACATCCAAGAGCTTGCGGAATCCCAAGGAGCTCTTTCTATCGCGATTGAGCGAAGCAGTTCCAGTGCTCTGGTGATCAAAGCGGCCATTACAGCTCTGGAGAAGCAGATTGCTGCCGAGTGATCGACATTGCGAAAGCCGCACTGGTAGATGTCGAGCAGCGCAGCTCTGCACGTTTGCAGCGGCTTTTCGCTGTATTCCGTTGCGAAACCGTGAACGATATGGTGCATGCATTTTATCGCGAGGACGATTTTGCGGAGGGCGATCCAGAGGAATTTTTGCAGCATTTACCAGACTCTGTCAGTCGCGAACAAGTGGCCACGGCTTTGTGGTCTCACGCTAATCGGCAACTGGTCCGGCTGTTGGTGGCTGATCCAGAGCGTATCGAGCTGGTTTCAGGGCGTGATAAGGACATGGTGCTGCGGGTATTGGACCAGCTGTCACTTATGCCTGAAAGCTTAAGTGCCGACGCCATCCCGCACTTTTTTATGGGCAACCCGATCTGGTCGGCACCGTGCATCAATACCGGGAACGAGTACTTGCTGCCCATACCGCATCTGGTACTTAGCCACATTCACGGGGGCATGCGTGCACTGTTGGATGATCTCGCTCCGACGGTAAAAATGAAAATGGCTCGGACTCGTGCCGAATATCTGGAAGCGCAAGTCTGTGCACTGCTGCGCAAGGCGTTGCCTACTGCCCGGCTGCAAGCTGGAGTCAAATGGGCGATCGGCGCAGATCGTTGTCAGCAGAGCAGCGATGATGATGGCTCCGGCCTGACCTGCCAGCGCGCGGGCAGGGTAATTTCCTCGTGGTAGCGAATGTTGTCGAAGCACAGGCGCATGTGGGTTTTCAGGGAGGCTCGCTGAAACGCGGTAGTTCTCGATGCTCGGGGGTTGCATAGTGCTGCAGGGGGTGATGTTGGTGAAGGTGGATGACTTGTTCTCAGCGATCGCTGGCGTTGGCACAAAAGTCGCCCGCATGGCCTGAATTTTTGCCGTGGCGGCCAAGGCGATGATGACCAGCGCGGAAAAGACTGCGAGGAGCAAGCCGAAGACCAGCATGTGGTTAGCTTCGGCTAGGCCGAGCAGAAAAAACGACGGCCAAGACCAGCATGACCGTGATACCGAACGCTATTTGCATAGAGCATCTCTGTTTAGTAGTGAAGAGCGACAATATGACGGCAAGGGTGTGTTCAGAAGCAAGGGTTAGCCGTCCTCTGCCTCGTCAGGGTTGTCTTTTTCCGGTGAAGAAGTGGTCAATAACTGGCTGACACGACTGCCCAGCAGCGAACCGGCCTGAAAGTAGCCCATCACCGTGCTGACACTGCGGTGCTCGGTCATCGCCATTACCTCGCCCAGAGGCACACCCTGGCGTCCGGCTTCGGTGACGAAGCCCGAGCGGAGGCTGTGCGCCGCCCAGTCACCGTCGAGGCCTGCCAGTGCCGCGCGACGCTTGACAATGCGCGCGATCTGGTCGCCGGACAGGCCAACAGTCGCGACCCGCCCCCCTTTGTACAAACGGCGAAACAGGGGGCCGTTGCTGGCCGGTGCTACAGCGAGCCAGGCGTTAAGTGCTTGTGCCGCTGGCCCCTGCAGCGGTTTTTCCCGACGCACGCCACTACTGTCGGTTTTGGTTGCCCCAAGTGCATATAGCCAGGTGTCGGCGTCCAGACGGCGCAGGTCTTCGATCTGCAAACCCACGATTTCCGAGCGGCGCCGGCCACCGCCGCTCCAGGCCAGCAACAGCAGGGCGCGATCGCGCACGCCACGCACGCCGTCAGTGCAGGTGGCGAGCATCGCCTGCAGCGGCTCCAACACCACTGCGGTTTTCTTCCGCACGGATACGCCTTGGCGCGCCTGGGCCTTGCGTGCCTCGCGAAGCAGAGTCTTCACCGCAGGAGCCTCACTTGGGTTATCCCAGCTTCGCACGCGATGCCATTTCGCCAAAACTGCCAAGCGATGGCTAACTGTGCTGAACGACAGTGGCCCCGGCCTGCCCTTGACCTTGGCTGCAACCAGCGCGGCATCGACTGCCGGCGGCAGCAGGTGTGTCCAGTTACCAGCAGTATCGGGCCTGGCCAAGTGATCGACGATGAATTGCACGGCGACCACGGGAGGCAACGCGCCGTCGCCGAGCGAGCGGCAATAACGCAATCGCAGCCACGCAGACCAGTAGGTGAGGGCGCTCTGGTAGCTGCGCACGGTATTGGCTGCGGTGCCTGCCGCGATGAATGCCTCGGCCGCGGCGCGGGTGCTGTCGGCTAGCTCCGCCAGCACCAACGGCTGGGAGGAGGGCATTTGTACCGGCTCTGTCAATTTCATCTCGCTCAACGCTGCAATAGTTTCGGATAACCTGTGGTTTATCAGACCTAATATAACGAAGATTTCGGAATGACCACATCCATGATCGTAAAGGGCAGTTATCAATTCCATTGCCAGCTTTAAATCTACCACTAGAAGCCTTGGCCATCCTGCACAGCTTATGCGAGCAATCCTAACCACATAGCACTGAGTATCACGAACCGGTGCCGCAGATCGTGGTGGTGATGCGCACCAGCGCATCTAGCGGACCGATATCGGGGATAGGCTTGTCCTCCAGCACGATACGGTTATTCTCAACGATAACAGCCGCTTTCATGAGCGCCATGGCATGTCTCCCGAGGCACTGCGTGATTGTTCTTGATCTAGGTGCGTCAGATTCGCCATGGATCCTTGATCGGCGTCAATTTTCCGCACGGTCCGAATTACCGGTCGTCTGCACGGTGCGTGAGTTGACAAACATCAAGTCGCGCGCAGGGCGGTGGCAGATGATCGGGGCACGCTTCCCAACTACAGAGGTGTGCCATGGCCAACCCGCAACGACTCTTGTTGATCGCGTCGCCCCTGATGCGCCGAACCCCGGTCTATGATCGCGCTGCAGCATTGGCCAAAGCCAAGGGCATGGCGTTGCACATCGTCGCTTTCGACTATGTCGAGGGGCTGGCCACGGCGGGCCTGGTCAATGACCAGGCCCTGGCGGTGATGCGCGATGGTTATGTGCGCCAGCACCGCGAGTGGCTGGAAAGCCAGGCGCTACCGATGCGGCGCACTGGCATCACGGTCACCACCGAAGTGGTCTGGGTGCTGCATCCGCTGAACGAGATCCTGGTGCATTTGCGCGAGCAACCGTTTGCCATGTTGATCAAGGAGTTCGAGCACGAGCCCTGGTGGATGCGCGCCATGTTCACGTCGCTGGATATCCAGCTGTTGCGGGATACGCGCATACCGTTGCACCTGGTACACAAAGCCAGCCACGCCTTGCCGCGCAGGATACTGGCGGCCGTCGACCTGTCCAGGCCCGAAGACCAGTATGAAGGCTTCAATGACCAGATCATCAGCGAGGCGCTGAAACTGGCCTTGCAGTGCAATGCCCAGATCGACTTGCTCTACGTCTACGACCTGGGGTCGATGTACCTGGACGCCAGCAGTAGTCGTGAGCATTCGTTCTTACTCGACTCCAACCTCGCCCAGACACTTCACGAAGCCCAGAGTGAGGCCTTCCAGGCACTGGCCGAGCGCAATGGCATCGCCAGCGAGCATCGCCACATGCACATGGGCGACCCAGCCAAGGTCCTGGGATTGTTCATGGACAGCCATGACATCGACGTGCTGGTGATGGGCAGTTATCACCACCATGGTATCGGCTGGTTCATTGGCAGCACTGCCGAGCGTGTCATGCACCGGTTGTCCAGCAGTGTGCTGGTGATCTCGCCCGAGCATTCACAGGGGTAACCGTACAAGGCCCGTCAGGGCTTTGTCGCTAAGGCGCTGAGATCCATAGCGGTTATCTTCCGGTGCTGGCGCAAGAGGGCTACAGCGGGCCGATCTACGCCACCCAGGAAGTGAGCGGTCTGAAGGCGCTCACGCCCGCTGATGAGCAGCATTGCCTCGCGCAGTTCGACCTGTTGCCCGAGGAGGGGCGTGCAGTCACGCCTTGAAGCGATCAATGGCCCCCATCGGACTCTGCAATGACAGGCGCCCATTACGGCGCGGGAGGTATTCATGTCCCATGATCTTGCCTTGCCAACCTTGTTTGCCGACCGTACCCAGGGTGGACGACGCCTGGTCGAGCCACTGACCCGCTACGCCGGCAGGCCCGACGTGATCGTGCTCGCACTGCCGCGTGGTGGCGTTCCAGTGGCCTACGAAGTCGCGACTGCCCTCAATGTGCGCCTGGACCTGCTGGTGGTGCGCAAGCTCGGCATGCCGTTTCACCCCGAGTTCGCCATGGGTGCGATAGCCAGCGGCGGCGTTACGGTCCTCAATGACGACATGCTGCGGGCCTACCCGGTAGAACCGGCGTTGTTCGACGCCGTGGTTGCCAGGGAAACCGAGGAGCTGGCGCGGCGCGAACGGGCCTACCGGAGAGGGCGGCCAGCCCTGCAGCTCAAGGACCAGGTGGTGATTCTCATCGATGATGGCCTGGCGACTGGCGCCACGATGAGGGCGGCTATCCAGGCTGCGCGAGCCCAGTCACCGGCGCGGATCGTCGTCGCCGTCCCGGTCGCACCGCCAGAAACGCTCGAAGCGCTGTACGGTGAAGTGGATGAGCTGGTGTGCCCGCTGGTGCCTGAGCGGATGGTTTCGGTTGGCTATTGGTATCAGGATTTCCCGCAGACATCAGACGAGGAAGTGATGACGCTCATGGGGCAAGCCGATCAGCAAGCGCTTTACCGGAGTGCGCCCCATGACTGAGCACAGGGTTGAAGTTCGCACACAGACGGTGAAGCTGGCAGGCGTCGAACTCATCGCGGACGTGCGTGAGCCGGCCAACGCCTGCGCCTTGGTCATCTTTGCCCATGGCAGCGGCAGCGGGCGCCTGAGCGCCCGTAATCAATACGTAGCAGACGCTCTCGCGGCACGTGGCCTGGGATCAATAATCTTCGACCTGCTGACCGAGGCTGAGCAACGACTCGATAACGAGACCGGAGAATTGCGCTTTGACATTGCCTTGCTGGCCAAGCGCTTGATCGATGTCATCGATTGGGTTGCAAGCGATCCGCAGCTGGGCACGTTGCGCATTGGCTTGTTCGGTGCAAGCACGGGGGCCGCTGCGGCCCTGTGGGCGGCTGCGCAGCGCCCCGAGCGCGTGGCGGCGGTGGTGAGCAGAGGCGGCAGAACAGACCTGGCTGGGCCGATGCTGGACCGTGTACAAGCGCCAACCTTGCACATCGTAGGTAGCTGCGACGTCCTGGTCCTTGAGCTCAATCGTCAGGTGGACCGCTTGCTGAGCTGTGAGCGGCATCTTGAAGTGGTACCAGGCGCTACGCATCTTTTCGAAGAGCCTGGCACCTTGGCGAAGGCCGCGGCGCTCGCCGGTGACTGGTTCGTGAAGTACCTGCAGCACATATCCGTCTGATGGGGCTTCGCCGAGGCTCATACACCAAATGGATAGGTTTCGTCCTCTGGCTCAAGATGCTGTTGTTTCGGCAAGGGCAGGGCAGTCACTGGCTGGGTCTGTTCGAACCAGAGCAGCGCATCGAACTGCTCGGCCAGCACCGCCTCAAAGTAGTGGCTCAGCCGTTCGCTCTCGGGGCGATAGATGACGCCGATGGCGCGTTCGAGTAGCGCCGTGGACAACACATGGCGCAACGCCTTGCGCTGTGGGTCGCGCCAGTCGCTCAGGCAGGCTGGCACGCCTGCGAGGCGGAACTGGTGCTCCCAGCTGTCGCTGCGCGAAGGACGGATTTCCTTGATCTGCATGTCGCCGTCCCAGTCATCGGCGGCGGCCACCTGGCCGCGGTCGGTGGCCATGCCGATCAACACCGCGTCGTGCCCGAAAGCGCTGCGGCAAAGCTGGCCGATGTTGAACTGGCCTTTCCAGCCCATTTCTGTGGCTGCGGCATTGCCGATATGGGAGTTGTGAGCCCAGACCACCGCCTTGGCGTGGGGGCCACGGTGTTCCAGCAGCGCGCGCAAGGTATCGAACATGTGCCGGTCGCGCAGGTTCCAGGACGCCGTCGAACCTCGGTAAATGGCGCGGTAGTACTGCTCTGCGGCGATGATTACACGGGCATTCTGCGTTGCGTTGAAAAAAGCTTCGTCATTGCGGACAAGCCCTGACAATTGCTCGGCGAGCATGGCATTCAGTTGCTGGATCACCGGTTGCTCGCATGGCATGACGCCACCGTGCTCGACAAAGTGCCCGTACAGCGCGGGGTCGTCCTGCCAAGGTGTCAGGCAACCGTAGCGGCGACGGGATTCATGGGCCAGATGCGGATCGACCCGGTCCAGATACACCAGGACTTCATGGATGGAATTGCGCAGGCTGTAGACATCCAGGCCGCGGAATTCCACGCGGTGGTCGGTGGGCAGCAGTCGGTTGTGCCCGTGCAGCCATTGGGCGAAGGCTTTGACTTCGCTATTGCGCCACATCCAGGTTGGAAAACGGCTGAAAATATGGCGCTTCCACGCCGAGTGCGCCAAGCCTCGGACGTACTGATCGACATGCCCGGCATCCGGCCAGTCGGCCTCGACGGCGACGATGTTGAAGCCATGCTGTTCGATCAGGCGCCGGGTGATCGCCGCTCGGGCGCGATAGAATTCGCTGCTGCCGTGGCTTGCCTCGCCCAGCAGGATGACGCGCGCGTCAGCGTAGCGATCGAACAGCGCTGCGAATGCCGGCGTATCGAGGTTCGGCAAAGGTTCGGCGTACTGATGAAGCACCGGGGCAATATCGGCAGTGTCGACCTGATACTGCTTGCCGTAGAGTCTTTCCATCAATTTCTTCGAAGGGCCGTTCATGGGGAGCCTCCCATAATCGGGCCGCCGCGCATTGACCCGTCAGGGTGCGACGGCCCAGGGTTCAGATCAGGGAGAGCCGGTGGATGACCTGGCTAGCATCATCCGGGTCAGCGACGGTGGTGAACCCCGATTCGGGCGACAGCCGTTCGATGAAGGCGCGTGCTCGGTCCTGGGCTTGCAAGGGCCTGATCAACACGTGAACGCCGTTTTCAAGGGCTTCGATCCAGTATTCACCCGAAGGTTTGGGGAACGAAGGCGTTGTGTGCACACGGGAAGTTTCGGCGGGCGCCATGGCAATGTCCTCTATGTCGAATGAACAAGGAAGTTCAGTGTCGACAGTGGGCCCTGCGCCGACTTGACAGTTGTCAAATGCGTCACTCATGAGCTGTCAAACCGATAGATAAAGCTCCCCCGATTCAGGGATAGCCAACTCCTGCTGGCGTGGCTTTACGGGTACCACGAGCAAGTTGCATTTCAGGCTGCTTAGCAGGTATTCCAGGGTCGCGAACTGCCAGGCGCGGTGAGGGCTGGTGATCACTACGGTGTCGTAGCCGCAGCGATTGGCGTATGCGCAGAGGGTGTGCGCGCATGATCCGACGATCAACTGGTGATGGGCGTTAGGGATGCCCAGTTGCGCGACGAAGCGTTTGAATGCGCTTGCGACGGATTCATACGAGGGGATTTCCGCTAGGCTGTAGTGCTCGCTGTGACGCAGGAGGGCGGCCTGGTCATAAACGCAGAAGAGATGCATCTTCGCCTTGCGCGCATGGGTTATGAGCCTCGCGGCCTCGACGACTGCGGCATTCGCGTCCCCGTCGTCCAGGTCTTCGCAGCTGGCCGGCGCCGCTACAAACAGCTTGGCTTGACCTGGCTCTGAACGTTCCCGTGCGAACAACACGGGGCAGGGCGCAAGCCGCATGAGTTCGAGGCCGAAACTGACACGCCCGTCGGCTTGAGCCTGCAGAATTATCAGGTCGGCGGCGCATGCCCTGGCCAGTTTGACCAGTGCTTTCGCCGTGGGTTTGATTCGCATGACCTCCGGCTCCAGGTGGATGCCGCTGTCGAGGAAGACCTTCGCCAGGCCTTTCTGTCTGCCCAGGGTATCAAGATGTCTGGCCTCGGTAGCAGGTGCTATGTGGATGGCGAGGGTCACCAAGGCGCCGACAGCCGTCGCCAGCTCGATCGCCTGTTCGATAGCTGGATCGTATCGATCTTCGTCGGCTGCAAGGACAAGCAAGCTACTGATTTCCATGATCTTCACCTTTTGGCTGAGAGCGCCTGGCATACAGTCGGACTTCTGCGAAGCGTTCGACGCTTGAGCATGCAGGCGCACGCAAGGCGCGGTTTGATCTTCATCAAGTCACCTTGGGTGGCATCCAACCCTTGGTCGGACAGACCGCTAACATTTTGTGGGACCGCTAACTTGAATAGATGCCCGCCTGCAAAAAAAGCGGAGGCATCGTCATGTCAGGCTCTGCAGAAATGGGGGCAAGGCCCCATGTGAAGTGCCTTGCGTGCTCGTTGAGCCGGCTATGCCTGCCCGCCAGCCTCAGCGCCGACGAAGTGGACAAACTGGAGCGGATTGTCCGCCGTAACCGGCCATTGAAGCGGGGTGAGTACCTGTTCAAGGCCAATGAACCCATGGAGCACGTGTTTGCCTTGCGCTCTGGGGCGATCAAGAGTTTTCTGCTCGATGCCGAGGGCACCGAGCGGGTGACCGGCTTCCTCCTGCCGGGTGAAATGCTCGGGCTGGACGCTATTGGTGCCAGTCATTACCGAAGCTTTGCCGTTGTCCTGGAACTCTCGCTGGTCTGCTCCATCAGGCTGGATCAGTTGGTGGACCTGTCCGGCCAGATTCCGGGGTTGCGTTATCAGTTGCTGCACATGCTCAGCCTAGGGATCCAGGGCAAGGACGAGCACCTGCGCTGCTGCCATGGGCGTGCCGAGCAGCGGCTGGCGATCTTCCTGCTGGGCATGTCGGCGCGTTACCAGGCGCGGGGGTTGCGGGCGGGTGTGTTCAACCTGCCCATGTCCCGTGGTGATATCGCCAACTACCTGGACCTTACGCTGGAAACGGTCAGCCGCCTGTTCAGCCGTTTCGTCCATGCAGGTCTCGTGCTGTGCGCCGGGCGTGAGGTCAGGCTCATCGACATGCAAGGCCTGGTCAACCTGACCCATCTGGAGGAGCCCACTTGAGCGCGGCAAGCACCCGGTCATAGCGTTGCACAGGCCAGTTCTCGGCGGAGTGCCCCACCCAGATCGGGCGTGGCACATGATCCGTGCGTATCCAGATACGCTGCGGTGCTACGCCTGTTTGCCAGCACAGCTGGGCTACCTGGCGCGCCACTTGTGGCGGTGCGCAACAGTACACCGTGTCCGGGTGAAAGGTGATCAGCAAGCGCCTGGTTTGCCACCAGCCACTGCTGCTGTCACGCGGCAGTAACGACAGAGCCGACAGCCAGGTTCGACAATCGTCTGGCAGCAGTTCAGCCGCAATGCCGTCATGTGACAGCTGCAATTGTATCCAGGGCAGCCAACAGCGAATCTCATCCAGCGCCCCCAGTAAGGACAGCAGGCCGTCGGCGCGACTGATGGCCAGCAACCTTGTACTTTGCAGGGGCAACGGCCAAGCGCTGCCAAGCGGCCCGGAATAGTCGAACAGTTCCCCCGCCCGTCCCAAGGGCTGCGCACTCTGAGTGCTGACGATAAATTGCCCGGCCACGCCAGGTAGGGTCACGTAACTGCATGGCCAGCACTCGGTTCGACCGCTGAGCACGCAGTACTGGCCAGCCATTGCCTCGCTGCATGGCTGGCTGCAAAGGGCCAGGCGCACGAATTGCTGGATACCCAGGCCGGGCAATGTCTGGAGCACGCGGACGCTGGCACCCTCCCGGTCCATGACTGCCTCGCACGGTAATGATGGCTTGCTGTAATCAGCCTAGGCCGTCGCCAATCCGGCACTTTGACCAGGATCAAACCAGCGGGCGGCAGGGACTTCACCTTGTTGATAAAGATCAAATGGGGTGCTGCCCCACGGCGCATGATCGAGGCGTCTCCCTGGGAGGCAATACTCATTCACCCATTCGAGGAGAACTCCATGTCAGACGTTGCCAAGAAAGTGCCTGTTACCCCCGTCGCCAGCCAGCCAACCGAAGGTTCGCCGCCCAGCGTAGAACCTTCAGAGCTGTGGCGGCCCTTCCAGCAATTGCGCCGTCAGATCGACAGCCTGTTCGAGGATTTTGGATGGCGGCCGACGCGCATGCCGTTCAGCCACACACCGTTCGATGTCGAACCGTTCTGGCGGCGTGACCTGTTCACCCACGGCATGCCGGCCATGGACATCAGCGAGCTGGCCGAGGAGTACCGCATCAGCGCCGAGTTGCCTGGCGTGGATGCCAAGGATATCGAGATCAAGCTCGTCAATGGCAACCTGTTGATCCGCGGCGAGAAAAAGGAGGAAGTGGACGAAAAACGCAAGGAATATCACCTGTCCGAGCGCCATTACGGCAGCTTCGAACGGGTTTTCCAGCTGCCCCGTGGGGTCGACGCCGAGAAAATCGACGCCCAGTTCAACAAGGGCGTGCTGCTGGTGCACCTGCCCAAGCGTGCCGAAGCCATCCATCCGGAAAAGGTGATTCCGATCAAGAGCGGTAAATGATCACCCACCCTCACTGCATCGAGGAGCAAGGAGGCTCCGCCTGTGGAGGTAGAACATGATGTCCATTGGCAAATACTGCAACCGGGACGTGGTCACCGCACCACCCGGTATCTCCATCTATGCCGCGGCGCGCATGATGAATCAGTACCATGTCGGCGATCTTGTGCTGGCCGAACATGTCGACGGCGAGCGTTGTCGGCCCATCGGCCTGATCACCGATCGCGACCTAGCGTTGCGGATCATTGCGCGCAACCCACCGGATCAGGAGGACCTGCAGGCGGTCGATGTACTGCCCCGGCCTCTGATCACCGCGAACCAGAACGAGGACCTGTTCGATGTCATCCTCAACATGCGGCGCGCCAATATCCGACGTATTCCGGTAGTCGATGATTTCGGTCTGCTGGTCGGCATTGCCACGGCGGACGATCTGGTGGGCCTGCTGTCGGACCACCTGCACGAACTGTCACTGCTGATCCGTCAACAGAGCCGGCGGGAGGAAGATCTTCGCGGCGAAGACCTTTGAGCGCCCGCGTGCGCGATGACGAAAGGAGGCTGGCATGAGTGATGTCCCGGGTACTGAAGAACTCGAAAGCCTGGACGCCTATTGGCGGGCGGCAAACTACCTCACCGTTGGCCAGATCTATCTGCAGGACAATGCCTTGCTGACCAGGCCGTTGACCTTGGCCGATGTCAAACCTCGGCTGCTGGGCCACTGGGGGACTTCGCCGGGGCTCAACCTCATCTATACCCATCTGAACCGGTTGATTCGCCAGTACAGCCTCGATGTGCTGTTCGTCACGGGCCCTGGCCACGGCGGCCCTGCTCTGGTCGCTCAGGCGTACCTGGACGGTACATACACCGAGCTCAACCCATCGGTTGGGCGCAACGCCCTTGGAATGGCCCGGCTCTTTCGGCAGTTTTCCTGGCCCTATGGCATAGGCAGCCATGTCGGCCCCCATGTGCCTGGCTCCATTCACGAAGGGGGCGAACTGGGCTATTCGCTGGCCCATGCCTATGGTGCCGCCCTGGACAATCCGCATCTGATCGTGGCGTGCGTCATTGGTGATGGTGAGGCCGAAACCGGGCCACTGGCTGCCAGCTGGCATTGCAACAAGTTCCTCAACCCCGCCCGCGATGGCGCAGTGCTGCCCATCCTGCATCTGAACGGCTACAAGATCGCCAACCCCAGCGTGCTGTCGATGATCAGCGAGGAGGAACTGACCAGCCTCATGTATGGCTATGGTTATGATCCCTATTTTGTCGAGGGTGACGAGCCGATGGACGTCCATCGTGCGTTGGCCAGGACGCTGGAAGTCATCTACGAGAAGATCAGCCAGATCCAGCGCCTCGCGCGGCATGCCGAAGACCCGCAGGTGATCGACAGGCCATTGTGGCCGGTGCTGATTCTTCGTACCCCAAAAGGGTGGACGGGGCCCAGGTACGTGGATGGGCAACGCGTAGAGGGCACCTGGCGGTCCCATCAGTTGCCGTTGTCGGACCTTGGCAAACCGCCGCACCTGCTGCAGCTGCAACAATGGCTGGAAAGTTACCGTCCCCATGAGCTTTTTGACGCACAGGGCGCGTTGCTGCCTGAGCTGGCCGCACTGACCCCGACTGGCCGGCGGCGCATGAGCGCAAACCCGCATGCCAACGGCGGCCTATTGTTGCGGGCACTGGACTTGCCGCACTACGCCGATTACTGCGTGCCGATGCCGGGCCCGGGTCAGGTGCGGGCCGAGTCGACCAGAGTGCTGGGCGGGTATGTGCGCGATGTGATGAAGAACAGCCTTGCGTCGCAGAATTTTCGCCTGTTCGGCCCTGACGAAACGGCGTCCAACCGGCTGGATGCAGTGTTCGAGGTTACCGACAAGGTGTGGCTGGATGCTCACGCCAGCGATGATGGACACCTTTCGGCACAAGGGCGAGTCATGGAGATCCTCAGTGAGCATATCTGCGAGGGCTGGCTGGAGGGGTATCTGCTGACGGGTCGCCATGGCCTGTTTTCCTGCTACGAAGCCTTCATCCATATTGTCGATTCGATGATCAACCAACATGCCAAATGGCTCAAGACAGCTGCCGAGGTGCCGTGGCGCAAGCCGATCGCATCATTGAATATCCTCCTGACTTCGCATGTCTGGCGGCAGGACCATAATGGTTTCTCGCACCAGGACCCGGGTCTGCTCGATCTGCTGGCAAACAAGAAGGCCAATCTGGCGCGGATCTATCTGCCACCTGACGCCAACTGCCTGCTGTCGGTGGCTGAGCATTGCCTGCGCAGCCGTGGGTACATCAATGTGATCGTCGCCGGCAAGCAGATGGAGTGGCAATGGCTCGATAGCGAAGCGGCCGCCGTGCATTGCCAATCAGGTATCGGACGCTGGGGCTGGGCCTCCCACGATGACGAGATGCCCGACGTGGTGCTTGCCTGCGCGGGCGATGTGCCGACCCTGGAGGTGCTGGCGGCAGTTACACTGCTGCAGGAGCAGGCTCCTGATGTGCGCGTGAGGGTGGTGAATGTCGTTGACCTCATGGCGCTGCAACTGTCACAACAGCACCCTCATGGGCTGTCCGACAGCGACTTCAATGGGCTGTTCACCGAAGATCGACCGGTCATCTTCGCCTTCCACGGCTACCCGGCGTTGATCCATCGCCTGATTTACAAGCGCGCCAATCCGCAACGGTTTCATGTGCGGGGCTTTCGCGAAGAGGGCGCAACCACCACGCCGTTCGACATGGCAGTCATCAACAACCTGGACCGCTACCAGTTGCTGCTCGATGTGTTCGAGCGCGTGCCACGCTTGCAGCCTCAGCTCGAGCAGGCCCGAGCCCGCTATTGGGCAACGATGGAGAAGCACAAGCTCTACCTCATCGAACATGGCGAAGACATGCCTGAAGTTGCGCAATGGCGATGGACTTCCCCCCTAGGTGCCTGACCAAGCGCTACTTGGCCTTCCAGTACTTCTGCATTTCCAGGAACAGGAAGGACGCGGTCCAGGTGATCAGTACCAGGCCCGTCAAGGCCTGCAGGCCGGTCAGGTACTTGAGATGGCCGGTGGGGGCGATGTCGCCGAAGCCTATTGTGGTATAGGTGGTGAAGGAGAAATACACGCAGTCCAGGTCATTCTTGTAGATGATCTTGTGCAGGTGGACTTTCAGGATCGCCAGGCGGCCCTTGCGGTCGGGCCGGTCGCTGACTTTCTGCTGATCGAGCAACTGCAGGAACTGGCTGTAAAGGATGGCGTGCACGGCCGGCTGGCTGAACAGGCCGAACTGCACGGCTGCGAGCACCGCCAGGCCGACTGCCAGTAAGTAGAGCTTCCAGGGCTGATCCTTGTTCATGGCCATCGCCCCTTGGCGCGGCGGCGCTAGGCGATCAACAGATAATCTTCGACCTTGCTGACGCCCGGCACCGACCAGGCCGCACGCTCGACCACTTTTCGAGTTTGTTCAGGCGTACCTCTATTCCCTCGGCCAGGCCGCGCACGCCTTTCATGGCCTTGACCGTGCGCTCGGCACTGACTTTCTGGGCGTAGCTGTTGACGTGCCCGGAGAGGGTGACTACACCGTCACACCGATGCTGGCAGCGTGATATCGGGTTTGAACTCCAGCTCTTCGAGCACAAGGTCTCGCAAGTCAAGGTCGTTCATGATCGGCTCCGGTAGCGGGCAGGGGAGGGGCTGAAGTGCCCTGAGTCCTTGTTTCTACACGTGTACCCCACAGCGCGATTGATAAAGGCCAAACCCGGTGAACAGGCCGCTTGCGGTTGACAAATGTCAGGCTGCGGCGCACGCCGCAATCGATACTCAGCGTGTCTTGGGCATGCACTAGGGTATGGAAATGCGACGTTATGTGCTTTGCGGGTGGGCAAGCCTGCTGCTGATTACCGCGTCCGGCTGCACGGCGTGGCGCGCTGAGGAGTACGATGCGCGCCTGGAATCGGCGGAGAACAATGCCGCCACTGCAAGGTTGCGCGCCGATCAAGTGTGTTACCGCATCGACCTGGTCGAGCAGACCGCCAACGAGGCGCTACGACGGGCAACCCAGGCTCAGGACGAGATGCAGCAATTGGCTGCGGTGGTCGCGCTGATGCTGGCCACCGGACGAGCCCTCGAAGCGTTCAGCGTGCGGCATGCCGAGCGCGAACTGCGCGCGCTGATCGACCGAGCGCCGCAACGTGCGTGGGTGCAGGAACAAGACGGGCTGCACGAGGTAGCGGTGGATCAGGTCAGGCCAGGTCAGACCGTGCCGGTACGCCTGCAGAGTCCCCAGGCCACCCTGGACGAGGCGGCACTGACCGGGGAGTCGTTACCCGTCACGCGCCATTGCGGCGAGCCGGTGGCCAGCGGGGTGTGCAACGCTGGCGCGCCGATGGTGCTGGTGGCCACGCAGACTGCGGCACAAAGCACTTATGCCGGCATCGTGAGCTTGGCCGAGGCGGCACGCCAGTCACGGGCGCCCTTCGTGCGCCTGGCACTTGAAAATGCGGTCTCGGTCGCCAGCATTTTGCTGCTGACCGAAGCCACCATAACCGATATCCCGGAAAAGACCGCACCCCTGATGCAACCCCCAATGCCTGAGTGATCAGGCCGACCCACCGTTGGAGGCAATCATGAGTCACTATCAACGCCTGTTGCTGATCATGCGCCCAATGCTGCACCAGGCGGTCGCCCTGGAGCAGGCCGTTGCACTGGCAAGGTCTGCATCGGCCAGCCTGCACATCGTCGCCTTGCTCGAATCATTGGACAAACTCTGGTTGCTGGAGTCCGGTAAGCATCAAACGGAGCGGGAGGCTTACCGGCAGGCTCAGCAGGAACAGTTGGAAGCCCAGGCAAACGTGCTGCGTGCCTCTGGCGTGCAGGTGACGGCCGAGGTGGCCTGGAGCAACGACCTGCAGGATGACATTCTGCAGCACGTGCTGGAGATGCAACCGAACCTGCTGCTCAAGCAGGTCGAGCATGAGCCTGCGCTCAAGCGCGCCTTCTTCACCCCGCTTGACTGGCAGCTGTTGCGCCACTGTCCGGTCCCGGTCTACTTGCTCGGTGCCAGCCTGCCGGCGTTGCCACGCCAGGTCGTGGCGGCGGTGGATGTGGCTGATACCTCGGATGAGGGGCAGGCCCGAAATGACAGTATCGTCCAGCAGGCCAGTGCATTGGCCTTGCAGACCGGGGCGCAACTGGACCTCCTGCACGCCTGCGATCTGTCGATGGCCTATATGGGCGATATGGGGTATGCCGCCTGGGCCATCGGGGACATTGCCGGGCCTTTGCGCCAAGCGTTGGAGGATGATTTCAAAAAACTGGCCGATCGCTTCGGAGCGCCATCGGAACGCCGCCACTTCGTGCTGGGCCGTCCGGTCGCGGTGCTCAGCGAATACGTCGAATCACAGCCGGTAGACGTGCTGGTCATGGGGCGGCCCATCGCACGGGGGCTGGACCGTCTGTTCGGCAGCACCACCGAGCATGTGTTGTACCAGGTGCCTTGCAATATCCTGGTGGTGTAGGGCTGTACGGCTGACCACGTCACGGCATAAGGCGTTGAGCAACCAGGGCGCTGGTGTCGAAGATGTCCAGCTGAGCCCGGCAAGCGGCGGGCAGGCGAAAGGGCGTGATGCTGTCGGCGACCAGGATGCGTTCGAACATCCCGCTTTCGAACAGCGCTCCTGCAGTGGTGAACAGACCGTGGGCGGCGGCAGCCAGAATGCGGGATGCGCCAGCGCCATGGCAGGCTTGTGCGGCCCGCAACAGTGTCTGGCCGGTACTGATGATGTCGTCAAACAGCACGACCGTGCTGCCAGCCACATTACCCACCAGGCACTCCCCGCTGAGCTGCGTGTGTTGCCGGTGCTTTTCCACCATGGCCATGGCAACCGGGCGCGCGAGCAGCTGGGCCAGTGCCTGGCGAAACTGTTCGGCACGCTTGATGCCGCCCATGTCCGGCGCCACCCGGTCGATGCCGCAGCTTTCCATCAGGCGAGCCACGTGGCGTGTAATGGTCGAGTCCTGAAATTCCACCTTGCGGTCCTTGCGCTCATAGCACAGATAGGGCGTCACCGCTGTCACCTGACTGGCGCCGGCGTCCTTGAGAGCGCCACAGAAGAACAGCAGATGGCACAAGCGGCGTGGCAGCGCTGGGTTTGACGATTATCAAGTGCAGCTTGGCCCATGGACGGACACTGTGCAGGTCAGCGCATGCCAAGGGCTGCGATTTTCACAATCCTTATAGCGAGCACGCCAATGGACAAGTATCAGAAAAGCCACAAGGACAAATTGTTCAAAACCCGTCCCTTCGACCCCTACGCCATACCCCTTCGCCCGGGCGGCAGCGCGCTTTGCCCGCAATGTGGCGCGGTCTATCACGAGGGTGAATGGCACCCGCACGGAGCAAACGGCCTCGGGCCACTGGAGTCAACTGTATGCCCCGCCTGTCGACGTATTGAGGACCATGCCGCGGCGGGCCAGGTGCGCGTGTCGGGCCGTTTCGTCACGACCCATGAGCAGGAGATTCGCCAGCTCATGCAGCATGCCGAACAGCAAGAGCGCCAGACCCACGTGCTCGAGCGGCTGATCGCCATCGACTGCAAGGACGACGAACTGTTGGCGACCACCACGGGCACGCACCTGGCCAACCGCATTGGACATGAACTGGAAGCCGCTTATGACGGCGTCTGCAGCTATCGCTACAGCGACAGTGAACGCTACCTGAGCGTCGATTGGCATCGCGATTGAGACGGGCCGCCGGTTTGCAAGGCACGGAGCATTGCAAACCGGCGGCCAATCAGCCGTGGATTGCCAGGATGCTCGACTGCACCTTGTACAAGGTCTGCTCGGTGGTACTGCCGATGACCTTGGCCAAGCCTTCATGGTAAAGGGTGCCCATGACAACCACATCGAAGCCATGCTGGTTGGCGTATTCGCTGATGACACTCCGGGCAGCCCCGCGTATCAGGTGCAAATGGTCCGGCTTGATGCCGTAGTTGTCCGCGAAGCGGGTCAGGCGTTCCCGTGCTCTACCTGTCACTTCTTCGATCACCTCATCGGTCCATGCCACTGGTGCGGCGGCGTAGGCCATGAAGCTAGGGCTCGGTTCATAGGCCTGGAGCACATGCAGTTGTGCCTTGCAGCGTTGCGCCAGCACCTGTGCAGCTTGCAGGACATGGTCGTTGCATTTGTGCACCGCAGCGTCGTGCTCGACGAGGTCCACGGCCGCCAGCACCCGCGCAGGCAGTGCCGCTTCAGCCTGAGCTACCAAGTGTAACGGTATCGGGCAACGGCGCAGCAACTGCCAGTCCAGCGGCGTGAGAAGGGCACGGCTGACGACAGTTTCGTGGCGGATGTCCTTGATCAGCATTTCCACGCGATGTAACTGCGCCAGGCGGATCAGGTCCTTGAGTGGATCATCGTCATCCAGCGTTTCGGCATAGGCGGTAATGCCCTGCTTGCCAAGCGCCTGTGCCTGTTCATTCAGCCATGCCTTGCGATGCTCGGCGTCTTGTTTGCGGGCGCTGCTGCGCAGTACCTGGTCAAGGGTGGTCAGGCGTGACGGTAGTTGGCTCAGCACCACCAGGTGCAAGGTGGCCCCTGTGGCCTTGGCCAACGCCTGCGCGCGCGCCAGGGCTGGTGAGGGGTGCAGGTCCGGATGGCAGATGAGTAGCAGTCGCGTCAAAGCGTTCATGATGGCCTCCGCAGCGATGGCCGTCGCAATGACGGCTTACGCGTAGGGTGCCGCGATGGCGCCTGGGGGCCTTGATTTTTATCAAGAACGAACCGGCAACGGCTACGATAATGCCAATCGTACGGCAACCAACAGCCGCGCCGGGAGGTGCCCGACGAACCGGATTCAGGGTTCTCGGTGGGTTGAGTATGGGCATGCAGGAGGCTGAGGTCATCCGCGTAGCGCTTGTCCTTGATCGGGTAGGGCGGTAATGGCGCAGCACCTCAGACGCAGGCAGGCCATGGCCGTTGCCGGCACGTGAGATCTTTATTACCTGCATTGTTGACCTAGGATAACTTCTGCCGCCTTTCAGATCGTCGCGTTGCGCGCGCAGTGATAGCGTTCGTATATACGCTTTTCATCCCGAGGCGTGGCCATGTATCAGAACCTGGCTGTTCTGGCCGCCTTGCTGGTGCTGTACGCCAGCCTGGCCGGCGCGCTTGAATCCAAACCTATCAACGGGCCGCTGTTGTTTCTGCTGGCGGGCCTGGTAACAGGTCCCTCCGGGCTTGGATTGTTGAACCTTTCGCTGGACCGCAACGATCTTCGCTTTCTGGCCGAGCTTACCCTTTCAATCGTCCTGTTCAATGATGCCGCCAAGGCCGATCTGGCCCAATTGCGGCAATCCCGTAGCCTGCCCTTGCGCCTGCTGACACTAGGCCTGCCGTTGACATTGATTGCGGGCTGGCTTGCCGCCTGGCTGATGTTCCCACAGATGCCCAGGCTGGAGATGGCGTTGTTGGCGACGATCCTGGCCCCGACCGATGCCGCCCTTGGCAAGGCAGTCGTGAGCAACCCCGAGGTGCCGGCCAATGTACGCGAGAGCCTGAATGTCGAAAGCGGCTTGAACGACGGCATTTGCGTGCCGGTACTGCTCCTGCTGTTGACATTGTTGATGGAGACCCACTCGACGATGCCTTTTGCCTTGGCGGGCTATTTCTTCCTGGAAGAACTGGGAATCGGTGTTCTCTCAGGGGCGGCGCTTGCGCTGTTGGTGGGCGGATTGTTACGTCTGTCACAACGCCATTGCCTGCAGATCGAGGCCTGGCAGCAATTGGTAATGCCCGCGCTGGCATTGCTGAGCTTCGCCTGCGCCCAGGCACTGGGGGGGAGCGGCTTTATCGCCGCCTTCTGCGCAGGGCTGCTGACAGGTTACCTGTTCAACCGGGAAACGCAGCCGTTGCTCGTCACCGGCGAGTCGAGCGGTGAGGCGCTGTCGCTGCTGACCTGGGTGGTGTTCGGAGCCTACGTGGCGCCCAAAGCTTCGCAGATAGTGGCACCCTCGGTCTGGTTCTACGCACTTTCGAGCCTGTCGCTGGTGCGGATGCTACCTGTTTGGCTCAGCCTGGCGGGGAGCACACTCAGCGCCGAGAGCCGCTTGTTCATCGGCTGGTTCGGCCCCCGTGGCCTCGCGTCCATCGTGTTCACGATATTGATACTGGATGCGCCGTTGCAAGAGGGTGGCACGATCATCGCGAGCACTATCGCGTGCGTCCTGCTCAGCGTGGTATTGCACGGCTTAAGTGCATTGCCGGGGGCGCGGAGGATGGGACGCCGCGTTCGGGAATGAGGGTGTGACAGGCGATCGAACGTAAAACACAGCGTTAAGATTAATTCGGCGCACTGATCGGCCTAGTCGCCCGACTGTACGTGGTGGCGAACGGGCGCATTGCCGGTATCAGCGGTCTGCTCGGCTCGCTGTTGCAACGCACGGGAGAAGGGCGAGGAGAGACGCTGTTCCTCTTGCTGGGCATTATTGCGGCGCCACTGTTGTGGCGAGCGGTCTCGGCGGTGCCTCCGGTGCGTTTCAGTACGGCCCCGGGGTTACTCATGGTCGCGGGGCTACTGGTGGGGGCGCTATGGCAGTGGCTGCACCTTGCCTTCGCGCATGGTGACGGCTTGTGTATTCGACGCAAAATCTGTGGCGACCAACGTCTCGGCGGCCGGACGGCGGGTTATTCGCCGATAAAACCAGCACCAGTGAGGCTATCACATGCAAATGCTTAAAACTGTAATATTTAATACGTTTAACGTATTATAATTTCATTTTCTGGCCATTTAGGTCGGATAAGATTTAATTATCAGACCTAAATGGGCGGAGAGTAGGGCATGGCAGTAGGCGTACCAGAAAACGATGTTTTTGCCGCGGCAGACGCAGTCCTTGCCCGTGGAGAGCGGCCTACGGTGGAGCGGGTACGCCTGGAGTTAGGGCGCGGCAGCCCGGCGCGGGTCGGTGCTTTGCTCGATCAGTGGTGGGAACAGCTTGCCGGGCGCCTGCGCGGCGAAACCCGCCTGCCCGGCTTGCCGGCGGAAGTGGCGCAAGCCTTCGTGGCCATCTGGCAGCAGGCCACGCTGATGGCGCAAAGTGTCGCCGAGCAGGCTCTTGATACCCAGCGGCAGGTGCTGGCCGAGGAGCGCGAAGCACTGGGAGCGCTGGAAGCCCGCGCCCGTCTGGAGGTAGTCCAGGCACAGCAGCAGACCGCTGAGGCAGTCACCACACGGCAACGCGTGGAAACCCGTCTAGCCGATCTGGAGCAGTTGCTGGTTCAGCGCCAGGCGCAAATCGACGATCTGCGCGCCCAACGCGACGAGTTGCAGGCGCAGCGTGACGAATCCCACGCGCATCTGGTCGAGGTCCGGCAGCAGTTGCACAACAGTCGGGAGCAGGCCGAGCAAGCGCGGATAGAGCAGCAGCGGTACACCCGCGATGTGGAGGACCGAGCCTATCGCGAGATCGATCGGGTGCGCGAGGAGTACAAGGTGGTCGCGGGCCAACTCAAGGACCTCAATCAGCGCCAGCACGGCCTTCAGCAAACCCTGCTGGCCGGTCAGATTGAGCTGACCGAAACGCGCGAACAGCGGGCCATGGCGCAAGCGCAAATTAAAGCCCTGCAGAGTGAGCAGGAACAGCGGCAACATGTAGTGGACGACTTGACTCAACGCATCGAGGCTTTGCAACAGCAGTTGCAACTGGCTCAGCAGGATTTACTCAGCTCTCGGGAACAGTCAGCAGCGGCTACGGCCCGAGCAGACGCGCTGGCTCAGCAACTCGGCACCGCCCGCACGGTGCCGAGTAAAAAGCGTGCGCCGCGCAAGCCCGCCTGACCGATAGACCTGCCTAGGCAGAGTGTTTGTTTTTTTGATTTTACTGGCAGCGGAAGACTGCCTTGCACTAGGAAGCGACATGGACATCAACTAAGTAAGAAGTTCGTAGCGGTTGGTCGGGGGGGCGTTAAACGACGGGTGACAGAATGAATGAGCGAGAGATTGTGAGGGTGCTGATTTTTAAAGGGTTCGCGGGTTTGTGGAAGCAGCTGCGTAGGTTAGTGGAGACAGACAACACACGTGAGTAATTATGACATGGCATACTATTTAACATAATATGCATTATGAGCACCTGCGTATGGAGTTACCGGGCCGTGGGTTGGCCAGATTGGAAGCCAGTTCGCAGTGCGAATTTCGCAGACGCGAAAAAATGACCAGTTCAGCCGGCTTCAGGTGTTGCTACCAGCAACACGCATCAGCTCCGAAGTAAGTCGCTGCAGACAGCTCTGCCGGTGGTTTTTCACGGTGAAAAAATCCACGGTGAAACTTCAGAGCCCAGATCGCACTACGATTTTCGCGGGCACCGAAATTACGGTCGCCGTTGGCTTTTCGGCCAACGTTGCGTCATTTGACCCAGTACCTCAAGTTGCGACGCGAGGTTCAACACGTCCAAGTCTACGCCTAGAACTGAATCGGCTTCGTACGGATACCGCGTGCCAGAGAACAGATTCGACGCAGTACTTATTCATTTGTCCAACTCAAAGCCTGGTGCCAGGCTCTGTGAATCGCACGAAACTGGCTGGCTAGGTCGCTAGGAATTGCGTTTTACAGATCAGACAAGCAGTGTCCATTACCACGTGGCTTCAGGCGCAGTCGCAGGTGCCCATCAGGATCATATTCAGATCTGGGGAACGCGGGTCAGCCTTAACCAGAAGCGACTTGAGAAACAGCTCTCAAGCGAGCGCCGAATTCCTCACAGCTGGCCAGTAACGCGTTCTATCTGGGGAACTTTTCGCTCTCACCTCAAGCACTTGAGCTGCCTGCAGAAATGTCTGGGCTTCCTCTATAACCCAAGTATTGGGCAGTGGGACGTCATCCTTCATATGGCGTCTTAAGTGGACCTTCGCTTGGAGCTGTGGCTGGTAGCAACAGCCAACGGCCGCATAGCATAGCGGGATAAGCTCTGGTACCCTGCCCTTATAATATGAATTTAAGAAATAACTCTACTAAATATTCATTTAGTAGAGTTGCACTCAGTAAGTGCCTGGTAATGAGTTCGATCAAGACTAATTTGTGTATCGTCAAACCCTGCCCTGACGACTGCGAAAGTTTTCCGCAACATTGAACAACCCCATACCGACGAGCATCGCGATCACGAACAGCCAGGCTTGCCAGTACCCCCCGGCGAGCAACACCAGCGCTGGCCCCGGACAAACGCCGGTAAGCCCCCAGCCTATGCCAAAGACGAGGCTCCCGCCGACAAGTCGACGGTCGATGTCACGCCTGGCAGGCAGCTGTATCTTACCTCCCAGCACAGCAGTGGTGTGACGCCGCGCCCAAGTCATAGGCAACAGTGCGGCACCTATCGCACCCACCATGACCAGTGCAAGCGACGGGTCCCACTGCCCGGCAATGTCGAGAAAACCTAACACCTTGGCGGGGTTTGCCATGCCGGATAGCAGTATTCCCATGCCGAATAGCAACCCTGCAATGAAGCCACTGATCCGCTTCATTTCACGCTCCTGAAAAAAGATGCCTGACCACAAAGACCGTGGCAAAGCCGGCGGCCATGAAGCACAGAGTCGCCACTGCCGAACGGGGCGACAGGCGTGACAGGCCACAAACGCCATGGCCACTGGTGCAGCCACCGCCATAGCGAGTACCGAGACCTACCAGAACTCCCGCGACTATAAGCAGCCAAGGCGCCATACTGAAGTGAGCCGGAGGCATTGCCGAGAACAGTTGCCATAAAAGTGGCGCTGCAATGAGGCCCAACAAGAAGCACACTTTTTCACCCCGCCCTTCCCCGCCACTTTGCAGGAGAGAACCGAGCAAACCGCTGATGCCCGCGATGCGCCCGTTCGCAACGGCGAACAGCCCAGCGGCCAAACCGATCAGTGCCCCGCCTGCCAATGCCGACCACGGCGTGAAGGCAGCCATATCAACAAACATCTCAGCGCTCCATTGTCGAATTAGAGACAAAAACAGATTCCATCTTAACGCTAGAGAACGACCTCATGACACTTCCCTGCACGCGGTGCCCGCGTTCAAGCCTGCTGCGGAAACGATAGAAGCGAGACAATGAAGTCAGCTGACCGGCGCAGGCTTGATCGTCAGGATACTGCACGGTGCATGGCTTACAAGCCGCTCGGTGGTATCGCCGATCACCTTGGCCCAACGCCTGGCCTGCACAACGCCGACCACCACCACATCGATCTTCAGCGTGGCGATGTAGGACTTGATCACGCGCAGGGGCGCGCCTTCGCTGAAATGCCGTTGCGTATGGGCAACGCCATGTGCATCGGCCAACGCATCGAAAGGCAACTGCAGTGACTCGCGTAACTGGTTCGCCCAGGGGCCGGCAAGGTCAGGGTTGGCCAACATGGCGATGGGCAGGTCGTAAGCCGAGAGCAAGTGCAACTGGCCCTTGCATTGAGTCGCCAGTTGCTGACCTGCCGCGACCAAGGCATGGTTGAGGGCGTCGTTGTGTGGCGACGGGTTGGCGACATCCACTGCGACCAGAATGTTCTGGGGGATGGCTGGGGCATCCGCCGGTACGAACAGCAACGGCGTCTCACTTCCATGCAGCAACACTTGGTCTAGCGAGGTCCGGGCTATCTGGTCGAGCAGGGAATGGCCCGGGCAGTCCTTGATCACCAGATCAGGTGCGTAGCGGGCAATGCAGGCTGGCAGTTCATCGCGCGGATTGGAGGTTTCTACGGCCTCGAAACCTGGCCGAGCCCCAACGAATTGATGCTCATCCAGCAGCGCTTTGAGTTCGGTGCTGAAGTGCACGAATGAGACCGAAGGTAGCGAGTCCTCCTGCAATTCATGACGCAGGCGCAGTTCACCCGATTCGTGGATACCCAGTACTTGCAAGCTCGCCCCCGACGCCGCAGACAATGCCATGGCCCGGGGCAGCGCGGCATTGGCACGGGCCTCGGTCATGATTAGCAGAATCCGGCGATACGGCTTCATGGGACACCTCCCCGGCGCGGCTGTTGGGTTGCATGCGATTGTCATTATCGAAGCAGGTGCAGGTTCGTTTTTGATAAATATCAAGGCTCCCAGACGCCACCTCGCACCTGGTAGTGCTGAGCGTTGCTCTATTGCCATGGGCGGCGTCAAGCGCGCCGGGCTGTTTCGACAGGCACTGATTCAGCGCTTGTCCAGATAGCGATACAACGCTTCTTCCTGGTCGAAGTGCAATTGCGCAAGTGTGTCCAGACGGATGAGCTGGTGCTGGATATCGTCAGCGCTCGGGCTGGCCGCTGCCTGGACAAAATCTTTGCTCATGCGTGACAGCAACTGGATCTGACGGAAAATTTCGCGGTGGCAGTGGCTCATTGCCGAAAGGGGGTCATCACCAGCCATGTAGCGGCTCAACAATGGATACAAGCGTTGTTCATCATCCCGCTCGTGACGCTCCAGTAGCTCATGCAGGGCGGCGACGAGGTGATTCAGGTCGGTCCGGGCCTGCACGGTGGGTCGACTGGAAAAATCCCCGGCCATCTGGCTCAGTTCGGTCAGAAGCCCCTGCAGTTGCCGATGTTCGTCGCTCATGCGCTCCAGGTTCGCTACCCCAAGCCCGTTTCGCCCGTCCCCGGCCAAAGGGCCAAGGGCGCGTAACGCATTGACGATGACCAGCAAGTCAATGCCTTCCTGCAGTAGCGCTCCCATCACCGCTGGCAAGTAACCTGCAGCAGCGGCCAGCATGGCCAGCAACGACAGGGTCATGCCCACCCATACGCCCTGACGGGCGATGTGCACCGCATGCCGGGCGATGTCCAGCGCCTCGATCAAACGGTCCAGGCGGTCAACCAGCAAGACTACGCCGGCTGCCTGCGCCGAGGCGGTGACGCCGGCAGCACCCATGGCAACCCCGACATCGGCAGCAGCCAGCGCAGGCGCATCATTGATGCCATCACCAACCATCAAGGTCTGACCTTCGCGGCAGCCCTGCTGCACCAGCCGGATCTTGTCCCCAGGCGAGAGGCCTGAATGCAGCTCGTCGATGCCTGCCGTCAGCGCGATCATTTCGGCCGTTTGTGGGCGATCGCCCGTAAGCATCACGATCTTCTCGATGCCACGCGCACGGAGCCGACGCAGGGTCTGAGGCGTTTCCTGGCGCACATCATCGGCCAGCCGCAACAGCGCTTTCAATTCACCGTCCACCGCCACGAAACTACCGCTGCTGGCCAGATAGTCCAATTGTTGCAAGCGTGTCCGTGCCCACGCCTCCTCGTCCTTGCCATCCTGTACATAAGCCAGCGCGCCCACGCGCACGGCTTTGCCCTGAACTCGCCCGGCAAGCCCCTGGCCCGGGCTTTCCTGGACGTTTTCCGGCGTTGATAGTGGCAAGCCTCGCGAACGGGCAGCCTCAACGATGGCCTGTGAAATTGGATGGGTGGATGCCTGGGCCAACGATGCGGCCCGCTGCAGAATCTGCAGCGGTACCCCCTCTCCCTTGACCTCGATCGATTGCAGTCGGGCATGGCCACTGGTCAGGGTGCCGGTCTTGTCGAGAAACACCTGGCGAACCCCGGCGAGCGCTTCCAGCACTGCACCATCGCGCACCAGAATGTTCCGCCGTGCCGCACGCGAGATACCCGACAAGATGGCAATCGGCACCGCCAGAATCAGCGGGCATGGCGTGGCGACAACCAGAACGGCCAGTACCCGCTGGATGTCGCCGCTGATCCACCAGGCGAGCGCAGCGACCAGCATCGTCAGCGGAATGAGCGCCAGCGCGTAGCGGTCGGCCAGGCGCACGAAAGGTGCCCGTGACTGGCGTGCCGCCTCGGCCAGGCGCACGATGCCCGCATAAGTGCTTTGTGCCGCCGTGTGCGTGGCCAGCAGCCAAATCGGCGCGCCGGCGTTGCACACCCCGCTGGCTACGTGTTCGCCAGCATGGCGCGTTACAGGTAACGATTCGCCGGTCAGCGCGGCCTCGTCCAGGATGGCCTGGTCACTTTTCAACTGCCCGTCGACCGGCACGATGTCCCCCAGACGCACCAGCAGGGTCTGCCCAGGCTGAACCTGATCCACCGCAACCTCGCGCAGCCCATCGTGTTCCTGGACCCAGGCACGCTGGGGCGCACGCTGGATCAGCGCGCGCAATTCGCGCTCGGCGTGGCGCAAGCTGAAGGCTTCCAACGCACGGCCGGTGGCCAGCATGAACGCAACCAGCGCGGCGACCAGCATCTGCTCGAGGATCAAGGCTGCGCCTATCGACAGCAGGGCTATCAGATCAATGCCCGCCTCCCCCCTGGCCAGGCGTCTGGCCATTTCCACCACCAGTACCAGTGCCATGAAGGCGCCGCCAGTCGCCCAGGCCAGCGCCGCCCAAGCGGGCTGTTGCGCCAGGTAGGCCAAGCCGCCAGTCAGCAAAGCCAGCACACACACCAACAACAGGCTGGAGTTCAACCAACGCTGTGCCATGGCGGCTACTTGCGTCTGGACTGCTGCAGCAGTTGTTGAACCTGGTCCTGAGCCAGGGTCGCCCTGCGCAGTGCCTCGTTGGCAGTCTGCTCTACCAGATCGATGCGGTAGCACACCTGATCGGCACGCAACCGCGCAGTGGCAGCATTGTCCTCTGCTGACGCCAGGCGCGCATCGTATTCCTCGGTGTGCCAAGGGCTGCAGCCTGACCCCGTCGCCAGTAACAGGCTCGTCAACCCCAAAAGCAGATAGCGTTGCATGTCCATACCCTCGTGCGTGCCAAGTCACCCTGAGTATCGGTAACGCCGCCTGCAGCAGCCTGACATTTGTCAATCGTGTGCTGAGTTCCTGCCGTTGCTGCGGCAGGCCAATGAGCTACCATCCATGCGTTGGTCGACAACTTGAAATGAACCGCCAATCAGGGCAGGAGTACCTGCGATGCTCACTGTCACGCTGATCAACATGCTGGTCGTGATCCTGGTGGTGATCATTCACTACGAATGCCTGCTGCGCCTGAATGACTGGCTACCACGGCTCAAACTCTGGAGCCGGTTTCGCATCGTAGCGGGCGTGTTCGGCGCACTACTGGCCCATGCGCTTGAGGTCTGGTGCTTTGCCCTGGTGTATTACCTGATGGCCCATGCCGACGGCTGGGGCACGCTCAGCGGCAACTTCGACGGGAGTTTCCTGGACTGCGTGTACTTTTCCTTCACCACCTATACCACCATTGGTTTCGGCGACATCACCCCGAGCGGGCACCTCAAGTACCTTACTGGCCTGCAGGCATTGACCGGCCTGGTGTTGATCACCTGGACCGCTTCGTTCCTCTTCCTGGAAATGCAGAAGTACTGGAAAGCCAAATAATGGAGTACCGGGTGCGGCGGTGACCACAAGCCGGCTGCCTGTTTACCATCGGCCAATTGGGCTGTGCGAACCGGTAACATCCGCTCTTCCCTCAAATTGACAGCAAAATCCAGTTGTCAGCCGAGCAATTGACAACTATCAAGTCGGTGCAAGGCCACGCAACGAAACTGTATCTCCACTGTTCATTCCAGACGTGTGAGGATACCGCCATGGCTCCAGTCAACCCCTCCCCTCAACCTGCCCCCACCTCATTTCCGGTGCCCGCCGGCGAGCATTGGATCGATGCTTTGGACAATGGTACCCATGTACTGATCAGGCCGTTGCAAGCCAAGGACAGGCAGCGCGAAAGAGCCTTCATCGAACGGTTGTCACCTGAATCACGGCACTTTCGCTTCCTGTGCCAGATCAAGGAGCCCGGTGAAGCCATGCTCGACCAGTTGATGGCGGTCGATCAGGACCGACAAGCGGCCTTCGTCGCCCTCGCGCATGTCGACGGCGAACTGCAAGAAGTGGGCATTTCCCGTTACGCTGCCTGTGACGCCAAGGATGAATGCGAATGTGCGGTCACGGTCCTCGACAGCTGGCAACACCATGGCCTCGGCCGCTTGCTGCTCAAGCACCTGACTGATCATGCACGGGCAAAAGGATTTCGGCAGATGTATTCGATCGATTCCGCCGCCAATCAGGCAATGCGTGACATGGCCAAGGCAGCAGGATTTACCACGACCACCGACCCTGATGATCCGAGCCAGGTAATCCACCGGCTTGTACTGAGCTGAACCAAAGCCGCCGCGGCATGACTTGTCCTGACGCGGCGGCCAGCATCTGATTCAAGGCATGGTTGCCTGAGGCTCCTCGGGCAACAGGTCGAACTGTTTGAGGCAGCGCTGCTCATCATCGGGTGTGAGTACCTTCAAGCCGCTCACCTCCTGCATGGGCGTTTCGAACAAAGCCATGCGTAGCACCCCGTTGCGCTTCATGAAGGTCTGTGCCAGACACGTGCACACCGGTTTGCCGACAAGTGTGGAGAGTTTTTCATATTCGGGTACGTCCACTTGAGCCTGCAGGTTGGCCTCGCAGTTCGCCACGATCTGCGTCACTGAGCGTCCTGCCAACCACAAGGCGCCTGTGCCCAGCAGCCCCAGGCACAACAGCACCACCAGCAGGATGTTCGACTCCCGGGCCACCGAGCGAAGGAACGCCAGCCTGGCCTGCCAGCCTGTCTCCTGGCCGTTGAAAATGGCCCTGCCGACAGTGCGCTTCACGCCTCGCTGCACCGCCCAGCCTAGCGCCACACTCAGGGCCAGCAAGGCCAGTATCACGGCCGGATCGTGCATGGGCAGGCGCCAGGTCGGGCTCAGCCCGTGGTAGGCCGATGCGGCGAGTAGCAAGACCAGAATCGCCACGATCCAACCCAGGCTGCCCTTTGGACGATGCAGCCAGGCTCTGAGTTTTGCCCTTGCTTGTGTGTTCATGAATACCTCCCGCGCCGACCCAGGCTCTGTATGAGAAGCCTTGAAACTCGTTGATGCTGCGTTGAAAGCAGCCCCTAGCGCACTGGGTCGATGGCAACCGTTTCCTGATACTCAGGCACGCACACCTGCCAGCCGAGTTCGAGGCTGATCCGCCGCCGCAAGGTATCGGCAGCGTGTGGCTCGCCATGAATGACATAGGTCTGACGGGGCGGCCGGGTGAACCCGCGCAACCATTCCATGATTTCGTCGGCATCGGCGTGCGCAGAAAGATTCTCCATCGCATGCACCTGTGCACGGATGGGCACATCCTCGCCGTGCAACCGCACACTGTGGGCACCCGCTACAATATCGGCTCCCCGCGTACCCCCGGCTTGAAAGCCCGAGAACAGAATGCTGTTGCGTGGGTTGGGGGCCAGCGCCTTGAGGTGGTGAAGCACCCGTCCGCCGGTCGCCATACCACTGGCGGCGATGATCACTGCGGGCTCGCGCAGTTGGTCCAGGTGCCTGGACTCATCGACCGTCCGGATGATGTGCGTGCCTATGCACATGGCGGCGCACTCGGCTGCGGTCAGCCGGTGTTCACTGCGGTACTGCTGGTACAAGACGGTGGCGTCGGTGGCCATCGGGCTGTTCAGGTAGACCGGGATATCAGGGATCAGCCGGTCGCGCTTGAGCGTGTACAGGTAGTACATGAGCAGTTGGGCACGGCCGACGGCGAATGACGGCACGAGGGTAATGCCGTGGCGCAGGAGCGTTTCGTTGATGATCTTGGCCAAATACTGCTCGGTCGATTCGGCGGGATGCTGGCGATCCCCATAGGTAGATTCGATCAACAGCACGTCGGCCGTCCTGACCAGCTCAGGCGCACGCATGATCGGATCCTGAGGGCGCCCGAGATCACCCGAAAACAGCACGGTCTGCCCCTCGGCGCTGATCTGGACCGTGGCCGCCCCCAGAATATGCCCGGCGGTACGCAACAGCAACTCCATGCCCTCGGCGATCATGGTCACCTGATGCAACTCTACGGGGTGAAACAATGCCAGGACCCTTTTGGCATCCTGCTCTGTATAGAGCGGTTGCGCCGGTGCATGCTTGGAGTAACCGTGGCGATTGGCATGGTCGGCCTGCTCCTCCTGCAGCCGCGCACTGTCGAGCAAGAGGATTTCCGCCAGGGCGCAAGTCGCCGGCGTGGCGTAGATCGGCCCGCGGTAGCCTTCCCGAACCAGCACCGGCAGATAACCACTGTGGTCAAGGTGGGCGTGGGTCAGTACCACGGCATCGAGTGCCCGCAACGCCGGGGGCAGTGGCTGCCAGTTGCGCAGGCGCAGTTGCTTGAACCCCTGGAAGAGTCCGCAGTCGACCAATATCCGCGTGCTGTCACGGGTCAACAGGAATTTGCTGCCGGTAACGGTGCCGGTACCGCCAAGAAAAGTCAGTTGCATGGCCAAGGCTCCCAACTTTCGGCTATTTGGGGATGAACTGCGAGCACGCTGCACGGTGGGCGGCTGACGATACGCTCGGTGGTGTCTCCCAACAGTTTGTCCAGGCCTTTGGGCTGCACCACGCCCATCACCACCGCGTCGATGTCCAAGGCCGCGACCTGTTCACGGATCACCTGTACCGGGCCTCCTTCCATGAAATGTCGGCGGTCCGGCGCGACGCCTTCGGCATCGGCCAGCGCCTCGAAAGGCTCCTGCAGTGCCTCACGCATCTCGTCGATCCACGCCTGGGTGACATTCATGTCCGAGGCGAATACCCCTGCCAGGTTGTAGGCCGATAGCAGATGCAGGTGCGCGTCACACTGCAAGGCCAACGCCTGGGCAGCACGAATCAGTCCACGGTTGAAGCACGCCTGCACAGCAGGCGTCTCGCTGAACGCCGTATCCACTGCGACCAGGACACGCCGCGGCAATGAGATGGCCCCCGCCGGCACGAAATGGCTGACGCCTTTGAAACCTCGCATCAGCGCACAATCCAGTGGGGTGCCGAACACGCGCGCCAGGGCCGATGCGGCCTCGCTGTCCTTGATGACCATATCGGGCTGCAGTTCACTGATGTAATCGATCGCCTGGCTGCGGATATCCTCCGCATTCAGGCTGTCGACCGTCAGCGTTATACCGCTGCCGCGATGCCGCTCGACCAATCCCGTCAACTGAACGCGATAGTGTTCGTACTGGCGCTTGATATCGGCCTCATTCAGCCGCTCTTCGCGCAGAAGGTGCTGATCGCTCGGCTCGAACAAACCCAGTACATGCACGCTGGCGCCGCTGACATGCGCCAAGGCAAGGGCTCTGCGCAAAGCGGCGGAATGCGGATCTACCTCGGTCAGCAGCACCAGCAATTGTCGATATTGCCCCATGGTGAACCTCCGCGCTTGCGTCAGTGGATGTGATGCTGACGATGTTCCGCGCGCAGGGTCGATGTTGCTTGATGCAGATCAGAAAACCGCTACCCAGGCTGAACTTGATGATTGTCAGAACCGAAACGGCCCGCCACGTTAAAACGGCTGCACCAGGTACTGATCAAGCAACGGGAGGCGTCATGAACGGGCAGCAAACAGCACAGCCACAGACCTGCGAACACTGGGTCGAAAACCTCGAGGACGGTTCGGCGGTGCTGATCCGCCCACTGCGCGAAGAAGACCGCGAACGGGACAAGCGTTTTCTGAGCACCATCGCTTATGAATCACGGCGTTTTCGTTTCATTGCCGGGCTCAGCGGCGGCTTGCCTAGCTTGGACACGCAAGACATGCCCGTGGACTATCACCAGCGCATGGCCTATGTCGCCTTGGTTCATGTAGACGGTCAATTGCAACAAATCGGCGTCAGCCGCTATGCAGGCATACCTGGCAGTCAGCGGTGCGAATGTGCAGTAGCGGTCAGCGAAGACTGGCAGCGCAAGGGGTTGGGCAAGCGCCTGATGCAACACCTGATTGAAGCCGCACGACGAAATGGCTTTCAGTGCATGGTCTCCAGGGATCTGGCCAGCAACTATGCCATGCACCGGCTGGTCAAGGCTCTGGGCTTCACTTCAAGATACCCTGGCGGGGATGTGAGCGAGATCCTGCACGAACTTGACCTGCGGCCATGAAAAAACAAGGCCCTTGCGTAATGCCGGTCAGTTAAGCCAAATGGGGCTGCTTTGCAGCCCTTCGCGGGCAAGCCCGCTCCCACAGGATTGCGCAAAATCTCAAGCTTGCGCTGTACCTGTGGGAGCGGGCTTGCCCGCGAAGGGCCGCAAAGCGGCCCCAGTTAATGAGGATGAAACCTTAACTGACTGGCATTAGGCCCTTGCGGGCCTTGTGCTTCAGCCTTTGGAGCGCTCCGGAGAAATCACCAGCACACTGCTGGACAACCGATGCAAAACCCGCTCGGCAGTACTGCCGATGAACCAGCCGATGCCATGGTGGTGATAACTGCCCATGACCAGCACGTCGATATCATTGTTATCCATGAAGATCGCCAGGGCCTTTGCCGGGTCGCCTATGCGCATATGGCGGTGCTCGGCGGCGATCCCGTTGCGTTCGGCAAGCTCCTGGAAGGCAGCACTCTGAGCGTCATGCAAGGTCTGGGCGTGGTTCGAATCGAACAGAAACGAATGTTCCCGGCTGCCGCCTGCGTCCAGGTACATGGAACCCAAGTCGTAGGCATACAGCAGCTCGATCTGGGCATTGCACTGCAATGTCAGTTTCAACGCTTCGCTGATGATCTGGTCGTTGAAACCTTCGAACTGATCCTCAGGCCTGGACAGGTCCACCGCCGCAAGAATCCTTCGTGGCAACGCGTGGCTGGCCTTGTGTACCAAGTGCAAGGGGGTTCGCGTTTCACGCAGCAACTGGATATCCAGCGAGGTGAACATTGCGCGCATCCACCAGGGCTCATGCTCGAACGCCTTGATCAGCATGGCGAACGGCTGCTCACGCAAGTGCACCAGGATCTCGTTCAAGGGGTGCTGCACCCACACCACCTCGGTTGTGACGATGACACCGCTGCGGCGCATCGATGTCGCCTGGGTTTCCAGCCACTCGCGGTGCTGCTGCACATACCCCTCGCGCATGACTGCCAGCGCCTGGTCATTCACCAGGCCCGCCGTTGCAAGCCCTTCCACGTAGTCGAAAGCGACAATGTGCAGCGCCATCCCCTTGGCCTTGGCCAGCGCGGCAGCCCTGTCATAGACCGGGGTTCGGCGCATCAGGGGGGAGGCAATCAGCAGCAGTCTTTGCGGAGTTTCCATGGCACACCTCTGAGGTTGCGATATGTAGCTCAAGCATCTGCCACGCAGGTCTTGCGAATTTGATGTTTATCAACTGGAGCGCCTTCTGACAAACGGCATTGCCCATGGCGCAAGAACCTGACGCAGATCAATGTCTCGACCCTTCGCTGGCGCACCCTGTACCCAGATCAACAACAACTTCAGGCGCCGCAGGCGTGCCATGGCGATAACGCCCTGAGCTTCACCTCCGCTGCCGGCAGGGACGCCTTCATTCTGCATTGTCTATCGATACATGCTTTGGAGGCCCTGATGAACATTTACGTCGAGAAGAACACTGAGCAGGGACGCTGTTGGGTGCGCATGGATCACTGGCGGGTGAGTTTCAGTACGGCTGCCGAAGCCGAGCGGTTTGTCGAGCGACTTACAATCCGCCTCAATGCCCCCCACTCGCGTGACATGCTGGCCGATTGGTCGCCCCATACCGGGGATGCCGCCGGGCACGGTGCGCTTAATGGCGCGGGGGCCCAAAGCGGCCTCCGAAGTGCAAAGGAGGCCTGAAGATGCCTGGCCAGCTGAAGGTCGTACTACTCGACTCGTCCAACGAATCGTGCAAGGCAAACCCTATTCACCTGAAACCGCTGGCGACCCACTGCATGGATTGCCGGGTCAGCGGCCTGTGCCTCCCCACCGGCCTGCCGGTTCACGACAACAGCTGTCTGGACGCGTTGATAGGCCCACGCATACGCATTCGCAAGGGCGCCGCGCTATTCAACGCCAACGATCCGCTGACCATGCTCTATGCCGTACGCTGCGGCAGTTTCAAGACCAGCCTGAACACCGCTGAGGGGCAAGGCGTGGTGATCAACTTCTGGATGCCGGGCGATGTACTCGGCCTCGATGCCATTGCCACAGAGCACCATGTCTGCGACGCCATTGCCCTGGAAGACAGCGAAGTCTGCCCAGTCCCCTATCGCCGCTTGCAAACCCTGGCGCGTGACTTTCCGGTCCTGCAGCAAAGCCTCAATCGCTTGATGAGCCGGGAGATCGTGCGTGAGCACGGGCGTGTACTGATGCTGTGCAACCTCACAGCAGAACAGCGGCTGGCCAGCTTTCTGGTGGGGCTCTCCAGGCGCTTCGTCAGCCGCGGTTATTCTGCCCATGGCTTCATGTTGCGGATGTCCCGAGAAGACATGGCTTCGTACCTGGGATTACGCCTGGAAACCGTGTGCCGATCCATCGCGCACCTGCGGGCGCTGGGTCTCGTCGACCTGCATGGCAGGTTGGTGGAAATTCTCGATATGCCTGCACTCATGGCACTGGAACAAGGCGGCGGTGAATGTGAGGTCAAGGGCCCCTGAAGGCACCCGGTTCGACGCCGTAGATGTTGGCCACGGCGCTGTCACGCAAGCACTCCCCTCAGGCCAAACCGCCAAAACGCTTGTAGAAACTCTCGCTCACATCCGGCAATGGACCGTCTGCCGTCTCCAGCGCTGCATTCAACCATTCTTCGGCCTTGGCAAACACCAGTCGGTAGAGGTTACGGCACAACTGTCGCGCTGCCCTTCCCTCCCAGTCCCCTGGCAGTAGCTCGTCGGGTAGTTGCGGGTCGCGCAGCAGCAGGCGGCGGTATTCGTGAATCAGCAGCGTACGCGCCAGGAAGCAATCTTGAGCATCAAGCAACGGCTGCTCTTTCAAACCTTGCCACAGTGGCCTGAACAGCTGGATAAACTCGCTGTATTGCTGCCCCAGTTCGTCGATACGCCAGCTTTCCCGCACCTGGGCGCGCATGGCCTTGGACGCGAGTACCTCCTGGGTGTGGGTTTCGAAGACGATGCTGTCGTCGCCGGCCTCAAGGTCACGCAGCGTGGCCACCAGGTCGGCACGGTCTGCCCGCGGGCAACCTAGCAGGTTCGGCGCCATGACACCAAAGCCCTGCCACTCCAGCTCTTCACGCACGGCCTTGCGTTTACCCGCCTCGAGTTGCGACAGCAACACCAGCGTCCAGGCCCCGTCCCAGGCTGGCTGGCTCGGGCTATAGACGCGCTTGAAGGCTTTTTCGAAGCGCCGACGGCCAGTGCCTGTCAGGCTGTAATAACTGCGCCGCCCCACCTTTTCTGAAGTGAGCCAACCTTCTTTGGTAAGGCGAAAGATCGACGTGCGTATCAGCCGTTCATTGATGCCTATCGGTTCCAGCAGGTTGATCAGGCTACCGAGCCAGACTGTACCGCCGTGCGGCTCGATGGCATCGCCGTACAACGTGATGATCAGGGAGCTGGCGCGGATTGGCGTCTGCTCCTGAAAGCGGGTGATCAAGTGGTTCAGTGGGGCGAGATTGCTCATGGGCGAACTGTGCGCGGATAAAGCACCGACTATACCTGTGCGGTGGGCCGCCTGGCCATTGCGTGTCGCTGCCAGGCTCATGCGCTCGCCTGGCCCTTGGGCCTGACCCCGGTGTCTTCCATGCGCGGGCGTCCCGGCTCTGCCTCGGTCAGCGGCGGACATTCGACCATGCTGTTCATGCAGCGCTGCGCCAGGTGCTGGTACTCCGCCGTCCCGCGCTGTTTCCAGGCCAGTTCCTGATCGGTCAGCGGGCGTTTGACCTGGGCTGGCGACCCCATCACCAGGCTCTGCGCCGCACATTCGAAGCCAGCTTTGACGAAGGCGGTGGCCGCGACGATGCTGCGTGGTGCTACATGGGCGCCGTCCATCACCACGGCGTTCATGCCGATCAATGAATCTTCGCCCACGCGACAGCCGTGCAGCACGGCGCCATGGCCGACATGCCCATTACGTTCCACTACGGTGTCGCCCCCCGGGAAACCATGCATCACGCAGGTGTCCTGCAAGTTGGCGCCCTCCTCCAGCACGATGCGGCCGAAATCGCCCCTGAGCGATGCCAGCGGGCCAATGTAGCAGCGGGGGCCGACGATGACGTCGCCGATCAGGACTGCGCTGGGGTGCACGTAGGCTGTCGGGTGAACCACAGGCGTCAGGCCGTCCAGTCGATAGCAAGGCATGGCAACACTCTTGAAATGATTTGAAATGTCAGTCGATCTTGTATCAGAACCTAGTTGGTCGTCAATCGTGTATCACTTGTGCCGAGTCAATACTGTAAGGCAGAAACCCTCTGTAAATACTCAAAAACGCCTAGATTAAACGATTCTTCTGCAACTACTGCACTGGAGTCGTGATCACAGGAAAACGAAAAAGAGATACGTAAAATAGCATTTAGGCTTGCATAGCTGTATCACATGGGGCATATACTGACCTCACCTGGTCGTGATCCCGCATTACGCCCCTGCAAACAATTCCAAGAAATGCCGGCCCCGCGATGTGCCGTGCGTGCAGCCAGAGGAACCCGAGATGCCGCGATATATCGATGTGCAGGCGCCCGAACACGGCGTTCAGCTCATTACCCTGCAACGGCCCGAGGCCTTGAATGCCCTGTGCACCGAGCTACTGGCAGAACTGGCTGCTGCGCTGCAGGCTGCCGGGGACGACGAGCCTGTCCGAGCTGTAGTGATTACGGGCAGTGCCAAGGCATTCGCCGCAGGCGCCGACATCCGCGAGATGGCTGATCGCGACCTGGTCGGCATCCTCAATGACCCGCGCGTAGCGCATTGGCAAAGCATCGCCGCATTCGCCAAACCGCTGATTGCCGCAGTCAACGGCTATGCCCTGGGTGGCGGCTGCGAACTGGCAATGTGCGCCGACATCGTCATCGCCAGTACCGACGCCCGTTTCGGCCAGCCGGAAATCAACCTTGGCATCATCCCTGGTGCTGGCGGCACCCAGCGCTTGATGCGTGCCGTCGGTAAGCCATTGGCCATGCAAATGGTACTGACGGGGGAAGCCATCACTGCCCACCGTGCCCAACAGGCCGGCCTGGTCAGCGAAATCACCCAGCCCGAACTCACCGTAGAACGCGCCATGCAGGTTGCCCGCAGCATCGCCGCCAAAGCGCCGCTGGCCGTTCGCCTGGCCAAGGAGGCGTTACTGAAGGCCGGTGATACCGACCTGGCCAGCGGCCTGCGCTTCGAGCGCCATGCTTTCACCCTGCTGGCTGGCACCGCCGACCGCGATGAAGGCATCCGCGCCTTCCAGGAAAAGCGCCAGGCCCGTTTCCAGGGGCGCTGATCATCATTCTCTCGACTGACGGAGCGAGTCTGTCATGACTTTCCAGCACATCCTGTTTTCCATCGAGGACGGCGTTGCCTTCCTTTCATTGAACCGCCCCGAGCAGCTGAACAGCTTCAATACGGCCATGCACCTGGAGGTGCGCGAAGCGCTCAGGCAAGTGCGCCAGAGCAGTGAAGCGCGGGTACTGCTGCTGACGGCTGAAGGCCGCGGTTTCTGTGCCGGCCAGGACCTGTCCGACCGCAACGTTGCCCCAGGCGCCGAAATGCCAGACCTGGGCCAATCGATCGACAAGTTCTACAACCCGCTGGTGCGCACCCTGCGCGATCTGCCTTTGCCGGTGATCTGCGCAGTCAACGGCGTGGCGGCCGGTGCCGGCGCCAACATTCCGTTGGCCTGCGACCTGGTGCTGGCCGCCCGCTCGGCCAGTTTCATCCAGGCCTTCTGCAAGATTGGCCTGGTGCCGGATTCCGGCGGTACCTGGCTGCTGCCGCGCTTGGTCGGCATGGCCCGGGCCAAGGCGCTGGCCATGCTGGGCGAGCGCCTTGGCGCCGAACAGGCCGAGCAATGGGGGCTGATCCATCGTGTGGTGGATGATGCCGCGCTGCGTGACGAAGCCTTCACTCTCGCCCGCCAGCTCGCCGCCCAGCCTACCTACGGCCTGGCACTGATCAAGCGCAGCCTCAATGCCAGTTTCGACAACGGGTTCGAGGAGCAGCTGGAGCTGGAGCGCGACCTGCAGCGCCTGGCCGGGCGCAGCGAGGACTACCGCGAAGGCGTAAGCGCCTTCATGAACAAACGCACGCCAGCCTTCAAGGGGCGCTGAACATGGGCGCACTCGCAAGCAATGTGCAGGTGGCGGTGATCGGTGCCGGCGCCATGGGCGCCGGTATCGCCCAGGTCGCGGCCCAGGCCGGCCACCCCGTCAAACTCTACGACAACCGCCCGGGTGCTGCCGCCCAGGCGGTGACGGGTATCGATCGGCAACTGGCCCGACTGGTGGACAAAGGAAAGTTACTGGCCGCTGAACGCGAAACGATCAATGCCCGCCTGTGCCCGGTCGATACACTCGAATCCTTGGCAGATGCCGGCCTGGTGATTGAAGCCATCGTCGAAAACCTGCAGGTGAAGCAGGCGTTGTTCAACCAGCTCGAAACCCTGTGCGCAGCCGACTGTATCCTTGCCAGCAACACTTCGTCACTGTCCATCACCAGCCTCGCCGCTGGCCTTGAACGCCCGCAGCACGTGGTCGGTATGCACTTCTTCAACCCGGCACCGCTGATGGCGCTTGTCGAGGTGGTGTCGGGCCTGGCAACCGACCCGGCAGTGGCCGCATGCATCTACGCCACTGCCCAGGCCTGGGGCAAGCAGCCGGTCCATGCGCGCTCTACACCCGGTTTCATCGTCAACCGGGTAGCGCGGCCGTTCTATGCCGAGAGCCTGCGCCTGATGCAGGAAGGTGCCGCCGATTGCGCCAGCCTGGATGCGCTGATGCGTGACGCTGGCGGCTTTCGCATGGGGGCGTTCGAGCTGACCGACCTGATTGGCCATGACGTCAATTACGCGGTCACCTGTTCCGTATTCGATGCTTTCTATGGCGATTTCCGCTTCCAGCCTTCGCTGGTGCAGAAGGAACTGGTGGACGCCGGTCGCCTGGGGCGCAAGACCGGCCAAGGCTTCTACCGCTATGCCGAAGGCGTCGAGCGTCCGCAGCCGGCCGAACTGCACAGCTCCGCCTGCGCAGAGGCCTGCGTTGTCGAGGGCAACCTGGGGGTGATGCAGCCGCTGGTCGAGCGCCTGCGCCAAAGCGGCATTGCCGTGACCCAACGCGCCGGTAGTGGCTTTATTCAGGTGGGCGATGCCACCCTGGCCCTGTCCGATGGCCGTCTGGCCAGCCAGCGCGCCCGCGAAGACGGCCTGCGCAACCTTGTGCTGCTCGACCTGGCGCTGGACTACAGCAGCGCCACCCGCCTTGCCATCAGCTGGTCCGCCGATACCACTGACAGCGCCCGTGACCAGGCCGTAGCCCTGTTGCAGCGCGCCGGCCTGAAAGTGACCGGCATCGCCGACCTGCCCGGCCTAGTGGTCCTGCGTACCGTGGCAATGCTTGCCAACGAGGCCGCCGATGCGGTGCTTCAGGGCGTCGGCAGCGCCGCCGACATCGACCTGGCCATGCGCGCCGGCGTCAATTACCCCTGCGGCCCGCTGGCGTGGGCGGCGAACATCGGTATTGCCCATACCCTGCGCGTGCTCGACAACCTGCAGCGCAGCTACGGTGAAAGCCGCTATCGCCCTTCCCTGCTGTTACGTCGCTGCGAAGCCAAAGGAGGCACCCTTCATGACTGAAGTGCAACTGGCACAAGCCTGTGCCGACGCCATGTACGCCCGCGACCCAGCCACTCAGGGCCTGGGCATCAGCCTGCTGGATGCCGGCCCAGGCCGGGCCAGCCTGCGCATGCCGGTGCGTGCCGACATGATCCAGGGCCATGGCACCTGCCATGGCGGTTTCCTGTTCGCTTTGGCTGATTCGGCGTTTGCCTTCGCCTGTAACAGCTACGACCAGGCCACGGTGGCGCTGGGGTGCAGCATCGACTACCTGGCCCCGGCGCTGCGCGATGACGTGCTCACCGCCCACGCCAGCGAAGTCAGCCGCAAAGGCCGCACCGGCCTGTACGACGTGCGCATCGACAACCAGCGCGGTGAGCTGGTGGCGATGTTCCATGGCAAATCCTACAAAGTGCGCGGCACCGTGCTGGCGCAGGAGACGCAAGATGAATGAACCGACCCACGCCGATGCCTTGATCATCGACGCCGTGCGCACCCCCATTGGCCGCTATGCCGGGGCCCTGAGCAGCGTGCGCGCCGACGACCTGGCGGCCATCCCGCTCAAAGCCTTGATCCAGCGCCACCCCGAACTGGACTGGAAAGCCATTGATGACGTCATCTTCGGCTGTGCCAACCAGGCCGGCGAAGACAACCGCAACGTGGCTCACATGGCGAGCCTGCTGGCCGGGCTACCACTCGAAGTACCAGGGACCACGATCAACCGCCTGTGCGGTTCCGGCCTGGATGCCATCGGCAATGCGGCGCGCGCCCTGCGCTGTGGTGAAGCGGGGCTTATGCTGGCCGGTGGCGTGGAATCCATGTCGCGTGCACCGTTTGTGATGGGTAAGTCGGAACAGGCATTCGGCCGTGCGGCCGAGCTGTTCGACACCACGATAGGCTGGCGTTTCGTCAACCCGCTGATGAAGGCCGCCTACGGCATCGATTCGATGCCGGAAACCGCCGAAAACGTGGCCGAACAGTTCGGCATCTCGCGCGCCGACCAGGATGCGTTTGCCCTGCGCAGCCAGCACAAGGCTGCAGCCGCTCAGGCCCGCGGCCGCCTGGCACAGGAAATCGTGCCGGTCGAAATCCCGCAACGCAAAGGCCCGGCCAAAGTGGTCGCGCATGACGAGCACCCACGCGGCGACACCACGCTGGAGCAGTTGGCTCGGCTCGGCACGCCGTTTCGTGAAGGCGGCAGTGTAACGGCTGGTAATGCCTCCGGCGTGAATGACGGCGCTTGCGCCCTGCTGCTGGCCAGCAGCGCCGCAGCCCGCCGCCATGGCTTGAAAGCGCGCGGGCGCATCGTCGGCATGGCGGTGGCCGGGGTCGAGCCCAGGCTGATGGGCATCGGTCCGGTGCCTGCGACCCGCAAGGTGCTGGCACTCACCGGCCTGACACTGGCTGACATGGATGTCATCGAACTCAATGAGGCCTTTGCCGCCCAAGGGCTGGCCGTGTTGCGCGAGCTGGGCCTGGCCGACGACGACCCGCGAGTCAACCGCAACGGCGGCGCCATTGCCCTGGGCCATCCACTGGGCATGAGCGGTGCCCGGTTGGTGACCACTGCCTTGCACGAGCTTGAAGAAACGGCCGGCCGCTACGCCCTGTGCACCATGTGCATTGGCGTAGGCCAAGGCATCGCCATGATCATCGAGCGCCTCTGAGCGGTTCAGGCCCTGCGCTTGTTACCGAACTGAACGCAGCCGTATATGCTGCCTCCATGACACTCACCGCGTGGCCTGCAACCGCTGGCGCGCGGCGTACAAGAACAATTCGAGTGAAGCCATGAACATGTACCATGATGCCGATCGTGCCCTGCTGGACCCGATGGAAACCGCCAGCGTCGATGCCCTGCGCCAACACCAGCTGGAGCGCCTGCGCTGGAGCCTGAAGCACGCCTACGACAATGTGCCGCTGTACCGCCAGCGCTTTGCCGAGTATGGCGCCCACCCCGATGACCTCAAGTGCCTGGAAGACCTGGCGAAGTTCCCCTTCACCGGCAAGAACGACCTGCGCGACAACTACCCCTACGGCATGTTTGCCGTGCCCCAGGAAGAGGTGGTACGCCTGCATGCCTCCAGCGGCACCACCGGCAAGCCGACGGTGGTCGGCTACACCCAGAACGATATCGACACCTGGGCCAATGTGGTTGCCCGTTCCATTCGTGCGGCCGGCGGGCGCAAAGGCGACAAGGTGCATGTGTCCTACGGCTATGGGCTGTTCACTGGCGGGCTCGGCGCGCACTACGGCGCCGAGCGCCTGGGTTGCACCGTGATCCCCATGTCCGGTGGCCAGACCGAAAAGCAGGTGCAGCTGATTCGCGACTTCCAGCCCGACATCATCATGGTCACCCCGTCCTACATGCTCAACCTGGCTGATGAAATCGAGCGCCAGGGCATCGACCCACACCACCTCAAGCTGCGACTGGGGATTTTCGGTGCCGAGCCCTGGACTGATGAACTGCGCCGCTCGATCGAGCAGCGCCTGGGTATCGATGCCCTCGATATCTATGGCCTTTCGGAAATCATGGGGCCCGGGGTGGCAATGGAGTGCATCGAGACCAAGGACGGCCCGACCATCTGGGAAGACCACTTCTATCCCGAGATCATCGACCCTGCTACCGGTGAAGTGCTGCCGGATGGCCAACTGGGCGAGCTGGTATTCACCTCGCTGAGCAAAGAGGCATTGCCGATGGTGCGCTACCGCACCCGCGACCTCACCCGGCTGCTGCCCGGCACCGCTCGGCCGATGCGGCGGATCGGCAAGATCACCGGCCGCAGTGACGACATGCTGATCATTCGCGGGGTCAACGTGTTTCCGACCCAGATCGAGGAACAGGTCCTAAAAATAAAACAGCTATCTGAGCTTTATGAGATTCATCTGTATCGCAACGGCAACCTGGATAGCGTCGAGGTGCATGTGGAGTTGCGTGGCGAGTGTCAGCACCTCGATGAGGGCCAGCGCAAGCTGGTGATCGGCGAGCTGAGCAAACAGATCAAGACTTACATCGGCATCAGCACCCAGGTTCATCTGCAGCCCTGCGGCACGCTCAAGCGCTCCGAGGGCAAGGCGTGCCACGTGTTCGACAGACGGTTGGCCAGCTGACCCATTCGGCTGCCTTTTCGGCCCCGGCATTGTCCGGGGCCTTTTTTTTGCCTGCGTTCTGCTGGGCACACGCTGCTGCCCGACAGCCCTCTTGGCTGTCAATGTGATACATAAATCTTACTTGATACACATAAATGTGTTTGACGTTATGTTTTGTATCGCTTACAAATGACTCATGCCTTAGCAGGAGTCGCAGCACATGTACGCACAGCTAGTGGAAACCGGAGTCAAGCGCATCAAGTCGCTGGAAGAGATGTCCCCCGAGGAACGCAACTTCCAGGAAAAGATCGACGCCGAAATCAAGATCGAAGCCAAGAACTGGATGCCCGAGGCCTACCGCCAGACCCTCATCCGGCAGATCTCCCAGCACGCCCACTCTGAAATCGTCGGCATGCTGCCCGAAGGCAACTGGGTCACCCGTGCCCCCAGCCTCAAGCGCAAACTGCAGCTGATGGCCAAGATCCAGGATGAAGCCGGCCATGGCCTGTACCTGTACAGCGCCATGGAAACCCTGGGGGCTGACCGCGACGAAGAAATCGCCAAACTGCACAGCGGCAAGGCCAAGTACTCGAGCATCTTCAACTACCCCACCCTCAGCTGGGCCGACATGGGCGCTGTGGGCTGGCTGGTGGATGGCGCCGCCATCGTCAACCAGGTGGTACTGCAGCGCACCTCTTACGGCCCCTACTCCCGCGCGATGATCCGTATTTGCAAGGAAGAGAGCTTCCACCAGCGCCAGGGCTACGAAATGCTCCTGACCATGATGCGCCAGGGCACCCAAGCCCAGCGCGACATGGTTCAGGACGCCATCAACCGCCTGTGGTGGCCGGCACTGATGATGTTCGGCCCTAGCGATGAACACTCGCCCAACAGCGCCCAGTCGATGGCCTGGAAGATCAAACGCCAGACCAACGACGAACTGCGCCAGCGCTTCATCGACCAGACCGTGCCGCAACTGGAACTGCTTGGCTGCACTGCGCCTGACCCTGAGCTGAAGTGGAACGCCGAGCGCGGCCACTACGACTTCGGTGAAATCCAGTGGGACGAGTTCTACGAAGTGATCAAGGGCAATGGCCCGTGCAACCTGGAACGTGTCGCCACCCGGCGCAAGGCCATCGAGGATGGCGCCTGGGTACGCGAGGCCGCCGTGGCCTATGCGCGCAAGCAACAGAACAAGAACGCCGCCTGAGCGGCGATTGATGCGGAGATCGAAAATGTCTGTCTGGACCCTCTACGAAGTGTTCGTGCGCAGCAAGCACGGCCTTAACCACAAACATGTCGGCAGCGTGCACGCCGCCGATGCCGCCATGGCCATCGAGAACGCCCGCGAGCTCTACACCCGCCGTAGCGAAGGTGTGAGCCTGTGGGTGGTGCCATCGGCGCTGATCACCGCCTCCTCCCCCGACGAGAAAGACCCGCTGTTCGCCCCCTCGGACGACAAGGTCTATCGCCATGCCAGCTTCTACGAGCTGCCCGACGAAGTCGGACACATGTGAGGTGGGACATGCATAAAGAAGCCCTAATCCCCTATCTGCTGTTGCTCGGCGACAGCGCCCTGGTCCAGGGCCAGCGCCTCTGTGAGTGGTGTGGCCGCGCCCCGGCCATCGAGGAAGAGCTGGCCCTGATGAACGTCGGCCTCGATCTGGTCGGCCAGGCCCGCAACTGGCTGGAGTATGCCGCCGAGCTGCTCGACGATGGCCGGGATGCCGATGCCCTGGCGTTCCGCCGTGACGAGCGCGCCTACCGCAACCTGCTGCTGGTCGAGCAACCCAACGGTGATTTCGCCGTGACCATGAGCAAGCAGTTCCTCTACGACGCGTGGCACTTCGCCGTGCTGCAGGGGTTGGTCGAGTCCAGCGACGCGCGAATCGCGGGGATTGCCGCCAAGGCCCTGAAGGAAGTCACCTACCACCTGCGCCGGTCCAGCGAGTGGGTACAACGGCTGGGCGGTGGTACCGATGTCAGCCGCCAGCGCATGCTCGCCGCTATCCCGGCACTGTGGCGCTTCACCGTCGAACTCGCTGCTGGCAGCGACAACGAAGTCCGTCTGGCGGAATGCGGTATCGCCGCCGACCCAGCGACCGTCGGCGCCACCTGGCTGAAGCAGGTCACGGAGACCTTTGCTTCGGTCGAACTGCCGCTGCCCAAGGCCGCCAGCCACTTCTACCTGGATGGCCGCAAAGGCCTGCACACCGAGCATCTGGGCCTGCTGCTGGCCGAAATGCAGTTCCTGCCAAGGGCCTACCCCGATGCAACCTGGTGAACTGATTGCCGGTGACCGCGGCGCGCGGGCACAGCAAGGTGACGACCTGACCCGGGCCTGGGCGGTACTGGGCCAGGTCATGGACCCTGAAGTGCCGGTGGTCAGCGTGGTCGACCTGGGGATCGTGCGCGATGTCGATTGGCGCGCTGGCCACCTGCACTTGGTGGTTACCCCGACCTACTCTGGCTGCCCGGCCACCGAAGTCATCGAAGGGGATATCCGCCAGGCGCTGGAGCAGGCCGGTTTCACCGCGCCAGACCTGGAGCGCCGGCTGACCCCGGCCTGGAGCACTGACTGGATCACCGAACTGGGCCGCGAGCGCCTGCGCGCTTATGGCATTGCGCCGCCGCAAGGCAGCGCCAGCAAGCGCAGCCTGCTCGGCGAAGCGCCCCAGGTGTGCTGCCCGCAATGCGGCAGCGCCCATACCGAATTGCTCAGCCAGTTCGGCTCCACGGCCTGCAAGGCGCTGTACCGCTGCCGCGAGTGCCTGGAGCCATTCGACTATTTCAAATGCATTTGAGCCGTGGAGACCACCATGAGCCAGTTTCACAGCCTGACCATCAAGCAAGTGCGCAATGAGACCCGTGATGCGGTATCGATTGCCTTCGATGTGCCCGAGCACCTGCAGGACCAGTTCCGCTTCACTCAGGGCCAATACCTGGTCATGCGTACCCAGCTGGACAACGAAGAAGTCCGCCGTTCCTACTCCATCTGCAGCGCCGTGCAGGACGGCGAGCTGCGCGTGGCCGTCAAGCGCGTGCCGGGCGGGCGCTTCTCGGCGTTTGCCAATGAAGTGCTCAAGGCCGGCCAGCAGCTGGAAGTGATGCCGCCATCGGGTAGCTTCTTCGTGCCTCTGGACCCGGCTCGCCAGGGCAATTATCTGGGGGTGGCTGCCGGCAGCGGCATCACCCCGATACTGTCGATCATCGCCACCACGCTGGCCAGCGAGCCGCGCAGCCGTTTCACCCTGCTGTACGGCAACCGATCCAGTTCGGGTGCGCTGTTCCGCGACAAGCTCGAAGACCTGAAGAACCGTTACCTCGACCGCTTGAACCTGATTTTCGTGTTCAGCCGCGAACAGCAGGACGTCGACCTGTACAACGGCCGCATCGACGCCGACAAATGCGGCCAGCTGTTTTCGCGCTGGCTGGACGTTGCCGGCCTGGACGCAGCATTCATCTGCGGCCCGCAGGCGATGACCGAGACCGTGCGTGACAGCCTGCAGGCCAACGGCATGGCCAAGGAACGCATCCATTTCGAGCTGTTCGCCGCCGCCGGCAGCGAGGCCCGCCGCGAAGCCCGTGAGGCGGCACGCCAGGCGGATTCGGCGCTTAGCCATATCACCGTGATCAGCGATGGCCGGGCACTGAGCTTCGACCTGCCGCGCAACACACAGAACGTGCTGGACGCCGGCAACGCCATTGGCGCCGAGCTGCCGTACTCGTGCAAGGCCGGTGTGTGCTCCACCTGCAAGTGCCGGGTGATCGAGGGCGAAGTGGAGATGGACAGCAACCATGCCCTCGAAGATTACGAAGTGGCGGCCGGGTATGTGCTGTCGTGCCAGACCTACCCGGTGAGCGACAAGGTGGTGCTTGACTTCGACCAGTTGTAGACCGAATCGACTGCTTCGCGGGTAAACCCGCCCCTGCAAGGCCTGCGCAAGGCCTTGGGGCAGCATCCTACCTGCGAAGAGGGCCTTAGCAACAACGCAATACCCCGCGTGACCTCAACAAAACAATTACAAAACCAAGAGATCGCTTGCCATGACACCCGAACGCATAGAAAGCATCGCCAACCACCCCGATTTCCAGCACCTGGTACGACGCAAACGCCGCCTGAACGGCAGCCTGACCCTGGCCATGCTGGTGGTCTACTACGGCTTCGTCCTGCTGGTCGCGTTCTCGCCCAGCACCCTCGGCCAGTCCCTCAGCGGCGGCGTGACCACGGTCGGCATGCTGGTGGGCGTGCTGATGGTGCTGCTGTCCTTTGCCCTGACCGGCATCTACGTGCACCGCGCCAACAACGTGCTCGACCCGCTCAACGACAAGGTCAAGCAGGAGTGCGCACAATGAATTGGACAGCCATTTCGATGTTCATGGTGTTTGTCTGCTTCACCCTGCTGGTCACCCGCTGGGCTGCCCTGCGTACCCGCTCGGCCAGCGACTTCTACACCGCCGGCGGCGGCCTGACCGGCATGCAGAACGGCCTGGCGATCGCTGGGGACATGATCAGTGCCGCTTCGTTCCTGGGCATTTCCGCGATGATGTTCATGAACGGCTACGACGGCCTGTTGTATGCCCTCGGTGTCCTGGCAGGCTGGCCGATCATCCTGTTCCTGATTGCCGAGCGCCTGCGCAACCTGGGCAAGTACACCTTTGCCGATGTGGTCAGCTACCGGCTGGCGCAAACCCCGGTGCGCTTGACCTCGGCTTTCGGCACTCTGGTTGTGGCGCTGATGTACCTGGTGGCGCAAATGGTCGGTGCCGGCAAGCTGATCGAGTTGCTGTTCGGCATCAGCTACCTGTACGCCGTGATGCTGGTTGGCGTGCTGATGGTTGCCTATGTCACCTTCGGTGGCATGCTCGCCACCACCTGGGTGCAGATCATCAAGGCGGTATTGCTGCTGTCGGGTACCAGTTTCATGGCTTTCATGGTGCTCAAGCACTTCGGCTTCAGCACCGAGGCCATGTTTGCCAGCGCCGTGGCCGTGCATGCCAAGGGCCAGGCGATCATGGCCCCAGGCGGCTTGTTGTCCAACCCGGTGGACGCTATTTCACTGGGGCTGGGCATGATGTTCGGTACCGCTGGCCTGCCGCATATCCTGATGCGCTTCTTCACTGTCAGTGATGCCAAGGAAGCACGCAAGAGCGTGTTCTACGCCACCGGTTTCATTGGTTACTTCTACCTGCTGCTGATCGTTGTCGGCTTTGGCGCCATCGTCATGGTCGGCACCGAGCCGTCCTACCGCGACGCCACCGGCGCAATCATCGGCGGCGGCAACATGGTCGCCGTGCACCTGGCCCAGGCCGTGGGTGGCAACCTGTTCCTCGGCTTCATCTCTGCCGTGGCCTTCGCCACCATTCTGGCGGTGGTCGCCGGCCTGGCGCTGTCCGGGGCTTCGGCAGTGTCCCACGACCTGTATGCCTGCGTGATGCGCAAAGGCAAGGCTACCGAGCAAGAGGAAATGCGCGTGTCGCGCATTGCCACACTGGTCATCGGCCTGCTGGCAGTGATCCTGGGCCTGATGTTCGAGTCGCAGAACATTGCCTTCCTCTCCGGCCTGGTACTGGCGGTGGCCGCTTCGGTCAACTTCCCGGTGCTGCTCCTTTCGATGTTCTGGAAAGGCCTGACCACTCGCGGCGCGGTGTGCGGCAGCATGGCCGGGCTGGTCTCGGCGGTGCTGTTGGTGGTGCTGGGCCCGGCGGTGTGGGTCAACGTGCTGCACAACGAAACGGCGCTGTTCCCCTACAGCAACCCGGCGCTGTTCTCCATGAGCCTGGCTTTCCTCAGTGCCTGGGTATTCTCGGTTACCGACAGCTCCGAACGTGCCGTTGAAGAGCGTGGTCGCTACCTGGGCCAGTTCATCCGCTCCATGACCGGTATCGGCGCAGCTGGCGCCAGCAAACACTGACTTCAAGGACGAACAGACATGTCGGGTAAAACAACAACAATGAACCGCACACACTTCCTGTCAGCCGCCTGGCTGGCCACCCTCGCCCTGCCCATGCCCGCGCTGGCCGACTTCATCGGCGACAGCCATGCTCGCCTGGAGCTGCGCAACCACTACTTGAACCGCGACTTCCGCCAAAGCAACGCACCGCAGGCCAAGGCCGAGGAATGGGGCCAGGGCTTTACCGCCAAGCTGGAGTCGGGCTTCACTGAGGGCCCGGTCGGCCTTGGCGTGGACGCCTTGGGCCAGTTGGGCATCAAGCTCGACTCAAGCCGCGACCGTCGTAACACCGGCCTGCTGCCGTTTGGCCCGAACAGCCACGAACCGGTCGACGACTACAGTGAGCTGGGCCTGACCGGCAAGGTTCGTGTGTCCAAGAGCACCTTGCGCCTGGGCACCTTGCAGCCGATCCTGCCGGTGGTGGTGTACAACGACACCCGCCTGCTGGCGTCCACCTTCCAGGGGGGGCTGCTCACCAGTCAGGACCTTGATGGCCTCACCTTCAATGCCGGACGCCTGACCAAGGCCAATCTGCGCGATTCCTCTGGTCGCGATGATATCGGCTATGGCGCAGCCAGCAGTGACCACCTGGACTTTGGTGGTGGCAGCTACGCCATCACCCCGCAAACCACGGTCAGCTATTACTACGCCAAGCTTCAGGACATCTACCGTCAGCAGTTTGTCGGGCTGATCGATACCCGCCCACTGGCAGAAGGTGTGAGCCTGCGCAGTGACCTGCGCTACTTCGACAGCCGCAACGACGGTGCCGAGCGTGCCGGCAATATCGACAACCGTAACTTCAACGCCATGTTCACCCTGGGCGTGCGGGCGCACAAGTTCACCGCCACCTGGCAGCAGATGTCCGGTGACAGCGCCTTCCCGTTCGTCAACGGCGGCGACCCGTTCACCGTCAACCTGGTCACCTACAACACCTTCACCCGGGCCGGGCTGGACTCTTGGCAGGTGCGCTACGACTACGACTTCGTAGCCATGGGCCTCCCCGGCCTGAGTTTCATGACCCGCTACACCGACGGTCGCCACGCCGAAACTGCCACCGTGACCAATGGCCGCGAGCGCGAGCGCGATACCGACATCGCTTATGTCATTCAGAGCGGTCCGCTCAAGGACGTCAGCCTGCGCTGGCGCAATGTCACCTTCCGCTCCGGCAACGGCCTGACCAACGCCGTGGACGAAAACCGCCTGATCATCGGCTACACCCTGGCGCTGTGGTAACAGCGCCCCTCACATTTTGAACAGCATGGAGAACAGCATGTCTGCCGCCCCTACTCTGCAAAGTTTCATCGCCGGCCGTTGGCTCGGCCAGCACGGCGCCCAGGCCCTGCGTAGCGCCCTCGACGGCCACGTGTTGGCCTACAGCCATGAAGAGCGCCCTGACTTCGCCGAAGCCGTGGACTACTCGCGTGCACGCGGTCTTGCCTCGCTGATGGGCATGGATTTCCAACAACGTGCCCAACGCCTCAAAGCCCTGGCCCTGTACCTGGCCGAGCACAAGGAGCAGCTCTACGCCCTGTCGCACCACAGCGGCGCCACCCGGGCCGACAGTTGGATCGACATCGAAGGCGGCAACGCCACGCTGTTCTCCTATGCCGGCATCGGCAGTCGCGAGCTGCCTTCGGGTAACCTGGTGCACGAGGGGCCTGCCATACCGTTGGGCAAACAAGGCCATTTCGCCGGTAGTCACATCCTGGTGCCACGGGCAGGCGTTGCGGTGCACATCAACGCGTTCAATTTCCCCATCTGGGGCATGCTGGAAAAGTTTGCCCCGACGTTTCTCGCCGGTATGCCCTGCATCGTCAAGCCGGCGACCTCGACCAGCTATTTGACCGAGGCCGTGGTGCGCCTGATGAATGCCTCCGGCCTGCTGCCCGAAGGCAGCCTGCAGCTTGTGATAGGCAGCACCGGCGATCTGCTTGATCGCCTGCAAGGCCAGGACGTGGTGACCTTCACCGGTTCTGCCGATACCGCTGCCAAATTGCGCGTGACGCCCAACCTGATTCGCAACTCGGTGCCGTTCACTGCCGAGGCCGACTCGCTCAACTGCGCCATCCTCGGCCCGGACGTGACACCGGACAGCGAAGAGTTCGACCTGTACATCAAGGAAGTGGTGCGTGAAATGACCACTAAAGCCGGGCAGAAATGCACCGCCATCCGCCGCGCGATCGTTCCGGCCAGGCACCTGGATGCCGTTGCCACCCGCCTGCGCGAGCGCCTGAGCAAGGTCGTGGTTGGCGACCCGTCGCTGGAAGGCGTGCGCATGGGGGCCCTGGCCTCACATGACCAGCAGCGCGACGTTGGCGAGCGGGTGCGCAGCCTGCTGCAGAGTTGTGATCAACTGTTTGGCGCCAGCGATGGCTTTGCCCCACGTGGTGAAGGCGTGGCTGAAGGCGCGTTCTTTGCCCCGACCTTGTTGCAGGCCCGCGACCCACATGCCGAGGGCGGCGCCCACGACATCGAAGCGTTCGGCCCGGTCAGTACGCTGATGGCCTATGACGACCTCGACGAAGCCTTGGCACTGGCTGCCCGTGGCAAAGGCAGCCTGGTGGCGACCCTGGTCACCGCCGACCGCAGCGTGGCCGCCAAGGCTATCCCGGTGGCTGCTGCCTGGCATGGCCGTCTGCTGGTGCTCGATAGCCAGGCCGCCAAGGAGTCCACCGGTCACGGCTCGCCGCTGCCGCAGCTCAAGCACGGTGGCCCGGGCCGCGCCGGTGGTGGTGAAGAGCTGGGTGGCCTGCGTGCGGTCAAGCACTACCTGCAGCGCGCCGCAGTACAAGGCTCGCCGAGCATGCTCACGGCGGTCACCGGCGAGTACGTGCGCGGCGGCGAAGTGATCGAAACCGAAGTGCACCCGTTCCGTCGCTACTTCGAGCAGCTGCGTGTCGGCGAGTCGCTGCTCACCCATCGCCGCACCGTGACAGAAGCTGACCTGGTCAATTTCGGCTGCCTGTCAGGCGACCATTTCTACATGCACTTCGACGAAATCGCCGCCAAGGCCTCGCAGTTCGGTAAACGCATTGCCCATGGTTACTTCGTACTGTCGGCAGCGGCCGGGCTGTTCGTGTCGCCCGGCGCCGGCCCGGTGCTGGCCAACTATGGGCTGGACACCCTGCGCTTCATCAACCCGGTGGGCATTGGCGATACCATCCAGGCGCGCCTGACCTGCAAGCGCAAGATCGACCAGGGCAAGACCAGCCCGCTGGGGCAGCCGCAGGGGGTGGTGGCATGGGATGTGGAGGTAACCAATCAGCTGGGTGAACTGGTGGCCAGCTATGACATCCTGACCTTGGTGCTGAAAAAGCCAGAATGATGGGTTGAAGCTACCGGCCTCTTCCCGGGCAAGCCGCCTTTGCCCGGTACTGCACAGCGCCCTCTTAGGAGCGGGTTCACCCGCGAAGAGGCCAGTAGCTGCCCAAGGCACTTGGGAAGTGCGCGTACGTGGTTGTAGTGAAGTACTCAGGCAACTGAAACCGTTGGTCAGCGACTGCCATTGCCCAGTGGATCTCTGGCGTGCACCTGTCGATCACAATTCATGAGGATCATGAACGAGGACTGCACAATGGATTTCCTACTGCGAATGGGCGGCGGCAATGTTGAAGATGATTGGCCGGAGCTGGAGCCTGATAGACGCAACGATCGGGCAGACGATCCTGATGCCGACCCCAATGTGACGGATGACGATGAAAACCGCCCTGGCGTCCCAGCCAGCGACCCTGAGTCCGGCGCATGACAACATGAGCATCATCGTATCCTGCAGGAGCGGGCACGTCCGCTCCTGCAGTTTCCTGTTCCAAGTGCAGGCGAGGTATTAAACCACCGCCGCCGGACCACCCACCGACTGGTTGGGCTTGCTCCCCGAAATCCGCCAACTCACGGCGGTAACGCCATAACGCTCGGCCATCGGCCGACTGACTTTCCTGATCTTCTCGCGACCGAACTTGGGAATGATGCCGATGCCCGCATCACAACTTGCCCAATGCCAGGCCTCGGCATTATCCAGGCGTTCCAGGCGAATAATGAAACTGCGCGGCTGGCCATGCAGTTTGTAATCAATTATGTACAGCTGTGGGCTAGGCATCGCAGGGGGCCTCCTCTTCTCCATGGATGACATTCTGATTGATCGGGCCGTGACCAGAAGATTCAAAATTTTGTCGAACCTTTGGTACCAGTGGCCGAACGTGTGCCCTGCCTAGGTTCCGAGAGTCCAGCTCCTCGTTGCGCTCATTGCCTTTGCAGTCAGCTGACCGATGGCACGAAAAACACGCAGGCAAGATGTTTGCGTCACGGAGGTGACCGTTCGTCAGCTTCAACGCAACGTTTATTGCCAGCCAGGGCCGAAACTTCATGCAATAAAGGAATTGCCCAGGAGCCGGAATGAAGCCAGTCAAGCATCGCGCCACCATCATTTGCCGACATGGCAAGCAGCGCCATAAATGGTTGTGGGTGAGAAAGCCCAACGCGCCCTGGACCCTTCCAGGCGGCAAGATCGAGGCCGGCGAGACGCCAATGCAGGCCGCTGAGCGGGAGTTGCTGGAAGAGACCGGCCTGCAGGCTGAGTCGCTGATTTTGCTGATGCGCCACGAAACGCCAGAGCGGATGCATTACGTGTTCGCAGCGGAATTTGCCGACGCACCGCAACCCAAGGCCCGGCATGAAATTTCCGATTGCCGCTTTGCTCACTTGGACCAGGTGGCTACGGTAAAGGGCGAGATCAAGTCCCTGATCCGCTCCTTGCTGGCTTGTGACCCGGGCACTGCGGCGTCAGTTCGTTAAACTAAGCGTGCACACTCCATTGAGTTGCATCCGTCTCGATCGGCATTTCATCGATTGTATGGATCATCCCGGCTTCCAGCGCCTCCTGCGGCCCCAGTATCCGTGGATAGGCCATTAGATACCGCGTTACATCCAGTACCTCGGTCGCGCCTTTTGTACGCTCGGCCACGATCTGCGCATACAGACGCAAGTCGTAATCCAGGCTCATTGCATACTCGGACATCCGCGAATGGTCTACCGAGCCATGCAAGGTCCAATGAAACGGGTGGAAAAGAAACTTGCTGAAACTGCAAGCCGTGCGTCGCTCTCCGGCCAGGAAGAGGATATTGCCCATGGATTCCACCGTGCCCAGGTTGTGGGTATGCACCTCCACGGGTAACGCCCGCAGAAAGTTGTACAGGGTAAACCCATAGCTGCACTCGCCGCCCATCGTGGCGATGTTCAGTTGCAGTGTTTCGGCACCCTGTTGCAATGCTCGCGAGCAGGTATTGATCAGGTTGCCGCAGGTGGACGAATTGATCGGTCCGGTGAAGTGGATGATATGTCTGGCCATGCTTGCCTCCAGGGGTGGCAGGTCATTGCTTGTTCTTCTGCACATCGTCACCCTGCCCGGCCATTTGCCAGAAGGCGAAACGGTCGAACTTGGTCCTGGCACCCTGCCATGAAGCGGGTATGCGGTGGAGACGCCAGTTGCCGCAAAGTTCAACTCGGCGTCAGCAGTTCCGTTGGTCAAGCGTTGTGAACCCTTGCCGGCCCTTGCCGGTCGCACTTTCAGAGCGACCGAACAAGGAACCGGCAGTGAGGACGGCAGCGTGAGCGATATTCGCATCGGTATCTCCGGGTGGCGCTATGGCCCCTGGCGCAAGGATTTCTACCCCAAAGGCCTGAAGCAGGACGATGAACTGGCATTCGCTTCACGGGCGGTGAACAGCATCGAGATCAATGGCTCGTTCTACAGCCTGCAAACGCCCGAGCGTTATCTGGGCTGGCGTGAACAAACACCGGACGGCTTCGTGTTCGCGGTCAAGGGGCCGCGCTATATCACCCATGTGCGGCGGCTGAAGGACATCGAAGAGCCAGTAGCCAACTTTTTTGCCTCCGGGCCGCTGCTGTTGGGCGAAAAGCTCGGGCCATTCCTGTGGCAGTTCCCTCCCAGCATGAAGTTCGATGAAGACCGTTTTGCCCGGTTTTTCGAGCTGCTGCCTCACACCCGCAAAGCGGCCCGTGAACGCGCCCAAGGCTGCGCCGAACGCCTCAAGGGCAATGGCAGCCTTGCCATCAAGGGCAATGCACGCTTGCGTCACGCCGTGGAAATCCGCCACGAGAGTTTCCTCTGCGAAGCCTTCATCAAGCTCTTACGCAAGCATCGCGTAGCGCTGGTAGTCGCCGACAGCGCAGGCAAATGGCCCTGTGTCGAAGACGTGACCGCCGACTTCGTCTACATGCGCCTGCACGGGGATGTGGAGTTGTACAGCAGCGGATATACCGCACGCGCGCTGCGGCGCTGGAAGCAGCGTATCCAGCAATGGAGCGAAGGTACCCAGGCGGACGATGCCCACCTGGTCGTGCCGGGGCCGCCGCCTCGGCGTGCGGCACGGGATGTATACTGCTACTTCGACAACGACCAGAAGGCTCACGCGCCATACGACGCCAGGCGCTTGCTGCAAAAGCTGTCGTTGGATCATGAGCTGATGACCGAGCCTGGCATGGTGCCGGAGGTGGCCTTGTGAACAAGCCCCTGCCCACCCCACGCTGCATCATCGACAAGGTAACCGCTGTACGCCGGCTCAATGTGTTGACGCTGAACGTGCACAAAGGCTTCACCTTCTTCAACCGGCGCTTCATCTTGCCCGAGTTGCGCGAGGCCGTAAGGGCCACCGGCGCCGACCTGGTGTTTTTGCAAGAGGTGCACGGCAGTCATCAGCAGCATGCCCTGCGCCACCCTGCCTGGCCAGAAACGCCGCAATACGAGTTTCTGGCCGACAGCATGTGGCCGCAGTTCGCCTATGGCCGCAATGCCGTGTATCCCCATGGCGATCACGGCAACGCGCTGCTGTCAAAATTCCCCATCAGCCGCTTCGACAACCTGGATGTCTCGGTGCAGGGCAATGAACAGCGTGGCCTGCTGCATTGCCAGCTGGAGGTGCCGGGCCATGACGAGGTGCATGCGGTATGCGTACACCTGGGCCTGCGGGAGGCCCACCGGCAGAGCCAGGTAAAGCTGATGCTGGACCTGCTGGCCAGCCTGCCGCCCAAAGCACCGGTCATCATCGCCGGCGATTTCAACGACTGGCGGCTGAAGGCGGACGCGGTGCTGAGCGAACACCTGACAGAGGCCTTCGGCACCCCGGCGCGCAGTTTCCCGGCGCGCCTGCCGTTGTTGCGCCTGGACCGCATCTACGTGCGTAACGCCATACCGGGCGCTGCTCAGGTGCTGTCCAAATACCCGTGGTCGCATCTGTCCGACCACGTACCACTGGCTGCGGAGATCAACTTGTGAACCGACCTTGGGTAGAAGGCAACAGCGTGCAGTTGCTCATCAACGGCGAACAGTACTACCCCCGCGTATTCGAGGCCATGGCCAAGGCGCGGGAAGAAATACTGCTGGAAACCTTCATCATCTTCGACGACAAGGTGGGTCAGCAATTGCAGCAGGTGTTGATCGACGCTGCCCGACGCGGGGTGCGCGTGGAAGTGGCCGCGGACGGTTACGGCACAGCCGACCTGCCGGCGGCCTTCATTTCAGCGATGACCGACGCGGGCGTAAGCTTTCACGCGTTCGATCCACAACCCCGGTTATTGGGCATGCGCACCAACCTGTTCCGCCGTTTGCACCGCAAGATCGTGGTGGTCGATGGTGAGCGGGCCTTCATCGGCGGTATCAACTACAGCGCCGACCATTTGGGCGACTTTGGTGCCATGGCCAAGCAGGACTATGCCGTGGAGGTCACCGGCCCGGTGGTCGCGCAGGTACATGCCTCCAGCAAGCGCCTGATGTCCCCCGTGCTGCAGCCCCCCAGTGCTGTACGCCCGGTTACCGAGCCTGCCGGGGGTAGCGACGCTGTGCTGATCGAGCGCGACAACGGGATGCGCAGTAACGATATAGAAGCGCACTACCTTCAGGCTTTTCGCAAGGCCAGGCAACGCATCGTGGTCGCCAATGCGTACTTCTTTCCAGGCTATCGGTTGATGCGTGAGTTGCGTAACGCGGCCCGGCGTGGCGTGGAGGTTCACTTGATCTTGCAGGGCCAGCCTGACATGCGCTGGGTACGGGCATTGTCGCGCCTGCTGTACAACTACCTGCTGCGCGACGGCGTGATGATTCATGAGTACTGCCAGCGGCCGTTGCACGGCAAGGTGGCACTGGTGGACGACCAATGGGTCACCGTTGGCTCCAGCAACCTCGATCCTCTGAGCCTGTCGTTCAACCTGGAGGCCAACCTGTTCATTCGTGATCGGGCCTTCAACCAGCAACTGCACCAGCATTTGCAGGCTCTGGCCAGCGAGCAATGCAAACCGGTCACCTTGGAGCGCATGATTCGCGGCTACTGGTGGCGGGCACCGTTGATCTTCGCGTGCTTCCACGTGATCCGCCACTTCCCGCGCATTGCGGGCTGGTTCCCTGCGCACCGGCAGCGTTTGCGCTCGGTGCAGCCGGAGGTCGAACCCCAGGGCAAACTGCACGAGGGCAACTCCTGATGGCGCGCAAAAGCTGGCAAACCTGGGGCAAACGCTTGTTTACGCTTGCGTTCCTGATCCTGATCCCTGTGCTGTTGTACCTGCTGGCGCGTAATCTGGACTGGAATGAAGTACGCCAGTCTTTGCTGGCCTACAAACCTGGCACCCTGGCCATCGGCTTGGCGATCGCGTTGTGCAGCTATCTCGCGTTCGCCAGTTACGACCTGCTGGCCCGGGCTTACACCGGCCATACACTACCTGCCCGACAGGTATTGCCAGTCGCGTTCGTGTGCTATGCCTTCAACCTCAACTTCACAACCTGGGTAGGCGGGGTCGCCTTGCGCTACCGGCTCTATGGCCGACTGGGCCTGGATACCGCGACCATTACGCGAATCCTCACCTTGGGGCTGTTGACCAACTGGATGGGCTATATGCTGCTGGCCGGCACCGTATTTGCCCTGGGCCTGGTCGAGATGCCCGGCAACTGGGCGGTAGGCACTACAGGCCTGCGCCTGATCGGGCTGCTGTTGCTGGCAATTGCGGGCGGCTACCTGCTAGCCTGTGGTGTTGCCAAGAAGCGCACCTGGAGCTGGCGCGATCACGAAGTGACGCTGCCCTCGCTGCGACTGGCGCTGTGCCAGGTGGCGTTGGGTGCCAGCAACTGGGCACTGATGGCGCTGCTGATCTTCTGGTTGCTGCCGGGCGAAGCGTTCTACCCGTCGATTCTGGGCATATTGCTGATCAGCTGCGTCGCTGGCGTGGTGGCGCATATTCCGGCGGGGCTGGGTGTGCTGGAAGCGGTGTTTCTGGCCTTGCTGCACGGGCAGATGGCCCAAGGCACGCTGGTGGCTGCCCTGCTCGGCTACCGCACGCTGTACTACCTGATTCCGCTGCTGTTGGCGGTGGTGACCTACCTGATCCTGGAAAAGCGCGCCAAGGCCATGCGCCGGCGCGACAAGCCTGCTCAGACCTCTCAGACCTGATGTGCCCTGGGGCAAATGTGACGCGTTGCGTGGCACCGGCAAAGCCGGTGCCAGAGCACCTTGTCCCCTGATGGGCGATCGCCTGGAAGGGCAGTCCGCCTATCGGCTTCAGGGCGAGATCGGATCACTCGCCGGGAAGGTTTCATCCAGCGCATTGTCCACCGCGCTCTCGCCCGGCTTGTCACCACAATGGCAGTCCTGCATCCGGCATGGCTCACCATTGCGGTGGCCGGTGGCGCAGGCCTCGCAGCAATATGCCTTGCCGTCGCGCTCCAAGGCATTGGCATCCACCGTGCAGGAACAGTGCGTGCACGCGCAGCGTTGATCGTTCATGGCTTGCTCTCCTCGTCGTCAATCACATCATCGGTCCAGGGCACCCCATCCAGCGGCGCGGATCGGGCCAGTTCGGCCTCGTCCAGGCCAATGCCGCCACCAATCTCATCGGCATCCACCTGCCGCAGGCGTTGGTCTGTCGGGCCGCCTCTGCCGCCCGGCTCGTGGGGATCGCGGGCACCGGTTTCGTCCAGCAGCGTGTCCGGGCTCAAATCGTCGTAGGTGACATTGTCCTCATGCAGGCTGTCACTCAGCGCCTCGCCGCCGGTCATGCCACTCTGCGCCACGCGTCGGGGGGGAAACTCACGGGCGACTTCGGCGGCCGGTCGTTCGTCGCCCACACGCCCTTCACGCTCATCCAGGCGTTCATCGAAATCCAGCTCATGCACGCTGCCCATGCGGTCTTCGGTGTCATCGATTTCGGTGGGTGTGTACGGCTTAGGTTCATCGGGTCGGGCCATGTGCGTTCTCCATCAGTTGGCTTCATTCGGTCGACTGCGCCAGCTCACGGAAGATTCAGAGTTTTTTGAACTACCGCCTCGGCCGACGCCTCCCACCTTAGAGACTGTGATCTGCCCGGAGCCCGCCATGGCCAAGCCCCTGCAGGAATACACGCGCAAGCGCAACTTCAACGCCACACCCGAGCCCAGCGGCAAACGCATCCGGGGCAAGCGGGCTCATGCGCTGCAGTTCTGCATCCAGAAACACGACGCCAGCCACTTGCACTACGACTTCCGCCTGGAACTCGATGGCACCTTGAAAAGCTGGGCGATCCCCAAAGGCCCATCGCTGGACCCCAAGGTGCGTCGCCTTGCAGTGCATGTGGAGGACCACCCGTTGGACTACGCCGATTTCGAGGGGCATATCCCTGAAGGCCACTATGGTGCAGGCGATGTGATCGTCTGGGACCGTGGCATTTGGGAGCCTGAAGGCGATGCGCATGAAGCCTACGCCAAAGGCAAGCTGCGTTTCCGCCTGCAAGGTGAGAAGCTTGGCGGCGTGTGGAACCTATTCCGCACCCAGTTGGCCGGCAAGAAAGAGCAATGGATGCTGGTCAAGTCACACGATGCCCAGGCGCGCAGCGAAGCGGAGTACAGCATTGTCGAGGCCCTGCCCGACAGCGTGCTCAGCGAGCGCACGCTGGTGCCACGCAAACCCGCTGCAAAAAAAGCCGCTACACCGCGCAGTAGTCGTAAACGCCCCGGCAAAGCTCAGACTGCACCGTTGCCAGCGCAGTTGCAGCCGCAGCTGGCCACGCTAGTGGATTCTCCACCCAGCGGCGACTGGCGCTACGAAGTCAAGTTCGATGGCTACCGTATCCTGGCCCGCATCAAGGGCCAGGACATCCGCCTGTTCACCCGCAACGGCCATGACTGGAGCAGCAAGATGCCCCGGCAGGTTGCCGCCCTGCGCGCGCTCGGTATCGACTCGGCCTGGCTCGACGGTGAAATGGTGGTGGCTGATGAGAATGGCATGGCTGACTTCCAGGCGTTGCAGAACGCCTTCGATACCGAGCACGACGAACACATCACCTATTACCTGTTCGACCTGCCATTTCTGGGCGGTCAGGACCTGCGGCAGCTAACGCTACAAAATCGCCGCGATACATTGCGCCAACTGCTTGAGCACAACCATTCCGACGTCATCAAGTATTCCGCCGACTTCGACGAACCTGTCGAGTCACTGCTCGAAAGTGCCTGCCGGCTGAAGCTGGAAGGCCTGATCGGCAAGCGTGCTGACAGTGTTTACAGCGGCCGCCGCAGCCCGGACTGGATCAAGCTCAAGTGCAAGCAACGCCAGGAATTCGTGATCGTCGGTTACACCGACCCCAAAGGCAGCCGGAGCGGCTTTGGGGCCCTGCTGCTGGCCCTGCACGACAATGACAGTGGCGAGCTGCGCTATGCCGGGAAGGTAGGCACCGGCTTCAATTCCACGACACTGGCCAGCATCCACGCGCGGCTCAAGCCCCTGGAAATCGCCAAGCCAGCCCTGCCCTCGCCGCCCGCCGGTGCCCAGGCGCGTGGTGTGCACTGGCTGCGGCCGCAGCTGTTGGCCGAAGTTGCCTATGCCCAAATGACCCGTGACGGCATCGTGCGCCATTCGGTATTCCACGGCCTGCGCGATGACAAGGCAGCAACCGCCATTGACCTGGAGCGCGCCATGCCCGCCAAGACTGTATCCAACCGCAACAAGCAGGCCAAGGCGCCTGAAAACTTGGGTGAACTGCGGCTGACCCACCCCGACCGGGTCATCGATCCTTCAACTGGGGCGACCAAGCGCGAGGTTGCCGAGTATTACGCCGGCATCAGCCAGTGGATCCTGCCCCAGCTCAAGCACCGCCCGGTGGCATTGGTGCGCGCCCCGGACGGCTTGGGCGGAGAGCTGTTCTTCCAGAAAAACGCGGGCCAGCTGCATATACCCAACGTACTCAGCTACGAAAAGGACGAGGCAGGCCAGGCGGCGATGGTCATCAATCGCCCGGACACGCTGCTGGGCGCGGTGCAAATGAACATGCTGGAACTGCACACCTGGAACGCCACGGACAAGAATTTCGACAAACCGGACCGTTTCGTGCTCGACCTGGACCCTGACCCCGCGCTGCCCTGGAAGGCGATGGTGGAGGCGACCCAACTGACCCTCACCCTGCTAGACGAACTGGGCCTGAAGGTGTTCCTGAAAACCAGTGGTGGCAAGGGTATTCACGTCGTTGTCCCCTTGACCCGGCGAGCCGGCTGGGACGAGGTCAAAGACTTCAGCCACGCCATCGTCGGTAACCTGGCCAAGCTGTTTCCGGAGCGCCTGAGCGCGGTGTCGGGGCCGAAAAATCGCGTGGGACGCATCTTCATCGACTACCTGCGCAACGGCAAGGGCGCCACCACGGCGTGCGCCTACTCACTGCGTGCCCGTGAGGGGCTGCCTGTATCGGTGCCTATCTGGCGTGATGAGCTGGCGCACATCAAAGCCGCCAACCAATGGAACATCACCAACCTGCGCGAGCGCCTGGCGGAGGTCGACGACCCTTGGGCCGACATGGGCAAGGTACGCCAGTCGATCACCGCGCGCATGCGCAAGCAGCTAGGGCTCGAATGATGACGACCAAGCGATTGGACACGACCCGGGAGGCCCGACCATGAGCATCGTTCAGGACTTCAATCTGACCACCCTTGACCGCCTTCTACGCACCTTTGGCGAACGCCAGTTACCGCTCAATCTGGATACCCAATTGCCGCAACTGATCCAGGCGCTGCAAGCTGATCACCTCGACCTGCTGCCGCTGCCGGGGCAAGGCAACACCTTGCGTCGCTGGCAGACCTTGGCACGGGTGGCCGGTTGCGACCTGGCGCTGGCCAAGCTCTATGAGGGCCATACCGATGCCCTGGCGATCCTGGCGGAATGTGGCGCAGCGCACCACGCCAACGACGGCATTTGGGGCGTGTGGGCGGCAGAGCCGCCCGATGCACGTGTCCACATCACTGCGCGTGAAGGCGACCAGGTGCGCCTGAACGGCACCAAAGCCTGGTGTTCAGGTGCCTTGCAGATCGATCGCGCGCTGATTACCGCCTGGGATGAGGCCGAGCAGCCGCAATTGGTGGCAATCGAGCTGTCACAGCCAAGCCAGGGGCTGAACATCGAACACTGGCAGGCCGTTGGCATGGCCACCACCGCCAGTGTCGAGGTGGCTTTCAACGATACTCCAGGCACGCTCATTGGCACGCCAGGCCAATACCTCTCGCGTCCTGGTTTCTGGCAAGGCGGTGCGGGTATCGCCGCTTGCTGGTACGGCGCGGCCGAGGCGCTGGCGGATTACCTGCGTGAGCATTGCCGCAAACCCCGCCCAGACCCACATGCCGATGCGCATCTGGGGGCTGTGGACGCTGCGTTGCATGGCGCCCGTGCATCACTGCGTGAATGTGCTGCCTGGATCGATCAACAGCCCGGCGTGGATGCCAGTTTCGAAGTTCGCCGCACCCGCGCCCAGGTAGAACAGGCCGTAGAGCAGGTTATCAGCCACGTCGGTCGTGCCTTGGGGGCCACGCCGTTCTGTCGCAGCAGTCATTTTGCCCGGCTGAGCGCCGACCTGCCGGTGTTCCTTCGCCAGAGCCATGCCGAGCGCGATCTGGCGATGCTGGGCCAGCAGTTGGCCCATTTGCCAGCGGGGGTATGGCAGCTATGAACCAGAACCTGATCCAGTCCGCCGGTGGCACGCCCTGGACAGCCTGGCAGCATAGCGCGCACCTGGCGCGTGCAACCTGGCTCGACGCACGCCAACTGTGCCCGCCGGGGCGCCGGCTGGTATTGATTGCGCCGCATCCGGATGACGAAATTCTCATGGCCGGCGGCCTGCTGGCAGGCTTCAAAGGGCGCGAGGATGAGCTGGTGCTGGTCTCCGCCACCGACGGCGAAGGCAGCCACCCCGGCTCCAGCCATTGGACCGAGCATCGCTTGCGCCGCCAACGCCCTCAGGAAAGCCGACAGGCCCTGCAACAGCTCGACCTCGACCTTGAGCGCCTGGACTGGCGCAGGCTCCATCTGAAGGACGGCCAGTTGCCGCGCGAAGAAGCGTTTCTGGCCAGTCACCTCACGCAGTTACTTCGCCCCAATGATCTGCTGATGGCCACCTGGCGCAGTGACGGCCATTGCGATCACGAGGCCGTCGGCCGCGCCGCTGCGCAGGCGGCTGCAGCCCGTGGGGTGCAATTGGCTGAGGTACCGGTCTGGGCCTGGCACTGGGCTGAGCCTGACGACCCGCGCCTGCCATGGCCCCGTGCGCACCGTCTGCAGCTCGATGAAAGCCATTTGGCACGCAAGCGCAAAGCTTTGGCCGCTCACGTCAGCCAGCTGCAGCCGGACGGCGAGCAGCCGCCGGTGCTACCGCCGCACCTGTTGGATTGCCTTCTGCAACCTTTCGAACTGGTGTTCCTTTGAATGGAGCTGTCATGAGCCTCGATCCTCAGTATTTTGCCGAGCTATACGCCACCAATGAAGATCCTTGGGCCTTTCGCACCCGCTGGTATGAGAAGCGCAAACGCGAGCTGGTGATGGCCAGCTTGCCACGGCAGTGCTATCAGCGTGTGTTCGAGCCAGCCTGCGCGAATGGCGAGCTCAGTGCGCTGCTGGCCGAGCGCTGCGCTGACCTGCTATGCCAGGACCTGGACCCGACGGCCGTAGGCCTGGCCCGGGAACGCCTGGCGCACCTGCACAATGCTACGGTCGAGCGGGCCCGGCTACCAGGGGACTGGCCGGGCGGCCGCTTTGACCTGATCGTGCTCAGCGAGGTCGGCTATTACCTTGATCCCACCGACTGGCTGCAGGTGATCGAACAGTCGGTGGCCAGCCTTGGCTACGACGGCACGCTACTGGCCTGCCACTGGAAGCACCCTATCGCGGGTTGCCCGCAGGATGGTCGCGAGGTGCACCGTATGTTGACCCGGCATTTGCCGTTGCATCAGCAGTTCCGGCATGAGGAGGCGGACTTTTTGCTGGAGTGCTGGTCATGCCAGCCAAGCGTTGTCGATCTCGATGAGACGTGCCCATGATCGCCGTTGTCATCCCTGCGCATAACGAAGCCCGCCGCCTTGGGCGATGCCTGCGGGCGGTGCTGGTGGCTGCCCGGCAGACGCAGCAAGCGGGACTGCGCGTGGAAGTGCTGGTGGTGCTGGACCGCTGCAGCGACGGCAGCGCCGCCGTGGCGCGGCGTTTCGGTGTACACACGCTGGAGGTGGATGCCGGTAATGTCGGCATGGCACGTCGTGTTGGGGCGGCGCACATGGTCGAGCGTGGCGCCACGTGGCTGGCGTGCACTGATGCGGACAGCCGAGTCCCTGCGCACTGGCTGCTGTCGCAGCTGGCCTGTAGCGCCGAGGTGGTTTGCGGCACCGTGCATGTCGATTACTGGCAACCCTGGCAGACCGCCGCGCTGCGCAAGCTGTACCAGAGCCGCTACCAGGCGTGTGAAGGGCATCGGCATGTGCACGGCGCGAATCTGGGGGTATGTACCGATGCTTATGAGCGTGTAGGTGGCTTCCAGCCCCTGGCGGCGCATGAAGATGTGCAACTGGTCAGCGACCTGCAGGCCAGCGGTGCCCAGATCGTCTGGACCGCCAGGCATAGTGTGGCCACCAGCAGCCGGCGCGATAGCCGCGCCCGCGAGGGGTTTGGGGATTATTTGGCCGGGTTACAGGCGCAGTCCTGAAATCACTGGGATTTCGGCAGTGTTCATGAAGCTTTGCGCGCTTTTTTCACCGGTTTCTTGCCACCCAGGCTGCGCTTGAGCAGTTCGGTAAGGTCGAGGATGTCCGCACCTTTCTCGGCCCCACCTGCGTCGCCCTTCTCCACCGCCTCGATCTTGCCCTTGCTAGCTTTCTCTTCCACCAGGTCCATGATCGTCTGGCGGAAGGCGTCATGATAATCCTCAGGCTTCCAGGGCCCGCTCATGTCCTCTACCAGGCGCTTGGCCATCTCCAGCTCGCGCTTCTCCACCTTACTGTCGGTGACGCTGGAGTCCAGCTCCAGCGTTTCCAGCCCTCGCACCTCCTCAGGCCAGCGCAAGGTGATCATCACGAGCGCATCGTCCAGGGGCCGCAGCAGCGCCAGGTGCTGCCGGGTGTGCAATACCACGGTGGCCAGGGCCACCTTGCCGGTCTTTTCCAGCGTCTCGCGCAGCAAGGCATACACCTTGCCGCCACGGCGGTCCGGTGTCAGGTAGTAAGGCGTATCGAAATGCTGCAGCGGAATGTCGCCCGCTTCTAAAAAGGAAAAGATATCGATGGTCTGGGTCGCTTCGGGCCGGGCCTTACGGATCTCCTCCTCACTGATCACCACGTAGCGGCCCTTCTCGAACTCTACGCCCTTGACGATATTGTCCTTGTCGATTTCCTTGCCGGTCACCTTGTTCACCCGCTTGTAGCCGACCGGCTCCATGCTGCGCTTGTCCAGCCAGTCGAAATCCACACGCTCGGTGCGCACGGCGGTATTGAGTGCCACGGGGATGTGCACAAGGCCAAAACTGATGGCGCCTTTCCAGATTGCCCGAGCCATGAGGGTGCTCCCAGGGTTGCCTGCTGATACCAGAAGTGACTGCGCCCGGCGACAAAGGTTTAGCTGCCCTGCCCTGCGGCAACCGTTACGCCTGGCTGAACAGCACCCGCTTGAACGCTTCGGCCGCCAGGTGCACCTGTACCGCCCAATCCCCCGCGGCTTCGCTGCCCGCATCATCGGAAATGTATTTCAGGCACACGAACGGAATACCTTCGTCACGCGCGATCAATGCCAGCACGTAGGCTTCCATGTCGACCACGTCGTAAGGCGCATCGCCATGGTTGATCTCGAAGCTGTCACCGCTGCCACAGGTTTCCACAGCCAGGGCGGGAATTATTGCCCCGTGCTCGAGTACCACCGGGGTATCGGACAAGGGCGTTTCATAGCGGGCAAAGCCCAGCGCGGTCACATCCATGTCGCGTTGTACGAAGCGGTTACAGCACACGACTTCGCCCTTGCCATGACGCTGGCTGCCAGCCGAGCCCAGGTTGACGATAAGCTTGGGCCTGCGCGTTGCGATCGCCTTGGTCAGGGCGATAGCGGCATTGACCTTGCCAATGCCGGTGAACACGGTGTTCACCTCGGTAAAGACATCGCCAGCCTCGGCCTCGAGGGCAAAGACGAACAGCGTGTCATCCAGGGAAATGTCGGGGAATTGCTTGATCAGCATCATGGAGCAGGTGTTTCCGAGTGGCTGCAAAGGGCGCGGCCATTGTCGGTCAACCCGGGCTAAATGCAAGTCCCGGCAGCCACCACGGCGCTTAACGCCTGGCCTTTGCCAAGCCCGTCTGCCCTGGCCTGTGCCAGGCAGAGCGGCATGGGTACCATGACGCAGCACGTGCAGGGCCGTATCATGCTGCCTCAGCGGCTGCGGGTAACGGTGAGCGCCACGGCGGCGATGCGCTCGACCTGTTCGTAGCCTGGCTCAGCCAGTTGCTCGCCAAATACGTCGGGGTCGATTTCCCGATACACCCAAGCCCAATCCGGACCGGCCAGGCGCAGGTGGATGGCTTCGAGCAGGGCGTCGCGGCCTTCGACAATGGCCACGCCGGTGTACAGCAGCAATGTACCGTGGCGGCTCAGCCGTTCGCGAGCCTGCTCCACGATACGCAGTGACAGGTCGACGCCTAGCGCGCCGCCACCGTGACGGTAGATGAGGGCGTTGGGGTCAAGCATGTAGGGCGGGTTGGCAACGATCAGGTCGAACGTACCGCTGATACCGTCCAGCAAGTCGCTGGGCTCGACCGAAAGGTTACTCACACCCGCCAAGGCTGCATTGATTGCCGTATAGCGCAGCGCCAGAGGGTTGATGTCAACGGCGCTGACCCGCGCGTGCTGGGCGGCGCGGGCAATCAGCAAGGCGCCCACCCCACTACCACAACCGATATCCACTGCATGCTCGACCCGCTCGGTGCAGTGCTGGAGGTGATCGCGAATGACCTGGGCAAAGCGGTAACTGTCCGGGCCAAAGAACACGGCATCGCTGGCGTCGGTTGGATACGCCGAATGCAGCAACAGCAATTCATCCAGGCTGGACCAGCGTACCGTGCTGATCAGCCGTTCACCCTGTGCAACCAACGCCTGCGCACGTTCGAGCAACAGTAACTGATCTGCCGACAGCAAACCTGGCTCGAAAGGTCGGCTCCAGCCGAATATATCGCGCAGGGTGCTGGCCTGCACGCAGCCCTCGCGGGCATTGACGCGCGCGTGAGTGGCGGGTGTCACGCAGGTAAAGCGGTATCCATCGGCGCGCAGGCGCTGTCCCAGTTGTAGCAACGCCTGGTCTGCCTCGATTTGCCTGTGAGCGAGCATCATCAACGTGGTTCCTCCTGGCGCAGCCCGGTTACGCGCATGTAGGCGCGCGTGGCACACAAGCCGTCCGGCGTGGCGTGGTGGTTGCCGGCCATCCTCTGGATCAAGGCCTTGGGGGGCACATTCAAAGCGTCCTTGGGTATATCTTCAGGCACCTCGGGCAGCCCCCAACTGCCAGGGGACACGCGGCGGATGGACGGCTGCCAATCGTCGGCGATCCAATCATGCCATAGCTGTTTTTCATAGGCGTTGAACACCCCGAACATCGCCGCGGTCGGCCCGTCGATCAGCGTCCACCAGCGACTGTTTGCTGGCGGCTGCCCTCTGCGGATCCAACCCTGAGCCTGCAATGCGGCAACGAATGCGGGCATGGCGCCGGGTTCGGCCAGCCATTGATTGATCGTGCGCTGCTGCAGGCGGCAATGGTCGGCATGCATCAACTGGCCATAGACCCGCTTGCGCTCAAGGGCTGCAAACAGTTCGCCTTGCAGGTCGAACTGGCGGATGAGGTCTGGCGTGGCGATACCCCGGTCATTCAGGCGGTAGCCTATGCGCGCCCTGGCGTAGAACGCCTGCGTATCATGCGCGGGGCTTAGCTGGTTCAGCGCCTGAATTGCCAGGCGGGCGTGGCCGCTGGCGGCATTGTCGATGGTCACATGCAGCTGAAAATACTGCGCGTCGATGCCCAGTTCGGCCAGTTCGTACGTAGTGATCAGCAAATGCAGCGGTGGCTGCTCATAACCGAGGTTGTAGCCAACCAACTCTGGCAGGTAAGTGTCGCAGTGCCGCCCCAAGGCAAGTTGCAGGCCCCCTTGCAGATAACGTGTGTCATCCAGGGGCATGGCCTCTACGCAACCCAGGCGACCAAGCAGGCGCTGATAGATCAGCACATGGTTGCAGCGTGGATCACCGTTGCCGAGCTCTTCCAGATAGGTGCGAATCAGCCCGTGATAACGTGGATCGCGCCAGTGATACAGGGTGCCCTGCAGCCAGGCGCCGTCCACGGCCTTGGTCGGCGCAACCTGTTGCAGGAACCACAATGCGTGGGCGCGGTTGGAAAAGTAGCGCCGTGGCATGCCTTGACGGCGTTGTGCCCGGTAATGGGTGTAGGCCTTGGCAACCTTGGCAGTGTGCATCCTGCTCCAGGCCGGCAACTCGGACGGTGTGTCGGGCAAGTCGTCCGGCATGCTCGCTGCACCCGCCAGTTGCTCCTCCAGCCATGAGGCGCTGCCAGCATCCTGGCCTGCGAGCATTGCTTGGTAGCGTTGTCGCAGGCTGGTCGATTCGATGGCCACTTGCGCAGCGCCTGCGGTGTTGCGGTTCATCACCGTCATGCCGTGCTCCTTGTCTACTTATTGGCTCGGCTTTTGGCCCGGCATCGGCTCGGGGTCGGGCGCAGGCTGCGGTGCAGGCTTGGAATCAGGTTGCTGCATCTGCAGCGAAGGTTTGCTGGGGTCGGAATCTTTGCCGGGGTGGTCATTGTCGCGGTCGAAACAGCCGCCGACCAAGCTCAGCGAGCCCATCAGGATGATCAGTGGAGTCAGTCGCATGGGTACCCCCTTCGATGATTGCAGTGCCAGGTCGCCCCGGCACTGCGCCTCGGTCAGTTACAAACACAGTTACGAACGGCCGCCCTTGTGCCCCGACTCGCGGTCGTGGGGCATGTTGCCGCCCGAGGACTGGCCGCCCTTGCGACCGGCTTCGGAAGCTTTTTCACGGTCATTGGCGAAATTGCCCGGGTTCTTGTTGCCGCCTTGGCTCCCTTGCTGATTGCCGGTGCGGCTGTTGTCTTTAGTGGCCATGGTGTTCAAACCTCATATGACTTCGGAATGCACGGCAAGCTGCCGTACACAGATTCGGAGTTCGGCGATATCGGCAGATTCGCTTTATTACGAGAGGTTCGGACCGGTGGCATTAAATAAGCGACATTGCCATATTTGGCGCGCGTGTCAGTGGTGCGGCGGGCTATCCATGCGCGCCTGGCGCCGACCCAGCCAGCCACCTGTCGCGGCCCAGCCCACGGCAAGCAGCGCACCGATCAGCATCGCCAATTGCGGGTGCTCGCCCAACACGTCCAGCGCACGCTTGACCCAGCCGCTCAGGGCATCGCCGCCACGGTAGACCACCGTGTCGATGAAGTTCTTGGCTTTGTACTTGTCCTCGGCGGGCAGCACGGTGAACAGCATCTCCCGCCCCGGCCGTACCAATGCGTATTCACCCGCCCGACGCACCACCATTACCACCACGAACAGGGCGAAAACCGGGGCCAGTGCCAGCCACAAGAAACCGGCAGCCATCACCAGCGGCACTGCAACCAGCAACACACCGACCCCCAGCCGACGGGCCAGGCGCCCGGTAACAAAGACCTGGGTAAGGATGGCCAGGGCCTGCACAACTGTGTCGATCAGGCCGAACACCTGTGTCTGCCGGGTGCGGTCAGTGAAGGTTTCGCTGACAATACGCGCCTGCTCGAAGTACAAGAATGTGCTGACGCTGGCCAGCAACACCACGAACAAAGCGATGCCTAGCAGATAGGGCGAGCGCAGGACGGCGGTGGCGCCGGTAAACGGGTTGCCGCCCAGCGGCCGCGAGTCCTGGTGCCGGGTTTGCATCGGCATGGGCTGGCGTGCTCGCCAACGTTGCAGAAACAGTGTCGCGCCGACACTGCCCAGCAGCAATAGCGCCGCCAGCACCAGCAACCCGGCATGGCCGAGCGGCGCCACCAGCAAGGTGCCAAGCACGGGGCCACTGAGCCCGCCCAGGCTGGCCCCGGCTGCCAGCAGGCCGAACAGCCGCTTGCCTTGGGCGGTGGAAAACAGATCGGCGAGCACGCTCCAGGCCAGCGAGATCGTCAGCAAATTGAACACCGACAGCCAGATGTAGAAAGCCCGGGCGGTCCAGAGATCGTCAGGGTTACCGGCCAACAGTGCCGCGAACAGCAACAGGTTGCTGACGAAAAAACCATAGGTCCAAGGCAGGATATGCCTGCGCTGCACCTTGGATGCCAGCCAGCCAAACAGCGGCAGGCACGCCAACGTGGCAATGAAGGTGCCGGTGAACAACCACTGCAGGTTTTCCACGCCACCGGCAACGCCCATGGTTTCGCGGACCGGGCGCAGCATGAAGTAACCGGTGAACAGCAGGTAGAACAGCAGCAAACCGGCGACTACCGCCGGCCCCTCCTCAGGCTGGATGTTCAGCGCTTGGTCCAGGCGCCGCCGCCAGGCTTGCATGGTGTCAGGCAAACTGTTTGATCAGCGCCTGTTGCTGCGCCTGGGTGAGCATTGGCCCATGCCCCGCCTTGAGCTGATCGAGCTGGCGATCAGGCCGACTGGTAGCAGGTATGACCGTGGTCACTGCCGGGTGGCTGATGGCGAACTTGAGAAATAGCTGTGCCCAGCTGCCTATGCCTGCTTCGGCAGCCCAGCCCGGCAAGGCCTGGCCCTTGACCCGGGCGAATAGTCGGCCATCGTCGAAGGCCCGGTTGATCAGTACCGCAACACCCTTGTCCTGACACAGTGGCAGCAGTTCACGGGCGGCGGCGGGGGCGTTGACCGCGTAGTTGATCTGGATGAAGTCAAGCGGCTCGCTGCGCACGATACGGGCGACGTCATCGTGGCCGCTGTTCAGGTAATGGGTGATGCCGACATAACGTGTCCCGCCCTGCTGCTTCAGCTCGCGGGCATAAGGCAGCTGCGTCTGCCAGTCACGCAGGTTGTGAATCTGCAGCAAGTCGACCTTGTCGGTACGCAGGCTCTTGAGGCTGCCGGCCCACTGCGCCTGGGCTTCAGCCCGGCTATTGGCGGCGATCTTGGTGGCAAGGAAGCACTGTCGGTGCCAGCCGCCCTCTTCCAGCAACTGGCCGAGAATGCTGTCGGCGCCCCCGTAGTTGGGCGAGGTGTCGATCACCCGGCCGCCGCCTTCGAAGAACGCCTTCAGCACGGTTTTGAGCTGAAGATATTGGGGGGAGCCGCTTTCTACCTCGAAACTGCCGGAAGTACCGGCACCGATCACCGGCAACGCTTCGCCGGTGGACGGTACTTTACGGGCCAGCAAACCCGCTGGCACCGCAGCGTGCAGCCAAGGGCTGGCGGCAGCCAGCAACCCCAAAGCTGCACCTGCGCGTAGGACATCACGACGTGCGTACACGGAAAATCTCCCGTCACGAACCGGAAACTTTCAAGGCTAGCCGCTCTGTCACTCGCCTGCGGGTGTTTCTGTATCTGGATGTTTAATGATCAGGCATGCAGCAATGGGCCCAGATCAACCCCCGTCTCGCCCATCGGCGGGCACCAGTAGTAGCCACCCGTCAGCGGGCGGCTAAAGCGGTACAATCCGTCGATGATGCCGTCTTCCAGGCCACTCATGCGCCGCAATTGCACTTCGAATGCATCGAAACTCTTGCCCAAGGCGACGAAGGCCAGGCCGGCGCCGCGCTGGTCGGCCCAGGCTACCGAGCGACGGACCATGAACGCTTCGGGTTCAAAGCTTTCCTGGGCAGTGCGCTTGACGTGCGCGGACTCGGGGGCATCGTCGAGCTCTTCGTTGTCGCTCAGGCGGCGGCCGATGATATTGTCCTGGTCAGCCTGGGGCAGCGACTTGAAGTATTCCAGGTCGTGCTTCCACAGCTGGAACGCGGCAAAGCTGGAACCATCGGCGGCAATGGCCGCCTGTACGGCATCTTCGTCCACCGGGTTTTCGGTGCCGTCTTCGTAACCGGTAAGGTCATGGCCACCGCGGTGCAGGAAGCCATCAACGCTGTCGGCCAACTGCAGGGCGGGTGCCAGCGCCTGCTCCAGGGCCTGGGCGCGCAGCAGCAGGTCGCCACGTTCGTCGCCACGCAGCCACAGCCACAGGGCGTGTTGGGTGCTGGGGTTCTCCACTGCGGCATCCAGCAGCGGGAAAGCGCGCAGGCCTGGTACTTCACGGCCCAGAGCCTTGACCAAGGGGGCGCCTATGCCGAGCAACAGTTGTTCGCCATCGACCTGCGGCAGCAAGGCATCCAGCGCGGCAGGCAACGCCTCGGGCGACTGCAGGGTGAAGAACAGGTGACGGGCGTGGGCCGGCACCGGGGTGGCAAGCAGACCTTGCTGGAACGGCATATCAGGCTAATCCTAGGGTAAAAGCGGAATGCTACTTCGCCTGCATGCCTGCTGCAATGCGGCATGCAGCCTCGGCAGCCGCTGTGCTTGGTAACAAACGGTTACCAAGAGCTGGCCCTTTGCAATTAGCTATCAATCAAGGGCGACCTACACTGCTGCAGATCCTTCGCCCGAGAGTCCACTCATGACCGCCTCGCCCCTGCTTACTGCGTTTCTCCCGCTAGCCTTGGGCATCATCATGCTTGGCCTTGGTTTGTCACTGACCCTGGCTGACTTCGCTCGCGTAGTGAAGTACCCAAAGCCCGTGGTGGTGGGCCTGGTGTGCCAGATCCTGCTGTTACCGCTGGTGTGCTTCCTGATCGCCAACGGCTTTGGCCTGGAATCTGCCCTGGCAGTGGGGCTGATGCTGCTGGCCGCTTCACCGGGTGGTACCACTGCCAACCTGTTCAGCCATCTGGCCCATGGTGACGTGGCGTTGAACATTACCCTGACGGCAGTCAACTCGCTGATCGCGATCCTGACGATGCCGTTGCTGGTGAACCTGTCGCTGAGCTGGTTCATGGCCTCGGACCAGGCTATTCCACTGCAGTTCGCCAAGGTCATGCAGGTGTTCGCCATCGTCTTGCTGCCGGTGGCGCTGGGCATGCTGATTCGCCATTTCGCCCCGGCGTTCGCTGCGCGCATGGAAAAACCGATGAAGCTGGTGGCGGCGCTGTTCCTGGCCTTCACCATCGTCCTGGCATTGGCCAAGGACTGGCAGACGGTGGTCGAGTACGCACCGGTGGTGGGCCTGGCGGCGCTGCTGTTCAACCTGCTGAGCCTGACGGTGGGCTATTGGGTGCCGCGGCTGTTGAACATTCCCAAGCGTCAGGCGATTGCCATTGGTATGGAGATTGGCATCCATAACGGGACCTTGGCGATTGCCCTGGCGTTGAGCCCTTCGCTGCTGAACAACGCGACCATGGCGGTGCCGGCTGCGTTGTACAGCTTGATCATGTTCTTTACCGCGGCCGGTTTTGGCTGGTGGGTGAGCCGCGGGCATGTGGCGGCAGACCCCAAGGGTGAACCAGTGAACTGACGTCACTCAATGCCCGGAGGTGCCGGGCCTGTCAGGGATGCGTCACGATTGGCTGCGCCTGCTGCGCAGTTGCTGCTTCAACACCTTCAGCGGCGGCGCATAGAAAAAACCGAACGACACACCCCCCGTGCGCCCCTTCATCGCATGATGCAAGCGGTGCGCACGGTGCAAGCGTTTCAGGTAGCGATTGACCGGCCGCGGCTTACGCGGCCAATGCCGGTGAAAGAAGCCGTCGTGGGCCAGCACATACAGCGCCCCATAGCCTGCCACACCACCGCCCACCCACTGCAAAGGCGCATACCCACTTTTACCCAGTGCCACCAGCGCCGTGGCGATCAGCCCCAGGGCCACCAGGTACAGGTCGTTGGTTTCGAGCATGCCCAGGTGTGGCTCATGGTGCGAGCGGTGCAGCCACCAGCCCCAGCCATGCATGATGTACTTGTGAGCCAGCGTACCAACGCCCTCCATGGCCACCAGGGTGCCGAACAATACGGCGAGATTGAACAGCATGGAACGGTCCGGGTGATGGCAAAGGGAGGCGCAAGGTTACCGGCTGCCCAGGTTTTTTTCCATGTGGGCGTGACCGGCTGCAGGCCGTTCCCGGATGAAGCCATTGTCATGTTTTTGCCCTTGACCTGCTCTGCCACGCGGCGTATGGTCCGCGACGCAATTTTGCCTTCCTCAACAGGAGACCTGCCTTGGACAGTAGCCCCAGTCGCTTGCGACAGGCCCGCGTGGCGCGCTAGCCCGGCAGTGTTCTGCACTGTCTGGCCGCTCCGGCAAGACGGTGGTTTCCTGTAACCCCGCTTCTCCTTCCCTCCTCGTGGTCCTGCGCAATTTCGGTTTTTCAACCGCGCCAACTGATGGCGTTCATGCGGGCGTATGCCTGCGGAAGAGGTTTGCTATGGATTGGAAAGTATTTCTGCTGCGCGTCAGCATTGCCTTGGTGCTGGGGGCGCTGATCGGTGCCGAGCGGCAATTGCGCCAGCGCCTGACCGGCCTGCGCACCAATGCGCTGGTCAGTACCGGTGCCTGCCTGTTCGTATTGATGACCCAGGCGGTGCCAGGCATGGCGCCTGCCGATGCGTCGCGCGTCGCAGCCTATGTGGTGTCGGGCATCGGCTTTCTCGGCGGTGGTGTCATCATGCGCGATGGCTTCAATGTACGTGGCCTGAACACCGCGGCCACCTTGTGGTGCACGGCTGCGGTCGGCGTGCTGTGCAGCCTCGGGCTGATGATGGAGGCGGCACTGGGCAGCCTGGTGGTGCTCTGCGCCAACATCTTGTTGCGTGATATCGCCCAGCGCCTCGACCGTCAGGATGTGGTGCCGGCCAACGAGGTGGAACAGCATTTCGAAGTCCGTATCGTCTGTCGCGGCGAGGATGAGATCCAGGTGCGTAGCCTGATGTTGCATAGCCTGGGCGACCCACAACTGCGCCTGCAGTCGTTGCAGAGCCAGGACCTGGACAACCCTGCGCGCCTGGAAGTGCGCGCGGAGCTGTTGGGCACCGCGCAGGCGCCGGCGCAACTGGAGCGCCTGGTCAGCAGGGTCAGCCTGGAGAAAGGTGTAAGCTCGGTGCGCTGGCAACTAAAGCCGCAGGTGCTGGCGACGGATTAGAACGACAGGAGTGATTCATGCTTATCCGCCCTACCCTTGAACAGGACATAGAGTGGCTGCCGGACGTCGAGCGCTCGGCAGCCCAGGCATTTGTCAGTTGGCCGGCACTGGCCTGGCTGGCGCAAGGCGAAGTCATGGACTGTTCGGCGCACAGGGCTTTCGTCGAGGCAGGTGGTAGTTGGGTGGCGCAGGACGGGGCTGGGTGCATTGTGGGTTTTGCATGCGCCCGGCTGGCGGATCATGCATTGCACCTTCATGAAATATCGGTGCGCCAGGAGGCCCAAGGGCAAGGTGTCGGGCGCCAGTTGCTGCAGCAAGTGGTCGATGCAGGGCGCTGCGCCGGTGTACGTGAGCTGACACTGACCACCTTTGTGGATGTGCCTTGGAATGCGCCGTTCTATGCACGTTTCGGGTTTGAGATGCTTCAGGAAAGCCGGCTTTGCGAACGACTCCAGAGCATCCTCGCGAGCGAGCATGCTCACGGTCACAGTGGGCGTTGTGCAATGCGTCTGCGCGTTTCGCCGCCTCTCACCCTATAGTTCAGTGTCGCGCGGTCTAAACCGGCAGCGAAAAAGATTAAACCTTTGCCACGCCTTCACCCTCAACCGTACGCGACACTGAGGTCGCACCACGGTTTAAGGAGTGAAGCATGAATAGTCTCTTCATCAGACGCGTTGGTTTCTCCATGGTGCTGGGCCTGGCATCGGTACACGCAATGGCGGCGACTTCCGATGATTTCGTCGAAGCGGCCACCGAGGCCGGTATTGCCGAAGTGGTGACTGGCAAGCTGGCTCAGGAGAAAAGCCAGAACGCCGAGATCAAGACATTCGCCCGGCAAATGGTCACCGACCACACCCAGGCCAACCAGAAACTCAGCGACATAGCCGTCAAACTGGACATTTCCGTGCCGGATGAGGCCGCAATGACCGACAAGGTCAAGAAAATGATCCTGGAATGGCGCGATGAATCCTTCGACAAGGCGTACCTCAACAATCAGGTCGACGCTCACGAAAAAGCGGTGGAACTGTTCAAGAAGGAGGCTGCTTCGTCCGACAAGGCCGAGCTGAAAGCCTTTGCCAGCGAAACGCTGCCCAAACTCGAACAGCACCTGGAGCAGGCCAAGGCTCTTCAGTCCCAGCACGGCAAGTGAGGCCCCTCATGAGTAACGATGCATTGAAGACCGAAGTACTTACCCGCCTGCTGCATGCCCACCCCGAAGGGCTGGGTAAGGAAGTGCTGGACAACTACCGCGGCGAAAAGGCGGTGGCCGGCATGCTCAAGACGCTGCAGGAAGCCGGTCTGATTCACGACGGTAGCGTGGCGGTAAGCAGTGATCATCAGATCAGCGTGCACTACCCGATCAAGCTGTCGGCGGCAGGCGTAGAGGCAGCCAGGCGCGCCGAGGGCTGACACTTACCTGGTCTGGTCTTGTCGCCAGCAAGCCCGCCCCGAGGGATAGCGCATGGCTTGCCGGCGATGAGGCCAGTCATCAAGGCCGTGGTTCACTGCTTTTTCTCAATGTCTCTAGGCGGCTTGGCCGGGCCCTGCGGGTCGACTTGAGGGTCTTCGACATCCGGGGAGTCGGGGTCGAAACCAAGGTCTGTCTTTTTATCGGCCTGCTCGGTCGAGTGAGGCCCCTCTTTACGTGGTGGTTGAGATCCAGGCATGGCGTTGTCTCCGGTGAGTGTCTAAGGAAGAAACCACCCGCCAGGAAAAGTTTGATTAATCTGCAACCGAGCCCAATTGCGCCCGACACTGCGCCAACGCCTCGTCGCGTGCCTTCAACTGTTCCTCGAGCCACTGCAACTGCCGCGCCTGCTCGGCGCACACGTCCCGTCTGGCTTCCAGACTCTGGGCTTGCACATCCAACTGGCGGCGCATCTCTTCGCTGGCGCCTTGTGCCTGGGCCAGGATCGTGCGCAGGCCCTGGATCTGCGCATCGCGCTGTTCCAGCAACTCATCCTGCGCCCGGCATTCACTGGCCGCCTGACGATGCTCTCCCAGCAACCGCTCATTGTCACGGTGCAAGCGGGTAAGTTCGTCCTGCTTGATGATCATGCCCTGCTGCAACTGGCGTAATTCCACCTGCATCTGCTGCAACTGCGCTTCGTGGCGGCGCTGTTCCTGCTCACGCTGTTCACGGCTGGCATTGCGGTAGTGCTCCAAGGCGTCACGGGCATGGCGGTGCTTGTCTTCCAGCGATTTGACCTGCTCGTCCTTGTCAGCCAGGCGCACCTGCAACTCACCCAGCGACTGGTTGAGGCTGGCACTGCGCAGCTGTTCGGCTTGCAGCGTGCTCTGCGTGGACAACAGTTTTTCTGTCTCTGCAGCCAATGCTGCTGCATCGATCTTGTGTTGCTGGTGCGCTGCAGCCCGTGCCTGCTGGGAGATTTCCAGCTGCGCCTCAAGCGTCTCGCGCTGTTGCGTGAAGGTGCTCTCGGCCTGTTCGATCTTCAGATCGGCCTCGTCCTGCAGCTGGGTTGCCAGTTGCCCGACCAGCCGACTAAGCACATCGCTGAGCGCGGCGCCCCCTTCGGAAGCCATCGGCTGCTGGCCGTTCAGTTCCTTCAGGTAGCGGTGAATCGTGGTCTTGGAACCGGTATTGCCCAGCTCGATACGTATGGCATCAATGCTGGGGTTCTCGCCCCGGGCAATCAGCGCCTGACGCGCTTGCTGCACTACCACCTTGTTGATACCGCCCCGGGCCATGCGTGCTCCTAAAAATTCGTACTATGTTATGTACCACGTAATGACATGCCAATTATGGAGATAACGCATGGCACCTGCAAATAATTCCTACCGCCTCATAATCACTTTTTTGCATGTGCGCGCCTGGTGCCTTGGTCGCAAATATGCCCCCAGGTCAACTGTCATTTCTAACAGTTTACTGCAATCCACTTTCGGGAGTTAATCGGCTACAAGTACACAACAGTGGTGAATCGCGATGCCCCCCAAGGACTTGAGTCAACCCTCGATCATGACGGTATTGTCCAAGCCAGATTTAAACGAGTACTGGGACCGCCATGCGTCACGCAAACGCAACACCCTCAGCGAAAAAATCATCTATGACGAGGAGGCCGGCTTCGGCATTTACAAGTTTGGAGCGCTCGATCTAGGCACCGCCTTCATGCGCTTCGGCGAAGACCTGTTACTGGTCGTTCAGCGCGTCTTGAGGTACATGGGGTTTCGCACAAGAATACGCTCAGGCACCATCACCCAGCGCATTTATGAAATCAATCAGGCTTGGTATTCTGACGCCGACGTTGTCGTGATGATGACCTTGTCAGCGCCACTCAAGTATACAATCGACAATGAAGGAAGCCTTACGCTTAGGCTGCCCGCTGGGGCTACAATTCACCATAACGGCAGTGGTTACCCTAAAGAAATGGTGGACGACCTCATACAAGAGCGCGGTATTAAACTACCCTCTGCCGTGCCACCCACCGGGATACTATTGGGTGATACCATCGGCCAGTTCACAGACGGCGACCCCCTCATGCTGTTCCAGGTTCCAGCGCCCTCGACGCCCTCAAGCCCGGACACCTTGAGCGTTAACGGCGAACGACTAACCGGACCTGTGGGGTTTGGGATTATCTATCAGGACACCGCCTTCCCCGAGCTGAAGCAGGGTCACCCACCCCGAGACAGGGACACAGCTGTGTCATTGTTCGCGCCGAAGGAAATGATAGATTTCATGAATGGCGCCTACTATCCAGCGAGCGGTGCTTATTCTGCCGAATTCGCGCTGAATAGCGCGTTCGAGGCTACAGATAGCGCCTCTGAACCTGCAGTGCCTGCGTCAATCTACCCACTACTGAAGGAAGTGTATGCGGGTGCTGAAAAGCAGGCGCTCACGTTGGAGCCTGCAACCCCCAATAGCCAATTCACCTTTGACGGTGAGGCACTGGGTGAGCTGAAACAAGAGAGCGGAAGCTGGTTTTACTACCCACCCGCCCCTCTTGACCCTGCTGTCATACTTGAGGTAAACAACAAAACCAATGTCCCCGCAGCGTTGTCGGCGACAGTGCCTGAATACCCATTGGTCGCCGATGTAATCAAGGCGCAAGTTGGCAGTCAATACGCGACGTCGACGTTCTTGACACCCTTGTTCGGGGAGACCCACTTTTTTAAAGCATCCCTTTCTTCAGGAAAAGTCAAACTCACCCTGTTCTACTCAAGTTTCGAACACGATGAACCGATTGAAGTCAGTGCGGAAAATACCCAATGGGTCAGAATCACAGGGAATGGCAATATCGATAAAAGTGGCGTTTTCACCCCTGCCGCTGACCAACCTAGCCCTTTTACCGTCTGGCTGGCGAGAGACATTGTGGACGATCATTATTATTACTGGGCATCTGTCGTTTTGCCGCTGCCGATACTCGAGCCCGCTAAAGTGCTACAACTCATCAATGGTTGAAATCAGCGCCATACCCACACTCCGATGATTCCGTCGATGCAGCCACCGAAACCGGCATTGCTGAAGTGATGACCGGCAACGGAAGCTGCAGGCTCGCCACCTTGTGTCGGTAACGCTTTGCCGCCACCATGGAAGTCCAGCACCGATCACCGACAGAAAATGACCCTGGAAAACTACAAGGCAATCGCCGACAGCATCGCCCTGCTGCTGTATCCGCACGCTGAAGTCATCGTCCATGAACTGCACAGCCAGACGGTCGTGCACATCGCCAACAACTTTTCCCGGCGCAAGCTGGGCGATGATTCGGCGATCGATCACGAACTGGACGATGTGCTTGGCGGTACCAACCTGGGCCCTTACGAGAAGCTCAACTGGAACGGCCAGAAGATCCGCTCCATCAGTACCGTACTGCGCAACTCGCAGGGCGAACCCGAGCACCTGATGTGCATCAATCTGAACGTGTCGGTACTGGAGCAAGCCCGCGTGGCGCTCGATGCGTTCTTCCAGATGAGCCGGCTGGTACCGCAACCTGACTCGCTGTTCCGCAATGACTGGCAGGAACGTATCAACACCTTCCTGCATGCCTGGCTGCAAGAGCGCAGCTTGTCGCTGCAGACCTTACAGATGAAGGATAAACGCAGCCTCGTGCAGGCGCTGTACGCTGAAGGCGCGTTCGAAGGGCGAAGTGGTGCTGACTATGTCGCGAACGTTCTGAGCATGGGTCGAGCCACCGTTTACAAGTACCTGAAAGAGCTCAAGGGCTAACTGCCCGCCGCTTGGCCGAACTGGCAGCCTGTCAGAGTGTTGCCAGCGATTGTCCTCGCCCACTTGCCTTGAGTAGATTGATATTCTACTGTGGATAAATATTCCACAAGGAGCGCAGCATGCCAGTCGCTACTGTTTCACCGACCGTTGTCGATGCCCGATACCTCGATGCACTGTACACGTCCATAAGGGAAGCCCACGGCGCGCTGCGCCCCGCCGTCAGCATCACGCCGCTGACACGCAGCGCCCGTCTGTCGGCACTGACCGGCTGTGAAGTGCTGCTCAAATGCGAACACCTGCAGCACACCGGTTCATTCAAGTTTCGCGGTGCCAGCAACAAGGTGCGCCTGCTGCCGGCTGAGGTGCGCAAGCAGGGGGTGATAGCCGCCTCTTCCGGCAACCATGGGCAGGCACTGGCCTTGGCCGGCAAGATGGCTGGCGTGCCAGTGAAGGTCTATACCACCACGGGCGCATCGGCATACAAAATAGAGGCAATGCGCGCGCTGGGCGCCGAAGTGGTCTGCCTGCCTACCGACCCGCTGAGTGCAGAGCTGGAAGCAGCCAGGCAAGCCGAGGCCCACGGCGTACCCTTCGTGTCCCCCTACAACGACCTGCAAATCATTGCCGGCCAGGGCACCATCGGCATGGAGTTGTTCGAGCAGGCGCCAGACCTGGACGCGGTGTTCGTTGCCGTGGGCGGTGGCGGGATGATTTCCGGCATCGGCGCCGCCCTGCGCGTCCTCAAGCCGGGCACTGAGATCATCGGCTGCTGGCCGGCGAATGACCCAACGCTGCAGCAATCACTCAAGGCTGGTGAAATCATCGAATTGGATGCCTGCGAAACGCTGTCGGACGGCACGGCTGGCGGCGTCGAGCCAGGCTCGATCACCTTCCCGCTTTGCCAGGCGCTGCTCACCGATACTGTGCTGGTCAGCGAGGACGAAATCCGCTGCGCCATGCGCGACATCGCCAGCAGTGAGCGCTGGATCATCGAAGGCGCTGCAGCGGTTGCGGTCGCCGGCATGCAAAAGCTCGCCGAGCGCTATCAGGGCAAGCGTGTCGCGGTGATCCTGTGTGGCCGTAACATCCTGCTGGAAAAGTTCCTCGAGGCCGTTCAATGAAGGTCTTCAGCAAGGCGCAGATCATCGCCCGCTTCAACCCGGAGCTCGCGGTCAGCCAACTGGAGGAAGGCTTCATCGCCTATTCCGAAGGCAAGGTGCAGGTGCCGCCCGTGCAGGGCTTCGCATTCAAGGGCGCGAACGGTGACTGTTGCGTGAAGTCGGCCTACATCGAAGGCAGCCCGACCTTCACCGTCAAGCTTTCGACAGGCTTCTACGACAACCCGTCCAAGGGCCTGCCGAGCAATGACGGTCTGATGCTTGTGTTGTCTGCACACACCGGTCAGCCGCTGGCACTGCTGCAGGACCAAGGCTGGCTGACTGCCATGCGCACCGCATTGGCCGGGCGTATCGCTGCCCGGCTGCTGGCGCCGGCCCAGGTCAAGGCCATTGGCATCCTCGGCACCGGCATGCAGGCGCAGATGCAGCTTGAGCAGCTTCGCGCTGTTACTGATTGTCGCCAGGTGATTGTCTGGGGTCGGCATGAACGCGGGCTTGCGGCCTATACGGCATTTGCCCGCGAGCTGGGCTTCGCAGTGCACAGCACGCAGGATGCTGCCGAGGTTGCGGGCGCGGCAAACCTGATCGTCTGCACCACGCCTTCTCGCCAGGCGCTGTTGCACAGCGATTGGGTCCAGCCGGGCACGCATATCACCGCCGTCGGTGCCGATGCGCCCGGCAAGCAGGAACTGGACCCGGCACTGGTGGCCAGGGCGGACCGCATCATCGTCGACGCCATCGCGCAGTGCAGCCAGTACGGCGAAGTGGCCCATGCCCTCGGCAGTGGCCAGATCGACGCTCACCAGCTGATCGAGCTGGGTACGCTGCTGGCTGGCCGTGCCAAGGGGCGTGAGCACGACAGCCAGATTACCTTGGCGGACCTGACTGGTGTGGCAGTGCAGGATGCACAAGTTGCAAGCTACGCCTTGGCAGCCCTGTGCACCTGAGGCATCGACAGCGTCAGCGCAAACGTTGCACCTGCGCTGGCGTGCGCTGCATCAGCACCTTGCCATTGCGTACCGACACCAACGCGTGCCCCTGGCTGCGCACCATCTCGTAATCATCCGGCGCCGACAGCAGCAACAGGTTCGCCGGCCGACCCACCTCGATGCCATAGCGCTCGCCCAGGTTCAGGGTGCGGGCGCTGTTGTCGGTAATCAGGTCCAGGCAGCGCTGCAGGTCTTCATAGCCGAGCATGTGACAGATGTGCAGGCCGGCTTCGAGAATGCGCAGGATATTGCCATTGCCCAGTGGGTACCACGGGTCGACGATGGAGTCCTGGCCGAAGCACACGTTCATGCCGGCGCGGTCGATCTCGGCGACGCGGGTAACGCCACGACGTTTCGGGTAGTTGTCAAAGCGCCCTTGCAGGTGAATGCTCTCGGTCGGGCACGACACAAAGTTGATGCCCGACAGCTTGAGCAGGCGGAACAGCTTGTAGCAATACGCATTGTCATACGAGCCCATGGCCACGGTGTGGCTGGCCGTGACCCGGGCCCCCATGCCGCGTACCCGCGCTTCTTCGGCCAACACTTCGAGGAAACGTGATTGCGGGTCGTCGGTCTCGTCGCAGTGCACGTCCACCAGGCAGCCGGTACGCTCGGCCAGGTCCATCAGGAACTTCACCGACGATACCCCTTGGTCGCGGGTATTTTCGAAATGCGGAATGCCGCCGACGACGTCGGCGCCAATCGCCACGGCTTCAGTCATCAGCGCCCGGCCGTTGGCGTACGACTCGATACCCTCCTGCGGGAAGGCGACAATCTGCAGGTCGATCAGCTCACGCACCTCGTCACGTACCTCGACCATGGCCTTGAGCGCAGTGAGTTTCGGGTCGGTCACATCGACGTGGGTGCGCACATGCTGGATACCGTGGTCCACCAGCATGCCGATGGTTTTTTTCGCACGGGTCTTGATGTCGTCGTGGGTGGTGATTTCCTTGCGCTCGGACCAGCGCTCAATGCCTTCGAACAACGTGCCGCTCATGTTCCACTTCGGCTCGCCCGCGGTCAGCGTGGCATCAAGATGAATGTGCGGCTCGACAAAAGGCGCGACCACCAGGTTTTGCCCGGCGTCCAGATCATTGACCGTAGCGGGCGTCACGACGTCGGGCTGGGGCACGATGGCGGCAATGCGCTCGCCGTTCAGTTCGACGCGGAACAGGCCAGGCTTGCCGCGCAGGCGTGCGTTGATGATGTTCATGCTGTTACTCCTTGCCGTGGGCTTCGCTCATGCGCCATACCAGCATGGCGACCGAAGCATTCATGCGAAAAAGCGGGTCGTCCAGCGACTGCCCGCTCAGTTGTTCGATGCGCTGGATGCGCTGATTGATCGTGTTGCGGTGCAGCCCCAGACGCTGTGCGGCCTTGAGCCCGTTGCCATTTTCCATGAGCAAGGCGTCGAGGGTATGCACCAAAGCATGGGCGTGTTTGCGCCCAGGGGCGATCAGCGGGCCGAGGGTGCGGCTGACGAAATCGTCAACCAGCGAGCGGTCGACAATACCTTGCAGCAGGCGCAACACGCCGAGCTCGCTGAAGTTGCAATAGCCGTTGGCCGGGCGCAGATGCTGCGCCACATCCAGCGCCTGGCGTGCCTCGTTGAGGGCCTGGCGGTAGTGCGCGCAATCGTCAGCGAGGCTCGACAGGCCCATGTAAAGGCCCAGTTCACCTGTCGCGGCTTGCAACTGCCGGTACAGTGCACCCAACGTCTCGGGTAAGTCGTGCGTATCGGCCAGCAGCACCACGAACAGGTCGCCCGGCAGCTGCGCCGTCACACTGTCAGGCCGCTGGCGGCACCAGGCTTCCAGCTGGTCTTCCAGGGCCTGCCGGGTGGCTTGCCAGGTACGCTCGCCGTGTGCGAGCCCGTGGCGCTCGAACAAGCCGTCCACGCCTGTCAGGCGCAATGCCAGCAGGCGCTGCGGCTTGTCCAGGGCGAGTTGCAGGTGCGCTGCACGCTGCCGGGCAATCGCCAGGCTCGGGTAGTCGCCCGTGAGCAGTTGGCCAAGGATGTCGTTGCGCGAGCGGCGCACCTGGCTCATCTGCACCAGTGCAGTGCCGATCAGGTGGGTGACCACCACCATCTTCAGCGCGTAGGGTTGCTCGATCAGTGGTAAGCCCAATTGCTCGGCGCGCGCGATTACGGACGCCGGGATGCTCTGGATGAAACTGCCGCCGGTGAGAATTACCATGCCGGCAATGCCCACAGCGTCGCCATCCTCCACCAGGCTCAGCAGGTTGGCTTCGCCGCGCGGGTGGTTGATGCCGGTGACGAATACCAGCTCACCGCCCATCACCCATTCAGCGATACCCTCGTTTTCCGCCACGTAAGGCCAGCGTACCCGCCGTTGCAGGTTGCGCGCCCCGGCCCGCACATGCATTTCGTGCAGGCCGGGCAAATGCAGGATCTCGTCCAGCGCCAGGCTCACGGCTCGACACCCGCCTGGCCTGGCGCCCGGCGGCGTGCGCCCAGCTCCAGAATGACGATGTAGCACACTGCCGAGGCGGCGATGCCCACCAGCGGCGCGACCCACGGTGAGGCATAGGCCAGTACAGCGCCCACGGCATAGGCAAGCAGCCCGGTGAGGTTGTAGCGTGGCAGGTTTGCCGCACCCAGCGCCGGGTATTTGCCGCGGTGGCGATACCAGAAGTCAGCCATGATTACCCCACCCACCGGCGGAATGATCGACCCCAGCAGCACCAGGAACGGGATCAGCATTTCGTACATGCCACCCATCGCCAGCACAATGCCAACCCCGGCTGCCACCAGCGTTGCCGTGCGCCGGCGCTCGCTGCGCAACAAGTGGCAGGCGGCGGCCGACACGTTGTAGATGGTCGGACCCTGAATGGTCCACAGGTTCAGGCACAGCATCACCACCGCCGCGAACGACAGCCCCTGCAGCATCATCACGTCGACGATATCGGCCTGCTGGTAAACCATCGCGCACCACGCGCCGGCCACCACCATCAGGCCGTTGCCAAGGAGGAATGCCACCACGCTGGCGGTCACCGCTACCCGGCCACTGCGTGCCAGCCGTGTCCAGTTGGTGGCCTGGGTGGCGCCACTGGCGAAGGTGCCGAAAACCATGGTGACTGCCGCCGAAAAAGTCATGGTTTCATGCGGTACAACGGCAGCCAGGCCGGCAAAGCCACCGGCATCGCGGGTGGCGATGTACATGGACACCAACAGCAGCACGAACATCAATGGCACCGACACCCGCGACAACACATCCAGCCCCTTGAAACCGATGATGGCCGTAATGCTGAAACCCAGCCCGAACAGCACCATCAAAGGCATGCCGAAGCCATCCGCCAGCCCCAGCAGCTTGACCAGCACGATGGCCACCGTGGCCGTGCCCCAGGCATACCAGCCCAGTTCGGCAAAACCCAGCAGAAAATCCGAGAGCCGGCTCCCCGCTTCACCAAAACAGAAGCGCCCCATCAGCACGGTGTTCAGCCCGCTGCGCGAGGCGATGAAGGCCAGCACTGCGGCATACAAGGCAAGCAGGCTGTTGCCGAGGGTGGCCACCCACAGCATGTCGACAAAACTGAATGCCATGCCCAGCTTGCCGCCGGCGAACATCGTGCCGGTAAAGAAGGTGAAGCTGAACAAGACCATCGCGATCGGCAACAGGCCCCTACGGGCGGACTGCGGGGCTTCGCTGAGGGGGAATTCGCTGGGTGAGCTCATTGCACGGGGGCTCCGGGTTTGTAGTTGGGAGCTGAAAGAGCAATATGCGGGCCGCTTTTTTACTGCGCCGCCACCCGGAAAAATCGGGCTGGTCGCCCAGAAATCTATATGCACTGTGCACATTAAAGCCGCAATCTGACGATAGGGAGTGTGCGGGACGACTTATTTTGAGGCGTTCATGCACCAAAGCGGGCTCAGGCTGGGTAGTAATCACCCAGCCCACGGCGGTTTACACAGCTCCGTCCAGCCCCATCTGCCAGAAATCAGCCTCCAGGCTCGATGCCTGGCCAAAAATCCCTGCCAGTTCGGCGAACCGCTGCTCGGTCATGCTGCGCGCCGCCAGTTCATCCAAGTGCTTGCGCGCTGCCGCTGCCACCCCTTGGTAGCCCTCCCCGGCATACTCGCCAATCCACTCGCGGTAGGGGTGATTGCTCAAGTCACCAATGCGCTCGGCCAGGGTCCGGCCGATTTCGGCATAGCCGATCACGCAAGGTGCCAGTGCCACATGCAGCTCCAGCAGGTCGCCGGCAGCGCCGCAGTCCAGCACGTAACGGGTGTATGCCACGGTGGCCTGGTGCTCTGGCGCGGCTTCGATGTCTGCCTGGGTCAAGCCCCAGCGTGCGCACAGGCGCAAGTGCAGCTCTGTTTCATCCAGGATCGCCGCCAGCCCGGCCTGCGCCGCGCGAATGTCGGCCGGGCGGCGGCTTTTGTAGGCGGCCAGCGCCCAGGCGCGGGCGAACTGGATCAGGAACAGGTAATCCTGCACAAGGTAGGTCCGGAACGCTTCCTCACTCAGCGTACCCTCGCCCATCTGACGTACGAAGTCATGGTCTACGTAGCTGTTCCATTGTGGCGTGGCGGCGGCCTTGAGGCGCTCGAAGATATCCATGCTCATTTGCCCTCCGGATACACTGCATCGAAGAAAGCCAGCTCCAGCGCCACGGTGCGCTGGTAGAAGTCACTGGCCAATGCGGCCTCCTGCGGGCCGACGCGGTCCAGTTCGGCCTGCAGGAAAGCGACGAATGCCTGGAACGCCGGGTTGTCGTGCAGGGTAATCCACTCGGCATGGACGAAGTTGTCCGGCATCGGTTTTGGCGCCTTGAGCGCCCAGTCCAGATACAGCCCTTCGGCGACGTTCAGCACCGCCAGTGCCGCTGCGTAGGAACGGGTGGCTGCCGCTTCGCGCATGATCGCCTTGAAACCTGCGGTAGGCGCGGTATCGGCCGGTTCACTGCGTTGCGCCGGGCTGACACCCAGGGCCTCGAAGGCACGCAGGAAATAGGTGTTCTCGTCACTGGAGATCATCCCGGCAAAGCGGCCGAAGCGCAGGCGGGCTTCAAACGTATCAGCGGTGGCAATGGCCGCGCCCAGCAGGGTCAGGAAGCTGTCGAGGAAACGGTGGTCCTGGACCAGGTAGTCGACCATGATCGGGTCAGGCAGGCTGCCGTCGCACAATCGGGTCACGAAACGGTGGCCAACGGCCGCCGACCAGGTCGGCTCGCACTGGCGGCGCAGGGACTGGCTGAAACGTTCGGTCATGTTGCTGTCCTTGATGAGGGTGACAGCGAGACCGTGGCAATTGACATGGACTGGCCTCGCAGTGAGGCCGGCAAAAAGGCAGGTTACAAGCCCCATCCCTTCGCCGGCATGATCCGGATCAGGTTCGAAGGGTCACCGCGCTGTAGCGTTCAGCGGTTTCTCAGCCCATTGCCGGGCTCCCCTTGGTGGCGCTCAGGTATACCCGAGGGCGCCACGTCTGTCACTAGTCCAGCTCCCCAAACTGTGGGCAATGGTGACCCGCTAATGGGCATCTGTCCCCATTCTTGACGCGCCATCATTTAGTGCACGCCAGGCGCTGCAAGGTTTTGTATGTCAAAGCATTACTGAAATATCTGTTGGCATAGCTGTTGCTGATGGCCATTTAACGGGCAAAACGCCATTGATGGCTTAAGGCCGTAAGGCCGCAAAAGAGGCTTAAGCCAATGAAAACATCCGCCATGAGCCACGCGTCCAGGCGCGCGTTCCATCTGTCCTCCGTCACTGCGCTGATGATCAGCCTCGGGTTGATCACGGCCATGGCATCCCCCCTCGACGACAACAGCATGCCACCGCCGACCGACCCGTCGGCCTACACCGACCAACCGGACGACCCGACCCCTGCCTTGCTTGAGCTGAACACCTTGCCGGAGGCCAACGAAGGCTCGTTGGAGCTGACCGATGGCGTGTATGGCGACCGCAGCACGGTACGCACCGACAACGTGCTGCCGCCTGCCCTGCAAACGTCGGACAAGTACCCTACCAACGGCAAACCCAGCCCGTTGTTCGGGGCGCAACCTTTCACCCAGCAACTGTTGCTGTTCGAAGAATTCGGGCCAGAGAAGCTCGACCCGACCACGCCGGCGCCCGATCTGACCTTCCCGGTCCCCACCCTCGGCGCGGCCCCCGCGCAAGACCCCAACGTGGTGGCACGCAGCGGACCCAGTGGCAGCGCTCTGGAAGCGTTCCTCAAGCAACCCGGCCTGTACCCGTTCCCGACCCAGTACGCCAACGTGCTGGACCGCAACCCATGGAAGGCGCAGATCGAGATGTTCCTCAACCGCCAGCCGGTCGGCTCGCCCGCTGAAGGCCGGCCACCAGGAAAAGGCTGGTCGCACCAGCGCTGGAACGAGTTTTACCCGCAGGCAGCGTTCAAGACCGCCCAGGCCGGTGCGCGCATCAACCTCGGCCTGCGCGACCGTAAGCAACTGCACAACTATGCCGTCGGTGAATTTGCCCCGGGCGGCCTGTACTACCAGACCTCCGACATTCCGACCACGCTGGGCACCACCAAGGGTATCGACATACGCTTCCACCCGAACATGCCGCTGCAAAACCACAAATCGTTGTGGACCTTCGACGGCACTTTCCCGCCCAAGCTGCTGATGGTGCGCTACGGCCAGCCAATCCTGATGCGCCATTACAACGCCCTGCCGATTGACCCGTCGGCCAACGGCGGCTTTGGCCTGCATACCATCTCGACCCACGAGCACAACGGCCACTCCCCGGCCGAAAGCGACGGCTTTGCCAACGCGTACTTCTTCCCCGGCCAGTACTACGACTACCGCTGGCCGGTGCAGCTGGCCGGCTACGACACCATCAACACCCGTGCCCAGGACCCGCGAGCAGCTTTCCCCTGCTCGCCGGGTGAAACCTTGTTCGTCAACGATGGCACACCGGGCCTGAAAACCTGCGAGAACGGCAGTATCAAGATTCGTGGCGACTGGCGCGAAACCATGAGTACCCACTGGTTCCACGACCACATGATGGATTTCACAGCGCAGAACGTCTACAAAGGCAACGCCGTGATGATGAACTACTACAGCGCCCTGGACCGCGGCAACGAGGCCCTGCAGGACGGTGTCAACCTGCGTTTCCCAAGCGGTTCGGGCATGCCCTGGGGTAACCGTGACTATGACGTCAACCTGGTAATAGCCGACAAGGCCTGGGATGCAAACGGCCAGCTGTGGTTCAACCCGTTCAACACTGACGGCTTCCTCGGTGACCAGATCCTGGTCAACTGGCAGTACCAGCCCAGGCTCAAGGTGCGTGCGCGCAGTTACCGTTTTCGTATCCTCAACGGTTCGGTTTCACGCTACTTCAAGTTCGCCGTGGTGCGGGAAATTGCCGGTAACAGTGGCGAGTTCAAAGGCCCGTCCGGCTCCAACGTGTCGTATGCGCGGGTGCCGTTCCACATGATCGCCAACGACGGCAACATCATGGAACACGCGGTGCCATTCGACGGCACGATGGACCTCAATGGTGACGGCAACCTGCAAGACAACAACGGCATCCTGCCACTGCAGGGCATTGCCGAGCGCTACGACATCATCATCAACTTCGCCAGGAATGGCATCAAGGCAGGCGACAAGCTGTACTTCGTCAACCTGATGGAGCACGACTCCGGCAAAGGTCCGAAGCAAGCTATCCCGTTGGCCGACGTGCTGTCGGAAAAATACAAGGCGGTAATCAAGCAGACCAGCAAAGGCCCGCAGTGGGACAACGGCGACCCGGCTGTCGGCAAGTTTCTGCAACTGTGGGTGCAACCGTACACCGGCCAGGACCTGAGCATGGACCCGGTAGCCTATGAGCCGGCCAAGCCAGGCAAGGCTGCAGGCCTGAAAATGCTGCCCCTGCCAATTGACCGCGATGCCGCAGCCGACCAGGCCAAGCTCAAGGATGCCCGCCACCGCGAGTTCATCTTTGGCCGCTCCGACGGTACGGACACCACCCCGTGGACCATCAAGACCGACGGCGGCTTTGGCTACAGCATGGACCCACGCCGCATCAGTGCAGCACCGCAACTGGCCAACCAGTCCACCGACGCTGGTTTCAGCGGCGACGGCACCCTGGAAGTGTGGAAAATCGTCAACGGCGGCAATGGCTGGAGCCACCCGGTACACGTGCACTTCGAGGAAGGCGTGATTCTTAGCCGCGACGGCAAGGCCCCACCAGAATGGGAAAAATGGGCGCGCAAGGATGTGTACCGAATCGGGCCGGATACTGATTCGTCCATCGAGGTGGAAATGGCCATCCGCTTCCGCGAGTTTGCTGGCACCTACATGGAGCACTGCCACAACACACAGCACGAGGACTCTTCGATGCTGCTGCGCTGGGATATTGAGCACCCAGGGCAGTTCCAGGTGATGCCGACCCCGCTGCCGGGATGGGATGGTGTGCATTACATGGCCTCGGTAGGCCTGCCAACGTTCCGCACCAAAACCCACGACGACAATGACGACCCGGCCAACAAACCACCCGTCGCGGCCAATGACAGTGCCGCAACGACGGCTGGCACGCCGATCACCCTGAACGTGCTGGCCAACGACAGCGACCCGGACGGCAATGTACCGCTCACGGTAACCGGCCTCAGCCAGCCGGACTCCGGCCAGGGTGCCGTCAGCACCGACGGTACCGCCGTAACGTACAGCCCGCCCGCTGCGGTCGCCACGCCATTCACGGCCAGCTTCAATTACACGGCGCGTGATACCAAGGGTGCCGAGTCGCTGGCCCCGGCCACGGTCAGCATCGCCGTAACCGCAGCAGCGGCGGCCGACGAACTCAAGGTCACCAGTGCCACGGTGCAGGAACGCAGCGGCAACCGTTTCACCTGGGATGTGCAGGGGACTACTACGGTGGCCACGGGCAACAGCATCAGCGTGACTGCAGCAACCACCGGTGGTCCGGTAAGCCTGGGGAACGCGACGCTGACTGCCACGACTTCGGGGGCCCGTTGGCGGGTAGCGGTGACCACCACCGGCTTTGGCCCTGCCACGCCAGCAACGGTCACGGTGAAATCGGCACTGGGCCAGACGGTGACAGCGCCAGTCAAATACAAGTGAGTGCAAAGCGGGGGCCGCCATGCGGCCCCGCTCAGCCAACCCACGAGGACCGCATCATGCCCGGCTCATGGCGTTTCCTGCTGGTACTTGCGTTGTTCGCCGCCAGCATTCCGTTCTGGCCACTGCCCCCCCAACAAAAGGTGGCCGAAGCAGCTGCCACTCCCTGGGGAGCCAACTACTTCCCCAACATCCCCCTGCTCACCCAGGATGGCGAAAAAGTGCATTTCTTCGACGACCTTATCAAGGACAAGGTGGTTGCCATCAACTTCATCTTTACCGGCTGCTCCGATTCCTGCCCAGTGGAAACCGCACGCCTACGCCAGGTACAGAAAATCCTCGGTGGCCGGGTCGGCAAGGATATCTTCCTCTACTCCATCAGCATCGACCCCTATAACGATACCCCCGCCACCCTCAAGCGCTATGCCGAAAAGTTCGGCATCGGCCCAGGCTGGACCTTGCTGACCGGCGAACCTGACGATATCGAGCAACTACGCCGCAGCCTGGGGCTGTGGATCGATGGCCTGGAAAACGGCCGCTCCAAAGACCACAACCTGAGCCTCATTATCGGCAACCAGGCCACCGGCCGCTGGATGAAAGCCTCGCCTTTCGAAAGCCCGTACATCCTCGCCGACCGCCTCGGCAACAGCTTGCACAACTGGAAGCAGGCCAGCGCCATGACCAATGACTACGCTCAAGCGCCGCAGATGCGTGCACCCAGCAGCGGCGAGCAGATCTTCCGCACCCGTTGCTCGTCCTGCCACACCGTGGGCAATACCGAGCCAGGCCCGCCAGGCATCGGCCCCGACCTGCTGGGCGTGACCCGTCAGCGTGACGCAAACTGGCTGACCCGCTGGCTGAAAGCGCCCGACCAGATGCTGGCCGAGAAAGACCCCCTGGCCATGCTGCTGTTCGAGCAATACAACCGCCTGGCCATGCCCAACATGCGCTTGGGCGATGCCGAAGTCAGCGCATTGATAAGCTACCTCGAAGAAGAAACGGCACGCCTGCAGACACCGGTGGCAAATAGGGGAACCCCCTAAAGGCGATTAGCCATCATTCATCAGACTGTCATCTCGCTGTCGTATTTTTCGAGCATCACCCAGGGTCGGGAACCATCAGCAGTGATTCGCCGTTCGCTTTCCTCCTCCAGCCTTCTGCGAGTGCTGATCCTGATGCTCTGTGCAGCGACCCTGGCCTTTCTCTGGGGGCTGCACGTCACGCAAAAAGCCGCCGCTCGCCAGGATGCACTGTTGGCCAAAGCCACCGAGCACCTGAACCTGGCCAACATCGTGGGCGAAAGCCTGCGACAGCTTGTCGACCGCGCCCAGGCGGTGGGCCGTGTTACCCAGGACGATATGAAAGGGCTGCGCAAGGGCAACTTCAGCCTGGCCGCAGACCCGGTGTTCAAGCGCACGAGCCTGTACGACCGACAAGGCCGGCTGCTGTCGGCCAACCATACCGATGAGGCCGCCGAGTTGCCGGCAGACTGGTTGCGCCAGCTGCAGCGGCACATTGACCGCTACGGTTTCAAACCTTTCCTGCCCAGCATTCAGCCCCTTGGCCAAACCTCGGCCCTGCCCACCAGGCACCTGACCTTCCTGCTGCCGTTGACCAACTCGACCGGCCAGGAAATGGACACCATTCTGGTGGTGCAACTGGACATCGGCTACCTGGCGGAGCTGTTTCAACATATCGACCTGGGCAACAGTGGCCTGGTGCGTCTGCTGCAGGATGACGGCCTGGAGCGGCTGCGCGTCGATACCCGCGGCGTGGCGATTGCCGGCGACCTATTGCAGCCCCCGCTGCCGGCATTCGACAGCGAAGCGGGCAGGCTGACCCAATACGTAGCGGGTGATGCCTACCAAAGCCTGTACCGCCGTGTACCCGAGCGAGGCTTCAGCGTGGTGGTCAGCCAGCGCCAGGCAGAAATCCTCGCACCCTGGACGCAGGCCTATTCCCGGCAATTCTGGTTGAACCTGAGCATGACCCTGATGATCCTGGCCAGCCTGCTATGGACCTTGCGCCTGCTGCGCAAGCGCCAGGAGGCCTTCGACGCGCTGGAACATGCCCAGCAGGTCAATCAGCAGCTGATCGTGCGCCTGGAGGACGAACACCGGCGCAGCAGCCACGCCGCCGCCACCGACCACCTCAGCGGCCTGCACAACCGCCGCCAGTTCGTCGAGGTGGCCAGCCAGGCGTTGACTCGGCAACGTGGCAAGCGCCGACTGATGGCGATCCTGTTCATCGACATGGACCGCTTCAAGTCTATCAACGACTCGCTCGGGCACAAGATTGGTGACCTGCTGCTACAGGCTGTGGCCGGGCGTATCCAGCGCCTGCTGGAGCCGGGCGATGAGGCTTCGCGTTTTGGCGGCGACGAGTTCGTGGTGTTGTTGGCCGGCGAGCGCAGCGAGGAGCAGATCAACGCCTGGGTCCACGAACTGGTGCAGAAACTGTCAGCCACCTACGCCCTGGATGGCCAAGAGGTCAACACCAGCCCCAGCGTAGGGGTGAGCATCTGCCCGCGCGACGGCCAGGACATCGACAGCCTGATACGCAGTGCCGATGCGGCAATGTACTCAGCCAAGCAGGCAGGGCGCGCGCAGTATCGCTTTTTCGACCCCTCGCTGAACCTGGCCGATATCCAGGCGTTCACCCTTGAACAGGCGTTCGGCAGCGCCTTGGCCGAACGCCAGTTCGTGCTGCACTACCAGCCACAGATTCGCCTCGACACCCATCAGGTGCTCGGCTACGAGGCGCTGGTGCGCTGGGACCACCCCGAGTTCGGCCTGCTATACCCGGACCGCTTCATCGACCTGGCCGAGCGCAGTGGCTTCATTGTCGAACTGGGTTGGGAGGTACTACGGCTGGCCTGTGAAGCCTTGTCGAGCTGGGATACTTCTGGTCGGGAAACACGTCTGGCGGTCAATGTCTCCGCATTGCAGCTGCGTCAGGCTGACTTCGCTGCCCGGCTGCTGCGCAAGTTGCAGCATCACGGGATCGCACCACAGCGGCTGGAGCTGGAAATTACAGAAACCACCATCCTCGACCCTGAAGGCATGGCGGTTACGCATCTGCATGCCTTGCGCGGGGCGGGCCTGGGCATCAGCCTGGACGATTTCGGCCGTGGCTACGCCGGTTTTGCCCACCTGCATTCGCTACCGTTGAGCAAGCTGAAGATCGACCGCTCGCTGATCGCGGCGCTGTCCAACAGCCATGACGACAGCCCTATCGTGTCCTCCACCATCATCCTGGCCAAGCGCCTGGGCCTGCAAGTGGTGGCCGAGGGTGTGGAAACCCGTGAACAGGTGGTGTACCTGAAGCTGGCCGGATGCGATATCGCCCAGGGCTACCACTTCAGCCGGCCTCTGTCGCCGGCGCAGCTGTGCCACTACCCGCCTTTCAACGGCGTCGAGGACAAGGCATGCGTGTACTGAGCGCCACGGCGGGTTTACCGGTGCTATACGGGCTGGAAAGACGCCAAGTCGGCGCTGCGCTACATCGACTCGGCGCGACGCTTTGGCGAACTGGCCGTGCTACCGGCCAGTCAGGTGCAACCGCTTATTCCTTGAAGCTGTGCCTGGCAACGCCACCCGTTTCCGGGCGGATGGCATACAGGTCGCCAGCGTCCGGATAATGGTGCAGGTCTTCTGGCGTCATGTCGTAACGCGCGGTGCTGATGAACAAGGTGTTCATTCCGGGCCCACCAAAGCAGCAGCTGGTGGGGCACGGTACTGGCATCAACACCTGGTCGGTCAGGTGCCCGTGGCGGTCGTAGCGCAGCAGGCAACTGCCATGGTACTGGCACACCCACAGCCCGCCTTCGCGGTCCAGCGCCAGGCCATCCGGCCGCCCCAGTTCGGCGGGGGTTTCGGCAAACAGCGTAACAGCGCCCAGCCGGCCTTCGATGAGGTACTCGGCGCGGTAGATCGCACGCGCCGCCGAATCGACGAAGTACACCGTGTGGCCGTCCTGCGACCAGGCAAGGCCGGTGGGCAAGGCCAGGTCATCGTGGATCACCTGGTCGCTCAATTGCCAGTCAAAGCGAAAAAGCGCCCCGGTATTGCCACTGGGGGCCTCGTCCATCAGGCCGGTGACGAAGCGTCCCTGCGGGTCGCAGGCGCCGTCGTTGAAGCGGTAGGTCGAGCGCGGATGGACCGATGCCGAATGCTGGCTGACCTTGCGTGTTGGCACATCGAAGATGGCCACGCTGGCATCCTCGGTGAAAATCAGGTTACCCCGGTCGGTCAGCGCCAGGGCGCCAATACGCGCGGCAGACTCGTAAAGGCAATCGACTTCGCCATCGGGTGTCAGGCCGTTGATGCGCCCGCCAGAGATATCGACAAAGTACAGCACGCCACTGCGTTCATCCCAGACCAGGCTTTCACCAAGGTCCGCGCGCGTGTTGGCCACTTTGACCGGCACGTAATTGCATTCCTTGATGCGGTTCCAGCGCTCGGCCACCTGCGCCAGGTCGCTGGCCTGCACACGGCCGAGGTCAAGAGGGTAGCTGACGCCGCTGTTTTTGTTGAGCCGCGTGGCGGTGTACTGGCCATCGCTCTCTTGAGTGTGATGGCACAGCGCACCGGCCAGGTGAGTAACGGGCATTTCTGGCTACCTTCAATTCTCCTTTCTTACGATATCAACAAAAAAATCAATGACTTAATATTAAAAGCGTTCAATATTGATATGCCATGGGTATCAGCGCCGAGTCGCCGCGCTGCAGGAATGCTGGATGATCGAAACACGTTTGCTCAGGCAGTTCATCGCCGTGGCCGAAGAGCTGCACTTTCACAAGGCCGCCCAGCGCCTGCACATGGCGCAACCGCCGCTGAGCCAGGCGATCAACCGGCTTGAGGAAAAGCTCGGCTTTGGCCTGCTTTTGCGTAACAAGCGCGAAGTGCGTCTGACCGCAGCGGGTGCAGCGTTTCTCGATACCGCCTACCGCACGCTTGCTGAACTGGAGCAGGGGATCGAGTACGCGCGCAACGTTTCTGCGGGGGTCAGCGGCAAATTGACCATCACGGCCATTTCCATCGCCTATTACGACTCGCTGCTCAACCGCTTGCGCCGCTTTCGGGAAACTTATCCGAACGTGCAGCTGACCATCCGCGAGATGCCATCCGCCTCCCAGGCCAAGGCCTTGCTGGCCGGTGAGGCGGATATCGGCTTCATGCGCAGGCTGCCACTGCCGGCCGGCACCCTGGAGGCACGCTTGCTGCTTGACGAGCAGATCGTCATGGCGCTGCCTGCCAGCCATCCCAAGGCGCAGCACGAGGCCATCGACTTGCGCGAGTTTGCCGATGAGGACTTCGTGTTCACCCCGCAAGCAATGGGCGGCGGCTACCACGCGCAGTTGGTTACGCTGTGCCAATCCGCCGGGTTCTACCCCAAGGTCGTGCAGGAGGCGGCGCAGATCCATACCTTGCTTGGCCTGGTGGCCTGCGGTTTTGGCGTGGCCCTGGTGCCGGAGTCGTTCGCTCGCTCGACCCCGCGCGAACGCGTGCAGTTTTGCCCCATCCGCCCTATCGATGACCAGCCACCCCCAGGGCTTGGGCTGTACATGAAATGGAACGCCCAGAATGCTTCGCCAGCGCTGGCCAACTTCATTGCCATGTTCGAGACACAACAATAAGGCCATTTCTACAGGGTGTTCAGCCTCGCTTCGCGCAGCGCCACAGCCGACCGATATCACAAGCCCTGGCCTGCAACAGCTCGGCAGCATTTGCACACGCCTGCTCAAGGCTCATCGGTCCATTGGCCAGTGCAAATGCAGCGTCGACCCCATGGGCATACAACTGCTGATACCCCTCCCCCAAGGTCCCGGCCAGTACCACCACCGGCACGCCATGGCGCTTGGCAACCCGCGCCACCCCCATCGGCGTCTTGCCGCGCAGTGTCTGGGCATCGAAACGCCCCTCGCCCGTCACCACCAGATCTGCCCCTTGTGCCAGGGCGTCAAGGCCAGCCAGCTCAGCCACGACTTCCACCCCAGGGCGGAACTGCGCGTCCATGAATGCCCGGGCAGCGAAGCCCATGCCACCGGCCGCACCACAACCAGGGTAATCGCGCACATCCGCGCCCAACAGCAGCGCACAATGGTCGGCAAAATGATTCAGCGCGTGGTCCAGCGCCTCCACTTGCTGCGGGTTGGCACCTTTCTGCGGGCCGAAGATCGCCGATGCGCCGTTGGCGCCACACAATGGGTTGTCGACATCCGCCGCGACTTCAAACTGCACCCCGGCCAGGCGCGGGTCGAGACCGCTGGCGTCGATACGGGCCAGCTTGGCCAAGGCCAGGCCGCCCTCTTCCAGCGCTTGCCCGTCAGCATCCAGCAGGCGCAGGCCAAGCGCTCGCAACATGCCACTGCCGGCATCGTTGGTGGCGCTGCCACCGATGGCCAGCACCACACGCTGAGCGCCGGCGTCGAGGGCTGCGGCAATCAGCTCACCGGTCCCCCAGGTGCTGCTGCGGCAAGCATCGCGCTGGCCGGTTGGCACCCGTTGCAAGCCACTGGCCTGGGCCATTTCGATGATTGCGGTGCGACTTTGCGGCAACCAGCCCCAGCCGGCCTCGACGTGCTGCCCCAATGGCCCGCGCACGGCCTGGCGGCGCAGTTCACCCTGGCTGGCGGCCAGGATCGTCTCCATGGTGCCTTCGCCACCGTCGGCCATTGGGCACTCGACCAGTTCAGCCTCGGGCCACGCTTCGCTCAGGCCCGCAGCGATGGCGCGGGCGACACCGGCAGCGTCGAGGCTGTCCTTGAACGAGTCGGGGGCAATCACGATTTTCATGGGGTTTCTCCTGTCCTGATGAGCGGCATGCTGACAGGTGGCTGCCCAGGTGGCCTCGGTCAAATGCACAAAACGCCGGCCGGGTTGTTTGGGCAGATGCCTTTTTGCCTGTTCTGGCCCAATCGCCGGCAAGTGAATACTTCAGTCAGCTGGCAACAGCTGCAACCCCAGATACAAGCTAAGCATCCCTTCCAGGCGCAGCGGGTCGACGTCACCCAGCTCGGCTATTCGCTCCAGTCGATAGCGCAGGCTGTTGCGGTGGATGCCCAGGGCATCGGCACAGGACTGGCTTTGGCCGTCATGTGCACACCAGGCGCGCAGGGTGGTGAGTAACTGGCCACTGCTGTCCTTGGCGCGGATGCGCTGCAACGGCTCCAGCAGCTCGTCCAGCGCATCGTCGTTACGGTGGCGCCACAGCAGCGCCGGCAGCCGGTAGCGCTGCAGGCTGAGCAATCGTTCGCGGGGCAATACTTCGCGGCCATAGGCCAGCAAGTCACGCACCCGGCGGTAACCACGGCGTAACTGCTCCAGGCTCTGCGCTTCACTGCCCAGGGCCAGTCGCTCAATGTCCCAGCCGTGGCGTTGCAGGCGTTCCAGCAGGCGCAGTTCATCCAGTGCCACGCCTGCCGGGCGGCACCACAGCAACGACTGGCGGGCCGGGCTGACGCACCAGCTATCCGGATAACGGCTCATCAACCATGCGGCCAGCGCCTCGGCAGGAGGCCCCGAAGTAATCTCGAACAGGCACGGTATCCGCGCCAGCTGAGGTTTCAAGCCCAACTGACGGGCTTCGTCCAGCAAGCGCGGGGCGTTACCGCTGCCGCCGAGCAATAGCGCCAGCAGGTCGTCACAGCGCTGCCTTCGCCATTGCTGGTCAGCCTGTAAATTGCGTTGGGCCAGCAGCATTTCGGCGGTCATGCGCACCAGCTCGCCATAGGTGCGCACCTGCTGCGGGTCGCCGGTCAGGCCCAACACGCCCATCAGCCGCCCATCGAGCATCAATGGCAGGTTCACACCGGGCTGCACGCCCTTCAGGCACTTGGCCGCGTCGGTATCCAGCTCGACGATCCGGCCATTGGCCAAGACCAGCTGCGCCCCCTCGTGACGGGTGTTGATGCGCTCAGGCTCACCACTGCCCAGGATCAACCCTTGGCTGTCCATGACATTGACGTTGCAAGGCAAGATGGCCATTGCCCGGTCAACGATATCCTGCGCCAGGTCATGGTCGAGTTCGAACATTGCGGGGTCCTTTAGGTGTTTGGCTTTTGGGCTCGGGCACAGCAGCCTGGGCCAAGCGCTGTGCAAAAGCACAAAGACAGGCTAGCCGCAGTCCCCGAGACTCGTCAGGGCGAGCGCCGGAACAGGCGACGCGGCGAAAACCATAACAACAGAGAACCCGATCATGGCACACAGCCCCGCCCCTGACCAAGGCACGGACACCACCCGCAACGCGCTGTACCGGCGCATCACCTTGCGGCTGATTCCGTTCATTTTCATCTGCTACCTGTTCAACTACCTGGACCGCGTCAACGTCGGCTTTGCCAAGCTGCAGATGCTCGACGCCCTTAAATTCAGCGAAACGGTGTACGGCCTTGGCGCCGGCATCTTCTTCATCGGCTATGTACTGTGTGGCCTGCCAAGCAACCTGGCCCTCAATCGCTTCGGCCCACGGCGCTGGATCGCGCTAATGATGATCGCCTGGGGCAGCCTGTCCACCTGCCTGCTGTTCGTCACCACCCCTACCGAGTTCTACACCCTGCGCCTGCTCACCGGCGCTGCCGAAGCCGGCTTCTTCCCGGGTGTGGTGCTGTACCTCTCGCGCTGGTTCCCGGCGGCCCGGCGCGGCCGCATCATGGCCCTTTTCATGTCGGCGATCCCGGTATCGGGCCTGCTTGGCGGGCCGTTCTCCGGCTGGATCCTCGAACATTTCGCCGCCGGCCAGCACGGCCTGGCCGGCTGGCAGTGGATGTTCCTGATCCAGGGCCTGCCGACCGTGGCCTTGGGCGTACTGGCGGTGTTCCTGCTCAGTGACGGCTACCAGAAAGCCGCCTGGCTGAGCCCGGCTGAACGTCAGCTGATCGCTGCCGACCTGCAGGCCGATGCTGCAAGCAAACCGAGCACCACCAGCGACAGCGTGCTGGCCGTGTTGACCAACCCGCTGATCTGGACCTTCGGCTTTGTCTACTTCTGCATCCAGAGCGGCGTATACGCGATCAACTTCTGGCTACCCTCGATCATCAAGAGCATGGGCTTCGACAACCCGCTGCTGATCGGCTGGCTCAGCGCCATCCCGTACCTGCTGGCAGGTGTGTTCATGATTCTTTGCGGGCGCTCGGCCGACCTGCGCAACGAGCGCCGCTGGCACCTGGTGGTGCCAATGCTGATGGGCGCCGTCGGCCTGCTGATTGCGGTGAACTTCGCCGGCAACCCGAGCATTGCCATTCTTGGCTTGTCGATCGCCACCATGGGCGCGCTTACCGGTTTGCCGATGTTCTGGCCAATGCCGACTGCGCTGCTCAGTGCCGGAGCCGCCGTGGCAGGTCTGGCGATCATCAACTCGGTAGGCCAGATGGCGGGGTTTCTCAGCCCGTACCTGGTCGGGTTCATCAAGGACCAGACCGGTTCAACCGATGCCGCACTGTATTCGCTCGCGGCGTTGATCGTATTGGGTAGCCTGGTGGCCTTGCGTGTAACGCGAGCGGGTTCGCTGAGTACTGCACGGGTGAGTTGAGGCATTCGCAGGCTTGCCCACGCCCACAAGTTTCAAGCCTGTGGGCGCGGGCAAGCCTGCAATGAGGCCCACCCAAGCCGCACCAAATCCACACCCGCCACCGATCGTCAGCTCAACGCATCCCCTTCCCGCCCCAGGCGTCAAATGGTTCCAAAGGCCCCTTTGGAGAAGCCCCATGACCCAGTACGCCGTGGCCCGCTTGGCCCAGCTCGACGAGCACCGCCCCCTGCGCGTCCAGGCCGGCAACGAAGAACTCATCCTCATCCGCCAGGGCGATCAGGTACACGCCTACCAGGGCAACTGCCCCCACGCAGGCGCCCCCCTTGATGAAGGCGTGGTTTGCGGGGGTTTGCTGGTCTGCCCTTGGCACAAAGCTGCGTTCGCCGTTGACGATGGCGTGGTTTGTGAGCCGCCTGCACTCGCCGACCTGCGCCGCTACAAGGCGTGGATCAAGGGCGATGAAGTCTGGGTCGATGACCAGCCCCTGCCGGCAAGCGAACCGCCCAGGCACAGCGATGCCCGCTGTTTCGTGGTGGTCGGCGCCGGTGCCGCCGGCAGCGCCGCCGTCGCCACCCTGCTGGCTCATGGCTTCGCGGGCAGGCTGGTATGGATCGATCAGGAGCGCCAGCCGGCCTACGATCGCACAGCACTGAGCAAATTCGTGATTGCCGGGCAGATGCCGCCCGATGAGGTCCCCGCGCTGCTCGAAGCCGACGCCCTGCGCAAGGGCCAACTGCAGCGCAAGCACGGCAAGGTGCGCACCTTGAACAGCCAGAAGCGCCAGGTCACCCTCGCCGATGGTCAGCAGATCGATTACGACGCCTGCCTGCTGGCAACCGGCGGTCAAGCACTGCGCCCAGACATTCCCGGTGCCGACCTGCCCGGGGTGTTCACCCTCCGCTCACTGGAAGATGCTGCACAGTTGCTCGACGCAGCCGAGCCTGGCCAACCGGTGGTCATCGTCGGTGACGGCTTCATCGGCCTGGAGGCAGCCTCGGCATTGCGCAAGTATGGCGTGCAGGTGCACGTGGTCTCGCGCCACGAAGTCCCTCTGGCTCGACAGTTGGGCGAGCGTATTGGGCGCTGCATTCGCGCGCTGCATGAACGAAAAGGCATCACCTTCCACGGCCCCACCGAGGTCGAGCGGATCGAAGGCCTGGACAAGGTCGAAGTGGTGCAACTGGCCAATGGTGAACGGCTGCAGACCCCCTTGGTGCTGTTCGGCACCGGGGTAAAACCCGCCACCGCTTTCCTTCAAGGGGTGCCGCTTGGCGAAGACAAATCGGTGAGGGTCGACGCTGAAATGCGCGCAGCTGACGGTTTGTGGGCCGCAGGTGACATTGCCACCTTCCCGCTCACGGGGCGCCCGGTGCGCATCGAGCACTGGCGCCTGGCTCAGCAACACGGGGTTATCGCCGCCGCCAACATGCTTGGCGAACAACGCCGTTATGCCGATGTACCGTTTTTCTGGACCTACCAGCATGGCCGTACCTATGAAGTGCTAGGCCATGCCAGGGACTGGAACCGGATCGAATTCGTCGGTGAGCCGGAAAACGGCGATTTTGTTGCCCTGCAGTGTGTGGATGAACGCGTCGAGGCCGTTATCGCCAAGGGTTACTCCGATGCCATGGCGACGCTGTCGCAACGCCTGAAGCGCCCATTGAGCCTGCAGGAAGCTTTGGCGCTCATTGGCTAAGGGGTGCCTTTCAATGCATCCAGGTTGTGTGTAAAACAGGCAGGTCAGCTGACTGCATAAGGACCCACGCGCATGATCTACCGCCCCCTCGGCCACAGTGGCCTGCAGGTTTCCGCCCTTACCCTGGGCAGCATGATGTTCGGCGAGCAGACCCGTACCGAGGATGCCCTGCGCATCATCGACAAGGCCTGGGACCAAGGCATCAACTTCATCGACACCGCCGACGTTTACAACGCCGGGCGCTCGGAAGAAATCGTCGGTGAAGCCGTGGCGCGCCATCGCCATGACTGGGTCATCGCCAGCAAGGTCGGCTTCGGCCCGGCCGACGGCCTGCCCAACCGCAGCGGGTTGTCGCGCAAGCACATCTTCAATGCCGTGGATGCCACACTGACCCGCATGGGCATGGACTATCTGGACATCTATTACCTGCACCGCGAAGACCACAAGGTACCGCTGGAGGAGACCGTGCAGGCCATTGGCGACTTGTTGCGCCAGGGCAAGATCCGCTACTGGGGGGTGTCCAATTTCCGTGGTTGGCGCATTGCCGAGGTCTGCCATGTTGCCGAGCGCCTTGGTGTGCCCAGGCCGGTAGTCAGCCAGCCGCTGTACAACATCGTCAACCGCCAGGCCGAGCCCGAACAGCTCACGGCCGCCGCCGCCCATGGTCTGGGCGTCGTACCCTTCAGCCCGCTGGCCCGGGGCGTGCTCAGCGGCAAGTATGCGCCGGGCGCGGTGCCGGACGCCGGCAGCCGCGCAGGGCGGCAGGACAAACGCATCATGGAAGTGGAGTGGCGCCAGGAGTCGCTGACCATTGCCCGGCAGATTCAGACGTACGCAGAGGCCAAGGGGGTGGGTATTGTCGAATTCGCCATTGCCTGGGTGTTGAATAACCAATGGGTCAGTTCGGCGATTGTCGGGCCGCGGACCGAGGAACAGTGGGATACCTATGGCGGCGCATTGGCGGTGAAGATTACCGCGGAGGATGAGGCGTTCATCGATTCGTTGGTGACGCCAGGGCATGCGTCCACGCCGGGCTTCAATGACGTGGCGCATTATGTGAGTGGGCGGCTGGCGCGCAGCTGACGCATTGGGGAGCCCTGAGCCGGGCTCCCGGTCCCCCCTTTCCCCAATCACCTCGGTATCGTGCGCACCATTGGTTTTCCACCTCTGGAGCTGCAATGAAACTCTTGCAACCGCTGCAAATCGGCCCCCTCACCCTGCCCAACCGTGTATTCATGGCCCCCCTCACCCGCCTGCGCAGCCTGGAGCCGGGTGATGTACCCACCGCGCTGATGGCCGAGTACTACCGTCAGCGCGCCAGTGCTGGCCTGATTATCACTGAAGCCACGCAAATCTCCTTCCAGGCCAAGGGCTATTCTGGCTCGCCCGGCATTCACAGCGCCGAACAGATCGCTGCCTGGAAGCACATCAACCAAGGCATCCATGCCGATGGCGGCCACAGCGCCGTGCAGGTGTGGCACACCGGGCGGGTGTCGCATACCTCGCTGCAACCTGGCGGCGAGGCCCCCGTGGCCCCTTCGGCGCTGCCGGCGGACGCACGCACCACCCTGCGTGATGCGCAAGGCAACCTGACGCGCGTGGAAACCTCCGCACCCCGGGCACTCAGCGAAGCGGAGATCGCTGGCATCGTCGCCGACTTTGGCCAGGCCGCGATCAACGCCTGTGAAGCCGGCTTCGACTTCATCGAGTTGCACGCCGCCCACGGTTACCTGCTGCACCAGTTCCTCACCCCCAGTGCCAACCAGCGCGAAGACCGCTACGGCGGCAGCGTTGAAAACCGTGCGCGCATTGTGCTGGAGGCGGTGGACGCGGCCATTGCCAACTGGAGCGCCGACCGGGTCGGTATTCGTGTGTTCCCGTTGGGTGGTTTCAATGGTGTGGACAATGGCGAAGACCAGGAGGCCGCCGGCCTGTACCTGATCCGCGAACTGGCCAAGCGCAACCTCGCCTACCTGCACCTGTCCGAGCCGGACTGGGCCGGCGGCAAGCCACTGCGTGACGAGTTCCGCCAGGCCATTCGCGCCGCCTACCCCGGGGTGATCATTGCGGCCGGTGCCTATACCGCCGAGAAAGGCGAAGACCTCATCGGGCGGGGTTTGATCGATGCCGTGGCGTTCGGGCGCGCCTACATTGCCAACCCCGACCTGGTGGAGCGTCTGCGGCTGCAAGCGCCGTTGAATGAGCACCGGGCGAAGTTCGATTATGCCAATGGGCCTGAAGGGTATACGGATTATCCGTTCCTGAAGCAGGCTTGATGCAAAAACGGGCGCTCTTGCGGGCGCCCGTTTTTTTTCGTGTCAGCCCAGTTCAGCCAACGCCTGCGCTGCATAGGCATGTGACCGCTGCCGCGCCAGCGGGTCATGGATGCGGCAGTCGATCATCAGCTCGTCCGCCCCGGTCTGCTCAATCAGCGAGCGCAGCCCTTCCCTCACCCGTTCAGGCCCTCCGGCTACGGTGCAGGCCATCACCTGCTCGAGCACGGCGCGCTCGTGGTCCGGCAAGCGTTCGATGAAACCCTCTTGCGGCTTGGGCAGCAAGCCAAAGCGCCCGACATGCAGGTCCAGCATCCACTTGCGGTGGGAGCTGGCCAGGTAGTCCGCCTCAGCATCGCTGGCAGCGGCGAACAGGTTCATGCCAACCATCACATACGGTTTGGCCAGTTGCGCGGAAGGCTGGAAGTTGGCGCGGTAATGGGCAATGGCCTGCAGCAGGTAACGCGGGGCAAAGTGCGAGGCGAAGGCATAAGGCAGGCCCAGCTTCGCCGCCAGGTCAGCACCGAACAGGCTGGAACCGAGGATCCACACCGGCACATCGTGCGCACCCGGTACGCCTCGCACCCGGCGTTTGCCGTTGTCCGCCAGGTAATCACGCAGCTCGGCAATGTCCTGGCTGAAATCTCGCTCTGGCGCGGCGCCGCGCAATGCACGCACGGTCGGCCCGGACGTGCCTGGCGCACGGCCCAGGCCCAGGTCGATACGGCCCGGGTGCAATGTATCGAGGGTGCCAAACTGTTCGGCCACCACCAACGGCGCATGGTTGGGCAGCATGATGCCGCCAGCCCCAACACGAATGTGTCGGGTGGCATTGGCGATTTCGTTGATCACCAGCGAAGTGGCAGCCGAGCCAATGCCCGGCATGTCATGGTGCTCGGCGATCCAGTAGCGGCTGTAGTGCTGTTGCTCGACATGCCGCGCCAGCTGGCGGGATTCTTCGATCGCATCGGCGAAGGTCTTGCCTTCGCCGATCATGACCAGATCCAGTACGGACAGTGCAGTCATGGGGTCTCCAGAGGGATTATCAATGGCTGCCAGTTTCCATGCTGCGCCGCCAGCGATAAACCCAGTTTCAGGCCCGGCATAGGGGCCTGGCATTCCCCAATCAGTATTCCCAAGGCACGCCCGGCTCCCAGCTGGCCACCAACAAGTCGATGAAGCCGCGTACCCGAGGGGACAGGTGGCGCTTGCTTGGGTAGACGATGCGAATGGGGTCTGCCGGGGGGCGGTAGGCGTGCAGTACCTCCACCAGATTGCCAGCGCGCAGGTCGTCACCGGTGATATAGGTAGGCAGGTGAATCAGACCGAAACCGGCCCGGGCGCCGTCAAGCATGGCCTCGGAACTGTCGATGTTCAGCCGCCCGGGATCTTCGCACAGGTGCAGCCCCGCTTCTGTGTGAAAGCGCCAGGGCATGGCCTTCTCGCCCGCCAGGAAGGCAATCTTGTCATGGCCATAGAGGTCGCCGGGCATCTGCGGCACACCGCGCTTCTCCAGATACGCAGGCGATGCACAGGTCACGAACTGCTGCCAGGCGACGGTGCGCGTCAGCAATTGCGAGTCTTCCTTAGGTGCACCGATGCGCACGGCCACGTCCACGCCCTCTTCGACCAGATCAACGAAACGGTCGGTGAAGCGGATATCCGCCCGCAGTTCGGGCCATTGCTTGAGGTACTGGTCGAGGATAGGCAATACATGGCGCTGCCCGAGCGACAGCGGTGCGGTCAGGCGCAGGGTGCCAGTGGGCTTGCCGCGGCGCAGGGCCATGGTGCTTTCGACCTCGTCCAGGTCATCCAGAATCTGCCGCCAGCGCTCGAACGCCACCAGGCCTTCATCGGTCAGGCTCAGCTTGCGCGTAGTGCGGTTGAGCAGGCGCACCGCCATGCGGGCTTCCAGGCGGGCGATGCTCTTGCCCACCGCTGAACGCGTCAGGCCCAGGCTGGCAGCCGCAGCTGTGAAGCTGCCGGCCTTCGCGGCGCTGACGAAAGCGGCGATGTCGCCGAAGCGGTTGGGTTCCATGGTGTTTTCCTGACGCTGATCGAACCGCCATAGATGGGTGCGATTTCAGGCAATGCAAGGTTCCTGATCTAGTGGGGCTGCCTTGCAGCTTCCGTCTGCCCGAGGTAGCGATCGGTCCAGTTAGCCAGCGGCAGTGGCGGCTGCTGGTCGACAATGCGTCGCCAGATAAGCATCAGCTCTTGAGCGTTGAACAGCGAGCCAGGCCCGCTGCCTCGCCACGGCGAAGGTACACCGACCATCCACTGCCCTTGATGATCGCGCTGAGCCATGTTGAAACGGAAGGTGTAATTCCCCGGGATACCCATGCGCAGGTCGGTGACCACCAGTGCGTCGCCAATCTGGTCATAACGCAGCCAGTCATCGGTGAACCAGCGCAAGCGCTGGTGCAAAGGGTCATTGTTCAGTGCTTGCGCCAGTTCCAGATTGCGCGACAAGCGTTGCATTTCGGGGGGTTGCTGGTCGAGCACGCTGCTGATGCCTTCGTAATAATCACCATCCGGGGTCTTGGCCAACACCCGCCAGACCAGGCTGTTGAATGCCATCGGCACGGCACGCACCTCGCTCACGACGATACCTTGCTGGTCCAGTGCCGACTGGAAACGCTGCTCGGCAGCCATGCGCCCCGCCAGGCCGAAACCCAGGTAGCAGGTACTGAACACCAGGGCCATGGTCAGCAGGCGGGTAGCCCTGCGGGTCACGCCCTTCATGAGGGTGAAGACCACCGCAGCCAGCAGCGGCACGGTGTAGACCGGGTCGATAATGAACACCGCCGCCCAGCTTTCAGGGGTGGTGTGCAAAGGCCAGAACAACTGCGTGCCGTAAACCGTGAAGGCGTCGAGCACCGGATGGGTTACCAATACCAGCCAGAACGCCAAAAAAAGCCTGGGCAAGGTATACCCCTTTCCGGGCCAGCGCTTGTTGACCAGCCAGGCCAACAGCAAGGCCAGGCCGGTGAGCACGAACAACGAGTGGGAGAAGCCGCGATGATAAGTCATCTGCGACACCGGGTCGGCATAGCGAATGATCACATCCAGGTCCGGCAGCGTGCCCAGTGCTGCACCGTACAGCAGCGAGCGTCGGCCCTGGATGCGCCCGAGCACGGTCCCTTGCAGCGCCGCGCCAAGTACGGCTTGGGTGATGGAGTCCAAGGTGGGGATTCCTGAAAGAGTCGTTTCCGCACGCTACCCCCATACACCCCTGATGCGCAATTCTCCTGAATGGCTCAGAACAGCTGCCAGGTGTACACCAGCGTCAGGCGGTTCTCGTCGATATCACTGCGGTAGTTGGAGCGCGCCATGGCATTCCTCACCCGAATCCCCAACCCTTTCAGTGCCCCGCTCTGCACCGCATAGCCGATATCCAGATCACGCTCGCGATCACGCCCCTCGTAACCCAGCCCGGTATCGACATTGTTACCGGTTATGTAGCGCACGGTCGCTGTCAGGCCCGGCACGCCCATGGCGGCGAAGTTGTAGTCGTAACGCACCTGGTACGAGCGTTCGTCGGTGTAGGCAAACTCATAGGTCGGCACTTCGTTGCCCAGCGGCGAGATGTTGGCGAATACCCGTGGGAACGGGCTATCGCCATAAATGCCCTGGTAGCCGGCATGGAAGCTGTGCCCGCCGTGCCGGGCAGTGAACAGCGAGAAGAACGCCTGGTTGTCGATGTTGCCCAGCAGCGCATCGCCTTGCTCACGCGCGGTGAAATAACCCAGGTTGGCGCTGAGTACCCAGTCCCCGACGGGTTTGCTGTGCTTCAGGCCAACGAAGCCTTGTTGGTAGATGTCCTCCAGCTGACCGTACCAAAGGCTGAGGCTGCTCTGGTTGGCATTGAACGCATAGTCCCCACCCACATAGTTGAACGCGTCGCTTTCGGCCTGCCGCATCGGCACATGGCCAAGCATCGCGTTCATCTTGCCGTCGCCGCCTTCGTTGCGCAGGTGGGTGCTTTTCAAGTGCCCGGCCTGCACGGTCAGCCCGTCGATTTCCGACGAACTCAAACTCACGCCCTGATAGGTGGGTGGCAACAGGCGAATATCACTGAAGGTCAGCACCGGCAGGTTCGGTTGCAGTTCACCTGCACGCAGTTCGGTTTTTGATATCCGGGCCTTGAAGGTCGGCGCCAGGCGGCTGTACTCATCGGCAGCACGGCCGTCGCCATGCACCGGCAACAGGCCGGTATTGGCGCGGTCTGGACTGCTGTCCAGCTTGATCCCCAGCAAGCCCATGGCGTCCACGCCAAAGCCGACCGGGCCCGGGGTGTAGCCACTTTTGAAGTCGAGGATGAAACCCTGGGCCCACTCCTCGGCCTTGGACTGTTTGTTGGCCCCGACAATGTCGGAGAAATCGCGGCTGAAGTAGTAGTTACGGGCACTCAGGGTGGCCTTCGAATCCTCGAAGAAGCCGCCTTCGGCAGCCAGCAGTGGCTGGCTGAGCAATGTCAGGCCCAGGGCAACGCAAGGGGTGTGGTTCATTCCGAAGCTCTCTTGATCTTGTTTTTATGGGTAAAGCGTTGGAAACACGGCAGTTCATGGGGTACGGCGCAGCACCTCCCGGGCACGTGGTTGGCGCAGCCTCAGCAGCGCGTGCGCCAGCAGGCCGAACAGCAGCCCCCAGAACGCTGCCGACAGGCCCAGGAAAGCCACCCCCGAAGCGGTGACCAGGAAGGTGAACAGCCCGGCGTCGCGCTCGGCCGGTTCTGCCAGACTGCGGACCAAGGCTTCGCTGATGGCGCCATACAGGGCCAAACCGGCCAAGGCCGCGATCAGTACGGCGGGAAAGGCGGCGAACAGCGACATCAAGGTGGCCCCGGCAATGCCCAGCAGCAGATACAACACACTGCCAGCCACCGCTGCCACATAACGCCGTTGGGGGTTTTCATGGGCTTCCTGGCCGGTGCACAGGCTGGCGGTAACCGCCGCCAGGTTCAGCCCGTGGCAACCGAACGGCGCCAGTAGCGCCCCAGCCAGGGCACTGGCGCTGATCAGCGGGCTGGCCGGCGTGACGTAGCCAGCGTTGCGCAGTACCGCCATACCCGGCATGAATTGCCCGGTCAGCGCCACCAGCACCATCGGCAGCGCCAGACTGAATACCGCCGACAGGCTGAACTGGGGGGTGATCCACTGGGGTGAGGCCAGTTCCAGCACCAGTACTTCGCTGCGCAACGTACCGCTGGCCACGGTCACCAGCATGCCCACGCCCAGCACCGCAGCCACGGCATAGCGCGGCTGCACCCGACGCATCAGCACGTAGGTGACGAACATCGCCAGTACCAGCAGCGGTTGCACCGGCAAGGCGCGGAACACCTCGATGCCAAAACTGAACAGGATCCCGGCCTGCATACCGGCAGCGATAGAACCCGGCAGGCGCGCGATGATGCGGTCGAAGGCCCCGCTGATGCCGATCAGCAGCAGGACCAGGTTGGCCACCAGGTAGGCGCCCACGGCCTGCGCCAGGCCCAGTTGCGGCAAGGCGGTGACCAACAGCGCCGACCCCGGGATCGACCAGGCGATCACTACCGGCACGCGGTAGCGCAGGCTGAGCAGCGCACCGAGCACCGCACTGCCCATGGACACGGCCCAGACCCAGGATGACAACTGCTGGTGCGACAGGCCGGCCGCTTCGGCGGCGTGGAAAATGATCACCAACGGGCCGGCGTAGGAGATCGTGGTGGCAATGCAGCCGGCGACAATGGCCGATACAGAGCAGTCCTTGATCAGCGTTTTCATGAAGCGTCTCGCAAGGCAGCGGCCGGCCTTTGTGGCGGGCTCTTGTTTGGGTGTTGGCTGCTTCGCGGGCATGCCCGCTCCCACAGGTGAAGCCTGTGTAGTCGTTATGGGAGCGGGCAAGCCCGCGAAACAGCCCACTCGGTGGATCAGGCCTCCTGCAAAGCCCGCGGCCGCCCGCTGCGCTGCTCATCGGCACCGCCCTGGGCCTGCTGCAACTGGAAGTCGAACTTCAGCTCGGCATGCCGACCCTCCGGCCCTTCGACGAACACCACCTCCCCGACCAGCCCGTCCCGTGTGGCATAGGCAAAGTCATCCCACAGGTACTTGTCCCCCGACAGGTTTATCTGCGTGGTCAGGTGCCGGTACCCTGGCGCCGATATAAAGAAGTGCACATGCGCCGGGCGCTGGCCATGACGGCCCAGCAGGTCCAGGCATTCCTGGGTTGGCCCCTGCGGGTCGCAGCCATAGCCCGATGGCACGATGGAGCGCGCGCGGTAGCGCCCCTGAGCATCGGTAACGATGCGCCGACGCAGGTTGTACGCCGACTGGCTTTGGTCGAAGAACGAATAGGTACCACGGGTGTTGGCATGCCACAGGTCGACCGTGGCACCCGGTAGCGGGTGTCCGTGCGGGTCCAGCACCTGGCCTTCCAGGAACATCACCGTGGCGACGCCCTCCTCGCTGCCGTCGTCCATGCGCACTTCACCTTGGGCAATCGGTGCGCCAGCCACGTACAACGGGCCTTCGATGGTGCGTGGAGTACCGCCAACCCGCCCTGCCTCGTGGTCCTTGGCATCCTGCAGCAGGTCAAGGAAGTGTTCGAGGCCCAGCCCCGCCACCAGCAGCCCGGCCTCGCCGCGACCGCCCAGGCGGTTGAGGTAGTCGACGGCGTGCCAGAACTCGTCTTCGCTGATGTCCAGGTCTTCGATCAGCCGCGCGGTGTCCTGCAGCAGGCGCTGCACGATGCGTTTGAGGCGTGGGTTGCCGGCCGCATTACCAAAGCCTGCGGCCTCCTCGAAGAACTGCTGTATCTCGGCAGTATGGGAAATGTTCACGGTCATGGGGGTTACCTCGTCTTGTTCTGTTCGGTTCAGGCCTGCGCCGCCAGGGCCTGGGCGTGGCGCCGACCACTGGCCAGGTGCACGGCCATGGCCAGCGCGGCGATGGCGCCAGGGATGGCAAAGGCAATGAAATTGAGTTGCAGTGGCAAGTTGATGCCCATCAACGCACCGCCCAGCAGCGGGCCGACGATGGCGCCATTACGGCCGATGCCCGAGGCCCAGCCCAGACCGGTAGAGCGCACCGACAGGCCGTACATCTGCGCAGCGCCTGCATACAGCAGAATCTGCGTACCAATGGTGGTGGCGCCGGCAATGAAGATCAGCAGGTACAGCACCGGCATCGGGCTGTTCACGCCCAGCAGGCTGATCGACAGTGCGGCGGCAATGAAGAACGCCACCTTCACCTTGACCAGGTTGTAGCGGTCGCCCAGCCAGCCGCCGAGGATTGCCCCGGCCATGCCGCCAAAGTTCAGTGCCAGCAGGAATGACAGGCTTGAGCCCAGGCTGTAGCCGGCGTTGGCCATCAGCTTGGGCAGCCAGGAGCTCAGGGCGTAGACCATCAGCAGGCAGCAGAAGAACGCAACCCACAGCGCCAGGGTGCGAATCGCCAGGCCATTGCGGAACAGTTCCAGCACCGAAGCGCTGCTGCCTTTGCGGTCGGCCGCCTGAAGCACATCATCGGCCTGGACATCGCAGTCCGGGTCCAGCCGCTTGAGTAGCGTGCGTGCTTCCTCGATACGGCCTTGGCGCACCAGGAAGCCGATGGATTCAGGCAGGTAGTAAAGAATCACCGGTAACAGCAGCAGTGGCACAGCGGCGGCAAAGAACATCGACTCCCAGCCAAAACGCGGCAGCATGAAAATGCCGACACCTGCCGAAAGCATGCCGCCTAGCGAATAGCCACTGAACATGATCGCCACCAGCGTGCTGCGCAGGCGCTTGGGCGCGTATTCGTTCATCAGTGCCACGGCGTTGGGCATCAGGCCGCCACAGCCCAGGCCGGCGATGAAGCGGTAGATGCCAAACTCGCTCGGGCTGCTGGCAAAGCCGTTGAGGATAGTCGCCCCCGAAAACAAGGCGAAACAGATGGCAATGCCCTTCTTGCGCCCGATACGGTCGGCCAGGCTGCCAAAGGCCAGGGCGCCGAACATCATGCCGAACAGCGCATAGCTGCCCAGTGCACCGGCCTGCAACGGGGTCAGCCCCCACTCTTTCATGATGACCGGCAGTACCACACCGTAGATGAACAGGTCATAGCCGTCGAAAATCAGTAGCAGGCCGCACCAGGCCATGACCATCCAGTGAAACGAGGTAAAGCGCGCATTGTCGATGATCGGGTGTACGTCAAGGGTTCGCATGGCATCTGTCGCTCTTGTTTTTGTTGTGAAAGAAAGCTTTTGCCTTGAGGTTGCAGTTCAGCCGAGATCGCCGCCCCCTACCGGCAGGGTCACGCCGGTGATGTACGAGGCTTCGTCGGACGCGAGGAACAGAATGGCCCCCACCTGCTCGTCGATACTGCCGTAGCGGTGCATCAGACTGCTGTCGAGGGTCTGGTCGACGATCTGCTGGTACCAGTGCTTTTCCTGCTCGGTTTGCGCTGCACTGTTGCGCGGTACCCGCCGGGGTGGCGCTTCGGTGCCGCCGGGCGCGGTGGCGTTTACACGGATCCCACGGCCAGCCGTTTCGAAGGCCAGGCAGGCGGTGAGCGCATTGACGCCGCCTTTGGCCGCGCCATAGGGCACACGGTTGACGCCACGGGTGGCGATGGAAGAAACGTTGACGATGACGCCGCTGCCACGTTCAAGCATGTAGGGCAGCGCGGCATGGCAGCACCACAGTGTCGGGAACAGCGAACGGCGCACTTCGGCCTCGATCTGCTCGACATCGTAGTGCTCGAAGGGCTTGGCCCAAATGGTCCCACCTACGTTGTTGACCAGAATGTCGAGGCGCCCAAAGGCTTCCACCGCGCTGGCCATGACCCGGGCGCAGTCGGTGTGTTGCTCCAGGTCGGCGGTGAGGGTAAGCATGCCTTCACCCGCCAGCTCGTGGACCAGTTCGGAACGGTCTACGGCCACCACTTGCGCACCTTCGGCCTTCAGCCGCCAGCACACGCCACGGCCGATGCCTTGTGCAGCACCGGTGACCAGGGCGACCTTGCCTTGGAATCTGTTGTTCATATGCAAATCTCCAGTTCGCGAGAGACCCTGCGGCTGCAACTGTCTTGCTCAAAGCCTGAAAGGCTGCGCGATCACTGTGGAAGCGGGCTTGCCCGCGAACACGGGCGAAGCCCGTGCCATCCACCGCGCAACCTGCTTCGCGGGCTCGCCCGCTCCCACAGGGTCGGCGTATTGCTTTGAATCAGAGGGGGCTGTCAGGCCGCAGCCGCAAACTTCTCGTAGTAGAAGTTGGCCGGGGTAATGCCCTGCTCGCGCACGTACTGGCTGACCGCTTCCACCATGGGTGGCGGCCCGCACAGGTATACGTCCACATCGCCGTCATTGAGGTGGCGTGGCTCGATGTGCTGGGTGACATAGCCCTTCTGCGGGTACTGGCTGTCCGGGTTGGCGACGCAGGCGCTGTAGGTGAAGTTGGGGATACGTGCCGCCAGCGCTTGCAGACGGTCGAGTTCGACCAGGTCGAAGTCGTTGGTCACGCCGTAGATCAGGTGCAGCGGATGCTCACTGCCCTGCTCGGCGATCTTCTCCAGCATCGCAGTGAACGGCGCCAGCCCGGTACCACCGGCCAGCAGCAACAGCGGGCGCTGGATCGGCCGCAGGTAAAAGCTGCCCAACGGCCCGGCCAGGGTCAGGCTGTCGCCAGCCTTGGCAAGGTTGGTCAGGAAGCTGCTCATCAGCCCACCCGGTACGTTGCGGATCAGGAAGCTGACTTCGCCGTCCTTCTGCAGCGAGCTGAACGAATAGGCCCGGCTCTGCTCGCTGCCCGGCACCTTGAGGTTGACGTACTGCCCCGGCAGGAAGGCCAGACGGCTCAGGGCCTCGCCCTTGATCGACAGGGCAATGGTGCTGACCGACAGCTGGCGGACATCGCTGATGGCGGCCTCGAAACTGGCCTGCTCGGTCTTGCACAACTGCGACGAAGCCGGGATGCGGATGACGCAGTCGCTTTCAGCGCGCATCTGGCACGTCAGCACGTAGCCTTCGGCGATTTCGTCTTCGCTCAAGGCGTCTTCGATGAAGTTGTCGCCAAGGTCATAACGACCGGACTCAGCCTTGCACTTACAGGTCCCGCAAGCGCCGTCACGGCAGTCCAGCGGAATGTTTATGCCTTGGCGGTAAGCGGCGTCGGCCACGGTTTCTTGACCGGTGGCTTCAATGAAGCGGGTAACCCCGTCTTCGAAATTCAGTGCGATCTGGTAGCTCATGTTGCACCTCGCAGGCGAGCCGGGCCACGGCGCGTCACAAGACGCACCGGGCAATGCTCGCAAAACCCTGTATCAGATGTGGTAGATGTCGATGACCTGGCGGACGTAGTCGTTCTTCAGCACCACCTTCTTGGCCTTGATCAGCGGCTGCTCGCCGCGCAGGTCGAGGGTGTAGAAGCTGGTGCCGAAGTAACTGTCGGTGGTCTTGTAGCGGAAGCTGAGGGTGTGCCAGTTGAAGCGCACCTGGCAGCTACCCTCGCCCTGCTCGACGATCTCGATGTTGCTGATGTTGTGCGAGGTGCGGGTGTCGGGCACGGTCGCACTGGAGCGCTCGGTCTTGATGCGGAACACGCGGTCTTCCAGGCCGCCACGGTTGCCGTACCAGATCAGTGAGATTTCGCTTTGCGGGTCTTCGGTGAGGGTGTCGTCATCGTCCCAGCTCGGCATCCAGAAGCTGGCATCGCTGGCGTACAGTTCCAGCCACTGGTCCCACTGGGCATCGTCCAGGTAGCGCGCTTCGCGGTACAGGAAGTCGCGCACGGTTTCATACAGGCTCATTGCACGGCCTCCACGGGGATCAGCTGCTGCTCGTCCTTGAGGGCCTGGATCATGGTGTCCTGCCAGTACTTGTGCTGCAGCACGAACAGGCCTTCGTCCTCGGTGCGCACGCCCGACAGCAGGGGTTCGAGTTCAATCTCCTTGGCCGCCTCATCGGCACCTTCGACCCAGTGTTTGGCGCCGCGAGACATGTCGTTCCAGCCGGTACCGCCGCCGTAGCCGGTCTGGCACGAGCGGAATTCTTCCAGGTCGTCCGGGGTGGCCATGCCGCTGACGTTGAAGAAGTCTTCGTACTGGCGAATACGCTTTGCACGGGCATCGGCGCTCTCGCCTTTCGGCGCGATGCAGTAGATGGTGATTTCGGTCTTGTTCACCGAAATCGGCCGGGCAACGCGGATCTGCGAGCTGAACTGATCCATCAGGTACACGTTGGGGTACAGGCACAGGTTGCGCGAATTTTCGATCATCCAGTCGGCGCGCGCCTGGCCGAAGTCGGCAGCCAATTGGTCGCGGCGTTCATAGGCCGGGCGGTCTTCCGGGTTGGCCCAACGGGTCCACAGCAGCAGGTGGCCGTGGTCGAAGGAATAGAAACCGCCGCCCTGCTTGGCCCAGGCGCCAGCACTCATGGTCTTGATCTCGTCACCCGCCTCGCGCTGCTTGCGCTGGTTCTGGGTGGCAGCGTAGTTCCAGTGCACGGAGCTTACGTGGTAGCCGTCAGCGCCGTTTTCGGCGGTGAGCTTCCAGTTGCCTTCGTAAATGTACGAGCTGGCACCGCGCAGCACTTCCAGGCCTTCAGGCGACTGATCGACGATCATGTCGATGATCTTCGCCGACTCGCCAAGGTGCTCGACCAGCGGCTTCACATCGGCGTTCAGGCTGCCGAACAAAAAGCCCCGGTACGACTCGAAGCGTGCCACCTTGGTCAGGTCGTGGGAGCCGTCGCAGTTGAAGCTGTCGGGGTAGCCGGCGTTGCTGGGGTCTTTCACCTTCAGCAGTTTGCCGCTGTTGTTGAACGTCCAGCCGTGGAACGGGCAGGTATAGCTGGAACGGTTGCCGCGCTTGTGCCGGCACAGCATGGCACCGCGGTGGCTGCAGGCGTTGAGGAAGGCATTGAGCTCACCGTCCTTGTTGCGCGCGATGAAAATCGGCTGGCGCCCCATGGTCAGGGTGAGGAAGTCATTCTTCTCGGGGATCTGGCTTTCGTGGGCCAGGTAGATCCAGTTGCCCTCGAAGATGTGTTTCATCTCCAGGTCGAACAGCCGTGGGTCGGTGAACATCTCGCGCTTGCAGCGGTAGATGCCCTTTTCACGGTCGTCCTCGAGCAAGGCATTGAGGTAGTCGAATCCCAGGGACATGGCCAGGGTCTCCCTTGTTATTGTTTAGACCTGGTCAGGTTAGAGGCTGGGATTGGGTTGCAATATCCGGTTTGTGCGGGGTGCTATCCGTTTTGTGCAGGTTGAGGTGACAGGTTCAAGCGCCTCTTCGCGGGCGCACCCGCGAGAGACCGGTACGGCTTAACGCCGGTTGCGCAAGGTTTCGGACGGCAATTCGCCAAACTGCTGCCGATACACCTCGGAAAAGCGCCCGAGGTGGAGGAAGCCATAGTCCATGGCCAGTTCGGTCACGCTACGTACCGAACAACTGGCATCGCCCAGGCAGGCACGCACCTGTTCCAGCTTGCGTTGTCGCACGTACTGCTTGGGTGTGGTCTGCAGGTGCCGGTCGAACAGCGCATACAACGAGCGCAGGCTCATGCACGCCTGCTCCGCCAGCGCCTCCGCTGTCAGTTCGAACTTAAGGTTGCGGTCGATGTAGTCGATGATCCGCTCCAGGCTTGCACCCGGTGAGCTGAGGCTCTCACGGCGAATATTGGTGCTCATCAGGGTCAGCAGCTTGCTGGCGACAATCTGGCTGTAATGGCCCTGCACCCTGGGCAGTGAATCGCCCACTTCCGCCTCATGGCAAACCATGGCCAGCAGGTTCACGAAGCCATCCAGCTCATCCAGCCGGTAATGATTACGCAAGAACCGCACGCCCCCATCAGGCCGCTGCCAGCGCTGTTCATCGCAGATCGAATCCAGCAGCCGGGTTGGCACCTTGAGGATGAACTTCTCGCAGTCTTCCGAGTAAGTCAGGTCAACCGGGTCGTCTGGGTTGATCAGCAGCAGCTCGCCCGGTACCAGGTGCTGCTCGCGCTTGTGCCCGCGCCACAGGCAGTTGCCATTGAGCAAGACTTGCAGGTGGTAGATGGTTTCCAGCGCGGGCGACGTCACGCGAACACTGCCGCCATAGCTGATACGGCACAGGTCGAGCTCGGCGAACTTGCGATGGCTGAGGCTGGCCTGGGGGTGGGTGGTACGGGACAGACCGATGCAATGCTGGCCTACATGCTGGTTCACATAATCGGACACAGCGTAAGGGTCGGCGTGGTGAAACACGCTACTGCGCTCGCTCAGCAGGCGGCTTTCCATAGGCAAGGCACTCGGTATCGTTATTGTTCTGGTCGCCGCGCCCTACCGTCTTGTCGGCTGTGGTTGCGGTCATCACGGTCATTCTATCGGGCTGGCTGCGTGTCGCAGGGGCAGGCGACAGCCGGCAAACGGGGACACTACAGCAAAAAGGCGGGGGTTGGGCAATGCAACGATGGGATTGGCTGGGCGGATAGCGGACAGGTCCGGCGTCATGCTTGTTCGTTAATCGAACAGTATCTTGCGGTACTCGCGTGGCCTGCACATGGCGGCGGACCAAGCGCTCCTGCAACGACCGTCATTCACTGCACCGGCAGGAAGTTCATCAGCAACAGGCTCTGCGCGTAGTTCAAGCCTATGCGCCGATAACGCTCATCCAGCAACTCGGCCAGCAAGTCCAGCCGCGCGACGATCTTGCCGAACTCAACGGCAAAACTCAGGTTGCTGCCCTCCTCCGAGATCTCGTTCGAGAACAGCAACAGCACCCCGTTGGCATCTTGCCGCTGACTGAGCATCCATGTCGCCTTCTCGATATTGCGCGCAGCGTTGTTGATGAACAGGGGGTCGATGGTATCGGTCATGTAGAACTCGGTACGCCCGCCATGCGCGGTGATCAGCATGCTGCCAATGGCGTAGATGAAGGCGCCGACCCGGTCCCCGCGAAACTCCGGGCTCAGGGCGTAGCTCAATGCCGCCAGGTCACGGCGGTTGCCCAGTTGTGGCAGCGGCCGGCGTTGTTCGATGGCAATGCGGATCTGTCGCTCGGCGGTGGCGGCATCAAGGTAGCCAGACACCTTCCACTGGTTGGGGTTGCGCAGGTACAGCTTGTTCATCAGCAGGTACAGGCTTTGCAAGTTGTCGCGCATCGACAGCGTGGCCAGGCGGTCGACGCTGGTTTGAAACAGCTCGCTGGGTTTGCCGTCGCTGAACTGGCCGACGATGTCACGGCCTTGCTGCTGAGTACAGGCGCACAGGCATGCCAGGGCACCTGTCAGTAGCAGGCGGGGGAGGAAATTCGAGTAGCTTGCAACCATCGGCACCGGGTCGATATTCGGCGGCTGCGCCGGGAGTCAGCGCGGCCTGGCCAAGCATAGAGCCCGAAAATGGGAAAAAGTGCGGTGGCTGGAGAGAACGGAAAAAACCTGTGGCGGCCTCTTCGCGGGTGAACCCGCTCCCACAAGAAGGGACTCGCCCGCGAGAGGCTAGGAGCGACGAACCCGGATCACATGGCGTGGCGCAACATCTCCACCACCTGCGCATGCAGCGCCGGGTCACCGCAGGCCACCACACACCCGCCATTCTGCGCCGAGCTGCCATCCCAGGCCGTGATCACGCCACCCGCCCCTTCGATGATCGGCATCAGCGCCTGTACGTCATACGGCTGAAGGCTCGCTTCGACAATCACGTCGACAAAGCCCGAGGCCAGCATGCAGTAGGCATAGCAATCACCGCCATAACGCATCAACCGCGCCTTGCTGGCGACCGCTTCGAATGCCGCCTTGCGCTCGGCGGTGTCGAACATGTCCGGCGTGGTGCACATCAGTGTGGCGGCAGACAGGCTGGCGCAGGCACGCGTCTTCAGGGGCGTGCCACTGCGCCAGGCGCCTGCCGGGGTACCCACGAAACGTTCGCCGGTGAACGGCTGGTTCATCACGCCCAGCACGGGGCGGGTGCCGTCATTCAGGGCAATCAAGGTGCCCCACAGTGGCAAGCCGGTAATGAACGCCCGGGTGCCGTCGATCGGGTCGAGCACCCAGGTCAGCGGACTGCTGCCCACTGCAACACCGGCCTCTTCACCGAGAATGCCATGTTCGGGATAACGCGCCTGGATCAGCTCACGCATGGCGTCTTCGGCGGCCTTGTCGGCCACGGTCACCGGGTCGTACAGACGCCCGCCCTTGTCCTCGACTTCCAGGCTGGCGCGGAAGTACGGCGCGATCGCTGCAGCGGCAGCATCGGCCATTTGCTCGGCAAAGGCGCGATACTCAACGATCTGTTCAGCACTCAGGGACATGGGACGGGCCTCGTGACAATGATGGGGCACGCATCATACCCGACACATCGCCCCGGTGTACGCTGCGGCAGTCTAGACTGAACATGATCAGGTTACCGGGGGGCTGCCACACGTGGAGGTGTGCGATGAGCCAGTTCAAACGTCTGTTCGTCATGCTGGGCCCGCAAATGCGTCATACGCCTGCGCTGCAACGCGCGGCGGCGTTGGCGGAATCCAGTGGTGCCCTGCTGGATATCAATGTGTTCGTCGACGACGTCGACACCTTTGGCTTGATGAGCGATGGTCGTGAGCGTGAGCGGCTGCTCAGCGACAACCGCCAATGGCTGGCGGATGAGGCGGAACAACTGAGCGATGCCGGCGTGGACGTGTCCACCGAGCTGTTGTTGACCCGCGACCCGCTGGGCAGCGTACTGGAACGGGTCGAACGGCTGGGCTGCGACCTGCTGGTCAAGGACGTACAGCACGAACCCGTACTCAAACGCCTGCTGGTAACGCCGCTGGACTGGCAGTTGCTCAAGGACAGCCCGGTCGCCGTACACCTGGTCAGTGACATTCGCCTGCCCCTGCCACGGCAGATCGCCGCCGCAGTGGACCTGAACAGCCACGGCGCTGGCGAACACCTGGACGAGCAGGTCATCCACTGCGCCCATGACCTGGCCCTGCAGTGCAACGCCGAGCTGCACCTGCTGCATGTGTGCGACGCGGCCAAGACCCACATCGCCGACTTCGGCGCCGGTACGGTCACCATGCCCGGCTTCGATGGCAGCGTGCGAACCGCGCAGCGGGCGGCGTTCAACCGCCTGGGCGACCACCACCAAATTCCGCTGGAGCGCCGGCACTTCCTCGAAGGGGCCGCGATCAGGGCCATTGCCCAGTTCGTCGGCCACAACCGAGTGGACGTAATAGTCATGGGCAGTCATCGCCATGACGCCATGCAGACATTCCTGGGCGGGACAACAGCGCATGTGCTGGAACACCCGCTGTGCAATGTGTTGGCGATCAAGGCTGTTCGCTGAGCTTCAGCAGCCTGCCTTGGGGCCGGGCAGGAATAACCTTGTACATGTGAAGAGGCACTTCCAGCCACGGAGCAGCTTATAACCTGTCGGCCCCTCCGCAGTTCCTGCAGGCACTGTTGTCACTGACGCGTTATCTGCGTTGGTTTCTGGTACACCAGTGCCACTAAAAATGAATGCATTTGATAATGATTCGTAGTATGTTCGCGGCATTTACCGACCTAGCCCCTCAGCGCCCTAATCAAGGATCGTACCGTCGATGCGCCGCACGTTCGTTTCGCTTTGTGTGCTTCATGCTGTCTCCCCGCTGGCCTTTGCCGAGCCTGAACCGCTCAGCGACCCTGCCCAGATCGAACTCCAGGCCCTGAGCATCACCAGTACTGCCGACAGTGAGCGTGCGGACGGCCCGGTCGAAGGTTACAAGGCCAGCCGCTCGGCCAGTGCCACCCGCACCGACACGGCGCTGCACGAAACCCCGCAATCGGTCAGCGTGGTGCCCAAGGATGTGTTGGTAGACACGGGCGCCACGCGCCTGCAGGACGGCCTGGACTACGCCGGTGGTGTCGGCCGCGCCAACAACTTCGGCGGCCAGGGCCTGACAACCTTCACCGTGCGTGGCTTCACGACCGGTGAGTTCTACCGCAACGGCTTTCCGATCAACCGCGGCTACCCCAATGCCCCGGATGCCAACACCGTCGAGCGCCTGGAGGTCATCCGTGGCCCGGCCAGCAGCCTGTACGGCCGTGGCGACCCTGGCGGTACGTTCAACGTGGTCAGCAAGCAGCCGTTGCCCGAGTCCAAGGTTACCCTTGGCAGCCAGTTCGACGACCAGGGCATGCACCGTGCCACCCTCGATGCCACCGGGCCGCTGAGCCAGGACGGCTCGCTGGCCTACCGCCTGAACATACTGGGTGAAGGTGGCGACAGCTTCCGCGACGATGTCGAAAGCGAACGCTACGATGTCGCCCCGGTCATCAGCTGGCAGGTCAATGACGCCACGAAGATCACCTTCGAAGGCGATTTCATGCGCAACAACCACCCCCTCGATCGCGGCCTGACCCGCTACCCCACCCAGACCGGCAGCGCCTCGCGCGATACCTATATCTGGGAAAAAGGCAGCGACAACCTGCTGCATAACGACAACAACATGGCGCAGCTGCGTTTCGAGCACCTGCTCAATGACGACTGGACTTTGGCAGGCGGGTTCCAGTTCCTTGATGGTTCGCTCAAGGGTAATGCAGTCGAGGGGAGCAATTTACTGCCAGACGGCCGCACCCTGCAGCGGAACTTCAACTACCGCAAGCTGGAATGGACCGACCGTGACTGGCAATTGAACCTGACCGGGCATTTCGATACCGGTACGCTCAGCCACACTTTGCTGACCGGTGTCGAATACGAGAACTACGACTACAACTCGATCATCCAGCGTTCCTCGGCAGCCTACCCGATCGACATCTACAACCCGGTACTGGGCCAGCCGCGCCCGGCACTGGACCGCACCACCACCTGGGACAAGGAAAACCTGCAGACGTGGGCGTTCTTCATTCAGGACCAGGTAGCGCTGACCGAGCGATTGAAGGCGCTGGCGGGTGTGCGCTTCGAGCGTTTCGAGCATGACTATGACAACAAGCTGAACAATGCCGGCGATTTCAGCAAGGGCGAAAACGGCGTTACACCCCGCCTTGGCTTGATCTACGACCTGACCGATACCCTGGCGGTCTACGCCAATACCGCACGTTCGTTCAAGCCCAATACGGGCACGCCGGCCAGTGGCGGCGGTTTCGACCCAGAGAAAGGCAAGTCCTACGAGCTGGGTGTGAAATGGGAGTCACTCGACCGCCAGTTGAGTGTCGACGCGGCGATCTACCACATCGTCAAGGAAAACGTACTGGCCAACGACCCGAGCGACCTTACTGGTACTTACAAGATCGCGGCCGGCGAGGTGCGCAGCCGTGGCCTGGACATCAACATCGCCGGCAACCTCACCCCCGAATGGCGCGTGATCGGTGGCTATGCCTACGTGGACGCCGAAGTCACCAAGGACACTACCCTGCCCAAGGGAACGCGCCTTGCCAATATCCCGCGCAACACCTTCAGCCTGCTGAACACCTACGAGTTCCAGGATGGCCTGGCCAAAGGCCTTGGCCTGGGCGTAGGCGTGAAGTATGTCGACGACCGTGCGGGGCAGACATCGGCAGCCACTTACACGATGGAACGCTACAGCGTGGTCGACCTGTTGAGCTTCTACAAGGTCAACGAGCATGTGCGGTTGAATCTGGACGTGAAAAACGTGTTCAACAAGGGGTATGACGAAGGGGCGTTCAACAGCTACGTATACCCCGGCGCACCGCGCACGGTGCAGGCCGGTGTTTCCTATACCTTCTGAATTGCCGGGGCCGCGCAGCGGCCCCGTAATTTCAGAAAGCTGTGCTGTAGAACAGCGAGTACGACTCGATGCCGTCGTTTGGCTGCTTTATCCCGGCGTTGGAGTAATGCATGGCACGGATGCCTACCTTCTGTTCTCCCGGCAACTTCAGGCCAAAGCCGATGCGGTCTTCGAAGTTGACCGACGACCCCAGGCGCTGGTCCCCTACGTCGGTCTTTGAAAACGCTGCCAGGCCAATACCTGCCTCGATGTAAGGCGTGTAGGTAAAGCCGCTGAACTCATACGTGAACACCGGGCTGAACGACAGCGAATGCGCACCACTGGCATCGCCACCTTCCCAATAGGTGTAGGCCGCATCCCAGTACCCGCTCACATGGCCGGTGCTGCTTTCCAGCCATTTCTTGTCCCAGTCGAACGACATGCCGATACGGTAGGTCATGTCACCTTGGCTAGTTGCGCCCACGGCGCCTGATATCTGCGCAGCCTGGACCAGATCGGCCCCGGCAAAGGCCAGCACTGCAACGGCCAGCGAAGCTGCTAGACGGGTTTTCATCTACGACTCTCCTGATGGTCTACACGGCAAGCGGGGGCTTGGGCCCCTCGACGTTATGCGCTGACCGGTGCATCCAGACCGGTCATGCGAAGTAATACTTTTCTGATTATTGTCCAGATAATCAGAAAGTTGGAAGTGTATTGCCACTATTGACTAAAACACTCGGTAAAGATGTGCCTGCCGGGCACAGGAATTCGCGAGACGTGATCTTAACCAAGGGAGGAGTACATCCGTACTCCTCCCCGTCTCTTCATCAACGCCAATTAAGGTTAACGGTCGTGGGGGCCTTGCCCGTCACGGCCGCCCACTGCTGCACCGACTGACCTTGGGCATTGCCAATGACCTTGTATTTGCCGGGAGGCAGTTGCACATACAGCAGTGGCCCGGCATCGCTGACGCTGAGTACGGGCTGGCCCTGGGCATTCTGGATATCGACCGAAGCCCCGCTCTGGAACTTGCCTTCCGGACCGGTCGAAAGCTCTACGTGCAGGTCATAACCCGCGGTCTTGCGCAGGGCATTGGCCTCGTCCTGGCCGATACCGCCCTGCAGGTAGCGCACGCCATTCTGTTCTTGCGGTTGCAACTGCACGGCCTGCATGTCGATGGGGGCATTGAGGTCGGCGGCAGCGGCCAGCGTCCATGGCAAGGCCAGGGTAATCAGCAAGGCAGCGCCGAGCGCATAGTGATGGTTACGCATGGTACGACCCTCCTTTTCGAGGATGGCTTACCTGTTATTTGATCCTCCCAGCGAAGGGGTGTTCGTGCTGATACCCGGTCATGTAGATGAATTCACTTCAGATAATCAGGTTATCGAGCGAAAACATCAGCTTGCACGACCTTCTTCAAGCAATTTCACGAACATGCTCAAACTGCGCGAGACTGTACCCCGTCGCCATACCAGCCAGGTTTTCAGGTAACGGAAGTCCTCCGACATTGGCCAGGCGCTGACGGTGCTGCACCCGGGCATATTGTCGAGCATGCTGCGCGGCAGCATGGCCAGGCCGGCGCCAGCGCTGACGCATGCCAACATGCCGTGGTACGACTCCATTTCGTGGATCTTGCCCGGTACCGCCTGGTCTTTTACGAACCAGTTTTCGAAGTGATGGCGGTATGAACAGTTGGCGCGGAAGGCGTAGATGCTTTCACCGTTCACGTCCTGGGCGCGGGTTACCGGTGTATGGTTGAGCGGCGCAATGACCATCATCTCTTCCTCGAACACCGGTATGCCCTCCAGCGTCGGGTGCAGCACCGGGCCGTCGACGAACGCGGCCACCAGGCGGCCAGACAGCACGCCTTCGAGCATGGTCCCGGAGGGCCCGGTGGACAGGTCAAGGTCAACCTTGGGGTAGCGCTGGTTATAGGCCGCCAGCAACGCGGGGATGCGCACCGCCGCCGTGCTTTCCAGCGATCCGAGGGCAAAGGTGCCCTGCGGGTCTTCACCCGCCACGGTCAGCCGCGCCTCATGGACCAGGTCGAGGATACGCCGGGTATATTCGAGGAAGTTCCAACCCGCAGGCGACAGGCGCAGGCGGCTCTTCTCACGAATGAACAGCTCTACCCCCAAGTCCTCCTCCAGTTGCTTGATGCGCGTGGTCAGGTTCGACGGCACCCGATGGATGTGCTGCGCGGCGGCGCTGATGCTGCCCTGCTCTGCCACGGCCTTGAAGATCTCCAGTTGCACCAGGTCCACAGGCATTCTCCAAACGTGAATGTTTCGCTCATTATTATTCAGTTTTCATTAAAGCCATAGCCCACTAGTCTGGCCTCATTGATTAACAACAACGAGAGTGTCCCGCCATGAGCGCGATCAGCAGCCTGACCCACGCCATCTCCCTCGACCCATACAGCGGCGAGCAGATCGGCGCCTACCCGTTCGACACCGACGCCGCACTGGAAGCGGCGCTGCAACGTGCCAAGGTTGGCTACCGCCAGTGGCGCCAGGTGTCGCTGGGTCAGCGCAGCGAGTACCTGCTGGCCCTGGCCGGCACCCTCGAAGCCAAGGCTGAAGCTTTCGCGCACATGATCAGCCGCGAAATTGGCAAGCCGATCGCCCAGGCTCGCGGTGAAGTCAGCAAGTGTGTGGGCCTGTGCCGCTGGTACGCCGAGCACGGCCCGGCCATGCTCGCCGCCGAGCCGACCCAGGTCGAAAAAGCCCGTATCGAATACCGCCCGCTAGGCCCGATCCTGGCGGTGATGCCGTGGAACTTCCCGGTCTGGCAGGTGCTGCGCGGTGCCGTGCCGGCGATTCTGGCGGGTAACACCTACGTGCTCAAGCACGCACCGAACGTGATGGGCAGCGCCTACCTGATGGGTGAGCTGTTCAAGGATGCCGGCCTGCCGGAAGGCGTGTTCGAAGTACTGAACGTGACCCCGGATGGCGTTACCCGCGCCATCAACGATCCGCGCATCGCTGCGGTGACCCTGACCGGCAGCGTGCGTGCCGGCATGGCGATTGGTGCCCAGGCCGGTGCTGCGCTGAAGAAGTGCGTGTTGGAGCTGGGTGGCTCTGACCCGTTCATCGTCCTGGCCGACGCCGACCTGGATGCCGCCGTCCAGGCTGCGGTGATAGGCCGCTACCAGAATACCGGCCAGGTGTGCGCCGCCGCCAAGCGCCTGATCGTGGAAGCCAGCATCGTCGACGCGTTCACCCACAAATTCGTTGAAGCCACTCGCCAGCTGAAAGTCGGCAACCCGCTGGAGGACGACACCTATATTGGCCCGATGGCCCGCTACGACCTGCGCGACGAGTTGGACGGCCAGGTTCAGGCGACGTTGGCCGAAGGCGCCACGTTGCTGCTGGGCGGCAACAAGGTCGAAGGCGTGGCCAACTTCTACGCGCCGACCGTGTTTGCCAATGTCACCCCGGACATGACCGCGTTCAAGCAGGAGCTGTTCGGCCCTGTCGCGGCGATCATCACTGCAAGCGATGCCGACCATGCCGTGGAACTGGCCAACGACAGCGAGTTTGGCCTGGCCTCGACCATCTACACAGCCGACTATGCGCTTGCCGAACGCATGACCGCTGCACTGGATACCGGTGGCGTGTTCATCAACGGCTACTGCGCTTCCGACCCCCGCGTGGCGTTTGGTGGCGTGAAGAAGAGCGGTTTCGGCCGTGAACTGTCGCACTTTGGGGTGCGCGAGTTCACCAATGCCCAGACGGTGTGGCTGGACCGTAACTGATTCATGACCCTGGGGCTGCTTTGCAGCCCCATCTGCGTCAATCCCGAACCTGGTCCTTGACCCAGTCCAGCATCCCCCCCGGCACGATCAATTCATGCCTTGCCCGCGAGCAGGCGGTATACAACCCCGCCAACATACGCGCCCGTTCATTGCGGTTACCCGCCACCTGTGGCGCTACCATCAGTTCCGGCGACACCATCACCCGGGCAAACTCCATGTTCTTCACATCCCGTACACGCCCCAGGAACAACTTCGGCGCCTTGTCCCAGCGGTAACGGCTCTTGGCCTTGGCAAAGTGATCCGGCGTGTAGCCCTTGCGCAGCATGTTGGCCACGGCGACGAACGCTTTGTCATCGCCCTTGTCCTGCTCCAGCGCCTGCCAGCTGGCATAGCGGAACAGCATCGGGTGGCGCGGCCGCGTGCCGTAGCGGTACAGCTCGATGCAGTCCTCGACGAACAGTTCAAAGTCCTTGCGAGCGCTTTTCAGCAACAAGAACGGCACCCCCTGATGCGTCAGGCGCTGGAACCAGCCAAACAGGCCCCATTCATCATCGACGATAAGCGCCGTGGGCTGTTCCGGCACCATCACCGTGTCGAAGAAGCTGACCCGGGTGTAGTGCTCGGCATTGCCACTGAAGGCTGCCTGGATCGTGGCCGGGTGCGCCTGGATCAGCGGGTTGAGCACATTGTCCATTGCCGGCCCGGCGCGCAGTGAGTGGTCAATGCAGCGTTGGCGGATGAAGCTGCCATGGTGCGGGCTGAGGCCGTTGAGGTTTTGCAGTTCGTCACCCAGGGTAATGATCGACTGCGGACTGCGATCGAGTACCGCCAGCATCGGTGCCGACAACTCGTGGGCCTCGTCGACGATGACATGGGTGTAACGGCTGTCGATCACATGTTCGGTCAGCGACAGCAGCTTGACCCGGTGGTAGTCACGCACCGGCAGCTGAATGTCCCGCGCCGACGGGCGAATCAGCTCTTGCCAGTACAGGCGCGCCTTTTCCAGCAGCACCTCCTGATCCAGCGGCGAGGTGCCAGGCCCGGCCCAGGGCAAGTGGTGCAGTTGAAGCTGGGTATCGGCACTGTGGCAGAACGTGCGCACGGCGCGGATGCACAAGGCAACCACGTCACGCGCTGCGAGCGGGCCGATATCAGGGATGGCCAACCAGCGCACCACTTGCGCTTCCTGGGGGCGCCAGGACAGCTTGGTGCGATACGGATCGCGCAGTCGCCAGCCGTTGCTGGTGAGGTCGCGGTTGAGCAGTTCGTCAGCCAGTTGGCCGAAGGTCAGCGCGGTATAGGCGGCAGCGTCCTTGACCCGCGCCTGCAGCGCGCGCAACTGGCCTTCAGTCAAGGCCAGCAGCAATGTGCGCTGTGGCTCCAGCAGCCGGGCGAACTGGTGAATCAGGAAGGTCTTGCCGGTGCCGGCGAAACCTTGCACAGCCACAGACTCGTCGACGCCACTGAGGAATTCACGCAGCAGGCGGTTTTGCTGGTCGCTGAGCATCAAGTCGCTGGCCAGCGATGGCAGGTACACCGGGTGCAGCGGAGTGGCCCGTTGGCGGTAGCGGTCGGCGAACTGGAAGTTCCACTGGCCTTCGTCATCCAGCAACTCGTCCGCCTGGTACTCCACTTCGGCCGACAGCAGTGCAATGCCATTTTCGCCCAGCATGCCCAGGCCCATGGCGAATGCTTCGCGATCGAAGTGCTGCGCTACCTGGCCCTGGAAGCGCCCGGGGGCGACACCTTCGACTTGGTTGGCGATGCGCACGATTTCGGCGAAACGACGCTCCTGCGCGTCGGCCGAGGCGATGGCAGGCTGACGTGGCAGGTTTTGCACGAACAGCACGGCGGCGGCATCGAGCACACTGGCAGTGGTGAAGAATTCGGTTACAGCCGCGCTGGCGAGGCGGTCAGCCTGGTCGCTGGACAAAGGCAGGTAGAACATCGGCACCTCGGGTGAAATCAGGGCGGCACGATAGCAACTTTTGGCGTGGAATGCTGGGTTCAGTGTTGCCTGGGCTGGCCGCTTCGCGGAACCGCCCGCGCCCTAGGCAACGTGCGATTCACGAAACCATGCTGGTGCTGTGGGCGGGCGAGCCCGCGAAGAGGCCGGCAGCCCCGCCTCCACCTCAAACCCTGCAGCGCTTCAATGTTTCACTGGGAAACTCCTTGAACAACTGCCGGTAACTCTCTGAAAACCTTCCTAAATGCCAGAAAGACCAGCGCATCGCCACCTCGGCCACGGTCACGCCGCCACCGCGCAACAGATCACGCCGCGCACCGTTGAGCCGGCGCAGGCGCAGCCAGTGCGCCGGCGGCATGCCGGTAAACGCCTTGAACGCTTGCTGCAACTGGCGCAGGGAAACCCCAGCCACGTCTGCCAGCTCAAGCAGGTTCAGGGTCTCTTCCGGGCAGTCGGCCGCCCATTCGCTGACCCGGTGCATGATCGCCCTTTCCTCGTCCCGCCGCCCCAAGGCCACGCCCTGTAAACGCTGACTGGCGTTGTCGAGAATGAACAGACAGTCCTCCAGCAACTGCTCAGCCAGGGCCTGCCCTTGCGACGGGCAACCCTCCTCGCCCAACCGGGTCAAGGTGGCGCTGAGCCAGCTGCCGAACAGCGCATTCTGGCCGCTACCCAATGGCACCATGAACAACCCTTCCAGACGCTGCGGGTCTAGCCCATGGCGGGCCAGGAACGCCTGGTCGAACACGACCGCCACTTCGTGGTAGTTCTCTGGCGTAATCCAGATATTGCGGCTTTGTTCGTTCAGCAGGTACAGGCTGTTCTCACTGCGGTCGAAGCAAAACGCCAACGCGCCGCTTGGCGCGCGGAAAAACTGTTCCACCCGGGTGTTCAGGCGCTCTTCGTACACCTCCACGCCATCCAGCCCAAGGCAGCGCAGCTCACCGCTGAAGTACCCGGGCGACATCTGCCGGTACTGCTGCTGCCAGCCAGGGGTGGCGCGCACTTGCTCGGTGACGTCAGTGGTGTGGAAAGCCTGGACCTTCAACGCATTGGCGGTTGTCACACATCGTCCTGTATGCACTCTTTTGGTGCATTCGATACTGAAGAAAGTGGATAGATTGCCCCGGGGGGCTGCGCCCAAGATAGTCTGCAGCGCGTCACCTGGGAAGCGTAACGCCTTCGCAACTGTTCAACGGTTTTCGCAAGCGCCCACGCTCCCCCACTAAAACCCAACCAAGAGGTCTGTATGAACGCCCCCTTCGATCAGCTGTCCACCTGGCTGAAAGAACACCGGATCACCGAAGTCGAATGCGTGATCAGCGACTTGACCGGCATCGCCCGCGGCAAGATTGCGCCCACCGCCAAGTTCCTCCATGAGCGAGGCATGCGCCTGCCAGAAAGCGTGCTGCTGCAGACGGTCACCGGCGACTACGTCGACGATGACATCTATTACAACCTGCTCGACGCCGCCGACATCGACATGGTCTGCCGCCCCGACCCCTCCGCCGTTTACCAGATCCCGTGGGCGATCGAGCCAACCGCGATCGTGATCCACGACACCTTCGACAAGCAAGGCAACCCTATCGAGCTTTCGCCACGCAACGTGCTGAAGAAGGTGCTCAAGCTGTACGCCGACAAGGGCTGGCAGCCGATCGTCGCGCCCGAGATGGAGTTCTACCTGACCAAGCGCTGCGAAGACCCGGACTTGCCACTGCAGGTGCCACTGGGGCGTTCCGGCCGTGCTGAAAGTGGCCGACAGTCGTTCTCGATCGATGCCGCCAACGAATTCGACCCGCTGTTCGAAGACGTCTACGACTGGTGCGAGATCCAGGGCCTGGACCTGGATACGCTGATCCACGAAGACGGCCCGGCGCAGATGGAGATCAACTTCCGCCACGGCGACGCGCTGGACCTTGCCGACCAGATCACCGTGTTCAAGCGCACCATGCGCGAGGCAGCGCTCAAACACAACGTGGCCGCCACGTTCATGGCCAAGCCGATCACCGACGAACCCGGCAGTGCCATGCACCTGCACCAGAGCGTGGTCGACATCGCTACGGGCAAACCGATCTTCGCCAACGAAGACGGCAGCATGAGCCCGCTGTTCCTGCATCACATCGGCGGCTTGCAGAAGTACATCCCCAAGCTGCTGCCGATGTTCGCGCCCAACGTCAACTCGTTCCGCCGCTTCCTGCCGGATACTTCGGCACCGGTCAACGTCGAGTGGGGTGTAGAAAACCGCACCGCCGGCTTGCGCGTGCCTACGTCCAGCCCGGAGGCGATGCGGGTGGAAAACCGCCTGCCGGGCGCCGATGCCAACCCGTACCTGGCCATCGCTGCCAGCCTGCTGTGCGGCTACCTGGGCATGGTCGAGCAGATCGACCCTAGCGCAGCAGTGCAGGGCCGTGCCTATGAACGACGCAACCTGCGCCTGCCGATCACCATCGAAGATGCGCTGCAGCACATGGAAGACTGCGAAACCGTGCAGCAGTACCTGGGTAAGCAATTCGTCCAGGGCTACGTGGCGGTCAAGCGCGCCGAACACGAGAACTACAAGCGCGTCATCAGCTCGTGGGAGCGTGAATTCCTGATGCTGAGTGTCTGATCCACCGCGGGGGTGCTTTGCACCCCATGCACAGGCAACCCTGCTCCGAACTCGAAGAACAAGACCAACGAGGTGTTCCCATGCGTCATCTGCAAGCCCTGATCCCCGCTGCATTCACCCTGCTGTTCGCCACCACCACCCAGGCCGCACCCACGGTCAGTGTGTACAACTGGACCGACTACATCGGTGACACCACTCTGGCCGATTTCCAGGCCAGCAGCGGAATCAAGGTGGTCTATGACGTGTTCGACTCCAACGAAACCCTTGAAGGCAAGCTGTTGGCCGGGCGCACGGGTTATGACGTGGTGGTACCGTCCAACCACTTCCTCGCCCGCCAGGCCCAGGCCGGGGCCTTCCTGCCGCTGGACCGCAGCAAGCTGCCGAACTGGCAGCACCTGGACCCCAAACTGCTCAAGCAACTTGAACAGAACGACCCCGGCAACCAGTACGCCGTGCCTTACCTCTGGGGCACCAATGGCATCGGCTACAACGTCGACAAGGTCAAGGCGGCACTGGGTGTGGACCATATCGACTCGTGGGCAGTGCTGTTCGAGCCCGAGAACCTGAAAAAGCTCAAGCAGTGCGGCGTGGCATTCATGGACTCACCCGACGAGCTGTTCCCGGCCGTGCTCAACTACCTGGGCCTGGACCCGCGCAGCGAAAAACCGGGCGATTACGCCAAGGCTGAGGCCCGCCTGCTCGAACTGCGCCCCTATATCACCTACTTCCACTCCTCCAAGTACGTTTCAGACCTGGCGAACGGTAATGTCTGCGTAGCGTTCGGCTACTCTGGCGACGTGTTCCAGGCCGCCAACCGCGCCGTAGAGGCGAAAAACGGCGTGAAGGTCGCCTACAGCATTCCCAAGGAAGGCAGCAACCTGTGGTTCGACCTGCTGGCCATCCCCAAGGACGCCAACAACCCCGAGCAGGCCCTGGCGTTCATCAACTACCTGCTCGACCCCAAAGTGATTGCCAAGGTCAGCGCCACGGTCGGCTATGCCAATGCCAACCCTGACGCCAAGGCCTACATGGATGCATCGCTGGTGAACAACCCCGAGATCTACCCACCGCAGGAGGTGCTGGACAAGCTGTACATCTCCAGCACCCCGAGCCCGAAAATCATGCGCGTCATGACCCGCTCCTGGAGCAAGATCAAATCCAACCGCTGAGTCGAGAACGCTCATGTCTTTCAATACCCAACACACCGCCTCGTACTACGCCGCTACAGCGCGCGACGCGGCACCCTACCCCAGCCTGGACAGTGAACTGACGGCCGACGTTTGCGTGATCGGCGGCGGGCTGACCGGGGTCAATACCGCCCTGGAGCTGGCCGAGCGCGGCCTCTCGGTGGTGCTGCTGGAAGCCCGTCGCATCGGCTGGGGCGCCAGTGGGCGCAATGGCGGCCAACTGATTCGCGGCATCGGCCATGATGTCAGCGGCTTTGCCCGGCATGTCGGCCAGGAAGGTGTGCGCTACCTGAAACAGGCCGGCATCGATTCAGTGGAACTGGTGGCCGACCGTATCGCCCGCTACGGCATTGCCTGCGATCTGCGCTGGGGCTTCTGCGAACTGGCCAACACCGAGGCGCAGTTCGCCGCCTTCAAGGATGAACAGGACGACCTGGCCGCCCTGGGCTATCGCCACGAAACACGCCTGGTCGGCGCCGGGCAGTTGAACGAGATCGTCGCCAGCGACCAGTACGCTGGCGGCCTGGTAGACATGGGCTCGGGCCACCTGCACCCGCTGGATCTGGTCCAGGGCGAAGCCCGCGCGGCCCACAGCCTGGGCGTGCGCATTTTCGAACAAAGCCCGGTGCTGCGTATTGAGCACGGGCCCAGGCTGACGCTGTACACGGCGCGCGGCAAGGTGCGTGCAAGCAGCCTGGTGCTGGGCTGCAACGCTCACCTCGATGAACTGGAGCCGCGCCTGAGTGGCAAGGTGCTCCCGGCCGGCAGCTATGTGGTGGCCACCGAACCCTTGCCCGAAGCGCTGGCCAGCAGCCTGATCCCGCAGAACATGGCGCTGTGCGACCAGAAGGTCGGCCTGGACTACTACCGTCTCACTGCAGACCGCCGCCTGCTGTTCGGTGGCGCCTGCCACTATTCCGGGCGTGACCCTAAAGACATCGGCGCGTACATGCGGCCGAAGGTATTGAAGGTGTTCCCGCAACTGGCCAACGTGCGCATCGACTACCAGTGGGGTGGCATGATCGGCATCACCGCCAACCGTTTCCCCCAGGTCGGGCGCCTTGGCCAGCACCCCAACGTGTATTACGCCCAAGGCTATTCCGGGCACGGGCTGAACGTGACGCACTGGACGGCGAAACTGCTGGCCGAAAGCATCGCCCTCGGCCATAGCCAGGGCCTGGATGTGTTCAGTGCCGTGCCGCACCTGACCTTCCCCGGCGGCAAGGCCCTGCGCTCACCCCTGCTGGCACTGGGCATGTTGTGGTACCGCTTGCGTGAGGCCCTGGGTTGAGTGGGCAACAACGTTTGCAGCGCCACTCAGGGCGAGCACGTCCCGGTCACGCATTCTGTACTTTTCAAAGAGGATTGCCCCGTCCACTGGCCAAGCGCCTCGTACCTGCTAGCGTTGTTGAGGCCGACCTCTCATGGATGCCTTTTCATCATGAAATCATTGCCTCGCATTACCCTGTTGTGCGCCGCGCTGCTTGCCGTGGCCGCCTGCTCCAGCAACCGCGTGGACCCCAAGGATTACTCCGGCTTCCTCAAAGACTACAGCCGGCTGCAAGAAGCCAAGAGCCCTTCGGGTGACCCGGTGATGCGCTGGATCGATCCTAAGGTCAATATCAACCAGTACAGCCAGGTATTCGTCGAGCCAAGCCAGTTCTACCCCAAGCCGCAGCCCACAGCGGTTATCTCGCAGCAGACGCTGCAGGAAATCACCCGCTACTTCAACGAGGCCCTGCGCCGGGAAATGAGCAGCGTGATGCCTCTGGCCAAGGGGCCTGGCCCGGGCGTGATAGTGGTACGCCCGGCGATCACGGCAGTGTCCACAAGTAACGAGGGCCTCAAGCCTTACGAGGTGATCCCTATCGCGCTAATTGCGGCAGGTGTGAATACCGCCATGGGTGGACGTGACCAGGACGTGGATGTCGGTGTGGAGGCAGCGTTTCTGGACGGTGCCAGCCAGAAGGTGCTGGCCCAGGTGGTCCGCAAGGGCGCGGGCCAGGAACTGGAGAACGACACGCAGAAGCTGACCTTGAATGACGTCAAGCCGGTGCTCGATGGCTGGGCCAAGGACATGCGTGCGAGCTTCCTGGCAGCGAAGCAGAAAGGCCGATGAGTCAGCGCTGACCCATCAGGTCAACGCGATCTGGTGAAGGAGCGGCCCATCGAGTCACAAGGCCGCTCCAGTTGATCGCGTTTAACATCAGCACTCGACAAAAGCGACCGCCAAACCGCCGCGCGAGGTTTCCTTGTAATTGGTATGCATGTCCGCCCCGGTATCACGCATGGTGCGGATCACCCGATCGAGCGAAATGAAGTGCTCGCCATCCCCCCGCAGCGCCATCTGCACGGCATTGATCGCTTTCACCGCAGCAATTGCATTGCGCTCGATGCAGGGCACCTGCACCAGGCCACCCACGGGGTCGCAAGTGAGCCCGAGGTTGTGCTCCAGGGCAATCTCGGCCGCGTTTTCCAGCTGCGGTGGCGTCGCCCCCAGCACCTGGGCCAAGCCGGCGGCAGCCATCGAGCAGGCCGAACCCACCTCGCCCTGGCAGCCTACCTCAGCCCCCGAGATCGACGCATTTTTCTTGCACAAAATACCGACCGCCGCAGCCGCCAGCAGGAAATCGACGACATCGGCATCGCAAACGGTCGGGTTGAACTTCATGTAGTAATGCAGTACAGCCGGGATAATGCCAGCGGCACCGTTGGTGGGCGCGGTAACCATGCGCCCGCCCGCGGCGTTCTCCTCATTGACCGCCAAGGCGAACAGGTTCACCCACTCCATGGCGCTGAGGGTTGAGCCGATCACGTTGGGCTTGCCCAACTCCTGCAGGCTGCGGTGCAACCGCGCGGCGCGGCGCTTGACCTGCAAGCCACCCGGTAGAACGCCCTCGTTGCGCAGGCCGTTCGCTACGCACTCACGCATGGCTGCCCAGATGCGCAGCAAGCCTTCGCGCACCTCTGCCTCCGGGCGCCAGGCGCATTCGTTGGCCATCATCAGTTGCGCCACGCTCAGGTTGTGGGCTTTGCACAAGGCCAGCAGTTGGACACCACTGTCGAATTCATAAGGCAGCATCACGGCATTCGTTTCGCTTGCCGGCGCATCGATTTCGGCTTGCTCGACGATGAATCCGCCACCCACCGAAAAATAGGTCTGGCTCAACAGGCTGTGCTGCCCGTCGATGGCTTCCAGACTCATGGCATTGGGGTGATAAGGCAGGCTCTCGTCGAGCAGCAGCATGTCACGGCCATAGTCGAAGGCCAGCGGATGGCTACCGTCGAGCATCAGGCAGTGTTCCTGCAGCACCTGGCCAATGCGCGACTCGATAGTGGCCGGGTCGATACGGTCTGGCCACTGGCCCATCAAGCCTAGCAGGCACGCGCGGTCGGTGGCATGGCCAACCCCGGTAGCCGACAGCGAGCCATACAGCCGCACTTCCACACGCGTTACCCGCGCCAGCAGCCCCTGCTCACGCAGGGCCTGGGCAAAGGTAGCCGCCGCCCGCATCGGGCCGACGGTGTGGGAGCTGGAAGGCCCGATGCCAATTTTGAAAAGGTCGAAAACACTGATAGCCATGCTAATGCCTGACCCTACCCTGACATGCATCCAAGGTAGGGTTGTCTGAAGAAATTGAGCGTTATTGCGATTTTGCGCGATACTGACGCCCTGGCTCACGGATGACCAACGAAACTTCCTAAGCAAGGCTTTAGTGGTACTAAACGATGCGACGACAACTCAATGGTCAGATGTTCGTCTGGCTACACGTATTTGCCTGCGCAGCCCGGCACTTGTCCTTCACCCGCTGTGCCGAAGAGCTGCACATCACCCCGGGCGCGGTCAGCCAGCAGATGCGCCAGCTGGAAGAGCGCCTGGGCTACCGGCTGTTCCTGCGCCGGGCGCGCGGCGTGGAGCTGAGCGCCGAGGGGCAACGCCTGGCTCAGACGGTGGCCGAGGCCTATGGCAGTATCGAGGCCGAGCTGCTGCGGCTGGACGCAGGGGAAATCCGCGGCACGTTGCGTGTGCGTTCGATCCCCTCGTTCCTGGCTAAATGGCTCACGCCGCGCTTGCCGCGTTTTCAACAACGCTACCCGGACATCGAGTTGCGCCTGGTGGCTGAAGACAGTGCCCAGGCGCTGACGCCGGGCGACTTCGACCTGGCCATCGACCTGAACGATGGCAGCTACCCAGGCATGCTCTCGACGCCGCTACTGGACGAGCAGATCTTCCCGGTGTGCTCACCTGCCCTGCTGCGTGGGCGCCCACCCCTGCACGGGCCAAGCGATCTGGTGCACTACCCGTTGCTGCATGACATCACCGCCTGGCGTGGCAGTTCGGAATATGCCGAGTGGGAGTTTTACCTGGAAGGCATCGGCGCCGCCGGCCTGGATGTGCGGCGCGGGCACACTTTCAACCGCAACCACCTGACCATCGAGGCGGCGATTGCCGGGATCGGCGTGGCCATTGCCCGGCGCACGCTGCTCAATGACGAACTGGAGCGCGGCGCACTGATCGTGCCCTTTGGTGTACCGATCGCCAACCACAAGCGTTATGTGGTGCATTACCCGCCAGGCGGCTTGAACCAGCCGGGTGCGCGGGCGGTGCATGACTGGCTGGTGGAAGAAGCGCGGGGGTTCAGGGCATTGCATCCGTTGAACAAGGACTGACTGGCGGTACACGGTCGATGCGGGCGTGCGTTGCTCAATAAGCCTGCTTACCCGTAAAGGCATTAAGCGTGCGCACCAGAATCACAAAGTCCAGCCACAACGACCAGTTGTTGATGTACTCGATGTCCGAGTCGACCCGCTGGATCATTTGCTCGATATCCTTGGTTTCCCCCCTGAACCCGCGCACCTGCGCCAAACCTGTCATGCCTGGCTTGATATTGTGGCGGGCAAAGTAGTCAACGATATCCTGCGAATACAAGGTGTCATGTTGCAGGGCGTGTGGCCGCGGCCCTACCAGGGACATTTCACCGGTCAGCACGTTGAACAATTGTGGCAGTTCATCAAGGCTTGTACGCCGGATAAAGGCACCGACCCGGGTCAGCCGTGGGTCATTCTTCTGCGCCTGTTTGACCACGCCCTCTTCCGGTTGGTGAGCATGCATACTGCGAAACTTCCAGATACGGAACGACTCGCCTGTCCAGCCGGTACGTTCCTGGCGGAAGAACACCGGCCCGCGGCTATCGATCTTGATGGCCAGCGCTACAGCCAGCAATAAAGGTGATGCAAACAGCAAAATCAACGCGGCCAGCACCCGGTCCTCAAGGTTTTTCAAGAACAGGCTCATGCCCGTCAAGGGTGTCTCCGACAAGGTCAGCACCGGAATGCCGGCAATTTCCCGCACGCTGTGGTTGATCAGGCGCAACGAGAAGATATCCGGCACCCAGTTCACAGCAATGCACTTGTCGAGCAACTTGAAATACACGTCGTTGATGACCTCGGAGCCACCCAGTGGCGTCACCAGGTACACCGTACGAATGCCGTGTTGGGCCACCAGCTCGTCGAGGTCGCCAATATGCCCCAGCACTGGCAGGCGCTGCTTGCCCTCGGCACTCTCCAACCCCTGCCCATCGCCTTTGTCGAGCAGCACGCAGCCCAGCACACGCTCGCCAAACCATGGGTTGTTGCTGATTTTCTGATACAGGAAGTTGGCCAGGTCACCGTTGCCGATGATCAGGGCATTGTCCAGGCGCGCATGCGCGCTAAAGCGTTTTTGCAGTTCGCGCACGGCAAAATGCAAGAATAACTGGGCGACATAACCAATGACGAACAGTTGCACCACCAATAGCCGTGAATAGGTTTCGCTCTGTTTGGTCAGGAACGCCATGACCACCAGGAAGCAAAATGTTGCCGACCAGGCCTTGAACAGGCGGAACGCCTTGATCGACAACCCGACGTTGGTGCGGTAGATCGCGTAATGATCATAAATGACTGCCAGTGCACCAATCAGCAACAGCAGCATGATCACGTAATCGGATGTGATGTAGCCGAACTGGTCGTAGATCAGGTACCAGGCAATACCGGTGACGGCAATACCATCGAGGCCGGCCTGGATGGCGTTACTGACACTGCTTCTTCTCTGGAGTAAGGAACGACTGCTTCTGGGTTCGAAAACCATTTCAGACCTCATCAAGATGAGCGTAGCAAGTGCCTTCCATCAAACAGCAAGCCTTGAAAACAGACTTAAGCAAAAACCGTGCAGCAGGCGCGTGGCGCCCTCAAGCGATTGATATCACTGTAGCAGCCACCCGCTGCTGGCGTACCCGGAATCACCGCATTTGCGATTTTTGGCCGATTCATAGGGCCCGCCTGGCCGAAACCGCTGACCGCCGGTACAACAGGGTGCGCAACAGGAATAGCGGATTGCCCACCACATAACGCATGAACAGGCGCTTGGGCTCGCGCAGCAGGCGGTACAGCCATTCGCCCCCCAAACGCCGCAGCCATTCGGGGGCACGGCTGACCTTGCCGCCGAGAAAGTCCAGGATCGCCCCTCCGCACACGATCAGGCATGGCCCGCCAATGGCTGCCAATTTTGCCGCCACCGCTTCCTGCTTGGGCATGCCCATGCCCAGTACAATCAGCTCGGGTTGCTCCCTGCGGGCCAATTGTAAGTAGGTTTCTACGCTGGCAAAGCCATCGTGAACGGACACTGGCACAATGCCGAACTCGGCTTTACAGCGCTGCGCGGCCTGGTCCAGGTAGGGTTGCCGGGTGCCCCAGAAGGCGACTTTGCGCCCTCGGTAAGTAGCCATGAGCCTGGGAATGAAGTCAGTGCCATTCATGTTGAGCCCGGGTTCCAGGCCCAGACCGCGATACAGGATCGCCATGCCGGCACCATCGCGCAGCAGCACATCTGCGGCCGACAGTGCCTGGCAGTAGCCACCATCGCGCACCACCAGGTTCATGGCATGGGCATTGACGAAGCCCAGCACGGTGCCCGTATCCGGTGTAGCCAGGCGATCGAGCAGGTGCTGCACTGCGGCGGCGTCAGCGATCACTTCCATCTGGTCGATCACGCGCTTCCAGCGATTCTGCCACTGAGCCATCAGTCGTCATCCCGTTTTGAACGCACCCATTCAACCTGGCGCTTGATCAGGAAGCTCAGGTACAAGGGAATCTTCCTGGCCGCGTAAAACGGCGCGTACAGCAACACCGAGAACGGTATCACTTCACGACAGAAGCGCGCCCAGGCCAACACCACGGCAAAGGCCAGCAAGGCCAAACCGGTAAAGGCGAGCCGCGCGGGCACCGCCAGGCCGAACAGCAGGTACGCCAGCCAGGTCACCAGATTAAGCCCGAGCAAGGCCAGCACCAGCAACGCCAGGGGTGGCACCAGCAAGTCCAGGGTCAAGGCCGCCAGGCTAGCATTGCGCTGGGTGATTGCAGCCATCGCCCGTTTGGGTGCATCGGCGAGCATCAAGCCCAGATGGCCATGCTCCCAGCGGGTGCGCTGGCTGTTGAGGCCCTGCTCGCTGAGCGGGAACTGGCTAGTGACAAGTGCCTCGGGGCAGAAAGCAGGAGGCTTACCCTGCTGGCAAAGGTCCAAGCCCAGCTTCACATCCTCGACCAGATGACCATTGGCCAGGTTGATCAGGCTCAGATCGTTCCAGGCGAACGCCATGCCCGCGCCCATCAGCTGGCATGGCAGGCCCAAGCGCGCCCAACCGCGCGGCCGCACCAGGTTCTTTACCCGCCAGGCAAACTCGGCAACCTGCACCTTCAACCCGGCACCTGCAGGTGCACGCATCAGGTACAGCGACTGTACCGGGCGGGCAAGTTCGTGGCAGCGGCGCGCCAGGCAGTCAATCGCCCCTTCGCCTACCTGACAGTCGGCATCCACCACAATTACAACCTCGGGCGGTCGTTGAGCCAGGTGGCGCACGCCGAAGTCCAATGCATACCCTTTGCCGCGCAACCGCGTATCGTGGCGCTCTACCACTTCGGCACCAGCCTCGTGTGCCAACTGGGCCGTGTCGTCAGAGCAGTTGTCCGCCACTACCAGCAAGCGATCGCCGTCCAGCAGTTGCGGCGTAACGCTGGCCAGCATCGCACGAATGACCAACGCCTCATCGTGGGCGGGCACCAACACCGCCACTCGCGGGCGCTCACCAATGCCGTTGGGCCTCGCCCGCGCTGGCAGGCACGCCAACAACACTTGCAGCACCAGGACCAACACCGGTACCAGGACGATGATCGCCAACAGGCCCAGTAACCAACCCAATACACTTATCATGCGTATGCCTTGAAATAGCCGGCCAGCCTGGCCGCCTCGGTGTCGATGTCATGCCGTTGCACTACACGCTGGTAGGCCACCTCGCCCATGTGCTGCAGTGCCTCGGTCGGTTGCGCCAGGCAGTCGGCCATGGCTGTTGCCAGCTCGTCAACGGCACCGGCAGGGAACAGCCAGCCGTTCTCGCCAGGCCGCACCAGCTCGGGGATACCCGCTACATAGGTGGTCAGCACTGGCCTGCGCAAGGCCATGGCCTCCATGATGACCACTGGCAAGCCCTCGGCAAAACTGGGTAGCACCAGCGCGCGGGCGGCCAGAATTTCCTTGCGTACCTGCGCACTGCTGATCCAGCCGGTGATATGCACTTGCTGCTGCAAGCCGTGCCGGGCAATCAAGGCCTCGATTTGCTCGCGCATTTCACCGTCACCCGCCAGCACCAGCTCGAAGGCGATCGATTGGGCAGCGAGACAGCGCGCCGCTTCCAGCAACAGCAGCTGGCCCTTCTGCTCGCACAGGCGCCCGACACACACCAGCCGTGGCGCCGGCGGCACATTGACCGGCGCCACCTCATGAAACCCACGCTCCAGGCCACAATGCACCACCTTCACCTTGCCCCAGTGCTCGTGCGCCACCCAACGGTACAGCTGGCTGCGCCCGTACGAGCTCACCGCCGCGACAAAGGCGGCGCGCCGCACCTTCTCACCCAGATGCAGAAACTGTGGTTTGTCGAATTCTTCGGGGCCGTGCACGGTAAAGCTGTATGCCGGCCCGCCCAGGACGTTGGCCAGCATGACCACCTCAGTAGAGTTGGTGCCGAAATGCGCGTGCACATGGGTCGCATCCCCTGCCAGCAACCACTGCAGCACTTGGCAGGCCTCGGCCAGGTAGACCAGATGATAGGGCCAGGCACGGTCGGCCCGCAGACCAAGGCGCATGGCCAGCCACAGCGCCTGGAAAAACCGCCGCGGCTGCGTACGCAGTACCTGCCACGTCGGTGCGAATAGCCCCTTGAGCCCACCTTGCAATACGTAGCGGGTCTTGCCCCGTTCGGTTGCGTCCTCGGCATCCTGCACCTCGGCGTCCCACCCACGCAGGGCTATACGTTGTACCTCAACCCCCTGACGCTCCAGCGCCAGAATTTCGCGACGGATGAAACTGTGGCTGACTTTCGGGTACTGATTGATGAAGTAAGCAATGCGCATACGAATCCAGATCCAAACCCGCTTGATGACCAACCTTCCCTGGCAACCTTCACTTCAGGCTGTCGACTACGGGCGGTCCGTCTACTGCCGATGCACTCACAGCAAATGCATCCCCCTGTTTTCCTTGTAGTCCAAGGTTGTGATTGCTGCTTGGCAATGCTGCCTGCAAACGGGTGAAAACATCGTCAAGCAATGCCTGGCGGCGGCGGTACATCGCCCGTTTTTTGGCCGGGATGTCGGCTTCCGCCCGTTGTGCCGGCGCTAACGGGAGGGTAAAAAAATCCTCACGGTCAGACGCTATGGCGCCGTGTTCTTGCCAGATAACGTCGTAGTTGGCCGCCAGGTCCTGGCCCTTGTCGTTGCCAAAATAGGGATGGCGATGGTGCCGGCAGGCGTCGCTGACGGCATACAGTTGCGTTACACCCAGGGTTCTGCCCAGGCATTTCAACGCTTCGAGCAACAGGCTGCGTGGCCGCAGCCCTTCGAAGTCCTTGGTCAGGTCACGGTAGATGGCCAGCGAGGTTTCGCTGTCGATACCTTTGTGGATGCCCTGCACCGCACCGATGAACAGGCAGGTCTCACCCTGGCTGCGGCCCAGGGTGAAGGCCAGGGATGCCACACGCAGGTCGGCCTGGAACAGGTTCAACACCAGCTCGCCTTCGCGCTTGAACCAGATTGGCCGATCCAGAACCAGGCAGCAGCCCGGCGAATGGCTGGACAGGTCACACAGCCTCAGGTTTTCGTCGCGTCCCAGCAGCAGCAACGCCGGGAACTGCCCAGCCACCCGTTCAAAGTGTGAAGCCACCACATCCAGACGCTGTGGCGCCTCCCAGCATCGGCTGATGTAAGGCCATTGCACGACACCGATACAATCCACACCCAGCCGCTGCAAACCATGCGGGCCCAGCGCCGCCGTCATGCGCTGCATGAACCCGTTCAGCTCAGGCCACTGCCTGGCGATCTGCCGTGCCAACTTGTACTTGTTGTGCATCGCCCGCAACGAGTAACCCGGTTGCAAGGTAAACACGCTTTTCACGAGGGTGCCGAGCATCATGGGTTTTTCTCACTTGTACTCGATCAAAGCCGATTTGCCAGCCGCAAGGCGGTGGCGCAGGAACTTCAGCTGGCCGAGCATTTCCGGGAATTTGCCCAACACCAGAAACACAGCCTGCAGCCAGTTCTCGCGCGTCGACTTGCTGCCGCGGCGAGCCAGGCGCAAGGCCTGCAATGGGTAGATCAACAGCAAGAGCAAGCCCCAGCCGCCCAGCAGCAGGCAGGCCAGTGCGATCACCAAGGGTATGCCCAGGCCCCACAACCAGGCCCGACGTGACTCACGCAGCCAATGCCGCTCGGGTGGCTGGCCATGCAGGTAGGCGCCCTCGGCATAGGCATGCCCAGCGCGCAGGCTACGCCGCCACCATTGGCTGAAACGGGTCATGCCGGCATCGTGCAGGGTCATCTCGGCAGCCAGTCGCCAGACTTTCCAGCCGTTGGCCCGTAAACGCACGCACAGTTCGGGCTCTTCTCCGGCTATCAGGTCAGGGCGGAAGCCACCCACAGCAGCAAAGGCGTCTGCCCGCATCAGTGCATCGCCGCCACAGGCCTTGGCCTCACCGACCGGGGTATCCCACTCCAGGTCGCACAGCAAGTTGTACACCGAACGCTGCGGGAAGCGCTCACGCCGGCGACCACACACCACTGCCACGGCGGGGTGCTGCTCAAGAAAAGCCTGCGCAGTGGCCAGCCAGCTGGCATTCACCTCGCAGTCGCCATCGACGAACTGTACCAGTTGCATCGATGGCAACAGGCGCTGCAAGGCGGCAAAACCTTCATTGCGGGCGCGTGCGGCAGTGAACGGGATACCCATGTCCAGCGCCAGCACGTCCACGCCAAGGTTGGCGGCCAACTGCAGCGAACCATCGGTGGAACCCGAGTCGACGTACATGACTTTGTCCGCCCCGTGCGCCAACGAACAAAGGCAGCGCTCGAGACGCTGGCCTTCATTGCGGCCGATGACCACCACGCCGATCACCGTTGCCATAGGCCTCACTCGACCGATGCCGTGGCGGCCGCTTGCCGGGCCTTGATGATGGCCGGCACCCCCACTGCCAGTGAATTGTCAGGTACATCTACCAGCACGACGGCATTGGCGCCGATGATCACGTTGTTGCCGATGCGAATACTGCCCAGCACCTTGGCCCCGGTGCCGATGTCGACGTTATTGCCGAACACCGGGGCAATCGGCTCGTCGACATTCTTCAGGCCCACCACCACGCCGTTGCGGATACGGCAGTCATCGCCGAAGCGGGCATAACCGCTGACAACAATGCCGCCGAAATGATCGATGACGAAGTTGCGCCCGATCACCACCTCGCAAGGCAGTTCGATACCGGTGATGATCTGGACGAATTTGAACAGCACCTTGTAGATGAGCGAACACAGTTTGCGCAGCAGTGCCGGGCGCAACGTATAACGCCAGCGGCCAAAGCGGTACACCAGCAATACCCAGAAGCCCTGGGCGCCCCAGTCCCCGCCATGGGCCCTCAGGTCGGCGCGAATATTCTCGAACATGGCTCCACCTACCTTGTTGGTTGGCTGGCGTACCGGGTCTTGAACAGCAATGACCAGGTTGCCCGGCAATGACGCCAGCAGGCCTGAATGGCGCCCCAGCCGCGTCGTTTCAACAGCGCCTTGAGTGCCAGCACCAGGTCGCCCAGCGTGACCAGCAGCATGTGCAGGGCCAGCCCCGTCACGCCATGATGCTTGCGGAAGTACAGCAACTCGCTTTCGATCTGGTAGGACGAGATCTGCCGGCTGGCAGCCTCCAGTTCCGCCACCGACTTGGAGCTTTCGCCACCGATATGCACCACCGTGGTATGCGGGTAAAACACCACTTTCCAGCCCGCTTCCTTAACCCGCTTGCAGTGGTCCACCTCTTCGTAATAAAGGAAGTAGCGCGGGTCGAACAACCCCACCTTGTCGAGCACTTCGCGGCGCACCAGGTAGAAGCAGCCAGGCAACCAGTCACACTCGCGCACCGAGGCGTGGTCCCAGTTCATTTCGTCGACCATCTTCAGCCCTGGGAAGAACCGCCCCAGCCCGGTACGCCCGACGAACACATTGAGCGGCGTGGGGAAGTAGCGGCAACTGGGCTGCAGGTCACCATCGCGCCCCTCCAGGCGCACCCCCAGTACGCCGCACTCTGGGTGGGCCTCCATGTAGTCGAGTGTTTTTTGCAGAGAGTCGGCGGCAACGAAGGCATCGGTATTGAGCAGCAAGGCGTACTTGCCCTTGAGGTGCGCCAACAACTGGTTGTTGGCCCGGCCGAAACCCACGTTCTGCTTGTTGCTCAGCAGCAGTGCCTCGGGGCACACCTGGGCCATGCGCTGCACCGAGTCATCGCGCGAGGCATTGTCCACCACCAGGTAACTGGCCAGCCGCTCGCTGTCGGCCCGGCGCAGTGCATCGAACATTGGCTGCAGCAGTCCAGCGGTATTGAAGTTCACCACCATGACATCCACAGGTTTGCTAGCCATTTTAGCTGTCCCCGAAGAAATACTGGCGTCTTTGCGCCATCAACAGCGGTTCAACTTCCGGGTCGTAGGCCCCGTTGCGCTGTTTCACCAGGTCGATCCAAGGGTAAGCTTCGCAACGTGCCTCGACCCGTTGGATCAACTGCTCGGTGGTACAGATGAACACGGCCGGGTTGCCACCATAGACGGTGCCTGGCGGCACGTCCTTGGTCACCACCGCCCCTGCGGCCACGATGGATTCAGGCCCGATGGTCACGCGAGGCATCACGATCGCACCATGGCCGATGAAGCAGTTGTCCTTGATGTCGATGAAACCGACCGAATCCAGGTGCTTGCCATAGCGATGCTCGATCAGCAGTACCACCCCGTCATGACCGATCAACGTGCAGTCGGACAAGCCCACGCTGTTGCCGATACGTACCAGCGACGGGTCGAGAAACTTGCAGCCTGTATTGACGAAGAAATTGCTGCCGACCGAGTGAAAGTTGCCCCATCGGGCCAGATAGGCCCCCCATTCAAGACCAGAGGGGTTGCAGAACCTCCTGTAGAATTTGCCCCCTCGCCCGGTTGCATGGGCGTAGTGCGCCACTGCCTTGCGTATCCATCCCTTCATACTGCCTGGCCTCGCGATCTGAACAATCTGGAGTGTCCTGAGGCGTTCCGGTCTCGTTCTTCTAGGTGCTGACCGCATCGCTCTCACCCGTGTACAACCTGCATCACGCTGCGGCGCTGCTGGCCGCTTTCATCTTGTTATCGAGGTGGTCGGCCAGCCGCAAGGCAAACTGCAACAGCGGCATGGTCGGGTTGGAGGCGCCGCCCTTGGCAAAAATGCTGCTGCCGGCGACATACAGGTTTTCGGTACCGAACACCTTGCAATTGGCATCGACTACACCGAACTGCGGCGAGGCGGCCATACGCGTGGTACCCATGTGATGGGCATGGGGTGCCATTTTCAGCGGAATCGAGGTGTCGTAGACGAAATCGTTGAGCTTGACGAACCCCAGCCCCATGTCAGCGAACTGCTTGGCCAGTTCGCTGCCAATGCACTTGATGGTGTGCCGGTCATCGGCACTAAGCACCCAATTGACATTGACCTTGGCCACGCCCAATGCATCCTTCTCGTCCAGCAGCGAAATGCGGCTGTGCAGGTTGGGGAACTGCTCGATCATGGTGCTGAGCACGCCGTCACCGGGGCAGCTGAACTTGGCAACGAAGGCGACCTTGCTGGCAAACCCCATGTCGCAGGCCAGGCTCTCGAGAAAATACTTGACCTCGGCAGTGCGGCCGTAGGTTTGCACATCGGCCAGTAAAACAGCGGTGACATTGCCTTTACCGGCCTTGTACTCGTCGATGAAAGCATCGGTGGTGTAGTACTGGCGCGGCTCCGGGTCCTGCCCGGACTTGAGGATGAAAGTGCCCATTTCGATGTTCAGGTGCTCCATGAACCCCCCGCCCACCAGCCCTTCCTTGCTCACCACACCTGCGGCCACCAGGGACTCGCTGTTCAGCAACTGCCGGGCATTCTCGATGGCACCCGTGGCCAGAATGAAGTTGCTTGCTACCAGGCGCTGACGATTGCGTTGATAGTCGGACAACACCACCGCAGCCAGGTGGCCGGAAGCCTTGTCGAACTCCAGGTCAACGCAATTACAGTGGATGAATACGTCCAGGCCTGGGGTCTGCTCCAGTGCTGTTGCGTACTTTTGTGCAAAGCGTGTCGGCGTGCTGAGCAGAAAGCGGTCCGCCTCGAAGTCACCACCATCGAGACTGGTATTCATCGCGCGAAAATCCGCGCCAGGCGCCAGATCGACAATCTCCATCGCTGCCGGTAGAAAGCCTTCGATCTCCGAATAGGGAATGGGCCAACCCGGCAAGTCGCCTTGCGGGGCGACGGCAAAATCCGAAGGAGTGAATGGCCGGCACCGGCCAGCCCAGTGATTGGAGGTGCCCCCCAGGTAACGCAGGCGGGATTCCTCGGCATACAGCTCCAGGCCGGTGGATGAGCACGCGTACAAGTCTTGCGAGTACGACGCATATTCGCGCCCCCCACCTTCGGCGATCATTACGCTCCAGCCGGCAGCAGCCAGGCGCAAGCCCAAGGTTATACCCGCCGGGCCGGCGCCGATGATGCAGAAATCGTAGTGGTCGCGCAGCGCCTTCTGCTGCTGAAAGTCCTTGATCATGCTGACGCGTTCCGGAAGTAACGGGACGGCAATACCCAACCGTTGATTATCACGAACCCGGGCTTTTCGGCCGTCTTGCCAGCAACGGCCGCCGAGGCGCCGAATACTGCGCCCCCCACGCCGAGCAAGACACAGCTCTGGAGAAAACCTCTACGACCCAACTGCGCAGTACAAAAAGTGAGCTTCTCCATGATCCCGTGACCTGTAGCCATGAAAGTTACACCTGGCAAACTGCGTTACAGCCAGTTGAAGAAGGCCGTCAGCAGTGCCCCGCACAGCGCCCCGACCAGCAACATCGGCAGTACCACCAGCTCACGTTTGAGGCTGAAGATATCCAGTTTGCAATTCACATACACAACCAGCACCAGCGTTGGCAAAGCATGCAGGGCGACACCCCAGATAGCCCACTCCACCCCGCCAAGCGCCAGTAACAGCGGCAATAGTCCCCATAACGAGACCAGGCGGATGATGTTGTCCATGGCCTGGTACTTGGTCAGGCCCAAGGCAATCCACACCTGATGAGCCAAGGTATAGCGCAATACGATGAACGATAGCGAGAGAATCGCCAGCATCGGCCCTGCTTCGCGGTAGCGATCGTCATACATCCAGCCAATCAGCAATGGGCTGGCGGTCAGGAACCCGCCACAAATGAACAGAACCAGCAGGTCGACCAGCAGCCGAAAGCGGAAATACAACGCTTTCAGGCGCTGCTTGTCGTCGGCCCGGGCCGCTTCACTGAAGGCAGGCAATGCCACCGCGCCGACAATTTTCATGAGCGCGGTCTGCACCGCACCCAGGATCAGCACGGCGATCGAATACACACCCAGTTGCGCCGCCGACATGCTGGCGCCAAACCACATACGGTCGCCGTACATCGCCAGCACACCAACCATCGACGACAGCAGGATCCAGCGGCCAAACACAATCAGCTCGGTCAGCGCCGAACGGTCCCAGCGCAGGTGGTTGGTGGGCCCCTGCAGGGCGGTATGCCCCAGCACTGTCCAGACCACCGCCGAAACCAGGCCTGATAACACTAGCGCCCAGATCGAATGGGTCAGCAAGCCCAGCACCAGCATCACCACCAGGCCGGCCACCTGCGAGGCAAGGTCGACCAGCACCACGCGCTTTTGTTGGAAAGTTCGTACCGCCACATCTATCTTGGTGGACTGGAACCCCCAGATGGCCGCAGACAGGCCGGTCACCGCCAGCACCATCGGCAGTATGGGTGCGGCATAGGTTGAGTCTGCCGGCCACAGCTCGGCCAGTTGCGCCAACCAAGCCCCCAGGGCCAGCAGCAGAGTAAGCGCAAACAGCAGGAAACCGCGGATGATCTGCACGGTCCAGGCGGTATTGAGAAAGTCCGGATCGTCACCACGGTGGCTCTGGATGATGTTCTGGCGCAGGCCGACATCGGAAAGCAAATGCAGCAGTATCGAAACAGTGGTGGCAATGACCATCACCCCGAACATTTCCGGCAGCAGCAAGCGGGCCATGATCAGATTGCCGCCCAGGCGCATCACCTGTGAAGCCACCTGCGAGACCAGGTTCCACGACCCGGCTCTCAGGGCCCGCTTGCGCAGGCTCGCGGCGGCTGACACATCAATCGACGGCATGACTTCAATCTCTGACTGATTGGCTAAAAGTCACTATAGTTTCAATTAGCCACGATGCTAGCCGTTGCCCACCGAAGGAAAGGTGTACATAGCCGATGCCTGAACATTTTCGAGCGTTGATCGTCATCCTGTTTTTGGCGAGCGTGGTCTTCGTGATGGCGCGGCGGCCTGCCACCGACCTGATTCCGCTCAGCGACTACAAGCGCCGGCGTAATCTGTGGTTCCTGCTGACCCTGCTGGCTTTTCTCTCGCACAGCTTCTGGCTGTATCTGGGTGTGGGTGCGGTCGTCCTTTTGCTGGCCGGGCGCCGCGAGCACAACCCCATGGCGCTGTTCTACATGCTGCTGTTCCTGATCCCGCCAGCGTCGGTCCAGGTGCCCGGGTTTGGCGTGGTCAATTACCTGGTCGACCTGAACCATATTCGCCTGCTGAGCCTGTGCGTGCTGTTGCCGGCTGCGCTGCACCTGCGCCGGCAAGGTGACACCCTTCGCTTTGGCCGCACCTGGGCCGATAAGTTGCTGGCCGCCGGCCTGCTGCTGCTGAGCGTGCTCTATTTGCGCGAAACCACCCCTACCGACACGCTGCGCCAGGCGCTGTACCTGTATGTCGACGTACTCCTGCCGTACTACGTGGCCAGCCGTGGCCTGCGTCAGATCAGCGACTTCAAGGACACCCTGCTGGCCTTCGTACTTGTCTCTTTCGTCATGGCGCTGATCGCTGTGGCCGAGTATGTACGCCACTGGCTGCTATACAGCGCTCTGGTCGACGCCATGGGCGTGCCATGGAGCATGTCCGGCTACCTGAGCCGCGGTGGTGCGCTGCGGGCGAGCGTCACCACCGGCCAGGCGATTGTGCTGGGTTACGTGATGAGCGTGGCCATCGGCCTGTTCCTGTTCGTGCAAGGCTATGTGCAACGCCCGCTGCACAGGGCCATGGGCGCCCTGCTGCTGGCCGCCGGGCTGTTCGCGCCATTGTCACGCGGCCCGTGGATCGGCGCCGTGGTCATCGTGGTGGTGTTCATTGCCCTGGGCAAAGGCGCCGTCAAGCGCCTGGCACTGCTGGGGGCGGCTGGCATGCTGGCGTTGCCCTTGCTGACCGTCGTGCCTGGTGGCGACAAGGTGCTGGACCTGCTGCCGTTCATCGGCAACCTCGAGAAAGAGAACATCACCTACCGCGAGCGGCTGATGGACAATTCCTGGATCGTCATCCAGCGCAACCCATTGTTCGGTTCTTTCGACTTCCGCAACACACCCGAAATGCAGTCGATGATCCAGGGCGAAGGCATCATCGACATCGTCAACACCTACATCAACCTGGCGCTGCGGGCCGGCCTGGTCGGGCTAGGCTTGTTCGTGGCGTTCTTTGCCGTGGTGGTGGTGGGTATCCGCAGGGCCATGCTCAGTTTTGCCGACAAGGATGATGAGCGACGACAGCTCGGCCGGGTGTTGCTGGCAACGCTGATCGGCATTCTGGTCATCATCTTCACAGTCAGCAGCATCACCTTCATCCCGGTGGTGTACTGGTCTATCGCAGGTCTGGGCGTGGCCTACATCCAGATGGTTCGCCGGCTGCACAACAGCCAGGTGATGGAACTGGCAGAACCCGACCTACAACCCAGGTAATGTTCATGAATAGGCTGTCCCTGCGTCATTACGTGCGCTTTTCGGCCATTGCCGGCCTGGCCCTTCTGCCGCTGGCCAGCTGGGCTTCAGACTGGCAGGTCAGTGTCGATGAGCAAAATGGCTTGCCTACCGTGACACACGGCGGCGGCCCGGTCATGAAGGCCAAATTCGATTTCTGGGCTGCCAACTGGAGCTGGACCGGTTTCTATACCGACTTCAAGGTCAATGGCCCTTACCACTACACGCTGCGGGGCAAGAACAAGGAACTGGACTTCGACCTGCAAGCTGACATCCGCAAGGAACAGGCGCAAACCCTGAGCTGGGCCTTCGACCTCGACGCCCACAGCCGCCAGAGCGGTGTCATGGGTGGCGGCCTGGTGTTCCAGTTCGACCCGGCGCAAATCGCCGGCGACATGGGCGCCCCGCAGTTGCTGCCCGACAACCGCGGCTGGACCTGGGGCAAGGCCGACCAGGGGCGACGCATCGAAATGCGCTTCGACCCGCCACTGGCCAAGGTCTATTTCGAGCGCGGCAACCCGTCCGAGCTGCGTGCATTCCTCTACAAGGACCCGATCAGCGCCGGCCGCCAGCAGCTCAAGGCCGTGCTCAACGTGACCGGCGACATCGAACTCGGCCCTACCCCCAGCGAGCGCTTCGGCCTGGCAGACCCTGCCAGCTGGCCTGATGACCAACTGGACTGGCGCACCTCGCCGGTGGACCTGTCGTTCCTCAACGCAGCGGAGAAACCCGCCGGCAAGCGTGGCTTCGTGAAGGCGGTCGGCGACCAGTTGATGTTCGCCGACAACACTCCAGTGCGCTTCTGGGGCACCAACTTGTCGGCCTACTCGTTGTTCAAAACCCCTGACGAAGAAATTCGCCTGCAGGCCAGACGCCTTTCGGCGCTGGGCTTCAACCTGGTGCGTCTGCATCACCACGACTCGCCCTGGGTCAGCCCCAACGTCTTTGGCGACGGCACCTTGGTGCATGATACCCAGCAGCTCAGCGCCGAATCGCTGCGCAAGCTCGACCTGTGGATCAAGTCACTCAAGGACGAAGGCATCTACATCTGGCTGGACATGCATGTGCAGCGTGCGTTCACCGCCAACGACAACATCGAAGACTTCAAGGAGCTTCCCGAGAAGGACGGTCGCGTCGACCTGAAGGGTTACGCCTACGTGAACGACAGTATCCAGCAAGCGATGAAACGCTTCGCCGAGCAGTACCTGACCCATGTGAACGAATACACGGGCCTGGCCTACAAGGACGACCCGGCCATCGCCGCCGTGCTGATCACCAACGAGAATGACCTGACCCAGCATTACGGCAACGCCCTGATGCCAAACAAGGATGTACCGCGCCACAGTGCGCGCTACATGGCCGCAGCCAAGGCCTTTGCCAAACAGTTTGACCTCCCCGTCGACCTTACCTGGCGTGCCTGGGAGCATGGGCCGTCGAAGCTGTTGCTCAACGAGCTGGAACAGCGCTTCAATGCCGGCATGATCGCCCACCTGCGCAGCGTGGGCGTGAAAGTGCCCATTGCTACCACCAGTACCTGGGGCGGCAATGGGCTTAGCGCGCTTCCGGCACTGAGCGTTGGCGATGTCATCGACGCCCACAGCTACGGCGACGCAGGCCAACTGGAAAAGAACCCGCTGACCAGCGACGGCATGATCGACTGGATTGCTGCCGCCCAGGTCGTCGGCAAACCGCTGACTGTCACCGAGTGGAACGCCGAGCCCTTCCCGCTGCCGGACCGTCACTCGCTGCCGATTTACATCGCCGGCACCGCCAGCCACCAAGGCTGGGACGCCATGCTGCAATATGCCTACAGCCAACAGGCGTTCAACCCGGGTTGGCGCACAGCGGACAACTGGCACGCGTACAACGACCCGGCGATGATCGCCACCCTGCCCGCCGCTGCCCTGCTCTATCGCCGTGCCGACGTGAAGCCCGCCACCACTCGCTACGTGTTCGCACCGACACCTGCCACTCTGTACAACCAGGAAATCACCCCGCGTAACTCACCGCTGCTGCGCACGGCCATGGAAAAGGGCCAGCTGCAGATCGCCCTGCCACACACGCCGGAATTGCCCTGGCTAAAACCCGCGACCATCCCGGCAGGCGCGCAGGTGCTGCACGACCCGGGGCAAGCGCTGCTGGCCGCCGATGCCACCGAGTCGGTGACCGATACAGGCGAGCTCAGGCGCAATTGGCAACAAGGCATCTACACCATCGACACGCCATTGACCCAGGCCGCCAGTGGCTGGCTGGGTGGCCGTCCGATCAACCTGGGTGCCATTCAGATACAAACGAAAACGCCTTACGCCAGCGTGGTGGTCCAGAGCCTGGACGGTAAGCCACTGGGCCAGTCGCGCGAACTTCTTCTGTCTCTGGGCACCCGTGCGATGCCCAAGGCCGATGACAAGACGCCGTTCAATGTCGAGCCCCTTGAAGGCAGCCTGAACATCAAGGCACCTGCCGGCCTGAAACTGTTCGCCCGCGATGCACAGGTGCAGCTGAAACCGCTGCCGGTGGCCTACAAGGATGGGCAATACACCATTACCTTCGACGGCACCTACATGTCCAACTGGCTATTCTTGAAATAGAGCATAGGGCCATCTACGCTCAGGTCACCTGTAGATGATCATCCCACCTGCACGTGTCAGGGAGTGTTCACTGCGTCTGTAAACAGCAGATTCCAGGAGGTGGGGATGAAATATCTGGTTGTGGGTGGTGCGGGCTACATTGGCTCACACATGGTCAAGCACCTGCTCGCCGCCGGCCATGACGTGCTGGTGGCGGACCTGGTCTCACCTGGCCCCGGCATCCAGTGGGCCAGGCTCGATATCGCCGACGAAGCCGCGCTGGACGTGCTGTTTGGCGTTTGTCGCTTCGATGCAGTGTTTCACTTCGCCTCGTTCATTCAAGTGGGCGAGTCGGTCACCGCGCCTGGCAAGTACTACCAGAACAATGTCGCAGCCACCCTTGCCCTGCTGCAGGCCATGGTCAATGCCGGCATCAGGCACCTGGTGTTTTCTTCGAGTGCCGCCGTATATGGCAACCCACAGTACGTGCCGATCGATGAAGCGCACACCAAGGTACCGATCAACCCGTACGGGTTGAGCAAATGGATGGTCGAGCAGATTCTTGAGGACTTTGACCGGGCCTATGGTTTGAAGTCGGTATGCCTGCGCTATTTCAATGCCGCGGGCGCTGACCCAGAAGGTCAGCTCGGGGAACGTCATGACCCGGAAACCCATCTGATCCCATTGATCCTGCAGGCTGCATCGGGTCGGCGCGAGGCGGTGACAGTGTTCGGTCGTGACTACGACACACCGGATGGCACCTGCATACGCGACTACGTGCATGTGGCAGACCTGGCGGCGGCCCATGCGCTGGCGGTGGATTATTTACGGGCCGGTGGCGAACGTGCCGCGTTCAACCTGGGCAATGGCCTGGGCTTTTCGGTGCAGCAGGTGATCGATACGGCCCGGGCAGTGACCGGGCGGCAGATCAGTACCCTTGACGCACCGCGCCGCGCGGGCGACCCGCCACGGCTGGTGGCGGATGCGAGCAAAGCCATCCAGGTGCTGGGCTGGCGCCCGGCGTTCGCTTCGCTGGAGGAGATTGTGCGGCATGCGTGGCAGTGGGAGTTGCAGTATCCCTGGGAGCGCTGAGTTGGTTTCGCTCCCTGTAGGCGCAGCAAAAGGCTGCACCTACAGGCGGACGGCCAGAAGGCTCAGTATCAGTAATAGGTCCGCGGCTGTTCGTCAGCCTTGTTCAACACAGTCCCGATCAGGTTCACCGTGGCCAGGTGATGCAGGCAATCCTCGATTTCCTTTTTGTTGTTCATCCCGTTGGCCACCACCAGCAATACACAATCAAACTTGGGCATCACGGTGATTGCATCGTCCGAGCTGAGCAGCGGTGGCAAATCGAAAATGCAGATGCGCGACTCGTAGCGGTTGCGCAACTCGCCAATCAGGTTGTTCACCTTGGGCGAGGACAGCATCTCGGTCGACAGGGGGACGGGTACCCGCGTCGGCAGCACCACAAAGCGCGGCAAGGTCGGGTTGACCAGGCAGTCCTGCAGCTCGGCCTTGTCCGTCAGAAACTCGTTCAGTGCCTGCTCCATGGGCAGCCCCAGGTAACTGCCGACCTTGGGCCGGCGCAGGTCGAAGTCCACCAGTAACGCAGTCTTGGTGGTGTGGTGGGCAATACTCATGGCCAGGTTGATCGCCAGCATTGTCTTGCCCGCTTCAGGCGTTGGCGAGGTGATGGCCAAGGTACGCCAGCCGTTCTCGTCCATGGCCCTGAGCACCTGCGTACGCAACAGGTCGATCGGCCCGTTCATGTTGGAGTTCTTGTTGTACGCGACGATGCGGTTGCGCTCCAGGTGGTCTGCACGCAGCGGTACCACCTTGGTGTTCACGTAATCGAACTGACCCGGCACTTCTGCCAGCGCCGTACCGGGGGCGGGAGACAGTGCCTGGGGAGTACCTGGGGTAACCTGATGAATATTGTTGCCAACAGCCGGCTTGATCCTGTCCATCACTGCTTTCCCTATACAAACCGAGACATGACTTTGTACAACAGCACATCCAGTGGCATGTAGAACACGTGCACCAGCCCTATCATGATAGCTGCCAGCGCCAGTGCCGCCAGGATCAGGCGATTGCGCCAGCGCTTGCGTCGGGCCACGTCGGCTCGGGTATCGATATAGGGCAGTGCCACCAGCACCCGTTTGCCCAGCAGGCTTTCCAGGGCGCCAACGCCGCGCACGCGCTGATTGAGCATTTCCAGCAGCATCACCAGCGCACCGCCACCAGCTGGCGCCAGCACCAGGCCCAGCGCGGCGATTTTCTTGCGGTTGGGCTTGATCGGCTTCTCGGGCAACAGCGGAGGCTCCAGCAGCACAAAGCGTTCAGCCTTGTTTTCCTGCTCGAGGCTTTCGGTAATTTTTGCGCCCATTTCCTTGGCACGAATCTCTTCGTATTTCTTGCGCGCGTTGTCGTGGTCACGCATCAAGGTCACCAGGCCACGCTCGACCTGCGGCGCCTCGAGGATCTCGGCCTCGTACCCTTCCATTTTCCGGGTCAGCTCGCGCTTTTGCTCTGCCAGCGAGGCGATACGCACCTGGGCGGCGCTCATCTTGGCACGGACACGGGCCACGTCGAGGCTGACCGTGGACGCTGCCGCAGTGCGACCACCACTGGCTTCGAGCGCCTGGATCTTGCGTTTGATCGCCACCACATCCGGGTGGGCGTCCTTGTAGCGGGTCAGCAGCCGGGCGTATTCGGCTTTCAGGCTTGGCAGGTCCTCGGGCTGGTCGGCACGGGTTGATCGGGTGCCTTCGGCAGCCTTGGTGGCAAGGCCTGCATTGGCCGCAGACAGTTCCAGCTCCAGGTAGCGCAGCTCTTCCTGGGCAGCCTTGTAGTCACGGTCGACCTCACGGAATTCCAGCTCCGCACGCGACAGCATGTTCATGCGCAGGGTCTGGTGCTCGGGCAAGGCATTGGCGTGGGCCTGCTTGAAATCGGCCAACTGGTTTTCCAGGCTGGCCAGCTCGGCGCCCAGCTTGTTGGCTTCCTGGGTGAGGAATTCGGTGGTTTCGTTGGCCCGCTCGGTGCGCTGCTTGAGGTTTTCGTTGAGGAACAGCGTCACCAGTTCGTCGGCGACTTCCTTGGCCACTTGTGCCTGCTTGTGCTCGAACGACACAGTGAACGCCACGGTCGCTTCACCACGTCCACGCACGTAGGTGGTAAGGGTTTGGACCACGATCGCGTTGCGCATCTGGTCGATCTTGTCGCTTTCGCTGAAGCGCTTGTCGGCGAACAGGTCATACTTGCCGATGATGCGCAGCAGGTTTTCGCGGGTCATCACCCGTTGGCGGATCACCTCGATGCGCTCATCGGCAAAAGTGGTGGTGTTGGTCGACACCAGCTCGGGTGAAATCTGCTGCGACTCCACCAGAATGGTGCCGGTCGACTGGTAGATCGGCGGCACCATCAACGCGACGGCCACGGTCGCGGCGAGAATGACTGCGGCACTCACCCCTAACACCAGGGCCCTGTCCTTGATAATGGCGATGTAATCTCTGAGGGAGAGCTCGTAGTCAGACTTCATAGGGCCACCTTGAAGTTCAGATGTCGGGGTACCTGTACGTCAACGTCAAACCAACGATCGTAGCGGTCGCATCCGGTACATGGTCCTGCTGCCGTTCTTTGTACATCAGCGACAGGCGCAGGTCCCAGTAAGGCGAAAACTGGCGGCTGGCCCATACGCTGTAAGTCTGCAGCGTGTTGGGCGACTGCCCTTTGCTGTCTTGCCACGCGGCGTCCGCGCCCACCCGGGACAACTCGGTCAACGCATAGCTCCACACACCCCGCACCTGGTCCAGCTCGGCGAAGCCGCCTTCGGCACTGGCCACCGTGCTGCGCTCGGCTGTGAGGCTGGCATCGGCACGCGGGCCGGTGTACAGCAACGCAACCCCACCCTCCCCGCGTCGGCCGCCGCCGTCACCTGACACTTGGTTGACGCCAATATGGGCATCGGCGCTAAAGCCTTCGGCAAGCTGGTATTTGACGCCGACTGCCGGGGTGTAGCTGTTGGAAGCGGTCGCGGTAAGGTCCTGTTCGGGCTCATAGCGCCGGGCACCAAAACGGGTATACAGATCAGCCCGCTCGTTCCAGGCGTAAGTCCAGGTAAAGACGTTCGCCAGTTCGTCGTAGCCCGTCAGCGTGCTGATGTCGTAACGGGCACGGTTGTAGGTGGTTTCGTTGCTCAAGGTACTGCGCTCGGTCACCGCCTGGCTCCAGTTGCCAGTCAAGGTGTAAAGCTTCTGCGTACCGTCGGTGGTAATCACCCCGGTATCCAGTACTGTCCCCGACAACGTCGAGCTCTCGTTGTAGCGCGCCACCAGGCCGAAACGCCCCCGCTCGGTGGTGCGCTGCCAGCCCAGGCTGATATCAGGATCTTCACGGTCATCGACGATATCCGTATCGGACGAGCGCAGCACATGCATGCCAAGCCCCAACCTCAATTCGTCACGGTCAAAAGTGCCGATCAGGGTGTAATCCGGCGCGATGATCGTGCGCGTTATGCCCTTTTCCCCCGAGGTCAGCAGCAATGGGTTGCTGTCGTATTCGACGGATGTCGGTACCACCACCGTAGACTGCCAATTTGCCGCCAGTACCGCGTCCGTAAACGGCAAGACCAAGATTGCCGTTGCAATGCGAGTTGTTCTAAGAAGAGGCATTAAATGTTCTTATTAAAAGGCAAGATCAAGGAACGACCAGCGTATCGCCAGCCTGGAGTTGGATGTTGGTGGACATGTCCCGGCCAGACACCAGGTCCTTATATCGCACGGGCAGGATCTTTTGGGAAGCACCCGTGCCGCGGACCACCTTGATTTCGCTTTCGTCAGCAAACTTGTCCAGGCCACCTGACATGCTCAGCGCCTGCAATACCGCAGTGGGGCCTGCCATTTGCACAGGCCCGGGCTTGATCACTTTGCCTTGGACATAGACCATATTGCCGGCAATGCTTTTGACGACAACGCTGACGTTAGGGTCGGGGAGGAATTTTCCGAGTTTGGCAGCGACCTGCTTTTCGACTGCCGTCACGTCCAGCCCGGCAACATTGATGCGCCCGGCCAGGGGGAAGGTAATACTGCCATCGGGCAGTACGGTGGCTTCTTGACGCAGGCTGTCTTCCTGCCACACCGAAACCATCACCACATCGCCGGGGCTAAGCAGGTAGGGAGCACCGCTCTGGTCGGCGTTAGCGGCGCCGGACCCCACCGTCAGCATGCACAAAGCGGCAAATATTGAACGCACCATGAGGGTCCCTCCGGCCAAATGGCCCGACAAAGAGCACTGAATGAGAACAACACACCAACTCTCGCTCCGCTTCACGGCGCACAGCTGCCGCGATGGCCTCGACCTTCCTGGAGGCCCTTACCTTGACGCTGTAGACGTGGGCTGCAACGTTCTGTAAACGTTGGCCCTTACGGGCTACTGGGAATATAGCAACGGTTGGAGAATTCACAAGCCATGCCTGTGGCCTCTCGGCAATGGGCAGTCACTTCGGGTACAAGGTGTCCGGTTCAGATCTTTCTGCGGTTGGCAACAGCAACAAAACCGACGACAGCAAAGGCAAAGAACCAGCCTGCAGTTGAAACAGGAATGATACTGTTCTGATTGATATACGAATCTGCCGCACGGGCAGCACCACTTAGCATCACCAGCAAGAACATCGATTTGATTATCAGAGTCGAGCGCATACTCCCCTCCTAAAAACAGGAAAATCAATTAGTTATTGGCGCGGTGTTGCGGGGTTGTTTCGTTGTTGATTTGAGCTTATGGGCACAATGACACTACGTCAATGATCCGACACCATAATAAAATTCAATGGGCGATGGGTGCTTTCGTCAAAAAAACGACATGCAGATTATGCAAGGGAGGGCTGCTGCGATGAATCTGGCGTTTCACAGCTGAGAATACGCGGGGGCATACCTGCCCCCCCACGTATTCATTCGTCCGCGTGGTGAACCACGACCAGTAATTGCGCTGGAGTAACACCTACCGAGCGCAGCCGGTGCGGCGTCTGGGCATTGAAATGCAGGGCGTCGCCCTGCTCCAGCATTACCCGCTCGCTCATGAAATCCACTTCCACCTGGCCTGCGTGAACAAACAGGAACTCTTCGCCCTGGTGTTCCTTGAACGTGGGGTCGCTGAACTCGGACGGCGGCTGGATCAGAAACGGCAGCAGGCTGCGCTGGCCAACCTGACTGGTGAGGGCCGCGTACCCCGGCCCTTGTCCATCGCCAACCAAGGCCTGGCGCTCGGTATGGCGCACCAGGCTGTAGCGGCTCTGCCCGGCCTGTTCTTCGGCGAACAGCTCTTCGACATTGACGTTCAGCGCCCTCGCCAGTTTCAGCGCCGCAGCGATCGAGGGCGTGTTGAGGCCCCGCTCGACCTTGGACAGGTAGCTTTTGGTCATGCCAGTCTTTTCGGCCAGCATTTCCAGGGTCATCCCCAGTTTCTTACGCAGCAGTTTCAATCGGATAGACATGTGACGCGGGTTTCCCAGGCTGAGGCAGCCATGATACGCGTCTAATAGCTGACGCCAAGCCTGCAGAGGCCTTGAATCAAGGCATCACTGGCGGTACGTACTGCAGCGTTGTACCCAACGCCCACAGCAACACCAGCACCAACGGCACATGCACCAGCAATTGCACGAACGAGAACCCGATCAGGTCGCGCGCCTTGAGCCCCAGCACGCCCAGCAGCGGTAGCATGTAGAACGGGTTGATCAGGTTCGGCAAGGCTTCGGCCGCGTTGTAGATCTGCACCGCCCACCCCAGGTGGTACTGCAGGTCGTTGGCCACCAGCATCACGTAAGGGGCTTCGATGATCCACTTGCCACCGCCTGAAGGGATGAAGAAGCCCAGCACCGCGGAATACACGCCCATCAGCACGGCATACGTGTCGTGGGTGGCAATCTGGGTGAAGAACAGTGAAATATGGTGGGCCAGCGTCTGTTCATCGACGCCCTTCACCTGGGTGAGGATGGCGGCGATCGAACCATACAGCGGGAACTGGATCAGCACACCGGTGGTGGTCGGTACCGCACGCGCCACCGCGTCAAGGAAGCTGCGTGGGCGCCAGTGCAGCAAAGCACCGAGCATGATGAACAACAGGTTGTAGGTGTTGAGCCCCGAGATGGCGGTAATCGCGGGTTTTGTCGCAAACTCCTGATAGAGCCAGCCAGCAGCCAAGGCCACCAACAGCAGGATCAGGATCGGGCTGTGTTCCAGCCACTCCCCCGGGCGCGTGCGTTGCGTGGCGGGTGGCGCTGTGAAGCTGGGGTCGACACCGCAGTCTTCGGCGCTACGTGCGCTGTTCGGGCCCGGCGCGGTGGCGTAGGCGATCACCAGCGAGACCACCACCAGCGCCGCCAGCATCACGCCGGACTGCCAGAGAAAGATGGTTTCGGTAAACGGAATCACCCCGGTTATCGACAGGATTGAAGGTGGCAGGCTGGCCGGGTTGGCCTGCAACTGCGCCGCCGAGGATGACAGGCCCAGCGCCCACACCGCACCCAGGCCCAGATAAGCCGCCGCACCCGCTGCGCGGTAATCCATCTTCAGGTCGGTACGCCTCGCCAGGGCGCGTACCAACAAGCCTCCAAACACCAGCGACAGCCCCCAGTTGAGCAAGGAGGCCAGCATCGAGATCAGTGCTACCCAGCACACTGCCGAGCGCCCATTGCCGGGGATGCGCGCCAGGCGATCGATCAGCCTCGCGGCGGGCGGCGAGCTGGCCACCACATAACCGCCGATGACCACGAAGGCCATCTGCATGGTGAACGGTATCAGGCTCCAGAAACCGTCGCCAAAAGCCTTGGCGGTGTCGGTCGGTTTGGCGCCCATGGCCAGTGCGCCAATACACACCAGCAGTACCGCCAACGCGGCGAACACCCAGGAGTCGGGGAACCAGCGTTCAGCCCAGTTGGAGCAGCGCAAGGCAAAGCGCGCGGAGCGGCTGTCTTGAATTTCAGCGGCCACGGTGAATTCCTTTTATTGGTTTTATGAGATGAAGCGGTATTGCCAGGCAACGCAAAAAACCTGTGGGAACGGGCTTACCCGCGAATGCGGCGGTCTATGTACCGACGCATTCGCGGGTAAGCCCGTTCCCACAGGGTGAGATCACGTCATGCCTTAGAAGGTCATTTCCTTCACATCATCCGGCACGATCAGCTTGCCGGCGGTTTTCTCGATAATTTCCTCGACGCTGACCCCAGGTGCGGTCTCGCGCAGGATGAAGGCGCCGTCTTCGATTTCCAGGTAGGCCAGGTCGGTCAACACCTTGCGGATGCAGCCAGCACCGGTCAGCGGCAGGCTGCACTGCGGCAGCAACTTGGACTCGCCGTCCTTGGAGGCGTGGGTCATGGTGACGATGATGTTCTCGGCGCCGGCCACCAGGTCCATGGCCCCACCCATGCCCTTGACCAGCTTGCCCGGAATCATCCACGAGGCGATATTGCCCTGCACGTCCACCTCGAAAGCGCCCAGTACAGTCAGGTCGACGTGGCCGCCACGGATCATGGCGAACGATTGTGCCGAATCGAAGATCGAGGCGCCGCGGCGGGCGGTGACAGTTTGCTTGCCGGCGTTGATCATGTCGGCATCGAGGGTGCTTTCGGTCGGGAACTCGCCCATGCCGAGCAGGCCGTTTTCCGATTGCAGCATCACATCCATGTCGGCGGGTACATAGTTGGCCACCAAAGTGGGGATGCCGATGCCCAGATTGACGTAGTAACCGTCCTTCAGTTCACGAGCAACGCGTTGCGCCATCTGTTCGCGGGTCAGTGCCATGGTCAGGATCTCTTTGTTGTTCTGTTGGATGGCGCTCAGGCCTTGACGGTGCGCTTTTCGATACGCTTTTCGAAGGTGCCGACGATGACACGGTCCACGTAGATGCCCGGGGTGTGGATTTCGCTTGGCAGCAGCACGCCGGGCTCGACGATTTCTTCCACTTCGACCACGGTGATCTTGCCGGCGGTGGCCGCCAGCGGGTTGAAGTTTTGCGCAGTGTTGCGGTAAACCACGTTGCCGTAGTGGTCGGCCTTCCAGCCCTTGACGATGGCGAAGTCACCGGTGATGGATTCTTCCAGGATGTACTTGCGGCCCTTGAACTCGCGGACTTCCTTGCCGTCGGCAACCGGGGTGCCATAGCCAGTGGCGGTGTAGAACGCCGGGATGCCGGCACCACCTGCGCGCATTTTTTCGGCGAGGGTGCCCTGTGGGGTCAGCTCCACTTCCAGCTCGCCACTGAGCAACTGGCGTTCGAACTCGGCGTTTTCGCCCACATAGGAAGCGATCATCTTGCGAATCTGTCGGTCTTCCAGCAGCACGCCCAGACCAAAACCGTCGACACCGCAGTTGTTGGAAACCACGGTCAGGCCCTTGACGCCACGCCGCTTGATTTCGCTGATAAGGTTTTCCGGGATGCCGCACAGGCCGAAACCACCGGCCAGTACCGTCATGTTGTCGCTCAGGCCTTCGAGGGCCTGTTCATAGGTTGCAACGCGCTTGTCCAGTCCTGCCATGCTGATCCGCCTTTTGTAGTTGTTTAACCGACGAGGCTGTCGGTGAGCGTGTGCAGACATCTTCACCGCAAGCGACTGATTTGTTAATTTTGTTTTCATCATCGATTGATAATTTTTACAAAACAAACGACAGGCCCGACATGAACGTCAAACAACTGCGCGCCTTTGTCGCCGTGGCCAAGTACCAGAGCTTTGCCCAGGCCGGTGAACACCTGCACGTTTCGCAACCGGCACTGAGCCTGACCATCAAGGCGCTGGAAGAAAACCTCGGCGGCGCCCTGCTCAGCCGCACCACGCGCAGCGTCAGCCTGACTGCCGAAGGCGAAGTGCTGCTGCCGCTGGCACGCCGCCTGCTGGCCGACTGGGACGACACCGAAGAGATGCTGCGCCAGCGCTTTACCCTGCAATTGGGCCGTGTGTCGGTGGCGGCCATGCCGGCTTTTGCCGGCAACCTGTTGCCCCACTCGCTCAAGGTGTTTCGCCAGCGCTACCCCAAGGTCAACGTCACGGTGCACGACGTGATCAACGAACAGGTACAGGAACTGGTACGCCATCGTCGCGTCGAACTGGGCATCGGCTTCGAGCCGGATAACATCGATGGGCTGGACTTCCATCCGTTGTACATGGACCGCTTCGTTGCGGTAGTGGCCGCCGACTCACCCTTGGCACTGCTGCCCCAGGTCAGCTGGGCACAGCTGATGGCCGAAGATTTCGTGGCCCTGCAGCGCCCTTCAGCGGTGCGCCTGCTGATGGAGCAGAATGTGGCGGCCCGCCACGGCAAGCTGGCAGTCGCGTTCGAAAGCCACCAGCTGACGACCATTGGCCGCATGGTTGCCAGCGGCCTGGGGGTCAGTGCCGTTCCGGCGCTGTGCATCAACCAGATGCAGGAACTGGGTGCCCGCTGCGTAACCTTGGTCGAGCCCACTGTCGAGCGGCGCATCGGCGTGATTGCCCTCAGCGAGCACAAGCTTTCCACCGCAGCGCAAGCACTGCTTGAGGTTCTTCTTTCCAATACCCGCATCCCGGAGGTGACATGCGTTACGTAACACTGGCAGGCACGAGCGTCCCAGCGATCGGCCAGGGCACCTGGTACATGGGCGAAGACCCAGGTCGCAAGGCTGCCGAAGTCGCGGCGCTGCAACAGGGCATCGAGCTGGGCCTGAACCTGATCGACACCGCCGAGATGTATGCCGAAGGTGGGGCAGAAGAGGTCGTTGGCCAAGCCATTGCCGGGCGCCGCGACCAGGTATTTCTGGTCAGCAAGGTCTACCCGCACAATGCCGGCCTGCGCGGCATGGCGGCTGCCTGCGAACGCAGCCTCACCCGGCTGGACACCGACTGCATCGACCTGTACCTGCTGCACTGGCGTGGTCAGCACCCGCTGGAGGAAACCGTCGAAGGCTTCGAGCGCTTGCGCGAGCAAGGCAAGATCAAGCGTTGGGGCGTGTCCAACTTCGATGTCGACGACTTGCGCGAACTGCACAACCCTGATTGTGCAACCAACCAGGTGTTGTACAACCCGGCCCAGCGTGGCATCGAATTCGACTTGCTACCGTGGTGCGAAAAACGTGGCTTGCCGACCATGGCCTACTGCCCGCTGGCTCAGGCCGGGCGCTTGTTGCAGCACCCGGTACTGGCGGAAATCGCAGAGCGTCATGGCGCCACACCGGCCCAGGTCAGCCTGGCCTGGGTGACCCGCGATGACGGCGTGATCGCCATCCCCAAGGCGGTGGCGCCCGAGCACGTGCGGCTCAATGCAGCAGCGGGAGCGCTGACCTTGACCAGCGAAGACCTGCGGGCGATCGATAAGGCGTTCCCTGCACCGACGCACAAGCAACGGTTGGCGATGGTGTAACCGGCGAGCACAAGCTGGACCAGTAGATGGCCTCTGTGGGCGCGGGCATGCCCGCGAACACCGGCAATGCCGGTGCCCTGCAACGCGGTGGCTGCTGCTCGGGCTCGCCCGCTTCCACAGGTAGCCGTGCAAGTACCGAGCGTTGAGCAAGCCTTGAGCAACTGCGCCACCCGCCGCTGCCGTTCGCCAAGCGCAATCTGGCCCAGGACGCGACCTTTGTGGGAGCGGGCATGCCCGCGAACACCGGCAAGGCCGGTGCCCTGCAACGCGGTGGCTGCTTCGCGGGCTCGCCCGCTCTCATCAAACAAAATACAACCCACTGTTTTCTAAGCACTCAAGCGGCCACCAGCTGATACCCCAGTTTCCGGGCTTTGCGGAGCAAAGCCCGGACCTGCCGGTCCTGGCTTCTGGTTTCGAACTCCTCAAGACCTTTTTCAACATAAGCCTGCTTCTTGGTTAAAAGGTTGTACACCAGACGTGCCAACTGATGCGCAGTGGCCTTGATGGCGCAGCTGGTATCCATTCGAGTCAGTCTGGCTCGGTGCGATGCACCAATGAAACCCTTGTCGTTACGGGCATTGGATGCAGCCTGCTTGGATCGTGTCCCGGGAAGTGGTGTAACTCATCATGGTTCTGGCCGCTGAGTTCGCCGTTTAGTTGATCACGGCCGACAGCTTGGCCTGTGGATTATCGCTGACTGCCTCAAAGGCCTCCAACTGCATGTAACGCCGTTGCAGGCACCACTCGTCGTTCTGCTCCAGCAGCATCGCGCCTACCAGCCGTGTGATTGCAGGATCGTTGGGAAAGATGCCTACGACGTCGGTGCGGCGTTTGATCTCCGCGTTAAGCCGCTCCAGTGGATTGGTGCTGTGTAATTGCTGTCGGTGCGCTTTTGGAAACGCCATGTGAGCCAGCACTTCATCCTCGCAGCCGTCCATGAGTGTCGCGATCTTGGGGTATTTTTCGCGTAGCTGATCAGCGACCAAACGCCATTGCTGATGGCATTCGGCACGGCTGTCCTGGGCGAAGACTGTGCGCAGTAGGGCCGCCACCATGGTGCGCTGACCTTTGCCGACGTGGGCCATGGCATTACGCATGAAATGCACACGGCAGCGCTGCCAGGTCGCGTTGAAGACCTTGGAAACAGCCGCCTTGAGCCCTTCGTGGGCGTCGGAGATGACCAGTTTCACGCCCCGCAAGCCACGTCGCGTGAGGCTGCGCAGGAAGTCTGTCCAGAACGGCTCAGCCTCTGACGGCCCAACCCGCATGCCCAGGACTTCGCGGCCACCGTCGGTGTTCACGGCCACGGCGATTATTACGGCGACCGAGACGATGCGTCCGGCCTCCCGCACTTTGACGTAGGTGGCATCGATCCAGAGATAGGGCCAGTCGCCCTCAAGCGGGCGGTCAAGGAAGGCGTGAACGCGCTCATCGATCTCACCAGCTAGCCGTGAGACCTGGCTTTTGGAGATGCCGGTCATGCCCATGGCTTTGACCAGCTCGTCCACTGAGCGTGTTGAAACGCCTTGGATGTAGGCCTCCTGGATGACTGCCGCCATGGCTTTCTCAGCGGTGCGTCGAGGTTCAAGGAAACCAGGGAAATAGCTGCCTTGGCGCAGCTTGGGAATCTTAAGGTCGACGTCGCCTGCGCGGGTTTGCCAAAGACGATCGCGGTAGCCATTACGGCTATTTGTCCGGTCTGGGCTTTTGACATCGAAGCCCGCGCCGCACAGGCCTTCGACGTCGAACTCCATCATGCGCTGGGCAACGAACTGGATCATTTGCTTGAGCAGATCAGCGTCTGCCCCTTTCTCAACCAACTCGGTCAATGCGATAGTGGGCTTGGTCATCGTGGTTTCTCTGGTGAGTGTTTGGTCTTCGCAAACTCAACGTTAGCCAAGAACCACGATGACCATCCTCTTTCGCCCGCAGGGCGCCTTCGGCTGGTTCAGTTACACCACTTCCCGGGACACGATCCCTGCTTGAGTGCTTGAGCTGCTCGATTGACTATTTTTGGCCCACCACTTGCCAGTCGATGACCGCCGGAGATTCGAGTAGGGGGAGCCAGTCCCAACCAAGAGCAGAAGTGCTGTGAGGACGGGAAGCGTGATAGATCTGTACCGATCTCCCCTGTCAGCACTAATGCAGTGTCCACCCCAATGGTTGGAATTGCGGTTAGGTCCACGCCAAGAACTTTCCACAATGTCTGATGCAGTTCAGTCTGTTGGGCACCGTTTCGGTGCGGGCTCCGTAAAGGCTTATTGGATGGCTCTGGCTTGTTTTGCAGCACCGGCAACTGCTCTAACGCGGCTTTTATGGCGTCGTCACAATCAGCAATTTGCTGCTCCAGGAAGTCATAGGCAGCCAATTCCTGAGTTAGCGCATGCAAATGCTCGCGCCGCCAATTGCCATGAAGACTCCGAGCGACAGCCTCCTTGCCTGCCTTGATGCGGCGGTCGGTCAGTTCAGCCAGTTGCACTGGGTCCCGTTCACCTGCGCAGATGGCTCGCAAAATCTTCATGCCAGTTACGCCGGAAATATCACTGATGACATTGGCCAGCTGGATGTTCATTTGGCTCATGGCCTTTTGCATCCGGTTCAGCGTCTGCGCCTGGTCTTTCACTTTGGAAGCACGCTGCCTGACCAATGACCGGACGCAGCAGGTCAGATCATCGGGGCGGAATGCGCCTCTGAGCAGTCCATGAGTCATCAGCTGCCAAATCCACTGGCAATCCAGCACATCTGATTTACGGCCCGTGATTTGCCGAGTTGCTCTGGCATTGACGAGATAAACCTCAAAACCGCGCTCGCTGAGAATCTCGTAAATTGGAATCCAATAAACCCCCGTGGATTCCATGGCAACGACCTTGATCCCCAGGCTTTCAAGCCAGTTAGCCATCTTGAGCAGGTCGTCAGTAAAGGACGTGAACGACTGGACGGGATTTTCGTGCCGGGGATCGACCGCCACGAAATGCTCTCGACCACCGACATCGATCGCTGCGCAATCGGGATGGACGACGGTAAAGCGTTGCTTGGAAGGCTTGCGCGCCATGATGAATCCTCGCAGGATAAAGGGCGCGCGGGGCACACGGTGGCGAAAGGGTTCACTCTCTCATACGTGGTCACAGCTGAATCAGCTGATGCCTACAGGGACTTCACGCCGATACCGTGCGGATCACTCTCCCACGCGGGTGTGCGGACACACACCAGTGCTGGCTACGATCTCTGTCCCGCGCACACGAACCCTAACAAAGCAAAAGGCGGCTGGCCCTACCGGGCCAACCGCCTTTTCTTTTTCAAAATGTCAGCGTCGCTGCGGATCTAAAGCCGTACACCTCATGTTTGCTGCGCGACAGCGCAGCCCGGAAGGGCTGGGTGATCTCCCACAGGGACCGCGCAAGTACAGAGCGTTGGGGTTTCAGTGGAAATCCCGGCTGCGTACATCCAGCCCTTGCAGCAGCGAACTCACATCCTCCAACCGCCGAGCAATCAGGTGCCGCACCCCATTCTCCTGCTCCAGCCGCCCACTGACCTTGAGCAACTGCGAACCCACCAGCGCCCGCCGCTGCCGTTCGGCCAGCGCACGCCACACCACCACGTTGACCATGCCATGCTCGTCCTCCAGGGTAACGAAGGTCACACCGCTGGCGGTTTGAGGCCGTTGCCGGCCCACCACCAGCCCGGCCACGGCAATGTTGTCGCCATGCTCCACACCCTGTAATTCACTGGAGCTGCGACACCCCAGGGCCCTCAGACGAGAGCGCAACAGGGCCAGTGGATGTGGGCCAAGCGTAGTGCCGAGGGTTTGATAATCGGCCATCAGGTCCTCGCCCACGGTTGGCACGGGCAATTGCACCGGTTCTTCAGGCAAGGCCTGCACATCGGCGAACAACGGCAGCTGCGGCTGCACCGCCGCCACCTGCCAGCGCGCCTGATGCCGATCGCTGGCCAAAGCGCGCAGCGCCCCGCCATCAGCCAGGCGGGCACGGGCCCGAGCGTCCAGGCCGGCGCGCAGGCACAGGTCTTCGACGTTGCGCCACGGCCGCTGCGCCCTCGCCTGCTGCACGCGCCTGGCATCGGCTTCGGCCAGGCCACGCACCAGCCGCAGCCCCATGCGAATGGCCAGGGTGCCTTCAGCATCAGGCTCCAGGGTGCAGTCCCAGTCGCTGTGGCAGACATCAACAGGCCGTACCTCGATACCTTGGCGGCGAGCCTCTTGCAGCAGCTGATCAGGGCTGTAGAAGCCCATCGGCCAACTGTTGACCAACGCACAGGTGAAAATCGCCGGCTCATGGCACTTCAACCAACTGCTGGCATAGCACAGCAAGGCAAAGCTGGCCGCATGCGACTCAGGGAAGCCATAGCTGCCAAACCCCTTGATCTGCTCGAAGATGCGCTCGGCAAACGCCAGCGTGTAACCATTGCGCAACATGCCCTGCACCAGCCGTTCGCGGTGCGGTTCCAGCCCGCCGTGGCGCTTCCAGGCTGCCATGCTGCGGCGCAACTGGTCAGCCTCGCCCGGGGTATAGTCGGCCGCGACCATCGCCAGTTCCATCACCTGCTCCTGGAACAGCGGCACGCCCAAGGTACGTTCGAACACTTCCTTCAGTTGCGGCGACGGATACGTCACCGGCTCCTGCTTCAAGCGCCGGCGCAGGTACGGGTGCACCATGTCACCCTGAATCGGCCCGGGGCGGACGATGGCGACCTCGATGACCAGGTCGTAGAACTTTTGGGGCTGCAGCCGCGGCAACATGGCCATTTGCGCGCGTGACTCGATCTGGAACACGCCCATGGTCTCGGCACGGCTGATCATGGCGTAGGTGGCCGGGTCTTCGCTGGGGATGGTCGCCAGGGTCAGGTGCCGGCCACGGTGGTGTTGCAGCAGGTCGAAGCAGCGGCGCAAGGCGCTGAGCATGCCCAACGCCAGTACGTCGACCTTGAGCAGGCCGACCATGTCCAGGTCATCCTTGTCCCACTGGATCACCGTGCGCTCCGGCATCGCGGCATTCTCCACCGGCACCAGCTGGTCGAGCGGTTGCTGGGAGATGACAAAACCGCCCGGGTGCTGTGACAGGTGCCGAGGGAAGCCGATCAGTTCGCCGGCCAGCACCAGCACCCGCCGCAACGAAGGGCTGCCCGCTTCGAAACCGGCTTCGGCCAGGCGCTGGTCATCGGGTATGCGATCGCTCCAGCGGCCACAACATTTGGCCAGGGCATCCACCTGGTCGGCGGGTAGCCCCAGCACCCGCGCCACATCCCGCACCGCACCGGCGGCATGGTAGGTGTTGACTACCGCAGTGAGCGCCGCCCGGTGCCGGCCATAGCGACGGAACACATACTGGATCACCTCCTCGCGCCGGTCGTGTTCGAAGTCCACGTCGATGTCCGGCGGCTCGTTGCGCTCGCGCGACAGGAAGCGCTCGAACAGCAGGTGGTGTTTCATGGGGTCAAGCTCGGTGATGCCCAGCACGAAGCACACCACCGAGTTGGCTGCCGACCCCCGGCCCTGGCATAGGATGCGCTGGCTGCGGGCGAAGGCGACAATGTCGTGCACTGTCAGGAAGTAACTTTCGTAGCCCAGCTCTTCGATCAGCCCCAGTTCCTTGGCAAGCACATCCCGCACTTTGCCACTTGGCCCGCCTGGCCAGCGCAGCGGCATGCCTTGCTCGCACAATTCGCGCAGCCAGCTTGCCGGGGTATGCCCCTCGGGCACCAGTTCGCGTGGGTACTGGTAGCTCAGTTCGCTCAGGTCAAACTGGCAGCGCCGGGCAATGACCAGGGTCTCGGCCAGCAGGTCGAGCGGATACAGCTCGGCCAGTTGCGCCTGGCTGCGCAGGTGCCGTTCACCATTGGCAAACAGAAAGCGCCCGGCCTCGCTCACCTGGCAATGCTGGCGGATGGCGGTCATGCAGTCCTGCAAGGCACGGCGGCCACGCACGTGCATGTGCACGTCGCCACAGGCCACGGTGCGAATGCCTACATCAGCCGCCAGCGCCTGCAACCGTTGCAGGCGCATGGCATCGTCACTGCCCCGGTGCAGGTGCACGGCCAGCCACAGGCGCTCAGCGAACACACTGCGCAGCCACGCGCCGGTAGCGGTATCGCCACTGTCAGCGGCCACCCACAGGGCCAGCAGGCCTTGGTGGTGCAGCAACAGGTCCTCACGAAACAGCTGGTACGCACCCTTCTCTGCCCGCCGGCGGGCACGGGTGATCAGGGCGCACAGGTTCTGGTAGCCGGTCAGGTTCTCGACCAGCAGCACCAGCTTGGGCCCGTCGCACAGTTGCACCTCGCTGCCAACGATCAGCCGCAACTGGTGCACCTTGGCTGCCTGCCAGGCGCGCACGATACCGGCCAGCGTGCATTCGTCAGTGATCGCCAACGCCTGGTAGCCCTGCTCACGCGCACGCCGGAACAGCTCGTCGGCGCTCGAAGCACCGCGCTGAAAGCTGAAGTTGGAAAGGCAATGCAGTTCGGCATAACCCGGGGTGTTCATGCGAACCAACCCTGCAGCCAAAGCGGGCCGGCCTGGCTCAGGTCGCGGTAGGCCCAGCCGCGCAAGCCGTCACGGGTTTCGATGCGGTAGTAGTCGCGCCGCACATCGCCGCCATCCCACCAACCTGATTCGATACGTTCGGCGTAGCCCTGCACCTGGTAGGCGGCGTCATCCAGCGCGATCGGTGCCGACAACAGCCAGCCCGGGCGGCTGCCCGGTGCAACCGGCATGTTGCCTTGGGCACCCTGCTCTACCAAGTGCCAGGCGCATTCGGGGCGGTGATCGGCTGCTGCGCCAAGCCCCTTGACGGCCTCATCCCCCAGGCGGGCGCGCAGCCGCTCACGCAACTGCGCCCAGGGTTGCGCCTGTTGCGCCCGCGGGTCGAACAACGCCTGATGCTGTGGCACGAAGGGTGGCAAGTCTTCGGCAACCAGCCGCAGGTTGCGCACCGGTGCGGGTATGCGCAGCGGCTCAAGGCGCGCGCGGGCCAGCTCGAACAGCATCGCAGCATCGCGTTCCGCCGCCAGCAGGCCCACCTTGAGCAGGGTATCCGGCCCCTCGGCGTGCTCCAGATGCAGGCAGAAGCGCTGCACGCCACAGTCTCGCCCGGCCAGAAAGGCAGCAAGGTCGTTGAGCATGCGCCGCAGCGGGAACAACAGCGCCTGGTGCGACTCGACGTCAAAGTTGAGTTCCAGCCGGGTTTCGAAACGGTCCGGTGGCTGGTAGAAATCCAGCCCCAGGTTGCGCAGGCCGAGCAACTGATCGAGGTGCAGCTGCACCTGGGCCGCAAAGCGCCTGGCCAAGGTATCGCGCGGCAAGGCCAAAACCTGGCCCAGCTGGTGCAAGCCCATGCGGGCAAACGCTTCGGCCGCCTCTGCCGGCAGGCCGACGCGCGTGATGGGCATGCCAAGCAGCGCCGCTCGGGTGGCGTCGACATCGCCCACGGCCAGGCCATCGTGGCCATTGGCGAGCATGCGAGCAGCCACCGGGTTGCTGGCCAGGACAATGCGTTGACGCAGGCCCAGTTCTGCCAGCTCCTGACGCAGACGCGCCTCGAACAAGGGCCAGGGCCCGAATAGTTGCAGGCTGGAGCCCACTTCCAGCAGCAGCGCCCGTGGGTAATGCAGGCTGACCTGGGCGCTGAAGCGGTAGGCCCAGGCCGCCAACAGCTGCTGCACCTGATCGATGCGTTTGGGGTCGGCTTCGACACAGGTGAAGCCATCAGCCAAGGCACGCGCTGCGGTCAGGGTTTGCCCGGCCCGCAGGCCCAGTGCAGCGGCCGCCGGATTGACTGCCTGCAACAGGCGACGCTGGGTCGGCCCGCCAATCAGCACCAAAGGCGTGTCAGGGTCGTCACGCTCACGCAGGACGGTGTCCAGCGCAAGCTGCGGGAGCAGGATGCAGGCCCAGAGCATGGTGCATCAGCCCCGCCCCGGGCAGGGAATAGGCAGCGCTGGAGGCATGCCACCCCGGCTTTTCAGCACGCGCCATTGCGCCGGGCGTGTGTCGACTGCAATGCGCAGCGCTGCGGGTGAAGGGTTGTGCGACGCCTGCTGCGGCCTGCAGGCGAACGCCAGTGCCTGCCCGGTTTCGGCCGCTACCTGCAAGCGCCGCAGGGCGCGGTCATCGGCACGCTCCGGCCAGCACAGCACCGCCGCGCAACTGCCCGAGCGCAGGCACTGCTCTGCAGCCCACAGGGCATCGGCAGGCTCGGCATCCACCTGTACCAGCCAGCGCAGGTCCACCCCCGCTGCCTGCCAGGCCGGTGCATAGGGGATGAAAGGTGGAGCCACCAGCACCACTCTGCTGGCTTCTGCGCTCAGCCGGGCGAGGGTTGGCCACAGCAACTGCAATTCGCCACAGCCGGGGTTGGCCAGCAACAGCTCGCTCAGTGCTGCCGCTGGCCAGCCACCTTCCGGCAAACGTTCGTCGAGTGCCGCATGGCCGGTGGGCTGCAGCCCGAGCGGTCGCGCCTGGGCCTGCCGGCCGCGCCATACCCGGCGCTGTTCCAGCAGCCTGTCGAGGTCGACCACGGCGCCCATCAGTCACGCCTCAGCAAGCCGCAAAACACGCCTTCGATGAAAAAGTCCTGTTCGGGCTGCACATCGATCGGCGCATAGGCTGGGTTGCGTGGCAACAGCCGGTAAGTGCCGCCTTGGCGTTGCAGGCGCTTGATGGTCACTTCGCCGTCCAGGCGCGCAACCACGATTTGCCCGTCGCGGGCGTCGGCCTGTTGCAGGATGCCGACCAGGTCACCGTCAAAGATGCCGTCGCCGATCATCGAGTCGCCCCGCACCTTCAGCAGGTAGTCGGGGGTACGGCGGAACAGGCTGGGGTCGAGCAGCAACTGCTCGTGGATGTCCAGGTCCGGGCCGATGGGGGCACCTGCCGCCACCTGGCCCAGCACGGGTACTTCGAGGATTTCTGGTCGACGCAGTGGTTCGGCCAGGCGTATGCCCCGGGCCTGGTTTGGCGTGACATCGATGTAACCGGCCTGGCACAGGGCGGTGATGTGCTTGCGTGCAACGCTGCGCGAGGCAAAACCGAAGCGCGTGGCGATATCCGCCAGGCTCGGCGGCTGACCATGCTCGGCAATGCGCTCACGGATGAATTCGAAAATGGCGCGGCGTTTGGGGGTAAGAGTGTCCATGGAGCACATTTGTACTCTTTTCGGAGCACGCTGAACAGCCCCCTTCGTCGTCAGCTTTGGTTATGATCCCTTGGCTTGTGTTTTTTCATCTGGATATCCCATGCTGACCGCCCTGCTGTTCGACCTTGACGGTACCCTCACCGACACTGACACCCTGCACCTGCAGGCCTTTCGCCAACTGCTGCGTGAACACGATGGCCGCGAGCTGAGCCAGGCGCAGTTCGATGCCCAGGTCAGCGGCCGCGCCAACGGCGAGCTGTTCGCCGAGCTGTTCAGCGGCGCCAGTGTCGAACAGTGCCAGGCGTTGGCCGACCGCAAGGAAGCGCTGTTCCGCGCAATGTCGCCGTCGCTTGAACCGATGCCGGGCCTGTTGCGCCTGCTGGAGCATGCCCAGGCCCATGACATCGGCATGTGTGTGGTGACCAACGCACCGCGGCTGAACGCCGAGCACATGCTGAACGCCATGGGCCTTGGCCAGCACTTTGAACATGTGCTGGTGGCCGAAGAGCTGGCACGGCCCAAACCGGACCCGCTGCCCTACCTCACCGGCCTGCAGCGGCTGGGTGCCGAGGCCGGGCAAGCGCTGGCCTTCGAGGACTCATTGCCGGGGACGGCCGCGGCCAGTAGCGCGGGGATCTTTACCGTGGGCGTGGCCACGACGCAGACGCCGGAGCGGTTGCTGGCAGCGGGAGCCAGACTGGTTGTCGATGATTTCAATGATGCGGCGTTGTGGGCGCTGATCGAGCGTATGGCTTGAGATGTGGGATGTGTTTGAGACTGAGTGCCGCAGGGGCGGCGCCCGGTCTCGACACAAACACGAACTCCAGGTCGTACCTCTCGCCCCCCCTGCCGAGCGCCAAGAGTGGCCATGTCTGGAGCAGCCTCGTGCTGTTAAAAGGCCCGTGCAGAAGCACTCATGGTGCTAAGGCCCGCTGCACTTCACTCACAGTGGTCGCCAAGCTGCTCAGGTGCAAGCTCGACACCCGCTCCACCGGCGCCTGATCCAGCGGCCGTTGCAAGGCGCTGCGCTTTCCACCAGGCGTCGCGCACACAGCCGCGCGAGATGTCCACCGACGTTGAAACTGAAACGCCGGGTCAGGTTATCCACCGGCACTTCTTCGCTCAGCTGGTCGAAGCGTCGTAGGCAAGGCTGTACGTGGCGTTGTTCTCGTTGACCAGTGCGGCCAGGCGCAAGGCCTTGTCGTAGTCGTAGCGAAGCCGCTGGCCCTTGGCGTTCTGGCGGCTGCTCACGCGAAGTACACTGCAACTGTGAGGTCTGGGCCTTGCATTTATATCAAGGAAATCGCTGTTCTTCATAACCATTAGGAAAGACATTTATTATACTAACCAACTCGCCGGACTCATATTTGAAATTCACGTCGAAGTCACTAAATACAGATTCAACATGCTCTTTTTGCCGAACATGTATTTTTTCTAGGCGAGAATCAACGTAGACATAATTTGACTCACTACATCCGTACTGGCCCCAATTCATGCTTTTCACCACCGCGCCCTCTTCAAGCAATGAAGTCGAAACATTCCTGAGCTTTCCGCTACTGGCAAAACAGATCCGCTCAATACATCCGCCACTATAGCGATAGAACTCCTTATTGATGATATTTTCAGACTGCCCATAAATCTCAACAAAGATCACCTTGTCATACTCATCCAAATGATACAGATGAGTATTTTTAATATGAACTGGAATTTTCTTTAAAACTTTCCCTTTCTTAAAGCCGGCCCGCTCGATCTCATATGGAATGACGTTATATAACGCCCCCTTGCTTATTACTATTTTTCTCGCTCTGGATAAAGCCTCAGACAAACAAGAAGACAGGACCTCCTCTGCTCGAGATTCAATCTTTAAATATCTTCCTTCAAGATCTTTCAAGTTATTCATGCTTTGTCCAATCCAGAATATATTCCATGGGCAATTTCAGAATCGATCATATCCAACACGCTCAAGAAGTCACCACTCTTATCTATATCGTCCAGACGATCTACTTATAAGCATTGGTGTGAATGCTTGCATGATTGGGTAGGACGATGTTCACCCAGGTTCAACTGGTGCAGATGCCCGCAGCCGTATTACAAGTAGTTGAGGTTGCGATTATCCGTCGGGTCGTACTGGTGACGACGATGGATCGAATCGTAAGCATAGACTACCAGCAGCGACGTTAACGCCGAGGCAGCTGGAGAGTTTACCGCTGTTCAATTCAAGCGAACAACCGGGATGGTACTTGTTGCTTAGTATTATTCATTCGAAAATACCATTAGGGAAATTCTGGAGAATCTCTTTTCGTACAAAGCCTACAACGGCGCCCTCAACAGACTTAATTAAACGCTTCTGCTGCCCCCACTTAAAGGCAGTAGAGTCAGAAGAACACACACCATTAAAGACCAACTTAAATCTTCAGCCAAAATACCGAAACATTTCTTTCACGTCTTTGTCGCCCATCGGGGAATAGGACGGGTAGTCACGCTTACTTCCCGTCAAAGAGGTCTCATTATCAAAAATATCAACAAGCCTCACATTATCAGCCACGCCGTACACATACCTCACCGACTCTTGATTTGACGGCCTATAATCCGATTCGTAAGCAACAATTCTCCAGTCACCCTCAGCCTTACGATCAAAAAGCGAATAAGAATCTAATATGACAGGGTCACCCAAGCGCTCGAAAGAAACTGAATCAACCACAGGAACACTAAGAACCTTGTCAAAAATCTCCACTACATGGCCAAGGCTATTTGGGGTCATAATGCGACCAACCCCATATTTTTTGGAGCCTAATGCGAAGCAAAATATATCCCCGCTTTTTATTTTTTTATAACTTGTTTTTATTCTTTCTTCCCACTCATAAACCTTAAGCGACGTCATCCGCAACCTCTTCATGGCACTTCTACACCTGTGACACAACAAACAATCACGCATAAATTCGACAGCTAGACTTTGTAAAGGTGCACTTTTGAATTTTTGTCGTAAAAATACAAGCCAACCACGCTTTCGCCATCTCGCTCAATGAATATTTCTGTACCAGGAGCACTATTGCTTGCATAAGCAATCATTGATACTATCCGTGCTGCTTCACACCTATATTCATAGCACCAATATTCACCATCGTCCTCCAGGCGGCATGATATATCTGGGACTCGATTCTCAAATATGACCCCAGACGCCCTAATAGCCTTTCCTTCATCGTCAAAGCGGACTGAATAGGTCGACTGCCCCTCCACCTGATATATCTCAGTCTCTATTGCTGTAGAGCTCACACCATATATATCAGACTTATAAAAGCCATGCTGTTCAGAACAATAGAACTTAAAGCAATTTTTTTTATTCTTTGGCTCAGCGCTTAGCATGGGAGACGGAGTCACCCCCGCCAGTTCCAACCCATAAGGCAATATAGAAAGGCTTGGCCCCTTAGACCATTTTACTTCTTCGCTTGTTATGCGCTGCATGCCTGTACTTTCAGAAAGCCCCATATCAAGCTTAGATTTTAAAATCCCAAGCAAATCCTTAAATTTATCAGGAATCACGACCACCTCCTAACAGCAAAATTTTACCGCTATTTAGTTGCTCAACACATAAGACAAACCATTCTAAACAACCAACTCAACTGCGCTACCATTAAAAAGTTCCTGCAAAGCTTCTCGCAAGGAAGAAATCCGCCCTGCCAGCTCTAAAACTCCTTCATCAAATTTCACAAGGATGCTTGAACCACCCAAGCTATCAATGAACGGCGGCTTGACCTCAACCCTAAGACCACTTTCCTCCAAGACTAATTTTTTTATAGCGCCCGCCATTTCATAGGTTACGCCCGAAACTTGCAACCCAATACCATCATCAACACTCAAATTATCTTCATCATCTAAGCGAGTCATTATCAGATAATTTACAGGATCAACACCGCCCTCACCAATAGCAACCACTAAAACATCGTTTTCTTCATAGCACTCGATGCTTGACGCGACGAAATTATTCATAGAACCCTACATCCCTAACCGCCCCAGAACCAGATACTGCATGAGTAGCGAGGGTGTTCTTTGAAACCCCTACTGCTGCCTCATCTGGCGTCATATTTCCACGTTGCCAAACACCAGTGGCCTTTCACATTGCCGCTGCTGTCGTACAAAGTTGCAATCGCATTATGTGTTCCCTTGCCGGATCCAAATGAAAGCCCAGCGGGTCAACATAGACACTTGGATGTATCTATTGAAAACGTTCCCCACCCCAACACCAGCAACCTAAAGCCCCCATTACAAACGCCCGCTCCAAAAACCAATCTAGATAACAATCAATTTATCCTTTGAATATCCAACGGGCCATCTGCCAGAACAATATAACTCAACCATCTTCAACCAGACACTGTCTTCCCCATAGTAGCACTCAGAGACATACTGGCGAAACGCAAAACAAGCCGCGTTTCTAGCAGCCACACTAAAGTCATGCGCACCCGACAAAAACTTATCTTTGGGAACATTCCTTACCGACTTCAGTACAGCTTTACTTACTCCAAGCCTAAGATCAAGCAAATCCTTAGGCGGCTTCGGAAAAAACTTGAACGGATCATCTTGAGTGGGAGTGGTCGGTAACCACTCAAGGTCTTCGTAAGCACCAAGAAATTCAGCCTCTACCGGTTCAACAAAGACCTTAAACACGCTCTCTATATATATAACATTTTCAACTTTATCAGCCACCTCCCCCATCTTAGAAAAAAAGTTCGCACGCCCAATTTCATCAATCAGGTTTTGAAAATCCAGCATTTTAAACCCTCAAATCTGTCATGGCGCGCGGCAGCAAGGCTTTCCTGCAGCTTACCAGCCCTAGCGGATCAACACACCCAGTGGGTTCCGGCCCATATTTATAAAAATTACTACCGCCTTCAAGCCCAATCGGTTCCTAAGTAATGAACATCTCAGTTTCAGGACCATAATAAAGAAGAGTATTATAGTTAAGATTGATTTCACTATCAAAATACTGCCCTTAACGATTGTGCCGTCTCTGTCCGTCAGTTCCAGCGGCGTACCAACCTGGTCCGTATGGAAGTAATAGACCTTCTGCCCTTCCCCCTTCAACCTGATCAACCCGCGCCAACGGCGCATAGCTACCCGGCTCGGACAGGTACACCTCCCGGTGCAGGACGTCGCGCTCCATGTCACTGGTCACCTGCCCATCCAGGTTCAGCTGGTGCAAGTGACCGCTGCCATAGTACGGCTGATTGACCTTGCGCCCATCCGGCAGGTTCCACGCTCGCACAGCGTGTGGAGCTCCGGCCGCTCGGCATTTCCGCCTTGGGTTTCCCAGCGATAATGCCAGCCCAGGTCCAGGGCGTTGTGGGTCGCCATCAGGCCCTCGGCGTTGCTGAAGCTGCGCACGGGGTCGCCGTTGCGGTTGATCACCGCGCTCAGCCGGCCGTGAGCGCTCTCACCAAATACAAAGCCGAATGTTGATGCCCGATACTATGCTCGCGATTTTGTGTAGCCCGCCCGCCATTAAGCGCCCCAGCAACAGCGCTCACCCATCAAATCTTCTGATAAAATAGTTATATTCTTCGGAAGAGTTGAGCAGTTCAGCTGTTTTATTTTCAAGCTCTTTTGCACCATCATCATCCGTAACAGTGACAAATAGCATCGGCTCCTGAATCTTAAAGGATGAAAAGAAACCTTCCCTACGCAGAGAGCTTAAAACATTAACCATGAGCGAGAGCAGCCTTTCTTTAAAACGTAAGATATCGCTTCGGGCACTTGCCTCTCTCAGGTCCTTACAAATATCTTTGAAATACTCCCCCTTCCACCCCTCGTATTTCCATTCTGAAGAAGCCCACTTATAGTAGGGCATCAACTCTTCACGCTCTTCTTCACCTTCCCCCTTAAGTTTCTCCTCGAGTGCCTCAACGGAATTAACCGCAACCGCCATGGTCATAGCGCTACTATCCGTATAAAGCGCGCAAGCGTAGAACTGCTCATCCGGATGTTCCACACTCAAATCTTGCAGAGCTTTTGTCACCAAGGTTAAAGCCGTGCTCTCTAATGCCTGCCAATTCATTGCACTCTCCTGTTCAGTTCGACATCATCGACAACCAATTGTTCTCGTTGAACAACGCGGTCAGGCGAATGGCCCTGTCGTACTCGTAGCGACTCTGTAGACGCTGCAGGTAAAGGTTTCCGTGGTGTCGTCCGGGTGGCTGATGCGCTGCACTTCGCCGTCGGGCTTGCGCTCCAGCGTGGGTGGTCTGATTACGCGCATTAGTTATGCTAGTCAGATCACATACAAAATAAGAATTTGCAAGAAGATGATAGTTCTCCCCAGGCGATTACATAAACGAAACCACATAACAAACAAACCAATTAAAACTTCTTTCAAACCAAAAGCACGAATCCTTACAGCGGAGAACGACGCCATCTATCATCAAAGCTTAAAACTTCTTTTTTCTTTATTTTCCAGTAGCCACCTTTAGACACTAAATACATCTTGGAGCACGTTTCAGCACCTTTAGTTTGCTGCACTTGAACTGTCAGCATTTTTTCATCACCACCCAGAAGCTCTAACTCATCAGTCGCAGGATCATAAGTGGCAGGCTTAGTGCACCCAAGATCCATGAGGCGCCCGTAGTTAAATTTATCCTTGACTGAATATCTATCAAGTATTTCTTCAAGCTTTCTTGCGTATTTATCTTTTAGCTCAAGATCTTCTACTCCCTGAGCCAGATTTTTTTTACGCTGATCAAAAAACTCAATCTCCCAGCAGTTCATTTCCCTCATGAAAGCTATCAGTTCACCAGGAGGGGTCATCACTACATTTTCCTTGGTCATGTTAATTCCCTAAAACACCTTCAAGGATATTCTCACCTTGACGATGTGCGTCATAGGTTATGAAAGTCGATCGCTTGCCACTATTACCATACACGAAGTTTAGCTCTACATCCACAACGCCATTTTTTCTTAATGACATTAGCAATTTGCGCTTCAAATACTTTAGATTGGCTACGATTAGCCCCCTTTAACAGAGGGTGCACGCCGTCATTACCACTGCCCCATCTAAAAGCCTGCCAATTAAATGCACTGTATCATCATCAGAGTTCCACATCATTCGAGCCCACGCTCTGGACGTGGCGTTAGTTGCTCCACCACCTTGATTCACATCGTTTAAAGTGATGATTGCGGTTGCTTTTATGCGTTGACCTGCCGGCCCTGTCACACCATTAGTCCTGACACACGAACCTAATGGGTCAAGCCAGCCCGAGGAACTGGGCGCATTATTGTAAAGGTCTGAACTACCTAGTAAGCCTATTGGATCTTGCGTAATGAATAGCGCCACCTCGGGGTCATAGTCCCGAAAGGTATTATAATGTAGTCAGGATTCATCCTCATTGTACTGCCTTGGATAACTCAGATTCTGGTCTGACCTGTTTGATCGACAAATTTTCTATCGCGCCCCAAGACCGATACGTTGCCTGCCAAACGATCTTGCCGTTGCTGTCCGTCAACTCCAACGGCGTACCAATCTGATCCGTATGGAAGTAATAGACCTTCTGTTCTTACCCTTCAGCCTGATCAACCCGCGCCAACGGCCATAGCTACCCGGCTCGCACAGGTACAGGTGTTCTGCCCAGGCGTCTCTGCGTGTAGCATTCGCAATGCCTTGCCAGAGAAAGCGCTTCTGCTCAACCTCACCATTGATTTCAGCCCGCTTGGCCACCCGCCGTCCCAGGCTGTCACCTCGGCACCTATGTCGAGCTTATCATTCACCTTCATATAATCCCGCATACTTCAAGCCATTATAATTCGACTTTAGGGGCTTGGAAATATTCGTACCGCCATCGGAGTACCAAAAAATTGCATTAGCCTTAGCAACACCAAGCCTCAAGCACTCTGCCTTTAAATCCTCAATACAACTGGAGTCAACCGCAGATTCAATCAAGATTTCATCTAAACTCACCTCCTCCGCTTTCCTTGGGATGATCCCGATGAAATCCTCGTCATACCATCTCACACCAATATCTCTGCAAAACCCACAAACCTTGTATGCCGGATCATCCAAATCCACAGAATAGTCCAACTCGAAATACTTTAGGTAGTCATCCTCCGAAGAGAAATTTACACCTATCCAAACATGAATTTTTTCATACCGCTCAATATCATAAGAATTCACTTAGCATGCTCCTGGCTTCATGGACTTGCTGTAATCTGGATCGATTACGCTAAGCGCTTGGGCCTTGCTTTGCGCGCCATTCAATTCTTTAATTAAATTATTATGGAGCAGCCTTCCCGCTCTACTATCATGGTGCAGGTCGTCCGGTACAGGACTACCATGTTTGTCTGTCACACCAACAAAAGTAACATATCTAGTCGGCGCCGTCGCCCCCTTAATTTCTTTAGCGGTAAAACCAAATTCTTTTGCCTTCGACGCTATAGAGACAGGAAACGTTCCATGTTCCCTCCTGGTTCCGAAGGGCAATTTCTACAGCTTTTATTATTAACAATATCTTGAACTGAGGCGCTATTAAACCCCGCTATCAAAACCATCCTTCACCGTTAAAGATTATGCCACCAAACGCTTACAACAAAATTTGTGCAGAAAGTAATTCTCGAAAAACTCGAAGACAAGATATCTAATTCTTAAACTGCACTCCGCGAACCGAGGCACTTTCAAAAATAGACTTGACGCGAGCAGTCACCACAATTACGGGGCTTTCCTCTTCAGCCCTAACGACATCACTAGAAAGTATTGTCTCATCATCCAAAACTATCTTGCTGAACCATCTAGGACCATCTGGAAGATAGCTAAGCAAGGGTTCGCTAACGGACTCTTTCAAGTTAAAAACTGGAGACTTACCAGTCACATTTAACACTTTGTAACCAGCATAGGAAACCTCACCTATCAGTAGATTCGCATCCACAAACTGAACACCAGAAATATTTTCTGCCTTCATTAATTCGTAGAGCCGTGGCGAAATCAAATTGGGCCCATCACTGTAAAAAAAATCATAGCTCAGTAGTTTGGAGACACTGACCCTTTTTGATCCCTCGAAGCAGACTTTTATATCCTTGCTAACAGCCACGCCATCTTTAAAAACCCCAGACTCTTCACCTGACAACATCTTTATCTTCAGCCAATAACTCTCAGGATAATCATCTGAAATGGAAAGTATAAAGTTTTTAGCCACAATCTGACCCTCTAACAGAACCTTTATTCAGCATCGTTTAACCTGCGCACAGACCCTTTCTCTCATCAACCATGACTCCGTGGATAGCCTTTTGGTAATCCGCTTTGGACCAGTCGTTTTTTGCCGTATTCGTGTATGAATATTCACTTCCCCTGCCCGCATTGCTGCATGATTGGACAACTTATGTATCTACCGACTTTCGGATCGTAGTAGCCAAACTTGTTATAGCGCAGTTCCGTTTCGTTATCCAAGTACTGGCCCTGGAATCGAAGGTTCTGTTCCACCTCACCGACAGTCAGATACTCTATCGCAGCCCACTAAACATAAGTTCTCTGCCACTTCTCCCCATTTTGCAGATCTCGCCTGCTGACCTTGCATGTCTCACCGTCCATGATAAAAGTTAACCTAAAGGAAGCACACAGCCCTGTTTTCTTCCTGATAATAACAGACACTGTACTTCCATTGCTCTCACACACCTCAACCTCATCATTAACTAAATCATATTCAGGATATCTGCCACATACTATATTTTCCACGCGATCATAGTTGCGACCTTCGTCTACGAGATATTTTTTAAAAATTTTCAAAAGATCACTTTTCATGCTTCGATCAAGGGCTTCTCCTAATGAATCGTCCGAAAAAGCTTCCAAAGTTTTTTTGTAGCCCAACGTCTCCCACTCGCACATGGCGGCCATAAAACCTAACAACGTATCTCGAAAATCACCACGCAAGTTAGTTGCTAAATATTTCTCCATCAACTAGATCACCCTTTTTAAAAACATTATAGAGAGCCTTAGTGGGCCTTGTCCCGCCGGCCCAGTTTCCAACACATCTTTTGCAATTTGTTTTTCAAAATCTCTAAACAAACCGCGGTTGAGCTCGGCAATCAGTCGACCAACCGCATCGCGCTCGAACAGCGTCTCGCGTAGCGGCTGCTCGCCATTTGCGCCATAACCGATTTCATCAACGCAGGTCAGATGCCCGCCCTCGTTGTAGCTGAAACGCCGGGGCAGGTTATCCCCCCATCGGTCCCGCCACCAGATGCTGACGCTAGTTGTGTTAGACCCTGATTTACCCGAACAGTCGCGGAAAGCTCGACCTAAGCAAAGACGTACCGCAAAGTGCTCACACAGGCTAGAAAAAGAGGAAATCGCTCAAAAATTTAGCCGTAAATATTTTCTTCTTGAGCCTTCTCAATAAAAATATCCATAAAATCACCTTGGATCTCCCCCCCATCACAGGTAACAACAAACTCCCCCTCTAAATCATTTGGAAAGTGCACCCCGTCGAGAGCACCCAACACCACCGAAGCACTATCTGCGATAATAATTTTAAAAAAATCAAACACATCGGCCCTCTGAGCATCACTCAAAACAGCCAAAGAATTTCTCGCCCTCGCATAAGGGTCCACATCATCATTCACTGGTTTACTTAGAGACGTCTTATACCTCTCGAAGTTACTCCCATACAACTCATCAAACACAGCAAACACAAATTTTTTATCCGGCGTCATACCTTACTCCTTATCAGCGCACTTCTGGGCACATGGATTTATTAAGAGATATTAGGCGCGTACTGGTAAAGATTATTTCCTCCAAATAATCTAATCGGGTCCTGTGATAAAAACCGCCCCACCTCAGGATCGTATTACCGAACCGTGTTGTAGTGCAGCCCGGTCTCGTCGTCAAAGTATTGCAACTAAAACCTCAGATTCTGCTCGACTTCATTGACCGCCAGCTGCTCAATCGTTCCCCAAGACTGATAAGTCGCCTGCCAAACGATCTCGCCCTCGCTATTGGTCAGCTCGAGCGGCGTACCGATCTGATCGGTATGGAAGTAATAAAACTTTTGCTGCTGCCCTTCAGCCTGATCGACCTGCGCCAGTGGCGGCTCGATCAGGTTGCCCCAAGGATCGTAGCGATACGCCGTCGGTGTGGCTGAGTACCCGACCGTAGACGTTGTAGGTGAATGTTTCCGGGATACCGTCCGGGTGACTAATGCGCTGCACCTCGCCGTCGGGCTTGCGCTCCAGCGTGGCGGTCTGGTTCAGCGCGTCCGTCACCGCGACCAGGTGCTGGCGCTCGTCATAGCGCTAATACGTGCTCTTGCCCGAGCAGTCCGGTATCGCTCCACCTGGCCCAGGGCGTTCCACCACAGGTACTTGGACTTGTAGGTCGCGTCGATAATGGTGACCCGCAGGCCAGCTTAGCCGTTGAGTCGTTTACTGCCAGGCGAGCCCAAATCCAAGCCAACAATGTTGCCCTACTCGTAAAGCGCGCGGCCAAGCATGCCGATTTCCCGGCTGATGCCAGGCGTCGAAGCCAATATCCCGCATAGCAAGCTTACTAGTCTTACGCTGCTTAAAATCATTTAACCCGGGTCAAATTAACAGGCAACCGATCATAATCAAGCGTATTAATTTCTTGATCCGACAATAAATCATCGAATGCATCTCCGCCGAACTTTTCGACGAAGGCGCGCTCTTCTTCATAAATGGCGACACACTGCAACCAATTCACTTTAAGCGAAGCAAATTCAAGCTGCGGAAAGTAAGCATCGTTCCACATAAAAGGGACCGTCAAATAAACATGAGGCATTTTTGGCGATTTAATATAATCCTTGAAAACATCAACGATCACATCCCCTGGCATTACCGAGCTTTGAAGTTTTATAATGGAAAAAGCAGCAGAAGCCAAAGCATTTTCCCAGAAAACCTCTTCAGTCAACGCCCCGGCACAGAGCTCTATACGAGTAGGAAATTCCTCGCCACTGCTTCTAAATAGTGGAACTTCTGACAGCCCTATCGTACCTATAGACTTAACACCCACATGCAAAGAGTCAAGCGTAGTAAGCAAATCTACCGAAATACTTTTAGAATCATCATAATAAGCTTGAACCTTAAGTTCGCCCCCAAAAATTTTCAGGGCGTGCCTAGCTACTGCCTTACACTGCTCGCTCGGAATAGTCATGTATGGACCAAAATAGAGTTCAGATTTAATTCCCCCCCAAAAAAAAGGGAACTCTTGCACATAGTGACTGCCTTGATTGAATTCGTCAAGAAACTCTTTCCTGGGAAGGCCTCGTTCTTCGGTACTTCTAACATGTTTTAATGCGCGTAACCTGGCTCATGGCCCATATCCCAAGGTTCGCTTTTATTCATTAGTGTACTCGAGCTTTTCTTCCATGATCCCGAGCTGCTTGCCAGTCCCGGTTGGTTGCCGCTCGATACTCAACAACCGGTCGCCATCGTCATAAGCAAATGTCTGCGTTGCATTGCTGTTGATCTTGGCGACCAAACGGCCAATGGTATCGCGCTCGAACACCGTGTGCCGCTGAGGGTTTCCCAGCGGTAGTGGCCACCTTCGGTGCAGACCTGTAGCAGTGCTGCCAAAGAGGTGGCGCCCTGCCTATGAAAGACGCAATTTCTGAATTAAGGATTTATAGAGACATCGGGGCTTTCGCCCCGAAATATTACCTAACATGTTATTAAAGAGCTACGGACGCCCGCAAAAATACAACATTAGCGAATTCAAACAAAACCAACCATAGCGACAGTCAGCGCCACCCAAGACCTGTCAACTTGATTATTTGATCAGTATATTTTTTGGCATGTGGGATTCTACACAACTTAATATATACCAGCAGGCATTCACGACCAGACATCGCCAATGCAAACTCAATAAGATTGGTCAACAAAAAACCTTGTGAATATTTCCCAACCGAAAGAGTTTTACTTCTTTCGTCGCCAGAAGGCGACGCGCCAACGGGATACCCTTCCTCATCCTCTTCATCTGAAAGTGCTTGAAACTTAGAAAGAGAATACTGCTTTATAAGATCCATTTTATTTGTCAAGATGGACATCAAGTCATCAATATCAACCTTTGCCTTGACAATCTTAGCAGAGTCGAGACGAGCGAATACTTCTTCATATTCCGGCTCAACCTCAATACCTGTAGCGTCGACTAGCTCCGCAAGTAACTCCCTATAAGCAGACGACCCAACCAGATTCGCCGCCAATGAACCGCTATTGATTACCATAATCAACTCCTTTAATTACTCTAATCAAGTCAGACCCTACATGCCTAAACTGGTCGACAGCCTCATGTTCCCATGCTGGGCTGGCGGTAATCGAAGGTGCGGCTGCTCGGGGATGTCCACCAGCGTGCTGGAGTCATCGCAGATGATCATGGTGTGGCCTTCGGCGGTGTGCTCGAAGTAGTAGAACATCCCCTCTTCCTTCAGCAGGCGCTGGACGAAGTTGAAGTCGGTCTCGCGGTACTGGGTAATGTAGGTATAGCGCTTCTGCGGGCGGGTCAGGCGGAACTCATGACGGACGAACGCCGGGCACAGGGCGAATACTTCGGTTACCACCTCCGCGACCGTGTTGCCCTGGAAGATCCGCGTGTCGAAGCGGTTCTTGAGCATCGAGAACCACGGGTCGAGGGTAGCGGTGTAGCGCGCCATGCCGCCGTCGCTGGCGATGCGTGTGAGGTAACCGGTGATGTAGCGCGGGTCGCCTTCGGACAACTCGATTTCGATGCTGACGTGCAGCCCCATCATGGATTTGAGTGGTACGCCGGAGTCTTCGCAGACCAGCACCAGTTCGTAGTTGAACGCCCGCGACAGGCCCTCGACGCCCTTGAAGGTTTCTAGCAGCAGTTGCCGCTCGGGATTGGCCAGGTTGTGGACCTTGAACAGGCGGCGGTTCTGCGGCGACAGCAGCGCGGAGGCGAGGTCCATGATCATGCGAATCTCCTTGAAAACACGGCCAGCACGCTAACGCGGTGCTCAGCTACAACTCTGATGGTGCGGGCGTATCCTGCAGACGCGCGTGTCGCGCAAGCTGTACGGGATCATGCGACGGCCTGCTCCAGGAAAAGTGCCACCATGCATCGAACTTGATGCGACCTGGTTCACATTCCCGAATGCCGGGCAGGCAGAACTGCCCAAAGGAAACACCGGCAAAAACTACCCTGTCAACACGCTGCTGGGGATCAACCTGAATCGCCCCTGGTTTCATAGACACTTCCACGCCTCATAATGAGGCCCAAATAGGAGGTGCCATGAGTCGTCAGCGTTACCCCGCAGAATTAAAGATCGAAGCGGTCAAGCAAGTGACCGAGAAAGGTAAACCTGTCGCCGATGTCGCCCAGCGCTTGGGCATGTCCGTGCACAGCCTCTACGCCTGGATCAAGGTCTACAGCAAGCCCCAAGAGCAGCGTCAGCAAGACGACGACCAGCAGGCCGAACTTCGCAAGCTCCTCCAGCAGGCGCTGGACGAAGTTGAAGTCGGTTTCACGGTACTGGGGTGACGTAGGTGTAGCGCTTCTGTAAGTGCTCCATGAACCCCACATTCAAAGCGCTTACCTGATGCCCGATGCTGTGCTCCCGATTTCCTTCTGGAGCCAGCCCTGCATGATGCGCCCCGACAGCAAAGTCGAAAAAGTCTACCTCTACCCCAAGCCTGTGGACTTTCGAAAGTCCATCGACGGCCTTACTGCCTTGGTAGAACTGGATATCAAAGTCGCCGTGTTCGACCCCGTGCTCTTCGTCTTCCTCAACAAGGCGCGTAATCGGATCAAAGTGTTGTACTGGGAGCGCAACGGCTTCTGCCTCTGGCTCAAGCGCCTGGAAGCCGAGCGCTTCAAAATGTCGCCTGAGCCCAGCGACGAAGCGATTGTCCTGACCGTCCAAGAACTCAATTGGCTGCTCGACGGTTTCGACCTTTGGCGCAACCGTCCCCATCAGGTTTTGACTCCGCGCTACGTCGCCTGACCCGGTATAATCCGCGGCATGATTTCCGTGCCCGACAATCTCCCAGACGATCCTGCCCTGCTCAAGCAATTATTGCTTGAGAGCTATGCTGCCCGTTTGCGCGAGCAGGAAGTCAATCAGGCCCACATCGTCCAAATTGACGATCTGAAAGAGCAAATCAAGTTATGGCGTGACCGTTTCTTTGGCCGCAAGTCCGAGCAAACCGTCGATCCCAAAACGCCGCAACTGGCCATGTTCGATGAAGCGGAAAATGACCCTCTGCTGGCTGTAGTCGATGATGCCGATGAAGAAGTCGTTGTCCCGGTCAAGCGCCGTGGCAAGCGCAAGCCACTGGCGGCTAATCTGCCACGTATCGAAGTTATCCATGAGTTGCCCGAACACGAACTGACCTGCGCCTGCGGTTGCCGTAAGCATGTCATCGGCGAAGAAACCAGCGAGCAGCTCGATATCGTGCCGATGCAGATCCGCGTACTCAAACACGTGCGCAAGATCTATGGCTGCCGTGGTTGCGAGACTGCTCCTGTCACTGCTGACAAGCCCGCCCAGTTAATCGAAAAAAGCATGGCCAGCCCAAGCGTGCTGGCCATGCTGCTGACGACCAAGTACGTCGATGGCTTGCCGCTACACAGGTTTGAAAGTGTGCTGTCCCGCCACGGCATCGAGGTTCCACGACAAACCCTGGCGCGTTGGGTGATCCAGTGCAGTAAATACTTCCAGCCGCTGTTGAATCTGATGCGTGATCGGCTGCTGGAAAGTCCGGTGATTCATTGCGATGAGACCCGCGTCCAGGTGTTGAAAGAACCGGATCGAGACCCGACCAGCCAATCCTGGATGTGGGTGCAAGCCAGTGGCCCGCCTGATCGACAAGTTGTGCTGTTCGACTACACCACCAGCCGTGCGCAGGAAGTACCATTGCGTCTGTTGCAAGGCTATCGCGGCTATGTGATGACCGACGATTATGCGGGTTACAACGCTTTGGCGTTGCAGCCCGGTATCGAGCGACTGGCATGCATGGTTCACGCGCGCCGCAAGTTCGTCGAAGCACAAAAGGTGCAGCCCAAGGGTAAGACCGGACGAGCCGATGTGGCGCTGACGATGATCAATAAGCTGTATGACATCGAGCGCGACCTCAAGGAGGTCAGCGACGAACAGCGGTTCATCGGTCGCCAGGAAAGAAGCTTACCGATCCTCGGTCAGCTGAAAAGCTGGCTGGACAAGACGTACGCCCAGGTGACGCCGCAAAGCGTATTGGGCAAGGCGGTGCATTACCTGGCAAACAACTGGAGCCGCCTGGAACGGTATGTCGAAGCGGGCCATTTGCCAATCGACAACAACCTGGCAGAGCGTGCGATAAAACCGTTTGTCATTGGGCGCAAGGCTTGGCTGTTCAGTGACACGCCCAAGGGCGCCACGGCAAGTGCGCAGATATACAGCTTGGTCGAGACCGCCAAGGTCAACGGCCAGGAGCCCTATACGTGGCTGCGCCACGTACTTGAGCGCCTGCCGTATGCGTCGTCGGTCTCAGACTACGAAGCCTTGCTGCCATGGAACTGCTCGCCAGAGATACCACGGTAAGCTGAGGCCCTATCTTTTAGAAGGTGGGGTTCATGGATCGCACTCGGCCAATGCATTGGTCGGCTGGGTGTAAGCTGACTTCTGGAAGAACTCCGAGATGCTTTTTGCCTCCGTCGCATCTAGGTAAGCCTGGGTGCCGGACGCCAATGCGCCGCCGGCCCCCGTCAGTACTTTAACTACGCCACGGCTGCTGTACCCGGCCGCCAAATCTGCGTCCGGTTCAGCTGGTGAACGCCCAGCAACGAACGAAAGATCGAAAAGGCCAAGGCGCAAGTGCGTGCGAAGGTGGAGCACCCGTTCCGGGTGATCAAACGCCAGTTCGGCTATGTAAAGACTCGTTTTCGCGGCTTGGCCAAGAACACGACGCAACTGACCACGCTGTTTGCCCTGTCGAGTCTGTGGATGGTGCGCCGGCAATTATTGCCTGTTGCGGGAGAGGTGCGGCCGTGAGTCCAGATAACCAAGGCTTTGCCTTGGTTATCCAATAATCAGCGACTGAAAATCGGGCTTTTCGGCATCCCTAAGCCGCCCATTTTCGACTGATGAGCAACTTGTTCGGAGTTTCCCTAAGCCCTAAGATAGCAAACCTTGCCCCAACTCATAAAAATTGCACAACGATACAATTACATACCACTTATTCAACAACTTTCAACCAACATACACCAACAAAAATCCACAATGAATTCACTACAACTCAAAGCTCCCTAATCGCTTGCCTTATCGAGCCAATAAAAAACTCCTCAAAACTTTGATAAATTACATTTTTTTCCTTGGTTCGCTTGAACGAAAGCTGAGTTTCAACTATGACCGGCTCTCCAGCACCTCCGAGAGTCGAGACATCTATGGAATAAATCGGACCATAGCCAGAAGCTTTCACTACAATCATCGACTCATTTGCATCGCCATCAGCTCTAGCACTTTTTGTGGCAAAAACCACATTAGGAACAGACGTTGCACCAATACCGCTCTTGGTTATACCATAGTAAGTATCACCCGCAAACGACAGCGCACCATATTTCTTCAAAAACAATTTATATGATAATGGGAAATTAACACCAAGAGCTTTCTCAAAGCCTGCTATCGCTTCATCCGATGCCCCCCCTGCGCATGCAGGCTCTTCCCCGCTGGCGTTGATTTCAGATTCTATAATATCTATATAGCTCATTTTATATCCTCAAAAATCCAAGGCTCTGGCTTTCCAATAAGATTTCTTCCAAGTATTGAATGGACCGCGCTTCATGCTTGGCGGCGCGCTGTTAAAAAGACGTCTTAATCCATCACTTCCTACCCAACTTTCTCCCACTGGTTAGAATATATGTGCACCACCCTTTCATGCTTAGAATGGAAACTGCTTAGAACCTCAGCCATCGGACCACGTTCATCTTAGCTGCTTTTGCCGATCCCGGTCGGTTGCCGCTCGATGCTCAGCAACCGGTCACCGTCGTCGTATGCGAATGTCTGGCTCGCATCACGGTTGATCTTGGCAACCAAACGCCCAATGGCATCACGCTCGAACAGCGTATGGCGCTCGGGCCGCTCGGCATTTTCGCCATAGCAATCTCATCCAGTCGTGTGAGATGGCCACCGACGTTGTAGCTGAAACGTCGGGTCAGGTTATCCACCCGCACCTCTTCGCTCAGCCGGTCCGAAGCGTCGTAGGCAAAGCTGTATGTGGCGTTGTTTTCGTTGACCAGCGCGGTCAGGCGAATGGCCTTGTCGTACTCGTAGCGAACCCGTTGGCCCTTGGCGTCCTGGCGGCTGCTCGGCAGGCCGCGGGCCGTGCGCATTAGGCGAGTGGTCTGGCCCTTGCCGTCGGTGTGGCTGAGCACCTGACCGTAGACGTTGTAGGTAAAGGTTTCCGTGGTGCTGTCCGGGTGGCTGATGCGCAGCACTTCGCCTTCCGGCTTGCGCTCCAGGCTGGTAGTCTGGTTCAGCGCATCGGTCACCGCCACCAGGTGCTGACGCTCGTCGTAGCGGTAGTACGTGCTCTTGCCCGAGCAGTCCTGATAACGCTCGACCTGGGCCTAGGGTTAGCATACTGAAACGACTGAGACAATGTTGGCAGTCGCCTCAGGCATCAAATATTAAAGAACAAGCCTGCAAACACTACCACTTTGACCAAGCCAGATATTGCTGTAGCTTCTTGACGAAACTTTGAAATACAAAAGCTATCCAATCAATTTTAGATCCAGCTAAACTTATAGAGCCATAATTCTTGAATCCACTAAAACACATCAAACTTAACCATTCCAGGCGGGAATGAGTCAGGGAAAAAATTTGGTTTTACACCCCCAGAAAGAATACCCGCCAAAGTTGTAGTCAAGTCTGACTGAAAATACTCAACATCAGGAGACCGAGACGCAATGATGGCAGTTCCCCAAGAGTCACTATCCTCTATAGAATCAACCGTCCAAAATATGTAGTCACCATTATCAGTCACGCCCACAGGAATCAAACCACCCGAAGCCGGGTAAATTAAATAATTATAATAATCAGGATCGGACTCTATTAGCTCCTTCAAATCACCCAACACAAACTTAAACTGATCGAAAAAATTTATATTTTCGTTATTGCTGAATGGATTGAAAATAAGTATAAAATCCGCTACTCGCCCTGCCCCATAAAAATTGATAAAATCAATATAATCGGATGGAAATGGTAGACCCTGCTCTATTTCAGGCCATTTTCTTCCCATTCCCGAGTCTACAGGGCTTTGTGGGGAAGGCATTAGTGCAGTCAAATTATTAATAGCCATATCTACATTCCTGGGGGCTTAGCACAGTGAGGTTTTCAAATAATCCGCCCGAGCCTTCTGCCTTAATTGTAATGCCAGCTGGAATCCTGCAAGGCCCATGGTAAATTGGCACAATATTTACGTCAACGACTTGACCTTGCTCTAGAGCTTTTCTTATCCGGCCCTCCACAGCACTCATCACAGGCGTGTTAGCCGGGCGCTGTTGAATTGTGATGAGGTTTCGCGCGTCATCACCGGCCCCACCCAATGCCTTCCTAGCAAGTGACCTCTTGCCCTATTAGAGCCCGCCCCGGTAATGAACCCTGGGGGTTGAATATTAGGATTAGCATGGGTACCACTATTAATATGACTAGAATTTAATCGTGCCTGAACCCCTGTTGGGCGACCCAAGCTATCCAGCTCACCATACTTAATACCACAAGGGCTCAATCCGAGGGGATCAATCCAGCCAAGTGAATTTGAAGCATACCTGTAAAGAGAATGGCCTTGTCGTACTCGTACCGAACCCGTAGGCCTTGGCATCCTGGCGGCTGCTCGGCAGGCCGCGGGCCGTGCGCATCAGACGGGTGGTCTGGCCCTTGCCGTCGGTGTGGCTGAGTACCTGACCGTAGACGTTGTAGGTGAAGGTTTCCGTGGTGCCGTCCGGGTGGCTGATGCGCTGCACTTCGCCGTCGGGCTTGCGCTCAACATAAGCTCTTTGCCACTTCTTGCCCTAGGCTCTGTACGAAAAGCCTTGATACTTGTTCATGCTGCGTTGAAAACAGCCTCGGAATGCTCATGTACTCCAGTACACTCCGCTTCCTCGGCTGTTTTCGCCTTGCCTGACCTGCGTCTCAAGACTCTTCGTACAGAGCCTAGAAACAATCCTTAGTAAACTTTGCAATCTAGAATTCTAAAAAAGCGTCATTTTCAATATAGTATTTAAAAGCCTCAAAGTAATCCTCAACAGTGGCCGAGGGAAGCTGCTGGTCCGTATAATTAATTACATCCTGTATCATTGGAGTGTCTAGTGTTTCGATCCATCCTTCATTAGCCACCTGCGGCGGGAGATAATCAGTCGAATCTGGGGGAAAGTCACGACTATCTAATGAGAACGCACCCTTTGTATCCAGGGTCCAATTGCTATTTGGTAAATAGAACCAAGAGTCCGGCATTTTATCCAGATTCTCTAGAACTTCCCGTATGCTATAAACTCTCATAGCCACCTCAGCACGATGTGTTTTGTAATGCCTTAAATCCACCCTTTTGATTAGGGTGTGAACTGGCTTGCACCGGTCCCTTCGCTTGGTGTTGCGCTCTCGGAATAAGCTCTATATCTTTAGGAGACTGAGCATTATGGTGCCAAGAGTGGTTTGGTGGGCTTCTGTCACTGAAGCCTCCTCTGGGTCCGGGTTGAATATGCTCCACTACTTCAGCGGGTAAAGCAGCCTTAAGCTCAGGGTATTGTAGCGTACGATTGTATAGCTCTCCATTAGCATATTTGAAATGCGCCCCCTGTTCAAACTATGAATTTCTTGCAGCATCTCTACACTGGTCCATACGCTATATTTTGAACCAGATAGCGGACGGCCACTACCGTCTACACCAGACCACCCCCACGGATCAATCCAATTGATAGGATTGAGCGTATAAAAATATAAATTTAGCCCACCCGCTAATCCAATCGGGTCTTGAGTAGCAAAGCACCCAGCTTCCGGATCATAATATCTAAAGGTATTGTAGTGCAGGCCTGATTCATAATCAAAGTACTGGCCTTGGAAGCGTAGGTTCTGCTCAACCTTACTAACAGGTAGATGCTCTATCGCCCCCCCAAGAGCGATAGGTCGCCTGCCAAACGATCTTGCCGTCGCTGTCCGTCAACTCCAACGGTGTACCAATCTGGTCAGTATGGAAGTAATAGACCTTCTGCCCTTCCCCTTCCCCTTCAACCTGATCAACCCGCGCCAACGGCGCATAGCGACCCGGCTCGTACAAGTACAAGATGCTCTGCGTAGGCGTCTCCTCGCGCAGCATTCTCAGCCCTTGCCACAGGAAGCGCTTCTGCTCGACCTCGCCCTTGATTTCAGCCTGTTTGGCCACCCGCCGTCCCAGGCTGTCATACCGGTACTGCCCGGTGCTCTCCAGTCTGTCACCGACATACGTTTCAGCTTTAACCAGCCGGTTCTCACAGTCATAGCTGAAGTGCTGCAGCTTGCTGTGCCCCGAGCGCTTCTCGATCAGGTTGCCCCACGGGTTGTAGCGGTACTCCTGATCGCGCCACTGTTTGATCCGGTTGTCCTTGACCTTGTCGAACTGCCGCGCATTGAAGTCCAGGCGGTTGGCTGCCGGGTCGTAGCGGAATTCCTCGCTGCCGATCAACGAGCCGGTATCGCGACTGCGCAACTGGCCGTTGGCTTCGTATTCGTCCTTGATCTCGCCGCGTAGCTTGTCGAGGGTACGCACCAGTTCACCGGCCGGGTCGTACTGGTAACGGCGGTGGATCGGGTTGTGGCAGGCTGAAGTCGATTTCATCGGGGATCAGCTTGCGGCCCGTCGCGATGTCGACGGGGTTGCCGACCAGGCCGCCGATAGCTCTGCGGGCCACGGGTTCGACCACGTAACGGCTGGCCACCTCACCGGCGACGAAGCCGGACGTGAACTTCAGGGCGCAAGGCATGACGGCTTTCATGCCGGCTTGGGTACCGGCCTTGGTCAACTGGGTTAATATTTAGTAGATAGTTTATAAATCACCTTGTATCAATAGCAATTAGAGCTCATCAAACTCCGCCCATGGATCATACTTATAGGAACTATCCACCTTACTAAACGAAACCCCCTTTAAATCACTTGCCGCCAACAAGAACCGCTCACTGCAAAATAACTCCAGCGTCTCTTGGCAACGAAAAATATCACTTTTTACAGATTTAGAAACCACAAACAAGTCTATTTTATCAATACTCACCGAGCCAGGGTAAAGCGGACTGTTAATTATGACGCCGCTGTCAATATCTTTTGACACTTCGTATATGGAACGCTCTTTATCCATCGCCACCAAGCTTTCGCCCGGAAGAAAAATAAAAAATTCACCCTGTCTTATTTTGTTTCCAGATTTCAAGTCAAAGGGAACAGCCCTGTACTTGGCGCCCACACTATCGCAAACGTCTAAGAATTTTTTTGAAACATATATAGCACCGACCTGATAAAAATCGAAATCTAAACTTCCAAAATCCAAATCCAAACTCGTCAATTCAAGGCTATAGTGATGCTTTATATCCAACCTTTCAGGATTCGATTCGTAGGGATCCCATTCGAATTTCTGGCAATTGAAAAAACCTGCCATGCTCACAGGACATCCTGCCTCCGTCGAGTTATAGCTCATAACATAGTAATTCTCTTCATTCTCACTCATAGCAAGCGCCCCGTAATCGCATCCACTACAAACCTGTTATAAAATTATGCGTTCAATTCCACACCTTACAAACAGCATCTCACGACACATCAAAACATAGCCCAGGCTCTACAGCCTCAATATCGACCATTAGCAATGGATTAATAATAGGCTCATTTTCTTCCCTGCTGGCAGTGATTACCGACAGCGGAGGTCCAACGCCGACATTTGGAATGTAAAAACCCATGACACTGATTTCGACCTTCAACAACTCCCCTTCCCCACCTATGTGTATCTTTGGAAAGCTCTTGCCAAGGCATTCAGGCCAATTCAGCAAAAACTCACCTGGAACAACGCTTGGATTTTGAATATCATGACGCAATCTATAGGTACCTTGAAACTGGGGATTCATGAGTTTTGGGATATAAGCAGCATCTTCAGGCCCGCTCAAGCCATACAGATAATAGTGCCACGGCGTCATCCCCCAAATTAAAACTAATAAGCCTTCCGAAAACAGCTCATTGGCAATTTCAGTCTGGCAGAATGCGTCCTTAAGATTAATAACGCCACTACCCAACCTGGAAATAACATACTCATTCATTTTATCCAAGTCAGCAAGGAAAAAACCCAACTCTCCGTACCCATCATACACCGGACGCTTGGAACTTGATTCTATGTGCGTGCCTACATCGCCGCTAGAGAGGGAAACCGTGACATGCAATATTTCGGAGTATTGCAGTAGCGGCTTAATATGATCCGGCACCTCACCAAACGCTTCCAGCGGAACTTCTAATGAAATTTCAACAAACAACTTGTAGAAGTTTCGAGCCTGCCTCTGTTCGTCCAGCAATAGTTTTTCGCAGCCGAGATCTAGTACAACTGGCCCGTCGGACTCGACAATTATGGATATTTCCTTGGAGGAAATCTCTCGCGCACGCACAGCACTAGCATATCTAGCTCGCTCTTCACCAAACCAGCCTACAACAACTTTTCTCTGGATAGACCCAAACTCGCCAAAATCGAATTCATTCAACCCCACTACCGCACTACCAATCTCTAGCTTACCGCCAGCCACTAGCCTCGAATCATTAACTGTTACGTAACTAACTTTAGCGTTATTCATCAACTACACCCTGGCAAACTTGCACCTTTGGATCGCGCCCATGCCTTGGTTGCTGCCCAACCCTCGGCAGGGGAAACATTTGCAGCAATAATACGCCCAGGATTTCCGTTCTCAACAAGCCTTAAATCCCCTCTAAGGTGGGAAATTTCCGGGCTATTGTAATGTGCCTCCAACGACTGCAACCATTTCTCATTCGTTAGGCCTTCGGATTTGAAAGCATCTAGCGTCACGGCCGGCTTGGTACTCGCGCCCAAACCATTGTAACCGTGCATACCGCTGTGCTCCATTCTATTCCATTGCCCAGGCTCCAGCCAGAGCATGGAAGGGACGTTATTAAATGAGTTGAACGGGGTATCCCTAAAGAGGTAGCTAAAAAATGAGGAACCATGTGATGCCCCACTTTAACTGGGTTGGCCAATGGCATCCAGCCGAGAGGATCAATCCATAGTATTGGATTCGGGCCGTAACGATAAAGATTATCCCCCATCAAACCTAATGGATCCTGCACTATAAATCTACCCATTTCAGGATCATAATAGCGGAACATATTATAATGCAGACTTGCCTCATGATCGAAGTACTACCCTTGGAACCGAAGGTTCTGCTCGACCTTATCGACAACCAATTGCTTTATCGAACCCCAAGACCGATACGTCGCCTGCCAAACAATCTTGCCATCGCTGTCCGTTAGCTCCAGCGGCGTACCAATCTGGTCAGTATGGAAGTAGTAAACCTTCTGCCCTTCCCCTTCAACCTGATCAACCCGCGCCAACGGCGCATAGCTACCCGGCTCGTACAGGTACAAGATGCTCTTCGCAGGCGATTCCTCCCGCAGCATCCTCAGCCCCTGCCAGAGGAAGCGCTTCTGCTCGACCTCGCCATTGATTACAGCCTGCTTGGCTATTCGCCTCCCCAAGCTGTCGTAACGATACTCGCCTTGGCTTTCCAGCTTGCCATTGACCAACGTCTCCGCCGGCACCAGCCGGTTCTCGCAGTCATAGCTGAGGTGCTGCAGCTTGCTATGCCCCGAGCGCTTCTCGATCAGATTGCCCCACGGGTCGTAGCGGAACTCTTCACTGCCGATCAGCGAGCCGGTATCGCGGCTGCGCAACTGGCCATTGGCTTCGTACTCGTACTTGATCTCGCCACGCAGCTTGTCGAGGGTACGCACCAGTTCACCGGCCGGGTCGTACTGGTAACGGCGGTGGATCGGGTTGTAGGCGTACTCGACAGCAACGAGGTATTGATGCCGGTGTTGTGCACCTGCGAAAGCTTGTCGGCCGGCAAGGTCGAGGCAAACTGCCAGGCCTTGCGCCCCATGGCGTCATAACCGAAGCAACTGGTGAGCTTGCCCTGGGTCCGGTACACCTCGCGATGCAGGTCATCGCGCTCCATGTCGCTGATCACCTGGCCGTCCAGGTTCAGCTGGTGCAGGTGGCCACTGCCGTAATACAGGTGATTGACCTTGCGCCCATCCGGCAGGGTCAGCGTGGTCAAGTTGCTGAGCGGGTCGTACTCGTAGCCAAGCGTGCCGTCAGGGCTGATTTCTTTGGTCAGACGGCCGAGCAGATCGTAGGTGTATTCCAGCTTTTCTTCCGTGATCCCAAGCTGCTTGCCGATCCCGGTCGGTTGCCGCTCGATGCTCAGCAACCGGTCACCGTCGTCGTATGCGAATGTCTGGCTCGCATCACGGTTGATCTTGGCAACCAAACGCCCAATGGCATCACGCTCAAACAGCGTATGGCGCTCGGGCCGCTCGGCATTTTCGCCATAGCCAATCTCATCCAGTCGTGTGAGATGAGTAAGGGATCCATCATCCCCACATTCCAACCGTCCACCTGATTCCCGATGCTGTGCTCCCGATTTCTTTCTGGAGCCAGCCCACCATGATGCGCCCCGACAGCAAAGTCGAAAAAGTCTACCTCTACCCCAAGCCCGTGGACTTTCGAAAGTCCATCGACGGCCTCACTGCCCTGGTCGAACTGGACATCAAGGTCGCCGTGTTCGACCCGGTACTTTCGTCTTCCTCAATAAAGCCCGTAACCGCATCAAGGTGTTGTATTGGGAGCGCAACGGCTTCTGCCTTTGGCTCAAGCGCCTCGAAGCCGAGCGTTTCAAAACTTCACCCGACGCGACCGACGAAGCTATCGTGCTGACCGTCCAGGAACTGAATTGGCTACTCGACGGTTTCGATCTCTGGCGCAACCGTCCGCATCAGGTTTTGACTCCTCGTTTCGTCGCCTGACCGGGTATAATCCGGGCCATGATTTCAGTGCCCGATAACCTTCCTGACGACCCTGCCGCGCTCAAACTACTGCTTGCGCAGTTGTTGGTCGAGCGCACGGTCGACAAAGGTCAGATCGTCGATCTTAAAGGACAGGTCAAGCTGCTGCGTGACCGATTATTCAATCGCAAGTCCGAGCAAACCGTCGAGTCCAACACGCCCCAACTGGCGTTGTTCAATGAACCCGAAAGTCAGTGGGTACCTACCGCTGATGATGCCGACGAAGAAGTTGTTGCGCCAAGCAAGCAGCGCGGCAAACGCAAGCCACTGTCGGCTGACCTGCCACGCATTGAAGTCATTCATGACTTGCCCGAGCACGAACTGACTTGCGCCTGTGGTTGCCGCAAACACGTGATTGGCGAGCAAACCAGCGAACAGCTCGACATCGTGCCGATGCAGATCCGTGTGCTCAAACACGTACGCAAAGTCTATGGCTGCCGTAGTTGCGAAACTGCGCCGGTCACCGCTGGCAAGCCGGCGCAGTTGATCGAAAAGAGCATGGCCAGTCCCAGCGTGCTGGTTATGTTGCTGACCACCAAGTACGTCGATGGCTTACCGCTGCACCGCTTCGAGACGGTGCTGAGCCGACATGGTATCGAGATCCCCCGGCAAACCCTGGCCCGCTGGGTCATCCAGTGCAGCGAACACTTTCAGCCACTGCTGAACCTGATGCGTGACCGCCTGCTGGAAAGCCCGGTGATCCATTGCGATGAAACTCGCGTGCAGGTGCTCAAAGAGCCGGATCGTGATCCGACCAGTCAATCCTGGATGTGGGTGCAGGCCAGTGGCCCGCCTGATCGACAAGTCGTGCTGTTCGATTACACCACCAGCCGCGCGCAGGAGGTGCCGCTGCGCCTGCTGGAGTGCTATCGCGGTTACGTGATGACCGATGATTACGCCGGCTACAACGCGTTGGCGCTACAGTCGGGCGTTGAACGACTGGCGTGCATGGCGCATGTCCGGCGTAAATTCGTCGAAGCGCAGAAGGTGCAGCCTAAGGGCAAGACCGGTCGCGCCGATGTTGCGCTGACGATGATCAACAAACTGTATGGCATCGAACGCGACCTCAAGGATGCCAGCGATGAACAGCGATTCCTCGGTCGTCAGGAACGAAGCCTGCCGATCCTTGAGCAGTTGAAAAGTTGGCTCGACAAGACGCACTCACAGGTGACACCGCAAAGCGTACTGGGCAAGGCGGTGCTTTACCTGGCAAACAACTGGAACCGCTTGGAGCGGTATGTCGAGGCGGGCCACCTGCCGATCGACAACAACCTGGCAGAGCGGGCCATAAAGCCGTTTGTGATCGGGCGCAAAGCTTGGCTGTTCAGTGACACGCCCAAGGGAGCCACGGCTAGCGCGCAGATCTACAGCTTGGTCGAAACCGCCAAGGTCAACGGCCAAGAGCCCTATACGTGGCTGCGCCACGTCCTGGAGCGACTGCCGCACGCCTCATCGGTAGCAGACTACGAAGCGCTGCTGCCATGGAACTGTTCGCCAGAGATGCCACGGTAACTTTGGCTTCCACCTTGTGGTAGGTGGGGTTCATGGATCGGTTACCGTTTTCTCACCCCCCTCCAAAACCTCTAACTCATCAGTCGCAGGATCATAAGTGGCAGGCTTAGTGCACCCAAGATCGACAAGTCGCCCATAATTAGACTTATCCTTAACGGCATATTTATCAAGTATCTCCTCAAGTTGCTTTGCATACTTTTCTTTTAGCTGAGAATCTTCTACCCCCTGAGCCAGGCTTTTTTACGCTGGCCAAAGAACTCAACCTCCCAGCAGTTCATTTCCCTCATGAAAGCTACTAGTTCACTAGGAGTGATTCAGCACTATATTTCCTTAGTCATTTTAATTCCAAAAAATACCTTCAAGAATTTTCTCGCCTTTACAATACACATCACAGATTGGCGATGATAAGATCCAGCCCCAAAAAAAACAGACGTTACATTCATGCCATTCCCAATACAGATTCAACGGCGCTAAAGTATTTTATATCTTCGTCTTTGAAAATATCTACCCCTTCCAAAAAATATGCTTTGCATAAATAATCCAACGCATCTGGATTTTCTTGTTCGTATAGACACTCGCCTAAACGAAGAATTACGAACGCATTCTGTGCGCCGTCCGGGCCGTTGGCGGCTTCAAAAAACTCGCTCAAGGCCCGACTATAGTCCTGCATGAAAAATAGAGCGTCCCCAATACTGGCCTTCAACCAAACGAACGCCTCCCACTGCTCGATGGGTTCAGGCAGTTTGACCAAGGCAGCCGTGAACGCTTCGACAGCATCAGGATATCGACCTTTTTCCATCAGCAGATTGCCCTGTTCACTAAGAACCAGTATCTCCTCATGAACCTGATCTGGTAAAAATCCCATTCTTTAACCTTTGAAACCAGCAAAGAAGGCGAGATATTTTTTATCAAATCCCTTGAATGCTCTCTCGCCGCCCATATCGAAAGCTTTTTTCATTTCGTCAAATGCATATCCCTCCTCACCCAACCCGAGAAAACATGCACCAAGAATGATAAAACTGGACGTTTCTCGAGGTGGTTTCGACTCAACCGCCTTGAGCGCCCATATCTTCGCACTTTCATAATCTTGCTGCTTCAAATAGACCTCGGAATTGCATTTTTCGATCCAGTGGCAAAGATCCCACTGCTCTTTTGGGTCGGGAAGCATACTCCACGATTCTTTGTACTTTTCTAAAGCAGCCTGATAAGCCCCTTTCTCTTGCAGTGCATTTCCAGACTCCATAGCCGCTACTATTCTTTGATACAGCTGCAAGTTCACTTCCGACAAATCTTTCATAAACACCTCAATATTGAAAACTTTCGTGCGGACCAACAATATTATCTGGCGACCGGTAGAACTGATTCAATTTTGCACCTGCCGACCTGTTATACGATTAATGCTCCAGCTCATAGTTCTTCGGATCAAGCATCCACTTTCTAACCTCCTTAGACTTAGCTCCAAAGAACCCACTTCTATCATTCCAATATGTTACCGCATCATACTTATGTGCCATATCGGCCTCTCCAACCGAATACCACTGCTTATCGGTCGAGCTTTTAAATTCCATCGAGTCACCTTCACCTCTAATTCGACCCTCGCCTCTCATATTTTCAATTACTTTTCGGCCGGTCCTGCTAGATTTGCCAGGAGTTCTGCCCAGATACTCTGTTCGACAGCTTAGCCCCCAAGGATCAATCCATCCAGTGGTACTAGGTGCAAAAATGTATAAATTATCACCACCGAGCAAGCTTATAGGGTCATGAGAAATAAATCGTCCAATTTAAGGATCATAATATCGGAACGTATTGTAATGAAGCTCCGTTTCAACATCAAAGTACTGGCCCTGGAGCCGTAGATTCTGCTCGACTTCATTGATCGCCAGTTGCTCAATCGCCCCCCAAGACCGATACGTCGCCTGCCAAACAATCTTGCCCTCGCTGTCCGTCAACTCCAACGGCGTACCAATCTGATCCGTATGGAAGTAATAGACCTTCTGCTCTTCCCCTTCAACTTGATCGACCCGCGCTAACGGCGCATAGCTACCCGGCTCGTACAGGTACAAGATGCTCTTCGCAGGCGTTTCCTCCCGCAGCATCCTCAGCCCCTGCCAGAGGAAGCGCTTCTGTTCGACCTCGCCCTTGATTTCAGCCTGCTTGGCCACCCGCCCCCCAAGGCTGTCGTACCGGTACTCGCCTTGGCTTTCCAGCTTGCCATTGACCAACGTCTCCGCCCGCACCAGCCGGTTCTCGCAGTCATAGCTGAAGTGCTGCAGCTTACTGTGCCCCGAGCGCTTCTCGATCAGGTTGCCCCACGGGTCGTAGCGGTACTCCTGATCCCGCCACTGTTTGATCCGGTTGTCCTTGACCTTGTCGAATTGCCGCGCATTGAAGTCCAGGCGGTTGGCTGCCGGGTCGTAGCGGAACTCCTCACTGCCGATCAGCGAACCGGTATCGCGACTGTGCACCTGCGAAAGCTTGTCGGCCGGCAAGGTCGAGGCAAACTGCCAGGCCTTGCGCCCCATGGCGTCATAACCGAAGCAACTGGTGAGCTTGCCCTGGGTCCGGTACACCTCGCGGTGCAGGTCATCGCGCTCCATGTCGCTGATCACCTGACCATCCAGGTTCAGCTGGTGCAGGTGGCCACTGCCGTAATACAGGTGATTGACCTTACGCCCATCCGGCAGGGTCAGCGTGGTCAGGTTGCTGAGCGGGTCGTACTCGTAGCCAAGCGTGCCGTCACGGGTGATTTCTTTGGTCAGACGGCCGAGCAGATCGTAGGTGTACTCCAGCTTTTCTTCTGTGATCCCAAGCTGCTTGCCGATCCCGGTCGGTTGCCGCTCGATGCTCAGCAGCCGGTCGCCGTCGTCGTAGACGAAGTCTTGCCGCGCATCGCTATTGAGCTTGGCAATCAAACGGCCAATGGCATCACGCTCAAAGAGCGTATGGCGCTCGGGCCGCTCGGCATTTTCGCCATAGCCAATCTCATCCAGTCGTGTGAGATGGCCACCGACGTCGTAGCTGAAACGCCGGGTCAGGTTATCTACCCGCACTTCTTCGCTCAGCCGGTCCGAAGCGTCGTAGCCAAAGCTGTACGTGGCGTTGTTTTCGTTGACCAGCGCGGTCAGGCGAATGGCCTTGTCGTACTCGTAGCGAACCCGCTGGCCCTTGGCATCCTGACGGCTGCTCGGCAGGCCACGGGCCGTGCGCATCAGGCGGGTGGTCTGGCCCTTGCCGTCGGTGTGGCTGAGCACCTGACCGTAGACGTTGTAAGTAAAGGTTTCCGTGGTGCCGTCCGGGTGGCTGATGCGCAGCACTTCGCCGTCGGGCTTGCGCTCCAGTGTGGTGGTCTGGTTCAGCGCGTCCGTTACCGCGACCAGGTGCTGGCGCTCGTCATAGCGGTAGTACGTGCTCTTGCCCGAGCAGTCCTGGTAGCGCTCGACCTGGGCCAGGGTGTTCCACCACAGGTACTTGGACTTGTAGGTCGCATCGATGATGGTGTGCGGCAGGCCGTCATCGCTGTTCAGGTACTCGGTCATCTGGCCGAGGGCATCGAATTCGGCGAGCAGGTTGCCCTTGTCGTCGTAGCGCGCTCGCCAGGTGCTGCCGTCCGGGTAGCTGACCTGGGTCACCAGTGTAGTCAGGTGATGATATTCGTAGGTGGTCTTGCGGCCGAGTGGGTCGGTCTCTTCGAGCAAGCGGGAGAATTCGTCGTACTTGAATTGCAGGCGGTTACCGTCCGGCAAGGTCAGGCCGACCATGTTGCCGTGTTCGTCCAGCTCGATGGCGTAACACTCGCCGCCATAGTCGCGGCTGGCGACCACGCGGTGGTCGGCGTTGTACTGCACTTCCAGCTCGCGGCCGAGCACGTCGGTGGCCCAGCTGGTGCGGCTATCGAGATCGTAGCGGAAGTGGTAGTGCTCGCCGTCGCTGGTCCAGTGTTCGACCACGCGTGGCTTGTCGCCCTGGGTTTGCCAACGGTAGTGGCAGCCCAGCCCCAGCGCGTTGCTGTGGGTCACCATCAGGCCGTCGGCGTAGCTGAAGCTGCGCACGGTGTCGCCGTTGCGGTTGATCACCGCGCTCAGCTGGCCGTGTTCGTCGTAGCGGTACTGTGTGAGCGTTTCAACGGCCTAGTTGTCGAATTATCGGCTAAAAGAGCAATCTCGCCTGACTGCTGCAGGACGTTCTATTCAGTGTGACTCGTTTACTGGAATGACTGAGGCTAACGCCTCAGCCCTCCGACGTTAAGTTATTAAAGATCCCAGCCACACTAAATCCACTTAGAAAGTATAGCGCCGAAGGTTGAATTAAAGCCAGCATTCACTGACATTCACGCTAAAGCGCTAAAGCGCTAAAGCCAGTAAAAGCTTTCAGCCTTCAGGGCAACACCTCACACACTCACTGATCAACTTGATCCTCATGAATCAAGGACCCAATGAACTCATGAAATGAAAACGAAAGAACCCGTTGAGCATTGATGTGATTTAGATGCATATCAATATCGGGCTGAAAAATGTCCACCGCAAAATAAATCACCTTGCCCTCATTTTTATCAAGGCAAATAAAGTTACCCGCCTCATCTACGGCAAATGGCACCAAGTGTGCTGGCAATACATTCCTGCTCACCATCAACCTGAAACAACCACCTATGTACTTAGTCTCATTCTTGTCTACAGCGCCATCACTAGCAATACTCTTAAAATCTTCAACTCTAATCGGCTCATAATTTTCGTCTTCCGCCCAAAATGCCCGATTAGGCTCACCCCCATTGAAGGTCAGGTATAGCGCCCTAAATTCCGCAGGAAATCTCATACCGATTTCAGACTCAAGTGCATCAATATCAAGCCCTGAAATAGCGACATCAGAATTGAAGAGTTTAAAATCATCCACCATATAGTCCTCAACAAGTTGTAGACGTTATTTTTTGTGGGCGCCCTTTCAGCCACCCCTTGTCCTGCGAGATAGCTACAGCTTCAGGTGTCCCGTAAGATCCAGAAGGCAAACCGAAATGCTTCTCGAATTGTGCCACCGACCCTGTATGGGGCAACGAAGCCTCGTGCGCGGCCTGAGTTACTAACTGCATTGTTCCCTTACCAGTTACAGGATCGAAATCATCCAAATGATGCCAAGTATATTTACCAATCGATTTGACCTGAGCCTTTGACAAACCAGCTTGCTTGTAAGCTTCAGTAAAGTCTCGACCTCGAGACCCTTGCATTTGAATAGATACGATATTTTTTGGTTGCCGGTTACGGGGAACAACTCAGGCGAACCCTCAAAATTCACACTCTTGAAAGATAGCCCCCAAGGATCAATCCATGCAGTGGCATTAGGCGCATATTGGTAAAGATTTACACCGCCACCTAAACCCAATGGATCTTGAGTTACAAAGCGCCCAATATCCGACGCATAATAACGGAAGGTATTATAATGCAGCTCACTCTCAACGTCGAAGTATTGCCCTTGAAATCGAAGGTTCTGCTCGACTTCACTAATATCTAGCTGCTCTAGCATGCCCCACGAGCGGTACGTAGCTTGCCAAACGACTGCGCCATCGCTGTTCGTAAGCTCCAGCGGCGTGCCAATCTGGTCAGTATGGAAGTAATAGACCTTCTGCCCTTCCCCTTCCGCCTGGTCAACTCGCGCCAACGGCGCATAGCTACCCGGCTCGTACAGGTACAAGATGCTGTGCCCAGGAGTTTCCTCCCGCAGCATCCGCAAGCCTTGCCAGAGGAAGCGCTTCTGCTCTACCTCGCCATTCATTTCCGCCTGTTTGGCTATTCGCCTCCCCAAGCTGTCGTACCGGTACTCGCCTTGGCTATCCAGCTTGCCATTGACCAACGTCTCCGCCCGCACCAGCCGGTTCTCGCAGTCATAGATAAAGTGCTGCAGCTTGCAGTGCCCCGAGCGCTTCTCGATCAGGTTGCCCCACGGGTCGTAGCGGTACTCTTGATCCCGCCACTGTTTGATGCGGTTGTCCTTGACCTTGTCAAACTGACGCGCATTGAAGTCCAACCGGTTGGCCGCCGGGTCATAACGAAACTCTTCGCTGCCCACCAGCGAGCCCGTATCACGGCTGCGCAACTGGCCATTGGCTTCATACTCGTACTTGATCTCGCCACGTAGCTTGTCCAGCGTACGCACCAGTTCACCGGCCGGGTCGTACTGGTAACGGCGGTGGATCGGGTTGTAGGCGTGCTCGACCAGCAACGAGGTATTGATGCCGGTGTTGTGCACCTGCGAAAGCTTGTCGGCCGGCAAGGTCGAGGCAAACTGCCAGGCCTTGCGCCCCATGGCGTCATAACCGAAGCAGCTGGTGAGCTTGCCCTGCGTGCGGTACACCTCGCGGTGCAGGTCGTCACGCTCCATGTCACTGATGACCTGGCCATCCGGCAGGGTCAGCGTGGTCAGGTTGCTGAGCGGGTCGTACTCGTAGCCAAGCGTGCCGTCAGGGGTGATTTCTTTCGTCAGCCGGCCGAGCAGATCGTAGGTGTATTCCAGCTTTTCTTCCGTGATCGCAAGCTGCTTGCCGATCCCGCTCGGTTGCCGCTCGATGCTCAGCAAACGGTCACCGTCGTCGTATGCGAATGTCGTAAGCGCTCCATGAACCCCACATTCAAAGCGCTTACCTGATCCCCGATGCTGTGCTCCCGATTTCTTTCTGGAGCTCGCCGACCATGATGCGACCCGACGCCAAAGTCGAAAAAGTGTACCTCTACCCCAAGCCTGTCGACTTTCGAAAATCCATCGATGGCCTGGCCGCATTGGTCGAACTCGATATCAAGGTGGCGGTGTTCGACCCAGTGCTTTTCGTCTTCCTCAACAAGCCGCGCAACCGCGTGAAGATCCTGTATTGGGAACGCAACGGCTTCTGCCTCTGGCTCAAACGCCTGGAGTCCGAACGTTTCAAAACTTCACCTGATCCGACTGACGTCGCCATTGTCCTGACCGTTCAGGAACTGAACTGGCTGCTCGATGGCTTCGACCTCTGGCGCAACCGTCCGCATCAGGTTTTGACGCCTCGATACGTCGCCTGATTCGGTATAATCCGCGGCATGATTTCCATGCCCGAAAACCTCCCTGACGATCCTGTTCTGCTCAAGCAACTGCTTGAGCAGATGATCCACGAGCGCGCGTCCGACAAGGGCAAGATCGTTCATCTCGAAGAGGAAGTTGCGCTGTTGCGCCAGCGCTTGTTCGGGCGCAAGACCGAGCAGACTGGCGATACGGCGACACCACAGTTGCCACTCTTCGACGAAGCGGAAAGCCTGGCCGAGCCCTTGGATGAGGCTGACGACGAAGAAGTCGTTGCGCCAACCAAACGCCGTGGCAAGCGCAAGCCGCTGCCAGCTGATTTGCCGCGTATCGAAGTTGTCCACGAACTGCCGGAGCATGAACTGACCTGCGCTTGTGGCTGCCGTAAACATGCCATCGGTGAAGAAGTCAGCGAACAGCTTGAAATCGTCCCGATGCAGATTCGCGTCATCAAGCATGTTCGCAAGGTGTACGGCTGCCGGGACTGCGAGTCAGCGCCCGTAACGGCGGACAAGCCCGCCCAGATGATCGAGAAAAGCATGGCCAGCCCGAGTGTGCTGGCCATGCTGCTGACCACCAAATACGTAGACGGCTTGCCGCTTCACCGCTTCGAAAAAGTGCTGGGGCGTCACGGTATCGATATCCCGCGCCAGACCCTGGCACGCTGGGTGATTCAATGCAGCGAGCACTTTCAGCCGCTGCTGAATCTGATGCGCGAAAGCCTGTTGAACAGTCGGATCATCCACTGTGATGAAACACGTGTGCAGGTGTTGAAAGAGCCTGGTCGTGAGCCCAGCAGCCAATCCTGGATGTGGGTGCAAACCGGCGGCCCACCTGATCGCCCGGTGATCCTTTTCGACTACGCCACCAGCCGAGCGCAGGAGGTGCCGGTGCGCCTGCTGGACGGCTATCGCGGCTATGTCATGACCGACGACTACGCCGGTTACAACGCGCTGGCCGCACAGGACGGGCTGGAGCGATTGGGCTGCTGGGCGCACGCGCGCCGCAAGTTCGTCGAAGCGCAGAAAGTACAGCCCAAGGGCAAAACAGGACGCGCTGACATCGCATTGAACCTGATCAATAAGCTCTATGGCGTCGAGCGCGACTTGAAGGACAGTGACGACGAAGATCGTAAGGTTGCCCGCATGGAGCGCAGCCTGCCATTGCTGACTCAGCTGAAAAACTGGGTAGAGAAAACGCAACCTCAGGTCACGACGCAGAATGCCTTGGGCAAGGCCATCGGTTACTTGGCCAGCAACTGGAGCAAGTTGGAACGCTACGTCGAGCACGGCTACTTGCCGATGGACAACAACGCGGCCGAGCGTGCGATCCGCCCGTTTGTCATCGGGAGAAAGAACTGGTTGTTCAGTGACACGCCCAAAGGTGCCACTGCCAGCGCACAACTTTACAGCTTGGTAGAAACGGCCAAAGCCAACGGCCAAGAGCCCTATGCGTGGCTGCGCCACGCACTGGAACGCCTGCCGCAGGCGTGCTCAGTGGAAGACTACGAAGCGCTACTGCCATGGAATTGCACACCTCACATACACAGCTAGGTGCGCTGCCCATCTTTGGTTAGGTGGGGTTTATGGAGCGCTTACCGAATGTCTGGCTCGCATCACGGTTGATCTTGGCGACCAAACGGCCAATGGCATCACGCTCGAACAGCGTATGGCGCTCGGGCCGCTCGGCATTTTCGCCATAGCCAATCTCATCCAGTCGTGTGAGATGGCCACCGACGTTGTAGCTGAAACGCCGGGTCAGGTTATCCACCCGCACTTCTTCGCTCAGCCGGTCCGAAGCGTCGTAGGCAAAGCTGTACGTGGCGTTGTTCTCGTTGACCAGCGCGGTCAGGCGAATGGCCTTGTCGTACTCGTACCGAACCCGTTGGCCCTTGCCGTCGGTGTGGCTGAGCACCTGACCGTGGACGTTGTAGGTGAAGGTTTCCGTGGTGCCGTCGGGGTGGCTGGGCTAGACGCCATGCTGTCCAACATAGGTGTATAGCGCGGGCCGCCTTCGGCCAGTTCGATTTCGATGCTGACGTGCTGGCCCAGTATGGATTTGAGCGGTACGAAGGAGTCACTAGCGATCTGGCAAGCTCGGTGTTGGAGCAAAATAAAATATACGACCGCCTCAAAGCCAGCGGTCGTTGCTTAGGGTATGCCGTTTAGCGAGCGAAACTCTACCTAACAGTTTCAATTTCCAGCGAAAACAAAATCGTGCACTGCCTCGACCAATCGAGAGTGAGTGAGCACCTGCTCATCTTTCCGATTGCGAATCAGAGTGAATACTTCTTTTTTTGGTGAAAGGACCTCCACTACACCCTCTGTAGTTCGTTATCTCAATAAACCCACTAACCACACCATTGAGGCTCTCTATCTTTGACAGCAGAGTAGGGTACTTCATCAGCACGCCTGCTTCATCTGTACCTGCTTCGGTCCCAGGATTGTCAAAATATACTTTAATTTTAGGGCAAACGTTTCTATCCCAACGAAAGACCGGAATGCTTCGCCGAATCATCTCTTTAAATTCAGCCTCAGACTCTCCTCCCGAAAACTCACATCGATGGATCGGAATACAAAGAAATAGATTATCTCGCTTAGATTCCAGTCGTCCTTTCAGGCTGCCATGATATGTATTGGGCACTACCAACGCATGAGTAAACCCATATTTATTTTGCGAAATATTGAAGATAATAACTTCGCCCTGATCCAAAGAGCGAGGCGCTTGCTCAAAAACTTCCACCGAAATGCCCTGTCACTTAAGCCTTCAGATATAACCAGCAGGTCTTTCTCATCTGAGCTTTTCAAGCAATATTCGTAAACCACCTTGGGAAGCTTATGCTGAAAAAAATAGCAACCAGCGAATTCATCTACACTAGGAAAGGACTGCAACAAGTCACCTTTAGAGAACATACCAACCTCATTCATCATCTCGCCCTCATGCCCTATGGCGATCAGGTCGCGAAAACGAAATCGACTGGAAACTGCTAGCCGAGAAATAGTCTTCGAATCATCACCTAACCTGAAAGTTTCGCGCAAAGCCGCTTCCCCTGGGCTCGCTGGCTTACGGCATGTACTGTCTGTATTCAATCTTCTTGCAAAAAATCATACCTAACAATACTCGTTAGAGTCAGAGTTCTCCAAAAAAATTGACATCCATGAGTCCATCACATTCCATAAATCGATTCCTTCTGTGGGACTTTCTGGCTTTTCATGCCACCAGATAAAAGCCTCGCCTTTGAATGGGCCTTCACCCAAAGCCAAATAATCACCAGCCCCGCTAGAAAAAACTCCTAGCATATCAGGAAGCGTCGGATAATCTTCATCGCACAAATCCTTGATTGGAACAAAATCTTCCAACCTTGATGGCCCCATAGTACAACCAATATAAAACCCAAAGCCATTATGCAATCTTGAATAGAACTGCCTGAAGCTCGCAGGAAGGCTGGGATAACTATCGAGATCTGACCCTTCAACGCCTAGCGGAGCCCCCCCCATATAGAAATACAAATCACCACCCTCGCCATATACATACATGAGATACGGCCTATCACTCACTGCCAAAACAGTTCCTAACACACATTTGTCGAGCCATGCGCTTACCCAAGGCAAAAACTCAGAAAAATCAGCCCACTCCACAGGAATATGTTTTTTTTCACTATCTAGAAAACCAAACCCAAGCCACTGCTTGGGAAAGTCGACTTCAAGAGGAACATCGTCAGCTGAAAAATACACATCATAACCCTTTAGCTCGCTTGTAATACGCAGCCTTAAAGAATCAGACCAGTTCATCTTCATATCACCTCAATACCCCAAAAGCAAACCATTGATATATTGCTGTAATTCCGGCTCCAATTTAGCGGCCTTATCTATCATGGCAGAACGAAACGCCGGATCAACAGAAATATTCCCCTTCTTGTACAGCTCCCACTCAGTGAAAGACTTTGCTCCTTTTGAAGTATTTGCCACTTCACTCAACCCTTGGAAGTTCGGCTCGTAGTTTAGCACCTTTACTTGATCCTCGAAAGTCAACCGGGAAAAGCCCTCCATTTCTGTAATTTTCTTCATGGGAACAATGTGATCCGCATGGAGAGGCTTCGTAACCTCAAGCCCGGGAAGCGCGGGGTCTTTCATGGGAAGAGTAACATCTTGATTCACAGCTTTTCGAATTGCAGCACTGGGAGTCTTACTCCTTAGCTCACCATATAGCTCTGGTGAAATTTTATCAGACTTCGGAGGGAGAACCGGTTTTTTTACAAGCTTGACGTTACCAAGGTTAGATCCAAATCCCTGAGACTTAAACTCATATCGCGCATCGAAAGCTTTCCCACCTTTGGCACCAATACCGCCCCCAAGTAGAGCACCACCAAATGCCATCAGTTTCTGGCCATCAGAACCTTCACCAAATAGCTCACCGCCAGCCCAATGCCCGGCCATTCCGCCCGCAATGCCACCTGCCAACCCCGCCATCACCAACACTGGACTTGCCAGTACAAAAGCACTCGCCAGCCCCAACGCCATCACCGAACGCTCAAGCCAAACAGGAACTTCCGGGGCAATTGCATCAGTCGTCGCTGTTCCCCCTCCTATACACACATTAGGAGAGCCAGCGCTTATCTTCGCATCACAAACTGTTCGGTCACCGACTCGAGCCGCAGGCTGACCATTGATATAAACCGAGTCACTGCCCTGGGCCAATATCTTAGGCCCCCCTGGATGATCCGAACACTCGGCATTATCCAGATGAGCCCTCGCAGCAGGCTTCCCATTTATATAAACGTTACTTGAGCCTGATCGTATTTGCCCTGTTTCACTACAAGCGAAAGATAGGCTACCAATCAGTTGACCGATTCCAGCGCCAGTAGCTGCTCCCGCGCCAACCATCGCGGCTAGCGCTACAGCCCCAAGCCCGCCGGTCCCGATAACGGCAATACCTATGAGTACCGCGCCTGCACCAATTGCTAAGCCAGCAAGCAATCCACCTAAAGCGCTGGAGTGCTCGATTGGATCATCTAATCTCGCAGCAGCCGCAGTCATGCTGATTCGGCCTGTTCAGCATCCCCCTCGTTCGCGGGCAGATAGCGCAGTTGAAGACTTTCAACCAACGTATCGAAAGCACTACGCTCCTCCGCCGTCATGCCTTTGGGACTGTTGCTCGTACCAGTAACTTGCATGAGCAAAGGCCGCTTGTACTCATCCTGATGCAGAAAAATCAGCTGTACTTGATGAACCGGTTGGCCTTGTTGTCGCCAACGAAACTCGACACGTCGGGCCTCCAATCCAGCTACTTCTACCGGGGAAACCGGCTCGATCCACTGAACATGGGACAACGTCTTTTTCAACTCACCAAGCAGTTGTTGCGCAAGCGTCTCCAAGTCCGTACCCGGTTCCACTGGCGAACGCCCCACGACGAACGAGAACGGGCTAGGTCCGATGTCCGTCAGCGTGAAGACGTGAAACGTCTTGTCTTTTAAATTTTCTGGACGAACGAAACTCAATTCATTTGTAAGAAAACGCTCTGGTGGAGGGGGCTCCGCATTGCGAGCCTCCTCTTCTAGACGCTCACGCTCAAGGCATTCTTCGCGTTCGCGCCGTTCAGATAATCGGTCGTAGATGTTTCTACGCATGGGACTTTTCCTTGTCGCTAATCAAGACTTGTTCAAATTGATTATTTTGCTGCCTGCAACGTCCACGGAGATGCCTGACAGGGTAATCGTGCCATCCGATTTCATTTCCAGCTTGCTGCTTCCGACCTCCAACGTGATGGACGTTGCAGCCTTAATTTTCACTGCCCCTTGATCCACCGTCACAAAATACGAACCCTCCTCCACCGCAATACTGGTTTCCAGCTTGATCGTTTCGGAATGTTTGCCTTCGACGTTGATCGTTCGATTCCCGCCCACCTTGAGACTGTCATCTGCCTCAACCTCTGTATCCAGATTGCGCTCGGCGTGCATGATGATCTGCTCAGCACCAGCCTTGTCTTCGAAGCGGAAGAAGTTGGCATTCGACCCTTTGCCCTTCATCGACCGCGTCAGGAACCCACTCTGGGTCTTGTTCGCCGGCAGCGACCATGGCGGGGTGTTGGTGCTGTTGTACAGGCTGCCCATGATCAGCGGCCGGTCCGGGTTGCCGTCCAGGAACACCACCACCACTTCGTCGCCTACACGTGGGATCTGGATGCTACCGAAGCCGCCGCTTGCACCGGACTGGGCGACACGTACCCAGCACGAGCTGTGGTCGTTGTACTTGCCATTGCGGTCCCAGTGGAACTGGACTTTCACCCGGCCCAGTTCGTCGGTGAAGATCTCCTCACCCGGTGGGCCGACGATGATCGCGGTCTGCGGGCCGGCAATGGTCGGTTTGGGCGTACTCAGCTGCGGGCGGAACGGGATCTTCTTGCGCACGCAACTGAAGGTGTTGAAGTAGCTGGCCTGCTGGCCGGTAAGGTAGTTGTTGTGGCCTTCGCTTTCCACGCTCATCAGCAGGAACTGGCGGTCTTCTACCGGGCCTTGGTCGTGGATGTAGTGCTGCAGCAGTTCGAAGGTGTAGCCCGGCTTCATGGCCCGGCAGTTGCTGGCACCTTCAAACTTTTTGCCGCGCAGCTCCAGCGCCTCAATGCGCAGGCGCAGCAGGGTTTCGCCTTCGTCATAGGTACCGTGGGTGTACTGGCCGGGGAAGTCGTAGATCTCGAAGTTCTCGACATCGCCCTGCTTGTTCACGCTGTTCAGCGCCACTGGCAGGCGGTTGTTCGGTTGGCGGTAGTCAAAGGTTTGCGTGGCCATCTTGCCGGATTGCAGTTGACGGTTGCCGCTCCACTGGGTGATGGAGTCGGCGGTCTCGGTGACCGAGGCGCTGTGGAAGCGGATTTGCGGTTGCTCGGGGATGGCCACCAGCGTGCTGGAGTCATCGCAGATGATCATGGTGTGGCCTTCGGCGGTGTGCTCGAAGTAGTAGAACATCCCCTCTTCCTCCAGCAGGCGCTGGACGAAGTTGAAGTCGGTTTCGCGGTACTGGGTAATGTAGGTGTAGCGCTTCTGTGGCCGGGTCAGGCGAAACTCGTGGCGGGAAAACGCCGGGCATAGGGCGAACACTTCGGTAACCACTTCCTCGACCGTGTTGCCCTGGAATATCCGCGTGTCGAAGCGGTTCTTCAGCATCGAGAACCAAGGGTTGAGGGTAGCGGTATAGCGCGCCATGCCGCCGTCGCTGCCGATGCTGGCAAAGCGTGTGAGGTAGCCGGTTATGTACCGCGGGCCGCCTTCGGCCAGTTCGATCTCGATGCTGACGTGCTGGCCCATCATGGATTTGAGCGGCACGCCGGAGTCTTCGCAGACCAGCAACAGTTCGTAGTTGAACGCCCGCGACAGGGCTTCGGTGCCCTTGAAGGTTTCCAGCAGCAGCTCCTGCTCGGGGTTGGCCAGGTTGTGAAACTTGAACAGGCGGCGGTTCTGTGGCGACAGCAGCGCGGAGGCCAAGTCCATGATCATGCGAAATCTCCTTGAAAACACGGCCAGCACGCGCTTGCGATGCTCAGCTGCAACCCTGATCTTGCGGGCGTATTCTGCATGCGCGCATAACGCGCGTGCTTGCGGAATCATGCGACTGCCTGCAGAAAGGAAAGTGCCATCATGCATTGAAATAAATGCGACAGGGTTCACATTCCCGAATGCCAGGCAGGCAGAAAGGCCCAAAGGAAACACCGGCAAAAGCTGTCCTGTCAACTCACTACAGGCCTAGGAAAACCGGGCAATACCGCCCTGCAAGGCAATGTCATATCGCCATCCTTCATCCTCCTCACTGGCGCCCGGAAGCGCCCCCGGCAATCGCCGAACGGCCCGTCGCAGAAGGTTCTTGAGGTGTCGATCAGCGCCCATGCCTGACAGCTCCCACTCGAACTGTCTCGCTACCTGATGCATCAGGTCCACTGGCGGAGAAAAATGTTTCATAACGTGGATTGGTTCAAATTTTTCGCCACTGGCCAATTCCGCCAAATGGCCATTGCGAACGCGGCCGTAATGGCACTTGCGGGATGCGGTCAGCCACAAAGCCGTGCAGCGATGCTCAATTGCCATCATTGCCGCGCACGCCTGTCATGAGAACAATGGGCTCTCCGCCGGACTTCACACCCATCCTGAGGTCTGACGCGACATGCTGCGCTCGCCGCCGAGCGCCGCCACTTCCATGGACAGTGAAGCGAAAATGGATCTTTTATCCAACATCCCCAGTTGGGGAGACATCGAACGCAATCTCGAGCAGAAATTCAGCGAGCTCAACCAGAGCGTCGACAGCGGCCTGAACAGCGCCCATGAGGCCTGGGACGGTTTCAGCCGGCGAGTGAGCAATGGCGCCAATCAGGCCTATGGCTACCTCGGTGGCCAGCGTATCGACAACGTGCGCCAGGCCATGGCCCTGTCCTACCCGATCATTCAGGACAACCTCAAGCGCAAGTGGTCCTCGATAGGTATCGAGCAAATCCTGCCGGTGCTGCTGCAACTGGTCAAAGAGGTGTCGATGATCCTCGGTGGCAGTGTGGCGGTTGGCTCGCTCGCCGGTGGCGTGGCCGGGGCGTTCGCCTTTGGAGTCGGCGCGGCGCCGGGCGCGGTGGCCGGCGCCGGCATTGGCCTGCAGGTCGGCAACCTGATCCTCATGGGCCTGGGGCTGTCCGCCATCGCCGAGTATTTTTATCAGGGGCTGCCGGCCTGCCTGTCGACCCTTCAGCAAGGCATGGCCACGGCCTGGTTCGCCGAGGATGGCCTCAAGCCCGCTGGCCTGGACCCGAGCGGCGGTTCCGCGGCGCAGGCCCAGGAGCGTGTCGAGCGCGCTGCACGCCAGCTTGCTCGCGGGCAGGAGCAGTTGGTGCTGCTGTTACTGACAGCCATCGTCACCTACCTTACTCGGGGGCAGATGAAGGCCGGCGTCATGAGCAGCATGGAAAGCATTGCCGCCCGGAGCGCTCGGCTGCAAGCCGAGATCTCCAACAAACAGCTGGCGGCCTGGTTGGCGAAGAATGAGCAGAAACTGTTGGCGCAGCCGGAGTTGCAGCCCAAAGAGGCCACACCGATCTCTCGTGCACAAGCGCAACCGGAGCCATTGCGACCACTACCCGATCGACCACCCATTGCTCAGGCACCGGATAAGCCAGGCTTAACGGAAGTTTCCCGTAGGGAGTACCTGAACAAGAAGTTTGCTCGAACGGGTAACTTGGCACAGGACATCAACATACGAGGCAACCAGGAAACTGCTGTAAACTTCTTCAAGTCACAGGGCTATAAGCCTGCCGACTACGAAGGCTACATGAACGGCTTGGACTTCACTCAACCAGTCTTCACGGAAACAATCAACCGGGGCAAGACACTTTGGCAATTCCAGGTGCCCGGCGGCCGGCAAGGCATGTGGTACTCTCCTACCCCTGACGTGGTGCCAGGGCAACTGGGGATCAACCCGCTTGGCCAGATCTACAAAACGGAAACCATCGTGCCCAAGATCGTGAACGTCTATCAGAGCACTGAGAAGGTCACGCTGCTGAGGAGTACCTCGGCACCGGTACTGGATACCTGGTCCGTTCCTTCCCAACCCTATAACGCCATTGGCGGTGCTCGGCAGATGACCTCTGGCCAACGCGAGCTCTTCAAACTGATAACACCAGGTGCATTATGAAACCCACAACCCCCCTCGGCTATGTACAGAAGGCTATCGACATCACCGCGCAGCGGAACAAGGCCTGTCCCGCTTACCCCATTTATGGGATGCTACTAAACCAACTTGACTATGTGAAAGCCGTGTTCGAAGGGCGTGAGCAAGATAAATCGAAACTCCACCAACTCAGTATCGGTGCCATTGCCTCGAAAGAATTCGAAGAAAATGACCCCGAGTTGGCCAGAGCACTGAAAGACGCCTATTACGTAGCCATCCAGTCGGCTCGTGGCCTCAAAATTCAACTGCCCGATTGATTGCCGAAGTTCGATCAGGCCAGCCACTGAACATCGGGCGCAGTCACTGACGAAAGCTATAAACCCTACACCCAGCAGACTGAGCCACGATGGACATTTACGCACTCCGGCAAAAATCGATAGCGCTGCGTGTCATCATTAACCGGCTGAAGTCACACGACCCGGCCGCCATGAAGTTGAGTGTAGAGCTGACGCTCTTGTTGAACGCGGCAAAGCAGCAGCGGATCCGCACCCCGATGGAATGGCGTGACATCCCCGGAAGCTATCTGTTCACCGAAGAAGGGCTGCAGCAGTATGCCGATCTCGAGCACGCCTTCGCCGAGTTTCGTATCGAGCTGTCCGGGGGCGAGCCCCTACCCTGCACAAGCTCAAGGCGCGCATGGGGGAGAAACCCTCCCAGGGATGATGGGCGGGCAGCCTTGCCATCTTTTCATGAGTTCATTACGCCTTTGACGCATGGATGCAACGAAATAGCCCAAACTGTCCTTTTGCCCGGTATGCCGATGATGCGGTAGTGCATTGTCGTAGCCAGAGGCAAGCAGAACACGTGATGCGTTCAATCGCTTCACGTCTAGCGATTTGTGGCCTCACGATGCATCCCGAGAAGTCGAAAATCGTGTACTGCAAGGACAGCAATCGACGCGCAGGGTATCCGCATGTGAGCTTTACCTTCCTTGGTTTCACTTTTAGACCCAGGAAGGCAATCGGCCAGCAGAACAAGCTTTCTACCAGCTTCCTTCCGGGAGTCAGTGCGCAGGCGTTGAAGCGGATGCGGCGGGCAGTGCGCGAGTGCGGGGAGAGGTGCGCCCGTGAGTCCAGATACCAAGGCTTTGCCTTGATTATCCAATAATCAGCGACTGAAAATCGGGCTTTTCGGCATCCCAAAGCCGCCCATTTCCGACTGATGAGCAACTTGTTCGGAGTTTCCTTAAAGGACCATCTCCCATCAGCCAGGTCGAGCCGAAGCGCTTGCGAGAACTTCATGCGAAACAGGACCCTGACTTTGTAGCGCACGATCAACAACTAAAATATGCAGAGACTTTTGCACCCGAGGTCTTAGCAACAAACAGATTAATGAGTATCTCGACAGCCCTGATGGTGGGCTATATCTGCAAAAGCTACGTGCCGCAAACTGCGACTACCGCCGAATCTGGAGGTAACATTGACAGGGCGGGTGGCGCACTTCAATATCTTACCCCTAACCGTAATGAGTGGTCGGCCACCAAAGTCATAGGCACTATTGATAACTAGGATAGACAATGAACACGCACACACTGAAGGCTACCGCTGCAGCGCTTCGTGAAAAACTTGAGGCTCTCGAAGATCAAAATTCCGATGCGAAGCTGATGCTCAACACCCTACGCGGCCTCTTATTAAAAGCTGAAAATGGAAAAATTCATGCCCCCATGGAGGCTAGAGACATACCTGGTTACCGCTACTTACCGGAAACCAACTTACAGGACGATCGTAATCTCAGTCAGTTATTTGCAGAATTTTACATGGCATTGATTGATGGAGAGGAGTGGAGTTCCTTTAAGAAATTCCAAGCCAAAAATAAAAATCACGATTAGAAAAAGATGGAGCACATACAAGAAGCTTGCTCGAACGGGCAACTTGGCAGTACACCAATATACGAGGCAACCAGGATACTGCTGCCAATTTCTTCAAGTCACAGGGCTATAAGTCTGCCGATTACATCCCCCTGCTCATTGAGCCTCTGCATGATCACCGGAAAGAAATTGCGCGACTGACTATAGTCAAAGGTACGAACGGCGATCTTTCCGGATTGCAGTAGCTATAAGATTTCAACGATTTGTTCAGGCGGAAATCGCACTTTGCCAAGCTGCCAAAACCTGCAAGTACCTCGCCAACTAGGTCTTGTACCGTCTTACCCTGGAAGATTCGCGAGTCGAGAGAGCAAGTCAACATCACACTTCCTGGATAACTGGCGTCTAATATCGCTTATTTTCGGCTCTTGAGTGCAAAAACCCGAGCCAACCATGAAGCGTCACGTAACGCACGCACATATTCGATCTCAAGAAATGTGTATTGACGCGCCTCACGACGCTCGCGTTCTTTTAACGCCCTTAACGAAGCGATATTGGTGCGATTATAGAAGACCAAATACAGCGAAATGAAAACCATCACACACAGCACCACGGCCATAGAACTATTATAGTTCTTTATCGTCGGATACAGCAGACTACTCAACCCTGCACCAAGCCCGCCCACAACCCACGAATTGGCCTGCTCGGGTTCGAATACTTCTACCCGATCACCGCGTAACAGGAATGAACTCGCCTTGCTTCGATGCCCATAGGCCAATGCGAAAGCCAACGCAGTAAGAATGAGCGGCACGGCGCTGATCGCAAGCGCCGCTACGCCTCCCATTTTTGCTTGTTTGTACGTTATCGCCATTGACAGAACAAAGGCAAAAAGCGGCACGGCAGTCAAGCTGAAACAGAGACGTAAGGACGCAAAATCAGCAAATCGTTCCGAACGATAGGCGCATTTCACGCACCAGCAAAATGTAACAAAAGACGCTACAGCCATTGGCACAAAAACAATTTTCGGCGCCACCCCAAGTGTCAACACTGAAATCATAAGCGTCAAAAACCAGAAGGCCCAAATTCGCGCAAAAAACCGTTCGGTCGTAAACATTTAATTCAATCTTTCCCGGTCAGGTAAATGCATCCTGCATCAAGCTGGAAATCTCACAATGAAAACGCGCTTGGCCGGGAGCTGTCAAATGATGGCAATAAGCCAGATTGCCTCACCACGAGGACAAAAGCCGCGTGCAACAGGTGGATCATGGGCCTGTGTATCAGTAGACAATTTCTTGATTAATTACATCGGAATATGTCCTCCGGTTTGAGCTGCTGGAGGTCTGGAGTGTAGGCTCCCTACGCCTAGCCATGAGGCAGTAGATCGCGAATATCAGGGAGAATCGCCATGAGCGTGAGCGAAAGCCAACTCAGCCAGCTCGACCGGGAGATGGACCAGAATCACCGGGAAATGGTGATCATGTCCATTGAGGATTTTCACGCACAGGCCCAGTTTGCTCAGCAGGCACATGGCGCCACGCAATCGCCGCAAGTCTGTACGCGCACACAGGGCGATATGCTGACCGGCACCTGGCACGGCGTGAAATCCACCTACAACGGCCTGCCTCATACCTTCGTCAATACCACCTGGGGTGTGCCCGCGGCCATGGCCGCCTGGGACGCGAAAAACACCGCCAGTTTCATTCGCGACATGAACGGGTTGGGCACAAAAGTACGCTACAGAGTGCGCAATGGTAAGCAGTACGTCGTTCTCACCGGCTACCCTGGCCTGCGCAAGACACTCAACGCGCCACGCTATGGCATCCAGAATGCCAAGCTCGTCAGCATGGGCATCGGCAAGTATGGAGTGCGCGGTTCGTCCATCAAAGGATTCAAGCTTTCGTGCTACGTGGCGGTGGCCATTGAAGTCGCAGAATGGATATTTGCCGACGAGCACGTCATGAGCGACCTGTTTGGCGGCGTTGGCGTGGAACTGATCAAGGCCGGTATCGCCTCGGCACTCGGATACGCCGCGGCCCTGGCTGCTGGCGCCCTGTTCACTGCAGCCGCCGCACCAGTCATTGCCGGGGCGCTCGTGGTATTTGCCGTAGGCCTTGGATTGAACGCACTCGACAATCACTTCGGCATCAAGAATGCCGTTAAGGCGGGTTTACGCTATGCCGTGGATCATATCGAGGCCATTCACAAGACAATCACCGAGATCAAGCCGGACGACCTGCGTCGCTACGCTGAGGAAACCGCCGCCAACATCGCAGGCAGGATTGCCGACGAGCTTTACGATGAGGCCAAGTCGTGGGTCATCCGTAAGCTGCGCCCCGACGGGATAGACTTGCCTGCATGGCCAGACGCCCCCAGGCTGCCATTGATGCCCTCATTGCCATCGCTCCCAACGTTCAACCTGCCTAAGTTCTGAGAATGAATACTCGCTCCTCACAAATTTCACCCGGGCTTTCCCCCCTCAAGATGAGGCTGCTGGCCGTCGGCATGTTTATCGTATTGCTGCTGGTAGGGGCCGTCTCGCTTTATGCCTATACCAACTACCTGTTCCCGCTGTACGGCAGGTTGCTACGTGGCGCCCCGGTTGTGGAGACACCGTACCTCGCGTTCGGCCTGCTCATGGCCCCACCGGCACTCGCCATCCTGCTCGTTGGCAGTGCGATCTGCGCCTGGACCGGCAAGAAATTCGACCCGCCCCCTGCATCCTGGCTGCACCGCTTCCAGACGTTGATGTTCGGGATATCGATTAAAACACTGATCTATGTAGTACCTGCGGTGATGGTTCTGACTACGGGGGCTTTGCTGGCCAGGGGTTACACGCCCTGCTCGAAGCTGCTGATATCGGGTTCTGCCTGGCAGTTGTTCTGGGTCAATGATGACCGGGTGTGCTTCAAGCCGGATCACTACATCAACGACAACTGGCCATGCAAGGTTATCGACGGCAAGGACGTTTGCGTCCAGGTCGACGGGCGGTAAGTTGCCTACCTTGGCCAGGCTCAAAGTGAGTACGGCGGAAAACCGAAAAGGTAACAGTTGATAAGCCGCAGCGACCTGGAGACGGGGCGTACAGCGGCGCCCCTCCGGTCTACACATACTCAGGCATTAAATGGACAAAGACACACTGAAAATTACAGCCAGAGCGCTTCGCGAAAAGCTTGAGATTCTCAAGGATCAGAATCCTGACGCCATGACCATGCTCAACCTACTTCGCGACCTTCTGCTGAAATCTGAGAACGGTGACATCCACACACCTTTAGAGGCGCGAGACATCCCTTGTTATCGCTATCTACCTGAAACAAACCTACGAGACGATCATGAGCTTAGCGAGGCTTTTGCCAAATTCTATATGGCGTTAATCAAGGGACAAGAATGGAGTTCATTTAAAAAATTTAAAGCCAGAAGTAACACGCACGAATAGAACCTGACATTGCACCCTTATGGTTTTCATCACGAGGGCGGCGTGCAAGGGATGTGGTGCAGATGGCAATCGATCTTACCTTGCAGCGAAACACGGCCTGCCCACGCAATCCGCTCTACGGGATATCGAGCTCATCGCGCGGCGGCGCCAGCTCGAACAGCCGGCTCGCCAACCTACGAATATGCTGCGACCAGGCCACCTTGGCCACCCACTCCGACGGCATGCCCGATACCCCGTAGAGCGCCCCTGCAATCTGCCCTGCCGTTGCAGCGACACTGTCGGCATCATCGGCAAGGTTGGCAGCCAGCAGGATCGCATCCCTGAAATTGTTGGTATTCCAGACAGCCCAAAGCGCGGCTTCCAAGGTATCGACCACATACCCCGACGAGCGAATGTGGTCGCGGGATTTGTGCTTGTACTCCCCCGCATTGATGATCGTGGGTCTCGGCTGCAGCGGCCGCACCTTGGGTGCCAACGCCTCGACCTTGTCTGCGCCATTGAGCGCCAGGTGCAACTGGGCAGCGAACAGCTTGCAGCAATCCTGAACCTCGACGGCGCCATGGGTCACGCTGCTTTGGGTGACGCTCTCCCACCAGCTTGCCGAGAGCGAATGACGCCTGAAAATAGCCGTAGGCGCGAGGCGTATCAACGAACCATTGCCTGCGGTCGAGGCCTCGATATTGCCCATCCAGCCAAGCCCTTGGGTCTCCCACCCTTCCAGGGCACGGCGGGTGACATTGCCAATGTCGAAGCAGCGGCCATTGACGCTGTTTTCGCCGTGCCGGTACCAGCGCACCAATGCATCGGCGAAGGTTGCGAAATCGAACTTGCCTTGGCTGGCGTAGGTGTCCGCCAGGCACAGGGCCATGCTGGTATCGTCGGTCCACTCACCAGGCGCCAGGCGGAAAGGACCACCGCCGACCATATCGCTGACATGCCCTTGATCACGCCGCTGGAACTCCAGGGTCGTGCCTACCGCATCACCAATCGCCAACCCCAGCAGTGCACCTTGCGCGCGGTCCAGCGCCTGGTCCGGTGACAACGTGCAGGGCCTGTCGCTCAGCCAGCCGGGCTTGATACGGGGCAGCCTGGGGGCGCCGGGTTCCAGCGTGTAGCTCATGCGCTGCTGCAACTGCGGCGACCATTCGGGTTGCAGTTCGGCGTAACGCTGGGCGTACTCGCTCAGGACTGCATCTGGGCTTCTCAGATCGATCATGCTGATTCCTTGCTGTGGTTCGCGCTCATCCATGCGAGCATTCTGCGGAACATGCACGCTACTGGCAACGACATGCCCAGGCAGGTAGCCATGCCCAAGTGATGGCCGCTAACAACCCACCTCGAAGGTGCTTCTCAGCATGAAATTCAATGACACCTACACAAGCCGCGAGCACCGCTTTGCCCTCGGGATAGAACTGGCTTCGCAGCAGTGCTACCTGTCCATCCCAGTCAGCAATACCTTGGTCGATTACGAAGAGTATTACCGCATCGACAAGGCCCGATACGAGGCCTGGCTACAGGAACCTTCGGCAGCGCTGCCCATGGTTGTTCGATGCCGCCGCCGCGAACTGGACCACGCCCTGATGATGCAACCCGGCGCCCAGCGTGGCACGGCTGCCCCGTGCATTTGCAACCTGACGGAGATCTCGGCGGTGTTGGCACGAGCAGCAACCTTGCTGCTGCGCGATGGCGGCTACGCAAGCTGGGCCAATACCCTCCTGGGCTACCGTTCACGGCTGCACAGCGATACCGAGCAGGTGCGCCTGAGCTTGTTCGCGATGCCTCGCGGCATGGGCACGCTCAGCGATGCCGTACTGTATGAAAACGGCGTGCTGTTGGTCGAGGCCACCGATGAATTACATGCATTGCTAGGGTGCTTGTGGGAGTGGGGAATCCAAGGTCGCATCGCCGGCGCAAAGTCGCTGTAGCAACCCATACGGACCCGCTTCGACGCGGCATATTCCGTCGCATTGCCATCACGAAAACACGCTGCGATGAAAGACAGGCATGAACGGCGTAGCACTGAAAAATGCGACCCAGATCACTTTTTGAAAAATTCTTTTCACGCCAGTTTTTACCGCGATCTTGACACCTTCCCCCCCTGATTTTGCGGGTCAAAGCCCCATTTTATGTGCTCGAAACCTGCGCGCAATGTCATGAAGCCATCATTGCGCCGCATCACAAAACAGGGAAAAAATCGCGCCCCTCACCGGAACTTCTTCCCCGGCGAGGTGCCCTACTCGGCATTGCTGGCAACACGATATTCATGTGCCAGCATTCAAATTGCCGCAGCCGAGTGGCGCGATTTTCAGGTCCACGCCATTGGCGTTTCAGGACGATCAAGCAGGCTCATGGACGATGCACCGATGACACAGACATTCGATGTCGAAGCACTGATCAAGCTGCGTAGCCAGACGCGGGCGATCTCCGATGCGCTGAAGGCGCAGGCGGCGGATTACCTTGCCACCGTGGCACCGCTGATCCGTCCGCAAACCCTGTTTGGCGAATACCTGCAAGGCGCCCAACGCAGCAGCGGGCGCGAAACCCAGGGCCACTTCCAGGCCCTGGTCGAACTCTACGAACGTATCGGCTCGGCCGCGCCGTTCCAGCTGGTCACCGAGCTGGAAGTACCGCTGAACCTGATCAGCACCACCCCCGAACTGTTCCCGCTGGAATACGACAAGACCCTGGAACACAGCGGCCAGGTCATCCGCATCACCAGCCCGACCCGCTGGGTGGTGGGCTTCCACGCCTTCGACCTGGCGCGGTTTCGCAATGTCATCAAAGACCCCAACCGCAGCAGCGCCGAGCTGTACCGCTTCGTGGTGCACTACCTGGTGCTGTTCTACTGCCTGAGCAAGTCGCCTGGCCTTGGGCGGCTGTTCGAGGGCTTGCGCTACGGCCTGAGCTTCGAGCGCCTGAAGGGCTTTGGCGACCTGCCGTTCTGCGTCATCAGCTCGCCGGTGCGCTCGGAACTTCCCGACGACTCGGTCATCCGCAGCAGCACGCAGATTGCCGGCAACACCAGCTTCGAAGAACTGGTAGGCCGCGACAACATTCTGGAAATGAACGACGAAATCCGTCAGCGCCTGCTGCTGACGATCGAAGGACTGTAACGCGCAGCGCCCGGCACCGGGCCGCGCAATGATTCGCAGCGAATTGCTCGCACTGGAGAACACGATGGCGAAGAAGGAAAGCACTCAGCACAAACTTGACCGCGTTCGCGCGCCTCGGGTCCATATCACCTACGACGTGGACATCGGCGATGCCATCGAGAAAAAAGAGCTGCCCTTCGTCGTCGGCGTACTGGGCGACTTTTCCGGCAACCCGCTGGAGCCGCTGCCCAAGCTCAAGGACCGCAAGTTCGTATTCATCGACCGCGACAACTTCAATGGCGTGCTCAAGGGCATCAAGCCACGCCTGACCTACCGCGTCGACAACACCCTGGCCAAGAACGGTACCCAGCTGGGCGTGGAGCTGAACTTCAACAGCCTCGAAGACTTCGAGCCACAGAACGTGGTCAAGCAGGTCGAGCCGCTGCGCAAGCTGCTGGAAGTGCGCAACAAACTGGCCGACCTGCGCAACAAGATGGGCGGCAACGACAAGCTCGAAGAGCTGCTGATGGACGTGCTGCAGAACACCGAAAAGCTCAAGACCTTGGGCAAGGAATTCGGCCGTGAAGCCGAAGTGAAAGACCCGTCCAGCGACGATCGCGCCTGAGCAGGAGCCCGAACATGACCGACAAGCAAACCGTACCGCAACAGGCCGGCGACCTGGTCGAAGTGGAAAACTTCGCGCCACAGCCCTCGCTGCTCGACAGCATCATTTCGCAAAGCCGCGTGGCCCGCTCCGACACCGAGCGCAACCGCACCCGCGACCTGATTGGCGAACTGGTGAACCAGGTGCTCGAGGGTGAGATGACCCCGAGCAAGGACCTGATCGCCGTGCTCGATTCGCGCATCGCCGAGATCGACGCGATGCTCTCCGAGCAGATGAACGAGATCATGCACGCCCGCGAGTTCCAGCAGTTGGAAGCCTCCTGGCGCGGCCTGAAATACCAGGTAGACCAGACCGAGACCAGCACCACGCTGAAGATCCATCTGCTCAATGCCTCGAAGAAAGACCTGGTACGCGACCTGAAGGCCGCCAGCGAATTCGACCAGAGCGCGCTGTTCAAGAAGGTCTACGAAGAAGAGTACGGTACCTTCGGTGGTGCACCTTTCGGCATGTTGATCGGTGACTACGAGTTCAACCGCAACCCCGAAGACATGTACCTGCTCGAAGAGATCTCGCACGTCGCCGCGGCGGCGCACGCCCCGTTCATTTCGGCCGCCTCGTCCGAGCTGTTCGGCTGGGACTCGTTCACCGAGATGTCCGGCCCGCGTGACCTGGCGAAGATCTTCGACACTGTGGAATATGCCAAGTGGAAGTCGTTCCGCGCCTCGGAAGACTCGCGCTACGTCGGCCTCACCCTGCCCCACGTGCTGGGTCGCCTGCCGTATGGCCCGGATACCACCCCGGTGGAAGAATTCAACTTCGTCGAAAGCGTCGATGGCCGCGACCACAACAAGTACCTGTGGATGAACGCCGCCTACGCCCTCGGCACCCGCGTCACCGATGCCTTCGCCCGCTACGGCTGGTGCGTGGCCATCCGCGGCGTGGAAGGTGGCGGCCTGGTCGAAGGCCTGCCGACCCATACCTTCAAGACCGACGACGGCGAAATCGCCCTCAAGTGCCCGACCGAAATCGCCATCACCGACCGCCGCGAAAAAGAGCTGTCGGACCTGGGCTTCATCCCCCTGGTGCACTGCAAGGGCACCGACTATGCCGCGTTCTTCGGCACCCAGTCGGCGCAGAAACAGAAGCAGTACAACACCGACATCGCCAACGCCAACGCACGCCTGTCGGCCCAGCTGCAATACATCTTCGCCACTTCGCGCATCGCCCACTACATGAAGGCGATCATGCGCGACAAGATCGGCAGCTTTGCCTCGCGCATGGATGTCGAGCGCTTCCTCAACCAGTGGCTGGCCAGCTACGTGCTGCTCGACGACACCGCCAGCCAGGAGGCCAAGGCCAAGTTCCCGCTGCGCGAAGCCCGCGCCGAGGTGTTCGAAGTGCCCGGCAAGCCAGGCGTGTACAAGGCCGTGACCTACCTGCGCCCGCACTACCAGCTGGATGAACTGACCGCCTCGCTGCGGCTGGTTGCCGAGCTGCCACAGGGCGCGCGCGGCTGACAGGCCGTTGTGTACAGGGATGACACATGAGTAACCAGGCCCGCCTGCTGCCCTCGCTGCTCGACCGACTGCTGGACGACCGTCCCTACCAGTCGGCCGAGCCCGCAGCGCAGCGCACCTGCTCGCTGGCCGAGTACAAGGCCAGCATCGTCCGCGACCTCGAAGTGCTGGTGAACACCCGCCAGTCCCTGGTCGCCGAAGAGCTCGACGGCTTCAGCCAGCTCGGTGGTTCCATCCTTGAATACGGCATGCCGGACTTCATCAGCCGCAGCGTGCTCGACCCGCACGATCGTCGCCTGATCCAGCAACAGCTGGAGCGGGCGATCAGCACCGGAGACCGGCGCTTTCGCCGGGTCCGTGTTCAGCTGTTGGCCCAGCAGAACGGCCACCGCATGTTGACCTTCCGCGTGGACGCTGTGTTGCGTCTGCAGGACATCAGCCGCCAGGTGTCATTCGACGCCGTGCTGCAGGTCAACACCCAGGAATACAAAGTGCAGAACCTCAACTGATGCTCGACGAACTGCTGCCCTACTACGAACAGGAACTGTCGCACCTGCGCTTTCTCGGCCAGGAGTTTGCCGCGCAGTACCCGAAGATCGCTTCGCGGTTGCTGATCGAGGGCGACAACTGCGAAGACCCGCACACCGAGCGCCTGATCGAGGCGTTCTCGTTCCTGTCTGCGCGGGTGCACAAGAAGCTCGATGACGAGTTTCCGGAAATCGTCGAATCCTTCCTCGAGGTGCTGTACCCCCACTACCTGCGCCCTACTCCGTCGATGTCGATTGTCGAACTGAGCCTGGGCAGGCACGAGAAGGTCACCGAAGCCTACCGCGTGGCGCGCCATACCGAGATGCATGCCAATCCCGTGGAAGGCGTGGTGTGCAAGTTCCGCACCTGCTTCCCGGTAGAGCTGTGGCCGATTGCCGTGCAGCAGGCCTCGTTCACAGAAATGGAACGCTCGGCATTCAACGGGCACAGCGCCGACCTGGTCGCTCGTCTGCGCATCCGCCTGGCAGCCACTGGCGATGCCCTGTTCGGGCAGATGGACATGAACCGCCTGCGGTTCTTCCTCGACGGCGAAGCGACCCTGATGCTGCAGCTGTACGAACTGCTGTTCAACAACCTGGCCAAGGCCACGCTATGCTTCGATGACCAGGGCCGCAGCCGCGAAGTGGCACTGCCGGCCGACGCCCTGAAAGCCGTGGGCTACGCCCGTGACGAAGGCCTGGTGGATTACTCCGAACGCTCATTCCTGGGCTACCGCCTGCTGCACGAGTATTTCACCTTCCCCGACAAGTTCATGTTCTTCGACCTCAGTGGATTTGCCCGCATCCTGCAGGGCAAGGCCATCGAGCAGGTAGAGCTCAACTTCTATTTCTCCGACTACGACCTCAGCGAGCGCCTGGCGCGGCTGACCCAGAACATCGGGCGCAACAACTTCAAGCTCAACTGCACGCCGATCATCAACCTGTTCCGCCAGCAGGCCGAGCCGATCAAGCTGACCCACACCCAGCACGAATACCAGGTCACCCCTGACACACGGCTGCACAACGCGGCAGAAGTGGTATCGATCGACCGGGTACGGCGGGTGCGCAAACTCGGCGGCATCGACCAGGTCGCCACCTGCCAGCCGTTTTTCGAACCACGGGGCGAGCAAGACCCACACAGCAGTTTCTGGGTCGCGCGCCGGCGAAACCAGGGTGACGCCACTGCCATGAGCATCCGCGTGGTCGACCGCGATCTGGAGCTGATTGATGCCAGCAGCGACACCCTGAGCATCGGCCTTACCTGCAGCAACCGCGACGTGCCACTGATGCTGCCGTTCGGTGGCGAACGGGGCGATTTCACCATTCCCGCCAACTCGGTGATCAAGGATATCCGCTGCCTGCGCAAGCCCACCGCCACGGTGCGTGTGCCCTTGGGCAAGGGCCTGATCTGGCGGTTGATCGCCCACTTGTCGCTGAACCATCTGTCCCTGGTGAGCCAAGGCCGCGAAGTGCTGCTGGAGCTGTTGTCGCTGTACAACTACCGCAATGTCTCCGCCATTCGCAAACAGATCAACGGCATCAAGGCGATCAGCAGCGAACCGGTGGTCGCGCGCATCGGCCACCCGCGGCCTAATTTCGTGCGCGGCGTCGGCATCACCCTGACCCTGGATGAAAGCCAGTTCATCGGCAGTGGCGTGTTTCTGTTCGGCAAGGTGCTGGACCACTTCTTCGGCCAGTACTGCTCGATGAACAGCTTCACCCAACTGACCCTGCGCACCCAACAACGAGAAAAGAGAGTCGTACAATGGCCAGCACGCACCGGCGATCAGCCCCTGGTCTGATCGATCAGGCCCGAGCCGAGCCGCACCGATTCGAATTCTTCCAATTGGTGCGCCTGCTCCGCCTGCATTACAGCCGCACCGGGCGCATGGACCTGGCGACCCGGCCGCACGAAGACCCGCTGCGTTTTCGTACCCAGCTGTCGCTGGCGTTCCCGGCCAGCGAGGTCAGCGACCTGCACTTCGAGCGCGAAGGCAAGGTGTCGCCGGCCGGCTTGCCGCTGTCGGAAGTGCAGGTCACCTTCATGGGCCTGGTCGGGCCGTCGGGCGTGCTGCCGCGCCCATACACCGAACTGCTGCTCGAGCGCCACGTGCAGTATCGCGACGATGCCGCCCATGCGTTTCTCGACATCTTCTCGCACCGCATGACCACGCTGTTCTACGAGGCCTGGCAGAAATACAAATTCCACATCGAGCACGAGCGCAATGGCACCTCGGGCTTCGATGGCTACCTGCTCAACCTGGTCGGCCTCGGACCGCGCGCCCAACAGCTGAAGTTTGAAGAACAGCCGTCAGCATTGCGCCGTGAGCTGTTCAGCTACTTTGCCGGCCTGCTCAGCCAGAAGCCGCGCAACGCGTTGAACCTTGAGCGAATGCTCGGCTTCTATTTCTCACTGCCGATCCACGTCAGGCAGTTCGCCGGGCGCTGGTTGCAGCTGCCGCCTGAACAGCGCACCCAGCTTGGGCGGCGCAACGCCCAGCTTGGCCACAGCGCTGTTGCTGGCAAGCGGATCTGGGACTACCAATCGTGCATCCGCATCGAGCTGGGCCCACTGAACCTGGCCGATTACCAGCGTTTTCAGCCTGGTACCGAGTGCTATCGCCGGCTGGTCGAGCTGGTGCGCTTCTATATAGGTGCCGGCCTGGACTTCGAAATCGCCCCGCGCCTCAAGCGCGAGGCGGTGCCACGTGCCCAACTGGGCCGTAGCGGCAATGTCGCCCTGGGCTGGCTGGGTTGGCTCAAACGCCCTGGTCGCGACGCGGAGCCTTCGCGTTGCGCCGTCTTCCACATTCCTTACGATGGGGTCGCCTTGTGAACCTGAAGTCTCTGTTCGCCAAGCTCAACGAAACCAGCCGCATGGCCACCGAAAGCGCGGCGGCCCTGTGCCTGTCGGAGCACCACTACGACGTGGAAGTGGAGCACCTGCTGCTGCAACTGCTCGACAACAACGACAGCGACCTGGCGCCGATCCTGCGCCACTACGAGGTCGTCGCCGAACGCCTGCAGGCGCAACTGGTCACCGCCCTGGGCACCTTCAAGAAAGGTAATACCCGCACCCCGGCGCTGTCGCCGCACATCACCCGCATGATCGAGCAAGCCTGGTTACTGGCCTCGATCGAGTACGGCGTAGGCCAGGTGCGCAGCGCCCACCTGCTGCAGGCTCTGCTCGACGATGCTGAACTGCGTCGCGTGGTGATCGCCTCGGCGCCGGAGCTGGAAAAAATCAACACCGATGACCTGCGCCTGAACCTTGCCGCGCTGGTGGAAGGTAGCGCCGAGTCCAGGCAGGCCAGCCCACTGGCCAGCCCAGCGGCGCCAGTGAGCACGTCGGGCAAGGCCAGCGGCAAGACCCCGGCGCTGGACCAGTACACGGTCAACCTTACCCAAAGCGCTCGCGAGGGCCGCATCGACCCGGTACTGGGCCGTGAGTTCGAAGTACGGCAGATGGTCGACATCCTCACCCGCCGCCGGCAGAACAATCCGATCCTCACGGGCGAAGCCGGGGTCGGCAAAACCGCCGTGGTCGAAGGCCTGGCGCTGCGCATTGCCCAGGGTGACGTGCCGGCGGTGCTCAAGGACGTTGCCCTGCACACCCTCGACCTGGGCCTGTTACAGGCCGGCGCCGGGGTCAAGGGCGAGTTCGAGAACCGCCTCAAGGCTGTGATCGAAGAGGTCAAGCGCAGTCTGCACCCGATCATCCTGTTCATCGACGAAGCCCACACCCTGATCGGCTCCGGCGGCCAGGCCGGGCAGAACGACGCCGCCAACCTGCTCAAACCGGCCCTGGCCCGTGGCGAGTTGCGCACCATCGCTGCCACTACCTGGGCCGAATACAAGAAGTACTTCGAGAAGGACGCCGCCCTCGCCCGCCGCTTCCAGGTGGTCAAAGTGGAAGAGCCCGACGAAGACAAAGCCATTCACATGCTGCGCGGCCTGCTTGGCAAGATGCGCGAGCACCACAAGGTGGCGGTGATGGACGAAGCGCTGGTTCAGGCGGTACGCCTGTCCAACCGCTACATCACCGGCCGCCAGCTGCCCGACAAGGCGGTCAGCGTGCTCGACACGGCCTGCGCGCGCATTGCCCTGGCGCAATCTTCGCTGCCCGGCGCACTGGAAGACTGCCGCCGGCAGATCGACAACCTGCAGGCGGAAATCGGCGTGCTCGGCCACGAAGCCGGCAAGGGGCACGACCATGCCCGCCGCCTGGAAGCGCTGCAGGCTGCCCTGCAGGCCGAGCAGCAGCAAGAACAGCAGCTCAATGCCCAGTGGCAGCAGGAGCTGGAACTGGTCGAACAGCTCAAGGCGCTGGACGCCGCCAACGATGCCGACGCCCAGCAGCTCAATGCCCTGCGTGCCGAGCTGGCTCGCGTGCAAGGCGACCAGCCACTGGTCCACGCGCTGGTCGACAGCGGCGCCATCGCCCAGGTCATCAGCGGCTGGACCGGCATCCCGCTGGGCAAGATGCTGCGTGACGAAATCGATACCGTGCAGCGCCTGCCAGCCCTGCTTGGTGAACGCGTGCTGGGCCAGGACCACGCCCTGCATGAGATCGGCAAGCGCATCAAGATTTCCCGAGCGCGCATGGAAGACCCGAACAAACCAATTGGCGTGTTCCTGCTGCTCGGCCCCAGCGGCGTCGGCAAGACCGAAACCGCCCTGGCCCTGGCCGACACCTTGTACGGCGGCGAGCGCAACCTGATCACCATCAACATGTCCGAGTACCAGGAAGCCCACACCGTGTCGAGCCTCAAGGGCTCGCCACCCGGCTATGTCGGCTACGGCGAAGGCGGCGTACTGACCGAGGCGGTGCGCCGCAAGCCGTACAGCGTGGTGTTGCTCGACGAGGTGGAAAAAGCCCACCCCGACGTGCTCGAACTGTTCTTCCAGGTGTTCGACAAGGGCGTGCTGGACGATGGCGAGGGCCGCGAGATCAATTTCCGCAACACGGTGATCATCCTCACCTCCAACACCGGCACCGAGCGCATCATGCAGACCTGCCTGAACGCCACCGAGCTGCCGACGCCCGAGGCGATCGTCGAGGACCTGCGCGACCAGCTCAACCACGTGTTCAAGCCGGCCTTCCTCGGTCGCCTGAGCATCGTGCCGTTCTACCCGGTGCAGGACCAGATTCTCGAGCGCATCGTCGCCCTCAAGCTCGAACGCATCGCCAAGCGCTTCGCCCGCAACCACCAGGCCGAGCTCAGCTATGACCAGGCACTGGTCAAGGCCATCGCCGCGCGCTGCACCGAGGTCGACAGCGGCGCACGCAACATCGACAACATCCTGTCCCAGACCCTGATGCCCGAACTCGCCCAGCGCGTGCTCGAGCGTATGGCCCAGGACGCGCCGATCCAGCACCTTGCGATCGAGCTGGGCAGCGATGGCGATTTCGCCTATCGCCTGGCCTGACCAGTACCCGGAGGTTTTGCCGTCATGCAACACAAGCACATCGTCCTCAAACGCCTGACCACAGCCGCCTTGCTGGTAGCGCTGGCCGGCTGCGGGGTCACCGACCGTATCGGCAAACGCATGGAAGACAGCTGGGCGGCCGACATGCTGGCCGACAGCGAAAAGGTCATCCTGACCTCCGACGGCGGCAACCAGCTCAACCCTGACGCCGAGGGCAGGCCGCTGTCGGTGGTGATGCGCGTGTACCAGCTGACCGACCTCGAGCGCTTCGCGGCTACCGATGCCGAGACCCTGTGGGACGCCCCGCAAAAAGCCCTGGGCAACACCCTGGTGGAAACCCGCGAGATTACCCTGCTGCCTGGCATCGGCCAGATCGACCAGTGGCCGCTGGCCAAGAGCGCGCGCTACGTCGGCGTGGCGGCGTTCTTCCGCGATGAGCATGACGCGCGTTGGAAAGTCGCCTTCGACGCCAACTCGCTGCGCAAGGACGGTATCTGGTTCTCCTCCGACGGCCTGCGGGTGCTGGTGGACAACACCGAAATCAGCGCCATGCGGGGCGTGGACGTACTCAACAAACCTCCGACCGCCGACCAGCTTGCAGCTGCGCAGAAGGCCAAGGATGCCGACACGCCCCTCACCGACAAGATGCAGGACGCGGTCGTCGACAAAGCCACCGACGCCGCCAGCCAGTCGGCCAGCAACGCCATGGATTCAACCTTCAATTCTTTAGTGGATAGCGTCAAATGAGCAAGCAGAGCCGGGTGATGTGGTCGGAAGGCATGTTCCTGCTGCCCCAACACTTCCAGTATCAGGACGAATTCCATCAGCACCAGTTGGCTGAGGCGACCCTGCGCAGCACCCCTTTCCATTGGGGAGTTCAGGCGCTGCAGGTGGACGAGGACGCCCTGGCCACTGGTTCACTGCAGCTCAAGCGCCTGAAACTGGTGTTCCCCGATGGCAGCCTCTACGACGCGCCGCAGCACGATCCGCTGCCGGCCGCGCGCGACCTCAAGGACCTGCTCAAGGCCAACGACCTGAAGGTGTATGCTGCGCTCAAGCTGCCCGAGCCATTCGGCCGCAACTACGTCGAGGATGGCCACGAACACAAGGCTGCTCGGCGCTTTCGCAAGCAGTTCGACACCCTGCCCGACCTTAATGAAGGCGAGCTGGAGAACGAAATCACCAGCTTGCGCTTGAACGTCGTACTGCTGGTCGACGGTGACAGCCTCGACGGTTACAGCCACTGCCCCCTGGCGAAGCTGACACGCAACAGCATGGGCGGTTTCAACCTTGACCCGCATTTCGTCCACCCCACCCTGCACCTGGGCAGCCACGAGACCATTGCCGGCATTGGCAAGCGCCTGCTCGGCGCCCTGCAGGCCAAGAGCAAGGCGCTTTCCGGCCGGCGCCGCGAGCGCGCCGACCAGATCGCCGAGTTCGGCTCCAGCGATGTCACCCTGTTCTGGCTGCTGAACACGGTCAACCGTGCCCACCCGCAACTGGCTCATCTACTGGCCCACCCGCGCCTGCATCCGGAACGCCTGTACCTGTTCCTGGCCGACCTGGCCGGTGGCCTGCTGACCTTCACCCTGGACACCCAACTCAGCGACCTCCCCGAATACGACCACCACGACCCGGCCGCGTCGCTGGTCAAGCTCGACGAAATGATCCGGGTGATGCTCGACAACGTCGTGCCCAACCAGTGCATCGTCATCAACCTTACCCAGACCAAGCCATCGCACTGGCAAGGCCAACTGCATGACCCGCGCCTGGCCGAGGCCGACTTCTATATCGCCGTGCACGCCGACATGCCTGGCGCCAGCCTGCTGGAGCTGGTGCCCCGTGCGTTCAAGGTCGGTTCGCCGGAAGACATTGAAGTGGTGGTCAACAGCGCCATGCCGGGTGTCACCCTCAATCACGCCGCGCGGCTGCCGAACGCGATTCCGGTGCGCCTGGACAACCAGTACTTCGCCATCGAGCCGCACGGCACTGTGTATGAACGAATGATCAGCGCCCAGGCCATCTGCTTCTATGCGCCCAGCGCCTTTACCAACCTCAAGCTTGAACTGATGGCGGTGCTCAAATGACCGAAGCCGTACTGCAACAGGGCGCCGTCCCGGCCGCCAGCGACAAACCGACGCTCAAGGACCTGGTCCAGGACTTCATCAGCATGGCGTTGATCGTACGTCGCGGTCGCCAGGTCACTTCGGTGCAGGCCTTCGAAGGTAGCGTCGAACGTTTCTTCGCCAACCTGGAACGTGATGCCCGTGCCGCCAACTATAGCGTCGAGCAGGTCAAGGACACCCAATACGCGTTGTGCGCCTTCCTCGACGAAAGCGTACTGCGCTCGGACGACAACGCGCTGCGTCGGCACTTTGAACTGCAGCCGCTGCAGTTCCGCTATTTCGGCGTGCACCTGGCCGGCGAAGGCTTCTTCGAAAAGGTCGACGCGTTGCGCGCCGACGTCAAGCAGAACATTGACGTGCTCGAGGTCTACCACCTGTGCCTGGCACTGGGCTTCGAGGGCAAGTTCAGCCTCGGCCAGAAAGACCAGTTGCGTTACCTGGCCAATACCCTGGGCCAGGATATTGCCCGCTACCGCAAGGCGCCCAAGGCCCTGTCACCGGACTGGGCACTGCCCGACCAGGTGTCGCAGATGCTGCGCCATGAAGTACCGCTGTGGGTGTATCTGGCGCTGATCGCGTTGGTCTGCGTCGCCGTGTACCTGACGCTGGACTGGTTGCTGGACAAGGACGTCGCCGCCCTGTCCGAACAAATCCGCCAGCTGTTCAGTGCCTGAGCACATACCAGGTAGCCGAGTCAGGAAGACATGAAAACATTACTGCGTCTGTTGAAAAGTTTCTGGGTGCTGCTGCCATTGCTGTGGCTGGCTAGCCTGTTGATTTGCTGGCTGGCCGCGCCGCTGGTGCCGTGGCTGCGTCATCACGTGCCTGAAGCGCTGGCGATCATCAGTGCCTGCTTCCTGCTGGTAATCGTGCTGCGTCAATACCAGCGCATTCGCGCCGAACACAACCTGGAGAACCTGCTGCAGATCGAGGTCGACCGCTCGTGGAATGCCACTGGCGAGTTCCGTGACCAGCAGGTGCTGCGTGAGCGCCTGAAGCACGCCATCGCCATGCTGCGCACCGACCGCTCCGCGGGTGGCGGCGGCAAGGCGGCGCTGTCTGACCTGCCCTGGTACCTGGTGGTCGGCATGTCGGCGGCCGGCAAGACCTCGCTGCTGACCCATTCCGGCCTGTCGGCCAGCATCGCTACGGCCAACGACAGTGAAAGCGGCACCCAGCACTGCGACTGGTACTTCAGCCCCGACGCCGTGATGATCGACACCGCCGGGCGCTACCTGCGCGACGACCAGTCGGCCAGCGAATTCTCGGCCTTTCTGCGCATGCTGCGTAAGCAGCGTGGCAAAGCGGCGATCAATGGCCTGGTCCTGGTGGTCAGCCTGCCCGAACTGCTGGCGGCCAACAGCGATGAGCGCAATGCCCTGGCGGCCCAGCTGGTGGCACGGGTGGAAGAATACGCCGAATGCCTCGATGCCAACCCCCCGGTTTACCTGATGCTGAGCAAGACCGACCAGTTGCCGGGCTTTAGCCAGGCGTTCGACGGCCTCGACCTGCACGATCGCCAACAGCCGCTGGGCATGACCTTTGGGCTTTCGGAAATCCGCACCAACGGCCTGCACGCCGTGCTGCAGACACGCCTGAAGAAGCTGCAGGCTCATATTCGCCAGCACGTCGACGCGCAGATGATCGCCCTCGGTGCCGAAGCCGACAGCACCTTGCTGAATTTCCCGCAGTACTTCGCCGCCCTCAGCGGTGTGCTCGAGCAATTCCTCGACCACTTCACCCGCGGCCATCGCGGCGGTGCCCCGCTGCTGCTACGTGGCCTGTACTTCACCAGTGCACTGCAGACCGGGCAGCAGCTGGGGCAGGTCTATGAAGATGTCGTCGCCGACGAATTCGCCCTGCAGGCCGCCTACGATGAGCAGGCCGGTCACGTCGACAAGCCCCTGGGCAACCGCAGCTACTTCATCACCGACACCTTCCGCCAGGTGATCTTCCCCGACCGCGACCTGATCCTTTACCAGTCGCGCCTGGGCCGCCAGGCTGCGTTCAGCCCGCTGCTACTGGGCCTGGCCGCCGCCACCGGGTTGCTGTTCATCGGTTGGCAAGCGCTGTCGTTCGCCAATAACCGCCAGTGGCTGGACAACCTGCGCGGGCAGCTGGCGCACATCGAGCAGGCAGCAGACCGCGAGCAGCAGCTGGCCGCAGGCAAGGGCCTGGAAGTGCTGCGTGAACAGATGGCCAACGTCGAGGCCCATCGCCTGCAGGGTGTACCCCTGCAGCTGGGTGGCGGCCTGTACCAGGGCGAGGCGATTCACCAGGTGACCCGCAGCGCCTATCTGGCGCAGCTGCGCAGCCAGGCGCTGGAACCGATCGCACGCAACCTGCAAGTGCAGATGCGGGCGTTCAACACCTTCGCCAACGGTATCAATCAGGAGCTGGAATTCACCCCGGCCCCGCAGCCGAAAAAGCGCAATGGCAAGCCGCTTGCTCCTGCCATTGCGGCCAGGGCCCAGGCCGCGCTGGGCAACACCCGCGCTGGCGCCTATGCCGCCAAGGTCAACCTGGCCACTGCCAGCGATGGCGCCGAGCTGTCCGCCGCCACCGGTGGGCTGTCACTGTCCGAAGAAATGCTCGGGCGCCTGGACGAGCAACAGGTGGCCTCGATCATCGAGGCCTACAACACCCTCAAGCTGTACCTGTTGCTGACCGAGCCCAAGGCCCATCCAGACCCGGCCTTCGTCGCTGCCAGCCTGCCCCAGGCCTGGGCCAGCGCCGCCGCCGAAGGCACCCCGGCCGACGCTGGCGTGATCGCGGAAAATGCCCCGCTGTACGTGCAGTTGCTGGAGCAGGGCCAAGCGCCGTCGTTGCCGCGCAACGAACAGCTGATCAACGAAACCCGGCAGAACCTTAAGTCATTCATGATCTCCAGCTCGCTGGTCGACCGCGAGTACCTGCGCCTGCAGCTCGAGTCGAGCCGACAGTTCCCGGCGCTGAACCTCAACGACCTGGTCCCGCAACCGGGCCGCGCGCTGCTGTATGGAACCGCTGGCGTGCCGGCGATCTACACCCGCCAGGGCTGGGACACCTTCGTCAAGCCCGAGCTGATCAAGCTGGTGTCGGGCAACCTGCGCAACGAGTCGGACTGGGTGCTGGACGGCGAAGGCGGCGATGCCATCGTGCAGAAGGCCAACTTCGTGCGCGAGTTCATGGCCCGCTACAAGCGCGACTACACCCAGGCCTGGTACAAGATGGTCAGCAGCGTTGGCGTGCGCCACTTCGCCGACCTGGCTTCGGCGACCCGGCAATTGGGGCTGCTGAGCGACGTGCAGAACTCGCCAGTGAAGAACCTGCTGCAGGCGGTCAACGACAATACCCAGTGGGACCTGCCGCTCAAGCAAGCCATCCCGGCCCCCGGCACCACCCGCGACGATGGTTTCTGGAGCAAGGTCACCGGTCTGTTCGACGCTAACGACACCCTGCCCGCCAACGTTGCCCCGGCCCTGCCGGCGGTGGACGACGGTAGCCTGGCCAAGCGCTTCGAGCCGGTGGCGCGGGTGTTCGCCGAGAACAACGCCGAAGGCGCCGACAGCACCATCATGGACCGCTACCTGGCCGCCTTGCGCAAACTCAAGGTGCGCCTGAACAACATCCAGCGCTCGCAGGATGTGGGCAAGAGCAGCAAACAGTTGATCAGCGAGACCCTGGAAGGCCAGCCGAGCGAGATCACCACCGTGCGCAACTACGTGGAGAGCAGCGTCGACACCAGCCAGGATGGCCTGTCGCGCTCGCTGCAGGGGCTGTTCAGCCTGCCCATCCAGTATGCCTGGGCGACCCTGCGCGACCCGGCCGGCCAGCAGATCGCCAAGGCCTGGGCGCAGCAGATCGCCAAGCCCTGGGAGCAGGTCATGGCACACCGTTACCCGATTGCCGGCAGCAGCCGCAACGAGGCTTCGGTGAAAGACCTGCAGCGCTTCGTGGATCCCGACAGCGGCCTGCTGCCGGCCTTCAAGCGCAACGAAATCGGCAATCTGGCCGGCGGTGAAGGATTGGGCGTGGGCGATAGCAAGGGGCCAGCACTGGTCAACCCTGGCATGCTCAACAGCATCGACAAGGCCAGCTCCGTGGGCCAGGTGATCGCCAGCCTGTCGGACCGTGACAACGGCTTCGAAATCATGCTGGAGCCTTCAGCCAACTTCACCGACATCGTCTTCACCCTCGATGGCCAGGAGCAGCACTACCGCAACGGCCGCAGCAGTTGGAACCGCTTCGCCTGGCCGGGCACCAGCAACGCGCCGGGCGCGCGCCTTGACGTCGTCACCCTGAGCGGCACACGGGTCACCGTGTTCGACTTCCCGGGGCGCTGGGGCCTGCTGCGCATGAACGAGAGCGCTCGCGTCGACGACCTGGACGGCATTCAGCAACGTTTCAGCTGGAACACCGCCAATGGCCGCGTAAGCCTTATCGTGCGCAATTTCGGTGGGGTCAAGCTGACCGATCTGGCTGACGTCAAGGCCCTGAGCGCCCTCAACAGCAGGGGGGCGCAATGATCGGTTGCTTCGGCAAGCTACCGTCGAGCGCAGATTTCGTCAGCCTTCATGGGGCGGCGGAAGAAGTCTGCGAGTTCGACGCCTGGTTGCAGTCATCGCTGGCAGCCATGCGCTACCGCGATGACTGGCAAGCGTTGTTCGACGCGCTGCCGATGTGTTTTTTCACCTACCGCGCACGCAACGGCAACTGGCTACTGGGTGGCCTGCTCAGCTCGCGCGATGCCAGCCAGCGGCGCTACCCGTTCTTCATCTTCCAGCTGCTCAAGCTCGAAGACAGCAGTGTACTGGTCAACCCGTTCACGCTTGGCGAGCTGTTCAGCGCACAGATCAAACCGATGCTGCACCAGGCTGTGCAAGGCGCCGACTGCACCAGCCTGTTCGAACGGATCAAGGCCTTGCGCCCGCTGCAGGGCCAGGATCTGGACCTGTTCCGCCGGGTGCACGCCAAGTTCCTGCATGATTTCAGCTTCGCGGATGTGGCCCGCGCACTGCACGGGTCCTGGCCAGGTTTCGACAGCGCCACTGCCCTCGCCCACCTGCAGCTCGGCCGTGCTTCGCTGCAGGGCGACTTTGCAGGCGGCATCGAATTGCCGTTGCCGGCCGAACGTGGCCTTAAAAACCCCACGGCCGATCTCTGGCTGACCTGGCTGAGCCGCATGAGCGGGCACCGAGAGTTGCCGGCGGTGAGCCTGTTGGCCGACGACTTCATGCACCCGCAGCTGTACAGCTTCCCGGCGCGCCACGCCAACTGTGCCTACCGCCTGCTCAGTGGCTGTGCCGACCCGCGCCAGCACCTGGAGTTGCTCAGCCCACTGACGACGGTGCCTCGGCTGCACGATTACGACCGCCCCCTTGAACATGTCATCGACCAGTTCGTCGATGCACTGGATGCGACGCCTGTATGAACAAGCTCAAGTACTACTGCCTGCGCTACCAACCCTACCTGCTGGGCGTGGCGTTCTTCCTGGCGATCTTCCTGGTCTGGGCCATCGGCCGAGCCTTCGGCTTCGCCTCGCTGCACAGCCTGCTGGCCGGCATCGGCGTGTTTCTGCTGCTGTCGGCGGGCTATGTACTGCTGCTGTACCGCGGAGTGGGTCAGCACCACAACCTGGAAGGCCTGCTGCGCGACGACGCCGACCAGGCCGTACTCAGTGCAGCCCCAGCCGACCGGGAAGAGGTCAGCCTGTTGCGCGAGCGCCTGCTACAGGGCATCGAGCGGCTGCACAGCAACAAGCCGCGCGGTACCTCGACCAAGGATGCACTGTATGCCCTGCCCTGGTACCTCGTCATTGGCCAGCCGGCCGCCGGCAAGAGCACAATGATCCTGCAGTCGGGCCTGAACTTCCCCTATGCCGAGCGCGAAGGCGCGCGGGTCGCGGGCCTGGGCGGCACGCGCAACTGCGACTGGTTCTTCAGCTCTGAGGCGGTACTGCTGGACACTGCCGGGCGCTACATGAACAGCCCCGAAGAAGCCGGCAAGTGGCGCGGCTTTTTGCAACTGCTGCGCCAGCACCGCCAGCGCCGCCCGCTCAACGGTTTGATCGTCAGCGTCAGCATCGCCGATATCCTGCATGGCCCGGTCGAAGAGCAGGAACGCGTGGCCAAGCGCCTGCGCGAACGCATTCAGGAAAGCTGCGCGCTACTAGAAGTGCGCCTGCCAATCTACCTGGTTTTCACCAAGTGCGACCTGATCCCTGGTTTCACCGCGTTCTATCGCCAGCTGGACGATGCCGCGCGTGGTGAAGTGATGGGTAAAACCTTCTCTCACAAGGGTTTCGAGCAAGCCGACTGGGGCCAGCGCTTCGGCAATGCGATGGACGAGCTGACCCGTTACTGGGGGCAGATGGCGAGCCAGCAGCTGGTGCAGCAGGACATACAAGTCACTCGGCAGAACAACGCAGCCTACCGCTTTCCGCTGGAGCTGGCCGCGCTCAAGCCGCGCCTGCATCAGTTCGTCGACAGCCTGCTGCGTGCCAACCCTTACCAGAATGCCGAAATGCTGCGCGGCTTCTATTTCACCGCAGCGTTGCAGGCCGACGAAACTCAGTGGGGCTGCCACGGCCAGCATGTGGCCGAACGCTTCGCGCTTGAACACGCAGAAGGCACGGGCACTGCCGGCAGCCACGCGGCGCCGCTGTTCATCAACAGCCTGTTCCGCAAAGTGATCATTCCCGACCAGCATTTGGTGGCGCTGTACACCAGCAACCACCGTGAACGCCGGCGCAAGGCCGGGTGGGTGGGCGCTGCCGGCCTGGCGGCACTGGTGCTGTGCAGCCTGTGGGGCTGGTCGTACCTGAACAACCGCGCCACCCTGGCCAGCATTGCCGAAGAACTGGCCCAGGCCAAGGCCGACGACCAGGCGGCCAGCGGCCAGTACACCGCCTGGCGAAGCCTCGACCGCTTGCGCTTCTGGGCTGCTCACTACCATGAGCAACACCACGCTAAGGGCGTGCCCCTCGGCATGCGCCTGGGCCTGTACCAGGGCCATGAGGTCGAGCCGCTGCTGCGCGACCGCTACTTCGCCACGTTGCAGAATGTGATGCTAAAGCCCACGGCCGATAATCTGACCCGTACCCTGTACCTGCTGACCACGCTCAAGGTCTACCAGCGCAACACCCGTGAGCTGCAGCCAGTGAGCGGCATTGACAGCGTAGAGGCCGAGGCGCTGCCCCATGACAACCGCGCCCAGTCGATCGCCAATTTCGGAAAGGCGGCCCTGGACACTTACGTGATGCTTTCTCCGGGCCAGCGCGAGCATGCCGACCCGGCGTTTCTCAAGGCGCACCTGCCGGACTACTGGTACCCGGCCATCGCCCGTCATACCGGCAAGAGCATGGCCGCCGCCGGCAGCGAGGCCGGCGGTAACCAGGACTACCTGTATGCCAGCCGCCAGATCACGTTCTATAGCGACCAGATCCGTGAGCCAGATGTACCGCGCATCCTCGACAACGCCTTCCTGATGTCCAGTTCGCGCAACTACATCGACAGCCTGCGGGCCCAGTCACTGCGTGCGATCGAGACCATCACGCTGGAATCCGACACCTTATTCGCCTTCGGCCGCGCCGACTTCCAGAGCCTGAAAAACGAAGGCCAGAGTCAGCTGAGCGCAATTGCCAGCAAGCTGCTGAACACCCCGAATATCGGCAAGATCATCATCTCGGGGCACGCCGACCAACTGGGTGACAGGCAGGGCAACCTGCAGGTTTCGAAACAACGGGCACAAACCATCCGCACCTATCTGGTTGGCAAGGGCGTACCTGCCGAACTGATGGTCGCGCAGGGCGAAGGCAGCCGCAAACCGTTGGTCAACTGCGACATGCAACAACCGCGAACGCAGTTGATCAAGTGCCTGGAGCCCAACCGCCGGGTGGAAATCGAAGTGCGTGGGCTTAACTGAGCCACGCCGCAATAACCGGTCGCCGGGGCCTCACAGGATGAGGCCCGGGCGGCGGCAAGCTACCTCTGCCGGCGCGCCCGGCGAGGTCAAAACCAAGGGGCGCATGAGCAACCCTTTACATGTTGTTAATGGAGAGTTTCACAATGGCATTTGACGCGTATATCCAAATCGACGGCATCCCAGGCGAAGTACTGGATGAAAAACACAAGGACTGGATCGAAGTGCTGGGCTACGAGTACGGCGCCACCCAGGCTACGTCGGCAACCGCCAGCTCCTCGGGCGGTGCGTCCTCCGAGCGCGTTGCCCTGAGCGACTTCAAGATCCGCAAGGCAGTCGACAAGGCATCGGCCAAACTGTTCGAACACTGCTGCACCGGCAAGCACATTGCCAAGCTGAAGCTGAACGTGAACCGCGCCGGTGGCGACAAGGTCACCTACCTGACCATCGACATGGAAGAAGTGGTGGTCTCTTCGGTCAAGTTTGTTGCCGGTGGCAACCAGAATGGTGAAGACAAGGCGGTCAGCGACCTGCCGGTTGAAGAAATCAGCTTCAACTTTGCCCGCATCAAGACCACCTACACCCAGCAGAACCGCACCGACGGCCAGGCCGGCGGCAACATCGTCGGTGGCTGGGACCGCACCGCGAACAAAGTGTTTGCCTAAGCACGTGCCAGACCATGGGCCGCTTCGGCGGCCTGTGTTCCGCAGCGCGCCGGGTTTTCTGGCGCGCTGTTCATTAGCCATGTCCAGAGTGTTCTATGCCTGAAATTCTCAATGACCTCTCGCTGGCCACACTGGTCGCCCCTATCGAGGGTGGCAGTGGTGAAGACTTGAGCTTCTCTGCCTTGTTCGACCAGATCAAGGAGGCACGCCGGGCGGACCCTGACTACCTGACCCAGGGCGACTGGCAAACCGACCTGAAGACTGCCGACTGGGAGCAGGTGATCAACCTGTCGGCTCAAGGGCTTGCGCAGCAAAGCAAAGACCTGATGCTGGTGGCCTGGCTCTGCGAGGGGCTGGCCCAGCGCGAACACTTCGAAGGCATCACCTTTGGCCTCGAGCTGACCGAACAGCTCCTGGTTGCGTTCTGGGAAACGCTGTACCCCACCCTCGAAGACGGCCTGGACGAGCGCGCGGCGCGACTGTCCTGGTTGAAGACCACGCTCACCGACATTGCCGGTGGCTTGCCCATTATCCAGGGGCAGAATTTTGGCGTGTTGCGCTATGACGAATCACGCCATGTAGAAAACCTCGCCTTGCAAAACCCCAAGGCGATGCAGACAGCGCTGAACGAAGGCAAGATCAACGCCGAGATCTTCCAGCGTTCGGTAGCGCTTACCGACACCGATTACCTGCGCGCCAAGGCCCAGCAGATCGCTACCAGCCTGAATGCATGCAAACGCCTGCAGGCCAGCGCCGACCGCCTGTTCGGCCACGAGGCGCCCAGCTTTGCCAGCCTTGCCGACATGCTTTCGCGTGCCAGCCAGCTGGCGGAAAAACTGCTCAAGGACCGCGGCGTAGAGCTACACCCCGCCATCCCGGAGGAAGCACAGCCACAGGCCACGGGCGCCAACCTCCACGAAGCAGGTGAACCGATGAATGCCACGCCCCCGACGACCGCGCCTGCAGCCCTGCGCACAACCCCGCTGACCCGCGACGAGGCATTCACCATGCTTGCGGGCATCGCCCAGTACTTCAAACAGAGCGAACCGCAAAGCCCGGTACCCTACCTGATCGAACGTGCGATCAAGTGGGGCAACATGCCGTTGGAAGGCTGGTTGAGTGACGTGATCAAGGACAACAACGTGGTGGACAACATCCGCGATGTGCTGGGCACCCGCTAGGGTCTGCAATAAAAGCCTTGAGACGAACGTCAGGTAAGGCGAAGACAGCCGGCTCCCTGCCCCCCCCACCGGCTCCATCGGGCAGGTCCCTTGACTGTTGCCCACGCAAGGGCGCTGCAATTGCTGTTAACTTGAGCGCCCTGCTCAGCTTCAGACAAGGACTGCTTCATGCCACCAAGCCCAACCACCCCAAGCGGTTTCATCCGCGTCCGTGGCGCCCGCGAGCACAACCTGAAGAACATTGATGTCGATATCCCCCGCGATGCCTTGGTGGTGTTCACCGGCGTGTCCGGCTCGGGCAAGTCCTCGTTGGCGTTCTCCACGCTGTATGCCGAAGCCCAGCGTCGCTATTTCGAATCGGTGGCGCCCTATGCCCGGCGCCTGATCGACCAGGTTGGCGTGCCGGATGTCGATGCCATCGATGGCTTGCCGCCGGCGGTGGCCCTGCAGCAGCAACGCGGCACGCCGAGTGCACGCTCCTCGGTGGGTAGCGTGACCACCTTGTCCAGTTCGATCCGCATGCTTTACTCCCGCGCAGGCCATTACCCGGCCGGGCAAGCGATGCTGTACGCCGAAGACTTTTCTCCGAACACGCCCCAGGGCGCTTGCCCGCAATGCCATGGCCTGGGGCGTGTCTACGAGGTGACCGAAGCGACCATGGTCCCCGACCCTTCGCTGACCATCCGTGAGCGTGCGGTAGCAGCGTGGCCAATGGCCTGGCAAGGGCAAAACCTGCGCGACATCCTGGTCACGCTGGGCTATGACGTCGATATCCCTTGGCGCGACCTGCCCCAGGCACAGCGCGACTGGATCCTGTTCACTGAAGAGACGCCCACCGCCCCCGTGTATGCCGGCCTGACCCCGGCGCAGACCCGCGAAGCCCTCAAGCGCAAACTGGAGCCCAGCTATCAAGGCACGTTCATGGGTGCCCGACGTTACGTGCTGCATACCTTCATGCACTCGCAGAGCGCGCAGATGCGCAAGCGTGTGGCCCAGTACATGCGCCCCAGCCCTTGCCCGCTGTGCCAAGGCAAACGCCTGAAGCGCGAAGCGCTGGCCGTGACCTTCGCCGGGCTGGACATCGCCGAACTGTCGCACCTGTCGTTGCAGGCGCTGGCCGAGGTGTTCCGCAAGGTGGCGGCAGCTGACTACCTGACCCAGCAGCAGGACGAACTGACACTGGAAAAACGCCTGGCGGCCCAACGCATCGCCAACGAGCTGCTCGAACGCATTGACACGCTGCTTGACCTCGGCCTTGGTTACCTGGCCCTGGAGCGCAGCACCCCAACCTTGTCTTCCGGTGAACTGCAACGCCTGCGCCTGGCCACGCAGCTGAATTCGCAGCTGTTCGGGGTGGTCTACGTGCTCGACGAGCCGTCGGCCGGCTTGCACCCGGCTGACAGTGAAGCGCTGTTCGAAGCCTTGCAGCGCCTGAAACAGGCTGGCAACTCGGTGTATGTGGTGGAGCATGACCTGGACACCATGCACCGCGCCGACTGGCTGGTGGATGTAGGGCCAGCTGCCGGCGAGCACGGCGGCACCATCCTCTACAGCGGGCCGCCTGCCGGCCTGGCCGAGGTCCAGCAGTCATGCACCCGCACCTACCTGTTCAGTGCCCCGGCCCAGGCCACACGCGCCCCCCGCCAGGCCCGCGACTGGCTGAAGCTCGAAGGCATCACCCGCAATAACCTCGATAACCTGAACGCTGCATTCCCGCTGGGCTGCTTTACCGCCGTTACCGGTATTTCCGGCTCGGGTAAATCCAGCCTGGTCAGCCAGGCCCTGCTGGAACTGGTAGGGGCACACCTGGGCCATGCCGAGCAACGTAGCGAGCCCGAAGCGCAAAGCCTGGAAGATGAACCTGAACAGACCAGCAGCGGCCACGTAAGCGCCGGGCTTGGCAGCATCAAGCGGCTGGTGCAAGTTGACCAGAAGCCGATCGGCCGCACGCCGCGCTCCAACCTGGCCACCTACACTGGCCTGTTCGACCACGTGCGCAAACTGTTCGCGGCTACCGAGCAGGCCAAGGCACAGGGCTTCGACGCCGGGCGCTTTTCGTTCAACGTTGCCAAGGGCCGGTGCGCCAACTGCGAGGGTGAGGGTTTCGTCAGCGTCGAGCTGCTGTTCATGCCCAGCGTGTATGCGCCCTGCCCGACCTGCCAGGGTGCCCGCTACAACCCCGAAACCCTGGCGGTGAGCTGGCAAGGCATGAACATCGCGCAAGTGCTGCAGTTGACCGTCGACCAGGCCCTGCAGGTTTTTGCCGAACAACCGCCTGCACGCCGTTGCCTGCAAGTGCTACAGGATATCGGCCTGGGCTACTTGCGTCTGGGCCAGCCAGCCACCGAGCTGTCCGGTGGCGAAGCGCAGCGCATCAAGCTGGCGACCGAACTGCAGCGCATGGCCCGCGGGGCAACCCTGTATGTGCTGGATGAACCCACCAACGGCTTGCACCCGCAGGACATCGACCGGCTGCTGGTACAGCTGAACCGCCTGGTAGAAAGCGGGCATAGCGTGGTGGTGGTCGAGCATGACATGCGAGTGGTGGCGCAGAGCGACTGGGTGATCGATATCGGGCCGGGGGCTGGCGATGCCGGGGGCAAGGTGGTGGTCAGTGGCACGCCGCAGGTGGTGGCGGCATGTACCAACAGCCGCACGGCGGCGTTTCTGGCCAAGGCCTTGTGACCCCTGCGCATTGCCAGGTTGCTGGGCCGCCGACTAGCGCGCATTGACTCAACGGAAATTGCTGTCGTTGCCAATGGCCTACATCCACCAGGCCAGCACCACCGGCAACCAGGCAAACGACAGCACCGTAGAACACATCACCAGGTTCGCCACCTGCTCTGGCTCACGGTTGGCCCGCACCGCCATCAGGTAGTTGAACACGGCCACCGGCATCGCCGACTGCACCACCAGCACCGCACGCTCCAGGCTGTCCATATCCAATACCGCGCCCACTGCCCAGCCCACCGCAGCGCCCAGGCCAATGCGCAAACCGCCCAGCAACATGCCGCTGCCCACGTGACGCAGGCGAATGCTGGCCAGTGATACCCCCAAGGTCAGCAGCATGAGCGGGATGGTCATGCCGCCCAGCAGGTCTACGGTGTTGGCCAGCCAACGCGGCAGTTCGAAATCGAGAAAGATGATGGGCATGGCGCCGGCCAGGCTGATGACGATAGGGTTGCGCAGCAGCGCCTTGAGCGAAGCCGCCGTGCCGGAAATGGCCATGCCGATGGTGAACTGCACGATGGACAGGGTCAGGAAAAACGCCACAGCCAGGGCCAGGCCATGCTCACCGAAGGCATACAGACTGATCGGCAGGCCCATGTTGCCTGTATTAGGGAACATGAACGCCGGTAGCAGTACCCGCCAGTGCATGCCCGACGCGCGACACACCAGCAAAGCGGCCAAGGCCATCCCCAAGGTGCACAGCAAGCAGGCCACGGCCATGCTGGTAAAGGCATTCGGGTTCAGCTCGGTACGACTGAGGGTGGACAGCACCAGCGAAGGTGTGCCGACGGTCATCACCACCCGGGCGATGAAATCGGTGGGGTAATCCAGGCCCTTGCGGGCCCAGGCAAAGCCAATTCCGGCGACGATGAAAACCGGAGCCAGGACTGCGAACAGCGACGCGAACATGGAGGCCTTCCTTGGTGGGGGGGGTCAGCATTATGCAGCACTCTGCAAGATTGCCGTGCCGATCTCACCGCACGCAGGAGCAGCCATCTGAAATGTCTGTGGAAGACATGTTCATGTCGCGCTGAGACTGCGGCGTCTCGTCGCACACCCATACCCCTTGGCAAAAGCGTCCAAGCCCGTAGAATCCCGCTTCCTTTTCGCCCGTCGCCTTGAACGGTGGCAACCAGCAGCAATGACAGAGTCAGCGCCTGAACACATGAACGCACATGTGAAGTAGGCTCAACCCTCCCCGCCCGGCCCATCTCCCATAACGCCCAGCGGTTGAGTCTTGCCCAGGTCGCATCCGTGTCGCCACTCGCCCCTTGCCGGGTCGAGCCGGTGTGCGCGCCGAGAAGGTGCTCATTCCGCTCATCCAACTAGAGGTACGTATGTCTCCGCGTTTGCTGGCCATGGCGCTGGCGCCCCTGCTCGGGCTGTTCATCATCGCCCTGGGCAACGGCTTCATGTCTTCCCTGACCACCCTGCGCCTGGGCGCCGCCGGTGAGTCTGCCACCACCATCGGTATCGTCTCGTCGACCTACTTCATCGGCCTGACCCTCGGTGCCATCTTCAACGACCGGCTGATCCTGCGCATTGGCCACATCCGCGCCTATACCAGCTTCGCCTCGCTGATTGCCGTCACCATCCTGCTGCAAGGGTTGTTCTACGAGGTCACCTGGTGGTCGGTGCTGCGCCTGATCAATGGCTGGGCGGCAGTCGGCGTGTTTCTGGTGATCGAGAGCTGGCTGCTGCTGGCCGGTGACGCAAAGATTCGTGGCCGCCTGCTGGCGCTGTACATGATCGCCTTCTACGGCGCCGGGGTGATCGCCCAGGCCGGCCTTGGCGAAATCACCCAGCTAGGCGATACCGCCCCGTTCATGCTGGCCGGCGTGCTGGCCGCCCTGTCGGTGCTACCGATCGTGATCCTGCCGCGGGTGTCGCCGCTGCTGGACCAGGTCGAACCCCTCAAGCCCCGCCAGTTACTGGGCGTGGCACCGTCGGGCCTGGTCGGCTGCTTCGGCTCGGGCGTGGCGATTGCCGGCATCTATGCGCTGCTGCCACTGTACTTGCAGCGCATCGGCCTGGAGGTGGGTGAAGTTGGCAACATGATGGCCTGGGTCATCCTCGGCGCGATGCTGCTGCAATACCCGGTCGGGCGCTGGTCCGACCGCAAGGACCGCCTCGATGTGCTGCTCGCGCTTGCCGCGTTGTGCGTTGTCCTGTCGCTTGTAACGGTGTTCCTGCCATCGGACTCGTTCCTGCTGCCGGCCATGCTGTTCCTGTTGGGTGGCGGCGTGTTCACGCTGTACCCGGTGGCGGTCAGCCATGCGGCCGACCGCGCGCCTTCCGATGCGCTGGTACCGATGATTCAGGGCCTGCTACTGATCAACTCGCTGGGTTCGGCCATGGCCCCGGTGGCCATTTCACCGATGATGACCGAGTTTGGTGAGGCCGGGTTGTTCTGGGCGTTTGCCGTGGTCAACCTGACCATGGTGTGCTTCTTCATGTGGCGCCGTGGCAAACGCCCGGCAGCAGAGCACCCTGCCCCGTTCACCGCGTCGACCACCTTCTCGCCAACTGGCGCCGAGCTGCGGGTGACCGAAGACCTGATGCATGCAGCGCAGGAGCATCCGCCGCTGGAGCCAGTCGAAACCCCGGCGCCCGCACAGCACTCAGCATCCTGATGATTGCAGGGGCCGCACTGCGGCCCAATCGCGGTACCAGGCCGTTCCCACAGAAGATTACATTTCCTTCTGCGGGCGGCCTTGGGTGTGACAGGGATATACAGCCCCCAGAAATTGCCACTCGTCGCCCAGAAGGCACCCCGCCAGCTGCCGCCAGCCAAACGAATGACTGATCATCCGCAAAGGAGAAGTCCCATGATCCGCATTCGCCCGCTATCCCTGTGCCTGGCGCTCGCCCTGAGCAGCCTCACCGGCACTGCCTTCGCCGCCACCGACACCCATACCGACAGCCATCCGCAAACCGACCACTCTGGCGGCAAGACCGTCGGTGAAGGCAGCAGCGTCAACAGCCCCGGCAGCGGCAAAGGTAACGACAGCAGTGACACAGGCAGCAACACCGATGCCGCCGACGGTGCCGCTGGCGGCTCCAACAATACCGGCGAAGGCACTGGCTCTGGTGCCGGTGCCAGCGGCGGCACTGCCGAGGACCAGGACAGCCGCTGAAGCCGACCTGGACTAAACTGAGCCCTGACGCCCTGACCAGGATTGACCATGCACCTCAAACACTGGCTGTTCGCTGCTTTGCTGCCGTGCACTGCTTTAGCTGGCGCAGGCAACCAAGGCGCGATGTCGATCAGTTCCTCGTCATTCACCGATGGCGGCGTCATCGCCCTGCAACAGGTCGGCCAGGACCCGGCATGCGGCGCCGGCGAAGAGCGGACCCCGCAACTGAGCTGGGACAACTTGCCCGCAGGTACGCGGTCGCTGGCCCTGATCATGTTCGACCCGGACGGTGGCAAGGGCGTTGGTGTGGTGCACTGGATCGCCTACAACATCGACCCCGAACAGGATGGGCTCAAGGCAGGCACGGCAGGGCTGAGCGGGCCATCCGTGACAGTGGGCCGCAACTCCCGCGGTACCCTCAGCTACCGAGGCCCCTGCCCACCCGCCGGCGACAACCCTCATCATTACGCACTGACCCTGATTGCCACCGACCTGCCTTTGGGTACCTTGCCTGAGGGGCTGGATCGCAGCGGCCTGCTACAACTGCTTCAAGGCCACGCGCTGGGGGCTCAAAGCCTGGTCGGGCGATACGGCCATTGAACCAGTCAGTACAAAAACAAATGATCAGCCCCATAGCATTTATCCATTGAATGGCCTGCACGAACTGAAGTAAGCTCGGGCTCATTCACTGGAGAGCAACATGCCGAAACACACCCGCAACCACGCCAACCACACCGGTCGCAGCCTGCGCCCTGTGCTGGCCGTTGCCGGCTGCGTGGCACCTGCCAACTATTACTTTGGGTATTGGTTTAGCCATTAGGCGCCGATACCCACCCGGCGTCCACCTTCGAGGGGCCGCCGAACATGAGAATACTCAAACCCCCGGTCGGCTTCCCGACCGGGGGTTTTGCTTTTCAGGCCTTTGACCAACACCGATTCACTTTGAGGACAGATTCATGAACTACGCCACTTATTACTACGCAAACACCTCTGCCTGGCGATTTAGCCAATCCCGCTCGGGCCAGCCTGCCGCCTCCGATCGGTCCTCTACAGGTGGCAATGCAGCAGCCAATACCAATTCAACGATCTGTCGAACACCTCGATAGGGCCGACAATGCGGGCCTGAACCCGCTGTCCGCCCAGGGAAAAACGCCATGCACGCTTCCAACCTCGCCCTGCCCCTGACCCAGCCGCAAGCGGCCAACACCACTGTCAGCAAACGCTTGCCCAGCCCGCACCTGCTCAAACAACAGATGCCACTGTCCAGCGAACTGGCCCAGCAAGTCCAGGCCCATCGCCTGGCCATCCGCGACATCCTCGAAGGCCGCGACCCGCGCCTGCTGGTCATCGTCGGCCCCTGCTCCATCCATGACCCACGCGCAGCCCTGGAATACGCCGACCGCCTGGCCGCCCTTGGCCGCGAAGTCAACGACAAGCTGCTGCTGGTGATGCGCGCCTACGTCGAAAAACCGCGTACTACAGTGGGCTGGAAAGGCCTGGCCTACGACCCGCACCTCGATGGCAGTGACGACATGCACTCAGGCATCGCCTTGTCCCGCGGGCTGATGCTGAGCATGATCGAACGCGGCCTGCCGATCGCTACCGAGTTGCTGCAACCGATGGCCGCCGGCTACTTCGATGACCTGCTGGCCTGGGCCGCGATTGGCGCACGCACCACCGAATCGCAAATCCACCGCGAAATGGTCAGTGGGCTGGAACTGCCGGTCGGCTTCAAGAACGGTACGGACGGCGGCATCGCCATCGCCAGCGACGCCATGCGCAGCGCTGCCCACCCCCACCGGCACTTCGGCATGGATGCACAGGGCCACCCGGCGATCATCGAGACCTTGGGTAACCCGGACACGCACCTGGTACTGCGCGGCGGCCACAAAGGCCCGAACTACGATGCCAACAGCATCGCCATGGCCCGCCAGGCGTTGGCCAAGGCCGGCCTGCAGGCACGGATCATGGTCGATTGCAGCCACGCCAACAGCGGCAAGGACCCGGCGCGCCAGCCAGCGGTCTTCAATGAGGTGCTGGAGCAGCGCCTGGGCGGCGACCGTTCGCTGGTCGGGGTGATGATCGAAGGGCATTTGTTCGATGGCTGCCAGGCACTGGGCAAGGGCGCACTCAAATACGGCGTGTCGATTACCGACGGCTGCCTGGGCTGGGCCTCGACCGAAACCCTGTTGCGTGAGGCGGCACAAAAACTGTAGGCCAATGGTTGCAAGCCTGGCGAGACATACCCCGGACAAGTGCGCTAGGCTTGCCTTTTTTACCCCCAAGGAGCAGTACCCATGGCCCGTGCAACCGCCCGCCACATTCTGGTCAGCAGCGAAGACAAGTGCAACGAACTGAAAGCCCAGATCGAAGCAGGCGCCGACTTCGCTGAAATCGCCAAAGCCAACTCCACCTGCCCGTCCAGCCGTCAGGGCGGTGACCTGGGCTCGTTCGGCCCAGGCCAGATGGTCAAGGAATTCGACACCGTGGTCTTCAGCGCCCCGGTCAACACCGTGCAAGGCCCGGTGAAGACCCAGTTCGGCTACCACCTGCTGGAAGTGACCAGCCGCCAGGACTGATTCCCCCCTCCCGGTGATCAGCCCCCCTGTGGGAGCGGGTTTACCCGCGAAGAGGCCAGACCAGACAACCTCGTTGCCTGCTCCGACGCATTCGCGGGTAAACCCGCTCCCACAAGTATTGTGGGGGCTTGTATTTTCGTGCATGGGCTTTACGGTCCAAGCGGCTACCACCCACGCCCTCACCGTCTACGGTGAAGCCCCCCGCTACGCCGCCAGCTTCCGGCATTTCGACTATGTAAACCCCGACGCCCCCAAGGGCGGCATCTTGCGCCGCTCGGCCATCGAGATCGGCCAGTTCGACCACATCCTGCCCTACATCGACAAAGGCATCGGTGTCAGCGAAGTCGATGGTCTGCTGTACGCGCCACTGGCGGTACGCTCGTACGATGAACCCTATACCGTTTACGGCCTGATCGCCCGGCGCATGGAGCGCGGCCCCAATGATGAGTGGCTGCGTTTCGACATCGACCCACGCGCCACCTTCGCCGATGGCAAGCCGGTGCGCGCCGAAGACGTGCGTTTCACCTTCGAACTGCTGATGAGCAAGGGCAGCCTCAAATACCGTACCCAGTTTGCCGACGTGACCGGCGTGACCGTGGAAAGCCTGCACAGCGTACGATTCGACTTGAAGCCCGAGCACGGCCGCACCCTGGCGCTGGACCTCGCCAGCCTGCCGGTAATGCCCGAGCACGACTGGCAGCAGCGCGATTTTGCCAACGGTGCCGGCTTCGACAAGCCGGTTGGCAGCGGGCCATACCGCATCGGGCGCATCGACAACGGCCGCAGCATCACCTTCGAACGCGACCCGACATGGTGGGCACGTGACTTGCCGGCCAGCCGTGGCCGCTACAATTTCGACAAGCTGCGCATCGAGTACTTCGGCGACACCGAAGTGGCGCGCCAGGTACTCAAAGGCGGTGGCTACGACTATAACCGCGAGTTCTCCGCCACGGCCTACACCTTGGGCTACAACGGTGCGCAACTGGACGACGGCCGCCTGCAACGCGCCCACCTGGCCCCGGCCAAACCGCAGGTGGCCCAAGGTTTCGTGTTCAACCTCGACCAGCCGCAGTTCAAGGACCGCCGTGTGCGCCAGGCGCTGGGTATGTTGTGGGACTACGAGTGGAGCAACCGGCAGATGATGCGCAACCTGTACATCCGCCAGCAAAGCGTGTTCTCCAATACCCCTTTGGCCGCTCGCCAGTTGCCGGATGCGGAGGAGTTGAAGCTGCTCGCCCCCTTGCGCGGCCAAGTGCCAGATGAAGTGTTCACCACGGTGTTCACTGCCCCGGTCACCGACGGCTCGGGGATCATCCGTAAACAGCAGTTGCAGGCCTTGGCCCTGCTCGAACAAGCCGGCTGGTACCCCGAAGGCGACCGCTTGGTCAATAGCCAGGGCACGCCACTGGCGTTCACGTTCCTCAATGGCCAGGCGGGCCTTGAACGCCTGCTGCTGCCGTGGAAGCGCAACCTGGCCCAGATCGGCGTGACCCTGAACATCCGCAACGTCGACTCGGCCCAGTACGTCAACCGGCTGATGGCGCGCGATTACGACATGATCGTCACCGGCTACCCGGTCACCCTGTCGCCGGGCGCCGAGTTGTACAACTACTTCGGCTCGGCGGCCGCTCACGACCCCGGCTCGAACAACCTGATGGTCCTGCAGGACCCGGCCGTAGACCACCTGATCGACGGCCTGGTTCGCGCCGACACCCAGGCCGACATGCTGCGTCACGCCCATGCCCTGGACCGCGTGCTGCAATGGAATTACTACTGGATCCCCAACTACTACCCGCCAGGCAGCTCCACCGCCTGGTGGAACCGCTTCGGCCTGCCCAAGGTCCAGGCCACCTATGACGAGGGCCTGGACACCTGGTGGGAGGTCAGCCCTACCCCGCTGACCAACGCGCAAATGGCCGAACGCCGGAAGGCCTCGCCATGACCGCTTATATCCTGCGCCGCCTGTTGCTGATCATTCCGACGCTGCTGGCAATCCTGCTGGTCAATTTCGCCATCGTCCAGGCCGCGCCGGGTGGCCCGGTGGAGCAAGCCGTGGCCCGCCTCCAGGGCATCGGTGGCGGCGCACCTGGCGCGCGCGCTGAAGTGGTTCATGGCGAATCCCGCGCCACACGCGGCCTGGACCCGAAACTGATCGAAGAGATCAAGCGCCAGTACGGCTTTGACAAGTCCGCCCCCGAACGCCTGTGGTTGATGCTGGGCCAATATGCCCGGCTGGACTTTGGCAACAGCTTCTTCCGCGGCGCCAAAGTCACCGACCTGATTCTCGACAAGTTGCCGGTCACCTTGTCGCTGGGCTTCTGGGCCACGCTGATCACCTACCTGGTGTCGATCCCGCTGGGCATCCGCAAGGCAATGCGCCATGGCAGCCGCTTCGATGCCTGGAGCAGCGCATTGATCGTGATCGGTTACGCCCTGCCTTCGTTCCTGTTCGCGCTCTTGCTGATCGTACTGTTTGCCGGCGGCACTTCGCTCAGCTGGTTCCCGGTACGCGGCCTGGTCTCGGACAATTTCGACGAGCTCAGCCTGCTGGGTAAGGTCGCCGACTACTTCTGGCACCTGGTGCTGCCGGTCGCCGCCCTGGTGATCGGAGGGTTCGCCACCCTCACGTTGCTGACCAAGAATGCCTTCCTCGACGAGGTTTCCCGCCAATACGTGGTCACTGCCCGGGCCAAAGGCCTTAGCGAACGCCGCGTGCTGTATGGCCACGTACTGCGCAACGCCATGCTGCTGGTGGTGGCCGGGCTGCCACAGGCGCTGATTACGGTATTTTTCGCCGGTTCGTTGCTGATCGAGGTGATCTTTTCGCTCGATGGCCTGGGCCGCATGAGTTATGAGGCCGCCGTGTCGCGGGATTACCCGGTGGTGTTCGGCACGCTGTTCATCTTCACCCTGGCGGGCCTGCTGATTCGTCTGATCGGTGACCTGTCTTACACGTTGCTCGACCCGCGCATCGACTTCGATACGAGGGCGCATTGATGCTATCGCCCCTATCACGCCGCCTGCAACGCTTTCGGCGCCACCGCCTGGGCTGGGTGTCGCTGTGGTTGTTTGCCGGCCTTCTGCTGCTGAGCCTTTGCGCCGAACTGGTGGCCAACGACAAGCCACTGCTGCTGGGCTACAAGGGCGAGCTGTACGTTCCGGCGCTCAAACGCTACACCGAGCAGCAGTTTGGCGGGCAACTGCCGTTTCAACCCGACTACCGCAGCGCCTATGTGCGCCAACTGATCGCGGAACAGGGTGGCTGGATGCTGTTCGCACCTATCCCGTTCAGTGCCGACACACCAAATTACGACCTGCAGGTGCCCACCCCCAGCCCGCCCAGTGCCAGCAACTGGCTAGGCACCGACGACCAAGGCCGTGACGTGCTGGCGCGGGTGCTTTATGGCACGCGGGTATCGCTGCTGTTCGCCTTTGCCCTTACCGCGGTCAGTGTGCTTATTGGCGTGGCGGCAGGCGCCCTGCAAGGCTACCACGGGGGCTGGGTCGACCTGCTCGGGCAGCGCCTGCTGGAGGTATGGTCGGGGTTGCCCGTGCTGTATCTGCTGATCATCCTCAGCGGTTTTGTCGAACCGGATTTCTGGTGGCTGCTGGGGATCATGGCGCTGTTTTCCTGGCTGGCCCTGGTCGACGTGGTGCGCGCCGAGTTCCTGCGCGGGCGCAATCTGGAGTATGTAAAGGCTGCGCGGGCGCTGGGGTTACCGGACAGCCAGGTCATGCTGCGGCATATCTTGCCCAATGCCATGAATGCCACGCTGACCTATGTGCCGTTCATGCTGACCGGGGCCATTACCACACTGACCGCGCTGGACTTTCTGGGCTTTGGCATGCCAGCGGGCAGCGCCTCGCTGGGCGAGCTGGTGACCCAGGGCAAGCAGCACCTGGAGGCACCGTGGTTGGGCTTTACCGCGTTCTTTGCGCTGGCGGTGATCCTGTCACTGCTGGTGTTTATCGGGGATGCCCTGCGTGAGGCGTTTGACCCCCGACGATAAGTTTTCAGGCCCGGTCTTTTCAGGGGCTTGTGCCAATACATGATTCAGGATGTTCACCCATGCACGACAGCGACAGCCTCAAGGACTACCCCCAGGTACGGCAACTGGCGATCCGCTCGCTGTTCGAGATCATCGAGCAGTCCAGCGAAGGCACGGTGATCGTCGATCGCCAGGCACGCATCGTCTGGATGAACGAACGCTACGCCCGACGCTTTGGCCTGGCCGACGCTGCCAGTGCCATCGGCCAACCCTGCGAAACGGTGATCCCTGGGAGCCTGATGCGCGACGTGGTAAGCAATGGCCGGCCCATCCTGCTGGACATGCTCGACACGCAGAACGAGCCGTTGGTGGTCATGCGCCTGCCCATCCACGACGACCAGGGCGCGCTGATCGGCGCCATCGGCTTTGCCCTGTTCGACGAACTGCGCAGCCTTTCGCCGCTGCTCAAACGCTATTCCAGCATGCAGCAGGAACTGGCCTCGACCCGCTCGCAACTACGCGCCCGCCAGGCCAAGTACAGCTTCGCCCAGTTCGTAGGCAGCAGCGCGGCCAGCCTGGAAGCCAAGCGACGCGCCCGGCGTGGCGCCGGCAGCGATTCACCCGTGTTGCTGCTGGGCGAAACCGGCACCGGCAAGGAACTGCTGGCCCACGCCATTCACGCAGCGTCAGCACGGGCGCACAAAGCCTTTGTCAGCATCAACAGCGCAGCCATCCCGGAGACGCTGCTGGAAGCCGAATTCTTCGGCACTGCGCCGGGTGCTTTTACCGGTGCCGATCGCAAAGGCCGCAGCGGCAAGCTGCAACTGGCCGAAGGCGGCACGTTGTTCCTCGACGAGATCGGCGACATGCCGCTGGCCTTGCAGAGCAAGCTGCTGCGGGTGCTGCAGGAAAAGGAATACGAGCCGGTCGGTTCGAACCAGATGCTGCGCAGCGATGTGCGCATCATTGCCGCCACCTCCATCGACCTGCAGGCTGCCATGGCCCGCGGGGCCTTCCGCGCCGACCTGTATTACCGGCTGAATGTGCTGCCGATCGATGTCCCGCCGTTGCGGCAACGGCTGGAGGACCTGCCGGCGCTGTGCGAAGCCATATTGGCTGAGCTGGGCAGCCAGTACGAGCTGGAAGCTGAAGCGCAGCAACTGCTGGCCAGGCATGCCTGGCCGGGGAACATTCGCGAGCTGCGCAATGTGCTGGAGCGCGCGACCTTGCTGGCGGATCAGCCTCGGCTGGGGGTTGCGGACTTGCGTGCGGCACTGGGGCCATTGAGCCCGCTGGCTGAGGCGCCCAAACGCCAGACCTACCGCGAGGCGTGCGAGGCATTTGAACGCGGCCTGATTACCGGGGCGCTGGCCGAACAGGGAGGAAAAGTGCCGGAGGCAGCGGCAGCCTTAGGGCTGGGGCGGTCGACGCTGTACAAGAAGATGGCGGCACTTGGTCTCTGATTGGAGACTCTTGTTTCTTATTTGAGATTACCGCCAGAGCTCCGCCTTCTATCAGAGGCAAGCCAGCGATAGGCTGTAAAGCAGCCCCTGGCGTCTCTGAATGTAGACATAAACTTCTAACAAAACTCTTTATCCCTTACAAATCAGCAAGTTACATAGTTGGCACGATTCCCGCTATCTCCTGTTCAACGATAAAAACAAGACTCACCCAGGAGACCCACCCCGATGACCGTGCTCATCGCACTCGCCGCTCTGGCCTTGCTGATGCTGGCCGCCTACCGCGGTTACAGCGTAATCCTCTTCGCCCCCATCGCCGCCCTCGGCGCTGTCCTGCTCACCGACCCTTCTGCCGTCGCCCCTGCGTTCACGGGGGTGTTCATGGAGAAAATGGTCGGTTTCATCAAACTGTACTTCCCCGTATTCCTGCTGGGCGCGGTGTTCGGCAAGCTGATCGAGCTGTCCGGCTTCTCCCGCTCGATCGTCGCTGCGGCCATCCGCCTGCTCGGCACCCGCCAGGCGATGCTGGTCATCGTCCTGGTCTGTGCCCTGCTCACTTACGGCGGTGTTTCGCTGTTCGTGGTGGTGTTCGCGGTGTACCCGTTCGCCGCCGAAATGTTCCGTCAGAGCAACATCCCCAAACGCCTGATCCCGGCCACCATCGCCCTGGGCGCATTCTCGTTCACCATGGACGCCTTGCCCGGCACCCCACAGATCCAGAACATCATCCCCAGCACCTTCTTCAACACCACCGCCTGGGCCGCACCGTGGCTGGGCCTGATCGGCACGCTGTTCGTCTTCTTTACCGGCATGGCCTATCTGCAGCGCCAGCGCAACAAGGCCCTGCGCGCCGGTGAAGGTTATGGCGCCAACTTGCGCAACGAGCCGGAAACCGCTGCCGACCTGAGCCTGCCCAACCCTTGGCTGGCGCTGTCGCCGCTGATACTGGTGGGGGTCATGAACCTGGTGTTCACCCACTGGATACCGCATTGGTACGGCCCCAGCCACAGCCTGCAATTGCCAGGCATGAGTGCACCGGTACAAAGCGACGTGACCAAGCTGACGGCCATCTGGGCTGTGCAGGCTGCGTTGCTGGTGGGCATCCTGATGGTCCTGGTGTGCGCCTTTGGGGCCATTCGTACGCGTTTGGCCGAAGGCACTAAAAGCGCGGTGGGCGGTGCCTTGCTGGCAGCCATGAACACCGCCTCGGAATATGGCTTTGGCGCGGTAATCGCCTCGTTGCCGGGTTTTCTGGTGCTGGCCGATGCCCTGCGCGGCATCCCCAACCCATTGGTGAACGAAGCCATCACCGTGACCTTGCTGGCCGGCATCACTGGCTCTGCTTCGGGCGGCATGAGCATCGCCCTGGCAGCCATGGGCGACACGTTCATCGCCGCCGCCCACGCGGCCGACATCCCGCTGGAAGTACTACACCGGGTAGCCGCCATGGCCAGCGGCGGCATGGACACCCTGCCGCACAACGGCGCGGTGATCACCTTGCTGGCGGTGACTGGCCTCACCCACCGCGAGGCTTACAAGGACATTTTTGGTATTACCCTGATCAAGACCCTGGCGGTGTTCGTGGTCATCACCACGTTCTACGCCACTGGCATCGTCTAAGGAGCATGGCATGACCCTTGAAGGCAAAACTGCACTCGTCACCGGTTCAACCAGCGGCATTGGCCTGGGCATCGCCCAGGTATTGGCCCGGGCTGGCGCCAACATCGTGCTCAACGGCTTTGGCGACCCGGGCCCCGCCATGGCGGAAATTGCCCGGCACGGGGTGAAGGTCGTCCATCACCCGGCCGACCTGTCGGATGTGATCCAGATCGAAGCCTTGTTCAACCTGGCCGAACGTGAGTTCGGCGGCGTCGACATCCTGGTCAACAACGCCGGTATCCAGCATGTGGCACCGGTTGAGCAGTTCCCGCCGGAAAGCTGGGACAAGATCATCGCCCTGAACCTGTCGGCCGTATTCCATGGCACCCGCCTGGCACTGCCGGGCATGCGCACGCGCGACTGGGGGCGCATCATCAATATCGCTTCGGTCCATGGCCTGGTCGGTTCGATTGGCAAGGCAGCCTACGTGGCAGCCAAGCATGGTGTGGTCGGCCTGACCAAGGTGGTCGGCCTGGAAACCGCCACCAGTCATGTCACCTGCAATGCCATCTGCCCGGGCTGGGTGCTGACACCGCTGGTACAAAAGCAGATCGACGATCGTGCGGCCAAGGGTGGCGATCGGTTGCAAGCGCAGCACGATCTGCTGGCAGAAAAGCAACCGTCGCTGGCCTTCGTTACCCCCGAACACCTCGGTGAGCTGGTACTCTTCCTGTGCAGCGAGGCCGGTAGCCAGGTTCGCGGCGCCGCCTGGAACGTCGATGGTGGCTGGTTGGCCCAGTGACGGGCGGCCTGGGCCTGGCAACGGCCGCGCATTCGTTTATCAGCAAGGAGGCCTTATGCGCCCTACCCCAATGACCGCGCTTCTAGCCCTGAGCCTGGCCGCCGCCGCACCTGCGATGGCCGCCAGCCTGAAGGACATCGCGCCCTACCCCGAGGCGGAAAAAGGCTTCACCCGGCAGGTTATCCACCTGCCGGCCCAGGCCGATGAGTCGGCCTATAAACTGGAAATCCTCGCTGGCAAGACCCTGCAGGTCGACTGCAATCGCCAGCGCCTGGGCGGCAGCCTCGAAGAGCGCACCCTGGAAGGCTGGGGCTACAGTTACTACCGCCTGGACAACGTCAGCGGCCCGGCCAGCACACTGATGGCCTGCCCGGACGGCAAGAAGACCGAGGCCTTCGTGCCGGTGGTCGGCGACGGCTTCCTGCTGCGCTACAACAGCAAGCTGCCGGTAGTGGTGTATGTGCCCAAGGATGTCGAAGTGCGCTACCGCGTGTGGTCGGCATCGCAGGATGTGCAAAAGGCTAAAGTAGAGTAAGCAGAACCGCTTTCTCTGCAGGATCAGCTTCTTCGCAACACAAGGCTGATCCTGCACTGAGCCTGCTTTGTTCCGGTAAAGGAGATTCGGCATGAACGATGTGCTCTGGCGCCCGTCCACAACGCAGATCGAGGCCAGCCGGATGGATGCCTTCCGCCGCCGGGTCAACCTGCGCTACAACCTGCAACTCGACGACTACCAGGCCCTGCACGGCTGGAGCATCGAACAGCGCGCCGACTTCTGGCAAACCCTTGCCGAGTTTTTCCACGTACATTGGCATACCCCACCCAGCCAGGTGCTTAGCGAAGGGCCGCAGATGCCCGATGCACAGTGGTTCGCCAATGCCACCCTGAACTTTGCCGAACACCTGCTGCGCCGCCGCGACGACCGCCCGGCCGTGGTCGCCGTGCGCGAAGACGGCCAACGCGAAGTGTTCAGCCATGCTGAACTGGCCGCGCAGGTGGCCGGGCTGCAAACGGCATTCAAGGCTGCAGGTATCGTCCCGGGCGACCGGGTAGCGGCCATCATGCCCAATACCTGGCAAACACTGGTGGCCATGCTCGCCTGCACCAGCCTTGGCGCAGTCTGGTCTTCCTCCTCGCCCGAATTCGGCGTGCACGGCATCATCGACCGCTTCGGCCAGATCGAACCCAAGCTGCTGATCGTCTGCGCCGGTTACCAGTATGCGGGCAAGGCCACCGACCAGGTGACCAAGGTCAACCAGGTGTGCGCGCAGTTGCCTGGCCTGGAGCAACTGATCGTGGTGCCCCATACCCGCAAAGGCACGCGTGCCGACGAATTCCAGGCAGCCAACGTCAGCCTGTGGGATGACTTCTTCCAGCCCGGCGGCGAGCCCCGTTTCACCCCGCTGCCGTTCGACCACCCGCTGTACATCCTCTATTCCAGTGGCACCACTGGCGTGCCCAAGTGCATTGTCCATCGCGCCGGAGGCGTGCTGTTGCAACACCTCAAGGAACACGGCCTGCACAACGACCTGAAGGCCGATGACGTGCTGTTCTACTACACCACCTGCGGCTGGATGATGTGGAACTGGCTGGCCAGCGGCCTGGCGGTGGGTGCCACGCTGGTGCTGTACGACGGCTCGCCGTTCCACCCGGGCCCCGGGCGCCTTCTGGACCTGATAGAGGCCGAGGGCATCCACGCCTTCGGCACCAGCGCCAAGTACCTGGCGGCACTGGAGCAGGCAGGCCTGGAACCCGCCACCAGCCACTGCCTGACCAGCCTGCGGCTGCTGATGTCCACCGGTTCGCCGCTGTCACCGCACAGCTATGACTATGTGTACGACAAGATCAAGGCCGACCTGTGGCTCGTGTCCATGTCGGGCGGTACGGATATCGTCTCCTGCTTCGTGCTGGGCAACCCGACCCTGCCTGTACGTCGTGGCGAAATCCAGTGCAAGGGCCTGGGTATGGCGGTGGAGGTGTGGAACGAGCAGGGTCAGCCCGTGGTGGACGAAAAAGGCGAGCTGGTGTGCACGCGCAACTTCCCCTCGATGCCACTCGGTTTCTGGAACGACCCGGACGGCCGCCGTTACCAGGATGCCTATTTCAGCCAGTTTCCGGGGGTGTGGGCCCAGGGCGACTACGCCGAGCAGCGTGCCAGCGGGGGCATGGTGATTCACGGGCGCTCCGACGCCGTGCTCAACCCGGGCGGCGTGCGCATTGGCACGGCGGAGATCTACCGCCAGGTGGAAAAGGTCGAACAGGTCGTTGAAAGCGTGGCCATCGGCCAGGACTGGAACGGGGATGTGCGGGTGGTACTGTTCGTGCGCCTGCACGACGGCCTGCAGCTGGATGAAGCCCTGCGCCAGCACATCCGCCAGGTAATACGCCAGTACACCACACCCCGCCATGTGCCGGCGGTGATCGCCCAGGTCAGCGACATACCGCGCACCATCAGTGGCAAGCTGGTGGAACTGGCGATTCGCGATGTGGTGCATGGGCGGCCGGTGAAGAACACCGATGCCCTGGCCAACCCGGAGGCACTGGAGCAGTTTCGCGATCGCGCAGAGCTGAAGAGCTGACATTCATCGCGGCCATTCAGGCACGATCGCTTCTGCTGGATTCAATCAGGCATAATGCCGCCTTTTTTCCCGATACACAGGTAGCCCATGAAAGCCCAAGCCCGCCACATACTGGTCAAGACCGCTGACGAAGCCGAAAAGCTCAAGCAGCGCATCGCCAACGGCGAGGCTTTCGACGTGCTCGCCAAAAAGTTCTCTCTTTGCCCATCCGGCAAGCGGGGTGGTGACCTGGGCGAAATCCGCCCAGGGCAGATGGTCGGTGCCATCGACCAGGTGATTTTCAAAAAGCCTTTGCGGGTGGTACACGGGCCGATCAAGAGCAAATTCGGCTACCACCTGGTGCAAACGTTCTACCGCGACTAAGGCGCTAGCCTTTTGCCACCTGACATTTTTGCCAGTTGTGGTCGTGACGCACTCCTCTATACAACCCCGGTAACCCTGCACACCACGCGTGGTGCGCAGGTCTCCCTGGTGAATGGAGGTTTTCCTGATGCGTCTACGCCTGATGCTGACCCTGGGTTCACTGCCGCTGCTGGGCATAGTCACGCCCGCTGCACACGCGGCTTGCACCATCTCACCCGGCCCGGGTAACGACACCTACACCTGTGACAGCGGCACTGCGCCCTCGCTGGTGGACACCAGCGGTGATAACCGCCTGATATTCCCGGCATCCGGTAGCGGCGCCATCACCGGCGACGTAACCTTTGGCGCCGGCAGAGACAGCATCGACATGGCCTCTGGCAGCGTTGGCGGCAACATCCACCAAGGTGCCGGCATCGATGACTTCGCCATGAGCGGCGGCGTCATCGAAGGCAACGTCAACCAGGGCGATGGCCTGGACACCTTTCACATGACCGGCGGCTGGATCAAGGGCACGTTCGACAGCGGCGACTATGCCGAAATGGACAACGGGCGTATCGGCAACGTCAACATGCGGTTGGACGAGAACACCTTCATCATGCGTGGCGGCAGCGTCGACCGGAACGTCATCGCGGCCTTCGACAAGGACTATATCGAAGTCTTCGATGGCAACATCGGCGGCAATATCAGCGTCAGCGGTGGCGATGACCAGGTGCTGGTGCATGGCGGCCAGGTTGGCGGCGATGTGTTGCTGAGCACTGGCAACGACCGCTTCACCTGGGACGGTGGCCGTATTGGCGGGCGCGTGGATGCGGGGCCAGGTGATGACACGGCACTGCTCAAAGGCCTCACGCCCGAGGTGCTGAGTATCACTGTGGACGGTGGCGACGGTACCGATAGCCTGACGTTCGATGCCAGCCAGCCGGCAGGCGGTGCCCGCTATGTGAATTGGGAGCGTGTGGCGCTGAACAATGGCAGCCGGCTGGCACTGGATGACACGCTGGTACTGGGCGACAGCAACAGCAGCACGGGCAGCCTCGCCCTCGACGCCAGCAGCAGCATCACTTCACGCCAAGGGGTAATCACTGCATTTGCCCCGGACCAGCGCGCCGCAATCAGCAACGCAGGTACACTTGACCTCACAGCCGGCAATGATGCCTTGGGCCGCTTGAGCATCGAGGGTGATTACACCGGCAACAACGGCGCCCTGCGCCTGAACAGCGTGCTGGCCGGCGATGGCGCTGCTTCCGATCGCCTGGTGATCAGCCGCGGTGCCATCGCCGGCTCTACCCAGGTGCTCATCAACAACCTCAACGGTGCAGGTGCGGCGACTGCCCAAAACGGCATCCAGGTGGTCGAAGCCCGCGACGGCGCCACCAGCACGGCCAACGCCTTTGTACAGGCCCAGAGGCTATCGGCCGGTGCCTACGACTACCGGCTGTTCAAAGGCGGTGTCACTGCCGGCAGTGAAAACAGCTGGTACTTGCGCTCGACGCTGGTTGCGCCACCCGCTCCAACCCCTGTGCCGGCACCGGGCGAGCCGCCGGTGATCACCCCGGCCGTCACCCCGCCCGTTGCTGCGCCCGCGCCCGGCCAGGCCGAGCTGCCTGCTCCGGCGCAGGGCCAAAGCCTGCCGCTGTACCGCCCCGAGGTCCCGGTTTATGCCGCAGCGCCACGGGGTGCCGCGATCATCGCCCGCCAGGCATTGGGCACCTTCCACCAACGCCAGGGCGACCAGCTGTTACTGCAGGGAGAAAGCGCCCTGCCCGCCAGCTGGGGGCAAGCCTACGGCGGCGCGCTGCGCCAGCAATGGAGCGGCACGGTCAACCCCAGCCTGGACGGCGACCTGTACGGTTTCAAGGTAGGCCAGGACCTGTATGCCAAGGTTGACGAGAACAGTTACCGCCAGCATGTCGGTATCTACGTAAGCCACAGCCACCTGGACGCCGACGTCAAAGGGTTTGCCCTGGCCGTTCAAGACCGCAGCGTGGGCGACCTGAACCTCGATGGCGATAGCGTGGGCACCTACTGGACGCTGGTCGGGCCACAGGGCGCGTACCTGGACGCGGTGTTGCAGTACACCCGCCTGGATGGCCGCGCCCGCTCCGATCGTGGCGACACGCTGAACGTCGACGGCCACGCCTGGACAGCTTCACTGGAATCGGGCTACCCCATCACCCTGTCCGAGCGCTGGCGCGTGGAACCGCAAGCTCAGCTGATTGCGCAAAAGGTCGCGCTGGACAGCGCCAGCGACAGCGTCTCGCGCATCAGCCATGACGCCCAGGTCGAGCTGACAGGTCGCTTGGGCCTGCGCCTGGAAGGTGCGTTCACAGGAAGCAGCGGGCGCCTGTTGCAACCCTATGCGCAGGTCAACCTGTGGCACGGTGACGGTGGGCGCGACACCTTGACCTTCGATGACGCAGACAAGATCAGGACCGATTACCGCTATACCTCGGTGCAACTGGAAAGCGGTGTGGTAGCGCAGGTCAACAAAGCGCTGAGCCTGCATGGCGGCGTGCAGTACACCGCCAACCTGGACAGCCGCCAGCAGGAAGCCAGCGGCGTGAACCTGGGCGTGCGCTGGCAGTTCTAGCGGCGCGCAGCCAGCAGACCGAGGCCCGCGCAACCCAGCAAGGAAGCGCTGACCCGGTTGAACATCCGGCGTGGGCCAGGCTGGCTGAACCAACGCTGCATGTAGGCGCCCAGGCCTGAGTAGATGGCAATGGCCGCCCATTCCAGCAGCAGGAACAACACACCCAGCCAAAGGAACTGCTCACTCACCGGGGTGCTGCTACCGACCGAGACGAACTGCGGCAGGAAGGCGGTGAAGATCAGGATGGCCTTAGGGTTACCGGCCGCCACCCAGAACTCCTGACGCGCCAGGCGCCAAGTGCCGCCTGGGTGATCGCTTGCCACCACGGTCTCGCTCACCGGTGCGCGCCACAGTTGCCAGGCGATGTAGAACAGGTAGGCCGCGCCCACCACCTTGATGGCCAGGAACAGGTATTCGCTGGTATGCAACACCACTGCCAGGCCCATCGCTGCCAGGGCGATCATGCCGCAGAAGGCAAGGATACGGCCGCCGCCTGCCACGCAGGCGGTGCGCAGGCCGTAACGGCTGGCGTTGTGCAACGACAACAGGTTGTTTGGCCCTGGCGCCATGTTCAAGGCGAAGCAGGCGGGAATGAAAAGCAGCAGGCTTGAAAGGTCCATTCTCGTTTTCCTCTGACAACAGCCGTCTATTTCGGCGCGTTCCGGGCCCTGGGGTCAAGTAACAGCCAGTGATAAAAACTGTACGGGTGCACGGTACCTGTTACCCTTCCGGCAATACCGAGGAGCCTGTAATGCCCCGTTCCCACGCCGCCCTGTGGCGCGACCCGGCCCTGGCACATGTCGAAAGCCGGCGCGCCTGCGATAGCCGGGCCTGCTACAAGGCCCACAGCCACCCGACGTTTTCCATTGGTGCGGTGGATGCTGGCCACAGCCATTTCACCGGGGCTGCCGACGGGCAGCAGCACCTGGTACCCGGCACACTGGTAATGGTCCCCGCCCACCGCGTGCATGCCTGCAACCCGGCACCCGGCCTGGCCTGGAGCTATCAGATGCTGCATGTGGATGCCGACTGGCTGACGCAGTTGCGCCTGGAGTCAGGTCTTGGCGGTATCGGAGCCAGCGAACCGGTGCGTATCTGCAGGGAGGCTGAGGTATATCGGCAGTTCTGCGCGCTGAACAGGTTACTGTTTTCCAGTGCCTGCACCGGTGAGAAAGATGCGGCGCTGATTGCCTTTCTGGGCGACCTGGACTTTTCCGCGCACCCACCGCTGGCAGCGCCCCCCACCCTGGAAACCGCCACCTTGAGCGGGTTGCTTACACGCATCGAGCAGCAGGACCCTGCGCAATTGAGCCTGGAGGTGTTGGCGCGGGAGGCGGGGCTTGGGCGCTATCAGCTGATCCGCGCGTTTCGTGCGGCTACCGGGTTCACGCCGCATGCCTACCTGCTCAATGCCCGGGTCAATCGCGGGCGGCAACTGTTGAGTGAAGGGCTGGCCCTGGCGGAAGTGGCCTATCAGCTTGGCTTTGCTGACCAGAGCCATTTCCAGCGGGTGTTCAAGGCCCATGTGGGGGTTACGCCGGGGCAGTACCGAGGGAACTGAAGGCTGCTGCAGGTGCAATATTGTTCAATACGCCAGAACGGGCCCGGCAGCAGACTGCGGTTTTTTCCGTAGAGCAGCCCCCAATGCAACAATTCATGATCATCGCCCTGGCCCACTTCCTTGCCCTGCTCTCACCTGGCCCGGACTTTTTCCTGGTCGCACGCAACGCGATCAACAGCGGCTGGCGCATCGCCAGCGGCGCCTGCCTGGGCATAGCGCTGGCCAATGGCGCGTTCATCGTCATGGCCTTCACTGGGCTTTCGGTACTGCAGCAGGGCGGCCCGCTGTTCACCAGCCTGCAACTGGCAGGCGCCAGCTACCTGCTGTACATCGGCGTGCTGTTCCTGCGCCATGCCGGGCAAACCAGCCTGGGCACAGTCGCCGGCAGCCAGCGGGTTCATGGCTGGTGGCGCAGTTTGGGCATGGGCTTCTTGTCCGGCATCCTCAACCCCAAGAACGCGTTGTTCTATGCCAGCCTGGCGAGCATGGTCGCCAGCGTCAGCCCCGGCTGGAAGGCTGCCTACGCCGTATGGATGTTCAGCATCGTCCTGCTCTGGGACCTGCTGGTCGCCGTGGCCATCGGCAACCAGCGGGTACTGCGGCGATTCGCCCGCAGCCTGGCGTGGCTGGAGCGGGCCTCGGGGGTCATGCTGGTGATCTTGACGGGGGCATTGTTGCTGCATCTGGCTCGGGGCTGACCCGTTGCAAGGTGCGCATGTCGACCAAGGTGAAATGGCCGCTGGCCCAGCCCCCCGTGTCCAGGTGCCACACATTGCCCAGCAGCTTGGCCTCCAGCACCGGGGTGTGGCCGACCAGCAGGGCTCGCAGGCCCTGCACCGGTTGGGTGTCCCCCTCTTTCAGGCGCCGACGCGACCACTGGCACACTTGGCGCACGTCAGGGTCGTCATCCAGTTCCAGCCAGGAGCGTAAGACTGCCCAGTCGGCAAACGGGCTGTCTGCATGCAGCAGGCCTACCAGCCCGTCTGCACTCTCCACTTCCATGGCAATCGGCAGCTGCTCGAAACGCTCCACGAAACGCAGTTGCTCGCGCCGCGGCAAGTCGAGGAACCAACCACCCCCGGCGGCTCGGTACATGCCCAGGTCGAGCCGCCCACCACGCACGCGGGTGATTGCCAAGGCTTCATGATTGCCCTGGACGGCATGGAACCAAGGCTGGGCCAGCCATTCCAGCGCTGCCTCGCTGTGCGGCCCACGGTCGACCAGGTCACCCACGCTGAACAAGCGGTCCACCGCCGGATCGAACCCCACCGCATCCAGGCATTGTTGCAGGCGCTGGAAGTGGCCATGGATATCGCCCACGGCCAGATCCCGTCCCCGGATATTGGCGATCAGCCGCCGAAACCGTGCCATTACAGTGTTCCTCCGCTGGTAGCACCATGCCCGCTTTCGCGCAGGCCGTGCTCATGGCGCTGTCACTGGACAGCATGGCACAAGGTACCGTGGCTGCGCAGGTCGGAGGGCGTTTTGCCGCGCACCCTAGGCTTCCTGAAAAACCCTTCACTGGAACAGGCGTTGGTGCCGATAGTATGCTCGGCACGTCAATCTTCACCAGGGAATGGTTCTGATGAAACTGTGCGCCGTACAACTGGCGTCGCTCAAGGGCGATTTGCCAACCAACCTCCAGCGCCATCTGGTTTGCATCGAGCAGGCTGCGGCCCTGGGTGCCGAACTGGTCGTGTTCCCCGAGCTGTCACTGACCGGCTATGAGCCGAGTGTGGCACGCCAGGCCGCCCTGCCCGTCACCTCCGTGCGCCTGGACCCGCTGCAGGCAGCGTGCGACCGCTTGGGCATTACGGTTGCCGTGGGCCTGCCATTACCGACGCCCGACGGCATACGCATCGGCATGCCCATCTTCTGTCCTGGGGCGCCGCGCCAGGCCTATGCCAAGCAGCGCTTGCATGATGATGAGCTACCTTACTTCACCCCAGGTGATCAGGCATTGCTGCTGGAGGTGGGAGAACATAGGGTGGCGCCGGCGATCTGCTACGAATCGATGTTCATGGCGCATGCCGCCATTGCCCGCGAGCGCGGTGCCGACCTGTACCTGGTCAGCGTTGCGAAAACCGCCAAGGGTATCCGCGAGGGATATGCGCACTACCCAGAGGTGGCACGCGAGCTGGGCATGCCAGTGTTGATGGCCAACTGCGTGGGGCCGGCCGACACCTTCATCGGTGCTGGCGGTTCTGCCGCGTGGGACAGCCAAGGGCAGTTGCTGGCCAGCCTGGATGACCACAGTGAAGGCCTGATCGTACTCGACACCCGCAGTGCCAGCGCGATCACCCTGCCCTTGAGTCCGTACCTTGCATGATCTATCTGTTTCTGGCGTTGCTGAGTTACGCCTGCACCTACTACCTGGTCGGCTTGCTGATTCAGGGTCAACTTGCCGATGTGGCCGAGGGCTTGCGCCATCGGCCCGATGCGCCTACGCCCGGCGAGTACCTGCGTGAGGTCGAGCCCCGCGCACGTCAGGCGCGGCGGCAGTACACCTTGATCGCTGGTACGGTGCTGGCTGTGTTGGCCTGCCTGATCGCCAGCGGGTTCGGTTGACGCCTTACAGGTCCAGTGCCAGGCTTTGCCGCCCTTCCAGCGCCAGCAGGTACTGCTTGGCCGCCAGGCCACCGGCAAAACCGGTCAGGTTGCCCGACGCGCCGATTACCCGGTGACACGGGGCGATGATCGAAATCGGGTTGCGGCCATTGGCAGCGCCGACCGCGCGTACCGCCCTGGGGTTGCCGAGCTGCCGGGCAATATCGCTGTAGCTGCGGGTTTCGCCGAACGGTATCGCCAGCAGCGCAGCCCACACCTGACGCTGGAACTCAGTACCGGCGAAGTCCAGCGCCAGCTCGAAACGCTGGCGCTTGCCGTCAAAGTACTCTTCCAGCTGGCGAGCGGCTTCCAGCAGTACCGGGCACTGGTCGTCCCGGTGCAGTGCGCCCAGGCGTACGCGGTTTTCCCGCTCTTCTTCCCACAATACGGCTGCCAGGCAGTTGCCACGGGCCACAAGGGTGAGCATACCGACGGGCGATGGCATGATCGTGAATGCGCTGGACATAGCCGGCTCCTGCAAGTTGCGACCGCCCAACTGTACGCATCCACAGTCTTTCATGCACCCGCTTTCTTGCTCAGTTCATTGCGCAGCCGGCAATGTGCCGCGCCTGGCTGAGCGTGACCTTGGGTATCAGTTCAGCGGGAATGCGTGATGTTGCCGACAGGTTGTAGACGCGGAAATGCTCGTTCACCACCTCCCTGGCCATTAGCGTCAACGACGGCAGGATGCGGCTGTCCCAATGCTGGTCGAGCCCGCACGGCGAAGACGGGCCCTGGCCGTCCTCGTAAAAGCGCCCGACGCTCTGGTCGAGGTCTACCCCCACCAGCAACACTTCCTCGAAGCCCAGGTGATAGGCCAACTGCAAGGCCACATAAACCACCGTGCGGGCATCGAAAAAGCCATGGGCGAGGTCTTTACTGAAGGCGATCGAGCGGCTGCGTTTGCTCCACAGTGCCCGGTTGCACACGCAACTGTCACCCTGGCCGCGCAAACCGTCCAGCAGGCTCGGCGTGTCGGCTTTGTGCAAGGCATAACACTGGGTGTGGGCTGGCACATCGGCACGCGCATACTGCTCTGGCCACAGGGCCAGGCGTTCGCTGTCGCGCACGGCAGTGGCGAACAAGGCCGGCTGTTGCTGGCAAAAGCTTTTGTCGGTGCACACGTAGAAGAAAGGTTTTATGCCGTGTTCGGCGGTCATGGCGACCGAGCCATTCATGGCGATGATGGGCAAATGCGCAAACTCGCCCAGTGGAAACTGTTTGGCAGAAGCGCCGGAGGCAAGGATCACCACGGGGCCCTTCTGGGTGTTGCGACACGCCTCGAAATCGGAGAACGCCCCGCGTTCAGCGCTTGGCTGCAACGGAAGTGTGTTCATCAATGGCATCTTTAACCGGACAGTACAAACCACAATACTGATCCGTGTATATGCCGTGGCCGCTTTTACCTGACGTTACTTGGCTGAGCTTCAGTCAACCGCCATTCCCTTGTTTGGCGGGGTTTCAGCCTGGCGAATACCGGCTGGTCCAACTGCCTTAACAGACCACCGCAGTGAAAAAGTGTTCCCCTACTGTGGATAAGGAATAGCGATGACCATCACCGATGGTGACGGACGGGTACTAAGCGCCTTTCGTCATGAGCCTGCTTGATGCTTACCACTGGCGAGACTAATACTTAAACATCTGCCTGGGGAGGCACGAAAAATGCAACCAAGATTCGTTATCGTTCCCGCTGTGCCGATCGAAAAGGAGTCGTTCCGCGTAGGCAGCCGCTACTACGCCGCTACCGTTTGTGGAGGGTTCGACATTTATGACAATCAGGCAAAGGAGCGGCTCAAGCCGAGCTATCCAAACCGGAAGGAGGCGCAGGTGAAGTGCGAGCATTTGAACAAGCGGGATGACGCGGGGTAACCGTAGAGATCTGCGCGGCTCAGCAAGCTCGGGTTACTGACTCAATCCAGACATTCCTTGGCAGCCTGGCGTAATTTGTCGCCAGACAGAAAACTGCCCTTGTAGAAGGTCGCGCGGCTGCCCTCGCGAACGTCGACTACGTCAAGCACATCGTCGCTTGCCACGGCACTTGATGCCGTGAGCCGGTAGCCGTGGGCTATCGACTTCTGCGTGGCCTGGGGTGCCAGCGCCTGCCATTTTGGCAGGACACAGGCGGCGTACTGCTGCGGCGACTTTTTGGTCAGTTTGCTGGCTGTGGGTTTGCCAGGGGTTGCGCAACCGGCAAGGCTGGCAACCAACACAGTTGCGAGAAAAATACGAAATGTAGGCATTTGCAATCGGCCGTTATGAATACGCTGCATTCTAACGGCGATGACACCGCGTTACCAATCAACCAAAGTCTTGCAGCAGGACGAAGCCCAAGCGAGATCTGTGTAGCGCACCTGATATTTCTGCCAGTAGCCGGGGCACGCCGCAACAGTGAAACTCCCGAGGGACATCACACCACGACTCGGCAGGGCTTCATACCATGCAAACGAACGCCAACCACACTCAGTTCTTCTATCAGAACGGCAAACTCGTCACCCTTAAAACCGGTGAACAGGGCCATAGTATCTTTCGCTCGCAGGACGTCCCCCTTGCCGAGCGACAATCAGACGACACCAACGCCGGCGGACTGCTGGCAACTGACGACAAGGGTTCGGTGCTGCAGGTACAGGAGAAAAGCTGAAGCCCTGAGGATACTCCGGCGCCATTGCGAGCCAAACCCGGGGTCAGGGCTTGGCTCCCCTGTACAACACAATGGCTGCTATATCCAGGGCCAACACACTGCCGACAAACAGGAACATGACGTACAGATCTTCAGAGAGCATTGCCGTATCCCCAGATGCGCCGGTTTCAAAAGGGGTATGCAATTACTGATCCCGTCAGCGCGACAGGTATGCGAGCTGCGAATCAGCTGAACTTTAACTTGACTACTTTGCTCAGCGCCCAGCCACTGAAGACATAGAACGCATCCAGGTAGAAGCGCCCTGCATAGTTGGGCAACGGCGTTTGATTCAACAGCACATCCGGCTCGGGTGCGGGAGGAAACAGTGCATAAAAGCCGTTGGGCAGAACTGCCAGTGCCAGCAGTAACAGGTAAGTCGAGGCTTGTAGCAGGGTGGCACGATGACTGGATCTGGCGGACCACTTCAGCCCGTAGTAGGCAACCAGGCCGGCAACAGGCAAAACCCAGAAATGCGTCGGAATCCCAATGAACATTTCGGCGACTACGCTTCTTGCTTCCACCTGCGACTCTCCATCCAAATACAACGATTATTACGGGCGGGGCCGGCAAATGCAAAGCAACGCTGCTCAGGCCATACCGGCTCCACCCGCCCTTTTTGAACGTTGCCGGGCAGGCGATCGGCAGACAAAAAGCCCGCTCTCGACGGCGGGCTATTGGTGTGGGGTAGAATGATTACGCTTTTGAACACATCAGTGCAGCATCCAGCAACCTGCCATGGTCGTACCAGGCATCACGTTGATAGGCCGTGAAGTGGCGTTCGGCTCCCGCGCCCCGCAACTCTACAAGACCATCGGCCTTGTCGGGGTCAGTGCTTTCGACGAAAAGCCTGACCGCGTTATCACCCTCGACTTCATAGGTTTTCACATTGCTTTGTAGCTCGCCTTTGACGCACCCCAGATACGCAGGTGGGCTTTTCATGGTAGTGCCAGCCGTATAATCGTGGCTGTCACGCACATCAGGGCTTTGTGCGCAGCCTGCCATGAACAACATGGCTACCCCGGATACAAGTAGTGCCCCTGCTAGCGATCTTGAGTTATTCATGCGACACGCTCCTGCAGCCCCATCGAAAACCGGGAAATGTTGCCAAGCAGCCTGCCCTTTTTTAGGTTTTGGTATGCCCATGTTACTGCGCCATCGCGACCGGGCATTAGGTTTGTTTGCTATATAGGTTTCAGGGCGTTTCCCTCACGCCCTGCCGTGCCCCGATTACGAGGAAGGCCTACCCCATAACCGGGGTCAGGGGATGGCGTTGAGAAACACATAAGTCGCCGCCAGGTCCAGTACCAGCACAGCAACCACGCTGAAAATCATGTAATAGCGGTCATCCTGAGTCATTTCTGCGTACTCCGCATGATCAATGTCTCAGGGGTCACAGCAATTCCCGTTCCAGCGCCCTGATGCAGCCCGCTGACACTGCGCCAGCCCAACCGCGCAATCGCGCAGTCAGTCCTTGATCTGGCATACGCCATTGGCTTTGTTCTTACCGGTATACGAAACGTCCGGCGAGCCGTCCGGGTTGATCGACAACGATACCGTTACCCCTCCACCTTTGGCCTCGAAATAGTTGTCATTGAATTTCTTTAGCTTGGCTTCCTTGCCATTGATGTAGATAGGCCCACCTTTATCGGCATGGACCTCGATATTTCCGGGGCATGTCGCGTTCAACAGCGGAATACCGGCGTGGGCAGCGCCCGATGCGGCAAGCAACAGGCCCAGTAACAAACGCTTCATTTGTAGTGTCCTCGTGGGTTGTCGGGGTGTGCGCGTTAAATCAGTCCTGCGATGGCGAAGAGGCTCATCGCTCGTTCGAGATTGTAGGCAAACACATGCAGGCTCATCTCGCTACGCATTTTTTTTATTCAGTGCATCCAGTCCGCCCGTTGGCGGGTATTGCTGGTGGGCGGCCTTTGACTGCCCAGCCCAATGACTTTCAGGAGCACTGCAAATGAACTTCAAATACTCCGCCTGCCTGCTTGCCTGCAGCCTCGCCCTTGCGCTGCCGCCCGCCCACGCCCAGAGCGCGCTGCCAGAACCGATCAAAGTCCCTGATGGCCATCGCGTCCTGCTCGAAACCGTCGGCGTCGGCGAGATCACCTACGAGTGCCGCGACAAGGCCAACACCCCCGGTCAGACCGAATGGACTTTCGTCGGTCCCAAGGCAGTGCTCAATGACCGTACCGGTAACCAGGTGGGCGACTACTTTGGCCCGCCCGCCACCTGGCAGGCCAAGGATGGCTCGAAAGTCACCGGCACCCAACTGGCAGTGGCACCGGCGGACAAAGGCGCCATCCCCTATCAGCTGGTCAAGGCCAACCCGGCCGAAGGCAAAGGCGCCATGCAGGGGGTCAGCTATATCCAGCGCCTGGCTACCCGCGGTGGTGTGGCGCCGTCAGTCGACTGCACGACGCAGAACAAAGGTGCCAGGCAGGTCGTCCAGTACCAGGCTGACTATGTGTTCTGGACAGCCAAGTAACACGCACCTGAGCCTACGCCCTGCGAGTGATGATCTACGCTCGATGGCAAGCCCCCGGCTGGATGGCCGGGGTACCTTGCCTTACACAAGGAAGCCACACACGTTGAACTCGCCGGCCGCCCCCTTCGACTTCCATCGCTGCCTGGTCGCCTGTGCACAGGGTGACCGGCGAGCCCTGCAGGCGCTCTACGATCATGAAGGCGCGCGCCTGCTGGGCGTTGCCCGGCGTATCGCACGTGACGACGCCACTGCAGAAGACATCGTCCACGATGCGATCATCCGCATCTGGACCCGCGCCGCCAGCTACGACCCGGCGCGCGGCTCGGCTCGGGGCTGGATCTACAGCATTACCCGCCACCTGGCACTGAATTCGATACGCGATACCCGCCGTGAAACGGTACTGACCGATGCCGACACCGAAACTGCGTCAACATTGCACGGGAGGGTTGATGACCTTGACCTCTGGTCCGGCTCAGCAAAGATTTACCGCTGCCTTGAACAACTGCAGCCCGCACCGCAACGCTGCATCCTGCACGCCTACGTGGACGGCTGCAGCCACGCCGAGATAGCCGGTTTATTGGGCGCGCCACTGGGCACTGTCAAGGCCTGGATCAAACGCAGCCTCAAAGCGCTACGGGAGTGTCTGGAATGAAGCCCGATTCTGCCGAAGAACTGGACAGCCTCGCCGGGGAATATGTGCTGGGGACCTTGTCGCCGGAGCAATATGCCGCGGTGGCCGAGCGCCTGCATACCGACCCCGCGCTCCGCGCCGCTGTGGATGCCTGGGAGGCCCGGCTGTTGGAGCTGACCGCGCTATCTACCCCACAGCCGCCGAGCCCCCGCCTGTGGCGCCGTATCCAGCGCAGCCTCGACGAGCTACCCGCACCGCGCACACAGACGCGTTTGTGGCAACGCCTCGGCCTGTGGCAAGGGCTCAGCGCCGCAGGGCTGGCTGCAAGCCTGCTGCTGGCGTTTATCCTGCTGACCACGCCCCCCTCTACCACGGAATACCTGGTGGTGCTGGTGGCGCCAAACAGCCAGGCCCCCGGCTGGGTGGTACAAGCCAGTGACAGCCACATGATCGAACTGCTGCCGCTGGGCCAGGACACGGTCCCCGACGGCATGGCCCTGCAGTTCTGGACCAAGGGCGAGCAATGGCGTGCCCCGGTTTCGCTTGGCCTGGTCAAACCAGGCGAACCCTATCGGGTTCCGCTGCAAAGCCTGCCCCCTTTGGAGGCCAATCAATTGTTCGAGCTGACGCTGGAGAAAGCCGGTGGCTCGCCTACCGGTCTGCCGACAGGGCCGGTGAAGTTCATTGGACGCGCGGTGAAAGTGATATGACACGAAAGGGCCGCAGCACGTGTCTGCGGCCTTCGTAAAGCTGGAAGCCAGGGTCAGGCGCGGATCACCTCAAGGCGATCCCGCCCAGCCTCTGTGATGGCGTTCTCTCCTTCATCGCTGATGCGATAACGTCCTGACACCATTTTGGTAATTGAGAAACGGACCAGCCCGCTTTGGGACAAGGCTTGGCCTGCTTCGAAGCTCATTGCCTGCTCCAGGTCGAAGATCTTGATCTCTCCGATTTTGTAGCGTGCAAACGCGACCAAGGCGTTATCCAGTTCTTGTTGACTGATCGTTGTAGCGACTTCCATTCGACCTCCCAGGTCATGAGAGCCCCGGTCCGTGGGGGTGGAGGCAACGAACCGGGTGGCTTGTTGAAGGCGGACCGTACTATGCAGTCACGGAAGTCGCTACTGGCTTTCCATCCATGCTGGATGGGTAGGCAGCACGACACCCGCCACACCTACGGTCACTTCAGGAGCCGTCGCCGCATGCCCCGCGTCACCTGCCTCGCGGGTAATCCCGCTAAGCCATGCGGCCCTGCTCAGACCATGCTCATCGCCGCACGCAGCGCCAGCAGGTAGGTTTCGACACCAAACCCGCAGATCTGCCCGCGCACCACCTCGGCAAATACCGAGTGATGGCGGAACGGCTCCCTGGCATGGATGTTGGACATGTGCACTTCTACCACCGGCACTTCGATGATGGCCAATGCATCACGAATGCCGTAGCTGTAATGGGTCCAGGCACCGGCATTGATCAGCACGGCATCTACCCGGTCCTCATAGGCCTGATGGATGCGTTCGCAAATGGCGCCTTCGAAGTTGCTCTGGAAGCTCTCAACCTGGGCTCCCAGCTGTTCGCCCAAGGCCTGCAACGCCTGGTCGATGTCGGCCAGGGTCGCAGTGCCGTACTGGCGCGGGTCGCGCTTGCCGAACATGTTGTGGTTGATGCCATGCAGCATCAGTACATTGGCGACCATCGACCTACTCCAGGGGAATCGTCAGCTGATCGATCACCGCACGTGTGTCGGGCCGCACCCCGCGCCACCAGGCAAACGCCTCGGCGGCCTGCTCCACCAGCATGCCGACGCCATCGGCCAGGCGCGCCTGGCCGTGCGCGCGGGCCAGACGCAGGAAAGGCGTGAGGCCTTTGCCATAGGCCAGCTCGTAGGCCAAGGCCGCCTCGCCCAGCACATCAGCCGGCAGTGGCGGCAAGTCAGCGGTCAGGCTCGCCGAGGTGGCGTTGACCACGATGTCGAACGATTGCCCTTCCAGCGCTTCGTAGCGGCTGATGCGCAGACGCGGGTGATCGAGCTCGTTACGCAGCGCCAGCGCCTTGGCCATGTCCCGGTTGGCGATCACCAGCTCACATGGCCCCGCCTGCAGGAACGGCAGCAACGCCCCGCGCACCGCGCCACCAGCCCCCAGCAGCAGCACACGGCGGTTGCGCAGCGGCTCGCCAAGGTTCTGCTCGATGTCCCGCAGCAAACCGATGCCATCGAAGTTCTCGGCGACGATGCGACCATCCTCGAACTTCAGCGCATTTGCCGCCCGTGCCAGTTGCGCCCGCTCGCTGCGCCGGTCGGCCAGCTCGAAGGCACGCAGCTTGAACGGGGCGGTGATGTTCATGCCCTTCCCGCCTTCGCTACGAAACTGCAGCACCTGGGCTTCGAAATCTTCCAGCGAGCCTTCGATAGCCCCGTATTCCAGCTGCTGGTTGCTGGCCTGGGCGAACAGGCCATGAATCAGCGGGGACTTGGTGTGGTTGATCGGCCGGCCGATCACTGCATAGCGGTCGCTCATCGTGCATCTCCGTGGGTGAACAGTACACCGTCTGCCTGCAGGGCAGTGATTTCTTCGGGGCTGAAGCCAAGCCCGGCGGCCACTTCGGCGTTGTGCTGGCCAAGGTCCGGGGCCACTTGGTGGATCGTGGTGTCGCAGTCGGAAAAGCGGAACGGCAGGTTGGGCAGGCGCAGCGTGCCGTAGCGTGGGTGCTGCTGCTCGATGACCATGTTGCGTGCCTGGATCTGCGGATCGGCCAGCACTTCGTCGATGCGTTGGACCTTGGCACTGGGGATGTCGATGGCATCGAGCAACGCCAGGATCTCGGCCACCCGACGCGCGCCGACCCAGTCGCGGACCACCGCCAGGATCGCCTCACGGTGGGCGTTGCGGCCGTTGAGGTTGTGGTAGCGGCGGTCGCTGCCGAACCCGGGCGGGCCGCCGTTGGCTTCGAGCATGGCCGCGAAGCGTTGCCAGGCATCGTCGACCTGGGCAGCGATCACCAGGTCGCCGTCGGCAGCGCGGAACACGCCGTACAGGGTCGAGGTGGGCATGTCGTGGCCGGTCTGCTGGGGCAACACAGTGCCACCGGACAGCGTGTAACACTGCACCGCGTATTCGTGCATCGACACCAGGGTGTCGTACAGCGCCATGTCGATATGCTGGCCACGGCCACTGCTCACCCGGCCGAGCAGCGCGGCATTGATCGCCGCCACCGCGTGGATGCCGGTGTACATGTCGCCCAGGGAAATACGCAGCAGCGGCGGTGCCTCGCCCGGCACGCCCACCATCTGCATGATCCCGCTCTTGGCCTCGGCGATCAGGCCGAAGCCGGCGCGGTGGGCGTCCGGCCCGGTATGGCCGTAGGCGGAAATCGAGCAGTACACCAGGCGCGGGTTGCGCGCCGACAGCTCGGCGTAGCCCAGGCCCAGCTTGTCCAGGGCGCCGGGGCGGTAGTTCTCGATGAACACGTCGGCCGAATCGGTCAGGCGCTGCATGAACGCCTTGCCGCGCGGGTCCTTCATGTTGACGCTGACGCCCTGCTTGCCCATGTTCAGCTGCAGGAAATAGCCGCTCTGCTGGTCGTCCAGGGTGAACGCGTGCTGGCGGCCAGCGTCGCCGCTACCCGGCCGCTCGACCTTGATCACCTCTGCGCCAAGCGCCGCCAGGCAACGGCCGACATAGGGGCCAGCGAGGAAGTGGCTGTAATCAACGACGCGGATACCCGCCAATGGCAATGCCTGGCTCATGCTGCTGCCCTCCGCGGCACCATCAACCGGTGCTCGCCACGTTGCACGACTTCGCCGTGCTGGTTGATCAGTTCCGAAGGCAACACCACGATGCCCCAGCCAGGTCGGCTGTTGCTCGGGCGCATCGCACCCACTCGCATGCGTACGTGGAGCACGTCGTTGACCTTGATCGGCAGCACGAAGTCCCAGGTCCAGCCCAGCGACATGCCCGGCAGGAAGCGGTACTCGCACTGGGTCTTCAGGCCGTCGGCGATCGACAGCCCGAACAGGCCGTGGGCAACCAGGCAGCCAAAGTGGCTGGCGTTGGCGTAAGCCTCGTCGACATGCACCGGCGTGTGGTCGCCGGTGAGGTCGGCGTAGGCCAGGATGCGTTCGCGGGTCACGGTGTAGGTCGGGCTGATGCACTCGTCACCCTCGCGGGCATCGTCCCAGTACTTTTCAATTACGCTCATGCCTGCACCTCCGCGCGCGGGTCGATGGCCAGTGCCTGGGCTACGCATTTGGCCGGCAGCGCCTGGATGAACTCCACCGCCAGGCCATCAGGCAGGCGTAACCAGTTGCGGCCCTGGGGCATTTCGCTGACCCCAAAGCGTTGGGCAGCGGCCAGCGCCGCTTCCAGGTCCTCACACATGATGCCCAGGTGCGCCATGCGCCCTTCCGGGCCGGTGAAGTCCGGCTGGTGAATGAACTGCAGGCCGCCGAGGGTCCAGTACTGCGCCGGTTGCTCAACGTCACCCTGCACTTCACGCATGCTCATGCCGCACACCTCGCTGAAAAAACGGATATGCCACTGAATGTCCTGCACCCAGAACGCCACGTGTTCGAGGTAGGCTTTTGGCTGGCTCATGGGGTTTCTCCCTTCTGGTGATCGGCCATGGCGCGCTCGATACCCTTGATGCAGGCCACCAGGGTCGCGTTGACCGGCGTGGCCACGCCATGGCGCTGGCCCCAGCGCACGACGGAGCCGTTGATGAAGTCGATTTCGGTGATCGAGTTCTTTTCCAGGCTCTGCAGCATCGAGGTGCGGAAGCTCGCCGGCAGGCCTTCGGCGGCCAGTGTCCAGGCAGCTTCGGGGCTGGTCAGGCTCAAGCGGATGCCGGCGCGCTCGGCAACGGCGATGGCCTCGGCCACAGCGGCCTTGGCGGTACTTTCCAGTAGCGGCTCGCTGTATAGCTGGCCGTAGCTGAGCATGGTGATGCCGCTCAATGCACCGGTGGCGACGTTGACCAGCAGCTTGTCCCACATGGTGCCGAGGATGTTGTCGCTGACCGTGGTGGCCAGCCCGGCGTGGTTGAACGCTTCGGCGATGGCCTGCACGCGCGGCGTCAGCTGGCCGTCGAGCTCGCCGATGAAAGTCTGTTTGCCGACGACACCGGCGCGGACCGAGCCCGGCGCGAGCAGCACGCCGCCGACATAGGTCTTGCCAGCCAGCACCCGCTCACGCCCCACCGCCTCGGCCAGGATGTCCTCGTGGCCGAGGCCGTTCTGCAGCGACAGCACCAACGTCTGCGGCCCGATCAGCGCGACAGCGCCGGCGATGGCCTCGGCGGTGTGAAACGACTTCACCAGCACCACCACCAAATCGGTCACGCCAACGTCTTCGGCTTCAATGGCCGCGTTGACCGGTACATAGCGCTCGCCCCGTTCGTCCTGCACCCGCAGCCCGTGCTGGTTCATCGCCTCGACGTGCGCGCGGCCGCGGTTCAGCAGCCAGGTTTCATGCCCTGCCTCGCTCAGGGCCGCGCCAATGGCGCAACCCAGTGCTCCGGCGCCCAGAATGCAGATTTTCACGTCGCAGACCTCCTGTGATTTGCGATCACCTTATGCAGCAGGGGTTATTTGCGCTATACAATGGCCTCAATACGACTATTGAGAATCGCAATGATGGCTACCCTGGAGGCCCTGCCCGAACCCAAGCTGCTGCAGCTGTTCGACGTGCTGTACCAATGCCGCAGTGTGACCCGCGCCGCCGAACAGCTAGGGCAGAGCCAGCCGACCATCAGCATCTGGCTGGCGCGTCTGCGCGAGCAATTGAACGACCCGCTGTTCGTGCGCACGCCGGGCGGCATGGCCCCTACCCCGCGCGCCGATCAGCTGATAGGGCCGTGCCGCGAGGTGCTGGAATCGCTGCGCCGGCTGACCGCCTGGGAGCCGCAGTTCATCGCCGCCACGGCGCAGCGGCGTTTTCGCCTGTGTGTCAGCGATGCCAGCCATATCACATTGCTGCCAAGCATCCTCAACCATCTGCGCAGCCATGCGCCGGGCATCCGCCTGGAGGCAGCGCGGATCGACGGCAATACCGAGAGCGCGCTGGAATCGGGTGAAGCGGACTTGGCCATCGGCTTCGTGCCCTGGCTGGGAGGGGGGATGTACCAGCAGGTGCTGTTCGAGCAGGACTGGGTGTGCCTGAGCAATCCGCAGCATCCGCGCCTGGGCAATGGCATGAGCCTGGAGCGATATCGGGCCGAGGGGCATGTGCAGATCAGTTTCGGCACCGGGCAGAAGCTGCTGGAAGCGGGATTGGCGCGGGCCGGGATCGAACGGCGGATCATGCTGGAGCTGCCAGCGTTTCTCGGGTTAGGGATGATAATCGGGACTACCGATCTGCTAGGCACCTTGCCGCGGCATATCGGGCAGACACTGGCCGATATGCATGGGCTACAGGTCCATGACTGCCCGTTCGAAGTGGAGGGGTTCACGGTCAAACAGCATTGGCATGCCCGCTATCATCAGGACAATGGAAATCGATGGTTGAGGGACGTCGTGCGCGGATTGTTTCAGCAAGCAAGCCAGGCATGATCCATTCTCGACTTAGATAGCATTGCCCTGACAAGGCCCGAATTCTCCAACAAGCCAAGTCACAAGCGACGTTTGGTTAACACATCGGATAAAGCCGCACACGCGCAGGGCTGCTACAGCCTTCAGGCTCGTCTTTGGCGCCAGCAGTGAACCTTCGTGGCTGGTAGGGCTCAGTTGTCCAGAGCGCGTTTGCGACGTCGACAAAGGATTGCCATGGGACATGCCTCCTCAACCGCCCTCCCCCAGGTTCGCATCGAACGTGAACTGAGCCTGCGGGCGGTGCTCACCGGCACGGTGCTGGGCATCTTGCTCACGCCCTCGAATGTGTACGCAGGGCTGAAGATCGGCTGGTCATTCAACATGTCGATCATCGCCTTGCTGGTCGGTTTCGCCCTGTGGCAGGGCCTGGCAAGGCGTCGCAACAACCGCTCCGCGTGGACGTTGCACGAAAGCAACATCAACCAGACCGTGGCGTCAGCCGCCGCCTCCATCATCTCCGGCGGGCTGGTCGCGCCGATCCCCGCCTATACCCTGCTCACCGGACACCAACTGGACCCGCTGCCGATGATGGCCTGGGTGTTCTCGGTGAGCTTCCTGGGCATCTGGATCGCCTGGTACCTGCGCCCCGCCCTGCTCAACGACCATGGCCTGAAGTTTCCCGAAGGCATGGCGACCTTGGAAACGCTGCAGCAGATCTACAACCACGGGCGCGAAGCCATGGCGCGGATCAAGGTGCTATGCAGCGCCGCGTTGCTTTCAGCACTGGTCAAATGGGTAGACGGGTTCGTCTGGGCGATACCGCGCTGGGCGCCCACGCCGGCGCTCGAGCGCCTGACCTTCACGGTCGACCCTTCGCTGATGCTGATCGGCTTCGGCAGCATCATCGGCATTCGCGTGGGCGTGACGTTACTGATTGGCGCCGCGCTGGCCTGGGGCGGACTGGCGCCGTGGTTGATCGAACAGGCCTTGGTGGCGCTTGCTCCGAACGCCAGCGGCCCGCAGTTTGCCGCGCTGGTGGAATGGCTGTTGTGGCCTGGCGTGAGCCTGATGGTCTGCGCGACGCTGACTTCATTGTTGGTTCGCCTGTTCCAAGTGCCCCGGCGATCGCCCGCTGAACAGCGAACGCCGCGCGCCAGGATGCGTTTTAGCCCCTGGCCTGCGTCGGGGCTGCTGCTGTCCACGGCGCTGATCATTACCCTGCAGGTGTTGTTGTTTGGCATCGACTGGTGGATGGCGCTGTTGAGCATTCCGTTGGCCGTGTGCCTTGCCGTGGTCGCGGCGCGCGTGGTCGGCGCCACTGGCATCGCACCGATTGGCGCCATCGGCAAGCTGTCGCAGCTCAGCTTCGGCCTGATCGCCCCCGGCCAGGTGGCGATCAACCTGATGAGTGCCAACACGGCGGGCGGCGCGGCCGGGCAATCCACCGACCTGATGAACGACTTCAAGGTTGGCCAGGCGATCGGCGCTACGCCGCACAAACAGCTGATTGCTCAGTGCGTCGGTATTTTCATCGGTAGCGTGGTCGGCGTGCTGGTGTATCGAGTGCTGATTCCCGATCCGCAGGCCTTGTTGCTCACTGAGCAGTGGCCGGCACCGGCAGCGGCGACCTGGAAAGCGGTTGCGCAGACGCTGACCCAGGGGCTGGGGGCGCTGTCCTTGGAGTCGCGCTGGGCGATTGCGACTGGGAGTGCTGTTGGCGTACTGCTGGGGGCACTGGACAGCCTGTTGCCGCAACGGGCAGCCCGCTGGCTGCCGAGTACGGCGGCGCTGGGGTTGGCGTTCATCCTGCCTGCATCGATCAGCCTGATGATGGGGTTTGGTGCCGTAGTGACCTGGCTGGTCAGTTGCCGGTGGCCGAGGGTGACGGAGCGTTTTGCGATTACCGCGGCGGCGGGGTTGATTGCCGGTGAGAGCATCATGGGGGTGGCGGCATCGTTTTGGGAGATGCTTCGTGGGTTGTAGATACTGCGTATCACCCCTCGCCCGCGCGGCCCATCTATCGCGTCGTACAAACCAAGCTGTCGCGCGCACCTGTGACAGGCATGACTGGCCCGAAACAAACGTAGGAGCGAGCGTAGCTCGCGATGCGCCGCGCGGGCGGCGCTCGATCTCACAGGCGACGAATCCCTATCGCCAAGACCTCGAAACCCAAACACAGACCCAAGCCTTCAAACACCGGCTGCACCGCCTTGGCCGAGTCCACCCCATGGTCATCGCTCAACAACAGATCACGCCAGGTGCCCTTGGCCAGTTCCAGCGCCTTGAGGTTGGTCGCAAACGCCCCTCTCAGCCGCGTGGGCAGGTGCACCAGCGCATCTTCAAACCATGCCCGAACGAACGGCGAACAACGGTGGATGGCTGCATTCACAGGTGGAAAACTGAAGTCCGCCGTGGTGGCGCGTACAGGAGAATCAGGTAAGCCTTTTGTCATCGCGTCGCGCCTTGATTCACTGGGGCCGCCATAAAACGAAGCAGCGGGACACAAAAAAGCGGCCCTGGGGTATCAGCATTGTTCAAATGATCGTGCCACCTGCACTGGCCTCTTCGCGGGTAAACCCGCTCCTACAAGGGACCGCGCCAAGCCTGAGGCCAGCGCTGCACTTGAGCGGGTTTACCGGCGAAGAGGCCCTCAAGCCTGATCACGGCTGCTGATTCTGGCTCAAAAACTTGTCCACCATCGCCGTGCCTTCCCCCGCATCCCCCGCTACCTGCCACAGCCGCCGCTCGATCCCCTGCGCCAGCAAGTGCCCCACCGCCGCTTCGATCGCCGACAGCACGCACAGCTGCGCCGGTTCATTGGTGGTATACCCCACCTCGGCCTCCAACAGCTTCTTGAACTCGATGAACTTGAACACCCCGGCACTGCGCCCTACCGAGTAGATGGTCTTGCTGGTCATCACGTTGGCCAGCACCTGCCCGGTGCGCACGTCCACGGCGCGCAGGTTGACGGTGACCTGGTCCACCCGGTACTCACGGGAAATGTCGATCCCCAGGTAGCGGGCGCCCTCGCCGCCGCTACGCACGTTGGTGTCGTAGGCAATGATGCCGCCTTCGAGCATCAGGTTGGCGGCTTGCAGAGGTGGCAGCTCGCCCATGATGTTTTCCGCCACATCAGGCTTTTTCTGCGATGCACGGATGATCTTGCGCTCGGTCAGCAGGTTCTGCAGCCCTTCACGCTCCAGCACCACGAACCAGCCGCTGGCACTCAGTGCGTCCATCAACATGCTGGCCGCGCCCTGGGTGACGCTGGTGGAGAACGAACTGGCCGGGGTCGGCTTGTACTGCCCGGTCTGGTCGCGGAAGCCGTACACCACGGCCATCAGCCGGCCTTTGGGCCGTGGCATGTTGATCAGGTCGTAGTAAGTCGAGGCCCGAGGGGTCAGGGTCGGGGTTTCCGAGTCCAGTTCAGCCGACATGGGTTCGCGCAGGCTGCAACCACTTTGCAGGCCCAGGGCGGTGAGGATCAGCAGCGTGCTCAGCAGACGTTTCATGGTGTTCTCTCCCCAACATAAAAGCCCTTCCCTCTCAGGGGTTCAGGCCGCTGACCTCAATGATCGAAATTTCTCCTGTGGCACGATCGGTGACCTTGATGCTCAAGGCCCCGGAATCGTCGATGACGTCGATGAGAAACGCATCGGTCGCCATGCTGCCGGTGTTGCCGTTGCTGATGTTGTCCAGCAACTGCGACAACATCCGCGACTCCAGCTGGTTGCTGAACCGCTCAAGGGCTGTGGTGCCGGTAAAGGCCGAGGCACGGTCCTTGAGGTCCGGGTCGTCGTAGTCGTTCTGCGCCTGGGCGTTGTTCAACAGCCAGGTGCCGTTCAACGGGTTACCGCCAAACGCCGGGTTGACCGGGGTGTACACCAGCTCGGTGGCCTGGGCAGCACAGGCGCTGGCCAGCAGGCAGGCGGCAATGCAACGTGGAATACGGTGGTTCATAGCTCGTCCCTCTCCAAGTCGGTGGTGTCCTGTAGCAGGCGTTGCAGCTTGCGTTGAATGATCTGCTGCTTGACCAGGTCGGCGGCGGCGACGGCCTCGTCTTTGAGCTCGGTGGTGTTCGGTGGCAGGAACCGGCGGTACACCACTTCACGCTCGAACTCCACCGTCACCAGGCTGCCCCAGCGGGCATCCGGGCGTTCGCGTACCACCAGGTTGAAGTCCAGGCGGCTGGTGGCACGCAGGCGGTCGGCGAAGTAGTAGTAAAAGTCGTGGCCGATGTGCGAGATGGTGTTATCGACGATAAAGCCCTGCATCTCGTCTTCGGCACCCGCCTTGGCGCAGGTGGCCACCCCTGCCATCAGCAGCAGGCCTAGGCACAGCGCAGCCAGGCGCTTCATGGCGTATCTCCCGGGCCCGCATTCATCTGCACACCGCGTGCACTTTCGGTAAAGGCCTGCTCGGCGACGAACTGCCAGTCGCTGTAGTGTTCCAGCCCCTCGAACCCGCTCCATTCGGCGCTGAAGCCACTGCGCTTGAAAGGGGTGGCGTCCGAGCGGCTGTAGACGCCAGTGATACGGCCGTCGATCGAGCGCAGCAGGCCCCACTCGTCGCTGTTGCTGATCGGGTCAGGGTAAAGCCTGCGGATGTGCCGTTTGGCCTGCGGGAAGCGGTTGTCCTGTAGCAGGTCGGTCAGATCCTGGGGGTACTGGGCCAGCCCTGGCGAGGCGCGGTAGTAGCTGCGCAAGGCCTGGGCATACTGGCCGCCAACCCACAGCAACTGGCGTTCGCGGTCGCGCTGGGCGGCGCTCGCCCAGATCGTGCCGGTGGCGGCCAGGGCCACGCTGCTGACCGCAATCAGCAGCAGCACACCCAGGTAGGTGAAGCCGCCACTGGCCTTACCATTCAGCGAAGAGGCTGCCATCACGCGCCCTCCCTGTGGCACCGCTCTTGATATCGGCCACGCCGCCGGCCACGCCCTCGGGCGGTGGCACCAGCTGCCAGGCATCGCTGCGCTCGGTGATCGGGTCGACCGGCGTGTTGCGCAGGTAGCGCTGTTCCACCAGCTGTTCCAGTGAATCGGGGTAATGGCCGGTGTCACCGTAGTAGTGGTCCAGCGCCTCGCGCAGCACTGCCAGGCTTTGACGCAGGGTGGCCTCGCGCGAGCTTTCCAGGCTGTTGAAGTAGCGTGGCATGGCGATGGTCATCAGCGTGGCAATGATCGCCATCACCACCAGCAGTTCGATCAGGGTGAAGCCTTTGCTGCGTTTCATGGCTGTCACCATTGCCCGTAAGGGATGTTGTTCAGGCCTTTGCCGCGGGCCCTGGAATACACGTCGAACACGTCTTCGCCTTCGCGCGGGTTGTCTGGGCTGCTGTCGTAGGCGCGCAGGCCCCAGCCGCCTTCGTCTTCATCCTTTGCCGCCACCAGCGGGTCGTGCGGGATGCGCCGCAGGAAGTAGAACTTGGCGCCTTTGGCACTGCGCACATCGCGCACGCCCTCTACCAGCACCTGCAGGTTCGGCGGATAGCCACTGCTATCCACGCGCTTCTCGATGTAGCCGGCGTCGAAGGCCCGCTTGTAGGCATCGATGGCGTCGCGAATCTGGTACAGCGCCTCGCGCAGTTGCTGCTCCTTGCCGCGGCGTACCACGGTTTCGGTCAGCGGCGCGGCCAAGCTGGCGAGCAGCCCGAGCAGTGCCAGGGTCAGCACCACCTCGATCAGGCTGAAGCCGTGCATGCGGCGCCGGGCTTTCATGGCCGTGGGCTCACGTTGGTCGGGACGACCGCCATCTGGCTGTCCACGACCGGTGCATCAGTGGCCGGCGCGTTACCGGGCATGTCCATCGGCGCCAGTGGCGCCATCTGGCGCACCTGCATGGCCGACTCGGTGCCAGTGGGAAACTCCATGTCCGACGGGCTCTGGTACGGCAGGTTGCGCACGATACGCGGGGTGATCGCCAGCACCAGCTCACTCTTGCTCATGTCGTCCTTGTTGCTGCCAAACAGCCGGCCCAGGCCAGGGATGTCGCCAAGGCCGGGGATCTTGTTGCCGCTGGCGTTGTGGTCGTTGCGCACCAGGCCTGCCAGCACCTGGGTTTCGCCATCATGCAGGCGCAGGCTGGTCTGCGCGTTGCGGGTGTCGACCTGAACCGGAATGGTGCCCTGGCGCGTGGCTTCCAGCGGCGTGGCATTACTCACCTCAAGCGCAACCTTGATTGCCACTTCATTGTTCAGGTGCACGGTGGGCTGCACTTCAAGCTTCAGGCCGACGTCCAGGTAGGTGACGCTCTCGGTAATGACCGGGCCTTGGGTCGACGGCACCGAGGTGGCGCTGATGATCGGTACCCGCTGGCCGATGTGGATGCGCGCCTGTTCGCGGTTGCTGACGCGGATCACCGGGCTGGCCAGGGTGTTGATGTCTTTGTCCTGGGCGTTGATCTTGGCCTGCGGGGACGGAGAAATGCTGATGCGGCTGGAGTCGATGCCCCTCAGTTGGTCGAGCACACTGACCGGTTTGCCGTCGTTGCTCAGCACACCAAAGGTGTTGGGCCATTGCAGGCCGAGGTCAAGGATGCGCGAGGTGGCCACTTCCATCACTTCCACCTCCAGCACCACCTCGGGGTTGGACTGGTCCTGCGATTGCAGCAGCTTCTCGGCCATGCGCACGGCGTCCGGGGTGTCGCGCATGGTCAGGGTATTGAGGCGCTCGTCAACGAACACGTCACGGGTCTTGAGCATGGTCTTGACCATGTTCAGCGCGGTGTTGGCATCGATGCTGGTCAGGTAGAAGGTGCGCATGACCAGTTCCTGGTAGTCCTTGGTCTTCTGCGGCGAGTCGGGGTAGACCATCACGGTGTTGTCGTTGACGATCTTCTGGCGCAGCTGGTTTTGCTCCAGCAGCAGCGCTATCGCGTCCTCGATGCGCACCTCGCGCACGAAGATGGTGGCCTTCATGTCCGGGCGCAGGTCCTTGTCGAAGATGAAGTTGATGCCGGCCACCTGCGACAGCACTTCGAAGATGGTCTTCAGGTTGGCATCGCGAAACTCCAGGGTTACCGGCCGCTCGAGCTTGCTGCGCAATTGCGGGTACGGCTGCGCGGTGCGTGCCTGCACGTTTTCGATGTCGCTGCGCAGGGTCATGCCCTTCTGATTCTGCGGGTCCAGACGCAATACTTCGCGCATGTAGCGTTCGGCACCGAACAGGTCGCCCTGGCGCAGCGCTGCCTGGCCAAGCGCGACGCGTTCGTCCAGGGTGCGGATCAGCTCCAGCTGGCGAATGCCTTCCTGGGCACGGCGGTTGTTCGGCTCCAGGGTGAGCACCCGGCCATAGCCCATGCGGGCGTTGGCGAAGTCGTGGCGGACGCGGTCGCTGTCGGCCTGGGTAATCAGGGCCTCGACAGCCGCCTGGCGGCTGTGGGCCAGGGCGATGTTCAGCTCTGTGTCACGCGGGTCGTCGCGCAACGCCTCTTCCAGGCGGGCGATGCCGGCTTCGTACTGGCCCTCCTTCATCAATTGATCGCTGTCCTTGCGTACCGCGCTGGAGCCGCAACCGGCAATGGCCACGCACAGCGCAACGAGCAGAAACGGAGCAGGCTTGCACAGCTTTGACGACATCATGGTGCGCTCCCGACAGACAAGGTCTGCGACTGGTGCAAAGGCAGGTAGACCAGGTTCAGCTCGCTGGCCGATACCCGATCGAGGCGATAGGTGTCTTCGATCACGTCGCCTTGGCGCACGACGTAGAGTTTTTCGCCGCTCTGCAGGAAGACCTGCAGGTCGTCGCGGTCACCCATGCGGCCGATGAATTCAAATGGCAAGGCTGGGGCGGTCGGAGCGGGTGCCAGTACTGGCGCGACGACCACGGGCTGTTCGATGACCGTGGCCAGGGCTTTGGGTTGGGTCCATTGCTGGGTTGGGAACAGGTCGCGGGAAGCCTGCTCCGGCCCTTTCGCGGGCAAGCCCGCTCCCACAATGGGCGCAGCGCTTTCTGTTGCAGGAGCGGGTTTACCCGCGAAGGCCGCGACGCCATCGTCCTGGCCAAACCAATGGTCCGGTGCCCAGGCCAGCGCCGCACTCACGCCGAGGAAGCCGACCCAGATGACTGCACGTTGTGTGTTCATCACGACCTCGACAGGTAAAGGGTCATGCGCAGGCGGGCATTGAGCTCGCTGTCGCCGATGCGTTTGCGTTGCAGCTCAAGGTCTTCCAGCACCAGGGTCGGCAGTTGCTTGAGCAGGCCTTTGATAAAGCCGCGAATCTGCGGGTAGCTGCCGCGCACAGGCAGCACGATCTGATAGCGGGCCAACTGGGTCTTGGGGTCGATGCCCAACGCGTATTCACCACGGGCCAAGCTGATGCGCTCGGCGCTGGCCAGGCGGTACAGACGCTCGATCAGTTCGCTGGCCTGGGGCTGCCCGGGCAGTTGCTGGCGCAGGCTGTCGAGGGCCTGCTGCTCGGGCTGGGCCGCAATCTTCAGCTCACCCCGCTTGACACGCCCTACCTGTACGCTGGCCTGCGCTTCGGTGGCGCGCAGTTCGCGTACGCTTTGCCATTGCGGCAGCACACCGGCACACCCCACACCAATGGCGAGCAGACCTACGGCGACCGCAGCCAGGCCTACCGGGCCGACAACGCGCAGGCGCTCATGGAGGATCAGGCTGCTGAACGATTCAAGGGCGCGCATGGCCGGTCTCCCAGGTGGCAGTGAGGGTGAAGCGCACCGGGTGCTCGGGCCGCGCAGCGAGCACCTCGTGGTTGAGCAACGACACGTCGCTGAGCTCGTCGCTGGCTTCCAGCCGCTGGTGGTACTGCAGCATCGCTTCGAGGTTGCGCGCCTCGGCGGCAATGCGCACCTGGCCCTTGCGCGCATCCGGCGTCAGAGCAAGCAGCGCGACGTCGTCCTGCGGCATGGCTTCAAGCATGGCGAACAGTTGCTGCCAAGGGCGCTGCAGTTGCTGCGACACACTGCGCATCTGTGCCAGGCGCTCAGCCTGCTCCCGGCTGGCAGCGCTGTTCCTGGGTTCGGCGCTGGCCGGGCGGCGGCCCAGTTGCAGTTCCAGGCTATGGACGCTGGCTTCCAGTGCCACTTGCTCGGTCTGCAAGCTTTGCTGCAGCAGCACCAGGCCGGCGACCATGGCGCTGGCAAGGACGAGCAGCGACCAAACCAGCGGTCCGCTGCGCCGTGGCTGAAATTCCAGGTCGAGGCGGCGCATGTCAGGCCACCGCCCGCCACATGGCGCACAGCGGGTCGGCTTCACTGGCCGGCTGGCACAGTTGCACGGCCGCCAGTTGCGGCATGTCGCAGCGACCCGGGGCATGCAGGTACACCCGTGGCAGGTGCTCGCCGTACAGCTCACAGGTACGCTCGATCAGTGCTTGCAGGGCCTGGTCGCTGTCAGCGCAGCCTTGCGCCAGCACTTGCTGCCAGGCACCGCCGGCGGCCAGCAGCAATACACTGCGGCGCGGCTCGGCCAGCACGAACAGGAAGTCACCCTGCTCCAGCTGTGACCAGCAGCGGTTGTAGGCAGCCATCAGGTACGGCTGCACCGAGCGCAGGCTCAGGCGGCTTTCCTGGCCCAGTGCCTGCAGCCGTTGCAGCAAGGCTTCGGGCAGTGCCGTGGCGATGCGGGCCGCACCGGCAGGCTCGGGTGACAGCACGATGCGCCAGTCGTCCAACGGCTGCCCGTAGAGGTTTTCGAAGCAAGCACGGGCATAGGCGTCCAGCTCGCGAGGGTGGCCAATGGCGTCACTCCAGGGCACCAGGCAGAAGCGGCTGTAGCGGGCGGACAGCAGCACCCGCAACTGGGCACCCCGCACCGCATGCTCGGCCAACAGCGCAGCAAGTGCATCGACGGCAGCTTCCCAGGCCGATTGGGCGACGTCGCTACTGAACGCACGGCTGCCCAGCCATTGGTGGTGGTTCTTGTGCCAGCGGCCCAGGCCGACACCCTCGGCGCCCACTACGGCGCAGTAACGGTCAGATGAATGTGACACGGTTGATCTCCTCAAGGGTGGTGCGGCCATCGCGGACCAGGTCCAGGGCCGAGGCCCGCAGCAGGCGCAGACCGCGCTGGCAGGCAAGCGTCTTGATCTGCGCCAGCGGGCGGCGCTCGACGATCATTTGCCGCAGGTCGTCATCCAGGTGCAGCAGTTCGGCAATCGCACTGCGGCCGCGGTAGCCACTGCCACGGCACTGGCCGCAACCCTTGACGCGGACGAACGTCCAGCCGGCAACACCCTCGCGGGTCAGGCCTGAGCCATACAAGGTGTCGTCATCGTGTTCGCAGGGCGTGGCGCAGTGCGGGCAGGCCAGGCGAATCAGGCGCTGGGCCAGCACCGCGTTGAGCGCAGAAACGAAGCTGTAGGGGTCGACCTGCATCTGGCTGAAGCGGCCAATCACGTCGAACACGTTGTTGGCGTGGATGGTGGTGAACACCAGGTGGCCGGTGAGCGCCGATTGCACGGCAATCTGGGCCGTGTCGGGGTCACGGATTTCACCGACCAGGATCTTGTCCGGGTCGTGACGCAGGATCGAGCGCAGGCCGCGGGCGAAGGTCAGGCCCTTCTTCTCGTTGACCGGGATCTGCAGCACGCCGGGCAGTTGATACTCGACCGGGTCCTCGATGGTGATGATCTTGTCCACGCCATGGTTGATCTCGCTGATCATGGCGTACAGGGTGGTGGTCTTGCCGCTGCCTGTAGGGCCGGTGACCAGGATCATGCCGTAGGGTTCTGCCGCCAACCGGCGCAGGGCGCGCAAGGTTTCGTCGGCAAAGCCCAAGGCTTGCAGTTGCACGCCGCTGACCCGGTCAGACAAGTCCTGCTTGTCGAGCACCCGCAGCACGGCATCTTCACCGAAGATGCTAGGCATGATCGACACCCGGAAGTCGATTTGCCGGTCGCCCACGGCCACCTTGAAGCGGCCGTCCTGGGGTACGCGTTTTTCGCCGATGTCCAGCTCGGCCATGACCTTGATGCGCGAGATCACCTGGTCGGCGAAGGCGCTGCCACTGGCCTTGCCAGCACCGTTGAGCACGCCGTCGATACGGTACTTGATGGTCAGGCCCTGGCCGGTCATGCCCAGGTGGATGTCGCTGGCGTGCAGCTTGAGGGCGTCGTACAGGGTGGAGTTGACCAGCTTGACCACGCGGCTCTGGTCTTCGCTGATACTGGCCAGCGACAGGCGTTGCAGCGGGTCACTTTCGCTGCTGGCTTCGGCGTCGTGGTCAAGGGCATCGACAGCGTGGAAGCTTTCTTCATGACGGGCCAGAAAGGTGGCCAGGTCGGCGGCGTGGGCCAGGTAAAGCGGCGCGCCTTGCAGTACGTCGTCGATCCAGGCCAGGCGGGCGTGGTCGAAGGGGTCGGCGAACACGCCCAGCAGTTGGCCGCCTTGCTCGATCAGCACACATTCGCGCTTGATGCACTGGGCCAAGGCCACCTTGTCGAAGCGTGGGGTGCTGGCCAGCAGGCTGTGGCTGTCGAGTACCGGGTAATGCAGGGTCAGGCCCAGGCGCTGGGTGAAGGTGTCGGGGGTGTCGCAGGCCAGGCGTTCCAGGCAGTCGAGCAGGCGCTCGTCAGTGGCTTGCAGACGGGCCTGGGCCAGCAGTTCGCGGGGGTAGGCGGAAATTTTTGCCGGGTTCTTCGCGGGCATACCCGCTCCCACAGGTACATCACAGGTCTGTGGGCTGCATACATCCTGTGGGAGCGGGCATGCCCGCGAAGACGTCGGTGCAGGCTTTGCAGATTCCGGGGTTGCATCGAATGCTTGTGGCATGGCCTGCGACTCCGCTCAGGGGCGCGTCGCAGGCTGGCTCTACCAGGGGTGCGGGCGCCGCTATTCCCCTGTGAGCAGTTGATCGTCGTCGGGCTCTGGTGGCTTGGCGCCATTACGGCGGCGGTCGGCCAACACCCAGCTTCCATCGTACAACTGCAGGGGGAACGATTCGTTCCTGTTCTGGCGTCGTTCGACGAACCCTTCGGCCGGGTTGTCTGTGGCCCTGCGCCGGCGCTCGATGCCCAGCAGGTCGAAGATCGCACGCGCCAGTTCCATCAGTGGGAACGGCTTGAACAGGACGTGACTCACACCGAGTTCGGCGGCCCGCTCACGCACCTCGACGGTGGGGTGGGCGGTGATCAGCACGAAGTGGCATTGCCTGTTCTTGCGTACAGCCTCCAGAACCTGAAAACCTTCCATGTCGGGCAGGCGGTAATCCAGCACAACTACTTGCGGTGCCAGGCTTTCAGCCTGTTCGATACCACTGGCACCGTCGTGGGCAACATGAACTTCCAGGCCTTGCGCCTGCAGGTACGCTTGCAGGTTCTGCGCAAGAGTCTGTTCGTCATCGACTACCAATACTCTGTTCACCAAGGTCGACTCCCAAATACTGCCCGGTTCCCCGGTCTGCGAAGTACGCCCTTGTAGAGACTTGAGCAGGCTTCGTGCCAGGCGTGAATAGTCATGTTGCACCACTGTAAGCCACTGATTTTACTAGGGTGCCGGCCAGTAACCGACATACGCAGAGCAGGCGCACCCCACCCGTTCCCCACAAGCGGGGAAAATGATGGCACATTGCCAAGTCTTAATTCCCCAGGATTGGGGCAAGCGCCCTCAACGGTCTCAGTTGGCGATCTCCACTTTAGCGGACTCGCGCAAACGTTGGCGCACGGATTGGCGCGCCTGCGCCTCCCGCTGACCGATGAGCGTTGCCCTGGCCAACGCCAGGCCCTGTTCGCGTATGACCGATGGATTATCACTTTGGTTCTGCGCTCCTTGCAGTCTCTCCTGGTTGGCATCATAGAATGCCTCCACTTCGCCCTGGCTCGGCGCGTCGACTGCGCTGAGCTGGGCGTACACCTGCTGGGCCGCCATCTCATGCCGGGTGTATTCAGTGTACTGTGCCCTATCGAAGCCTGCCTCTGCCAGCCGCCTTTCGAATAACGCCGGGCTGCCAAATGCCGCTTCCACCTCGCCAATCTGCGCCGACACTTGTTCATCGCTGATGGCTATGCCTTGGCGTTGCGCTTCCTGCCACAACAGCTCCTTGTCGATCAGCTCGTCCAGCGCTTGGTCACGCAGGCGTTTATACAGGCCTGGGTTGCGGATGCTGGTCACCGCCCGACCCTGAGCGTCCAGGTACTCGCTGAAGTAGCGCTCCAGACGCATCAACCCGATCTCGACACCATTGACTCGCGCCGCCGGCACATCGGCCCAGCTCGCCCTGGTCAGCACCAGCAACAGGCACAACCATACGATACGCATGACAACCTCCGCTCAAGGGCTGACCGGCACTGGTCGGTAGGGGGTGACCGCAGTAAAGCGCGGCCCGGGCAGGGTCACGGCCACCACGTGGGCACCTGCCATGCCCTGGCGGCGACCAGGGCCAAAGCCCAGTGCCGGGGTCAGGCCGGTGGGCACATCGTGCAGGCCTTCGAGCGCAGCAATCAGTTGCTCGCGACTGGCATCACGACCAATCTGCTTCAGCGCTTCGCTCAGCAGGCGCAATGCGCACAGCGTATTGACCTGCAATGACGCCTGGCGCGGGTCCAGGCCCTGACGCTGCTGCAGCCCGGTAAGCGCAGCCATGCCTTGCTCGGTCCAGTCCTCTGGCACGTAGGGATAGGCCAGAAACAGCCGTTGCGACCACTGCGCCGGCAAACGCGCCACAGCGCCGGCCACCTGACTGGAGGCGGCAAACAGGTAAGGCTCGCGGCCGGCCACCTGCAACGCCGTGGCCAACTCGGCAAAGGCCTGGGCGCGGCCAAGAAAGACGATGCCCTGCCCGTCCACGGCCTGGCCGTCGAAAGCCTGGATAGCGGGTGGCGCCCAGCCCTGCTGTCGTAAAAGCTCGCGTACCTGCTCGGCCAAGGCTGCGTGCTCGTTACCGGCAAACACTACACGTAACTCATCCGGGGCCAGGCCCAGCGCTCCACGGGCATGCTCTGCCAGGCTCAGCAACTGCTCGGGCAAGCCGGGTAGCGGGTCGAAGATCTGTTCGCTGCCGCCGCTGCGCGGGGTGCTGCCGACCATCGGCACGTTCTGTGGCGCCAGCAAGGTCGTCAGGCGCTGGTCGAGCATGGGCGCCAATGGCACGATCAGGGCAAACACCCGCTTTTGCTCGAGCAATTGTTGCAAGGCGCGTTCGGCACTGACCGGGTCGGCACCTGGGTCAAGCACGACCAGTTCCACGCGCCGCCCGTGAATGCCGCCTTGCTGATTGAGTTGATCCACGCCGTCTTCCAGCACGGCACGCACTACCTGACCGGCTTCGCCCAGCGGACCGCTCGCGGGCAGCAGGGTGCCAAGGCGCAGCACGCCCTCCTCCACACCAGGGTCGCGTTCTTGGGCCAAGCGCTTGAGATAGGCGGTGAGGTTGCGCTGGTCGGCCAAGGTCAGTTCGAAGCGTGGCATGGCCGGGTCCAGGCGATTGCCTGCCGGGTCGATGCCCTGCTGGATGGCCCGCGCCAGGCTGCTGTCGGTATAGGCCGGGTAACGACGGCCGTTGGCCTCACGCATGCCCTGGCCGAGTGCCAGGCGTTGCCAGTCGAGGCCTGGGGGGCGCACACCGCCTTCGGCTCGGCCACGGCCGTCGTTGCCGTGGCAACTGGCGCAAGGCAGCACGCTGGTGGGGACTGTGATGTCGCTGGCGCCTACCCGGGCTTGCAACTGAGCATCGCTACTGGAAACGCCCTCACGGTAAAGGCGTTTGCCGGCTTGTTCGTGGTCGGTCAGGTCCAGCGCCAAGGCTGAGGTCGAAGATGCCATGCCAAGCGCGCATGTGAGCCATATCGCAAGCCCTTTCGCGACGCAAGGGCGCGCCCGCAAAAGCTGATGCCACAGAGGCCAATTCCCCAGGCGGCCCATGATACTCACCGACCGGCCAGCGGCTGGGTCAGCAGCTGCATGCGCTGGGCAATGGCCGCTGGCGGTGCATCCGGGCGAATCTTGCTCCAGCGTTTACCTGCAACATCACCGGCAATCAGCTGCGTCGAATGCTGCTCGGGACTCGGCAGGAACTGCCCTATACGGCCAAGCACCAGGTCGACGCTGGGCTTGTCGCCAGTCAGGAACAACCAGTTAGGCCCATCCACCCCCTGCTTGGCGGCGAACGCCTTCAGCACCTCGGGGGTGTCGTTCAGCGGGTCACTGCTGATCGACACGAAGGTCACCTGGCCGGCCAGCACTGGCCCCATGGCCTCGCGCACCTCGCGCAGCTTGCGGGTGATCAGCGGGCAGGCATCAGTGCAGTGGGTGAAGATCACGTTGAGCATCACCACCTTGTCCTTGAGCACGTCACTGTAAAAGCGCAGCTCGCGGCCATTCTGGTCCTTCAGCAGGGTGTCGGTGAACCAGGTCCTGGCATCGCGGGTGCCGCCACCACTGGCCATCGCCTGCGGTGCCGGCTGCGGCTCGGGGGGTTGCGGAGCATGGCCTTCGTGGGCGAACGCCACCGACGTGAGGATCCACAGGCAGCCACCCAGCACCAGCCAGTCGAAAGCACGCATGCCAGCGCGGTGGGTGCTTGCAGTGCTCATGGTTGCACCTCGTGGTGGTCGGCAATGGCGGTGCTCTTGGCATGTACCCGGCGGGCACTGAGGCGGTTGATTTCCTCGATCAATACAGCCGGGTCGGTGAAGCCGTAGTAACGCGTCCAGTGCCCGCTACGCCCGTCACCCACCAATATCAGCGGCGGGTGCTGGCTGAGGTCGGCGTTGAAGCTGCCCAGCCCTTTCAGGGTTTCAGTGATGGCGTATGGGGTACCGGTCAGCCAGCTCCAGCCCGGCCCTTTCTGGAATGCCTTGGCATAATTTTGCAGGCGCTTGGCGTCGTCACGCTGGGGGTCGACACTGATCGACACCATGCGAATCTCTTCGCCTACCCGGCCGCCCAGCTGTTGCTGGACCTTGCCCATGATCGACGACACCACCGGGCACACCGTGGTGCAGCTGGTGTAAATGAAGCCCATGACCACCAGATGGTCACTCACCAGGTCTTTCTCCAGGCGTACCGGCATGCCGTCCTGGTTCAGCAGGGAAACATCGGCAAAGCGCACGCTGGTCTTTTCCTGATGCGCCGCCGGCGGTTGCCCGGTGTGACCGTCATGGTCGTGACCGGCGTGGGCCATTGCCAGGTTGCTGGCAAATGCCAGACTCAGGGCCAACAGTGTGCAAGCATGCTTGGCGTTCATCGCACATTCCTCACGTCAGTCTGGGAAGCGTTGGTTGCAGCAGCCGGCAGGACGCGCAGGCTGGTGTAGTTTTCTTCGGCAAACTTGCGCCCCAACGAGGGCGACTGCACATGCAGGTACCAGGCACCGGCCTCAGGCAGGTTCAGCGCCGCCTGGTAGACCCCCTCGCCCACCTCTTGCAACTGCAGGTTGCGCGGCATCGACGATGGCGCCAGGAAGTAGCGCAGGCTCAAGTCGTTCAGGCCCAGGCGCGGCTGCCCGTCGTCACCGACAATCCGCACTCGCGCGGTGAAGTCGCTGTGCTGCGGCAGCGGCTGGTCGAGGCCGATGAACTCGGCACGCGCGCCTTTGGGTTTGCTGGCATTGGCCCCTGCGGCCACCTCGGTGCTGAAGCAGTGAATGATCTGCGGCTGGTTGAGCAGGAAGGCCACATCGAACTTGCCGGCGATGGGCAGCTTCACCGTCGAGCCATACACGCCGGGGGCCACTTCCCGCAGGCTGCGGTCAACGACGAGGGCGGCGCGGGCCTGGTGGCCGCGGTTGTTGTAGCCGGACATCGGCGCATTCATGCCTTCGGTGTAGAAGTAGGTGTTGTTGTCCACCGGGTTGACCACGAACACCGAATTATCATCACGCGATACCGACAGCCCTTGGGCCAGTGGCAGGTCACCGGCCTGGCGCGGCGCTGCCGGGCCGGCCTCGAAGCTTTGCACGATTGGCGAGCGCCCCTCTCCCAGGCTGGCCAGATTGATCATGCTCACTCTCGGTGAGGCCAGGCCCCGCACGTAGGCATAGCCTTTGGTGAACGTCAGCTGGTACGGTTCGGCCGCCACCGGAACGTGGTGGATCAGCTTGTCGGTACTGGCGTCTATGACCAGGGCCTGGTTCTCCAGAGTATTGAGCACGATGCCGTAGCGGCCATCCTGGCTGAAGCGCATCGGCCCCAGGCCCTGCTCGGCCTGGACCGTGTGGCGCAACTGGTGGCTGCGGGCATCGAACACCCTTACGCTGCCTTCCTCGCCATCGACCACGTACACGGCCTGGGACAGCGCCGAATAGCTGACCGACAGCGGGTGTGGGCCCACCTTGATGGTCTTGGCCAGGCGCATTTCCGGGATGTCGATGACGCTCAGGGTGCCGCTGTCGCGATTGCTGACGTAGGCATAGCGCGAGTCGGCGCTGAAGGCGATTTCGTGGTGCCCGGTACCGGTGTTGAAGTGTTTCAGGACGCTGCGCCCCGGCACGTCGATCACTGTTACCCCGCCTTTGGCCGGGTCGCTGCTGTTGTTGCCGACCCACAGCCGAAGCTGGTCCGGCTGCAGGGCCACGCGCAGCGGCTGGTCACCGGCATCCAGGTCGGCCACGCGGGTGAAGGTCTCGGTATCGATCACCGAAACCTTGCCCCGCTCTGGTATCGACACGAAAACCTGCTTGTCATCGCTGATGGCCGCCCAGTCCATGGGCCGGCCTGGCAGCTCGATGCGGGCCATGGTGCTGGTTACGCCCCCCACCGACACCGTCGGGTCGATCACGGTGAGGCTGGCGTCATTGTTCAACATCAGCAAGAAGTAGCTGTTCAGGTCGAGCAGCGGCCGGGCCCCGATGCTGCTCTTGAGAAACAGCGCAACCCGCGCCTTGCAGCTCTGCTCGCGGTCCCCCGCCGGGGCCGACTGCACCGGGTCGATCCACGCCCCCGGGGCCATGCCCGACAGCGGTTGACCACTGGTCTGGTCGCTGAGCTTGAAGCGGATATTGGCGAAATCGCCCTCCTTCAGTTCCCCTCCGGCCAATGGCCGGGCCTCGAACTCCACGGTCACGCCGTCCCGGCTGAGCCGGTGCAAGGCCTGCGGATTGGCCCGTTCCTGCAACAGCTCGCGCGGGTCGCACCATAGCTTTTCGTACGCCACGCCCAGGCCGATCAGCGCTACCCCCAACACTACCCCCAGGTAAGCAGGGCGAGTCTTTTTGTTCATGCTCGCGTTCCCCTTCCGTCACTGCGCCGGGGCCGTTGCCGGCGGCGCTTCGTTGGTCACCCGCAAGATCCCCCACAGCCCCGAAAGGTTGCCGTAGGCGGCGTAGTCGCGGAACAGGTAGTCACCCGCCACCGCGTTGGCACCGCCGGCACTCGGCAGCATGAAGCTGAAGTGCGCCGCTGGCAGTACGCTTTCCTGCGCGCCGATGTACATGGCCATCGGGTTGTAGCCAAAGCGCACCGAACCGATACCAGGCATGCTCATCGGGTAACCGTCCGCATCGCTCTTCTCGGCCTGGTAGTTGTGCAGTGGCCATACGTGCCCGTCCAGTTGGTAGACCATGCCGCGGCTGCCACCACTGGGCATCACGATATGGTTGCGCACCGGTTGCCCTGGCTTGGCGTACAGCACCGGGGTTTGCGGGTCGCCACCGACCAGGGCGTTGGCGTAGGCCATGTGGGCGTTGGGTACATCACCAAAGCCCAGGCCATTGGCGCGGCCGAATGGCGAGTCGGGCGCCATGCCGAAGCGCAGCCACAACGGTTCGGTCTTGTAGTTGACCGCCATGTTGCCGTTGTCTTGCGGGTCACCGGCAGCGCCGTTGCCTTCGACATTGATACCTTCTACCGGACGACCGTCGGCCCAGCGCATGTTCAGTGCGCGCTGCCACACCGTGACGAAGTCGCGGTAGTCCGGCTGGCCACTGACCTTCACCGTGGCCTGGGTACGGGTAGCAGTATCCTCGGTCCAGGTGGCGGTTTGCGGCAGGATGCTCATGGCACCCACCAGACCTTTCTGCGGCTGTTTGATGAAGTCTGACGGGGTCAGGTTGAGGCCACCGAACTCGATAGGCGTGGTCTTGATGTTGTCCACTGTGCGGCCCAGTTGCGACACCGGTTTGCCTTCACGCTCCAAGTGGCCGGCGTAGTACTGGTACTCCTTGGTCGGGTAAGCGCCGCTGGTGCCGGCACGCGGTGGCACGGTCTGCACCGGGTTCAGGCCAACGTTGGCACCGTCGGACTTGGTGATGTCGTAGGCCAGCAGCTGCGCATGCAGGCCCACGTGGCTGGACGGCCGCATCAGGTTGTTGGCAAACGCGGTGGAGCCCTCGCTGTCGAAGCGGTCACGCTTGACCACGTTGTGCATCACTGCAGTGCTCGACAGGTCTGGCATCACCAGTGGCAAGCGGTTCTCCAGGGTGATGCTGATGCAGTCGCCGGCATTGGCGCGCAGTACCAGGGGCTCTACCGGAACACCCGGCTTGAGCTTGCCGGTGGTGGCGTCGAGGTCAGCCTTGCGCACGTACAGGATCGCGGTCGGGTCATGCAGCGGCGCACTGTGGCCACCGATGGTGAAGGTCGCCCCATCTTCAGGGTCTACCCCACTGACCAGCGGGATGGCGGTTTTGCGGCTGTTGAACACCAGGGTGCCACCGTCGGCCTTGAGCGCGCCTCCGACATGCTGGCCGATGCCCGCCGGGTCATTGATGCTGACGCCGTTACGGTTTTCGAGGATGTCGTTGGCCAGCGCCGCGACGATCTCGTAGTTGCGCTTGACCGTGGTGCGGGTGCCGATGCCGTTGGGGTTGGCCGTGGTTTTCGGGCAGATGCCGTTGAAGTTCACGGTATTGCGCATGGCCACCGGCTGCGGGTTGTTGGGCAGCGGGAACAGGTCGGCACGCTGCGCGGTGTAGTTGCGCATGATGCCCCAGATACCGTTCCAGTAGCCTTCCAGGGCGGCGTCCAGCGAGTACAGGTAGTCGCCGTTGGTGGCTGCCGAACTGGAGATCATCGACACAGGCGCCATGAAGCCCAACTGCTCGGAGATGCCGATCATTTGCGACGACTTCCAGCCCGAGTTGGAGCTGTTGCCAAAGCCAGAGCCATTCTGCAGCCATTTCACGCCGTGCAGGGTGACGTTGTGCTCCTCTTCGTGGCCACCGGCGTGCATGCGCAGGCGCACGTTGTCACCGGAATAGGTTCGCAGCAATGGGGTGAACGGGTCGCCCGGCTCGGCGCCGGCCGTGTTGATATGTGGCGGGAACAGCGTGGTGCCGCCGGTGGGGCCGACTGCCGAGGTGATCGCCGATGGCGACAGGTTCATCGCCGGGATAGCGCGGTCGGTACGGGTTTGCAGGGCATAGCTGAGGTCGCCGGCCAGGCCGTCGGCCTGCATGCCACGCTTGCCGTCCGGGCCGACCTTGTTCGGGTCGTACACGCGCAGGGCCAGCGGCTCGTTACGGTAGTTGACGACGAACATCCCCGGGTCATCCACCGAGATCGCCTGCGGGCATGGCCGGCTTGGGCAGCCAGGGTTGATACCACCACGTTCCTCGACGATGGCCTCAAGCAGGCTCGACGCCTTGCCACGCACGGGCGGGTTGATGGCGTAGCGGAAGCTGTCGGCCGTGGCCGGGTACGACTGGGCATTGGGAATGCCGTCCGGCCCTGCGCCTACATACACGCCGGCTTCATAGGCATGCTGGAAGTCGCTGTACTCCAGGAAGAACTCGCGGTAGCTGTCGTTCTTGCCGTCGCCATCGTGGTCGCCGGTCTGGATCACCGCCTGCCACGAGGTCGGGCCGCCGTCCTGGCGCGTGGCCGGGTTATACAGCTGCTCGCCGGTTTCGGCGTGGTACCAGGTAGAGCCGGCCGGTTCGGCCAGCACGGTGGCATACAGGCCCACTTGCTGGTGGGTCGATGGGCCAAGGTGGTCATGGGTGAAGATGGTGCCCAGGCCACGGTCGACGTTATGCACGTTCACCAGCGGGTCGGCGAACCAGCGCTGCATGGCTGTACGTGCGCCCAGCCAGTCGGCGCGGCCAAAGCGGCCGAAGTACGGGTGCTGCCTGGCTATCGGGCAGGCAGCAGTGCCATCGCGACTATCCCCTTCGGTGCAACCGTTATAAGTACGAATGGCATGCACGCGCTCGACCACGCTACCGGGCGAAAGAATGCCGTCTTCGTAGTTCCAGCCGTTGGCCGAACCGTCGGCGGCGGTCAGGTCCCATTTGGGCAGGTGGATGTGCTGGCCGATCACGTCGGTCGGGGTGCGCACCTGGTAATCGTCCATCTCATAGATGTTCGGGATCAGGTTGGTGTGCTGGTACATCGCGCAGTCGAAGGTGTTCATGCGCATCACCAGCGGCTCTGGCGGGCGCTGCTTGGTAATGACCGGCCAGGCGTCCTCCCACAGGGCGATGATGCGTGCCTGCGGGAAGTGGTAGCCCACTTTGTTATACACCGCGTCGAACTGGATGTTGGCCCCTTTGTAGATGCGTGGGCGGTCGGCAGTGAAGGCCGAGGCGCCACGGAAGTTCACACCCGTCAGGCTCTCTCCACTGTTGAACTCACCGACCCCGGAGGACTGCGTCAGACGTTTTCCACGGTCATCCATGCAGGGCTCGTAGTACGGCGCACCCGCAGTCGGCAAGGCGCCGTTGGTGCGGAACGCCTTGGCCACTGGCTGGTTACCGGGAATCAGTGCATAGCTGGGGTGTTCACCCATGGCGTGGAACTGCATGGCTGCCTGCTCCACATCGGTGCCCTCTTCCGGCAGGTAGATGGGCTTGGCCTTGTGCACGACCTTGGTGAAGTCCAGTTTGGTGGTGGTGGTATCCGCTACGCCACCGGCCGACACACCGTCCAGTGCATGGCGGCCAAGGCCGCCGTCCCAGCCATCGACCTGGTTCGCATCCAGGTTGGCCCACAGGGCTTTACCGCTGTCTTTCAGCTGCCGGGCCAGGGCCGGGTCGAGCATGTCCAGGGGCGGGGTTGGCGGGCGGTTGCCGACGCTACTTTCCATGCCGCCGATCCAGAACGGGTAGCCTGGGTTTTTCAACGTGCCGTCGGCGTTGCGGTTGGCCTCGGTGCGGTCGACCAGCGCCAGCGAGCCCACGGCCTTGCGCACTGGCGCCTCGCCGGCAGGCTCGTCATCGTCTTCGTGGTCATCATCGTTGACGGCAACCAACGTTTCGGAGAGCTTGGGCACGACCACGACTTTGCCGGGCATGGGCGGCATGGCCTTGCCGGGCAGCGGCACGATGGCCGGAATAGGCGTACCGGCAATGATCTCGCCATCGGGCAGGGCTCGGGCGCCAAAGGCCGGCTTACCGCTCCGCAGTGCGAACGGGGTACTGTGGAAGCCATTCTCGCCCTCCCCGCTTACCTCCAGCCGCGTGCCTTCTTCGAACACGTCATGTACCCGCCACATGGCCCACATGCCTTGGGCGAAGTGCGGGTAGAAGTGACAGTGGTAAATGGCATCGCCGGCAACACGGTTGCGGTTGCCCGAACCGCCGTTGGCGATTTCGTAGGTGTAGCCGACGCCGGCGCCGATGCCTTGGGCATCGATGTAGTCGGAGTTGTCGTCATTGGGGTTGAACAGCCACTGGTGGCCGTGCAAGTGGAAGATGTGCTGCTCGTGCCCGTTGTGGGTGTTGCGGAACTTGGTGAAGTCACCGATATAGCTGTGGTGCACGTTGGCAGGCTCTGAGGGGTAAAGGGCCATGCTGGCCTTGACCCCGACGGCACTGGCCGGCGGCACTTCGCCTGGGCGGATGTGTTCCAGGCCGACGTTTGCCGGTACATCCACCAGGGTGCCGATATCGCCAACCGTGTGGGCGCTGAGGAAGAACTCTTCATAGGCGCACGACAGGCAATCGTGCATCGGGCCCACCCCCAAGCGGTTTGCCACCACTTCGGCGCCCATGCCACCAGAACCGTAATTGATCATGAACGCATCGCGCGTAGGCTCCAGCACATGGCCCATCACCGGGTCGGCCCAGTAGCCAGGGAAGGCCTGGGTACCGGCAACCTCGTCGGCGAACTGCGAGGCGAAATCACGGAACGCCTCCAGTCGGTTGGGCAGCGCCGGGTTGCGTTTGCCCGTGCTTTCCAGCGGGTAAGTGGCGCCGGGGAAGCTGCCGTCGGGGTTGGGCCCCATGACGATGGCATCGGTCTCGCTGCTGATGATCTCGTTGCCGTTGACCATGGCAATGATCGGCTTGCCGGCCTTGCCTTCGGCGATCCACGGCTCGACCTGCGGATAACGGGCTTCGTAGTCGATCACGGGCTGGCCGGTGGCGGTTCGACCGGTGGTGGCCAGGCGCATTTCTTCTTCAGTGAGGGTATTGCGGTAGGTACGGCCCAGTTTGGGCACCACTACCACCTGGCCGAACAGGCCATTGGAAACGTTGCCCGCCGTACCCTCGCCGCCGAATGTAGCGGCTTTGCTGGTGGCGGCAAAGGCGCCTTCGCGCTCGGCATACAAGGTGTAGCTGCGGGTGCTGCCGGGGCTGACGAAGAAGTTGCCGTTGCGCCCGGTATAGGCGGAAATATCGGCAATGCTGTTCACCGCCTGCATACCGTTGACCTGGAAGCCGACCATGCGCTCGGCGACCTGTTCGTCGGCGACAAAGCCTTCGCCGCCTTCGTTTTCAACCTCCGGCGCCTCTGCCTCACCCTCGGGCACTTCGGCCTCGATACCGTGTTTGTTGGGGTTCGCCTTGTAATCCAGCAGGTTGGTTAGGTTGACCGTCAGGCAGTCACCGGCAGCCACACGCAGCACGATAGGCCGCGGGCGCTTGTCCGGGCGCAGGGTGACCTTGCCCGGTACTGCGGCCCCGCCCTTGCTGAGGGGGACCTGCTTGTCGTCCACCACATCCTCACGAAGGGCAAACATCATGCCGTTGGCGTTTTGCGCGCCAAGGCGGTTGAACATCAGTGGCTGATCCAGTGCCACCACGTTGGCGACCAGGGTGCGCTGGCACTGCACAGCCGCCTCGCTGGTTGCTTCCCAGCCAAGCAAGGCCAGTACAAGTGATGACAGGATGGGGCCTTTGAGCGGCGTCGACATGCTGCACCTCCGGGACACAGGATCTCTGCGAGGAGCTGGAGCAAGGTGTGTGCCAGAAGAAAACTTCCATATTTGTCAGTAACTTGTGCGGTCAACCGCAACGGATTGGGGAGGATCCCCCAGCGGGTTCCCCCGAATCGGGGGACGTCGTCCCGTGGGGTAATGGCTACTCCACAAGGCGCGCGCTGGGCTCGCACAAGGTAAAAACGCACGATACCCTTGCACAATTGTCGATTGTGCAAGGCAAATTCGCATGCCAGGATCCTGCGATCCTCCAGCGAACTCCAGACTTCACTTGGAAAATCAATAACAAAGCAGGGAGAACGCAATGACTGCGCACGCTCATACCGCGGCAGCAACCGACCACGTACTGGCCGAGGTCCGCAACCAGGTCGGCCACCTGACCCTGAACCGCCCTGCCGGTCTCAATGCCCTGACCCTGGACATGGTGCGCAGCCTGCGTCAGCACCTGGATCAGTGGGCCGACAACCCGCACGTGCGCGCCGTGGTCCTGCGCGGCGAAGGCCCCAAGGGGTTCTGTGCCGGTGGCGACATCCGCTCGTTGTACGACAGCTTCAAGGCCGGCGACACGCTGCATGAAACCTTTTTCGTCGAAGAGTACGCCCTCGACCTGGTCATTCACCGCTACCGCAAGCCAATACTGGTGGTGATGGACGGTTTCACCCTCGGTGGCGGCATGGGCCTGGCCCAGGGCTGCGACCTGCGCGTGGTCACCGAGCGCAGCCGGCTGGGCATGCCCGAAGTTGGCATCGGCTACTTCCCGGACGTGGGCGGCAGCTACTTCCTCTCACGCATCCCCGGCGAGCTGGGCATCTACCTGGGTGTCAGCGGTGCCCAGATCCAGGCGGCCGACGCCTTGTACTGCGGCCTGGCCGACTGGTACCTGGCCAGCGACCAGCTCGCCGCCCTCGACCAGGGCCTCGACCAGCTCGACTTCAGCGACCACCCGCTGAAGGACCTGCAAAACCTGCTGGCCAGGCTCGGTAGCCAGGTGCTGGATGATGCGCCACTGGAAAAGCTGCGCCCGGCCATCGACCACTTCTTCGCCCTGCCCGACCTGCCAGCCATGGTCGAGCAACTGCGTGCGGTGAGCCTTGGCGACAGCCACGCCTGGGCGATGGCCACCGCCGATCAGCTGGAAACCCGCTCGCCTCTGGCCATGGCGGTTACGCTGGAGATGCTGCGCCGAGGGCGCGAGCTGGGCATTGACGACTGCTTTGCCATGGAACTGCACCTGGACCGCCAGTGGTTCCAGCACGGCGACATCATCGAAGGCGTGCGTGCCCTGATCATCGACAAGGACAAGCAGCCCCGCTGGAACCCGCCGACCCTGGCCGCGCTGCAACGCCAGCGGGTCGAACAATTCTTCGAAGGCCTGTGAGCCCGGGAGTACACAGATGCAAGACCTCGAACTGAGCGAAGAACAGATCATGATCCGCGACATGGCCCGGGACTTTGCCCGTGGCGAAATCGCACCCCATGCCCAGGCCTGGGAAAAGGCCGGCTGGATCGATGATGGCGTGGTGCGCAAGATGGGCGAACTGGGCCTGTTGGGCATGGTGGTGCCCGAAGACTTCGGCGGCAGCTACACCGACTATGTCGCCTACGCCCTGGCAGTGGAAGAGATCGCCGCCGGCTGCGGCGCCACCGGGGCGATGATGAGCATCCACAACTCGGTAGGTTGCGGCCCGCTGCTGGCCTACGGCACCGCCGAACAGCAACAGCAGTGGCTGCCACGCCTGGCCAGCGGCGAGGTGATTGGCTGCTTCTGCCTGACCGAGCCACAGGCCGGCTCCGAGGCGCACAACCTGCGCACCCGCGCCGAGTTGGTGGATGGCCAGTGGGTCATCAACGGAGCCAAGCAGTTCGTCAGCAATGCCCGCCGTGCCGGCCTGGCGATCGTCTTCGCAGTGACCGACCCGGAGCTGGGCAAGAAAGGCCTGTCGGCGTTCCTGGTGCCCACCGACAACCCTGGGTTCAAGGTTGACCGCAGCGAGCACAAGATGGGCATCCGCGCCTCCGACACCTGCGCGGTCACCTTCGACAACTGCCGCATTCCTGCCGCCAATATCCTCGGTGAGCGTGGCAAGGGCCTGGCCATTGCCCTGTCCAACCTCGAAGGCGGCCGTATCGGCATTGCCGCCCAGGCCTTGGGCATCGCCCGCGCCGCATTTGAAGCGGCGCTGGTCTACTCGCGTGACCGCATACAGTTTGGCAAGCCGATCAACGAACACCAGAGCATCGCCAATCTGCTGGCCGACATGCAGGTGCAGGTGAACGCCGCACGTTTGCTGATCCTGCATGCCGCCCGCCTGCGCAGCGCCGGCAAGCCGTGCCTGTCGGAAGCGTCACAGGCCAAGCTGTTCGCTTCGGAAATGGCCGAGCGGGTGTGCTCGATGGCTATCCAGGTGCATGGTGGGTACGGTTATCTGGAAGACTACCCGGTGGAGCGCTATTACCGGGATGCGCGGATTACCCAGATCTATGAAGGGTCGAGCGAGATCCAGCGCATGCTGATTGCACGGGAATTGAAAAACTATCCGCTGTAACGCAAAGGCAACGCGGTTTTTGGGGGAGTGGGCGACGCGGTGGATGGCACCGGCTTTGCCGGTGTTCGCGGGCGCGCCCGCTCCCACAGTAATGTCACCGCGGCAAACTTCTCGCCTCAGCGCCAATACCGCGCATCATCCACCACCCTGGCATGCCCCTCGAACAACGCCGGCAACTGTTCCTTGAGGTAGTCGATCCAGGTGCGCACCTTGGCGTCCAGGTAGTGGCGTGACGGATACATCGCATACAGCGCACTCTCCCGCAGCCGATACGGTGCCAACAACCGGCACAAGCGCCCCTGCCCGATCGCCTCGCTGGCGGTGTAGAACGGCAGCAGGCCAATGCCCATGCCCAGCTCGCTGGCCACCAGCATGGCGTCGGCGACGTTGGTAGAGAAACTGTCGTTCGGGGCGATCACGCACTGGTCAACCCCTTGCGGGAACACCCAGTCACCTTCGTACATCGGGTAAGCCATGCGCAGGCAGCGATGGCCGTGCAAGTCTTCGGGGCGCTCCGGTACACCGTGAGTATCCAGGTAACCGGGGGCCGCGCAGGGGATGCTGAAAATGTTGCCCAGCGGCACAGCGATCAGCTGCGAATCCGGCAGCGCACCGTCCACAGTGATCACCACGTCATGCCCTTCGGCCAGCGGGTCGGGGTTGCGCTGCGACAGCGTCAGCTCGATCACCACTTCCGGATATAGCGTGTTGTAGCCGGCCACCAGCGGCATCAGCAACAGCCCCATGCCGTGTGGGCAGTGCAAACGCAGATGGCCGCGAGGCGTGAGGTGCGCCCCTCGCGCTTCGCCCACAGCTTCTTCGGTCAGCAGCATGATCTGCCGCGCACGCTCCAGAAACCGCTCACCCGCCTCGCTCATGCGCAAGCGCCGGGTGGTGCGGTGCAGCAGGCGGGTCTGCAGCTGGTTCTCCAGCTCGGCAACGATGCGCGAAACCTGCGCTGCAGAAATATCCAGAGCATTGGCAGCTGCAGCAAAGCTGCCACATTCCACCACACGGGTGAAGGTACGCATGGCATGCAGCATGTCCATGAAGGTGCGCTCCTTATTGTTGCGTTAAAAGCAGGAATCTATCACGTTTTAGCCCATTTATTGTGGATGGCCAATGAATAGATCATAAGCCATCCATTAAAAAAGGAGCCTGTCATGAAACGCTCGATCGCTGTCCTTGCCATTGCCGCTGCCTTCGCCTCGTTCGGTGCTTTTGCCGATGCCGGCGACAACCAGCCCGTCAGCAGCCACTATGAATACGGCATGCCGCTGGACGTGGCCAAGGTCATTTCCATCACCCCGGCCAGTAACGCCGCCGACTGCCAGGTGGGCACCGCACACATGGTGTACGTCGACCATCAGGGCCAGAAGCGCGAAATCGACTACCGGGAAATGGGCAACTGCTCGCAGCAGTGAGTCAGGCCAGCACCTGGGTGATCCAGCCCACCTGCTGATTGAAATCGTCGATCTTCGCCTGAGGCACCGCATCGCGGGCCCGCTGGAAATTGGCCAGGGTCTGCTGCTTCTGCCGCAGCATGCGCCGCCACTTGACCACAAACGCCTCGCTTTTTTCCTGCATCAACACGGGGCCGAAGTACAGCTGTTCAGCGCTATACATCACCCTGCCCGGCTCGGCGACGATGATCTCGTAATCGAAGCGGTTTTCCCGTAGCAGCTCTTCGCTGACGATCTGGTAACCATTGCCAGCCAGCCACTGGCGCAGCTCGCGCTCACCACCATTGGGCTGCAGTACCAGGCGCGTGACGCCGCCAAGGCGCTGCTTGCCGGCCTCGAGTATCTCGCACATGGTGTCGCCGCCCATGCCGCATATGCTCACCACCGAGATACGGTCTTGCGGCTCGACCGCTGCCAGCCCATCGGCCAGGCGCACGGTGACCCGCTCTTGCAGGCCGTTCTTGTGCACATTGCGCTGGGCCGAGGCGAACGGCGTCTGTGCCACCTCACCCGCCACAGCGGCCTCGAGCACGCCACGCAGCATCAAGGCCACCGGCAGGTAGCCGTGGTCCGAGCCAATGTCGGCCAAGCGCGCGCCCTGCGGTACATGGGCGGCCACGCGCTCCAGGCGCCTGGACAAAGTCTGTTCGTTCAACGTAAACCCCTGGTTTTGCAATCGGCCGCGATTCTGACGGCGAACGCCGCGCATTTCAAACACCGAGGCACCCTCGACCGGGCGGATGCGCTCGCGTAGGCTTGCCGTTTTCCTTCCGTTGCAAGGCGAACACACCATGGCAAATGCAGACATCATCTACACCCCGGACCCGGACGCCGAGTCGATTTCCTCCGACGTTGCCGAGTACAACGGCGTGCTGGTCACCACACAAATCCCGACCCACGCCGACGGCAGCCTGGAACTGGGCGGCATCGTCGAGCAGAGCGAATGCACCCTGCAGGCGCTGAAAGTGGCCCTGGAAAAGGCCGGCAGCGGTATGGACCGCGTGCTGCACCTGACCATCTACCTCACCGACATGGCCGACCGCGCGGCGTTCAACGAAGTGTACCAGCGCTTCTTCAGCAAGCCCTGGCCGGTGCGTGCGGCGGTGGGTGTGGCTTCGCTGGCATTTGAAGGCATGCGTGTGGAAGTGACGGCAATGGCTGCCAAGCGCTGAGCTGCGCTTGTTGGGGTGCGCAGCGCCCCCGACATCGTTGACTGACCGCAAAACCGCCGGGGCCGCTCTGCGGCCCTTTCGCGACACAAGGCCGCTCCCACAGTTGCGCGTGCCCGCAGCCAATCCCACCTCTCGGCACCCCAATGATGCCGCCAGCCCGTTTCACCGCTACAATGCCCGCCTAAACCGTGACAGCCCGAAAATATAACGACATGTCCCTTCCAAAGAATCACCTGGAACTGCTCAGCCCTGCCCGTGACGTGGCCATCGCCCGTGAAGCGATCCTGCACGGCGCTGACGCCATCTATATCGGCGGCCCGAGCTTTGGCGCGCGCCATAACGCCTGCAACGAAGTCAGCGATATCGCCGAGCTGGTCGAGTTCGCCCATCGCTACCATGCACGCGTGTTCACCACCATCAACACCATCCTGCACGACAACGAGCTGGAACCGGCGCGCAAGCTGATTCACCAGCTGTACGATGCCGGCGTTGACGCGCTGATCGTGCAGGACCTCGGGGTGATGGAGCTGGACATCCCGCCGATCGAGCTGCATGCCAGCACCCAGACCGACATCCGCACCCTGGAACGGGCCAAGTTCCTCGACCAGGCCGGGTTCTCGCAACTGGTACTGGCGCGTGAGCTGAACCTGCAGCAAATCCGTGCCATCGCCGCCGAAACCGATGCTGCCATCGAGTTCTTCATCCACGGCGCGCTGTGCGTGGCGTTCTCCGGCCAATGCAACATTTCTCATGCGCAGACCGGCCGCAGCGCCAACCGTGGTGATTGCTCGCAAGCCTGCCGCCTGCCCTATACGCTGAAAGATGACCAGGGCCGCGTGGTTGCGTTCGAGAAACACTTGCTGTCGATGAAGGACAACAACCAGACCGCCAACCTGGCTGACCTGGTCGATGCCGGCGTGCGCTCGTTCAAGATCGAGGGCCGCTACAAGGACATGGGCTATGTGAAGAACATCACCGCCCATTACCGCAAAGAGCTCGATGCCATCCTTGAAGACCGCCCTCAGTACGCCCGCGCGTCCAGCGGCCGTACCGAACACTTCTTCCTGCCCGACCCGGACAAAACCTTCCACCGCGGCAGCACCGACTACTTCGTGACCGACCGCAAGGTCGATATCGGCGCCTTCGACTCACCAACCTTTACCGGCCTGCCGGTGGGCGTAGTGGAAAAGGTCGGCAAGCGTGACATGCAAGTGGTCACCGACGTACCGCTGACCAACGGCGACGGCCTCAATGTGCTGGTCAAGCGCGAAGTGGTGGGCTTCCGCGCCAACATCGCCGAACCGCGTGGCGAATTCGAAGAAGACGGCCACAAGCGCTACCGCTATCGCGTCGAGCCCAACGAAATGCCCGAAGGCCTGCACAAGCTGCGGCCCAACCACCCGCTGTCGCGCAACCTCGACCACAACTGGCAGCAGGCCCTGCAACGCACCTCCTCCGAACGCCGGGTCGGCGTGGAGTGGCACGCAGTCCTGCGCGAGCAGCGCTTGATGCTTACCCTGAGCAGTGAAGAAGGCGTGAGCGTGCAAGTGGCCCTGGATGGCCCGTTCGGCGTAGCCAACAAGCCGCAGCAGGCACTGGAGCAGCTGCACGACCTGCTCGGCCAATTGGGCACCACCCTGTACCACGCCGACCGCATCGAACTGGATGCCCCGCAGGCGTACTTCATTCCCAACTCGCAGCTCAAGGCCCTGCGCCGCGAAGCCATCGAGGCACTGACTGCAGCACGCGTGCAGGCGCATCCACGTGGCGGGCGCAAGGCCGAGACCACGCCACCGCCGGTATACCCCGAGTCGCACCTGTCGTTCCTGGCCAACGTGTACAACCAGAAGGCCCGCGACTTCTACCACCGCCACGGCGTGCAACTGATCGATGCGGCCTATGAAGCCCATGAAGAGCATGGCGAAGTGCCGGTGATGATCACCAAGCACTGCCTGCGCTTCTCCTTCAACCTGTGCCCCAAGCAGGCCAAGGGCGTGACCGGCGTGCGCACCAAGGTGGCACCGATGCAGCTGATTCAGGGTGACGAAGTGCTGACCCTGAAGTTCGACTGCAAGCCGTGCGAGATGCATGTGATCGGCAAGATGAAGAGCCACATCATCGACCTGCCGACCCCGGGCAGCGCGGTGGCCCAGGTGGTGGGGCATATCAGCCCGGAAGACTTGCTCAAGACCATCCCGCGCGGGCCGCACTGAGTTCGCCTGGCAGGGCCTCTTCGCTACACGGGCTTGTGGTTTCCCTGTAGGAGCGGCTTTAGCCGCGACTACGGTAGCCGAGACAACGGTGAACGGCAGGTGGAAATTGGCCAGCAGGCACGGCCCTTTCGCGGGTAAACCCGCTCCTACACGGGCTTGTGGTTCCCTGTAGGAGCGGCTTTAGCCGCGAATACGGTAGCCGCGACAACGGTGAGCGGCAGGTGGAAATTGGCCAACAGGCCCGGCCCTTTCGCGGGTGAACCCGCTCCTACAGGGGGTTGTGGTTTCCCTGTAGGAGCGGCTTCAAAGAACGGCGCAAGCGTACCTCAGCAGCAATCACCGTATCTGATGTTTGTGCAGCAACCGATAGAACGTCGGCCGCGAGACGCCCAGCACCTTGGCCGCCACGCTCAGGTTGTCGCTGTGCCGGTTGAGCACATCGCACAGCGCCTGTCGCTCGGCGCGGTGCTTGTATTCTTCCAGCGTGCCCAGCGGCTGTTGTTCCGGGTCGAGCAACTGCAACCCAAGGTCCTGCGCCTCGATCTGCCGTCCTTCAGCCAGCACCAACCCGCGGCGCACACGGTTGGCCAGCTCGCGCACATTACCCGGCCAGTCATGCCGGCCCATCGCCGCCAGGGCATGGTCGCTGAACGACCGCGGCCGACGCCCGGTTTCCACGCTGTAGAAATGGGCGAAATGGCTAGCCAGCATCGACAGGTCACCATGGCGGTCGCGCAACGGCGCGGTAACCACTTGCAAGACGTTCAGGCGGTAATACAGGTCTTCGCGGAAACGCCCTTGCTCGATGGCCCGCTCGAGGTCCACATGAGTGGCCGCCAGCACCCGTACATCCACCGGTATTGGCTGGCTGCCACCCACCCGCTCAATGTGCTTCTCCTGCAGGAACCGCAGCAGGTTCGCCTGCAACTCCAACGGCAAATCGCCGACTTCATCAAGGAACAGCGTGCCGCCATCGGCCGCTTCGATACGCCCGGCCTTGCGCTGGTGGGCACCGGTAAAGGCGCCCTTCTCATGGCCGAACAGTTCGGACTGGATCAAGTGCTCGGGGATCGCTCCGCAGTTGATAGCGATGAACGGCTGCTCGCTGCGTAGCGACTGGCGGTGCAGGGTGCGCGCCACCAGCTCTTTGCCGGTGCCGCTCTCACCGCGGATCAGCACAGGCGATTCGGTGGGTGCCAGTTTGCCCAGCAACTTGCGCAACTCGCGGATAGGCCGGCTTTCGCCGAGCAACTCATGGGTTGTCTCATCGACCTTGACGGCCCCCTTGCCGCGCAGGCGTGCCATGCCGAAGGCCCGGCCCAGGGTTACCTGCACACGGGAAACGTCGAACGGCAGGGTATGGAAGTCGAAAAACCATTCACATACAAAATCGCCGAACGCCGGCATGCGCAGCTGGTCGGCACTGAGCACGGCAATCCATTCGGTGTTGCTGCGCTTGATCATGTCCTTGACCGCGTCCGGCTGCCTCAGGTGTGAGGCCTGCAAGCGCAATAGCCCGACATCGCAAGTGTGGTCCAGCGCAGTCCCGAGCATGCAGCTGTCCACATCCCAGCCTGCGTTGCGCAGGCCAGGTAACAAACGGTGGCAATCGTCGCAGGGGTCGACGACAAGCAAACGGCGTTGAGCGGCAGGCTGCTGCATGACCGGTCCTTGGCGCCAGTTTTTGGTTTTTTGAAATAAAACAGCAAGTTGTGGCGCTCGTTTAACAGTAGCAACGAAGTTGACGGTTCCCAGTACCGTTTGTCTGCCGAATCATTTTCTTACAAACCACCACGGGAATTTTCGCACTTTATCGACATCACATGGCGGCGCAGGCAAGAACAGCGTCACCCCTGAAAAAATTTTACAACCAATGTGTGACTTACCCACTAACAACGAGCATCAGTACACACAACCCCGCGCTGCACTTCGCGATACATGAGGCGACTTTAAAGCAACGCGGACTTCACTTCGATGTTTGGGACCATAGAGAGACCGAACCATGAATGCCCCGCTCCGTGTCAACGAAGCACTGCTGATTGCCGACCACGCCTTCGAACCTTTCCAGTGCGTAGCCTGGGATGCGCCCAACGGTACTGGTGAACTGAGCTTGGCAGTGATCGACCGGACCAGCACCCGCATCGGCGCCAAGCAGGTGTCGTCGCGCATCTACTCCGACCCGGCCCAATGGGCCAGCCTGATCGAAGAAGTGCGCGCCGAACTGTGTGAAAAGGGTTACGACCTGCAACCGTGGTCGATGCCAAAGTAATATCGGCCGGCACAGCAAGTGCGTGCACTGTCACGCACTTGTACAATTTCTCTGTTGCTGTTGCGACAACTTTTCTGATTGCGACATAGTGTCGCAAACCGCCCTTTCAATCCACCACCTTGAATTGTTGCAAATGCTGGTAATCGGCGTGCAATTGTTCTGCCAGACGCTGCGCGCGCCCCAGGCGCACTGGCGCCAGCTCCATATCGACCAACAACGTGGCGCACGGCATCGGTTGCACGGCATTGCAGTGCTGCAGGCGACCGTCGGTGAACACCAGGCAACGCAAGGCCTCTTGCGGATGCGCTCGCTGCCGCGCCTGTAGCCAGTGCCGCGCCTGCTCCAGTGCGGCCAACAGCGGCGTGCCCCCACCTGCCCCCAAGGCCTGCAGCCAGGGTTGCAAGGCGGCGGATGCCTTCAGCCCGTGGCGCTGCCACTGTGGCGTGCGCCCGCTGGCAGTCAGCAGGGCCAGGCGGGCGCGCTGGCGATAGGCCTGGTCGAACAATGCCGCCAGCAGCCCTTTGGTCTGCGCCAACGCCTGATGACGCCGGGTTGAAGCCGAGGCGTCGACGATCACCAGCCACAACTCTGCAGGCCTGCCCTTGCGCTGCTGCCAGCACAGGTCCTCTCGCAGACGTGGCCGCCCTTTGAGCAAGGTCGGCAGCCAGGCCACCCGGCCAGCCGCCGCATGACGCACGGGGCCACGGCGGGTACCGTTCTGCTTGCCTTTGCCCGCTCTGGCATCCGCCCCCCTGGCTGGTGGCTGGGGGATGCTCAGGGCTTTTTTGCCCAGTTCGGCACCTCGCGGCGGGCGCCGCTGGCCACCGGCTGTGCCGGCAATGCCCCCCAGTCGCCCTGCCCGCCCTGTTCGCCAGGGTTGTCGGCACTCTGATGACGGAGCTGCTGCTCAGGCGGCGGTGGCGCCGACGGCGGGTTGGCCTGAGGCGTCATACGGCGGCGATGGCGCAAGGCGAACTCGGCCACCGCCTCGACATCCACTTCTTCGATAGCTGCAGCCCCACGCCACGCACAGTGGGCGCGCGCAGCGCGCAGCCACACCAGGTCGGCGCGCAGGCCGTCCACGCCGGCGGCGTAGCAGCGCTCGGTAATCCAGGCCAGCGCCTGGTCATCCAGGGCAATGTCGGCCAAGGTCTGGCGCGCCGCCTGGCAGCGCTCGCGCAGTTGCGCCTGGGCCTGGGCCCAGTGTGCGCAGAACGCCTGAGGGTCACTGTCGAAGGCCAGACGGCGGCGAATGATCTGCTGCCGGGCCTCGGGCTCCGGCAAGCCCTCCAGCGCCACGTTCAATCCGAAACGGTCGAGCAACTGCGGGCGCAGTTCGCCTTCTTCCGGGTTCATGGTGCCGATCAGTACAAAGCGGGCGCTGTGCCGGTGCGAGATACCGTCACGCTCGACGCGGTTTGTGCCGCTGGCAGCCACGTCAAGCAACAGATCGACCAAGGTGTCGGGCAGCAGGTTGACCTCATCGACATACAGCACACCGCCGTCGGCCTGGGCCAGCACGCCCGGAGAAAACTGCGCCTTGCCCTGCCCCAGCGCGGCATCCAGGTCGAGGGTGCCGACCAACCGCTCTTCACTGGCGCCCAATGGCAAGGTGACGAACGGGCCTTCGCCAAGCAGGTCGGCCAGGCCACGGGCCAGGGTGCTCTTGGCCATGCCACGCGGCCCTTCGATCAGCACACCACCGATCCTGGGGTCGATGGCGGTCAGGCACAGCGCCAGCTTGAGGTCGTCTGCACCGACCACGGCCGCCAGCGGAAATTGTACGGGTTCACTCATTTCAAGCCTGTTCCTCGCCGTCGAGCAATTGTTCCTCAAGGGCTTCGCGGTAGTCGCCCGGCGCCTGCCACAAGCCGCGCTGCTGGGCCTCCAGCAGGCGCTCGGTGAGGTCGCGCAAGGCCTCGGGGTTGTGCTCGCGCATGAAATCGCGGGTCGCCGGGTCGAGCACGTAGGCATCGGCCAGCCCCTGGTAATGATGATCGTCGATCAGGTGCGTGGTGGCGTCGAAGGCGAACAGGTTGTCGACTGTCGCTGCCATCTCGAAGGCACCCTTGTAGCCGTGACGCTTGACCCCGTCGATCCACTTGGGGTTGAGCGCACGGGCACGGATCACCCGGTTCAGCTCTTCCTTGAGGGTACGGATGCGCGGTCGGTCGGCCTGGCTGTGGTCGCCATGGTAGCTGGCCACCACCGCCCCGGACAGGGTTTCCGAGGCCGCCAGCATGCCGCCCTGGAACTGGTAGTAATCGTTGGAATCGAGCAGGTCGTGCTCGTGGTTATCCTGGTTCTGCAGCACCGCCTGCACCTTGGCCAGGCGCTGGGCGAACTGGGCGCGGGCCGGGGTTCCGTCGTCGCTGCCACCGTAGGCATAGCCGCCGTGGTTGAGGTAGACCTCAGCCAGGTCGTCGCGACTGTGCCACAAGCGCCCATCGATGGCGTTCTGCACCCCGGCACCGTAAGCGCCAGGTTTGGCACCGAACACCCGCCAGCCTGCCTGACGCGCGGCCTGCTCGGCATCCACGCCTCGAGCCTGCAGCGCTGCCCGTTCGCTGCGCACGCGGGCAGCCAAGGGGTTGAGGTCGTCAGGTTCGTCCAGCGCGGCCACTGCCTGCACGGCGGCGTCGAACAGGCGGATCAGGTTGCCGAAGGCATCACGGAAGAAGCCAGAAACGCGCAAGGTCACGTCCACCCGCGGGCGGTCGAGCAGGCTCAACGGCAAGATTTCGAAGTCGTCCACGCGCTGGCTGCCGGTGGCCCAGACAGGCCGCACGCCCATCAGCGCCATGGCTTGCGCGATGTCGTCGCCACCGGTGCGCATGGTCGCCGTGCCCCATACCGACAGACCGAGCTGACGCAAGTGGTCGCCGTGGTCCTGCAGATGGCGTTCGAGGATCAGGCTGGCCGAGGCGAAGCCCAGGCGCCAGGCCGTGGTGGTGGGCAGGTTGCGCACGTCCACGGTATAGAAGTTGCGGCCGGTGGGCAGCACATCAAGGCGCCCTCGGCTTGGCGCACCACTGGGGCCGGCGGGCACGAAGCGCCCGGCCAGTGCCGCCAGCAGGCCATGCATTTCAGCCGTGCCGCAGGCGTCCAGGCTGGGTGCGACCGCCTCACACAGGGCCTGCACGACAGCGTGCACCGGTTGCCACTCACTCAGGTCGGGTAACTGTGCCGTGCCTTCCAGCGCCTGCCCGATCACCTGCAGTGCCAGCAGCTCAAGGCGCTCGCGGGTGTCGCCACAGGTGCGCCAAGGTTCATTGCTCATGGCCTGCAGCTGTTCGGGGCGTATGCCCTGCCACGGCTGCCCAAGGTCGCAATCGAGCGGGTCCCAGCCCGGCACCAGTGCTTTGGCCAAAGCCCGCAGCAGGCTGGCATTACCGCCACGGCCGTCGCCACGCTCGACCCGCAACAACGCCAGCAGCGTATCCAGGCGCAGCCGCCCTTCTGGTGACTGACCAAACACGTGCAGGCCATCGCGAATTTGCGACTCCTTCAGGTCGCACAGGTAGGTATCCAGGCGCGGCAGCCAAAGCGCCGCATCGTCCAGTTGCCCTTCCAGTTGCAACTCACGGTCAATGTGGTTGGCCTTGACCAGCTCGAGGATGTCACGCTGCAACTCGCGGGCACGCCGAGGGTCGAGCAACTGCGCTTCGTAGAATTCGTCGGCCAGTTGTTCCAGGTGGCGCAGCGGGCCATAGGTTTCAGCACGGGTCAGCGGCGGCATCAGGTGGTCGATGATCACCGCCTGGGTACGGCGCTTGGCCTGGGCGCCCTCGCCCGGGTCGTTGACGATGAACGGGTAGATGTTCGGCAGCGGGCCAAGCAGCGCGTCCGGCCAGCACTGCGCCGATAGCCCGACGCCTTTGCCGGGCAACCATTCGAGGTTGCCGTGCTTGCCGACGTGGATCACCGCATCGGCGGCAAATGCGTGACGCAGCCAGAAGTGAAACGCCAGGTAGCCGTGCGGTGGCACCAGGTCAGGGTCGTGATACACCGCGCTAGGGTCCACCTGGTAGCCCCGCGCCGGCTGGATACCAACGAAGGTCAAGCCAAAGCGCAGGCCGGCAACCATCAACCGGCCGCTGCGGTACATCGGGTCCTGTTCGGGCGGCCCCCAGCGTTCCAGCACTGCCTGGCGGTTGGCCTGCGGCAGGCGCTCGAAGGCCACCTGGTAATCGGCCAGGCTCAGGCTCTGGGCACAGGGGCGCTGGTCGAGGTGGTCGAGGTCGTTGGTCACGCCACCGAGCAACTGGTGGATCAGTTGCGTACCGCTGCCCGGCAGTTCGGCCAGCGGATAGCCTTCGGCCTGCAGCGCCTTGAGGATGTTGAGTGCGGCGGCGGGCGTGTCCAGACCGACACCATTACCAATGCGACCATCCCGGGTCGGGTAGTTGGCCAGCACCAGGGCTACACGCTTCTGGGCATTGGGCAGGCGGGCCAGCTCGACCCAGCGGCGGGCCAATTCGGCGACAAAGTCCATGCGCTCGGGGTGGGCGCGGTAGCAGACAACGTCGGACTGGCTGCGCTCGCTGCGCCAGGCCATGTCCTTGAAACTGACCGGGCGCGTGATGATGCGCCCGTCCAGCTCCGGCAACGCAATGTGCATGGCCAGGTCGCGCGCGCCCAGGCCCTGCTCGCTGGCTTCCCAGCCAGGCTGGTTGTCCTGCGCGCAGATGGCCTGCAGCACCGGGATGTCGCGACGGAACGGGCGCAGGTTGGGGCGCTCGGGGCTGGACAGGGCAAAACCGGTGGTATTGATCAGCACTTCGGCGCCGACCTCGTCCAGCCAGGCTTCGACCTGTTCCAGGCAGGCGCTTTCCTTGAGGCTGGCCACGGCGATCGGCAACGGGTTCAGGCCGGCAGCCTGCAGGCGCTGGCAGAACACGTCGATGAAGGCGGTATTGGCCGCTTGCAGGTGCGAGCGGTAGAACAGTAACGGCGCCACCGGCTGTTCGGGGTGCCAGTGCGGGTACCAGTCCTCGAGTGTCGCGCTGCCGTTGGCCGGGTGATAGACCGCCGTGCGCGGCAAAGGCTGCGGTTCGTCCCAGGCATAGTCGCGGCCCAGCCACTGGCTGGCCAGGCAGTTGAACAGGTTGATGGCGTTGGCCTTGCCGCCCTGGCGCAGGTAATGCCAAAGCCGCTCGGCCTGCTCACCGCGGACGTTGCCCAGGCTGGTCAGCTCCGGGTCTGGGCGGTCGTCGCCCGGCACCAGAATCAGCTGCACGCCACGGGCGGCCAGCTCGACCAGTTGTTCGACACCATAGCGCCAGTAACCAACGCCACCGTGCAGCGACACCAGGATGACCTTGGCATGGCGCAGCACCTGGTCGACATACAGGTCGACCGATGCATGGTTCTGCACCTGCATCGGGTTGGCCAGGCGCAGGCTGGGAAAGTCTTCGGGCAATTGCTCGGCGGTGTCGGCGAGCAATGCCAGGTGCGAATCGCCGCTGCAGAGAATCACCAGCTCGGCGGGTGTCTGGCCGAGGTCGGCAATGCTGTCATCCGGTACGAAACCACCGGGCTGGGTCCGCAGCAGGTGCATGGGTCAGGCGCCCAGTGCCTGGCGCAGGCGCGCTTCCAGCTGGGCAGCATCGAGGTCCTGGCCGATCAGCACCAGGCGGGTAATGCGCGGCTCGTCGGCGCGCCAGGCGCGGTCGAAGTGCTTGTCGAAACGGGTACCCACGCCTTGTACCAGCAGGCGCATCGGCTTGCCCGGGATGGCGGCGAAGCCTTTGGCGCGCAGGATACCGAACTCCACCACCAGCTGGGTCAGCGCATCGAGCAGCAGGCTTTCGTCGGCTTCAGGCAGGTCGATGGAGATGGAATCGAAAGCGTCGTGGTCATGATCGTCATGATCGTCGCCGTCGTGGTGGGAATCGTGGTGAGTTCGACGGCCATCGATATGTGACTCGGACTCGGCACCCACGCCCAGCAGCACGTCCAGTGGCAGCTTGCCGCTGCTGGCCTCGATCACTTTCACCGCCGGCGGCAGTTCTTCGGCAACCTCGGCACGCACCTTGGCCAGGCCTTCGGCGTCGATCAGGTCGGCCTTGTTCAACACCACCAGGTCGGCGCTGGCCAGCTGGTCAGCGAACAGCTCGTGCAGGGGCGATTCATGATCCAGGTTAGGGTCGAGCTTGCGCTGGGCATCGACCTGGTCCGGGTAGGCGGCAAAGGTGCCAGCGGCCACGGCCGGGCTGTCGACCACGGTGATGACCGCATCGACGGTGCAGGCATTGCGGATTTCCGGCCACTGGAACGCTTGTACCAGGGGTTTGGGCAGGGCCAGGCCGCTGGTTTCGATGAGAATGTGGTCGAGGTCGCCACGGCGTGCCACCAGCTCGCGCATCACCGGGAAGAATTCTTCCTGCACGGTGCAGCACAGGCAACCGTTGGCCAGTTCGTAGACGCGGCCGCTGGCTTCTTCCTCGGTGCAACCGATGCTGCACTGCTTGAGGATTTCGCCATCGATGCCCAGTTCGCCGAACTCGTTGACGATGACCGCAATGCGGCGGCCCTGGGCGTTGTCGAGCATGTGGCGCAGCAAGGTGGTCTTGCCCGAGCCGAGGAAGCCGGTGACGATGGTGACGGGGAGCTTGGCCAGTGTTTTCATGTCGCATTGCCCTTGGCAGTGTGGCGCGGGCATGCAGGACGACAGCCGCGGGCCAGACCGGCCGGGCTTGTTCGCCACCGGATCACCCCGCCCGGTTGAAAGTCGAAAACGTGACGAGGCAGGTCTCCTGGCTTGCACCGTTCCATGCCCCCGTTCAGTTGAACAGCGGGCTGGCGGGATGACGCCTTCCCGCGCGCTGACGCAGTGGCTGTGTCGATCCGTTGTCGGTGCTTACAGTTGCGGGGGCAGCCGCGGCTTGTACCGCGTTCCCGTCTTAGCTCCGGCCATGCCGAAGAACCTCGAAGTGGGCAAGGCTACGCAGTGGCTGGCGGGTGGTCAACCATTGCTGCCGGCTGGTCGACCATAAGGGCAGCAACTGCGCTACAGTGGCACTTTTTCAACGGACAAGGACGCCCCATGCCCCTCGCCCCCGCCCTACCGGTATTGCGCATGTTCTCCGCCGACAAGGCCAAGGCTTTTTACCTGGATTTTCTGCAGATGCAGGGGCAAGACCCGTTCGGCAACCGCCTGCGCTTTTGCCAGCAGATCGATGACGAGGCCAACCCATGAAGGCATTGGGCAAACGCGAGATAAGTCGCCTGGAGCGGGAGTTGGTCGCGTGCCTGACCGATGCCTGCGAAGCCGCCAAGGCGGAGATTGTCGGCTTCAGTTGGCTTACCCATCGCCTCGACCCCGAGGATTTTCCGAGCAGCCTGCGTATCACCTGGGTATTCGAGCAAGAGGCCGACAAGGCAGCGGCCGTGGTCGGTGATGCGAAGGCGCGCATGCTGGCACTTACCGCTCTGGCGCTGGAGCAAGCCGGCATTGAGCTGGACCATCCGGCCTGGCATGTGCGATTCGACAGTGAAGAAGCCTGCGCGCACGGCCACGGCGGAGACTGGGCCAAGCGCTTGCAGACGCAGCGCTGAGCCCCAACCGGCAGCCGGTGCTTTACCCGGCCCCAAACGGTCCGTTAGGCTACGCTTTCCCTAAATTACGAGGTGTTCGTCCAATGCGCCATTGATGCCGCCGTCCGTTCGACGGCCAGTCTTCAGCCTCCGGTTCGTTCCGGAGATGTCGCGGCATTTGTGGAGTTGTACATGACGAACACGTCGATTCTGACGCTGGACAGCGTTTCCTTGGCCTTGCCTGATGGCAGGCCGCTGTTTAGCAACCTCAACGAAACCTTCGACCAACGCCGCACCGGCCTGGTCGGGCGCAATGGCGTGGGCAAAAGCCTGCTAGGGCAGATTCTTGCCGGCCAGCGTGAACCGAGCAGCGGCCATTGTCGGCGCCTCGGGCCTGTCCACTTGCTGGATCAGCAAGTCATCGAGCGCAGCGCCACGCTGGCCGACCTGGCTCAAGTGGGGCCGGTGATTGCGGCGCTGGAGCGCATCGAGCAAGGCAGCATCGAGCCCCAGGATTTCGACACCGTTGGCGAGCGCTGGGATATGCGCGAGCAATTGCAGCTGCAGCTTCAGGGCCACGGCCTGGGTCAACTTGACTGGCGCCAGCCCGCTCGGACCCTGAGCGGTGGCCAAGCCATGCGCGTGGCACTGATTGGCGCGTGGCTCAGCGATGCTGATTACCTGATCCTCGACGAGCCAAGCAATCACCTGGACAGCAACGCCCGCGCCCAGTTGCTGAGCATGATCGAAGCCTGGGACCGTGGCTTGCTGGTGATCAGCCATGACCGCAGCCTGCTGGCGCACATGGCACGCATTGTCGAACTATCCAGCCTGGGCTTGCAGGCCTATGGTGGCAACTACAGCCTCTATAGTGCGCAAAAAACCAACCAGACGGCGCAGGCACAGCAGCAACTTGCCCGGCTGAAGCAGGCGCAGCAACGACAGGCCCGTGAACTGCAGCGCCAACGCGAAGACCTGGAGCGCCATCAGGCCCGGGCCGGGCGCCAAGCCAAGCACGCCAACCAGGCCAAGATCCTGGTCGACCGCAAGCAGGAGCGCAGCCAGGCCACTGCCGGCAAGCAGCGCCGCGACCATCGCGATGCTCGGCAAACGCTATTGGGCAAAGTGCGTGACGCCGCCCGCGAGGTGGAGCGAGACAGCGCTATTACCTTGCACACGCCCACCCCTCAGCGTCATCCGGGCCGTGAAGTGTTGGCCGTGCAGGCACTTTGCTTGCCCCATGGCACCCGTGAAGCGCTTGACCTGCGCTTGTGCCTGGGCCAGCGCGTAGGGCTGATCGGCGCCAATGGCAGTGGCAAGTCCACCCTGCTCAGGCTGCTGAATGGGGAATTGCCGGCATCGCCCGACAACGTGCGCCTAAGTGGTGAGACCGCCCTGCTCGACCAGCACTGCAGCACCCTGCCAGGCAACCGTAGCGTGCTCGAACACCTACGCCAAGCCAACCCGACGCTGGCCCAGGGAAAATTGCGCAGCCGCCTGGCGCAACTGGGCCTGGATGCGCCCCGTATCGAACTGCCCAGTGGCCTGCTTAGCGGCGGCGAGCGTATGAAGGCGGCGCTGGCCGCCGTGCTGTACCGCGAACGGCCGCTCGACCTGTTGCTGTTGGACGAACCCGGCAACCACCTGGACCTGCCATCGCTGACAGCCCTGGAACACATGCTTGGGCAGTTTCGCGGGGCGCTGATAGTGGCGTCCCATGATGCGGTATTGCTGGAAAACCTGGCGCTGGATGAGTACTTGCGGTTGTAGAAACCGAAAAAAAAGCATCGCAGCCTATCAATTCGTGACTGGCCGTTCCCGATCCGCCAAGGATGGTTTAAGGTGGCATGGTGCGCATATAACAGCAGCCCGAGCGATCGGGCACTTGCAAGACAATGAGGGTGTCATGAGCAACGAAAGCATTAATTGGGACAAGCTGGGTTTCGACTACATCAAGACCGACAAACGCTACCTGTCCGTATGGCGCAATGGCGAGTGGGACAAGGGCACCCTGACCGAAGACAACGTACTGCACATCAGTGAAGGCTCCACGGCCCTGCACTACGGCCAGCAGTGCTTCGAAGGCCTGAAGGCCTACCGTTGCAAGGACGGCTCGATCAACCTGTTCCGCCCGGACCAGAACGCCGCCCGCATGCAGCGCAGCTGCGCACGCCTGCTGATGCCGCACGTACCGACCGATGTGTTCATCGAAGCGTGCAAGCAAGTGGTCAAGGCCAACGAAAAGTTCGTGCCACCGCACGGCAAAGGCGCCCTGTACCTGCGCCCGTTCGTGATCGGCACCGGCGACAACATTGGCGTGCGCACCGCCCCCGAGTTCATCTTCTCGGTGTTCGCCATCCCGGTTGGTTCGTACTTCAAGGGCGGCATGAAGCCGCACAACTTCCAGATTTCCAGCTTCGACCGTGCTGCCCCGCAGGGCACCGGCGCAGCCAAGGTCGGTGGCAACTACGCTGCCAGCCTGCAGCCGGGCGCTGAAGCGAAGAAGGCCAACTTCGCCGATGCCATCTACCTTGACCCGCTGACCCACACCAAGATCGAGGAAGTCGGCTCGGCCAACTTCTTCGGCATCACCGCCAACAACGAGTTCGTTACCCCGAAATCGGCCTCGGTACTGCCAGGCATCACTCGCCTCTCGCTGATGGAACTGGCGCAATCGCGCCTGGGCCTGACCGTGATCGAAGGCGATGTCGAGATCAGCAAGCTGGACCGCTTCGTCGAAGCCGGTGCCTGCGGTACCGCAGCCGTGATCACCCCAATCGGCGGCATCGAGTACAACGGCAAGCTGCACGTGTTCCACGACCTGGAAAAGGTCGGCCCGGTTACCCAGAAGCTCTACAACGAGCTGACCGGTATCCAGAGCGGCGATGTAGAGGCACCGGCAGGCTGGATCGTCAAGGTCGCCTGAGGCGCATCAGCTGTATGAAAACGGGGCATGCCAGTAATGGCATGCCCCGTTTTTCTTGGGTTTATACGGTCACCTCGAGCGGTTTTTACCCGCAAAGCAGACGGCGCGGGGCATGGCACCGGCTGCGCCCAACCACCGACCTGTGCCCCCGATCAGTGAACCGCGCAGGGTTGCAGAATCATGCCAGGTGCCGCTGCACCAGCAGGTGCCGGGCTTTGTCGAACGCCCAGTTGTACACCACGGTGTAGGGCAGGATGATCACGAAGAAGCCCAGCTCCACCATGAACGCCTGCAGCAGCGAAATCTCCAGCATCCAAGCCGCCACCGGCAGGCACCACACCACCAGACCGGCTTCGAAGCCAAGACCGTGCACGAAACGCATACTGGCCTTCCAGTTGATGCGTTCGGTTTGCACCCAGCGATCGACCAGTGCGTTGTAGGCCATGTTCCACAACATGGCGATTACCGACAGGGTCACCGCCAGCGCGCCCGCCGTTGCCAATGACCTGCCCATGATCCAGGACAGCAGCGGCGCACACAGCAGTACCGCGAAAACTTCATAGCCAACCGCGTGGACCAGGCGTTCGGTGAAAGACACGTTTTTCATTGCAAATTCCATCCATTGCGTGAGTCGTGCTTCCCATTCTCTTTGATAGAACTGATACTCGCGACATAGCTACCATCGGTTTTATCAATACCATGCGTTACTCTCCCGAAGCTCTGGTCGCCTTTACCGAAGCCGCATCACTAGGTTCGTTTTCTGCGGCGGCGCGCAAGCTGCGCAAAAGCCAGTCTACCGTCAGCATCGCCATCGCCAATTTCGAGGCCGATATCGGCTGCTCGCTGTTTGACCGCAATGGCCGCCACCCCACGCTCAATGAAGCGGGCAGGCAAGTGCTGAGCCATGTCGAAGCAATTCTCGATGCCAGCGCCCAGCTCGATGCGCTGGCAGTGCGACTGGCGCAAAATGTCGAGGCGCTGGTATCTGTGGTGATGTCGGACAGCTACAGCGTAACGTTCCAGGGGGCGGTGATGACTCGTTTCGCCCAGCACTACCCCCATACCGAGCTACGCTGCGGCCCGGCGGAAGACGCTGATGTGATCGAGATGATCCAGCAGGGCCTGGCCCATGTCGGCATCCTTGCCACACAGCCCGGCTACCCCGCCGACGTGGCCGTGGCGCGCTTGCCGGAGCAGGCAGAGTTCGGCGTATATGTCGCCAGCGAGCATCCGCTGGCAAGCCTGCCGCAAGTAAAGGCACAGCATCTGGAGAACGCACGACAGCTGTATATCAAGACCTATGCCCCCAGCCTGCACCACGGCCGTGGCCAAGCGTGGTCGGCACCGGATTACCTTACCCTGCTGGAGTTCGCCGTACGCGGGTTTGGCTGGGCCGAACTGCCCAGGGCGCTGGTAAGACGGTTTGGCCACGAGCTGGTGGAGTTGCAGATAGCGGGTTACCCCCGGCGGGTGGATATGGATGTGGCCTGGTCGAGCCGACGTGCCTTGGGGCCGGCCGGGCAATGGCTGGTGCGACAGATGTTGGGGCAATAGTTGTGTTGCCCGCCCGAACTTGAAGTGCGCCCAGACACAACAACCGGTACACCCAGCGACAAGCCTTCCTTCCGCCCCGTACCGAGCACGCCGCATTGCTTCGATGCCCGTCAGGGCCTGGGGCGCATCGTCGTCGAGCAGTTAGACCTGTACCTAGGTGACCCCGATCTGCTTCCTCGGAACCGTCGATAGTCACTATCGAGCAGGGCAATTTCTACCGAACGCTGTGGCCGCATAACCTAGCTCCATCCCCTCGCTGCCTACTAGCCTGCCCTGGAGCTAACCGATGAATGCCCTGGCCCGCCAGCTTTCCGCCACCCTTGTCGTTTTCGCCATCGCCGTGATCAGCGGCTGTGCCAGCCACCCTGAGCTGCGCCCGTACACCGCTGAAGAAACTCGCCAGTTGCAACTGGAAGCCTTGCAGCGCCGCGGCCTGTCGCTGGACAATTACGAGCAGCAACGGCGGGTAATCCTGCGTGCTGGCAAGCTGCCTGTGGTGACCGAAACCACCGACAATGAACCTTCGACCAAAGGCTGAACGGGCTAGCCGGCGGTTCCCTCCCTCCACTTGCGCAGGTATCCTCTACCGCTCAACCGCAAGCCTTCCAGGACGGAGACCATGATCAGGCCCCTTCTGTTGCTGAGTGCTGCGCTGCTTTTCAGCTCCGTATCGCTAGCCCAGCAGATGAAACGCCAACTGGGCGATTTCGACTTTACACTCGGTACCACTCCCTCGCGCAGCATGGCGCAAGGGCTTATCTCACCCAGCGCCGTCGGCGCATTCCATGGTGGGCTCGATCTTAGCCACCCCAATGGCTGGTATCTGGGCCAGTACGCCCCCAGCATGGGCGTCGCCCACAACTCGACCCTGCGCCTGGACAGTTACCTGGGCTACAAGCACCATTTCGACAGCAGCCTGGGCTACGAGGTAGGGTTGATCCATTACAGTCAGCCAAATATCGCAGGCCCCGACAGCTACGCCCTGTATGGGGGTGTTTCGGTGCTGGGCAGCCGCTTCGGCGGGGCGCTGCGCGACAACCCCGACAACCGCACCGGCACGCTGTTCGCCGACTTCGGCCATCTGCCGGTGTTCGACGTCGACTTCACCGTCAAGCTCGCCCACCACCGCCTGGGCACACCGTTCACCATTGGTGATGGTAGCCAGGTGAATGCCTTTTCCGATTGGTCACTGGAATTGTCGCGGCCTTGGCTGGGCATCGACCTGAACCTGATCTACAGCAACTCCAGCCTGAGTGGCGACGGCTGCGATGCGTACTCAGGTATCAACACCTATTGCGACAGCGTGGTCACCCTCAAGGCCCAGCGCAACTTTTTTTAACGGCGCGACGCCAGCGCCAGGGCAATGCCGCCCAACACCACCACACAGGCGATCAACAAGCGCAACGACACCGGCTCGCCGATCAGGACAACCCCGCCCAGTGCGGCAATCACCGGCACGCTGAGCTGCAGGGTCGCCGCCTGTTGCGCACTGACCTGCCTGACCACGCCATACCACACGGCGTAGCCGGCGCCTGAGGCCAGCACACCCGAAGCCAATGCATACGCCAAGCCAAGCGGCGTGAGGTGCGGGCCGGCGCCCAGCAACAGCATCGGTAGCAGCAGCACCAGGCAAGGCAGGCTGCGGGCAAAATTGCCGGCAGTGTCGGCCAGCGGCCTGGGCGAGCCTTTGCCCAGTAGCGTATACACCCCCCAGGCCACCCCGGACAGAGCCATCAGCAAGGCACTGGCCAACGAAGGTGCCGAAGCACCGGGCAACAGCAGCACCAGCAGGCCGGCAAAGGCGATCAGCATGCCCAGAAGCATGCGTACCGTGATGTGTTCGCCCCGGTACCAGGCAAAGCCGAACATGGTGATTTGTACAGCACCGAACAGCAACAACGCCCCCACCCCAGCCCCCAGTTGCAGGTACGCCGCAGAAAACAGGAACGCGTACAGAAACAGCGCCAGGCCGCCCCACCAATTGCCGCCCATGGTGTGCACCGGCTTACGCAGGCGAATCAGCAACAGCAGAAAGAGCGCACCACTGGCCAGGCGTACCATGGTGAAGGATACCGGGTCGATGGCCCCGTCTTTCAGCGCCAGCCGGCAGAACACCGAGTTGGCAGCAAATGCCACCAGGCTGAACAGCGCAGGCCAAAGCCAGGCTCTGGTCTTGCGGTCAGTAAGCGTGCTCGTGCCAGTGCTCATGGTGTGGTCACCTCTGAGTGGGATTGTTGTTATAGCAGCAGTGCCGATGGTGCCTGCATCGATATACAACAGAGTAATTCCCTGGCGCCACCACTGATTTGACTGCACTACACCGCAGCGACTGCCTCGATTTCCACCAGCATGCCGTCCAGCGCCAGCCGTGGCACCGGTATCAACGTGCAGGTCGGTTTCATGCGCGTTCCCCAGGCCCTGTCGGCCTCGGCCACCCATTGGCCCAGGCGCGCTTCGGAGTGCTCGACAATCAGCAGGGTCAGCTTGAACACCTGGGCCAGGCTGGCACCTTTCGACGCCAGGGCCAGTTCCAGGTTAGCCAGTGCCTGGCGAGCCTGTTCGGCGAACACAGGTGACAACCGGCCATTGCTCTCCTCCCCACCCTGGCCGGCGATGAACAGTAGACGGCTGTCAGCGCGCACTTCGGCGACATGGGAGTAGGCGTTGCCACTGGGGTCGTAGAGGCCTTCGGGGTTGCTTAGCTGGAATGCGTTTGATGGGGTCACGACAAGCCCTCGCTCGGTTGGAAGAGCGCCGGAGTATCGGACCTTAAGCTAACTCGAGGTCAAGCACCAAGTAGGACATTTCGTACAAAACACCGTCATGTCAGAACCACGCGTGTGTTTGCGCGGTGGCTGTAAGGCCGTAGGCTCTGTACGAAAAGTCTTGAGACGCAGGTCAGGCAAGGCGAATACAGCCGAGGAACGGCCGGGGTCGCGCCCGACTGTACTGGAGTACATGAGCATTCCGAGGCTGTTTTCAACGCAGCATCAACAAGTATCAAGGCTTTCCGTACAGAGCCTAGAGTGCAAAGCCCGGCATGGAGGCCTTTAACCAACAAGGAAAAACCGATGAGCAAATTTGATTTTCAGCTGGCCTATACCATCAAGCCGCACAACGCTCCACGCGATGAAACCGATGCGGCACAGGCACGTCTGCACCTGCGGGAAAAGCTCGGCCTGGACACCGTCGAGCACATTGAAACCACGTTGCTTGGCATGATCACGCTCAATGGCACCAGCCTCGCTGACCGCAAGCGTGAAGCTGAAAAGCTGGTCCGCGACTACATCCATGACGCGCTCAAGGAATTGCGCGTACTGTCTACCGTGAAATTCTACGGGTGCCTGATGGTGGACGGGCTGGGCCCTGCCATACGTTTCGACATCCTGCCTAAATAAACCTCGAAGGCCTCAGGCGCCCCCGCGCCTGAGGCCGCAAACCTCATTTCTCCTGCAGCACCGCCCTGCCCTTCACCGCCCGCGGCCCGCGCCAGGCCCAGAACAGCAAACCGGGGAATGGTGCGTAGACCACGAAGACGATCCACAGCATCTTGCGCTCGGCGCGCCGTTCACTGCCGATGATGTGCCAGATGGCCCAGATCTCCAGCAGAATGACCAGGGCCGCAATGATGATCCAGATTGTACCGATTTCCATGAGCGCTCTCCCAATGGCATGTAATGGGTTGGGTTGCTGCAAGCGCTGAGGGTTCAGATTGATTTAACTCGCCACACCTCTTTGCAGGCGCGGCGATAGGGCCTCATTGCCGTGGTGCGTTCTCCAGTGCAGCCTTCAACGCCGCTGCATCGGTAAACGCCCGCTGGCTGACCAGCACGCCCTGCTGCAGTTGCAACCACTGCACCTGGCCATCCTGTCCGGGGTAACGGCTGGCCACTCGCCCTTCTCGGTCGAGCAGCACCCGGTAGCTGTATTCGCGCATGGCCGGGACAGCAAACAGTTTGCTGATCAGTGCAGGCATGCGCTGGATGTCGGCCACAAATACGGCGCTACGTGCTTCCAGGTAGCCCTTGGGCTCCTCGGCCAGTGCCGCCTTGACCAGCTTGGCACCGTCCATATCGCGTGCCACCAGCAGAATCTGCGTGTCGGCATCCAGGCTGTAGGCCTGGTCGTACTGGTCGAGCAGCGTGAACGGGGCGAGCTTGTCGCCCTGCTCCAGGGCGTTGGCCAGCAACGGCAACAGGCTGAGCAACACTACAGCGGCATATTTCATCAGGGGCATCCTCAATGACGGGAATGTCAGCATAGCGACAAAGCACCAGGACAGGCAGGTTGCCTGAACACGACCTGTAATACGACACCGCCACCAGGGAGATTGTCTTTCCCCCGGGCACCGTCCACACTCTGCGGGCCAGCCAGGAAGCGGAGTCCAGAGTGCCCACGCCACGCCAGTTCAGCAAAAAAACCAGCACCAGCAACATGCTACGGCTGAAAACAAGCAGCGCCAATATCCAGGCGCCCTATCGGGTCGACTTTATCCTGCTCGAACACTTCTCGATGGCCAGTTTCACCGTGGCCATGGACGTGCTGGTCACGGCAAACCTGCTGCGTGCCGACAGCTTCCAGTTCACTCCGCTGTCGCTGGACGGCGACCGGGTGCTCAGCGACCTGGGGCTGGAACTGGTAGCCACCGAGCTGTCCGCCGCGGCGCTGAAGGAGCTGGACCTGTTGGTGGTCTGTGGCGGCTTGCGCACACCACTGAAGTACCCGGAACTCGATCGCCTGCTGGACGATTGCGCGGCCCACGGCATGGCCTTGGGCGGCTTGTGGAACGGCGCCTGGTTCCTTGGCCGCGCCGGGGTACTGGACGACTACGGTTGCAGCATCCACCCCGAGCAACGCGCCAGCCTGTCCGAGCGCAGCCCGCAAACCCGCATCACCCCGGCCAGCTTTACCCTCGACCGTGACCGCCTCAGCGCCGCCAGCCCCAATGGCGCCATGGAGCTGATGCTGGGCCTGGTGCGCCGGCTGTATGGTGATGGCCTGGCCGAAGGGGTCGAGGAAATCCTGTCATTTTCCGGTGCGCGCTACCGCCAGGTGGGTCCTGGGGCGAAGAAGTCCATGAGCCTGCACCTGCGCACCATTGTCGAGCTGATGGAAAACAACCTGGAGGAAACCCTCAGCCTCGACCAGTTGGCCGCCTACAGCGGGCGCTCGCGCCGGCAGATCGACCGCCTGTTCCAGGCCCAGCTGGGCACGTCGCCACGGCGCTATTACATGGAGCTGCGCATCACCAAGAGCCGCCGGCTGCTGCAGTATTCCGACCTGTCGGTGATGGAAGTGGCAGTGGCCTGCGGGTTTGTCTCGGTGTCGCACTTCAGCAAGTGCTATGCGGCGTATTTCGGCTACCCGCCGTCGCGCGAGCAACGGCTGGGCGAGTGACCGAGGCTCTTTGAGTCAGCCTAGGCGCTCGAGCAGTCTCACGTACGAGGTTCGAGCTGGATATACCGCAACACCGCATCACAGATCATGGCTTTGTGGCGCAGCTTTACCTGCTCATCAGACAGGTCGATCTGGAAGATCTCGCCAAAGGTATGGCGGTTCGACACCCGGTAGAAGCAGAACGAGCTCATCAGCATGTGCAGGTCGATGACCTCGATGCCGGCGCGGAACACGCCTTCCTGCACGCCGCGACGCAGGGTGTTGCCCAAGGCCTCCAACACCAGGCTGCTCATTTCGCGAATGGCCGGTGACTGCTTGACGTACTCGCCATAGTGGATGTTTTCGGTGCAGATGATGCGCACGAAATCGACGTTGCGGTCGTGGTGATCGAAGGTGAACTCCACCAGCCGACGAATCGCCTGCTCAGCCGGCAACGACTCCAGGTCCAGGCTCTGCTCGGTCTTGCGGATATCCCCGTACAACTTCACCAGGCACTCGCAATACAGCTGCTCTTTGCTGCCGAAGTAGTAGTAGATCATGCGCTTGGAAGTGGCGGTGCGTTCGGCAATGGCGTCGACGCGGGCGCCGGCCAGCCCTTGCTGAACGAACTCGTTGATGGCGGCCTGGAGGATGTCCTCGCGTGTTTTCTCAGGGTTGTTCTTGCGCGTTTTGCGCACCCCTTCGGTTTCAGGCTGGCCGAGGCCGACTACGGAATCACTCATACCCACTCACAGGCTGTTTATTGGAATGCCGGGATTATCCGTTAGCGCGACCATGCAGGGAAGCACGCTGTTGGTCGGGTAGCCATGATGCCTTGGGCTCGAGCAGCGCGGTCAGCCTGCGGGCACTGATCATCAGCCAGGCGCACAGTCAGTTACGCTGGGCAGTCGCGGGCGCCGGCGCGGGCGTCAGGCGCAGCACGCGGTTACGCCCACCTTCAGCGAGCAGATAACCCCCGATACCATCGGCGATGATCGCCTGGGGAGCCTTGAGGAAAGTCAGCACCGTTTGCTGGCTACCATCGGCATCGATGCGCAGCAGGCGCGCACGGTGTGTGTTGTCCTCGCTGATCCATAGGCCACGTTGATCACAATACAAGAACGTAGGGTTACGCAGACCGTCGATCACCACCGGGTCGCTGCCATCGTCGGACAGGGAGCGGACCCTGCCATTGGCCTTTTCGGTGTACAGCAGGCGGCCGTCGCTGCAGCGGGTCAGGCCTTCGGTTTCGGTCAGGCCGGACCGCAGTACATCCAGCTGACCGCTGCTCCAGTCATAGCGCATCAGGCGACCATTGCCCTTGCGGTCTTCGATGGCATAAAGATAGTTGCCTTCGTTCCAGAGGCCTTGCACGCTCTCGCCGTCGAACAGCCGGGTGACCTGGCCATCGAGGGACAGGCTGACAGGTGCCAGGCCACCTTCCTGGCTGAACACCCAGCCGCCCTGTGCCGCGACCATACCATCGGGCTTGGACAGGTTATCGATCAGCACGACGCGCTCGCCCGTAGCCGTGATCTTGAGGATGCTGCCCCGGCCGTCATCCAGTTCACGGCTGACCAGCAGGCTGCCATCCGCTTGCGGTAACAGCGAGGCGGCTTTGGTTACGCCGCGATGCAACACCTCAACATCCCAGCCGGTAGCGGCCTGGACCGGGTAGAAACTCTGCCACGCGAAGAAGCCCAAGGTGGCCGCGAGCAGCCCGGAGGTGGCAGTCATGGCGATGCGGGCGCTGCGCTTGCGCAGGATGTGCGGCATGAAGGGGCTCCTCGGAATCGTTGCGGATCCTAGCAAGCGAATGTGAAAAAAATGTCGAAAGCTGCACAAACGGGTGCTGCAGGACCCGCCGATCTCAGCCGATGGCGCCTCCAACAACGATAGGCACCCCGCTACTAAAAACAAAAGGATATAAAAATAACTAAAAAATCTAACAAACTGGAATATATAAATTGAAAGCCAAACGCCACCTCCTTAGCCTGGGCAGATCGCCTCTCACCCGATTCAAGGAGCAATGCCCATGCCCAAACATGCCTTCTCCCCACTACGCCGTCTGCTGATCGGCGGTTTACTGGCCAGCGTCGCCAGCGCCCTGCTGCCCTGGTCCGAAGCCATTGCCGACGACGCCAGGACACTGCGCATCGGCTACCAGAAATTCAACAGCATCAACATCCTCAAAGGCAGCGGCGCCCTGGAGAAGGCCCTGGCACCGCAAGGTGTGAAGGTCAGCTGGCATGAGTTCGCCGCCGGCCCCCAGCTACTGGAGGCACTGAGCACCGGCGCCATCGACCTCGGCCACGCAGCCGATGCCCCCTCGGTGTTCGCCCAGGCCGCCGGCAAGCCTGTGGTCTACCTGGCCGCCGAACAACCCTACCCACGCGGCATTGGCCTGGTCGTGCGCGAGCAAGACCACCTGGCCAGTGTGCAGGACCTGAAAGGCAAGCGCGTGGCCACCGGCCGCGGCTGGAATGCCCAATACCTGCTGGCCGTAGCCCTGCAGCAGGCTGGCCTCAGTTACAAGGACATTACCCCCGCCTACGTCAACAATGCCGCCGATGCCGTGGCCGCCCTGCAATCGGGCAGTGTGCAGGCCGTGACCCTTTGGGACCCGTTCCTCGCCGCAGCAGAAAGCCAGCCAGGGTTGAGAAACCTGCGCGACGGCAGCGGCCTGTCCAACAACCGCACCTTCTACCTGTCCACAGCCCGCTATGCCGACGAGCACCGTGCACTGCTGAAAACCTTCTTTGCCGAGCTAGGCAAGGTCAGCCAGTGGGCCAACGCCAAGCCTGCCGAAGTTGCCGCGCTGCTGGCACCGCAGCTGGGGATCAGCACCCAGGTGCTGGAAGTGGCCAGCGAACGGCGCAACTACAACGCCGTCGCTATCACCCCGCAGATCGTTGCCGAACAACAGAAGCTGGCGGACACCTTCCAGGGCCTGGGCCTGATTCCACGCAAGCTACAGGTGGCCGAAGCGGTGTACCCGGCTTCCGTGTTGCCTTGAACGGAGCGCGCTGACCATGCCCCGCCCGATCCGCTTCAACGCCTTCAGCATGAACGCTGCCAGCCACCAGTCCCCTGGACTGTGGCGCCATCCGCGCAACACCAGTATGGCGTTCAACCGCCTGAGCTACTGGACCGACCTGGCCCGCCTGCTCGAACGCGGCCTGTTCGACGCCCTGTTCATCGCCGATGTGCTGGGTATCTACGACGTCTATCAAGGCAGCCCGCAAGCCGCTCTGCGCGGTGGCGTGCAGGTGCCGGTCAATGACCCGCTGCTGCTGGTGCCGGCAATGGCCGGGGTGACCGAGCACTTGGGTTTTGGTGTCACCTTTTCGCTGACCTACGAACACCCCTACCCCTTCGCCCGGCGCATGTCCACGCTCGACCACCTGAGCAATGGCCGGGTCGGCTGGAACATCGTCACCGGGTATCTGGACAGCGCTGCGCGCAACCTCGGCCTGGCGCATCAACTGGGCCACGACCAACGCTACGACCTGGCCGAGGAATACCTGCAGGTGCTGTACAAACTGTGGGAGAAAAGCTGGGACGACGACGCCGTGCTGCTGGAGCGTGAAAGCGGGCGCTATATCGAACCCTCGCGGGTACACCCGATCAACCATGTGGGCGAGCACTTCCAGGTGCCCGGCATGCACCTGTGCCAGCCGTCGCCGCAACGCACCCCGGTGTTGTTCCAGGCCGGTGCGTCGGCACGCGGTCAGCAGTTTGCCGCACGGCATGCCGAATGCGTGTTCATCAGCGGGCCAACGCCGCCGGTGCTGCGCCGCTACGCCGACGGCATCCGCCAGGCCTGCGAAGCGGCCGGGCGTGGCCGTGACGAAGTGCTGATCTACGCCCAGGCGCTGTTGATCGTCGCCCCCACGCGGGAAGAGGCCGAGGCCCGCTTTAACGACTATCGCCGCTATGTTGACCTGGACGCTGCCCTGGCGCTGCTGTCAGGCTGGACCGGTATCGACTTCGCCGGCCTCGACCCCGATGCACCGATCGAGTACGTCGAGAACGATGCTGGCCGTGCCGCCCTCGCAGCCTTTACCGCCGCCGACCCAACTCGCCGCTGGACCGTACGCGAAGCCGCCGAATTCGTTGGCCTGGGCGGCCGCGGCCCCGTGCTGATCGGCACTGTCAGCGAAGTGGCCGACCAGCTGGAAACCTGGCTGGACCATACCGGCATCGACGGTTTCAACCTGACCTACGCCGTGCAACCGGACGACCTGGCCAATGTAGTCGACCTGCTGGTGCCCGAGCTGCAACGGCGTGGCCGCTACCCGCTGAGCTACATCGAGGGTCCCCTGCGCCACAAGCTGTTCGGCCGCGGTAGCCAGCTGCCCGAACGGCACGTTGGGCGTCAGGTCAGTATTCAGCGATCAAATACCGGGTATTCCAACATTTAATTTGTGGATGGCACGCACTCGACCCTATTCTGTGGCCACATCCCCTGCGCCGCACCGGCCGGTGCGGTTCAAGGCATGGGGAGAGAACAACAAGTCGAGATCGTCCATGTCGAACCATTCGTACTTCGCCCCACACGGTGGGCACCCGGCTCAAACCGAGCTGCTGACTGACCGTGCCATGTTCACCGAAGCCTATGCCGTCATCCCTAAAGGCGTGATGCGTGACATCGTCACCAGCCACCTGCCCTTTTGGGACAAGATGCGCATGTGGGTCATCGCCCGCCCGCTGACCGGTTTTGCCGAAACCTTCTCCCAGTACATCGTCGAACTGGCCCCGGAAGGCGGCAGCGAGCGCCCTGAGCTGGACGCTGATGCGGAAGCCGTGGTGTTCATCGTCGAAGGCGAACTGGACATCACCGTCGAAGGCAAGCACCACACCCTGGTACCTGGCGGCTACGCCTTCCTGGCCCCGGGCGCCGAGTGGAGCCTGCGTAACAACAGCAAGTCCAACGTCACCTTCCACTGGCTGCGCAAGCACTACCAGAAGGTTGAAGGCCTGGATGTACCGGAATCCTTCGTCACCCACCGCGACAACGCCACCGTCATCGAAATGCCGGGCACCGAAGGCCGCTGGAAAACCACCCGCTTTGTCGACATGGCCGACATGCGCCACGACATGCACGTGAACATCGTCACCTTCCAGCCAGGCGGTGTGATTCCGTTCGCAGAAACCCACGTGATGGAACACGGCCTGTACGTGCTGGAAGGCAAGGCAGTGTACCGTCTGAACCAGGACTGGGTCGAAGTGGAAGCCGGCGACTTCATGTGGCTGCGCGCCTTCTGCCCGCAAGCCTGCTACGCTGGCGGCCCAGGCAACTTCAGCTACCTGCTGTACAAGGACGTGAACCGTCACGTACACCTGACGCTGAACCCTAAACGCTAAGCCCAGGCTGATGCCCGCAAGCCCGCCAACCTGGCGGGCTTTCTGTTTGCCGCGCATACTGAAACACCCACCCCTGCAGGGTACGGCCATGAACCGCTACCTGCTGATCGTGACCTTGCTGCTGTGCACCTCTGCCCTGGCCACCGATGGCTGGAAACTCGCCTACGACCGCGAAGGCATTCGCGTGTACCTGAAAGACCCAAGCGCCTCGCCCTACCCGCAGTTTCGTGGTGTCAGCACCATGAAAGCCAGCGTGCGCACGCTTACTGACCTGCAGGATAACCTGCGCGTAGCCTGCAAGTGGCTGTACGCCTGTGACCAGCTGCGGCTGCTGGATGTGGAAGGTGATAGCACCTGGGTATACCTGACCACCAACCCACCATGGCCGACGAGGCCGCGAGACATGGTGCTGAAAGTGACCAGCGAACGCCTGGCCGACGGTACCCTGGTGCGCCACCTGAGCGCCGAGCCCGACAGAATCCCCAAGGTTGACGGACTGATCCGGGTACGGCACCTGAGTGGCAAGTGGCGGATGAAGCCGCTGGGTGAGCGGGTGACCGAGGTGACCTACCAGTTGCAGGCCGCCCCTGCCGGGGATGTGCCGAGCTGGCTGGCCAACCGGCTAATGGTGGATATAGCGGTGGTGACGCTGCGTACCTTGCGAGCGGTGGCTGAGCGCCAACCTTGAGTATGCTGGTCGCCGCCATCCGCCGGGCTTCGCTCTGGAAGATCACGCCGTACCACGGTACGTACTACAGAAAATAAAAAACGCGGGATGTGCGCAAGGATCGTGACCTTGAATCAGGTCCGGCGAACAGGGAGCGTGACGGGTGTGGGAGCGGGCTTGCCCGCGATGCAGGCTGCGCGATGGAAGGCAAAGGGCTTCACCTGTATTCGCCGGACAACCTCACAATGATCGTGCTGGCTTTGAGTGCTGTGCAAGAGCATCTTCCACAGATCATCAGATCCCACCGCCCGCCAACAACTGCGCCATCACCTCAGCCAACGCCTTGACCATCACATCCGCGGTCGGCCGGTGCACGATGACGATCTCATAACTGTCGACCTCCGGCAGCCCTTGCCCGGCCCCCAACACCCTGTGCTCGCCGGTGGCCGCCCTTGGCGGCAGCAGGCTGATACCCATGCCATCGGCGACCGCGGCCTGGATGCCACTGAGGCTGGAACTGGTAAAGCTGATGCGCCAGCGCCGGCCCATGCCTTCGATGGCGTTGATCATGTCCTCGCGATACAGGCCACGTGGCGGAAAGGTGACCAACGGGATCGGGTCCAACTCGAAGGCAGGCGTGCGCGCGCTGTCGATCCACTGCAGACGCTCTGGCCAACAGGCCACGCCCTCACGGCTGTTGCGTCGTTGCTTGAGCAGCACCAGGTCAAGCTCGCCATTGTCGTAGGCCTGGCTCAGGTCGCGGCACAAGCCGCTGGTCACTTCGAGCTTCACCTGTGGGTGCAGCCGGCTGAATGCCGACAGCGCATTGGTGGTACGCCCGCCAACGAAGTCCTCGGGCACGCCAAGCCGTACCGTGGTGCCTACCATCGCCCCGGCCAGGGCTTCAAGCATCTGATCGTTCAGGGCAAGCATGTGTCGGGCATAGCCGAGCAAGGTCTGCCCGGCGTCGGTCGGCAGCACATCACGGTTGCCCCGCACCAACAGGCGGTGGCCGACCATGTCTTCCAGGCGGCGTACCTTCTGGCTGATCGTCGACTGGGTCGAATGCAAACGCGCAGCAGCGGTAGTGAAGCTGCCGCAGTCGGCTACTACGACAATAGCGCGCAGCAGATCGAGGTCGAACAAGGCTCTATTCGATTTCACGCTGATGGACATCTGGATATTCAACTAATGAATGGCAAGTCTGCGTTCTATCACGGCTAGTCACCGAGGGCCACTCCTTCCCGCCGAGGATCGGCACCGCCTGACCAACCCTCGCCGCTGCGCTGGATGATCTGCATGCCGCTGGTCATGGTCATCGGCGTCACCTCATGGCCCCAGGCTGCCAACTGGCGGATCAGCGCCGGGCTGCTCAGCCCTGCTTCCACTTCGGTGCCGGCATTGCGACTGCCGAAGTTGGGCAGGCCAGCGGCCTGTTGCGGGTCGAGCTGCCAATCCAGCAGGCCGACCAGTGCCTTGTTCACGTAACCGATGATCTGCGAACCACCCGGCGAACCTAGGCTCGCGACAAACTCGCCCGTGGCACGCGAGAACACCAATGTCGGCGCCATGGCCGACAGCGGCCGTTTGCCCGGCTGCACCCGATTGGCCACAGGCTTGCCGTGCTCGTGGGGGATGAACGAGAAGTCGGTCAGCTGATTGTTGAGCAGGAAGCCCTTGACCATCAGGTGCGAGCCAAATGCGGCCTCCACCGAGGTGGTCATGGCCAGGGCCTGGCCGCTGTCATCCACCGCACTGAGGTGAGAGGTGGAGATACGCAGTGGCGAGCGGTCGGGCGCAAGTGCCAGGTCCGCTCCTTGCGGGTGGCCCGGACGGGCGCGCTTCATGCTGTGCTCGCCGATCAGCGCCGCGCGGCTGGCCAGATAAGCAGAGTCGGTCAGGGCCTTGACCGGGACGGGCACGTAGTCGCTGTCGGCCAGGTACTGAGCGCGGTCGGCGTAGGCCAGGCGCTCGGCCTCGGCGATCAGGTGCACGGCCAAGGGCGGGGCTTCCAGGCGGGCCGGGGACGAAGTGGCCAGCGGTCGCAGCGCTGCCAGGTCGCGTTGCGGCGCGGTGCGCTGCACGGCTTCGAGCAGGCCCAAGGTTTGCAGGACGGTCACCCCACCCGATGAAGGTGGCGGCATGCCGCAGATCTGCCAGGCCTTGTAGGGACCGCACAACGGCTCGCGCTCCTTGGCCTGGTACCGCTGCAAGTCCTGCAACGACAGATAACCGGCATTGGCGTGGCTACGCACCTTGGCGACGATGGCTTCGGCAATTTCACCGCTGTAGAACACCTCGGGCCCCTGTGCGGCGATCTGCTCGAAGGTATGAGCCAACTCAGGGTTGCGCAGGATCGTTCCCACCGCCAGCGGCTTGCCCTGTTCATCGAGGAAGTAACGGGCCATGGCGGGCGAGCGGGCAATGTAGGGGTCCCCGGCCAGTAGCGTGTGCAGGCGCTCGGAAACCGCGAAGCCGTTGCGTGCCAGGGCGATGGCCGGGGTGAACAGGGCGTGCCAGGGCAACTTGCCATGCTGCTCGTGGACCTGTTTCAGGGCACGCAGCACCCCGGGCACGCCCACCGAACGCCCTCCGATCTGCGCCACCCGGAACGGCATGGGTGTGCCATCGGCTTGCAGGAACAGGTTTTCCGTCACCGCCGCAGGTGCTGCCTCCCGCCCGTCGAATGCCTGCACGCGCTTGCCATCCCAGTACAGGATGAACGCCCCGCCACCGATCCCACTGGACTGCGGCTCGACCAGTGTCAGCACCATTTGCATGGCGATGGCGGCGTCAATCGCACTGCCGCCGGCACGCAGCATCGCCCGCCCCGCTTCACTGGCCAGCGGGTTGGCTGCGGCGACCATGTGCCGGCTGGCGTGCACCGGCTGCAAACCGCTACGGTAGCCAGAGGCCAGTTCCGGTGGTGCGGGCAATACCTGGTCGGCCCCGGCCCAGTCACTGGCAGCCAGCAGGCACAGAACGCAGATCAGCGGGGTGGGATATTTCATCGTCAAGCGTCCTGCCTTCACCTATTCAGCGAAGTACTGTCGGTCATAGGCAGTCTCGACTTCAAGCCTTGGTGCAATTACCGGCAAGCCATTCGCTGACCAATACAGCCTTTGCTCTCTGCGTGAGTGCCAGGTTTGCGCAATGACAGATCAGGTCACTTCTTCGAACGGCAGCCCCACATAGTTCTCGGCAATGTTCACCAGCCCCGCCGGCGAGCTCAGGAAGTACTCGCGGTCAGCTTCCTGCATCTTCTGGTCCCAGGCGTCCTTGTGGCTACCGAAGTCATGCAGCAGTTGGGTCATGAACCAGCTGAAGCGCTCGCCCTTCCACACGCGGCGCAGTGCCAGCGGCGAGTATTGCGCCAGCAGGTCGACGCGCCCTTCGTGGTACACCTTGACCAGAATACGGTACAGGTAGTTGACGTCCGAGGCCGCCAGGTTAAGGCCTTTGGCACCGGTAGGGGGGACGATGTGCGCAGCGTCACCCACCAGGAACAGGTGACCATACTGCATGGGTTCGACCACCAGGCTGCGCAGCGGCGCAATACTTTTTTCCAGGGCTGGGCCGGTAACCAGGTCAGCCGCCACGTCGGCGGGCAAACGGGCTTTAAGTTCGTCCCAGAAACGCTCGTCAGACCATTCCTCAACCCGGTCCTGCAAAGGTACCTGCAGGTAGTAGCGGCTGCGCGTTTGCGAGCGTTGGCTACACAACGCAAAACCGCGCTCATGGTGGGCGTAGATCAGCTCGTGATTGACCGGTGGCGTGTCCGACAGCAGGCCCAACCAGCCAAACGGGTAAACCCGCTCATACTGTTTCAGCACGCCCTCCGGGATGCTCTGCCGCGAGATGCCGTGGAAGCCGTCGCAGCCGGCGATATAGTCGCAGTCAACCCGCTGCACCCGGCCATCCTTTTCGAACGTCAGGTAGGGCTTCTGGCCTTTCAGTTCATGCGGCTGGACATTGCTGGCGGAATAAATGATCGGCGCACCACTGGCTTCACGGGCCTGCATCAGGTCACGGGTGACTTCGGTCTGGCCGTACACCATCACCGTCTTGCCCCCGGTCAGGGCCTTGAGATCCAGACGTTGACGGCGCCCGCCAACCAGCAGTTCGACACCCTCGTGCACCAGGCCTTCACGGTCCATGCGCTCGGCCACGCCGGCCTCACGCAGCAGGTCGACCGTACCTTGCTCCAGCACCCCGGCACGAATGCGGCCCAGTACATATTCTGGGGTCTGGCGTTCGACGATGACGTTATCGATACCGGCCTTGTGCAGCAGCTGGCCCAGCAGCAGGCCAGACGGACCTGCACCAATAATTGCAACCTGAGTTTTCATTGTTGTTGTCTCTGTTCGGACGATACCGGCCCGGAACTGGCAGCGGGGCGGCATCTGCTGTTAGGGTTTGCCATTGCATTTTTAATGGCAAAAAATGCCGCTTAAGTGTGCTATTCCATAAAAAAACTGCACTTTTACGAAAAGCGTTCGATTAACGGACAGGTCAGCCCAGATGAAATCCACCCTCCCCGGCGTCCCGTTGTTCAAGCTGTACGGCGAAAATCAGGCCTGGCCCGGCACCGACCTGCTGCACTGCGAATCAATCCCGGCGCGCAGCCGCCTGCATCACTGGGAGATCAAGCCGCACCAGCATGCCGAGCTGTTCCAGCTGCTGTATGTACAGCGTGGCCAGGCTCAGGTGGAGATCGAGGGGGTGCGCAGTGCCATCGGCGAAGCGGCGATCCAGGTAGTGCCGCCGATGACCGTGCATGGTTTTCGCTTCAGCGCCGATATCCAGGGCTATGTCCTGACCTTTGGTACTGCCCTTGTAGCGAACCTGGAACAGCGCCTGGGCGCGCCACTGACGGTGCTGGCACAACCTGCGTGTTACCCGCTGGGCCATGACCGCGTGCACCTGCGCAGCCTGGTCGACACCTTGCAGCAGGAGTACCAGGGCAATGCCCCGGCTCGCGCAGCGATGCTCGAAGCGTTGGTGACCGCGCTGATGGTGTGGATCAGCCGCCGCCAGCAGCAAGGGCTGGCGCCGCGCAACCGCGATGAACGTGACCGGCTGTTGCTGGGGCAGTACTTGCGCCTGGTCGAAGCGCATTACCGCGAGCATCTATCGGTTGAAGATTATGCCGCGCGGCTGAATGTTCCGAGCTTGCAGCTGAACCAGCTGTGCCGGACGCTGAGTGGCCAGACTGCGTTGCAGGTGGTGCACCAGCGGTTGTTGCTGGAGGCGCGACGCAACCTGATCTACACGCGGATGAGCATCGGGCAGTTGTCGGACAGCCTGGGGTTTACCGACCCGACCTACTTCGCCCGGTGGTTCAAGCGCTTGAGTGGGCAGACACCCAATGGGTATCGCAGATCGGGGCTGTCTGAATAATCCATGCCGGCCTCATCTTGACGTATACGTCAACCTGCCCTCAGGATATCCGCATACCCTACGTCGAGCCCGAGCATGAGCACTCAGACCTACAGCATCTCCGACCTGTCCCGCGAGCTGGACATCACCACCCGCGCAATACGCTTCTATGAAGAACAGGGACTGCTCAGCCCTGAGCGTCGTGGCCTGGAACGTATCTACTCACCGCGCGACAAGGTCAGCCTGAAGCTCATCCTGCGCGGCAAGCGCATCGGCTTTTCCCTGGCCGAGTGCCGTGAGCTGATCGAACTGTACGACCCCACCAGCGGCAACCTCAAGCAGCTCAACAGCATGCTGGCGAAAATCGCCGAGCGCCGTGCCCAGCTGGAGCAGCAGATGCTGGACATTCACCAGATGCAACTGGAACTGGACACCGCCCAGGAGCGCTGCGAACAAGCCCTGGCCGCCACCCTGAACAACAAAGACAACCGCTGAACGCCACAGGAAACCCGCCATGTCCTTGCCCAAACACGTCCGCCTGGTCGAAGTCGGCCCCCGCGACGGCCTGCAGAACGAAGCCCAGCCCATCAGCGTCGCCGACAAGGTACGCCTGGTCAACGACCTCACCGAAGCGGGCCTGGCCTATATAGAAGTGGGCAGTTTCGTGTCCCCCAAGTGGGTGCCACAAATGGCCGGCTCTGCCGAGGTTTTCGCCGGCATCCAGCAGCGCCCCGGTGTGACGTATGCCGCACTGGCGCCGAACCTGCGTGGTTTCGAGGACGCCCTGGCTGCCGGGGTGAAGGAAGTGGCGGTCTTCGCTGCCGCCTCCGAAGCGTTTTCGCAGCGCAACATCAATTGCTCGATCAGCGAAAGCCTCAAGCGTTTCGAACCCATCATGGACGCTGCGCGCAGCCACGGCGTGCGCGTGCGCGGGTATGTGTCTTGCGTGCTGGGCTGCCCTTATGAGGGCAAGGTCAGCGCCGAGCAGGTGGCCCCGGTGGCCCGCGCCCTGCACGACATGGGCTGCTATGAGGTCTCGCTGGGTGACACCATCGGCACCGGAACCGCAGGCGACACCCGGCGCCTGTTCGAGGTGGTGTCGGCCCAGGTACCGCGCGAGCAGCTGGCCGGACACTTCCATGACACTTACGGCCAGGCCCTGGCCAACGTCTATGCCAGCCTGCTTGAAGGCATCAGCGTGTTCGACAGCTCGGTAGCCGGGCTGGGCGGCTGCCCTTACGCCAAGGGTGCTACCGGCAATATCGCCAGTGAAGACGTCGTGTACCTGCTGCAAGGGCTTGGCATTGAAACCGGCATCGACCTGGGCCGGCTGATAGCCGCCGGCCAGCGCATCAGCAGCGTGCTGGGCCGCGAAAACGGGTCGCGGGTAGCACGGGCCTGCAGCGCTCAATAGGTCACACGGGTGTCACATTGGTGTGGGTGAAGTGTTACCTCCCGCACATTTCACAGCAAAAAATCGGGTAACAGGGAAACAAATCGGCAGAATTTCAGGCTGGGCGGTGTCGACAAAAATTCTTAACTCATTGATTTTAAAGGGTTTTCAAAAGTTGGCACGCACCCTGCTATATCTCTGGTACAACAACAAAAAAAACGCGATACCCAATAAAAACAACAGGTAACGGCTCTGACATAACAAGAACAACACGGCAGAGGCGTAGCAAGCAGATTTTTTTGGAGTCGACACGCTTTTCAGGGGTTCGCCCCGCGGTCTGGCACAGAACAATAAAACTACCTCAAGGTAGCGGCAGCCAGGTTCGGATCAGCGATGATGACAGCAGGTCAGCGCTCAAAAAAATACGTTTGCTCTTGACCCCGCATGGGGGTCGCCCGCAGCACCAGGACAAGCCGACAAAAACAACAATAGGCCGGTCCCAATAATAAAAAAAGAGCAGGCAACAACGCTTTGAGGGGAGCTTCGGCTCCCCTCAGTGCTTCCTGCCCTCTTCCTCCTTCTGCTTCTCCTCATCCTTTCCTTCGACCTTCTCCACCAGCAACGGCATCGTGCCCAGTACCAGCAGGGCCAGTACCGTGCTGATCAGCGCCGTGGCTTCGCGTCCCATGCCAGCCGCCATACCGATGGCAGCCGTCATCCATAGCCCGGCAGCGGTCGTCAGCCCCTTCACATGGCTGGTGTTCTGGCCGTTACCCTTCAGAATGGTACCCGCACCGAGAAACCCGATACCGGCAACGATGCCTTGGATCACCCGGCTTAGCGCCTGGTCATCGGCCCCCGCCATGCTGGGTGACAGCATGAACAGGGCAGCGCCCAGCGAGACCAGCATGTGGGTACGCACCCCGGCAGACTTGCCCCTGTGTTCACGCTCGAAGCCCAGTATTGCGCCAAGCACAGCAGCCATCAGCAAGCGCACAAGGATTTGCGTGACCTCGCGCTCATCGGTGACATCGGCGAATTCGGCCTGGATTGCTTGCCAGATGACATCCATCGCGGTGCTCCCCTGCCTGAGCATATGGTTTCAGGGTTGACCTCTTCACGCAGTGCAAAGTGCCGCTCAGCCTACCGATGCAGCAACTGGCCCCTGACCGCGGTCCACCCTGTAACCACCCCAGGAGGATCCCACCATGCCCATTGAAATCGACGAAACCACCCGCCGCTGCACGCTGATTGGCGAAGGCTTGCGCATCGAGGGCGAAGGCCCGGACATCGAGATCATCACCGACGAGCAGTTGCGCATGTCGGTGGCCATTCTGGCCGGCCAACGCGTGCCGATCACGGAAACCGAAGCCGATACACTGACCGTGGCGGGTGCGGTGGATAGCCGCAGGCATCTGAAGGCCAGCGCGCCAGGCTCGGTGATATGAGGCCTGGCGGGGCTATGCGGCAAATCTGATATGGTTTTTATCGTAAAATCTGAACCTGTGCTGATAACAGCTTCAGCGCCATAGTGCTCATGCCTGATCGAGGCCTGATGAGCAGCGAACCATGAACGATAGAATCCCTTTTACAGAGATCGCCACCGCCCCAGCCAGCATCCAAGCGCGACGCACCGACAGCGGCATCCATACCCGCAGCTTTACCGGTCTTTACCGTAACCTGCGCATCGGCTTTGCCGGCGCCCTGTTCGTGCTGTTCTTCGGCACGGCCTGGCTGAACTGGAACGGCCGCCAGGCCGTACTGTGGGACCTGGGGAACAGCAAGTTCCACATCTTCGGCGCCACCTTCTGGCCACAGGACTTCATCCTGCTGTCGGCGCTGCTGATCATCTGTGCCTTTGGCCTCTTCGCCATCACCGTCTACGCCGGGCGTGTCTGGTGCGGTTACAGTTGCCCGCAAAGTACCTGGACCTGGCTGTTCATGTGGTGCGAAAAGGTTACCGAGGGCGACCGCAACCAGCGCATCAAGCTGGCCGCGGCGCCCTGGAGCATGAACAAACTGGCCCGTCGCACGCTCAAGCACAGCCTGTGGTTGGCCATTGGCGTGCTCACGGGGCTGACCTTTGTCGGCTACTTCACCCCGATCCGGCCACTGGCCGCAGAATTGCTCACCTTGCAACTGGGCGGTGTGGCACTGTTCTGGGTACTGTTCTTCACGGCCGCTACCTACATCAATGCCGGCTTGCTGCGTGAAGCGGTGTGCCTGCACATGTGCCCGTATGCGCGCTTCCAGAGCGTGATGTTCGACAAGGACACCCTGGCGGTCGCTTACGACCCGCGTCGTGGCGAGGCCCGTGGGCCGCGCAAGAAAGGCAGTGATGTCGGCGCCCAGGGACTGGGCGACTGCATCGACTGCACGCTGTGCGTGCAGGTGTGCCCCACCGGCATCGACATTCGTGATGGTTTGCAGATGGCTTGCATCGGCTGTGCCGCGTGCATCGATGCCTGTGACGGGGTAATGGACAAGATGGGTTACGCCCGCGGCCTGATTGGCTACAAGTCCGAGCACAGCCTGCAAGGCGGTACCACTCACTGGCTGCGCCCGCGCCTGCTGGGCTACGCTGCCGCACTGCTGGTCATGATCGGGGCACTGGTGGTAGCCCTGCAGATGCGCCCGATGGTATCGCTGGATGTGATCAAGGACCGCGGCCTGTTCCGCGAAAACGCCCAAGGCCAGATCGAGAACATTTACCTGCTCAAGGTCATCAACAAGACCGAACGTACCCAGCACTATCAATTGCGCCTGCTGGACGCTGACGGTTTCACCCTGCAGGGCAATAGCGCACTGGTCATCCCTGCTGGTGAAATGAGCGAACTGCCGGTGTCGGTGGCGATGCTGGCCGAGCGCCCGGCCAGCAGTTCGCAGACGCTGAGCTTTGAAATCCGCGAGCGTGACGACCCCACTATCCGCAGCGTAGCGCACAGTCGCTTCGTCGCCCCCATGAACCGCTGATCCCTTACACTCACGCCACCTTGCCTGCCAGGCTTCGACAGAAGGCCAGAATGAAACGCTACGAACGCTTCGCCGACGACATTGCCGAACTGATCCGCTCCGGGGTGCTGGGCCCCGGCCAGCGCGTGCCGTCCGTGCGCTACGCCAGCCAGACCCACGGGGTCAGCCCGTCCACCGTGTTCCAGGCCTACTACCTGCTTGAGCGGCGTGGGCTGATCCGGGCCCGGCCGCGCTCCGGGTATTTCGTCAACGCCCACGTTCCGCGCCAGTTCAGCGAGCCGCAGGCGCTGCAGCCGGTAAGCGAGTCTACCGATGTCGACGTTAGCGCCTTGGTATTTTCGATCCTCGACTCGATCAAGGACCCCAACACCATTGCCTTCGGCTCAGCCTTCCCCAGCCCTGAGCTGTTCCCGCTGCAACGCCTGTCGCGCTCACTGGCCAGCGCCAGCCGCAGCATGGACCCGCGCATGGTGGTGACCGATCTGTCCCCCGGCAACCCGCAACTGCGCCGGCAGATAGCCTTGCGCTACATGGTCGGTGGGCTGATGCTGCCGATGGAAGAGCTGCTGATCACCAACGGCGCACTGGAGGCCCTGAACCTGTGCCTGCAGGCAGTGACCCAGCCGGGCGACCTGGTCGCCATCGAGGCCCCCGCCTTCTATGCCTGCCTGCAGGTGCTGGAGCGGCTCAAGCTCAAGGCGGTGGAAATCCCCGTGCACCCGCGCGAGGGCATGGACCTGGGGGTGCTGGCGCAGACCCTGGAAAAGCACCCGGTAAAGGCTGTGTGGTGCATGACCAACTTCCAGAACCCGGTAGGTGCAAGCATGCCGGAGGCCAAGAAACAGGCGCTGGTGGAGCTGCTGGCGCACCATCAGGTGCCGTTGATCGAAGACGATGTGTACGCCGAGCTGTACTACTCGCAACAGGCGCCCAAACCCGCCAAGGCTTTCGACACCCAGGGCCTGGTCATGCACTGCGGTTCGTTCGCCAAAAGCCTGGCACCGGGCTATCGCATTGGCTGGGTGGCCGCCGGGCGCTTTGCGCAGAAGATCGAGCGGTTGAAACTGATGACCTCCCTGTGTGCCTCCATGCCGGCCCAGGCGGCCATCGCCGACTACCTGCAACACGGCGGCTACGACCGCCACCTGCGCAAGCTGCGCTACGCGCTGGAGGGCCAGCAGGCCAACATGCTGGCAGCCATCGCCCGCCACTTCCCGGCGCAGACACGGGTCAGCCAGCCCTCCGGCGGTTACTTCCTGTGGCTGGAACTGCCCGAGCAGATGGATGCCCTCAAGCTGTTCCACATGGCTCTGGCCCAAGGCATCAGCATCGCCCCTGGGCCGATCTTTTCGCCCACCCGACGCTTTGGCAATTGCATCCGCCTGAACTACGGCAGCCCCTGGCATGATGGCGCCGAACAGGCCATGGAGACCCTCGGGCGGATCATTCGCTCGTTCTGATAGCGAGGGGCCAGAGGGACGACTATAGTTGCTCGGTCCGACCATCAGGCCCTCGTCATGCAGCCAGATACGTCCTTTGCCCGATTGCAAGCGCGTGTCGCAGAACTGGAAGCACGCCTGGCAGAACGCGAAGACAGCGCTCAGGCGCATGACAGGCTGCTTGGAGAACTGCTCGACAACAGCCCGGCCAACGTGTTTGCTGCCGACCGCAGGATGCGCCTGTTGGCCATCAACCGCACGGCGCGCGAAACCTTCGAGCGTTACCGAGGCTTCGTGCCGCAGATTGGTGACTACGTACCCCAGTTCCTGACCGGTCAACCCGACATCATGGGCCGCCTGGCCCCGATATGGCCGCGCATACTGGCAGGGGAAGCGTTCATCGACACCGTCACCTTCGGGCCGGACGACGCACCACGCCATTACGAAATTCGCTACCACCCGTTACTCGATACTCAACAGCGAATTCAGGGCGGCTACCTGTTCGCCTATGACATCACGCAGCGCGTGACCGAACAGGAACGCCTGCAGCAGGCCGAAGAAGCACTGCGCCAGGCGCAGAAAATGGAGGCAGTCGGTCAGTTGACCGGCGGGATAGCCCATGATTTCAACAACCTGCTGGCCAGCATCCTTGGCGCCCTGGAACTGGCTGGGCAGCGTCTGGTGCAGCAACGCGTGGCGGACACCGCGCAGCTGCTTGAACTCAGCCGGCACAATGCCCAACGCGCCGCAGCCTTGGTGCAGCGCTTGCTGGCATTCTCACGGCAGCAGACGCTGGTCCCGCAACGGGTCGATGTGCAGCAACTGGTGGCTGGTATGCACGACCTGATCAGCAGCTCCACCGGCCCCTATGTCGACTACCACGACCAGACACATGCCGGACTATGGCCCATCCGAATAGACGCACAGCAACTGGAAAATGCGCTGCTCAACCTGTGCATCAACGCCCGTGACGCCATGCCGCTTGGCGGCACCTTGAGCATCGGTTGCGCCAATGTCGAAGTGCAAGGCGCCGAAGCCAGACAGCTGGGCCTGGCCGCTGGCCAGTTTCTGCGTATACGCGTTGAAGACACTGGCATGGGCATGTCCAAAGCAGTGATGCAGCGCGCCCCTGAGCCCTTCTTCACCACCAAGCCGCTCGGCCAGGGCACTGGCCTTGGGCTGTCCATGGTCTACGGCTTTGTGCGGCAATCCGGGGGCCAGCTGGTCATCGATAGCACCCCTGGCCAGGGTACGGCCATCAACCTGTATCTGCCCCGCGATGAAAGCGTCGCCGCCGCTTCACCCAGCCCCCACGTCGAGGAGCCTGCGCCTGCGGCCTCGCTTCAGCAGCGCGTATGCAAGGTGATGCTGGTGGAAGACGAGCCGGCCCTGCGCCTGGTCATGCTGGAGGTATTGCTGGACCAGGGCTATGAAGTTCAGGCATTCGAAGATGGCCGCCAGGCATACAAGGCCTTGCAGGAAGCCCCTGCGCCGGACTTGCTGATTACCGATGCCTGCCTGCCAGGGGGTATCGATGGCCACCAACTTGCGGACGCCTGTCGAAGTATTGCACCACATGCAGCGGTGCTGCTGATCACAGGGCATGACCCTGTGCACAGTACGGCAAATGCGCGGCCCGACCGGCGCACCGAACTGCTGCCCAAGCCATTCGATCTTCAGGCACTTGCCCAGGCGCTTGAACGGCTGCTGGGGAGCACCGCCCAGTCGCACTGAGCGGCTATTCGCCTACAGGTGAACACGTTAAAGTCAGGACTTTTCATTGGCCGGACGCAGGCATGCCTTCTCGTGATCTGAACTCACTGCGCCAACAAGTCGAAGACCTCCAGCGACAGAACACACTGCTGGAGCAACGGCTTGCAAGCCTCCAGGCGCACGACCAGGACTTCTATCGCTCACTGTTCGACACCATGGACGAAGGCTTCTGCATTATCGAATTCTTCGATGGCCCCCATGGCCCGCTGAGTGACTACGTGCATGTGCTGGCCAACGCAGCCTATACCAAACACGCCGGCATCCCCAACGTGGTCGGGCAAAAACTGCGCGAGATGGTGCCTGATGAGGCAGATGACTGGGTGGCCCGCTATGGCGCGGTGCTTCGCACCGGTGAACCGCTGCACTTCGAGCAGGAACTGGTTGCTACCGGCCGTGTGCTGTCAGTGACCACTTTTCGCATAGAGCCTGCCGAGAAACGCCAGGTAGCGGTATTGTTCAAGGATGTGACCGAACGCCGGCGTGCAGAGCAGGCCCTGCAGCGTCTGAACGAAGAGCTCGAACAACGGGTGAGTGCCGCATTGGCAGAGCGCCGTTTGTTTGCCGAGCTGGTCGATCACAGTGTGGTCAATGTGCATGTGGTCGACAAGGACCTGCGCTGGCTGGCTGTCAATCGCCAGGCCAGGCATGACTTCCACCTGCTGTACGGGAGGACACCCGAAATCGGCGACTACCTGCCCGGGTTGTTCGACGATGGCACCGCCGGCCAGACGCCTATTCTGCCGATGTGGCAGCGCGCCCTGGCAGGCGAGCAGTTCATCGAGATCGGTACCTTCGGCAAGCCCCCCGCGCTGCGCCATTACGAGTTGCGGTTCAACGCCTTGCGCGACCCCAAAGGCGAGGTACAGGGCGCGTTTCTGTTCGCCTATGACATCAGTGAACGGGTGCAGGAGCAGGAACGCTTGGCCAAGGCCGAAGCGGCGCTGCGCCAGGCACAGAAAATGGAGGCCGTAGGCCAGCTCAGTGGCGGCATTGCCCATGACTTCAACAATTTGCTGGGCGGCATCCTTGGTGCTCAGGAGCTGATGCGTCAACGCCTGGACCAGTCACGCTTCGACGCCCTGGCACCCTTGCTGGAGCTGTCCAGCAGCGCGGCGCAGCGGGCCTCGTCGCTGGTGCACCGGCTGCTGGCGTTCTCCCGCCAGCAGACCCTGCAACCCTGCTCCACGCAGGTGGCCACTTTGGTGGCTGGCATGGAAGACCTGCTTCGCCGCACCATCGGCCCGGCGATTACCCTGAGCAGCCGCTTCGCCAACCAGCTGTGGCCAACCTTCATCGACCCTCCCCAACTGGAAAGCGCCTTGCTCAACTTGTGCATCAACGCGCGCGATGCCATGCCGGCCGGTGGTGTGATCGAGATCATTGGCGACAACCTGCGGCTTGACGACAAGCAGGCCCTGGCACTGGCACTGCCGGCCAGCGAGTACGTGCGGCTGAGCATCGTCGACAACGGTAGCGGCATGTCGGCTGAAGTCGTTGAGCGCGCAGTCGAGCCGTTCTTCACCACCAAGCCGATGGGCCAGGGCACCGGCCTGGGTCTGTCCATGACCTATGGCTTCGTGCGCCAGTCGGGTGGGCAATTACGGGTGCTGTCGGTGCCTGGCGAGGGTACCCGCATCGAGCTGCTGTTACCCCGCCACCACGCGCAAGCCCAGGCGCCAATCAGCAAACCGCAGCGCGCGCCTTTGCGAAGAAGCAGCGAGACTGCAAAACGCATTCTGTTGGTTGAAGACCAGACCGCCTTGCGCCTGGTGATAGGTGAAGTGCTGGAAGAGCTGGGCTATCGGGTGGACGCCTTCGAGAACGGTCCGTCTGCCCTCACCCACCTGCAAAGTGGCGAACGGCCGGACTTGCTGCTGAGCGATGTCGGCCTGCCTGGCGGCCTGAATGGCCGCCAGGTAGCCGAGCGCTGCCGTGAGCGTTACCCGGACCTCAAGGTACTGTTGATGACTGGGTACGATGAGAGCGCGGCGTTCAGCGACGGCCAACCGCTGCAAGGTACGCTGGTGTTGACCAAGCCGTTCGAACTGGACGCACTGGCGGAGCGGGTTCGCGAGCTACTGGAAACTTGACGGGCGCGTTCAGCGCCCGCCGCCCAGGTCGATGAAGCTGCCGGTGGCATAGGAGGCTTTGTCCGAAAGCAACCAGAGGATGGCCTCGGCCACTTCCTCGGGACGCCCCCCTCGGCCCATGGGCAAGCCAGGTTCGAGCTTGCTGACGCGGTCCGGGTCACCCGAAAGCGCATGGAAACCGGTATGGATATAGCCCGGCCGGACGCCATTGACGCGCACGCCCTCGCCTGCCACTTCTTTGGCCAGGCCGATGGTGAAGGTGTCGAGCGCGCCCTTGGAGGCGGCATAGTCGACATATTCGTTGGGCGAACCCAGGCGTGCGGCTACCGATGATACGTTGACGATGGCCCCGCCTTGCCCGCCATGTCGGCGCGCCATGCGCAGCAGGGCGTGCTTGGCGCAGAGCATGGGGCCGACGACGTTGGTTTTCATGACGTTCAGCAGCCGGAACTCGGACATGTCCTCGACCCTGCTTTGCTGGCCGATGGTGCCGGCGTTGTTGACCAGTGCGGTGACCGGGCCGAGCTCGTCGTCGACGCGCAGGAACAGCTGGATGATTTCATCTTCGACGCTGACGTCGGCGCGCACCGCGATGGCCTCGGCGCCCAGGGCGCGGACCTGGCTGAGGATGGCTTCGGCGGCTTGGTCATCGGCGTGATAGTTGATGCAGATGCGGTAGCCCTGGTGGGCGGCCAACAGCGCAGTGGCGGCGCCGATGCCGCGGCTGCCGCCGGTGATGACGATGACGTTCTCCATGGGTTTGCCAATGGTTTGGGGAAGGGAGCATCGACAATAGGCGAAATGGCGCTGCGTTGGAATGACGAAGATCAGCACAGCCAACCCTCTGCTGTTGATGTGGCTGTTGATCTGGCTTTTGATCTTCGCGACTTCAGGAGGCCGAACGCAGGCCTTGCGGAGGCAGGTGACGGGCATGGATGCCCGTCAAGCGCTGAGGCCCCAGGATGGGGCCTTCGGCGCGGTCCTGCCGGGAGCAAGGCCGGAGTGAGGGAACCCCGGCGCGCAGCGCAGGGGCCGGATGATGGGAGCGCAGCGTTTTTTGGTTACTTTTTGTCGCGTTTGACAAAAAGTGACTCGCCGTAAGGGCGAAAAGGTGAGTCCGTGTCGCCATCGCGAATGGACTGTTCGCTGAGTCGAAACAGACGAATTTGCTTCTTGCTTCTTGCTTCTTGCTTCTTGCTTCTTGCTTCTTGCTTCTTGCTTCTTGCTTCTTGCTTCTTGGATGTGGGCATCCACATCGAGTAGGTATTCATTCGCGCAGGTGGCGCATCATCACCTTTCCGCCCTTACGGCGGGTCACTTTTTGTCAAACGCGACAAAAAGTAACCAAAAAACGCTGCGCTCCTATCATCCGGCCCCTGCGCTACGCTCCGGGGTTCCCTCGCTCCGGCCTTGCTCCCGGGAGGACCGCGCTGCAGGCCCCATCCTGGGGCCCAGCGCTTGACGGGCATCCATGCCCGTCACCTCCCTTCGCAAGCCCTGCGCTCGGCCTCCTGAAGTCGCAATCCGCGGCGCCTGGGCTATCGCGCGCTTAGAAGCAAAATCAAAAGCCGAAGCGAGAGCGAGAGCGAGAGCGAGAGCGAGAGCGAGAGCGAGAGCATCGAGATCTTGCCTTGTGTTTAGATCAACTCTGCTGTTGATCTTGATCTTGATCTTGATCTTGATCTTGATCTTGATCTTGATCTTGATCTTGATCTTGATCTTCGCGACTTCAGGAGGCCGAACGCAGGCCTTGCGGAGGCAGGTGACGGGCATGGATGCCCGTCAAGCGCTGAGGCCCCAGGATGGGGCCTTCGGCGCGGTCCTGCCGGGAGCAAGGCCGGAGTGAGGGGACCCCGGAGCGCAGCGCAGGGGCCGGATGATGGGAGCGCAGCGTTTTTTGGTTACTTTTTGTCGCGTTTGACAAAAAGTGACTCGCCGTAAGGGCGAAAAGGTGAGTCAGCGTCGCCATCGCGAATGGACTGTTCGCTGAGTCAAAACAGACGAATTTGCTTCTTGCTTCTTGCTTCTTGCTTCTTGGATGTGGGCATTCACATCGAGTAGGTATTCATTCACGAAGGTGGCGCATAGTCACCTTTCCGCCCTTACGGCGGGTCACTTTTTGTCAAACGCGACAAAAAGTAACCAAAAAACGCTGTGCTCCCATCATCCGGCCCCTGCGCTACGCTCCGGGGTCCCCTCGCTCCGGCCTTGCTCCCGGGAGGACCGCGCTGCAGGCCCCATCCTGGGGCCCAGCGCTTGACGGGCATCCATGCCCGTCACCTCCCTTCGCAAGCCCTGCGCTCGGCCTCCTGAAGTCGCAATCCGCGGCGCCTGGACTATCGCGCGCTTAGAAGCAAGATCAAAAGCCGAAGCAAGACCGAGACCGAGACCGAGACCGAGACCGAGACCGAGAGCATCGGGATCTTGCCTTGTTTAGCTCAATGCCCCGCCGATGCCGGGCCCGCCTTGGCGGTAAAGGGCGGCTTGGCGAACCACACCAGCAGAATCAACCCGGCAAACACCCAGCTCATCAACGTGAAGTAATCCACCGTCGACATCATGTAAGCCTGCCCGTTGAGTATCTGCTCCAACTGCGCATAACTCTGCGGGCTGGCGCCGCCCAACTGCTCAAGGGTATACCGCGTCGCCGGGTCGAACTGGCTGATGTGCTCGCTCAGATAGGCATGGTGCTGGTCCGCCCGACGAATCCAGATCCAGGTGGTCAACGAAGCCGCAAAACTCCCGCCCAAGGTTCGCAGAAAAGTCGCCAGCCCCGAACCGTCGGCAATCTGGTGCGGCGGCAGATCAGACAGAAGAATGCTCAACGTCGGCATGAAGAACAACGCCACGCCAATCCCCATGAACAACTGCACCAAAGCCACGTGCTGGAAGTCCACCTCGCTGGTGAAACCAGCACGCATGTAGCAACTGGTACCGATCGCCAGGAACGCCAACCCAGCCAGCACCCGCAAGTCGAACCGGTGCGCATATTTGCCCACGAACGGCGACATGATCACCGGCAGCAAGCCGATCGGCGCAACCGCCAGGCCTGCCCAAGTCGCGGTATAGCCCATCTGCGTCTGCAACCACTGCGGCAGGATCAGGTTGATACCGAAGAACCCGGCATACCCCCCGACCAGCACAATGGTGCCAATGCGGAAGTTGCGGTGCACGAACAGACGCAAGTTGACCACCGGGTGCCGGTCGGTCAGCTCCCAGATCACGAACACCGCCAGGAACACCACCGAGATCAGGCTGCCGACAATGATGAACGACGATTCGAACCAGTCCAGATCGTTGCCTTTGTCCAGCACTACCTGCAAGGCACCGACGCCGATAATCAGGGTCAGCAGGCCAATGTAATCCATCGGCTGGCGGCTGGTGACCACCGGGCGCGTGCGCATCTGCTGGCGCACCACGGCAGCAGCGAACAGGCCGATGGGCACATTGATGAAGAAGATCCATGGCCAGCTGTAGCTATCGGTAATCCAGCCCCCAAGAATCGGCCCGGCAATCGGCGCCACCACCGTGACCATCGCCAGCAGCGCCAGTGCCATCCCCCGTTTTGCCGGGGGGTAGACAGCAATCAGCAGGGTTTGGGTCATCGGGTAAAGCGGCCCGGCGACCACGCCCTGCAAGACACGAAACCCCACCAGCTCGGGCATCGACTGGGCAATACCACACAGGAACGACGCCAGCACGAACAGCAGCGTGGCCCAAATGAACAGCTTCACTTCACCAAAGCGCCGGCTCAGCCAGCCGGTCAGCGGCAAGGCGATAGCGTTGCTCACCGCGAACGAGGTGATGACCCAGGTACCTTGCTCGTAACTCACCCCCAGGTTGCCGGAAATGGTCGGCAAGGCCACGTTGGCGATGGTGGTGTCCAGCACCTGCATGAACGTCGCGAGCGACAGGCCGATGGTGGTCAGCAGCAGACTCGGCGGCGTGAACTGGGCAGCGGCGTTGTTGCTCATCGTTGCGCCGTCTTGCCGGTTGCACTGTTCTCGTGAATCAGCCGGGCGATCAGGTTATCGGCTTCGACCAGCTGGTGGTCATACACCTGGGTGGTGTAGCTGGCCTTCTGCGGTGGCTGCTGGGCCAAAGCCGGGCCGCTCTGGTCATGCAGGTCGACTTCAACCACGGTGGACAGGCCGATACGGAGGGGGTGGTCCTTGAGCTGGTCGGGGCTGAGGTGGATGCGCACGGGTACGCGCTGGACAATCTTGATCCAGTTACCAGTTGCGTTCTGCGCCGGCAGCAAGGCAAAGGCGCTGCCGGTGCCCGCGCCAAGGCTGTCTACAGTGCCACTGTACTTGACCTCGCTACCGTACAAATCAGCGGTGACTTCCACCGGCTGGCCAATGCGCATCTCACGCAGCTGGGTTTCCTTGAAGTTGGCATCGATCCACACCTGATCCAGCGGGATTACCGCCATGGTCGCGGTGCCCGGCTGCAGGCGCTGGCCCAACTGGACGGTACGCTTGGCAACGTAGCCGGTGACCGGCGCGACCAACGTGGTGCGGGCGTGGTCGAGGTAGGCCTGGCGCAGGTCGGCAGCAGCAGCCATGACGTCGGGGTGCGAGGACACCACGGTGTCGTCGACCAGCGCGCTGCTGGTGCTGAGCTGTTGGCGCGCACTGTTGACGGCGGCCTGGGCAACGGTCAGGTCGTCGCGGGCATGGGACAGTTCTTCTGCGGCAATCGCACCGCTGTCAGCCAGCACCTTGCGCCGGTTGAAGTCCTGCTGCGCCTTGCGCAGTTCAGCTTGGCGCGTTTCCAGTTGAGCCTTCAGCGAGTCGACGTTGCTGTACAGCCCGCGCACCTGCCGCACGGTGCGTGCCAGCTTGGCTTCGGCGGACTGCAAGGCCACTTCGCTGTCGGCCGGGTCGAATTGCAGCAACACCTGGCCGGCGTGGACCAGGTCGCCGTCATCGGCCCCGATGCTGGTAACGGTGCCAGCGACCAGCGGGGTGATCTCCACCACGTTGCCGTTGACGTAGGCATCGTCGGTGCTTTCGTGCCAACGCCCGACAATGCTGTACCAGGCCCAGGTGCCGACCCCGGCAAGGATCAGCAGCAACAGCAGGCCAAGCAGCCAGGCCTTGCGCTTGCGTGACGACTCGGGCGCGGCGGAGGGAGTCGGGGTGTCTGTGGGAGTGGCCATGACAATACCTTGGATAATTCGTTACAGGGTTCAACGGTCGCCGAAGCGGCGGATCGTCAACGGGTCGCCAGCACTGAGCAGCACCTTGGCCAGCAGGCCTTCCAGGGTCTTGAGCTCCTCTGGTGCCAGCACGCCGCACAACTCGTTCATGGCGGCGGCGCCAATTTCCGGCAGGCGGTTGGCCAGGCGCTGGCCGTCCGCAGTGAGTGCCAGGCGCACTTGGCGCCGGTCGTCGGCGCAGCGGTTGCGCACGATCAGTTCCTTCTGCTCGAGGCGGTCGAGCATGCGGGTCATCGAACCGCTGTCCAGGCCCAGGTACCGGCACAGTTCGGCCGGGGTATCCACCTGGTACTGGGTGACGATGATCAGCACTTTGAACTGCGCGGCGGTGACGCCCTCTGACTCCAGGTGCCAGTCAAGAATGCGGTCTTTGAGAATCGCAGCACGGCCAAGCAACATGCCGATGGCGCAGGTCTGGAAGTTTTCGGGGGAAAAATGGGCCATCGTTGACTGCTCAGTTAAGTGTGTAGAAATATTACTGCCTAGGCAGTGAATGTCAAAGCCTTCATTAGCAAGCTATGAAATATTTCATGACTTCTGCCTGTCTCACCGCTCTCAGCAGGCGCGTATTGCGGCCCATTGCTGCACACAAGGCCGCGCCTGCAAGGGTGTGCGTAAAGGCGGCTAACGCGCTCGCAGGCCCAACGCCTCCACCGCCCCGCAAGCAATCGCCATTCCCACCAGTTCTGCGAGGCTGCCCGCCTGCAACCGCTTCATCACCCGCCCCCGGTACAGGTCCACGGTCTTGACGCTGATGCCCAACTGCTCGGCAATTTCGCGGTTGCTCAACCCTTGGGCCAAGGGTACGAACACGTCCCGCTCACGCGGCGTCAGGCCATCGATACGCGCCTGCACCAAGGCCAGCGCCTGATCGCCTTGTCGCGCCAGCCCGGCGTGCTCCAGCGCAGCCTGAACGCTGTCGAGCAGCAACTGGTCGTTGTAGGGTTTTTCGATGAAGTCGCAGGCACCGGCCTTGAATGCCCGCACCACGATCGGTACATCGGCATGACCGCTGACGAAGATCACCGGCACCATCAGGCCACGCTCACGCATCGCCTGCTGCACAGCCAACCCGCCCAACCCCGGCATGCGCACATCCAGCAGCACACAGGCGGGCCCATCATCGACGCAGGCGTCGAGAAACGCCTGCCCGCTGGCGAACGGCAAGGCTTGCAGGCCCACCGACTGCAGCAGCCAGACCGTAGAGTCGCGCATCCCCTGGTCGTCATCGACCACATACACTTTTGCTTGCAACACTGCCTCCCCTTATTCCCTGCTGACCGCCAGCCGGCAGCACAGTACCAGACCGCCGCTGTCACCCGCCCGCGCCCACAGGCTGCCACCGAAGCCTTCGATCAGGCTGCGGCTCATGCTCAAGCCCAAGCCCAGGCCGTCGGCCTTGCTGGTGGTGAACGGCGTAAAGATTTCATCCAGCCGCTCCGGTGCCACGCCCGGGCCCTGGTCGGCTACCTCGACCAGCACCCCATCGCCATCGCGCGCAGCGCAGAGCAGGATACGTGACGGCCGCTCCCCCTGCTGCTCGCGATTGGCATCGATGGCATTGCGCAGCAGGTTGAGCAGCACCTGCTCCAGCAGCACTCGGTCGGCATACACCAAGGGCAGTTGAGCGCTCATGCGAAGTTCCACCTGCACTTGGTCCCGCGCGGCTTCCCAGGCGCACAGGCGCATGGCTTCGCCAGCCAGCTCGGCCACATCCAGCGCCTCCAGGCGGCGCGGCCCCTTGCGCAGGAAGGCACGCAGGCGGCGGATCACTTCGGCGGCATGGGTGGCCTGTTCGCTGATACGCTGCAGGCCCTGGCCTACCCGATCGCGAGCCTGGGGGTCACGTTCCAGGCCCTGCAGGTAACGCTGACTGGCGTTGGCATAGTTGACCACGGCGGCCAGTGGCTGATTGATTTCATGGGCGATGCCCGAGGCCAGCTCGCCCAGGGTCGCGAGGCGGGCACTGTGTGCCAGGCTTTCCTGCGCTTCGATGCGCAAGGTGATGTCGCGGGACACGCTGACCACCTCCACCACCGCGCCCGTGTAGGTCTCGCGGATCGCCCGGCTGGCGATTTCGAACCAGCGGTAGTCGCCTGTCGCCTGGCGTACCCGGCAGGTCATGGTGTGGTAGCCATCCTGGTCCAGCGCGGCAGCGGCCTGGCGCAGTACCTGACGCCGTTCGCGCGGATGCAGCAGGGTATGTACAGGCATGCCACGCAGTTGTTCGGGCCACAGGCCGAGCAGGCGGTAGGCTGCCGGTGAGGCATCGAGAAAGCGGCCATCGGGGCTGTGTCGGGAAATCAGGTCGGTGGTGTTTTCGATAATCAACCGATACAGGCGCCGGGCGCGGCTGGCTTCGCGTGCGCCATGGCGCTCTTCGCTGGCATCACGGCAGCGGCCCAGCACCTGCTGGCCGTGGTTGTCCGGCATGAACGTCCACAGCACGATACGTTCGCCGACCTGCACTTCGACATCGCTGATCGCCCGGTGCTGGCGCAGACAGGCACGCACCAGGGCAGCGCAATTGGCCGGCAGCCAGCAAGCCAGCTCAGGCCCTTCGGCGACCCAGGCCTGCAGTGCCGGGTTGAGTGCCAGCGGGCTTGCATCACTGGCCAGCAACAGACTGGGTTGGGGGTCTTTGGCAAGCAAGGGGTAAGCAGTGTCATCCACGGTAGGCGGCCTGTTGTTATAGTAGTTTTACTATATTGCTATAGTCGATATTCCTAATACCATAGCGACTCGCGTAAAACTGCGACAGAGGGGGCGGCCCACCGTCCGCCCCCTGCACCCTGAACAGAGCTAACAATCAGCCATCGGGGGCCAGGTGCACAGGCTGCGTCTGCCTCCCTTACAGGATTACCGCATGTCGATCTATGCCCAGGGCCTGATGCCCGCTGCCGTCAACCATGTCGCCCTCACCCCGCTGAGCTTCATCGAACGCACCGCGGCCGTTTACGGCAACTACCCGGCCGTCATCCACGGCGCCATCCGCCGCAACTGGCAAGAAACCTACCAACGCTGTCGGCGCCTGGCCAGCGCCCTGGCCGGCCGTGGCATTGGCCGCGGCGACACCGTGGCAGTGATGCTGCCCAACACCCCGACCATGCTCGAGGCGCATTTCGGCGTACCCATGACCGGTGCTGTGCTCAATACCCTGAACGTGCGCCTGGATGCCGAGGCCATCGCCTTCATGCTGCAGCATGGCGAGGCCAAGGTGCTGATCACCGACCGCGAGTTCCATGCGGTCATCGAAGGCGCTCTGGCACTGCTTGAACACCCGCCGCTGGTGGTTGATGTAGATGACCCGGAGTACGGTGAAGGCCGCGCGGTCAGCGAGCTGGACTATGAGGCACTGCTCAACGAAGGCGACCCGGAATTTGCCTGGGAATGGCCCGATGACGAGTGGCAGGCCATATCACTGAACTACACCTCCGGCACCACCGGCAACCCCAAGGGCGTGGTCTACCACCACCGTGGCGCCTACCTGAACGCACTGGGCAACCAGATGACCTGGGCCATGGGCCACCGACCGGTGTACCTGTGGACGTTGCCGATGTTCCACTGCAACGGCTGGTGCTACCCCTGGACCATCACCGCGCTGGCCGGCACCCACGTGTTTCTGCGCCGGGTCGACCCGCAGAAAATCCTGACCCTGATCCGCGAGCACAAAGTCAGCCACCTGTGCGGTGCGCCGATCGTGCTCAACGCGCTGGTCAACATGCCCGAGGCGGCCAAGGCAGCCATCGAGCACCCGGTGCAGGCCATGGTCGCCGGCGCTGCACCACCGGCCAAGGTCATCGGCGCCGTGGAGCAAATGGGCATCAAGGTCACCCACACCTATGGCCTGACCGAGGTCTACGGCCCGGTGACCGTGTGTGCCTGGCATGACGAATGGGACGCGCTTTCGCTGGAAGAGCGTGCCCGGATCAAGTCTCGCCAAGGCGTGCGCTACCCGACCCTCGATGGCCTGATGGTTGCCGACCCGCAAACCCTTCAGCCGGTGCCCCGCGACGGCGATACCCTGGGCGAAATCTTCATGCGCGGCAACACGGTGATGAAGGGCTACCTCAAAAACCCTGAAGCCACCGCCGAAGCCTTCCGTGGCGGCTGGTTCCACACCGGCGACCTGGCCGTGTGGCATGCCGACGGCTATATCGAGATCAAGGACCGGCTCAAGGACATCATCATTTCCGGTGGCGAGAACATCTCCACCATCGAGGTCGAAGACGCCCTGTACAAGCACCCGGCAGTGCTGGAAGCCGCCGTGGTGGCGCGCCCGGATGAAAAATGGGGGGAAACCCCGTGCGCCTTCGTTGCCCTGAAGCCAGGCCGGGAGGACACCCGTGAAGCCGACATCACCAGTTGGTGCCGCGAGCACCTGGCCGGGTTCAAGGTGCCGAAGACCGTGGTGTTCGGCGAGCTGCCCAAGACCTCGACCGGCAAGATCCAGAAGTACGTGTTGCGCGACCGGGCCAAGGCCCTCTGATGCCGTAGCCGCTCCGCTTCAGGCGCAGCACACGGCTGCGCCTGAAGGTTCAGCGCACGCCCAACCATCCCCCACTATTGCAAGAGCTGCCGATGACCACCTATTCCGCCCCCCTGCGCGACATGCGCTTCGTCCTGCATGACGTGTTCAACGCTTCGGACCTGTGGGCCCGCCTGCCCGCCCTGGCCGAACGCATCGATGCCGACACTGCCGACGCCATTCTCGAAGAAGCTGCCAAAGTCACCGGCCAGCTGATTGCCCCGCTCAGCCGCAACGGTGACGAGCAAGGTGTGTGCTTCGACGCAGGCCAGGTCACCACCCCTGATGGCTTCCGCGAGGCCTGGAACACCTACCGCGAAGGTGGCTGGGTTGGCTTGGGCGGCAACCCGGAACACGGCGGCATGGGCATGCCAAAGATGCTCGGCGTGCTGTTCGAAGAGATGCTCTACGCCGCTGACTGCAGCTTCAGCCTGTATTCGGCGTTGAGCGCCGGCAGTTGCCTGGCGATCGATGCCCACGCCAGCGAAACCCTCAAGGCCACTTACCTGCCACCGCTGTATGAAGGCCGCTGGGCCGGTACCATGTGCCTGACCGAACCCCATGCCGGCACTGACCTGGGGCTGATCCGCACCCGCGCCGAGCCTCAGGCCGATGGCAGTGTGCGCATCAGTGGCAGCAAGATCTTCATTACCGGCGGCGAGCAGGACCTGACCGAGAACATCGTCCACCTGGTGTTGGCCAAACTGCCGGATGCGCCCGCCGGTGCCAAAGGTATATCGCTGTTCCTGGTGCCCAAATTCCTGGTCGAGGCCGATGGCCGTCTGGGCGCGCGCAACGCTGTCCACTGTGGCTCGATCGAACACAAGATGGGCATCAAGGCCTCGGCGACCTGTGTCATGAACTTTGATGGTGCCATCGGTTACCTGGTGGGCGAGCCGAACAAGGGCCTGGCAGCGATGTTCACCATGATGAACTACGAGCGCCTGTCCATCGGCATACAGGGCATCGGTTGTGCCGAAGCCTCCTACCAAAGCGCCGCCCGCTATGCCAATGAGCGCCTGCAGAGCCGCGCAGCAACTGGCCCGCGGGCACACGACAAGGCGGCCGACCCAATCATCCACCATGGCGATGTCCGGCGCATGCTGCTGACCATACGCACCCTCACCGAAGCAGGTCGGGCGTTCGCCGTCTACGTTGGCCAGCAACTGGACGTGGCACGCTATGCCGAGGACGCCGGCGAGCGCGAGCATGCCCAGCGCCTGGTGGCACTGCTGACGCCAGTGGCCAAGGCATTCTTCACCGATAACGGTCTGGAAAGCTGCGTGCTTGGCCAGCAGGTGTATGGCGGTCATGGCTACATCCGCGAATGGGGCCAGGAGCAACGGGTGCGAGACGTGCGCATTGCACAGATCTATGAAGGCACCAACGGCATCCAGGCCCTTGATCTGCTGGGGCGCAAGGTGCTGGCCGACGATGGTCAGGCGTTGGCCAGCTTTGCCAGCGAAGTGCGAGCCTTCAGTGTGGATGCGCCCTTGTACCGCGAGGACCTGCAGGCGAGCCTGGCGCGGCTGGAGGCCACCAGCAGCTGGCTGCGGGAGCAGGCAGGCGAAGATGCCAACCTGGTCAGCGCGGTGGCGGTTGAGTACCTGCAGCTGTTCGGGCTGACTGCGTACGCATATATGTGGGCGCGGATGGCTGCGGTGGCGTTGGCCAAACGTGAGGAGGATGAGGCGTTTCATGGCGCGAAGCTTGCGTGTGCGGCGTTCTATTTCCAGCGGGTCTTGCCGCGAGGGCTGGGGCTGGAGGCGAGTATTCGGGCCGGCAGTGGCAGCCTTTATGGGCTAGAGGCTGCACAGTTCTGAGCGATGTGTCACTGACGCGCTTTTTGCAAGCGCAGCCGTGTGCTGCGAAGAGGCCGGTGCAGGCTAACGAATCTGTACTCACTGACCTCTTCGCAGCATCAGCCCGTTCCAGAAGCGATTGCAGACATCGTCTTGTGCCCGCGAAGGGTTCTCAAACGCTGAAAAACCATGGCTAATCCGACGAAAAACCGGCACAACTGATAGTCATTCGCCATTACATTGGTTCTCGGGAGCCCTCCCGCAAGGGTAGAATGCGCAAAACCCGGAGCCGCAATGAACCACGACCGCCTCAATCCCAACCCAGACGATGCCATCACCGACGCCGCAGCGCATTGGTGCATGCGCCTTCACGCCGAAGATTGCACGCAGGCCGAGCATGAAGAATTCGCTGACTGGTTGGCGGCCGACCCGCGGCATACCGAAGAGTACCAGGCGATGCTGGAAATCTGGCAAACCGCCGACCTGCTGCCGCGCAGCGCCACCGTCATCGACTTCAACCCACCCGTCAAACACGCCGCCCGCCCTCGCAACTGGCGGCCACTGGCGTCTGCTGCAGCCATCGCCCTGGCAGTGCTGCCGCTGGCCGGCTGGATGGGGTGGGAACAGGGCTGGTTGCCCAACCACTACCAGCACTTCGAAGCCAGTGACCGCATGCAGACCGTGGAGCTCAGCGACGGCAGCACGGTACAGCTCAACCTCCACACCGAGCTCACCTTCCTCAACTACAAGGACCAGCGCCAGGTCACGCTCAAACGCGGCGAGGCGTTCTTCAAGGTGCGACACGACAGCAGCCACCCGTTCATCGTGCGTGCCGGCAGTGGCCAGACCCGGGTCACCGGCACCCAGTTCAACGTGTGGAAGTACCAAGACCAGGTGAAGGTCACCCTGGTGGAAGGTTCAGTACTGGTGTCCAGTGAGGGCAGTGCCGGTGGCTACCGCCTTGGCCCTGGCATGCAGGCCAGCTACCACAAGGGCGACTTCGAGCCGCAGCTGGAGCAAAGCGACGACTATGGCAACAGCCTGGCATGGCGCAGCGGCAAGCTGGTGCTCGACAACCTGAGCCTGGAACAGGCGCTGCCGGTGATCAACCGCTACCTCGACGCCCCGCTGCTGCTGGCCGATGCCAGCACCGGCCGTATCCGCATCAGCGGCATCTACAACACCCGTGACGTGGGGCGCCTGGTCAACAACCTGCCCAAAGTCCTACCGGTCTACCTGACCCGCAGCAAGGACGGCAGCACCGTGCTCAATCGCATCTCGCCGCCGCCCGACAAGGGCTGACGCCCTCCCCGCCTTACAAGGTCATCGCTGCCAACCAGCCGAACGCCATCAACGGCAAGTTGTAATGGATGAAGGTCGGCACCACGGTGTCCCAGATGTGGTGATGCTGGCCATCCACGTTCAGGCCCGAGGTTGGGCCCAGGGTCGAGTCAGAGGCCGGCGAACCCGCATCGCCCAATGCACCGGCAGTACCGATGATGCACACCGTGGCCAACGGGTCGAAGCCCAGTTGCACGCACAGTGGCACGAAGATCGCGGCCAGGATCGGCACGGTGGAGAACGACGAGCCGATCCCCATCGTCACCAAAAGGCCTACCAGCAGCATCAGCAAGGCACCGATGCCCTTGCTGTGGTCGATCCACTGCGCCGAGGTTTCCACCAGGCTCATCACCTCACCGGTGGCCTTCATCACCTCGGCAAAGCCGGACGCGGTAATCATGATGAAGCCGATCATGGCCATCATTTTCATGCCTTCGGTGAACAGGTCGTCGGTATCTTTCCACTTGACGATGCCCGACAGCGAGAAGATCAGGAAACCGACCATGGCGCCGATGATCATCGAGTCCAGCAACAGCTGAACGATGAAGGCTGAAGCGATCGCCAGCCCGGCCACCAGCAAGGTCAGCGGGTTGTACTGCACGCTCACCTGCTCCACCTGCTGGATGCGCGTCAGGTCGTAGTCGCGCTTCTTGCGGTAGCTGATGAACACTGCCACCAGAAGGCCGACGAGCATGCCGGCTGCCGGGATGGCCATGGCGTGGGTGACGTTGACGCCGCTCACATCGACACCTGCGCGGGCAACGTTGGCCAGCAGGATCTCGTTGAGGAAGATATTGCCGAAGCCCGCCGGCAGGAACATGTACGGGGTGATCAGGCCAAAGGTGATTACACAGGCGATCAGCCGGCGGTCGATGCGCAGGCGCGTCAACACGTACAACAGAGGCGGCACCAGCAGCGGGATGAAGGCAATGTGGATGGGCAGGATGTTCTGGGACGACACGGCCACCACCAGCATCAGGCCGATCATCAGCCACTTGACCTTGCCACCCTTGGCGTCCCCTCGCCGGTCGATCATGGCCAGGGCACGGTCGGCCAGCGCATGAGCCAGGCCAGACTTGGCGATTGCCACGGCAAAGGCACCCAGCAGTGCATAAGACAAAGCCACCGTGGCACCACCACCTAGGCCACCGTTGAAGGCCTTGAGCGTGCCTTCGATACCCAGGCCGCCCACCAGCCCACCGACCAGGGCGCCGATGATCAGGGCGATGACCACGTGCACGCGGGACAGGCTGAGTATCAGCATGATGCCGACCGCGGCGATCACTGCATTCATGGTTGGCTTACCTCATTACGACAGAAAAAAGCGCGAACTCTGAAGCAGTAGGCGGCAGATGTCAAAAGCGCCTTGATGCGGCGCGTCAACGGGTGGCCGAATTTAAATTGAATGTTTGAATAAAGAAAAAACGGCATAGGCCGATACTGTGGGAGGCAGCGAGGTGCCTGGCTGGAGAGCTTTGGCGCCTCCCTGCCCCACCGCAAATAAAGCCATAACCCTTACTGCCAAAAAGGGATCCGCCCCCATGCCTTTGCGACAACTTTCCATCCAGTGGAAAATCACCCTGCTCGCCGGTCTCTGTCTGGCCGGTATCGTCACCTTGCTCGTCGGCCTGTCGCTGTACCGCATGGATCACAGTTCGGACCTGGTCAAGGCCAGCAGCATGCAGATGCTGACCGAGGCGGCGCAGTCGCGTATCGAGTCACAAGGTGAAGTGCAAGCGCTGAACATCCGCCGCCAGTTCATGGATGCCTACCAGTACGGCGCCGGCTTCGCCCGCCAGGTGCTGTTCCTCCGCGAGCAGGCCGAAAAGCGCTTTCTCGATGCCTTCGACCTGCGCGAGGACATGACCCGCCAGGTGCGCGCCGCACTGCAAGCCAACCCCGACCTGCTCGGCCTGTCACTGGTGTTCGAGCCCAATGCCCTGGACGACAAGGACAGCCTGTTTGCCGGCAAGGCAGAACTGGGCAGCAACGAAACCGGGCGCTTTGCCCTGTACTGGTCGCAGCCACGCGCTGGCCAGCTGACCTCGATGGCCCTGCCCGAACATGACATGGCCAACACCGAGATCGGCCCCAGCGGCCAGCCGGCCAACACCTGGTGGGTGTGCCCTCGCACATCCGGCAAGGTGTGTGTGGTGGAGCCCTACTTCTACGACATCGACGGCCAGCAGGTGCTGATGACCAGCATCGTGTTCCCGCTGGCGGTCAACGGCAAGATCATTGCCACCCTGTCCATCGACATCAACCTCAACAGCCTGCAGGCACTGAGCCAGGAGGCCAGCCACAGCCTTTACGAAGGCCGCACCACGGTCGGCATTCTTACCCCGGTCGGCCTGCTGGCAGGCTACAGCGCCGATGCCAGCAAGCTTGCCCAGCGCTTCGACCAGGTAGACCCGACCAAAGGCGCCGAGCTGGTGCGCAAGCTGGCCGATGGCAAACTGACTATCCTCCACGACCGCCAGCGCTTGAAAGTGCTGGCGGCATTCCGGCCAATCCCGGACGCCCAGCCCTGGGGCGTGTTGCTGGATGTGCCGGAAAACGCCCTGACCGGGCCGGCCGAAACCCTGAAGCAGGAACTTGACGCGCTCAACACCAGTGGCACCCTGCTGGAACTGAGCCTGGGCCTGGCCGCAGCCATTGCCGGCCTGCTGCTGGTGTGGCTGATGGCCCGCGGCGTTACCCGGCCAATCCTTGGCGTGGCCGCCATGCTCAAGGACATTGCCAGCGGCGAAGGCGACCTGACCCGTCGCCTGACCTACCAGAAACAAGACGAACTGGGCGAACTGGCCGGCTGGTTCAACCGCTTCCTCGACAAATTGCAGCCAACCATCGCCGAGGTCAAAAGCTCGGTGCAGGCCGCCCGAGGCACGGCCGACCAATCCTCGGCGATTGCCACTGAAACCAGCGCTGGCATGGAGCAGCAGTACCGCCAAGTCGACCAGGTGGCCACCGCCTCGCATGAAATGAGCGCCACCGCCCAGGACGTTGCCCGCAGCGCCGCCCAGGCGGCACAGGCGGCACGCGATGCCGACCAGGCCACCCGCGAGGGCTTGGCGGTAATCGACCGCACCACCAGCAGCATTGGTGCACTGGCCGCCAACATGAGCGACACCATGGCCGAAATAGAAGGCCTGGCGCAGAACAGCGAGAAGATCGGCTCGGTACTGGAAGTGATCCGCTCGATCGCCGAACAGACCAACCTGCTGGCGCTCAACGCTGCCATCGAAGCTGCCCGCGCCGGTGAGGCCGGCCGTGGCTTTGCCGTGGTCGCCGATGAGGTGCGCAACCTGGCCCAGCGCACTCAGGAGTCGGTGGAAGAAACTCGTCAGGTCATCGAAGCACTGCAGAACGGCACCCGCGAAGTGGTCGGCGCCATGGACCACAGCCACCGCCAGGCCCAAGGTGGCGTGGAGCAGGTCGGCCAAGCCGTCACGGCATTGCAGCGCATTGGCCAGGCGGTGACGGTGATCACCGACATGAACCTGCAGATTGCCTCTGCCGCCGAGGAGCAAAGCGCGGTAGCCGAGGAAATCAACAGCAACGTGGCGACCATTCGTGATGTCACTGAATCACTGTCTGGCCAGGCCAACGAGTCGGCGCGGGTCAGCCAGTCGCTGAACAGCCTGGCCAACCAGCAGCAAGCGCTGATGGACCAGTTCCGCGTCTGAAGCAAACGGGGCCACGCCAGTGGCCCTGAAACCGACAAAACCTCGTCGTCTACACTTGCCCCCACTGCCAAGGGGTGGCGAACGACGAGGTTTACATGAAGAGAATTCCAGCGCTGCTGGCCGGGCTGCTGTTGACGGTGGGCCTGGCCAGCACCGACAGCGCCGCATCGGCAGAACAGCCTTCACCTATCCATTTTGGTGCCATCGGCTGGGAAAGCGGCGCCCTCACTACCGAGATCCTGCGGCTGATCGTTGAGCGCGGCTACGGCTACCGTACCGACACCCTGCCTGGCAGCACGGTCAGCATGGAGGTGGCCCTGGCGCGCAATGACCTGCAAGTGATCGCCGAGGAATGGGCCGGGCGCAGCCCTGCCTGGGTCAAGGCCGAACAGGCCGGCCAGGTGTTCGCACTGGGCGATACGGTCAAAAACGCAGAGGAAGGTTGGTGGGTACCGGCCTATGTGATCGAGGGCGATGCCGCACGCAATCTGAAACCCGTGGCGCCGGAGCTGCACAGTGTCGAGGACCTCAAGCGTTACCCGCAGGTTTTTTCTGACCCCGAATCGCCCGGTAAAGGGCGCTTTCTCAACAGCCCGAGCGGCTGGACGTCTGAAACCGTCAACAGCCAGAAGCTCAAGGCCTATGGCCTGGATGGGCTCTACAGCAACTTCCGCAGTGGCTCCGGTGCCGCGATGGACGCCGAGATCGGTTCGGCAATCCGCCGTGGCAAACCCGTGCTGTTCTACTACTGGAACCCGACCCCGCTGATGGGGCGCTACAAGCTCATCCGGCTGGAAGAGCCACCGTTCGATGCCCAGGCCTGGGCCACCCTCACCGACCCCGCCAATCCCAACCCGAAGGGCAGCCGCTCGCTGCCGGCAAAGTTGTCGATTGGCGTGTCCAAAGCCTTCCGCGAAAACTACCCAGACCTGGTCAGCGTGTTCGAACAGGTCAACCTGCCCATCGATCGCCTGAACAAGGCCCTGGCCGTCATGAGCGAAAAACGCACGCCCCCGCGCAAAGCCGCCCTCACCTTCCTGCGCGATAACCGCGAGGTGTGGAAAGCCTGGCTGCCGGCGGACATCGCCGCCAAGGTCGAGGCCAGCCTGTGAGCAGCGGTTTCCCGCAAACCCTGCAGTTTTCCTTTGCCGACAGCGTCAACCGCCTGGTCGACTGGTTGGTATTGAACTACGGCGACCACCTGCGCGGTTTTTCTGACCAGTTGCTGCAACTGCTGGTCGGCCTGGAGAACCTGCTGCGTCTGTTGCCTTGGTGGCTGCTGTTGCTGCTGGTGGGGCTGCTGGCCTGGCACGCCAGCCGCAGCCTGCTGCGCAGCGCCGTGCTGGTCGCGCTGCTGGCCCTGATCGGTATGCTCGGGCTCTGGGACAAGCTGCTGCAGACCCTGGCTCTGGTGCTGGTCAGTACCGGCCTGTGCGTACTGGTGGGGGTACCGCTGGGCATCCTGCTGGCCACCCGCCCGCTGGCCAGACGGCTGCTGTTGCCAGTACTCGATGTGATGCAGACGCTACCTGCGTTCGTTTACCTGATCCCGGTGCTGATGCTGTTTGGCCTGGGCAAGGTGCCTGCCGTGTTCGCCACGCTGATCTACGCCCTGCCGCCGCTGGTGCGGTTGACCGAACTGGGCTTGAGCCAGATCGACCCCTCGCTGTTACAGGCGGCACACGGCCTTGGCGCCAGCCGTTGGCAGCGGTTGCGGCGCATCGCCCTGCCCTTGGCGCTGCCAAGTATCATGGCCGGGCTTAACCAGTCGGTGATGATGGCCTTGTCGATGGTAGTCGTGGCGTCGATGATCGGCGCCCGTGGGTTGGGCGAGGATGTGCTGGCGGGGATCCAGACCTTGAATGTTGGCCAAGGGGTGGAGGCCGGGCTGGCAATTGTCGCCCTGGCGATGGTGATCGACAGGATCAGCCAGGCCTATGGGCGTAGCAATCGCTGAGCCGTGTCGCCAGTGCCTGGGAGCAGCCTTGTGCTGCGAGAGGGCCGGGCCTGACAATACGTTTCTGTCAGCTGAGAACCGGACCTCAACCGCATGTCCCTGAAAGCCCTGCGCACCTTGGTGACCATCGCCCGCCACGGCACCTTTGCCCGCGCCGCCGACCTGCTCAGCCTCACCCCTTCGGCGGTCAGCCTGCACATCAAAACCCTCGAAGACGAACTGAAGGTGGCCTTGTTCGACCGTAGCCGCAGGCAGGTGGTGCTGACCGAAGCCGGCCAGTTGGCGGTGGCCCGCGCCGAGAGCCTTCTGGCTGCCTATGACGAACTGGCCGATGCCCTGGCCAGCGGCCCGAGCCTGCGCGGCCGCTTGCGCCTGGGGGCGATCCACACGGTGCTGGCGCGGCGTTTGCCCAAGGCGCTGGTGTGGATCAAGGCTCACCACCCGCAGCTACACATCAGCGTGGCCTCGGGCATGTCGGCGGAGCTGGCGCGGCGCGTGGAAGACGGTGAGCTCGATGCAGCGATCACCACCGAACCGGTCAGCCCTTACCCGCAGAACCTGGACTTTACACCGCTGTTCGAGGACCGTTTCTGGGCCATTGCCAGCCCTGAACTGGCCGGGTATAGCGTGCCGCAGTTGCTGGCCAGCCAGCCTTTCCTGCGCTTCGACAAGCGTGCCTGGGCTGGCCGCCAGATCGAGCAGGAGCTACGCCGCCAGCATATGCAGGTGAGCGAACTGATGGAACTGGACAGCCAGGAAGCCCTGGCGCGCATGGCGGTGATGGGCCTGGGTGTGGCGGTTATCCCCATGGCGGACGACGACCTGCAACGCTTGCCACCCGCCACCTGCCTGCCGTTTGGCGAGCCGCAGCTGACCCGGCGGGTGGTGTTGCTGGAGCATGAAAAAAGCCAGCGGCGGCATTTGAGTGCGGTGTTGAAGACCGCCCTGGAAGCCTGAAGCCAGGCTGATCCAAGGCGCGATATGCCCCCACCAACATGCATTTTTCCTCAACGGTCACTGAAGAAAACAACGTTTTTACAGATCGATCCGCCCCCGTAGTCTGTGCACGTACCCGCCCACGGAATGCTGACCATGCTGCACTTGCTGCTGACCACCCTGCTCCCCATCATCCTGCTGATTGCCCTGGGCACCTTCCTGCGTATTCGCGGTTTTCTTGCCGAGAGCTTCTGGCCTGGCGCCGAGCGCCTGAGCTACTACGTCCTGCTGCCGTCGCTGTTCCTTCATGGGCTGGCCACCGCCAACCTCGATGGCATACCGGTGCTGGGCATGGCAGGTGCCCTGATGCTCTCAACCTTGGTCGGTGCCTTATTGCTGGTGCTGTATCAGGGCACGGCAAATCATGATGGTGCCGATTTCACCTCGGTGTTTCAGGGCGGTATCCGCTTCAACAACTACATTGGTGCCACCCTGGCTGCGGGCATCTATGGCAGCGCCGGTATTGCCCTGGCGGCGGTGGCCAACGCGGCCATCGTGCCCTTGGTCAACCTGCTCTGCGTGCTGGTGTTTGCCCGCTTCAGCGCCCGTCACAGTTCCCCTGCCACAGTGCTTCGGGCGATCTTCGCCAACCCGTTGATCGTCGGCTGCGCTGGCGGGCTGATGCTACGGGTCTCGGGGCTGGGCTTGCCAGCCGGTATCGACGCCACGGTCAAGGCCTTGGGCCACGCCGCCCTGCCTCTGGGTTTGCTGTGTGTCGGCGCAGCACTGGGTGGCGCCAGCCTCGGCCAGCAGGTGCGGCCGCTGATGGCAGCATCGGCGTTCAAGTTCCTGGTCATGCCACTGACCACCTGGGGCCTTTGCCGGCTGCTCGGCCTGAGTGGCCAGGCTGCGGTGGTGGCGGTGTTGTTCCAGGCGCTGCCCACCGCTTCGTCATCTTATGTCATGGCCCGGCAAATGGGCGGCAATGCGCCACTGATGGCCACCATCATCGCTCTGCAGACCGTGGCCGCCGCCGCTACCCTGCCTTTGGTGTTAATGCTTACGCTTGGCTAGACTGAAATTCTGCCCACCGCCTGGTAGTTCGCCCATGCGCCTTTACTGCATGCTGATCGGCTTGACCTCGGCCCTGCTCGCAGGCCCCCTCCATGCCGCTGACCCGGCCAAAGCCGCCGTTGCCGAGGACAAGGCCGAAATGCTTGAAGAAAAGGTCGTTGAAGATGCACCTCCCCCCAAAAAAGCGGAGAAACTGACCCCCGGCGAAGCGCGGGCAGTGGACCCGGCTGGCAAGGCGCCGCTGGATGACAGCATCACCTGCCTGGCACGTACCATCTACTGGGAAGCCAAAGGCGCCGACGCCAAAGACATGACCGCAGTGGCCAGTGTGGTGCTCAACCGCCTGGGCCACGATGGCTTTCCCGACACCATCTGCGCGGTAGTCAAACAGGGTGTGGAGGCCAAGGCCTGTCAGTTCTCATGGTGGTGTGACGGGCGCCCGGACCAGGTCGAGGAACCGCAACGCTACGACGTTGCCAAAGAGATCGCACGCAAGGCACTGAACCAGCAGTTGAAAGACCCCACCGGTGGCGCATTGTACTTCCACGACCGCACGGTGCGCCCCGACTGGGCCAAGGCTTATCGCAAGACCGCGCAGACCACCCACTTCCTGTTCTACAAGCCGAACCAGGCATTGGCCCATTGACGCGTAAACGGCTGACAACGCTGGCCCGATGCGAATGACTGGCAACTGACCGCACTTTTCCACCGACCAGGGGTCTACTCCCTCTTTTGCCGCCAGTAACGATTGCCGGCGTTTTCATTGTCTTGCACGACCTCGGGCCAAAAGCCGCGGGCTTGTGTAGGATGAGCAGCGCACACCACGACGCTGCCAGTCATAGGGAGATCCACATGCGCGTCCTGACATCCGTTGTCGCCTTGTCACTGGGCCTGGTCGTTTCGACCGGGGCGCTGGCAGCCACCGGCGAAGAGGCGCAGTTGATCGATTCGATCAATGTCTACCGCAGCAAGGCCCAGCCCTGCGGTGGCGGGGCGTCGCTGGAACTGCCGCCGCTCAACAGCGACACACGTCTGGCGCTGTCGCCAGAGGGCACCCGCGACCTGCAACAGGCCATGACCCGCGCCGCCTACCCAATGGTCAGCGTCCAGGCCATCAGCCTGTCGGGGCCACGCGATGCACGCGCCGCCATGCATGCCATTGAGGAAAGCTTCTGCCAGGTGGTGCTCGATCCGCAATTCGTCGATATCGGCGTCAGCCAGGAGGGCCGCGACTGGCGCATCGTGCTGGCACGGCCGCTGCTCACCGGCCGCCTGGGCGACTGGCAAGCCGAGGGGCAGAAGGTGCTGCAGGAGGTCAACGCCGCGCGCAAGGTGCCACGGCAATGCGGCGGCCAGCCGTTTGCCGCCGCCCCGGCACTCAGCTGGAGCACAGTGCTGGCCGGGGTCGCCGCCAACCACACACGGGCGATGGCCAACCAGAACTTCTTCGACCACATCGATAAAGATGGCCGCACACCCGGTGACCGGGCGGAACTGGCCGGATACCTGTACCAGCAGATCGGCGAAAATATCACTGCCGGGCGTGACACAGCGCAAAAGGTCGTCAACGGCTGGCTGGACAGCCCGGGGCACTGCGCCACGCTGATGAATCCGGCTTTCCGTGAACTGGGCGCTGCCTATGCGGTGGACCCCAAGAGTGATGCCGGGATCTACTGGACAGGCGTGTTCGGGACGCCGCAGTAGGTCACGTGAAGGGGCAATTGCCTGCACGCAACTGCAAGGCCGTACAACCAAACCGACGCCGCACGCATTTGCCAAGGTAGCTGGCATCCCCCAGGCCCACCTCATCGGCAATCTGCGCCAGGCTGTGGCTGGAGTTGAGTAAACGCCAGCGCGCCTGCTGCAAGCGCATCTCCAGCCACCAGGCCTTGGTGCTCATGCCGTGGCTGGCCTGGAACTGCCGGTCCAGTTGACGCCGGCTGATGCCCAGTTCCGCAGCCAGTTGCTCCACGGCCAACGGCGTGCCCAGGTGATGACGCATCAGTGCTTGCGCCCGCTGCACCTGGCGCCCCTGACCGGCACCCAGCTCCAGCGAGCGCAAGGCGTGACGGCTGTCGCGGGTCTCGTCCACCAGCATGTCAGCCAGCCCTTTGAGCGCACGCGTTCGCCCGCAAGCGCGTGAAAGTAGGGCAACGGCCAGGTCTATGGCGGCAGTGCCACCGGCGCACGTGATGCGATTGCCATCGATGCAGTACAACTGCTCGCTCAGCAGCTGCAACTGCGGAAAAGCAGCACGAAACTCGGCTTCGTGACGCCAGTGCACCACCACCTTGTGCCCCTGCAGCAGGCCGCAGGCCGCCAGCAGGAAGGCGCCATTGTCGACCCCCACCAGCTTGACACCCGCCTTGGCGGCCTGCCTGAGCAAAGCCTGGTAACGTGGCGCCAGCGCTGCGGTGGCCATGGCACTGCGGCCGCCAAACACCACCAGGTAGTCGAAACAGTTCAGCTCGAGCTGATCAGCAATGGCCTCGACCTGCAGTACCGCGCCACTGCTCGACGGTATCGGCTCAAGGCTGAGCCCCGCCACCGTCCAGCTGCAATAGCGTTGCTGGCTGTAGTCCTCGTCGTCGGCGCTGAAGCGCAATTTGTCGAGAAAGGCGCCAAACGGCAGCAAGGCAAAATCCGGTAACGGCATGATCAGCAAGCGGATGTCGGGCGGCATGAAACCACGTCCAGAAAAGACCCTTGTATGACCAGATAATACTCTTCCAGCTTGAGCGTTGCGCCATAGACTGGCGCCCTCTCTCGAACAAGGTATTTTTCAACATGGCACTGGAAACCTGTCTCATCTACCTGCTGGCCAGCATCGGTCTGTCGCTGACCCCGGGGCCTAACAGCCTGTTGGCGTTGACCCATGGCGCGCTATATGGCGCACGACGAACGCTGTTCACCATCGTGGGCGGGGTATTGGGTTTCAGCGCCCTCATCGCCTTGGCCATGTTCGGCCTCAGCGCACTGCTCCAAACCTCGGCGTCGGTGCTGGGCGTACTGAAGTGGGTGGGTGGGGCTTATTTGATCTGGCTGGGCATTCAACTGTGGCGCAGCCCAGGCCTGCAACTGGAACTGACCGAGCAAAGCGCGCGGCGCGGCAATGCCGGGCTGTTTCGCCAGGGCCTGCTTTCGGCCATGGCCAACCCCAAGGTGTTGCTGTTCTATGGTGCCTTCCTGCCGCAGTTCATCGACCCACAGCGAGGACTACTGCTGCAGTTCGCTGTGATGGCCGCGACCTTTGCCAGCGTCGAGTTCCTGGTCGAGTATTTGCTGGCACGCCTGGCGTTTCGCATTCGCCCTTGGCTGGCCAAGGGAGGTAAAGGTTTCAATCGCTGCTGCGGCAGCCTGTTTGCCTTGATTGGCCTGGCGCTGCCGCTTGGCCGATAGCGGGCCCGCGAACACGGGCGAAGCCCGTGCCCTGCACCGCGTAACGGTTCAACCCCGGCGTGCTTTGAGTAGAAACACAACCAGCGCCACACTCGGCAACCCCGCCCCCACCAGTGCCACACCCTGCCAGCCAAACTGGCTGAACAGCGCACTGGCCACCGCGGACCCCAGCGCCCCTCCAAGGAAAATGCTGGTCATGTACACCGCATTCAGCCGCCCGCGGCTGGCAGGGTCCAGTGCGTACACTTCGCGCTGGCCGATGACCATGTTCATCTGCACCGCAAAGTCCAGCAACACGCCGGTAAGGCCCAGGCCAATCACGCTGTAACCCGGCACTGTCAGCCCCAGCAACAAGGCCGCTGGCGCCAGCAACAGCGCCAGCAGCGAGCCGGCCCGGGCATGCCCGGCATCGGCCAGGCGGCCGGCCATGGGCGCAGCAACGGCACCCACCGCGCCGACAAGGGCGAACACAGCGATCTGGCTTTGTGACAGGCCATGCTCACCGGCAAGCGCCATCGGCACCGCCGTCCAGTAAAGACTGAACGCTGCAAACATCAGTGCCTGGTAAAACGAACGCTGGCGCAACAGCGGATAACGACGCAGCAGTGTGAGCAGCGACAGCATCAACCCGGCATAGCTGGCTTTGTGCTCGGGACGCCGCTGCGGCAAGGTCAACACCAGCAGCAGGATGATCGCCAGCATTACCCCTGCGGCGCCGATGAACACCGCACGCCAGCCGAAGTGGTCGGCCACCAGGCTCGACAGCGGTCGCGCCAGCAGGATGCCCAGCAGCAAGCCGCCCATGATGTTACCAACCACACGACCACGCTGCTGCTCCGGCGCCAGATGCGCTGCCAGCGGGATGAGCATCTGCACCGACACTGAACTGAAGCCGATCAGCAGTGCGTAACCCAGGAACAGCTGGCCCTGGCCGCTGCTGCTGGTACCCGCCAGCAGCAGGCTGACGCAGGCCAGGACCGCGGTGCCCACCATCAGGCGGCGGTTTTCCAGCAGGTCGGCCAGCGGTACCAGCAACAACAGGCCCAGGGCATATCCCAGCTGAGTGAGAGAAACGATCAGGCTGGCATGCTCGGTGGACAGCCCTAGGTCCGGGGCGATCAGCCCGACGATGGGCTGGGCGTAGTAGATGTTGGCGACGATCGCGCCGCAGCAGAACGCCAGCAGCACTACCAGAGCCCGGCTCAGGCTGGCGGCTGCCGGTTGCGCTGTCGCAAGGGAGGGGTTCATGCGAAGTTCCTCGACAAGGGATGGGGAGATGCTGGCCACCTTACCCATGCACGACATCGCCGAGAATCCGGCGGTGGCGCAATGCGGCTTTGCGCACAGCGCAACACTAGTTGCCGCGTATGAGCAAATTTTCGCAAAAGTCGATGAATGCGTTTACCCGCCGTGAGCCCCGGTGGTTGGGCATGTACAAGGCGTTGATGCTGCTATTGGCCGTGCCAGGGCTGGCCTGCCAGTCGGGGAAAACCCGCTGCAGGCGCCCCGCCAACACATCCTCGCGTACCAGCCAGTCCGCCAGCAGTGCGATACCACTGCCTGCCAGTGCCGTTTCACGCAACATGTCGGCATTGGCGCTGCGCAATGGCCCGCTTACATCCAGCTCCAGGCTGTCCTGGCCACAGGTCAGGCGCCAGGGGCGCGCTTTCTGCCCATAGCGAAAGCGCAGGCAGGCATGGTCAAGCAACTCCCGGGGATGCTGCAGTGGCTCACGCCCGGCCAGGTAAGCCGGGCTGGCCACCAGCCAACGCTGAAAACCGCCCAGCCGGCGGCACACCAGCTCGTCATTGGGCGAGGGGTCGCCCAGGCGAATCGACAGGTCATAGCGCCCGTCAAGCAAGTCGTCCAGGCGGTCGCTGAGGTCGATGTCCAGTTCCAGTGCCGGGTGCTGCGCCAGAAACGGCCCCAGGTGCGGGGCGATGACCCGCCGGCCGAACTCCACTGGCAGGCTCAGGCGCAGTACACCAACAGGATCCTCGCCGCGATCGGCGATGCTGGCATCAGCCTCGTCCAGTGCTTCGAAAATGCCCCGTGCCCGCTCGTAGTAACGGGCGCCGGCTTCGGTCAGGCTGACCTGGCGCGTCGAACGGTTGAGCAAGGTGGCGCCCAACGACGCTTCCAGGGCATCGACCAGACGTGTCACCGACGATGTCGCCAGCCCTAGCCTGCGCGCGGCAGCAGAAAAGCCTTGGGCATCGACAGTGGCCACGAACATTTTCATCGCCAGCAGCTTGTCCATGTTCAGCCCGTCTTCCAAAAACCGGAAAGTTCTTACAAACAGCCGGGCGGGTCAAGCAGCGCGCCCCACGGCAATCGCGTCCATAGTGAAATCAACCCAATTCCAAGGAGGCTTGCCATGACCCTGAACAACCTGCTGACCGCCCTGCCGCCCTGCGATCCCGCCAGCGCCGAACGTGTCGACGAATTGCTCAGCCGCCCAGGCGTACGCGTGGAGCGTATCGTCTCCAGCGGGCAGGCAAGCCCACCCGGCTTCTGGTACGACCAGGCCGAAGGCGAGTGGATCATGTTGCTCAGGGGGGCTGCCGCCCTGCGTTTCGAGCACGAGCGCCACACCCGCCTGCTGGCGCCGGGCGATTGTCTGGACATCCCCCCGCACCACCGCCACCGCGTGGAATGGACCGCGCCCGGCACAGCCACCATCTGGCTCGCGGTGTTCTATAGCAGCAGCACCCCATGGCCGGCATGAAGGGGCCATGCCTGCCCGTGCACAAGGCGCAGTTGCCCCGTCGCCGTGCAAGGTTGGGCTTACCACCAAAGCATGAATACAAATCGAAGAGGCCTCATAAACGCCCCGTTCAATGCGCTTTTCAGCACCTTATCTATACTTTTAGCCACATCTTCGTAAGTTCAGCCCTGCGACAATCAGCCTCGCTCAATTATGTACCAACTTGTTAATTAGCAAGCTAAGGGCTTAAACTGCGCGCATTCCACCTGCTGAGATCCCTGGCATGAAAGAAACACCGCGCGCCTCTGGCGCCACACACTTCATCCTGGTCGGCCTGGGCGTGATCGTCGCCCTGCTCGGCCTCCTCCTGGCTGCTGGCGGCGTCAAGCTCGCCGGTCTGGGCGGTTCCTGGTACTTCCTGATCGGCGGCTTGGCCATGGCCATCGCCGGTGTCCTCATTGCTCGGCGCAAGAGGGCTGGCGCCTGGCTGTATGCCGTGTTCTTGATCGGCACTGCCATCTGGGCACTGATCGATGCGGGCCTGGTGTTCTGGCCGCTGTTCTCGCGCCTGTTCATGTTCGGCGCAATCGGCATGGTCGTGGCGCTGGTCTACCCGCTGCTGGCGCGTGCCAATGGCGCCAGCGCCGGGCGCGGTGCCTACGGCGTCGCCGGGGTAATGGCCGTGGTGCTGGTGGTCGCTGTCGGCAACATGTTCGTTGCCCACCCAAGCGTTGCTCCCAACGGCAAAGGCCCTGGCATGACCCCAGTCGAAACCGGCAAGGAACAGAAAGACTGGGCCCACTACGGCAACACCGAAGGTGGCAGCCGCTTCGCCGCGCTTGACCAGATCAACCGTGACAACGTCAACAAGCTGAAGGTAGCGTGGACCTACCACACCGGCGACGTCGCGATCAGTGACGGCAACGGTGCCGAAGACCAGCTCACCCCGCTGCAGATCGGCAGCAAGGTGTTCATCTGCACCCCGCACAACAACCTGATCGCACTCGATGCCGACACCGGCAAAGAACTGTGGAAGAACGAAATCAACGCCCAGTCCAAGGTCTGGCAGCGTTGCCGTGGCATGGCCTACTTCGACGCCACTGCCGCCATCGCCCAGCCAACCCAGCCGAACAGCTCGCCGATCACCAGCGTTAGCGTAGCGGCCGGTGCCAACTGCCAGCGTCGCCTGCTGACCAACACCATCGACGGCCGCCTGATTGCCGTCGACGCCGACAACGGCGAGTTCTGCCAGGGCTTCGGCAACAATGGCCAGGTTGACCTCAAGGCCGGCCTGGGTGATGTACCGGACTCCTACTACCAGCTGTCCTCGGCACCACTGATGGCCGGCACTACCGTAGTGGTCGGCGGCCGTGTTGCCGACAACGTCCAGACCGACATGCCAGGTGGCGTGATCCGTGGTTTTGACGTGATCACCGGTGAAATGCGCTGGGCCTTCGACCCGGGCAACCCGGAAGATCGCCAGGCACCACAGGCCGACAGCACCTACGTGCGCAGCACCCCGAACAGCTGGGCGCCGATGTCCTACGACCCGGCGATGAACACCGTGTTCCTGCCGATGGGTTCGTCGTCCACTGACATCTACGGCGTAGAGCGCAGCAAACTGGACCACACTTACGGCGCTTCGGTGCTGGCACTGGACGCCACCACCGGCAACCAGAAGTGGGTGTTCCAGACCGTGCACAACGACCTCTGGGACTTCGACCTGCCCATGCAGCCAAGCCTGATCGACTTCACCAAGGACGACGGCCAGTCGGTACCTGCGGTGGTGATCGGCACCAAGGCCGGGCAGATCTACGTGCTCGACCGCGCCACCGGCAAACCGCTGACCCAGGTCGACGAAGTACCGGTCAAGCCAAGCAACATCCCGAACGAGCCGTACTCCGCTACCCAGCCCAAGTCGGTGGGCATGCCGCAGATTGGCGCGCAGACCCTGACCGAATCGGACATGTGGGGTGCCACCCCTTACGACCAGCTGCTGTGCCGCATCGACTTCAAGAAGATGCGCTACGACGGCCTGTACACCGCGCCGGGCACCGACCTGTCGCTGAGCTTCCCGGGTTCGCTGGGTGGCATGAACTGGGGCAGCATTTCTACCGACCCGGTACATGGCTTCATCTTCGTCAACGACATGCGCCTGGGCCTGTGGATCCAGATGATTCCTTCGCAGAACAAAGGTGGTGCAGCATCCGGTGGCGAAGCACTGAACACTGGCATGGGCGCGGTACCGCTCAAGGGCACCCCGTATGCCGTGAACAAGAACCGCTTCCTGTCGGTCGCCGGCATTCCATGCCAGGCACCGCCGTTCGGCACCCTGACCGCCATCGACATGAAGACCCGCCAGGTAGCCTGGCAGGTGCCGGTCGGCACCGTTGAAGACACCGGCCCGCTCGGCATCCGCATGCACCTGCCGATCAAGATCGGCCTGCCAACGCTGGGCGGCACCCTGTCGACCCAAGGCGGCCTGGTGTTCATCGCAGGCACCCAGGACTTCTACCTGCGTGCCTACGACAGCAGCAATGGCAAGGAAATCTGGAAGGCTCGCCTGCCCGTTGGCAGCCAGGGCGGCCCGATGACCTACGTCTCGCCGAAAACCGGCAAGCAATACGTGGTGATCACTGCTGGCGGTGCACGCCAGTCGACTGATCGTGGCGACTACGTGATTTCTTACGCTCTGCCGTAAGACCGCGTCGCCTGCTTCGCGGGCAAGCCCGCTCCTACAAGGCTTACACCGGCCCTGTAGGCGCGGGCTTGCCCGCGAATGCCCCTCAAAGACAATCCGAGATTCTGTAATGCCATTCGCAATTCGCATCACCCCCACCCTGCTGCTGGCCCTGGCCAGCACCACTGCCCTTGCCAACGACGACCTGCTGACCCGCAGCACCCTGACCGGTGACTGGGGCGGCCTGCGCCATCAACTCGAAGAAGACGGCGTCAAGATCACCGGCGACTACAGCGGTGAAACCGCCTACAACGCCCATGGTGGCCTGCACCGCTCGGCGCGCTATTCGCAGAACGTCAAGCTGGGCGTGCAGTTCGACCTGTCGAAACTGTACGGCCTGGACAACGGCGGCAAGGTCCAGCTGACCATCAACGACCGCCGCGGTAACAGCGCCTCGGAAGACCTGGTAGGCAACCGCCTGCCGATCCAGGAAAACTACGGCGGCCTCTACACCCGCCTGACCGAGCTGAGCTACGCGCGCACGCTGTTCACCCCGGCGCTCAACGTCAAGCTCGGCTACATGGCCATGGGCAACGACCTCGGCGGCCTGGACAGCGGCATCCTGTGCAATTTCATGAACGCCGGCTTCTGCGGCCACCCGCTGAACATGTCCGGCGGCAGTGGCTGGGCCAACTACCCCAACGCCCACCTCGGTGTGCGGGTGAAGTACGACCTGTCGCCTTCCTGGCAACTGCGCGTGGCGGCGTTCAACGTTGACCCCGAAAGCAACGGCAACTCCAGCCGCGCCTGGCACCTGGGGCCCAAGCACACCACCGGCACCGTGGTACCGGTAGAGCTTATCTACAAGCTGCAAGGTGAACTGCCAGGTGAGTACAAGCTGGGCTACTACTACGACAGCTCCGATGTGAAACGCATCGGCAGCGACGATGAAGTGTCCGGCCGAGGTGGCCATTACCTGTTGGTCGACCAGGCAGTGTGGAACGACCAGGCCTCCCCAGGCCGAAGCCTGCACGCCTTCGGCCAGTACTCGGCGTCAAGCAAGGCTGCTTCGCCGTTCACCAAGTGGTATGGCGCCGGCGTGGTGCTGTACAAACCGTTCGAAGGCCGCCCGAAGGATACCGTGGCACTGGGTTATGGCCGGGCCGTGCCCAACCCGCATAGCCGCGACGTGCTGGAAGATGCCGCTTTCAACGCGGGCCAGCAGTTCCCGGATATCGACAGCGCCGAGCAGTTGATCGAACTGAGCTACGGCTACCAGGCCACGCCATGGCTGAACCTGCGCCCGGATGTGCAATACATCATCGAGCCAGGGGCGTTTTCGGGCAAAGACATCGACAACGCACTGGTGGTTGGCCTGCAGGTCAAGGCGACCTTCTGAGTCACCGGGGCCGCGCTGCGGCCCATCCACCGTCGCGACCATCAAGCCTGCTTGAGGTAGTCCACCAGCCTCAGCAGCATGGCATCGCAGCCCCGCAACTGTTCGACACTGACAAACTCATCCGGCTTGTGGCCCTGGTCCATGCTGCCAGGCCCGCACACCACGGTGGGGATGCCCGCCTGGTCAAACAGGCCACCTTCGGTACCAAACGCTACCGTACCGAACGTATCCGAGCCACTGAGCAACGCCACCAACCTCGCAGCCTCGCTGTCCTCCGGTGTCGCCAGCCCCGGATAGGCACTCAGCGGCTCCAGGCGAATGGCGCTGGCGATGTTGACCTTGCGCATACGTGGCAGCAACTCGGTTTCAGCATAGGTTTGTAACTGGTCGGCCACCGCCTGCGCCTCGAACCCAGGGAGCGCGCGTACTTCGAAATCGAACTCGCACTCGGCCGGCACGATGTTCAGCGCCCTGCCCCCTTTGACCACGCCGGTCTGCACCGTGGAGAACGGCGGATCGAAGCGCTCGTCGTGATAAGCCGGCAGTGCCAGGGCATCGCCGATGTCACCCAACTTGCCAATCAGTTTCGCCGCATACTCGATGGCGTTCACCCCATACGGCGCGTACGCCGAATGGCACGCTGCGCCCTGTACCTGGCAGCGCATTGCCAGCTTGCCCTTGTGCCCCAGCACCGGTTTGAGTTCGGTAGGTTCACCGATCAGGCACAGCCGTGGTTTACACGGGCGCTGTTCGAGGGCAGCCAGCATCGAGCGCACGCCCAGGCAACCAACTTCTTCGTCATAGGAAAATGCCAGGTGTACCGGCATGCGCAACGGCTGGGCGAGAAAAGCGGGTACAGCAGCCAACACCGAGGCGATAAAGCCTTTCATGTCGGCCGTGCCGCGGCCATACAGGCGGCCTTCACACTCACTCAGGGCAAACGGCTCGACCGTCCAGGCCTGGCCATCCACTGGCACCACATCGGTATGGCCAGACAGCACCACACCGCCAACATCCTTGGGGCCGATGGTGGCGAACAGGTTGGCCTTGGTGCCCTCCGGGTTATGGAACAGCTCGCATTCCACTCCCAACTCGGCCAGGTAATCACGGATAAAACCGATCAGCGCCAGGTTGGAGTCGCGGCTCACCGTGGCAAAGCCGATCAGTCGGGCCAGCAGCGCGCGGCTGGCAAACTCACTCATCGCCCGGCACCCCATAGCTTGGCGCGGCGGTCGGGTTGAGGGCGCGGGTAACGTAATCCTGCATCTGGGGGCGATAGGCTTGCCACAGGCCATCAAGCACGCCGATCGGGTCACTATCGGCCCAGTCGACGCGCAGGTCCACCAGCGGCCAGGTCAGCTCGCCCGCAATCTTCAGCGCCGCCGAGTGCACGGGCCCGGCTTCGCCACCCGCTGCCATCGCCGCGTGCATGGCTGCCAGCAGGCGATCGGCCAGATGGCCGCCGGCCTGCTCGAAGGCCAGCACCATGGCTTCGATCACCTGGGTCGAGGACAGCAGGTTGCCAGCCGCCGCGCATTGTTCGCCGGCCACTGCATTGTGCGTGCCCAGTGCTTCTCGCCCGGTGAACAATGCCACCTGGCCGTGACTGTCGATCACCGTGACCTGGCGGTATTCACTCCAGCCATTGGCACTGAGCACCCTGTCCAGCGCAGCGGCAGGCGGTAACTGGCCATGCTCAAGGGCATCGAGAATCTGCGGGCCTAGCGCCGGCAGGGTGATGTTCTGGGTAGAGACCGCGCCCACACCGGCACGCACCCAGGGGCAACGGGCACCCACGGCGATGCTCGACGAGCTGATGGCGATACCGACCTGGCCGGTTTCCTGGCAACGACCGATGATGGAGAACGTCATGTCATGGTTCCTGTTGTGCTGTGCGATACACGGCATTCTGAGTGGAACCTTCTGGCGGGCGAAACGACCTTTTTCCGAGGGGGTAGGCAGGAAAAAACTATGCTCAAGGCGCCGCTCTCTGCACCCGCTCGAAAAACCACCTCACCCACCCGGGCAACCCACCCCGCAGGCCAGAGAACTCAAGGCCTTCGCCGTTTTATCGGCAAGCACCAGCTAAATACTATTTTCGCCATTTCCACGGCATCCCTAGTCTGGCTCCAGGCAACGGCGGTCCTCCAAACCGACCTGACAAAAACCGCCTGAACAAGGGCTCGGACATGACACTGAACAACCTCGAAATCGACACCCTCGTCGTCGGCGCCGGCCAGGCCGGCGTGGCCATGAGCGAACACCTGAGCAAGCTTGGCGTGCCGCACCTGGTACTGGAGCGCAACCGCATCGCGCAGGCCTGGCGTACCGGCCGCTGGGACTCGCTGGTCGCCAACGGCCCGGCCTGGCACGACCGCTTCCCGGGGCTGGAATTCAACCTCGACGCCGATGCGTTCGCCGGCAAGGACCAGGTGGCCGACTACTTCGAGCAGTACGTACGCAAGTACAACCTGCCCGTGCGCACCGGCATTGAAGTGAAGCGCGTGGTGCGTAACAGCGACCGCCCAGGCTTCACCATCGAAACCAATGAAGGCGTGATTCGCGCCAACCGCGTAGTCGCCGCCACCGGCCCGTTCCAGAAGCCGGTGATCCCGGCCATCGCGCCGAAAGACAGCAACCTGCACCAGATTCATTCCGCCGCTTACTTCAACCCAGAGCAGCTGCCTGAAGGCGCGGTACTGGTGGTCGGTGCCGGTTCCTCCGGCGTGCAGATTGCCGAGGAATTGATGCGTGCCGGACGCCAGGTGTACCTGTCGGTCGGCGCCCACGACCGCCCGCCGCGTGCCTACCGCAACCGCGACTTCTGCTGGTGGCTGGGCGTACTGGGCGAGTGGGACGCAGAAATTGCCAAGCCCGGTCGCGAGCATGTGACCATCGCGGTCAGCGGCGCCCGCGGTGGCCACACCGTGGACTTCCGCGCCCTCGCCCACCAGGGCATGACCCTGGTCGGCCTGACCCAGTCGTTTGAAAACGGCGTAGCGCGCTTCCAGGACAACCTGGTCGAGAACATCAACCGCGGCGACGAAAACTACCTGGCCCTACTGGATGCGGCCGATGCCTACATCGAACGCAACGGCCTGGACCTGCCGCAAGAGCCCGAAGCCCGCCAGCGCCTGGCCGACCCGGAGTGCATGCGCAACCCGCTGCAGCAACTGGACCTGGCCAAGGCCGGCGTCAGCAGCATCATCTGGGCCACCGGTTACGGCGTGGACTTCAGCTGGCTGCAGGTAGACACCTTCGATGCCAACGGCAAGCCCCAGCACCAGCGTGGTGTGGCCCGAGAACCGGGCGTGTACTTCCTCGGCCTGCCGTGGTTGTCGCGCCGTGGTTCATCGTTCATCTGGGGGGTGTGGCACGACGCCAAGCACGTAGCCGGCCACATTGCCACGCAGCGTACCTACACCGCCTACCGCGACCGCGAGCAACGCGCAGCGGATGAGCAGCAAACTGCCAAGATCAGCAATGTCAGCACCCTCGGAGCCCACTGATGCCTACCCATACTCGCATCCGCATGTTCAACACCAAGGAAACCTACCCCAACCAGACCCTGGACAACGACTTGTGCCAGGCCGTACGGGCGGGCAATACCATCTACGTGCGCGGTCAGGTCGGTACCGACTTCGAAGGCAAACTGGTCGGCCTGGGTGACCCGCGCGCACAAACCGAACAGGCGATGAAGAACGTCAAGCAACTGCTTGAAGAAGCCGGCTCGGACCTGTCGCACATCGTCAAGACCACCACCTACATCACCGACCCGCGCTTCCGCGAGCCGGTGTACAAGGAGGTGGGCAAGTGGCTCAAGGGCGTGTTCCCGATTTCCACCGGGTTGGTGGTGGCCGGGTTGGCCCAGGCCGAGTGGCTGATGGAGATCGACGTGATCGCCGTGGTGCCCGATCAGCAATGACCACAGGCCTGAATGACGGCGGGTGACTGCCACCTGCCCGTCCAGCCACGCCTGGGTTGCCCGTGCCGCAGCTTGCCAGCGCTGAGGTGCGGGCACACCAACGGACGACGGCACATGCACACTGAAACGTCGCCCGCAGTTCGCGCGTGGCTGGCTACCCGGCGCAGCTCCAACGCCATCGGGCGTACCACACCCAGTCCATTCAGTAGGTCGCCCTCCCGCCGCTGAGGTCAAACACAAAGCCAGTGGTAAAGCTGCACTCAGGCCCGGCGATCCAGCTGACCATGTTGGCAATCTCCTCGGCCTTGAGGAAGCGCCCCATGGGGATCTTGGCCTTGCTCGCGGCAATATGCTCGGCCGTCATCTCGGCCATCAGCGGCGTCTCGACCATCGCCGGTGCCACGCAGTTGAGCAGCACGCCATCCTGCGCCAGCTCCTTGGCTGCCGCCTTGGTGAAGGCGATGACCCCGGCCTTGGCTGCCGAATAGCCCGAGATGTACTGCACACCCTCCTTGCCGGCCATGGAGGCGATATTGACGATGCGCCCGTAGCCGCGCTCAAGCATGTGCGCGATGGCGGTGCGGCAGCAATAGAACACACCGTTCAGGTCGATGGCGATGACCTTGTCCCAGGCGTCTGGCGGGTACTCCCAAGACGCCACCACCGGACCGTTGATGCCGGCATTGTTGACCAAGATCTGCACCTGCCCCAAACGCGCCAGCGTCTGGGCAAAAGCCGCCTCCACCGAGGCCAGCGACGACACATCCACTGCCTGGCGCAGCACCGGCTCGAAGCCGTTTTCCGTGCTGTTCCAGCCATCGACGGCAAGGTCCCAGATCACCACCTGGGCGCCGGCGACATGCAAGCGGCGGGCAATCGCCAGGCCGATGCCACGCATGCCACCGGTGACGATAGCGATTTGGCCTTGCAGGTACTGGCTCATTGTTCAGCTCCATTTTCGACAGAAGGAATATCCGGCAAGCGACGCAGGTCACATGCCCTTTGGGGCGCTAGCCGAGACGATCCTCCAGGCCATGGAGGATGCCGCCCGGGACGGGTGTTCTGTTCAGTGTTCATCACGATTGCGCGCTTGTTGTTGGAAGGGCAAACAACGGAGGGGCTAGGCAAACCCGAACAATCGCCGAGGGGTGTCCCACATTACTGTGCGGCGCAGCCGGGCATCCGGCATCAGGCGCTCGGCCAGCTTCAGCAGCGGGCCGTAGTCCACCCGCGCGGGTTGGCGAATGAACGGCCAGTCCGACCCCCACACACAGGATTGGGCGCCAAAGGCTTCGAGCAGGGCCTGCACGTATGCACTGCTCTGTTCGAACAAGGCGTCCGCTGCGGCAAACTTCTGCATGCCTGACAGCTTCACGCAGGCGCGGCCGCTGTCGGCCAGCCGCAGCAACGCCTGGAAGCCGGCTTGCTGCAAACCGGCAGCGACATCCGGGCGGCCGCAATGGTCAATCAACAGACGAGCCTGCGAGCCTTGCAGCAGGCTGTGCAGGTCCAGCAACTGGTCGTCACACACCTGCAGCTGGGCGAACATGCCAACCTCGGCGAGCTTGCCGAACAGCCCGTCAACGCCCTTGAGGCTGGCTACCCCGTACAGCGCGGGGTTGAAGGCGATACCCACCACGCCTTGCGCCTGCAACGCCGCCAGCGCGTCGAGGTTGATGTCCGCCTTGACCACCGCCACCCCCTTGAACCGCCCCTGCCCGCTGGCCAAGGCATGCAGCAGGCAGCGGTTGTCGGTGTGGTAGCCGCTGTTGGGGCCCACCAGCAAGGCATGTTGCACGCCGTAAGCCTCCATCACCCGGGTGAACTGCGCCTGGGTGGCGACCTCCTGGCCGGAGGGCGCGTAGGGTGCATCGGGGTGATAGGGGAAACGGGCGGGGTCAAACAAATGGTTATGGCAATCGATCTTCGCTTCGTCAAATATGTTCACGCAGCACTCCCGTCAAGCGCCACTGCGCTTGTCTGCAGATCTTGTTATTGTGCGCCGCAAGGGCAGTTAGGCTGGGATTAACGATACTGTGTGGCCGGCTTTGACGCTCATACCCAGATGGCGAAAACCATAACCGAAGGTAATACACATGCTGCTTGGCAACGAAGGCGCAGACGCAAGCACCATGCTGTTCAAGCTGCGGCACATGGAAGTGTTCAGGGCGGTGATGCTGACGGGCTCGATCAGTGCGGCGGCCAAATTGCTGTATGTGTCGCAGCCGGCGGTGAGCAAGCTGATTCAGTACATCGAAGCGCGCCTGGCCTACCCGCTGTTCGAGCGCGTCAACAACCGCCTGGTGCCGACGGCCGAAGCGCAGGTGCTGTTTCGCGAGGTCGAGCGGGTGTACCAGGCAGCGTTGCAGGTCAACGAATGTGCCCTGGCGCTGGGCGCTGGCGGCCAGCGCAAGTTGCGTATCTCATGCAGTGCATCGTTGTCCACGGTGGTGATCCCAATGGCCCTGGCCCAGCTCAAGCGTGAATCACCGTCACTGAATATCGAGTGGCAAACCTCGTTGATGGGCGAAATGCCCAACCAGATCTTGTCGAAGAAGGTCGACCTGTCGATCGCCGCCCTGCCGGTGGTGCACGACCACCTGCATTCGCAAGCGTTCATGCGTGGACGCATGGTAGTGGTGATGCCGCCGGGTCACCCTTTGGCCGGTCAGCCCGCGCTGACCCTGCAGCAGCTGGAGGGCCACGCGTTGCTGCTGTTCCGGCCCGACATGCCGTTTGGCAAGCTGTTGGCCGAACACATCGGGCGCCGCGGGCTACAACTGAAATCACTGTTGTCGTTCACCAATGCCAACGAGGCTGTGGCGTTGGTCAAGCAAGGCATGGGCATCAGCGTGATCGACGAGTTCGTTGCACAGGACAGCGGGCTGGCGGTGGTGCCGTTGGCCGATGAGATTCACTTCGATATCAGCTTCGTCTATTCGCGCTTCGAGCCGCCCTCGCATGCAGCGCTGCAGTTGATGCGGGTGTTGCAGGGGCAGGCGCAGAAGCTGGGGCGGGCGCTTGCGCCGGGCTGATCATCTATGCAACTGCTCCCCTGTGGGAAGGGCTTCAGCCGCGAACACTGCCGAAGCCGGTGCCGTGCACCGAGTCGCCAGATTCGCGGGCACGTCCGCTTCCGCTGGGTATACAAGGGTGCGGTTTAAAAGCCGACCGTGGCCGAGAGCAGATAGGTCCGCGGGGTGGACAGGGTCAACCCCGGCTCACTGTCATCCGACGCCCCTGCCGAGCTCCAGTAGCGATCATCGAGCACATTCTCGACACTGGCCCGCAAGGTAACCTCGGTGGCGTCCACCTTGAAGGCATAACGTGCACCCAGGTCATAACGCTCCCAGCCGTCGATGCGCTTGCTGTTGTTCTGGTCCAGGTACTGGGAACTTGAGTGAATGCCGCGCGCTGTGAAGGTCAGGCCGTTCACCCCTGGCACGTCCCATTCAGCCCCCAGATTGACGTTGTATTCGGGCGTGGCCGGCGCACGGTTGCCATCGTAGGCACCGCCGACAGTGTCGGTGAGTTCGCTGTCGATATACATCACCCCACCCAGCACCCGCACGCCCTGCACCGGTTCACCGAACACACTCAGCTCGATGCCGCGGTTGTCACGCTTGCCATTGGGGCCGAATACCCGCGAGGCGGGGTTGGTCTCGTAGGCTGGCTGGCGGATGCGGAAGGCGCTGGCGGTAAAGGCCACCTGGCCGAGGTCGTACTTGGCCCCCACTTCGATCTGGCGGCTGGTGAACGGCGGGAAGATCTGGTCTTCGTTGATCGAGGTCGACGGGGCGATCTTGCCTTGGCTCAGACCCTCCATGTAGTTGGCGTACAACGAGAGCTGGTCGGTGACCTTGAGCAATACGCCCCCAGAAGGCGAGACCTTTTCTTCGTCATAGCCCGTATCGCCTTTGACGCCGTCGCTCCAGTCATCCACCTGCACCCGTTGCCAGCGCGCCCCCAGGGTCAACAGCAGGCGGTCGTCAAAAAAGCCAAGGGTATCGGCCAGGGCCACGCCGGAAAAGCGGTTTTCCGTGTAGACCTCGGGGTCGAGGCGGGTTGGCGTAGCGGGTGACGGTGCGGCCACCGGGTTGTAGAGGTTGCTCGGCGCCGAGGCATAGCGCGCACCGCCGTTGGTGAAGTCCATGTAGTAATAGCTGGCGGCCAGGTTCAGCTCGTGGCTCACCGGCCCGGTATGGAACCAGTGACGCAAACCGGCCATGGCGGTGCGCACTGACTCGTCCCGGGTAAAGTCACGCGGCTGCACGGTGAAGTCGCCGGCATCGTTGGTGATCGACACGTTATGGCGAAGGAAGTCGTGGTTGCTCTTGCGCGCGCCGACCGCACCATAGGCCAGCAGCGACTCGCTGATATCGTACTCGGCGTTCAGCGCACCGAAGGTGTCGTTGGTACGCGCCTTGCTCCAGGCCTGGGCGTAGTTGTGACGTACATCATTGGCATTGGGCACCTTGGCATTGGCACCGACCAGCACACGCTCCTGCGGGGCGTCGGTGTCGCGTTCGGTGTGGCCAAGGTCCGCCGAGAGCCGCAGGCGCTCGCCTCGAAAATCCAGGCCCAGCACCGCCATTTCGCGGTCAACGCGCTGGTGATCCCATTCGGTGTCACCGGCCTGCTTCACGCCATTGAAGCGCACGCCGAACTGCTGGTCTTCACCAAAGCGACGGCCGATATCCACTGCGCCGCCAGCCTGGCCGGCCGAAGCGTAGCTGCCGGTGAATTCGGTGATCGGCTTGTCAGCGGCTCGCTTGGGCTGCACATTGATACCGCCGCCCACGCTGCCACGCGGCGAAATGCCGTTGATCAACTGGCTGGGGCCTTTGATGATGTCGACCCGGTCAGCCATTTCCATGTCGATCGAATACGTCGGCAAGATGCCATACAGGCCGTTGTAGGCCACATCGCTGTTGAACAGGCTGAAGCCGCGAATGGTGAACTGCTCGAAACGCCCGCCCGCCGGGTTGGTAGCACGCACTGAAGGGTCACTGGCAATCAGTTCGCCCAAGGTGCGCGCCTGTTGGTTCTTGACCAGGTCGCTGGTGTAGCTGCTGATGCTGAATGGGGTTTCCATGAAGTCGCGCGAACCGAGCAAGCCTTGTGCCCCCTGGCGTGCCACTTGGCCACCGGCATACGGCTGCGTTTCGTTGCCTGCGGCCAGGCCGCCGACGATGCTGGTGGGGGCGATTTCCATAGCGCCACTGCCCTGGGGGGCAGGCATCAGGGTGAAGGCCCCCTCACCCACCGGCAGCGCCTGCAGGCCACTACTGCGCAGCAACTGGCTGAAGCCTTCATCGACACTGTAACGACCGGACAAGCCGTTACTTTGCCGGCCCTCTACCAATGCCGGGTCCAGCGAAAGGCTGACACCGGCCTGGTCGGCGAAATGGGTCAAAGCAGCACCCAGGCTGGCTGGCGCTACCTGGAACGTACGCCGGGCCGGCTCATCGGCCCAGGTGGGTGCACACAACAGCAGGCTCATCGCGAACAATGGATGTGCTGCGCGCGCCAGTGGGCGCAGGCGGCAAGATTTTACTGCAGGCATTGAACAAGGCTCCCCTTTTATTTTCTCCTACCGGTAATGACCGGCGAGTGAAAAAAAGGGGACAGCCTCATGCTCGTTTTTCTCGTGCGGTCAGGCTCACCCAATAACGCGTGCGGGTCTGCACTTGCAACGGCAGGCTGGCGGCGAGCAGGGCCAGCACCCGGTCGGTGTCGTCAAGGCGGAACGTGCCGGTCACACGCAAGCGCTCCAGTTCTGGTGCCCAGCGCAGTACGCCGGGGCGATACCTGCGCAGTTCGCGCAGCAACTCGCCCAACGGGCGGTCGTCCAGCCGTAGCGCGCCTTCGCGCCAGCCCAGTTGCCATTCGTCGAAGGCTTTGACAGGGCCAACACCGGTCGCCTGCAAACTGGCCTGTTGGCCGGCCTGTAGCATCACGGCTGGCCCACGCAACGGCTGCAGGCTGACCGCCTCCTTGATCGCCGACACCCGGCAGGCCTCATCAAGCAGGCGCAGGCACACCTCGCCCTCACTGAGCACCACCCGGCCGTAAGGCACCTGCAAGGTGAGGCTCAGGTTAGCGGGCACGCTGACGGCCACTTCACCGCGCACCAGTGCCACGCGGCCTGCACCCAGCTCGATATCGACCGCACTGTCGGTGTTCAACTGCAACAAGGTGCCGTCGCTCAGCATTGCCTGCCTGCGCTCTCCTACCGCGGTGCGCATGTCGGCGGTCCAGGCATCCAGCGGCAGCTCACGGCTCACCAGCCAGGCCAACGGCAGCAACGCCGACACACCCAGGGCTTGTTTGAGCAGTGCCCGACGACCGGCATCCGGGCGATCCAGGGCGGCCATCGCCAATGCGCCGGGCAACCCGGCAAACCGCGCTCGCAGCAGCGATGCCTTTTGCCAGGCGTCTTCGTGCAGGGGGCTGCTGGCGCGCCATTGCGCCAGGCGCAGCAGGTCAGCTTCGCTTGCGTCGCCAGAATCCAGTAGTGCCAGCCAACGGGCCGCAGCACGCAGCGCCTCGCGGGTTTCTGGGGTGTGGGGGCTCATCGCAACTCGGCCAACAGGCAATGCTCGTAAGCCTGCGCCATGTAGCGTTTCACCGAGCGCTGGCAAACGCCCAGGCGCTGGCCAATCTCGGCGTAGCCCAAACCTTCCAGCTGGTGCCAGAGAAAGGCCTTGCGTATCGCCGGCTTGAGGCCGTCGAGCAGTTCATCCAGTGCCTGCAGGGTTTCCAGCAGTACCCAGCGCTGTTCTGGCGACGGCACGTGTTGCTCGGGCAACTGCGCCAAGGCATCAAGGTAGGCCTGCTCCAGGCTACGTCGCTGGTGGAAGTTGCTGAGCAAACGCTTGCCCACGGTCAGCAGATAGGCGCGCGGTTCGCGTATGTCTGCCAGCGGCTGGGCGCTGGCCAGAATGCGCAGAAATGTATCCTGACTGAGGTCGGCGGCATCCCAGGCATTGCCCATACGCCGGCGCAGCCAGGTTTCAAGCCAGCCACGATGCTCCCGGTACAGGGCAGGCAGGCCAGGCTCCGGTGGCGGCGCGGCGTCGATCATGAGGTGAGTCCTGCAGCGGAGTAAATAAGATTAATTCTAATTTACATCACGCCACAGAACCAAGCGGTTTGTTACCGGTCAGGCAATTGCTTCATCTACCAGCACTTGTGCTTCCTGCACCAGACGCTGCAAATGCGCCTCGTCGATGAAGCTTTCGGCGTAGATCTTGTAGATGTCTTCAGTACCCGACGGGCGCGCGGCGAACCAGCCATTGGCCGTCATCACCTTGAGCCCGCCAATCGCCTGGCCATTGCCTGGAGCATGGCTGAGGATCTGCACGATCGGCTCACCGGCCAGCTCGGTCGACTTCACCTGCTCCGGCGCCAGCTTGCTCAGCAACGCCTTCTGCCGCGCGTCCGCCTTGGCCTCGACACGAGTGGCGAACGGCTTGCCCAGCGCGTCGGTCAGGTCGGCATAAGCCTGGCTCGGGTTACGCCCGGTACGGGCGGTCATTTCGGCGGCCAGCAAGGCCGGGATCAACCCGTCCTTGTCGGTGGCCCACACCGAGCCATCGCGGCGCAGGAACGAAGCCCCTGCACTTTCTTCGCCACCAAAACCGAGCGAACCGTCGAACAGGCCCTGGGCGAAGAACTTGAAGCCCACCGGCACTTCGTACAGCTTACGGCCCAGGCGCTGGGTGACGCGGTCGATCAGGCCGCTGGAGACCACGGTCTTGCCCACGGCAGCGTCACTGCGCCACTGCGGGCGGTGGCGGAACAGGTAGTCGATGGCCACGGCGAGGTAGTTGTTGGGTTGCAGCAAGCCATCAGGGGTAACGATGCCGTGGCGGTCGTGGTCCGGGTCGCAAGCGAAGGCCACGTCAAAGCGCTCACGCAGGCCTATCAGGCCCTGCATGGCATACGGCGAGGAAGGGTCCATGCGGATCTGGCCGTCCCAGTCGACGGTCATGAAGCGGAAGGTCGGGTCGACCTCGGTGTTCACCACTTCCAGGTCCAGCTGGTAGTGCTTGGCAATCGCCGACCAGTAGCGCACCCCTGCCCCGCCCAGCGGGTCGACGCCCAAGCGCAACCCGGCGCGACGGATGACATCGAAATCGATGACGTTTTCCAGGTCGGCCACATAGGTGCTGACGTAGTCGTGGCGGTGGGTGGTCGGCGCCAGCAGCGCCTGGGCATGGTCCATGCGCTTGACGCCGGCCAGGTTAGCGGCCAGCAGTTCGTTGGCCTTGCCCTCGATCCACTTGGTCACGTCGCTGTCGGCCGGCCCGCCGTTGGGCGGGTTGTACTTGAAGCCACCGCTTTGTGGCGGGTTGTGCGACGGGGTAATGACGATACCGTCAGCCAGACCCTGTGTGCGGCCACGGTTGTGGCAGAGGATGGCGTGGGACACAGCCGGTGTGGGCGTGTATTCGTCATCCTTGGACAGCATCACCTGCACGCCGTTAGCGGCCAGTACTTCCAAGGCACTGGCGGCCGCAGGAGCTGACAGGGCGTGGGTATCGGCGCCGATAAACAGCGGGCCATCGATACCTTTTTCCTGGCGGTACAGGCAGATAGCCTGGCTAATGGCCAGGACGTGATACTCGTTGAAACTCAATTCAAGCGAACTGCCCCGGTGCCCCGAGGTGCCGAAGGCCACGCGCTGGGCCGCCACGGCAGCATCTGGGCGGCCGGTGTAATAGGCGGTGAGCAGCCGGGGAATATCGACCAGCACGCTGGCCGGAGCCGGCTTGCCTGCCAAAGGACTGAGCGTCATGCAAAAACCTCGAGTTCAACGGATGTTGGTGTTGGAACGTGCAGTGTACTGAGAGTTGCAATGCCGTGCGATGGGGGCATCAAAGAAACCCCGGTCCCTGCTGGGTACAGCGCACCCCGCCCAACCCTATGACGGTCTAGAGTTCAAGCCATACCCATTGTGAATAAGGCTCTATGGCTTTCCATCGTCTGACCCGCACACACCCCCGCCTGAGCCTCGCCACTATAGTCGGCCTCGCTGGCGCCTGGCTGATCCCCGCCGGTGATACCGTGCAACACATCCTCGCTGGCTGGAACCTGGGGGTGTGGCTGTACCTGCTGCTGGTGCTCTACCTGAGCTGGACAGCCAGCCCGGAAAAGGTCCGCAAGGTCGCCGGCGTCGAAGACGAGAACGCGGGCCTGGTCCTGCTGACCGTGTGCATCGCCGCCATCGCCAGCCTTGCCGCGGTCACCCTGCAACTGGTCTCCAGTCGCGGCCTGCAAGGCACGGACCTGGCCGTGCACTATCTCTATACCGGCCTGACCGTCGCCGGTTCATGGCTGCTGATCGGCTGCATATTCACCCTGCATTACGCCCGCCTGTTCTACACCGGGCAAAGCCACGAACTGCCGCTACGCTTCGCTGATGGCGAGCGCAACCCTGATTACTGGGACTTCCATTACTTCTCGTTCACCATCAGCGTGGCGGTGCAAACCTCAGACGTTGGCGTCGCCGGACGAGGGTTGCGGCGGGTGGTGCTGGCGCATTCGCTGGTGGGCTTCGTATTCAATACGGCGATTCTCGGGTTCACGATCAACATCGCCGCCGGGTTGCTAGGTTGACCAAGCCGCTCGTCTGAAAAACCTGCGCGTCTAGCGCCAGCGAAATCCACCAAACCCAATGGTTACCTGACACCTTGCGGTCGGGAAAACGTTTGCCATGCAGTCAACCGACACACTGCGCCCGTGACAAGGGTGTGACCCCTGTCATGCATTCGCACATTTGTCGTACTTGCAACCGAAAATCGCACGTAGCAGGTGCTATCTTTACTTTCCCGGCGGCCGCATCGATGTGGCCACCCGCTCATCACGTCCAGGTACGGACAAGGAGGCTGGCATGAACAAGATGACGTTCCCCAACGCCTGCCAGGTGATGCGCTGGCATTTCCATCCGTTGGGTTTCGAGGCCAGCATGGATGCGCCACGCAGCATGGTTGCACGGCTGTTCGACCGCGCCAGCGGTGAGACCCTGCTGGCGATTGCGGGCATCCCCTGTGCAGCGATCATGGCCGCCGCCGATGTAGAGCGCATCATCGAGGCCGTCGAGGCGGAAATGGACGCCTTCATACCCGCCTTTACCTTGCGCGATGCAGTCTAGGCTCTGTTTTCAACGCAGCCTCACCGAGTATCAAGGCTTTTCATACAGCGCCTAGCCTGCAGCAGTGAGTTCCGGGCCCATGGCCTGCAACTTGCTCATGAACTGCTCGGCCGGCACAGGCTGGCCCAGCAGGTAGCCCTGCAACGAATCACACCCCAGCCGGGTCAGGAAGTCCTGCTGCTTGTCGGTTTCAACCCCCTCGGCAACGATACGCAGGCCCAACGCCTGGCCCAGTGCGACGATTGCCGAAACAATCGCTGCATCGTCACTGTCCTGCTCCAGGTCGCGCACGAAACCGCGGTCGATTTTCAGCTCGTTGGCTGGCAGGCGCTTTAGGTACATCAGGCTGGAATAGCCCGTACCAAAGTCATCAATGGACAAGTCCACGCCCATGTCGGACAGGCGCTGCAGCACGGTCAGGCTGGCGTCGGCATCGTGCATGGCGGTGGTTTCGGTAATTTCCAGTGTCAGGCAGTTGGCCGGCAAGCCGTTCTGCTGCAGGGCGCGGGCCACGCTGTCGACCAGGCCGGCGTGGCAGAACTGGATAGCCGACAGGTTCACCGCCATGCGCCAGCCAAGGTGGCCCTGGTCCAGCCACTGGCGCATCTGACGGCAGGCCTCGATGAGTACCCACTCGCCAATGGGGATGATCAGGCCGGTCTTTTCCGCCAGGCCGATGAAGCGGTCAGGCAGCAGCAGGCCTTGCTGCGGGTGCTCCCAGCGCAGCAGCGCTTCGGCACCAATCGGCTGGCAGGTATGGGCGTCGAACTTGGGCTGGTAATGCAAGCTGAACTGGCGCTGCTCCAGCGCCAGACGCAAGTCCTGCAGCAACTGCAACTGCTGGCGAGCATTGCTGTTCATCGACACATCGAAGAAGCTGTAACCGTTCTTGCCAGCGCTCTTGGCATGGTACATGGCCGCGTCGGCGTTACGCAGCAACTCGTGCTGGTCCTGGCCGTTGCCCGGGTACAGGACGATGCCCAGGCTCGCCGACAGTTGCAGGTCGTGCTCGGCCACGCGGAAAGGCCGGGAAACCAGGTTGACCTGCTTGACCGCCACGTCCATGGCATCGTTCGGTTCCTGCAGTTCCACCAGCAGAACAAACTCGTCGCCACCAATCCGTGCCAGCGTGTCCTGGCTGTGCAAGTGGCCGCGCAGGCGGGCCGCCACGGCCTTGAGCAGAAGGTCACCAATATGATGGCCAAAGGCATCGTTGACCGGTTTGAAGCCGTCCAGATCAATGAACATCAGGGCAAAACAGCCGCCCTGCTCCGCCACTTTGGCGATAGCCTGCTCAATGCGATCGGCCAGCAGGGTACGGTTTGGCAGATCGGTGAGGGTGTCGTGCAAGGCCAATTGTGTCAGTTCCTGGTTGGCCAAGGTCAGCGAACGGGCCAACTCGGCAGTACGTGCCTCCAGGCGCGCGTCCAGCACCGAAGTCAGCAACGCCACTGCCAGAACTGCCAGCGTGGTGATCAGCACCAGGTAAACCAGACTGTCACCCTGCAGACCGCCCCCCAGCGCGCCGCAGAAGCTGCCCTCGGGGAAGTTCGCCGCGGCCATGCCGGTGTAATGCATACCAACGATGGCAAAGCCCATCACCACTGCCGCCAGGCCACGGATCTGCCGTACATAGGGTGTATGTGCGCGCAGGCGGAAGGCGATCCACAATGCTGCCGCCGAGGCGCCTACGGCAATCAGCAGCGAAGCACCAAACAACGTCGGGTCGTAATCAATACCCGGCAGCATGCGCAGCGCGGCCATGCCGGTGTAGTGCATGCAGGCGATACCGGCGCCCATGATCAGCGCGCCGAACCCCAACTGCAGCGCGGGCAGGCTCGGCTGGCTGACCAGCCACAGGGCAAAGCCCGAGGAAAGCACAGCGATCAGCAGCGAGAACGCGGTCAGGGCCAGGTCGTAACCCAAGTCGATGGGCAAGCTGAAGGCAAGCATGCCAATGAAGTGCATCGACCACACGCCGATGCCCATGGCCAACGCACCGCCGCCCATCCACAGGTAGGCAGCGCGGCCCTTGGCCGTGGCGATGCGGCCAGTCAGGTCAAGAGCGGTATAGGATGCCAGGATCGCCACGCACAGCGAAATCAACACCAGCGAAGAAGAGTAGCTACCGGTCAGCATTGAGAGTTCCAGCGCCGGAACAGGGGGCCCGGCAAAAGCTGACGATTGTACTCAAGCTTAAGCGAAACGCACGGGGTTTTTGCGGATGGGAATGGACCCAATAACTGCAAATGCCCCCCCTCTGCGCATGGTCATTTCTGCTCGGCAAACGCCTGCTCTGCATTCCAGCCGCCGCCCAACGCAGCCACCAGTTGCACACTGGCCACCAGGCGCCCTTGCAGCAGGTTCAGCACGCTGCGCTCGTTGCTCAGCGCCGTGGTTTGCACGTTGACCACATCCAGATAGCCGATCAGCCCGGCGCGGTACTGGTTCTCGGTCAGACGCAACGACTCACGGGCGGCATCAAGCGCCTCTTGGCGCACCCTGGCTTCATCGCCATACACTTTCAGTTGAACCAGCAGGTTTTCCACTTCCTTGAAGCCGTCCAGCACGGTCTGGCGGTACTGCGCCACCGTCTGGTCATACACGGCCACCGTGCGGTCGACCTCGGCGCTGCGTTTGCCGGCGTCGAACAGGGTCAGCGCCAACTGCGGGCCTACCGACCAGTAGCGGTTGGGCAACTCGATCCAGTTGCTGAAGCTGCTGCTGGAATATCCGCCACTCATGCTCAGGCTGAGGTCCGGGAAGTAGGCTGCCCGCGACACCCCGATGTTGGCGTTGGCCGCCATCACGTTGCGTTCGGCTGCAGCGATGTCCGGGCGTCGCTCCAGCAGTTGCGAAGGCAGCGAAACCGGTATTTGCGGCAACGCGGGAATAGCCTTGCTGTCGGCCAGGGCGAAGTCGGCCGGAACCTTGCCCAGCAGCACGGCGATGGCATTTTCGAACTGCGCACGCTGCCAGATCAGGTCGATCAGGTCAGCCTGGGTGCTTTTGAGCTGGGTGCGGGCCTGGGCCACGGCATCCGGGCCGGCGACACCGGCACGGTACTGGTTTTCGTTCATTCGCAGTGAGCGTTCATAAGCCGCCACGGTGGCTTCCAGCAAGCGCTTCTGCTCATCGATAACCCGCAATTGCAGGTAGTTCTGCACCAGCTCCGACTGCTGGCTCAGGCGGATCGACGCAAGGTCGGCGAAACTGGCTTCGGCACTGGCCTCGTTGGCATTCAAGGTTTCACGCAGCTTGCCCCACAGGTCGATCTCCCAGCTCACGCCCAACTGCGCGTTGTAGGTGTTGCGAATGCCACTGCTGTTATTGGACAGGCTGGAACTGGAGCTGCCGGTGCCCTGCGCCGAGCGGTTCTTGCTGGCGCTCAGGTCCAGGCTGGGGAACAGCGCCGCGCGGCTGCTGCGCACCAGTGCCTGGGCCTGGCGGTACTGGGCTTCTGATTGCGCCACAGTCTGGTTGCTGCGGTTAAGCTCTTCGACCAGCGCATTGAGCCCGGCATCACCGTAGATCTCCCACCAGGCGCCGCGGGCGATGGCGTCGGAGGGCGAGGCCTGGGTCCAGCCTTCGGCATGCTTGAACTGCGCCGCCGTGCTGTTCAGCTCGGGGCGGTGATAGTCGGGGCTCAGGGTGCAGGCACTGAGCAAGGCCGCGCACAACCCGGCGCTGAGCAGGCGCGAGCCACGGCCACGGGTCAGTGCTTGCAGGGCACGGTGAAGTGGGGTCTGGGCAAAAGTCATAGCGGGGTTTCCAGGGCGGCGTCGGTGCGCACGCCGCGCCAACGGTTGAAGCGGTGGCGCAGGCGGTCCAGGTACAGGTAAACCACCGGCGTCGTATAAAGGGTGAGGATCTGGCTGAACACCAGGCCCCCGATGATGGTCAGGCCCAGCGGCTGACGCATTTCTGCGCCCTCAGCCTGGCTCAACAGCAATGGCAATGCGCCAAGGATCGCCGCCAGGGTGGTCATCAGGATCGGCCGCAGGCGCAGCAGGCAGGCCCGACGTATTGACTCTTCCGGCGAAAAGCCATGATGGCGCTCCAGTTGCAGGGCCAGGTCGATCATCAGGATGGCATTTTTTTTCACCACCCCGATCAACAGGAACAGCCCCAGCAACGAGATCAGGCTGAACTCGCCACCGGTGACGTACAGCGCCAGCAAGGCTCCGACGCCCGCCGAAGGCAGTGTCGAGAGAATGGTCAGCGGGTGAATGTAGCTTTCATACAGAATGCCCAGCACCAGGTACACCAGCAGCAGTGCGCCAAGGATCATGAATGGCTGGCCCTGCTGGGTCTTGGCAAAGGCATCGGCAGTGCCGCCGAGCTTGGCAATCACCTCCTCGGGCAAGCCCAGCCTGGCCACCGCGCGTTCCAGCGCCGCCATGGCCTGGTCGGGGCTATAGCCCTCGGCGACGTCGAAGGCGATGTCTTCCGAAGCGAACTGGCCTTCGTGGCTGACCCGGTCGTTGGCCAGGCTGTTCTCGTAGTGAGCGATGGTCGACAGCGGCACCCGGGCGCCGTCGGCGGTGATCACCTGCACTTGCTCGAGCGTGCTCGGGTCCCAGGCGTATTTCGGGTTGATCTCCAGCACCACCTGGTATTGGTTGAGGCTGTCGTAGATGGTGGAGATCTGCCGCTGGCTGTAGGCGTTGTTCAGTACTGCGGTGACCATGTCCATGTCGATGCCCAGGCGCTTGGCCTGGTCACGGTCGACCACCAGCGTCACCTGCTGGGTACCGGCGCCATCACGGGCGTCGATGGCGGTCAGCTCAGGCAGTGCACGCAGCGCAGCGACCACCTTGGGGAACCATTCGCGCAATGCCGAAAGGTCGCCGCTTTGCAGGGTATACAGGTACTGCGAAGAGGTCTGGTCACGCCCACCGCCACCCAGTTGCAGGTCCTGGTCAGCCATCAGGAACAGGCGCCCGCCGGGCACTTTGGGCAGTTCCTTGCGCAGGCGTTCGATCACTTTCTGCGCATCGATCTTGCGCTCGCTGATCGGTTTCAGGCGCACCAGCACAAAGGCGTTGTTGGTACCGCTGTTGCCGCCGATGAAACCGGCAACGCTCTGCACGGCAGGGTCGGCCAGCAAGGCGCGGCGGTAGATTTCCATCTTCGGCTGCATCACGCTGAACGACAGGCCGTCGTCGCCACGGATGAAGCCCATCAACTGGCCGGTATCCTGCTGGGGCATCAACGTTTTGGGTACTACCACGTACAGGGCGATGTTGATGCCGATGGTGGCCAGCAGGCTGAGCAGGGTCAGGCGCTTGTGGCGCAGAGCCCAGCCCAGGCTGCGGTCATAGGCAGCAACCATGCGCTGATGCAGCTTGTCGCTCCAGCGCTGCAGGCGGCTCTGCTCGGCCTTGTGCGGCTTGAGCCAGCGGGCGCAGAGCATCGGCGTAAGGGTCAGCGACACCACCAGCGAGACGATGATCGCCGCCGCCAGAGTGATGGAAAACTCCTGGAACAGGTTGCGCACGATGCCGCCCATGAACAGGATGGAGACAAACACCGCCACCAGCGACACGTTCATCGACAGCAAGGTGAAGCCCACTTCCTTGGCGCCCAGGAAGGCCGCCTTCATCGGCGGCTGGCCGTTCTCGATGTGCCTGGAGATGTTTTCCAGCACCACGATGGCATCGTCCACCACCAGCCCGGTGGCAAGGATCAGCGCCATCAGCGACAGGTTGTTGAGCGAGAAACCGCACAGGTACATGACCGCGAATGTCCCCACCAGCGATACCGGCACCGCCAGGCTGGGGATCAGCGAGGCGCGCAGGCTGCCGAGGAACAGGTAGACCACCAGGATCACCAGCACCACGGCGATCAGCAGGGTGTGCTCGGCCTCTTTGAGGGTGGCCTTGATCACGGGCGAGCGGTCCATGGCCACGTTCAATTGCACGCTGGCTGGCAGCAGCGACTGCAGTGCCGGTAGCTGGGCCTTGATCTGGTCGACCGTTTCGATGATGTTGGCGCCGGTCTGGCGGTTGACCACCAGCAGCACCGCTGCCTGGTCGTTGAAGAAGCCGCTGTTGTAACGGTTTTCAACGCCGTCGGTGACGGTCGCTACGTCAGACAGGCGCAAAATGGTGCCGTTCTGCTGGCGAATCACCACCGGCTCGTAGTCCTTGGCGCTTTCCAGCTGGTCGTTGGCCCGCACCTGCCAGTTACGCTCGGCGTCCTCGACAAAGCCCATGGGCCGGCGCTGGTTGGCGTTGGACACCGCAGTGCGCACCTCGTCCAGCGACAGGTTGTACTGGTTGAGCAGTTGCGGCTCGACGGCAATGCGCACGGCCGGCAGCGAACTGCCACCGATCTGCACCTCCCCTACCCCCGATACCTGAGCCAGGCTCTGTGAAAGGATGGTGTCGGCCAGGTCATACAGCTGGCCTTTCTGCAATACATCCGAGGTCAGCGACAGCACCATGATCGGCGCCTGCGACGGGTTGATCTTCTTGTAGGTGGGCATGCTGCGCATGCCGCTGGGCAGCAGGTTGCGGGTTGCGTTGATCGCCGCTTGCACCTCACGGGCTGCGCCATCAATGTCACGGCCCATCTCGAAGCCGATGATTACCCGTGTCGACCCCTGGCTGGAGCTGCTGGTGAGCGTGGTGACACCGGCGATGCTGCCGAGCTTGCGTTCCAGCGGTGTGGCCACGGTCGAAGCCATGACCTCGGGGCTGGCACCAGACAGGTTCGCCGACACCACGATCACCGGGAAGTCCATTTGCGGCAGTGGCGCCACCGGCAGCAAGCCAAAGCTGACCCCACCCAGCAGCATGATCGCCAGGCTCAACAGCATGGTCGCCACCGGGCGACGGATGAAAGGCCCGGACAGGTTCATGCCTGAGCCTGCTTCACGTCAGTGGCCGGGCGCCAGCGGCGGGCCAGGCCATCGAAGTACAGGTAGATGACCGGGGTGGTGAACAGCGTCAGCACCTGGCTGACCAGCAGCCCGCCGACCATCACCAGGCCCAGTGGCTGACGCAGCTCGGCGCCGGAGCCGGTGGCAAGCATCAGCGGCACCGCGCCAAACAGCGCGGCCAGGGTGGTCATCAGGATCGGCCTAAAGCGCAGCAGCGCCGCCTGGTAGATGGCATCGCGTGGGCTCATGCCCTGATGGCGCTCGGCCTCCAGGGCGAAGTCGATCATCATGATCGCGTTCTTCTTGACGATACCGATCAGCAGGATGATGCCGATGATGGCGATCATGCCCAGGTCGTTACCGCTGATGAGCAAGGCCAGCAAGGCACCGACCGCCGCCGACGGCAGGGTCGAGAGGATGGTGACCGGGTGGATGTAGCTTTCGTACAGCACCCCCAGCACGATGTACATGGTCACCACCGCCGCCAGAATCAGCAGCAAAGTGCTCGACAGCGACGCCTGGAAGGCCTCGGCCGCACCCTGGAAGCGGGTTTGCACACCCAGCGGCATGCCGATGTCCTTCTGCACCTGCTCGATCACCTGCACGGCTTCGCCCAGCGACGCGCCGTGGGCCAGGTTGAACGACAAGGTCACTGCCGGGAACTGGCCGATGTGGGAAATAGCCAGCTGGGCTTGACGCTGCTCGATCCGCGCCAGCGCCGAAAGGCGCACCTGGCCGCCATCGGTGGCCTTGACGTGAATCGATTCCAGCGCCTGCGGGCCGATCGTGGCGGCGTCCTTGGCCTGCAACACCACGCGGTACTGGCTGGCCTGGGTGTAGATGGTCGAAATCTGCCGCTGGCCGAAGGCGTCGTACAGGGCATTGGTGATCTGCGACACGCTGATCCCCAGGCGGCTGGCCATGTCACGGTCGATTACCAAGTACACCTGCAAGCCCTTGTCCTGCAGGTCGCTGGCCACATCGGCCAGTTCCGGGCGCGGCTGCAGCGCCTGCACCAGCTTGCCGCTCCACTGCGCCAGCAGGTCGGCGTCCGGTGACGACAGGCTGAACTGGTACTGGGTCCGGCTGACCCGGTCCTCGATGCTCAGGTCCTGCACCGGCTGCATGAACAGGCGGATGCCCACCAGCCGGTCGACTTGCGGCTGCAGGCGGCTGATCACTTCGCTGGCGCTGACATCGCGCTCGCCGTGGGGCTTGAGGTTGATCAGCAGGCGACCGCTGTTGAGCGTGGCGTTGTCGCCGTCTACGCCAATGTAGGACGACAGGCTTTGCACGGCCGGGTCTTGCAGGATGACCTTGCTCAGGGCCTGCTGACGTTCGCTCATGGCGGCGAACGAGGTGGACTGCGGCGCCTCGGAAATACCCTGGATCACCCCGGTATCCTGCACCGGGAAGAAGCCCTTGGGCACGACCATGTACAGAAACACCGTGAGCACCAGGCTGGCCACCGCCACCAGCAAGGTCAGCGGCTGATGCTTGAGCACCCACTGCAGGGCACTGCCGTAGTGCTTGATCAGCCAGTCGATCCAGGCGCCACTGGCACGGTAGAAGCGGCCTTGCTCTTCTTCCCTGGGCTCGCGCTTGAGCAGACGCGCGCACATCATCGGTGTCAGGGTCAGGGACACCACCAGGGAAATCAGGATAGCCACTGCCAGCGTGATGGCGAACTCGCGGAACAAGCGTCCGACCACGTCAGCCATGAACAGTAGCGGGATCAGTACCGCAATCAGCGAGAAGGTCAGCGAAATCAGGGTGAAGCCAATCTGCCGGGCGCCCTTGAGCGCCGCCTGCATGGGCGTCTCGCCCTCTTCGATATGCCGGGAGATGTTCTCCAGCATGACGATGGCATCATCGACCACAAAGCCGGTGGCGATGGTCAGGGCCATGAGTGTCAGGTTGTTGACCGAGAACCCTGCCAGGTACATGACCCCGAACGTCCCGATCAGCGACAGGGGCACGGCAATCGACGGAATGAGGGTGGCGCTGAAGCGGCGCAAGAAAACGAAGGTGACCATTACCACCAGAACGATGGCGATCAGCAGTTCGTGCTGCACGTCCTTGACGGCGGCGCGAATGGTCTGGGTGCGGTCGGTCAGCACCGACACATCGAGGCCGGCTGGCAGGTTGTCGGTGATCGACGGCAGCAGGCCCTTGATGCGGTCGACCACTTCGATCACGTTGGCGCCCGGCTGACGCTGGATGTTCAGCAGCACAGCATGGTTTTCGTTCGCCCAGGCGGCCAGCCGCTCGTTTTCGGCGCCGTCGACAATTTCAGCCACATCTTTCAGGCGCAGCGGCGCACCGTTGTTGTAGGCCAGGATCAGGTTGGCGTATTCCTCGGGAGAACGCAGCTGGTCATTGGCGTCGAGCATCGACACCCGGGTCGGGCCGTCGAAGTTGCCTTTGGGCTGGTTGACGTTGGAGGCACCGATCAGCGTGCGCACGTCATCCAGGTTCAAACCATTGGCCGCCAGGGCGTCGACGTTGACCTTGATGCGCACCGCCTGGCGCTGGCCACCGGCAATGCTGACCATGCCCACGCCGCTGATTTGCGCAAGCTTTTGCGCCACGCGGGTATCGACCAGGTCGTTTAGCTTGGGCAGCGGCATGGTCTTGCTGGAGATGGCCAGGGTCAGCACCGGGGTGTCGGCCGGGTTGACCTTGTTGTATACCGGCGGTGCCGGCAGGTCACTGGGCAGCAGGTTGCTGGCGGCGTTGATCGCGGCCTGCACCTGTTGCTCGGCAACGTCCATGTTCATGTCGAGGTTGAAACGCAGGGTCAGCACCGACGCGCCGCCAGAACTGGTCGAGGCCATCTGTTCCAGGCCCGGCATCTGCCCGAACTGGCGCTCCAGTGGCGCGGTGACGGCGCTGGTCATCACCTGCGGGCTGGCGCCGGGGTACAGGGTCATGACGCGAATGGTCGGGTAATCCACCTGCGGCAAGGCGGAAACCGGCAGCAACTTGTAGGCGATCAGGCCGGCCAGCACGATGGCCAGCATGCTCAGCGTGGTGGCGACCGGGCGCAGGATGAACAGGCGCGAGAGGTTCATGCGCCCGCCTTGCCTGCTGCGTTGCCGGGTTGTGCTTCACCTGTTGTTTGGGCCGCGCCCTTGGCTTCCTGCCCTTGCAGGTGCTGGCCTGGGCTGGTCGGCACTTGCGAGCTGTCTTCGACCACTTCCACCTTGGTGCCTTCGCGCAGGCGGTCGGTGCCTTCCAGCACCAGGCGGTCGCCGGCCTTCAGGCCGTCGAGAATGACGCTGTTCTCGCCATCACTGGCGCCCACCTTCAGCTTGCGGACATTGACGGTGCTCTGCTCGTTGACCACATAGGCGAAGGTGCCATCGTTGCCAAACTGGATAGCCGCGGCCGGCGCCATGACCACCTGCTTGAGGGTGTCGGCCAGCAAGCGCACGTTGACGAACTGATTGGGGAACAGGGCCAGGTCCTTGTTCTCGAAACGGCCTTTGAACTTGAGTGTGCCAGTGGTGGTGTCGATCTGGTTGTCGATGCTGCCCAGCACACCGGTGGACTGCAGCTTGCTGTCACTGCGGTCCCAGGCCTCGACCGGCAGGCTGGCGCCACTGCGGTAGCGCTCCAGCACAGTGCTCAGTTCGGTTTCCGGCAGGGTGAAGGCGACGTTGATCGGCTCGGTCTGGGTAATCACTACCAGCGCGGTGGTGTCGTTGGCGGCCACCAGGTTGCCCAGATCGAGCTGGCGCAGGCCCACCCGGCCACTGATCGGCGCACGGATCTGGGTGAAATCGAGGTTCAGGCGGGCGTCGTTGACCTGTGCCTGATTGGTCTTGACCAGCCCTTGGAACTGCGCAACCTGGGCTTGGGCAGTGTCCAGGGTTTGCTTGGCGATGCTGTCTTCGGCGTACAGGCCTTTATAGCGGGCCAGGTCGACCTGAGCGTTCTTCAACTGCGCCTGGTTCTGCGCCAAGGTACCTTCGGCCTGCTGCAGGGCGATGCGATAAGGGCGCGGGTCGATTTCGGCCAGCAGGTCGCCGGCCTTGACGCGCTGGCCCTCCTTGAAGTGGATTTTCACAAGCTCGCCAGCCACGCGGCTGCGCACATTGACTGTATTGGTCGCGGTGACCGTGCCCAAGGCTTTGTAGTAGAGCGGGAAGTCGCCTGTCCGCACCGGCACGACGCGTACCGGCACCGGGTCGCTGGAACCGCCAAAACCTGGGCGGCCGCCGATCATGCCCATGCCCTTGCCACCGCGCCCGCCACTGGCCTCTTTATGCGCAGGCGTCGCTGCGGGCCACAGCCACCAGGCCAGTGCAGCCACCAGCAGCAGGATCAGCAGGCCGACGAGCCAGCGACGGAGGGAACGGGAATTGGACGCTTGCATGGGTTGAACGAACCTTGTTCGGAATGACGACTTGGGGAGGATGAACGATAAGCACTGCCATCGTTTTAGCAAAGGGCCTTTACCAGAGGTTTACCTTTGCCTGACGTTGCCAAGAGGCGGAATTTTAAATGAAAACGGCCCGGAACGTGTTCCGGGCCGTTACAGGGTGTTGCTTGGAGCGGTGACGGGCCTGAAGGTTCGGTTGCCTGGTCTGGCCCTTTCGCGGGTGAACCCGCTCCTACGGGGATGTCACAGCCTTTGAAAACTGTGCCGCACGTTGTAGGAGCGGGTTTACCCGCGAAGAGGCCATCACAGGCTACAGACGCCCGCCCTGCCCCACGCAATCCTTACTTCAGTACAGCCAGCGCCGCGTCGTAGTTCGGCTCGTCAGCAATTTCGCCAACCAGTTCGCTGTGCAGCACCTTGTCGTTCTCGTCCAGCACCACCACGGCGCGGGCGGCCAGGCCGGCCAGCGGGCCGTCGGCAATGGCTACGCCGTAGTTTTCGAGGAACTCGCGGCCACGCAGGGTCGACAGGTTCTTCACATTGTCCAGCCCTTCGGCACCGCAGAAACGTGCCTGGGCGAACGGCAGGTCAGCCGAGATGCACAGCACCACGGTGTTGGCAACGTCGTTGGCCTGGGCGTTGAACTTGCGCACCGAGGTGGCGCAGGTCGGGGTATCGACGCTTGGGAAGATATTCAGCACCTTGCGCTTGCCGGCGTAGTCTTTCAGCGACTTGTCAGCCAGGCCTTCACCTACCAGGGAGAAAGCCGGAGCCTGGGCGCCGGCCTGTGGCAGGTTGCCGTTTACCTGGACCGGGTTGCCTTTGAGAGTCACTTGAGCCATGACGAAATCCTTATGCGGGGTTTGAAAAGGACACTGAGTTAAGCATGAAGGCAGCCGGGTGCCTATGGGGGGCAGGTGAAATTGTTCCATTGCCGGACGAATTTTGTGGACAAAAAATGCCGATAGCCGCGGTTACGGCCAGTTGCCTCACAGTTCACGACCGCCCATCCACACCTCCCACTCCGAGTGCGGAGCACAGTGAGCTAATTGATATGGGCGGTACAACGCTGCTCCCAAAATCGCTGTGAGGTTTGTGGCAGAGGCTTTACGACGCAGTTGGATTGGCACCTCGTGACTATAAGGGTAACAAATCCTACAACTTCATCGGAAGTTTCGCTACAAAGTTTGCCTTGTACATCTTCAAAGTGACGCTAACATCAGACAAGTCGCAATACCGCGACGCATAAATGGAGATTCAAATATGAAAACCATCAAGATGGAGTCTACAAAACTGGCCAACCTGGCCCTTCTGGTCAAAAAGAGCCAGTAAGCCTTAACCGATGAATGCTGAAGCGCAGTGCCGGCCTGCGCTTTAGCCAAAGGAGGAAAAATGGTAAGCAGAGACTGTTTTTTTATCGCCAAGGATAACGCTCTGATCTGCTGGGACTTCAACAATCACAAGCAGTATGAACTTTCAGCCGAGCACGCAGAAAAACTGATATCGATCATTTACGGCCACCCCTGCAATGACCCAACTGATCCCACAATCAAAGATCTAAAGCGCTGCGAGATAATCACTGACCGCACAACGGATGAAAACGCTTGGGGATGGGACATTCTCTCTAGAATCTTTCATATTGGAACCAAAAACATACCGCTAGACGATCAACCAATCAGTACGCATCAATGGGCCAACCAATACCTGGAACATTGCAATGAAGTATTGAGTGAAATACCTCCTGCCGCCGCCGATGAGCCAACAGCAGGCATCCAACTGCCAACCACAAGCAACGCCAGTGAGTTCGATAAAATTCTCGGGCGGCGGGCAACCGTGAGAAACTTTCATCGCTCATTAATTCCAATAGCTGAACTAGGGCAAATTTTACACCACACGCTAGGCTTTATTGACTCTCGAGCCCTGGATCATGAAGAAGGAGGGATTGAGCAATTCAACAAGCGGCGTTGCAGCCCATCAGCAGGAGGATTGAATGCCACCGAAGGCTATGTATACATAGCGAATGTCGAAGGTATAGCGCCAGGAATTTACCGGTATGACCCTCACATGCATCAGTTATACTGGCGTAATCCGCTGCCTCCAAGATTGGGTGACTTGCTCTCTGGACAACATTTCGCCAACGATATACCAGTGGGATTATTCCTTACCTCCAGATTCGATAAATTGTGGTGGAAGTACGAACATTCGCGTGCTTATCGGATGGCACTGATCGAGATAGGCCATGTGGCACAGACCTTTCAGCTGGCTGCTACCGCCTGCGGAATGAATACCTGGCTAACTGGCGCATTGAATGAGTGCTTGATTGAACCACTGCTGAACCCTATAAACGCGAATGAGCAGGTCCTTTTCTTTGTCGGCTGTGGCTACAGTGATGGGTCCGCCATTCCCGACTGCCTAAAGTCCATCTTGAAAAAAACCGAGGCGAGCTGACATATGAACAAGTTAGCCAACCGCAGTATAACCTTGTTTCGGAATTGGCACTCCTCCAGCGCTGTCCGTTCGCGACCCTACGCTTATCAATTCACAAAAGCGGATTTCGCTCAGACAGACCCCGGTTTATGGTTCCCCATCGCACTCAGTCCAGCACTGGCTCATGATGCAATAAAATCCCTTCCCAAAAAAGAATTGCTGATCGCACATGCATCTCATCTAGTATATTTTATGGACTATACCACAGCACTAGAGATGACGCATGTCAATGAGGCTGTACGTTGCATTGTAACTGGAAGCCTGAAGAAATACTTTGAGAACAAAGAGCGCCGCATCGCTTTAAAAATATACGCGGATGAAGCGTATCACGCATTATTTTCAAAAGAGATTGCAGATCACGTAGCACAGCATTTCAACTTAGTACGCATCAGGCCCGCTCGCCTAGATAGGCTAGATCGTGTTATAGATAAAAGCCCTCCAGCGTTCGAATGTTTAACCCGCTTCTGCATCGGATTTGTGTCAGAAACCTTGATCACTCACGAACTCCTTAAGTTATCTAGCGAGGCGCTCGTTGGCCCAGTGACGAACATGCTAAGGGATCACTTGCATGATGAAGGCCGCCATGCAGTCTTCTTTTCCGAGTGTTTCGTCAGCTTGTGGCGAAATATTTCCAAGATGGAGAAGGACTATGTGGCTCAAATTTTACCTGAGGTGCTCATAGCTTTCTGCCAGCCCGACCTATCATGCTTGCGAATGCTACTCAGAAACCGACCAGACCTAGAAGACGAAATTTCTGCTTATGTGGAGGCAAACTGGACGATCCGAATGATCGAGATTTGCGGGCCGACACTTCGAGCAATTCAGCACACTGATTTGCTGGATGATGAAGGCTATTTCTTGCAATTCCAATCGGCGGGGTTGATAGCATGAACCGCCCCACTGGTTCGCTTCGGCGCCACCTGTGCTCGACGTTGCTGATTTTGTTATGTCTGCTGGGTGTATTTCCTCTGGACGTGATCCTCCCATCATTCCCGGCGCTCTCAGATGAGTTTCGGGTCAACACAAAACAGATTGCGTACTCAGTGAGCTTTTTTGCTGTTGGTGTGGCCATGGCGCAAATCGTGATCGGCCCGCTGTCAGATGGCATCGGGCGCAAGCGTTTGTTGCTCGCTGGGTTGAGCGTATCCATTGTGGGGGCGCTCGGTTGCGTATTTTCAACCCAATATGAAACGTTCATGGCCTTTCGCTTGGTGCAGGCCCTGGGTTGCGGCAGCCTCGTGCTAGGCCAGGCGCTTGTGCAGGACCTCTACAGCGGTACACAACGCAATGCCATGCGCATCCTGTTAACAAGCGCGAGCGGGTTGTTCATCTCACTGTCACCGCTGGCAGGTGCTTTTCTTCAACAGTCGTTTGGCTGGAAGGCAAGCTTTACGGTATTCGTGATCATCGCTGCAATCGTTTCACTTTTATCGTATGTGCTGCTTCATGACACACCTGCGGCGCGCGACCGAGCGCCCAGTATGTCCAGTTATCGGGTGATGCTGCGAGACACGGACTATCTCGCGCATTCCATGCTGTCCAGCCTCGCCTTTGCCTGCCATTTTTCCTTTATCGTCATAGCGCCCTTGCTGCTGATGGGCAGGCTGGAGCTGACGGCCTATCAATTCTCTATGGTCTTTATCGGCTATGGGTTGGCATACATCGTCGGCGGCATGGCTGCGACCTACTTGAACAGTCGCGTAAGCCCGCAAGCTCAAATAAAAGCAGGCTTGCTGCTTATAAGTACTGCGGGCATCACCCTTTTGATGTGGGAATGGGTGGCAGATTTATCTGTGCTGGGGGTTCTACTGCCGATGATTGTCTGTACCACCGGGACAACCCTGGTACGCCCCGCCGCAACGACCCAGGCTTTGGCGCGCTATCCACGTCAGGCAGGTGCGGCAGCGTCGCTCAATACGACGTTGCTGTTCGCCGGTGCCGGTTTGACGAGCAGTGTGGTCGCAGGCTTCGAAAGCGCGCTACCGGCAGGCTTGGGCGTGCTGTTCGTGGTGGCCAGCCTGTGCGGGTGGTGGCTGCTTGCATGCACCAAGGACGATGGAATGCAACGCTGCTGAAACTTTGATCAGGCAAAAAAATGCCCGGGTGACGACAAGCGCCCCGGGCATTCTTGAATGAAACGGGTGAATCAGCTTACAAGGCCGTACACCACAGAGGTCAGCGCAACCAGGCCGACCACAACGACGAACACGTTGGAGGCCGCACCGCTGTACTTGCGCATCGATGGCACACGGCGAATGGCGTACATCGGCATGAGGAACAACAGCACCGCGAGAATCGGGCCGCCGAGCGACTCGATCATGCCGAGAATGCTCGGATTGAGCGTGGCAACGATCCAGCACACCACCAGCATCAGCGCGGCAACTACGCGGTCCAGGGCCTTGGCGCCCGGGCGCGCGCCGGTCTTGGCGATGATGCCCTTCAGGCCTTCGCTGGCACCGATATAGTGGCCGAGGAACGACTTGGCGATGGCCACGAAGGCGATCAACGGCGCAGCGAACGCGATGGTCGGGTTGCTGAAGTGGTTGGCCAGGTACGACAGGATCGACAGGTTCTGTGCCTTGGCTTCGGCCAGCTGGGCGCTGCTCAGGGTGAGCACGCAGCTGAACACGAAGAACAACACCATCACCACCATCAGCAGGTGGGCACGACGCAGGATCTGGCCGCTGCGCTCGTCGGCGTGCTCGCCGTAACGGCGCTTCTGGTCGACGGCAAAGGCCGAAATGATCGGCGAATGGTTGAACGAGAACACCATCACGGGTATGGCCAGCCACAGGGTGTGCAGGAAGGCCGAGGCCGGCGGCACCTGAGTGGCGCTGTCGAGAATGCCACCGGTCCAGTGCGGCACCAGGTACAGGCCCAGCAACGCCAGAGCAACGATGAACGGGTAGACCAGCAGGCTCATGACCTTGACCGTGGCCTGCTCCCCGCAGCGCACGATGGCCAGCAGACCGAGGATCAGCACGAATGACAGGATTGCCCGAGGCGGCGGCTGCATGTGCAGCTGGTGTTCCATGAAGCTGGACACGGTGTTGGTCAGCGCCACGCTGTAGATAAGCAGGATCGGGAAGATGGCGAAGAAGTACAGCACGGTGATCGAGGCACCGGCGGTGATGCCGAAATGCTCCTTGACCACTTCGGTGATGTCGCTGCCATCGCGCCCGGAAAGGACGAAACGGGTCAGCCCGCGATGGGCGAAATAGGTCATCGGGAAGGCCAGCACGGCCAGGATCAGCAGCGGCCAGAAGCCGCCAAGGCCGGCGTTGATCGGCAGGAACAGTGTCCCGGCGCCGATGGCTGTGCCGAACAAGCCCAGCATCCAGGTGGTGTCGTGACGCGCCCAGGTGCCGAGGGCGGCGGGGGTCGATTCTGCAAAGCGTTGTTCAACGCTTGGGGCCTGCTCATTCATTCCGGGTGAAGCTCCACTCGCAAGACTGCAACAGGCTGAGAATGGCGAAATAGACGTTTCGCCCAACTCAACCGGAAAAGAGGGGCGCGATTGTGCACGGAAAGGTTGCACTTGCGAAGCCCTTTTCCGAGGAGCGGTTGCACTTGTCTTTACAAGCGGGTTATACCAACAGGCTGCGGGGTGGGGCTGACAGGTGTTGGCCGTGGTTCTTTCGGCGCCTGTGAAATCGAGCGCCGCCCGCGCGGCGCATCGCGAGCTGCGCTCGCTCCTACGTTTGTTTCGGGCCAGTTATTTCTGTGGGATTTGCGCGCGTACGCCTTGGCGCATGGCTCGATATCGCGTCGTACAAGCAAGGGGGTCGCGCGCGCCTGTCACAAGCCTCACTGGCCCGAAACAAACGTAGGAGCGAGCGCAGCTCGCGATGCGCCGCGCGGGCGGCGCTCGATTTCACAGGCGATGCAAATGCCACGCCCAACACCTACCAGCCCCACCCCGGCGAACTGACTGGCATTACGCTACGCCCCCCTTTCGCGACGCAAGGCCGCTTCCACAGAGGGGCCGCGCAGGCCTTTGGTGGTGTTACTTCTGAACGGCAGCGAACGCTTCGGCAACCCGCTGCAGGTTGGCCGGGCGCAGGCCGGACATGCACACACGGCCGCTGTCGATCAGGTAAACGCCGAACTCGTCACGCAGGCGACGTACCTGCTCGACGCTGAAGCCGGTGTAGCTGAACATGCCGCGCTGGCGCAGGAAGAACTGGAAATCCTGACCCGGAAGCAGCACGGCCAGGGCATCGACCAGCGCCTGGCGCATGTCAAGGATACGCTTGCGCATCACTTCGACTTCTTCGGCCCACTGGGCATTCAGGCCAGCATCGCTCAGTACGCCGGCAACCAGCTGGGCGCCGAAGTTGGGCGGGCTGGAGTAGTTGCGGCGCACGGTGGCCTTCAGCTGGCCAAGCACGCTCTGGGCAGTGGCCTCGTCATCGCACACCACCGACAGGCCGCCCACCCGCTCACCATACAGCGAGAAGATTTTCGAGAAGGAGTTGCTGACCAGGCACGGCACGCCGGCACGGGCCATTTCGCGGATAGCGTAGGCGTCTTCTACCAGGCCTTCGGCGAAGCCCTGGTAAGCGATGTCGAGGAATGGGATCAGCTGGCGCGCCTTGACCACTTCGACCACTTGTTGCCACTGGTGCTGCTCCAGATCGGCACCGGTAGGGTTGTGGCAGCATGGGTGCAGCAGCACCACGCTGTTGGCCGGCAGGCTTTGCAAGGTGGCCAGCATGCCGTCGAAGTCCACGCCACGGGTGGCCTGGTCGAAGTACGGGTAAGTGTGCACCTTGAAGCCCGCACCTTCGAAGATGGCGCGGTGGTTGTCCCAGGTCGGGTTGCTGACCCAGACTTCGGACTGCGGGAAGTAGCGCTTGAGGAAGTCGGCACCGACCTTCAGGGCGCCGGAGCCACCCACGGTCTGTACGGTGGCCACACGGCCGCCGGTCACGGCCGGGTGATCGGCACCGAACAGCAGCGCCTGAATGGCTTGGCGGTAGCTGGCCAGGCCTTCCATCGGCAGGTACAGGGAGGCTTCGTGGTCCTGACCGGCAATGCGTTTTTCCACCGCATCCACCGCCGCCAGTTGCGGCACCACGCCGGCCTCATCGTAGTACAGGCCAATACTCAGGTTGACCTTGTCGGCGCGCGGGTCGGCCTTGAAGGTTTCCATCAACGAGAGGATCGGGTCGCCGGCATAGGCATCGACATGTTTGAACACAGCGTGCAGCTCCTTGGATCAGGACGGTACGGAAAGTCAGCCCTGAGCATACCCGGAGAGCGGGCTCAGGAACATCCACTATTGTGCAAGGTTGTCTATGCAACATTGCATGGCCGCGGATGAGTGCTGGATTCTTCACGGGTAACCCGCGAAAGGGCCGGCTCAGCCAAGCAGCTCTTTCAGGCCTTGCAACTCCTGCTCGGTCACCGCCACTCCCTCCTCCTCGGCCACCTCGCGCTCACGATAGCGGCGCTCACCCGGCATGCGGGTCAGCCCGACTGCCTGCATCTGCTCCACCAGTTCGCGGCTGCGCTGGGCAAAGCGCTCGCCCTCGGCCTTGCCCGGGTCGATGACGATGATCAACTGCCCGGTCCATGGCGTTTTCGCCCCCGGATGCCCGGACCAATCGAACTCCCAGGAGAAATGACCGCCGGTCAGCGCCGCCGCCAGCAACTCGACCATCATCGATAACGCCGAGCCCTTGTGCCCGCCAAATGGCAGCAAGGCCCCGCCTTCCAGAATCGCCTTTGGGTCGGTGGTCGGCTGGCCATCGGCGTCCACCCCCATGCCCTCCGGCAATTGCTGGCCGGCACGCGCGGCAATTTGCACATCGCCATGGGCCATGGCACTGGTGGCCATGTCGAAAACGATCGGGTCATGCTCGGCGCAAGGCGCAGCAAAAGCGATGGGGTTGGTACCGAACAGTGGCTTGCGCGCACCATGCGGCACCACGCAGGTCATGCTGTTGACCACGCTGAGGGCTACCAGGCCCTCTTCGGCGAACGGCTCTACATCCGGCCACAACGCAGCGAAGTGGTGCGAGTTGTGGATCGCCAGCACGGCGATGCCTGCGTTGCGCGCCTTCGCCACCAACAGCTCACGGGCCGCCGCCAGTGCCGGCTGGGCAAAACCGCCCGCAGCATCGACACGCACATAGCCGGCGGCCACGTCGCTGACCTGTGGCGTGGCCTGGCCATCGACCCAGCCGCTGGCCAAGGTCGAGACATAACCGGGCATGCGGAACACCCCATGGCTATGGGCGCCATCACGCTGGGCGCTGGCGCAGTTGTGGGCCAGCACCCGGGCCACGGCCTCGCTGCACCCATGGCGCTGGAAAATGGCCTGCAACAGGCTTTGCAGCTCGGTAAACGGCATGCGCACAACGGTGCTGGTGGAAGGTGCGGACATCTGAAGCTCCTTGTTGATTTTGGAATGGCTACAGCGTTGCAACGACAAAAACTTTCCTTCATGTGACAGCAATCTGTCAAATATTGACTTGATGACAGAAAACATTCATTTTCTTCCCAAGCCTCACCCCTGGAGCCGCAGCATGAGCCAAATGATCAAGCAACGCCTGGAAAACAGCCTCGAAGGGGCCGCTGCCTCCGGTCGCAAGATCGCCACCTACATGCTTGCCAACCTGCACGAACTGCCGTTCCAGACCTCGGCCAGCATTGCCGCCAAGCTGGGCGTCAGCGAATCCAGCGTCGGGCGCTACTGTCGCTCACTGGGTTATGCCCACCTCAAGGCGCTTAAGCAAGACCTGCAGAACGATCTGGGCGATGGCCCGTGGTTGGTAGGTGATCGCCTGCAAGATTACCGCCAGAACCAGGACGCCAGCGACAACGCCGGCAGCCTGGAGCTGGAAATCGCCGCCCTGGTGCGCGTACACGAATACCGCCAGAGCCCCGCCTGGCACAACGTGGCGCAACGCCTGGCGAGCAAACCGCGGGTGTTCATCGCCGGCTTCCAGACCGAGCGCGGCATCGCCATGTGCATGAGCCACCTGCTGCAATACCTGCGCGATGGCGTGCAACTGGTCGACATCAGCGCCGGGCACTTCGGCGAAGTGCTGCTGGGCCGTGCCGAAGACAGCGCCCTGGTGGTGTTCGAGGCGCGCCGTTATTCCCGCCATGCCCTGATGCTGTGCCAGAAGGCGCGCGAGGCTGGCATTGCGGTCACCTTGGTGACCGACACTTTCTGTGACTGGGCGGATGCCAATGCCGACGAGGTGTTCCGCATCCCCACCGAGTTCAACCTGTTCTGGGAATCCACCTCGACGATGCTGTCGTGGGTGCATCTGATGGTCAACGAGGTCTGCAAGAAGCTCGGACCGGATGTTGAAAAACGCTTGGAAGCAACTGCCGCTCTACATAACGAATTCGTCGGCTACACCTCGTGGTCGACGGGCAAACAACAATAGCAAGAGTGCAATGAGGTGCGAGATGAACAAGTCCATGGCCTTGGTGGGTGCGTGCGCCCTGCTGCTGGCGGGTGCCGCCAGCGCTGAAACCCTGCGGTTCGCCACCGAGGGTGCCTACCCGCCCTTCAACTATGTAGACGCCGATAACAAGCTGCATGGCTTCGATATCGACATCACCCACGCCCTGTGCGAGCAGATGAAAGTCGAATGCACGCTGGTGGCCCAGGACTGGGAAGGCATCATCCCCGCCCTGATGGCGCGCAAGTATGACGCCGTGGTGGCGTCGATGATCGACACCGAAGAGCGACGCAAGAAGATCGCCTTCACCGACCACTACTACCGCACGCCACTGACCGTGGCGGTTGCCAAGGACAGCAAGATCGACAGCGCCCAGACCGACTTTGTCGGCTACACCGTCGGTGCGCAGTCTTCGTCCACCCAGGCCATCTACGCCGAAGACGTGTATGGCAAGGCCGGTGCCGACGTAAAACTGTACCCGACCATGGACGAAGCCAACGCAGACCTGGCGGCCGGCCGCCTGGACGGTGTGATTGCCGACAAATTCCCGCTGCACGAGTGGATGAACAAGAACGGCGGGGATTGCTGCAAAATCCTTGGCGACGTGGCCGACACCAAAGCCGATGCCGCCATCGCTGTGCGCAAGGACGACGAAGCCCTGCGCCAGCGCCTGAATACCGCGCTGCAACAGATCGTGGCCAACGGTACCTATCAGAAAATCGCCAGCAAATATTTCGCTTTCGATATCTATAACTGACCACTGGCCTTGCGCCTCACCCTTGCAGGCGCGGGCTTGCCCGCGCCTGCAAGGGTGAGCGCCCCTCCAAGTTAGGGGTTCGTCATGCTCGATCAATTGTCCTTGCTGTCTTTCGCCAGCGGAGGCTGGGGCCAGGCGTTGCTGGCCGGCGCGCTGGTTACCGTTTCCCTGGCCCTGGCCTGCCTGCCCATCGGCCTGCCACTGGGCCTGGTGGTCGCGCTGGCGGCGCGCTCACGCAAACGCCTGCCACGGGCCTGGGCCACCACCTTTTCTACCGTGTTCCGCGGCCTGCCCGAGCTACTGACGTTGCTGATCATCTATTACGGCTGCCAGATCGCCGCACAGAAGATCCTCGCCGCCATGGGTTATCAAGGTGAGTTCATCATCAACACCTTCCTCGCCGCGATGATCGCCTTCAGCCTGGTGTTCGCCGCGTTTTCCAGCGAGATCTGGCTGGCCGCCTTCAAGACCCTGCCCAAGGGCCAACTGGAAGCCTGCTCGGCGCTTGGCCTGAGCAAGCGCACCGGTTTCTTCAAGGTGCTGCTGCCGCAACTGACCCGCATCGCCCTGCCCGGTTTGTCCAACAATTGGCTGTCGCTGCTCAAGGACACCTCGCTGGTGTCGACCATCTCGCTGGTCGACCTGATGCGCCAGACCAACCTGGCGGTCAGCGTAACCAAGGAGCCGATGTTCTTCTACGGCGTCGCCTGCCTGGGCTACCTGCTGTTCGCGGCACTGTCCGGGCGCGTATTCGCCTACATCGAACGGCGCAGCAACCGCCACCTGCAAGGAGCACGCGCATGAGCTTCGATCAACTGCTGGCAATGGTGCTCGACCCCGACCTGCTGGAGCGCTACGGCCCACGCTTCATCGACGGCCTGCTGGTAACCGCCAAGCTGGTGGCGATTTCCTTCAGCCTGGGCGCTGTGCTCGGCCTTCTGCTGGCCCTTGCACGCATGTCTCACAGCCTGTTGCTGCAGCGCATGGCTGCCGGCTACGTGTACTTCTTCCGCGGCTCGCCGCTGCTGGCGCAATTGTTCCTGCTGTATTACGGCCTGGGTTCGCTCAAGGGCTTCTGGCAGGACGTCGGCCTGTGGTGGTTCTTCCGCGAAGCGTGGTTCTGCACCTTGCTGGCGTTCACTCTGAACACCGCCGCCTATCAGGCCGAGATTTTCCGCGGCAGCCTGATGGCGGTTGCGCCTGGCCAGCATGAAGCGGCTCGGGCGCTGAACCTGAAACGCTCGACCACCTTCTTCAAGGTGATATTGCCACAGTCGCTGCTGGTGGCCATTGGCCCGCTGGGCAACGAACTGATCCTGATGATCAAGGCCAGCGCGATCGCCTCGCTGGTGACGATCTACGACCTGATGGGCGTGACCAAACTGGCCTTCTCGCGCAGTTTCGACTTCCAGATCTACCTGTGGGCCGCCGTGCTCTACCTGGTGATCGTCGAACTGGTGCGGCGCCTGTTGAAACACCTGGAAGCCCGCCTGGGCCGCCACCTGAACTGACCGAAGGATACGTTTCATGCATTGCCAGACCCTTGTCCTTGGCGCCGGCATTGTCGGCGTCAGCACCGCGCTGCACCTGCAGGCACGCGGGCGCCAGGTAATTCTGATCGACCGCGACGAACCGGGCAGCGGCACCAGCCATGGCAACGCCGGGCTGATCGAGCGCTCCAGTGTCATCCCCTATGCCTTTCCACGGCAATTGAGCGCACTGCTGCGCTACGGCCTGAACCGCCAGCCCGATGTGCGCTACAGCCTGGCGCACCTGCCCAAGGCCGCACCGTGGCTGTGGCGCTACTGGCGCCAGTCGGCACCCGGGCGTCTGGCTGGGGCCGCCGCCGATATGCTGCCGCTGGTGCAGCGCTGTGTCGAAGAGCATGACGCGCTGATCGCTGCTGCCGGCCTGGAAAGTCTGGTGCAAGCCAAAGGCTGGATCGAAGTGTTCCGCGACCCAGCGCTGTTCGAGCAGGCAAAAACCGATGCCAAGGGCCTGAGCCGCTATGGCTTGCAATTCGAAATCCTCGAATGCGGGCAACTGCAGGCTCGTGAGCACCAACTGGACGCCACCGTGGTCGGTGGCATTCACTGGCTCGACCCGAAAACCGTGAACAACCCCGGCGCGCTCACCCGTGGCTATGCGGCGCTGTTCCTGCAACGCGGCGGGCAGTTTGTGCATGGCGATGCGCGCAGCCTGCGCCAGGCCAATGGCCAATGGCGGGTAGAGAGCCGTCGCGGCCCGATCACTGCCGACGAAGTGGTGGCCTGCCTCGGTCCACAGTCGGCCGACCTGTTCAGCGGCCTGGGCTACCAGATCCCGCTGGCAATCAAGCGGGGCTACCACATGCACTACAGCACCCGTGACGGCGCTCAGCTGGAGCACTCGATCTGCGACACCCAAGGCGGCTATGTTCTGGCGCCGATGGCGCGCGGTGTGCGCCTGACCACCGGCATCGAGTTCGACGCAGCCAGTGCGCCCGGCAACCAGATTCAACTGGGCCGCTGCGAGGCCTTGGCGCGCAAGCTGTTCCCGGCCCTCGGCGAGCGCCTGGACGACACGCCTTGGCTGGGCCGCCGCCCCTGCCTGCCCGACATGCGCCCGGTGATCGGGCCGGCGCCGCGCCACCCAGGGCTGTGGTTCAACTTTGGCCATGCCCATCACGGTCTCACACTGGGCCCGGTCTGCGGCCGGCTGCTGGCCGAGCTGCTCACTGGCGAGCCCCCCTTCACCGACCCCGCGCCTTACAGCGCGACCCGTTTCGACTGAACCCATGCGGGAGAACAACAAGATGACCGCACCACTGAGCCTTGCCACCCTTGCCCCCGAACCCGACCCGCGTCCGGTGCTGATTCGCATCGAAGGCCTGAACAAGCACTATGGCGCGTTCCACGTGCTGCGTGACATCGACCTGCAGGTGCGCGAAGGCGAACGCATCGTGCTGTGCGGGCCGTCCGGCTCGGGCAAGTCGACCCTGATCCGTTGCATCAACCGCCTGGAAGTCGCCCAGCAGGGCAGCATCCAGGTGGACGGCATCGACCTGGCGGCCACCACGCGCGAGGCGTCACAGGTACGCAGCGACATCGGTATGGTGTTCCAGCACTTCAACCTGTTCCCGCACATGAGCGTGCTCGACAATTGCCTGCTGGCCCCCACCAGCGTGCGCGGGCTGTCACGCAAGGACGCCGAGGAGCGGGCACGCATGTACCTGAGCAAAGTCGGCATCGAAAGCCAGGCGCACAAATACCCCAGCCAGCTGTCCGGCGGCCAGCAGCAGCGCGTGGCAATCGCCCGGGCGCTATGCATGAAGCCGCGGATCATGCTGTTCGACGAGCCCACTTCGGCGCTGGACCCGGAAATGGTCGCCGAGGTGCTGGATGTGCTGGTGCAGTTGGCTGGCACGGGCATGACCATGCTGTGCGTCACCCATGAAATGGGCTTTGCCCGGCAGGTAGCCGAGCGGGTGCTGTTCCTTGAGGGGGGGCAGATCATCGAGGACAGCCCGCCGCAGGTGTTCTTCAACCAGCCGCGCACCGAGCGGGCCAAGGCGTTCCTGGCGCAGATACTGCATTGATTGAAAGCTTGTGGGGCGGGTTTACCCGCGAGGAAGACACCGCCGTGGATGGCACGGGCTTCGCCCGTGTTCGCGGGCAAGCCCGCTCCCACAGGGATCGCGCCAGCTTTTAGACGTTGAGCAAGACAGTTGCCCCACAAGGACCGAGGAGACTTCGAGCTACCTATTCATTGCACCGCTGCAATGACCCAACTGCATCGTTAAATATTATTGACCGCCGCCCCTGCCAAACCCACGCCGCCACAGGCCCGCATCGGTTTCAGCCCCCAAAAAACGGTGTATTGCCTGCGTTAAAGCCCTCTTCCGTTGTTTGACATATCGAACGGCTCTGGCAAGCTATCTACAAGCCCCGACCGGAATCGTCGCCTCTGACGAGCCGGCAGTGCTCGGGGCCACAGGCAGCAATCAGGGCCCCGCGCCGTGCGCCTGCACAACAACGACAGGTCGAACCTGTCCCAAGGTGACATATGTCCAACAGCAACATTGGCAACAAGCAACCTTCCCTGCGCAAACCTGTCGTCCTGATGACCATGGGCACCCAAGAGCGCAAAGGCCATGACTACCAGGTCATGACCCACAAATACATTAGCCCGCTGGTCGAGTTCTCCGATTGCGTCCCGGTGTTGGTACCCACCTGCTTCGGTACTGAAGACCTCGAGACCTACCTGGACATGGCCGACGGCGTGTACCTGACTGGCGCTGGCAGCAACATCGACCCAGCCCTGTATGGCCAGGAAAACCAGACTCCAGGCAAAGGCCAGGACCAGAACCGCGACCTGTTCGACATTCCGCTGGTCAAGGCGGCGATCAAGCGTGGCCTGCCCATCTTCGGCATCTGCCGTGGCATGCAGGAAATCAACGTGGCCCTGGGTGGTGACATTTACCAGAAGGTGTATGCCGAACCTGGATTCAATGACCACCGGGAAAACCCGGAAGACCCGGTCGAAGTGCAGTACGCCCAGGTGCATGGGGTGAAGATCCAGCCGGGCAGCTGGCTGCACGAAACCCTGGGTACCGACGAGATTCGCGTCAACTCGCTGCATGGCCAAGGCCTGAACAAGCTCGGCGCCGGTATTGAAGCGATCGCCCGTGCCGAAGATGGCCTGGTCGAAGCGATTCATGCGCCAAGCATTTCGCCGTTCCTGTTCGCGGTGCAGTGGCACCCTGAGTGGCAAGCGGCGAAGAACCCTGACTCGATAAAGATCTTCCAGGCTTTCGGCGATGCTTGCCGGGCCCAGGTACGCAAGGCGCAAATCAAGCGCCAGCACGCGGCCTGACCTTCAGTTTCCTCTGCTTTGATCGCGGGGCGGCGCAAGGCCGCCCCCGTTTCCCCGGTCACCCTCTGCTGGTCCCAGAACACTTCCCGTGGAATCGGGCGGCGGGCTTGTGCCTGTCTCCGCGATCCTTTTTCTTCCAAGAGATACGATGACCGTTATGTGGTTGTCGTTATGCCTTCTGCGCCGGTGCGATCGCGCGCCGCCCGCGCGGCGCATCGCGAGCTGCGCTCGCTCCTACGTTTGTTTCGGGCCAGTTACGCCTGTGACAGGCGCGCGCGACCGCCTTGTTTGTACGACGCGATTTCGCGCCATGCGCCAAGGCGTTCGCGCGCGAACCCCACAGGAATGATTGGCCCGAAACAAACGTAGGAGCGAGCGCAGCTCGCGATGCGCCGCGCGGGCGGCGCTGGATCTCCGCGCCACCGCCATTCTCAAACTGGCCACCTGAGCACCTAAACACCCAAACAAAAAATTCCGAAAGGGGCTAGCCACACTCGAAGTTGTACGATAACTTACCTCCAACGCAAAACAACACCCTTCACCAAGCGCCCCAGGATGCCAACAACAATGAATCCACAAGAACTCAAATCCATCCTCTCCCACGGCCTGCTGTCTTTCCCGGTCACCGACTTCAACGCCCAGGGCGACTTCAACCCGGCTGGCTACATCAAGCGCCTTGAGTGGCTGGCCCCCTACGGCGCCAGCGCGCTGTTCGCCGCCGGCGGTACCGGTGAATTCTTCTCCCTGGCCGCAAGCGAATACAGCCAGGTGATCAAGACCGCGGTTGACACCTGCGCCACTTCGGTACCGATCCTCGCCGGTGTCGGCGGCTCCACCCGTCAGGCCATCGAATACGCGCAAGAAGCCGAGCGCCTGGGTGCCAAGGGCCTGCTGTTGTTGCCGCACTACCTGACCGAAGCCAGCCAGGACGGCGTCGCCGCCCACGTCGAAGCGGTGTGCAAATCGGTAAACATCGGTGTGGTGGTGTACAACCGCAACGTCTGCCGCCTGAACGCCGACCTGCTGGAAAAACTGGCCGAGCGTTGCCCGAACCTGATCGGCTACAAGGACGGCCTGGGTGATATCGAGCTGATGGTGTCGATCCGTCGTCGCCTGGGCGAGCGCTTCAGCTACCTGGGTGGCCTGCCGACCGCCGAAGTGTATGCGGCCGCCTACAAGGCCCTGGGCGTACCGGTGTACTCCTCCGCGGTGTTCAACTTCGTGCCGAAAACCGCCATGGACTTCTACAACGCCATCGCCCGCGACGACCACGCCACCGTGGCCAAGCTGATCGACGATTTCTTCCTGCCGTACCTGGACATCCGCAACCGCAAGGCCGGCTACGCCGTCAGCATCGTCAAGGCTGGCGCCAGAATTGCCGGTTATGACGCAGGCCCGGTGCGTACTCCGCTGACCGACCTCACCGCCGAAGAGTACGAGATGCTCGCCGCGCTGATGGACAAGATGGGCCCGCAGTAAACGCCGCCCGCGGCCTGCCACATGCCGCGCCCGGAGTGGGCCTGCCCCACTCCGGTTACAATTCGTGAGCCCGCACAAAAATAACTAGTGGGAGTATTGCCAGCATGCAAGCGACTAAGAAGACGCATGTGCGCTACCTGATCCTGTTCATGCTGTTTCTGGTGACCACGATCAACTATGCCGATCGCGCTACCATTGCAATCGCAGGCTCCAGCCTGCAGAAAGACCTCGGCATTGACGCCGTAACCCTCGGTTATATCTTTTCCGCCTTCGGATGGGCTTACGTGGCTGGCCAGATTCCTGGTGGCTGGCTGCTCGATCGCTTCGGTTCCAAGAACGTCTACGCCTTCAGCATCTTCACCTGGTCGCTGTTCACCCTGCTGCAGGGTTTTGTCGGTGGCCTTCCGGTTGCCTGGGCCGTGGTCACCCTCTTCACCCTGCGCTTCCTGGTGGGCTTCGCCGAAGCCCCGTCATTCCCGGGTAACGCGCGCATCGTCGCTGCATGGTTCCCGACCCAGGAACGCGGCACGGCGTCGGCCATCTTCAATTCGGCGCAGTATTTCGCCACTGCACTGTTCGCCCCGATCATGGGCTGGATCGTGTTCAGCTTCGGCTGGGAGCACGTGTTCGTGGTCATGGGTGTGCTGGGCATCATCTTCTCGGTGGTGTGGCTGAAGACCATCTACAACCCGCGCCAACATCCGCGTATCAGCCCAAGCGAACTCGAGCACATCGAGCAGAACGGCGGCCTGGTCGACATGGACCAGAAGCGCGGCAGCGACGGCCCGAAATGGGGTTACATCAAGCAGTTGCTGACCAGCCGCATGCTGCTGGGCGTCTACCTGGGCCAGTACTGCATCAACGCCATCACCTACTTCTTCCTCACCTGGTTCCCGGTGTACCTGGTGCAGGAACGTGGCATGACCATCCTCAAGGCCGGCTTCATCGCCTCGCTGCCGGCGGTGTGTGGTTTCATCGGTGGCGTACTGGGTGGTGTGATCTCCGACTGGCTGCTGCGCCGCGGCAACTCGCTGACCTTCTCGCGCAAACTGCCGATCGTCTGTGGCCTGCTGCTGTCCACCACCATGGTGTTCTGCAACTACGTCGATGCCGAGTGGATGGTGGTTGGTTTCATGACGCTGGCGTTCTTCGGCAAGGGCATCGGTGCGCTGGGCTGGGCGGTGGTAGCGGACACTTCGCCCAAGCAGATCGCCGGGCTGTCCGGTGGCCTGTTCAACACCTTCGGCAACATCGCTTCGATCACCACCCCTATCGTGATCGGCTACATCATCAGCGCCACCGGCTCGTTCAAGTGGGCGCTTGTGTACGTGGGTGCCAACGCGCTGGTCGCAGTATTCAGCTACCTGGTTATCGTCGGCCCCATCAAGCGCATCGAGCTGCGTGATGCCGCCCCAAAGCCACACGCTGAGCCTGCCACCGACGGCGAACTGGCCAGTTCGCGTCACTGAAAGAACACGCCCGTGCCGGGTCACCCGGCGCGGGCGGATGTACAAAAGCCTGAGAATCTGACAAGTAGGGCCCAAACATGCAGTTGATCGAACATTCCGACTCGCCCCGCTACGTCCGCCTGCACGACGACGATAACGTCGTGGTGGTCGTCAACGACGGCGGCTTGGGCGAAGGCGCCCGCTTTGCCGACGGCCTGACTCTGGTCGAAGGCGTGCCGCAAAGTCACAAGGTGGCCACCGTGGCCATCGCCAAGGGCGAGCCGGTACGCCGCTACGGGCAAATCATCGGCTACGCGCTGGAAGACCTGCGCCAAGGCAGCTGGGTACAGGAAAGCCAGTTGGCCATGCCGGCTGCGCCGGAACTGGACAGCCTGCCGCGCTGCGACGCCGTGCCACAGCCGCTGCCGCCGCTGGAGGGTTTCACCTTCGAGGGCTATCGCAATGCCGACGGCACTGTCGGCACCCGCAATATCCTCGGCATCACCACCACCGTGCAATGCGTGACCGGCGTGCTGGAACATGCGGTCAAGCGCATTCGCAACGAGCTGCTGCCCAAATACCCCAACGTCGACGACGTGGTGGCCATTACCCACAGCTACGGCTGCGGCGTGGCAATCAATGCCCGCGACGCTTACATCCCGATCCGCACCGTGCGCAACCTGGCGCGCAACCCCAACCTCGGCGGCGAGGCACTGGTGATCAGCCTGGGCTGTGAAAAACTGCAAGCCGGCCAGGTGATGCACGACAACGACCCGTCGGTGGACCTCAGCGACCCATGGCTGTACCGCCTGCAAGATGCCAGCCTTGGCTTTGTCGAAATGATCGAGCAGATCATGGACCTGGCCGAAACCCGCCTGAAGAAGCTGGACCAGCGCCGCCGCGAAACGGTCCCGGCCAGCGAACTGATCCTCGGCATGCAATGCGGTGGCAGCGACGCCTTCTCAGGCATCACCGCCAACCCGGCACTGGGCTATGCCGCGGACTTGCTGGTCCGCGCTGGCGCCACTGTGCTGTTCTCTGAAGTGACCGAGGTGCGCGACGCGATCTATATGCTGACCTCGCGCGCGGAAAACCAGGCCGTTGCCGACGCGTTGGTGCGCGAAATGGACTGGTACGACCGCTACCTGCAGCAAGGCGCCGCCGACCGCAGCGCCAACACCACGCCGGGCAACAAGAAAGGCGGGCTGTCGAACATCGTCGAGAAATCGCTGGGTTCGATCGTCAAGTCTGGCAGCGGCGCTATCCAGGGTGTGCTCGGCCCAGGCGAACGGGTCAATCGCAAAGGCCTGATTTTCTGCGCCACCCCGGCCAGCGACTTTGTCTGCGGCACCTTGCAGCTGGCAGCCGGCATGAACCTGCACGTCTTCACTACCGGCCGCGGCACCCCGTATGGCCTGGCCATGGCACCGGTGGTCAAAGTGTGCACCCGCAGCGAACTGGCCCAGCGCTGGCCCGACCTGATCGACATCGACGCCGGTCGCATCGCCAGTGGTCGCTCGACCATCGAGGAGCTGGGTTGGGAACTGTTCCATTACTACCTGGACGTGGCCAGCGGCCGCAAGCAGACCTGGGCCGAACAACACCGGCTGCACAACGACATCACCCTGTTCAACCCGGCGCCCATTACCTGATGCCGCAGCCCTGACCACGCATTCACACACTCCACCCTCAAGCCCACAGGAGCACCCCATGCCTGAAATCCTCGGCCATAACTTCATCGCCGGTCAGCGCAGTGCCGCTGGCCCTCAGCGCCTGCAGAGCCTGGACGCCAGCACTGGCGAAGCCCTGCCCTACAGCTTTGCCCAGGCCACCGAAGCCGAAGTGGACCAGGCCGCCAAGGCCGCCGCCGCTGCCTTCGCCGAGTTCCGCCAACTGGCCCCGGCACGTCGGGCCGAGTTCCTCGACGCCATTGCCGCTGAACTCGACGAACTGGATGACGCCTTCGTCGCCATCGTCTGCCGCGAGACCGCCCTGCCCGCCGCCCGTATCCAGGGCGAGCGTGGCCGCACCAGCGGGCAGATGCGCCTGTTCGCCCAGGTGCTGCGCCGCGGCGACTTCCTCGGCGCGCGCATTGACCTGGCACTGCCCGAGCGCCAGCCGCTGCCACGCGTAGACCTGCGCCAGATGCGCATCGGCGTGGGCCCGGTCGCGGTGTTCGGTGCCAGCAACTTCCCGCTGGCCTTCTCCACCGCCGGGGGGGATACCGCCGCCGCCCTGGCCGCAGGCTGCCCCGTGGTATTCAAGGCGCACAGCGGCCACATGGCCACGGCCGACCTGGTCGGTTGCGCCATCGTGCGCGCCGCTGAGCGTACCGGCATGCCCAAGGGCGTGTTCAACATGGTGTTTGGTGGCGGCGTGGGCGAGTGGCTGGTCAAGCACCCAGCGATCCAGGCGGTTGGCTTCACCGGCTCGTTGAAAGGCGGCGACGCCCTTTGCCGCATGGCCGCTGAGCGCCCGCAACCAATCCCGGTATTTGCCGAGATGTCCAGCATCAACCCGGTCATCATCCTGCCGGGTGCCCTGGCCAAGCGTGGCGAGGCCATTGCCCGCGAGTTGTCGGGGTCTGTGTGCATGGGTGCCGGGCAGTTCTGCACCAACCCTGGACTGGTGATTGGCTTGCAGTCGCCACAGTACAGCCAGTTGCTCGCCGACCTTGGCCAGTACCTGGACCAGCAAGCCGGGCAAACCATGCTCAACGCTGGCGGCCTGCGCAGCTACGTCGGCGGCCTTGAACACCTGCATGCCCATGCCGGTATCGAGCATGTGGCCGGCCAGGCGCAGGAAGGCAACCAGGCGCGCGCTCAGCTGTTCAAGGCCGATGCACGCCTGCTGGTCGAGTCCGACCCGCTGTTGCAGGAGGAAGTGTTTGGTCCCACCACCGTGGCCGTAGAGGTGCAGGACAACGACCAACTGCGCGAAGCGCTGCTAGGCCTGCGTGGCCAGCTGACCGCGACGCTGATCGGCGAGGCGGAAGACTTCGATGCGTTCGCCTGGCTGGTGCCGCTGCTGGAGGAGAAAGTCGGTCGAATCCTGGTCAATGGTTACCCGACCGGTGTCGAAGTCTGTGATGCGATGGTGCACGGAGGCCCGTACCCGGCTACCTCCGATGCGCGTGGCACCTCGGTCGGCACGTTGGCCATCGACCGCTTCCTGCGCCCGGTGTGCTATCAGAACTATCCGCAGACGCTGCTGCCTGAGGCACTGCGCGACGGCAACCCGCTGGGGCTGCGGCGGTTGGTGAACGGGCAGTGGAGTGACGGGGCGATCTGACTGGCTGCCAGAAACAGGAAAGCCCTGCGCACGGCGGGGCTTTTCTTTCTGACTGTACCGGCCTCTTCGCGGGCAAGCCCGCTCCTACAGGGCTATCTTGCCCGCGAAGAGGCCAGTACAGGCAGCAAAGGCTTCAGGTCCCTTGCGCTTCAGCCGCCTCATGCGCCTGGCGCAAGCGCTCGCGGCTGTTGCTAAGGTGCATGCGCATGGCCATCTTCGCCCCTTCGCTGTCACGCCGGGCAATCGCCTCATAGATCGCCTCGTGCTCATGCATCAGGCGACTCATGTAATGCGCCTGATCATCATGGGCCAGGCGCGCCGAATTCAGCCGGGTGCGCGGAATGATGCTGGTACCCAGGTGGTTGATGATATCGGCGAAGTAGTGGTTGCCGCTGGCCTGGGCAATGCGCAGGTGGAACTGGAAGTCCGCCGACACCGCATCAGTGGCGTGGGCCGCCCCCTCGTTGAGTTCGTCCAGCGCCGCCCGCATACCGGCCAGCGCTTCGTCGCTTCGCCGCTGGGCCGCCAACCCGGCCGACTCAATCTCCAGGGCAATGCGCAACTCCAGCACCGCCAGCACCTCGCGCAGGGTGACCACGGTGGCCGGGTCGATACGGAAACCGCCCGTAGCCGGCGCATCCAGCACGAAGGTGCCGATGCCGTGGCGGGTCTCTACCTGCCCGGCGGCCTGCAACCGCGAAATCGCCTCACGCACCACCGTGCGGCTGACGCCCTCTTCGGCCATGATCTGCGATTCGGTCGGCAGCTTGTCGCCGCGCTTGAGCTGGCCGCTGCGAATGCGTTCGGTCAGCACCGTGACCAGTTCCTGGGCCAGACTGCGCGGCTTGCGCCGGGTCCTTGCCTGTACCTGTTGCTCTGTCATTGCCCTGTATTTCACCTAGAAAGACAGCGCTCATCATAGCGCAAGCGGTTGTACGATCACATACACCCGGTGCGGTATTTATTGTCCATCTTTGCCGACCATGCCCCATGAAAAAGCGCGCAGAATGATTGGCCCATGGTCTGCGCGAGCCTGTACTGTACGCCTTCACGCTCACTGATCCATGGAAGGAATCTGCAGTATGAAAACCCTCGACCGCCTTTTGCTCGGCAGTGGCCTGCTGATCCCCCTCTGGCTGCTGGCGGGCGTTTGGCTCACCGCCCAGGCCTACCCCGGCTACGACCACCTTCAACAGGCCATGAGCCAGCTTGGCGCGGCCGGTTCGCCAACCCACAGCTGGTCACCACGGGTCAACAACTTCCCCCTAGCCCTGCTGTTTGCCCTGTTTGCCTGGGGCCTGGTGCGGCGCTGGCGTAGCTCGACGCTGGCGCTGCTGAGTGCGGGCCTGGTGTTGCTGCATGGCATGGGCAGTTTGGGCACCGGCTGGTTCCCCTGCGACCAGGGCTGCGCACCGGCACAGCCATCTACCTCGCAGCAACTGCATAACCTGTTTGGTTTGCTGATGTTCCTCTCGCTGACTTTCGCCAGCGCCCTATGGGCATGGCTGGGCAACCGTATTGCCGGCTCCCCCGCCCTGGCGCTGTTCTCGCTGGCTTGCGTGGTGCTGGCGATTACCACCGTCGCGTTGATGGGCAAGGCGGCGCAGAGTGGCCAGTTGTTCGGCCTGTATCAACGTCTCAACTATGGCGTGTCGGTAGTCTGGGTTGCCAGTCTGGCCTGGACGAGCCTGCGCAAGCCCGCAGCCAATCCTCTGCGCGTAACCTGACGGCAAATTGCTGGCCCACAGCACCGGAAAGCGAAGGCAAACTCCGTTTTCTTTCAGACGCTTAGGACCGCAATATGCGAGTAATTCTAGCAACGATGGCCGGCTGCGTGCTGGCCACCCTCGCTTTCGGCGCCCAGGCCAGGGCACTGAGCCAGAACGATCGTCACACCTGCGGCTGGGGTGCACAGATAGCCGCCGAAGCCCAGCAGGCCAAGCTTTCCGGGGTAACGCTGTACGCCACACGCAAGAAGCTTCAGGTGCGTAAGTTTCCCAAGCCGTGGATGCGCATGACAGCCTTCGGCATTACCGAACAAACCTACAACAGCCGCTCGCGACTCAAGCCGGCAGCGATAAAGCGGACTTACTTTGAGCAGTGTGTTCAGCATGCGACTGCAAGAAGATAATGGTTTTTTATCAGTGAATTACAGAACAAACATAAACCCATTTAGTAGAATTCATGTGCTGTGAAGTGGCCTCTATCGCCAGCAGCTTGTAAGCGCGTGCAAGACTCAAGCATTTGTTAAGCTGATACAAGTCGCCAGAATTGACCAAGGCCATTCACCCTATGGATGAACTGCGCAAGATCGACCTCAACCTGCTGCTCGCGTTGCACGCCCTGCTCAGCGAAAAGCACGTGACCCGCGCAGCCTTGCGCCTGCACCGCAGCCAACCGGCGGTGAGCCACGCCTTGGCGCAGTTGCGCAAACACTTCGACGACCCTTTGCTGGTACGCCAAGGCGGCGGCATGGTCCTCACTGCCCGCGCCCTGTCGCTGGCACAGCCACTACAGGATGCACTGAGCAATCTCGACAGCCTGCTGGCCACCCCGCTGTTCGACCCAGCCCGGGCCCAGCGCCGATTCCGGCTGTCGCTATCCGATTACGCTTCGCGCATCATCCTGCCGCATCTGCTACGCCACCTGCGCCAAGTCGCGCCCGGGGTGGACCTGGCCATCAGCCAGGCCAGCCGTGAAACCATGTTGGCGCAGTTGCTCGATGGCGAACTGGATCTGGCCCTGGGCCTGTTCCCCGAACTGCCTCAGGACATCACCGTCCAGCCCCTGTTTGCGGATCGCTTCATCAGCGTTGCCGATCGCCAGGTGCTGCCTGCCAGCGGCGGCATGGCCCTGGAAGACTGGCTGGCACGCCCACATGTATTGATGGCCATGCGCCCGGATGCTTTCGATGAAATCGAGCGCGCACTGGCCGCCCGGGGCCTGCAACGCCGTATCGCCCTGGCCTTGCCGCACTGGAGTGCGGCAGTCGAAGTGCTGGCCGGCACCGACCTGATCCTGACGGTGGCCAGCCGCGCTGTGGGGTCGTTGCGCCAGCACAGGACACTGCGCCAGTTCACGCCACCACTGGCCATCCCCTCGTTCGATTATCAGCAAGCCTGGCACAACCGCAAGGACACTGACCCCGGGCACCGCTGGCTGCGCGAAACCGTATGGGCGTGCAGCCAACCAGGGCGCTGATCAGTTTTCCTGCCCTTTCACAGCTGCCGTGGAATGGACCGGTGATGCCGTCGCCCAAGTGCCCTGTACCAGCATTACTCCGCACAGGATCAGCACCACGCCGGCCACCCTGGCCAGACTGAGCGGCTTGCCACCCAACCCCATCACCCCATAGTGGTCGGCAAGCACTGCCGTGATGATCTGCCCAGCCACCACCAGTACCAGGAACCCTGCTGCGCCAAGTTTAGGGGTGAGTGCTGCGGCGCCGGCTACATACATTGCCCCCAGCACGCCACCAACCCACAACCACCAGGGCCCCTGCAGGGCCTTTCCCATGTCTGGCACCGGCACCCGAATAATCAGCAGGGCAGCAATCACCACCAGCATGCTTACCGTCAACGATGTGAAAGCCCCCCACAGCCAATGCCCAAGTGCCCGGCCTGCCGCAGCATTACCTGCGGCCTGAAACGGCAACACAGCACCGGCAAGCAACGCCATGGCCACAGGAAGCGCCAGCAGAAGCATTGATTTACTGAACATGGCATTCCTCATCCAAGGTATCGATGGCCACCATGATGGTGCATTACCCAGTACTGATAGAAATCAAAATCCTGCACTTGAACTATTCGTACCATGCATAGTGAAACATCCCTTCCGTCCGGCGTGCGCATGTTGTCTTAACCCTGAAACATCTGTGCTGTTGACTTACTAAGGCACCAAGATAAACTGCGCCTTATGAATATTCTTGAGAACAAGCATCACATCATGCTCGATGCACTGGCCGAGGCCCCCGCTGACGCCAGGCAGAACGTGCGCCTGTGTTTCGAACTGCTGTCCGCTGCAGCGGCCATCAACCGGGTATGCGCCGCACGGTTGGCCCGCCATAACCTGTCGGAAGGGCGATTCGCAATCCTCCTGACCTTGCAAGGTGCAGGCGGCCGCCTGGCACCGCTGGAGCTGGCGACGCGCCTGGCAATCACCTCGGGCACCGTAACCGGCCTGCTCGACGGCCTGCAGGGTGACGGTTTTATCAAGCGCCGCAAGGACGCCCATGACCGTCGCAAGCTGAGCATCAGCCTTACCTCGGCAGGCATAGCGGTACTCGACGCCGTATTCGCAGAACACACTGACTGGATCGGCACGATCATGCAGTCACTGGACAACACGCAACGCGACGCCCTGTCCATCACGCTACAGGCACTCTCGGCCAGTCCTGCCCTGGCACTGCCACCGGACAAGCACTGAACCCAAGACACACCCGCAAGACCACATGGAGGTGGATAATGTTGCAAAATCAGAGCGTATTGGCCCGGCTTGGCAGGAAGCCCCGGGTACATAGCGAACACGACCGGTTAAGTCGTCGCCAACCTTGGCTCGAGGCCTGCCTGCCAGCGGCCCTTTACCGGCGCCTGTTCATCCGCCGCCTTGCCAGACAGCCACTGGCCATCGAGGGTTTCAGCTTTCGCCCGGTGCAGAACCTGTTCGAACTCGAGCAGGCCCTGCGTCTGGTCAACGAGAGCTATGCACGCCGCGGCATCGCCACCGTGTGCCGTGCGGGCATGCGGTTTTCGCCGTTTCACCTGCTACCGGGCACTACCACCTTCGTGGCTCTGAAAGACGGGCGAGTGGTTGGCACCGTGTCGCTGATCGAAGACTCGGCACTGGGCCTTCCACTGGAGGATGTGCACATCAACGAGGCTGTGCTGCAGCGCCTGGGCGGTGTGCGCGTGGCCGAAGTCGGGACCTTGGCGGTATGTAGCCGCTACAAGGGCAAGGGCGTGCCACTGATGCTGTACAACGCCATGTTTCGATGGGCCATTGACCATCGTAAGGTGAGCACCTTGGTGATCGCCGTGCACCCGCGCGCCGCCAGCTTCTACCGCAATGTACTGTTCTTCTCGCCCATCGGCCCGGTACAGGCCTATACCAAACTCAACAATGCCCTGTCGCTGCCGCTGGCCGTGAATCTAGCCCGGGCGCGGGATGTGTTCGCCAAGGCCTACAGTGCGCCAGGCCTGAAGTTTACGGTCGACCAGACGTGTACCGACCTGTTCGACTTTTTTTGCTCGCGCCATTACCCACATATCCAGCTGCCCGCCGCACAGGCTCGCTGGAGTGCCGACGACGTCCTCACCCACATGGCGCGTTGTGGCACCTCGCCGCACCACCTTTCGCCGCGGGTGCGACGGGCTCTGCAACTGGACTGAGCAGCCCGCCCCGCGTTCCAAACCCACACGACTTTCATGGAGGACAAGTTCATGGACACAGGATTGCTGCGCGCGATCTACAGGGAAATCACCCTCAGGCAACCGTTTGTACGTACACCTGAGCCCGACCTGGTGATGGTCGACGAAACTTGCGTCAGTGCCTACGCCGACAGTGCCGGCCAGGGCCAGGCGCTGTCCGGCACCTACTTGTACCACTGCGCACAGATGTGCGCCCTGATCAAACCCGGTGATGTCGTACTGGATATCGGTTGTGGCCCTGCCAGCCTATTGCTGCAGTTGGCCCGGCTGAACCCGCGGGCCGAGTTCATCGGTGCCGACCTGTCCACCAGCATGCTCGAGGTGGGCCGTGAATCGATCCGCCAGCAGGGCATCGACAACGTCGAACTGCGCGAAGAAGACATGACGCGCCTGGCCGGTATCGCCGACCGCAGCGTCGATGTAGTGATTTCGTCCATGGCCCTGCATCACCTGGCAGACCTCTCTCAGCTGGAAGCGACGTTCCGCAACATCGCGCGCGTGCTGCGCAATGATCGGGCCATCTACCTGAATGATTTCGGCAGGCTCAAGTCGGTGGAATCGGTGGACTACTTCGTCAGCCGCGCTAGCGACGGTGCCGATCAGGCTACCCTGCTCGACTACCGCAACTCGCTGCTGGCGGCGTTCTCGCGGGAAGAGTTCCAGACCCTTGCCGCCAGCTATCTGGGCCCATGTGCCAAGGTCTACAGCACCGCCGTCAGCCCATTGATGATGGTTGTCCGCACTCCCAAGCGGCGCTGCGTGGCGGCAATGAAGGACGAGTTCCGCCGCCGCTACCGCAGCTTGCCGCGTAGCCGCCAGGCTGATGTCGATCAGTTGCGCCTGTTCCTCGGCATGGGGGGGATGGCGAGTGCGTTCTGAGCCGCAGCGCCTGCAAGCCGCCCTGGCGGCGTGGCGCACGTTGCTGGGCGACGTCCACGTGCAGACGGATGCCGCGACGCTCGCCAGGTTGCGCCAGGACACAATGCGCTCGCCCGCCCATGCCTGCGCCCGTCTCAGGCCCGCCAACAGCGAAGAGGTGGCGGCCTGCCTGGCCATTGCCCGCCAGCACAACGTTGCGCTGCAACCTGCCAGCACCGGCAACAACTGGGGCTACGGTGGCATGGCGACTACGAATAGCCACTGCGTCCAACTCGACCTGTCGCGCATGGACAAGATCCTCGCCTTTGACGAAGCGCTGGCTGTGGTCACCCTCGAGCCTGGCGTGACCCAGGCGGCACTGGCCGACTACCTGGCCAGCCGCGACCTGCCCTTCCTCACCCCGGTCACCGGCGCCGGGCCCACATGCAGTGTGCTGGCCAATGCGCTGGAGCGAGGGTTCGGCATCACGCCGGTAACAGACCACTGGCAGGCCGTGATGGGCCTTGAGGCCATCCTGCCCGATGGTCAGCGCTACCGCTCGCCCATGTGGGCGCCTGGCACCACCCCGTGTTTCAAGTGGGGAGTCGGGCCTTACCTTGATGGCCTGTTCGGCCAGAGCGGCCTAGGCGTGGTGACGCAAATGTCGATTGCCTTGGTCCGACGCCCGCAAGTCGTGCAACCGTTCTATTTCTGGGTCGACTCCGCGGCACAGTTACCTGCAGCACTGGACGGGGTGAAACGCATTCTTGACCGTTGCGGCAGCCAGGTGGGCGGCATCAACCTGATGAACAGCACACGCCTGCTGAGCATGGCTTATGACGCGCGTCCCCTGACCCAGCTAAACCAGGCTGAGCGCGACACCGCTGCGAGGTCGCTGGCCCTGCCTGCCTGGATGGGGGTGGGCTCGATTTACTGCGAACAGGCGCAACTGGCCTCGCTGAAGGGCATTATCCGTACCGAACTGCGTCGTTTCAGCAGCCGCTATCTGTTCCGCAGCCAGCGCCAGCTGGCATGGGCAAGCCAAGCCCTGCGTCTGCTGCCAGGTGCCTGGTCCAGGCGCTGGCGGGTCATGCTGGACAAACTGCACTTGGGTATGGAACTGATGGAAGGCCGGCCCAATCAGGTGGCGCTGCCGCTGGCCTATGTCGCCGGAGCACGGCCGCAGGCAGGCGCCCTGCTCGACCCGGCACGGGACAACTGCGGCCTGATCTGGTACGCACCGATCCTGCCTTTGCGTAGTCAGCAGGTGGCAACATTCGTCAGGCACATGGAGCATGTGTGCCAGACCCACCGCCTCCCCTGCCCGGTCACCCTCACCACGTTGTCTGGCCGGGCAATCGACTGCACCTTGCCACTGCTCTTCGATCGCAACGATGAAAAGGCCACAGCCCGCGCAGAGGACTGTTACCGGCACTTGTTCAACAGCGGCAAACAGCAAGGTGTACTGCCCTATCGCCTGCCTCTGGCCTTCATGCACCTGCTGACCGATACGCAGGCGCCTGCCTGGCAGCTTGGGCAGCGCCTCAAACACGCCCTGGACCCGCAGCACCTGCTCGCACCAGGGCGTTACTGCCCACCAGCCCCGGCCACCGGATGCCATTCCTCCGCCATGGAACCCCTGCAATGAGCGACGACCGAAAATCCCTGATCGACCTTGGCCAACTGCCAACCCGCAACCTGGCCGAATGCCTGGCGGTGGATCAAGCCGCCCTGGTCAACGCCTTGACAGGCCAACTGCCCTCAACGTTGGTAGAGCACCTCGCTGCCAGCGCGGACCAGGCCCAGGCACTGGGCCTGTCAAAAAAAGTGGCGGCCATTGGCCTGGCGTTGGGCCAGTGGCTGGAGCAGGCCCCCGAGTCTTTGCGCCAGCAGGTGTTCGAGCAATGCTGCACGCACCCATCCGATACCGTGCGCAGTTGGGCGGCGTTTGCCCAGGCGTTCCTGTCACGCTCGCTGCCAGCGGAAGATGCCCTGCTGGCGCAGTTTCGCTTCGCCCGCGATGAGCACTTCGGTGTGCGTGAATGGGCCTGGATCGCCCTGCGACCGCGCCTGGCCCAGCACCTTGAAGCGGCCCTGGCGCTACTCGGCCGCCATACCGGCGATGCAGACCCACTGGTCCGTCGGTTCTGCATCGAGATCCTGCGCCCGCGCGGCGTTTGGTGCGAGCACATTGCCGCGCTCAAGCAACAACCAGAAGTGGCCGAGCCGTTACTGGTACCGCTACTGGCCGAAGCCGAGAAATACGCCCAGGACTCGGTCGCCAATTGGCTCAACGATGCCAGCAAGACCCGCCCCGACTGGGTACTTCAGCTGTTTCAGCGCCATCCCCCGGCCTGCAAGGCCTCGCAGCGCATCCAGACCCGGGCCACCCGAAGCCTGCCCCAGTGAACCACCACAAGGAAACAAGCATGTCACTCAAGGAAAAACTCAACGCTGTCAAACAGCAGATGGCCCAACTGCCCACCGAGGTGCTGGAAAAATTTGGCGCCTCGTTGCAAGCCCTTATCGCAAGACACCCTGAGGAGCACGTGCTCAAAGCCGGCGACAACGCCCCGCTGGCCGTGCTGGAGGATGCCGATGGCAAGGCCGTGGACCTGCGGGCCCTGCTGGCACGCGGTCCATTGGTACTGGTGTTTTACCGCGGCCTGTGGTGCCCGTTCTGCAATGTAACGCTCAGCGAATACCAGCAGATGGCAAGCGATCTGGCCGCCAGCGGTGCCACGCTGGTCGCCGTCTCTGCCCAGAGCCGCGCTGCCACCCTGAAAACCCGCGAATCCCTTGGCGTGCGCTACCAACTGCTGAGCGACCCGGGCAACCAGCTGGCGCGCCAGTACGGCATCGTCTTCGAGCTGGAGCCAGAGCTGGAAGCGGTGTATCGGGCACTCGGCGCCGACCTCAAGGCACTGAACGACTGCGACGATCTCAGCCTGCCGATGGCCAGCGCTTTCATCATTGGCCAGGATGGCCGCATTCGCCATGCATTCGTCAATGTCGACTACTCCGAACGTGCCGAACCGCAGGCCTTGATCGAAGCCGCCAGCCACTAGGACTCACTCCCCGGCACCGGGCTGCCCGGTGCCTCACCTCATCACGGACAGATGACATGAAACGTATTGCTATCATGGGTGCCGGCGTGGCCGGCCACCTGGCTGCCCTGTACCTGCGCAAACGCCTGCCGGGCGTGGAAGTGACGCTAATCGGCCGTCCGGACCGCAAGCGGCCGATCGTCGGCGAGTCGACGGTCGAACTCACTACGCACTTCTTCAAAGGCATAGGCCTGGGCAGCCTGCTCGAAGAGAAGCACTACCACAAGTACGGCCTGACCTATTACCTGAAGCTGCGCAACAACCCGGAATGCCGCAACTACGTGGTCCACGAGGCCCCCGGGGTTATCCGCATGCCAGCCTACAACCTTAACCGGTTCAGTTTCGACAAAGACCTGCGCGCCATCGTCGCCGGGCAGCAGGTGCAACTGATAGAGGCTGACGTGGCTGCGGTAGACCTGCATGAAGGTGAGCACACCCGCCATCGCCTGACCCTGCGCAACGAGGCGCAGAGCTGGCAGCTGGATGCCGACTGGGTGGTGGATGCCACAGGCCGCAATCGCTTCATGGCAAAGAAGCTCAAGCTGCACAAGGAGCCAACCTACCAGCGCAGTACCTTCTGGTTCCGCCTGCGCCAGTTCGACCGCAGCATTCTGCACAACATCAACACCCACAAGGACAAGCATCACTGCTACGACCCCTACTACGTCACCCACCATTTCTACGGCAAAGGCTACTGGATCTGGCTCATCCCCATGCGCAGTGACGACGGTGCCGACATGATCAGCATCGGCATCACCTACCGGCCCGACATGGTCAACGAGCGGATCGGCACTTTGGAGGCATTCAAGGAGCGGGTCATGGCCGATCATCCGGTGATCACCGAGTTGATGGCCTCGGGCGAAGTGGTCGACCAGCACGCCATGTACAACTACATGTACGAAGCCAACCAGTACTACTCCACCGATGGCTGGTTCCTGATCGGTGACGCGGCATTCACCTTCGACCCGGCCAACAGCGCAGGGCTGGCCTACGTGGCCCAGCAGATCCCGCAGGTGGCTGCGATGATCGAAAAGGATATCCAGGGCACCCTCACCCCGGGCTACGTCAGTTGCCTGGAGTCGCACATCCAGGCGCAGCTCGCACTGCAGGACACCTGGAGCAAATGGTATGAGGTGATGGACGACCCGTTCCTGATGGGCTGGACGCTGTTGTTCGCCAACATGGCGTACTTCCATGTGGTGCTGCCGATGTACGTCAGTGGCGACTTCCTCGACGGCCACCAGGCGCAGCAGTTCGCCGACCTGCTGCCACGCTACACACGTGACTTACAGCCATCGCCGCTGCCGTTCGCCTGCCTGCTGCGCGAAGTGCGCCGCTCCAACCCGGGCATTAGCCCACAGATGATCCCCAACCTGTACTCGCGCACCATCAACTTCGCCCTGTACAAGGCCGACAACCAGGCTCGCCCGCGTTACGCCGCCAGCTACTTCCTGCGCTCGGCAATGCTGCGCCTGCGACTGATGCGCATGGTGCGCTGGAGCTTGGCACCACGCCACCTGAAGTTGCTGGCGCGGCACAGCCTGGGCACCTTGCAGGACCTGGGCCGGGCAACCAGCCTAAGGCTGATGCCCTCGTTGTTCTACAAGTACGGCGAAGCCCCCGAACTGCTCAAATCGCCATTCGGTAGCGACGGTGGTTTCCTCGACCTGGCCAAACACTGATGGTCTTGCCCAAGATGACGGCCGACCACGAACTGCTCGTCCAGAGCGGTGTGCGCCTGGCTGCGGGGGTGCGCGATGGCACACTGTCACCGGTCGCCCTGGTCGAGGACAGCATCGGCCGCTGCCAGGCCATACAACAACGCTGCAACGCCGTGGCAGTGGCGTTGTACGACCAGGCACGGCGGGCCGCCGAGGTTGCCGAGCGCCAACGTGACCAAGGGGTTACGCTGGGCCGCCTGCATGGCGTGCCCTTTAGTTTCAAGGAAGGCCTGGGGCTGGCCGGTGCACCGAAAACCTGCGGCTCGCGCCTTCGCCAGCAACAGGTTGCGCGTTTTACCGCCACTGCCGCGCAGCGCCTGATCGAGGCTGGCGCCATTCCGGTGGCACTGGGCAACCAGGCCGAGATGGCGCTCTGGCCTGAAACTGATAACCCGGTCTATGGTTGCACCGGCAGCCCTTACCGGCAGGGGCGCAGCGCCGGTGGCAGCAGTGGTGGTGATGCCGTGCTGGTGTCCAGTGCTTGCGTACCTTTCGCGCTGGGCACCGATGGTGGCGGCTCGGTGCGTATCCCGGCGGCCTGCAACGGCATCTTCGGCCTCAAGCCATCACGGGGGCTGGTGCCATTGACCGGGCATCTGCCCCTTGACGAGCGCGGTCTGGGGCAGCCGCATGCACTGGGTATCGCCCGGCATTTCACCGTGGGCCCGTTATGCCGACATGCCGAAGACCTGCCCGTTCTGCTGGAAATCATCGCTGGCCCCGACCAGCACGATCACAACATTGTCGGCCACTACCAGCATTGCCAGGCGCCCGGTGCCTTGCAGCACCTATACCTGTGCCAGCCAGACCGCCTGAGCTGGGGCAGCCGGGTATCCCCTGCAGTGACCCAGGCACTGGAGGACCTGGCGCACCACTTTCAATTACAAGGCACCCAGGTCGAACGCTGGCACCCTCAGGCACTGGACGACGCATTCGCCATCTGGTTGGCCGTGCTGAAGAAGGAAGCCGGCGTTCGCCTGGCCGATATCCTCGGCGATGGCCAACCTGTGGCGCACCTGACCCAGGCCTGCCTGGCCCTGGCCGGTAAACCCTTGCATGCCACCGGGCCTTGGCTGGCTACCGTACTCGACAGCCTGGGCGAATACCTGGGCAGCCCCGGGCTTACGCGTCAGCTGTCGAAACGAGATGCCCTGCAACAGGCATTGGCCGAACGCCTGGCGGGCAACAGCTTGCTGGCACTACCGGTGCTCCCCGGCATCTCCCCCAAACATGGCCATGCCCTGCGCTATCCGGGCGATATCGGCTACACCGCATTGTTCAACGTACTCGGGCTGCCAGCGCTGACGGTCCCCATGGGACGCCTTGACCAGGGTTGCCCGGTTTCCGTGCAACTGGTCGCCGGCCCAGGGCAAGAGCACCGGCTGCTGAACGCAGCCCTGGCCCTGGAACATGCATTCGGTGGCTGGCTCGCGCCGCCTATCTGACTCTTTATTTTCGGGACTTCATCATGTCCAACGCCATTCATGCCAGTACCGTGCAACTCACGCCGGCACCCCAGGCCCAGTCAGCCGTAGGTTCCCAGGCGGAGCACCTGACCCTGATGTTTCTGCTGCAACTCATCGTGATCTTCAGCGTCTCGCGGCTGATCGCCTGGTTCAGCACCCGCAGCCTGGGCCAGACGCCGGTCGCCGGCGAAATCCTTGCCGGGCTGGTGCTCGGCCCGAGCCTGCTGGGCTATTTCTTCCCCGAGCAACTGGCCGCGCTGTTCGTACCGCAAACGGCCACTGCCTTCGTGGTCACCGCGCAGATCGGCCTGATCCTGCTGATGTTCCAGGTCGGCCTGGAGTTCGAGTTCGGCACACACCTCAAGGGCCGCAAGCGTTCGGTCATCGTCATCAGCATGGGAGGGCTGCTGGTGCCATTTGCCAGCGGCATGCTCACTGCCGAGTACTTCTGGCAGCAGATCAGCGGGGACAAACCCTCACTGCTAGCCTTCCAGTTGTTCTTTGCCACGGCACTGTCGATCACCGCACTGCCTATCCTGGGACGGATATTCATGGAGCTTGGCCTATCCCGCTCTCGGGTCGCCACGCTCACCATTGGCGCGGCAGCAATCGACGATGTATGCGGCTGGCTGATCCTGGGCGGCGTCACTTCGTTGATCGCCTCGCAGTTCAATCCCTGGACCTCTCTGGCGAGGTTGCTGGCGCTCGGGTTGTTCTTCGTCGTCGTGATCGCCCTGGTACGGCCACTGGTCCTGCGCTGGATAATCGGCGACCTGCAGCGCCGGCCGTTGTCGACCCAAGGGATATCGCTGATGCTGATCATTCTGTTGACCAGTGCGACAGTGACCAACCTGATCGGGGTATTTTCGATCATCGGCGGTTTCATACTTGGCGTAGCGCTGCATACCCAGCGCACCTTCGTCGAACAGTGGAATGCCAAGGTCAGCGGCGTGGTCAATGCGTTCTTCCTGCCGATCTTCTTTGCCTATACGGGCCTGCGCACCGATATTGGCGCCCTTGAGGGCAACACCGCTCTGTGGAACTGCCTGTTGATCTGCCTGGTGGCCTTTGCCAGCAAATTCTTCGGTGCTTATGGGGCTAGCCGCCTTCTGGGCGAAAATCGCCGCGATTCGGCATTGATCGGTGTATGCATGAACACCAGGGCGCTGATGGAGTTGGTGGTACTGAACGTTGGCTATGACCTAGGCGTGCTGCCCAAGGAGTACTTCACGCTGCTGGTAATCATGGCCATCATCAGTACCTTCATCGCATCGCCGCTGATTCGCTTGTTGACCGCACGCACCCGCGCCCCGCATGCGACCCCGGGGGCAACCGAGGTCAGCAACGGCTGAGGTCAGCGCGAGGTTTCGACGCGCAGTACTTCGGTGTAGATCGCGTCGACAGTCTGGCCAACCTTGAGGTTCTTCATGCGTTTCTGCAGGTCTGGATTCTCGACCTTGACCACCTGAAGCTTGCCCTCCGGTGGCAACAAGCTCACCTCATGCGTGTTGAGGTCGATCTTCTTGATCTGAGAGGTAACCTTGACCTGGCGGAACGCCTCGCCGCCCGGGTTGGGGTTTTGCTCGGTTGCACGGATGGTACCGGACTCTTCAGTCGCTTTCGGCGCCCCACCCACGTCCGGATTGAGCACATAGGCCACCGCGCGTGTCACGTAGATGTCGACTTGGTCACCGACTTTCAGGTTGGGCAGCGCCTTGGCCTTTTCGGTCAGCTGGAACGTCACATCCTTCTTATCGTCAGGGCCTTTCACCGTGACCTGGCGGGTGGCCAGATCGATAGCCGTTACCTGCGTGGTGACATGGCTTTCCAGCGCCTCGCTCCCGATGGGGATACCGGCAGCCTGCACCGTGAAGCTGGCAGCAGAGGCCAACGTGGCAAGGGCTACAGCACGAGCGAGAGTACGAATGGGGTTCATAGGCGTGCTTCCCTGTGATCAAGTCCGAATAGGCGCGTGAAAGGTTCACGCGCTATCAAGCATAGCCATTACCTGCCGCTTTGCTGGCCCTCTGAGGGCGCCCCGCATTCGTCGTAGAAAAACTGCACTTGTGAATGCAAATTTTTAAGGGCGCCTGGCATTTCAGCGATTACGCGTCACCCGCCACACCGTATTCGCCAGGTCATCGGCAATGATCAACGCTCCCCGTGGGTCCACCGTCACGCCAACCGGTCGCCCCCGGGTCTTGCCATCCTCACCGCGAAAGCCCGTGGCGAAGTCGATGGGTTCCCCAGCAGGCTTGCCATTGCTGAACGGCACGAAAATCACCTTGTACCCCACCGGGTTGGGGCGGTTCCAACTGCCGTGCTCGCCCACGAACACACCGTCGGCAAAGCGCTCGCCCATTGCCGAGGTCGAGAAGTCGACACCCAGTGCAGCCACATGCGAACCCAGGCTGTAATCCGGCTTGATCGCCGCCGCCACCTTGTCCGGGTTCTGCGGCCGCACCCGCTCATCCACATGCTGCCCCCAGTAGCTGTAAGGCCAACCATAGAAGCCCCCTTCACGTACCGAAGTGAGGTAGTCCGGCACCAGGTCGGGGCCCAGCTCATCCCGCTCGTTGACCACCGTCCACAACTGCCCGGTCTGCGGCTGAATGGTCAATGCCGTCGGGTTACGCAAGCCGGTGGCATAGGGCCGGTGTGCGCCGGTCTCGGCATCGACCTGCCAGACCATGGCCCGATCGATCTCTACCTCCAGGCCGCGCTCTGTGATGTTGCTGTTCGAGCCGATCCCCACATACAAGTAGCGGCCATCCGGGCTGATGGTCAGCGCCTTGGTCCAATGGTGGTTGATCTCGGCCGGCAGGTCGGTGACCTTGGTTGGCGGGCCGTCGGCCTGGGTCTGGCCTTCCTTGTAGTCAAAGCGCACCAGCGCATCCTGGTTGGCTACATACACCTTACCGTTGGCATAGGCCAAGCCGTACGGTGCATTGAGGTTATCCGCAAACACGGCCTGTACCTCGTAGTTGCCATCGCCGTCAGCATCGCGCAGCAAGGTCAGGCGGTTGCCACCCTTGACCTGGGTATTGCCCTTGGCCTTGATCTGGCTGGCGATTACATCCTTGGGCTTGAGCTTGGCCGCGCTGCCACCCCTGCCCTCAGCCACCAGAATGTCACCATTGGGCAGCACCAGGCTCTGGCGCGGGATTTTCAGGCCGGTGGCGATGGCGGTGACACTGAAGCCCTCCGGCACGGTCGGTTTCAGTTCGCCCCAGGCAGCCGGTTGCGCAATCTTCATGCTCGGCAGCAAGCCGCGCTGAGGTTCCGGCAGCTTCGGATCCGGGCCGTGGGCCTGGGTCGGCTCGCCGTCGCCACCACAGGCACTCAGCAATAGCGCCACACCCAACAGGCTAAATGCATGCAAAGGCTTCATGCCACACCTCCTGAACGCAGGTTGCTCAAACCGATCCAGGCGGCCACCACTGCGAGCACTGTCACGATGACCGACAACACCAGCCCGGAAGGCATCACCGCCCAGGCGTCCTTGGCATGCTCAAAGGCATTGATCAGCCCAAGCACCCAGGTCACCAGCAGCAGCACAAAGTACAACGTAGCGCGCCCGCCCTTACGCTCGGCGCGGATCAGGTTGGCCAGCGCGAACAACAGTGTCAGCCCACAGAACACCAAGGCACCGGCGATCAGCCAGGCGGCGAAGTTGCTCCACTGGATCTGGTAGCTGTTGTAGTAGGCGATATCGCTCAACAGTGCGCCAAGGAACAACGGCACACTACCTGCCAGCAGCAAGGCATGCAGTGGGCTGGGCGTACAGCGGTAGAGGGTTTGATCAGATGCGGTCACGTTGCCTCCTTTTCATTCAGTGACCAAGGGCTGATGGTCTTGCGCCATCAGGTAAGCGCAGGGTGCGCTTAGCAAAGGAGCCTATTGACGCCGAGATAGTTCACCGCTTCGCTGTAATGAAATATCCTGCAAGGCATTTGCTGCCAAGCGCAGAAGGGGAATACATGAGCAGACCACATGCGTCCTGGGCACTGGCTACCCTGCTCTGCCTCAGCCTGGCATTTACCACTGGTTGCTCCAGTAAAGCCAGCCAGGCACGCTACGCCACGCCTGCAGTGGGCTCCAACTGCTTCGCCAAGGCCGTCCCCACTATCGGTGAAGGCGGCCTGGCCTGGGGCAATACATTGAGCATTGCGCAACAGAAATCGCTGAACAACTGCGTACGTTATGCCAGCCGCTCGGGAGGCACGCCCAGGACTTGCCAGGTAGTGCTGGCCAAGTGCAAAAACTGAACATATAACAATCTTAAAGTACGAAACTTCCTACAAAAACACTGCAACTTTTCACACGATATTTCGCGAACGCGATACATATACGCTCAAATAAAATCTTACACTTTCAGCCTCGACCCAAAAGCAGCGATCGAGGCATTGTCTTTCACTTGAATTCCAGATACTTGATCACCCGCTCATCTCAGCAAATAAGTAGGAAACTTCTTACAGCATAGATTCGAGCCTGAAATCCAGCACAGTATGAATAACGGTATTTCAGTCTTGTCAGTACTGAAAGTTGCCGCAGTGCGTCTCTGGTTCGAAAAGACTGTCTCTCTGAGCAAGGAGCTCGCATGACCAATGCCTCCGTCAGCCGCGCCACCTCCGGCCCAGCCTGCAGCGCACGCGTGCCCATCCTGCCAGTGCGCTACGCCATCGTGCCCCGCACCGGCGACGCCCACGCCTGCCGCTATGTCGATGCAGGCTTCAACCTGGAACAAGGCTTCGCCCCGCTGCAGCACTCGGCCTACACCCTCCGCGCTTTGCGCCCAGGCTATGTCTACGTGTTCATGAAAGGCCCTCAGGGCGAAAAGCTGGTCATTCATGAGCACGTCGGCGCGGGCCTCTACAAGGAGCTGCGCTACCAAGGGCTGGAGGACTACCACCGGCGTGAGCGCTACCTGTCCGGCCAGAGCATGGGCTGGGTGTGGGCCGACACCTGTCAGGACTCCGCCAAGGAAGTGTGGATCGGCTACAGCCCGCACCTGTGGACCAATGCCATCACCGCCCGTATCACCGGTTCGCCAGCCCTGCGCAAACGGCACATGCGCCAGCTGGACATGGCCGACCTGGTGAGCGGCAACCAGGCGCCGTCCACACAGCCCCATGTGTTGCCAGTGAGTGCCCTGCAAATCTGGGTCGAAGACTTCAAACCAACAGAGCGGCGCATGCCGCTGACCTGGAGCAGCGACCCGGTCACCGAAACTTTGCCCATCGGCAACCTCACTGCCATCGCCCGCCACTACCCCTGGACCCAACCGAAAGTGCCGGTGGTGGTGGCGCTCGCCGACGCCGAAGGCATGGCCCTGGACCTGAGCCTGTCGGTCTCGGCCTACCAGCATCAACTGCGCGACCTGATGCCGGCCGAGCAACTGGAACACACAAAACCCGCCCAGCCTCCCGAGCAGGAGCGCGTGCCGGCATGCTACCGGCTGGATGCCGAACAGCTCAGCCCGCAGAGCCGCGACTTTCACCATCGCAACCTGGTCGCCATGCTGCTGAACAAGACGCTGGAAAGCCTGTACCCGGCGGATGCGCCTTCACCAGAACTGGCCGCGTTCAGGCTTGGCACGTCACGCCGGGGGCCCGCCCTGTCGCCGGCCGAGTCACATTTCCAGGCCCTCACCCATGAAGACTATTCACCCAATGGTGCACGCCTGGCACAGCGCCTCGATGTCGACAAATACCGGCGCTTCCTCGCCGAACGCGACGCACTGGAACGGCGCATTGCCGCCCTGCGCAACCTGGCCTTGCAAGCCAGCAACGATCATGACGCCTGGCTGGCGACGGCCGAATCCCAACACATCGATAACCCCTACAGCCTCGCTGCGGCACTGGCCTGTTACGACCGCGACGAACGCACCTCCGCCCGCGGTCTGGAAATCTCACTGGCGTTGCTGATTCACCCAATGGGCCAGCCGACACCCGGCACCGAAGATCATGACCGACGCTTCAAACGCCTGGAGCAATGGCTGGACCAGAACGACAGCCCGCTTTACACCGCCTTGGCGCCGTTCAACCCGTTCAAGGACAAAGCCGATTCGATAGGCACCTTGTTCGGCGCCAGCGACAACGTGATCGAAGGGCTGGCCGGTCGCTTCCCGGCCATGGCAGACATCACTGACCTCACCGCCCAGTCGGTCAATACCGTGGTGCTCAAGCGCCTGCGCGGGCAGACCCGCTGGGATGCCAGCCATGGCTTGCGGCGGCAAGTGTTGTTGGCTGCGCGTGAGGCCAATGCCGAGAAAGCACTGGGGTTGTTGGCGGCACGCTATCGAATCACCGAGCAGGCCATTACGGAAAATCCCTTTAGCCAGGAGGTACAGCGGTATTTGAAGAGCGGCATGGCGCAGGTCGAAGAGATGAAAGCGTTGCGCATATCAGGAAGCCGCACGGTGTCCATCGAGCTGACCACCACTGCACGGGTGAAACCCAACTTCCTTGGGTTGCTCACTTCCGGGGGTGGGGGTGGTTTAAACGCGGGGATGCTGTGGTTCAACATCTTATCGCTCAAGACGGCCTACAACAGCCTGCAGAAGAGCGATGCACCGGAATACACCCTGGGGTTCGCTTCATCTGTTTTCGGGGTGATTGGTGCAGCGGCGGCGACATTGGTCAGCGTACGGGCAACGCAAAAGGCCGTCATGCTGAGATTAAGTGCCACAGCGCCGGGCATGGCCTTTGGTAACGGTCTAATCAAGCTCCTAGGAAGCAATTTGTTCGCAAGGTTGTCCGGTTACCCGGCTATTTTCCTAGGATTCGCCTCTGACTATAAAAAATCCCAAAGACAGAAGATGCACGGTAATACTGCCGCTTCTGATTTAACTTTCTATGGCGGGGGCGCGGTCGCAATAGGCTCTGTCTTGGTATTAGAAGGTGGATTAGCTATTGCAGGCGCCACAACACTTATCCCTTTTGCAGGGTGGACTGCAGCTGCAGTAGTCCTATTAGGCGCTGCGATCATAGCTGGAGGCATCTACCTCCATGCGAAAGCCAACGAACACCTTCACAACCCTATAGAGCTATGGGCCAGTCGAAGTATATTTGGGAACCGTCTCAATGACGGTGAAAGCCGACCAGACATAATTTTAGATACCGACAAGAAACTTCCAACCTTCGTCAACATTAACGACGAAATCAACGCTTGGCATCAGGTATTTTACTCACCCTCGCTGCTTTCAAAAAAAGAGACAAAACTATTTGACCTAGGGCATCTGGACAGCAAATGGACTGACTTAAACACATGGACTACTCCAAACTGGACTGCCATCACACACAATCAAGTTTCTAGCATCCCCCCTACTGCTGAATTTACAGTCCTCCTACGGGGATTTCTATTGGGCCAGAGCGAATGGAAAGCCAGCCTTAGTAGTCAACTCGAGAACAATGGCATATCTGTATTCCCAGCCACACCAGACTGCTATGAAATTAGGGGCGGACTGATACTCCACTTCAAGAATCAAATTCGAAACCACCGCCATATTAAACTGAACATCAAATATCTGCCAAATCTAGGCTTAGACGAACAAGCAGGCTCCTCCCAGATTTTCAAACTTGGGGAACAATAATGGCCATTTCATGGATTTTCACACCTTCCGCACGCTCTCAGTTCACTCCACATATCTCAAGCCAACTATTAACCATAAACAAACATCACTTATCGCTCGTAAACCCATGGGTATCCGACTCCGTATTCATGGGAAAACTATATACCGCCATGACATTAGGGTTAGCAGCCTATATCTACCCGGATATCATAGATACGGATTTTAGAAAGTCGGCGCTAGCGGACCTTCACTCACTCGCACAATACATTGTTGCACCACTGATATTTACACCATTCATCGCCTACAGGATATTCTTCATAAAAAATCTGTCAAACATCTACCTCAATCGCGCAACTGGAAAAATTATATACCAACGCAACAAAAAACTTATCTCATTCGATTGGACCAATATCAAGGGAGGGGTATTTAAGCGCACAGAGTTTGGCGGTTCATCCTCCAGTACTAGTTATGCACTTGCCTTTGCCCCGCCTAGGAAGGACGGTAGCCTTCACAAAAAAGACTGCCTGTGGGTCGACAGCAACGAACCCACCGAACCCGGCGTCAAGCATGTCGCCGAAGTATGGGAATACCTCCGCCACTTCATGGACCACGGCCCGGACAAACTCCCCCCGCCCGGTGAACCCAACTGGTGGCACAAGCCACTGCACGCCATCTGCCTGACCCCGGCCGAAGCCTGGCGCCACTATGCCCCCTGGCGAACCGGCGAGCCCGGTGAAATGCAGGGCAAAAAGAACTGGCAATTGCCGTTCTGGGCCCTGCTGTTCCCCTACAACCTCTCCGTAGCCATCTGTTGGTACGGCATCTGCCGCCTGTTCAACGTCCGAGCAGCGCCACCGCCACCCGAAGCATTTGAGGAGGCCCCAGCTCATTCAACCCAAAGGAAGCGTACATGAGCGACGCCTCCGTCAGCAGCGCCACCTCCGGCCCTGCCTGCAGCGCACGCATACCCATCCTGCCAGTGCGCTACGCCATCGTGCCCCGCACCGCCGACGCCCCCGCCTGCCGCTATGCCGATGCAGGCTTCAACCTGGAACAAGGCTTCCCCACGCTGCAGCACTCGGCCTATACCCTCCGCGCTTTGCGCCCAGGTTATGTCTACGTGTTCATGAAAGGCCCTCAGGGCGAAAAGCTGGTCATTCATGAGCACGTCGGCGCGGGCCTCTACAAGGAGCTGCGCTACCAAGGGCTGGAGGACTACCACCGGCGTGAGCGCTACCTGTCCGGCCAGAGCATGGGCTGGGTGTGGGCCGACACCTGTCAGGACTCCGCCAAGGAAGTGTGGATCGGCTACAGCCCGCACCTGTGGACCAACGCCATCACCGCCCGTATCACCGGTTCGCCAGCCCTGCGCAAACGGCACATGCGCCAGCTGGACATGGCCGAGCTGGTCAGCGGCAACCAGGCGCCGTCCACACAGCCCCATGTGTTGCCAGTGAGTGCCCTGCAAACCTGGGTCGAAGACTTCAAACCGACAGAGCGGCGCATGCCGCTGACCTGGAGCAGCGACCCGATCACCGAAACCTTGCCCATCGGCAACCTCACTGCCATCGCCCGCCACTACCCCTGGGCCCAACCGAAAGTGCCGGTGGTGGTGGCGCTCGCCGACGCGGAAGGCATGGCCCTGGACCTGAGCCTGTCGGTCTCGGCCTACCAGCATCAACTGCGCGACCTGATGCCGGCCGAGCAACTGGAACACACAAAACCCGCCCAGCCTCCCGAGCAGGAGCGCGTGCCGGCATGCTACCGGCTGGATGCCGAACAGCTCAGCCGGCAGAGCCGCGACTTTCACCATCGCAACCTGGTCGCCATGCTGCTGAACAAGACGTTGGAAAGCCTGTACCCGGCGGATGCCCCCTCACCAGAACTGGCCGCGTTCAGGCTGGGCACATCACGCCGGGGGCCCGCCCTGTCGCCGGCCGAGTCACATTTCCAGGCCCTCACCCATGAAGACTATTCCCCCAATGGCGCGCGCCTGGCACAGCGCCTCGATGTCGACAAATACCGGCGCTTCCTCGCCGAACGCGACGCGCTGGAACGGCGGATTGCCGCCCTGCGCAACCTGGCCTTGCAAGCCAGCAACGATCATGACGCCTGGCTGGCGACGGCCGAATCCCAACACATCGATAACCCCTACAGCCTGGCAGCCGCCTTGGCCTGTTACGACCGCGACGAACGCACCTCCGCCCGCGGTCTGGAAATCTCACTGGCCTTGCTGATTCACCCGATGGGCCAGCCGACACCCGGCACCGAAGATCATGACCGACGCTTCAAACGCCTGGAGCAATGGCTGGACCAGCACGACAGCCCGCTTTACACCGCCTTGGCACCGTTCAACCCGTTCAAGGACAAAGCCGATTCGATCGGCACCTTGTTCGGCGCCAGCGACAACGTGATCGAAGGGCTGGCTGGTCGCTTCCCGGCCATGGCAGACATCACCGACCTCACCGCCCAGTCGGTCAATACCGTGGTGCTCAAGCGCCTGCGCGGGCAGACCCGCTGGGATGCCAGCCATGGCCTTCGGCGGCAGGTGCAGTTGGCAGCGCGTGAGGCCAATGCCGATAAAGCACTGGGGTTGTTGGCGGCACGCTATCGAATCACCGAGCAGGCCATTACGGAAAATCCCTTTAGCCAGGAGGTACAGCGGTATTTGAAGAGCGGCATGGCGCAGGTCGAAGAGATGAAAGCGTTGCGCATATCAGGAAGCCGCACGGTGTCCATCGAGCTGACCACCACTGCACGGGTGAAACCCAACTTCCTTGGGTTGCTCACTTCCGGGGGTGGGGGTGGTTTAAACGCGGGGATGCTGTGGTTCAACATCTTATCGCTCAAGACGGCCTACAACAGCCTGCAGAAGAGCGATGCACCGGAATACACCCTGGGGTTCGCTTCATCTGTTTTCGGGGTAATCGGTGCAGCGGCGGCGACATTGGTCAGCGTGCGGGCGACGCAAAAGGCCATGATGTTGAAGTGGATCTCAACGGCGCCAGGCATGGCCTTTGGTAACGGCATCATCAACTTTCTGACGAGTAATCTTTTCGCGCGGGCATCAGGCTACCCGGCGATAATAATTGGGTTTTCCTCAGATATTTTTAAGGCAGTACGTCAATGGCAGAACGGCAATCTTATTTCAGGCTTATATACAGCGGCCGCCAGCGCGACTACTGCTTTAGGTTCGATTCTTGTTCTAGAAGGAAGCCTTGCCATCGCAGGCACGACAGTCCTCATTCCCTTTGCAGGCTGGACAGCAGCTGGAATCGCCCTGATCGGAGCAACTTTGATCGGTGGAGGTCTATTCCTCTACTCAAAAGCTCACTCCCGCCTTCATAGCCCTTTAGAATTATGGGCCAGCAGAAGCATCTTCGGGACAAGGGAAAACGATGGAGAAATACGGGAGAATATAAAGTTAGACTTTGATAAAAAATTGCCACCCTTTCGCCACATCCACGAAGAAATCAAGTCATGGCAGATTGAATTTTTCTCACCGAAAGCATTGTTGACACCGTACTCTGAGCAGCTCGGCTTAGGCGCCCTAACGACACATTTGGATATAAATAACAAATGGCCAACACCTGACTGGGCAACAATTATCCATACCCAGGCCACTAAACAAAACGCAACACTCGAGCTAACTATACTTTTACCAGAATTCGTATTAGGTCAAAGCGAATGGTCAGGGAGTTTAGTGAGCCAGAATCTCGACAGGCAGACAACCCCACTCCAAATAACCCCTGACTGCCATATCACCCAAGCAGGTTTATTACTTCATTACAAAACTGATGCTAGACAAATCAGGTCTGCCACGCTAACGATTACTTACTATGCCAACCAAGGACTGGATGACGACACTCCTTCTACTACCACTATTCATCTGGAACGCTAAACCTATGGCGACTATCTGGCTTTTTAATCAAGCCCACAATTCAGGATTCAAGCCAAAAATTTCCGGACAACTTATACAAACAACCAGTTCACACTTAAGCCTGCGCAACCCTTGGGTGTCCGATTCTGTATTCATGGGAAAAATCTACACTGCCATGTTTCTATTTACCTGGATATTATCATGTTACAATCTCATTAATGAAAATATAGACTACTCAATCAACGGCGGCGACATTTTCGTTGCCATCCTGATCTCACTCCCCTTTATTTTTACCCCATTCTTAGCCTACAGAATACTTTTCATAAAAAACTTATCGAACATATATTTAAATCGACACACAAAGAAAATCTACTATAAGCGATTCAAAAAACTCATAATATTTGACTGGAGCCAAGTCGCAGGCGGTCTTTTCAGTCGCACAGAATTCAGTGGTTCCTCCTTCACTACCAGCTATGCCCTCGCCTTCGCTCCCCGCCGCGAAGACGGCAGCCTGCATCAAAAAGACTGCCTCTGGGTCGACAGCAACGAACCCACCGAACCCGGCGTCAAGCATGTCGCCGAAGTATGGGAATACCTCCGCCACTTCATGGACCACGGCCCGGACAAACTCCCCCCGCCCGGTGAACCCAACTGGTGGCACAAGCCACTGCACGCCATCTGCCTGACCCCGGCCGAAGCCTGGCGCCACTATGCCCCCTGGCGAACCGGCGAGCCCGGTGAAATGCAGGGCAAAAAGAACTGGCAATTGCCGTTCTGGGCCCTGCTGTTTCCCTACAACCTCTCCGTCGCCATCTGCTGGTATGGCATCTGCCGCCTGTTCAACGTCCGAGCAGCGCCACCGCCACCCGAAGCATTTGAGGAGGCCCCAGCTCATTCAACCCAAAGGAAGCGTACATGAGCGACGCCTCCCCCAGCAGCGCTACCTCCGGGATTAGGGCTTGGCACAATGAACATTACGGGCCCAAGCTACTATCCGCCGAGCAGGCCCTATCCCTCGGCATAACTAAAGCCGACACCCGATGGCATCAGAACAACCACTGGTCGCCGCCAAATTGGACAGCTATCACACATAACGAAGTAGCCACACCCCAACCAACCGTAGAGTTCACAGTGCTGCTGCCTGCATTCAGGCTAGGCGTAAGTGAATGGTCAGGAAGTTCGAGTTCCCTCCGTGACGACCACGGAATTGACGTATTCCCAATCACTCCAGCCGGACACATCGTAGACGCTGGATTAATTTTGCATTTCGAGAACACGGTTGCCAACCAAAATCATGTCTCACTGCATCTAGCTTACAGCGCCGATCAAGGCCTGGACGAAGATAATGAGATCCTTTCAACTTTTCGCCTGGAGCGCTGATCATGGCAACCATCTGGATATTCAATTCAACGTCATACTCCGGACACCCTCCTGCAATTGGAGGGCAGTTGGCAAACGTATCCGAGGTTACCTTGTGCCTGAGAAACCCATGGATAACAGATTCCGTGTTTATGGGAAAATTATACTGCGCAATGACGATCACACTACTGGCAGGCACTTACCCCTATCTACCCCCTAACATCTCGAAACTTTACAACGAAGACATTTTAATGATGCTTTTATTATTAATAACCCCCTTCGTGTTTACTCCTTTCCTAGCTTATCGAATTTTCTTTATAAAGGGCTTATCAACTATCTGCCTCAACCGATCAACCCAAAAAATCTACTACCAACGTTTGAGCAAGGTATTTGTGTTTGAATGGGCTAACACAGGAGGTGGCATCTTCAAACGCACCGAATACGGCGGCTCATCGTTCAGCACCAGCTATGCCCTCGCCTTCGCCCCCCGCCGCGAAGACGGCAGCCTGCACCAAAAAGACTGCCTCTGGGTCGACAGCAACGAACCCACCGAACCCGGCGTCAAGCATGTCGCCGAGGTATGGGAGTACCTCCGCCACTTCATGGACCACGGCCCGGACAAACTCCCCCCGCCCGGTGAACCCAACTGGTGGCACAAGCCACTGCACGCCATCTGCCTGACCCCGGCCGAAGCCTGGCGCCACTATGCCCCCTGGCGAACCGGCGAGCCCGGTGAAATGCAGGGCAAAAAGAACTGGCAATTGCCGTTCTGGGCCGTGTTGTTCCCCTACAACCTCTCCGTAGCCATCTGTTGGTACGGCATCTGCCGCCTGTTCAACGTCCGAGCAGCGCCACCGCCACCCGAAGCATTTGAGGAGGCCCCAGCTCATTCAACCCAAAGGAAGCGTACATGAGCGACGCCTCCGTCAGCAGCGCCACCTCCGGCCCTGCCTGCAGCGCACGCGTACCCATCCTGCCAGTGCGCTACGCCATCGTGCCCCGCACCGGCGACGCCCCCGCCTGCCGCTATGTCGATGCAGGCTTCAACCTGGAACAAGACTTCCCCACGCTGCAGCACTCGGCCTATACCCTCCGCGCTTTGCGCCCAGGTTATGTCTACGTGTTCATGAAAGGCCCTCAGGGCGAAAAGCTGGTCATTCATGAGCACGTCGGCGCGGGCCTCTACAAGGAGCTGCGCTACCAAGGGCTGGAGGACTACCACCGGCGTGAGCGCTACCTGTCCGGCCAGAGCATGGGCTGGGTGTGGGCCGACACCTGTCAGGACTCCGCCAAGGAAGTGTGGATCGGCTACAGCCCGCACCTGTGGACCAACGCCATCACCGCCCGTATCACCGGTTCGCCAGCCCTGCGCAAACGGCACATGCGCCAGCTGGACATGGCCGACCTGGTGAGCGGCAACCAGGCGCCGTCCACCCAGCCCCATGTGTTGCCAGTGAGTGCCCTGCAAACCTGGGTCGAAGACTTCAAACCGACAGAGCGGCGCATGCCGCTGACCTGGAGCAGCGACCCGGTCACCGAAACTTTGCCCATCGGCAACCTCACTGCCATCGCCCGCCACTACCCCTGGACCCAACCGAAAGTGCCGGTGGTGGTGGCGCTCGCCGACGCCGAAGGCATGGCCCTGGACCTGAGCCTGTCGGTCTCGGCCTACCAGCATCAACTGCGCGACCTGATGCCGGCCGAGCAACTGGAACACACAAAACCCGCCCAGCCTCCCGAGCAGGAGCGCGTGCCGGCATGCTACCGGCTGGATGCCGAACAGCTCAGCCCGCAGAGCCGCGACTTTCACCATCGCAACCTAGTCGCCATGCTGCTGAACAAGACGCTGGAAAGCCTGTACCCGGCGGATGCGCCTTCACCAGAACTGGCCGCGTTCAGGCTTGGCACGTCACGCCGGGGGCCCGCCCTGTCGCCGGCCGAGTCCCATTTCCAGGCCCTCACCCATGAAGACTATTCACCCAATGGTGCACGCCTGGCACAGCGCCTCGATGTCGACAAATACCGACGCTTCCTCGCCGAACGCGACGCGCTGGAACGGCGTATTGCCGCCCTGCGCAACCTGGCCTTGCAAGCCAGCAACGATCATGACGCCTGGCTGGCGACGGCCGAATCCCAACACATCGATAACCCCTACAGCCTGGCAGCCGCCTTGGCCTGTTACGACCGCGACGAACGCACCTCCGCCCGCGGTCTGGAAATCTCACTGGCGTTGCTGATTCACCCAATGGGCCAGCCGACACCCGGCACCGAAGATCATGACCGACGCTTCAAACGCCTGGAGCAATGGCTGGACCAGCACGACAGCCCGCTTTACACCGCCTTGGCACCGTTCAACCCGTTCAAGGACAAAGCCGATTCGATCGGCACCTTGTTCGGCGCCAGCGACAACGTGATCGAAGGGCTGGCTGGTCGCTTCCCGGCCATGGCAGACATCACCGACCTCACCGCCCAGTCGGTCAATACCGTGGTGCTCAAGCGCCTGCGCGGGCAGACCCGCTGGGATGCCAGCCATGGCCTTCGGCGGCAGGTGCAGTTGGCAGCGCGTGAGGCCAATGCCGATAAAGCACTGGGGTTGTTGGCGGCGCGCTATCGCATCACCGAGCAGGCCATTACGGAAAATCCCTTTAGCCAGGAGGTGCAGCGGTATTTGAAGAGCGGCATGGCGCAGGTTGAAGAGATGAAAGCGTTGCGCATATCAGGAAGCCGCACGGTGTCCATCGAGCTGACCACCACTGCGCGTGTTAAACCTAGCTTTCTCGGGCTGCTCACCTCGGGCGGTGGTGGTGGTTTAAACGCGGGGATGCTGTGGTTCAACATCTTATCGCTCAAGACGGCCTACAACAGCCTGCAGAAGAGCGACACACCGGAATACACCCTGGGGTTCGCTTCATCTGTTTTCGGGGTGATTGGTGCAGCGGCGGCGACATTGGTCAGCGTACGGGCAACGCAAAAGGCCGTCATGCTGAGATTAAGTGCCACAGCGCCGGGCATGGCCTTTGGCAATGGGATTATCAAGTTCTTGAGTAGCAATTTGTTTGCGCGTTTAGCCGGATACCCGGCGATTGCACTGGGTTTTTTCGCGGACGGTACTAAGGCGCTACGACAGTACGAAAATGGTGATCTAACTGCAGCCGGTTACACTGTGGCGGGTGGGTTCACCATGGCTATTGGTTCCGCTGTCGTCCTTGAAGCAGGACTTGCAATTGCAGGCGTGACATCGGTTGTGCCCTTTGCCGGATGGGCCGCCGCTGCCCTTGTCCTCGTAGGCGTAGCCATCATCGCAGGAGGCCTCTACCTACACGCCAAGGCACATGAACGCCTTCACAGCCCAATAGAACTGTGGGCAGCACGTAGCATATTCGGCAATCGCATCAATGATGGAGAGTCGCACGCCGACATCAACTTGGACTTTGACAAGAAACTTCCTGCTTTCACCTCACTGCAAACAGAAATTAAGGCTTGGCACAATGAACATTACGGGCCCAAGCTACTATCCGCCGAGCAGGCCCTATCCCTGGGCATAACTAAAGCCGACACCCGATGGCATCAGAATAACCACTGGTCGCCGCCAAATTGGACAGCTATCACACATAACGAAGTAGCCACCCCCAACCAACCGTAGAGTTCACAGTGCTGCTGCCTGCATTCAGGCTAGGCGTAAGTGAATGGTCAGGAAGTTTGAGCTCCGTCCGTGACAACCACGGAATTGACGTTTTCCCAATCAGCCCGACCGGCCACCTCGTAGATGCTGGCTTAGTTCTAAATTTCGAAAACACCCTCGCCAACCAAAATCATGTCTCACTTCATCTAACCTACAACGCCAATCAAGGCTTGGACGAAGACAATGAGACCCTGTCAATTTTTCGTCTGGAGCGCTGACCATGGCAACCATCTGGATATTCAACTCAATGTCAGACTCTGGACACAAGCCCTCTATCACAGGGCAACTATTAAGCTTATCCGACACCATTTTATGCTTAAGGAATCCATGGGTCACAGACTCTGTCTTCATGGGAAAGCTGTATTGCGCGATAACTGTTCTGTCAATTGCCGGCTTTTACCCATATTTACTATCCAGGGATATATGGCGCATGTACGAAACCGCTCCATTATTAGCGACTGGATTCTTGCTTATGCCTTTCACTTTCCTACCTTTCCTCATTTATCGAATATATTTCATAAAACGCTTATCAAGCTTCTGCTTCAATCGGGCGACCCAAAAAATCTACTATCAACGTTTAAGCAAGGTACTGGTCTTTGAGTGGAGCAATACCGGCGGTGGTATTTTTAAGCGTACGGAATACGGCGGCTCATCATTCAGCACCATCTATGCCCTCGCCTTCGCCCCCCGCCGGGTAGACGGCAGCCTGCACCAAAAAGACTGCCTCTGGGTCGACAGCAACGAACCCACCGAGCCCGGCGTCAAGCATGTGGCCGAAGTGTGGGAATACCTGCGCCACTTCATGGACCACGGCCCGAACAAACTCCCCCCGCCCGGTGAACCCAACTGGTGGCACAAGCCACTGCACGCCATCTGCCTGACCCCGGCAGAAGCCTGGCGCCACTATGCCCCCTGGCGAACCGGCGAGCCCGGTGAAATGCAGGGTAAAAAGAACTGGCAATTGCCGTTCTGGGCCGTGCTGTTTCCCTACAACCTCTCCGTCGCCCTCTGCTGGTATGGCATCTGCCGGCTGTTCAACGTCCGAGCAGCGCCACCGCCACCCGAAGCATTTGAGGAAGCCCCCATTCAACCCGGCAAAAGGAAGCGCAAATGAAACCCATCGTACTGGTAGGCCATCGTCATAGCTGCCCGCTCCATGGCGAAGGCACTGTGGAAACCGGCGCAAATGCAACATTCGTGGATGGCAAGGCCGTCGCTCGTGTGGGCGATCGCATCAGTTGTGGCGCCGTTATCGAAACCGGCGCTGCCTGCACAATCATCGAGGGCCACCCCGCAGCAAGGGAGGGTGACACTACCAGTCATGGAGGGACTTTGATCGAGGGGGACCAGGGTTGGCTCATTGATTGAAAGCCACTATCGGTCACTGAGCCGGATACTGAAGCCTGTCAGTCATCCGGTTGGGGTCGTCCAGCGGCTGCTTCGCGGGTGCCCCGTTCTCACACGCATGGCGCCAGCCCGCAAACTGCGCCATATCTGCGTCAATCCAGCACTGGCCGAAGCAACGCCTGTGCCTCGTAAAGGGTCGGCAAATACCGCAACCGTATCTCATCAATACTCAACCGCGAAGCATGAGTCGTGATGGTCAGCGTGGCTTTCAACTGACCGGCCCGTCCCAGCAATGGCACCCCCAGCACCCGCATACCGATTTCATACTCCTGATCAACGATACAGAACCCCTGCCCCTTCACGCGCAACAGCTCAGCGTCCAGCTGCGCCCGGTCTGTCAATGTGTAAGGCGTCAACGCCCGCAGCGGGTGACGGGCAAAGTATTCGTCTCGCTCCCCCTCATCCAGCCAGGCCAGCCAGACCCGCCCGCTGGCCGTGCAATACATGGGTACCCGCGAGCCCGGCCTGATCGACAAAGACGCCACATGGCTATACCGGCTACGCACCAGATGGATGATCTCATCGCCATCGCGGGTACCCACCGATACGTGCTCCTGGGTCTGGCGCGCCACCTGTTCAACAATCGGCCGCAGCATGCGCGGCAGTTGCGCCGAGTCCACATAAGCCTGGCCGATACGCAAGGCCTTGGGGGTCAGCCAGTACTCACGGCTGTCAGTTTCGGCAAAGCCTTCATGCACCAAGGTCAGCAGAAACCGCCGCACCGCACTGGGCGTAAGGCCAGATAACCTGGCCGCCTGCGGCACACTCAGGCGCGGCTGCTCGGCGCTGAACAGTTGCATCAGCGCCAGGCCTTTCTGCAAGCCCGCGATCAGGTCACGGGGATGGATGACAGGTGTGTTCATGCATTCGACTCGCTACCAGAGGAACAAAAACAGCCGATTACTGCGATAACCGGATCATGACTGCGATTATCGCATTAAGTGGCCGCTTGACGCATTGTTGCCCGCGCCCATCTGCCTCACCCTTACCTCCATAACAACGCCAATAAGGAGGTCAGCATGATTCGAGGTTCCACTGAACTGGTCGCCATCGTCGGTTCGCCCATCGCCCAGGTGAAGTCCCCGGAAAACTTCAACACCTGGTTCAACCACAACAACTGCAACCTCGCCATGCTGCCCATCGACCTGCACGAGGCGGCGCTGGACAGCTTTGCGGATACCCTGCGTGGCTGGCAGAACCTACGCGGTTGCGTGGTCACCGTGCCTTACAAGCAGGCGCTGGCCAACCGCGTGGACGGCCTGAGCACGCGCGCAGCTGCCCTGGGTTCGGTCAATGTGATACGTCGCGAGCGCGACGGACGCCTGCTGGGCGACAACGTGGACGGCGCCGGCTTCCTCGGCGCTGCGCACAAGCATGGCTTCAAACCGGCGGGCAAACGGGCACTGGTGATCGGTTGCGGCGGTGTTGGCAGTGCCATTGCCTATGCACTGGCTGAGGCAGGGATCGCCAGCATTACCCTCAGCGACCCCACCACAGCACGCATGGGTGCTGTATGCGAACTGCTCGGCAACGGCTTCCCCGGGCTCACGGTCAGCACACAGTTCAGTGGGCTGGAAGACTTCGACCTGGTGGCCAACGCGTCCCCGGTCGGCATGGGTACCCGCGCAGAGCTACCGTTGTCCGCCGCCCTACTGGCCACCCTGCTGCCAGACACCCTGGTCGCCGACGTGGTCACCTCACCCGAGATAACCCCGCTGCTGAACCGCGCGCGGCAAGTAGGTTGCAAGGTCCAGACTGGCCCTGAAATGGCCTTCGCCCAACTGGGCCATCTTGGCGCCTTCATGGGCGTCACGCCGTCGGAGATCTGAGGCTATGACGACTCTGGAGCACACACGCAACAGCTTCGACCTGGTTGTGCTGGGCAGCGGTGCCGGTGGTTTCGCCGCTGCCGCCACAGCATCCCGCCGGGGGCTAAAGGTGCTGGTGGTGGAAAAGGCCGAACGCTTTGGCGGCACCTCGGCGATTTCTGGCGGCGCGGTGTGGCTGTATGGCACCGACCAAGCCCGTGACGCCGGCGCCAAGGATTCTCCCGAGGCAATGCGCACCTACCTCAAGCAGGTCATCGGCGACGGCTACGACCCCGCCTTGGGCGATGCCTTCATCGAGCATGGTCACCAAGCGCTGCGCTGGCTGGAGCAGAACACCGAACTGCGTTATGCCCTGCGCCCACTCTCACCCGACTATTACCCGGATGCACCCGGCGCCACTCAGTTCGGTCGGGCGCTGGAAATGGTCGAATACGACGGCAAACACCTGGGCACACGCTTCAAGGACCTGCAGATGCCACCGCCCGGCATGCTGCTGTTCGGCGGCATGATGGTCAACCGGGTGGATATCCAGCATTTCCTCAGCATTCGCCGCTCACCCAGGTCGCTGTGGCATTGCCTGAAGCTGATGGCGCGTTACGCGCGCGACCGCCTGCAGCACCCACGCGGCACCCGGCTTACCACTGGCAACGCATTGATCGCCCGCCTGGCCACCAGCGCCTTCGCCCACGGCACGCAGTTGTGGTTACGCAGCGAGGCCGTGGAGCTGATCGCCGAGCACGGCGTGATCACGGGCGTGGTCGTACAGCGCGAGGGCCGCCGTGAGCGGGTAATGGCCCGTGGTGGCGTGGTGTGCGCCATGGGCGGATTCGCAGCAGGCGCAATGGCCGCCAGCTACCGCCCTGCTCAAAAGGCGCCGCACCTGACCATGTCACCACCGGCAAACGACGGAGCCGCCCTGCGCCTTGCCCAGGCCGTGGCAGCAGCCGAGGGCGAGAGCCTGGCGGCCAACTTCTTCTGGGCACCGGTTTCCGAACTACGTCATGCCGATGGTGAACGTGAGCGCTTCCCGCACCTGGTCACCGACCGCGCCAAGCCGGGCGTAATTGCGGTAGACCAAGCCGGGCGGCGCTTCGTCAACGAGTCCGACTCCTACCACCACTTCGTGCACACCATGTTCGCCAACGGCATTGCCAGCTGCTGGCTGGTCTGCGATGCCGAGGCAATGAACCGGTACGGGCTTGGCCTGGCGCGGCCCAAGCCCGTCAACAACCAGGCGTTGATCGACGCAGGCTACCTGTATCGGGCCACCACATCGCAGGCACTGGCCCTGGCCATCGGCGTCGATCCACAGGTGTTTGCGCAAACACTTGCACAGTTCAACAGCGATGCCGGCAATGGCATCGACCGCGCATTTGGCAAAGGCGGCAACAGTTACAACCGCTACATGGGCGACCCGCAACATGCGCCCAACCCATGCTTGGCCCCCCTGACCAAGGGGCCGTTCTATGCCATCCGCATTCACACCGGCGACCTCGGTTCAGCCCGTGGTCTGGTGACCAACGCCGATGCCAACGTGCTGAACCGCAGCGGTTTGCCCATTCCCGGGCTGTATGCGGTCGGCAACGACATGAACTCACTGATGAAGGGCACCTACCCCGGCCCCGGCATCACCCTGGGCCCTGCCCTCACCTTCGGCTGGCTTGCTGCCAACCACATCACCGCGCGCCTGCAGGCGCCGGCTACCCATACGGAGAACCCGGCATGTACTACGAACTGAGAACCTACACCCTCGACCCCTTGAAAATGGCCGACTGGCTGGCCCTGTACCAAAGCCACGCACTCGAGGTGCAGAGCGAACACCTGGGCAACCTGGTGGGCTTTTTCACCAGCGAGTTCGGCGACGTCAACCAAGTGGTGCACATCTGGGGCTATGCCAGCCTCGACGACCGCATGGCGCGCCGCGCAGCCATGGCGGCAGACTCGCGCTGGGCGGAATTCTCGCGACGCAACCGCGAGCTGGGCGCGGTACTGCGCCTGCAATCGCGGCTGCTGCGCCCGACCGGTTTCTCACCGCTGCAGTAAGCCACACACCACCTCTTCCAACAGCCGAGCGGACCCCTTCCATGCCCCCCCTTGAATGTGACGTACTCGTCATCGGCTCCGGCGCCTCAGGCCTGGCTGCCGCCGTAACCGCCGCGCATCATGGCCTGACAGTGGTCGTCGCGGAAAAAGCCAGCCAGCTGGGCGGCACCAGCGCCTGGTCGGGGGGCTGGTTGTGGATACCGCGCAACCCTCTGGCCATCGCCGAAGGCATCGTCGAAGCCGACGATGCCCCGGAGCGCTATTTGCGTGCGCAAACCCACACCCGCGAGTTGGACCCGCGTCAACGCGCCTTCCTGCGCCATGGTCCGGAAATGGTGGCGTTCTTCCAGCAACACACTGCCGTGCAGTTCCAGTGCGGTAGCCGTATGCCCGACATGCGTGAAGGCGATGGCAGTGCACGCGGCGGTCGCTCGCTGTGTGCATTACCTTACGACGGGCGACGGCTAGGGCCTTGGCTGCACAAGTTGCGCCCGCCGCTGGACATCGTCAGCCTGGCCGGCATGGGCATTGCCGGAGGTGCCGACATGGCTGCCTTCTTCAACACCACACGCTCGCCAAAGGCAGCGCTGCATGTTGGCAAGCGCCTGTTGCGCCATGGCCGAGACCTGCTGCTGCACCGTCGCGGCCTACATCTGGTCAATGGCAACGCGCTGGTAGCGCGCCTGCTGCGCAGCGCCCTTGATCGTGGCGTGACATTGCTGACCGAGAAAGCGGCCAGCCGACTGTTGTTGTGCGAAGAACGGGTCAACGGCGCGCTGTTTGCCGACGGCCAAACGATCTACGCACGGCGTGGTGTGGTGCTGGCGTGCGGTGGTTTCCCACATGATCGCCAGCGTATCTCGCAACTGATGCCGCACGCGCCGGACGGTGACCAGCATTACTCCGCTGCGCCCAGGGAGAATAGCGGTGACGGTTTGCGCCTGGGCGAACAGGCGGGTGGCCAGGTGTCTGCGGCAGGCGCCCACGGGGGCGCCTGGGCGCCGGTATCGCAGGTACCGCGCGGCAATGGCCATTTCGGCCATTTTCCACACCTGATCGACCGCGCGAAGCCCGGTTTCATCGCCGTGCGCCGCGATGGTCGGCGCTTCGTCAACGAAGCCGATTGCTACCACGACTTCATGAACGCGCTTTTCGCCGCCACGCCGCAGGCTGAGCAGCCGGAGGCCTGGCTGATCTGCGACCATGCTGCGCAACGACGCTATGGCATGGGTTGGGCCAAGCCCTTTCCCTTCCCTACCCGCTTCTATCAGCGCAGTGGCTATTTGCACAGCGGCGCTACCCTGGCGCAACTGGCGCAGCGCTGCGGGATCGACGCCGAGCAGTTGCAGCGCACGGTGGAGGGCTTCAACCATCATGCGGCACAAGGTGAAGACCCAACCTTTCTACGTGGCGCATCGGCCTACAACCGGGCCCAAGGCGACCCGCAGCAGGCACCTAACCCGTCGCTTCGGCCGTTGCTGAAGGGGCCGTTCCATGCGGTGAAACTGCTGCCAGGCAGCCTTGGCACCTTCGCCGGCCTGGACACAGACGCCTCAGCCCGCGTACTGGACCACGAAGGGCAGCCGATACCCGGGTTGTTTGCAGTGGGTAACGACATGCACAGCGTGATGGGTGGGTACTACCCGAGCGGCGGCATTACCCTTGGGCCAGGGATGACCTTCGGGTATCTGGCCGGTAGAGCGTTGAGCGGGGGCTGTGCACATCATTGATGTCGGTTTTGCGCGCATCAGGCAACCAAGGCCAAAGCCTTCTACCCTTCAGTGACGTGAATACCTGCCGCGCCCGCCGGCCAACGCAACCGTTCGATAACCGAACAGTAGCCCGTCTCTCGAATTGACGCTGCCGTCTTCACTGCTCACCATGCACCGGCCTTGCGTGCCCCCCCTGCCTGGGAAACGATCACGCACCCGTAGCACCGCAGCTGAATACAATTTCAAGAAACGAGCAGTCTATGAACCACTCCAAGATCCCCCCCGCCGCGCCCCGGATGTCCCAGGGCTCGATCGGCGACAAGCTCCGCGGCGCCTTCGGCGTCGGCAAGACCCGTTGGGGCATGCTCGCCCTGGTGTTCTTCGCCACCACCCTGAACTACATCGACCGCGCCGCCCTCGGCATCATGCAGCCCGTGCTGGCCAAGGAAATGAGCTGGACGGCGATGGACTACGCCAACATCAATTTCTGGTTCCAGGTCGGCTATGCCATCGGCTTTCTGCTGCAAGGCCGACTGATCGACAAGGTCGGGGTCAAACGGGCCTTCTTCTTCGCTGTACTGCTGTGGAGCCTGGCCACGGGTGCCCACGGCCTGGCCACCTCGGCGGCAGGTTTCATGGTTTGCCGCTTCATCCTCGGCCTGACCGAGGCCGCCAACTACCCAGCCTGCGTCAAGACCGTGCGCCTGTGGTTCCCGGCGGGTGAGCGGGCCATTGCAACGGGGCTGTTCAACGCCGGTACCAATGTTGGCGCCATGGTCACCCCTGCGCTGTTGCCGCTGATCCTGGCTGTGTGGGGCTGGCAGGCTGCGTTCATCGCCATGGGCAGCCTGGGCCTGGTGTGGGTCGTGCTGTGGGTATTGAAGTACTACAACCCTGAAGACCACCCCCGCGTGCGTCAGAGCGAGGTGCAGTACATCCAGCAGGATGATGAGCCCGAGCCGACCCGCGTGCCGTTCAGCCGTATCCTGCGCCTGCGTGGCACCTGGGCTTTTGCAGTGGCCTATGCGATGACCGCGCCAGTGTTCTGGTTCTACCTGTACTGGCTGCCGCCGTTCCTGAACCAGCAATACAGCCTCGGCATCAACGTGACCCAGATGGGCATCCCGTTGATCATCATCTGGCTGACGGCAGACTTCGGCAGCATCGGGGGTGGCATCCTGTCGTCGTGGCTGATCGGCCGTGGCGTGCGTGCCACGACAGCGCGGCTGGTGTCCATGCTGATCTTTGCCTGCACCATGCTCAGCGTCATCTTTGCCGCCAACGCCAGTGGGCTGTGGGTCGCGGTGGCGGCCATCTCGATCGCGGTAGGCGCGCACCAGGCGTGGACGGCGAATATCTGGAGCCTGGTGATGGACTACACACCCAAGCACCTGGTGAGCACCGTATTCGGCTTCGGCAGCATGTGTGCGGCAATTGGCGGGATGTTCATGACGCAGATTGTCGGCAGCGTGCTGACCGCTACCAACAACAACTATGCCGTGCTGTTTACCATGATCCCCGCCATGTACTTCCTGGCGTTGGTGTGGATGTATGTCATGGCACCGCGCAAGGTCGAGAGCGCCTGAGAGCGCTAGTCACTTACCTCTACGGGGCCCTTGCGGGCCCTTTTTTTGGCTTGGAGTTTCTTGAGAAGCGGACAACGACAATGCAGCGTTCGGTGTGGGTTCACTCGCGAACGTGGCGTAGCCGGTGCCATGCGCCACGTTCGCTCGATCAGACCGCGGCCAACACCGCCTGGGCTTTCTCCAGCGCCATGCGCGCGCGCTGCTCGCCGCTGATGCCCTGCTCCAGCAATTGCCGCGTGGGGATTTCCAGGCTCAGCGGCACGCTAGGCGGCAAGGCGCGCAACAGGCCAACCAGATCGGCATCGCCATCACCCGGGAAGCGTCGCTCGTTACGCGCCTGGCGCAGGATCTCGTCCATGTCGGCCGGTACCGGACCAGCAACGTCACACAGTTGGGCATAGCGCATGCGCTGCGGCTTCAGCTGCGCCAGGTCGTCCAGTGAAGAGCCGGAGCGGTTGAAGTGGAAGGCATCTACCAGTACGCAGCCATTGGCACGGTCGGCGTTGGCCACGACCCGCATGGCCTGGCGCAGGTCACGTACGTCGGTCCAGGGCATGAACTCCAGGTGAGGGTGAATGCCGTATTGCACCGCCAGCTCGCACAATGCGGCAAAGCGTTCGGTCAGGCGCGCTTCGTCGGGGTCGTTGCCCGCTACCAGCAATTCAGTGCCACCCAACCCGGCGCCCACCGCCAGGATCGCTTCGAAGTCGGCCACACAGGTTGCCGGTTCAAGGCGCAGGATCTCCAGGTCGAGCACCTTGATACCCGTGTCGCGCAGGCGCGCCTGGGTTTGCCGGCGCAGTTCGGCATCGGCTACCAGCGGGAAATGCCGCTCCTGTTCGGTGGCGGGTACCAGCCGTAGGCCGACATGGCTGTAACCCGCTCGGGCGGCGGCCTCGACCATGTCCGGTGGAGACAGCTCGAGCACCGTCAGGGCCGCGAGGGAAAAAATTCGATCAGTCATTTATCATCACCAGCAATAGTAAGGTTGTATCAGCCAATGTGCTCGGGCGCGCAAGCCCGACCGCTTTGGGCTGCCTGCCTTATCGCTTCGATCAGCGCCAGTGTGCGCCCCCCGTCAGCAGCGTCGATCAGCGGCACCTGTTCACCCCGGGCAACCCGCACAAAATGCTGCAATTGCAGGGTCAATGCCTCGCCGGCGGGGATGCTTTCCGAGCTTTGCAACAGGGGCGTATGCCAGCCCGAGCCTGCCTCGGCGTAATGCCAGCGCTTGAGCTGGGGAATGCTCAGTGCTCCTTGGGTACCGGCCAGCAGATAGCACGGCTGGCCATCCTGGCGCGGGTACACAGGGCTTTCGCCACTGTCCAGCTCCCAGCTCCACGGAGCAGCCACCGCGTCAGACCCGGTCAGGCTGCCCAGGGCACCGTTGGCAAACTGCAACAGCACTGCGGCGCTGTCTTCGTTGGCAAAACCGCGTACATCGTTGCGGGTGAAGGCTTGCACCTGCACCACCTCGCCGCACAGGTAACGCAACAGGTCAAGGTCGTGGATCAGGTTGGTCAGCAAGAAGCCGGCCCCTGGCTCGCGACGCCAGGGCGTTTCGAAATAGCTGTCGGGCTTTTGCAGCTGCCATAGCGCGGTGACGTTGATCAGACGGCCCAGTTTGCCTTCGCTGATCACCTGGTGCGCCCTGGCGATCAGCGGATTGTGTCGGCGATGGTGACCGACAAGCACCGGCACACCCTGGCGGTTTGAAGCTTCCACCAGTGCACGCACTTCATCCAGGTGCACCCCCACCGGTTTTTCCACCAGCACCGGCACCCCAGCCTCGACACAATCCAGGGCGGTGGCGACATGCAGGTTGTTGGGGTTGGCGACAATCACTGCCTCGGGGCGAACTCGCTCCAACATTTGCCGGTGGTCGGCAAAGCAAGGCACGCCGCAGTCGGCGGCGAAGGCCTCGGCCTGCGGGCCGGGGTCGGCTACCGCACACAGTTGGGCTTGCGGCACATTGCGCAAGTGCTGGTAGTGCTGCCGGCCCATGATGCCGGCGCCAATCAAGGCAATACGAAGGGGTGCGTTCAACAGCCTGTCCTCTTGTCATTGTTGTTATGAAATTCTGAAACCAGGTTCCAAAATTCACACTCGACAATTTAGAACCAAGTTCAGCTTTTCAGAAGAACGGGCGCAACAGACTGTGCGGTAATCGACCGGAATATCCCCTCAGGCAAACAGCTCGCTGGCTGGGCTGGCCGCCGACAGCTCTTCTGCCGCCGCCAGCAATAGCGGTGCCAGCGCTGTAAGGCGGCTCTGTGCCAGCCGCGCGCTGGGCCCGGCGATGCTCAGCACGCCGATCACCTCGTCACTTTGCGGGCGGCGTATCACTGCGGCCAGGGCTGAGGTGCCGATGGCGGAGGTCTCCTCGACCCAGGCATAGCCACGCTCGCGGGCGCGGTGCAGGTAGGCGAGCAATTCATCGGTGGAGCGTGGCGCGTTCGGGCCGAACTGGTCGGGGTCGGCAATACCTTGGCGCAACACCATCTGCAGCGCCTGCTCATCGTCCAGGCTGGCCAGCCAGGCATGCCCGGAGGCGGTATAGAACAGCGGCGCGTCGCGCCCCATATCCGGGTCGTAGCGCAGCCCGGAGCGGGCCCCCTGGGACTTGGCGATCCAGGTTTGCCGGGCACCGTCGATCACCCCAAGGCGCACGAGTTCGCCGCTGTCCTGGGCCAGGCGGTCAAGAATCGGCTGGATGATGTCGGCACCGCTGCTGGCGAGGTAACGAAAGCCCAGCGCTACCAGCTTGGCCGACAGCTGATAGCGGCTGCTTTCCCGGTTCTGGCGCACGTAGCCCAGCCGCACCAGCTCAGTGAGCATGCGGTGGGCAGCGCTTTTGGGAATGTCCAGGCGCTCGGCCAGGGTTTGTAACGGCAGCCCTTGGGGTTCACCGGTAAGGCTTTCTACAAGACTGAAGGCGCGTTCGATCTGACTACCAGCCATGTCACAGGTCCCTGATTTTTTTGCGGATTCTAGAAGATGATTCCACATCGTCGCCAGCCAGCGCAGCTCGGGCCACCTCGAATGTCCGATGATCGCCCAGTTCTTGCCTGACATGCCCGACCTGACCTTGCAGGACCACCCGCCGCCGATAAAAATGTGGAACATTGTTCCAATAAAAACACAGGAAACCCGCAATGTCTTCCGCTCCTCTCGAAACCGCATGCGATGTACTGGTCATAGGTTCTGGCGCCGCCGGGCTGGCGGCGGCCGTCACGGCTGCCTGGCATGGGCAGAAGGTGATCGTGGCGGAGAAAGAACGGGTGTTTGGCGGTGCCACCGCCTGGTCCGGCGGCTGGGCCTGGGTGCCACGCAACCCGCTGGCGCGCAGGGCCGGCATCGAGGAAGACATCGAGCAACCGCGGACTTATCTGCGCCATGAGCTGGGGGCAAACTACAATGCCGAGCGCGTCGATGCCTTCCTTGAGGCGTGCCCGCACATGGTGGCGTTTTTCGAGAAGTACACGGCGTTGCAGTTTGCCGACGGCAACGGCATCCCGGACATGCATGGCGATACGCCGGGGGCAGCTCTTGGCGGCCACCAGGTGATCGCCGCGCCCTACGATGCCCGCGAGGTTGGCGCCCTGCTGCCACGCTTGCGCAAGACCATGCGCGAAACCTCGTTCATGGGCATGCCGATCATGGCCGGTACCGACCTTGCCGCCTTCCTTAACATGACCCGCTCGCCCAAAGCCCTGCTGCACGTGTGCAAGCGCTTTGGCCGCCACCTGTACCACCTGGCCCGCCATGGTCGGGCCATGCACCTGGTCAACGGTGTGGCGCTGGTGGCGCGTCTGGCTAAATCCGCACAGGACCTGGGTGTGCACCTGCAAGCGTCGGCGCCGGTCAAACGCCTGCTGATCGAGGATGGCCAGGTACGCGGGGCGTGGGTCGCTACGCCACAGGGCGAGCAGCTGATCCGCGCCAAGGCCGTGGTGCTGGCGGCAGGTGGTTTCCCCAATGACAACGCCCGGCGCCAGCAACTGTTCCCGCGCGACGCCAGCGGCCACGATAACCTGGCGCTGCCGCCCAAGGGGTGTTCTGGTGATGGCCTGCGCCTGGGCGAATCCGCCGGCGGTGTGGTTGCCACCGACCTGAAGTCGCCGGTGGCCTGGGCACCGGTTTCACAGGTGCCGTATCGCGACGGCAGCGTCGGCCACTTCCCGCACATTATCGAGCGCGGCAAACCGGGCGTTATCGGCGTGCTGGCCAACGGCAAGCGTTTCGTCAACGAAGCGCATGGCTATTACGACTATGTGTCGGCCATGGTCGCTGCAGTGCCGCAAGGTCAGGAGGTGTGCTCGTGGCTGGTTTGCGATCATCGCTTCTTGCGCCGCTATGGCCTGGGGCATGCCCGCCCGGCACCGCTGCCGGTAGGCCCGCATGTGCGCAACGGCTACCTGAAACGCGGTGCCACGCTCGAGCAGCTCGCCCAGGCCTGCGGCATTGACCCGTCCGGGCTGCGCGCCACGGTCACTGACTTCAATACCCATGCCCGCAGCGGCCAGGACCCGGCGTTTGGCCGCGGTTCCACGCCGTTCAACCGCAAGCAGGGCGACCCACGGCACAAGGGCCCTAACCCGTGCGTAGCGCCCATCGAACACGGGCCGTTTTATGCGGTGAAAGTAAAGCCCGGCTGCTTTGGCACCTTTGCCGGGTTGCGCACCGACGGCAATGCCCGTGTGCTGGATGAGGCCGGGCAACCGATCGCAGGTCTGTACGCAGCAGGTACCGACATGGCCAGCGTGTTTGGTGGCTGGTACCCGTCGGGCGGTATCAACCTGGGGCCGGCGCTGACTTTTGGCTACGTCGCCGGGCGGCACATTGCCGGGGTGCAGGGGTATGAGTGAGCTGACTCACAATATCCGGGTGGTCGGCACGCGTCAGGAGGACGCAGGGAAAGGCCGTGGCGCTTGAATCGAGCGCCATGCGGTCTGATCTTTCAGCGTTGTCGTCCCTCCGCTCACAGGTCACGCTGCGCTGTGCTCCTGAATCTGCTCAAGCCAGTAGGCCACATCCACCTCGTCGATCTGCTCGGTGCGCAGGAAGCGCTCGGCATATTGACGGTATACCCCGCTGCTTAGGAACAGCTGTAGCAATTGGCCATCGACGTGCCCCTCGCGGGCCATGGCCACCAGGATCTTCACCGATTCGGACAGGGTCTTCGGGGGTTTGTAAGGCCGGTCTGCTGCCGTCAGGGCTTCGAAGATGTCGGCAATCGCCATCACCCGCTCGGCGACGCCCAGGTCCTGCCCGCCCAAGCGGCGCGGATAGCCGCTGCCGTTCATCTTTTCGTGGTGGTTGCCGGCGATGTCGGGTACCCGCTTGAGCTGGCGCGGGAGCGGCAGCGCGCTGAGCATGATGATGGTCTGCACGATGTGTTCGTTGATCTTGAAGCGTTCTTCATCAGTCAGCGTGCCACGGCGGATCGACAGGTTGTACAACTCGCCGTAGTTGCTGGCGTGGCCTGGCAGGTGCATGTCGAACCCCCAGATATTACGCGGGTCGCCCTTCACCACCGGCGGCGTGCGGGTGCCCCAGGGCACGCAGTGTTCGGGGCGGTCGGCCAGCAATGGCTCCTCTGTCGGTAGTGCAGGCTGCGGCACGCCGACAAGGCGTTCCGCCTCGTCACGGGAGATGCCCAGGCGGTTATCGAAATGGCGCAACCAGCGACGCTTGCCGATCACCTGCAAGCGCTGGATATCGGTGTCCTGCATGAACTCGCCGCCGATGTTGGCCTGGGCGACGAAAGCGAAGTCGTCCTGCAGCTCGGCCTGGCTTCGGCTCAGTGCGGCTTTCAGCACCTGCTGGTCGGCGCCACTGGCCAGGCCTTGCCAGTAGGCCAGCTCCGCATCGCGCCACAGCACTTCGAAACGCATGCGTACTTCGTGAATGCGGTTGTACAGGGTCTCCAGCTTGGTCGCCTTGTCCACCACGTACTCGGGGCTGGTGACCTTGCCACAATCGTGCAGCCAGGCTGCCACACGGAACTCGTATCGCTCTGCCTCGGTCATGCTGAAGCTGGCGAACGGGCCGTTGTCGGCTGCCACTGCCTGGTCCAGCAGCATCTGCGCCAGCTGAGGCACCCGCTCGCAGTGGCCACCGGTATAGGGGCTCTTGGCGTCGATGGCGTCTGCCAACAGCTTGATCATGGCGTCCAGCAGGCATTGCTGGGCTTCGACCAACTGCCGGGTCTCGATAGCCACTGCAGCCACACCGGACAACTCCTCGACAAAGCGCCGGAATGCCTCGCCTACCCGCTCAGGCGCCTGCTCTTCGTCCATTTGCAGGACCAGGATGCCCAACAGTGCCTGGCTACGGTCATTCAGCACGACGGCCTGACTGCGCTCATGCAGGCCGAGGGCCCGGGTCACTGCTGTAGCCAAGTGCTGCCGTGCGCCTTCATCCACTGCCAGTTCGCTTGGGTATTGCTCACCGCGGCACGAGGCGGCCAGGCGCAGCAAAGCCTGTTCGGCGTCGTACAGGTACACCACGCCGGCGTCGCCCGCGGCAGCTTCCACCAGATGGCTCAGCACGCCATCGAGCATGCGCTCCAGGTTTCGCTCACGGCTGAGCGTAAGGGTAATCGCCTGATAGTGGCGAATAGTACCGGCCATTCGGCTCAACACGCGGCTCAGTTCACGCACCTCGGAAACACGCGAGTGCACGCCCACCTCACGGCTGAAATCAAAGCTTGCCAAGCCTTGAACCTGCTCGCGCAACAGCCGCAGCGGGCGGCCAATACACCGGCCAAGCACACCGCCGAGCACCAGCAACACAGCCATCAGCGCCACGGTCCAGAGCAACTGCTCGAACAAGACTTTGCGTGCCCCTACCAGCAGCTCGTGGCCAGGTACGGCAATCAGCACTTGCAAGTCGTGCCCGGCCAGAGTGGTCAGCTGCACGCGAATGCCATACCAGGTCTGGCCGTCCACCTGATAAGGCTGGGGCTGGTTGCCCGTCGGCATGTCAGCGTATAGCCGCGCCAGGCTGGGAGCGCCCAGCTCGGCGATACGCGACAGGCGCACGCCTTGCCCTTCATGCACGATTGCCCGCTGCGGGTCCGGATAAGCCACAACATCGCCCCGGTCATCGACCACAACGATCTCGGTACCCGGGGTCATGCGCAGGTCCTGAATCTCACTGGCCAAGTCGTTGACCGAAACGTCCAGGCCGATCACGGCCCCACCGTCGACGCTACGTTGGGCCATGGTCAAGCCGACCTCACGGGTGGTGAAGAACACATAAGGGCGGGTCAGCACTGTAGCGGGCTGTACCGTGGCTTCAGTGAACCAGGGGCGCAGGCGTGGATCGTAGCGATAGTCAGGTTTGGCCTGGGCCTGCAACAGCTTCAGCGCCCGATCATAAAAGCGCCACTCGCCCTGCACCTTGGCGCCCTCGCCATGGCTGACGCTCTGCACCAGAAATGCCGTGCCCGGTGGGGCCGCGAAACGCTGCATCAGTTGCGGGTCACGCAGGCGACGCACCAACAGGAACTCGCCGCTGGGGTAACCCAGATAGGCGGCGCTGAGCATGCGGTTGGCGTCCAGCATTTCCACCAGCTGTGGCAGCCGATCCAGACGCTGTGCCTGGGTGTGAAGCGTCGTGTTGTGGGCAAGCAGGCGGATGCTGCTTTGCGCCGGCTCGATCAGGCGCCTGGCGCGCTCATCGATGGTCTTGGCAACCTGCTGGGCGGCATCGCCAGCAGCAGCCACGAGGGTCTGGCGAATACCGCGATAGCCCTGCCAGGCCAGGGCAGCGCCGAGCAGCAGCATGCCCAGCACGATGGCCAGCGCCACCAGCCACTGCAGTGAAATACCACGTCCTGTATTGCCAACAACACGCCCCGTCGACACGCAGCCCATCCCAGGTACTCCATGTGCGGCACATTGCCTTGGCTGATTTCTGCAGCAGTGTAGAGTGCGCGTGAGCTTTCTGCCGGGCCGGCAACACGTTTACAGACGAGCGTGCAAGGCTTTGTACCGCGACATAGGCGACGTGGGCCATGATCAGGGCATCAGCCGCGCAACTGGTACCAGGTGGTCTTGAGCTGCGAATACTTGTCGAACGAATGCAGTGACAGATCGCGGCCAAACCCCGACTGCTTGCCCCCACCGAACGGCACCGTCACATCCAGCGCATCGACCGTGTTCACCGATACGGTACCGGCTTTCAACGCCCGCGCTACCCGGTGCACCTGGTTGAAGTCGTCGCTCCAAACCGAAGCTGCCAGGCCATAGATGCTGTCGTTGGCAAGGCGCACCGCTTCTTCTTCCGTGTCGAAGGCGCTGACCGCCAGCACTGGGCCGAATACCTCCTCCCGCGCCAGGCTCATGCGGCCCTCGACACCGGCAAAAATGGTCGGTTCGATGTAGTTGTCCGAACCTTCGATGTTCAGGCGTCGGCCGCCACACACCAATTGCGCGCCCTCTTGCCCGGCACGCACGATGGCGGCCTCAATGCGGCCGGTCTGTTCGGCATCGACAATGGCCCCGGCGCGGCTCGCCGGATCCAGCGGGTTACCGGGCAGCCACTGGCGAGCCTTGACCTGCAGGCGCGCGATGAACTCATCGTGAATGGCACGCTGCACGTACAGCCGCGAGTTGGCCGAACACACTTCGCCCTGGTTGAAGAAAATGCCAAAAGCGGCTTTTTCCGCAGCCAGGTCCAGGTCCTGGCAGTTGTCGAACACCAGGTTCGGGCTCTTGCCGCCGCACTCCAGCCAAACCTGCTTGAGGTTGGACTGCGCCGAGTACTGCATGAAGTACTTGCCCACCTGGGTGGAGCCTGTGAACACCAGGCAGTCCACATCCGGGTGCAGGCCCAGCGCCTGCCCGGCCTGCTCGCCAAGGCCTGGCACCACGTTCAGTACGCCTTCCGGCAACCCCGCTTCCAGCGCCAGTTGGGCCAGGCGCAGGGCCGAGAACGGTGATTGCTCGGCGGGCTTGAGTACCACGCTGTTACCGGCAGCCAGCGCCGGGGCCAGCTTCCAGGCGGCCATGTCGAGCGGGAAGTTCCATGGCACCACGGCAGCGACCACGCCGAGGGCTTCGCGGGTGATGGTGGCCAGCGCATTGGCAGCAGTGGGCGCCACCTGGTCATACAGCTTGTCCAGCGCCTCGCCGTACCAGGCGAACACATGGGCAGAACCCGGCACGTCGATGTTGTAGGCGTCCATCACCGGCTTGCCCATGTTCAGCGAGTCCAGCAAGGCCAGTTCTTCACGATGGGCCATGATCAGCTCGGCCAGGCGCAGCAGCACTTTCTTGCGCTGGCCCGGCGCCATGCGCGGCCAGGGGCCATGTTCGAAGGCCCGACGCGCGCTGGCGACGGCCAGGTCGACCTCGGCCTGGCCGCAGGCGGCTACCTGTGCCATCAGGTTGTTGGTGGCGGGGTTGATGGCTGCGAAGGTGGCGCCATCCTGTGCATTGACGGGTTTGCCATTGATCAGCGCTTTGGATGGCAGGTACAGGTCCGAGGCGCGTTGTTGCCAGAATTCGAGGGTGAACATTTGTACTCCAGGCGACCGCGGTGGCGATCATTTTTTGCGGAAGTAACAGGTACCGCACAGTCCGCAAGCGCGCCGCGCCTCCTCTGTGGGAGCGGACGTGCCCGCGAATCAGGCGACACGGAGGATGGCACCGGCTTCGCCGGTGTTCGCAGGCATGCCCGCTCCCACAGGGGAAACCGGTTGCCCTTGGCAACGGCTTAGAGCTTGCCGACCAAGCGAGCGGTGCGGTCCACGGCAATGCGGGTTTTCTCTACCAGCTCATCCAGCTCGCTGTGGTTGGCGATCAAGGCCGGGGCCATGATCATTCGGCCCAAGGTCGAGCGTATGATCACCCCTTCCTCGAAACCAAAGGTGCGGCACTGCCAGGCCAAGTCGTTCTCGTTGGCAAAGCGCTTGCGCGTCGGCTTGTGCTCGGCGAACTGCAGCGCCGCCACCAGCCCGGCCCCTTGCACCTGGCCGATCAATGGGTGATCGACAAACACTTCCCGCAGAATGCGCTGCAGGTACGGCCCCGTGTCGTCCTTCACCTGGCGCACGATGCCTTCGTCACGCAACGCCTTCAGGTTGGCGATGGCCACTGCCGCCGCCACCGGGTGGCCGGAATAGGTCAGGCCGTGGGCAAAGACCCCGCCGCGCTCTACCAATGCCTCGGCTATGCGTTTGCTCAGCACCAGGCCCCCCATGGGCACATAGCCGCTGGTCAGGCCCTTGGCAATCGACAGGGTGTCGGGCTCGAAGCCGAAGTATTCATGGGCGAACCATTCGCCGGTGCGACCAAAGCCACCGATCACCTCATCGGCGCACAGCAGCACGTCGTACTGGCGGCAGATACGCTGGATTTCCGGCCAGTAGCTTTCAGGCGGGAAGATCATGCCGCCCGCCCCCTGGAAGGGTTCGGCAATGAAGCCGGCAACGTTTTCGGCACCCAGCTCGAGGATCTTTTCCTCCAGTTGCAGGGCGCAGCGGCGGCCGAACTCGGCCGGGGTCAGTTCACCGCCCTCGGCGTACCAGTAGGGTTCGTCGATGTGTGCCACATCCGGAATCAGCCCGCCCATGTCGTGCATGAACTTCATGCCGCCCAGCGCCGTGGCCGCCAGGGTCGAGCCGTGGTAGCCGTTCCAGCGGCCGATCATGATTTTCTTGCCTGGCTGGCCAACCACCTGCCAGTAGCGGCGTACGGTGCGGATCAGTACCTCGTTGGCCTCGGAGCCAGAGTTGGTGTAGATCGCGTGGCTGTAGTGCCCCGGCAGCAGGCTGAACAGCAACTCGGACAGTTCGATCACCGCCGGGTGGGTGGTGTGGAAGAACATGTTGTAGTAGGCCAACTGATCCATCTGCGTGGCCGCAGCGGCCGTCAGGTCACGGCGGCCATAACCGAGCTGGGTGCACCACAGGCCGGACATGCCATCCAGGTAGCGCTTGCCCTCACTGTCCCACAGGTGCAGGCGTTCGCCACCGACGATCACCCGCGGCCCTTCGGCGTTCAGCGCCTTCTGGTCGAGGAAGGCATGAATGTGGTGGGCTGCATCGGCTGCCTGGTAGTCACGGGTCTGGCGTTGCGGGGCGAAAGGCGCGTTCATTGTTGGTTTTCCTTTGCGGTGGGGTTGCAGGGCGGCTGGCGTTCAGCGCAGCTTGCCCATGTAGCTTTCCAGCGGGTCCTTGCCCAGCACGCCCTGGGCATTGGCCAGTGCATCGATGAACAGGGAGAACAGTTCGGACTGGGTGCCGATGTCGAGCTTGGCGTAGACGTTCTTGCGGTGCGACTTGATGGTGTCCTCCGACACGCCCAGCCGCTCGGCCAGCGACTTGGTCGAGTGGCCACGCAGGATCAGCTGGGCGATACGGCATTCACGCTCGGTCAACAGCGAGCTGCCGAAGTTGTTCAGGGCGGCATGGATACGTTGCTCGAGGATGTTCTCGAAGCGGCCTGCGCGGCTGTCCAGCCCGGCAAAATGCTTGCCGAGTACCGCCAGCACCCAAGGCGTGATGAGCCCGAACCGCGTGCGGCTTTGCCCATCCAGCTTGTCGGTGAAGGCCAGCGACACCGCCAGGCTTTGCCCGGGCGCCACCTGCAGGATGTAGTTGAGTTCATCCTCCAGGTGCGAGTGGCGATAGAACGATTGGTAGTACTCGCTGACCTCGAAGTGATCGGGTGCCACTTCGAACAGGCCGTAGCAGCCGGATTCGACCTGTTCCACGCAAGCACCGTAGAACGGGTCGAGCAGGTAGAAGCCCGACAGGTAGCGGCTGACATTGCCCTCGGGCTGCCAAGGCGCCTTGTCATCCTGCTCGAACAGCGCACAGGGCATGCCGTCGTGCGGGTACAGGTACACCGTGGTCGCCTGGATCGGCCGGATCACACCCAGTGCCGCAAACAGGCTGGCGGCAAAGCCCGGCCGGCCGATCGCCTCGGTGACCTTGGCCTGGTGCTCGAACCATTGTTCTGAAAGCAGTTGATTAGTCACTGTGGGCCTGCCGTTTCTTTTCAGTGGCACCGCCGCCAGTGCGGTGCGTCGTTGAGCAGATACTCCCACGGCGCTGCTGGCACCGGAATCACCCTTTGGGGTGAGCCGGGCAAGGGCAGTGGCCGCTCACCCCAAAGGGTGATTCCGGGTACCTGCAGGGTGTGGGAGCATCGACCTGCCCCAGCGCTGCGAGCTTTCCGCTCGACCTCCTTGCACAACACCCAACGGTTGCGAGCCCGCTCGCCTGCCGCGGTGTCCTGCATCCCTTTTCAGGAGTTAGCAATGCATACAACAACAAGTACAGCCCATAGCCCCGCCCCGCATGCACCCTCGCAACCCGGCACCAGCACAGGCCGCTTCCGCAAGTCCATGAGCATGACCGCCCTGGTGCTATTTGGCTTGGCCTACATGGTGCCCCTGGCCGTATTCACCACCTACGGGCTGGTCACCCAGATGACCAAAGGGCACCTGCCCACCGCCTACCTGCTCACGCTCGCCGCCATGCTGCTGACCGCTTACAGTTACGGCCGCATGGTCCAGGCCCATCCCTACTCCGGCTCGGTCTACACCTACACGCGCAAGGCCTTCGGCAGCCATATCGGCTTCATCACCGGTTGGACACTGCTGCTCGACTACATCTTCCTGCCGCTGCTCAGCTACCTGCTGATCGGCATCTACATGTCGGAATACTTCCCGACCATCCATGCCTGGGTGTGGGTGGCGGGCTCCATTGCCCTGGTCACCTTCCTCAACCTGATCGGCATCGAGTCGATCACCCGGGTCAACTGGATACTGGTAGTGGTGCAACTGGTGTTCATCATCGTCTTCGTCGCCTTGTCCATTCTCAAGCTCAGCGGACAGGCGGAGCCGGTGTCGCTGCTGGCCCCCTTCCACCACGAAGGCTTCAGCGTGCCGTTGATCATGACCGGCGCCGCCGTACTGTGCCTGTCGTTCCTCGGTTTCGATGCGGTGTCGACCATGGCTGAGGAAACCAGCAACCCGACCTACCGCATTCCCGTGGCGATTCTTGCGGTGTCGTTGATCGGCGGGCTGCTGTTTCTGGTGGTGTCTTACTGCGCACAGATGGTGTTCCCCGACTGGGGCAGCTTCGCCGACCCGGATTCGGCCTCGGTGGACGTGATGCGCCGGGTGGGCGGCGAGCTGCTGGTAACCGCCTTCACCGCGACCTACGTGGCCGGCTGCTTTGCCTCGGCCATGGTGTCCCAAGCCAGCGTGTCGCGCGTACTGTTCGCCATGGGCCGCGACGGCGCATTGCCGCGGGCATTCGGCCAGCTTGTGACGAAAAAGCGCGTGCCGGCCACTGCCATCCTGGTGGTCAGCCTGCTGTCGCTGATCGCCCTGGTGATCACCCTGGATACCGTGGCCAACATGATCAGCTTTGGTGCACTGTTCGCCTTCTCGGCGGTGAACCTGGCGGTGGTCAAGCACTACCTAGTCGACCAGAAACTGCGCGGTTGCCGCAACGGCCTGCTGTACGGCGTAATTCCCGGGCTGGGCTTTATCAGCACGCTGTGGCTATGGAGCAGCCTGACCAGCCTGTCGTTCACCATCGGTCTGTGCTGGATGGGCATGGGCCTGTTGGTGCTACTGGGGCTGACCCGGGCGTTGCGCGTGAAGCTGCCAGAGCTGCAGATGGCCGAGTGACACCTGAAGACTTGCGCGCCTTTGCCTCGCGGGAACCGGTGCTGGAACGCAAGGCCGGGCGCCGAGGCGGTGCGCGCATTCATGGGTTTAACCTGCGCCGGCCGCTTCGCGGTCTTACCTGCTGAGAGGCCGGCACTGGTGCTCCGGGCTGTATACAATCAGCAAAAAGCTTGCTTACAATACCTAGCGCCTATGACATCGGTAATCGCCGATGCGTATTGCGCAGGCTTGCACCATGTCATCTACAAACCCTGTAAAAACGCTACTCGTCAAAAACGCCGCGCTGCTGGTCACCATGGACGGCGAGCGCCGCGAGATCAAGAACGGCGGCCTGTTCATCGAAGACAACCTGATCAGGCAAGTCGGCCCCAGCGATACCCTCCCGCAGCACGCCGACGTGGTTCTGGACATGGCCGGCAAAGTGGTCATCCCAGGGCTGGTCAACACCCACCACCACATGTACCAGAGCCTCACCCGCGTGGTACCGGCAGCTCAGGACGGCGAGCTGTTCAACTGGTTGACCAACCTATACCCGATCTGGGCGCGCCTGACCCCCGAGATGATTGCGGTGTCGACCCAGACCGCCATGGCCGAGCTGATTCTCTCCGGCTGCACCACCTCCAGCGACCACCTGTATATCTACCCCAACGGTTGCAAGCTCGACGACAGCATCCACGCGGCTGCCGAGATCGGCATGCGCTTCCACGCCGCGCGCGGCAGCATGAGCGTGGGCCAGAGCCAAGGCGGCCTGCCACCTGACTCGGTGGTGGAAAAGGAAGCCGACATCCTCAAGGAGTCGCAACGCCTGATCGAGGACTACCACGATGCCAGCCACGGCTCGATGCGCCGCATCGTGGTCGCGCCATGCTCGCCGTTCTCGGTCAGCCGCGACCTGATGCGCGAAGCTGCCGTGCTGGCGCGCCAGTATGGGGTGTCGCTGCACACCCACCTGGCCGAGAACGTCAACGACATCGCCTACAGCCGCGAGAAGTTCGGCATGACCCCTGCCGAGTACGCCGAAGACCTTGGCTGGGTCGGCCACGATGTATGGCATGCCCACTGCGTGCAGCTCGACCAGCACGGCATCGAGCTGTTCGCCCGCACCGGCACCGGCGTGGCCCACTGCCCATGCTCGAACATGCGACTGGCCTCGGGCATCGCCCCGGTGCGCAAGATGCGCGACCATGGCGTACCGGTGGGCCTTGGGGTCGACGGCTCGGCCTCCAACGACGGCGCCAGCATGATCGGTGAAGTGCGCCAGGCCCTGCTGCTGCAACGGGTGGGCTTCGGCCCTGACGCGATGACTGCACGCGAAGCACTGGAGATTGCCACCCTGGGTGGCGCGAAAGTGCTCAACCGCAATGATATCGGCGCCCTGGCCCCTGGCATGGTCGCCGATTTCGTCGCCTTCGACCTGGGCCATGTGGCGTATGCCGGCGGCCACCACGACCCATTGGCAGCACTGGTGTTCTGCACCCCGACCCAGGTGCATACCAGCGTGATCAACGGCCGCATCGTGGTAAAAGACGGCCAGCTGACCACTGTCGACCTGCCGCGCGTACTGGAGCGCCACAACCAGCTGGCACATCAGTTGGTCAGTGGCACTTGATGCCAGGCATCAGCTCGGCATCGCCGGGTTGAATGAAGGTAGTGCGCAGCCCTTTTGGACTGCGCTGTCACGCAGCGAGATGTCCACTCAAAGGTCCATGACCATCTCATGCCAGGCCATGCCGCCGTGTTCCGACGGTGACGGTTTCACATACTGGTAGCCCAGCTTCTGGTACAGGGCCACATGCTGCTCCTTGCACATCAGGTGAATGGCCTGCTTGCCCGCCGCGTGCATGCGTCCAATGAATTCGTTCATCAACACTTTGGCGTAGCCTTTGCCCTGGTGGGCCGGGTCTACAACCACCGACATGATCACCACGTTCGCTGCCGCCGGGTCATGGCCGACCAGCTCTTTGAATGCCTCGTCGGACATCACGACCTCGTGGGCGCAACCACTGTTGATGAAACCAACGATCTCGCCGTCACTTTCCAGCACCAGGAAGCCTTGTGGGTACTGCGTGATACGCGTGCGGATTTTCTCCAGCGTGGCTGCCTCATCCCCTTCATAGGCGCCAATTTCGATGGCGTAGCAACGCTCGGCATCTGCGGGGACGGGGGTGCGAAACTGGAGGGCGCTCATGGCAAGTATCCTTGGCAATGGTAAAGGCAGCCGCCATGATAAATGAGCATCGTCCTTGCGCTCCATCATTGCGAACTCGCTCAGGTCGGGCGTGTGATGCTTGCTGCTTGCCAAGGACGGCAAGCATCATGGAAGCCTTGCTCTATTGCCACGGATACGCCGATGACCGCTGTAACTTCCCCCACCACCGAACCAAGCCGCTGCAAACGCCTGAAAGCGGCCAGCAGCAGGGATCATGACAGCGTTGATCAACTGGTGATGGCAGCGCGGCCTTTCGAGAACCGCGTGCGCTATGGACGCTTCCTGCAGGTGCAGCACCGCTTTCATGGCAGCCTGCTGGCGTTGTATCAGGATGAACAACTCAACCAGCAACTGCCTGGGCTGGCGGCGCTGTCGCGTTTCGCGGCGGTAGAGGCCGACCTGCTCGACCTGGGCCTGCCACTGCCAACGTCCACCCAACCGGTCTGCGTCAGCTCGGCCCAGGCCCTGGGATGGCTGTATTGCAGTGAAGGTTCGAACCTGGGGGCGGCGTTTTTGTTCAGGCACACACAACGTCTTGGGCTGGATGGCGACAAGGGCGCCCGCCACCTGGCCCCCCACCCGGATGGCCGAGCGCTGCATTGGCGCGAGTTTGTTGCCAGGCTGGACAGCCTGGTGCTGGAGGAACAGGAAGAAGCAGAGGTGGTGGCAGGGGCAATTGCTGCATTCGACAGTTATCGGGGGCATCTGCGTGAGGTATTTGCAGGCAGTTGACTGAGCGCAATGGCACCTGTTGCGGGTACTGCCCAGCACCAACCACCCCGGCAAAGTTCTTCAAGTTGTTGCTGCAGCGAACTTTTTCTTGATTCCCTGTCTATGTGTGAGGCGCAGAAAGGTAGCGGAACGCGAGACAAGGTTCGCCCCACACCTGCTGGCCAGATGGCTCAATTGTTATCAGAGGTTGGCTACGCTCATGAAAATACATGTCGCAAGGTTGGTGCTGCTCGGCCTGTTCTCGTTCGCGGCGGTGGGCACGGCATCGGCAACACAAATGAAAGCCACCGAGGCAGTTGCACCGGCCGTTCAATCACCGTTGCAACCAGCCGGCAACCCTTGGTCCAGGGTGGCCAGTGCAGCCGTTGAACAGCCGGCCACGCTGCTGGCGCATGATGACGATCGCTGGCATGGCCACCGAAGCGACTGGCGCCGCGAACAGTGGCGCCGTGAACAAGCCCGGCGGGACTGGGAGCGGCGGCGCGACTGGGAACGGCGCCGAGATTGGGAGCGCCGCCATGAGCGCGCCATGCGCCAGCGTCATCATGACGAGCATCGCTACTACCGCCGTTGAAGCCCAGGCGAGCGTGCAGGCGCGGTGTCAGTCGGCCAGCTGGTGAGCATCGCCCGCCGCCTCTGCCTCCATCTTCAAGCGGTCAGCCTTGCAGATGTACCTGGGCTTGCGCGGCGCCAGTTTGGCACTGGCCTTCTTGGCATGCGCCTGCAACAGTTGCTTGATCTTCTTACGACGGTTCATGGTCCACGGGGCCTGTCAGTACGGTTTAGCTGCCGCCATCATACCTCGGCAGCCTGGGGAAAACGCGGGCAAAGGCCAAGTTCATGCCTGCTACGGCCGCAGCAAGACACATGATTCGCCGCGTTGACGTTATTTTCACAGTCCGCAGATTAGCGTCACGCCCTTTCCGGCCACGAGCACAACCGCTGGCCGCCAAGGTACGACGAGGCATACGTGTCACACACTACATCCCCCGCCGCGCACAAGCGCGTGGACTGGGCCGGCTTGGGCTGGCTCTTGCTGTTCTTCTGGTATTTCTCCGGCGTAACCCAGGCGCTACTGCTGTTCAGTGGGACTACCGGCTTCGCCGGTTTTCGCGATGCGCTATTCCTCAGCAGCCTGTGGCTGGCACCCGTCCTGTTGCTGCCGCGCTTCACCCGCGCCACCGCGGCAATCATCGGCCTGGTGCTGTGGGCTGCATCGCTGGTGGGCCTGAGCTACTTCGGCATTTATCGCCAGGAGTTTTCACAAAGCGTCATCTTTGTGATGTTCGAGTCCAACACCGCCGAGGCCGGTGAGTACTTCAGCCAATACTTCAGCGTGGGGCTGGGCCTGGCACTGGTGCTATACACGCTGGTTGCGGTACTGCTTTGGCGGCGCGTGCGCCCGGTCAGCCTGCCGCTGCGCAGCCGCCTGCCGGTGGTCGTGCTATTGCTGGTGGCCAACCTGGTGTGGCCGTTCTACAAGCAGATGGTCACCCAGGAACGCAACTTCGCCGATGCGCTCGAAAAAGTGCAGCAGCGCATGGAACCGGCCGTACCTTGGCAGTTGCTGGTCGGCTACCGCCAGTATCGCCAACAGCTGGACAACATGCAGAAGCTGCTGGCCCAGAATGCCGCATTGCCACCGCTGCAAAACCTGCGTGACAGCAGTGGCAAGGCGCCACGCACCCTGGTACTGGTGCTGGGCGAGTCGACTACCCGCGAGCACATGCACCTGTATGGCTATAACCGCGACACCACGCCCAACCTCGACGCGCTGGCCGCCAGTGACAAGGGCCTGACCGTGTTCCGCGACGTAGTATCGCCGCGCCCCTACACCATCGAAGTGATGCAGCAGATCCTCACGTTCGGCGACGAGCAGAACCCGGACCGCTTCCTCAGCGCCCCATCGCTGATCAACCTGATGAAACAGGCAGGCTACAAGACCTTCTGGATCACCAACCAGCAGACCATGACCAAGCGCAACACCATGCTTACCACCTTCTCGCAGCAGACGGACGCGCCGGTGTACCTGAACAACCAGCGCAACCAGAATGCCAGCCAGTACGATGACGTGGTGCTGGCACCGTTCGAGAAAGCCCTGCAAGACCCTGCGCCCAACAAATTCATCATCGTGCACTTGCTGGGCACGCACATGGACTACCGCTACCGCTACCCGGACGACTACGCGCACTTCAACGACAGGCAGGGCGTGCCAGGCACGCTGACGGCGGACCAGGTAGAAACCTATAACTTCTATGACAACGCGGTGCGCTACAACGACTATGTGGTGTCGACCCTGATCAAACGTTATTCGGCAGGCAACCCCAATGGGTTCCTGATGTACCTGTCCGATCATGGTGAAGACGTGTACAGCTCCGGTGACCACGACCGCCTGGGGCGCAACGAAGGCGCACCAACCCGGCCGATGTATACCATTCCGTTCCTGCTGTGGACCTCGCCTAGCTGGCAGGCCGACCACCCGCGTGACTTGCAGGCAATGGCCAACCGCCCGTACAGCAGCTCACACCTGATTCACACCCTGTCTGACCTGGCCGGGTTGAGTTATGACCTCTATGAACCGGCCAAGAGCCTGGTCAGCCCACAGTTCTTGGTAGCGCCACGCTGGATCGGCGACCCATACCGCAAGGATGGCTTGCGCGAGTTCGATCAGCTACCGCGGGACAAGGCCGACGGGGTACAGGAAACAGCCAGCACCCGGCAGTAATGAGGCCACGGGTCATGCAGGGCAGCTTCCCTGCCGGGCACTCCCCCGCACCGCCTCGGCCAACTTGCGCAGGTTGGCCTGGTGCGCATTCACCAGGCTGGTGATGCTGTTGTCCGCGGCAGTCTGCACCGACGTACGGCAGGTCAGCTCGGCCTGCCCTTGCTGCTTGAGGCGCCACACGGCCTCCAGCGAGGCGTAGCGCCCTGGTACCGTGTCGAAGCGCTGCACATCCACCCGCAGCGACGCCTTGCCACCGCCCGCCGGGCCGCCCAACTGGTCCTGCAGGGCGCTGCGGAATTCATCCACCAGGTTGGCGCCCCACCACTCCGTCTCCAGGATGGCCAGGCCGCTCTGCCCTTGCCGCACCACCAACTGTGGGCGGTCGACCTGGGGCGGCACAGCCACCCTGACTACCTGTATGCGCTGGCCGCTGCCACGCACCGGTTCGCTCGGTACCAGCGTGTGGTAGTTGTTCGGCGTACTGCTGCAGCCCCCGAGCCACACCAGCAGGCTGGCCACACATACATTGCGCAGTCGTTGCATCGGCTGTCTCCTCAGGGTTCAAGGTCTGCGGCCCCGGCCGCTTTCGGCCGGCCACGAATCAGCGACTCGGGGTGGCGGCCCAGGTAATCGGCAAGGTCACGTAGCGAACGCGACATGCGCTCCAGCTCGTCCAGTGTTTCGCTCATTCGCTGGCGCTGTGGCGAGTCTTCGGAAATGGCCGAGTTGGCCGTACGCAGGGTCTTGTGCACCTCGTCCAGCGCCACGTTCACGTCCGGCAGTGTCTGGCCATTGAACTGCCTGAGGCTGGCGCGCAGCTCACGCAGGCTGCCGTCCAGGTTACCGGCGATGCTTTCCAGCGGCAGCTTGGCAATGCGCTCCACTACCCGCTGCAACTGTTCCTGCAACTGCTCAAGGCTGCCGGGCAGCGTCGGGATCGTGATGGGGTTGGCAGCCATGTCGAAGGTCACCTTGGGTGCATCCGGGTAGAAATCCAGCGAAATAAACATCTGCCCGGTGATCAGGTTGCCGCTACGCGCCTGGGCCCGCAGCCCATGTTCGACAAAAGTGCCAATCAGTTTCCGCGCACCTTCCAGATCGCCCTCGGTGTGCTTGAACACTGCCAGCATCTTGCGGTGCACCGGCCCCAGCCGCTGGGGGTAGATCACCGCATCGACCACTACCGGAAAGGTCTGCCGCGCAGCATCGTAGTCAAGCTGGATCGAGGTGACCCGGCCAAACTCCACACCCTTGAACTCCACTGGCGCCCCCACCGAAAGGCCACGCATGGCCTGGTCGAAGCGCAACTGCAGGTACTGCGCCTGGCCATGCGGAGGCGACAGCGCCATGTCGCGGTCGGCGAATAGCTGGAAGCGGGCCTGGTCGGCAGCAGGCTCAGCTTGTGCGGCGAAATCGGGCGAGCCGAAGGCCAGCCCGCCCACCAGAATCGACGACAGCGATTCGGTATCGACCTTCAGGCCATTGGCTCCGATCTGCATGTCGATGCCACTGGCATTCCAGAAGCGCGTGTCAGCAGTGACGAACGTGTCGTAGGGCGCCTGCACGAATACGCCAATCTCTACCCCCTTGCCATCGTCCTGGAGCGCAAAGGACACCACTTCGCCAACCGGGATCTTGCGGTAGTAGATCGAAGAGCCGATATCCAGCGAGCCCAGGTCGCTGGCGACAAGAACAAAACGCTTGCCCTTTTCGTCATAGGTGATCGGCGGAGGCAGCTCCAGGCCGACAAAGGACTTTTCCGGCACTTTCGACTCGCCGGAATCGGCCCCGATGAAACTGCCCGAAAGCAACGTGTCCACCCCGGAAACCCCGCCGACACCGATGCGCGGTCGCACCACCCAGAAGCGCGCCCCTTGGGTAGCAAACGAACGGGCATCGTTGGAAAGCTGAACCTTGGCCACCACACTCTTCTTGTCGTCGGCCAAGTCCACCGTGGTCACTTCGCCGATCACCACGCTGCGGTATTTTACCTGGGTCTTGTGCGCCACCAATCCCTCGCCGCTGTGGAAAGAAATGGTGATCACCGGCCCTTGCTGCATCCAGTTGCGCACCACCAGCGAAGCGCCGATCAGGATCGCCAGGATCGGCACGATCCATACCAGCGACACACTCCAACGTCGGGTGCGCACTTCAACCTGCCCAGGGCCCTCGCGCTTGTCAGTCTGTTGCCCCATCAATGCGGCCTCCCCTCGTTGGCATGGCTATCCCAGATCAAGCGTGGATCAAAGCTCATCGCAGAGAACATGGTCAGCACTACCACCATGCCAAAAAACAGAATGCCCACACGCGGCTCGATGGTGCCCAGCCCGCGCAGTTGCACCAGCGCAGCCACCAACGCCACTACCATCACATCGAGCATGGACCAGTAACCGATCAGCTCGACGAAGCGGTACAGCTGCGAACGCTGCCGGCAGGCCCAGGAAGAACCACGCTGGGCAGTGAACAGCAGCAGGCCAAGGGAAAAGAACTTGATGGCAGGCACACCCACGCTGGCAATGAAAATGATCAGCGCGATGTCCCAGGCCCCGGCTTCCCAGAACTCCAGCACGCCACCGCCAATGGTGCTTTCTGTACCACTGCCGAGCATTTCGGTGTGCATCACCGGCAGCAGGTTGGCGGGGATGTAGAAAACCAGGGCTGCCAGCAGAAACGCCCAGCCACGGCTGATGGCATTGGCCTTGCGCCGGTGAATGACGGCGCCGCAACGGTCGCAGGTGTGCGCGCCACTGCGCGTGTCGCAGGCCTGGCCACAGCCATGGCACAGACACAAGCCAAGGTCGTGCGCATTGGCTGGAGTAGTCATACCTGTTCCCACAAGTCGCGGATGTCCTTGCCGGCAATGTGGATGATCAACATGCTAAGCGCAGCCAGGGCCAGCAGGCCGATACCGGGGATCACATCGAGCAGCCCCGCCAGCTTGATCACCGCCACCATCGCCCCCAGCAGACACACCTCCAGCATGCTCCAGGGCCGCAGGCTTTCCAGGCCACGCATGCACAAGGCGAAACCGGGGGCACGCTGGCCGGCAAGGGCAAAACTCAACACCCAGCACAACAAGGCAATTTGCAGCAGCGGCGCAAAAATGATCGATAGCGCCATGACCAGGGCGATGAAGGTGATACTGCCGTGACTGAGGATCTGCACGGCGTCCCACAACGTGGCCGAGTGGGTCAGCCCCTGCATGCCGATGGTCATGACCGGGTAATAGTTGGCGAATACCAGCAGGACGCCGCCCGTCACACTCAATGCCAGCCGCTGCTCAATGGTCAGTGACCTGTGCCGGTACAGCACGCCGCCACAGCGCTGGCAAAGGGCACGTTGATGTTTGAGCAGCGGTGCCCGGTGGTACACCGTGTCGCAATACTCGCAGATGATCAGATCTTGCGTCTGGCTCATGTCTTGCCCACAGGAAGCCTTGCATCAGGCCAAGAGGCTAATCGGAACGGCGTCTGATATCCGGTGTAGCCTATCTGGGCAAAACTTCCATCACCGCGTCAAAGGCGAACTATCCTGTGGGGCGGGCTTTTCGCCCGGTGGAGGTGTGCCATGCGTACGTTCACGTGGAGTTACCTGTTGCTGCTGTGCGCAGCATCGGCCGCCCAGGCGCAGTCGGTGGTGCCGCTCAAGGGTCAGAGCAGCCAGCAGATGCAACTGGATATCAACGATTGCAATACCGTCGCCACCAATGCCGCAAACGGCACGGCGACGTCCAGCGACCCACATGTCGGTGGCCGGGTTCGCGGTGCAACTGCGGGTGCGGCCGCCGGTGCTGTAGGCGCGCAGGTGCGCGGCAACCAGCATGACGCGCTGTATGACCGGGTGGGTGACGATGCCAAGCAGCAATACCGGCAGAACCGTGCCGGCGAAGCAGCCGCCGCCGGGGCCGCGGTCGGTGGCATGCGCCAGCGTCAGGACCGGCGCCAGGACAGGCGCGGCCAGGACGAGGCAAAAACCCAGGCCCATGCCAGTGCCTACAGCGGTTGCCTGCAGGGGCGCGGCTATCAGGTCAACCCCTGAGCAATGCCACGCCATGCGCCTCCTGCCGGGGAAGCATGGCGTGCTCAGTTCAGGAACTTCGCCAGCTCTTCCCGACAAAATTCCACGAACAACTGCGCCGGTTTGGTCAGCTGGACTCGCTTCAACCGCGCCGCAGCCAGCCCCGACAGCGCCACCGGCTCGGCAATGTCGAGCATTGCCAGGCGCTGGCCGTCATAGGTGTATTCCGAGTGCGGGCGGGTTACCAGCAACGAAAAACCGAAACCCTGACCCACCATTCCACGCACCATCTCAATTGATGGCGAACTGAAGACAATGTTCGGTGCCAGGCCCATATCGTTGAACAGGCTGACGAAGTATGTGCGGCTAGGGGCCACGTCCAGCAGGATCATCGGTTCCGGGCACAGGTCGCGCAGCGAGACCTGGGCCTGGCCGGCAAAGCGGTGGTTCTCTGGTAGCAGCACATAGGGCTTCTGCGGCGGCATCAGAGGTTCGGCCTCAATGGTGCCGTCCAGGTCGTGGTCATAGAGAAACGCCAGGTCGAAGGTACCGGCGGTCAGGCCCTGGATCAGGTCCTGCTGTTCACCGTCACGCAGGCGAATGTCCACACCCGGGTAACGCTGGCGAAAACCGGCTATCAGGCGAGGCAGGTACAGCGGTGCCACGGTTTCGAAACAGCCGATGTCGATTTGCCCGGCGACGGTATCGTTGTCGGCCAGGGCGTTCTGTTCGAACTCATGGGCCATCTGCAGCAGCGACTTGGTCTTGGCGTAGAAGCGTTTGCCGCTGGGCGTCAATGACACGCCCTGGGCGTGGTGGCGGATGAATAGCTGTACACCGAAACTTTCCTCCAGACTCTTGATAGCCGTGGAGATGGACGGCTGGGCGATATACAGCTGGCGTGACGCTTCGGCCACACTGCCCGCTTCCACGGTGGTGACGAAGTACTTCAGTTGTCGCAAGGTATAAGCAGCCACAGGGTACCTCTCTGACGCTGGTCTGGGCAGACTGGGATCGTGCCTCACACTTTACCCTTGGCTATAGCTGAGCGGGCGCTGAGCGCTGAAGGATTTACCTATACCTTGAACAGTTTTTTTGTATGGGCCGGGTTGCCCCGGCCCGGTGCATCACTCAAACCCGGGGTTCGCCCGAATGCAGTCGTCACCAATCTGCTTGTACCCCGACTCACAGGGCATTCCGCAAACTGGAGCCGCGCCGCGCTTACGCCGGGACAGCGTTGCAGGCGGCTCAGTGGTATCTGCCTGATCCTCATCATCGACGTCTGGCAGGTCTTTCATCGGTTCTTCTTGCATGCATTTCACTCCTTGGTGGGTTGCTAAGGCCAGGCCAACGATAGGTCGTGCGTGCGCTGTCGCGCAGCTGGAAACAGGTCCCAGAGGCACTGCAGCCACTGGTCAAAAACGCCCGAGCGTCTTTACTGATAGTCATCGGCCCAGGCAAGCGGTGTGCGCTAATGAAGATCGTGGTCACCAGCATCCTCGTCGACGACCAGGCCAAGGCCCTGGCTTTCTACCACTACGTACTCGGTTTCGAGCCCAGACACGACATTCCCATGGGCCGGCACCGCTGGCTGACTCTGACTTCGCCCAACGACCCCAATGGCGTCGAACTGCTGCTGGAACCCGACGCGCATCCGGCAGCCAAGGTGTACAAGGCCGCGCTCAAGCAGGATGGCATCCCCGCCACCTCGTTCGGCGTGCGTGACATCCAGGCCGAATACATGCGGCTATGTGCAGCAGGTGTGAAGTTCATCCGGCCACCTACCCCAATGGGGCCGGTTACCGTGGCGGTGTTCGATGATACGTGCGGCAACCTGATCCAGATTGCCCAGAAGCACTAGCCGGTTGCCCTTACCCCACTGCGCACCCACAAGGAAAAAAAATGCGCCACGAATTCAGCGAAGTGCTCAACGACCTGGTCGACTACTTTCTGCTCGGCGATATCCAGTTGCTCGAGCGCTTCAAGCAAGACCATCAACTGCCCGACGACCTGGCCCATGCGTTCACCCACGGTGACAGCGGCGACCAGGCTGTGCGCGAAGGTGTCGTGTTGCCGCTGGCCGGTGTCGACAACCTGCCCTACCGCATCCTGTTCACCCTCGATAACCACACACCGGCCCTGCGCGAGGCCGGCAGCCGTCTGAAGCACCGGCGCAATGGCTATGTACTGCGGGTCGAGCACAGTGCGCTGATGCTGTACACCTGGCGCATCCTGCAGCACTTCACGCCCAAGACCCTGGGTGACCTGATGGCGCGTTACCAGGTGACAGGGCGGCCGATCATCGAACTGGACAATGGCTGGTACGACGTGGAAGTGCTGGCGGGGGCACTGGTGCGCGACGGGTTGTACGAGCCGGCGTTCGAGTTCGTGTTGAAGAAGCGCTGGAGCCGGGGTGAGGCGACAGCTGTGGATACCGGGTACGCATTCGGGCTACGTGGCTACTTCGACTGATTGATCGCCTGTGCTTGCCCGCGAAGGAGCCAGCACAGGCAAACTCGACCTTCAGGTGTGATTGATATCCCGATCCTTGGTCTCAGGCAGGAAGAAGATCCCCAGCACCGCCGTCATCAGGGCAATCACGACCGGGTACCACAAGCCGTAATAGATATCTCCGGTCGCTGCCACCATCGCAAACGCCACGGTCGGCAGGAAGCCGCCGAACCAGCCATTACCGATGTGGTAAGGCAGCGACATCGAGGTGTAGCGGATACGCGCCGGGAACAGCTCCACCAGCCAGGCGGCAATCGGGCCGTAGACCATGGTCACGTAGATCACCAGAATGGTCAGCAGCAACAGCACCATCGGGTAGTGGATCTTCGCCGGGTCGGCCTTTTCTGGGTAGCCCGCCTCTTTCAACGCACCACTCAAGGCTGCGGCAAACGCTTCGCTCTGCACCTTGAAGTCCGCCGCAGCCAGGCTGCTGCCGTCAAAACTCGGCAGTACTCGCTCACCTATGCGGATCTGCGCCACGCTGCCGGGTTCAGCCGCTTCGTTGGTATAGGGAATGGCGCGCTTGGCCAGCAGGCTCTTGGCAATGTCGCAGGAGGTGGTGAATTTGGCCTTGCCCACCGGGTCGAACTGAAATGCGCACTGATCTGGGTCGGCCACCACCACTACCGGGTTCTGCTCCTGGGCAACGAACACATCCGGGTTGCCGTACTCGGTCAGGGCCTTGAAGATCGGGAAGTAGGTCAGCGCGGCGATGATGCAGCCGGCCATGATGATCTTCTTGCGGCCAATCCGGTCGGACAGGCTACCGAAAATGATGAAGAACGGCGTGCCGATCAGCAGCGAGCCGGCAATCAGCAGGTTGGCAGTCTGCGGATCGATCTTGAGCATCTGCAACAGGAAGAACAACGCGTAGAACTGCCCCGTGTACCACACCACGGCCTGGCCGGCGGTACCACCGAGCAGCGACATGATCACCACCTTGAGGTTGTCCCAGCGGGCAAACGACTCAGTCAGCGGGGCCTTGGATGCTTTGCCTTCGGCCTTCATCTTCATGAACACCGGCGACTCGTTGAGCTGCATGCGGATGTACACCGAAATCGCCAGCAACAGGATCGACAGCAGGAACGGCACCCTCCAGCCCCAGGCTTCGAACACTTCCGTCCCCATGGCCGTGCGGCATGCCATGATCACCAGCAAAGACAGAAACAGCCCCAACGTGGCAGTGGTCTGGATCCAGGCGGTGAAAAAGCCGCGTCGGCCCTTGGGTGCATGTTCAGCCACATACGTGGCCGCGCCGCCGTATTCGCCACCCAAGGCCAGGCCTTGCAGCAAACGCAAGGTAATCAGGATGATCGGCGCAGCCACGCCGATCGCACTGTAGCTTGGTAGCAGGCCCACCAGTGCCGTAGACAGGCCCATGATGACTATGGTGATTAGGAAGGTGTGCTTGCGCCCGATCATGTCGCCCAGGCGGCCGAACACGATGGCTCCGAACGGCCGTACGGCGAAGCCGGCAGCAAAGGCCAGCAAGGCAAAGATGAATGAGGTGGTTTCATTGACGCCTGCAAAGAAATGCCTGGCGATGATCGCGGCGAGTGAGCCATACAGGTAGAAGTCGTACCACTCGAATACCGTACCAAGGGACGAGGCGAAGATGACCTTGCGCTCCTCCTTGGTGATACCGCGTTGGGGCGCGCTGCTGCCCGTGGATGCGCTGTCGAGAACCGCCATGGGTTGCCTCCGTCATGTTGTCATGCAGGCCGGAGCACCCCACAACCACTTCACCGTCGCACCCAGGCCCTTGAGCTTGCTTTGTTTGCGCGAAGCACGACGAGGCGGGCCGCCTCGGATCGCAGCAAGGTTCATGAAGCATAATCGGGATTGGCTGGATATCCACCCGCCGGGCCCTGCACGAGAGGGCGGCCTGGACGACACGCAGCACCGGGGTGCCGGGCGATAGCGGGTTGGCTGACGATTTTGGCGAGGGCGGTTTCACCCGCCAGACGTTACCGGCCCCTTCAACTCGACCTGATTACCATCCGGGTCATAGCAGTACAGCGAAAGCCCCTCGCCTTCGGCGCCATAACGCTTCTCTGCAGGTTCCACTTTTACCCCGGCGGCTTCCAGATAGGCAGTCAATGCGGCCTCGTCGAACGGCTCGATGCGCAGGCAGAAATGGTGCAGGTTGCGCCCCTCCACCCCCGGCGCCGCCCCACCTGGCTGCCCCAGCGGCCCGTCCAGGGTCACCAGGTCGATCATCGCCGCGCCCGTGGCCAAATGCACCATGCCCAGGTCTTCGCGCACGCGGCTGACCGTGCAGCCGAGCAGCTCGGTGTAAAAGGCAACACTGCGCGGCAGGTCGCGGACCCGCAACACAAGGTGGTCGATTTGCTTGATGGTGAACGGTCGCATGCCAGGCTCCTTGTGGCGTGTTTGCAAAAGTGTGCGCCACCATAGCGCAGGTTCACGCGGCGTGACCAGAATCAGCTATTCGTTCACCAAGCGTTGCAGTACACCCCCTTCATGGCGCGTCAGGATACGCAGCAGTTGGTCGACCAGCGCCCGGTCTGGCGCATCCAGGTGGAAGTGGTGCCCGCCTGGGTGCCAGGAGACTTTCGCGTGGCTGGGCAAGGCGGCCTGACGTCGGGTAAAGGCTTCGCCGGTGAACGCCCCCTGGCGGCCGAACAGCAGGTACAACGGGCAGCGGATCTGGCTGAGCAGGTCGCATGCTTCGCGCTCGGTCAGTGGCATGGGCTCGGGCAATACCAGGCGCGGGTCGTGGCGCCAGCAATAGCCATCGCCCAGTTGAAGCAGGTCGCGCAGCGCCAGCAGCCGAGCGGCATCTTCCGACAGTTCGGTGTCCAGACGCTCGCGGCGTTGTGCCAAAGCGGTGTCCAGGTCGTCGAAGCGACCGACATCGGGCTCGGCAAAACCCGGCAACTGGCTGCGCTGTACCATGCGCTTGAGCCGGTAGGCCCGCGCCAGGTGCTGCACCCGGTCATCCTCGGCCACCGTGAACGGTGCACCCATGCCGTCGAGGAAGGTCATGCTGGCAATGCCACTGGTCATGGCCGCCAGCAGCGACGCTATACCGGTGCCCATACCATGGGCCAGCACATGAAATTGCGCCAGGCCCAGGCTGTCGGTCACCGCCAACATGTCTTCGGCATGCTCCCACAGGTAATAGCCACTGTCGTGGCGACGATGGCCAGAACGGCCATGGCCGATCAGGTCGGGGGCCACCACGAAACAGCCGTCCAGCATCGGTGCCACACGCTCGAACGAGGCAGCGTTATCTAGCCAGCCATGCAAGGCCAATATGGGAATACCGTCTTCTTGCCCCCAGGTACGGACCGCTATTTCAATACCATCGAGGTCTAGCAGGTGGTCTTTCGGACTGCACAGCGAACGCATTGCAATTCTCCTTGGCTGAGGCCTGCACCATGACCTGTCCCACCCTCTCGCAGATCCTCCCTCGCTGCCAGCCCCTCACCGACCCGCACATGCGCAGGACCGACCGCTGCCAAACAACTATCTACCGCACACCGACGCCTTGATCAGCGTGGACTATCTCACTCCACAAAAGAGATGGTTACCATGACAACCCCGACACCGTTGCATCAAAGCCAGATAACCCGATCGTTACCGAAATGGAGCAAGGCGCTCCAACCCACGCATACACGCAAAGTGGTGCAGAGCCTGTACAAGGAGTATCTCGATGAAGATGGCAGCCCTTACGCGTGGTATGCCACTGCCGATGAGCCAACGCGCGAGCAGTTGCACAACGCGTTGCAAACCCGTAACAAACGGCTGGCGCAAGTCAAGCAGGCGCTGGGCGAGTTCAAGGACATCATTGCGTTCTGCGGCCCTCTGCTGACCGAGCGGTTGGGGGTGAATGTGCCCGTAGACAGGGCGCAGTATGTGTTCCAGCCCTTTGAGTCAGAGGCCAACATCTGGGTCGGCGTTCCCGATGTGGAAACACCTTTGGTCCCGGACGTGGATGCGGATGTGCTGGCTACTCGCCCGGCAGGCCAGCCGCAAACACGCAGCTTGCTGGAGGCTGCCCTGCACAACTTCGAGGGGCTGGACGAAGTCGGCCCCTACAGCAGGCTCACCAACGCCGCAGGCAGCGACACCCCCCTGGCAGGCCTGACGATGGCGGACTTCGTCAGGCATTGTCGGGCGCTGGACCTTGGCAAACGCTATCAAGACCATCTGCTTGCAACCCATGAAGGCGCCAATCGCGCTGAGATCCAGCGCCTGTCGATTGCAGCGAACCGTGAGACGTTGAGGGTCCAGGCATTGATCGCCAAGCTCAAAGGCCTGCTGAGCAAGGCCGGGCTCGATGCGCTTGCGCAACTGTGCGACGGCAGCCCTCACCCCACCTATGACAACGAGGCGTTGCATTGCTGGAACTTCAACCTCTTCGATGTCCCCGTCCACGAAGTACTGTTCATTGGGCCAGACAACCCTTACCGCCAGAACCCCTGCATCGTGTATATCCCTGGCGACAGCGAGCACCCGATAAGGGAGTTCGCTTCTCGTCAGGAAGCGGGCAAGCACCTGCGCAGTCGGCTATTGCAAAGCGAGTTTCGTCGAGCCTTGGTGCATTTCGCCTACAAGGACAGGCAAAAAGAACTCGCCGGAAAGCTGGAGATCGCGCTGTTCGAAGAGAATGAAGCGGGCATACGCAAACCCCGAATCATGCCAGTGATCCCTTTCACGCTCTCGCCAATCAGAATCGACCCTTGGGCGACCTTGTACAACGCACACCTTGCGCGCATGAAGGCCGACGCAAAAACCATTGCAGTCCCTACCGCCGAAGTCGACGCCAACGCCCGCCACGAGCGCCTGAAGTACTGGTTCGACCTGGGTATGAACGTGCTGAATGTCGCCGCGTTCTTCGTGCCGGGGCTGAACACGGTCATGCTAGGCGTTTTTGCTTACGACCTGATGAGCTCGGTTTTCACCGGGTTCGAGGCCTGGGAAGAAGGAGATACCCGTCAGGCACTGGCACAGCTGGAATCGTTGGCCATCAACGCGGGGGTGATTGCCGGCTTTGCAGCGGGCGCCAGGGTTGTCCAGGCCTCTGGCTTTGTAGATGCTTTGAAGAGTGTGTGGCATGAAGACAAGGAAGTGCTTTGGCACCCCGACATGAAACCCTATGCGAGCACGGTGGCTATTCCTGAGGGGGCTCAACCCGATTTGCTCGGCCATGTGCACGTCGACGGGAAGACCTACCTGAAGCTGGATGGGACCCTGTACGAGGTGTTTCAGGACGCTGATCAGCAGTGGCGCGTGCGCCACCCAGAGGATGCGCAGGCCTATGCCCCACGTTTGCTGCATCATGGTGATGCCCGCTGGCAACTGGCCCATGAACAGCCTCTGGAATGGGACCGCGAACAGCTCGCGCGCCGCCTCGGCAGCCATGGCGCAGGCCTGGACGACAGCGAACTGGACCATGCCATGCGCAGTACCGGTACCGATCCAGACGTACTGCGACGCGCCCAGGCAGCGGGCCTGCGTCCACCCGCCTTGTTGCTCGACGCGCTGCAGCGGTTGCAACTGGACAATCAGACACAACAAATCATCAACTGTGTACGCCATGGGTTGCCGCTAGCTGCGTACAAGAACTTTGCCTTGCCCGAGTTGCTGCGCCTGCCGGGGTGGCCCGAGGGGAAGGTGCTGAAGGTTTACCAAGGGCCAGAGCCCTGGGGCGAATCGGTGCGCTACGGCCCTCCTGACACGCTGGGCCAAGTAGAAATCGAGGTTACCCGAACCGATCTGGACAATGGCCAGTTGAGCCAGACCGTGCTGGATCAGATGGATGAAGACGCCATTGAGCAGTTGCTCGGTGACACACCAACCGAGCACCGAGCGTCCGCACTGAACAACAAGCTCGCGCAACACCTGGAACAGCATCGCAAGGCGCTGTTCGAGAGCCTGCACCAAAGACGCCGTCCCACACGCCCGCCAATCGCACAAACCCTCGCCCGGCAGTTTCCCGGGCTACCGGACAGCGCGCTTGAAGAATTGCTTGCCAACATCAGCAACGCTGAACGGGAACGCCTGACCAACGGACGGGTGCCGCTGCGCATTGCCGAGGAAGCACGCCTTCTGCAAGCTCGAGCGCGGCTTGACCGCGCCCTCCTCGGCCTGTTCAGGCCCAGCCTGGCCAACGACGACAGCCTACGCATCAAACAGGCGCTGCAAGCCGCGCACCCGCAGGCTGACCCGGCCCGGTTGCTGCAACTTGCCCTTGACGATCGCCAGCACTGCGCCTCACTGATCGGCCAACAACCCATCAACCCCAGGTTCCGCTCCCCTTTGCGGTTGGCCAACGGCCAGCTGGGCTATCCCCTGAGCGGTCGTGGCTTGCAAGGACGAATCTTGCCTGCTGCACGTCGACTCCGGGCGCTCTACCCTGAACTCAGCAGCGAGCAAATCAGTGGGCTGCAAGCCGAACTGGCTCGAGGAGGCGACCTGGGTAGCGCGATCAACCAGCTGGAAGTCGAGCAGCGCACCCTCAACCGGGATCTCAACCGCTGGGTAAGCACCGCCCGCACCCTTGAAGAGCGCTTTGATCGCCAGCAATGCACCGAGCGACTGATGAGTGCTTCGCGCCGTGAAGGCGGCGTGCAAGCCGAAACACTGGTACTGGACCGTATGCAACTCGAAGCGCTACCCGCTTTCACTGCACGCATGCCGCATATCCGCAATCTCAGGCTCGAGGGGCTGCAGATGCAGCACCTGGAGGGCAGCTTCCTGGCAAACTTCCCTAACCTGGAAACCCTGGAAATCGTCGGCAACCCGGACATCGATGCCGAAACATTGTTCGAGGCGCTCAGGTCAGCACCGCGGCTGCGCGAGCTGGGCCTGACTGACAATGGCTTGACCACCCTTTCACCCACCGCCCAACAGGCCATCGGGGCAATGCCCGGCCTGCGGCTACTGTGGCTCAGCCGCAACCGGCTGCAACTCGACACCAACAGTTTAGGCTTCCTGACGCGCTTGCCCCTGGACGCCCTCGGCCTGGGTCACAATCAAATCACCCTCGACGAAAGCCTTGCCGCCCAGTTTCAGGACATGATCCACCCCACTGTACTGCACCTGTCAGGTAACCCACTGCGACTGGCGCCCGACCTGCGCTTCATGGCGCGTCTTGTCCACCTGGAACTTGAGCGTTGCGAACTGCAGCAATGGCCCGACAGCCTGACAGTCCTGATGAGCCAGCCCCAGTACCAACTGCGCTATCTGAACCTTTCGTCCAACCGCATTCGTACCCTGCCAGACTTGCCTGGCGTGCTGCGTACCCCTTTTGCCCGCGATGTCGCCGCTCACTTGCCGGAGCGCCGCTGGCTGTTCAACTACAACACCCTGGAAGCCCTGACACGTGCACGCCTGGGCAGCAGCGGCGTCAACGTATTCGAGCACGCAGAAGACGTGCCACTGTGGCAAGGCATTTTCCGTGGCGAGGCGAGCAGTGCCGAGGAGCAACTGTGGAGCGACCTGTTCGACCAAGGTGAAAACGCAGCGCTGCTGGGGGTACTCGAACGCCTTGCCCAATCGGCCGAAGCGCAGCGTGATGGCGAGGCCCTGAGGGCACGCGTCTGGAAGCTGTTGGATGACGCGGCCCACGACACCGCCCTGCGTGAACGCCTCGCCACCGTGGCCGGCGACTTCCCGCCAACCTGTGGTGACGCAGGTGCCGATGCGTTCAGTGCCCTGGAGATAGAAGTGCTGGCCCACGAAGCAGCAGCCGCCGCCGGTAGTCGACCGGCTGATCTACTGAGCCTGTATGGCAAGTTGTATCGACGCAGTCAGGTCAATCAACTGGCCGACCGCATCAGCTGGAGAAGGTCCTTGCGCAAACAGGCACTGCTCGATGGGGTCTTCGATGAAAACCTCCCCGCATACGATGAGCTCGACGATCCCTCAGCCTTTCCAGACAGCGAACTTCAGACGGGGCTGGTGGACGATATCGAGGTACGCCTGGCCTTGCGCCAGTCCTTGGCCAGCGCGCTGGACTATCCTGAGCCGAGCCGAGGCATGCTGTACCGCCATACGGCCAGAATCAACGATACAGTCATCGAAAGGGTGCAAGCTGCGGTCCTTTCCCTGGACAGGGATGCCACCGCCCGGGAGCAATGGTTGAACCAGCAGCCGGGCTGGGCCGAGTACTTGAAACGAGAGCATGCGGCACAGTTCAGCCTGATCACCGACTTTTGGCGGCCGGGCCTTGATTATCTCTATTACTGCCTGGATGAAACCGCCGACCCGGTCACGTCCCTGGACAGCTCTGTGCTCCGAGCCTTGGCCACGGTCATGCCTGAAAGCCCTGTGGATGCTCAAGGCGTTCTGCGTCGCGTCGTGATCAACGAGCAGCAGTATCGCCAGGGCGTGGACGCGCTGACTGCCGAGCAGCAGCAGGTTGAAACGGGTCTGCTGACCAGTCTCACCCGCCAGACGCAAACAATCGGCCGCTAAACCCCACTCACTGCCCGCGCAGGTCTTCGAAGAAGGCCTGCTTGCCATCCACCTGGCTGGACGCCCTTGGAGCCGCTGCGGCGTCACCGCTGGCGGCCTCCACATGCCAATAGCAGTGCCGCACTGCGCGGGTCACCGCCACGTAGGCCAAGCGCTGCACTTCGTCCTTCTGTGCCGAATCGAACGGTTGGGTATCACCTGCCTTGCCCAGCCCGGCCTGGCGGTATACCTGGTTCTTGTAGGGTGAGCTGGTCAGGTACTGGCAGTCACCCAGCATGAACACCGCATCGGCCTGCAAACCCTTGGCACTGTGATAGGTCAGCTGACGCAGCCGGCGCTGGTCGGCCGGCAGCGCCGCGTCGGCGTGCAACACGCTTTGCAGATGCTCGTTCATCAAGGCCCTGTCGCTGCCCTTGCGGTAGAGCATCATGACCGTCTCTCCCCGCTGGTAGTGCTCGACAAGCGTTTCGCCCAATGCAGCCTCGTCACGGTCGAACACCTTGACCGGCGAGCTGGGCAACTCGGCCGCCGGGCCACTGGAGCGCGCTTTCTTGCCGGCAATCGCCGGGGTGCCCTTGACCAGGTGTTCGGCCGCGTCGATCACCTGCTGCTGGCATCGGTAGTTGTCGACCAGCATCACCCGCGTGTTGGCCGGCGACGGGAATGCCTTGGTGAACTCCATGAAATACTTGGGCGAGCTGCCACGCCAGCCGTAGATCGATTGCCAGTCGTCCCCCACGCACAGCAACGACGAATGCTGGGCATGGCGCCCGGTGTGCATGGCCGGGCCGCGGCGCCGTATTTCAGCGAGGCTGGCACGCAACCAGCTGACGATCTGCGGCGACACGTCCTGGAACTCGTCGATCATCAGGTGCGCCAGCGGCCGCAGCAACGGATCGGGCAGCAGGTGCAGGTTTTCCGGGTTGTTCTCGCCAAACAGGGCGAACATGCGGTTGTAGCTCATCACCGGTGGCGACTGGTCCAGCAGGTGCGCTTCCAGGGCTTTCCAGTAAAGTGCCAGGGCCTCGAAGAACAGTGCATCGCTATCGCCAGACGGGAAGCTCATCGCCGCCACCGCTTTGTTCACCTCCAACCCAAGGTTTTCGATGAAATTGGCCGCACTGACGAACGCATCCAGCAGCGGCGCCGGGGCCAGTTCACCCTTGACCTTGTACTCAAAGCCAGGGCCGGCCACAGCATCGCCCGCCAACGATGCCGCCAGGCGCCTGGCCATGGCGTAGTTGTCGAGCCAGATCAGCGGCCTGTCGCAGAACGCCTGCAGCAGCGTGCGCTTGACCGCCCACTCGGCACGCACCGTCAGCTTGGCGCCGGGGCGCTGGTACTGCGCACTTTGTGCGGGATCGAAACCCAGCACCACCAAAGGCCCCTGGCCTTCCAGGCGGCCATGCACATAAAAGCGGCTGCCACGGATGTCGACCGTTTCGCGGCAGGGCTCGATGCCCTTGATCGGCCAGACGCCAGCGGCGAACCACAGGTCCTCGATCACGTCGCACAGTTCTTCGTCGCGCTGGGCCGCCAATTGGGTCACCTGTGCGCGCTTCTGCACATCGGGGTTGTTCGGGTCCAGCGGCTTCAGTTGCAAGGCTTCGCTGCGCAACTGGCTGACCAGTTCGGCAAAACGCGGGCTCTCGCCCAGCAAGCTGCTGTAGCACTGGTTCAGTTGCTGGCGCTGGGCATCGTTCAGGCGCAGGTCGAACGGGTTGCTGTCGGCCTCGGCCTCACGCCCGGCAGGCATCTCGTGGCCCAGTGTTTCAAATGCACGCACCTGGCCGAAGCCCGGCAGGCTGCGCACCAGCGGCAGGATGCGCGAATGGAACGTGCGCACCAGCTCGCGGGCCTGCACAGGCTGCAGGTTGATCTGCCACAGGGCGAACACCTGCAACAGCCGCTTGATGAAGTCTTTGCGCGATTCGCGGGTGAAGGTGACCACGGTCATCGCATCCAGCTCGTAACCCAGGTAATGACGCAGCAGCAGGATGCGCAGCACCAGCGACGTGGACTTGCCTGCCCCGGCGCCGGCCACCACGCAGGTAGACGGGGTGTCACTGAAGATCAGCTTCCATTGCGCGGGGCTGGGCTGGGCTTTGGCAGGCAGGCGCTGGGCGACATCGGCCTTGAAGCGCTTTTTCAACTCGGCCGTCAACGGCAGGCGCCAGTCGTCGAACAAGTTGTCATCCTGGCCTGGCACGGCGGCGCTGTCGGGGCGCGTATCGCGGATCACCAGCACCTGGCGCCCAGCCTCATAGCCCTCCACCCGACCACGCTCGAACCCTTCACGCACGCCATCGGCATGGCCAGTGCGCTGGCCTGTGGCGTGGCCGAGGAACCACGAGTCGCGGTGCTGGGCTTGCAGGCGGGTCAGGCCACGGCCCAGCAGACGGGCGGCCAGCCGGCGAAACCAGGGCAACTGGGCAGGAGGGGTAAGGTCGGCGGGGGCCAGGGGTTGCTCGTGGGCCACGGTCACTCCGTTGAAAATCAAAACAGCAGGCATGTTCGCCGCATCGACGAAAAATCGCCAGCGAATGCTTGCAGATCAGTGGATTAGGCGATGAAGCGAATAAAGCGCAGCAGGAAAAACATCTATCAAATAGATTATTTTAAGCCGATATTTACGCTTATTTTCGATGTTTCTTTAGCGCATCATGGCGCCATTCCACTGATTCAAGGAGCACGACCATGCTGCAACTGCGACCCTTCGAAAGCCTCGGCCACGCTAACCATGGCTGGCTCGACGCCCACCACCATTTCTCGTTTGCCGAGTACTACGACCCGGCACGCATGCACTGGGGTAACCTGCGGGTTTGGAACGACGACCTGATCGCGGCCGGCAGCGGCTTCCCGCCGCACCCGCACCGCGACATGGAAATCATCACTTATGTGCGTGAAGGCGCGATCAGCCACCAGGACAGCCTGGGCAACAAGGGCCGCACCGAAGCCGGTGATGTTCAGGTAATGAGCGCCGGTACCGGCATCGTGCACAGCGAGTACAACCTGGAGGACATAGACACACGTATTTTCCAGATCTGGATTGTGCCGGAGCGCACCGGTGAAGCACCGCAGTGGGGTAGCCGGCCGTTTCCCAAAGGCGAGCGCGGCGAAGGCTTCGTGACCCTGGCCAGCGGCCGCACCGGTGACGAGGACAGCCTGCAGATCCGTACCGATGCCCGCCTGGTGGCTGCCACCCTGCAGGCAGGTGAAACCGCCGAGTACCGCTTCGATGCCGCACGCCGGGGTTACCTGGTGCCGGCCAAGGGGCTGGTGGAAGTCAACGGGCTGCGGGCCAAGGCGCGCGATGGCGTGGCGATCGAGCAGGAAGCGGTGCTGCGGGTGACCGCCATCGAGGACAGCGAGATCGTGCTCGTGGACGTGGCCTGAACATCCGGCCAGGGATAATCCATATCGCAGTGCAAGGCTGCCCCCATAGACCAACCCGGTTTAGCAGGGTTTTGTGGGGGCTGGCTTGCGGCCCTGGACCGCCCCGGCTATCGCAAGGTAGCCATCAAACATTGGCGCCATCAGCCAGCCTGCACTAGCGTTGTGCTACCAGCCAGCCCAACGTTCCTGCGGAGCACTCGATCATCATGCCGGACCTGCGCCCGAATCCAACGCTGTGCCTGGAGTACCGTGCCGAACAACCCATTCACCACGCCTTCATCAAGCAGGCCGACCGCTGCCCGGCGGCCATTGCCATCATTGGCCAGCACACAATCTGCAGCTATTCCCAACTGGAGCAGATCAGCGCGGGCATTGCCGCGTTTCTGGTTAAAAACGCCGCCAGCGGTACCGATCGTGTAGTCATCGTCACCCACCGCAGCGCCGCCCTGGTGTACGCCATGCTCGGCTGCCTGCGTGCCGGCCTGGCCTTCACTGTGGCTGACGCCGCTTACCCTGCCGCGCGTATCGAGCAAATCGTCAGCACCCTGAAGCCTGCGGTGGTCCTGCGCTGTGCCGAGGCAACCGTCGACGTCGGCCAACCCATGGTCGTCACGGTGCCTGAAGCCCCCGCTGAAGCGCTGCTGGCCTTCCCTCGCCAACCTGTCGCGCTGCCTGCTGTCAGCCCTGAGCAGGCGGCCTACATCACCTTCACCTCGGGCAGCACCGGTGAACCCAAGGGCATCGTTACCCACCACGCACCGCTGGTGCACTTCATCGACTGGCATGTGCGCCAGCACGGCTTTACCCAGGCCGACACCTTCTCGCTGCTTTCTGGCCTGGGCCACGACCCGGTATACCGGGACGTGTTCACGCCACTGTCGCTTGGCGCGACCATTGCCTGCCCGGCGCAGTCGACCCTGACCGACCCCTCACGGCTAGCCAGCTGGCTTCACCAGCACGGTGTGAGCGTAATCCATCTCACCCCGCCGCTGGGCAAGCTGATCGAAACTGGCGCACACCTGAACGGCCAGGTTCTCGACCACCTGCGCTACCTGTTCTGGGGTGGCGATGCACTCAGCCCGACGCAGTACCAGCAGGTCCGCGCCATCGCACCGAATGCCATCAATGTGAACTTCTACGGCACCACCGAAACCCCACAGGCCATGGCTTTCCACACCCTCGACCCGGAAATGGATAATGCCCGGGTGCCCCTGGGCAAAGGCATTGCCGATGCACAATTGCTGGTGATAAACCCAGACAACCAGCTGGTCAGCGAGGGCGAGACAGGCGAAATCCTGATCCGCAGCCCCTATCTGTCACGGGGTTACTGGGGCGACCCAGGGCTGACCGAAGCCAAATTCATCGCCAACCCATTCACCGCTGACGCGGCCGACCGCTGTTATCGCACGGGCGATCTAGGCACCTACCTGGCCGATGGCAGCGCCAGTTTTCTGGGGCGCGCTGACAGCCAAGTGAAGATCCGTGGGCATCGCATCGAGCTGGCGGAAATCGAGAACGCCATCTGCCGTCACCCGCACATAGGGCAATGCGTGGTCCTGGCCAACCACGACAGTGCATCGACCCGGCTGGTTGCCTATTGCGTCGCACAGCAGCCCACCCGAGCTGACGAACTGCGCCAGACGCTCGCCGGCCAGCTGCCTGACTACATGGTACCGGCGCTGTTCGTGTTCCTTGATACCCTGCCGCTCACCCCCAACGGCAAGGTCGACAAACGCGCGCTGCCTGCTGCATTTGACGACAGTATCAACCTACCCTTGTCACCCCTGGCCGAAAAGCTGAGTACAGCCTGGGCACGCATCCTCCAGGTGCCGCGCCTGGACGCCAGGTTGAGCTTTGTCGAGCTGGGCGGCGACTCGCTGTCGTTTGTGCAGGCCTCGCGCGTGCTCGAGGCGCTCATCGGCCACCTGCCTGAACGTTGGGAAACCCTGCCGGTGTGCCAGCTGGCCGAGCTGAGTACGCCGCCCAAGGGCACGTGGCGGGTAATGGAAATGCCGGTGTTCATACGCATGCTCGCCATCATCCTGATTGTGGTTGGCCACCTGGGCGAGTTCGACCACTGGATGATCGTCGGCGAAACCTCGGTGCTGTTCCTGGTCTCTGGCATCGCCCTGGCGCGCTTTCAGCTCAAGGCCATCGAAGCGCGCGGTGATGCACGCACGCTGCTCACGTCACTGGCAGCCATCGTGGTGCCAACACTGCTGTACACCGCATTGATCCAGCTGGTATTCGACCGCCTGCACTGGCAATCGCTGCTGCTGGTTTCCAACTGGTTCCCCGCCAGCGAGGTCAGCCTGTTCAACTATTGGTACATCGAAGTGTTGGTGCAGATGATCGTGATCATTGGCCTGGTGCTGTCGATCAGGCGCGTGCGCCAGGTGCTGCTTGCCGACCCGTTTCGCTGGCTGATCATCGCTGCCTGTGCACTGGTGGCGCTGGATGTGTTCCTCAACCAGTTCGTATTCGATGCCAGTGCCCTGCTCAACCGGGTGCCTCAGCACTTCCTGGCGGTGATGGTGCTGGGCATGGCCGTGCACCATGCCGATACGGCCTCACGCAAATGGGTGGCCAGTGTGGTGGCCGTGCTGGTGGTGGGTGAGCTGGACCTGATGGCGGTTGCCCATGTTGGCTGGCAAGCCTTGACACACTATGTCGACATCGCCCTGCCAGCGATACTGGCGCTTGTCTGGTTCCGCTCGGTGCCAGTGCCCGCCCTGGTTGCACGGGCAGGTACGGTGATCGCTTCGTCAACCTTGTATATTTACTTGACGCATTTCCAATTCGAATCGGTAGCGGAGCATGTTTTCAGGCACCCGCTGTTCGAGGTGGCCCTGGCACTCGCTGGTGGTGTACTGGTGAGCTATTGCTGGAACACCCTGTTGCGTCTGCTGTTTACCCGCAGGCGCAAGCAGCACCAGGCGCCGGGAGCCGATCCAGCTGAACGCGTCACCTCTGCCTGAGCGAAGATGAGCCGCCACCCCATGCGCTACTCTTGTCAGGCCAGTTCGGCCAGCACCTCGGCCGAGGTGGTGACCTGCCGGAAGTGGTGCTTCCACAGGTCGGTACCCAACTTGCCCGAGCGGTCCAGCGATGACCCTATTGTCATGTCTGTCACCAGCGTGGGCATCAGCCCTGCGTCGAACAGGGCAAAGCCTGCGGCCAGCACGCAGGTTTCGGTCTGCAACCCGCACACCAGCACCCGCTCTACACCCAGTTGCCGGATGTAGTCGATAGCTTCGGCACTTTGCCCATAGCCATGCTTGACGAACACCTGGTCGGCCTCGACCAGGCTCTCGTCCTCGGCCGCCGGGTGCCAGCCAAGCTGGCGCTCGAACGGCGTGATCTGTTCATCGTGCAACTCGACCGAGGCTATGGTGGGAATGTTCGCTGACAACCGGCGCAAACCATCGACCAGCCACTCGGGCGGGCTGAAGGTGGACTGAACATCGACGATGAGCAAAACCTGGCGCATAGCGTACTCCGGCCATCATGCAAAATGGCGCGGAGTATAACGCGTGGCACCGGGCCTTGATCACCCATCGTTGCTCCCCCCACCGACAAGGCCGGCGCAAGTTGGGCAAATACCTTGGCGAGCAGCACAAGGCAGCTTCTGCAAGCACTGGACTGTGACGACAATCGGCGCCCTGGCCCTGCAGGCTGCCGTAGCTGCGACGTATTCCTTCAGGCTATGATCGGTCACCCTGCCGCGGACCCCCTGAACCATGCCCGTAGACCTGCAAGCGTTGTACCCCAGGCTGATCCACCTGATGCTGGACACGGTATTCGTGGTCGACAGGGACAACCAGATCGTGTTCGTCAGTGATGCCTGCAAGACGCTGCTGGGCTATGAAGCCTGCGAACTGATCGGCACACCGATCACCCGCTACATGCACCCTGACGACCTCCCGGCTACGCGCGCCTCGATCATGCGGGTGATGAACGGCCAGCCGCACTACGACTTTAGCAACCGTTACCTTCGCAAGGATGGCAGCGTGGTGCACATACTGTGGGCGGCCTGCTGGTCCGACGAGGCCCAGGCGCGTATCGGCGTGGCACGGGACGTTACCGCCCTGCGCGAGGCCGAAGACGAACTGCGCTTCCTCGCCCATCATGACCCACTGACCCGGCTGGCCAACCGCGCCATGTTCAATGAGCGGCTGGACACCGCCCTGGCCGCGGCCCGGCGTCACAACCGCAGGCTGGCCTTGCTGTTCCTCGATATCAATGACTTCAAGCAGATCAACGACAACCACGGCCACAGCGTGGGTGACCGGGTACTGTGCACACTGGCCCGACGCCTGGAAAGCTGCGTGGGGGCGGCTGGCACGGTAGCGCGGATGGGCGGTGACGAATTCACCGTGCTGTTACCCGATTGCCCGTCGCCGGAGGCCATTGCCACGCACGTACAGCACATTCTCGCGGTCATGGCCAAACCGCTCGACGCCGAATTTTCCGGCATCGAGGCACCTTCCTGCAGTATTGGCGTGGCCTGCTTTCCCGAAGACGGCAACGATGCCGACATGCTACTGCGCCATGCTGACGGGCACATGTACCGAATCAAGCGCCAACGCGCTGCGACGGGCTGAAGGCAAGGGCACACCGCATGGCTGAACACCTGCAAGCAACTGCCGGGCAAACACCCGCCTCTGTCGGCCTGGGCCAGGCATTGCTGTTCTGGCTGAAGCTGGGTTTCGTCAGTTTCGGTGGCCCGGCCGGGCAGATTGCGATCATGCACCAGGAGCTGGTGGAGCGGCGCCGCTGGATCAGTGAGCGGCGTTTTCTGCATGCCCTCAACTACTGCATGTTGCTGCCCGGGCCGGAGGCCCAGCAACTGGCCACCTACATCGGCTGGCTGATGCACCGTACCTGGGGCGGGGTGATTGCCGGCGCTCTGTTCGTGCTCCCGTCGCTGTTCATTCTGATCGGCCTGTCGTGGGTGTACCTGACCTGGAGCGAAGTACCGGTGGTAGCCGGGATTTTCGAAGGGATCAAGCCGGCCGTGACCGCCATCGTCGTGCATGCCGCCCACCGCATTGGCACGCGGGCGCTAAAGAATGGCTGGTTATGGGCCATTGCCGCGGCCTCGTTCGTGGCCATTTTCGCGCTCGACGTCCCCTTTCCGCTGATCGTGCTGGCGGCCGCACTGCTGGGGTATGTCGGTGGCCGGGTGCTGCCAGCACAGTTCGCGCCAGGTGGTGGCCACAGCGCAGCCAGGGCCCGCCAGCGCCCGGCGCTGATCGACGACGAGACCCCGATACCCTCGCACGCCCGCTTCAGCTGGGGCCGTCTGGTGACCTTGCTGCTGGCAGTGGCGGCGCTTTGGCTTCTGCCCATGGGCCTGCTGACGGCGGCCTTTGGCTGGCAAGGCACACTGACGCAAATGGGCTGGTTCTTCACCAAGGCGGCGCTGCTGACCTTCGGAGGTGCCTATGCAGTGCTGCCCTATGTCTATCAAGGGGCTGTCAGCCACTATGGCTGGCTGTCGCCCACGCAGATGATCGATGGCCTGGCGCTGGGCGAGACCACGCCCGGGCCGCTGATCATGGTGGTGGCCTTCGTCGGTTTCGTCGGTGGCTACCTGCAGCCGATGTTCGGCGCCAACCAGGCGTTCCTCGCGGGCGCTGTGGCGGCGGGCCTGGTGACCTGGTTCACCTTCCTGCCCTCGTTCCTGTTCATCCTCGCCGGAGGGCCGCTGGTGGAGTCGACCCACAACGAACTGAAATTCACCGCCCCGTTGACCGCGATAACTGCGGCTGTAGTGGGGGTAATCCTCAACCTTGCGCTGTTCTTCGGCTACCACGTGCTGTGGCCGGCCGGGTTCGATGGCGCGTTCCACTGGTCCTCGGCTGCGATAGCGCTCGCGGCGGCTGTGGCACTGTTCCGTTACAAGCGCGGGGTGATACACGTGTTGATCGGCTGCGCCGTTGCCGGGCTCGCCCTTCACCTTTTCCGCTGATGGAGCCGATCATGCGCAACCCTGAAGACGCCTTGCTCGACAGTTGGCACCATAACGCCCAAGCCTGGATCGACGCCGTACGCAACGGCGCCATCGAGAGCCGTCGCCAGGTCACTGACCAGGCCATCCTGCTGGCCATCCTTGGCCGCCAGCCCGAACGGGTGCTCGACCTGGGTTGCGGTGAGGGCTGGCTGCTGCGCGCGCTGGCCGACCGGGGTATCGAGGCCGTGGGCGTCGACGGCGACAGAACGCTGGTAGATGCAGCGCGAGCCGCGGGCGCGGGTGAGGTGCACCTGGCCAGCTATGCGCAGTTGGCTGAGGCGAAGGTGCATGTTGGCAAGAACTATGACCTGATCTGCGCCAACTTCGCACTGTTGCACCAGGACATCATTGAACTGTTGTCGGCAATGCGTGCTTTGCTGGTGCCAGGCGGTGCGCTGGTGATCCAGACCCTGCACCCGTGGAGCGTGGCCGACGGGGATTATCAGGATGGCTGGCGAGAGGAGTCTTTTGCCGGGTTCGTCGGGGATTGGCAACCGATGCCTTGGTATTTCCGCACCTTGGCCAGCTGGCTGATTGCGCTGGACATGGCGGGGTTGCGACTGGTCAGTCTGCAGGAACCGCAGCATCCGCAGAGCGCGGTGCCGCAGTCATTGTTGATGGTGGCTGAGCGTCACTGAATCGGGCCGTAATAATCCTGTGGAAGCAGGGTTCACCCCACTCCCACAAGACAGGCCAGTGCAGGCGACTACAGCACCGGCTTGCGCGCCGCTCCGCTACGGGCCTTGGCCATGGCTGCCAGGCGCACCGCAACGTTGGCAGCGCCGTAACCGGCGTACCCCGCCTTGCGCTGGATGATCTCGAAGAAGAAACGCTCCTCGAACGGCTCGGTATAGACGTGGAACAACTCGCCACCTTGAGCGTCGCGGTCGTACAGCACGTTGTAGTACGCCAGTTCGCTGAGGAACTCGTCGTCGAAATCGAAACGCGCCGCCAGGTCGTCGTAGTAATTCAGCGGGATTTCCAGCAGTGGCACCCCTGCCAGCTTGGCCCGCGCCACTTCGCGGAAGATGTCGTCACAATCGAAGGCGATGTGATGCACGCCCGAACCACGGTAGCTTGAAAGCGCATGGGCGATGGCGGTGTTGCGGTTTTCCGAGATATTCAGCGGCAGGCGCAAGGTGCCGCACTGGCTGCGCAGCGCGCGGCTCTTGACCAAGCCGTACGGGTCGGGGAGCACCACTTCGTCGTCGGCGGCGAAGTCGAACAAACTCTTGTAGAACAGCACCCAGCTGTCCAGCGACTCGGCCGGCAGGGCCAGGGCCATGTGGTCGATGCGGCGCAGGCCGCCGGTCGCGGCTGCGTTCTTGTCCAGGCTGAAGTCGGTGTCGTACAGGGAGTGGCCGGCAGTGCCCTGCTCTACCAGGTACAGCAGGCTGCCATCGGGCGCACGCACGGCCGGCACTTCACATTCGTTGGGGCCGACCAGGCCGCGGAACGGCTGGCCACGGAACGCAGTGGCACGCTTCAGGGCCGCTTGCTGGTCCTTGACCCGCAGCGCAGTGGCGCACAGCGACGGGCCATGGGCCTCGAAGAAGTTGTGGCCGAAGGAATACGGTTCAGCGTTCAGCACAATGTTGATATCACCCTGACGCAGCAGTTGCACTTCTTTGCTGCGGTGCTTGCCGGCTTCGGCAAAGCCCAGGCGCTTCAACCAGTTGCCCAGGCGCGCGCCGACGGCTTCGTCGACCGCGAACTCCAGGAACTCCACGCCGTCGTAAGCGCTGGCCGGCGGAGGGGTGAACAGTACGCCAGGTTCGATCGGCGTGTTTTCCTGCTCCAGGCGCAAGCTAGTCTGCTCTTCGAGGTACAGCAGCGAACGCAAGCCGTCGGCGGCATTCTGCCGGGTTGGTGCGGCGCGGAAGCCGTCATTGAAGATTTCCAGCGACAGCGGGCCACGGTAGCCCGTGGCGAGGATCGGCGCCAGGAAACCCGCCATGTCCATTTCGCCCTGCCCCGGGAAGCAGCGAAAGTGGCGGCTCCACTCCAGCACATCCATGGCCAGGATCGGCGCATCGGCCATTTGCACGAAGAAGATCTTGTCGCCGGGGATGTCGCGGATCGCGCTTGGGTCACCTTTGAGCGACAAGGTGTGGAAGCTGTCGAGGATCACCCCGAGTGCCGGGTGGTCGGCCTGGCGCACCAGGTTCCACACTTGCTGGTATGTGTTGACGTGGCGGCCCCAGGCCAGCGCTTCGTAACCAATGCGCAGGCCGCGCTTGCCGGCATGTTCGCCCAGCAGGCGCAGGTCGTCGACCAACAGTTGCTCGTCACCCAGGGCATCGGCCTGGACGTTGCTGCACACCAGCACCAGGTCAGTACCCAGCTCCTGCATCAGGTCGAACTTGCGTTCGGCGCGGTCGAGGTTTTTCTGCAGGCGGTCGCGGCGGCAGCCTTCAAAGTCGCGGAACGGCTGGAACAAGGTGATGGCAATGCCCAGGTCGGCGCACATCTGGCGCACCTGGCGCGGGCTGCCAGCGTAATAGAGCAGATCGTTTTCGAAGATCTCGACGCCGTCAAAACCGGCGGCGGCGATGGCTTCGAGCTTTTCCGGCAGAGTGCCGCTCAAGGACACGGTAGCGATCGAACGCTGCATGGCGGGAGTTCCTTGTTGTTGGAGGAATACGGTGCCATTCGGGCAAATAACCCCTGTCACAGTTTATGGCACGATCGATTATTCGCAGGTAAAGTCGACGCTTCAATCTCTTTGTACGGAATGGTTAGTTTTGCGTTCGATTATCGCACAAAACCCGTTTTAGCGAATTGCTAGACCGCGGGCCCGTGGTCAACATGGACCACAGACGCAGGCACACCGACCGTTGCCTCCTGCCTTGGCATAACCTCTGGCGGAACCTGCGCAAACAACAATAACAACGGAGACAACGATGGCTCACTCCAGCTCGCAAGCAAAGAAAGCGACCGCCAGTGGATGGATAGGCTCGGCACTCGAGTACTACGACTTCTTCATCTACGCCCAGGCCGCTGCGCTGATTTTCCCGCAGATTTTCTTCCCCAACACCGACCCGAAAATGGCCATCATTGCCTCGTTGGCCACCTATGGCGTGGGCTACCTGGCACGTCCGGTCGGCGCCTTCGTACTGGGCCACTGGGGTGACACCCGCGGTCGCAAGAACGTACTGCTGCTGTGCATGTTCCTGATGGGCCTGTCGACCATGGCTGTCGGCCTGCTACCCACCTACCACGACATCGGCTACCTCGCACCGGCCTTGCTGGTTGTGCTGCGCCTGATCCAGGGCTTTGCCGTGGCCGGGGAAATTTCGGGTGCCAGTTCCATGATCATGGAGCATGCGCCGTTTGGCCGAAGGGGCTACTACGCCAGTTTCACCCTGCAAGGTGTGCAAGCGGGCCAGGTACTGGCGGCGGCGGTATTCCTGCCACTGGCTTACTTCATGCCCAGCGAAGCCTTTACCGAATGGGGCTGGCGCATTCCGTTCCTGATGAGCGCCATCGTGCTGATTGCCGGCTTCATCATCCGTAAGGAAGTGCACGAAACCCCGGCGTTCGTTCAAGAAGAGAAACAGGACAAGGTTGTCAAATCGCCCATCAGCGAAGCCTTCCGCCACAGCTGGAAGCACATGGTGCTGGTGATGTTCATGGCCCTGATGAACGTGATCCCGGTCGTGGCCACCATCTTCGGTGCGGCCTACGCGGTACAGCCGGCGTATGGCATCGGCTTCGACAAGAGCGTGTACCTGTGGATTCCGGTGGTCGGTAACATCGTCGCGGTACTGGTGATCCCGTTCGTGGGCAACCTGTCGGACAAGATCGGCCGCCGCCCGACCATGATCGCTGGCTGCCTGGGCTCAGGCCTGCTGGCCTTCGTCTACCTGTATGCGATCAGCATCCAGAACGTGCCAATGGCGTTCGCCGCCTCGATCGTCATGTGGGGCATGGTTTACCAGGGTTACAACGCGGTGTTCCCAAGCTTCTACCCAGAGCTGTTCCACACCCGCTACCGCGTTACCGCCATGGCCATCGCGCAGAACATCGGCACCATGCTGACCGCCATGCTGCCCGCGCTGTTCGCAATGGTTGCCCCACCTGGCTCGGACAACATTCCGCTGGTAGTCGGTGGGCTGGCCTTCTTCATCACCGGCGTGTGCGCCCTGGCGGCCTACATTGCCCCCGAAACCCACCGCCTGGCGATGGAAGACCTGGGCAACCCAGAGGCCAAGCCGATGGAAAAGGCAGCCTATGAAGCCAGCCGTAAAGATAGCTTTCAGGCAGTAAGTCACTGATAGATTGCAGGGGCTGCTTTGCAGCCCCTTCGCGGTCAAGCCCGCTCACACACGTACCGTACAGGCTTCAGCCTTTGATCACGTCCTGCAGACGTGCCCACAGCCGCTGCACATCCCCCCGCTCGGTCGGCAGCGCACCAATCGACACCCGCACCATCCACCGCCCGTCCAGTGTAGCCGGCGTCACATAAGCATCGCCGGATGCATTCAGCCGCTCGGCCCAGCCCTTGGTATGCGCATCCAGCGCCTCCCCTTCAAGCCCCGCCGGTCGATGGCGAATGCACAAGGTTTGCAGCTGTACTGGCGCCAACACTTCCCACTCCGCCGCCGCCTCGACCTGCCCCGCCAGCCACTGGGCGTTGTCCAGGTCACGCCGCAGCCGTGCCTGCAATGCGTCGACACCCTCGCTGCGCAACATGAACCACAGCTTCAAGGCGCGGAACCGACGACCCAGCGGAATGCCCCAGTCGCGCAGGTTCTTCACCTCGCCATCCACCGCCGACTGCAGGTAGCTGGGATTGGTGCTCATCACCCGGATCAGGTGCTGCGGATCGCGCACGTAATAGATCGAGCAATCGAAGGCCACACCCAGCCATTTGTGCGCGTTGACCACCACCGAATCGGCCAGCTCGATGCCGTCCCACATCCAGCGGCACTCGGGCAGGATCATCGCCGAACCGGCCATGGCCGAGTCAACGTGCAACCACAGCCCATTGGCCCGGGCAATTTCGCCCACCGGGCGCAGCGGGTCGAGGGCAGTGGTCGTCGTAGTGCCGGTGGTGGCAACCACGGCGCAGGGCTGGTTGCCGGCGGCCAGGTCCTGTTCGATCGCCGCCTGGAGTGCCTCTGGGCGCAGGGCGTAGCGTTCGTCGGTGGGGATCAGGCGGATATTGTCGCGCCCAAAACCTGCCAGCAGTGCAGCCTTGTCCACCGAGCTGTGGGCATGAGCGCTGACATATACGATCAAAGGCTTGGCTTCGGCCTGCAGGCCGCCGCGTACCAAGGCGTAGTCGGTGGCACGTTCACGGGCGCTGATCAGCGCCACCAGGGTGCTGGTCGAGGCGGTGTCCTGGATCACGCCACTCCATTGGCCAGACAGGCCGAGCAGCTGGCGCAGCCAGTCGAGGGTGGTTTCTTCCAGTTCGCTGAGGGCCGGGCTGGATTGCCACGACAGGCCCAGCACGCCCAGACCGGTACTGAGGAAGTCACCCAGCACCGAGGACAGGGTGCCGTTGGAGGGGAAGTAGCCGTAGAAGTCCGGGTGCTGCCAATGGGACAGGCCAGGCATGACCAGGTTGTTGACGTCGTCGAGAATGGCCGCGAAAGGTTCGCCTTGTTGAGGGGCAGTTGCGGGCAAGGCGGCCTTGAGATAGCCAGGTTCGACCTGGGCCATGACCGGGCGTTCGCCCACGGTCTGGCGGTAGTCGGCGATCAGATCGATCAGCTGGTGGCCGTACTGGCGGAATTGTTCGGGGGTCACACTCGCTCTCCTGTGGGTTACGTATCGCCCCCAGTCTAGGCACCTATCCCCAGCCGAATAACCCCGCTTCCCGCATAGCTGCTATGGCGAACCCGCATGCCCGCCCTGCACACCAAACTGCGACTGGCGCCACAACTCGAATACCCGGTTACGCAACCAGCGGTGCTCGGCCGAGGCTTGCAGGCGCTGGTGCCACACAACCCAGTACCGCTGGCTGTGGTCGATAAAGCCCAGTGGCCGCCAGGCCAGATCATGCAAACGGCTCAACTGCCGGGCGATGTGCTCGGGGACCGTGGCCACGGCCTGGCTGCTGGCAATCACGTTGACCGTGGCGGAGAAAAACGGCACTTCCAGGCTGACCCGCCGCTGCAGGCCCTGCGCGCGCAGATGGCGGTCGATGAAGCTGTCCTTGTCCCCGCCGCCGGAGATACGTACGTGCTTGTGCGCCAGGTAGTCGGCCTGGCTGAGCGCGCCATGTGCAGTCAGCGGGTGATCGCGGCGCATCAGGCACACTGCGCGGTCCTCCCCCAGCAGGCGCCCGTGCAGGTTGGGCGGCGACTCGTCGAACAATGTGGTCGCCAGGTCGATTTCGCCACTGGCCAGCAAGGCATACTGGCCGGCTTGCCAGGTGCGATACTCCAGCGAAACGCCGGGCGCTTCGTGCTCCAGCGCAGCGACCAGCAACGGCAGCATGTGCTCGGCCACATAGTCCGAGGCAGCCAGGCAGAAGCGCCGCTCGCAGCGGGCCGGGTCGAATACGGCAGGTTGGCGCAGCGCCTGCAGTTCTTCGAGCACTTGGCGCAAAGGCTCGACCAGGGCTTCGGCGTGCTCGCTAAGCACGTAACCACGCCCTTGGCGCACCAGCAATGGATCATCGAAGGCTTCGCGCAGGTGGGCCAACTGGCGGCTAAGGGCCGATTGGCTGACGCCCAGGCGCTCGGCCGCGTGGCTGAGGTTTTTAAGCTGCAACAGGTGGTCGAGGGTACGCAGGTGGGCGAGGCTGAGGGAGGCGAAGGTGGGGTTCATGCAGGCTCCCTGCGGTGGAATTCAAGGGCCCTCTCGCGGGCAAGCCCGCTCTCACAGGGTTCTCACATCGTAAAGCATCGTGAAAAACCTGCGGGAGCGGGCTTGCCCGCGAACAGGCCGCAACGCGGCCCGGACGATTACTCGGTCAGGCCAACATAGACGTTCTGCACGTCATCGTGCTCGTCGATCGCTTCGAGGAACGCTTCAACCTCAGCCAGTGCTTCTGCACTCAGGCTCGCCGCGCTTACCGGGTTTTTAGGGGTGTAGCCGATTTTCGCCGCGGTCACGGTGAAACCATGCTCTGGCAGGGCCTTCTGCACCGCGTCCAGGTCGGTGGTGTCGGTGATGAACAGGGTCGAGCCCTCTTCTTCACCTTCCTCGAAGTCCTGGGCACCGGCTTCGATCGCGGCCATTTCCGGATCAGCGTCAGCGCTCGCAGGCGTGGCTTCGATCAGGCCTACATGGTTGAAGTCCCACGCTACCGAACCGCTGGCACCCAGCTGGCCCTTGCGGAACAGCACGCGGATCTGCGCGACGGTGCGGTTGATGTTGTCGGTCAGGCACTCGACGATCAGCGGTACCTGGTGCGGTGCGAAACCTTCATAGCTCACCGCATGGTATTGCACGGCATCACCGTCCAGGCCTGCGCCCTTGCGGATTGCCCGATCCAGGGTCTCGCGGGTCATCGAAGCCTTCTTGGCTTGCACGATGGCCAGGCGCAGGCGCGGGTTCATGTCGGGATCGGCACCCGACTTGGCCGCGATCTGGATTTCCTTGGACAGCTTGCCCATGATCTTGCCTTTGGCATTGGCCGCTGTTTCTCTATGTTTGGCTTTCCACTGTGCGCCCATGTCGACTCTCTTGTTTCAGCGGCCGGTTCAGGAAGCGACCGGCCAAAAGTGGGTGCATTTTATACGCCCTCGAGCATGGGATCGACAAGAAATCTCATCAGCCTTTATCGGCCTTGCCCGCCGCCGCGGCAAACCGCGCCAACCGCACGTCCAGCCTTCGCGGGCGCACACCACGATCTTCGGCCTGCTCCTTGCGGCGGATGGCATTGCGCACCATCAGCGAACCCAGGTAGCGGATCGGCTCGGGCGGGAACAGCCCCAGCGGCCCCTTGACCAGCGGCGACCGGGTCCACGGGTTGTCCAGCCCCAGCGCCAGCGACGAAAGAATCTGCCCGCCCATGTGGCACGGGCCAACGCCGCTGCCGGAGTAACCGAAGCCGTAGAACACGTTGCCCTGCCCGTCCAACCGGCCAAAGAATGGCAAGCCGGTCACCGAGCGATCCGACGGCCCGTTCCAGCTGGCCGCCAGTGGCACCTCGGCCAAGGCCGGGAAAAAGCCGCCAAGGCTTTCGCCCAGCAACCGCCGATACGGCGACGGCTGGTCGAACACCGGCAACATGCGCCCGCCATAGGCAAACGTGTTGCCGCCCTTGCCGAGCATCAGCCGGCCATCGGAGGTGTTGTGGTAGTAGTGCACGAAAATACGCGAGTCGAGCACGCTGATCCCGCTGTCCAGGCCGATCTGGCGCAGCAGCTCGGGGCACGGTTCGGTAATGACCATGTCGCTGGAAACGATCGCCACACTGCGCTCGAACTGCGGAAAGACGCGCGCCATCCAGGCATTGAGGCCCAGCACTACACGGTCGGCGCGCAGCGTGCCGTGGGCCGTGCGTACCTGCACCGGGGCACCGTGCTCCAGGCCGGTCATGGCGGTGCCTTCGTAGAGGCGCACGCCGCGCTGCAAGGCCACCCGGCGCAGGCCGCGCACCAGTTTGCCCGGCTGCACGGTGGCGGCGGCCGGCGAGAACCAGCCTTCCAGGTGCCGTGCCGAACCGGCCAGGCGCTGCACCTGCTCCAGCGGCAAGCGGCGGAACGAGTTGATGCCCTTGCGCTCCAGCGCGGCGATCACCGCGTCGGTGGCACCCACCTGGGCTGCATTGGTGGCCGTGTACAGCGTGCCGTCCAGGCGGAAGTCGCAGTCGATGCCATTGGCCGCGCAGAACACACCGATGTCTGTGATGCTGCGCTCCGACTCGCGCACCAGCCGCACCGCCTCCTCCCCCCCGAACAGGCGTTCGAGGGTGAAGTACTTGGCCGACCAGGACAACGCACAGCCCCCATTGCGGCCGCTGGCACCAGCACCGCAGATGTCGGCCTCGATCAGCACCACATCCAGGGCCGGTACCGCCTCCTTGAGCATCAGCGCTGTCCACAGACCGGTGTAGCCACCGCCCACAATGCACACATCGCAACGGGTATCGCCTTGCAGCGGCGGGCATACCGCCTCCTGCGCCGAATCCAGGGCCTGTTGCAGCCAGAAGGGTCTCATTCGCTCGCTTTCCTTTAAGTACGCAGTGGCTTGATTGCCATGCTGGTGTTCGGTGCCACGTCGGTGCCTTGCGCGCTGCTGGCCGGGCGGCTGTTCCAGTGCGGCAGCAACACCAGCGCCGAGAACAGCGCGCAGCCCGCGAACACGATGAACACCGTGACGCCGTCGAAATAACCCGGCAGCAGCCCGCCCAGCACCGCGCCCACCGACCCACAGCCGTTGACGAAACCTGCTGCGGTAGCGCCGGCCTTGGCGGTGCCGAAGTCGATGGCCGCAGCGCCGCTGATCATCGAGTCCGGCCCGTACAGGGTCAGGCCCATGACGAACAGCAAGGCCACCACCAGCAGCACGCTGCCGGTGTGCATGGCCGCCATGAACAACGCCAGTGTCACGGTCAGCAGCACCAGGCTGATCACGCAGGCCGGCATGCGGCGGGCGCCAAACAGTTTGTCCGAGGCCAGGCCGATCATGATCGGGCCAAGCAGCCCGGCCAGTTCGAAAGCGGTCGGGATGATTGCCGCGCCCACCTTGCCCACCGAGGGCATCTGCTCGAAGACGATCACAGGGCCCCACAGCAAGATGGCGTAGCGCGCCGGCTTCAGCAGGAAGTACGCCAGGCCCAGGGTCAACACCGTGCGGTTGCGCAGGATTTCCCGCAGTGGCGCCCACACGCTGCACAGGTTGTCGGCCGGGGCCATGCTTTGCGGCTCGGGCTCAACCGCCGGCAAGCCGACGTCCTCAGGTTTGTTGCGCTGCAGGAAGAAGAACAGCACCGCCACCAGCGCCACCACGACCGCGCTGGAGAAAAACGCCGCATGCCAGGTGCCCACCAGGGTGTAGGCCCACCAGCCCGCGAACGGCGAGGCCACCAGGCCGCCGAAGGCATAGCAGGAACTCCACAGGCCCAGCACCCGCCCACGCTGCGAAGCCGGGAAGAAGCTGCCGATGTTCTTGCACAAGCCGGCCCAGCCAGTGGATTGCGCCAGCCCCTGTACCAGCATGCAGGTGGCGAAGATCGGGAAGGTTGCGTAACTGCCCATCACCACTGCCGCCGCCGCAGAGATCAGCAACCCGCCCAGTACGACCACGCGAGGGCCGAAGCGGTCGGCAAGCATGCCCCAGGTGAACTGGCCCACGGCATAGGCGGCCAGGTAGATGGCGTCCAGGTTGGCCATGGCGGCCTTGTCGAGCATGAAACCTGGGTCTTCGGCGATGCCCAGCTTGGCCACCGAGAAGGCTTTGCGGGTGAAGTAGAAGGCGGCGTAAGCCAGCCAGGTGATGGCGAAAATCTGGATGCGCCAGCGTTTGAACGCGGCTAGGGAATGATTCATGTAAGTCTGACCTCTTGCTCAAGTGTGCCGGCAGAATGTGAAGAAACGCCTGTCTTGTTCTTGTGTTACGCACAGCGATGACGAGGCTGTCATCGGGTCAGGTGGCGCCGTGTGAGCGCCATGGCCCTGGCGGCATTCGTGGTGCCAGCGTCGGGCTGAAATCCATGGAAACAGTTGCTGTAAGATAAATAAAATCGATTTATCGTATTACACACATAAGCCCAGCTTGTTACTGAGGTCGTCATGTCGGTTTCCCACGCTCAACTCAAGGCTTTCCACGCGGTGGCCGTGCACGGTAGCTTTACCCGCGCCGCAGAAAAGTTGTTTCTTACCCAGCCTGCGGTGTCCGACCAGGTGCGCAAACTGGAGGAGCGCTTCGGCGTATTGCTGTTCCACCGCAACAAACGCTCGGTGCAGCTCACCGACCTTGGCGAGCGGCTGCTGGGCATCAGCCAGCGCCTGTTCGCCTGCGAGGCCGAAGCCCAGGAGCTGCTGCACGACTCGCGTGCACTGCAGACCGGCAGCCTGGTGCTGGCAGTGGATGCGCCGGTGCACGTGCTGCCGCAGATCGCCCGCTTCTGCCAGCGCTATCCGGGGATCCAGGTGAAGATCGAAACCGGCAACACCGACGAATCATTGGCGCGGCTGTTCAGCTATCAGGCTGACCTGGCCCTGCTGGGCCGGGATGTCGATGACGAGCGCCTGCATTGCCTGCCGCTGCGTCGTGACCCGATGGTGGCGTTCGTTTCCCACCACCACCCATGGGCCAGCCGCGGCTCGATCAGCCTGGCCGACCTGGACGACACGCCACTGGTGCTGCGCGAGCCCGGCTCGGTGACGCGGCAGACGCTGGAAGAAGAGATGCAACGTGCCGGCCTGCGGATGCGCGCAGCGATCCAGGTGGAAGGCCGGGAAGCGGCGCGTGAAGCAGTGGTGGTAGGGATTGGTGTGGGCGTGGTGTCTGCGGCGGAGTTCGGTGCCGATGCGCGGGTATGTGCGTTACCGATAGTGGATTGCCAGCGCCATTTGACCGAGACCCTGGTGTGCCTGAGCGAGCAGCGAACCCGCCGGGTGGTGGCGACTTTCCTGCAGATGGTCGAGGAAAGGGTGTAGGCCTGTGCTGGCCTTTTCACGGGCTCGCCCGCTCCCACAGGTCCTGCGCAGCATCCACAATCCGCGGTGAAGCTGTGGGACCGGGCGAGCCCGCGAAGGGGCCAGTTCAGGCAACCCAACTATGCTGGGATAAACCTCGATCCGTGGGCACCCACCCATGCTCTACCGCCTTGCCGCCGACACCTTGGTGCTGCTGCACCTGGCCTTCATTCTGCTGGTGCTGTTCGGCGGCCTGCTGGTGCTGCGCTGGCGCCCTGCCCTGTTGCTGCACTTGCCGGCCCTGGCCTGGGGCCTGGCGGTGGAGTGCCTGCATCTGGGCTGCCCGCTCACCACCTGGGAAAACCGCATGCGCAATGCCGCCGGTGACGCAGGTTACCGGGGCGGTTTCGTCGAGCACTACATCTGGCCACTGATCTACCCCGCCGGCCTCACCCCGCAGACCCAGCTGCTGCTGGGCACCCTCGTGCTGGCGCTGAACCTCGGCATCTACAGCTACGTGGCCTGGCGCTGGCGCCGTCCTAGCGGGTAGCGATCACGAACAACCGCGGGAAGGGCAACAGGACCTTGCCATCAGAGGCCGGCGGATAATCGCGCTGCATGGCCTGCAGGTACATCTGCAGGAAGTCAGCCTGCTCCTGCTCATCAAGCCTGGCCAGATAAGGCCGCAACGCCGAGCCCTTGAACCATTCCACTACCGCTTCGGCGCCGCCCATCAACGGGTGATGATAGGTGGTGCGCCAAACGTCCACCCGTGCGCACAGCGGGCTGAGCAAGTCGTAGTAGAACGCCGCGTTGTGCCGTGGCGGCAACTGCAAGTCGGCGAACTTCGCCGCCCAGGGGCCTTGGCTTGCGATCTCGCGCAACTGCCGGTGGGCCGGTTCGTCGAGGTTGTCCGGGGTCTGCACGGCCAGGCTGGCGCCCTCGCTGAGCTGGCGCACCAGGTGCGGATACAACAAGGCGTGGTCAGGCACCCATTGCAGCGAGGCATTGGCCAGGATCAGGTCCTGCGGCTCGGGGGCAGTCCAGCCGGCAATGTCGGCAATGACCGTGCGCACACGCGGGATGCACAGCCGCTTGCGCTCACGGGCCTTGTCGATCATGTCCGGGTCGCTGTCCAGTGCCGTCACCTGGGCATCGGGGTAACGTTGCAGCAGCACCTCGGTCGAGTTGCCGGGGCCGCACCCCAAGTCAGTGGCGTGGCGCACCGGCCGTGGCGGGATGGCGGCAATCAGGTCGCGTACGGCGCGCGTGCGTTCGTCTTCGAACAGGGAATACTGGGTGGCGGACCAGGCCATGTGCGGCTCCTTTGGGCGGGCAATGTGCCTAGCATATGCCATCTGTCGCCCGGCGGGACGGTTGCGAAGGGATAACACCGGAACTGATCACCTATGCTTGAAGTCAGTCCTTCCATGCGCACGCCCATGAAGACCTACATCGCCCTCGCCATCCTGGCCCTGATCGCCGCGGCCGCCCTGCTCGGTTCACCGTGGATGAACCAGCGTTTCCACATGCCCGCAGAAAAAGCCCAGGCCCAACAACGCGAAACGGCCGGGTCCCCAAGGGAGCCGGCCGTTTCCAGACGCGAGTGACGCTTAGTGCTGCTTGCTACCAGAGCGGATCTGGTGCACCACCCCCATTGCCACCACGACCGCCGCAGCGATACCGGTGGAAATGACCAGGATCTGATAGTCAGGCATGAAGGCCATGGTGACCAGGGCAGCCACGATGAACGCGATCACCAGGTAGGTCAGCCACGGGAACAGCCACATCTTCAGGCGTACTTCCTTACCTTGGGCAATCAGCTTGCGGCGCATGCGCAGTTGCGAGAAGGCGATGACCAGGTACACCAGCAAGGCGATCATGCCGGTGGTGTTCATCAGGGTGTCCAGCACGTCTTTCGGGCGCAGGGTCTCGCTGAAGTTGATCAACGCACATACCACGGCCACGGCGCACGAACCCATGATCGCGTACACCGGTACACCGGTACCGGCGCGGGTGATCTTGAAGAACGACGGCGCGTCGCCACGCTGGGCCAGGGAGAACAGCATGCGCGATGCGGTGTAGTGGCCAGAGATCAGGCAGCTGCTCACCGAAGTCAGCACCACGAAGTTCATCAGCAGCTCGGCATACGGCACGCCCAGCAGTTCCAGGGTACGGCGGTAAGCGCCATAGCCAGAAACCCCCAGGTGCGGGTCGTTCCACGGTACCAGGCAGACGATCAGGAAGATCGAACCGACGTAGAACAGGCACACACGCCAGACCACCGAGTTGGTTGCCTTGACGATCTGCGCAGCCGGGTCTTTGGCTTCGGAAGCGGCGATGGTGACGATTTCGGCGCCGAGGAAGGCGAACATCACCCCGAGCAAGGCACCGATCACCGTGGTGATGCCATTGGGCATGAAGCCTTCGGCAGTGAGGTGGCTGATGCCACGCACTTCACCGAACTGCCAGATGTTCATCACGGCAGCGGTACACACGATCAGGAAGCAGACGATCGCAATCACCTTGATCAAGGCGAACCAGAACTCGAACTCACCGTAGTGCTTGACGTTGAAGAAGTTGACGGTGATCAGCAACAGGGTCGTGGCCAGCACGAACACGTTGACGCTAACGTCGGGGAAGAAGCCATGCAGGATCTTGCCCGCCACATAGGCTTCCCAGGCCATGAGGATGACCCAATACCACCAGTACAGCCAGCCGATGGTAAAACCGGCCCAACGGCCAATGGCGCGGTCGGCGTAGGTTGAGAACGAGCCGGTGTCAGGCGAGGAAGTCGCCATTTCACCCAGCATGCGCATGATCAGCACCACCAGGATGCCGCCTGCCAGGTAGGCCAGGACAGCGGCTGGGCCGGCACTGTGGATCACGCTGCCGGATCCGACGAACAAGGCGCCGCCAATAACCCCGGCGATCGACATCATCGTCAGGTGGCGCGACTTCAGCGAGGCACTGAGCTTGCTCTCGTGCCCGCTTTTCGCGGTGGTGGTTGTGGATGTTGCGTCCATCAGTTGTGTACCCCGTGCTTCTTTTTATCCAAGGAAAACTGTGAAACCCCGATGGCTGGCGATTTCACCTGTACATCAGTGCTAATGCGGGCAGGATGGTGTGAACGAACACACGCAGGCCTTCCATGGCGGCCTGCTGACGCGCCCCAGGGCGACTGCCTGAGGCGAACTGAACATGCTTTATGTGGCGATATCCGACACCTAATGTAAAAATGTACGACGCAGAGAGCCATGCACAGTGGCATGAATCTCGCACTGCACTGTATAGGTCGCCCATGCAGTACACCCTGCAAACGCCAGGCGATACGCACCCTGAAGGCCCCGAATGTTCGAATTACATCCAGACTCCTCAACCCCGCTGGTCAACCAGATCATCGACGGGCTGCGCGATCTGATCGACAACCAAACCCTCAAGCCAGGCGCCAAGGTCCCGTCGATCCGCGCCTTTGCCGCAAGCTATTCGGTGAGTACCTTCACCGTGGTCGAAGCCTACGACCGCCTTGTCGCCCAAGGGCTGCTGGTGAGCCGTGGCAATGCGGGGTTCTTCGTCAACCGTGCGGCGGGCGACCTGTTGGAGCAGCACAACGCCGAGGCCGACACCAGTCGACCAATGTTCAACTCCGAGTGGTACCTGCAGCAGATCTTCGAAATCCGCCAGTTGCCTTACAAGCCGGGGTGCGGTTGGCTGCCCAACGACTGGATGTACGAAGACGGCCTGCGCCGCGGCCTGCGCCAAGTGGCCGGCAGCCCGCTGGAGTTGTCGGGGTACGGCGACCCCATGGGCCTGATGGAGCTGCGTGCGCTGACCGCCCAGAACCTGCAGCAAGAGCTGTCGATCGTCGCCAACCCGGCACAGCTGATGCTCACCCACGGCGCCAGCCAGGCCCTGGACCTGGCCGCACGCACACTGGTGCGCCCAGGCGATGTGGTGCTGGTGGACGACCCCGGCTACCCGAACCTCATGAGCATCCTGCGCACCCAAGGCGCAACCCTGGTAGGCGTGCCACGTACACCGGCCGGCTACGACCTGAACCAGCTGGAGCAATTGCTCACCCACCACCGCCCGACGGCGTTCTTCACCCAGCCGCACCTGCACAGCCCGACGTGCTCGCGCACCCCGCTACCGCAGTTGCACCGCCTGCTGCAGCTTGCCAGCCAGCATGGCTTCCGCCTGGTGGAGAACAACCTGTACGCCGACATGGTCGCCGAGCCGCAGCCATGCCTGGCCAGCCTCGACCATCTGCAGCAGGTGGTGTACGTGGGCAGCTATTCCAAGAGCATTTCGCCCAACGTGCGGGTCGGCTACATGCTGGCCAACCCCGAGTTGATGCAAAAACTGCTGCACCTGAAGATGCGCTCAGGCCTGACCACCTCGCAGGTGATGGAGCGCGTGGTGTATGCGGCGATCATCGACGGGCGCTGGCGCAAGCACCTCAAACGCCTGCGCCAGCGCCTGGCCGAGGCGCATCAGGAAGTTGGCCGGCACCTGCACCGATTGGGCTTTGAACTGTTCACCGAATCGGATGAAGGCATGTACATCTGGACCCGCCACCCGGCGATTCCCGATAGCGCCGCGTTGCTGGATGATGCGCTGGAGAAAGGCATCATGCTTGGGCCTGGGCAGTTGTTCATGGTCGACGCCAAGGCGACCGGGTGGATGCGCTTCAATGTGGCGTTCAGTACGGACCCGGCGATGTGGGAGTTGTTGGAGAAGGTGTTGGTGAAGCATGTGCGGCGGGGCGGGATGTAAGGCCGCTCCACATCAGTTTTGGGCCACACCTTCCTGTGAGGGCCCGCTGTCCGCCTAGTTTGTTCCCTTGATATCGAAGGTTCCCCGCTGCACCTCATCATTTCCAGCCATGCCCCCGGGGGAGGCTCGCGGGGCGCAATGGCAAGGTGAAATAACACCTGGCTTTTTTACCAATAGCGCATGACGCTTGATTCAGATGACCCCATAACTAACCGGACAACAAAGGAACGGGGGCCTCGCAAAGCATGCGAAGCACTGGTAGTCGAACGTGGGGGTTCAATCGCCGCGGGGGTGAGCAAGAAGATCCACTATCTGGTCATTGGCAGTATTGGCAACGAGCAGTGGCTGCACAGCAGTTACGGCACGAAGATCAAGAAAGCAGTGGAAATCAGGGAAGCGGGTGCGAACATTGCGATTGTGAGCGAGGCGCATTGGCAGCGTGCGGCGTTTGGTTGATGACCATGATGGCGCTCACCGCTTCTAAGCAGATCGATAGACCTCGCTACGCTCGCGCTTGCCAACCGATACCACCCACTACAACGATACGCTCGTCTTCGACGCGATAGACGAGGCCTTTGTGGGACATCGCCCAACCACTTGGACTGCGCAGTCGCGCAGAAAACTCAGCGCGCAAGCGGTCCGCGTACCATGTGGGAGCGAGACTTTGTGGGATTGGTAGTTGTGGCAAGACAGTGACACGCCTCAAGCCAAGAGCGCGTCCGGAAACTTGGATCCCATTCCTGGAAAAGGTATGCTGGGCAATAGCTAAACGCCACTACCCAGACAGGCTTGGTGCCTGTCTTCAAGGACGAACCCTTTGCCCAGCCACCCGACCCGCCATACCATCGCCCGCCAGTGGCAACTGCTCAAGTTACTGCCCGGCCGCCACCCGGGTATGAGCTCCACCCAGTTGCAGGCTGCCCTAACAGCCGTGGGCCATACCACCAGCAAACGCACCGTCGAGCGCGACCTGGTCGAGCTCGCCGCACTGTTCCCGCTACAGTGCAACAGTAAAGGCATGCCTTATGGCTGGTACTGGCAACCGGGCTTGAGCCTGGGCGAAGCGCAGCAGCTGCAACCCGACACACTTGCGCCCCCGACACACGTTGTACTGTATGCCTGGGTCGATGACGCGCTGGCCCGCCGGCTGGAACAGTCACCACTATCCCTCGACATGCAACTGACGCCGCAGGCTAGCGGCGGTGCCGCGCTGGTGGCCACCGTCGTCGACAACCGTGCGCTGATGGGCTGGCTGCTGTCCCAGGCGGGTTCGATCCGCATCCAGGCCCCGCAGGCGCTTCGCGCGGCCATGATTGAACAATTGCGCCAGAGCCTGGCGCTGCATGATGGAGAGAGCTGTAAGCAATAACGCCAACGGCGTCAGTAGGTTCCGGGATACGCTACGGCATCGCCAAAACGCGACGCCGGAATGGCTCAGGTCGCTTTACCGCGGGTCACGACGTGCCAGGCAAGCATAGGCCAGGCCCAGTACGCTGGCCGCCAGTATGCCAAGCAGTATCATCAGCTCACGGCTGTAACGGGCCACCATGGCCGGAAAACCGATGACCTCGCGGTACACCTGCACTTTGGCCTCACCATCGGCATGGCTGATACTGACCCCGCCATGGCGGATCTGTGAGTAGTCGGCATCGAAATACACCCACACCTTGCATGTGCCACCTGGCTCGATGGCCGGTATATCAACCTGGGCGGTGGGGGTTTCCAGCAGCGTGTCGTTGCCGGCAGCATTTCGCACCTGCACCAGGCCCTTGGCTGGCAGGCGGATTTTCACCTGCCGGACCTGCGCATCACCACTGTTGTGCAGTTCGACCAGCAGGCCGGTACGGTGGTCGACCAGCCCGGCCTCGAAAGGCTTGGCGAACAGCTGAGCATAAGGTGCCTGCGCCATTTCGATGAGCCGCTCGACCTGATCATGGCCCAGCTGGCCTTGAACGATACCGTTGATTTGCCCCTGCAACTGCTCGTACTTCAGCTGTTCGCTGGCTTTGCTGATCCGCTCGCTGAACTGGCCGGGGTAAGTGAGGTAGGCATAGGTGAGGGACGCCTCAAGACGCGGATTGCCCCTGAGCAACGCGTAGGCGGCCAACAGGACCATCAGGCCGATCAGCACGGCGACGAGAAGCTTTCCCACCTTGTCCCAGCTCAATGCATGCTTCCTTCTGTCGTGTTACAGACGATTAAAACCGCCCAAGGGTGCCAAGTTCGCGCCCCCCAGGCAAGCCTGGCTAGGCTTCGCCCTCGCCTTCGCGTGCCTGACGTATCTGCAGCAGCTGGCCGTCGATCAGTGACTTGGCCATCCCGGCCAGATAGTACGTGGCCTTCATCATCACCTGGCGGTCGCCAGGCCTGTCGATGGCCTTGCGAGTGATTTCGGTGATGCAGCCCATGATGCCCGAAGCTTCCATCAGTGCGGTGCGTATTGGCAGCTGCGGTTTCATTTGCACCAGTTCGGCATCGCTGTTGCCAAAGCGGCTCGCTGCACGCACGACAGTGGGTTTGCTGCTGTTTTTCGGCGTTTCGCTGTCCATGTCCATTCCTCAAGGTTAGGCGCGTGCAGAGGCTAGGCCGCTGTCTACCCCATTACAATGACAAAGGCCTGGAAACGGTCACTTTAGGAAATGGACTACAAGAACCCTGCAAAGGGAGCGCCGAGCCACTGCTCAGCCCCTTGACCCGCCCCCGGCAGTGGCGGACGATCAACCTCCCCCACACAAGGACGAACACCATGCTGCGGATACTGGGAAGAGCCTCTTCCATCAATGTGCGAAAAGTCATGTGGGCCTGTGCCGAATTCGAGATCGCATTCGAACGCGAAGACTGGGGCTCTGGCTTCAAGGCCACTGACAGCGCCGAGTTCCTCGGGTTGAACCCCAACGCCATGATCCCGGTGATCCAGGACGGCGACTTCACTTTGTGGGAATCCAACAGCATCATCCGCTACCTGGCCAACCGCTACGGCGCCACCGCGTTCTATCCCGGCGAGGCCCAGGCGCGGGCCAGGATCGATCAGTGGATCGACTGGCAGGCCTCGGACCTGAACCGCTCATGGAGCTACGCGTTCATGTCGCTGGTCAGGCACTCACCCGCTCACCAGGACCCGCAAGCACTGGCTGCCGGTTGTGCCGAGTGGTCACGCTACATGCGCATCCTCGACCGCCAACTGGCGAGCACCGGCGCCTATGTGGCCGGCAGCCAGTTCACCCTGGCCGACATCCCTATCGGCCTGTCGGTCAACCGCTGGTTCGAAACGCCGTTCGAGCACCCGCACCTGCCTGCTGTGCGCGATTATTACGAGCGACTCAGCGAGCGCCCTGCCTATCACTTGCATGGCCGAAACGGTACTCCGTAGTACCGCCAGGAAGTGTGTCGAGGGGCGCAAAGCGCCCCAAGGTTCCGGCCTGTTACAGCGCAACCTGCCGCGCAGCTCCCCCCTCGCCCTCGCCAGGCAAACAGCAGCACCAACACCAGCCCCAGCGCCGCCATCGCAGCCCCCGCCAGGGAGATCGCCGGGTAGCCCAGCCCCGCGTTGATCACCGCGCCGCCCAGTGCCGCACCGATCGCATTGCCCAGATTGAACGCGCCGATGTTGACTGCCGAGGCCAGGTTGGGCGCATCCTTGGCCGCCTCCATTACCCGCATTTGCAGCGGCGGCACCAGGGCAAAACTGGCCGCCCCCCAAACCAGGATCGCCAGGGCGGTCGGCAATGGCCAGTCCAGTACCAGCGGGAACACCAGCAGCACGGCAATCAGCCCAGCCAGTGACAGGATCGGGGTGCGATCGATGGAGCGGTCCGCCGCCTTGCCGCCCCACACGTTGCCCAAGGTCAGGCCGACACCGAACAGCACCAGCATCACCCTCGGCGGTCAGCCGCATTCTCGCCCGCACCGAACAGCGCCTGGGTACCCGCCTGCTACTGCGCACGACCCGAGCGCTCGCCCTCACCCCCGAGGGAGAGGCCTACCTGCGCGGCGCACGGCGAGTGCTGGCGGACATGCTCGAAGTGGAAGAAGCCATCACTGACCAAGGCGTGCCACGCGGGCGCTTGCGGGTCAGCGCTGCGCTGGGCCATGCCCGGTTGACCGTAGTGCCTCTGCTGGCGGCCTTCAGCGCACGCTACCCGCAAGTGCTGGTTGACCTGACCCTCAGCGACGAGGTGGCCGACATTCTCAGCGGCCAGGCCGACGTGGCGCTGCGCTTCGGTCACCTGCCGGACAGCTCGTTGAGCGCCCGCGCCATCGGCGAGACCGGCCAGGTAGTGGTGGCCTCGCCCGATTACCTGCAACGCCACGGTACCCCGCTTGCGCCTGAAGACCTTGCCAGGCACAACTGCCTGCGCTTCAACTTCCGCCGTGCGATGCCCGACTGGCCGTTTCACCGCGACGGGCATACGTTCTCACTGAAGGTTAAAGGGAATATCGAATGCAGCAGTGGCGAGGCGCTGGCGCAACTGGCCAGGCTGGGCGCCGGCGTGGCGCGTATCGGCACCTTTACCGTGGCCGATGACCTGGCCAACGGGCAGCTGGTGCCGTTGCTTGAGGCTTACAACCCTGGTGATCGGGAACCGATTCATGCGGTGTTCGTCGGCGGCCCGGCGATGCCGGCGCGGGTACGGGTGTTTGTGGACTTTCTTGTGGAGCAGCTATCTGGCGGCCTGTAGGGCCGGCCTTATGTCGCGACAAGGCCGCCCACACGCCCCCTGGTCAGTCTCATCACGCTTGCATGCCGGCCAGGATAAAGTCCATGAACCGCCGCACATCCGCCCGGTGTGCCGCCATGTCCAGCGGCTCGCGGCTGCAAAGGCGCAGCAACTGAAGGTGCCCGTAATCGTTGATCAGGAACGCCGCATACCCCACGTCCAGCCCAGCCGACAGCCTGCCGCTGTCGCACAAGTCCTGTAGCAGGCACTTCAACTCGTTGACCAGCGCGTCATTGACCCGCCTGTAGGCATCCGGCATGCCCTGCTGCTCAGCCCCCAGCAACGGCAGCAACGGCGGCAATATCTCGCGCCAGAGCGGTGCAGGCAGCACCTCGAATGCGTAATCGGTCAAGTGCGCTTCGTAGCAACACAGGGCCTCCAGCGCATCGTCGAATTCCGGCAGGCGCCGCCGGGCTTCGGTCACCGCCCGGTGGTCGGCCTCGCGGAGCTTCTCCAGCAAAATCTCCTGCTTGCTGCCGAAGTAGGCAAACACCGTGGGCACCGACACTGCGGCCAGGCGCGCGATCTGTTCCATGGTGGTGGTCTGGTAACCCTGCGTTTCAAACAGGCCTAGCGCCGTTCGGCTGATGGTTTCACGACGCATCGCCTTCTGCTGCTCGCGCAATCCGCTCACATTCACACCTTTTTTCGATCCGTACACGTCGGCGCCCAGCATAACGCAAAGCTGTGCCGTAAAAATATTTTATTGACTAAAGGTTTTAATCAACTCAAAACTAATGTTCTATTCTGACCCCGGGAGTTGCCATGTCCACCGCCGCAGACCTCATCATCCACAATGCCCGCATTTACACGGTCGACCCGCACAGGCCCTGGGCCGAGGCGGTGGCCATTTGCGGCGAACGCATCGTTTGCGTGGGCGACCGCGGCAGCGTCATGGCATACGCCGGCCCTGCCACACGGCTGCTGGATGCCGGCGGCAAACTGGTGCTGCCGGGCTTCGTCGAGTCTCACTGGCACTTTTCCTCTACCGCCTTTGCCTTTCAGGCGCTGGTCAACCATACAGACCCACAACAGGTGCTGGCCCTGCTAAAGGCCTACGTCGAGGCCAACCCCTCTGAAAAAGCCATTACCGGCATGGGCTGGATCCAGCCGTTGATGCCTGGGCACATGTTGCGCCGCGAAGTACTGGATGCCATCTGTCCGGACAAGCCCGTGTGCCTGCTGTCCACCGACTATCACACCATGTGGGTCAACAGCTTCGCCCTGAACGCTGCCGGCATCGACCGCAACACCCCGGCGGTAGAAGAAGGCGCCAGCTGGTTCGAAAAGGACCCGATCACCGGCGAGCCAACGGGCGTGATCATTGACTGCGCAGCCTATTCGCTACTGATGCAACGCCTGAGCGAAGCCGGCTACCTGCCGACAGGCATCGACCTGTACCTGCGCTCGATCCCCTTCTGGCAGGAGAAACTGGTGGCGGCCGGAATTACCACAGTATTCGATGCCGGTTTCCTCGACCCCGCCGGCGACCAGTCGCTGCTGTATGAAACCTTGCAGCAACTGGAGCGTGAGGAGCGCCTTAAACTGCGGGTAGTCGGCAGCTACATCAACATGGGCACCGAGGACGACCCGGTCACTCGGCTGCAGGCCCTGCGCGAACGCTACGACTCGCCGCTGGTCAAGGCGCAGACCCTCAAGCTGATGCTGGACGGGACCGAGCTGAACCACACCGCATTCCTGCTCGAGCCCTATTGCGACAAGCCACACAGCTGCGGTTCGACGACCATGCCCGAGGAAGTGTTCGAGGGCCATGTACGCAAGGCCGACGCCCTCGGTATCGACGTGATGGTGCATGCAGTGGGCGATGCCGCCGTGCGCATGGCGCTGGACGTGTTTGAGCGCACGTTCTCCAGCAACCCGCCCCGCGACCGTCGCCACGTCATCACTCACGCCTTCCTCACCCACCCCGACGACATCCCGCGCTTTCGCCGTATCGGCGTCATGGCCAACACCCAGTTGCAGTGGGGCGTGGTCGACGCCTACGCCGAGGCCATCCAGCAGGCCTATGGCTACCCGCGCTGGGCGTCGATGTACAAATTCCGCAGCTTCATCGACCAGGGTGTGACCGTGTCCATCGGCATGGACGGCCTGGTGTGCCAATGCCGATGCCAGCACAAGCCGGTGGAACACATCGAATCGGGCCACACCCGCCAGCTCAGTGGCGAACCCGATGCCCCTGTGATGCCCGATGCCGACGAGCGCCTGAGCATCCCGCAACTGATCGCCGCCTATACCCTCAACGGTGCCTACCAACTGGGCCTGGAACGGGAAATCGGTTCGATCACCGTTGGCAAGCGTGCCGACATCATCGTGCTGGAGCAGGACCTGTTCGAACTGGACCGCTACCAGATCGGCAATACCGAAGTAGCGCTGACCGTGATGAACGGCCGCATCACCCACGACGCAGGTACCCTGCCCCGCGCCTGACCCCGGACCCGACCATGCACAACAATAACAACACCTTGCTTCTGCGTGCCGCGTTGATCTACATCGCCGCCACGGCGCTGATCATCATTGGCGTACAACCCATCTTCATCGGCCTGCTGGCCGAGCGGTTGCATCTGGACCTGAGCCAACAGGGCTGGGTACTTTCCAGTGAAATGAGCGGAACCCTGCTCGGTTGCCTGCTGCTGTCGATACCCAGGCGTCACCCGAGTGGCCGTGGGCTGTACCTGGCGGCAGCCTTTGCAGCGCTGATGTTGAACGTCCTCAGCGCTACGCTGGACACTTTGACGACGTTGATTCTGTGCCGTTTTGCCTGTGGTATCGCTGCAGGTCTGCTGTATGCCGGGTCGATCAGCGGGCTCGGCCGGCTGCCGGGCCAGGATCGCTCGTACGGCCTGTCGCTGCTGATTCAAACCGCTGTCTTTGCCCTGTACGCGACGTGCCTGCCACAACTGGCAGAGCAGTTCGGCCACCGCACGGCGATTGCATCGCTGGGTTTCTGGTTCGTGCTGATCGCTATGGCTGCGATGTTCATTCCGGTACGGCTGCAGCATGCAACACCCGTGCGCCTGGCGCAGCCAGGCGGTGGCTCGGCGATTATCGGACACTACGCCCTGCTGGGGATGCTGTGCCTGCAGCTGGCCATCTATTCGTTGTGGGGGTTTGTCGAACAGTTGGCGCGCGAACGCGGCATAGACGCGGTGGATGTGGGCTGGGCGTTCGGGCTGGGAATACTGGGTGGCTTGCCTGGCGGTGCCCTGCCCAGCCTGCTGGGTGCACGGGTGAGCCGTGGCCCTATGATCGGCCTGGGCTCGCTGGTAGTGCTGGTGTCAATCACCCTGCTGGCGCGCTATACGCATGATGCCGATCAGCTGTGCATGGCACTGTTTCTGATGAACTTCGGCTGGGTGCTGGCGCTAACCTACTACATGGGGGCAATTGCCACCAATGACCCACGCGGCACGTTGACGCCCTGGGTCAGTGCGCTGCAACTGGGGGCCGCGGCGGCAGCGCCGGCGTTAGTGGCCTTGCAGCAACAGAGTGCCGGGCGGGAAATGATCTTTGCCAGTGCAGGGACGGCGGTGGTGTTGGGGTGTGCGCTGAAGTGCGTGGCCGGCGTGGTTCATCGGCGGGCAGTTCGTGAAGCTGGTTGATGGGGCGCATGAGCCGGTGATGGTGTGCAACGACTGCAGCCTGATCTGACACCGATACCGCCAGTTAGGTTATCTTCGACGCTTCACTGTACCGCCCGGGCCAGACCACCATGCGCATTGTCATTCCCGACGACTACCAGGATGTAATCCGTACCCTCGATTGCTTCGGCAAGCTGAGCGGGCATGCTGTCAGCGTCCTTCATGAGCACCCGCCTGCCACGCTGGAACAACTTGCAGCACGCTTTGCCGATGCCGACGCCCTGGTACTCACCCGCGAACGCACACGCATCGACGCCGCCTTGCTCGACCGCCTGCCCAACCTCAAGCTGATCAGCCAGACCGGCAAGGTGTCCAGCCACCTCGACCTGGCTGCCTGCACCGCGCGCGGCATTGCCGTGACCGAGGGGCGGGGATCGCCGGTAGCGCCTGCCGAACTGGCCTGGGCGCTGATCCTCAATGCCCGCCGACAACTGGTGCCGGCCATTGATGCCTTCCGCCAAGGCCAATGGCAGGTCAACCTGGGCCAGGCGCTGGCCGGGCAGACGCTGGGCATCTGGGGCTATGGCAAGATCGGCCAGCGCCTGGCGCGTTATGCGCAGGCCTTCGACATGCCCGTGCTGGTGTGGGGCAGCGACAGCAGCCGCGCCGCAGCCAAAGCCGATGGCCACTCTGCTGCCGCCTCGCGCGAGGCGTTTTTTGCCGAGGCGGATATTGTCAGCCTGAACCTGCGCCTTTCGGATCAGACACGCCATGGGGTGACCTTCGACGACCTGTCCCACATGAAGCCCGACGCCTTGCTGGTGAACGTCAGTCGCGCAGAACTGATTGCACCAGGCGCATTACTGCAGGCATTGGATGCCGGGCGGCCGGGCTATGCGGCGGTGGATGTTTATGAGGAAGAGCCGTTACTCGACCCGGCCCATCCACTGCTGCGCCACCCACGTGTACTCAGCACGCCCCACTTGGGGTATGTGGAGAAGAACGGCTACGAACTGTACTTCGGTGACGCCTTCGACAACGTGCTGGCGTTTTTCGAAGGGGTGCCGAAGAACGTCGCCAACCCGCAAGCTTTGGCACTTCAGCGCTTGAACCCGGCGCAGCCTTGAAGTTGTCCTAATCAAGCAGGTGCAGCCCCAGCGTGAAGACCGCCACGGCCAAGGCGAGCAATGACACGGCATGACGTTCCAGATACGCTGACCAACCGGGCGCTGACTGCGACGCGCATCCACATTGGTGCTGGGCCAGGCCGGTCAACCGCGTCTCCACACTGTCCATGCGGTCTGCCTGGGCGCTGGTTGCCAGTACGAGCTTCTTCAGCGCCGTGGTCACCGTGATGGACAGCTCCTCCCGAGCCTGGTTGCTGGCGGCCAGTTGCTGCTGGTACTGCTCAAGGCTCTTGCGGATCGCCCCTTCTTTCTGCACGCGGGCCAGGGTACTTGCCACCAGCTTTTTGTTCAGCGCCTCGATACTGGCCTGCAGTGCTTCGTGTTCGGTGGCCCGCAGGGTCGAAGCGTCCGCCTCAAGGTGGGGCTCGTGCATCCTGTTCCCATTCGCCTCGGCAAGTGGAGTCAGGGTGCCGTGTTCATGTAGCTGGTTCATCAATCACTATCCGGATACTGCGGTAAGGGGCGAGAAGCTATCAAAATGACATCATCGAATCCACTGATGAGTCGTGCAATTGACGGCTTTCGTCAGAACGTGCGCGTACACTTGCCTTCAAGCCACTCGCAGGAGCCGCTTCATGCCCTACCCCATTGAAGAAAAACTGGTCATCGGCGTTGCCTCGAGTGCGCTGTTCGACCTCTCCGTTTCCGATGACATCTACCAGACACAAGGTGTCGAGGCCTACCGCCAACATCAGGAACAGAACCTGGACGAGCCGTTTCCCAGGGGGGTGGCGCTGCCGTTCATTCGCCGCTTCCTGAGCATCAACAAGGCATTCCCCGACCAGTTGCCGGTGGAAGTGGTGCTGCTCTCGCGCAACTCGCCGGAAACCGGCCTGCGGGTGTTCCGCTCCATCAGCCACTATCAGCTGGACATCACCCGTGCGGCATTCATGTCAGGTCGCTCGCCCTACGAGTACATCCCCGCGTTCAATGCTTCGCTGTTCCTCAGTGCCAACGAGGAAGATGTGCAAAAGGCCATCGACGCCAACTACCCTGCCGGGCGTGTGCTGCCTACGCGCATCTACGATGATGAAATCGACACCGAGCTGCGGGTGGCCTTCGACTTCGATGGCGTGATTGCCGACGACGAGGCAGAGAGTGTGTACAAGCGCAACGACAACCTGGACGACTTTCAGGAACACGAGCGCGTGCACAAGGGCACCCCGCATTCGCCGGGGCCTTTGGCAGACCTTTACCGCAAGCTCTCGCGGATACGCATGCTGGAGGACCGCAAGCTGTCCGAAGACCCGACGTACCAGCGGATCCTGCGCATTGCCATCGTCACGGCGCGCAACGCACCTTCGCATGAGCGAGTAGTGACGACCTTGAAGGATTGGGGCGTATCGCCGGATGAGTGCTTTTTTCTAGGCGGTATGGATAAACCCAGAGTGTTGTCGATATTGAAGCCACATGTGTTTTTCGACGACCAGCGCACGCACTTGCAATCGCCAGCGGGGAACCTGCCGATGGTGCATGTACCGTTCGGGGTGGCGAACAGGGTGCGCTCGCCTCAGGCACCAGACCCGCAGCAGGAACAACTGTCAATTTGCGAATTGTCACGCGAGCCATAAACCGCCAGAGCGACACCCTTGACCCACGCCCGCTCGCCGCCGCATGCTCGAGCGCTTCCACCCACGCTCAAGGAACGATTGCATGAAGCTGGAAACGCTTGCCATCCATGCGGGCTTCAGCCCCGACCCGACCACCAAGGCGGTGGCCGTACCGATCTACCAGACCACCTCCTTCGCCTTCGATGACACCCAGCACGGCGCCGATCTGTTTGACCTGAAGGTTGCCGGCAACATCTACTCGCGCATCATGAACCCCACCAACGACGTGCTCGAGCAGCGCATGGCCGCCCTGGAAGGCGGGGTTGGCGCGCTGGCCGTTGCCTCGGGCATGGCGGCTATCACCTACGCCATCCAGACCGTCGCCGAAGCCGGCGACAATATCGTCTCGGTGGCCAAGCTGTACGGTGGCACCTACAACCTGCTGGCGCACACCCTGCCGCGCATGGGTATCCACACCCGCTTCGCGGCCCATGACGACATCGCCGCCCTCGAAGCGCTGATCGACGCGCGTACCAAAGCGGTATTCTGCGAGTCCATCGGCAACCCCGCCGGCAATATCGTCGATATCGCCGCGCTGGCCGAAGCTGCCCACCGCCACGGGGTACCGCTGATCGTCGACAATACCGTGGCCACCCCGGTGCTGTGCCGGCCGTTCGAGCACGGCGCCGACATCGTCGTGCACTCGCTGACCAAGTACATCGGCGGTCACGGCACCAGCATCGGCGGTATCGTCATCGACTCCGGCAAATTCCCCTGGGCCGAAAACAAGGAACGCTTCGCCCTGCTCAACACCCCCGACCCGTCCTACCACGGCGTCACCTACACCGAAGCCTTCGGGCCTGCCGCCTTCATCGGCCGCTGCCGTGTGGTGCCCTTGCGCAACACGGGCGCCGCGCTGTCGCCGTTCAATGCTTTCCTGATCCTGCAAGGCCTGGAAACCCTGGCCCTGCGCATGGAGCGCCATACCGAGAACGCGCTAAAGGTCGCCCATTACCTGCAAGCCCACGAGCAGGTGGCCTGGGTGAAGTTCGCCGGGCTGCCCGACCACCCCGAACATGAACTGGCCCAGCGCTACACCGGCGGCAAGCCGGCGTCGATCCTGTCGTTCGGTATCAAGGGTGGCCAAGCGGCTGGCGCGCGCTTCATCGACGCGTTGCAGTTGGTGGTACGCCTGGTGAACATCGGCGACGCCAAGTCACTGGCCTGCCATCCCGCTTCCACTACTCATCGTCAGCTCAACGACGAGGAACTGGAGAAGGCCGGCGTGCCACGGGACATGGTGCGCCTGTCGATCGGCATCGAACACAGTGACGACATCATCGCCGACCTGGCCCAGGCCTTGGAGGCCAGCCGCGGCTGATTCCTCCGCGCCCTACCCAATGTCGAAGGCGGGCGCACCTTCATCAAGCCTGGATGCACCCGCAATGACCCTGTTTTACCTGAAACTCACCATCACCCCCCTGCTGATGTGGGCCATCTCCCTCGCGTCCCGGCGCTGGGGCGGCCTGCTAGGCGGTTTGCTGTCCGGCCTGCCGATCACCTCGGCGCTGGTGATGACCTTCCTGTGCCTGGAACAGGGCACGGCCTTCGCCCTGGGCGCGTTGCCCGGCGCACTGGGCGGCCTGGCGGCGGTGCAGGCCACCTACACCGTCTACCTGCTGGCCACGCGCACACTCGGCATCGCCGTGGCCGTACTGCTGGCGTTGCTGTTCTATGGCATGGCCGCCTATGCCTTTACCCACTGGGGCAGCCTGTACCTGTCGATTGCAGTGGCGTTGGTGCTGATCGGCGTGCTGATCCGCGCCAGCGGCCGCGAGCCCAAACCTGATACTTTGGCCCGCCCCCGGCACCGGCACTGGGAAATCCCGTTGCGCATGGTATCCGCCACGTCCCTGCTGATGATCACCACCAGCCTGGCCAGCTGGCTGGGCCCGGCGACCAGTGGGATGCTGGCGCCGATTCCGGTGATTGCGTGGCCACTGGTGGTGTTCGCCCATGTGCAGGGCGGGCGAGCCGGGATGGCGGCGATGGTGCGGGGCAATGCGATCGGCGCGGTGGGGGTGATTGCGTTCTATCTGGTCTTGGCGGGGCTGCTGGAAACGTGGGGCGTTGGCGTCACCATCGGGCTGGCCATGCTGTGCGCTGTGGTGCTGACCATTGGGCTGGCCGCTGTGTTGCGGCGACGTTGATAGGCCGTTGGGGCTGCTTCGCAGCCCATCGCAGGCAAGCCAGCGCCTGCAGGGACCGGGCGGACTGCTCGCACCTGCGGCCTTAGTCGAACGCCCCGTTCAACACCTCATAGATGATCCCGGTCGCCACGGCGACCAGTATCAGGTCTGCGCCTGCCTGCATCCACTCATACCCGTCATAGTGAGGCAGCTGCCCCAGCAGACGGCCATCCAGTTTCTTGGCGATACCAGGTGGTAGGGGCTTGCCGCGGGCCAGGTTCTTCTGAATGCCTGGAGGCAATGCCGGGCCCGGGCTCCAGTAGTTGCGGTGGCCACCGAGGATGCCCAATACATCGCCACGGTCGATGGACGGGCCGCCGTGCCAGTCATTGCCGCCGGCGCTCTGCTTGTGGCCGCCCGAATTGCCCTGGCCCTGGGCGTGCGGCGCCTGGCCCTTGCCGTGCCCCTGACCTTGGCCCTGGCCTTTGCCATTACCCGGGTCGGCGAGCACCGGGCCAGAGGCCAAGGCCACCGCCAATGAGGTGACAACGGCTGTCATGATTGTTGATCTGGCCATGTGAGCATCCTTTGCGAGAGAGGTTGCCCCACACTATAGACGGTGCGCACGCCTGCTTCACTTGCAACAGCCTCAGCAGGGAGGCTGACAAGGCAGGCACGCTTCGGCCACAATCGGTCGCCTGGTCCACGCTGGGAAGCACTGCATGCTCACTACCCTCGCCATCGGCAACTACCGCTCGATCAACCACCTGGTCCTGCCGCTGGGCCAACTCAACCTGGTGACCGGTGCCAACGGCAGCGGCAAATCCAACCTGTACAAGGCGCTGCGCCTGCTGGCCGAAACCGCACAGGGCGGTGTGGTCGAAGCCCTCGCCCGTGAAGGCGGGCTGGATTCGACCTGGTGGGCCGGCCCAGAAACCAGCGCACGAATGCGGCGCGGCGAAGTGCCCATCCAAGGCCAGCATCCGAGCGAAGCCAGGCGCCTGCGCCTGGGCTTTGCCACCGAGGACCTCGGGTTTGCCATCACACTCGGCCTGCCAATTCCCCTGCCGTATCCGACCGCGTTCATGCTCGACCCCGAAATAAAGTGCGAGGCCATCTGGGGCGCTGGCGCCTATCGGCCCTCGTCCTTGCTGGTCGAGCGCAAGAACGCCTTGGTGCGGGCCCGCGAGGGCAACAGCTGGGCGGTGCTTGATCAGCATGCTGACAGCGGCGAGAGCTTCTTCAACATCGTCGGCCGGCCCCGCCAGGCACCGGAAATCGGTGACCTGCGCGCATTCATCAATAGCTGGCGGTTTTACGATCACTTCCGGATTGACCGTGATGCGCCTTGCCGTCAACCCCAACTGGGCACTCGCTCGCCGGTACTGCATCACGACGGGCGCAACCTTGCCTCAGCGTTGCAGACCATTATCGAAATTGGCGATGTGGAGGATCTGGTGGAAGCGCTGAATGACGCGTTTCCCGGCAGCCGTCTGGAGATCAATGCGCCACCTGGCGGGCTGTTCAGTGTAAGGCTGCACCAGCACGGTCTTTTGCGCCCGCTCGAGGGTGCTGAATTGTCGGACGGCACCCTGCGTTATCTTCTGCTGATGGCCGCCCTGCTTACACCACGGCCGCCATCGCTGATGGTCTTGAACGAACCGGAAACCAGTCTGCACGCGGACCTGCTTCCGGCCTTGGCGCGGCTGATCATTCGTGCATCACGCCGTAGCCAGGTTTGGGTGGTATCGCACAGTGCGCCATTAATCAACGCGCTGGCAGCCTGTGACGGGTGCAATGTGCTAGAGCTGGAAAAAATACAAGGGCAAACCCAGCTGCGGGGGGTTGGGTTGCTGGATGAGCCGCTGTGGCGCTGGGCTGACTGAATTCAAGGACGGTATGAGCCCGGCATGACTAACCGGCCCCGGTAATCTCATCCATGAACTGGGTAAGAAAGGTTTCAAGCCGGGTATGACGCTCGGCAGCAAGGCGAGCCCCTTCTTGGGTTTTAAAGCCCGAGGCGAGCTTGAGCAGTTTGGTCTGGAAGTGCTCGATGGCATACGCCCCGTCCTGGTACGCCCTCTGCTGCGCGAAAGGATTCTCGAAGTCATAGAGCGCCGACCCCATTCGCCCGGAGACGTAAAAACACCGGGCAATACCCACCGCGCCTATGGCGTCAAGCCGGTCACTGTCCTGAAGGATGCAGGCCTCAAGTGTCAGCGGTTCGAGTCCTGCCGAGTAACTGTGTGTTTTGATCGCATGCACTACTTGCTCAACGCGCCCACTCGGCCAGCCCATCTCAGCAAGGGCTGATGCAGCCTTGTTCGCCGACAACGTCGAAGCCTGCCCACGTAACGGCGAATGCTTTTCCACTGCCACACAGTCGTGCAGCACCGTCGCCGCAAGCAAGATTTCAAGGTCGCCACCCTCTACCCGCTGGATCCGGTGCGCATTGACCCACACGCGCTGAATATGGGCCAAGTCGTGGGAGCCATCACGCTGGTCGGACGGCAGATACTTCAGCAAGTCAGTGGCAAGAGACTGATAAGGGGCAAACGCTTCGCGGGTCATCTTCGGTAGGTTCCATTTCCGGTGAATGCACGGGTTCACGGGTGCCGTCCGGACGCTGCCTTGGGCAAGTACCGAGAGCCTGCATGTCGGTTTCAAAGCCTGTACAGCACTGGCAGGAGCAGCCTTGTGCTGCAATGAGGATGTTACTGCCAAAGTAATTCCTCAGCCCTATCAGCACCTTGCTACTAAGTATTTCCGTCAACAACACGTTTGTTACTGGGAGCACTTGTATTCGATCAGCAAGGAGTCAATGGATGTCCGCTCGCTTTTCCTCCCCCGCCACCCGTATTCGCCAAACCGCACTAGCGGTCAGCTTCGCGGGCTCGCTGCTGGGCACTGCAAATGCCAGGGCTGAGCCAGTGGATTACAGCACCCCGGCAGATTCGTTAGCCAGCGCTGAACAGGATGGCGCCATGGAGCTTGCGGCAACCACCGTCTCCAGCATGGCCCTGGGTGCCACCACCGAAGGCACCGGCAGCTACACCACCGGCTCGGTCAATACCGCAACCGGGCTGCGGCTGTCTGCACGCGAGACACCCCAATCGGTCAGCGTGGTCACCCGCCAGCAGATTGAAGACCAGAACCTGAACGATGTTGCCCAAGTGCTTGAACAGACACCAGGCGTGGTCGTTGACAGCATGGGGCCCGCCGGAAGCGACGCCAACCATATCTACGTGCGCGGCTTCGAGGTCGGCAGCATCCAGGTGGACGGCATCAACCGCCCCGATACCTTTGGCTTCAGGGACGACCTCTCCGACATGGTGTCGTATGACCGGGTAGAGGTAGTGCGCGGTGCCACGGGCCTGATGTCCGGCACTGGCGACCCGGGCGCCACCGTCAACCTGATCCGCAAGAAGCCGACCCTGGAAACACAACGCAAGCTGACCTTGAAAGCGGGCTCGTGGGACAACTACCGCACCGAACTAGACGTTTCTGGCAAGTTGACGCAAAGCGGCAATGTCCGCGGGCGTTTTGTCGCCTCCAATACCGACAGCCAGAGCTACGTCGACCGCCAATCGCTGGAACGGCAGGTGGCCTATGGGGTGCTGGAGTGGGACATCACCGACAGCACGATGCTGACAGCGGGTGCGGAATATCAGGAGATGGACAACGACGGGGCAGGCAACCACGGCTTCCCGATGTTCAATTCAGATGGCAGTCACTTCAGCCCCTCCCGCACGTTCAATTCAGCTTCGGACTGGAGCTATCACAAGCGTCGCACCAAGACGGTATTCACTACGCTGGAGCATCAACTGGACAACGGCTGGCAGTTGAAAGTGAATGCCGAACACAGCCGTCGCAGCTATGACGACACCTTTGCCACGGCTGCCAGCGGCACCGTCAAGCCCGATGGCAGTGGCATCAGCACCTGGACGGGGCGTTGGGCCGGCGAGCCCCGGCAGACCTCATTCGACCTGTCGGCGTCGGGCCCGTTCGAGCTGTTTTCACGCGAGCACCAGGCCTACCTCGGGGCCAGTCACTACCGCGCCTACTACCGCAACGACGGTTACCCACTGTGGACGATCCAGACCATCGACAACATTTACACCTGGGACGGTTCGCTGGCGATACCAGACGCCATCCATGCCAAGTCCTCGGAGGACGCGCTGGATGAAACCCAGGACGGCCTGGTGGCTTCGGTACGCTGGAGCCTGGCCGATGACCTGTCGCTGATTACCGGGGCGCGGCTGATCGACTGGAAACGCGACGAAACCTCTACCACCCTGTCGTCCGGCGCGACAAGCCGCACTTCGCGTAGCGAAACCGGAGTCGTCACGCCCTACCTTGGCCTGGTGTATGACCTCAACGAGCACTGGTCGGCCTATGCCAGTTACACCACCATTTTCAAACCGCAGAGCAACAAGGATATCAACGGGACCTACCTGGACCCGTTGGAAGGCGTTAACTACGAGCTCGGTCTGAAGAGTGAGTTCTGGGACCAGCGCCTGACCGCGGCTTTCAGCGTTTTCGAGGTACACCAGGACAACCTGGCGGTAGCCGACGGAAGCAACCTGGCGCCAGACGGCAACCAGGCCTACCGTGCCGAGTCGGGTACCAAGACACGCGGTTTCGAGATGGAAATGGCGGGCGAGGTTTTGCCTGATTGGCAGGTCTCGGCCAGCTACACCTATGCGGTGAGCAAGGATTCGGATGGCGACCGCCTGAACACTGAAATACCGCGAGACACCTTGAAACTGTTCACCAGCTACCGCCTGCCGACCCTGCCACAGTTGAAGGTCGGGGGTGGTGTGCGCTGGCAGGGTACCGAGTATTACAAGAGCGCCGGGCCCAACAACGAAACGTTCACCCAGGACCCCTACAGCGTGGTCGACCTGATGGCTCAATATGCCTTCACGCCGCAGACCAGCGTTTCACTGAACCTCAACAACGTGTTTGACAAAACCTACTACACGGCGATTGGCGCGCGCGGCTGGTATGGGAGCCCACGCAGCGCCACGGCCACGTTGGTGTACGCGTTCTGACCCGCGAAGGCGACGCCTGATTGCCCCCTGAGTTCGCTGATCAGAACACCGACCATCCGATCCGCGAACTGAGCAGCTCAAGCGCCGCCATCCCGGCCAGGGAGTTGCCCGCAGCGTTCAACTCTGGCGACCACACGCATACGGTAAATTGCCCCGGCACGATCGCCACGATACCGCCACCCACGCCACTCTTGCCAGGCAAACCCACCCTGAAGGCAAAATTCCCCGCCTCGTCATACAGCCCGCTGGTGGCCATGATCGAGTTCACTTGTTGGGTCTGGCGCCGCGTCAGGATCTGCTCACCGCTGTGCTTGCAGAACCCATCATTGGCCAGGAAGCAGAATGCCCGCGCCAGGTCCAGGCAGTTCATTTGCAGTGCGCAGTAACTGAAGTAACTGCGCAGCACCGTCTCGACCTCGTTATGGAAGTTGCCAAATGACTGCATCAGGTACGCCATGGCAGCGTTGCGCGCGCGAAACTGATATTCCGAATCAGCGACCCGGGTATTGATCGAGATGCGAGGGTTGCCTGAAAGCCGTCGGACAAAATCGCGCATCGACAACGTGGGGGCCGCGAAGCGCGACTGATTGATATCGCAGATCACCAATGCCCCGGCATTGATGAACGGATTACGCGGCCGCCCGCGCTCGAACTCCAGCTGCACCAACGAGTTGAACGGCTGCCCCGAAGGCTCATGCCCCAGCCGCTCCCAAATGGCTTCCCCCGAATGGCCAATGGCCTGAACCAGGCTGAACACCTTGGAAATGCTCTGCACCGAGAATGGCACCTGCGCGTCGCCTGCGCAGTGATAACTGCCATCGTTGCCATAGACAGCGATGCCCAGCTGGTTCGCCGGCACGTCCGCCAGCGCGGGAATGTAGTCAGCGACTTTGCCCTTGCCGATCAAGGGACGTACTTCTTCGAGAATCTCGTTCAACAGCGTTTGCATGGAAGGCCCTGTATCAATCCCCAGACGACGGCGAGGGGCAGTCTTCTTGACGAAGACCGAGCGGGAGAGATCACACATTCAGAAACAAATCACTGTAAGCGTCGTCATCGCCAGGAAGATCGCCGCGCGTTACGGCCGTGAAGGCAGCTGTAAAAAGCTGCGAGGGCCGGCCAGGCGCCGCACCGATGTTGTGGGAATTTCCCCAACGATCCGGCCATCACGCGGCTGGCTGGGTAAAACGGATCGAAGCGTGGATTGGGGTTTCAAAAATCAATGAATACGGCGAGTGCACTGAGCAGCAAACAGAGGCTCGCGACAGCCGTTAAATGCACGCGCATCGGCAGATACCACCCAGGCACCGCTTGCGCCAGTTTGCGATCCTGCCAAAGATGGCCGATAAAACCAAAGGTCAACACTAGACACCCCACCGGCACAGGCAGCAACGCGCCAACCCAACCGATCAGGGCCGGTATAACGCTCCACACCAGTCGCTCTTGACGCTGCTTCGCGGGCAACCCCTGCAACGTCATGGCGAACCCCCAGTGCAGGGCACCGACGAAGCTCAATATCACCGCGCCATAGCCAACCAGCATCATCGAGAAAAACGCTCGATACTCAGCCCAAAAAAGGATGAGCAGCGTCAAACCAATAAACGGCAGCAGACCGCCGTACCCCAGGGCAGCGAAGCGGCTTGGAGATAACGCAGTAGCATCGGTATTCATCTGGGCGCCCCTTCGCGACGGTTCAGGACCGGACGTCAACTGTGTCGTCCAATGAGGTTAAGGAATTCGTGCCGCGTAGAGGGGTCGTCGCGAAATTCACCTAACATCACGGATGTCATCATCACCGAGTTCTGCTTCTCTACCCCGCGCATCATCATGCACATATGCTTGGCTTCGATCACGACCGCCACTCCTGCAGCATCCGTGACTTCCTGCACGGCATACGCGATTTGCCGCGTGAGGTTTTCCTGTATCTGTAAACGACGAGCGAACATGTCCACCACGCGTGCAACCTTGGAAAGGCCTAACACGCGTCCTGTTGGCAGGTACGCGACATGAGCCTTGCCAATAAACGGCAGCATGTGGTGTTCGCACAATGAGTAGAGCTCAATGTCACGCACCACAATCATTTCATCGTTTTCACTCTCGAACAGAGCACCGTTTACGACCTCGTGAAGATCCTGGGCATACCCGTTGCACAAGTACTGCATCGCTTTTGCCGCACGCTGGGGTGTGTCCAGAAGCCCTTCGCGCTGCGGGTTCTCACCAATGCCGACGAGGATTTCATGAAAGTGCTCGGCTAACGAATGTGACATTTGGACTCCTCACCGCTACAGCGGTGCCCGCCATCGGGATGTGGTAGCCAGGCCAAGCGTGGCCTCAATCGACAGAACAGCCTGTAAAGAACCGAAAACAGGGGACGTAGCGGGCGCCAGGCCAGTGGCGCGACCCACAGGCCCACATCCGCAGCACGCCAACTCCACAAGGTGGCGTCCAAGCCTGTAACCCAGTGCCCGCTCGCGAACCGTCCATGCAGGCATGACCTCAGTTGTTCAACCGTGAAGCCCAACGCCCCTGCATCGAAATCATTAGCACTGATGTCAACCAGTGTGAGCTTTCCACCGGTCGAGTGCCTGCGCAGGAAGGCGATCTCCCGAGCGCACAATGGGCAGGCGCCGTCGAAGTACAGGGTGAAGGGCCACTTGCAATACATGTACAACCTCTCATGCTTGTACAGGTTTTTGTATAAGTTAGCTGAAATCAGGAAATTCGCAATGGGGGGGGTTATAGGGGGGCTGGGGGGTGTTCGCCGGTGGATTTGTGTTGCCGGTGAGATCGAGCGCCGCCCGCGCGGCGCATCGCGAGCTGCGCTCGCTCCTACGTTTGTTTCGGGCCAGTAATGCCTGTGAGAGGCGCGCGCGACCGCCTTGTTTGTACGACGCGATATCGCGCCATGCGCCAAGGCGTTCGCGCGCAAATCCCCAGGAATCATTGGCCCGAAACAAACGTAGGAGCGAGCGCAGCTCGCGATGCGCCGCGCGGGCGGCGCGCGATCTCACTGCCACCAAACCTCCCATGGCAGTTAGCTGAAACCAGGAAATTCGCAATGGGGGGTATAGGGGGCTGGGGTGTTCGCCGGTGGATTTGTGTTGCCGGTGAGATCGAGCGCCGCCCGCGCGGCGCATCGCGAGCTGCGCTCGCTCCTACGTTTGTTTCGGGCCAGTAATGCCTGTGAGAGGCGCGCGCGACCGCCTTGTTTGTACGACGCGATATCGCGCCATGCGCCAAGGCGTTCGCGCGCAAATGCCCCAGGAATAATTGGCCCGAAACAAACGTAGGAGCGAGCGCAGCTCGCGATGCGCCGCGCGGGCGGCGCGCGATCTCACTGCCACCAAACCTCCCATGGCAGTTAGCTGAAACCAGGAAATTCGCAATGGGGGGTATAGGGGGCTGGGGTGCTCGCCGGTGGATTTGTGTTGCCGGTGAGATCGAGCGCCGCCCGCGCGGCGCATCGCGAGCTACGCTCGCTCCTACGTTTGTTTCGGGCCAGTAATGCCTGTGAGAGGCGCACGCGACCGCCTTGTTTGTACGACGCGATATCGCGCCATGCGCCAAGGCGTTCGCGCGCAAATGCCCCAGGAATAATTGGCCCGAAACAAACGTAGGAGCGAGCGCAGCTCGCGATGCGCCGCGCGGGCGGCGCGCGATCTCACTGCCACCAAACCTCCCATGGCAGGCACCCTCCACTCGCCGCAACCAGATTTGCTAAGATCGCGGCATTCCCGCTGGGTGAACTGCGTATTCACTCGAGCCCTTTGCAGCCTGCTGGAACACCCGATGAACAAACTGATCCTGCCTTTCGCCATCTTCGTTAGCGTCATCATCACGGGGAAGATCGCCGAGCATTACGGCCTGGAGGGCAGCTGGAAAGTCGGCCTGCTGTGCCTCGTTGCAGCTGCCGTCCAGATCGCGGTTACCCGCTTTCAGCGCCACCAGCGGCAGAAAGCCGAGCTTTGAAGGGCGCAGGGCCCTCTGGATGATCACGTTATGGGGACCTTTCTTTCACCCAATTTTCACAGTGGCTTGGGCAGGATGAAGCAATCCCTACGTGATAGTACTTAGCCCGCCTCGGCGGGCTTTCTTTTGCCCGCATGTTTCCTGTCGACGTTTTGAGGAACGGGAGCGGGTCGAAAAATCAGAAATAACCCCTTCCTTGTAGGCCATTTCCCAAAGATACTCCTCGCGCCTGATTTTCGTTGCACATGGAAATAGTCAGCCCTAGTCTCGGCCTGTCGCTGCCAATTCAGCGACCGGTTTTGACAGACCGCTGACGTTGTCCTCATGTGCTCGCTTTCATGGCGGCTGTACGTGTGGGCACCCTGTGGTGCGCCGAGTGCCAACGTCTCGGTCTGTCAACCCGCGTACAGCTGCCACCATCTTGTTTGACAGCAAGGTTGAGGTAGCTCCACTTTCCGACGTTGGAGTTACGCCATGCTCAAGATCGTTCCAGATCCACCCCACAGAACCCTCTGCCTTGAAGACACCCTGATTCAGGCCACGGATTACGCGCTTTGCGCTGCAACTGTCGTGCATCAGGCAATGCTGCTGCAGCCCAAGTCACCCGCGTCGATTTTGATGATGACCTCGATGCATGAACTGGAGACTTTGAGAGCTTTGCTCGAGTCCGCAATAGCCCAAGTGCAGATGCCCACTGAACCTCGCACTACGCACTGACGTCTCGCTGATGTACTGCCTGGGCCGGCCTCTTCGCGGATACCCCCTCCCAGGCACTCCCTCAGCCTTGAGGACTGCCGTGCTCCCGTAGGAGCGGGTTTACCCGCGAATAGGCCCGTACAGGCTGAAGCAATCTTGGGGAAACTGAACAATGTCCACAGAAGAAACCAAATTCACCGTCGGCAAAACCACCTTCTACCAAGGTGAAAACCAGACCCATCCCCTCTTCCGCATCGAAGCCGGCATCCCTTGCCAGAGTGCCCGTGAACAGGCTTCGGAACTGATGGGCTATGCACGGGACATGACCCTGGATGGATTGATGGAAGATAAACCTCAGTTGATCTGGGCTTCGCATTACCTTTGCGCGTTAGCCAAGGCACTGATGGATGATGCTGAACTGGGCATGATGCGCTGAATGACTCATCATTGACTGGGTGCCTTCAAGACCTATGCGACTCCCGATTTTGAAGGCGACCCAACGACCTAGCCCCTTGCCTCTTTTCTCGCTGGACGCGGTCCAAGATTCAGTTCCATCGACTGAGACATCAAAGCCGAACCCACACGCAAAGGCTCCGGTGCGCCGACTGCATGAAATCCGCTCGCTTTGTACAAGTGCATCGCCGGGATATCTGCAATCGTCACACCAAGACGGACACATGCCGCACCGCGATCTTCAGCCCATGTGATAGCCCTCTCAAGCAAGGCACTCCCGGCTCCGAGCCCACGTGCATCAGGCGCAACCCACATCTGGAAAATCTCGACAACGCTTGACTCAACGTCGGATGCCTTGCACCACACCAAGCCACACGCCTCATTATTCCAATGAGCGAAGAAAGCTTGAGCAGTGCTGGAGCTAGCGACGGCTGATACGCGGGCTCGCCAATCATCGTCGTCCCGGACTGATTCGCGCTCGTGAGTACTCGCGAACGCCTCATGAGAGTCACGTAGGGCCCGCAGACGTAGATCCCGATAAGATCGCCAATCAGATGCTGCTACAGGGCGAACAAAGAGCATACCACCTCCATTGTGTATTGCTTCAGCGAGAGCTATTGGCGTTTCAGAAGATACTCATATTATTGGATTGAACGCTGTAGCTAGGCTATATACCCGGTACGCTTAGATGTCTATGCCTACTGAGGCTCGATGACCCATCGTCCGCGTAACATGCCTTTCAGCTCATCGACACTGAGGGTCATGTCGCGCTTGCGGTGGACTACCGCATGACAGTTCGCACATAACGTCACGAGGTCTGTCTCAGGATTCACAGCCTGTTCTCCACCAAATTTCGAAATAGGTACTACGTGATGAACGTGAATGAAGCCCTTTGCATGTTCGCCGTAAGCCTGCTCGAAATCAAAACCGCATGCTTTGCAGTCAAGACCGTGAATAGCGATGGCCTTCATCCTAAGATCTTTCCGGCGTTCGTATCGGGTTCCAAAGTAGCTTGTCTTGCTGCCTTCATTAGCCGATTCAAATGTAATCGGATCGTCTTCTGACTGCGGTAGAGCAGTATCCAACCGCGGATCTAAAAGCTTCGCGTGGCTTAAGATAGCGTCGTAATCAGACTGAGAAATGAGCCGAACCCCGTCACGCCAGTAGTTACTCGCGCGGCTGCCGGGAATAGTCTCCATGTATGCGCCGTCGATTTTGGCGGGAACAGCGCTCTCAAATGGAATGAAATTTTCAATCAAAGCAAAAAGATCACCCTTATTACTACTGCTATCTGCGTAGACCTTGCCTATACGTGCCTTGCCAAAATAGTGCGGATTGGCACACAGACGGACCGAGGCAAAGGCTTTATCTTTGATACGCCCTTTGTAGTAAACAACCTCGGTTCCCTGAGCGAGCAAGGTTTGGTAACGCTTGGGGAAGTGATAGACAGCGCCTGTCTGGTCTTCCCACTGTGATGTATCGTTTTCAACGATGACGACGGGCATTCCATTTTCCTCTCGACTGACGGCAGAAGCCTATCAAAAAAGAGGAATTTTCCTACAGCGCAGTGGAAAAAGGACAACATTCCGGCGTAATCACAGTCGCCCTAACCGCTCAAGCGAATTCTCTGCAGGGGTGGTTTTGCGTAGCACAACGGTTTTCAAGACAGTGGTACAAGCGTCCAATCCATGCAGTTTCAGTGACGTAATCGATTCAAAAAAAGGACGAAACGGCACGGCTACAGACCGTTTCGCTCAAACCTGTCCCCAGGGGAAATTGCGTTTCTGGTTGGGTTTATGAATTCCATTTCTTTCTTGCGCGCTTCGAGCCTGAAGAGGCATGACACCGGGCGAGTACCGACGGCAGCACAGCCACTAAACTTGAGGGCTGATGGCAGCTTTGGCCTCAGAAGCGCTCATCACCGATAGCCGGCAAGATCAGCTCCCGTACGAACGAAGCCTCGGACAAGCGCAACAGCGCGTCGACCATAGTGACCACATCATGCACCGGTACCTGGCGCCGCTCGCCACGTGCTGCGGCTTGTGCCAATGGCGTGTTCAGGGAGTCGTCGGTATTGAGATAACCCAGGTGAAGTACGGTCACCGCCAGGTTGTCATCCCTGAAACCTTCGCGCAGCGCATCAGCCATGCCGTTGAGGGCGAACTTTGAGGCGCCGAACGCTACCTCCGGGCGCCCACTCTGGCGAAGAGCTGAGGTCGAACCGGTGAGGATCAACTGCGGCCGGGGCGCACCAAGCAACTTGGGCACCAGGCGCTTGAGCAGAAGCAGCGTGGCCGTGATGTTCACCTCGACCAGCCTGGTGATCGATTCGTCGCTGTCGTCAAGGAATGCATAGTGCTCGCTGAAGGCGTGTTCTTCCCAGATGCCAACGTTGTAGATCAGGACATCCAGATCGGCAGGTGCCCGATCCGCGATCTGTGCCACAGCCGCCGTTGGCTTGGCAAGGTCGGCATCGACCCACTGCAGATCGATGCCCGGGGCAAGGGCCAAGTCTGACGGCTGTTTGCGTGATACGCCGATCAGCGTGTCCCCTGGCTTGCCGAGCCCTTCGAGCAAAGCCCGGCCCAACCCTCTTCCGGCGCCTACGATCATCATCTTCATCTGTTGCTCCTTTTAACTGAAATGCTCCAAGCTTCCCTAGGCCGCTCAACTCCAGCGGACATTCAGTACGACGAAGTGCAGCAGGATCCAGACCATCAACAGCAGATGGGTCAGTTGCAACCCTTCCTGGCGGATCCAGTAGCCGAACCATATCCCGCCCAGCAGCATCGCGAGCAGGAACCCGAGCGCTGCGCTCAAGGCCAGGTTCAACCAGGGCCGCGCCACCTCCAAGCCGGCGCCAAGCAGCAGTTCATAGCAGCCAACCCAAGCCGCGAGAACGGCGGCTGCCTGTGTCAGCACGATGATCGACAAGGCCAAGCGATGGATGGCGTGAGAGGTCATCGCTCGCACCAGCAGAGGGAGGCTGATTCCGGGAGGTTGGGCCAGCGGCGCCATCGACATGGTCTCCCCGATCGCCCCGGCTGAGCTGGCAAAGGCATGCAGGTTGTTGATCAGGCTGATACTCAGCCACAGGCTCAAGCCAATGCAGCAGGTGATCTGGAAAATCAGCAGTGAAGTCGGAGTGTCCATTCCTGGTCCTTTGTGAGTTCGTTTCCGAAAGCAGCGAGAGCGTCCGGACGCCACTCTAAAACCTTGACTTAACTCGAGGTCAATACCGGATTTCCAATAAGGCTGCCTGGGGCGACAACCTCAACCGTTCGTTCAAGCCGTCTGTAGGTCTTAGAAGTTTGTCGAGGTCTTGGGCGACCGACCGAGCCGCGCCGATCAACGCCACAGGTATTGCCCACTGGAAGATCCGGGATAGAGCCAACCGGTTTGCTATGCTCTCTATTCCGACTGGCCTGGCCTGAAGGCGCCGAGCGTGTGCGGCATTGGTCAAGATGCTTGAGAGTTTTCTATCCGCGTTTGTGGAAAAAACGAACCAAGGAGTGGAGTAATAGATATGCCAGCTTGTCCCCTACCCGCTGATGAAGCACTTCGTCAGCGCACACTTGATGATATGGACTTGGTCGATACGCCGGCCGAGCATTATCTTGATACCTTGGTACGACTCACCCAAGAACTAGCCCAGGTGGAGACCGTTCTGATCAGCCTAATCGATCAGGATCGGCAGTGGTTCAAGGCTCGAATCGGCATCGAGGTAAGCGAGACGAAGCGTAATGTGTCTTTTTGCGGCTACGCGATTCTCGGTGAAGATACCTTGATGGTTTCCGACGCCAGGTGCGATACACGCTTCGTGGACAATCCCCTCGTGCTGAACCCACCCTATATCCGGTTCTATGCGGGCCACCCGTTACGTGCCTCAAATGGCAAAGCCATTGGTACCCTGTGCATGTTCGATCCTCGGCCGCGGAAGCTCAGCGAAGCGCAACAGGCTAATTTTCGGGACTTAGCCACGCTCACCGAGGGTTATTTGCAACTGCGGAGCCTGGCTCAGGTCAATCGCGCTCTGCGTGTTGAAATGGATCGCGGGCAGCGCAGGGCTTTGCTTGATCCTTTGACACAACTATGGAACCGCGGGGCGTTGGCAGCATTTCAGAACCGAGAGCTTCGTTTGGCTGAGGAGCGAGGTTTACAGCTAGGTGCCGTATACGCAGACCTCGACCGTTTCAAATCGGTCAATGACGAGCATGGCCACGATGCCGGCGATAAAGTGCTCTGCGAGTGCGCCCGCCGACTGCGGGCTACGCTTCGGCCAGATGACCTGCTGGTACGCCAAGGAGGAGAGGAGTTCGTGGCCTTGCTACGGGTTAAAGATAGCCAAGAATTAACGCAGATTGCGGAGCGCTTGCGTCAGTCAATCGGCAGCGCGCCGTTTTTGTTACCCGGCGGCCCTCGGAAGATGACCATGAGCATTGGATGCGCCCTGCTCACCCAGGGTGAGCAGGTTGATGATGCAATAAAGCGCGCTGACGGCGGTCTCTATGCGGCCAAAAATGGAGGGCGTGACCAAGTTGTCTATGTGCCAGCGTTATCCTGAGGAAGTTAAGACTCGGTAACATGGGGCGAGACTCCCCTATACGAGCGCGCCTCATCTGGACAGGCGCTCGCTAAGCGAACGTTCGATGGTCGGCCTGACTTTCTTCGAGCGGATTGCGGCGATTACAGTAGACTAATCACCCAAACTTATGGAAAAGGTCGGATTTGAATGGAAGCGCTAGCAATCTTTTCGCCAAAAAATTTTAAACCTACAGGCATTAACCCTCCTGTCGAGATCACAACGGCCTTGCCAGTGACTGTCAGCACCATGGAAAAAACCTACGTCGGGGATATACAGGGTGAATCCTTAACGTTCTTCACCGCAGCATTTGACCACGCCACCAAGATAGGCACCTACATCGCGATGGAGAGCTTCAAAGGTACGGTGAATGGGCGAACGGGCACTTTCAATTTTGTCCACTCCGCATCAACAACGGGCTCGGAGCGTAACGACGAGTTTTTTTGCATCGTCGCAGGTAGTGGTACAAATGAATTGAAAGGAATCTCTGGATCCGGGGAGATCTCAATTGATAGTGAGGGTACGCATCGCATTCGGCTGAATTACCAGTTAACCTGATGAGCTCGCTTTCTACTGATCACCGCCCCTTGTTGCACAAGGGGGCGGGAATGGCGTCCACATCGCTGGACCAGCAAACCGCGACCGCCACCATTGGCGAGCGCCCGCCTCACGCAGGGTTTACTGTCGCAGATAGGCGAACATGTGCTGCACGTAATCGGCCTTCCCGAGCGGAACGCCGTTGTGACGCAGAATGTTATAGGCCGTGACTAGATGAAAGTAGAACTGTGGTATAACCCAATTGACTGCGTACTCACTGCCAGTCATATCAAACGTGATGTTATTGGGTAGTTCGATCGCGATCTTGAGGTCTGCTGCTGCATCTATCGCTGCGGCATCAGCAGTTTCCAGTAATCGTAACGTTCGCTCAATTAGAGCCTTCGCCGATGCAATGTCCTCTGGCGGCGAGAGCGTCTCAAGCGGCTGATGTGTAAGCCGCTGAACCGCCTCCTGTGCTTGGACGCACGCGTATTGGACCTGCCGAGAAAGATTGTGCATGTCAGGTGCTAGCCGAGACTCAAGCAAGATTATCGGATCGTAGCCCCCTTCAAGCGCGCAGGACTCTCCCTTGGACAACAGTGCCGATAGGGTCCGTAACATTTGGGCGAAACAGGGGATGGTGATTGCATGGATGGACATATCTCTTCCCTAAGCAGTTATTCGACATGGATACAAGCGATCAACATTCATTACTCTGGCCAGTGTGCTAAATCCTAGCAGACAACTGCATCTCCCCCGCCAACAGCATATTTTCTGGACCCAGTTCTTTGACATAGCGATCTGAGCCAGCGACCGACGCCAGTAGCCTTGTGCTTGGGTAATATCTTCCAGTCCGTCGGGCTGCAACACACCAGCATCACCAATACCGCCTTCGTCACGGGCCTGGATGTATTGCTCACCCCGGTTTCCAAGTGGGTTCTCCTTCACAAGCGTGTCGAGCCAAGGCCGCCCTGGAGGCGCTGATTCGCGCCGCCGGGGCAGTTCGGAACTCATCCCTGAGTTTCTTTGCTGCGGTACTCGGTGGTGGTCATGCCGGCGTAGCCCCAGTTATCGGTGTCGACCTCCTCGATCACGATATGGGTGAGCTCAGGTTTCTTTCCGAGCACTCGCTGCAAGGTCTCGGTGATTTCCTTGATGACCTGGGCTTTCTGATCACGAGTGACGCCGTCGCGAGTGATGCGGACGCTGACGAAGGGCATGGTATTACTCCTATGGGGTGGGGAAATCAGGGCAAGGAGGCGGGATGCCTCCCCGTTACGTTCAGCCTATTACCATTTGCCGACACTCATACCGCCGTCGACCGGCAACACCACGCCCGTGGTGAACCCGGCGTTGGCCAGGTAAAGCACGGCGTCGGCAATGTCGCTGACGCGGCCGATGTGTCCGGCCGGTTGCAGGCCGTTTAGGAAGTCGAAGCTGGCCGGATCGTGCATCGGCGTCTCGATGATGCCGGGGGCCACCGCGTTAACCTGGATGTTGTGCGACGACAGCTCCAGCGCCAGGGCGCGGGTGACCTGGTTGAGGCCCCCCTTGATCAGCACCGGCAGGGCGGCGGGCACGGCGATGTTGGGTTGCAGCGCCACGGCAGCGGTGATGTTGATGATGTGACCCTGGCGCCGCTCGATCATGTGCGCGGCGGCGGCCTGGGAGGCGTAGACCACGCCCTTGAGGTTGGTCTCCAGCATGCCTTGGATGTCTTCCGGGCTGTATTCGATGAAGGGTTTGGGCAGGAAGAAGCCAGCGTTGTTGACCAACACGTCGACCTGGCCGAAGGCGTCGATGCTGGCCTGAATCAGGCGGCGGGCGGTCTCAGGCTTGGCGATGTCGCCGGCCACGCCGATGAAGGCGGGGCTGTCCAGTTGTGCCCTAGCCTCGGCGAGGCGTCCGGCGGAGCGGGCATTGCCGACCACATTGAAGCCACTGGCGAGGAAAGCCTTGGCCAGGCCGAAGCCGATGCCGCTGGAGGCGCCGGTGATCACTACCGTTTTGCTGTTGCTCATGTCATTTCTCCCAATCAGGTGGCGCCGAAGTGCGCCGTTGGGAGGACTATATTTTTGCTTCAGATAAGGATAAATATGGCAGCGAGAACTTCAGTTGATACATGGTGTAATCAATGCAGCGGCATTTCGACGACGTCCTACTCGGCAGCATCGAGCTGTTCTGTCTGGCGGCGGAGCTGGGCAGCTTCACCGCGGCCGGTCTCGCGGCGGGCGTGACGCCGGCAGCGGTCAGTCGCTCGATCAGCCGCCTGGAAGAGCGCTTGGGCTCCAGACTGTTCGTCCGTACCACCCGCAGCATCCGCCTGACCGAGGGCGGGCGAGGCTACTACGAACAGTGTCGTCAGGCGCTGACCCAGCTGGTGGAGGCCGAACGGGTGGTGACCGGGCAGCAGCAGGAGCCTTCGGGCACACTGCGCATCAGCCTGCCCACGACCTACGGGCACCACCGCATCCTGCCGCTGCTGCCCGAGTTTCGCCGGCGCTACCCGAAGGTGCAGGTCGACATCCACCTGGGCAACCGCAACATCGACTTTGTCGGCGAGGGCTACGACCTGGCCATCCGCGTGCGTGCACAGCCGGATTCGACCCTGATCGCCCGGCCGCTGGAAGACGCCCGGCTGGTGGTGGTGGCCACTCCAGATTACTTGGAACACGCGGGCGAGCCGCAGAGCCTTGAAGAACTGGCGCGGCATGACTGCATCCAGTTCGAACTGCCCAGCAGCGGTCGGCGCATCGCCTGGCTGTTCGACGAGGAGGGCCGCGAGCGGGAAGTCCTCACCGAGGGCGGCTACGTCTGCTCGGACGACGTGCTCGGTGGCGTGACCTTGGCCAAGCACGGCGCGGGACTGTTCCAGACCTACCGCTTCATCGTCGAGCGCGAGCTTGCCGAGGGCTCGCTGGTCGAGGTGCTGCGGCCCTTCGCGGGCCGCTCGCGGCCGTTCACCCTGCTGTATCCCCAAGGCCGACACATGCCGTTGCGCCTGCGAGCCTTCGTCGACTTCATCATGGACAAGCGGCGCCACTGGGCCGCTGGCAGCTGAGGGGACGTATCACTCTGTATCAGTGCCATGGTGGATGCGGCGCCGATGGGCCAGCCTGTAGTTGGCCTTGGGCCGATGTGCGGTTTAGCACATGTCGGCCCAGCACCGGGCCGAGCTGGTGGCATGGATGGACTCACGCTGCTACGCGCAAGGGCTAGGTAGCCCAGGTACGGGTTGAGCTGTTGCAAGCACAGTGCCGGCAGGCGTAAAACCCTGAGAAGTCACGCAAAAGTCACGCACATGAAAAAGGCCACTCCTTTCGGAAATGGCCTAAGTCATTGAATATATGGTCGGGACGGAGTGATTCGAACACTCGACCCCTTGCACCCCATGCAGGTAAAAACCTGTGCGAGCGAATCCAGAGCAATCCGAAGCATATCTCTACAACCCCCTATTTTACTGGCATTCAGCCATTTTCTCGTCCAAAATAGCTCGAAACGACTCGAACTAAGCCGATCTCAATTGGCAACGAATTGGCAACCAGAGACTCTCAATTGGCAACCAATTGGCAACGGGATAAGGGACTAAATGGCCAAGATCACAGACCGCCAGATGACTGCCAAACCTGGTACGAACGACAAGTGGCTGAGCGAAGTCGCCATCTGGGGGCACGGTAGCTTGGTGGCCCGCATCACCCCAAGCGGCGAACGCCTCTTCTATTTCCGTTACTCCAACGGTAGCAGTGAACGCATCACCTTCCCCATCGGCACATATAGTCGCGATGGCTCCGAAGGCACCATGACACTCGCCGAAGCTGGCCAACGAGCTAAAGAGCTCGCTGGGCTTCATAAATCAGGTGTCAGAGACGTAAAGGAACACCTTGAGGCTGAGGAGGCCGCACGTGTTGCTGCACGTGACGCAGAACGTGCACGAATCGCTGCGGAGAAAGCAGCCTTGGAGGCGGCTCAGGCTCGACAAGCCGCCAGAAAAAACGTCCAGCATTTGTTCGACCACTGGGCCAAGGTCGACTTGATCAACCGCAAGGACGGCGGCGCAGAGGTGCGCCGCATGTTCGAGAAAGATGTCCTGCCGTGCCTCGGCAAAATGGCTGTCGAAGATGTGAAAAAAGGCCACATTACCGAGGTAACGGATGCCCTACTCGCTCGTGGCGTCAACCGGATGGCGAAGATGATCTTCAGCCTGATGCGTCAGATGTTCCGATTCGCCGTAGACCGGGACCTGATTGATCACGATCCGACTGCGAGCATTCGCAAAGCCAAAATTGGCGGCAAGGACATCGAACGAGATCGAGTACTGAGCGAGGAAGAAATCCGCGCGTTAGCAAGACTCGCTCCACAAGCCGGTCTACTCCCCTCCTCAGAGGCTGCCATCTGGATTGCCTTGTCGACCTGCTGCCGCATCGGCGAACTGCTGAGTGCCCGGTGGGAAAACGTCGACCTTATCAAAGGCAACTGGTACATCCCTTCAGAGCAAAGCAAAAACGGTAAGGCCCACAACGTAACCCTCTCACCGTTCGCCATCCAGCAGTTCAAGGCTGTCCGCGAATTCAGCTCTTCCAGTGAGTGGTGCTACCCCAACGTCCAAAATAGCGGCCCAGTCTGCCCAAAGACTGTGACCAAACAGCTGGGGGATCGACAACGCCTGCCAGATCAACGAATCCTGAGCAATAGGAGCGCTAATGCTCAGGCACTACTCCTCCCAGGAGGAAAGTGGACCCCACACGATTTGAGACGAACCGGAGCCACAATCATGACCGCCCTTGGCGTCCTTCCTGAAGTGGCTGACTAAAGTCGAAAGCCAGGCCTATCCGTGGATTTCAGTCGCCGAAGCAAACAATTTTCCAGTTTCCACTTGGTGACGTTGGTGCGGTCCGCAGGTAATTATTCGCCGCGCGTGAATAATTTGTGCGTTGGCTATCGGGAGTGCTGATGTCGTCTTTAGCGTGGATTGATTTTGATGAAGCGGAGCGCCAACGCGCGCAACGCATCATGGCTCTTTTCCAGGAGCGCGAGAGCCGTGACGAACTGGGTTTAGGAGCAATCCGCGATTCAATCGCCGACCACCTGTTCCCAGGCACCAGCACAATCCAGACTCGGCTCCGCTACATGCTGTTCATTCCTTGGCTCCTAAGCCGGCTTGAAGGACGCGACAGCACGGCCAGCCAACTCAACGTAGAGGGCCGAAACTTAGAGATCCGCCTCGCTGACGCCCTGAAGGCCGGCGGAGAGACGAAGGGTGTCATAGGTCGAGACGCCGGGGCGCGACTTCAGCGACTTCCCAGTTCAGTCTATTGGGCAGGCCTAGGAGCCTGGGGTATCCGCCAGTTCCCCGGATCTCGCGAGACTTATTACGCGGTGCTACCAGCAGTCCGACGTCGCCGACAGCGTTCCGACGTCGGGGTAGAAGGCTCCGAATACATTCAGAGCAGCAACTGGCATCCGGGCCTGCCCCCCGCCCCTGTAAATCTTCTTGAGACCGCATCTTTCAGACTCACTGGCGACGAAGCCCAGTTTATTCGGGATCGTTTAGTTGCATCGGCGCGAACCTCACTCCTGACCTGGCTCGCTGGCCAGTTGCACAACGGTCAATGCACCTACATCTGGCAGCACCCCGCACTCGGCGACTTTCCAGCAGAGGCGCGACGTCTAGTTCAGCATGCGGAGATATTTTCCGGTGTAATCCATGGTGCGGCTCTGCTCTACAACCTTCAGCTTGCGGAGCTGCGGGACCGCGAAGACTGGATCGAACACTATCGAGACCGATTGGCCCAATGGGCGGCTGAGTTGGACGAGCAACGCCTCGCATCCTGGTCCCTAGGGGACTTTTGGCGTGAGGTCTCGCATCCCACCCACACCATCCGCCCTGCGCTGATTCGCTTCGTCCAAGACTGGGTAGCGTTAACTAAAGTGGGGGCAGCTAGTCTGCCGGACTCCGAAGCGGCCAGGGCACTAGTCCGAGAGAGGGAGCGGCGACTGAAGACTTCACAGTCGCGCTTTGCCAATCGCACCGCTCTGGACCGTTGGGGCGGAGCCTCTGGGGCAAACCAGCTGTCGTTCCGATGGGGACAGGCCCAATCTCATCTGGAGGATCTGCTAAATGCCCAATAGAGCCAGCCTTGATCCCGAAGCACGCGTCCTCTACGGCGAAAGTCTGTCGGCGCCGTCCGGCTATGTATTCGACGCAGCAATCGCCACTACCTACTCCCTCGACTTTGAGACAGCCCTGGCCGCGCCGGTAAGCCTAGCGCTGTTCGCCGCCGAGAATCGCGATGAGATTCTCGGCCAGCCCTTGGCCCTGCTGGAGGGCGCCGAACGTATCACTGATCGGCTCGCCGTCTATTACGACGCAGGCCATATCCACGCCCAGACCCAGCCTCAGTCCCGGCTCTGCAGTCTGTTGGAAAAGATGATCATAGAAGTCTCAGCCCCGCAAGGCGGCGCCTTCCACCCAAAAATCTGGGTCCTGCGCTTCAAACCACAATCGGGAAGCGGCGCTGCAAAAATGCGCCTGTTGGTGCTGTCGCGGAATCTGACCCAAGACCGCTCGTGGGACATTTCCCTTTGTCTGGATGGCGACGTTACCCGTCGAGTGGTGCAGGGCAATAAGCCGATCGTCGAACTCCTAAAACGCCTACCGCGGATAACCGTGCAGCCAGTATCCGAGGATATCAGGGCACTGACCCTCGATGTCGCCGGCGATCTCAATCGAGCTGCGTGGGTGCTACCCGAACATTTTGATACCCTGAGCCTGGCAGTTAACGGCATCGGGCCTGAGCTTTGGTCGCCATCGGCTTGTGCTCGTATGGGCGTCATTTCCCCGTTTTGTGACGACACTACCCTTATTCAACTGGCAAAGCTAAGCCGTGAGAAGCCGGTACTGGTGGGGCGGAGCGACGAACTGGCGTCTTGCTCGGCCGAGACCCTAGCTCTTTATGAGCGCGTCAGCGTGCTCGATGAAATGGCAGCCAGCGAAGATGGTGAAGAAGCGGTGCCGGAAAGCCTGCAAGGCCTCCATGCTAAGGCATTCATACAGGAGGTCGGCTGGGACACCGTCCTGACAGTTGGCTCTGGCAACGCGACCCAAGCGGCGCTTGCTAAGCGCAAGTCGGCCAACAACGTCGAGGTGTTTGCAACCATAACGGGCAAGACCTCAAAAGTAGGCAGTGTTGAGAACATCCTGGGCACTCAGGGCTTCGGACGACTGCTATGCCCCTTCGTTGCCGGCGATGTCTCGGCGGACGCCAATGCGGATAAGGCAGCAGAGCGCCGCCTGGAGAATGCTCGTCGTGGAATCTGCAGGGCTGGATTGGCGCTGCGCTGCGAACGCGCCCTTGCTGAAGGTGAGGACTCCGCTGGGTGGCGGGTCTGGCTGATCTGCGCGCAATCGATGACCTTCCCCGACCTGACCAGTGCCTTCGTTTGGCCAATCACCCGCGGCGAGGGGCATCAGCGCGATGTACTGGCTGCGCTGCTCACTGGGAAGGATGTCGATCTTGGCGTCATGCCTCTGGCAGACGTCACCCGGTTCATCGCCTTTCAACTAACTGACGCCGGCAGTGGCGCCAGACTGCTGTTCAGCATCGGCTTACCAATGGAGGGCCTTCCGGCTGAGCGCCATTCTGCAATCTTCCGCTCGATCATCACCAACAGTGAGACCTTCTTCCGCTATCTGCGGCTACTGCTTTCTGAACTTGGCGACCCGTTCGCCGCGGCCTTGGCAGTGCAGTCTGGCGGTAGTAATGGCGAATGGGGCTGCGGGGGAGCAGAAGACGCCCCCCTACTCGAAGATCTAGTACGCGCCCTCTGCGCAGGCGATGGCCGCCTATCCGCAGTCGAGCGACTGATCAGACGCCTGACTGCCCAAGACTCCACTGCCGATCCAGTTCCGACGGAGTTTCGCGCACTTTGGGAAGCCTTCCGGTTGGCGATACCCGAAGAGGCAAACTATGTCGACTGATCCGTTCAAGGCAGCGTCAGCACTTCAGTCATTGAAAGCCTTCCAACGTCGCACGGTCGACTACATCTTTGACCGCTTCTACAACCTTGAAAATCCCGCCTTCCAATTCCTCGTCGCCGACGAGGTGGGCCTTGGCAAGACGATGGTCGCGCGCGGCGTTATCGCCCGTGCCATCGAGTATCTTTGGGACAAAACCGAACGGATCGATATCCTCTACATCTGCTCGAACCAAGCCATCGCTGCTCAGAACCTCAACCGGCTGAACGTCCTTGGCCGCCAAGCTCTGGCTCTGCCGACCCGTATGACGCTGGTGCCGCTGCAAATGAGGGGCGAAAACTCGCTCAGAACAAACAAAGTCAACTTTATCAGTCTGACCCCAGGCACGACGTTCGACCCTCGATCATCAACTGGCATCGCCGAAGAGCGCGCCCTACTTTTCCACTTGCTACGGCCCAAGGTCAGTTCTCCGCGCGGCCTGCAGAACCTGTTGCAGTGCGACGTCGGCACCGAGCGTTGGGAGTCTTGGATCAAGCACTCCGTTTCGCTTAAAGGGATCGATACTGCCCTGATCGACCGCTTCCGAAGGGATGTCATCCAGGACGAGGCTCTGGCCGGCAACCTGGAGAAGGCCATCGAACTCTTCCGTCGGCGGCGGGCACGATACCCCTCCGCCATGACCAGCACTCGAAACGCAGTGATCGCCCGTCTACGAGGCAAACTCAGCCACGCCTGCGTGGAGGCGCTGCAGCCTGATCTCATCATCATGGACGAGTTTCAGCGCTTCCCGGATCTACTGCACGGTGAAAGCGACGCCGCCTACTTAGCGCGGGAGCTGTTCAACTACCGAGATCATAAAGGCAACGCCGTTCGCACCCTGCTGCTCTCAGCAACACCGTACCGAATGCTCACGCTTCAAGGAGATCAAACCGAAGACGGCGACCATTATGGCGACTTCCTAGAGACATTGACCTTCCTCTTTGGACCGGTCCGAGGTCAGGCAATGGTTAGCGCATTGGACCAAGAAATGCGTGACTTCCGAACCGCCCTTCATGGTCTTCCCGCTGCCTGGGGCAAGGCCATGACCCAGAAGACCAAGGTGGAATCTGCTCTGAAGCAGGTCATGTGCCGTACCGAACGGGTCTCCAGCACCATCGACCGCGACTCCATGGTCTGTGAGCCGAAAATGGCCCTTACCGTCCACGTTGACGATCTGCACCAAGCGATGGCAGCCGCCGGCGTAGCTCGAGCCCTCGATGCTCCTAACGTCATCGAATATTGGAAGTCGGCGCCCTACCTGCTCAACTTCATGCGCGACTACGCGCTGAAGCGGATAATGAAGGAAAAGGAGGGAACTAAGCCTTCCGCAGCCCTAATCAGCGCCTTGACGACGGCCAAGAGTGCCTGCCTTGACTACGAACAGCTCAATGCTTATGCGCCTTTAGAGCCCGCTAACGGCCGTATGCGCGCACTGATGGAGGACCTCTTTACGGACGGTCTCGAGCAGAACCTCTGGATCCCACCAGCGCTCCCCTACTACGGTGATCAGACTCCGGATAGCCGGCCGACCAAGGCGCTGATATTTTCGTCTTGGACAATGGTACCGGACGCCATTGCCGCGGTACTTTCCTACGAGGCCGAGCGACGCATGGGCGCAGGGCAAACTGGCCGTGGATATTTTGACCCAAAGCGGCCACGCCCCCTTCAGTTCCGGCTGGCCGACGGCCGCCTGGCAGGTTTGCGGGCCCTGCTATTGATCTATCCGTCTCCTGTATTGGCCGAACTCGGCGACCCCCTAGCGGTAATCGCTGGCGCTTGCGAACGCCTGTCCTATAACGACATGCGATCACACGTTGCTGAACGACTGAGGGAGAAATTGACCGATCTGGTCGCGCGAGGATCGGCCGAGTCAGAAGGTAGTTTTGCCGAATGGGCACTGCCGGTGGCAATTGACGCCATGGCGGAGAATGGTGCCCTGCGGTGGATAGATGCGTCGGACGGGATGGGTAATTTGGCCAGCGAGGATGCCTATAAGGACCACGTCGCAGCCATGAAGGTGGCAGCAGTTGGCAACCTTGGCCCAGTGAGTACCGATGCACTGGACCTTTTGGTTGATGTGGCCTTGGGAAGCCCTGCCATTTCCGCGCTTCGCGCACTGCGACGCGTGGCGCCCGATTTAGCATGGGACGATCCGAACCTACTGAGCGCCGCAGCAAACGTCGCGTGGGGCTTTCGTACCCTGTTCAATCAGCATGAAGCCATCGCGTTGCTTCGACGTGGCGAAGAAGATCGTTATTGGCACAGGGTACTCACCTTCTCGGCGGAGCATAATCTCCAGGCAGTTCTCGACGAGTATGCGCACTACCTCGTGGATGCTCAGGGCCTAAGCGCAGTGTCACCAGTAGAACGAGTAATCGAACTCGGAAAAGCCATGGCCGACGCGCTCTCGATCCGCCCTTCGCAGATTGATGTCGATAACCCTACGATCACCGAGGGGCGCTTGAAAGTGGACAAATTCCAAATGCGTGGCCGGTTCGCCATGCGCCTGGCGGACTATCGTGACGAAGAGGGAGTGGTCGCACGACTGGGCGGCGTGCGCGACGCCTTCAATTCGCCGTTCCGCCCCTTTGTGCTAGCCACGACCTCGATAGGTCAAGAGGGACTCGATTTCCACCCTTACTGCTACCGTGTGTACCACTGGAACTTACCTGGCAATCCGGTCGACTTGGAGCAGCGGGAGGGGCGAGTTCATCGCTTTAAGGGTCACGCCGTCCGTATGAACGTAGCCCACAATCATGCTCATCAGCTTTGGGCGCACGGCGCTGCTTCGTCTGACCCCTGGGCGCAGATGTTCGCTGCAGCTAGGGCGTCCGCTGGTTCCGACACGGACCTCGCTCCCTATTGGCTATGTGAGGGGCCGGTAAAGGTAGAACGACGTGTACCGATCCTACCCTTCAGCCGCGAAACCGAGCGCCTCGAATGGCTAAAGCGCAGCCTCACTGTCTACCGGCTAGCGTTCGGCCAGCCCCGCCAAGATGATCTGCTCGACTACATCGGCGGGCTTATAGTGAGTGATATGACGATGGATGAACTTGAGGCGTTGCAGATCAGACTTCAGCCCTAACCCGCGGGTGCAGCAAGGGCGGGATGTAGTGGTCAACCCCCTGGTCAGGTCGTGCTGCCCCAATCTTAAAGATTCGATCTGGCTGCCCCCGCCTTACCTGGAACAACCTCCAAGTCGATAACCAGGCTTTTGGGTTGGGGAACTAATGACATCCCTGACGCGATCTCTACTACCGCAAATTGCCTGAGATTGCACTCTCAAGGCAAAACGCCAGCAACAAAAGCGTGATACGCGCTCAGGAAGCCCAAATGGGCTCTATGTCAGCATCAGACTAATGAGTTAATGCGATCTCGTTCGGCGATCCTGGCCTTGATCCACTCATGAATCTCACTCTCAAGCCAGCCAACACTGCGGCCAACCAGAGGAACTGGCCGAGGGAAAGATTTCTCATTAATAAGCTTGTAGATTGTGGAGCGTGCAAGACCAGTCGAGTCGATGACCTCTTTCAGCCGAATAATCCTCATGATTGAACCAAAAATCACGCAGGCCAATACAGGCGCTTTAGGGGGACAATGCGTTTAGTCTCGGCATCGGTTGCATCGTAGTGCTCGATTAACGCACGCACCACGTGATCCAACGTCCACATGGCTAAGGGGATAGGCGCCCGGTCAGCCTCGTACTGCGCGTCCTTACTGAATCCTCCAGTACTCACATAGAGGCCTCGATCATCCTTGTGTCGACCACCCAGAAAGCTGCGGATCTCCTGGCTCCCCATCTGCCCTTTACGGTGTTTAACCTCCACGACGATACGTGGGTGCTCAAAACCGAAGCCGTCAGGCGAGGCAACGATGTCCTTGCCTCGATCGGAGCCAGGTGGCGAGACTTGGGTCTTGTAGCCCATAGCACGAAGAATTCCTGCTACGAGCTGCTGCATGTCATCCCAATCCAGCTCGCTTACACGATCCTTGATACGCTCCAATGCCTGCGCTTCAACATCAGCCAGCGGGTCAGCAATGCTTTCCTCGGCCTCATCTTCCTTCGGCGCTACAGGCTTGCCTTTCAACACCTCAAACACTTCAGCAGCGGCATCGGAAGGTACTTCAAACAAGGTCAATGTCGAACCCAAGCTGTTCTTGGTATTGGTGCCCAAGTTATCGCGAGGCAGCTCTTGTTGCTGCCACTGAACCTTGCGCACCAGAGCCATGCCCTGCTCTGCCCATTCCGGATGATGCTCCGCCTGACCGACTACCTTACCGACAAGATACAAGCGGTTAGCTGGCGAATAAGTCACAACCCAATCACCGACCGCGACCTCGTTGACGAAGCGCCAAACTTGCGAAGCACCAGCGACCACCGAGCCCTTTTTCAGCTGGGGTTCAAGCTCTTGATACTTAGCGGTGAGCTCTTTACGCCCAATACCCGGCGTCGCATGAGGTGCTAGCTGACTCCAGCCGACTGCCGCCACTTCACGCTCGCGAAAAGCATCGTAAAGGCTTCCAGATTCGCCACGCACCATCCACATTCGGCTCATGTCTTCTCCTGCGGAATAAAAATCAGTCAACCACTTCTGATCTAGGCAGACTCAAAGATACCTCTCGAAAAGCAAGCAGTGCCGCTTCGAGATGCTCAATGATCTCCTGCTGGAGAACATCCGGTGGCGGCAGATCTTCAAGGTTGTCCAGGCTGTCGTCCTTGAGCCAGAAGATGTCGAGACTGGCCTTGTCGCGCGCCATTAGTTCTTCGTAGCTGAAGAACCTGAACCGATCGGTAGCCACTCGCTCGTGACGATTTTCCGGGTTGTAGCAGGTGATGAAATCCTGCAAATCGGCCAGCTTGAGCGTGCGCGTCTTCAGAGTGAAGTGCTTATTGGTGCGCAAATCGTAGAACCAGATGCCCTTGGTGTGGGTCTGCCCATCCTTGGGCTTGGCGTCGAAAAACACCACATTGGCCTTCACGCCCTGGGCGTAGAAGATGCCGGTGGGCAGGCGCAAAATTGTGTGTACATCGCAGTTCAGCAGAAGCTTGCGCCGAATTTTTTCGCCTGCCCCGCCTTCAAACAGAACGTTATCTGGCAACACCACTGCCGCTTTACCGTCCACCTTAAGCATGCTGACGATATGCTGCAGAAAGTTGAGCTGCTTGTTCGACGTGGTTTCCCAGAAATCCTGCCGCTCGTAGGTCAGCGCTTCCTTATCTTCATCGCCCTCTTCATTGGTGATGGTCATGCTGCTCTTCTTGCCGAAGGGCGGGTTGGCCAGCACGTAATCCACCTTGCGTTTGGGCTCGGAGATCAGGGCATCAGAACGCTCAACAGAAGGCTCCCCGTCCAGTTCGCCAATGTTGTGCAGGAACAGGTTCATCAAGCACATACGGCGCGTGTTCGGTACGATTTCATTGCCGTGGAAAGTCTGGTCACGCAGGAACTCTTTCTGACGCTTGTCCAACTTGGCGCCCGGGCGTGTCAGCCAGTTGTATGCGCCCAAGAAAAAGCCGCCGGTGCCGCAGGCGGGATCGGCAATGGTCTTCATCGGCTCGGGGCGTACACAGGCAACCATAGCGTCGATCAGCACACGTGGCGTGAAATACTGGCCAGCACCGCTCTTGGTGTCTTCGGCGTTTTTCTGCAGCAACCCTTCGTACAGATCGCCCTTGGTGTCGGCGTCCAGGCTGATCCAGCTCTCGGCATCAATCAATTGCACTAGGCGCGAGAGCTTGGCCGGGTCCTGAATCTTGTTCTGGGCCTTGAAAAAGATCGCGCCCAGCATGCCAGGCTCGCTACCGAGTTTGTGCAGAGTGGCGAGATAGTGAGCCTCGAGCGGCTCACCAACCTTGGAGGTCAGGCTGGCCCAGTCATAACCTTTCGGAATGTGGGTGTCGCGATTGTAGGGCTCTTGGGCGTATTCATGCGCCAGCTTCAAAAACAGCAGGTAGGTGAGCTGTTCGAGGTAATCGCCATAGCCTACGCCGTCATCGCGCAAGGTGTGGCAGAAGTTCCAGACTTTCTGGACAAGGGTGCTTGTGTTCATAAAAGTGCCTCCACCCAAGCCTTGTCTCGATGCGTGCCAATGGCTGATCGGAAGAAGCTGGAGTATTCGTGATCGATAGATAAATGTTCTTGCAGGTGCGTGAGAACAGCAGGTTGATTACCGGCAAGGCGAATCAAATCATCGAGAACTCGCCAAGATTTTTTTTTGATTTCTGGCGTGTTCCATTCATTGAATCCCAACCGGTCAATCGTGTAGCGCGCACGCGTGTATTCCCAGGTCCCATCTGGCGCGACTGGCTTAACTTCTCCGTCAATACCATGGGCGAGCAACTCGCAATCAGCCTGCACACAAGGGTCTAAAAATCTGGGCGATTCCGTATTCAGTTGTCCCTTAGGCAGTGCACAACGTTGTGCCTCATCACGAATGGGGAATTCATTGGCCTTGCCGTGCAGTACGTCGGCGTCGTCTTTTTCCGGTCGATTGCACCGTTGGCATGACAGTCGGAAATTCCACCATTCATAGGCCAGCCAGTAGTACCCGTCATGACCCGCCACCTTCACGCCATCCACGGTGATACCCAGCTTGGGCCGGAAGTGGTCGACATCAAACGGTGCACGCGTGCTATTTGCTTCGCAATACCAGCATTTGTGGCCACTGGCATTGGCGAGCCATTTTTTTAGCAAGCCCCAGCTACCGTTATTCTTGATGTAGTCAGATCGAAGAGTGGGAGTGCCCAACGAATTGACCTTTGCGAGCCTACCTGCATAAACCTTGGGCCAGCGTGCTGGTAAATGTGGGGGCGACGGAATCTGAATGAATCTCAAACCTGCCCCTCCTGCAAGCTGCGCAGCAGGCTTTGCACCAGGGCGTCGAGCGCCTTTTGCTTGTTCTCCGGGGTAACGATGGCGCCGTCGATATCGCCGTCTGCAGCTAGATCAAATCGGGCACGCAGATACTCCTGCTCCAGCCTATCCCTCGACGCAAAGTTGAAATCCAAGCCTTCAAGGCGCGTACGGATTTCGACCAGTTTGGCCCGATCAGCATCGCTGAGAGGGGGCTGCTGAGTGGAGAGCTGATGAAGTGCCAGCAGATCCTCATTCGTGGCCTTGTCCAGGCTGGTGCCAAGGCCGAACATATCGCTGGTCACTATCCCGGCAAAGCCCATGCCTTTCGGATCGACGGCAGGATTCTCGGCGCGCACTGTGCGGCTGCCTGCTTCGCGATACAGGATCTGCACCTGCTCCTTCACCAGCTCTGCAATGGCTAAAGGGTTGTGAGTCGTCAGTACGATGTGGCTGTTATCCCGACCCTCGCTGTTCTGCCCGACAAAGGACTTCAGATAGTTCAAGTAGTCCACACACCAGCGCGGATTCAAATGAGTGTCCGGTTCGTCCAGCAGGAACAGACTTTCATCCTCGGCGGTAAAGCGCAGCAGGCCCAACACGGTAAGCAACTGCTGCTCCCCTTCGCTCAGCTCGCGAAAGGTGACGCTGCCATCGTTTTTCTTGAGGCGCACACGGATGCGCACTTCTTCAATGAGCTCCGAAACATAAGTGCTCTCCAGGTCACGGAAGAACTGCGCTGGCAACTGCTTGCCAACCAAGCGACGAAGGGCCGCAATATCCTTTACATACAAATATTTAAACTGCAGCGTTTCCTTGTTCCAGATCGAGGTGGAAACACGCCGGCTGACTTCCACTGGTGCCAGCGCGATGTCGTAGAGTCGTGACAGAAAATCGCGCACCACGCCCCGCGCATTCCAAAAGCGCGGGTCGCCATCAGCAGCCTTCGACTTCCACGGTGGCTGCCGCAGCACGAACAACACCGATTCAATGCCTTCGTCCGGATCGAGGCCGAGGTGGTCATCGAGGAATGCCCGCACAACATCGGATTGCTGAATCAAAAAGGCCAGCAACACGAACTGGCTGTGTACCGGCATGGCATAAAACAGGCGCTTCAGACCCGGGTCTTCGCCGTTACGCAGCTTGCTGTCGTAGTTTTCGAGGTAGGGACGAAACACCTCGTGCATACGCGGGCTCTCGCCCGAGTAATAGCTGAACACATAGCGCGGCAGATACTCGTTATCCCCATTCAGAAACGCCGTGAGCTTGATGGCCTTACCACGCAGAGCCGACACCGGCGCTTCGCCCTCGATGAATGGGATCAAGGTGCCTTCGCCACGGGCCTGTGCATCCGTCGCAACATGAATGGTGAAAGGCTCTTTCTCACGATCCGGATCGGCATCAATGTGAATGTGCCTCAGATTTTCGCCCGCCCCCATGCGATAGGCCAGCTGAAAGGCAAACGCGGGTGTTCGCTTTTTGCCGATCAGATCACGAAAGATGATGGCCAACGCCTCCAGTACGTTGGACTTGCCAGTTCCGTTCCAGCCGATCACCACCGTCACCCAGTGATCCTGATCGAAGTCGATGGTGACATTCTTCAGGTTCTTGAATTGGTGTGTTGGGCTGTCCTTGGCACTGCCGATGGTGAGCTTGTCCAGACGCATTCTCAGCCCACCAAAAGTTTCAGCTTGTCATACAGCTTGCGGCCTTGCGCATCAGTCACGGCCTCCACCGCCAGGCGGCCAGCCTTGTCCAGCTTGCGCAGTTCGGCGTACAGCTCTTCGATGCGTTCCGTCAGCGCGCCATCGGCTACACCACAGCGGCGGAAGGCTTCTTGCGCCGGCATCCAGTCGCCCGCCTCGGCGAGCACGTCGATCAGTCGGCTCACCATGGTGGCGATCTCCTTTGGCTTTGTTTTGCGGGTCTTGGGCTGTTTGGCGCGTTCCGCCCGTTCGACTCGGATGCGCTCCAGCAGCACGCTGGCGGGTTCGTCGTTGGGGTCTTGCGGCACCAGTAGGCCGGCGTAGGCTGCGCGCAGAATATTTTGTCGTTGGGCGTTGGATTGTTTGAGGGAAATATCAACACTCTTTAATTGGTCAACTATTTCGCTGGCTTGGGCGTGAAGCACCGAGACTATTTCTTGTTGTTCTTTAAACGGAGGAACAGGCACAGCAAGTGCGGATAGCTTGGAACCATTCACATTGGCCTGACCGACCTGCTGAACCACAACAGATTTTATCCAGCGCTTTCCGTATGCCGAATTGATAAATGCTGATGCTATTTCAGGAATGTAGCCAGCAGAAAATCGAACGCTAATTAAATAAGAGGCAAATGAGCAAGGCGAGATTTGAGATCGGTAAACCGCAGTCTTTCCAACCAGCTCTGGACTGTTTGTGCGATTAAATAATAAATCACCATCTTGAAGATGGAGGCCAGGAAATTCAGCGTGGTCAACAGGTAGATACTTTAAGTTTGAGAGGTCCAGATTCCCATCTTGAATATTGCCCATCCGCAAGACGGGAACACCGATTGGGTCCTCATTCGTTTTTGACGAAGACCCGTACTTTTGCTCGACGGTAAGCTGGTCGACGCTCGCCCAGACCCACCCCTCCGGCAACGTCGGCAAGTCGGTGATATCCGGCCGAACCGGTTCGGGGTATTTCTTCTGCCAATCCTTGGGCGGGGTTTTGCCTTGTTCCTTGAACTTGACGAGTTGCTTGGCTTCCCAGCGGGCAAGGCGTTCTTGCAGGATGCGTTCGAGCAATTGCGCGCCGGTTTCCGATGACGTGTTTTTGGCTCGCCATTCGGCAGTAAGTGCGCCTTCCACAGCGGCTTTCAGCAACGACTGGCGGTATTGCGCTAGCTTTTTCTGCGCGGCCTTGAGTTCGGCCGCACCAGCATCGAGGTCGGATAGCAGCTCCTCGAGCTTGGCAACGATGCGGGTTTGTTCGGCGGCGGGGGGAAGTAACAAGGGTAAGCCATGTAACGCTTCAAGCCGAATGCCGCTTACAGTCGTGCCAGAGCCCAAATCCTGAATCACTCGTTGGTTGGCTCCCACCCAGTGAAGTAGGAAATCCGAATCGATGCCGCTCCCGAGCACAAGCGCCTTCAAATCTTGGTTAATTGCACAAGCTACAGTCGGGCGTATCGCTCTACCAAGGGCTATGCGCGTCGCCACAATCAATGTATTTGCAGGAACTAGATTTGTCGCGCTAGCTGAAATCGCCGCTTCGGTAATGTGTTCCTCTGCGTCGTTTGGCCTCAGTGCCTTCATATCTTTGACTGTAAACCAAGGTATCTGACCACCAAAGTATGCTGGGACCTTTCTAGATGGTGTGCCACCTCCAATGACTGAGAGCAACACACTTCCAAGCGTCGCTTCGGCCCAGCCCGATGGCAAATTCAACTTACTCACGCCACCAACTCCATATTCATTTCATTCATCAAGGTATCCAGTTCCTTGCCAAACAGCCCCCAGGCTTTCTGTAATCCGCCTTTATCGGCGAGTTCTGCGTAATCAAAATCGTCGCGGCTGATGCTGCAACTGCTGGCAATGTGGTCTTTTATCAGGCGCAGCCATTCGGTCTGCTCCGGAGTAAAGGCCGTGCCGCGCTGGGCGTTGTGACGAAAGATCCAGGTTTGGAAGCGTTTATCTACGTCGTCGGCAAAGGGTTTGAGTTCGGCATCCAACCCCAGCGCAAAGCGCAGCAAGGACACTAGATCGGTGAGCTGGTGTTTGCGGTCGAAACCTTTCACGGCCGTGGCCTGCACACGGGCATAGGCATTCCACAACCGTTCGGTGGTAAGCATCAATGGCGGCTTTCTCAAGTGCTCGTGTAGCTCTTCCAGCATGTCGAAGGTGAGCGCGCGGCGCTGGTAGGGCTGCTGGTAGAAAAAGCCGAGGGCGGCGATTTCATCCTTGTGCTGCTCGATGTAGTCGGCAAAGGTCTTGATCAAGGTCTTGGCCTGCGTTTCGGCCTGCTCACTGAATCCGCTGAAGGTGACCTGATCGAGGTTGATGTGGTCGATGAGCTGCTCACGCTCGCGGCGGGCGCTTTCGATTTCGTCGCGCAGTTCCGGCTTGTCGAAGGGCGCGCAGGCAGCAGCAACGCGTTCTGCGCGCGCTGCTTCAATTTCTTCGGGCAACAGGGTGTCTTCAGAGCGAGTAATGCCTTTGGCTTTGGCCGTGACCAGTGCGGCTTGCACGATAGCGTCCGGGTCCAGCGCGGCGATCAGGCCTTTGCCCAGCTCGACCACGGGAATACCGCCACTGATTTTCTCGATGCGCGCCTGTGCTTTGTCGTCTAGCTGTTTCGCAAGGCGCACCAAGCGGTTGGCGAGTGAGAGCACGGTGTCGTCATCGCGGCTGCCCATGGCCACACCTTGCAGCAGGTCTTTAAGCGCCACGCCAGGCTTCTTCTCCAGCGGGCGGCTTTCAGTCTTAAGACTTTTTTCCACGCCCACGGCATCGATCAGCACAAAGCGGGTTTTGGCCCCATCAGCGCTGTTGCTGACACGCTTCAGGCTTTCGCCATCCAGGCTGCGCACACCACGACCCTTCATCTGCTCGTAGTAACCCTTACTGCGTACATCACGCATAAATAGCAGCACTTCCAGGGGCTTCACGTCGGTGCCGGTGGCGATCATATCCACAGTGACGGCGATGCGCGGGTTATAGTCGTTTCGGAAGCTGCTGAGGATGCTGTCTGCGTCTTCCTCAGCGCGGTAGGTGACCTTCTTGCAGAAGGCATTGCCTTGCCCGTACACCTCGCGGACGATGTTGATGATGTCGTCGGCGTGGCTGTCGGTCTTAGCGAAGATCAGGGTCTTGGGTGTTTCTTTGCGCGCGGGGAAAATCTGCGTTTCTACCGCCGTTTTCATCGCCTGAATCACCTGGCGGATCTGGCTCACGTTCACCACCGACTTATCCAGCTCCTTACCAGTGTAGGTGGTGTCTTCTTCGGTTTCGCCCCAGCGCTTTTTACGGGTGGCGCGGTCACGATGGTCCACCCATTCTTTGGCCTTCAGCTCCGCGCCCTTCTGGGTGATTTCGGTTTCGATCTCGAACACGTCGTAGCCAACATTGACACCATCCGCCACGGACTGTTCGTAGGTGTACTCAGCAACAATGTTTTCGTTGAAGAAGCCAAAGGTGCGTTTATCGGGCGTGGCGGTGAGGCCGATCAGGCTGGCATCGAAGTAATCGAGCACCTGCTTCCACAGGTTGTAGATGCTGCGGTGGCATTCATCGATGATGATGAAGTCGAAGGTTTCCACCGGTACGGCCGGGTTGTAGCGGACGAGCTTTTCCTGCTTGGCGGTTTGCTGTACTTCGTTGAGCGAAACATCCTCGGCAGTCTCATCAATCGGTTCACCACTCAGAATCGAGTACATGCGCTGGATGGTGCTGATGCACACCTGCGAATGCGGATCGATGTTGGGCGAAGCCAGCCGCTGCACGTTGTAAAGCTCGGTGAACTTGCGGCCATCATCTGGAGGCGTATAGGCCATGAATTCCTGATGCGCCTGCTTGCCGAGGTTGCGGGTGTCGACCAGGAACAGGATACGCTTGGCGCCACCGAACTTGAGTAGGCGATAGACCGAGGTGATGGCGGTGAAGGTTTTGCCCGCGCCGGTGGCCATGTGCACTAAGGCACGAGGTTTGTTCAATGCCAGTGATTTTTCCAGCCCGGTAACGGCGCTGATCTGGCAGTCGCGCAGATTTCTCTCTGGCAGCGCTGGCATTTGTTCGGCCAGACGGCGACGGAGGGTTTCAGGCTGCGCCAGCCAGGCGGCCAGCGTTTCCGGCTTGAAGAAATGGAAAATTTCGCGCGAACGCGGCACCGGATCGGCGCCATCGGTAAAGCGGATGATCTTGCCGGTTGCTTCAAACAGGAAGCGCAGCGGTGCATTGTCTTGGCGATGTTTGAGCGTGCCGTTGGCGTAGCGCTCCGTTTGGCTTTCTGTGACTGTGAGGTTTACACCCGCGCCGTCTTTTTTAGCTTCAATTATCCCGACGGAGACCCTATCAACAAAAAGCACGTAATCCGCAGGCCCAGAATCAGTCGGAAACTCTCGCACAGCCACGCCACGAGCCGCACCTAAATTAAGCTGCTTCATGTCCTGGATGACCCAGCCAGCTTGTTGTAGCTTATGGTCAATCTGCTGACGTGCTTCTGATTCTGGCGTCATGATGCTTATCCCTGCGATTTTGGCTCCGTTGAGCTAGAACTTTTCGAAAACTTGCTGCGACACACATGACAGGAGTCTGAGCAAGACAATCTCAATTGGCAACCAATTGGCAACCAGAAAGCGACTTTCTAGGGGACACAGAAAAATCAGCGAGCATAAAAAATCCAGCCACCGCTAAGTGACTGGATTTTCTAGGGTTTTTTGGTCGGGACGGAGTGATTCGAACACTCGACCCCTTGCACCCCATGCAAGTGCGCTACCGGGCTGCGCTACGCCCCGACTGGGCTTTGAAGCATGTTCTCAATCTTGCCGAGAACGTTGAAGAATGTACCCTAACTCTCTGATAAATGAAAGCTTTTTCTCAAAAAAATTTCCACTCATCAGAAACCCAGCTTACTTCTTCAAAACCACCAATACATCCTCCAATTCAACAATCATCTGCCGAATCAGCTGCTTGTACTGGCTGGATTCATCTTTAGCCTCATCACTGGAGAGCCTCAACCGCGCCCCGCCAATGGTGAACCCCTGGTCATACAGCAGCGCACGAATCTGACGGATCATCAGCACATCCTGCCGCTGGTAATACCGCCGGTTCCCCCGCCGCTTCACAGGGTTCAGCTGGTCGAACTCCTGCTCCCAATACCGCAGCACGTGTGGCTTTACGGCACACAACTCGCTCACTTCACCAATGGTGAAGTAGCGTTTGCCCGGTATGGGGGGCAGTTCGTCGTTATGGCTTGGTTCCAGCATAGGCCTCAACCCGGGCCTTCAACTTCTGCCCTGGACGAAAGGTGACGACGCGCCGCGCGGTGATCGGGATCTCTTCCCCAGTCTTGGGGTTGCGGCCCGGCCGCTGGCGTTTGTCGCGAAGGTCGAAGTTGCCGAAACCGGACAGCTTGACCTGCTCGTTCTCTTCAAGTGCGTGCCGAATTTCTTCAAAAAACAGCTCGACCAGCTCCTTGGCCTCACGCTTGTTAAGCCCCAGCTCCTCGTACAGCCTTTCGGCCATCTCAGCTTTCGTCAGAGCACCCATGCCGTTATTTCCTTAACGTGGTGTTCAACCTTTGTTCGAGCGAGGTGAGGATGTTTTGCAGGGTAGTGTTCACCTCATCGTCGTTAAGAGTGCGCGATGGATGCTGCCAGGTCAAGCCGACGGCAAGGCTTTTTCTATCAGGATCAATGCCTTTACCTTGGTACACATCAAACAGCCTGAGGTCTGTGAGCCATTCGCCTGCATTGTCACGAATTAATTCAAGCACCGCGCTAGAAGCCACATCACGTCCTGCGATCAAAGCCAGGTCGCGACGGGTTTCCGGGAACTTGGACAGTTCGCTGAACTTCGGCAGGCGGCCTTCGACCACATCGCCCAGCACCAGCTCGAACAGGAACACCGGACGGTCCAGGCCCAGGGCCTTGGCCAGCTCTGGGTGGATGGCGCCGAGGTAGCCGACCAGTTTGCCGTCGCGCTCGATGGCAGCGGTCTGGCCTGGGTGCAGGGCTGGGTGTTTGCCGGCGCTGAAGGTGAAGTCGCTCAGGGCGCCGGAGTAGCCCAGCAGGGCTTCCACGTCGGCTTTCACGTCGAAGAAGTCGACGCCGTCGCGGCCGTTGGCCCAGCCTTCTGGCAGGCGGCTGCCGGTGATGACGCCGGCAATCATTGGCTGCTGCTGCAAGTCACCCAGTTGGCCGACAAAGCGCAGGCCGCTTTCGAACAGGCGCACGCGGTCTTGCTGGCGGTTGAGGTTGTGCTGCAGTGCCTTGACCAGGCCCGGCCACAGCGAGGCGCGCATGGCGGCCATGTCGCTGGATATGGGGTTGGCCAGCAGCAGCGGCTCTACGCCCGGGCTGAACAGTTCGAACAGTTTCGGGTCGATGAAGCTGTAGGTGATGGCTTCCTGATAGCCGCGGGCAACCAGCAGGCGGCGCAGGGTCGGCAGGTCACCGCGGGTTTCCGGCTTGCCCTGTGGGGCCAGGCGGGCTTGCGGGTAACGAACCGGCAGGTTGTTGTAGCCGTACAGGCGGGCCAGTTCTTCGATCAGGTCCACTTCCAGGCTGATGTCGAAGCGGTGGCTTGGCACGCTGACGGTCCACTGCCCTTCCCCGCTCTTGGTCGTGGTCAGCTCGAGGGCGTTGAGCAACTGCTCGACCTGGGCCGGGTCCATTTCCATGCCAAGCATCTGGGTGATGCGTTCGGCGCGCAGGGTAACCGGGGCTACTTGTGGCAGGTGCTGTTCGCTGACCGCTTCGACCACAGGGCCGGCTTCGCCGCCAACGATGTCCAGCAGCAACTGCGTGGCGCGCTCCATGGCTTCGCGGGCCAGTTGCGAGTCGACGCCGCGCTCGTAGCGGTGCGAGGCATCGGTGTGCAGGCCGTAGGAACGGGCTTTGCCGGCAACGGAAATCGGCTCGAAGAAGGCACTTTCCAGGAACAGGTCGCGGGTTTTTTCGGTGTTCACACCGCTGTGCTCGCCACCCATGACGCCGGCGATGGCCAAGGCGCGGGTGTGGTCGGCGATGACCAGGGTGTCGGCACGCAGGGCAACTTCCTGGCCGTCGAGCAGGACGAGCTTTTCGCCCTCTTCGGCCATGCGCACGCGGATGCCGCCGTTGATTTCTGCCAGGTCGAAGGCATGCATCGGCTGGCCGAGTTCGAGCATCACATAGTTGGTGACGTCGACGGCAGCGTCGATGCTGCGAACGTCGCTGCGGCGCAGGCGTTCGACCATCCACAGTGGGGTTGGCTTGCTCAGGTCGACGTTACGGATAACGCGGCCCAGGTAGCGCGGGCAGGCAGCCGGGGCGCTGACTTCGACCGGGCGCACTTCGTCATGGGCAGCCGCTACGGCTGGCACCACCGGGCGGGTGACCGGGGTGTCGTACAGGGCGCTGACGTCGCGGGCCAGGCCGGCGATGGACAGGCAATCGCCGCGGTTCGGGGTCAGGCCAATTTCGATGCTGGCATCATCCAGGCTCAGGTACGTGCGAATGTCTTCGCCAACCGGAGCGTCGGCAGCCAGTTCCAGCAGGCCGTCGTTTTCTTCGCTGATCTGCAGTTCGGCAGCCGAGCACAGCATGCCGAAGGACTCGACACCGCGCAGCTTGGCCTTCTTGATCTTGAAGTCGCCTGGCAGTTCGGCACCGATCATGGCGAACGGGATCTTGATGCCTGGGCGGGCGTTAGGGGCGCCGCACACAACCTGGAAGGTTTCCTGGCCGCTGCTTACCTGGCACACGCGCAGCTTGTCGGCGTCCGGGTGTTGCTCGGTGGCGAGAATTTCGCCCACGACGATGCCGCTGAACTGGCCGGCAGCGGGGGTAACGCTGTCAACTTCGAGGCCGGCCATGGACAGGCGGGCGACCAGTTCGTCACGGGAGACTTGCGGGTTGACCCAACCGCGCAGCCACTGTTCACTGAATTTCATGCTGTTCTCCTGAAAGTTGCGTCGATTGGGCCTAGCGGAATTGGGCTAGGAACCGCAGGTCGTTGTCGAAGAACAGACGCAAATCGTTGACGCCATAACGCAGCATGGCCAGGCGCTCGGCACCCATGCCGAAGGCAAAGCCCTGGAACTCTTCTGGGTCGATGCCGGACATGCGCAACACATTCGGGTGCACCATGCCGCAGCCCATCACTTCCAGCCAGCCAGTTTGCTTGCACACGCGGCAGCCGTTGCCGGAGCACATCACGCACTGGATGTCGACTTCTGCAGACGGCTCGGTGAAGGGGAAGAACGATGGGCGGAAACGGACCGCCAGTTCTTTCTCGAAGAATACGCGCAGGAATTCTTCGATGGTGCCCTTGAGGTCGGCGAAGTTGATATCGCGATCGACCAGCAGGCCTTCGACCTGGTGGAACATCGGCGAGTGGGTGATATCCGAGTCGCAGCGGTATACGCGGCCCGGGCACACAATGCGGATGGGCGGCTGGGTGGACTCCATGGTCCGCACCTGCACCGGCGAGGTGTGGGTACGCAGCAGCATGTTGGCATTGAAGTAGAAGGTGTCGTGCATCGCCCGCGCCGGGTGGTGGCCAGGGATGTTGAGCGCTTCGAAGTTGTGGTAGTCGTCTTCCACCTCTGGGCCTTCGGCAATGCCGTAGCCAATGTGGGTGAAGAACTGCTCGATGCGCTCGAGTGTACGGGTGATCGGGTGCAGGCCTCCGGTGGCCTGGCCGCGGCCTGGCAGGGTGACGTCAATGCATTCGGCAGCCAGGCGAGCGCTGAGCTCGGCTTCCTCAAAGGCAGCCTTGCGGGCATTGAGCACAACGGTGACGCGCTCTTTGGCGTCGTTGATCAGCGCGCCGACTTTCGGCCGCTCTTCGGCTGGCAGGTTGCCCAGGGTCTTCATCACCTGGGTCAGCTCGCCCTTCTTGCCGAGATAATTAACCCGGATCTGTTCCAGGGCGTTGATGTCTTCAGCGCGTTCCACGGCCTCTAGGGCTTGGGAGACCAGCGCATCCAGGTTTTCCATGTACAGACTCCAGATACGAAAATAGGGGAAGAGCTTTGAAGGCTCTTCCCCTATCGATGACGTTCAATGCCCGGCAGCGCTAGCACCGCCGGGTGATTGTCGCGGGTACTTAAGCCAGAACGGCTTTAGCTTTCTCGACAATCGCAGCAAACGCCGCTTTTTCGTTCACTGCCAGATCAGCCAGAACCTTACGGTCGATTTCGATCGAAGCCTTTTTCAGGCCAGCAATCAGACGGCTGTAGGACAGACCGTTGGTGCGGGCACCGGCGTTGATACGAGCGATCCACAGTGCGCGGAACTGACGCTTCTTCTGGCGACGGTCGCGGTAGGCGTATTGGCCTGCCTTGATGACCGCTTGCTTGGCTACACGGAATACGCGCGAACGTGCACCGTAGTAACCTTTAGCCAGTTTCAGAATTTTTTTGTGACGCTTACGAGCGATAACGCCGCGCTTAACACGAGCCATGAGTAACTTCCTCTATCTTAACCAGAATTAACGAACGCGCAGCATGCGCTCGACTTTTGCGACGTCGGACGGGTGCAGCAAGCTGGCACCGCGCAGTTGACGCTTACGCTTGGTCGACATTTTGGTCAGGATGTGGCTCTTGAAAGCGTGCTTGTGCTTGAAGCCCGAAGCTGTCTTCAGGAAGCGCTTCGCAGCACCGCTCTTGGTTTTCATTTTTGGCATGTTGGAACTCCGCATTCGATAAAATTACACATAATCATCAGGCCTGCCGTGCCCGGGAGATTACTTCTTTTTCTTGGGGGCGATGACCATCATAAGCTGGCGTCCTTCCATCTTCGGATGCTGCTCAACGGTGCCGTATTCGGCGAGGTCGGCTTCGACCCGCTTCAACAGCTCCATGCCCAGCTCCTGGTGGGCCATCTCACGACCACGGAATCTCAGAGAGATCTTGGCCTTGTCCCCATCGGTAAGGAAACGTACCAGGTTGCGTAGTTTTACCTGGTAATCCCCATCCTCCGTCCCTGGACGAAACTTGATTTCTTTGATCTGGATCTGCTTCTGGTTTTTCTTGGCTTCGTTAGCCTGCTTCTTCTTCTCGAAGAGGTGCTTGCCGTAGTCCATGACCTTGCAGACGGGCGGTACCGCGTCTGCAGAGATTTCTACCAGGTCCAGCTTCGCTTCATCAGCGATACGCAGCGCTTCATCAATCGAGACGATGCCAACCTGCTCGCCGTCTGCGCCAATTAACCGAACCTCGCGGGCCGAGATATTCTCGTTGATCGGGGCCTTCGGTACAGCACGCTTATCGTTTCTCATTTCACGCTTAATAGTCATTACTCCGATTCTTGGCGACCACGCCGGGAAACCGCTTGTGTCAGTAGCTCAACGAATTGGGCGACGGGCATGGAGCCCAGGTCTGCGCCTTCGCGAGTACGCACAGCGACGGTTTGCGTTTCGACTTCGCGGTCCCCTATAACCAAAAGGTACGGGACCTTGAGCAAAGTATGCTCGCGGATTTTAAAGCCGATCTTCTCATTTCTCAAGTCCGACTTGGCACGGAAACCGCTTCCGTTCAGAGATTTCTCAACCTCAAGGGCAAAATCGGCCTGTTTGTCGGTGATATTCATGATCACCGCCTGGGTTGGGGCCAGCCACGCCGGGAACACGCCAGCGTAGTGTTCGATCAGCATGCCGATGAAGCGCTCGAACGAACCAAGGATGGCGCGGTGCAGCATGACCGGGCGAACTCGGCTGTTATCTTCGGCAATATAGCTGGCATCCAGACGCTCTGGCAGGTTCGGGTCGTACTGCAGGGTACCGCACTGCCAGTTACGGCCGAGGCAGTCGCGCAGGGTGAACTCGATTTTCGGGCCGTAGAAGGCGCCCTCGCCAGGCTGGTATTCCCACTCAAGGCCGGATTCGTTCAGGGCGTCGGCCAGCGCGGTTTCAGCACGGTCCCACAACTCTTCGGAACCGACACGCTTGGCCGGGCGAGTGGACAGTTTCATGGCGATGTCGCTGAAACCGAAGTCCTTGTACACGTCCAGGGTCAGCTTGATGAAGTCGGCGGCTTCTTTCTTCACCTGTTCTTCGGTGCAGAAAATGTGCGCGTCGTCCTGTACGAAGCCACGCACGCGCATGATGCCGTGCAGTGCGCCGGACGGCTCGTTACGGTGGCAAGCACCGAACTCGGCCAGACGCAGCGGCAGGTCACGGTAGCTTTTCAGGCCCTGGTTGAACACCTGCACGTGGCACGGGCAGTTCATCGGTTTTACCGCGTAGTCACGGCTTTCCGACGAAGTGGTGAACATGTTCTCGGCATAGTTGGACCAGTGGCCGGAACGCTCCCACAGGATGCGGTCGACAACCTGCGGCGTCTTGATTTCCTGGTAGCCGTTTTCGCGCTGTACGCCACGCATGTACTGCTCGAGTACCTGGTAGACGGTCCAGCCGTTGGCGTGCCAGAACACCATGCCCGGGGCTTCTTCCTGCAGGTGGAACAGGTCGAGCTGCTTGCCGATCTTGCGGTGGTCGCGTTTTTCGGCTTCTTCGATGCGCTGGATGTACGCAGCCAGCTGCTTCTTGTCAGCCCAGGCGGTACCGTACACGCGCTGCAGCTGCTCATTCTTGGCATCGCCGCGCCAGTAGGCGCCGGACAGCTTGGTCAGCTTGAATGCCTTGAGGAAGCGGGTGTTAGGCACGTGCGGGCCACGGCACATGTCGACGTATTCTTCGTGGTAGTACAGGCCCATGGCCTGTTCATCCGGCATGTCTTCGACCAGACGCAGCTTGTAGTCTTCGCCACGGGCCTTGAACACCTCGATGACTTCGGCGCGCGGGGTCATTTTCTTGACCACGTCGTAGTCTTTTTCGATCAGCGCCATCATGCGCTTTTCGATGGCGGCCATGTCTTCTGGCGTGAAGGGGCGCTCATAGGCGATGTCGTAATAGAAGCCTTCGTCGATCACCGGGCCGATCACCATCCTGGCGGTCGGGTACAACTGCTTCACGGCGTGGCCAACCAGGTGGGCGCACGAGTGACGGATGATCTCCAGTCCCTCTTCATCTTTAGGGGTGATAATCTGCAGGGTGGCGTCGTTGCTGATCAGGTCACACGCATCGACCAGCTTGCCGTCGACCTTGCCGGCCACAGTGGCCTTGGCCAGGCCAGCGCCGATGGAAGCGGCTACTTCTGCTACGGATACGGCGTGATCGAACGAACGTTGACTGCCATCGGGAAGAGTAATAACGGGCATGGCGCCTCCTCTCCTAGTGGTGACCCCTACCAAAGGTCACGTGGGTTGGGATGAGCCAGTACAAGATCCGACCTGCCTTCCGGTAAAAGGAAGCCTGCCCCACAGTGGCAGAAGCCTTTCGGCTTGTCAGGAACGAACCAGAGTGACTGGAAAGAAAAAAGATAGCTGCAGCCGGCAACAGCGCGACCGCAAGCCGGGCATGCTAGCACGCGGGTTGCACCCCAGGCAGAAATATTTGGAAATTGCACCGCAGCGGTGAACTAACGCGGAAAAATACCGCTCAGACTTTGGGAAGCAACCTACTCTTGATGAGACCTTAACCCAAGGAGTAACTGGTGATGCGAGTTCCGTCTCTTCTGGCCCTGGCGGCCGCTGGCGCCCTGCTGCTGCCCGTGGCTGCGAACGCCGGCAACTTCCCCCCCGGGAAGGAGGCCGGCTACATGACCCAGTGCACGCAAGTGGCCAGCGGCCAGGGCGTTGACGCTGCCACCGCGAAAAAGCACTGCGACTGCGGCGCGCAAGCTATCAAAAAGAACTTCACCGACGCCGAGATTGCCGACCTCGACAGCAAGGACGGCGTTGACGCCAAGCTGATGCAGAGGGCGCAGATGGTGGTAAAACAGGCCTGTGCACCGAAGAGCTGAAACCTTAAAGTCAGCGACGACCAGCCATTCTTTGAGCTGGATCAATATCCTGCGAAGGTAAAAGGCGCTAGATGCGCAGAATTAGACTATGATGTATCCCGTGCTCCGTAGCCTCGGCCGCATTGCACCAATGAAAAAACTAAATGTTCTGGAGATTCACCCATGTCCAATCGCCAACAAGGCACCGTCAAATGGTTCAATGATGAGAAAGGCTACGGCTTCATCACCCCAGCAGGCGGCGGCGACGACCTGTTCGTACACTTCAAAGCCATCGAATCTGACGGCTTCAAGAGCCTGAAAGAAGGCCAGACTGTTTCCTTCGTCGCCGAGCGCGGCCAGAAGGGCATGCAGGCTGCACAGGTTCGTCCGGAGTAATTCGGATAGCTGTAAAAAAACCCGCCCTTGTGGCGGGTTTTTTTATGGGCGATTGCATCATCTGAGTGGGGCGGGATTGCCTGCGAAACAGACTTTAGGGTGAATGGCACGGGCTTCGCCCGTGTTCGCGGGTGAACCCGCTCCTACAGGCGACTGCGCAGGCTTTTCACATTTTGCGCAAGGCAGTTGCCCCCGCGTGCATCAACCGCAGTTGGCGCGGGTTACCCTGCCCTGCTCGTCCACGTTCAGGTTCAGGCGCTCTGAGCGGTACTCCAGGGTGACCACATCGCGCGGCTTGAGAATGCGCGCCATCTGCGAGCCGCTGGCCTTGCGTGCCTGCTCCAGCAATTCGGCACTGGCCTGTTTGCCAATGGCAAAGTCGGCACCACTGGCCTGGCAGCGACCATCGTTGCCAGCTGGGGCGGCCGGCGCAGCCCCACCATCAGCGTTGCCACCAGTGCTGCAACCCGCCAGGACAGCAGCCACAGCCAAAGTTGCCAGGTAAGCACGGGTACGGAACATGAAGCCTCCTAAATCGGTCCGGGAACTGCCTGATCCGACAGCTCCGCTCATCATTTGTTGCAAAACCTGTCAAGTCTGCCTGAACTGTAGCAGGGAGGCGAAAAGCAATCGTGACCGGATTTTGCACAACGTGCTGTGTTTGCCATATGCTTAGCCCGCACGGTCACCGGCGCAAAGCCATGATTTGCTGCAAGAAGTGGAGCGCATCCCGCCTCCATCGAACACCAGGGTCAGGTGTTCTTCCTTCGTTCCGGGCCCCCAGCGAGAGCTTTTCATGAGCACCCACAGCATCGATGCCGATATCAAGGTCAAATGGGCCGAGGGCCAGAGCGCGTACAGCCCTGGCACTCCGGAAGAGTTGCTGTTGATCGCCATCGACCTGTTGGTGCGCGACAACGGTGCCGAGGCGGCACGCAGCTTCATCGACCAGGTGTTCGAGCGCTACGCGCCGCACGCAGCTATTCCAATCGCGCCAGACGGGCACTGAGCAGGTCGAACAGCCCCTGGGCATCACCCTGCTCCACCCACAGCACATTCGCTGGCTGCTTGAGCACGCCGTACCAGTCCGCAATTGTCTGGCCGAAAGTGGGCCCTTCGCGGCTGTCGATGCTCATGTGGATGCGCCGACCACTGAACAGCTCGGGCTTTAACAGGTAGGCGATGACACTGGCGTCATGCACAGGGCCACCGGGCATGCCGTACAGGTCCATGTCGTGGGTGATGTAGGCATTGAGGATGTCCACCACGCGCTTGCTGGCCTGGTTGTTCACGGCTGCCAGTTGCGTCAGGCGGGCGTTGCTGGTCAGCAGCTTGTGGGTGACGTCCAGAGGCAGGTAGGTCAGCTGCACGCCGCTGGCCAGCACCACTTCGGCGGCGTGCGGGTCGGCATAGAGGTTGAACTCCGCCACCGGGGTGATGTTGCCGCCGTTGAAATGCGCTCCCCCCATGACCACCACCTCTTTGATGCCTTTGACGATGCCTGGGCGCTGGATCAGCGCCAGGGCCAGGTTGGTCTGCGGGCCGAGCATGGCGACGGTGATGCTGTGCGGTTTGGCTGCGCCGAGGGTATCGACCAGGTATTGCACGGCATTGCCCTGGGCCAGGGGGGCTTTCGGCTCGTGCACCTGGACACCGGTGAGGCCTTCTTCACCATGAACATCGGCGGCATAGATCGGCGTGCGCACCAATGGGCGGCCGGCACCGGCGTACACCGGGATGTCTTCGCGCCCGGCCCATTCGCGGGCCAGGCGGGCATTGCGCGAGGTCTTGTCCAGGCGCACGTTGCCGGCCACTGTGGTGATGGCGCGGATATTGAGCTCTTTGGGCGAAGCCATGGCCAGAAACAGCGCAACCACATCGTCGGCGCCGGGATCGGTGTCAATGATCAGGTCGATGGGGGCGGCCTGGAGGGTCGAGCCTGTGGCCATTAAGACGATTCCTTGTAGCAGGGACTTGAGCATGGGTGGCACTCCTGTTGCCTATGAATTATTCGTTTGCCCCCCGGTGTCTTTTGTGGAACCGGCTAAAAGGTGACGCCGGAGATGAGGGCGATGTTGCTGTAGGGCTGACACTCGCCTGTACGCACCACTGCACGAGCACTACGCGACAGCACTTTGAAATCCTCATGGGCCAGCCACTCGCGCTTGCCCAGCTTGCCCTTCAATCGCTCGATTTCGACCAGCGCGGGTGGCACCACTTTTTGCATTTCTTCAGCCAGCACGTGCCGCTCAACCTGCAATTCGCTCAGCACCACCCGCAGCACGCTGGCGAAGTCCGGCAGGCCAGGCGTAATGGCCAGGTCGATAAATTCCACCCCCGGCGGCACCGGCAGCCCGGCATCGCCGATCACCAGGATGTCGCCATGCCCCATGCCGGCAATGACCCGCGACAGGGCAACGTTCAACAGTGGGGTTTTCTTCATGGCGTCAGCTCCGCCAAGTAGGGAATCGATGGCTGGGCACCGGCACGGGTAACCGACAATGCTGCGGCCCGCTGACCAAAGATGATCGCCTCACCCTCCTCCAACCCACGTACCAGGCCGGCAGCAAAGCCGCCAATGAAGGTATCGCCGGCAGCGGTGGTGTCCAGCGGCTGCACGTGCGGTGCAGGATAGTGCTGATGGCCTTGGGCGGTAACCAGCAAGGCACCTTGCGCACCCAAGGTGATGATCACTTTGCCTGCCCCCAGCTGCAGCAAGCACTCGCCGGCGCGCCGGGCACTGTCCTGATCGGTCACCGCCACACCGGTCAAGGCTTCGGCTTCGCTTTCGTTAGGGGTAAGGTAATCGATATGCGCAAACCAGTCCGCAGGCAAGGGGCCGGTAGCAGGCGCCGGGTTCAGGATGACCTGCTTGCCCAGCTCACGCGCCCTGGCCAGCGTGCAAGCCACAGTGTCAGTCGGCACTTCCAGCTGGCAGATGACCACCTCGGCGGCCTGCAGCAGTGCATCGAAGCGCAGCACCGACTGCGGCGTCAGCAGGCCGTTGGCGCCGGGAACGATGACAATACAGTTCTGGCTGGCGGCATCCACCGTGATCAGCGCCACACCGCTGGACACGCCTGGGCAGGTGCTGACGCCCTGACAGTCGACCCCCTCGACATACAAGGCCCGGTGCAGTTGCCGACCGTAATCATCATCCCCAACATTGCCGATCATCGCCACGCTGCCGCCCAGCCGCGCAGCCGCCACGGCCTGGTTGGCACCCTTGCCGCCCGGCACCGTGAAAAAGCTATCGCCGGGGAGTGTTTCGCCGGCCCGTGGCAGGCGCCGGGCGCGGGCCACCAGGTCCATATTGAGGCTGCCGACCACCACAACCTTGGCATTCATGACATTTCCTTAGCGTTAGCGGTAATCATTGAACAGGTCCGGGCGCGGCCCGGTGGACTCACGCAAGACGATACGCGGGGCGACAATGCGCTGCTCTGCCGCGCCCTGCCGAGGTGTAGCGATACGCGTCAGCAGCAACGAGGCAGCGCTCTCGCCCAGCTCGCGAATCGACTGGCCCACGGTGGTCAGCGGCGGGTACACGTAGCGGCTCAGTTCGATGTCGTCGAAGCCGATCACCGACAGCTCGCCGGGTACGCTGATATTGCGTTCGGCTGCAGCACGCAGCACACCAAAGCCGATCATGTCGTTGCCGGCAAAAATCGCCGAGGGCCGTTTGCCTTCCAGCACCTGCGCCGCCGCTGCATGGCCACCCGGGCTGGTGAAGTCGCAGTGCAGTACACGGCTGCCCAGCACAGGCGCCCCGGCTTCGGCCATGGCACGGCGGAAGCCGCTCAGGCGCAGCTGGGTAACCCCGGTTTCGGCGGGGCCGCCGATATAGGCAACATCGCGATGGCCAAGCCCCAGCAAGTGCTGGGTGGCCAGGTACGCCCCCTGCTCGTGGTCAATGCGCACCAGGTCAGCATCGACGCCTTCCAGTTCACGGTCGACGATGACCATTGGCGTGCGCACACTGGCCAGGCTTTGCAGCAGGTCGTCGTCCTGGCCCACCGAGGCCACCACCAGGCCGTCGATGCGTTTTTCCAACAGCACGCGCAGGTAGCTGCGCTGCTTCTGCGGGTTGTCGTCGGAGTTGCACAGGATCACGCAATAGCCGTTGCGCTCGCAGGCGTCTTCGATACCCCGCGCCAGCTCGGCGAAGTACGGGTTGACGCTGTTGGGCACCAACAGGCCGATGGTGGCCGTGCTACGCGCCTTCAGCGAACGCGCCACCGCGCTGGGCACGTAATCCAGCTCAATGATGGCGGCTTCCACTTTCAGCCGCACCTGTTCGCTGACCGGCCGGGTCTTGTTGAGTACATGAGACACGGTGGTGTACGAAATACCCGCCAGTGCCGCGACGTCTTTGATGGTTGCCATGTTGTCAGTTCCGCCGGCCTGCACGCCGGCTACGGTAAGTGTCGAGCACCACGGCGATGACGATCACCGCCCCGGTGATGATGCGTTTGGTCGGCTCGCTGGCACCGATCTGCGCCAGCCCGGCGGCCAATACGGAAATGATCAGTACGCCAAAGAAGGTGCTGATGACCGAGCCACGCCCACCCATCAGGCTAGTGCCGCCGATCACGACGGCAGCAATGACCTGCAGTTCCAGGCCAGAGCCAGCATTGGGGTCGGCCGCTTCCAGGCGCGAGATCTGGAACAGCGCGGCCAGGCCGGCGAGCAGGCCCATCAGGGCGAACACCAGCACTTTGTAGGGGCGCGGATCGATACCGGCCAGGCGCACGGCCTCTTCGTTGGTGCCGATACCGATCAGGTAACGACCGAACACCGTACGCGTCAGGACCAACTGGGCGAGCACGATCACCAACAAGGCGATGATGAACGCCGGCGAAACACCAAAGGCGACCGGGTTGGAGAACCAGGCATAGGCGTCGCCGATATAGGCGGTGCGCGAGTCGGTGAACTGGTAGGCCAGGCCACGGGCCATCTCCAGCACACCAAGCGAAACGATGAACGACGGGATGCGCCAGGCCACGGTGACGCCACCGGTAATGCTGCCGGCCAATGCGGCCACAGCCATACCTAGCAGCGCCGAGGGCAGCACGCCCCAGCCCCAGCCGAGTATCGCCACGCTCACCGTCGAGGCGGCCAGCGCCAGCACCGAACCCACCGACAGGTCGATGCCGCCGATGATCAGCACAAAGGTCATGCCCACCGCCAGCACCATCAGGTCCGGGATCTGGTTGGCCAGCGTGCTGAAGGTGCCATACGACCAGAAGTGGCTGCTGAGGAACGAGAACAGCACGATCATCGCCAGCAAGGCGCCAGCCAGGCCCAGGTAGGTGCCCAGGCCAAAGTACGTACCGCTGCGGCGCATGGGGGCGGCGCCCTGGTTGTTTAGCGGGGTGGTTTTCATGCATCCATCCTGGGGGCTGCATCATGCAGCAGTGCGTCACGTTTCTGATAACCGGCGAAGGCGGCGGCAAGCAACTGGTCCTGGCTCCAATGATCACGCGCGAAGGTGTCGATCAGGCGGCCGGCGGACAGCACGGCGATGCGGTCGCAAATCAGCATCAGTTCGCGCAGGTCACTGGACACCACCACCAAGGCCTTGCCTTGACGCGCCAGCTCGGCCAGCAGGCCATAGATGTCGAACTTGGCGCCCACATCGATGCCACGCGTGGGTTCGTCGAACAGCAGCACCTGGCAATCGCGCTCCAGCCAGCGGCCAATTACCACCTTCTGCTGGTTACCGCCAGACAGCTCGCCCACCACTTGCTGCGCGCCAGCACTGCGAATGCGCATGGCCTGGATCTGGCGTTCGGCCAAGGCCTTTTCCGCTTCGCTATCGAGCACACCGGCGCGCGATACCGCGCCCAGGTTGCCCAACGCAATGTTGGCGCTGATCGACTGCGTCAACAGCAGGCCCTCGCCTTTGCGGTCTTCGGTTATCAGCGCGATGCCGGCCCGCACTGCAGCCTTGGGCGAGTCGATGTTTACCGCCTGCGGCGGTTGGCCCAGCGCGATACAGCCGCTGTCGGCGCGATCGGCACCGTAGATCAGGCGCAACAGCTCGGTACGGCCGGCGCCGATCAGACCGGAGATGCCAAAAATTTCCCCTGCCCTGACTTCGAACGACACCTCGCGCACCTTGTCGCCGCGGCACAACTTGTCAACCTTGAGCAGCGGTGCACCTATCTGCCGCCGGCCCAGGTCGATATGCTCGCCCAGCTCGCGGCCGACCATCAGGTTGACCAGTTCGGCGCTGCTGTAGCGCTGGATCGGCTCGTCGCACACCAGTTTGCCATCGCGCAGTACAACGATGCGTTGCGCCACGCGCTGCAACTCTTCCAGGCGATGCGAGATATAAACGATGGCCACGCCACGCGCACGCAGGCGCTCGATCTGGGTGAACAGCAACTCCACCTCGCGCGCAGTGAGCATGGCCGTGGGTTCGTCCAGGATCAGTACATGGCAGTCACCGATCAGGTTGCGGGCAATCTCGACCATCTGCTGATGGCCGATGCCCAGCTCGCCGACCGGGGTGTCCGGGTCGATGGCGTCGAGCCCGACCCGGGCCATGGCGGCCATTGCCAGTTGGCGCAGGCGCTTGTGGCTGATCCAGCCAAAGCGGCTGGGCAAGTTGTCGAGAAACAGGTTCTCCGCCACAGTCAGCGTCGGCAGCAGGTTCAACTCCTGCATGACCATGCGCACACCTAGGCGTTCGGCCTCACTGCGGCTGCCGGGCGCGTAGGCCTGGCCGCGGTAGGTCATGTGCCCGGTGGTGGGCAGCTCCAGGCCACCGATGAGCTTGGACAACGTGCTCTTGCCAGCGCCGTTCTCGCCGGTCAGGGCCAGCACTTCACCGGCGCGCAGGTTCAGGCTGACCTCGCCGAGCACGGGCTGGGCGTAGGTCTTGCCCAGGCCGCTGGCGGCGAGCACCACTTCATTGGCCGATGCAGGCATGGCCGATTCTCCTGGCAGCATCAGGGCTTCTTGGTGACGAGTTCGACCGGGGTCTGGATGACGTTGTCGGCATCCACATCAGGCTTTTCGCCCTTGACCATTTTCAGCGCCGCCTGAATGCCGTACACCGCCTGCTGGCTGGCGGCCTGGTCGAGGGTGGCAAGCACGCGACCGTCTGCAAGCATTGGCTTGATGGCATTGATGTTGTCATAGCCCACCACTTGCACCTGGCCGGTCTTGCCAGCGGCACGCACGGCGGACACAGCGCCCAGGGCCATGCTGTCGTTGCCAGCCAGCAAGGCCTTCAGGTCAGGGTATTCGTTGAGCATGGAGGCAGCGACGGCGTTGCCTTTGTCGATCTCCCAATTGCCGCTTTGCACCGAGACGATGTTCATCTGCGCGGCATTCATGGCGTCCTTGAAGCCGGCGGTGCGCTGCTGGGCATTGGTGGTGGTCGGCACGCCTTCGATAATGCCCACCTGGTCGCCGGCCTTGAGCTTCTGGCTGGCCAGGTAATCGCCAACCAGGCGCGCGCCCTTGCGGTTGTCGGGGCCGACGAAGGGAACGCTGATGCCTTTGCTCTTGAGCAGATCAGGGTCCAGACGGTTGTCGATATTGATCACCACCACCCCCTGGTCCATGGCCTTCTTCACCGCCGACACAAGTGCCTTCGAGTCAGCCGGAGCAATGACCAGGGCCTTGGCGCCGGCATTGACCATCTGCTCGACGATGCGGATCTGCTCGCCAGTGTCGGTTTCGTTCTTGATGCCGTTGGCGATCAGGTCGAACTCGTCGGCATGGCTCTTCTGGTAGTCCTTGGCGCCGTCTTCCATGGTGCGGAAGAATTCGTTGGCCAGCGACTTCATGACAAGGGCGACTTTGGGCTTGTCTTCGGCGTGGGCAGCAGACAATGGCAAGGCGAGGCTAAGCGAGGAAATGACAGCGAGGGCCAGCAGACGACCGGGGAACGGCAGCTTCATGGACGATGACTCCGAATCTTGTGTTTTTTATCGGATCGCAAACGTTTGCGTTGACCAACTATGGTAACAGGACCGTTGTTTGTCAAATCCGTTTGGCTATCGGAGGCCAGAGTGCTGCTGAGGCCGATTATGCAGGCTTTTCCGAAAAACCGAACGCCTTTTCCTTTTTTTGTTCGGAATTACGAATGAAATCCCCTTTTCTCAGCCGCAGCGCTTGGTAATGAAAGGGTCGCGCAGCGGCCCCGGGTTCGGTGCAACACCACCCATTGCCGGGGCTGCCAAGCAGCCCATTGCAACGCACGGCCGCTCCCACCCAGGCAGCGCGTGGTGCCTTGGTACGAAAAGTGCCTGTAGCCGAGCGCGACTCAATAACTATCTCACTAGGAAGCGAGAACAATAACGATGAATGCCGCACTGAAAACCTTCGCCCCCAGCGCACTCGCCCTGCTGCTGATCCTGCCAACCAGCGCCTCGGCCAAGGAAGCCGAAACCCAACAAAAGCTGGCCAACGTGGTCATCCTCGCCACCGGCGGCACCATTGCCGGCGCCGGTGCCAGCGCTGCCAACAGCGCCACTTACCAGGCTGCCAAGCTGGGCGTCGACAAGCTCATCGCCGGCGTGCCAGAACTGGCCGACATCGCCAACGTACGCGGCGAACAAGTGATGCAGATCGCCTCCGAGAGCATCAGCAATGACGACCTGCTGAAACTGGGCAAGCGCGTCGCCGAGCTGGCCGAAAGCAAGGACGTCGACGGTATCGTCATCACCCACGGCACCGACACCCTCGAAGAAACCGCCTACTTCCTCAACCTGGTAGAGAAGACCGACAAGCCAATCGTGGTGGTCGGCTCGATGCGCCCGGGTACCGCCATGTCCGCCGACGGCATGCTCAACCTGTACAACGCCGTGGCCGTAGCCAGCGACAAACAGTCGCGTGGCAAAGGCGTGCTGGTGACCATGAACGACGAGATCCAGTCCGGCCGCGACGTGAGCAAGGCGGTCAACATCAAGACCGAAGCCTTCAAGAGCGCCTGGGGCCCGATGGGCATGGTAGTGGAAGGCAAATCGTACTGGTTCCGCCTGCCGGCCAAGCGCCATACGGTCAATTCCGAGTTCGACATCAAGCAGATCAGCAGCCTGCCGCAGGTGGACATTGCCTATGGCTATGGCAACGTCACCGACACCGCCTACAAGGCGCTGGCGCAGAACGGCGCCAAGGCGCTGATCCATGCCGGTACCGGCAACGGTTCGGTATCGTCGCGGGTAGTCCCGGCGCTGCAGGAACTGCGCAAGAACGGCGTGCAGATCATCCGCTCGTCGCATGTCAACCAGGGTGGTTTCGTACTGCGCAACGCCGAACAGCCGGATGACAAAAACGACTGGGTCGTGGCTCACGACCTGAACCCGCAGAAGGCGCGGATCCTGGCGATGGTGGCAATGACCAAGACCCAGGACAGCAAGGAGCTGCAGCGCATCTTCTGGGAATACTGAGTGCTCCCCCCTCAGTGCCGGTGCGCCGGCTCTGAGGGCCTCAATGCCCTCTCCTGAACCGCACAGACACTGAGGGTAAAAAACCGGCGACATCGCTTACCTTTCTGACCTGCCTGATGGTTTACAGGCCAACGCTGGATTTCTCCTGACAAGCTGTTGCGAATTTACTTACAGTGAAATACTGTACGTGCATACAGCAAAAACAAGGAAATTCCTGTGTCCAGCACCGCCTCCGCCACCCCGAGCAGCTATGAACAGCTGGGTGTACGCATCCAGAAGATCATCAACAGCCCCACCGCCCAGCGCAGCCGCGCGGCGCTGATCTTCCGCCTGGAACAGGAAAGCCCGGATGACTGGGAAACCCTGCTTCAGGAGATTGCCGAGAACGACAACGTCACCCTCGCCCACCGTGACGATGGCGGCGTGCAGATTTTCTGGACCGTACCAAAGGAAGACTGACTGCGCATGAGAGTTTCGCTTTTCGCAGCCGCTTGCCTGTTACTGACCACTCCGTTTGCTCAAGCCGACGCCCCGCGCACCTTCCAGGAGGCCAAGAAGGTCGCCTGGAAGCTCTATGCACCGCAATCGACCGAGTTCTATTGCGGGTGCAAATACAAGGGCAACAAGGTCGACCTGGCGTCATGCGGCTATACCCCACGCAAGAATGCCCGGCGCGCCTCGCGCATCGAATGGGAACACATCGTACCCGCCTGGCAGATCGGCCATCAGCGCCAATGCTGGCAGAGTGGCGGGCGCAAGCAGTGCTCGCAGCATGACGAAGTGTACAAACGCGCCGAAGCCGACCTGCACAACCTGGTGCCAAGCATCGGCGAGGTCAACGGCGACCGCAGCAACTTCAGTTTCGGCTGGCTGCCGGAGCAACGCGGCCAGTATGGCCGCTGCCTGACCCAGGTCGATTTCAAGGCCAGGAAAGTGATGCCGCGCCCATCGATCCGCGGCATGATCGCCCGCACCTACTTCTACATGAGCAAGCAGTACAACCTGCGTCTGTCCAAACAGGACCGCCAGTTGTTCGAAGCCTGGAACAAGACCTACCCGCCGCAAGCCTGGGAGCGGCAACGCAACCAATAGGTCGCCTGCGTGATGGGGCGGGGAAACGCGTTCGTGGGGCCGGTCAACCTCAAGGCGTGCGGTTGACCCTTAAGCCAGCGCTTGCAAGTAGGCGCTGGCTTCCCGGTAACGAGCCAGCCGCGCCAGGTCGGCAGGGCCCGGGCAGGGGATGCGCGAGAGGTCACTATTGTCGGCCAGATCGGCCAGCTTGACGGTGCGCGCCAACGGATCACCGCCCAGGCGCGCCACGAAATCCTGGTAAGGTTCGCCCTCGCGGCGGCTAAGCGCCAGCAACGCGGCCAGGATTTTCAGCGCGAAGCCCTCACGCGCCAGGTCGGACAGGGTCAGCGGGGTGTCTTCAATCACATCGTGAAGCACCGCCACAATCCGCTGTTCAGGTGTGGAAACCCGCATCATCACGCGTAACGGGTGGAGGATATAAGCCGCCCCACCCTTATCGTATTGCCCTTCATGCGCCCTGGCGGCCACGGCAATGGCCCGCTCCAGTGTAGACATGAGGCCCTCCCCGTTTGGCAGCTACCCACCCAAGCATAGCCAAACTTGTGTGAAAGGCGCCTGACACAAGCCTTGGCGGCGGAGCCTCTGCCCAGGCTTAGGCTCTGCAGGAAAAGCCTTGATACTTGTTCATGCCGCGTTGAAAACAGACCCTAGCGTGATGCGCCGTGCTGGATGACCACCGAATCGGTACCCAGCTTGGCCATCACTTCGTCCCTGCGCGCTTGCGCCTCTTCGCGGGTGGGGAACGGCCCCAGCAGCACCACCGGCTTGCCGTCGCGGTACTCCACCGAAGACGGGATGCCCTTTTCGATCAGGCGCGCCGTCATGTCGCTGAGCGCCCCCATGTTGGCGCCCTGCACCACTTCCACATCCCAACCCTGGGGCGCCGGCTGGCCTGCCAGGGCCTCGGCACGCCGCTGCAGGTCGGCGCCGCCGCAAAGCTCGCGGATACGCAGGTTATTGCCGGTATCGTCGACGATGATGTCGTATTGGCCATCGCGCTTGATCGCCACGTAGCTGCGGTAGGCTTCGTACTGCCCGGCATCGTCCTTGCCGCGGACCTGACCGCAGATGGTGCCCTGGGTGTCGATCCGCACGTTGCCGAACTTGGCGGTCTTGGGGTTGTGCAGGTGTTCGGCCACCTGCTTGTGCACGCCTTCGACCTCGTTCTCACAGCCCGCCAGGGCGAGCACTGCCATTACCACAGCCAGTTTGCGCACGCGTGTACCTCCAGATTCGAAGGGGCGGATTCTAGCACGCCGGGGTATGCCCGAACCGCGACCAAACGTTACACGCTGCTTCGGGCGCAAATGCAAAAAGGGCGATCATTTCTGATCGCCCTTTTTCGATTTGGTAGGCACAATTGGACTCGAACCAACGACCCCCACCATGTCAAGGTGGTGCTCTAACCAACTGAGCTATGTGCCTGTCGTGTGGTGCGCATATTAGTGATCCGACGCGTACCTGTAAAGCTTTTTTTTGAGAAAAATCAAAAACTTTCGCATGCAAGCGCTTCGTGCCCATACCGCGGTTTTCGACCCGCATGGCAATGGACAATGAAAAAAGGGGTGACCCTTTCGGATCACCCCTTTTTCGATTTGGTAGGCACAATTGGACTCGAACCAACGACCCCCACCATGTCAAGGTGGTGCTCTAACCAACTGAGCTATGTGCCTGTCGTGTGGTGCGCATTCTACGCATTACAAAAACCCTGTCAACACTTTTTTTCGCGCTAACCTACTGAATCTTAAACTCTTTATAGAGAGGCTGACTGAGGGGGGCCCCGTAAAGGATTTTCACCAGACGACTAGCGGGTGTTTATTATTATTGATAGCATCGGTACATTCGTTAAAAATATAAAACACGAGGTTCCTGCAGCATGGCTAACACCCCCTACCCCCAGTCCTACTACGCCGCCTCGGCCAACCCGGTGCCGCCACGTCCGGCGCTGCAGGGTGAGGTGGAAACCGATGTGTGCATCATCGGTGCCGGCTACACCGGCCTGTCCAGCGCCCTGTTCCTTCTGGAGAACGGCTTCAAGGTAAGCATCGTCGAAGCGGCCAAGGTCGGCTTTGGCGCATCGGGCCGCAACGGCGGCCAGATCGTCAACAGCTACAGCCGCGACATTGATGTCATCGAACGCACCGTTGGCCCCAAGCAGGCACAACTGCTGGGCCACATGGCCTTCGAGGGCGGGCGCATCATTCGTGAGCGCGTGGCCAAGTACAACATTCAGTGCGACCTGAAAGATGGTGGCGTATTCGCCGCCCTTACCAGCAAGCAGATGGGCCACCTGGAATCGCAAAAGCGCCTGTGGGAACGCTTTGGCCATAATCAGCTGGAGCTGATGGACCAGAAGCGCATCCGCGAAGTGGTTGCCTGCGACAGCTACATTGGCGGCATGCTCGACATGAGCGGCGGCCACATCCACCCGCTGAACCTGGCCCTGGGCGAAGCTGCCGCGGTCGAGTCGCTGGGTGGCATCATCTATGAGCAAACCCCGGCCGTGCGCATCGAGCGTGGCGCCAACCCGGTCGTGCATACCCCGCAGGGCAAGGTCCGCGCCAAGTTCATCATCGTTGCCGGCAACGCCTACCTGGGCAACCTGGTACCCGAGCTGGCCGCCAAGTCCATGCCATGCGGCACGCAGGTGATCACCACCGAGCCACTGGGCGAAGAACTGGCACGCACCCTGCTGCCGCAGGACTACTGCGTCGAGGATTGCAACTATCTGCTCGACTACTACCGCCTGACCAGCGACAAGCGCCTGATTTTCGGTGGCGGCGTGGTGTACGGCGCGCGTGACCCGGCCAACATCGAGGCGATCATCCGCCCGAAAATGCTCAAGGCCTTCCCGCAGCTGAAGAACGTGAAGATCGACTACGCCTGGACCGGTAACTTCCTGCTGACCCTGTCGCGCCTGCCACAGGTTGGCCGGATCGGCGACAACATCTACTACTCGCAGGGTTGCTCGGGCCACGGCGTGACCTATACCCACCTGGCGGGCAAGGTACTGGCCGAGGCCCTGCGCGGCCAGGCAGAGCGCTTCGACGCCTTTGCCGGCCTGCCGCACTACCCGTTCCCGGGTGGCCAGATGCTGCGCGTACCCTTCAGCGCCATCGGTGCCTGGTACTACAGCCTGCGCGACCGCCTGGGCTTCTGATTCAGGCAAGCCCGCGCCCACAGGATTTGTGCTATTGCACAGTCCGTGTGGGCGCGGGCTTACCTGCGAAGGGGCAGGCACTGGCAGCGCTATTTGTTCAGGCTATTTACCGCCTGCTTCGCCGCAATCTCTTGCCCCGCCTTGGCCAGTTCATCCGCAGCATGCAACCACCGCTGGCGATCAACCTGAGCCGGCAGTTGCCGAGGTGGCTGCACCAGCACCGCCCAACTCCCCTGCTTTGCCCACGCCGATGCAAAGTCATCGAATGCCATCATCTGCCGCCGGTGCATGCCCGAGCGCAGCAGCACCCGCTGCTTGTAACGGTCATACCCCATCAACACCGCATAGCGCGGCTCGCTCCACCAGGCCGAACCTTCCTCGTAACGCAGCAGCACCGGGTTGCCCGCCGCCACTTGGGTCAACAGCGCGTCCAGTTGCTTGTCCAGCGGGTACACCACCCTGCCGTAGTCCCGCGCCACACGGGGAATAGCGGTATCCAGCGTTTCGGCGCCCTGAGGCAGGTTCAGCGGCTTATCCAGCAAGCCCGGCGTAATAGGCGCCCCCTGCTGCGACAGCACTGCCGCCAGCGCCATGGCCCCGCTGTGGTTGGCGTTGCCACGGTAGAACGGCACGCTGCTGATTTCGACCCGCTGCGGCAGGCCCTTGAGGTTACCGGGCGGTGCGCTGGCGCAGCCGGCCAGGGTGGCAGCCAGCAGACAGGCGGCCAGTAGCCGTCGGGGGGCAGCCTTGAAGGAATGTTGCTCCATGGACACTCGCTTGTTCCAACGCCAGGCAGGCAGCGCCCGGCTCTGGCCACCGATCATAGGTCCGACAGCCGCGCGGGTATAGTCCGACAGCGCCTTGGAGCGAATCGGCACTAGAGATCGACCATTGTTCGATGGAACGTCACAGGCGAAGGGCTAGACTAAAGCAGTGTCTGGAAGGTAAACGCGGGCCAATCAAGCGCTTGCCGTAGAGATGGAGGCACAGATGAGCCTGACCATGGCAATACTCATGCTGGTAGGCATGTGGCTAAGCGTCGCAGCCGCCATGCTGTGGGGTGTACTGCGTATCGTGCGGCGTCATGCACACCATCACCACCTGCCACCGCAGGCCCCGCCAAGGCCACAGCCGGTATCACGGGCGCGGCGGCATGCCGGGGTGAGCTAACCTCAGGATTTTCTGAAGCCCACTCACGGACAAGCCCGCTGCACAGGTATTTCGCAATGCCAGTGGGACGCGAGGTACCTGTAAGAGCGGGCTTGTCCGTGAGGGGGGGCGCAAAACGCCTTTTTTACATCAACCTTCAGCCGCTTCACGCTTCAAACGCGCCCGGCGGGCCAGGATGTTGAGGACCTCGATAGCCGTCGAGAACGCCATGGCGGCATACACATAGCCCTTGGGTACATGGGCGCCGAAGCCTTCGGCGATCAGCGTCATGCCGATCATGATGAGGAAACCCAGCGCCAGCATGACCACGGTCGGGTTGTCGTTGATGAAATTGGCCAGCGGATCGGCTGCCACCATCATCACGATCACAGCAGTGATAACGGCGATAATCATGATAGGCAGGTGCTCGGTCATGCCCACGGCGGTGATGATGCTGTCGACCGAGAAGACGATATCCAGCAGCAGGATCTGGAAGATCGCCGCAGCAAAGCCCAGGGTAACCGTGGAGGAGACTTTGGCTTCCTCCTTGGCGCCATGCGGGTCGACGTTTTCGTGAATCTCCTTGGTCGCCTTCCACAGCAGGAACAGACCACCGGCAATCAGGATCACATCCTTCCACGAGAAGGTGTTGCCGAACACTTCGAACACCGGGTCGGTCAGCTGAACGATCCAGGCCACGGTGCTGAGCAAGGCCAGCCGCATGACCAAGGCCATGCTGATACCGATACGCCGCGCCTTGGAGCGGTACTCCACCGGCAATTTGTTGGTCAGGATCGAGATGAAGATCAGGTTGTCGATGCCCAGTACAATTTCCATGGCCACCAGCGTAGCCAGGGCAACCCAGGCGGTCGGGCTAGCGGCGAGTTCCAGCAAATATTCCATTGTTCAAATCCTGCAGCGTCGGTTGGGGTCAGATTTCCTGGGTTTCTTCTTTCTTCTCGGCATCCTTGGGCTTGTGCCCTTCGCTGCCGATGGCTTCGCTCAGCGCCTGCTGGGCAGCCTTGTTGGTGTCGTCGATGGCCTGCTTGGCCGACTGCGCCGCCTGGTCGAGCATCTGCTGGGCGGATTTCTCGGCCTGGTCGCAGCCTGCCAGGGTGAACAGGGCCAAAGCCAGCACCAACGGGGTGCCAATGGATTTGAATTGCAGCATGGTGTCCTCGCTTGAAATAACCCGGCGGCGCATGGCGCCTGGTAGCCGTGCATTCTAGAGACGGCAATAGTTCAGGAAAATTCGTATTTTCATGGCATATACTTCGGTTTTTACGAATCGGAACGACCGACGGTGCTTAACTATCGCCAGCTGCATTACTTCTGGGCCGTGGCCAAGACGGGCAGCATCACCCGCGCCAGCCAACAGCTGAACCTCACACCGCAAACCATCAGCGGGCAGATCACCCTGTTCGAGCAAACCTACGGCCTGGAACTGTTCCAGCGCGCCGGCCGGCAGCTGGAACTGACCGAAACCGGCCGCCAGGCCCTGGTGTATGCAGAACAGATGTTTCAGATTGGCAGCGAGCTTGAAGCCATGCTGCGCGCCGGCCCTCAGGAGCAGATCCTGTTTCGTGTGGGGGTGGCTGACGTGGTGCCCAAATCCATTGTCTACCGCCTGCTGGCACCGACCATGGATCTGGAGGAGGTGCTGCGCATCAACTGCCGCGAGGACAAACTTGAGCGGTTACTGGCAGACCTGGCTATCCAGCGCCTGGACCTGGTGATTTCCGACAGCCCCATGCCCAACCACCTGGACATCAAGGGCTACAGCCAGAAGCTGGGCGAGTGCGGGCTGAGCTTCTTCGCCACACCGGCGCTGGTACAACGGCTGGACGGTCCTTTTCCAGCGTGTCTGCAGGATGCTCCGCTGCTTGTTCCCGGCCAGGAGACCGTGGTACGCAGCCGCCTGCTGCGGTGGCTGGGCGAGCAGCAGGTGCAACCACGGATCGTGGGGGAGTTCGATGACAGTGCCTTGATGCAAGCGTTCGGTCAATCGGGCAGCGGCATTTTCGTTGCTCCCAGCGTAATCGCCGAAGAGGTGTGCCGTCAGTATGGCGTGCAACTGATCGGGCAGACCGAAGCCGTGCACGAATCGTTCTATGCCATTTCGGTGGAGCGCAAGGTCAAGCACCCAGGGATCGTGGCGATTACCGAGGGGGCGCGGCGGGAGTTGTTTCACTGGTAGCCGTAAAAGCCTGATTGACTACGAACACAGCCCGGCATGCGCCATAGGTGCTCTATGGTAAAGTCCGCCCTTTCCAGATTCCGAGATACCGCTGCACATGACCCCTTTTCTCCGCCTCCTCAACCGCACCAGCCTGGTGACCCAGATCGTCATCGGCTTGCTCGCCGGTATCGCCCTCGCCCTGCTGGCACCTGCCATCGCCCGTGACCTGGCCTTTCTTGGCAAGGTGTTCGTCAGTGCCCTGAAGGCGGTTGCGCCTGTGCTGGTGTTCATCCTGGTCATGGCTTCGGTCGCCAACCATCGTCACGGCCAGGAAATCCACATTCGCCCGATCCTCTGGCTGTACCTGCTGGGCACCTTTGCCGCTGCAGTGGTGGCCGTGGTTGCCAGCATGCTGTTCCCCTCGCACCTGGCGCTAAGCACCAGCGAAGCCACGCTGAGCGCGCCAGGCGGCATCGCCGAGGTAATGCAGAACCTGCTGCTGAGCGCGGTAGACAACCCGGTCAATGCCCTGCTCAATGCCAACTTCATCGGCGTGCTGACCTGGGCCGTCGGCCTGGGCGTGGCCCTGCGCCATGCCGGCGAAACCACCCGCACCGTGGTCGCAGACCTGTCCAATGGCGTCACCCTGATCGTGCGCATGGTCATCCGCTTCGCCCCGCTGGGCATTTTTGGCCTGGTCAGCTCCACCCTGGCACAGTCTGGCCTGGACGCCCTGCTCGGCTACCTGCACCTGCTGGCGGTACTGATTGGCTGCATGCTGTTCGTGGCGCTGGTGATGAACCCGCTGATCGTGTTCTGGAAGATCCGCCGCAACCCCTACCCACTGACGCTGCTGTGCCTGCGTGAAAGCGGCATTACTGCGTTCTTCACCCGCAGCTCGGCCGCCAACATCCCTGTCAACATGGCATTGTCGGAACGCCTCGGCCTGCATGAAGACACTTACTCGGTGTCGATCCCGCTGGGCGCAACCATCAACATGGCCGGCGCGGCAACCACCATTACCGTGCTGACCCTGGCCGCAGTGCATACCCTGGGTATCCAGGTAGACCTGCCAACTGCCGTGCTGCTCAGCGTGGTGGCGGCAGTGTGCGCCTGCGGCGCCTCGGGCGTGGCCGGGGGTTCGCTGCTGCTGATTCCGCTGGCGTGCAGCCTGTTTGGCATCCCAAGCGAAATTGCCATGCAGGTAGTGGCGGTGGGCTTCATCATTGGCGTGTTGCAGGATTCGGCCGAAACGGCGCTGAACTCTTCGACCGATGTGCTGTTCACTGCGGCGGCGTGTCAGGCTGAAGAGCGGCGTAACGGCTAAGCGCGCCGGGGCCGCATTGCGGCCCCAATTGCCTTACTCGATGGCATTACCTACCCTAGTGGCCTTTCCCCAGCCACGAGACAGGGCCATGTCAGAACACGAAACCGCAGGTGAAGGCCGCTTCAACAGCATCGAGATCCGCGTTCTCGGCTCGCTGATCGAAAAGCAGGCCACCAGCCCGGAAAGCTACCCGCTGACCCTCAATGCCCTGGTCCTGGCCTGCAACCAGAAGACCAGCCGCGAGCCGGTGATGAACCTCACCCAAGGCCAGGTCGGCCAGGCGCTGCGCGCCCTCGAAGGTCAGGGCATGACCCGCCTGCAGATGGGCAGCCGTGCCGACCGCTGGGAACATCGGGTAGACAAGGCACTGGAGCTGGTGCCAGCACAGTTGGTGTTGATGGGCCTGATGTTCCTGCGGGGCCCGCAAACCCTCAACGAACTGCTGACCCGTAGCAACCGCCTGCACGACTTTGACGACACCGAGCAGATCCAGCATCAGCTGGAGCGCCTGATCTCGCGGGACCTGGCTTTGCACCTGCCACGTCAGGCCGGCCAGCGTGAAGACCGCTACACCCATGCCTTGGGCGACCCGGCGGAAATCGAGGCGATTCTCGCTGCACGCCAACAGGAAGGCGGCGCGCGCAACAGTGGCGGCAGTGTGTCAGAAGACCGCATCGAAGCCCTCGAAGCCCGCATTGCGGCGCTGGAAGCGCGCCTGGCCGAACTGGAAGGCTGAGCCGTCACGGTTCGGGGTCGGGGAAATTGCGGCAGCTCTTGCGCTCGGCCAGTTCCCGGTCAGTGGGGCGCTGGTCGACGAACACAGCGCGACCGTCGGCGTAGATTTCCAGGTAGCCCCAGTGCAGGTCCTGCTCTTGCTCCCCGGGCTTTGGGGGGACTAGCCACCAGGGTTCGCGGCTGATCAGGGTCATGGGTGTGGTTCCTGAGAGGTCTGCTGTAAGCATAGACACCTTCAGGTGCTGCTTTGCTTGAACCGGCCCTTTCGCGGGTAAACCCGCTCCTACAGGGATTTTCACAGTTTCAACAACTGCGCAGTCCTGCGAGAGCGGCTTTAGCCGCGAAAAGGGCCGGTACAGGCTTACGCCGGTGCCGAAGTCCGAATCAGGTGGTCAAAGGCCGCCAGCGATGCCTTGGCCCCCTCACCCACCGCAATGACAATCTGCTTGTACGGCACGGTAGTCACGTCACCGGCGGCAAACACACCGGGGATGCTGGTCTGGCCCTTGGCGTCGACAATGATTTCGCCACGCGGCGACAGCTCGACGGTGCCCTTCAGCCAGTCAGTATTGGGCAACAGGCCAATCTGCACGAAGATGCCTTCCAGTGCCACTTCGTGCTGTTCATCCGTGGTGCGGTCCTTGTAGCGCAGGCCGGTCACCTTCTCGCCATTGCCCAGCACCTCGGTGGTCAGCGCGCTGGTAATCACGTTAACGTTCGGCAGGCTGTGCAGCTTGCGTTGCAACACCGCATCGGCACGCAGCTGGCTGTCGAACTCGATCAGCGTCACCTGGGCGACGATACCGGCCAGGTCGATGGCCGCCTCCACACCCGAGTTGCCGCCGCCAATCACCGCCACGCGTTTACCCTTGAACAGCGGGCCGTCACAGTGCGGGCAGTAGGCCACGCCGCGGCCGCGGTACTCCTGCTCACCTGGCACGTTCATTTCGCGCCAGCGGGCGCCGGTGGCCAGGATCACAGTCTTGGCCTTCAGCGAAGCGCCCCCCGCCAGACGCACTTCGTGCAGACCGCCCTCGGCAGCAGGAATCAGCGCTTCACCGCGCTGCAGGTTCATGATGTCGACGTCGTACTGTTTGACGTGCTCTTCCAGCGCCGTGGCCAGCTTCGGCCCTTCGGTTTCCTGCACCGAGATAAAGTTCTCGATGGCCAGTGTGTCCAGCACCTGGCCGCCGAAGCGCTCGGCGGCAACACCGGTGCGGATGCCCTTGCGGGCAGCGTAGATGGCAGCAGCGGCGCCAGCGGGGCCACCACCGACAACCAGCACGTCAAAGGCATCCTTGGCGTTGATCTTCTCGGCCTGGCGGGCGCCGGCGTTGGTGTCGATCTTGCCAAGGATTTCTTCCAGGCCCATACGGCCCTGACCAAACACTTCACCGTTGAGGTAGATACTCGGTACCGCCATGATCTTGCGCGATTCCACTTCGTCCTGGAACAGCGCACCGTCGATGGCAACATGCCGCACGTTGGGGTTGAGTACCGCCATCAGGTTCAACGCCTGGACCACGTCCGGGCAGTTCTGGCAGGACAGCGAGAAGTAGGTTTCGAAGCTGAATTCGCCTTCCAGGGCCTGGATCTGCTCGATCACTTCGGCACTGGCCTTTGACGGATGGCCGCCGACTTGCAGCAGCGCCAGCACCAACGAGGTGAACTCGTGGCCCATGGGGATGCCGGCGAAACGCAGGCTGATATCGGCACCCGGGCGGTTCAGCGAGAACGAAGGGCGACGGGCATCGGTACCGTCCGCGCTGAAGGTAATGAGGTTCGACAGGCCGGCAATTTCCACCAGCAGGTCGTGCAATTCGCGGGACTTCGCGCCGTCGTCGAGGGAGGCAACGATCTCGATCGGCTGGGTGACCCGCTCCAGGTAGGTTTTCAGTTGCGATTTAAGCGTGGCGTCCAACATACGGGCGATTCCTTTTTCAAAACTCGGATACAAAAACGCCCAGGCGAGGTCGCCCGGGCGTTTGACGGGGCGGTAGGTATTTCAGCTTTGGCGGCTGCTTACCGCCCGCGTTATGGGCATGACCTTAGATCTTGCCTACGAGGTCCAGCGACGGCGCCAGAGTGGCTTCGCCTTCTTTCCACTTGGCCGGGCACACTTCGCCTGGGTGAGCGGCAACGTACTGGGCAGCCTTGACCTTACGCAGCAGTTCGGCAGCATCACGGCCTACACCACCGTCGTTCAGCTCGACAATCTTGATCTGGCCTTCCGGGTTGATCACGAAGGTACCGCGGTCGGCCAGGCCGGCTTCTTCGATCAGCACGTCGAAGTTGCGCGAAATGACGTGAGTCGGGTCACCGATCAGCGGGTATTGGATCTTCCCGATGGTGTCGGAAGTGTCGTGCCAGGCTTTGTGAGTGAAGTGGGTATCGGTGGAAACACCGTAAATTTCCACGCCCAGCTTCTGGAACTCGGCGTAGTTGTCAGCAAGGTCACCCAGCTCGGTCGGGCAAACGAAGGTGAAGTCGGCCGGGTAGAAGAACACGACAGACCACTTGCCTTTCAGATCGGCTTCGCTGACCTGAACGAACTCGCCTTTGTGGTAGGCGGTGGCGTTGAAGGGTTTGACCTGGCTGTTGATGATTGGCATGAGAGAAGCTCCTTCATGGGGTTGGAATCAGTTGATGGATAGAATCCTAACTAATCATCCCGCTGAAGGCTCATTGGCAAAGCTCATGCTTTCGATTGGTTTTGGCTATAACCGGAGTTATTTAATAGAAGGGAAAGGGCTGAGCAAAGGATTGCGGGCTTGAGCGCTGCACCGGCAAAGAAATGTAACAGCTACCCATTCGGCACCACAGGCAAACGGGTCTAGGCTCAAGCTCATGTGATACCGGGCCCCTCTGACGGCTGCCAAGCCGCCATGTCGGATCACTGTTGCCATGCAACGTCGACATTCAAGGAGGGGCTCATGACAGCTCTGCAAGCATTCCTCACAACACCTGTCCTCGGTACCAGCGCCTGGTTGTGGCTGGTGTTCATGGCCATCGTCATCGGTTTGCTGGTGCTCGACCTGGGCGTGCTGCACCGCCACGACCGGGAAATTGAAATGCGCGAGAGCCTGCTGCTGTATTCGGGCTATTTCAGTGTCGGTGTGCTGTTCGGCGCGGGGGTCTGGTACCAGTTGGGTGCGCAGTCGGCGCTGGAGTTCTACACCGGTTTCCTGGTCGAACAGTCGCTGTCGATGGACAACGTGTTCGTCATGGCGATGATCTTCAGCTACTTCGCCATCCCCCGCCGCTACCAGCACCGCGTGCTGTTCTGGGGTATCCTGGGCGTGGTGTTCCTGCGGGCCATCATGATCGGCGTGGGCGCGGCGCTGGTACAGAACTTTGCCTGGGTGCTGTACATCTTTGGTGCCTTCTTGCTGTTTACCGGGGTGAAAATGGCGCTGTCGAAGGAAGACAGCCGCCCGGACCTGGCCAACAACCCGATCCTCAAGTTCGTGCGGCGGCACATGCGGGTTACCGACCAGATCCATGGCTCGCACTTCTTCGTACGCCACACCCCGGCCGGGCACAGCAAGGCGCTGCGTTATGCCACCCCGCTGTTTCTGGCACTGGTACTGATCGAACTGGCCGACCTGGTGTTTGCCGTCGACAGCGTGCCGGCGATCTTCGCCATCACCCAGGACCCGTTCATCGTCTACACCTCCAACATCTTCGCCATCCTCGGCTTGCGCTCGCTGTATTTCGCGCTGGCGGCGCTGATGCACCGGTTCGTCTACCTCAAGTACGCACTGGCACTGGTGTTGATCTTCATTGGCTGCAAGATTTTCTACCACGGCATGGTGGGCAAGGTGCCGGCGCTGCTGTCACTGGGCGTGACATTCGGGTTGTTGCTGGGTGGGGTGGTGATTTCGTTGATCAAGACGCGGGGGCAGACGTTGAATAAAGACGAAAAGACGATAGAAAAAGCAGCTAACGATAAGAAAACAACGGGACAAAAGAAGAATGACCCACAGTTGCGGGTCTGAGTTGCAATCATTGCTTGATGATGAAGTAACCAACCGCTCCCCAAAGTGAGGCAATCAAGATCAGCCAAAGGGCTGCTCCCATATATCGCCTCAACTTTGGGGGGAAATTGTCAAGCTCCGCTTCGTTCAACCATCCGAGGCGTAAATGTAGCCTTGGGAATGTGACCAAAGCGCTTACTGTACTCATCAGTAGACATCGATGCCTTAGGTTTCGTCCGCCCCATACGGGTTTCATCTGCTCAAGATAGGGGTTGCTCGTGATCGCTGAAAGGGCGACATCAAAATCACTCGACAAAGCAATTTTCACATTGATAGCGATCCCCGCAAGGCCCAGGACGAAAGGCGCACTCAGGAATACTATTTGCAACAATGGGGACCAATTGTCAAAGTCAATCATCAGTCACCTCATGAAGGAATTCACCGGTCCGCTCTCCGAGGGCGCCAATACCAATAGCGCTTGCAGAAGAGGCGGCGCCAACGATCGCAATCCCGCACACTGCACCAAACCCACCGGTACCCACCGCAAAAATACCGCATAACGCAGCTGCTGCAGCACCTCCACCAGAGGCGCCTACCAACCCTCCCGTTAGACCTCCTGCAAAATTTCCCGCTTCAGTAAACCGAACCTTTCGACAAGCACGAGTCTCCCCGGCCCGACAGACTTCTTTTACTTTCAGATAAGACGAGGTCCCGCCCAGCCCAATCGCTGCATACCCTCCGTATTGAAGGTACTTACTTAACCGCGCCACCTTCTCAAGATGTGTCGCATACCCCGGAATTTGCCCCGGTCCGCCCGCTTTCGACCAATGGTGCACCAGGCTCTTGGTAGAGATACGCAAGCTCTTCTTCAGCCGCTCATAGCTCCCCAGATTCAGTTGCTTATTAAGCAACGCCGCTTTCAACTGGCCATCCAGTTGCTGCAACAACCGCCTGCGCTCGGCGAAGAAACCCGGACTATTCAAATGGCCATTGTGCATGAACTCACGCTGGTGCAATTGCTCGATGCTGGTCAAGGTATTGCTTACTTGTTTCAAGCCTTGATCCAGCATGTCCTTGCCCACGCCCATGGACAGACTGGCGTTGCTGAGCAAGCCGGCGATTTCGGCCTGGTGCTGCATCATGAAATCCGCTTCGACGTAGTCGAGTGCTTCCAGCGCACGCCGCGCATGCTGCGCCGCCGCCATAAGCTCTCCCTCTTCGCGCGTGCAGGCATTTCCATTGTCAGAATCACCGATAACGAAAATTTCCCCAGCTTTGAACCCTTGCGCATACGTGGGGTTGAGCCGCTGTAACCGTGAGATCGGCAACGTGGAATCGTGACCGGCCAGTTGAAGCAGTATCTGGGGAAACGACATGCGTCGTGGAACCACGTAGAAGCCAGGCTCCAGCGTGCCAGGCAGTGCACCTATTACCGGTTGGGAGAAGCGCTCGGGGTTGAAGGTGGGTGACAGCTCGGCAGCGTGGGTATTGGCACGCCCTGCAATGGAGTGCATGGACGGCGGAGCCTCATACAAGGGCGCGACTACCCGGTTGGTGCCCGGCGAACAGCCACAGACAACCAACGCACCATCCATAGCCACCCGCTGGCCATCTGAAATAAAGTGATCCACACCTTCGGCGACAGTTCCCGCCTGCCCACAAAGAGGGCATGGCGTGGTGTGGTCGCCTTCACGGAGCACCATTCGGCCTTCGTCTAGGTAGCCGGCCCCGGTCGCAATACAGACAGCACCCGTTGTGGTGATATCGCCATCTACCGCCTGACCTTTTCCCTCTAGATTGACGCGCATATATGAACTCCCTGTACTTGACTCAGGTTGGAAACCTATCACCAGCAAGGGAGATACAAGTGGCATCAGCCAAAATTCAGATACGTCCTACAAGTTGCAGGACTTTGCGCAATCACTGCAGGCGCGGGTTCACCCGCGAATGGGCCGGGGCAGGCTGACGCGTTCACCGCCCGCTACGCAACATCTCCACCGGCACATACTTGCCAATTTCGTACTTGCCAATCGCGGCCCGGTGCACTTCATCCGGCCCGTCAGCCAGGCGCAGGGTGCGCTGCATGGCATACATGTAGGCCAGCGGGAAATCGCCGCTTACCCCTGCCCCGCCATGTATCTGGATAGCCCGGTCGATCACGTTCAATGCCACGTTCGGCGCCACCACCTTGATCTGGGCGATCTCGCTACGGGCCACCTTGTTGCCGACGGTGTCCATCATGTAGGCCGCTTTGAGCGTCAGCAGCCGGGCCATGTCGATCTCCATGCGCGAGTCGGCGATCTTGTCGACGTTGCCGCCCAAGCGTGCCAGTGGCCGACCAAAGGCAGTACGCTCCACCGAGCGCTTGCACATCAGCTCCAGCGCGCGCTCGGCCATGCCGATCGAGCGCATGCAGTGGTGGATACGGCCTGGGCCCAGTCGACCCTGGGCAATTTCGAAGCCGCGGCCTTCGCCAAGGATCACGTTTTCGTACGGCACCCGCACATTCTCGAAAAGGACTTCGGCATGACCATGGGGCGCATCGTCATAACCGAACACCGGCAGCGGGCGGACAATCTTCACGCCCGGCGTGTCGGTCGGCACCAGCACCATGGAATGCTGCTGGTGGCGTGGGCCTTCAGGGTCGGACAGGCCCATGAAGATCATGACCTTGCAGCGCGGGTCGCAGGCGCCGGAAGTCCACCACTTGCGGCCGTTGATTACCCACTCGTCACCGTCCCGTATGGCGGTAGCAGCCATGTTGGTGGCGTCCGAGGAGGCCACGTCCGGTTCGGTCATGGCAAACGCCGAGCGGATCTCGCCGCGTAGCAGCGGCTCCAGCCACTGGCGTTTCTGTGCCTCGCTGCCATAGCGCACCAGCACTTCCATGTTGCCGGTGTCCGGCGCCGAGCAGTTGAACGGCTCCGGCCCGAGCAACGAGCGGCCCATGATCTCTGCCAGCGGTGCGTACTCCAGGTTGCTCAGGCCGGCGCCGTATTCCGACTCTGGCAAGAACAGGTTCCACAGCCCTTCGGCGCGGGCCTTGGCCTTGAGTTCCTCCATGATTGCAGTGGGCTGCCAGCGGTCACCCTCGGCGACCTGGCGCTCGAACACGGCTTCGGCAGGGTAGACATGGGCGTCCATGAACGCAGTGACACGCTCGCGCAGTGCCTGGACCTTGGGTGAATAGGCGAAATCCATCAGGGCTACCTTCACAGTTCGGAGTACGTGGAGCAGAGCCTAGAGCAGCATGGCTCCATACACCTAGTCTATTTTCCGCGTGTATAAACATTCATAACCGATATATGATCGACCGATAACTCCAACAAAGAGCGGCGCCCATGAACCTCAGCAAGGTCGACCTCAACCTGTTCATCGTGTTCGATGCGATCTACACCGAAGCCAACCTGACCCGCGCCGGGCAGATCGTCGGCATTACTCAGCCGGCAGTGTCCAATGCCCTGTCGCGTCTGCGCGAAACCTTCAATGACCCGCTGTTCGTGCGCACCGCGCAAGGCATGGTGCCCACACCCATGGCGCAGAACATCATCGGCCCGGTGCGCAACGCACTGGCGCTGCTGCGGACCTCGGTGCAGGAAAGCCGCACGTTCAATCCGCAGCAGGCCAACAAGACCTTCCGCATCAGCATGACCGACCTGACCGAAGCGGTCATCTTGCCGCCGCTGTTCCAGCGCCTGCGCCGCCTGGCGCCGGCGGTAATGATCGAGAGTTTCCTGTGCAAGCGCCGCGAGACCACCAAGGAACTCGCGGCCGGCCGCCTGGACTTTGCCATCGACGCGCCACTGAACACCGACCCGCAGGTGCGCCACATCAAACTGATGCAGGACCGCTATGTCTGCGCCCTGCGCCAGGGCCACCCGCTGGCCGACAGCAAGCTGACCCTCGACAGCTACCTGGGCATGACCCATATCCATATTTCCAGCCGACGCAACGGCCTGGGTTACGTCGACCTGGCGCTGGGCAAGATGGGTGTGCAACGCAAGGTCGCCCTGCGTTCGCAACACTACCTCATGGCGTCGCAGGTGTTGCAGCAGACCGACATGGCCATGACGGTTCCCGAGCGCTTCGCCCGTCGCCATCAGTTGCGTTATCAGGCGCTGCCGGTGGAGGTGCCTGCACTGGAAACGCACCTGTACTGGCATGAAAGCACCGACCAGGACCCGGCCAACCGCTGGATGCGCGAACAGATCACCGAATTGTGCGAGCGCGTGGTGGCCGAGGAAGAGAAGGCGCTGGAGCCCGCCTGAAAAAGCTGGCGAGGGGCCATTTATGGCACCTCACCCAAAAAAGTAGAAAATTCCATGCAATGTCTTAGAAAGAGAATTTTTTTCTATAAGCATCGAGAATCGAACCAAAGGAAGTGAAAAATATCGCGCTGCTGGCGGGTACGCTTACGTCAATGATTGCCGATTTCACGGCCACTGACACGGACCCGCCTCAATGCCTAGCGCCCCACTCTACTTCGATTACGCCGCCACAACCCCGGTTGACGACCGGGTCATCGAAACCATGCTCGCCTGCCTGGGAAGCCAGGCCAACTTCGGCAACCCGGCGTCCAGCGGGCACGCCTTCGGCCAAGCTGCACGTCACGCCGTAGAGCAGGCCCGTCAGCAAGTGGCCGAGTGCATCGGTGCGCAACCCGAGCATCTGGTGTGGACATCGGGGGCGACCGAGTCCAACAACCTGGCGCTCAAGGGTATTGCCCAAGGCATCGGCCAGCCCGGACACCTGATCACCAGCCAGCTGGAACACAAGGCCGTGCTCGACACCGTGGCCGAACTGGAGCGCCAAGGCTGGGCCGTTACTCGCCTGGCGGCGGATGCCGCCGGCCTGATCCAGCCCGCAAGCGTACAGGCAGCGTTGCGCGCTGACACCCGCCTGGTATCGCTGATGGCGGTCAACAACGAACTGGGTACGGTCACCGACTTTGCCGCGATCGGCGAGCAGGTGCGTGCCCACGGTGCCCTGCTGCACGTGGATGCCGCGCAGGCTGTGGGCAAGCTGGCAATCGACCTGCATACGATGGCCGTGGACCTGATGTCTTTTTCGGCACACAAGGTCTACGGGCCCAAAGGCATCGGTGCGCTGTATGTGGGGCCACGCGCTCGCGCGCTGATGCGTGCGCAGATGCACGGCGGCGGCCATGAGCAAGGCTTGCGTTCCGGCACCCTGGCGACCCATCAGATCGCTGGCATGGGCAGCGCCTTTGCCTTGGCCGGCCAACCCGGCGACAGCGAGTACCAGCGCCTTGAGCAATTGGCAAGACGCCTGCGCACAGGCCTGCTGGCCATGCCCGGCGTTACCCTGAATGGCTGCGCCAAGCAACGTATTCCCCATACCTTGAACCTGTGCATCGACAGCAAGGGCTTCAACAGCACGGCGCTGGCCAGCGAATTGGCCTTGTCGACCACCTCGGCCTGCAACTCGGCGAGCAACGCTGCCTCGCATGTGCTGCTGGCACTGGGGCTGGATGAACGCCAAGCACGCAACAGTGTGCGCTTGAGCCTCGGCCGTTTCAGCACCGAGGCTGACGTGGACAAGGCGCTCGAAGTGTTTGGCCGGGTGCTGGCGTCAGCATCGGCAGCACTGTGGTGACCACGCCCTAGAACAGGCGGCTGTCCGGGGTGAAATCCTCAACCTGGATTTTCGCGCTCTGCGCCTGCGGGTGCCGTGGGTTGAATAGGTAATTGGTAGTGCTGGGCATGATCGCGCTTGGCACCGGTAGCAGCAATGCCGAACAGTCATCCAGAAAGCGATTGCCCAGCGTACGGGTCAACTCAGGCTGGGCAGACCAGCCGGGCTGCAAAGCGGGCAACTGCGCCTGGGAAACCGTGTCAGGCAGTTCGATGCGAAGCAAGCGCATGGTGGTAGGGAAATCCTCGGGGTCGATCTCCAGATGCACCAACACCTCCAGCATCGCCCCGGGAGGGCTGGTGGCGGCATACACCACCGGCCGACCCGCCTGGTGCCAGCGGCCGCTTACACGCAAGCCCCCCGTGTCGCTCAGGTCTGCATAGGCGCTGATTCGCCACAAAATCACAGGCCATAGCCCTCGGCAATCTGCAGCAGCATTTCTTCGACCTGAGTGGTGCCTTGCTGGGTGGTGAGCATCTGCATCGGCGTCAGCCCCGAGAAGCGTTCCTTGGGCTTGGACAGCCAGCGCTTGGCCTTGCCCGCTTCACCGAACACGGCCTCGGCCATGGCGGTGATGTGGGCCGAGCGGAACAACCGATCGCTCTCATCCACGGTCAGCGGTTGGTCACGCTCGATACGGGATTTGAGCGTGCGCAGCGGAATGATCTGGTCGCGCTCCACCGGCGTGAGCACACCGCGTTCGGTCAGTTTCACCAACCAGGTGGCGGCAAAACCATCGGTGATGCGGGTGTGAATTTCGAAGTCGCTGGCAAGCTCGGGAATGTCCAGCAGCGCCTGCAGGCGCGCCCGATACTCGTGGTAACCGTTGTCGCGAAGCACTTCGGCAAGCATGGCACGCTCCTTTTCGGCATTTGCCGACAAGTATGCGGTATATGCCGGGCCGTTGCCAGTTTGCCGGAGCGGGAGGTCGAAGCCAGGGCCTTGCCAGCTTTACCACCAGCAGTGCCAGGGCCGCACAGCGGCCCCGGACACCTCACAGAAAGGTGAACACTTGCGATGCCGGCAACCGCGACTTGTTCAGCCCGGCATTGAAGTCCGTCTCGCTGCGGTAACCCAGGCTCAGGATCACCACGCTGGTAAAGCCACGCTCACGCAAGCCCAATTCGGCATCCAGTACCTTGCTGTCGAAGCCCTCGATCGGCGTGGCATCCAGCCCATGCGCCGCCGCCCCCAGCAAGGCAGTACCCAACGCCAGGTAGGTCTGCTTTTCCATCCAGTGCTGCACGTCCTTCTGGTCGAAGCGGTGCAGGTTGACGTAGTGACGGCGGCTCTGGTTTTGCCCGGCGCGCGCTTGCTCATCACGGAAACGGCCATCGGCAGCCTCTTGATCGAGCACGGTGTTCAGGTGTTCTTCAGTCATTTCGGTACGGGTGCAGAACACGATCACATGCGAGGCATCGAGAAGCTTCTGCGTGTTGTAGGCATAACCCTCCGCCGTGCTCTTGGCCAGGCGGGCCTTGCCTTCGGCCGTGTCGGCGACGATGAAATGCCAGGGCTGGGAATTGACCGACGACGGGCTGTGGCGCAGTTGTTCGAGCAGGGCGTCGACAGTGGCTTGGGGAATGCGGCGTGAGGCATCGTAAGCTTTGGTAGTGTAACGGCGCTTGGCCAGCGATACGGTATCCATGCGACAACTCCGGAATGAACAGTGGATGTGCCGCGCATCTTATCTTTCCAGCAAAAAAGAAAAAGCGGCACAATGTAACAACACTTTCATCCCTGGAATGAAAATGCTGCGCATCACCGACCTCGAACTGTTTGCCCGCAGCAGCGTGCTGGGCAGCTTCACTGCCGCCGCCCATGAAGCAGGCCTGCTGCCGGGCCAGGTGGCTGCCGCGATCAAACGCCTGGAACGCGACCTGGATGTACGCCTGTTCGCCCGCACCACCCGCAGCCTGCGCCTGACCGCCGAGGGCGAGCGCTACCTGCCAACCGCGCTGAATGTGCTGGAAAGCCTGCGCCAGGGCCATGAAGATCTGCATGGCAACCCCAATAGCCTGCGCGGCACCCTGCAAGTGTCGGCCCCTTCCGACATGGGCCGCAACATGCTGCTGCCCTGGCTCAGCGCCTTTCGCCGCGACCACCCGGCATTGCAACTGCGCTTCTTTCTGTCCGACCAGATGGCCGACCTCAACCGCGACCCTGTGGATGTGGCCATCCGCTATGGCCTCAACCAGGATGCCAACTACATCGCCCTGCCGCTGGCCGAATGGAACCGCCGAGTACTGGTGGCCTCGCCCGACTACCTGGCCCGCCACGGCCGCCCGCTCACCCCCGACGCGCTGCAGCAGCATGCCTGCCTGCTGTACATGCAGCACAGCCGGGTGTACGACAAGTGGCAGTTGGGTAATCGCACCGTGCAGGTGCGTGGGCCGCTGGTCAGTGACGATGCCGACGTCATCCGCCGCCTGGCCATCCAGGGGGAAGGTATCGTCTACAAGTCGTGGCTGGATGTCAGCGCCAATATTGCGGCCGGGGAACTGGAAATCGTCCTGCCCGAATTGCTCGGCGAGTCTACCCCGCTCACGTTGGTTTGCCCTCATCGCAAGCAACTCACGCCTGCCGTGACGCAATTGCACCTGTGGCTACGCGAACGCTTCGAGGCCCTGCGCGCCCGGGCACTGACCAACGGCTGCACAATCGTTCCAGACTGAGCCGGGGGCGTTGCGCTAAGGTAGCGATTTACCCCACGGTACACGTCCATGAGCAACTGGATCGACTTCAAACAAGACGCCGACACCGGCATCGAGTCGGTCCGGGCGCATTTTGTCGGGCATGCCTATGACCCCCACTGGCACGACAGCTTCCTGGTCGGCGTGACCGAGCAGGGCGTGCAGCAGTTCAACTGCCGCCGGGTGCGCCACCGCAGCACGCCGGGGCAGGTGTTTTTACTTGAGCCTGGCGACATCCACGATGGCCTGGCGCCCACCGAAGAAGGCTTCACCTATTCGACGCTGTACCTGGAGCCCGCCTGGCTCGACCAACAGCTGCGCGCGCTGTACGAGCACGCGCCAGGCGACAGCCTGCCCAGCTTTGCCGACACCCTGTGCCATGACGAACGTCTGGCGCGGGCCACCGCCCAGGCCTTCCAGGCCGTGCATGATCAGGACTTGCGCATCGTCAGGCAAACGGCCATGGACGATTTACTGGCCTGTCTGACCCGTCACCTGCACTGGCGCCGCCGCATCAATCCCGACCCGCGCCTGCCGCTGACCGCACAGCGTGCGCGGGACTTCCTGCACGCCAACCTGGAGCGCGACATCGGCCTGGAAGACCTGGCCCAGGCCTGCGGCATCGACCGCTTTCGCCTGACCCGTGCGTTCAAGGCAGCGTTCGGCATTGCACCCCATGCCTACCTGATCCAGCTGCGCCTGGCCCGCGCGCGGCGCCTGCTTGCCCAAGGTCAGACACCTGCTGAAGTGGCCGTGGCGTTGGGCTTTGCCGACCAGAGCCATCTGGGGCGCTGGTTCCGCCGCGCCTACCAGTTGACCCCGGCTGACTACCGCAGGCGCTGCTCAAACCTTCCAGACTGAGTGCCGGCAGGCAGCGAGCATGGTGCTCCGCGTTTACGGAGCCCTGAACCATGTCGCAGTCGTTGTTGCCCTTCATTCTGTTCGCCCTGGTGTCCAGCATCAGCCCGGGGCCGACCAACCTGTTGATCCTGGCCCATGGCGCCCACCGGGGCCTGCGCGCAAGCCTGGCGCCGATCGTGGCGGCGTGTGGCGCGGCTGCAGCCATTGTGCTGCTCGTCGGGCTGGGGCTGGGCGAACTGCTGCTGCGCTACCCCCTGGCGCAACAGCTGATGAGCTGGGCCGGGGTGCTGTGGCTCAGCAGCCTGGCGTGGAAGATGCTGCGCAGTGCCGCCGCCCCGCTCCACACGACCACGGCGCCAGGCTTCAGTGCGCTCAGCGCGGCCTCGTTGCAAGTGGTGAACCCCAAGGTGTGGTTGATGGCCGTGGCGGTGGTCGGGGTATTTGCCGCGCCGTCGTTGCCAGTGTGGCAGTTGGCGCTGGTGTTTTTGCTGATCGCTCTGCCGAGCATGGCAACGTGGGCGCTGCTGAGGGTGGGGAGCGCCCGGTGGCTGCAGGCACCGGGGCGGTTGCGGGTGTTCAACCAGGTGTTGGCGGGGGTTTTGTTGATATCGGCATGGGCTGCAGTATTGGCGTGAGTCGCTACTTGGCTTGCAAGTGGCCTGAACGGCCTCGGCTCAGCGAGTCAGCGCCTCGCGAAAGCGCTGGGTACTGGCAACGGCCAGTACCAGCCCGACCACTGCTACGCTACCGCCCACCAGGCCGATATGCGCCACATTCATCTGGCTGCTGACGATACTGCCCAGCAGCGCACCACCGCCAATGCCGATGTTGTAGATACCCGAGAACAGCGCCATGGCCACATCGGTGGCATCGGACGCCAGCTTCAGGGTCCTGGACTGCAGCGACAGACTGAAGCTGAGAATCGCCACGCCCCAGAACATGCTCAGCACTGCGAACACATGGAAGTTGCCCGACAGCGGCAACATCAGCAACAGGCACGCGGCGAGCAACCCGATCGACCCCACCAGAAAGCCATGCGGGAAGCGGTCGCTGTAGCGGCTGAACAACAACGAACCAAAAACCCCGGCACCGCCGAACAACAGCAGCAACAGCGTGGTACGGTCGCCGCCAAACTGCGCTACGTGCAGGGCGAACGGTTCGATATAGCTATAGGCCGTGAACTGCGCGGTAATGACCAGCGTCACCAGCAGGTAGGTAATGACCAGTGCCGGGCGCTTGAACAGGACCGGCAGGCTGCGCAACGAACCGGAGTTCTGGCTGGGCAGCAGCGGCAGCGATTTCATCAGGCACAGCATGGTGGCAAGCGCTACCCCGGCAACGCTCAGGAACGTGATGCGCCAGCCCAGTGCCTCGCCCACTACGCGGCCCAGCGGGATGCCAAGGACCATGGCCAGGGTAGTACCGGTGGCCAGCAGGCCGAGCGCCTTGGCCTGCTGGCCCGGCGGCGCCACACGCACCGCCAGCGAGGCAGTGATGGACCAGAACACCGCATGCGCCAGGGCAATGCCGATACGGCTGACCAGCAATATGGCGAAGCTTTGCGAAAGCCACGACAACAAGTGGCTGACAATGAACACCAGGAACACGAACAGCAGCAGACGCCGCCGTTCGATGTTGCGGGTCAGCAACATCATGGGCAACGAGGCCAGTGCCACGACCCAGGCATAGATGGTCAGCATCAGGCCCACCTGGGCAGTGCTCATGTCGAAGCTGCGGCCAATGTCACTGAGCAGCGCCACCGGGACGAACTCGGTGGTGTTGAAAATGAAGGCCGCCAAGGCCAGGGCGATGACGCTCAGCCAGCTGCCGCTGCCCGTTGTGGGCGGCAGGTGTGTGGGGATGGGTTCGTTCATGGGTGGAAACTGCTTCTCCGCAGGCAACGCAACAAGTCGCACGCCAGCGACCCGCTTGCAGGGGTGCCAACGTACGTTTTGTTATGGATAGGAATGCCCGGCATGGTACGCGTCAAGCTGGGGCCTCACAACCACAGGGCAGGCAGAAGGAGTACCATGCACGCTTTGTGTGAAACGCGTGTGCAACAAGGAGCCCGATCCGCTCATGGACAAGCAGCCCCCCCAGCAGCAGTGGCAGCAGGCAGTTACCGCCTATGCCCAGGCCGTCAACGACTATGTCGCGCAGGGCCGTGCGCACGGTTGGGACAACCTCGAAGAGCCGCAGGCACCCGCCACCGAACACCTGCTCGACGCCTGGCTGGCAGCCCTGCAGGCAGCCAACCACCCTGGCGTCGACGAACTGCAGCGCCAGGCCTTCCGTGAGGCCTGGCCACCCGCGCACCAGCCCTTGGTACCGTTGCTCGAAGCGCACGGCCAAGGCATCGGCAGTGTCCTGCTGCTGGAAGATGGCAGCCTGCTGGCACGTATCGGCATGCCTTACGACAAGGGCCAGGTGGTGCGTATAGACCACCATGGGGTAACCCCGGTCATCGGCGTCGAACACTTTGGCCGCTGCCCGGCGCGGCGCTATTTCGCCTTGGCCAATGCCGAGGGCGTGCGTGTGACCGATGGCTGGGGTGGCCCGCAGGTGCAACGTCTGGCCTGGCCCACGGGGCTGGAGGGGTTGCCGCCAGGTTACCCGTTCGAGCCGTTCGACCTGCCGCCCACACCGACCGCGCTGATCCCCTTCCCCGACGGCCAGCGCGTGCTGCTGGTGAGTGCCGAAGGTATCTTTGTGCTGGCCACCCAAGGTGCGACCCGCCTGCTGCCACAGCAAGCACGCGTGCTCGATGAGTTGGCCGAGGGCACCGACCCGGACGATATCAGCCTGGGGCTGAGCATGGAGCATGGTGCGGTGTCGGCGGATGGCCGGCTGATCGTCGTGGGTGAGCAAGGCAGCCGGCACCTTGTTCTGGACGAACAGCTCAAGCCGCTGGCGCACATCGGCCCGGGCAGCGAATACCCACACTTTGCCTTGTTCAACCGCGCCGGTGACCAGTTGATCGTCAATGCCTGCCATTTCTACAGCGGCGCCACGCTGGCCGTGAGGGTGGCAGACCTGCACGGGCTGGATACCGATTACTACAGCCAGGACCCGCGTACCCCGCTGGTGCAGGATGGCGCAAGGGTGTATGCGGGGGTAGCGCGCGATGGCGAGTACATTGTGGGTGATGCCTATGGCTACCTGCGGGCGTTTGGCGAAGAGGGTACGGAGCATTGGCAGCATTACCTGGGATCGACCATCAGTGCGATGGATATCAGCGCCGACGGGCAAACACTGGTGGCGGCGAGCCATGCGGGGGTTATTTCGGTGATTGCGCTGGATAGCGGGCGGCCCGAGTGGCAGATCGGTACCGGGGCGCACGGCGAGGTGCGGCGATGGTTGTTCTGGAAGGGCTGGGACAAGCCAATGGCCTGGTAAAACGGCTGCATCGTTGCTGCCTGTACGGGCCCCACCGCGCGCAAGCCCTACATCACCCCTGTGTAGGAGCGGGCTTGCCCGCGAAGAGGCCCGTACAGGCAACCGATCAATCAGCCCTGTAGCGTGGCCATGTCGATCACGAACCGGTACTTCACATCACCGGCAATCATCCGCTCATAGGCCTGGTTGATGTTGCGGATATCCAGCATCTCGATATCGCAGCGGATGTCGTGCTCGGCGCAGAAGTCCAGCACTTCCTGAGTCTCGGCAATCCCCCCGATCAACGACCCCGCCAGCACCCGGCGCTTCATCACCAGGTTGGCCGCATGCAATGCCGGGTCAATCGGTTCGATCAGGCCGACCAGGATGTGCACCCCGTCGAACTTCAGCGTTTCCAGGTACGGGTTGAGGTCGTGCTGCACTGGAATGGTGTCGAGCAGGAAATCGAAACGGCCGGCAGCGGCGCGCATCTGCTCGGCATCCGTGGAGACGATCACATGGTCGGCCCCCTGGCGGCGCGCTTCCTCGGCCTTGGCCTGAGAGCGCGTGAACAGGGTCACTTCCGCACCCAGGGCCTTGGCCAGTTTGATGCCCATGTGGCCCAGGCCGCCCATGCCGAGGATTCCGATCTTGTGGCCCGGGCCCACGCCGTGGTGCTTGAGCGGCGAATAGGTGGTGATGCCGGCGCACAGGATAGGCGCAGCGCTGGGCAGGTCCATGCCGGCTGGTATGCGCACCACGAAGTGCTCGCTGACCACGATGCTGCTGGAATACCCCCCCATGGTGTTGCTGCCATCGACCCGGTCTGGGGTGGCGTAGGTCATGGTCGGGCCTTCCAGGCAGTATTGCTCCAGATTCTTGGCGCAGGCTTCACAGGTACGGCACGAGTCGACCATGCAGCCAACGCCCACCAGGTCACCGACCTTGTACGCGGTGACCTTGTCGCCCACCGCCGTGACCCGGCCGATGATCTCGTGGCCCGGCATCAGCGGGTACACGGCAATGCCCCATTCGTTGCGCGCCTGGTGGATGTCGGAGTGGCACACGCCGCAGTACAGGATGTCGATGGCGACGTCGTCCGGGCGCGGACTGCGGCGTTGGAATGTCATGGGGGCCAGGGGGCTGGTGGGGGTTTGAGCGGCGTAACCGATGGCGGTATACATGCAGGGCCTCGCAGTGAAGTGAAACGATTCAGGCGACGCATTCTGCGCGCCGTTTGCCGCCTCGCCCACGGCTGATTCTCCGGCATGCATGCCTGATTCTACGAAGATGCCAACCCATAGCTGGCGCCACGCCCTCAATCTGCGATGATCAAGCTGTCTGATTCTCTGCCCTTGGTCCACCATGCAACTGACCCGTCACGTCGATGCCAATGCGCCGCTTTGCGCACTGATCCGCAGCCTCGCCACGCGCCCAGGCTTTGTGCCCACGCACCTGCCCCAGGTGCAGGTGCTGAGCTGGGACCACTATGTGGCCAGCAGCCCGCAGATCTACGAACCAAGCCTGATGATCCTGGCCCAGGGCAGCAAGCTGGCGCGCCTGGGGCCGCGCACCCTGGAGTACGGCGCCGGGCATTACCTGGTGCAGGCGTTGTCGGTGCCGTTCATGTGCGAAACCTTCGCCACCCGCGAGGCGCCGCTGTTGGGCGTGGCGGTGGGCATCGACCGTGGCGTGCTGGGTGAACTGGTGCAGAGCATGGGCCTGGCACCGGACGCTGAAGTGCAGGCGCAAACCCCGCAGTCAATGACATCGGCGGCACTCGATGCGCCCATGCGCGAAAGCGTGGAACGGCTGCTGCGCTGCCTGCACGACCCGCTGGACGCCAAAGTGCTGGGCCCGGCGCGTGTACGCGAAGTGCTGTACACCGCCCTGCGGGGTCCCCAGGCCGGTGTGCTGCGGGCACTGGTGGAGCAACAGGGGCACTTCGCCCGCATCGGCGCTGCCCTCGCCCACCTGCGCGAGCACTACAGCGAGCCGCTGAGCGTGGAGGCGCTGGCTGCGTGCGCCAACATGAGCGTTTCGACCTTCCACGAACATTTCAAGCGCTGCACCGACATGGCGCCGATGCAGTACCTCAAGCGCTTGCGGCTACTCAAGGCGCAGCAGATGCTGATCGGCGAAGGCCTGGGCGTGGCACAGGCTGCGCACCGGGTGGGCTATCAGAGCACCTCGCAGTTCAGTCGCGAGTACAAGCGCCAGTTCGAACGTAGCCCGGGGGATGAATTGCCTTACCAGAGCTTGCCGGTGTAGTTGCTTGACCTGGACGGCCCCTGCAGGTCAGTCCACCAGCGGCCACTGCGCCAAGGGCCAGTAAGCCCCCTTGCGCGACTCGTAGAGCGTAAAGTGTCGTGCGGTGAGGTAAAACTCCGGCGCGCTGCTGGCCTCGGGCGGCTGCCCGCGGTAATCCCTGGACAGCGTCAGGTGCGGTCGATACTCACGTTTGGCCGCCTCCATCCCCAACGGCAGCAGCGCCTGCTGCAAACCGTACACCAGTTGCAACAGGGTCGGCGGTACCTGCTGCGCCTCCAGCACCAGGGCGCTGGCCCGCTGCCACACCTGCAAACGGTCGAGCAACAGCCGCGGCGCCGAGGCTGGCAGCGCCAGTTGGTCGACGGCCGCGCAAATCGCAGGCACCTGCGCGGTATCCACATCACCGAGGAACAGCAGCGTGACGTGGAAGTTGGCGGCCGGCACCGGTTTGCCGCTGCGCAGGTTCAGCCCTCGCCGCCACTGGGCCAGGTCACGGCGCTGGGCGTCGCTGACCGGCAAGGCGAAGAACAGCCGCTTGAACGGACTACCACTGGGGCGTATATCCTGAACCATACCAACTCCCTGACATGAAACGTTTGCGCAAGACTGTAGGGTATTACACCAATGTCGCCCCACAGTTTCGTAACAATCAGTACAAACTACCCCCATGATTGTTTATGCTGGCGGGCTCATGCCATGGCGCATGGCCATTCTTCGACCAGTAAACGTCCATGAAAATTGCACTCGTACTCATCTTCGTCCTCTCGATCGCCTATGTTCACCTGCGCGGTCGGGTTCGCCACAAGCTGACTCGCCAGCTGGGCGACCACTCCAGCTTCCTGGCCCCGATCAACAGCTTCCTGTACCTGTTCTCCAAACACCCGGCCAAGCCTTACCTGCCGGTCGAGGCCTTTCCAGAACTGAAACCGCTGCAGGACCACTGGCAGGAGATCCGCGAGGAAGGTCGCCAGTTGCTGCACGTGGGTGAAATCAAGAAGTCCAACAATTACGATGACGTCGGTTTCAACTCGTTCTTCAAGACCGGCTGGAAGCGCTTTTACCTGAAGTGGTATGGCGAAAGCCACCCGTCGGCAATGGCCCTTTGCCCACGCACGACCGAGCTGCTGCAAGGCATCGGCACGGTCAAGGCGGCCATGTTCGCCACCCTGCCACCCGGTGCCAAGCTGGTGCGCCACCGTGACCCGTATGCCGGTTCCTACCGCTACCACCTGGGCCTGGACACACCGAATGACGATGGCTGCTACATCGATGTGGACGGCGAGAAATACGCGTGGCGCGATGGTGAGGGGGTCATCTTCGACGAAACCTACATCCACTATGCGGCCAACACCACCGAGCACAACCGCATCATCCTGTTCTGCGACGTCGAACGCCCGCTCAAGTACCGCTGGGCAACTGCGTTCAACCGCTGGTTCAGCCGCAACGTGATGGCCGCTGCCGCTGCGCCCAACGACGCCAGCGACAAGACCGGTGGCATCAACCGCCTGTTCACCCGCATCTACAAGATCCGCGAGCGTGGCAAGGCGCTGAAAAAGCGCAACCGCATGCGCTACTACCTGGAAAAATGGGCAGTGGTCGCGGCGTTGGTGCTGGTGTTCATCTACATCTGAAGGCTCAACGCAGGCCACTGTACGAGTGACCTGCGTTTACCAACCAAAGTACCGCCTCACACGTGCAACTCTTCGACTAGCCTGAAAGCTCCACTCGCAACCACCCCAAGGTGAAGACGATGAGCATGATGGACTGGGACGCCTACCGTAAGCAGTTGATGGCCGGCATCGGCGATCTCAAGCAACTCTCACCCGACACCGTAGCCGGCTACATGACCGCCAGCGGTGCAGGCGCCAAAACCAACCACCTGGATGCCAAGACCCGCGAGCTGATCTCCTTGGCCGTGGCTGTGACCACCCGCTGCGACGGCTGTATCGCCGTGCATTCGCAGCAAGCCGTCAAAGAGGGTGCCAGCCGCGAGGAAATTGCCGAGGCCCTCGGCGTGGCCGTGGCCATGAACGCCGGTGCCGCGCTGGTGTACTCGGCCCGCGCAATGGACGCGGTAGGCAAGGCCAACGGTTGAGCACAAACGGCGTCGTCGCCCTTGCGCGACGGCGCCGCGCCAACCAGACTGGGCGGCTCACCCCGCGCAGGAACCCGCATGATCCACATTCGCCCCATGATGCCGGACGATTTTGATCGTTTCTGGCCCACCTTCCAGGCCATTGTCCAAGCCCGTGAAACCTACGCTTTCGACCCGGCCCTGAGCTTCGAGCAGGCCCGCCAGCTGTGGCTGGAGTTGCCCTTGCACACGCTGCTGGCCGAAGAAGATGGCGAGCTATTGGGTTCGTATTACCTCAAGGCCAATGCTGCCGGGCCTGGTGCGCATGTGGGCAATTGCGGCTACATGGTCTGCGCACAGGCACGCGGCCGGGGCGTGGCGCGCTTGATGTGCGAGCACTCGCAAAAGCTGGCGCGCCAGGAAGGCTTTCTGGCATTGCAGTTCAACTCGGTGGTAGCCAGCAACGAAGTGGCCGTGGCGCTATGGCACAAGCTGGGTTTTGAAACAGTCGGCCGTTTGCCCAAGGCCTACCGTCATGCCCGCCTGGGGCTGGTGGACTGCCTGGTGATGTACAAATGGCTGGCGGATGAGCCGGTGGTGGAGAAGCCGCCGCTGCTGATCGGGCGCAAGAACATCGAGGCACGGGTATCGCGACGCCGCGGGCGCTAGCCTGTACAGGCAAGCCTGCCTTCAAACTCAAAACCTGATTTTTTCGCGACATTCACAGCACACCCACATTTGACGCCCCCGCATTTCAGTGGTCAGATGCGCGCCAGTTTCAGGTGCCCTGCGCCGCCGCGCGCAGGGTGAAACGGGAAACCGGTGCGTCGTGTTGCCCACGACAAGTCCGGTGCTGCCCCCGCAACGGTAAGCGAGCGAACCCTTCGAGATACCACTGTGCTCAGGCATGGGAAGGTGAAGGTTTCATGCCCCTCGCAAGCCCGGAGACCGGCCTGGAGCTTCACTTGGCAACCCGCGGTGGGCGGGCGCAGGCCGGAATCCGTGCGCGCGCCTGCCTGCATGGTTCGCCTTTGCGTGTTTTCCACCGGGATCCATTCATTCCTGCAGCAGTGGAACGACATGTCCCGTATGTTCAAGCTTCACCCTCTGGCGGCCTGCCTGGCCGTCACCCTGCCGGCGCTGGCTGATGACCGCGACCCGCAGCCTCTGGCCCTGCCTTCCACGGCCATCACCGACACCCTCGACAGCCGTACCATCGACCTGGCCACGCCGACCCAGGCAGGCTCGCGCCTTGGCCTCAGTGCCCTGGAGACGCCGGCCAGCACCAGCAGTATCAGCGAACGGCAGATTCAGCAGCGCAACAACCTCACAGTGCAGGATGCAGTGACCCGCTCGCCGGGCATTACCTTCGTCGGCTCACCGGGGGACGGCGGTACAGGCTTGTCTGCCCGCGGCTTTGCCGGCCACAGCTCGGTGATGACCCTGTTCGACGGCGCGCGCCTGTACACCGGTGCCGGCACCCAAACCTTCCCGGTCGACCCGTGGATGGTCGAACGCATCGAGGTGATTCGCGGCCCGGCCTCGGTACTGCATGGCGAAGGCGCCACCGGCGCGGTGATCAACGTGATCCCGAAAAAACCTTTTGCCGGCGAAGTGCGCAACCACCTGCGCCTGGGTTACGGCTCGTGGGACCGCCAGCAGCTCGGCCTGGACAGCGGCGGCAGCCTCAGCGAGCGCCTGAGCTACCGCCTGACGCTGAACCAGCAGGCCGGCAATGGCTGGGTCGACCGCACCGCTTCACGTAGCCTGGCCATGAGCGCCGCGCTGCGTTTCGATGCCAGTGATGACCTCAGCTTCACGCTGGCCCATGACCGCGGCGATGCACAACCTGCCAACTACTACGGCACCCCGCTGATCGACGGCCACTACCGCAGCAGCCTGCGCAAAAAGAACTACAACGTACAGAACGACGTGCAGCAGTACGTTGATGAATGGACCCGGCTGACAACCGACTGGGCGCTGAACGACCAGCTCAGCGCCAGCAACCAGCTGTACTACATCAAAAGCCGCCGCCACTGGCGCAACGCCGAGGACTACAGCTGGGACGCAGAGCGTCAGCAACTGCTGCGCGGCAGCTACCTGGAGATCAAGCACAACCAGGAGCAGTTCGGCGACCGCCAGACCTTCACCTTCGACCACACCCTGTTCGGCCTGGCCAGCAAGACCGTGCTCGGTGCCGAGTACAACAAGGTGCGCTTCAACGTCGACAGCAATTCCCCCTACAACGATGTCGGCGGCGACTACGTCGACCCGTGGCAGCCACAGCCCGGCGGGTTCCATAGCGCCTCGCCGTTGCGGCCGCAAACGCTCTCGACCACCCATACCTTTGCCCTGTTTGCCGAAAACCGCCTGCAATTGAGCAATCGCCTGTCGTTGGTTACCGGCGTGCGTCGCGACCAGAACCACATCGACCGCAACAACTTGACCAACGACAGCCGCAGCGATCGTAGCCTGCAAGGTGGCAACTGGCGCGTGGGGCTGGTGTATGCACTCAACGACGACCTGTCGTTGTACGGCCAGTACTCAACCAGCGAGGACGGGGTCAACAACCTCATCAGCCTCAGCCCCGCGCAGATGCACTATGACCTGACCGAGGCGAAGCAGACCGAGGCCGGCATCAAGCAGCGCTTTTGGGAGGGGCGTGGCGAATGGACGCTTGCTGCCTACCACATCGTCAAGAAAAAGCTGCTGGTCGACGACCCGATCACGCACGAGAAGCAACAAGCCGGGCAGCAGACCTCCGATGGCCTGGAAGCGACGCTGGAGCTGGCCCTGGCCCATCAGTGGCAGGTGTCGGCCAATGCATCGCTGGTACGCGCCAAGTACGACGACTTCGACGAAATGGTCGGCGGTCTGCCGCAGGACCGCGCAGGCAACCGGCCGGCCAACGTGCCACGGCGTACCGCCAACCTTTGGTTGAGCAAAGGCTTCGGCCAGCAGGTAGAGGCCGGCTTGGGGGCGCGTTATGTGGATGAGCGTTATGCCGATACCGCCAATAACCACAGCGCCCCCGGCTACACCGTGGTCGATGCCAACATCGCCTGGCAAGTGTTGCCGGACGTGAAGCTGGGGTTGCAGTTGAACAACCTGTTCGATCGCGAGTATGTGCAGTCGGCGTTCAGCGGGCAGCAGTGGTTGATGGGGATGCCGCGGTCTTACTTCGCGACGGTGGATTACAGCTTCTGATCTGGATGGCTTGTGCTGCGAAGAGCCCGGCACAGGCCACACAAAAACCTCTATTCTCTTTTAGCATATTGTTATACGATAACGTTTCACATGAAATCCATTCTTATTAGACAGCCCATGACAAGTGCCAGCGCCACGCCCACGCTGATCACCCAGCGCCTGCAGAGCATCGATGCCCTGCGCGGCCTGGTGATCCTGTTCATGCTCCTGGACCACGTCCGCGAGACTTTCTTCCTGCACCGCCAGGTCAGCGACCCCATGGCCATCGACACCACGGAACCGGCGCTTTTCTTCAGCCGCACCCTCGCCCACTTGTGTGCGCCGGTGTTCGTCCTGCTGACCGGCCTGTCGGCCTGGCTGTATGGCGAGAAGTATCAGGGCCGTGGCGACGTCTCGGCGTTCCTGCTCAAACGCGGGCTGTTCCTGGTGGTGCTGGAGTTCACCCTGGTCAACTTCGCCTGGACCTTCCAGTTGCCCCCCAGCGTGATTTACCTGCAAGTGATCTGGGCCATCGGCGTCAGCATGATCGCCCTGTCGCTGCTGGTGTGGCTGCCACGCGCCGCGCTGCTCGCCCTGGGCGCCATCATCATCGCCGGCCACAACCTGCTCGACGGGGTGCACTTTGGCGCAGAGTCAGCCCTGCATGTGCCGTGGGCAATCCTGCATGATCGTGGCTGGCTGGCGTTTTCCGAGACCCTGCACCTGCGCACCTCTTACCCGGTGCTGCCGTGGATCGGCGTCATCGCCCTGGGTTACGGCCTGGGGCCCTGGTTCGCCCGTCGCAGCGATGCCGGACAACGCCAGCAACACCTGCTGGTAGCCGGTTTGCTCGCGCTGCTTGGCTTTGCCCTGCTGCGCATGTTCAACGGTTACGGTGAGGCGCCGTGGAGCGGTTATCCAACCTTCACGCAAACCCTGATGAGCTTCTTCAACATCACCAAATACCCACCGTCGCTTCTGTTCCTGGCCCTGACCCTGGGCTGTGGCCTGCTGCTGTTACGCGCGTTCGAGCGGGCCGGCCAAGTGCGCTGGATCACGGCACTGGCGGTGTTCGGTGCGGCACCGATGTTCTTCTACCTGCTGCACCTGTATGTGCTGAAGCTGCTGTACCTGGCCTGCGTGGCGCTGTTCGGGCTCAACCATGGCGACTACTTCGGTTTCGACAGTATTGCAACGGTGTGGCTGGGCGCGGTACTGCTGGCGGTTTCGCTGTACCTGCCGGTGCGCGGGTTCGCCCGGCTGAAGCAGCGCCGCCGCGACATCAGCTGGCTGAAGTACTTCTGAAAAGCGTTTTCCCCCGGCGCCGCGATGGTCTACCATGCGGGCCGCCGGTTTCCACCACGGAACTAACAGGGAATCCCAGGCCCGCCAATACGGGCCAAACGGAACTGCCCCCGCAACTGTAGGTGCCGAGCCTGCTCCACCCATGCCACTGGGCCTACCGCCCGGGAAGGCCGGAGCCAGGCCATGACGCACCAGTCAGGAGACCTGCCGGCCTGCATTCACCAACCGGCGGGGTGTCCGGGATTGGCCGTCAGTGTTGCCCCAGCCACCCGCTGGGGCTCGGCGATGCCTGTCCGTGCGTTCCTCACCAGAACTGTCCGATAAGAGATCGCCCAGCATGCTGCCCCGTTTCGCCACCCTGCTCGCGGGCCTAGGCCTCACTGGCCTGGCCCAGGCCGCTGCCACCCACTACCCGCTGACGGTCGACAACTGCGGCAAGCCGCAGACTTTTGCCCAGGCACCGCAGCGCGCCGTCACCATCGGCCAGGCCGGTACCGAGCTGCTCTATGCCTTGGGGCTGGGTGACAAGCTGGCAGGCACCTCGCTGTGGTTCAACAACGTATTGCCTGAATACCAGGCAGTGAACGCCAAGGTTCCACGCCTGGCCGACAACGAACCCAGCTTCGAGGCGGTGGTCGGCAAGCACCCGCAGCTGGTCGCGGTGCAGTTCGAATGGATGGTCGGTGCCCAGGGCTCGGTCGCCACCCGCGAGCAGTTCGATGAACTGAAGATCCCCACCTACGTGCTGCCATCGGACTGCGAAGGCAAGGACAACCTGGTCGGTGCAGACGGCACCCGCCTGCAAGCGTTCCAGGTAGACAGCATCTACAAGAGCGTCAGCCAACTGGCCGAGATCTTCGACGTTCAGGACCGCGGTGCGGCCCTGAACGCAGAATTGCAAGGGCATCTGGACAGCGCCAGGGCGCGGCTGGCCGGCAAGGACCTGTCGGCAACTACGGCGCTGTTCTGGTTCTCCAGCGCCGACCTTCACATCGACCCCTATGTGGCCGGCCGCCAGGGTGTCGCCGACTTCATGCTGCGCACCCTTGGTGTACGCAACGTGGTCGAGTCCAGCGAAGAATGGCCAAGCGTAGGCTGGGAAACCCTGGCCAAGGCCAATCCGACCTGGCTGATCATCGCGCGCATGGACCGCCGCCGTTTCCCCGCCGACGACTACCAGAAAAAGCTCGAATTCCTGCGCAGTGATCCGGTAACCCGCAACATGGACGCAGTGAAGCACGACCGTATCATTATCCTTGACGCCGACGCCATGCAGGCCGGTATCCGCCTGTTCCGCGGCGTTCAAACGCTGTCCACGGCCTTCGCCAGCGGTAAAGCAGCCCAGTGATGATTCGCCTGTTACCCTGCATCGCCGTTGCCCTGGCCGCCCTGTTGGCTGCCCTGCTGGCCGGCACCGCCATCGGCGAAACCAACCTGTCGCCCAGCGTGGTCGGCCAGGTGCTGGCCAACCACCTGTGGCAAGCCGCCTACCCGGTGGACCCGATCGACGCCGGCATCGTCTGGAACTACCGCCTGACCCGCACCCTGGTCGCAGCCGCTTGTGGCGCCGGGCTGGCCACCTGCGGTGTCATCCTGCAGGCGATGTTGCGCAACCCACTGGCCGAGCCCTACTTGCTGGGGCTGTCTGCCGGTGCCTCGACCGGCGCGGTACTCGTCGGCCTGCTGGGCCTGGGTAGCCTGGCGTTAAGCATGTCCGCAGGGGCTTTCATCGGTGCCGTGGCCGCATTCGCCTTGGTACTGGTGCTGGCCCGCGCGGCCGGCCCCAGCAGCAACAATGCCCAGGTGATCCTTGCCGGTATCGCCGGCTCGCAACTGTTCAATGCACTGACCGCCTTCCTGATCACCAAGTCGGCCACCGCCGAGCAGGCGCGCGGTATCCTGTTCTGGCTGCTGGGCAACCTGAGCGGCGTGCGCTGGCCTTCGGTGTGGCTGGCTGTGCCGGTGGCGATTTTCGGTTTGCTGGTGTGCCTGTGGCACCGCCGTGCTCTGGATGCCTTCACCTTCGGTACCGATTCGGCCGCCTCGCTGGGCATCCCGGTGCGGCGCACCCAGTTGCTGCTGATCAGTTGTGCAGCGCTGGTGACAGCTGTGATGGTGTCCATTGTCGGCGCCATCGGGTTTGTCGGGCTGGTAATACCCCATGCCCTGCGCCTTCTGCTCGGCCCCGGGCACAGCCGTCTGTTGCCCGCCAGCGCACTGGGCGGTGCGCTGTTCCTGATTGCGGCAGACATTCTTTCACGCACGCTGATCGCCGGCCAGGTGATCCCGGTGGGCGTGGTGACTGCGCTGATCGGTGCCCCCGTATTCGCGCTGATTCTGGTTAGCCGTCGGGGGCGCCCATGACCGCCATGACAGCAGTTCGCATCCCTCCGCTGGCCTGCCATGGGCTGGGGCTGCAACTGGCCGGCAATACCGTGCTCAGCGATATCGACCTCAGCGTTGTCGCCGGTGAAACCCTGGGAATTGTCGGCCCTAACGGCTCGGGCAAATCCTCGCTACTGAAGTTGCTGGCAGGGTTGCGCAAACCGGCCTGCGGCAGCGTGCAGCTCATGGGTGAGCCACTGGCACAGATGCCCCGCCGCCGTGTTGCCCAGATGCTGGCGCTGGTCGAGCAACAGGCCGACACCCTCGATGCGATCAGCGTGTTCGACGCGGTTGCCTTGGGCCGCACACCCTGGCTCTCGGCCCTGGCACCGTTCTCGCGGCAGGACCGCGCCATCGTCGAGCAAGCCCTGACCGACCTCGATGCCCTGCACCTGCGCACGCGCCTGTGGGGGTCGCTGTCCGGTGGCGAGCGCCAGCGTGTACACATCGCCCGCGCGCTGGCCCAACGGCCGCAGGTGCTGCTGCTGGACGAGCCGACCAACCACCTGGACATCCAGCATCAGCTAAGCCTGCTGCAACAAGTGCAGGCGCTGCCGGTAACCTCCCTGGTGGCGCTGCATGACCTCAACCAGGCGCTGACCTGCGACCGTGTCGCGGTTCTCGACAAAGGCCGCCTGATCGCCCTCGGCAAACCCTTCGAGGTGCTTACCCCCAAGCGCCTGCTGAGCACCTTCGGCGTCCACGCCCACTACCTCACCGACCCTTTCGACGGCGCGCGCATCCTGCGCTTTCGCGCCCCCTGAACCAAGTAGCCCTGCCCATGCTGTTGCGTCATTGCCAACAGGCACGTTCCCACAGGTCAGCGTAATCGCAACTGCATGTGCGTGGTCTGCCACACCGGGTCTTGCTCCACATCCACCAGCGTGAACCCTTGCCGCTCCCAGAACGCAATGGCGCCCGGCAGAAACGGATGAGTATGCAGGTAAAGGCAGTCGACGCCCGCTTGCATCGCCCGTTCGCGCAAGGCACCAAACAAGGCAGCCGCCAGGCCATGCCTGCGGTAGGCCGGCAACACGAACAGCCGCACCACCTCGACTACCCGCTCTGCGCGGTAATCAAGCTGGACAAAGCGATGGTCATAGGGCAAGTAACCTATCACCGCGACCAGCCGCTCACCCTCACGGGCTTCCAGAAAACAACCCGCGCCGTCCAGGTAAGTGTCGGCGAAATGCGTAAGGTCACGCGGCAAGGGTGCATTGGCGAGCATCGGAAAAAGCGCGCGGCGAGCGCTGTCGACAAACGCCAGCACTTCGGCAATGGCGTCACGCGCTACAGGTTGCAGGGTCCAGTTCGGCATCGGGCGGTTGCCAGTGTGATCGGGAGCGCACGGTTCTACCGCAGCCTGCCGCTCAAGGCAAATCACAGGGCTCGTCGCGGCAAGGCGGACACCGGTATAATCGGCAGTCTTCACTGCCCGACCAGGCCACACCATGCCTCGCCTCCCGAAGTTGCTGTTCCCCCTGTTGCTGGCTGCTGCACTCACCGCCTGCGACCAGAAACCCTCCCGTGAAGAACAGATCCTCGCCCAGCTGCCGCTGCAGGACGCCTACACGCACAACATCGAGCGCATGTCCGCGCTGCTGGGCCGCACTCACCCGCAGCTGTCGCAAGCGACCATCCAGGACGTACTGCGCAAGCACCTGACCGTCGAGGACCAGCGCCGGGACCTGTTCCGCCTGTACAGCGAAAAGAACTTCAGCGACGCCGAATTCGCCACCATCGTCGCCGCCACTCAGGACCCCGCCAAAGCGCGCGCCCTGGAAGACACCGAAGCCGGCAAACGCTTGAGCGAAAAACTCACCGCGCTGATGCGCGAAACCGCCCGCGATGTGAACGTGCAGGCCTTGGTCGAACAGCGCATGCAACAGGTGGAAGATGAGCTTGATGCACTGGACAAGGCAGGCTCTTGAGCGCCACCCGCTAAGGTAACTCCCGTTCAGCAGCCCTTTACGATCACCCGAGGTCAGGATTGCCACACACCAAGCACGGATTGCGCCTGGATCTACGTACACTCATTCTGGTGCTCTGCGCCCTGACCGCAGTGGTCATGCTGTGCGCCAGCTATTTCGCCAGCTACCGGGTGCAGCGCCAGCTACTGATCGACAATGCCCTGGAAGCCAACCGGGTGTATGCGAGAAAGCTGGCCAGCATCACCGAAACCTTCATTGGCAGCGCCTTGCAGCAACTGATGTTCAGCGCCGGTGTACAAAGCCGACAGTTGAGCGACACCGCAGCGCTGCAGGTAGAGACTGACCGCGTACTGGGCCAGAGCATGGCCTTCAACTCCACCTTCGTGATCGATGCCAACGGGGTACTGCTGGCAGTATCCCCCGCCCCGCTACGCCACCTGATCGGCACCCACGTGCAGTCGCCCGGCGCTCAGGAAGCCCTGCACGAACGCCGTCCACTGGTTTCCACGCCCTACCTGTCGGCGGCCGACAACCTGGTGGTGGTGCTTTCGCAACCTATTTTCGACAACAACGGCCGCTACCTGGGGTATGTGGGTGGCAGCCTGTACCTGCGTGAACACAACATCCTCAACAGCCTGCTGGGCGAGCATTTCTACAAGGACGGTTCGTACCTGTATGTGGTCGACCGCAACCGACGCCTGCTGTACCACCCCAATAGCGAACGGGTAGGCACGGTGGTGGAGGGCAATGCGCTAGTTGACCAGCTGGCGACACTGGACAGCGGTACCCGGCAGTTGACCAATAGCCTAGGCGTGGAAATGCTCGCCGGTTTCGCCACTGTACCCAGCGCCGGCTGGGGCGTGGTAGCGCAGCAGCCTTTGGCGCAGACGGTGACGCCGCTGAACCATCTGGTGCTGAACGTGATCGCCAGTTCGGCGCCTTTGGCGCTGGTTGGCAGCCTGCTGCTGTGGTGGTTGGCCCGTACCATCGCCCGGCCGCTGTGGAAACTGGCCGCGAGTGCCCGCACGATGGACCGCGCCGGTACCGCCGAACGCTTGCATCAGGTGCGGGCCTGGTACTTCGAGGCGGCAGAGCTCAAGCGCGCATTGCTGTTCAGCCTGAACTTGCTGCAAGAACGCATCGGCCGGCTCAATCGGGACGCCCAGACCGACCCGCTGACCGGCCTGGGCAACCGCCGCAGCCTGGAATTCAGCCTTTCGTTACTGGAAGCTGAAAACCAGGAGTTTGCTGCCATTGCGCTGGATATCGACCATTTCAAGCGGATAAATGACAGCCATGGACACGAAGTGGGCGACCAGGTGCTGCGCCAGCTGGCGGAGCTCATGCGCCGTTGTTGCCGCGAGGGCGACCTGTTGTGTCGCACCGGCGGCGAGGAGTTCTTGATATTGCTGCCTGGGGCAACCCTGAATGTGGCCGCCGCAGTGGCCGAACGGTTGCGTGTGACCGTACAGGATATGCCGGTGGAACCGGTGGGGGCAGTGACAATTTCGCTGGGGGTGACGCACTGGGATGGCGAGACGCACGGCGAGCCCATGAACGCATTGGGCGAGGCTGACCGGGCGCTTTACCGGGCCAAGCAAGAGGGGCGCAACCGGGTCGCTTTTGCCTGAACGCCTTGTGTTGTCACCATGGAACGGGCTCGCCCGTGAAAATGCCGATACAGGCAACGATGCATCGCTGCCCTGTAACAATTCCTGTCATAAAACTGCAGCGTTCCAGTCATAGGATTGACCCCGACCTGACATTTTCACTTCATGGATGAGCGTCTCATGCGTCGTGTGGTTTTCAATCAGAAAGGTGGCGTTGGCAAATCCAGCATTGCCTGCAACCTCGCCGCAGCCAGTGCCGCCGAGGGCTACCGAACCTTGCTGGTCGACCTCGACCCACAGGCCAATGCCACCTTCTACCTGACCGGGCTGGCCAACGACACCATTCCTGCCGGCATCGCCGACTTCTTCCGCCAGACCTTGTCGCCGGTTACTGCCGCCGGCAAGAAGCACCGCGTGGTAATCACCGAAACCCGCTACAGCAACCTGCACCTGGTCACCGCCAGCCCTGACCTCAGCGACCTGCAAAGCAAGCTGGAGAGCAAGTTCAAGATCAACAAGCTGCGCAAGTTGCTGGTGGCGCTGGGCGAGGACTACGAGCGGATCTACATCGACACCCCGCCCGCACTGAACTTCTACACCTTCAGCGCGCTGGTGGCGGCCGAGCGTCTGTTGATTCCGTTCGACTGCGACAGTTTCTCGCGCCAGGCCCTGCACAGTGTCATGGCCGAGGTCGAAGAACTGCGCCAGGACCACAACCCCGCGCTGCAGGTGGAAGGTGTGGTGGTCAATCAGTTCGCCGGCCGCACCGCACTGCACCAGACCCTGGTCGATCAACTGCGCAGCGAAGGCCTGCCGGTGCTGCCGGTGTACCTGAGCAGTTCGATCAAGATGCGTGAATCGCACCATGCCTCGGTGCCATTGGTGCATTTGGCGCCACGGCATAAACTGGCCCTGGAATTTGTCGATTTGCTGGATGTGCTTGAGCGTGCGGCCTGACAGGCCTTTTGAGGCACTCCGGCTGTAACCTGCTGCATCGGTTGAATCAGGTATACCGAGGTCGCCCTCGACAAAGCGCCTTGCAGCGCCCGGCTATCTACTGGCAAGCACAATAACGATGGCGCGGCCCTACCGCGCCACTTTCATCATGGCTGCCAAAGGAAACCGGAGAGCTCCCGCATGTCCGCACATCATGAGGTATCCCCCGCCACCCTGCGCAGGGTGATAGCCGCTTCGGCCATCGGCAACTTCGTCGAATGGTTCGACTTCGCCGTGTACGGCTTTCTCGCCACGCTGATCGCCAGCCAGTTCTTTGCCAGCGAAGACGCCAGCGTGGCCTTGCTCAAAACCTTCGCGGTGTTCGCCGTGGCCTTCGCCCTGCGCCCCTTGGGCGGCATCGTCTTCGGTGCCTTGGGCGACCGACTGGGTCGCAAGCGCATCCTGTCGCTGACCATCCTGCTGATGGCCGGCTCCACCACGTTGATCGGCCTGCTGCCGACCTATGCCAGCATCGGCCTGGCAGCCCCGGCGCTGCTGACCCTGGCCCGCTGCCTGCAGGGGTTTTCTGCCGGTGGCGAATATGCCGGGGCCTGCGCCTACCTGATGGAGCACGCGCCTGACGACAAGCGCGCCTTTTATGGCAGCTTCGTACCTGTGTCGACCTTTTCCGCCTTTGCCTGCGCAGCGGTGATCGCTTATGGCCTGGAGGCCAGCCTGTCGACCGAGGCGATGAATGCCTGGGGCTGGCGCATTCCGTTCCTGATTGCCGCACCGCTGGGCCTGGTCGGCCTGTACCTGCGCTGGCGCATGGAGGAAACCCCGGCGTTCCGCGAAGCCGTCGCCCAAGGCAAGGAGCACGAGCATTCACCGCTGAAGGAAACCCTGCGCCACCATGGCCGGGTCATCCGCAACCTGGGGGCGTTCATTTCGCTGACCGCGTTGTCGTTCTACATGTTCACCACCTACTTCGCCACCTACCTGCAACTGGTCGGCAACCTGACCCGCGCGCAGTCACTGCTGGTGACCACCGTGGCCCTGCTGTTCGCCGCCGTGGGCTGCCCGCTGGCCGGTGCATTTTCGGACCGGGTGGGGCGGCGCAAGACCATCGGTTTTACCTGCCTGTGGATGATGCTTAGCGTGTTCCCGGCGTACTGGCTGGCCAGCTCTGGCTCGATGTCGGGTGCGTTGCTGGGGGTGATCCTGCTAGCGGTGGGGGCACTGTGCAGTGGCGTGGTTACCGCAGCATTGCTGTCGGAAAGTTTCCCTACACGTACCCGCTATACCGCTTCGGCGATTACCTACAACGTGGCCTACACGCTATTTGGCGGCACTGCGCCGCTGGTGGCAACCTGGCTCATCGGCCAAACCGGCAGCAGCCTGGCACCGGCGTTCTACCTGGTGGTGATTGCGCTGGTGGCGTTGGTGGGCGGCTTGGCGTTGCCGGAAACTTCGCGGATTTCTTTGCATGAGGACATGAGCATGGACGGTGTGCGGGCCGGAACCCGAAACACCGTCTGAAATTTCCGGGGCTGCCTTGCAGCCCCGACTGCTCAGCCTTCTTGCTGCTCTTCCCGCCGATACGCCCACTGATACAACGCCGGCAACACCAGCAACGTCAGCGCTGTAGAGGACAAGATCCCGCCAATCACCACCGTTGCCAGTGGCCGTTGCACCTCCGCACCGGTCCCGGTGGCCAAGGCCATCGGAATGAACCCCAGCGAGGCCACCAGCGCCGTCATCAGTACCGGCCGCAATCGGGTCAGCGCACCCTCCTCGACCGCCGCCCGCAGCGTGCGCCCTTCCTCGCGCAGCCCGCGGATAAAGGCAATCATCACCAGCCCGTTCAGCACTGCCACTCCCGACAATGCAATGAACCCGACCCCGGCAGAAATGGACAGCGGAATATCACGCGACCACAGCGCCAGCACCCCGCCGGTCAGCGCAAAGGGGATGCCGGTGAACACCAGCAGGCCGTCCCTGAGGTTGTTGAACATCATCAGCAACAGTGCCATGACCAGCAGCAAGGCTACCGGTACCACCACCTGCAAGCGCTCGGCCGCCGACTGCAACTGCTCGAACTGGCCTCCCCAACGCGTCCAGTACCCCGGTGGCACCTGCACCTGGTCGATCAGGGCCTGCTCGGCCTCTTGCACAAACGAGCCCAGGTCGCGTCCACGCACGTTGGCACTGACCACCACCACACGCTTGCCATCCTCGCGGCTCACCTGATTCGGGCCCAGTTGCAGGTTCAGCGTGGCTACCTGCGACAGCGGGATGAAACCGATTTGCCCGGCCCCCTCAGCAGCACTGGCCGGTACGGGAATCAGCAGGCTGGCCAGCCCGTCGACATCGGTACGCAAGGTTTCCGACAGGCGCACGACCATGTCGAAGCGGCGGTCGCCCTCATACAGCGTACCGGCGGTGCGGCCACCCACGGCAATGGCGATGGCGCCCTGCACATCGCCCACATTCAGGCCATGACGGGCGGCCTTGTCACGGTCGATGTCGATGGTCAGTACCGGCAAGCCCGTGGTCTGCTCCACCTTCACCTCGGACGCGCCTGGCACCCCTTGCAGGCTGGTGGCGATCTGCGCGGCAGTGCGATTGAGCACCTCCATGTCGTCTCCGAACAGCTTCACCGCCACATCGCTGCGCACCCCGGAAATCAGCTCGTTGAAGCGCAGCTGAATGGGCTGCGACAGCTCATAGTTGCTGCCCGGTACACTGGCAGCGGCACGTTGCACCTGGGCGATCAGTTCATCCCGCGGCTTGCCCGGGTCAACCCATTGTTCGCGCGGGCGCAGCATCACGTAGGCATCGGAAATGTTCGGTGGCATCGGGTCGGAGGCAATCTCGGCAGTGCCGGTGCGGGCAAACACCCGCTCCACCTCGGGCACCTGGGCGATGATCGCCTGCTCCAGGCGCTGCTGCATGTCCACCGACTGCGACAGGCTGGTGCCCGGCACTCGCAGGGCCTGCAGGGCGAAGTCACCCTCGCTGAGGCTGGGGATGAACTCGCTGCCCATGCGGCTGGCCACCACGCCGGACAACAGCACCAGGGCGGCGGCAGCAGCAAACGCCAGTTTGCGCCGGCCCAGCACCCAGGCCAGCACCGGGGCATAGCGCTGACGAGCCGTACGCATCACCAGGCCTTCCTCCTCCTTGACCTTGCCGGTGACGAACAGGGCAATGGCCGCCGGTACGAACGTGACCGAGAGGACCATCGCACCCAACAGGGCCATGACCACGGTGAAGGCCATGGGGTGGAACATCTTGCCCTCGACCCCGGTAAGGGCAAAGATCGGCAGGTACACCACCATGATGATCAACTGCCCATAGATCAGCGGCCGGCGTGCTTCGCGGGCGGCGGCAAACACCTCATGGAACCGTTCGGCGCGGGTCAGCATGCGACCGTGGCGCAGCTGGGCATGGGCCAGGCGACGGATGGCGTTTTCCACGATCACCACCGCGCCGTCGACGATGATGCCGAAGTCCAGCGCGCCCAGGCTCATCAGGTTGGCACTGACCTTGTTGCTGAACATGCCGGTAAAGGTGAACAGCATCGAAAGCGGGATAACCATGGCCGTGATCAGTGCAGCACGGATGTTGCCGAGGAACAGGAACAGCACGGCAATCACCAGGATTGCACCTTCGATCAGGTTCTTCTTCACCGTGGCGATCGCTTTCTCCACCAGGTGGGTGCGGTCGTACACCGTCACTGCCACTACGCCCTTGGGCAGGTTGCGATTGATCTCGACCAGTTTTGCAGCGACCGCCTGCGACACCGTGCGACTGTTCTCGCCAATCAGCATGAACACCGTGCCCAGCACGACTTCCCGACCGTTTTCGGTGGCTGCCCCCGAGCGCAGCTCTTGGCCAAGGCCAACCTGGGCGACATGGCTGACGCGGATCGGCGTGCCGTCGACGCTGGAAATAACGATGTTGGCAATGTCTTCGGCCGAGGCCACCTGGCCAGGCGCGCGAATCAGCAACTGCTCGCCATTGCGCTCGATATAGCCAGCGCCAATGTTGGCGTTATTGCGCTCCAGCGCTGCAATCAGGTCGTTGAGGGTGAGCTTGTAGGCCGCCAGGCGTTTGGGCTCTGGTGCAATAAGGTATTGCTTGGCATGGCCACCGATGCTGTTGACCTCGGCCACACCCGGCACATTGCGCAGCTGCGGCTTGATGATCCAGTCCTGAATCACCCGCAGGTCGGTTGGGGTGTAAGGTGTACCGTCTTCCTTGAGCGCCCCCTCCTGGGCTTCCACCGTCCACAGGAAGATTTCCCCCAGGCCGGTGGAGATCGGCCCCATGCTCGCCTCGATGCCCTCAGGCAATTGCTCGCGGGCCACCTGCAGGCGCTCGTTGACCAGTTGGCGGGCGAAGAAGATATCGGTGCCATCATCGAAAATGACCGTGACTTGCGACAGGCCCGAGCGCGACAGCGAGCGGGTCTGCTTGAGCCCTGGCAGGCCGGCCATGGCGGTTTCGATGGCAAAGGTGATGCGCTGCTCGGTCTCCAGCGGCGAATAGCCGGGGGCGGCGGTGTTGATCTGCACCTGGACGTTAGTGATGTCCGGCACAGCATCGATCGGCAGTTTCTGGTAGCTGTGGATACCCACCGCGGCCATCAGGACCACGGCCAGCATCACCACCAGGCGCTGCTCGATGGCAAATTGAATCAGGCGTTCGAACATGCAGGTGTCCCCGTGATCAGTGGCTGTGCTCGGCCGAGCCCTTGCCCAGTTCCGACTTGAGGACAAAGCTGCCAGCGGCCGCAACCTGAGTACCGGCGGCCAGGCCGCTGGTGATTTCCACCTGGCCAGCATCGCGGCGGCCAGTCTTCACCGGGCGCGCCTCGAAGCCTTCCGCAGTGCGGGCAAACACCACGGTCTGCGCCTCCCAGGTTTGCAGGGCGCTTTCCGGCACCGCCACGGCGGCCTCGAAGCGGTCGACGCTGACAGCCACGTTGACGAACAGCCCGGGGCGCCAGGCGCCATTGGGATTGGCAAGTGTGGCGCGCACAGTGGCGGCGCGGTTCTGCTCGCCGAGCAGGCTGCCGACGTAATTGACCTTGCCCTGGACCTCGGCGCCCAGGTCCGGCGCACTGACCCTGACATCGCGGCCGGTCACCACCTTGTCCAGGTCACGAGGGGCCACGGCGAAGGTGGCCCACACCCGGCTCAGGTCGGACAGGGTGAACGCGTTGCTGGTCGCGTCGACCACCTCACCCACGGTCAGGTGCTTTTCCACGACGACCGCATCGAAGGGTGCGCGCAGTTCATAGCGGTTGCCGGCACCGGCCGGGCCCACCGCCGCGACCTTCTGCCGAGCGTTGGCCAGAGCGATCTCGGCCTCCTGCAGGGCCTGGCGCGCCTGCAGGTAATCCTGCTCGGCGCTGATTCGCTCCTGCCACAGCTGTTGCTCCCGCTGAAAGGTCAACCGCGCCAATTCCAGACGACGCTGGGCGGCCTGCTGTTCGCTGCGCAGGTCGGAGATCTGCTGGCTGGCAATCACCGCCAGTACCTGGCCGCGCCTGACCGCCTGGCCCAACTCGGCTTGCACCGCTTCGACCACACCCGGCACGCGGGGTACCACATGTGCGGTGCGGTCCTCGTCAAAGCGGATCTCACCCGGGAAGCTGATGGCGGTGCCCAACTCACGGGGGCCAGCGGCAGCCAGTTGCACGCCAGCCGATTCGATCTGCGCGACAGACAGGTGCAACTGGCCCTCTTCTTCGCCATGCCCCTCCTCTGCAGGGCCTGCGGCGGCCTGCTCTGCAGCGTGGCCGTGGCTGTCTTGACCATGGTCGTCATGGGGGGCTTGAGCCTTGGACGCCTGGCCGAGTGTGCCGGTCCAGGCCAGGCCAGCGAGGCCAAGGGCCGCAACGGCAGTGGCCAGAAGGGCTAGCTTGCGTGGGTTAGTCATTGTTGCTCCTGCTATCGGGTTTGTTGCTCAGGCCATCAAGATCGCCGTAGATCCGCTCCACGTGTGCACGCGCGTCGGTCGCCGAGGCCAGCGCCTCGAGGTACAGCCCGCGAGCCTCGATCAGCGTGCGCTGGGCGTCGAGTACATCGAGAAAAGCGAACTTGCCCATTTCAAAACCGCGGGTGGCGGTGTCCACGGCCTGCTGCGCAGCCGGCAGGATGGTGCGGTCGTAGGCTTCAACGTCCTGCATCGCCGTCTCCCACTGGCTGATGGCACTGCGGGTTTCACTTCGCAGACGCAGCTCCACGGCATTGCGCAGGTCGCGCGCCTGATCGGCACGGCGCGCAGCCGCCAGGACATTGCCCTGGTTGCGGTCGAACAGCGGCAACGGCATGGACAGGCCAACCACGTTCACCCGCTCCCGGTCTTCGCGGCTGTACTGGCTGCCAAGGCTGACGGTGAGGTTGGGGAAACGCTGGGCTTTTTCCGAACCCAGGGACGCATCGCCGCGCTCGACCTGGGCAGCGGCCAGGCGCCATTCAACGGTCTGTTCGACCTGTTCAAGCAAGGTGTCGGCACCCGGCGCGATGCCTGGCGAAAGGTTGGCCGCCTGTAACCGTTCAAAGCTTGCCATCGGGCTGCCCGTCAACCGGGCCAAGGCCTGGTAGGCCACGCTGCGCTGGGTTTTCGCGCGGCGCACTTCGGTCTGGGCCTGGGCCAGTTGCACCTGGGCACGGGTGGCCTCCACCGGTGATGACTGGCCTGCCGTAACCCGCCCTTGCACCACCCGCAGGCCGCGTTCAGTCAATGCCTGCGACTGCTGCGCCAGCTCCAGCGCGGTCTGCGCACGCAAGGCAGCGTGGAAAGCCTGCACCACATCGGCCCGCAGGGCGTTGCGCTGGCGCTCCAGGTCGAGCAGGGCAATGGCCTGGCCGGCCTCCGCCACGGCGAGACGTGCGCCACGCTTTCCGCCCAGTTCCAGCGGCTGGCTGAGGGTGACGGTGGTGGTGGTGGTGTCGCGACGGGTGTCCTCGACCTCCCAGGCCAGCTCCGGGTTGGGGATCAGCCCGGCTTGGCGCCATTCGCCATCGGCAATGCCAATTTCACGGCCGGCTGCAGCCAGCTCCGGGTTCTGGGCGAAAGCGGCGGCAAGCGCCTGGGGCAGGCTCAGCGCCTGGCTGGCCTGGGCGCCGGTGGCACTGGCCAGCAACAGACAGAGCAAGGCGATCTTGCGGGGGATGGGCACGACACAGGTCCTCTCGGCGAAGCATTGGCGAGGGACTGTAGAAAGGGCCGGTTATCGGGGCGGTGGCGGCAAGATTACAATTTTGTAATGACGCGCTGCGTTGCTTTGCAGGCGCAGCCTTGTGCTGCTGGGCACAGGACGGTGAACGCCCAAGAAGTTCGATAATCGCCCACTTTCCCGGTGCGACGATCTTGTCCAATTGACGGAACTAACCAGTCAGTACAAAACTACGTGCATTCTACAACAACAAAGCGATGCCCGTCATGAAGCCCCTTATTCTCGTGCTCAACGGCCCCAACCTGAACATGCTGGGCACCCGCGAGCCTGCCCAGTACGGCCACGAAACCCTCGCTGACCTGGCTCAGGGATGTGCCGATACTGCCCACGCCCACGGCCTGGAAATCGAGTTTCGCCAAACCAACCACGAAGGCGAACTGATCGACTGGATCCACGCTGCCCGTGGCCGCTGCGCCGGCATCGTGATCAACCCTGGCGCCTGGACGCACACCTCGGTGGCCATCCGCGATGCCCTGGTGGCCAGCGAACTGCCGGTGATCGAGGTGCACCTGTCCAATGTGCATAAACGCGAGCCGTTCCGTCACTTGTCGTTCGTATCGTCCATCGCCGTCGGTGTCATCTGCGGCCTGGGCAGCCACGGCTACCGCATGGCGCTGAGCCACTTCGCCGAGTTGCTGCAGGAGCGTACGGCATGAGCCAGCAAGCCATCCTCGCCGGCCTGATCGGCCGCGGCATTCAACTGTCACGTACGCCGGCCCTGCATGAACACGAAGGCGACGCCCAGGCCCTGCGCTACTTGTACCGGCTGATCGACGCCGACCAGCTGCAACTGGACGACAGCGCCCTGCCCGGCCTGCTCGAAGCCGCGCAACATACCGGCTTCACCGGGCTGAACATTACCTACCCGTTCAAGCAGGCGATCCTGCCGTTGCTCGACGAACTGTCCGACGAGGCCCGTGGTATCGGCGCGGTAAATACCGTGGTGCTCAAGGACGGCAAGCGAGTCGGCCACAACACAGACTGCCTGGGCTTTGCCGAAGGCTTGCGCCGTGGCCTTCCCGGTGCGGCACGGCGCCAGGTGGTACAGATGGGTGCCGGTGGCGCTGGCTCGGCCGTGGCCCATGCCCTGCTGGGTGAAGGGGTAGAGCGGCTGGTGCTGTTCGAAGTGGACGCAGCCCGTGCGCAGGCGCTGGTGGACAACCTGAACGCCCATTTCGGCGCGGAGCGCGCCGTGCTTGGCACCGACCTGGCCGCAGCCCTGGCCGAAGCGGACGGGCTGGTCAACACCACGCCGGTGGGCATGGCCAAGCTACCGGGCACGCCACTGCCGGTGGAATTGCTGCATGCCCGCCTGTGGGTGGCCGAGATCATCTACTTCCCGCTGGAGACCGAACTGCTGCGCGCGGCCCGGGCACTGGGCTGCCGCACGCTGGATGGCAGCAACATGGCGGTGTTCCAGGCGGTGAAGGCATTCGAGCTGTTCAGCGGGCGGCAGGCGGATGCGGCACGAATGCAGGCGCACTTTGCCAGTTTCCCCTGATAGAAAAGTGTTGGTTTCTTCGCGGGCACGCCCGCTCCCACAGGTACTGCGCAAACGTTACTGATTGCACTCTCTCTGTGGGGCATGCCCGCAAAGTGGCCGGTAAAGGAGAATCACTCTTTTTCATCCAGCAAAGCCTGTATCACCTGTTCCTGCCCGCCATAATCCCCCTCGCCAAAATGCACATGGCGCACCTGCCCCTTGCGGTCGACAAAGTAATGCGCCGGCCAGAACTGGTTGCCCCAGGCATTCCACACCTTGTAGTCGTTATCTACCGCCACCGGATACCCGATACCCAACCGGGCAACCTTGCTCCGCAAAGTGCCGACATCATGCTCGTAGTCGTACTCGGGTGTGTGCACTCCTACCACCACCAGACCGTGATCGGCATAGCGCCGCGCCCACTCATTCACATGCGGCAGGCTGCGCCGGCAGTTGATGCAGTCCCAGGTCCAGAAGTCCACCAGCACCACTTTGCCCTTGAGCCCCGGGGCATCCAGCGGCGCCGAATTCAACCACTGGCTGGCGCCGGACAGCGACGGCATGGCGCCGTAGCTGTCGCGGGCCTTCAGGTGCCCAGCCAATCCAAGACCCGTCAGCGCCAGCGCAAAACCGCCTGCCTTGAGCATCCGGCGGCGATCAGTTGTCATGGCAACCGCCCGTGGCGTAGGTGCGGTACTGCACGCTTTGCCGCTGGCCATGGGAGTCAAGGTAGTCCATTCGGGTATTCACCAGGCCACAGGCGTTACTCTGGTCATCCTGAACCGACAGCACTTTCTTCACATCCAGAGGCTCACCGTAGCGGTACTGCATGACCCCGCCATCCTGCATCGGGGCAGTGCTGGCCTGGGCAGCGATGGCGCCGAAGCTGAGCACGGCGAACAGGCTGGCGCTGGCGATAGTCTTGACGTTCATGGCATCTCTCCTGAGTAACAATTGGGGGGGAGTGTTGCTCCCCGGTCGAGAGCCATTTCACGCCTGCCAGGTATCGCGCATGTGTCGTCCAGCGTTGTGATGTGCTTCCTGCTGTATCTCTGCCCGTGCCAGATACACTGCAATACAAACTCCCGCAGGCAAGGACGAACGCGCTCGGTACACTGCGCCCAACCCCCTTTGCACAGGAACCCAGCGCATGGAACACGTCGATCACATCCTGATCGTCGACGACGACCGCGAGATCCGCGAACTGGTCGGCAATTACCTGAAGAAGAACGGCCTGCGCACCAGCATCGTTGCCGATGGCCGGCAGATGCGCGCCTTTCTCGAAGCCAACAGCGTCGACCTGATCGTGCTCGACATCATGATGCCCGGCGACGACGGTCTGCTGTTGTGCCGCGAGCTGCGCGCCGGCAAGCACCGCAACACGCCGGTGCTGATGCTGACCGCCCGCAATGACGAAACCGACCGCATCATCGGTCTGGAAATGGGCGCCGACGACTACCTGACCAAACCGTTCTCGGCCCGCGAACTGCTCGCCCGCATCAACGCCGTGCTGCGCCGCACACGCATGCTGCCACCCAACCTGACCATCAGTGAAAGCAGCCGCCTGCTGGGTTTCGGTCAATGGCGCCTGGACACCACCGCGCGCCACCTGCTCGACAGCGAAGGCACCCTGGTGGCCCTGAGCGGCGCCGAATACCGCCTGCTGCGGGTGTTCCTCGACCACCCGCAGCGGGTGCTCAGCCGTGAACAGCTGCTTAACCTGACCCAGGGCCGCGAAGCCGACATCTTCGACCGCTCCATCGACTTGCTGGTCAGCCGCCTGCGCCAGCGCCTGGGTGACGATGCCCGCGAGCCCAGCTGCATCAAGACCGTGCGCAGCGAGGGCTACGTGTTCTCGCTGCCGGTGCAACTGCTCGAGTCCCCCTCATGAAATGGCCACGCACCCTGGCCTCACGCCTGGCACTGATCTTCTTCACCGGCCTGGTGTTGGCCTATGGTCTGTCGTTTGGCCTGCAGGCCTACGAGCGCTATATCAGCAGCCGCTCGATGATGCTCAGCAACCTCGAGCAGGACGTGGCGACCTCGGTTGCCATCCTTGACCGCCTGCCCGCAGCCGAGCGTGCCGCCTGGCTGCCGCGCCTGGAACGGCGCACCTATCGCTATCGCCTCGACCAAGGCCTGGCCGGCGAAGCGATGCCGAGCAGTGACCCACCGATGGCCGCCGCGTCGATCGTCAAGGCCATTGGCAGCGACTACCGCCTGACCTTTCTGGAAATCCCTGGGCCCAATGCGCATTTCCAGGCACACCTGAACCTGGCCGACGGCGCGCCCCTGACCATCGACGTAACGCCAACACCGGTCCCGGTAGCCCGTTGGTTGCCTGTGGTGCTGCTGATTCAGCTCGCTGTGCTGTTGCTGTGCACTTGGCTGGCCGTACGCCTGGCCATCGGCCCGTTAACCCGTCTGGCCCAGGCCGTGGACAACCTCGACCCGGACCAGCCCGGCGTGCAACTGGATGAAAGCGGCCCACGCGAGGTGCGTTACGCTGCCGTGGCCTTCAACGCCCTGCAGGCGCGCATTGCTGCCCACCTCAAGGAACGCATGCAGTTGCTGGCGGCCATTTCCCACGACCTGCAAACACCGATCACTCGCATGAAGTTGCGGGTCGAAGTGATGGATGAGGGGGTCGAAAGGGACAAGTTCTGGAACGACCTGGATGAAATGGAACACCTGGTGCGCGAAGGCGTGGCTTATGCCCGCAGCATGGACAGCAGCACCGAAGCGACATGCCGGGTCAACCTTGATGCCTTTCTCGACAGCCTGGTATTCGACTACCAGGACAGCGGCGCCCAGGTCGAACGCCACGGCAACAGCGGTACCCTGCTGGAAACCCGCCCGCATGCGCTGCGTCGGGTACTGGTGAACCTGGTCGACAATGCCCTGAAGTTTGCAGGTGCTGCCGAGCTGCATGTGTCCTGCGAGGGCAGTACCACCATCATCCGCGTGCTCGACAACGGGCCAGGGATACCCGGTGACGAGCTGGATGAAGTGCTCAAGCCGTTCTACCGGGTGGAAGGTTCACGCAATCGCAGCACGGGTGGCACCGGCTTGGGACTGGCCATTGCCCACCAGCTGATCCAGGCCATGGGGGGGCGGCTGACATTGAGCAACCGCGAACAGGGCGGATTGTGCGCGCAGATCGAACTCACCTGAAGTGCATCTGCGATCGTTGGCAGGAACGGCCTTGGATCTCGATCGGGCCGCTCCTGTAAAAAGCGAGGTCGCCTCTACAAACAGATACACAACTGCATCCCCCTGACACACTGCAGATACCCCGCCTCGAGACACTCCCGGTCACACAACCACACCCCGGGAGACCCTCATGAAAGCCTTCACCTTGCCCTCCGGCTGGAAGCTGTTCGCCGCCCTTGCCGGCCTGACCCTGGCGATGAGCGCCGTGGTCCTGGCCAGCCAACCTGACCCGGACGGCTTGCGCAGTGCCATTCGTGCCACCGCACGCAGCTCGTTCGCACTGTTCTTGCTGGCGTTCCTGGCCTCGTCGCTGGTGACCTTGCTGCCTGGCACCTCAAGCCGCCGCATCCTTCAGGAGCGACGTTACCTGGGGTTGGCATTCGCGTTCTCCCACACCGTGCATGGCGTGCTGATTTATCGCTACGCCCAGCAGTTCCCCGAACTGTTCTGGGCAGGCCGCACGCTCACGTCCAGCCTGCCCGGTACGGTCGGCTACCTGTTCTTGCTGCTGCTCACCGCCACCTCGTTCAAGGCGCCCATGCGGCTGTTGGGCGGCCGTGCCTGGCAAGCGCTGCACAGCAGCGGCATGTGGGTACTGGCTGGGGTGTTCTGCCTGTCCTTCTACAAACGCATTCCCATGGGGGGCTGGTACCCGCTGGCGTTCGCCCTGATGTTCAGCGCCATCGCCGTCAAGCTCACCGCCAAAGTGGCCCGTAAACAACGCCGCAGCACCCGCGCCCTTGCCTGAAGAGAGCACCGCACATGACGACCTTGACCCGTACCCTGACCACCGTTGATCGCATCGGCAGCTGGAGCGCCGACTTGCCATTACGGGTATTTCTGGCCTGGGAGTTTTTCGAATCCGGCCTGGAGAAATTCAACGGCAGCAACTGGTTCGCCGACCTGCAGTCCAGCTTCCCGTTCCCCTTCAACCTGCTGCCCGCAGAGCTGAACTGGCAGCTGTCGATGTGGGCCGAGTTGGTGCTGCCGTTGCTACTGTTGCTGGGCCTGGGGACCAGGCTGGCATCGCTGGGTTTGATGGTGGTGACCGTTGTAGCGATAGCGGCAGTGCACTGGCCGGCGCACTGGTCGGGCCTGGCGGAGCTGGCCCAAGGCTATGCCATTACCGACCAGGGCTTCGGCAATTACAAATTGCCGCTGATCTACCTGATAGCGTTGCTGCCACTGCTACTCAAGGGCGCCGGGCGCCTTAGCCTCGATCATTGGCTTGGCACGCGGTTCGGCAGATAAGGACCGGGGGCTGCTGCGCAGCCCCCAATGCCTTCAAACGGTTCCGACAATGACACCCTGCTCGCGCAATGCCTGCAACAATGCCAACCCTTGCTGCACATCCCCGCCCAATGCCTGCAGCCGCTCTCTTCCAGTCCCCTGCTCCGCCAGCAACCGATACGCCATAGGGGCCAACCGGGCAAAGCGCACCTGAAACCGGGCATCGCGATAAACCAGCAGCAAGGTAGGCGACGCCGGGGTAGCCGTTGGCTGGTAGTCCACGCCAATGCGATCCACCGGCCAACGATAGGCCAACACGCGCGCCACACAAGACAACAACGGCTGCCCATCCAGCAGGTCTCCACCTGGATCATGCGCCGGGTCCTCGGCATCGCTCAGGTACAGTTGCGCCTCGACCCACTCATAATGCGCCAGCTCCAGCTGCCAAGGGGTGTCCAGCGCCACACCTTGCAAGTAGTCGACGAACGTTTCGGCAATTTCGGTAAACAACGGCGTCTGGCAACGGTAACTGGCGTAGAAATCACCTACTCGGGCATGCCAGCGCTGCTCGCCCAACGCCTGGCGCATGACCGGGAAGCTGCCAGCCAGCAAGCCTTCGATGGCGCCATAGAACAATTCGCGGTAAACCCTCAGGCGGCGGGCCTCGACGCCGGGCGGCGGGGCATGGCGCTGCGGGTCGCGCAGGTGACGGGCCAAGGCATACTGCTGCGCACGCAAGGTCTCATTCATCTGCTTGCCCTCCGGCAGCGCATTGCACAGCACGCATACGCGCCGTCTCGGCCAACAGTTCGGCCAAGGGTGGGTAGTTGAAATCACGCTCCAGCACCGTCGGCCGTATGCCGAAACGCGCACAAGCGGTGGCGTACAGCGTCCAGACATCTTCCTTCACGGCGGCCCCGTGGGTATCCACTTTGAGGTCCGGCGCTTCATCGTAATGCCCGGCAACGTGCATACCGGTCACGCGCGCCTGGGGTAGGCCTGCAAGAAATTGCCGGGCGTCGTAACCATGGTTGCAGGCGTTGACATAGACGTTGTTGACGTCCAGCAGCAGGTCACAATCAGCTTCATCAAGCACCGCCCGGATGAAGTCGAGTTCGCTCATCGCCTGATACGGCGCGGCATAGTAGCTGATGTTCTCCACGGCAATGCGCCGCTCCAGCTGCTCCTGAGCCTGGCGTATGCGCGCGGCCACATGGCGTACGGCTTCATCGGTGAACGGGATGGGCATCAGGTCGTACAGGTGCCCGTCATCACTGCAATAGCTCAGGTGCTCGCTGTACAGTCGCACCTGGTATCGGTCGAGAAACTGCCGGGTCTGCTCAAGAAAATGGCGGTCCAGCGGCGCGCTGCCACCCAGCGATAAAGACAACCCATGACAGGTGACAGGAAAGCGCTCCGCCAGCTGGGCCAGGCCCTTGCCGTAGGCGCCGCCCACGGCAATCCAGTTTTCCGGCGCACACTCCAGAAAGTCCACTGCACCCGCCTCCATGGCCAGCAGTTCCGGCAACAGGCCGCGACGCAGGCCTAGCCCGATGTTCAACATTGCGGGAAACATAAAAGCTCTCCAACAGGCACAACGCCCCACCTGGCCAGCAGGAGGAGCGTTGTGGCGTTTCATGGGGTAGAAAGTCAGGGCTTGCCGGTCAGGTGGCTGAACAAGCCATCAGGCATGGCCTTGCCATTGGCCTGATAAATCGCCTTGAGGTGATCCGCCGCTTCCTGCTCGGAGATGAAACCGTCATGGTTGCGGTCGATCGTGTCGAAATCACGGGCACGGTCCTTGGCCACCGCCAAAAACTCATCGCGCGAGACCTTGCCATCGTGATTGCTGTCGGTTTTGGCGAACGAGGCGTCGCCACACTTGCCTTCACCACACTTGCCCTCAGCCCCGGCCTTGGCGCCGGCGCCGCATTTACCCTCACCGCACTTGCCTTCGCTTTGGGAAGCCTTGCCGCTGCCGCCGCACTTGCCTTCACCGCACTTGCCCTCGCCGGCCACTTTGGCCGAAGCCAGTTGGTAACCTTGGGCCAGCGGCTCGACGGCGAACGCACTGTTGCTCAATGCCATGCTGCCGATCAGGGCGGCGCCGAGCAAGCCGAGGGTGTTTTTTGCTTGAGTCATGATGCAGCTCCACTGGGTTGGAAAGTGGAGCCATTAGGCCGTCGCAGTTTGTCGGGGATGTATCGTGCCAGGCGCGCTTTTGTATGGCAGTAGGTCTGCAGCACAGGCAGATACAGTGCGATACACACCACCCGGCAACGGGCCCCAAGGTGCCTTGGGGCCATGAGCCGTATTTAGTCTTCCAGCGGTTTGGGCGGGGCTGCGGGCTTGGCCGGCTTGCTGTCCTTGGCCTTGGCTTGCGGGGTCGCCGCTACGGGCTCGGGCGCCGCCAGTGCCTTTTCACTGGCGGGCAGTTCATCGACCGCCTTGAAGATCACCTGCGGGTCGATGGCCTCGCCGCTGTCGTCGTCCTTGAGCATGTGCCGCTCACCGTCCTTGCCCACCAGAATCACCTTGGTACCCTTGCTCGCACCCAGCTTCAGTTCCCGAATCAGGGCCATTGTGGTCTGCTGCTCGAGGTTCTTGTCCTCTCGCTTGCCCATCATGTTGGCGACGCTGTACAGGACAAGGTTGCGCTCCTTGAACGCTGCCTGGGTGGCCGGGTCCTCGAGCGCCTTGTTCAACCCTCGCAACGTCGGGTCGGCACTGCTGGGAGCGATAACCACCAATGGTCTGGTCTTGCCCAGTTCCTTGGCTAGAGGCGCATCACTGTCTGCGGCAAACAGGGGGCCGGCAACAGCAAGCAAGGTTGCGAGGGTCAGTGACCGGACAAGCATGCGTATCTCCTTATTGTCTCGATATACCAATGACTACAGATCACGGAGAAAAATCCGACAGGGAGCCTAAACCACTTCATTCCAGAAAGGGGTGTGCAAAAGTAACTGTCGATTTCCGAGCCACCTGAAGCCAAGACTACGGCGCTGGTAAAACCACTGTCAGCTTGATTGAGCATAGCCCAAAGCCGCTGTGGCAGGGCCAGGCACCCCCTTGCCCTGAGCGCATGTCAACGCACATCGATCGATGGCCCCTTGGGTCCAACTTCCATCGCTTGAATCGTCATATCCAGCATCAGCCCTCTGCGTGCAGCGCGCTGTGCATCACGAATGGCATCCGCCTGGTCGATCATGGCCCCTTCGCTCAGCGCTTCGTCGTCAAGCACCCTTTCAAGTTGCCTTCTGAACGGCAGGTCGACCGCAGCGAATCGCTCAGGATGGGAACGCTCCAGGTGCGCCTGCCAGAATTCACGGTCAACCATGGAGCGGGCAATCTCTTCCGGCGTTTCCGCATCCCGCACCGCAGCCTCTGCTTCTGCCAGGTCCGCATCCAGGACGCCTGAGATCGCAAGGAAGCTCATTTCTCCCACCTGCAGTGGCAAGTCGAGACGCTCCCTCAGCCCGACCCTGAAAGCCAGCCCCACCTCGCTTCCTTCCAGCGTCCTGCCATGCTGTAGCGCCCATCGGGTAGCGAACATGTCGACTGCATCCTGGCGCCATAAACGTCTGCCCAGGTCTAGCAAAGCACGTTCGCTTTCTCCCTGAGCCGCGTGCTCAACCTGCCAAACCAGCAGGTTCAGTTCAAGGTTGCTCAAGCACCAGGTTGCACCATCCTGGCACCCCCACTCATCATTGGCCACTGACAGCAAGTTCTGCCGCAGCTCTGGCGTAATGGCCATCGCTTGCAATACCGCCATGACCCGATTGCCCAGTGCACGCGCGTTGACACGAAAGTCTTCGGACAGCAACAACTGGCGAAGCACCCGGAAGAAACGCTCGGCGTCCTGCCCTGAATCCAGCGAGTCCCAGGCAGCAAGCATCAAGCCGCGATGCTCCGGAGCCACGGCATCCCCCCATACTTCACGCGCGTGCTGCAGCCGCAGAAGCACTTGCTCCTCGTCGAGGGCCGGATCGACGCTACTCAACGAAGCCTGCAAGCGTAACGTCTGGGCCTCGCCCAAGGGGTTCGCATTCAAGCGGAACCGCCGCCGCTGCCACACGGGCAACTGGTAGAAACCCTCTGGAATGTGCCTGATCCGGTTATCCCGCAAGTCAACGGATACCAACTGAGCGTTGTCGAACACGCCCAGTGGAAACTGCGAGATCTGTGTGCCGCGCAAGTTCAGCCAACGCAACTCAGCCAAGCCCGCCAACGTGAACCTGCTCCCCAGGGGGTTGTGGGACAGGTCGAGAGACTGCAGGCTCGTGCAACTGGCCAGTGTGGCGGTTTGTGTAATGTTCAGGACGATCCGGTTGTTGGTCAGGCTCAGATGCCGCAGCTGCGCTATCTGCAGCAACGGCTGCGGAAGGCGCGTCAACAGGTTCCCACCCAGATCGAGGGTTTGCAGGTTAGGGAAAGCCAGCAACAGGCTGCTGGGCACCTCCAGAAGGTCAAGGTGCAGCAGCGACAGGCTGGTCACACCTCTGAAGCTGACCTGTGCGGGTATGTTGGGCAAGCCGCTCGATCTGAAATTGCAGAACATGACATGGAGGTTTTCCTGTGCATTGATCTGCAGTTCCCCCACGCCCACCGACCGCCGCCAGCAATTGAACAACGTCTGGCGTAAAGCCTCTCGATCTTCCCTGACATCGCCCTGCCCTCGTGCCACCCAGGTATTCAGTGTCATGCGCAGGATGGCGAACTCATTGCGAAGGTCAGCCAGTACGTGTTCAATCTGATGCCCTGAACGCCTGGCGTCATCGGCGAAGGTCTCGACCTGCTCATCACTCAACCACGGAAAGAGATCACGCAGCGTTGCCCTCAGGGCATTGCCCCTTGATGCGAAACCACCTACTCCGCCACCACCCAGCGGGTAGCCAATACGTCCATCGGCCAAGCGCATGGGCCCTCGGACAGCACCTGGGCGTACCGCGCCAAGCAAACGACTGATCTCATCACGATGGCGTGCTGCTTCGCGCGCCAACATCACCCTGAGGTTGTGCGCGAATGGATCGCCGATCCCCATCACCTGCCGTTGCCCTTCGGTATAGGCTGGCGCCATGACGTCGAACAACTCACCTGCCTCACCCAGCGCCGTGCCCTGGCTGCCATGCAGTTGAAACCTGCCGTTCAGATGTACCAGATCGAACGCCCGCGGCCCTTGCTCAGTCTTCGCCAGCATCGGCCCGCCCAGGCTACCTTCGTACAGACGCCAGCACACACCTTGGTCGCCTCCGGGTAGATACCGCAGCAAGCCCAAGGCCACCCGTGCCAGGTCTGCTTGCTGCGGAGTATCAAGGTACAACGCTTCAAATACCCGAGCCTGGCGTGTCGCCAGCACACTGCCCCTTGCCGCCTCGGCCAGCCCCAATGCAACCCTGCCGCTGGACAGCAGCCGCGTGCGATCAATGCTGCTGGCGGTCTGTACCAGTGCTTGCGCAGTGCGCGCGCTCAGCCCCGGGAACACCCGACGCAGCGCCGCGCTGCCAGGGGTGTCGCTGGGCTGCAAGGCTTCGAAAAGGTGCTGCAGCAGTGTTCGGCGTTGCGTCCATGCCAGCGCGGCCAGTGCCTGACCTGTCAGGCCACTCGCGCCTGGCAAGCGCCGAGCGTGATCGAGCACTGTTGCATCTTCTACCGGCTCGCCGCTGCGCAGACGGCCAATCATGCTGCGGATGCGTTGATCAAGCCTGACCCGCTCCACACTGTCGATCATCCCGGGGCTCGGAGGCTGGGCGTGTACATGCAAGCCCCGCACATAGTCGCCATCAAGGCCATGGAACAGCAGAACCTGATCAATCTGTTCGTCATTCAGCCCATTGAAGGGCTCACCCAAACGCCGGAACATGCGGTATCTGTCAGTCCACCGAGCCGGTTGCTCGCTCCACAACCGCCAGGCACCTGCGCCATTGTGGCGCAGCAACGGCCCGTGGCCGTCGACCGGATGCAACTGCCATTGATCATCACCTGCCTCGGTCACGCGATAGTGATGCCCGTCCATTTCGATCCAGGCCCGCCCGTCCTGACGCCGAATACCCAAGGCGTCCGGGCTTGAGGCGGCAACGGGGGCCTGGCTTTGAAACGGCGTCACGTCTTGTTGCCAGAGTTTCTCAGTGCCGTCCTCCAGCCGAGCCGGCACCATGGCATCGACCTTCGCAGAGCGTGCCCAAACCCGTCGAGCCACACCCACCCCGGCGACCGTGGTCGCCAGCACGGCAAGGTCTGTCGCCACATGGGTCAAATGGTCGAGCGCCTCCTGGCGATCGCCTTCCTGCCAGGCCTCGACGCCATGGTAGACCTCGCCCAGCAGTTCGCAGGCCGTCACGGCCAGCAGCGCCAGGCCAACCCCAGGCACAAAAAAACTGGCCAGGTTGAGCAGCGCCCATCCTTCGGCGGCAAGGCGCAGGTCATGCTGGCGCTGAACCTCACGATCCAGCCTGGCCACAGGGACCGCGATCATCGCCGCATCTTCCTTGATCTGGTGGATACGTGCCTGCGCCAGGCTGATGAACAACGGCTGTGGGTAAGCCTGCAAACGCGGTTCGAGATCGCGAAAAGCCCAGCTCGGCAGATCATCGAAGCGCTCCGCGACCTGGGCAAAAAAAGCCTGGCTGTCACGCCGCAGCACGAAGCGGCTGAAGAAACGCTGATAGGCCTTGTCTCGCAAGCGGCGGCCCAGTTCGCGGTTCAGTTTGTCGAGGCTCTCGAACGCGCGCCAAGGCGAAAAAGGGTCCCCAGGCACGTAAAGCAACACCCGACGCGTCGTGTTGAACAAAACGCCCTGCTCAACCACAACGAACACAGTCACCTGCTCAATCTGGCAGCCCAGCAACTTCAGTTGCCTGGCCTGCACAAGGTCGCCCGCCAAGCGAGGCAGCTCACCCTTCTCGCACACAGCCACCATCACATTGAGTTCGCTGGCATCCAGCGTTCCCTCCTGCCTGGCTTTGTAGGCGTCCGCAAGCATGGTGTAGCGCGTGGCATCTACAAGCTGTGATACCAGGCGCTCGGCACTGCCAGCGGGCGTGAGGATGGCATCCAGATGACGTTGATAGCACTCACCCAGGTCCAGCTCACGGCACAGTCCGGCAAACTCGATGCTTGTAGGGGGTTTGACCGTGCCGTGGCGTGGAAGCAGCAGGCGGTTACCACGCGGCTGGCCACCTTCCTGCGCCTGGGCGGCCGTGAAGTTGCGCAATGCCACTTCGAGCAGCGGCTTTTCTTCATAGACCACGGCCGTCAGGTGCGCGCCCACCGGCTGACTGTTGATCACAGCTTCCCGGCGGCCCTCCAGAAACCTGAGCGAGTAAGGGTTACGGCCAAGCCCGTAACGCTCGTCGAGGGCCTTCCCCAGGGCTGATGCGACGAAACGGTCGATGCCCTCGATACCTCGCAGCACCGTGTTCACTTGCTCACAGCAGCGAAGGCTGTTTGCCAATGCCCTGCCGATATCAGGCAGTTGCTCAGCAGGTGCATGACGCAACCAGGGTGGCAGGCGCCTGCCGATGATGCCGTCCTGGAAAGCGTCGATGGCGGCCTGCGCATCTGACGGCAAAGTGGTGTCCATAGCGGGGGCCTCTTCATGAAAAGAGGCCAGACTAAGTTGCCTGCTCCCCGCCAGGCGCTATATAGCTAATGCCTGCGTTCAGACAACCGCCAACCCGCTAGCGGAGCGGACGCTGCACCGTGTTCCGGTCCAGCGCCTCCAGCGTCAACTGCAGCAACACCGCATGCTCGCGTTGCTGATTGCGGATCTGCAGCCGCGCGATTTCCTCGTCCCGATTCCCCAGCGCCATCAGCCGTTCCAGCTCAGCGTGCATGGATTGGGGCACTTGCAAGCGAACCGCCGAGGCCTTGCGCAAGTAATCCTGCCAGAACCACTGGCGTGACAGGTAATCAGCAATGCCCTCCCGAGTCTGTCGCGCCAGGATCCTTTCACGGGCCAGGAGAAGGTCCTGATTACTCAAGGCAGGGATCCCTGCATAAAGCATTTCATCGGGTTGGGCAGGCAAGTCCAGAGACTTGCGCAAGCCGATTCGATAGGCCAAGGCGAATTCGATCGATTCAGCACCCGCCCCCACCCGATAAGCATGTTCAGCGGCAATTTGCTCAAGCACCGCCAACCGCCACATCCGGGCACCGAGCTTCAGCAAGGCCCGTTCAGGCCGGGCAGATCCGCTGTGCCTCGTGCGCCATATCATCACTCGCAGTTCCAGGTCGGCGAAACGCGCGGTGGCGTTATCCTGGCAACCGGTCGCCGCTGCGTGCTCGAACAGCTCTTGCCTGAGGGCATCATGCTCAGACATCGCCTGGAGCATGTCGAACACACGGGCCGCCAGCGCGGATGCAGTCGATGAGAAACTGAAGGCGCCGGATTCTGTCAGCATCGACAGGGTATTGAAAAACTCTTCCGATTGCTCCTCGGCCTCCAGATGGGCCCACAGTGCCGCCATTTCATCTCGACGTTCGCCAGGCAACGCATCCAGAATGCGCAACCGGTAAGGCACGCGACTGGCCTCAAGCAAATGCCAGGTTGAAACCCCGTCATATGCTGCCCCCAGCGGATTGCCGGAAAGCTCGACCCTGCCCGAACGCCACAACTGCGACTGATGAAAACCCTCGGGCAGTTCAGAAATACGGTTGTCGCTGAGGTTCAGGGTGTGCAGTTCTGGCGCGTCCATCAGCCCGTAGGGGCACTCGGGTAACTGAGTGTTCGACAGGTAGAGGGCATTCAGCTCGATCATTGCCTGGACGGAAAATGCCCTGCGCAACGGGTTGTCCGAAAGGTTCAGGTACACCAGGGACCGGCAATCTGCCAAGACCAACGCCTGGCCTTGGTCGAGCGTGATCTGGTTACCAGACAAGTCGAGTACCTCCAGCCTCTGGACAAGCATCAGAGGCAATGGCAAACGCGTGAGTCGGCAGTTGGTGATTTCCAGGTTGCGCAAGTTGGGAAACGCCCGCAGAAACTCGTCCGGAACGTGCTCCACGCGCATGGCGCGCAAGGCCAGGATCGAGACGTGGGGAAAGCCCACTTGCGCGGGCAGGACCGGCAGCTGGCGCAAGCGGCTGATGGTCTGGGTCAGCATGAAGCGCCCGTCCTCCAGTGCTGCTTGCCCTTGCAATTCCGGCACAAGACAGCGCCAGCAGTTGATCAGCCCCTTTCTGAACTCACGCCGGGCGGCCAGTTCTGGTGACAGCAAGGCACTGCGTGCCCACTGGGTCAAGTGCCTCTTGAGCACCCCATATTGCTGCTCCAGCATAGATAACCTGGCCTGCGCGTCACTTGAGGCCAACCAGCGCTCGATCTGTTCGTCGGTAAAGGCCGGATACAGGTCTCGCAACCGGGCCTGAAGCGCCCTTGGCCTGTTTAGCCCTAACGCCCCCCAGAGCCTGCCGCCCGCCATGGGGTAACCAATCCGGCCATCAGCCAGACGTTGCGGCGCGAGAAACGAGCCGCTCGGCTGCTCCAGCCTGAGCAGATTCACCACAGTCTGGCGTTGGTCGAAAGCCAGGTTGGTCAGCGCCTGGCGCAGCGCAGGCACAAAGGGCTGGCCTTGAGCGATGGCCGCTTGCGAGGCGTCGTCATAGGCTGCGGCCAAGGTCTCGAACAACTCGCCTGTCTCACCGATATCCGTTTGCGTTCGGGCACGCAGGCGGAACAGCCCATGACGATGAAGCACGTCAAATGTCTGCCCCGATCCCTCGACCGTCAACAACGGCTCGCCAGCATCACCGTCGAACAACCGCCACCCCGGCCCACCAGCCCCCGGCACATGTACCAGCATATTCAAGACCACACGCGCCAGGTCGAGGTTTTGCGGCGTATCGATGCACAGCGCCTCAAACACCCGCGCCATTCGGATTCGCGCAACCTGCAACCTTGCTGCCTCGGCCACCAGCAACGGCACGCGCCCCGTCTCACGTAAAAGCTGCAGGTCATCCTCGCTGGCATCGCGCAACACCTCATCGGCGGCCAAGCGATGCAGGCTGGCAAAATTCTGTCGTAAGAGGCGGCCAGTGTCCGTGTCGGGATTCTGCTCATCGTACATCGCCTGTAGCAGTTCTCGTCGCCCGGCCCAGGCCACATCGGCCAACGCTGCCCCGCCCTTGCCGGCCGCCTGTGGAAGGCTCATGACCCGCTGCAGCAGTTGCGGGTCTGCGGTTACACCGCCCTCGCGCAACTGGTTGACCAACGTACCAATCCTGCCAGCGAGCCGCACGCGCGTGACGGTGTCGACCAACGCTGCCTCCGGCGGTCGGCCATACACATGCCAAGCTCGTAGGTGCTGATCATCGAGGCCATGGATCGCCAGCGACCGGTCGATCTGCGCATCGTCAAGGTCGCTGAATGGCCCGCCCAGGCGGCGGAACAACTGGCGTGTGTCGCCCCACTCGGCGGGCTGCTCGCACCACAGCCGCCAGGCACCGGCCCCATTGTGACGCAGCGGCGGCGCATAGCCCTGATAAGGGAGCAATTGCCACTGTTCATCGTGGTCGTGCCAGGTCATCTCATACCAGTGCCCGTCCATGCTGATCCAGCGGCGCTCGCCCAGGCGGTGCATACCCTCCATGTCCGGCTCCGCCGTGTCTGGCGGGCTTTCGCAGCGATAGGGGCTGAGGTCTGCGTTCCACAGTTTTTCCTCACCGTTTTCCAGCTGCGCGGGCACCAGCTTGTCCACTACGCTCCAGGCGCGCCGGGCCGTGGCAACGACGGCAACGGTTGCCCCGACAGCCAGCAGCCCCTTGCCTACATTCAGCAGATGCGCCAGTGCCGCATTGCGTTCGTTGTCCTGCCAGTCCCCTACAGCCTGGAACGTCTGCTCAAGCAGTTCCCAGGCCATCACCCCCAGCAACACCGCGCCGATGCCCGGAACGAAGAACCCTGCAACACCCAACAGGGTCCAGCCTTCAGCGCGCAAACGGCGGGCGTGTTCGGCCTGGACCTCGCGATCAAGCAAGGCCACGGGCGGGGCGATGACCGCAGCATCGTCCTTGATCCGGGCAATCCAGTCGTCAGCAAGGTGTTCGAACAGTGGCAGGCGATAGGCAAAGGTCTGCTCATCAAGGTCCCGGGTTGCCCAGCCGGGCACGTCATCGAGGCGCTCACTGACGGCCGAGAAAAATCGCTGGCTATCGCGCCGGCGTACGAAGCGGTTGAAGAAACGCCGGTAGTCATCTTCGCGCAGGCGTTTGCCAAGCACCCGGCGGGCGTAATCGTCCAGGTCGCTGCGCACGCTCCAGGGGCCGTGCGGGTCACCCGGTACATAGACCAACACGCGCTTGCTGGTGTTGAACAACAGGCCCGCGTCGATTACGTCCAGCACAACGATCTGCTGCAAGCGGCAGCCGAACACCGCCAACTGTCGCACGCGAACCGATGCGCCTTCGAGCTTGCCGAGCGTGTCCTTGGTGCAGAGCGCCACCACCCACTGCAGTTCCTCTGCGCTCAATACGCCCTGCGCCTTGGCTTGCAGGGCATCCACCAGCATGCTGTAGCGTTGCCGGCGTGTCAGCAATCCCCTGACTTCGGGCTGGAGTACCGAATCCAGATGCGCCTGGTATTTCTGCCCAAGATCCAGCGTTCGACACAACCTGGCGAAGCCCGGTGCAGACAGTTCACTACGCTTTGCGCCGCGCACATCGACCAGGCAATTGCCCTGTGGCTGGTCGCGTTGCTGTTCTGCGGTGAAATTGCCTAAGGCGGCCTCGAGCAGAGGGATGTCGTAGTAATCGCTGCCGACAACCGGAAGCCGACTGGTTACATAATGGATCGTGGGCGAGGTAAAGGTGTACCACTGGCGAAAGTACAGGCGATCGGCGTCAAGGTCGCCGTGGGCACCGAGCGCCTGCTGCAGCAAGGGCTGGGTAAATGCATTCAGGTTGCGTAGCCGCGCCAGCGCTGACGACAAGCCTGCGCGGCAGGCCAGCAGTTCAGGCAGCGCCTCGCTCAGCAAGGTGAATTCGGCCATGCTCAGCCGCTTCATCCAGGCCGGCAGCCGCTGTGCAATGTAGTGATCCTGGCATGCTTGTGCCATGGCAAGGGTATCGACCACAGCCGATGGTTGACTGCTATTGTTCTGCATCTCTGCCTCCGCGACGACATGGAGGACCGAGTCTGAAGACTGTAGCGTCATGCTGACGCCTAGCTATCTACCACCCGCTCAGAACAGCAGTAACTGATGGTCGGTAAGACGCGCGAAATCATCGCCGACAAAGGGCAGGATGGCATCGGCCACCGGCAGGAGCTGACGGCTGATGTAGTGATCGTAGTCGATCGGTGCCTGCAGGTTTTCCAGCGGCTCAGGGCCAGCGGTGGTGATCACGTAACTGATCCAGCCCCCACGCTGGTACTGCAGGGGGCGCTGCAGACGCCTGTTGTAGTCGTCGGCAAGGCGCGCAGCACGCACATGCGGCGGCACGTTGCGCTGGTAATCGGCCAACGGGCGACGCAGGCGCTTGCGATAAACCAGCAGTTCGTCCTGCTCGCCCGCCAACGTTCGCCGCACATACTCGCGCACGTAATCACGGTAGGGCTCGCTGCGGAACACACGGCCGTAGAGTTCCTGCTGGAACTGCCGGGCCAGCGGTGACCAGTCGGTGCGCACCGATTCCAGGCCCTTGTAAACCATTTCTTCAGCACCGTCGGGCCGCTGCACCAGGCCGGCATAGCGTTTCTTGCTGCCTTCGTCGGTACCGCGGATGGTGGGCATCAGAAAGCGCCGGTAATGCACCTCGAACTGCAACTCGAGCGCACTCTGAAGGTTCATGGTCTCGTGCAGATGGGCTTGCCACCATTGGTTGACCTTTGCCACCAGCTCGCGGCCGATGCGCGCCGCGTCTGCCTCGGCATGGGCGCCCTTGAGCCAGACAAAGGTGGAGTCGGTGTCCCCGTAGATCACATCGTAGCCGCACGCCTCGATCAGGGACCTGGTCTGGCGCATGATCTGGTGGCCGCGCATGGTGATCGACGACGCCAGGCGCGGGTCGAAGAAACGGCAACCGCTGGAGCCAAGCACTCCGTAGAAGGCATTCATGATGATTTTCAAGGCCTGTGACAGCGGCGCATTGCCCTCGCGCTTGGCCGCTTCCCTGCCCTGCCACACCCGTTCGACGATGGCTGGCAGGCAGTGCTGTGTGCGTGAAAAACGCCCACCACGAAAGCCCTCGACCGAATGTGCGTCGTCAGGCAGACGCAGGCCTTCGATCAGCCCGACCGGGTCGATGAGAAAGGTACGGATGATCGACGGGTACAGGCTCTTGTAGTCCAGCACCAGCACCGAGTCATAAAGCCCTGGCCGCGAGTCCATGACAAAGCCGCCGGGGCTGGCTTCGTCCGGGCGGCTGCCAAGGCTGGGCGCGACGAAGCCAAGGCGGTGCATCTGTGGAATGTACAAGTGACAGAACGCGGCTACCGACCCACCGCTGCGGTCCACGGCCAACCCCGTCACCGACGCACGTTCGAGCAGGAAGTCGAGCAGCCGGGTATGGGCGAAAATGCGCGTGACCAGTTCGCAGTCCTTCAGGTTGTAGCGCGCCAGGGCCGGTTTGTCTTCGGCGAAGCGGCGATTGATTTCGTCCATGCGTTGGTACGGCGTGTCGATGGCCTTGCCTTCACCCAGCAGGGTCTGGGCAACGTTCTCCAGGCTGAACGAGGGAAAACTCCAGGTAGCCGAACGCAGCGCCTCGATGCCATCGATCAGCAGCCGCCCCGGCGCATCGGCGAAGACATGGCCGCCGCCGGCATGGCTGCGCAGGGTCATGACCGCACCGTTGCGCCCCAGGGCCAGAGGCACCTGCAACGACTTGGCGTGCTCATGCAGCAGGCGCAGGTCGAACTGCACCAGGTTCCAGCCAATGATCGCGTCCGGGTCATGCCTGGCCATCCACTGGTTGAGCCGGGTAATCAAGGCGGCACGATCAGCGCAATACTCCAGGTCGAAGTCAAGCCCGCTGGCATCGCCGTTGGCCGGGCCGAGCATGTACACCTGACGCTGACCACAGCCCTCCAGCGCGATGCTGTACAGCTCGCCACGCTCGCTGGTCTCGATGTCCAGCGACACCAGGCGCAGCGCCGGGCGATAGCCTGGCAGCGGCCTGAGCTGGGCGTCCCGGTAAACGCCCTGCGCATCCGGCTGACCAGTGAACTGCACCGGCGCCGTGATGAAGCGCTCCATGAGGTAACGCTCCGGCGGGCGGATATCGGCCTCGAACACGTCGATACCGGCCGTGCGCAGACGCTGCTCCAGTTGCATCAACTGGCGATGCTGGCGGGTATAGAGACCGAGCATCGGGCGATGCTCGAAGTCTTTCAGGCGCAGTGGCTTGAGCTTGGTCCCTGCTTCGTTGGCCAGCAGCCCACGGGCATGCTCGGCCTGCGCCTGAGGAATGAAAGCCACAGACTCCTGCGCCGCCAGCCGCAACAGCCGCGGCCCGGCATCGGTGGCCAGCCAGAACTCCACGCAGGTGCCTTCCGGCGTATCGTGCCAGTGCCGGGTCAGGACAAAACCCTGCTGCAACTCCACTGCGTCGACCTCTGGATTGTCTGTAGATGGCGTTATTCTACCTGTGTCGTGCCTGGCATGAGTGTTTTAGCGCCTGTTACGCAGCCGGTGCATCCTCGCCGACTGATGCTCGATCGGGTATTCAACCGTACAGGTAGTTGATGTCCTTGTAGACCAGCGGCGGTACCCGGCCGAGCAGGAAGTCACGCAGCTTGTGCATCTGCCGCGCTTTTGGGCTGGCCTTGAGCCAGGTCATGTAGTAACCGTCGCCGGTGGCCACGGCATGTTTGAAAGGCGTGACCAAACGTCCGGCGGCCAGGTCGGTACTGGCCAGTACCAGATCGACCACTGAAATGCCCAGGCCTTGCTGGGCGGCCGATATGCCCTGGTCGAGGGTATCGAACACCTGCCCCTGATCGATGCTGATGTCCAGCGCATCCATTCGCGCCAGCCAACGCCGCCAGTCACGCCGGTCGGGCGACGGGTGCAGGAACTCGCATCGGGGCAGGTCGGACAGTTGCGGATGTGCCTGCGTCATGTAATCCGGATGACATACCGGGATCAGCCATTCATCGAACAGCTTGAAGCTCTCGATATCGGCGGGAAAACGCCCGCTGGCCAGGAGAATGGCGCAGTCGTAGGGCTCGGAATAGAAGTCCACGCTGTCGATATCCATCCACACACTGGATAGCTGCACGCTGCAGTTGTCCTCGACCTTCTTGAAGGCATCCAGCGCCCGCAGCAGCCAGCGCACCGTAAGCGTGGACGGCGCCTTCAGGCGCAGGCCGTAGCGATCCTGACGCAGCAGTGCGCAGGCATTTTCGATGATCTTGAAGCCCACCTTCAGCTCTTGCGCCAGCAGGCGGCCGTGCTCGGTCAGGCTCAATTTCGGCCCCCGACGTTCGAACAGGTCGCAGCCGAACAGGGCTTCGAGGGTCTTGATGTGGTGGCTGACGGCGCCCTGGGTCAAAGCCAGCTCTTCAGCCGCACGGGTGAAAGAGCCATAGCGAGAGGCCACCTCGAAGGCACGCAGTGCGTGCAAGGCCTGAATCCGTTCCGACATGGCGGCGTCCCGAGCATGAGTAAGACTAATAGTAGGTCATAGTTCCACGCGTTTTACAACGACAGGAGCGTCTCGGAAAATGCTGGTAAATAACAAACATCACCAAGATCCTGCCTGCATGTGACTGGAACGTTCACTTAAATCAACGCCTGGGGAAATCATGTTTACGGGATATGGAAATTGCTATCGCCTGGATGCGCTGGAGCTCGCCGCTGAACATGGTTACAACATGCAACACTGGACGTTCAAAACCATAGAACACTTCCGCAACATTCTTGCCAACCCCGAATTCCCCTGCCTGTTCGGCCGCAAGGCGGTAAACGGCGAAACCTGCCACATTCTCTTCGCCCGCGCCGAGCAACTGGCCGATGACATCGCACAGGGCCTGGCCAATTACGTGCGCACCGTCGCACCGATCGCCCCCAAGCAGCGCATCGGCAGCCCTTTGGTGGTGTTTCTCGAAACCGCAGCCGGCAGCAGCCTGGCCGAGCAGCAGGCCTTGGCCTGGAAGGTACTGCGCGGCGTGCACGCACGCGACCCACACCCTTGGCCTCAGAGCATCCCGACCGATCCCGACGATGCCGGCTGGTCGTTCTGTTATGCCGGCATGCCACTGTTCATCAACATGAACTTCCCCGGTCATCAGCAGATGAAAAGCCGCAATCTGGGCCAGCACATCACCTTCGTCATCAACCCGCGGGAGAACTTCGACGAAGTGGCCAACGCCAACACCGAGAGTGGCAAGCGCATCCGCGAGCGCATTCGCGAGCGCGTGCACCACTACAACGACGGCGTTGTGCCCGACACCCTTGGCTTTTTCGGCGATACCGACAACTACGAGTGGAAGCAGTATCAACTGCAGGAGACAGGCTCGCTCAACCCGTCACGCTGCCCGTTCCACGCCCATGCCGCACACCAGGCGACACCCGACATACTGATCGAGAACTGACCGTGAATACCGCACTCACCGCCACCTATGCCCTCACCGTGCTGCTACTGATCGCCACTCCCGGCCCGGTGGTGGCACTGATCGTCAACACTGCGGCCGCCTCCGGCTCGCGCAAGGCCATGTTCACCGCCGTCGGCACCAACTGGGCTTCACTGGTGCTGATCGGCGCGGCAGCCTGGATCATCCTCACCAGTGCCGCCATCGACAAGGCATGGCTCAGCACCATGAGCCTGCTGGGCTGCCTGTTCATCGGCTACATTGCCATCGGCACGCTGAGGGACGCCCTGCGCGCACCCGCGTCTGACTCGGCGAGCGAGGCCCCCAAGGCTGGGCGCGGTGGGCTGATGCAAGGCTTCATGGTGGGCATTTCCAACCCGAAAGACATCATTTTCTTCATCGCCTTCTTTCCGCAGTTCATCCAGATCACCGAATCATTCGGCAAGAGCATGGTGGTGCTGTCACTACTGTGGGTGGCCATCGATTTCGCCGTGCTCAGCCTGTACATCTTCGCCATCGGCAAGATCGCCTCGCAGCGCAGCAACCGCGTCATCAGCCTGGCCTCGGGCGTTGCCCTGCTGCTGATCGCCGCCGGCGGCTTGCTTTACAATCTCAAGGAACTGGCGGCCTGAATCTGCTGCACCGCGCCTGGCATCGGCGAAGGAGAGACCATGACCACGATTGACACGCGCCCGTCTCCTTCTCCGCTGCAGCAGGACTACCAGCGTTTTCTCCTGCTGGGCAGTCGCCGTGCACCCTATACCCTGCATGTGCACGAAACCGGCTACCGCTCCGGCACCATCAACACCGATGCCCTTGGCTTGCGCTACAGCCATTGCGCCGGCAAGCGCTTTTCGGCGGCCGAGCACGGTGGTGCGTCACGCATCAACCTGCTGGTCGGGGGCTCCACAGCCCTGGGCATCGGCGCCAGCTCCGACGAACACACGGTGGCCTCGCACCTGTCGATGCTCACCGGCGAAGTCTGGCTGAGCCTGGCCGGCTGCGGGCTCAATGCCACCCAGGAATTGATGATGTTCCTGACCCACCAGCACCGCCTTGGCCAGCTCGGCCATGTGGTGGTGCTCAGTGGCCTCAACAGCCTGGCCCACGAAGCCCTGTGTGAAGTCCTCGCAGGTACCAACGACCCGCAGCATGCTAAGGCCTACCAGGCCTTTCTCAACAGTTTCAGCGAAGGCCTGCAGCCCTGCGCACCACCCCGTCGGCAGTCGCTGTGGCGGCGTATCGGCCAGGCGCTGGCGCCTCCTGCGGCCGCGGCCCCGGTCAGCTGGCCGCTGTCGCCCCCGGAAAAACGGCTGGCCCGTGCCGCCGACAACATTGGCCGTACCTTGCGCCAATGGGACCGCTTGCTAGCAGACAGCCACGCCACGCTCACCTTCATCCTGCAACCCTTGCTGCCCTGGTGCAGGGATACTCTGCCCGCCGGTGAGCAAGCCATGCTGACCGCGCTTCAGCAACAACCGGCGAACTTCGACCGGCTGCTGGAGGGCGCATTCGACAGACAGTTGCATTCGACATTTTTCCGCCGCATCAAAAGCCAGGCCGACCCGGTGCCCTGCTACGACATGAACTGCATGCTCGACAGCTCGCCAGTGTTCGGCGCCGACCTGTTCATCGACCGCCTGCACCTGAACGATCTGGGCAACAATGCCTTGGCCAAGGTGATCACCGCCAAGCTTGGGCTGGCCCAGGAAAAACATGGCCAGCGCAAGGTCACGCCGATCAAGCTCGTCTGACAGTTGCCGAGTGGTCTTTCGGCCACCCCTCTTGGATGGGTAGAATACGTCGTCGTTACGATTTGTCCGAGGCGCACGCTTGACCGCCATGAACACCGAAGCCGTCCATCCGTACCTGGCCATCCATGGGGTTCGCCTGTGAGCCTTGTGCGACGCCTGCCCCCGCTGTTGGCTGCGCTGGTGCCACTGGCCGCGCAAGCGTTGGAGGTACGCATTGACCCTCATGCCGACTTGCTCTACCGTCAGGCCTTGCCGCTGCTGGAGCAGGCCGATGACCAGGGCGATGCTGCCAGCACGCTGCGCACCGCAGTGGGCGGTGACCCCGAGCTTAGCCGCCAGGGCCAGGCCATGGCCCACACTTTGCCGACAGCGGTAGCCCTGCTGAAAAAATCGGTAGCGCTTGGCCACCCGGTTGCGCAGTACCGCCTGGCGCTGTACTACATGACGTACCTGCCCGTCGCGCAAATCCCGGAGGCCGCCTGCCCGTTGCTCGAAGCCAGCCTCAAGCAGGGGTTTGCCGCACCCGCGCCAGCCATCGCCACCTGGTGCCGGCCCTACAACGTCAGCAGCGAGTACCGTACAGCGCTGGAGGCCATCCCCAGCATGGCCACCGTGTACGCCCCCTACTACCCGCAACCGGCCACACGCCTGGCCTGCAACCGCAGCCGGCCACAAGGCCTGGAAATGCTGTGGGGGCGTCAGCGCGACTACCAGGCCGAGGTGTACCGCCTGCTTGGCGACCTCGACCCACAGCAGCGCACGAGCCTGCTGCAGAAAGCCGTAGACATCAATGGCTGCGCAACGGCGCAACAGCTGCTGACCAGCCGCCCATAACCCAGGTGCATTCGGGGCCGCTTTGCGGCCCTGTTGTCAAGTGGCCACTGAGGTTGAGGCGAACACACGTCGACCAGCAAGATCGTTCAAGCCATCCCCTGCCCCGTCTGTCATGCTGGCCTGCCACGTAGCCGTAATGCAGCCATCATGCCCCACATCGCCCGCCAAGCCTTCCTTCACGGCGCCATTGCCATTATCCCGTTGTCCCTGGCCGTTGCCCCTTGGGGACTGCTGGCCGGTTCCATGGCCATCGAGGCCAACCTCAGCGCTTGGCAGGGGCAAGGGCTGTCGGCCATCGTCTTTGCCGGCGCCGCGCAGCTGGTGGCCATTGGCATGCTCAAGGGGGGTGCCAACCTGGCGTCGATCCTGCTCACCACCCTGCTGCTGACCTCGCAGCACCTGCTGTATGGCCTGTCGATGCGCCCGGTGCTATCCAGCCAGCCGCTGCGCTGGCGCCTGGGCCTGGGCTTTCTGCTGACCGACGAATTCTTCGCCCTGACCAGCCAGTACGACCAGCAGCAATTCAACCGCTGGTATGCCTTGGGGGTGGGCCTGACCTTCTACATCGCCTGGAACCTGTTCACGCTGGCCGGCATACTGCTGGGCCAGAATATTCCACACCTGGACCAGTTCGGTCTGGATTTCTCCATTGTCGCCACTTTTGTGGCCCTGATCGCGCCGCTGGTGCGCAACCTGGCCACCGTGGTGTGCGTAGCCGTGTCGCTGTTTTGTTCGGTGCTGTTCAGCTACTGGCACTGGGAAACCGCCCTGGTGGTCGCAGGCCTGCTGGGCATGAGCGCCGGGTTCATCTGCCAGAAATTCGCCGGAGCCCGCGCATGACCTGGATCCTGATTTTCGCCATGGGCGCCATCGTGTTCCTCAACCGCTACGCATTCCTGGAGCCGCGCCTGCCCTTGCGCCTGAGCTCGAATGCCCGGCAGTTTCTCGGCTTTGCCGTGCCGGGCATGCTCACCGCCATCTGCGGCCCGATCATCTTCATGGCTGACCACCAGCTCAACCTGAGCCTGCTCAACCCCTACCTGCTGGGCTCCCTTGTGGCCATCGCCCTGGTGCTGTTGACCCGCAGCGTGTTGCTGAGCATGCTGGTGAGCATGTTGATCTTCTTCTTTCTACGCAGCTGGCTGGCATGAGCACACCCTTGCGCGAGCAGACACACCTCTGGCAGGCGCCAGCCCTGGGCGACGTCGAGATGCTGCACGCTCGCTACTATCAGCAGCGCTTCGCACCGCATGTGCACGAGGGCTACGTATTCACCGTGATCGAGTCGGGCGCCCAACGCTTCTGGCACCGCGGCAGCGAGCATCTGGCACCGGTCGGCAGCATGGTGCTCATCAACCCCGACGAACTGCATACCGGCGCTACAGCCCATGAAGCCGGCTGGCGGTATCGCGGCTTCTATCCCGAGCACGAGCGGGTCACCGGTGTGCTCGACGAACTGGAACTGGGCCGCCATGGCATGCCCAGTTTCAAGGACAGCGTGATCCATGACCCGGCCCTGGCGCTCGCTTTCAGCCAGCTGCATCAGTTGTCCGAAGCCAGCGCCAGCGCCTTGCAGCAACAGACGGCCTGGCGCCAGGCGGTGCTGGCCCTGGTGCAGCGGCACGGGCAGTGCGCCGAGCCTTCGGCACCTGGCCACGAACCCCTGGCCGTAGCCCGCGCCCGCGAACTGCTGGAAAGCCAACTGGCCGACCCGCCCTCACTGGAAACGCTGGCGGCAGCAGTCAACCTGTCGCCGTTCCACTTCGCCCGGGTGTTCCGCCAGGCCACCGGACTGCCACCCCATGCCTGGCTGAAGCAACGCCGCCTGGCCCGCGCCCGCGAAATGCTGAAGCACGGCCTGGCCGCTTCGCAAGTGGCGTTCGACCTCGGCTTTGCCGACCAGAGCCATTTGAGCCGGCAGTTCAAGCAAGCCTATGGGGTGACCCCGGGGGCCTATCGGCAAGCCTGCGTTCACTCTGCTCTACGCGCGTGAGAGGCAGCGCCCTCTCGAGAATGCAGACCCGCATGCTGTTTATAAGTAACGAGTTGTTGCTGCGCCGCAAGAGCAGCCACTTGCAGCTGCCGCAGCGCGCCTTGCAAAGGCCGCAAGAGCCTGGCCAACCCTCTGCTACACTGACAAGGCTGAACGGAGGATCCTGCCATGTCCGAAAGAGAGCTCACCACCCTTCTGTCGTTGATGAACCAGCGCCAGGCCTGTCTGAGCAGTGCCTGCAAGGAGATTGCCGACTGGATCGACCGGCAGGGCGATGTGCCCGCCGCCGGCAAGATCCGCGCTAGCCTGAAGGCACTGGAGGCCGATGAGGCCCAGGTTCGAAAGACCCTGACGTCGCTGACCCTCGACAGGCCGCTGCCGCGCTTTCGTAGCTGAAAGGCGCAGTTGAAAAAAGGGCCGCTGAACGCGGCCCTTTGATCTGTCAGTGGTTCATGTGCATGTGATCATGCCCACCACCCGCGTCGGCGTTGAGTGCACGCACTTGTGCCTGAACTTCCAGGGTTTCCTTGGCGCCCTTGGCATCCTCGATGGTCAGGGTCAGAGGCACTTTGTCACCCTCCTTCACCTGATTGTGCAGGCCCATCAGCATGACATGCAGGCCATTCGGGTCCAGGGTCACTGCCTTGCCGGCTGGCAACTCGACAGCCTTGACCTCACGCATGCCCATCACGTCACCGTTCATGGTCATCTCGTGCACCTGCACAGTCTTGGCCACGGGCGAAGCCACGCCTACCAGCTTGCTGTCGCTGCTGGCGGTCAGGACCATGAAAGCACCGGTGGACTGCTGGTGCGGCACGCTGGCACGCACCCAGGCATCACTCACGGTGGTCTGGGCCAGGGCCGGCAAGGCCAGCCCCATCAGTACCAGGGCAGCCAAACCGCGTTTGATCGGTTGCATCGACATTCAGCAGATCTCCATCAGGGTGACCAGGTCTTCGGCACATTCCTTGGCGTTCAGGGAATGGCCCAGGCTCAGGCGCAGGGTGCCACGTGTATCGTAGACGTAGCTGGTGGACGAGTGAGAAATGGTGTAGGTGTCTCCGGCCGGAACCTTCTCGTAGAACACCTTGAATTCCTTGGCCACCGCGGCAATTTCCTCGGGGGTGCCGGTCAGCGCGGTGAACGTCGGGTCGAAGGCCTTGACGTAGGCATCGAGCACCTCGGGCGTGTCGCGCTCCGGGTCCAGGGTGATGAACACCACCTGGAACAGGTCGCGGTCGCGTCCCCTCAGCAGCTTGCGAATCTGCGCCGCACGCGCCAGCGTGGTCGGACAGACAGCCGGGCACTGGGTGAAGCCGAAGAAGACCATCGGCATGCTGCCGTAGAAGCTCGACAGGGTGCGCACGTTACCTTGCGGGTCTTTGAGGCTGAACTTGCGCCCGAGGATTTCGTTGCTCATGTTCTTGCCGTACTTGAACTCGAGCCCCCGGGCCGGGCTGCAGCCTGCCAGCAGGCCAAGCCCGAGAACGCCCATGCCGGCGACAACCGCACGCCGGGTCAAAAGATCATTCATGAAACCATCCTTTACAGGGAAGGTGCCGGCCCTCGGGACGGGCCGGTCGAAAAACCGGGGCATTCTGGCATGACACCCAGAGGGGTTCTACCCGACCAACGCGGGGATGGCCTGCAGCCCTTTGAATACGGGCTGCGGCCTGTTGTCGCAGGGGTTGAAACCGTAACACTTTGTTGCTAAGGGAGCCGCCTTCAACTCAGTAGTAGGCGTTTTCTTTCTGGCTGTGGTCAGTCACGTCGCGCACGCCCTTCAGCTCCGGAATACGCTCGAGCAGGGTGCGCTCGATGCCTTCCTTCAGGGTGACATCGGCCTGGCCGCAACCCTGGCAGCCACCACCGAACTGCAGCACGGCAATGCCGTCATCGACCACGTCCACCAGGCTCACCTGGCCACCATGGCTGGCCAGGCCCGGGTTGATCTCGGTCTGCAGGTAGTAGTTGATACGTTCGTTGATCGGGCTGTCTTCGTTGACCATTGGCACCTTGGCGTTCGGCGCCTTGATGGTCAGCTGGCCGCCCATGCGGTCGGTGGCGTAGTCAACCAGTGCGTCTTCCAGGAACGGTACGCTGACGGCGTCCAGGTAGGCGGTGAAGCTTTTCAGACCCACGGCGGTGTCGTCAGGCTTCTCTTCGCCCGGCTTGCAGTAAGCGATGCACGTCTCGGCGTACTGGGTGCCCGGCTGGGTGATGAAAATGCGAATGCCGATGCCGGGCGTATTCTGCTTGGAGAGCAGATCGGCCAGGTAGTCATGGGCGGCGTCGGTAATGGTTATAGCGCTCATGTAGGTTCCTCACAGACTTGCGGCCAAGTGTACGCCAACCCGGCCCTTGAACAAAGTCCTAGCAATTGACTCGGGAAAGCGCATATTCCGGGGCCGCCCCCCGTTGCGCCGTCAGCCAGGCCTGCATTCGCCGGTACAGGCCGCGCTCCAGCCACTGGTAGCTGAACCACGACATTAGTCCAATGGACGGCACGCACAGGGCAAATGTCAGGAACGGGTTCAGCTGCAGCCGCTGGCTGGCGAACCAGCCTGCATACAGCACCAGCACATGAATCAGGTACACCGAGTACGAACAGTCGCCAAGGGCCTTGAGCAGCCGATTGCCCTGGAACAGCGGCTCCATGGCCACGAAGGCCAGCACAATCATCGCGCTCGGCATACCCCAGTGCAGCAAGCGCTGGGAAGCGTCCAGATAGTAGATCGCCAGGCCCGCCACACCGAGCAACGCCAGCGGCAACCACCGGCCCTGGCGGATCAGCCCGCGGCGGTACAGTACGCCGACACCAATGCCCAGCAGAAACTCGTAGATGATGTCGTTGTTGTAGAAGCGGCTGACCACGCCCATGCGCCCCAGTACCTCACTGACCAGCAACAGTGCGGCAGTCACCAGCAGCAGGTGATGCTGTTGGCGTACCAGGAACGCCAGGCCGAACAGCAGGTAGAAGAACATCTCGAAGTTCAGCGTCCAGCCCACGTTCAGGGTCGGGTACAGGCCGTAGCCACCTGGGTTTTCCGCCGGGATGAACAGCAGTGACAGCAACAGGTGCGGCCAGGTAAACGCCTGATGTGGCATCCATTGGCTGCATGCCAGCAGCAACATGGCCATCAGGGCGGTGTAGAACCAGTAGGCAGGGACGATGCGCAGCGCCCGGTTGAGCAGGAACTGGCGCGGTTCGATGGCTTTGTCACGGGTCGACAGGTAGATGACCAGCCCACTGATGACGAAGAAGATGTCGACGCCCACCGCGCCACGGTCGGTAAGCAGTTGGCCGATGGGGCCGGTGGCGTGGAAGTCGAAGAAGATCTGCATGAAATGGTGGCAGACCACCACCCAGGCGGCGAACGCCCGCAATGCCTGAAGCGAATACAGCATGGAATACCCTGCGCTTGGCGGTGCATTGAGGCCCGTATCGAGTGCAGAGGCCAGCGCCAGCCTTGATGGCAGCGCCATACCCGCGAAGGGCTGCAAAGCAGCCCCTTTGCAATCGATCAAGACCACCCACCGTTTCCGACCGCAGGGCACTCGGAAAAGTCAGCCAACCCGATCAGAGGTTCTCGTAGCGGTTCATGTCCAGCACGCCCGCCTCGACCGGTTCGGTCTCCTTGATATAGCTGTTCAGGTCGTGGAAGTAGTGCCAGAACGCTGGGTGACTGCGGCGCACCCCCCAGCGCATGACAATGCGCTCGAACTTCGCCGCGTCATCTTTCGCATACTCCATGTCCTCGACGAACTCCGGCACATCCTTGGTGGGGATGTTGAAGATGAAGTTCGGGTAGCTGGTGAGCACACCCGGGTACAGGGTCAGGGTATCCAGCCCCGGCTGGTAGCGGTACGCCTCACCCAGCAGGAACGCCACGTTGCTGTGCGCGCGGTTGCGCAGCAGGCTGTACACCTGACGCTGGCCGTCCTGCCCTTCGATACGCAGCATGGTCGCCTCGGGCAACTGGTTGATCACCTTCAGCCCGGCCGCCGGGCGCGACACCAGTCGGCTGAGCGACTGCTCGGCATTGCGGAACTCTTCGCTGATCTGCGGCCGTGAGCAGAACGCGCCCTGGCAGCGATTGATCGGGTCCGGCGCGGCATTCAGGCTGCCGGTGCGCTGCAGCAGCTTCAGGCCAAAGTCGCGCTTGGGGTTGCGCGAGTCGAGCTTGATACCACTCGGGGTGTCGGTGTCGATGTCTTCATAATCCATCCACATCTTCACCTTGCCACTGTTCTGGTACCAGTCGCCAAGGATCGCCTTGCGCTGGTCGGCCGGCATCAGGCGCAGGAAGTTGATCTCGGCGCCATTGCGGATCAGGTCGAAGTACAGGCGCGTCTGCAACTGGTGCGAAACGTTGCCATACACATCGAAGTTGACCGCCAACTGGTAATACGTGCGCTCGAACAACGGGTAGTCGAACAGCCACACAGTCAGCGGTACATCCCCCACCAGGCCCTTGGTCACCGATGCGCTGTCGAAGTGGCGGAAGATGCTCAGCAGCGCATTGTCGTTACCGGCCCACAGCGTCGACCATCTCGGTGCCGGCATTTCGGCATAGGCTTCACGGCGCAGTTTCTCGTAGTCGTTGCGCTTGTCACGATAGGCGTGCCACAGGCTCAGCACACTGCCCACGTCATCGATCTGGCCAGGCATGGCCAGCAAGGGCGTAGCCTTGCCCCGATACTCGGCATCGGTGATGTAGCGATCGAAGGCCGGCTCCTGGAACAGCGCCCAGAAGTTGTCGCGGATCACGTCAGTGGCAATCTGCCCGCGGCACACCGGGCCACGGATGAAGGTGCGCACGAAGTACTCGGCGTTATCCAGCATGAACTGGTAGCGCGCCACCGCCGGGATCGCCTCGAAGGTTTCAAACGGATTGGCCCGGTGGCGCGGGCCGTAGCCCGGAAGCGCGGTGGCATGCCAGTCGCCGGCGTAGAACAGCTGCTTCACGCGCTTAAGTTTCTGCGGCCCCATCGGGTAGGTGATGTGCGTCTTGTGCACGATCACGCCCTGCACCGGGATCAACCGGTAGTAGAAGTCCGTGCCCGGCGGGTCGTTGGGGCGGCGGGTGGCAATGATATCGACCGGCTTGCCACTTGGCGTGCGCGAGCGCACCCACTGGAAGAAGTGGCCCTGCTCGCCGCCAACGAAGTAGATATGTGCCAGGAACAGGTGCTCGTACAGCCAGCGGCCCACCAGCGCCTCGGTGGAACCCGGGCGGTTGAGCAGTTCTTCCCACTCTGCGATTTGCCTGGCCTCGGCCGCGCTAGGCTGGATCGGCTGATACTCCACCGGCGCACCGGCCGCCAGCCAGCGGCGCATGGTGGTGTATTCGTCGTCGGTCAGCCCGGTCACCGCCAACGGCATGCCCTCCTTGGGGTGTGCGCCGGCATAGGCGTCGAATTCATCGGGCAACGGGCACATGTTGTTGCGGCTCAGGCCCAGGACGATCTCTTCGGGCAGCTTGGCGTTGGGCGTAAGCGGGGTTTTGTGGCCCAACTCCAGCATGCGCGCCATCAGCGCGGCCTGACTGCCCTGGTTGTCGAGCACCGAGTAGAAGCCCTTCTTGCGCCATTGCTCTTCGCTGTGTGCGTCGTAGAACAGCCGCGTGGTGGGCACCGCCTTGCTCCGCTCGCCCTGGTACACCGGGACCTTGCTGGCCCCGCGTACAGCGCCTTCAGGGCTTTCCAGCTTCAGCTGGCAGGCGGCGTCGTTGCAGGCATGGCAGGCCACGCACTTCTCGGTAAAGATCGGTTGAATGTCCCGGGTGTAGGAAATGGCCGGGCTCGACTGGGGGGCTTGCCCGAATGCCGCGCCGCTGATGAGCAGGGCGAAGGCGCCAGCAAGGATACGATGCACCATGTGCGGAAAGTCCTGGTTCTTGAAAGCCATCACGATTTGTTGCCTGGTCATCCTGGGTGCTTTGCGCTGTCAGCGCCCGTTCAACATGAGCAGTTTTCATGCAAATGGGCGACATGCCTAAAAACCGCGCAGCTTTGTTATGATTCGGCACCTTCTGATATTTGCCCGACCAGGTAGTTCCTATGTCCGACCGCAGCGCTCGTCTCCAAGCACTCCAGAACGCACTCAAAGAGCGCATCCTGATCCTCGACGGCGGCATGGGTACTATGATCCAAAGCTACCGTCTAGAGGAACACGACTATCGTGGCACGCGTTTTGCCGATTGGCCAAGCGATGTGAAGGGTAACAACGACCTGTTACTGCTCAGCCGCCCGGACGTGATCGCCGCCATCGAGAAGGCTTACCTGGATGCAGGTGCCGATATTCTCGAAACCAACACCTTCAACGCCACGCAGATTTCCCAGGCCGACTACGGCATGGAGTCGCTGGTTTACGAGCTGAACGTCGAAGGCGCGCGCATCGCTCGCCAGGTTGCCGATGCCAAGACTCTGGAGACGCCGGACAAGCCGCGCTTCGTCGCCGGCGTGCTCGGCCCAACCAGCCGGACCTGCTCGATTTCCCCGGACGTCAATGACCCAGGGTTCCGCAACGTCACCTTCGACGAGTTGGTAGAAAACTACATCGAGGCCACCCGCGGCCTGATCGAAGGCGGCGCCGACCTGATCCTGATCGAGACCATCTTCGACACCCTCAACGCGAAGGCGGCGATCTTCGCCGTGCAGCAAGTGTTCGAGGACGACAACGTTGAACTGCCGATCATGATCTCCGGCACCATCACCGACGCCTCCGGCCGTACCCTGTCGGGCCAGACTACCGAAGCGTTCTGGAACTCGGTGCGTCACGCCAAGCCGATTTCCGTGGGCCTGAACTGCGCCTTGGGCGCCAAGGACCTGCGCCCGTACCTGGAAGAGCTGGCGACCAAGGCCGATACCCATGTGTCCGCCCACCCCAATGCCGGCCTGCCGAATGCCTTCGGCGAGTACGACGAAACCCCGGCCGAGATGGCTGCGGTGGTCGAGGAATTCGCTGCCAGCGGCTTCCTCAACATCATTGGCGGCTGCTGCGGTACCACGCCGGGGCACATCCAGGCCATTGCCGAAGCCGTGGCCAAGTACAAGCCGCGCGAGATTCCGGAAATCGCCAAGGCCTGCCGCCTGTCGGGCCTGGAGCCGTTCACCATCGACCGCCAGTCGCTGTTCGTCAACGTCGGTGAGCGCACCAATATCACCGGTTCTGCCAAGTTCGCCCGGCTGATCCGCGAAGAGAACTATACCGAAGCCCTGGAAGTCGCCCTGCAACAGGTCGAGGCCGGCGCCCAGGTAATCGACATCAACATGGACGAAGGGATGCTCGACTCCCAGGCGGCCATGGTCCGGTTCCTCAACCTGATCGCGGGCGAACCGGACATTTCGCGCGTACCGATCATGATCGACTCGTCCAAGTGGGAAGTGATCGAAGCCGGCCTCAAGTGCATCCAGGGCAAGGGGATCGTCAACTCCATTTCCATGAAGGAAGGCGTCGAGCAGTTCAAGCACCACGCCCGCCTGTGCAAGCGCTATGGCGCTGCCGTGGTGGTCATGGCCTTCGACGAAGTCGGCCAGGCCGACACTGCCGCGCGCAAGAAGGAAATCTGCCAGCGCAGCTATGACATCCTGGTCAACGAAGTGGGCTTCCCGCCAGAAGACATCATCTTCGACCCGAACATCTTCGCCGTCGCCACCGGTATCGAAGAACACAACAACTACGCCGTCGACTTCATCGAAGCCTGTGCCTATATCCGCGACCACCTGCCCCACGCCCTGAGCTCGGGCGGTGTGTCCAACGTGTCGTTCTCGTTCCGCGGCAACAATCCGGTGCGTGAGGCGATCCACTCGGTGTTCCTGTATCACGCGATCCAGAACGGCCTGACCATGGGTATCGTCAACGCCGGCCAGCTGGAGATCTACGACGAGATCCCGGCCCAACTGCGTGAGAAGGTCGAGGATGTGGTGCTCAACCGCACCCCGCATGGCACCGATGCACTGCTGGCCATCGCCGACGACTACAAGGGCGGCGGCGCAACCAAGGAAGTGGAAAACGAAGAGTGGCGCTCGCTGCCGGTGGAAAAACGCCTGGAGCACGCGCTGGTCAAGGGCATCACCGCGTTCATCGTCGAAGACACCGAAGAATGCCGCCAGCAGTGCACGCGCCCCATCGAAGTGATCGAAGGCCCGCTGATGAACGGCATGAACGTGGTCGGCGACCTGTTCGGCGCAGGCAAGATGTTCCTGCCGCAGGTGGTCAAGTCGGCCCGAGTGATGAAACAGGCCGTTGCTCACCTGATCCCGTTCATCGAGGCCGAAAAAGGCGACAAGCCGGAAGCCAAGGGCAAGATCCTGATGGCCACGGTGAAAGGCGACGTCCACGACATCGGCAAGAACATTGTCGGCGTGGTGCTGGGCTGTAACGGTTACGACATCGTCGACCTTGGCGTGATGGTGCCCGCGGAGAAGATCCTGCAGACGGCCCGCGAGCAGAAGTGCGACATCATCGGCCTGTCCGGCCTGATTACCCCGTCGCTGGACGAAATGGTCCACGTTGCCCGCGAAATGCAGCGCCAGGGCTTCGAACTGCCGCTGATGATCGGTGGCGCCACCACCTCCAAGGCGCACACGGCGGTCAAGATCGAGCCCAAGTACAGCAACGACGCAGTCATCTACGTCACCGACGCTTCGCGCGCGGTCGGCGTGGCCACCCAGCTGCTGTCCAAAGAACTGAAGCCGGGCTTTGTCGAGAAAACCCGCCTGGAATACGTGGACGTGCGCGAGCGCACCGCCAACCGCAGCGCCCGCACCGAGCGCCTCAGCTACGCCCAGGCTATCGCCGCCAAGCCGCAGTACGACTGGGCCAGCTACCAGCCAGCGGTGCCCTCCTTCACCGGCGTCAAGGTGCTGGAGGACATCGATTTGCGCACCCTGGCCGAATACATCGACTGGACCCCGTTCTTCATCTCCTGGGACCTGGCCGGCAAGTTCCCGCGCATCCTTACCGACGAGGTGGTTGGCGAGGCCGCTACGGCGCTGTACAAGGATGCCCGCGAGATGCTCGACAAGCTGATCGACGAGAAGCTGATCAGCGCCCGCGCGGTATTCGGCTTCTGGCCGGCCAACCAGGTGGCCGATGACGACATCGAAGTCTACGGCGAAGATGGCCAGGCACTGGCCACCCTGCACCACCTGCGCCAGCAGACCATCAAGCCGGACGGCAAGCCCAACTGGTCGCTGGCCGACTTCGTCGCACCGAAAGACAGCGGCGTGACCGACTATGTAGGTGGTTTTATCACCACCGCCGGCATCGGTGCCGAGGAAGTAGCCAAGGCTTACCAGGACAAGGGCGACGACTACAGCTCGATCATGGTCAAGGCCCTGGCCGACCGCCTGGCCGAAGCCTGTGCCGAATGGCTGCACGAGCAGGTGCGCAAAGAGCACTGGGGCTATGCCCGCGACGAGCACCTGGACAACGAGGCGCTGATCAAGGAACAGTACAGCGGCATCCGCCCTGCTCCTGGTTACCCGGCCTGCCCTGACCACACCGAAAAGGAAACCCTGTTCCGCCTGCTCGATGGCACCGCCATCGGTGAAACCGGGCCGAGCGGGGTGTACCTCACCGAGCACTTCGCGATGTTCCCGGCGGCGGCGGTCAGCGGCTGGTACTTCGCCCACCCGCAGGCGAAGTATTTTGCCGTCGGCAAGGTCGACAAGGACCAGATCGAACGTTACAGCGCGCGCAAAGGCCAGGATGTCAGCGTAAGCGAGCGCTGGCTGGCGCCTAACCTGGGGTATGACAGCTAAACGACTGCGCTGGCTTCTTCGCGGGCTTGCCCACACAGGTATGAAACAGGCCTCAAGGGCCATGACTTACCTGTAGGGGCGGGTGTACCTGCGAAGAGGCCGGCACAGGCAACCTCGCAACCATTGCCTACACTGTCCCTGATTGCCTCTGATTTCCCCAGGAGCCACCATGGACGATTCCAGCCAGGGCAAACCCCCGACCCTCTGGCAGATGCTTCACAGCATCCTCGCCGCCGCCTTCGGCGTGCAAAGCGGCAAAAACCGCGCACGCGACTTCACCCACGGCAAAGCCAGCCATTTCATTGCGCTGGGGGCGCTGTTCACCCTGGTGTTCATCGCGATTTTGATCGGCCTGGTGCAGTTGGCCCTGCACCTGACCCGCTAACCTGTGCCGCCCTCTTCGCGGGTAAACCCGCGCCTACAGCGGTCCTGCGTCATTTTCAAGGCAGATGTTTCCACTGCGCAGAGGCGGGCACAGGCAATAATAAAGCGCCGGCGGGATTCCCTCCCGCAGGCGCTCCTGTTACATCACGGTCTTGAGTTTCAAGTCACTGGTGGCTGACCCAATACACGGCAGTGACTACCACCAGAACGATCAGGCAGAGGATCGCCCAGGCATCGACACTGCTGTCAGCTTTGCGGACCTTGGTTGGGTTTCCCATTGCATTGCCTCTTGTAGTGGTTATGGGAATGCACTTCACCACCAGCAGTTAAGACGAGCAATGTCCTTCCCTCAAGCGGGGCCATTCAATATTCGACCGGTGACGCCAGAAACGGGTAACGGTAACCGGGCGGCCGCCCTTCGGCACTGTAACGCCGGAAATCGACGCCGTAGTCGTCCCTTTCCAGCAGCTTCAACCAACGCCTGGCCTTGGCCTGATCGATTTCCTGCAATACCGGAACACGGCGCTCGCGCAGGCCGTCGCGGTTCAACGCCAGACCATGGGCATCATCGTGCAGCATCACCATGGCCCAACCGCCAAGGGTGAAATGCCCCCCCATCAGCACGCTCAAGCGCCCATCGATACGCGCGCGCAAGGCTTCGGCCGAGCTGTTGACGGCACCGAACAGCACATCACTCCCCGGTGTATACCCGGCCTCCTCGAACGCCTGCATCGCACCAAAGGCCATCTGGTCATTGGCCGACCACACCAGGCGGGTGGCCGGGTAACGCTCCAGCAACTGTTGCGCCTGCTCGTAGGCGCGCTGGCGGTTCCAGCCGCCGTATACCACCTGCCGCAAGCGCACCTGAGGGAAATCGGCCAAGGCGCGGCGCATGCCCTCAACGCGCAACTGCGAGGCCGGGGTGGTCTTGACCCCGGCAAAGGCAAGCAGATCCACCGGCCCTGCGTTGCGAGGCAGTTGTGCGAGCATCGAGTGCAACATCTGGTAGCCCGCCTGCTCGTCGTTGCTCATCAAGGTACCCAGCGGCTCGGCATACTTGTCGGGCTGAGCCTCGATGCTGAGGCGCTGGCTGGCGGTCAGGCCATTGTTGACCAGCAGCAGTTTCACCCCGGTGCCACGCGACAGGCGCAGGATTTCCGGTGCCACGTACTGCTCGTTGACCAGTACCAGGTAATCCGGCCGCTGCGGCGCGTTCAGGATCGTCCGGGCCTGGGTCAGTATCAGGTCGGCGCGGCGCTCGCTGTATTGCACCTGCAGGGACATGCCCAGCTCGTCCGCGGCGGCCTTCATGAAGCGGGTATAGCTGGTCCAGAATGTCTCGGTGGACAGCCCCGGGTTGAGAAACACCACCGAAGCCGGTTGCGCATTTGCCACCAGTGGCAAGGCTAGGCACAAGCTTTGGCACAGGGCCTTGAGCATGGGGTCACATCTCTGCGAAGCAAACGCCGGATTATAAACGCCTGGCCACGCTCAACGCACAAATGGCAGTCAATCTCACATAGTCCATTTGGTTCTTTTCATATGCAAAAACATCACTTTAGCGCATAACCGCAACCTGATATCGTTCCCCGGCTCCGTACCGGAGTGCGCGGCCGTGCGCGCGAATAGCTGCATGCCTGAGACAGGACTTTTATGTACGTATACGACGAGTACGATCAGCGGATCATCGAGGACCGCGTCAAGCAGTTCCGTGATCAGACCCGCCGCTACCTGGCCGGTGAGCTGAGCGAAGAAGAATTCCGCCCTCTGCGCCTGCAGAACGGCCTTTATATCCAACGTTTCGCGCCGATGCTGCGTGTCGCGGTGCCGTACGGCCAGTTGAACGCCAATCAGGTCCGCACCCTGGCCAAGATCGCTCGCGACTACGACAAGGGCTATGCCCACATCTCCACCCGCCAGAACGTGCAGTTCAACTGGCCGGCGCTGGAGGACATCCCCGACATCCTCGCCGAGCTGGCCACCGTGCAGATGCACGCGATCCAGACCAGCGGCAACTGCCTGCGCAACACCACCACCGACCAGTTCGCCGGTGTGGCAGCAGACGAAATCGTCGACCCGCGCCCGTGGTGTGAAATCGTCCGTCAGTGGACCACCTTCCACCCGGAATTCGCCTACCTGCCACGCAAGTTCAAGATCGCCATCAACGGCTCGCAGGAAGACCGCGCCGCCATCGAAGTGCACGACATCGGCCTGGAGCCGGTGCGCAACGCTGCCGGTGAACTGGGCTTCCGTGTGCTGGTCGGTGGTGGCCTGGGCCGTACCCCGGTGGTGGGCTCGTTCATCAACGAGTTCCTGCCGTGGCAAGACCTGATCAGCTACCTCGACGCCATCCTGCGCGTGTACAACCGTTACGGTCGCCGTGACAACAAGTACAAGGCGCGGATCAAGATTCTGGTCAAGGCCCTTACCCCGGAAGTGTTCGCCGAAAAGGTCGAGGCCGAAATGGTCCACCTGCGAGGCGGCAGCACCACCCTGACCGAGGCCGAAGTGCAGCGTGTGTCGCGCCACTTCGTCGACCCCGAGTACCTCGCACTCGACAACGTCGACTACACCGCACTGGATGCCGAGTACCCAGGGTTCGCCCGCTGGCGCTCGCGCAACACCCGTGCCCACAAACGCCCGGGTTACGTGGCTGTGACCCTGTCACTCAAGCCGACCGGTGTTGCTCCGGGTGACTTGACCGACAAGCAGCTGGACGCCGTGGCCGACCTGGCCGAACGCTACAGCTTCGGCTTCCTGCGCACCTCGCACGAGCAGAACATCATCCTCGCCGATGTCGAGCAGCGCCAGCTGCACGCGCTGTGGCTGGAACTGCGCGAAGGCGGCTTCGCCACTCCGAACATCGGCCTGCTGACCGACATCATCTGCTGCCCGGGTGGCGACTACTGCTCGCTGGCCAACGCCAAGTCGATCCCGATTGCCGAGTCCATCCAGCGCCGTTTCGACGACCTGGACTACCTGTTCGACATCGGCGAGATCGACCTGAACATCTCCGGCTGCATGAACGCCTGCGGCCACCACCACGTGGGCCACATCGGCATCCTCGGCGTGGACAAGAAGGGTGAGGAGTTCTACCAGGTGTCGCTGGGCGGCAACGCCGCGCGCGGCGCAAGCCTGGGCAAGATCCTTGGCCCGTCCTTCGCGCAGGATGACATGGCCGATGTGATCGAGAAGCTGATTGCCGTGTACGTCGAGCAACGTACCGAGGAAGAGCGTTTCATCGACACCTACCAGCGTATTGGCATCGACCCCTTCAAGGAACGCGTCTATGCAGCGAATCATTAAGAACAACCAGATCGTCGACGAAACCTGGCACCTGCTGCCCAAGGAAACCTCGTTCGACGAGCTGACCAACTGCGACGACTACATCGTCCCGCTACAGATGTGGCGCGACCATGCCCATGTGCTCAAGGCCCGCGATGGTGGCTTGGGTGTATGGCTGGACAGCGACCAGGAAGCGGAGGAAATCGGTGAAGACGTGCACCACTTCCAGGTCATCGCCCTGAACTTCCCGGCATTCACCGACGGCCGCAGCTACTCCAATGCGCGCCTGCTGCGTGACCGCTACAAGTTCAAAGGCGAACTGCGCGCCATCGGCGATGTGCTGCGCGACCAGCTGTTCTTCATGGCCCGCTGCGGCTTCGACGCATTCGCCATCCGTGCCGACAAGGACCCGGAAGACGCGCTGCAAAGCCTGAAGGACTTCTCGGTGACCTACCAGGCCGCCACCGACGAACCGCTGCCGCTATTCCGCCGCCGCTGATCGTCCCGCCCCAGCGAACAGCCCGCCTCTAGGCGGGCTGTTTCGTTCATAGGCCGTGGCGTTGAATTGCCTCTCGGCTCAATTCAAGCAAAAGCTGCCGTTTTGCTGCCTCACGCTCTGCGCAGATATGCTCGACTTGGGCAAAATAGTCGCCATCGCTCAGCGTTTTCGATTGTTCGAGCAACGCATCCAGGCGCTGCTGAAAAGGCTCGTCCAGGCGGCTGAAGCGCGCCGCCTGCTGCTCGTGCAGATAGTCCTGCCAGAAGGATCGATCTGCCAGCGCCTGAGCCAAGGCTTGTGGCGTTTCCTGCCGCAGCACCTCGCTGCGCGCGGCGTCCAGGTCTTCACGGCCAACGCCGCTGAAACTCTCATACGAAAGATGGCTGGGCTGCACGGGAAGGTCGAGGCTATCCGCCAGCCTGACGCGATAGGTCAAGTAAACCTCAACGGGATCGTTCGAAAAGTAATCCGCAATATGCCGCGCGGCAATTGCGTTGACTTTGTCCAGGCGGAACAACGAACGCCCCAGCCTGACCAGCGCCCGCTCTTTCTGCAACCCGGTACCGGCTGTTCCGGCCCTGACGACCATCGCGCCAATCTCCAGCTCGCTGAGCGTCAGCAGCAACTCGTCGCTGCAACTGCGCGGCCGGGCAACTTGCTCGAACAGGCTCGCGCGTACTTCAGCGTGCTGCTCGCAGGCTTCGAGGATATGCCACACTCGCGCCTGAAGGTCGCGCGGTTGTGCGTCGTATTCACGCAGGGCGCGTAAATCATAGAAAAAGCGGAACAGATCCTGTGCCCCGGCTTCCTGGCTCAAGCGGTTCCAGCTCGCCAATCGCACCTCGCGCTGGGCTGGCGTGAACCCTGAAAACCAAGGGGCTGCAGCGTTCGGGATCGAAGTGGCATGAGCTGCACGTCGACGCTCAGCAGCCCCGGCCGACGCCCTGGCCAACTGCAAGCGCTGCAGGGTTTCGTCCGAGAGTGGATTGTCGTGCAGTTCCAGGCCCCGCAACAAGCGAAGCGGCACTAGGGACAACGCTTCAGGCAGCGTCTGGATCTGGTTGTCACGCATGTCCAGCAACTCCAGATTACCGTGCCTGGCCAGATCAGCGGGCAGTTCGCCCAGCCCGGTGTTGCGCAAGGACAGCCGGCGCAGCAGGGGGAAAGACGCCAAGGGTGGCAGCAAACCGACCGGGTTGCCGTTGAGCTCCAAACGGTGCAGCTCCACAAGCTGGCTCAAACGCAGGTTATCCTCGCTGGAAAGCACGATCTGGTTGCCGCCAAGGCGCAGGTTTTTCAATTCGGTCAGTTGCTCGATACCTGCAGGAAGGCGAGTCAGCCGGTTGTTCCGCAAGTCCAGGTTGCGCACCTTGCTGAAGCGACCAATAAAGCCCGCATCAAGGCTCGTCAGCTGCATATCGCGCAGGGTCAGGTGCGTGATGTGGTCAAAGCTCACATTTTCAGGCAAAGCCGGCAGGTCACCCACCCGCTCACCCACGAGGGTCAGGTGGTAGTCACCCGCCATCTCCCCAGGGGTAAAGCGCTGCCAGCTTGCCGTAATGCGCCTGGCAACCTTGATACGACGCAGGCGGCGGACAATGTTCAGCCCTGCGTCATTTCGCCAGGCTTGCAATGCCTGCTTGAGGCTGACCTTGGCCTGTAGCAGTTGGCTGACATGGTTCCACGGATCCACCCCCCGCTGCGCCAGGTCTTGCAGGTAGACCTCCAGTTGCTCACTGCTCATCACCGGATACACGTGGTTCAACGTGCGGCGCAGTGCCTGGCGGGTCCCTGTCAAGTGGCCACTGAGCGGGTAGCCCAAACGCCCATCGAACAACCGCACAGGAGGGCGAATCCCCTGCCCCACACGGGCCAGCCCAATCATCCGGGCCGCCGACTCACGGTCTGCGAGTGCCTCACGCCCAAGCCGCTCACCCAGTGCGTCATCCGTCATCTGGCTCATACCAAGCAACTGTCGCTGACGGCTGTCCAGTTGCTGTCTCAACGTCTGCAGCAACCCACCCCTGCCCGCGGCAGGCAGCTCAACGTTGACCCCGGTCGACCAAGGGGCGATGGCATCGATCAGGCCCAGCGCGAGCTTGCCGGTATCGTCATTTTCTGCAGCGGCCTGGCGCAACCCTGCACAGGCACGGTCTATTCGGCTGTCGCGTATTGCCCAGCGTGCACGTTCCGCCAAGGCCAGGGGTACCCGGCCTGCGCCAGTCAGGGTCTCCATCTCGACACTGCTGGCTCCCTCGACGATTTCCCTTGCGCAGCGGTGGGAAAGGCCTGGGAAGTCCCGCATCAAGACCCGGTCCGCTGCTTGCGGGCTGATCTGTCGCTCGTTGAAGACCTCCTCGAAAGCTTCACCTCGCAACGCCGGAAAATCACGGTGTAATTGCTGGCGCTCGATGGCATCGAGCAAACGTGCCGGCGGGGGCGCATTTTCCAGTAACAAACGGCGCAGGCAGTCAGCATCGAAACCGGTTGCCTGCAGCGCTACGGATACCGCCTCATCGGGCACCTGCGCCGTGCGGCTGGCAAGGCGGCGCACCATGCTGGCGGGGTCATGCCAGCGCTGCGGTTGCTCGAACTCATGCACCCATCCCCCGGCACCATTGTGCTCAAGTGCCGGTGAATACGCCCCCGGCCTTGATGGATGATGAATACGCCATGCGCCATCGTCCCCTTCGCTCACTTCATAGACAGCGTCGTGCAGGCGCCTCAGCGAACGGCCAGTTTCATTCACGGCCTGTCCTACCATCAGATCGACGCCCTCACGCTGATAGCCCGACAAGGAGGGATCACACAGCCGCAACTGGCCATCGCCCAGGCTTACCGGCACCATGGCATCCACCCGCGCCACTCGCTGTGCCAGCTTGCCAAGTGCCGCCGCCCCGGCCGTCGTCACCGCCGCTATCACGACCGTGTCGGCCACGTTGAACAAGTGGCCCAATGCGGCGTCGCGATCACCCAACTGCCAATCCTGGTAGCCTTCGTACACCTCACCCGCCAGTTGCACCACCGTAAGCCCCAGCAGGGCCTGCCCCAACACAGGCACAAACAGCGCTGCCAGGCCTGCCACGCTCAAGCCCAAGTCCAGATAGCCCTGCAAACGTGCGCGGCGGTCGGCGATATCCTCATCCTCTGTCGATACCGCCAGTACCCGCGCGTCATCCCGCATTTTGTCGATCCGGGCTTGGCGCAGCGCGACGAACACGTCGCCCTCGATCGCAAAACAGCGGCCATCCAGCTCAAGCGGAAGAACAGTATTACCGTGGTTGAGCAGCGCGTTCAGCGTCGCGCAGAAGGCGACGCGATCACGCTCTGCGACGAAGCGCTGGAAGTACCGCCGATACGCTTCATTACGCAAGCGTATGCCAAGGGTCATGTACAGCAGTTCCCAGCTGGTGTGCCAACTCACCGGGGCATACGGGTCCTCAGGCAACCACGCGATAACGCCAAGCAGGCGGGCGTTCTGACGCACTTCGATCACCAGTGCGCCAATGACTTCCTTGCCCAACAGCCTCAGTGTGTGACACTTCAACACGGTGTCGTCGGCTGGCAGGAAAGACGCTGTGCCCACCACCTGGTTGATCCACTGACAGGTCTGCTCATCGATTTCACCCTTGATCCTTGCGGCGATTGCAGCAAGCGCCAGGTTGGCGCTCATCGCCTCCTCCAGGGTGCTCTCGACGGCCACCCCCTCGCCTTCAAGCTTCGCTTGCAAATGGCTTTGATAACGCCTGCCGATATCAAGGTCTCTGCAAAGGCGGACAAAGGCTTGCGCACTTAGCGGCAGCAGGTGCCCGCTAGCAGTGACCAACTGCGACCCGGCCGCGAACCAGCCAGGCTGCATTTCCTTTTCGTGGAAGTTATGCAGTGCCGCCGAGAGCAGGGTCTGGGTGCTGACGATGCGTGTCGAAGTGCTAGGTAAAGCAGGAGATATCGACGGTCTTGGCTGCAGCGTCACCAGCCTGAGCTGTGCCTGGCGCAGGTCTACCTGCCTGATCGAATGGGCCTCAAGTGCTCTTTTGAGCAACGACTCGGCGAACTCATCCAAGGGGGTTATGGCCCCTAACCAGGCGTCGACTTGGTCCTGCGCCCGCTGTTGGCGCAAAGCAGCGGCGCGCAGCCCTGTCAGCTCTTGGGCAGACGCGCGCTTGAGCCAGCCTGGCAGCTGACGGGCAATCAGCGCATCGATGGAATCGGCGGGTATTACTGAAGGGGTCATGGGCAGCCTCAACGCTTGATAAAAAGCGCTAGCTGAACAAGGTTCCAATCCCCTCGGGCTCTATTTATGTAGTGAATGCACAGCTTGAAAATGTATTTGTGCCTACAGGTCAAATGACTTTGGCGCCGTAGCGGCTTATTCGCTGCCGTTCAAACCTGCACACTGGGCACCACATGATCCTCCCCCTATTCAGGAGCAACCCCATGAGCGTTCCTTCCTTCGGCCTCGGCACCTTCCGCCTCACCGGCCAAACCGTCATCGACTCGGTCAAGTCTGCCCTGGCAGTCGGCTACCGCGTCATCGATACCGCACAGATCTACAAGAACGAAGCCGAAGTCGGCCAGGCCATCGCCGAAAGCGGCGTGCCGCGCAGCGAGCTGTTCATCACCACCAAGATCTGGGTCGACAACTACGCCGCCGACAAGCTGATCCCCAGCCTGCGTGACAGCTTGCAGAAGCTGCGCACCGACTACGTCGACCTGCTGCTGATCCACTGGCCAGCGCCGGGCAACGGCGTAGAGCTGCCCGAGTACATGAAGGCCCTGGCCGACGCCAAGCAGCAAGGCCTGGCTCGCCAGATCGGCGTTTCCAACTTCAACATCGAACTGACCAGGCAAGCCATTGCCGTGGTCGGCAAAGGGGAAATCGCCACCAACCAGATCGAGCTCAGCCCGTACCTGCAGAACGGCAAGCTGACCGCGTTCCTCCAGGAACAAGGGATCACCGTGACCTCGTACATGACCCTGGCCTACGGCAAAGTGCTGAAAGACCCGGTACTGGCCCAGATCGCCGCCAAGCACAAGGCTACTGTCGCCCAGGTTGCCCTGGCCTGGGCCCTGCAACTGGGCTATGCCGTGATCCCGTCGTCGACCAAGCGTGAAAACCTGGCCAGCAACCTGCTTGCCCGTGGCCTGAAGCTGGACAGCGACGACATGGCACGCATCGCCAAGCTGGAGCGCAATGGCCGCGAGGTCAGCCCCGACGGCCTGGCGCCAACCTGGGACTGACACCGATGACTGCTCAAACAATGAGACCCGGCCGCGTGCTTTTCGCGTTGGCCATTGGCGCCTTTGGCATCGGTACTACTGAGTTCACCCCGATGGGGCTACTGCCGGTCATCGCCCAGGGCGTGGAGGTGAGTATCCCAAGCGCCGGCATGCTGATCACCGCCTATGCCATTGGCGTGATGGTCGGCGCACCGATCATGACCCTGCTGTTCAGCCGCTTTGGGAGGCGCGCTGCGCTGATGGCATTGATGGCCATCTTCACCCTTGGCAACCTGCTGTCGTCGCTGTCGCCGGACTACTACACCCTGCTCGCTTCGCGACTGGTCACCAGCCTCAACCATGGTGCGTTCTTCGGCCTGGGAGCCGTGGTGGCAGCCAGCGTGGTGCCCAAGGAGAAACAGGCCAGCGCCGTGGCCACCATGTTCATGGGCCTGACCATCGCCAACATCGGCGGCGTGCCGGCCGCCACCTGGATCGGCCAGCAGATCGGCTGGCGCATGGCATTTGCCGGCACCGCCGTACTCGGCCTGCTGGCCATGGCCGCGCTGTGGTACGCCCTGCCCAAGGGTGAACGCGGCAGCGTGCCGCATGTGCGCAAGGAACTGGCAGTCATTGCCCGCCCCAGCGTGCTGCTGGCAATGGCCACCACGGTGCTCGGTGCCGGTGCCATGTTCACCTTGTACACCTACGTGGCACCAGTGCTGGCCGAACTGACCGGTGCCTCGGACAGCTTCATAACCTTGGGGCTGGTCCTTATCGGGGTTGGCTTCACCCTTGGCAACAGCCTGGGGGGCCGCCTGGCGGACTGGTCGCTGGATGGCGCGGCGAAGATCTTCCTCGCCGTGCTGGCGCTGATCATGCTACTGATGCCCCTGGTACTGAGCAGCCACATCGGCGCCGCCATCGCCCTGCTGGTCTGGGGCATGTTCACCTTCGCCGTGGTACCGCCGCTGCAAATGCGCGTAATGACTGCCGCCATCGAGGCGCCGGGCCTGGCATCGTCGATCAACGTGGGTGCGTTCAACCTGGGTAACGCCGTGGGCGCGGCGCTGGGTGGTGCGGTTATCAGCCTGAACCTGGGCTACGCCGCCGTGCCAATGGCCGGGGGTGTGCTGGCGACTGCGGGGCTGTTGCTGGTATGGCTGGGCGGGCGCAGCAAGGTCGCCGGCAAGACCGCAGCCGATATGGCCTGATCGCATCACCTGCTGGAGCGGCCCATCGCGACACAAGGCCGTTCCTGCACACGGGCCGCGCCCGATACACCTCTGTCCTTCCTCACGCTGTAATGATGGAATGCCGGGCGCCTCCGTTCTCTTTTCAGGCTGCAGGCAAGGATGCCCGAAACGCGACATTGGCTGCCTGTTCGGCGTGAGACAGGCCACCTGGGCACTGGATAACCTGCTACGGCAATGCCTTGCTCCCTTGCCATAGAAGAACCTTGCCCATGACAACCTCCGCCGCCTCCATAGCCGCCGCCACGCCTGCCGACCAGCCTCAAGGCTTTGTCGTGCGCATCGTCGGTGCGGCTGCATTCGCCCACCTGCTCAATGACCTGATTCAAGCCGTACTGCCATCGATCTACCCCATGCTGAAAAGCGATTTCGCGCTGAGCTTTGCCCAGATAGGCTGGATCGCCTTGGTGTATCAGGTAACCGCTTCCCTGCTGCAACCTTGGGTCGGCATGTTCACCGACAAGCACCCGCAACCCTACCTGTTACCTGCCGGCATGCTGGTGACGCTGGTGGGTATCGCCCTGCTCGCCTTTGCTGGCAGCTATGAAATGCTGCTGGTGGCTGCCGCCGTGATCGGCGTGGGTTCGGCCACCTTTCACCCAGAGGCCTCACGGGTGGCCAGAATGGCCTCCGGCGGGCGCTTCGGCACCGCGCAGTCAACCTTCCAGGTCGGCGGCAATACCGGCTCGGCCCTCGGCCCGCTGCTCACCGCTGCCATCATCATTCCGCACGGGCAACCGGCCATTGCCTGGTTCATGCTGGCCGCTGCGCTGGCTGTTCTGGTGCTGCTGCGTGTGACGGGCTGGAGCGTGCGCCACGGCCAGGCCCAGCTCAAGAGCTTCGCGGGCCAACAGGCCCCTGGCCTGTCGCGGGGTGCCATGTGGCGCGCGGTGGTGGTGATCGCCGTGCTGATGTTCGCCAAGTTCGTCTACATCGCTTCGTTCACCAACTTCTTCACCTTCTACCTGATCGAGCATTTCGGCCTGAGTGTGCAGCACAGCCAGCTGTACCTGTTCGTGTTCCTCGCAGCCGTAGCGCTGGGCACTTTTGCCGGTGGCCCGGTGGGTGATCGCATCGGGCGCAAGGCCGTGATCTGGGTCTCGTTCCTCGGCGTGGCGCCCTTCGCCCTGGCCCTGCCCCATGCCAACCTCGCCTGGACAGCCGTACTGGCGGTGGCCATCGGCCTGGTAATGTCCTCGGCATTCGCTGCCCTGGTGGTGTATGCCCAAGAGGCGGTGCCAGGCCGGGTCGGCATGGTTTCGGGGGTGATGTTCGGGCTGATGTTCGGCATCAGCGGCGTGGGTGCAGCCGGCCTGGGCACACTGGCCGACCGGCATGGCATCGAATGGGTGTACCAGGCCATCGCGTTCCTGCCGCTGCTCGGGTTGGCCACCGCCTTGCTGCCGGCCACCCACTCGCGGGCCCGCCCAGGTCGTTGCTGCTAAAGTGGCGCTGCCAGGCTGCTCCGATATGAGGTCACGATGGTAAAGCCGCAGCGTGAATTGTTGGTGGAGGTCGATGAGTGGACCTGGGAAGTCGGTAGCCGTGCGACAGACTACCCAAGCGACTGGTTCATCGAGCCCCATAGCCATACCAAACATCAACTGATCTATGCCATCAAAGGCCTGATGATCGTCGAGTCCGGCAACGAATGCTGGACTGTGCCACCCAGCCGCGGCGTGTGGATGCCTTGCGGCCAGGTGCATGCCATTCGCTGTGTCGGCGACGTGAAGATGCGCAGTGTGTTCGTGCGCATCGACGCGGCAGCAGGCCTGCCCCTGCAGAGCAAGGCCATCAGCATCTCGCCGCTGCTCAGCGAGCTGATCAAGACCTCGGTGGGCTTCACCGCTCCGTTTGCCGAGGACTCGCGAGAAGCCCGGGTCATGCGCCTGATCCTCGACGAAATCTGCGTACTGCCGACGTTGCCGCTGAAGCTGTCGCAACCCAGCGACAAGCGACTGAGGGTGATCTGCACGGCGCTGCAAGAACAGCCCGAGGATAACGCCACCGTTGCCGACTGGGGCCTGCGACTGGGGGTGGACGAAAAGACCATCCAGCGGTTGTTCCGCAAGGAAACCGGTATGACCTTCGGCCAGTGGCGCCAGCAGGCGCGGCTGATGCAGGCACTGGAGCGGATAGCGCTGGGCGAGCGAATCATCGATGTGGCGGGGGCTTTGGGTTATGACAGCCCAAGTGCCTTCGCCAGCATGTTCAAGCGCCAGTTCGGTACCACGCCCAGCCAGTTCTTCAAATAACCTGAAGTCCACACATTTACCGGTCACCAGCTTGCTGCATAAGGGCGGCCGCTAACGGCTCGCCCTGCCTGATCTTGCACAGCATCCCCGCCAAGCCTTATACAGTACCCCTACAACAATGCCCGCAAAGGAGCCCGGCACATGACCGTGACGCTGTCCCCCCTGCAGATCGACTGCGATTTCGACTCCGGCAACATACAGGTACTGGATGCCAGCAACCCGGCCCAGGTACACCTGGCCATTCGCCCGGACACCCACAGCGGCCACTACCAGTGGTTCCACTTCAAGGTCAGCGGGCTGACACCGGGGCAGGTCCATCGCTTCAGCCTGGACAACGCTTCTGGCTCCTCGTACAAGAACGCGTGGAGCGGCTACAACGCGGTCGCCAGCTACGACCAGCAGCGCTGGTTCCGCGTGCCCAGCCAGTTCGACGGTGCGGCGCTATCGTTCGAGGTCACGGCTGAACAGGACCAGATCTGGTTCGCCTATTTCGAGCCCTACCCGCGAGCCCGCCACAACCAGCTGATCGAACGTGCCCGCCAACTCCCGGGGGTCGAGTTGCTGGCCTGCGGTCGCAGTATTCAGGGCCGCGATATCCCGCTGCTGCGGGCAGGTGACGGTGCCGAAGGCAAACGCAAGCTGTGGCTGATTGCCCAGCAGCACCCGGGCGAGCACATGGCCGAATGGTTCATGGAAGGCGTGATCGACCGCCTGCAGACCAACGACGCAGTGATCCAGCAATTACTGGCCAAGGCCGACCTTTACCTGATCCCCAACATGAACCCCGACGGCGCCTTCCTCGGCCACCTGCGCACCAACTTCAAGGGCAAGGACCTCAACCGCGCCTGGCAGGACGCCAGCGTCGAATTCAGCCCGGAAGTGTTCTTTGCACAGGCGCAGATGAAGCAGTACGGTGTGGATGCCTTCATCGACGTGCACGGCGACGAAGAGATCCCGCACGTGTTCACGGCCGCATGCGAGGGCAACCCGGGTTACACCCCTCGGTTGGCCAAGCTCGAAGAGCAGTTCCGTAGCACCTTGTGCAGCCTGACCCGCGACTTCCAGACGGTGCATGGCTATACCCGTGACGAACCCGGACAGGCGAACACGACGCTGGCCTGCAATGCGGTGGGCATGGCACATGACTGCCTGTCACTGACGCTGGAGATGCCGTTCAAGGACCATGACGACGCACCCGATGTCGTCACCGGGTGGTCGGGGGCGCGTTCGAAGGCACTGGCCGGAGCGGTACTGGAGACCCTGGCAAGCATGGTAGGCGATTTGCGCTGAACCTCGCCTTGCGCAGCCCCTGCAGGAGCAGCACGTCGCGACACACGGCGGCTCCTTCAGGGGGTATGAACCACCGGAAGGACGACAGGTTCAGAATTGCACATCCAGTATCACACTGTCGGTATAGGTCGCAGCCGGCGGTGTCGCCTGATCGGTATAGACCTTGGCGTTGTAGTTGAACACCTGGCTACCCGTGCCGGTACCCACGCCGGGGTTGATGTCGGCATCCGTACTGGAACGCCTGGCAGCCCCTGACGCCCCCCAGCGCACGGTCCCGGCACTTTTGAAAATGTCATAGGCCAGGTAGTTGTTGGCCGAAGACTTCATCCGCCGCCGCCCACCGGAAACGTTCTGCCCGTCATCCAGCCCTACCGTGTAGCTGCTGCCCTTGGTGCATGACACGTTTATGCCCTGGCTCACCGTGCCGAACCCCGCCACCACCGGCGCACTGGCGAAACTGATGTCAGGGGTGGTGATCTGGCAATCGTTGGTCACCGTCAGGCTCACGTTCAAGATCTGGCTACCCGAGCCGGTGTCACGCCCAAGGCATATCCCCAACGCGCCAATACCCGAACAATAATCCCAGCTCCAGGCCACGGTCAGGGCCTCCTGATACAACCCGGCCGCGACATTGCTGCCAATTTGGGTGCGCATGTAGATCGGCACCGCCTTGGGCGTGGTACCGCCGAGCAGCCCCAGCAAGTCGAGGATACCGTTGCGGGCGAAGTCGTAGGCCACACCCCGGGTAATCGGGTAGCGGGTGGTGTTGTCGGCATAGAGCGTGTAGGGAATGACATCGCCTGTCGGGCCGACCAGCCCACCCGAGGCGGGCGTGATCGTGGCGTAGAAGTGATCACCGCTGCTGAGCAAGGTCAGTAGTGAACCGGTGCACTGCAACCCGGAGTTCAGGCTGGAAGCCGTCTGTACGGTGTTGCGAACCTGCGTTGAATTAAGGCTGCCAAACGCTGCCGGCAACGTGGCCACCGACGAGCAAAGCGCCCAGGCCGAAGCGCTCGGCAACAGCAGCACGCTCGCCCCCAGGCCGCGCAACCAAGCCTTCATCGGCACACCAGCGGACCAATCAGAGGGATCGAGCCTTGTGCTTCAGGCAGATCGAACTCCACTTCGCAATTTCCACCCCCGTCAAGCGCTACCTGAAGGTGGTTATGCGACGACAGGTTCTCCAGGTACACCAACCCGTCCCACCCCACCACCGCCAGGGTGCCGCTCTCTGCGTGGGTGACACGGCTACCCAGTTTGAGCACCTGCTGGTTGCCATCCACCAATTCGACACTGGCCGCCATGACACGCTTGAGGGGGAATTCCAGCAAGTAGCCACTGCCCCGTCGCACCGCTACACGCTGCTCAACGTCCGGTGCGAGGACATCCGGTGGCAGGTTCATGGGGTCGATCTCGTACTTGCCCCGGTAGTAACCGCTGCTGTAAGGCACCAGCAAGTGCCCCTTGGCATCGGTGCGGCCGATCTCCTGGTTTTCATAACGCACCGGCACATCGGCGTAACCTGCGGTACTGACCACCACGAAGGCATCATCGATACGGTTGGCGGCGAACACGCCGGCATCCATCCACACCAGAGACCCACTGGCGTCGGCCCAGCGGGTCATGTCGCCGCTGCTGCCATACACACCGGCCTGCAATTGCACCGATTGCAGGCGCCAGGTGACGTCGGCCTGGCGATAGGCATCACGGTCGCTGCCTGCGGCATAGCCCAGGTTGTAACCGACGCCGACACCGGCTGGCACCGCACGGCTGTAGTTGACCCGTTGCAGGGTCTCGCCTTCATTGCTGCGCTCCATGCTCAGCGCCAGGGTGCCGTGCAGGTCGAACGGGATCACCAACTGCGCCTGCACCGCCCACTGGCTGTCACCCACTTCACGGTTGGCCGACAGGTACATACTGCTGCCGCCCCACAGCGGCTTGCTGTAGCTCAGGTTGATCAACCGCGTACGCGTCCCGTCACCGGCGCGCACGTCGAAGTAACCAGCGCCAATGCTGCCGTACTCGTTCAGGTTGAAGCTGAGAGTGACCTGTTCGCTGCTTTTGCTCAGCTGCATATCCGGGAAGCCCACCCGGCTCAGGTCGGCATAGTCGCCATGGCGTTGCAGGCGCTGGTAACTGAAGCCGATGCGCTGGCTGTTGTACTGGTAGCCAAGGGCGACCTGATGGCCCTTGTCGCCCTCGAACCGGCTTTGCGCCAAGGCAGCGTTGAGCACGCCGAAGTTGCCCACGCGCATGTTGCCACCCAGCCCACCCAGCACCAGCGATTCAGCCGATTCGGCGTGGGTTTCCAGGGTGAAGATGTCACTGAGCCCATAGCGCAGGCTACCTGAGGCGATACCCGGCCCATAGCTGAAATCGCGTACGCCGTAATCACGGCGCAGGCTGCCGGCGGCCACCGAGTAGTCCGACAGGCCCTTCTGCAGCAGGCTGCTGGTGACATAGAACGGCAAGGTAGTCGACACCTGCCGGCCAAGGGCATCAGTGGTGACCACCACCGCCTCCCCGGCGCCGTTGATGAACGGCACGTTGGTCAGGGTATACGGGCCTGGCTGCAGTTCAGTGGTACTGGACTTGAAACCGTTGATGAACAGGTCGAGCGACGTGGGCACCGCCGCTTCGCCGGCGAACGCAGGCAAGGGGTAAGTGACAAGATCCGGGCGCGCAGCGAAGTCGCGTGACAGCTGCACCCCACCCACTCGCACCGAGCTGCTCCAGGGCAAGGCGCCCGTCACGAAGTCACCGGCTTCGTAGGTCAGCAGGCGCTGCTCGTCGGTGAAGCGCCAGGTGGTGTCGTAACGCATGAAGCCTCGCCGCGTATCGTCCGCCTGTGCGCCATTGAAAGACTGGCGCCACTGGCCGGTACTGGAGAAGGTACCCCAGCTGTCGAACAGGCGCAGCTCGTTCCAGGCGGCCAGGTAGGTGCCACCTTCATCGGTGTCGTTGAGATACAGGTCGTAGTTGAACAGGGCGCCGAAACTGCTGCGCGCATCGCTGGCCGGGTAAAGGTTGCGATCACCCACTTGCTGTTCTGGCAACCAGGCTGGCGGCACCTGCAGCAGCAGGCGCTGGTTCTGACTGTCGTAGTCGGTGTGCAGCCCCGCGATGCTGTCCAGGGCCACCTCCCCCTGGGGGTTGCCCGGCAGCGAAACGCCGGCTGCACGCAATACGTCGCTGTCCAGGTACAACCGCCCGGCCCGCTGCTGCACCGGTATCAGGTCACCCCTGGGCATCTGGTTCACCACCAGGTCGAGGTAAAGGGTAGCCTCGGCGATGGCGGACATCTCCGTGGGCGGTGGGGGCAAGTCGTCGGCCAGCACCAGCGCGGAGCTGACCATGGCCAGCCCCAGGCACCAGCGGCACGTCGTCGCCGGGAGCCATTTCACACACGGTTTCCAACCATTGCCGGGTCCTCCCTGACGCCTGCCCTGCATTCGGTCGTTGGCTCATTGGTCTTGGCGGATGGCGTCCGCCGAGCGCTGACCATTGACCCTGCCCTTCAGCACGCTGCCACTGCCGGATGCCACGGGGGCCGGCCAGCGCATGCTTGCACCCGGCAGCACATAACCCAGTAAGCCTTCAGCCAGTGGCTTGCTTTGGCGGCCTTGCTGCACGACCACATCGGTCAGCCGCGCATGCACTGGGCCCGTGTTACGCAGTTCAATGTAGGGCTTGCCCTGCACCGTCACCGGGCGCCAACTGAGCTGCGGCTTGCCCACGCCCTCGGCATTGCGTTTGCCTTCAGGGTCGGCCTTGCCCCACAGCCCTTCGCCATAGACGAACAGCGGCACCGAATAGCGCATCTGCAAACGAATGGCCGCCGTAGCCCCAGGCTCGGCCTTGTCGACCGGGATGGCAGGCGGAATCTCGTCGATGATGATGCGGTAGGCCTGCTCCTGGCCGGCAGGTGAAGTGCCGGTGCGGGTCAGGCGGATCAGTTGCTTCTGCCCGGGTGCAATGTTGGCGACCGGCGGGCTGCCGATAATCTCGCGCTGCGCCTGGTACTGCTCCTGATAATCACCCTGGCGCCAGGCGAATACCCGCACCTGCAGGTTTGCCGGCGCAGTGCCACGGTTTTCCAGCCACAATGCACCTGCCTTCTGGTCGGCCTCCAGCACCGGGTCGATCGGCCAGATCAGCACCGAAGTGGCCGCCCAGGCCGGCAGGCTTGCCAGCGACAATAATCCAGTCAAACCACGCGTCCACTTCGCGCCTGCCCGCATGCAGCTCTCCTTAGACACTTGTCATGGGTGGCGCTGGCGTTTACCAGGTCACCGTCACTTGCACCACATCGGTGTAGGTCCCTGCCGGCTGCGTACCGGTCAGCTGGACCCGGCCGTACACCGGTAGCTTGATCGCTGTCGGGTCGGCATAGCTCACCGCCACGCTCTGGCCAATTCCCAAGGCCTGGGTATAGGTCGCGTCCCGGTACAACTGGTAGGCCAGCACTTGCGTGCCACTGGTGCGCTTCAGGTTGCGTGTACCACTGGCACTGTTTTGCCCGCCGTCCAGGCTCATGCTCATGGCCACGCCCGGCGTGCACTGGAACGTCACGGTAGAACCACCCAGCGATGTGCTGAGCAGCCCCGTGGACAGCGCCGACTGCGAGCCATAATCGAGCGTGCCGTAGCTGGTGACACCCCCCACCACCAGGCACCCGGCGACAACCTGCGCCGTCACCGTGAAGGTACTGGTGGTCACTGCCCCCAATGGCGCGGTCAATAGCATGCTTACGCCAGTCAGGCCACCTGCCAGCCAGCCGCGCATGGGTCAGAACGACAGCTCGACCGAGATCGTATCGCTGTAGACCCCTGCGGGCAGGCCCGCCTTGCCGACGGCCTTGCCGTAAAGGTTGACGGTCTGGGCGGCGCCGGTACTGGTCGGCAGGGTGATGGTGTCGTCGACCGCCAGCAACGTCGTACGCCCAGCGTCGGTATAGAGGTCATACGGCACATAGTTGCCAGAACCATCGGCGAGCGCACGGGAGCCACCACTAGACTGGCCGTCATGCAGGCCTGCCCGCACTTTGATCACAGGCACCGTACCTGCAGAGCACAGAACGCTCATGGCGCCCCCCCCGCCTCCCAGCACCTGGGCTTCGGCGGTGACAAACAAGGCATCATGGGTACCGAAGTCCAAGGCACCGAAGTCAAGCCCCGACGTGCCCGACGTGCCATTGACCTGGCACGCCGCAATCAGCGTCAGGGTCGAGCTGATACTCCCGGTCACCGTGGTGGCCGCTTGTGCCTGGGAAGCCAACGCCAGGCCCAGGCCTGCGAGGACACAGCATGAAAGGTTCGTGCGCATCGGAGTCTCCTTGCGTGTTTACCAGTCCAGGGTCACTCTGAGGGTGTCGCGGTAAAGCCCGGCCGGCAGCGCACGCGGTTGCGCCACTACCACACCGTAGATGGGAATCGGTACTTGCTGGCTGCTGCGAATGGTGAAGGCCCGCACCTGGCCGATGCCGTAGCGGCTATTGCCACCTGGGTCGACCGCCAGCTGATAAGGAATCAGTTCACGGCCGTTGCTCAGGCGGCGTATGCCATCGTCGCCATAGAGACCACCATTGATACGCACGTTGAAGGCCCGAACTTCAGGCGTGCAACTGATCTGCAGGCTGCCCTCTCCGCCCACTTCGTCCACCTGGCTGCGCAACGGTTGGTCCCAGTTCGGGCCGCGCTCGCCAAAGTCCATTACGCCTGGATCACCCAGCACGGCCGGTTGCGTCTCGTTGCTGCTGATTTGGCAAGACGCGTTGATCACCAACCGCGCCTGGATGAAACCGGTGGTGCTGCCATGCGCCACACCACCGGGGACCAGCAGCGGGCCGAGGGTGAGCAACAGGATCGAAGTGCGGTTCATGGCCTGGCGTCCTTGTGCATGGTGGCGTCCCTACCAGGTGACGGTGACTTTGAGCAGGTCGGCATAAACCCCTGCATCCGGCACCCAGGCCAGTTTGTCGATACGTGCGTACAACGGCAATTCAGCCGAACCGCTGCCCGGCACACGCGCCGACAGGGCTACCCCCACCGCCAGAGGCTCACGCCAGGCAGCATCACGGTACAAGCGATAAGGAATGGGCCGCGCCGTGCGGTCGTGGCTGGCCAGGTAGCGCAGCTCGCCGACGCCACCATGCTGGCCACCATCGACGCGCACCTGATAGGGCGTATCCGGGTTGCACTCAAGGCGCGGCGGGTGCTGGGTCAGCAGCACGCCGCTCAAGGGAGCGCCAGGGCCATCCAGGCGCGCCGTCGCACCCAGGTCGATTTGCCCCAGGGCCTGGGCTCCCGCATCGCGGGTCTGGGTGACCAGCATGCAGCCACGCTGCACCAGCACCCGCACTTCCACGAGAAAATCCGCAGCCACGGTACTGCCGCTGAACAACAGGCCGAACAGCGCGGCCAGCATGCGCTCCGTCACCTTGTTATCCTTATCGAGACGTCCTGAACTGAGCGTAGCAGTGAGGCGGCACAAGCGAAGTGGCATAAAGCCATTTTTTTGTATTAGCGACAAAGCGGTATCGTTGCCTCAAAAAAAGCCTGTGCTGCACAGAACCCATGGCCAACCCGTGCCTCCAATGGCCAGGAGCCGGTAAATGGGCCGGGATTCTGTTAGGGTGAATCGTACTCGTCCTGCGCCAGACACCTGTGCCGTACACGGACGGACATGACAGGAGCTTTTTCAATCATGACTGCAGACAACTCACTGGCAGACGCCATGGAGCGCTGTGCCCAGGAACCGATCCAGGTTCCGGGCAGCATCCAGCCTCACGGCTTTCTGCTGGTGCTGGATGCCACCGACCTGTGCGTACTGCAGGCCAGTGAAAATGTCGAGCACTGGTTGGGCTTGCCAGCCCGTGAACTGATCGGTTGCCACTTCTCCGACCTGGTTCACGATGGCTTTGACCTGCACGCACACCTCTCACGGCTTCCCGAAGATGAAGTCTTCCCATTCCACATTGGCGACGTGTGCTTGCGCCAGGGCGCACCCGTCAGTGCCCTGCTGCACTTGCTGGTCCACTGCCACGATCAGGTGCTGATTGCCGAGTTCGAACCACCCCGCCTGCCAGCAGACCTGGCCGGGCAAGGCGACTATTACCCGTTGGTCCGCAGCTTTGTCGCCAGTCTGCAACTGGCCAGCAGTATCGAAGACCTGCTGCAGCAAACGGTGTTGCAGCTCAAGCGCATCACCGGGTTTGGGCGCGTCAAGGCTTACCGTTTCGATGCCGAAGGCAACGGCCAGGTGCTGGCCGAGGTAGCCGACCCGGGCTACCCCAGCTACGCGGGCCTGTGCTTCCCGGCTGCGGACATCCCGCGCCAGGCGCGCGAGCTGTACCGGGTCAACCGTATCCGCGTGATCGAAGATGCCAACTATCAGCCCTCGCCACTGCTGCCTGCTACCAACCCACGCACCGGCAAGGCGCTGGACATGAGTTTCGCTGTACTGCGCAGCGTGTCGCCCGTGCACCTGCAGTACATGCGCAATATGGGCACGCTGGCCTCGATGTCACTGTCGATCGTGGTCGACGGCGAGCTCTGGGGGCTGATTTCCTGCCACCATCAGCAGCCACGCCCGGTGGACTTGCGCACCCGCACGGCCTGCGAACTGTTGGCCAGCGTGCTGTCGTTGCAGGTGGAGTCCCGCGAGTCCCACACCAGCACGCGCAAGCTGTTGGCGCTGCGCCAACACATCGTACGCATGATCTCGTCCATGGCCGACCACGACAGTGTCAGTGACGGCTTGCGCGACCTGCCCCACGTGCTGCTGGCCTTTGCCGACGCCCAGGGCGCGGCGGTGATCTCGGCCGAGCGCTGTGACCTGATCGGCCAGACTCCGCCTGAGGCACAGGTGACGGCGCTGGTGCACTGGCTCGGCCAACGTGACGAAGACAGCGTGTTCCACAGCGACAACCTGCGGCGCGACATCACTGAGCTACCCGAGCTGGCAAACCACGCTGGCGGGGTGCTGGCAGTGGCCATCTCGCAGATCCACTCGCACTACCTGCTGTGGTTCCGTCCCGAGCAGATACGCACGGTCAACTGGGCCGGCCAGCCGACCAAACAGGTCGGGCCACAGGGCACCCTCGACCCGCGGCACAGTTTTGAACGCTGGCAGGAAGAACTGCGCGGCTATTGTCAGGCGTGGGACCCACTGGTGATCGAGGGTGTGATGGAGCTGCGCACCGCTGTGCTGGGCATTGTCCTGCGCAAGGCCGAAGAACTGGCACAACTGGCTGGCGAGTTGCGCCGCTCCAACAAGGAGCTCGAAGCGTTTTCCTACAGTGTTTCCCACGACCTGCGCGCACCGCTCCGGCACATCGCCGGCTATACCGAACTGCTTGGCGAAATCGAAGGCGAGGGCCTGAGCGAACGCGGCAAGCGCTTTCTGCAGCATATCGGTGAGGCGGCGCATTTTGCCGGCAGCCTGGTCGACAACCTGCTCAACTTCTCGCAGATGGGCCGCTCGGCCTTGCGCCTGTCAGACGTCGACCTGAACGCCCTGGTCGAGGCCATTCGCAGCGAACTGGCCCCCGATTACGAAGGCCGCGCAATCGTTTGGGACATCGCCCCGCTGCCCAAGGTGATCGGCGACCCGGCATTCATCAACATGGCCTTGCACAACCTGATAGCCAATGCCATCAAGTACACCCGCGGCCGCGACCCTGCTCGCATCGGCATCAGTGCCGTACAGCACCCCGGCGAAACCGAGGTCTGCATCCGCGACAATGGCGTGGGCTTCGACATGGCCTACGCCAACAAGCTGTTCGGCGTCTTCCAGCGCCTGCACCGCATGGAAGATTTCGAAGGCACCGGCATTGGCCTGGCGAGCGTACGCCGCATCATCGAGCGCCATGACGGTCGAGTCTGGGCCACTGGCCAGATCGACCAGGGCGCCAGCTTCCACTTCACCCTACCCCGAAACACTGTTACCTGAGGCATCGCTACCATCATGCTCAAGCCCATTCTGCTGGTCGAAGACAACCCCCGAGACCTGGAGCTGACCCTGCTGGCCCTGGAGCGCAGCCAGTTGGCCAACGAGGTCATCGTGCTGCGTGACGGCGCCGATGCGCTCGACTACTTGCTGCGCCGCAACGTCTATGCCGAGCGCGATGACGGCAATCCTGCCGTGCTGTTACTCGACCTTAAACTGCCCAAGGTCGACGGCCTGGAGGTGCTCAAGGAAGTGCGCGCCACTGCCGAACTGCGCAGCATCCCCACCGTAATGCTGACCTCCTCGCGCGAAGAGCCCGACCTGTTGCGTGCCTACGAGCTGGGGGTAAACGCTTATGTGGTCAAACCCGTGGAATTCAAGGAATTCGTCGCCGCCATCTCCGACCTCGGGGTATTCTGGGCAGTGCTAAACGAACCGCCACCCGGCTCACTGCGACTGAACCGTCGCGGTAGCAACTGAGGCCGCCGCGACGATGCATCAAACGCCGTTGAAACTACTGATGGTCGAAGACAGCTCGATGGACGCCGAGCTGACCCTGATGCGCCTGGAGCGCAGCGGGCTGCATGTACAGTCGCAGCTGGTGTTCGACCATGCGGGTGTCGAACATGCCCTGCGCCAGGCCCACTACGACCTGATCTTGTGTGACTGCGTGCTACCAGGCTCGTCTGGTACCGAAGTGCTGGCCATCGCCCAACGCCTGGCACCCGATATTCCGTTCATATTCCTGTCCGGCATTTATGGCGAAGAGCACGCGGTGGAAATGATCCGCCTGGGCGCGACCGACTATGTGTTGAAGAAGAACCTGCCACTACTGCCCAAAGCCGTGCGCCGAGCCCTGAGCGAAGTGCAGGAACGCCAGCGCCGTCGCCGCGCCGAAGAGGCCTTGGCGGACGTCGAAGCACGTGCTCGCATTGCCATCGACGCCGCCGGCATGGGCACCTGGGACCTGCGCCCGCAAGAGGGCCTGTTGCTTTGGGATGACCGCTGCAAGACCTTGTTCGGCCTGCCCACCAGCACCGAAATGAGCCTTGAAGTGTTCTACGCCGGCATCTACCCCGACGACCTGCCACTGGTGCGCGAGGCGGTGGAACATGCCATGCGCCCGGAAAGCGACGGTCATTACCGCGTGGAGTTTCGGATCGCGCAACCCAATGGCCTGGAGCCCCGCTGGTTGCTGAGCAGCGGCCAGAGCCAGTTCGTCGGTGATCAGTGCGTTCGCTTCTCAGGCGTGCTGCAGGACATCCACACGCAACGCCAGGCTACCCAGGCGCTGCGTCAGCTGAACGAGATGCTCGGCGAGCGGGTCGAGCGCCGTACCCGCGAACGCGATCGTGCCTGGGAGCTGTCGCAAGATTTGCTGGCCGTGCTGAACAAAGACTTGACCCCGGTCGCGCTGAACCCCGCCTGGGAAGCCAGCCTGGGCTTCTCACGCGAACGCCTGAGCCAGTCCTCCTTGCTGCACCTGCTGCCGGAACACGACCAGGAACAGTTACTCACCGAACTGGCCGCCCTCTCCCATGGCCGCACCAGCGCACGCTTTGTCGGTCGCATTCTGCATGCCGGCGGCCAGCAACGCTGGCTGTCGTGGGTGGTGGTGCCGGAGGACACCCTGCTGTACGTGGTGGCACGCGACATCACCAGCGAGCGCGAAGCCGCCCTGGGCCTGGCAGATGCCAACGCCCGGCTGCGCGAACAGATCAACGAGCGCGAGCGTATCGAGGCCGCTCTGCAGCAGATGCAGCGGCTGGAAGCGGTCGGGCAGCTGACGGCTGGCGTGGCGCACGACTTCAATAACCTGCTGACGGTGATACTCACCGGTGCCAGCTTTCTGGAGCGCGATCTGGCCAAGGCCGACCTGGAAAAGGCCCGCACTCGCCTCACCCATATCCGCGAGGCGGGCGAGCGTGGCGCCAAGCTGACCTCGCAACTGCTGGCCTTCTCCCGCCGCCAGCGTCTGGAGCCGGTGCCGCTAAACCTCAATCGTACCCTGGCCGGCCTGGAAGAGCTGCTGCGCCGCACCCTGGGCGGCAACGTCTCGGTGCGCCTGGACCTTGACCTGGCCCTGTGGCAGGCACTGACCGACCCCACCCAGACCGAGATGATCATCCTCAACCTGGCGATCAATGCCCGCGATGCCATGCCCGACGGCGGCCAACTGACCCTGACAACGCGCAACACCCGTATCGACAAGCGCCCACAACGCCCGGAAGACCCGGACCCGGGCGAGTACGTGATGCTGAGTATCCGCGATACGGGGTGCGGCATGAGCGAAGACGTGCAGGCCAAGGTATTCGAGCCTTTCTTTACCACCAAGGACATCGGCAAAGGTTCGGGGCTGGGCCTGGCCCAGGTATTCGGCTTCGCCAAGCAGTCCGGTGGCGGCGTGCGCATCGACACCACACTCGGTCGCGGTACCGAAGTGGCGGTATACCTGCCAGCGGTAAAAGAGGAGATGGTGAACGAACCTGCAGCAGCAGTGCTCAGTCAGCCGATCAGCGAAAGCGGCCATAACCGCACGGTGCTATTGGTGGACGACGACCATCTGGTGCGCGACATGCTGGGTGATGTGTTACGCCAATACGGCTACCAGGTGCGCCAGGCGCACAGCGGCGAACAGGCATTGGCCTTGCTGGATGACGATATCGACCTGCTGCTGACTGATTTCGCCATGCCCGAGTTCAACGGTGCACAACTGGCGCTGGCGGCCCGCGAACGGTACCCCCACGTGCCGGTGGTGTTTCTTACCGGTTATGCGGAGCTGCAGGGGCTGGAACTGCCGGGCAGCCTGGTGATCCAGAAGCCGGTGCAGGCTGATGAACTGGCCAGGGCGCTGAACGAAATGCTGGGGATTGCCGGGTAACCTGGTACGGCACGAACCGCGCTCAGGAGGCGCGGTGGCGCGTAAAACTACACAAACGCGAAAACCCAGTGCTCATCTTTCCTGGCACTGGGTGAAATACGTTTGAATCTGAAAAATGGCAGGGGCGGCTGGATTCGAACCAACGCATGGCAGGATCAAAACCTGCTGCCTTACCGCTTGGCGACGCCCCTGTATCGGATGCAGCATTTGCTGCCCTGACAATTCCAAGTGAGTGACAACTGGGTTGTTGTCTTGGAATGCGCGGCACTTTAACAACAAACTTTCGGTCTGTGAACCCCCCTGATAAAAAAAATTGCCAAAAAAACAGCGAGTTAGTCATTTCGGCTCGGGTGCAGCGACCGTCCGTCGGTTTCCGCCTGCCTCGCTTCAACACAATCGCATTCCGCACTTCCAATCAGATAAGCCCATTGCATTGACCAAGGAGGACCCCATGCCTGTCTCTCACGACCTCTACCAGGACCTGCACTACCCGCGCGAAATCGTCCAGCAGCGCCGCCAGCAGGACAAGGCGCTGGACCGCCTGCTGGACGAGTACGTGGACATCGACAACCAGGTGCTGGCTGCCGAATCGATATCGGCCGGTAATTTCGTCGACGAAGACCTGCGCCACCTCAAGGAGCGTCGCCTGGCGGTGAAGTACATGATCGAGCGCCAACTGGAGCGCAAGGCATAGCCCGTACAGGTACAACAGGCGGTCAGACCTATCGCAAGAAGTGATGATTGCCCGGCACTTTCTCTATTAGTCAAAATGGCCGCCCTCGGGCAAGCTGCAGGCTGCCCCACCATCGCCCAAGGAGCGTTGCTTTTGTCTGCCTGGATCCCTACCCCCCTGCGCCAGCTTGGCCAACGCTTGCGCGGCACCGCCAATCAACAGAGCGAGCTGCTCGGCTGGTTCGAGGACAAGGCGCGCAGCCGCGGTTATCAGTTGAGTGACGGTCAGCGGCGGGTAATCCACTGCATGGCCGAACAACTGACGCAGCTTGAACAAGGCCAACCGCGCAGCCTGTACCTGTACGGCTCGGTCGGCCGTGGTAAAAGCTGGCTGCTCGATGGCTTTTTCCAGGCCGTGCCGATAGCCGCCAAGCTGCGCCTGCACTTTCATGACTTCTTTGCCCGCCTGCATCTGGGCATGCATCGCCACCGGGCGTTGGACGACGCGCTGGGCGCAACGCTGGACGAACTGGTGGGCGGCTGCCGGGTGCTGTGCTTCGACGAATTCCATGTGCATGACATAGGCGATGCCATGCTGCTCACCCGGCTGTTCAACGCCTTGTTCGCCCGTGGCGTGTACCTGCTGGTGACCTCTAACTATGCGCCCGAAGGGCTGTTGCCCAACCCGCTGTATCACGAGCGTTTTCTGCCGGTCATTCGCCTGATCAACAGCTCGATGCAAGTGCTCGAAGTCGGTGGCGACACTGATTTTCGCAGCTTGCCGGCCAACCGCGAGCATCAGCGTTTTACCCAGGGCCATTATGTCTGGCCGGGTGATGCGGCGCAGCGCCAGGCGCTGAACGTGCCGAACGAACACCCGGTGATGCTGGAAGTGAACAAGCGCCCGCTGCGGGCGCTGGCCGTCGATGGCCGACGGGTAGTGCTTGGTTTTGACGATCTGTGCGAGAAGGCCACCGCGGTCATCGACTACCTGGTGCTGGCCAGGGACTATGACGAGTGGGTCATCGATGGGCTGGATGACCTCTCGGAGTGTTCGCTGGCGGCTCAGCAGCGCTTCGTCAACCTGGTAGATGTGCTGTATGACCAGGATCGGCGGGTGGTTGTGATCGGTAAACGACCGCTGGAAGAGAGCCTGGGCGGCCCACTGGCCGACCTGATGCGTACCCGCAGCCGGTTGGGGCAACTGCACCAGATTGCCCCCTGAGCCTGCAGTGCCTGAGACGGCCCTTTCGCGGGTGAACCCGCTCCTACGAACCACCGATGCGTGTGTAGGAGCGGGTTTACCCGCGAATACGGTGGCAGCGCCAACGGTGAACGACCGGTGGAAACTGGCCAGCAGGCCCGGCCCCTTCGCGGGTGGAGGCGCTTCGCCCGCGAAAGGGCCATCGAGGTCAAACCATCAGCCCGCCCTGGGCAAATCCGCCAGCACCGCTTCGATCTCGCCCAGCACTGCCGGGTCATCCAAGGTCGAAGGCGGCACATAATCCTGCCCATCGGCAATCTTGCGCAGCACCGCCCGTAGAATCTTGCCGGAACGGGTCTTGGGCAGGCGCTTCACCAGCCGAACCCGGTTGAAACAGGCCAGCGGGCCGATTTCCTCGCGCACGCTGCCCACCAGCTCCACCAGCAACTGCGCCTCGGCAATGCCCTCGCCATCCTTGAGTACCACCAGCGCCAGCGGTACCTGGCCCTTGATCTCGTCATGCACGCCGATCACTGCGCACTCCGCGACCGCCGGGTGGCGGGCGACCAGGTCTTCCATTTCGCCGGTGGACAGGCGATGACCGGAAACGTTGATCACATCATCGGTGCGCCCCATGATGTAGACGAAGCCATCATCGTCCAGATAGCCGCCATCGCCCGTGTGGTAGTAACCCGGATACGTGCGCAGATAGGCCTGCAGGTAGCGCTCGTGATCCCCCCATAGTGTCTGACTGCAACCGGGTGGCAATGGCAGGGCAATCACGATCGACCCCTGATGGTTGGCCCCGAGCAAGTGGCCTTCGTCATCCAGCACGCGAACGTTGTAGCCAGGCACCGCCCGGTTGCTCGACCCTGGCTTCGCCGCGCTGCCCTCCAGCCCGACGCAAGGCGCGGTGACCGGCCAGCCGGTCTCGGTCTGCCACCAGTGATCGTGCACCGGCTTGCCACTCACCCGCTCCAGCCATTCATGGGTGCTGGAATCCAGCTTTTCCCCCGCCAGGAACAGTTGCCGCAGCGAGCTGAGGTCATGTTTGCGGATCAGTTCGCCCTCCGGGTCTTCCTTGCGGATGGCGCGCATGGCCGTCGGTGCACAGAACAGCGCGTTGACCTGATACTGCTCCACCACCCGCCAATAGGCCGAAGCATCCGGGGTGCGGATCGGCTTGCCTTCGTAGAACACCGTGGTACAGCCGCTCATCAACGGCCCATAGACGATCAGTGAATGGCCGACCACCCAACCGACGTCGGAAATGCCCCACCACACATCGCCGGCCTGCATGCCATAGATATGGCGCATGGCGTAACACAGCGCCACGGCATTGCCGCCGTTTTCCCGGACGATACCCTTGGGTTTCCCGGTGGTGCCCGACGTGTACATGATGTATAGCGGGTCGCCGGCATCCAGCTCCACAGGCGCCACCGGCTCGGCACCGGCCAAGGCCGCCTGCCAGTCCAGGTCGCGGCCTGGCAGCAGCTCAGCGTGCGCCTGCGGCCGCTGCAGCACCAGCACATTGCGCGGCTGGTGCCGGGCCAGTTGCAGGGCGCGGTCAACCAGCGGCTTGTATGCAATGACCCGGTCGAACTCCAGCCCACACGATGCCGTCAGCAACAAGGTTGGGCGGGCGTCATCGATGCGCAGGGCCAACTCGTTGGCCGCAAAGCCACCGAACACGACCGAATGCACCGCGCCGATCCGCGCGCAGGCCAGCATCGCCATGGCCGCTTGCGGCACCATGGGCATGTAGATGATCACCCCATCGCCCTTGTTCACCCCCAGCTGGCGCAGCAAGCCGGCCAGGCGTGCTACCTCATCACGTAACTGGTTGTAGGTGTAAGTCTGCTGCACGCCGGTCACTGGCGAATCGTAGATCAGCGCCAACTGCTCGCCCCGGCCCTGCTCGATCTGGTGATCGAGGGCCAGGTAACAACTGTTGAGGCGGCCATCAGCGAACCAGCGGTGGGTCCCGTCGGCGTTGTCTTGCAGGGTCAGGGCAGGCTTGCGGTGCCAGGCCAGGTGTGCGGCCTGTTCCGCCCAGAAAGCGGCAGGGTCGGAAATGGAATGGGCGTAGCTGTGCTGGTAGCTCATGTCGTCAGAAACCCGTTACTTGTTGTTATTGAAGGGCGAAACTTGAGTATGGACCGCTACACCCACCCTGCCATGGGACTAAAGTCACAACCGACCTGCAAATTTGCAGACAACGCAATAACGCCCCATAACAGTGCAAAGCCTCTAGAATAGGCACCCCCTCAAACACCGAGCAGCCCATGGACATCGATCAGGCCCGTACCTTCCTGGAAATTGTGCGTTGCGGCAGCCTGGTCGCCGCAGCCGAACGCCTGTTCGTGTCACAAACCGCGATCACCGCGCGCGTGCAGCGCCTGGAGCAGCAACTGGGTTGCCAGCTGTTCGTGCGTAGCCGCAGCGGCGCCAGCCTGACCAGCGATGGCGAAGCGTTCGTCAGTTATGCCAACCAGTTGGTGCAAACCTGGGAAGCCGCGCGCCGCGACCTGCCGTTGCCTGAAGGTTGCCAGCAGGTGCTGCATGTGGGCGGCGAGGTGAGCCTGGGCAACCCGATGATGCTCGACTGGGTAAGTGCCCTGCACCGCGAACTGCCCAGCCATGCCATCCGCAGCGAGGTCAGCGATGGAGAATCGCTGCTGCGCAAGGTCGAGATGGGCTTGCTGGACGCCGCGCTGGTCTACCAGCCGACCTACGGCCCAGGACTGCAGGTGGAACAGTTGATGGAAGAGAAGCTGATTCGCGTGCGCCGGGTCGACCGGCCCGAACCATATATCTACATCGACTGGGGCGAGGCCTTCCGCCGCCAGCATGATGCGGCCCTGCCCGACCGCGCGCGCCCGGCGTTAAGCTTCAACCTTGGCCCGTTGGCCCTGCAGTTCATACTCGACCAAGGCGGCAGTGGCTACTTCCGCACGCGGGTGGTGCAGGCCTATCTGGACAGCGGCGTGTTCGAGCGGGTACCGCAGGCACCGGAGTTCACCTACCCGACCTTCCTGGTGTACCCACGCAAACGCGACAGCGAAGCCCTGCAACAGGCCTTCGCCATCCTGCGTCGGCTGGTAGCTGCCGGCGCCAGCGACTGGTCACAACGCTGGGACCCGGTTATCTGAAGCCTCGGTCTTGCTGAGCAACTGGCGCTTGAGGCCGGCAATCAGGTCGGTCTGGGTGATCACCCCCACCAGCTTGTCGCCATCAAGCACCGGCAAGCAGTGCAGGCCTTGTTCGCACAACAAAGGCAGCAAGCGTTCCAGCGGGTGCTGGCTGCTGACACTGACAACCCGCGTGCTCATCACTTGCGCCATGCGCACTGCCTTGCGGCCGAACAGGCCGCGCCAGCCGCAACGGCCACGCTGCATGGCCGGGCCAACCAGGTCGCTGAGGCTGACGATGCCCACAAGCTTGCCGTGCTGCAGTACAGGCAGGGTTTTCAGGTGATGGCTGGCGAGCATTTTCCACGCCTGCTCCAGCGTGGTATCAGGCGTGGCGAACTGCACATCGCGGGACATCACCGAGGCTGCGGTGATACCACCAAGGCTGCGCTGCAGGGCGTGCTGCTCGGTCGCAAGGATGATGCGCTCCAGCTCGTCGCGGGTGACGTCGACAAACTCGCCCAGCTCTTCCAGGGCCTGGTCCAGGTCTTCACCGCGGATGCCGACCCGCTCGCCGGGCAGCGGGTCATGGGTGTGGTGCAGGTCTTTGCGCGGCACCGCGCCTTTCGGGTAGCGCACACCCGTCAGGCGGTTGTAGGCGATTGCCACGCTCACCAGGATCAGCGCATTGAGCAGCACCGGCTCCAGCAGGTGATCGCCCATGGCAGTCAACCCCGTGTCGGCCAGCACCGCGCTCACCGCCACCCCGCCACCCGGTGGGTGCAGACAGCGCAACAGGCACATGACCAGGATCGAGATACCGAGCGCCGCAGCAGCCACCCACAGCTCCGGGCCGAAGCCTTCGCGCATCGCCAGCCCTACAGCGCCGGCCACGGCGTAGCTGCCCAACACCGGCCAAGGTTGGGCCAATGGGCCGGAATGCACGGCAAACACCAGTACCGCTGAAGCAGCCAGCGGGCCGAGCAAGTGCAGGGCGATGCTGGGCCCATAGGCCATGCTGGTCAGCCAGCCCGCGAGGAAAAGGCCAAGTAGCGCACCGATACCGGCACGCAACCATTCTTTGGGGGGGATGTTCAGGGGGGACGGCAGCAGCCGCTGCAGACGACTTTCGGAACGCGAGGCAGACATTTGGGCAATCGGGATCTTTGGTTTTTCTGATTAAAAAGAAAGCCCAGCCGAGCTGGCCTGGGCCTCGTATTGCGCATGCAATACCACAAGGGGCTCCGTCCGTGGAAGGATGGAAACCGCAGGGTTTCGTGAGGGAGATTCTGCCGGGCGCAGCGGGATTGGGCTAATTCAAAAAAATGCGCCTGTACTGCAATTTTTTTGTAGTACTGACACCCTCGTGGCGCGCAGCGGCCCCGGCATTATCGGGCCTTGCGCGGCAGGTCGATGCTCACTCGCAGGCCGCCCAACGGGCTTTCCAGCAAGGCCAGGTGCCCTTCCCAGGCATCAACGATGTCGCGCACGATGCCCAACCCAAGCCCATGCCCGTCCACCTGCTCGTCCAGCCGCGAACCACGCTCCAGCACCTGCTGCCGCTGCCCTTGCGGAATACCCGGGCCATCGTCATCGACCCACAGCTGGTAGCCCTCGGCGTTCGACGCGATGCCCAGACGCACCTCGCTGTCAGCCCACTTGCAGGCGTTGTCCAGCAGATTGCCCAACAGTTCCAGCACGTCCTCGCGGTCCCATGGCAACAACAGCCCGGGCGGCACATCACTTGCCAACAGCAGGCCCTCGCCATGAATCATGCCCAAGGTCCCGAGCAACCCCGGCAGTTCGGCATCACAATCGAACTGCGCGCCCGGCAGCGCATCCCCTGCCAGGCGTGCACGGTTCAGCTCGCGCGCCAGACGCTCCTGAATCTGCTGCAACTGCTCGCGCATTTGCGCGCGTACCTCGGGCAGCCCCTGCAGGCGCTCACTGGAAGCCAGGCTCAGCAGCACCGCCAGCGGCGTCTTCAGCGCATGGCCGAGGTTACCAAGGGCGTTGCGTGAGCGACGCAGGCTGTCTTCGGTATGGCTAAGCAAGTGGTTGATCTGCCCCACCAGCGGTACCAACTCGCTGGGCACCTCGGCATCCAGCTGCGAGCGCTGCCCCTGCTGCAACTGGGCAATCTGCCGGCGTGCCCGTTCCAGCGGCCGCAGCGAGCGGGTGACCGTGATGCGCTGCAGCACCAGAATCAGGATCAGCGCCACCAGCCCCATGCCCAGGCCGATTTGCTGCAAGCGCCGGAAACCTTCGCGCACCGGTGAATAGTCTTGAGCCACACTGATCGAAATGTCCTGGCCCAGGCGCCGGTAGTCGGCACGCAGGGTCAGCAGTTGCTGGCCTTCCGGGCCCAGTTCATGGCTATCGGAAAGCCCGGGCGCTGCGGGCTTGGGCATGTCCAGGTCCCACAGCGAACGAGACCTCCAGGTACCCTGGTCAAGGTCAATGCGGAAGTAATAACCGGAAAACGGCCGCTGATAGGCAGCCGAGATGCGCCGCTCATCCAGCTGCAGGCCCGAAGGCCCACGCACCAATGCCACCAGAAGGTTCTCGCTTTCCTTGCGCAGGCCGTTTTCCAGATAACGTTGCAGGCCGGCTTCGAACAGCCACAAGGTCAGTTGCGCCAGCACCACGCCGACCACCACCAGCACCGCCACCAGGCCCAGGCTCAGGCGCGCCTGGATCGACTTCACTCACCGCTCCCGGCATAGATGTAGCCTTGCCCGCGTCGGGTTTCGATAACACTGCGACCCAGCTTGCGGCGCAAATGGTTGACGTGGACCTCCAGCACGTTCGAGTCGCGCTCGGTTTCACCGTCGTAGAGGTGCTCGGCCAGGTGGCTTTTGGACAGGATCTGCTGCGGGTGCAGCATGAAGTAGCGCAGCAGGCGGAACTCGGCCGCGGTCAGTTGCACATCCACACCCTCGCGACTCACGCACTGACGGCTTTCGTCAAGGTGCAGGCCGGCCGCTTCCAGCTTCGGCTGATTGGCCAGGCCACGGGCGCGGCGCAACAAGGCCTGGATGCGCAACTGCAGCTCTTCGGGATGGAACGGCTTGCTCAGGTAATCGTCAGCCCCGGCCTTCAGCCCTTCGATGCGCTCGGCCCAGGAGCCGCGGGCGGTGAGGATCAATACCGGTGTGGCCAGGCCGGCGGCACGCCACTGGGCCAGCACGTCCAGGCCGGGCAAGCCAGGCAGGCCGAGGTCCAGGATGATCAGGTCGTAAGGCTCGCTTTGCCCCTGGTAAACCGCGTCACGGCCATCAGCCAGCCAGTCCACGGCATACCCCTGGCGCTGCAGGCCGGCGGTCAGTTCATCGGCCAACGGTACGTTGTCCTCGACAAGCAACAGGCGCATTCAGTCATCTTCCTCGTCTTTGAGCAGGGCGCCGGTGCTGGCATCGAGCTTGATCTCGCGCACCACACCTTCAGTCGTCAGCAACTCGACTTCATATTCGTAGCGATCATCGTCCTCTTCCAGCTCGGCTTCCAGCAGACGCGCCCCGGGGTGACGCCCCAGGGCGGTCTCGAGCAGTTGCTCGAGCGGCAGGATGATGCCCTTCTGACGGAGCTTCAGGGCTTCATCCTGGTCCAGGTCGCGGGCAACAGCCAGGGAGCAGACGGCAAGCAGCGAGAGCGCCAGGTAACGTGCCGTCCGGGATACATGGATCATCAGCTGTCTCGTTCGTCCTTGAGTACCTCACCGGTCTTGGCATCCATGTCAACGTCCCATTCGACGTTCTTCGTATCACGCAGCTCGACCTTGTAAATGTAGCGGCCGTACTCGTCTTCAAGTTCCGAGTCAGTGACGGTGGCGCCTGGATGCTTGGCCACGGCAGCGGCCTTGAGCTCGTCCAGCGACTTGATGGTCTTGGCGTTGACCAGTTTGACCACTTCGTCAGGCTGAACGTCCTTGGCGAAGGCGGCATTGGCGCCCAGGGCGAGGGCAGCGGCGGTGATCAGGGCAGTCAAGGTTTTCATCGTTCTTCTCTCCTGAGAACTGTGCAAGTTGTCTACGGGGTTAAGATTAACCAGCGGTCCTTAATTCAACCTGAAAACAGCTGGCGGCATGATAGCGCAGTTACGGCGCTAGCCAGGCTCGGCAACCTTCAACGAGCGGCCTGGTGCTTCGAAAGGGCCAATACAGGCACATGCAGTTATGTTATCTGTAACGGCCCCTCGCAGCACAAGGCTGCTCCTATGCCCAAGAGACACGCCATGAGCGCCATCCACATCAAATACCCCGCCCTCACCTTCAAGGCCGGCCAGCGTGCCTTGCGACACATCCGCGAGCGCGGCCTGCAGGCGGCCGATGTCGGGGTATTGCCGGGCGCGGCGGGTGGGCCGAAGCCGCTGGGCATCCAGGGCCTTGACCTGGCGCTGTTCGGCGAGTGGCTACCCTCGGCACCCCGTCAGCGTGCCCTGATCGGCGCATCGATCGGTGCCTGGCGCTTCGCCAGCGCCTGCCTCGACGACCCGATCGCCGGCATCCGCCGCCTGGGCGAGCTGTACACCGAGCAGGATTTTGCCAAGGGCGTCACTCCGGCCGAAATCAGCCGCAGCTGCCAACGCATGCTCGATGACCTGCTGGAAGGCCGCGACGGCCAACTGCTGGCCAACCCGCACTACCGCCTGAACATTCTGGTGGTGAAAAGCCATGGCCAGCTCGCTCACGACCATCGCGGCCGCCTGGGGCTGGGCCTGGGCTCGGTGGTTGCCAGCAACCTCCTGGGCCGTTCGCGCCTGGCCCGCCACTTCGAGCGCATCATTCTGCACGATGGGCGCGCCGCCCCTCCGCTCGACACCCTGACCGACTTCCCCTCGCGCTACCTGCCGCTGGACTTGACCAACCTGCGCCATGCCCTGCTCGCTTCCGGGTCGATACCGATGGTCATGCAGGGCGTGAAAGACATCCCCGGTGCCGGCGCCGGCACCTACCGCGACGGCGGCCTGCTCGACTACCACCTCGACCTGCCCTACCGCGGTGACGACCTGGTGCTGTACCCACACTTCACCGACAAGGTGGTCCCTGGCTGGTTCGACAAGGCCCTGCCCTGGCGCAAGGGCGATGCCACCCGCCTGCAAAACGTGCTGCTGATGACGCCTTCGCCGCAATACCTGGCCGCTCTGCCCTACGGCAAACTGCCCGACCGCAACGATTTCAAGCGCTTCATGGGCGATGCGCCAGGGCGCAAGCGCTATTGGTACAAGGCCATCGCCGAAAGCCAGCGCCTGGGTGATGAACTTCTGGAACTGACCGCCACCGGGCGGCTGCATGAACGCCTGCAAGCCTTGTAGCGGCCATGCTGGTAGACTGCGCGCATTATTGATTCACACAGAGTTATGACAGCGTGGAAATTTTCAAGGAATTCACATTCGAATCGGCCCACCGCCTGCCCCACGTCCCTGAAGGGCACAAATGCGGCCGCTTGCATGGCCACTCATTCAAGGTCGGCCTGCACCTGACCGGCCCGCTCGATCCGCACACGGGCTGGATCCGCGACTTCGCCGAGGTCAAGGCGATCTTCAAGCCGATCTATGATCAGCTGGACCACAACTACCTGAACGACATCCCCGGCCTAGAAAACCCCACCAGCGAAGTGATCGCCAAGTGGATCTGGGACCAGGTCAAGCCGCTGATGCCGGAGCTGTCGAAGGTGCGTATTCATGAAACCTGCACCAGCGGCTGTGAATACAGCGGCGATTGATTGGCGCCGCGCTAACCGAGCATGGGTCAAGGATTGGCAAAGAGCGGGCGAGGGTGAGGAGGCACGCAAGGGTTCAACACCTGCAGGCTGAACTGGCCACGCTCGCCTCGACGGTTGTTAAGGTATGCAACCCGCTCGACCCTTCGCCTAACTTGCCGACCGTCCGGGCTATAAAGCTTCATGTTCAAGAACAATTGCCCTTCTTGCAACCGCTGCGGATTCAGGCCAGGGATGTGCCACAGTGGCGTTCGTCGCGCGGCGGTCAGCTTGTACAGGACCGCATCCAGATCGATAGGCGGGTCGACGGGTAGCACCACGGATGTCCCGAAGGGGTCGCGCAACGCCAGACTGGCCGGGTCGTCCTTGAGCACACCGGCATCCGAACCCGCCGGGTAAAAGCCCAGGTACCCGTTGCGACTGACGTCGAGCCAGTATTCCAGTGAAGGCCAGCGGTTCACGTTATTGCCCTCATATGCAGGGCGGATCTCGTAAACGAAGCCTGTTGCAACTCGATAGACACCAAACCAGAAACTGTCACAAAACGCACGCTGACGACCCTCGCCCGCCCACAGCGAGTCAATCAGGAAGGATTGCAACATTTCTTCGCCGTAGTCCAGGCTGGTCATCAGCCAACCATCGTCACCGTTCCAATCATCGAATTCGACCCAGAACGGCCGGGTGATTTCATCATCGTGAAACTGGGCAGCACGCAACGGTGCATCCAGCAATTGCCAGCGGCATGTCGCGGTAAAACTCAGCAGCCGTTCAAAATACAGATCCGCCATCATCGGTACTCCATACGCTCGATAAAAACGCACAATGGCGCCTTTTCAAAGCATGGAGCAGAAAGAAGGCTTACCTCACCTCAGTTCGGCACGCAGGAAGGCAGGGGCTATGTAGCGCTGGTAATGCGCCTCGGACAACAGGAAGAATTCGCGGTCGATGGCGTCGCGCAACTGCGGCAGATCCCAGTCGCGGAATTCAGGCATCAAGGCCATCCCATAGGCCTCCAGGTCGCGGATCATCCGCGCCCCGCGGGCAATCAGCTGGTAAGCCCAGCAATATTCCGACTGCTGCTCGACAAAGCGGATGGAGCGCTGCTCCAGTTGCTGGCGCAGCAGGCCTTTGTCGAACACCTCAAGCTTGGCCATCATCACCTGCACCAGCAGCTGTTCAAGGCGCAACCACACGGCGCGCTTTTGCGTATCGTCGTAGCCGTTCCAGTTGATCACTTCGTGGTGAAAACGCTTGCAGCCACGGCACACCGTGTCTCCGTACACCGTGGAGCACAGGCCGACGCAAGGGGTCTTGATGGACTTGTTGGACATGAAAAACAACAGCTTGGCGATGGAACACAGGCCCATGTTAGCCCTTTGTCTAACCAGGGTCACTCGTTAAAGTCGCGTACACCGCCTTACCTTCGGGCTTTTTTTACCGTAGAATCACCCGGCCTTTTCAAAGGCAACAATGTCCGTTGGAAGCTGTTTTCAAAGCGTCACGAGCACAGTTGATCCGGTAGAACGGCGTTGGCCCGGGCCATGCATCCCTCGCATGCCCGCGCCAGCCCTCATCAGCCCCCGTTCTGCAGGCGTAAAACTTTGAAAGCAGCTTCTGTAAGGATTCTTTGCGACCCTGGCTGGGCGGCCCACAAAGCCGCGGCAGCGCATGGGTGCATTGAATGCTGGATAAGCGTCCCGGACCCCCTTTAGGGACCACTGATGAGGGAAATAACTGTGCTTGAAGCCTACCGCAAACACATCGAAGAGCGCGCCGCCCTGGGTATCGTTCCCCAGCCGCTTAACGCCGAACAAACTGCAGGCCTGGTCGAGCTGCTGAAAAACCCGCCGGCCGGCGAAGAAGCCTTCCTCGTAGACCTGATCACCAACCGCGTACCGCCAGGGGTCGACGAAGCTGCCTACGTCAAGGCCGCTTTCCTCTCCGCCGTCGCCAAGGGCGAAGCCAAGTCGCCACTGATCGACCGCAAGCACGCCACCGAACTGCTGGGCACCATGCAGGGCGGCTACAACATCGAAACGCTGGTCGCACTGCTGGATGACGCCGAACTGGGCGCCGTCGCGGCCGAACAGCTCAAGCACACCCTGCTGATGTTCGATGCCTTCCACGACGTGGCCGAAAAAGCCAAGGCCGGCAACGCTCACGCCAAGGCCGTCCTGGAATCCTGGGCTGCCGGCGAGTGGTTCACCTCGCGTCCGGCCATCGCCGACAAGTACACCCTGACCGTGTTCAAGGTGCCTGGCGAAACCAACACCGACGACCTGTCGCCTGCCCCGGACGCCTGGTCGCGCCCTGACATTCCGCTGCACGCCCTGGCCATGCTGAAAATGGCCCGCGACGGCATCGAACCGCAGCAGCCTGGTTCGGTCGGCCCGCTGGCCCAGATCGAAGCCGTCAAGGCCAAGGGCTTCCCGGTTGCCTATGTCGGCGACGTGGTCGGTACTGGCTCCTCGCGTAAATCCGCTACCAACTCGGTACTGTGGTTCTTCGGCGACGACATCCCGTACGTGCCGAACAAGCGCGCCGGTGGCTTCTGCTTCGGCACCAAGATCGCCCCGATCTTCTACAACACCATGGAAGACGCCGGCGCCCTGCCGATCGAATTCGACTGCACCAACCTGGGCATGGGCGACGTCATCGACGTTTACCCATACAAAGGTGAAGTACGCCGTCACGACAGCGACGAGCTGGTCACCACCTTCGCGCTGAAAACCGAAGTGCTGCTGGATGAAGTCCGCGCTGGCGGCCGTATCCCGCTGATCGTCGGCCGTGGCCTGACCGAAAAAGCCCGCGCCGAGCTGGGCCTGGGTGCTTCCGACCTGTTCAAGAAACCAGAGCAGCCTGCCGATTCCGGCAAGGGCTTCACCCTGGCGCAGAAAATGGTCGGCCGTGCCTGTGGCCTGCCAGAAGGCCAGGGCGTACGCCCAGGCGCCTACTGCGAGCCAAAAATGACCACCGTCGGCTCCCAGGACACCACTGGCCCGATGACGCGCGACGAGCTGAAAGACCTGGCATGCCTGGGCTTCTCTGCTGACCTGGTCATGCAGTCGTTCTGCCACACCGCGGCCTATCCGAAGCCGATCGACGTCACCACCCACCACACCCTGCCAGACTTCATCCGCACCCGTGGCGGCGTGTCGCTGCGCCCGGGCGACGGCATCATCCACAGCTGGCTGAACCGCATGCTGATGCCTGACACCGTAGGTACCGGTGGCGACTCGCACACCCGCTTCCCGATCGGCATCTCGTTCCCGGCCGGTTCCGGCCTGGTGGCCTTCGCTGCCGCCACCGGCGTCATGCCGCTGGACATGCCAGAATCGATCCTGGTGCGCTTCAAGGGCAAACTGCAGCCAGGCATCACCCTGCGTGACCTGGTTCATGCCATCCCTTACTACGCCATCCAGCAGGGCCTGCTGACCGTCGAGAAGAAAGGCAAGAAAAACGCCTTCTCCGGCCGCATCCTGGAAATCGAAGGCCTGGACGAACTGACCGTCGAGCAAGCCTTCGAGCTGTCCGACGCCTCGGCCGAGCGTTCCGCTGCCGGTTGCACCATCAAGCTGCCGGAAAAGGCTATCGCCGAGTACCTGCAGTCCAACATCACCCTGCTGCGCTGGATGATCGGCGAAGGCTACGGCGATGCCCGCACCCTGGAGCGCCGTGCCCAGGCCATGGAAGCCTGGCTGGCCAAGCCTGAGCTACTGTCGGCCGACGCCGATGCCGAATACGCCGAAATCATCGAAATCGACCTGGCCGACGTCAAAGAGCCTGTGCTCTGCGCGCCGAACGACCCGGACGATGCCCGCCTGCTGTCCTCGGTACAAGGCGAGAAGATCGACGAAGTGTTCATCGGTTCGTGCATGACCAACATCGGTCACTTCCGCGCGGCCGGCAAGCTGCTGGAGAAGGTCAAGGGTGGCATTCCGACCCGCCTGTGGCTGGCTCCGCCAACCAAGATGGACGCTCACCAGCTGACCGAAGAAGGCTACTACGGCATCTACGGCAAGGCCGGGGCTCGCATGGAAATGCCAGGCTGCTCGCTGTGCATGGGTAACCAGGCACGAGTGCAGACCGGTTCGACCGTGGTCTCCACCTCGACCCGTAACTTCCCGAACCGTCTGGGCGACGCTACCAACGTGTACCTGGCATCGGCCGAACTGGCCGCTGTCGCCTCGATCATCGGCAAACTGCCGACCGTCGAAGAGTACATGCAGTATGCGAAAGACATCGACAGCATGGCTGCCGACGTTTACCGCTACCTGAGCTTCGACCAGATCGCCGAGTTCCGCGAAGCGGCAGCCAACGCCAAGATCCCGGTGGTCCAGGCGTAAGCTGAGTTACAGGTTGTAAGCAAAGCCCCGGCAGCGATGCCGGGGCTTTGTTGTTAGGGCCTGCGCCGGCCATTTCGCGGCTAAAGCCGCTCCCACAGGGCTCCCACGGTGTTCCAGACCTGCGCACGCCCTTGTAGGAGCGGCTTTAGCCGCGAAGCGGCCGGCACAGGCCACCTCATATCACAAACAAATCCACGAACCTGTGCACCGCCATGCCTTCCAGTTTCTGCTGGTCCTTGCACAGTTCGAAAATCTGCTGACACCGCTGCCGGGCAAAGCGGGTCGCCAGGTTGGCCCTGAACTTGGCCTCCAGCAACGGTATACCCTCCCCGCGCCGCCGGCGATGCCCGATCGGGTATTCCACCACCACTTGCTCGGTGCTGCTGCCATCCTTGAAGAACACTTGAAGTGCGTTGGCGATCGAGCGCTTGTCCGGCTCCAGATACTCACGACTGAAGCGCGGGTCTTCCACCACCTCCATCTTCTCGCGCAGGCGGTCGATACTGGGGTGATTGGCATGGAAGGCGTCCTCATAATGCTCGGCCACCAGATGGCCAAAGATCAGCGGCACGGCCACCATGTACTGCAGACAGTGGTCACGGTCGGCGGCATTGGCCAGCGGGCCGCTCTTGGAAATGATGCGGATCGCTGATTCCTGGGTGGTGATGACGATGCGGTCGACTTCATGCAGACGGTTACGCACAAGTGGGTGCAGGGTGACTGCTGCCTCACAGGCGGTCTGGGCATGGAACTCGGCAGGGAAACTGACCTTGAACAGCACGTTTTCCATCACATAGCTGCCCAACGCCTGGGGCAGACGCAACTCGTACTGCCCGGCGGGCTTGAGCGCCAGGTCTTTGTTGGTATGGCTGAACGAAACATCGTAGAACCCCCACTGCGAAGCCGTGAGCACGCCCGGCACGCCCATTTCCCCACGCAAGGCGATGTCAGCCAGACGCACACCTCGGCTGGAGGCGTCACCGGCGGCCCAGGACTTGCGCGAACCGGCGTTGGGCGCGTGGCGATAGGTACGAAGGGCCTGGCCGTCGACGAAGGCATGGGACAAGGCCGAGAGCATCTGCTCACGATTAGCCCCCATCAGCCTGGCGCACACGGCGGTCGAGGCGACCTTCACCAGAATCACATGATCGAGGCCGACGCGATTGAAGGCGTTTTCCAGCGCCAGCACGCCCTGGATTTCATGCGCCATGACCATGGCCTCAAGCACGTCACGCATCGGCAGTGGCTTTTCACCCGCAGCAAGACGCTTCTGTGACAGGTGGTCAGCCACTGCCAGGATCCCGCCGAGGTTGTCCGAGGGATGAGCCCATTCGGCGGCCAGCCAGGTATCGTTGTAGTCCAGCCAGCGCACCGTGCAGCCAATGTCCCAGGCGGCCTTGACCGGATCGAGGCAATAAGAGGTGCCGGGGACGCGAGCACCATTCGGGACCAGCGTGCCTTCCACCTGAGGACCAAGGAGCTTGGTGCACTCAGGGAAGCGCAAGGCGAGAAGGCCACAACCGAGGGTGTCCATCAGGCAGTTGCGCGCAGTGTCCAGGGCCTCGCGGGATTCGACCCGGTAGCCGAGGGCGTAATCGGCCAGGGTTTGTAGCACCCGGTCGTAATCCGGGCGGTCGTTGAGGTCTACGTTGGCGCTCATATCCAGCTCCCTTCAGAATTGCCGGGGCTGCTGTGCAGCCCTTCGCGGGCTTGCCCGCTCCCACAGGTTGACCACGGCATTCAGAACCTGTGGTTACCCTGTGGGAACGGGCAAGCCCGCGAAGGGCCGCTTGGCGGCCCCAACGAACTAAAGCCGAGCGCCAGTGGTGCGTTAGAAGCTGTCGCCAGGCACGCGAACCCAGCCCTCCATCAGCACTCGAGCACTGCGGCTCATGATTGCCTTGGTTACCGTCCACTCACCATTCACCTGGCGCGCCTCGGCCCCGACCCGCAGGGTGCCAGAAGGATGACCGAAACGCACAGCGCTGCGCTCGCCCCCGCCAGCGGCGAGGTTGACCAGCGTGCCCGGAATGGCCGCCGCGGTGCCAATTGCCACCGCAGCCGTACCCATCATGGCATGGTGCAGCTTGCCCATCGACAAGGCCCGCACCAGCAGGTCGATATCACCGGCCTGCACCGCCTTGCCACTGGACGCAGTGTAGGTGCTCGGCGGTGCGACGAACGCCACTTTCGGCGTGTGCTGACGCCCGGCAGCCTGGTCGACGTTGTCGATAAGCCCCATGCGCACGGCGCCATAGGCGCGGATGGTCTCGAAACGAAGCAACGCCTGCGGGTCGCCGTTGATGGCGTCCTGTAGTTCGCTACCGGTGTAACCGATATCGGCAGCATTGACAAAAATGGTCGGGATACCGGCATTGATCAAGGTAGCCTTGAACGTGCCGACCCCCGGGACTTCCAGGTCATCGACCAGCTTGCCGGTGGGGAACATGGCACCGCCACCGCCGTCTTCATCGGCTGCAGGGTCGAGAAACTCCAGCTGCACCTCGGCCGCCGGGAAGGTGACCCCGTCCAGCTCGAAGTCACCGGTTTCCTGCACTTCACCTTCAGTGATCGGGACGTGGGCGATGATGGTCTTGCCGATATTCGCCTGCCAGATACGCACCGTGGCGATACCGTTGCGTGGAATACGCGCCGGGTCGACCAGGCCACTGCTGATGGCAAACGAACCGACCGCAGCGGACAGGTTGCCGCAGTTGCCACTCCAATCGACGAAGGCCTTGTCGATGCTGACCTGGCCGAACAGGTAGTCGACATCGTGTTCGGGCTTGATGCTTTGCGACAGGATCACGGTCTTGCTGGTGCTCGACGTGGCGCCGCCCATGCCGTCGATCTGCTTGCCGTAAGGGTCGGGGCTACCGATTACCCGCAACAGCAACGCATCGCGGGCAGGACCTGGAATTTGCGCCTGCTCGGGCAGATCTTGCAGGCGGAAGAACACGCCTTTGCTGGTGCCGCCGCGGATGTAGGTGGCGGGGATTTTCACTTGCGGTACATGTGCCATGTTCAATTCCTGTCTTGCACAGCCTCTGTAGGCGCGGGTTTGACCGCGCCTACACAGGACCGCGCTGCTCTTGGTTAGGCGGTCGCTTCGAGGAAGTCCTGGGCAAAGCGCTGCAGCACCCCGCCCGCTTCGTAGATCGACACTTCCTCGGCGGTGTCCAGACGGCAGGTCACCGGCACCTCCAGGCGCTCGCCATTGGCGCGGGTAACCACCAGGGTCAGGGTCGCCCGTGGCGTGCGCGCACCCAGCACGTCATAGGTCTCGCTGCCATCCAGACCCAGGGTCTTGCGGTCGGTGCCCGGTTTGAACTCCAGCGGCAGCACGCCCATGCCTACCAGGTTGGTGCGGTGAATGCGCTCGAAGCCTTCGGCGACAATTGCCTCGACACCCGCCAGGCGCACGCCCTTGGCCGCCCAGTCGCGCGACGAACCCTGGCCATAGTCGGCACCCGCAACGATGATCAGCGGTTGCTTGCGCTGCATGTAAGTCTCGATCGCCTCCCACATGCGGGTAACCTTGCCTTCCGGCTCGATACGCGCCAGCGAGCCCTGCTTCACGCTGCCATCGTCGTTGCGCACCATTTCGTTGAACAGCTTGGGGTTGGCGAAGGTGGCGCGCTGGGCGGTCAGGTGGTCACCCCGGTGAGTGGCGTAGGAGTTGAAGTCCTCTTCCGGCAGGCCCATTTTCGCCAGGTATTCACCGGCGGCACTGTCGAGCATGATGGCGTTGGACGGCGACAGGTGGTCGGTGGTGATGTTGTCCGGCAGCACCGCCAGCGGGCGCATGCCACGCAACGTGCGCTCGCCGGCCAGGGCGCCTTCCCAGTAGGGAGGGCGACGAATATAGGTGCTCATGGGGCGCCACTCGTACAGCGGCGCCACCTTCGGCCCACGGTCTTCCTCGATGGCGAACATCGGGATGTACACCTTGCGGAACTGCTCCGGCTTGACCGCTGCACGCACCACGGCTTCGATCTCTTCATCACTGGGCCAGATATCCTTCAGGCGGATTTCCTTGCCATCGACCACGCCCAGCACATCCTTCTCGATGTCGAAGCGGATGGTGCCGGCAATGGCATAGGCGACCACCAGTGGTGGCGAGGCGAGGAAGGCCTGCTTGGCATACGGGTGGATACGCCCGTCGAAGTTGCGGTTACCCGACAGCACGGCGGTGGCATACAGGTCGCGGTCGATGATTTCTTGCTGAATCACCGGGTCCAGGGCACCAGACATGCCGTTGCAGGTGGTGCAGGCGAAGGCGACGATGCCGAAACCGAGTTGCTCCAGCTCTTTTTCCAGGCCGGCCTCTTCCAGATACAGTTGCACGGCCTTGGAGCCTGGCGCCAGCGACGACTTGACCCACGGCTTGCGGGCCAGGCCCAGCCTGTTGGCATTTCGTGCAATCAGGCCTGCAGCAATCACGTTGCGCGGGTTGCTGGTGTTGGTGCAGCTGGTGATGGCGGCGATGATCACCGCACCATCAGGCATTTGCCCCGGCACTTCTTCCCAGTTGCCGGCAATGCCCTTGGCGGCCAGGTCGCTGGTGGCGACACGGGCGTGCGGGTTGGACGGGCCGGCCATGTTGCGCACCACGCTCGACAGGTCGAAGCTGAGGGTGCGCTCATAGACGGCAGCGCCCAGGCTGTCGGCCCACAGGCCGGTGGCTTTGGCGTAGGTTTCCACCAGTTTGACCTGCTGCTCTTCACGGCCGGTCAGGCGCAGGTAGTCGATGGTCTGCTGGTCGATGGCGAACATCGCCGCAGTGGCGCCGTATTCCGGGGCCATGTTGGAAATGGTGGCGCGGTCGCCCAAGGTCAGGGCACGTGCACCCTCACCATGGAACTCCAGGTAAGCACCGACCACTTTCTGCTTGCGCAGGAACTCGGTCAGGGCCAAGACCAGGTCAGTGGCGGTGATGTTCGGGGCCAGTTTGCCAGTCAGCTCGACGCCGACGATTTCCGGCAAGCGCATCCAGGAGGCGCGGCCGAGCATCACGTTTTCGGCTTCCAGGCCGCCTACGCCGATGGCGATCACACCCAGTGCATCGACATGCGGCGTGTGGCTGTCGGTGCCGACGCAGGTGTCCGGGTAGGCGACGCCGTGGTCACTGTGGACCACCGGTGACATCTTCTCCAGGTTGATCTGGTGCATGATGCCGTTGCCCGGCTGGATCACGTCGACGTTCTTGAACGCCTTCTTGGTCCAGTTGATGAAGTGGAAGCGGTCTTCGTTGCGGCGGTCTTCGATGGCGCGGTTCTTCTCGAAGGCCTGCGGGTCGTAACCACCGCACTCGACGGCCAGCGAGTGGTCGACGATCAGTTGCACCGGCACCACCGGGTTGACCTGGGCCGGGTCGCCGCCTTTGTCGGCAATGGCGTCACGCAGGCCGGCAAGGTCGACCAACGCAGTCTGACCAAGGATGTCATGGCACACCACGCGGGCCGGGAACCACGGGAAGTCGAGATCGCGCTTGCGCTCGATCAGCTGGCTCAGCGAGGCATCGAGCGTAGCGGGGTCGCAGCGGCGCACCAGGTTCTCGGCGAGCACGCGTGACGTGTATGGCAAGCCGTCGTAGGCGCCGGGCTTGATCGCCTCGACCGCCGCACGGGCATCGAAGTAGTCCAGGTCAGTGCCTGGCAGGTGCTTGCGGTATGCAGTGTTCATCATGGAATCAGGCTCGGTCACAGGAATCGGAAGGTTTCACCGTACCTGTGGGAGCAGGCGTGCACGCGAATGCGTCAGCAGGTGCAATAGGGTTGCCCGGTCGGGCGCATTCGCGGGCACGCCCGCTCCCACATGGGAAACGGGCTGCCTCTCTGTAGCTATTCAGCGCTGCTCGATCGGCACGAACTGGCGCTGCTCGACGCCGACATACTCGGCGCTCGGGCGGATGATGCGGTTGTTGGCGCGCTGCTCGAAGACGTGCGCCGCCCAGCCGGTCAGCCGCGAGCAGACGAAGATCGGGGTGAACAGCTTGGTCGGAATGCCCATGAAGTGGTACGCCGAGGCATGATAGAAGTCGGCGTTGGGGAACAGGCGCTTCTGCTCCCACATGGTCTTGTCGATGGCTTCGGAAACCGGGTACAGCACTTTGTCACCCACTTCGTCAGCCAGCTGTTTCGACCAGCCCTTGATCACCTCGTTGCGCGGGTCGGACTCTTTGTAGATGGCATGGCCAAAGCCCATGATCTTGTCTTTGCGCTCGAGCATGCGCAGCAGCTCGGCGGTGGCTTCCTGCGGGCTCTGGAAGCGTTCGATCAGTTCCATCGCTGCCTCGTTGGCACCGCCGTGCAGCGGTCCACGCAGCGAGCCGATGGCTGCGGTAACGCAGGAGTACAAGTCAGACAGGGTCGAGGCACAGACACGGGCAGTGAAGGTCGAGGCGTTGAATTCGTGTTCAGCGTAGAGAATCAACGACACGTTCATGACCTTGACGTGTAGCTCGCTCGGCTTCTTGCCGTGCAGCAGGTGCAGGAAATGACCACCCAGGGTGTCTTCATCACTGGTGCAGTCGATGCGCACGCCATGGTGGGTAAAGCGGTACCAGTAGCACATCACGGCCGGGAACAGCGCCAGCAGGCGATCAGTCTTGTCGCGCTGGGCTTCGAAGGTCAGTTCTGGCTCAAGGGTGCCCATTACCGAGCAACCGGTACGCATGACGTCCATCGGGTGGGCATCGCGCGGGATGCGCTCAAGCACTTCCTTCAAGGCTTGCGGCAGGTCACGCAGGCCCTTGAGCTTGTGCTTGTAGTCGGCCAGCTCGGCCTGGGTTGGCAGCTCGCCGTACAGCAGCAGGTAGGCGACTTCTTCGAACTCGGCACCGGCGGCCAGGTCGCGCACATCATAACCACGGTAAGTCAGCCCGGCACCGGCCTGGCCCACGGTCGACAGTGCAGTCTGGCCGGCCACCTGGCCACGCAGGCCTGCGCCACTGAGTACTTTTGCTTCGGCCATGGTGTTTCTCCTTTCTTGAATTTGTTATGGATGCTTTCTGGCTAATTCGGGCGCTGGCGCTTAGCCCTTCTTCTGGGCAAACAGTGCATCGAGGCTCTGCTCGAAGGCGTGATAACCAATGGCATCGTAGAGCTCCATGCGGGTCTGCATGGTGTCGATCACATTCTTCTGCGTGCCGTCACGGCGCAGCGCGGTGTACACGTTCTCGGCCGCCTTGTTCATGGCACGGAACGCCGACAGCGGATACAGCACCAACGAGACGTCGACCGAGGCCAGCTCTTCGGTTGTGTATAGCGGCGTGGCACCGAACTCGGTGATGTTGGCCAGGATCGGTGCCTTCACCCGATCCGCGAAAGTCTTGTACATCTGCAGTTCGGTGATGGCTTCCGGGAAGATCATGTCGGCACCAGCCTCGACGCACGCCTCGGCACGGTCCAGGGCGGCGTTCAGGCCTTCAACGGCCAGCGCGTCGGTACGCGCCATGATCACGAAGCTGTCATCGCTGCGGGCATCGACGGCAGCTTTGATACGGTCGACCATTTCCTGCTGGCTGACAATTTCCTTGTTGGGACGGTGGCCACAACGTTTGGCGCCAACCTGGTCCTCGATATGGATGGCGGCAGCGCCGAACTTGCTCATCGAGCGCACGGTACGGGCAACGTTGAAGGCCGAAGCACCGAAGCCGGTGTCGACATCCACCAGCAGCGGCAGGTCGCACACGTCGGTGATACGACGCACGTCGGTGAGCACGTCGTCCAGGCCAGTGATGCCCAGGTCTGGCAAACCCAGGGAGCCGGCGGCCACGCCACCACCAGACAGGTAGATGGCCTTGAAGCCGGCACGCTTGGCCAGCAACGCATGGTTGGCGTTGATGGCGCCAACCACCTGCAGCGGATGTTCAGCGGCAACGGCGTCACGGAAACGCTGACCGGGGGTGCTCTTGACTGTCATTTCTCACCTCGTGTGCTGTTGTTGTGGGCGTCCAGGTAGTGACGCTCGATATTGCGCTTGGACGCGCCGATGTGGCGACGCATCAGGAGTTCGGCCAGTTCGCCGTCACGGTCGGCGATGGCATCAAGAATGCGATGGTGCTCGGCAAAGGCCTGGCGTGGCCGGTTGGGCGTGGCGGAGAACTGGATACGGTACATGCGCACCAGTTGATACAGTTCGCCGCAGAGCATCTTGACCAGGGTCTGGTTGCCGCTACCCTGAATAATCCGGTAATGGAAGTCGTAGTCGCCTTCCTGCTGGTAGTAGCCCAGGCCGGCCTGGAACGCGGCATCGCGCTCATGGGTGTCGAGCACCCGGCGCAGTTCGTCGATGTCGGCCTGGCTCATGCGTTCGGCGGCCAGGCGGCAGGCCATGCCTTCGAGCGACTCGCGGATTTCGTACAGCTCGATCAGCTCGGCGTGGTTGAGCGATACCACCCGCGCGCCCACATGCGGCACACGCACCAGCAGGCGCTGGCCTTCAAGGCGGTGGATAGCCTCGCGAAGCGGCCCGCGGCTGATGCCATAAGTGCGCGCCAGTTCCGGCTCGGAGATCTTGCTGCCGGGGGCGATCTCACCCTTGACAATGGCCGCCTGGATGCGCCGGAAGACGTTTTCGGAGAGGGTTTCCGTTTCGTCTGTCAGCACCGGGCCGGGGGTGGAAAGGTCCTGCATATTGTCGACACCTTTTAAAACTCTTCGTCAAAAACTAGCCAATCAAGACCAGCAAGTCAAAGACAAAATGAAAATTGTCGACAATCGTCTAATCGCGAACTAACACCACGTCAACGCTGTCAGATCGCGCACCGCTGGCGTCAAGACGTCGGCGTGATAGAATGCCGCGCCTCCGATGGGGTATGGATAGCCTGTCTGTCATGCATTCATGCTTGCTGACAGATAAACGAGGAAGCTTGCGCAGTAATTGCCAGTCACCTTGACCTGAACCTTGCCTAGAACCTTGCAATGCACCGCGCCAGGAATATGAGACTTACACCCGTTTTATTGCTGCTGTGCCTCACCCTGCTGCCGGCCCTTGGCCAGGCTGCGGGCAAGACCGTGTATGGTCTCAACGAATACGCGCATTTGGGCGACCTGGATCTGGAAGTGGCCGCCAAGCTCGACACCGGTGCCAAGACCGCGTCGCTCAGTGCCCGCGACATCAAGCGGTTCAAGCGCAATGGCGAAAGCTGGGTACGCTTCTACCTCGCCATCGATGCGGCCCATTCGCACCCGATCGAACGCCCGCTGGCACGCGTCAGCAAGATCAAGCGCCGAGCCGGCGACTATGATGCCGAATCGGGCAAGGCCTACACGGCCCGCCCGGTCATCGAACTCGAAATCTGCATGGGCCAGGCCAGGCGCACCATCGAAGTCAACCTCACCGACCGCAGCGCCTTCCAGTTCCCGCTGCTGATCGGTTCCGAGGCGCTCAAGCACTTCGACGCACTGGTTGACCCAAGCCTTAAATACGCGGCCGGCAAACCTGCCTGTGCCACCGACGCTCCCAAAGCAGAGTAATCCCGATGCGCTCTCTTACCCTCCATCTGAAAGTCCTGATCACCGTGCTGGTGCTGTTGGGCGTGGCGGTCACGGCTTATCAGATCTTCGTGCTCGGCATCCCGGTGACCGAGGATGAAACCGACGACCTGTGGAACATCGACGCCAAGGTCGAGTTCGTGGCCAACAGCAAGGACCCGGTCAAGGTGCAGATGTTCGTGCCACCGCTGAACCGCGACTATGTCAGCCTCAACGAGAGCTTCATCTCCAACAACTACGGGGTGAGCATCAACCGTGCCGACGGCAACCGCAAGGTTACCTGGTCAGCACGTCGTGCCAGCGGCAACCAGACCCTCTACTACCGCCTGGTACTCACCAAACGCTACAGCAGCGAGAAGACCAAGGTCAAAGGCCCGACTTTCCGCGACAGCCTGGCCGTCGAAGGCCCCGAAAAGATTGCCGCCGAAGCCCTGATGGCGCCGATACGTCAGCACTCGGCCGACGTCGAGACCTTCGTCAGCGAGACCATCAAGCGGGTCAACAACCTCAACGACGACAACGTCAAGCTGCTGCTGGCCGGCGACACTTCGGCGATGAAGAAGGCCCAGGTCATCGACCTGCTGCTGTCGATCGCCCACGTGCCGATGGAGAAAGTACACACCATCCGCCTGCTGGCCGACACGCCGCAAACCCCGGAGCTGTGGCTGCGCAGCTTCAACGGCGACGACTGGCTGTACTTCAACCCGGACACCGGTGAGCAAGGCCTGCCGAGCGACCGCCTGCTGTGGTGGACCGGTGACGACAACCTCATTACCGTCGATGGCGGCAAGAAGGCCAACGTCACCTTCAGCATGAACAACAGCGAGATGAACGCCATCCGCCTGGCCAAGCTGACCGACGAGAACACCGACGCCGACTTCCTCGAATACTCGTTGTACGGCCTGCCGCTGCAAACCCAGCAAACCTTCATGATCATGGTCATGATCCCGATCGGCGTGCTGGTGATTCTGGTGCTGCGCAACCTGATCGGCATCCAGACACTGGGCACATTCACCCCGGTGCTGATCGCCCTGGCGTTCCGCGAAACCCAGCTGGGCTTCGGTATTGTGCTGTTCACAGTGATCACTGCCCTGGGCCTGTCGCTGCGCTCGTATCTGGAACACCTCAAGCTGCAGATGCTGCCACGCCTGTCGGTGGTATTGACCTTTGTCGTGGTGCTGATTGCCGCCATCAGTCTGTTCAGCCACAAGCTGGGCCTTGAACGCGGGCTGTCGGTAGCGCTGTTCCCGATGGTGATCCTGACCATGACCATCGAACGCCTGTCGATCACCTGGGAAGAGCGTGGTGGCGGCCATGCCATGAAAGTGGCCATCGGCACCCTGTTCGCAGCATCCCTGGCACACCTGCTGATGATGGTGCCGGAACTGGTGTACTTCGTGTTCACCTTCCCGGCGGTGCTGCTGATCCTGGTGGGCTTCATGCTGGCGATGGGCCGCTATCGCGGCTACCGCCTGACCGAGCTCGTGCGCTTCAAAGCCTTCCTGAATAAGGCTGACTCCTGATGTTTGGTCTGATCAAGACGTGGAAAGCCCTGGAGGCCCGGGGCATCATGGGGATCAACCGACGTAACGCGGACTACGTGCTGAAGTACAACAAGCGCAGCCTGTACCCGATCGTCGACGACAAGATCATCACCAAGGAGCGCGCACTGGCAGCCGGCATCCATGTGCCGGAAATGTACGGCATCATCGAGACTGAAAAAGAGATCGAGAAGCTCGACCAGATCATTGGCGGGCGCAGCGATTTCGTCATCAAGCCGGCGCAAGGCGCCGGCGGTGATGGCATTCTGGTAATCGCCGACCGCTTCGAGGACCGCTACCGCACGGTGTCGGGCAAGATCATCAGCCACGAGGAAATCGAGCACCAGATTTCCAGCATCCTCACCGGGCTTTACTCCCTCGGCGGGCACCGCGACCGCGCGCTGATCGAGTACCGCGTGACCCCGGACCAGATATTCAAGAGCATCAGTTACGAAGGCGTGCCGGACATCCGCATCATCGTGCTGATGGGCTACCCGGTGATGGCCATGCTGCGCCTGCCGACTCGCCAGTCCGGCGGCAAGGCCAACCTGCACCAGGGCGCCATCGGCGTGGGTGTCGACCTGGCCACCGGCGTGACCCTGCGCGGCACCTGGCTGAACAACATCATCAGCAAGCACCCGGACACCACCAACGCGGTCGACAGCGTACAACTGCCGAACTGGGACGGTTTCATGAAGCTGGCCGCTGGCTGCTATGAACTGTGTGGCCTGGGCTATATCGGCGTGGATATGGTGCTTGACCAGGACAAGGGCCCGCTGATTCTGGAGCTCAACGCCCGCCCGGGGCTGAACATCCAGATCGCCAACGATTGCGGCCTGACGCAGCGCACCCATGCCATCGAGGCGCACATCGAAGCACTGGCCAAGGACGGTGTGACCGAAGACGCCGAACAGCGGGTGCGGGTAGCACAGGGTCTGTTCGGGCATGTGCCTAACCGCTGAAATACAGGGCTGCTTTGCAGCCCATCGCAGCACAAGGTAGCGCCTGCAAGCACTGCACCGGGTTCAAGCGCTTCGCTCGACCTGCAGGCGCTACCTTGTGCTGCGTACGGGCCAAACACAATGTTGAATGTCGTACCCAGCGCTAGGCGCTTTTCCTGCACAGGTCTACAATCGCCCTCCTCGCTTTTACATCGCCGTCCATACTGATGCCGACCTGCACGCTACACCCCCTGCCCTACCAGCCCGACCCTGCCGCCTATTTCGCCCACCTGCGCCAGGCACCCGGTGCGATCCTGCTCGACAGCGCCCGCCCCGGCGCCGAGCGCGGTCGTTTCGACCTGATAAGCGCTTGGCCGCTGCAACACCTGAAGGCGCAGCCCGATGAAGATGGCCGCGCCTTCCTCCAGCGCCTGCGCGCTGGCCTGGCACAACTGGGCCACGCCAACTTGCCCAACGGTGTAGAACTGCCCTTCGCCGGCGGCCTGATCGGCTACCTGAGCTACGACTTCGGCCGCCGCCTGGAACACCTGCCAAGCCTGGCCGTGGACGACCTCGGCCTGCCTGACGCACAACTGGGGCTGTATGCCTGGGCACTGGTCAGTGATCATCTGCTTGGCACCAGCCAGCTGGTGTTCCATCCGAGCCTGGCAGGTGACGAACGCGAACGCCTGATCAGCCTGTTCCAGAATACCAGCGCCACCACCGGCGACTTTCGGCTGCTCGCACCGATGGTCGGCGACCTGGAGCCCGAGCAGTACAAAACAGCGTTCGACCAGGTACAACGCTACATTCAGGCCGGTGACTGCTACCAGATCAACCTCACCCAACGCTTTCGCGCGCCCTGCCAAGGCGATCCATGGCGGGCTTACCAGGCCCTGCGCCAAGCCTGCCCGACACCCTTCTCCGGCTACCAGCAACTGGCCGACGGCAGTACCCTGCTGAGCTTTTCGCCCGAGCGCTTCATCCGCGTCAGCCAAGGCCAGGTGGAAACCCGGCCGATCAAAGGCACCCGCCCACGCGCCAGCGACCCGGCTGAAGACGAGCGTAATGCCCAAGAGCTGCTGCACAGCCCGAAGGACCGCTCGGAAAACCTGATGATCGTCGACCTGCTGCGCAACGACCTGGGGCGCACGTGTGAGATCGGCTCAGTGAAGGTGCCGGAACTGTTCAGCCTGGAGAGTTACCCCAACGTGCACCATCTGGTCAGCAGCATCACCGGTCAGCTGGCCAGCGACAAGGATGCGCTGGACCTGATCGGTGACAGCTTCCCGGGCGGCTCGATCACCGGCGCACCGAAAATTCGCGCCATGCAGATCATCGACGAACTGGAACCATCGCGCCGCGCACTGTACTGCGGCTCGCTGCTGTATGTGGATGTACGCGGCGAGATGGACAGTTCGATCGCCATTCGCAGCTTGCTGATCAAAGATGGCCAGGTCAGTTGCTGGGGCGGCGGCGCGGTGGTAGCCGACTCGCAATGGCAGGCCGAGTATGAAGAGTCGATAGCCAAAGTGCGGGTGCTGATGCAGACCCTGCAGGGCTTGTGAGCCCTTCCAGACCGCATTTTTTTGTTACCATCCCCCTACTACGAGCGCACAGCGCCACAGCCAAGATGGAAACCGCCTGATGAGCCAACCCTTCGACGTCGCCGCCCTCGCCGCGACCTATGCCAACAAGTCCCCGCAGGACATTCTCAAGCTTGCCTTCGAGCACTTCGGTGATGACTTGTGGATTTCCTTCAGCGGCGCCGAGGATGTGGTGCTGGTCGACATGGCCTGGAAGCTGAACAAGCAGGTAAAGGTATTCAGCCTCGACACTGGGCGCCTGCACCCGGAGACCTACCGGTTCATCGACCAGGTACGCGAACAGTACAACCTGCCGATCGAGATCCTAAGCCCAGACCGCGCCAAGCTCGACCCTTTCGTCAAGGAAAAGGGCCTGTTCAGCTTCTACAAGGACGGCCATGGTGAGTGCTGCGGCATTCGCAAGATCGAGCCACTGCGACGCAAGCTGGCCACCGTCAGCGCCTGGGCCACCGGCCAGCGCCGCGACCAAAGCCCGGGCACCCGCAGCCAGGTGGCGGCACTGGAGATCGACAGCGCCTTCTCCACGCCTGAGCGCACGCTGTACAAGTTCAACCCGCTGGCACAGATGAGCAGTGAAGAGGTATGGGGTTATATCCGCATGCTCGAGCTACCGTACAACAGCCTGCACGAGCGCGGTTTCATCAGCATTGGCTGCGAGCCGTGCACCCGCCCGGTGCTGCCGAACCAGCATGAGCGTGAAGGCCGCTGGTGGTGGGAGGAGTCGACGCAGAAGGAATGCGGGTTGCATGCGGGCAACCTGATCAGCAAGGCTTGAGCTAGTCCTGGCGGTCTGTAGGAGCGGGTTTACCCGCGAAGAAGACACCGCGGTGGATGGCAGGGGCTTCGCCCGTATTCGCGGGCAAGCCCGCTCCCACAGAGATCGCGCCAGCTTTTAGAAATTGAGGTAGGCAGTTACTCCCAAAGCGGCCCCATCATTCCCGAATCAGTGCACCGGCAGCTCGACGCCTTCGAACAATTCTTCCAGCTCTTGCTTGTTATGGCACTGAATGGCCTTGGCCATCACTTCACGGGTCAGGTGCGGGGCAAACTTCTCGATGAAGTCGCACATGAAGCCACGCAGGAAGGTACCGCGACGGAAGCCGATCTTGGTGATACTGGCTTCGAACAGCTCACTGGCATCCAGCGCCACCAAATCACTGTCGAGCTTGGCATCCACAGCCATGCCGGCAACGATACCCACGCCCAGCCCCAGGCGTACATAAGTCTTGATCACGTCGGCGTCAGCCGCGGTGAAGACTACCTTTGGCGTGAGGCCGCGGTGATTGAAAGCCTCATCCAGCTTCGAGCGCCCGGTGAAGCCGAACACGTAGGTGACAATCGGGTATTCGGCGACTGCTTCCAGGGTCAATTTCGGCAGCTTGGCCAGCGGGTGGCCTTGTGGCACCACGACGCAACGGTTCCACTTGTAGCACGGCATCATGATCAGGTCGCCAAACAGCTCCAGCGCCTCGGTAGCGATGGCGAAGTCGACCGTACCGTCCGCAGCCATCTCGGCAATCTGCATGGGCGAACCCTGGTGCATGTGCAGGGACACTTCCGGATACTGCTTGATGAAGCTGCTGATAACCGGCGGCAACGCATAGCGCGCCTGGGTGTGGGTGGTGGCGATGGACAGTGTGCCCTTCTTCTCGTTGGAGAATTCCTGGGCAATCTGCTTGATGCTCTCGACCTTGCGCAGGATTTCGCCTGCGGTATTGATGATGCGCTCACCGGCCGGGGTAACGCGGGTCAAATGCTTGCCGCTGCGGGCAAAGACTTCAACACCCAACTCGTCTTCGAGCAGGCGGATCTGCTTGCTGATCCCTGGCTGGGAGGTATACAGGCTCTGCGCCGTCGCGGAGACGTTGAGGTCATGGTGCGCCACTTCCCAGATGTAGCGCAGTTGTTGAAGCTTCATAGGTTTCCCTCGGTTCAGCGATGAGTCCGCAGCAGCAGGCAGCGACGATATATAACTATATTAGTGGTTTCTGAAATAAATCTAGAACTATTTTGTTACATGCCCACGGAAACGGCCTACACCTATCTTCATGCCTTCCTACGCCCTAGATGCTGCGCCAAGGGCACCATGTACACGGGCACCGGCGACAGCTGCAGCAGCCGCACCGCCGTGCGCCCCAGCGGTACATCCACCCCGGCACCCGCACTGTGGCTACCGAATATCAACAGGTCGACACTTAGCCGCTGGGCCTGGTCGAGAATCACCTGTGCCGGGTCACCCTGCCGCACCCGCACGGCCTTGATCACCGCCAGGTCAGCCTCTTCGCCCAACTCGTCACGAAAGTTTTCCAGCACACGCTGCTCTATGTTCGCCATCACGGTATTCACCCCCTGGCTGTGCAACTGGTCGAGCGTCTGCTCATCGAGGTAACTTTGCAGGAGGGATTCGGCGAACTGGCCCATCGGCTCTACCGCGTGTATTACATACAACTCGGCACTGAACGTGCGCGCCAGGGCCAGCGCGTGTTGCATCACGAAAGGGGCGTAGACACCGAGGTCGGTGGCGTACAGCATGGAGCGGATCATTCGACCTCCTCGACTGCCGCAGCGGCAGAGCAAGCTTCAGCTTAGCAGCGTGCCGGACGCTCGCTTTGCCGTCCGGCGCGCTGCTGCCGTGGGCTGCAGGGCCCCGCCGAAGCCTCCACCACCTTCAGGCAGGCCGGTTGCTGCGGTCTATGAAACTCAGCGCCTGGCACAGCATCTCAACGCGCGGCAGGCTGCAGCCTGCCGCCCGTGCGCGTGCCAGCGGCTCGGCATAGATGGCCCCCAGCTCCAACGGGCGTTTGTGGGTGTGGTCGTGATACATGCTCGGCCAGTAGTCGGGCATGCGCTCAGTCACCTGGAACAAGTGCTCGGCATAGCCCTCCGGCAGCACATGGCCACAAGCTGCCGCGCCCTGCACCACCTCGGCCATCAAGGCCTGTATCAGCGCGCGGGTATTGCTGTCGGCCATCAGTGGTGTGGTGCTGGCCCCCAGCAGCACCGACAGCCCGTTGTAAGGCACGTTCCACACCAGCTTCTGCCAGCGCGCCAAGGCCAGGTTCGGCATGGCCTGCGAGTCGATCCCCGCCGCCCGGAACAACCCAGCGCCCTCATTCACCAGCGCGACACCGCAATCGCTGGCCGGCCCGCTGTGATACCCCAGGTTGACCGCACCCAAAGCCTGGTGGCGGATGACACCAGGTGCCTCGCGGTTAACGCAGATGAAGCACAGGCCGCCAAGCAGGTGCATGTCGCTACGCAAGGCTGGACGCAACTGCTCCTCTACCCCCAGGCCGTTCTGCAACAGCACCACCTTGGCGCCGGGCGCAGCGGCCTGGACGATCAACGGTGCCAACTGCTCGTTGCTGGTGGCCTTGGCCCCGATCAGGAGCCAGTCACAGGGCGGCATGTCGGCGGCACTGGCATAAGCCGGCACCCTCATCTGCAGTGCGCCATGCACGGCACTGTCCAGGCTCAGCCCTTGTTCACAAACGGCCTGATACTCGCTGCGCAGCAGAAAATGCACATCGAAACCGGCCCGGGCCAGCATCAACCCATAAAAGCCACCGATGGCGCCACTGCCGATGATGCCGATGCGAGGGGTGTGCGAATGCATGCCAATCTCCAGGTATATAGTCAGCTCTCTTTTTACACAGGTTACGTAGCGCTGGGCAGTCCATTCCCGCGCAACACCCTTGCTCAGGTAAAAACCCCACAATGACTGGGCTAAGCCCATTGTCGTGCCATCTGTAACGCGCTAAGGTTCGGCTCCCCGCTGCGATTATTCTTGCTGCTGGGCCGCACGGGGATAGTTGGCGGCCGGCACCGTGACCTGACGAGTAACACGATGGCTGATTTACCGATCGATGACTTGAACGTTGCCTCCAACGAGACCCTGATCACCCCTGATCAGCTCAAGAAGGAAATCCCCCTCAGCGCCAAGGCCCTGCAGACCGTGACTGCCGGCCGTGAAGTGGTGCGCAATATTCTCGACGGCAAGGACCATCGCCTGTTTGTCGTGATCGGCCCTTGCTCCATCCACGACATCAAGGCTGCCCACGAATACGCCGAGCGCCTGAAAGTGCTGGCCGAAGAAGTGTCCGATACGTTGTACCTGGTCATGCGCGTGTACTTCGAAAAACCGCGCACCACCGTCGGCTGGAAAGGCCTGATCAACGACCCGTACCTGGATGACTCGTTCAAGATCCAGGACGGCCTGCACATCGGCCGCAAGCTGCTGCTGGACCTGGCCGAAATGGGCCTGCCGACCGCCACCGAAGCGCTCGACCCGATTTCCCCGCAGTACCTGCAAGACCTGATCAGCTGGTCGGCCATCGGCGCCCGCACCACCGAATCGCAAACACACCGCGAGATGGCATCGGGCCTGTCCTCGGCGGTGGGTTTCAAAAACGGCACCGACGGCGGCTTGACCGTTGCCATCAATGCCCTGCAGTCGGTGTCCAAGCCGCACCGCTTCCTGGGCATCAACCAGGAAGGCGGCGTGTCGATCGTCACCACCAAGGGCAACCCATACGGCCACGTGGTACTGCGCGGCGGCAATGGCAAGCCGAACTACGACTCGGTCAGCGTCGCCCTGTGCGAACAGGACCTGGCCAAGGCCAAGATCAAGGCCAACATCATGGTCGACTGCAGCCATGCCAACTCCAACAAGGACCCGGCCTTGCAACCGCTGGTGATGGAGAACGTCGCCAACCAGATCCTCGAAGGCAACCAGTCGATCATCGGCCTGATGGTCGAAAGCCACCTGAACTGGGGTTGCCAGTCGATTCCGAAAAACCTCGACGAGTTGCAGTACGGGGTGTCGATCACGGACGCCTGCATCGACTGGGCGGCTACCGAGAAAACCCTGCGCAGCATGCATGCCAAGCTCAAGGATGTGCTGCCGCAGCGTAAGCGCAGCTAAATATTGCGCGAACAAAAACGCCGGGCATTGCCCGGCGTTTTTTGTTGTGCCTGGCGCCCAGTCGTCAGCTCAAGCCTTGCTCGAATGCCGCTGTTGGCGCTCCATGTAACGCTCCACATACGAGCAAGACGGGATCACCGTGTAACCCATCTGCTCGGCGTACTCCAGGGCGCGCTCGGTCAGCGCGGCAGCAATCCCGCGGCCACGCAGGGCGTTGGGCACGAAGGTGCGATAGATGTCCAGCGTCTGCTTGCCCAGATCCATGTACGTCAGATAGGCACGATGACCGTCCACGTTGGTCTCGAACTGATGACCGGCCTGGTCATGGTGGATGGTCAGCGCTTCGCTCATCACTACTCCTCGCAGGTCTTCTCGGCAGACCCTTACCTTAACCGATGGTGGTTTATCCGGCACAGAATCCTCTACGCCACCTGTTTCCGCTTCGACCATTGGACGATTGTAATCGCCTGGATCCTCTGACGCTCACAAGATAGTAGGCACCGCAAGCGGGATTGCTCAAGGTGGTGGCGGTTAAAAATGATCAAAACGCCGCCCGGCGTGACTTTCCCAAGCCAGCCCAACAGCCACCGGATGCTCTAGCGCTTAAGACGCTGATCGACAGTTAAAGTCACCCTTAGTTCAACAAAAAAGTTCCTGCACTACAACCGCTTGCGAAGCCTGCACATTTTTTTCACAGACACGTCGCAAATCTTGTCGGCGCGGGGTCAAGCAACATTTTTTTTGCAGTTCTTGCGCTCTGTCAGTTTACTTACTACAAGTAATGGGTACTATGTACGCCGGCCAGTTTCTCTTTCCTGAGAGATGGCTCTTTAATAGAAAGTCCTTGAAGGGGAACACGATGAACAACGTTCTGAAATTCTCTGCTCTGGCTCTGGCCGCAGTTCTGGCTACCGGTTGCAGCAGCGTATCCAAAGAAACCGAAGCTCGTCTGACTGCGACTGAAGACGCAGCAGCTCGCGCTCAAGCTCGTGCTGACGAAGCCTACCGTAAGGCTGACGACGCAATGGCAGCCGCTCAGAAGGCTCAGCAGACCGCTGACGAAGCCAACGAGCGCGCTCTGCGTATGCTGGACAAAGCCAGCCGCAAGTAATAATCCTCACGGATTGTTAAGAAGCCGACCCACTTGTGGGTCGGCTTTTTTATTGCCTTTGAAACCGAAAATGCGGCCAGCAGGTACGAAAAGGCCTGCACTAAGGCAGGCCTGGGTGTGTCGAATTTACCTTACTGCAGTTCGGGCGGAATGCTCGTAACCATCGGTGCGCCGCCCTGGTTTTCCACCGGCACGGCAATTTCTACCGGCATACCATCTTCTGCGGCCACCACGTCACGCACCATGTCCCAGTTCATGCGTAGGTTATTGGCCAGGTCTTCGCGCTTGAGCAAGGTATTGATAACGGCGGTGTGTTTGTCGACAACTGACGGGTTACCTTGGTCATCCAGCGGCGTGTGTGCCTCAAGATAGACCTTGCCGCCACTGATACCGAACTTGTAAGGCTCGTTGATGATGCGCACCGGAGTCCCCACCGGCACCATCTTCGACAGTTCAAGCACGTTATTGTTGAACATGCGGAAGCAGCCGTGACTGGTGCGCATGCCAATGCCGAACTTCTTGTTCGAACCATGGATCAGGTAGCCTGGCACGCCCAAGGTGAACTTGAACGGCCCCAGCGGGTTGTCCGGGCCAGCCGGCACCACAGTCGGCAGGATGTCACCGTCCGCTGCGTGCTCTTTGCGAATCGAAGCGGGCGGCGTCCAGGTCGGGTTCGGCGTCTTGGCGGTGATCTTGGTGTTGGCAATCGGCGACCCCCACCCCTCGCGACCAATCCCCAGCGGGAAGGTGTACACCACGCTCTGCCCCTTAGGGAAGTAGTACAAACGGTACTCGGCCAGATTGATGACGATGCCTTCGCGCGGGCCCGGCGGCAGGACGAAACGGGTCGGCAGGATGATCTCGGTGCCAGCGCCCGGCAGCCAAGGGTCTACGCCCGGGTTGGCGGCGATCATTTCCAGGTAGCCGAGGTCGTTTGCGGTGCCGATATCGGCGAACGTGTCCTCGTACTTTGCCTTGATCACATGCACCTGGCCGACGATGTCTTCACCGGGCGGTGGCAGTGGCAGCTCCAGCGCAGCAGCGGGGCCCGCTACCAACAGGGCGGCCAGGGACAGGCTACGGGTGACTGCAGGAAAGCGCGGCAACATCCGGTAAATCCTTCGAAAGGTGGGTCAAGAGAATCGATTGTACACCCGCGCCGATGCAAGCGGGAGGCATTGGCACGTTGCAAACGTTTCAGATGATGAAAGGCGCCTGTCGTTCAGCTGCCGTGCAGCTCTGGCCACACCGGGCGCATGCCACGTCGCTGGGCATCGAGGATGGCACGACACAGCTCACACAGGCGGCCATCGCGATAGATCGATCGCGACACCCCCGACCAACGTGGCTGGGCTGGCAGCAGGCCGCCGCACAAGGTACGGTCGACCGGCACGCCCAACTCAAGCTGGCGGGCCACGAGGTGGACGCGGATTTCCTGGCAGGCGAACAAGTCGAGCTGTTCGTCGGGCTCGATCAGTTGATAGGCATACAGGGACCAGGCAGGGCGCGGCATTTGGAGCACTCGAAACGGGGGGCGCAACATTAGCCGAAAGGCGCCCCCGTTTAAAGCTTCACAGCAAGGGTTTTATCGCTGGCCAGGCATTTTCCAGCAGGCGCTGCTGGGCACCCTGGGCCGGATGGATGCCATCAGCCTGCATCAGCTCGGGTACACCCCCTACCCCTTCGAGGAAAAACGGCACCAAAGGAACCTGTTTGTCCGCTGCCAGCTGTTCATACACCTTGGCAAAGGCAGTGGTGTAACGCACACCATAATTGGGCGGCAGGCGCATGCCCAATAGCAGCACCTTGGCCCCTGCCTGACGCGAGTGCTCGATCATCGAGGCAAGATTTTGTTGCAATTGAGCAGGTGACTGCCCGCGCAGGCCATCGTTGCCGCCCAGCTCCAACACCACCAGGCTCGGTTTATGTGCTGCAAGCAGCGCCGGCAGCCGCGCCTGGCCGCCTGCGCTGGTGTCGCCACTGATCGAAGCATTGACCACTTTGTCGTCAAAACCTTCGTCCCTGAGGCGGGCCTGCAAGAGAGACACCCAGCCCTGGCGGCTATCCAGGCCAAAACCGGCGCTGATACTATCGCCAACAACCAGCAGTGTTCCTGCCGCTGCGCTCTGGGCCAGGCAATACAGGGCCAGACCGGCACTCAACCACCACACTCGCATCGGATTCTCCATGAGCCCCAGCATTCTCGTTGCGCAGAACCTTAGCAAAGTGGTCCCCAGCGCGGAAGGAGACCTTACCATCCTCCACGCACTGTCTCTCGACCTGGCCCAAGGCGACAGCCTGGCCATCGTCGGCGCCTCCGGCTCTGGCAAGTCGACCCTGCTCGGCTTGCTCGCCGGCCTCGACCGCCCCAGCGCTGGCAAAGTCATGCTCGCCGGCCACGATCTGGGGCCACTGGATGAAGACCAACGCGCCCGTGTGCGCGCCGAACATGTGGGCTTCGTGTTCCAGTCGTTCCAGCTGCTCGACAGCCTCAATGCCCTGGAAAATGTCATGCTGCCGCTGGAGCTGGACGGCCGCCGCGACGCCCGCGAACAGGCTCGTACCTTGCTGGAACGGGTCGGCCTGGGCAAGCGCCTGAGCCACACACCCCGGCAGCTGTCGGGCGGCGAGCAGCAGCGCGTGGCAATTGCCCGCGCCTTCGCCGCGCAGCCTGCGGTGCTGTTCGCCGATGAGCCCACCGGCAACCTCGACAGCCACACCGGCGAGCGCATCAGCGACTTGTTGTTCGAGCTGAACAAGGAGCGCGGCACTACCTTGGTGCTGGTCACCCATGACGAACGCCTGGCCCGCCGCTGCCGGCGCCAGATCCGCCTGGACGCGGGCCGCCTCGTGGCGCCGATGGAGGCCCGGTGAGCCATATGCCGCTGTCCCGTCTGGGCGGCCTGGCACTGCGCCAGTTGCTGCGTGATGTTCGCGCCAGTGAAGTGCGCGTGCTGTTCTTCGCCCTGTTGGTAGCGGTAGCCGCCAGCACCGCTATCGGCTATTTCGGCGCCCGCCTCAACGGCGCCATGCAGCTGCGCGCCAGCGAGTTCCTTGGCGCCGATCTGGTACTGCAGGGCAGTGCCCCGGCCCGCGAACAACAGCTCGATGCCGGCAAGGCACTGGGCTTGCGCCATGCACACGTGGTCGAGTTCACCAGCGTGGTCGGCGGCGACAATGGCATCCAGCTGTCCAGCGTAAAGGCCGCCGACGGCGCCTACCCATTGCGCGGGCAAGTACGCAGCGCTCCGGCCCCCTATGCCGAAGAAACGCCCGGCGGCGGCCCTGCCCCTGGCGAGGTGTGGGTCGAACCTCGGCTGTTGGCGGCACTGGGGCTGGCGATCGGCGACAGCATCGACGTGGGCATGAAAACCCTGCGGATGAGCCGTGTGCTTACCTACGAACCGGACCGCGCCAACAACTTCTACAGCCTTACCCCGCGCGTGATGATGAACCTGGCCGACCTGGAAGCCACCGGAGTGATCCAGCCGGGCAGCCGGGTCACTTACCGCGACCTGTGGCGCGGCGATGCCGAGGCGCTGGCGCAGTACCGCCACACCGTGGAAAAAGACCTGGCCGCCAACCAGCGCCTGCGTGACACCCGCGATGGCAACCAACAGATCGGCGGCGCACTGGGCAAAGCCGAACGCTACCTGAACATGGCCAGTCTTGTGGCTGTGCTGCTGGCAGGCGTAGCCGTGGCTCTGTCGGCCAGCCGCTATGCTGCACGCCGACTGGACGCCAGCGCCCTGCTGCGCTGCCTGGGGCTGTCGCGCCACCAGGCGTTGGGTCTGTATTGCCTGCAACTCGCCATGCTCGGGCTGGTCGCTGCCCTGGCCGGCGCCTTGCTCGGCTGGCTGGCTCAGCTGGGCCTGTTCCGTCTGCTGCACGGCTTGCTGCCGAGCGTGGTGCCCGCCGGCGGCATCATTCCAGCGCTGGCAGGTATCGGTACCGGGCTGGTGGCACTGGCTGGCTTCGCCCTGCCGCCGATCGCAGCGCTGGGCCAAGTGCCGCCACTTCGCGTGCTGCGCCGTGACCTGCTGCCCATACCTGCGAGCAGTTGGCTGGTGTACGGCGCCGCCCTGCTCGCCCTGGGCCTGATCATGTGGCGCCTGAGCCTCGACCTGCTGCTCACCTTTGCCCTGCTCGGTGGCGGCCTGGTCGCTGCGCTTCTGCTCGGCGGCCTGCTGTTGCTCGGTTTGCGCAGCCTGCGCCAGCTGCTGGCCGGCGCGCCACTCACCTGGCGCCTGGGGCTGGGCCAGCTATTGCGCCACCCCATGGCTGCGGCAGGCCAGGCCTTGGCCTTCGGCCTGATACTGCTGGCCATGGCCCTGGTCGCCCTGCTGCGCGCAGAGCTGCTCGATACCTGGCAAGCACAGCTACCCAAGGACGCGCCTAACCACTTCGCCCTGAACATCCTGCCAGATGACCGTGAGCTGTTCATTCAACACCTGCACCAGGTCAATGCCGCTTCAGCGCCGCTGTACCCGGTGACGCCCGGGCGCCTGGTGCAAATCAACGAAAAACCGGTACAGCAGGTGGTCAGCAAGGACTCGGCAGGCGAGCGCGCCGTGCAGCGCGACCTCAGCCTGACCTGGGCCGCCGAGTTGCCCGAAGGCAACGTACTGACCGCCGGCAGCTGGTGGCAAGCCTTGCCAGCCGACAACGACATCCCCGGGGTTTCGGTGGAAGCGCAACTGGCCAGCAGCCTGAAACTGCAAATGGGCGACCTGCTGACGTTCGATATTGGCGGCCAGCAACGCCAGGCCCGCGTGAGTAGCTTGCGCAACGTGCATTGGGACAGCTTCCAGCCGAACTTCTACATGATCTTCCAGCCCGGCACGCTGCAGGGGCTGCCAACCACTTACCTGACCAGCTTCTATCTGGCTCCGGGGCATGACCTGGATGTAGTTGCGCTGTCACGGGCGTTTCCGGCGGTGACCATCCTGCAGGTGGATGCCTTGCTCGACCAGCTGCGCAGCATCCTCGCCCAGGTCACCCTGGCGGTGGAGTATGTGCTGCTGTTCGTGCTGGCCGCCGGGCTGGCCGTGCTGTTCGCTGGCTTGCAGGCCACGCTGGACGAGCGCATTCGCCAGGGCGCACTGCTGCGTGCACTGGGCGCGGCGCGGCCCTTGCTGGTAAAAGCCCGACGTATCGAGTTCGGCCTGCTGGGCGCGGCCAGCGGGCTATTGGCGGCCGTGGGCTGCGAACTGATTACCTGGGTGCTGTACCGCTATGCCTTCGACTTGCAGTGGAGCCCGCACCCGTGGCTGCTGGTGTTGCCGCTGACAGGGGCACTGCTGGTAGGGGGTGCGGGGGTGCTGGGAACGCGGCGGGCGTTGAATGCCAGCCCGCTGGCGGTGTTGCGCGAGGCTTGAGGCCTGGCTGTCAGCGCTTCTGCCGGGACAGCACATGCCTCAAGCTGACGCAAGACGGGCCAGTCAGTCCGTCGAAACGCCCTGGCCATAACTGATGCTGCTCACATACCAGGTTGCCTCACCGGTAGGTGTATGCACCACCACCTCATCACCTTCCTCCTTTTTCAGCAAGGCACGAGCCATGGGCGAATCGATCGAGATGTAATCGTTGCGCCCGTAGATCTCGTCGTAGCCGACAATGCGAAACTTCATGGTCTCGCCCTCGTCGTTCTCGATCTCTACCCAGGCACCGAAAAACACTTTGCCTTCCTGCTCAGGCGAATAGGCCACTACTTTCACATCTTCAAGACGCTTGCGCAGATATCGCACCCGGCGGTCGATTTCGCGCAACAGCTTCTTGTTGTACTGGTAGTCCGCGTTCTCGCTGCGGTCACCCAACGACGCCGCCCAGGCAACCTTTTGGGTGATTTCCGGGCGATACACCCGCCACAGGTGGTCCAGCTCTTTCTTCAGCGCCTCATGGCCTTCTGTGGTGATGATATTGGTGCTCAATAGCGCATTCCTCAGCGGCGGGTTATCAGGCCTTGACGCGCGATGCGGGTGAGATGCCCTATGACTTCGGCGGCCTCGTCCGACGCCGGCGCCTGGATCACAGCCAGGTCGAAACGGTCATTGCCAAACTGCGCGAGGTGGCAGCCGCTATCGGCGAACTGGATCAGAAAGGCACGCGCCTGCCCTTTACGCCGTGACAGGCCTTCAAGATGACGCAAAAGGGTGGGTTGATGCCGGCCGCCGAGCAGGATGCGCGGTGTGCGGGACGCCTGGCTGGCAGGCAAAGGGCTCAAACAGACACTGGTACGTGGGCAACTCATGGAGCTTCTCTCCGCCTCGCGAATCCCGCTGGGCAGCGGTGGGAGGCGTCACCGAACCAGCGCTTTAGCGGTATTTCGGACGACCCGGAGGTGGGGCCTTCCTGCGCCCCGCAAGTAGCTGTTTAAATCGGCGCAGGCGGTATGCTAGAGCGATGAGCACCAAGTTGCAAGCTACAAGCCGCAAGCAAGAACAAGCCGAGTATTGGCCCGCGCTTGCCTGCGGCTCGTAGCTCGCAGCTTGCAGGTGATTAGCGGGCGATCAGCCGGTCGAGCGAGAAGCGGCCGGCGCCTTCGATCATGACTGCAACAGTGCCGGCCAACAGCGCCAGGGCGAACTCATAGCCATTGTTGGACATGAACAGGCCGTTGCCGATGTGCACCGAAACGATCGCCACTATCAAGGTCACCGTCAGCGCCAGGGCCGCCGGGCGAGCCAGCAGGCCGACCACCAGTGCCAGGCCACCGAAGAATTCGGCACCGCCGGACAGCAAGGCCATCAGATAACCCGGCGCCAGGCCGATGCTTTCCATCCATTGGCCGGTGCCTTCCAGGCCGTAGCCACCGAACAGGCCGAAGAGTTTTTGCGCACCATGGGCCATGAAGATGATGCCGACCAGGATGCGGATAACGCTTAGGCCTGCGCCAGCACGGGTAGAGAACAGTGCGTTGAAGGTAGTGTTGTTCATGTGGAAGCGCCCTTGAAGCGAAGCAGTTGTGTTGGGATGGGCGCCATCATAATCAATTCGATAGATATGAAAATCGCAAAAAACCCAACATAACAATCGATATAATCGATTGTTAACGCTTCGCTACGCGCTCCAGTGCTGTGCGTTCGCGGTTGAACGCCAGGTAGTACTTGTTGATGCTATTGACGAAATTGACCGGTCCCATCCCCACCTGCTCCATGGCGATACGCTCTGTCTGGAAGAACCACTGGTTACCGTTGAGCCCTCGCCGTCGGGCCTCTGCGCGCATGGCCTGAACCCGCTCGGGGCCAAGGTTGTAGGCTGCCAGCACAAAGGCCATGCGCTCACGCTCATTGATCTTGGCACTGGCAAAAAACTTGCGCCGGATAAGCGCCAGGTAACGGGCACTGGCCAGGACATTGCCATCTACCGTCGCGGTATTGCTCACCCCCACCCGTTGGGCCGCCGAAGGGGTAATCTGCATCAGACCATGGGCACCGCCAGTGCCGCGTGCAGCCGGGTTGAGCGTCGACTCCTTGAAGGCCAGTGCAGCCAGGTTGAGCCAGTCGATCTGTTGCGCCTGACCATGCTTCTGCAACACTGCCCGCACCGAGGCCAGACGCTGGCGGCCTTTGCTGGCCAAGGGGTTGTGTACCCGGTACTGGCGGCGGTAGATACGCTCGAACGCTGCATCCTGGTTATCGGGCGCGCGGTAACCTTGCAGAAAGCGATCGACTGCGGCCAACAATTGCGGCGCATCACGCCCTACATACCAGCGCATGGCTTGCGGCGCACCCAGGCGCACCCGGCTGTCCAGGCGCAGCCGCGGCATAACCCGGGCCCAACGCCGGGCAATGGGCTGCTCGACTACGGTCAGGTGGTAGATGCCAGCCTGTACCATCTCCAGCACATCCTCCACTGCCAGCGTCGAATCGACCCACTCCACTTTGATCGGCGGCCGCTTACGCAGTGCCAGTTGCTGGTTGACCTGCTGGATCAGCGGCCCGGCGGCACTGGCGCTGGTCAAGGCGACGGTACGCCCTGACAGCTGTTCGACCTTGCTGAAACTTCGCTCGCCTTTGCGCCCGACCAGCGTCAGCGGCACCTGGTCGAGTATCGGCGCACTGCTGCTGACAGCGCCCACCGTCGTGGGGTCAAGCAGCTCGCCCGGGGCAGCCAGATCACCCTCGCCGCGGGCCAGAGCGCCCAGCAACTGCTCCTTGGCTCGCGGGATGAGCGTTAGCTGGATCTGCTGGTCGTCGGCGGTACGAGCATTGAGGAAATGCTCCAGGGCACGCAGGCGATAATACTCTATGCCGACTGGCTCGCCCTTGACCTCACCGGAGCTGTTGCGGCTCTGGTTGACCAGCACTCGCAGTACTTTGCTGGTACGAATCTGCGGCAGGTCACGTACCTTGGCCGGCGGTATGTGCTGCTGCGGGCCCGGCGAACGCGCCTGGGCGGTGCCGGTAAAGGCCACCCAAAGCATCAGCAGGAAAATGAGCCAGCATCGCAGCATGCGAAAACGTGTCCGTGGTCGGTGAGCGGCATCCATGGGTTGCACCGCCAAGTGATAAACGACGGTAAAAGACCACGGCAACAGCATGAAGTTCTTGGCTTTTTCAGAAAAACCCGGTTTTTGCTATGCTGGCCGCCCCGCGGCACGAGATAGCACCATGCAACTGATCGATATCGGCGTCAACCTGACCAACAGCAGCTTTCACGACCAACAGGCAGCCGTTGTCGAGCGCGCACTGGAGGCCGGCGTTACGCAAATGCTACTGACAGGCACCAGCCTGGCGGTCAGCGAACAAGCGCTGGAGCTGTGCCAACAACTGGATGCCAGCGGCGCGCACCTGTTCGCCACGGCCGGCGTACACCCACACGATGCCAAGGCCTGGGATGCCGACAGCGAGCGCCAGTTGCGACTGTTGTTGAGTGAACCGCGCGTACGCGCTGTGGGCGAATGCGGCCTGGATTTCAACCGCGACTTTTCCCCTCGCCCGCTGCAGGAAAAAGCCCTGGAAGCCCAGCTGACGCTAGCTGCGGAGCTGCGCCTGCCGGTGTTCCTGCACGAGCGCGATGCCAGCGAGCGCTTGTTGGCGATTCTCAGGGAGTACCGCGACCACCTGTCGGGCGCAGTGGTGCACTGCTTTACCGGTGAGCGCGAGGCGCTGTTCGCCTACCTGGACCTGGACCTGCATATCGGCATTACCGGCTGGATCTGCGACGAACGCCGCGGCACTCACCTGCACCCGCTGGTAGGCAACATTCCTCAAGGCCGGCTGATGCTGGAAAGCGACGCGCCCTACCTGCTGCCGCGCAGCTTGCGGCCCAAGCCCAAAAGCGGGCGCAACGAGCCGGCGTTCTTGCCGGAAGTACTGCGCGAGGTGGCCTCACATCGCGGTGAGTCAGCCGAGCACACGGCAGCGCATACCACGGCAACGGCCCGCGATTTTTTCCAGCTCCCCTGATTCTTGCGGGTTTCTGCGGGGTGGGTGAACGCCGTTGATATGCATCAACAAATCCCGTGGAGGATGCGGGCACAATGATGGCACCTTGCCAATATTGTTTCCGCTCAACTCAGAGAAGACCTGCCCATGGGTGCCTGGCTTAGCAATGTTTCCCTGAAGTACAAGTTCTGGGCCGTCAACGCAGTGGCCTTTGTCACCACCTTGCTGCTGGTGCTGTATGCCGTGCACCTGGAGCAACGCGCACGTGCCGAGGCGGCTCAGGCCCAAGCGGCCGCGCAAGCCCAGTTGCTGGCCGCCTGGCCAGCCGGGCAAGCACTGCCACGCCCGGCCAATGTCATCAGTTGGCAAACGGGGCAAACACCAACCTTCGCCGGAGAAGCGCTCGATGCCCTGCGCAATGCCAAAGGCTGGGTAGAACTGCCAAGCGCCTGGATCCTCGGTGAAAACCCGCTGCGTGGCGCTCAGGTGCTGCGCAACGGCGACCAGCAGTTGGCTGTGCTGGCTCAGTCCCCCAGTCTGCGCCAGGTATTCTTCGATCGCTTCAGCAACTACGCGGTGTGTGTACTGATCCTGATGCTGGCCATGCTCGGTGCCTCCCAACTGCTGATCCGCTTCCTGCTCAGCCAGCTCAACACCCTCAAGGACGTGATGCTGCACGTGGAAAAAACCGGTGACTTGTCGGCCCGCGTACCGCTGGCCAGTGGCGACGAGGTCGGCCAGATGGCCGGGGCCTTCAACGCTATGCAGTCCACCTACCACCGCGTGGTCAGCACCGTCGCCCAAAGCGCAGCACAGCTGGACTCGGGCGCTGCACGCCTGGCCGCCAGCATGAGTGACGTGCGCCATGGCATGCTCGGCCAGCAGAGTGAAACCGACCAGGCCGCCACTGCCATCAACGAAATGTCGGCGACCGTGCACCACATTGCCCAACACGCCGGTGCCACCCGCGATTTGTCACAAACCGCCGACACCTTGGCCGGCAGCGGCCAAGCGGTGGTCAGCCGAGTGCAGGATTCGATTTCCGGGCTTTCCAGCGGCGTGCAGCAAACTGCCGAAATGATTCGCCAGTTGGCCGAGGACAGCCAGAAGATCAACGGTGTCGTCAGTGTGATCCACAGTATTGCCGAACAGACCAACTTGCTGGCACTCAACGCTGCCATCGAAGCCGCGCGCGCCGGCGACCTGGGCCGCGGCTTTGCCGTGGTGGCCGATGAAGTGCGCAACCTGGCCAAACGCGTGCAAACCTCCACGGATGAGATCACCACCATGGTTTCGGCCCTGCAGTCGGGCACCCGCGATGCGGTGGAGTTCATGCAGGAAAGCTCGTACAAGGCCGACGACTGCGTGCGTCAGGCTCAGGAGGCCGGCGAGGCGCTGGCTGAAATTACCGGTGCCGTGGCACAGATGCGCGAGAGCAATACCCAGATCGCTGTAACGGCCGAGCAGCAAAGCCAGGTAGCCGAGGAAATGAACCGCGCGGTGGTCAGCATCCGCGATGTCACCGAGCGGACCGTGCAGCAGACGGTCGGCTCGGCGACCACCAGCAGCGAACTGGCGACCCTGGCCGGCGAACTGAACAAGGCCATTGGCCAGCTCAAGCTATAGTCACCATAGCCAGGTTCGATTGGCCCCCGCCTGGGGGCCGCACTAAGCTTTGGGCATGACCGAGAGGAAATCCCCATGAGCAAACGCCTGCCCAATCTTCCCGCCTGGCAATGGCGCGGCTACCACCATAATCACCGCCACCCGACCAACCTGGTGCTGCACCTGATTGCCGTTCCTTTGTTCATTTTAGGGGCACTACTGGTGCTGTCCGGACTCTTCGGTTTCGACCTCGGCCAGATCGCGGTGGGCGTAATTTCCCTGATCGCCGCACTGGGCCTGCAGCGCCAAGGCCACCGCCTTGAAGCCGAGCAGCCCGAACCGTTCGCCAACCGCCAGGATGCCGTGCAGCGATTACTGACCGAGCAGTTCATCACCTTTCCGCGCTTTGTGGTGAGCGGGGCCTGGTGGAAGGCCTGGCGGGAGCGGCACAAGCACCGACACTGAGTCAGTTGCCGGGGCGCTCCTTGTAAGCAACCTGGTAAGGATCAGGCGAAAACGGTGACGGTCTGCCGGCTCAAGGCCAACAACTCGCCCTGCGCTGTCCACAATGCCGCAGCAGCGTGCCCATAGCCATCCCGTGCATGCTCGGTCTCCACGCAGTATCGGCACCAATCCAGGGTCGACAGCTTCGCCGTAGGCTGGATGAACTCAATGGTCCAGGTCAGCGTACTGCCCGCAGCGGGCTGCTTGAGAAACGGCATAAGGCTGGGTGGCCAGGCATCGACCAACGCCAGCAAGTGCGCCTCGTTCACCGGCTCTTCCCGCACATCCCGCAAGCGCACCCAGCCGCCCATCTTGCGCGACTTATTGCCACTGAACGGAAGCCCACCTACCGCCCAGCGCAGGGCAACATGCCGCATGAACTCAGGGGTAACGCCTTTGATATAGGGCAACTCCGGGGCCGCCGCGTCGAGCGCAGGCATTTCAACGGCAGGTAACGCCGGCACTTCCACCACCGAAGGCCGGCCCGCACCGAAATTGCCCTGCACCAAGGTCACCACTTGGCCATCCTGAACGGCGCGGCCCAGCAACGTGCTAACCGCCTTGCCTTCGCGCAAGACCTCCACCTCGAAGCGGATGGGCACATCCGCAGCCGCTGGTGCCACGAAGCTGATGGCCAATGAGCGTACCGGGCGGCTGTCGCAGAGCCTGAGGCGCATGGCTTCGTACACCATGGCCGCCATCAGGCCGCCAAAGGCTGCGCGCCCCTGAGCCCAGCTGGGCGGAATGCTGACGGAATCCGGGTTGGCCCGCACAGCGTCGAGCAGTTGGTTGAAATTCATTGGCCGGCTCCTGCCTGCAAAGGAAAAGGTCCACTCATCCTAGCCAGCAAACCCCGGACAATCAGCCCGCAAATCGGTCATTTTCCGTGATAACGCCGCGCCAGCGCCTCTTGCAGGGTATCCAGCGTCACATCTGACTGGCGCTCCGCCTCATGCAGTTCCTGCTCCCAATCGGCCTTGCAGGGCAGCAGGTCGGCATGGTCGCGCGCTTGCAGAAGCCATTGCAGGCGGTCGTGCCAATCACCCAGGTCGCCCTGGGCCTTTTTCAGCACACGTTGCAGTTTCTTTCCTGCGTGATCGAGTTGCGGATAGGCCTCATCGCCATAGCGCGCACGCTTTATCAGCAAACGCAGCCGGTGGCGATCGTGAGCCGGGTCCCGCAACGCTTCGTGCAACGTGCGCCATTGTTTGACCAGGCGCTTGTCGATGCGTTTGTCCAGCGATTTGACCAGCCCCTCCCGGCCCGCCGCACGCAGGAACAATGGAAAGGCGTCAACAATCGCCAGCACCCTGGCCAGCTGCGGGCTGGCAGCGACACTTGCAAAGGTTCTGTCACGCCCCTGCAGACGCCGCTGCCCGGCTGCCGCATGACCGCGCCCGATCAGCTCGGCCGCCAGTACCTCACGATCACGCAAGGGCGTGGTAAGGGTACCCAGCGAACTTGCAGCATCCTCAAGCTGCTCCACGCCGGGCAGCCCACGCAACGGCCTCAACAGACTGCGCAGGCGCCGCAAGGTGATACGCAAGTCGTGCAAGGCCTCGCTGTCGGTATTGGCAGCCAGGCGTTCACGACAGGCCAGCAAGCGCACCTGCAAGGTCAGTATCTGGGCAACTACATGGTCGAGCATGGCAGACATACGATGCTCCCTGGTCAGCGCCCAGCGCGAGATTCACGAATGTAGAAGCGGGCCTTTTCGGCTTTGCGGGTACAGCTTTCATAGCCTTCGAACTGCTGCTGGGTCTTGGCCCCGGTCAGCAACGACAAGGCCTTGGAGTAACTGACGGCACCGGCGAAGCCTTCGGCCTTGGCCAGGTCCAGCTCCTTCCAGGCGGCATCCAGCTGGGTCGCGCAGCTGTCACGGTAGGCCGTCTTGCCCGCGCAGCCAGCAAGGGCCAAGGCAATCAGTGGAAGGCAGATCCAGGCTTTCATCAGTAATACCTCTATGGATAAACGGTGGCTATTCGACGCTCCGACAGCTGGAAAGTGCCATGCCCAGCCGGCGTTGCCTGGCCAGTTTTATTACAGTAGCTCAGCACGATCTACATTGAAGCACAGGCAGCGATGGGTGCATTGTAGGACCATGATGGCACTGGCCGGGGAATGTTCATGAGTAAACGTGTGGCACTGGTACTGGGGTCGGGCGGAGCCCGAGGGTATGCACACATCGGCGTGATCGAAGAAATCGAGCGCCGCGGCTACGAAATAGCCTGCGTCGCGGGGTGTTCCATGGGCGCGGTGATTGGCGGTATCTATGCCGCCGGCAAGCTGGACGACTATCGCAACTGGATCGAGAGCCTCGACTACCTGGATGTGCTGCGCCTGGTCGACGTCAGCTTTCGCCTCGGTGCAATTCGCGGCGACAAGGTGTTCGGGCAGATCCGCAAGATCGTCGGCGAGATAAACATCGAGCAACTGCGCATACCCTACACCGCAGTGGCGACCGACCTTACCAACCAACAGGAAATCTGGTTCCAGGAGGGTTGCCTGCACCAGGCCATGCGCGCCTCGGCGGCCATTCCCAGCCTGTTCACGCCGGTGATGCAAGGCAACCGCATGCTTGTCGACGGCGGCATCCTCAACCCGCTGCCAATCGTGCCTGTGGTGTCCAGCCATTGCGACCTGATCATCGCGGTGAACCTCAACGCCACCAACCAGAAGCAGTACCAGTTGCCAGTGATTGAGCGCCCGGCAGCGTTCAAGATGCGTTTTGACGCCTTGCTGAGTTCGCTGGGCTCACGCCTGCCGTTCCGGCGCAAACCGGCGGAAGAGCTGATCCGCATCGAAAAGGAAATCGTCGCCGAAGGGTTGGCGCCACCAAGCCCGTGGCTGGCCGACAGCGCCGACCCGGAAAGCCAGCAATCAGCGGCGGCCCCGGAGCGCGAGGGCGCGCCGAAGTCGGCCACCGGTTCTTTCATCATCGACAACGTGGGGCCGGCCTCGCTGCTGGACTTGATCAACCAGAGCTTCGAGGTCATGCAGACTTCGTTGGCACAGTACAAGATTGCCGGCTATCCGCCGGATGTGCTGATCAACGTGCCCAAGCGGGTGTGCCGGTTCTTTGAGTTCTACAAGGCGCCGGAGCTCATCGCCCTGGGGCGAGAGATTGCACGCGACACGCTGGACAGTTATGAAGGGGTGAAGCGGTAGAATCTGGTCGGCGCCGCCCCTGAGGCAGCGTGGTCTTCGACAATGACCGCCCTCGCGGCTGGCGAAAACGAAACAGGCCGCGCGAGGCGGCCTGTTTCTTCATGCAACGAACACCTTAGTAACGGGTGATGTCTGCATTGGCTTCCAGCTGCTTGCGGTAAGCGGCAAAGTCCTGCTGGCCAGCACGTGACGCGAGGTAGCGGCGAATCTGCTGCTTCTCTTCGTCGGTGGCGGTAGCGCCTTCGTTCACACCCTTGAGCTGCAATACCACCAGGCTACCGTCACGCAGCACTACACTGCCGTAAACAGGCTTGTCCTTGGCTTGCGGCTTGCCCAGACGGAACAGTGCCTGCAGTTCGGCCGGATCAATACCGTCCTCACCACGGGTGACTGCTTCATAGGCTTTCCAGCCCAGGCCTTCGTGCACACTGCCTGCTGCGATGGAACCGTCGCGCAAGCCGGCAATCAGCTTGTCTGCCTTGGCCTTGAGCTCGGCAGTCGCCTTCTCTTTGGCCAGGTGCTCCCTGATGTTCTTGGCCACAGCTTCCAGCGGCAGTTGCTCTGGCTTGCGGTGCTCCTTGACGCGCAGCACCACGGTGGTCTCAGGGTCAAGCTCGATGGCGGTGCTATTGGCCCCCTCATCCAGCACTTCTTCAGAGAACGCAGCCTGCACCACCGCACGGTTGGCAGTAATACCTTCACCGCCCTCGCGGCCGAAGGCAGCGGAGGTGTGTACCTTGAGGTTCAGGTCCTGGGCCGGCTGGGCCAGGTCGGAAGCCTCGTAGGCAGCATCCTGCAGTTGCTTGCTGGCGTCGACATAACGCTGCTCGACCAGCGGCATCTTCAGATCGCGGGTCAGTTTGTCCTTCAGGCTGGCGAAGCTCGGTACTTCTGGCGCCTGCACGCCCAGCAGCTTGATCAAATGGTAGCCAAACTCGGTGCGCACCGGTGCAGATACCTGGCCATCCTGCAGCTTGTACAGCGCCTCTTCGAAGGCTGGGTCGTATACACCCGGGCCGGCGAAGCCGAGATCACCACCGCTGTTGGCGGAGCCTGGGTCCTGAGAGAACTCCTTGGCCAGAGCGGCAAAGTCCTCACCCTTGGCCAGACGCTGCTCGATCTCTTCGGCGCGGGCCTTGGCCTGGGCGTCGGTGACCTTGTCGTTGACCTCGATGAGGATGTGCGCGGCATGGCGCTGCTCGGCGAGGTTGGCGATTTCCTTCTCGTACTGGGCCTTGAGCTCTTCGTCGGTCACTTTGACCTGGTCGAAGAAGGCCGACTTTTTCAGTTCGATGTAGTCGATCACGACCTGGTCAGGCGACATGAACTCCTTGGCGTGCTGGTCGTAGTGCGCCTTGACCTCTTCATCGCTGACCTTGACTGCGGCCGGGTCGGCCTTGAAGGTCAGGGAGGCGAAGTCGCGGGTCTGCTTTTCCAGGCGAGCAAAGGCGTCGACCTGCTGATCGGTGACGAAGCTGCTACCGGCCAGGCCAGTGCGCAGTTGGCCGATCAGCATTTCCTCGCCGAGCATCTCGCGGAACTGCATGCGGCCGTAGCCCATCTGGCGAATCACCTGGTCGAAACGGTCAGCGCTGAACTTGCCGTCCACCTGGAACTCAGGGGTCTGCAAGATCACCTGGTCCAGCGCAGCGTCGGAGAATGCGAACTTGGCATCCTCAGCACCTTGCAGCAGCAGCTTGCGGCTGATCAGCCCCTTGAGTGCCTCCTCACGCAGCAACTTGTCATCCAGCAGCGCCGGGTCGAAATCCTTGCCCAACTGTTGCATCAGTTGACGGCGCTGCATGTCGGCCGCCTGGCTCAGTTCGTTCTGGCTGATGGTCTGGCCGTTCACCTTGGCGGCGTCCTGGCTATGAGTGGCGGCCTGGAAAATGGCTTCGAAACCGGTCAATGCCATCAACACGACGATAAGGCCGATGATGGTCTTGGCAATCCAACCTTGTGAATTGTCCCTGATATTTTGCAGCATGCGTCCCCCAGAAACGGCTGTACCACTGCGTCGACAACCGCGGAGCGTGGGTAGAATCCTGATAAAAGAAAGGCGCATCCGAGGATGCGCCTTTTCTTAGCAAACGTGTCAGGCGGGAACGTTTGCGCCCCGCCATCACCGTGCTCGGACCAGGCCAGGCCGGGCCCGGCTGAAAGACGACTTAGTTGACGGCGTCTTTCAGGCCTTTGCCTGCCTTGAAACCTGGAACCTTGGCGGCTTCGATCTTGATTGCCTTGCCGGTTTGCGGGTTGCGGCCGGTACGCTCGGCGCGCTCCTTGACCGAGAAGGTACCGAAGCCAACCAGTACCACATCGTCACCTTGCTTCAGGGCGCCGGTGACGGATTCGATGACTGCGTCCAGCGCACGGCCGGCTACAGCTTTCGGGATGTCAGCAGATGCGGCGATAGCGTCAATCAGTTCCGACTTGTTCACTCTAAGTCCCCTTATTTCTCTATTGAGTTTGTTTCTAAGTATGTAATGAAAAGCTTATGAAACGTGTGCTGGGCGGCCTGACGACAATAGCGTGCCGCTTTATAGCAAGGCCTCGAAAAAACTGTCAAGGAAAGCCCCCCAGCTGAAAACTACTAATGCGTGCTAATTCTTTCCTTGGCATCGCCGTCGCGCTTTTCATCTTTCGCGACAATCTCCGGAGCCACATCTGGCAAGGGCTCCGGGGCGTATTGCAGCGCAATTTGCAGGACTTCGTCAATCCATTTGACCGGTTTGATCTGAAGATCCTGTTTGATATTTTCAGGAATCTCCTTGAGATCGCGAACATTCTCCTCGGGAATGATCACCGTCTTGATCCCGCCACGGTGTGCCGCCAGCAGTTTTTCCTTCAGCCCGCCAATGGCCAATACCTGGCCACGCAAGGTGATTTCACCGGTCATGGCCACGTCAGCACGTACCGGAATCTGCGTCAGTGCCGACACCAGTGCGGTGCACATGCCGATACCGGCACTTGGGCCATCCTTCGGCGTGGCGCCCTCAGGCATGTGAATGTGCACGTCGTGCTTCTCGTGGAAGTCGGCGGCAATCCCCAGGCTGCGGGCGCGGCTGCGTACCACGGTCTGCGCGGCGGTAATCGATTCGACCATGACATCGCCCAGCGAGCCGGTCTTGATCAACTGGCCCTTGCCGGGGATGACCACGGCCTCGATGGTCAGCAACTCACCGCCCACCTGGGTCCAGGCCAGGCCGGTAACCTGACCGATCTGGTCCTGCTGCTCGGCCAGACCATAGCGGAACTTGCGCACGCCCAGCAGGTGCTCCAGCTGCTCGCTGGCCACCTTGACCTTGACCTGCTTCTGCCCGGTATGTTCCTTGACCACCTTACGGCAGACCTTGGCAATTTGCCGCTCCAGGCCCCGTACACCGGCTTCGCGGGTGTAGTAGCGGATGATGTCGCGAATCGCCGAGACATCGACCTCCAGCTCTTCCTTCTTCAAGCCGTTGGCCTTGACCTGCTTGGGCACCAGGTACTTGATGGCGATGTTGATCTTCTCGTCCTCGGTGTAGCCAGGCAGACGGATGATTTCCATCCGGTCCAGCAGCGCCGGCGGGATGTTCATCGAGTTCGAGGTGCAAAGGAACATCACGTCCGAGAGGTCATAGTCGACCTCCAGGTAGTGGTCGTTGAAGTTGTGGTTCTGCTCAGGGTCGAGCACTTCCAGCAGTGCCGAGGCTGGGTCGCCGCGCATGTCGCTGCCCATTTTGTCGATTTCGTCGAGCAGGAACAACGGGTTGCGCACACCCACCTTGGTCATCTTCTGGATCAGGCGACCCGGCATGGAACCAATGTAGGTACGGCGGTGGCCACGGATCTCGGCCTCGTCACGCACGCCACCCAGGGCCATGCGCACGAACTTGCGGTTGGTGGCGGCAGCGATCGACTCGGCCAGCGAGGTCTTGCCGACGCCGGGTGGGCCGACCAAGCACAGCACCGGCCCGCGGATTTTCTTGACGCGCTTCTGCACGGCAAGGTACTCGAGGATGCGTTCCTTGACCTCTTCCAGGCCATAGTGGTCGGCATCGAGGATTTCCTCGGCCTTGGTCAGGTCCAGACGCACCTTGCTCTGTGCCTTCCACGGCACCTGCACCAGCCAGTCCAGGTACGAGCGCACCACGGTAGCTTCGGCCGACATCGGAGACATTTGCTTGAGCTTGTTCAGCTCCGCCTGGGCCTTGGCCAGGGCATCTTTAGGCAGACCTGCGGCTTCGATGCGTTTTTTCAGCTCTTCGACTTCATTGTGGCCTTCGTCACCATCGCCAAGCTCTTTCTGAATGGCCTTCATCTGCTCATTCAGGTAGTACTCGCGCTGGCTACGCTCCATCTGCTTCTTGACCCGGCCGCGAATGCGCTTTTCGACCTGCAGCAGGTCGATTTCGGCATCCAGCAGTGCCAGCACGTGCTCGACACGGGTAGTCAAGTCGACGATTTCAAGAATTTCCTGCTTCTGCTCGATCTTCAGGGCCATGTGCGCGGCCATGGTGTCGACCAGACGTCCTGGCTCTTCGATGCTGTTCAGCGAAGACAGCACTTCGGCAGGCACTTTCTTGCCCAGTTGAACGTACTGTTCGAACTGCGACAGCAGCGTGCGCACGAAGACTTCCGACTCGCGCTCGGCAGTGTCGGTTTCGTCGATCAGGGAGACTTCGGCACGGATGTGCCCTTCAACTTCGGAGAAGCGCTCGACCGCACCACGCTGCTCGCCTTCGACCAGCACCTTGACGGTGCCATCAGGCAGCTTCAGCAGTTGCAGCACGGTGGCAACGGTACCGACGCGGTACAGGGCGTCCTCACCCGGGTCGTCGTCGGCTGGATTCTTCTGGGCAAGCAGAAGGATCTGCTTTTCGCCCGTCATCGCCGCCTCGAGGGCTTCGATGGACTTTTCACGCCCCACGAACAGCGGGATAACCATGTGCGGGTAAACAACGACATCGCGCAATGGCAAAAGAGGCAAGTCGAGGGTGGTCTTCATGATTTCGCCTCTACAGCGGCCTTATGGCCGGAAACCGGTGGAAATGATGCTTGGACCTAATGTGGGGGCATGCTTGGGAAATTACAAGCGCTTGCACAGGAAAAGCAGAAAGGGGCCCGTAGGCCCCCTTCTTGCTTGCAACCGAAAACCGGCCATTGCCTGAATCAGGCGTCTGGTGCGGCCTTGGCTTGCGGTTCGCTGTTTTCGTAAATCATCAGCGGCTGCGAGGTGCCCTCAATGACGCTCTCGTCGATAACCACCTTGCTGACATCCTTTTTCGAAGGGATCTCGTACATGGTATCGAGCAGAACGCCTTCGAGGATCGAACGCAGGCCACGGGCACCAGTCTTGCGCTCCAGGGCCTTGCGCGCAACGGCCTTGAGCGCATCGCTGCGGAACTCGAGGTCGACGCTTTCCATCTCGAATAGCTTGGCATACTGCTTGGTCAGGGCATTCTTCGGCTCGGTGAGGATCTGCATCAATGCAGCCTCATCCAGCTCGTCAAGGGTAGCCAGTACCGGCAGACGGCCGACGAATTCCGGAATCAGGCCAAACTTGACCAGATCGTCCGGCTCGACCTCACGCAGGGACTCACCAACCTTCTTGCCCTCTTCCTTGCTGCGCACTTCGGCACCAAAACCGATGCCACCTTTGGTGGAGCGGTTCTGGATGACCTTTTCCAGGCCCGAGAACGCACCACCGCAGATGAACAGGATGTTGCGGGTATCAACCTGCAGGAATTCCTGTTGCGGGTGCTTGCGGCCGCCTTGCGGCGGGACCGAGGCCACGGTGCCTTCGATCAGTTTCAGCAGTGCCTGCTGCACGCCCTCACCCGAGACATCACGGGTGATGGACGGGTTGTCCGACTTGCGCGAGATCTTGTCGATTTCGTCGATGTAGACAATGCCCATCTGGGCCTTTTCCACGTCGTAGTCGCACTTCTGCAACAGCTTCTGGATGATGTTCTCGACGTCCTCACCCACATAACCGGCTTCGGTCAGGGTGGTGGCGTCAGCAATGGTGAACGGTACGTTCAACAGGCGTGCCAAGGTTTCGGCGAGCAGGGTCTTGCCCGAGCCAGTCGGCCCGATGAGCAGGATGTTGCTCTTGCCCAGTTCGACTTCGTCACCCTTCTTGTCACGCTGGTTCAGGCGCTTGTAGTGGTTGTACACCGCTACGGCCAGCACCTTCTTTGCGCGCTCCTGACCAATGACGTACTGGTCCAGGATGCCGCTGATTTCTTTCGGCGAAGGCAATTTGTGCGCGCTGCTCTCGGCCTGGGCTTCCTGCACCTCCTCACGGATGATGTCGTTGCACAGGTCGACGCACTCGTCGCAGATAAATACCGAGGGCCCGGCAATCAGTTTGCGCACTTCGTGCTGGCTTTTGCCGCAGAAGGAGCAATAAAGCAATTTGCCGCTGTCCTCGCCGTTACGGGTGTCAGTCATTCGATCGATCCAATCCGGTAGGCTTGCAACACAAGATGAAGGCAATTGCGGGCTTTTTCAAGTCCGCAGGTAGGCGCTTTCGACGCCCACCTGCTCTGACCTCCCGGTTCAGGAGGCCAGTTGCCGCTTGTCGTAGACCGAGTCGATCAGGCCGTACTCGGCTGCGCGCGAGGCGCTCATGAAGTTGTCACGCTCGGTGTCACGCTTGATGGTCTCGAGGTCCTGGCCGGTGTGATAGGCCAGCAGCTCGTTCAGACGGGCCTTGATATTGAGGATTTCCTGGGCGTGGATCTCGATATCGGTGGCCTGACCCTGGAAGCCGCCAAGCGGCTGGTGGATCATCACGCGCGAGTTCGGCAGGCAATGACGCTTGCCCTTGGCACCTGCCGCCAGCAGGAAGGCGCCCATGCTGCAGGCCTGGCCGATGCAGATGGTCGAAACGTCCGGCTTGATGAACTGCATGGTGTCGTAGATCGACATGCCGGCGGTGACGGAACCGCCCGGCGAGTTGATGTACAGATGGATATCCTTGTCCGGGTTTTCTGCCTCAAGGAACAGCAGTTGCGCAACGACGAGGTTGGCCATGTAGTCCTCTACCGGGCCAACCAGGAAGATCACACGCTCCTTCAACAGGCGCGAGTAGATGTCGTAAGCACGTTCGCCACGGGCGGACTGCTCGATAACCATCGGGACCAGGCCGCCTGCGGCCTGGATGTCAGAGCTCTGCTGAATATAAGAATTGCGGGACATGTCCTGCGCTCACTCCCAAATAGTCATGGCTTGAATACGCACAAGCCAGCTCGAAGGCTGGCTTGTGGAGGTTTCCTACGAGAGAAGCCTGTTACTCAGCAGCGGCAGGAGCCTCGGCTGGTTTAACGGCTTCTTCGTACGAGACCGACTTGTCGGTCACAGTCGCTTTCTGCAGAACAGTATCTACAACTTGTTCTTCCAGCACAACCGAACGGACTTCGTTCAGTTGCTGGTCGTTCTTGTAGTACCAGGCGATGACCTGCTCAGGCTCCTGGTAAGCCGAAGCCATTTCTTCGATCATCTCGCGAACCTTGGCGTCGTCCGGCTTCAGCTCGAACTGCTTGACCACTTCGGCCACGATCAGGCCCAGCACGACACGGCGCTTGGCTTGCTCTTCGAACAGCTCGACTGGCAGTTGCTCAGGCTTGATGTTGCCACCGAACTGCTGAACAGCCTGCACGCGCAGACGGTTGACTTCGTTTTCCAGCAGGGCTTTTGGCACTTCGATCGGGTTGGCGGCCAGCAGACCGTCCATGACCTGGTTCTTGACCTTGGTCTTGATCGCCTGACGCAGCTCACGCTCCATGTTCTTGCGAACTTCGGCGCGGAAGCCTTCCAGGGTCGATTCCTTGATGCCGAACTGGGCGAAGAACTCTTCGTTCAGCTCTGGCAGCACAGGTGCCGAAACACTGTTGACGGTGATGGTGAACTCGGCGGCTTTGCCAGCCAGGTCCAGGTTCTGGTAGTCCTCTGGGAAGGTCACGTTGACAACGCGCTCTTCGCCTGCATTGGCGCCTACCAGACCCTCTTCGAAGCCCGGGATCATGCGGCCGGAGCCCAGTACCAGCAGGGTGCCCTTGGCCGAACCACCGGCAAACACTTCACCGTCGACCTTGCCGACGAAATCGATGTTGACCTGGTCGTCGTTCTGCGCAGCGCGCTCGACGGCCTCGAAGCGGGTGTTCTGCTTGCGCAGCACTTCCAGCATGTTGTCCAGGTCGCTGTCAGCCACTTCGGCGCTCAGGCGCTCGACCTTGATCGACTCGAGGCCTGCAACCGTGAACTCCGGGAACACTTCGAAGATGGCGACGAACTCCAGATCCTTGCCCTTTTCGAAGGACTTCGGCTCTACAGCCGGAGAGCCAGCCGGGTTCAGCTTCTGCTCGACGATGGCTTCGTAGAAGGAAGCCTGGACCAGGTCACCGAAAGCCTCTTGACGGGCGTCCGCCTCGAAACGCTGACGGATCACGGTCATCGGCACTTTACCAGGACGGAAGCCCGCAATCTTGGCGCGCTTGGCAGTCTGCTGCAGACGCTTGTTGACTTCGTTCTCGACGCGCTCGGCCGGAACGGCGATGGTCATGCGGCGCTCGAGAGCGGAAGTGTTTTCAACAGAAACTTGCATGGATATTCCTCGTTGCACAGACGTTAGCCGGCGTTAGCCCGACTCCAGAATCAAGGGCAAACATTCTAGTGAGTCACGCAGCAGAAGTCACCCCACACGGGACGACTGAAAACAACGCCGGTCGATTAACTTTCAAGGCCCGCACGGCACAGCGCCGAGCCTGCTTCCAACAGAGGCTGCACGGCGCCCGGGGCGGCCTGCAGCCGAAATACCTTGTCAAACAACTACCAGCAAAGAATTCGCCTCCTTTATTCAGGATCGATTTCGTTGAACTGGCAGTACTCCTCCCACTCCAGCCCCAGCGCCTCGGCCACTTCACGGTGCGTTTCCAGGCGCATGGCCTGCAGCTGCTCCGGGGACTCGGCAATCAATTGCAGCGCCAACTCCCAGGGCTCAATGCCCTGCTCCGCGGCTGCATCCTCGAACGCCCACTCGATCTGCTGGGCCTGCTCGCGCGCATCCAGCTCGCGGATCTCCTCGAGCAACTGCGGATTGGCTTCGGCAAAGCGCTGCAGCGCCAGGGCCTGACGGGCTTCTTTTGCAATCATCGTGGTGTCCTTTGCCGGCCAAACGGGCCGGTGTTTCAACCGGCTGAAATCTAACAGCTTTTATTGGGGTGCCACCAGAGGATTACAAGGGGCGGGAGGTGATTTGGCCGAGCGGTGGTTGACCGCGACATTTTCAGCGCCTTCGAGATCGAGCGCCGCCCGCGCGGCGCATCGCGAGCAAGCTCGCTCCTACATTTGTTTCGGGCCAGTATCGCCTGTGCCTGCGCACGCGACCGCCCTGTTTGTACCCCACGATATCGAGGTGAGCGCCAAGGGGACGCGCGCGTCTGCCCCAGGAATAATTGGCCCGAAACAAATGTAGGAGCGAGCTTGCCTTGAGGGTTGTAGTGCCTGTGAGATCGAGCGCCGCCCGCGCGGCGCATCGCGAGCAAGCTCGCTCCTACATTTGTTTCGGGCCAGTGTCGCCTGTGCCTGCGCACGCGACCGCCCTGTTTGTACCCCACGATATCGAGGTGAGCGCCAAGGGGACGCGCGCGTCTGCCCCAGGAATAATTGGCCCGAAACAAATGTAGGAGCGAGCTTGCTCGCGATGCGCCGCGCGGGCGGCGCTCGATCTACGCATCACCGCAAAAACCAAGGCAGGCACCTTGCCGCCCTGAAACAATCGGCCGTAGAACACCCCATAAAAGCTTGACCGCCAACAGAGTAAGCGCGACCACCTTGCTTACCCGGCACGATATCGAGGAGGAACATCAGGAGCCACGCGGGCGACGCTCAACCTCAATCAAAGACACCAGAACACTGACGGCATGCACATCACAACCCCAAAACAAAAAGGCGCCCGATCTCACGATCAAGGCGCCTTTCAGGAATATGGGGTGGACGATGGGAATCGAACCCACGACAACTGGAATCACAATCCAGCGCTCTACCAACTGAGCTACGCCCACCATATTGCGGTCTTGCAGTACAACCTTACAGAAGCATGGTGCGGACGAAGAGACTCGAACTCTTACAGCTTGCGCCGCTGGAACCTAAATCCAGTGTGTCTACCAATTTCACCACGTCCGCGTAACGCTTAAAACAAAGGCGCCAGATGCTATCGAGGCGCCCTTGAAGAATATGGGGTGGACGATGGGAATCGAACCCACGACAACTGGAATCACAATCCAGCGCTCTACCAACTGAGCTACGCCCACCATATTGCATTACAGCCTACTTGCTTGCCAAAGCTGCCTAATGGCGCACCCGGCAGGACTCGAACCTGCGACCATCCGCTTAGAAGGCGGATGCTCTATCCAGCTGAGCTACGGGCGCTTAAGCTTGAAGCCTAACCGAACGAGACGCTAACAAGGAACTGTTAAACCACTCATTCTGCCCGACTTAGCCAACCAGTGCTAGGCTGTGCCCGACAAGTGCGGCGAATCTTATAGTCGACCCCGAAAGTCGTCAACACCTTTTTCGAAAAAATTTAAATTATTTAAGGGGTTAGGGGATTTGCCCGACCACCCGCCTTTGCCCTTGGCCCATGTCGTGCGAGAATGCGCGTTCTTTATTGTTCCTTCTCGATGGTTAATCACGCGTCTATGACTGCACACCTAATCGATGGCAAGGCTATCGCCGCCAGCCTGCGCCAGCAGATCGCTCAACGTGTCGTGGAGCGTCGCCAGCAAGGCCTGCGCACGCCGGGCCTGGCGGTGATCCTGGTCGGCACCGACCCCGCCTCCCAAGTCTATGTCTCGCACAAGCGCAAGGACTGCGAAGAGGTCGGCTTCATTTCGCAGGCTTTCGACCTGCCCAGCGAGACCACGCAACAGGCCCTGACCGAGCTGATCGACCGTCTCAATGACGATCCGGCCGTCGACGGCATCCTGCTGCAACTGCCGCTGCCGGCGCACCTGGACGCCTCGCTGCTGCTCGAGCGCATTCGCCCGGACAAGGATGTGGACGGTTTCCATCCTTACAACATCGGCCGCCTGGCCCAGCGTATTCCGCTGCTGCGCCCATGCACGCCAAAAGGCATCATGACCCTGCTGGAAAGCACCGGCCAGGACCTGTACGGCATGAACGCGGTGATCGTCGGCGCGTCCAACATCGTTGGCCGCCCGATGGCCATGGAACTGCTGCTGGCCGGCTGTACCGTGACCGTCTGCCACCGCTTCACCAAGGATCTGGCCGGCCATGTCGGGCGTGCCGACCTGGTGGTCGTGGCTGCCGGCAAGCCGGGCCTGGTCAAGGGTGAGTGGGTCAAGGAAGGCGCCATCGTCATCGACGTGGGCATCAACCGCCAGGAAGACGGCAAGCTGGTTGGCGACGTGGTCTACGAGACTGCCCTGGCACGCGCCGGCTGGATCACACCAGTGCCGGGCGGCGTCGGGCCGATGACCCGGGCGTGCCTGCTTGAGAACACGCTGTATGCGGCAGAAGAGCTGCACAAGTAATACCGCGTGATGCGAAAACGGCACCTCTTGCAGGTGCCGTTTTTTTTTGCCCGTGATTGATGGTGCGGGTCAGGACCACGGCCCGCTGATGGCCTTCAAGGGTCACGCCACTGCGCCGGCTGCCGGTAGGCCTGTGCCCAGGCTTGCACTTCACTGGCCGGCATCGGCCGGGCAATGCAGTAACCCTGCGCCAGCTCGCAGCCCAGGTCCATCAGTACCCGGCCATGCTCGACACTCTCCAGCCCCTCGGCAATCACCTCGCGGCCAAACGCCCGGGCCAGGCCGATCACCGCCTCCGTCAGCGCCAGGTCGTCCTGGTCATGAAGGATGTCCCGTACGAACGACTGGTCGATCTTGATCGTCTGGGTCGGCAAGCGTTTCAGGTAACTCAACGACGAATAACCGGTGCCGAAATCGTCCAGCGAGAAACGCACACCCAGCGCACGGCAGGCGTCCAGGCAGCGGCTGACGTGCTGCAGGTTGTCGATGGCCACTGACTCGACGATTTCCAGGTCCAGCAGCGCCGGGTCCACCGCCGGGTACGCTGCCAGCAGTTGCTGCAGGCGCTCGGCAAAGTCACTGCGCTGCAAGTGCCGCGCGGCGATATTCACGCTCAGTGACCAGGGCTGCCCTTGCAACTGCCAGACCTGCAACTGGCTCAATGCCTGCCCTATCACCCACTCGCCGATTTCGACGATCAGGTCGGTCTGTTCTACCCACGGCAGGAAATCGCCTGGCGGCACCACGCCACGGCCCGGCCGCTGCCAGCGCAACAACCCCTCGAAGCCCAGTACCTTGCCACTGCGCAGGTTTACCTTGGGTTGGTAGTAAAGACACAACTCGCCGTTGCGTAGCGCCCGGCGCACGCGCGCCACGGTCTGGTGGGTGGCCTTGAGCTCCTGCTCCTGCGTCACATCGAACAGGTGGTAACGGTTGCGCCCGCGCTGCTTGGCCACATACATGGCCTGGTCGGCGTGGCGCACCAGGGTGTCGGCATCTTCATCATCCTGCGGATACAGGGTCACGCCTATACTGGCGCTGAGCGACAGCGTATGCCCACGCACCACACAAGGCGCCGCCAATGCCCGCAATACCCGCTGCAGGGCTGCATGCAGCTGGCACTCATCGTCGACGTCGCGCAGGATCAGCACGAACTCGTCGCCCGACAGCCGGGCAACGGCATCACCACCGCGCAGGATACTCTTCAAACGCTGCGCCACTTCCACCAGCAGCAGGTCACCCACGGCATGCCCGTAGCCGTCGTTGACCGCCTTGAAACCATCCAGGTCGAGCATGCACACCGCCAGCGAGATGCCTTCACGGCGCGAACAGGCCAGGGCCTGGTTCAGCAGGTCGGACAAATAGGCGCGGTTGGGCAGGCCGGTGAGCACATCGTGGCCCACCCGCCACTGCAAGGTATGCAGTAGCTGACGCTTCTCTGTAACGTCAAAGCGGATGGATACATACTTGCGCACCTGGCCTGTTAGCGGGTCGACCAGCGGCACCATGGTGCTGTCGACCCAATACAACGAACCGTCCTTGGACCGGTTGCAGATTTCGCCCTTCCACACCCGCCCGGCAGCCAAAGCCCGCCACATGCCGACAAAGAACGTCGGCTCATGCAGGCCGGAATTGAGGATACGGTGGTTGGCCCCCAGCAGCTCCTCACGGCTGTAGCCCGAGATGCTGCAGAACTGCTGATTGACGTAGGTGATGTTCCCACGCAGGTCGGTTTCCGAAAAGATCGCGGCCGCGTCCACGGCCGCGCGATAGTTATCATCCATAAAGCATCCTGCCTTAGCGGTTGAAGCGCTCCACCAGGGCGCGCAATCCGGCGCATACATGTTCCAGTTCGGTGCCGCGCGAGGCGGCGGCGTTGGCGCTGTGGGCGCTGTGCTGGGCAATACCGGCAACGCCGTTGATTTGCCGCGAAACGTCTTCTGCCACCGCCGACTGCTGCTGCGAGGCGGCGGCCATCTGCTGGCTCATATCGCTGATGCGCTGTACCGCGTCACGAATACCATGCAGCGCTTGCCGGGCCTCCTGCACCTGGACAACACCTTGCTCGGCACCGTCGATGCCGTGGCTGGCGATCGCCACGGCTTCCTCGGCGCCACTGCGCAAGGCATCGATTATGGCCTGGATGTGCAGGGTGGACTGGCGAGTCTTGTCGGCCAGTGCCCGCACCTCGTCGGCGACCACGGCAAAGCCGCGGCCCTGCTCGCCCGCACGGGCTGCCTCGATGGCGGCGTTGAGGGCCAGCAGGTTGGTCTGCTCGGCAATGCCACGGATCATCCCGGCTGCCTCGGCGATGGCGCCAGTCTGACCAGCCAGGTGACTGACCGCCTGGTTGATCTGCGTCACAGTGCTGGCCAAGTTACGAATGGCCGCACCGCTTGCATCGGCTACCTGGCTACCTTGTTCGGCCAGCAGGTGGGCCGTGTGTGCCTCGGCGGCGGTCAGCTGCACGTGGTTGGCCACTTCGCCAATGGAGGCGGCCATCTGGTTCATTGCGGTGGCGCTCAGGTCGGTTTCGGCGCGCTGCTCCAGCAATGCCGCCTCGGTGCTGCGCGACAACTGCCCGGCATCGTGAGCAGCCACGGCCATTTGTCCGGCCAGGTCGCTTAGCCGCGTCAAGGCGGTTTTCAGACGTGCCTCTTCGCTGATCAGCATCAGTTGCAACTGCCCGGCAGCACCCGTCAGGTCGCTGTAGGTCAAGGCTGCAAGCGGGTCGGCGAAGGCACCTTCGGCGCCCTGCACAATCTGCTGTAGCTGCCGCCCGAGGGCGTTGCGCGCCCACAGGCCGCAGGCCACGAACAGCCCCAGGGTCAGCCCCTGCCCCACCAGGCCGGGCCACAACTGGTTTGCGCCTACCGCCAGCAGCCCGCCGGCCAGTGGCAAGGCCAAGGCCTGCATCAGCAAGCTCAGCCGGCGCGGCGCCGACAATGCCGTTTGACCGTTGCGCAGCCGCGCATACAGCACTTCGGCACGGGCGACTTGCTCCCGCGTGGGGCATACGCGCACCGACTCGTAACCCACAACCCGACCTCCTTCGAGGATGGGCGTGACGTAAGCATTGACCCAGTAGTAGTCGCCGTTACGGCAGCGATTCTTGACGATACCCATCCAGCTCTTCCCCGCTTTCAGGTAGCGCCACATCAACTCGTACACCGCTGGCGGCATGTCCGGGTGGCGCACCAGGTTGTGCGGGCTGCCGATCAGTTCGGCCTCGCTGTAGCCACTGATGGCGGCAAACTCAGGGTTGCAGTAGGTGATCAGGCTGGCGGTATCGGTAGCAGAAATCAGCCGCTGATGAGGGGGGAAACGTTGCTCGACCGGGGTTACCGGCAAGTTGAGGCGCACGATGAGACTCCATTCAATGACAAGCCGGTATCCAGTTCATCGACGGCCACCGGAACCGATTCATGGCGATCAGTTCCAATAGGCAAAAGCGCTTCCTGCCGTTGAGGCACGAGGCCGAACGGCACAAGGAAGAGGACGATGACTAACCGGTCAGACCATGAATTCTACGAAATTCATCACATAAATAAAACAAAGGTGATCGATCATGGCGTTGCGCCACATGGATAGATATCGTTAAGTTCTTGATTCTAAATGGGAATTAAGCGATGACGAGATCAGCTTTGGGTATCGCCCTGCGCCGCTACCGCAAGCTGGCGGGCCTGACCCAGGCACAACTGGCCGAACGGACCGGCTTCGACCCCAAGACCATCAGCCGTTTCGAAACCAGCACCTACACCCCCAGCATCGATGCAATCTTGGCGTTTGCCCAGGTGCTGGGCGTCAAGCCCAAGGACTTCTTCGCAGAACCGGACGACGAAGAGGAGCAGCGCGCCTACCTGTTCGGCGTCATCCACAACGCCCCGCCTAAAGATCTTGGCAAGCTGATTGCAGCAGTTGACCAGGCACTGGCCAAGCCCTGAGCTATTTCACGCGCCCACTTTCACGGCACGCACCGATCTAGAGCATGGCAGGCCGGATTGCCCCACAACTGGTCAGACCGGTAAGGCCAAAAAACCTTGCAATCGAGGATTTTTCGCGCTTTTATGGCCTCGCGCTGAACAAACCGGTAAGACCACAATAATTAAGTCCTGCGCTCTTTCGCCCCGTGCGGCTACCGAAGCAAGGACACCGATCAGAGACTCCTCCCATGCTCAAATGGTGCTCGCGTTCGATTTTCCTGCAAGTCGTACTTGGCCTTGCCCTCGGCATCGCCTGCGGTCTGAGCTTCCCCGACCTCTCCCTGCAACTCAAACCCCTCGGCGACGGCTTCATCAAGCTGATCAAGATGCTCATCGGCCTGATCGTGTTCTGCGTGGTGGTCAGCGGCATTTCGGGTGCGGGCGACCTGAAAAAGGTCGGGCGCATCGGCCTGAAGTCGGTGATCTACTTCGAAGTGCTGACTACCCTCGCGCTGGTGATTGGCCTGGTGTTCGCCTTCAGCAGTGGCATTGGCAGCGGTGCCAATATTCACCTGGATCAACTGTCCGCCGCCGATGCCAACGGCCTGGCCGAGCGCGGCCAGCACATCCATGGCGCCACGGCGTTCTTCATGGACCTGATCCCCACCTCGGTGATCGGTGCATTCGCCGACAACAACATTCTTCAGGTGCTGCTGTTCTCGGTGCTGTTCGGCAGCGCGCTGAACCTGGTGGGTGACTCGGCCGCCGGCATCTCGCGACTGATCAATGAACTGAGCCATGTGATCTTCCGCATCATGGGCATGATCGTGCGCCTGGCGCCGATCGGCGTGTTCGGCGCCATCGCCTTCACCACCAGCAAGTATGGCCTGGAGTCGCTGCAGCACCTGGGCGGGCTGGTGGCGCTGTTCTACCTGACCTGTGCCGGCTTCGTACTGATCGTGCTGGGCACCGTCATGCGCTTGTCGGGCCTTAAACTGCTGCCGTTGATCAAGTACCTGCGTGAAGAGCTGACCATCGTCCTGGGCACCGCCTCTTCCGACGCCGTGCTGCCACAGATCATGCGCAAGCTTGAGCACCTGGGTATTGGCAGTTCAACGGTTGGCCTGGTGATCCCTACCGGCTACTCGTTCAACCTCGATGGTTTCTCCATTTACCTGACCCTGGCCATCGTGTTCATCGCCAACGCCACCGGCACGCCACTGGAAATGACCGACCTGCTGACAATCCTGCTGGTGTCGCTGGTGACTTCCAAGGGGGCTCACGGCATCCCAGGCTCGGCACTGGTGATTCTTGCCGCCACCCTGACTGCGGTACCGGCGATCCCTGTGGTAGGCCTGGTACTGGTGCTGGCGGTGGACTGGTTCATGGGTATCGGCCGGGCGTTGACCAACCTGATCGGCAACTGCGTAGCCACCGTGGCCATTGCCCGCTGGGAGAAGGACATTGACCTGGAGCGCGCGCAGAACGTGCTCGACGGCAAGCCTGGCTTTGCCCCCGCGCCACGCAAGCAACCCAACGCCCATCAACAGGAATTCTGAGCGAACGTGGCCGGCATTGACGCCGGCCCTTCCAGGAGCGAAACGTGATCAGCTCATCAACCGTCGTCAACTCAGTGGTGGAAAAACTCCGCCAGGCCCTGGCCCGCGGCCAATGGCGCACCGGCGACATGCTGCCCGGCCAGCGCGAACTGGCCGAACAACTGGGCATCAGCCGCCCCAGCCTGCGCGAAGCGGTAACCGTGCTGGAAACACTGGGCCTGGTGCGCTCGTTGCCCGGCAAGGGTGTGTTGGTGCTGGACGCCGATGCCCAGGCGTCGGGTGGGGAAGTCAGTGCCGCGGCCAGCCTGGCCGACGTACTGGAACTGCGCTACACACTCGAACCGTTCATCGTCGGCCTGGTGGCGCAATCGGCCAACAGCCAGGACATCGGCCAGCTGCGCCTGACCCTGATGGACATGCGCGAAGCGCTGGAGGCCGATGACAGCGAAGCCGGGGTCAAAGCCTACATTGCCTTCCATGAAGCGCTGTTCGCCCTGACCACCAACCCGATTTTCCAGAGCGTGGTGCAGCAAACCGGCAATGCCCTGAAGCAAAGCGCCGACATGCTGCGCAACTCGCCAGAGCACCTGGCCGCGCGGCTGAAGGAGAACGAAGCGGTGGTACGTGCCATTCGCGAACGCAGCAGCGCCCAGGCCAGTGCCCAGATGCGTCAGCATATCGTGGCCGAAGGGCTGCGCATGGGCATCGCGCTGAATATCCCGGACGAACATCCACATCCATGACCTCAGGAGAGTGACCATGAACGCCGCCCCCCACTTGCCTGCCCTGCTCGCGGCCGGCGAAACCCGTCTGTCGGCCGAGCAGATTTACCCGCGGCTGTTCGACGCCATTCTCGAACAGCGCCTGCCCCCGGGCAGCCTGTTGCCCGAGCAGGCGCTGGGCCATGCATTTGGTGTCAGCCGCACGGTGATCCGCCGCGTGCTCGGGCGCCTGTCCGACCAGCAGGTGGTGGTGCAGCGCCCCAGCCACACCGCACATCTGGCCGCGCCTGACCCAGACCAGGCACGCCAGGTGCTCAGTGCCCGGCGCCTGGCCGAAACCACGCTGATCACACTGGCCGCGCAACGCGCCCGGCCGGCGCAGGTACGCCAGCTACGGCAACTGGTGGAGCGCGAGCGCCAGCACCATGAGAGTGGCGAACGCTGCGCGGCGATCCGCCTGGGCGGCGAGTTCCACCTGAAACTGGCGCAGGTAGCGGCCAATGCGCCGCTGGCGCGATTTCTCAATGGGCTGGTACCGATGACCTCGCTGATCATCGCTCGCTACGAATCGCCGTGCTGCGATCATTGCGCGTGGCAAGAGCATGCGGCGATCATCGATGCCGTGGAGCAAGGTGATGCCGAAGCGGCCTTGGGGTTGATGCACAGGCACCTTGACCGCCTGGAAGAAAAGCTGGACCTGGACTAATCCGACCAGACTACGCGATCGCTCCTGCTCAGGCCGCGTTCACGCACCATTTGCAGCTGCGCTGAGCGGGCGATGGGCTGCACAGCAGCCCCGATAACCCCACCCTATACTGCGAGAACCAGCCCAGCCTCTACCAGGGAGGCGGTCGCGTGAGTTCTCGAATCTTCCTGTTGCTATGCCTTCTGCTGGCCCTCGGCGGTTGTGCCAGCAAGCGTCCCCCTGCCCCGCCCCCGCCCACAATACTCAGCCCTGCGGCGTGGCAACGCATCGATCAGGAACTGATCGACGCCTCGGCCGGCGCCGCCGGTTCGGCCAATGACTATGCCCGTCGCTCGATGCGGGTGTGGAAGGAGCAGGTGCAACAACGCACCGAGCGCGACTTCATCCCCTGGTTCACGGGTTACTGGACCCAGCAATGGCTCACCCTCAAGGTGGCCTGGTACAAGCTCGACAGCGGCGAGGGTCGGGAACCGGCAGAAAAACGCCTGGCCCTGTACCTGCAGGAGCAGTATCACGCGCGGGTGATCGAGCCGGTAGCCGAGCAGATCAACCCCGAGGGCATCCGCGACCGCGCCTGTGAACTGTATCTGCAACTGCTCGGCCAGCAACTGCCGGCCATCATCAGCCGTTACAACGCGCCGCCCGAGCAGTTCAGCCAGCGCCTCAACCGTATCCCCGCCATCGCCCTGGGGCCACCGGATGCGCGCAATGCCAGCCTCTATCAGCTGCTGCGGGCCAAGTCACTGGACCAGCAACCGGCCTGGCAAGCCATGCGCCAGCACTTGCATCAGCAGGCCAGCAAAGGCCCTGGCAGAACCGATGTCGGACTTAACTCGGTGGCCACCCAGGCCAGCGAAAAGCTCGGCGCCACCCTGGCGCCACGCGGTATCGCCAGTGCCGTGGCATCGGCAGTGGGCAAGGTGGCGGGGGCGATGATTTCGATTGCTACGGCCGGTTACGGGATGATGACACATGACCGTGAACACCCGCAGATGGTCGAACAGCTGCGGGTGATTCTCAACGTGGCGTTGAACCAGGAATGGCAGGAGTTGATGGAGAACCGCCAGAGCGGCGCCATGGCGGGGGTCTATTACCTGTCGGGGCAGGTTGAGGACAGCTTGCTGGCCAGTGCGCCGCGGCCGATGGAACAGCAGGTTGAGCAGCAGCAGGCGCCTTTGATCATGCGCCTGCCACCTTAGTGGCGGCCTGTGCTGGCTTGTTCGCCGCGCAAGGCTATATCAAGCTGCAGCCAGGGCAGAGCGTGGCAAACCAAACACCCGATCAAACGCCCAGTTGTAGGCAAAGGTGTAGCACGGCACCAGGATGATGAACGCCATATCCACCAGCAGCGCCTCCAGCAATGTCATGTCCAGCCACCAGGCAATCAGCGGAATCAAGTACACCACCAGGGTCAACTGGAAGCCGATGGCATGCACCACCCGCCGCGCCACGCTGCGCCCCCGCTTGGCCTGGCGGCTCTCCCAGTACTCGAACAGGGTGTTATAGACCAGGTTCCAGAGCATGGCGATGGTGGTGATCATCACCGCCAGCGGCCCGGTATGGGAGGCCTGCGTATCTGACAGGTAGGCCAGCCCAAGGGTCGACATGCACAGCCCGATCAGTTCATAGAAAGTCACGTAGACCAGCTTGCGTTTCAATCCCTGCACCGAGGGTTACCTCCAAAGACAAAAAGCGACGGGGGCGATCATGCTTCAATACACTTGACAGCAAAAGTCAGCAGCTATCAGATTAACTGACAGGAGGCTGCCATGAACTTTTCCAGCGACAACATCCAGCTGTTTCTGGCCGTGCTCGACCACGGCTCGTTTTCTTCCGCGGCGCGCGCCCTCAAGCGGGTGCCTTCAGCGGTGAGCATGGCCATTGGCAACCTTGAGGCAGACCTTGGCTACAGCCTGTTTGAACGCGGCCCGCGTGAAGTTCGCCCAACCGCACAGGCCTTGGCCCTGAAGCCACACGCCAGGCTGATTGCCGAACAACTGGGGCTGCTGCAGGTTCATGCCCTGGAGCTGTCCCAAGGGCTGGAGAGCAGCCTGACCCTGGCCGTGGTACCCGACATCGATCACCGCCCCCTGCTGGCGGCCATCGCCAACCTCGGTGAGCGCTACCCGTTGCTGGACATTGCCCTGCTCAGCGCTCCGCAGGAAGAAGCCTTGCACTTGCTGGACAGCGGCCGTGCCGACCTCTGTGTAGCCTTTGCCGGTTTGCAGGTCGATGCCCGACGCGGCTTCCAGCACGTCGGCATGGAGTCGCTGGTAGCCACCCTGTCGCCGGCCCACCCGGCATTGCGTGAGGGGCGTATCCACTACCTTGAAGACCTGACGCAGGTGCGTCAGATTCTGGTGCGCAGCCGCGACCTGCCGCTGGCTGACCCTCGCCCGCTGATCGGTGCCACGCACTGGTCCAGCGACAGCTTCGACCTGGCTTTGCAGATGGTGGAAGCGGGCCTGGGCTGGGGCGATCTGCCGTTGTCGCGGGTCGCGCCGCTGCTGGCCAGCGGGCGTCTGATACGCCTGGAGTTCCGCAATACACGCAACGAGTTGCAACTGCCCGTGCATATCCTGTGGCGCAAACAACAGCCGCTGCAGCAGGCCGCCCGCCTGCTGATCGAGCAGTTGGCTGACCAGTGACTGCCGTCCGTCGCAACGTCTGTAAGAATTTTCTCTAAGCACTTCAATCTTTTACCCCTTGAGCCGATATCTCGGGCGACAGGCCTCGCATCGCGTCATGAGCGCGCTGCGACCTCCCCTCATTGGCTCAAGGTCTCGAAACATGAACCTGAAATTTCGCCACAAGATCCTGCTCAGCGCCTGCGGCGTCGTGGTTTTGGCATTTGCCCTGTTCACGCTCTACAACGACTACCTGCAACGCAACACCATCCGCCAGAACATTGAAGCCTCGGTGCAGCAGGCCGGGGCACTGACCGCCAGCAGCGTCCAGAACTGGATGAGCGGGCGCATCCTGGTGCTGGAAAACCTGGCCCAGGACATCGGCCAGCAAGGTGCCGGCGATACTCTCGCAGGGCTGATCGAGCAGCCGTCCTACACGCGTAATTTCCTGTTCACCTACTTGGGCCAGGCCAACGGCGTATTCACCCAGCGCCCGGATACCCAGATGCCCGCCGGTTACGACCCGCGCCAGCGCCCTTGGTACGGCGCCGCCGCCAGCGCCGGGCAGACCGTGCTGACCGCCCCGTACCAAGGTGCAGTCGGTGGCCTGATGGTGACCATCGCCACCCCGGTGAAGAGCAAGAGCAATGGCGAACTGATCGGTGTTGTCGGCGGTGACGTGACCCTCGATACCCTCGTCGAGATCATCAACTCGGTCGACTTCGGCGGCATCGGTCACGCCTTCCTGGCCGACGCCAATGGCCAGGTGATCGTCAGCCCCAACAAAGACCAGGTGATGAAGAACCTCAAGGACATCTACCCAGGCAGCAACCTGCGGGTCGCCGCCGGCATGCAGGATGTCACGCTCGACGGCCAGGACCGCATCATCTCGTTCGCCCCGGTGGCCGGCCTGCCTTCGGCGCAGTGGTACATCGGGCTGTCGATCGACAGGGACAAGGCCTATGCCGCGCTCAGCCAGTTCCGCACCTCGGCGATCATCGCCATGCTGATCGCCGTGGCCGCGATTGCCGGCCTGCTCGGCCTGTTGATTCCTGTGCTGATGAGCCCGCTGACCACCATGGGCCGCGCCATGCGCGACATCGCCGAGGGTGAAGGTGACCTTACCCGCCGCCTGGCCGTGCAGAACAAGGACGAGTTCGGCGAACTGGCTACCTCGTTCAACCGCTTTGTCGAGCGCATCCATGCCTCGATCAGCGAAGTGTCCTCGGCCACCCGCCTGGTACATGACCTTTCGGAGAAAGTGGTCAGCGCGTCCAATGCGTCGATCAGCGGCTCTGAAGAACAGAGCATGCGCACCAACAGCGTCGCTGCGGCCATCAACGAACTGGGCGCCGCCACCCAGGAAATCGCCCGCAACGCCGCAGATGCTTCGCAACATGCCAGCGGTGCCAGCGAGCAGGCGCACGGTGGCCGTGAAGTGGTTGAAGAAGCCATCAGCGCCATGACTGCCCTGTCACAACGGATCAGCGAGTCGTGCGCGCAGATCGAAACCCTCAACGCCAGCACCGACGAAATCGGCAAGATCCTCGACGTGATCAAGGGCATTTCTCAGCAGACCAACCTGCTGGCACTGAACGCGGCCATTGAAGCAGCTCGTGCGGGTGAAGCCGGCCGTGGCTTTGCCGTGGTGGCCGACGAAGTGCGTAACCTGGCGCACCGTACCCAGGAGTCGGCGGAAGAAATCCACCGCATGATCACCAGCCTGCAGGTCGGCTCGCGCGAAGCGGTGCATACCATGAACACCAGCCAGGTCTCCAGCGAGCAGACCGTGCAGGTGGCCAACCAGGCCGGCGAACGCCTGGCCAGCGTAACCCAGCGCATTGGCGAGATCGATGGCATGAACCAGTCGGTGGCGACAGCGACCGAAGAACAGACCGCCGTGGTCGAGAGCCTCAACCTGGACATCACCCAGATCAACGCCCTGAACCAGCAGGGGGTGGAGAACCTCAACGAGACCCTGCGCCATTGCGACCAACTGGCCCAGCAGGCCGGGCGTTTGAAGCAGTTGGTGGGCAGCTTCAGGATTTAAACGCCGGGTTCAGGCGGCAACGGCCTATGCCTGTTGTCGCCTGAACCGGCCCCTTATGCAGCCACTGCCTTCGCAGCCTTGCCCCGCCGTACCCAGGCCAGCAGCACCGCCGCCATCAGCACAAAGCCCAGGTAGCCAAACAACGGGTACACTTCGCCCACCAGGCTGATGAACCCCACCAGGCTACAGCCGAACGCCACCACCCCGGTCACCACCGAGCCCCAGCGGAACGTCGTCGTGCCCGCCGGTAACAGCCGCGAGAGGAAGGAAAACAGCGTGCCCACCGCGGTGTTGACGATCATGCCGAAGATGATCAGGCACATCACCAGCCCCAGCAGTGGTGACACCTCGTTGGCAATCGACAGCATCGGCATCGGCTGGTCGGCCACACTGTCCAGGCGCGACAACAGCCCGGCACTCATCACCAGCATCAGGCCGCCAAGTGCCGCACCGCCGAGCAGGCCTCCCCACACCGCCGCTTTCTCGCCCTTGGCCGAACCGCCCAGGATGGCCAGGATCGGCGCGCCCGCCACGATGTTATACGACACATACAGGAACGCACCCAGCAACCAATGACGGGTGCCGGCCTGTTGCTGGCTAGCCACCTGATCGAGCGCGGCAAAGCTCTGCTCGCGGGTGATCACGGCATACAGCGCTATCGCTGAAGCCACCAGGATCAGCAAGGGGGTGATCGCGCCGATTGCAAGAATCATCCTGCGCACGTCCAGGCACACGATGCCGACCACCACCAGCGTCACCAGCACGCTGCCGGTCAGGGCCGGGATGCCGAACTGCTGCTCCAGCAATGCACCACCGCCGGCCAGCATGACCACGGTGACGGCGAACATGAAAAAGGTGATCAACCAGTCGACGAACATGCCCAGGTGACGGCCGCAGATGGCCAGGATCACATCCTTGTGCGAGGTGGCCTGCTGGCGATTGCCCAGCCCCGCCAACGCCATGCCGAGGAAGGTGAACAAGGCGGCACTGACCAACGCGCCAGCCAACCCCCACACGCCGAAATCGACAAAGAACAACAACAGTTCCCGCCCTGAAGCGAACCCCGCCCCCACGATCACGCCGACAAATGCGCCGGCAATCTTCAGCTGCTCTTGCATGTGAACCTCTGGATTTATTGTTGTTTTTTCATTGCCGTCGCATACCTGTCGCAGGGGCGGCCTTGCAGCCCATCACGACACACGGTCGCCTCTACACGGGCGCTTTGCCCGGTCAGGCGTCGCCGACGAACGCCTGCACTTCGATCTCCACATCCACGCCCAGGGCCAACGCCGAAGCCACGGTGGAGCGCACCGGTAGCGCCGCGCCGAAGAACGTCTTGTACACCTCGTTGAAGCCGGCGAAATGGCGCATGTCCGACAGCCAGACCGTGACCTTTACCACCTGGTCGAAACGCGCACCACAGGCCGCCAGGCTTTCGGCGATGCGCTCGCAGGCAGCACGGGTCTGAGTCTGGATATCACCGCGCACCACTTCGCCGTCGGTGTTCATCGGCACCTGCCCGGAGAGGAACAGAAAGCCACCGGCCTTTACCGCGCGGGAAAACGGGAACGGCAGGCTACTGGGGAAACGCTGAATGTCATTGCTCATGGGATGCTCCTTTCAGGGTTGCTGGAAACGGGCCGGGGACAGGCGATCGGGCGCCACGCCCTGGCTGACAAGGTCGGGACACAAGGGCTGGCCCAGCAGCAGATCGGCGGCCAGGCGCGAGGCGCCCGCTGCCGACTGGATGCCATAGCCTCCCTGGGCCGCCAGCCAGAAAAACGCGGGTGCATGCGCATCGAAACCGATCACCAGGTCGCCATCGGCAACGAACGAACGCAGCCCGGCCCAGGTGTGGCTGGGGCGGCGGATCGCCAGGGTGGTCATGGCTTCAATGTTGTAAATACCCAAGGCCACGTCGAACTCCTCGGGCGCGGCATCCTGTGGCTCAACCGGGTCGGCATTGGCTGGCGACCCCAACAGTTGGCCGGCATCAGGCTTGAAGTAGAAGCTTTCATCGACGCCAATCACCGCCGGCCAGCGGGCAAAGTTTTGCTCTGCCGGGCCGGGGAAGGTGAAGGCGCTACGGCGGCACGGTTGCAAGCCGGTACGCGCCACCCCGCACTGCTCGGCCACACGGTCCGCCCAGGCCCCTGCAGCATTGACCAGGCGGCGGGCCTGCAGCCGGCTGCCATCCGCCAACTCCACCTGCCACATGCCGTCCAGGTACCAGGCCTTGATCAGCTCGGCGTTACAGCGCAGTTCACCGCCAGCAGTGCGATAACCACGCAAGAAGCCTTGGTGCAAGGCATGTACATCAAGGTCCATCGCACCCGGCTCAAGCACCGCGCCGGCCAAGGCTTCGCCACGCAAGCTGGGTACCAGTGCCAAGGCCGCGTCCCGGTCAAGCAGGCTGACTTCTGTGCCATTGGCCAGGTTCTGCGCGTAGGTTTGCTCAAGCAGTTCACGCTGCTCCAGGCCGGCCACATACAGACAACCTCGCGGCTCCAGCAGCGGGTGCTCGCAGAAGCCCGGCGGTGGCGCTTCGTAGAAGGCCCGGCTGGCGCGGGTCAGCGCCTGGATCTGTGGGGTGCCGTAAGCCTCCATGAACATGGCCGCCGAACGCCCGGTGGAATGGTAGCCAGGCTGCGATTCACGCTCGAGCAACAGCACACGCTGCTCGCCGGCCAGGCGATAGCCCAGTGAGGCGCCGGCAATGCCAGCACCGATGATCAGGGTGTCGTAGGTCGGGGTCATGCACGCTCCTGCCAGCCAATTATCATTTATGAGAATTCTAATATATGAGAATTTAGAAATGCGCAAGTGTCCAAGGTAAGATGCCCGACCACCGCCGCATGCCGAGATCCCTGAATGCCCGCAGCTCTACCCCAGCTTGACCGTGCCGTCGTCGGCCAGCGTCTGCGCCAGGTGCGCAAGGCTCGCCAGATGACCCTCAAGCAATTGTCCGAAGCCAGTGGCGTGCCGCTGTCCACGTTGTCGAAGATGGAACTGGCGCAGGTGTCGGTCAGCTATGAAAAACTCGCCGCTGCTGCGCGGGCGCTGAATGTCGATATTGCCCAGCTGTTTCGCGCCAGTGGTACGGTCAGCGCGCCGGTGCCGGTGACCGTGGTGGTCGATTCACTGCCCGCTGCGGCGGGCTATTCGACCGGCACCTACGACTATTATCCGATTGCCGGGGACTTCCCCGGACGGTGCATGACACCGGCCTATGCCCGCATCATGGCCCGCGAGCGCGGCCAGTTCGACGACTTTATCCGCCACCCCGGGCAAGAATTCGCTCTGGTGCTGAGTGGGCGCGTGCGCATCGAGTTCGAGACCGGAGAAGCGGTGAGTATCGGGCCGCAGGAGACGGCGTATTTCGACAGCCAGGTGGGCCACATCTACCTGTCGGAAAGCGATGACGGTGGTGATGCCCATGTCATGGTAGTGATGACTGATCGTTGATCGGGCGCACCTGCCAAGGCAAGCGCGGTTATAACCTAATAACGAACAAGTCTATTTGGCTATAAAAAAATCTATATGCTGACTGGCATCCGATAACGGGCAAAGTTGGGCAGTCGAGTAGCGTATGGATGTAGGTTCTTTCGGTTTTACCATTGCTGGCCTGGTCGTGGGCTTCATCGTCGGTATGACCGGCGTCGGTGGCGGCTCGCTGATGACCCCGATCCTGTTGTGGTTTGGCATCCACCCGGCGACCGCTGTCGGCACCGACCTGCTGTATGCAGCGATCACCAAGGCCAGTGGTGTCTGGGTGCACGCGCGCAACAAGAACATCGACTGGAAGATCACCGGCCTGCTCAGCATGGGCAGCGTGCCCGCAGCGGCGCTGACCCTGTGGTTCCTCAGCACCCTGCACACCGATACCTCGGCGCTCAACGCCATCATCAAGCAAGGCCTGGCGGTGGTGCTGATCCTGACCGCGCTGGCCATCCTGTTCAAATCGCGCCTGCAGGCCTTCGCCAGCCGCCACGCCGGTGATCACTACCACCTCAGCAACCGCAGCCTGAACACCCTCACAGTGCTGACCGGCGTGGTGCTTGGGGTAATGGTCACCCTCACCTCCATCGGTGCTGGCGCCCTGGGTACGGTGGCGCTGTTCCTGCTGTACCCGTTCCTGGTCACCCGTCGCCTGGTCGGTACCGAAATTGCCCACGCCGTGCCACTGACCTTGGTAGCAGGCCTGGGCCACGCGGGCATGGGCAACATGGATTGGTCGCTGCTGGGCTATCTGCTGCTGGGCTCGCTGCCGGGCATCTATCTGGGTAGCCACCTCACCGGGCGAATTTCCGACCGCGTGCTGCGCCCTTGCCTGGCAGCGATGCTGCTGCTGATCGGTTACAAGCTGGCGTTCTGAGCCTTAGCCCAGGCGCAACCGCCACTGCCCGGTAAAGCTCAGTTCCAGGCGTGACAACGGCAGCACGTCGATACGCTGCCCGGCACTCAACGGACACCCTAGCACCTGTACCAGCATGGCCCGTATAACCATCGGGTGGGTCACCGCCAGCCAGTCACCCGGCCTGTCGAAGGCCGCCAGCCAGGCGGCCAGGCGCTGGCATAGCGCAGTGAACGACTCGCCACCATGCACGGCACTGGCCGGATCCTGCAGCCATTCTGCCAACGCCTGCGGTTGCTCGGCTTGCAGCTGTTTCAGCGACAAACCCTGCCAACGCCCGAGGTCACAATCGGCCAATCCCGGCTCGATCTGTACCGCCCCCGTTAACCACGCCGCCGTCTCGCAGGCCCGCCGCTCTGGCGCACTCAGCAACTGCGCGCCTGAACGGTCGGCGCCTGACTCTTGCTCTAGCGGCAGGATGCCATCGTCAGAATGGTGCAGGCGCCCGGTCTTCTGGGCCTGGGTCAGGGCATGGCAGATCAGGGTCAGGCGGACGGCTTTCACCAGGCATTTCTCGCAGCGGGCTGGGGCGCATGGTTTAGCATGCTGCGAGACTTTTGGCTGCAACAATGTCGTCGACCCGACTTGCCCGCGTATGGGCCGCACAGCAGCCCCTCGGATCAGAAGCTGATATTCAGCGCAGCAAACAACGCCCTGCCCGGCTGGTTATACGTGTTTGCCCCCGAGCTGCTGGCATTGCCGCCACGCAGGATCTGCTTGTCGAACACGTTGTTCACACCTACACGCACATCGTAGTTGGCGTTGAACCTGTACCCGGCGCTCACGTCCACCAGGCCATAGGCCTCGACGTCCTGCTGGGCGGTCTTGTCGTAGTCCTGCTGGGTGCGGTAGTTGTAGGTCGGTGATTTCTGCTTGCCGAAGTAAGTACCTGCCAGCTGGAATGACAATTGTTCGGTGGCGCGCCAGTCGAGGCTGGTGTTGACGGTGTATTCCGGGATCACCGACAGCGGCTCGCCCGTTTCGCGATTATCGTTGTCGAGCATCCAGGTCAGGTTGGTGTTCCAGTCCAGGGTCGGAGTCACCTCGATGAAGAAGTTGCCTTCGACACCTTCCACCCGCGCCTTGCCAGCGTTGTCCCACTGCGTCACGCGGCTGCCGGTACCTATGGTGTAAAGCACATCGGTATCACCGATGATCTTGTTCTTGTAGTCGTTGCGGAAGTAGGTGGCACTGGTGCGCCAGGTACCACGGTCGTACAGCAGGCCGATTTCCTTGTTGACGCTGATCTCGGGCTTGAGGTCGGCGTTGCCCTGCAGGTAACAGCCACCATTGTTGGTCTGTTGCACGCTGCAGCCATTACCGCGGCTGTACAGCAGGTAGTTGGGGTTGGACTGGTACAGGTTCGGAACCTTGTAGGCACGGGCGATGCCGCCTTTTACCGACAGCGCTTCGGTGAGCTTGTGCGACAGGTTCAGGCTGGGGCTGAAGTTGTCACCGAAGGTTTCGTGGTGGTCGAAACGCAGGCCCGGCGTAAGGGTGGTGTCGCCAACGATGATGTTGTCTTCGACAAACAGCGCATAGCTGCGTGCGGTCATCTTCGAGCTGCTGCGATCGAAGCCGACAAGGCCGTCATTGTTGGCGGGGTCGGAGCTTTGCGGGCGCAACGAACCTTGGTCGTTGAGGGCTTCGTACAGGTACTCGCCGCCCACGGTAAGCACATGTTCTGCGCTGCCCATGGCGAACGGCAGGTTCACTTCACTGCTCAAACGTGTGTTGCGCAAACGTGACATGGCCCCACCTTCGTCGTTGGGGGCACCTTCGGTGCGGCCTGCCAGGCCCTCGTTCAGGCGCCAGTTGCGCACGTACTCGTAGGCCAGCGTGGTCTTGCTGGTACCCCAGGTGAAATCACCGAGGTGGGTCAGGTCGTAAGTACTGCGCTGCATCACGTTGGTTTCGTGGCCGTAGAGGCTGGAGACGAAGTCGACGTCGCCGCCGCCGTTGCTGTTCATGGTGTCACCGGCAAAAATGTTGCCCTGACGGCTGTAGCCGGCACTGGCTTCCAGGCGGTGCTCGTCGTTCAGTTTCCAGCTCAGCAGGCCGTTGATGTCCTTGTTGCGCACCCCCTCCCGCCCCGCTACCAGGGCGCTGGTGGCATGCCCGGCGTTGATGTCCAGATCGTCGGCGTCAGTCTTGGCCAGGCCGCCGTACAGGCGGAAACCAAGGTTATCGGTCAGGCCGCCACCTAGGTTGAAGTTGGCTCGGCGGCTGGCGCCTTCCGCGCTGTCTTCGGGCAGCTGCGTGTACAGGCTGACGCTGCCTTTCAGCTCGTCGGAAGGGCGCTTGGTGATGATGTTGACCACCCCGCCCATGGCGCCGGAGCCGTAGCGTGCGGCGGCCGGGCCACGCAAGATCTCGATGCGCTCGACCGCTTCGGCCGGCACCCAGTTGGTTTCACCCCGAGTATCACGGTCACCGTTCCAACCATAGCGCACGGCGTTACGCGCACTGGATGGCTTGCCGTCGATGAGGATCAGCGTGTTTTCCGGGCCCATGCCGCGCAGGTCGATCTGGCGGTTGTTTCCGCGTGCGCCACTGGCACTGTTGCCGGTCAGGTTAACCCCAGGCTCGCGACGGATGATGTCGGACAGGTCATTGGCTGGCGGGTGGCGCTTGATGTCTTCGGCGGTGATGATCGACGTGCCCAGGGCCTGTCGCGCCTCGCGCTCGGCGGTGATCAGGGTGTCCTGGATCACCAGTGCGTTGTCGGCGACGGGCACTTCCAGTACCTCACCCGCACGTCGCTCCTCGGACTCTGCCGCGGTCGCCATCATGGCCGGCGACGCCAGCGCGACGAACGCCAGGGCCAGGCTGTTGGGTGAAGTTCTGCACTGCATGGGTACATCTCCTGCGATTCATGAGCGAAAAGGCACATCCCTGTCGGAAACCGGGAGCCCTCGCCCACCGGCCCCGCACACTCAGTCTGGCGGCCAACAGGGTTGGTAAATATAGAGAATCGCAAATGCGAGTAAATCTTACTTACGAAGTTTACATGTTTGTAACTGAACTTTGCTGAACCCTGATCTTTGGCATCGCGAGGCTTACCCGCCCCGCTGTGAGAGCAACTGTCTTGCTCAACATTTGAAAGGCGTGCGCGGTCGCCTGCAGGCGCAGGTTTACCCGCGAATAGGGTGGCGGCGGCAATAGTGAACGGCTGGTGGAAATTGCCGGCAGGCCTGGCCCTTTCGCGGGTGAACCCGCTCCTACAAAGGCCTGTGCCGAATCACCGAAGTGTCAGCCGTACCACTCTATGGCGAAGACGTCGCTCCTCTCGTTAAGCGAGGGATCTCACGCAGCCTTCCGCTGGAGCAGTGCAGCTACCTGCTCGGCAGTTGCTTTGGCAGATTGTGGGTTCTGGCCTGTCACCAAGCGGCCATCGACGACCACATTGGAAGTGAATGGCAAGAGTGCTTTCTCGTAGCGCGCCCCACGGCGTTTCATTTCTTGCTCGGCATTGTATGGGACCTTGCTCGCCACGCCCGCCAGCACTTCTTCGATCCAGGCATAGCCCGTCAGACGACGCCCCTCGACCAGGAGACGACCATCAGACAGCCGAGTATTGAGCAACCCGCAATAGCCATGGCAAACCGAAGAGACAACGCCACCACGCTCGTAGATCTCGCGGGTCAGTCGCTGCAAACCATCGTCCTCAGGGAAGTCCCACATCACCGCATGGCCACCGGTAAAATAGATGGCGTCGAAGTCTGATGACACTAACGCTTGCGGACTTGAGGTGTTGGCAAGACGTGCCATTGCCGCCGGGTCGTTCAACCAGGCTTTGGCCGTGCCATCGAGCAATGGCCACTTGAGCGAACGCGGCTCGAGTGGGGATTTTCCACCCTGCGGGCTCACCAAGTGCTGTTCGTAACCTCTGCCAGCGAACACATGCCAGGCATGCGTCAGCTCACTCAACCACAACCCCGTGGGATGACTTGGGTCGCTGTAATGGGCAACGTTGGTAACGACGTGCACGATGCGTTTGGTCATGCCTGAGTACCTGATCGTAGGTGGTTGGGCCAAGCATCGCCTTCATACGGGCGAGCAGTTCTCTGTAGAGTCGCAGGTCATCGAGCCGTCTGGTCACTGACCAACCCGTCAAGCAAGGTCGTCAAGGCATCCTCGATGGCATGGTCGCCGACCTTCGCCGGCACCAACCGGCTATCGATCGAAAGCAGGGTCAACCCGTGAAGGTGCGCCCAGCTTGCGGTGGCCTGTCCCAAGGCAGAACGGGCGCGGATCGTACCCTCCTCCTGACCACGCTCCAGCACCTCGATCACCAGGTAGAACGGTGCCTGGGCTCGGGGGTCGACATGGATCTGCGCGGGGTCTCCCGCCTGTGTCGAAAACATCAACCTGTACAAATCCGGATTTTCCTCGCCAAACGCCAGGTAGGCGTAGGCCATCGCCCGCAAGCGCTCTGGTGCTGACATCGCTGGCCCCATCGCGTCTTGCATCGCCGCATTCAATCGCTCGAAGCCCAGTAGCGCCAACTCGTGGAGCAGCGCCCCCTTGTCCGGAAAATGCCGATATGGCGCCGAGTGGCTCACCTGGGCTCGCCGGGCTATTTCGCGCAAGGTGAATTGCCAGCCTTGCTGTTCTTTCAGGGTTGCCAAAGCAGTGTCGATGATGGTGCGGCGCAAATCGCCATGGTGGTAGGGCTTTGCTTCGCAAATTTCATCGGCTGACATACGGCTGCTCCCCTCATGTTGACAGTGAAAACATTGTCTTCCTATGATCGGCGGAAATCAAGTTTACAGTGTCTACATTGCAATAACCTTGAGAGGTGCAAGATGACTATCGCCGCAACGTCCATCCCGGCTATCTACGCCGCAACCACGCTGGAGCAGCAGCGTCGTGCGTTTCTCAATGACGGGCCACCCGGTTTTGAGCGACGCAAAACCAACCTGGTCAAGTTGCGCGCGGCTGTGCTTGCCCATCGCCGCGACGTGGAAGAAGCGATCAGCGCCGATTTCGGCAACCGCTCAAGGCATGAGACAGACATCATGGAACTGCTTGGCGTGGTCCAGTCGATCGACTACCTGCTGCGGCACCTGCGCCGTTTCATGAAACCCGAGCGTCGTCACGTCGCGGCGTTTCACCGCACTGGCCGCGCGCATGTGGAGTACCAGCCCAAAGGCGTGATCGGCGTCATGGCGCCGTGGAACTACCCAATAGCGTTGACCTTCATCCCCCTGGCCACCGCACTGGCGGCTGGCAATCGGGTGATGATCAAGCCCTCCGAACTGACGCCACGCACCAGTGAGCTGATTCAGCGCATTCTGGTGGGCAGTTTTACCGTCGAAGAGGTGGCGGTGATACTCGGCGGCCCTGAGACAGGCGCAAGCTTCAGCGCTCTCCCCTTCGACCACCTATTGTTCACCGGCAGTACCCAGGTTGGCCGGATGGTAATGCGGGCGGCGAGTGACAACCTTGTGCCGCTGACCCTTGAACTGGGCGGCAAAAGCCCTGTGATCGTGGCCCCAGGGCATGCCGGACGCAGCACCCTCGACAGCATCGTCTTCGGCAAACTGGCCAACGCCGGCCAGACCTGCGTGGCACCGGACTACGCGCTGGTCCATGAGGATGACCTGGATGAATTCATCTCCCAGTACTGTGCGGCTGTCGCCCGTGGTTATCCGCAAGGCCCGACTAGCCCGGACTACACCTCCATCGTCAGCGACAGGCACTACACGCGGTTGCAGTCGCTGGTCGAAGACGCCCGCACCAGGGGCGCCAAGGTGATCGAGACTGGCGTGACGCCAGAGCGCGCGACAGAGCGACCGCGGACACTGGCTCCGGTGCTGATCGTGGGGGCTGGTGACGATGCACGGGTCATGCACGAAGAAATCTTCGGGCCTTTGCTACCCGTGCGTACCTACCGCTCCCTCGACGAAGCTATTGGCTATATCAATGCCAGGCCACGTCCGCTGGCGCTCTACTACTTCGGCAATGTGGGGGCCGACAGCGAAGCGCTGCTCAGGTGCACCACCTCCGGCAACGTCGGCATCAACAACACCCTGATGCACGTCGCGGTGGACGACCTGCCGTTCGGGGGCGTGGGTCCCAGTGGCATGGGGGCTTACCACGGTATCGAGGGTTTTCGCTCGATGAGCCATGCCAAGGGCGTGTTCGTCCAAGGTCGCTGGAACTTGCCAAAGCTGCTCCGGGCACCATTCGGAAAACTGGCTGATTTTGCCCTCGCCTTCACCCTGCGGCCCCGCCCCTGACACCACGCCCAGTAGCTGGAAAAGCGGGTCTTTGGCGCCTTGACATTAAAGTTAAGTTTAAAGTTAAGGTGCATGTGTAAGGTCCATCTAGTTCGCCGCCAAGCGAGATGCCTGGTCGCATTCATCAATGCGTGATGCAATTCACCGGAGAGACTGAAAAGTGAAACTCGGAACCGTCGCCGCAGTGGCAGGTGCACTCCTGACCCCCATCGCCAACGCCACCCTGGCGGACACGACCGGCATCCCCAAACATGCCGAAACCGCGATGATAGAGATCGCAGGCCACCAGGTACCCGTCGTCAAAGGCGGTTTGTACGACCGATACCGCTCCAACCCTCCCCTGTCGGTGATCCAGGCCGAAGCGCCAGGCATGGACCTCAGTTGGTTCAAAGGCCTGGAAAAGACCAAGGTCGATATGGGCTTCGAGTCGTACTCGCCCAACTTCTACTACAAGAACAGCCGGTTTACAGCCGTTTACACCGCAGACCTCGATCGCCTGCGCGAGCTGATGCCTGCCGAAGTACTCAAGCAGGTTCAACCCTTGCAAGTTTGGCCGGGCCGCGGCCTGATCGCTTTCACGGCTTACACCTACGATTATTGCGACAACGACAGCTACAACGAAATTGCCTTGTCGATCATCACCAACAAACCAGGCAAGTCCAATCTCGGGCCATTCAGCTTGATCGGGCAATCCATGTCCAAGGACTTCTGGGGCTACGTGCTCAAATTGCCGGTAAATACCGAGCTTGCCCGTGTCCGTGGCGTAGTGGGCTACAACCTGCCGAAATGGCTGACAGAGATCAACCGCCGAGAGGACGCCGCGACCGTATCCTATGACATCGTCGACGCGCAGACTGGCAATATCGATGTCGTCTTTAGGGTAAAAAAGCTCGAGGACGTATCCAATGAAGCCGGCCTGGTGACTAACAGCTTCACCAACCTCGATCATGCTGGACAGCTGAGTTATGGCTATGCGACGTCTCGGCAGACCCGTCATGGATCGAGCATGAGCGCTGACTCGGCTCACCTGGTGCTCGGCGACGGTAGCCTGTCGACGTACATCCGTTCTTTAAAGTTGGGCAAGATGGTGAAATACGAATACGTGCCCGAGTTCCAGAGCGCCCTCTATGCTCCAAAGCCGCTGGCAGCATTAAATAGCGGTAACTGAACGCTCTATCAGCGCCGGCCCCTGGGCCGGCGCCCTGCTCCGCATCAGACGCTGGCATGCTTCACTTGGCAGGTGAAGCGCCCACCTTGTTCAAAGCGATGTCTTCGCGCAGACGGCCAAGCACCCGTTGGGTGTTGTCTACGCACGGCATGCCGTCTGGCTTGCTTTCAATGCCGTCGATCACCATCAGCAACTGTTCCTTGTTGCGAGCCAAGCGTTGCTGCAGCACCTCGATCTCCTCGACCTTGCGCTTCAACCCGGAAAGTAGCTCGTCATGACGCCAACCTTGCGAACTCATCGGCAACAGGTGCCGGATTTCTTCCAGGGTAAACCCTGCTGCCTGGGCGCTGGTGATCATCTCCAGTATCCAGACGGCATCATCGGAATAGTCGCGGTAGCCATTGGCCTTGCGCTCAACTGATTGAATCAGCCCACTTGCCTCGTAGAAACGAATGCGCGAAGCGGCAAGACCCGTGATTTTCGCAAGCGCTCCAATCCTCATACCACACCTTCACAGAAGTTCTGACCTTAAAGCTCACTTTAACCCCCCGGGGCACCCGAGAGCCAACTTCGATTACGGATCTCCAATCGTGGGCCTGATCAAATCGGCCCAACCCGCCATCCCGCGCCTAGTCTTACGATAAGGACTTGACCTTAAAGTTTACTTTAAGCCTAAGGTAAATACCTGGGCTACATGGACTTTGCTGTACCGCGCCCAAGGGCGGCAGCCACAGCGTCGCGCCCGGCATACGTAAACGGGCCATCATCATCGCAGTTAGTAGAGAGAAACCTTCTACCGAGGTTTCCAGGAGACCAAATGCAAACCGTTTTAGGCGCAACTGGCCAGATCGCCATAGAGCTGGCACGGGAACTGAACCGGACATTTACCGAAGATATCAGGCTGGTCAGCCGTAATCCGCGCAAAGTCAGCGACTCTGACACGCTGATTGCGGCGGACCTGCTAGACGCCAGCCAGGCGGCCAAGGCCGTAAAGGGTAGCAGCATCGTTTATTTCACGGCCGGACTCCCGCCAGATACACAGCTTTGGGAAACGCAGTTTCCAGTAATGCTGCGGAACGCGCTTGATGCGGCTCGCGCATCCGATGCCAGCTTCGTCTATTTCGACAACACGTATATGTACCCGCAGGATGACCGTCTGCTGACGGAGAACACGCCCTTCGAACCGGTCGGTCGTAAAGGGCAGGTTCGTGCGCGAATGGCATCGATGGTGTTGCAGGAGATGGCGCGAGGCGACATTCCTGTGGTCATAGGGCGAGCTCCAGAGTTCTATGGGCCCGGCAAAACGCAGAGCATCACCAATACCCTGGTCCTCGACAACATGAAGGCCGGCAAGACGCCACGCGTCCCTGTGCGAGACGATACTCAGCGAACACTCATCTGGACGCCGGATGCAAGCCGGGCACTGGCAGCGCTGGGGAACACGCCAGATGCGTTCGGGCAAACCTGGCACCTGCCCTGTGACGATGAGCGGCTGACCTACAAACAACTTGTCACGCTGGCTTCTCAGATCTCTGGCAAGGACGCTACTTATAAAATTCTAGGCAAATTGACCCTGACAGCTGTAGGCCTGATATCCAAGCAAGTTCGTGAGCTGCGGGAGCTGCTGCCACGGTACGAGCACGACAACCTGTTCGATTCTTCGAAGTACAAGCAGCGTTTTCCCGATTTCAAAGTCACGACTTACCATCAAGGGCTCACTCAGATCTTCAATGTGTCTGGTAGCTGCTGAGACGGCTCCATAGCGAGGGTTGAAGTCGATGACGCATTGGAGATGGCGGAACAAACAGAGGTCTCAAAATGTATAGCGACGGTCGAGGTATGACCGTCGCTATACGACCCAAACTGGACATCGATTTGAACAAGCAGTCATGTTCAATGGCCCAAGCTTGCCGTATTGCCTCTCCTTCAAAGTGTACTTCGACAAATCGCAGTAACGACGTAGTCCCCCATAGCCTTCCTAGCCTGCAGCGTAGCGCTGCCTATGTGCGGCTGAAGCACTACGTTATCCAGGTCAAACAAGCTGGTGGGCACTTGCGGTTCATTTACGAACACGTCCAAGGCCGCCCCTGCAAGTCGCCCATCCTGCAAGCGAGCAACCAGTTCCACTTCGTCGATCACGCTTCCCCGCGCCACGTTTACAATCACCCCTTTCGCGCCAAGCGCTTCCAGCACTGGCGCATTGACCAGGCGTGACGTCGCACTTCCTCCTGCGGCAGCGAGGATAAGAATGTCACTGTCCGCGGCCAGGCTGCCAGCGTCGGGGTAATAGGTGTAACTGCAGCCCTGCAGCTCATTGCGGTTGTGATACGCCAGCTTGACTCCGAACGGCAGTAGGCGACTGGCAATCGCTTGGCCGATACGGCCGAGACCTATGATGCCGACGCGCAGCCCTCGCAACGTGGTGCCTAGCAATGGGAATGCGGCCTCGCGCCACTGGCCCGCCCGAACGAAGCGGTCAGCCACGCAAACCTGACGCAGCAAGCTCAAGAGCAAAGCTATTGCTTGGTCCGCCACGGCATCCGTGAGGATATCGACCGTCGTCTCGACCCGAATGCCGCGGGCTTTCGCCTGGTCCAGATCAATGCAATCAACGCCCACACCGTTGACAGCGATCAATGACAGGTTGACCAGTGCGCGCATGACTGGGGTTGGCACCCCCACTACTCCGTTGGTCACCACCGCACGGAAACGTTCCGGCCGGTCGGCTAGAACAGCCTCCAGGGCATGCGAATCAAAAGCACGTACCAAGTCGAACTGCCTGGCGAGCTGACTTTCGTGCTCGTCGAGCAACGGCGCCAGCATCAGCAGGGCCTGGCGCGGGCTTGCTCCGTGATTGATGTTCATGCTGCCTCCAGGTTCAACTGCGCGCGGGGCTGCGAGTCGGGCCGCTTCAACATCGCGGCGGGGATCGCCATGATCAATGCTCCACTGATGAACAGGCACAGGCCCAAGACATAAGTGCCGTTGTTGATGTCGCCGGTGAGGTTCTCCGCCACTGCTGTAATCATCGAACCGGTGAAACCAGACAGGTTGCCGAACGCGTTGATCATGCCTATGCCTGCCGCAGCTGCGACACCTGAGAGCACCGTGCCCGGCAACGTCCAGAAGATAGGCATCAGGCTGAGCACCCCGGATGCCGCCACGGTCAGGAACACGATTGAAAGGACAACGTTGTGTGCGAAAACAGCACTCAGGATCAACCCGCAGCCACCGATGAACGCCGGGATCGCGGCATGCAGCCGGCGTTCACCAGTGCGGTTGGAGTGGCGCGCGTTGAGGAACATGGCGATCACCGCAACGCCATAAGGGATGGCGGTCAGCAAGCCGATTTCCAGGGTGCTGGTCACTCCCGCGCTCTTGATGATCGACGGCATCCAGAAGGCCAGGCCATAAAAACCTGTGTTGAACGTGAGCAAGATGAATACGAGCAGCCAAACACGTGGGCTGAAGAAGACATCTTTGAGGCGTGAAACCTTGCCGTGCTCCTCTTGCTTCAAGTTGGCTTTGAGCAGTTCCTTTTCCTGCTGGGACAACCAAGCCGCCTTGTCGATGTTGTCGCACAAGCAGCAATAAACGATGGCCGCCATGATCACCGACGGTACACCCTCGACCAGCAGCATCCACTGCCAACCGGCCATACCGTGCCAGCCATCCATGCTGGTCATGAGCCAGCCAGACAAAATGCCGCCCAGCGTCAGGCTGACAGGCATTGCCATCAGGAAACCAGACATCACCCGGCTTTGCCGATGGGTCGGGAACCAGTAGTTGAGGTAAAGAATCACTCCCGGGAAGAAGCCTGCCTCACAGATACCGAGCAGGAAGCGCAGCACGTAAAACATGGTACTGGACTCGACATGGAAGAACGCGGCAAGTGGCTGGGTAAATGCCACAGCCATGGAGATGATGGCCCAGCTCAGCATGATGCGGGCGATCCAGAACCGCGCGCCGTATCGATGCAGCAACAAGTTGCTCGGGACTTCAAACAGAAAGTAGCCCCAGAAGAAAACGCTCGCGCCCAAGGCGTAGACCGTATTACTGAACTGCAGATCCTCCAGCATGCTCAGTTTCGCGAAGCCGATATTCACCCGGTCGAGATAGGCCGCCATGTAACACAGCAACAGGACAGGCAGGATTCGTATGATTACCTTGCGATAGGTGCGATCTTCGAAAGCCTGATCGCGCATGGGGTCGACAACTTGATGAGCCATAACCAACCTCTTGGCATGTCGTGCACGCCTGATTGTTCTTATTTAGAGAGCATCGGGCACGAGTGCCCGATGGTAGTACCTGTCAGCGAATCGGTTCGCGGCTGGGCTGACCATCGACCAGCCGCAGCAGCCCTAGTGGATTGGCGTCGCGCAGGGCTTCGGGCAACAGCGCATCGGGGAAGTTCTGGTAGCACACCGGGCGCAGGAAGCGGTCGATCGACAGTGTGCCAACTGAGGTGCCACGGCTGTCAGAAGTGGCTGGGTACGGGCCGCCGTGCACCATGGCGTCGCAGACCTCGACACCGGTCGGGTAGCCGTTGACGAGGATCCGACCGGCCTTCTGTTCCAGTACCGCTACCAGTGGGGCGGCAGCGGCCAGATCGCTCTGCTCGCCGATCAGCGTGGCGGTCAGTTGCCCACCCAGTGCATGCAGTGCAGCAAGCAACTGGGCCTGGTCGGCCAGTTCTACCACCACCGTGGCCGGGCCAAAGACTTCTTCTTGCAGTAACGGCTCACCCTCGAGCAGCAACCGCGCATCCGCCGCGAACAGTTGCGGCCAGGCCTGGTTGCCCTGCTGTTCGGCACCCGCTAGATGGCGAATGCCGGGCAGTGCCTTGAGGGTAGCCACACCGTGGGCATAGCTGGCCAAGGTGCCTTTGTTAAGCATGGTTTGCGGTGACTGGTCGGCTACCTGCGCACGCATGTGTTCGACAAAGGTGCTGAATTCGGGAGAGCGCACGCCCAGTACCAAACCGGGATTGGTGCAGAACTGCCCACACCCAAGCACCACCGAGGCGACCAGCTCGCAGGCCACGGCCTCGGCGCGAACCGCCAGCGCGCCGGGCAATACCAGCACCGGGTTGATACTGCTCATTTCGGCGAAAACCGGGATCGGTTGTGGCCGCGCCGCGGCCATGTCGCAAAGGGCACGGCCGCCCTTGAGCGAGCCGGTGAAGCCAACCGCCTGAATGGCAGGGTGTTTGACCAAGGCCTCACCCACGCCACCACCGAAAATCATGTTGAACACGCCGGCAGGCATGCCACAACGCTCGGCGGCCCCTACAATCGCCTCGGCCACCCATTGCGCAGTCCCCATGTGGCCGCTGTGGGCCTTGAACACCACTGGGCAGCCTGCAGCCAGGGCTGCGGCGGTATCGCCACCGGCGGTGGAAAACGCCAGAGGGAAGTTACTGGCGCCAAATACCGCCACCGGCCCCAGGCCCATGCGGCACTGGCGGATATCCAGCCGTGGCTGCGGGGTGCGCTGGGGCTGTGCGCGGTCGATACGCGCACCGGCGAAATCACCTCGGCGCAACACAGAGGCAAACAACCGCAACTGACCGCTGGTCCGCGCCCGCTCGCCCAAGATTCTTGCTGCTGGCAAGGCGGTCTCGCTACATACGGTATCAATGAAGTCATCGTCCAGCGCATCCAGCGCATCGGCAATGGCATCGAGGAATTCGGACCGGCGCAGAGCGGGCAACGCCCGGTAGATCGGATAGGCAGCGGCAGCGGCTAGAGCAGCCGCATCCACTTCTTGCTCGGTAGCTTGGAAAAACGCACCAGGTAGCGCCTGCCCGGTGTGCGCATCCACGCTATGCAATGAAGCAGTCCCGGTAGCACGGCGGCTACCGCCGATGAATTGTTGGCCTGCAAATGAAGTCATGAAGGGTCCCTTCGCGTCGCGTAAGACAGTGGGCACTAATCTATGCGGCTCTGCGATTCTTGCCCAATGGCTTTTGGGGATCATCTGATAACCGCTTGTTATCAGTCCAACTGCACCCTTCGTGCGTTGGCCAGCAGTATCTCGGCAAACTCCAACGCCGCGCCGGTCAAGGGCTCGCCTTTGCGGGTCAAGATGCCGTAATCCTGGGGATCCAGGTGCAGCGGCGTATCGAGGTTGATAAGTACCCCGCTGGCAAGATGTGGCTCGACCATCGCCTGGGGCAGCATGCCGATCATCGGGCCGCCCAACAGCACCTTGAGGAAGGTCTGCATCGAAATGGTGTCGATGGTGTTGCGCGGCACCGCGACCCCGGCCTCGGCGAACGCGCGTTCCATGCGACCACGAATTGGCGTGCCCTTCGGGTAGAGGATCCACGGCCACTCGAGCAACTGAGGCAGCGTCACCGGCCCGGCATCGCTCAAAGGATGCTGGTCGTTGACCACGAAGCAGAACGGCTCCGGCGCCAGCGGCTGGAAGTCGAAGCGCTGGTGCTGCGCCACATCGGTGAATCGTGCTACCGCCAGGTGCAGGTTCTTGTCCTCCAGCATCGCCATGAGATGGTCGCTGGTCTGCTCCACCACCTCAATCGATAGCAACGGCTTGCGCTGCTTTATCTCGACGATGGCTTCTGGCAGCGCTACGGCGGTGGCGGCAAAGATGCCGCCAATCTTCAGATGCCCGTGGCCGCCTTGGCGCAGGCTGTCGATCTGGTCGACGAAGGTGCGCGCATCATTGAGTGCGACCTGGGCATAGCGCACCACCTGCTCGCCCAGGGCGGTGGGCGGCATGCTGCGTGGCAGACGCTCGAACAGGGCGAAGCCGAGCAGGTTCTCGATCTCCTTGAGCATCTTGCTGATCGCCGGCTGGCTGAGGTTCATCTGCTGAGCTGCCAGATGCATGTTGTGTGTGCGACCGAGTGTGTCGATGAGCAGAAGGTGGCGGAATTTAAGCCAGTTGCAGACGTGAGAAAAAGATAGGTCCGACATGAATCCACCTTGGGGCAATAACCACATGTTATCGAATAGTGAAAAGATGCCATTGGAGTTTATCGCACGGTTTGCCCTAGCGTTCAGCTTTCAGATCCAGGAGACCTAGATGCCATGCCGATAACGCTCACTTCCGCTAATACTCTTCCCGAGGACAACCTGGCCGGCACCCTTGTCGGCCGCGCCTGGACGCCCGGTGAACCCGGCGGCCCCTCGCCGATAGTGTTGCGTAATGACGGTGTGTTCGACCTCTCCGAACGCTTCGCCACCCTCAGTCAGTTGCTTGAGCATGAAGATCCGCTACAGGCAGTACGCAGCACGCCGGGCCAGTTTCTGGGTAGCGTCGAGGCGCTGCTGAGCAACAGCGGTGCCGCCTTCGATGCCAGCAAGCCCTATCTGCTCGCGCCAGTCGACCTGCAAGTCATCAAAGCCGCAGGCGTGACATTCGCCGCCAGCATGATCGAACGGGTGATCGAGGAGCAAGCCGGCGGCGACGCCAGCAAAGCCGAAGCGGTGCGTGCCACAGTACGCACGGTGATCGGTGACAACTTGCGTGCGGTGCGGCCAGGCTCTCAACAGGCAATGGCGTTGAAAGCACTGCTGCTGGAAAAGGGAATGTGGTCCCAATACCTGGAAGTCGGGATCGGTCCGGATGCGGAAATCTTTACCAAAGCACCTGTGCTGGCTGCTGTCGGCAGCGGCAGCGCAATCGGCGTGCACCCGAAATCGGCATGGAACAACCCCGAACCGGAGGTGGTGCTGGCGGTCGACAGCCGCGGCCGGATTCATGGCGCGACCTTGGGCAACGACGTCAACCTGCGCGACTTCGAGGGCCGCAGCGCACTGCTGCTGAGCAAGGCCAAGGACAATAATGCCTCTTGCGCCGTCGGCCCGTTCATTCGCCTGTTCGATGAGACCTTCGACTTGGACACTGTGCGCCGCTGCGTGGTCGATCTGGAAGTCCAGGGTCGCGATGGCTACCGCCTGCTTGGCAGCAGTTCGATGGACCAGATCAGCCGCGACCCCGAAGATCTGGTGCGGCAGACCCTCAACGAAAATCATCAGTACCCAGACGGCTTCATGCTGTTTCTCGGCACGCTTTTCGCCCCCACCGAGGACCGCGACCAGCCGGGTGCCGGCTTCACGCACAAACCCGGCGATCACGTGCGCATTGCCAGCCCGTTTCTGGGCCAACTGCATAACCAAGTCACGACAAGCGACCAAGCTCGCCCTTGGACCTTCGGTCTCGGCGCGATGATGCACAACCTAGCCGCTCGAGGACTCCTGAAGTAGCAACACTCAGGATTTCCGCCGGGCCCATAACAACAAAAAAGCGAGGCAAGACATGCAAACCCAAGCCAAGGACGCCGTGCCCGACCCGCGTCAGCTGCGCCGGGCGATCTATACCGGCGCAATCGGCAGTGCTCTGGAGTACTACGATTTCGCCATTTATGGGCTAGCCGCGGCGCTGGTCTTCGGCCATATATTCTTCCCCACCCTCGGCACCACAGGCGCCTTGCTCGCCAGTTTCGCCACCTATGGCGCAGGATTCTTGGCGCGACCGTTCGGCGGGCTTTTCTTTGGCTCATTGGGTGACCGCAAAGGGCGCAAGCTGGTCTTGTTGCTGACCATCGCCCTGATGGGTACCGCTACTACCCTGATCGGCCTGCTACCGACTGGCGCCACGGGTGCTGTGCTACTGGTACTGCTGCGCCTGCTGCAAGGTTTTGGTGCGGGTGCCGAACAGACCGGCGCGGCGACACTCATGGCCGAACTGGCTCCGCGTGAGCGACGAGGGTTCTATGCCGCCCTGCCCTTCATTGGGGTATTCAGCGGCCTGGCCCTTGCCACTATCACTTTCCGCGTGATGCAGAGCTCGCTGACACAGGAAGAGTTGCTCGACTGGGGCTGGCGGATCCCCTTCCTGGCCAGCGTAGTGCTGATATTCATGGCCATCTGGATCCGCCTCAAGCTCAAGGAAAGCCCGGTGTTCCAGCAGCTCAGCCAGAACCAGCAAGTGATCGAATCGCCGATGCGCGCCGTGCTGCGTAATGCACGTCGGCCACTGGCAGCGACTACGTTGATGCGCATGGCCGAAACAGGCTGCTCGACCCTCTATGCCACTGTATCCATCGCCTTCCTTACCGGTTTCGCCAGCAGCCATCTCAGCGAGGAAGGTGCCAACCTGGCCACCATTGGTACCAATGCGGTGCTCGTCGCCAGTATCCTCAGCGTATTCACCACCCCATTGTTCGGCGCTCTGTCCGATCGTATCGGACGCCTGGCGGTGTACCGTGGCGGCGCATTGTTCGGCGCGTTATGGGCATTCCCCTCGTGGTGGATGATCGACAGCGGCAATTCGACATTGGTGTACATCGCGGTGATAGGTGGCTTCACTCTGGCTGCAAATAGCATGCTCGGGGCACAGTGTGCGCATTTCACCGAACTGTTCGGCAACCGCTACCGCTACTCCGGTGTGGCTCTGTCCCGAGAAATCGGCGCGATGCTGTCCGGCGGCGTAGCGCCGCTGCTGGGCATATTCCTGGTCGGTCTGGCCGGTGGTGCCTACTGGGTGCTGGCGCTATACACCCTGGCGCTGACTGGGCTGACCTTGATCGGCACCTGCCTGTCCATCGAAACCCGTGGCCGCGACCTGACGGCGCTGGACGACGCAGTGGGAAGTGCTGCTTCATCCCAACACAACCATTTAGGCGTCGGTGTGCCGCAACGCTAACCAGTGGCCAAAAAATACAAGAGAGATCGATATGACCGATACCCCAAAACGCTCGCTACGCAGTCAGCAATGGTTCGACGACCCGAGCCACGCCGACATGACTGCGCTGTACGTGGAGCGTTACATGAACTACGGCCTGACCCGCGCTGAACTGCAATCGGGGCGGCCGATCATCGGCATCGCCCAGACCGGAAGCGACTTGACGCCCTGCAACCGCCATCACCTGGAACTGGCTCAGCGGGTCAAGGCCGGTATCCGTGATGCGGGCGGCATTCCGATGGAGTTCCCGGTACACCCGATCGCCGAACAGAGCCGTCGGCCCACCGCCGCGCTCGACCGCAACCTGGCGTACCTGGGACTGGTGGAGATCCTCCACGGCTACCCGCTGGACGGTGTGGTGTTGACCACCGGCTGCGACAAGACCACTCCAGCTTGCCTGATGGCCGCCGCCACCACCGACCTGCCGGCCATTGTGCTGTCCGGCGGACCAATGCTAGACGGCCATCACAAGGGCCAACTGATCGGCTCGGGCACGGTGCTGTGGCATGCGCGCAATCTGATGGCTGCCGGCGAAATCGACTACGAAGGCTTCATGGAAATGACCACCGCTGCTTCACCGTCGGTAGGCCACTGCAACACCATGGGCACGGCGCTGTCGATGAACGCCCTGGCCGAAGCCCTGGGCATGTCGCTGCCCGGTTGCGCCAGCATCCCCGCGCCCTATCGGGAACGCGGGCAAATGGCCTACGTCACCGGCAGACGCATCTGCGAACTGGTAATGCAAGACGTACGCCCCTCATCGATCATGACCCGCGAAGCATTCGAGAACGCCATCGCAGTAGCCTCGGCCCTTGGCGCCTCAAGCAATTGCCCGCCCCACTTGATCGCCATTGCCCGGCACATGGGCATCGAGTTGTCGCTCGACGACTGGCAGCGCATCGGTGAAGACGTGCCGCTGCTGGTCAACTGCATGCCGGCCGGCAAGTACCTGGGCGAAGGTTTCCACCGTGCCGGCGGCGTACCGGCGGTGATGCACGAGCTGCGCAAGGCCGGTCGCCTGCATGAAGCCTGCGCTACGGTAAGCGGCAAGACCATCGGCGAGGTGGTCAGCGACACCGTCACCAGCAACCGCGACGTTATCCTGCCGTTCGACGAGCCACTCAAGCACAGCGCTGGTTTCATCGTTCTCAGCGGCAATTTCTTCGACAGCGCGATCATGAAGATGTCGGTAGTCGGCGAAGCCTTCCGCAAGACCTACCTGTCCGAGCCAGGCAAGGAAAACAGCTTTGAGGCGCGGGCCATCGTGTTCGAGGGCCCCGAGGACTACCACGCCCGCATCGACGACCCAGCACTGGACATCGACGAGCGTTGCATCCTGGTGATCCGTGGCGCCGGCACCGTGGGTTACCCGGGCAGTGCTGAAGTGGTCAACATGGCGCCACCGGCGGCGCTGATCAAAAAAGGCATCGACTCGTTGCCGTGCCTGGGCGACGGTCGCCAGAGCGGCACCTCGGCCAGCCCGTCGATTCTTAACATGTCGCCGGAAGCGGCGGTCGGGGGCGGCCTGGCACTCCTTCAGACCAATGACTTGCTGCGTGTCGACCTCAACCAGCGTCGCGTCGACCTGCTGGTAGACGATAACGAAGTGGCGCGCCGTCGCGCTGCCTGGAAGCCGAACATCCCAGCCTCTCAGACACCGTGGCAAGAGCTCTACCGCCAATTGGTCGGGCAGTTGTCCACCGGTGGTTGCCTGGAACCGGCCACCCTGCACATGCGTGTGATCGCCCGTGAAGGTGGGACGCCGCGGCATTCCCATTGAGCGGCCTTTAGGACTTGGGTCTGCCACCGTATCGAGTAAAGGTGGCAGATCCACGGTTGGGTTCGATGAGTTGCTCAGGATGGCAAGTAAAGTGCATTCCTGTAGTTTCGGGCTCCGCTAGAAGTTCCACTCCTCAGCCCGAACTAGCCGGCAGAACGGCCCGTCAAGCGTTGCATTGTGATGGGCAACGATGTCCTTAGCTTTCATCATTGGCGTGTCTGAACAGGTATGACCTTCGGCGACAAGTACCGCATCAAAGCCAAGGTCACGAGCAGCACGGCAGGTGCTGTCTACACAGTATTGAGTTTTCATGCCAGTGATGACCACACCGGTAGCCCCGCGAGACCGCAAATTGTCCGCCAGGCCAGTCATTTCGAAGGCGTTGGCTCGCCGCTTTTCGAATACCACCTCTCCACCCAGAAGCTTCAGTTCTTGCGCAACCATCGTCAACGGGCTGTCTGGTTCGATTGGAGATCCCGCAGGCCCGATGTGGCGCGCGAGAAAAATCGGAGCGCCAGCGCTGCGTGCCTTGTCCGATCTCTTATTTGACCAAGGTGATGGGTAAATCCGAGAGCTGAATCACCTTTGCCGCGACAGACCCCAGAAAAATCCCTGCCAAAAAACCATTGCCATGCGAACCCAGGATGATGCTGTCACATCCAAGGAAATGCGCACATGCCACAATTTGACTGGCTGCATCGCCTTGCAAGCTATGGAGTGTGAATGCAATCCCTTCTTGCTTCAGAAGCACCTCAGCCTTTCGTGAATCCTCGGCACTTCTATCCCCATAGTAGCGATCACGCTCATCCTCGCTCATGCCATTTGCGATTCGAGTGGGTAAAAGTGGCTGTACATTCAACAGATGTACCTCAACATTACCGCCCAGCAACCCACCCTCTTGGATAAGCCCAATAAGGTAACGCACGGCGCGTTCCGAATGCTCGGAACCATCGACCGCAACCAGTATTTTGTGCATGTTCCAAATCCTCTTTCAGGTCATGAAGGTGCTTGTCGTTCCGGGTGCCGCCAGCATTCAACCCGTTCTACTCGGACAAGCGGATTCGAATCTGTTTTTCTATCTCGATAACCGCAAATAGCGCAACGCCAACCCCGATGATCAGCAAGCCATCAAGGAAGGGGATTGCCTGCGTTGCAAATACCTTTTGCAGCGGTGGCGCATACGTGATGGCGAACTGAGCGAAGGTAATCACCATGACGGTGATCCACACGACCTTGGTGCCGCGAATACCCTTCCAGGTAAGCGATGTGCTGTAGAGGTTACGGATGAAGAACAGGTGGAATATTTCCATCACGACTAACGTGTTCACCGCGAGGGTTCGGGCCAACTCAACGGAGTAGCCTCGGTCGAGGGCATAAGAAAAAATGCCATAAACACCGCAGAGGAAAAGAATGGAAACAAGCACCATATGCCAGACCAAGGCTGCGCTTATGAGTGGTTCCTTACGTGAACGGGGCGGCCTGAGCATGGTGTTTTCTTCGGTGGGCTCGAACGCGAGCGCGATGCCGAGGGTCACTGCGGTTATCAGGTTGATCCACAGAATCTGTATCGGCGTCACCGGCAGCGTAATGCCGAGGAGCAGCGCGACAATGATGGTCATGGTCTCGCCTGCGTTGGTAGGCAGCGTCCAGCTCAACACTTTCTTGATGTTGTCATAGACTGTTCGGCCTTCGCGTACTGCAGCGACGATGGAGGCGAAGTTGTCATCGGCCAACACCAGGTCTGCGGCCTCCTTGGCGGCCTCACTGCCTTTTCCACCCATGGCTATACCGGCGTCTGCACGCTTTAGCGCCGGTGCGTCGTTAACGCCATCACCGGTCATGGCCACGGTCATGCCGTTCGATTGCAGCAGCATTACCAACCTGAGCTTATGTTCGGGGCTGGTGCGAGCAAAAATGTTGATGCCCTTTACCGCCTCCTTGAGGGCGGCATCGTTCATGGCGTCCAGGTCCACCCCAGTCAGCACCTTGTCGGGATTTTGCAAGCCTATCTGGCGACCGATAGCGGCGGCGGTACCGTCATGATCGCCAGTGATCATTTTTACGGCAATGCCCGCTTTTTGGCATTGCTGAACCGCCTTTAACGTCTCGGGTCTAGGTGGATCAATCAGACCGACCATGCCCAGCAACGTCAACTTTCCTTGCACGTCCCCGAACGCCAACACGGTGTGCTCGGGCCGAACCGGCCTTACTGCAAACGCCAATACACGCTGCCCCTTGGCAGCAATGGCGTTCGCCTTTGCGTGCCAGTAGTCCACATTGAGCGGTTCAGTCTCGCGAGTGCTTGCAAGCTGATGCGTGCACATGGCCAGTAGCTGCTCTGGCGCGCCTTTCACGTAGATGGAGGCATGTCCATCATGATTGTGATGCAGTGTCGCCATGAAGCGGTGTTTAGCGTCAAACGGTATGGCATCAGTGCGGGGCCAAGCCCGACGATCCTCATTTCGATCAATTCCGGTTTTCCCGGAGAATGCCAGCAATGCCCCCTCCATCGGATCACCTTCCACCGTCCATACATCGTCATGCAGGCGCAGTACGGCATCGTTGCAAAGACCTGCTGCTCGTCCCAGTTCAGACAGCTTGGGGTGAGACGATAGGTCAATTAACTGATCGGCAAGACTGATGCTTCCCGCGGGCTGATAACCCGTGCCATCGACCGTGAAGACCAGATCGTTCGTGACGACCGTTGCCACCATCATTTCGTTGCGGGTCAGTGTACCGGTCTTGTCAGTGCAGATGACGGATACCGAGCCTAGTGTTTCGATGGTAGGCAGACGGCGCACGATGGCGTTACGTCGAGCCATTGCCCGAACGCCCACGGCCAGCGTAATGGTAAGGACGGCAGGCAGACCTTCAGGTATCGCCGCTACCGACATCCCCACCACGACCATGAAGATCTCGTTGAAGGCGTAGTGCCCGACATAATGGCCGAACACGAGCAATAAGCCGCCCACTAACAAAATCAGGATCGTCAGCCAGCGGGCAAACACGTTCATTTGCTGCACCAGCGGAGTGGTCAGCGTTTCTACACCTGCAAGCAGAGTGCTGATGCGTCCGATCTCGGCTGCTGCTGCGGTCGCCACTACAACGCCTGTTGCTTGTCCGCAAGTCACGAGCGTACCGCTGAACGCCATGCAAGTTCGATCACCCAAAGCTGCGTCAAGGGGCACTGATTGGGTATGTTTTTCTACGGGTACGGATTCACCGGTAAGAATGGCTTCCTGAATGTGAAGCCTGTTCGCGTGCAGCAAGCGTAAATCAGCAGGGACTTTGTCTCCCGCCTCCAGCAATACGATATCGCCCGGTACCAGTTCCTCACCCGCAATACTCAAGCGTTCGCCTGCGCGAATCACTGCGGCGCGCGGTGCCAGCATCTGCCGGATAGCATCCATCGCCTTTTCTGCTTTGCCTTCCTGAATGTAGCCAATGATTGCGTTTGCAATTACCACCGCCAGGATCACTACCGTATCCCACAGATGTTGCAGCATCGCGGTAATCGCAGCGGATCCTAAAAGCACGTAAATCAGGATGTTGTGAAATTGCAGCAAGAATCGAAACCAGGCCGGGCGCCGTGCTGCCTGTGGCAGGCGATTGAAACCAGCGCGGTCAAGACGGGCTTGAACCTCGGCAACCTCCAGTCCGACATGCGCATTGACCTCGAGCAGGTTTGTCACCTGCTCGGCTGCCAGGGTGTGCCAGGCCACGGAATGCGCAGGGATTGGTGTTTGCTCAACGACTGCGTCGACCACCGGCGTTTTCAATGAGACTCCCCTGTGCGCACAGCTCGACTGTAACGGGCTTAGGTGGACATGAGCGGTCGTCGCTGTATCAGCATGCTGATAAATCGCTCGTCACGCTTAGGTTCTCTTTGCCATCTAGCTGATACGAACTAAAAGAAACATGCAACCGACAGCTTGATGACTATTGACCTGAATCAACCAGAAGCGCCGGCAAGGTGAACTGCACTTGGGCGCCAGGACTTTGCTTGGGGCTGGCCCAGAAGCGGCCTCCGTGGCTGTCGATGATCGAGCGGCAGATCGACAGCCCCATGCCCAGGCCGGTCGCCTTGGTGGTGTAAAAAGGCTCGAAAACCTGTTCTACGTTTTCCACTGCAAATCCGGGCCCGCTGTCCGCCACTGTTACCCGCACCCCCTCCTGGTCGAGGGCCGTGCTTATTTGCAGCTTACGAACGCCTTCAACCTCGATCATCGCTTCCAGCGCGTTGAGGATCAGGTTCAGCAGCACCTGCTGCAACTCAACACGGTCGACCAGCACCTGCGGCAAGCCCTCGGCAAGGGTGGTATGCACCTGTACTTTCCCCCTCACGGCCTCGCCACGGGTAAAGTCGACCATCTCCAGCACCACGGCGTTGACGCCCACCGCGTGCTTCTGCGGCGGGGTTTTGCGGATCAGCTCACGAATACGGCCCAGCACCTGCGCCGCGCGATTGGCATCCTTGATGATCCGTCCCAGCCCCAGGCCTACTTCATCCAGCGCCGGTGGCTTTGCGCTCAACCAGCGGATGGCGGCATTGGCATTGGTGACCGTGGCAGCGATCGGCTGGTTGACTTCATGGGCGATCGAAGCGGCCAACTGGCCCATGGTGGCGACACGGTTGGCATGCGCCAGTTCGGCCTGTATCTGGCGATTCTTGGCCTCCCGTTCCGCTACCTCGTGATACAGCCTGGCGTTTTCAAGCGAGATGGCGGCTTGTGACGCGACTAGCCGCAACACCGCAATACGCGCGGGGTCGAATACTCCGGCACTGAGATTGTTCTCCAGGTACAGCGCCCCAACCAGCCGCGCCTGATTGCCAAGCGGCAGGCATAGCAGCGACCGGGCCGAGCATCGGCGGATGTAGTCGTCAGCCATGAACGCAGCGTCACCCATGGCGTCGTCCAGGCAGAGACTTTCCCCGGTGCGCAGTACCTGGTAAAGCACGGATTCGGCCAGCAACGTACTGCTCACCGGTTCGTTGCAAAGCACCACTTCACCCTGCCCCACACTTGCCTGCGCGATGATATGCGGCTCGCTCCCTCTGGCGCGGACCAACACGCCCCGCTCGGCACCGGCTTGCTCGATCGCCGTGTGCAGCACTTGGGTGATCAGTTTCTGCAGATCGACTTCGCCCGACACGGCGCGAGACACTTTGAGCACCGTTGCGAGGTCCAGGTGCTCGACCGGGGTGGCGATGGTAGCCGTGGGGCCTGGCTCCGGCTCGATGCTGCGCAGATAACGATGACGGCTGTCCAGCTGGCGCACCTTGCCATCGGCGCCCCAGCGCAGGTAGCCATAACGCGCATCTCGAAGGTAGACGCGGGCAATCCGGGCAAGCCCGCGGCTGCCGTAGAAACGCGATGCCAACTCGTTTGCAAGCGCCTCGACATGCACAAAGCCGCTGTCACGCGCGAGCTGGATGGCCTGTTCATAGAGGTGCTCAGCGTGGACCACGTGCCCCTGCAAGCGCGCGATTTCGGCCTCCAGCAGCACCTGCCGGCTGGCGAAGGTTTCTGCGCACTGCCGGGCCCAGATCTGCAGCTCGTCATGGTGCTCGGCCAGCGCCTGCAACGTGGCTTCATCAATGCTCTGCCCGGCCGCCAGCGTCAGTGCGGCAAAGAAGTGGTACTCCGCTTCCTCGAAAAACGAGGTGATCACCCATTTAAGCGCCTTGGCCCGCGCCGCACAGGCTTCGGCCGCCGCATAGTCACCTGCCAGGTAGCGCGCCTGCAGCTTGCGCACCCAGTATTTGCCGGCCGCCAAGGCAAGGTCCGGGGCAGCGTCCAGGTGCTGCTCGAAGCGCGCTTCACTGAAGTGCTCGTCGTTCAGACATCCAAACACCGGCGTTTGCCCGCGCAGCGTGCGGATCAGCGCCAGCTGTGTGTTCATGAAGTCGATCACCAGCCCGAAATGCACTTTTTCTGCGTAGGCCAATCCTTGCTCGGCCTCCGGTTGCATGCTGCCCAGCGGTTCACCAGTGAACAACTGATCGGATATCAGCCCATTGCCTACATAAGCGGCATACGGCAGGTCACCAACCCGATTGGCCGCGACGAAGGCCCGGCGCAGCAACTCGCGACACTCGCTGACCGGCCGCGTCCAGCGCACCACGAACATCGAGAAACACAGGAAAGTACTGGCTTCAAAGCGTTGCAGGCCGCGCCGCTCGACCAGCTCGCAAGCAAGACGCCCGAATCGGTAACCGGTCTGGTAGTCGCCATAGCGCCGGGACACCCGCCCGATATTGGCGTAGAGCATGCACGATGCATCACAGTTGCCATGCTCAAGGCTCAAGCTTACAGCCTTGCATATGGTCAGGCAGGCCAGGTTGGCATTGGTTTGCACGGCCGGGGCGAACAGCTTGCACAAGACATCCAGGGTGGCCAGGGAGGTCGCGTCCTCCATCAGCGGCAGGTCAATCAACTGCTCGATACTACGCGCGCCTACCCGCAACGCGATCTGGTCATATTCACCACGTACCTCGTCATCGCTCGGCCGCGCGACCCAGTGGATGCCCACCTGCCGCAGCCAGGCGAGGCAAACCGCCACCGCGCGATCGCTGCGGTCGAGCATCAGGCAAACATCCATATGCAAGCACGCTACCGCAACGCCTTCAGCTGCGGTCCTGGCGCGCCGAGCCAGGCCGATCAGCCGCGCGTCCGCGCACCCGAGCTGGCCGGTGAGAAACTCGCATTCAGCCCGGTTCAGCGCCAGGGCAAAGCTCAATTCATGCGGATAAGCGGCACACGGCCCCTCCAGTAATTGCTCGCCCACGCTCAGGTAGGCCAAGGCCGATCCGTAGGCCGATGCGGCCTTGGCCCGGCGCCCGGCAAACAGGTTGAGTTCGGCCAACTGCTTGCGTTCGCCAGGGGCATCGATCAGCGTCGCACCGCGGTTGAGCTGCCCGACGATCTCGAAAATGGCTTCATCGCGGTGCTTGCCCGGCACTTGGTTAGCCAGCAGGCGACCGATGCGCAGGTGCATGGCAGCGCGGTCTTGTTCGGCAATCAGCGAGTAGGCGGCTTCATGAATGCGGTCATGAACGAACGCGCAGGTGCCGTCATGGTGGGCGACCAGCTCCAGCCGGATTGCCGCCCATAAAACCGCCTGTACACGCTCCATCGGCAGATCGAGCACCAGGGCAAGCGTCTGCGTATGCGCCACGTTCCCCAGGCAGGCCAGGTGCTGAAGTGCCTGACGGGTTGCCAGCGGCAGTCGGGCGAGCTTGCCAACCATCAGGTCGACGACATTGTCGGTGTAACCCTTGGCATGGATACGCTGCGAATCCCAACGCCAGCGCCGGGCTGCGTGGTCGTAGGCCAGGAGCGACTCCTCGGCCAGCGCCTGGAGAAACTGGATGACAAAAAACGGGTTGCCGGCGGTCTTGTCCTGTACCAGCTGGGCCAGGCCCATCACGCTCGGGGCCGGGCAGTGCAGTGACTCGGCGATCAGCTGTTCGATATGCGGGCGTGCCAGGGGCGCAAGGCGAACCTCATGCACAGGGGCGCCGGCCTGGCGAATCGCCTGGAGCCTGGCGGTCAATGGGTGGTGGGCATCCACCTCGTTGTCGCGGTAGGCGCCCACCACCATCAGAAAGCGCAGTTCCGGGTGCGTAAGCAGGTCTTCGAGCAGGTCGAGGGTCGCCGCGTCCAGCCACTGCAGGTCGTCCAGAAAAAGCGCCAGCGGGTGCTCGGCGCGGGCAAACACCGAGATGAAGCGTCTCAATACCAGCAAAAACCGCCGTTGCGCCTGCTGCGGATCAAGCTCCGGCACTGGCGCAGGCTCGCCGATGATCAGCCGCAGCTCCGGGATCAGGTCGGTCATAAGCCGTGCGTGGGGCCCACACGCCGCCAGCAATGCCGTACGCCATCCGGCCAGCACCTCGCTGCTTTTCCCAAGCAACGTGCGCACCAGCCCCTGAAACGCCTGCACCAGGGTGGAATACGGGATATCGCGCTTGTACTGGTCGAACTTGCCACTTGCGAACAGTCCTCGCGGTGGTACCAGTACCTTGTGCAACTCATTGACCACCGAGGATTTTCCGATACCCGAATAACCGGAAATCAGCACCAGCTCCGGCACGCTGCTGCGCACCATGCGAGCGAAGGCATCTTCGAGAATCTGCACTTCGCGTTCGCGACCGTATAGCTTTTCCGGGATCAACAGGCGGTCGGGGGCGCCTTGTTCATCCAGGCTGAAGGCCTTGATGCTCCGGCCTTGTCGCCACTCGGCAAGGCACCGGCGCAGGTCTTGCTCAAGGCCGGCAGCACTCTGGTAGCGATCTTCAGCGGTCTTGGCCAGGAGTTTCATCACCAGTCGGGACAGCAGCGGCGGCACGGTGGTAACGCGCTCGCTGGGTGGCAGTGGTTTGCGAGCAATGTGGCAGTGCACCCACTCCATGGGTTCTGTGGCGCTGAAGGGCAGCGAACCAGTGAGCATCTGGTACAGGCTCACCCCCAGCGCGTAGAGGTCACTGCGTGAGTCTACGGAGCGGTTCATCCGTCCTGTCTGCTCAGGCGCCATGTATGCCAAGGTGCCGGCGATGGTCTCCGGCGGTTCGGGCGCTTGCCGCTCGCGGGGCAAGCGTGACGCCAGGCCGAAACCGGTAAGGCGGACCTTGCCATCGTCGCAGTCAACCAGAATATGGTGGGGTTTGAGGTCCTTGTGCACCAACCCGGCCAAGTGCAGGCGGCCCAAGGCAACGCTAATTGCCACAGCCAGCTCAAGGCAGGTTTCGATGTCCAGCGGTGACATCAGCAAGGCCGACAACGGTTGGCCGCCCGGGTCGCTCAGTACCAGGCGCGGCTTGCCATTGAAGCGCTCCAAGGCCTGGGGCTGCAGCGCCCAGCTACCCTCAAGCTCATCGCGTAGACCATATTCATGTGCCAAGCGGTCGACGGTGGCGGGCGCAGGCTGCTCATTGGCCGGCTGCATCAGCAGCACGCGGGTGCCGTCCGGGCGCCGTAGCCGGCAAAACAGGCGATCACCATCGTTCCACAGGACTTGCTGTTTACCTGGCATGGGTCCGGGCCCCTTCATCAAGTTGGACGCATGCGGGCTGTGTCAGACCATGCGACGCAACGGCTCGACACCCAGCGCCTCGGCCATGCGCACCAAATCGGCGACCGAGCGAGCGCCGAGTTTCTTCATCATCTGCCCACGATGCACTTTCACGGTGACCTCGCTGAGGTTCAACTCAGCGGCGATCTGCTTGTTCATCAGGCCGGCGATAACGAAGGCCAGCACCTGCCGCTCCCTGGACGTTAGCGTCTCGAAAGCGCTGCGCAATGCCCCGCCGGCCTGTTCACCTGCCAGACGCTCGCGGTCGCGAGCCAGGGCACTGGCCACTGCGTCGAGCATGTCCTGGTCACGGAACGGTTTGGTCAGAAAGTCTACCGCGCCAGCCTTCATCGCTTTGACCGACATGGCAATATCACCATGCCCTGTGATGAATATCACCGGAATATGCACCCCTCCCTGCTCCATCTGTGCATGGAACGCCAGGCCGCTTTCGGCACGCAGACGCACATCGAGCACCAGGCAGCCGGGCACAGCCTTGCGGGGGAAGGCAACAAAGTCCTGGGTGGAAGCAAAACTTTGCACCTGCAAGCCGACCGAACGGAACAGCCCGTCGAGGGCCAGGCGCATGGACTCGTCGTCATCAACGATATACACCACCGGCTCATTCGGGCCGTGTGTGCTCTGTAAGGCCATTTGCGCTCCTTCAGCCGTGACGCCGCGTGCTGTTGGCAGGTTGAAAATCTAGCCTATTGTTGGGCAAGGTTCACAGGTTTGGCCACCGGAAACCGGCAATACCAGACGCAGGTATGGCCCAGCTATACCTAGGTATACTTCTGCCACTTGCGCGACCGGGTATCTTGAAGCAATGGCAAAGGCCGCCAAGAGCAGACCGCGCATGAAGCAGCCCACCGCAACTCTGATTGCCGTTGTCGACGACGACGAGTCCCTGCGCGATGCGCTCGACGGCCTGTTGCGCGCCACCGGCTACCGTGCCCGCACCTTTGCCAGCGGCATTGATTTCCTTGCCTCTGATGGCCCGAGCCAGGCAGGCTGCCTGATCTCCGACATCCAGATGCCCGGCATGTGTGGCGTCGAGCTTTTGACGCAACTACAGGTACGTGGGTTCGACATTCCGGTGATCTTCATCAGCGCCCACCCGGGCCAACGCTCACGCATCACCCCGGGTATGGCAGGCGTAGTCAGCTGTCTGCCAAAACCATTCGAAGCCCAGCAGCTGCTGGACTGCATCGAGACCGCCCTGCACCACTGAACAGTCCCTTCGATACGATCGTATAGCTGCTTACGCCCCATGCGTAATCCACTGCACACCCATGGAGAAGTGTGCGCATCCCTGCCCCTGCATAACATCGACCTACAGCGTCCCGCGAGGGCCGAAGAAAAGAACCTTAACCGTTCAAGACAGGAGCACGATCATGAAACAGCAACTTCTGGTTATTGGCGCAGGATTCGCCGGATTGTGGAGCGCCCTGAGCGCCGCGCGCCTGCTCGATATGCATGGTCGGCAAGACGTGCAAATTACCGTGCTGGCGCCACAGGCTGAACTGCGTATCCGCCCGCGTTTCTATGAGGCCGACGTGCATAGCATGTTCGCCCCGCTCCAGGCGCTCTTCGATGCTGTCGACGTAAACTTCATCAAGGGCTGCGCCGAAAGCATCGACGAGCTGGCCCGCCGCGTCAGCTACCGCGACGAAGCCGGGCAACAGGCGCAATTGGCCTACGACCGCCTGATTCTGGCAAGTGGCAGCCTGCTGTCTCGTCCCCCCGTGCCTGGCCTGAACCAATATAGCTTCGACGTGGATCAGATCGAATCAGCAGCGCGCCTGGAGCAGCACCTGATGGCGCTGGGCAAACGTCCCGCAAGCAGCGCCCGCAATACCGTGGTGGTGTCCGGCGGCGGCTTCACTGGTATCGAAACCGCTACCGAGATGCCTGCACGCTTGCGTGCGGCTCTGGGCGAAGACGCGGAGATCCGGGTGGTCCTTGTCGACCGCGGCGAGCGCATTGGCGCCGCCCTGGGTGAGGGTATCCGGCCTTCGATCATTGAAGCCTCGGATGAACTGGGTATCGAATGGATTGTCGGTGCCACCGTAACTGCAGTGGATGCCAATGGCGTAACGCTGGCTGATGGCCGACATATCGAAAGCCAGACCGTGGTCTGGACTGCCGGCATGCGCGCCAGCCCGCTGACCGAACAACTGACCGGTACCCGTGACCACCAGGGGCGCCTGCATGTGGACGGCAACCTCAAGGTGCGCGGCCTGGACCATGTCTTTGCCGCAGGCGATGTGGCTTATGCAGCCACTGACGAGATCGGCAATTTCGCTGTGATGTCCTGCCAGCATGCCATCAGCCTTGGTCGCCATGCCGGCAATAACGCCGCCGCCGATCTGCTGGGTGTGACACCCACGACTTACCGACAGCCCAAGTACGTGACTTGTCTGGATCTGGGCGCTTGGGGCGCCGTATACAGCGAGGGCTGGGACCGCCAGTTGAAACTGGTGAAAGGCGAAGCCAAGGAGCTCAAGACCCAGATCAACACCGTGTGGATCTACCCGCCGGCAGCCGAGCGCGCCACCGCCCTTGCCTCTGCCGACCCGTCGATTCCAGTGGCTTGAGCCCCGCACGACCTTCCCATCCAGCAGGAGAACGACCATGACAATGCCAATGAACAATGTCGTCCCGATCGAGGCCGAAGAACTGGTGCCCTCGCGCTATGCAGTGAAAGTCGGTGACATCGAGGTGCTGGTGGTGAGCGACGGTGTACTGCCATTGCCCACCGAAACCATGTCGACCAACGCTGACCCAGCCGCCCGCGCAGCTTGGTTCAAGGACATGTTCCTGGGGCCGGAAACCTTCGACTGGGCGCTGAATGTATTGCTGGTGCGCAGCGGCGAGCAGGTCATCCTGGTGGATGCCGGGCTGGGTGGGCAGTTCCCTGGGTTCCCGCGGGCCGGGCTGTTCCCGAAACGGCTGGCGGCGGCCGGCATCGCGCTGGAGTCGATCACCGATATCGTCATCACCCACATGCACATGGATCACATCGGCGGTCTGCTGGTGGATGAGGTGAAGAACCGCTTGCGTGCGGACGTAAAGATCCATGTCACCGCGACAGAAGTAGACTTCTGGGCTGCACCGGACTTTTCGCAAACGGACATGCCTAAACCGGTACCAGATGTGCTGCGGTCTACGGCAAAAGCGTTCATGCAGGCCTACGGCGACAAGATCCGCACCTTTGAGCTGCACCATGAAGTGGCGCCCGGTGTCGTCGCCACCCTTACCGGCGGTCATACCCCGGGGCACTGTGTGGTGTACATCAACTCGAACGGAGAGCAGCTGACCTTCGCCGGAGACGCACTGTTCCCGGTAGCCTTTGACCACCCGGATTGGCACAACGGCTTCGAACACGACCCCGAGGAGTCAGTGCGGGTAAGGATGGCGCTGCTAAACGATGCCGCAACCACTGGCGAACTGTTCGTCGCGACACACTTGCCCTTCCCTTCTGTAGGGCGGGTAGCAGTCGACGGTGAAGGGTTCCGCTGGGTCGCGGGATTCTGGAATTATTGAAAAACATCGTGGTGCTCGACAGCCCCTCACACCTAGCAGTGCGTTGCACGAGATGCACTGCTATGTGTGAAGGGGCCGCGGAACTCAAGCCGAACTAGGCCAGCGCAGCTTCCTGCTCCAGCAACGACCAACCGCCATGCCCATCCACCTCAAGCCGATGGGTATGGAACGCCGCCAGCGTGCTACGGTGGCCGACACTGACCAGCAATGCACTCGGCATCTCCGAACGCAACAACGCATACAGGGCATGCTCGAGCCCTTCATCCATCGCCGAGGTGGACTCGTCGAGGAACACCACCTGCGGCCTGTTGAACAGCACCCGGGCAAACGCCAGGCGCTGCTGCTCGCCCACCGAGAGGATGTGTGACCAGTCGCAGCTGACGTCGAGACGCTCGGTGAGGTGGGCCAGGTTGACCTGGCGCAATGCCTGCTGCATCAGCAGTTCATCCTTGGGATGGCTGGCTGCCGGGTAGGCAATGACGGTACGCAAGTCACCCAGCGGCAGGTACGGGCGTTGCGACAGGAACAGTGCCTGATGGCCCGTTGGCCGCCTGACCTTGCCTTCGGCATACGGCCAAAGGCCCGCCAGGGCACGCAGCAGCGTGGTTTTACCACTGCCTGACGGCCCTTTGATCAACAACGCCTGACCGGCGTGCAGGCTCAGGTCCAGGTTGGCGATAAGGGCATGTCCGTCCGGGCGCAGCACCTGTAAGCCCGCGATCTGCAGCGCATGCGCCTGGTCTTCGGTCGTGACGCGCGGCAACGCACTTGCCTGCTGGTTGGCATCCAGAAAGCCAGTGAGGCGGTCAAGGGTCGCGCGGTACTGCGCGAACGCATCGTACGACTCACGGAAGAACGACAGAGAATCCTGCACCTGCCCAAAGGCCTGGGAAGTTTGCATGACATCGCCCAGCTTGATCGCCCCACTGAAGAAGCGCGGCGCCTGAAGAATGAACGGAAACACGACAGCAACCTGACTGACACCCAAGTTGAAGCCACTGAGCTTCAGGTTCCGGTACACCAATGCCCAGACATTCACGATCAAGGAAGCAAAGCGGCCCAGCAACGTGCCCCGCTCGACTTGCGAACCTTGGTAGAAGGCAATGTTCTCGGCGTTCTCACGCAGACGCATCAACGTGTAACGGAAGTTGGCGGTGAGTTTCTCGTTGAGGAAGTTAAGCCGGATCAGCGGGCGCCCTAGTCGGAAGGCCACCCAGGTGGCGGCGATGACATACAGGTACACGGCAAACACCATCGCCCGAGGGATCTCCACCCCGGCCACCGTCAACGGTGCTGACAGCCCCCAGAGGATGCCGGTGAACGCCACAAGCGAAACCAGCGCACTGACTGCGCCCAAGGCAAGGGTGACCGAGTTGGTGACGAAAGCGTTGACGTCCAGTTCGATACGCTGGTCGGGGTTGTCCACCGGCTCGGCAAGGAACTGGCCACGGTAATAGGCATCGCCCTGCATCCAGTCGTGGGTCAGGCGCTCGGTCAGCCAGACCCGCCACTTGATGCTGAATGCCTGACTGACATAGAAGGTGAACAACGAGCGCAGCACATGGATGGTGGCCAGCACCGCGAAAACACCGAGCAAGTACCAGAACGCCGTTTGGTCAAGGCCTTGCAAAGCGCTGTAGAAGCCGTTGTACCAAAACGAGAACAGCACGTTAAGGCGAACCGAAAACAGCGTCAGAACCAACAGCAGTGCGAACACCAGCAACGGCCGCCAACTGCGCCTGAAACTGAAATAGGGCCCGGCAAGCTGCCAGAACTGGCTGCCCCAGCGTGTGCAACGCACCGCCAGAGTCGCGGCTGCAGCGAAGCTGACAAGGGTGATGAACGAGGCAATTGCCAGCCAGCTTAGGCTCTCTTGCAGGGCCTGATGCCAGTTCATTTCCATGGTAAGTATCCGTGCTGAGTATTTCCGCGAGCGTAGCATTACACCGTCATGCCTCAGGTATAAATGACGCACATTTCATGATTTGTAGGAGCAGGTTTACCCGCAAACCCTGTAGGAGCGGGTTTACCCGCGAACACCGGCGAAGCCGGTGTCCTCCACCGAGTTGCCTGCTTCACGGCATGCCCACAGTGATTCAAACAAGCCCTGGCTTTTTTGCCCACAAAGACAAAACCCCTACCTGCATGTGCAGATAGGGGTTTTGCGAAATGAATCTTGACGATGACCTACTCTCACATGGGGAAACCCCACACTACCATCGGCGATGCATCGTTTCACTACTGAGTTCGGGATGGGATCAGGTGGTTCCAATGCTCTATGGTCGTCAAGAAATTCTGTAGCCAGAATGTCCAGATGGACAGCCCGGCGAATCCGGATATGTGATGTTTGTGGTCTTACGAATTTTCGGGTCTTTCGTCTTCACCACCGCAATCTGCGTCAGCAAATTGCTTGGGTGTTATATGGTCAAGCCTCACGGGCAATTAGTATTGGTTAGCTCAACGCCTCACAGCGCTTACACACCCAACCTATCAACGTCGTAGTCTTCGACGGCCCTTTAGGGGATTCAAGATCCCAGTGAGATCTCATCTTGAGGCAAGTTTCCCGCTTAGATGCTTTCAGCGGTTATCTCTTCCGAACATAGCTACCCGGCAATGCCACTGGCGTGACAACCGGAACACCAGAGGTTCGTCCACTCCGGTCCTCTCGTACTAGGAGCAGCCCCTCTCAAATCTCAAACGTCCACGGCAGATAGGGACCGAACTGTCTCACGACGTTCTAAACCCAGCTCGCGTACCACTTTAAATGGCGAACAGCCATACCCTTGGGACCGGCTTCAGCCCCAGGATGTGATGAGCCGACATCGAGGTGCCAAACACCGCCGTCGATATGAACTCTTGGGCGGTATCAGCCTGTTATCCCCGGAGTACCTTTTATCCGTTGAGCGATGGCCCTTCCATACAGAACCACCGGATCACTAAGACCTACTTTCGTACCTGCTCGACGTGTTTGTCTCGCAGTCAAGCGCGCTTTTGCCTTTATACTCTACGACCGATTTCCGACCGGTCTGAGCGCACCTTCGTACTCCTCCGTTACTCTTTGGGAGGAGACCGCCCCAGTCAAACTACCCACCATACACTGTCCTCGATCCGGATAACGGACCTGAGTTAGAACCTCAAAGTTGCCAGGGTGGTATTTCAAGGATGGCTCCATGAGAACTGGCGTCCCCACTTCAAAGCCTCCCACCTATCCTACACAAGCAAATTCAAAGTCCAGTGCAAAGCTATAGTAAAGGTTCACGGGGTCTTTCCGTCTAGCCGCGGATACACTGCATCTTCACAGCGATTTCAATTTCACTGAGTCTCGGGTGGAGACAGCGCCGCCATCGTTACGCCATTCGTGCAGGTCGGAACTTACCCGACAAGGAATTTCGCTACCTTAGGACCGTTATAGTTACGGCCGCCGTTTACCGGGGCTTCGATCAAGAGCTTCGCTTGCGCTAACCCCATCAATTAACCTTCCGGCACCGGGCAGGCGTCACACCCTATACGTCCACTTTCGTGTTTGCAGAGTGCTGTGTTTTTAATAAACAGTCGCAGCGGCCTGGTATCTTCGACCGGCATGAGCTTACGGAGCAAGTCCTTCACCCTCGCCGGCGCACCTTCTCCCGAAGTTACGGTGCCATTTTGCCTAGTTCCTTCACCCGAGTTCTCTCAAGCGCCTTGGTATTCTCTACCTAACCACCTGTGTCGGTTTGGGGTACGGTTCCCAGTTATCTGAAGCTTAGGAGCTTTTCTTGGAAGCATGGTATCAACCACTTCGTCGCCTAAAGGCAACTCGTCATCAGCTCTCGGCCTTGAAATCCCGGATTTGCCTAAGATTCCAGCCTACCACCTTAAACCTGGACAACCAACGCCAGGCTGGCCTAACCTTCTCCGTCCCTCCATCGCAATAACTGGAAGTACAGGAATATTAACCTGTTTTCCATCGACTACGCTTTTCAGCCTCGCCTTAGGGACCGACTAACCCTGCGTCGATTAACGTTGCGCAGGAAACCTTGGTCTTTCGGCGTGCGAGTTTTTCACTCGCATTGTCGTTACTCATGTCAGCATTCGCACTTCTGATACCTCCAGCAAGCTTCTCAACTCACCTTCACAGGCTTACAGAACGCTCCTCTACCGCATCATCATAAGATGATACCCGTAGCTTCGGTGCATGGTTTGAGCCCCGTTACATCTTCCGCGCAGGCCGACTCGACTAGTGAGCTATTACGCTTTCTTTAAAGGGTGGCTGCTTCTAAGCCAACCTCCTAGCTGTCTAAGCCTTCCCACATCGTTTCCCACTTAACCATGACTTTGGGACCTTAGCTGACGGTCTGGGTTGTTTCCCTTTTCACGACGGACGTTAGCACCCGCCGTGTGTCTCCCATGCTCGGCACTTGTAGGTATTCGGAGTTTGCATCGGTTTGGTAAGTCGGGATGACCCCCTAGCCGAAACAGTGCTCTACCCCCTACAGTGATACATGAGGCGCTACCTAAATAGCTTTCGAGGAGAACCAGCTATCTCCGAGCTTGATTAGCCTTTCACTCCGATCCACAGGTCATCCGCTAACTTTTCAACGGTAGTCGGTTCGGTCCTCCAGTCAGTGTTACCTAACCTTCAACCTGCCCATGGATAGATCGCCCGGTTTCGGGTCTATACCCAGCGACTAAACGCCCTATTAAGACTCGCTTTCGCTACGCCTCCCCTATTCGGTTAAGCTCGCCACTGAATATAAGTCGCTGACCCATTATACAAAAGGTACGCAGTCACCTAACAAAGTAGGCTCCCACTGCTTGTACGCATACGGTTTCAGGTTCTATTTCACTCCCCTCTCCGGGTTCTTTTCGCCTTTCCCTCACGGTACTGGTTCACTATCGGTCAGTCAGTAGTATTTAGCCTTGGAGGATGGTCCCCCCATATTCAGACAAAGTTTCTCGTGCTCCGTCCTACTCGATTTCATTGATAAGAGATTTTCGTGTACGGGGCTATCACCCACTATGGCCGCACTTTCCAGAGCGTTCCACTAATCTCAAACCAACTTAAGGGCTGGTCCCCGTTCGCTCGCCACTACTAAGGGAATCTCGGTTGATTTCTTTTCCTCAGGGTACTTAGATGTTTCAGTTCCCCTGGTTCGCCTCTTGCACCTATGTATTCAGTACAAGATACTCAGCTTATGCTGAGTGGGTTCCCCCATTCAGAGATCTCTGGATCACAGTCTGTTTGCCGACTCCCCAAAGCTTATCGCAGGCTACCACGTCTTTCATCGCCTCTGACTGCCAAGGCATCCACCGTATGCGCTTCTTCACTTGACCATATAACCCCAAGCAATCTGGTTATACTGTGAAGACGACATTCGCCGAAAATTCGTACGTTGCTCTTTCGAGCAGAACTCACAAATTTTACCTTAGCCTGATCCACCAGCAGTGAAACTGGTGTTCAGTCTATATCTATCACATATCCGAATTTTTAAAGAACGATCTGACAAAAGTCAGAAATCAACATTCGATACGAATGCTCATTTCTGAGTTTGATCAAGGTACAGCAAGTGGTGGAGCCAAGCGGGATCGAACCGCTGACCTCCTGCGTGCAAGGCAGGCGCTCTCCCAGCTGAGCTATGGCCCCGTATTCAACGGCGAATACCATGTAATGGTAGGTCTGGGCAGATTTGAACTGCCGACCTCACCCTTATCAGGGGTGCGCTCTAACCAACTGAGCTACAGACCTAAGGGTAAAACTTTGGGTCTTGATCGTCTTTATACAATGAATCAAGCAATTCGTGTGGGAGCTCATCAGCAGGCTGATGTCGTCGATTAAGGAGGTGATCCAGCCGCAGGTTCCCCTACGGCTACCTTGTTACGACTTCACCCCAGTCATGAATCACACCGTGGTAACCGTCCTCCCGAAGGTTAGACTAGCTACTTCTGGTGCAACCCACTCCCATGGTGTGACGGGCGGTGTGTACAAGGCCCGGGAACGTATTCACCGCGACATTCTGATTCGCGATTACTAGCGATTCCGACTTCACGCAGTCGAGTTGCAGACTGCGATCCGGACTACGATCGGTTTTGTGAGATTAGCTCCACCTCGCGGCTTGGCAACCCTCTGTACCGACCATTGTAGCACGTGTGTAGCCCAGGCCGTAAGGGCCATGATGACTTGACGTCATCCCCACCTTCCTCCGGTTTGTCACCGGCAGTCTCCTTAGAGTGCCCACCATTACGTGCTGGTAACTAAGGACAAGGGTTGCGCTCGTTACGGGACTTAACCCAACATCTCACGACACGAGCTGACGACAGCCATGCAGCACCTGTGTCAGAGTTCCCGAAGGCACCAATCCATCTCTGGAAAGTTCTCTGCATGTCAAGGCCTGGTAAGGTTCTTCGCGTTGCTTCGAATTAAACCACATGCTCCACCGCTTGTGCGGGCCCCCGTCAATTCATTTGAGTTTTAACCTTGCGGCCGTACTCCCCAGGCGGTCAACTTAATGCGTTAGCTGCGCCACTAAAATCTCAAGGATTCCAACGGCTAGTTGACATCGTTTACGGCGTGGACTACCAGGGTATCTAATCCTGTTTGCTCCCCACGCTTTCGCACCTCAGTGTCAGTATCAGTCCAGGTGGTCGCCTTCGCCACTGGTGTTCCTTCCTATATCTACGCATTTCACCGCTACACAGGAAATTCCACCACCCTCTACCGTACTCTAGCTTGCCAGTTTTGGATGCAGTTCCCAGGTTGAGCCCGGGGCTTTCACATCCAACTTAACAAACCACCTACGCGCGCTTTACGCCCAGTAATTCCGATTAACGCTTGCACCCTCTGTATTACCGCGGCTGCTGGCACAGAGTTAGCCGGTGCTTATTCTGTCGGTAACGTCAAAACAGCAAGGTATTAACTTACTGCCCTTCCTCCCAACTTAAAGTGCTTTACAATCCGAAGACCTTCTTCACACACGCGGCATGGCTGGATCAGGCTTTCGCCCATTGTCCAATATTCCCCACTGCTGCCTCCCGTAGGAGTCTGGACCGTGTCTCAGTTCCAGTGTGACTGATCATCCTCTCAGACCAGTTACGGATCGTCGCCTTGGTGAGCCATTACCCCACCAACTAGCTAATCCGACCTAGGCTCATCTGATAGCGCAAGGCCCGAAGGTCCCCTGCTTTCTCCCGTAGGACGTATGCGGTATTAGCGTTCCTTTCGAAACGTTGTCCCCCACTACCAGGCAGATTCCTAGGCATTACTCACCCGTCCGCCGCTGAATCAAGGAGCAAGCTCCCGTCATCCGCTCGACTTGCATGTGTTAGGCCTGCCGCCAGCGTTCAATCTGAGCCATGATCAAACTCTTCAGTTCAATACTGCTTGGGTTTTTAAGAAACCCTAAACTTGGCTCAGCAATCTCAAATGACTATGTGATTTCTCGCATGGTCACTTGTGATGCTGATAATCTTTTTGACTATCAGTCCATACTCACAAGCACCCACACGAATTGCTTGATTCGATTTGTTAAAGAGCGTTTGGTTAAGAGCTTTTCGTCTCAACCGAGGCGCGCATTCTACGCTTTCCTCAGAGCCTGTCAAGCGTTTATTTTGAAGTTCTTTGCGAGAAACTCGTTTAGCTTCAAACACTTGACTCAACACAGTGGCTAGCTTTGCTTCGCTACCGCGTTGGAGTGGTGCGCATTATAGGGAGGCCATCGAGAAGGTCAACCTTTAATTTCAATGATTTGAAATATTTCTGGTAAACCCACTTGAGGGCTACCACCCACCCCACCAATTGCGCACTATATTGCTCATCACTTCCCCCGCCCAAGGATTGCCGCACTTAAATGAACACCCAGACCCGCAGCCTGGCCGCCACCCTCTTCCCAATCGGCCTACTGCTTATCGCCATGGCATCGATTCAGTCCGGCGCCTCTCTGGCCAAAAGCATGTTCCCGATCATCGGCGCACAAGGCACCACCACCCTGCGTCTGATTTTTGCCAGCATCATCATGCTACTTATATTGCGCCCGTGGCGGGTACGCATGACCGCCAGCACGTTGCGCAACGTGGTGATCTACGGCATGGCACTGGGCGGCATGAACTTCCTCTTCTATATGGCCCTGCAAACGGTGCCGATCGGTATCGCCGTGGCCCTGGAATTCACCGGCCCACTGGCCGTGGCGATCCTCTCCTCGCGCCGACCGATCGATTTCCTGTGGATTGCCCTGGCCATCGCCGGCCTGCTGCTGTTGCTGCCGGCAGGCCAAAGCGGCCAGGCACTCGACCCACTGGGCGCCGCCTATGCGCTGGGAGCAGGTGTGTGCTGGGCGCTGTACATCCTGTTCGGACAACGCGCAGGCGCCGAGCATGGCATTCAGAGCGCGGCCCTGGGGGTGGTAGTCGCAGCCCTGTTCGTCGCCCCCATCGGTATCGCCCACGCTGGCAGCGCTCTGCTCACACCTGCCGTGATCCCCATTGCGTTGGCCGTTGCAATACTGTCCACCGCCTTGCCATACAGCCTGGAAATGGTTGCCCTGACGCGAATCCCGGCGCGCACGTTCGGCACCCTGATGAGCATCGAACCGGCATTCGGCGCATTGTCCGGGCTGCTGTTCCTCGGTGAGGTGCTGACGCTTACCCAATGGCTTGCGATTCTGGCAATCATTACCGCCTCGGTCGGCACTACCCTGTCCATGCGCAAGGCGCCCAGCCCAGCCATAGCGGCAGACTGATATGAGAAATATTTTCATTTGAGACGGGATTAGTGATTGTAGCAGCCCGTCTCGCTGATTAAGCTGTCACAGAATCATCATCTTTACGCTATCTACTGGGCCGAACACGGACACTGGGGGAAGGTTCAGGAAGAACCAAAGCGACAACGACAGGGTCGAGACAACTGATTTGCCCTGCATTTAAGGACAGGAATGAAACGAATTTTTCTCATCCTGGCCATCTTGGCTATTGCTGGATGTGCCGCCACAGCCAAGACCGAGGTCAAAAGGGGCAAGAAGGGCCTGCATATCAACTGCTCCGGCCTTTCTTCCTCGTGGGACAATTGCTACAGCAAGGCGGCAAGCTCCTGCAGCACGCGCGGCTACCGGGTCATTGCACGCTCGGGCGACAACGATGAAGAAGCGGGTGACTACTTGTTCGGCATCAACCCGGCGGGTTACACCAGCCGTAGCATGATCGTCATCTGTAAATAGAGAAAAGGGCAGCTCGAAAACTGCCCTTTTTCATCTGCCTTACAGCGGTGCAGTACGCTCTTCCATCCAGGCCAGTGCCTCCCCTTGGAGCAAGGGCGCCAGACGCTCACGCACATGGGCGTGATAGCCGTTCAGCCACTCCACCTCTTCCCTGGTCAGCAACTCGGGCAACAGACAGCGGGTGTCGATAGGGCACAGCGTCAAGGTCTCGAAGTGCAGGAAGTCACCGAAGGCACTCTTGCCCGCTTCGCGGTTGACCACCAGGTTCTCGATGCGTACACCCCACTGCCCCGGCCGGTACGTACCCGGTTCGATCGAGCTGATCATGCCCGCTTGCATCGCCGTCTGCGGTGCAGGTGCCGCCTGGTAGGCGATCACTTGAGGCCCCTCGTGCACGTTCATGAAGTAGCCCACCCCGTGACCGGTACCATGACCGTAATCGACCTGATCAGCCCAGATCGGCGCCCGGGCAATGGCGTCGAGCAACGGCGACAACACCCCTCGCGGGAACGTGGCACGCGACAGGGCAATCATGCCCTTGAGCACACGGGTGCAGTCCTGCTTCTGCGCCTGGCTGGGGTTACCGACCGGCACCATGCGGGTGATGTCGGTAGTGCCGCCCAGGTATTGACCGCCCGAGTCGATCAGCAGCAAGCCATTACCCTCGATGAGCGCATGCGACTGCTCGGTGGCACGGTAGTGTGGCATCGCGCCATTGCCATTGAAGGCGGCGATGGTAGAAAAACTCAGCGACACGAAGTTCGGGCGCCGAGCACGCGCGGCACTCAATTGCTCGTCAACCGTCAGCTCGGTAATGATCTCCCGGCCGAGATTCGCCTCGAACCAGGCGAAAAATTCGCACAAGGCCGCACCGTCCTGCTCCATGACCTGGCGAATGTGCACCAGGTCGTCTTCACCCTTGCAAGACTTGCTCAGCGTGGTGGGGTTGAGCCCCTCGACAAGCACCACCTCTGCCGCCAGGTTGTCCAGCAGGCCGCAGGTGACCCGTGCCGGATCCACCAGCAGCCGCGCCCCCGCGGGAACGGTGCCTACCGCCTTGCCTGCTTCGCTATAGTCACGCACCTCGATGCCGTCGACCTCCAGCACGTGACGCAGGTGCGCGTCCACCTTGTCCTGGCCCACGAACAGGATGGCCTGCTGCTGATTGATCAGGGCAAAGGCCAGGAAAACCGGATTGTAGGAGACATCGCTTCCGCGCAGGTTGAACAGCCAGGCAATGTCGTCCAGAGTCGCGATGAAGTGCCAGTCGGCCCCCTTGGCCTGTATGCCCTGGCGCAATTGCGCGAGCTTTTCCGCCCGGTTCACCGTGGCGTGTGGCGGCAAGTGCTGGTACACCGGGTTACCTGGCAGCGCCGGGCGCCCGTCCCAGACCTGACCCAGCAGGTCCATGTCAGTCACCAGCCGCGCTCCACGCGCCTTCAGCCGCTCACCCAGTTGGCGCGCCGAAGCCAGGGCCATGACCGCGCCATCCACTGCCACGCGACCGTTGCGCTCGACGTTTTCGCCCAACCATTCCAGCGCCCCGGGTTTGCCCGGCAACAGTTTCATCAGTTCGATGCCGCTGCCCTCCAGCTCGTGAGCCGCCTGCTCCCAGTACCGGCTATCGACCCACAGGCCGGCAAACCCGGGGGTGACCACCAACGTACCGACCGAGCCCTGAAACCCCGAAAGCCACTGACGCCCCTGCCAGTAACCGGGCAGGTATTCGGAAAGATGGGGATCGGCAGAGGGTACCAGCAAGGCATCGATGCCCTCTGCCGCCATGACTTGGCGCACGTGCACCAGTCGCTGCGGCACGCTTTGCTCAAGGGTGGTCTGGACGTTCATGCGCTCTCCTGCGGCTTCATAACGGTTTATCCAATAAACCGATAATGGAACAGCCGCCAGAGCGCTGCAATCGCGACGACCAAGATACGGCATGCATTGCCCGCCACACCCTGAGCCAACAAGACACTTCCTACAACAGGGCCAGGATCACTGATCAAGTTCCGCTGAACGCCCCAGGACGAAGACTTCACATGCAGCACAATCATTGCACACAGCGCTACGCGCCTTGGTATGCCTGATGCCCGCCCACCTGGCAATGCAGGACGCCATCGTCACCGCGCACCAGGCTGCGCAGGGCCTGGTAGGCGGCGAAGTTGATGCTTCGCGCCTGATGCTTGCCCAGCAGGTCAAGAAACGACGCCTCGACGAAGTGCACGGCTGCCGCAGCCCAGGCCTGGCGTGACTGCCATTGCAGGTATTGCAACACCCGGCTGCCATCGTCGCTGGCCTGGATACTCACACCCTGCAGCCCTTCGCAACGCGCAGCCAGCGCCTCACTACGCACCACCAGGGCGTGGGCCAATGCCTGCTGGCACATGGTGGGCACTTCGTATTCGATCATCTGGGTGAACCACAAGGCATGAGGTTTTGCCAACATCGACAGTCTCCTGGCTACGGACGCATGCAGCGCGATGCCGTGCAGGGTAAAACCTCAAGTAAAGTCAAGGTCAAGTGGTTTCTACATACCCTGACCGGACACCGCAAACCGTCGCCGATAATCACTCGGGGTAAGGCCGGTGACACGCTGGAACACCTTGCGAAACGCACCCGGGTCCTGGTAGCCGACACCCCACGCGATCTGTTCGACGTTGCGCCGGGTGAACTCCAGCAAACGGCACGCCCGACCTACCCTCACCTGCTGGCAATACTCGGTCGGGCGCAGCCCGGTAGCTGCACGAAAGCGCCGCAAGAAAGTGCGCTCCTCCAGCCCCGCGCAGGCAGCCATCGTGCTCAGGTCGGCATCCTGCCCGCCATTGCCCTGCAACCAGTGCTGCACCTTCAACACGGCCTCGTCGCCGTGGTCTAGGCGCGGGCTGAAGACAGCTCCGGGCAGCGGCGCCGCGACCGGATCGACCGCCAGATAGCGGGCGGTCTCCTGTGCCACCGTTGCCCCCACAAAGCGCTCCAGCAGACGCAAGCCCAAGTCAGTCCAGGCCATCAACCCCGCCGAGGTCACGATGTCGCCGTCATCCAGCAATGGCTGCTGGGCCTCTACCCGCACCTTGGGGAAGCGCTGGGCAAGCGCATGCACATAGTTCCAGTGCGTGCAGGCCGGGCGCCCATCGAGCAAACCGCTGGCAGCAATGAAAAATACCCCGATGCATACCGACGCCAGCACCGTACCACGCCCGTGCATCAGACACAGCGACGCACGGTGACGCTCCAGCAACTCAGCTTGCGGAGCCGACTCCAGGCTTGGCGGAATGATCAGTACGCGCAAGCCCGATGCGGCAACAGCAGAGCTATCCGATGCTGGCAACAACTGCCCTGCCTCATCTGCCTGCCAGCAACTGACCCGAATGTGCGGCAGCTCGACGGCCCCCAGTTCGGCCGCAACCCGGTTGGCCACCAGGAACAGGTCGGCCAGGCCATGCACAGCGGCGCGCTGGACGCCGGGGTACAGCAGCAAGCCGATATCGAGGTTGGCTGAGGTGTCAGTTTTTGCCCGCATAGTGTCGTTCGCGCCAATCCTCAGGTAAGTGAACACAGCCTATAACTAACGTCTCTCGACGACTACTGCCACAGGAGGCAGCATGAACAAGCAGGCACTGCTCATCATCGACATCCAGAACGACTACTTCCCGGGCGGCAAATGGACCCTCGATGGCGCCGACCAGGCGGCCGACAACGCTGCCCGCTTACTGGCAGCAGCACGCCAGCGCGGCGATCTGGTGGTGCATGTGCGGCATGAGTTCGACACTGCCGATGCGCCATTCTTTACCCCCGGTTCGCAAGGCGCGGCCATCCACGCCAAGGTCGAGCCATTACCGGGGGAGCCCGTGGTGCTCAAGCACAAGGTCAATGCCTTCCTCGACACCGATCTCGAGCACACGCTGGACCGGCATGGCGTCGAGGCGCTGACCATCGTCGGCAGCATGAGCCACATGTGCATTGACGCCGCCACCCGGGCTGCGGCCGACCTGGGCTATCAAGTGACCGTGGCGCACGATGCCTGCGCAACCCTGCCACTGGCGTTCGACGGCAAACAGGTGCCGGCGGCTCATGTGCATGACTCGGCGATGGCGGCGTTGGCGTTTGCCTATGCCAATGTGGTGAAGACCGATGAGCTGCTGAAAAACTGATCGGTTTGAGACCTGTTGAGGCTGCACAGCAGCCCCAACACCTGCACACTCAAATCACCACATTGCGCACAAACCGCACAGCCGCCACGCCATCGTTGCGGTAGGCATACCGGCAATTGCTGGGGAACACATGGAACCGCCCCGCCTGCAAGCGATGCTCGATATCTTCGATGATCAGCGTCAGTTGCCCATCGACCACATAAATCTGCTCACTCCATCCTTCGGCATCGGCCTCACTGCAATAGCACTCCCCCGGTGCCAGGGTCCACTCCCAAAGTTCCACCTCGCGCCTTGCCGGGCTGGTGCCCAGCAACACCGCTCTGCTCTGGGGGTGTTCGCCAGCCCAGGCCAGCTCTTCAATGCGCCCGGGGTCGCGCAGGTCTGGCGCCTGGATCAAAGTACTGAAGGCCACGCCCAAGGCTTCGGCAATCCGGTCCAATGTGGTCAGGCTGACATTCTTCTCGCCCGCCTCGATCGCGACCAGCATGCGCCGGCTGACCCCTGAACGCTCGGCGAGCGCCGCCTGACTCAAGCCGGCGGCGTTGCGCAGACTGCGCACATTGAGGCTGACATGTTGCAGCACCGATGCCCGGTGCGAAGAATCCTTGTGCACTATATTGCTCACTGATCAAGATTGCGCAGTATACTGCCCACTTTTGCGGCGATTGTGCGCCGCCCTTTCCGAGTGTGCAAGACCATGAACCAGCCCAGCAGCAAGCCTACCCCTGCCGTCACCTTCCGCCTGAGCAAGGCCGAACTGGTGCTGGTATTCATCACCATGTTGTGGGGCGGCACTTTCCTGCTGGTGCATAACGTGATGACCGTCAGCGGCCCGATGTTCTTCGTCGGCCTGCGCTTTGCAGCAGCCGCGCTGTTCGTTGGCGTGGTCTCGGCGCGAGCGCTGCCCGGCCTGACCTTCACCGAGCTGAAGGCCGGCATGCTGATCGGCGTGTCGATCATGCTCGGCTATGGCCTGCAGACCATGGGCCTGCAAACCATCAGCAGCAGCCAGTCAGCGTTCATCACTGCGTTGTACGTGCCGTTTGTGCCGCTGCTGCAGTGGCTGGTGCTGGGCCGGCGGCCCGGCCTGATGCCCAGCATGGGTATCTGCCTTGCATTCATCGGTCTGATGCTGCTGGCCGGCCCGGAAGGCGGCAGTCTGCGTTTCAGCGAGGGCGAACTGGTCACCTTGGTCAGCGCCGTGGCCATCGCCGGTGAAATCATCCTGATCAGCCGCTACGCCGGCCAGGTCGATGTGCGCCGGGTGACTGTGGTGCAACTTGCCACCGCATCGCTGCTGGCGTTTCTGATGATCGTGCCGACCCAGGAGCGCATCCCCGACTTTTCCTGGCTTCTGCTGGCCAGCGCAGTCGGCCTGGGCGCAATGAGTGCGGTGATTCAAGTGGCGATGAACTGGGCCCAGAAGTCGGTCTCGCCTACCCGCGCCACGCTCATCTATGCCGGTGAACCGGTGTGGGCCGGCATCGTCGGGCGCCTGGCCGGCGAGCGCCTGCCGGGCGTGGCGCTGCTCGGCGGCCTGCTGATCGTGGTCGCGGTGGTGGTCAGTGAACTCAAGGTGCGGCGCCCACGCGAAAGCGTCGAAGCACGCGCTGTGCAGCATCAAGGCGAACGCCAGGCCGGGCTGTGAAAGGGTCAACAGCGGCTATTCTTTGTAAAGAACTGTTATAAAAAAACCGCTTGTCACAGCCTGTTTGTAGGATTCTGCGACAGCTTGCGTGTTGGTGATAAACACCTCGGCACGTATGATTCTTTGCAAACTTCTCCAGAATAGGCCGCTATGTCCTTGATAGTGCTATTGCTTCTGCCGTTCTTGGGCAGTTGCCTGGCAGCTGTGCTGCCGCACAACGCACGTAACGCCGAGTCCATTCTTGCCGGGCTCGTAGCCCTGGTCGGTACCGTCCAGGTAGCACTTCTGTACCCTCAGATTGCCCATGGTGGCGTCATTCGCGAAGAGTTCCTGTGGCTACCCAGCCTGGGGATGAACCTGGTCTTGCGCATGGACGGCTTTGCCTGGCTGTTCTCGTTGCTGGTACTGGGCATTGGCACACTGGTATCGCTGTATGCCCGCTACTACATGTCGCCGCAAGACCCGGTGCCACGCTTCTTCGCGTTCTTCCTGGCCTTCATGGGCGCCATGCTCGGTCTGGTCATCTCCGGCAACCTGATCCAGCTGGTGTTCTTCTGGGAACTGACCAGCCTGTTCTCCTTCCTGCTGATTGGCTACTGGCACCACCGCGCCGATGCCCGTCGCGGCGCCTACATGGCGCTGATGGTAACCGGCGCAGGCGGCTTGTGCCTGCTGGTAGGGGCACTGCTGCTCGGCCATGTGGTCGGCAGCTACGACCTGGACAAGGTCCTGGCTGCCGGTCACATCATCCGCCAGCATGCGCTTTACCCGGTGCTGCTGCCCCTGATCCTCATCGGCGCCCTGACCAAGAGCGCACAGTTCCCCTTCCAGTTCTGGCTGCCCCACGCCATGGCAGCGCCCACGCCGGTGTCGGCCTATTTACACTCTGCCACCATGGTCAAGGCCGGGGTGTTCCTGCTGGCACGCCTGTGGCCGGTACTTTCCGGTAGCGAGGAGTGGTTCTGGATCGTCGGCGGTGCCGGTGCCCTCACCCTGCTGCTCGGCGCATTCGCCGCCATGTTCCAGAATGACCTCAAGGGCCTGCTGGCCTATTCGACCATCAGCCACCTGGGCCTGATTACCCTGCTGCTTGGCCTGAACAGCCCGCTGGCTGCCGTTGCCGCGGTATTCCACATTCTCAACCATGCCACCTTCAAGGCCTCGCTGTTCATGGCCGCCGGCATCATCGACCACGAGAGCGGCACCCGTGACATTCGCCGCCTCAGCGGCCTCGTCCGCCTGGTGCCCTATACCGCGACCCTGGCGATGGTCGCCAGCGCCTCGATGGCCGGCGTACCGCTGATGAACGGCTTCCTGTCGAAGGAAATGTTCTTCGCCGAGACGGTGTTCATCAGTTCTACCGCCTGGGTCGAGGCCACGCTGCCGGTAATCGCCACCCTGGCTGGCACCTTCAGCGTGGCCTATGCCCTGCGCTTTACCGTCGATGTGTTCTTCGGGCCGACGGCTCAGGACCTGCCCCATACCCCGCACGAGCCGCCACGCTGGATGCGTGCTCCAGTCGAGTTGCTGGTGCTCACCTGCCTGGTAGTGGGCATCTTCCCCGCCCAGTCGGTCGGCCCCCTGTTGGCCGCTGCAGCCCTGCCGGTGGTTGGCGGTACCCTGCCCGAGTACAGCCTGGCCATCTGGCATGGCTGGAACGCACCGATGGTCATGAGCCTGGTAGCCATGAGCGGCGGCATCGTCCTGTACCTGCTGCTGCGCAAGCAACTGCGCCTGGGCCGCTTCCCCTCCCCCCCCGTGATCGAGCGTTTCAATGGCAAGCGGCTGTTCGAGCATGGCCAGGTTCATCTGATGCTGCTGGCGCGTCGCCTCGAGCGCTTGCTCACCACCCGGCGCCTGCAGTCGCAGCTATTCATGCTGGTATTCGCCGCGTTCCTCGCGGGCCTCACTCCTATGTTCTATAGCGGCCTGAGCTGGGGTGACCGCCCGAAGATTCCGGGTTCGGGCGTGTTCGTCGCCCTGTGGTTGATCGCGATTGCCTGCGCCATCGGCGCCGCTTATCAAGCCAAGTACCACCGTCTGGCGGCCCTGATCATGGTCAGCGTCTGCGGCCTGATGACCTGCATTACCTTCGTCTGGTTCTCTGCGCCGGACCTGGCGCTGACCCAGCTGGTGGTGGAAGTGGTCACCACCGTGCTGATCCTGCTCGGCCTGCGTTGGCTGCCTAGGCGTATCGAAGGCGTGTCACCGCTGCCTGGCAGCCTGGAGCGCGCGCGCATGCGCCGCCTGCGCGACTTGCTGCTGGCCGTGCTGGTGGGTGGCGGCATGGCCGTGCTGTCGTACGCCATGCTGACCCGACCGACGCCCAACGACATTTCCTCGTTCTACTTGAGCCGGGCATTGCCTCAGGGCGGCGGCACCAATGTGGTCAATGTCATGCTGGTCGACTTCCGCGGCTTCGATACCCTCGGTGAAATCACCGTACTGGTGGCTGTGGCACTGACTGTGTTCGCCCTGCTGCGGCGCTTCCGCCCTCCGAAAGAGAGCATGCAGTTGCCAGCGCAACAGCGCCAGTTGGCGCCGGACGTGGTCACCGACCTGATCAACCCGCGGCATGCCACCGATACCGCGCTGGGGTTCATGATGGTGCCTGCAGCACTGGTGCGCCTGCTGCTGCCGATCGCCTTGCTGGTGTCGATGTACCTGTTCATGCGCGGGCACAACCAGCCCGGTGGCGGGTTTGTCGCTGGCCTGGTGATGTCGGTGGCGTTCATCCTCCAGTACATGGTGGCCGGCACCCAGTGGGTCGAAGCACAGATGAGCCTGCGGCCGCTGCGCTGGATGGGTACCGGGCTGCTGTGCGCGACCCTGACCGGTGTCGGCGCCATGCTGCTGGGTTATCCGTTCCTCACCACCCATACCGCCCACTTGCACCTGCCACTGCTGGGTGATGTACACGTGGCCAGCGCGCTGTTCTTCGATATCGGCGTGTACACCGTTGTGGTCGGCTCGACCCTGCTGATCCTCACGGCCCTGGCGCACCAGTCGGTGCGCGCCTACCGCCCGGGCAACCCGGCAAAAACCAGCCAAGCAGGAGCCGCCTGATGGAAGAAGTGATTGCAGTCGCCATCGGCGTACTGGCTGCCTCCGGAGTGTGGCTGATCCTGCGCCCGCGTACCTATCAGGTGATCATGGGCCTGTGCCTGCTTTCGTACGGGGTCAACCTGTTCATCTTCAGCATGGGCAGCCTGTTCATCGGCAAGGAACCGATCATCAAGGATGGCGTTACCCAGGACCTGCTGCACTACACCGACCCGCTGCCGCAGGCACTGGTGCTCACCGCCATCGTCATCAGTTTCGCCATGACCGCGCTGTTCCTGGTGGTGCTGCTGGCCTCGCGCGGCCTGACCGGTACCGACCACGTGGATGGCCGGGAGCGTGACGAATGAGTGGTATGAGCCAACTGATTGTCGCCCCCATCCTGCTGCCGCTGATTACAGCGGCGATCATGTTGCTGCTGGGTGAAAAGCACAGGCATATCAAGGCCAGTCTGAACCTGCTGTCAACCTTCACCGGCCTTGCAATCGCGGTCTCTCTGCTGCTGTGGGTGCGCACCCAGGGCCAGGCAGCATCGATCGGCGTGTACCTGCCGGGCAATTGGCCAGCGCCGTTTGGCATCGTGCTGGTGGTGGACCACCTGTCCGCGCTCTTGCTGAGCCTGACCGGGGTCATCGGTTTCAGCGCCCTGCTGTTTGCCCGTGCCCGCTGGGACGGTGCAGGGGCCAGCTTCCATGCACTGTTCCAGATTCAACTGATGGGGCTGTATGGCGCTTTCCTCACCGCCGACCTGTTCAACCTGTTCGTCTTCTTCGAAGTGCTGCTGGCCGCCTCCTATGGCTTGCTGCTGCATGGTTCGGGGCGTGCGCGGGTGCGCGCCGGCCTGCACTACATCGCCATCAACCTGTTTGCCTCGTCGCTGTTCCTGATCGGCGCAGCGATGCTGTATGGCGTAACTGGCACCCTGAACATGGCTGACCTAGCGCTGAAGGTTCCACTGGTACCGGAAGCCGACCGTGGCCTGCTGCATGCCGGTGCGGCAATCCTGGCCGTGGCCTTCCTGGTCAAGGCCGGTATCTGGCCACTGAACTTCTGGCTGGTGCCAGCTTACGCGTCAGCCAGCGCACCGGTGGCTGCATTGTTCGCCATCATGACCAAAGTCGGCCTGTACGCCGTGCTGCGCCTGTGGACGCTGCTGTTCTCCGGGCAGGCCGGGGCCTCTGCGCATTTCGGCGGCGAATGGCTGATTTACGGCGGACTGGTTACCCTGGCGGTGGCAGCGGTATCAATCCTGGCGGCACAGCGCCTGGAACGTATGGCGGCACTCAGTATCCTGGTCTCGGCCGGCACCCTGCTTGGCGCGGTGGGTTTTGCTCAGGCGGCACTGACCGGCGCGGCGCTGTTCTACCTGGTCAACTCGACCCTTGCGCTGTGTGCACTGTTCCTGCTCGCCGAACTGGTCGAGCGCTCGCGCTCGGCCAATGAAGCGCCGCTGGACGAAGAAGAAGACGCCATGCCCCCGCCACTGGAATCGCTGCACCCGCCCAAGGGCATCAACCTCGATGATGAACAGCAGGTGGTAATCGGCCAGATCATCCCGTGGACCATGGCCTTCCTCGGCCTCAGCTTCATCGCCTGCGCACTGCTGATCATCGGCATGCCGCCACTGTCAGGCTTTGTCGGCAAGCTCAACCTGATCAGCGCGCTGTTCAATCCACTGGGCCTGGGCGTGCCGGCCGAGCAGCCGCTGAGTGCCGCCGGCTGGGGCCTGGTAGCGTTGCTGATCCTGTCCGGCATGGCCTCGCTGATCGCCTTCGGCCGCGTCGGCATCCAGCGTTTCTGGAAGCCCGAAGAGCGCCCGTCACCGGTGCTGCGGCGCTATGAATGCCTGCCCATCGTCATCCTGCTCGGCCTGTGCCTCATCCTCAGCCTCAAAGCCGAGCCGTTGCTGCGCTACACCCAGGACACTGCCGCCAGCCTGCAGGCCCCCGATACCTATATCGAAGCCGTGATGGCCGCCCGGCCGATTCCTGGCCCCACCTCGCGCGACGTAGAGGTGCAGCCATGAACCGACTGTTCCCCGCCCCACTGCTATCGGTCTCGCTGTTCGGCCTGTGGCTGCTGCTGAACCTCTCGGTCAGCCCCGGCAACCTGCTGCTGGGCGCCGCACTTGGCATACTGGCGCCACTGCTGATGGCGCCCCTGCGCCCGCAGCATGCCCACGTACGGCGCCCCCTGGTCATCGCCCGGCTGATCGGTCGGGTCGGCATCGATGTGATCATCTCCAACCTGCTGGTGGCCCGTGGTGTACTGCGGGCCGGCAAGCAGCCACTACGCTCGGCGTTCGTTCACATACCACTGGCATTGCGTGACCCCCACGGCCTGGCAGCGCTGTCGATGATCACCACAGTGGTGCCTGGCACAGTCTGGTCCGAACTGGCACTGGACCGCAGTGTGCTGTTGGTGCATGTGTTTGAGCTGGACGATGAAGCGGCCTTCATACAGCACTTCAAGGACACTTACGAACGCCCGCTGATGGAGATTTTCCAATGACTGGCCTGCTCGCCAATGCCGTCCTCGCCAGCCTGTTCATCTTCGCCCTGGCCATGGGCCTGACGCTGATCCGGCTGTTCCGTGGCCCATCCGCCCAAGACCGCGTGCTGGCCCTGGACTACCTTTACATCCTGGCCATGCTCACCATGCTGGTGCTGGGTATCCGTTATGCCAGTGACACCTACTTCGAAGGTGCCCTGCTGATTGCGCTGTTTGGTTTCGTCGGCTCGTTTGCCCTGGCCAAGTTTCTGCTGCGCGGAGAGGTGATCGAATGACTGAAGCCCTGGTACTGCCGTTCTGGCTGGAACTGGTCACGGCCGCGCTGCTGCTCACCGGCAGCCTGTTCGCCCTGGTCGGCGCCATAGGCCTGGTACGCCTGAAAGACTACTTCCAGCGCATGCACCCGCCAGCGCTGGCCTCGACCCTTGGCGCCTGGTGCGTAGCACTGGCCTCGATCATCTACTTTTCGTGGCTCAAGGGCACCCCTGTGCTGCACGCGTGGCTGATTCCTATCCTGCTGTCGATCACCGTGCCGATCACCACGCTGTTGCTGGCACGGGCGGCACTGTTCCGCAAGCGCATGGCGAAAGAGCCGGTGCCTGAAGAAGTCAGCAGCGGCCGAGACCGTGGCAATTGAAGGTTTGCCGTCTCAACCTTGGCTCAGGCGCTGCAACTCGCGCCGGACCATGGCGGCATATGGCGGCGGGCTAAGGCGATAGAGCTCAGCCGCCACCCAGTTCAACCAGGCGCCTTGCAGCCTCTCACGCCCGGCCAGCAAACGTTCTGCCTCAGCCACGGCATCGGCCTGGTGCTGCCGATGAAACTCGGCCCGCGATGCCGGTGCGTCGTCACTGTCGATCATTCACTGGCCTTGAAGGTGGTCAGTTCACCCTTGCGCCATTTGGCGACCTTGCCGGTCACTGCTTTAAGCAACTTGCCCAGGCCTTCCTGCACTTGTTGCTGCGCGGCGAATACCAGCATCACGCCATGGCCTTCACGAAACACGATGCCCTCGCCTTCCGGCACAGAAACGAAGGCGTAGTCGCCAACGCCATACACATTCAACTTGATTTCGCGAAAGCGCATTTCCAGCTTGCCACCTTCGCGGCTAGGCAATACGGCAGCACGAAAGTGGTCGCCGACTTTCAATTCAAGGCGCTGCTTGTCATCGACCACCAGTGCACTCTCGGTGTCGATTTCGGCCATGTACAAGCCTTCGGGACTCTGTTCGGTGACATAGATGAAGCGGCCCTGAAACAGTTGGGCCAATTTACCGCGCAAGTCGCCCAGGGCGAACAACGCATGCGTATCAAGTGTGCTGACTGCCAATGAAGTAATCCTCAACCGGTTACAACCCGCCCTCACCCAAGCTCGGGGAGGCGCGGCCATTTCTTATCGATAGGCAAAAAGAGTAATAAAGCGATATGCGAAATGTCTGTGCTCGCTGACGATGCAGCGCGCAGGAATCTTTACTCTGGTTTGCCAGACTCGCCCTCAACCGAAGGCGTTTGGCTCATTCCCGGCTTGGGAAGCGTGATGCCTGAAATCACTCGCCAGAAAACGCAACCAGTGGAGTGAGCCTGCAAGAAGACAAGCCCTGGCATCCATGTGCGCATTACTGTAGGACAAATATGCCCGAAAACACCGAAACCCGTCGAGAGGCAATAAACATTTTCAGGCAGCCAGCCCTTTCTTCAGTTGCTGCTGCCAGGCAGCCTGACACTCAAGCGCTTCCTCGCGCGTGGCGAAGGCGGTGCCGCGGCGCTCGCCATTGACCAGCACCACCCAGCAAATGCGCTTGCCCAGCGCCTGGAAGGTGGCCGGCACGCCCGACCCTATCATTACAGCCACATCGACTCGGCTATTCATCATTCCCTCCGGAACTTAATTAGCACCCTAACGATAAAGCCATGATACGCCTGACAGTGGCGCGGAAACAGCGCATCCCGGTACAGCAGTGTTTCTTACGGCGCAACAAAAACGGTATCGACGAGAAACGCAAAAAGCCCCAGGGATTGCTCCGAGGGGCTTTGCACCGCGCGCGGATTTATACCTGGCGCTGGTGGCGATCGAGCTGCTCGTGGCGCTCCTGGGCTTCGATGCAGTACTTGGTGGTCGGGCTGATCAGCAAGCGCTTCAGGCCGATGGGCTCACCACTGTCATCGCACCAGCCGAAGCTTTCGTCGGCAATACGGTCCAGGGCCATTTCCAGCTGTGGCAGCAGGCGCTGGTCGCGGTCGATGGCATTTACCAGCCAGCTACGTTCTTCTTCGACCGAAGCCACGTCGGCAGGGTCTGACGGGGTGTCCAGGCCTTCGATGGTGGTGCGGCTGAGCTCGATGCGTTCATGGGTTTCGACTTTCATCGCCTGCAGCAGCTCAGTAAAGAAAGCAAGCTGGTCGGCGTTCATGTAGTCATCGGCCGACATGGCCAGCAACTGTTCCTTGGTCATCGATTTCTCTATGAAAAAATGTGCATTTGGGCGATTCATGTGCCGCCGATGCCTATGCATCGACAGCGGAATTCTTCAAGCGCCAACCGGCACTCTTTTACAGGGGGCGGCAGTCTAAGGCGCCAAGCGGCGTGGAGCAACTGCAAATGGGTGCGAATTTGCTTCCGCTGCTGACAATCCGCCGGTCGGCACCCCTGCTCAGCTGCAGGGCCAGTAGCAAACTGTGATTCCGGTAGGGCCCATCCGCCTGCCGTTGCCGTTGCCGTTGCCGTTGCCGTTGCCGTTGATCTTGATCTTGATCTTGATCTTGATCTTGATCTTGATCTTGATCTTGATCTTGATCTTCGCGACTTCAGGAGGCCGAACGCAGGCCTTGCGGAGGCAGGTGACGGGCATGGATGCCCGTCAAGCGCTGAGGCCCCAGGATGGGGCCTTCGGCGCGGTCCTGCCGGGAGCAAGGCCGGAGTGAGGGGACCCCGGAGCGCAGCGCAGGGGCCGGATGATGGGAGCGCAGCGTTTTTTGGTTACTTTTTGTCGCGTTTGACAAAAAGTGACTCGCCGTAAGGGCGAAAAGGTGAGTCAGCGTCGCCATCGCAAACGGCCTGTTCGCTGAGTCAAAACAGACGAGTTCGCCTCTTGCTTCTTGCTTCTTGCTTCTTGCTTCTTGGATGTGGGCATCCACATCGAGTAGGTATTCATTCACGAAGGTGGCGCATAGTCACCTTTCCGCCCTTACGGCGGGTCACTTTTTGTCAAACGCGACAAAAAGTAACCAAAAAACGCTGCGCTCCCATCATCCGGCCCCTGCGCTACGCTCCGGGGTTCCCTCGCTCCGGGCTTGCTCCCGGGAGGACCGCGCTGCAGGCCCCATCCTGGGGCCCAGCGCTTGACGGGCATCCATGCCCGTCACCTCCCTCCGCAAGCCCTGCGCTCGGCCTCCTGAAGTCGCAATCTGCGTCGCCTGAACTATCGCGCGCTTAGAAGCAAAAGCAACGGCAACGGCAACGGCAACGGCAACGGCAACGAACCGAGTCTGATCAACGGTCCTTGAACTGTGCCTCGCGCTTGGCGATGAATGCGGCCATGCCTTCTTTCTGGTCTTCGGTGGAGAAAGCCGCATGGAAGACCCGACGCTCAAAGCGTACCCCCTCGCTGAGGGTGACTTCAAACGCTCGGTTGACGCTCTCCTTGACCATCATGCTCACCGGAATCGACTTGCTGGCAATGGTCGCCGCCACCTTCAGCGCCTCTTCCACCAGCTCTGCCTGCGGCACGATCCGCGCCACCAAACCTGCACGCTCGGCTTCTTCCGCCCCCATCAGGCGGCCGGTCAGGCAAAGCTCCATGGCCTTCGCCTTGCCCACCGCACGCGTCAGGCGCTGGGTACCGCCCATGCCCGGCAGCACGCCCAGGTTGATTTCCGGTTGACCAAATTTGGCATTGTCCGCCGCGAGGATAAAGTCGCACATCATCGCCAACTCACAGCCGCCGCCCAGGGCAAATCCAGACACTGCAGCAATGATCGGCTTACGGCGATTGGCAATGCGGTCGGCGTCGCTGAACAGGTCGTCGACGTAGATCTGCGGGTATTGCAGCTCAGCCATTTCCTTGATGTCGGCGCCAGCGGCAAAGGCTTTGGCCGAGCCTGTCAGCACCACGCAGCCGATGTTCGGGTCGCGCTCAAGCTGGTCCAAGGCCTGGTTGATCTCACCGACAATCTGCGCGTTCAGCGCATTGAGCGCCTGCGGGCGGTTGAGGGTGATCAGGCCAACCTTGCCGTGGATGTCCAACAGGATGGTTTCGAATGCCATGCAGTCTGCTCCTTCAAAGATTGCGCGCAATGACCATGCGCTGAATGTCGCTGGTGCCTTCGTAGATCTGGCAAACCCGAACGTCGCGATAGATCCGCTCCAGCGGGAAGTCACTCAGATAGCCATAACCGCCCAGGGTCTGCAAGGCATCCGAACAGACCTTTTCGGCCATTTCCGAGGCAAACAGCTTGGCCATCGATGCTTCCACCAGCGCCGGGCGCCCCGCATCACGAAGGGCGGCGGCGTGCAATACCATCTGCCGGGCCACGGAAATCTTCGTCGCCATGTCGGCCAGGCGAAAGGCCACGGCCTGGTGCTGGATCAACGGTTTGCCAAAGCTCTGGCGCTCGTTGGCGTAGTCGCGCGCCACTTCGAACGCCGCGCGGGCCATACCCACCGCTTGCGAGGCGATGCCGATACGGCCGCCCTCAAGGTTGGCCAGGGCGATCTTGTAGCCTTCACCCTCCGCCCCCAACCGGTTGGCCACTGGCACGCGCACATCGTCGAAAACGATCTGGCAGGTGTCGGAGGCGTGCTGGCCGAGTTTGTCCTCGACCCGTGCTACCTGGTAGCCCGGCGAGTCGGTCGGCACGATGAAGGCGCTGATGCCACGCTTGCCAGCCTCCGGGTCGGTGACTGCAAACACGATCACTACCCCGGCGTTCTGCCCCGAGGTAATGAACTGCTTGCTGCCATTGAGCACATAGTGGTCGCCCTCCAGGCGTGCTCGGGTCTTCAGGCTGCTGGCATCGGAGCCAGCCTGCGGCTCGGTCAGGGCGAAAGCACCGAGCATCGCACCTGTCGCCAGCGGGGTGAGGAACTGCTCTTTCTGCTGCTCGTTGCCGAAGCGCAGGATCGGCACGCAACCCACCGAGTTGTGCACGCTCATGATGGTCGAGCAGGCGCCATCGCCCGCAGCGATTTCCTCCAGGGCCATGGCATAGGCCACATAGCCGGTGTCGCTACCGCCCCACTGCTCCGGCACCAGCATGCCGAACAGGCCCAGTTCGGCCATTTCGTCGATGGCCTCTTTCGGGAAGCGATGTTCCTTGTCCCATTGCTCGGCAAACGGTCTCAGGCGCTCCTGGGCGAAGGCGCGTACCGCGTCGGCGATCTGTTGTTGCTCGTCATTTACCAGCATGGTTCACCTCAGTACAGGCATTCAACAGCCATGGCCGTGGCCTCGCCACCGCCGATGCAGATGGCCGCCACACCCCGGTGCAGATTGTTCTGGCGCAAGGCCGACAACAGGGTGACCAGAATACGTGCGCCAGAAGCGCCGATCGGGTGCCCGAGGGCGCAGGCGCCGCCGTGAATATTGACCTTGTCGTGTGGCAGATCGAGGTGTTTCATGGCCGCCAGGGTGACCACGGCGAAGGCCTCGTTGATCTCGAACAAGTCGACCTCGGCCAGGTTCCAGCCGGTGCGTTTCATCAGTTTGTCGATCGCGCCGATCGGGGCGGTCGGGAACAGCGCCGGGGTGTCGGCAAAGGCGGCGTGACCGTGGATGACGGCCAATGGCTTGAGGCCACGTTTGTCGGCCTCGGAGCGACGCATCAGTACCAGCGCCGCAGCGCCGTCGGAAATCGAACTGGCGTTGGCCGCCGTCACGGTGCCGCCTTCACGAAACGCCGGTTTGAGCTGCGCAATCTTGTCCAGGCGCGCCTTGGGCGGCTGCTCGTCATCCTTGATGACACGCTTTTCCTTGCCCTCGGTGACTTCCACCGGCACGATCTCGGCGGCAAAACGGCCGCTGCTGATGGCGTCCTGCGCTCGGGTGAGCGAGGCGATGGCGAACTGGTCCTGGGCTTCGCGGCTGAAGGCATTGGCCTGGGCACAGTCCTCGGCAAAGGTGCCCATCAGGCGGCCTTTGTCGTAGGCGTCTTCGAGGCCGTCCATGAACATGTGGTCGATGATCTTGCCGTGGCCCATGCGGTAGCCACCACGGGCTTTGTCCAGCAGGTACGGCGCGTTGGTCATGCTTTCCATGCCACCCGCCACTACCACGTCTGCGGTGCCGGCCAGCAGCAGGTCATGGGCCATGATCGCAGCTTGCATCCCCGAGCCGCACATTTTGTTCAGGGTGGTGCAGGTGGTGTGCTTGTCCAGCCCCGCGCCCAGCGCGGCCTGGCGTGCCGGCGCCTGGCCCTGGCCGGCTGGCAGCACGCAGCCGAACAGTACCTGCTCGACACAAGCGGCATCGATGCCGGCACGTTCCACGGCACCACGGATGGCAGCGCTGCCCAGTTGCGGCGCAGTCAGGCTTTTGAGGTCGCCCTGCAGCCCGCCCATGGGCGTGCGTACGGCGCTGACGATAACGATGGGGTCATTGGCGAGGGGCATGTTCGTTCTCCTTACTTGGCAGCCATGCGCAGCGCACCGTCGAGGCGGATGACCTCACCGTTGAGCATGCTGTTCTCGATGATGTGGCGGGCCAGCGCAGCGTATTCCTGCGGGCGACCCAAGCGGGGCGGGAATGGCACGCCGGCAGCCAGAGAAGCACGTACCTCTTCGCTCATGCCGGCCATCATGGGGGTTTCAAAGATGCCCGGAGCGATGGTCATCACGCGGATGCCGAAGCGCGCCAGTTCGCGCGCGGCCGGCAAGGTCAGGCTGGCAATGGCACCCTTGGAGGCGGCGTAGGCGGCCTGACCAATCTGGCCGTCATAGGCGGCAATGGAGGCCGTGTTGATGATGACCCCGCGCTCGCCGCCCTCATCGGCAGCCCCTTCGGCCATGGCCGCTGCAGCCAGACGCAACAGGTTGAAGCTGCCGATCAGGTTGACGTTGATGACCTTGGCGAAGCTGGCCAGGCCATGTGGGCCCTGCTTGCCCAGCACCTTCTCGGCACCGACGATGCCAGCACAATTGACCAACCCATGCAGGCTGCCAAAGGCGCTGACAGCTGCATCGACAGCCGACTGGGCCGCCTGCTCGTCACTGATATCAGCCACGGCGAAACGGGCGTTGTCGCCCAGCTCGCGAGCCTTGGCTTCGACAGCCGGGGCATTGAGGTCGACCAGCATGACCTTGGCACCAGCCTCGACCAGCATCTGTGCAGTAGCGGCACCCAGCCCGGAAGCGGCGCCGCTGACGATGAAATGTTTATTGGCGATGTGCATGAGTTCTTTCCTTTCAGACGCTGACAGGGGTGGCCTGTTGCGCTTGTTGTTTGGCGACTTCCTGGTTGCGCAGGATGAAGCGTTGCAGCTTGCCGCTCGGGGTCTTGGGCAGCTCGCTGACGAATTCGATTTCCCTGGGGTAGGCATGCGCGTAGAGACGCTGGCGCACGTGCTGGCGCAAGGTTTCTTCCAGCTCGACGCTGCCGGCGTAGCCGCTGGCCAATACCACGAACGCCTTGATCAGCTCGGTGCGCTCCGGGTCGGGCTTGCCGATCACCGCTGCCTCGATCACCGCCGGGTGCTCGATCAACGCACTTTCCACATCGAACGGCCCCACCCGGTAACCGGAGGTGGTGATCACGTCGTCGCTACGGCCGACGAAGCTGATGCTGCCATCCGGGTTCAGCTCGACAGTGTCGCCGCTGAGGTAGTACTTGCCGACGAAGGCTTTGGTCGGCAGGCCGTGGTAACCACCGAACCAGCACAGCGGCGACTGCTCACGGTCAACGGCGAGGATACCTGGCTGGCCGGCTGGCAGCTCGTTGCCCTGCTCGTCCAGCACCACGATGCGGTGGCCAGGAATGGCATAGCCGGCAGAACCCAGGTGCACCGGATGCTGCAGGCCATGGTGGTTGCACAGCACCATGCCCAATTCGGTCTGGCCATAGTGATCGTGAATGGTCACGCCCAGCTCGTCGGCGAACCAGCGGATCACCTCGGGGTTAAGCGGTTCGCCCGCACTGCTGACCACTCGCAGGCGGCCCTTGATCGGTGCCGAAAAATCTTTGCCCGCCGCAATCAGCAAGCGATACGCAGTGGGCGAGCCGGCCAGGTTGGTAATGCCCAGCTTGTCGATCACCCGGGCGCAGCTTTCGACACTGAACGGGCCATCGTAGAACGTGGTGGCATGCCCCAGCGACAACGGACCGGTCACGGCGTAATACAAACCGTAAGCCCAACCCGGGTCGGCCAGGTTCCAGAAGTTGTCCTCAGGCAGCAGCTCGATGGCATCACGCATGTAGCCCTGAAACGCGACAATCGCGCGCAGTGGCACTTCCAGGGGTTTTGCCGGGCCAGTGGTTCCAGAAGTGAACATCAGCAGGAACGGATCGTTGCCTGAGCGCATCACCGGCTCGCAGACATCCGCTGCGCTTTCCAGGCATTGCTGGAAGTCCAGTTCACCACTGCGGGCCTTGACGGTGATAATGGTCGGGCAGGCGTGCACCTCGTCCAGCTTGGCGCGGTTCTGGCTATCGGTGACCACCACTCGGGCGTGAGATTGCTCAAGCCGGTGCTCGATGGCCTTGGGGCCGAACGCCGTGAACAAGGGCTGATAAACCGCCCCAAGGCGCCAGGTAGCAAGGATGGTCACCAGCAGTTCGGGGGTGCGCGGCATCAAGCCGGCAACCCGGTCTCCAACGCCCACCCCCTGCGCCCTTAGCACATTGGCGAACCGTGCAGCCTGCACCTGAAGCTGGTCGAAGCTATAGCGCGCGCTGTTACCGTCGCGATCTTCATGTATCAGCGCCAGCTTGCCGTCACCGGCATGCCGGTCACAACATTCGACACAGGCATTAAGGGCCTCAAGGCTGCCATGCAATGCCGCCACTGCGGCCTGGGCATGGTCAAACGCACGAGCGGCCTCGGCGTAATCGCGCATCATCGGACTCCTGGTTTCTTGTTTTTGGAGTTGAAGCATCGGTCCGACGATGTTCGCGCCGCTCATGCGCGGCGGCAATGGCCAAAGCTGTCAATCTGGATGACTGGTTTGGCCGCCGCTCATCACCCCTCTGCGCGCTCGGCTGCCGCAGCCAGGACTGGGGGAGCGCCCCGACCAGGCGCTCGACATGGACGCCGTGTCATGCCTGCTGCCGCAAGCGTTCGCCCTTCAGTGCCCTGCCCCTCGCGCCTGGATCAACGCCCGATAATGCCCCGGGTTGCAGCCGAACCACTTGCGAAATGCCTTATAGAACGAGCTGCTGTCGGCAAACCCCAAACGCTCGGCAAGCTCGCCCATGGCCACGTCTTCCTGGCTGAGCCAGGCGATCGCCAGCTCCCGTCGTACGCTGTCCTTCAGGCCCTGGTAGTTCTGCCCCTCTTCTGCCAGGCGCCGCCGCAGGGTCGATGGCGACAGGCACAGCTGCCGGGCCAGGCTGTCAGCATCGGGCCATTGCTCAGGGGCCAGGCGCAACAGGTCGGTGCGGATACGCCGCCCGAGGCTGGCCGGGTCACGGTACTTGACCAGGATATTGCCCGGCGCTTCGGCCAGAAAACGCTGCAGTTCCTCCTCGCTGCGGCGCAGGGGCAAGTCGAGGCATTGCGAAGCAATGATCATGCGTGTGCGTGGACGCTCAAAATGCAGGCTCTCCGAAAACATGACCCGGTAGTCGTCGCAAAAAGGGGGTTCGGCACAACGCAGATCGATACTCAGAATCGGGATGCGCCGCCCGGCCAGCCAGCAAGCCACGCCATGCACGATCATCCAGAACGTGAAATAGGTGAACGCCCGGCGCGGTTCGTCACGCGGCTCATTGATGACAATTTCGGCCAGGCCTTCCTGGCGCACCAGGCTGGGCTGCATGTCTTGAAGCATCAGCGACAGGAATGCCAGCGAGGTTTCCAGGCCTGCGCCCAGGGTCGGTTGGCCCATGCTGGCACGGCACATGAAAGCCAGGCTGCCACTGCACAAACCGCGCGGGTCCATCGCGAAAAACTCGTCGTTGCAGCGCCGGGCCAGCAAGCGCCACAGGCGGGCATAGGATTCGGCACTGACCCTTGCCTCTGGCAGGTGCAGTTGTTCAACGGCAATACCCGCCCTGGCCAGCAAGCCACTGTCAGGCTCACCGGCAGGGCAGGTCTGCAACAGCGCTTCGCGCACCAGTTGCATGGAAATGGTGTCTTTGTCGCTCATCGACGGTCCTGTCGGCTGATTGCCGGCCATATTAGGGTCTGTATGAAAAGCCTTGAGACGAAGGTCAGGCAAGGCGAAAACAGCCGAGGAAGCGGAGTTTACGGGTTGTAAATGAGCATTCCGAGGCTGTTTTCAACGCAGCATCACCGAGTATCAAGGCTTTTCATACAGAGCCTAGGGTGCCCCGCAGCAAACAGCCATCATAGCCCCGCGGCCAGACTCAGGAACGCCTGAATCAGGCGCAGTTCGCGACGGCGCTCCAGGCAGCCGATCACGTGTTGGTTGACAAGACCCTCACCGGCCAATGGTCGTGCCACCACACGGGGATCATTGGCCACTTCAGTGGAAGAAACAACGCCAATCCCCAGTTGCGAGGCCACTGCCTCGGTTACCGCCTCCCGGCTGTCCAGTTCCAGCAATACACGCGGTTGCACGCCCGCCTTGAAGCAGGCCTTGTCGAAGGTGCGCCGGGTGGTGGAACTGGGTTCGCGCAGCACCATGATCTGCTGGTGCAGCGCGGCCAACGGCAAGTCCTCCCGCTCGGTGGCCCAGGCATGCCCCACAGGTAACAACGCACACAGGCGCGACTCACAGAGCGTTTGCAGATGCAGCCCCTTGCGCGGCTCGATTTCGGTCAGCACCGCCACGTCGGCATGCTCGCCAAGCAGCGCAGCCAACGTCTCCTGTGCATTGCCCAGGCGCAAGTTGACGGTGACGCCAGGGTACCGCTCACGCAACAGCGCCAGCATCGGCATGACCCGGTGCGGGCCGTCGGCGGCTACCTCCAGGCGCCCGGTCAGCAGTTGGCGGTTGGCCTCGAGCATGGCCTGCGCCTCTTCGGCCAGGCCGAACATGGCGCGGGTGATGGCCGCCAGGCGCGTGCCCTCCTCGGTCAGTTCCACGCGCCGTGCGGTACGCCGCAGCAAGGTGATCTGGTAGTGCTCTTCCAGGGCCTTGACGTGCCCGGTCACCGCCGGCTGGCTGATGAACAGGCGCTCGGCAGCACGGGTAAAGCTGCCCTCACGGGCCACGGCGTCGAAGGCGCGTAGCTGGAACAGGTTCATATTTATCGGCCTGACTTATAGCTGGGATAACAACAAACAATTTGATTGATGACAACGCGAATTGCAACCTAGGCCCCGTAGTTTCAGCCCACCGCTTGTGAGGAATAACGGAATGAGCAACGCCCCGATTCTGCTGACCCCAGGTCCCTTGACCACATCAATCCGCACCCGCCAAGCCATGCTGGTGGACTGGGGCTCCTGGGACCGTGACTTCAACCAACTGACTGCCAGCGTCTGCGAACAACTGCTGGCCATCATCGACGGCGCCAGCAGCCACCACTGCGTTCCCCTGCAAGGCAGCGGCACCTTCGCCGTGGAAGCGGCCATCGGCACCTTGGTGCCACGCGATGGCAAGGTTCTGGTACTGATCAACGGCGCGTACGGCCAGCGCCTGGCAAAGATCTGCAAAGTGCTGGGCCGCACCTACAGCACCTTCGAAACGGCCGAAGACCAGCCGACCACCGCCGCCGACGTCGACCGGCTGCTGGCCGAAGACCCGGCCATCACCCATGTGGCGCTGATCCACTGCGAAACCAGCACCGGCATTCTCAACCCGCTCCCCGAGATCGCCCAGGTGATCAAACGCCATGGCAAGCGCCTGATCATCGATGCCATGAGCTCGTTCGGAGCATTGCCGATCGATGCCCGCGAAATCCCCTTCGAAGCGCTGATCGCAGCTTCCGGCAAGTGCCTGGAAGGCGTACCCGGCATGGGCTTCGTCTTCGCCGAAAAGAACGCCCTGGCGGCCGCCGAAGGCAATGCCCACTCGCTGGCCATGGACCTGCACGACCAGCACGCCTACATGGCCAAGACCGGGCAATGGCGCTTCACCCCGCCTACCCACGTGGTCGCGGCCCTGCATGAAGCGCTGCAGCAATACAACGAGGAAGGTGGCCTTCCGGCCCGCCACCAGCGCTACGCAGACAACTGCAAGACGCTGCTCGACGGCATGGCAGCCATCGGCCTGCGCAGTTTTCTGCCCGCCGAAATCCAGGCGCCGATCATCGTCACCTTCCACGCCCCCACCGATGCCCGCTACCAGTTCAAGGACTTCTACGAGCGGGTCAAGGCCAAGGGATTCATTCTCTACCCGGGCAAGCTGACCCAGGTCGAAACCTTCCGCGTCGGCTGTATCGGTGTGGTCGGGGCGGACGGCATGCAGGCCGCCGTGAATGCCGTGGCCGAGGTGCTGCGGGAAATGGAAGTGCTGGACATCTGACGCTTTGCCCACCCGAACCCAGGAATTCGCGCACATGAACTACAACAACCCCACCCAACTGCAAGCCGCCATCCTCGACTGGGCTGGCACCGTGGTCGATTTCGGCTCATTCGCCCCCACCCAGATCTTTGTCGAGGCCTTTGCCGAGTTCGACGTGCAGGTGTCCATCGAGGAAGCCCGAGGCCCGATGGGCATGGGTAAATGGGACCATATCCGCACCCTGTGCGACGTACCGGAAATTGCCGAGCGCTACCGCAAGGTGTTCGGCCGTACCCCGACCGATGATGACGTCACCGCCATCTACAACCGCTTCATGCCGCTGCAGATCGAGAAGATCGCCGTGCACTCGGCGCTGATCCCCGGTGCGCTGGACACCCTCACCGGTCTACGCCAGGACGGTCTGAAGATCGGCTCGTGCTCGGGCTACCCGAAAGTGGTGATGGACAAGGTGGTTGAACTGGCGGCGCAGAACGGCTACGTAGCCGACCATGTAGTGGCCACCGATGAAACCCCGAACGGCCGCCCATGGCCGGCCCAGGCCTTGGCCAACGTGATTGCGCTGGGGATTGACGATGTAGCGGCCTGCGTGAAGGTGGACGACACCGTGCCAGGCATTCTTGAAGGCCGCCGTGCCGGCATGTGGACCGTGGCACTGGTCTGTTCGGGCAATGCCCTGGGCCTGACCTGGGAAGGCTTCCGGGCGCTGAGTGCCGAAAAACTGGAAAGCGAGCGCCAGCGTATCCATGCACTGTTTGCCGGCTCCCGCCCGCACTACCTGATCGACACCATCAACGATCTGCCCGAAGTGATTGCCGACATCAACCGGCGCCTGGCCAAGGGCGAGATGCCGCAAGCCTTCTGACCCTGCGGTTTCTCTGTGGAAGCGGCCCTTTTGCGAAACAGGGCCGCTCCACACCCGACTACCCTCAGGTTTGAACGCTATTGCGGCAATTGCACCTGCGGTTTGGTCGCGGCAAAGATCGCCCAGCTGGAGACGAACAGCGCCGCGATCAATGGGCCGATCACGAAGCCGTTGAGGCCGAACACCGCCAGCCCGCCAAGGGTCGACACCAGGATCAGGTAGTCCGGCATGCGGGTATCCTTGCCCACCAGGATGGGCCGCAACACATTATCCACCAGGCCGATCACCAGCACCCCGAATGCAGTAAGCACCACCCCTGGCAGTATCGCCCCGGTCAGCAGGAAATACGCCGCCACCGGCGCCCAGATGATGCCCGCGCCCACCGCCGGCAGCAGCGACAGAAACGCCATCAGCACCGCCCACACCAATGCACTCGGGATATCCAGCACCCAGAAAATAAAGCCACCCAATGCACCTTGGGTAATGGCCACCAGCACGTTGCCCTTCACCGTCGCCCTCACCACACGATTGAATTTCAACTGCAAACGACGCTTCTGGTGCTCGGGCAGCGGCACGGCCATGCGCACCCGGCGCGCGACTTCCGGGCCATCACGCAGGAAAAAGAACAGCAGGTACAGCATGATGCCGAAACTGATCAGGAACTCGAATGTGCCCTGGCCAAAGCTGAATGCCTGGCTGGCCAATACCTGGCTACCCTGGGTTGCCCACTTGGTGATCTTGTCACGCAACCCGTCGAGGTTACCCATGCCCATGTTGTCCAGGCCACGCTGGGCGAATGCCGGGAGCATGTCCTTGCCGCGCTCGACGTAACCGGCGATGTCCAGTTGCCCGCTTTCGATGCGCTGGTACAGCGTGGCGCCCTCTTGTACCAGCAGGGCGCTGGTGATGATTACCGGCAGGATCGCCACAAGCAGGCACACCAGCGTGGATGTGACCGCGGCAAGGTTACGCCGCCGCCCGCTGCGGATCAGCAAATGACGCTGCAGCGGGGCGAACAGGATACCGAGGATCACCGCCCAGAAGATTGCGCCGTAATACGGAAGGAGAATCCAGAAGAAGGCAATGGTCACCAGCGCCAAAAGTACTGCCAGGGCTTTGTTCTGTAGCGCGGTTTCGTTCATCGCAGTTCCTCACATGGCTTATGAGTGATTAGTGCACCGCACCTGGACAAAAGTGCCGCGCTCTCTTGACGCAAATCAATACGCACCTTGTCCATCGCCCCTAGCATCGCCGCCTTTTTGCCCCGGTGCGCACATGAACCCTACTGCCAAGCCCGAACTGCTGGCCCCCGCCGGCACTCTCAAGACCATGCGCTACGCGTTTGCCTACGGCGCCGATGCGGTCTACGCCGGCCAGCCGCGTTACAGCTTGCGGGTGCGCAACAACGAGTTCGATCACGCCAACCTGGCACTGGGGATCGAGGAGGCGCACGCCTTGGGCAAGCGCTTCTACGTGGTGGTCAACATCGCCCCGCACAATGCCAAGCTCAAGACCTTCCTCAAAGACCTGGCACCCGTGATCGAGATGGCGCCGGACGCGCTGATCATGTCCGACCCCGGCCTGATCATGCTGGTGCGTCAGCACTTCCCGCAGATGCCGGTGCACCTGTCAGTGCAGGCCAACACCGTCAACTGGGCGAGCGTGCAGTTTTGGCAGCAACTTGGCCTGAGCCGGGTGATCCTGTCGCGAGAGCTGTCGCTGGACGAAATCGAGGAAATCCGCCAGCAGGTGCCGGGCATGGAACTGGAAGTGTTCGTGCACGGCGCCCTGTGCATGGCCTATTCCGGCCGTTGCCTGCTGTCGGGCTACCTCAACAAGCGTGACGCCAACCAGGGCACCTGCACCAATGCCTGCCGCTGGAAATACGACGCCACACCAGCCACCGAGAACGCCACCGGTGACATCGTGCGCCAAGTGCAGCCCACCCTGGGCCTGGGTGCCCCCACCGACCAGGTGTTCCTGCTGCAGGAAAGCAACCGCCCCGGCACTGAAATGCCGGCGTTCGAGGATGAACACGGCACCTACATCATGAACGCCAAGGACCTGCGCGCCATCCAGCACGTCGAGCGCCTGGCCTTGATGGGTGTGCATTCGCTGAAGATCGAGGGTCGCACCAAATCGCACTTCTACTGTGCCCGTGCGGTGCAGGCGTATCGCCAGGCGATCGACGACGCGGTGGCCGGACGGCCATTCGACCGCGCCCTGATGGGTAACCTCGAATCCTTGGCACAGCGCGGTTACACCGAAGGTTTCCTGCGCCGCCACGTGCACGACGAGTACCAGAACTACCAGCGGGGCAACTCGGTGTCCGAACGCCAGCAATTCGTTGGCGAGCTGACCGGCGTGCGTATCGACGGCCTCGCCGAGGTCAAGGTGAAGAACCGCTTCGCCGTGGGCGACCATCTGGAGCTGATGACCCCGCGCGGTAACTACCACTTCGACCTGCACCGCCTGCACAACCGCCAGCAGCACGCCATCGAGGTCGCACCGGGCGATGGCCATGTGGTGTACCTGCCGATTCCGGAACAGGTTGCCCTCGACTACGGCCTGCTGATGCGCGACCTCCGCATCGACGAAGCAGCAAGCTGACAACACTGTAATGTGCACCTCAGCTACCTGACAGCCGGCGGCAGCGAACATCGTGGCTCTTCTGCATGAGGCCACGCCATGTTGCGCAACCCCTCCCGCCGTACGTTTGTCAAAGGCCTGGGCGCCGCCAGCACGCTGGCGGGCTTGGGGCTGTGGCGCCCGCTGGCCCAGGCCGCCGAAGGCCGAGACCTGGCCGGCCAGCATTTCGAGCTGTTCATTGGCCAGACCCCGGTCAACATCACAGGCCGGCCGCGTACCGCACTGACCGTCAACAACAGCCTGCCCGGCCCACTGCTGCGCTGGCGCGAAGGTGACACCGTGACCTTGCGCGTGCGCAACCGACTGGCGCAGGACACCTCGATCCACTGGCACGGCATCATCCTGCCGGCCAACATGGACGGCGTGCCTGGCCTGAGCTTCGCTGGCATCGAGCCCGGCGGCGACTACCTGTACCAGTTCACCCTGCGCCAGAGCGGCACCTACTGGTACCACAGCCATTCGGGGCTGCAGGAGCAAGCCGGGGTATACGGGGCGATCGTGATCGAGCCACGCGAGCCCGAAACGCACCGCTACCAGCGCGATCATGTGCTGCTGTTCAGCGACTGGTCAGACCAGGCGCCGGAGCAGCTGATGGCGACGCTGAAGAAGCAGTCCGACGCGTACAACTTCCACAAGCGCACGGTTGGCGACTTCATCGATGACGTGGCCGAAAACGGCTGGAGCCCCACCGTCGCCGAACGCACGGCCTGGGCGCGCATGCGCATGAGCCCAACCGACCTCGCGGATATCAGCGCCGCCACCTACACCTACCTGCTCAACGGCCAACCACCACAAGGCAACTTCACCTGCCTGTTCCAGCCAGGCGAAACCGTGCGCCTGCGGCTGATCAACGCCTCAGCCATGACCTATTTCGACTTCCGCATCCCCGGGCTGAAGCTGACGGTGATCGCCGCCGACGGCTTGCCGGTGACCCCGGTGAGCGTGGATGAAGTGCGCATTGCCGTGGCAGAGACCTACGACGTGCTGGTGACCGTGGGTGACCAACCCGCCTACACCCTGTTCGCCCAAAGCATGGACCGCACCGGCTTCGCCCGCGGCACCCTGGCCCGTGCGGCCGGGCTGCAGGCACCGGTGCCTGCCCCCGACCCACGCCCAGTGCTGAGCATGGAGGACATGGGCCACGGCGGTATGGATGCCATGGCGGGCATGGACCACAGTAACCCGCCCGGCATGAACCACGGCAACATGGCCGGCATGGGCCACGCCGCCATGTCGGCCATGCAGCAACACCCGGTCAGTGAAACCGGCAACCCGCTGGTGGACATGCAGAGCATGGCACCGCGTCCCAACCTGGCCGACCCTGGCATAGGCCTGCGTGACAATGGTCGCCGCGTGCTGACCTACGCCGACCTGCGCAGCCCCTACCCCGACCCGGACGGCCGCCCGCCATCGCGTGACATCGAGCTGCACCTGACCGGCCATATGGAGCGCTTCGCCTGGTCGTTCGACGGTATCAAGTTCAGCGACGCCGAACCGCTGCGGCTGACCTACGGTGAGCGCGTGCGTATCACCCTGGTCAACGACACCATGATGACCCACCCCATCCACCTGCACGGCATGTGGAGCGACCTGGAAGACGAGCATGGCCAGTTCCTGGTGCGCAAGCACACCGTCGACATCCCGCCCGGCAGCCGACGCACCTACCGGGTGACCGCCGACGCGCTGGGCCGCTGGGCCTACCACTGCCACTTGCTCTACCACATGGAGAGCGGCATGCTCCGCGAGGTACGCGTCGATGAATGACACCCGCAACCGCAGCATCGTGGCAGGCGTGACGCTACTGACCTTGCTCGCCAGTGAACGGGCGATGGCCGCGGGTTTCGAACACGCGAACCACGGCCAGATGGGCCATCAGGCCATGCCCATGAACCATGAAAGCATGGGCCATGGCCAGCCTTTCCTCAGCCAGCCTCGCACACCCCTGCCTGTCATCACCGACGCCGACCGCCGCGCCGCCTTCCCGCCATTGCCAGGGCACCCAGTGCATGACCGGGCGCTGAACTGGGCAGTGATCGTGGACAAGCTCGAATACCAGAACTTCGAGAGCAGCAGCGCCCTGAACTGGAACGCCACCGCCTGGGTCGGCGGCGATATCGACCGCTTGTGGCTGCGCACCGAAGGCGAACGCGAACAGGGCAATACCCACAAGGCCGAGCTGCAGGCGCTGTGGGGCCATGCCGTGAGCCCGTGGTGGGAACTGGTGGCCGGTGTACGCCAGGACTTCAAGCCTGCCAGTGGCCAAACCTGGGCCGCCTTCGGCATCCAGGGCACACCGTTGTACGGCCTGGAGCTGCAAGCCACCGCCTATGCAGGCGAGCGGCAACAGACCGCGCTGCGCCTGGAAGCCGCTTACGCTATGCTGCTGACCAACCGCTGGATACTGGAGCCGACCCTGGAGGCCAACCTCTACGGGCGCAACGATGCCGGGCGCGAACAAGGCGCGGGGCTGGCCGACAGCGAGGTGGGCCTGCGCCTGCGCTACGAGATCACGCGCGGCTTCGCCCCCTACGTCGGGCTCAGTTTCAACCGCCTGCACGGCTCGCGTGCCAACCAGGCCCGCGAAGACGGCGAAGACCTGGGCCAGACCCGCCTGGTCGCCGGTATCCGCCTGCGTTTTTAAAGGAGTGCTTCACCATGCTGCGCAAACACCTGCTGACCCTGAGCCTGCTGGCCGTCACCGGCCTGGCCCAGGCCGCCGAGACCATCGACGTCTACCGCGACCCCAACTGCGGCTGCTGCAAGGCCTGGATCAGCCACCTGCGTGACAACGGTTTTACCGTCAACGACCACGTCGAGCCAAACATGAGCGCCGTCAAGCAACGCCTGGGCGTGGCGCCGCGCCTGGCGTCGTGCCACACCGGGGTGATCGACGGCAAGTTCGTCGAAGGCCACGTGCCGGCCGAGCAGGTGCGCCTGCTAGCCAAGCGCAACGACCTCAAGGGCCTGGCCGTGCCAGGCATGCCCATGGGCTCGCCCGGCATGGAAATGGGCGACCACAAGGATGCCTACCAGGTCATCGGGGTGACCCAGGATGGCCAGGACACCGTGGTCGCCAACTACTGATGCTCAGCCTGGGGGCGCTGTTTCTCAGCGCCTTTGGTGCCGCCACCCTGCTTCCGCTGCAATCAGAGGCCGTGCTGGTCGGTCTGTTGCTGCGCCAGCCCGAGGCATGGGCGATCCTGCTGCTGGTAGCCACCCTGGGCAACGTGCTCGGCTCGGTGGTCAACTGGCTGCTGGGCCGGGCCATCGAGCACCTGCGCGACAAACGCTGGTTTCCTTTCAGCGCTGCCCAGCTGGCGCGTGCGCAGCAGCGCTACCAACGCTGGGGGCAATGGTCGCTGCTGCTCAGCTGGATGCCGGTGATCGGCGACCCGCTGACGCTGATCGCCGGGATCATGCGTGAGCCGTTCTGGCGCTTCCTGTTGCTGGTGACCCTGGCCAAGGCTGGCCGCTATGCAGTGCTTGCGATGATTACCCTGGGCTGGTTTCACGCCTGGTAACACCTTTCAGGTTTCGCGTGGTCCACTGCCTGCTACAGTCGCCCCTTCCTACCTGGCCCAACACGGAGTGCCCCCATGCTGCGCGCAACCGCCCTGGCCCTGGCCTGCCTTGCCGGCAGTTCGGCCATCGCTGCCGAGTCGCCTACCTACGGCCCCCAGCTCGAAGGCTTCAGCTACCCGCACCCCCTCAAGCATTTCGACTTCAAGTCCCAGGGCCAGGCCCTGCAGATGGGCTACATGGACGTGCCCGCCCAGGGCGAGGCCAACGGCCACAACGTGGTGCTGATGCACGGCAAGAACTTCTGCGCCGCCACCTGGGAAACCACCATCGACGCCTTGAGCAAGGCCGGCTACCGGGTCATCGCGCCCGACCAGGTCGGCTTCTGTACGTCAAGCAAACCGGCGCATTACCAGTACAGCTTTCAGCAACTGGCCGACAACACCCATGCCCTGCTCGAACAGCTGGGTGTAAAGCAAACCATTGTGCTCGGCCACTCCACCGGCGGCATGCTCGCCACCCGCTATGCGCTGATGTACCCACAGCAGGTGGAACGCCTGGCAATGGTCAACCCGATCGGTCTGGAGGACTGGAAAGCCCTGGGCGTGCCCTACCGCACCGTGGACCAGTGGTATGCCCGCGAGCTCAAGCTGGACGCCGGAGGCGTACGCGCCTATGAACGCAAAACCTATTACGTCGGGCGCTGGAAGCCTGAATACGAACGCTGGGTGCAGATGCTGGTGGGCCTGAACAAAGGGCCCGGGCATGAAGCGGTGGCGTGGAACTCGGCACTGATCTACGACATGATCTTTACCCAGCCGGTGTACTACGAGTTCAAGCACCTGCAGATGCCAACCCTGCTGCTGATCGGCGACAAGGACACCACGGCCATCGGCAGCGATATCGCGCCGTCGGAAGTGAAGGCCAAGCTGGGCAAATATGCCGAGCTAGGGCCGCAGGTGGCCAAGCTGATACCCAAAGGTGAGCTGATCACCTTCGAAGGCATGGGGCATGCGCCACAAATCGAGGAACCGGTGCGGTTCAATCGCACCCTGATCGAATGGCTGGGCAAGTGAGCCAATGATTGGTCCCCTGTGGGAGCGCGCAGGCTTTGGAACTTTGCGCAATCCCGCTGCTGCCACAGGGTTCCTCTACACGTTCCAGACCAGCGCTTCTGTCCAGCCCAGCTCGGCAAAGTCGCCCGCCCGCAATTCGGCCTCTTCCTCGCAGAAAAACTCATCCAGCTGAGGTGGCCTGACCGCGGTATCACTGAGCATCGCGTGCACCTGTCCACGATGATGCACCTGATGTTCGAACAGATGCGCCAGCAAACGCAGCCGCTGCTCGCGCTGCACCCGATCAGGCCGCACGACGCTCACATAGCGGCCCAGGTCGCCATCACTCAGCCCCCGGCAGTAGGCGATCAAACGGTGGTCAGCCTGGGCCTGCTCGGCATGCAGGTCGGTACAGGTGGCAAACGGCTGTTCCGGGTCGAAAAAGCGTTCGCCGTCGGTATCGGGCTGCTCGCCGCGCTGCTCGCACTCCAGCATATGCAGGTAAAACCAATCCACCGTCAGCAAGTGATTGAGGGTGGCCTTGATCGACGGGAAGAAGCTGCAACGCGGGGCGACGAACTCGTCCTGGGTCAGTTGCAGGCAGGCCTTGTACAGGCGGTGGTTGGCCCAGCCATTGTTATAGGCCTGGGTCAGCAGATGATGCGATAACGGCTGCATGGTCGGCTCCTTTTCAGGCGAAGCGTTGCAGTTGCATCTCCCGTAGCCGGCTCAGGGTGCGCTGATACGGGAACGCCAGATACCCTTGAGTGTAGAGGGCATCGAGCGGCACCTGTGCCTCAAGGTACAACGCCACCCGGCGGTCATAACATTCGTCGACCAGGGCAATGAAGCGGCGAACCGCATCGTCCTTGGGCGACAGCGCAGGCAGTTCACGGTCGCCCGCCACTACCCTCGCCGCGCCATCTTCGGTACCACGGGCAATACGCCCCGCCCGCTGTTCCCCGCCCAGCGCCGGAATGCCGGATACCAGAATCGAGGGAAAACGGTCGCACAAGGCCATGAACTCCATGGCGGCCAGGGGTTGATCGCACAGATCGGTGAAACGACACCAGATAGCCTGCTCACTACGCCGCACGACGTGAATGTGCCTTGAGCCAATAACCAAGGGCTGATCGGTGCCGGCGTCTTCGGGGCTGAGCTGGCGGAACACCTCGGCCAACTGGCTGACCTGCCCTGCCTCGGCTACCCAATAGCGCTGCCGCGCTTCACCGGGGTGCAGGCGGTGATCCTGCTCGCCCGCTACCGGCAGTACCTGCATGTGACGACCAATGGCGGCGATGGCCGGCAGGAACCGCTCGCGGTTGAAGCCATCGCGGTAGAGCTGCTCGGGCGGCTGGTTGGAAGTGGCAACAATCACCACGCCCTGATCGAACAGTACCTGAAACAGGCGGCCGAGGATGATCGCATCACCGATGTCGTTGACGAACAGTTCATCGAAGCACAGCACGCGGATTTGCCGCGCCAGCTCCGCCGCCAGGGCCAGCAGCGGGTCGGCGGTACCGTTGAGCTGAAACAGGCGCTGATGCACCCAGGCCATGAAGTGGTGGAAGTGCTGGCGCCGGCTCGGTATGCGCAGACACTGGTGGAACTGGTCCATCAGCCACGTCTTGCCGCGCCCGACCGGGCCCCAGAGGTAGAGGCCCTGGGTGGGGCGGCCCTGCTCGAGGGACTGGAAGCAGCCTTGCAAGGCCTCGACGACGCGGGCCTGGGCGGGATCAGCAACGTAGCCCCGAGTGCTCAGGGCTTGCTGGTAGAGGGATTGGGGGTCGATGGCCATGGCCGCATTCTACCCGACTGTCACCCTCGGTGCAGGCGCGCGTCAGTCGGCCAGGCCTACCTTGAGCAGCGCGCCGTCCTTGTCATCGGTCAGGACATACAGGTAACCATCCGGCCCCACCCGCACATCACGGATACGCGCGTTCAGGTCACCGAGCAACCGCTCTTCGTGCACCACCTTGTCGCCGTCCAGTTGCAAGCGGATCAATTCCTGAGTGGCCAACGCACCGATGAACAGATTGTGGTCCCAGGCCTTGAACCTCGGGCTGTCGTAGAACGCCATGCCGCTGATACCCGGTGACTTTTCCCAGACATGGTGCGGGTCGATCATGCCGTCCACATGCTTGCCCTTGGCCTCGGGGATTGGCAGCAGCGAATAATTGATGCCGTGGGTCGCCATCGGCCAGCCATAGTTCTTGCCAGGCTTTGGGATGTTGATTTCATCACCACCGCGCGGGCCGTGCTCGTGGGTCCACAGCTGGCCGGTCCAGGGGTTGAGGGCGGCGCCTTGCTGATTACGGTGGCCGTACGACCAGATCTCCGGGCGCACGTTGCCCTTGCCGACGAAGGGGTTGTCTTTGGGCACTTCGCCGTCCGGCAGAATACGCACGACCTTGCCTTGCAACTTGTCCAGGTCCTGAGCAGTAGGGCGTTGGTTGTTCTCGCCCAGGGCGATGAACAGGTAGCCGTCGCGGTCGAACACCAGCCGCGAGCCGAAGTGGTTACCCACCGACAACTTGGGCTGCTGGCGGAAAATCACGGTGAAATTCTCCAGCCGGGCGCGGTCCTCGGACAGCTGCCCGCGGCCGACCGCAGTACCGGCCTTGCCGTCACTACCCTCCTCGGCGTAGGACAGGTAAACGGTGCGGTCCTTGCCGAACTCCGGTGACAGCGCCACATCCAGCAAGCCACCCTGGCCTTCGGCCCAGACCTTGGGTACACCACTGATCGACGGGCCAACCTTGCCTTCGGCATTGACCAGCCGCAGGTTGCCCGCCCGCTCGGTCACCAGCATGTCCTTGCCGCCGGGCAGGAAGGCCAGGGCCCAAGGGTTGCGTAGGCCATCGGCAAGCGTGCTGACGATCAAGGTACCTTCTTCGCTGGGAAATCGCTGTTCGGCCGCCGCATGCGCCCACAAGGGCAGTAGCGCGGCAGCAGCCAGGGTGGCCAGCCAGGGTGCTCGAAGCATGCCGGATTCCTTTCAAGTGGTTTTACGGCGCACGTGGGTTGTCACGGGGTGGCCGGGTGGGTTCCAGGTTCGGGGTTTGCTGCTGACGGCGCAGGTTGTCGCCGTTGCCGATGCCACGGTTGTCCAGGGTGGGTGGGCGCTGGTACGGGTCGGTGGACGGGCCACGTACCGGTGGCGCAGCCGGCATGCTGCCTTGACGGCTGTTCGGGTTGACCCGCTGGATCGGGCTGTTGTAAGGGTTATTGTTGCCGGCAGCACGTTGCACGGGCTGCTGCGCCGCCGCGTGCGCGGGCAGGCACAAGGCCAGGCCGAGGGCCAGGATGGGCAATGTCGGGGTCATGCTTCACCTCCTGTACGAAAATGCCGCGCCTGGTGGGTTTGATAGCCTAAGGCGCGAGGGGTTCGCGGCAAAAGTGTGAATGCGGGTGGAGATGATTCCTGATGTTTCAGTATGGGCCTCGGAGGGCTGCTTTGCAGCCATTCGCGGGCGCGCCCGCTCCCACGGTCACCCACAGATTTCTGGCCCTGTGAGACACGTGTGGGAGCGGGCTTGCCCGCGAATGGCCGCAAAATCTACTGGCCGTTGTCCACCTTGTGCCGCGCCGCATACAGGCACAGCATCTCCATGGCCAAGGTTGCCCCGGCCAAAGCAGTGATATCGGCATGGTCATAGGCTGGCGCCACTTCCACCAAGTCCATGCCTACCAGGTTGATGCCACGCAGCCCACCCAGAATCTCCAGCGCCTGCACCGTGCTCAGCCCGCCACACACAGGCGTTCCGGTACCGGGTGCGTAGGCCGGATCGAGGCAGTCAATGTCGAAGGTTAGGTACACCGGCCGCTCGCCCACCCGCTGGCGAATCGCCGCAATCACCGCCTCTGTGCCCTGGCGGTGCACTTGCCTGGCGTCGAGAATGGCAAAGCCCTGGCTGTCGTCATTGGTCGTGCGCAGGCCAATCTGTACCGAGTGGGCCGGGTCAACCAGGCCTTCGCGGGCGGCATGCCAGAACATGGTGCCGTGATCGATGCGCTTGCCCGCCTCGTCTGGCCAGGTGTCACTGTGCGCATCGAAATGAATGAGCGCCAGCGGGCCATGGCGGCGGGCGTGAGCCTTGAGCAGCGGGTAGCTGATGAAGTGGTCGCCACCGAGGGTGAGCATGGCGCACCCCGCCTGCAGAATATGCTCGGCATGGGCCTCGATGCTGTCCGGTACCGACTGCGGCGTGCCGCTGTCGAAGGGGCAGTCACCATAGTCGATCACCGCCAGGTGGTCGAACGGGTCGAACGCCCACGGCCAGTGGCGGGCCCAGGCCTGCTGAACCGAGGCCGCACGAATCGCCCGCGGCCCGAAACGCGCGCCGGGGCGGTTACTGGTGGCCGTGTCGAACGGCACACCGCTGACCACCACATCCACACCGCGCAAGTCGCGGCTGTAGCGGCGGCGGGAAAAACTGACAACACCGGCGTAGGTGCTTTCTGCGGCGGTCCCATACAGGCTATCGCGGGTAATTGCCTGGTCGTTGCTTGCGGCTTGGTCCACGGTCGGGCTCCTTGATTGTCATGGGCTACTGCCGGCTGCGGAAGGCGGTCCACAGACGGTTGCGTTGGCGCAGGTCGGTCAGGGCCATGCTGCGGTCGGCATACAGGCGCTGACGCACCTCGGCCGACGGATAGATATCCGGGTCGTTGCGCACCGCTTCGTCCACCAGCGGTGTGGCAGCCTGGTTGGCGTTGGCGAAGAACAGCGTGTTGGTCAGCGCTGCCACCGACTCAGGCTTGAGCATGAAGGCGATGAACGCCCGGGCGGCCTCGGGGTGTGGGGCGTCCTTGGGGATGACCAGGTTGTCCTGCCATACCAGCGTGCCTTCGCGGGGGATGCGGTAGATCACCTCGAACGGCTTGCCGGCACGGCGGGCCTGGTCGGCGGCCATCGCGGCATCGCCGTTGTAGGTCAGCGCCAGGCACACGCTGCCATTGGCCAGGTCGTTGATCTGCCGGCCATTGGCGACGTAGCTGATCGACGGCTGCAACTGGCTGAGCAGGTTCTGCGCGGCAGCCAGGTCACCCTTGTTCTGGCTGTAAGGGTCCTTGCCCAGGTAGTTCAGGGCTACGCCGATCACCTCCTGGGGCGAGTCAGGTATGGCGATGCCGCAACCCTTCAGGCGGGCGGCGTACTCGGGCTTGAACAACAGGTCGAGGCTATCCAGCGGTACATCACCAAGGCGCTGGCGTACCGCCTCCACATTTACCCCCAGGCCCAGCGTGCCCCAGGTGTACGGCACAGCATGGCGGTTGCCGGGGTCAACCTCGGCCAGTTTGCCCAGCAGGTCCTTGTCGAGGTTGCCGTAGCCAGGCATGGCCTGAGCGTCCAGCGGTTGCAGGGCATTGGCCTTGAGCGCCCGGGCCAGCACGGTGGATGACGGCACCACCACGTCATAGCCGCTACCACCAGTCAGCAGCTTGGTTTCCAGTACCTCGGGGGTGTCAAAGGTGTCGTAACGCACCTTGTAGCCGGTTTCCCGTTCGAAGCGTTGCAGGGTTTGCGGGGCGACGTAATCGGCCCAGCTGTAGAGGTTGACGACCTTTTCTTCGGCCTGCAGCGGCAGGGCCAGAACCAGAGACAAAAGGCACAACGATCGACGCATGGCGGACACCTCGGTAAATGGGTGGATGCCGCGAGCATGCCAGCCGGGTTACATTGCACCAATGGCAAGTTTGCAAAGCTGACATTCATCAGGAGCAATGTAATGCTCGGACAAGTCCATGATCCCGACCTGCACTTGCTGCGGCTGTTCGTCACTGTAGTCGAGGCAGGTGGCTTCAGCGCCGCTCAAGGCGTGCTGGGCCTGAGCCAGCCCACCATCAGCCAGCGCATGGCCCAACTGGAGGCACGCTTGGGTTACCGCCTGTGCAGCCGCGGCAAAGGTGGTTTTCGCCTGACGGAAAAAGGTGAACTGCTTTTGGACGCGGCGCGTGGGCTACTGCTGAACATCGAGCAGTTTCGCCAGCAGGCCAACGGCGTTGCCGGGCGGCTGCTGGGAACTGTGCGCATCGGCATGGCGGAAAATCAGGACAAGGCGGTGAGCCTGAAACTGGCGGCGGCCATTGCGGCATTTCGCAGGCGAGAGGAATCGGTGCAACTGGAGCTAGTCAGTGCACCGCCGGCGGAACTGGAACGGCTGTTGCTGGAGCAGCGGCTGGACTATGCCATCAGCTACTTTTCCGGCAACCAGGCGGCCTTTGATTACCAGCCCTTGTTCGCCGAGCGACAGCGGCTGTATTGCGGCAAGGGGCATGTGCTGTACGGCGAAACGGATGTTGGGCTTGAGCGGTTGCTGGACATGGACCAGGTGCGCCATCCGTACCGTTTTCTCAAAGGGGGCGAACCGTTCCAGAGCAGACGCAGTACGGCAGTGGCGGAGCAGATCGAAAGCGTGCTGACGTTCATTCTGTCGGGACGGCATATTGGCTACTTGCCATGCCACTGTGCACAGGCCTGGGAGGCCGAGGGGCTGTTATGGGCGCTGGACCCTGAGCTTGATTTTGGGGTGCCGTTCACCCTGGCCCGGCACCGGGCACAGGGGGTTGGCGAGGCAGCCCATGTATTTGCGCAGGATTTGCTGGCGGCGTTTGCCTGAATCGGTCCCTTCGCGGGTAAACCCGCTCCTACACCGGATCGGTGGTGGACACCTGTCGGTGGCTGGGCACGGGCCGTCGTGTAGGAGCGGGTTTACCCGCGAAGAGGCCGGCCCTGCTGGCCAATCTCCACCCGCCGTTCACCCACCCGCCGTTCATCGTTGCCGCCGCGAACAGGCCCGTTCAGGCCACCACCATCAGTAAGCCATGCTCCAGCTCAGCGTGTAGGTACGCCCGCGCCCCTGGTAGTCATACAGATACGCCGGCCCGTAGGTCGGCGAATAGAACAACGTCGCGCGCTGTCCCCATACCGTGCTGTACTGCTTGTCCAGCAGGTTCTGGATACCGGCGCTGAAGGTGCCGAAACCGGTGTCCTGGCTGCCCAGCAGGTCGAAGGTGGTGTAGCCGTCAATCTCGTGATCGGCATCGTCCTTCAGGCTGAAGGCATGGTTGGCCTGCAACCGTGCACTGCGGCCATCGGCCTTCCAGCCGACGAACGCGGTGGCCTTGGACAACGAAGCATATCGGGCATCGCGCTTGATCCAGCCGCCGTCGGCGGCCTCTTCCTCGGAGCGTGTCATGTGCAATGTGCCGCCAGCTTCCCAGCCGGTCTGGAAGTGCCGGGTCAGTGCCCCTTCAAAGCCGAAGTCGCGGCTTTTCTGATCTTCCACGTCAATGGTCAGCGTTTGCGAATCGACGTTGATGATCTTGTCCGACCAGATGTAGTACAGCGCTGCCTGTGCATCCCAGTCCAGGTCGGCATAGCGCCAGCCCAATTCCACCTGGCGGCTCTTGATACCGGCCAACGGGTTATCGGCGACACTCAGGCCCGGCTTGCCGTAGTACTTGGCCGGGTCAGGCAGGTCGAAGCCTTCGCCATAGTTGCTCCACACCTGGTGGCCGTTCTTGAAGTCGTAGATGGCACCGACGTTGAACAGGTTGACCTGATAGTCGTTACTGCCGCCCGGCACGCCCTTGAAGTCACTGACGTCCACGTCCATCTGCTGGCGCCGGGCGCCACCGGACAACGTCAGGTTGTCAGTGGCATGCCAGTCCAGCTGGGCATATACCGACACCCCATCCACCCGGTAGCTGGGGTAGCGTGCGGCCTTGCTGTCCTTTTCCAGCTCCAGGCCACCCGACTCGGACGAAGTCTGGGCGTTGAAGGTGGTCTGCTCGGCGTTGAAGCGCTCGCGGTCCAGGTCAACGCCGTAGGTCAGCTTCAGCGTATCCCACTGCTTGGCAAACAGGCCCTTGAGGCTGGTGACCTCGAAGTTCTGCTGCGAGGCGGCAAAGTACACCCCGCGCGAGCCGGTGGGTGTGGCACGGTTGTAGTACGGGAACGGGTAGAAGTTGTCGTCTTCCTTGCGGTACGAAGCCTGCAGGTAGAAGTCCTGGCCCAGCACGTCGGTGTGGTGGTAATTGGCATTGAGCAGCAGGCGCCGCGTGCGCGGCTCCAGGTCCGATGAATAACCGCTGCGCAGCTCGGCGTCTTCCAGGTCGGATGGCGCGTTGTAGTTCAGGTTGGGGAAGTAGATACCCGTGCTGCCGTGGTTGCCCGAGTCGTAGTACTGGGCCAACAGGTCGAGGCTCTGTTGGTCGTTCAGCTGCAGGCCCAAGGTACCGAGTACGTCGATGGTGCGGTTGTACTGCAGGTCGGTCTGGGTGTTGTCGATGAAGATCTGGTCGCCAGCACCATCGTAGAAGGCTTCGTTCTGCTCACCGGAAACCCCCAACCGGGCATTGACCCGCTCGTTGCCGCCGCTGACCGACTGGGCGAAGCGCGTAGCCAGGTCGTCGCTGTTGTTGAAACCGCTGCTGGCCCCCAACTGGGTCTCGAAGCGCGCCGGGCCGGGTTCGCCCTTCTTGGTCACGATGTTGATGATGCCGCCGGTGGCACCACCGCCGTAGATGGCGCTGGCGCCAGACAGCACTTCGACGCGCTCGACGTTGAACGGCGAAATGCTGTCGAACTGGCGCGACAGGCCGCGTGAGCTGTTCTGGCTGACCCCGTCGATCATCACCAGCACGTTGCGCCCGCGCATGTTCTGGCCGTAATTGGTGCGCCCTTCCGGCGCCAGGTCAAGGCCCGGCACCAGCTTGCCGATGGCTTCCTTCAGGCTGACGCCGCTGTCGATCTGCTCACGCAATTGCTGCTGGTCCACTACCCAGACGGTTCCGGGGATTTCGCTGATTGCGGTGCTGGTGCGCGAGGCTACGCTGACTTCGATCGGCTTGAGGTTGACCGCCTGCGGCGCGGCCGCGGCCTTGCTCAGCGTGATGGTGCGAGCCTCGCTGAACTGCCAGCTCATGCCACTGCCGGCCAGCAACTGCTGCAGGGCCTGCTCGACACTGTAGTTGCCCTGCAACGCCGGGCTGACCTGGCCGGCGACATCGCCTGTGGTGTACAGCAGGTGCAGGCCGGCCTGGTCGGCGAAGGTGGTCAGCGCCTGGTCCAGCGGCTGGGTGGGCAGGTTGAGCTGGACCTGGCGGGCCTGCATCTGGGTCTGTTCGGCAGTTGTCGCAGCCCCAGCGTGCAGGGGGCCGAGCAACAGGGCCAAGGCACTGCAAGACATCAAGGCATGGTGAAGTGGACCGCAACGGCGGTGCAAGGGCTTGAGCATCAGAGGCACGAATGAGCTTCCTGACAAGTCGTAAATGAGAATGGGTTGCTGATCAGTCTCACTACGACGATCTGGCTTGCAGGAACTTGCAGTGCCAAATGAAAAATATTTTTATTTCTGTCCGGCCTCTTCGCGGGCAAGCCCGCTCCTACAACGAATGCGCCCGCCTGAATATCGTGCGACCTGTGCAGGAACGGGCAAGCCCGCTAAGAGGACGGCACAAGCTCATCAATGCACCACGGCCAACCATGGCAGGTAGGTCACCTTCAGGCCATATCGCTGCTCCAACGTCCGCAACAGAGCCTCAGGTTCATCCAGGTCGAACACCCCGCTCACCTCCATCGCAGCCAGCTTGCTGTCGGACAACACAATGCGCCCATGCCGGTATCGTTCAAGCTCCATCAGCACCTGCCCCAGCGGCTTGCCGTTGAAGATCAGCTTGCCCCGCTGCCAGGCCATCTGCGTGACGGCATCGGCCGCCACCGCCAGTTCATGTTCACCCACCTTGGCTTCACCGCGAGCCAACACGACGTGGCCATCGCGCTGCACGCTGAAGGTGGCAGCATTGCCCTGCACCCGCGCACCGGCCGTTTCGACCACAAACGGCCGTGAATCATCAGCGGTCTCGAACAGTGCCTCACCCGCATCGAGCACCACACGCCGCTCATGCTCGCTGAACGCCACGCTCAAGGCGCTGGCGCTGTTCAGCGTCACCCGTGTGCCATCTGCCAGGGTAATGATCTGCCGTTCGCCCACGGCGGTGTGGTAATCCGCCAGCAGCATCGGGGCTTGCTGCCAACCCGCCACGGCGGCGACCAGCAACACCACCGATGCTGCCACACCCGCCTGCTTCAGCCGGCCGCGGCAATGGCGCAGAGCCTGGCCGATGTACTTTGCCACCATGCTCTCGGAAACCCCCAGGCGTTGAGCGACCTGCTTCTGGGTCAGGCCCTCGACACGGTTGAGCAACAGCGCCTGGCGGGCATTGTCGGGCAACTGCAACAGCGCCTGGTCAAGAATCTGCAAGCGCTCGCGGGCCAGCAACGCCGCCTCGGGTGCCGGTGCCGGGCAGGCCACCTCACAGGCTCCGTCGCTGTCGTCGTGGCTGGCAGCGATGCGTTGCTCACGGCGCAAGGCGTCAATTGCCAGGTTGCCGGCCACGCGGAAGATGAAACTGCGCGCGTGCAACACCGGCACTGCCTGCTCGTCGATGTTCACCAGCTTCAGGTAGGTTTCCTGCGCCACGTCGGCCGCGCGCTGGCGGTCGCTCATGCGCCGCGTCAGAAACTGCAGCAGGTCGTCGTAGTGCTCCTGGAAACTTGCCAGCAGGCCCGACATGGGTGAAGTCAGCATGATTGGGGAACAGCCAGTAAGAGAGGTTATCGGGCGTTAATGAGAAACAGTATCTTTCATATCAACCGATACTTTCAACGTCGACGCGCATTTGCCACACTGCCAGCTCCACTCCGGCAAGGTCACAGCCCATGACTGCCCGTCTGTACCGCTATACCCGTCTGTTCCTGGTCCTGCTGCTGGCCTGTGGCCTGGCGGCCTGTGCGCTGTTCCAGCCACGTGACCCGGTGAACATCAGCGTGATCGGCATTGAACCACTGCCCGGGCAAGAGCTGGAACTGCGCATGGCGGTGAAAATGCGGGTGCAGAACCCCAATGAGGCACCGATCGATTACAACGGCATCGCCTTGAACCTGGAAGTGAACGGCCAGCCGCTGGCCGCCGGGGTCAGCGACCAGCAGGGGCACATTGGCCGTTACGACGAAGCAGTGATCGTGGTGCCGGTCAGCATCACGGCGTTTTCCTTCCTGCGCCAGGCCTATGGGCTAGGCAAACTGGACTCGCTGCAGGGGCTGCCCTACAAGCTGCGCGGCAAACTGGCCGGCGGGCCGCTGGGGACCGTGCGTTTTACCGATGAAGGCAAGCTGGACCTGCCCAAGGGCACCTACTGATAAGCGCCGGGCGGGTGCGCTCAGCGGTTGGCGCTGGCTGCGGCCATCAGCTTGTTGACTTCGCTGCGTACCATGCTGGCGTATTCAGGCGGGGTCATGCCGTCCAGTTCAGCGCGCACCCACTCGGCCCATTTGCCCTTGCGCCGTGGCTTTTCAGCAATCAGCCGGGCGGCTTCGCCCTTGGCTTTGCCCAGGTTGTTCTGCCACATCTCGAACAGCCGGGCCTTCTCTGCCTCGATCTGCGCCCGTTCCTCGAAGCTCATGTTGGCCAGATTGAAACTCATGAAGTTACCTGCAGGTTTGAAAATGGCCGCTATCTTACACCCAGGCAACCCATCATCGGAAAGCCGCCGCAACTTTACCGATGTGGTGGCATCCATTGTTCACACCCCCATTGACGAGGACGAGTTCATGGCCCGGAAAAACGCCACGCTGGCAGACAGCGATCAGATCAAGGACCAGGTATTCAGCGAACTGCAATCGCTGATAGAAGAATCGGAAAAACTGCTGAACGACAGTGCCGCCCTGGTCGGCGAAGAAGCAGAGACACTGCGCGCCCAGGTAAGCCTGAAGCTGCGCCAGGCACGCCAGGCGGCCAGCAACGTGCGCAGCAAGGCACAACCGGTGGTGGACGCCACTCAGGACTACATCGGCGGCCATCCCTGGCAGACCGTCGCCATTTCCGCCGGCCTCGGGCTGGTGGTGGGCCTGCTACTGGGCCGGCGCAATTAAAGCCTGCGCCGCCTGGTGCACATCAGGCGGCCAAAGCCTGCGGGATGCCGCTGTGAAAGCGCAGCTCCTGGTCTGGTGACTGGATCAGCTCCATTTCCGCAGCGCGTACCAGCTCGACGCGGCGGGCAATGTCCGCCTCATCACCGTAGTTGTGCGCCAGTTTCAGATAACCCTGGTAGTGGCGCGCCTCGCTTTTCAGCAGCCCGTGGTAGAAGCGGCTCAGCTCCTCATCCAGATGCGGCACCAGCGCGGCAAAACGTTCGCAACTGCGCGCCTCGATGAACGCCCCCACCACCAGCGTATCCACCAGCTTGACCGGCTCGTGGGCGCGCACCAGCCGGCGCAACCCCGACGCATAACGCCCCGCCGACACCGGGCGCAACGGCACACCGCGACGCTTCATGAGGCGTAACACCTGTTCGTGATGCACCAGCTCCTCGCGGGCCAGGCGCGACATCATGTTGATCAGATCAAGGTGAGTGTTGTACTTGGCTATCAGGCTCAGGGCCGTGCTGGCGGCCTTGAACTCGCAGTTCTTGTGGTCGATCAGCAGGGTTTCCTGGTCGGCGAGCGCCGCTTCGATCCAGGCGTCTGGCGTCGGGCAGCCAAGAAAGGCGTCGATTTCGGGGATCAGGGACATAAGCGTGCAACCACACAGAACAGGCAGGGCCGGCGATTATACCGGCGGCGGCTGGCGATGCCAGTGACTATGCTTGATGTACATCAAGCGCTGGAGGGGGAAGCGCCGACTATAGTCAGGCATTGGTCGCCATCATCGAAGGGAGTTAACGCCCATGCAAGCCGTCCGCAGCATCCTCGTCGTCCTCGACCCCGCGCACGCCCACAGCCGCGCGCTTACGCGGGCCAAGCTGATCGCTGGCATTACTGGCGCACGCCTGCATTTGCTGATGTGCGACAAACGGCATGATCACAGCGCGCTGCTGAGCCTGCTGAGCAGCCAGTTGCATGATGACGGCTACGACAATGTCACCCATGAAGAGGGCTGGCGCGACAACCTGCACGACACCATCATCTATGTACAGCAGGCCGAAGGCTGTGAACTGGTGATCAAGGACCACCGTCCGGACAACCCACTGAAAAAAGCCCTGCTCACCCCCAGCGACTGGAAGCTGCTGCGCCAATGCCCATGTGCCGTGCTGATGGTCAAGAGCGAGCGGCCGTGGACCGGGGGCAAGATCCTGGCGGCGGTGGACGTGGGCAACCAGGACGAAGACCACCGCCGCCTGCATGCCAGCATCATCGACCATGGCTTCGAGATTGCCAAACTGGCCAAGGGAGAACTGCATGTCATCAGTGCCCACCCGTCGCCGATGCTGTCAGCGTCGGACCCGGCCTACCAGCTGAGCGATACGATCGAAAAACGCTACCGTGAAGCGTGCAAGGCGTTCCAGGCCGAATACGGCATCAGCGATGAGTGCCTGCACGTGGCCGAAGGGCCGGCGGATGTGTTGATTCCACATACCGAACAGAAGCTCGATGCAGTGGTGACAGTGATAGGTACGGTGTGCCGCACAGGGATTTCCGGGGCGTTGATCGGTAATACCTCGGAAGTGGTGCTGGATGCGCTGGAGGGCGATGTGCTGGTGCTCAAGAGCGAGGAAGCCATCGCCCACCTGGCGGAGCTGGCCCGCGGCTGAGTATGCAACATGCAGGCCCCTTGTAGGAACGGGTTCACCCGCGAATGCGTCATTGATTTCAACGCCACATTCGCAGGCAAACCCGCCCCCAAGGTTCCGTTGGCGCCCGGGAATCTAGACCAACGCCTCCCGCACTTTTGGGTCAAGCCCCTCCCCCGCGTGAGCCTCGTTCCACTCTGCCAACTGCCGGAGCATCGCCGGCGTCCAGAAGCTCTTCATATGCTGCCGCACCCCTTGCACCGCCAGCGTCCGGTCTGGCTCGCTGTCGAAGTAATGGGCAATCTGGTTGGCCATCTTGACCAGGTTTTCGCTGCTCATCGGCGAACCTCGGCTTTCTCCGCAGTACGGCGCTCTTTCAGCAGGCGCTGCTGTTCATCACTGAAGTCCTGATAGCGCTTTTGCCATTGCGATGGCTGGAACACTTTCACCACTTCCACTGCCGTCACCTTGTACTCGGGGCAGTTGGTGGCCCAGTCGGAGTTGTCGGTGGTGATCACGTTGGCCCCCGACTCCGGGAAGTGGAAGGTGGTGTACACCACGCCCGGCGCCACGCGCGCACTGACCTTGGCACGCAGCACAGTCTGCCCGGCGCGGCTGCCGATACCGACCCAGTCACCATCTTGGATGCCACGGCTTTCAGCATCGGTCGGGTGGATCTCCAGGCGGTCGGCGTCATGCCAGGCGACGTTGCCGGTACGCCGGGTCTGGGCACCAACGTTGTACTGGCTAAGAATGCGCCCGGTGGTCAGCAGCAACGGGTAGCGGTTGTTGACCTTTTCGTCGGTGGGCACGTAGCCGGTGAGCATGAAACGGCCCTTGCCACGCACGAACTGGTCGATGTGCATGGTCGGCGTGCCGTCTGGCGCGGCGTCGTTGCACGGCCACTGCAGGCTGCCGTGGCGGTCGATTTCAGCGTAGCTGACACGACGGAAGGTCGGCGTCAGGCGGGCGATCTCGTCCATGATCTCGGAAGGATGGCGGTAGTTCATCGGGTAGCCCAAGGCGTTGGCCAGGGCCACGGTAGCTTCCCAGTCGGCCTTGCCGGCCAGCGGCTCCATGACCTTGCGCACCCGCGAAATACGCCGCTCGGCGTTGGTGAAGGTGCCGTCCTTTTCCAGGAACGAACTGCCCGGCAGGAACACATGGGCGAACTTGGCAGTTTCGTTGAGGAAGATGTCCTGCACCACCACGCACTCCATGGCGAGCAAGGCCGCCGTGACGTGCTGGGTGTTGGGGTCGCTCTGGGCGATGTCCTCACCCTGGCAGTACAGCGCCTTGAAGCTGCCATCCAGTGCCGCTTCGAACATGTTGGGAATGCGCAGACCCGGGTCGGGCTGCAAGGTCACGCCCCAGGCCTGTTCGAACTCGGCACGCACGCCCTCGTTGGAGACATGCCGGTAGCCGGGCAGCTCGTGGGGGAACGAGCCCATGTCGCACGAGCCCTGCACGTTGTTCTGCCCTCGCAGCGGGTTCACCCCTACCCCTTCACGGCCGATGTTGCCGGTGGCCATGGCCAGGTTGGCAATGCCCATCACTGCGGTACTGCCTTGGCTGTGCTCGGTCACGCCCAGGCCGTAGTAGATGGCCGCGTTGCCGCCGGTGGCATACAGCCTGGCCGCAGCGCGGATCTGCTCAGCAGGCACGCCACAAACCGGGCCGAGCACCTCGGGGGCGTTCTCTGGCAGGCTGACGAAGTCGCGCCAACGGGCGAAGTCTTCGGTTTCGCAGCGGGCATCGATGAAGCGCTGGGCCAGCAGGCCCTCGGTGACGATCACGTGGGCCAGGGCGTTGAGCATGGCCACGTTGGTGCCCGGGCGCAGTTGCAGGTGCAGGTCGGCGCGGGCGTGCGGCGAGTCGACCAGGTCGATGCGCCGTGGGTCGATCACGATCAGCCGCGCCCCCTGACGCAGGCGGCGCTTGAGTTGCGAGCCGAACACCGGGTGGGCGTCAGTGGGGTTGGCGCCGATCACCAGCACAACGTCGGCCTGCATCACCGAGTCGAAGCTTTGTGTGCCAGCCGACTCACCCAGGGTCTGCTTCAGGCCATAACCGGTGGGCGAATGACACACCCGTGCGCAGGTGTCGACGTTGTTGTTGCCAAACGCCGTGCGCACCAGTTTCTGCACCAGGTAGGCTTCTTCGTTGGTACAACGACTGGAGGTGATGCCGCCGATGGAGTCGCGCCCGTACTTGAGCTGAATGCGGCGGAACTCGCTGGCGGCGTAGGTCACGGCCTCGTCCCAGCTGACTTCCTGCCACGGGTCTTCCAGGCGCTTGCGGATCATCGGTTTGGTGATGCGGTCCGGGTGGGTGGCGTAGCCCCAGGCAAAGCGGCCCTTGACGCAGGCATGGCCGTGGTTGGCGCCACCGTTCTTGTCCGGGACCATGCGCACCAGCTGGTCACCCTTGATTTCGGCGCGGAACGAGCAGCCAACGCCGCAGTAGGCGCAGGTGGTAATGACCGAACGCTCAGGCTGGCCAAGCTGCACCAGGCTCTTTTCCGTCAGGGTCGCGGTTGGACAGGCCTGCACGCAGGCGCCGCACGACACGCATTCGGACGCAAGGAAGTTTTCGCCCCCCGCTGCCGCCACCCGCGATTCGAAACCACGCCCGGTGATGGTCAGGGCAAACGTACCCTGGATGTCTTCGCAGGCGCGCACACAGCGGCTGCAGACGATGCACTTGCTTGGCTCGTAGTCGAAATACGGGTTGGAAACGTCTTTTTTCTCGTCCAGGTGGTTGGCGCCGTCATAGCCGTAGCGCACCTCACGCAGGCCCACCTGGCCGGCCACGGTCTGCAGCTCGCAGTTGCCGTTGGCCGAACAGGTCAGGCAGTCCAGCGGGTGGTCGGAAATGTACAGCTCCATCACGTTGCGACGCAGGCCGGCCAGGCGCGGGGTTTCGGTGCGCACCACCATGCCTTCACTGACTGGCGTGGTGCAGGATGCCGGGTAGCCGCGCATGCCTTCGATTTCCACCATGCACATGCGGCAGGAGCCGAAGGCTTCGAGGCTGTCGGTGGCGCACAGTTTGGGGATACTGGTGCCCAGCATGGCGGCGGCGCGCATGACCGAGGTGCCAGCAGGCACGCTGATGGCACGGCCATCGATGCTCAGGCTGACCTGCACTTCGCTTTCGCGGGCCGGTGTGCCGAGGTCGCTGCTTTTATCAGAAGCGGGGTCGAAGAAATTGATCACTGTGCGGCCTCCGTAGTGGTCAGCCCAAAATCGGCGGGGAAGTACTTGAGCGCGCTGGCCACCGGATAGGCAGTCATACCGCCCATGGCGCACAGCGAGCCGTACTGCAGGGTGTCGCACAGGTCACGCAGCAACAGCGCCTGGTCGTGACGCTCGGTGATGTCGCTGGTGGCGATCAGCCGGTCGACCACTTCCATGCCCCGGGTGGAGCCGATGCGGCACGGGGTGCACTTGCCGCAGGACTCTTCGGCACAGAACTGCAGGGCGAAACGCGCCATGCTGGCCATGTTCAGCGTATCGTCGGCCACCACGACACCGCCGTGGCCGAGCATCGCGCCCACGGCGGCAAACGCTTCATAGTCCAATGGGGTATCGAAATGGCTGGGGGGTACCCAGGCACCAAGCGGGCCACCGACCTGCGCGGCCTTCAGCGGCCGGCCACTGGCTGTGCCACCGCCATAGCCTTCCACCAGCTCGCGCAGGGTCAGGCCGAACGCGCGCTCTACCAGACCACCCTGGCGGATGTTGCCGGCCAGCTGGAACGGCATGGTGCCCAGCGAGCGGCCCATGCCGAAATCGCGATAGAACGCTGCACCCTTGGCCAGAATGATGGGCACCGACGCCAGGGTAAGCACGTTGTGCACCAGCGTCGGCAGGCCGAACAGCCCTTGCAGCGCAGGCAGCGGTGGCTTGGCGCGGACGATGCCACGCTTGCCTTCGATGGATTCGAGCAGCGCGGTTTCTTCGCCGCAAATATAGGCGCCGGCGCCCACCCGCACTTCCAGGTCGAACGCCTGGCCGCTGCCGGCGACGTCAGCCCCCAGGTAGCCAGCTTCACGCGCGATGGCGAAGGCCTGGTCAAGTACCCGGATGGCGTCGGGATACTCCGAGCGCACATAGATGTAGCCCTTGTCGGCACCTACGGCGAGGCCGGCAATGATCATGCCCTCGATCAGCAGGAAGGGGTCGCCCTCCATCAGCATGCGATCAGCGAACGTGCCCGAGTCACCCTCGTCGGCGTTGCACACCACGTACTTCTGCCCGGCACCAGCGTCTCGCACGGTGCGCCACTTGATGCCGGCCGGGAACGCCGCACCACCACGGCCACGCAGCCCGGAATCGAGTACTGCGGCAACCACTTCGGCACCGTCCAGCGCCACGGCGGCCTCGAGGCCCGCGAACCCGCCGTTGGCACGATAGTCGTCCAGCGACAGTGGCCGGGTGATGCCAGCGCGAGCGAACAGCAGGCGTTGCTGGGTCTTGAGATAGGGTATTTCTTCGACCGGCCCCAATGCCAACGAGTGGCCACCGGGTTCGCCCGCCAGGGCATCAAGCAATGACGGCGCATCGTGTGGCGTAACCGGACCGAAACCCAGGCGCCCTTGCGCACTGTCGCACTCGATCAGCGGCTCAAGCCAGTAAAGCCCGCGCGAGCTGGTGCGCTGGATGTCCAGCGGCAACTGGCGGCGCTCGGCCTCGCGCAGCAGGGCCTCGGCAACCTGGTCGGCACCCACGGCGCGGGCAACCGAATCACAGGGAATATACAGCTTCAGCATGCTGAGTCCTCCTGGCAACCGTTGACCAAGTCCCGCAGGCGCTCAGGGGTGAGGCGCGCGTGCACTTGGCCGTCCAGCTCCAGCGCTGGCGAGCAGGCACAGGCACCCAGGCAATACACCGGGCGCAGGCTGATGGCCCCGTCGGCGCTGGTACCATGGTCGTCCAGTGCCAACTGTTCACGCAATTGCGCGGCCAGGGCTTCGGCGCCACGGCTCTGGCACGACTCGGCAAGGCACAGGCGCAGGGTGTGGCGAGCGGGCGGCGCGGTGCGGAAGTCATGATAGAAACTGATAACCCCACGCACTTCAGCCAGGCTGAGGTTGAGTGCATGGGCGATCTCGGGGACCGAGGCATCAGGGATGTAACCAATCTCGTGCTGTACGGCATGCAGGATCGGCAACAGGGCACCTGGGGTGTCCTTGTCGCGGTCCAGAATGCGCTGGATCACAGGCAGGTGGAGCAATTCATCAGGCATACAGCGGACCTCGGCATCACGGACCCTGCCTGAGTTTTTGAAAGGGCAGGTTTCCGGCGTGTTCTGCTGCGGCGCACCGTCCACGTCACAGTTGCGTGGGACTGGCGGCCTCCTCGCCCACGGCCGCACGTCTGCGCGCACTGATCCTTGGGCATCCTGCTAGCATGGCACTTGTAGCGCCGAGGGGTTGCATACGAGCGACCAGGCGCATTCTGAAACCGACGCACGTGTTTGCGCCCCGGCATCATCTGCCGCGGCTTGCCGATCAGGTGGGTCTTGAAACCATCGTTGCATGCACTAGGCCCTCGAAACCGGACCTGGCCCACTGCCGGGCCAGCCAGACGGCAGCCCCGGCAATGGGCTGCCATCCGGCATGGCCAGGGGGCAAAGCGCGACTGAATTCAGTCGGTAGACTGCACCGCCTCGGTGTCGGCGGCGGGGGCCGGAGCCTGGGCCTGGGCCTGGGCCTTTGACTTCGCACGATTGCGTCGGTCCTGGCTGCGTTGCCGCGCAGCTTGCTGCTTGGCATGCAGCGCCTGAGCGGCGGTCACGGTACCTGCAGCCTGACCGTTGAGGTCAAGGCGCGGTGCATTCTCCACCATGCTCGCCCAGTATCGAGCGCCACGGCACCAGGTCGAAATGCCCAGTTTGAGCTGTTCGCGGGTCAGCCCAAGCAGCTCCAGGTGTTGCTCGGCATCCTTGAAAATGCCCTCCTTGAGCGGCACCTTGGGGGCCGGGTTGACCGGGAAAGCCAAGGGAAAATGCTTCTGCAGTGGCCAGATCGCTGCCACCGCCGGGTCCATCTCGCGCGGCTTCGCCTGCGGGGGCGACTTGCGCTTGGGCGGTTTCGCGCTATCGGCCTTTACCTGCCCTTTTTCCGCCCGCAGGCGGTCTCGTAGCTCAGCTAGTTGTTCAAAACCCATTGTTCATTCACTGCTTCGAAGTTGATTGCGTGGTGCAAGGATACCCCATGCAGCCAGCACATTGCTTGCAGGCCAACTTTCCCGGCTAGCCGAGGCACAACGCACATGCCTGTACGACGGCCTTCAGCTGAACACCCAAAGCACGCGTGTGGGCTTGTCGGTCAGGTTGGCGTAACGAAAACGGGCGTGAGGTTGCAGCTGAAAACTGTCATTGGCGTGCAGCGTGACCGGCTCAGCATCGCCCAACCACACGGTCAGTTCGCCTTCGAGCACGAAGCAGCCCTGCTCCGAGCTGTCGTCCAGGTACTCCTCGCCACTGCTGGCCCCCGGCTGCAAATGGCTATCGAGCATGGAGAACGCGCCCGTTATCGAGGGCGATGCCAGCACATCGGTGATGCCACCCGCCAGGTGCAGCGTGCGACGCTCGTGCGGGCGGGTGACCCAGTCGAGCTCGCGGGGTTTGTCCAGCTTGTAGAAGTAGGCTGTCGAAACACCGAGCTCTTCGCTGATGGCTGTGAGGTCGGCCACGGTCGGGCGTGATACGCCGCGTTCGACCTGGGACAGAAAACCCACCGAACGGCCGATGCGCTGTGCAAGCTCGCCCAGTGTCAGGCCCTTGAACTTGCGCAGGTCGCGAATCAGTACTGCCAGGCCTTCGATTTCTTCGTGCACTTTCATGGTTGAATCGCGACTTTCAGACGGGAAATGGATGCCCGGAAAAGTACAGGATTCATTTCACAAAGCAAAATGCTTTGCGGGAGGTGCCGGAGGCGAGATGTACGATTGAGGCACCGATCGAGCACCGCGCGGGCGGCGCTCGATCTCACAGGTGCTGAGAACAGCTAACCAAGCGTTCTGCCCTTACCGAACAGCCTCATAGGTCAGGTCCAGGCACTTGCGGGCTTTCTCCACCAGCTCGTCGATCTCTTCGACACTGATCACCAGCGGTGGCGCGATGATCATGGTGTCGCCCACCGCGCGCATGATCAGGCCGTTGTCGAAGCAGTACTGGCGACAGATCATGCCGACACCTTTGCCTTCATGACGGGCCCGGGTGGCCTTGTCTTTCACCAACTCGATCGCTCCGAGCATACCCAGGCCGCGCACTTCGCCTACCAGCGGGTGGTCGGCCAGTTCGCGCAGGCGTTGCTGCAGATAAGGCGCGGTTTTATCGTGCACCTGCTGGATGATCTGCTCGTCGCGCAGGATCCGCAGGTTCTCCAGGCCCACCGCTGCCGCCACCGGGTGGCCGGAATAGGTAAAACCGTGGTTGAAGTCGCCGCCTTCGCTGATGACCTTGGCCACCTCGTCACGCACGATCACCCCACCCATGGGGATGTAGCCGGAGGTCAGGCCCTTGGCGATGGTCATCAGGTCAGGCTTGAGGTCGTAGTAATCGGTGCCGAACCACTCACCGGTACGGCCGAACCCGCAGATCACTTCGTCGGCGACGAAGAGGATGTCGTACCTGGCCAGGATTTCCTTGATCTTCGGCCAGTACGTCTGCGGCGGAATGATCACGCCACCAGCGCCCTGGATCGGCTCGGCGATGAAAGCGGCAACGTTGTCCACGCCAATTTCGAGGATCTTCTTCTCCAATTGCTCGGCCGCCCACACGCCGAAGTCGGCCTCGGTCATGTCGCCGCCTTCGCCGAACCAGTATGGCTGCGGGATGTGCACGACATCCGGGATCACCCCGCCCTGCTGGTGCATGCCACTCATGCCACCCAACGCTGCGCCCGCCACGGTAGAGCCGTGGTAGCCGTTGATACGGCCAATAATGACCTTCTTGTTCTTCTGGCCCTTCAGCGCCCAGTAATGGCGGACCATGCGCACCACGGTGTCGTTGCCTTCGGAGCCGGAGCCAGTGAAGAACACGTGGTTCATGCCTTGCGGGGCCACCTCGGCGATGGCCTTGGCCAGCTCCAGCGCAGGCGGGTGCGCGGTCTGGAAGAACAGGTTGTAGTAAGGCAGCTGCTTCATCTGCTGGCTGGCGACCTCGGCCAGCTCATCGCGGCCATACCCGACTGCCACGCACCACAGGCCGGCCATGCCATCGAGAATCTTGTTGCCCTCGCTGTCCCACAGGTACACGCCCTTGGCCGAGGTGATGATGCGCGGGCCTTTCTCGGCCAGTTGCCTGACATCACTGAACGGGGCCAGGTGATGGTCGCGGCTCATGGTTTGCCAGGCAAGGGTCTGCGAATTCTGTTCACTCATTGACTTCACTCCATCAAGTTTCGCAGCCATGCTGCGAGGGTACTTTTTACAGGTGGGAAAGGTCGCTGCTCAGGCAGACAGCAACAGCCTCTGACGCAGGACCGAGCGATGCCGGCAGGCCTTGCCAAAGGACTGGAAGATGGCCAGGTAATGTGGGTTATCCATGACCTGGAACTCGGGGTGCCATTGCACGGCCAGGGCAAAACCCTTGCTGTTTTCGACCGAAACCGCTTCCACCAGGCCATCGGGCGCCAGCGCTTCCACCCTCAGCCCGGGGGCCAATACGTCGATGCCTTGGCCGTGGATGGAATTGACGTCGAATATCGCCGGCAAGCCCATGCGGTCGAGCATGCCGCCAGGCTCTACATGAAGCGTGTGGCGCGGCCCATATTGCTTGTCGAGGGGCTCATCCTTGCCTTCGCGGTGGTCCATGAACATGCCGGTCTCGTGGACCTTCTGGTGCAGGGTGCCACCCAGCGCCACGTTCATTTCCTGGAAGCCACGGCAAATGCCGAGTATCGGTACGCCGGCGGCGATGGCCGCGCGCATCAGCGGCAACGTGGTGGCATCGCGCAGAGGGTCGTGATGGGTGCCCGCAGCACTGGCCGGGCCGTTGTAGTGGTGCGGCTCGATGTTGGACGGCGAACCGGTGAAGATCAGCCCATCCACCACATCGAGAATATCGGCGCTGTCCATCAGCTCACCGAGGCTGGGAATGACGATGGGCAGCCCACACGCTGCCTTGGCTGCCGCGCGCGCGTACTTTTCGCTGATGGTCTGGGTTGCATGCAGCCCAATCATGCTGGTGCATGCGGTAATGCCAATCACGGGCACACGTGGCATATCTTCCTCCGGCAAATCCATATTGCGCGTTGTATTGAAACGGTAGAAAGGGAGCGTGCAGCGTCGCTGCACCTACAGGAACCAGCGGTATTCGCGGGCATCGATGTGGTGCATGAAGTCCAGCTGCTCCTGGTATTTGTTTTCGCAATAGACCATCACGAACTCGCTGCCCAGGCCTTCGTTGACCACTGGGTGGTGACGCATGGCGGCCAAGGCGCTGAGGGCATCCTTGGGGAAGTCGATGCCGCTCTGGCGGTTGTCGTTCAGCGGGGCGATGGGCTCCACGCCGCGGTCCAGGCCATGCTCCATCCCGGTCAAAATGGCCGCCAGTACCAGATACGGGTTGGCGTCGGCGCCAGCTAGACGGTGCTCGATGCGCAGGTTGCGCGGGTCGGACTCGGGGATGCGGATGCACGCGTCACGGTCTTCGAACCCCCAGCTGGCCTTGCTCGCCGCGTTGACCATGGCGCCATAACGTCGGTATGCATTGTGGTTGGGGGCAAAGATCGGCATGCAGTGCGGCAGCAGTTCCAGGCAGCCTGCCACCGCATGGCGCAGCTTGCGCTGTTCACTTCCCGCCAGGAGGTTATTGCCGGCAGCGTCGTACAGGCTGACGTGCACATGCATGCCGCTGCCTGGCGCGTCCAGGTAGGGCTTGCTCATGAAGCTGGCACGGTAACCGTGCTTCATCGCGATACCGCGGGTACTGCGGCAGAACAGTGCCGACCAGTCCGCCGCACTGAGGGCATCGTCGCTGTGCGAGAAGTTGATCTCGAACTGGCCTGGGCCCAGCTCTGCGGTGATGACGTTCGCCGGCACGCCCTGCTCGTTGGCGCCGTCGACCATCTCGTGCAGGACCGACGAGAAGCGCGACAGCCGCTCGATGTGCATGTTCGGCTGATCGTCTTCATCCCCGGTTGCCGTGTCGCGTGGATACTGTGGCAGGCCGTTATCAAGCTTGCGGTCGAACAGGTAGAACTCCAGTTCGAATGCCACCACCGGGCGGATGCCACGTTTGGCCAGACGCTGAAGCACACGCGCCAGCACTTCACGGGGCTCGAACTCGATCGGCTTTGCGGTGCCGTCGGACGTGATCAGCATCTGGGCGATCACTTCCTTTTCCCAGCGCACCGGCTTCAGCGTACCCGGCACCAGGCGCCGGGCGGCATCCGGGTCGCCATCGGCGAAGCAATAGTCCCCAATCGGGTAAAGGCCGCCCTGGGTACCCAGCAGCACGCAGTTCTGCGGCAGCTTCAGTGGCGCACCGGCTGCGACTTTTTCCAGCATGTCCATGGGGTAGCGCTTGCCGTAGAAGTGCCCGGGAATGTCCAGGGCAATCAGGTCGACATAGCGAATTGCCGGGTGTTCTGCTCGGAACGAGCGCACTTCAGCCAGCAGATCCGGAAAGATGACACTCATCTTCTTATCCTTGTGAGGTGAACGAATTCAATTGAAGACCCAGAGCACACGGGTGGCTTTGTCCGTCAGGTTGGCGTAACGGAACGGCGCATGGGGTTGCAGCTGGAAGCAGTCGTTGGCCTGCAGGGTCACGGCATCGCCCTGGTCCAGCCACACCGTGAGTTCGCCCTCGAGCACGAAACAGCCCTGCTCGGAACGGTCGCTCAAGTACGCTTCCCCACTGGTGGCGCCCGGCTCGAGATGGCTGTCGAGCATGGCGAAGGCGCCTGTGATGGTCGGCGAAGCCAGCACGTCGGTGATGCCCGATTCCAGGTACAGCGTGCGCCGCTCGTTAGGGCGCGTGACCCAGCCAATGCTGCGGGGCTTGCTCAGGTTGTAGAAGTACGCGGTTGATACGCCGAGCGCTTCGCTGATAGCGGTGAGGTCTGCCACGGTCGGGCGCGAAACGCCGCGCTCGACCTGGGAGAGAAAACCCACCGAACGGTTGATGCGCCCGGCCAGTTCACCCAAGGTCAGGTTCTTGAATTTGCGCAGGTCGTGAATAAGGATCGCGAGGGCTTCAACCTCTTCGTGCATCTTCATCGTTTCGGACTGCCGTGAAATTTTTAGACTTATTTTTCATGAAAATTTACATGAAAATTTTCACGAGTCAAGCCAAACGATGGAGATGTGCAGCCGCCAACAGAGGGATTGCTGCGCAGCGTGGCGGATTGGCTGCGGTGGCGCGGGTTTCTTTACAGGCGCTCGGCGAGTAGCCTCGTGGTTTAATCCTCCAGCCCGACCACGTCCATCGCCATGCCAAACGGTTTCCCTGATTTGCCCTCGCTCAATGCGCTACGTGTGTTCGAAGTGGTTGCCCGCCACCTCAACTTCCGCCTGGCCGCCGAAGAACTGGGGGTGACCCAGGCGGCAGTGGCACAACAGATACGCGGGCTGGAAGCGAGCCTGGACCTTCGTTTGTTCGAGCGCCTGCCCCGGGGCCTGACACTGACCGATGCGGGCCTGGGCTACAGCGGCAGCATTCGCAGTGCCTTGGCGATGATCGATGAGGCAACCCGCCTGCTGCGGCCACAAGCGTCTCACCTGACGGTCAGCGTGACACCGACCTTTGCCTCCAAATGGCTCATTCCCCGGCTGGGCAACTTTGCGCAAAGCCATCCGGACATCGATTTACGTGTACTGGCCACCGATCGGCTGTCCCACTTCAATACTGACGGCGTGGATATCGCAGTCCGCTATGGCAAGCCCGACTTCGGTGCGGGTTTGAACAGCGAACTGTTGATGGACGAGCGTATCGTCGCCGTGGGCAGCCCAACGTTGTTCGAAGCCGGCAAAGCCCCCGCCAGCTTCGAGCAGCTTCAAGCGTTCACCCTGCTTCACGATGCCCATGATTTCTGGCCTCGGTACCTCGCACAACTGTTCCCGCAGCACGGGCAAGCGACTGCCAAAAACCTGCGGTTCAATCAGACCTCATTGGCCATCGATGCGGCCATCAGTGGTCAGGGTATTGCTTTGGCAAGCCTGGCGTTCGTCAGTGATGACATCGTCACGGGCAGGTTGACCCAGGTCTTCGCTCAGCAGCTCAGGCTCGATAAGGCGTTCTATCTTGTGTGGCCACGAAAGATGCAGCAGCCGGAGTCGCTAGGCATTGTCCGGCGCTGGTTCAAGCAACAAACCGGCAATAGTTAATCTACTGCATCAGTAAAGTTTAACTGTCTCCCTCGCCGCCACTTCTACTGCTAATTTTAGTGCTTCCAGGCAATCATCCATTCGCGTTACGGAGGCAGCATGTCAGTAGAAAAAGTTGCGATCATCACAGCAGGTGGCAGTGGCATGGGCGCGGCAGCGGCACAGCGCCTGGCCGCTGACGGGTTCAAGGTTGGCATCCTTTCCTCCTCGGGCAAGGGCGAAGCACTGGCTGCCGAGCTTGGCGGTGTGGGTGTAACAGGTAGCAACCAGTCGGTTGAGGACCTAAAACGCCTGGTCGATGCCGTGGTGGAAAAGTGGGGGCGCATCGACGTGCTAGTCAATAGCGCCGGCCATGGTCCGCGCGCGCCAATCCTGGAAATCAGCGACGAAGACTGGCACAAGGGCATGGACACCTATCTGCTCAATGTCATCCGCCCGACGCGCCTGGTAACGCCCTACATGCAGCGCCAGAAAGGGGGCGTGATCATCAACATTTCCACCGCCTGGGCGTTCGAGCCGATTGAGCTGTTCCCGACGTCTGCAGTGTTCCGCTCGGGCCTGGCCGCATTCACCAAAATCTTCGCCGACCAATTCGCGGGGGACAACGTGAGGATCAACAACGTCCTCCCCGGCTGGATCGACAGCCTGCCAGCCACCGAACAGCGCCGCGACAGCGTGCCGCTCAAACGCTATGGCACCCGCGAAGAAATTGCCGCCACCATCGCGTTTCTCGCCAGCGAAGGCGCTGCCTACATCACCGGGCAGAACATCAAGGTCGATGGCGGCGTGACACGTAGCGTTTGATTGTCTGTCGGCCCGCAGACCAGTCGACTGAGCAGGCCAAGGCGTTTACGCTGGCGCTTTCCCACCTGCACGGAAGCGCCAATGACAGAGACATACCAAGGAAGCTGCTTGTGCGCAGCAGTCTCTTACCTGCTACTCACCCCACCCAAGGCAGTGAGCCACTGCCACTGCAGCCGGTGCCGCAAAAGTCACGGCGCCGCATTCGCTTCGTACGGCAGCATTCCGCGCGGTATGCTGCGAATACTGCGCGGCGCTGCCAGCATCAAGGCCTTCTCTTCATCACCGACGGTTACGCGCGAGTTCTGCACGGAGTGCGGCTCGACCTTGTTCTGGTCACGCGCCCAGGGTGAGTTTGCCGACTGGATTTCGATAGCGCTGGGAACGCTTGATACGCCGTTCCTGCCCAGGAAGCAGAAACATGTTCACGTCGACGCCGCTGCCCCTTGGTACTCTCCCTGCAACCCTGACTGATCACCCAGCGCAGGACCAATAGAGCAATCACGGCTAGGCACCTCAGTGCCTGAACAACGGATGCTAGCGCTTACCGCACCTTCCAGAGATTCCGTTCGTTGACTGACTCACAGCACAACCCGAGCTACATGAAACGGTTCGAAACCGTGCTTGCCTACATCGACAGCCACCTCGAAGGTGACCTGTCGGTGAATGCCTTGAGCCGCATCGCCAACTTCTCGACGTTTCACTTCCATCGGCAGTTCACGGCCTACATGGGCGTTCCGGTTTCACGGTATGTGCAACTGATGAGACTTCGACGCGCAGCACATCAACTGGTCGCCTCGCCCGCGACGCCCATACTGGAGGCCGCATTCGGCGCCGGGTTCGAAAGCCCCGAAGCCTTTGCCAGAGCGTTCAGGCGCGCCTTCGGCATGGCGCCGAGCGCGTTCGCCAAGGCGCCGAACTGGCAGGCCTGGAGTGCGGTATTCAATGTTCCTCACCGTTCCAGGAGTATCACCATGCAGATCCGTATCGTGCATTTCGCCCAAACCCGCGTGGCCGCGCTCGAACACCAGGGGCCGCCCGGTCTGGTCAGCGAAAGCGTCGTGCGTTTTCGCCAATGGCGCATGCAAAGCGGCCAGTCGCCTGTGACCAGCAGCCGTACTTTCGGTATCCCCTACGACAACCCCGACACCACCCCGGCCCACGCCTTTCGCTTTGCCGTGTGCGGCGAGATAGACGAGGCGGTGCAGCCCAACGATTTCGGCGTGCATGAACGGGTTATACCGGCAGGGCGTTGTGCCGTGATTCGACATACCGGCTCGCCTGACTACATTGGCGAAACCATCTACCCGCTTTATCGTGACTGGCTGCCATCGAGCAACGAAGAACTGCGTGATCATCCGTTGTTCTTTCATTACCTGAGCGTCTATCCGGAAACACCACTGGAGCAATGGCAAACGGACATCTACGTGCCGCTGAAGTAGACGGCTGGGCCATGGGTAGCGGGCGTAGCCAACTTGGCCGGCCCAGGCGCATGGCCGGGCAACCGGGCCGGGGATCAGATACGTACCCTGGATGCCTCGCCATGCGTCTGGAGGCGTGTTTGCTTGCGATAAAAGGCGTGGATAGCCCACACCACCCCTACGAACAACAAGGCTGTACCAAGCGCTTCCATAGGAGACGGCCAGCGTTGGTTTATGAGCAGGCCCATCGTAGTTGCATAAATGGTCCCGCTGGCGATCAATTGCCCGCTCAGCGCCAGCGGAAGACGCCGCGTTGCGATTGACCATGCCCAGGCACCTGCAAGGGTGGCCCCTAACCCCTGAATCAGCCCACAGACGATCAGCGCCTGAGTACCTGCCAAACCGCTCGGATGGCTAGCGAAATGAGACAGTTTCAAGTGCAGCCCAACCGGAATGAACGCCAGCATTTCGACGCTGCACATGAAGATCAACATGGCTGACCACAACATGGGAGACATGCTTGGGCGCCGAGCCAACGCACTTTCATTCAACAGGCCAAAACCGGTCCAGAATGCGATTGCCAGCAACGATGCAAACAGCCCAAGCAGTAACGACGCGGTCGGGAGCACTACCGCCGCACGGCTAGCATCAAACACGCTCAGATTGACCAGGCTGATGCCTAGGGCCGCCACCAGCAGTGGCCCGGCAATGGCGCGCCAAGGCACGCTGGCGCTGCGCATGTTGCCGGCAATCGCGAGCACGATCGGTACTGACCCCATCATCACCGGGGGGATCACCGGCCCGGCTGCCAAAACCGCAGTGGTGATCAGGAAGAAGTAGCCAATGTATCCCAAGAAGCCCAGCAGTGCGGCACAGGCCCAGTCATTCAGTCGCAATTGCCGCACTTCGCTGCGGTAAGCGAACAGCACCAGCAGGCTACCTAACCCGGCAAAGGCATAGCTCACCACCGCCAGGTCAAAAAGGCTGTAGTCGCCGACCAGCCCCGGAAAGATATAGAGCAGCGACCAGGAAAAAGTGGCGGCAATGGCCGCTAACAAGCCCAGGGTCATACGCTGTGCCCCTGCCGTTGGATCCAGCAATGAGCTATTTGCCGGGCAGTGTCGAAAACCCGCATGTCCTGGCCCATCGCACCGCTGACAAAACTGCCCTCCAGCAAGATAAACAACCCTTGGGCAACTGCGTCAGGGTCGTTTATACCGGCGCTCATGGCCAAGGCAGCAAGGTTTTCGCGTATCCCTTGCTTATGCCGGCTCACTGCCAAATGCACGGGGTGGCTGAACTGGGGGAATTCAGCCGCACTGTTAACGAACAGGCACCCCCGCTCGCTATCTTTCAAAAGAAAGCGTTCATACAAATCGAAAAAAGCGAGCATGCCACTGACCGGCTCAGGATGCCCAGCCAGGGTGCGCGCTACCTCTTCACGCCAGCGTCGGTCACGCTCCTCAAGGCACGCCACTATCAGCGCATCCTTGGAGGGGAAATGGCTGTAGAGCGTCATTTTGGTAACGCCCGCCATCGCGGCAATGGCCGTTACCCCCGTCACGTATAAACCTTGCGAGAGAAACAGCTTCATCGCGGCATCAATCAAGCGCTCACGGGTATTGTCCAATTCAAGGCACTCCGGCAAAGGCACGGAGTTGACTATACTGACCGGTAAGATTCAGGCGCATCCAGATACGACCTGAAGCATGGCCGCTACGACACCGAGCGCAGCAGCAAAACGCAGGCCTGGTCAATCAGAAACTTGCTACGCCAGCTAAGCGCCCCTGCACTTCGGATGCGAATCTGGGCTGTGCACCTGATCGTGCCGTCTACCTTCTTGCGAAACACCGCTTGGCCCAACGGGTCATGACCATGCCGGTGGAAACTGTGTTTACCGAGATCAATCCCACCCCGTGCTGACTCGCTGGTGGTGATGATCTCCAAAACAAAACACCCTGCGAAAGCTTAGCCCTCGCAGGGTGTGGGGGTGACCCTTTCAATTAGCCCGGCCTACGCTGAGCTTACGTGCACGCTAAAGCCGGTACTGCATGGATGCGGGCAAATCATCGATCATTTTTTGAAGAAGACCCGACAGCATTGCTGAGGCCTTTAGAATTATGATCGCCTGGCGTCGTTCGAGAGATGGCCGTGGACTTGGCCAAACCGCGAGTGTCCTTGGAGTGAGCGACACCCGAGGTGGTGGTGCCATGACCGTTGTCGCTGTTGCGCGAGCCTCCATAATGATTGCCGCTTACTCCATGATCGCGTGTCGCCTTTCCAGCGTGATCACTTCCAAGGCCCTTCCCGCTTCCACTATGCCCTCCCATGCCACCGCCATGTCCGGCGCCGTTTCCACCACCATGTCCGCCGCCACCGCCATGACCACCGCCACCGCCGCCACCGCCACCGCCGCCCTTGGCATAAGCGGAACTGATAGGGGAGATATCGGCGGGCAAGAATGCCGTCATTCCGAGTGCCAATGCACAAGCAAAGACAGCAACCAAAGGTTTTCTCATTTTTGTTCGGCTCCGGAGACGCGAGTGGATAGCTAAAGTGCAGGTTGGACCTGACACAGACACCAAAGTTCTCGCATTCCGACAGGCTGCCTGGGAAACGCCGATCACGTTTTCCCGAGCGCGTAGTAAGCAAAATCTCGACCGCGCCAGTCCATTTTTCGGCCGATAGCGCAGCGTTCAATAACTATCGGCGCCCAATCAAAAGGTTCGACAGCGCAAACAACGTGGTCAGTTGTGCAGTGTTCTTGGCCAAGCCACGAAAGCGAGTCTTCACATAACCGAACTGGCGCTTGAGCGGACGACTATGTCAGCACAGGTAGTCTGCCCCGTCCTGACGTGTTCGGAGAATCCTCAGCCAACCAAGCAGGGCCGAGCCCGCCAGTGCTAACAGCCCTTGAGGTTCCGCCTTGCTATTGGCGTACCACACCGTCAGGATGGATGCTTCATCAGGCTTAAGGAGAGAGCCGTGTTTCCCATGAGCGTGTGGTTCGCCTATACCGCCGCCTGCGTGCTGTTGGTGCTGGCACCGGGCCCTGACAACTTGTTGGCCATTGGTCGCGGTCTCAGCCAGGGTAAAGTCGCAGCGGCTGTATCCGGCATGGCGTCAGGCGCAGGCATTCTGTTTCACGTTGCAGCCGCTTCGTTAGGCTTGACCCTACTGATGCAAACCTCGGTGCTCGCATTTTGGGTGATCAAGCTCATTGGTGCCGGCTATCTGCTCTGGCTAGGGATCAAGGTTCTGCGCGCTCGTAGCCTGATAAGCTTTCAGCCGGCGTCCAGGCAATCTCTGTCCAGCATTTTTCTGACCGGTCTGCTGTCGGCTGCGCTCAACCCCAAGCCAGGTTTGTTCGTGCTGGCGTTCATTCCCCAATTCGTCGACCCCGCACGCGGGTCGGTCAGTGTGCAGATGATGGTTTACGGCCTGTGGTTCGCTGCACTCACTGCATTGGGGTTTGCCTTGATGGGCATTTTCGCCACGGGGCTGTCTCGCTACCTGTATCGGCGGCCACGGCTGGTGAATGGGCTGAACGTGGGCGCAGGCCTCACCTTCGTCGCGTCTGGCGTTTCGATTGCGGCGTTGAGCCAGAGATAGCAAGCAGGAAAAGGCGGCGGAGCTGCATATGAGCCCCGCACTTCATCACGATGCAGAAGCCTCGTCGGCCAGCTTCGCATGGGTGTTCAGTTCCTCAGAGATGAAGGCCGAAATCATCGCCCGATAGACCTGCTCCACCACCTCAGCCGAGGCACCGGTTTCGTCAGCCATCTCACGAACCTTCTTGATCACTTGCTCGACCCGGGCAGGCGCACGCACATCATCGGTGGTTTTCTTGAAGCCTGCTGCTTGCGTTACGAGCCTTCCACGTTTGGCGAGAAGCGAAACGAGGCTGCGGTCGATTTCATCAATCCGTTGACGGACTTCGTCCAGAGAGGTGCAAGGTACATCCATTTGCTTGACTTCCTTTTCATGAGCCTGCGCTGGATTGAAGCAGGCTGTCGTGGGTGATCGGGTCGTGCAGTGTAGCTGCTATGCCAGGTCTGCTTAACGCGCCTCAGAGGGTGTAACGCCGCAGGGATATTCCAATCCATTTCGAATAACCAACTCACGCCTGCGTGGCGCAGATCGCGAAAATGCAGATCCTCCACACGAACCATCTTTCGCACAGGCTCAAGCAGCCTGCTGGCGGGCGAAGGTTTGGGGCTCTTGGTAGACCAGGACATCCTTTTTCTTGAGGTGGATCTGGACGGGATAGATAAACGTCCAATCGGCCTTTTTCCTTGCTCTGATCGTTGCCATGATTCCCGGTGGTACGAGCATGATTGGCGGAGGCCATTCCGGCTATTTGTCCGGTCTGGGCTATTTCAGGGAGACTCCCGGTGCATCATCCCGGGAGCGTCGATGTTGACCTTGCCCCCTTGGCATAGGCGGTCAGCACTTCTTCACGGGCCGCCATTCGCTTCAGATAACCGGCCACATTGGGCAATGTCTGGATATCCACCTGCAATTGAGCGTGGATGCGCAGCCAGGGATAGATGGCCATGTCGGCAATCGAGTACATCCGAGCAATGAAATCGCGTCCGGCCAAAGCCTTTTCCACTGTGCTGAACAAATGGACGGTTTGTTCCTGATAGCGCGATCTTGCGTACTCGTTGCCTTCGGCCTCTTGATGAATGAAGTGATAGTTCTGCCCGGCCATCGGCCCCAGGCTGCTGATTTGCCAGGCCAGCCAGTGGAGCACCGCATAGCGCTCAGGCCCTACGCACGGTAGGAATCGCAAGTGCTTTTCCGCCAGATATTGAAGGATAGCTCCGGACTCGGGCAGGATCAGCGCCTGATCGTGATCGACCAACAACGGGATCTTTCGGTGGATTGTCAGGCGGGCGAAGTCCGGCTGGTGTTGTTCACCCTGCGCCAGGTTTATCCGACGGATCCGGTAAGGCACGCCAAGCGCCTCTAGCATGATCAGGATCTTGTGACCATTGGCCGTCGGCGCGAAATAAAGTGTGTACATGGATACGGCTCGCAAAAACCAATCAGTGGCGGGAGGGGCAATCGGCGCGGTTGAGCCCGGCCCGTTCCGCCAGGGCTCAGGCAATCGGATAACGCTTGAACAGATCGGTCTGTTCCAGGCGGGCCGCATGGGCATTGATGGCCGGGAAATCGCTGGCCTTGACTACATCGGGCAGCATCAACTGCATGAACGACCAGGCCACCGCACAAGTGACCTCAACCTGGTCTGGGCGCACCCCGTGCGACGCTTGTGCCGCCAATTGTTTGTCCAACTCCGCGCACGCCGCCAGCAACTGCCGGGTGACGCGTTCGACCCAGGGCTGATGAAGCTTTTCCGCCGGTCGAAGATTGTGTTCATAGACGATCTGGACGGTCTTCTCGCATGCCGCCAGCGCCAGCCCCAATGTACTCAAAGCTCTGGCCAGCGCCTGCGGTTGACTTGGCAATAGCTTGCTCCCGGGTGAGCTGAGGGTCTCGAAATAATCGATGATCAGCGTCGAGTCCATCAGTACGGAGCCGTCATCGAGCAGCAGAGTCGGCGCTTTGACCACCGGATTGATCCTCGAAAACTCTTCGAATGTGCTGAACACCGACAGTGGGGCATGTTCGAACTCGATGCCTAGAAGGTCCAGGGATATAGCTACCCGGCGAACGTAAGGTGAATCCAGCATCCCAATGAGTTTCATCGATAGTTTCCTTGATTGATGTTGATCTCTAATGCCGTTGTCTGGCGTTTGAACAGCAGGGGAACGGATACGCCGGGTGCTGCTTCTGTGCCCTGACTGGCTCCAGTTGCAGAAGACCTTCCCCATCAATCAGCGCTAGCCCGACAGACAATTTCACGCGCTCGCCGGGGCCAATCGCGAAGTCGACACCGTCCGCGCTGATCCAATGCTTGCCGCTCACCGCACGCGTGTAGATGTCGTGAGTAAACCGCACCGAAACCCATTGCGCGCTGGTCAATGAAATCTGCAACCACTGGTGGTCTTCACAGTCAGGATTACCCGTTGTCATTTGCCGTGCTCCCCACGCACCGTCTATGGCTCCATTCCTCTTGCCAGTCGAAGACTTTACCGTCACTTACATTAATGAGAGCCTTGCCACTTATAAATCAGTTTTTTTTTCCACTATTTGTAAGAAATACTTACATGTCGAATATTCCTCCTATCACCTGCCTACGCTGCTTCGAATCGGTTGCAAGGCTGGGGAGCGTCACCGCAGCCGCCAAGGAACTGCATGTCACCCATTCGGCCATCAGCCAGCAGATCAAGGTGTTGGAAGAGATGATCGGCGTCACCCTGTTCGTCCGTGAGGGACGGGGTCTGCGGGTCAGTGAGGACGGACGACTGTATGCCTTGCAGATCCGCGAATGCTTGGGCGGAATCGCCGAAGCCACGCGACTGATCAAGACGCAACCCAAGTCAACGGAACTGGTGGTCGCCGTTCTCCCTTCGTTCGGATTCAGCTGGTTGTTGCCCCGCTTGCCACGTTTCCAGCAATTACAGCCGCATATCAGCGTCCGGCTACAGGCCAATCTGGCGCTATCGGACCTGACGCGGGAATCTGTCGACGTAGGGATCCGCATGGGCAAGGGCGACTGGGACGGGGTGGAGCAGCATCTGCTCTTTCATGACGAGACGTTGGTGGTTGCCGCTCCGCACTTCAACGGCGGGGTGCTACCACAGACCCCTGAAGAGATCATCAGCAGCAACATTGTTTTCAACATGGAATCATGGCAACCGTGGTGTCAAGCGGCCGGGCTGGATAGGGAAGTCCCACGCATCGGCCTGTGCAGCAACGACTCCAACCTGGTGCTTCAAGCCGTGCGCTTGGGCCAGGGGATCGCCCTGGAGCGCCGCAGCCTTGTGCACGACGCGATCCAACGAGGGGAGTTGGTGCAACTCTCCCCCGTGATCGCTCCCTATCCCTACCCGTATTGGCTGGTATTACCCAACCGCGAGCGTTCGGAAACAAAGCAGCAGGTGTTCTCAAGTTGGCTGACACATGAGGTCGCTGAATATCTGAACAAACTGGATCATGGCAGCAAAACGGTCCGATGATGGCCGATTGTTGCCCTTGCCAAGGGGCTGCTAACCGACCCGGAGCGGACGGTCATGGCATTGGGTTCGGTGGGGGCCTTAAGGTGTTCGTCATGAGGTTTTTGGTGGTTATCAGACCGAGCGCCGCCCGCGCGGCGCATCGCGAGCTGGCGCTCGCTCCTACGTTTTTTCGGGCCAATTGTTCCTGAGGATTTTGCACGCGAACGTCTTGGCGCATGGCTGGGTATCGCGTCGTACAAACCAGGCGGGTCTGCCGCTTCGTCCTACCCAGCGGCCGGGCTTTCTCGGCTTCCAACAGGTAGCGATCAATCATGGCCTTGATTGCGTGCCATCCACGGTTGGCCCGCTCGATGGCACCATGCTCTGCCAACTCTGTCTCTCGTCGCTTCGCCCAAGCCTGCGCTGCCTGCTTACGGGCGAACGTCTGGGCTTCTTGGTAGACTAGGACACCTTTTTCTTGAGGCGGATCTGGACGGTATAGCTGACCGTTCCATCGGCCTTTTTCCTTGCTCTGATTGTTACCATGATTTCCGGGGGTACAAGCGTGAATGGCGGTGCTACATCACACCACTGTCTCACCAAAAAACCCGAAAAGTGGTACATAAATGCGTAGACCAGAATGCCCCTAGAACTAGCTTCAAAGCCACAAACCACGCGCCCTGAGCCGTCCCGACGCTTCAGCGTTGCACCGATGATGGACTGGACAGACAGACATTGCCGGTTCTTCCTGCGCCTGCTCTCCCGGCAAACCCTGCTCTACACCGAAATGGTCACCACCGGTGCCCTGCTGCACAACGACGCCCACCGTTTCCTGCGCCACGATGCCTCTGAGCACCCGTTGGCCCTGCAACTGGGCGGCAGTGTGCCGGCCGACCTGGCCGCATGTGCGCGCCTGGCTGAAGAAGCGGGCTACGATGAGGTCAACCTCAACGTTGGCTGCCCAAGCGACCGGGTGCAGAACAACATGATCGGCGCGTGCCTGATGGCTCACCCGGCGCTGGTGGCCGACTGCGTGAAGGCCATGCGTGATGCCGTATCGACGCCTGTCACGGTGAAGCACCGCATTGGTATCAACGGCCGTGACAGCTACGCCGAACTGAGCGACTTCGTCGGCCAGGTGCGTGAGGCCGGCTGCCGGAGTTTTACCGTGCATGCACGCATCGCGATTCTGGAAGGGCTGTCGCCGAAAGAGAACCGCGAGATCCCGCCGCTGCGCTATGACATCGCAGCGCAGTTGAAGAGGGACTTCCCGGACCTGGAGATCGTGCTCAACGGCGGGATCAAGACCCTGGACGAATGCCAGGCACACCTTGAAACCTTCGATGGCGTGATGCTGGGGCGCGAGGCGTATCACAACCCTTATCTGCTGGCCGAGGTGGACCAGCAACTGTTTGGCAGCGATGCGCCGGTGGTCAGCCGTAGCGAGGCATTGGCGCAACTGCGGCCTTACATCGTGGCGCATATGGAAAGCGGCGGTGCGATGCACCACGTTACCCGGCATATTCTGGGGCTGGCCCAAGGATTCAAAGGGGCGCGGCGCTTCCGCCAGCTGCTGTCGGCTGACATTCACAAGGCGGCTGAACCCTTGGCGGTGTTTGACCAGGCCGTGGAGTTGTTGCAGGGGCGATGACCTCAGAGGAAGGGAACCTCGGGCTTGCTTGCGACTCGAATCTTCACCTTTCCTACAGCCCTGTGCGGACCAGCGGGTCCGCAGGGTTTCGGCGGCCCTTGAGCGGCTGCCGGGGCTCGGGTAATGTCGAGTAAATGCACAGGACAGAGCACGCCCATGACCTCCAAGCTGGAACAACTCAAGCAGTTCACCACCGTGGTCGCCGACACCGGGGACCTGGACGCCATCACCCGCCTGAAGCCGGTCGATGCCACCACCAACCCGTCGCTGCTGTTAAAGGCTGCTGCCATCCCGGGCTACGCCGACCTGCTGAAACAGGTGAAGGCCGACGCCAAGGGTGATGTCGACCTGGCCTGCGACAAGTTTGCGGTGGCCGTGGGCTCGGGCATTCTCAAGGTCATCCCGGGGCGTATCTCCACCGAGGTGGATGCACGCCTGTCGTTCGATGAGCCAGCGCTGCTGAACAAGGCTCGTCAGCTGATTGCGCTGTACGAGGCGGCCGGAGTGCCAAAAGAGCGTGTGCTGATCAAGCTGGCCTCCACCTGGGAAGGCATTCGCGCCGCCGAGAAGCTGGAGAAAGAAGGCATCCAGACCAACCTGACCCTGCTGTTCTCCTTCGCCCAGGCCCAGGCTTGCGCCGATGCCGGGGTGTTTTTGATTTCGCCGTTCGTGGGCCGTATCTACGACTGGTACAAGAAGAGCACCGGCCAGGAATACGTGGGCGCCGAGGACCCGGGCGTGCAGTCGGTCACGCGCATCTACAACTACTACAAGGCCAATGGTTACAACACCGTGGTCATGGGTGCCAGCTTCCGCAATATCGGCCAGATCGAACAACTGGCCGGCTGCGACCGCCTGACCATCAGCCCCGAGCTGCTGCAGCAGCTCAGTGATGACCAAGGTGAGTTGCCGCAGGTGCTGAAACCGGGCAACGCCGGTGAAGCCAAGCAGCACCTGAACGAAAGCCAGTTCCGCTGGGCGATGAACGAAGACGCCATGGGCACCGAGAAACTGGCCGAAGGTATCCGCCAGTTTGCGCGGGACCAGGAAAAGCTGGAGAAGTTGATGGCTGAAAAGGCCTGATACAGTTCGGGTTTGCCCGACGGGCGGGAAGAGCTCAGTATTTTCCGCCCGTTTTGTTTGCCACGCCTTAGTTGTGTATTGAATTCTCGGGCCTGTTCGCGGGCAAGCCCGCTCCTACACCGATCGAGGTGAGGGCGGGCTTGCCCGCGAACAGGCCGCCATAGCCACCCGAGCTGTCGATGACCTCCCCTAACCCGTTGCCCCTCGTTCTCGCCGGCCCGGTACTGCGCCGCCTGGAACCCCAGCGTCTGGCCGTCTGGCTGGTCACTACCCAACCGCTGCAGCCCGAGTTCGTCTGCCTGGCAAGCGAGGCCCAAGTCGATTGCCAGGTGGTGCCGATTGGCCGGCATGCCTACGTTCACCTGCTGGACATCCAATTCGCCAGCCCCCTGCCCTGCAACCAGCTGCTCGACTACGACCTGCTGATCAACGGCCAGGGTATCGCCGACTGGGCCCCACACCTGCTCTACCCCGGCAACCCACGCCCGAGCCTGGTGCTGCGTGAGCGCCTCGACCACTTGCTGCACGGCTCCTGCCGCAAGCCGCACCACCCTGCGGCCGATGGCCTGCTGTGCGCCGACCGCCTGCTGCAGGCGTGCAAGAGGCCCGAAGACCGCCCCGCCGTGCTATTGATGACGGGCGACCAGGTTTACGCCGACGATGTCGCTGGCCCCATGTTGCGCGCCATTCATAGCCTGATCTCGCGCCTGGGCCTGTTCGACGAGCAACTGGAGGGTGCGGTGGTAGCCGACAGCCAGGCGCTGTACCAGCACCCGGCCAGCTACTACCACCGCGCCGACCTGCTGCCGGCGCTGGAGCGCAACGACACCCTGCGCGAGCGCTTTTTCGGCGGCAAGCGCAAGCCGATCTTCTCGTCCAGCAACGCCGACAACCATCTGGTGACCTTGGCCGAAGTCATGGCCATGTACCTGTTGGTGTGGTCGCCGGTGCCTTGGCAGCTGGTGGACCTGGGCATCCCCAGCGGGCTCAGCGACGAGCATCAAGCCCGATACCGGCATGAGCTGCCGCTGATTCAGGGGTTTGCCGACAATCTAGGTCAGGTGGCACGGGTGATGGCCCACCTGCCCTGCCTGATGATCTTCGACGACCACGACATCACCGACGACTGGAACCTCTCGGCGCAGTGGGAGGAAACGGCCTACGGCCACCCATTTTCGCGAAGGATCATTGGCAACGCCTTGCTCGGCTACCTGCTCTGCCAGGCCTGGGGCAACAACCCGGACGATTGCAATCCGCTGATCAAACAGTGCCAGGTGCTGACCCGCCAGAACCAGGATGAGCTGATTGGCGAGCTGCTGCGCTTCCAGGGTTGGCAGTTCAGCCTGCCTACAGAACCACCACTGCTGGTCCTGGACACCCGTACGCGGCGCTGGCGCAGCGAAAGCAACCTGGCCAAGCCGTCCGGCCTGCTGGACTGGGAAGCGCTGAGTGAATTGCAGCAAGCACTGCTCGATCATCCCTCGGCGGTTATCGTGTCACCTGCGCCGATTTTCGGGGTGAAGCTGATTGAAACGGTGCAGAAGGTGTTCAGCTGGCTGGGCTACCCGCTGCTGGTGGATGCCGAGAACTGGATGGCCCACCGCGGTGCAGCACAGGTCATCCTCAATATCTTCCGCCACTCGCGCACACCGGGGCACTACGTGGTGCTGTCGGGGGATGTGCATTACTCGTTCGTGTATGAGGTGCTGATTCGCCACCGCCAGCGCAGCCCGCACTTGTGGCAGGTGACCAGTAGCGGGATCAAGAACGAGTTCCCTCGGCGTTTGCTGGATGTACTCGACCGGCTCAACCGCTGGTTGTACGCGCCGCGTTCACCACTGAATTGGTTTACCAAGCGCCGGGAGATGGAAGTGGTGCCGCGCACGCCGAACCATAGCAAGGCGGGGGAACGGTTGTGGAATGGTGCGGGGCTGGGACAGGTGTTCTTTGATGAACAGGGGCGGCCGGCGCGGGTGTATCAGCTGGATGCAGGCGGGAATGAAGCGACTGAGTTCGTTGGCAGAAAATAGATAAAGCGAAAAATCGGCTGCCTTTACTGGCCCTTTCGCGGGCAAACCCGCAGATGGGCCGGCACAGGCTATAGATCAGCCCCGCTCCAGCGCATTGACCAGGTCATGGAAGGCTTCGCGGTTGGAGTCATTCAGGCCCATGAGGATCTTGTGCGCCTCCAGCACCTTGGAACGCACCACCTCTTCACTCTGGTCCTGCGACGGCAGGTCGGTCAGGCATTCGGGGCAGGGAATCGGCCGATCGACGATGTTGAACACCTGATCGAAGCCCATCGACTGCAATAACCGTGAAATGTCTGGATTGGTAGTCACCACAGTCGGCAGCAGACCCACCTTCTGCCGCGACAGGATCGACAGCTTTGCCAGAAGGCCCAGCGTGGTGCTGTCGATACTCTCGGTTTCAGTCAGGTCGATGACAATCGCCGAGAAGTTCAGCGCAGTGAAAATCTTCTCGATCGTCGCATCCAGCGCCGAACACAGGGTCAGGCGCACTTCACCAACGAATTTCAGTACGAAGGTACCGCTCTGCTCGGCGAACTGAATTCTACCGGTACTCATTGAAGGTTCCTGCTCAACACCAATAGGGCGATATCATCCGGCATCTCCCCAAGCGTAGCCAATCCAAATCGTTGACGCAGCCCATCCAGACTGCCACCTGCTGCCTTGACGATCTCCGGCAAGGCGGCTTCTTTATCTTTGAGCGTATCACCCGGCAAAAGGTCCAGAATGCCATCGGACATCAGGCTGAGGCTGAACTGCGGGGGCAGTTCCACCACCAGGTCCTGGTAGGTGGCCTCATCGAACAGCCCTACCGGCAGGCCACGGCCTTCCAGGTAGCGGGTGTGCTCGGGGGTGTACAGCACCGGCAGCGGTAGATGGCCGCCAACGGCGTAGGTCAGCAGGCCGGTGTCTTCGTCAATCACCCCGCCCACCATCGTCACATGCTTGCCCAGCTTGCAGTTGATCAACCCACGGTTGATATGGCTAAGCACCTGCGAAGGTTTGAACTCGCGCATCTTGCCGCCACGTTTGAATTCGAACAACAGCCGCGTGGTCATGAACTTCAGCAGGACGGTGACGAACGCTGATGATGCACCGTGCCCGGAAACATCGGCGAGGTAGAAGGCGATACGCCGTTCGTCCACGCGGAAGTAATCGGCAAAGTCACCCGACAGATACAGCGACGGGATGATCTGATGCTCGAAAGCAAACTCGCCGGCTACCCAGGGGCTTTCCGGCAACATGTTCATCTGCACCTGGCGACCGGCGGTCTGGTCCTCCTGCAGCAGGTGCAGGCTGGCCTCCAGTTCGCGGTTGGCGGCTTCGAGCTTGTCGCGGTAGCGCTGGTTTTCCAGCACAAGGCGCGAGCGGTCGAGGGCGCGGCGCACCGAATGCTCGAGTACGGCCAGGTCTTCCAGCGGCTTGATGAGGTAGTCGGCGGCGCCCAGGCGCAACGCTTCCACCGCATCACTCATGACGCCGGCACCGGACACCACGATCACCGGCAACTGCGGCGCACGCTCGCTGACCTGACGGATCAGTTCGAGGCCGCCCATCTGCGGCATGCGCAGATCGCAGATCACGAGGTCGGGCTGGTGTTCTTCGAAGACCTGAAGCCCCTGCTGGCCATTACCGGCCTGGAGGACGCTGAAACCACTGTCTTCAAGGTAGGCGGCGAGGCTAGCACGGACCACGTCGTCGTCATCGATGATCAGCAGCGTTGCACTGGTTTTCTGCATGTGGGCGAACGGCGCCGATTTAGGTTGGTGCAGCGGTGTCGGCAAGGCAGACGGCCAGCTACGGGAATTCTTTATGGTCACACTCTACTTGAGTTGTAGGACAAGAACACCTGCCCGGCAACTGTTCAGAGGTACCTTGTAAGGCGCAGACGGTACTCCCATCCGGCAGGGGTTTCAAGCATGCAGGGGTCGACCTCGCTGCTCTTTACAGGGCAAATCACCGGGAGTTATAAGAAAGTCGACCAGCGCAACCCGACGGGAAGGATGCAGCATGCCTCACACGCCCTCCAGCCACAGCGAGAAACGCGACTTCATTCGTATGCGCATCGACACCGAGATCAGCCTTTTGCACGAAGGCCAGGTGATTGCGGCGGTGTGCCTGGACCTGTCCAGCGGCGGCATGCAGGTACAGGCGCCGCAGCATTTTTTGGTGGGTGATCGCATAGAGGTGCGGATCGACTCCGACCATCCGGCACTGAAGGGATTGCACGCCAGCACCGAAGTGGTGTGGATTGCCGACCAGCCGGGCGGGCAGCAGAAGTTCGGGCTGCGGATTCTGGCCATGCATTGAACAAGGGGCCGCATTGCGGCCCCAGGTTCACAGATCAGAAGTCGTCTTCGACCTCGCCATCCTTCACCTTGAACTCGCGGTTCTGCAGGTAGGCGTTACGAATGAAGATGTACTTGTCACCCTGAATCAGCTTTTCGGCCGAGAGCAGGCTGGCGCGGGTGTCGATCACGTCCAGCGCGAAGATCGAGTTGCGCGTAGGCACGTGGTCGATGTAGCGATAGGGTTTGGTGTAGGTGTCCGGATACTTGGCCACGCCGTCACGCACGGTGCTTGGGCCCAGCAGCGGGATGACCACATACGGCCCGCTCGGCACACCCCAGTAGCCCAAGGTCTGGCCAAAGTCTTCGTCATTGCGCTGCAGGCCCATCTTGGTACCCACATCGAAGAAGCCACCCAGGCCGAAGGTGGTGTTGACGATCAACCGCGCCGTATCCACGCCTGCCGCATGCGGCTTGAGCTGCAGCAAGTCGTTGGCCAGGTTGGTCACGTCACCCAGGTTGCGAAAGATGTTGTGGATGCCATCTTCGAGGAACTGTGGAGTGACCGCCTGGTAGCCCTTGGCCAATGGTTTGAGGGCATAGGTGTCGAGGGTATCGTTGAAGCGGAAGATCGGGCGGTTGACCGCTTCCCAGGGATCTTCCTCGGTGGCGGCCTGAGTGGCAGCCACGGGCGCCAGCAGCATGCTGGCGCAGACACAGGCCTGGGTGACTCGTTCGATCACACTGGCACCGATCCTACGCATAGGTGTTTCTCCATCGAATTTCTCGGCCGCAAGCGCAACAGTTCGCGCTGCTATCAAGGCGGCAGTATAGAGACTTGCGGGCTGATAAACAGCCTTACACATTTTTGCTCAATATTTTGTGAACAACTGTTGCACAGAGGCCGTTGTCACAGGACGGTAACAATCAACGCATAGCCTTCGAACCATTTGGGGGAAGTTGCCATGGACACTGCGCCCGCCTTCACTGCTGTACTGTTCGGCTTGCGCGGCTGCCTGGTGCAGGCCGCCAATGGCGCTCCCTCACCCGCCCCCGGCGCCCTGGCCACCCTTGCCAGCCTGCGTCAGCGCCAAGTGCCGTGCATCTGGCTGGATGACCTCAATACCACGCAAAGCGAGCACCTGGCCCATGTACTACCCGACTGGCTGCCAGGGCATTCAGTCAATGGTGTGCACTGGCCAGCGCCAAACGCTTGCTGGCAGGCACTGATGGCGCTGGATAGCGAACGCCTGGATGGCTGCGTATTGGTCAGCGGCGACCCACGCCTGCTGCAGTCTGGCCTTAACGCCGGCCTGTGGACGGTAGGCCTGGCCGCCTGCAGCCCGCTATGCGACCGCACTTCTGCGCAATGGCAAGCCATGAGCCCGCAAGAGCAGGACCTGGCGCGCAGCAAGGCGACGCTGGCGCTGTTCAGCCTTGGCGTGCACTCGGTGATCGACCATCTGGAAGCGCTGGACACCTGCCTGCAGGACATCGCCCAGCGCCGACGCAAGGGTGAAAAACCCTGATACAGCACCCTTGACGCGGATCATGCAAATCGGCAGCAGGTAGATTACCCTGAAGGCAGGCCAGAACCTTTGCCACGTCGCCGAGGTCCATGGCTTGCCAAGCCATTGATGGAGAATAGCCAATGCCTGCCCGCGAATTGCAAGAGCGCCTGAACAGCTTGCGCGAGCAACTGGACCGCAACGTACCGCTTTCGGAAGAAGAGCTGGCCGCCCTGCACGAAGAGGCGCGCCAGATCGAGGCGCAACTGAAACTTGAGGAAGCCACGCCAGACAACAACCTGGTGGACGGCGTGAACCTTGCGATCGAACGCTTCGAGGCCGACCACCCCGACCTCACAGCCACCCTGCGCAGCATAGCCAACTCGCTGCACAGCATGGGGATCTGAAATAGCGGGGGGCCGCAAAGCGGCCCCCTGTATTACTGCCGAACCAGGCGCTTGTTATCCGGGCTGATCGCCCCGGTGCTGCGGTACGGGTTGATGTCCAGCCCACCGCGGCGCACATAGCGCGCATAGACCGTCAGGTGCTCCGGCTGCAGCAGATTCTTCAAGTCCAGGTAAATCCGTTCCACGCACTGCTCATGGAAGTCGGCATGCTGGCGGAAGCTGATCAGATAGGTCAGCAGGCTGGCGTGATCCAGCGCCCTGCCCTTGTACTCGACCACCACACTGCCCCAATCCGGCTGGCCGGTGACCGGGCAGTTGGACTTCAGCAGATGGCTGTGCAGGGTTTCTTCCACCACCCGCTCCGGGTTGCAGCGCAACAGTTCTGGCTGCGGCTGCTCGTAGTTGCTGATGGCCACGTCCAGTGCATCGATGCACTGCCCTGGTAAAGCCACCACACCCTGGGCTTCAACCTCGGCCAACGTGCGAACCTTCACCCCCACCGGCTTGCCGGCAGCGGCGGACAGGTCTTTTTGCAGGCATGCCTGCAACTCGCCCAGCGAGGCGAACACCGTCTGGTTCAGCGAGTTGAGGTACAGCTTGAATGACTTGGACTCAATGATGTTTGGCGAATCAGCCGGGATGGCGAACTCGCCGATCGCCACCACCGGCTTGCCCGAAGGCAGCAGCCAGCTCAGCTCGAAGCAGTTCCAGTAATCCACCCCCTGCCAAGGCAAGGTCTGTGCAGTAACGCCCAGCTCGGCCCACTTGGCAGTACGCGGGATCGGGAACAGCTGTTCCGGGGAGTAGGTGGCGATGTATTCGCTGGACTTGCCCAGCGGGGAATGTTCGGCAGCGGGATGCATGGAAACTGACCTAGAGGTTCGAAATTGCCTCTAGTCTACCGGTTTTGCACCCCGCCTTGCAGGGCCAGTCACTCAATGGTCAATGTCCCGACCATACCCGCCTGGTAATGCCCCGGCACGTTACAGGCAAACTCGATGGGCGCCGATTGGCGGAAGGTCCAGGTCAGCTCGGCGCGCTGGCCGGGCATGACCATCACAGTGTTGCCACCCCCGTGACCATGGCCGTCACCGTGGCCCATCATTTGGCCGTGGTTCATCATCTTGCCGTGATCCATGCCGTCGTGGTTCATGGCCTCGGTGAACATCTTGCCTTGCATGGCGACCATTTCCTTCTGGTGTTCGGCATGCATGGCCTTGTCGCCCAGATTGAATTCGTGAGGCAGCTTGCCCTCGTTGACCAGCACGAAGCGCACCGTCTCGCCGGCTTTTACCTGCAGGCTTTTTGGCTCGAAGGCGATGTCCTTGAGCACCACGTTGACCGTACGGGTGGCCTTGGCCGCCGGGGCAGGCTCGCCGAAGGCGAAGGTCTGCGCCTGGCCAGCAAAAGCCGGCAAGCTGCCCAAAGCAAGGGTGGCGGCAATGAACAGGTGTTTCATGATGACTCCGGGGTTACACAATCGGGATGAAGCCACATTAGCCGGGGGCGACTGGCAGCTACCTGACAGGCACATTACAACTTTGTCAGCTTGGGCGAGCGGGCACATCGTCACGTATCATTTCAGCCATCACATTGCCCCTGTGCTAGCAGGGTAAAACAACGCCCATTGGCTACGCTAACTTTCAGATTATGGACAGTGCATGAAACTGCTGATCGTCGAAGACCAGGCCCGCACCGGCCAGTACCTGAGCCAAGGCCTGAGCGAGGCCGGCTTTGCCACCGAGTTGGCTACCGATGGCGAAACCGGCCAGTTCCTCGCCCTGACCGGCGACCACGACCTGCTGATCCTCGACGTGATGCTGCCCGGCCGCGACGGCTGGCAGATCCTTCAGGCCGTGCGCCAGGCTGGCCTGGATACGCCGGTGCTGTTCCTGACCGCCCGCGACGCCGTCGAGGATCGCGTGCATGGTCTGGAACTGGGCGCCGACGATTATCTGGTCAAGCCATTCGCCTTTTCCGAACTGCTGGCCCGGGTACGCAGCCTGCTGCGCCGTGGCACCAGCCCGAGCCAGGACACTACCTTGAGCCTGGCCGACCTGCGCCTGGACCTGATTCGCCGCCGCGCCGAGCGCGCCGGGCTGCGCATCGACCTGACCGCCAAGGAGTTTTCACTCCTTGAACTGCTGCTGCGCCGCCAGGGCGAGGTGCTGCCAAAATCGCTGATCGCCTCGCAAGTGTGGGACATGAACTTCGACAGCGACACCAACGTGATCGAAGTGGCTATCCGTCGCCTGCGCCTGAAGATCGACGACCCGCACCCCAACAAGCTGATCCACACCGTACGCGGCATGGGTTACGTACTTGAAGAGCGCACCGAGTGATGCGCCGGATTTCCCTCGGCAGCCGCCTGGCCCTGCTGTTCGCCGCCTGCACCGCCACCGTCTCGCTGGGCGCCGGCCTGTTATTCAGCCGGGCCAGCGCGCAGCACTTCATCGAGCTCGACCAACAACTGCTGGACTCGCGCCTGTCATTGTTCCGTACGCAACTGGCTGGCGTCAGCACGGCTGATGAGCTTCTGGCTCGCCTGCCTGCCCTGCACGATGAACTGAGCCACCAGGCCGACCTGGCCCTGCGTATCAGCGCCAGCAATGGCGCCACCTGGTTCGAAAGCCGCAGCGGGCTGCCGCAAGCAGCACTGAACACCGGGCTGACCACCCTGCATACACAAGGCATCGACTACCGCAGCCTGTCCGTACCCCTGACGCCGGGCACCATGCAGTCGCCGCAACTGACCCTGTACCTCGACATCACCCACCATCAGCACTTCCTCCAAGGCATGCAACGGCTGATCTGGCTGACGGTCGGCCTGTCGGCGCTAACCACCGCACTACTGGGTGCCTGGGCCGCCCGCAGCGGCCTGCGCCCATTGCGGCAGATGGGCCAGGTGGCCGCCAGCGTGTCAGCGCGCTCCCTCACCACCCGTCTGCCGGTGGCGCAGATGCCCGAAGAACTGGCCGAGCTGGCCAGCAGCATGAACGCGATGCTGCAGCGCCTGGACGATGCCTTCCAGCGCCTGTCAGCGTTTTCGGCCGATATCGCCCACGAGTTACGTACGCCGCTGTCCAACCTGCTGACCCACACCCAGGTCACCCTCACCCGCCCACGCAGCCTCGAAGAATACCGCGAGGCGCTGCATGGCAATCTGGAAGAGCTGCAATGGATGGCGCAGATGATCAACGACATGCTGTTTCTGGCCAAGGCCGACCACGGCCTGCTGGTACCGGGGCACGCGCCTTTGGCGCTGCATGACGAGGTGGATGCGCTGCTGGAATACTACGCGCCACTGGCCGAAGACAGCGACGTGCAGATGCTGCGCGAGGGTGAAGCCGTGCTGCTGGGTGACCAGCACATGCTGCGCCGGGCGCTGTCCAACCTGCTGGACAACGCCATGCGCTTCACCCCGGCAGGAGGACAGATAAAGGTGACCCTGGGGCCGGGGCCGACGATCAACGTGGCCAATACCGGGCTGGCTATCGACCCGACGGCGCTACCACGGCTGTTCGACCGGTTTTACCGGGTGGACCCGGCTCGGCGGGAAGGCAGCAGCGAGCATGCGGGGCTGGGCCTGGCGATTACCCGGTCGATCGTGCAGGCCCATGGCGGATGCATACGGGCGGAGTGCGACGGTGGGTGGACCCGATTCGTGATCGACTTCACTCAAGCTCGGTAACCCTGGGGCGCTTGACGCCCCCAGGATCTCAGGCAAACATCAAACCGCCAGGCCAATCGCCGGCTGCACCTGCGACGCCCGGTAGGCCGGGTAAATGGTCGCCAGGAAACTCATCACCAGGCCGGCGGTGCAGATGATCGCCACATCCCCCCACTGTAATTGCGACGGCAAGCTGCTGACGAAATACACATCCGACGTGAAGATGTGCTGCCCGCTAACCCGCTCCAGCCAACCGACAATCTGGCTGACATTGAACGCCGCAATCACGCCCAATACGCCACCAATCAGCGTGCCGACAATGCCGATCAGGCTGCCCTGGACCATGAACGTGCCCATGATCTGCGCCGGCGTGGCGCCCAAGGTACGCAGGATGGCAATGTCCGGCCCCTTGTCGTTCACCACCATCACCAGGGTGGCGATGATATTGAACGCCGCCACCGCGATGATCATCATCAGCAGCAGACCGATCATGGTCTTTTCCATCTTCATGGCGCTGAACAGGCTGCCCTGGGTATGCGACCAGTCATCGGCGCGGTAGGCGTCGCCAAGCCCGGCGGCAATCGCCTTGGACACCTGCGGAGCGGCATACAGGTCGTGCAGCTTCAGGCGCACACCTTGCACCTGGCCCGGCGCCCAGCGTTGCATCTCGGCAGCATCAGCGACATGGATATAGGCCTGCGAGCCATCCAGCTCGGCGCCGACCTTGAAGATGCCGACCACGGTGAGGCGCTGCATGCGCGGGGTGATGCCACCCGGTTCCTTGCTGATTTCCGGCACGATCAAGGTCAGCTTGTCGCCGGTGTTCAGGCGGAAGCGCCGTGCGGTCAGCTCGCCGATGACCACGCCAAACTCACCTGGCTGCAAGTCCTGCAGGCGGCCCTGGACAATGTGCTGGCCAACGATGGAAACCTTGCCCTCCTCGGCCGGGTCGATACCCCCCACCTGGATCGGCTGCATGGCGCCCTTGTATGACAGCATGCCTTCCATCTCGGTAATCGGCGCCACAGCCATCACCGCCGGATTCTTCGTGGCTGCGTCGGCCACCTTGTGCCAATCGTCCAGCGGCTGCACACCCAGGATGGCGGCATGCGGCACCAGGCCGAGAATGCGCGAGCTCATTTCGCGCTGGAAGCCGTTCATCACCGACAGCACCACGATCATCGCCAGCACGCCCAGCGACAGGCCGATCATCGAAGTCATCGAGATGAACGAAATGAAGTGGTTGCGACGCTTGGCTCGGGTGTAGCGCGCACCGATAAAGATGGGCAAGGGTCTGAACATGTACGAAATCACCCAATGAAAACAGGAAAACGGGGCAGCACTTGCCACCCCGACAGTCGATCAGATTGCCACCAGGTGGCCATCGTCGAGCTTCAACACGCGGTCCATCTGCCGCGCCAGGTTGAGGTCGTGGGTGACCACCAGGAATGCCGTGCGCGAGGCACCGGACAGCTCCTGCATCAGCTCCTGGATGCCTTGGGCGGTATGGTGGTCGAGGTTGCCGGTCGGCTCGTCGAGCATCACCAGGCCGGGGCGGTTGACCAGCGCCCGGGCAATCGCCACGCGCTGGCGCTCACCGCCGGACAGCTCGGCCGGCTTGTGGTTCAAGCGGTGGCCCAGGCCTACCCGCTTGAGCAGCGCCTCGGCACGCTCCCGGGCCTCGGGGATGGGCGTTCGGCCGATCAGCAGCGGCATGCACACGTTCTCGATGGCGGTGAATTCCGGCAGCAGGTGGTGAAACTGGTAGACAAAGCCCAACTCACGGTTGCGCAGCAGGCCACGGGCACGCTCGCCCAGTGCCGACAGCTCTTCGCCCGCCAGCCATACGCTGCCCTGGGTCGGCCGGTCGAGGCCGCCCAGCAGGTTGAGCAAGGTACTCTTGCCTGAGCCGGAACTGCCGACGATGGCGACCCGCTCACCGGCTTGCAGCTCCAGGTTGAGCCCGGACAGCACCTGCACCGACTCCGGGCCCTCGTCGTAGGACTTGCCCAGGTTGCGGCAACTCAGAACGGCTTTATCACTCATGCGCGACTCACTCATAACGTAGCGCCTCTGCAGGCTGGGTGCGGGCCGCACGCCAGGCCGGATACAGGGTGGCGAAGAAACTCAGGACCAGTGCCGCACCGCAGACCATGTACACGTCCTGGGCCAGGATCTGCGACGGCAGGTAATCGATGAAGTACACGTCGGCGTTGAGGAACTTGTGCCCGATCAGTTTCTCGATGCCGGCGATCGCGGCGCTCACGTTCAGCGCCGCGAAGATCCCGACCACGGCGCCGATCAGGGTACCGATCACCCCGATCACCGTGCCCTGGACCATGAAGATGAGCATGATCTGCCCGGGCGTGGCGCCCAGGGTGCGCAGGATGGCGATGTCGCCGCGCTTGTCGTTGACCACCATCACCAGGGTGGAAATGATGTTGAACGCTGCCACCGCCACGATCAGCAGCAACAGCAGGCCGATCATGGCCTTTTCCATACGGATCGCCTGGTACAGGTTGCCGTGGGTACGGGTCCAGTCACGGCTATAGAATTCCTGGTCGCCCAGCTGCTGGGCGATGCTCCAGGCTACGCGCGGCGCCTGGAACAGGTCGTCGAACTTCAGGCGCAGGCCCTGGACCTGGTCGGGCTTCCAGCGGTGCAGGCGGGACAGGTCGCTGATGTTGGTCAGGCCCAGGTAGCCGTCGATCTCGCCCGCGCCAACGTGGAAAGTGCCAACCACGGTAAAGCGCTTCATGCGCGGGAACATGCCGGCAGGGGTCACGCTGACCTCGGGGGCGACGAAGGTGAGCTTGTCGCCGATGGCAACGCCCAGCTTGGCCGCTGCCTTGTCGCCGATCATGATGCCCCACTCGCCCGGCGCCAACTGGTCCAGGCGGCCTTGCAGGACGAAGTTGTCAATGATTGACACCTCGCGCTCGCGAGCGGGGTCGATGCCGTTGAGCAGCACCTTCTGCACCTTGCCATCATGGGTCAGCAGGCCCTGCATCTGGGTGAACGGCGCAACCGCTACCACCTGCGGATTCTGCTTTACTTGTTGGGCAAGGGCCTGCCAGTCGGCAATGGGTTGGCCGCTCTCCAGCGTGGCATGGGGAATCATGCCCAACACGCGGGTGCGCATCTCGTGATCGAAACCGTTCATCACCGACAGCACCACGATCATCACCACCACGCCCAGGGCGAGGCCGATCATCGAGGTCAGGGAAATGAACGAGACGAAGTGATTGCGACGTTTGGCACGGGTATAACGCGTGCCGATGAATGCGAAAAGAGGTCTGAACATGTCGGGGCTTGTTCGGATGAAAGGGAACGTCCTTGTGGCGAGGCGCCTACGGCGGCTTTACACTCGGACCACCGCCGCTACCTTGGGTTCGCCATGACGACATTAGACGAAGAAGATCGCCGCGAATACTACCGCATCGAAGATCGGATCGCACTTCAAATAAACCCCCTTAGCGCGGCCGAAGCCCTCGAGCCAGATGTGTTGCAAGATGATTCACCGCTGTTCAACCTGCTCAGCGAACTGCACTTGTCCGACTTCGAGTCGCAACACCTGTTGCGCCAGCTGAGCGACAAGGACCGCACGCTCGCCGCCTTCCTGCGGGCACAGAACAAGCGCCTCGACTTGCTTAGCGCGGTGGTTGCGCAAACCCTGCTTGGCGAGGTCGGCGAGCCAGTACCGGTGGTCATTTCCGAAGGCGGCATCGAATCCGTCCAAGCCACACGGATTGACCCGGGTACACGAGTGAAGGTGAAAATGGTGCTGATGCCGCGTGCCCATGGCCTGCTGCTGCGCGGCAAGGTCAGCCATTGCGACCCACGCCCGGAAGGCGGCTTCGAGGTCGGCACCGAGTTCATCGACATGACCGACGCCCAACGACAACTGCTGGCCCGTTACATCCTGCAGCGCCAGCAACAGCAACGGCGCCAGCAGCTGGAACTGAACGACCCTGCCTCCTGAGCCAATTTCCCCCTGATTTGAAGGAACGAACGTGACCCTGATCTACGGCCATCGCGGCGCCAAGGGCGAAGCACCCGAGAACACCCTGAAAAGCTTTCAGCAATGCCTGTCCCATGGCGTGACCCGCTGCGAGCTGGACCTGCACCTGTCAGCCGACAACGAACTGATGGTCATCCACGACGCCACCCTCAAGCGCACCACTGGCCGTCGCGGCAAAGTGGTCGAGCACCCGGCCGCCGACCTGGTCAAGATCGATGCCCGCAAAGGCGGCCCGGGCCATGTGCAGCCCTGCCCGATCCCGAAGCTGGAAGAGCTGTTCGAAAAATGCCCGTTCGAGCACTGGCAGCTGGAAGTGAAAAGCGCCTCGCGCACCCGCGCGGCCACCACTGTCCTGGCGATCCGTGAACTGGCCCAGCAATATGGCTTGCTGGACAAGGTGACCATCACCTCCAGTTCACGCGAGGTACTGGGCGCCGCCCTGGAACTGGTGCCGGACGTGAAACGCGGGCTGGTGGCCGAATACGCCTGGCTCGACCCGCTGAAGGTGGCACATAACTATGGCTGCGAGCTGCTGGCATTGAACTGGACACTGTGCACCCCCGAGCGCCTGCTCAAAGCACAGGGCCAGGGTTTGCATGTGTCGGTGTGGACGGTCAACGAGCCGGCACTGATGCGCCGGCTGGCTGACTTTGGTGTGGACAGCCTGATTACAGACTTTCCCGGTTTGGCCAAGACCACCCTCGGGTAGGGTTGAAATCGGTCTCTCCGACCGGCTCAGGCCACCGGTCGGAGCCGCTCAAAAAAGCCGGTTCAGGCCGTCATAGGCAGCTACCCGATAGGCTTCGGCCATGGTCGGGTAGTTGAACGTGGTGTTGACGAAGTACTTCAGGTTGTTGTGCTCACCTGGCTGGTTCATGATCGCCTGGCCAATGTGGACAATTTCCGAAGCCTGATAGCCAAAGCAATGCACACCGAGGATTTCCAGGGTTTCGCGGTGGAACAGGATCTTCAGCATGCCCTGCGGCTCGCCGGCGATCTGCGCACGCGCCATGCCTTTGAAGAAGGCCTTGCCCACTTCGTACGGCACTTTGGCCTGGGTCAGTTCCTGCTCGTTCTTGCCGATCGAGCTGATCTCCGGAATGGTGTAGATACCGGTCGGCACGTCGTTGACGAAGCGCCAGCTGCCATTGTCGACAATGCTGCCAGCGGCCGACCGGCCCTGGTCATGGGCCGCACTGGCCAGGCTTGGCCAGCCAATCACGTCACCGGCACCGTAGATGTTCGGCACGGCGGTGCGGTAGGCCTCGTCGACCTCGATCTGGCCGCGGCTGTTCACCTTGATACCGATGTTTTCCAGGCCCAGCTTGTCGGTGTTGCCGGTACGGCCGTTGCACCAGAGCAAGGCGTCGGCCTTGATCTTCTTGCCCGACTTGAGGTGCAGGATCACCCCGTTGTCCAGGCCTTCGACGCGCTCGTAGTCTTCGTTGTGACGCACTGTGATGTTGTTGTTGCTGAAGTGGTAGCTCAGCGCCTGGGAAATTTCCGAGTCGAGGAAGCTCAGCAGTTGGCCGCGGTTGTCGACCAGCTCGACCAATACGCCCAGGCCACTGAAGATCGAAGCGTATTCGCAACCGATTACGCCGGCACCGTACACGATCAGCTTGCGCGGGGTATGGCTGAGGCTGAGGATGGTGTCGCTGTCGTAAACCCGCGGATGGTGGAAGTCGATGTCGGCCGGGCGGTAAGGGCGCGAGCCGGTTGCAATGATGATGTGCTTGGCGTTGAGCTTCTCGACCACGCCGTTGGGGCACACCACTTCCACGGTCTGCTCGTCGGCGAAGCTGCCGGTGCCGAAGAACACGTCGACGCGGTTGCGGGCATAGTAGCCGGTGCGCGATGCCACCTGCTTGGCGATGACCTTCTCGGCGCTTTTCAGCACGTCCGGGAACGAGAACCAGCGTGGCTCGCCGATGGCACGAAACATCGGGTTGGTGTTGAACTGCATGATCTGCCGCACCGAGTGACGCAGTGCCTTGGACGGAATGGTGCCCAGGTGGGTGCAGTTGCCACCAACCTGGCGACGGTCATCGACCATCGCTACCTTGCGCCCTGCTTTGGCGGCGTTCATTGCCGCGCCTTCACCGGCCGGGCCGGAACCCAGCACCACTACGTCGTAGTTGTAGACAGCCATGCGTACTCCTTCAGAACTGGCCCGCAAGCCACGGTCGCTTGCGGGGCACGATCATGCCGCCGGGGCGCCATGAGAAAATTCGGGTGCAGTCTAATCAACCCGGAACGCCGCGCACATTAACCCTTGGTCGCGTCGTAGGCCAACTTTGCCCGCACTACATATGCTTCACCCATTCCCTGGCGGCAATCATCCCTGCTTGTGCTTTCACTGGCCTTTCACTGCCCGTTCGAACGCGGGCGTAGATCGAGAGACGAAGCCTCCCTCTGCTCGAGTCACCAAAACCGCAGCCAGGTCATGCGCCACGGCAAAATCCCAGCCCCGCTGCGGACCCAGGATGAGCAGCAGCGTCGAATAGCCGTCGGCCTGCAGTGCTGAGGCGTCCAGCACCGTAACGGCCGCCAGGTCATGCTCGACCGGGCGCCCGAGGCGGGCATCGAAGGTGTGCGAATAGCGCCGGCCATTCTGCTCGAAATAGTGCCGATAGTCACCCGAGGTTGATACTGAAAGGCTATTGACCGGGATGATCTGGCGGGCAACCTGCCGGTCTTCGCGAGGCAGTTCCAGGGCAATGCGCCAAGGGCTGCCGTCAGGCTTGCGGCCAACTGCCTTCAACTCGCCAGTGACCTCGGCGACAAAGCTGCCGACCCCCATGGCCTGCAGGCGCGCAGCGATCACGTCGACAGCATGGCCGGCGACGATGCTGTTGAGGTCGAGCTGCACCGGGGCATCCTTGCACAGGGCGCGCCCCTTGATGCGCAGGTGCTGGTAGCCCACACGCCGGCGCACCTGGGCCAGTGCCTGTGGTTCGGGCACCTGCTCGTGACGGGCCTGAGGGCCGAAGCCCCACAGGTCGAGCAACGGCTCTACCGTGAGATCGAAAGCGCCATCGCTCTGTTCGGCAAGGTGCTGGCCGAGGCTGACCAATTCGAGCATATCGGGCGGCAGGGCCAGGCACTGACCGGCGGGCAACCGGTTGAACTGGCTGACGATGGAATCGCCGCGGTAGGTTGAATAGTGGTGGTCGATGTCATGCAGGATGGTTTCAACCGCCATCTGCACCTGGGCCGGCACCGGGCCACCAGGCTCGCGGACGTACTGGATGCTGTAGCTGCTGCCCATGGTCGGGCCACCCAGGCGCTCCAGGGTGGGGCCCTGGTTGCAGGCGGTGAGTAGCAGCAGAATGAACAGTAGGGCTGTGCGCACAGTAGGGTTTCTCGGTTGCCGGTGCTGGCCTCTTCGCGGGTAAACCCGCTCCTACAGGGGCAGCGATAATCCTGTAGGAGCGGGTTTACCCGCGAAAGGGCCAGCACTGACAACACACATTCAGAATAAAAAAACGGGAACCCGAAGGTTCCCGTTTTTTCATTGCCTTACAAGCGAATCAGCGCGGAAACGCTGGCGGGTTCACACCGGCCATGTCTTCCATCACACGAACCACCTGGCAGCTATAACCGAACTCGTTGTCGTACCAGACGTACAGAACAACGCGGTTGTCGTTGGCGATGGTCGCCTCTGCGTCAACCACGCCGGCATGGCGCGAGCCCACGAAGTCGGTCGAAACCACTTCCTGCGAAGCCACGTAGTCGATCTGCTTGTGAAGTTCCGAGTGCATGGCGGTCTGGCGCAGGTACTCGTTGATCTCGTCGCGGGTGGTGGCCTTTTCCAGATTCAGGTTCAGGATGGCCATCGAAACGTTCGGCGTCGGGACACGAATGGCGTTGCCGGTCAGCTTGCCCTTCAGCACTGGCAGTGCCTTGGCAGCGGCGGTGGCGGCGCCGGTTTCGGTGATTACCATGTTCAGCGGCGCGGCACGGCCACGGCGGCTGCCCTTGTGGAAGTTGTCGATCAGGTTCTGGTCGTTGGTGAACGAGTGAACGGTTTCGACGTGGCCGTTGACGATGCCGTACTGATCGTTGATGGCCTTGAGCACCGGCACGATGGCATTGGTGGTGCAGGAGGCCGCCGAGATGATCTTGTCATCGGCAGTGATGTCACCGTGGTTGATACCGTGCACGATGTTCTTCAGCGCGCCCTTGCCAGGTGCGGTGAGGATCACGCGGGCAGCACCAGGGCAGGCCAGGTGCTGGCCCAGGCCGTCGGCGTCACGCCATACACCGGTGTTGTCAACAACAAGCGCATTGTCGATGCCGTACTGGGTGTAGTCGACTTCGCTCGGGTTCTTGGCGTAGATAACCTGGATCAGGTTGCCGTTGGCGGTGATGGTGTTGTTGGCTTCGTCGATGGTGATGGTGCCATCGAACGGACCATGCACCGAGTCACGGCGCAGCAGGCTGGCACGCTTGACCAGGTCGTTTTCGGCGCCTTTGCGCACGACGATGGCACGCAGACGCAGGCCGTCACCACCACCGGTTTTCTCGATCAGGATGCGCGCCAGCAGGCGGCCGATGCGACCGAAACCGTACAGAACAACGTCGGTGCCTTTACGCGCCGAAGCGTTCTGCTGGCCAACCACGTCAGCCAGCTCTTCACGGACGAACTGCTCGGCAGTGCGGCCATTGCCTTCCTGCTTGAACTTGTTGGCCAGCTTGCCCAGGTCGACCGATGCGGCGCCCAGTTTCAGCTCGCTCATGGCTTTGAGCAGGGGGAATGTCTCGTGGACGGACAGTTCGGTTTCGTCGGTTTGGCGGTGGCGCGCAAAGCGGTGCGCCTTGAGGATCGAGATAACCGAACGGTTGATCAGGCTGCGGCCATAAATCGAGCTCACCACGTTGTTATTGCGGTAGAGCTGACCGATAAGCGGGATCATCGCTTCAGCCAGGGCTTCACGATCAATCCACTCACCAAGACACTGGTCGGGCTTCTGAGTCACGGGAACCTTCCACATGTAGGGACAGAAAAAAGGGGCTACATTATGACGCCCCGACGCGGAACCGGCAATGAGCGCCTGTCGCAGTGACGCAAGCCAGCGCTCATGCCCTTTCGAGCCTGACAGCCGGCACCGTCACCGGTACAATCGGTCTCTTTGCCGCAACGCTTGGAGTGCAATCTCCCGTGTCAGTTCTGCGCCTACCGCAAATGTCGGCCACGGCCGGCAAACAAACCTGGGGCAACTTGCCCGGTGCCGCCCTCAGCCTTGCCATCGCCGAGGCTGCCAGCAGCGCTGGCCGCTTCACCCTGCTGCTGACGGCCGACAGCCAGGCCGCCGACCGTCTGGAGCAGGAGCTGCGCTTCTTTGCCCCGGGCCTGCCAGTGCTGCCGTTCCCCGATTGGGAAACCCTGCCCTACGACCTGTTCTCGCCGCACCAGGACATCATCTCCCAGCGCATCGCCAGCCTGTACCGCCTGCCGGAGCTGAGCCACGGCATCCTCGTGGTGCCGATCACCACCGCCCTGCACCGCCTGGCGCCCACACGCTTTCTGCTGGGCAGCAGCCTGGTGCTGGATGTGGGCCAGACCATCGACGTGGAACAGATGCGCACGCGCCTGGAAGCCAGCGGTTATCGTTGCGTCGACACCGTCTACGAGCATGGCGAGTTCGCCGTGCGCGGCGCGCTGATCGACCTGTTCCCGATGGGCAGCAAGCTGCCCTACCGCATCGACCTGTTCGATAACGAGATCGAGACGCTGCGCACCTTCGACCCCGAGACCCAGCGCTCGATCGACAAGGTGGATTCGGTGCGCCTGCTGCCAGCACGCGAATTCCCGATGCAGAAGGAAGAAGTGACCCGCTTCAAGGCACGCTTTCGCGAGCGCTTCGACGTCGACTTCCGCCGCAGTGCAATCTTCCAGGACCTGGCCAGCGGCATCATCCCCGCCGGTATCGAGTACTACCTGCCGCTGTTCTTCGAAGACACCTCGACCCTGTTCGACTACCTGCCGACCGACACCCAGGTGTTCTCGCTCCCCGGCGTGGAACAGGCCGCCGAGCACTTCTGGAACGACGTGCGCGGGCGTTATGAAGACCGCCGCGGCGACCTCAGCCGGCCGCTGTTGCCGCCGGCCGAGCTGTTCATGCCGGTGGAAGATTGCTTCGCCCGGCTCAAGCAGTGGCCCCGGGTAGTGGTCAGCAGCGAAGAGCTCGACTCTGGGGTGGGCCGCGAGCGCTTCCCGGCGCGCGCCCTGCCCAACCTGGCCATCGAGGCCAAGGCCAACCAGCCACTGGCCGAGCTGGCCAACTTCCTCGACCAGTTCCCCGGCCGCGTACTGTTCACTGCCGAATCAGCGGGCCGCCGTGAAGTGCTGCTGGAGCTGCTCGAACGGCTGAAGCTGCGCCCGCATACCGTCGATGGCTGGGACGATTTCATAACCGGTGCCGAGCGCCTGGCGATCACCATCGCCCCGCTGGACGACGGCCTGCTGCTGGACGACCCAGGCCTGGCCCTGATTGCCGAAAGCCCACTGTTCGGCCAGCGGGTGATGCAGCGCCGGCGCCGTGACAAGCGCGGCGAAACCGCCAACGACGCGGTCATCAAGAACCTCACCGAGCTGCGCGAAGGCGCGCCGGTGGTGCACATCGACCATGGTGTCGGCCGCTACCTGGGCCTGGCCACCCTGGAAATCGACGGCCAGGCCGCCGAATTCCTGACGCTGGAATACGCCGAGAACGCCAAGTTGTATGTGCCGGTGGCCAACCTGCACCTGATCGCCCGCTACACCGGCAGCGACGACGCCCTGGCACCGCTGCACCGGCTGGGTTCGGAGGCCTGGCAGAAAGCCAAGCGCAAGGCCGCCGAACAGGTCCGCGACGTGGCCGCCGAACTGCTCGACATCTATGCCCGCCGCGCCGCGCGCAAGGGCTACGCGTTTGCCGACCCGTCCGCCGACTACGCCACCTTCAGCGCCGGCTTCCCGTTCGAGGAAACCCCGGACCAGCAGGCTGCAATCGAGGCCGTGCGAGCCGATATGCTGGCGCCCAAGCCAATGGACCGCCTGGTCTGTGGCGACGTGGGCTTCGGCAAGACCGAAGTGGCCATGCGCGCGGCGTTCATCGCCGTGCACAGTGGCCGCCAGGTGGCTGTACTGGTGCCCACCACCCTGCTTGCCCAGCAGCATTACAACAGTTTCCGCGACCGCTTTGCCGACTGGCCCGTGACCGTGGAAGTGATGAGCCGCTTCAAGTCGGCCAAGGAAGTGGCCGCCGCCGCCGCGGACCTTGCCGAAGGCAAGATCGACATCCTCATCGGCACCCACAAGCTGCTGCAGGACGACGTGCGCTTCAAAGACCTGGGCCTGGCCATCATCGATGAAGAGCACCGCTTTGGCGTCCGCCAGAAAGAACAGCTGAAGGCGCTGCGCAGCGAGGTCGACATCCTCACCCTGACCGCCACGCCGATTCCGCGCACGCTGAACATGGCTGTGGCGGGCATGCGCGACCTGTCAATCATCGCCACGCCGCCAGCACGCCGCCTGTCTGTGCGCACCTTCGTCATGGAGCAGAACAAGAGCACGGTCAAGGAGGCGCTGCTGCGCGAACTGTTGCGCGGTGGCCAGGTGTACTACCTGCACAACGATGTGAAAACCATCGAAAAATGCGCCGCCGACCTTGCCGAGCTGGTGCCTGAGGCACGCATCGGCATCGGCCACGGGCAAATGCGCGAACGCGAGCTGGAACAGGTGATGAGCGATTTCTACCACAAGCGCTTCAACGTGCTGGTGGCCTCGACCATTATCGAAACCGGTATCGACGTGCCCAGCGCCAACACCATCGTCATCGAGCGCGCCGACAAGTTCGGCCTGGCCCAGCTGCACCAGTTGCGTGGCCGGGTTGGCCGTAGCCACCACCAGGCTTACGCCTACCTGCTCACACCTACCCGTCAGAAGGTCAGCGCCGACGCCGAAAAGCGCCTGGAGGCGATCGCCAACACACAAGACCTTGGCGCAGGCTTCGTGCTGGCCACCAACGACCTGGAAATCCGCGGGGCCGGCGAGCTGCTGGGCGAAGGCCAGAGCGGGCAGATCCAGGCGGTGGGCTTCACCCTGTACATGGAAATGCTCGAGCGCGCGGTCAAGGCAATCCGTAAAGGTACCCAGCCGAACCTTGAGCAACCACTGGGCGGCGGCCCGGAGATCAACCTGCGCCTGCCGGCACTGATCCCCGAAGACTACCTGCCTGACGTGCATGCGCGTCTGATCCTGTACAAACGCATTGCCTCGGCTGCCGACGAAGAAGGCCTCAAGGACTTGCAGGTCGAGATGATCGACCGCTTCGGCCTGTTGCCAGAGCCGACCAAGAACCTGATGCGCCTGACGTCGCTCAAGCTGCACGCGGAAAAGCTCGGGATCAAGAAAGTCGATGCGGGGCCCAACGGTGGCAAGCTCGAGTTCGAAGCCGAAACCCCGGTCGACCCGTTGACCCTGATCAAGCTGATCCAGGGTCAGCCCAAACGTTACAAGTTCGAAGGCGCTACCCAGTTCCGCTTCCTGGTACCGATGGAACGCCCCGACGAACGTTTCAATACCCTGGAGGCGCTGTTCGAGCGCCTGACCCCACAGCCTGCCTAAGGAAGACCCATGCGTGCCATCCGTTGCCTGACCCTGCTGCTGGCGCTGTTCGCCCCGGCTGCCTTCGCCGAAGGCCTGTATCAGGTAGAAATGATTCTGGTGCGGCAGAACAGCGTGCCCGCCTTCACCAGCCCGTTCGCCCCCGAAGACTGGAGCGCTGGCGCCCCACGCCTGACCAAGGACGCCGAGCGCCGCCCAGCACTGGAAGATGAAGCCACCCGCCTGGAAGCCACCGCCGACTACACCGTGCTGATGCACAAGGCCTGGCAGCAGCAGGTGGGCAGCGAACCCAGCCGCATCGCCGTGGGCGAAGGCACCGAACAGTTCGGGCACTTCCCTATCGAAGGCAACCTGAGCATCGCTGAAGGCCGCTTCATCACCGTCGAGGCCAACTTCTGGGTCAACCAGCTGGATGGCAACGGCAACGTGCTGCAAAGCGAGCAGTTCAGGCAAAGCAACAGCAACGTCAAGGGCGGCCAGCTGACCTTTCTCGACGGCGGGCACCTGGCGGTACTGCTGAAGGTGACACCACCGGGTACGCCGAAAATGCCGGTGATGGACCCGGAGATGATGGAGCAGTAGGCCAATGAAGCACGATGCCGCCGAGATGGTGAACGCTTATCCGAACTGGATTCAATCGTTCAGCAAAGCTGCCCTGCAGCGCGGTGAGCGGTATGCCGAGGAAGGCAGGGCCGAACTGGAAGGCGTGTATGGGCAGACCATCACCGCCAATTGCCAGGGGAGCGGCAACAACCACTACCGGCAACGCATCGAGCTGCACGTTGCGGGCGGCCGCTGCCATGTGCGCGGTGAATGCGATTGCCCGGTACGGCAAAACTGCAAGCATTGCGCCGCTGTACTCTTCTGCGTGAGCGACCGCTTTTCCAGTAGCGGGGGCATGCAAGCCAACCCGGGCACCCTGTCCGCCGAACTGCAGCACTGGTTGAGCGGCCTGGAGCAGGCCCCACCCAAAACTGACGCGACCGAAGACAAACGCGGGCGCATGGTGTGCTATCAGCTGCAGCTCACCGATGATGCTGGCTGCGCCCTGCTTGTCCGCAAAGGCACGCGAACGGAAGACGGCATCCGCTTCAGCCGCGTCCAGTCACTTTACGACTTTCTCTACGAACCACCGCGCTTCGTAACAGACGAAGACATCCGCATTCTGCGCCTGCTCTCGGCCCTGAATCAGGGCGGCGGCCAAGATCGCGGTTACAAACTGAAGGGCCACGAAGGTGGCGAGTTGTTCCAGCGCGCCCTCGAAACCGGGCGAATGTTCTTCGATACCGACTTCCCCCCGCTTCATGAAGGCCCGGTGCGCCATGCCGAGTTTCGCTGGGTACGCCTGGACAACGGAAACTACCGGGGGCGGTGGTACAGCGGCGAAGAAATGCTGCGCCGCGTCATCCCGCTGCTGCCGCTTTACTACCTGAACCTGCCGACCCGTGAAGTGGGCAAAGTCGAGCACAGCCTGGATCCGCATGTCGCCGTGCAGTTGACTATCGCACCCGATGTACCGGAACACCTGGTCGTCCCCCTGAGCCACAAGCTCAATGCCCTCAGCCACAAGGTGCCGACCCCGACGCAAGTGCAGGAGCAGTTGCTCGATAACATCCAGCCAAAGCCCCTTCTTGCTCTCGGCAGCCTCGAATACACCGCCTACATGCCGAAAACCGGTCGCATGCAACGGCAGATGCAACATCGCGCCGCATTGGCGTTCGATTATGACGGCTTGCAGGCCAGCGGCACCGATGAAAAGCCACTGACCCGCCTGGCAGGCAGCACCAGCCAGCGCATTCGCCGCCAGACTCAAGCCGAGCAGGCATTGCGCCAGATGCTGCGCGATTTCGGCTTCAAACCTGCCACACGGCAGAGCAAGGCACTACCCGACAGCGCCGGCGAAATGCATCAATTGCCAGACGACGAAGCCTGGTTGCGCTTTGCCCGCGAAGGCCTGCCGCGCCTGCGCGAAGCCGGCTGGGACATCGACATTCACCGCGACTTCGCCTTCAACCTTCAGGAGGTGGACGACTGGTATGCAACCATCGACGAAGCGCCCGGCCATGAATGGTTCGACCTGGAACTAGGCATTGTGGTCGATGGCCAACGCCACAGCCTGCTGCCGATCGTATTGCACCTGCTGCGCAGCAGCCCGGAGCTGCTACGCCCTAGCGAACTGGCCCGGCGCAGTGACGATGAGCACCTGCTGATCGACCTCAACCGCGGCCGTCCCGATGCCCCCGCCTTGCGCGTCGCCCTGCCCTACGGCCGCATCAAGGCAGTCATGGGCACCCTGGGCGAGCTCTACTTGCACGAGGACACGGCAGGCCCGTCCCTGCGCATGGAGCGCGCCGACGCCGCGCGCCTGAACGAAATCGAAGGCCTGCCCCTGCACTGGGAAGGTGGCGAGCATGTACGCGATCTGGGCCGCCGCCTGCGCGATGCCCGCGACCTGCAGGTAGAACCGCCCACCGGGTTGCAGGCCAGCTTGCGCCCCTATCAGCAGCAAGGCCTGAACTGGCTGCAGGCCTTGCGCGAAATGGGTACCGGCGGCATCCTCGGCGACGACATGGGCCTGGGCAAGACCCTGCAGACCCTGGCCCATCTGCTGCTGGAGAAGCAATCCGGGCGCCTGAGTACACCGGCCCTGGCGGTCATGCCAACCAGCCTCATACCCAACTGGCTGGACGAAGCCCAGCGCTTCGCGCCCGGCCTGCGCGTACTGGCCCTGCATGGGCCGGGGCGCAGCAAGCACTTCTCCAAGCTCCATGAGTACGACCTGGTCCTGACCACTTACGCCCTGATACCACGCGACCTCGAACAGTTGCGCCCCCAGGCCTGGCACATGCTGATACTGGACGAGGCGCAAAACATCAAGAGCAGCAGCAGCAAGGCCGCCCTCGCCGTCTGCGAGCTACAAGCCGGCCAGCGCCTGTGCCTGACCGGCACGCCGATGGAAAACAACCTGGGCGAACTGTGGTCGATCTTCCACTTTCTGATGCCCGGCTGGCTGGGCGACCTGAAGCGCTTCAACCAGGATTACCGCAACCCGATCGAACGTCACGGTGACAGCGAGCGCATGGCCCACCTGGCCAGCCGCATCCGGCCGTTCCTGCTGCGCCGCACCAAAGAGCAGGTGGCCACAGAGCTGCCGGCCAAGACCGAGATGGTGCACTGGGTCGAGCTCAGTGACGCCCAGCGCGATACCTACGAGGCCGTGCGAGTAGCCATGGACCAGAAAGTCCGCGACGAAATCGCCCGCAATGGCGCCGCACGCAGCCAGATCGTGATCCTCGATGCGTTGCTCAAGCTGCGCCAGGTGTGCTGCGACCTGCGCCTGGTCAAGGGGGTGGAAAGCAAAGGCAACCAGGCCGACAAGGGCAAGCTGGGTGCGCTGCTGGAAATGCTCGAAGAACTGCTCAGCGAAGGGCGCCGGGTGTTGTTGTTCTCACAGTTCACCTCAATGCTGGCGCTGATCGAGCAGGAGCTCGAGAAGCGCAAGATCCGCTACAGCCTGCTGACCGGTGACACTCGCGACCGTCGCACGCCAGTGCAGCAGTTTCAGCAAGGTAACAGCGAAGTGTTCCTGATCAGCCTGAAGGCGGGGGGCGTAGGCTTGAACCTGACGGCGGCGGACACCGTGATCCACTTCGACCCCTGGTGGAACCCGGCCAGCGAAAACCAAGCTACTGACCGAGCCTACCGCATCGGTCAGGACAAGCCGGTGTTCGTGTTCAAGCTGATTACCCGGGGCACGGTGGAGGAGAAGATCCAGCTGCTGCAGCAGGAAAAGGCAGCATTGGCCGCCAGCCTGCTGGACGGCGGGCAGGCTGGGCAGTGGCGGCTTGGCGATGAAGAAATCGAGGCCCTGTTTGCGCCATTGCCCGGAAAACGCGGGCGATAGATCGAAAACGGATACAGCCCGCGCGGGCCTCTTCGCGGGCAAGCCCGCTCCTACAGGCACTGCACTGCCCCAGATGGCGATGCGGTAACTGTGGGAGCGAAGAGGCCAGCGCAATCAATCGACCAACTGAGCTTCCTTCAACGCCCCCAGCGCCTCCAGCCAGCGCGGCTGCTGGCGATAATCGGTTCGTGCAAAACCTTGCCCGCGCATCCGCGCAATCCGCGGCGACGGCTTGACCTTCATGCGCTGCGCCGCACTCAGCGCCAGCTCCGCCGCCGCCCGGTCATTGCACACCAGGCCCATGTCACAACCGGCGCTCAGCGCCGCCTCGATACGGCTGGCCGCGTCGCCCACCACATGCGCACCGGCCATCGACAGGTCATCACTGAAGATCACCCCGTCAAAGCCCAGCTCGCCACGCAAGATGTCCTGTAACCAACGCCGCGAGAAGCCGGCTGGCTGGTTATCGACCTGCGGGTAAATGACATGCGCCGGCATCACTGCCGCAAGCTGCCCACTCAGGCGGGTAAACGGCACCAGGTCGGCCTGGCGCAGTTGTTCCAGGCTGCGCTCATCGGTGGGGATAGCCACGTGCGAATCGGCTTCGGCCCAACCATGCCCCGGGAAATGCTTGCCACAAGCGGCCATACCCGCCGCATTCATGCCACGGATGAACGCGCCGGCCAGTCGCGTTGCACGCAGCGGGTCACCCTCGAACGCGCGGCTGCCCACCACGGCGCTACGCTGGTGGTCCAGGTCGAGCACCGGAGCAAAGCTGAGGTCCAGACCAACTGCCAGTACCTCGGTCGCCATCAGCCAGCCGCACTGCTCAGCCAGGTATTCAGCATTGTCGTTATCGGCCAGCGCACGCATGGCCGGCAGGCGCACGAAGCCCTGGCGCAGTCGTTGTACGCGACCACCCTCCTGGTCCACTGCCAGGATCAGTTCGGGGCGAATGGCGCGGATGGACGCGCACAGTTCGCGCACCTGGCGCGGGCTGTCGATATTGCGGGCAAAGATGATCAGGCCAGCCACTTCGGGCTGGCGCAGCAATTGACGGTCTTCGGCGGTCAGCCATTTACCGGCGATATCCACCATCAGGGAGCCTTGCAGGCTGACAGTCATGGGTAATCCTTCATTGAAGACAGAGAGAGGCCCAATCGGGGGCAGCAGACACCCACAGGCACGCGCCGCTGGCCACAGGCGAAGCCATGAGAGCACTGGTCAGCGAGGGAAATGTGAAGTAGATCGAGATCGGGCATGGGCGCTAGCTTAGCGGAAGCGCCCTGCCACGCCCAGCCTTCAGGCCTTGGCGGTAGCCGAGCTGGTCTTTGTTCGCGGGCGCAGCTGCGCAGTTGCCATCGCCTCGTCGGTCACACCGCTGTCAGCGCGCATGCCTGCCGCCAGGAACGGCACCATCAGGCGCATCACCTGCTCGATCGAAGTGTTGATGCCGAAGTCGGTCTCGGCAATCGCCCGCAAGGCCTTGATACCGGACATGCTGAAGGCCGCGGCACCCAGCATGAAGTGCACACGCCAGAACAGTTCCAGTGGCGGAATGCGTGGCGCAGCCTCGTTCACAAGCAGCATGTAGCGGCGGAACACCTTGCCGTACATGTCTTCCAGATAACGCCGCAGGTGACCCTGGCTCTGGCTGAACGCCAGACCCAGCAGGCGCATGAAGATCGACAGGTCGTTGTTGCTACGCGGCTGCACGGCCAACGCCTGCTCTACGAGCATTTCCAGCAGTTCTTCGAGGCTGGGCTTGTGCTCCGGCTTGGCCTGGCGCCGCTCCAGTTCACGCTCGAGACTGGCGCAGAACGGGCCAAGGAAACGCGAGAAAACAGCCTGGATCAGCGCCTTCTTGGAGCCGAAATGATAGTTGACTGCCGCCAGGTTGACCCCGGCCTTGCTGGTAATCAGCCGCAACGAGGTTTCGGCGAACCCCCTTTCCGCGAACAGCTGCTCGGCAGCATCGAGAATGCGTTCAACGGTTTCCGATTGGGCCATGACTACTCCGACTACTCCGCCAGACAAACAGGTGTTTGAAACATACGTTTCAGCCCTGCGTCTGTCAAGGCTCGGTGACTGGGCGGTCGCCATTTAAAAGGCGCAAGCTGGAAGCTGCAAGCATCAAATAACAGCAACACCGGCCGGATATCACGAAATCGCTTCAGGGGTGACTGAAAAGGTTGGAAGGACTGCCGTTTCACCCTTTCTTGCAGCTTGGAGCTTGCAGCGGGCCCGACACTGTATATAATCCCAGTCACTGTACAAAAAGACAGAGCGCTTACCATGTTGAAACTGACGCCACGCCAAGCCGAAATTCTCGCGTTCATCAAGCGCTGCCTGGAAGACAACGGCTTCCCGCCCACCCGCGCGGAGATTGCTCAGGAGCTGGGCTTCAAGTCGCCCAATGCCGCCGAGGAGCACCTCAAGGCGCTTGCCCGCAAGGGCGCGATCGAAATGACGCCGGGCGCTTCCCGCGGCATCCGCATCCCTGGCCTGGAAGCCAAGGCCGAAGAAGCCGGTCTGCCCATCATCGGCCGGGTAGCTGCCGGTGCGCCGATTCTTGCCGAACAGCACATCGAGCAATCCTGCAACATCAACCCTGCCTTCTTCCACCCCCAAGCCGACTATTTGCTGCGCGTACACGGCATGAGCATGAAGGACGTCGGCATCTTCGACGGTGACCTGCTGGCTGTGCACACCTGCCGTGAGGCCCGCAACGGCCAGATCGTGGTGGCGCGCATCGGCGACGAAGTCACCGTCAAGCGCTTCAAGCGCGAAGGCAGCAAAGTCTGGCTGCTTGCCGAAAACCCCGAATTCGCCCCCATCGAAGTCGACCTGAAAGAACAGGAACTGGTGATCGAGGGCTTGAGCGTCGGCGTCATTCGCCGCTGATCCAGGAGGCGTCATGCAGCAGTTCATTCACGCACCCGAGCAAGCCCAGTTGCCCCTGTTCGAAGCATTCCTCGCACAGCCCGTACTGCCAGGCCTGAAAGCCAGGGAGCCAGCGCGCAAGAGCAGCCAGCCCGAACTGTTCAGCGAACTGTCGCTGCGCGGCACCCCTGGCCACTGCCAAAGCCTGCTGGCACCGGTGCTGCGCGAGCTGAGCGAAGAGGACGAGGCCCGCTGGCTGACCCTGATCGCCCCGCCGCCAAGCCTGACCCAGGCCTGGCTGCGCGATGCCGGGCTCAACCGTGAACGTATTCTGCTGCTGCAACCCCGCAGCAATCAAAGCGCGCTGCAGCTGGCCTGTGAGGCCTTGCGCCTGGGCCTCAGCCACACCGTGGTGAGCTGGCTGGGCAACGTCAACGCCACTGCACGCCAGCAACTGCTACGTGCAGCCAGTGCCGGAAACGCACAAAGCCTGAACATCCGCCTCGGCTGATGTTCAGGCTTTGCCTGTCACTTCAAATAGCCTGATACGCTGCTGCACACTCAGTGCAGCACACGCGGCCCTTCATCACGCTCAAGCTCGCCATCCATCAGGCGACCGGCCATCTGCACGCCCACACTGAGCATGGCCTTGGCCACTTCCACATGCTGACCCTGCAGGAACACCTTGGCGTCTTCCGAGAAATCCAGGGTTACCAGAGAGCCCTCATCCTCGGCGCGACGAAGTTCGATGCGGCCATCAGGCAACTCGACAATTTCCAGAAAAGACGTAGACATAAATGGCAGTTCTCCGCGAAAGGCGATTATTGTACCAGCCGTTGCGGCTATCAGCACTCACTCAACGCGTCACGGAAACGTCTCACCAGACTTTTGAGGTCATTTCGCCAGCCTTCCAGCTCGGCACGCGACAGCGCTGGATGCTCAGGCTCATCAAGATTGACGGCTTGAATCAGGGGCTGGGTAACGTCGGTTTTCGGCGCTTTTCTGGCGACCGGTGGTCGGAACAAATCGGCATAAGCACCGAGCATTTGCGCCAGCCAGGTTTCCCGCTGGCGGGCCAGTTCCAGCAACTCGGCCACTTCGGGGATGGTTATACCGTTAAGGGCATCGTCGGCCAGGGCCTGCTCCACCGTTGCGACAACCGGAAGGCGGTAGAAGCCCCCGATTTCATGGCACAGCCCCAACAGAGCACCATACAGGTGGAACAGCGCCGACTCGCGTTCAGCCTGAACCAAGCCCTGGGCATTCATGGCCTGGCTTTGTTCAGCCTTGGCCATGGACTCGAGGGCGAGGCCGGCGAAGAACAGTTTCTGGTTGGTGCGGGTGTAGAGTTCCTGGGCCATTTCAGTGCCCTCCCATAAGGCTACAAGGCGGATATCTGCATCATAAATGATTGGGGCCGCTTTGCGCCCTTCGCGGGCTTGCCCGCTCCCACCAGTACAGCGCCACATTCAAGGGCGGCGCGATACCTGTGGGAGCGGGCAGGCCCGCGAAGGGCGCAAAGCGGCCCCACATTACAGCACCGATGGATCAGCGCTTGTCTTCAACCTTCCAGGCATTGCCGTCGTAGAACGCCTTCCAACCGGTCGGCTTGCCATCGACCTCGGACTGTACGTACTGCTCCTTGGTCTTGCGGCTATAGCGGATCACCGCCGGGCGGCCATCCGGGTCTTTCTGCGGTGCATCGCACAGGAAGTGGTACTTCGGGTCGATCTCATGCTTGTGCGGCACAATCTCCAGCACCAGCGGCGCGCGGGTTTCGCGGTTCTTGGGGAACTGGCTGGCTGCCAGGAACAGCCCCGAAGCACCGTCGCGCAGCACGTAGGTATCGTCTACCTTCTCGCACTTGAGCTCCGGCATGTCTACCTTGTCCATCTTCGGCGGCGCCGCCTCGCCGCTCTTGAGCAGCTTGCGGGTGTTCTTGCACGCCGGGTTGGTGCAGCCGAAGAACTTGCCGAAACGGCCAGTCTTCAACTGCATCTCGCTACCGCACTTGTCGCACTCCAGGCTCGGCCCTTCGTAGCCCTTGATGCGGTAGTTGCCTTCCTCGATCTCGTAACCTACACAGTCCGGGTTGTTACCGCAGATGTGCAGCTTGTGCTTCTCGTCCAGCAGGTAGGCGTCCATCGCCGTGGCGCAGATCGGGCAACGGTGCTTGCCCAGCAGTACGCGCGATTCCGACTCGCCCTCGTCGTCAGCGGCAATCTCGTCGCCCGGCACCAGGTTGACGGTAGCCTTGCAGCGCTCTTTCGGCGGCAGGCTGTAGCCAGAGCAACCCAGGAACACTCCTGTAGAGGCGGTGCGAATCATCATCGGCCGGCCACATTCCTTGCACGGAATGTTGGTCATGGTCGGCTGGTTGGCGCGCATGCCGTCTTCGCTGGACTCGGCAGTCTGCAGCTTTTTGCTGAAGTCGCCGTAGAACTCGTCGAGCACGTTCTTCCAGTCACGCTCGCCCTGGGCCACGTCGTCGAGGTTCTCTTCCATGACGGCGGTAAAGCCGTAGTCCATCAGGTTGGAGAAGCTCTCCGACAGGCGCTCGGTGACGATGTCGCCCATCTTCTCGGAGTAGAAGCGGCGGTTGTGCAGCGTCACATAGCCACGGTCCTGGATGGTGGAAATGATCGCCGCGTAGGTCGATGGGCGGCCAATGCCGCGCTTTTCCATTTCCTTGACCAGGCTGGCTTCGGTGAAGCGCGCCGGTGGCTTGGTGAAGTGCTGGCTCGGGTCGATCTGAATCAGTTTAAGCGCTTCGCCCTGAACCATTTCTGGCAGCACGTCGTCTTCGCCCGGCTTGCTCTGCTGGGGCAGCACACGGGTGTAGCCGTCGAACTTGAGGATGCGGCCCTTGGCACGCAGCTCGAAATCGCCGGCAGCGACGGTGACGCTGGTGGACAGGTACTGCGCTGGCGGCATCTGGCAAGCCAGGAACTGGCGCCAGATCAGCTCGTACAGGCGCTCAGCATCACGCTCCATGCCACTGAGCTTGGTCGGATGGGTATTCACGTCAGAAGGTCGAATCGCTTCGTGCGCCTCCTGGGCGCCCTCCTTGCTGCCGTAAACCAGTGGCGCCTCCGGCAGGTACTGCTTGCCGAACTCCCGCTCGATGTAGCTGCGCGCCATATCCAGGGCGTCAGCCGACAGGTTGGTCGAGTCGGTACGCATGTAGGTGATGTAACCGGCTTCGTACAAGCGCTGGGCCATCATCATGGTTTTCTTCACACCGAAGCCCAGGCGGTTACTGGCCGCTTGCTGCAAGGTAGAAGTAATGAACGGTGCCGATGGCTTGCTGCTGGTCGGGCGGTCTTCGCGCTTGACCACGCTGTAGCTGGAAGCCTTGAGCTTTTCCAGCGCAGCCATGGCCTGAGCTTCATTCAGCGGCTTGAAGGCCTCGCCCTTCTCGCGCGCCACCTCGAAACGCACCTTGGCGTTCTTGGCGGTGCCGAGGTCGGCGTGGATTTCCCAGTACTCTTCCGGGATGAACGCGCGGATCTCACGCTCACGCTCCACCACCAGCTTTACCGCTACCGACTGCACACGGCCAGCGGACAGGCCGCGAGCAATCTTGGCCCACAGCAATGGCGAAACCATGTAACCGACCACGCGGTCGAGGAAACGCCGCGCCTGTTGGGCGTTGACCCGGTCGATGTCCAGCTCGCCCGGCTGCGAGAAGGCCTCCTGAATGGCCTTCTTGGTAATTTCGTTGAACACCACGCGCTTGTAGCGGGTGTCGTCACCCCCGATGGCCTCGCGCAGGTGCCAGGCAATGGCTTCCCCTTCGCGGTCCAAGTCGGTTGCGAGATAGATGGTGTCGGCATCCTTGGCCAGGCGGCGCAGCTCTTCGATCACCTTTTCCTTGCCAGGCAGGATCTCGTACTTGGCCTTCCAGCCATGGTCGGGGTCGACGCCCATGCGCGCCACCAGCTGGCGGCGGGCCTTTTCTTTCGGCGAAAGCGCCGGCGCCTCACCCGCAGCCTTGCCACGCTTGGCGGCCGGCTCTTTGCTCGCGCTGGCCGAACCGCTGGTGGGGAGGTCTCGGATATGGCCGATACTCGACTTCACCACGTACTGGTTGCCCAGGTACTTGTTGATGGTCTTGGCCTTGGCCGGGGATTCCACAATGACCAGCGATTTGCCCATGGATCGGAGTATTCCTGAATCTGAAGATAAAAAACGCGCCAAGTGCCAGACGCGGCACCGCTATATATAGTGGCAAAAGTGTGAGGTCAAGCTCGGACGATCAGTCGTGCGACTTGCCCAGCAACCCGGGCAGCCCCTCTTCGGCCTTGACCAAAGCAAAGCGTGGCACCTGCTCGCCGTCAACTTCTACGGACTCCTCGAACATCGAAAGGGGGCGTACCCAGAAGCTGTAATCACCATACAGGCATTGGTAGAACACCATCCACTCTTCGGTTTCGGAGTGCCGCGCAACACTGAAGACACGGTACTCAGGCCCTTTGTAATGCCGGTAGACGCCTGGTTGTATCTGCATGTTGCACACCTCCTGAATAAAACCTGAAAAAAACAAAACCGGGGCACAAGGCCCCGGTTGCTGTCCCGCTACGCGATCAGACGCGTTCGAAGACAGTGGTGATACCTTGGCCCAGGCCGACGCACATGGTCGCAACACCCAGAGTACCGCCATTTTGCTTCATGACGTTGAGCAGGGTGCCGGAAATCCGCGCCCCGGAGCAACCGAACGGGTGGCCCAAGGCAATCGCGCCGCCGTGCAGGTTAACCTTCTCATCCATCTTGTCGAGCACTTTCAAGTCTTTCAGCACTGGCAGGGCCTGTGCAGCGAAGGCTTCATTGAGCTCGATGAAGTCGATGTCAGCCATGGTCAGGCCGGCACGCTTGAGGGCTTTCTGGGTCGATGGCACCGGGCCGTAACCCATGATCGCCGGGTCGACACCCGCCACCGCCATCGAGCGGATGACCGCCAATGGCTGGATACCCAGGTCCATCGCACGCTGGCCGGACATCACGATCATGCACGATGCGCCGTCGGTAATCTGCGACGAGGTACCGGCAGTGACAGTACCGCCTTTCGGGTTGAACGCAGGCTTGAGCGATGCCAGGCCTTCGAGGGTAGTTTCCGGGCGAATGGTTTCGTCGAAATCGAACACCTTCAGGAAGCCGTTCTCGTCATAGCCCTGCATCGGGATGATCTCATCCTTGAACTTGCCTTCGACAGTGGCCTTGTGGGCCAGCTGGTGCGAACGCAAGCCGAACAGGTCCTGCTGCTCACGGGTGATGCCGTGCATCTTGCCGAGCATTTCCGCAGTCAGGCCCATCATCCCGGAAGCCTTGGCGGCATGCAAGGACAGGTGCGGGTTGGGGTCGACGCCATGCATCATGCTGACGTGGCCCATGTGCTCCACGCCACCTACCACGAACACATCACCGTTACCGGTCATGATTGCCTGGGCAGCCGTGTGCAGGGCGCTCATCGACGAACCGCACAGGCGGCTGACGGTCTGCGCCGCAGAGGTGTGCGGGATCGGGGTCATCAGCGAGGCCATGCGGGCGATGTTCCAACCCTGCTCCAGGGTCTGGTTGACGCAGCCCCAGATCACGTCCTCGACTTCTTTCGGGTCGACCTTGCCGTTGCGTTCCAGCAGTTTGCTGATCAGGTGCGCCGACATGTCTTCAGCGCGGGTATTGCGGTGCATGCCACCCTTGGAGCGGCCCATTGGCGTGCGACCGAAGTCGACAATCACCACGTCTCTTGGATTCAGGCTCATATCAAATCTCTCGCTCTAGCTCGTTGACCGCTCAGTTGAAGAAGCGCTGGCCGTTCTTGGCCATTTCACGCAGCTTGGCGGTCGGGTGGTACAGCGGCCCCAGGTCGGCGTACTGATCGGCCAGGGCAACGAATTCGGCCACACCGATCGAGTCGATGTAACGCAGCGCACCACCGCGGAAGGGAGGGAAACCAATGCCATAGACCAGGCCCATGTCGGCTTCGGCAGCGGTTTCGACGATGCCGTCTTCCAGGCAGCGCACAGTCTCCAGGCACAGCGGGACCATCATCCAGTTGATGATGTCTTCATCGGTCACTTCACGCTGCTCGAACACGATAGGCTTGAGCACGTCCAGCACGGTGGCATCGAAGACCTTCTTCGGCTTGCCGCGCTTGTCGGTTTCGTAGGCGTAGAAGCCCTTGCCGTTCTTCTGGCCCAGGCGGTTGGCCTCGTACAGCGCGTCAACGGCCGAGCGACGCTCGTCCTTCATGCGGTCCGGGAAACCTTCGGCCATCACATCGCGGCCATGGTGACCGGTGTCGATGCCGACCACGTCCATCAGGTAGGCCGGGCCCATCGGCCAGCCGAACTTTTCCATGACCTTGTCGATACGCACAAAATCGACACCGGCGCTGACCAGCTTGGCGAAGCCGCCGAAGTACGGGAACAGCACGCGGTTGACCAAAAAGCCCGGGCAGTCGTTGACCACGATCGGGTTCTTGCCCATTTTCTTGGCGTAGGCCACGGTGGTGGCAACCGCCACTTCACTGGACTTCTCACCACGGATCACTTCAACCAGCGGCATCATGTGCACCGGGTTGAAGAAGTGCATGCCGACGAAGTTTTCCGGGCGCTTGAGCGCCTTGGCCAGCAGGTTGATGGAAATGGTGGAGGTGTTGGAAGCGAGGATGGCATCGTCCTTCACCTGGCCTTCCACTTCCGCCAGCACCGCTTGCTTGACCTTCGGGTTCTCGACCACAGCCTCGACGACGATGTCGACATTGGCGAAGTCGCCATAGGACAGGGTCGGGCGAATGGCGTTGAGCGCCTCGGCCATCTTGGCCGCGGTCAGGCGACCCTTTTCGACGCGGTTGCCAAGCAGCTTGGAGGCCTCGTTCAGACCCAGCTGAATGGCTTCCTCGCGGATGTCCTTCATCAGGATCGGCGTACCTTTGACCGCCGACTGGTAGGCAATACCGCCGCCCATGATGCCGGCGCCGAGCACGGCGGCCTGCTTCACGTCGTGGGCGATCTCGTCATGCGCCTTGGCCTTGCGCTTGAGTTCCTGATCGTTGAGGAACAAGCCGATCAGGCTCTCGGCGACCGAGGTCTTGGCCAGCTTGGCAAAGCCTGCGGCTTCGACTTCCAGGGCCTTGTCGCGACCGAAGTTGGCGGCTTTCTGGATGCTCTTGATCGCTTCGACCGGGGCCGGGTAGTTGGGGCCGGCCTGGCCTGCGACGAAGCCCTTGGCAGTCTCGAAGGCCATCATCTGCTCGATGGCATTGAGCTTGAGCTTCTCCAGCTTCGGCTGGCGCTTGGCCTTGTAGTCCAGCTCGCCACTGATGGCACGCTTGATCAGGTCGAGGGCACCGGCCATCAGCAGCTCAGGGGCGACCACGGCGTCGACAGCCCCCACTTTCAGGGCGTCTTCGGCACGGTTTTCCTTGCCGGCGGCGATCCACTCGATAGCGTTGTCCGAGCCGATCAGGCGTGGCAGGCGCACGGTACCGCCAAAGCCCGGGTAGATACCCAGCTTGACTTCCGGCAGGCCGATCTTGGCGCTGGAGGACATGATCCGGTAGTCGGCCGCCAGGCACATTTCCAGGCCGCCGCCCAGCGCGATGCCGTTGATGGCGGCAACGGTCGGCACTTCGAGGTCTTCGAAGGCGTTGAAGATGCGATTGGCTTCCAGGTTGCCAGCGACCAGTTCGGCCTCAGGCAGCTTGAAGTTGTCGACGAACTCGGTGATGTCGGCGCCGACGATGAACACGTCCTTGCCACTGCTGACGATCACGCCCTTGACCGAGGCATCGGCCTGGATGGCATCGACGGCCTGGCGCAGCTCGTTCAGGGTAAGGCGGTTGAACTTGTTGACGGACTCACCCTTGAGGTCGAACTTGAGCTCGACGATGCCACTTTCAAGAGCCTTAACCGTGATGGCTTTACCTTCGTAAATCATCAACTGATCTCCACGATATGGAAGCTGAACTGTACACGCCGATCGCTGCAGCAGAAGCAGGCCTAGCTGCCCTGCCCCAGGCACACCCGTCAGCGCGCTAGTCGGAAGTATGGCTTGGCGTCATGACATACAAACGCTCAATTCATACGCCCGTTTGATTTGGGTGTGCACACATTCTCCGAAAAGATGGGCGTTGTCAAATGCTCACGAGCACGGCGAAAACGCGACTTTCCAGTCATTTTCTATCGTTCGGGTACAAAACATGATGACAGTGATCGCCGGTCATTCATGTCAGCGATTGACCACACGTATTGGCTGGAGTGCTTTGCGCTTGCGCGGCGAGCCAGGGCGACTACACTGGCTCTTGCTTGAATGAATACCCGGCCTGCCTGGCCTTTTCTGCGCAGCAGAACGCAAAGCGGCGACTTGGCACCCCACCCCTTCAGGGTCATGCCGAGCCGCCGCTTTGTCGTTGTGGGAGCGGGGTTGGTGTCACCCCAGGATGTGTGGTTACCTGTCAGGCCAAGGTTTCGAGAGCATGGGCAACATCCTGCAATACAGCAGTATCGCCGCGCTCGGTCCAGTACAAGGCAATCATCCGCGCATCGGCCTCTACCTTGTACACACTCGCCGGCAAACGCGACAAGGCGCCCATGAAGCGTGGGTCTTCACAGGGTTCACGCCACTGATTCCACCACACCCCGGGGCTGACCTGCCAGAAACTGAAGCTGTCCTCATGCCCACGGCGCCGGGCCCGGTGATACTGCGGGCAGGGGCTTGGCGGCTCCTTTTCCAGCCAGTGCGGCCACTGCTGCGGCGCCAATTGCATGGCCAGACCCATGCGCCGTGCCTCCAGGCGCAACTTCATCTGCTCGCTCTGCTTGCGCGAACTGCGCAGCCAGGAAAGCGGGCTAAGAATCAGCGCAAGGATTGACACCACCAGCAATACCGTCATATCAGTAGTTCCCATAAAGCGTTGCAAATGAGCTGGTTAGCCATTTTCACGGTAGACCCGCCCTAAAGCGACCATACTTCTTCTATCGCGATTGTCAGGAGTACCGCTCATGAAATACGAACATTTGTTGGTCGCCGTCGACCTGACCGAAGAGTGCGACCCGGTGATCAAGCGCGCCATGGCGCTGGCAGAACCTTCGAAAGCCAAGGTATCCCTGGTGCACATCGTCGAACCGATGGCCATGGCTTTCGGTGGTGACGTACCGATGGACCTGTCGCAGTTGCAACAGCAGCAATTCGACCAGGCCAAGGAGCGCATGGACCGCCTGTTCAACAAATACCCGGAAATCAACCGCGGCGACTCGCACCTGACCTACGGCCAACCGCGCCAGGAAATCCACCAGCTGGCCAAGGACCAGAACTGCGACCTGATTGTGGTCGGCAGCCATGGCCGTCACGGCCTGGCATTGCTGCTGGGCTCCACGGCCAACGATGTACTGCACGGTGCGCCGTGTGACGTGCTGGCGGTGCGCTTGCTGAAGAAGGATTGATTTGACCTGAACCGGCCTCTTCGCGGGCAAACCCGCGCCTGCAAGGGTATGGCGATCCCTGTAGGAGCGGGTTTACCCGCGAAGAGGCCGAAACAGGCTAACGCCAATCAGCCTTCCAACTCAGCCCAGCGCTCTACCAGTGCATCCAGTTCGCCCTGCAGCTTCTCGATCTGTGCCAACACCGCCGAAGTTTCTGCAATCGGCCGCTGATAGAAACCCGCCGCATTCACTTCTTCCTGAGCCTCGGCCATACGCTGTTCCAGCTCGTCGATCTGCCCCGGCAGCATCTCCAGCTCACGCTGCAGCTTGTAGCTGAGCTTCTTCTTCGAAGGCTCTTCCACCACCGCCGCAACAACAGGTTCAGGCTTGGCCTCGACCTTCTCCACCACCGCGCTGTTGAGCGCGGATTTGCCGCCCTTGCTCTCGGTCACACCCAGCAGCTTCGGCGAGCCGCCCTGGCGAATCCAGTCCTCGTAGCCGCCCACATACTCACGCACCTTGCCCTCGCCTTCGAACACCAGCGTGCTGGTGACGACGTTGTCGAGGAAGGCCCGGTCGTGGCTGACCATCAGCACGGTACCTTTGTAGTTGGACAGCACCTCCTCCAGCAGCTCGAGGGTTTCCACGTCCAGGTCGTTGGTCGGTTCGTCGAGCACCAGCAGGTTGGCCGGCTTGCTGAACAGCTTGGCCAGCAGCAGCCGCGCACGCTCACCACCCGACAGCGCCTTGACCGGCGTGCGCGCACGCTGGGGGCTGAACAGGAAGTCGCCCAGGTAGCTCAGCACGTGGCGGTTCTGGCCATCGATCTCGATGAAATCACGGCCCTCGGCCAGGTTGTCGATCACGGTCTTTTCCAGGTCGAGCTGGTGGCGCATCTGGTCGAAATAAGCCACCTCGAGCTTGGTACCGCGCTCCACTTTGCCCGCAGTGGGCTCAAGGTCGCCCAGCATCATCTTGAGCAAAGTGGTCTTGCCGGTGCCGTTTGCGCCCAGCAGACCGATGCGGTCCTGCCGTTGCAAGACCATGGAAAAGTCCTTGACCAGCAGAGGCCCGTCCGGGTGATGGAAGCTGACATTTTCCAGCACCATTACCTGCTTGCCGGATTTGTCCGCTGCTTCGATCTGGATGTTGGCCTTGCCCTGTCGTTCGCGGCGCTCGCCACGCTCCACACGCAAGGCCTTCAGTGCACGCACACGGCCTTCGTTGCGGGTACGCCGGGCCTTGATACCCTGGCGAATCCACACTTCTTCCTGGGCCAGGCGCTTGTCGAACAGCGCGTTGGCGGTTTCCTCGGCGGCCAGTGCGGCCTCCTTGTGCACCAGGAAGCTGGCGTAGTCGCCGTTCCAGTCGATCAGGCCGCCGCGGTCCAGCTCGAGAATGCGGGTGGCCAGGTTCTGCAGGAACGAACGGTCGTGGGTGATGAACAATACCGCGCCGTTGAAGCCACGCAGGGCCTCTTCGAGCCAGGCGATGGCACCGATGTCCAGGTGGTTGGTCGGTTCGTCGAGCAGCAGCAGGTCGGGCTCGGACACCAGCGCCTGGGCCAGCAGCACGCGGCGGCGCCAGCCACCGGACAGCTCGGCCAGGGTCTTGTCGGCCGGCAACTGCAGGCGACTGAGCGTGCTTTCCACCACCTGCTGCAGGCGCCAGCCGTCGCGGGCCTCCAGCTCGTGCTGGACGTGCATGAGCTTTTCCAGGTCTTCATCGCCCTGGATGTTCATGCTCAGGTGGTGGAACTGCGCCAGCAACTCGCCCACGCCGTCCAGGCCAGCGGCTACCACGTCGAACACTGTGCGCTCGTCGGCCACCGGCAGCTCCTGCGGCAGCTCACCGATCTTCAGGCCCGGGGCACGCCAGATTTCGCCGTCGTCGCCCTTCTGCTCGCCCTTGACCAGGCGCAGCATGCTCGACTTGCCGGTGCCGTTGCGGCCGATGATGCACACCCGCTCGCCACGAGCGATCTGCCAGGACACTTTGTCCAGCAGCGGCATGGCGCCGAATGCGAGGGACACATCGCTGAATTTGAGCAGGGTCATGTTCGTCTCCATAAATCGGGCGCGCATTCTACCTGACTTGGCCCCCGACGGCATCCGCCAGGCCAACCGGTGAGCGCCTGGCGACATCTGGTCGAACTTAATATCCCGATACACGCACAGCGCTTTCACCCACTGCCGGCAAACGGCTAAGCTAAGGCAATAGCTTTCAACAGTGCTGGCTCCGCCGACACTTCCCATGGTTCAACTGCCCGGACGTATCATGCGCAGCCGCCTGCTACATATCGCATCCTGCCTGCTGCTTACCGCTGCCACCTGCGCGGCACAGGCCACCGACCTGACCCTGCAACGCCAGTACTATGACGAGGCCAAGCGCGCGCTGGCAAAAGGCGACAAAGGCCCCTACCTGCGCTATGCCCAGGCCTTGAGCGACTATCCGCTGACGCCCTACCTGGCCTACGACGAACTCACAGCCCGCCTGAAAACCGCCAGCAACCAGGAAATCGAAGGTTTCCTTGCCAAGCACGGCGACCTGCCCCAGGCCAACTGGATGAAGCTGCGCTGGTTGCGCTGGCTGGCCGAACGCGGCGAGTGGGATACCTTCGTCAAGTACTACGACCCCAAGCTCAATTTCACCGAACTGGACTGCCTCAACGGCCAATACCAGCTCAGCCACGGTTTGCGCGCCGAAGGTTACGCCACCGCCGACAAGCTGTGGAACGTCGGCAAATCGCAACCTGCCGCCTGTGACACGCTGTTCGGCATGTGGGCAGCCGAAGGCCAGCTGACCGAGGCCAAGCGCTGGGCACGCACCAAGCTGGCAGCCCAGGCGCGCAACTACGGCCTGGCCAACACACTGGCCAAGACGCTGACCACCCTCCGCTCACAGGGGCGCCTGCTGGTCGACGTCGCGCAGAAGCCTGAGCTGCTCAACCAGCCGTCGCGCTTTACCCCGGTCAACGAGGCCATGTCCGACGTGGTCAGCCTCGGCCTTCGTCGCCTGGCCCGGCAGAACCCGGAGCGGGCGATGGCACTGCTCGACGATTACGCCCAGCGCATGCACTTCTCGCGTGACGAAAAGGTGGCCATCGCCCGCGAAATCGGCCTGACCCTCGCACGCCGCTACGACCCACGCGCCCTCGACCTGATGACCCGCTACGACCCCGAGCTGCGTGACAACACCGTCAGCGAATGGCGCCTTCGGCTGCTGCTGCGCCTGGGCCGCTGGGAGGACGCCTACGAGTTGACCAAGCGCCTTCCCCAGGACCTGGCCAGCACCAGCCGCTGGAAGTACTGGCAGGCTCGCAGCCTGGAACTGGCACAGCCAAACAACCCGCAGATCCCGCTGCTTTACAAGACCGCAGCGCGTGAGCGTGACTTCTATGGCTTCCTCGCCGCCGACCGGGCACAGACACCGTACCAGATGAACAACAAGCCGCTGCTACTGAGCCCGCAACTGGTCAAGAAGGTGCGCAACACGCCCGGTATCCAGCGCGCACTGGAATTCCACGCCCGCGGCCAGATCGTTGATGGCCGCCGTGAGTGGTACCACGTCAGCCGCCACTTCACCCGTGACGAAATGGTCGCACAGGCACGCCTGGCCTATGAGCTGCGCTGGTACTTCCCGGCCATCCGCACCATCAGCCAGGCCCGTTACTGGGACGACCTGGACATCCGCTTCCCCATGGCCCACCGCGACACGCTGGTGCGCGAAGCCAAAGTTCGCGGCCTGCATTCGAGCTGGGTATTCGCCATCACTCGCCAGGAAAGCGCCTTCATGGAGGACGCACGCTCACCCGTGGGCGCCAGCGGCCTGATGCAGCTGATGCCGGCCACGGCCAAGGAAACCGCACGCAAGTTCAGTATCCCGCTGGCCTCTCCGGCGCAAGTACTGAATCCGGACAAGAACATCCAGCTGGGTGCAGCCTACCTGAGCCAGGTACACAGCCAGTTCAACGGCAACCGGGTGCTGGCTTCGGCAGCCTACAACGCCGGGCCCGGGCGTGTGCGCCAGTGGCTCAAAGGCGCCAAGCACCTGAGCTTCGATGTGTGGGTAGAGTCGATCCCGTTCGACGAAACACGCCAGTACGTGCAGAACGTGCTGTCGTATTCGGTGATCTACGGGCAAAAGCTGAATTCACCGCAGCCATTGGTGGATTGGCATGAACGGTATTTCGATGACATGTGATTGCTGTTGAGCCTGTACCGGCCTCTTCGCGGGTGAACCCGCTCCTACAAGGGTTACGCGGTCGTTGTAGGAGCGGGTTCACCCGCGAAGAGGCCGGTACAGGCAACACACCTATTCCAGGATTTCTACTTCCATCCCCACCTCCAGCCACCCACTGCCATCCACCGCCAGGTTCTGGCCGAACAGCACGTCGCCTTCTTTTTCGCGGAAAGTCTTCAGCGTAGCCATTGGCTCACGGTCAGCGCTGCGCTCCCCGGTGGCTGGATCGATGGTGGTGAAGATGCACCGCACACTGGGCTTTAGGACGCGAAACGCCAAGCTGCCGATGCGAATCCGCTTCCAGCCATCCTCGGCAAACGGCTCCGCGCCCTGCACCACCAGGTTGGGCCGAAAGCGCAGCATCGACATGGGCCGACCAATACGCCGGTTAAGCTCATCCAGCGAGCCCTGCCCGATCAGCAGCAAGGGGAAGCCATCCGGAAACGCCGCACGGTCACTGTTGAATCCGTAACCATTGGGCAGGTAACGCGCACGCTGCTCGGGGCAATGCACCAGGCGTACGGCCTTGCCCAGCAACTCGCTCAACCAGGCTGCCGCGGCATCGCCAGCGTCCGGCACGCGCAAGGTATCGCGCCAGATCGTCACGCCGCGCAGGGCGTCATCGGCAGGCGGTACAGGCACCCGCAACGGCGGCTGCCCAGGGGCTTGCAGCAGCAACTGGCCGCTGTCGTCAGCGTGTGCGCAGATCTGGCCAAGTTGTGGCCAGGCACGCTGGGTCAGGAAGCGTCCGTTTTCTTCCTCGACCACCATCCAGCGCCGGTCGCCTTGCAGCCCCAGCAACCCCACCGGTGATGCCTTCAGGCTTTGCGCCTGCCCCGACTTCACCGGGTATCGATACAACTCACTGAGAAACATCCTTGCTGCCTCGCGTCATGCCAAAAGCCAAGCTTATACCTGGCCGGCACAACGTTCACGCAGCGGTGGTATCCAGCAACAGGCGCTGCTTGACCACATCGACAAGGCGATCAGGCTGGAACTTGGAAAGGAAGTTGTCACAGCCCACCTTCTTCACCATGGATTCGTTGAAACTGCCCGACAGCGAAGTGTGCAGCACCACATAGAGCTGGCGCAGGCGGGCATCGCTGCGGATCTCGGTGGTCAGCCGATAGCCGTCCATTTCCGGCATTTCTGCATCGGTGAACACCATCAGCAGCTTCTCGCACACGTCCTCGCCGGCATCCGCCCAGCCCTTGAGCATGCGCAGCGCCTTCAGGCCATCACTGGCCACATGCAGCTTCATGCCCAGCTGGGACAGGGTGTCGCGCAATTGCGCCAAGGCCACACTGGAGTCGTCCACCAGCAGCACCTCCCGGCCGCGGGCCCGGGCCAGCACTGGGTCGGCGAGCTTGTCGCCAGAAACCCGGGCGTTGTAGGGCACGATTTCGGCCAGCACTTTCTCCACGTCGATCACTTCCACCAGCTTTTCATCGACCTTGGTGATGGCAGTCAGGTAATGCTGGCGACCGGCACTGGAAGGCGGCGGCATGATCGACTCCCAGTTCAAGTTGACGATGCGGTCTACACCGCCCACCAGGAAGGCCTGCACCGAGCGGTTGTATTCGGTGACGATGATGGTGCTGTCCGGCCCCGGCTGTAGCGGGCGCATACCGATCGCCTGGGACAGGTCGATCACCGGCAGGGTCTGCCCGCGCAGGTTGACCACACCGCAGACATAGGCGTGGCGCTGGGGCATCAGGGTCAGCTTGGGCAGTTGCAGTACTTCCTGCACCTTGAACACGTTGATCGCGAACAGCTGGCGACCGGCCAGGCGAAACATCAGAATTTCCAGGCGGTTCTCACCCACCAGTTGCGTGCGTTGGTCTACCGTGTCGAGAATGCCAGCCATTGGAAAGCCCCCAGGCTTGAGTCGTAAAAGGTGAAATCATCTACCCTGTATCGGCGGCTTCACGCACACCTTGACCCTTGCGGGAAAATGCCGCGCGGATAATTGATATCACTTTACCATCATGCTTTACTGCCGACACGCCAGGGCAAATCAGGGACACGACAAAAGTTCCCTACCCTAGCCCTTGATCAGGGAAACCCTTAGCAGCAATCGGGTGCAACCTGATGTTCGCGATATCCTTTAGCCATTAATGTGACGCCATTCTCATTGCATGAATGGAGTCAGGCTTTTGCTAGCTATCGTTTCGGCGTGCCCGCCCCCCGCGCCTACCCCACGCGCGGGGACTTGATGATGGACACTGCCTTATCGTTCGATGACGCCCTGCAGGGCTTCCTGCTGGATGCCCAGGTACTGCTGACCCAGGCTCAGGAATGCCTGCAGCATCTGGAGCTGATAGACAATGACCCGGATGCCTGCAGTTGCCTGAGCAGCGCCCTCGACACTATCGCCCGTCAAGCTACGCGCTTGGGCCTGCGTGAAGTTGCCCACTACACCACCGCCCTGCAACAGCTGCTTGCCCCAGCCTGCCACGGTGGTTGCCTGCAGCGGGAAGCCCTACCCGCGATAGGGGCGTGCCTGACCTTGCTGGCCTGGCAGTTGGAACTGGTCGATAGCCGTACAGGGCGGCTGAACCTGGACATCGGCGAGCAACTGGTGCTGCTGGGAGAATTGGCCAAGGTCGTACAACCCCCCTTTGCGCCAGCCTGCGCGTCCTGCGACGAAGCAGGCAGCCCGTGCATTCACCCGCACAGTGACGTGGCAACCGGCACCCGCCCCAGCCGCTCTAATCGCACGCATTAACCTGACTCAAAGTGCAACTAAGCAACTTTATTGAAACCCGACCATGGTCGAACTTGGAAAGTTCTTCAGGTTTTCGGTGCATGCCGCCGAATCATTGCCGCACAAGTTACAGCACAAGTGGGTACTGCGCGATTAAAGGGTGGCACTTTGCTACTCGAAAGGGCCCGAGCAGCAGGCGTTTCAACGGACTACCTGGCCGCGACCGATGCAATGCAAAGTGGTAATATGCGCCCCCACAAACGCTTGCTATCGGAACAAAGGTGGCAAGAATACGTATTCAAAAAAACAACGAAAGTACTGCGCCAAAGCCTCTGAGCAGCATTGTGCAAGGCCTCCATCAGCAATACTTCAGTGGCCTCCCTACCTATGTTCCCACGCTTGAAGACCTTTTTGCGTTGCTGCTCCCGCGCCGCCGTGCTGCGTTGGGCAACGGTCGGACTTTGCGTGGCCTCACTGGTTGCCAACATGGCGCTGTACCTGGCCAATCAGACAATCCCGGCCACCCTGCTGGTGCTGCAGTTGGTCGCCACGCTGGGTGCTGCTGTGCAACTGGGCCTGGGCGCCAGGTCGATCCACCTGCGCCCGGCTGAGCTGGCCGAGCGCATGCTCAAAGTGCAAGAAGACGAGCGTCAGCATCTGGGCCGGGAACTGCACGACGACATCGGTCAACTGCTCACCGCTGCCAAGCTGCAACTGCAGTGGCTGCAGCGGCGCATGCCCGACGAATTGCAGGGGCACTGCGATGCCCTGCGCAGCACACTGGATGACACCCTCGGTAATGTGCGCAATGTCTCCGCACTGCTCAACCCCCGGCAGTTGGCCAGCCTTGGTCTGGAAGACAGCCTGCGCGCGCACCTGGTACGCACCCTGGCCAGCAGCGGCGTGCACTGGAGCCTGGCGTGCAACCAGCGCCTGGGCGGCATCGACGAAGCCGTGGCCATGGCAGTGTTCCGTATTACCCAGGAGGCAGTGACCAACATGCTGCGCCACGCCCAGGCACATAACCTGGTCATCCGTCTGCAACGCACCCCTGAGGGGCTGGCGTTGTCGATCCACGACGATGGTCGTGGTTTCATCCCTGCCCGGCACCCGGCAGAGGCCGGTCAGCGCGGCCTGGCCGGCATGCAGGAGCGGGTAATCGCGCTGCGGGGCAGCCTCGACATCACCAGTCAGCCTGGCCGAGGCACGCAGATCGAAGCGATGTTCCCATGGTCCCCGCGCACCCAGCAACGCGCCAGGAGTATTACCAACCATGACCTGTAGACTACTGCTGGTAGATGACCACTCACTGATCCGCGCCGGGGTGCGCGCGCTGGTCGGCGACATCCCCGGCTATGAGGTGGTCGGCGAAGCCGACGACGGCAATCAGCTACTCGACCAGGTGCGCACACTGACGCCCGACATCATCTTGCTGGACATCTCCATGCGTTCGACCAGCGGCCTGGACGCCCTCACCCAGCTGCGGGCCAGCGGTAGTAGCTGCAAAGTGCTGATCCTGTCAATGCACACTGACCCGGACCTGATCATGCGGGCCCTGGAGAGCGGCGCCCACGGCTACTTGCTCAAGGACACCAGCACCACCGAGCTGGAACAGGCGCTGGGGGCTGTATGCCGAGGTGAGCGCTACCTCAGCCCGGCCATCGCCCACACCGTTATCAACCAGGCGCTGAGGCACACCAAACAAGGCAAGCAAAGCGCTGGCGAACGGCATAATCTGACTTCACGCCAGCTTGAAATCCTGCGCCTGATCGTGCGCGGCAAGTCCACGCGGGAAATCGCTGCGGGCCTGGGCCTGTCGATCAAGACCGTGGAAACTCACCGGTCACAAATCATGAAGCGCCTGCAGATTCACGACGTGGCCGGCCTGGTGCTGTTTGCGGTACGCGAAAAAATCATCAGCCTGGATGACTGAGCAACGGCGACCCGGCCGGCAGGTGCAGGAACAACGCCGCCGACCTCGCTTGAAAGCGCAGATTGGCAGCCTGCAACGGCTCGCCATCGAGGTTGATGTCCAACCCTTGCGAACTCTTGATCTCGACCCATGGCAGCCTGGCACGAACAAACAGGCCGTCGCCACCCAACAGGTCACGCAGAGCCCCTACCATTTCCTGCGGTGCCGGCAGAATGGCGACGTCAAGCAAGCCGTCGTTGATCCTGGCTTCGGGGCACAGCACCTGCCCGCCACCGGCCTGGCGGCCATTGCCGATACCCAGCGCCAGCAAATCCCCTTGCCAATGAAAGCCCGGCCCCTGTAGCTCCACCGAAGCCGCCTGAAGCTCACTGAAGCGGGACAGCCCGGTGAACAGGTAGGCGGCAGCACCCAGCACTTTCTTGAGGTCCTCGGAGGTATTGGCGGTGACCTGGCTGCCAAAGCCACCCGTGGCCATATTGAGGAACAGCTGATCGCCAGCCTGCCCCAGGTCTATGGGTTGTGGTGCGACATTCAGCAAGGCCAGCGCCGACGCCGGCTCCAGGGGGATGCCAGCGGCCTTGGCAAAATCGTTGGCAGTACCCAGTGGCAACAAGGTCAGACTGGCTTTGGTAGCGGCCAATCCCATGGCCTCGGCCACATCACGCAATGTGCCGTCCCCGCCACCGGCGACGATATGGCTGTAACCCGCCGCCAGTGCCTCGGCGACCAGCCGTTGGGCATCGCCCGCCTCCCAGGTCACCCGTACATCCAGGACCCAGCCGCTATCGCGCAGGTCGCTCACGGCGCTGCGGACGTCTTCGTTCATCGCCTGCTTGCCGTGCAGCACCAGCATTGCCTTGCGCCCTTGCATGTGCGCATCTCCGTAAAATGGACCAACCCAGATCTCGACCACTCGCATGACCGGATCGTTGCATGCCTTGCAAAAAACATTGGGCAGACGGCGCTTCTGCAACTGATCGCGTTGCCGGTCATTCTTCCACATGTGGCAATCCGGGCTATGCTCAGCAGATACCCCTATTGCCATGGACGCGCCCGGCAGTGGCTCCCCCACTGTTGCCAACGGGCGCGTTTTGCTATCTGCAGCCTTTCGCGAGGACTTCGGGTCATGCGCATTCTCTGGACACTGCCCTACCTGCCTTGGCCGACCACCAGCGGCCACAAAACCCGGCAATACCATCTGCTGCGCGCACTGGCGCAGCGCGGCCACCGAATCACCCTGCTGGTGCAGTCGAAAATCCCTCTCAGCGATGCAGCACGTGAGGCCCTGGAGCCACTCCTCGAACGCCTGATCGTGCTACCCCGCAGGCCGCTGCACAGCCCACTCAACCTGCTGGCTTCACCCATCATCGACTACCCCATGCGGGCAATCATCAATGGCCTGGCGCCGCGCCTGCGGCACCGGTTCGAGCAATTGCTGGACGAACCCTGGGACGTGATCCAGATCGAGCACAGTTACAGCTTCCAGCCGTTCGAAAAAGCCCTGCTGGCTCGCGGGCTGCCCTTCATGCTGACCGAGCACAACCTAGAGTCGGTAATGGGCGGTGCCTGCCACGACCGCCTGCCGCTATGGTTGCGCCCGCTCAACGCCTTCGACCGCTGGCGCTACCGGCGCTGGGAGCACCGAGTGCTACGCCAGCCCACCGAACTGGTGGCGGTCTGCGCCCACGATGCCGAACTGATCGCGCAGATCAGCGGGCGCCCGGTGAATGTGGTGGTCAACGGCGTGGATTGTGATTTCTACCAGCAAGTGCAACCTGCGGTGCACAGCCAGCGCCTGTTGTTCGTCGGCAATTTCGAATATGGCGCCAATCTGGAGGCCATCGAATGGGCACTGGACGACATCATGCCGAAGGTGTGGATGAGCAACCCGGCGGTGCGTCTGGCTATTGCCGGGCATGCCATGCCGGCCAACTGGAAACTTCACTGGAACGACCCACGCATTGAATGGTTCGGCTACCGCCCCGACCTGCGTGAACTGCAACGATGTTCAGCGTTATTCTTCGCCCCCCTGCGCTATGCAGGTGGCTCGAAGGTGAAAATCCTCGAAGCGATGGCCGCCGGCTTACCCGTGATCACCACCGACAAGGGCGTTTCAGGCCTGACCGTGAACAACGGCGAGCACTACCTGGGCAGTGACGACGGTGACCTGCTGGCACTGCTGATCACCCAACTGCTCAATCAGCCCTGGCGCATGAGCCAGTTGAGTGCTGCCGGGCGTCAGTTTGCCCGCCAGCGCCACGACTGGAGCGTGGCCGCCCAGCAACTGGAGAATGTGCACATACGCCTGACCCAGGCGGCACCGGCCGAGGCCGCGCCGCTGGACAGTGCCTGGCTGGGCCGCTCAGCCAAGTAGCTCGCTGAAGGGAATGAATGGCACGCTGTCGCCCTGCTTCGGCGTGCTGCCTTCACGCACTTCCACCAACCCCTCGGCCCAGGCTGCGCTGCGCAGCACACCCGAGCTCTGGTTCTTGTAGATGCGCACTCGGCCCTGTTCGATGCGCGCGCGCAGGTATTCGCGGCGCGTACCCGGCTTGGGCCAGTCAAACCCAGCGGGCATGTCGAACCGCAGCGGCGTCACGTCAACTACACCCTGACGACGCAGCAGGTAGGGCCTGGTCAACAGACCAAAGGTGACCAAGGTCGAGGCCGGGTTGCCCGGCAGGCCGATCACCGGTACACCCTGAAAGTGGCCGAAGGTCAGCGGCTTGCCCGGTTTGATCGCCAGCTTCCACAACGCCAGTTCGCCGGCCTCGCGCAGGGCAGCACCGAGGTAGTCGGCTTCCCCCACCGAGACGCCTCCGGTGGACAGAATCAGGTCTACGTCACCCAGTGACGCCAGGCAGGTGCGAGTGCGCGCCAGGTCATCCGGCAGGATGCCGGCATCGACCACTTCGCAACCCAGCCGCTGCAACCAACTGACCAGCAGCCTTCGGTTGCTGTTGTAGATCTGCCCGGGCCCCAGCGGCAGGCCAGGCTCGACCAGTTCGTCGCCGGTCGACAGCACCGCCACTTTCACCTTGCGTACCACGTCCAGGCGGCCATGCCCCAAGGTCGCCGCCAGGCCCAGTTCGATCGGCCCGAGGCGGGTGCCGGCGCTCATCACCTGCTCGCCTTTGCGGGTTTCCTGGCCTTGAGGCCGTATGTTCTGCTCGGTGCGCAATGTTTCGAGAAAGCGCACCCGGCCATCTTCGAGTACTTCGGTGTTTTCCTGCATCTCGACGCAGTCGGCCCCCTCCGGCACAGGCGCACCGGTGAAGATCCGTGCGCAGGTACCCGGTTGCAGCGGTTGGGGCGCATGGCCGGCGAAAATACGCTGGCTGACCGGCAGCGGCTGGCCCTGCCAGTCAGCCAGGCGCAAGGCATAACCGTCCATGGCGCTGTTCGGCCAAGGCGGCAGGTCGAGCGAGGCCACCAGGTCGGTGGCCAGCACGCGGCCTTCGGCTTCGGCCAGCGGCAGGTTTTCGATCTCGCCAATCGGTGCAGCTTCGGCAAGCGCCAGCAGTTGCTCCAGCGCCTGTTCCACCGGCATCAGCGGCCGGGCCTGGCTGACCTCAGCCACGGCTGTCACAGGCCGCTGCCTGCTTCAGGTGCGGCACGAAGTTGCACGGACGATGACGGGCATCAAGCTGCTCGGCCAGGATGCCATCCCAACCGGTGCGCACAGCGTTGGTCGAGCCCGGCAGGCAGCACACCAGAGTGCCGTTGGCCAGCCCGGCCAGGGCACGCGACTGCACGGTGGAGGTGCCAATGTCGGCCACTGAAATCTGCCGGAACAGCTCGCCAAAACCGTCCACTTGCTTGTCCAGCAGGCAGGCCACCGCCTCGGGGGTGCTGTCGCGGCCAGTAAACCCGGTACCGCCCGTAATCAGCACCACTTGCACGCTGTCATCGGCGATCCATGCGGCTACCTGGGCTCGGATCTTGTACAGGTCATCCTTGAGCAGCACACGCTCGGCAAGGCGATGACCGGCGGCGCTCAGGCGGTCGACGAACATCTGGCCAGAGGTGTCAGTGTCGAGGGTACGGGTGTCGCTGACCGTGAGCACGGCGATGTTCAGCGCCACGAAGGGGGTATCTGCCTTGGCTTTCATGGGTGTCCGTCACAACAGGATGAGATGGACGCAGTTATATCACAGCGCACCTTTTCCGGCGTTGCCCCCATCGGCCTTGCCCTGGATCAAGGGGACGAATTAGTCGCTATGCTGCACTTGGAGTGAACTTGCACTAACGTCCTGCGTCATAAATGTCATCTAGCACCATCGCACTTGGAGAAACACGATGATCAAACGGACCCTACCCGCCTTCCTGCTCGCCTTGGGCTTGGGCGCCCTCGCCGGCTGCTCGACTCCAACCGTCATTACCCTGAACGATGGCCGGGAGATCCAGGCAACCGACAAACCGTCCTACGACGAAGACTCTGGCTTCTATGAATTCGAGCAACTCGACGGCAAGCGCACGCGCTTGAACAAGGACCAGATCCGCACCGTCAAAGAGCTCTGACCAAGGCCCCGTTCAGGCCATGGCCCTTTAAACAACAAGGGCTTGCGGGCAAAAACGGGATGCAGTAGGATTTTGGTCATCGGAGTGTAGCGCAGCCAGGTAGCGCGTCTCGTTCGGGACGAGAAGGCCGCAGGTTCGAATCCTGTCTCTCCGACCAGATCCTTATCAAAAAGCCCGCCATGTGCGGGCTTTTTGTTGTGTGCGAAAAATGCCTCCGTGCGCGGGTTCAGCCGCTGTGGGCACCTGCAACCACTGCAGACCGAGTCAAGCGCTCAGGCGGGAGGTGACTTCGCCCAACTGCCCTGACAAACCATGCAGGCGCTGCCCCGCCTGCTCCGTATGCTGCACCGCTTCCTGATTGGCTGTGGCAATGCGGGTAATTTCGATCAGGTTGCGCGAGATATCTTCGGCTACGCTGGTCTGCTCCTCTGCCGCCGTGGCGATCTGCCGGTTCATGTCGCGGATCGCCTCCACCGCCAGGGTAATGCGTTGCAGCATCTGCCCGGCCTGCTCGACCTGCTCAGCCCCTTCCTGGCTACGTTGCTGGCCGCTTTCGATGGCCTTGACCGCCTCCACAGCCCCCGACTGTACCGCTTCGATGATCTGGTGAATCTCTGCAATCGACGCTGCCGTGCGCTGGGCCAGGCTACGCACTTCATCAGCGACTACCGCAAAACCACGCCCGGCTTCGCCAGCACGGGCTGCTTCGATGGCTGCGTTAAGCGCCAGCAGGTTGGTCTGTTCAGCAATGCCACGGATCACTTCCAGCACTTTGCCTATACGTGTGCTGTCATGCTCCAGATCGCGAATTACCGACGCCGTGCCGGCAATTTCGCGGTTGACCAACCCGATGATGTCGATGGTCTGCTGCATCACCTGCTCGCCCGCCTGGGCGCTGTGGTCGGCGTCATCGGCCGCACGGGCAGCCTCGGCGGCGTGGCGAGCGACCTCTTGGGCAGTGGCGGACATTTCGTGCATGGCCGTGGCCACCTGGTCGGTACGCTGGAATTGGTCATGAGTACCGCGGGCCATGTCACCGGCAATATTGCGCAACTGGCCGCTGGCACCTTCCAGCTCCTGAGCGTTGTCCTGCAGCCGGCCGACGGTGTCGGCAAGGAAGTCACGCAGGGTGTTGGCTGCCCGCGCCAGGCGCCCCAACTCATCCTCCCGACGGCTTTCGACCCTGGCAGCAAAGCAGCCCTGGCTGAGCTGCGCGACGTACTCGATCAACTGACGGATCGGCTCGATCAGGCTACGGTTGACCAGCCACAGGCTGAGCAGCCCCACCAGCACCGCAGAAGCCAGCATCACCAGCAGGCCCAACCATACCGTGCGCTCGGCACTGGCATTGATGCTGTCTGCACGCTGACGGGCATCGGCGCGCAGCTGCTCGACCAGTTCGCTCATCTGCTCACTGGCGGCACGATCCACGCCTTTGACCGCCCGGTCTCCCGCTCCCGGATCGCCGCCTGCCGCAAGGAAGGCCTGGCGGCCTTGCGCATAGGCCTGGCCCAACTGGCGGTGGCTGTCGCGCAATTGCTGCAGCGACGCCTTGAGCGTGGCATCGCTATTGTCGATCAATTGCCCGAGCAGTTGTTGTACTTGCTGTTCGCGGGCCTGGAACTGCTGCCAGTACTTGTCCATCTCCGCTGGCTGGCGCCCGCGCAGTAGCACGTTTTTCCATTCCTGCACCTGTATCTTGAACTGCAGGTTGGCTTCGTCAATCAATTGCGAAGCCCGCAGCGGCCCGTCGACCAGCTCGGCGTAGCCACGCACGCTGGACGACAGGAACTGGAAACACACCAGGGCGATCAGCAGCATCGCCAGCACACTGCCGCCGAGCAGCGAAAGAATTTGCACTCTGAGGGATTTACGCAACATCGAGGGTCTCGGAACCAGAGGGAGTAGGCTGAGGCCGCTGTACAGCCTCATTACTGGCAGGCCAAAAAAAAGCTGCCATCACGCAATGGCAGCCAGGTCGAGCACTTACGCAACAGTTGAGGCAAATACTCTCAGGCAATTACTACAGAAATGTTACAAGGCCGCGACACGCTAACCGGTGGTGAACTGCAGCGCTGCCAGCCGTGCATACAGCGGGCTGTCCTCGATCAACTGACGGTGGGTGCCCACCGCCACCAGCCGACCCTGGTCGATGACCGCGATGCGCTCGGCGTGCTGCACTGTGGCCAGGCGATGGGCGATCACCAGCGTGGTACGGCCGGCCATCAGCCTGGGCAGCGCTTGCTGGATCAAGTATTCGCTTTGTGCATCGAGGGCACTGGTGGCTTCGTCCAGCAACAGGATCGGCGCATCGACCAGCAAGGCCCGGGCGATCGCCAAGCGCTGACGCTGCCCGCCGGAAAGGCCTATGCCGCCCTCCCCCAGTTGTGTCTGGTAGCCTTGGGGCAATTGCCGTATGAATTCGTCGGCATGGGCGCCGCGGGCTGCTGCTTCGACTTCAGCCAAGGTCGCCTCGGGCCGGCCATACCGAATGTTGGCCTCCACCGTGCCACGGAACAACGAGGGGTTCTGCGCCACCAGGGCGAACTGCCGGCGCAGCTGGTCGGGATCAAGCTCGGTAACCGGCTGGCCATCAAGCAGGATGCGGCCTTGCTGAGGGTCGTAAAAGCGCAGCAACAAATCGAACAGGGTCGACTTGCCTGCCCCGGAAGGGCCTACCAGGGCGACGGTCTGCCCAGGCTCGATGGTCAGGCTCAGGCCGTCAACAGCCGCCACTGTGGGCCGTGAAGGATAAGCAAACACCACCTGCTGCAACTCGATACGCCCACTGGCCCGCTGCTGTGGCAGCACCTGCGCCACGGCAGGCGGCAGGATGGCACTTCGCGCGGCCAACAATTCGGCAATGCGCTCGGCAGCACCCGCGGCCCGCTGCAGTTCGCCGATCACCTCACTGAGGGTACCGAAGGCGCTGCCGACGATCAGGCTGTAGAACACGAATGCAGCCAGCTCGCCTGCGGATATGCGCCCGGCGATCACATCCATGCCGCCGACCCACAGCATCACCCCCACCGCCCCCAACACCAACACGATCACCAGGGTAATCAGCCAGGCACGCTGGGCAATCCGCTTGCGGGCAACCGTGAACGCTGCTTCGACCGTATCGGCGAACAGTTCGCGGTCGTGCGCCTGGTGGTTGTAGGCCTGCACGGTCTTGATCTGCCCCAGCGTCTCAGCCACGTAGCTGCCCACATCCGCGACCCTGTCCTGGCTCTGCCGCGACAGGCTACGCACCCGACGGCCGAACAACAGGATCGGTGCCAGCACCAGCGGCAACGTTACCACCACGATGCTGGTGAGCTTGGGGTTGGTAATGAACAGCAATGCCACACCACCAATGACCATCAGCGCGTTGCGCAGGAACATCGACAGCGATGAACCGATCACGGATTGCAGCAAGGTGGTGTCCGCTGTCAGCCGCGACTGGATCTCGGAGCTGCGGTTGTCTTCGAAAAAACCTGGGTGCAGGCCGATCAGGTGGTCGAAGACGGCACGACGGATATCGGCCACACAGCGCTCGCCAATCCACGACACCAGGTAAAAACGGCTGAAGGTACCCACCGCCAGCGCCAGCACCAGCAGCAGGAACAGCCCGATGGTCTGATTGAGCTGGTGCGCGGAGCGGGTCATGAAACCTTGATCCACCAGCAGGCGGATGCCTTGGCCCATCGACAGGGTGATGCCAGCTGTGACTACCAGCGCCAGCAATGCCAGCAGCACCTGCCGGCGATAAGGGCGAACGAACTGCCAAGCCAGGCGCAAGGCGCGGCGTTGGCGCGGGGAAACCGATTCGGGCATGGCGACGACCACAAAGGGTGGGGAAGCGGCAGCCTACCACTCATCCCGGTCGGGAGACTGCATGAAGGTTGCTATAACGCATCGATCTAAACAGCTTATGGAGCTTTCACAGGCTTTCTGCTGGACTGTTGCTGCCGTGACCCAGAAGCTGTCACAGGCCAGTCACGGCGCAGGGCTACCCTGAGCTTGAACCTGAAGAGGAGACAGTGCATGAGCTTGCAGCATGGCAGTGATAACCAGAAGCCCCAGACCTCTCCGCAACCGCAAGTATGCGGTTCGATCATCGACGCCAAGGGGCGCGAAGTGCCGATCACCGAGCAGATGATCCAGCAGGCCTGCAAGGCCCTGGAAGAAAGCCGTGTCGAGCGCGTACGCAAAGGTTGATCGGCGAATTCTTTGCAACCCGGCGCTTGCGCCGGGTTTTTATCTGCCCAGCCAGTGGGCTTGACCACCCCCACAGATAACCGTACATACCTGCAAGGTCACGACAAGGTTTGCTTAGACCAACACCCCACCCAGGGCACTGACCAACTGCGCCAACTGCGGCGCCTCCCCGTGCAAGCGCACGGCCAGCCCCTCGATCTCGCGCCTTGGCGGGTATTGCTTGCGCAACTGGTCGAACGCCGCTCGCTGTTGCTGCGGATCATCGCTCAGGCTACGGCGGAAATCGGCATCATCGCGGCGCGGGTCATACACGGCGCGACACAGGGTGGCCAAGGCCCAGGACAGGTCGGTGCTGGCATCCAGATCGATCTGCGCCAACGGTGGCCTTGGCAGCAGCTCGCCCAGTCGCACCTGCTCGTCCACACCCAGGAAGCGGCACAGCGCCTGGTAGATCTGCGCCGTACCACGCTGGCGACCATCGAGGCTATAGCCGGCAATGTGCGGCGTAGCCAGTGTGCACAGGTCGGCCAACTGCAGGTCGACCTGCGGCTCCCCTTCCCACACATCCAGCACCGCGTGCACGTCTTCGCGGTCCAGCAGCAGCTCGCGCAGGGCCACATTATCCACCACCGGGCCACGGCTGGCGTTTACCAGCCAGGCACCTGGGCGCAACTGTGCCAGCTGCGCCTGCCCCAGCAGGTGCCAGGTCGGGTACTCGCCGCCGCGTTGCAATGGGGTATGCAAGCTGATTACATCGCACTGCTGCAGGATGGTTTCGAGGCTGACGTAGTCGCCGCCCTCGGCGGCCTGACGCAACGGGTCGCACACCAGCACCTTCCAGCCCAGGCCGTGCAGCACCCGCACCAGACGGCCACCCACTTCACCCGCGCCCACAACGCCATACACGCGCTCAGGCAATGCCACGCCATCCAGCTCGGCCAGGGTCAGCAGGCTGCCCAGCACGTAATCGACCACGCCGCGGGCGTTACAGCCAGGCGCGCTGCTCCAGCGGATACCGGCCTCTGCAAAGTAGTCCAGGTCCAGATGATCAGTACCAATGGTGCAAGTGCCGACAAAGCGTACACGGCTGCCTTCGAGCAACTGACGGTCGACCTTGGTCACCGAGCGTACCAGCAGGATATCGGCGTCCTTGACGCTGGCAGCATCGAGGCTTCGGCCGGGGTAGCGGCGAATTTCACCGAACCCCTGGAAGAAGGCATCGAGCAGCGGGATGTTCTCGTCGGCAACTATCAGCATGGTGCTCTCCTGTCTGGGGAGAGCAGTGTAGGCGCAACGCCGGGCCTGTTCCAGAGCGATTCAGTCGGCTTTCTTGCGGATCCAGTACAGGAAAGTGCCGGCGTCCTCTTGCTGCTGCAGCAGCTCGTGGCCGAGGAAGTTGCAGAACTTGGGGATGTCGCGGCGGGTCGACGGGTCAGTGGCGATGACCTTGAGCAGGCCGCCGGCGGCCAGGTTGCGTACGTGCTGGTGCAGCATCATCACCGGTTCCGGGCAGTTCAGGCCGGTGGCATCGAGGATGGCGTCGGGGGTGAAATCGGTCATGGGGGGCTCCGAAAATGATCGCTATTGTCGCGCATAGCGCGGTGCGGTCCAAGGGGGCTTAGACGCATGCCTTCAGCATTGTGTGAATATTGAGATCGAGCGCCGCCCGCGCGGCGCATCGCGAGCTTCGCTCGCTCCTACGTTTGTTTCTGGCCAGTAACGCCTGTTACAGGCGCGCGCGACCGTTTTGTTTGTACGACGCAATATCGCGCCAAGCGCCAAAGCGTTCGCGCGCAAATGGCACAGAAATAATTGGCCCGAAACAAACGTAGGAGCGAGCGAAGCTCGCGATGCGCCGCGCGGGCGGCGCTCGATCTCAATGCAAACAGCAAATGCAAACCATCCACCTGAAACGCTCAGCGCGGTTTCAAATCGAGCCGCCTCAGGTGGCAAGTCACTTCCTCGCGGTCGTGGTACAGCTGCTTGCAGGCGATCGACACCTTGATCTTGCGTGCCTTGAATGTCGCCTCCATACGATCGAGCAAGCGCCGTACTTCGGCATAACGCTGCTTCATCGGCAACTTCAGGTTGACCACTGCCTCGCGGCACAGCCCTTCACCCAGCCAGGTTTCGATCAGCGAGGTGGTACGCGCCGGCTTCTCGACGATATCGCACACCATCCAGTCTACCGGCTGCTTCGGCTGCCAGGTAAACCCATCGGCCATCAAGTGCTGGACCAGGCCGGTGTCCATCAGGCTTTCGGCCATCGGCCCGTTGTCGATGGCTGTCACCAGCATGCCGCGGCGCACCAGCTGGTAGGTCCAGCCACCCGGCGAGGCTCCCAGGTCGACGCCGGTCATGTCATCACCCAGGCGCTGCTCCCACTGCTCACGCGGAATGAACTGGTGCCAGGCTTCTTCCAGCTTGAGTGTCGAACGGCTGGGCGCCTCGCGAGGGAACTTCAGGCGCGGGATGCCCATGGGCCACAAGGCGCTGTTGCTGGCCGATGCAACGCCGACAAATACCCGCCGGCCGCTGATGAAGGTCAGTAGCAAACGTGGGCGGCCAGGGTCATCGACCAGGCGGCCGGCCTTCTCCAGGGCCTTGCGCAACGGCACTTCGAACTTTCGGCAAAAGGTGGACAATTCCTTGCCTTCGTTGCTGTCCAGCACCTCCAGCCAAAGGCTGCCGAACACCGGGAAGTCGGCCAACTGTGCCAGCAGCACACTGATGCGGTCACTTTCCGGCAGTTCGACGTAACCGCCACGTGCCCACTGCCGCGGGAAAATCAGCTGGTTGAAACGCAGTTCCCCCATCAAGCGCTCGGCACCGCCCTCCTCGCTACAGACAAACTCGGCACTGGCACTTTGCGGCTTGCCTTTGGCATAGCCGGCAACACCCAGGCGGGCGGCATGTTCGCTGATCTCGGCGCAAACCTCGCCCTCGAAACCGGGCCGGCAATGCATGAACAGGGTATTCATCTCTCACTCCACTACGGCTGGCGCACCACAGGCGCCGGCAGGGCGGCGATGATAAAGGAAGTTCGGAACCTGCGACACGCCCCGCCGGTCCAGAAAAGGGTCAGGTAGCCTAAACCGGTCTAACCTGACCACTCAGCCAGGTCCGTACCGTGCGGACCGATACAGAGCGGTGCTGCCGGCAAACCGTGAATATTTGCCGGGCACCGGTGCAGAAGGAGTTGGCAATGCCCTCGCTCGATAGCCTGAACACCCTCAAGCCCCTCAAGGTCGGCGACCAGACCTACCACTACTTCAGCCTCACTGAGGCCGCCCGCCAGCTGGGTGACCTGCAGCGCCTGCCCATGTCGCTGAAAGTGCTGCTGGAAAATCTGCTGCGCTGGGAGGACGGCACAACCGTCACTGGCGACGACTTGCGCGCCATTGCCCAATGGCTTGGCGAACGGCGCTCCGACCGCGAGATCCAGTACCGCCCGGCGCGGGTGCTGATGCAGGACTTCACCGGCGTACCTGCCGTGGTCGACCTGGCGGCCATGCGCGCCGCCATGGCCAAGGCTGGTGGCGACCCACAACGGATCAACCCGCTGTCACCGGTCGACCTCGTGATCGACCACTCGGTAATGGTCGACCGCTACGGCACGCCGCAAGCCTTTGCCGAAAACGTCAACATCGAAATGCAGCGCAATGGTGAGCGCTATGCCTTTCTGCGTTGGGGCCAGAGCGCGTTCGACAATTTCCGCGTAGTACCCCCGGGCACCGGCATTTGCCACCAGGTCAACCTGGAATACCTGGGCCGCACGGTGTGGACCCGTGAGGCTGATGGCCGCACCTATGCCTTCCCCGATACCTTGGTGGGCACAGACTCGCACACCACCATGATCAACGGCCTGGGCGTACTTGGCTGGGGTGTCGGCGGCATCGAAGCGGAAGCGGCCATGCTCGGCCAGCCGGTATCGATGCTGATCCCCGAGGTAATCGGCTTCAAGCTGACCGGCAAGCTGCGAGAGGGCATCACTGCCACTGACCTGGTGCTGACCGTGACGCAGATGCTGCGCAAGAAAGGCGTGGTGGGCAAGTTCGTTGAATTCTATGGCGACGGCCTGGCCGAGCTGCCCCTGGCCGACCGCGCGACCATTGCCAACATGGCACCGGAATACGGCGCCACCTGTGGCTTTTTCCCGGTCGACCAGGTCACCCTGGACTATCTGCGCCTTTCGGGCCGCCCCGAAGCGACCGTGCAGCTGGTGGAGCAGTACTGCAAGGCGCAGGGCATGTGGCGCCTGCCCGGCCATGAACCGTCATTCAGCGACACGCTGGCACTGGACATGGACGAGGTCGAAGCCAGCCTGGCCGGGCCCAAGCGGCCACAGGACCGCGTAGCACTGGGCCAGGTCAGCCAAGCCTTCGACCACTTCATCGAGCTGCAGCCCAAACCGCTGGCCAAAGAAGTTGGCCGCCTGGAAAGCGAGGGCGGCGGCGGTGTGGCGGTGGGCAACGCCGACCAGACCGGCGCGATCGACTACAGCCATCAGGGCCAGACCCACACCCTGCGCGATGGAGCCGTGGTGATTGCCGCGATCACCTCATGCACCAACACGTCCAACCCCAGCGTGATGATGGCTGCCGGGCTGGTGGCGAAAAAAGCACTGGAGAAAGGCCTGCAACGCAAACCCTGGGTCAAGAGCTCGCTGGCGCCGGGCTCCAAGGTGGTCACCGACTACTTCAAGGCAGCCGGGCTCACGTCTTACCTCGACCAGTTGGGTTTTGATCTGGTCGGTTATGGCTGCACCACCTGCATCGGCAACTCCGGCCCGCTGGACGAGGCGATCGAGAAAGCTATTGGCAGCGCCGACCTCACCGTGGCCTCGGTGCTGTCGGGCAACCGCAACTTCGAAGGCCGCGTGCACCCGTTGGTCAAGACCAACTGGCTGGCCTCGCCCCCGCTGGTGGTGGCCTACGCCCTGGCCGGCAGCGTGCGCCTGGACCTGACGCGCGACCCGCTAGGCTCAGGCAAGGACGGCCAACCGGTCTACCTGCGTGATATCTGGCCGAGTCAGCAGGAAATTGCCGAGGCTGTGGCCAAGGTCGATACGGCGATGTTCCACAAGGAATACGCCGAAGTGTTTGCCGGTGATGCGCAGTGGCAGGCCATCGAGGTGCCACAGGCCGCCACTTACGTGTGGAAGGCTGACTCCACCTACATTCAGCACCCACCGTTTTTCGACGGCATCGGCGGGCCGCCACCACAAATTGCCAATATTCACGGCGCACGGGTGCTGGCGCTGTTGGGCGACTCCGTGACCACTGACCACATTTCCCCCGCCGGCAACATCAAGACCGACAGCCCGGCCGGGCGCTACCTACGGGAACAGGGTGTGGAGCCACACGATTTCAACTCCTACGGTTCGCGGCGCGGCAACCATGAAGTGATGATGCGCGGCACCTTCGCCAACATCCGTATCCGCAACGAAATGCTGGCAGGAGAAGAAGGCGGTAACACCTTGCATGTGCCCACTGGCGAGAAGCTGTCGATCTACGACGCAGCCATGCGTTACCAGCAGGAAGGCACCCCGCTGGTGGTGATTGCCGGCCAGGAGTACGGCACCGGTTCGAGCCGCGACTGGGCAGCCAAGGGTACCAACCTGCTGGGGGTCAAGGCCGTGCTGGCGGAAAGCTTCGAGCGTATCCACCGCTCCAACCTGGTGGGCATGGGCGTGTTACCGCTGCAGTTCAAGGCGGGGCACAACCGCAAACAGTTGGGGCTGACCGGCAAGGAGCAGATCGATGTACTGGGGCTGGACGGTGCACATCTCCACCCCGGCATGAGCCTGCCCTTGCGCATTACCCGCGAAGATGGCCAGCAGGAACAGATCGAGGTGCTATGCCGGATTGATACCCTGAACGAGGTGGAGTACTTCAAGGCGGGGGGGATTCTGCATTATGTATTGCGCCAGATGATCGCTGGCTGAGACGGATAGCCTGGCACAGGATTTGTGCCGTTTTCTAAACCGAGCGCCGCGCGGGCGGCGCTTGGTCACATGGGCGCCGGTGCCCCACAGCCGTATGCGTCCAAGTCCCTCGCGACAGGGCTGGCCCTTGGCCACCCATTCGGTCATCATCTGACTCACCCGTCATTGATGGCAATCAATGAACCAAATATCCATTCAATAAAACCAGCGGCTGGCCGATACCTGTCGAAAGCCCTGCGGACTATCACCCATGCGTAACAACCAGCCGATTACCCAGAGAGAACGGACTTTCCCTGCCCAGCAGCGGTTGATCTCCACTACCAACGCCAAGGGTGTGGTGACCTACTGCAACGATGCCTTTATCGAAATCAGTGGTTTTACCCGCGAGGAGCTGACTGGCGCACCGCACAACCTGGTGCGCCACCCCGACGTACCGCCTGCCGTGTTTGCCCATATGTGGCAAACCCTCAAGCAGGGCCAGCCGTGGATGGGTATCGTCAAGAACCGCTGCAAGTCCGGCGACCATTACTGGGTCAACGCCTATGTCACCCCCATCTTCGATAACAACCAGGTCGTTGGCTTCGAGTCGGTGCGAGTCAAGCCCACCGCCGAGCAGATCCGCCGCGCCGAGGCTCTGTACCAGCGCATCAACCAAGGCAAGCCGCCGGTACCGCGCCGCGACAAGTGGCTGCCGGTGCTGCAGGACTGGCTACCGTTCATCCTGATCAGCCAGGTGGGCTTCCTGATTGGCAACTGGCTGGGTCATTCCTGGGGCTTTGCCTTGGCCGCAGGGCTTTCGGTACCACTGGGCCTGCTTGGCCTGAGCTGGCAGCAACGCGGCCTCAAGCGCCTGCTGCGCCTGGCCGAGCAAACCACTTCCGACCCACTGATCGCGCAGATGTACACCGACAGCCGTGGCGTGCAGGCGCGCCTGGAAATGGCCATGCTCAGCCAGGACGCACGCATGAAAACCTGCCTGACACGCCTACAAGACAGTGCCGAGCACCTGAGCGACCAGGCACGGCAGTCCGATGCCTTGGCGCACAAGAGCTCTTCGGGGCTGGAGCGCCAGCGGGTGGAGACCGAACAAGTCGCCGCTGCGGTAAACCAGATGGCTGCCACCACCCAGGAAGTGGCCAACCATGTGCAGCGCACCGCCGATGCCACCCAGGAAGCCAACCGCCTGACCAGCCAGGGCCGGCAGATTGCCGGAGAAACCCGCGAGGCCATCGAACGTCTGTCGGCGGCAGTGGGCGAAACCGGCCAGACAGTTACGCAACTGGCCAAAGACAGCGACGAGATTGGTGGCGTGGTCGACGTGATCAAGGGCATCGCCGACCAGACCAACCTGCTGGCGCTTAACGCAGCCATTGAAGCGGCGCGCGCCGGTGAAATGGGCCGTGGTTTTGCCGTGGTAGCTGATGAAGTACGTCAGTTGGCCCAGCGCACCGCCGAATCCACCGGGCAGATCCACGGCCTGATCGCCAAGCTGCAACAAACCGCCAGCAACGCAGTGCTGACCATGGAAACCGGCCACCGCCAGGCACAGGAAGGCGTTGATCGGGTAATGCAGGCCGACGAGGCGCTGGTAGGCATCAGCGAAGCGGTAGCCAATATCACCGACATGGCTACCCAGATTGCTGCTGCAACCGAGGAGCAGACCGCAGTGGCTGACGAGATCAGCCGCAACATCAGCACCATTGCCGAACTGGCCGACCAGACCGCCGAACAGGCGCAGCACTCGGCACTGCTGAGCGAGGAATTGACCAGCACTGCGGGCAGCCAGTATTCGCTGGTGGAGCGTTTCAACCGCTGAAGCTCACGGCTTGCCGCGCCACCGCTGTGGGTGGGCACCGGCTTTGCCGGTGTTCGCGGGCAAGCCCGCTCAAGGACCGCGTAAGCCCGCTTGCTGTGTCACCAGTCCAACCGCAAGCGGCTCTCGAAGTAGCGCTCTTCCCCGCTCAGCGGGTCCTCGAAACGCAGGCTTTGCGCCAGCAGTTTCAGCGGCCGCTGGTAGTCATCCTCTTCATTGAGCAATTGCGGATAGAACGGGTCATTGCTGATCCCTGCACCCAAAGCCGCCATGTGAACACGCAATTGATGGGTCTTGCCGGTCACTGGCGACAGCCCATAGCGCCATTGCTCACCGTTCTTCTCCAGCACCTCGGCCAGCGTTTCACTGTTGGCATCACCCTCCACCTCATGCATGCGGAAAAATGGCTCGCCATGCACCAGGCGGCTTTTGTGCACCAGCGGGAACACATGCTGCGGCATGGCAGCGGCAATGGCCTGGTAACGCTTGTCGATACGCCGCTCGGGGAACAGCCGCTGGTAAGCGCTGCGGCTGTGCGGGTTGGCAGAAAACAGCACAAGCCCGGCGGTGTGCCGGTCAATACGGTGCAACGGCACCAGGTGCGGGTTGTCCAGGCGACGGATCAGGCGGCGCAACAAAGTCTGCTCGACATATTCACCGGTCGGCGTCACCGGCAGAAAATGCGGTTTATCGGCCACCACCAGGTGCTCGTCCACATGCAGCACCACCTCCTGCACCGGGATCGGCCGTTCGTTCGGCACCTCACGGAAGTAATGCAAACGCATGCCACGCTTGTAAGGCAGGTCGGCGGCAACTGCCTGCCCCTCGGCATCCAGCACCCGGCCACGGGCAAAGCGGTCAAGCCACTGGGCGCGGTCAATAGCCTTGAAGTGATCACACAAGCAATCGAGCACGGTCACCCAGTTACCAGGTGGCAAGCACACCGTACTGGCTTGCTGGCGGGCGGGGTCGAAAGGCGTGGTCATGGCTGGGCTCGGGACATTGATGGCCGCGCATTATCGCCCAAGCCCGTGCCCTCAACCAGCCCGGGCCATCGCCTCGCAGCGCTCCTTCAGCCAGCGCAGTACCTGTACCGGCTCCCAGCGGCCAGGGTCATAGAGGGCATAGAGCAACCCCTGATAGCCCACCACATCCAACCCACGGTGGTAACCGGCCCGCTGGAACAAGGCCTCGATCTCGGCGAAGCAGGTATTGAAGTGGACTTTGCCGAACGGCGTGCAGTCGCCGGTTACCAGGCCTTCGAGGCGCAGTTCCAGAACGGCGTCAGCCACCCGTTCCACGGGCATGCGGTTGACGCTGTACTTGAGTTGCTCGACATTGAGCATGGCTTCACCTCGATACTGTATTTATATACAGCATACGAACATCCCCTTGCTGCCGTCAATGCGCTTCATTGCAGCCCCGCCAGGTAGCCGCTGCCTTTGCGCAGGGTCAGCACCTGCCTGCGCGGCGTGCCGCGCGTCACCGACAGATGCACCCATTTGTCGAATTCCAGGATCAACTGATCGAAGGGCACCGCACTTTCGCTGATTCGCCGGACAGTCTCGCGCGGGCTGACCTCGATCACCGTGAAGTCCGCCGCCAGCCCTTGTACGTGCTGGCTGTCGGAGGCGCCACCGATCAACCGGTTGACCCTTTCACTGCGATACCCGCTGCTGATGATGATGGGCGCGTCGAACAATGCACGTACCTGCTCCAGCGCACAGCACAGCAATTGCAGGTTGGCCCTGGCTTCGAGGGGCGGTGCATTATCGAACCCGTCCCGGGCGGCGAGCTGGGAAACGGTCATTTCATCGAAGGTGAAATGTGGAGTGATCAGCATGGCGAGCTATTCCGATGATGGAGAAGGTTACCGGCGACGGTGCGCCTGCAACAGATCATCAGCTCGCTTCACAAATCATGGAGCAGGGTTGCAACTCCTCTGCAGCCATCATTGCCCAAGAAAGGCCACCACTTGTTCGGTATCGAAGGGCCAGTGCAGCTCGGCGCCGTTGTCACAGCGCCGCAGCACCGGAATGATCAGGCCATAACGCTCGAACAAAGGCTCGCTCTCGGCGATGTCGACCAGCTCTACCAGCAGGCCATGATCGACGAGGGGCATCAACACGGCCTCGGCCACTTCGCACAGGTGGCAGCCGAGGGTACCGAACAGTTGACATTCAGGCAGCATGGGGCAGGTCCCGGGTTGGCGTACACAACAGCCTATTCTAGTGTGGTGTTTCACAAATAACGACCATAACTCGCGGCGCTTTTTGCGCTCATGCGGCGTTGTCGCTCCTCGCCGTAGCTGGGCTACGACTCGTCGCGACGCCTTGCCTGAGCGCAACAATCGCTCGCGAGTTATTGGCCGTATTTGCAAAACACCACACTAGGCCCGCCACGCCCACCCTGCACCTGACCTGGCTCAATCCTGGCTGGTAGCACCGATCCGGTGCAGCGACAGGTCCGCGCCCTGGAACTCCTGCTCATGGCTCAAGCGCAGGCCATGCAGCGCACGGATTGCTCCATACACGGCAAAGCCACCGGCCAAAGCCACCAGCACCCCCATCAGGCTGCCCAGCAGCTGGCTGACCAGGCTGACACCGCCCATGCCGCCCAACGCCACCTGGCCGAACACGCCACAGGCGATGCCCCCCCACACGCCACACAGGCCGTGCAATGGCCACACACCCAGGACGTCGTCGATTTTCCAGCGATTTTGCGCTGCGGTGAAAGTCCAGACAAAGAGCGCCCCCGCCACCAGGCCGGTGACCAGCGCTCCAACCGGGTGCATCAGATCGGAACCTGCGCAAATCGCAACCAGCCCGGCCAGCGGACCGTTATGCAGGAAGCCGGGGTCGTTGCGCCCGGCCAGCAACGCTGACAGGGTGCCACCCACCATGGCCATCAGCGAGTTGATCGCCACCAGGCCACTGACACCCTGCAAGGTTTGGGCACTCATGACGTTGAAGCCGAACCAGCCGATGATGAGGATCCACGAGCCCAACGCCAGAAAGGGAATGCTCGACGGCGCGAACGCCACCAAGCGGCCCTCGCGGTAGCGCCCACGGCGCGCGCCCAGCAGCAGCACCGCCGCCAGCGCCAGCCAGCCCCCCATGGCGTGTACCACCACGGACCCGGCAAAGTCATGGAACGGGGCGCCGAAGCGAGCCTGCAGCCAAGCCTGCACGCCCAGGTTGCCGTTCCACACCACACCCTCGAAGAACGGATAGACGAACGCCACGATCAATGCCGTGGCGCACAACTGCGGCACGAATCGCGCCCGCTCGGCGATGCCCCCGGAAATGATCGCCGGAATCGCCGCCGCAAAGGTCAGCAGGAAGAAGCACTTGACCAGTGCATAGCCATGGTCGACAGCCAGCGTCGCTGCCGGCTGGAAGAAGTTGACCCCATAAGCGATCCAGTAGCCTATAAAGAAGTAGACCAGCGCCGAGATGGCAAAGTCGCTGAGGATCTTCGACAAGGCGTTGACCTGGTTCTTGTGGCGCACCGTGCCCACTTCAAGAAACGCAAAGCCGGCATGCATGGCCAGCACCAAGATGGCGCCCATGAGAATGAACAGGGTGTTGGAACCGTGGACCAGAGAGTCCATAGCGCTGTGCATGTTTTCCATGAAATAGGCAGACCTGCTGAAAAAGGCACCAGGACAGTTCAAGAACCTGCATCCCTGCACCGAATCGGTGCCAGCCCCTACCCTGTTCACGTGAGCGGGGTGAAGCCTGCGTGGTTTTTTCTTGGGTTTGTCGTGGATTGGGTTAAGGTTTATCGGTATTCGCTGCGCCGGCGCCCTGAAACGGCGCAAAACCGGTCACAGGCGCTCCGCAACGTGGCAAAAACTTAGCAAGGCCCATACCAGCAGCCGCACTTGAACCTTCCATGCGTGCTGTCACTCGAACTACCAACACTCATCGACAGGGAGAGACCCATGGCCAGCAAATCGGCAAAGAATGCACAAGAGATATTGATGGCTGACTTCCAGGCCTTGGTGCGCGACACCGAGAAGCTGCTGGCCGACACCGCCAACCTGGCCGGCGACCAGGCCGACGAATTGCGCGAGCAGATTCACGAGCGCCTGGCCCAGGCCCGCGAAACCCTGCAACTGACCCAGGACTCGGTACGTGAACGGGGTCAGGCGGCGCTGGGCAGCGCCGAGCAGTACGTGCAGGAAAACCCGTGGCAGGCGATCGGCATCGCGGCCGGCGTCGGCCTGTTGATCGGTCTGCTGGCCAACCGGCGCTAAGGGGAACCCATGGAGAATGACGCCAACGGCGCCGGCGCTTCGGGCAAGCGCCTGGGTGCGGCCATGCTGGGGCTGCTGCACAGTCACATCGAGCTGTTCGGTATCGAGCTGCAGGAGCAGAAAGGCCGCACTTTGAGCCTGCTGCTGTTCGCCGGCCTGGCGCTGGTGTTCGCCCTGCTGCTGCTGACCGCACTGTCCGGGCTACTGCTGGTGCTGCTGTGGGACAGCTATCGACTGGCCGGTATCATTGGCCTGTGCGTGTTCTATGGCATTGCCGCACTGTACTGTGCCATGCGCCTGAAGGCGGCGGTGTTCGACGAATCATCGCCTTTCGGCGCCACCCTCGAAGAACTTGCCAAGGACAGGGAGCGCCTGTTGCCATGAGCCTGCCAGAACTGCCAAACACGCGTAACCCGCGTGAACTGCGCAAGGCGCTGCTGCGCCTGCGCATGGAGATGCACCGCCAGGAAATCCGCCATGAGTCCGGGCAGTTGCTTGAACCGCTGCGCCGCGTGCGCGGTATGGGCAGCTCACTACATGAAGGCCTGGGTATCAAGCATGCGCCACTGTGGGGCATCGGCGCCGTGGTGGCGCTGGGCTTTCTCACCGGCAAGGGCGTACGCAGCGGCAACCTGACGCGCCTGGTGCGCTTGGGCAGCACCCTGCTGCCGCTGGTGCGCCTCTACCTGCAAGGCGGCCGCCGCCCCTGACCTGCGCGCGACCCGGCAGCACAATGCCCTTGCTGCGGGGTATGCTGCTGCCTTCAAACTAAAGGAGTACGCGCCTTGGACTGGCACACCTTGCTTACCCGCGAACGGCTGGGCAAAGCCCTGTACAGCGCCGATGAACTCGGGCGCAGCCCCTTCCACAAAGACCATGACCGCATCATTTTCTCCGGTGCCTTTCGCCGCCTCGGCCGCAAGACCCAGGTGCACCCGGTGTCGAGCAACGACCATATCCATACGCGCCTGACTCATTCGCTGGAAGTCAGCTGCGTCGGCCGCTCGCTGGGCATGCGCGTCGGCGAAACCCTGCGCGACAACCTGCCGGACTGGTGCGCCCCCAGTGACCTGGGGATGATCGTGCAGTCAGCCTGCCTGGCCCACGACATCGGCAACCCGCCATTCGGTCACTCCGGCGAGGACGCCATTCGCCATTGGTTCCAGCAGGCCGCCGGGCGTGGCTGGCTGGACGACATGAGCGATGACGAGCGGGCCGACTTTCTAAACTTCGAAGGCAATGCCCAAGGCTTTCGCGTGCTCACCCAACTGGAATACCACCAGTTCGATGGGGGGACGCGGCTGACCTATGCCACCCTCGGCACCTACCTTAAATACCCTTGGAGCGCCCGCCATGCCGACGCCCTGGGTTACAAGAAGCACAAGTTCGGCAGCTATCAGAGCGAACTGCCGCTGCTTGAACAGATCGCCCGCAAGCTCGGCCTGCCGCAGCTGGAACACCAGCGCTGGGCGCGCCACCCGCTGGTGTATCTGATGGAGGCTGCCGATGACATCTGCTACGCGCTGATCGACCTGGAAGACGGCCTGGAAATGGAGCTGCTGCAATACACAGAAGTCGAAGGGCTGTTGCTCGACCTGGTCGGCGATGACCTGCCAGAAACCTACCGCCAGCTCGGCCCAAGCGACTCCCGCCGGCGCAAGCTGGCAATCCTGCGTGGCAAGGCCATCGAACACCTGACCAACGCCGCCGCCCATGCCTTCGTCGAGCAGCAGCAGGCGTTGTTGGCCGGGCAACTGGCGGGCGACCTGGTGGAACACATGCATGGCCCAGCCAAACGCTGCGTACTGCAAGCCAAGGACATGGCACGCAACAAGATCTTCCAGGACAAGCGCAAGACCCTGCACGAAATCGGCGCCTATACCACCCTGGAGATTCTGTTGAACACGTTCTGCGGGGCGGCCCTCGAACAGCACGGTGGACGCACGCCATCGTTCAAGAGTCGCAGGGTGCTGGACCTGATCGGCAACAATGCGCCAGACCCGCATGCCTCGTTGCACAGCGCCTTCCTGCGCATGATCGACTTCATTGCCGGCATGACCGACAGCTATGCCAGCGAAATGGCCCGGGAGATGACCGGGCGCTCCAGCCCGACCTGAACCGCGTCCGTGCAGCGCGGGCTCGGCCTGGCGCTGCACCACGCTTGCAGGAAACTTCCTACATCAACAGGAGCCAGACTAAACGGCACGAATATAAACTAATGAAAAGTTACCAAAATCGCTTTGACATCGAGTTAAGCACACCTAATCCGTAGCCCATTTTGTTTTATCTTGTAAGCCGTTTCCCATATAGGCCTAACAGCCATTCCCCGCACGCCCGACGACTTCCAACTGCGATAAGGTGCCCTCTGTCACCCTCAATCGATCGCAGGGAAATCGAACATGCACTCCATATTTATCGTTGACGACCATCCGGTAATTCGCCTGGCCGTCCGTATGCTGTTGGAAAACCAGAATTACAAGATTGTCGGCGAGTCGGACAACGGCGTAGACGCCATGCAGATGATCCGCGAGAGCAACCCCGACCTGGTCATTCTCGACATCAGCATCCCCAAGCTAGACGGCCTGGAGGTGCTGGCCCGCTTCCAGACCATGGCCCTGCCCTTGAAGGTTCTGGTATTGACTGCACAGTCCCCGGCCTTGTTTGCCGTACGTTGCATGCACTCAGGCGCAGCAGGTTATGTCTGCAAGCAGGAAGACCTGAGTGAACTGCTCAGTGCAATCAAGGCCGTACTGGCCGGTTATAACTATTTCCCCAGCCAGGCAATAAAAAACAACCAGACGACCGACAGTGACCTGCAACTTTTCCGACAGGTCAATGACCGCGAACTGATGGTACTTCAACTCTTCGCCCAAGGCCGCAGCAACAAGGAAATTGCCAAGGGCATGTTCCTCAGCAGCAAGACTGTCAGTACCTACAAGAAGCGCCTGATGCACAAACTGCAAGTCAATACGCTGGTCGACCTGATCGAGATGGCCAAGCGCAACGCGCTGGTCTGAACGTGGTCATGGCCCGAGCCATCAATCGCCTGCTGCTCGCCCTGCTGCTGTTCAGCGGCGCGACACAGGCTGTCCATCGCGAAGCCGCGTCCTTTACGTTGATCGCACGCTCATCGGCCCGACCGGTCCAGCCCGTGCTCACGCCCGAACAACGACAATGGCTCGAAGGCCGCCAGGAACTGGTGCTGGGTACGTCGGCACCCGACTATCCGCCGTTCGACATCACCGGTGGCGGCAACGACTACCAGGGCCTGACTGCCGAATATGCAAGCCTGATCGGCAAGGCCTTGCAGTTGCCGGTGAGGGTACTGCGTTTCTCCAGCCGGCAGGCGGCGGTAGAGGCGCTCAGGCACGGCGATATCGACCTGCTGGGCAGCGCCAATGGCTACGAAGCGGCCAGTGACGGCCTGGCACTGTCGCAGCCCTATGCCGTCGATCAACCCGTACTGGTAACGCGTGAAGACGAAAACCGGGCGCTGGACATGGACCTTGCCGGCATGCGCCTGAGCATGCTTTACCACTATTTGCCCAGACAGGAAGTCCTCAGCGCCTACCCCAAGGCCGAGCTGCTGGCCTTCAGTTCTTCCAGCCAGGCATTGAATGCCGTCGCGTTCGGCCAGGCCGACGTGTTCATCGGCGACACCATCTCCACGCACTACCAGCTCAACCGCGGCCATCTGCCCGGCCTGCGCATGGCCAACTTCGGCAAACACGAGGCCATCGGCTTCAGCTTTGCGTTGCGTCAGCAAGATACCTTGCTGCTGGACCTGGTGAACACCATCCTGGACAGGCAGAGCCCGGCCATACGCTCCAGTATCTTCAAACGCTGGAGCGCTGGCAGCGACCTGCTGCTGAGCGATCGCCAACTGCAGTTGAGCGAGGCCGAGCAGCAGTGGCTGCAGAAGCACCCGGTGATGCGCGTGGCGGCAGATGACGCGGCTGCACCACTGTCCTATTTCGATGATTCGGGGCATTTCCGAGGCATCACCGCCGACCTGCTGGAGCTCATTCGCCTGCGCACCGGGTTGCGTTTCGAAGTGCAGCGCGCCAGTGGCCTTGCCGACATGGTCGCCCGCCTCAAGGATGGCCGGGCTGATGTCATCGCCGCACTGGCCAGCGCCGGGAAAGCAGGGGACGACCTGCAAATCAGCCGCCCTTACCTCGAAAGCGCCTATGTGCTGGTAAACCGCAAGGGCAACAACACACTTAGCTCACTGGAGCAGTTGCAGGGGCACCGCATCGCCATTACCCGCTACAGCACCCTGAACGCCATGCTGTCCCGGGACTACCCCAAAATAAGCTGGGTCGAAACCGAAAGCGCGTTCTACTCCATGGCGTTGCTCAACAGTGGGGCCGTCGACGCGGTGATCACCACCCTGATCGACGCCAACCACGCCTTGGCCAGCAACCCTGAACTGGTCATCCGCACCTCGGTCGGCAGCGAACCCGCCAACTTCGCCATGGCCACCACTGGCCCGTCACAGGCGCTGCTGTCTATCCTCGACAAGGCTTTGCTGAGCATCTCACCGGAGGAGCTGGGGGTAATCAACAACCGCTGGCGCGGCTTTGGCAGGCATGAGGACGACAACGCCAAAGGCTACAGCCGCCTTGCCCTGCAGGTAGTGCTGGCCACCGCCGTGCTTCTGTTGCTGGCCTTGCTCTGGAATGCCCGCCTGCGCCTGCAAATTCGCCAGCGCCAGCACGCCGAACGCGCGCTGAATGACCAGCTGGCATTCATGCGCGCCCTGCTCAATGGTACACCCCACCCCATGTATGTGCGTGACCGCGAGGGTTGCCTGAAAAGCTGCAACTACAGCTACCTTGAAGCCGTGCAGGCCCGCTCCGACCAGGTGATCGGCAAAAAACTGAACGACAGCCTGTTTGCCGATTCCGAGCAAGCTCTGCAGATCCAGGCTGATTATCAGAAAGTCATGGCTGCGGGCTCGCCGCTGATCAAGGACCGTCCATTACGGATCAAGGGCCGGGACCTGACCATCTACCACTGGATCTTGCCGTACCGCGACTCCCTGGGTGAGGTGCAGGGGATCATCGGCGGCTGGATCGACATCAGCGAACGCCGCCAACTGGTCATGGAGCTGCGCCAGGCCAAGCAGCAGGCCGACGATGCCAACCGCGCCAAGAGCACGTTCCTGGCGACCATCAGCCACGAAATCCGCACCCCGATGAACGCCGTGATCGGCATGCTGGAACTGGCGGTCAAGCGCGCCGACCAGGGCCGGGTGGACCGCAGCGCGCTGGAACTGGCGCACCATTCGGCCAAAGACCTGCTAGGCCTGATCGGTGACATTCTGGACATCGTACGCATCGAGTCCGGGCACTTGTCCCTGGCCCCGGAGGTGGTCGACCTGGCGGCGCTGGTCGAATCGGTGGTGCGCATGTTCGATGGCCAGGCGCGGCAGAAAGGCCTGGCCCTGGAGGTGCAGATCGCTCCGGCCGCACGCTGCCATGTCCTGCTTGACCCGCTGCGCTTCAAGCAGGTGCTCTCCAACCTGGTGAGCAACGCCATCAAGTTCACCGAGCACGGTCAGGTACGCATCTGCGTCGCCCTGCTGGATGACGGTACCAGCACACCAGCGGTACTGGAGCTGGAGGTGCGCGACAGTGGCATCGGCATCCACCCCGACGACCTGCAGCGCCTGTTCAACCCGTTTATCCAGGCCAACCCGCACAGCCAGGGCGCCCGCGCAGGTACCGGGCTGGGCCTGGCCATCTGCCGCAACCTGTGCGAAATGATGGGCGGCAGCCTGTCCATGAAGAGCCTGGAGGATGTCGGTACCCAGGTGCGCCTGAAAATGCCGTTGCAACGGGTTGATGCCGCAGCGCAGCCGACACCTTTGCCCGAGCAGCTCGACGTGCCCGACCCACGGCTGAACGTGCTGGTCATTGATGACCACCCGGCCAACCTGCAACTGATGGCGCAACAACTTGGCTACCTGGGCCTGGAACACGCCAGCGCCCGCGATGGGCGGGAGGGCCTGGCCGCCTGGCGGGCAGGCGACTTCGATGTACTGGTACTCGACTGCAACATGCCGCACATGAACGGTTACCAGTTGGCGACTGCCGTGCGCGCCGAAGAACGCCATACCAGGCGGCCACGCTGCACCATCCTCGGCTATACCGCCAACGCACAGCCGGAGGTACGCCGCAAATGCCTGAACGCCGGCATGGACGACTGCCTGCTCAAGCCCATCAGCCTGAGCACCCTCAGCCAGCGCCTGGCTGGCATTTGCCCGCGCCGCCAGCAACGCCCCCGACGCAAGCTGTATCAACTGGACGGCCTGGCCGCCGTGGTCGGGCCTGACCCGGTCGACCGCCAGCGCTTCCTGGAGGCCTTGCAACAGAGCCTTCAGGTCGACCTGGCCAGCCTGATGGCGCTGCACCCGCAGCTTGATAGCCGCGCCATTGCCGAGCAGGCCCACAAGGTGCTCAGCGCAGCGCGCATGCTGGAAGCCCCTGACTTGATGGCGGCCTGTGAAGCCCTCGAGGCCAGCGGTTTGACCACTGCCCAGGTGCGCCTGCGGCGCCAGGCACTGGCACGACATATGCGCCGAGTGGACCGTGCACTGGCCAGGGAATTGACCACAAGCACAGTTACTCAGGCAGGCAGCCAGGCGTGTTAACTGGTAGACTGCGCGGCGTTATTACCTAAGAGGATTGTTTCATGGCCACAAACCGCTCCCGTCGTCTGCGCAAGAAGCTGTGTGTCGACGAGTTTCAGGAATTGGGCTTCGAGCTGAACCTGGAATTCAAGGAAGATCTGGATGACCAGGCAATCGATGCTTTCCTCGACGCGTTCCTGGAAGAAGCCATGGACGCCAACGGCCTGGATTATGTAGGCGGTGACGATTTCGGCCTGGTGTGCTCGGTCAAACGCGGCTCGGTCAGCGAAGAACAGCGCGCTGCTGTTGAAGCCTGGCTCAAAGGCCGTGGCGAACTGACCAAGATCGAAGTCAGCCCGCTGCTGGACGCCTGGTACCCGGAAAAGCCGATCAACAAGGCTGAGTGATACTTGTCAGCTTCGGGCTGAAAAGGTTCATTGCTGAAAAGGCCACCCCACTCGGGTGGCCTTTTTTATTGGCGTTGCTTTTCCGTCGAACGTGACGCATCGCGGCTGCGCTTGGGGCATAATGCGTACTGTTTACGTCGTGGGGCCATCATCTCTTACAGCCCCAAAGCCCTTTTCCCTCGCCGCAGGGTATTCGCTCACTATGATCAAAACGCTTCGACCCCTCATTCTTGCCGGCCTGCTGTTGCCGCTTGCCTTGCCCAGCCACGCCGCCGTCAATACCACCCTGCCTGCCAAAGTGCAGCAGGCGCTCAAGGCCAACAAGCTGCAGGACACAGCGCTGTCGCTGGTGATGCTGCCGCTTGACGGCCCCGGCACCCCGACCGTGTTCAATGCCGATGTGTCGGTGAACCCGGCGTCGACCATGAAACTGGTCACCACCTACGCCGCCCTCGAACTGCTTGGCCCGACCTTCCAGTGGAAAACCGAGTTCTACACTGACGGCACCCTGAGCAACGGCGTGCTTAACGGTAACCTCTACCTTAAAGGTGGCGGTGACCCCAAACTGAACATGGAAAAGCTGTGGCTGCTGATGCGTGACCTGCGCGCCAATGGCGTGCGCACCGTCACCGGTGACCTGGTGCTGGACCGCAGCCACTTCGTGCAACCCAACCTGCCGCAGTTCAACGATGACGGCGGCGATGAAAACAAGCCGTTCCTGGTCAAGCCCGACTCACTGCTGGTCAACCTCAAGGCCCTGCGCTTCGTGGCCCGTAATGATGGTGGCAAGGTCACCGTCGCAGTCGAGCCGCCGATTGCCCGCATCCGCATCGACAACCAGGTCAAGCCGGTAGCCTCGAAGAAATGCACCGGTGATGTACGCTACAACCCGGTGCCTCAGGCCGACGGCATCAGTGTAACGGTCAGCGGCCAACTGGGTGACGGCTGCAACTCGCAAACCTATCTGTCGCTGCTCGACCACCCAACCTACGCCGCCGGTGCCGTACGCGCCATCTGGAGCGAACTGGGCGGCAACATCCAGGGTGGCGACCGCATCGAGAATGTGCCCAAGAGCGCTCGCCTGCTGGCCCGCGCCTTCTCGCCCGACCTGGTGGAAGTGATCCGCGACATCAACAAGTACAGCAACAACACCATGGCCCAGCAGCTGTTCCTGAGCCTTGGCGCGCAGTTCCGCACCGATGCCGACGGTGACGACGCCCGTGCTGCCCAGCGCGTGGTACGCCAATGGCTGGCGAAAAAGGGCATTACCGCGCCGCACCTGGTGATGGAAAACGGCTCTGGCCTGTCGCGTGCCGAACGGGTCAGTACCCGGGAAATGGCCGAGATGCTCAAAGCCGCCTGGAAGAGCCCTTACGCCGCCGAGTTCATGAGCTCGATGCCGCTGGTGGGCATGGACGGCACCATGCGCAAGCGTCTCAAGCGCACCGCGATGACCGGTGAAGGGCACATCAAGACCGGCACACTGAACACTGTACGGGCGATTGCCGGCTTCAGCCGCGACAGCAACGGCCATACCTGGGCGGTGGCGGCGATCCTCAACGACCCCAAACCGTGGGGTGCCTCGCAGGTGCTGGACCAGGTGCTGCTTGACCTGTATCGCCAGCCGAAGCTGGCTGGCAGCACAGCGGCCAACTGACTCCACCTGCCATCACCCGGGCCGGCTCCCGCGCTCGACGCAGGCGCGGCCTTGGGTCGTGCAAGGGCCGCAAAGCGGCCCCTACGCCGACCGCGCGCGCGGTTTTATAGCGGCTCCCCCTCCACCCGGTCCCGCCCGGCCTGCTTGGCCGCATACACGCCGGCATCGGCGCGCAACAGCAAGGCATCGGCGCCCTCGCCCAACCGCCACTGCGCCACACCAAAGCTCGCGGTCACCTGGCCCACGCCTTCCACCGGCACATTGCGCACCCCTTGCCACAACTCCAGCGCCAGCAGCCGCGCCTGGTCGACATCGCTGCCCGGGCATAGCACCATGAACTCTTCCCCGCCCAAGCGGCAGAACACATCGGTACGCCTTAAACGCTGACCGATGCGCTGGCACAGGCTGCGCAGCACCCGGTCGCCGACGGCATGGCCGAAGCGGTCGTTGATGCGCTTGAAGTGATCAATATCGAGCATGATCACCGACAGTGCCAAACCATCGCGCTGGGCCCGTTCCAGTTCGATCTTGAGCCGCTCCTGGAAGTAGCGACGGTTATGGATACCGGTCAGCGAGTCGGTGACCGACAGCGCCCGCAACTCTTCTTCCACGCCCTTCAGGTCGGAGATGTCCGTCAGGTAGCCATGCCACAGGGTACAGCCCTGCTCGCCCACTTCCGGCGTCGCCTCGCCACGCACCCAGCGCAGCCCGGCCCGTGGCAGGCAGACCCGATACTCCTCGCGCCAGGGTGACAGGTGTTCGGCCGAATAGCGCACCGAGCGGCGCACGCGCTCCAGGTCATCGGGGTGGATACGTTCGAACACCGCCGCGGCATCCTCACGCAACTGCAGCAGGTCGACCTCATAGATGTCATACAGGCCCATGCTGGCGTATGGAAAGCAAGAATGGCCGTTGGCATCCAGGCGATATTGGTAGATGCCGCCCGGCACTTCGGCGCTGAGCTTTTCCAGCAACCGGTCACGCGCTGCCAACGCCTCATGCACCCGGCGCCGCTCGGTAACATCAATGCAGATGGCCAGGTAGCCAACCCACAACCCCTGTTCGTCGAGCATGGCAGTCACCAGCATGTTGGCGACCAACTGGCTGCCATCGGCTCGTAGCAAGGTCCACTCACCAGGCTCGGCCCCGTGCGCCTGCACCGTTTCCGCGAACATCGCCTGGCCGCCAGCAATGGCGCGGCCAAAGCGCAAGCTCAAGGCCTGAGCACGCAGGTTCAGTTCCTCCGGCAGTACCAGGTCGTCAAGGCGCAACCGGCCGATCGCTTCGCTGGCTGCGTAACCGAGCATGCGTTCGGCGCCGGCGTTGAACGTGCTGACCACCCCTTTGAGGTTGGTGGCGATGATCGCCACCTGGGTCGCGGCGTCCAGCACACTGCGCAGTTGGTTGTGGGTGCCACGCAACGACTGCTCGCTGACCTGCAGTTCGGCAGTACGCTGTGCAACCAGGGCCAGGGCGCGCTGACGCTGGCTTAACAGGCTGTAGAGCAGCACGCTGAGCAACAGGCTCAACAACCCGCCCAGCAAGCCGACCGCCAGCACTGCCGAGGTGCGGTTCGCCTGCACGAACGCCTGGCTCGGTTGAATATTCAGCTGGAAATGGTGATCGGCCAGGCGCAACACCGGGTTGCTGGCCAGCGCCAAGGGCGCGACTGGATTTTGTGAATCGAACATCACGACAGGGCCTTGTAACCCAGACGGGTCCGTGATGTGCACCACAAGGTTGTCATCGGCCGCTACCGGCCGCCCCTCGCTGACCAGCTCGCGCATGCTCAGCAAGGCCATCACATAGCCCGCGGCCGCACCACGGGGGTCGGCATCGGAAAATACCGGTGCCACCATCAGCAGGCCGGGCTCTGCCGAGTGGGTATCGAACAGGGTCAATGGCTCGGACACCGCCATGCTGCCCGGCCCCAGCGCCCGCGCCAGGGCTGCCTGGGGCCCGCTTTGACCCGCGAGGTCCAGGCCATAAGGCAACCCGGGCCGATCGCCCGACTGGGTATAGAGCACCGGGAAGTAATGGTCGCGCTGCGACGCCGGGCGCCACTGGCCTTGCGCATCCAGGTCACGAATCACATAGCCTGGGCCGGTATGGGCACTGGCCAGGCGCTCGAATTCGGCGCGTTGCCCAGCCTCGACGCGCGGCGCCCAGGCATAGGCCAGGGTGCGTTGCAGCAGTGGCCGGGCATAGCCGTCGAATTCGCGCAGGGTGATTTCGCTGGAAAAGCTGAAAAACCGTCGCAGCCCGTCCAGGCGCTGCTGCTGCTCGTCAAAGCGCTCGGCAATACGGCTGAAGCGCTCGCTGGCCAGCAGCTCGAAGCGCTGGCGCAGCTGCTGCTTGTAGAAGGTGTGCGCGGCAAATGCCAGGGCAGCGGTCAACAAGCCGCCGGCCACCAGTGCGATCAGCGCCATCGCCCAGGCAGACACCCTCTCTGTGCACAAGCCAAGTAACCGCGCACGCACGCCACCCTTTGACATACACCCATCTCGTCACGTCAGCGTCCTGCGGATTATCTTGCCCTGACCTCAGTTATAGCTATTGGCCATTAGCCGCGCAATGTACCTCGTCGCCTTACCGAAGCTGCAAACGCCAGGCGCGATGGATACGGTTATTTCGGGCGAAGTCCGGGTCCAGGGTCTGGGCGCTGATTTCTTCCACCACGTAACGCGCCATCAGGTGCTCGTCCAGCTGGAACTTGCGGAAGTTGTTGGAGAAATACAGCACGCCACCCGGCGCCAGGCGGGCCATGGCCAGGTCCAGCAGCTGCACATGATCACGCTGCACGTCGAATACGCCTTCCATGCGCTTGGAGTTGGAGAAGGTTGGCGGGTCGATGAAGATCAGGTCGTAGCTGTCACGGTTGCCTTCCAGCCAGGCCATTACATCGCTCTGTTCCAGGCGATTGCGCTCGGAATAGCCATTGAGCGCCAGGTTACGCCGGGCCCAGTCCAGGTAGGTCTTCGACAAGTCGACGCTGGTGGTGCTGCGCGCACCGCCCTTGGCCGCGTGCACAGTGGCCGTGGCGGTGTAGCAGAACAGGTTGAGGAAGCGCTTGCCGGCAGCCTCGCGCTGGATGCGCATACGCATCGGGCGGTGGTCAAGGAACAGGCCGGTATCCAGGTAGTCGGTGAGGTTGACCAGCAGCTTGACGCCACCTTCGCTCACCTCCTGGAAGCGGCCCTCAGTGGCCTGACGTTCGTACTGGCGCGTGCCGCTCTGCCGCTCGCGACGCTTGAGCACTACACGCTGCGGCGAAATACCCAGCGCCTGCGGGATGGCCGCCAGTGCATCGAGCAGGCGCGCCTGAGCCTTGTCCGGGTCGACCGAACGTGGCGCGGCGTATTCCTGCACGTGTACCCAGTCCTGGTACAGGTCGACCGCCAGGGCATATTCGGGCATGTCGGCATCGTACAGGCGGTAGCAGTCGATCTGCTCGCGACGGGCCCACTTGCCCAGTTGCTTGAGGTTCTTTTGCAGGCGGTTGGCGAACATCTGCGCGCCTTCCGACAGCCGCGCTGGCTCGCTGGCCTGCGGCGCCTGCTGACGGGTTTCGGTGCCTTCAGGCTGCGCTTCGCGACGTTCACCCGTGACGAACTGGTCAGGCTGCACCTTGAACAGCAACAGCTTGCATGGCAATGCGCCGTTCCAGAACGCGTACTGCTTGTGGCTACGAATGCCCATGCGCTTGCCCAGTTGCGGCGCGCCGGTGAATACCGCTGCTTCCCAGCCCATGCAGGCCTGGCGCAGGCGCTCGCCCAGATTCTGGTAGAGGTACAGCAGGCTGGCTTCGTCACCCAGACGCTCGCCGTAGGGCGGGTTGCTGATGACCAGACCTTTCTGGTTCTGGTCCGGACGTGGCTCGAAGGTGCTGACTTCGCCCTGGTAGATCTTTACCCAGTCGCCCAGGCCGGCACGCTCGACGTTGTTGCGGCCCGGCTGGATCAGCCGCGGGTCAGCCTCGTAGCCACGGATCCACAATGGTGGCTTGGCCAGGCCGGCCTGCGCGCGCGCCTGCGCTTCGTCATGCACCTTGCGCCACAGCGCCGGCACATGGCCGAGCCAGGCACTGAAGCCCCAGCGTTCGCGCTTGAGGTTAGGGGCGATATCGGCGGCGATCATGGCTGCCTCGACCAGGAAGGTACCCACACCGCACATCGGGTCGGCCAGCGCACCACCTTCGGCAGCAATACGCGGCCAGCCAGCACGGATCAACACCGCTGCCGCCAGGTTTTCCTTCAGTGGCGCGGCGCCTTGCTGCAGGCGGTAGCCACGCTGGTGCAGGCTGTGCCCGGACAGGTCGAGGGACAGAATGGCCTCGCCACGGTCCAGGCGCAGGTGCACACGCACGTCAGGGTCGATCTTTTCCACGGACGGGCGCAGGCCTTCGCGGTTACGCAGCTTGTCGACGATCGCATCCTTGACCTTCAGCGCACCGAAATGGGTATTGTCGATGCCTGAGCCATGGCCGCTGAACTCCACAGCCAGGGTGCCGTCGGCTGCCAGGTGGTCGGCCCAGTCGACCGCGTGCACACCGTCGTAAAGGTCGTCGGCGTTCTTCATCGAGAAGCGCTTGAGCACCAGCAATACGCGGTTGGCCAGCCGCGACCAGACACACAGGCGGTAAGCAGTTTCCATGTCGGCGGCGCCGCGAATGGCCGAGGTGTGCTCGCGCACCTCGTCAAGGCCGAGGCCTTTGGCCTCTTCGGCGAGCAGGCTTTCAAGGCCTTTGGGACAGGTGAGGTAAAGTTCGAAACGGTCCGACATGAGTATTCCAGCGCCTTGGGCTATTTGACTGACGGGGCGACGCATCGCCCCGCGATGTTTGCCCGTACACCTTTCCAGCAGGCGTGCGGGTGGCCCTCTGCGCACACAAAGTGCAGCAGAAAAGCCGGGCCGCCTGACCGATCCGTGCCTGGCCCAGTGGCAAAGACAGCTTAGATCATCAGGCAGTACGAGAAATTCTGGCGACCTGCGGGCCGATGTGACCCTTCGTCGCATTTCAAATTATTTCTGTCATCCGCAAACAACGCTGGCGAAATGACGTCAAAGAACGGCAAAACCCGATCATTACGGGGCTGAACACCAAACAAGGTTGAGTCGCATTTATTTACTTATCCCCTGACCCTTGGAAAGGTTACGTGCTTATGACAAAACGGTCATTCACACCGTGACTCGCATTCGATAGAACTGGTCTCAGGCCACTTCGCAACGAGGCGGCACTTTCAGCTCGCCACGCCGGCAGCGAGCGCAAACCGGCAGAACGACTCTGCCCGGCCTCGGAGAGGCCGACGGGACATTACAGTCAACAAGTGAGGGCAACACCCTATGAGAAGACTTAAGCGTGATCCGTTGGAAAGAGCATATTCACGTGGTTACCAATACGGGGTCACCGGCAAATCCCGCGAACTTTGCCCCTTCAATCTTCCTTCTGTTCGCCAAGCCTGGATCAACGGCTGGCGTGAAGGTCGCGGTGATAACTGGGACGGAATGACTGGCACCGCTGGCATCCATAGACTCAACGAAAATCACGCCGTTGGCTGAACGAGGACACTGAATTCGATTTACCATGCACGCCCCATCCGGGCGGCGGGCGAAGGCCCAGGGGCCCCTTGAAGGGGCCCTTTTTTATGCCTTGGCAAACCTCATCAGCCGTACCCACGCCCCTCGAATGGGCCTGTCAGATCAGCGCGGCATTGCCGCGATAGCATCCACCGCTTCGCGAATCAGCGCCGGCCCCTTGTAAATGAAGCCCGAGTAAATCTGCACCAGGCTCGCCCCGGCCGCGATCTTTTCAGCAGCATGGCGGCCTTCGGTAATGCCACCGGCGGCGATGATCGGCAACTTGCCGCCCAGCTCACCTGCCAGCACCTTGACGATATGGGTGCTCTTTTCCAGCACCGGCGCGCCCGACAGGCCGCCCGCCTCGCCACCGTATGGCAATGCTTCGACACCTTCACGGCCCAGCGTGGTGTTGGTGGCGATCACCGCATCCATGCCCGACTCCATCAGCGCGGCGGCCACCAGCGCCGTTTCTTCGTCGCTCATGTCCGGCGCAATCTTGATTGCCAGCGGCACGCGCTTGCCGTGTGTGCCGGCCAGTTGCTCGCGGCGCTCGGCCAGGGCGTCGAGCAACTGCTTGAGCGAGTCCCCAAACTGCAGGCTGCGCAGGCCCGGGGTATTCGGCGAGCTGACATTGACCGTGATGTAGCTGGCGGCAGTGTAGACCTTGTCCAGGCAGATCAGGTAGTCATCGACGGCACGCTCGACCGGTGTGTCGAAGTTCTTGCCGATGTTGATGCCCAGCACCCCCTTGTAGCGCGACGCGCGTACGCGCTCGAGCAGGTGATCAACGCCCAGGTTGTTGAAGCCCATGCGATTGATGATGGCCGTGGCTTCCGGCAGGCGGAACAACCGCGGCTTGGGGTTGCCTGGCTGCGGACGCGGGGTGACAGTGCCGATTTCGACAAACCCGAAGCCCAACTGGGCGAAGCCGTCGATGGCCGCGCCGTTCTTGTCAAGGCCAGCAGCCAGGCCCACCGGGTTGGCGAAGTTCAAGCCCATGACCGAAACCGGCAATGACGCCGGTTGCTTGCACAGCATGCCGTTGAGGCCCATACGGCCACCGGCGCCGATCAGGTCCAGGGACAGGTCGTGGGAAGTTTCCGGGGAAAGCTTGAACAGCAGCTGGCGGGCCAGGGTATACATGGGCGGGCAAGGCTCAGGGTGAGTGAGGGGGCGATTATAGCCAGCGAGGGGCTGACAGGACAGCAAATCGTGGAGCGCTTGGCACATCGGTTGCACCCGTTCAGCCCACAGCCTTATCAGTAAGGGCGAGGACTCTTGTGAACACTGTACCCCGAGCAACGCCCCTGGCCTGGGTCAACGGCAGCGATGCGCCGGAAAAAACCAGCCTGAACATCGGCTACATGGCCCTGACCGACTGCGCTTCGGTGGTGGTCGCCGCCACCCAGGGCTTCGCCCAGCAGCACGGCCTTACCCTCAACCTCAAGCGCCAGGGCTCGTGGGCCGGGCTACGCGACAAGCTGGTCAGCGGCGAGCTGGACGCCGCGCATTGCCTGTATGGCCTGGTCTACGCCGTGCACCTGGGCATTGGCGGCGTACCTGCCAGCGACATGGCCGTGCTCATGGGGCTGAACCAGAACGCCCAGGCTATCAACCTGTCCCCTGCCCTGCAGCGCAAGGGCGTGACCAACCCTGAGGCGCTGGCGCGCCTGGTGCACCAGCATGGCGCACGCCTGACGTTCGCCCAGACATTCCCCACTGGCACCCACGCCATGTGGCTGTATTACTGGCTGGCCAGCCAGGGCATCCACCCGCTGCGCGACGTCGACAGCGTCGTGGTGCCACCGGCGCAAATGGCTGCACACCTCCAGGCCGGGCGCATTGACGGCTTCTGCGTCGGTGAACCCTGGGCCGCCGACGCCGTGGCCAAAGGCCAAGGCTTCACCCTGGCCACCAGCCAGTCGATCTGGCCGGATCACCCGGAAAAGGTCCTGGCCTGCGCGCGCGCCTTTACCGAGCAATACCCCAACAGCGCCCGCGCGCTGATCAAGGCGATCCTCACCGCCAGCCGGTTCATCGAGCAAAGCCCGGAAAACCGCCGCAGCACCGCGCAACTGCTGAGCGCAAGCGCCTACCTGGACACCCCGCTGGACAGCATAGCCCCTCGCCTGCTCGGCCACTATGAGGACGGCCTGGGCAACCAATGGCAAGACCCGCATGCCCTGCGCCTGTTCGACCAAGGGCGGGCCAACTTGCCCTATCTGTCCGACGGTATGTGGTTCATGACCCAGTTCCGCCGTTGGGGCCTGCTGCGCGAAGACCCCGACTACCTCGGCGTGGCCCGGCAGGTCCAGCAACTGCAGCTGTACAGCGAGGCCGCACAGAGCCTGGGCATCGCTTGCCCGGGCCAGCCGATGCGCAGCAGCCTGCTGATCGATGGCTCCCGCTGGGACGGCAGCGACCCCTTCGGCTATGCCCGAAGTTTCAGCTTGCATGCCTTGGGCGACCTGCCCGATGCCCGTGTCGGCGTGTGAGGGGGGAGGACGAACATGTTGCGCATCCTGCTGATCGACGACACCCAGAGCAAGCTAGGTCGTCTCCGGGCGGCATTGAGTGAGGCCGGCTTCGAAATCATTGAAGCCCCGGACCTGACCATCGACCTGCCCGCCTGCGTCGAAACGGTGCGCCCGGACGTAGTGCTGATCGATACCGACTCACCAGACCGTGACGTGATGGAACAGGTAGTGCTGGTCAGCCGTGACCAGCCGCGGCCCATCGTGTTGTTCACCGACGAGCACGACCCCGGGATGATGCGCCAGGCCATTCAGGCAGGGGTCAGCGCCTATATTGTCGAGGGCATCCATGCTGCGCGGCTGCAGCCGATCCTGGATGTGGCCATGGCCCGCTTCGAAAGCGACCAGGCACTCAAGGCGCAGTTGCTTGCGCGCGACCAGCAATTGGCCGAACGCAAGCGCATCGAGCAGGCCAAGGGTTTGCTGATGAAGATGAAGGATTGCAACGAAGAGCAGGCCTATACCCTCATGCGTCGCCAGGCCATGAGCCGGCAGCAGAAGCTGATCCAGGTGGCCGAACAGATCATTGCCATGCATGAGATGCTCGGCTGATGCGCTGGGCGTGAGATTTTTGGCGCCTGGCAGATCGAGCGCCGCCCGCGCGGCGCATCGCGAGCTGCGCTCGCTCCTACGCTTGTTTCGGGCCAATTATTTCTGTGCCATTTGCGCGCGAACGCTTTGGCGTATGGCGCAAGATCGCACCGTACAAACAAGGCGGTCGCGCGCGCCTGTAACAGGCGTTACTGGCCAAAAACAAACGCAGATCGAGCGCCGCCCGCGCGGCGCATCGCGAGCTGCGCTCGCTCCTACGTTTGTTTCGGGCCAATTATTTCTGTGCCATTTGCGCGCGAACGCTTTGGCGTATGGCGCAAGATCGCACCGTACAAACAAGGCGGTCGCGCGCGCCTGTAACAGGCGTTACTGGCCAAAAACAAACGTAGGAGCGAGCGCAGCTCGCGATGCGCCGCGCGGGCGGCGCTCGATTTAACAGGCGCTGAAGACCTTAAGACAAACCCTACCAACAGTTGGCCCATCTCTTGCTGAACAAATCTCACCGGTAGCCAACGGCGGTTACCCCACTTGAATCCCGACAAAGACGTCGCTCTCCCCTCCACGCCCGTGGAGCGGGTAGCGGCGTCTTTTTCGTTCCGTTGCACTACCGAGTGAGGTGTTCGATGAGTACCAGCTTCTGGAAATCCGGGCATGTGCCCACGCTGTTCGCCGCGTTTCTGTACTTCGACCTCAGCTTCATGGTCTGGTACCTGCTGGGCCCGCTGGCGGTGCAGATTGCTGCCGACCTGCAACTGAGCGCACAACAACGGGGCCTGATGGTCGCCACACCGATCCTGGCCGGGGCGCTCCTGCGTTTTGCCATGGGCGTTCTGGTCGATCGCCTGTCGCCCAAGACTGCCGGCCTGATCGGCCAGGTGGTGGTTATCCTCGCCCTGGCTGCAGCCTGGTACCTTGGCGTGCACAGCTATGAACAGGCACTGCTGCTAGGTGTATTCCTGGGCTTTGCCGGTGCGTCCTTCGCCGTCTCGCTGCCGCTGGCTTCGCAGTGGTACCCGCCACAGCACCAAGGCAAGGCCATGGGCATCGCCGGCGCCGGCAACTCCGGCACGGTGTTCGCAGCCTTGCTGGCACCGGCACTGGCAGCAGGCTTTGGCTGGAACAATGTATTCGGCTTTGCCCTGATCCCGCTGTCACTGGCCCTGGTGGTGTTCGCACTGCTGGCGCGCAATGCTCCGCAACGGCCCAAGCCGAAAGCCATGGCCGACTACCTCAAGGCACTGGGCGACCGTGACAGCTGGTGGTTCATGTTCTTCTACAGCGTTACCTTCGGCGGCTTCATCGGCCTGGCCAGCGCCCTGCCCGGCTACTTCAGCGACCAATACGGCCTGAACCCGGTTACCGCCGGCTACTACACCGCCGCTTGCGTGTTCGCCGGCAGCCTGATGCGCCCGCTCGGCGGCGCCCTGGCTGACCGTTTTGGCGGCATCCGCACCCTCCTGGGCATGTACAGCGTGGCCGCCATCTGCATTGCCGCAGTCGGTTTCAACCTGCCCTCTGCCGCGGCCGCACTGGCGCTGTTCGTCAGCGCCATGCTCGGCCTGGGGGCCGGCAATGGCGCAGTCTTCCAACTGGTGCCACAACGCTTCCGCCAAGAGATCGGGGTAATGACCGGCCTGATCGGGATGGCCGGTGGCATCGGCGGCTTCCTGTTGGCGGCCGGGCTGGGCACCATCAAGCAGCACACGGGCGATTACCAGCTGGGGCTATGGCTGTTCGCCAGCCTGGGCCTGCTGGCCTGGTTCGGCCTGCACGGTGTGAAACAGCGCTGGCGCACCACCTGGGGCTCGACTGCAGTCACTGCAGCGCGGGTCTGAGGCACGCCGATGAGTCTGCAACTGAGCTTCGCCCAGGCCAGCGCCACCGGGCCTCGCGCGGAAAACCAGGACGCCCTGCGCCTGGTCACGCCGGCACCAGAGCTGGCCGCCAGCAAAGGCTACCTGTTCGCCCTGGCCGACGGCGTCAGCCAATGTGCCGACGGCGGCCTGGCGGCGCGCGCCAGCCTGCAGGCCCTGGCCTTGGATTACTACGCCACCCCGGCCACCTGGAGCGTGGCCCAGGCCCTCGACCGCCTGCTGCTGGCGCAAAACCGCTGGTTGCGCGCCCAAGGCAGCGGCCAGCCGTTGCTGACCACACTTAGCGCGCTGGTGTTGCGCGGCAGGCGCTTTACCCTGGCCCATGTCGGCGACTGTCGGGTGTACCGCTGGCACGAGGGGAACCTGCAATGCCTGAGCGAAGACCATGTATGGGACCAACCGGGCATGCAGCATGTACTGAAACGGGCACTGGGCCTGGACCAGCACCTGCTGGTGGATTACCTGGAGGGCGAGCTGCAACCGGGCGAGTGCTTTCTGCTGCTCAGCGACGGGGTCTGGGCCAGCCTGGGCGAACAGCACATCCAGGCCGTGCTGCGCGAGCAAACCGACCTGCAACTGGCCGCCGACACCCTGGTCACCAGTGCCCACCTCAATGGCAGCAAGGACAACGCCAGCGCCTTGCTGGTGCAAGTCGAGCAACTGGGCACGGCCAACCTGGGCGATACCCTGGCACAACTGCAACAGTGGCCTGTGCCCGGCCTGCTGCGCGAGGGCCAGGTGATCGACGGCTGGCAGGTCGAAACACTGCATGCGCACAGCCGCCAGTCCTTGCTGTACAAAGTACGCGATAGCCAGAACCAGCCTTGGCTGCTCAAGACCCTGCCCACGGCACGCGAACAGGAACCGGGGGCGGCACAAGGGCTGTTGCTGGAAGAGTGGTTTCTGCGCCGCATCGCCGGCCGGCACTTCCCCGAGCTACACACCGCCAGTCAGCGCCAGCACCTGTACTACGTGATGCGCGAATATCCCGGCCAAAACCTGGCGGCGTTGCTGGCCGAACAAGGCCCGCTGCCCCTGCCGCAATGGCTGGAGGTCGCCCGGCAACTGCTGCAGGCAGTAGGCGTGCTGCATCGGCGCAACTTGCTGCACCGCGATATCAAGCCAGACAACCTGCACCTGGGCCGCGATGGGCAGCTGCGCCTGCTGGACTTCGGCCTGGCCTATTGCCCGGGCCTGTCCGAAGACCCGCTGCACGAGCTACCCGGCACGCCCTCGTACATCGCCCCGGAAGCATTCGATGGCCACGCGCCCAGCCCGCGTCAGGACTTGTATGCAGTAGGCGTGACCCTGTACCACCTGCTGACCGGACACTACCCGTACGGCGAGGTTGAGGCCTTCCAGCGCCCGCGCTTCGGCCAGCCGGTCAACGCCGCGCGCTACCGACCCGACCTGCCGGAATGGCTCCAGCACAACCTGCTGCAGGCCGTGGCGAGCGACCCGGCGCAGCGCTTCGAAACCGCCGAACACTGGTTGCTGCTGCTCGAGCGCGGCGATCGCCAGGAACTGCCCAGCCGGCCCCGGCCGCTGCTGGAACGCGAGCCGCTGAAGGTGTGGCGCACCCTGGCCCTGTTGTCATTGCTGATCAATCTGATACTGCTGTTCACCCTGCTCAAGGGCTGAACGCACCTTGCCGATGAGGAAACCCTGATGAATGCAAAAGTATGGCTGGTCGGTGCCGGCCCTGGCGACCCTGAACTGCTCACCCTCAAGGCAGTGCGTGCGTTGCAGCAAGCCGCCGTGGTCATGGTCGACGACCTCGTCAACCCGGCAGTCCTCGAGCATTGCCCACAGGCCCGCGTAATGACCGTGGGCAAGCGCGGCGGCTGCCGCTCTACACCGCAAGCGTTCATTCAGCGCCTGATGCTGCGCCACGCGCGACAGGGCCGTTGCGTGGTGCGGCTCAAGGGCGGCGACCCTTGCATCTTTGGCCGTGGCGGTGAGGAGGCACTGTGGCTGCAGGGCCATGGCATCGAAGTGGAGGTGATCAATGGCATCACCGCCGGCCTGGCCGGGGCCACGCAGTGCGGGATCCCCCTGACTTCACGGGGCGTGAGCCGAGGGGTGACGCTGGTGACGGCGCACACCCAGGACGATAGCGAGCTGAACTGGGCAGCCTTGGCTCAGGGCGGGACAACACTGGTGGTCTACATGGGGGTGGCGCGGCTGGAACAGGTGCGCCAGGGATTGCTGGCGGGGGGTATGGCGCCGGAAATGCCGGTGGCGATGATCGAAAATGCCTCGCTGCCGCAACAGCGGGAGTGCAGAAGCGATGTGCAGGGAATGGTGGAAGCTGCACGGGGGTTTGGCTTGCGTAGCCCGGCAATTTTGGTGATTGGGGAGGTGGTTGGGGAGCAGCAGGCTGTGGGGCGGATCGCAATCGCAGGCTGACTGCAGGAGCAGCCTTCGAGGCCGGTTAAACCCCAGGCAAAGAAAAACCCGGCCGAGGCCGGGTTTTTCATGAAGCTTCAAACCAATTACTTGGCCTGGGCTTCTACCTGAGCTTCAACGCGACGGTTGATAGCACGGCCTTCTTCGGTGGCGTTGTCAGCAACCGGACGGGTTTCGCCGTAGCCAACCGAGTCAACACGGCTGGATTCTACGCCGTACTGCTGGGTCAGGACTTGCTTGACGGCGTTGGCACGACGCTCGGACAGCTTCTGGTTGTAAGCGTCTGGACCCACGGAGTCAGTGTGACCTTCAACCACGGTGGTGGTTTGTGGGTACTGCTTCATGAAGTCAGCCAGGTTTTTGATGTCGCCGTAGCTGTTAGGCTTGACGACCGACTTGTCGAAGTCGAACTTGACGTCCAGCTCAACGCGAACGACTTCGGCAACAGCCGGGCAGCCGTCGGCGTCAACAGTAACGTTGGCCGGGGTGTCTGGGCACTTGTCGACGTTGTCGCACACGCCGTCGTTGTCGGAGTCGGAGCAGACTTCAGCAACTGGAGCAGGAGCAGCTTCAGCTTGCTTCGGGCTACCGCCGAAGTTCAGGCCAACACCAACGCTCGGGGCCCACTCGGTGTCGCCCTGGTCGATGTTGTACTGAGCTTCTACGCCGGCACGGGCATAGAACATGTCGGTGATGTACCACTTGGCGCCAGCGCCAACGTTGGCGAAGGTGGAGTGGTCACGACCGCCACGGCCGGTCTGGCCCAGCGACTGGTGCGAGAAACCAGCGGAAACGTACGGACGGATGGCGTCGTACGGGTTGTTGAAGTGGTAAACGGCGTCCAGGGCAGTGTTCGAGCCCTTGATGTTCTTGCCGTCTTCGCCACGAGCGTTGTGTACTTCGTCGTAGCCCAGACGCAGCTCAACGTCGTCGGTCAGGAAGTAACCGATCGAGCCGCCGAACAGGTTGCCGTCGTTCTTGAAGTCGCGCTGGCTGTCGAAGAATTCTTTCTTGTAGAAGATTTCAGTCTCGACGGCGCCTTGACCTTGTGCCATAGCGCCAATCGAAGTGGCGGCTACAAGCGAACCAATGGCCAAGCCCAAGGTGTTTTTCAATTTCATCCGTTAAATCCCCATCTGGTGATAGTTAAGCAGTCCCACCACAAACAAGAGGGACAACTCGACGGCGAGTCTAGCAGAACTCACCGGTTCGTTAGAGATATTTGCACGCCACTAAGTTTCATCAAGGCCGGCAAATTTCTCCCGAAGCTTGTCTAGCGCACGCTTGTATCGCATTTTCGTGGCGCTCAGGCCCATGTGCATGATGTCGGCAATTTCCTGAAACTCCAGCTCTGCGACAAAACGAAGCACCAGAATTTCACGGTCAATCGGGTTCACATGCACAAGCCACTTATCCAGCCCGCCTTTTTCTTCCGGTTTCGGAGCCTTGTCTTCGGACGCCTCTTCAACAGGGTCCAGACTCAAGGCATCCATCAACCGACGTTTGCGGCGCTCCTTGCGGTACTGGGTAATGCACTCGTTGTAGGTGATGCTGTAGAGCCAGGTCTTGAACTTCGACTTACCCTCGAAGTTTTTCAGCCCGTACAGCACTTTCAGCATCACTTCCTGACAGACATCGTCCGCGTCACGGTCGTTCCCCAGATAACGCGCACAGACGTTGAACAGGGTCCGCTGGTAGCGCCGCATGAGCTCCTCATAGGCGCGGGTAACGTGGTACAGCTCCTCATGCGAACGCGCCACCAACTCTTCGTCTGTGAGCTCGCGGGGGTCATAGCGCATGGGCGGCGAATGAACTTTATTCAAAACGGATCTGGCCGACAGTCAGGTCAATGTCGCCGCGCGACCCCGTGGGTCGAATTTCGCGGCGGCATACATTAACAGCTTTTGTGCGGTTAGCGGCTATTGACGCGCTGTTCAAGCAGCTCGCGATTGGACAGCGACACCAATTCGCCATCATCGGTCAGCAGCGTCGTCTTCACCGTACCGATTTCCTCGATATGCCCTTCGACCTCTCCAATCCGCACCTGCTGGCCCACTTGGTATAGCTCGCGCACGTATATGCCGGCCAGGATTTGCCCGGCGATTTCGCGACTGCCAAGGCCCATGGCCAAGGCAACAGCCAGACCAACGGTAATCAGCCCGATAACGATAACGTGGTTCAGCAGGTCGGTTTTCACTTCCAGCTGGCTGATGGCCACCGAGATGCTGATGATGATCACAAGGCCTTGGGTGATACGCCCCAGGCCCGCCGAGTATTCCAGGCCGATACCTTCGGCAGCGCCACGCACCAGGCCGTTGGCCACCTGCGCCAGCAGCACGCCGGCCAGCAGCACCAGGGCCGCGCCGAACACCTTGGGCAAGTACAGGGCGAGCATGTCGAGGGTCGCCGAAACCCGCTCCAGGCCCAGCGATTCAGCAGCCGAGACCAGGAAGATGAGCAGCACGAACCAGTAGACGATCTTGCCGATCAGGGTCGAGATCGGCACCTGGATACCGCCCCGGCCGAGCATCTTGGTGAGGCCGGTGCCGGCCATCAGGCGGTCCAGGCCAAATTTGGCCAACAGTTTGGACAGCAGCGTGTCGAGCAGCTTGGCCACCACGAAACCGAGCAGCACCACGACCAGCGCGCCGAACAGGTTGGGGATGAAGTTCGCTACCTTGGTCCAAAGGGCAGTCATCGCGGTGACCAGGCTCTGGGTCCAGAGATCGAGTTCCATATTCAATCGGCCTTATCTGCTTTGCTGCCGCTGGCAGCGTTGCGGGAAGAGTGTCGACGCACCGGCGCAACGTGCGCCGAGCCATTGTTCACGGCAATCAGCAGCGCCTGGCACCAGCGACCAAGCAGGCTGAACAGATCACCCGCGCCAACCTGGCGGTTGGCGGTTTTCAGCACGCGACCCAGGCAAGCGGCGTCGTCCCGGTCGTCCCGGTCATTGCCGGAGGGTGACGCCTTGAGCAGGTCACGCAGGGATTCTTCAAACGGATCGTGCATGGGCACCTCGCGCAGTGTCAGCAAGAGACGAGATGGCCGGGCAACGGGTCACACATCCCGTTGGGACGAATGTTTCAAATTGCACAGCTATACCCACCGCAACCGCCGGAACAGCCACCACTGCCCCACGGCCAACCCCAGCACGACAATGCAGGCGAACAGGAAGCCCAGAGGGTTTTCCGCCCCGGGGATGCCGCCGACATTGATGCCCAGCAGCCCGGTGACAAAGCTCATGGGCAGGAAGATGCAGGTAATGATGCCAAAGCGGTACATGGTGCGGTTCATCCGCTCGCTGCGCCGCCGGTCTTCGCTTTCCAGCACCAGCGCAGCGCGTTCACGGGCCAGTTCCAGCTCTTCGAGGTAGCGGATCAGGCTGTTGTTGAGTTCATTCCAGTAATCGGCGTCGGCATTGGCGAACCAGCTCCATTTACTGCGCGACAACTGCGCGTAGATTTCCCGTTGCGGGGCGAGAAAGCGGCGCAAGCCAGCGGCACGGCGGCGGATCTGCTGCAGGCTGCCCTGCTCCGGGGTATACCGCTCGTCGGATTCGACCTTTTCTTCCTCCAGGTCGACCAGCTCGGCCAGGTCGCTGACCAGGCCCTGGACCTTTTCGGTCAGCAGTTCGCCCATCAACAGCAACAGCTCTGAGGCCGATTTCGGTCCCCTGCCCTGTTCCAGCAGCTGGAGAATTTCATCGCTGGCGCGCAAAGGCCTCAGGCGCAACGAGATAACCCGCTGCGCCTCGGCGAAAATGCGTACCGAAACCATGTCTTCGGGCTCGGCGCCCGGATTGAGGTTGACCCCCCGCAGGAACAGCAACAGCTGTTCGTCCGCCAAGGGCAGCAGGCGCGGCCGGGTGTTTTCTTCCAGCAGCAGTTCGCAGGCGAACTCGCTCAGGCCGCTGTCGTGCAACAGCCAGGTACGGGTTTGCGGATGGCTGCGGTCCCAGTGCAGCCACAGGCTTTGCTCCGGTTGCAGCTGCAGGTCATCCAGTTCGGTACGGGCAATCGAGCGCGCGCCGCCTTTGCCATCGAGCACCAGGGCATGCACCAGCCCCCACTGCGCGTTGTCTTCCTCTAACATCCAAGCTCCATCAGCGCGCGCGGCGCATTACTCCGGCATTTTCAGCGGGCTCGGCGAAACCAGCACGCCATTGTTGTCGGCATATACATACTCGCCCGGGCGGAAGGTTACCCCGGCGAAGGTCACCGCAACGTTGAGATCGCCGATACCGCGCTTGTCAGTCTTCATCGGGTGACTGGCCAGGGCCTGCACGCCGACATCGGTCTGGATCAACACATCGACATCACGCACACAGCCGTAGATCACCAAGCCTTCCCAACCGTTTTTTGCGGCTTTTTCGGCGAGCATGTCGCCAAGTAGCGCACGCCGCAGCGACCCCCCGCCATCGACCACCAGTACTTTGCCCTTGCCGTCGAGTTCAACCTGCTCCTTGACCAGCGAATTGTCCTCGAAACACTTGATGGTGACGATCTGGCCACCGAACGAATCGCGGCCACCGAAATTGCTGAACATCGGCTCCAGCACTTGTACCAGGTCCGGGTAGGCGTCACACAGGTCGGGCGTTACGTAATGCTGCATGGGAAGCTCCTGTCAGTCACAACGAAAGCGGGTATCGGCCAAGGCTACACCTTGGAGGCTGTCGCAGTCATCCGGGACCGGGCAGTCATTTGTATTCATCCTGTCTCGGCCCTTCCACGCGTGACCCGTTCCTGCACAGGAACGCGCCGTTATCCGGTGTAGGAGCGGGTTCACCCGCGAAGAGGCCATGACAGGTACAGCAAACTCAGCTGGCAGGCACAGGTTCCGCAACGACAGTGGACGCATGCACCGGCAGCAGCGGGTTGCGCAGCCAGCGCTCCACCAGCGGCCACACCTGCACCTGCGCGGCCTTGCTCACCAGCATGTCGACATGCCCGAAGGCCTCGAAACCTTCTTCACGACCCAGCCGCAGGAACTGCTTGCGCTCGCCGCCCAACTGCTCGAACAGCTTGCGACAGGCCCACACCGGATCCTGGAAGTCCCCAGCGCCGGCCACCGCCAGCAGCGGCACATCCACCTCTGCCAGCCCCGCCCACCAATCGTGCTTCTTGTCGCCAAAGCGCCCGAACAGGCCGTGCCAGCGCATGCTCTCCAGGGCCAGGCCTATCGGCTCGTCTTCAGGCCCACGCTTGAAGCGTGGCCCGGATATCTGTCCCCAACGCTTGAGCACGAGCTTGGCACCCCAAGCCAGCGGTGGCACTTTCAACGGCCAATAGACACGGCTGATCTGGGTGCCGAACAGCGCCACGCTGGCCACCTGCTCGGCGGCCAGGAAACCACCCCCCAGCGCTGCTACCAGGGTGGTGCCACCCAGGGAATGGCCGGCCCAGTGCGGCGCCTGGCCCGACTGCTCGCGCACGAACGCGTTGATCAACGGCAGGTCATCACGGGCGTAGGCGGCAACGCTGTTGTGCTTCCAGTCCAGGTTACGCGGCGACAGGCCATGGCCACGCATTTCCGGGATCCATACATCGAAACCGGCGCGCGCAAGATAGGCGCCCAGGCCAACCCCTTTGGGCGAATACCAGAAGCGCCGATTGGAGAAACTGCCATGCAGGAGAATGACCGGCACGCCTTGGGCCTGGGCCTGATCGGCCAGCCCCAGACGGGTGATGGCGATCTCGACGCTGGGGTCCGGGCCATTACCGGCCTTGATCCGATACACGTCTTCGCTGAGATCGCCGCGGCGCTCGGCACTGAGCAGGGCCACGGGGAATAAAGTGCTGCTGCTTTGCATAAGGTTGCTTGGTGCACAAAAAAGGGCGGGATCCATTGCTGGAGCTCGCCCTGGAAAAAACCAGGCAGGAGGACGCCAGACGTCCTCCCGCGTTTCACTGCATCAGGCCGCGCCTTGGCCTTCGGCGAGGAAGAACCAGGTTTCGAGTACCGAGTCCGGGTTCAGCGACACACTTTCGATGCCCTGTTCCATCAGCCACTTGGCAAGGTCCGGATGGTCCGAAGGGCCTTGGCCGCAGATACCGATGTACTTGCCGGCCTTGTTGCACGCGGCAATGGCGTTGGCCAGCAGCTTCTTCACCGCAGGATTTCGCTCGTCGAACAGGTGGGCAATGATGCCCGAGTCACGGTCCAGGCCCAGGGTCAACTGGGTCAGGTCGTTGGAGCCGATCGAGAAGCCGTCGAAGTATTCCAGGAACTCTTCGGCGAGGATGGCGTTGGACGGCAGTTCGCACATCATGATCACGCGCAGGCCGTTGTCGCCGCGGGCCAGGCCATTTTCGGCGAGCAGGTCGACAACCTGGCTGGCTTCTCCCAAGGTGCGCACGAACGGCACCATGATCTCGACGTTGGTCAGGCCCATCTCGTTGCGCACACGCTTCAGTGCACGGCACTCGAGCTCGAAGCAGTCACGGAACGATTCGCTGATGTAACGCGAAGCACCGCGGAAGCCCAGCATCGGGTTTTCTTCTTCCGGCTCGTACAGCTTGCCGCCGATCAGGTTGGCGTACTCGTTGGACTTGAAGTCCGACAGGCGCACGATGACCTTTTTCGGGTAGAAGGCCGCCGCCAGGGTGCTGATGCCTTCTACCAGCTTCTCGACGTAGAAGCCGACCGGATCGTTGTAGCCGGCAATGCGCTTGTCGACGCTTTCTTTCAGGTCTGCAGGCAGGCCCGCATAGTTCAGCAGCGCCTTGGGGTGCACGCCGATCATGCGGTTGATGATGAACTCCAGGCGTGCCAGACCGACACCGGCGTTGGGCAGCTGGGCGAAGTCGAAGGCGCGGTCCGGGTTGCCGACGTTCATCATGATCTTGAACGGCAGTTCCGGCATGGCATCGACCGAGTTCTGCTTGATGTCAAAGCCCAGTTCGCCTTCGAAGATGAAGCCGGTATCGCCTTCGGCACAGGAAACGGTCACGCCCTGGCCGTCTTTCAGTACCTGGGTAGCGTTGCCGCAACCGACAACCGCCGGGATACCCAGCTCACGGGCGATGATCGCCGCGTGGCAGGTACGGCCACCGCGGTTGGTGACGATGGCGCTGGCGCGCTTCATCACCGGCTCCCAGTCAGGGTCGGTCATGTCGGAGACCAGCACGTCGCCCGGCTGGACCTTGTCCATTTCCGATACGTCGTTGATGACACGAACCTTGCCGGCGCCGATACGCTGGCCAATGGCACGGCCTTCGACCAGCACGGTGCCTTTCTCTTTGAGCAGGTAGCGTTCCATGACGTTGGCGCTGGAACGGCTCTTCACCGTTTCAGGGCGAGCCTGGACGATGTACAGCTTGCCGTCGTCACCGTCCTTGGCCCACTCGATGTCCATCGGGCGCTGGTAGTGCTGCTCGATGATCATGGCCTGCTTGGCCAGCTCGCTGACCTCGGCATCGGTCAGGCAGAAGCGAGCACGCTCGGCGCGGTCGACTTCGACGGTCTTGACCGAACGGCCGGCCTTGGCTTCGTCGCCATAGACCATCTTGATCGCCTTGCTGCCCAGATTGCGGCGCAGGATGGCCGGGCGCCCGGCCTGCAGGGTGTTCTTGTGCACGTAGAATTCGTCAGGGTTGACCGCACCCTGCACCACGGTTTCGCCCAGGCCATAGGCGCCAGTGATGAATACCACATCGCGGAAGCCCGACTCGGTGTCGAGGGTGAACATGACACCGGCGGTGCCGGTTTCGGAGCGGACCATGCGCTGCACACCGGCAGACAGGGCTACCAGCTTGTGATCGAAGCCCTGGTGCACGCGGTAGGCGATGGCGCGGTCGTTGAACAGCGACGCGAACACTTCCTTGGCCGCGCGGATCACGTTATCGACGCCGCGGATGTTGAGGAAGGTTTCCTGCTGGCCGGCGAAGGAGGCGTCCGGCAGGTCCTCGGCAGTGGCCGAGGAACGCACGGCAACGGCCATGTTGTCGTTGCCGGCGGCCATTTCGGCGAAGGCCGTACGGATTTCCGAATCCAGTCGTGGCGGGAATTCGGCCTCCATGACCCACTGGCGAATCTGCGCGCCGGTCTTGGTCAGGGCATTGATGTCGTCCACGTCCAGCGCGTCGAGCGCAGCGTGAATCCTGTCGTTCAGACCACTCTGTTCGAGAAAATCGCGGTACGCCTGCGCCGTAGTGGCAAAGCCGCCCGGCACCGATACACCAGCACCGGCAAGGTTGCTGATCATCTCGCCCAGGGATGCGTTCTTGCCCCCCACATGCTCCACATCATGGACGCCGAGCTTATCGAGGGAAACTACGTACTCTACCAAGGTGATCTCTCCACTAACTGTGTTGGAAAAGCTCAAAAGGCGCCCGCCTGTCTTCTTTGACTTGGCCGGGCGTTTGTGGCCTGTACCTGGAAAATAGGCTCTGCAAATGTGGCAGAATGTCGACAGCCGCATTCGGCAAACCGAACTTATCATATCCAAGAATCGTCATCAGCTTAAGGCCCAGATCGCAAATGAAACGAACCGCGTTCTTCATCTCCGACGGCACGGGTATCACTGCCGAAACCCTGGGCCAGAGTCTGCTCGCGCAATTCGAGAGCATTCCCTTCAACAAATTCACCCGTCCTTACATCGATTCGCCGGACAAAGCGCGAGCCATGGTCCAGCAAATCAACGCGGCGGCCGAGCGGGACGGGGTTCGCCCGATCATCTTCGATACCATCGTCAACCAGGACATCCGCGAGATCCTGGCGACATCGAATGGCTTCATGATCGACATCTTTTCTTCGTTTTTATCCCCGCTCGAGCAGGAATTGATCGCCCATTCGTCGTATTCCGTGGGCAAATCCCACTCGATCGGCGGCAATTCCAACTACATGGAGCGCATCGAGGCGGTGAATTTCGCCCTGGATAACGACGATGGTGCACGCACCCACTACTACGACAAAGCCGATCTGATTCTGGTTGGCGTGTCGCGTTGCGGCAAGACCCCAACCTGCCTATACATGGCCATGCAGTTCGGCATCCGTGCCGCCAACTACCCGCTGACCGAAGACGACATGGAGCGCCTGCAGCTGCCGGCGGTGCTGAAAAAGCACCACAACAAGCTGTTTGGCCTGACCATCGACCCCGACCGTCTCACCGCCATCCGCCACGAGCGCAAGCCCAACAGCCGCTATTCCAGCTTTGCCCAGTGCGAGTTCGAAGTACGTGAGGTGGAAAGCCTGTTCCGCAGGGAGAACATCCCCAACATCAATTCCACGCATTTTTCGGTGGAAGAGATTTCGGCGAAGATCCTGGTCGAGAAAGGTGTGGAGAGACGGTTCAAGTAAACCTGTCCGGGCCCGCCCCCTGTAGGAGCGGGTTCACCCGCGAAAGGGCCAGCCCAGGCATACAAAAAAGCCCCGGCATCACTGCCGGGGCTTTGTTTTACCTGACTACAAGGCTCAGGACGGCACCGCCGCCGCCTGCCCGCTCATGGCCAGATCGACCAGCTCGCGGTTGGCCACCGCGTACATCGCATAGTCAGTACCCGTGGCATTGCGCAGGTCGTCGAGCATGGCGCGCCAGCGCTCCACCATTCCCCGGTGCTGCTCTGCCCACAGTGCCACGCGGGCATCCATGTCTTCCGGTGCATCGGCCATCTGCAGGACCGAAATGGTGATCGCCCGCTGCTGCAAGTCGATATCGTCGCGGAATGCCTCGCGGGCCAGCGCCTGCCAGTTGTTTTCCACCGGCAGGTTGCTGATTTCCTGCAGGTACCAGGTCAGGTCCAGCGCGCTGCCCACGGCGAAGAACGCCTTGGCCACCTGCGCCGGCTCATGGCCGGTAACGTCGGCCGCTTCAATGATCGGCAGCAGGGTGTACAAGTGGCTGGTACCCGCCACCATACGCGCCAGCAACTCCGGCACACCGGCCTCGACAAAGCCCTGGTAGCGCACCATCCAGCGTTCGCGGGTGGGGCCTTCGAGCAGTTCATCAAGTTTCAGCCCCAGCTGCGCGATCTTCGGCCCGAAGTGCGCGGTATCACGCCCGGCGTCCTGTTCGTTGCGGCGGCTACGCAGGAACCAGCGGGTGGCACGGCGGCCGAGACGCATCAGCTCGTCCATCAGGGTGAGCTGGATTTCTGCGGGCACCTGATAGTCCAGCGCCTCGATCTGGCGGAACCAGTGCGGCAGGTGGAAGATGTCGCGCACGATCACATAGGCCCCGGCCACGTTGGCCGGGCTCATGCCGGTCGACTCCTTCAGGCGCTGGACGAAGGTGATACCCATGTTGTTGACCAGGTCGTTGGCGATCTGGGTGCTGACAATTTCCCGTTTCAGGCGGTGGCGACGCATGGCTTCGGCAAACTTGCTGACCAGGGACGGCGGGAAAGCGGTATCCATGTCACGGGTCAGGTAGTCGTCGTCCGGCACCAGCGACTTGAGCAGTTGCTCCTTGAGGTCGATCTTGCTGTACGAGATCAGCACCGACAGCTCGGCGCGGGTCAGCCCATGGCCGGCAGCCAGGCGTTCGGCCAACTGTTCCTCGGACGGCAGGAATTCGATGGCGCGGTCAAGTTTGCCCCGCGCCTCAAGGTCGGCCATCAGGCGCTTGTACTCGGCAATCCGCTCGCGGGCGCGGCGGGCGGCCAGCGACAGCGCCTGGGTCTGCTTGTAGTTGTTGCCCAGCACCAGCCCGGCCACTTCGTCAGTCATGCTGCCCAGCAGCTGGTTGCGCTGCTTCTCGGTCATGTCGCCACCCTGCACCACTTCGTTGAGCAGGATCTTGATGTTGACCTCGTGGTCGGAGCAATCCACGCCGCCGGCGTTGTCGATGAAGTCGGTGTTGGTGGCGCCGCCGTTCAGGCCGAACTCGACGCGGCCGAGCTGGGTCATGCCCAGGTTGCCGCCCTCGCCCACTACCTTGCAGCGCAGTTCGTTACCGTTGACCCGCAGCGCATCGTTGGCCTTGTCGCCGACATCGGCGTGGCTTTCAGTGCTGGCCTTCACGTAGGTACCGATACCGCCGTTCCACAGCAAGTCCACCGGGGCCTTGAGCAGCGCGTTAAGCAGCTCGGTCGGGGTCAGTCGGTCGGCTTCGATGGCGAAGCGTTCCTTCATCTGCGCACTGATGGCGATGCTCTTGGCACTGCGCGGGAAGATCCCGCCGCCTTCGGACATGATGCTGGTGTCGTAGTCGCTCCAGGCCGAGCGCGGCAGGTCGAACAGGCGCTTGCGTTCAGCGAAGCTGGAAGCGGGCTCCGGGTTGGGGTCGATGAAGATATGCAGGTGGTTGAACGCTGCCACCAGTTGCAGCTTGTCGGACATCAGCAGGCCATTGCCGAACACGTCGCCGGCCATATCGCCCACACCAATGACGGTGATCGGGTCTTCCTGCACGTTGATGCCGCGCTCGCGGAAGTGGCGCTGCACGCCCACCCAGGCACCGCGCGCGGTAATGCCCATCTTCTTGTGGTCGTAACCGGCCGAGCCGCCGGAAGCAAAAGCATCGCCCAGCCAGAAACCGTAGTCGATCGCGATGCCGTTGGCGATGTCGGAGAAGGTCGCAGTACCTTTGTCCGCCGCTACCACAAGGTACGGGTCGTCATCATCATGGCGCACCACGTTGGCCGGCGGTACCACGCCACCGTCCTTGAGGTTGTCGGTGATGTCGAGCAGGCCGGAAATGAAGATGCGGTAGCACGCCACGCCTTCGGCAGCAATCTCGTCACGGCTGCCGCCAATCGGCAGACGGCGCGGCAGGAAGCCGCCCTTGGCGCCGACCGGCACGATGACCGAGTTTTTCACTTGCTGGGCTTTGACCAGGCCCAGCACTTCGGTGCGGAAGTCTTCTTCGCGGTCGGACCAGCGCAAGCCGCCACGGGCGACGTTGCCAAAGCGCAGGTGCACGCCCTCGACGCGTGGCGAATAGACGAATATCTCGAACTTTGGCACCGGCTTGGGCAGTTCGGGGATCAGCTTGGGGTTGAACTTGAAGCTGAAGTACGACTTGTTCTGGCCGTTTGCATCGGGCTGGTAGAAGTTGGTACGCAGGGTGGCCTTGATCAGGTCCAGATAGCGCCGCAGGATGCGGTCTTCGTTGAGCACCTGCACGTCGTCCAGCGCAGCCAGAATGGCCTGCTCCAGGCGCTGCTGCTTGTCGTCAAGGTCGTCCTGGGTGAGCTTGCGCGCCAGGTAGAAGCGGGTCTTGAACAACCGGGTCAGCTCGCGAGCGATATCGGTGTGGTTGTTCAGGGTGCTGGCGATGTAACCCAGGTCAAAGCCCAGGCGAATCTGCTTCAGGTAACGGGCGTAAGCGCGCAGCAATGCCACGTCGCGCCATGGCAGGCCGGCAGTCAGTACCAGGCGGTTGAAAGCGTCGTTCTCGGCGTCACCACGGACGATGTGGATGAAGGCGTCCTGCAGGGTGTCGTTGAGCTGCTGGATGTCCAGGCTCAGGCCTTCGCTGTAGGTGAAGGCGAAGTCGTGGATCCAGTATTCGCGGCCATTGGCATGGCGCAGGCGATACGGGAACTCGCCGAGCACGCGCAGGCCAAGGTTTTCCAGAATCGGCAGCACATCGGACAGCGCCAGCGGGGTGTCGGCGTGGTACAGCTTGCAGTGCAGGGTGCGCTCGCCAACCTGGGTCAACGGCTGATAGAAGCTCATTGCCAGCGGCTTGCTTTCCGACAGGCTCAGCACATGCTGCAGGTCGACTACCGCCGAGTGCGCGGCGAAGCGCTCGCGGTACCCGGCCGGGAAGCCTTTGGGGAAATCGGCGAGGATGTTGGTGCCCTGGGCTTCGCCGAAGTTCTCCACCACCAGTGCCGAGTAATCGTCATGCCACGAGCGGCAGGCCTGGATGACTTCGCGCTCCAGCTGCTGCGGGTCGATGTCGATGCGGTTCTTGGGGTCGACCCGCAGAATCAGTTGCACACGGGCCAGAACCGATTCGGAGAAGAAGGTCCAGAACTCGCAGTCGCTGGCCTTCAGGCGCTCCATCAGCACCTGCTGGATCTTCTGCCGCACTTCGGTGGAGTAGATTTCCCGCGGGACGTAGGCCAGGCAGTAGCAGAAGCGGCCGTACGGGTCTTTGCGCAGGAACACGCGGATCTTGTTGCGCTCCTGGATTTGCACGATTGCCATGACCGTGCTGAACAGCTCGTCGATCGGCGTCTGGAACAGGTCGTCACGCGGCAGCACTTCCAGCACCTGGGCCAGTTCCTTGCCCAGGTGAGCCTTGGGATCGAAGCCCGAACGGCGCTCGACTTCGGCCACCTTCACGCGGATGTACGGAATGGCATGCACGCTTTCGCCATACACCGACGAGGTGTACAGCCCCATGAAGCGGTGCTCCTTGATGACCTTGCCGTCGGCGTCCAGCTGACGGATCGACACGTAGTCCGGATAGGCCGGGCGGTGCACGCGGCTGGGCAGTGCGGCCTTGGCGAACGACAGCAGCAGCGGCTCGTTGAGGTAGGCCACAGCGTAGTCTTCGATGCGCAGCTCTTCTGCGGTCAGGCCCACGCGCAGGCGGCGTGGCAAGCCGAGGAACGACTGCTCGTCGTAGACCATCTGGCCGCCATCGGCGTCGCCCTTGACGGTGAATTCTTCATAGCCCAGGAAGGTGAAGTGGTTATCCAGCAGCCACTCGAGGAAGGCCTTGACTTCGCTCTTTTCGTTTTGGGCAGGGCCAAAGGCGGTCTGTTCTACCTGCGCCACCACGTCACGCAGTTTGGCCTTCATCGGTTCGAAGTCGGCCACCACCACCCGTACCTCGGCCAGCACCTGCTCGATTTCGCGGGTCAGCACTGTCAGCTCGGCGGCATTGGCGCAGCGGTCGATCTCCAGATACATCAGTGACTCGTAGCACACGCCCTCGCCCTGGGTACCCTTGGGCAGCAGTTCCAACAGCTCGCCTTTGGCGCCACGGCGCACGCTGAGCACGGTGGTTTGCAGGGTGTGGATGCTGTAGCCACGGCGGTTGAGCTCGGTGCGCACCGAATCGACCAGGAACGGCAGGTCGTGGTGCAGCACTTCGACCACGGTATGGGTCGACTGCCAGCCATTGCGTTCGTAATCAGGGTTGTACACCCGTACTTGCGGATATTCGGGGTCGAAACGCTCGATGATGCGCCAGGCTGACAGGGTGCAGCCGGCCAGGTCGGAAAGCCTGCGTTGGGTGAGTTCGTCCAGAGAGATGATGCCGAAGAACTGCTCGGCGAACAGCGCCACTTGTGGCAGGGACTGCTCGCTGATGTGCTGCGCCAGGGCCGCTTGCAGTTGATGCTGGAAGTCGGCTTTGCTGGCTGCGGTGAAGAACGCCATCTGTGGTACTCCGCTTGGGCTTTGTAATAATTGAAGCGTCGCTGCGTGCGCCGTGTACGGATCAACGATAGCCAACCCGTGGCATGGCGGACGGTAAAAAACCAGACGTTGAACGTGCGCAGGCACGCCCAGGGCTCGCCGAAGCTTAACGACTGATCGGTCATCTACGCTTGCAGCGCTGCGACAATTTCGGTCAAGGGGGGGTAACTTTACGTTTATGCCTGTACGCAAGACTGTCAGAATCCCCTTCCGTTTCCTTTGATTCGAGCCTGCTCATGCAAATCAACACCGCCCTGCTGTTCGCCACCCCTTGCGATGACGAGGAAGACAACATGGCGACCCTGTGTTGCCACAGCGACAAAGGTCAGATGTTCCTGCTTACCCGCTACCCGGACGAGGACACCGTCGACCTGACCCTGGATGATGAGCCGTCGACGCTGGATGGTCTTAAAGTGACCCTGAGCGCCAAGCGCCTGCTGATTGAAGTGGCGGCCGGTGACCGGGACGCGCTGAAGGGGGATGAAGTGCTGGAGATCAACCTGACCAGCGAGTTGAGTGACATGGATGAAGTGAAGGAAACCCTTGAAAACATCCTGGCCGGTACTGGAACCTTGGTCTGCGAGCTGTAGGAGCGGGTTTACCCGCGAAGCAGGCACTGCGGGGATGGCATGGAATCTGAGTGCCCCGCAAAGCCCTAGCCCAATGCTGCCTGCATTTCTTGCGCCTGCACCCGCAACGCCTCGCAAAACGGCTCCACCGCTGCCGATGCCGGCCGATGGTCCGGGCGTATCAGCATCACCTGATACGGCACCGACACCCGTAACCGGCGGATCGGCAACCCGCCTTGCGCCGCCTCCAGCCCGCTCAGCGGGTTGATGATCGCCACCCCCAGGCCTTGCCTGACCATGGCGCACACCGAAGCTGCACTGGTGGTTTCGATCACCGTGCGGCGGTTGACCCCGGCCGCACGAAAGTGCTGATCCAGACGCTGGCGGTAGGTATCCAGACTGGCCAGGTTGATGAAATCGACCTCATGGAAATCACTCAGCTCCAGTTCAGCCTTCACTTGCAGCGGGTGATGCTCGGGCAACACGCACACCATGTTGGCACTGAACAGCAATTCACCATACGCGCCACGTGGTATCTGTTCGACTTCAGTCAGGCCAAGGTCATGCTGCTGGGCAACCAGTGACTCCTCCAGCAAAGGCGACTCCTGCGCCAGAATGCTCACGCTCACGCCGCTGTGCTGCTGGTGAAAGCGCTGGCAAGCCTTGGGCAACAAGGTTTGCGAGAACAGCGGCAAGCAGGTGATGGCCAGCCGGCCCTGCTCGAAGTTGCGGATGGCCTGGGCAAAGCGATCGATCCGCTCCAGCCCGACGTAGGCGCGCTCGACCTCCTCGATCAGCAGCAACGCCTGGGCTGTGGCCACCAGACGCCCTCCCTCACGTTCGAACAGGTTCAGGCCAGTCACCTGCTCCAGCCGCGCCAGTTCGCGGCTGACGGTGGGCTGCGAGGTGAACAACAGGCGCGCCGCCCCTGTGACGCTACCGGCCGCCATAATGGCGCGGAACACTTCGATGTGGCGAACGGACAGTTTCACGGCAATACCCGGAGAGTCGACAATGGGTATATCAGATATGAATAGCTGGCAGAAGAATAGCTATTTTTCTGAATTCACCCTTTGGCGCATCCTCGTGGCCTTCCTTAAACGAGTAACGCCACCATGACCGCACCCTTCACCCTCCTGGCCGAGGCGGTTCGCCAGCACGGCTCGCCGCTATGGGCATACGACACCCGCACCATCGCCGATCGTGTCGAGCAACTGAGCGTATTCGACACTGTACGTTTCGCCCAGAAAGCCAACCCGAACGTGCATGTGCTGCGCCTGATGCGCGCCCATGGTCTGGTGCTGGATGCAGTGTCGCTGGGTGAGATGGAGCGGGCCTTCGCCGCCGGCGCGAGCGTTGACGGTGACCCTGCCGGCGTGGTGCTGACCTGTGACGCACTGGACCGCCCCACCCTGGAGCGAGTGGTGGCCTCGAAGATCGAAGTCAACGCAGGCTCCATCGACATGCTGCGCCAACTGGGTGAACGCTCGCCCGGCCACCGCGTGTGGATCCGCATCAACCCGGGCTTCGGCCATGGCCACAGCCGCAAGACCAACACCGGCGGCGAAAACAGCAAGCACGGCATCTGGCATGAAGAGCTGGACGAGGCGCTGGCGTGCATCAAGGCCCATGGCCTGCACCTGGTGGGCGTGCACATGCATATTGGCTCCGGGGTGGACTACCAGCACCTGGAACAGGTGGCCCGCTCGATGATCGAACTGATCGGCCGCCTGGGCGTGGACATCGAGGCGTTCTCCATTGGCGGCGGGCTTTCCACCCCTTACCGCAGCACCGACAAACCGGTCGACCTGCAGCGCTATGCGCAGACCTGGGCGGTAGCGCGCAAGGAAGTCGAAGCGATGCTTGGCCACCCCGTGCGCATGGAAATCGAGCCAGGGCGTTTCCTGGTGGCCGAGTCGGGCTACCTCGTGGCCGAAGTGCGCGCCGTCAAGCAAGTGGGCCGCAATACCTTCGTCATGATCGACGCCGGCTTCAACGACCTGATGCGCCCGGCGATGTACGGCGCCTACCACGGCATGACCCTGCTTGATGCCAACGGCCAGCCGGTGGACCGCCCACGGCAACCGACTGTGGTGGCCGGGCCGTTGTGTGAATCGGGTGACGTGTTCACTCAGAATGACCAGGAACTGACCCCGCAGGACCTGCCTCAGGCACAGGTGGGCGACCTGCTGGTGATTCACGATGCCGGCGCCTATGGCGCGTCGATGTCGTCGAACTACAACAGCCGGCCGCTGCTGCCGGAGTTTCTGATCGAGGGCGGGGTGTTGCGGATGATCCGCCGGCGGCAGACGGTGCAGGACCTGCTGAGCCTGGAGACCGACATCATCCCGTGACCGCTTCCCGTAGTCCGCCCATGTAGTGCTCCAGGCGACTACGCAGCCAACGCTCGGCCGGGTCGCTGTCAGTGGTGCTCAACCAGACCATGGCCAGCTCCAGTGCAGCAGTCTCGAACGGCAGCGTCTCGGCCTGCAGGTTGCCCCAGCGTTCCATACCCTGTGCGGCATAGTCCGGGCAGCAGGCCAGCAGGTCGGTACCGGCCAGAATCGCCGGTAGCGAACTGAACTGCGGCACCGACAACACCACCTTGCGTTCACGGCCGATGTCTTTCAACCAGTCGTCGACCACACCCTGGGTGTTGGCGGTCGGCGAAACCTGGACATGCGGGCGTTGGCAAAACTCATCCAGAGAAAGCGGCGTGGTGGACTTGTCGGCCCGCACTACCCTGGCCTGCATGGTGCGTAGCACCTTGCGTTTGGCATTGGCGGGCAGGCCCTTGGTCTGGCTGATACCCACCGTCACGTCGCCCGCCGCCAGCAGGTCCGGAATGCGCCAGTAGTCCACATGCTGCACGACCACCACCACGTTTGGCGCCTCCACCCGCAGCGCCCGCAACAGCGGCGGCAACAGGCCCGACTCGACATCATCGGACAAGCCAATGCGGAAGGTCATCTTGCTGGTCAGCGGGTCGAAATCATGGGTCATGCTGAGTGCCACGGACATCGCATCCAAGGCTGGCGTGAGGTACTTGATCACCTCTTCGGCCCTGGCCGAGGGCTCCATGCGGTTGCCCACACGAACCAGCAACGGGTCATTGAACATCGTACGCAACCTGGCCAGCGCCGCGCTGACCGTGGGCTGGGCGACGAACAGCTTCTCCGCGGCGCGGGTGAGGTTGCGTTCCTGCATCAGCGCTTCGAACACCACCATCAGGTTGATATCGGCTTTGCGCAGTTCGTTGCGGTTCATGGGTGCTCTCGGGCCGTGCTTGTTGTGTGGGTTCAATTTCAGCATCAACAAGCATCCTAGCCGAATCGAAACCTGCACTGCACGCTACGCAATCGCCATCGCCCCGTACTGAGCGACCGGGGTGATCTTCGGCTCTCTTCTCTTCCGCGCCCCTGCCGTGCACCGCCCAGGCGTTGACTCGCGAAGCGGTCATTCATGATGCCGACACTTTTTGGCCGCCATTCGCGCAGTGCGATGAATGGCGGGTTGGGTGGTCGGCGGGGGGATCGGGTCAGGGCCAGCAGGGGGCTTGCCAGAACCTGTTTGGCGCCTGGGAGATCGAGCGCCGCCTGTATGGCGGTAGAGGTGCGTCGCCCGGGAGATCGAGCGCCGCCTGTATGGCGGTAGAGGTGCGTCGCCTAGGAGATCGAGCGCCGCCCGCGCGGCGCATCGCGAGCTATGCTCGCTCCTACGTTTGTTTCGGGCCAATCATTCCTGTGGGATTTGCGCGCGAACGCCTTGGCGCTTGGCACGATATTGCGTCGTACAAACAAGGCGGTCGCGCGCGCCTGTCACAGGCGTTACTGGCCAGAAACAAACGTAGGAGCGAGCATAGCTCGCGATGCGCCGCGCGGGCGGCGCTCGATTTCTGCCACCCCCTAAAACCCACGGCAAACACACCCGGCCATTGCGCAACGTCATGCCAGGCGGTGTGGCCTTGAAGGTATGGCGGTAGAGGTGCGTCGCCTGGGAGATCGAGCGCCGCCTGTATGGCGGTAGAGGTGCGTCGCCCGGGAGATCGAGCGCCGCCTGTATGGCGGTAGAGGTGCGTCGCCTGGGAGATCGAGCGCCGCCCGCGCGGCGCATCGCGAGCTGCGCTCGCTCCTACGTTTGTTTCGGGCCAGTCATTCCTGTGGGATTTGTGCGCGAACGCCTTGGCGCTTGGCACGATATTGCGTCGTACAAACAAGGCGGTCGCGCGCGCCTGTCACAGGCGTTACTGGCCAGAAACAAACGTAGGAGCGAGCATAGCTCGCGATGCGCCGCGCGGGCGGCGCTCGATTTCTGCCACCCCCTAAAACCCACGGCAAACACACCCGGCCATTGCGCAACGTCATGCCAGGCGGTGTGGCCTTGAAGGTATGGCGGTAGAGGTGCGTCGCCTGGGAGGTCGAGCGCCGCCTGTATGGCGGTAGAGGTGCGTCGCCTGGGAGATCGAGCGCCGCCCGCGCGGCGCATCGCGAGCTGCGCTCGCTCCTACGTTTGTTTCGGGCCAATCATTCCTGTGGGATTTGCGCGCGTACGCCTTGGCGCAGGGCTCGATATCGCGTCGTACAAACACGGCGGTCGCGCGCGCCTGTCACAGGCGTCACTGGCCAGAAACAAACGTAGGAGCGAGCGCAGCTCGCGATGCGCCGCGCGGGCGGCGCTCGATCTCCCAGGCGCCAAACAGGTTCTGGCAAGCCCCTGGGTGGCCCTGCTCGACAGGCTGGAACGTTCGGCATTCGGCCGCTGTTACACTGTCAACCGATGAAATAGGCGAGCCAGAGCAAAGGTATGAACCCAACGCGCTACTCCACCGTGGCAAAGGACTTGATGCAAGCCATTGCCAGCGGCCGCTACCCGGTGGGCAGCCTGCTGCCGACCGAATTCGAGCTGTGCGACCTTTATAATGTGAGCCGGCACACGGTGCGTGCCGCTATCAACCAGTTGCTCACCCAAGGGCTGGTGTCGCGGCGCAAGCGGGTGGGCACTCGCGTGGAGGCCAGCAGCCCGCGCGGCGGCTATTCGCAATCGTCGGCCTGCGTGGCTGACCTGGCGCACCTGGCAGACACCCAGCAGCGGGAAATCCAGAGCGTGCGCCACTTTGTCGCCGACCTGAACGAGGCGGCGCGGCTGGGGCTGGTGCCGGGGGAGCATTACTTCTGCGTGTCGAGCATCCGCGTCGACCGGCAGCACCCTGCCGCGCCGCTTTGCTGGACCGACGTGTATGCGCCGCGCGACTATACCGAGGTCATTGACCTGGCCCGCGAGCACCCTGACCGGCTGATTGCCGGGTTGATCGAACAGCACTATGGCCGGTCAATCGCAGTGGTCGACCAGCAAGTGCGCGCGGTTTTGCTGACAGCGGAAATGGCCAAGGCGCTGAAGGCCGAAGCAGGCTCGCCGGGGTTGAACATCATCCGCCATTACCGCGAGGAGAATGGTGATTTGATGGCGGTTTCCGAGACCGTGCACCCGGATGACCGCTTTACCTTGGTCACCCAGATGCGCCGCGACCAGATACTGAAGGGGTAAAGTGAGAAAATTACGACATTGTTAAACTGCAATCACCTGACAGTTTTATCAGTGTCGAACCTGTGACAGGTGAGGCACACTCATACCTCGTTCAGTTCGGGCTCATCAAGACCATGCCTACAGATACTGGCTCTACGCATATATCAAAACGCATGCCAAGCAACTACTTGCCCTATGGCTATCGAAACGCCGAAAAGCAGCCGATCGGAATGTGAGGCTACAGTGGCGAGCCTCTATCTACCGGCAGCGAAACGCGTATCCCCTGAAGTGTTGCAGCCTGAATGACCTGATACTTTTATCAGCTTAAGCCTGTGCACTTCATAACACACTGATGCCAAGTGCCAGATCTGACGGATCTCAGAGATATGTCAACGCATAAAACTTCGACATCACGCAAAAAACACGATCCGGCCATTGCAGCCTGTTCGGAAAGCCAGGCCCATGACCAACATGGCGCCGCACGAACACCCACGGGCCCAACAAAAGGTCAGTCAGGAAACTATACACCCTATGGGTTTCGAAACACCGAAGCGGAACTGACCGGAGCGGTGGGGTTCAATGGTGAATTTTACGCTTCTGCGCTGGAAGGCTATGCACTCGGAAATGGGTACCGAATATTCATCCCACGCTTGATGCGATTCATCAGCCCAGACAACCAGAGCCCTTTCCTCAAAGGCGGCATCAATGCCTATGCCTACTGCCTGAACGACCCTATCAACGCACAAGACCCTAGCGGAAAAAATGCAATCAATAAATTTTTCCAGGCAGCCATTCAGATAGGCAGGAATTATAGAAAACAATTCAAACCCTCCAATACGGCACACCTGCTTTCGAACAACCAAGCCAAACACCTTCAAACCGAACTCAAGAATGCCAAAAAATTAATAAGCGAGGACATCGTAGACATCCATATCATCAACAACAAAAATAACGCCCAAAAAATCAGTCCATCACTCATTTACAAATACACACTCATAAATGAAGGAGACGAAACCACCCTGATCGTCTTCGGCGCCTCTACTGACCCCCTCTTGAATACTCACGCCAGCGGCGCTGAAATGTGGAATTTCAATGCCAGCAACAACGTCAGCGCTGCAGGTTATATCGCCTATAAGAATGGGGTATTCACTGTCGACGACTGGTCCGGCCACTATCAGCCTGAGCACTGGCGCACGGCGCTCGTAAAAGCCTACCTGGAAGGGTTGGGCTATGAGGTGAGAACTGTGCGCCGTGGCTTTGGGTAGCGTGCCCAACCACTGAAAGATGATGGGGCAAAGGCGAATGCCTTCATGCAATACCCCGATGCCCCGGAAAACGGTTGCGGCGCCGACCGGGCCGGCTTATAAAAGCTCAACTTAACTTTAGGTCGACTCGTATGGCAGCGGACAGCACACGGATGCTCACAGTGGGTGAAGTGGCCAAGCGCAGCGGCGTGGCGGTGTCTGCGCTGCACTTCTACGAAACCAAAGGGCTGATCGCCAGCGTCCGCACAGCAGGCAACCAGCGCCGCTATCCCTCGCTGGTGCTGCGTACCCTGGCGATCATCAAGGTGGCCCAGCGCACGGGTATTGCGCTTGAGGAAATCAAACAGGCACTCAGCCGTTATGCCCCCAACAGCAAGCTCACGGCAGCACAATGGAGCGAGATGTCCACGGCCTGGCGCGAAGACCTGAATGCCCGCATTCGCACACTGGAGGCACTGCGCGACAGCCTGGACAACTGCATTGGCTGCGGTTGCCTGTCGCTTGAAGACTGCCCGCTGCGCAACCCCGAAGATGTGCTGGCCAAGGAAGGAACCGGGGCGCGGATACTCGAGAAGAAGGCCCGCCAGGCTGCAGACTTGCCCAGTACGTAACGGTCAAAATGCTCGATAAGCCCGCCTGCTTGTCTTCGACCTTGCTTGCGTTGGAACCATTGCGACGCGCCACCGCCCTAAGCCTGTGTTGTTGACACTCAGTCGCTCACAGGAAGGAACACAAACATCATGAAACGTGAACAGATCGAAGGTGTTGCTGAAAACCTCGCAGGCAAGGCGCAGAGCGCTGTAGGCCGACTGGTCGAAGATCCGGCGCTGGAGGCCGAAGGCGATGGGCGTCAGGCCGCAGGTCAGTTGACCAAGTCCTATGGTGACACGCTGGACACGGTGTCTTCATTCGTCAAGGAAAAGCCTTTCGCCGCAATGGCCATCACAGCCGCTGTCACACTCGTGGTCTCTCGCCTGCTGCGCCGCTGAGCGGGGCACCGCAAGCAAGGCCTGGGCCGGGTATGTGACCCGGCCCGCGCCATCACCAGATGGCGATATCGTAGGTAAGGTACAAGCGGTTGCTGTCGCGCCCGCGAGCGAAATCCGAACGATAGACATAGTTGCGCAGTTTCACGCCCAGACCTTTCATTGGCCCGCCCTGCACCACGTAGGCAATCTCGGCGTCACGCTCCCATTCTTTGATGCCCTCGCCACCTGAGCGGCCATTGTCGCCACTCAGGTAGCGCGTCATGAAGGTCAGCCCCGGCACGCCGGCGGCCGCGAAGTTGTAGGCGTAGCTGGCCATCCAGGTTTTCTCTTCCTCCTCGATGAACTTGCCGATGCCGACGTTGCTGAACGAATAAACGGTCGCACCGCTGATATACGGCAAACCGGCATCTCCATCGAGCACCTGATAACCGGCCCCCAGGGTATGGCCGGAATGCGCATACGCCACCTGGCCACTGAACATCTGGTTGTCGATGCCGCCGCCATAGGCCGCCCCGCTGTCGCGGCTTTTGAAGTAGCGCAGGTCCGTGGTCAGAACCCCGCCAGCCAGCGGCAGGTCATGCACCAGCCCGGCAAAATCCTGGCGATAGAAGTGCTCCAACTGGCCATGGTACACACTCAGGCGCAGTTGTTTGCTGACGGCATAGTCGGCACCGGCAAAGCTGAAGTCACCCGACTTGCCGCCCCCATAGCCATCCAGATAAATGCCAGTGCTGTTGGACGAGTCACGCTGCTTGAAACGGTCAAGGTGCCCGGCCGTCAGGGTCAGCCCGTCGATATCCGTGCTGGTCAGCTGAGTGCCCTGATAGGTCTGTGGCAGCACCCGCGCATCGTTGTAGACCAGCACCGGTGTCTTGGGCAGCAAGGTGCCGTGCTTGACCACGGTGCTGCCCAGGCGGGCTTTGGCCGTGACCCCGGCACTGGCGAACTCATCCGCCGCACGGCCATCGTCGTGCACCGGCAACAGCCCGGTACCGCTGCGCCCGCGCCCGGAATCAAGGCGTACGCCCAGCAGGCCCAGTGCATCGAGCCCCACACCCAAAGTACCTTGGGTGAAACCTGACTGGTAGTCGAGCAGAAAGCCCTGAGCCCATTCCACCCGTTCGCTTTTGGCCGTGGCGGCAGCGCGGGCACTCATACCCTGCTCGTCACGGAAATTCTCGTTGAAATACACGTTGCGCAACTGCAGCTTGAGCTTGCTGTCATCGACAAAACCGGAAGCGCCGGCAACAGGCAGCCAGCCGCAAAGCAGGCCTAAGGTGGCCCCACGGAACACAACTCGGGACATGATCGGTACTCTATTGTTGTTTTCGGAGTGAGCGGAGGTCGGGGCGCCTGGCGGCGCCCGATAATGCCTAAACGAAGAAGGACAAGGCACCCGTGAGCAACGCCAGTGCTGTGATCACCAGCGAGGTGAGCACGGCCCATTTCACCGTGGCCTTCTGGAAGTCGCCGATATCCCGGTCGACCATGCCCACCAGCAGCAAGGTGGAGGCCACCAGCGGGCTCATCAGGTGCACAGGCTGCCCCAGCACCGAGGCGCGGGCAATTTCCACCGGGTCGATACCATAGGCGGCAGCGGCGTTCGCCAGGATCGGCACAACGCCGAAGTAGTAGGCGTCGTTGGACAGCACGAAAGTCAGCGGCATGCTGGTCAGCGCCACCACCAGCGGGAACCAGTGGCTCCAGGCTGCCGGAATCCAGTCCACCAGGGTCTGCGCCAGTGCGTCAACCATCTTGGTGCCCGAGAAAATACCGGCAAATATGCCTGCGGCGAATACCAGCAGCACCACGGTCATGGCGTTACCCGAATGGGCGAGAATGCGTTCTTTCTGCACATTCAGCTGCGGGTAGTTGATCATCAGCGCGGCGACGAAACCGATCATGAACAGGATGGCTGCGTGCATCAGCCCCAGCACCAGCGCAGTCATGACGACAATCACCAACACTAGGTTCACATAGGCCAGGCGCGGACGCTTGTGCGGGTTGTCGCCAAGGATTTCCTTGATGTAGCAGTTGCCGCCACCGGACTCCAGGGCAATATTGCCGATACGCCGGCGCTCGGCACGGCCCAGCAGGTAGGCGGTGAACACGACCCACACCGCCCCACCGATGACGGTGGGCAACATCGGAATGAAGTACTCGGTCGCATCCAGACCGAGCGCGGCAATGGCGCGGGTGGCGGGACCACCCCAAGGACTCATGCCGCTCATGATGCTCAATGACAGCATCGATACGGTCGCCAGGATCATCGGGTTCATGCCGATGCGCTTGTACAGCGGCAGCATGGCAGCGCAGGTAATCATGTAAGTCGTGGTGCCATCACCGTCCAGCGCCACAAGCAGCGACAGCAGAGCGGTGCCGATAGCGATCTTGATCGGGTCGCCATTCACCCGCTTGAGAATCTTGCGGATCAGCGGGTCGAACAGGCCGGCGTCGATCATCAGGCCGAAGAACAGGATGGCGAACAGCAGCAGCGCGGCAGACGGTGCGACCATTTTCAGCCCATCGAGCATCATCTTGCCCAGGTCTGGCGCGAAACCGCCAATAAGGGCGAAAACAATCGGCACGATGGTCAGCGCGACGATCGGTGACAGGCGTTTACTCATGATCAGGTAGGTGAAGGTCACCACCATGATCAGGCCCAGAAGTGCGAGCATGGTTTGTTCTCTTGTTTTTATTGTCTATGTGGCCCCCTGCAGCGCAGACGGCCCCCTGACCCCCACCCGGCAACGCCTGGTGGGGGCCTGTGAAAAGCTTGAGGGTGTCGAGGCTCAGCCGTGGCGGTGTGGTTCGGCGACCCAGTCGGCCGATTCAGCGACGGGGGTGACCACCGGCTCGCCGTTCAGGCGGCTGTGCAACGTCTGGCGGTCACAGGCGTTTTCCGACAGCGATACCACCACCGTCGCCACAGCGTTGCTGGCAAGACTCGTCAGCGCACGGGCTTCCGACATGAAGCGGTCGACCCCGATCAACAGGGCCAGGCCGGCCAGGGGAATGTCATGGATCACGGTAAGGGTCGAGGCCAAGGCCACGAAACCGCTGCCGGTGACACCTGCCGCGCCCTTGGAGGACAGCAGCATGATCGCCAGCATGGTGACCACCTGGCCCAGGCTCAGGTCGATGTTGCAGGCCTGTGCGATGAACACGGCTGCCAACGACAGATAGATCGCAGTACCGTCCAGGTTGAACGAGTAGCCAGTGGGCAGCACCAGGCCAACCACGCCTTTCTTGCACCCAAGCTTCTCGAGTTTCTCGAGCATGCGCGGAAGCACCGGCTCGGTGGAGGAAGTACCCAGCACCACGAGGAACTCTTCGCGGAAATAGCGCAGCAACTTCCACAGGCTGAAGCCATGGGCGCGGCAGATGCCACCGAGCACCACCAGCACGAAGAAGGCGCAGGCGATGTACAACGTCCCCACCAGCTTGGCCAGCGCACCAAGGGACGTAATCCCGTACTGGCCCACGGTGAATGCCAGTGCGCCGAAAGCGCCGACCGGGGCAAAGCGCATCAGGTAGCCGAAGATGCGGAACACCATGGTCGAGGCCGACTCCAGCACGTCCAGTACCGGCTTGCCCTTTTCGCCCATCGACGAGAGGGCGAAACCGCTGAGTACGGCGATGAACAGCACCGGCAAGACCTCACCCTTGTTGAAGGCACCGATGAAGGTGTCCGGGATGATGTGCATGAAGAAGTCCACCACGCTCAGCTTGGCGGCCGACGCGGTGTACTGGCTCAGGCCCGCTGTGCTCAAGGTAGCAGGATCGATGTTCATGCCGGCACCTGGCTTGAACAGGTAAACCGCCGCCAGTCCGATCACCAGGCTGACCATCGTCAGGCCCAGGAACAGCAGCAGGGTCTTGCTCATCAAGCGTCCCAGGGAACGTTTGTCAGTCATGCCGGCGATGCCGGTGACGATGGTGCAGAACACCACCGGCGCGATCATCATCTTGATCAGTTTGATGAACGCATCACCCAGCGGCTTGAGGGCCACGGCCTGTTGCGCCCAGAAGTGTCCGACCACCACGCCCAGCAGGACGGCGCAGAGAATCTGGAAATACAGCGATTTGGCGAGTCTCATGAGGCATCACCCATTGTTGAAATTGTGCGGATGCGCTTGTTACGAATGTGCAGGTCTGGATCAGCGCCTGGAGCTACCCGGCCAACCTGCGGAATGTAGGGGCGTAGACGAACCCTGAGAAGAGCCGCCGGGCGGTTCGCACCACCGAAGCCTGGATCGTCTTGCCATCGGCACCGCTGCGCGTCAGCGCAACATCGATGCCGCCACTTGGATGCTCCAGGCGGACCTCGGCCAGTTGCTGTGCACCTTCGCCCAACAGGTCGGCAATCACGGTGCCAGGGCTGACGCAGGCAGTCGCCAGCCCCACCGCGCCAGTGATCGCCAAGGCACGATGGCAGTTGTGCGGCATGAAATAGCGAACCTGCAGCGTGCCGTCGTAGCGCGGCTTGGACACCAGCACTGGCTTGGGGATGACCATGCCACTGACATCGCCCAGGCCCATGGCCTTTCCGGCCTTCAGCCGCAACGCTTCCAGGCGTTTGAGCAGCGCGCTGTCGGCGTCCAGCTGAGCAGGGGTTTCCGAGCCACTGACCCCCAATTGGCTAGCCTCTACCACCATCATCGGCATGGCCATGTCGATGCAGGTCACCGGCACGCCATCAATCACGTCCTGGGCCTTGCCCGTGGGGAACAGCTTGCCGGTCTTGCTGCCGACCGCGTCGAGGAAGGTCAGGTGCACCGGGGCGGCAGTGCCCGGAACCCCATCGATCGCCGTGCGGCCTTCGTAGCGCACGATCCCGCCGGGCGTTTCGACCAGCGAATTGACGAAAGTGCCGGTGTTCAGGTTGCGAATGCGCACCAAGGTCTTGCCTTCCTGGCCTTTTACCAACCCCTGTTCGATGGCGAATGGCCCAACAGCACACAGCATGTTGCCGCAGTTGGGGGCCGTATCGACCCGGCGCTGTGCGACCATGACCTGCACGAACAGGTAGTCGACGTCAGCGTCGGCGTGCAGTGACGGGCTGATGATTGCCACCTTGCTGGTCTGCGGGCTGCCGCCACCGATACCGTCGATTTCCAGCTCATGGCCAGAGCCCATGAGGTTGATCAGCAACTCGTCGCGCTCGACCACATTGGCAGGCAGGTCCCAGGCGTGGAAGAACGGCCCTTTGGAGGTACCGCCGCGCATGAGTACGCAAGGAATTCGTTGCATGATTTCGCACTCTTGTTGATCAATGGACATCATTGATGCTGTGAGCAAAAGAGTGACAGGGATGGATAAATCAATCCAATGCAAATATCGTAGCGATTATTGCCTTTCACAAAATAATTCCTCTTTGAACGGGCCAAGGCTTTTATATGGAATATGAGCTGCAAGACATCCGATCTTTCGTGAAAATCGCCGAACTCGGCAGCTTCCACGAAGCTGCCGAAGCACTGCATCTCTCCCAGCCAGCGCTAAGCCGGCGCATAAAGAAGCTGGAGGAAGGCCTAGGTACCTCCTTGCTCGAGCGCACCACCCGTCGCGTCAGCCTGACCAGCGTCGGGCGCGACTTTTTGCCCAAAGCCAGACGGTTACTGGACGACTTCGAAGACTCCATTCTCAGCATCCGCGAACTGGCAGAACGACAAACCGGCCAGGTCACCCTTGCCTGCATCCCCACGGCAGCGTTCTACTTCCTGCCGTCGGTGATCCGCGACTACAACGAGCAGTACCCGAAAATCCGTATTCGCCTGCTCGATCTAAGCGCCAACGACGGGCTTGAAGCGGTGCTGCGGGGTGAGGCTGACTTCGGCATCAACATGATGAGCGGGCAACACCCGGACATCGAGTTCGTCTCGCTGGTGCAGGAACACTTCGTCCTGGCCTGCCGGCGCGACCACAAACTGGCAGGCCGTGACGCCGTCACCTGGACCGAGCTTGCCGATTACCGCCTGATCGGCGTAGGCCGACTGAGCGGCAATCGCATGCTGCTCGACCACGCGCTATCCGGGCTCAACTTGCGCCCCAAGTGGTTTTACGAGGTACAACACCTCTCGACCTCGCTCGGCATGGTGGAGGCCGGCCTGGGGGTATCGGCCATGCCCAGCCTGGCCATGCCCAACGCCGACCATCCGACCCTGGTCAGTGTTCCGTTGATCGAACCCCAGGTCACCCGAACACTCGGCCTGGTTTACCGACGCGGCGCCTCGCTTTCGCCTGCAGCTGAAAAATTCGTGTCGATCCTGCTGGAGAAATGGCCCAATCGTTGACTGGGCGTGCCCGTCAGACCGCCGACATCCACCCTGTGCTGCTGCCGCGCCCATCAATCAGTCGCTGCCCAGGCCGAGTGTGTCGGGGCGGCGCTTTTCAAGCGCGAACTTCAGCAGCGCTGCGCTGCGGAACAGGCCGTGGGCGAACTTGCCGTAAGGCAACGTGATGAACAGCGCCATGACCGTGCCCAGGTGAACGGCCAACAGCACCGCCATGGCCCCGGTATCCCTCAGGCCCAACAGGGCGAGCCCGGAGAGACTGATCAACAGCAGGAGCAGGATGAAGGCCCTGTCCATTGGCCGCTGCCTGGGGTCGCCCTGTTCCGGCGCTCGGCGCAGGTTCAGCACAAGCAGCCCGGCGGGGCCAATGACCAGGCCGATCCCCCCGACCGTGCCCAGCAGCACAGGCAGGCTCAGCACGGGGTAAGGCGCCTGAAGGTCGAGTACGTAGTGATATGCCGTGGCGACCAAGGTAGCCGCGAAGCACAGCAAGAATCCGTAGAAGGTCAAGTGGTGGAAACGGCGCCGCCACAGGGTGTAGCGATCATCCTCGTTGTTACAGCCCTGGCCATGCCCTCCGTCGAGGTACTTCAAGGTCAGCACAGCTGTTGAAGCTTCAAGGATTGCCCCGTCAACAGGCGGAGCCTGAGGTTCGGCCGGCGAAATGCTGCGCCAGAACCGCCTTATCGCCACCGCCAGCGCGACACCGCTCAGGCAAAAGACACTGCCGAACAACAGCGCCAGCATGTTGTGTGGAAAAACCGCATAGAAGTCGCCGCCCAGGCGACCAGGCAACAGGGTTCCGTTGACCTGCAAGGCCAGTAGCAAGAACAGCGACAAGGCAATCGCCAGCGCAGTGACCACATAGGTGCCATTGTGCCGGTAAAGACGGCCGAACGCGGCCGGCCAGGCATAGTCAGCGTACGTCTGGCCACGGACCTTGGCCATGGCCTGAGGCACGTTGACAGCAAACTCATGAGGCGCGGCATACTGGCAGGCATGCAAGCAGGCGCCGCAGTTATGGCACAGGTTGGCCAGGTAATGGATATCCGCCTTGGCAAATGTCAGCCTTCGGGTCATGGCCGGAAACACGGCGCAGAAGCCTTCGCAGTAGCGACAGGCATTGCAGATGCGCATCTGCCGGTCGACTTCCGTTTCATCCATGTTCAATACCGGAATCAGTTCGGCCCGGCCCGCCGGGTCATACGTGTGGGGTTCAGGCAATTGCGCGGTCATGACAGGCCTCGTTTGGGGATGAAATACGTGCAGCAGCAGCCGCGGAATGGGTGCCGGCGATACGGCCGAAGGCGGTGCCTATGGACATGCCGACGCCAGCGGTGTAGCCCTTGCCCAGCACGTTGCCCGCCATCATTTCGCCCGCAACGAACAGGTTCGGGCTGCGCCGGCCAGCGAAATGAACGGCAGCGGTCTCATCCGTGCGTAGCCCCAGGTAGGTGAAAGTCACCCCTGGACGCAACGGATAGCCATAGAATGGTGGCGTATCGATCGGTCGTGCCCAGTGGCTCTTGACCGGTGTCACGCCTTGCGTGTGGCAGTTGTCCAGCCGGGTATGATCGAAGCTGCCCGCCTGACACGCCCGGTTGTAGGCGTGAACCGTGTCAAGGAAGGTCGCTACCGGAAGGCCCAGAAGCTGCGCCAGTTCTTCCAGGGTATTGGCCGTGATACCCCCGAAAACCGGCGGCATGAACCGCCCCAACGCTTTCTGGTCGATGATGGAGAACCCCACCTGCCCCGGCTGATGGGCTACCAACCTGCCCCAGATCGCATAGCGCTTGGGCCAGAAGTCCTCCCCTTCATCATAGAAGCGCAAGCCTTCACGGTTGACCACCACACCCAGCGAAACGCAATCGATACGCGTGCAGATACCGCCGTCGTACAAGGGCGCGCGGGCGTCTATGGCTACCATGTGCGCCTGGGTCGGGTCACCGATAGTATCGGCCCCCAGATCGATCATCCGTCGCAGCAGTACACCGTCGTTGAAGCGGGTGCCACGGACCAGAAAATTGTCCGCTGGCCACTCACCGCGTTCGTTCTGCCCCCACGCCTCGCGCAACCAGCTTCTGTTCGACTCGAAGCCTCCAGCCGCCAGCACACAGGCTCGCGCCTGGATGCGTTCGGCCGGCAAGCGGCGCCCTGCGACATCACGCGCCGGTACATGGGCCGCAACGAAACGGTCGCCGTCCAGCTCGATATCGCACACTGGCGTGTCATAGCGAACCTCAACACCCAACCGCTCGGCACTACGGAAATAGGCATTGACCAGTGCCTTGCCACCGCCCATGAAAAAGGCGTTGGTGCGCGCCGTGTGCAACGCGCCAGAGAGCGACGGCTGAAAATGCACGCCATGGTGCCGCATCCAGTCCCGGCAATTGGCCGAAGCCCTGATCACCAGCCGCGCCAGTTTCTCGTCGGTTTGCCCGCCCGTGACCTTGAGCAGGTCTTGCCAGAATTCCTCTTCCGGGTACGCGTCAACCAGTACATCCTGCGGCGCATCGTGCATGCATCGCAGGTTGCGAGTGTGTTGAGAGTTGCCACCACGCCATTCACGCGGCGCAGCCTCCAGCAGCAGCACACTGGCCCCCGCCTCGCGGGCCATCAGCGCCGAGCAAAGGGCAGCATTCCCGCCGCCAATGACAAGCACATCGATCATTTTGCCTCCAGGTCTCGAGGAGCCAGAACGTTCGGGGTGCTCCTCGCGGACCACGGACTCTAGTGAGACCTGGCAGGTGACGAAACGCGATTACCGAAGGTAGGTGTTCAGTTTTTCTAAAGGCTGATGGCGCCCAGGCGGCCTCAGAGCAGGCGCGCCCCGGGCCATTGGCCGCAGGCAACCCGCTCGCGCGCGACCTCATGCAACACGACCCGGGTCGCAAGCGCAGCAGGCGAAAGCTCATCCTCACTCAGGCTCACCACCAGATTGCGGCGCTGCGCCTGGGCATCGTCGATGGCGAATACGCGCATGCCTGCTTGCGTTGCCCGGGCTACTGCCGCACCGGGCTGCAGGGTGGCGGCGTGGCCCGCCGCTACGCAATCCAAGAGCAATGACAGGCCATCGACCTCCATGACGATGTTGGCTTCCAGCCCCGCCCTGGCCAGGATTGCCTGTAACGTGGCGCGCAAGCCATGCTGACTGCTCGGCATCACCAGCGGCATCGTCGCGATCTGCTGCAACGTCAGCGATTCGCCCCAGCCACTTTGCACCAATGCCAGCGGAACCAGCGCGAACAGCCGTTCCTGCAAAAGCGGACGCACATCCAGGCGCGCTCCCGCGTCGGGCTGGAACAACACAGCCAGGTCCAGGTGCCGGGCGTTAAGCTGACTGACCAGATAGCCCGACAGCATTTCCACCAGGTGCAAGTGGATGTCCGGATAGCGCTGGCGCATGCGGTCGATAAGGGCAAGGCCCAGGACCGATGCCGTAGTCGGGGCAAGGCCGACACTTACATACCCGCTCATGCGTCCACTCTGCGCGGCAAGCATGGCGTGTTCGGCCTGACGCAGCGCCAGCCGGGCATGGTACTCGAACGCCAGACCAGCCGCCGTCGGGACGACGCCGGTACTCGAGCGCGTCAACAGCCGGGTGCTGAGCTCGTTTTCCAGCTTCGACAGTTGCTGACTCAGGGCGGAGGCGCCCACGCCAAGCTCGAGCGCGGCCCTGCCAAGGCTGCCGTGCTCCAACACACTTAAAAAGTAGCGAAACTGGCGTAACTCCACATTGACCTCTCGATGCCCCTGCCTTGCCCGCATTGTACGCAGGAACGGCAAGGTCATGGGGGAGCCTTGCTGACAGCTCGAGTCATTGCTCGGCTCGGTAACGACAGCCTTGTCCTTGCATCGGGTTGCGCATACGTGCAAGGCTAAAAAGGGATCACCCATGACGAAAAGGAAGCAAAGCACCTCATGCTTGGAATCACACGTATCCATCGCTATTTGCGCCCACTGCCTGCGAAACCGACCGCAGCCAGTGGGCGTGACCTCAAGGCCAAACGCGCCACCCGCCTCGCCTCGAAGGTTGCCAACCTTCTCTGCACCCCCCGCTCCGCCCCGCCTTACCTCTGTGTCACCCCTGAGCGTCCCGCTGTCAAACGTGTGCCCCCGACCTGACTGCCTCCTCTGCAACTCACACACCGTACTCGCCTGTTGCAGGCGGAGTGCCTGACGCAACGACAAGGGGCAACAGCCAATGCTTTTCTTTCACGGTAAACACATTTTCAGCGCCATCTTCGACATGGATGGCACCCTCTTCGACACCGAGCGCCTGCGCTTCAAGACACTCAAACAAGCGTCTCTGGAAATCTTCGGCAAAGCGCTGAGCGAGCACACCCTGATTGGCTCGCTGGGCCTGAGCGCAAAGAAGGCCGAGGCCCTTGCCAAGGCGCATAACGGCGACGACTTCCCGTACGCCGAAATCCGCCAACGCGCCGATGAACTTGAACTGGAGTACGTGCGCAATCACGGCGTACCGATCAAGGCCGGCCTGCTGGAGGTGCTGGAGCGCCTGCGCAAGTCGGGCCTGACCATGGCGGTGGCCACCTCCAGCCGCCGTGCCATCGCCGAGGAATACCTGATCAACGCCAACGTGCTGAAGTACTTCGACATCACCGTTTGTGGCGATGAAGTCAGCCAAGGCAAACCACACCCCGAGATTTTCCTGAAAGCCGCCCGCGCGCTCAATTGCGAGCCAGACCAGTGCTTCATGGTCGAGGACTCGGAAAACGGCATGCTGTCGGCGATGCGCGCCGAAGGGCAGGCGATCCTGATCGAGGACATCAAGCCGCCTGCGCCGGAAATCAAGGCGGGCGCGCTCAAAGCCTACCGCAGCATGCATGAATTTCTCGCCGACCTGAGCGAGTGCGTACCCGACCTGGGCATGCCTGCATTGAGTGAGCCGTTCCCGGCCTCGATGAACCAGTTCAGCGTGGGCATTCATGGTTTCGGCGCCATCGGCGGCGGTTACCTGACACAGGTATTTTCCCATTGGGACGGCTACACCCGACCGCGTGAAATCATTGCCGCAACCCGCTCACGCATGCTGCGCGAAAGCGTCAGCGCCTTTGGCCGCTACAGCGTACGCTACGGCGCCACGTCGTTCGACCAGACCATCGACAACGTGCGCATGATCGACATGGACGATGACGACGCGGTCATCAGCATGTACACCACTGCCGAAATCATCGGCCTGAGCCTGCCCGAGCAGGCCATCAGAAGCCAGGCCAGGGTGATCGCCCAAGGCCTGCTGCAACGCTTCGAGCGCCGAGGCCGCGAGCTGACTCTGCTGATCGTGCTGAACAAGGTTGGCGGTGCGGCGTTCGTGCGTCGTCACGTGCAAGCCGAGCTGGCGTTACTGTGCCCGCCTGCGATCAGCGAGCAGGTTATGCAAAAGACCCATTTCGCCGAAACGGTGGTCAGCCGCATCGTGTCCAAACTGGGCAATGACGCACTGGTACGGCAACTGCGCATCAAGTCGCAGATGTTCCAGAACAGCCTGGAAGACGAGCCTGCAAGCACGCGCAAACCTTCAGCGCCGCTACCAGAGTACGAACGGCTGATCGGCCACTTCAGGCCCTTTGCGCAGCCCAGCAGCGCCATGAGCCAGCTGCATCTGGTGCTGTTCAACAGCGAAGCCGACATGCCGCTTTACGCCGAGCGCGGCAGCGATTTGCTCGAACGCCTGCGCCAGGTGAAGACAGTGCCAGACATTGCCCAGATCCAGATCATCAAGAACCGCCTGTGGAACGGCCCGCACGCCATCGTGGCCTGGTACGCCAGCCTGCTGGGCCATGCCTGGGTCGGCCAGGGCATGGGCGATGCGCGGGTGAGTGAACTGGCCGAGCGCCTGATTCGCCAGGAGGTCGCGCCCGCACTGGTGGCCGAATACCCACAGATGGCCGAGGTGGTCAGCCGGTTTGCCGAGGCATTCCTCGAACGCTGCAAAACCTCGTTCAAAGACCCGTGCGCCCGGGTAGGCCGCGACCCCTTGCGCAAGCTGCAACGCAATGAACGCATCCTCAGCAGCATCGACCTTGCCCGCAAGCACGGTATTGCAACCCCGGCCCTGGCGTTTGGCGCAGGGCTCGCCATTCACCACGCCCTGAACGGCAGCGACAGCAAAGACCTGGAAAGCCAGGCAATCAGGCGGGTTTACCTCGACAACCAGGAAAGCGTCGAAGCCGTGCTTACCCATGCCAACAAACCGTTCCCCGGGTTGTGCCCCGTCAAGGACGCGGAACTGATCGCTGCCATCAGTGAAGGTTTCCGCCAATTGCCGCAGCCGGCTTCGCGTCACGCGATTGCTGTAGGCTCATAACCAGCCCTGGCCGGGACACTGTGGACGCTGGCTGCGCCTGCGTCCCGGTCAGCGCCATGGGCTGGCCTTGGGTACCGGCCTAAAGCACTTCGAACAGGCCTGCTGCGCCCATGCCGCCGCCCACGCACATTGTCACGACCACGTACTTCACCTTACGTCGCTTGCCCTCCAGCAAGGCATGGCCGACCATCCGCGCGCCGCTCATGCCATAGGGGTGGCCGATAGCAATGGCGCCGCCATTGACGTTCAGCTTCGCCGGGTCGATCTGCAACTGCTGGGCGCAATACAGCACCTGGCAGGCGAACGCCTCGTTCAGCTCCCATAGCCCGATATCGTCTACCGTCAGGCCCTGCTGGCGCAGTAGCTTGGGCACCGCCAATACCGGGCCGATGCCCATTTCCTCGGGGGCAAGGCCAGCTACAGCGATACCGCGGTAAAGCCCCAGGGCTGCAGTACCCGAGCGCGCCGCCAGCGCACCGTCCATCAGCACGCAGGCACTGGCGCCATCGGACAACTGACTGGCATTACCGGCCGTGACACAACCGCCTTCGACCACGGGCTTGAGCCCCTGAAGGTCGGCCAGGGTCGTCGCCGGTCGGTTCCCTTCGTCCTAGGTCAGGCGCACCTCTTCATGGCTGACAACACCTGTCAGCTTGTCCACCACCTTCTTGCGTGCGATCACCGGCACGATTTCAGCGGCGAACAGCCCTGCCGCCTGCGCCGCTGCCGTGCGCTGCTGAGACTGCAGGGCGTAGGCATCCTGCGCTTCGCGGCTTATGCCATAACGCCGGGCCACCCGTTCGGCCGTTTGCAACATCGGCATGTAGGCGTGCTCGCTCAGGCGCAGCACTGCGGGGTCGTAAGCCTCACTGGCCAGCTGGTTGTGCACCTGCTGCACCAGGCTGATCTGCTCCTGGCCTGCGCCAATGGTCACCTGCATGCCATCAACCATTATCTGCTTCGCCGCCGTGGCAATGGCCATCAGGCCTGAAGCGCACTGGCGGTCGACGGTCTGACCGCTGACCGATTGGGGCAGGCCGGCGGCCAGCGCCGACAGCCGCCCCGGGTTGATCGCGGCAGTGCCGCTCTGCATGGCAGTCCCCAGCACCAGGTCATCGACCTGCGCCGGTTCGATGCCAGCACGTTCTACTGCGGCGCGGATAGCGACAGCCGTCATGCTGGGGGTTTTCAGGTCGTTGAAGGCGCCACGCATGGCTTTGCCGATAGGGGTGCGAGCAGTGGCGACGATCACGGCATCTTTCATGATGGCTGTTCCTCAGGGGATAGGGGCTGCAGTTCGCTCAACACATGCCGCAGGCAGTCAGGCACCGGCACCGGACGCCGCCCTTCGCGGTCGACGAATACATGGACGAAGCGGCCGGTGGCACAGGCCAGTGGCTGGCCGGCGAGGAACACCGCCAACTGATAGTGCACTGAGGTGTTACCCAACCGGCTCACCGCAAGGCCCACTTCGATGTCATGCGGGAAGGCCACCGGCGCCTGGTAGTCGCAGGCGGAGCTGACCACCAGCGCGATCACCCTCCCCTGGTCGATATCCAACCCACCCTCCTGCACCAGCAGGCGGTTCACGGCGCTGTCGAAAAAGCTGTAATAGACCACGTTGTTCACGTGGCCATAGACATCGTTGTCGTGCCACCGAGTGGTTATGGGCGTGTAGTGCCGATAGTGTTCACGTCGCCGGAGGTGGTTCATCAGTAGGCTGCCTCATAGATGGCCAGCGCATCGGCCTGGGTGACTTCACGCGGGTTATTGACCAAAAGGCGTTGCTGTTGCATCGCGTCTTCGGCCAGCTGGCCAAGCCGATGACCCGGTACATCAGCGTCGCGCAGGCGGTCAGGTAACCCGCAGCGGCTACTTAGCGCAGCCAGCTCGGCCACGAATTGTTCTGCCTGCTGGCGCTGATCGCCCGGCTGCAAACGGGCCCCCAGCAGCGGCACGGCCAGCTCGGCGTAGTCCACTGCCGCCACCGGCAGGTTGAAGCGCAGCACATGCGGCAACACCAGCGCGTTGGCCAGGCCATGGGGAATATGAAAATGCCCACCCAGCGGATAGGCCAGGGCATGCACCGCCGCCACCGGTGCATTGGCAAAGGCCTGGCCGGCCAGGCATGCTCCCAGCAGCATGGCCTGGCGGGCCTGCAGGTTGCCGCCGTTGTGCACAGCCTGGTCAAGGTTATCCGCCAGCAGCCGCAGCGCCTCACGGGCCAGCAGGCTGGACAGCGGGTTACGTTTGAGGCGGCTGGTATAGGCTTCGATGGCATGCACCATGGCGTCGATACCGGTAGCAGCAGTGACCGCCGATGGCAGGCCGAGGGTACAGACGGCGTCGAGCACTGCCAGGTCCGGCAACAGCAGCGGCGAAACAATGCCCATTTTGGTGGTAGCACCGGTGGTGACGATGGCGATCGGTGTCACCTCCGAACCGGTACCTGCCGTGGTGGGCACCTGGATCAACGGAAGCCGGCGGCCCTTGGCCTTGTCAATGCCATACAGCTCGGCGATCGGCTGTGAACAGTCGCGGTGGGCCAGCAGTGCAACCAGCTTGGCCACATCCATCGAACTGCCGCCGCCGAACCCTACCACCAGGTCGGCACCAATATGCCGGGCGCGCTGGACGGCCGCCAGCACGCATGCTTCGCTAGGGTCGGCCGTAACCTCACTGAAGATCGCCACGCCGACCTTGGCTGCCGTGAACCCCGGCAGCAGGTCATCAAGCATGCCAAGACGGGCGATACCCGGGTCACTGACGATCAAAACACGCTTGGCACCGCGCTCACGGCACAGACCTGCAAGGCGCTGCACCGCGCCGGCTTCGCAGAGGATCTGCGCAGTGGTGGCAAAGCTGAAAGGCTGCATCACACTCTCCTTGTCAATGTGGTTTGCCGTGCGCTAGAACGCGAAATCGCTCTCTGGTAGCGCCATCAGACAATCCGCGCCGCCCAGCAGGGCCTCGCGATGAGCGGTGGCGCGGGGCAGCAGCCGCCGCCAGTAGAACGTCGCAGCGTGAAGCTTGGCCCTGTAGAAGGCTGTTTCCGTGCTGCCGGCGGCAAGCGTTGCTTGAGCATGCACAGCCGCTTGCAACCACATCGCCGCCAACAGCACGTAGGCCGAGTAGGCAAGAAAATCAACCGACACTGCCCCTGACTCCTGGGGGTCGCGTTGACAGGCCTCGACCACATGGGCAGACAAGGCGCGCCACTCCTCCAAACGTTGCCCCACGGACGTCGCCATGGTCTGCAGGCCGCCGAGCGCATTGGCAGCCCCGACGTGCAGCACCATTTCGTCGATCAGCAGATTGAGCTCGGCCCCGCCGTCCCCCAGTAGCTTGCGGCGTATCAGGTCAAGGGCCTGTATGCCGTTGGTGCCTTCATAAAGCTGGGTGATGCGGCTATCGCGCATCAACTGCTCCATGCCCCACTCGCGGATGTAGCCGTGGCCGCCATACAACTGCACCCCAAGGCTGGCGACCTCCTGACCGACGTCGGTGAAGAACGCCTTGACGATAGGGATCAGCAACGCCGCCCGCCGGGCTGCCGCCTGGCGCGCCGGTGCACTTTTCGCAGCGTGCTCCAGGTCCAGTTGCCGAGCGGTGTAGATGCCCAGCATGCGACAACCCTCGGTAAGGGTCTTCTGGGTCAACAGCATGCGCCGCACGTCTGGATGGACGATAATCGGATCGGCAGGCTTTTCCGCTGCCACCGGCCCGGCAAGCGAGCGCGACTGCAGACGCTCCCGGGCATAGGCCAGCCCCCCCTGAAAAGCAGCCTCGGCAATACCAAGCCCCTGCAGGCCGACCTGGAAGCGGGCATCGTTCATCATGGTGAACATGCAGGCCAGGCCTTGGTTGGCCTCCCCCACCAGCCAGCCTTGGGCACCGTCGAAATTCATCACGCAGGTCGAAGCACCCTTGATGCCCATCTTGTGCTCCAGCGCCCCGCAGCACAGCGCATTGCGCTCGCCACCGGGCAGCAGCTTGGGCACCAGGAACAGGCTGATGCCCCTGACACCGGCCGGCGCATCAGGCAGGCGCGCGAGTACCAGATGAACGATGTTGTCGGTCAGGTCCTGCTCGCCACCGCTGATGAATATCTTGCTGCCGGTAATGCGGTAGCTGCCGTCCGCTTCCGGCTGGGCGCGGGTACGCAGCAAAGCCAGGTCGGTGCCGGCCTGCGGCTCGGTCAGGCACATGGTACCGGCCCACTCGCCACTGACCATCCGGCTCAGGTAGGCCTGCTTGAGTGCCTCGCTGCCATGGCGATGCAACGCCAGGACCGCGCCCTCGGTCAGGCCGGAGTAGATGCGGAACGACAACGATGCCGCCATCAGCATTTCATGGAAGCTGGCCGATGCCATCTGCGGCAAACCCTGGCCACCATAGGCCTGCGGCCCGGTCATACTGGCCCAGCCATGTTCGACGTATTGCCGATAGGCCTCCCGCATGCCGTCCGGGGTGGTGACCTCGCCGCCAACCCACTTGCAGCCCTGTTCGTCACTGTTGCGATTGAGCGGTGCGATGATTTGGCCTGTGAAACGTGCGGCCTCCTCAAGGATACCGTCGAGGGTGTCGCGGTCCAGTTCGATACCTAGCTGCTGGCAATGTCCGGCCAGATCGAACAGTTCATGCAGCACGAAACGCATGTCGCGAAGGGGCGCCTGGTAGTTCATGCCCGAACCTCCCCACGCGGTTCGAAACGCTTGCCACCGGCCACCAGCGAATAGAACAACCCTGCCGGGCGCCAATGCTCGCCAAGCACGCCCTGCAGGTATTCCAGCCGGGCCAGGATAAACGGCGCCCCCTGCTCGTCAGCCCAGCGCATGGGCCCGCCAGTGGCAGCCGGAAAGCCATAGCCGTGAAGCCAGACCCGGTCGATGTCGGCGCTGCTGGCGGCGATACCTTCCTGGAGAACCTTCGCCCCTTCGTTGACCAGTGCCAGCAGGCAGCGCTCGAGGATTTCCTCGGCACTGATACCCCGGCGTCGATAGCCAAGCTTCTGGGACACCTGCAGCACCAGAGCGTCGACCTGCGGGTCATGCTCGGCCTGTCGGCTGCCGGGTGCATAGCGGTAATAGCCTTGCGCGGTTTTCTGCCCGAGGCGGCCGAGTTCGCACAGCGCGTTATCGACCTGCACCAGCGGGTCGTGCATGCCTTGCCCGGCCAGCTGCCGGGCGCGCCACTCCAGGTCGATGCCCACCACGTCGTACATGCGGAAGGGCCCCATGGCGAAGCCAAACTGCTGCAGTACCGCATCCACCTGGTGTGGCAAAGCCCCTTCAAGCAGCAACTTGCGTGCTTCGCCCACATAGCTGCGCAACATGCGATTGCCAATGAACCCTGGGCAGTTGCCTGCCACTATCGCCACCTTGCCCATGCGCTCGCCCAGCGCTTTGGCGGCCTCGAGTACCTTCTGATCAGTGTGCGCCCCACGCACGATTTCGAGCAGCTTCATGACATGCGCGGGGCTGAAGAAATGCAGCCCAAGGACCTGGGACGGTCGCTGGGTGACGGCGGCAATCGCGTCGATGTCCAGCGCCGAGGTGTTGCTGGCCAGGATCGCACGTGGCTTGAGGTGTGCATCCAGTGCACGGAAGATTTCCTGCTTGAGCGCCAGGTTTTCATACACCGCTTCAATCACCAGGTCGGCCTCCGCCAACGCCGGATAGCCGTCCACGACCTGCACACGCGCCAGGCAGGCTTCGGCCTGGGCCTGGGTGATGCGCTGCTTGTCCACCTGCTGGGCCCAGGCTTGGCTGACCATGCCCAGCCCTGCTTCGAGCGCTGCCGCGTTGCAGTCCAGCCACAGCACCGACAGCCCGGCGTTGGCCAGGCTGATGACGATGCCGCGGCCCATGGTGCCTGCACCTATCACAGCCACCTGATTGATCGGGAAGGGAGTATTCACGCGCAACGCTCCTGCTTTCTTGTAGGTATGAGGACTGTGATCACCCTAAGCAGGCCGAAGGTATTTTTGAAATTTCCATTTCGTATGCCATATATTTTCGGCATGAATATTTCGAACTTCGACCTGAACCTGCTGCGCGTCTTCGATATGTTGCTGCGTGAACAGAACGTATCCCGCGCCGCCGAGCGTCTGGCCCTGACCCAGCCGACCGTGAGCAATGCCCTGGCGCGCCTGCGTGACCAGCTGGGTGACCCGCTGCTGGTCCGCGTGGGCCGGCGCATGCGCCCGACGCCACGCGCCTTGGCACTGGAGGGGCCGATACGTGCTGCGTTACAGCAGATCGAGCAGACACTGGGCACCGGCGATGGCTTCGAGCCACAGCGCAGCCATCGCCAACTGCGCATCGCCCTCACCGATTTCGTCGAACAGCTTTGCATGCCGCCGCTCCTGGCGCGGTTGCAACTACTGGCACCCAACTTGCGCATCGACGTGGTGCACCTGGCCCCCAACCTGCCGGCCGAGGCGCTGGACCGGGGCGACCTCGACCTGGTACTGGGCCGCTTCGACGAGGTGCCAGCGCGCTTCACCCGCCACCCCTGGCGCCGTGAAACCCTGCAGATCGCGCTGCGCCAGCAGCACCCGCACCTGGCGCTGGGCCAGGCACTGGACCTCGATGCGTTCCTGGGCTTGCGGCACATCTGGGTGCACGGCGGCCAGACCCGAGGCATGGTCGACCAGTGGCTGGCCGAGCAAGGCCTGACCCGGCAAATCGCCTATACCACGCCCAACTACCTGCAGGCCGCGCATCTGGCCGCAGCCACCGAAATGTGCGTGGTGCTGCCGCGGCAACTGGCCCAGCAGTTCGCGCATCTGCTGCCTTTGGCGGTGCACGAACTGCCTTTTGCCCTGGAGCCTTTCGAACTTGAACTGGTACACCTGAGCCACCGTCAGCACGACCCCGCCCTGGCCTGGCTGGTCGAACAGATCCTCACGCTCCCCCCCGCCTGAAGCCATCAGGAAACGCGATAGCGGCCATGCCGCTCTGGTATTGGCTGGTGCGCAAGCCCCTCCCCTAGAGTGTTCTGCCTCAAGAACAACAAGGAAATCCCATGCGCTTTTCACTGTCGATGCTGGCGCTTGCCCTGCTGGCCCCCCTTCCGAGCCTGGCCGCAACAGCGGCCAAGGATGCCACCGCGGCCACCCTGGCCAGCAACCAGCAGTGGCTGAAACGGTTATCCTTCGAGGATCGCGTCGATTACGAAACAGCCAGGCGTGGGCTGGTCGAGCGGTTCGACGGGCCAGTCGCGACAGCCGATGGCAAGACCGTGTGGAACCTGGCCCAGTATGCTTTTCTGGAACCGGCGCAATCCCCTGCCACGGTAAACCCGAGCTTGTGGCGCGTCGCTCAGTTGAACAACATCGCCGGGCTGTTCAAGGTCACCGAGGGCATCTACCAGCTTCGCGGTCTGGACCTGGCCAACATGACCATCGTCGAGGGGCCGGACGGGCTGATTGTGCTCGACCCGCTGCTTGCCGTGGAGACGGCCAAGGCGGGCCTCGAACTGTACTTCAAGCACCGCCCGCGCAAGCCGGTGACCACGGTGATCTACACCCACCCGCACGTCGACCATTTCGGCGGCGTGCGCGGGGTGATCAACGAGGCGGACGTCAAGGCTGGCAAAGTACAGGTCATCGCGCCCGAGGGGTTCTTCGAACATGCCATCGGTGAAAACGTGCTGGCCGGACCGGCCATGAAACGCCGCGCCCAGTACATGTACGGCGCGCCCCTGCCCCGTGGGCCGCGAGGCCAGGTGGATGCCGGACTGGGCAAGGGCGTGCCGGCCAATGCCACTGTCAGCCTCATCGCGCCGACGCTCGAAATCAGCCAACCGCTGCAACGCATGACCCTGAGCGGCGTGGAGGTGGAGTTCCAGCTGACCCCGGGCACCGAGGCGCCGGCGGAAATGAACATCTATTTCCCGGCGCTCAGGGCACTGTGCATGGCCGAGAACGCCACCCATGTGCAGCACAACGTACTGACGCTGCGCGGGGCACTGGTGCGCGATCCGAAAGTGTGGGCCCATTACCTGGACCAATCGCTGGTGCGCTACGGCGAGCAGGCCGAGGTGGTGTTCGCCCAGCATCACTGGCCCACTTGGGGCGGTGCGGCCATCCGCGACTACCTGGCCGACCAGCGCGATATGTATGCCTTCATCGACAGCCAGACCTTGCGCCTGATCAATCAGGGCCAGACACCCATGGAAATTGCCCAGACCCTGGCCAGTCTACCGCCGCGTCTGGCAAGCAAATGGTACAGCCGCGACTACTACGGCTCGCTCAGCCATAACGTCAGGGCCGTCTATCAACGCTACATGGGGTTCTACGACGGCAACCCGGCCAACCTCGACCCATTGCCACCGCAAGCGGCCGGCAAGCGTTACGTGGCGGCGATGGGGGGGGCCGATCAGGTGCTGACCCAGGCCCGCCAGGCCTTCGCCAAGGGCGACTATCGATGGGTGGCGCAATTGGTCAACCACCTGGTATTCGCCGAGCCGGACAACACCGAGGCCCGCGAACTGCAGGCCGACGCGCTGGAGCAACTGGGTTACCAGAGTGAGAACGCCACCTGGCGCAATGCCTACCTCAGTGGCGCGCAGGAATTGCGCTCAGGCGTTGCCGCCGGTGCGGGTAGCGGCGGCAACACCGATGACATGGTGCGGGCCCTGACACCCAGCCTGTTTTTCGACTACCTGAGCGTTCGGGTGAATGCCTACAAGGCCGCCGATAGCGACCTGACCGTAAACTGGCGGTTTTCCGACCTGGACGAAGACTACGCTCTCACCCTGCGCAACGGCGTCCTTACCCACCGCGACCTGGCGCGCCACGCCAAGGCCGATGTAGAGGTCACCATGCGCAAACAGACGCTGGACCGCATTGCCCTCAAACAGACAGGCTTTCTCAAGGAAGCCACAGCAGGGGCAATCGACATCAAAGGCGAGCGGGTGAAGTTCCTGCAATTCCTGGGCGGGCTGGAAGAGGCTGATTCACGCTTCAATATCGTCACGCCCTGAGCGGCAGCGGGCGGCACCGGCACTGTGCTCAGCCGCCCTTCGCCAACCGGCACAAGCCCGCCAATGCCATCAGCCACACCACGCTACCCAGTGCCAGCACTGCCCACGGCGCAGGCTGGCCGCGTTCGGCCTGCAACATCGCCAGGCCTCGTTCATAACGCCGCCGCTGGCGGGATAGCAGCGCCAGCACGGCCACGCCCGCCAATGCCAGCACGTACACATCGCCTTGACGACAGGCCAACGCCGCCACCGCCACCAGCGCCAGCACAGTGCGCCGCCAGGCCAGCTCGGTGCGTTCTGCCTGCAGGCCCGGATCACCCATGCCAGCGTGGCCACAGGACGAGACCTGCCAGCAGTACCGCGACCAGACAGCCCAGCGCCAACAAGGGCACCAGTGCCGGCAACGGCAGCGGACGTCGATGACGCAATGCCCGCTCTACCCGCAGCCAGCGCAGGCAGGCGCCAGCGCTCAGCAATGCGCTCAACAGCATCAGGCCTGCGACCAGCCACAGCCGCAGGGGTGTCTCGAGGACGTGGCCGGCGAAGGTTTCAATGGCGATCGCGCCACCCAGCAGCGCCAGCGCGGTGCGGACCCAGGCCAGGAAAGTACGTTCGTTGGCCAGGGTGAAGCGCGGATCAGGCGCTTCACCCTGGCCCAACAGCCGCCGCGACCAGTCAGGCCGTGGTTCAGGCACGCCCATCAGCGCACACCAAAGCTGCGCAGGGCGCCGGGCGAGAAGTACGAAAGGCTGGTGCGCACATTGAAGGCAAAGGGCCGACGCTGCTCGTTGATCAAGCCCGATGCATGGTAGCGGCCGCTCTTGAGGTCGTAGGTGATCTCCATGGCGTTGACCGCCACCTGGCCGCCGGGGTGAAAGAAACCATGGGCCTGTGAGGTGCGCCACAGCTCGCCACGCGCGTCGTAGCTGTCTGTTTCGAGAATGGCCCAGGTGTCTTCATCCAGGTAGAACCGGCGCTTGGCATAGATATGCTGCGCCCCGGGCTTCAACGTCGCCTCCACGACCCATACCCGGTGCAGCTCGTAGCGGGTCGGTGCCGGGTCGATGTGGCCTGGCTTGATCAGGTCCGCATAGCGCAGCTCGGGCGATGCCAGGCGGTAACAGTTGTAGGGCACGTGCAGCGTCTGCTTGCCCAGCAGCTTCCAGTCATACCGGTCAGGCGCGCCATTGAACATGTCGCGACTGTCGGCGGTCCGCAGGCCGGCGGTGCCAGGGCCAGTGGTGTCATAGGCGATGTTCGGCGCCCGTCGTACCCGCCGCTGGCTGGCGCTGTACACCCAGGACAAACGCGGTTCGGCGACCTGGTCCAGTGTCTCATGCACCACCATCGCATCGCCGGCAAGCCGCGAGGGCGCCGTCATGCGGTAGGTGAAGTAATAAAGTACATTGCCCGCCCCCAGGTTGGCCAAACCTTCGGGCCGGGCCACTTCCTGACGCGCACTCATCAGTACGAAGCGGCCATTCTTCAGCGGTGTGACGCTGTCGGAGCTCAGGCTGTAGCTGATGTTGCGATGCCGGGTCAGGTGGTTCCAGATCACCTCCAGGCCGTTGGTTGGCCGTGGAAAGGCGATGACACCCGTGAAACCTCGCACGCTGTTGCCCTGGTCATCCAGCTGCGCCTGCTCGGCGTTGCGGGCTGCCGATGCCGCGACTGCGTCGGGTACCGCAACACTACGGTGGGTCGGATACACCGGCAAGCTCAGGCTGGCTGGGAAGCGTTTGAGCAAGGCCACCTGGCCGTCGGTAAGCTGACTTCGGTACTGCCGGTAGTTGGCGGCCGTGATCCGGTACAGAGGCTGCTCATCGGCAAACGGGTCCAGCGGCGTGCCGTTGTCGCCCAGGCGTTGCTGGGCCGTACTCAACCCACCTTGCCAGGCGGGGATGCGCCCGTCGGGGCTGGCAGCACGCTCGGCCCCCACCGGGGTCAGGTTGTCGGGCAGGCCGGCTGCCGCCAGCGCGCCGCTCGCCCAGAACAGGCCGATCATCACCATGCGCATTTTCATTGTCATGCCCTCAGAAAGTGACGCCCACGCTAAGCGAGATGAAGTCCCGGTCGCCGCGAGTGCCATAGTCGCCGTCGATAAAATCGGTGTACGACACGCTCAGGCTGTAGGTGCTGGCAAGCGTCGCATCCAACCCCACGCTGATGGCCCTGGAGCCTTCGCTGAAGGCCGATCCCTCCACCGGGCCGGTGCCGTGCACGTCATGTGCCCAGGACAGGTTCGGCCGCAGGTCGAAACCGGCAATCACATTGGGGTAGGCCCAGGTGGCGCGCAGCCGGTAGCCCCAGGAGAACGGGGTCATGAAGCCTTCGTCGTTGCAATGCTCAGGGGTTTTGGAAATGGCCACGCACACACTGTTGTCCGCCAGTTCGCCACTGTTGAACGTGCCCGAACGCCCATAACGGGGGCCATAGGCACCCTCCAGACCGCCGACATAGGTGGCGCCCGCCTCGCCTATCAGCAGCAACTGGTTGGCACCCATCACCTGGCTGAAAGCGTGAACAGCGGTTACCTGCAACTGGGTCACCTCCTTGCGGCGGTAGCCGTCGAACAGCGTACTGGCGCTGTCTGGCCGCAGGCCGTCGCCCAGCAATGGCGAGCGGCCATCGACGTTCAACAACGACTGGATGATGTCGGTGCCGTTGAGTTGCATGGGCATGTTCGGTCGGTAGCTCAGCTCCCCCTGCAGCGCCGTGCCGGTGCGCAGGGTGGTGGAGAACGAAAGGCCGTACAGGCGAATGTCCTCGGGGTATTGCACCCGGTACTGCGAGCTGCCCAGGCGTAGCGCGCCGACCAGCGACTGGCCTGCACTGGTGCCCAGGAAAGCAGCACAGCCTGCAGACCCGATACCGAGGTTGGCGCACAGCTGCGGGGCAAAACGGCGGTTGTCGAAATACGGGCTGCTGACCGTACCCAGGTAAGGCGTGCGGCTGTGGTAGTTCGCCGCGTAGGCGCCAAACTCGGTGTCCAGCGCCGCCACGTACCATCGCAGCGAAACGCCCCACTGCCCGCTGTTGCGGGCATCCTGGTCGCTGCCACGGGGTATGCGCACGCCTTCGCTGGTGAGGTTTACACCAAACGGCGCAAGCCCGGCCACGGCTGTGGGGTTGCCGAGTAATTTGGCGCCCACGTCCAGGCCATCACACCCATCGGGCAAAAAATCGTTGTTCGAAAAGAACGTGCCGCAGTTGTCCAGCTGGGTCTGTTCCCAATCCAGCTGATAGAAACCGTCGACCGACAGCGCTTCGGTGAGGTTCTGGGTGAAGTAGAACAGGTTCACCGGCACCAGCGCGTCCTTCACTTCCGAGCCGGGGCGGCGCAAGGCCGCCAGGTTGAAGGGGTTGATGACGTTCAGTCCGCCCTGGATGAAGGTACTCTCCCCCCAGTTGACCACCTGCTTGCCCAGCCTGACCGAACCTGGCTGGCCATCGATGTCGTACAGGTAATAACCGAAGGCGTCGAGCAGTTGGCTACCTGCGGTCTTGGCCGAACGCTTGCGGTTGTTGTCCTCGACCTGCTTGAAGCGCTGGTCGTGATCGCGCAGGGCAGTGTCGTACCAGTAGGTACCGCGCAGGAACACCCCCAGGTTGTCGTGCTTGAGCTCCAGGTCATGGGTACCTTTGAACACCGCCGAAAACACGTCGCCGGAGGCAAAGTTCAGGCGGCCGTCATCGCTGTTGGCGCTGAGGTGCAGGGCCGGGTCAGGGTTGGCAGTCGCAATGCTGGTACCAAAGGAAAGCGCCGAGTCGAACTGCCCCTCTAGTTCACCCCAGTGAAACTGAGCGGCACAGGCAGACGCAGAAAAAAGTACTGATGAGGCAAGTACCGACAACGGTCCCGAGCGACCGTAAATACGAGATGCCATCACTCTTAACCTCTTATTGTGTTTATTCGAGAGTGAGTTGCGAGTTAGTGCTGAAATACCGCGCAAAGGCCTGTAGGAAAGGGCTTGGGTAATTATTCGAACGTTTCTGTTATCCTCGTTTTGCTGCTTACCGATACTAAGTAGGCCACCGGGGCTGAACAAATAGCGTCTCCCGATGGTTGCCATATCACTTCGGCATAGCCTGAGAATCACGATGACTTTGAAACAGCTGCGTTATTTGATTGCCATTGTCGAAGCCGGCAGTTTTTCCAATGCCGCACGTCAGGCGTTCATCGCCCAACCCGCCTTGAGCCGACAGATAGGCCTGCTGGAGAGCGAACTGGAAATGCAACTGCTGGCGCGCCAGCATGACGGTATCGAATTGACCGATGCCGGGCGGCAGTTGTACGAAGTGGCCCGATCGGTCGTGCAGCAACTCGATTCGGTGAAGGACGAGCTGAAGTCCAGCCGCGGCAACCCCAAGGGGCACGTGGCCATCTCGATTCCCGCCACTGCCTCGGCACTGTTGTTGCCGGCCATCATTACCCAGGCCCAGGCACGCTTCCCTGGTATCAAGCTCACCGTATGGGATGGCCTGAGCCGCGAAGGTGGCCAGGCGATCGAGCTGGGCAAAGTGGATTTCGGCGTGGTGCCCAACGCCGAAGAGCTTGCCCATGTGGTCGCCGAACCTGTGTTTTCCGAAGACCTGTACTGGGTCGGCCTACCTGGGAACGGCCCTGACGAGTCGCCCATCACCTTGGCTGAGGCCGCAGCGAGCCGCCTGGTAATGCCACCCCGCAGCCTGCACTTGCGCAGGCGCATCGAGCAGGCTGCCATGGAGACCGGTGTGACACTGGACTCAAGCTACGAACAGCAGTCGGCCCCCGGTATCACCAGCCTGGTCCGTGCTGGCCTGGCGGCCACCATCAGCAACTGGCCACCGCTGCTGGATTTGGCCGCGCCTGCCTGTGCGCGGCTGATAGTGGAACCACGCATCACCCGCACCATCGCCTTGGCCTACTCGCAGCACAAGCCGCTGTCGTTCGCCGCCGCCTGCATGCGCGACCTGGTGCGCGCACTGCTGGTGGATGCGGTGCGCAGCGAGCGCTGGAAAGGCACCCTGATCGAGCGCGAGGCCCTGGCGGAGCAGAGCCTCTGAGCGCTGTGCACATCACGCTTGGGCTGGCGCAGCCGTGCCCACCTGCACCAGACGTTGCCGGGTTTTCTGCGGGTCCATCCAGGCCAGCCCGATCAGCCCGGCAATCACCAGCACCGCGCCGCACACCAGAAAACCCTGGCCAAACCCTGCCGTGTGCCCGGCCCCGGCGCCCTGCACCAGCAAACCGGTGACCACCGGTGCCGACAGCCCGGCCAACGAGGCGATACCGTTGCCGATCGCCAGAATGCCGCCGCGCTGCCCGCTGGGCGTGAACTCCGCCAGCATGGCAGGCCCCACGGAATACATCACCAGCGCCAGCCCGCCGCTGAAAGTGAGGCTGACGATCCGCTCGGCGTTGCTCAGACCGGGCAGAAACAAGGCCGCCGACAGTAGCCCGCTGGCGATCAGGCACACTGAAACGAACGCACCGCGCGACCAGCGTGTGGCCAACCCGGCACGCATCATTCGCTGCGACAGCCAAGCCATGAACAGGCTCAGCGGCGTGGTAACCACCACGAACAGAACGAACACCTGGCCGGTCATGATCGGGTCGATCCCCAGCCCGGTTTCCAGGTAGCTCGGTACCCAGGTCAAGGTCAACGCAAGGGACCAGTTGGCGGCGAAGTGGCACAAGTAGTTGCCCAGTACCGTGCGGTCACCGAGCAGACGACGATAGGGAACAGAGGCCTGCCCTTCTTCAAGCTGGCCCGGGCGAATGCGGTCGAGGTTGCCCTCGCTGCCCAGCCACCACCACAGCACACACCACACCGCGCCGATCACCGCCAACACGATGAAGTTCATGCGCCAACCGTAGTGCACACTGATCCATGGGATCATGGCACCCGCTACCAGCAGCCCCAGCGCACTGCCGGTATGCAACAGCGCGACGGGAAGGTTGCGACGGTCGTTGGGGAACCACTTGTACAAGGCATGTGTAGCCACCGGTGAGGCCGGCCCCTCACCAATACCCAGCAGCACCCGGCAGGCGACGATCGCCCACAGCGAGCTGACGAACAACATGGGCAACTGGATAAGCGCCCAGAACGCGCCCATGCCCAGCAACAGGGTGCGGGTTGGCCGGCGATTGGCCATGAAGCCACCTATCACCGCCGAGATGGCGAAGAACCAGTGCAGTGCGCCCCCTACCAGGCCGAACTCGGCAGGGGACAAGCCCAGTTCCCTGGACATCGGCACCGCCACCAGGCCGATGACCACCTTGTCCAGGAAGTTCACCAGCATCAACAGCGCCAGCAGTACCGCAATCATCCAGGCCGTGCCTGCACGCGCGGGGGTGTCAGTATGAGTCATGATGATCTCTCGTTATTGTTCTTGTCTGGAGAGCCCGGCCGCCACGGGCCGGGCATACCGCGTCATTGCTCAGGCATGAGCACGCCCTTGGCGATGGTGTTGCGCTGGATCTCGCTGGTTCCGGTGAGGATGCGCATCATACGTGTCGCACGGAATATCCACTCCACCGGGTTGCCACGCAGCAGCCCGGCACCGCCGTGTATCTGCACGGCACGATCGGCGATGCGGAAGGCCGTCTCCGAAACGAACAGCTTGCACATCGGGGCCTGGGTGCGGATATTGCCGCCGGCGTCATTCACCGCTGCCGTGGCGTAGACCATGCTGCGTGCAGCATGCAGCTCGGTGGCCATGTCGGCGATCATGTGATTGATCGACTGGAACATGGCGATAGGCTGGCCGAACTGCTTGCGCGTGCGGGCATAGTCGATCGAGAGGTTCAGTGCCAGGCCGGCCAGCCCCAGCAAGGTGGGGCAATGCAGCAGACGGTTGAGGGTGATGCGCCCCATCGCCAGCTTGAAACCCTGCCCTTGCTCACCAATGCGGTTGGCCGCCGGCACCCTTACGTCCTCAAGGATGATGTCACCATGCGCACCACCGCCGGACATGACCGAATAATCGCTCTCAACCCTTACCCCCGGTGCGCTCAGGTCGATGAAGAACGCCGAAATCCCTTGGGCACCGCGCCCGGGATCCGTCACCGCAAGCAGCACGGCGATGTCGGCATAGGGCGCACCTGAAATGTAACGCTTGGTGCCGTTCAGCACATAGTGTTCACCCTCCCGCCGTGCGGAGGTCTTGATCGCCGTTGCATCAGAGCCGGCCTCGCTTTCAGTCAGGGCGAAGCACACGGCCTTTTCGGCACGGCACACCGGCTGCAGGAACGCCTCGATCTGGGTCGGGCTCGCCACCTTGAACAGATGGCCGATACGGGGCGGCCCGGAAAGCTCACCGAGAATATGCGGCGCCAGCATGGAGCCGGTGAGCACCGTCGCTTCCTTGACCGCACACAGGTCTGAAACGCTCAACCCGGCGCCACCTATCGCCTCGGGCAGCATGATGTTGTAGAAGCCCTGCTCGCACGAGCGCTGCCATACCTGCTGCAGCACCGCCCGCGGGTGCGGCTCTGCCCAGCTGAGACCGGCTTGCTGTTCCAGGGGCAGGATTTCGTTGCGAACGAAGCCACTGATGGCCTCGATGATCTGCTGGGCCTTTTCGCTTGGCTGATACATGGTCGTTCCTCGTGTCAGATACGGCGTTCGCTGTTTTGCCAGTAGGCGTCACGGATCAGCCGGCGTACCACCTTGCCGTTGGGGTTTTTCGGCAGCTCGCTGACGAAGTCCACCGCACGTGGTTTCTTGAAACCGGCCAGGGCCTGGGCGCAGTGTTCAATGACGTCCTGCTCCTGCAACGCCATGCCCGGCTTGAGCACGATCACCGCCCGCACCGCTTCGCCCCATTGCTCGTCAGGCACCCCCACCACCGCCGCCTCGAACACCTGCGGCATGCTGTAGAGCACCTGCTCGACCTCGCTGGGGTAAATGTTGAAGCCACCGGAAATGATCATTTCTTTCTTGCGGTCGACGATGAACACATACCCTTGCTCATCCACCGTGGCCAGGTCGCCAGTCAGGTAGTAGCCGTCGCGCATCACCTCGGCAGTGAGGTGGGGTGCACGCCAGTAGCCCTGCATGATGTCCGGCCCCTTGACTACGATTTCGCCCACCTCTCCCGGCTGGACGTCCTGGAAGTGGTCATTAACCACGCGCAGGTCGGTTTCGAAGTAGCAACGCCCGCACGAGGCCAGGCGCCGGTAGTCACCGCCCTCGCACAGATGGTCCTGTTCGGTCAGGACCGTTACCAGCGAGCAGGTCTCGCCAGCACCGTAACCTTGGGCCAGGATCGGCCCGAATACCTCGATAGCCCGTTTCACCAGCGCTGGCGCCATCGGCGCGGCACCGTACATCACCAGGCGCAAGCTGCTCAGGTCGTAACGCTCGACATCGGGTAAGTTGACCAGGCGATTGATCATTGCAGGCACCAGGAACAACCGGGTCACGCCTTCGCTCTGGATGGTCTCGAGCAACAGCTGGTCGTCGTAGCGCTCCAGCAGCAGGTTGCAGGCACCGACCGCCAGCAGCGGCATCAGCTGCATGCCGCTGGCATGGGTGATAGGGCCAACGTGGGCCATGACATCGCCCGGGGCGGCGCGACGGGTCGGGCTGGCGAGGCTCTTGCGGATAAGCGCCTTGCGGTTGCCCACGCTGAGCATCGCAGCCTTGAGCACACCAGAGCTGCCAGAGGTGTAATGCAAAACGGCAAGGGCATCGTCAGGCAGGTCGCAGCTGATTGGCTGGCTACTGCCTTGGGCCAGCAGTGCGGCATAGGTGATGTCACCGCCCCGCTCACCCAAGGTCACGATCAAGCGTACCGAAGGTATCTCGTGCCTGCGGGCCAGCAACGCCTGGGCGAGTTGCGCATCGGCGATCAGCGCGACACTGCAGGCGTCGTTGAGCACCTGAATCACCTCATCCGGTGCCAGACGCGCATTGACCGGTACCTTGACCAGGCCGGCCTTGTAGAACGCCACTTCTGCTTCCACCAGTTCGGCGCGGTTGGGCGCCAGGATGGCCACATGCTCGCCCATGGCGATGCCCTGTGCCAGCAAGGCCGAGGCCAGCTGGTTGGCCCGCTGTTCGAGCTGAGCGAAGGTCAGCCGGGTATGGCGGTCGATCACCGCCAGACGTTCAGGCCAGTATCTTGCACTTCGACTGGATAGGGTTCCAAGGTTCACGTTGTTGTTCTCGTCGACGGTTAAGACCAGGTCGATGCTAAACAGCGGGAAGCCGGGGCAAGTAATACCAGTTACGTATGCACGCCATAACAGATTGCGCTGGCACGGGTGCTTTGACGACCTGAGTCAAGGATGACACATCGCTTGCATATGACACCTTGTGTCATTATGATCAACACCGTGTCCTGGCGTCGCCTTCGCGCCGATCAGTCATCCATACACTCTTCCCCTTGCAGGTACCGCCCATGACGACCACCATGCACACCCCCAAGGACCAGCTTGTCAAACTCGCCCAGCAACAGATGCTGACGGCGCTGGCCGACAACACCTACACCGCGCGACAAAAGCTCGCCCTCACCTGCCGTATCCTGTTCGACGGCGGCCACGACTCTGGCCTGGCCGGGCAGATCACTGCGCGCGCGCAGGAACCTGGCACCTACTACACCCAGCAACTGGGGCTTGGCTTCGACGAAATCGCCGCCTCCAACCTGCTGGTGGTGGACGAAGACCTGACGGTGCTGCAAGGCCGTGGCATGGCCAACCCGGCCAACCGCTTCCACAGCTGGCTGTACCGCGCCCGCCCCGACGTCAACTGCATCATTCACACCCACCCGCTGCACAGCGCCGCCTTGTCGATGCTGGAAGTTCCGCTGGCCATCTCGCACATGGACCTGTGCCCACTGTTCGACGACTGTGCATTCCTCGAGGAATGGCCCGGTGTGCCGGTGGGCAACGAAGAAGGCGAAATCATCGCGAAGGCGATTGGCGACAAGCGCGCAATCCTGCTTTCCCATCACGGCCTGCTGATCGCTGGCCGTTCGATCGAGGAAGCCTGCGTGCTCGCCCTGCTGTTCGAGCGCGCAGCCAAGATGCAACTGCTGGCCATGGGCGCCGGTGACATCCGCCCCATCCCCGAAGCCCTGGGCAAAGAAGCCCACGACTGGATTTCCACCCCCAAACGTCACGGCGCCGCCTTCAGCTACTACGCGCGCCGCGCCTTGCGTGCCCATGGCGACTGCCTGGGCTGATCGAAGCTGTACTCTTTCCTCAACAACGGCAAAGGTGCCTGGTCATGTCTACATCTGTAATTCGCGGCGTTATCGGCTACACCATCACTCCCTTCACGGCAGACGGCACACTCGACCTGGATGCCCTGGGCACGTCCATCGATAGCCTGATCGCAGACGGCGTGCACGCCATCGCGCCATTGGGCAGCACCGGCGAAGGGGCTTACCTGTCCGATAGCGAATGGGAAACCGTGGTGCGCTTCAGCCAGGCACGCATTGCCGACCGCGTACCCAGCGTGGTCAGCGTCTCCGACCTGACCACCGCCCGCACCGTGCAGCGTGCCCGCCTGGCACAGGCCTGCGGCGCCACGGCGGTGATGGTGCTGCCCATCTCCTACTGGAAGCTCACCGAAGCCGAAGTGATCGCCCACTACAAGGCGGTCGGCGCCGCCATCGACATTCCGATCATGCTCTACAACAACCCCGGGACCAGCGGCACCGACCTGTCGGTGGAACTGATCCTGCGTATCCTCGGCGAAGTGCCCAATGTGACCATGGTCAAGGAAAGCACCGGTGACATCCAGCGCATGCACCGCCTGTTCACGGCTACAGATGGGCAGGTGGCGTTCTACAACGGTTGCAACCCGCTGACCCTGGAAGCCTTGGTGGCCGGTGCCACTGGCTGGTGTACCGCCGCGCCCAACCTGATCCCGGCACTCAACCTGGCGCTGTGGGACGCCGTACAACAAGGCGATCTGGCCGAAGCCCGTGCGTTGTTCTATCGCCAGTACGAACTGCTGGAATACATCACCCGCCGTGGCCTGCCGACCACCATCAAGGCCGGTCTGAAAATGCTCGGCCAGGATGTCGGCGCCCCACGCCTGCCCCTGCAGCCGCTGGATGCGCAAGGCAGCAACCACCTGAAAAGCCTGCTGGTGGCGCTGACCAACTGACGCACAAACCTGCCCGGCAGCCTGTCGCTGTCGGGCAGCCTTTTTCTTCAGGAACAGCCTTGTGCGGTGAAAGGGCCAATGACGCTGCAGTCGGATTACCCCTTCGCAGCACAAGGCTGCACCTGATCTGACCATTACCAGAGGCAACCATGGACGCGCCAGCACAAAGCGCTGCAACCCCGCTCAGGCTGACAGACATCCTTCACCCGGTGATTGCCGGACTCGTTTCGGTGATCGTCAACTACGGCGGCACGTTCATCCTGGTGTTCCAGGCGGCCAAAGTGGCCGGGCTGAGCCCAGAGCTGACGTCATCGTGGGTCTGGGCGGTGTCGATCGGCGTCGGCCTCAGCGGCCTGGCATTGTCCTGGTACAGCCGCGAACCGGTCATCACAGCCTGGTCCACGCCTGCCGCCGCGTTCCTGGTCACCGCCCTGGCCAGCGTGCCCTACAGCGAGGCCATAGGTGCCTACCTGCTGTCGGCCGCCGGCTTCGTGGTGCTGGGGCTGAGCGGGTGCTTCGAGCGGCTGGTGCGCGTCGTGCCCGGCGGCATTGCCGCCGGCCTGCTGGCCGGCATCCTGCTGCAGTTCGGCATCGGTGCCTTTGCCAGCCTGTCGGTCGACCCTGCCCTCGCCGGACTGCTGATTGCAGCCTATGTGGCCTTCAAACGCTTCACCGCCCGTTACGCCGTAGTCGCCATACTGCTGCTGGGCCTGGGGTATTTGTTGCTGCAGGGGCAAGTGGGCCTGACCACGTTGCGTCTGGAATTCGCCTCACCGGTTTTCACCGCGCCCACCTTCTCCCTCAACGCGGCCCTCAGCGTGGCCCTGCCGTTGTTCCTGATCACCCTCACCGGCCAGTACATGCCCGGCATGCTGGTGCTGCGCAACGATGGTTTCAAGACCAGCGCCAACCCGATTGTCGCCGTCACGGGCACCGGCTCCTTGCTGATGGCGCCCTTCGGTTCACACGCGTTCAACATCGCCGCCATCACCGCAGCCATCTGTACTGGCAAGGAAGCCCATGAAAACCCGGACAAACGCTGGGTGGCGGGTATCGCTGCCGGTGTCTGCTACATCCTCGTCGGGGTGTTCGGGGTCACCCTGGCGAGTGTCTTCATGGCCTTGCCGGGCACCTTTATCACCACCCTGGCGGGCCTGGCCCTGCTGGGCACCATCGGCGCCAGCCTGGCCAGCGCCATGGCCGATGCCCGTTCACGCGAGTCAGCACTGATCACCTTCCTGGCGGCGGCGGCCAACATCAGCCTGTTCGGCATTGGCGGGGCTTTCTGGGGCCTGGTCATTGGTCTGCTGGCCCATGTTGTACTGAACGGCCGCCTGCCCGGTTTGAGGGGCACCTCCCACTAAGCGGGCTTTCCACCACCTTGCAGTGCGCCAATGGCGCACTCTACTCAACAGGTTATCGACATGCTCCACCCTGGCCCCAAGCTGCTGACCCAAATTGCTGCCGTGCACTTCGTCAGCCATGTGCACATCATGCTGATCCCGGCGCTGCTGCCGGTGCTGCCCGGCCTGCTGGGCGTGGGCTTCGTAGAGCTGGGCGTAGCCCTGGCAGTGTTCAACATCGTCTCCGCGCTGGTGCAGGCCCCGCTGGGTTACGCTGTGGACCACTATGGTGCACGTAAAATGCTCAAGGCCGGGCTGCTGTTGGGCAGCCTCAGCTTTGTGCTGCTGGCGGCCAGCCCCGGTTACGCGGTATTGCTGGTGGCGATGGCCATGGCTGGCCTGGCCAATGGTGTGTATCACCCGGGCGACTATGCGCTGCTGGCCAACGGCATCGAGCCCGCACGCCTGGGGCGGTCGTTCTCTATTCATACCTTTGCCGGTTTCCTCGGTTCGGCCGTTACCCCAGCCGTATTTCTCGGCATCGCCGCGGCGCTCGGCACGCGGGCAGCCCTGGCGGCGGGCGCGGTATTCGGGGTAGCCGCGCTGCTGCTGATATCGATACCAGGCAGTGGCGTTTACCGGGTCGCCAGGCCTGCCAACAAACAAGACGCAGGCCCGGCCGCAGCAACAGGCCGCGTACGCTTGCTCACCCCCATGATCGGCGTGCTGACGGTGCTGTTCATCCTGCTCAACCTGAGCACCAGCGCCATCGAGAAGTTCTCCGTAGCCGCCCTGGTCCAGGGCCAAGGCCTGACACTGGCCTGGGCCAACGCCGCGCTCACCGCTTTCCTGCTGAGCAGCGCAGCCGGCGTGCTGTGCGGAGGCGCTTTGGCCGACCGTACCCGGCGCCATGGCCTGGTGGCGGCACTGGCCTTCGCGCTGGCGGCTGCGCTGACCGCTCTGGTGGCGCTGGGGCTGCTGCAGGGCTGGGCATTGGTGGCCGTACTGGGCGCCATTGGCTTGCTCACCGGGGTCATCGCCCCATCACGGGACATGCTGGTCAAGGCGGCGGCGCCACCCGGGGCCGAGGGCAAAACCTTCGGCCTGGTGTCGACCGGGTTCAACATCGGTGGCGCCATCGGGCCGGTGGCGTTCGGCTGGATGCTCGATCAGCGCATGCCCAACGGGATTTTCATCGCATCGGTGGTGTTCATGCTGCTGACAGTGCTGCTGACCCTGGCACAGGAGACGTATTCAGCCAGGAGACGCGCGACAGAACACTTGGCGCGCGCCCAGTAGGACCCGGTGCAACATTGCCGGGCCACGAACAATCATTCATTGCACCGGGTTGGCATGCGCCACTCGCCCGCCTGCTCCCGGTCGATTGACGAACAGCACATCCAGCACACTGTTGCGCAAGCCCTTCAGTGCATTCCAGTTCGCTGACGCATGCACGTATTTGTCGCGCAACAGCCGCTGTTCTTCCTCGCTCAACCCCACCTGCCCAGTTTCTCCCAAGGCAAAGGCATGCAATTTGCGGCTGATGCCCAACAACTCCTCCGGCAGCCGATGCTCAGCCTGCGCCCCCAACGGCGCAAACGGCACACCAGCGCGCACCGCCAACGCCCGCATCACGCTCAAGTACACCCGGGACAAGTGCCCCGCCACTTGCCGCTCCCGGTACACCGCCGCATAGACCTGCTTTTGCGCCTCGTCCCGCCGCCCGCCGGCAATCGGCTCCTCCCAGGTCATCACTCGCGGCCTGGGTTCGCCCATGTCGGCAAACGCCGAAGCCAGCAAGGCACTCACCTTGGCATGTACGCGGCACTGCTCGACGCACATGCCTGCGGGCACCCGCTGGGACTGCGGCTTGCACAGCAGCACCTGCTCCAGGAGGCTCTCAGGGTAACCACCACCAATATTCGAGTGCACGCCCGGCAGCAGGATATCGTGGCCACTGCGCACCAGCGGGAAGTTATGCCGCCGCTCGTCCTCGGCCACCAGTTGCACCACGTGCCGGGCAATACCCGCACCCAGGCCCAGGCGCAAGCCACCGTGGCGGCCGTCTGCCGGGTCGAAGTCACCCTGTAAGGGCGCGATGATCGCCGCCACGGTGTCGAACAGGCCGATAAAGTTGATCGAGGTTTCGCACGCCACCGACAACAGCCCACCCGCGCCCTCGTGCAACAGGTTGGCCAGATGCCGCACCGCCGCAGCGCCTCGGCTGAAACCGAAAAGATCGAACTCGATCCGCTCCAGCTTTGCCTGCGGATGCGTCCGGCGCCATGCCTGCAGTTGCTCGGCCATCCCCTGCAACGCCTCGGCGACCCGCGCCTCGGCCCCCGTGCGCCCATGCCCGGTGGCCGAAGCGTAGACATGGTCGGCTTCACCCGCCAGCGTGCCCACGCCTTCCACATAGCGCTTCAAGAACGCCTGCGGCCCGTCGGCATTGGCCGCATCAGACGGATACAACGCATGCAACAGGGCCACGTTGCTCAAGGCGTTGCCATAGCTGCCGCCCTTTTCACCCTGATCGCCCACCGCCGTGGCATTGTGCTGGTTGTTACCAGTGCCATCGAAGAACACGCCAAAACGCAGGTTGACCGGCGTAAGGTTTGGCGTGCTGCCGCTGCTCATTTTCATCGTCGTGCCTTCTGCTTGTCCGAAAAGCACAAGCAGGCGCCAGCACGCCGTCACGGAACATCAGGCAATCGCCAGCCATACGTAGGACATTTCTTTGCCCGCAGGCCCGACTGCAACGATAAATTTACCCGCCGCCATTGGTCGCCGCCCCCTCGGATAGATTAAAGTATCCCCCTTGCCAAGGCTGCTGCCTCAAGCCGCCTCAGGCCCCCTACCAGGAACCGTCGCCGATGGAACACCGTGAAGCGCTGATCGCGCTGCGCACTTTTCTTTCTACCCAGATCCTAGGCCAGGAAAAACTGGTCGAACGGCTATTGATCGTGCTACTGGCTGACGGCCACATGCTGGTCGAAGGGGCACCGGGCCTGGCCAAGACCAAAGCCATCAAAGAACTCGCAGAAGGCATCGAAGCGCAGTTCCACCGCATCCAGTTCACCCCCGACCTGCTCCCGGCCGACATCACCGGCACGGAGATTTACCGCCCGGAAACCGGCAGCTTCGTGTTCCAGCAGGGGCCGATCTTCCATAACCTGGTGCTGGCCGACGAAATCAACCGCGCACCGGCCAAGGTACAGTCGGCGCTGCTCGAAGCCATGGCCGAGCGCCAGGTCAGTGTGGGCCGCAGCACCTACGACCTGTCGCCGCTGTTTCTGGTCATGGCCACGCAGAACCCGATCGAGCAGGAAGGCACCTACCCGCTACCCGAAGCCCAGCTCGACCGCTTCCTGATGCATGTAAAAATCGGCTTCCCCGACGCCGCCGTAGAGCGGCGTATCCTGGCGCAAGCCCGGGGTGAAGCCCTGGGCGGCGAGACCAAGCCTGAGCGCCGGGTCAGCCAGCAGGCCATCTTCGCCGCGCGCAAGGAAATCCTTGGCCTGTACATGGCCGACGCAGTGGAGGAATACCTGGTGCAGTTGGTCATGGCCACCCGCACCCCGGCCAAGTTCGACACCGAGCTGGCTGACTGGATCGCCTATGGCGCCAGCCCGCGCGGCTCCATCTCGCTGGACCGCTGCGCGCGTGCCCACGCCTGGCTGGCCGGGCGCGACTTTGTCAGCCCCGAAGACATCCAGGCAGTGCTGTTCGACGTACTGCGCCACCGTATCATCCTCTCCTTCGAGGCCGAGGCGGCAGGGATCGACCAGGACCGCGTGGTCCAGCGCATCCTCGACGTCGTCGCCGTTGCCTGACCCCATGCCCACTGCGCAACTGGCCGAACATGGCATCCGCATTGGCCTTGCCGAGCTGATCGACATGCGCCACCGCGTGCGCGAAATCCAGCTGTTTTCCAAGCCTGGCCAACGCAGCCCGCTGGTGGGCCTGCACCATTCCAGGCTACGTGGGCGCGGCGTCGACTTCGACCAGGTGCGCGTCTACCAGGCCGGCGATGATGTGCGCAACATCGACTGGCGTGTCACTGCGCGTACCCAGGAGCCGCACACCAAGCTGTTCCACGAAGAACGCGAGCGGCCGATCTTCATCCTCGTCGAACAAAGCCAACGGCTTTTCTTCGGCTCGGGGCTGATGTTCAAGTCCGTACTGGCGGCCCAGGCGGCGGCGCTGTTCGGCTGGGCAGCACTGGGCCACAACGACCGCATCGGCGGCCTGGTGTTCGGCGACAACGAACACCACGAAGTCAAACCCCGGCGCAGCAAACAGAGCCTGCTGCAACTGCTCAACCGCTTGGCAAAGGTCAACCAGTCACTGCACACCGAAGCCGTACCGGGGGCCGACAGCCTCGGCCTGGCCCTGCGCCGCGCCCGCGAAGTGCTGCGCCCCGGCAGCCTGGCCATCGTGATCTGCGATGAGCGCTCGCTCAGCGCCCAGGTGGAACAGCACCTGGCCATGCTTTCACGGCATTGCGACCTGCTGTTGCTGCCAGTATCCGACCCACTCGACCACGCGTTGCCCGCCGCCGGCCTGCTGCGCTTCGCTCAGCGCAGCGCCCAACTGGAGCTCGACACCCTCGACGCCAACCTGCGCCAGGCCTACCGCCAGCAGGCAGAAGCCCGTATCGAGCGCTGGGAGCTGATGGCGCAAAAGCTGAGGGTGGTACTGATGCCACTGAGCACGCAAAGCGAAATGGTCGAACAACTGCGCGAGTACCTGAGCGCCCAGCGGCCACGGAGCGCGTCATGAACCCGCTTGACCAGTTGCACCCACTGATCGCCCCGGCACCGGTCAGCCTGTGGCCTCCCGCACCGGGCTGGTGGCTGCTGCTGGCCGTCCTGCCGCTACTGGGCTGGGGCTTGTGGCGGCTGCGCCGCTGGCGCCCGGGCAAACGCCGCATCGTGCGCGCCGAACAACCCCTGGACCCGGTGCGCCTGGAGGCCTTGGCCGAGCTGGCCCGCCTGCCACGTCCGTATGACGGTGCCCCGGCTGGCGCCTGGCTGCAACAGATCAACGCTCTGCTCAAACGCCTGTGCCGCAACCACTACCCAGGCGCCAACAGCCACACCCTCAACGGCCGCCAGTGGCTGGCCTTTCTCGACAACCGCTGCCCGGCCGCCGGCCTGACCCGCTGGATGGTACTGGTCGAAGGCGCCTATAAACCCGAGTGCAAGCTCGATGACAAGGCCATCGCCGGGCTCAGCCAAGCCGTCGAAACCTGGATCCGCAAGCATGTTTGAACTGGCATGGCCGTGGGTCTTCGCCCTGTTGCCGCTGCCATGGCTGGCGCGCCTGCTGCTGCCCGCAGCCGACAGCGGGGAACCGGTGCTCAAGGTGGGCTTCCTCAACGAGCTGGAAGGCCTGGCCGGGCGTCGCGCGCGGCTCAACCTGCCCACCTGGCGCCAGCAGGCACCGTTCGTCGTCATCTGGCTGTTGCTGCTGTGCGCCGCCGCTCGCCCGCAATGGCTGGGCGAGCCGGTGCCGATCGCCGCCAGCGGCCGCGACCTGCTGGTGGCGGTGGATGTGTCCGGGTCGATGGACTTCCCCGACATGCAGTGGAAGAACGAGGACATCAGCCGCCTGGACCTGGTCAAGGCGCTGATGGGCGACTTCCTGCAAGACCGTGAAGGCGACCGCGTGGGCCTGATCCTGTTCGGCAGCCAGGCCTATCTGCAAGCGCCGCTCACCTTTGACCGGCGCACCGTGCGCACCTTCCTCATCGAGGCGCAGATCGGCATCGCGGGCAAGAACACCGCCATCGGCGACGCCATTGGCCTGGCGGTCAAACGCCTGCGCGAACGCCCCGCACAAAGCCGGGTGCTGGTGCTGATCACCGACGGTGCCAACAACGGCGGGCAGATTCACCCGCTGACAGCCGCCCGCCTGGCGGCCCAGGAAGGCGTGCGTATCTACACCATCGGTATCGGCGCCAACCCCGAAGCCAATGGCACCCCAGGCCTGCTCGGCCTCAACCCGAGCCTGGACCTGGACGAAGCCGCGCTAAAGGAGATTGCCGACATCACCCACGGTGCCTACTTCCGCGCCCATGACGGCGCCGAACTGGACGCTATCGGCGATACCCTCGACCAACTGGAGCCCGTGGCCCAGCAACCGACCCAGGCGCGCACAGCCCAGGCCCTGTACGCCTGGCCCCTGGCGCTGGCGCTGCTGCTCAGCGTGCTGCTGGTGGTGGCCGTGCAGTGGCCCGACAACCTGTTGCAACGCGTGCTGCGCAAGCCGCGCTTCCTGCAGCCGCACCCGGAATGGCGCCAACGCTTGAAGCGCCTGCGTTTAAGGAGGCGGCGATGATCGATTTGTGGCCCCAATGGCTGCGTCCGCTCTGGCTGCTGGCGGTGCCGGTGCTCGGCTGGCTGCTGTACAAGCTGTGGCACCGGCGCAAACGCGCCGGACGCTGGCAGATGATTCTGCCGCCCGCCTTCCATGGCGTGCTGCTGGGTGGCGGCAGCGGCAGCACCAGCAAACTGCCGTGGGTGGCGCTGGGCCTTGCCTGGTTACTGGTGATCCTGGCGCTACTCGGGCCCAGCTGGCAGCGCCTGGAAGAAAGCCATCAGCGCCCGGCCGACCCACTGGTGATCCTGCTCGAACTGACCCCGCAAATGCTCGCCGAGGACAGCCCGCCCAACCGCCTGGAACAGGCTCGACGCAAGATCCTCGACCTGCTTGAACACCGCCGCGACAGCCAGACAGCCCTGGTGGTGTATGCCGGCTCCGCGCACACCGTCGTGCCGCTGTCTGACGATCTGGCCACCACCCGCAATTTGCTCGAGGCCATCGACCCGTCGATCATGCCAAAACCCGGCCAGCGTGCCGACCTGGCCGTGCAAAAAGGCCTGGCGCTTTTGGCCCAGAGCGGCCTCGGCCAAGGCCGCCTGCTGCTGGTAGGCTCGGCGCTCAGCGCCGCCGAACGGCAGGGCATCACCCAGGCCCTAGGTCGCCAGGGCCCCAGCCTGCTGATGCTGGGCATCGGCAGCCGCGAAGGCGCCCCTGTGCGCCAGGCCAATGGCGAATACCTTAAAGACGACCAGGGCGGCATCCTTTTGCCTCGCCTGGACAGCGCCAGCCTGAAGGGCTTTATCCGCAGCACGGGCGGGCGCTACCGGCATGCCCGCATCGACGACCTCGACCTGCGTGGCCTGGGCCTGTTCGACAACCCGCGGAGCGGGCGCAATGACGGCCAGACCCTGCAACTGGATAGCTGGGCCGACCAAGGTTACTGGCTGCTGATTCCATTGTTGCTGCTGGCCGCCTGCGCCGGCCGGCGCGGCTGGCTGTTCTGCCTGCCGCTGCTGCTGGCCTTGCCGCAGCCTGCCCAGGCTTTTGAGTTCAACGACCTGTGGCTGCGCCCTGATCAGCAAGGCCAGAAGCTGCTGGAGCAAAACCGTCCGGCCAGCGCTGCACGTCACTTCCAGAACCCGCAATGGCGCGGCATGGCCCTGTACCAGGCCGGCGACTATGCCGGTGCCGCCGAGGCATTTTCCCAAGGCGATACAGCAGCAGCCCACTACAATCGAGGCAATGCCCTGGCCCATGGTGGCGAGCTGGAAGCCGCCCTGGATGCCTACGAACAAGCCCTGGAGCGCCAGCCCGACCTGCAGGCCGCACTGGACAACCAGGCGCTGGTGCAGCAACTGCTGCAGCAACGTGAAGCCAAGGCCGAGGAACAGCCACCCGGCAGCGATACCCAAGACACGCCCGGCAGCGAAACCGAAGGCAACAGCAGCTCGGCCAGCAACCAGGCCCAAGGCACACCCGGCAACGACCAACAGGCCAGCCCCGAACAACCCGGCGAAAGCAGCAACAGCCAGGCAGCACCCGGCAACCAGGCCGGGGGCGACGACAGCGTCATCCAGCCGCCCCAGCGCCCGGTATCGACCAACCTCGACGGCGAACAGCGCCAAGCCCTGGAGCAATGGCTGCGGGAGATCCCCGACAACCCGGCAGAGCTGCTGCGACGCAAATTCTGGTATGAACAGCAATTGCATCAGGAAAAATCACGATGAGTCGCTTCGGCGTCTTGCTCCTCACCCTGCTGTGGGCCGTGCTGGCCCACGCCGAACCGCTGCTGCAGGCCAGCGTCGACCGCACCCGCCTGGAGGCGGGCGAAAGCCTGGAACTGACCCTGGAAAGCCAGGACGTCACCCAGTTCGGCAAGCCCGACCTGCGCGCCCTGGAAGGTGACTTCGAAGTGCGCGGTACGCGCCAGCTGAACAGCCTGCACACCCTCGACGGCGAAACCCGCGCCAGCACCCGCTGGATCATCACCCTGCTGCCACGGCGCAGCGGTAGCCTGCGCATACCCGAGCTGCAACTGGGCCAGTCGCACAGCCAGGCCATCGAACTGCAAGTGCTGCAGGCCGATGCCAGTCGCCAGGAAAACGCTCAGGTATTCATCGAAGCGACCCTCGACAACCACGACGTCTATGTCCAGGCCCAATCCGTGCTGACGGTGCGCATCTACCACTCAGTAGCGCTGTACGACGACAGCAGCCTCAGCCCCCTGCAACTGGAGAACGCCAAGGTCGAGCCGCTGGGCGAGTCGCGCACGTATGAAAAGGAAATCAACGGCGTGCGTCATGGCGTGATCGAAACCCGCTATGCGGTGTATGCCCAGCAAAGCGGTACCCTCGACATCCCGCCGCTGACTTTCACCGCCACGGCAGCCGCCAGCAACGACGAAGCAGCGCAGGCCAATGGTACGGCCCGCGCCGGCCATCAGGTACAGGTCAGCTCGCTGCCCTTGCGCCTCAATGTACGGCCGATTCCCGCAGCCTGGCCGGCTGGCTTGCCGTGGTTGCCAACCAGCAGCCTGACCCTGGAAGAGCACTGGAGCCCCGACCCCGGCAGCCAGCAGGTACAGATTGGCGACTCGCTGACGCGCAACATCACCTTGCGTGCCGAAGGCTTGTCCAGCACCCAACTGCCACCGCTGCCGGCCACAGAGATCATCGGCCTGCGCCGCTACCCTGACCAACCGTTGTTGCGCAACGAAATCAGCGAACGGGGCATGACCGCCAACCGCGAAGAGCGCGAGGCCCTGGTGCCGACCCACAGCGGCACGCTGGCCTTGCCGGCGCTGGAAGTGGCCTGGTGGAACACCCGCGAAGATCACCTGGAGCACAGCAGCCTGCCGGCGCGCACGCTGAACGTACAGGACAACCCGGCACTGAGCGCCGACACCCCGGTGGGCGACAACAGCAGCGCCAGCACCCTGCTGTGGCCGTGGCAGCTGTCCACACTGGTGTTCGCCCTGACCACCGTGCTGGGCTTCGCCCTGTGGTGGCGCGCCCGCTCGCGGCCAGCGGTGCTGCGCGCCGCGCAGAACGGGCCAAGCCCACGCACCTTGCTGGACGACCTCAAGCGCGCATGCCAGGCCAACGACCCCCAGGCTACGCGCCAGGCGCTGGATGCCTGGGCCCGGCAGCAACCGGAAACCCTGGCCGAGATGGCGGCGCGCTTCGTGCCGTTGTCGGATGCGCTGGATGGTTTGAACGGGGCGTTGTACAGCGAGAGCGGGCAGTATTGGCAGGGTGAAGACTTGTGGCGGGCGATTGGTACCATTCCGCCGGCTGAGCAGGTATTGCTGCCGACGGGCGAAAACGGCAGCCTGCCGCCGCTTTATCCCAAGTAAGCCAGCAGGTGTTCGCCATGAAAATTTCAGCGCCTGTGAGATCGAGCGCCGCCCGCGCGGCGCATCGCGAGCTGCGCTCGCTCCTACGTTTGTTTTTGGCCAGTAACGCCTGTTACAGGCGCGCGCGACCGCTTTGTTTGTACGACGCGATATCGAGCTATGCGCCAAGGCGTACGCGCGCAAATTTCACAGAAATAACTGGCCCGAAACAAACGTAGGAGCGAGCGCAGCTCGCGATGCGCCGCGCGGGCGGCGCTCGATCTCACAGGCGCTGAAATTTTCATGGCGAACACCTTGTGCCCCCAATCCCTCGCCCTCCCCCAATCCCTCCCCCAATCCCTCGCCCTGCCCCCCGAACCCCGCTTGGGTTACCATACCGCCCTTTCCCCGCTTGCCCGACTCGACACCAACAGGTCATCCATGCGTCTGTTTCATACCTCCGACTGGCACCTGGGCCAAAGCCTGCACGGCCAGGAACGCGATTTCGAACACGCCTGCTTCCTCGACTGGCTGCTCGGCCAGCTACACCTGCGACAGCCGGATGCGCTGCTGATTGCGGGCGACATCTTCGACACCGTCAACCCGCCGGTCAAAGCCCAGGAACGCCTCTACGACTTCATCGTCCAGGCCCACGAGCAACAGCCCAAGCTGGACATCGTGATGATCGCCGGCAACCACGACTCCGGTTCGCGCATCGAGCTGCCCGCCGCGCTCATGCGCCGCCTGCGCACCCATGCACTGGGCCGTGTGCACTGGCTGGACGAGGGCCAGCTGGATGCCGAGCGCCTGTTGATTCCGCTGACCAACGGCCGTGGCAAGGTGGCCGCCTGGTGCCTGGCCCTGCCGTTCCTGCGCCCGGCCGAAGTGACCGGCCCGCAGCTGGGTGACGACTACCTGCAAGGCATCACACAGGTGCACCAGCAACTGATCGCCGCCGCGCAGAAGAAGCGCAAGAAAGACCAGGCGCTAATTGCCATCAGCCACGCGCACATGGCCGGTGGTGCGGTGTCGGAAGACTCCGAGCGCAGCCTGATCATCGGTAACGCCGAGGCGCTGCCGGCCAAACTGTTCGACAAAGCCATCAGCTATGTCGCCCTGGGCCACCTGCACAAGCCGCAGAAGGTCAACCGCGAAGAACGCATCCGCTACAGCGGCTCGCCGATCCCGCTGTCGTTCGCCGAAATCAACTACCCGCACCAGGTCCTGGAAGTGGAGTTGGACGGCAACGGCCTGGTCAGCGTCGAGCCACGCCCCGTACCACGCGCCGTGGCCCTGCAACGGGTGGGCCCGGCACCGCTGGGCGAACTGCTGCAGCAACTGGCCGACCTGCCGGTGGTCGACCTGCTCGAAGACCCCAACCGTCAGCCCTGGCTGGAGGTGCGGGTAATTCTGGATGAGCCGCAGCCCGACCTGCGCCAGCAGATCGAAACCGCGCTTGAAGGCAAGGCGGTACGGTTGATCCGCATCAGCGCCGAATACGCTGGCCGCAACAACGCCGAAGACGATGACCTGGCCTTTGTCGAGCTGGCCCAGATGACCCCGCAAGACCTGTTCAGCCGCGCCTGGGAGCAAGCCTACGGCAACCCGGCCGACGAGCAGGCGCTGGCCGACTTCGCCCTGCTGTTGCAGGACGTGCAACAGGAAGAGGAACAGCCATGAAGATTCTCGCCATCCGCCTGAAGAACCTGGCATCGCTGGCCGGCCCGATCGACATCGATTTCACCGCAGAACCGTTGGCCAGCGCTGGCCTGTTCGCCATCACCGGGCCAACCGGCGCCGGCAAGAGCACCCTGCTTGACGCCCTGTGCCTGGCGCTGTTCGGCACCGTGCCGCGCCTCAATGACATTGGCCGTGAGGCCAAGGTGCCAGATGCCGACGGCGAAATACCCACTTCCGACCCGCGCAACCTGCTGCGCCGCGGCACCGGCAGCGGTTTTGCCGAGGTCGACTTTGTCGGTATCGACGGCCGCCGCTACCGCGCCCGCTGGGAAGCCAACCGCGCCCGCGACAAGGCCAACGGCAAACTGCAACACAGCCGTCAGAGCTTCTACGACCTCGACAGCGAGCAGGTGCTCGGCAGTGGCAAAAACGAATACAAGCAACTGGTAGAAGCCCGCCTGGGCCTGAATTTCGAACAGTTCACCCGTGCGGTGATGCTGGCCCAGAGCGAGTTCGGCGCGTTCCTCAAGGCCGACGACAAAGACCGCAGCGAGCTGCTGGAAAAACTCACCAACACCGCAATCTACACCCGCCTGGGCCAGCGTGCCTTCAGCAAGGCGCGTGAAGCCGGCGAGGCGCACAACGCCCTGAAAGAACGCGCCAGCCACCTGCTGCCGATGGCTGCCGAGGCCCGTGCCGAGCTCGACCAGCGCCTGGAGCAGGCGCAGCAGCAGTTCAAGGCCGACCAGGCCGGCGAGCGCCAGCTGGAGCAGCAACGCAACTGGCTGAATGAACAACGCCAGCTACAGGCCCAACACGCCGAAGCCAGTACCACGCTGCAGGCCGCCGAACTGGACTGGCAACAGCTGGCCGAACCACGCCTGGACCTGGCACGCCTGGAGCGCCTGGCCCCACAGCGTCACCAGTTCCACCGCCGACAGGCCCTGAGCGCACAGTTGGCGCCAGTGGCCGCGAAAATGGCCGAACAGCAACAGCAGCAAGCCGAACTGCAGGTGCGCACCCACGAACTCGAACAGGCGCTGGACACTGCGCGCCAAGCGCTTGCCGACCGCCAGGCCGAGCACGGCGAGAACGCGCCGCGCCTGCGCCAGGCTTTTGCCGCGCAGGACAGTCTGGCGCGCCTGGACCAGGAGCTGGCCGCCCAGCGCAGCATCGGCCAGCAGGCGCAACAGCAAGTCGCTGACGGCCAGCAGCAACTGCAGCAGCTGGAAGACAACCAGCAGCGCAGCATTCAGCAGCTGGCGCAGATCGACACCGCGCTTGCCGACAGCCAGCACCTGGCGGGCCTGGCCAATGCCTGGCACGCCTACCTGCCGCAACTGAAGCAGGTGATGCTGATCGGTGGCCGCCTGACCAAGGGCCGAGAAGAGCTACCCGGCCTGCAGGCCCAGGCTAGCCAGGCCAATGCACACTTGCAGGCCGAGCGCGACGCCTACGACCTGTTGTTCCGTGAAGCCAAGGCCGAGCCCCAGGCCCTGGCCGAACAGATCGACCTGCTCGGCGGCATGCTGCAGGACAACCGCAAACAGCAGCGCGCCGTAGAGGAAATGTCACGCCTGCACGGCCGTGAACAGGAGCTGCGCCAGCAGTTGGACGCCCTGCGCGACCGCCAGCAGCAGGCCATGCTGCAACGCCAGCAACTGATTACCGAAGGCACCGCCGCCAAGGCCGAACTGGAGGCCGCCGAACAGGCGTTGACGCTCACCCGTCAACTGCTGGAACGGCAACGTCTGGCACGCAACACCAGCGTCGAAGAACTGCGTGGCCAACTGCGTGACGGCGAACCCTGCCCGGTCTGTGGCAGCGCCGAACACCCGTTCCATCAGCCAGAAGCATTGCTGCAGAGCCTGGGTCGCCATGACCAGGCCGAAGAGCACGCCGCGCAGAAGCAGGTCGAAACGCTCAACAGCAAGCTGGTGGAGCTGCGTACCCAACTGGGTGTGGTCAATGCCCAGCTCAAGGACTTCCAGCAGCAACACCAGCAACTGGGCGAACAGTTGCAACCGTTGGTGGCTCAGGTACAGGCCCACAGCCTGTGGCCAGCCCTCGCCCCACAGGACGACAAAGCCCGTCGCGTCTGGCTCGACAGCCAGCTGCGTCGCCTGGATGAAGAAATCAGCCAGGACGAGAAACGCCAGAGCGCTCTGCTGGCCCTGCAAAAAGACGCCGCCCGCCTGAACCAGCAATTGCAGGCGGCCCACGACGCCCAGCAACAGGCCCAGCGCCATCTGGAGCAGCAGCACCAGGCCCTGGCCAACGATGAGCAACAGTTGCAGCAAGGCCTTGACGACCTGGCCGGCGTCTTGCCCAAGGAAGCCCTCAAGGCCCTGAACGAAGACCCGGCCAATGCCTTCCTCGCCCTCGACCAGCAGATTGCCCAGCGCCTGCAGCAACTGGAACAGCGCAAGGACGAACTGGAAGAACAGCAAGCACGCCAAACCCAGCTGGACAAGCTGCGTGACCAACAGCAGGCGCGCGTGCAAGGCCAGCAGCAGTTGCAGCAGACACTGGCCGCCCTCGAGGAGCAACGCCAACAAGCCCTGGCCTCACTCGGCGAACTGCTCGGCGAGCATGCCAGCGCCGAAGCCTGGCAACAGCACATGGACAGCGCGCTGGAACACGCCCGCGCCCTTGCCGCCGATACCGCCCAACGCCTGCAGGAACTGCGCACCCAAGGCGTACAACTGGCCAGCGAACTCAAGGGCAATGCCCAGCAGCAACAGGCGCTGGACAGCGAGTGCCAGCAACTGCAAGGCCAGATCGCACAATGGCGCAGCGAGCATCCAGAACTGGATGACGCCGGGCTGGATCGCCTGCTGGCCATGGATGACGCCCAGGTGAATGAACTGCGTCAGCGCGTCCAAAGTGCCGAAAAGGCCATCGAACAAGGCCGCGTGCTGCTGCAGGAACGTGAGCAGCGCCTGCAACAACACGCCGCACAAATGACCGTGGACACCTCGGCCGAAGCCTTGGAGCACGCCCTGACCGAGCTGCGCGGGCGCCTGGCCAACCATGAGCAGCAGTGCGCCGAATTGCGCGCGCAACAGGCCGACGACCAGCGCCGGCAGCAAGCCCACCAGGCGCTGGCGGCCGAAATCGAACAGGCCCACCAACAGTGGCAACGCTGGGCCCGCCTCAATGCCCTGATCGGTTCGGCCTCGGGCGATGTGTTCCGCAAGATCGCCCAGGGTTACAACCTCGACCTGCTGCTGCACCACGCCAACGCCCAGCTACGTCAGCTGGCCCGCCGCTACCGCCTGAAACGCGGCGGCAGCGCCCTTGGCCTGCTGGTGCTGGACACCGAGATGGGCGACGAACTGCGTTCGGTGCACTCGTTGTCGGGCGGGGAAACCTTCCTGGTGTCGCTGGCCCTGGCCTTGGGCCTCGCGTCGATGGCTTCCAGCACCCTGCGTATCGAATCGTTGTTCATCGACGAAGGCTTCGGCAGCCTCGACCCCGAGTCACTGCAGTTGGCAATGGACGCCCTCGACGGCTTGCAAGCCCAGGGTCGCAAAGTGGCGGTGATTTCCCACGTACAGGAAATGCACGAGCGGATCCCGGTACAGATCCAGGTACGGCGCCAGGGTAATGGCCTGAGTGACGTGGAGGTGTGCGGGTGATCCTCTACTCGTTCCGCCGCTGCCCGTGGGCCATGCGCGCGCGCCTGGCCCTGCGCTATGCCGGCTGCGAAGTGAAGATCTGCGAAGTGGCGATGAAGAACAAGCCGGCAGAACTGCTGGCCTTGTCGCCCAAGGGCACGGTACCGGTGCTGGACACCGGTGCAGGGGTGCTGGAAGAGAGCCTGGACATCATGCGCTGGGCGCTGACGCAACACGACCCGCAGGACTGGCGGCTACAGGCCAACCCTGCGGCTGCGCAGCAGGCTGAAACGCTGATTGCGCGCAATGACACCACGTTCAAGGCGCACGTGAACCTGTACAAGTATGCCGAACGTTACCCGGAGCATTCCCGCGAACATTACCGCCAGCAGGCCGAGGCCTGGCTGGCGGAGCTCGAAGGCCTGCTGGTGGGGCGGGCTTACCTGCTGGCCGACCACCCGAGCCTGGCCGATGCCGCGTTGCTGCCGCTGATGCGCCAGTTTGCCGGGGTTGAACCGCAGTGGTTCGCCGAGGCGGCTTATCCACGGGTGCGCAGTTGGCTGGAGGGGTGGCTGGCTTCGGAGCTGTTCAAGGCCGTCATGGCCAGGTGAATGTGTGGGGCGGCCAAGCGCCTGGCGGGGGTTTGATGTAGGGTTTGAGATCGAGCGCCGCCCGCGCGGCGCATCGCGAGCTGCGCTCGCTCCTACGTTTGTTTCGGGCCAATTATGCCTGTGGGATTTGCGCGCGAACGCCTTGGCGCATGACGCGATATCGCGTAGTACAGACAAGGCGGTCGCGCGCAGCAGCCAAAGGCGTTACTGGCCCGAAACAAACGTAGGAGCGAGCGCAGCTCGCGATGCGCCGCGCGGGCGGCGCTCGATATCCCAGGCGCTAAAAATCCAACGCCGAACCCTCACAAATCATCACTCGATGAACTTCAGGTCCGAAGGCGCGTCCTGCGCCATAGTCTGCACGGTTTCCCCCAACTTGCCAGTCAAGAGATCACGGCGCATGACCACGATCTGGTTGCTCTTCTGGTTGGCCACCAGAAGGAATTTGCCGCTAGGGTCCAGGGCAAATTCGCGGGGATGGTCGCCTTCCACGGAGCGGCGCTGCACGAACGTCAACTGGCCGTCATTCTTGCCAACAGCAAACACCAGGATTTCATTCGCCGTACCACGGTTGCTCACGTACAGGAAGCGGCCGTCTGCCGACAGGTGCAGGCCTCCCGCCGCCTTGGCTGCTGCATCCTGCAGCTCGGTCAGCGGCAGACGTTGACGCTCAAGCAAAGCAGCATCCTCGACATCGAACATCACCACTTCGCCACTCATTTCCAGCGTCAGGTAGGCATGCTGGCCCTTGGCGTCGAACAGCAGGTGACGGGGCCCACTGCCTGGCGGCAAGGCCACCGAGGCCGGGATTGCCGGGCTCAATGGTTTGTCCACACTGGCGCCGTCATAGCGGTAGATGAATACCTTGTCCGCGCCCAGGTCGCAGGCATACACATGCTGGCCGTTGGGCGACAGCACCAGTGCGTGCACATGGGCACCGGCCTGGCGTTCGGGGTTGACGCCACTCGCCTTGTGCCGAGCCTGTTGCACCACGGCTTTGAGCTTGCCGTCCCTGGCCACCGGGATGACCACCAGGCTGCCGCCAGGGTCAGGCTTTACCGCGTAGTTGGCCACGAACAGATAACGCTGGTCACGACTGAGGCTGGCGTGAGTCGGTTCGTCACCGTGGGTGACCACCTGGTTGAGCGGCTTGAGCTCGCCCTTGGTGCTGACGCTGAAACTGCTGGCATGGCCACCCGGGGTTTCATTGACCACGAACAGCTGGCGCTGGTCGGCCGACAGCACAAGCCATGAAGGGTTGACGCTCTTGACCACTTGTTGCGGAGTGGGGTCGATGCGGCCAGCCTTGTCGTCGAACTGATAGCGGTAGATACCCTGGCTCGCGCCATCGGTGTAGCTGCCCACCAGCAACGTCGAGGCGTGGGCGTGGATAGTCAGGCTCATCAGGCTAGCGGTCAGCAGGTTCGTCCAGGTCCGGTTCATCTTGGTCATCATCCGGGGCGCGAAAGGCACTCATACAGACTAGTCGATGCGCGCCGTTGGCATCGTCGAGTTGCCACTCGTCTCCGGTGGCGATGGCGGCAGCGACTTGCTCGGGGGTGAACGACCAGCGACGCAATTGGCGGCCGTCCATGCATTCGACAGTGAGGCCGGTTTCATCGGCGGTGAAGTCGAAGGCGTGCAGGCCGTCGATCAGAAGCATATCGCAGGACTGCAGGGCGGTAGCGAGGGGGGACATAGGGGTACCAATCTGAAATGAGTCGGCAGTATAACCTTGGGGCCGCAACGCGGCCCCCCCTGCAATCAATGGGCAAAGATCGACCCACCCTCCTTGCCCACCATCTTCTCGGGCTTGATCAGGAACCGCGCCAATGCCGGTAGCAGCCACAGCGCACCAAACATGTTCCAAAGCAGCATGAAGGTCAGCATCAGGCCCATGTCCGCCTGGAACTTGATCGCCGAGAAAATCCAGGTGCATACCCCAATGGCCAGGCACAGCCCGGTGAACAGCACCGCCTTGCCGGTCGAGCGCAGGGTCTGGTAATACGCCTCCTGCAATGGCAACCCCGCACGCAGGAAGCTTTCCAGGCGGCTGTAGATATAGATGCCATAGTCCACGCCAATGCCCACACCCAGCGCCACCACCGGCAAGGTCGCCACTTTCACCCCGATGCCCATGTAGGCCATCAGCGCGTTGCCCAGCACCGAGGTCAGCACCAGGGGCAGCACGATGCACAGTGTGGCGGCGAACGAGCGGAAGGTGATCAGGCACATCACGGCCACGCAGATGTACACCAGGATCAGGATGGTCAGCTCGGCCGACTTGATCACCTCGTTGGTCGCGGCCTCGATGCCAGCGTTGCCCGCCGCCAGCAGGAACTGCAGGCCTTCCTTGTCATGGCTGTCGGCAAACGCCTTGGCCACGGCGGTGACGCGCTCCAGCGTTTCAGCCTTGTGGTCATTGAGGAACACCAGCACGGGTGCCAATGAGCAGTCGCCGTTGTAAAGGCCGTCAGCCCGGGCGATGGAATTGTTGAGGATGTCCGGGTTACGCGACAGGGTTTCCCATTTCAGGCTGCCCTCGTTCATGCCCTTGATCACCTGTTTGGAAACGGTGACCAGGGAAATCGCCGACTGCACGCCAGGGGTGTTTTCCATGGTCCACATCAGCTCGTCGATCGGCGCCATGGTCGAGTGGACCGAGCACATCTCCGACGGCGTCTTGACCATGATCACCAGCACATCGGAACTGGTCGAGTAGTTGCTGATGATGAAGTTGTTGTCCTGGTTGTAGCGCGAGTCGGGGCGCAGCTCCGGTGCCCCTTGGTCGAGGTCGCCGATCTTCAGGTTCTGGCTGTACCACAGGCCACCGGCGAAGGCGAGCAGCGCCAGCACCACCGACACCGGCGCCACCTTGGCACTGGCGAAGTTCGACAACAGGCGCCAGAACGGGTGCTCGCGGGTCGCGTCTTTCTTGCTGCGCTCGATGGCCTTCTTGCTGATGCCGACATAGGAGATGGCCACCGGCAACAGGATCAGGTTGGTGAACACAATCACCGCCACGCCGATGGAGGCGCCGATGGCCAGTTCGCGAATCACCCCGATGTCGATGATCAGCAGGGTAATGAAGCCCACTGCGTCGGCAAGGATGGCGATCATGCCCGGCAGGAACAACTGACGGAATGTGCGCCGGGCAGCGGTAAGGGCGTTGTCGGCGTCACTCGACTGCAGGGCGATGCCGTTGATCTTCTGCACCCCGTGGGAAATGCCGATGGCGAAGATCAGGAACGGCACCAGCATCGAGTACGGGTCCAGGCCAAAGCCCACCGCATGCATCAGCCCCAGCTGCCAGACCACCGCCACCAGTGTGGTAATGAGCACGGCGACAGTGCTGCGGATGCACCAGGTGAACCAGTACAACAACACCAAGGTGATCACCAGGGCGACGCCGAAGAACATCGCCACCATCACCAGGCCATCGATCAGGTCACCGACCTTCTTGGCAAAGCCGACGATGTGGATTTTTACATTGGGGTTCTGTGCCTGGAACTTGTCGCGGATCTTCTCTTCCAGCAGGTGAGAGAACTGCTGGTAGTCCAGCTTCACCTGTTTGCCCGGGTCCTGCGGGTCGGGGTAGCTCTCCAGCAGCGGCACGTCGATGATGCTGGACTTGAAGTTGTTGCCTACCAGGCGCCCCACCTGGCCTGACTTGAGCACGTTGTCGCGCAGGGTATCGAGGCTGTCCTGCGACCCGTTGTAGGTGTTGGGGATTACCTCACCACCGGAAAAACCCTCTTCGGTGACCTCGCTCCAGCGCACGCTGGGGCTCCACAGTGACTTCAACCCGGCCCGATCGACACCGGGGATGTAGAACACCTCATCATGGATCTGACGCAGGGTCTCCATGTAGTCCTTGTCGAAGATGTCACCGTTCACCGCCTCCACCGAAATGCGCACGGTGTTGCCAAGGTTGGCCAGGTCGTTGCGGTGCTCCATCATCTGCTCGATGAACGGGTGCTGCAGCGGGATCATCTTCTCGAAGCTGGTCGACGGGCGAATCTGCGTGGCCTGCCAGAACAGGAAAATACTGACCAGCACACACAGGGCGATGACCACTGGGCGGTTGTTGAAGATCAGGCGTTCCAGCAGCGTGGCCTTGTCCTGGTGATGCGAGTGCATGGCAATGCTCTCCCTGCTGGTCATGGACGCACCTCCCGGGCAGCCTGATCAGCCCCTTCGGCGCTGGCCAGATGCACACCACCCTGCCCCACCAGCAGCAGGCCGCCATTGGCCAAGCCACTGACGCCGGCCAGGGCCAGGCGGTCGGCGCGGTTGTACACGCTGAAGGTCTGGCCGTCGTCCGTGCTGCGCAGCACGCTGCCACCATTGCCGACCAGCACCAGGGTGCCATCATCGACAAGCGTAGCGCCTGCCAGGCCGAACTCCAGCGTACCGCGCGCGGCCTTGAGTTCGATCGGCTGCCAGCTGTCACCGAAGTCGCTGGAGCGGAACAGGTTGCCGCGAAGGCCGTAGGCCAGCAGGGTCTGCGGCCTGGCGGTGCCGATCACGCCGAACAGCGAGCCCTCGTAAGGGCCCTGGACCTTGACCCAGGTCTGGCCCCTGTCGGCGGAGCGGTACATACCACCCTGCTCACCCACGATGAACAGGCCGGCATCGCGCACTTGGGCGATACCGTTCAGGTGCAGCTGGTCCGGGTTGTCCAGCCGCTCGGCCACGTCCTGCCAGTGCTGCCCGCCATCAGTGGTTTCCAGCAAGGCGCCATAGGCCCCCACGGCAAAGCCGTGCCGGGCATCGAGGAAGGTGACATCGAGCAAGGGCGCTTCACGGGCGAGGTCTTCGAACTGCTTGCTCCAGGTAGCGCCGCCGTCGCTGCTGGTGAGGATCTGTGCGTCATGGCCGACAGCCCAGCCACGCTTGTCGTCGAGGAAAAACACGGCAGTGAGCAATTGCCGGGTGGGTACCCGGGCCTGGGTCCAGGTGCTGCCCTGGTCGTCGGAGAACAGAATGTGGCCGCGATCACCAACCACCACCAGGCGCTTGCCGGCATGGGTGGTGTCGATCAACAGGCTTTCACTGGCCTTGGCCGACTCGGTGGAGTATTCATCGGCTGCCGCGGCCTGGGCACTGTCGGCCCACATCCCCAATGCCAGTGCCAGCATCGCGCTGGCTGCCCATGGCCAGGCGCCACGCCTGGCTGGCATACGTAACTGTTCCCTCATGACTGCCCCCTTGTTGTGTTCTTTTTGGTGGGTCAATGCATTGCAGGCCTTGCGAATGCCTGATCTAGAGGCCTGCAATAGCTTGAGGGGATCGTAGCGGGGATGTTTGCGGGAGTACAACGGGCGGGGTGTTATGTTTTGTTGTCGGCCGGGGAAAGCCGGGGCCGCTGGGCGGCCCTTCGCGGGTGAACCCGCTCCTGCAAGGGTTGCATCCCCCTGTAGGAGCGGGTTCACCCGCGAAGGGCTGCACAGCAGCCCCAATTCACCAGACTTACGCCAGGCTCTTGCTCACCACTTCATACACATCACTGGACAGCTCGCCAGACGCCAGAATCCGCTCCAGTTCGCCCTTCATGAGGGCCTGACGCGCATCGTCATACTTGCGCCAGCGGGTCAGCGGCGCCAGTTGCCGCGACGCAATCTGCGGATTCAGTGCATTCAGCTCGATCACCAGGTCCGCCAGGAAGCGATAGCCTGAGCCATCGGCAGCATGGAAGTTGACCAGGTTCTGCCCGGCAAAGGCACCGATCAGCGCACGCACCTTGTTCGGGTTCTTCAGGGTGAAGGCCGGGTGCTGCATCAATGCCTTGACCCGCGCCAGCCCGCCCGGCAGCGTGCTGGCCGCCTGCACGCTGAACCATTGGTCCATGACCAACGGGTTGTCCTTGAAGTGCTCGGCAAACGCCTCCAGCGCTTTCGCGCGCTCGGCCTCGAACGGCGAGTTGACCAGTACCGCCAGCGCGGTAAGGCGCTCGGTCATGTTGTCGCAGTGCTCAAACTGCTCCAGGGTCGCCTCCAGCACCTGTTGCTTGCCACTCTGCATCAGGTACGACAGGGCGATGTTCTGCAGGCTGCGGCGGGCAAAGTGCTCGGCCTCGGCCACATAGGCAGTGCTGCGCGACACCTCACGGTTGGCCTGGTAACGCGCCCACAGGGCGTCGAACAGGTGTTCGGCGATCTGCTGGCGTGCGAACTCGCGGGCGGCGTGGATGGCGTCGACGTCGGCCACCTGGCTGATCTCGGTAAGGTACGCCTCACCTGGCAGCGAGAGCATTTCGGCCACCATGGCCGGGTCCAGCGATTCGTTGCCCAGCACAGTGCCCAGGGCGGTGATCAGGCGCTGGTCGAGCTTCAGGGCTTCGCCGCGTTGATGCTGGCCGATCAGTTCCTGCAGTACCTGCACCGACAGCTGCTGGCCCGCTTCCCAGCGGTTGAAGCCGTCGCTGTCGTGCTGCATCAGGAACATCAACTGGTCGCGGTCATACGGGAAGCTCAGCTTCACCGGGGCGCTGAAACCACGCAGCAGCGATGGCAGCGGCTTGGCCTGGATGCCCTGGAAAGTGAAGGTTTGCTCGGCCTCGGTCACCGACAGCACGCGGCTGGTCCCTTGAGCGGCGTCCTCGCCAGCCAGCTGCAGCGGCAGGTCATTGCCGGCGGCATCCAGCAGGCCCAGCTCCACCGGGATCACGAACGGCAGTTTCGCGGCCTTGTCCGGGGTCTGCGGGCAGCTCTGGCGGAACGTCAGGCTGTAGGTCTGCGCGGCGGCGTCATACGCCTCACTGACTTCCAGACGCGGGGTGCCAGCCTGGCTGTACCAGCGCTTGAACTGGGTGAAGTCGACGCCGTTGGCGTCCTCCATGGCCTTGATGAAGTCGTCGGTGGTTACCGCCTGGCCGTCATGACGTTCAAAGTACAGGTCGCTGCCTTTACGGAAGCCTTCGGTACCCAGCAGGGTACGGACCATGCGCACCACTTCGGCGCCCTTCTCGTAGACGGTCAGGGTGTAGAAGTTGGAGATTTCGATGAAGCTGTCCGGGCGCACCGGGTGGGCCATGGGGCCGGCGTCTTCAGCGAACTGGTGGGTGCGCAGGTAGGCCACGTCTTCGATGCGCTTGACCGTGCGCGAGTTCATGTCGGCACTGAACTCGGCATCGCGGAATACCGTGAAGCCTTCCTTCAGCGACAGCTGGAACCAGTCACGGCAGGTGACGCGGTTGCCCGACCAGTTGTGGAAGTACTCGTGGGCGACCACGCCTTCGACGCGCTGGTGCGCAGCATCGGTGGCGGTTTCGGCACGGGCCAGCACACAGCTGGAGTTGAAGATGTTCAGGCCCTTGTTTTCCATGGCGCCCATGTTGAAGTCGTTGACCGCAACAATCATGAAGATGTCCAGGTCGTACTCGCGGCCATAGACTTCTTCGTCCCAGCGCATGGACTTTTTCAGGCTGACCATCGCGTGGTCGCACTTGTCGATGTTCTCGGGCTCGACGTAGATGCGCAGGGTCACATCACGGCCGGACTGACGGGTGAAGCTGTCTTCAACGCACCACAGGTCACCGGCCACCAGGGCGAACAGGTAGGCCGGCTTCATGAACGGGTCTTCCCAGGTCGCCCAGTGGCGGCCGTCTTCGGCCGGCCCGCTGCCGATCGGGTTGCCGTTCGACAGCAATACCGGGTAGCGATGCTGCTCGGCGATGACCGTGGTGGTGAAGGTGCTCATCACATCCGGGCGGTCGAGGTAGTAGGTGATCTTGCGGAAGCCCTCGGCCTCGCACTGGGTGCAGAACATCTTGCCCGACTTGTACAGCCCTTCCAGGGCGGTGTTGCTTTCCGGGTGGATTTTCACGCTGGTGTCCAGGGTGAAGCGCTCGGCCTTGGGCTGCACGGTCAGGCTGTCGGCATCGAGCTGGTAGTCGCCTGGCTGCAGCTCCTGGTCATCCAGCGAGGCGCGCAGCAGTTCCAGCTGCTGGCCATCGAGTTCCAGTGGCGGCAGGCCGGCACCGCGTGCCGGGTTGCGGCGCATGACCAGTTGCGCGTGAACCAGTGTGTGGTCCTCGAACAGCTCGAAGGTCAGGTGCGTCTCGTCGATCAGGTACTCCGGCGCCTGGTAATCCTTGAGGTAGATCACTTGCGGTTGTTCGGTACGCATGTGCAGGTCCTTTTTACTGGAGCACGGCCAACTGGTAGGCCGTGTACTTGCGAATATTGATCACACCGGTGTCGAAGATCAGGTACTGGCCCTTGATGCCCAGCAGCGTGCCCTCGGCCACCGGGTCCTTGTCGAGGTTGAAGCTGACAATCTTCTTGGGGTATGCCTCGACCGGGTAGTTCATCTGCACCACTTCGGCGTCCGGCAGCGGCTGGATAGCCTGCAGGCCGAAACGCCCCTGCAACTCGCGCAGGCCGTCGGCGCAGGCTTCGAAGACCTGCTCCCGGATGGCCGGCAGGTCGAGCACCTCGGCATCGCCCTTGAGCAGCGCACGCCAGTTGGTACGGTCCGGCACCTGGCTGCGCAGCACGTCTTCGACCAGGCCCGATTGCTGCCGGGTGGCCACGCGCATGATCGGCAACGCCTGGCTGGCACCCTGGTCGAGCCAGCGGGTGGGCAGCTGGGTGGCACGGGTAATGCCGACCTTGATCCCCGACGAATTGGCCAGGTACACGATGTGGTCGGTCATGCAGAACTGTTCCCCCCACGACGGCTCCCGGCAGGTGCCGGCGTCGTAGTGGCATTTTTCCGGGGCCATGATGCACACATCGCACTGGGCCAGCTTGGTCATGCACGGGTAGCAGTAACCCTGGCTGAAGCTGGTCTTGGTGCGCTTGCCGCAATGGCTGCAATGAATGGCGCCGAGGTATTCCAGGCGCAGGCGCTGGCCGATCATCGGGTTGACCGGCACCTGCATGTCATCCAGGCGGAAGCTGTACTGCACCACCGGTGCCTGCAGGCTGACGCCCATTTTGCTCAACGAGCCACGAGCGAGTTCGATCAATGTACCGAGTCCGACTTGAACAGAATGTTGGCGATGGGCGCGGACTTCGACGCGCATTCCTGTGGGCCCATGTAGCCGGTGCGCTGGTCCTCGGGCAGGTTCTTCATCTCCCAGGCGATGACCGCCTGCAGCGACAGTTCTTTCTGCTCGGCCGTGAGCTTGCGGCCATCCGACCATTTGCCGATTTCCACCGCCAGTTTCAGGCTCTGGTAGATTTCCGGGGTGATGTTTTCAATCATTTGCGCGAAAGTGGACATAGTGTCTCCTGATTCAAGCCGACAGTTTACGCCGGGCCAGCGCCCCACCCAAGAGCCCGGTCAGGCATCCGATGAGCAGCCCGCCGACGTGGGCGGCATTGGCGATCTGGCCAAGGCCGAGGGTGCCGACCACGCCGGTCAGGCACACCACCAGCCAGATCAGCATCATCACCAGCACGCCCTTGGGCAGGTTGAAGTAACGGTCGGGCGCCAGCCACTGGTACAGCCAGATATGCCCGAGCAGGCCGTACAGCACGCCGGACAGGCCGCCAAACAGGCTCGGCCCGCTGGTGTAGTGCTGGGCCAGGTTGGAGACCAGGCTGAACAGCAGGGTCAGGCCCAGCAACGCCCACGGGCCCTGGCGCAGTTCGATGCGTTTGCCCAGTTCCCAGTACCACAGGCTGTTCATGGCCAGGTGCAGCACGCCGAAGTGCAGCAGCATGGGCGACACCAGTCGCCACCACTGGCCTTGGTCGAGGGTTTGCGCCAGCGAGGTGAAGTACAGGTAGTCGCCCTGGACACGGAAGTCGAGGAAGGTGAACCAGCTGATGGTGGTGAAGTTGTCACCAAGCCCCGTAAGGCCGGCGACGATGAAGCACAGCAGCAAAGTGAGGGTGGTGATTTTGCAGGCCTTGGCCTGGGCCGCCAGGGAAGGCTGTGTGGGGGCATTCGCGGGTGAACCCGCCCCTACAAGGTCGGCGCTGGCCGGCAGGTCGGCGTTGCCGTCCGGGTAGCGCTGGTAGAGCTGCAGCACATCTTCGGCCAGGGTGTCGGGAGCCCAGAGGACCTGGGCATCGCCCTCCTCGCTTACCCGGTGCGGCACCTGCAGGCGCTGCAACAGGTGGACGAAGCCGCTGAGGTCGACCGACAGCGGCAGGCGCATCACTTCGATAATGTTCATTGGTTGGCCTGTGGGCGGTCGACGTCGACCCAGACGAACTTGTGTGGGTCGATACGGGTTTCATCATCCAGCCGGTAGGCGACCAGCTTGCCGTAGAGCACGGCGCTGTAGTCCAGGCAGGCCAGGTTGGCGCGGATCGGTGCCGGGCGGCCGCTGCGCCAGTAATGCCCGACGAACAGCATCGGCTGGTCTTCGTCATAACGCAACAAGGCGTTCTTCTGGCTGTGGCTGAGCGGGGTGCTGGCCACGTCTTCGGGCAAGGCATCGGGCTGGAACACGATGTCACCGTAGGTTTTCGGGTCTTCTTCCCAGAACTTGGTGCGGAAGAACGCGCGGGTCAGGCCGTCGCCGCCGGTCAGCGTCAGCCCGTCCGGCAGGCGCATGTCGGTACCGCGCAACAGGCGGTTGCACACGGTGTCGGCAAAACTGCCACTCACGGCCGAGGCCTGGATGAAGTGTTCATCGATGCGTCCGTCGGGGTATTGCTGGCGCAGCGGCTCGATCAGCCGCGGGTCCCAGCAGGCGTGCACCAGACGGAAACGGCCGGCGTCAACGAACAGCGGCAGCTGGTAGAACCAGTTGACGAAATCGTGCCAGTCGCCAGGGTGCTGGGCAAACTGGGTCAGGGTTTCGTCAATCAGCCGGGCATGCCGCGGCGTGTGTTCGCGTACATAGGCCTTGCCGCTGCCTGGCAGCGCCGGGGTGACCCAGCCCAGGGCGTTGTATTCGTGGTTGCCCATGATGCAGAACGCCTGGCCGGCTTCGACCATGTCGTGGACGATGTACAGTGCCTCACGAATGCGTGGCCCGCGGTCGACGATATCGCCAAGGAACAGCACCTGACGTCGCGGGTGGCGCCACACGCCGGCCACGCGCTTGTATCCGAGGGCGTCGAGCAGGCGTTCAAGGGTCAGCGCACAGCCGTGCACGTCGCCGATGATGTCAAAACTTCGCGCCGGATCGAGCATCAGTCGTCACTGCTCCCCAGGCGGCTGCCCCAACCCAGCTTGGTGCGGCAGACCTCGTAGTAATTGTGGTCCAGCGGGTGGATCAAACGCAGTTTCTGCGGCTTCTTGCTGACCGTGATGGTGTCGCCGGGGGCACAGGTGAAGTGGTTCTGGCCGTCACAGGACACCTGTGGGTAGATCTGCAGGTCCTTGGACACCACGATCTTCAGCTCGCTGTTGCCGTCGACCACGATCGGCCGGCCCGACAAGGTGTGCGGGTACATCGGCACGATGACGATGGCATCGAGCTTGGGGTGCATGATCGGGCCACCGGCCGACAGCGCATAGGCAGTGGAGCCGGTGGGGGTGGCGACGATCAGGCCATCGGCCTTCTGGCTGCAGACGAACTGGCCATCGATGTAGATCTCGAACTCGATCATGCGCGTGGACTTGCCCGGGTGCAGCACCACGTCGTTCAGCGCATCGCCCTGGCCGATGGCCTCGTGGTGGCGGCGCACCTCGGCCTGCAGCAGGAAGCGGTTTTCCACCAGGTAGTGGCCGTCGAGCACTTCGGCGACCTTCTGTTCCAGCTCGTCGGGGCGGATGTCGGTGAGAAAACCCAGGTTGCCACGGTTGATACCCAGCACCGGAATGTTGTGCCGGGCCAGCGCGCGGGCTGCGCCCAGCAGGCTGCCGTCGCCGCCGACCACGATGACCAGGTCGCAGACCTCGCCCAGCAGCTTGCGGGTGGATGTTTGCAAACCATGGCCGGGCAGCACTTCGGCAATGGTGTCCTCGAGGATCACGTGCAGGTGGCGATCGAGGAGGAATTTTTTAAGTCGGCGAATGGTGTCGAGCACCTGCGAGCTGCCAAGGCGACCGATGATACCGATATTGCGAAATTGCTCCATGGGGCTCCTGCGAGGCTCTGCGGCGGGTGACGATGCGCCGATTATGGGCGAAACCACCGGGCAGCGGCAAACCGGCTATGCTCGCAGGATGACGCCATTCGCCCAGCTCCACGACCTGCCCCGACAATTGCAGCACTCCACCGTGCGTGACCTGGCATGGGCCCTGTTGTCGCCGCCCCTGCTCAGCGCCCCGCCCTGCCCCCAGCGACACCCGCTGGCGGGCAGCCTGTGGGCGCAGCAGCCGCAACGCCTTGAACAGTGGTTGCGGGCCCTGGATGCCGATGACCGACCGTTGCGCGAGTGGCTGGCGCAATTGGGCAGCCGGCGCCTGGGACATTACTACGAACGCCTGTGGCAATTTGCCCTGAGCCAGGCGCCAGGCATCGAACTGCTGGCCGCCAACCTGGCGATTCGCGACGGCGGGCGCACCTTGGGCGAGCTCGACGTGGTGCTGCGCGACCGCGACGGCGTGCACCACCTGGAACTGGCGATCAAGCTGTACCTAGGCCCGGAAGACGCCGGGCACGACCCGCATGCCTGGCTGGGGCCTGGTTGCCATGATCGGCTGGGGACCAAGCTTGCACACCTGGCGGGGCACCAGTTGCCCATGTCCAAGGGGGCGCAGAGCCGCGAGATGCTGGCCAAGCTGGGGATTCAGCAGGTACAGGCACATGTGTGGCTGGGCGGCTATCTTTTCTACCCGTGGCCGGGCCATGCCAAGCCACCCACCGGCGCCAACCCGCAGCATTTGCACGGGCGCTGGGTGCGACGGCAGGACTGGGTGCTGGCTGAAGGTGAACGGTGGCAGCCGCTGCAACGGCATGCCTGGCTGGCACCTGCGCGGTTCGAGGCAGGCGAATGCTGGCTGGCGGAGCAGTTTGCAGCCTGGTTGCATATGCTGGAGCAGCAGGCACCGGCGCAGTTGCTGGTGCGACTGGAGCAGGAGCCCGATGGCGCCTGGCAGGAGGTGGAGCGGGTGTTTCTGGTGGCTGATGACTGGCCGTATCTGCCCGGTAACTGATGTCGCCTGGTCCGGCCCCTTCGCGGGCACGCCCGCTCCCACAGGCACTGCACAGTCTTTGAAGCCTGTGCAGTGCCTGGACTGCCCCCCAAGGGGTGGATTGGTGTCCAACTTCTTGGGGGCAGTCCATACCTGTGGGAGCGGGCGTGCCCGCGAAGGAGCCGGTGGCTGGCAACACAATTTTCACAGACCCAGCGCAAAGATTCGTTTCTGGTAACCATTACAATGGCACCTGAGCGCCAGCAAGAGCGCCTTCCCGACCTGATGACGAGGACCGATCATGGTTTCATCCAACCCCGCGACCCATTACGCGCGCCTGTCCATCGCCCTGCATTGGCTGATGCTGGTGCTGCTGGCTGCTGTCTATGCCCTTATCGAACTGCGTGGGCTGTTTCCCAAGGACAGCGCCGAACGCAACCTGATGAAGGACCTGCACTTCATGCTGGGGCTGAGCGTGTTCGTGCTGGTCTGGCTGCGTCTGGCCATGCGCCTGAGCCGTCCGACTCCGCCCATCGTGCCAAAACCACCAGCCTGGCAGACCGGCCTGGCGCACCTGATGCACCTAGCGCTTTACCTGATGATGATCGGTCTGCCGCTGGCCGGTTGGTTGATCCTCAGCGCCGCCGACAAACCGGTGCCGTTCTTCGGCCTGGAGCTGCCACATCTGATCGGCCCGAACCCGGACCAGGCCAAGTTCATCAAAGGCTGGCATGAGCGTATTGGCAGCTGGGGCTACTGGCTGATCGGCCTGCATGCACTGGCCGGGCTTTACCACCACTATGTGCAACGCGACAACACGCTGTTGCGCATGCTGCCCTACAAGTAACCGCGTCGGCCCTGCAGGCCACCCGTGTGCACGAAGATCAGGCGGCTGCCGGGCTTGAACTGCCCGGCAGCAACCTGATCACGCAAGGCCAGCAGAGCCTTGCCGGTATAGAGGGCTTCGAGCGGCACGCCAGTGCGCCGCTCGCAGTCGGCGATGAAGGTCAGTAGCTCATCGTCGAATTTTCCGAAACCGCCACGGCAGGCGTCGTACAGCTGGTAGCCGTGCGTGCCGGCCAGGGCTGCCACCGTCTCTGGCACCCCATGATCCCTGGGCACTGCCAACGCACCATGTACGGCATGTGCACCCGCCTCGGCCAGCACAAGGCCGGCCAAGGTAGTCCCCGTTCCAGCAGCCAGCCACCAGGCGTCATGGTCTGACCAGCCCAATCCCGCGATCTGCTCGCGCGCCTGCTGCATGATCAGTGCGCAGCCCTGCGCACCGGCCAGCCCGCCGCCCCCTTCGGGGATGCAGTGCCAGCCTGGATAGCGTGCTTGCCAGGGTTCCCAGAAACCGGGTTCGTTGCGTGCACGGTAGCCGCCGTAGCCTAGCCAATGCAGTTCCATGCCCAGCGCCTGCAGGTCACGCACGGTTGGCGTGTCCTGGGCATGGCCGCGTAACAGGCCGACAGTGGCGAAGCCGAAACGCTTGCCGGCAGCGGCCAAGGCGTGCAGATGGTTGGAATGGTTGCCGCCGAGGCTGATCAGGCCCGGGGCATTGCAGGCGACGGCCTGTTGAAGGTGGTGGCGTAGTTTGAACCACTTGTTGCCGCTGATCAGCGGGTCGATCAGGTCCAGGCGCAGAATGGCGGCCTGGACCTGGGCTTGATTCAGCCAGGGTAAGTCCAGAAATTGCAGCGGGGCTTGGGGAAGGTCGAATACATGCATGGATCGCAGTTTACAGGGAAAGCCCGGAAGCGCTTGCAGGAGCGGGTTCGCTCGCGAACACCGACAAAGGCGGTGCCATCCAACGCGTCGCCTATTTCGCGGGCATGCCCGCTCCCACACGTGCAGGTGTCGGGTTCACGCAGTCCCAACGACCTCAGAGCTCAGCCGCCAACCGCGAGCCTTGGTTGATCGCTCGCTTGGCATCCAGCTCGGCCGCCACATCCGCGCCACCAATCAGGTGCACCGACTGCCCCGCCGCCTCCAGCCCTTCCTGCAGCTCGCGCAGCGGATCTTGCCCGGCACAGATCACCACATTGTCCACCGCCAGCACCTGCGCCTCGCCGCCGTCCACACGAATGTGCAGGCCGGCATCGTCGATAGCCAGATACTCGACGCTGTTGAGCATCTGCACCCCTTTGTTTTTCAACCCGGTGCGGTGAATCCAGCCGGTCGTCTTGCCGAGCCCGTCACCCACCTTGGATTTCTTGCGCTGCAGCAGGTACACCTGCCGTGCCGGGGCGTGCGGCTCGGCCTTGATCCCGGCCACACCACCTCGCGCCTGAAGCTGGGTGTCGATGCCCCACTCTTTCCAGAATGCCCCTCGGTCCTGACTGGTGGCCACGCCCTGATGCACCAGGTACTCGGACACATCGAAGCCGATACCTCCCGCGCCAATCACGGCCACCGACTTGCCCACCGGCTTGCGCTCGAGCAGCACGTCCAGGTAGCTGAGCACCTTGGCATGCTCCACGCCCGCAATCGCCGGGGTACGCGGGGCGATGCCGGTAGCCAGGATGATTTCATCAAAGCCGCCGCCCACCAGTGCCTGCACATCCACGCGGGTATTCAGGCGCAGGTCGACGCCCGTGCTTTTGACCTTGTTGCGGAAGTAACGCAGCGTTTCAAAGAATTCTTCCTTGCCCGGCACCCGCTTGGCGACGTTGAACTGGCCACCAATCTCACTGGCGGCGTCAAACAGGGTCACCGCGTGGCCCCGCTCGGCCGCCACGGTGGCCGCCGCCAGGCCAGCCGGGCCGGCGCCTACTACGGCAATGCGCTTCACCGCACGTACAGGCAGGTAGTTGAGTTCGGTCTCGTGGCAGGCACGCGGGTTGACCAGGCAACTGGTCAGTTTGCCGCCGAAGGTGTGGTCCAGGCAGGCCTGGTTGCAGCCGATGCAGGTGTTGATTTCATCCGCGCGACCGGCAGCGGCCTTGTTGACGAAGTCTGGGTCGGCGAGAAACGGTCGGGCCATCGAGACCATGTCCGCATCGCCCTCGGCCAGCACCGCCTCGGCCACTTCCGGGGTGTTGATGCGGTTGGTGGTGATCAGCGGAATGCTCACCACGCCCCGCAACTTGGCGGTGACTTTGCTGAAGGCCGCACGCGGCACTTTGGTGGCGATGGTCGGAATACGCGCCTCGTGCCAACCGATTCCGGTGTTGATCAAGGTAGCGCCGGCCTGCTCGATGGCCTTGGCCAGCAGCTCGATTTCGTCCCAGGTGCTGCCACCCTCGACCAGGTCGAGCATCGACAGGCGGAAGATGATGATGAAGTTCGGCCCTACCGCGCCACGCACCCGGCTGACGATTTCCACTGCCAGGCGCATGCGGTTTTCATAACTGCCGCCCCAGCGGTCGGTGCGGTGGTTGGTGTGGGCGGCCAGGAACTGGTTGATGAAGTAGCCTTCCGAACCCATGATCTCGACACCGTCGTAACCGGCACGCTGGGCCAGCACGGCACAATTGACGAAGTCGGCAATCTGCTTCTCGATACCCGCCTCGTCCAGCGCCTTGGGCTTGAACGGGTTGATCGGCGCCTGGATCGCGCTAGGAGCCACCTGTCGTGGGCTGTAGGCGTAGCGCCCGGCATGCAGGATCTGCAGGCAGATCTTGCCACCGGCAGCGTGCACCGCCTCGGTGACGATGCGGTGCTTGTCGGCCTCTTCCTCGGTGCTGAGCTTTGCCGCACCGGAATACACCCCGCCTTCATCATTGGGCGCAATGCCGCCAGTGACCATCAGGCCAACGCCACCGCGCGCGCGCTCGGCAAAGTATGCAGCCATGCGCTCGAAGCCGCCGGGGCGCTCTTCGAGGCCGGTGTGCATCGAGCCCATCAGGGTGCGGTTGCGCAAGGTGGTAAAGCCCAGGTCCAGCGGGGCAAGCAGGTGCGGGTAACGGTCGGCGGCCATGGAAAGGTCCCCTGATGGCGTGATCACGGAATGCGGGCACCTCACTGGGTGGCGGGCCCCGTCGTTTGTCTGTCTGCGACATTAAACAGCCGTTTGAATTGCCTCAATGATCGAAACTGACAAGTTAATGATCATGATGAACATCGAGACTGCCCGAGGACTGGTGAATCAGCCCTGCCGGTATCAGCTGGACCTGGGCTTGCACTTCAATCTGAATGGGTCACGGGTGCGGTGTTTGCTGACCGGCCTGTCCACCACCTTTGCCGGATACATTCTTGAAAGGGCCTAGGGTCATCGGATGTTGCGGTGGCCGGGTTGCTGTGCGCCTGCGGCAATTCACAAAGCAGGCATTTAACCACGCGGCAATTTAAGAAACGTCTCAAAGCCGGGGGCGGCCCAGCTGTCTAGGATGCTCAGGCCCTTCCCTGTCAACCTCACCGGAGCCCTGCCCTGACCATGTCGCGCTTGCTTCATACCCTCTCGCGCCCAGCCATGGCGGCGCTGGTGCTGATGGGCCTGGCGTCCAGTGCCTGGGGCCAGCTCAAAGTCGAGGGCACCCGCCTCATTTACCCAGGCTCGAACAAGGAAGCAAGCATCAGCGTGGTCAATCGCAGTGACCTCGACACGGTCATGCAAAGCTGGGTCAGCAGTACCGACGAACGCGCCGATGCGCCCTTCGCCATCGTCCAGCCGTTGACATTGATACCGCCCAACGGCCGGCACATGCTGCGGGTGCTGTACGCCGGCAAGGGCCTGCCCGAGGACAGGGAGTCACTGTTCTGGCTGAACATCCTCGAGATCCCGCGCAAACCCGAACAGGCCAATACCCTGCAATTCGCCGTTCGCCAGCGCCTGAAGCTGTTCTACCGCCCCGCCGGCCTGCCAGGCTCGGCCAGCGAGGCGGTCGAGGGCCTGGCATGGCGCGCACGTCAGCCTGGCCTGATCGAAGTCAGCAACCCGAGTGCCTTTCACGTTTCGCTGGTCAACCTCCAGCTCGACAGCCCCGGTCAGTCGCGCCAGCTTGCGGACTACGTCCTGCTGCGCCCGGGGGCATCGCTCACCCTCAAGGCGCCCTCGCCCCTGCCCGCGCAAAGTCGCGTGGCGTTCAGCGAACTCACCGATATCGGCCTGCAGAAGCGCCACCACATCGCGCTGCCGTGAACACACCGCCACAGGACACCCACTCATGAACCTGATCCAGAAACACTTGCTTGGCCTGCTTTTCGTCGCCGCCAGTTGCCCCACCACCAGCTATGCGCTGTCCTGCAAGCTGGACCCGTCCATGGCGACGGTATTCAAGGAGGCACTGGGCACTGCACTGGCGGTACCGGCCGACGCGCCCGACGGCACGATCATCTGGGAGTCGGCACCACACTCGCTTCCGGTCATCTGCGCCGACGACTATGAAACCGGCATCAAGGAAGATGTCTATTTCTATGTCAACCCGGCCAAAGCCAGTATAGGCAAGGGCATACGGGTCGGGATTCGCTACGGCTCGCAGAAAATCACTCAGACTTCGGGCGCCGTCACCACTGGCTACAACTCGTTTCATGGTTGCGACTGGGCGAACTGTACAGGCTGGTACAAGGCCCGCTTCACCCTGAACTTTACGGTGTTCATCGAAAAGTACGGCGCAACGCCAACCAACGGACAAGCCAGCACGCTCAGCGAATACCGGGTATTCCAGCTGGACGGCGGGTACATGCTCAACCCCAAACCCGACAGCAACCTCAACTATGTCGTCACCGGCATGAACAACATCCGCTTCGTGCCTTGCTCTCCCGAGTTGACCATCTTGCCTTCGGTGGTCAATTTCCGCCGTGCCCTGGCCAGCTCGGCACAGGTCGGCCAGGTCGCCAGCTCGGCCAGCTTCAGCCTCGACCTGACCAGATCCTGCGACACGCCCTACACCGTCAGCGCCCGCTTCACCCCAGTCGCAGGCAGCGCCAGTGTCATCGACAAGCTGCTGGTGCCCGCCAACAACACCTCAGTCGGCATCGCCCTGACCCAGCAGGACAGCAACCAGCCGGTGCCTTTCGCCACCTGGTTCAAGCTGGCCGACCTGGCTGCGCCGGGCGTGATCCACAACCCGTTCCGCGCCGACCTTATCTGGCGCTCGGCGCCCATTTCCGGTCCGTTCGAAGCCACGGCGCTGGTCGACCTGTACTACCAGTAAAACCTTCGGCCAGGCGGCCTTTAAGGATCGTCTGATGTCCAGTTGCCAGCGGCCTGCCTACATTTGCGGGATGCGACTCAAAGCCTACCTGCAACAGATCAACCCCCTTCTCTCCAACCCCGAGGCAGCACGCCGCCTGCTTCGGCTGCTGGCAATTGTGCTATCGGCCGGCATTCTCGGCGCGGCCTACAATTTCCTGTCCTTTACCTTCAACACCGATATCGCTCGGCGCCATGGCGCCATGAGCAGCGCGATCGCCGAGGCCCATACCTTCTTCACCAACCGCGAGGCGCTGCTGGAGAGCCTGAGCCTCGCAGCCGTGCGTCAAACGGCGCCGGGTGTCGACTGGCTGCCCCTGGCACCGGGCGAGGAAGTGCACCTGCAACTGGGCAGCCAGCCGGGCAAGCGCTGGAGCCTGTGGCTGACCCAGCGCATGTGTGCCTACCTCAAGGCCCGGCAGGTCAACCTGCTGTACGTCGACACAGCGGCTAAGGCCCCCATGCGCTGGCTGTACAACGCTGACGCCCAGGCCTCGCTGCCCTCATCTAGCCTGCTGGAGCAACTGCGCGCTGCTGGGCAGCGGGCCACGGCCCCTCGGGAACTGTGGCTGGCCGACCAGGGCGCCCAAGGTTCGCGCCTGTTCATCTTCCTGCGCCTGGACGCACGCGACCCGGACTCTGGCTGGCTGGGCCTGGAAATCGACAGCCATGCAGTGTCGCCGTCACTCGAGGATGCCAGCGCGGGTAAATTCATGATGTTCAATGCCGACGGCATGCTGGTGTTCACCAACACCCCAGGCCCGACGCTGGACCGTTCGCTGCGCCATCCCGTGGGTAACAACTTCTTCGGCTTCGCCGGCCAGGGGCTCCTGCCAGAGTACCTGGTCATCAGCAAGCCGTTGATGTCTTCGGACTGGCAACTGGTTTACGCAATCGACCTGTCCGCGATCCTCGCCGGTCTGTGGCAGCAACTGCTCGGTGCCCTGCTGTTCTGCGTGCTCAGCATCACCTTGATACGGGTGTTGATCCAGCGATTCGACCAGCGCTTGTTCACCCCCACGGTCGAACGCATCCGTGCGCTGGTGGAAAGCGAGATGTTCAGCCGCGATGTCATCGAAACCGCACCTGTCGCCCTGTGCGTGTTGCGCCGTAGCGATGGCCAGGTGGTGCTGGAGAACCACCTGGCCCAGCAGTGGCTGGGCCAGGACCCGGCACGCGGCGCGCGCAGCGCGCAATGGATCGAGCAGGCTTTCGAGCGACACGAAGACCAGTGCAGCGACTATTTCGAGAGCGCCGAAGGCCGCCACCTGTACCTGAGCTGCTCGCCAACCCGCTACAAGGGCGAGCAGGTGCTGCTTTGCGCGTTCAGCGACATCAGCGCACGCAAGCAGATCGAGGCCGCGCTGGACGACGCCCGGCGCGCGGCCGACACCGCCAACGAAGCAAAGACACAGTTCCTGGCGACCATGAGCCACGAAATCCGCACACCGCTGTACGGCGTGTTGGGTACCCTGGAGCTGCTATCGCGCACCGTGCTCGACGCCCAGCAGCGCGATTACCTGCGGGCAATCGAAGGCTCCTCGTCAACCTTGCTGCAGTTGATCTGCGACGTGCTGGACGTGTCCAAGATCGAGGCCGGTCAGCTGGCCCTCGAACTCAGCGAGTTCAGTGCCCCGGATCTAGTCCGCGAGGTGGTCCAGGGCTACAGCGCGGCAGCCAGGAGCAAGGGGCTGCAGCTCTACAGCTGCCTGGACCCACGCCTGCCCGAACACCTGATCGGCGACGTCAACCGGATCCGCCAGATCCTCAACAACCTGCTGAGCAATGCGGTCAAGTTCACCGATTGCGGCCGCGTGGTGCTGCGGGCCAGGCTGCTCAACCGCGACGGCGAACGCTCCTGCCTGTTGTGGCAGGTCTCGGACACGGGCAAGGGCATCGCCGAACAAGACCAGCCGTTCATCTTCGACCCTTTCTACCAGACCGAAGGTTATAGCCAAGTCATCCCCGGCACCGGGCTCGGCCTGCCGATCTGCCAGCGCCTGACGCAATTGATGAACGGCCAGTTGCGCCTGGTCAGCGAGCTGGGCCTGGGCAGCAGCTTCAGCCTGACCCTACCCCTGGAAGTGGCGTCAGGCCGCACAAGCGCCCCGTTCAACCTGCTGGGCGAACGCATTCACGTGGTATCGCCAGTACACGAACTGGCTGAAGCCATCAGTGGTTGGCTCTGCCGCTGGGGTGCGCGCGCGCAGGTCGGCGCGCCGGCGCCAGGCAGCGCCCTGCCCGGCGAACTGCTGGTTGAGTTGCATCCCGGCAATGTAGAACGCTGGCTGGTCGCCGAGTGGCCCGGCCCGCGAATCCTGGCCAGCGCCCAGGACTGCTGGGAGGCGCGGCACGAGGCCGGTCACTGGCAGGTCAACCTCAACGACCTGGGTGCCCTGCACCATGCTGTCGGTCAGGCCCAGGGCCTGCGCCGTCCCAGGGACCCCGCCGCGCCGGCCCCCTTGGTCGAGCCGCTCGGGCTGCACGTGCTGGTTGCCGAGGACAATGTCATCAACCAGTTGATCCTGCGCGACCAGCTCGAGGAGCTCGGCTGCAGCGTAACCTTGGTCAGCGATGGCGAGCAGGCCTTGCAAACCTGGCAGCGCGAGCATTTCGACCTGCTGCTGACCGACGTCAACATGCCCGGCATGAACGGCTACGAACTGACCCGGGCCCTGCGCCAGCTGGGCTGCTCCCGCCCCATCGTCGGCGCCACTGCCAATGCCCTACGCGGCGAGGAAGAACTGTGCCTGGCCGCCGGCATGGATCGCTGCCTGATCAAGCCCTTCAACCTGCAAGTCCTGTTCAACTGCCTGGCCCCGTATCGAGGTAGCCCTTGAAGACCTTTAACATCCTGATCGTCGAAGACCACCCCTTCCAGCATATGTACCTGCAACACTTGTTCAGCGAGCTTGGCAGCTTCAACCTGGAAGCGGCCCGGGATGGCCAGGAAGCGCTGGAGCGACTGCGCCAACGTGACTTCGACCTGGTCCTGACCGACCTGCTGATGCCCGGTATGGACGGTGTGCAGTTCATCCAGCACCTTGCCGGCCTGCGTCACAAGCCAGGCCTGGCGATCATGAGCGTGGCCTCGCGGCGCATGCTCATGGCGGCGAGCCTGGTGGCCAAGAACCTCGGCGTGGACGTGCTCGGGCTGATCTCCAAGCCGGTCGAACCCGCCGCGCTGCGCAGCCTGATAGACCAATTGCAGTTGCACCATCAGGCACCGGCCCAGGCGGCACCGGCCACGCCCGAGTTCGATCGCCAGACCCTGGTCGATGCCTTGAACAACCGCGCTTTCCAGGCCTGGTTCCAACCCAAGAAGTCCTTGCACAATGGTCGCATCGTCGCAGCCGAAGCCCTGGTGCGCTGGATGCACCCGGAGCAAGGGGTGTTGCTGCCAGGCGCCTTCCTGCCAACGATCAATGCCTACGGCCTGGAGGAAAGGCTGCTGTGGGTGATGCTCAAGCAAGCCATGGATGCCCAGGCGCGCTGGCGCGAACGGGGCTATGACATCCCGGTCTCGATCAACCTGCCGACCCACCTGCTGAACAGCCATGACCTGGCCGACCGGCTGCTGGAATTCGTCCTGCACCATCAAGGCGTGCCCGGCAAGCTGTGCTTCGAGCTGATGGAATGCTCCATTCCCGAAGAGCTGAGCAACTTCTATGCAGGCGCCTGCCGCTTGCGTATGAAAGGCTTCGGCCTGTCCCAGGACGACTTCGGCAAAGGCTACAGCTCGTACATGAGCCTGGTCTCGACGCCCTTCACTGAACTGAAGATAGACCGGGCGCTGGTGCAGCGTTGCGATGAAAGCGAGAGCCTGGCCTCGGCCTTGGCCAGTATCGTTGCCCTGGGTCGCAAGCTCGGGCTCACCGTGGTCGCCGAAGGGGTCGAGACGCATCAAGAGCTCGAAATGCTGCGCAAGGTCGACTGCAACCAGGTGCAGGGCTTTTTGATCTCCCATGCCGTGTCGGCGGAGCAGTTCCAGCGCCTGCTGCACAACGACGGTCCCCCGTCAGCCTACTGACCGGCTGTAACTCACAGCGCCGGCCGGGCATCAAAGGTAATATTCGTTGGGTATCGATGCCCCCACGCCCTTGCGGACCCTTGCATGAAACAGTACAACGCCCTGCTGGAAAACCTGGCCCGCAGCTCTCTGCGCCTGAACAAAGGCATGACCGTCCTGCTGAGCCTGGCGCTGCTGCTGGCCGGCTTCAGTCTCTGGTCGCTCGAGCGCCTGATCGACGAACACAGCGACACGGTCAGCATCCATTTCGCCCGGCTGATGGAGAATGTCCAGGAGCAGGAAACCTTCCTCGAGGCCCTCGTGCAACGCAGCGCCAAGGGGGAGCTGCTCGACTACCCACGTGCGCTCGAGCCGGCGCTGGCACCAATGCCCGAGGAAGGGCCGGACATATACAAGGGCCAAATCTTTCCATTTTCCATGCCGTTCAGCCTCAAATTCGACCCGCACAACCTGGCTGACCGCGAAGTATCGGACATCTTTACCCTGGGGGCGAACTTGGCCAGCTTCTACAGCATGTTCTGGTCGGCCTCTCCGTACCGTTCGCCACAGGTGTTCCTGTTCTCGCCGGATGCCCGTTACGACATCACGGTTCCCGCCGCAGGACGCGGGCGGGGCAAGCTGGAGAATGAACCGTTCATCGATGTGATCAGGCAGGTCATTGCGCGCCAGCCTCAGGACAACGACTGGGGCCCAGGCAGCAGGATCGTCTGGCGCAGCTATGTCGAGCAGCCGGACCAGGCCTCCCCGCCACGCGTGCTGGCCTACGCCAACGTCCCCCTGCACTCGGGCAAGGCAGAAGGCCAAGCCACGCAAGTGGCGTCGCTGGTGGACCTGGCCCAGATCGATGATTTCGAACGCATCATGGACTGGACCGTGTATGACCACTTCAACCTCATTGCCCCATCCGGCGAGGTGCTGATCGGCGCGCCCACGCCCCTGAAGGGGGTGCATGAAGGCCTCAACATCAAGCCCGAAGGCCTGGTGTTCCGTCTCCACGAACAGGCCAACGGTGGCTGGAGTGCGATCTACACCGTGACCTACCGGCACTTCTTCCGTTACGCGTTCTGGTCACTGGCCAGCATCGCCGCCACGTTCCTGGTGCTCATCGGGCTGGGCCGGGTGGCCATCCGTTGGTATCAGCGCCAGGTCATCCTGCCTGCGCGCGCGGCCCACGAGGTCATCACCGAGAGCGAGGCCTTCAGCCGGGTGGTCATCGACACCGCACCGACCGGCCTGTGCGTGGTCCGCAGCGCCGACAACGAGGTGCTGCTGGAGAACCAGCGGGCGCAGCAATGGCAGGGCACTCGCGAGCTGGTCAGTACCCTCGCCTCGGCAGTGGGCAACACCCGCAGTGGCGAGCACTACCTGCAGGTCGAAGGCCGCCACCTGCAGGTCGGTTTCGTGTCGACCCGCTACCACGGCGAAGACGTGCGCCTTTACGCATTCAACGACGTCACCCGCCACGTCGAGGACGCCCAGGCGCTTGACGAAGCCCGGCGCGCCGCCGACGCCGCCAATACCGCCAAGACCCTGTTCCTGGCCACCATGAGCCACGAGATCCGCACCCCGCTGTACGGCGTGCTGGGCACCCTCGAGCTGCTTGGCCTGACGCACCTGGATACACGCCAGCAAGGCTACCTGCACACCATCCAGCGCTCCTCGGCAACCCTGTTCCAGCTGATCAGTGACGTGCTCGACGTGACCAAGATCGAATCCGGGCAGATGGCGCTCGAACCCGTGGCGTTCTGCCCGCTGGACATGCTCGAGGACACCGTGCGCACCTATCGCGCCTTCGCCGAGCGCAAAGGCCTGTTGCTATATGCCTGCCATGACGCCCGCCTGCCGACGCAGGTGGTGGGCGATCCGATACGCATCCGCCAGATCCTCAACAACCTGCTGAGCAACGCCATCAAGTTCACCGACACCGGCCGGGTGGTGCTGCGCACCCGCGTGCTGGAGCTCGACGACACCCACGTGCGCCTGCAATGGCAGGTTGCTGATAGCGGCATTGGCATTTCCCAGGCGCAGCAGGCCAGACTCTTCGAGCTGTTCTATCAGGTCGCCGACGCTTCCAGCGAGGGCGGTGCAGGCCTGGGCCTGCCGATCTGCGGCTGGCTGGCCGACATGATGGGTGGCCAGATCAAGGTGGTCAGTGAGCCGGGCCTGGGCAGCAGCTTCTCCCTCAACATCAGCCTGCCACTGGCCCAGGGGGCACTGAGCGACAGCCCAAGCGCAGTGCCCGACTCGACCCCGGTATATGTGCGTGCGCCGATACCGGAGCTTGCCCAGCATGGCGTTGACTGGCTGCAGCGCCTGGGTATTGCCGCAACCCTGACGATTCCACCGCTGGAGAAGGACAACCACCAGGCCCTGCTGGTAGACCTGCTCGACTGCCCGGACGCTGGCACCTGGCATGGCCAGCGGATCTGCGCCAGCAGCGACGGCCCTGCCCCCGGCGCGTTCGTCGACGGCTGCTGGCGGGTAGACCTGCATGACGTGCGGGCCATTGCCCAGCTCATCGCGGTGGTGCGCCAGGGTGGGTCGCCCGATGACCAGAACACCGCGCAGCAGCAACGCGCCGCTTTGCGCCTGCATATCCTGGTGGCCGAGGACAATCCGATCAACCAGGCGATCCTGCAGGAGCAACTCGAGGCGCTGGGCTGCACCACGGTGGTCGCGGCCAACGGCGAACAGGCCATGCAACGCTGGCAGCCAGGCCTGTTCGACCTGGTCCTGACCGACGTAAACATGCCGTTGATGAATGGCTACGAACTAGCCAGGACCCTGCGCCAGCACGACGCCCGGTTGCCGATCATCGGCGTCACCGCCAATGCACTGCGCGAAGAAGGCCAGCGTTGCCTCGAGGTGGGCATGAATGCCTGGATGGTCAAACCGTTGAGTCTGCAGGCATTACGCAGCCATCTGGTCCGTCTGTGTCGGCCAGCACTGGCCGAAGCGCCCAGCCGTGCGCAAGCGGACAGCCTCAGCGCCTCAACCTCCGCTGCAGCCACCGATACTGTGCAAGTGTCCGACGCCATGCGCGCGCTGTTCATCAGCACCCTGCGCGAGGATATGCAGCAGTTGCGCCTGGCCCTTGAGCAAGGCGACCAGCGGCGCCTTGGCGAGCGTCTGCACAGCATCGCCGGCGCCCTCGGCGCGGTACAGGCCCGGCCTCTGGCCGAGCAGTGCTGCGCACTGGAGTCCGCACTGGCCGACTCGCCGCTCGACGCGGCCCTGGCCGATAAGCTGTGGGGGGTACTGGACAGGCTGTCAGCAATACTCGATGCCCTCGCATAGAATCAACTTCAGCGCTGATAACGCATGGAAACAACCCTCCCATCCGCACCGGCTAACGGGTCGTCTTTTATGGAAAAACTCAAGGTCATCATCGCCGACGATCACCCCATCGTGCTGCTCGGCGTCCGGGAACTGGTCGAACGCGACCCACGCTTTAGCGTGGTCGGCGAAGCCGTCTGTTCGCAAGGGCTGATAGAGCTGCTCGAACGCCAACCCGTGGATATGGTCATCTCCGACTACAACATGCCGGCAGACTCACCCTACGGTGACGGCCTGAAACTGATCGACTATCTCAAACGTCACTATCCCGCCGTCCGCATCCTCGTGCTGACCATGATTTCCAACCCGCTGATCCTGACACGGCTGCAGGAACTAGGCGTGGACGGCGTGATCCAGAAGAGCCAGTTGCATGGTGAAATCGAAAAGGCCCTCAATGCCGTCGCTCGCAACAGCACCTACCGGGCGCCGGCACCGGCTAGGCAATCGGTGATCGCCTGTAACACCGCCATCGATCAACGAGTGGAAAACCTGTCACCCAAGGAATTCGAAATACTGCGCCTGTTTGTTGCCGGACAAAGTGTCAGTGAGATCGCCCGCAGCCAACATCGAAGTACCAAGACCATTAGTGCACAGAAAGTTTCCGCGATGCGCAAACTTGAAGTGAACAGCGACCAGGAATTGTTGGCCTACTGCTTGGCGAGTCATATCTTTAATTAACTAGCGAGCGTCATTGTCCGACCATTAAGATTCGTCTGATGGGCCAGAGAAACCACCTGACTTATTGTGAGCGTGCATTAAGTTGCAGCACTTACTCACTCTCATGTGGACATCAATATGAATAAATTTTCCCTGGCCGCCCTGACCCTCTCGCTCCTGACCGCTTCGGCCGGTGCACTGGCCGTCGAGGCAACCGGGCCAGTCACCGGTGGCAGCGGCAAGATTTCCTTCACCGGCGTGATCAACAATGACGCCTGCTCGGTCGATGGCGCCAACGCCGACCGCATGATCGCCGTGGACATGGGCAGCGTCTCGATCAAGGACATGGGCACCGCCGAGAACCCGACGGCGGGCCGCGTGACCGGCAAGGACTTCAACCTCAACGTCAACTGCAACCTCGGCACCAAGGTGGCGATGATCTTCGATGCCAACAGCGGCGGCTCGGGCCTGGTGACCGGCAAAAAGGTCCTGGCCCTGACCAAAGGCACCGGCACTGCCGCCAACGTTGGCATTGCCCTGCTCGACCCTAATGGCAACCTGATCGACCTCAGCTCGGCCGCCACCGCCAAGATCCAGAGCGACGTACACGGTACTGGCGCCGAGGGCGGCGACGCCACCCTGAGCTTCTCTGCGGCGTACGTAACCACTGGCGCCGCCGGCACTGCCACCGCCGGTCGTGGTGACGCCACCCTGCCGTTCATCCTGCAGTACGAGTAATCACCTCGCCACTGTTCCCTGCGCGAGGCTGACCAGCCTCGCCACTTCTTCGCCCCGCAAGGTATCCAACCATGTTGCGTCGTTCTCTGTATCCCGTTCTCGGGTTGCTGGGCATGCTCGTCGCCGCCCAGGCAGCTGCCAGCATCTCCCTGAGCGCTACGCGCGTCGTGTTCGACGGTGCGTACAAAGAAGCCAATGTCATCGTGCGCAATGGCAACCAGGAAGTCCTGGTGCAATCCTGGGTGGATGCCAGCGACAGCGCACAGGCGCCGTTCGCCATTACTCCACCGTTGGCCCGGGTATTGCCCAAGCAGGAACAACTGCTGCGCATTCTCTACGAAGGCCAGGGCCTGCCGACCGATCGCGAGTCGGTGGTCTGGCTCAATGTCCAGGAAATTCCGCAAGCCAGTACCAAGGCCAATACCTTGCAGTTGGCGGTGCGCCAACGTATCAAGATTTTCTTCCGCCCGGCCAACTTGCCCGGCAATGCCCTGCTGGCCCCCGAACAACTGGTCTGGCAATTGACCCAGCGCGCCGGGAAGCCACAACTGACCGTGACCAACCCCAGTCTGTATCACGTGTCGATGGCCGATATCGAACTTAAACGCGGAAAACAAACGGTGCTCAGCGCCGATTCGGCCATGATCGCCCCTGGCGAACAAAAGACATTCACCTCGGCATTATCCCAGATGGACAGCCCGCTGACGCTGACGTTCAAGAGCATCAACGACTATGGCGCCCAACATGGATATTCGTTGCGTTTGAACACTGCCCAGCCGGGTAGCGCCAAGCCTGCCGAACCCGCCATCACCTTGTGAAATCGTAGCCCCCACCTCGTGCCCTGGTCGCGTGCGGCCTCCCCGTGCCCAGCCCGTGCCGGGATATGAAATAGGTTTCTGGTATGTCTCTGTCCATCGCCCCCCACCCCGTCGAGGGAGCCGATGCAGGCGCGCACGCGTTCAGTGGCGGCACGCTTCGTCCGGCCTGGAAGCTCAACGCCCTGTCATTGGTCATCTGCACCGCGCTGCCCAGCCTTGCAACGGCGCAGGACGCCGCCCACCTGCCGGGCTTCAACACCACCTTTCTACAGGGCGCGCAATCGGCGGTCGACCTGCAAATGCTGCTGTCGGCCAACAGCGTGCTGCCGGGCAACTATCGGGTAGACCTGTACAGCAACGAAGTGCTGGTAGGCCGGCGTGATATCGAATTCAACCGCAACCCACAGACTGGTCGGGTGGAACCCTGCCTGACCCTGGAACTGCTCGAGCAGTTGGGCATCGACATGGACAAGCTCAAGGCACAGGGGCGCCTGGATACCGCCCTGGCCTGCCACGACCTGGCCGCACTGATCGACCAGGCCAGCCTGAGCTACGACTCGGGTCACCTGCGCCTGTCCGCCAGCATCCCGCAGGTCGCCATGAAACGCGGCCTGCGCGGCTACGTCGACCCACAACTGTGGGACGCAGGGGTGTCTGCAGCGTTCGTGAACTATCAGTTCAACACCAACCGCAGCGCCGGCGATGCCGAGACCCGCATCGCCAACAACCTGAGCCTGCGCAACGGCATCAACCTGGGCAGCTGGCGCTTGCGCAACGAGTCGAACTTCAGCAGCGGCACCGGGCAGCCGGACACCTTCAAGAGCAACCGCAGCTATGTGCAGCACGACGTGACCGCGCTCAAAGGCCAGTTCAGCGCCGGTGACATTTTCAGCGACACAGACCTGTTCGACAGCGTGCGCTATCGGGGCCTGAAGCTGGCTTCGGACGAAGGCATGCGCGCCGACAGCGAGCGCGGCTACGCACCTGTGGTGCGTGGCGTGGCGCAGACCAGCGCCAGGGTCGAGATTCGCCAGAACAACTACGTGCTCTACACCGCCAACGTACCGCCCGGCCCGTTCGAGATCAGCGACATCTACCCCAGCGGCTCCAATGGCGACCTGGAAGTCACCATCATCGAGGCCGACGGCCGTCGGCGGGTCACCGTGCAGGCCTTCTCCAGCCTGCCGCTTATGGTCCGTGGCGGTCAGGTCAAGTACAGCCTGTCCGCTGGACGCTACAACAGCAACACGGAGGGCCTGGCCACGCCGAAGATGCTCAGTACGACGCTGGCTTACGGCCTGACCAATACCGTGACGGGCGTCGTTGGCCTGCAAGCCACCCAAGACTATAAGGCAATGGCCGTGGGCAGCGGCCTGAACACACTGCTGGGCGCCTTCTCGCTCGATGTCACCCACTCCTCGAGCAAGGCCCAGGGCCAGACCACCCAAGGCAACAGCCTGCGGGCGCTATACGCCAAGACGTTCACCGGCACCGACACCAACTTTACCCTGGCCGCCTACCGCTATTCCACCGAGGGCTTCCGCACCCTCACCCAGCATGTCGAGGACCTGAGCGCCAACGCGATCAAGCGCAGTGGCAACTCCAAGACCCGCACCGACCTGACCATCAACCAGAGCCTGGGCCGCAACCGCGCGTTCGGCAGCCTGTACCTGACGGCCACCGACCAGCGCTACTGGAACCGCGGCGGTTCGCAGAGCCTGACCGCCGGATACAGCAACAACTGGGGCGAGATCTCCTACAACCTCGACGTCAGCCGCACCAAGGAGCTGGGGACCTCAGGCCCTTCGGGGCAAGATACCCAGCTCAACCTGTCGGTGTCGTTCCCGCTCGGCAGCCGCGCCCGTGCACCGCGGGCGTTCGTCACCACCAGTACGCAGAAGGGCAACGACACCACCCAGGCCGGCATCAACGGCTACCTGTCAGAGACCAGCGACACCTTCTACTCGATCCAGGGCGGCCACAGCCGCGCCAGCGGCAGCTCGGCATCGGCCAACCTGAACACCCGCACCTCGGTCGCCGACATCAGCCTGGGCTATAGCCAGGGGCGCGGCTACGACTCGCAGAACTTGAACATTGCCGGCGCCGTGGTAGCGCACCAGGGCGGTATCAACCTCGGCCAGACGCTCAGCGAAACCTTCGCCCTGGCCGAAGTGCCGGGCGTTAAGGGCGCAAAGATCAGCAGCTATAGCGGTGTGGAGACCGGGCGCAATGGCTATGCGGTGATCCCCAACGCCCAGCCCTATCGGGTCAACTGGATCAGCCTGGACACCCGTGACCTAGGGGGCGACATCGAGATCGACAACGCCACCCAGCAACTGGTGCCTCGCCGCGGCGCCGTGGTGCTTGCCCGCTATACCGGCAAGAGCGGGCGTCGGGTGCAGTTCGAGCTGTTCGACGAGCGCGGTCAACTGATACCGTTCGGGGCCTCGGTCGAGGACGCCGCGGGCCAGCAACTGGCAATTTCCGACCCGAGCGGCAAGGCGTTGTTACTACTGGAACAGGACCAGGGCAGCCTGACCATCAAGTGGGGTGAGCGCCAGTGTTCGGCACCTTACAACCTTCCGGAACGGGACAAGGCAGTTAACTATGAACGTCAGCGCCTGGCTTGCCGGCCGTGACACCAGGACTTGTCTGCAGAGAATGCTCATAAGCGCCCGGTAGCTTTGGTATGATCAAACGCGACTCTGCAAGAAGGCAGCGCAACAAGGATTCCGATGCTGATGAATAGGGCCGCACCATGCCCTTGATTTCCTGCATGGCCACTCCACTTTTAGCGAATACCCACGCTTGATGCGAAAACTCCTGGCAAGCGCCCTGGCGCTGGTGATGATCGCCGCCGTCTGCGGCTACGGTTTCTGGACCCAACAGCGCCCGGAAGGCCACTACCTGTCCGACCTGCGCATCGAACTGGCGCTTAACCATGGCGTACCGGGCGAGCACGGCAACTTGCTCGGTGTCGAACCACTGCTGTTCCCAGGCGACTATCAGAACTTGCAACGCTTGCACCGCAAGCTCGCCGCTTATCTGGAGCAAGCCCGTGCCCAGGGGCTGGTGGGGCCGCGCACCGTGGTGGTGCTGCCGGAGCATATCGGTACCTGGCTGTGGGCGCGCGGTGAGAAGAACGAGCTGTACCAGGTCAGCCACAGCCGCGAGGCCCTGCAATGGCTGGAACTGAGCAACCCGCTTCGCTACGGCCTCGCGGTTCTTGGCGCTGAGGGCGACGACTGGCGTGCCGATGCGCACTTGCGCATGAAGGCCGAGCAAATGGCCACAGACTACCAGCAACTGTTTGGCGGCCTGGCAAAGGAATTTGGCGTCACCCTGGTGGCCGGTTCGATCGTGCTGCCCGAACCCTATGTGAAACAGGGCGTGCTGCATGCCGGCCGTGGCCCACTGTTCAACAGCAGTGTGGTGTTTGCCGGCGATGGCTCGCTGCTGGGCGAGCCGCAGCGTCAACAATATCCCGACAGTGAAATGCGCCGCTACATCCACGACGGCCGCCAGCACCCGCTGCAGGTCGTGCAGACCCCGGCCGGGCGCCTGGGGGTGCTGGTGGGCAGTGACAGCTGGTACCCGGACAACCACCAGCAACTGACTGAACAAGCCGTACAACTGGTCGCCAACCCGGCGTTTCTCAGTGGCAAGGGCAGCTGGCAAGCACCCTGGCGGGGAAATCGCCACCAGGATGCCAGCGCCGGGTTGGCACTGCAGCGCGGCGAAGTCAGTGAACAGGCGGCCTGGCAACGCCTGACCGAAGTGGCTGGAGCCGGCATCAGCAGCATGAGCGTGTTCATGCGCGGGCAGTTCTGGGAACAGGGCAGCGATGGCCAGGGCTTTGCTCACCAGTCGGGAGCGTTGCTCGCCGCCCCACCCAGCCCGGGTGCTCGCCTGCTGAATGTGTGGCTGTAAGCCCATGGCCCGCCCCCGCGTGCGCCTGGGCGAGCTGTCGGTTGGTTTTGTCCAGCCTTTGAGCGAAGCCCTGCGCGAACTGGGCCACGACCCTGAACCTTTGCTGCGCCGCTACGGCCTGGATGCGACACGGCTGAGCGAGGCCGGCGCACGCCTGTCCATCCCCCGCTACATGCACCTGGGCCACGCCGCTATCGAAATGAGCGGTGAGGCCGCTTTAGGTCTGCGCATAGGGCGCCTGAGCCGGTTGGCACATACAGGTCTGGCCGGGGTCACTGCGGCCCAGGCCCCCACTCTCGGCGAGGCCGCGCGCACCCTGCTGCGTTTCGAGCCGCTTTACGCGGCCAACTACCGTGGCCATTCCAGCTTTCAGGAAGATGACCAGGGCGCCTGGCTGCGTTTCTACTCCATCAGCCCATATAACGACTACAACCGCTTTGTGGTCGACTCACTGCTGGCCGGGTGGCTGGCCCAATTGGCCGACCTTGCCGGCACCCCGGTGCAGGCCGAACGCCTGGACATCGAGTTTGCCGCGCCCTCCTATGCCGCGCGCTATCAACCACTCTGCAGCACACCTGTGCAGTTCGCCGCGGACGGCAATCAGCTGCGCCTGAGCCGCGCCACCTTGCAACTGGCCAACCCCGGGCATTGCCCGAGTACCTGGCAGCACCTGTTGCAGCTGTGCGAAGCAGAGTTGCTGCAGCGCACGCGGGTGCGCAGCCTGGGTGAGCGCATTACTCACCTGCTGGGCCCGCTGCTCAATGGCGGCCGTGAACCGGACCTGGAGGAAGTGGCGCTGCACTTGCAGCTGCCAAGCTGGACCTTGCGCCGCAAGCTCGCCGAGGAAGGCACGCGCTTTCGCGACCTGCTCAACGAAACCCGGCGCGACCTGGCCGAGACCTACATCCGTGACACGGCGCTGGCCTTTGGCGAGATTGCCTATCTGTTGGGGTTTGCTTCGGCCGAGGCCTTCCAGCGCGCATTCAAGCGCTGGACGGGCCTCACGCCGGGGGAGTTCCGCCGCAGCCAGCGGCAGCCGGGCTAGAGTTCGGTGGCGTCGTCGGCCGGTTCCGGGGTGTCCAGTTCGTAAGCCTGGGTTTCGAGTAGTTCTTCCTGGTATTCATCCATTGCCCTGCGTCCTCTTTGCTCATTATGCCTTTGTAGGTATCGCCTTCAGCCTAAGCAGGTGGGATGAAGGGATGATGACAAGCTTATGAGAGGTAAACGTAGCAGGTGTTCAGGAGGTTATCGCGGGGCGTCTGTAACAGGGGATGTTTACAGCCTGAACCGGCCCTTTCGCGGGCTGCCGGCAAAAGGGCCGGTTCAGGCGACCAATCAAAGGGAGGGGGCTGCGACCTCCGCCGACTGGGCATCCTGCTGCACCTGAATCGGCGCAGCCTCCACCGGTGGAGCCACCGGTTGTGAACCCTGGCTGTCATCCACCACCGGAGCCACCACTGCCTCAGTGGTCGGGGCAACGGCCGCTGGCGCAGTCTCAGCCACAGGCGCAGGAGCCGGCGCCACCGGGTTCGCCGCAGCCTGCTCCGGCAGCCCCAGGTCCACCGCCGGCTTTTCCACCTTGGGCGCCTCGACCTTGGCCTTTTCGACCTTCTTCGGCTTGGGCAGGTAACTCTCGACCAAGGCAAAATAGCGGTCATAGAACTGCGCCGCGGTCACCGTCTCGCTAGCTACCTTGACCATCGAGTCGTCACTGGAGCCGATCGGCATCGACACCGAACCCAGCACTCCCACGCCCAGGCTGGCGGAGGTGTTGGACTTTTTCAGCGCATAGCGGTCCTGCAGGGCGTTGGCGAACATGGTCGAGTGCTGGTCGTCGCTCACGTCCGGTGCACAGGTGACATTGAAGCTGATCTGCAGGTGGTTCTCGCTGTTTTGCTGAAAGCTCTTGTTACCCACCACCTGGTTGGCGCCGCTGCTGGTGATGATATACCCCTGGCTGAGCAAAGCACGCCGGGCGGCCTCGCAAGAGCCGGCATCGCTCACCGGAAAGCTGCGCGAGAAGGTGCCCGAGTCATCGAAGTTCTCGTGCTCATAGACGGCCGCTTTTTTCGAGGAACAACCGGTCACGCCCGCCAGCACCAGGGCCAGCCCGAGCGCACCAAAGACGGAAGATCTGGTCATTGCGAATTCCGGGTATGTGAGGGAAGTGCCTATTGTGCAACACAGCAGGCAGGCACAGGAACCACTGGTCGGTGAAGAATCTGTAAGCTTGGTGTAGAACCGGGTAAAGGCCGGCATTTGCCAGGTGCACCAACGAAAAAAGCGACCCGAAGGTCGCTTTAACGTTGCTTCAAGGCGTTCATGGGGCCTTGAAGCGAAGATGGCGCAGCGGACGGGACTCGAACCCGCGACCCCCGGCGTGACAGGCCGGTATTCTAACCGACTGAACTACCGCTGCGTATCATTCAGGCTTTCGCCCGATTGAAAACTGGGTCTACCCTTTCCGACACAATGGCCTCAGGGCAGGCACAAAAAAAGCGATAACGTGATCGCTTCTCTTGTGTTTGCTTCAAGGCGTTCTAGGGACCTTGAAACGAAGATGGCGCAGCGGACGGGACTCGAACCCGCGACCCCCGGCGTGACAGGCCGGTATTCTAACCGACTGAACTACCGCTGCGTATCGTTCAGGCTTGCGCCCGATTGAAACTGGGATCAGCCCAAGGTGTTTGCCTTGTGGCCTCAGACCGGTGCAAGGCACCCATCTGTTACTGAAAAATGGCGCAGCGGACGGGACTCGAACCCGCGACCCCCGGCGTGACAGGCCGGTATTCTAACCGACTGAACTACCGCTGCGCAGTGCGTTCCTCTCTGGCTATCGGCTTCTTGCGAATCCGATACTCCAGGAACATCTCAGGAAGTGGTGGGTGATGACGGGATCGAACCGCCGACCCTCTGCTTGTAAGGCAGATGCTCTCCCGGCTGAGCTAATCACCCTCGCGATGTTGCTTGTTGCGTTTGCTTCGCTGAGGCCGCGAAATTTACGCAGGTGACGAAGCTAAGTCAATAGCCCCATTGAATTTTTTTCAAAAAGGCAACGTGAGGTTATTGCCTGTGCCGGCCTCTTCGCGGGTAAACCCGCTCCTACAGTCGGACATTAACCGTTGTAGAAGCGGGTTTACCCGCAAAAAGGCCGGCGCAGTTTAAACAAGGTACTCAGCTATAGATCATCTTGCGGGTCATGCCGCCATCGACCACAAACTCCTGGCCGGTGACAAATGCCGCCTGGCGTGACAGCAACCAGGCAACCATGGCCGCTACATCTTCCACGGTCCCCACCCTGCCCGTTGGGTGCTGGGCATGGTCAGCTTCACTCAACGGCTCGGCACGGCGCTGCGACGGATCACGGGCATCGATCCAGCCCGGGCTCACCGCATTGACACGAATCTCCGGGCCCAGGCTCATGGCCAGGGCATGGGTCAAGGCCACCAGGCCGCCCTTGCTTGCCGCATAAGCCTCGGTGTCCGGTTCGGACTGCCGAGCACGGGTAGAGGTCAGGTTGACGATCGCCCCATTGTGCGCACGCAGGTACGGCGCACAATGCTTGGCCAGCAGCATGGGGCCGCTGAGGTTGACCGCCAGCACCCGATTCCACTGGGCCAGGCTCAGGCTTTCCAGCGTCTGGTTGTGCGGGTTGGCAATGGCCGCATTGCACACCAGCGCGTCCAGCCGGCCGAACTGCCCGAGCACTTCGGACACTCCGGCACTGACCTGGGCCTCGTCGGCAACGTCCATGGTGATGAACCAGGCGTTGTCGCCCAACGCCTTGGCAACCTTGGTACCACGCTGGCGGTCCAGATCACTCAGCACCACTTGCCAGCCTTCGCAGATCAGCCATGCGGCAATGCCCAGACCGATGCCGCGGGCGGCACCTGTGACCAAGGCTACCCGGCCATTGTGGCCCGGGGTGCTGCCGCTGATTTCGATCACAATGCTGCCAGCCCGCGCGCCAGGTCAGCCTGCAGGTCGGCCACGTCTTCCAGGCCCACGGCAACGCGGATCAGGCTATCGCGGATACCCGCCGCTTCACGCTCCTGCGGCGACAGACGACCGTGTGAGGTGGTCGCCGGATGAGCGATGGTGGTTTTGCTGTCACCCAGATTGGTCGTGATGGAAATCACTCGGGTAGCGTCGATGAAACGCCACGCGCCCTCTTTGCCACCCTTGACCTCAAAGCTGACCACTGCACCAAAACCGCTCATCTGGCGCTTGGCCAGTTCGTGCTGCGGGTGGCTGGGCAGGCCGGCGTAATGCACCTTCTCCACGCCACCCTGCTGCTCCAGCCATTCGGCCAGGGCCTGAGCGCTTTCGCAGTGTGCACGCATACGCAGGCGCAGCGTTTCCAGGCCCTTGGTGAAGATCCAGGCGTTGAACGGGCTGAGGGTTGGACCTGCGGTACGCAGGAAACCGACCACTTCCTTCATTTGCTCAGTACGGCCGGCAACCACACCGCCCATGCAGCGGCCCTGGCCGTCGATGAACTTGGTGGCCGAGTGGAACACAATGTCGGCACCCAGCTTCAGCGGCTGCTGCAACGCCGGGGTACTGAAACAGTTGTCCACCACCAGCATGGCACCATGTGCATGGGCGATTTCGCTGAGCGCAGTGATATCGACCAACTCGGCCAGCGGATTGGAGGGCGATTCGACGATCAGCAGTTTGGTGTTGGCCTTGATGGCCTTTTCCCAGCCGGTGAGGTCGACCAGTGGCACGTAGTCCACTTGTACGCCAAAGCGTTTGAAGTACTTCTCGAACAGGCTGATGGTGGAGCCGAATACGCTCTGCGACACCAGCACATGGTCACCGGCGCTGCACAGCGACATGACCACGGCCAGGAGCGCCGCCATGCCGGTGGACGTACCCACGGCCTGCTCGGCCCCTTCCATGGCCGCCAGGCGCTCCTCGAAGGCACGCACCGACGGGTTGGTGTAGCGCGAGTAGACGTTGCCCGGTGTTTCACCGGCAAAACGCGCAGCAGCATCGGCTGCCGTGCGGAACACATAGCTGGAGGTCAGGAACAGCGCTTCGCTGTGCTCGCCTTCCGGGGTACGGTTCTGACCAGCGCGCACCGCCAGGGTGTCGAAACCGACACCCTCGAGGTCACTGTCCAGTCGCCCGGCATCCCATTGATCCGTCATGCCGTCGCTCCCAAAATCAGTTGTTGTAAAGGTCGATGATCGCGCTGACGGCCTGGTTCTTGACCTTGGCCAAGTCGTTACGGGCCTGCTCGATGCGGTCGAGGTAGGCTTCGTCGATATCGCCAGTGACGTACTCACCGTTGAACACCGCGCAATCGAACTGCTCGATCTTGATCTTGCCGCCGCCGACCGAGTCGATCAGGTCTGGCAGGTCCTGATAGACCAGCCAATCGGCGCCGATCAACTCACCCACCTGTTCGGTGGTGCGGTTGTGGGCGATCAGTTCGTGAACACTCGGCATGTCGATGCCGTAGACGTTGGGGTAGCGTACTGCAGGAGCCGCGGAGCAGAAGTAGACATTCTTGGCGCCGGCTTCGCGGGCCATCTGGATGATCTGCTTGCAGGTGGTGCCGCGCACGATCGAGTCGTCCACCAGCATCACATTCTTACCGCGGAACTCCAGCTCGATAGCGTTGAGCTTCTGACGCACCGACTTCTTGCGCGCAGCCTGGCCGGGCATGATGAAGGTACGGCCGATGTAACGGTTCTTGACGAAACCTTCGCGGAACTTGACGCCCAGCCGGTTGGCCAGTTCCAGCGCGGCAGTACGGCTGGTATCCGGGATCGGGATGACCACGTCGATATCATGATCGGGGCGCTCGCGCATGATCTTGTCGGCCAGCTTTTCACCCATGCGCAGACGCGCCTTGTACACCGAGACCCCATCGATGATCGAGTCCGGGCGAGCCAGGTAGACGTGCTCGAAGATGCACGGCTGCAACTTTGGCGCTTCGGCGCACTGCTTGGTGAACAGCTGGCCTTCTTCGGTGATGTACACCGCTTCGCCCGGTGCCAGGTCGCGGATCAGGGTGAAGCCGAGCACGTCCAGGGCAACGCTTTCCGAGGCGATCATGTATTCCACGCCTTCGTCGGTGTGACGCTGGCCGAACACCACCGGGCGAATGCCATGGGGGTCGCGGAAACCGACGATGCCGTAGCCGGTGATCATGGCCACCACGGCGTAACCGCCAACGCAGCGGCTGTGCACATGAGAGACCGCAGCGAACACGTCTTCTTCGGTCGGCTGCAGCTTGCCGCGCACCGCCAGCTCATGGGCGAACACGTTCAGCAGCACTTCCGAGTCGGAGTTGGTGTTGACGTGACGCAGGTCGGACTCGTAGATCTCCTTGGCCAACTGCTCGACGTTGGTCAGGTTGCCGTTGTGAGCCAGGGTGATGCCGTAAGGCGAGTTGACGTAGAACGGCTGGGCCTCGGCCGAGGTCGAGCTGCCCGCAGTCGGGTAGCGCACGTGGCCAATGCCGATGTTGCCTACCAGGCGCTGCATGTGGCGCTGCTGGAACACGTCGCGCACCAGGCCATTATCCTTGCGCAGGAACAACCGGCCGTCATGGCTGGTCACGATACCGGCAGCGTCCTGGCCGCGGTGCTGGAGGACCGTAAGCGCGTCATACAGCGCCTGATTGACGTTCGACTTACCGACGATACCGACGATGCCACACATGCGACGCAACCCCTACTTTGATGAAACTTGAGTGAATAGTGCTCAGGGCTTGGACGGCCCGAGCAACTGTTCCTTGAACGGAAGATCAGCCGGAGTGCTGATCAGGCCACTGGGCGTCCATTGGTCGGTGAAACCCAGAATCAGGTTTTTCGACCAGTCGGCGACCAAGAGAAACTGTGGTATCAGGCGTGATTCCTGCCACCAGGTATCTTGTTGAACCGGCCCCAGGCTGATCAGGCCTATGGCCACCACTACCAGCAAGGCCCCGCGCGCTGCGCCGAAGGCCATGCCCAGGAAACGATCGGTGCCGGACAGCCCGGTCACGCGGATCAGCTCACCGACAAGGAAGTTGACCATGGCCCCCACCAGCAAGGTGGCGACGAAAAGAATGGCGCAGCCAGCGATGACGCGCATCGATGGCGTCTGGATATAGCTCTCAAGATACACCGAGAGCGAACCGCCGAACATCCAGGCAACCGCACCGGCAATGATCCAGATGAGCAAGGACAAGGCCTCCTTGACGAAGCCGCGCTTGAGACTGATCAATGTGGAGACGGCGATGATCGCGATGATCGCCCAATCAACCAAGGTAAATGCCACGGTGCTGCCTGCAGACGTTTGAGGCGGCGCATTTTACCAGAGCGGCGGGCCGGGAGTAAGCGGAATGTCAGCTGGATTGGTGTTGGGCGATTCGCGGCTAAGCCCGCTCCCACAGGTTCTGTGTGCGCCTTGCAGCGACGCGGTACCTGTAAGAGCGGGCCCACTCGCAAATGGGCGGCATGGCCGCCCCGGGGAATCAGCTGCGCTCGGGCTGGAAGCGCACCACAAAGCCCTTGAGGCTGTTCTGACGGTTGACCGCGTCACGCACGCGCTCGGCCTCGGCGCGCTCGATCAACGGCCCCACGTACACGCGGTTCATGCCACCCGCTGTACGGATATAGGCGTTATAACCCTGGCTACGCAAGGTTTGCTGCAGCTTCTCGGCACCGGCGCGATTGGACAAACTGGCCAGCTGGATTGACCAACTGACAGGCAGGCCATTGACGTCGATCTTCGATGGTGCGGCAGGCGCTGGTGTTGCAGCAGCTTTGGCCTCTACCTTGGGCGCGGGCGCCTGCGGCTTGGGCGGCTGAACCTGCGCCTGGGTCTGCGGCGACGGGGTAATTGGCTGGCTCGGTGTACTGGCCGGGGCAGTCGACTCGTCGATCACCACGGGCGCCTGCTGCGGCGCCTCCGGAATAACCTGCGGCTCCGGTACGGCAACCGGCTCCACCTTCACTTCCGGCAGGCTGGGCATGGCCGGTGCCTGCGGGGCTTCGACGTGCACCTGGCGCATCTCGTCCTCGCGGGTAAACAGCATCGGCAGGAAGATAACCGCCAGCGCCACCAGCACCAGCGCACCCACCATGCGCTGTTTCATCCCTTTATCCAGCACAGCCATCTATTCCACCCTCCTGGGCGTGCCGCTCCAGCCATTCCAGCGCCTGGGCGACACAGAAAAACGAACCGAACAGCAGGATCTGATCATCCGCCATCGCCTGCGCACATTGCCCTTCAAGGGCTGCGTCGACGCTGGCATAAGACTTCACCGCGGCACCGAGGTTCGCCAAGGACGTGACCAGCTCTGCGGCCGGGCGACTGCGCGGGGTATCCAGCGGCGCCACCGCCCAGTCGTCGATGAGGCCCTGCAGCGGCGCTATAACGCCCTCCAGATCCTTGTCGGCGAGCAGGCCAAATACCGCGAGGCGACGCCCCTTCAGCGGCCGGGCCGCCAGGCGCCTGGCCAGGTACTGCGCCGCATGCGGGTTATGCCCGACATCCAGCAGCAACGCTACCGGCTTGCCGTGCCAGTTCAAATTACGGAGGTCGAGACGCCCAGTGATACGGGTATCCAGCAGCGCCTGGCGAACCTGCGCCGGGTCCCACGGCAGCCCCATCAGCAGGTAAGCCTGCAGGGCCAGCGTGGCGTTTTCCATGGGCAGGTCAAGCAAAGGCAGGTCATGCAGCTCTACCTGCGCGCCATCAGCCGCAGTACCACGCCAGCTCCAGCAGCCATCGGTGCTGGCCAGGTCGAATTCCCGACCGCGCAGGAACAGTGGCGCAGCCAGTTCGGCGGCCTTGTCCAGCAACGGCTTGGGCGGATCCAGGTCGCCGCACAAGGCCGGCTTGCCCGGGCGGAAGATGCCAGCCTTCTCGAAGGCCACCAGCTCGCGGGTATCCCCCAGGTAATCAACATGGTCGACACCGATGCTGGTCACCAGGGCGAAGTCGGCATCCACTACGTTCACGGTATCCAGGCGGCCACCAAGGCCCACCTCGAGCACCACGGCATCCAGCTGCGACTGGTAGAACAACCAGAACGCGGCCAACGTACCCATCTCGAAGTAGGTCAGGGAAATATCGCCCCGTGCCGCCTCGACGGCGGCGAAGGCTTCGCACAGGCGCTCATCGCTGGCCTCCTGGCCATCGATCATCACCCGCTCGTTGTAACGCAACAGGTGCGGCGAACTGTATACACCGACCTTGAGCCCCTGGGCACGCAGCAACGAAGCCACGAAGGCACAGGTCGAACCCTTGCCGTTGGTGCCGGTTACCGTCACCACGCGCGGCGCCAGCTTGCCCAGCGACAAGCGGGCAAGCACCTTCTGCGACCGCTCCAGGCCCATGTCGATGGCCGAGGGGTGCAATTGCTCGAGGTAGGCGAGCCATTCGCCCAGGGATCGTTGTTTCATCACGCGACGGCAGCCGCCTCACGCGCTTCTTCCGGGGTTTGCTGACCGGTCATCTGCGCCAGCAGGCGGGCCAGACGCGGGCGCAATTCGCCACGGGAGATGATCAGGTCGATGGCGCCGTGCTCCAGCAGGAACTCGCTGCGCTGGAAGCCTTCAGGCAGCTTCTCGCGTACGGTCTGCTCGATCACGCGTGGGCCGGCGAAGCCGATCAGGGCCTTTGGCTCACCGACGATGACGTCACCTAGCATCGCCAAGCTGGCGGAAACACCACCATACACCGGGTCGGTCAGGACCGAGATGAACGGGATGCCTTCTTCACGCAGGCGCGCCAGCACGGCCGAGGTCTTGGCCATCTGCATCAGCGAGATCAGCGCTTCCTGCATGCGCGCACCGCCCGAAGCGGAGAAGCAAACCATTGGGCAGCGGTTTTCCAGGGCATAGTTGGCCGCGCGTACGAAGCGCTCGCCGACGATGGCACCCATGGAGCCGCCCATGAACGAGAACTCGAAGGCGCTAACCACGATCGGCATGCCCATCAGGGTGCCGCTCATGGAGATCAGCGCGTCCTTTTCGCCGGTCTGCTTCTGCGCAGCGGTCAGGCGGTCCTTGTACTTCTTGCCATCACGGAACTTCAGGCGGTCGACCGGCTCCAGGTCAGCGCCCAGTTCAGCCCGGCCTTCAGCGTCAAGGAAAATGTCGATGCGCGCACGTGCGCCGATACGCATGTGGTGATTGCACTTGGTGCAGACATCCAGGGACTTTTCCAGCTCCGGACGATACAGCACGGCCTCGCAGGACGGGCACTTGTGCCACAGGCCCTCGGGCACCGAGCTCTTCTTCACCTCGGAACGCATGATCGAAGGGATCAGTTTGTCGACTAACCAGTTGCTCATGCTTTCTTTCTCCAGTATTGGCAGGCGGGGGGACAGCATCACCGTCCCTGCCCTGCCCTTGAGCTCAAAATCTTTTATGAAACGATGGTGGACCGGCCGCCGGGGCTTCCAGCGCGCCACTCCACCGCTAATGTATTTTCTTGCCGCCATTGGTACTGGCGGCGGCCCAGCAGGGCTGCGAAAGCTATGGACGATGGCGCGCAGCCAGCCGTCACATCTGCCATCAAGCCTGTTTCACCGCCTTCATGAAGGCCTCGATCTTCGCCGCATCCTTGATACCCTTGGCCTGCTCGACGCCACCGCTGACATCCACCGCGTAAGGCTTTACCTGTGCAATGGCCTGGCCAACGTTATCGGCCGACAGCCCACCCGCGAGGATGATCGGCTTGCCAAGACGCGCCGGCACCAATGACCAGTCGAACGCCTCACCGGTTCCCCCGGGTACGCCCGGCACATAGGTGTCCAGCAAAATGCCGCGGGCACCCGCGTAAAGCCGGCAGGCGGCCTCAAGGTCGTCGCCGGGGCGCACACGCAGGGCCTTGATCCAGGGGCGGTGGTAACCTTCACAGTCCTGCGGGGTTTCATCGCCGTGAAACTGTAGCAGGTCCAGCGGAACCACTTCGAGGATCTCGTTCAGCTCGCAGCGCGAGGCATTGACGAACAACCCGACCGTGGTCACGAATGGCGGCAACTCGGCGATGATCGCCCGCGCCTGGCGCACGTCCACTGCCCGCGGGCTCTTGGCATAGAAGACGAAGCCGATGGCATCGGCACCCGCTTCGGCAGCGGCCAGTGCGTCTTCGATGCGGGTAATCCCGCAGATCTTGCTGCGAACATTGCTCATGGAACACGAACCCTGATTGTTGCGGCGAAAGGGCGGATGTTAGCAAATGGCTTTTCGCCCGTCAGTCTGCCAACGCCTCGTAACCACTCAAAAAGTGTGGGCCGATGTAACGCTTGGGCAACGCAAACGCTTCGGGGTACTCCACCTGCACCAGGTAAAGCCCGTATGGGTGGGCCGTTACCCCACCTTCGCGGCGGTTGCGCCCTTCCAGCACTTCGCGGGCCCAGGAAACCGGACGCTCGCCGGCGCCGATGGCCATCAGCACACCGGCAATGTTACGCACCATGTGGTGCAGGAAGGCGGTGGCACGCACGTCCAGCACGATCATCTGACCATGGCGGGTAACACGCAGGTGATAGATGTGCTTGATGGGTGATTTGGCCTGACACTGGCTGGCGCGGAAGGCGCTGAAGTCATGGGTACCGAGCAGGAACTGCGCGGCCTCGGCCATGCGATCGACGTCCAGCGGGCGGTGGTTCCAGGTCACTTCCTCGGCCAGGTGCGCCGGGCGAATCGGGTCGTTGTAGATCACGTAGCGGTAGCGCCGGGCGCAGGCCTTGAAGCGGGCATGAAAGTCGGCCGGCATTGGCCGCGACCAGACCACGCTGATGTCGTGCGGCAGGTTGAAGTTGGTGCCCATGGTCCAGGCGCGCTCGTCACGCACGGCACGGGTATCGAAGTGCACGACCTGCCCGCAGCCGTGAACGCCGGCGTCGGTACGCCCGGCGCAAATCACCGAAATCGGCTCGTTGGCGACCTTGGACAGCGCTTGCTCCAGGGCTTGCTGGACACTCGGCACGCCGCTGGCCTGGCGCTGCCAGCCGCGGTAGCGCGCACCTTTGTATTCCACGCCCAGGGCGATGCGGGAGTAGCCTTCGGCCGCGGATTCGGCGGTAGCGGTGTCGATGATGTCCAAGAGCATGAAACCTGTGGGGTGTACGGAATGGCGGGGATTATAACGACAACGGCAGCCTTGTAGGGCTGCCGGTGGATGCGCACTGCATTTGCGGGCCTCGTGGCGCGCGCGCCCGCCCCCACAGCTCACTCACAAGGTCGAAAATTCGTGGGGCCCCTGTAGGAGCGGGCAAGCCCGCGAAGAGGCCTGCCCTGCTTGCATCAAACCAGCCGGGAGAGCATGTCCTCGGCTTCCTGGCGCTGGCTGTCGTCGCCATCCTTGACCACTTCATCAAGGATGTCGCGAGCGCCCTGGCTATCGCCCATGTCAATGTAGGCACGGGCCAGGTCGAGCTTGGTGGCGACTTCGTCACTGCCGGAGAAGAAGTCGAAGTCCAGGTCGTCCAATGGCTCGGGCTCTGGCTGCGCAACCGCGTCTTCGCTGGTGAAGTGCGGCTCCAACGAAGGCGTTTCGAGGCTCTGCGACAGCTTGTCGAGCTCGGCGTTGACGTCGTCAAGCTCCGAGGCGAAGCTCTTGGCTGCCGGCGAATCGTCGTCCAGCGACAGGGACAAGTCGAAGTCCGACGGCAGGTCAAACTCGGAGACCGGGTCAAACTCAGGCTCGCTGTCGAAGGCAGCCAGTTCGGCGGCGACATCGACCGGACCTTGCTCCACCGTGTCCGGAGTGGCTGGAGCCACAGGCTCACTGATGTCGAGGTCGAAATCAGACAGGTCCACGGCAGGCTGAGGCTCGGCTTGCGCCAGCATGGCTTCGAAATCAGCGTCGGCGTCGGCTTGCAGCTCGGCATCCACGGCAAACGGTGGTTCTTCTGGCTGAGCTTCTTCCTGTACGGGCTCATCCAGCACAGGTTCAGCGATTACCAGCTCGTCGGGTACGCCCCCCTGCGCCACCGGCTCATCCAGCACGGATGCGGCCAGCGGGTCTTCATCGGCCAGCTCGTCATCCAGGCTCAGGTCGAAGGCGCTGTCCAGATCCTGCCCATCCAGGCCGGATACATCGAGCGCTGGCACTTCATCGAAGGCATCCAGCTCTGCGTCAGGCTCTGCTTGCCCGACAGCCTCTGGCTCAGCCTCCACTTGCGGTTCGAACCCAGATACCTCGTCAGGCACCACATCAGCAACCACCGGCGCCTCGGGCTCATCGTGCAACAACTCTTGCACGTATTGCTCATCCATTTCGGCAGCCAGCGCCGCCGCGCCCAGGCCAAGCATGGCTGGATAACGCTCTTTCAGCCCGGCGACTTCGGCAACGTTCTGCTCGCTGGCCGGCAACTGGCGCTCCTGTTCGGCAAACGCGCTCTGGTCACCCTGACGGGCGTACACGTCCATCAGTTTAAGACGCAGGTCGTCACGCTCCGGTGCGGCGGCCACGGCGGGCTCCAGCAGGTCGGCGGCACGATTCAGGCGGCCTTCGGACAGGCATTGGTCGACTTGTGCCAGCAGTGCGGCGTGCGGGTCTGCTTGCGGTTCAGGCTCGGGCTCTGCCTCGGCGGCCGGCTCCGCCACTTTTTCCGCAGCGACGGCAGCAGCAGCCGAAGCGGCGACCACAGCCGGCGACAGGGTTACGCCAGGCTCCGTGGCTTCGACGCCGTCGAAGCTCTCGGTATCGCTGTCGAAACCTGTGCCCTGCTCTTCTTCCAGCGCCCGCGCCATGCGCAGGTGCTTCTCAGCTTCTTGCTGGGCTTTGCGCTTGCGCGCCAGCAGCCACAGCAGCAGTGCCAGCACCAGGATGCTGGAACCGGCAATTATCCCCAAAAGCCACGGGTTGCCCAGGACCGCGTCGAGCGCACCTTTCGGCTGGCTGGCGGGTACAGGCTGAGCGGCCGGCACAGGCTTGGATGCGGCATCGGCAGCAGCAGGCGCCGGCTGGACCGCTGGCTGGTCCGGGGTAGCGGCAGCCGCTGTCGACGCGGCTGCGCCCTGGCCTTCCAGACGTGCCAGCTGGCTGTTCTTCAACTCGATCAGGCGCTGCAGCTTGTCCAGCTGGCTCTGCAGGTCCGCCATGCGGCTTTTCAGTTCTTCGTTGTCGCGACGGCTGGTGTCCAGGCTTTCCTGGGCCATGGCCAGTTTGTCACTCAATGCCTTGGCCTGGCCGGCATCGGCCTGATTGCCCGGGCTGACCAGGCGCAGGTTGTCGCCCTGGGCGATACGCGACGGTGCAGCCTCGGCGGCGCCACGACGGGTGGCATCCAGCTGGCGGGCACGCGGGCCCAGGCGACGGCCTTCACGCCAGGCGGCATACTGCTCGGCCACCTCGCGGTTCGCCTCGCCCTGGGCGATACTCTGGATCTGCTGCTGATCGGGCAGGCGCAGTACCTGGCCAACCTTCAACTGGTTGATGTTGTTGCCGATGAAGGCGTCCGGGTTCAAAGCCTGGATAGCGATCATGGTTTGCTGGATCGAACCACCCTGGGTATTACGCGCGGCAATCTGCCACAAGGTGTCGCGACGCTGGGTGGTGTAGCTGCTGGCACCGGTCATGGCCGGTGTGACATTGCCCGCTGCAGGTTTCTCGCCCTGTGCCTTGGCCTGGTCGAGCAGCACGCTATAGTCACGCAGCAAGCGACCCTGCGGCCACATCACCTGCACCAGGAACTTGACCACCGGCCCTGGCAGCGGCTGACTTGACGTCACGCGCAGCACACTTTTGCCGTTTGGGTTGATCACCGGAGTGAAGGTCAGGTCTTCGAGGTAGGTCGGAAACGCCACCCCGGCCTTGCTGAACTCTTCCGGTGGCGCCAGGCTCGGCGCCACTTCGGTGGCTTTGAGGTCGCGCACGTCGAGCAATTCGATCTCGGCGTCCAGCGGCTGATTCTGTGCCGACTTCAGGGTCAGCTCCCCCAGGCCCAGCGCATTCGCCATGCCAGACGACAGCGCGGATGCTGCAGCCATGGCCAGAACCAGTTTGCGAATTCGAAGCATGACCTCTTCCCTTGTATGAATCGTCCCGAAACCTGCATGCGGAGCAGGACAAAAGTGCTCACCAGTATCTTTTACGGCATGTGTTTAATCAACAATTGCGCCACTTGCACGGCATTGAGCGCGGCGCCTTTGCGCACGTTGTCGGTGGTCAGCCAAAGGTTGAGTTGCTGGTCTTCATCAACACCGTGACGTACACGTCCAACATAGACCACGTCTTGGCCCACTGCGTCACCGACCGGGGTCGGATAATCATCGTTTTCCACCCGTTCCACGCTGTCAGCCGCGTCCAGAGCCTGGTTGACCGCTTCCAGATCGACCGGACGACGGCTCTGCACGGCCACACTGAAGCTATCGCCGAAAAACACCGGGACTTGAACACAGCTCACGGAAATCTTCAGGTCAGGCAGGCCCAGCAGCACGCGCAGTTCGCTGACCAGGCGGCGCTCCAACGCGGTATGGCCCTGCTCGTCGGCAGCACCGACCTGGGCCAGCAGGTTGAACGCCACCTGGCGGTCGAAGAAGCGCGGCTCCAGCGGGCGGGCATTGAGCAGTTCGGCGGTTTGCCGGGCCAGCTCGCTGACCGCTTCACGGCCTTGCGCAGATACCGCCAGCGCGGCCATCACCTGTACCCGCTCGATGTCCAGCAGGCCCTTGAGCGGCGCCAGCGCGACGGCCAGGGCTACTGCGGCCGAGCATGGGCTGACGATGCGCGCTGGCAACGACAGGCTGGCCAGGCGTTCGGCGTTGGCTTCCGGCACCAGGGCCAGGGCATCGTCCAGGCCGCCGGACAGATCGATCACCGTGCAGCCCGCCTGCAGCGCCTTGCCGGCAAAGCTGCGGCTGACGGCGGCCCCGGTGGCGAAGAAGGCCAGCTTGACCTGGGCGAAGTCGAAGCTGTCGACTTCGCGCACCTTCAGTTTCTTGCCAGCGAACATCACGCTGCTGCCCGCCGATTCCATGCTGGCCAGCAGATGCAAGGTAGCAACCGGGAATGCCAGCTCTTCGAGGATCTGTACCAAGGCTTCACCGACGCTGCCGGTGGCGCCGACGACGGCGATATCCAAAGGGTGTGTCATGGAAGGGATCCTTTTGCTGAAAACGGCGGGGGCGGCACTTTACTCGGATTGTAGGGTTTTGTCTGTGCTGGCCGCATCTTCGTCGGGCAAGGGTCCGCTATGAGGGGCGTGCGGGGGGCGTGAGGGATGACGGGGATGACGGGGGATGACGGGGGATGACGGGGGGATGACGGGGGGATGACGGGGGGATGACGGGGGGATGACGGGGGATGACGGGGATGACGGGGGATGACGGGGGATGACGGGGGGATGACGTGGCATTTGCAGTGTTTGTGAGATCGAGCGCCGCCCGCGCGGCGCATCGCGAGCTGCGCTCGCTCCTACGTTTGTTTCGGGCCAGTCACGCCTGTTACAGGCGCGCGCGACCGCCTTGTTTGTACGACGTGATAATGCGCCATGCGCCAAGGCGTTCGCGCGCAAATGGCACAGGAATGATTGGCCAGAAACAAACGTAGGAGCGAGCGCAGCTCGCGATGCGCCGCGCGGGCGGCGCTCGATCTCGCACGCGCTGCAAACCTTACCCCCGGATACAAAAAACCCGCGCCGTTGCCAGCGCGGGTTTTTGGTCAAAACAGAACGATCAACGCTCCAGCAGAATCCGCAACATACGGCGCAGCGGTTCGGCGGCGCCCCACAGCAGCTGGTCACCCACGGTGAACGCGCCCAGGTACTGCGAACCCATGTTCAGCTTGCGCAGGCGGCCAACCGGGATGTTCAGGGTGCCGGTGACCTTGGTCGGGCTCAGCTCCTGCATGCTGATTTCACGCTGGTTCGGCACCAGCTTCACCCAAGGGTTGTGCTGGCTGATCATGCCTTCGATGTCGGCGATCGGCACGTCCTTGTTCAGCTTGATGGTCAGCGCCTGGCTGTGGCAGCGCATGGCGCCGATGCGCACGCAGATGCCGTCGACCGGGATCGGGCTCTTGAAGCGGCCGAGGATCTTGTTGGTTTCGGCCTGGGCCTTCCACTCTTCGCGGCTCTGACCGTTCGGCAGTTCCTTGTCGATCCACGGGATCAGGCTGCCCGCCAGCGGCACGCCGAAGTTCTCGGTCGGGAACGCTTCACTGCGCATGGTCTCGGCAACCTTGCGGTCGATATCGAGGATGGCGCTGGCCGGGTTGGCCAGGTCATCGGCCACTGCCGCGTGGGTAGCGCCCATCTGCTTGATCAGCTCGCGCATGTTCTGCGCACCGGCACCCGAAGCCGCCTGGTAGGTCATGGCGCTCATCCACTCGACCAGACCGGCCTCGAACAGACCACCCAGGCCCATCAGCATCAGGCTGACGGTGCAGTTGCCACCGATGTAGTTCTTGGTGCCGGCGTCCAGTTGCTGGTCGATGACCTTGCGGTTGACCGGGTCAAGGATGATCACCGCGTCATCCTGCATGCGCAGGGACGAAGCAGCGTCGATCCAGTAACCCTGCCAGCCAGCTTCACGCAGCTTGGGGAAGACCTCGTTGGTGTAGTCGCCGCCCTGGCAGGTCAGGATCACGTCGAGGGTCTTGAGTTCTTCAATCGAATAAGCGTCCTTGAGGGGCGCTGTATCCTTGCCCACGTTCGGACCCTGGCCACCAACATTGGAGGTAGTGAAGAACACCGGCTCGATAAGGTCGAAATCCTGCTCCTCCAGCATCCGCTGCATGAGCACGGAACCGACCATACCGCGCCAACCGATCAGACCTACACGTTTCATCGCAACTACACCTTTGCTAAAAGTGGGCCGCCACCGGGAATTTTTGGGGGCGGGCCAGAGAGATTACAGATTCCGCAGCGCTGCGACTACTGCGTCGCCCATTTCCTGCGTACCAACTTTGCGGCAGCCTTCCGAGAAGATGTCGCCAGTGCGCAGACCCTGGTCCAGAACCAGGCTCACGGCCTTCTCGATCGCCTCGGCGGCAGCCGACTGATTGAAGCTGTAACGCAACATCATCGAGACCGACAGGATGGTCGCCAATGGGTTGGCGATGCCAAGGCCTGCGATGTCCGGTGCCGAGCCGTGGCACGGCTCGTACATGCCCTTGTTGTCGGCATCCAGAGACGCCGAAGGCAGCATGCCGATGGAACCGGTCAACATGGAAGCTTCATCCGACAGAATGTCACCGAACATGTTGTCGGTCACCATCACGTCGAACTGCTTGGGTGCACGCACCAGCTGCATGGCAGCGTTGTCGACGTACATGTGGCTCAGTTCCACGTCCGGGTAGTCCTTGGCCACGTCTTCGACCACTTCACGCCACAGCTGGCTGGAGGCCAGAACGTTGGCCTTGTCCACCGAGCACAGTTTCTTGCCGCGCACGCGGGCCATGTCGAAGCCGACACGGGCAATGCGGCGCACTTCGCTTTCGCTGTACGGCAGGGTGTCGTAGGCCTGGCGTTCGCCGCCCTCCAGCTCGCGCTGGCCGCGCGGGGCACCGAAGTAGATGCCGCCGGTCAGCTCACGGACGATGAGAATGTCCAGGCCCGACACGATTTCCGGCTTCAGCGACGAGGCGTCGGCCAGTTGCGGGTAAAGAATGGCCGGGCGCAGGTTGGCGAACAGGCCCAGTTGCGAACGGATCTTCAGCAGGCCGCGCTCCGGGCGAATGTCTCGCTCGATCTTGTCCCACTTCGGCCCGCCCACAGCCCCCAGCAGCACCGCATCGGCCTTGCGCGCACGCTCCAGGGTTTCGTCGGCCAGCGGCACACCGTGCTTGTCGATGGCCGCGCCACCAATCACGTCGTGCGCCAGGCTGAAGCCGAGCTGGAACTTGTCGTTGGCCAGCTCCAGTACCTTGACCGCTTCGGCCATGATTTCCGGGCCGATACCGTCACCTGGGAGAATCAGAATCTGCTTGCTCATGCTTTCCTCTATCCATTCACGCGGTGCGGCCAAGCGGGCCCCACCGAAAAGTGCTTAACGCTCGGCCCACAACACCAGCACATCCGTGCTGAATGAGCCGTCGGCCTCGATCTGGTAATACTGCCGTACTTCTTCGCCCATGGCTTGCTGCAACTGGCGGATGGCCGCGCGCATCGGCTCGGGGGTGCGCATGCGCTCAACCCAGGTGCTCCACTCCAGGCGCAGCGGTTGGCGGGTGTGGCTGCGCACGCGCAGGCCGGCCTCGCTGACCTGCCGCTGCCACTCGGCGGCGGAATAGTCGCGCACATGGCTGGTGTCGCGCAGCACTTCGACCGTTTGCAGGTAAGTGTCGAGCAGCGGGCTGCCCGGCGACATCACGTCGATGAACGCCGCCACACCCCCTGGCTTGAGGACCCGGCGCACTTCGCGCAGAGCCAGGCCCAGGTCGCTCCAGTGGTGGGCCGAATAACGGCTGAAGACGAAGTCGAACGATGCATCGGCGAACGGCAGGCGTTCGGCAGCGCCGCGTTCGGTAATGATATTGCCCAGGCCGCGTTCGGCGGCGGCGCTGGCGACCACGTCGAGCATGGATTGAGAGAGGTCGTAGGCGACCACTTCGTTAACCAGCGGGGCGACGTGGAAGCTGACATGACCGGCACCGCAGCCCAGGTCCAGCACGCGGGCATGGGCCTGCCCTGCCAGCTCAGCCTGCAGCAGGGCGAATTCACTGCCTTGGGCGTGCACGGCGCTGCTGAGGTAGGCGCTGGCCTGTTCGCCGAACTGGCGTTGGACCACATCGATGTGCTGGGTGCTGGTCATGTCTCGTTCCTATAGATTTTTGTTGCCTGTGCCGGCCCTCTCGCGGGCACGCCCGCTCCCACAGGACCTTCATGGCCCTCAGGGCTGGTGATATCCCTGTGGGAGCGGGTTTACCCGCGAAGAGGCCGGCACTTTCACCTACGAACTTCAGGCATCGCGGAACAGCCAAGGCTGGCTGGCACGGTGCTTGGCTTCGAAGGCCTTGATCGCATCGCTGTCCTGCAGGGTCAGGCCGATATCGTCCAGGCCGTTGAGCAGGCAGTGCTTGCGGAAAGCATCGATCTCGAAGTGCAACACCTTGCCATCCGGGCGGGTCACCGCCTGCGCCTGCAGGTCGATGGTCAGCTGGTAGCCCGGGTTGGCTTCGACCTGCTTGAACAGCTCGTCGACTTCCTCATCGCTCAGAATGATCGGCAGCAAGCCGTTCTTGAAGCTGTTGTTGAAGAAAATGTCGGCAAAGCTCGGCGCAATGATGCTGCGGAAGCCGTACTCGTCCAGCGCCCAAGGGGCATGCTCACGGCTGGAGCCACAACCAAAGTTTTCCCGCGCCAGCAACACGCTGGCACCCTGGTAGCGCGCATGGTTGAGCACGAACTCTTCGTTGACCGGTCGCTTGCTATTGTCCTGGTAGGGCTGACCCACGTCCAGGTAACGCCACTCGTCGAACAGGTTCGGGCCAAAGCCGGTGCGCTTGATCGACTTCAAGAACTGCTTGGGGATGATCTGGTCGGTGTCGACGTTGGCACGGTCCAACGGTGCGACAAGGCCAGTGTGCTGGGTAAAGGCTTTCATGCTGCGCTCCCTTGGATCAACTCGCGGACATCGATGAAGTGGCCAGCTACAGCAGCAGCGGCGGCCATGGCCGGACTGACCAGATGGGTTCGACCACCGGCGCCCTGACGGCCTTCGAAGTTGCGGTTGGAGGTGGACGCGCAGTGCTCGCCGCTTTCCAGGCGGTCCGGGTTCATCGCCAGGCACATCGAGCAGCCTGGTTCACGCCATTCGAAACCGGCTTCGAGGAAGATCTTGTCCAGGCCTTCACGCTCGGCCTGAGCCTTGACCAGCCCCGAACCCGGTACGACGATGGCTTGCTTGACACTGGCAGCCACCTTGCGGCCCTTGGCGATTTCCGCCGCTGCGCGCAGGTCCTCGATTCGCGAGTTGGTGCACGAGCCGATGAACACACGGTCGAGCTTGATATCGGTGATCGCCTGGTTGGCGGTCAGCCCCATGTACTTCAAGGCACGCTCGATCGAACCACGCTTGACCAGGTCGGCTTCGGCAGCCGGGTCTGGCACACGCTGGTCGACAGCCAGAACCATTTCGGGCGAAGTGCCCCAGCTGACTTGCGGCTTGATCTGGCTGGCATCCAGTTCCACCACGGTGTCGAATACGGCGTCGTCATCCGACACCAGGTCTTTCCACGATTCGACCGCTTGCTTCCACTGCTCGCCCTTCGGCGCGTACGGGCGGCCTTCGACGTAGGCAACGGTGGTGGCATCGGTCGCCACCAGGCCCACGCGGGCACCGGCTTCGATGGACATGTTGCAGATGGTCATGCGGCCTTCCATCGACAATTCGCGAATGGCACTGCCGGCGAATTCCATGGCGTGACCGTTGCCACCGGCGGTGCCGATCTTGCCGATCACGGCCAGCACGATATCCTTGGCGGTAACGCCGGCCGGCAACTGGCCTTCCACGCGCACAAGCATGTTTTTCATCTTCTTGGCGACCAGGCACTGAGTGGCGAGCACGTGCTCGACCTCAGAGGTGCCGATGCCGTGGGCCAGGGCACCGAAGGCTCCGTGGGTGGAAGTGTGCGAGTCACCGCAGACCACGGTCATGCCTGGCAAGGTGGCGCCCTGCTCCGGGCTGATGACGTGGACGATGCCCTGGCGCTCGTCGTTCATCTTGAATTCGACGATGCCGTATTCGTCACAGTTCTCGTCGAGGGTTTGCACTTGCAGGCGCGACACCTGGTCGACGATCGCCTCGATACCACCCTTGCGCTCTGGCGTGGTCGGCACGTTGTGGTCCGGCGTGGCGATGTTGGCGTCGATACGCCACGGTTTGCGGTTGGCCAGGCGCAGGCCTTCGAAGGCCTGGGGCGACGTCACTTCGTGGATGATGTGGCGGTCGATGTAGATCAAGGACGAGCCGTCATCACGGCGCTTGACCTCATGGGCTTCCCAGAGTTTGTCGTAGAGCGTTTTGCCAGCCATCAGACTGTTCCTCATCAGCGTCTTTCTATGCCAAAGACCCCTTGGCTTGTACGGACGATGCTATGGGGTTAGATTGAATAACTCAAATTCATAATTTTTATGCTTTGGATAACCCAAAGGAATACCACACCATGGACCTGGCCAACCTCAGCGCCTTCATCGCCATTGCCGAAACCGGTAGCTTTTCCGGCGCAGCCGAGCGCCTGTTCCTGACCCAACCGGCCATCAGCAAACGCATCGCCGGCCTGGAGCAGCAACTGGACGTGCGCCTGTTCGACCGCCTGGGCCGCGAGGTAACCCTCACCGAAGCCGGGCGCGCCCTGCTGCCGCGGGCCTACCAGATCCTCAACGTCCTTGATGATACCCGACGGGCGCTGACCAATCTGACCGGGGCCGTGAGCGGTCGTCTGACCCTGGCCACCAGCCACCACATCGGCCTGCACCGCCTGCCCCCGCTACTACGGGTTTTCACCCGCCAGTACCCGGCAGTGGCACTGGATATTCAGTTCATGGATTCGGAACAGGCCTACGACGAGATTTTGCATGGCCGAGCCGAAATCGCCGTGATCACCCTGGCGCCCGAGCCACACCACTTGATCAAGGCCGTGCCAGTGTGGGACGACGCCCTGGACTTCGTCGCCGCCCCCGAGCACCCGCTGGCCAGCAACCAGGCGGTCAGCCTGGCTGACGTCGCCCGCCACCCGGCGGTATTCCCCGGCGGCAATACCTTTACCCACCATATTGTCCAGCGCCTGTTCGAAAGCCAGGGGCTGATGCCGAACATCGCCATGAGCACCAACTACCTGGAAACCATCAAGATGATGGTGTCGATCGGCCTGGCCTGGAGCGTGCTGCCACGTACCATGCTCGACGAACAGGTTGCACCCATCGCTTTGCCCGGCATACAGCTTTCGCGCCAGCTAGGCTACATTCTGCACACGGAGCGTACGCTATCGAATGCGGCCAGGGCATTCATGGCCCTGCTCGACAGCCACTCAGAGCCCACCTGACCGGCTGTCAGCCAGCCATTTCGATTCCAAGGACACGTCATACGCCACAGGTCTGGTACCGATGCCCAAATCAGCAAACCGCTTTTTGCGCCTGCCGCGCATACCTGCAGCTGATCCCCAAGAGTCCGAGCAGGCCTGGCAGAACGCCCCGCAACTGCTGGCAGCGCTCAACGGCGCACGCCTGGGCGCCTGGCTATGGGATATCGAAAGCGGCAGGGTCAGTTGGTCGCGGGGCACCCAGGCCCTGTTCGGTTTCGACCCACAGCAGCCACTGCCTGCCGACATCGATTACCTCGACCTGCTGCCCGAGGAAGACCGCGCCCGTACGCGCCAGGTGTTCCAGGCGGTGGTCAACGGCGAGCCGGTGGAGCAGGCCATGCGCCACCGTATCCGCTGGCCGGATGGCAGCCTGCACTGGCTGGAGATCAACGGTAGCCTGACCCACGACCTGCACGGCCGGCCGCAGATGATCGGTGTGATCCGCGAGATAACCCGCCAGCGCGAGCGGGAAACGGCGCTGATCAATTCGGAAAAGCGCTTCGCCACGCTGTTCCACCTGAGCCCCAACGCCATTTTGCTGACCCGCCGCCACGATGGCATGATCTTCGAGGTCAACCAGCACTTCGAAGACATGTTCGGCTGGCCCGGCAGCCAGGTGATCGGCAAGACCAGCCTGGAACTGGGCCTGTGGGTCAACCCCGAACAGCGCCACCAGATAATCGATTCGACCCGCGCCAACGGCGGCCCGCTGATCATGGAGGTGCAATTCCGCGCATCCAGCGGCAAGGTGCATGACGGCATCCTGTGCACCCAGGGCATCGAACTGGAAGGCGTGACCTTCCTGATCAGTACATTCGTCGACACCACCGAACGCAAGCGCGCCGAGCAGGCCCTGAAGGACAGCCAGGAGCGCCTGGACCTGGCCCTGGACTCAGCGCAACTGGGCACCTGGGACTGGCACATCCCAAGCGGCATGCTCTACGGCTCGGCCCGCGCCGCGCAGCTGCATGGCTTGCCGCCCATCCCCTTTCATGAATCGTTCGATGCATTCTTCGAGGGTGTGCCGGAGCAAGAGCGCAACTCGATGCGACAGGCCTACCGTAGCCTGCGCGAAGGGCCTGCCGGCAACTATCAGATCACCTACAGGGTGCAGCTGGAAAACGGCGCTTCACGCTACATAGAAAGCCGCGCGCGGCTGTACCGCGACGACCAGGGCATCCCCTTGCGCATGGCGGGAACCTTGCTCGACATCACCGACCAGGTGGAACGCGAACAGCGCCTGAGCGCCTCGGAAGAGAAGTTTGCCAGCCTGTTCCAGGTCAGCCCCGACCCGATCTGCGTCACCCGCCAGGACACCGGCCAGTTCATCGAGATCAATCCAGCGTTCACCCAGACCTTCGGCTGGAGCAGCGAGCAGGTGCTTGGGCGTACCGCAGAGGAGATCGGCCTGTGGGCCGAGTCCATCGAGCGCGCGCGGCGCATCGAGCAGGTGATCCGCGAACAGGCCTTGAGCAACGTCGCCGTGGTACTCAACCACCGCAATGGCGTGCCCCTGACCTGCGTGATTTCCAGCCGCCTGATCACCGTCGACGACCAGCCCTGCAGCGTTACCACCCTGCGCGACATCACCCAGCAACAACGCGCCGAAGCAGCGCTGAAGTCCAGCGAGGAGAAGTTCGCCAAGGCCTTTCACTCCAGCCCCGACGCCATCACCATCACCGAACGCCACAGCGGCCGCTACCTGGAAGTCAACGACGGCTTCTGCCGCCTGACCGGCTACAGCACTGCCGAAGTGGTCGGCCACACGGTGTACGAGATCGGCATCTGGGCCGACGACAAGCAACGTAGTGCATTACTTGCCGAACTGCGCGAGCGCGGCCGGGTACACCACCGCGAGATGCTCGGGCGCAACAAGCGTGGCGATATCCTCACGGTCGAGGTTTCGGTGGAACCGATCACCCTCAACGAAGTGGACTGCCTGCTGCTGACCGCCCGTGACGTGAGCCAGTTGAAGAACGCCCAGGCGCAGATACGCCACCTGGCCTATCACGACCCGCTGACCAACCTGCCCAACCGCGCCTTGCTGATGGACCGCCTGAGCCAGCAGATCGCCCTGCTCAAGCGCCATAACCTGCGCGGCGCCCTGCTGTTCCTCGACCTTGACCACTTCAAGCACATCAACGACTCGCTGGGCCACCCAGTGGGCGACACCGTGCTGAAGATCATCACTGCCCGTCTGGAAGCCAGCGTGCGCCTGGAGGACACCGTGGCACGTCTGGGGGGCGACGAATTCGTCGTGCTGCTCAGCGGCCTGGAAGGGAGCCGCGAACACGTGGAAGAGAAAGTACGCGAGCTGGCCGACACCCTGCGCGAACTGCTGGCCGAGCCAATGTCACTGGATGGCCAGCGCCTGCAGGTAACGCCCAGCATCGGCGTGGCGCTGATCCCCGACCACGGCACCACACCGGCCGACCTGCTCAAGCGTGCCGATATCGCCCTGTACCGGGCCAAGGACTCCGGCCGCAACACCACCCAGCTGTTCCACACCACCATGCAGAAGGCCGCCAGTGAGCGCCTGCGCATGGAAAACGACCTGCGCCTGGCCTTGGCCCGTGGCGAACTGGCGCTGCACTTCCAGCCACAGGTGGATGCCCGCGACAACCGCATCGTCGGTGCCGAAGTACTGCTGCGCTGGCACCACCCGCAACTGGGCCAGCAACCGCCCTCGCAGTTCATCCAGGTACTGGAAGAAAGCGGCTTGATCCTTGAAGTTGGCAGCTGGATTCTCGACGAAGCCTGCGACGCCTGCGCCCGCATGCTCACCGACGGGTTGATCGACGCTGATGATTTCAGCCTGTGCGTGAACATAAGCCCGCGACAGTTCCGCCAGAACGACTTTGTCGGGCGGGTGCTGCGCAGCCTGGACGATTACCGCCTGCCGCGGCAGATGCTGACGCTGGAAATCACAGAAGGCATTGTCATCCAGAACCTGGAAGACACCATCAGCAAGATGCGCGAGCTGAAGGGCTACGGGGTGAGTTTCGCCATGGATGACTTCGGCACCGGCTACTCCTCGCTGACTTACCTGAAACGCCTGCCAGTGGATGCGCTGAAAATCGACCAGAGCTTCGTACGCGATGCACCGGACGACCCCAACGACGCAGAAATTGTCCGCGCCATTGTCGCCATGGCCCGCAGTCTGGACCTGGCGGTGATTGCCGAAGGGGTAGAGCTGACCGAACAGCTGGCGTTTCTTGAGCGACTGGGATGCCATCTGTACCAGGGCTATCTGCACAGCCGGCCATTGCCGCTGTCCGAGTTCCGTCAGATATTGCTGGAGGCGCCGGCAGATTACTGATGGCCTGAATGTACGCCCTGCACGAGACCGCATGAGGACGCACGAAAAAGGGCACCCCTGGGGGGGTGCCCTTCTTCATTGCAGCGCGATCAGTTCAGCGCTGGTTTCTCGCCATTGATCGGGATGCGTTTGGCCTTGGCTTCTTCTGGCACGATGCGCAGCAGGTCGATGCTGAGCAGGCCATTGGCCAGTCCGGCGGCCTTCACTTCGATATGATCAGCCAGGCGGAACGACAGCTTGAAGGCGCGTTGTGCGATACCCTGGTGCAGGTAGGTCACTTCAGCGGCGCTATTGTCGCGCTTGCCACCGGTCACGGTCAGGACACCTTTTTCGACCTGCAGGTCGAGGTCCTCTTCCTGGAAACCGGCTGCAGCAACCACGATGCGGTAGTGGTCATCGCCATGCTTTTCCACGTTATAGGGCGGGTAGCTGCTACCGGCCTCGTTACGTGCCGCTGATTCGAACAGGTCGTTGAAACGGTCGAAACCAACGGAATGACGGAACAGTGGAGCAAGAGAGAAAGCAGTAGTCATGGTCATAAACTCCTGAGATTCAGCAAGTAAGTCATTACGCGACCCGGCTTCGGCATCGCGTACTCAAAAGATATGGCCGAGGGAAATGCTTTCAAGGGGCAAATAGAAAAAATCTGATTTTTTTGCATGGGGCCTGACGGCCCCTTCGCGGGTGAACCCGCTCCTACGACGGCCTGTGCCCAGCCACCGACATGCGCCCACGCCCGATCAGGTGTAGGAGCGGGTTTACCCGCGAATACGGCAGCGGCGGCAACGGTGAATGGCGGGTGGAGATTGGCCAGCAGGCCCGCCCCTTTCGCGGGTGAACCCGCTCCTACGACGGCCTGTGCCCAGCCACCGACATGTGCCCACCCCCGATCAGGTGTAGGAGCGGGTTTACCCGCGAATACGGCAACGGCGGCAACGGTGAATGGCAGGTGGAGATTGGCCAGCAGGCCCGCCCCTTTCGCGGGTGAACCGTACAGGTGCAGTACCCGCGAAGAGGCCTGCTCAGGCGACGCAAGCCTCAAAGGTATGAGTCTCAACCCCCAGCAACCGGCTGATCCGCGCGCAGTCATCTTCCCGGCGCAACTCGGCAAACAACACCACCGCTTCGGGGTAACTGCGAGTCAGCATCGCCAGCCACTGTTTCATTCGCCCCGGTGCATAACGCGGCGACAATTTAGCCTGGGCCTGGCGCCAGAACTCACGCAACAGTGGCAGCAAGTCATCCCAGCTCATCGGCTGATAGTCGCGCCCGTCCCGCGCCGCTGCAATCTGCAGGCCCAGGTCCGGGCGCGATACCAGCCCGCGGCCGAGCATGATGTCTTCGGCACCACTGACCTCGCGGCAACGCCGCCAGTCATCGACCGTCCAGATTTCGCCATTGGCAAACACCGGCACCTTGACCACATCCTGTACCCGCGCCACCCACTCCCAATGCGCTGGCGGCTTGTAACCCTCAACCTTGGTCCGTGCGTGCACCACCAGGTGTGCCGAACCACCTTCGGCCAACGCCGTGGCGCACTCCAGTGCACCGTCGGGGCTGTCGAAGCCCAGGCGCATCTTCGAGGTCACCGGGATATTCGCCGGTACTGCACGCCGCACTTCACGCACAATGGCGTGCAGCAACTCCGGCTCTTTGAGCAGTACCGCACCACCGCGCGACTTGTTCACCGTCTTTGCCGGGCAACCGAAGTTCAGGTCGATCACCGGCGCCCCAAGCTCGCAAGCCAGTGCGGCGTTTTCCGCCAGGCATACCGGGTCCGAACCCAGCAATTGCACACGCATGGGCACACCGGCAGCCGTGCGCGCGCCTTGGCGCAACTCAGGCGCCAACTTGTGGAACGAGGACGCCGGCAACAGACGGTCGCACACGCGAATGAACTCGGTGACGCACCAGTCGATACCGCCCACGCGGGTCAATACGTCGCGCAGGATGTTGTCGACCAGCCCCTCCATGGGGGCCAGGGCAATTTGCATGTCGGTGTCTCAGCGGAAAAAGCCGGCAGTTTAACAAAAATTGCCGGCGGCTCAGGCACCGATCAGCGCCGGGCCGTAACCCTCGACGAATTCCGCCGGCATGCGCCTGGGCTTGCCGCTGGACAGCTCGATGCAGGCAAATGTGGTTTGCGCGCGCAGCAGTGTCACACCATCGCGCGGGCGCTTGAGCTGAAAACGCCGGGTCATGCGCAGGCGCTGGTCCCAGTCAATGATCCAGGTGGCCAGTTGCAGCTCGTCGTCCTCATAGGCAGCGGCCAGGTAGTCGATTTCGTGGCGCACCACGGCCATCGCCCGGTCAAGGCGCCGGTATTCGGCCAGGTCCAGCCCCAGGCGCTGGGAATGGCGCCAGGCGCAACGCTCAAGCCAGGTAACGTAGACCGCATTGTTGGCGTGGCCAAGGCCGTCGATGTCCTCGCTGCCCACGCGCAGGTCGATGACGAAGGGTGTTGCCAGGTCCCAGCTCATTTTCGCTTCCTTGGCGCAAAAAGCGATTTAGCAGCGATCTGCAGGACAATGTCCAGCCCCTGTGAGCCTGACGCGGCTGTTATGGAGGGGCTTGCCCGCGAATCAGACAGCGCGGCGAATGGCACCGGCGATGCCGATGTTCACGGCTGAAGCGGCTCCTGCACTGACCGCATCAACCCGGGCCAGCAGTTCGAGCACGGCTTCACTCAGCCGCGGATCGGCCAGCACCCGCTGGTGCCCCCCCTCTTCCAGCAGCATCAGACGGCTGTCGAACCAGGCCTTGTGGATGACATGTGCCTCATCTGGGGGCACGAGAGCATCATCGGTGGCATGCACCACGAGCCCCGGCAGCTCCAGCTGGTAACCAGCGACATCCAACCGCGCAATCTGCATGCCCACATCGCGCTCAACCTGGCGAATGAACGCTGCCCGCGCCCGTGCTGGCAGCCCCAGACGATGGGCGAAACCACGTAATACACCCAACAATTGCGCCGGGGCCGCAATGCTGACAGCCGCCTCTGCGCGCAGGCCCATCTGTAAAGCCAGCAGCACGCTCGCCCCACCCATGGAATGGCCAATGACTGCACGCAACGGCGGCAACTCAGCAGCAGCTTCCAGCAACGCCCGGGCAAACAGCACCACGTTCGCTTGCTCGCCTGGCGAACGGCCATGCCCAGGCCCTTCCAGCGACACCACCGTATGCCCCGCCTGAACCAAGGTTTCGATCAGGGCGGCAAACTGCGTCGGGCGCCCCTCCCAACCGTGCATCAGCAGCACGGTCGGCCCTTGACCCCAGCGCAAGGCAGACAGGCCGAAGCGCAGTGCAATTCGCTCGGCGCTGGCCAACACAGGCAGCTCCCAATCCCGCGGCGGCAGGTTGCGCGGGGTCATGAAGGCTCGGCGCATCTTGCCCGCGACATGCTCGGGGGCCAGGCGGCCCAGGGTGCCATTGACACCGCGAATCCAGTTCAGGGTGGTCATCGCCATGCTCCAGGGTTAAAGCACCGCCGATTTGGCGGCGCGTAAAATACGGTCAGACAGATCACTGGCCCCCAGGGCCCGGGCCAGCGCCAGCCCTCCCACCATCAGGGCCAGGTCGGCCAGCGCTTTGTCGGCATCCTCAGGGCGGTCGACCATCGCTGCAGTCATCAACTCGATGTGCTCGGCCAGCACCTCGCGGAAAACCTCCGGCAGGCGCTGCATTTCGCCCAACGCATTAGGCAGCGGGCATGCATGCACTTCGCAGTCCCGGTGCTTGCGCGAGAGGTAGAAGGCGCCAGCCAGCGCTCGCCGACCGGCGCCATCGAGATTGGGGTCGATCTGGGCGAGCAAGGCTCGGCGCTCACCCAACAACTGGCGGAACGCTTCGAGCATCAGCTCGTCCTTGCTGTCGAAGTGCGCATAGAAGCCACCGACAGTCAGGCCTGCCGCACCCATTACCTGGCTGACGCTGGGCTCGGCCGGGCCGTGCTGGATCAGCGCACTGCGCGCAGCTTCCAGAATGCGTTCGCGGGTTCTGCTCTTCTTGTCGCTCATCTGGCACGCACCAAACAAAATATGATGATCGAAATATTATCCTCATCATATTTTTTTGCAAGCAGAATCTGCGACGCTTGTCGGTAACCGTACGTAGAACACATCTTGCGTAGATTTGCCATCCACCTCCCGATGCGGAAAAGTTTACGATCTCATCGGCCTTTTGCGTCAGCACATCCTTAAGGTACTCTTCTAGGCGATGTCGCTATACCGTTTGCCAGTATCCTATCCAGACCAAAAAGCGGGCTGTTGCCCCCTCAAGCACTCAAATTGTCAGGGAGACATCGGGTGTTTTTATCGCATATTGTGCCGTCGTGGCAGCAGATTGAAGATCGGATAAGGCGGGAAATGGGCTATCAAAATGGTGCCCGATATCGAAACCACTGGGGTGAACCTGTCCCTTCCCTGAGCCTCAATATCCGCCGCGTTGCAAGCGTCCGCTCTGCGCTTCATCAGGCTGAGTGGCAAGCGAGTGAGCTACTTCGCCAACGTTTCGCCGATCTCGACATTTCCAGCATCCTCAAAGACCTCATTGATGTTGTCACGCAGATGGCAATGATCGTCGCTGGTAGCACCTTGACCGGAGGTGCTATCGGCGCCGGTGTGGGTGCATTCTTTGGAGGTGCTGGCGCTGTTCCGATGGGGGCTGCGGGGGCTGCAATGGGTTTGCAGGCTAGCAGCTGGATACTGGCGATACTTGGCCTGCAGTCTATTGCAGAATTTTTCGTCGAAGGCTTGCCGCGCATTGGCAGTTATTATCTGACAGGAATTAAAACTGCATGGGAAGGAACACGAGGTGATGATGGTTTAACTCCCTTCAGCCAGGATGATCCCCTAGCAATTCGAAGCGCTGCCCATAACATGGCGCTAGGCCACGTTGAAGTCGTCATTCTGTTACTGGGCGCCATTGTCGAATACTTGACTCGTGGTCGAGGTAACGCTGGCAGGCTAGCATTAGAGATGCGTGCCAGTCCAAAAGGGGCAAGAATTGGCCAGTGGATGGTCGAGCATGAAGAGTAAGTGCTCCATGAACCCCACATTCAAAGCGCTTACCTGATGCCCGATGCTGTGCTCCCGATTTCCTTCTGGAGCCAGCCCTGCATGATGCGCCCCGACAGCAAAGTCGAAAAAGTCTACCTCTACCCCAAGCCTGTGGACTTTCGAAAGTCCATCGACGGCCTTACTGCCTTGGTAGAACTGGATATCAAAGTCGCCGTGTTCGACCCCGTGCTCTTCGTCTTCCTCAACAAGGCGCGTAATCGGATCAAAGTGTTGTACTGGGAGCGCAACGGCTTCTGCCTCTGGCTCAAGCGCCTGGAAGCCGAGCGCTTCAAAATGTCGCCTGAGCCCAGCGACGAAGCGATTGTCCTGACCGTCCAAGAACTCAATTGGCTGCTCGACGGTTTCGACCTTTGGCGCAACCGTCCTCATCAGGTTTTGACTCCGCGCTACGTCGCCTGACCCGGTATAATCCGCGGCATGATTTCCGTGCCCGACAATCTCCCAGACGATCCTGCCCTGCTCAAGCAATTATTGCTTGAGAGCTATGCTGCCCGTTTGCGCGAGCAGGAAGTCAATCAGGCCCACATCGTCCAAATTGACGATCTGAAAGAACAAATCAAGTTATGGCGTGACCGTTTCTTTGGCCGCAAGTCCGAGCAAACCGTCGATCCCAAAACGCCGCAACTGGCCATGTTCGATGAAGCGGAAAATGACCCTCTGCTGGCTGTAGTCGATGATGCCGATGAAGAAGTCGTTGTCCCGGTCAAGCGCCGTGGCAAGCGCAAGCCACTGGCGGCTAATCTGCCACGTATCGAAGTTATCCATGAGTTGCCCGAACACGAACTGACCTGCACCTGCGGTTGCCGCAAGCATGTCATCGGCGAAGAAACCAGCGAGCAGCTCGATATCGTGCCGATGCAGATCCGCGTACTCAAACACGTGCGCAAGATCTATGGCTGCCGTGGTTGCGAGACTGCTCCTGTCACTGCTGACAAGCCCGCCCAGTTAATCGAAAAAAGCATGGCCAGCCCAAGCGTGCTGGCCATGCTGCTGACGACCAAGTACGTCGATGGCTTGCCGCTACACAGGTTTGAAAGTGTGCTGTCCCGCCACGGCATCGAGATTCCACGACAAACCCTGGCGCGTTGGGTGATCCAGTGCAGTAAATACTTCCAGCCGCTGTTGAACCTGATGCGTGATCGGCTGCTGGAAAGTCCGGTGATTCATTGCGATGAGACCCGCGTCCAGGTGTTGAAAGAACCGGATCGAGACCCGACCAGCCAATCCTGGATGTGGGTGCAAGCCAGTGGCCCGCCTGATCGACAAGTTGTGCTGTTCGACTACACCACCAGCCGTGCGCAGGAAGTACCATTGCGTCTGCTGCAAGGCTATCGCGGCTATGTGATGACCGACGATTATGCGGGTTACAACGCTTTGGCGTTGCAGCCCGGTATCGAGCGACTGGCATGCATGGTTCACGCGCGCCGCAAGTTCGTCGAAGCACAAAAGGTGCAGCCCAAGGGTAAGACCGGACGAGCCGATGTGGCGCTGACGATGATCAATAAGCTGTATGACATCGAGCGCGACCTCAAGGAGGTCAGCGACGAACAGCGGTTCATCGGTCGCCAGGAAAGAAGCTTACCGATCCTCGGTCAGCTGAAAAGCTGGCTGGACAAGACGTACGCCCAGGTGACGCCGCAAAGCGTATTGGGCAAGGCGGTGCATTACCTGGCAAACAACTGGAGCCGCCTGGAACGGTATGTCGAAGCGGGCCATTTGCCAATCGACAACAACCTGGCAGAGCGTGCGATAAAACCGTTTGTCATTGGGCGCAAGGCTTGGCTGTTCAGTGACACGCCCAAGGGCGCCACGGCAAGTGCGCAGATATACAGCTTGGTCGAGACCGCCAAGGTCAACGGCCAGGAGCCCTATACGTGGCTGCGCCACGTACTTGAGCGCCTGCCGTATGCGTCGTCGGTCTCAGACTACGAAGCCTTGCTGCCATGGAACTGCTCGCCAGAGATACCACAGTAAGCTGAGGCCCTATCTTTTAGAAGGTGGGGTTCATGGATCGCACTCCATGAAGATGCGTTGAAGCGCAGACCTGACCTGCAAAAGGCGGAGCCGCTCAGAGGGCCGCTGGCGAGCCAGAAGTCACCTCCAATCCACTCAGAGAGAAGAGACAAAGAGCCCGCCAAGGGTAAGTCGAACACCATGCCGCTGCATGAGGTTGAATGCTTCAAGGCAGATAAAATGCCTGCCTCCAAAATTGGCGAGTTCGAGCGGCAGTTGCAGGGGCAAGAGAACGGGTTGAATCGGCTTACTGTTGATGAGTATTTGAAGAATATTGCTAATCCGGTGAAACGAAGCCCTGCGGCTGCCAAAAAGGCACGCAAGGATCTACAAGATCAATTGGAAGAGCGTTTTCTGAATGATTTTCCAGACTTGGATGTACTCGAAGCGGAGGAAGCTGCAATAAAAAAAGCCAAGGAAACGATGGCAAACCTTGCTGGGCTGCACAACCCCGATCTGAGTGCTGGTGGCAAGGATATCATTGGCGACTTCGGTGACCGACAGGTTAACTCCAGCATTGGGCCTCAGTGGAGACCAAAAATTCAAAACCTTAAAGCAGCTGCTGAGAAGGTACCTGAATCCTTGCGGGATTCAACTTTCCTCAACGTGAAATTACACAAGTGCTGAAGGAGGCATCCGTGGACAAGGTATTTGCTAGATTCCTAGAAAAGTTTGGTAGCCCGGTTGATCGTCAGGAAGTGCCAGCTTCGAGTATCGAGCGTTATAGGGGTAAACTACCCAATCAGCTTCTGGAATATTGGGCTGAGCACGGCTGGTGCGGATACGGTGATGGAATTTTTTGGATAGTGAACCCGCAAGAATACGAAGGAGTGGTGGCTTCGTGGCTTGAGGGAACAGAATTTGAAAAACGCGACACTTACCACCTAATTGCCCGTGGAGCGTTCGGCGATCTCTATCTATGGGGCGAGAAAACGGGATTTTCACTGAAGATAACCAGCGTCTTTTCGCGATGCGTAATTCATGACTTTGAACCCACCCCCGAGCAAATGGATCGTAAGCTTCAAGACTTTATCGTGTCCAGAAAAGTGGACTCTAACGATGTGGAAGATTTGTTCAAGGCGGCAAGAAAAAAGCTCGGCACTCTTCGCCATGATGAGATGTATGGTTTTGTTCCAGCGTTAATGCTTGGTGGGTCGGCATCCCTTGATCATGTTGAGAAACTAAAAGCAGTGGAGCATTTAATTCTGCTGTCTCAGCTCGCAGAGCTTGAGCCATATAGTTTTTAAGGCATGCTTGCCGCCTGAAGTATCTAAGCTAGTTGCCGCTTATGCGGCAGCAATTGATCGATTTCACTGGCCCGCTGCGTCGGCAGCCGCATCAGAACGTCTTTGAGATAGGCGTACGGATCGTGCCCATTCATGCGCGCTGACTGGATCAGGCTCATGATTGCAGCCGCCCGCTTGCCGCTGCGCAGCGACCCGGCAAACAGCCAGTTCGAGCGTCCGAGTGCCCACGGCCGTACGCTTGTCGGGGAAAAATTACTGGAAGGGAAAAACAAAAGGCCCATTCAATAAGCGAATGAGCCTTTAAAGTCCCGCAAAACGCGGGTAAACGTGGCGTCCCCTAGGGGACTCGAACCCCTGTTACCGCCGTGAAAGGGCGGTGTCCTAGGCCACTAGACGAAGGGGACGTAACCTTCGCGAAGATCCACTTGCGTGAACCCTGGCAGAAATGGTGGAGCTAAGCGGGATCGAACCGCTGACCTCCTGCATGCCATGCAGGCGCTCTCCCAGCTGAGCTATAGCCCCGAAACAAAAGGCTCATCAATAATCGACGAGCCTTTTAAAGCCCTGCAAAACGCAGGAAAAGTGGCGTCCCCTAGGGGACTCGAACCCCTGTTACCGCCGTGAAAGGGCGGTGTCCTAGGCCACTAGACGAAGGGGACGTAACCTTCGTGCCGATCCGCTAACGCGAACCGCGGCAAAATTGGTGGAGCTAAGCGGGATCGAACCGCTGACCTCCTGCATGCCATGCAGGCGCTCTCCCAGCTGAGCTATAGCCCCGGATTTCTAGCCTCGCGGCCCAGCGACATACCAACATCGCTTGTGTAAAACTGGCGTCCCCTAGGGGACTCGAACCCCTGTTACCGCCGTGAAAGGGCGGTGTCCTAGGCCACTAGACGAAGGGGACGAACCTTCTTACCTTCAAGACCCGGTTGCTGGACCCGGTCTTGCTTATCAGCCTTGGCTGCTAAGCGGAATTTGGTGGAGCTAAGCGGGATCGAACCGCTGACCTCCTGCATGCCATGCAGGCGCTCTCCCAGCTGAGCTATAGCCCCACAATGTCGCTTTGAACTGAATCGCTGGCTGGGTGCCTGGCGTTTCGTTTTCGTTCATCGCTGTGGACGGGGCGCATATTAAGATCGGATTGCAGGACTGTCAAACTAATTTTCAAAAATATTCAAAAATTTTTTCACAGATAACAATCACTTACCGCCCTGCCCCGGTTTTTTGGGGCTTAGTTGGCCTGTGGGAGCGGGCGTGCCCGCAAATGCGGTATTGAATTTACCATTGCATTCGCGGGCACGCCCGCTCCCACAGGTTAGGTGCAAAGCTGAATCAGGCAATGGAAGCCAACAGCTTTTCCCACTCTTTGTTTTCTTTCTTCGACACCCCACCCAGCAGGTCCAGGGCCTGGCGCAGGCGGTAGCGGGTCAGGTCGGGACCGAGGATTTCCATGGCGTCCAGCACCGAAACCGAGCTGGCCTGGCCGGTGATGGCGGCGAACATCAGCGGCATGGCGTCACGCAGCTTCAGCTCCAGCGCCTCGACCACGGCCTGGATGCAACCGGTGATGCGCTCTTTTTCCCACTGGCGCAGGCTTTCAAGCTTCCACAGGATCAGCTGGATCACCTGGCGTACCTGGTCGGCCGACAGTTTCTTGCTTTCGAACAGCTTGGCGTCCAGCTTGAGCGCGCCTTCGAAGAAGAACCCGCCCAACGGGGCAACCTGGCTGAAGGTTTCTACCCGGCCCTGCACGTGCGGGGCAATCTTCATCATGTAGTCGCTGTTGAACGCCCATTTCTGCAGGCGTGCGGCGAATTCCTCTACCGGCAGCTCGCGCAGCCACTGGCCGTTGAGCCAGGACAGCTTCTCGATGTCAAAGATCGGGCCGCCCAGCGAGATACGCGACAGGTCGAAGTGCTCGACCATTTCGGCCAGCGAGAACTTCTCGCGCTCGTCAGGCATCGACCAGCCCATGCGGCCAAGATAGTTGAGCATCGCTTCAGGCATGAAGCCCATGCGCTCATAGAAGGTGACCGAGGTCGGGTTCTTGCGCTTGGACAGTTTGGATTTGTCCGGGTTGCGCAGCAGCGGCATGTAGCACAGCTTGGGCTGCTCCCAACCGAAGTACTCGTACAGCTTGATCAGCTTGGGCGCCGATGGCAGCCACTCTTCACCACGCAGCACGTGGGTGATGCCCATCAGGTGGTCGTCGACCACGTTGGCCAGGAAGTACGTCGGCAGGCCGTCGTTCTTCATCAGCACCTGCATGTCCATGCGGTCCCACGGGATCTCGACATCGCCACGCAGCATGTCCGGCACCACGCAGATACCTTCGCTCGGCACCTTCATGCGGATCACGTGCGGCTCGCCAGCGTCCAGGCGGCGCTGTACTTCTTCGGCGCTCATCAGCAACGCACGGCCATCGTAACGCGGGGTTTCGCCGCGGGCCTGCTGCTCGGCACGCATCTGCTCCAGCTCTTCGGCGGTGCAGAAGCAGTAGAAGGCGTGGCCGGCGTCTACCAGTTCCTTGGCGTACTTGGCGTAGATTTCGCCACGCTCGCTCTGCCGGTAAGGGCCATGCGGGCCGCCGACATCCGGGCCTTCGTTCCATTCGATGCCAAGCCAGCGCAGGGCGTCGAAGATCTGTTGCTCCGACTCACGCGTGGAGCGCAGCTGGTCGGTGTCTTCAATGCGCAAGATGAACTCACCGCCGTGCTGCTTGGCAAAGCAGTAGTTGAACAGGGCGATGTAGGCAGTGCCGACATGGGGGTCGCCGGTAGGCGATGGCGCGATACGCGTGCGTACGGTGGTCATGGAGAGTCTCGAACGAAAGATGAAACAAAGGCGGGATGTTAGCAGGAGGCGGGCACCGGGCTCCAGCAATGGCGCGAACGTCACTTGTCGACAGGCCCTGTGCCGCTGTTAAATTTGTTTACATTTCTGGAACGATAGTCCCCATGCCTGCCCAACTCAAACGCCGCCTGACGATCTTCTTCACCCTGGTGGCCATCATTGCCCTTGCCTTCCTGGCCCACTGGTACTTCAAGGGCCGCTTCTACGAAAGCACCGACAACGCTTACGTGCAGGGCGAGATCACCCGTATCTCCAGCCAGCTCGGTGCACGCATCGAAACAGTCCCGGTCGCGGACAACCAGCACGTCAACAAGGGCGACCTGCTGGTGCGCCTGGAGCCCGCCGACTTCGAGCTGGCGGTCGAACGCGCCCGCGCCGCCCTGGCCACCCGCGAAGCCGAGTACGCGCAAGCGCAAAGCCGCCTCACCCAGCAAGGCAGCCTGATTGCCGCCGGCCAGGCCCAGCTGGCGGCTACCCAGGCCACTTTCGACCGTTCACGGCTGGACCTGAGCCGCGCCGAGAAACTGCGCAAGCCGGGTTTTGTCTCTGAGGAGCGGGTCACTTCCCTGTCGGCGGACAGCCATGTCGCCGGTTCCCAGGTCGACAAGGCACGCGCCGACCTGCAAAGCCAGCGCCAGCAGGTCACGACCCTGAACGCCGAACTCAAGCGCCTCGATGCGCAAATCGCCAATGCCCGCACCGACCTGGCCCAGGCCGAGCTGAACCTGACCCGCTGCGAAATCCATGCACCGATCAGCGGCACCATCGGCCAGCGCAGTGCGCGCGATGGCCAGGTGGTGCAGGCTGGCGCCTACCTGCTGTCGATCGTGCCGGATGAAGACATCTGGGTGCAGGCCAACTTCAAGGAAACCCAGATCGGCCGCATGCACCCCGGCCAGCGCGCGGAGCTGGTGTTCGACAGTTACCCCGACACACCGATCGAAGGCCGGGTGGACAGCCTGTTCGCCGCGTCCGGTGCGCAGTTCAGCCTGCTGCCACCGGACAACGCCACCGGCAACTTCACCAAAGTTGTGCAGCGCATCCCGGTAAAACTCACGTTCCGCGCCGACAACCCGTTGCATGGGCGTATTCGCCCCGGCATGTCGGTGACCGCCACTGTCGACCTGCGCAGTGAAGACCAAGACCACAATGGCCGGTGACCAACTGCTGCGCCCCACGGCGGAGCCAACCCGGCGCGACTGGATCGCGGTGATGAGCGTGATGCTCGGTGCCTTCATGGCAGTGCTGGACATCCAGATCACCAACTCCTCGTTGAAGGACATCCAGGGCGCACTGTCGGCGACGCTGGAAGAAGGCTCATGGATTTCCACCTCGTACCTGGTAGCGGAAATCATCATGATCCCGCTAACAGCCTGGCTGGTGCAGCTGCTGTCGGCGCGGCGCCTGGCAGTGTGGGTATCCGGCGGCTTCCTGCTGTCGTCGCTGCTATGCTCGATGGCCTGGAACCTGGAGAGCATGATCCTGTTCCGTGCCTTGCAGGGCTTCACCGGCGGCGCGCTGATACCGCTGGCCTTTACCCTGACCCTGATCAAGCTGCCCGAGCACCACCGCGCCAAAGGCATGGCGATGTTCGCCATGACCGCCACTTTCGCCCCCTCTATCGGCCCCACCCTGGGCGGCTGGCTGACCGAGAACTGGGGCTGGGAGTACATCTTCTACATCAATATCCCGCCGGGCCTGCTAATGATCGCCGGCTTGTTATACGGGCTTGAGAAGAAGGAGGCGCACTGGGAGCTGCTGAAAAGTACCGATTACGCCGGGATCGTCACGCTCGGCCTTGGGTTGGGCTGCCTGCAGGTGTTTCTTGAAGAAGGGCACCGCAAGGACTGGCTGGAGTCGCACCTGATCGTCGGCCTGGGCAGCGTTGCCCTGGTCAGCCTGATCACCTTCGTCATCCTGCAGTTTTCCAAGCCACATCCACTGATCAACCTGCGCATCCTCGGCAACCGCAACTTTGGCCTGTCGAGCATCGCCAGCCTGGGCATGGGCGTGGGCCTTTACGGGTCGATCTATCTGCTACCGCTGTACCTGGCGCAGGTACAGGGTTACAACGCCTTGCAGATTGGCGAGGTGATCATGTGGATGGGTATTCCGCAACTGTTCCTGATCCCGCTGGTGCCACAACTGATGAAGGTGATATCGCCCAAGGTACTATGCGCGCTGGGGTTTTGCCTGTTCGGCGCTGCCAGTTTCGGCTCGGGGGTGCTCAACCCGGACTTTGCCGGGCCGCAGTTCAACCATATCCAGATCATCCGCGCCCTGGGCCAACCGATGATCATGGTGACCATCTCGCTGATTGCCACCGCGTATATCCAACAACAGGATGCAGGATCCGCGTCGAGCCTGTTCAATATTCTGCGTAACCTCGGTGGCGCGATTGGTATTGCCTTGCTGGCCACCCTGCTGGATGCGCGCACCAAGGTGTACTTCGACTACCTGCGCGAATCGGTGGTGCCGAGCAACCCACAGGTGGCTGAGCGGCTGGCGCAACTGGCGGAGCGCTTGGGCAATGACAATGCGGCGCTGGGCAAACTTAGCGAGATTACCCACCAGCAGGCGCTGATCATGGCTTACAACGATGCCTTCCACTTTGTCGGGATCGGGTTGGCGGTGAGCATGGTGGCGGTGTTGCTGACCCGCAAGTTGCCGGAGGGGCTGAAGGCTGGGGAGGCCCACTGAGCACAATTTCAGATGATGCGCGGTGCCTGTGGGAGCGGGCGAGCCCGCGAACACCGGCGCAGCCGGTGCCAGCCACCGCATTGAATTCTTCGCGGGCACGCCCGCTCCCACAGGGCCCGCGCCCGGCTTCAGCTGCTGATCAACCGCTCACGCAACTGGGTAATCTCGTCACGCAACTGCGCCGCCGCCTCGAACTCCAGGTCGCGGGCGAACTGCATCATTTTCTCTTCCAGCTGCTTGATGCGCTTGGTGATCTCGCCCGGCGTACGTAATTCGGCCTCGTAACGGGCGCTCTCCTCTGCCGCCTTGGCCATGCCCTTGCGCTTCTTGCTGCGCGCACCGGGCACGGTGGCGCCTTCCATGATGTCGGCGATGTCCTTGACCACGCCCTTGGGCACGATGCCGTTGGCTTCGTTGAAGGCGATCTGCTTCTCGCGGCGGCGCTCGGTTTCATCGATGGCCCGCTGCATGGAGCCGGTGACGTTATCGGCATACAGGATGGCTCGGCCATTGAGGTTACGTGCAGCGCGGCCAATGGTCTGGATCAGGGAACGCTCGGAACGCAGAAAACCTTCCTTGTCGGCATCGAGGATGGCCACCAGCGACACCTCGGGCATGTCCAGGCCCTCGCGCAGCAGGTTGATGCCCACCAGTACGTCGAAGGTGCCCAGGCGCAGGTCGCGGATAATCTCTACCCGCTCCACCGTATCAATGTCCGAGTGCAGGTAGCGTACCCGTACGTCGTGGTCGGCCAGGTAATCGCTGAGGTCCTCGGCCATGCGCTTGGTCAGCGTTGTCGCCAGCACACGCTCGCCTGCCGCAACACGCTTGCGGATCTCGGACAGCAGGTCGTCGACCTGGGTCAGCGCAGGGCGTACCTCTACCTGCGGGTCGACCAGCCCGGTCGGGCGCACCACCTGCTCCACCACGCGCCCGGCATGCTCGGCCTCGTAGGGGCCTGGGGTGGCCGAAACAAAAATGGTCTGCGGGCTGACATCCTCCCACTCGTCGAAACGCATCGGCCGATTGTCCAGCGCCGAAGGCATGCGGAAGCCGTACTCGACCAGGGTTTCCTTGCGTGAACGGTCGCCCTTGTACATGGCGCCCACCTGCGGGACGCTGACGTGGGATTCGTCGATCACCAGCAGCGCATCGGGCGGCAGGTAATCGTACAGGGTGGGCGGCGGCGCCCCGGCCGGGCGCCCGGACAGGTAACGCGAGTAGTTTTCGATGCCGTTGCAATAGCCCAGCTCGAGGATCATCTCCAGATCGAAGCGGGTGCGTTGCTCCAAACGCTGCGCTTCGACCAGCTTGTTGGCCTTGTGCAGGTATTCCAGGCGATCTTTCAGCTCTTCCTTGATGCCCTCCACTGCTTCCAGCAGGGTTTCCCGCGGGGTGACGTAGTGGCTCTTGGGGTAGAAGGTGAAACGTGGCAGCTTGCGGAAAACCTCACCGGTCAACGGATCGAAAGCGGCGATGTTCTCCACTTCATCGTCGAACAGCTCGATGCGGATGGCTTCCAGATCCGATTCCGCCGGGAAGATGTCGATTACGTCGCCGCGTACCCGGAAGGTGGCGCGGGCAAAGTCCATTTCGTTGCGGGTGTACTGCAGGTCGGCCAGGCGGCGCAGCAGCGCGCGCTGGTCGAGCTTGTCGCCACGGTCCACGTGCAGGACCATTTTCAGGTAGGTCTCGGGGCTGCCCAGGCCGTAGATGCACGACACAGTGGTCACGATGATCGCGTCACGCCGTTCCAGCAGCGCCTTGGTCGCCGACAGACGCATCTGCTCGATGTGGTCGTTGATCGAGGCGTCCTTCTCGATGAAGGTGTCTGACGACGGCACATAGGCTTCCGGCTGGTAGTAGTCGTAATAGGAAACGAAGTACTCCACCGCATTGTTGGGGAAGAATGCCTTGAACTCCCCGTACAACTGGGCGGCCAGCGTCTTGTTGGGCGCCAGCACCAGCGTCGGGCGCTGCACCTGCTGGATGACGTTGGCAATGCTGAAGGTCTTGCCCGAGCCAGTCACCCCGAGCAGCGTCTGGTGCGACAGCCCCGCCTCGATGCCTTCAACCAACTGGCGGATAGCCTCGGGCTGGTCGCCGGCCGGCTGGAAACGTGTGACGAGCTGGAACTCGGACATGAAGGACCTCACGGTGCAGCAGCTGTAAATTTAGCCAGTAGTCTATACCCAAATGCGCCCGTTCGGGGGCGCTTTCAAGGCACAGGTGTGGGCCTGTGCAACGGTGGACACGGCAATTGGACCAATGGTCGAAAAATATTTGCGCAAATAGCCCTAAAAGCTGTGCCAGAGTGTCGCGGTGACCGGTCGGTATCACTATACTGACTCCCCGTTTGTGCACCGCTTCAGTGCATTCGGCTGGAGCGTGTACGCCCTATCACACTCCAATCAGAGCCAAGGTAACAATGAGCCTGTTTTCCGCTGTCGAGCTGGCACCCCGCGACCCTATTCTGGGCCTCAACGAAGCATTCAACGCCGACCCACGTACCGACAAGGTCAACCTGGGCGTAGGCGTGTATTGCAATGAGGAAGGCCGCATTCCGCTGCTGCGCGCCGTGATCGAAGCCGAAACCCAGCGTGCCGCCCAGCACGCTTCGCGCGGCTACCTGCCGATCGACGGCATCGCCACCTACGACCAGGCTGTGCAGAAGCTGCTGTTCGGCGCCGAGTCGCCACTGCTGGCCGCTGGCCGCGTGGTCACCGTGCAGGCCGTCGGTGGTACCGGCGCGCTGAAGATCGGCGCCGACTTTCTCAAGCGCATCTCGCCAGACGCCGTGGTTGCCATCAGCGACCCGAGCTGGGAAAACCACCGTGCGCTGTTCGAATCGGCCGGCTTCCCGGTGCAGAACTACCGCTACTACGATGCGCCGACCAACGACGTCAACCGCGCTGGCATGCTCGAAGACCTCAACGCCCTGCCGTCCGGCTCGATCGTGGTGCTGCACGCCTGCTGCCACAACCCGACGGGCGTCGACCTGAACCTGGACGACTGGAAGAACGTTCTGGAAGTAGTCAAGGCCAAGGGCCACGTGCCGTTCCTCGACATGGCCTACCAGGGCTTTGGTGACGGTATCGCCGAAGACGCCTTCGCCGTGCGCCTGTTCGCAGAGTCGGGCCTGGAGTTCTTTGTTTCCAGCTCGTTCTCCAAATCGTTCTCGCTGTACGGCGAGCGCGTCGGCGCACTGTCGATCGTGACCGCCTCCAAGGACGAGAGCACCCGCGTGCTGTCGCAGGTCAAGCGCGTGATCCGCACCACCTACTCCAACCCGCCAACCCACGGCGCAACCATTGTTGCCACCGTGCTGAACAGCGCAGAACTGCGCCAGATGTGGGAAACCGAACTGGCCGAAATGCGCGAGCGTATCCACGGCATGCGCAAGCAGATGGTATCGCTGCTGGCCGAATACGGTGCCAACCGCGACTTCAGCTTCGTTGGCCGCCAGGTCGGCATGTTCTCCTACTCGGGCCTGACCGTTGAACAGGTTGCCCGCCTGAAGAACGACTTCGGCATCTATGCCCTGGACACCGGCCGTATCGCGGTGGCCGCGCTGAACCAGAGCAACATCCACGTGGTGACCAAAGCTATCGTGGAAGTGCTGTAACTCATTGTTTTGCCTGGGGGTGGGTTGACTTCTCCCGGGCAATCAGTAAGATACGCGCAGATTCCGCGATAGCTCAGTCGGTAGAGCAAATGACTGTTAATCATTGGGTCCCTGGTTCGAGTCCAGGTCGCGGAGCCAAACATTGAAAAGCCCCCGTGTTGCGTAAGCAACCGGGGGCTTTTTCGTTGTTCACCGGAAGTATGTCGGCGCCTGGTAGATCGAGCGCCGCCCGCGCGGCGCATCGCGAGCTGTGCTCGCTCCTACGTTTGTTTCTGGCCAATCATTCCTGTGCCATTTGCGCGCGGACGCCTTGGCGCATGGCGCAATATCACGTCGTACAAACAAGGCGGTCGCGCGCGCCTGTAACAGACGTTACTGGCCCGAAACAAACGTAGGAGCGAGCACAGCTCGCGATGCGCCGCGCGGGCGGCGCTCGATCTGCCGGGCAGCACAAAACCCAAGACATGCACCATCCAGCCCCAGAGCCCTCAACCACTACGCCCAATCGGGTAAAACTGACCCTGGCTCCAGACGCCCAACCATTCCTCCCCCTCGATCACACGCGGCACCGCCAGCTCCACCAGTTGGTAAAATACATTGCGATGTATCAGCGCCTCCAGGTTGCTGCGCATCAGCACATACGGTGATGGCTCCTGCGTCACCGGGTCGATCACCACCCGCAGAGGGTTATCCGGACCGGCCTCGACCTGGTCCTCGACATTGCTGGTAAAGCGCAGCACCTGTTGTTCGCCTTCCCCCTGCACTTCCAGCAGCACGGCCACGAACGGCGCATCGTCGACACGAATGCCGACCTTCTCTACCGGGGTGATCAGGAAATAGTCATCGCCATCGCGGCGAATGATGGTCGAGAACAGCCGCACCATCGGCTTTCGCCCGATCGGCGTGCCCAGGTAATACCAGGTGCCGTCGCGGGCGATGCGCATGTCGATGTCACCACAGAAATCCGGGTTCCACAGGTGCACCGGCGGCAGCCCCTTGGCCTTGGGGATCTGCGCCAGAAGGTCATTGGCCTTGCCGGAGTCACTCATCACGCTTGCCTCATTCACTCATGCCCAAGAGGCTACGAGCGTACTCGCGCATCGGCGCGCCAAGCAAATCCTCCGGGGTGTTGTCGTGGAACGTCAACAAACCGCCACGGCTCTTGATGCGTGCGGTGTCGATCAGGTAGCGGGTATTGGTTTCGATCAGCATCATCTGCACCACGCCAGTGTCCCAGCCCAGACGGTCGACGGCCTGCTCGTCATACCACTCGTCACCATTGCCGATGCGATCGTCGGTACGAGCGAAGCGGGTGTACAGCAGGTAGTCGGCGCCTACCGAGCGCGCCTGGGCAATGGCCTCTTCCAGGCCCAGCGGCCCCTGGGCGCGACGCACCATCGGGAAGTATTCGACGAAACTCTTGAACGCCTGCTGAGCCACTGCATTCTGCCGAGGCGCCGGCCCCTTGCCCGGCGGCACGAACGCACCTTGGCCGATGAAGATGAATGAATCAGGCTGCAGGCGGATCGACAAGGTGCGACGGGTTTCGCTGTGGTCCAGCAAACCGGCATCGCTCATGTGATAGCGGACGCCCTCGCCCATATCACTGACATTCATGCAGCCGCCCAGCGCCATCAGCGCCAGCAGCAAGACCAGGCTACGCATCTTTCCTCCAGTGGCCGGCGACGAAAAACCGGCGAATAGCCGGCGGATGCAGCTTTTGCGCCAGCTTCAGCCACCGATCACTTTCATGACCGTCACGCCGCCGGAAAAGGCCAGGTCCTGCTTGTCTGCCAATGCCTTGACCAACAACCGCTGCAAGGCCGGCAACGCCTGATGACGCGGCTTTTCCAGCAGGTCGCCGACGAAGTGCCGATTACCAGATGACAGGCAGCCATGCAGCCAGCCCGTGGAAGACAGGCGCAGCCGCGAGCAGGTACGGCAAAACGGCACGCTTTCGTTGGCAATGACGCCGAAGTGGCCCCTGCCAGGGATGTGGTAACGCATGGCAGTGGCGTCCAGCGGCGCATCCACCTGGGCGTAGGTATGCTGGCCGCCGATCAGCGCAAGCAGTTGGTCGAGGCCGACAAACTGTTGGAGGAAGGCGTTGCGATCATGGGCAAGATGGCCCATGCGCATCAGTTCGATAAAGCGCAGCTCGAAGCCGCGCGCGAGGCAGTAATCCAGCAGCGGCAGTACCTGATCGAGGTTTTTCCCTCGCATCGGCACCATGTTGACCTTGATTCGCATGCCCAGGGCGCTCGCCCGCTCCATTCCGTCCAGCACAGCGCCCAGGTCGCCGCCACGAGCAATCTGGCGGAAAGCCAGCGGGTCGAGGGTATCGAGGGAAACGTTCAGCCGACGAATCCCGGCCGCCTGCAGTTGCGGCAACTTGCGCGCCAGCAACTGGCCATTGGTGGTCAGCGAGATGTCGTCAAGGTCGAGTTTGGCCACGGTAGCCAGAAAGGCATCCAGACGCGGGCTAACCAATGGCTCACCGCCAGTTATGCGCAGGCGCTCGATGCCGGCAGCTTCGATCAGATAGGCCACGCCACGGGCCAGGGCATCCGCCGACAGCTCGTCCTGCGCCGCCACCAGCCGCTTGCCGTCAGGTACGCAGTAGGTACAGGCGTAGTTGCAGGCAGCCGTCAGGCTGACGCGCAGGTTGCGAAAGCGCCTGCCTTGACGATCGACGATCATGAGTGACTCCGGCATGGATGAAGGGGCTGGCAAAACCTGACTCATAAATCAGGTTTTTGCAACCCCCAATGAACAATGCCGAATGTTCAAGCGATAGCCGAACGCTGCAGGCTGCGCTGCCGCGCAGAGCACCCACGATGCAGTACTTGTGGCAGCGGGCGTACCCGCGAAGAATCAAACGCGGTGGCTGGCACCGGCTGCGCCGGTGTTCGCGGGCGTGCCCGCTGCCACAGGGCCCACGCAGTTTTGTGCAATGCTCAGTTCGAGGGTTCCGGGTCGCGCTTGCGCTTGTTGCCCATCCGCACACCAATATCCATCAGGAACTGGAAGAAACCTTCCTGGTCCTCCAGCACATTGCTCCAGAACGGCGAGTGGTACAGCGCCACAGCGCCGTGCACCAGCGCCCAGGCAGCGCAGTAGTGGAAATACGGCGGCACGTCTTCGAGCTTGCCTTCGCTGATTCGGCCCTTGATCAGCAGGGTTAGGCGGTCGAAGTTGGAGGCACGGATGCTGTGCAACTGCTCGACCATTTCCGGCACCTGATTGCCCTTGACCACCTTTTCCTCAAGGCGGTCGAACAGCCGGTAGCGTTGCGGGTCGCGCATGCGGAACTCGAAGTAGGCGCGCGACAGCGCTTCCTTGTCACGGTCGACGTCGGCCGAGTGCAACAGCTCGTTCAGGTCACGCTCGTAGTCGAGCATCAGGCGAAGGTAGATCTCCGCCTTGGACTTGAAGTGCTTGTAGATCGTGCCTTTGCCGATGCCCACGGCGTCGGCGATCATCTCGACAGTGACGCTGTCTTCACCTTGCTCGAGAAACAGCTTGAGCGCGGTATCGAGGATTTCCTGTTCGCGACGGCGAAACTCACGGACCTTACGAGGTTCTTTCTGCATGGGAAGGACTGGATGACAATCGAAGCGGTTTATTATGCCTAACTTGCGGGAAATTGCACGGATCATCCACACATGTCTGTGTTTCACGATACATACAGCCATGCGCTGCGGGAGGAATGAAACGTTGGCGTATTCCAAATCTGTTTAAAAAACGTCCAATATGCACTGGCACTGCGCCAAACCTGACCAATACTTGAAGTGTTGGCGCGGCGCATCCCCCCCAGTGGCGCGCCGATAAAGGTGCTCAGGGACCGCGTACCTTTGTTTTACTCCTAATGGTCTTAACCCGGATTCCTCCCCCAGAACCCGGGTTTTTTTTGTGTTTTTGTGGGGAGGATGGTGTGACGGCTGTCAGGTGCGTGCCGCAAGAGTTTCAGCGCCCGTGAGATCGAGCGCCGCCCGCGCGGCGCTTCGCGGGTAAACCCGCTCCTACGTTTGTTTCGGGCCAATTAGGCCTGTGGGATTTGCGCGCGAACGCCTTGGCGCACGCCTCGATATCGCGTCGTACAAACAAGGCGGTCGCGCGCGCCTGGCACAGGACGGACTGGCCCGAAACAAACGTAGGAGCGGGTTTACCCGCGAAGCGCCGCGCGGGCGGCGCTCGATCTCATAGGCGCTGCAAGGGCTGTGGCAGGCACCTTGTAACCCTCACGCAATCTCTAACCCCGGTGAATCAATCCACACGCGCCAACGGAAACAGACGCTTGAAGTTGGCGGTAGTCTGCTCGGCCAACTGCTCATAACTGGCCCCACGCAGGGAAGCCACATACTCCGCCACCTCCCGCACATACTGCGGCAAGTTCGGCTTGCCCCGGTGCGGAATCGGTGCCAGATAGGGTGAATCGGTCTCCACCAGCAAGCGATCGACAGGCACCTGCCGCGCCACCTCACGCAACGCCTCGGCATTGCGGAAGGTCACGATTCCAGACAGCGAAATGTAATAACCCAGGTCCAGCGCCGCCTTGGCCATGTCCCAGTCTTCGGTAAAGCAGTGCAGCACACCAGCCTGCGGCAGGTTGGCCTCACGCAGCAGCGCCAGGGTATCGGCGCGCGCCGCCCGGGTATGCACGATCACCGGCTTGCCGGTCTGCCTCGAGGCCTCCAGGTGCAGGCGGAACGAAGCCTGCTGCAACTCGGCAGCCTCCGGCTCGTAGTGGTAATCCAGCCCGGTTTCACCAATCGCCACCACATGCGGGTGGGCCAATTCGCGCAATAACCATTCCAACGCCGGGGTTTCACCAGGGGCCAGGTCCAGCGGGTGCACGCCCACCGAGCAGTCGACGTCAGCGTACTGCTCGCTCAGCGCCTTCACTGCCCCCGCATTCTCGGCACTGACGCCAATGCACAGGAAATGCCCGACCCCACGCTCACGCGCCGCCTGCAGGGCAGCATCCAGGGAGCCCTGGTGGGCACTGAGGTCAAGACGGTCGAGGTGGCAATGGGAGTCTACGAGCATGGGATAACGGCACACATGAAAAATGGGAGATCAGCGGGCACCCGGCAGTTGCAGCCAGTGAGCCAGCAGCGATTCAAGCAGCAAGGCACGGTTGAGGTTGGCCTTGCCCAGCACCTTCTGGCGCTGCTCGAGGATCCATGCCTGCACCTCCAGCACCTTGGCCTGTCGGCTCTTCTGGGCCAGGTACTGCACGACCTTGCGCATATCGGCCAAGCCTAACCCTTCCTCGTCCTGGGTCAACTGGTAGCGCAGGATCAGGTGCGACCAATCGCAAAACCAGTCGAACAGCAGTAACAACGGCACACTGCTCCAGGCATCGGCCAGCTGACTGGGCGATTGCTGCTGCTTGAGCAACTTCTTCACCCCGTCGGTAACCAGCGCACGTTGCTCGCGCACACCCTGCGCCTGCAAGCTGACCGCCATCAATGGCGAACCCGCGGCCAGCGTCAGCAGTTCATCGCGCTCGACCTCGTCGCAGTCGGGTAACGCGCCGGCCAGCCATGCCTGGCTCTGGGCCAGGCTGGGCTGCGGACAGGCGACCTGCTGGCAGCGGCTCTTGATCGTCGGCAACAGACGGCTGGGCTGGTGCGTAACCAGCAACAACACGGTATCACCGGAAGGTTCTTCAAGGCTTTTAAGCAGGGCGTTGGAGGCATTGACATTCATCGCCTCCACCGGCTCGATCAACACCACCTTGCGCCCGCCCAACTGCGCGGTCTGCACCACAAAAGCCACCAGCTCACGCACCTGGTCGACCTTGATCGGCTTGTCAGCCTCTTCCGGTTCGAGGACGAAGTTGTCCGGGTGGCTGCCGGCCTTGAGCAACAGGCACGACTTACACGCCCCACAAGCGTCCAGACCCTGCGGCTGCTGGCACAACAGGCGCGCCATCAGGCGCTCGGCCAGGGCCCGCTTGCCAATACCCTGCGGCCCATGCAGCAGATAGGCGTGGGCGTGCCGGCTACGCCCGGCCAGTTGCTGCCACAGCGCCTGCTGCCAGGGGTAGGCCTCAGCCACGGCAACGCCCCAAAATGCCTGGCAGCAGTGCGTCGATGTCACGCTGCACAGCCTCCAGGGATTGTGCCGCATCAAGCAAGCTGTAGCGCTGTGGCGCGCCCTGGGCGCGCTGCAGGTACGCCTGGCGCACCGCTTCGAAGAAGGCCTGCCCTTCCTGCTCGAATCGGTCCAGGCGGCCACGGGCAGCGGCTCGGGCAAGGCCCACTTCCACCGGCAGGTCGAAGACCAGGGTCAGGTCCGGGCGCAGGTCGCCCTGGACGAATTGCTCCAGGGTAGCGATACGCTCGACCGACAAGCCACGACCGCCGCCCTGATAGGCATAGGTAGCGTCTTGTTTTCGGTTTTCACCAAATGTAAACACAGTAGGGTTATAATCCTTTTTTGGAAACGTAAACGCCCTGCAAGCCATGAAATCCGGGGCCTAGGCGCCGAAAACAAGGAGTACTAATGAGAACGATCATCGGCCTAGCTGCCCTGGCGCGGTCAGGAAAAGACACCGTGGCGTCGATGCTGCTGAGCTACCCGGGTGTAGCCGCCTATGCTCTCGCTGATCCGTTGAAGCTCGGCTGTCAGGCTCTGTTCGGCCTAACCGAAGACGAAACCTGGTGCGACGACATCAAGGAACAAACGATCGAGCTGTGGGGCCGCTCGCCTAGAGAGTTCTTCCAAACGGTGGGTACCGAATGGATGCGCAATCATAACCCAGACCACTGGTTGATCCGAGCAGAACGCGAAATCAATCCACCTGCAGCTTCGTTGACCGGTGCGGCCACGGCCAGTGGTTCAGAGGCAGAGGACACCCCGTTCACCCTAGCCGCCCGTGCCATTTTTGATTTCACGCACGAGCAACTGACTAACCCGGCACTCCTGAGTACCCTCGACACCACCTGGGGGCTCTCACCCGGAGAAGCAATCGACCTGCTCAAAAGCCACGCTTATGCCCTGTACCCTGACTACGACACCCGGCGAGCCCAACGTCCTATTGAACCTCTAAAGCCGAGAAGCAAGATCCCTGCGGACGCCACGACGGTGATTTTCAAGGACATCCGCTTCGAAAACGAAGCTGCCTTTCTCCGTGCGCACAATGGCCAGATCTGGCACATCGTTCGCCCAAATCTCCAGAAGGTGAATGCACACTCATCCGAGCATGGCATCGCCAGAGCCCTAGACGACCTGCTGATTACTAATGACGGCTCCCTCGGCGATCTGCAGACAGCTGTTCAAAACGCATGGCAACAATGCAGCACCACCCAACACCGCAACACAACCAATAAAAACAAGAAAAAACAATAAGAATAAGAAGACAGACCGATGACAGCCATTGAAAACAAGCCAGTCGCAGACGACGAAGCCTTTGCAACTAGAGAGGATGACCTAGGCCCGATCAACCCGCCGGAAAGCATTATTGATGACGGCGATTCGATCATCCGAGTAATCTCGTTAGATGACACTGAGATTCCGTGCCGCTACATGCTCAGCCCGCATTACAATCCGCAATCTGACTTATGTCAAAAGCTTCACTTTGTATTTATTAATTATGCGCCCGATCGTGCGAGCTCTAACGGCTACCTTCTGCGCACCAGCATTGAGCATATGCTCGACTATGTAAAGAAGCACAACGATCGAAATCCAGTTCCGCTACACGTCAAAAAGTTTGTAGATATTTCGGGTGAGGTGTTCCAAGGCTACATTGACTACCTACTGGACAACAATCTCCCCATCGCTAACGCCGAAAAATTCAAAACGGCCTGCAAACTAGTAGCTGACGACACGGGGCTGATTCCCAGGCTGCTACTCCCAATCGTTCCCATCACTAAAGGTAAAGGGAGCCCTCCCCTATCCGATGAAGGCTTTGAGACATTTGAGAGGGCCTTCCGCATGCACATGCTGAAGCTCAAAGCAAAATTCAGTTTCCGAGAGGAGGTCGAAGCTGCCCAACCATATACCGCTGCCGAAATCTTGGAGACAGTGCGGCCTGCGTGCACCAAGCGCAGAATATTTGAATGGCATTACTACTTGCTCAAAAATAAGCAAAGAACAAGACTTTCAGCCTTCACATCTCGTCTAGCCAGATGCGACGATGTTGAAATTCGATCTTTAGCCACCGATGAGAACGCCAGAGAAAAATTTCATCTCATTTATGAACGTGACAGGGGTAACTATACACTCAGTGGCGAGGCCGACCCGCTCAACACTGGTGGATTTGCTCATTGGCAAATGGATTATGCACGTGCGGTGCGGACGCTTATAAACCACGGCTTCCCCTTCAGCTACGACAGGGAATTACTCTTCACTAAATATGCCCACGCTGAGACGACAGTTATCGAGGAAGGCTGCGACGATGTAATCAAAATTATCATTCATCGTCTAACCACGGCAAACCGCACTAACGGTAAGGCAATCCAAATTTTAAGCATGGATGAGATGCTGAACCTTTACTACCCCAACGTCGTCGACATGGCTGCAATTCTCATGTTCATGATGTTCCAAAGCGGCTGGAACAAGGAAACAGCTCTGGCGATTGACCAAGACGATTTTGAACACCTTCTGACTGGCACCATTGAGGAAGCAATCAAAGTCGTGTGGTCTGAGAAAAATCGTTCTCAGGGCGCAGGTAAACCGTTCGAGTCACCAAAGCGCATGAGCTTGCCGACGCGCAAGGGTGATCCGCTTAGCTTCTATACCCTCATCGAGATGGCTAAAGAGCTTTCGGCACCGTTCGCTGGTATTCCATGGGAAGTCATCTCAGCCAAAACAAGCGAAGACAACATGAACCCGATGTTCGCTTGCATCAGACCTTGGGGTGAGTGGCGCAAGGGCGGTCGCCACACCTCGATAGCACACCCTAAGACGTTCAGGATCGGCGTTCAGCAGTTCTTGCGGCAGTACGAGGTCATCGACAGTGGTAAAAGGCTGACAACAGCCTCTGAGCTGACCCGCCGCTTCCGGCCAACCTGGCTGCTGTATAAGAAGAAATACAACCCCGTCGCCCTGCTCTCCCAGACCCTGGGCCATGCCGACCGGGAAACCACCGACATCTTCTACGACAACTCCAGTGCAGCGCACATGGAGCGACTCAAGCGCCTTCGCTCAGAGCTGGAAGAAGTGATCAACCTGCTACGAACGCGGCAGTTTAAAGGTCTGCTGGGTAAGCAGGCGCAGGCTGACGCGAAGACCAACCTCAAGGTCTTTCACATTCCTGGCAAGACCCAGCCGCTGTGGAGCTGCGCCGACCAGATGAGGCCCGATTGGGCGGGGTCTGAGATCATTGTTAGCACGGGCCGCAAGTGCTTCGCCATTCATGAGTGCATCTTCTGCAGCCGACTGCGCCTGTTTGCTGACTCGCTGCCGTACCTGATGGAACGCGAGGCCCATCTGTCAGAGCTCTTGAACGAGGAAAGCGAAGACGGCTTCCGCTCGCGCCTTGCCAAAGAAAGGGAGGTCATCCAGTACATCATTGATGAATGGGGGGACGAGGACGATGTTGAGGCCGCTGAGCGGTATCGCCGTTACCACTCCCCGCTGCTCCCACGCGACCTGAAAATGCTGGAAATCATCTTTGAGAGCGAGGCCGAAAATGTCTAATAACACCGAGCAATTCGACCTGCATTACACCGAAGATGGCCACCAGCCTGCTGATGCCAGCGAAGCTCAAGCGACCGCTCAACAACCTGACGTCAACCAAGCCATCGTTGACTTGGAAGAAGCTAAGCAGACGAAAAACAAGGCCAAACAAAAAGCCAGGAACGAAGACCAACCAGATGACGAACCAGAAGACGATGGGGAGCTAAGCGAGGAAGAGCGCCTGCTTCAAGAGGCTGAGGAGGACTCTGCCGAATCGGAGCTCGAAGAAGTTGAAGGGCTGAGTGAGGAGCTCGACACTGCCGTTGCAGAGCCATCCATCACGCTGGTCAAAAAGCTGGAGCTTACGGATGGAAATTTCCCTGTTTGCGAGGCCTCCGACTATAAGGCCGCTATCTGGCGCTTTCCACACGGCAAGCATGCATTTCCTAACAACGTTCGTTTCGACCGAAAGTTGCCTGGCTCCAACGATCTCAAGCGGGCGCTGATCTATCACGTCATTCCTGAGTTTTCCCCATTCAGCTACATTCGCTCAGCAGTCACCACAAAACAGTGGGGTGGTGAGTACAAGAACCTTGAACAGTACCTGTTCGAGCCGAACAAGATCACAGCACGCCCCGAGCACATCCGGCTAGTTTCAACCCCCATGGTGCTGAAAGCGTTCGAAGCGGCCAAGAATAGCGGGTTTAAGCACAACTACTTCGCGCTTTTCAAAACAGTCCGACTCTGGATCAACCTATCTCAACACAAGCTGATTCCTGAAGAACTGCGCCTCGACATCAAGCTCGACGAAATCGACACCCCGGAACGCCGGAAAGAAGTGATCAAAAGCCGCTTCCAAGGCACCATGGACGGCTGGGTCAGCTACTCGGAAGAAGATCTTGAGATCCTGATGGATTACTCGATGTTCTGGCTCGAAGGTGTCATGCCCAAGCTCAAACTGCTCAAGGATTACCTGGTTGACACCAAAACGGCCTATCTTTCTGATCGTGTATTGACGCGTTCCACGCGTCAGACAAGGCTAGAAGAGCTAATGACAATCGAGTCTGGCGATAAGACCGTGATGTCACCGCAGATCCGCAATCACATCAAAGATGGTATCCAGCAGTTCTCGTACACCTGGTTTGACGGCTACAGCCGCGCGCTGGACGGCATCCGGAACGCCATCTTCATTTTGACTGCGCTGATCACTGGCGCCCGAAAATCAGAGCTTGCGATCATGCGCTTTGATGACCTTACCCAGGACGCAAACGGCGATTACTGGATGCGCATCGTGCGCTTCAAGACCGCCAAGAATCCGAAGCACGGGGAAGAAGATCAGCTCCCAATCCCAAAATTTCTGGGTGATATGATCCAGCAGTACGAAGACGTCCGCAGCATCGAGCCATTCAAAAAAGAAGGCTGGCTGTTCCAGGCTCAGCGCTCGGTTCGCAAGGTCAAAAAAGCGACCCCTGGCCTCATCAACTTCATCATTCTCCAACTCAAGCAAGAGTTGCCCATCGAGCGCCTGCACTGCCACCGCTTCCGCAAGTCCATCGCCGAGATCCTGATCAACCGGGACGAACGCAACATCGACATCATCCGCGCACTGTTCGGGCATCACAGCTACGCCATGACGCTGCGCTACATCGCCCGCAACCCGTTGATGGTGCGCACGGTGGCGATCGCGATCGAGCAGAGCTATACGCGGGAGTTCCACGAGATCGTTGCCGGCATTCGCTTGGGTGCGCACTCAGGCGACGCAGCCAAACGCATCTACAGCCAGATCTTCAAGCGCCCGGACGAGTTCGCCGGTAAGCAGTTCAAGCTGTCACTGCTGAGCTACATCTCCCACATCCTGGCCAGCGGCGAGCCGCTGTTTGTGCGACGGACAGCAGTTGGGACTTATTGCCTGACGGGCGAGCATTTCACCAATGAGACGCTGCCGCCCTGCCTGCACGGACGCAAGATCGAGGGTGACTTGATCATGCCGGATCCGAGCAACTGCCAACTGGACTGCAAGAAGATCATCGTGCTCGAAACGGCCAAGCAAGCGCTGGTCGACAACGAGACCTTCTACAACCAGGTGCTCCAGGCCGGCAATGGCAAGCTCGCCCACCACGTGGAATACGAGCTGCAGCGCCGGATTGCTTCCATCCAAGTGCACCTGGCCAACCTGAAAGCGACCGGCCATTCGTCCTCGCAGTTGATCGGAGTGACGCATGTCTAACATCAAGGACACACCGCTCCAATCAAACGAAGCGACCCCAGCCGCATCAGGTGAACCAGGGGTCGCCGATCGGCGGGCCCTGCTCGTCCAGCTGATCGTTGACCATCACTTGGCGGGCAATAAAACCAAGCTGAAGCTAGTTGAGCTCGCCAAAGGTGCCGGCATCAGCCGGCAGGCCCTAGATCGTTACTATGGCGACCTCAAGCCCTACATAACTGGCAAGCGTGATGTGGTGGAGCTGGTTGAAGGCTCCCCACTGCGCGAGCAAATGGAAACGCAAACGGCAATTAACGAGATTGAAACCAAGTACGAGAAAAAGCTGGAAAAGCTGCAGGTCGCCCACGAAAAGGCCTTGGAAAAGGCTTTGAGCTCGCATATCACCTCGCTCATGAATGGCGATATCGTGCTTCTTGAAAGCAACAAGATGCGCAGCGCCCTAGAGAAGCAGACGCTCCACAACGCCGAATTGCTGAAGCAGATCAGCCGTCTGGAGCTCAAATTGATGCAGTCGCATGGCCTGGCAGCGGGAGCGACCAGCCCTGGAAAATCGCTGCCAGCCCAAAATAAACTGGTGTTCAACGTAGATATCGAAACCTTGAGCATGTCACACCAGCGCGGCTCAACGCTTGAAGAGTTTGAAACGTCCAAGTCCAGCGAAATTCGCATTATTCGCGACAAGCTAGCAAAGTACCAAGGCACAAGCGACGTGCACGTGGTGATGTTTGCCGACCGCTACATATCACGATTTAGTACTTTTGCCGATAGCTACACAAGCCTGCGCAACGAGCTGAGCCTCATCATTCGGCTTCCACTTTTTGGTCGAAGCGAATTTCAAAACTTCTTAAAGCAAATACCCAGTGAGTTCAAACGAAGCATCCACATCCCCTACACCGCCTCTGAAAGTGAGAAAAAGGCTCAGCGCACCTTTATTTTTCAAAAAATTCAGCCACCCCTAATGGAGATCAAGGGGGCCGATACGGCCACTAATCCCAGCATCGAGTGGGGCGTCGATGAAGTTGTATTTTTTAAAATAAAGCAAGGCGATTGACTTGCGCCTAACAGAGGATGCTCGCAGATGCTGAAAATCACCACAAAAGATATCACTTACAACAGCTTGGAAACCTCCCAACAGGTTACTCATACCATCTTGATTGCCGAGCAGCGTGGTCAAAAAATCCTCCTTAGCCACCCAAACATTTTTCTTTATCAAAAAACGCGCAACTCGCTTAGAACCTCAAACCGGTACGCGTCGATCATTTCGATGTTTTACCGATTTCTCTCAACTCAGCCAAAATTCAAGGGTCAGGAACTTGGCGCATATCATATGCTTGCGGACAATCGCGACATCATGCGCTGGCAGGTTCAGCGACAGGTGGAGCGACTTCAAAAACAATCGCTGAGCCCCACTCTGGAAACAACATTTGAAGACGCCAAGATTCTCTTGAATTTTTTTGACTGGCTGAACACCAGAGGCTTTCTGACCAACGTCGATGTCGTATTCAAGACCTGGCGCGCGAATTTTCGCAGCACAAGGATGCTCAACTATATTCAGACCCGCAGCCGCATGAAGATCGACAGTGACAACATTAGGGTTCTGGAGAAGAAAAGTCGTCAACGACAATCCGACTTTCTTATCACCGACCAAGAAATAGAGTTACTGCTCGAAGCGTACACTGACCCCGTCTATGCGGTTCTATTCAATTTGGGACTAGGCACAGCCATGCGCCCCATGGATCTTGTAAAGTTCCCGCTATATGGGAACGGCAAAAATATCCACATCATGCCGTATTCTGAAATGGATCATACGGGGCCAAGCATGAAATATGAGGTCATTGGGAGCAAAGGGAATAAAGACCGAGAGATCGTCATCAACATGGACGACCTGAAAGCTCTCGAAGACAACTACATTATCCCTTACTATTCCATTCGGAAAAAGCTCTATAAAAAGAAGTACAGACATGATTGCCCACCGGGCATCCTTTTCCTCAATAAAAAGGGCGAGCCTGTCACTGAATCAATGATTGCCTCACGTACTAATGACGCAAAAGCAAAACTACTTAAACAAGGCAAACCATTCCGAGACCACATCACGTTCTATCAGAACAGACACTGGTGGCCGACACAGCACATTATCGCAACCTTTGGCGACCGACTGCTCACTGAGCCCATGGAAGTGCTTTACGCCGCCACCTCACAGGCCATCATCCAGCAGCTTGGACATGAGGACATTGAGACGACCTACAAATACTACATCGATATGGCACGGGTGATCATGATGGTGCACAAAGGCAAAACGTTCGACCTCATTGAGTCGCCCGTTCAGACTATTCGAGGCTTTGTCAAAGACCTAGACCTGCCGAAGGACATTGCGGTAGGTGAGCCTTCTGATGAAGGAGCCGAAGAAGCCGCGTGATGCTTAGAAACGGCTCCAACCACACGGCCAGCCCATCGCCTCGACGACGGGGCGCTTGGGAATGAGCGCGCGTGGGCATGGATACCAGACAGCGCCTCTGCAGTATGAGCGATAAGCTCATAGGGCTGTCGTCCCAGCACCTATGAGCTTTCTCATCAAGCGTTACCTCGCTACAGGCTTAACTGCTTCTGCTGGTCAACCAGGTTGGCAGGGGTGGATGCTATCGAAGCCACTTATAAAGGCGATAACCACCGTAGCCAGCCACAGCCACTGCAGCGGCTGGCCATGCAGCCGCTGTAGCTACAGCCATGACACCAGCCGCCATCCCGCCGCCACCCGCCGCAACGGCACCACCGCCCAATGCTGCGAGCGCAGAACTGGTCGCCGCTGCACCGCTCAGGCCGGCAGCGTTGGCTACTGCAACCGCGCCACCGTAAACCAAAGAGGCATTGGCTACGCCTGCCGCTGCCCCAGTAGCTATTGCCGAACTCGCTGCTGCTTTGTCACCAAATGCCATGTGCTCACCACTTCCTGATTGTGTGGATCAGTAAATATCATTTTGATATCACGCAGTAAAGGCCTGCTTATCCGAACGGTATACGTATCAGCCGCCAGGCAGCAGGCTGTTCTGTAGGCGACTGATGCCAAGAAACGTGAAGAATACATCTGTACTCCTCACCCTGAATGCTGCCCACTCCGCCCCCTCTTCAGTCCACTTGCGCCTGACATCAGCAGGCCTGCGCGCTTTAGAGGAGTAGTTGAGTAGCGCTAGCGACTGGTTGGCAGGGCAAGTAAGCTTCCCCAGGGTAGCCAAATGCCATATGCCACTAGGGAAGACGGGATGCTAGATACACGCCGCTCCATGCCTGCTGTGCTGGATCGCCACATCGAGAAAGAAGAGGATGATGCATTCGGGCACCGGCACTATGCTCAGGCGCTCCGGAGCCTGATTGAAAATGAAGGTCATCAGCCGCCATTCAGCATCGGATTGCTTGGCGGTTGGGGAACCGGCAAGAGTTCCATCAAAGAGATGTATACGCACGCCTTGGCTGATGACACCTCGACAGCGGGAGGACGCCGCCCGCGCAGTCAGCGCTTCAAAAGCATCACGTTCAACGCCTGGCGGTTCGGCGGCAAGGAGCAAGATATCAAACGTGCACTCCTGCGCCACGTGTTCCTGGAATTAGGTGGTGATGAGAGCAAGCTTCATGATGACCTCTATCGCAATGTCACCCACACAGAAACAGTCAACAAGGGTGTAGGTGAACTTACCAAGCAACACTTGATGAGCTGGGTCGCCCCGGTGCCGGCGTTCCTTATCGCAGTGGTCACCTACCTGCTATTCGTGGCTGCTGGCTTGAAATGGCTGCCGCTGGAAAATGCCGTCGTCCAGGCGATCGTGTCCCGGGAAGTGGTGTAACTCATCATGGTTCTGGCCGCTGAGTTCGCCGTTTAGTTGATCACGGCCGACAGCTTGGCCTGTGGATTATCGCTGACTGCCTCAAAGGCCTCCAACTGCATGTAACGCCGTTGCAGGCACCACTCGTCGTTCTGCTCCAGCAGCATCGCGCCTACCAGCCGTGTGATTGCAGGATCGTTGGGAAAGATGCCTACGACGTCGGTGCGGCGTTTGATCTCCGCGTTAAGCCGCTCCAGTGGATTGGTGCTGTGTAATTGCTGTCGGTGCGCTTTTGGAAACGCCATGTGAGCCAGCACTTCATCCTCGCAGCCGTCCATGAGTGTCGCGATCTTGGGGTATTTTTCGCGTAGCTGATCAGCGACCAAACGCCATTGCTGATGGCATTCGGCACGGCTGTCCTGGGCGAAGACTGTGCGCAGTAGGGCCGCCACCATGGTGCGCTGACCTTTGCCGACGTGGGCCATGGCATTACGCATGAAATGCACACGGCAGCGCTGCCAGGTCGCGTTGAAGACCTTGGAAACAGCCGCCTTGAGCCCTTCGTGGGCGTCGGAGATGACCAGTTTCACGCCCCGCAAGCCACGTCGCGTGAGGCTGCGCAGGAAGTCTGTCCAGAACGGCTCAGCCTCTGACGGCCCAACCCGCATGCCCAGGACTTCGCGGCCACCGTCGGTGTTCACGGCCACGGCGATTATTACGGCGACCGAGACGATGCGTCCGGCCTCCCGCACTTTGACGTAGGTGGCATCGATCCAGAGATAGGGCCAGTCGCCCTCAAGCGGGCGGTCAAGGAAGGCGTGAACGCGCTCATCGATCTCACCAGCTAGCCGTGAGACCTGGCTTTTGGAGATGCCGGTCATGCCCATGGCTTTGACCAGCTCGTCCACTGAGCGTGTTGAAACGCCTTGGATGTAGGCCTCCTGGATGACTGCCGCCATGGCTTTCTCAGCGGTGCGTCGAGGTTCAAGGAAACCAGGGAAATAGCTGCCTTGGCGCAGCTTGGGAATCTTAAGGTCGACGTCGCCTGCGCGGGTTTGCCAAAGACGATCGCGGTAGCCATTACGGCTATTTGTCCGGTCTGGGCTTTTGACATCGAAGCCCGCGCCGCACAGGCCTTCGACGTCGAACTCCATCATGCGCTGGGCAACGAACTGGATCATTTGCTTGAGCAGATCAGCGTCTGCCCCTTTCTCAACCAACTCGGTCAATGCGATAGTGGGCTTGGTCATCGTGGTTTCTCTGGTGAGTGTTTGGTCTTCGCAAACTCAACGTTAGCCAAGAACCACGATGACCATCCTCTTTCGCCCGCAGGGCGCCTTCGGCTGGTTCAGTTACACCACTTCCCGGGACACGATCGTCCAGGCGCTCTTCGTTGCAGCGGTCACTGGGATCTATGCGTATCTGATCAAGGTGATGAAACCGTCGGCGGTCAGCCCATTCAACACCATCACTCGCGTCCACCTGCCGAGCGCCAGCGCAGAGCAGTACGAAGAGATGCTGCTGCAGCAGTTGCGCATATTCAAAGCGTCGAAAAGTAATGTGGTGCCCTACGAGCGACTCGTCATCTTCGTGGACGACCTCGATCGGCTGTCGGCGGAGGAAATGGTGCTAGGCCTGGACGCCGTACGTACGTTCATGGAGATTCCGGTCAACAAGCTTCCGGATAACCTCGGCCTGGTGTTCGTGATTTCTTGCGATGAGGGCAAAGTCGCGGATGCGCTATCGCGTCGACGTGGCAACCCTGAGCAACCAGGCTCGGTGTTCAACCCCACTGATGCCCGGCGTTACCTTGATCGCATCTTCCAATTCAGGCTGGAGATTCCACCTCCGCCGCGAAGCGACATGCGTCAGTTCGCGCTTTCCAAGCTCAAGAGCTTCCCCGATCTGGTGAAAGACATTTCGGATAAAGGTGCCTCGGTTGAACAGGTGGTGGATCGGATGATTCACATCAATGTCACCGATCCGCGTAATGCCCTTCAGATCGTGAACGCGTTCACCCAGACCTGGTGGCTGGCCAAGGCTCGTGAGCTTGATGCCATTGGCAGCCAGCGGCCCGGTGGGCTGCATGAAGGTGCCGTCACGAACCACCCTGTTGCCCTTGGAGCACTGAGCGCAGCGCGGGTGAGCTTTCCCGGGTTTTATCAGGATCTTCAAAGCGACCCTCAGCTTCTGCAACGCCTGACAAATTTGATGGTGAGGCAGACACCATTCAAGGATGAACCCGTTCAAACGCGCCATGTTCTAAAGCGCTATGTGATTCAAATAGATGATGGGGACAAAACCAGCATCATTGATGAACATCGTGATCTGCGCCAGTTTTTGGCCAGCTTGGTAGGCATCCAGTGGCCGGACTCACTTCAGAGCTTGCTGTTGCTATCTGAGGATTTTGCGACCCGACAGTACGGCCCCCATGCTTCGCGGATTTATGGGTATCTGGTTTCTGGTGACACGCAAGGTTTTCTGGAAGCTCTTTCTCCTCGTGCCAATGAAAGCTTGAGCGATCAAGAGATGCAGCTGCTACACGGCATGCTGAGCGAGCTGCACCGAACCGAAGATGCACTCAAGTTCAATGCGATGCGCGTCGTGGCCGAGCTCATTGATCGCTTGCCACTGCGCACCCGCGATTTAGTCCTGGGCATCCTCAACAACGACATCGTGACGTCACCCGCCCTGCGCTCACTACTAGGCATAGAGAAGATCGGTCGCATCGCTGCGGTATCTAATACGGCGGATCAGAGGCAGATTGCGTCGGTGCTTATCGACTCGCTGCTGACGACAGACAAAGCCTGCACCATGCGCCTTGAGTCTGGGCAGATGCCCAACCTGGGCGAAACCATCAGCATGGTTGAGCGTGCAGCGCAAATTACACTCACCGTGTTCGCCAACCATGGTCTTCCATCGTTCTCCAAAGACCATCTCATGGCATGGCTCAAAGCACGTACGGTCAAAACCCCCTCAGGTTCTGTCACGCTTCCCTTTGCCCGCCTGCAAGGCTGGATGGACGCGTTCGAGACTTCGCTTTTGCCAGAGATAGGCATGGCCTATGTGGAGCAATTGACAACGGCGCTGCACGGCCATGAAGACCCTCACGATGAAGATGATCTGATTGACGGTTTGGATATGCAGCAGACGGTTGGCCGGATCAACAGCGTCTGGGATCGCATGTCGACCGAGGGTGATGAGAGCCGTGATGCGCTTTGGGAGCAGGTCACCAACCTGTCGACCATGACCTCACCACTGATAATCGGCTGTGTGATCCGGGCGCTGGAGAAACACGCCGTTTATTCGGATGAAGAACAGCTACTGAAATGCCTGGCCAGGTTCAGCATCCGTGTAGCCGACCTCGACAACCAGCCGATTGATTACCGTCGCGCGTATCGCTTGATTGTCGATCTTGGCGCAGAGCGCAAGGCGTACTTCAACGATGAGTGGCGAGAAAGCTACACCGATTTTGCCATCGCACTGAGCACAACCGCCGGGCATGCCGAAGATGCGGCAGAGGTTCTTCGAGAGTTTGTGGTGGAGCATCCGCGCAGTCTTGCAAGAGTGCTCGATCACTGGATCAGTCGCTCCCTCAGCGCCATCCCAAGCGTGTGCCGCAATCTGGTCTTTGAAGTATTCGGATCACTCTACGAGCACGACCAAAGCTCGCTGGCCAACCAACTGACCGCGCTCGTGAGCAGCCAGGAGCTGGACGACCAACAAGGGGCGCTCTACACCGACGCAGCCTCGCATATTCCCTTGCAACACTGGGGCGACAAGCAGCTACGCCCTCATGTGGATGCACTGATGTTGGCCGCCCCAGCGAAATTGGTCTCGTGGGACAATTTCCTGCGACAGCTTGTACCGGGCATCTCACTGGTGTTCATGCAGGCCACTCCGACAGTGCTTGGGCCAGCGCTACAGAAATTGTTCAGCGCCGCCAAGGGGCACAAGAATGCCTTCGAGAGTCTGCATAAGCACTTCTGTGGACGCTGGCCAACGATCGAGCAGCTTCCCCACGGCTACTCACCCCAAGCGCTCTTTAACGAAGCAAGGCAACAGGCTTTTTCATCAACTGGGACTGTCGGCAAGTACACGCTAGCGTCCATGGAAAGCATGATCACCAGCGGTATCGTACCGTCGGCACAAGGTGCCCAGTTGGTCGAGACAGCCTGTGCCGTGTGGCAACAAAATTCCGCACAAGCCATCGACTCTCTGACATCCGGACATGTACGACTGAGCAGCACTCAGCTAACGACACTGACTGATGGCGTCGACTTCAACGACGAAGCACAGGTTGAGATGCTTGAACGCGCCTGGACGGCGTTGATTCCTGAGTTGCCAGGGAACGAATACGTGGACGCCGGCAAAGCAGTGCTGCTCAAAGGCCCACGTGGCAACGTGAATGACCCTGATCTGGCCTTCTCCGTCTGGTGCCGAGCTCTAGGAATCGAAGCGTTCAACAATCTCGAATCAATGCTGTTGAACAGCGAGATCACTGACGAGCAGCGCAAACGGGTCTACGGCCACATCTTGCGAGCAAACAAGGATGAGAAGGAATCGAAAAAGCTGCCATCGCTGGCTCTTCAGCTATTGAAGATTCCGGAGAGCCCTCTCACCTGGGCAGCTGTCGATGAACTGCGCGCTGAAATCAAGAATCAGCTGGCTACCCATGAACAGCGCTTGGAATATGCACGCCTTCTACTCCGTGAGATTCCGCAAGCGGCTTCAGGTACAGCCAAGGGGTATATGGCTGCCTGGGCAAAATCGTTCGGAACCGAAGCGTTGCTCAAGGAGCTCGATCCCAAACGGTTATCAGAAGGCGACCTGCAAATCATCAACACTGCTTTTGGCACAAGCAAGCCTATGGCTGGTCTGATGAAACGCTGGTTCAACAGAAACTGAACAAGTCGACAGTTCCAGGAAGGCGGGCACCTTGCCCGCCTTACCCATGACTCGCGCCCTGCCTTGACCTCATGGGTTGTAGCCAACGCGTTCCTCATCCGTGCCGAAATCGATCCAATGGATACGATGAACTCGGATTTCCTCACGGTCTAAAATCAGTGCAGGTTCGTATCGAGGCACAGGAGGTTGCTCATCCCACCAGCTCGGCTGATCCTCGCCCTTCTTCCTGGCCGCCCAGATCTGCGGAAAGTAGTGCTCACCGTCATCGACCGTTACCCAAAGAGAGGCGTACTCGGCTTTGTGCGTTGACTCGGTATGGTGCACACCGGATGCTTTATTGAAGAGGATCACGTTGTGTCCAGGAGCCTCATCATCACGCTTACCCAGCTGGATTGACGGGAAATAAATGCCGTCCAAGTTGAGGGTGGGATGCATCGACAGGTAGTCGGCTATCGCCTGCGTGATCAAGTAGCCGTGATCCGCCATATCTGGCATTACTGGCTTCAGCAACTGGTTTTGCAGGCTTGCTAGAAACGCGGATCGCTTCGCCTGCTCGACGCGTTGGGGGTCGAAGTAACTGAGGCGACTATCAGGACAGGTTTCGTTCAAAGCTCCCAGATTGAGCAACCGCAGCGGGCGAGTTACCTGAAATGCAGCGGTTACCACGTAGCTTCCAACGGGTGGTCGAACCTCGGCAATGGCCGTCCTGTCGTTTGTAGCACCATAAAACACGGAGACGCCTTTAGCATTCATTCGTCCTGCAGACCCTACCCCCGACGGAGGTGGGCCCAAAGAACGCTCGGGATGGAGCAATGCTTCCTCAACACTGGTATCAGAGGAGAACACTCTCGCCCGCTTAAAGGTATGCAGGGGCTGACCAGGCCCGATCATGAAGATGGCTGACTCTGAGCCTCGAAGGCGTAACTGATCGACCTTGCCAAAGACCTGCTCCAAGACACGCGTGACGACTGGATTCACGAACCGTGCTTGATCCCTAAGGCTACGCTCCATCTCCCTCCAGTCATGGGTCATGTCGATGCTCGCTGAAGCGCCCTCTTTGAAGTACGGGTCGTCATCATTCCAGCCGTCCCAAAGGACTTCACCAAGATCGTTTATCAGATCATCTGAACAGCCCAGAACACGGCGGAGAACGTCCGTCCAGTGCTCCCCGATCGGCGCCTGATTGTAGAGATAAACCGAACGCGGCTGTTCAACGAACTCAAACGAAGAAAGCGCGGCCTCCCGACACAGGTCGACGAGCCTTTCAAGCGGCACGACACCACTTTCCTTATGACAGTAACTGCACTCGTCGGCATCATCGAAATCCAAGCAGTCCTGGAGATAGCGTTCAGTAAGGCATTCTAAGCACACAACTTTCGACACACAGCCTCCCTTGGCCGTAAGCCCACATGGGGCGCCAAGCCTGCGATACTACTGGATCACGAGTTTTAAGGCTGCCCCTCATGCTACGCCGGTTGCCGACCCCGGACTTGGCGGAATCCAGTAGCACAACCTTAAGGGCAATCAGCTGACATGGCTAGACACCTCTGGCCATTTGGCCACCCTTGAAAGAAATCTTCTATCACTGCTTCAAGGGCATTCGCTTAACCATCTTGCTATTCATAGTCAGACAGGCGCCCGACTCGAAAGGCCATGTATACAAATCTGAGTACTCAAGGTATTTCGGCCAAGCCGATTACAGCAGCTCTGAGCTCTTGGCCAGATAGTTTCCTGGCATCACACCTTCAGTTCGCCCCTGAATTATAGGCCCGCGCAAAATATTGGTTAGCCAGGTGGTATTCCACAACATATGTATACCCACATATCTCGCTACCACTAATCATAGTAGGTCCTTACAATAACCATAACTTCGTATTTAACTAATAGTTATCGGAGATCCATATGGATCTGACCGGGCGCTCTGACCCGGCTTGGTAAGGCCATGGTTAAACCAACAAAACAACATTGACAACACTATTCCGTGCAACCCCTTTTACCGAATTGTAAATGACAACTTTCAGACGCCCCACCAACTCCCATTGCGCCGCCAAGCCGATATGGTATTGACCCTGCGTTACAATAAGGGGCGCTAGTAAAAGGTTGCTGCTCAAGCGGCACCCACTCAACTGGCTTCGCCCCAGAAAAAATGTCAGCGTCCGCCTTCAAAACCTTCAGTGTCGTAGCAACAGTTGAAAGTGCTTCAACTGCATTTTTTGCTCCCGAAGCTACATCCACCCCTAGCGAAATTATGTTTCCAGAATCGCCAAACTCAACACTAAACTTAGAATCCTCGAACAGACCTGGCTTATAATATATTAAGCTTGGCGTCAACTCCGGCACCTGTTTCAACTCCTCAACAAGAACAGGGATGCATGCTTCGCCATTTTGACCTCCAGCAAATCTAACTACCCCTCCATCCTTATTCAAAACCTTATCCTGAATATATTTCACAGGAACAATTTTCATCCGATAATAGAAAACACCATTACAAACACCTTCTTTACAGGCAGTTTCGCCATCCGTAATGTTTACAATTTTTCCAGAACAGGCGCTCATCATCAAGGCAAGCGGCAAAAGCGATGCACACTTAAAAGCGACAATCATAATACACCTCTCATAAGTCTTTTTAGCGAGCACTAACCATTCAAGGCCATGCAAGCAAAGCACTCACCAGGCATTTAATATTGGAGCTAGAAGGAGATAGTAAAAATTCTGCAAAGTAATTTTTCAGCACATCATCGATATTGGAACCATTCACTCCGCCCAATATTTTTTCTCCAGCAACACCAGAAAAATCCGAAGCAATCAACTGAGCACATGTAATCAAGCCCGCGTATTCATCCTGCAAATCCCTGGGTACAATCTTGAAATCAGGTATATAACCTGGAGACCCCCAGCGACTTTTGCCCGCCACTTCAACTTTACACGCGCCCTCCATATCAATTAATCTTACAGAGCTTCCGCAGACCATAATATTTGAAAACTTACAGTCGCGCCAAACCCAGCCCGTACGATTTAATGTAGAGATCTCTCGCATGAGATTACGGCAAATCAGCAACTTATGCCCAATATCGACGTGATAAAATGTCTCAAGAGTCATACCTTCCAAATATTCTGTAGCCACATAAATATGAGTACCGAGATCAATGACCCTATATACCTGAGGCACATTGCAACCTAAGCAATGCAATTTTTTTAAATTTCTTGCCTCTCGCTTTGCGAGCTTATAACCGTCTAACCCTTCACTATTAATTTCCCCATCAAGCCTGCCCTCCTTGAGAATTATCAATCTCCCAGGAATCACTGAAAGATCTAGCGCTTTGTAAACCCCGCCTTTGGCACGCTGGGACAAGGCTTCAAAGACCAATAGATCGCTTGGCAATAATTTAGTCGCGAGATGACGAGATTTATTGTTACTTTTTATTCTACGCACAAAGCCTGAGCTCTCCAACCAATCCGGAATGGCTTTACCTTTTCCTCGTTCATCGTCGACTGGGATACCCTCTGGACTAATGATTTTACTGTCGGAATCACCGTTGATCACACCATAACGAAAGAATAAATTTTGGCCCCAAACTACTTTCTCATCGAAAGCTACCGAAGGGCAGCGAAAACGATTAGTTTTCTTTCCTAGTTCTTCAGCAGCCTTAAGCATTCTGCTTTCGCTATCACAATAAAAAGTGAAAACCTTACCCGCTTGAGAAAATGCTGAACCAATGCCCGCATTAAGCAACAGCAAACTAGAAATTCGCCTCGGAAATTTCACCAGCAACTTGTACTTTTGGGCAATGCGAACTGAAATTTTAAAGATTTGATATATATTTCTTGGAGTAGCCGAAAGATGCAGCTTCCACCCCTGCGTCGGCAATCTTAAAGGCTTGGGGGAATAGAGGCGCCAAAAGTCTGCCTTCTCACACTTACCGCACATGCCATTGACCAATTCAGACCACCTAGATTCAGCATGAGACACGTCCATTGGCGCCCCCTACATCAAAATGCAGTAGTAAATGTTGTCAAAGTGGTGATCGTCGTAATTGTGAATTGTGGCTGGATCCTCCCATCGCCAGTTTGCACTAACCTGATCAACGCCAAATCATTCGGATCAGAGAAAAATTTCTGCATAAGTGTATCCCACTCCTTGGAACCAACCCCAGCTTGCTGGGCCGCCTGGGCTGCATTTTTTAGCTCCGCAGCAAACGCCGCATCTCGGGTTGCCAAGGAGAGTATTGAGCCTATGCTATCCGCCTGTATGCTCGACAGTTTTAGCTGCATATCGGGTGCTCCTTTATCAAACAAATATGAAGTTTAGCCCTCCTACAGCGCCGTCAGGACAAGAGTAAATCTTAAGCTAGACGCACAAACTAAATTCGTCCACAAAGAATGCGCACCAACAATTTGCTTATAGCAAAAAGCGATAAATATAATTTGTTAACTTCGAAAAGAAATAAATTCATCTCAGAAAATACACAGCCCTCGAGCTCTTCTCAGGATGGAAATAGCGCAACCACAAAGCGTCGCCGCCTCACGTCAAAAATCATCCACTAGTCCCTGCCCCAAGAAAAAAGTGAGCGGTACGACTGAAACGACTGACGGCAAGTTTAATAAGTTTCGAAAGCAATGCTGTCAGAGTACTCTTGGTTCGGTACAAAAGAGAGGTCGCCAAGGTTACCGGGCAGAAATTGAGAGATTGGAATGTAGAGGTACTGGAGAGCGATGAAGGCCCTGACTGAGCCCGCTCCCCCCATGCCAGCTAGACGTGTTCAATACCACTCCTCAGCTTATCCAGTGCCTGGCAGAGCTTAGCCGCCCGCCTCAACTGGCTATCCCTACGACAACGGACAGGACTCCCTATGAGCGCTAGCAAGGACTATTTTCTTCAGATGGAAGAAAAACAGTGCATGATGTGGATTCACCAGCAGTATGGGATTGACGTGTACCCTGACGAAAAAACAGAGTTATGGGACGAACTGTATGCCGAGTAGCGCTTCTCGCCTACGCCTCGCGCATCGAGCGAGCAGATTCGCTCGATCAATATCTGGAATACTTAAAGGGCGAGATGCTGCGAATCGCAGAGCTAGGCATTGATGACCAGATCGATCAGCACTACAAAGAGGGTAAGCTGATCACGCATAAGCCAGGCCGGCGCACCGACCCTATGAAGGTCGAGGCAGTGCTCCATGCCAGAGCTGCTGGAAAGACAAAGCAGCAAATCGCCGACGAGCTCGACATGCCCTGGTCGACCGTGAGCAATATTTGGAAGAAAGCCTATCAAGCCTATTAAGCCAGCACCATTTTTCCCTTTCTTCCTCCCGCTAGCTGGACGACGAAACCCTGATACACTCCTTTAACGTTAAATTGGGACGTCAGGAAGGCAGATGCAAAATTACTCGATCCCCCAATATCTGATGTCTTCGATTGCCGACGCTGTATCCTCACTCGAAACCCATGCAAGCCTGGATAGCCTTTTCCTCTACGCCAATGCACCGGGTGATCCTCCTGAGGGTAGCAAGGCCGTCAAAGCATTGGACTGGCTGAGGCGAATCAGCAAGGAGTGCGGTGCAGACGCCGCCGCTCAGAGATCGATGGTGAAGTCCGCTGAGAAGCCAGTGTGCTCCCCTGGGTAACCTCGGGCATTCGAGACTATGCGGCAGCCTGAGACGACTGTATCCACTGCATGGTGTGTGTGGCCAAAAATCCAGACGTCAGCTTGGGCGACCAAGTCGTCCCACTGGTTATAGTACGCCGCGCCAAGATGGCCTTCGTGGCTTTTGCCTGCGACCTCCTGAATTGGACAATGGTGAGTGATGACCACTGTTTTTCCTGGGAAGTCCTTCGCAAGCGCTTCAACCAGGAACGCCCGCGTTGCGATGTTCCGCGCGATCAAGTCGGCAGGACGAAGCTTACGGAAGCCCTCTCCAATCCGAATGCGCTTGAAGTCGCTCATCCATTCCCAACATATGGGCATGGCAACCTTGTAGTTTCCGGTCGAAGTGAAATCCGTCCAGGCCGTTGCGACCAGGAAGCGAGTATTGCCAATGACGATGCACTGGTTGTCGAGGACGTGCACATGCGCTTGCGCTGCCTCCTTCATCTTGACCAATGTCCGGTCGATGTGGCCTCGGTAAAATTCATGATTACCGCACACGTACAGGACAGGAAATTGAAAGATCTGGTTCGCCCAAGTCACCCCTTGGCCACGCACCGAAATGTCACCCGCAAGCACCACCAGATCGACCTCCACCTGAGGTGGCTGAAAGTCCCTGAACTCCAGATGCAAATCTGAGTAGATCAAAATCCTCATCGCTCTCTCACGCTCTAGGTGGACTGTTTGACCATCGACTCCGACGCGACGAAACGTTGCACAGCGCCAAGCGCATCAACCGAGATCCACTTCCTGCCACCCCGACCAACCAGTAAATAGAGCTCATCGTCAGCAGCTTGGAACAGGTAATTCTGAAACGCCCGCTGGTACCCAGAGAGCATCACCTGCGACATGCATGAATCCTTCGCTGCCGCTACCGTATTGCATGCAAAAACAACTCTCGGGCGCAGTCCCTCTTGCACCAATACAGCTCTTTGTTCAGCCGGTAAGAGAACGTCCAAAACCAACCATTGCCGCACAGGTTTACAGGGGTTGCTCATCCGCTGAACGACATCGAGGATGGCTTCATCGTCAGCGATCAGACCATCGACTGGCACTGCGTCCCCATACAGCACGTCAGAGAGCAATTGCTGATCAAACGCAGATTGCATTGCGGTACACCTTTGTGGCGGCCACCCGCAGCGATGAGAGCCACAGATGAAAAAATGAAATCTGAGCAGGAGAACTGACTTAGCTACCCCTGCCCCCAAGCTTTAGCGTTTTGAGGCGTTCGATTGCATCAACCAAACTGATCCCCTGGCGCCTGGATGCCTGCAAGCTTTGTCCTGCAAGCGCTAAAAACGCGACAGTGCCGATCTCGTCGAACGAAGCCCAATCAACAGCTGCACCATGGCCAGTCCTCAGGCATTCGGCAGCTGCTCGCCTGGCTTCGATGTATCCGGGCCGAGCCAACACCTCATCAACCGAGACAGAAACGCGGCCCTCTACACAACTCAGGGATTTGAGTCTGCGCAGGGACTCGGTAACCTCCTGCTCTTCAAAACTGAGTGGCCGAGCACGCCAAGGAAGCAGCCAACGCCACCTACTCATGCAGATGAGTCGCGCAAGCCTGCACCTCCTCATCGCTGTGCCATGAACAAATCACATAGCGGCTTCCGCTATAGGTGCGAACCAGGAGAAAGGAGCCGCAGCTGTGCTCTTCAGCTGCCCTGATCATTGACGTACGCACCAGTTGTCCATAGTCAAAACGGCACTTTGCATCCGCGTAGATTTTTCCCCTCAAGCAAATCCAATCGATGTCGAACACCACATCACAGAGATACCCTGTGATCATGCAGCCGAAATCCAGTTTCATAGCTTCGACTACTTCGCTTGGGAAGCTAGATGCCGAGAGCACTTGGTCATCTGATTCAGACACGACTGCTTCCTTTCCCTACCGTCATAGATCGATCCCCTCCGCTTGACACTTGAATTCGGCAGCACGCCGCACCGCTCCACGCGCCAAGGTCGGGCCACACGTGAATCTCGCGCCTGAATTGATCGCTGCTTTCGATTTAGATCTAAATTGATCGCGAGCGGTGTCGGGCGCACCTGTATGCTCGGGCTGACGGATGTATCCATCCGTCAAACATCCCATAAGGCTCATAATTAACAATATATCGATTTGAGTGAGCTTGCGCAAATCCGGCATACCATCATCTTTGCATCAGGAACGATGTCGATGGCTCTGCGCCAGGCTTTTGCCACGGTATTAAAACGCTTGAGATCGCTACGCGCGCTGCCCCAGCTCGGCTTCAGCAACTTGAGCCAATCACAGGTGAGTAGCCTGGAGTCGGGTAATTCCTCCCCTACATTGGACACCACCCAGCTGGTGGCAGATCAGCTTGAGGTCTCCACTGCAGCCCTGCTCGCTCTGACATGTGCTGCTGAAAACCACCAGACGCCCCGCGAGCTTCTTGAAGCGCTTCAAAAGGAAATCCAAGCCTTGGATTTGCTCGATGCGCGCGTTCACGAGAGTGTCCTGATACCGCATCCCAACGCGCAGCGGGCTGCACAATTGCGCAGGTCAGTACTGGAGCTGAAAGCGCAAGGCCTTGCGCCGACCGAGGTAAGCAGGCGACTGGAGATAAGCGTTTCGACCGTGAAGCGGCACTGGAAAGGGCAGCCATAGCCAAGCGGCCTGATCATTCGTTCGCATGGTCAATCAGCAGATCGAAAGCGGGGTACAAACGAACCATTAGACCCTGCCGCCCTGCCCCCCTGGGCCGAATCAGCTTCAGGGCTCTAACTTGGTGATCGCGTTCGTGGTGCCCACCTGGACATCGACTGCGATGTCCATCGAGCGCAACGCGATCCACAACGCCGCTACCCCTTCCGTATCATCCAAATGATCGACCGGTTACCCGCCTTGACGCAGCTTCGCTACCAAGCCATCGAGCGTGGCCGGCTGCTCAAGCATTTCTTTTTCAGTCGGCAACAAGTCGCTGGGCAGTTCCTGAAGGAATTTGATGACCGGCCAAACTTCAAAGTCATGAAAGGGATTCAGTCCAATGGCGTTACCCAAGGTTTCATCCACGGCAGACTCGTCTTTCGCGATGCGCACGAACGCTTCCCATGCCCGCTTCATGTCCCAACCCGAAACGAAGAGCAGCAGCGACGTAAATGCCAGCATGAAACGGCCACCTTTGGGGGTATGCACCCAGCTGTGCGATTTCACATGTGTGGAGATGGGTAAGTAGCTCGTCCCGATGAAACGCGCGAGCTGCAGAGTTTTGCGAAATTCTGTTTGCAGGATTGAGGGGTCAAACACCGACTGCGATTGAGACTGCTCAACTGACTTCGTGATCCGTTCAACGTCTTGGAAAACGTGGATTCGATTCTCAAAGAGAAGGTCGAGCAACGCTCGGTGCTGGTTGGTCAAGATCACGCGAGCAGCATGCTTGGCATCGAAAACTGGAAGAGCCATGAGCTCGGGTGTGAAATCCAGCGCCTCATCCCCCCCATCGTGAATCCACAGTCGCTGCCTCTGAAGGACGGCAATCCACCTAACGATCCGTGGGTCAAGGCTGACGACAAACTGCGACCCGACCTTCTTGTGAAAGAACCACTCCCGCATCGCGCGGATGTCTCTTTGATGAAAAATGCCTAGGCTGATGCCCTTGCAAACAAGGACGCGCACCGCCTTGGAAAGGCCATCTTTCGGATTGGAGAACTGCACCAGGTTTTCGGGCACATGGCCTGCCGGCACGTTGCCGGAGAAATCACAGAACGGATGATGGCCAGGATTACCACCGCCTGTGGTAAAGCGGAAGAACGCTTGTCGCTTGTTCTTCGCTCCAGCTGCAGTGCCCCTCACCACTTCAGCGCCTTGGCAGAAGCACGAGGGACAGGAGATGTCCTGAGCGATCGCAAGCTTCCATGCATCAGGAATGGCAACGTTTGACGGAAGCTGGGGATGCTGCGACTGATGGGCCAGGTGTGTCAGGAGTTGATCGACGTCCAGCTCCATCTCACGCGAAGCAGAGTATGCGGTCAACGGCATAGGGGGTTCCTTTAAGAAGCAGTACCCACTCGCTTCTAAAGGAGAATCTCCTCGGACTCAAGCCTTTTGGCGCACGTCAGCGGGATGATCTGACGTACGCCCTCAATGCCTGAGCTGACTATTTCACCAGGGCCAGCGGCGAGGTGGGAACCTTCAACATGAACCGTTCCCTGACTAACTCATCGGACAGCCCCGAAGCCTTCAGAATCTTCCGCCAACTGGCGTGATCGAGAAGATCCACAGCCCGCTGGACAAGGGTTGGGGTCTCCTGCGCAAGAAGCTCGTCCAGCTCTTCCCGTTTCGTGAAACCGTTGCGGCTCAGGTAGGTGAAGCCCGAGCGAGCCTGATCCTGCGTGATCAGATTCAGCGTCTGAGCGCGATAGATGATGGCCTTGAAACTGACCTTCCAACGAAGCTTCAGCTCGCCCAATGCTGTCCAGTTCAGGTATTGCCCACGCATCGTAGGAAATTCACCACCAAAGCTCGCCCTGGGCATCAATAGCGCACTGGCAAACTGGTTAGCCTGTGCCTCAGTTGTCCTACAGCCCGTCTCGATCCCCTGATGCATGACCAGGTGGCCAAGCTCATGGGCAATATCGAACCGGTGCCGGCAAGGATTGACCTTGGCCGTGTTGCGAACGATCAGAGGACGCTTGTTGAATAATGAAAATGCATCGATACGGTCATCCGCATCCGCCAGGTTTACCACCAGCACACCGGCCTTCTCAGCCAGACGGGTGACATTGGCAATGGGGCCGATGCCGATCGACAGATCCCTCCGAAAGCCCTCTGCCGCCTTTTCGATTACATCGTCACTGACAAGCGGGACTTCAAAGGGATCGAACCCCACCGGTGGGAAATCCACCTCGTGTTCCAACTCGTTGACGAGCAACTCAAAAAGCTCGACCTGAGACGCGATGCTCTTCTTGATAGTCTGGGTCGACGATCGCAGGCTACGGAAATGACACTGTTCAAGTTCCACCGAGCCACGACGCGGGCTCGACAAGAACTCTTCCGTCACTCCTAAGGCCTTGGTGAGCAATTGAATCTGCGACGGGTTTGGCACCGCATTGATTTCGAGCTTGTGCGCGTACTGCCGACTTACGCCCAGCAAATCGCCCAGCTCTGCAAGCGACAAGCCGGCTGCACACCGAGCCAACCTCAGCTTGTCAGGTGAAAATTCAGCCCCAAAAGCGAGCTGTTGTGTTCTGTCATCCATCTACGGGTTCATCATTGTCTGTGGCATTGCTATCAACATCTTTACGCTTACGCTGCACTTCAGCTTCCGGTACGTCCACAGCATCATGCTGCACAGTCGCTCTCACGGAAAGCAGAGACCGCTCCTCGTGCTTCCACAAGCAAATCACGTTGAGGTTGGCATCGAAGCCTACGATCGCAACCTCGACCTTGGGAAACTCCAGATCATTGTTGCTGGAAACATAGACTCGCCAGGTGCAGATCTCAGGCGACCTCTCAAAAAGCGAAAGCTGATGCTGCTCCAGCGGATTCGGCTTGATGCGATAAGCCTTCTTCATTTCATTCGGGTTATCGGTCACGATCTGCAGCAGCACATTGTTAATGGCCACCGTAAAATCCAGGGTGGCGTTGCGCAGCTGCAGCCAAGGCATCGACTTATCAGCCGCCAACACCTTGCACAGGCCTTGCTGTCGACCAAACAGCAGGGTGCCGCGCGTGTAGTTGGTGTCGTAGGCGCTACTGGAGTCCTCCAACGCGCTATAGGCTACGTCAGTAACCTCCTGGCAGAACCGATCCACATACTCAGGCAGCAGCCTAGGCTCGAAATGACTGGGATGTTGTGTCACATGCATCAGGCTGCCTCTCCAAAAGTCTGCAAATATTAAAAAGTGTCAACCCGAATTCTATGCAAATCTGCAGATATGTCAACCGAACCGGTGCGCGGACATTCTGGTACGCTACAGCTGCACGGAGCCGTCGCAGCCTGGCAAGAATCGGTACCATTGCGCATAAGGCGTGTTCTTAACCAACCGCCGGTTGTAATCAGGACTGCCGTCGATCCACCACACCGGGCCCCGCTCACCCAATGCCACCTTGGCAGCATCAACCCGTGCCCTTGCCTTTTTGAGCCGCAAGACTTCTTGCCCTGCCTTGGCCTGTTTCACCTCGCGCCGGGCGCTCATCAGCTCCGAAACCAGCCGCTGCCTGACATCCGGGTCGAGCCCAGGATTGCTGCAGCGCCACAGCCTGCCTTTAACCACAAAGTAGCGACCATCGGGTGTGTGGGGGGACATGTCCGTTTCCACTATTCTGATCCACCGGGGCTTTGAGCTGTAGGTTGCTCGGACTTGCACAGAGTTCAATTGGTGCGCAGAATCCCGGCAAATCTCCTCGGACTCAAACAGACCGTGTCGCTCTCTGGCATTTTCAGCTCCCGCTACCAGCGTCGCCAATTCCTCGGCGCGAGCTTCCTCGCAATCGGGGTTTCGTGTGCCATCATCATGTTGATCGCGTACTTCAAGCATGATCAGCCGATGTGGGAAGCCTTCAACAATTTCTTCATCTCGATCGTGGCCAGCGGCACGTTTGCGATCATCTCGACCTTCTGCCTTTCCTACTTCACTGATCCCAGGGTGGCTAGGTTGGAAACGCTGATCCTGCCGCAGGATGTCACCGAGAATCTGCATCGTCTGGCCAGTGGCGCGCACGACTACCGGATCTATGTCCGCACAGGTCGTCAATTTCGCGCGAAGGCACTACCTACCCTCGTCAACCATGCCCGCGAGAGCCGGCAGCCGATCCGCCTGGAGGTCGTTCTGCTGGATTTCAGGAATATTGAGGTGTGCCAGCGATATGCAGAGTTTCGCAAGTCGGGATCATTTGATGGCAAAGTCTGGAACAGGGAATACGTTGAGCAGGAAATTCTCGCAACCATCGCCACCCTCGCCCAGGCCGTGAATCTCAACCGGCCATTCATAGAGCTGGATTTGCGTTTGAGTTCCCGCCTGTCCGTGTTCCGCATCGAAGGCAATGCCCACGAGCTCATGGTGACTCGCGAAGACCCCAAAGATTACGCCTACTGCTACCACCATAAGCATCGCGATTTTTCAGGGGTATTGACCGAGTTCAACTGGGTCAAAAACGAGGCAGAGCCAATTCCAGTCCCTATAACAGGTGATGCTGCCCCCTCGGAAATCTTGACGGCAATGTTCGGTGATCAGGTGTCATCCGAACTCCGAGCGGAGGCCGTGAAAGCCATGAAATCCCCTGCCCCGTATGCCCGCTGATCTTTCAGAGCTGCTCTGCCGGGAACGTTTCACCTCATGCGATCGCGGTGACCTGCTCCGGGCACTGAAGCAGTGGATTGCAGCTTGCAACCCGACCTGCCTGATGCACCCACACGGCTTTTATGTGCTGCTGTTGAAGCGGGAAAATGGTGAGGAATGGCGGCTGCATTTGTGGCCGAGCGATCGAGGTGACGGGTATGGCATGCCCGCCCGAGTGCATACCCACGACAAGCATGTCGACAGCCGCATCCTGATTGGCACGCTGTCCAACCTGCAATACACCGTGAACGAAGTCGAAAGCGGCGGCGCGCCGCTATACGAAGCGCATTACCAAGGTGACAGGTATCAGCAACACACCAGGAACGTGCTTCGCAAGACCGCTGTCCGGGTCGACCTAACACTTGAGGAGCAATCATTGATGCTGGCCGGCGACAGCTACCGGATCGAGCGTCATACCTATCACGAAGCGGTGCCTTCCCCAGGGCTCACCACTTGCACTTTGGTCTGCATGCACTCCTCCGCGCCTGGTTCGATCAAGGTAGTGGGTTTGGATGGATATCCGGACGAGTTGAGCTTTGAGCGCAGTGAACATGAGGGGCATGTGTTCTTGCGATATTTGTAAAGCAGCTACCGTACTGTGTCGTATAGCTGCCTTTGGTGAGGCCGCCCAAACGCTTCGGAAACCAAGGTTGGTAGCAATTGTGAAAAAAAAGGGGGGGCCGATAGAGCCCCCCTTTTAGTTCATCAATGCACTTGAGTTTGTCGCTCAACAAACTCTTTTAGTGAACCCATTAGTTCCACGGCCCGATCATAGTCAACATGAGCATTCTCTAATGCTGTAACCATCATTTCACCAGCTGCCACAGGCTCGCTGCTTCCTACTTGAAAAATGGTCTGCGGCGGCGTTTGCTCTTCTTTGTTCTGCCACCTGAGCGACAATTGATGATTGTGAAGTTTAAACCAGTAGTCCCGCAAGTGGCCCGCAGAGCCTCTCAAGGCAAGTTCGGAGGAAGAATCTCTGTCTAGCTTCCATTCAACTCTTTCCACTCCTTCTTTATGTAGACCATGGGTGTCGGAAAGCTCATTTTCAGGCTTAGGCCTAAAAATATTACATACATAATCCACCGCAGCAAACCAAGCACTTCGCGGACTTGCCGTATAGGCCATATGTTTTTTGTTTTTGTATTTCGTCAGAGCATGATCAATGCTTTGCAAAGCTGACTTTATATCAGCAGCCGCCTCACTGGTGCGGTGCGCCTCATCTATGAACAGATTTCGATAGTAAGTCTTACACTCGATAAACTTATCAAACGCCTGCATATCAACTCTAATGAATGGTCGCCGCGAAGCTTTGACAGTCTCACCATGAGAAATGAGGGGCAACGTATTCTTTCGATTGTAGAGCTTTGACAGTGAAGTGAGTGGCCCACTCAACTGTACGGCACATGCGGTTCCTTTCAGAGTCTCACTTCCGAAATATTCAATGCCGCTCAAAAACTGTTGAGCTGACGGTGACAGTTTCACATCAACATCGTTGAGATCTACTATATCCGAGCCTGACGCAGCTTTCTGTGATCTCGGCACATTAACGTAACTTCCCCTCACAGTCTCTAACCAAATGTGATGGGAAACTTCCTTGAGCTGAACGTCTGCTTGAGTATGAATAGAGTATTGAACGTGTTCACGCTCTTTAGCTACAGACTCAAGCTCAGCGTTTGTATTTGCAGCTTCAGCGCTAGCGACCCGAGGTTCAGACAATACTGCCACAGGAGCAACAGTCGTTAATGTCACATGAGCTAGCTTAACCTTGTTCGAGGCTGAGTCGATGGACTCGTGCGCTGGAATAAGATCAAGCTCCCCAGGCGCATAAACCCAGTCATAACTTTCTTCAGCCTTGGGCCACCTCTTCACCATCAAACGATAGAGTGCTCTACCAAACTTACCCAGAGGATTATCTGCCAACGATGCCAACTCTTCTCTGAGTTGCTCATCGTCCTCTTTTTTCGCTTGAATGGAGCGAGTTTCATCTGGCTCAGGTGGCAATCCACGAGACTCCCGCAATGCTCTCGCAAGGTCTTCATCTGAAAAATAATTCATTACGAACCTCCTTAAGCGTTTGCGACTGGAGAAAGGTTGCGGGTGCGTGAAGCTCGATAGACATCCATGGCGCTACAGAATTCCGTTGATTTCTCAGACATGAGCTTGAAATAGCCGTCTTTATTCCAGAACCGCGCAGTCGATATGGCTGGATGGTCATCAGGCAGCGGTGACAAGCCAATTCTGGTATAGAAATCCCTCAGACGGTCGCCCCCATCTGGGTCAGAGCGAAGTACCAGATTAGTCTCTTGGTTCACTTCGATACCAGCCTGAACCGTATAATCGACAAGGGCGTGAGCAATATGCTCGATTCTCTTCAATCCCAGCGCCTTGCTATAGAATTCTCTTGGAGCATCTGAAAGGTACCAAGTGAACGCTCGCTCCTTGGTACGATCTAAGATTTTGCAAGTGAAGTCAGGCACCATTGTCAGCATGCCTATAGGAATAACACGCCCACCCTTGTGAACCACCATGCACACTGCTTTCGATTCACCACCCTTGAAATACTTCCGGCGCCACTTGCTATAAGCGGAGTGGAGGAAATAGTTCTGTCTCCACGACCACTTAACATCGGCACGAGTACGAACTTTCGGTTTAGCGCTGCCGACGGCATGAAGCTCTGCTGCTAGTGACGTTGAGGCCGACACAACCCCAGTACCAACTGCGCAGTCTAGCTTTTCGATCAAGCCCGCCGAGGCTATAGCTTCGATCTGCTCGACTGCCTCCTGGATCTCCTCATGCACAGGACTCTGTCCGACGCTGTGCTCGGCCTTATCAGTAATCACCGCAAAATTGGGCTCCTGCTTCTGTGATTGCAGGGCGGCTGCAGCCCCCTTGGTAGGCTTAGGGGCTTTGGAATAATGCTTGTTGATCAGCGGTTGAACGGTTTTCCTCCAGGTGTTGATGAGCTCCGGTGTCATATCCACGAAATGGACACCCAATAGGAGCTTCTCTCCTTTCGCATTTTCTGCTGGAAGATGTGCAACGTGATCGGCTTGACGCATTGAAGAATCGTTCCTGATCCAAATCCCTAGTAACGCTCAGTACTCATTCTGAGCGGCCCTCACACCTACGACACAGTGCGGGACTGATATGCTCTCCAGAATATCATTGTGCCACCAAGCCTCATAGCTACATGCAGCCTTGAGCCCTTAGTTTTCACCTTAGTGTGCGACTTTTCATGATTTCCGGTGCGCTCCATGCATCGTCCTAGCCTGTGAAGTGTAAGACTTTTCGCTTTCCCAGGCTGTGGGAGTGTAGGAGTTTTTGCTCTGGCAGGTGGGGAAAGTGTGGGATTTTTCACGATTGCGCCATCTGAGCGCGCGTTGTTCGAGATCGCACGCTAGGTCGGCGGAGATAGTCAGTATTCGACTGGATGTGCGTATATGTGGGATGGGTGTTTTTGAGTGGTTTGCTATTGAGTTGCTTGCCTTGGGAGGCTGGGCTTTGAGAGGCGTACCCTGGAGAAACCTTTAGTGATTACAGATCAAGATGAGCATGCGCCGACCACGCCACTGAGGGTGTCGGCACATGAAATGATCTGGGAGCAGTTACTGAGCTGGAAGCGCAGCTGTCTCTGGCGCTGAAGTCGCTTGGGGCTGGCCGTTGACGCGCGAAGCAATTGTCTTCAGCGCACTGTCCTTCGCCTCGCTCCATATCGATGGGTCAGAGAAGGCCCACACAAAAACCGCCACAAAAACCGCAGTCCAGAAGTTTCCGACAATGCCCGCAGAGCCAGAGGCATGCCACTTCCAAAGGTTTTTGAACACGCCATTCTTGGGAAGCGAGTCCAAGGTCAGGTTATTGATCTGGTCGGCCAAGCGGGACTGAACCCCCTTCAGCTTCTCATCTGCAGCAGTCTGGAGGAACAGGGTAGCAAGGCCGTCGGCTTCGTCACGGTACTTCTTGATCTCGTGCGGCTGGATCTTGATGCTGGTAAAAGCACCGATGTCCATGCCCCGCTTCACAGCCTCGCGCTTCTCCGTCTTGTAGATCGAGTAGGCGATCATGCCAACAAAGTCTTTCTTGTGCTTAACCAGCTTCTCATGCATCTGGTTGTACTTGTTACTCATCCTTGAAGACCTTGTTCTCATTCTCTCGATTGTACTTGTCGCGCGCTTCGATCATGAAATCGTTGATCTTTTTGGAGGAGAGCTTGCCGACAATTGCCTTGGCCATGTCGCTGGGAATGTAGCCTGACATGACCTTGTCGTTGATTCTTTCCGCAAGCGACTTGTGGCGAAGCCCTAAGGTTTTGAGAATCGTGTCGATAGTCATGTGTGCGTACCTCCAGTCCGTTGTCCTACCAATCATAGCTGCCGCGTATCCATTGAGAGCTGAAGTTGAGCGGTAGGTGTCCTCACCCGCCGCACCGTACACCTTCCTACAGGCGCACGAAGTCCATCTAAATCTTACAATGGATACTGGCATATTGCCATACCCCTACTGGGAAAAAACCCTAAATCCCTGTTACAGCTACTCTTTTCGACTGCCGGATGGGCGGAAGGTTCACCAAGCCACGGTAATGGCCATGTGCCTTCCCAGGCTGAGCTCCCGGTCTTAGCGCCTGCTTAGGGTGACCAGCGGTGCATGCATTTGTAATGCTAAAGCCTCGTATTGAGTGACCTGGCCGAGTAATGGCTAACGGCCATCCTCCGGTTTAAAATCGCATTTCCGACAGAGGCTGTCATGCTGTCATGCGGGCTTGCTCGGGAGCGTACTGGTGCTATGGGAAGACAGCTGGCGGCTGGGATGATGTGACAACCTCTGCGTAGATGAACCCTTCAGTGGTGGTGATTGGGACGCTGAACGGACTGCAGTAAACATCGTGCTTGGGAATATTCATCTCCGCACTGTAGGACAAGTCCAGATCCTCGATGACCTTCTTACTCTCCAACTCGGGAATTTCCCTGCACTTGTCCGCGATAACATTGGTTATATTAAAAACAAATTTGTACATATCAAAACCTAACTCGTAGTTTTTGCCATCCAGATTCAGACTGGGCTTCTTGCAATAAAACAGAAGCCCGCTCATTAATGTAGCCGTATAATCAAACACTTCAGTTATAGCCGCCATCTCGCCTGATACAAATTTAATTTTGGACGTTATTATCCACAAAGGACTTAACACTCTTCGCGAACACTTCCAGCGGTATCAAAAGATGTTGACTATGGCTAACAAATACATTTTCTTGAACCTTGACGTGCAGCCGGATCTCATCGACATCGCCAACGTGGTGAAAATAGTTTCTGATGATTCTGAGGAGCTTGAATTCAGGGATATTCTTGATATTACAGTCAAACAACTCATGCAGTTTATCCGCTGTTGAATGCAGGTTATTGAGATAAGTAAATAGCGTGTTTATGTCGCGCTCTTCGGAATAACGGATATCCATCAATTCGCGTTGACTGTGAAAATACCGGTCGATGAAGGTGTGCTTTTCCATAGGCTTTCCCTGCTTTTCCTGGTGTTTCTTTTGCATTCAAGGGTGAGTTTTCAGCGGTGCGTGCGTATTCATGCACCCAATCTTGAGCATCATCAAGTGTGAGATAGGCCATCCACTTGGCCGCCTCAACCGAGGCTTGCCAACGCGGGAAAGGCGGGCTGTATTCATCCGCATGCTTGACGACCACTACCCAGCGTCCACGAGATTTCGGCGTCAACGTCAATCTGAAGTCATCCACCTGTGCGGTGTATGAACCGTCAGCGAGCGTCGACCAGGCGGTGTCACTGTACGTGCGCAGCAGGCGGCGCTGGAAGTACATCATCTACCTCACCAAGGCGAGAAGTTCACCGGATGGCCTCACCTCCCCTCCAGGGCGCGATAGATACCCCTCAGGATGGTTCTGGGCTTTCGGTAGCCTCCCAGGGCTCTCATTCGATCATCAGAGCAGCCGGCGTCCAACCAAGCTCGTTCAAGCTGCTGTGAAGCTGCTCCATTGGATGATCTGTTTGAATCCGGTTTTGGTGTTCTGTTTGGTCGTGTGGGGTGCGGTTTTTGCCAAGGAGGTGGCGTTTTGTGAAGGCGCTCGGGAAGGGTCTGATTAGGACAACGTAAACCCACAGAAGGCCCGTGTTTACTGGGCTTAGGCGAATTCGCGGTATTTGAGGATGAGCTGCAGAGAAGGGTTTTGAGGGTGAAACGGGCTTTTAGGGTTTACGTTTGCCCTTCAAGCGCTTTTTTTTCGCCAGGGGGTTTACTTTTTGGATTTTTCAGGTGTTAAACTAGAGACACGGAACAAGACACTTCTTTCCAGATCCCTTTATTTACTTGGGTTCTAGGCAGCAAGAACGGTTTTGGCAGGTGGGTGGGGTGAGCATTTTTAGTGTTTACCTTGACTACCAACCGAAACTAAAGCGTCCGTGAAACGGTCACACAGCACCACAGCCCCACGGGCCAGCGCCGGGCGGATCACCTGCGCCAGGTGCTGGGCGCGAGCGGCGAACACCAGCAGCAGCTCGGTGTCGGCCGCCATGGCTTCGTCGCTCGGGGCCAGTAACAGTTCACGCACCCTTTCCGCCAGCGGCGTGCCGCCTGGCTCACGGGTCAGCACCACGTCCAGGCCGTGCTCGCGCAGGCGCGCGGCCAGATAGTCGCGGTTGGTGCTCTTGCCCGCACCTTCGGGGCCTTCCAAAGTAATAAACAAGCCGCTCACAGGCAGTCCTTAATGTTGTTCGTCAGGCGTCGGCCGCTCGGCCGCTTGCGCACCGCCGGCAGGGGCATCCTGCGCGGGCGCTTCATCGGGGGCTGGCTGCGCAGCAGGCTCGTCCCCAGCCGGGGGCTCAGGGCGCTGCGCGTCATCGGCGCCCGACGCCTGTTCAGCATCATCGTCAGCTGGCTTTGCCTCTCGCTGCGGCGCGGGGCTGGAGCGGTAGTCCGACCGGCGCTTGAGCTGGAACTCGCGCACCGCCGAGTTGTGGCCGTCGAGGTCGTCGGAAAACACATGGCTGCCATCGCCACGAGCGACGAAGTAAAGGCTGGTGCCATTGGACGGGTTGAGCGCCGCATGAATCGCTTCGCGGCCGACCATCGCGATCGGTGTCGGCGGCAGGCCGGTCATGGTATAGGTGTTGTAGGGCGTAGGCTCGCGCAGGTCAGCGCGGGTGATCTTGCCGTTGTAGCGTTCACCCATGCCATAGATAACCGTCGGGTCGGTCTGCAGCATCATACCCAGACGCATGCGCCGCACGAACACACCGGCGATCTGCCCGCGCTCCTGCGGAATGCCGGTTTCCTTTTCTACCAGGGAGGCCATGATCAGCGCCTGGTAGGGGTCACGATACGGCAGGTCGGTGGAACGCTCAGCCCACTCCTTGGCCAGCACTTCGTCCAGGCGCATGTAGGCCTGCTGCAGCAACTCGACATCGGTCATACCCCGCACGAAGCGGTAAGTGTCGGGGAAGAAGCGGCCTTCGGGGAATACGCCGGTATGGCCGAGCTTGTCCATGACCTCGGCATCCGACAAGCCATCGAGTGTATGCTTGATCTTTTCATGCTTGGCCACGGCCGCGCGCACCTGGCGGAAGGTCCAGCCTTCGACCAGGGTGAGGTTGTACTGCACCACGTCGGCACGGCGCCAGGCGTCGAACAACTGCTCGACGGTCATGCCTGGGGTAAGACGATACTCGCCGGTGTGCAGGGGGGTGCCGGCCATGTTGAAGCGCCAGTACAAACGCAACCAGACGGCGTCGTCGAGCAACCCTTCTCGTTGCATGCTGTAGAACATGCGGTTTGGGTTAGTGCCATTGGGCACATCCAGCAGGCGTTCCTGCGTGACGTGCAAGGGCTGCTCCAGGACCGAGTTGACCTTCCAGGCCGACCAGCCAAACGCCAGGCCGGCAAGGATCAAGCCCATTTCCAGCAACAGCAGGAATTTACGTCTCACGAATTCAGGTTTCCAGTAACGTACGGGCAACGGCCTGCAGTTTACGAGTGAGCGGGCCCGGCGACCAGTTTAGCGCGGCTACGCCACGCACAGGCCAAATGCCGTAAACGCTATTGCAAACAAATACTTCATCAGCTTGCTCCATCGCGTCGAACGACAGGTCGCAGACTTGTACCGCAATACCCAGCAGTGGGGCCTGTTCCAGCAGTGCGGCACGCATCACGCCCGCCACCCCACAACGGCTAAGGTCGGCGGTAAGCAGCACACCATCACGCACCAGAAACAGATTGCTGTATACCCCTTCGATCACCCTGCCCTGCGCGTCACGCATCAGGCCTTCGGCATGGTCGTTGTCCTGCCATTCGGCACGGGCCAGCACCTGCTCCAGGCGGTTGAGGTGTTTGAGGCCGGCCAGCAGTGGTTGTTCCCCAAGCCGGGTCTGGCAAGGGAACAACCGCACGCCATGCTCGGCATGCTCGGCAGGATAGCGGGGTAATGGGCTGCCTTGCAGGATACGCCGCGGCGCAGCATCGACCGCCGGTGCATAGCCTCGCTGACTGTCGCCACGAGTAAGGATGAGTTTGGCGACACCCTCGCCCAACTGGCTGGCGTAGCGCAGCAACTCGTCGCGCACCAGCGCCAGGTCGGCGTTGATTGCCAGGCGCTGGCAGCCCAGCGCCAGGCGTGCGAGGTGGCCGTCCAGCAAGCTGGGCCGGGCGCCTCGCACAGCGATGGTTTCGAACAGGCCATCGCCGTAGGCCAGGCCGCGGTTCTGCAGGTTGAGTGCAGTCGCAGGCTGGCCGTCGATCCAGCTGTGCATCAGCCGGCAAACCGGCGGAATACCAGCGAGCCGTTGGTGCCGCCAAAGCCGAACGAGTTGGACAGCACCACGTCGATCGGCATGCTGCGCGCCTGATGGGGAACGAAGTCCAGGTCACAACCCTCGTCCGGCTCGTCCAGGTTGATGGTCGGCGGAGCCATCTGGCTATTGATTGCCAGCACGCTGAAGATCGCCTCCACCGCGCCCGCGGCGCCCAGCAAGTGACCCGTCATCGACTTGGTCGAGCTGACCGCCAGCTTGTAGGCATGCTCTCCGAACACGCGCTTGATCGCCGCCACTTCCGCCACATCGCCCGCCGGGGTAGAAGTGCCGTGGGCGTTGATGTAGCTGACTTCTTCCGGCTGGATACCGGCATCGCGCAAGGCGTTGGTCATGCAGCGGGCAGCGCCTTCGCCAGAGTCAGGCGGCGAAGTCATGTGGTAGGCGTCACCGCTCATGCCAAAGCCAACCAGCTCGGCATAGATAGTCGCACCGCGGGCCTGGGCGTGCTCCAGCTCCTCGAGCACCAGGGCACCAGCACCGTCGGACAACACAAAGCCGTCACGGCCCTTGTCCCACGGGCGGCTGGCCCGGCTTGGCTCGTCATTGCGAGTAGACAGCGCGCGCGAAGCACCAAAACCGCCCATGCCCAGACCACAAGCGGCCATCTCGGCGCCACCGGCGATCATCACGTCAGCTTCACCGTAGGCGATATTGCGTGCGGCCATGCCAATGCAATGGGTGCCGGTGGTGCAAGCAGTGGCGATAGCGTAGTTCGGCCCCTGCAGGCCCAGGTGGATCGACAGGAAACCGGAGATCATGTTGATGATCGAACCCGGCACGAAGAACGGCGAAATGCGGCGCGGCCCCGAATCGTGCAGGGTGCGGCTGGTTTCCTCGATGTTGGTCAGGCCACCGATACCCGAGCCCATGGCCACGCCAATACGCTCGCGGTTGGCGTCGGTAACCTCCAGGCCGGCACTACGCACCGCCTGGAAACCGGCCGCCAGGCCGTACTGGATGAACAGATCGAGTTTGCGGGCCTCTTTGGCCGACAGGTACTGCTCAACCTCGAAGCCTTTCACCGAGCCGCCAAAACGGGTGGAGTAGGCAGACAGGTCCGTGTGTTCGATCGGACCAATGCCACTGCGGCCAGCCAGAATGCCCTGCCAGGTGCTCGGTACATCGGTACCCAGTGGCGACAGCATACCCATACCGGTGACCACGACGCGTCTACGCGACACAGTACTCTCCTTTTCTAATAACAGAGTCTCTTGCCATTGCATTCAAGCACTGGAATGCAATGGCAACAGACTCTTGGTGCGCGGTGAACGAAGCAGCCTGAAAACGCGAGGCGCTCGCAAAGAAAAAACCGCACGCCGGCGAAGGCAGTGCGGTTTTCCCCGACAAGTAGCGTCGACTGTAGCGTCTTAGGCCTGGTGGGCCAGGACGTAGTCGATAGCAGCTTGAACGGTAGTGATCTTCTCGGCTTCTTCGTCAGGGATTTCGGTCTCGAATTCCTCTTCCAGAGCCATCACCAGTTCAACGGTGTCAAGCGAATCGGCACCCAGGTCATCGACGAAGGACTTGGAGTTAGTCACTTCTTCTTCCTTGACGCCCAGTTGCTCGGCGACGATTTTCTTGACGCGTTCTTCGATGGTGCTCATACCTAGTTTTCACTCCTAATGGATATATGTCAGGCAGCTGGCCGGTGGCTAATTTTATAGAAAGACGTTCGCTTTTCAAGCGAAACGCACCTTCAGGCTAGTCACCCCACCCGCTGCCTGGAATCTGGTTGCAGCTTTATAACGGATTTTAGGCTCGCAGTATGACTCTTTTTTTACGAAACCCGTCACATTGAGTTGCAGTATTACATGTACATCCCGCCGTTGACCGGCACGGTAGCGCCAGTCACGTAGGCTGCGCCGTCGGACGCCAGGAACGAAACCACCTTGGCAATTTCGTCAGCCTGGCCCAAGCGGCCCAGCGGAATCTGGGTCTGCAGGGCTTCGCGCTGAGCTTCCGGCAGCTCGCGGGTCATGTCGGTATCGATGAAGCCCGGGGTCACCGAGTTGACGGTGATGCCACGCGAACCCACTTCACGCGCCAAGGCGCGACTGAATCCTTCCAGGCCGGCCTTGGCAGCCGCGTAGTTGGCCTGCCCAGCGTTACCCATCGCACCGACGACCGAGCCGATGCTGATGATACGACCCCAACGTGCCTTGGTCATGCCACGCAGCACGCCCTTGGACAGACGGTAGAGGCTGTTCAGGTTGGTGTCGATGACATCGAACCACTCGTCGTCTTTCATGCGCAGCATGAGGTTGTCGCGGGTGATACCGGCGTTGTTGACCAGGATGGCCGGCGCGCCGAACTGCTCGCCAATGGCGGCCAGTACGGCTTCAACCGATTCGGCGCTGGTCACGTTCAGCTCCATGCCGGTGCCGGTGATGCCGTGCTCTTTCAGGGTGGCAGCGATACGCTCGGCGCCGGACGCCGAAGTGGCGGTACCGATCACGGTCGCGCCCTGGCGGCCCAGCTCTAGGGCGATGGCCTGGCCAATGCCACGGCTGGCGCCGGTAACCAGTGCAACTTTACCTTGCAGGCTCATGCAAGCTTCTCCAAATCAGGCCAGTGCCGCACGGGTGGCAGCAACGGCGTCAGGGGTGTTGAGGTTGTAGGTGGTCACGCCGTCGGCGCAACGCTTGTTAAGGCCAGCCAGTACCTTGCCCGGGCCACACTCGACCAGGTTGACCGCACCGTTGGCGGCCAGGGTCTGCACACACTCGACCCAGCGTACCGGCTGGTACAGCTGTGCCAGCAGGTCGTGCTTGAGGGCATCGAGGTCGGCGGCGACGGCGGCAGTGACGTTCTGCACCACCGGAATCTGCGGGGCCTTCCAGTCAATGGCATTGACCGAATCGGCAAAGCGCTCGGCGGCCGGCTTCATCAGGGCACAGTGCGACGGGACGCTGACCGCCAGCGGCAGGGCGCGCTTGGCACCTTTGGCCTTGCACAGTTCCATGGCGCGATCTACCGCAGCCTTGTTGCCGGCGATGACCACCTGACCAGGCGAGTTGAAGTTCACGGCACTGACCACTTCATCCTCAGCGGCTTCGGCGCAGATTTCCACGACCACAGCATCGTCCAGGCCGAGAATGGCAGCCATGGCGCCGTGACCGGCCGGTACGGCTTCCTGCATCAGCTGACCGCGGCGCTCGACCAGGCGAACGGCGTCTTTCAGGCTGATGCTGCCGGCGGCGACCAGAGCGCTGTATTCGCCCAGGCTGTGACCGGAAACGAAGGCAGGCTTGGCACCGCCCTCTTCCAGCCACAGGCGCCACAACGCGATGGACGCGGTGAGGATCGCCGGCTGGGTCTTGTCGGTCTGGTTAAGTTGCTCTTCCGGGCCGTCCTGGACCAGCTTCCACAGGTCGTAGCCGAGCGCTTCGGACGCTTCCTTGAAGGTTTCGATGATCACTGGCTTCTCGGCGCCGAGCTCGGCGAGCATGCCCAGCGATTGGGAACCTTGACCGGGAAAGACGAATGCGAGGGATGCAGACATTGAACAAGCCCTTATGATCTTGTCGTCGGATAGTGTGCGCCAGGCCCGAGGCCAGGCGCGGAATCTGAAAACTTGGATGGAAACACAGACCAAGCGGTCACATTTAAGCACTTCATCGGCGAAATGCCTAAGGCAACAGGTCTTCAAGGCGGCCATGCAGCCGCTGCGGCAGGTTTTCCTGAATTTCGATCAGCGCCCGCTGGATGGCACTCTGAAACCCCTGCACGCCCGCCGAACCATGGCTCTTGATAACGATACCCTGCAGCCCCAGGAAGCTCGCCCCATTGTGCCGCGCCGGCGCCAGGTCAGCTTGCAGACGCTTGAGCAGCGGCATGGCAACGGCTCCGGCAACGCGGGCAAAAGCACCGCCCTTGAACAGTTTTTCGATGCGCGCACCGATCATCGTCGCCAGGCCTTCGCTGGACTTGAGCAGTATGTTGCCGACAAAACCGTCGCACACCACCACGTCTGCCTCACCCCGGTACAGGCCATCCCCTTCGACGAAACCGACATAGTTGAGGCCGCGGGCATTCTGCAACAGCGTGGCAGCCAGCTTGACCTGCTGGTTACCCTTGATGTCCTCGGTACCGATATTCAACAGCGCGACCCTTGGCCGGTGCACACCCAGAGCCTGGGCAGCCACAGAGCCCATTACAGCGAACTGGTAGAGGTTTTCGGCACTGCAGTCGACATTGGCGCCCAGATCGAGCAGTTGGCAGTAACCCGTCTGGGTCGGGATCGCCGCCACCATGGCCGGCCGGTCGATACCCGGCAGAGTCTTGAGCACAAAGCGCGACAACGCCATCAGCGCCCCGGTATTGCCGGCACTGACGCAGGCCTGGGCTTTTCCGTCGCGTACCAGTTCGAGGGCGATGCGCATCGACGAATCCGGCTTGCCGCGCAACGCCTGGGATGGCCGCTCGTCCATGCCGACCACCTCACTGGCGGCGACAATCTGCAGGCGCGCGCGATCCGCAGCTGGCAGGCCACTGACGAGATCTTCAAGGAGGGAGGGTTGACCGACGAGGGTCAGGTGCAGCGAGGGGGTAGCCGAAAGGCAGGCAATGCTAGCCTGGACAATGCTGCGGGGACCGAAGTCCCCGCCCATTGCGTCGATCGCGATGACCTGAGCGGACAAGGATTACTCGTCAGCGCCCTTGTCGACCACTTTGCGACCACGGTATACGCCTTCTGGCGAAACGTGGTGACGCAGGTGAACTTCACCGGTGGTTTTCTCTACCGACAGCGCGTTTTCCGACAGGGCGTCGTGCGAACGGCGCATGTCACGGGCAGAGCGGGATTTTTTGTTCTGCTGAACAGCCATAATTGATTAACTCCTAAACGTTTGGGTCACGCTTTAACTGCGCCAAAACACTGAACGGGTTGGACCGCGATACCTCGTCCTTGCTCGATTCGGGCTCGTCTGCGCCCGCCGGCTGCTGGCATTCTTCCGGATGATGAGCAGGCACGATTGGCAAGGCGAGCAAAAGCTCCTCCTCGACCAATGCCTGCAGATCCAAAGGATCTTCGCCCAGTTCCAGCACGTCATAGCCTTTCGGCAACGACTGGGTATTCGCACCCTCCTTCACCACTGCGTAAGTACATTCGCTGTGGATCGGCAGGGTGACCAGCTCAAGACAACGCTGGCAAACCATCTTGACTTCGACGTCCAGCTCGCTGTGGATAACCACCACGTGCTGCTCATCTCGTTCAAAATCGAACTTCGCCTGCACCGTACCGACATTGTCGGAAAGCGGGTCGCAGAGTCTTTCCAAATCAGCGAGTTGCAGCGAACCGTTAAGGGTTACGCCACGATCGGCTAATTTGCGCGGGTCAACGTGAGGTGGAATCGGGTCATTCAACATAGGCGCAGCATTCTAGGGATGCCCCCCGCCCCTGTCAAAGGAAATTAGGCGGCATCGTGCGTGATAGAATTGGTTCAACCGAACCCGGAGTCTACCATGCTTCCTTTGTTACTGGCTTCCAGCTCTGCCTATCGCCGCGAACTGCTCGCACGCCTGCACCTGCCCTTCACCTGGGCAAGCCCTGATATAGACGAGCAACGCCTGGATGGCGAGCCGCCCGTGGAGCTGGTACGCCGGCTGGCCAGGCAAAAGGCCGAGGCACTGGCAGGCAGCTACCCTGGGCACCTGATTATCGGCTCGGACCAGGTTGCAGTATTGGGTGAGCAGGTGCTGGGCAAGCCGCACACGTTCGAGCGCGCCTGCGAGCAACTGCTGGAGTGCAGCGGGCAACAGGTGAGCTTTCTGACCGGGCTGGCGCTGCTCAACAGCTCAACCGGGCACTGCCAGGTGGATTGCGTGCCGTTTACGGTGACGCTGCGCGAGTTGAGCAGGGAGCGGGTCGAGCGTTATGTGGCAGCGGAACAACCGCTGGATTGCGCTGGCAGCTTCAAGGCGGAGGGGCTGGGGGTTAGCTTGTTCCAGGGCACGCACGGGTGCGATGCGACCAGCCTGATCGGGCTGCCGTTGATTCGGCTGGTGGATATGCTGATGAAGGAAGGGGTGGAGATACCTTAGCCTGGCTTGAGTTTTTTGTTGTCAGCGAGGTCGAGCGCCGCCCGCGCGGCGCATCGCGAGCTACGCTCGCCCCTACGTTTGTTTCAGGCCAGTAACGCCTGTTAAAGGCGCGCGCGACCGCCTTGTTTGTGCGACGCGATATTGCGTCATGCGCCAAGGCGTTCGCGTGCAAATGGCACAGGAATGGAAGGGGTGGAGATACCTTAGCCTGGCTTGAGTTTTTTGTTGTCAGCGCGATCGAGCGCCGCCCGCGCGGCGCATCGCGAGCTGCGCTCGCTCCTACGTTTGTTTCAGGCCAGTAACGCCTGTTACAGGCGCGCGCGACCGCCTTGTTTGTGCGACGCGATATTGCGTCATGCGCCAAGGCGTTCGCGCGCAAATGACACAGGAATGGAAGGGGTGGAGATACCTTAGCCTGGCTTGAGTTTTTTTGTTGTCAGCGAGGTCGAGCGCCGCCCGCGCGGCGCATCGCGAGCTACGCTCGCTCCTACGTTTGTTTCGGGCCAGTAACGCCTGTTACAGGCGCGCGCGACCGCCTTGTTTGCGCGAGGTGATATTGCGTCATGCGCCAAGGCGTTCGCGTGCAAATGGCACAGGAATGATTGGCCTGAAACAAACGCAGGAGCGAGCGCAGCTCGCGATGCGCCGCGCGGGCGGCGCTCGACCTCACAAACCCCGCGAATCGCGCGACAAACACCGCGCGACGAGCCCTCAGCGCAACTGCGGCCCCTGGAACCCCATCCACATCGCCAGGTGCTCAGCCACGCTGGCCCCCACGCGCTTGGAGAAGCGATCGAACGGCGACTCCTGAACGGTGAAGTCCACCAACTCTTTCTCACCCACGATCTCACGCGCCACATAGCTGGCACTGCCCAGGCCATCCACAAGCCCCAACGCCTTGGCCTGCTCACCCGACCAGATCAGGCCACTGAACAACTCCGGGTGCTCCTTATCCTTCAGGCGCTCACCCCGCCCCTGCTTGACCATGGCGATGAACTGCTGGTGCGTGGTATCCAGCACACCCTGCCAGAACCGGGTCTCTTCTGGTTTTTCCGGCGAAAAAGGATCAAGGAACGCCTTGTGCTCACCCGAAGTGTAGGCACGCCGCTCGACCCCCAGCTTCTCCATGGTGCCGACAAAGCCATAACCGGCCGCCGTCACGCCAATGGAACCCACCAGGCTGGCCTTGTCGGCATAGATCTCGTCCGCCGCACTGGCGATGTAATAGGCACCGGAAGCACCAAGATCAGTGATGACCGCATACAGCTTGATGGCGGGATACTCAGCACGCAGGCGACGGATTTCGTCATACACGTAACCCGCTTGCACCGGGCTGCCACCCGGGCTGTTGATGCGCATCACCACAGCCTTGGTCTTGTCGTCCCTGAACGCCTCTCGCAAGCTCTTGACGATGTTGTCGGCGCTGGCAGCCTCCTGATCGGCAATCACCCCGCGCACCTCGACCAGCGCGGTATGGCTGGCACTGCGCGAAGCAGCCTTGTCCATGTCCATCAGCGGCGAGAACAACGCCAGAATGCCGAACAAGTAGACGAAGGTCAGCAGTTTGAAGAAGATCCCCCAGCGCCGTGACCGTCGCTGCTCCTGCACGCTGGCCAGCAAGGTCTTTTCCAGCAGCTTCCAGCTGTTGCGCTCTTCGCGCTCCTCGCGCTCGGCCTCGGGGGCTTTCCATTCGTCTGCCATGCTTACCTACCTTGGAAGTGGAATTGCGGAACCACCCAGCCACTCGCGCAACTGGGAAAAGTGATCGATGCATACCTGCGGACCAAACTCGGCCAGCGCCTGCAGCGACATGGCACCATAGCCAACCGCCACCGAATGCATGCCGGCATTGCTGGCCATTTGCAGGTCGAATGCCGAATCTCCGACCATCAGCGCACGCGCCGGTTCGACACCACAATGGCCGAGGATTTCCTCAAGCATCAGCGGGTGCGGCTTGCCCCGGGTCTCGTCAGCGGCGCGGGTGATATCGAAGAACTGCTCCCAACCATTGGCCTTGAGCACCCGATCCAGCCCGCGACGGGCCTTACCGGTGGCCACCGCCAGGCGGTAACCCTCGGCACGAAAGGCATCCAGCGACTCGACCACGCCATCGAACAGCGGCGAAGGCTGCTGATCCAGCGCAACGTAGACATCGGCATAGTGCTGGCGGAAGCTGGCAACCCCTGCGGGCGACAGGTGCGGGTACAAGGTATGGATCGCCTCGTCCAAGGCCAGACCGATGATACCCTTGACCGCAGCGTCGCTGCTCTGCGCCTCGCCGGCACGCTCGGCGGCAACATTCATGGCCTGGACGATACGCCCAATGGAATCGGCCAGAGTGCCATCCCAGTCGAAGATCAGTAGCTCATAGCCCTTTTTCATGGATCAGGACGCACTCAGCCGTTCAATGGTTTTCGCCCAAACCTCATCCACAGGCGCCTCAAGCTTCAACTCGCCACCGTCTGGTAGCGGCACGGTCAACGCATAGGCATGCAGGAACAGGCGCTTGCCACCCAGCTCACGAATTTCGCGACTGAAATCTTCGTCGCCGTATTTGCTGTCGCCAGCGATCATGTGCCCGGCATGCAGGGTATGCACGCGGATCTGATGGGTACGACCGGTGATCGGGCGCGCCTCGACAATGGTGGCAAAGTCACCAAAGCGGCGCAGCACGCGAAACAGGGTGAGCGCCTCCTTGCCTTCCTCGTTCACTTCGACCATGCGCTCGCCAGAACGCAGGTTGCTCTTGAGCAACGGCGCGTTGACCTGCTTTTTCGAGGTTGGCCAGTGGCCGCGCACCAGCGCCATGTAGCGCTTGTCGACACCATCGCCGCGCAGGGCGGCATGCAGGTGGCGCAGCATGCTGCGCTTCTTGGCAATCATCAACAGGCCAGACGTGTCGCGATCCAGGCGGTGCACCAGCTCCAGCTCCTTGGCGTCGGGGCGCAACTGGCGCAGCGCCTCGATCACCCCGAAGCTCAGGCCACTGCCGCCATGCACGGCGATGCCGGCCGGCTTGTTCATCACGATAAGCGCCTTGTCTTCGTAGACAATGGCGGCTTCCAGGCGCTGCAGCAGGCCTTGGGCCACCGGTGCCGGCTCGTCTCGCTCCGGCAGGCGAACGGGCGGCACCCGTACGATGTCGCCGGCCTGGATTTTGTACTCCGGCTTGACGCGGCCCTTGTTGACCCTCACCTCACCCTTGCGCAGGATGCGGTAGACCAGTGTCTTGGGCACGCCCTTGAGGGCCGTGATGAGGAAATTATCGATGCGTTGGCCGGCAAGCTCCGGCGCGACTTCGATCAGCTGAACGCCGGAAGTCGGAGGGGTATTGGTCGTCATTGCGGGATCATAACAATTTTTTATGGAATTGAAGCACTTAATCATTGCTGCTATAGTCGCGAACGCCGCCAAAAGCGGCAGGCCAGCGGCACCAGGCTCTTTGCCGGTCCCTGACCTTCGCAATTCTCCAGGACGCGAGGCCGTCCTACGGGGTTTTCGCCAGTTTACCGAAATGCCTGGAATCGCCACCAGCGCCGTGTAGAGAAGACCGAAAAAAAACGACAAGTGCGGTGTTTCACCTGCTTACCCGATTCTTTTCGCTGCACCTCTGCCCGCGAGTCGCTTCCACGCAACGCCCGGCGAATGCTTCGGAAATACCTGCCTTGGACATGAATGGCGCCAGCGCAGAACCAGCGCTGGCGAAAAATGCAACCCGTTGCGGATTCAGCGCGCGGCAGCACCCGAATTATCAGGGATACGTGCAGGGTGGAGATGCACAGCCCTCGGACCGTGTAGCACCGCGTCCGGCCACCAGCCCACTGACGGCTGGTGAGCGGATAAGGTCCTGAACAGATGCCCACCGGGCGTCCACGGCTGACGGTTGATTCCTCCTCCTGACTGAGTGCACAAGGCCCGCTTGGTTGATTCGGATACCTATTCGAAGCCACCGGGGCCTTGTTGGCACCGCAGCAAACAGGACGCGTCGTCGCGACAACGGCAGGCTGGGCAACCGGCTGGTGCCGAACGTCGCTCGACACGGGGGTGGCCCGGCCACCCTTTGCGCACCTTGGCACCGACCATGAGACGTCGTGTGTGCCGAACGCCGTTTCCGGCAGCCCGGAAACCGACGGTACAACATGAAAAGAATGCTGATTAACGCGACTCAACCCGAAGAGTTGCGTGTAGCCCTGGTGGACGGCCAACGTCTCTACGATCTGGACATCGAGTCCGGCGCGCGCGAGCAGAAAAAGGCCAACATCTACAAAGGCAAGATCACCCGCATCGAACCCAGCCTCGAAGCCGCCTTCGTCGACTTCGGTTCCGAACGTCACGGCTTCCTGCCGCTGAAAGAAATCTCCCGCGAGTACTTCAAGAAGGCCCCAGAAGGCCGGGTCAACATCAAGGAAGTGCTCAGCGAAGGCCAGGAAGTCATTGTCCAGGTCGAGAAGGAAGAGCGCGGCAACAAAGGCGCCGCCCTCACTACCTTCATCAGCCTGGCCGGCCGCTACCTGGTGCTGATGCCCAACAACCCACGTGCCGGTGGCATCTCCCGCCGCATCGAAGGCGAAGAGCGCAACGAACTGCGCGAAGCGCTGAACGGCCTGACCGTGCCGGGCGACATGGGCCTGATCGTGCGCACTGCCGGCCTTGGCCGCAGCAGCGAAGAAATGCAGTGGGACCTGGACTACCTGCTGCAACTGTGGACCGCCATCAAGGAAGCGTCGCTAGACCGCGCCGCGCCATTCCTGATCTATCAGGAAAGCAACGTCATCATCCGCGCCATTCGCGACTACCTGCGCCAGGACATCGGCGAAGTGCTGATCGACAGCATCGAAGCCCAGGAAGAAGCGCTGACCTTCATCCGCCAGGTGATGCCGCAGTACGCCAGCAAGGTCAAGCTGTACGAAGACAGCGTGCCGCTGTTCAACCGCTTCCAGATCGAAAGCCAGATCGAGACGGCCTTCCAGCGCGTGGTTGACCTGCCGTCCGGTGGCTCGATCGTGATCGACCCGACCGAAGCCCTGGTGTCCATCGACATCAACTCGGCGCGCGCCACCAAAGGCAGCGACATCGAAGAAACCGCCCTGCAGACCAACCTGGAAGCGGCCGAGGAAATCGCCCGCCAGCTGCGCCTGCGTGACATCGGCGGCCTGATCGTCATCGACTTCATCGACATGACCCCGGCGAAGAACCAGCGCGCCGTTGAAGAGCGCGTTCGCGAATGCCTGGAAGCCGACCGCGCCCGCGTGCAGGTAGGCCGCATCTCACGCTTCGGCCTGCTGGAAATGTCCCGCCAGCGTCTGCGCCCATCGCTGGGCGAAAGCAGCGGCATCGTCTGCCCACGCTGCTCCGGCACCGGCATCATCCGTGATGTCGAGTCGCTGTCGCTGGCCATCCTGCGCCTGATCGAAGAAGAAGCCCTGAAGGACCGCACCGCCGAAGTACGTGCCCAAGTGCCGATCCCGGTGGCCGCCTTCCTGCTGAACGAAAAGCGCAATTCGATCACCAAGATAGAGCTGCGCACCCGTGCGCGCATCATCATCCTGCCGAACGACCACCTGGAGACCCCGCACTTCGAAGTCCAGCGCCTGCGCGACGACAACCCTGAAGTGCTGAACAACCAGTCCAGCTACGAAATCGCCGCCGCCGAAGCCGAAGAAGCGCCGCAGCCGACCGCCACTCGCACCCTGGTACGCCAGGAAGCCGCAGTGAAGACGGCCCCGGCCCGCGCCAACGCACCGGTACCGGCCACCGCTGAAGAGTCCCAGCCTGCCGCCCCGGTCGCCCCTGCCCCGAGCGCTCCGGAGCCAAGCCTGTTCAAGGGCCTGGTGAAGTCGCTGGTCAGCCTGTTCGCCGGCAAGGACGAGCCTGCCGCCGCGCCAGTGGTTCCCGCCGCCGAAAAACCGGCTGCCGAACGCAGCCCGCGCAACGAAGAGCGCCGCAACGGCCGCCAGCAAAGCCGCAACCGCAACGGCCGCCGCGACGAAGAACGCAAGCCGCGTGAAGAGCGTGCCGAGCGTGCACCGCGCGAGGAACGCGCCCCACGTGAAGAGCGTGCACCGCGTGAGGAGCGCGCCCCACGCGAAGAACGTGCACCGCGTGAAGAACGTGCTCCACGCCAGCCACGCGAAGACCGCCGTAGCAACCGCGGCGAAGAGCGCGTTCGCGAACTGCGCGAGCCGCTGGACGCTACCCCGCCAGCCGAACGTGAAGAGCGCCAGCCGCGTGAAGAGCGTGCTCCACGCGAAGAGCGCGCACCTCGTGAAGAGCGTGCCCCTCGCGAAGAACGTGCTCCACGCGAAGAGCGCGCCCCTCGTGAAGAACGTGCTCCACGCGAAGAGCGCGCCCCTCGTGAAGAACGTGCTCCACGCGAAGAGCGCGCACCTCGTGAAGAACGTGCTCCACGTGAAGAACGCGCACCTCGTGAAGAACGTGCTCCACGTGAAGAGCGCGCCCCTCGCGAAGAACGTGCCCCGCGCCCACCACGCGAAGAGCGCCAACCACGCGCTGCCGAAGAAGCAACCGAACAGGCTGCCGAACTGGCCGAAGAGCAACTGCCAAGCGAAGAGCTGCTGCAAGACGAGCAGGAAGGCACCGATGGCGAGCGCCCGCGCCGCCGCTCCCGTGGCCAGCGTCGTCGCAGCAACCGTCGTGAGCGTCAGCGCAACGCCAATGGCGAGCTGATCGACGGCAGTGAAGAAGAAGGCAGCGAAGAGCAGCCACAACAGCACCAGGCCACCGAGCTGAGTGCCGAACTGGCCGCCGGCCTTGCCGTGACTGCCGCTGTTGCCAGCAGCAACATCAGCTCCGACGCAGAAGCCCAGGCCAACCAGCAGGCAGAACGTGCCACCGCCGAAGTCGCTGCTGTTGCAGAAACCGACAGCAGCGAAGCCGCCCAGCCGGCTGAGCCCGTCGAAGCAGTCGCCAAAGCTGAAGAAGCAGCCGTGGCCCCAGCGGTAGAGCAGCCGGTCACCGAGCCAGTGACCGTAGCCGAGGCAACTGCCGAGCCTGTGGTCGAAACTGCCCCGCAGCCTGTTGCTGAAAATACTCCTGCTGTTGAGCCGGCCGTGGTTGCAGAACCCGTGGCCACTCAAACCCCAGTAGAAGCCCCAGCGGTGGAAGGCGGCGAGAGCGAACAGGCCCCGGCCATGGTCGAAGTCACCCCGGTTGCCGTGCAGCCTGCCCCGGTTGTCGAAGCCCAGCCAGAAGTGGCGGCCGAACCTGCACCTGCAGCGGCCGAACCTGCCACTGTCATGCTGGCCAACGGCCGCGCACCGAACGACCCACGTGAAGTGCGTCGCCGCAAGCGTGAGGCCGAGGCTGCTGCCAAAGCCGCACAGGAAGCTGCTGCAGCCTCCCAGGAACCAGCCTTGGAATCCGCCGATGAGCACAAACCTCATCACGGCTGATAGCCAAAGCTGAATGAAAAAGCCCCGCCAGTTCGCACTGGCGGGGCTTTTTTTGGCTTGCTGTCCCGGCCTCTTCGCGGGTAAACCCGCTCCTACGGGAGGTTCACAGGCAGCCAATCAGTAAAGATTAGGCTCCATCTCCAGCTCAACCCCAAACCGCTCGAGGATATCCGCCTGGATCTGCCGCGCCAGCGCATGCATCTGCGCCCCGCTCGCCTGCCCATAGTTGACCAGCACCAGCGACTGCAAGCGATGCACGCCAGCATCACCCTCACGATGGCCCTTCCAGCCCGCCTGCTCGATCAACCAGCCCGCCGCCAGCTTCACCTGACCATCAGCCTGGGGATATGCCACAACCCCCGGATACTGCGCACGAATACGCTCGACCAGATCAGCCGTCACCACCGGGTTCTTGAAGAAGCTCCCGGCATTGCCAAGCTCTGCCGGGTCTGGCAGCTTCTCGCGGCGAATGCTGCAGATTGCATCACTGATCGCTTGCGCGGTCAGCTCGCTCTCACCCTGCTCAGACAGGCGTTGGCGCACCGGACCGTAGTCCAGTTGAGCGTGCAGGGTGCGGGTCAAGGCAAAGCGCACACGCAAGATCAACCAGCGGCCGGGGTTGCGCTTGAAAAGGCTGTCGCGATAGCCGAAAGCACATTCCGCCAAACTGAAGTCATGCAGCTCGCCAGTCTCACGATCCAGGGCTGTCAGCCCGTTGAATACGTCCTTGATTTCCACCCCGTAAGCGCCCACGTTCTGCATCGGCGCGGCACCCACGGTGCCAGGGATCAGGCTGAGGTTCTCCAGCCCGCAATAGCCCTGCGCCAGCGTCCACTGCACAAACGCGTGCCATGGCTCACCGGCCTCGGCCTCGACCACGATACGCTCGCCATCGTCACTGAGCACACGCCGACCGCGGCTGGCCATGTGCAGCACCAAAGCATCGATATCGCGGGTCAGCAGCAGGTTGCTGCCACCACCGATCACAAATACCGGCAGGCCCTTCTGGTGTGCCTGGCTCAGTGCCTGACGCACCTGCTGGTCGTCCTGCACCTGGCTGAAATAGCGCGCCTTCACGTCAATGCCGAAGGTATTGTAAGGCTTGAGCGATACCTGCTCCTGCCACTGCACTGTCATAGACGCCCCTTGATTTCCAGCACCAGCGACTGGCAAGCCGCTTCCACCAGATCCAGCACCTGCTCGAAGCCGTCGGCGCCACCGTAGTACGGGTCTGGCACCTCATCCAGTGCTGCTCCGTAACGGCGCAAGAACAGGTCGAGTTCGCCCACCGCCGTGGACGGACGCAGGGCGCGCAGATCGCGCAGGTTGTGCTCATCCATGGCCAACACCAGGTCGTACTCGGCGAAGTGCGATGCCTTGACCTGCTGGGCGCGTTGTTGAGACAAATCGTAACCGCGTGCCAGAGCCGCCTTGCAGGTGCGGCTGTCTGGCGCTTTGCCGACATGCCAGTCACCGGTACCCGCAGAAGCTACCTGCACCTTGTCGGCGAGCCCCGCGGCGTGCAACTGATGGCGAAGCACGCCTTCGGCAGTGGGCGAGCGGCAGATGTTGCCCAGGCAAACAAACAGGACGCGCATCAGGCCTCCAGCAAGCGCCGTACGCGCTCCAGATCCTCAGGGGTATCTACACCCACGGCAGGCGCCTCGATGGCGTCCTCGATGTGAATGCGCACGCCGTGCCACAGGGCACGCAGCTGCTCCAGCGCTTCGGCCTGCTCAAGCCAGCATGGGCCCCAGCTGACGAAGTGCTGCAGGAAGCCGACACGGTAGGCATACATGCCAATATGGCGGCGATATGGCACACCATGCGGCAGCACGTCGCGGCCCTTGGCAAAGGTATCGCGGGCCCAGGGCAGCGGCGCCCGGCTGAACGTCAGAGCCAGGCCGTTCTTGTCACTCACCACCTTGACCGCGTTAGGGTTGAACACGGTTTCCGGCTCATGGATAGGCTCGGCCAGGGTGGCGATGCCGGCTTCCGGATGTGCAGCCAGGTTGGCCGCCACCTGGTCGATGATCACCGGCGGGATCAGCGGCTCATCACCCTGCACGTTGACCACGATGGCATCAGCCGGCAAGCCAAGGTGGGCAGCCACTTCGGCCAGCCGGTCGGTGCCGGACTCATGATCGGCACGGGTCATCAGCACTTCGGCGCCGAAGGCCTGGCAGGCTTCGAGGATGCTGGTGTCGTCGGTGGCGATGACTACACGGCTGGCACCGCTCTTGCGGGCTTGCTCCCACACATGCTGCACCATCGGCTTGCCAGCAATCAGCAGCAGCGGTTTGCCTGGCAGGCGCGTGGAGCGCAGCCGGGCGGGAATCACTACCGTAAAATCCAGGCTCATTTGTCAAGGCGCTCGTCGTCGGTCAGGGTGCGCGCCTCGCTTTCCAGCATGACCGGGATACCGTCGCGAATCGGGTAGGCCAGGCCAGCGCCTTTGCTGATCAGCTCGGTCTTGTCGGCGCTCAGCTTGAGCGGGCCCTTGGTAATCGGGCAGGCGAGGATATCGAGCAGTTTGGTGTCCATTGGAGGCTTCCTTTAGGCCAGGTGGCCGGAAATTGAAAACGGGCTCAGGGTTGGCGCAACAAGCGTTGCAGCTGGTTGTCGAACCAGGCGCTGAAAGCCGGCGTAGGCTGCGCTTCGACGGCCAGGTACCACCAGTCGTCCGCGGCAAAGGCCCGGCATTTCACCGCATCCTTCTCGGTCATGACCAGCGGCAGTGGCGGGCTGAAAGCCAGGCTCCGGGCACTGAACTGCGCATGGTCGGCAAAGGGATGCGGCACCGGCTGCCAGTTTAGCCCCAGCAGGGTGTTGAAGAAACGTTGCGGGTTGCCGATACCGGCTACCGCATGCAAGCGCTGGCCGGCGGGGAAATAGTCGAGCGGACGGCGCTCGCCACTGCGCAGGTTGACCAGGGCGGACGGCTGCAGGCGGAAACCGAAACCATCGGTGCGGTCTTCGCTGGCGCCGTTGAACAGCACCGCGTCAGCCTCACGCAAGCGCTCGGCCGGCTCACGCAACGGCCCCGCCGGCAGGCAGCGGCCATTGCCCAGGCCGCGGGCAGCGTCGATCAGCACCAGTTCCAGGTCACGGGCCAGGCGGTAATGCTGCATACCGTCGTCGCACAGGATCAAGTCGAGGGGTTCGCTGGCCAGCAATGCCTGCACGGCCTGGGCACGATCGGGGTCGATCATCAGTGGCACGCCGGTGCGTTGCACGATCAGCAGCGGCTCGTCGCCCGCCTGACCGGCCGGCTGATCGGCCTGCACCCGCCACGGCAGCCGTGGAGGCTTGGCACCATAGCCACGGCTGACCACGCCCACCTTCAGCCCTTGCTGGCGACAGTGCTCGATCAGCCAGAGGATCATTGGCGTCTTGCCGGTGCCACCGACGGTGATATTGCCCACCACAATGACCGGTACCGGTGCCCGGTAGCTGGCACTGTCACCCCTTAGAAAACGCGCGCGCTTGCGCGTGACCACGCGGCGATACAAGGCCTCCAGCGGTCGCAGCAGCGCCAGCGACGGATGCCCGGCGTACCAGGCGGCGAGCAAGCGGTCGGTGAAAGCCATCAAGGCGTGCCCTGGGCCGCCTCGACGGTGGTCATGCGCAACTGGCTGAAACCGAGCTTGCCGGCAGCATCCATTGCGGTGACCACCGCCTGGTGCGGGGTCTTGCCGTCGGCGCTGATGGCCAGCGGCAGCGTGTTGTCGCCGCCCGACTCGCGCTCTATGGCCTCGCTCAGGGTGGCCAGGTCGCTTTTGGGTAGCAGGTGGTTGTTCACCGAGTACACGCCTTCGGCGCTGATGGTGATTTCCACCAGCTTGCCCTGGTCAGCCGGCGCCCGCTCGGCGCTGGTGGCCTCGGGCAGCTCGACGCGCAGTTGGGTCTCGCGCGTGAAAGTGGTGGTGACCACGAAGAACAGCAGCAGGACGAACACCACGTCGATCAGCGACGCCAGGTTGATGTCGACGTTCTCCCGCTGGCGATTGCGCCGGAACTTCACCCCTTGCCTCCGGCCACTTCCACTTCACGGTCGCCCTGGATCACTTCCACCAGCTTGATCGCCTCCTGCTCCATGCCGATCACCAGTTCATCAATGCGACGCAGCAGGAAGCGGTGGAAGAACACCGCCGGGATACCGACCATCAGGCCAGCCGCAGTGGTGACCAGGGCCTTGGAGATACCACTGGCCAGTACGGCGGCGTTGGCGGTCATCTGCGAGCCCATGAAGGCGCTGAAAATGTCGATCATACCCAGCACGGTGCCCAGCAGGCCCAGCAGAGGCGCCATGGCGGCGATGGTGCCGAGGGTACTGATGTAGCGTTCCAGTTCGTGGATGACGCGCGAGGCGGCCTCCTCGATGCACTCTTTCATGATTTCCCGACCGTGACGCGAATTGGCCAGGCCCGCCGCGAGGATTTCCCCCAGTGGCGAATCGGCACGCAGGGCCTTGAGCTTGTCACTGGTCAGTTGCTTGTCCTTGATCCAAATCCACACCTGGCCCAGCAGGTGCGGCGGGGTGACGCGACTGGCGCGCAAGGTCCACAGCCGTTCGACGACGATAGCCATGGCAGCGATGGAGCTTAGAATGATCGGCAGCATCATCCAACCACCGGACTTGACCAATTCCCACACAATAAACGCCCCTTCGGAAAAAGGCCGCCACTCTATCATAGGCGCGCCGGGGGCTCATCTGCCGGAGGTCAGGGAATTGGGGGTGGGGCTGACGGGTGCTTGCCGTTACAGGTTCAGCGGCCGTGAGATCGAGCGCCGCCTGTATGGCGGTAGAGGTGCGTCGCCTGGGAGATCGAGCGCCGCCTGTATGGCAGTAGAGGTGCGTCGCCTGGGAGACCGAGCGCCGCCCGCGCGGCGCATCGCGAGCTGCGCTCGCTCCTACGTTTGTTTCGGGCCAATCATTCCTGTGGGATTTGCGCGCGAACGCCTTGGCGCTTGGCACGATATTGCGTCGTACAAACAAGGCGGTCGCGCGCGCCTGTCACAGGCGTCACTGGCCAGAAACAAACGTAGGAGCGAGCGCAGCTCGCGATGCGCCGCGCGGGCGGCGCTCGATTTCTGCCACCCCCTAAAACCGACGGCAAACACACCCGGCCATTGCGCAACGTCATGCCAGGCGGTGTGGCCTTGAGGGTATGGCGGTAGAGGTGCGTCGCCTGGGAGACCGAGCGCCGCCCGCGCGGCGCATCGCGAGCTGCGCTCGCTCCTACGTTTGTTTCGGGCCAATCATTCCTGTGGGATTTGCGCGCGAACGCCTTGGCGCTTGGCGCGATATTGCGTCGTACAAACAAAACGGTCGCGCGCGTCTGCCGCAGGCGTTACTGGCCCGAAACAAACGTAGGAGCGAGCGCAGCTCGCGATGCGCCGCGCGGGCGGCGCTCGATTTCTGCCACCCCCTAAAACCGACGGCAAACACACCCGGCCATTGCGCAACGTCATGCCAGGCGGTGTGGCCTTGAGGGTATGGCGGTAGAGGGGCGTCGCCTGGGAGACCGAGCGCCGCCCGCGCGGCGCATCGCGAGCTGCGCTCGCTCCTACGTTTGTTTCGGGCCAATCATTCCTGTGGGATTTGCGCGCGAACGCCTTGGCGCATGGCTCGATATCGCGCCGTACAAACAAGGCGGTCGCGCGCGCCTGCCACAGGCGTCACTGGCCCGAAACAAACGTAGGAGCGAGCAAAGCTCGCGATGCGCCGCGCGGGCGGCGCTCGATTTCTGCCACCCCCTAAAACCGACGGCAAACACACCCGGCCATTGCGCAACGTCATGCCAGGCGGTGTGGCCTTGAGGGTATGGCGGTAGAGGTGCGTCGCCTGGGAGACCGAGCGCCGCCCGCGCGGCGCATCGCGAGCTGCGCTCGCTCCTACGTTTGTTTCGGGCCAATCATTCCTGTGGGATTTGCGCGCGAACGCCTTGGCGCTTGGCGCGATATTGCGCCGAACAAACAAAACGGTCGCGCGCGTCTGCCGCAGGCGTTACTGGCCCGAAACAAACGTAGGAGCGAGCGCAGCTCGCGATGCGCCGCGCGGGCGGCGCTCGATTTCTGCCACCCCCTAAAACCGACGGCAAACACACCCGGCCATTGCGCAACGTCATGCCAGGCGGTGTGGCCTTGAGGGTATGGCGGTAGAGGTGCGTCGCCTGGGAGACCGAGCGCCGCCCGCGCGGCGCATCGCGAGCTGCGCTCGCTCCTACGTTTGTTTCGGGCCAATCATTCCTGTGGGATTTGCGCGCGTACGCCTTGGCGCATGGCTCGATATCGCGCCGTACAAACAAGGCGGTCGCGCGCGCCTGCCACAGGCGTCACTGGCCAGAAACAAACGTAGGAGCGAGCAAAGCTCGCGATGCGCCGCGCGGGCGGCGCTCGATTTCTGCCACCCCTAAAACCCACGGCAAACACACCCGGCCATTGCGCAACGTCATGCCAGGCGGTGTGGCCTTGAGGGTATGGCGGTAGAGGTGCGTCGCCTGGGAGACCGAGCGCCGCCCGCGCGGCGCATCGCGAGCTGCGCTCGCTCCTACGTTTGTTTCGGGCCAATCATTCCTGTGGGATTTGCGCGCGAACGCCTTGGCGCTTGGCGCGATATTGCGTCGTACAAACAAAACGGTCGCGCGCGTCTGCCGCAGGCGTTACTGGCCCGAAACAAACGTAGGAGCGAGCGCAGCTCGCGATGCGCCGCGCGGGCGGCGCTCGATCTCATGGCCGCTAAACCTGTAACGACGTACACCTAACACCTAACCCCCTAATCCAGTTGAGCCCGCCAAAACCGCCGCTGCCCCCGAACGAACTCAACTTCTCCCTGCCGCCCCAACACCAACCGCAACGCGCCCTCCACCGCCGTGTCATGCACCGCCAACCCATGCCGCTGATAACGCTCCATCACCTGCACATGCGGGTGCCCGAAGCTGTTGTTGCGCCCTCGCGAAATCAATACCCCCCGCGCTGCGGTTGCCCGAATGAACGCCTCGGTGGACGAGCTGCGGCTGCCATGATGCGGCGCCTGCAGCCAGTCGATACGCGGCGCTTCAGTCTCTGCCAACCAGGCCCGTTCGGCCGCAGCTTCCATATCCCCCGCCAGCAGCAGACGCTCGCCCTGCGCCTCTATCAACAACACACAAGAACGGTCATTGCTGCTCTGCCCGTCCGCCCAGCGCCACAGCGAAAAACGCACGCCATCCCAGTCCCATTGCTCGCCACTGACGCAAGGCTGCAATTGCACGTCATCCAGCGCTTCCCCACCAATTGCCCGCCTGACCGGCAGACCACGTTGTATTGCCGCAGCACCGCCAGCATGGTCAGCATGTGCATGACTGATCACCATCAGGTCGAGGCTACCCACCCCCAGCTTGCGCAGAGTCGGCAGCACCACCCGCTCCCCCAGGTCGCTCTCTCCCCGGGCCGGACCGGCATCGTAGAGCAGGGTGTGATGCCTAGTCTGCAGCAGCACCGCCAGCCCCTGACCGACATCCAATTGCCAGACCTCGACCTGGCCGAACGGCACTGGCTCCCTGGGCACCCACAGTGCCAGCAACATGACCCCACCCAACCCACGCAAAGGCACGCCACGGGGCAGCAGCACCAGCAGCGCACCCAGCACCACCAGTAGCCAGGCCCACCCTGGCAGCACCGGGGGCACCCACGCCGGATGCTGCTGCGCCACCAACGCCAGCAACCGGAACAGCCATTCCAGCAGGCCACCCGCCATCCACAGCAGCGCGTCCCCTACCCCACCCAGCGGCAGCAGCACTGTACCCAGCAACGCCAACGGCAACACCGCCAGGCTGACCCATGGCACCGCGACAAGATTGGCCAGCGGCGCACTCAGGCTCACCGGCAACCCCGTGGCCAGCAACACCGGCAGCAAACCAATGGCGATCACCCATTGCGCACGCGTCCAGGCCTGCCAGGGCCGCCAACCCCCCAACCGGGCACTGAAGCAGTAGATGAGCGTGGCCACGGCGGCGAACGACAGCCAGAACCCAGGCAGCAACGCCGCCAGTGGCTCGAAGACCAGCACAGCGACCAGTGCAAGCAGCAACGGAAAAAAAGCGCCAAGGTGGCGAAAGCGCAGACGCCAGAGCAGCACCACGGCCAGCATCAGACAGGCCCGCTGCACTGGCACCCCACCACCCGCCAGCCAGCCGTAGGCCAGCGCTGCGGCCATGGCCAGGCCACAGGCCCAGGGTAACCACGGTAGCCTTGCCGGCCATAGCCCCCAACGCGCCAGCCCGGCGACCAGGCCATAGAGCAAACCGGCGACCAGGCCGATGTGCTGGCCGGAAATCACCAGCAGGTGCACCGTGCCGGTGGCCTGCAACGTCTGCCAGTCCTCCCGGGCCAGGCCCGCACCATCGCCAAGCACCAGTGCCACCAGCGCGGCCTGCCGGCCATTGGCTTCGACCATCAGCAAGCGTTGACGCAGCGCATCGCGCCAACCACCGGCGACTGGCGCCAGCAACTGCCCGGCCTTGACCGTACCCGTAGCCCCCACCCGTCGCGCCAGCAACTGCGCTTCCCGGTCAGGCCCGTGCGGGTTCAGCAGCCCGGCCGGGCGCTGCAAGGTCACCGCCAGCCGCCACTGCTCGCCCGCCCGCAGCGGCGGCCCATCGAACCAGCTCAGTTGCAAACGCTGAGGCAGTTCGGCCCGCCGCGAGCGTGGCGCTTCCAGCTCGAAACGCACGCCTTGTGCAGTGCGGGCCGGCAAACCCGCCACCCGCCCCTCCAGCCACAAGGTGCGCCCCTCCAGGCCGGCAGCCAGACGATCATCAAGGGCCTGCTGAGCAGACCCGCACGCCCAACACAGGCCCAGCAGAAACCAACCCAACGGCCAGACGCGGGTAAACAGGCTGCCGACAGCGCAGGCCGCCAGGGTTATCAACCATCCGACCGATGGCAATGCGGGCAGAAAGCCCAGGCACAACAGCCCGAGCGCGAGCGCAAACATCCCTGTGCGCATGAGGTAGAGCTCCAGAAGGCGAGTCACCTCCTGAGGCATAGCTCAATTGCCGGCATCGCTTGCTCAACAATTGTCACAAACTCTAAACGAGGCGGAGCAGGATTAAGGGCATACTGCCAGGGTCAACGCTCCGGGAGCCTACATGCCGCGCCGACTTTTCAAACGCTACATGCCGGACCCGACCAGCATTCGGGAACACAAGTCCTTACGCTTTTTCGGCAAATTGCTGCACGACCCCAACCTCTGGCACCTGAACCGCCATTCGGTGGCCAGAGCCATGGGTGTGGGCCTGTTCGCGGCGCTTATTCCCATACCGATGCAGATGCTGCTGGCGGCGGCCCTGGCGATCCCGGTGCGCGGCAACCTGCCGGTCGCCGTCAGCCTGGTGTGGCTGACCAACCCGTTGACCATGCCGCCGGTGTTCTTCGTCACCTACATGACCGGTGCCTGGCTGATGCAGGTACCGCCGCGCACCCTGCCCGACGAGCTGACCTTCCAGTGGATCACCGACCAGCTGTCGACGCTGTGGCAACCCTTCCTGCTCGGCTCGGTGGTGTGCGGCGTGGTGCTGGGCATCCTCGCCTACTTCACCACCATGTTCTACTGGCGCTGGTGGGTGGGCCGGCAGTGGCGTCGTCGCCAATGCCGGTGCAAGGCTTCAGGCCCGCATGCCACGGCCGCTGACCAGCAAGCGAACGCAAACAACGTAGAGCACCGCAGTGGCCACCAGCATGAAGGTGATCGCCGTGCCAATGCTGATATCCGACACCCCTAGAATGCCGTAGCGGAACGAGTTGACCATGTGCAGCACCGGGTTGGCCAACGACACGGTCTGCCAGAACGGCGGCAGCAGGTTGATCGAGTAGAACACTCCGCCCAGGTAGGTCAACGGCGTCAGCACGAAGGTCGGGATGATCGAAATATCGTCGAAGTTACGCGCAAACACGGCGTTGACGAAGCCAAGCAGCGAAAAGATGGTGGCCGTCAGCAGCACAACCACCACGGTCACGCCCAGGTGGTGCACCTGCAGGTCGGTGAAGAACATCGACAAAATGGTCACGATCACACCCACCGCCAAACCACGCAGCACCCCACCCAGCACATAGCCGACGAGAATGGTGTGCGGCGACACCGGCGACACCATCAGTTCTTCGATCGAGCGCTGGAACTTGCTGCCGAAAAAGCTCGACACCACGTTGCCATAGGAGTTGGTGATCACCGACATCATGATCAGCCCCGGCACGATGTACTGCATGTAGGTGAAGCCACCCATATCGCCGATCTGCCGGCCAATCAGGTTACCGAAGATGACGAAGTACAGCACCATGGTGATCGCTGGCGGCAGCAACGTTTGCGGCCAGATGCGCAGGAAGCGCCGCACTTCGCGGTAGACGATGGTGTTCAGGGCGACCCAGTTGGTGCGCAGTTCCACACTCATACGGCCACCTTCGACAGGTTTTTTTCCACCAGGGACACGAACAGCTCCTCAAGTCGGTTGGTCTTGTTGCGCAGGCTCTGCACCTCGATGTTCTGCAGCGCCAGCTGGCCGAACAGCGCGGTGATGCCGATGTCCTTGTCCACCTGCACTTCCAGGGTATGCGGGGTCAGCAGCCGGCACGGGTAGCCCTGCAGTACCGGCGCCGCGGCCAGGTCCTGCTTGAGGTCGAGCACGAAGGTTTCGACATGCAGCTTGCCCAGCAACTGGCGCATGCTGGTGTTCTCGACGATGGTGCCATGGTCGATGATGCCGATGTTACGGCACAGCTGTTCAGCCTCTTCCAGGTAGTGCGTGGTGAGGATGATGGTGATGCCCTTCTGGTTCAGCTCGGTGAGGAAGCTCCACATCGAGCGGCGCAGCTCGATATCCACCCCGGCGGTGGGTTCGTCCAGGATCAGCAGACGCGGTTCGTGGATCAATGCGCGGGCAATCATCAGGCGCCGCTTCATGCCGCCAGACAACGAACGCGACTGCACATCACGTTTGTCCCACAGGCCCAGCTGGGTCAGGTACTGCTCGGCACGCTCCTTGGCCAGCTTGGGCGGGATGCCGTAATACCCGGCCTGGGTCACGACGATGTCGAAGGTCTTCTCGAACTGGTTGAAGTTGAACTCTTGCGGCACCACGCCCAGGCAACGCTTGAGCGCGGAGGGCTCGCGGTCCAGGTCGTGACCGAACACGCTCACTGTGCCGCTGGTCTTGTTCACCAGGGTCGAGAGAATGCCAATGGTGGTGGATTTGCCGGCACCGTTGGGGCCGAGCAAGGCGAAGAAGTCGCCTTCGGCAACATCGAGGTCGATGCCTTTGAGGGCCTGAAAGCCATTGCCGTAGGTCTTGGTCAGCTGTCGGATGGACAGGGCAGAACTCATAGCGGGTCACTTACCGAAGAAAAAGGTGCAGGACACGCCAGGTAAAGTCACTGGCGCAGTGCGTGCAGCCATGGTGCAAGGCCAGGCTGCACAAGTACAGTCACATCTATTGATAATGACTATCGAAGCGGGTTCAAGTGAGCGCAGTCATCACTGCGGCCTGGTAGGCCGGGCGTTGCTTCAGGCGCTCATACCAGGTCTGAAGGTGGTACATGTCGGGGCGCTCGATGGGCATTTCGAACCAGGCATAGATGAAGCTACCCAGTGGGATGTCGCCCATGCCGATCTGGTCACCGGACAGGTACGGCTGATTGGCCAGGGTTTCGTCGGCAATGGCCAGTAATTGCGCGCACTGCTTGTGCGCGGCGTTGATCGCCACCCAGTCGCGCTGGTCTTCCGGCGTGCGCAGCAGGCCCCAGAACAGGGGCCGGAATGGGGTAGCGAAGGACGATGTGGTCCAGTCCATCCATTTGTCGGCCAGGGCGCGTTGGCGTGGGTCTGCCTGATACCAGCCCTGCTCAGTGCCGTACTCCGCGCACAGGTAGCGGACGATGGTGTTGGACTCCCACAAGGTCAGGTCGCCGTCTTCGAGCATCGGCACCAGACCGTTGGGGTTTCGGGCACGGTAGTGCGGCTCGTTGACCACGCCGAAGGCGCCACCGGCGTCGATGGACTCGAAGTCCAGGCCCAGTTCGTGGGCGATCCACAGTGCCTTGCGCACATTGCTCGAATTCTTGCGGCCCCAGATCTTCAGCATGGCAACATCCTTTTGAATGCGGAGGTGGCACAGTCTACTCCAGACCTTCGTCGCCTGTACTGGCCTCTTCGCGGGCAAGCCCGCTCCCACAGGATCACCACCGTCTTCATATCACTGGTATTCCTGCGTGGGTTTTACCCGCACATAGGCCGAGCCTGCCGGTCATTCACCGTCGCGGCCGCCACCGCATTCTTCAATCGCTGGCATCGCCACGTTCCGCTGTAGGAGCGGGTTCACCCGCGAACAGGCCGGTACAGGCGAACAAATGAACTGAAACTCCCACCGCCACACCCTGTCACTGTTCTGAACATGCCGTTCACAGCATTGCGTCTAAGCTGTCTGGGACGGCTCAAGCCCTAGGTTCCAAGGAGGACCGATTATGTTGCTGTTGTGGTTGGTGGTGCTGGTAATCGGCGCGGCGTACCTCACGCACCGGCGCCTGGCGCCTTTGCAGATTCTCGGCATCCTGGCGGCCTATGTGCTGTTGATGGGCATTTTCAGCAGTGCCCCCGGCTGGCTGCTGGCCCTGATCTGGGTGGTGCTTGCCCTGAAGATCGCCCTGGTTGCACTCCCGCAGTGGCGGCGCAAGGTGTTTACCGCCCCGGTATTTCGCTGGTTCCAGCGCACCCTGCCGCCCATGTCGCAGACTGAGCGCGAGGCCATCGACGCCGGCACCGTGTGGTGGGACGGCGAACTGTTCAGTGGCCGCCCCGACTGGCGCACCTTGCTGGCCTACCCGGCACCGAAACTGACCGATGAAGAACAGGCCTTCATCGATGGCCCGACCGAAGCACTGTGCGCCATGGTCAGCGACTGGCAGATCGGCCAGGACCTGGACTTGCCGCCCGAAGCCTGGGCACATATCAAGCAGCATGGCTTTTTCGCCCTGATCATCCCCAAGGAATACGGCGGCAAGGGCTTCTCCGCCTACGCCCACTCCCAGGTGGCGATGAAACTGGCCACCCGCAGCGGTGATCTGGCCTCCACGGTGATGGTGCCCAACTCCCTCGGCCCTGCCGAACTGCTGCTGCACTACGGCACCGACGAACAACGCAACCACTACCTGCCCCGCCTGGCCCGAGGCGAGGAAATCCCCTGCTTCGCCCTCACCGGGCCACTGGCCGGCTCCGACGCTGGCGCCATGCCCGACACCGGCATCATCTGCAAAGGCCAGTGGCAAGGCGAAGAAGTGATCGGCCTGCGCCTGAACTGGGAAAAGCGCTACATCACCCTCGGCCCGGTCGCCACCCTGCTGGGCCTGGCATTCAAGGCCTACGACCCGGACCACCTGCTGGGCGATGAGGAAGAACTGGGCATCAGCCTGGCACTGATCCCCACCGATACCCCCGGGGTGGAAATCGGTAAACGCCACCTGCCACTGGGCGCCGCGTTCATGAATGGCCCCAACAGCGGCAAGGACGTGTTCGTCCCGCTGGACTTCCTCATTGGCGGCCAAGCGATGCTTGGCAAAGGCTGGATGATGCTGATGAACTGCCTGTCGGTAGGTCGTTCCATCTCACTGCCTGCCGTGGGTACAGGGGCTGCCAAGTACACCAGCCTGGTGACCGGCCAGTACGCCAATATCCGCGAGCAATTCAACGTGCCACTGGCGGCCTTCGAAGGTATCCAGGAATCGCTGGCACGCATTGGCGGCAACGCCTGGCTGATGGACAGTGCCCGCCTGCTGACCGCGAAGGCCGTGGATCTTGGCGAGAAACCCTCGGTGCTGTCGGCGATCCTCAAGTACCACCTCACCGAGCGTGGCCGCGAATGCATCCAGCACGCCATGGACGTGCACGGTGGCAAGGGCATCATCATGGGCCCGAACAACTACCTGGGCCGCAACTGGCAAGGGGCGCCGATCTTCATCACGGTTGAAGGCGCCAACATCCTTTCGCGCAACCTGATGATCTTCGGCCAGGGCGCCATTCGCTGCCACCCGTTCGTGCTCAAGGAGATGGCGTTGGCCGGGCGTGAAGACCACGATCAGGCACTTCAGGAATTCGATGACCTGCTGATGAAACACATCCTGTTCGCCGCCGGCAACGCGGCCAGCACTCTGGTGTTCAACCTGGGGTTGGGGGTTTTCGAGAAAGTACCGGGGGACACGCTGAGTCAGGGGTATTTCCGAGCCCTCAACCGCCAGGCCGCCGCCTTTGCCCTGCTGGCCGACCTGTCGATGATGCTGCTGGGCGGGGCGCTCAAGCGCCGGGAGCGCCTGAGTGCGCGGCTGGGCGATGTACTCAGCTACCTGTACCTGTCCAGTGCCGCACTCAAGCGCTACCACGATCTCGGTTCGCCCGAGCACATGCAGCCCCTGCTGCGCTGGGCCATGGAAGAAAGCCTGGGCCAGGCGGAGCACGCCCTGGACCGGTTGCTCGACAACTTCCCCAACCGCTTCGTCGGCTGCGCGCTACGGGTGCTGGTGTTCCCCTTTGGCCGCCGTCACACCGGGCCGAGCGATGAACTGGACGCCGAGGTGGCAGCGCTGATAGGGCGCAGCAAAGGCGACCCTGCGCTGGAAGAGCTGCTTGCCGGTTGCTTCAGGCCGCAAGCCAACGGCGACCCGGTGGCAGCCCTGCAACGAGCCTGCGACCTGCTGGAGGCGTCGACGCCGCTGCACAACGCGCTGCATCAGGCAATCAAGGAAGGCAAGGTACGACCGGCGCCCGGGCAGTCGGTGATCGATGCGGCAGTCGACAGTGGTGTACTTCAGCCTGATCAGGCGCAACGCCTGCACGCGGCCGAACAAGCGCGCCGTGCCGTGATCGACGTGGATGCCTTCGACAAGGCACAGCTGCTGCCGGAGCAAGGCAAGGTACGCTGAGACAGGGGCCGTTTTGCGGCCCCTTCCCCAACCGGCGTATACTCCGCGCCCCGTTTCAACCATTCCGAGGACCACCCCAATGGCCACCCCCCACGTGGAATACCACCTGCAACTGCTGAACCACCTGCGCACCATATTGGTGGCCCTGGGTGAAGCCGAGCAGGTACCGGAGGAAAGCCACACCCTGTTCCTCGACCGCTTCGACGAGCTGCTGACCCTGTTGCCGCAAAACCCGCTGGAAAGCCAATATCTGGGCCAAGACCTGATATGCCAGGTGATTCAGCGCTATCCGCAAATCGCCCACCTGGTGCCGCGCGACCTGCTGTGGTTCTTCGGTGGCGACTGCCTGCACTTCATGCCGGACGAAGAGCTGCAGCTCTACCAGAACCTGGAAGATCTGCGCTATGAAGCGGAACGGGACGGCCTGCGGTTTGACTGGCATGCACAAAAGCAGGCTCTGCTGGAAGCCGTAAAAAAGTCCTGAACACACGTGCGCTGCCGCCCTAAAAATCCGTACCCAGCTGCCACTTAATCCTACATTCAACCATTGGCCTCCCCCCCTATGCTGTTGGCCGCTCCCCCTTCGGCTCGAAGCCGACGCAAGGGAGCGTCCCCTAGTCAACACGACAACATCAAGGAACTGCCAATGAAAAAAACTTTGCTCATGCTCGCCATGGCGATGGCCAGCAGCAGCGCATTCGCTCTCGACGATGAAACAGGCCAGATCAGCTTCTACGGTACCATCTACGGCGGCGGTACCTGCCCGATTGAAGTCGTCGCCCCAGGCGCCAGCGTTATCCCCGAGGTATCGCTGGGTAACTTCACGAAAGGCTACTTCCACACCCCTGGCACCTCCACGCCTGACAAGGCATTCGCGCTGAAGATAACACCGACTTCGGCCTGCATAATTCCACCATCCGAGACCGCAACCGTGAAATATACCCCCTTGCACGGCATAGTCGGCACCGACCTTTATGGCGTCAACGGTGCCACGGGCGTGGGCGTCGCGATCAAAGACAGGCTGAAAGCCAAAATTGCACCCGACAGTGATTCCATCGAATACGATCTATACGTAGATCGCCCAACGGAGATGGTGTTCTACGCCTCGTACGAGTCTTACGCGGATGCAGCAGTTATCACCGACGGCGTAGCACAAGCTGAAGTCGCCTTCACGGTAGACATGCCTTGATACCTACTCCAGGTGCCCGCACCTGGAGTCCACCATTCCTGCCCGGTCAAACACCATGTCACCCCTTTCTCGACTTCTGATCACCTCATGCAGCTGCCTGGCGCTGCTCACAGCCATTCTCCCCGGCGCACAAGCGGCACTCACCATCAGCCACACGCGAGTGGTGCACGACAGCGCCAAACGCAGCTCCTCGGTCATCGTCGCCAACCCCTCCAACAGGCCGTACGCGGCGCAGGCCTGGGTAAACACCCAAGCCGACGACGCAACCACTGCCGTCCCCCTGATCGCTGCCCCTAACCTGTTCCGCCTCGACCCCGGTGGCGAACAGACGGTGCAAATCAATGCCCTGCCTAACGATCTCCCCCGTGATCGTGAGTCCGTGTTCTATTTCAACCTGCAGGAAATACCGCAGGCAGCGACCAATGACGGAGAGAACATCCTCAACATCGCCCTGCGCACGCGCATCAAGCTGTTCTATCGTCCCAGTGAGCTCAAAGGCCGCCCGCAAGACCGGTTGAAAGACCTGGCCTGGTCGGTGCAACAAATAGATGGAAAACCGCATCTGGTCGTCGATAACCCGTCGCCTTATCACTTCACCTTCAGCCGCCTGGTGGTAAGTGGCAATGGCGCGAGTGAAACCATCAACGCCAAGGCCATGGCCTTGCCCCTGGGCACGCAGGCCTATGCGCTGAACACCATGACAGTCACCGATGGGCTACAGGTGAAGTTCACCACGATCAGTGACTACAGTGGCATAACTGCAGAGGTCTCCAGCCCGGTTGCAAGGCCGTGATCCAACACTTTCCATCAATCGCGCAGTGGCAGGTTGAGCACGGGACGAAACGCTACCCAAGTCGCGCCCTCATCGAAGCTTACGGACGCCGTGATAGTAAAATTATGACCGATCCATAGGGTGGCCAGGTGGGTTTTAGGTACCGTCACATCATCGCGCATGCCAATTCCCTCGTCGGCCTCGGTAGCAGATAACGCATGCGCAAACAGCACGTCATACGCTGGCGCGTCGCTGCCACCAGGCAAGACCCCGGTCAGCTGAATGCTGACCTGCTGCCCCTCGGCAATCAAAGGCCAAGTGCCCAGCCGGATCGGCACATTGGCTGGCGCCTTGCCCAGGCTGAACCCATCGGCATTGGCCCCATCCAACTCGGGTTGGGGCAACCGCTCCGAGCGCGCTTTCACGTCCAGAGCAAGTGCGTCGGAATCAAGCGCATTGGCGTTGTCACTCACGCGGTATAGCACCGTAACGGTATGCGTGCTTTGCGCCAAAACGTACTGGGTGGGTATTTCGAAGAAACGCTCTTGCCCGTTGTACGGCGTGCTGGTCGTAAAGTACCCCGCTGTGCCCGGCGCTCCCCACACCACCGTGAGGGTTTCATCCGGGTAGATAACCGCACTCGCCGGGACCTCAACCAGTAACGGCGGGTAAAAGTCATTGAGCGTCAGCGTCTGTTGTGCCCCCCAGCCCTCTGCCTGGTCGATCAACACCGGCGGCAAACTTCGCGGTATCGGCGTGGCAGCCACCTCCAGCGTGACTGGCTGTGAACCAGCGCTCAGGTTACCGGCACGGTCACAGACCTTGTAATGGACATAGCGCTTGCCATCACCGCGCGCCAGTATCATTTCCTTGGAAAATACGATGCTTATCGGCCGGCTAGGGTCCATCAGTTCATACCGATCGACCTCTTCATTGGCAAACGGCTCACGATCCCAGTAAACGATCAGCGTGTCAGCCACTGCGGGGGTTTGATATCTCGGCACCAGCGCCTGCAGGACGTTGTTCTCGAGGTAGCGCGCGGTCACGCCGTCCCTGAGCACTTCCTCATCGAACACCAGGCTCCCTTGGTTGTCACCCAGCACTGGCGCCACCTCGTCGATGGTCAGAGACAGAGGCATGGATCCGACCTCCTCCCCATTGAAGCCGTGGGCCAAATAGGTGACGGCCGCCACCCCGTGCTCGAGGAACTGCACCGGGACATCCACATAGAGCTCATCTGGCGGTATGTCGTCGTACCAGGTCTTTTTCTCGACCTCTGAACCGTTCCAGTACAGGATGATCCATTCCGGGCGTTCGGGAGTTGGACGCGAGTATTCCCACATCGGGATGTCGATGCGCAGTGGGCGACCCAACACCGCAACCGGCAGCAAATTGTGCTGCCCGCCGGGAATGTCGGGTAGCGCATCCGGCGCCGTCGGCGGATCGAGCGGGACCGGAACCGGAACGTAAGTACCCTGTGTAGACCGTTGCATACTCTGCATCTCCATCCAGTGCAGGCGGGCACAAAAAGGGGAGGTTCGATACCTCCCCGGTTGCAATAGCCCTACCAGCTGTAGTGAAGCCCGACGTTGGCACCCCAGGGCTGCTCGATCTTTTCACCGTTGGCGTAATCGAAGTCGGCGTGCAGTTGCAGGCGATCGGTCATGCTAACGGCAACCCCCAGCCCCAGCTCGCCGCGCGAGCCCGACAGATCATTGTCAAACCGGTTGTCGTTGACGTTGACCTGGTTGTCGTCGACGAACTCATGTGCGTAGGCAGCGCGCAGGTAGGGTTGCACCTTGCGCCCGGCACCTAGGTCGAAGGTACGCCCAACGGTGGCCCCGGCCTTGCCGAGCAGCGAGCGGGTGACGTCGCCGCGCGCCTGCATTCCGTTATCCAGGTCATAGTGCTTGCCTTGGATGGTGACCATTGACCATTGCGTATAGGGCTCGATGAAGTAGTCATTGCCCAGCTCCAGATGGCGACCGAACTCCAGGGATGCACCCACACCGAAGTTGTCGTAATCACCTTTGCTGCGCTTGCCATCGCTCAATGTGATATCCGACGAGTTGTCAAAGCGGTTGAGCTTGACCACCCCATCCAGATAGTAACCGCTCTGGGCATCGAGCCAGGTGGCATACAGCCCCAGGTAATAACTCTTGACGTCGGCAGACGCGCCACGCGTCAGGTTCAAGTCCGAATTGCTGTGCCCTGCCATCACACCCAGAAGCCACTGGCCATCCCCAAGCGGCAGCGGCATATCAGCACCTAACGAGAAGCCCTGCTGTACCTGCTGGTATGCACTGCCCGCTGCATCGGAAACGTTGTACTTGTTGCCATATGCCCTGACCCAGCCACCCGCCTTGCCTTGGTCCAGGCGCAGTTCGCCCATGCGGCTCCGCAAGGTGGTGAGCTCGCCATACCATACGGTCGGCGCGGTGTTGAACAGGGCCAGCACCGAAGCGGTACCGGGGCTGATGACCTTGCTCGCACCGTCGAGGAACCAGTCGTTGCCACGCTGCACCAGTTCGTAGGAGAACGTGCCCACGTCGACTGGGCCGTTGAGCAAGGAAAACTGCGCATCGCCTGCAGCGGCATGCACCAGGTGCAGTTGGTTCTCAGACACAGGGTCGGCACCACTGCTGCCAACCAGCAAGGTATGGCTGCCGGTGGCGGTACCGGTGATTTCAAGGTAATCGCTATCGCCGGTACTGAAGTCGGCGTCCATGATGAAGTTGCCACTGCCAGCCAGCGTCCCCACGCTCAAGCGCTGATACTGGCCCGGCTCACCAAACCTGACACTGCCACCCTCAAGGGCCAAGCTGCCGACCTTGCTGTCCTCGACCATGTTCCAGCGCGCCTGGTTGCTCAGGGTCAGGCCTGCGACGTTCTCCAGTCGGCCTGTCAGGCTGGCGTGGTTGTCCAGCGTCAGCGAGGCACTGGAGCCCTCTTCGACACGCACGTCACCCACCAGTTGGCTGTTGTCCACCGTCATGCGTGCCGTGGAACTGCCCGTAACTTCCAGCAGCGCGCCGTTGCTGCCTTGCAAGGTGCTTCCTCCGGCTACGAGGATATCGGCCTCAGCCGGGCCAAGCGCGGGGTTGCCGACCACAATCGCAGAGCCGTCCTGCCCCTCTACGTGCGACCCCACCAGGCTCACCGTCGCAGTGCCAGGCTGTGCCTGCGCAGACAATATCCGCAAGCCATTCCGTGCACCCTGCAAACGGCTGCCTTCCGCGCTGAGCGTTGCGTTGTCAAACATGTCCGCAGCTGCGGCCGTACCGGTACCGACCAGTGTGCTGTTGTGCAGTACAAGGGTCGACTCGGCCGATATCAGCGCCCCCCCCCTGGCGCCTTCGACATAACTGTCACTGACGGTGGCCGTTGAGCCACCCAGGCTGTTGTCGCGCTGCAAGCGCAGGCCGTAGCGGGCGCTGACCACCCGCGAATTGGCAGTTACGTTTGCGCTCGAACCGCCCCGCAGGGCGATGCCATCGTCCAGTTGCGCATCCACCGTGCTGCCGCTCATCTCCAGGTGCGCACCGCCAAAAATATCGATGTGCTGGGTGGATGCACCGTTGGCGTCAAGCCTGGCCCCTGGGTTTAGTTGATAGTTATCGAGTGGTGTATTCGCATCGATGGTCAGGTCGCCATCCACGGTCGTCAACGCTTGGGCAATTGGGCTTAGCATCATAAGCGCAGACATGACCACCTTGGCCGGCACCAACGGCCCCCCGCGTTGTTTTTGCACAATCCCCATCAGCAATGACCTCAGTTGTGTCAGTTAATGTTTCTGCCAAACGGCTATGGCAGAAAAGTTACTAAACACAGTCCGAAAATTCTGTAGGAAAACCCTACAACCCTTTCGTCAACTTCAGAAAGGACGGCGATGGCGCGCTCTATCGCCGCCCTTTCACTGCTCATTGCCTAAGTGGGCAGGCAGCCCCAAGCTGGTGCATGGAGACAATTTGTTCCAAGGTAAGTGAGGTGTACGGCTTACCCTCCAAGGTGAAGCTATACGTTACACGACCACGCCCTTCCCTGATGGTTGTGCTGTAGTTAGGAATGGGTAAAATGTGCTTATCATATGGCTCGATCCGCCATACGAATCCATTCAACTTACCGCCAGTCAGGGCTATATCTTCTGTCTTGTCGATACCCGGGATTTTTGTGTCGCCAGAGTACCCATGCACCGCCGTCCAGTGCATTGTCACCGTATCACTCTCTGTCAAGCCATACTGAGCAAGATCAGGCACTTGAACCCGAATAGATGGGACGGTGTCAGTGGGGTCGTTTGGATCGAACAACGACTTACACCCCAGCCAGCCTACTGGCGCTTCGGTATTTCCGCCTAAGAAAGCAGGTGCTTCGGGGCGCAAAACGATGGCATTGACTAACACATCCGTAGAGGGTGAAGCCGTTTTATTAGGAATGCCAGTGCGCGTGATCTCATAATGAACCGGTACGGTTCCGTTCTTGCCTGCCTCGATATATTCCCAGGGAATTTCACACGTAATATTCGAGCCGGGGTCTCCACTTTCTACAGGATAATCCGCATCAGCAATATGCTGCGCCCCCCAATAGAAGGTAATGTTGTCACCCTCTTTGAATGCAGCATCAAGCAAAAACGTCAACGATGCAGGATGCGTTTCATCGGCCGGGGTCAGTTCGTTGGCTTTACCTGAGATTGCACCAGTTACCGTGACCGGCCCCAGCTTCGGGTTGACGGGCCCTGGCCATTCTGGGTCCGGATTTGGGTCAACCGGCCCAATGCGTTCGAGGTTGACGTTCACATCAATGGATTTGCTACCTGCCGAGACCGCCCCTCGTCGCAGCTCATAGCTGACGGGCGTCTGCACATCGCCGCTGCTTGAACTACCATACTGCTCCCACACTTGCAGCGACGTCAGGTTGACGACCAAGGGGAAGCGGGGAGCGTTGCCGATCGGTTGCCAGCCGAGCTTGAGCGTCCCCCATGTCACTTCAAGCTCATCCGTGGGCTTGAAGTTTGAAAATTCAGGGATCTGCACGCTAACACCGGTGAAAACATCCTCTTGGTCAATCAAACCATCACCAGAAGGCGCTAACGGCACTACAGGGTCCTGCAACCCGGTGGGCAAGGGCCCGATAGCCACCCCTACCGGGAGATACTGCGAGAGCTTGCTGATGTTCCCTGCCTTGTCCACCAACAGGTAGAGTGCATAGACGCCGCCGTCACCCATGTCTTCGATGGCCTTCTTAGGCACTCGCAACGCTTGTGGTGGCGCTTGCACAGGCACACTCACAACAGGTTTAAATTCGGATGGATCGTCAGGCACGCTTTTCAGCCAATACACATGTACGGTATCGCCTGCCTTATAATCGTCATATTCTGGGAAGGCCAAATCCACGCTATCGATATTGGCATCCGTCACATCCGCAATTGGCGTAAAGGGTGCTGGCAGTGCCTGGCCATAGGGAGGCACACGGTCAAATATCAGGCTGAGTTCACCATCAGATTTTATCCTGTCTCCACCATTGTACGGCTGAACTTCACAACTGAATTTGTGTTCACCCTCCCCCCACAACTCTATCTTCGCTTTGGGAACTGTGAATGCAAAAGGAAAACCAGGCTTATCATCGGCATTGAATTCCCGGTTGAACATTTCCTCTGGCCCACCCGTAGCCGCAGTATGATAAACATATAATGTGTCAAACAGGCCAGAATCCGGCGGCGCAAACGTATCCCAAGCTTGCAGATCGATAATCAGGTTTTCAGCTGGATTCAGCAAGACGCTGTTCTTCACAGTATTATCTGCTGGGTCCGCCAACAGCGATTCCTTGATAGTTGGCGGATCGAGCGGCGCGACCTCGACTGCCCGGGCCCTGGCCCCGCGAACGCTTTGACGGGCTTGTTCTGCCGCCGCCCACTTGCTTACTTGCTTGTTCATAGCCTCACCCGCTGGATAGAAGTTGAAAAACGACAAACCAACCAAACTCAGGTGAACCCATTAAAAAGCGTAAATCCCCCATCGGCAACTGACAAAAATGTCAGTTGACGCCTCTATAAAGATGCTTTTTTCAAACGTGAAAATCCGATACCAGAGGGCTGGTATCGGATTTTCCATAAAGCCCAGATTGGGTTCAACTGCTTAAGCAAGCAGCATTATGCGCAGGCGCAAGACCTTTCACCCACGGGGTGGGCCCACTTGACATTACCCCTGCAAAGCCAGGTAGCCCCTCGATAAAGGGTCACAGTACATCCTGCATCGCCAACCGATCCAGCGCATCGTAACCATAGGTAGCCCCACCCGAACCGGACGCCAGCTTGACACGCTGCAAACGCCCTAACCCATCATATTCAAGTTGACGCCCCTCCTCATCCAGTATCAGGTTGCCATCGGCATCGTATTCCAACTCAATGATTCGCGGCTCATCTTCAAGCCCATTGATGGTGATGCCCGTCAGTTGCGCGGGGTCCCAAGGGTTGTCGAAATGATAACGGGCATCGATCATGCCTTCCTCGAACAGGGTGCGCACTCGGGTGATGTTATCCAGTGCGTCCATATCGAAGCGCTGCAGCTGGATCTTGTTGCCATATGGGTCTACGGGTACATAGGCGTCTTCACCCTGACACTCGTAGTCGGTCAACCGGCCTCGCTCGTCATAGACGTAGCTTTCTTCGCGCAGCACCGGCGTGCCCTCGCCCTCACTAAGCGTTTTAGTCACGATTGCATCCACTGCATCGTAGGTTTGGGTCAACGTCTGCTGCGTGTCGCCAAAATCAAAAATGCGGGATGTCTCGCGCTCGAACTCATCGTAGCCCAAGGTAGTTGTCAGGCTACGCACAGTACCGTCGGGTTCCTTCGTTTCCGTCATGTAGGACTCGATACGGCCCAGTGCGTCATAGTAGAAGCGGCTGACCAGTGTACCCAGGCTGGTTTCCTCGAGCTGGCCCAATGCGTTGTAACGGTGTGATTGAACACCTCCTAATACATCCGTGTAACTCAACAGGCGACCGCCAAGGCTGTGGACGTACTGCATGCGAAGCGGTTCCCCCCCCCCCTGGCTACGCGTTTCCGAACGCAGGTGACCGGTACTGTAATAGTCTCGCGAAAGCTCATCACCATTTTCCTTGCAACCGAGCAGCCGAGCATTTTTTGTGTCGTAGTCGTATTCCGCATTCACCTCGGTGTTAACCAGGGTCCTTTGCCAAGGCTCTTCACCTACCTGTGGCACATACTTGTAAACAATATGCTCGCCACGGGGGGAAATCACTGACTCCGGCTGGCGCATGCCCGGGGCATATTCCATCAAGCGCCGACGACCACCGGTGACAGACGCCACCATACGGTTCAGGCCGTCAAAGGCCTGTTCGCCCAATACATGCTCCTCCACTACCCCACTAACGGTTTCCAACACTTTGATCAGCACCGGCAGGTCTTCGTGGCTATGCGGCGCATACTCACGCACCACCTGCGAGTTATCGGCCAAGGTATGCACGAGCAATCGATCGAACTCATCGTAGGCAAAAGCAGTTTGCGCTTGGCGGCCATCGATTTCCCGAGAGGTCCGGCCCAGGCCGTCATAAAAATACTGGTGCAGGCTTTCCCGTTTGCCATCAAGGCGCAAGCGCTCGACACGCACTGGTTTGTCGAACAGATTCTGCCATGTCACGGTCTTGCCAGTGCGCACCTTACCATCCCCCGATTCACGCCACTGCGTGATGATCGGCCCTGCTGAGTCTTGCGTGCCGATCGGGTCGGTTTGTTCATGGTTGCGCACACCATCCGGCCCAACCTCACAGCAACGCTGCCCCCAGGCGTCGTACTCATAACGGGTGATCAGCTGCAGGTCTTCCAGCGCCAGCCACTCATGTTCAACCTCTTCAATCAGGTTGCCCAGGGCATCGTACGTTGCACTATAGGTCTGCCGCTGCGCTTCCTGGGCTGCTGGCGTAAGCGCATAGTCGGGGTCTTGGCGCATCCGCCGAACTTCACGGTTCAGGCCATCGACATAGCTCCAGGTGGTAACACCCTTGACGTCTACCATGACCTGCAGAGCCTGGCTGCCATTGGACGACAGGTGGTAGCTGTACTCGCGTTTCGCCGTGTACTCGGTATCCGGCGCAACGGTTTCGCTTGTTACGCGTCGCAGCTCGTCATAGGTATAAGCGATCTGTACATCGTTGCTCTCATAGTTGTCGTCATAATGGAGCAGCGGTTCACCGATCAACACCGAATGCTGCAGAGTGGTGACTTTTTGAGCGTGACGCTTGCCCGTACCTGGCAGATAATGCCCATGGTCGAAGCCGCTCAGAGTCGCCACGGTTTGCACAGCGGGATGCTGGTCCACCTCAACCCGGGTGTAGTTATAGGTTGTATGGGTAACCTTGCCGTTCAGCTTCAGCGTTTCACTGACAGGCCGGCCATGTTGCAACTTATCGTCGCGTGGGGTCGCGAGGCTGGACTGGCCATGACGCAATGCCTTGATCTGGCGCCCCCGCACCAGGCCACGATGCCACGTACCGCCGACGCTGTCTGCATATTCAGTCTGGGTATGGCGCAACAGCTTGGCGCCCTGCACTCGCACCAGTGCTTCAGTATGCTGAAGCAACTTGCCCCTGGCATCAGCGTCGAGGGCGGACAATTTGACGTAGGTATAGTCGCTACGCAGTGTTTCTGCTCCGGCATCGCCTTCGGCGGCGGGCTCCACCGTGCGCGATCTCAGCCACCGGACAAAGCCTTCTGGATCACCGGGGTAGCCTTCCTCGGCGGCCGCTGGGTAATAGGTGCTGTGCGTTGTCACACCATTGGGTTGCTGCTCCAGTATCAGGTTGCCGTATGGGTCATAGCCAGTGGTGACTGTCTGCTCCCGGTAAGCGTTTGAGTTTCCTGCCAGCCGCCAGGCGGTTGTCACGGTCTTGGGTAACTGGAAATTATTCGGTTGTGCCGAGAACTCTAAATTATCGAGCTCATGATAGGTGGTGGTAACGGTATTGACACAGGCTTCCTGGGTAGTGACCTGTTTGGTTATTAAATGGAAGCGGTTGAAACTGCGCTCGACCACGCGCACCGCAACCTTGTTCATATAGTGGCTTGTCGTCGAGGTATAGAGAAAATCGTTCCCGGTGAACTTGTACAAGTTGTCGAAGCCATTGTCCTCCCAACTGACGCCGGCGCCATTACCTAGATAATTGTTGCTGCTGAAGGCATAGCGTGTTTCGACATCGTCCTGTTCAAAGCCTGGGCTCACGACATGGCGCGTTACGTACGGTAGCGTCCTCCCGCCAGGCAAGTCATGACCATCGTACTTGTATTCGATGGCTTCGCTGCCACCGAGCGGGGTCCGCACATGGGTCAACAAACGCAAAATGCCCCACGACTCAGTTTGCAACGGATGATAGTCGAATTCCCAGCGTGCCTTGTCCGGGGTGGGTAACACGACTTGTTTCAGTTCATCGCCGTCGCGTACCAAGGTGTAACGTGCGAAGGCTTTGGTCCCGGGGTTCAAGTCGATCAGCACATCGCTGGTGGAATAGTCGATTTTCAGCAAGGTCCTGTTGGTGTCGTCAACGATCCATTCCAGGCAGGGCGCACCGTCCACAGGCGTGTAGCCCAGGGTGATGCCGTGACCTGTCTCTGCCAGCACCCGCACGGGCAAGGACACGGTGTAATCGGGAGCCTGTGGCTCAAGCAGCTCGATCAAACCGGTCTTGTGCGCCACGCGATAGCGCTTTTGCTCGCCTTCGCTGACATTTTCAAAATGAAAGCTGTCGATTTTGCGCTCTAGCACCACGGCCTGCTCACCCGGACCGTTGTCGTCCACTTTGAAGCTTTCACCGGAATGCAGGTTGAGCATCCCACGGTTCGTGAATTGGCTCAGGTTCAAGCTCCAACCGCCTCCGAACCCCGGATCCCCTTTGCTCATCGGGTTGTAGGACAGCCGCAGCGGCAGGCTGGGGCCGTTAAGGTCGTTGGCGGGCAGTTCGGGTAACTGGATCGCCAGTGTGTATTGCCCGGTTCGCGGGTCAACGCCACCCTGCACGAAGCTGAGGAAGTTGAAAGCATTGGAATGGACGATGGATTGGGTCGTCATGGTAAATACTCACTCGATAATGGGGTGCGTCGCCCGCGAACGGGCGACTTGGCTTTACTGCCCCTCAAGGACAAACTGATTGCGGCTGTCCACACCGCCCTTGAAGGTAATTCTCAAGCGGTGGGCATTGCCGTAGTTGTCGGTGAGCGTTACGACCAGTGGTCTGTCCAATACCTTGCGATACTCGGTATGTTCGGTGTCAACCCAGTATTTCAAGTTCGGTACCCGGTCCAGGCTCAACAGCAGGGTGCCAGCACTGACGGATTCATGGCCTTTGAACTCATAATCCAGGCCCTCAAACTTCACCTTTTCCTCATGCACCAGCAACTCGAGTTCAGCCCCATACGTGATGCCGCTCAGTGGCGATACGGAATCCGTATCACGACGGGGAATGAACGCAAACCCTGTGTAGCTGCAGTAGGTTTCGTCGATCAGTTCGCTTTCCCACTTCATCATCGAAGCATGCGCCAGACGGGCCCTGACAAACTCGAGCCCGGGAGCTCTGAGTACCCAGTAATCGGTGGTGTAATGCCAATAGTTGAAGAAGTCGCCGTTTGAGTGATTACTACCATCGTGGGTATACACCCGCTTTGGCTCAAATTTGTAATCATCAATATTGGGCGGGGAAACTTGCACCCCTTGCAGCTCGAGCACCCCCGGGCCCTCCTCCACGAGGTCAGAGTAATGCCAGCCGTTGTTATGATCCTGGAATTTGGCCTTGAACTTCCTGACCTCAGCCTCCAGGGCGTTCACAAAGAAGGTCACGGTACGCCGTGCGTCGATAGGCGCTAGCAATGAGTCTTGCTCAGCCTGAACCGCGCTAACTGGAAAGTAGTCGTAGCGAACATTGCGACGCTTGGTAACTGCCCATTTCTGGTCAGCTGCCTCCTCAGGCAGCTCATCAGGGTCCAACCCATCAGCACCAGCCGGCAAGACGTAGACTGGGCTGCCGTCCTCGTATAGCAGCTCCAGCGTCGATAATTCCTGATCGCTCACCGGGTCCCATACAGTCCCGTCAGCCCCCTCGAAACTTTTGGTTTCGATAACGACGTCGATGCCAACCTGCTGCAAACCATTGGCCCAGACCTTGTTACGATTGCTGTTATTACGCAAAACTTCAAATCTGTTGAGCGCTTTCCAACGCTCCTGCTGTGTGGCCATTTGTTGCACACTGTTACGCCCGTGCTCGATCACGGCAAGCCCCCCAAGCCCGTAGGCAACGCCGACAACGACGCTGACTTCACCCGGCCCGCCTGGCTCAGCCCCCGGCGCGGTGTAGACACCGTCCTTAAGCGTACCTTTACCGAAGAGCAACCATGAGTCCGCCTTATAATCGAGAAGAGCGAAGTCCTGGGTCCCGCTGGGTGGCATTTGGGTGACATGGAACGGCTCGAGCTGGAGCATCATGGAGTATTTGATCATCACCACCGTTGCATAGCCGCTGTCGGCGCCGCGCGACACCTTTATACGCAACAGCTCCACTGGCTCCTTTTCGTCTTTGGCGCTCGGCGTATACCTGACACTGCGGGGGTCTCCCGGAATCGCTTCAAAGCCGTCAGTGGTGCCATCCTCGAGCGCCCAGGATATGCCCTCGCCATGTGACGCCGTCAGCGTGAGCGCAGGATCGCCTTTGTTCCAGAGCACTACCTTGGGTGAAATCGCCAAGGCCTCGCTGGACTCGACCACTAATGCCGTACGTACTTCACTGTCGGGCGAGTTGGTCAGCTTGGCCGTCACTACGACAACTTGCGAGTCACTGGCAAATTTGTCGATGGCCGAAGCGGTATAACGCCCGGCCACCATGTCACCGCACGCACGCGGATAAGTGAGATTACGCACCGACCATTCACTGGGCGCCGTGCCCGTCAGGGTGAATTGCTTGTCCCTGGAAGCCCCTAGACTACTTAGCGCCGGCTGCAGAATACGCGCGTCCTTGCTAGGCGTAATATCGCCAAACAGGATGGTGTCATGCTTCTTGTACTCTTCGGACATCGCAATCTCATGTTTCTGCGGCAAGACCACCTGCGACAACACGTCGGTGGCGAACTTGGCCATCAGGGGGGCCCAAGCCTTGCTTACCAGCAGCGAAGCACCGTAGTTGTCCTTGCCGGCACCGCTCGCCGGCAGTAGGTAGAGCCACCCGGCAGGCGCATAGCCCCACTTCAGCGCACCCCTTAACTGCATGAGCAACACCACGGCCCCATCGTCCGCAGGCGATGAGCCGCTGCCCCCCCCTTCAGGGGCCTTTTGCGCCACGACAGTGAAATCCACCACGGACATTGCGTTATAGCCAAAGTGGAATTCGATCGTTACCACCGGCAATGCCCAGTTGCGCAACTGCGGCCCCAGCTGCCGCAGCAAATATGCGCCCATGGTGCTTTCGGCGTTTGGGGTTGGCGCCAGGTTACAGACCGGGTCGGAGACCGTACTCCAATCGATGACCAATTGGCCCTTGTCGGCATTACGTGACCGCACTACCTGCAAATCGACGGTCACTTCGAATCGAAAGCCCATGCCCGGCTGCAGCACATGGCTGCGCCTCAAGAAGCCAGGCTCGCCTGGGTACTCGGCAATCATGCTACACCTGCCGGCGATCAGTTCCATGCTCAGCTTGACCCGTGCCGACCGACCACTGGCCGCTCTGAACGACACCTGGGGCGGGCCGAACATGATGTTCGCGAAAACAACCTTCTCGGTGTTGTTATCCGCGTAATATTCGCCGCTGAACGGCACGATAAAGTCCTGGGTCGCGAATGCCTCGACAAAGCGATCCTGCAACAGTTGGTTGAAACGGTCGCGGCCGATCGAGAGCATCGCACCCCAGCCGTGCATGGCGTCACCCTTGCTCAGTTCTGCGAGCAGGTCATCCTTTGAATTGCTAGCCATGATCAAGCCCCCTTCGCACCGGTGTTTTGCTTGACTTGCTTCAGCTTCTCGATGTAATCCGGGTCGTAGGGTAATGGAAGCACGACGTAATCCCAGGTATTGGGCCTAGTCTTTTCAATCGCTGCAAGAATGACGTAATCGCTGTCCTTTTCGTTGATTGTATAAACACCCGTTTTTTCATCAATATTGCCCGCCCCCCTTACCGTGTACCAATCGACCGCATCAGGCGGGATTAGCTCAGGGTCCATCATTCCCCCTGGAGTCCAAAGCTCCAGCGCCAGCTTTCCTTCTTCCGGCTGCGTAGCCTTGAGCACGCCAGTGACAGGGAACCACGCTATGAGGATATCGAAGACGTCCGTCTCCCCCCCAGCGGATACCCGCACAGTGTCCAGTTGCAACACGCGCCCAATCGTGTTCGCAGCACCCGGTTGATGGGTCGGTGCCTCATAAATGCGCGCGTTCGCACCCGGGGGAATCTCAAGGTTATCGTCGTCGGCGTTTGGCTCACGCAAGGCGCCTTTGGCACCGCCCCCCATGCTCCACTGCAACTGTTCATCCAAGCTGCCACCTATCAGCAGGTAAGTGCGGGGTTTCGTCGGAGGCTCCGGCGAATAATGGGCGACCTGTAGAAGCGGATAGGCCGAGACTTTTCTAGCGACGACTGTCACCAATGCCCGACTGATACTGTCGCCTGATTGGGCCTCGACGATGACCTGCTTCGAGGCACCTGTGATCTTGTCCCGCGTCGGCGCGGTATAGGTGCCATCCTTGATAGAGCCTATTTCACCCTCTGAGCCTGGCACGGGCTTGACAGTCCAGGTAACTGGGCCGTTGGGTGGTGTCGTCAGGGCGAAGTCCTGACTTGTACCGGCCCCAATCGATGCCTCTAGAGGTTCAATGGCAAAGGCGGTGAACTTCGGTGCCAGGGTACCCAGCAACGACAGGTCGCCCGGGGTTCGCACAAGCTGGGGTTCAGCGACCTGATTGCTACGGAACAACAACCCATTCAAACGCAAAACGTCCAGCGAAACCGATGCGTTATTCACAGCCGTCCAGATCGTCTTGAAACTCGCAACTACGCTTTCCAACACGACTGGGGCGGTGTCCTGTATGATATATTTTTCAAATGGACCGATCCCCCAGTTATAACCATCCAGATTCTCGATATCAACGACCTTCGACGTCTCAGAACCGGCTTTGAAAATCACTCTACCATCATTTGCAAGGTCAATATCAAACTCTTTCGTGCACAAAAGCTTGTACCGCGCACGCCGCTCAGCGGTCCACCAAACCTCGGTCCAAAGGAAATAAGCCTCGAATGTAACGTCTGCAACCGGAGCCCACTGAAAAATAATTTTGTTGTTTGCGACCAAGCGAAACCTTAAACTTTTGTCATTCTCTGTCAAAGCAAATGCGTCATAACGCTGCCAGCGCACCCAGCTATCTTCGTCAAAATCCTCGCGATCACCTGGGTAACTGAAATTGACCGTGGAACTAAAGTCAATTCCTACACAGAAAGCACCCTCTTGTACGAACACCGGTTCCGGGTCCGTGATCTCGGGCACACTTCTCCACAGCTTGGAGAGCACATGCTTGACCCAGCTGTCATTACTTATGATCAAGTTTAACGTGTAAGAGTCGTGTTCACTGCCCGGCGCTGGCAATGGCAGTAAATACGGAAAACCTTCATCGCCCGCAGGCCAATCACCGACCGCCTCACCATGGAAGGCCACGCCAACCAGTACCGCGCCCTCTTCAAGTTCGGCCGGATCAGTACTCGCGAGCGCCTGGCCGGCCTTGGCCAGTGAGTGCGTTCGAACCGAGAAAGAAGTCGGCTTCAATTCACCTTCCACTGGCGCGAGCGTGTTCAGTTCCCATACTTGCTCTTCCACCTCCCTCCCTTGAAACTCTTTCCGAATAGCGCTACCCACCTTATCGTTCAAGTCCTTCCATGCAGAAACTTCGAACGTATAGGCTGTACCCTCGGCCAGGTTCAGTGTTACCCGGCCCTTGTCATTAATGTTGCCCCCGTTGCTCTCTTTGAGAGAGATGTTCATACGCACGGACGGGGCGGTCAGTGGGTCGACCCGAGCGATGCTTACCACTTCCAAGGTATCACTGCCTGACTTTTCGCGCAGATGCTTGATGGTGCCGCCAACCATACGCATGCTCAACCGCGCATCAGAGCTACTAATGCTCGAGTTGACGAAGGTCAAGCTGGGTTTGCTGAAGGTAAGCTCCGCCAGATCAATATAACTACCCGTCTCAGTTAGATCACGCAGGTTGATAGGTTTTAGCCAATGGCTACCGTCGAAACGTTCAATGTGCTCCTGGGTCAACAGCATGTTGGTCTTAAAACGATCATAAACCAGTATAGCCCCCCAATCTTTCGTCTGGGGCTTTTCTCCAAGGAATTTCAAATATTGAGCAAGTGTAGGCCTAGGCATTTATTTAACCCTCTGAACTCTAGAAACAAGAAAGGTGCATCACAGACTGCACAGCAGTGTGCCCGCACAGCGTTACAACAAAACAACCTGCTGACAGCACTTCACTTAAAATCACTCAGCGCCCGTCATCGCTGGAAACAAAACGCCAGCACTTGATGCGCGACAACCTGGAACTAGTCGACTAACGTCAAGCTATTAACACGAAAGGGCGTATAGTAAATTCCACCGTCATAGCTGAGCCGTGGATACAACGTGAATCCCTGATCCACGATGAGCCGCTTCAATATGTCCTTGGGTAACTTCGCCTTCACCCCGGCCTCGACTTCCCCTGAGGAGACTTCGATAGCATCGTGAAACACGTATTCCTGCTCGCCCTCTGCCGTCACGCCGACGATCGACAAGGTCAGTAGTTGCTTTTCAGCAATGAAGTGCCAAGTTCCCAGCTCTAGCTCGGCACCGTCTTCAGGCACTTTCGAGAGCGGCAGCTCTTTACCAACGACACCCTTGCAGATAATCTGCGGCAACTGTTCATGTGGCAGTGGCGCTACTCGCAGGTGGTAGGCCACCGAGTCGAAATAATCAGCTTCATCGGCTTCGTTGATCACCCGGTAAAACACCTTGAAACGCCTGGATTCGTCCTTGTTACCCCGCGCCATATTCGCCACAACATACTGCGCCGGGATGAGAAAACGCAGCGGGTCGGCTGTGCTCGCCGGCTCCTTGGCCACGTATTGGCCCCATTCGGAATGCCCCATCCAATGCACCTGCACGCGTTCTCCAGGCGCGACAACGCCGGTGGGCACTACAACATATACGCCGTCAATACCAGACAGCGCCTCCATCGTTCCCCAATCTGGCGTTGCATCCGGGTTGGCACCCCTGATATCAGGCGCCACCAGCGCCTCTCGCATTGGCAGTATCTCTACCTGCAACTCGCTCGAACTCAGGCTCTCGCCCGGTCGGCCATATTGGTAGCTCAACCACACCGTCGTGCCCCCATTGGACGCCAAGGTTTCGCCAGAAACCTGAAAAGGGATCGAGGCCGCCTCCATGGTGCTGGGATCGACACGCACCGACTGGATCAGGTCCCCCACCGGGCTGCGCCAATGCATGACAACGCGGTCAGACGGCGCCATCGAAGGGTACACCGGAACCCGGATCGTCACGCCCGAGCGGAGCTTCGCCGGCTCCAGCGGTTCGCCCTCCGCATGCCCATCGATGGCAGGTTTTTCGAGGGGCTGGGGCAAAGTCGCGCCCGAGTCGATTTCCCAGCGTTGGACAGGCGAATCGAGCTTGCTGCCGTTCACCAATTCAATGCTGTAAGAGCCCTCTGCATGGCCCTTTTCCAGTAAGCTGAAAAAGTTTTTGGGAACGGTGGCCGAGAGGGCTTTCTTGCCGAAATGGTCTTCATCGACTACCAGCGTCCTGGACCAATCATCATCTTTATCCCCATCTTCGTCGTAGCCGACCACCTTGAGATGGACTTTGTCTCCCGGCTGCATGGCCTGGTAGGGAGCGACAAGCACGGTCACCACACCACCGACGGGGAGCTTGCGGGGCTGAATGACCAAGCCGTGCGAGGGCAGCGCCTGTAGCACCGCTAGCGTCTCGCCTCCCTCTTGCGGGCGCACCCCCACATAGCAAAACTGCCGAAGTGACTCCAGCGGGTTGCCGCCGGATGGGAATACGGTGTAGGACAGAAATGCCCATCCGCCAGCGGCGCCTCGGATAGTTGCGTTATCGATCTTTACCTCGACCCCATCTATCGGGTCGACCGGGTACCCCGCGCCTGTATCATCGAAGGCATCACCGCCCGGGTTAGCCCCTATCCAGCGTGGGCTTACAGTATCTGCGTCATCCATACCCGTGTACTTAATACGCACGACCAATGCATCGGCACCCAATTTATCCAGATCTATCTCATCACGTTCATTCAAATCAGGGATATGCGGCTTCTCGGGTGCAGCTTTCAGCCCACTCATGTCAAGCGACCTCAGGTTAATTACCCTTTACGCTGAAACGTCGCAATCGCTGATCAACCTGCCAATTTGAACAGGACGAATACGTCGACGCCATCGCATGGGCGACTGTAGGAGTGCCAGCTGAACGCTACGCCCTGGAACACTTGGGCCTCGTCTGCCAGCAACATATTTCAGCAAAGTTATAGCCCTGCTCGGATCGGTCGAACAACTGGTAAAACTGCTAGGTGCGCGCCAGAGAAAGCCCCCCTAGCCTGTATGCGAATACGTGAGGCCTATGCGCATCACTTTCGCTCATGGATGTCGCGGGCACTCCAGCTGCGGCACACCCGATCCACACGCTGACATGAGACGACCAGCATGAACACTGAAAGTGCCCCCCTCCAGTCGGGCGTTATAATGGTTACCGACCCGGACCAAGCCTTTAACGAATTAATCATCCCAGAAAAGTATGGCGAAACATTCACACTCAACATAACGCTTTCCAAGCCACGCAAAATCCAATTCGCCGATATACCTTCCGCCTCGGTCATTACATTGACTGGCAATGACTGGTCACTAAAACTCAAGACCACTCACCACCCGGCCGGCCTGGAGCCGAACGATATTTACTATTACGCGAGAACTTACGATAACAACGCCTTCATCAAGGAAGGGATGGGCGTGGTTGTCATGGGAAAAACCGGTACAGCGAGCAACGACACACTAAAAAAAATTGAGGTCACCCTTTCGAAAAAACCTGGCCTCCCATCCACTTCGCGAGAATAATGTCATGTCCGTGCATTCCAACGCCTTCAACTTTTCAAGTTTCGTTCAAGGCAGTGTCGACCCGCGCACCGGCCAATATGCGTTAAGCATCGACCTGCCAACACTTAACGCCAATAACCTGTGCGGTCCCGACCTGCCGTTGCAGCTTAATTTCAACCCGATGAACAACGAGAAGACGGGGTTCGGTACTGGCTGGAGCCTGAAACTGACACGCTTTACCGTCTCCAGCGGCATGCTCAACCTGCACAGCGGTGAAAGATTCAAGGTCGACAACAATGGTCCTGGGGAGGCTGCCGTCATCGCGGAGCGTAAGCTGGAAAGTTTTCACTTCAGCGATATCAGCGAGGGCGAACAGAAACGCTTTCGCATTGCGCACAAGTCGGGCCTGACCGAAATCCTCGAACCACGCGACGCCAACTATGATTGGGCAGTGCCGGTACGGGTACTGGCGCCGTCAGGGCATGGCATCAACCTGCACTACGCACCAGACAAGACCACGCCGCACCTGACATCGATCAGCGATGACAGCAAGCGCGTGTTACTGCGCATTGATTACACCGGCAACGCCGAGGTACTTATAGATATAAACCCGGGCACCGAGGCTCATGCCCGGTTTACCTTGGGGCTGCAAGGTGGTCACCTGACAAGTGTGTCCCTGCCGGGCCCGGACAAAGCAGCCTGGCAGTTTGACTACGTCCCCTATGATAACGATAGCCTGTACTACCTGACCCGCCTGGAAAGCCCCGTCGGTGGCATCGAAACGGTTAAGTACAAGGTGGACGGCCATGCGTTTCCAGGTGTGAAAGACAAATACCTGCCCTACGCCACCGAACACATCCTTCAGCCCGACCCACTGGACGATACCACTTACCTGAAAAACACCTACGAGTTCAGCAACAACAACTTCCTGGGCAATGGTGCCGGTGTCAGCTGGTCCGACACGGGTCTAGACATTCTCTACGACTCCTCTGATCCCACCTTCCGCTACCAGTCCACATCACACCACTACCTGGGCGACCAAGTGCTGCGAACGGTCACACGCACCTTCAACCGCTTTCATCTCCTGACCGAACAGGTCACCCAACAACAGGGTTGCATCGAAACCGTCACGACCAAGTACCACGAAGTAGACAATCTGAACTTCAAGGCTCAGCCCAACCATTTCCAGTTGCCCCACCAAGTGACCAAGTCCTGGACGCTGGACGGCAACTCCAACAAGCGCCGCGATGAAACCCTGGTGACCCTGTACGACACCTTTGGCAACCTGACCGAGGAGATCCAGGCCAACGGCATACGCACGGTACGCGAGTACTACTCCAATGGATGCGAAGGCTGCCCGGAAGACCCAGAAGGCTTTGTGCGCAACCTGAAATGTGAAACGGTCTACCCGGCGCCCGTGGCCGACAGCTCACTGGATGCTGCTCCGATCAAGCGCAACCGCTATCGGTACGTCAAACTACCCGCTCTGGCCCAGGCCACATCCCAGCAACTGCCCAACCACTGGCTGGCACTGGAGAACGAGGACACCTTCGAGGTCAAGATCGAGGCACGCGCTGGCGGGCAGAAAGCAGAAACAGAACACCTGCTGCACAGTAATCACCGCTACTACCTGAACATGCCTGAAAATCCACTCTTGCATGGCCGCACCGACAAGCATGAGTTCAGCATGAACGGTTTCTCGGCCAGTACCGCCTGGCGCTATGAGATCACCAATGATCTCGACGGTAATCCTACCTGGCTGCAGACCAAAGAAACCTACAAAGCACCCGGCGGCACGCTCGAAACGACGACCCGCGCCGCGCAGTCGATCATTAGTGGCCAGTTGGTCGAAGATGAAGATCTCAATGGCGTGGTGAGCCGCTTCCGCTACGACATGCTGAACCGCCTGATAGAGCACACTACGGCGCCCGACAGCGTTTACCAGGCCACCCGTAGCTACGCCTACCGATTCTTCATCGATGAGGGACGAAAACGCTCCTATGACCAAGTCACTGACGCCAAAGGGGTGATCACACGGGTGGTCTACGACGGCCTGAACCGGCCGATCAGGGAAGAGCGCGAGGTCATCGTTGCTGGCGACCCAGCAACGCGCCTGACGCGCACGCTATCGACGTCACGCTATGACTCGGCAGGCCGCCTCATCCGCGAGACGCTCTACGACTACCCACCTGTCGATGCAGGTGCGCAGGCCCCGCAACAGCCCGACGTCACCACGACCTATGACTATGGCTACGACGGCTGGGGTGCACGCAGCCAGGTATTCCGCTCGGATGGCGTCACGGAGTTCACGGACTCCACACCGTTCGGCGTAGGCGGCGATCTGGTCACCGAGTGGATTGAAACCCGGGACCAACCGGGCGTCAGGCAGAATGTGCGGGTCAGCCAGCTGAATGCCTTCAACAAACCATCCTACGAGTACCGCCAGATCGAAGAGCCAGGTCAACCACCGGTGCAAGTCGGCCGCACGGACTACGTCTACGATGGGTTTGGCCGCTGCACCCAGGACACTTTCAGCTCCACCACACCGGGCAGCAAGGCAGTACCCCGCATCCGCAAATTCAGCTATGACGTCTGGGGACGCATGTACAAAACCGTGCGCCCGAACGGTAGCGCGCTGCTGCGTAGCTTCGTCGGGTACAGCGTGGAGGAACTCACCACCAGGCTGGAAGTGCAAAAAGCGGGCAGCGACACCGCCGAAACGGTATTCAGCCGCAGCTACGATGGCCTGGGCAGGCTGAAACAGGTGAAGATCGGCCCACGGATCGAGGACTACGACTACGTGACGCAGACCTTGCTGATCGACAAGCGTACGGCTTACGCACAAGACAAGAACCGCAAGCGCGTCATCCAATACAATTACCTGCCGCAGCTGACTGAACAACCCACCATGCTGGATGCCAGTATCGAAGTGCCAGGGCAACGGCATTCCACTACGCAGGCCATCTTCGGCTACGACAAGACCACCGCGCAGATATCGAGCGCCGACAACGGCAATGGCCGACACGGGTATGAATACACCCAGGAGGGCTACCTGGCTAAAGACACCTGGATGGTCGGGGGCAAAGAGCAACACCACAGTGACTACAAACACTCCCTTCAAGGCAGGATACGCACTCGCAAGCACTCCGATGGCCACGAGTGCGAATACGGTTATGACGCCGAGGGCCGCGTAAACAGCATCAGCCAAGGGGCGCTGCACAGTGTTCTCAAGTACAACAGCCAGGGTTTGCTGTGCAGCACCGAAACCCGTGACGGCGGGAATGCCGATCGCTGCGTGCTGTGCACCCAGACATACGATGCCCTGGGCCGTGAGAAAACACGCACGCTGACCGTAAATGGCGCTGCAGAACAAGTGTTGAGCCTGGAATGGTACGACAATGACTTGCTCTATAGCCGTACGCTGGTTCGGGACGCAAAGGAGGTGCGCAAGGAAACCTTCGAGTACGATGAACTCGATCGCTTGGTCCAGTACACCTGCACTGGCGAGGACCTGCCCAGCGACACCAAAGGGCGCCAGATCAGTGTCCAGCTGTTCCGCCTCGACGATTTGGACCGGCTAACCCGTCGCGCCACCGAGTTTGCCGATGGCAACAGCGAGAGAGCCGACTTTACCTACAAAGAGGATGGCAGTTTCCAATTGGAAAAGGTTGCCTATCGCCTGCTCGAGGGCTACACCGCCCAACAGGCCTTCGACGATGAATGGCAGGCATTCGAAGAGGAGCAGACATTCGACGAAGAGCAGACGTTCACCTATGACGAGCAAGGCAACATGCTCAATGACGAACTTGGCCGCAAGCTTGAGTACGACACCCTTGGCCGTTTGCAACGGGTCATCGATGTCGACGGCAAAACCACGCTGGTGGAGTACCAGTACGACGGGCATGATCAATTGCTGGCATCGCGGCATGCCGACGGCCGCCAGGTACATCGCCGTTTCCTGGGCCATCAGCTGGACAGCACGCTGGAAAACGATGTCCTGACTCAATACCTGTACAGCGGCATCCAGCCCCTGGGCGTTCAGCAATACCCGGCCGCCCCCGAGGCCACACGGCTGCTGCACAGCGATATCGCCGGTAGCGTGGTCAGCGAAACCGATGCCCAGGGTACCCGCCACGCCAACTACAGCGTCTATGGCGAGCGCCCTGCCGACAACGGCATGCGCACCCTGCTGGCGTTCAACGGCGAAGCCCGCGAAGAAGCGCTTGGCTGGTATCTGCTCGGCAGCGGCTATCGTGCGTACAACCCAGGACTGATGCGCTTCCACAGCCCAGACTCGCTAAGCCAGGAGGAAGCAGGCATCAATCCCTACCTGTACGCCCTAGGCAACCCGGTGAACTGGCGCGACCCTACCGGGCACCGTGTCCAAGGCATCCCTCCTGACCGTGTACCACCATCGTATATCGACCCGCCCGAGAAGCCCAAAGCGCCTTGGGGCGCTTGGATAGGCGTGGCCATAGCCGGGGTGATATTCGCCGCTTCAGTATACTTAATGCCGTGGTCAGCGCCATTGAGTCTTAGTTTAGCCCCTAAATTCGCCTTGGGGGTCGCGGGTGTCACCGCCAACGGCATCGCGTTCTTTGGACAGATCTATATCGCCGTCAACAATGAAGAGGACCAGAACCTGCAATACATACTCTTTGGACTCTCCTTTGCGGGCGGTTTCGCTTCGGGGGTCGGGATCAAGGCTAGCAGAGCGGCGCTCCACGCGGCCAAAGCGGCTGCCGCCAGAACGAGTGGAATAAGCGCAGCGCTCAAAAACATTGGCGAGATGAACGCAGGTATCATCAAACATGGGGGCAAGCTCTCACCAGTGGCAAACCCATCTTCTGCCGGTGGGGGTTCGCTCTCCCGAGCCTCGACAATGGCTACCAGAGGAAGTAACAGCCCAAGGATCTTAACCAGAACAAATTCTAACAGGTCGGTGGTTAACCCTTCGGAAACTCCTCCGAATTCACCTACGCTCCCCCGTAATAACCCCACCTCGAGCCCTCCCTCGACCTACGCGTCCTCAGAAAACCTCTCTCAGGAGTCTCAAGTGCTTCAAAACGGTAATGGGGCGACATCTCCGCCCCCTATCGCATACCCAGACTTCACGATATTGGGTGTTGGCGACGAACTCGTATTGAAGAAGAGCAACGGTTTGGGGCTAGGGTATGTAGTGAAAGTAAACAGCTACTAGTGACCCCAACCAGGTTCCCGCTGCGCAACGCAGCGGGAACCTTCCCACAATGCAGTACCCCTCGCTCACGCTGATTACTCCGCCAGACACTGAAGACTCTTCCTACATTACCTCACCCCCGCCCCGCCTAACCTAGCGCCCTCGAACTCGGCGTACACCGTCTTTTGAAGCACCCCTGCGCCGCTGCTCGCTTCACAACACAGCCACCCCACCGGTACTGCCTTGGCACTGACCGGTAGCGCAGCTCAGGACCCCCCAATGCCTCGACTCGATCGGCGCAGGCACCTGCCATCACGCCTACGCCTTGCCCCGCTTTCGCCACTGCTGGGTGCCTTTGTGACCTTGGCACCCGCCACCTCCACGCTTGCCGAAACCTCACCTGTCACGTTCCAGGCAGGCTTCATGCGCCAGCCCCCCGGCCAGGCGACGGATGCCGGGGCAGTGGCGCTGCAGAGCCTGGCTGCACATACCCCGCTACCAGCAGGGCGCTATCGCGTTGCCCTGCTGGTAAACCTTGCCCCCATCGAAGAGCGGGAGCTGGAGTTCCATGCCGCTGCCAATGGTAGTGGCCTGCAACCCTGCCTGACCGGCGACGTGTTGCGTGCCCTGGACCTGCGCGAGCAAGCGCTTGAGACAGCCCTGCCCGAGGATGATAGCTGTGTCGACCTGGCAACCCTGATCCCGCAGGCCAGTGTCGACTTCGACCCGGCGCAGCTGCGCCTGTCGTTGTCGATCCCACAGGTTGCCCTGCGCCAGGACCGCTCGGGCAACGTGCCGCAAGAGCGCTGGGACGCGGGCATCAATGCAGCGTTCGTCAACTATCAGGTATCGGCCCAGCACAGCAGCCTGCGCGAAGGGCGCAACACAAGCAGCCAAGACCTCTACCTGAACAGTGGGATCAACCTGGGTGCCTGGCGCCTGCGCAGCCAACAGGCACTGCGCCAGGGCGATGACGGTACACGGCAATGGAGCCGCAGCGACACCTACGCCCAGCGTGACCTGCCCGGCCTGCGCGCGAACCTCACCCTGGGCGAAACCTTTACCGGCAGCGATGTGTTTCGCAGCTTTGCTTTTTCTGGCGTGCGCCTGGCCTCCGACCAGGAGATGCTCTCCGATACCCTGCAGCAATATGCTCCGGTCATCCGCGGTGTTGCACAAACTCGGGCGAAGATCGAAGTGCTGCGCAACGGCTTCCCGATCTATTCCAGCTATGTAGCCCCGGGACCGTATGCCATCGACGACCTCAGCGTCGGTGCCGGTCACGGTGAGCTGGAGGTGGTGGTGACCGAAAGCGATGGGCAGGTCAGCCGCTTCATCCAGCCCTATTCATCGCTGGGGAGCCTGCTACGCGAAGGGGTGTGGCGCTATACGGGCACCGCTGGCCGCTACAACGGTGCCGAACACCTCGACAAGCCAGGGTTCTGGCAAACCACCCTGGCCCGCGGCGGCACCTGGAACAGCACGCTTTATGGCGGCCTGCTGGCCAGTGACTACTATCGCGCCTACGCACTGGGGGCGGCCCGCGACTTCGCTGACCTGGGTGCGTTGTCGCTGGACGTCACCCAGGCGAGCACCGACCTGGGTGGTTCGCTGGGGCAAGTGCAGGGGCACAGCGTTGCCCTGCGCTATGGCAAAAGTTTCCAGACCCGCACCAGCCTGCGCTTTGCCGGCTACCGCTACTCCACCGAGGGCTACCGCGACTTTGACGAAGCCGTCCTGCAACGCAATAGCGCTTCGCGGTTTGCCGGTAGCCGGCGCAGCCGCCTGGAAGCCTCGGCATACCAGACCATGGGCCAAAGCAGCTCGCTGAGCCTGACCCTGTCGCAAGAAGACTACTGGCGCAGCGACTACCAGCGTCGTCAGTTCCAGCTGCAGTACAACACACGCCTGGGTGACCTCGGGGTCAATCTCTTCGCTTCGCAATCACTGAGCGAACGCAATACCGACAGCAGGATGTTCGGGCTGAGCCTGAGCCTGCCACTGGACTTCGGCCGCCGGCAGACCACCCGTTTCGACCTGCAACGCGTCAACGGCCAGTATAGCGAGCGCGCCAGCCTGCAAGGCGGTTTGCTGGATGACCGCCTCAGTTACTATGCGGCGCTGGCCAACGACCAGAACAACCGCAAGAGCGGCAACCTATCGCTTGCCTACCAGGGCAGCAAGGCCAGTTATGGCGTAGGTTACAGCGAGGGCAGCAACTATCGCACCCTGTCGCTGAACGCCAGTGGCTCGATGCTGGCCCATGCCGACGGCATCACCTTCGGCAGCTACATGGGGGAGACCACGGCGCTTGTACACGTACCCGACGTCGCCGATCTCGGCATGCAGAATGCCACTTCGACACGGACAGATGCCGATGGATACCTGCTGGTCCCATACCTGCGCCCCTATCGGGTCAATTCACTGGTACTCGACACCGACCAACTGCCCCCCGAAGTGGTCATCGAAAATGGCAGCCAGCAAGTGGTTCCACGCCGAGGTGCAGTGGTCAAGGCCCGCTTCGACGCACGCCGGGTGGTGCGCATGGTGCTCACGCTGCAACACCCCGACGGCCGCCCACTGCCGTTCGGCGCCGACGTCAGCGATGAGCAAGGCAAGTCACTGGCCGTGGTCGGCCAGGCTGGGCAAACCCTGCTGGCAAGCACCCAGCAAGGTCCGCAACACCTGACGGTACGCTGGCAGGACGACGGTAATCAACACTGCCAGGTTGCGGTGAACCCGCAGAACCTGCCACTGCTCGATGGCTTCCGCATGCAAACGCTGCAATGCCTGCCCGTATCGGTTGACGACACCAAACCGGCATCTGCCGACGACTCACAGGAACACGCCTAATGACCCCGCCCCACACCCGCCGCCTGCGCCTGCTTGCCTTAACCCTCTGCAACCTCATGCCCTGGCTGGCGGCGACCAGCGCGCAGGCCAACTGCAGCTGGGGCGCCGGCAGCGCAACCTACATGACCTTCAAAAACCAGAAGGTCAGTTTTTCGATCCCGCGCGATGCACCCGTCGGGACGCTCATCGGCGAGGCCAGTCTATACGCTAAAAATGACCAAGGGGCGACCTTGACCTGCTTCTATAACGCTGCCACCCCAGTCACTGCCAGGCTGCCCAACAGCGCACCACCGTTCGTCGGCAGCCTGCCCCTCATGGGCAACAAGAACGTGGATGGCATGGTGATGCAGACCAACATCAAGGGCGTGGGCGTTGCCATCGATCTTGGCTTCCCCTTCAATGGCAGTGCCGACAACACCTTCACGCCCGACGCAGGCACTGGCATCCCCTACACAGGGACCATGACCAAGCCGACCTCGTTTAGCCTGCCACTGGACGCAATCCGCGGCAAGGCCAGCTTCATCAAGATTGGCGATATCGACCCTGGGCCGCAAGAGGTCGACGTGGAGGTGTTTCATGGTTTCATCCATGACTTAGGCAAAGTCATGGATTACAAGGTCCAGGCCACCATCACCCGCGCGCAGTGCTCCCTGGCAGGAAACCAGGTGAATCCCGGCCTTGTGAACATGGGGGAATACAGCATCGATGACTTCAAGGGGGTCGGCACGCCCCTAAATTCCGTTCCATTCCAGATCACCCTCAACAACTGCGTGGACAGCAGTGCCCCGGGTACCAAGCGTGCGGATATCCATCTGATGCTGGATACCAGCCAAGGCTCAGTCCCCATCGACCCCACCGAAGGCGTGTTCAGCATACTCCCGGGATCAGGCAGCGCCGACGGCGTCGGCATCCAGATACTGCACAGCGACAACACTACACCGATGCCCCTGCAGTCCGAGCAGTTGATCAAGGAACTGGATATTGGCCAAACCGTGCTGCATTTCAATGCCCGCTACGTGCAGACCGAGGCCCGGGTGACACCTGGCGTGGCCGCTGGCGCGCTGAACTTCACCGTTCACTACCGTTGAACAGTGCAAGCCCCTGAACAAGGGGCTTTAGCACAGGGTTGTATCGGGGTGAAATCGAGACGAAAAAAAAGGGACCTGAGGTCCCTTTTTTATCTTACGTTTGGAGCGGGAAACGAGACTCGAACTCGCGACCCCGACCTTGGCAAGGTCGTGCTCTACCAACTGAGCTATTCCCGCATTGTGAAACTTTACCGCTTTTGGCGTGAAGCGCCTTGACGACCTTCACCACCACTGCACCGCATAGACGCCACAGTATTTAAACTGGAGCGGGAAACGAGACTCGAACTCGCGACCCCGACCTTGGCAAGGTCGTGCTCTACCAACTGAGCTATTCCCGCATTTGGCGTCCCCTAGGGGACTCGAACCCCTGTTACCGCCGTGAAAGGGCGGTGTCCTAGGCCACTAGACGAAGGGGACACACAACACTTTTCAGTGCACCAGAACATGAACCTCACGATTCAGCCTGGATTTTCTTTTCCTGCCCCGCCGTTAAGCAGTGCCGGAGAAACTGGAGCGGGAAACGAGACTCGAACTCGCGACCCCGACCTTGGCAAGGTCGTGCTCTACCAACTGAGCTATTCCCGCATTGGCGTCCCCTAGGGGACTCGAACCCCTGTTACCGCCGTGAAAGGGCGGTGTCCTAGGCCACTAGACGAAGGGGACACGCTGCTGGCATTACTGCCTGCTTTCACTCCCTGCTGCGTTTCGCTGTGTGCTTTACGCTGCAAGTGGCGCGCATTCTATGGATGGTTCGGGAAGGCGTCAACCCCTTTGTAGAAATTTATTTAAATCAATGACTTCCGGGTACACCCAGCGCTGTTTTGGCAAGCCTGCCGGGGTTTGGCGTTGATTTTCTGGCGTCAAGTCAGCATTAATGTGCCAGCATCCAGTCATGGCACAGTTTGCCGATAGAAAAAGAGAATGGCTGTCAGGGCCTCTCGCGAGCAAGCTCGCTCCTACACTCAATATGCAAACCTATTCATGAGGCATTAACGGTGACACCACTTCTGATCACCCTGCTCATCGTGGCGGGCATCGCGTTGCTGATCGTGATCGGCTACCTCAACAATGTGGTCGAGAATGGCAAGCTTGAGCGCGCCCGGACGAAGATCGAGCTCGCCGACCGCCTGCGTCGCTGTGGCGAAATCACCGAGACGTTCCCCGGCCAGTTCATGACCCCGGCTCTCAAATTGCTGCTGACCCGCCTGGAGCTGAACCTCAACCAGCGCCTGCTGGCGGTGGACAAGCACAATGCCGAATTCAAGGCGCGCATCGCCGAACTGGAAGGGCTGATTGCCCTGGGCGACAAGCTCCCGGTCTGCAACCCTCCTAACCCGATCCACACCGAGATCAAGGCCAAGGACGTACGCTTCTTGCTGGAGGCGCTGCACAATCAGGTGACCCGCGCAGCCCAGGAAGGCTTCTTGCCAACGACCGAGGCCAAGCACTGGGTCAAGGAGATCCGCCATATTCTGGTGTTGTTGCATATCGAGTTCTTCAACAACCTGGGCCAGCAGGCTTTGCAGAAAGGCCAGCCCGGCCAGGCGCGCCTGGCCTTCGAGCGCGGCGTGCAGTATTTGCGCAAGCAGCCGGAGCCGAAGGTGTATGAAGAGCAGCTGACGTATCTTGAGAAACTGTTGGCCCGGGCCAATGCCCAGGTAATGGACCGCATGGCACCGGCGGAGGACGAGCACAACGAATTGACTGATGGGCTCAAGACCGATGAGGAAGAGACCTGGAAGAAGAAGGTGATCTACGACTGATTGGTTAACCTGTACCGACCTCTTCGCGGGTAAACCCGCTCCTACAAGCGAAGAGGCCGGCACAGGCAACATCGATCAGCAGTCAGTCAACGCCAGAAAGATCGCCGCCAACCGCTCCAGCCCCACCTGGTCCGCCTCGCTGAACCGCCCGACCGTCGGGCTGTCCAGGTCCAGCACGCCAATCAACCTGCCGTCCTTCACCAACGGGATCACCAGCTCGCTGTTGGAGGCACTGTCACAGGCAATGTGGCCCGGGAATGCATGTACATCCTCGACCCGCTGGGTTTGCCGCGTTGCCGCCGCGGCCCCGCACACACCTTTACTGAACGGAATGCGCACACACGCCACCTGGCCCTGGAACGGGCCCAGCACCAGCTCTTCGTTGCGGTTGAGGTAGAACCCCGCCCAGTTCAGGTCGTCCACCTGGTTATACAGAAACGCCGAAAACTGCGCGGCGTTGGCGATGAAGTCACGCTCGTCGGCGAACAGCGCCTGCACTTGCGCCGCCAGCAGGTTGTAGCCGTCGAGGCCGGCGCCACTGGCATTGAGGTCGATCATTTATTTTTGCTCCAGCAATTGCAGCCCGACCCAGTAGCGGGCGAACTGATAGGCACAACGGCCATTACGGTTGCCGCGGCCGGTGGCCCAGCGCACGGCGAGGATGTCGAGTTCTTCGGTGCGCTGCCACACAAGGCCCGCAGGTTGTGCCAACTGGCCAATCCAGTGCTCCACAACATTCAGGAAATGGTCCTGGGTGAACGGGTAGAACGACAGCCACAGGCCAAAACGGTCAGACAGGGCAATCTTGTCCTCCACTGCTTCACTGGGGTGCAGTTCGCCGTCGACACGCTTCCAGTTCTCGTTGTCGCTTTCCTTCTCGGGCACCAGGTGGCGGCGGTTGGAGGTGGCGTACAGCAGCACATTGTCCGGGGCTTGCTCCAGCGAGCCGTCGAGCACGCTCTTGAGCACCCGGTAGTCGCCCTCCCCGGCTTCGAACGACAGGTCGTCGCAGAACAGGATGAAGCGTTGCGGCAGCTTCTGCAGTTGCTCGACCACCCGTGGCAGGTCGGCCAGGTGGTCACGTTCGATTTCGATCAGGCGCAGGCCGGCGCTGGCGTGCTCAGCCAGCAAGGCACGTACCAGCGACGACTTGCCGGTACCGCGCGAGCCCCACAGCAGCGCGTGGTTGGCCGGCAGGCCGTTGATGAACTGGTGGGTGTTGCGGCCCAGCTGGTCGCACTGTTTGTCGACGCCGATCAGGTCGGTCAGGCGAATGTCCAGGCTGACGTCCAGCGGCAGCAGGTAGCCGCTGCGGCCATCACGCTGCCAGCGCGCGGCCAGTGTGGTGCCCCAGTCGATGTGCGGGCGTTGTGCCGGCAACAGGGGTTCAAGGCGCGCCAGTACCGATTCGGCGCGGTCCAGAAAAGCGATCAAGCGAGCGTCCATGACGACTCCTAACAATCTCAGTTTTGTGGGGGCCGCTGCGCGCCCCTTCGCGGGCTTGCCCGCTCCCACAGGGCTTGCCTTCAGCCTGGGGCTAAGCTGTACCTGTGGGAGCGGACAAGCCCGCGAAGGGGCGCCAAGCGGCCCCCGCCTGGCGATCAACTGAAATGAACAGACAGACCCACCAGCAGCCGGGGCTATTCGGCTATGCTTGCGCAGCGCAAGGAACGGGAAACCGGCTCGGGACTCATGGATATCAAGTTCACCAATCGCCTGTCATACAAGCAAGCCCGGTTGACAGTCCTGGTCGGCTTCATCCTGGGAACATTGCTCAGTCTCATCCAGATCGGCATCGATTATGCCAGCGAAGACGCGTCCATCAACCGTGAAGTGAACGCGCTGCTGCAAATCAGCCACAACCCGGCCTCGCGCATCGCTTACAACATCGACTCGGAACTGGCGCTGGAGCTGACACGCGGCCTGCTGCAGTCGCCGGCCGTCATCCGCGCACGGCTGATCGACAACAACGAAACGGTACTGGCCGATGTCGAGCGGCCCAAGCTGCAAGACCGCTACCGGCCACTCAGCGACTTCCTGTTCGGCGAGCAGCGGCAGTTCAAGGAGCGCCTGTACCTGACCCACATGCCAGAGCAATACCTGGGCACCCTGTATCTGGACATCGACACCTTCGCCTTCGGCAGCCGCTTTCTCGACCGTGCCGGCATTACCCTGCTCAATGGTTTCGCCCGCAGCCTGGTGCTCACCGGCATCTTGCTGGCGCTGTTCTACATGATGCTGACCAAGCCGCTGGTGACGGTGATCGGCGCACTCAGCGGCCGCGACCCGCGCAACCCCCGGCAAACGCGCCTGGAATGCCCCCACGGACACGAGCATGACGAAATCGGCGTGCTGGTGAAGGTCGCCAACCAGCAGTTCGTCAGCATGGCCACCGAGATTGAACAGCGGCGCACCGCGGAAAACCGTCTGACCCAGTACCTGAACGAGCTGGAAGACATTGTGTCGGCACGCACCAACGAGCTCAAGGCCAGCAACAGCAGCCTGAGCCTGTCCAACCAGGAGCTGGAACAAGCCCGCAGCCGAGCGCTGGACATGGCCCAGGCACGCGCCGCCTTCCTGGCCAACATGAGCCACGAAATCCGCACCCCGCTCAACGGCATGCTCGGCATGATCGCCCTGGCACTGGACAACCCGCTGCCCAGCGAGCAACGCCAGCAACTGGCTATCGCCCATGACTCGGGCAAGGTGCTGGTAGAGCTGCTGAACGATATTCTCGACTTGTCCAAGTTCGATGCCGGCCAACTGGAACTGGAACGCATTGCGTTCGACATGGGCTCAATGGTGGAAGACACCGCCAACCTGCTGTCGCAGAACACCGCGCAAAGCGTGGAGCTGACCTGCCTGATCGCCAGCGACTTCCCCAGCAGCGTGCTTGGCGACCCCACGCGTGTGCGGCAGATCGTCAGCAACCTGCTGTCCAACGCGCTGAAGTTCACCCGCTTCGGCCGCGTCGATGTGCGCTTGGCGGCCATTGTCGGCGGTGTGCGTCTGGAGGTACGGGATACCGGCATCGGCATCCCCGAAGACGCCCAGGCGCGCATCTTCCAGCCTTTCACCCAGGCCGGTGCCGGCATCACCCGCCAGTACGGCGGCACCGGCCTGGGCCTGGCGCTGACGCGCAACCTGTGCAAGGCCATGCAGGGTCACCTGCACATTCGCTCCGAGCCGGGCTTTGGCAGTTGTTTTACCGCCGAATTGCCGCTGACCGTGCACACCGAAGCCATCCCGCCAGCGCCCTTGCATGGCCGCGTGGCAGCATTGAGTGCAGCCGGCAGCGGGCTCAGTGAACTGTTGCAGCACTTGCTGCCCGCCTGGGGCCTGACCTACCAGCGCCATGACAGATGCGCCACGCTGGATGCCGAAGCGATCGACCTGTTGATCACCGACGACGTCGAGCACCTGTTCGAGCTGCGCCCGGCATTGAAAACCCCGATTCTGCTGGTGACTGCCTACGGCAACTTCCTGCCCAACGAGCAGTCCTTGGCTTTGGCCCCGCTGCACCAGCTAGCCCGGCCATTGGCACGCAACGCCTTGTACCAGACCCTGCGCCGCACCTTGCAAGGCCATGAGCCCGAACACCCGCTGGCCATCCCGGCCATTACCCAGGAGCAAGGCCGTGCGAGGATTCTGCTGGTAGAGGACAACCCGGTGAACCAGCTGGTGGCCAAGGGCATGCTGGCCAAGCTCGGCTGCCAGGTGCAACTGGCCACCCAGGGCGCGGAGGCCCTTGAGCTGCTGGCGCGCGAGGAATTCGACCTGGTGCTGATGGACTGCAACATGCCGGTGATGGACGGCTACGAGGCCAGCCGGCGTATCCGCCAAAGCGGCCGCTGGCCCGAGTTGCCCATCGTCGCCCTCACCGCCAACGCCATGCCCGAAGAACGCGAACGCTGCCGGGCGGCGGGCATGAACGACTACCTGGCCAAGCCATTCCGCCGCGAAGAGCTACTGGCCTTGGTCGACCATTGGGTGCCCTTCAGCGGCTGAGCAAACGCTCGATGTCTCCCTCCAGGGCCTGTGGCTTGGTGGTGGGGGCATAGCGCTTGACCTGGCCACTGGCCGGGTCGACCAGAAACTTGGTGAAGTTCCACTTGATCTTCTGGCTACCCAGAATGCCCGGGCCGCGCCGCTTGAGCTCAACGAACAGAGGGTGAGCGCCCGGGCCGTTGACCTCGACCTTGCGAAACAGCGGGAAAGTCACGCCGAAATTACGCTCGCAGAACTGCGCAATTTCCCGCGCATCGCCAGGTTCCTGCTTGCCGAACTGGTTGCACGGAAAGCCCAGTACCACCAGGCCACGGTCACGGTAGGCCTGCCACAGTTGTTCCAGGCCCTTGTACTGCGGGGTAAAACCGCACTGGCTGGCGGTATTGACCACCAACAGTACTTTGCCCGGGAAGTCGCCGAGCTTTTTGTGCTCGCCGCCCAGGGTCACGCAGGGGATGTCCAGTATCGATGCAGCCATTGTCGGGCTCCGGTCAGTCGCGCGGGCGCAGGTCGATGCACACCGAGTTGATGCAGTAGCGCAGGCCGGTCGGTGGCGGGCCGTCAGGGAACACATGCCCCAGGTGCGCGTCGCAACGGGCGCAGGTGACCTCGGTGCGGATCATGCCGTGGGACGTGTCGCGGATCTCGATCATCGCGCTGTCCTCGATCGGGGCGTAGAAGCTTGGCCAACCGCAGCCAGAGTCGAACTTGGTCTGCGCATCGAACAGCGCCAGGCCGCAGCAGATGCAGTGATAGATACCGTCGCGGCGCTCGCTGTTGTACTTGCCGCTAAATGGCCGTTCGGTGCCCTTGAGGCGGCATACCTGGTACTGCTCGGGGTCGAGCATCGACCGCCATTCGTCCAGGGTTTTTTCGATCTTTTTCATGTAGAAACCTCGGCAGGCTGAATTTCACCCCACACCGTCTTTTCCGGGGCGCGGGTGGCACGTATATTAGTTGGCTTCGTGTGCCAGGCGTTCAGTCTGGCACCCGCTTCCTGCCCTTTCAAACCTTTCGGCGGGGCGTAGCGCGTTTTCTCAATCGGGATCCCATCATGCAGTTCAGCAAATCGAACAAGCTCGCCAATGTCTGCTACGACATTCGCGGCCCAGTGCTCAAGCACGCCAAACGCCTGGAGGAGGAAGGCCACCGCATCCTCAAGCTGAACATCGGCAACCCGGCGCCGTTTGGCTTCGAGGCGCCTGATGAAATCCTTCAGGATGTGATCCGCAACCTGCCCACCGCACAGGGCTACAGCGACTCCAAAGGCCTGTTCAGCGCGCGCAAGGCGGTGATGCAGTACTGCCAGCAGAAAGAAATCGAAGGCGTCACCATCGAGGACATCTACCTGGGTAATGGTGTGTCCGAGCTGATCGTCATGTCGATGCAGGCACTGCTCAACAACGGCGACGAAGTTCTGATCCCGGCCCCCGACTACCCGCTGTGGACAGCCGCCGTGAGCCTGGCCGGCGGCAAGCCGGTGCACTACCTGTGCGACGAGCAGGCCGACTGGTTCCCCGACCTTGAGGACATCAAGGCGAAGATCACCCCGAACACCAAGGCGCTGGTGATCATCAACCCGAACAACCCGACCGGCGCCGTCTATTCCAAAGAGCTGCTGCTGGGCATGCTGGAGCTGGCCCGCCAGCACAACCTGGTGGTGTTCTCAGACGAGATCTACGACAAGATCCTGTACGATGAAGCTGTGCACATCAGCACCGCCTCGCTGGCCCCGGACCTGCTGTGCCTGACCTTCAACGGCTTGTCCAAGTCGTACCGGGTGGCGGGCTTCCGCTCTGGCTGGCTGATCATCTCCGGGCCCAAGCACCACGCACACAGCTACATCGAAGGCATCGACATGCTGGCCAACATGCGCCTGTGCGCCAACGTGCCGGCCCAGCATGCCATCCAGACCGCGCTGGGCGGATACCAGAGCATCAACGACCTGGTGCTGCCACCGGGGCGCCTGCTGGAGCAGCGCAACCGCACCTACGAACTGCTCAACGATATCCCCGGGGTCAGCTGCGTGAAGCCGATGGGGGCGCTGTATGCGTTCCCGCGGATCGACCCGAAGGTTTGCCCGATTCTCAACGACGAGAAGTTCGCCCTTGACCTGCTGCTGTCGGAGAAACTGCTGATCGTACAGGGGACGGCGTTCAACTGGCCGTGGCCGGACCACTTCCGCGTGGTGACCTTGCCGCGGGTGGATGACCTGGAAGCGGCAATTGGCCGGATCGGCAATTTCCTGAAGGGGTATTCGCAGTAGGGTTCGATGGGGGCGCCGGGAGGGGGGGGCGCCGGGAGGGGGGGCGCCGGGAGGGGGCGACGAGGGGTTCGACGAAAGATTGATGGTGGGGCGTAGATCGAGCGCCGCCCGCGCGGCGCATCGCGAGCAAGCTCGCTCCTACATTTGTTTCGGGCCAGTTACGCCTGCGACAGGCGCGCGCGACCGCCGGGCCCGTACCACACGATATCGCGTCATGCACCAAGGCGTTCGCGCGCAAATCCCACAGGAATGATTGGCCCGAAACAAACGTAGGAGCGAGCGCAGCTCGCGATGCGCCGCGCGGGCGGCGCTCGATCTCACAGGCGCCACCCCACTTGCGGCAAACACCCAGCGCCCTTGACGCAGCCCCCAAGCCGAAGGTTTCTTACATCCTGCAACGCTCTATCCCACAGCCCCCGAGCCATCCTCTGCCATACTCCGCCGTACACAGTTTGAAATAGTCCCCCGATTGAATCGGCGCGGCAGGCCCCTTATATACCCCGCAGTAAGCGACAACTCATCCGTCAGGAGAACGTAACAACCATGATGCGCATTCTGTTGTTTGTAGCCACCAACCTCGCGGTGGTGCTGGTTGCAAGCATTACCCTGAGCCTGTTCGGTTTCAACGGGTTCATGGCCGCCAACGGGGTCGACCTTAACCTCAGCAGCCTGCTGGTGTTCTGCGCCGTGTTCGGCTTTGCCGGCTCCCTCGTCTCGCTGTTCATCTCCAAGTGGATGGCGAAGATGACCACCGGCACCCAGATCATCAGCCAGCCGCGCACCCGCCACGAACAGTGGCTGCTGCAAACGGTCGAGGAGCTGTCCCGCGAAGCGGGCATCAAAATGCCTGAGGTGGGTATCTTCCCGGCTTACGAGGCCAACGCCTTCGCCACCGGCTGGAACCGCAACGACGCGCTGGTCGCAGTGTCCCAGGGCCTGCTGGAGCGCTTCTCGCCCGATGAAGTGCGTGCGGTACTGGCCCACGAAATCGGCCACGTTGCCAACGGCGACATGGTCACCCTGGCGCTGGTACAGGGCGTGGTGAACACCTTCGTGATGTTCTTTGCACGCATCATCGGCAACTTTGTCGACAAGGTCATCTTCAAGAACGAAGAGGGCCAAGGCATTGCCTACTATGTGGCGACCATCGTTGCCGAGCTGATCCTTGGCATCCTGGCCAGCATGATCGTGATGTGGTTCTCGCGCCGCCGCGAATTCCGCGCCGACGAAGCCGGTGCGCAACTGGCCGGTACCGCGGCAATGATCGGCGCCCTGCAGCGCCTGCGCGTGGAACAAGGCCTGCCGGTGCACATGCCCGACACCATGAAGGCCTTCGGCATCAATGGCGGCCTCAAGCACGGGCTGGCCGGGTTGCTGATGAGCCACCCACCGCTGGAAGACCGCATCGAGGCCCTGCGTCAGCGCGGCTGATCCACCTGATAAAAACAAAGGGCGACTTCGGTCGCCCTTTTTTATTCCCGGCCTTACGCAGCTTCTGTGGGAGCGGGCGCGTCCGCGAACACCGGCAAAGCCGGTGCCATCTACCGCGTCGCCTGGTTCGCGGGCGCGCCCGCTCCCACATGGGCCGGGGCAGCCTGCCCTACCTGCTTACCGGCTGAGCCGGTACACCCGCTCCAACAAACTCGACGCCCCGGCCTGCACAAACTTCGGGCTCTCCTCAATCACCTCCACAGCCTCCAACTGCTCCACCTGCCACCCCGCAAACCCCTGCCTCAGCTCTCCATCCCCTACCGAAAACGGCGGCCCGGCCAACAACGACTGGTCATACTCCAACGTCACCACCAACCCACGGCAATTCGCCGGCAGCAAACCCGACAACAGCTGCATATACCGCGCACGCATCTGCACCGGCAGCGCAATCACTGCCGCCCGGTCATACAGCCCCACGCAGTCAGCCACATCCTCTGCCCGCAAGGCAAAGAAGTCGCCACACCACAGCTGCACATCTCCACTGCGCCAAACTTCGAATGCACCCTGCTGCCGCACCTCGGCCTCAAGACCGTGCTCACGGAAAAAATCCTCCACCGCCCGCCGCGACAGCTCCACACCCAATACGCAATGGCCCTGCCCGGCCAGCCAGGCCAGGTCCAGACTCTTGCCGCACAGGGGCACCAGCACGCGGCTGCCCGGTGCCAACTGCAACTGGGGCCAGTACGTCTGCAGATAGGGGTTCACCTGCGTCTGGTGAAAGCCGATCTGATTGTCAGCCCACCGCTGCTGCCAGAACGCTGGTTCCATGATCACTCCCGATTTTTAGATGATTTGTCGGTAAAACTTGGTTTGGATTTCGATCTGTAGTTAATCGAAGATGGTTGCATCTTAACCTTCAGGACCCCGCCATGCTGCCCAGCCTGTTCATTTCCCATGGTTCCCCCATGCTTGCCCTGCAACCCGGCGCCAGCGGGCCGGCGCTGTCCGGGTTGGCCAACGCCCTGCCCCGGCCGAAAGCGATCGTGGTGGTGTCGGCGCACTGGGAAAGCCGCGAGCTGCTGGTCACCGGCAACGCACAGCCGGAAACCTGGCATGACTTCTACGGCTTCCCACCGGCCCTGTATGCGGTGCAGTACCCGGCGCCGGGCGAGCCCGGGCTTGCCGGGCAGGTCAGTGAGCGGTTAAAGGCTGCGGGGTTACCCGCGCACCTGGACATGCAACGCCCATTCGACCATGGCGCCTGGGTGCCGCTGTCGCTGATGTACCCGGATGCCAGCATTCCCGTGGTGCAGGTTTCACTGCCCAGCCACATGGGGCCTGCACTGCAGCTGAAGGTGGGCCAGGCACTGGCAGGGTTGCGTGCCGAGGATGTACTGCTGATGGGTTCGGGCAGCATTACCCACAACCTGGGTGAGCTGGACTGGCATGCAGGGCCGGATGTGATTGAGCCATGGGCCCTGGCGTTCAGGGATTGGGTGGTAGACCGGCTGCAGGAGGATGACCAGGCGGCGTTGCTGGATTACCGGCAGCAGGCGCCGTTTGCGGTGCGCAACCATCCCAGTGATGAGCATTTGCTACCGCTGTTCTTTGCCCTCGGAGCCGGGAGCAAGTTCGGCGTGGTGCATCAGGGGTTTACCCTGGGCGCGCTGGGGATGGACATCTATCGGTTCGACTGAACGGCCTCTTCGCGGGCAAACCCGCTCCAGGTACAGGTACTGAAATCTGTGGGGTACCTGTGGGAGCGGGCTTGCCCGCGAAAGGGCCGGTAAAGGCAAAAAAAATCCCCGACCTAAGCCGGGGATTTTTTCGTTACGCCAGGATCAATCCTCGCGGTAGCGACGCAGCTTCAACTGCTTGCCAGCCACGCGGGTGTCCTTGAGCTTGGACAGCAGCTTCTCGAGGCCGTCTTCCGGCAGCTCGACCAGGCTGAAGCTGTCGCGCACCTGGATGCGGCCGATAGCGTCACGCGCCAGGCCACCTTCGTTGAGGATCGCCCCCAGCAGGTTCTTGGCAGCGATGCCATCACGGGCACCCAGGGCGGTACGGCAACGCACGCGGCCTTCGGCCAACGGCAGCGGCGCACGGCGCTCACGATCACCACGGTCAGGGCGCTCGCCACGCTCACCGCGCTCGGTACGCTCACCACGCGGGGCGAAGCTCGGCACCAGCGGCTGCTCGCGCTCTACCGCCGCCAGGTCCAGCGCCTGGCCATTGGTGGCCTTGCGCAGCAGGGCCGAAGCCAGGGCACGCGCGCTGCAACCCAGGTCGGTGGTCAGGCGGTCGAACAGTTCGCCGTGGGTGGCTTCTGCTTCGGCTACCAGCGGCGCCAGGCTCGAGGTCAGCTTCTTGATGCGGGCATCCAGCACGGCCTGGGCATTCGGCAGGCGCGCTTCGGCAACCTTCTGCCCGGTAACACGCTCGATCACCTGCAGCATGCGGCGCTCACGCGGGGTAACCAGCAACAGTGCACGGCCATCGCGACCGGCACGGCCAGTACGGCCGATTCGGTGTACGTAGGACTCCGGGTCGTACGGCATGTCAACGTTGAATACGTGAGTGATGCGCGGTACGTCCAGGCCACGGGCAGCGACGTCGGTGGCGACGACGATGTCCAGGCGGCCATCCTTGAGCGAGTCGATCACGCGCTCACGCTGGTTCTGGGCGATGTCGCCGTTCAGCGCAGCAGCCTTGTAGCCCTTGGCTTCCAGCGCGGCGGCCAGGTCCAGGGTGGCTTGCTTGGTACGCACGAAGGCGATCAGCGCGTCGAACTCTTCCACTTCCAGCAGACGCAGCACAGCCGGGATCTTCTGGTCCGCGTGGACCATCAGGTGGGCCTGCTCGATCGCGGTAACGGTCTGGGTCTTGGTCTGGATCTTGACGTGCTTGGGTTCGCGCAGGTGGCGCTCGGCGATCGAACGGATCGACGACGGCAGGGTTGCGGAGAACAGTACGGTCTGACGGGTAGCCGGGATTGCGTCGAAGATCACTTCGAGGTCGTCCATGAAGCCCAGCTTCAGCATCTCGTCGGCTTCGTCCAGTACCAGGTACTGTACGGTCGACAAGACTTTTTCGTCACGACGCAGGTGGTCGCACAGACGGCCCGGGGTGGCCACGACGATTTGCGCGCCGTTGCGGATCGCACGCAGCTGTGGGCCCATCGGGGCACCACCGTAGACGGCGACAACGTTCACGCCCGGCATCTGCTTGGCGTAGGTTTCGAAAGCGGTAGCAACTTGCAGCGCCAACTCACGGGTTGGCGCCAGGATCAGGGCTTGCGGTTCGCGCTTGCTCACATCGATCTTGTTCAGGATCGGCAGGGCGAAGGCAGCGGTTTTGCCGGTGCCAGTCTGCGCCTGGCCGATCATGTCGTGACCGGCGAGGATGATCGGGATCGATTGTTGCTGAATGGCGGACGGCTCTTCGTAGCCGGTAGCCACAACGGCAGCAACAATGTTCGGATTAAGATCGAGAGCGGCGAAGCCGCCGGTTTCCTGGGTCATGGGTCTGCCTCTAGGTGCATCCGCAAAGACCCATGCTCCAAAGCTGCACATGCCTTGAAAGACCGTAAGGTCACCCAGGCAGCTTTGGCGGCGGGGATTTGCGAAAACGATTGAAAAAGAAAACTTGGGAAGGTCCGCCTAGCGGACGCGCAGCCGAAGCTGGACTCGGAGGATTTGCACCACCTGATTTTGAGGTCCGCTAAAAGACCGGCGCGTACTATACCTGAAATAGTCGCGTACGTGAGGAAAATTTTCATGGAGGCAGGGCCAGTATCGGGCCATCGCGCACGACAGGCTGAATCGATAATCCCCTGAAGCCTTACTTGCTCGGTGTCGGCGCGCGTCAGCCATTCAGGTAGCCGGCCGAATCTCGCGGATCAGCCCATCGAGGCTGTACCCCAAACGCGGCGCCAGCGCCTCGGCCCGGGCTCTCAAACCGTCCAGGTCCAGCGACTGCTCAAGGTCTGCCGGCACCAGCAGAATCACATTGCCCTCCTTCACAGGCAGCTCCCAGTAATGCCGATGGTACAACCCGCGCAACAACGCCGCGCCCAGCGGCCTGCCATCATCGGTGGCCCACTGGTTGATCACCAACCAGCCGCCTGGGTTCAGGTGTTGCTGGCAGTTCTCCAGAAAGTTCCACGCCAGGTGCCCGACCCCAGGGCCATGATCGGTGTACAAGTCAACGAACAGCAGGTCGGCCTTCTCTGCCGTGGGCAGCAGCTCCAGGGCATCGCCGATGCGCACATACAGCCGCGGGTCGTCGTCCAGGCCCAGGTAATCCATGGCCAGGCGCGGCACATCCGGGCGCAGCTCGATGGCCTCGATGTCTTCCAGCGGCAGGAACTTCATGCAGGCCTGGGTCAGCGTGCCGGCGCCCAGGCCCAGAAACAGTGCACTCTCAGGCAGTTCGTGGCACAGCGCCCCCACCAGCATGGCGCGGGTGTAGTCGTACTCCAGCCAGCTGGGGTCGGCGGTGAACACGCAGCTTTGCTCGATCGCATCGCCGAATTCCAGAAAGCGGTAGTCGTCTACTTCGTACACGCTGATGACGCCAAACGCATCTTCCACCCGTGCCAGCAGCCGCTCTTGCCGTTCCGCCGTCATGTCCACCACCCGCCTGCGCAAAAACGCGCATTGTCCGCCAACACCCTGGATGCAACAAGCGCAGCGCCAACTGTTACCATGGCCCATAGCCTACAACCGACAAGACCGAGCCCAAGATGAACCAACCGTGGAGCCCCGACAGCTGGCGCGCCCTGCCGATCCAGCAGCAACCGACCTACCCCGATGCCGCGCACCTGCTGAAGGTTGAACAGACCCTGGCCAGCTACCCGCCGCTGGTGTTCGCGGGTGAGGCGCGCGAGCTGCGTCGGCAGTTTGCCGAAGTCACTGAAGGCCGTGCCTTCCTGCTTCAGGGCGGCGATTGTGCCGAGAGCTTCGCCGAGTTCTCGGCTGCAAAAATCCGCGACACCTTCAAGGTGTTGCTGCAAATGGCGATTGTCATGACCTTTGCCGCCGGCTGCCCGGTGGTGAAAGTGGGGCGTATGGCCGGGCAGTTCGCCAAACCGCGCTCATCTGGCGATGAAACCATCGGCGACGTCACCCTCCCCGCCTACCGCGGCGACATCGTCAACGGCATCAGTTTCGACGCCAAAAGCCGTATTCCGGACCCGGAGCGCCTGCTGCAGGCCTACCACCAGGCCACCGCCAGCCTCAACCTGCTGCGCGCGTTCGCCCAGGGCGGGTTTGCCGACCTGCACCAGGTGCACAAGTGGAACCTGGACTTCATCGCCAACTCGGCGCTGGCCGACAAGTACCACCAGTTGGCCAATCGCATCGATGAAACCCTGGCGTTCATGCGTGCCTGTGGCCTGGACAGTGCGCCGCAACTGCGCGAAACCAGCTTCTTCACGGCCCACGAGGCGCTGCTGTTGAACTATGAAGAAGCCTTCGTGCGCCAGGACAGCCTGACCGGCGACTACTACGACTGCTCGGCGCACATGCTGTGGATCGGCGACCGCACCCGCCAGCTCGATGGCGCCCATGTCGAGTTCCTGCGTGGCGTGCACAACCCCATCGGGGTCAAGGTTGGCCCGAGCATGAACCCCGAAGAGCTGATCCGCCTGATCGACACGCTCAATCCGTCCAACGACCCGGGGCGTCTGAACTTGATCGTGCGCATGGGCGCGAGCAAGGTTGGCGACCACTTGCCGGGGCTGATCCGCACTGTCGAGCGCGAGGGGCGCAAGGTGTTGTGGAGCTCCGACCCGATGCACGGCAACACCATCAAGGCCAGCAGCGGTTACAAGACCCGCGATTTTGCGCAGATTCTGGATGAGGTTAAGCAGTTCTTCCAGGTACATCAGGCCGAGGGCAGCCATGCTGGCGGTATCCATATCGAGATGACCGGGCAGAACGTCACCGAATGCATTGGCGGTGCCCGGCCGATCACCGAGGATGCGTTGTCGGACCGGTATCACACCCATTGTGATCCGCGGATGAATGCCGATCAGTCGCTGGAGTTGGCGTTCCTGATTGCCGAAACCCTCAAGCAGGTGCGGCGGTGAGGCTGGGGCGCATGCCTTGAGTTTTGTAGCGCCTGGGAGATCGAGCGCCGCCCGCGCGGCGCATCGCGAGCAAAGCTCGCTCCTACATTTGTTTCGGGCCAGTTACGCCTGTGACAGGCGCGCGCGACCGCCTTGTTAGTTCGACGTGATGTCGCGCCATGCGCCCAAGGCGTTCGCGCACAAATGCCACAGGAAAAATTGGCCCGAAACAGATGTAGGAGCGAGCTTTGCTCGCGATGCGCCGCGCGGGCGGCGCTCGATCTCCCGGACGCTGAAAAGCTGAAGCCAGGCGCTTGGACCCAACTCACTTCCTCAGTGGATCATCCCAGAAATGCCGCTCGGCCTCTTGATGGATATCCGCCCGACTCAACCCCAGATCGTGCAAGGTTGCATCACTGAGACTGGCCAACTCCTGACGCTGACGGTACAGCTCCAGCCAACGCGCCGGGCGCTGCAGAGCCGCGTGCCACAGGTAGCTCAGGGAAAAGGCTGGTTGCTGGATGCTGCTGACATGACCTTTCATCGTGAAGCCCTCCGTGTTGATGGCCTCAGTCTCACGCCAGGCATAAGATCAATCCAACGAATGTTTCTGATGCGATGCATCTCGGAGATTGATGCAATGTCCCAGTACCAAAGCCTCGACGCGGACGTCCTGCGCACCTTCGTAGCCATTGCCGAGCAAGGCGGCTTTACCCGAGCAGGCGAAGTGGTCAACCGCACCCAGTCAGCAGTCAGTATGCAGATGAAACGCCTGGAAGAAGACGTTCTGCAGCGCCAGCTCTTCGAACGTGATGGCCGTCAGGTGCGGCTGACCGCCGAAGGTCAGGTCCTGCTGGGGTATGCCCGACGCATTCTCAAGTTGCATGGCGAAGTGTTCAACACCCTGCGCATGCCGCACATGGTTGGCCTGGTGCGCATCGGCACACCGGACGACTACGCCATGCGCTTCCTGCCGACCATCCTGTCGAGCTTTGCCCAGGCCTACCCGCTGGTGCAGGTGGAAGTGCATTGCGATTCGTCCAAGCACTTGATGCTGCGCCAGGATCTGGACCTGACCATCGTCACCCGCGAGCCCGGCAACGAGATTGGCCAGTTGCTGCGCCAGGAACGCCTGGTGTGGGCCGCGGCAGAAGGCTTTTGCCCGCACGAACAGCGGCCGATGCCGGTGGCGCTGTTCAACACCGACTGCTTCTGTCGCGCCTGGACCTGCAATGCGCTGGAGGCACAGGGCATCGATTACCGTATTGCCTACACCAGCCCGAGCCTGGCAGCGATCTTTGCCATCGTCACCGCCGGGCTGGCAGTGACCGCGCAGCTGCAGAGCCTGATCGGGGGCAACATCCGCATACTGGGTGAAAGCGAAGGGCTACCGCAGTTGCCGATGGCCAATGTGATGCTGGTGCGCAGTACGCAATCCCCCTCGCCAATCACCGACTGCATGGCCGACTACATCGTTGAGGGTTTCAAGTGATCGGGGGCCGAAAAACGGCCCCACAATCTCAAAGCTCAAACCCCAGCATCACCGCACAGACCACCAGGAACACACAGAACATCGCCCGCAGTACCTTCTCCGGCAACGCGTGGGCCAGCTTCACGCCCCAGCTGATGCTCAGCAAGCCACCCACCGCCAAGGGAATCCCAACCCCCCAGTCAACGCTATGGTGCACGCCATAGGTCACCAGCGTGACCAAGGTACTCGGCGCCGCCAGCGCCAGTGACAACCCCTGCGCCACCACCTGAGTAGCGCCAAACACACTGGTCAGGATCGGCGTGGCCACCACGGCCCCACCCACGCCGAACAAGCCGCCCATGGTGCCGGCAAAGCTGCCCAGCACACCCAGCCACGGCCAGGCATGACGCAGCTCGGCACTCGGCGACGACACCTTCATGAACATCCGCACCACGTTCCACACTGCCAAGGCTACCAAAAAGCCGACAAAACCCAGGCGCATGGAGTGCGCATCAAGCCCCACCGCCCAGATCGACCCCAGCCAGGCGAACAAGAAGCTGCATACCGACAGCGGCAACGCATGGCGCAACGCAATACGGTTGCGCTGGTGATAACGCCACAACGCCAGCAGCACGTTCGGCACCACCATCACCAACGCGGTCCCCTGCGCCAACTGCTGGTCCAGGCCAAACAGCACACCCAACGCCGGAATCGCGATCAGCCCGCCACCAATGCCAAACAAGCCCCCCATGGTGCCCAGGGCAGCGCCCAGCACGATATACAACAACCACTCGATCATCAGTGCCTCGTCCGCCTGTACCAATAATGCGAGCATGCTAACGAGTGTGCGCTGGCGGGGAAACGCACAGCAGCGCACAATGGCTGTGCGTTTTTCGCAAAAGCAAGGCAGCCATGAGCCCCGATACCCTGACCGACCAATTGAGCCTGTTCCTTGATGTGCTGGAAACCGGCAGCTTTTCTGCCGCCGCCCGTCGCCACCCGCTGACCCCGTCTGCGGTAGCACGGCGCATCGACAACCTGGAAAGCGCCGTCGGCAGCCGCCTGTTCACCCGCAGCACCCACGCGGTGCGGGCCACACCTGCAGGCAACGCCTTTGCCGAGCGGGCCAAGCGCATCATCGAGGAGTTGCGCCTGGCCCGGGCTGAAGCGGTGTCACTGAGCAATGCCCCGGAAGGCCTGATCCGCATCGACGCACCTGCCGCGTTTGGCCGCCGCCACCTGGCCCCGGCCATTGCCGACTTCCTGGTGGCCTACCCGGGCCTGGACGTGCAACTGCGGTTGATCGACAGCTTCGTCGACCTGCATGGCAGCCACCTGGGCGAGGTCGACCTGGTGTTGCGCGCCGGCCCTTTGGCCGACACCCGTCTGGTCGCCACGCCGCTCGCCTACATGGTGCGCATCGCCTGCGCCAGCCCCACCTACCTGGCCAGCCGCGGCATCCCCACCTGCCCCAGCGAACTGCCCGGGCATGACGGGCTGGACTGGGATGGCCTGGCGCCGCCGTTCGCCTGGCGCTTCAGTGTGGCCGGGCACACCCGCCTGTACCGCCCCGCGCGCATGCGCATGGCCGCCAACAATGCCGAAACCCTGCTGTTCGGCGCCCTCGCCGGCCTGGGGATAGCCCACCTTCCCACCTGGCTGATCAGTGAATACCTGCTGCGCGGCGAGCTTATCCCGTTGTTCTGCGACGGCGGCTTGCCTGAAGCCGAGACCAGCGGCATTTACGCGCTACGCCTGGCACATGAAACGAACTCTCGCAGCCGTTTGCTGCTCGAATTCCTCAAGAGCCGATTCAGCCCGATACCACCCTGGGACCTGGCCTTGCGCAGTGAACTGCGCGATTAACTCGCGCACTGATGATCAGCGTGCCAGAATTTTCCATTGATCACTTTCAAGGACCTGCATGAACGCCGACACCCAAGCCTCCTGTGACGAGCTGCTGCTGGACAACCAGGTCTGTTTTGCCCTGCACTCCACCTCGTTGCTGATGACCAAGGTCTACAAGCCGCTGCTGCAGGCGCTGGGCCTGACCTACCCGCAATACCTTGCCATGCTGGTGCTCTGGGAGCGTGACGGACTGACCGTGGGCGAAATCAGCCAGCACCTGCTGACCGACCCAGGCTCGCTGACCCCGCTGCTCAAACGCCTGGAAAGCGAAGGCCTGTTGCAGCGCAACCGCAGCCGCGAAGATGAACGGGTAGTGATGGTGCAACTGACCGACAAGGGCCGCGCCCTGCAACAGCAGGCCAAAGAGGTGCCGCCGTGCATTCTCAAGGCCAGCGGGCGCAGCCTGGAGCAGCTGCAGCAACTGCAAGCCGACCTGCTGAACCTGCGCGAAAACCTGCAGAAAAACCTCTGAGCGCTATGCTGTGAAATGGCCGTTCCGATGAACGGCGATGATTTATCTTGCGCGCTAACTAATTGCGCGCTAATTTAAATCCCACACCAACCCCCGCCCTCCTGCAAACGGGAGTGCACAGCACATTAGCGAGGCTCAAGATGCAAAAGGTCACTCCGCTGTACATCGCAGAAGCTACCTCCACCGGTGGGCGCGACGGCAAATCCCGCTCCAGCGACGGCAAGCTCGTCGTCAGCCTGAGCACCCCCAAGGAACTGGGCGGCGCGGGCGGTGACGGCACCAACCCCGAGCAGATGTTCGCCGCCGGTTACTCGGCCTGCTTCATCGGCGCCTTGAAATTCGTGGCCGGGCAAGAGAAGAAAGCCCTGCCGGCAGATACCTCGATCACCGCCAAGGTGGGCATCGGCCAGATCCCGGGCGGTTTCGGCCTGGACATCGACCTGCACATCAACCTGCCGGGCCTGGCCCAGGCCGATGCCGAAGGGCTGGTGGAAAAGGCGCATCAGGTGTGCCCGTACTCCAATGCCACCCGCGGTAATGTGGATGTGCGCCTGCACGTAACCGTCTAAGGCGCAAAGGCTTGCGCAATGCCCTGTAGGAGCGGGTTTACCCGTGAAGAAAACACCGCGGTGGATGGCACAGGCTTCGCCCGTGTTCGCGGGCAAGCCCGCTCCCACACGGATCTGCGCCAGCTTTTAGAAATTGAGCACGACAGTTGCCCCCACAAAAGCACGAGCACACAGGCATAAAAAAACCCGGCTTGCGCCGGGTTTTTTGCGTCTCGCAAGAAGCATTACTTCTTGGAACGGCCTTTGAAGCTGTTGTCGCGAGTGTCGATGTCGATCCACTCGTCGATCTGGATGAAGTCGGCAACCGAGATCTCGGTACCGTTCGCCAGCTTGGCAGGCTTCATGACTTTGCCGGAGGTGTCACCGCGAGCAGCGTTCTCGGTGTAGACAACTTTACGGCTGATGGTGGTCGGCAGTTCAACCGACACCAGACGGCCTTCGAAGAACACGGCTTCGCAGACGTCTTCCATGCCTTCTTCGATGTACGGCAGAACGGCTTCGATGTCTTCGGCGTTCAGCTCGTACATGGTGTAGTCGGTGGTGTCCATGAAGGTGTACTCGTCACCATTGATGAACGACAGGGTCGCTTCTTTGCGATCCAGGATCACGTCGTCCAGCTTGTCGTCCGCACCGTATACGGTTTCGGTCTTGTAGCCGGTCAGCAGGTTCTTCAGCTTGGTCTTCATGATCGCGCTGTTACGGCCCGACTTGGTGAACTCAGCTTTTTGAACCAGCCACGGGTCGTTGTCGATCCGCAGTACGGTACCGGGTTTCAGTTCTTTACCAGTTTTCATTACGAAGTATCCGAATCTGGATGGATTTATAAAAATCGAGGCCGCGTATCATAGCGAATTTCGGTAAAAGTGTACTAGCGCTTCGGCAAGGTCCGGCTGAGCGGCCTGTCGCGCCCCCCAACGGCGGGCATGCTGCTGCAGTTCCGGCCAATGCTGGCGGGCCGCCCGCCAGGCCTGGCCCATGTCGAAATCCATGTTCCAGGCACGCCACAGGCCCAGCAGGGCTGCATCGGCTTCGTCTGACAGGCCGCAGCGATAATGCGCGAGGAACGCTTCGAGTTTTTCCCAATGGGCATTCTCGTCCTGCACATAGATGTGCCACAGCATCGGCTGCCCCGCCCACTGCGCACGCACGAACGAGTCTTCGCCACGCACGGCATTGAAATCGCAGCTCCATAACAGCCGGTCGAAGTCGTCCTGGCTGACGAATGGCAGCACCTGAACGGTCAGCGCCCCACGCGTGCGCACATCACCCACGTGCAGCGGCCCCTCGCCCAGCCACTGGCTGAGCCCCGCGACGATGCGCCCCTGCGGGACCAACAGGTGGCAGGCCTGGTCAGCCGTGGCCAAGGCATCAAGCCAGTTGCCCAGCTGTGGGTTTTCATAGGCGAACAGCGAGATCAGCAGCGCACCCGGCACAGGGTCTACACCAAGCCCCAGCAAGAAGGCACGGCGCGCATCCGCCGACTGCTGGAACGCATCACGCCGGGCCAGCAGCGAACCCTCGCGCAGCAAACCGCCCGTTTTGTCGGTAAAGCCCGGGAAGAAAAAAACCTTGCGCAAACCGTTGGGCTGCGGCGAAGGCAACCCATGGCAACCCTCTACCCAGTCCTCGGCACTCAGGTACTCGAGGTTGAGCCAGAGCGGCGGCTGCGGACGGGCACGCATGGCCTCGACATACGCCGCCGGCAACTGGCAGGCGAACGCGCCGATCACCACATCGGCGGGGGCCACCGGCAACCACGCTGCCGGCCAGTGACGCACATCCACACCGTGCTGCCACTGTTGCGCCGCCGTGGCATCGGCGCCAGGGCACATAGGCGTGAAAGCGTTGAGGTCATCCACCCACAGGCGCACCGCCAGGCCGTGCTCGGCCACCAACTGCCGGGCCAGGCGCCAGGTCACGCCGATATCGCCGTAGTTGTCGACGACGCTGCAGAAGATGTCCCAGGTGGCTTTCATGCGCCCCTCCCGTGCTGGTGCAAAAACCGCGAATTCTGCGCATAAATTGGCGCTGACAAAAGCACCTGCGCAGAAAAATGCCCAAGCGCATGCGACAATGCCCCCCTACCACGCTGCCAGGAGGCTGACATGCCGCGCCACCGTGAACTGAAGATCACCCTCAAGCCGTTGCCGTTGATCATGTGCGTAGCCTTGGGCCTATGGCTGGGCGCCATGGCCATTGCCGTGAGCCTGTGGCTGGCCCAGCAGTTGTGGCCACAGCAGGTGCAACCTCTGGCCCAGGTTGTGGCCCCCCACGCCTACCGACCCGCTGCAACACCCGCGCCGACCACTGCCCAGGATGGCCAGGCCGAGATGTTCGAACGCTACAAGGACATCCTGCACAAACAGGAGCTGCAACAGGCCGCCGATGCCGCACAGGGCAATCCGCGCAACCTCAACAGCCCCAAGTGCCAGTTCTGGCTACAGCAAAACCGTACCGCGCCCACCGAAAAAAGCCAGGCCAACGTGCTGGAGTTCTGTTACTGACCATGGACAAGCCCCACCTGCTGGCGCTGATTGTCGCCACCCTCGAGCATGACCTGGACGTGCTGACCCGCGCGGCGCAAACCGCCTACGAGGCCGCCACCGCCGAAGAGAACATTGCCGAGAACAAGTATGACACGCTGGGCCTGGAGGCCTCGTACCTGGCCACCGGCCAGGCCCGCCGCAGTGCCGAGATCCGCCAGGCGCTGGTGATCTACCAGCAGTTGCTGCTGCGTGACTACGACACGGCGCGCGGTGTGCAGGTAAGCAACCTGGTGACCCTGGAAGATGAAGAGGGCGGGCACCGTCGGCTGTTTCTGGGGCCTGAGGCAGCGGGGCTGAAGATTGGCGAGGGGGACGGGCTGGTGACGGTGATTACTCCGCGTTCGCCGCTGGGGCAGCTGTTGCTGGGCAAGCGGGTGGATGACGAGGTGAGCCTGGGGGCGCAGGTATCGTTCATTGTCGATGTTGTCTGAACCGGCCTCTTCGCGGGCCCGCCCGCTCCCACAAGGGGCCCACTGTCTTCAGGGCTGTGATATCCCTGTGGGAGCGGGCGGGCCTGCGAAAGGGCCGGCACAGGCAATAATTCTCTAAAGGGCCTGCAAGGCATCGAACCGCCCCGCCAGCCCCTGCTCGGCAAACTGCTCCACCACAAAATCGACGAACGCCCGGGTCTTGCCCGGCAACAGCTTGTGCTCGGCGAAATACAGGCTGATATGCCCATCGTCCACATACCAGTCCGGCAACACCCGCAGCAGCCGCCCGGCCAGCAGGTAGGGCACGGCAAACGGCAGGCTCACCAGGGCAATGCCCAGCCCCTGCTCGGCCACCGCGCATGCCGCGTCCGAATCGCTCATGGTCATCGCCTGGCGCAATTGCAGTGGCTGCTGCACCTGCCAACGGCTGGTCAGCGGCCACGAGCGCACCCGACCGGTCTGCGGTGACCGGACCAGGATACCTTCATGGCGTTGCAGCACCTGCGGGTCTTCTATCGGCGCGTGCTGCTGCAGATAGGCCGGCGCCGCCACCAACACCCGGTGCGCCGGGGTCAGCTTGCGCGCCACCACCCCCGGCGGCAGTTCGAAGCCACCGCCAATCGCAGCATCGAAGCCCTGGCCGATCAGGTCGACCTGGCGGTTGTCGAAATGCCAATCCGGGGTAATCGCCGGGTAGCGGCGCAAGAACTCCCCCAGCAACGGCAGCACATACAAACGCCCGAACACCGTGCCCATGCTCACCCGTAACGACCCGGCTGGCTGGCCTTCGGCACTGGCCAGGTTGGCCACGGCGTACTGAATGGTGCGAAAGCTGTCACTGACCTCGCCGAGAAAACGCTGCCCCGCTTCGGTCAAGGTCAGCTTGCGGGTACTACGCTGGAACAACCGCACACCCAGGCGCGCTTCCAGCTGCGCAACGTGCTTGCCCACAGCAGCCGGGGTAAGGCTCAGGCGCCTGGCGGCTTCGGCAAAACTGCCAACCTCGGCACTGCGGATAAAGCATTCCAACGCGCTGAACGATTCCATGGCCATGATTAACAACCAAAGGTTTACTCTGCTGATAGTGATTGCCATCTTATCAGTAGGTAATCGAGCGCCGATACTGTGCCCCATCCAAGGCATTTCGGCCTGGCTTCCAGCAGGAGAACAGCATGTCCAAGCAACTTACACTCGAAGGCAAGGTAGCCCTGGTTCAGGGCGGCTCCCGAGGCATTGGCGCAGCCATCGTGCGGCGCCTGGCCCGCGAAGGCGCGCAAGTGGCCTTCACCTATGTCAGCTCTGCCGGCCCGGCTGAAGAACTGGCTCGGGAAATTACCGAGAACGGCGGCAAAGCCTTGGCCCTGCGGGCTGACAGCGCTGATGCGGCAGCTGTGCAACTGGCGGTGGATGACACCGTGAAGGCCTTCGGCCAGCTGGATATCCTGGTCAACAACGCCGGTGTGTTGGCAGTGGCCCCGGTGACCGAGTTCGACCTGGCCGACTTCGATCACATGCTGGCCGTAAACGTACGCAGCGTATTCGTCGCCAGCCAGGCCGCGGCACGCTACATGGGCCAGGGGGGTCGTATCATCAACATTGGCAGCACCAACGCCGAGCGCATGCCGTTTGCCGGCGGTGCACCGTACGCCATGAGCAAGTCGGCACTGGTTGGCCTGACCCGCGGCATGGCACGCGACCTTGGGCCGCAGGGCATTACCGTGAACAACGTGCAGCCCGGGCCGGTGGATACCGACATGAACCCGGCCAGTGGCGAGTTCGCCGAGAGCCTGATTCCGCTAATGGCCATTGGGCGGTATGGCGAACCGGAGGAGATTGCCAGCTTCGTGGCTTACCTGGCAGGGCCTGAAGCCGGGTATATCACCGGGGCCAGCCTGACGGTGGACGGTGGGTTTGCAGCCTGATTGAAAGGTTGCCTGTGCCGCGACAGCGCCGGCACAGGCTTAGCCTTTCTTTGCCCCCAGGCACTGTTCCATCACGTCCAGAAAAGCCCGGGCAGCCGGTGTGGGGCTGGACGACCACACCGCATACAAGTGCCGCACCGGCGCATCCACCAACCGCGCCACTGCCACCCCTTCGATGCCCTGAGCTACCCGCTCAGGCACCAGGCCAACGGCCATGCCCCGCTGCACGAATTTCTCCACCAGACGAACATGCCCTATCTCGAACTGCACCCGACGCTGCAACCCCACCGCCTGAAACGCCTCGTCGGTCTGTCGTCGCGCCCCGGTGCCTTCGGGGAAATCCACCAACACTTCGCCTGCCAGGTCAGCCAGCGCCAGCTGTGCCCTGCCCGCCAGGCGGTGCGCCAACGGCAACACAGCCACCAGTTCTTCCCTCGCCAGCAACCGATGCTGCACCCCCTGCACCACCTCGCCCTGCCACAGCCCGATAAAGCCCACGTCCAGGCGCCGCTCGAGTACGTCAGCGATCAGCAATTCGCTCTTGGCCGTGAGCCAGCGCACATCCACATCCGGATAACGACCGTGGAATACCGCCAACAGGTCGACCAGGTCCAGCGCGGTGAGCGAACTGATTTCACCAATCGCCAGCCGCCCGCGCACTTGGCCGCAGGCCGCCGCAACGTCATCGGCAATGCGCCGGGCCGCCTCCACCGCTGGCCGTGCACTGAGCACAAAAGCTTCCCCCGCAGGTGTCAGGCGCACCCGTCGCGAACTACGCTCGAACAGGCTCACCCCCAGCTGCGCCTCCAGCCGCGCCACCTGATGGCTAAGGGCCGACTGCACCACATGGCAGCGCTCCGCCGCACGGGTAAAACTGCCGGTGTCGGCCACGGCAAGGGCATATTCGAGCTGCTTGAGGTTCATCGATCTATCTGCTTTCAAGATGAATAGGTTGAAAACTATACATTGGTGTCATGCCAGACACTTGCTGATAATCATCACCACACACGACTGCCCCCACGAGAATTGCATGCACACCCCCAATCTCAGCCGCGCCCTGATCCTGCTGATGGCTACCGCCACAGGCCTGGCCGTGGCCAGCAACTACTACGCCCAACCGCTGTTGCACAGCATCGCCCAGCAATTTGGCTTGAGCACCGCCAGTGCCGGCAGCATCGTGATTGCCGCGCAGCTCAGCTATGGCGCCGGCCTGTTGCTGCTGGCACCGCTGGGCGACCTGTTCGAGCAGCGCCGGCTGATTACCGTGATGACCGTTGCCTCCACCCTGGGCCTGGTCATCAGCGCCTGTGCACCCAGCCTGCCCTGGCTGCTGCTCGGCACGGCGCTGACCGGGCTGTTCTCGGTGGTGGCACAGATCCTCGTGCCGATGGCAGCGACCCTGAGCGAGCCGCATCAGCGCGGGCGCGCGATCGGCACGCTGATGAGCGGCCTGCTGCTGGGCATCCTGCTGGCGCGTACTGCTGCCGGCTTCATGGCCGAGCTGGGTGGCTGGCGCAGTATCTACGTGCTGGCCGCCGTGCTGATGGCACTTACCGCGCTGGCGCTATACCTCAGCCTGCCGCAGCACCACAGCCACGCCGGGCTGAAATACCCTGCACTGATCGGCTCCGTGTTCCGCCTGTTCATCGAAGAACCCGTGCTGCGCCTGCGCTCGCTGCTCGGTCTGTTGGCATTCAGCCTGTTCGCCCTGTTCTGGACACCCCTGGCGTTTCTGCTGGCGAAAGGCCCCTATCACTATTCGGATGCGGTGATCGGCCTGTTCGGCCTGGCCGGTGCGGCGGGTGCGTTGTCGGCCAACTGGGCCGGACGCCTGGCGGACCGTGGCAAGGGGTCGCTGGGCACCACCGTGGGCCTGGTGGTGTTGCTGCTGTCGTGGGTGCCGCTGGGGTTTGCCGAACAGTCGCTGCTCGCCTTGCTGCTGGGCGTGCTGATGCTCGACCTGGCGGTACAGCTGGTGCATGTGAGCAACCAGAACGCGGTGATCGCCCTGCGGCCGGAGGCACGTACGCGGCTGAATGCTGGTTATATCACCTGCTATTTCATTGGCGGGGCGCTTGGGTCGTTGCTGGGCACACAGCTGTTCCAGCGCCAGGGCTGGATGGGGATTGTGGTGGCTGGGCTGGTGATTGGCGGGCTGGGATTGCTGGTGTGGGGCCTGGCCGAGCGTAAGCGCAAGAACACCTTGCAGGTGGCCTGATAAATGACCACTGGATTCTTCGCGGGCACGCCCGCTCCCACAGGTGCCTCACAAACCTCAGGGCAGTGATACACCTGCGGGCGTGCCCGCGAAGAGGCCATTGGCCACGGCGACAAAGTACCGCACTACCCTCCGTCGCAATGCCGTTGACTTGCTTGCCGGGGCAGCGCTCAGTAAGCGCTGGAAAATGCCCTTTCCCTGACAGGATGACTTTATGACAAGACTCACGGTGCAATCCGGCGACTTCTTGCAAGGTGAAGGCGAGTATCGCAATGGATCGCTCACACTCAAGACCGCGCGCAGCCCCTCACCCGGTGAACGGATTTCCCTGGCACGCATCAGCGACTTGCGGCTGGCCAGCCTGGAAACCAACCGCAGCCTGGGCAGCGCCTTGGGCTGGGGCGTGGCCGGCGCCCTGGTGGCAGGGCCAGTGGGGCTGCTGGCCGGGCTGTGGCTGGGCGGCAAGGAAGAAGAAGCCACCTTCCTGGCCACATTCAAGGATGGACGCAAGCTGATGGCCATTACCGATGGCAAGACCTGGTCGAAGATCGACGATAACTGGCGGCAGCACAAGCGGCCGATCAGGACAGGCTGACTGAATACGCCGGGTCTGGATCGTTTTATGGAGAAGGCGGCTGGTAAGATGCCGCCTTTTTCATGGCCTCTACCGGCCTCTTCGCGGGTAAACCCGCTCCTACAGGGATATCACCAACCGGTGTATCACCACCTGGTGTAGGAGCGGGTTTACCCGCGAAAGGGCCAGTACAGGTATCGCGCATCCAGGAGCCCCACCGCATGCCCCCGCATCACCCCCGCCTGCCCCTGAGCCTGCTCAGCCTGGGCCTGGCCCTGCAGTGCCCGCCTGTGCTTGCCGAAGACAGCGTGGTGCTTGCCCCCTTGCAGGTCTCCGACACCTTCGCCAGTGATGGCTACCAGGCACGCCAGGCGGCTGTGGGCGGTTTCCAGCCCGCGCCGCTGCTCGACACCCCCGCCTCTGTCAGCGTGTTCAGCCAGCAGCTACTGGAAGACCGCCAGGTCCGCACGCTTAGCGAAGTGTTGCAAAGCGATGCGTCAGTCGGCGAAAGCTATGCGCCCATCGGCTACTACGAAAACTTCAATGTGCGCGGCTTCGAGCTGAACGCCGCCAGTAGCTATCGCATCAATGGCCAGACCATTGCCGGAGAGCAGAACGTAGCCCTGGAGAACAAGCAGCAGGTGGAATTGCTCAAGGGCCTGTCCGGGCTGCAGAGCGGTATGTCGGAGCCGGGCGGCTTGATCAACTATGTGACCAAGCGCGCCGAAGACATACGCAGCGTCACGGTTTCGACCAACGAACAGGGCGAACGCTATCTGGCCACCGACCTTGGCGGCTGGTTCGGCAGCGAAAAGCAGTTCGGCCTGCGCGCCAACCTGGCCCATGAAGACATCCGCGCCTACGTCGACCACGCTGACGGCAAGCGCGACTTCGCCTCGCTGGCGTTCGACTGGCAGATCAACCCGGATGCCACCCTGCAGCTGGATGCCGAATACCAGCACCGCGAACAGGCGTCGGTGCCGGGTTACCAACTGCTCGGAGGCACTGAAGTGCCCCACGGCATCGACCCGAAAGACCGCCTGGCCTACCAGCATTGGGCAAAGCCCGTGCAGAACGACTCGCTGAACCTGGGCGGGCGCTTCGAATACCGCTTCAACGATACCTGGACCGGCACCTTGAGCGCCTCCCGCAGCAAAGTGGTGATCGACGACTACAGTGCGTTTGCCTGGGGTTCGAGCGAGGGGGCGTTTTTCGGCAGCAATGGTGACTACGACATCTATGACTTTCGCAGCCCCGACGATACCCGTCGTACCGACGAGGCACAGGCCACGCTCAACGGGCACTTCGATGCCCTGGGCGTGGGGCATGAGCTGATCGTGGGTACCAGTGCGCAACGGCGTACGCTGGATCAGCGCCCGTACTACAACGAGTGGCTTGGTACCGGCAACATCAACACCGGCTCCCCTGCATTCGCCCCGTCCGACAAACCCGTAGGCGCCAGCGAACGTCGACTGGACAGCCGCCAGTACGGCTTTTTCATCAGCGACCGCATCAGCTTCAACGAGCAATGGCAGGCCGTGCTGGGCGCCCGTGAAGTACGCCTGGATGAAAAGACCTGGGACGAGAACGGCGTAGCCGGGCGCCATACCCGCCAATACGAGCTGCTGCCCAACGCTGCGCTTATCTACAAGCCGCAGCCGAACACCACGGTATACGCCAGCTACGCCAAGGGCCTGTCCGCCGGAGGTACGGCCCCCTGGTTCGCCAGCAATGCGGCTGAAATCCTTGCGCCCACCACCTCCCGCCAGCTGGAACTGGGCCTCAAGCAGGACTGGCAAGGCCTGAGCCTGAGTGCCGCATTGTTCCAGATCCGCCAGGCTTACCAGTACGCACGCCCGGACGGCACCGGTAACTTCACCTACGTGCAGCAAGGCCAGCAGAAAAATACCGGCCTGGAACTGGGCGCCAGCGGCTGGGTGACCCCGAAGCTGCAGGTACAGGCCAGTGCGGCAGCCATCCGGGCGCGGGTGCAGAACAGCGGTACCGATGACTATGAAGGCCACCAGGCAATCAACGTTCCCCGGTTCCGCGCGGCGTTGCATGCCGAATACAACCTGCCAGTAACGGGCCTGGCGCTGCTGGGTGGGGCGCGCTACAGCGCCAGCAAGTATGCGAGCCAGGCGGGCAATGTGGAGGTTGGCGGGTACACCGTGTTCGATCTGGGTAGCCGTTACCGTACGCGGGTCGGCGGGTATGACACGGTGCTGCGGCTGACGGTGGATAATGTGTTCGACAAGCGTTACTGGCGCGATGTGGGCGATTACCTGGGGGACAACTACCTGTTCCAGGGGGCACCGCGTACCGCTCGGCTTTCGGCTTCGATCAGCTTCTAGATTACCGGGGCCGCCCCCACAGGAAATCGGGTACGCCTGTGGGAGCGGCCTTGTGTCGCGATGGGCTGCGCAGCAGCCCCAATGGCCTTCAAAACAAAAAGCCCCCGTGCTTTTCAGCGCGGAGGCTTTTCGTAGAATGTGGCGGTGAAGAAGGGATTTGAACCCTTGATACGATTTCTCGTATACACACTTTCCAGGCGTGCTCCTTCGACCACTCGGACACTTCACCGTTTCTCTTCAAGCCTTGCGGCCCGTCGAGGTGCGCTAATTTAGTGAAAGACTTTCCCTTTGGCAAGCATTTTTTTCAATTTTTTCATGTATTTGCACTTGGGCTGCCGTGAGCGCTGACCGACCAGTCAGCCTTGCTGCTTTACCTCGCCCCTGGCGCTGGGTAACGTCGTCGCCACGCCAACAAAAGGACTCTGCCATGAGCGAGCTGATTACCTACCACGCCGAAGACGGCATCGCCACCCTTACCCTGAACAACGGCAAGGTCAATGCCATCTCGCCGGACGTCATCACTGCCTTCAATGCAGCGCTGGACCGCGCTACCGAGGAGCGTGCAGTAGTGATCATCACCGGGCAGCCGGGCATTCTGTCGGGCGGTTACGACCTCAAGGTGATGACCAGCGGCCCCAAAGAGGCCATCAGCCTAGTCACCGCCGGTTCCACCCTCGCCCGCCGGCTGCTGTCGCACCCGTTCCCGGTGGTGGTCGCCTGCCCCGGCAATGCCGTGGCCAAGGGCGCTTTCCTGCTGCTGTCGGCCGACTACCGCATTGGCGTCGAAGGGCCGTACAAGGTATGCCTGAACGAAGTGCAAATCGGCATGACCATGCACCACGCCGGTATTGAACTGGCCCGCGACCGCCTGCGACGCTCGGCCTTCCACCGCTCGGTGATCAACGCCGAAGTGTTTGACCCGCAGGGTGCAGTGGATGCCGGCTTCCTCGACAAGGTGGTGCCGGCCGAGCAGTTGCAGGAAGCGGCAATGACTGCGGCGCGGGAGCTGAAGAAGCTGAACATGCTGGCGCACAAGAACACCAAGCTGAAAGTGCGCAAAGGGCTGCTGGAGGCGCTGGACAAGGCGATCGAGCTGGACCAGCAGCATATGGGCTAGCGGCACGGCCCCTTTCGCGGGCAAGCCCGCGCCTGCACATCCGCCCTCTACGCGGGGAAATCCGCAATTCAACGGGCATACGCAACCTGTGCAGGAGCGGGCTTGCCCGCGAAAGGGCCGGAACAGGCCTGCACCAAGGTTTGCCCCAACCAGTGCACACCCGTACACTGCCCGGCGACTGTCTGGTGTGAGTCGTACCATGCTTTATTCATTGCGTATGTTCCTGCTGGGGCTGCATTTTCTTGCCGTTGGCGTCGTGGGCCTGATCATTGGCCTGTGCCGCCCCTTCAACCCTGACAACAGCCGCGTTTTCGCCCGGCTCTACAGCTTGCCGGCCACCTGGCTGATGCGCATCAAGGTCAAGGCCGAAGTCGGCCCATTGTGGGACCACCCGCCCGGCTGTGTGATCGTGGCCAACCACCAGTCCAACTTCGACCTGTTCGTGCTGGGCCAAGTGGTGCCACAACGCACCGTCGCCATCGGCAAGAAGAGCCTGGGCTGGATCCCGCTGTTCGGCCAATTGTTCTGGCTGGGGGGCAACGTGCTGGTCGACCGCAAGAATGCCTATCAGGCGCGCAAGGCCATACAGAAGACCACCCGGGTTCTGCAGGACGACACCTCGATCTGGATTTTCCCCGAAGGCACCCGCAATGCCGGCGAGCATTTGCTGGCGTTCAAGAAAGGCGCATTTCATATGGCGATCGAAGCCGGTGTGCCGATCGTGCCGGTCTGCGTCAGCCGCTATGCCAGGCGCCTGAGCCTGAACAGCTGGCGTCAGCGCACGGTGATAGTGCGCTCGCTGCCGCCCATTGCCACGACGGGCATGACGCCGCAGGATCTGCCAGCGCTGATCGAGCAGTGCCGGGGGCAAATGCAGCAGTGCATTGACCGCATGGAAAAAGAACTGGCCTGATCCGGGTTGCTCTGGCGCCGGGTACAGCCCAAGCTGTATCCGTGTTCAACCGAATAAGCGGACAACCATGGGTCGAGTCGTGGCATCGGCGGTGTACAGCGCCGGCAGAAAGGTCACCAACATCAGCATCGACGAAGGCAGCGAGTGGGCGCGCAAGCCGGGGCATTTCGTGTGGATCGGCCTGGAAGAGCCCAATGCCGAGGAACTGGCCAACCTGCAGTCCCAGTTCAACCTGCACGAACTGGCCATCGAAGATGCCCTGGAAAAACACAGCCGGCCCAAGCTGGAAACCTTCGGTGACGCGTTGTTCATCGTCACCTACTCGCCAGTGCGCCACGAAGGCAAGCTGGAATTCATCGAAACCCATATCTTCGCGGGCAACGGCTACATCATCACCTGCCGCAACGGCCACTCCAAATCCTACGCCATGGTCCGCCAGCGCTGCGAGGCTCGGCCCCTGCTGCTGGAACATGGCGAAGACTTCGTGCTGTACGCCCTGCTCGACTTCGTCACCGAGAACTACCAGCCGGTCAGCGAGGCCATACATGGCGAGATCGAAGAGCTGGAGGAAAGCGTACTGGGCGGCTCGCTGCAGGAAGACGACATCCGCCGCCTGCACAGCCTGCGCCGCGACATCCTGCGCCTGCGCCGCTACGTGGCGCCCATGGTTGAAGTGAGCGAAGAACTGCAGCGCCTGAACTTCCCGTTCATCGACAAGAACATGCGCCCGTACTTTCGTGATGTGCAGATTCACGTGACACGGCAGATGGAAGACCTGGCCGGCATCCGCGACATTGCCAGCCAGACCATCGAGATCGGCATGCTGCTGGAGTCGTCACGGCAAAGCATCGTGCAGCGCAAATTCGCGGCCTGGGCGGCGATTCTGGCGTTCCCTACGGCGATTGCCGGGGTGTACGGCATGAACTTCCAGAACATGCCAGAGCTGAGCTGGCACTACGGTTACTTCGCGGTACTGGGGGTGATTGCGACGGGGTGTGCCGGGTTGTATGCCAGCTTCAAGAAATCGGGTTGGCTTTGATGGCCTCTTCGCGGGCGCGCCCGCTCCCACAGGTTGCTCACAATTTTCAGCATTGTGCGCAACCTGTGGGAGCGGGGGTGCCCGCGAAGGGTTGCAACCGATTATGCGGCGCTGTCGCCGGCCTTTGACGGCTGCTGGATAAAGCGCAACATCCACTCCCCTACCAGATCGCCCTGGTGCTCGGTGGCCAGGCTGGCGACGGCCTTGTGGTACACCTCGTCACCCAGGTATTCCTGGCGCGCATCGAGCAGTGCGCGGGAGTAGTCGTGCACGAACTCCGGGTGGCCCTGGAAGCACAGCACCTGGTCGCGAATGTGGTACGCCGCATTCGGGCAGAAATCGCTGGAGGCGATCACCGTAGCGCCTTCCGGCAGCTCGGTCACCTGGTCCTGGTGACTGATCAGCAAGGTCAGCTCCGACACCTCCGGGTCCATCCACGGCGCATGCGCCGCCAACGAGTAGCGATGGATACCCACGCCCCAGCCTTGCTCGGCCCGCTCGGCCTTGCCACCCAGGGTCAAGGCCAGCAACTGGTGGCCAAAACACACGCCCAGCAGCTTCTCACCACGCTCGTACAACTTGAGCAGGTAGGCCTTGAGGGTCTGGATCCACGGATCGGTACCGAACGAATCGGCCTTGCTGCCCGTCACAAGGTAGGCATCGAACTTTTCACTGTCGGCGGGATAGTCGCCGTGCATCACGTTGTACACACAAAATTCGGCGGCAATCGGCTGACGCGAGAAGAGCTGCTCGAACATCCTGCCGTAGCCCTGATATTGCGCCGTCAACTCCGGTCGCAGGACATCGGTTTCAAGGATGCAGATGCGTAACGACATAGGGGTAGTCCTGAACGACATGGGTGGGAATCTGCTGTAGAGACTGCCGCGAAAGGCACGTACAAGCAAGTAGGCTGCGCTGACGAACGGTCACATTTCGTCGGTGCGTGCCTGGCACTTGCGCCAGTGTCTAGATAGAGCATGCCAGCTGGCTGGCACTTGGCCTCATAGCCAAAAGAAATTTTTTTACCAAGCATTTAGAACAAAGGGTTCTCAAGCATGGATAACGCACACCCTACTGTTGGATGTATATCCACTTTCAAGAGGCAAGCAGTCAGGCGCCACGCAACGCCACTGTGATCGACCCGAAACGCGACAAGGAAGCCAACGGGTATTCAGGAATAACAACAAGAAGGCGGTCCGCCATGTTCAGACAATCGAAAATTCGCCAAGCTGGGCTCATTCTATTCGCCACTACATTGCTATTGATCTTGCCGAACCTTACACGTTTGTTTGGCTGACGGCGGCAGTGGCGCCAAGGGGCAACGCACAGGTAACCTGCTGGCCTTGATGGTCGGAGATTGCCTATGCGCCACTGCCTTGCCTTCCTAGCGTTGCTCCTGAGCCTGCCATTGTCGGCGGCGCAACTGCACCTTGAACTGGGGGCTACACCGCGCCAGTGGAGCAGCGCCGAACTGCTTGGCCATCCTGAGGCCCAGGATATCAGCATCGAACAGGACGTTTCCTACAAACGCCCCATGCGCTATCGGGCGGTGCCGCTGGCCACGCTGCTGGAAGGTGTGAGCGCGAGCGATCACCTGCAGGCCGTGGCGCTGGATGGCTTTGCCGCCGAAATGCCCGCCGCGGCATTGCTGCAGCCAGGGCCGGCAAGGGCCTGGTTGGCCGTGGAAGACCCAGGCAAACCGTGGCCGCCACTGGCTAAAGGCAAGCCAAGTGCCGGGCCGTTCTACCTGGTGTGGACTGCACCGCAGGCCAGCGGCATCCGCCCTGAACAGTGGCCCTTCCAGATCGCCACCCTTCGCAAGCTGGCCCCGGTGCACCAGCGGTTTCCCGCACTGCTGCCCGACCCGAAGCTGCCGGCCGACAGCCCGGTGCGCCAGGGCTTTGCCCTGTTCCAGCAGAACTGCCTGGTGTGCCACCGGTTGAACGGTGCGGGAGATGGGCAGGTGGGGCCGGACTTGAATGTGCCGCATAACCCGACCGAGTATTTTCAGCCGGTTTATTTGCGCAAGTTGATACGGGACCCGCAGAGCCTGCGGCAGTGGCCGCAGGCGAAGATGCCGGGGTTTGCCGAAAGTGTGTTGAATGAGCAGGAACTGGATGCGCTGCTGGCCTATTTGGGGCACATGGCAACGCGTAAGCCTTGACGGCCTCTTCGCGGGTAAACCCGCGAAGGGGCCTACACAAAACTGTCAGGCCGTGAGCCGTTCGTGCTTGACGCCCCACCCTTCCACCTCACCCCCATACGGTGTCACCAACTGCTCGAAGGCCTCTTCAAAGTCGCCAATCCCCCCATGGGTGGCGTACATGACCTTGCTCAGTTCCAGGTGCCAGGCACCGTCGCCCAGCTCCTTCACCTGGGCATTGAGCGATTCCCCGCGAAACTGCCCGGCGGCACGACGGGCCCCTGCTTCGTCCGGGAATACGGCATAGAACTCGATGGGGTGGATCTGGGTGAAGTCGAAACCGCCTGCTTTCATCTGGCGCAGGACGTTGCTGCTGATATCGTCGTTCTGGCTGCTCATGAATCGTCCTCCTGAATAAAGCAATGGATAGACTTTCCGTGCACTACGCACCTGCCGGCATTGGCCGGGCAGTTCGAGCTGATGCAAGACGCGAATTATTGAGGCGGCGCCAACCCGCAGAACAGGCAGGCCCTCCACCAGCGTAGCGCCTGCCAAGGCAGCACGCAAACGTGTGGTTCAGGGTGCTTCGTGAATGCTGGTGATGGTCACACCACTGTGCTCTTTGAGCCAGCGAGCAGTCGGGGAGATGATACGGTCCTGGAAGTCGTTGAGGTCCAGCTCGTCCATCACCGGAAACAAGTGTGAGCGAATGGCCCGCGCAGCGTCTTCCTCGCTGGGGCAATGCTCGGCATGCAACAGCAATGCGGACGGTTCGCCCTTCTGGTCGGCAAAGATGACTTCCCACTCTTTCATTGAACGGACCCTCTCAGTCAACGAACACCAGGTGTGTGATGCCTGAATAACTGACCTTGGGGCGGGGAGAATGTTCAGTCCGGGAAAGTTGTGCGGGGCCCCTTCACGGGCTTGCCCACTCCCACAGGGCCAGCACAAGGTTCGAACCCTGAGCAATGCCTGTGAGAGCGGGCAAGCCTGCGAATGGGCCGCAACGCGGCCCCGGTTTACTTCTGCGTGCTGTGCACTGCGCCAGCGGTATTATCCAGCAGGCTCTTGGTCGCAGTCTGGATATACGCTTCCAGCCTCTTGAGCATTTCCGGCTGGTCCGGGCTTTCGATCAGCTCGGCCTTGAACTCGCTGCCCAGCTGGTAGCGGTACATCCGCGGGCTCATGTCCTTGGACTCGATCAGGATACGGTCACCCTGCACCAGCCCGACGATCTGCTCGCTGCCCGACGGCTTGATCATGCCCACGCCCTGGTCACCCTCAGGCAGGTTGAGCAGGTCGCGCCCCCAGCACTGATGGCGCGTCTTGCCGCCCAGGCGCCCCATGATGGTCGGCACGATGTCAACCTGGGTACCCACGGTGTGGTTCACCGCCCCGAACTTCTCCTGAATGCCCGGGGCAATCAGCAGCAACGGCACGTTGAAACGGCCCAGGTCCAGCTCGGTAACCTGCTGGTGGTTGCCAAAGCCATGGTCACCGACGATGACGAACAGGGTGTCCTTGAAGTAAGGCTCTTTACGCGCCTTCTCGAAGAACTGGCCCAGCGCCCAGTCCGAATAACGCATGGCGGTCAGGTGCTCGTCCAGACGGCCCTGGCCGGTAACCTTCTCTACCGGCAAGTCCTTCGGCAGCGCATATGGCGTGTGGTTGGACAGCGTCTGCAGCAGCGCGTAGATCGGCTTCTTGCCATCATGCTTGGCCAGCTCTTCGTTGCCGCGGTCGAACATGTCCTGGTCGGACACACCCCAGGTCGGGTCGGAGAACACCGGGTTGACGAAGTCATTACGGCCGATGAAGGTGGTCATCCCCTGGTTGCCAAAGAACCCGGACTGGTTATCCCAGGCAAAGTCGCCGTTGTAGACATACACGTCGTCGTAGTCACGGGCGCCGAGCAGGGCTGGCAGGCCCGACAGCTTATGGCCGCCTTCCGGGGTCTGCATCAGGTATTCGAAACCTGGCAGGTTGGGGAAGCAGGCCATGGTGGCGAACATGCCCTGGTGGGTATGGGTGCCGTTGGAGAAGAAGCGGTCGAACAGCAGGCCTTCTTTGGCCAGCTTGTCGAAGTACGGGGTGATGTTGTTGGGGCTGCCCAGCGCACCTACCGAGTGGCCGGCGAAGCTTTCCATCAGGATCACCACCACGTTCTTGATCGGCAGGGTCCGGTCAGCCGGCGGCACAAAGTCGCGACGGATAGCGGCTTCGTCGGCGTCGACCAGTGTGTCGTTGGCCGTCAGCAGTTGCTCACGCACACTTTGCGTGGCCACGTCCTGCTCCAGCACCGGCTTCCAGATGTTGGCACGGTCCTCGCTGAAGCGGCTCTTGGCGGCGTCGATCAGGGTCAGGGTACCGTTCAGGCCCAGCTGGTTGACGAAGTTGGAGTCAGTGGTAAAGGCATCACCCCAGCGCATCGGCGGGCCCTGGCGCAGGGTGCCACGGGCAGCGACCACGGCCACCAGCAAGATCACCATGAATACCGCCAGGCGCTTGTACCACGGGGCAACGCGGTACAGGCCTTCGGCTCGGGTAGCGCGATCGATACCTTTGAACAGCAGGCTCAGCAGCCAGGTACCGAGGGCCCAGGCCAGCAGGTAGCGCACCACCGGGAAACCGTACCAGAGCATGCTCATGACGGTTTTAGGGTCTTCCTGGATGTACTGGAACACCAGGCCATTGAGGCGCTGGTGGAACTCGCGGTAAAAGTCCATTTCCATCAGGCCGAGGAACATCACCACGCTCGAAGCGAGGGTCAGCCAGAAACGGAACACACCACGCCGGGCCATGGCCCAAGGGCTGAGCATGGCCAGCAGCAGTGGGATGCTGATGTACACCACCACCCGCAGGTCGAAGCGCAAGCCGTTGAGGAAGCCTTCGGCGACAGTCGCATAAGGGGTATCGCCGACCATGTCGTTGTTGTAGGCCAGCAGCGCCAGGCGCACGAGGCTGAGCATCAGCATGATCACCAGGCCGCTGAGCAGCGTGTAGGCCAGGTGGGATTTCAGGGTCGGCGAAAACGACGTTCGCGCGCCCTGTTGCTTCAAGGCGTCCGTGTTAGCCATGAATGGGAAGGTCCTAGGATTGCGGTTTGCGAAGAGGCGATGGCGCTAGACCAACGCAGCATTATGCGGGTGCGGATTCTGTTTAAACCCATGTGAAAATTTTGTCACGGCCCTATTTCTGGCTATGTCAGTAACGCGCCTAGAGCCGCACATTCCCCCGCGGCCCGGCAATCGCCCAGATCACCAGCCCCACCACCGGCAGCAGTGCGATCAACAAGATCCACAACACCTTGATGCCCACCTCGCTGCCACTCTTGATCACGTTGAGAATGGCCCAGATATCCAGTGCCAGAATGATCAGCCCGACCAGGCTGTTGAAGGTAGATCCCATGTCTGAATTCCTGTCAGAGGCTTTGCTGCACAGCATAGTCAGCTATCGCGCCAATAGAAGGGAATCCTTGGCGGAAGTCGCGGGTCCCTCGTTAGACTGACTGCATTCATTGATTCGAGGTTCGCATGCCCCCTGCCCACAGCCAAAGCGCCGCCCCATCCTCACTGCTGCAGGCCTGGCGCCAGCAGGTCACCGATACCCCCTGGCTCAGCGCCGGCCTGGGGCTGAGCCTGCTGGCGGTGTGCGTGCTGCTGGCCGCCAGTTTCTGGAACGCGGTGAACGGCGACCATGCCGACAACCTGCACCTTGCCATGCTGGGCGGATTGTCCGGCTTTGGCGCCACTGCGCTGGGCGCGGTGCTGGCAGTGGTGCTGCGCGATGTCAACGCGCGCACCCAGGACGTGATGCTGGGCTTTGCGGCCGGCATGATGCTGGCCGCCAGCTCGTTTTCGCTGATTCTGCCGGGCCTGGAGGCTGCCCGCGAGATCACGGGCAACGGCCCGGCCGCCGCGTTTACCGTGGTGCTGGGCATGGGCCTGGGTGTGCTGCTGATGCTGGGCCTGGACCGCTTCACCCCGCATGAACACGAAAGCACCGGCCCGTGCGGGCCCGAAGCCGAGCGCATCAGCCGGGTGTGGTTGTTCGTGCTGGCGATAACCCTGCACAACCTGCCTGAAGGCATGGCGATTGGCGTGAGCTTTGCCAATGGCGACATGAACATCGGCCTGCCGCTGACCAGTGCCATCGCCATTCAGGACATCCCCGAAGGGCTGGCCGTGGCGCTGGCCTTGCGCGCCACGGGGCTTTCGAACCTGAAGGCGGCGTTGGTGGCGATTGGGTCGGGCCTGATGGAGCCGCTAGGGGCGGTGATCGGGCTGGGGATTTCTACCGGCTTTGCCCTCGCCTACCCGATCAGCATGGGGCTGGCGGCAGGGGCGATGATCTTTGTGGTCAGCCACGAGGTGATCCCCGAAACCCACCGCAATGGGCACCAGACAGCGGCGACCCTGGGGTTGATGGGCGGGTTTGCGGTGATGATGTTTCTCGACACTGCGCTGGGCTGAAGATTGATGTTTCGTGAGCCGGCCTCTTCGCGGGCTCGCCCGCTCCCACAGGGTTATCACAGGGCCTGATGCGGTGGAGTACCTGTGGGAGCGGGCATGCCCGCGAACAAGCAATTACTGGTATCAGATGTGGACGGCGACTTTCAAAGCCTCCAGCGCCGGCTCAACCTTGATGCCCAGCTCTGCGCCCAGCTCCATCACCCGCGCCAGGTCCTGCTGCCCCACCATGACCATCTGCAGTTCGTCATCCAGCAACTGGCTGAAGTTGAGCAGCACATAACCACCCGCCTCCTTGTTCAGCGCGCCCATCTGCACCTGAATGCGGTTGAGCGCAGTCAGTGGTTCGGTACGGACCAACTGCTTGGGCTTGAGGGTAAACGGCACGCTGTTGTCGAACGAGTCGCTGATCTGCTGGAACAGGTCTTGGTAGCTGTCGGCCTGGAACACCACGGTATCCGGCAGGCTGCCGAGCACCACCCATTCGCCCAAGGGAATCGGGAAAGTGTCGTCGTAGTTGATGTCGGGGTTGGCGGCCAGGAAGGCGACAGGGTCGGCGTAGGCCTGGGCGGCCTCGTCGGCAATACGCTCGATGTCTGCCTCACGCATGCAGCCGGCGCCAATGAGGCTGATGAATTCGAGCAACTGAGTTTTCATGAATGGGGGCCTGCGACGGGTGAAAAGTCGCCAAGGATAGCCGCAAATGCCCCCTGGCGGTTAGCCGGCCAGCGTTTGCAGGCGCGCGGCGGTGTCTGCTGCACCCATGGTTTGCGCCGCCATCAGGGCGGTGATGCCGCGGGCATCCTGGTGCGCCGGGTTGGCCCCTTGTGCCAGCAGGTAGTCGAGGATTTCGCTGCGATTGAACATGGCCGCCAACATCAGCGCGGTGCGACCGTCCTGCGCGGCGGCATCCACCGGCACGCCATGCTCCACCAACAGGCGAATCATCGCCAGGTCCCCTTTGAATGCGGCACCGGCAATCGGCAACTGGCCATTGTCGTTGGCAATCAGCGGGTCGGCACCTTGCGCCAGCAGCACGCGCACCGCCTCGTGGTGGCCGTGGTAGCTGGCCAGCATCAGCAAGGTATCGCCCTTGTGGTTACGCAGGTTGGCCGGCAGGCCGCTGGCAAGCAGGCGCCCGAGCATGTCGGCATCGCCCTGGCGGGCACGCTCGAACACCTGCTCGGCGAACGCGGCGGTTTCGTCATCGGTCATGGTAGCGGGTGCGGTCTGGCTGGGCATAGGGAACCTCCTGGCATAATTGATGGACCAAGTGTTCGTCAGGCATGCCAGGGCGGTCAAAGGTTCAGATTCTATCGGGCCGATAGGCACTGGCTGACCCGTGCAAAATGCACTGTGCAAAATGCACGACCATGCAGCTTGCACGATACCGCTTCTGCAAATTCTCCGTAACAGCCTGTATTTACTGGATTTTTCGCCAAACAGGATTCTGGCACGGTCACTGCAACCATCAACTCATGTCTGCCACACACCAGCCAGGAGTTGATATGGACCTCATCCAGCAAAAGTTCGCCTCGGTATTTTCGGCCTATCAGGTAAATACCCAAGCCCGGCCCGATGGCGGTGTACTGCTTACCCTGCGCGCAGCGGATGGCAAGGTTACCCGCCGGGTGCTGACCTATGGGCAATTGCACAGTGCCGAACAGCTGTCCTGGGCGATCAGTGCCATCCGTCGTGACCTGGCTGAAGAGGCCAGTGAGTTGCCGGTCATCTCGATGCTGCAGAGCCAGCAGCGGTTTGCCTTGCCGACCTATCGTTGAGATTTGTGTCGCCTGACCTGGCCTCTTCGCGGGTAAACCCGCTCCTACATTGACTGCGCGATGCCTAAGGGCGGCGCGACCGCTGTAGGAGCGGGTTCACCCGCGAAGAGGCCGGCAATGCCATTACAACTCGTCGATCCCCAGAAACGCCCGCGCCGTTACATCCCCGGTAAACCGCGCCTGCATGCCCTGCTCGCTGCCGTACAAGCGAAACGCCAGGCAAAACGGTGCATCCCCCAGCTCAACCCAGCGCCGCGTCCCGGCCGGCACCAGCAGCTGGTCACCTTTCTCGCACAGCACCGAATACACCCAGTCGCCCAACCGCAGGCCAACCTGCGCCCGCCCGCTGACCACGGCGAACAGCTCGTCGGCCTCATGCACATGTTCATCACGCACATCGACCTGTGCCGGGTCTTCACCGTCGCGGTTGAGCAACGCGAAGGCCTTGCTGCCATGCGCCGTCATCAACTCATCCAGATACACGCGGCAAGCATCCAGCACCTCGTCCTGGGCCGTGCCCGGGCGCACCCGCAGGCCAGGTTCGGCGTGGACAAAGCGCACGCCCTGTTCAGCCAAGGTGGCAGCGATATCGTCGTGGTGAGTCAGCACCTTGTTCGGCAGTTCCGGGCTGGCGGGGTGAAAAACGCTGAGAATGCTCATCAGGGGCGGGTCCTGGTCGGTTGCGAACAAAGGGCAATGATAACGGCTGCGGCCAGGGCTGCGGCACTGGCCATACCAAAGGTGAAGGTGGGGCCCAGCAGCTTCCAGCTGTAGCCTGAGTACAGCGCCCCCAGCGCACCGCCGGTACCCGACAGCGCTGCGTAAAGCGCCTGGCCCTGGCCCTGCTGGCGGGCGCCGAAGCTGGCCTGGACGAATGCGATGCTGGCGGCATGGAAGCAGCCGAAGGTGGCCGCATGCAGCAGCTGGGCGAAGATCAGTACTGTCGGCTCCTGGGCCAGGTTGCCCAGCAGCAGCCAGCGCAATGTTGCCAGCAGGAAGCTGGCCAACAGTACACGCTGCACGCTGAAACGGGCGAACAGGCGGCTCATGACCATGAACATCAGCACCTCGGCCACCACCCCAAGCGCCCAGAGCAGGCCGATGGCACCGCGCGTGTAGCCCAAGTGCTCCAGGTGCAAGGTAAGGAAGGTGTAGTACGGCCCGTGGCTGAGCTGCATCAGTGCCACGCACACATAGAACGCGATCACCCCCGGGGCGCGCAACTGCTGCAGGAAGCCCCCCGCGCCGCTGCGCCCGCCCTGTTCCACCGGCTGCGCATTGGGCACCCACAGGCTGGCGGCGACGATGCCGGCCATGATCGTGACCAGTGCCACCGGGTAGATGTCCAGGCTCAACCACTCGAACAAGCGGCCCAGGCCGACCACGGTGAGGATGAAACCGATCGAACCCCACAGACGTACCTGGCTGTAGCGCGACGTCTGCCCGTGCAGGTGGGCCAGGGTAATGACCTCGAACTGCGGCAGCACCGCATGCCAGAAGAACGCGTGCAGGGCCATCACCAGCGCCAGCCAGGCGTAGCTTTTGCCGAAGAAGATCAGGGCGAAGGTGGCCAGGGTGCATAGGGCGCCAAGGCGTACGATCAACAGGCGCTGGCCCGTGCGGTCACCCAGCCAGCCCCACAGGTTGGGGGCCACGCAGCGCATCAGCATGGGAATGGCCACCAGCTCGCCGATGCGCGCCGGGGAGAAGCCCAGGTGGTCGAAGTACAGCGCCAGGAAAGGTGCGGTGGAGCCCAGCAGGGCGAAGTAGAACAGGTAGAAGCTGGACAGGCGCCAGTAGGGAATGGGTTGCATGGGATGGCCTTGTGGGACCTGTGCCGGCCGCTTCGCGGGTTTAGCCGCGAAGTGGCCGGCGCAAGCAAATCAGAGCTGGCCCAGCACCGGGGTAGCGACCTTCACCTCGGCATTCTGCGCGCGGTGGCGCAGCAGGTGGTCCATCAACGCGATGGCCATCATCGCCTCGGCAATCGGTGTGGCGCGGATGCCCACGCACGGGTCGTGGCGGCCTTTGGTGATGACGTCCACCGGGTTGCCATCGACATCAATCGAGCGGCCCGGGGTGGTGATGCTGGAAGTAGGCTTCAGTGCCAGGTGGGCAACGATCGGCTGGCCCGAGGAAATACCACCCAGAATGCCGCCTGCATTGTTGCTGAGGAAGCCGTCCGGGGTCAGTTCGTCCCGGTGCTCGGTGCCGCGCTGGGCCACACTGGCGAAGCCGGCGCCGATCTCCACGCCCTTGACCGCGTTGATGCTCATCAGCGCATGAGCCAGCTCTGCATCCAGGCGGTCGAAGATCGGCTCGCCCAGGCCGGGCATCACGCCTTCCGCAACCACGGTGATCTTGGCGCCCACCGAGTCCTGGTCGCGGCGCAGCTGGTCCATGTAGGCCTCCAGCTCAGGTACTTTGTCCGGGTCGGGGCTGAAGAAGGCGTTCTGCTCCACCGACTCCCAAGACTTGAACGGGATCTCGATCGGGCCCAACTGGCTCATGTAGCCACGCACGGTGATGCCCTGGGTGGCCAGGAACTTCTTGGCGATAGCACCGGCGGCCACGCGCATGGCAGTTTCACGGGCCGAGCTGCGACCGCCGCCGCGGTAGTCGCGGATACCGTACTTGTGGTGGTAGGTGTAGTCGGCGTGGGCCGGGCGGAACAGGTCCTTGATGGCCGAGTAGTCCTTGGACTTCTGGTCGGTGTTGCGGATCAGCAGGCCGATCGAGCAGCCGGTGGTGCGGCCTTCGAACACGCCGGAAAGGATTTCTACCTCGTCGGCTTCCTGGCGCTGGGTGGTGTGCCGGCTGGTGCCGGGCTTGCGCCGGTCAAGGTCGTGCTGCAGGTCGGCGAGGGAGATTTCCAGGCCCGGTGGGCATCCATCGACAATGGCGACCAACGCCGGGCCATGGCTCTCGCCAGCGGTGGTGACAGTGAACAGCTTGCCGTAGGTATTGCCGGACATGGACGCTCCGCGAGTTCTGCCTGAAATGGACGAAAGCAGCAGTATACAGATGGTTTGATCGCCTGTGCGGGCCTCTTCGCGGGCACGCCGGCTCCCACAGGATCACCACAGATCCAAATGCTGTGAAATACCTGTGGGAGCGGGCGTGCCCGCGAAAGGGCCGAACCAGCAATTCGCCCCCCAGAACCTTCCTGCAAACATTGGGTCAAACCCATATCTCCCCAAGTAGTACCGCATGATGTCGCGCCTCGTCGCCTTGCTCTTCCTGCTGTGCACCGGCCTGGCCCAGGCCGCCGCCCCCACTGTGCTGCAACGCCCGATCGACCTGGACACCGGCCAGGGCGTGCTGCATGGCAGCCTGCTGCTGCCGCAACAGGCCACCCCGCCGCCAGTGGTGCTGATCATCGCCGGCTCCGGCCCCACCGACCGCGACGGCAACAACCCGGCCTCCGGCAAGGTCGACAACCTCAAACGCCTGGCCCTGTTGCTGGCCAACGAGCACATTGCCAGCGTGCGTTACGACAAACGCGGCGTGGCCGCCAGCCAGCCGGCCACGCCTGACGAGCGTGACCTCAGCGTGGAGCGCTATGTGGCCGATGTGGTCGCCTGGAGCCGCAAGCTCAAAGCCGACCCGCGCTTCGGCCCGCTGATCCTGATTGGCCACAGCGAAGGCGCGCTGATTGCCAGCCTGGCCGCCGAGCAGGCAGGGGCCAGCGCAGTCATCACCCTGGCCGGCAGCGGCCGGCCGCTGGCCGAGGTACTGCGCGAACAACTGGCCAAGCGCCTGCCGCCGGCGCAACTGGCCGGTGGCAGTGCCCTGCTCGACCGCCTGCAGGCCGGGCAGACCAGCCTGGATGTGCCAGCGCCGCTGCGCCAGGTGTTTCGCCCCAGCGTGCAGCCATACCTGATTTCGCTGTTCCAGCAAAACCCGGCAGCCGCCTTTGCCCGCCTGCCCATGCCGGCACTGATCGTGCAGGGGCGCAATGACGTGCAGGTGGACGTGGCCGACGCCCAGCGGCTGAAAGCGGCCAAGCCAGATGCGCAACTGGTCCTGATCGATGGCATGAACCACATGCTGCGCATCAGCCCCAAGGGCATGAGCCAGCAGCGCGACAGCTACCTCAACCCCGAGCTACCGCTGGCGCGCGAACTGGGTGAGCGAATTGTGACATTCATCCAGCATTTGCCTGCGGCGTAAGTCAAACAGGCTCAGGTCTCGGGCATGCCTGCCGATACAGCAGGCATAGCTGAGGACAAGCCCTGATGACCACCGCCCCCACCGCCGTCGAGCCGGCCGAAGAACCCCAGGAAATCCCCGCCCTGCCTTGGGCCGAGCTGACCGCCGAACATTTCCAGCTGCTACGCCTGGCAGCACTGCCGACCGACCGCAGCACCGGCGCGCGGCCGCTGCGTTTTGTGCAGTTCGGCTATGCCGAGCGCCATGACAAGGCACACAGCCTGCTGCGCATGGAAATCCAGTTGCCCGGCCAGAAGGTGCACAAAGAGCAGAACCGCCTGGACATCCGCGTCGACCATGCCGAGCGTCTGGTGCGTATTGGCAATGAACATGGCTTGCAAGTGGAGCCCGTGAACCGCGGTATCGGCCGTTTCATGCTGGCCCAGGCCGCCCAGTGGTTGCAGCGCAAGTGGTCGCACTACCGGGTGGAAGGTATGGCGCTGCCTAGCAAGGACGCCCTGAACGAGGACTCACGCCTGCGCCGTGACCACTGCTTGCGCGGGGTCGGTATCGAGGTGGAGTACGAGGAAAACCAGCATCTGAAAGGCCGTACCGCGGACATGACGGTGGCCCAGCTCAAGGCTGTCTGGAACAGCGAGCGCCTGCAGCGGGTAGAGATTCTGGATGCCGCCAACCTGCTGCAGCAGGCGGACCAGCAACTGCAGGAAAAGGAAGGGCAACTGCGCGAGCGCGATGAGCGCGTGGCCAAATACCAGCGCGAAGACGGCGGATTGCGTTTCACCATTACCTGCCTGGTGGCGTTTGCCGTGTTCCAGGCAGGGCTGTTGATCTGGATTGCAACCCGCTAAGACCGCATCAGCCGGTGGAGTTTGGGGCCGCTTGGCGGCCCATCGCGACACAAGGCCGCTCCCACGAGGTATTGCTCAATTTCCAAAGCTGGCGCGATCCCTGTGGAAGCGGGCTTGCCCGCGAGCACGGGCAAAGCCCGTGCCATCCACCGCGGTGTCTTCTTAGCGGGTAAACCCGCTCCCACACGGGATCACGCTTGTGTCGCGATGGGCTGCACAGCAGCCGCAAATAGCCTAAACGCGGGCCTTGAACAATTCCTGATGCTGGCGGCACTGCTCGGCCGTGAGCATGAACACCCCGTGCCCGCCACGCTCGAATTCCAGCCAGGCAAAGTCCACCTCGGGGTACAACGCCTCGACATGCACCTGGCTGTTGCCCACTTCGACAATCAGCAACCCCTTCTCGGTCAGGTGGTCAGCCGCTTCGGCCAGCATCCGCCGTACCAGGTCCAGGCCGTCGCTGCCGCAGGCCAGGCCCAGTTCGGGCTCATGGTGGTACTCGGCCGGCATGTCGTCGAAGTCTTCGGCATCGACATACGGCGGGTTGGACAGGATCAGGTCGAAACGTTGCCCCGGCAAACCGCCAAAGCCGTCGCCCTGCACGGTGTACACACGACCGTCCAGGCCATGGCGCTCGATGTTCTGGTTGGCCACTTCAAGGGCCTGGAACGACAGGTCGGCCAACACCACCTCGGCCTCGGGGAACACGTCGGCGGCGACGATGCCGATGCAGCCCGACCCCGTGCACAGGTCCAGAATGCGCGCCGGGTCGCTGGCCAGCCACGGCTCGAAACGTTTTTCGATCAGCTCGCCAATGGGCGAACGCGGCACCAACACCCGTTCGTCGACGATGAACGACATGCCGCAGAACCAGGCCTCGCCCAGCAGGTAGGCGGCCGGCACACGCTCTTCGATACGGCGTTTGAGCAGGTGCTGCAGGCGTACCCGCTCGTCGTCCTCGAGCATGCAGTCCAGGTAGCTGTCGGCCACCTCCCATGGCAAGTGCACGGCACCGAGCACCAGCATGCGGGCCTCGTCCCAGGCGTTGTCGGCACCGTGACCGAAGAACAGGTCATGCTCGTGGAAGCGGCTGACCGCCCAGCGGATGTAGTCGCGCAGCGTGCGCAGACGGGATGTGATCACGGGGTACTCCTATTTTCAGACCGGACAAAAGTCTAACAGCCCCACCCGCACATTTGTTCCTTTGCCTTGCCCAAAGGCTAGCCACAGGCCAGTAACCATGCCGCTTGCGTTGTCAACCATTCCCATTGGCGCCAAGGCAGGGGAGAATAGGTATACAAAAGCCCTATCCAAGGAGCCCTTGATGTCCGTTCCAACCACGATGTTTCGCCTCACTGGCCGCGACTATCCGCCGGCCAAGCTGAGCCACGCCAGCCTGATCATCATCGATGCACAAAAGGAGTACCTCAGTGGTCCCCTGAAGCTGTCGGGCATGGACGAGGCCGTGGCCAACATCGCCAGGTTGCTCGACGCCGCACGTAAAAGCGGCCGTCCGATCATCCATGTTCGCCACCTGGGCACTGTCGGGGGCCGCTTCGACCCCCAGGGGCCGGCTGGCGAGTTCATTCCGGGGCTGGAGCCGCTGGAAGGTGAAATCGTCATCGAAAAGCGCATGCCCAACGCGTTCAAGAACACCAAGCTGCATGAAACATTGCAGGAGCTGGGCCACCTTGACCTGATCGTCTGTGGTTTCATGAGCCACTCCAGCGTCAGCACCACCGTTCGCCGCGCCAAGGACTATGGTTATCGGTGCACCCTGGTAGAAGACGCGTCGGCAACCCGCGACCTGGCATTCAAGGACGGCGTCATTCCGGCCGCACAGATTCACCAGTGCGAAATGGCCGTGATGGCTGACAACTTCGCTTGCGTGGCACCCACCGCCAGCCTCATCTGAGCGGCTTGCAGGACCGCCCGGCAGCCGGGCGGAACCCGATGGGCAGCAGCAGGTCGAATTCCGGATATCCACCGAGGAGAGCGGAATGAAGCTTAAAGGCAGTTTCGACGCCAAGCGCCTGCGCCCGCGCGAACCGCGTAACTGGGGCGCCCGCCTGGCGGCCGGCCTGTCGGCCCTGCTGGCGACGCTGGGCGTGTTGCTGGCCATGGCCGGCGCCGCCGGCCTGCTGGGCAACTACCCTGCCCTGCAGGAACTCAACACCAACAAGCCGTTGTCCAGCATCCTCACCGTGGCTGGCTTGCTGCTGCTGTGGCTGGGCGTGCGTTTCTGGCGGCGCAGCCGTATCCGCTTGCGCCGCGGGCGGGAGCTGAACCTGTCGCCGCACCTGATGAAGAAGCACGATTGATGGTTTTGCGTAACCTGTGCGGGCCTCATCGCGGGTAAACCCGCTCCTACAGGTGCCCGGCCGCCTTCAGGCTATGTGATATCCATGCAGGAGCGGGTTCACCCGCGAAGAGGCCCGCACAGGCTGCACACGGCCCCACAGTCGCGTAAACTACGTCGCCTACGTGGAGGCATCATGCAAGACGACGATTTTTCCCTGTTCAAGGCCGAAGTGCGCGGCGTAAGGCCGATCAGCCACGACCGTGCCGACGTCGGCAAGCCCAAGGCCGACCGCCAGAAGCTGGCCGGCCTGCGCCAGGCAGCGACCGTGCGCAGTGACAAGGCTTTGGTCATCGATGGCATGTCCGACCAGTTCGTCATCGACGTCGGCGCCGAAGACGAGCTGATGTGGCGCCGCGATGGCGTGCAGGAAGGCCAGCTGCGCAAGCTGAAGCTGGGGCAGATTCCATTCGAGGGCAGCCTCGACCTGCACGGCATGACGGTGGAAAAGGCCCGCGAAACCTTGTGGGACTTCATCGCCGAAGCCACCAAACTGGAGGTGCGCTGCGTGCGGGTGACCCACGGCAAGGCCGCGCGCCTGGACGGCAAGCGCCCGATGATCAAGAGCCACGTCAACACCTGGCTGCGCCAGCACCCGCAAGTGCTCGGTTTTGCCTCGTGCAGTGCCCGCCACGGCGGCACTGGCGCTGTGTATGTGATGCTGAAGCGAACCATGCTCGAAGGGCGCGACGAGTAACGCCGCGCTTGCAGCGCCGCCCTCACCGCCGTACCCTTCGTTTTTGCGATTTTTTCCCACAGGTAGATCCATGTCCCTGGAACAGAACTACACCGAGATCCTCAGCCAGATTGGCGAGGACGTCTCCCGTGAGGGCCTGCTCGACACGCCCAAGCGGGCTGCAAAGGCGATGAAGTACCTTTGCCGCGGTTATGAGCAAACACTGGAAGAAGTCACCAATAACGCTTTGTTCAGCTCTGACAACAGCGAAATGGTGCTGGTCCGGGACATCGAACTGTATTCGATGTGCGAACACCACATGCTGCCGTTCATTGGCAAGGCACACGTTGCCTACCTGCCAAAGGGCAAGGTACTGGGCCTGTCGAAGGTGGCACGTATCGTCGACATGTACGCCCGCCGCCTGCAGATCCAGGAAAACCTCAGCCGCCAGATCGCCGAAGCCGTGCAGCAGGTAACCGGTGCCGCAGGCGTGGCCGTGGTGGTCGAAGCCAAGCACATGTGCATGATGATGCGCGGTGTCGAGAAGCAGAATTCCACCATGATCACCTCGGTGATGCTGGGTGAGTTCCGCGATAACGCCGCCACCCGTAGCGAGTTTCTCAGCCTGATCAAGTGATTGGTTGCTGGCCCCAAGCCGACCCCTCAGGGTCGGCTTTTGCATTTCAGGAGTTGTCCATGATCGTCAAAGCCCTGCGGGTTGGCCTCGGCCAGCTCATCGTGTTCGGTGACTGGATCAGCCGCCCGGCCAAGCGCAAGCGCGACGCCGCCGCCCAGGCCCGCATCGAGCAAGCAGCCAAGGGGCTGGCGCTGTACCAGTTCCACGCCTGCCCATTCTGCGTCAAAACCCGCCGCACCCTGCACCGCTTGAACGTGCCGGTGGCGCTGCGCGATGCCAAGAACGACCCGCTGCACCGCCAGGCCCTGCAAGAAGGTGGCGGCCGGGTGAAAGTGCCATGCCTGCGCATTGAAGAAGCCGGTAAGGTGACCTGGATGTATGAGTCCAAGGCAATCATTGCTTACCTGGATGAGCGGTTTGCGTCGGCCTGACGGTTTGTAGGCATCCTGTTCTGGCCCTTTCGCGGGTAAACCCGCTCCTACAACGGTGCGCGCGGTCCCTGCGATACGCGATCCCTGTGGGAGCGGGCTTGCCCGCGAAGGGGCCGTTACAGGATGAAGATCACCCCACCATCGGCACATGCCGAGGGTGACTGCTGACCCGCTCCAGCCAGGCCCTTACCGCCGGGTACTCTGCCAGGTCGAACCCGCCCTGCTGCGCCACATGGGTGTAGGCATACAACGCCACATCGGCAATCGAGTACTGCTCACCCACCAGGTAAGGCGTCATCTGCAACTGTCGCTCCATCACCCTCAGCGCCTTGTAGCCGCCCTTGTGCAACTTGCGGTACTCGTCCAGGCGCTCGTCCGGCAGCCCCAGGTAGAACTGGATGAACCGCGCCACGGCAATGTACGGCTCATGGCTGTACTGTTCGAAAAACTGCCACTGCAGCACCTGGGTACGCAGACGCGGCTCGCTGGGCAGGAACTCGCTGCCATCGGCCAGGTAGTTGAGAATGGCGTTGGACTCCCACAGGTAGCTACCGTCTTCCAGTTCCAGCACCGGTACCTTGCCGTTGGGGTTCATCGCCAGAAACTCGGGCGTTTCGGTCTCGCCCTTGAGAATGTCCACCGGGTGCCATTCATATGGCCGGCCCAGCAGGCTCAACATCAGCTTGACCTTGTAACAGTTACCCGACTGGTAGTCGCCATAGACCTTGTACATCGACCCTCCCTACAAAGCAGTTTCGCAATTGCGCCCAATATTTGGCGACTGTACGGCTAAAAGCAATGGCCGCTGTATGGCAAGGATCAACCTTGCTCGCTGTAGTCTGAAAAAACTGCTTACACCTTTACAAGGATTTTGTTCATGACCGATGCCACTTCCGCACGCCTGCGGCCCCTGGCAGACACCTCCCCGTCGGCGGTGGTCGCCGGCTTCATTGCCATGCTTACCGGTTATACCAGTTCACTGGTGCTGATGTTTCAGGCCGGTCAGGCGGCCGGGCTGACCACCGCGCAGATTTCGTCATGGATCTGGGCGCTGTCGATTGGCATGGCGGTGTGCAGCATCGGCCTGTCGCTACGCTACCGCACACCGATCACCATCGCCTGGTCCACCCCTGGCGCGGCGCTGCTGATCACCAGCCTGGGCGGGGTCAGCTATGGCGAGGCCATTGGTGCCTACATTACCTGCGCCTTGCTGGTGCTGGTGTGCGGCCTGACCGGCAGCTTCGAGCGCCTGGTCAAACGCATCCCGGCCTCGCTGGCCTCGGCCTTGCTGGCGGGCATCCTGTTCAAGATTGGCAGCGAAATCTTCGTGGCCGCGCAGCATCGCACGCTGCTGGTGCTGGGCATGTTCTTCAGCTACCTGCTGGTCAAGCGCCTGTCGCCGCGTTATTGCGTGCTGGCGGCACTGCTGGTGGGCACTGCGTTGTCTGGTGCACTGGGCCTGCTGGACTTCAGCGGCTTCCACCTGGAAGTGGCCAAGCCGGTGTGGACCACGCCAAGCTTCTCGCTGGCAGCAACCATCAGCATCGGCATTCCGCTGTTCGTGGTGGCCATGACCTCACAGAACATGCCCGGCGTGGCCGTCCTGCGTGCCGACGGCTACCAGGTGCCGGCCTCGCCGCTGATCTCGGCCACCGGCTTTGCCTCGCTGGTGCTGGCGCCGTTCGGCTCGCATGGGGTCAACCTGGCTGCGATCAGCGCGGCGATCTGCACCGGACCGCATGCCCATGAAGACCCGAACAAACGTTACACCGCAGCAGTGTGGTGCGGGATTTTCTACGGCATTGCCGGGGTGTTCGGAGCCACCTTGGCGGCACTGTTCGCGGCATTGCCGAAAGAGCTGGTGCTGTCGATTGCGGCACTGGCGCTGTTTGGTTCGATCATGAACGGTTTGACCGTGGCCATGAGCGAAGCGCGCGAGCGGGAGGCAGCGGTGATCACCTTCATGGTGACTGCTTCGGGGCTGACCTTGTTCTCGATTGGTTCGGCGTTCTGGGGGATTGTGGCGGGGGTGTTGGCCTTGATGATTCTTGGGCCGCGTAGGGTATGACGGTAGAGGTAGGGTATGACGGTAGAGTGGTGTTGATGGTAGAGGTAGGGTATGGCGGTAGAGTGGTGTTGATGGTAGAGGTAGGGTATGGCGGTAGAGCGGTGTTGATGGTGAGATCGAGCGCCGCCCGCGCGGCGCATCGCGAGCTGCGCTCGCTCCTACGTTTGTTTTTGGCCAGTAACACCTGTTGCAGGCGCGCGCGACCGCCTTGCTCGTACGACGCGATATCGAGCCATGCGCCAAGGCGTACGCGCGCAAATCCCACAGGAATGACTGGCCCGAAACAAACGTAGGAGCGAGCGCAGCTCGCGATGCGCCGCGCGGGCGGCGCTCGATCTCAAACCCAACAACCATCCCCCGCCAGGCCTCGAATCCAACAACCATCCCCCGCCAGGCCTCAAACCCAACAACCATCCCCCGCCAGGCCTCAATCCCAACAACCATCCCCCGCCAGGCCTCAAACCCAACAACCATCCCCCGCCAGGCCTCAAACCCAACAACCATCCCCCGCCAGGCCTCAAACCCAACAACCATCCCCCGCCAGGCCTCAAACCCAACAACCATCCCCCGCCAGGCCACCTAAATCCTGAAATGCCCCACCATCCCCTTCAGGTCAGTACCCAACTGCGCCAACTCGACACTGGACCGGGCATTGTCCTGCATCGCCAACGCCGCTTGGTCCGCACTGCCGCGAATCTGCGTGACACTGCGGCTGATCTCTTCCGCCACCGAACTCTGCTGCTCGGCGGCTGCGGCAATCTGCTGGTTCATCTGCTGAATCAATGACACCGCTGCGGCAATGCTGCCCAGCGCACTTTCGGTCTGCAGTGCATCGGCCACGGCCAGCCGCACCAGCTCGGTACTCCCACGGATCTGCGCCACTGACTGCTGGGCATTGCCGCGCAGGCTGGCCACCAAGGTCTCGATCTGCTCGGTGGATTGCCGGGTACGCCGCGCCAGCGCACGCACTTCATCGGCCACCACGGCAAAGCCACGCCCCTGCTCGCCGGCGCGGGCAGCCTCAATGGCGGCATTGAGCGCCAGCAGGTTGGTTTGCTCGGCCACGCTCTTGATCACTTCCAGCACGTCGCCAATGGTGTGGATTTCGGCACTGAGGCTGTCGATGCCGGCGCTGGCGGCTTCTGCCGCCGACGCCAGTTGCTCGATGCGCTGCATGCTCTGGCGCACCACCTGCTGACCGGAGTCGACCTTCTCGTCCGCTGCCTGGGCCGCCTGCGCCGCCTCTTCGGCATTGCGCGCCACATCGTGCACGGTGGCCGTCATCTGCTGCATGGCGGTAGCCACCTGTTCGGTTTCCTCTTTCTGGCTGCCCACCTCGCGGTTGGTCTGCTCGGTCACCGTCGACAACGCCTGGGCACTGCCGGCCAATTGTTCGATGCCTTGCTGCAAGCCGCTGACAATGCCCGAGAGCCCCGCCGCCATCTGCTGCATGGCCTGCATCAGTTGCCCCACCTCATCCCGGCGCGGCGCCTGGGCGTCGAAGCCCAGCTCACCCGCCGCAATGCGCTGGGCGCGGGCAATCACATGCTTCAACGGGCCGACCACAGCCCGGGTAATCAGCCAGGCCGCCAACACGCCTACAAGCAGCGCCAGCGCCGTGGCCAGGCCGATGGCGAGGGTATTACGCTGCAGCCCCCCTTGCAGGGCCTGCTCCTGCCCAAGATAGGCTTGGTCGACACGCCCGGTAACCCGCTCGGCGCTGGCCTGCAACTGCGCCTTGAGCCCCTGCTCGCGGACCAGCTGGTCGGTGTATTCGTTGAGTTTTTCCGAGAAACTGCCAATGTGCCCAGCCACTTCGCCCAGCACGCTCTGGTAACCGGCATCGCCAACCGCGCCTTGCAACTGGCTGACCAGGCCGGCGGCCTCCACTGTCTGGGCAATACGCTCCTGGCTCACATCCTCCTCGCCCTTGCGGCTTTTATCCAGACGCACCCGCGCTTCGTCCATGGCCTGCAGCATCAGCCGCGACACCTGGGCCACCTGCGCGGCTTGCTCAAGAAACTCGCCACCCTGCTGGCCCTGGGACTGCTTGAGAGTGTACGCGCCGTCATCGGCCAGGCCGGCCTGCAGCACATCAAGGTTATTGGACACGTTGGACACCGACCAACTGGCCATGTCCAGCGCCAGCTCCTTGGCCTGCACGGCCTCGACAAAGGCTTCGAATGCCTGGCCATAGGCGGCGAGATCGGTTTGCGCCGCCGCCAGCGCCGGCAGGCCTTGGGCGCGTTCGACCAAACCCTGCAGGCCGACACGCAAAGCGTCGGCCTCCTTCATGTCGGACCGCAGGGCAAACGCCTGCTCATGCTCGCGCAAGCGCAGCAAGTCGGTATTGAACTGGGCCAGCTGACGCAAGCTGTCGAAGCGCTGACCAACGCTTTGCAGCGCCACGATGCCGATGGCCGCCACCGCCAGCGTCAGCAGCAGCACCAGGGCAAAGCCCAGGCCAAGTTTGCGGGCCATGCCCAGGTTGGCCAGCACACCGTGCTTGCTCGCGCCCATCGCCGATCCCCTTTCAGCCAGTGAGGTTATCCCGAAGGCTAAGGGTGGCAACGTTGCCTGCCAATGAACAAGAGGGTGGCGCCAGAATAGTGTCAAATAGCTATGAACGTGTCGCTATCAGGCTGGCCGAGGTCGCCCTGCGTATCGGAGGAAGGCCTGAGCGGGGGAATCCTGCCCATAGGCGACAGTGCCGCCTGCGTCCGGGGTGGGTATACCCGCGAAGCCGGCGGCGTGTTTCGCCTCAGATTGCCGTCGCCCCACCATCCACCGTCAGGCAATGCCCGGTGGTAAACGCCGCACCGTCGCTGCACAGGTACAGCACGGCACTGGCAATTTCCTCGACCTTGCCAATGCGGCCCACCGGGTGCATGGCTGCAGCGAACTCGGCCTTGCGTGGGTCGGCCTCGTAGGCGCGGCGGAACATGTCGGTGTCGATCACGGCCGGGCACACGGCGTTCACGCGGATGCCCTTCTTGGCGTACTCGATGGCCGCCGACTTGGTCAGGCCGATTACCGCATGCTTGCTGGCGCTGTAGATGCTCATCTTCGGCGCCGCCCCAAGCCCCGCCACCGACGCGGTATTGACGATGGCCCCACCGCCCTGGGCCAGCAACAAGGGCAACTGATACTTCATGCACAACCACACGCCCTTCACGTTCACACCCATGATGGCATCGAACTCAGCTTCGCTGCCTTCGGCCAGGCGGTGGTGCTCGATCTCGATCCCGGCGTTGTTGAAGGCGTAGTCCAGCCGGCCGTACGCGGCAATCAGGCGCTCATGCAACTGGCGCACCTCGGCGTCGCGGGTAACGTCGCAGGCAATGAACAGCGCTTCGCCGCCCGCCGCCTGGATCAGCGCCACGGTGGCCTCGCCGCCAACCGGGTCGAGGTCGGCCACCACCACTTTCATGCCCTCGTGGGCGAACGCCAGGGCGGTTGCCCGGCCGATACCGGCACCCGCGCCGGTAACCAGGGCTACCTGGCCAGAAAAGGTCATGCTCATCGCGTGCTCCTGTGAGGGATTGGTGGGGTTCAGAGCATAGTCAGCCACCGCTCGGCCGGGCAGCATCATCACACCAACGGTTGGGCTACCATGCTTGTCAGTGATTTTAAGGAACCGCCTTCATCAACAAGGTAGATTGAACGCCTTACTTCCTCCACAGCCCACAAGGACCCGCCATGACCCAGACCAACCGCCGCTTCCTGCTTGCCAAACGCCCGGTCGGCGCCGTGCGCCGTGACGACTTCAGCTTCGAGACCGTACCGGCCGAACAACCCGGCGAAGGCCAGGTACTGGTGCGCAACCTGTACCTGTCGCTGGACCCGGCCATGCGCGGCTGGATGAACGAAGGCAAGTCCTACATCCCGCCCGTGGCCTTGGGCCAGGTAATGCGTGCGCTGGGCGTCGGTGAGGTGGTTGCCTCCAATCACCCCGGCTACCAGCCGGGCGATTACGTAAGCGGCGCCCTCGGCGTGCAGGACTACTTCACCGGCGAGCCCCAGGGCCTGCACAAGATAGACCCCAATCTGGCCCCCCTGCCTCGTTACCTGTCAGCCTTGGGCATGACCGGCATGACCGCCTACTTCGCCCTGCTGGAGGTCGGCCAACCCAAAGCTGGCGACACCGTGGTCATTTCCGGCGCGGCCGGTGCGGTGGGCAGCATTGTCGGGCAGATTGCCAAGATCAAAGGTTGCCGCGTGGTCGGCATTGCCGGCGGTGCCGAGAAGTGCCAGTACCTGAAGGATGAGCTGGGCTTTGACGGCGTGATCGACTACAAGGCCGAAGACTTGCTGGCCGGCCTGAAGCGCGAATGCCCCAAGGGTGTGGACGTGTACTTTGACAACGTGGGCGGCGACATCCTTGATGCCGTGCTGACGCGCATCAACTTCAAGGCACGCATTGTGATTTGCGGCGCGATCAGTCAGTACAACAACAAGGAAGCGGTGAAAGGCCCGGCCAACTACCTGTCGCTGCTGGTGAACCGCGCGCGCATGGAAGGTTTTGTGGTGATGGATTACACCAAGGACTATGGCAAGGCTGCGCTGGAGATTGCCGGCTGGCTGGCCAGTGGTCAGGTGAAGAGCAAGGAAGATGTGGTGGAGGGGCTGGAGACGTTCCCTGAGACCTTGCTGAAGCTGTTTAGCGGGGAGAATTTTGGGAAGTTGGTGTTGAAGGTTTGATTGGGGGGTGGGTTTAGGGTGCATGCCTTGTGAGGTTTAGCGCCTGGGAGATCGAGCGCCGCCTGTATGGCGGTAGAGGTGCGTCGCCTGGGAGATCGAGCGCCGTCTGTATGGCGGTAGAGGTGCGTCGCCTGGGAGATCGAGCGCCGTCTGTATGGCGGTAGAGGTGCGTCGCCTGGGAGATCGAGCGCCGCCCGCGCGGCGCATCGCGAGCTACGCTCGCTCCTACGTTTGTTTCTGGCCAGTAACGCCTGTGACAGGCGCGCGCGACCGTTTTGTTTGTACGACGCAATATCGCGCCAAGCGCCAAAGCGTTCGCGCGCAAATCCCACAGGAATGATTGGCCCGAAACAAACGTAGGAGCGAGCGCAGCTCGCGATGCGCCGCGCGGGCGGCGCTCGATCTCATAGGCGACGCACCTCTACCGCCATACAGGCGGCGCTCGATCTCACAGGCGACGCACCTCTACCGCCATACAGGCGGCGCTCGGTCTCACAGGCGACGCACCTCTACCGCCATACCGGCGGCGCTCGGTCTCACAGGCGACGCACCTCTACCGCCATACCGGCGGCGCTCGGTCTCACAGGCGACGCACCTCTACCGCCATACCCTCAAGGTCACACCGCCTGGCATGACGTTGCGCAATGGCCGGGTGTGTTTGCCTTGGGTTTTATGGTGTTGCAGAAATCGAGCGCCGCCCGCGCGGCGCATCGCGAGCTACGCTCGCTCCTACGTTTGTTTCTGGCCAATAACGCCTGTGGCAGACGCGCGCGACCGTTTTGTTTGTACGACGCAATATCGCGCCAAGCGCCAAAGCGTTCGCGCGCAAATCCCCCAGGAATAACTGGCCCGAAACAAACGTAGGAGCGAGCGCAGCTCGCGATGCGCCGCGCGGGCGGCGCTCGATCTCCCAGGCGACGCACCTCTACCGCCATACAGGCGGCGCTCAATTTACGCACCACCTCAAAACCCAAGGCGGCACCTGGTAGCCTTGATCCGATGTCCCGGCGCACACATCGAACCGTTGCTCTGGTAGCATCCGGCCCGCACCAAAATCTTCGCTGTCTGAACCGACAATCATAGAAAAATCAAGAGCATGGGCCTTGCAAGCCGCACGGCCCCTAACGGGGGATTAATGGACTTATGGACTGCCTTCCAGGCAATCATCCTGGGAGTGGTTGAAGGGCTCACGGAGTTTCTGCCAGTTTCCAGTACCGGGCACCAGATCATCGTTGCCGATCTGATCGATTTTGGCGGTGAACGCGCGATAGCGTTCAACATCATCATCCAGCTGGCGGCGATCCTGGCGGTAGTGTGGGAATTTCGCGGCAAGATCCTGGAAGTGGTGTTCGGCCTGACCAGCCAGCCCACGGCACGGCGTTTCACCGGCAATCTGCTGCTGGCGTTCCTGCCGGCAGTAGTGCTGGGCGTGCTGTTCGCCGACCTGATCCACCATTACCTGTTCAACCCGATTACTGTGGCAGCGGCGTTGGTTGTGGGCGGGGTGATCATGCTCTGGGCCGAGCGTCGCGAGCACCGCGTAGAGGTGGACCACGTGGACGAAATGCGCTGGAGCCACGCCCTCAGGATCGGCTTCATCCAGTGCCTGGCGATGATCCCAGGCACATCGCGTTCCGGGTCCACCATCATCGGCGGCCTGCTGTTCGGCCTGTCGCGCAAAGCGGCCACCGAGTTCTCGTTCTTCCTGGCGATGCCGACCATGGTCGGCGCAGCCGTGTATTCGGGTTACAAATACCGTGACCTGTTCCAACCCGGCGACCTGCCGGTGTTCGCTATCGGCTTCGTGACCTCGTTCATCTTCGCCATGATCGCCGTGCGTGCGCTGCTCAAGTTCATCGCCAACCACAGCTACGCGACGTTCGCCTGGTATCGCATCGCCTTCGGTTTATTGATTCTGGCTACCTGGCAGTTCGGCTGGATCGACTGGTCGACAGCTCAGGGCTAACGGGACACAAAAATGAAAAAGGGCTGCATAAGCAGCCCTTTTCATTGGTCAGGATCAGCCGCGAATTTCAGCGACTACCGCAGCCAGCGCTTGCGCCGGGTTGGCAGCCTGGCTGATCGGGCGGCCGATTACCAGGTAGTCCGAACCGGCATCCAGTGCCTGGCGCGGGGTGAGGATACGGCGCTGGTCATCCTGCGCGCTGCCCGCAGGGCGAATGCCCGGGGTCACCAGTTGCAACGACGGGTGCGCCGCCTTCAGTGCCGGGGCCTCCAGCGCCGAACACACCAAACCGTCCATGCCAGCCTTCTCGGCCAGCGCGGCCAGGCGCAGCACCTGCTCTTGCGGGTCGACATCCAGGCCGATACCAGCCAGGTCTTCACGCTCCATGCTGGTCAGCACAGTCACGCCAATCAGCAATGGCTGCGGGCCGCTGCGCTTGGCCAACTCTTCACGGCAGGCCGCCATCATGCGCAGGCCGCCGGAGCAATGCACGTTGACCATCCACACACCCATCTCGGCTGCAGCCTTCACTGCCATGGCGGTGGTGTTGGGGATGTCGTGGAACTTGAGGTCCAGGAACACTTCGAAACCCTTGTCGCACAGGGTTTCGACAATACCCGAAGCGCTGCTGGTGAACAGCTCCTTGCCAACCTTTACCCGGCACAGCGCAGGGTCAAGCTGGTCAGCCAGCTTCAGAGCGGCCTCACGGGTAGGGAAATCCAGGGCGACGATCAGGGGCGTCTGGCAGGCGGACATGGCAGGGTCTCTTTGCAAGTCGAAAACGGCGCGCATTGTAAACGAAGTGACGCAGGCTTTGGGGCCAGCAGGTCACGGAATTGGTCCAGCATGGGCTGGCTCCTATAATTGAACTATTGGAAAGTGCAATTGCTCAAAAATCGTACAAGCGCTGCACATCACTCTGTAAAGGAGAACGACAATGCCCTGGTATGCCTGGCTGATCCTCATCATAGCCCTCGGCTCCATCGTCGGAGGTTTGATGATGCTGCGCGACACGGCAAAAAAACTGCCACTGACCGAAGAGCAACTGCGCAAGGTGCATGAGCGCAATGCCGAAGCGGATGCCAAGGATGCACAGGACCGTTAGGGGTTAAGAAGGGGTTGAATGCCTCATTTTGCTTGGCGTGGGTTATGTGGTGCCGGTGAGATCGAGCGCCGCCCGCGCGGCGCATCGCGAGCTGCGCTCGCTCCTACGTTTGTTTCAGGCCAGTAACGCCTGTGACAGGCGCGCGCGACCGCCTTGTTTGTACGACGTGATATTGCGCCATGTGCCGAGGCGTTCGCGCGCAAATGGCACAGGAATGATTGGCCCGAAACAAACGTAGGAGCGAGCGCAGCTCGCGATGCGCCGCGCGGGCGGCGCTCGATATACGCATCACCTCAAACCTCAAGACGGACACCTGATAGCCTTAACTCCATCTCCCGGCGAACCCATCGCCGGTCACCCATGCCCCCTTTCGTGTTGAACCGCCTCATTTCAGACAAAAAACAGGGCTGCTTTGCAGCCCCGGTTCCGAAGGGCAACCCCAAACCACAGGCTCGCCCTACTCCCCCACTTACTCCACCATCACCTTGTCCCGGTTACGCTCCAGCAACGCATTGCCAATGCCCTTGATCTCCAGCAGTTCATCCACCGAAGCAAACGGCCCATTGGCCTCCCGATAGGCCACGATGGCTTCAGCCTTGGCCTTGCCTATCCCGTTCAGCTCCTTCTGCAAGGTGACCGCATCAGCCTTGTTTAGGTCCAGCCGCTGCGGCTGCTGGGCCTGCTGCTGGCTCACCACCGGCACTGGCTCGGGCATCGCCGGGGCGCTGGCCGGAGCAGCGCTGAGGGAAAAGGACAGGCTGGCGAACAGCGGCAGCAGCAAGTACGACAGAACGTTGTTACGCATGGTGAACACTCCTAGTGTTGGTCATTTTCCAGCAGCCGTTTTCCTTTGGCTGCGTAATCAACCCTAGCGGTTCTGCGGTTATCCACACAGCCACTTGCCCGGTTTAAACGTAACCAGATCCAACTTAAAAAAACCAACTTCGACCACCTAAAAATGATGGCGTTCAGCCATAATTCGAGTTAACTTCATGAAAAAAAAGTGATAGTAAATCGCTGCCAGGTAAAATTCCGTTTAACCTGAATTTCATTCCGACCGAAAGCTGTTGTTTTTCCCACACCCCCTGGCGCACAAGGCACCTGCCCGTTCGTCGCGCACGATAGACACATTGACATCCTTGGCATGATGCCTGCCAGAAATCAAACGATCGTTTTATCCGATATATATATGCTTTATCGAATCCAACCTTCCGATTATAGGTGGCGGACTTGTAGGTTTCTGGGAAAAATACGTGCCAGATGGGATGCCATATTGATGACAAAATGATAAATTCGCGGCGATAGGACAACCACTTCGCTTGAAGGATCCGAGCCGAATGAATTTTTTTTCACCTCCCCCCACTGGTACCGCCCGATTCCACTCGCGCTGCGCCAGTCAGGCCCCCCCGGCCACTTGAGCAACACCCTCGACCCCCCGCGTTCAGCACCCGTTACCACAGCCTTCACTCCATACACAGAAGACCGTCGCCGTGCCCCTCAAGACCCTCATCGTATTTGGCACCCGCCCAGAAGCCATCAAAATGGCACCGCTGGCCCTCAACCTTGCCCAGGACGACCGTTTCGAGTCGCGCGTCTGCGTAACTGGCCAGCACCGCCAGATGCTTGACCAGGTACTGGAGCTGTTCGAGATCAAGCCCGATTACGACCTGAATATCATGAAACCGGGGCAGGACCTGACCGACGTCACCACTGCCATCTTGCAGGATCTGAAGCCTGTGCTGGCCGAGTTCAAACCCGACGTGGTGCTGGTGCACGGTGACACCGCAACAACCCTGGCAACTAGCCTGGCCGCCTACTATCAGCAGATTCCGATCGCTCACGTGGAAGCTGGCCTGCGCACCGGCAACCTGTATTCGCCGTGGCCGGAAGAAGGCAACCGCCGCCTGACCGGCGCCCTGGCCGCCCTGCACTTCGCGCCAACCTCCACCTCGCAGGACAACCTGCTGCGTGAAGGCACAGATGCCGCGACCATCTACACCACCGGCAACACGGTGATCGATGCGCTGCTGGAAGTTGTTCGCAAGCTGGAAAGCCCAGCATTGAAAAACCAGTTTGAAGCCCAGTTCAACTTCCTGAGCCCTGAGCGCCGCATGCTGCTGGTGACTGGCCACCGCCGCGAGAACTTCGGTGGCGGCTTCGAACGCATCTGCCAAGCGCTGGCGCAAACCGCCCGTCAGTTCCCCGACGTGGACATCGTCTACCCGGTGCACTTGAACCCGAACGTGCGCGAACCGGTAAACCGCTTGCTGGCCGAAGTGAACAACATTCACCTGATCGAGCCGCTGGACTACTTGCCGTTCGTCTACCTGATGACCCGCTCGTACCTGATCCTCACCGACTCCGGGGGCATCCAGGAAGAAGCCCCGGCCCTCGGCAAGCCGGTACTGGTCATGCGTGATACCACCGAGCGCCCGGAAGCCGTGGCCGCCGGCACCGTCAAACTGGTCGGCACCGACGTGGATTCGATCACCAAAAACCTGGCAAAGCTGCTCACCGACGACGTCACCTACCGCGAGATGAGCTTTGCCCACAACCCCTACGGCGATGGAAAAGCGTGCGCGCGAATCCTCGACGCACTCTCCGCACTCTCTAACTCCAAGGACGCAGCATGAGCTTCAACAAGATTTCCGTCGTAGGCCTGGGCTATATCGGCCTGCCAACTGCTGCCGTATTCGCCGCCCGCAAGAAGCACGTGATCGGCATCGATGTTAACCAGCACGCGGTCGACACCATCAACCGTGGCGAAATCCACATCGTCGAGCCTGAGCTGGACATGGTGGTGCACGCTGCCGTAACCGAAGGTTTCCTGCGCGCCTCCACCGTACCCGAAGCCGCCGACGCCTTCCTGATCGCCGTGCCGACCCCGTTCATGGACGACCATCAGCCGGACCTGAGCTACATCGAGTCCGCCAGCAAGGCCATTGCACCCGTGCTGAAAAAGGGTGACTTGGTCATCCTGGAATCCACCTCCCCTGTCGGTGCCACCGAGCAAATGGCTTTCTGGCTGGCACAAGCCCGCCCAGACCTGAGCTTCCCGCAAGCTCACGGTGAAGACTCCGACGTACGCATCGCCCACTGCCCTGAACGCGTACTGCCAGGCCACGTGCTGCGCGAGCTAGTGGAAAACGACCGCATCATCGGCGGCATGACCAAGAAGTGCTCCGAAGCGGCCGTGCGCCTCTACCGCACCTTCGTCGAAGGCGAGTGCATCATCACCAACGCCCGCACTGCCGAAATGTGCAAGCTGACCGAAAACAGCTTCCGCGACGTTAACATTGCCTTCGCCAACGAACTGTCGATCATCTGCGACAAGCTGAACATTGACGTGTGGGAGCTGATTCGCCTGGCCAACCACCACCCACGCGTGAACATCCTGCAGCCTGGCCCAGGCGTAGGTGGCCACTGCATCGCCGTGGACCCATGGTTCATCGTCAGCCAGACCCCAGAGCTGGCGCGCCTGATCCGTACCGCCCGTGTGGTCAACGACAGCAAGCCTGAGTGGGTGATCGACAAGGTAAAGATGGCCCTGGCCAACTTCCTGATAAAGAACCCGGGCAAGTCGGCCCAGCAAGTGAAAATCGCCTGCTACGGCCTGGCCTTCAAGGCCGACATCGACGACCTGCGCGAAAGCCCGGCCCTCAGCATTGCCGAGCGCCTGGGCAACGAGCTGGAAGCCTCCCTGCAATTGGTCGAGCCGAACATCGAAGCCCTGCCACAGCGCCTGGCGCGCCACGAACACGTGGACTTCGACTACGCCCAGGACAGCGCCGACATCCACGTGCTGCTGGTGAAGCACCGCGAATTCCGCGGCACTTTCAACGTACGCGACGCGGCCTTTGTGATCGACGCCGCTGGCGTCACCCAGGCCTGATGGACCCAACCGCATGAACAACCCCACGCTTGAGAAACCTACCGTGAACACAGAGCTACCTTCACCTTTGGCCGATATTCATGACCGCGTGATGGAAGCCTATTACGGCAAGCTCGGGGATCAGTTCATGCGGGAAACGCAGTCCCGCATCCACTGGATTTGCGCCCAGGTCAAAGGGCGCCGAATCCTGGATGTCGGCTGCTCGCAGGGTATCGTGCCCCTGCTGCTGGCACGTGAGGGCTGCCAGGTTACGGGTGTGGACACCAGCCCGCAGGCCATCGAAGAAGCTAAGGGCTACCTAGCTGCCGAACCTGCCCACATCCAGCAAAACGTTACGTACATCAATTCAGACTTCCTCGCGCTGGACACGCTTGAGGTTGAACCCGACACCGTTGTCATCAGCGAAGTACTCGAACACCTGGTACGCCCGGAGCTCTTTGTCGAAAAGGCCTACGACCTGCTCAAGCCGGGCGGGCGCCTGGTGATCACCGTACCGTTCGGGGTCAACGACTTCATTGACCACAAGCACACGTTCTACCTGATGGAACCATTCCGGCTGCTGGCCGAGCATTTGCATATCATCGAAGTGAAGATGCTTGGCAAGTGGCTGGGTATTGTTGCCATCAAGAGTGAGGCGCATAACCCGGGCACTCTCGACTCGCTCACCGTTGAGCGTGTCCGTGAGCTGGAAAAGGCGTTTGAGTCGATCGAGCGAACTTTGCGTGGAAACCTTGGCGCTATCAGCAAGCGCTTGGACGAAGCGAACAAGAAGTATCGTACCGCCACCGAGCAAATCGCCAAACTCAAGCCCGAGGCTCAGAAGGCTGAGGCACTTTCCAAGCAGTTGCAAACACGCGATGTGGATATTGCGAACCTGCAGAAGTCCAATAGAGAGGTTCTTGAAGCCAAGACACAGCGTATTCAGGAACTTGAGGAAATCCGCCAGCGACTGGATGAGGCCAACAAGAAGTACCGTGCAGCAACTGAACAGATTGCGTTACTGAAACCTGAAGCACAGAAGGCTGATGCCCTTGCACTTCAGGTTAAACAGCTTCAACTGGAACTCGAAACGCAGTTGTCAACGACCCAAAATGAATTGCAACACGCCCAACAAAACTGTGAGGCGCAGGCGAACCGAATCGACCAACTGAGCTCCACATTGAGCACACGTAGCGACGAGCTGCAGGCGCTGCAACAGCAATATCACTCCACTGAAGAACAATTGCGTGCGATCACAAAACAGCTTGCAGCCGCAGAAGGACAGGCTGCCAAAGAAGCAGCGAGTTTTGCCGCACTGCAAGCTCAGCATCATGCGCTGGAGAGCGAGATGCAGAAGCTTTCCAACGCCCACGTGCTAGCACAGAAAACCAACGACACACATGTTGAAAATATCACTGCCCTCCGCGGACGTCAGGTAGAACTTGAAGCTCAGCTGGAAAGCCAGGCGCAGCACTCAAGCAATTTGCTGGCCCAGAGCCAGCAAAAGATTGACGACCAGACCAATATCAATGCGGCGCTGCGCACGCGCCAGGCTGAACTCGAAGCCGAAATGGAAAGCGAATTAGAGTATATGAAGGAATTGCAGGCTCAAAGCCAGCGGGCGAACGCCGCTCAGGCTGAAATCATCGCGCTGTTGAAATCACGGCAGGCTGAACTTGAGGGTGAGTTGAAAGACCATCGGCATGCCATGAACGAACTGCAGACTCAGAGCCTGCAGAACCTGAAAGCACAAACTGACACCATCGCCGTGCTGAAGAACCGCCAATCCGAGCTGGAAAACCAGTTACAAGCAATCGGTGAAGCCCACGCACGCAGCGAACGCGAACACGCCGCACAGGTCAATACGATCAATTCGCTGGTTGAACATCGCGGCGTTCTTGAAGCACAGCTTCAGGCACTGACTGCGGCCAATGCCCAGGCAGAAGAGACAAGCATCGGTCAAGCAGAAGCCATCGCGTCTCTCAACCAAGCCAAGAATGCCCTGGAAGAACAACTGGCACTTGAAACTGCCAGCCGCCAGGCTGCCGAAGCGAGCCTGGCTGCCACCAATGAGCAATGGCAAGCATTGCGCCTGCAACTGGAAGACGAGCTCAACTCATCCAAGGCGGGTCTGGGTGCGGCCAACATGAAGTACCGCGCAGTGACAGGCGAGCAGATTCCTCATCTTAAGGCCAATCTGAATCAATTGCTTGAGCGCAGCGCGGCGCAGCAGCGCAAGATCGACGAGCTGAACGCAAATCTGGAACGCGCCAATACTCAACGGCACCTAGCTGAACAACGCTTGATCAAGACCCGCGCAAGCATGACTTACCAATTGGGCTACCAGATCAAGAACAGCGCAAGTTCACTGGGCGGCCTGGTCAAGCTGCCTGTACGCCTGCTTCGCCTATACCGCAAGGCTAGCCAACAACGTCACCAGAATGAGCAAAAGCTCATTTCAAACGAACCGTTAAAAGCGCTGCTACCACCGGCACCTGTGGTGCATGACGAGAACTACCTCAAACTGCCTGCTGCCCTGCCATCCAGCGAGGCGACCCGCGACACCCTGCTGCGCCAGGCCGACCAGCTAGTCACCCGCCTGAAAGTGGCGTGCGTAATGGACGAGTTCACCTTCGGCTCTTATCGTTACGAATGCGACTTGATGCCGCTGACGCCTTCCAACTGGAAAGCCGAGATCGAAGGCTTTGGTCCGGAACTGCTGTTCATCGAATCTGCCTGGCGGGGCAAGGATGACCTGTGGGGCAGCAAGGTTGGCCACAACGGCCAAGAGCTGCAGGACATTCTTGCCTGGTGCCGCCAGAACAAAGTGCCGACCGTATTCTGGAACAAGGAAGACCCGGTTCACTTCGAGACCTTCCTGACCACTGCCAAACAGTTCGACCACGTGTTCACCACCGATATCGACTGCATCCACCGCTACAAGGGTGCGCTCGGTCACGACCGCGTCTACCTGCTGCCGTTCGCCTGCCAGCCTGCGCTGCATAATCCGATCGAACTGTACGAGCGCAAAGACGCCTTCTGCTTCGCCGGCGCCTATTACGCCCGTTACCCGGAGCGTACCCGCGACCTGGGTAACTTCGTCTGTGAGCTGCCAAAGTTCCGCCCGCTGGAAATCTTCGACCGCAATTTCGGCAAGAACGACGTCAACTATCAGTTCCCCGAGGAATACCAGCCGTACATTGTTGGCACCCTGCCCTTCGAGAAAATCGACACGGCATACAAAGGCTACCGCTACGCGATCAATCTGAACTCGATCAAACAATCGCAATCAATGTTCGCCCGTCGCGTGTTCGAACTGCTCGGCTGCAACACCCTGACGGTGAGCAACTTCTCCCGCGGCGTACGTCTGCTGTTCGGCGATCTGGTGGTAACCACCGACAACGGCGAAGAGATGCTGCGTCGCCTGCAACTGCTGGCCGAAGACCCACTGAACAGCGACAAGCTGCGTCTGGCTGCGCTGCGCAAAGTAATGCAGGAACACACCTATACCCAGCGCCTGGAATACGTAGTGAGCAAGGTGACCGGCACCGTCAAGGCCCAGCGCCTGCCGGAAATCGTAGTTATTGCCGAAGCACAGGACCGCCAGCAGTTCGACATGCTGCGTGGCCATCTGGACCGCCAGACCTATACCCAAGTGCGCATGGTCATCGTCAGCGATGCCTACCAAAGTAGTATCGTCAGCGACGACCCACGCATCCTGGTGATGAAGCCGACCCAGTTGAAAAAAACCTCGCTTGGTGAACTGGTTGGCAATACGCCTTGGGTCGCCGCCTTTGTGCCTGGCGACTACTATGGCCCGAACTATCTGCTCGATCTGGCACTGGCAACTCGCTACAGCAATGCACAGGTTGTGGGCAAGGCAGCGCACTTTGCGTGGAAAGGCCAGAACCTTGATCTACTGTCGACTGAACAGGCTTACCGTCCCGCTCATCAACTCAGTGCTCGCCGAGCGCTGGTGGCAACTGAAATCGTTGCCGCCCAGCCACTGCTGAGCTGGCTGAAGAACCTGCCATCCCTGCAGTACAAACACCCTCAAGGTGTGGCTGTGGACCCATTCAACTATTGCGACAGCGGCGCCGCACAGCAAGCAATCATCAGTACCAGGGTCAATGATATTGAACTGAACTTGGGTATGACTATCGACCAGTTGCAAACTCGCGCACAGTCTGTTGCGCCACTGGAAGTTAGCCATGATGCGCCTGAGATAACTGGCCGGGGCTTAGCTGACATGTTCGGGGTCGCTCGCAACAAGTTCCTCGATCTCTCGGTGGATGGCGACAACTGGCGCGTTCACTCCAAACTTGCAGACGGCAAGCATGAGTATATCTACGCGAAACAGGAATCCAGCCTGGAAGAACTCGGGTGCGAAAATGGTAAACTCAAACTGTTCCTTGATTGCACCCCAGGCCTGAACCTGCAACTGGTCGTGCTGTTCCTCGATGCCGAAAAGCAACGAATCAGCCACATCATGCAATATGCCAACCGCAACCAGACCGCCGATGTACCACCAGAAACAGCTTACATTCGCTTCGGTCTGCGTGCGTATGCAGCCGGTAGCACAGAGCTGAAAGCCTTGGTACTTGGCCATCGCAACTTGCAGCCATCGGAAATGATGGGGCGTGGCGAGCATCTGCTGCTCACCAACCACTACCCTGCATACGCAGACCTCTATCGCAACAAGTTTGTGCATAGCCGAGTATCTGCCTATAAGCAGCAAGGCGTGGAAGTAGATGTTTTCCGCCTGCGCGACAATGAAACCGTCAGCTACCACGAGTTCGAGAATATCGACGTGGTCACAGGTTGCCGCTCTACCTTGGCGAAGATGCTTGAGAGGAACCGTTATAAATCGATTCTTGTTCATTTCTTGGACGAGAACATGTGGAACGTGCTGCGCCCGTATCTGAACACCACTCAGATCACGGTGTGGGTCCATGGCGCTGAGATACAGCCATGGTGGCGTCGTGAATACAACTTCAGTACGGAGGAGGAATTGCGCCTAGGCAAGCTTGCCAGTGACAAGCGCATGAGTTTCTGGCGCGCTATTTTGCAGCCGATGCACAAGAACCTGAAGCTGGTTTTCGTTTCCAGATACTTTGCAGAGGAAGTCATGGAGGACCTTGGCTTCCGCCTACCTGACCGCCACTATGAAATCATTCATAATCCAATTAATACAGATAACTTCAGTTTCATTCAAAAATCAGTAGAACAGCGGAAGAAGGTGTTATCTATCCGCCCATACACCTCGCGGACATACGCCAACGATCTAACGGTCAAGGCCATCGAACTACTGGCAGAAAAGCCGTGGTTCAAGGACATGAGCTTCCACCTTGTCGGCGACGGACCACTTTTTGATGAAACGCTTGCACCACTGCGTACGTACTCAAACGTGCGCATTGAGCGCGGGTTCCTGAACCATGGGGAAATCGCCGCACTGCACAAGGAGCACGGCGTGTTCCTGTGCCCAAGCCGTATGGATACCCAAGGTGTATCGCGAGACGAAGCCATGGCATCAGGGCTTGTACCTGTCACAACCGGCGTGGCAGCAATTCCGGAATTCGTGGACCAGGAAAGCGGCTTTGTCGTCGAACCGGAAAGCGCCGTACAACTGGCCGAGGCTCTTGAGCGAATCTACATGGACCAAGCGCTGTTCTCCGCATTGTCCCATCAGGCTGCACAGCGTGTACGTGGGCAAAGTGACTGGAAGAAGATGGCTGCCCTTGAACTGAACACATTCCGAGACGTTTGAAGTAGATATGAGCAAGTCTTTGAAGCATTACGTTTTCACCAACTTTGGCATCGGAATCAAGGATGAGCTTTGGTTGTCATATCGACTGGAGATCTTCACCAATACGGTGTTCCCGTCTCTATCCAATCAAAGCAACCGAGACTTTGAGTGGACGATCTTCATTGATGAAGCTCTTCCTGTATTGCACCAGGCACGACTGGAAGCAGCGATCAGTTCCTCAGGCCTGAATGCCAAGACGTTGAAGGTCAGCGATTATTCGCTGACCAACAGAGAGGTGACCAGGCTTCTGGCGCAGGCGCGCGAAGACATTGTGCTCACATCGAGAATCGATGATGACGACTGCATTCACGAAGATGTAATCGATACAATTCAGCAACACGCGCACTCTAATGAACATGACGAAGAGATGCTGTTGATCTCGCTGCACAATGGCTTAGAGTTCTTACCATCCGATGACTGCTACCGAGCTGTCACCTATGACACCCTGGCCTTGGCATTAACGCTCGTTGATAAAACTCGCGGCACGAAGAGCCGGAGCATCACTCAATACGCACACCATCTGGTCGTAGAGACCTTGAAAAAGCAGGAAATCAACGCCAAGCATATATTGCTGAAATCCAAGCATCCGCTGTATACCTACACAAAGCATCCTCTGAGCGACTCGTATTTCTTTGGGGCGCGCGCGAGGATTCTCGGCGATACGAGCAAAATCAAAGGATTGAAGGAGTCTCAACTGCGTGCTTTCGGTTTGAGCCAACAACGCCTAGATTTCCTGTCCGCCCTCCTAAAACAATCGCCTATCGGCATGCCGCACAAGTACCTTGAAAAGCTGGGCAACGTGCGCAATCAGATCAAAGTTGAACTTAATAAGGGCACGGAAGTGCCCAGTGAAAACCTCGACGCCCTGATGGCGCGCAAAGCAAAGCTCGAACGAACCGCTGTTCGTCCAAACCCGGCTGGCCCACTCAAGAAAAAAATTCGAGTTGCTATTCTTGGTTCATGCGTCACCCGTGATCTGTTTGAGTTCCAGAAGAGTGCACTTGAGGCGTTCGAAATTTGCTTTTACATGGCCCGCTCGTCAGTTGTCTCCTGGATGGCACCGCCCTGCTTCGACCCAAAATTGGGGATAGATGCCAGTTCTTTTGAGGGTAAGCGCTCCCATTGGGATCAGCACAAGCTGCACTGGCAACTACTCGAACAGTCCCGTCCGGATATCGTAATCATCGATTTCATTGATGAACGAATTGGGATTGTCCAACACCAGAGTTCTCTGATGTCTGCCAGCGGACCATTGCTAAAAGCACTGGAACGGAAGAGCATTCCTCATGAGATCAAGCGGCCGTGGAGCCCGGAGATAAAACAACTGCGTGAGTGGGCGCTGCCCGCATTCCTTGAAAGGGTAGCTAATATTTGCCCGAATATCTTCGTCCACCGAGCGGTCTGGGCACATCAGTATAAGAAGGACTCCGGCCTTGAAAGCTTCAAAGGTGGTGAATTCGAAAAGCTGATCGAGCTTAACAACGCGGTCATCGACCCAATGCTCGCAACCCTCGAAGACTCGGCAACCGCGGTTGAACAGATTGGGGGGCTCGAGGCGGGACTGGTTGCCGGTGGCGATCATAAGTGGGCTTTCTGCCCCTACCACTATGACAGCACCTATTACAAGACTGTTGCTAAGCAACTACTTGCAAGAATCATGAGTTGATCCAAAGGAATAATAGAAAGATGAAATTCAAAACTGCCGCTCTGCTCTCCCTCCTTGCCCTTGCACTTTCCGGTTGCGATCAGCAATCCGCTGACTCTACCAACGCGGACAATCAGGCAGCAGAAGTAGCACAACCACAAGCAAAAGCTGAACTAAACCTTGCTGATGGCACTGTCCTGCAGCTTAATGCGGCACACATGAAATCCTACGCCAAGCCTAACAGCGCGGGAAAACTGAACATGCACGAGTACAATTACACGGCTGCCGACAAGCTGGCCGAGAACGATGTGTACATGCAGTTGCAAAATGCTGGCTTCACCCGCAAGGTCATCAGCAACGATAGCAGCCAATTCAAAGTCCAGTACTACAAAAAGGACCTACCTGTAATTGGCGGCATCTACACTACTGTCAACAGCGGCAAAAAGCCAGCAACAATCGCAACCATTTATTGGCAAGAAAAATGATCCAGACAGCGTCGATTAACTTTATTGAAAGAATCATCCGCCGATGAAGCTTCAGCATCATATAAAATCGACGCTGGGCTGGTGCCTGTCGTTAGGCATGAAGCTCTTACGAGTTGTGCCACTTACAACTATCACCGTGCAAATCACAACCTTGGCGAGCCAGATTTTTCTGCTGCTCGCCTTTTTCCTGCCTCTTAAGGTTATTATTCTACTAGGCTCAGAAAAAATACCGAACTACTTCCCCACAGCCCTACAGGCTGTAAAGAAAAGCCATCTCATTGTGTCACTTAGTATAGCCGCAGCGGTATGCTATATATTCTATCTGCTCAGCGAATTATTAATCGCCTATTGCTGCCGCCAAGGTGCCAGAACACTGTTAATGCGCAGCGCCAAACTCAACATATTTGAGAACCAGGAAAAGATTGCAGCCTATGCATACTCGAAATTCACTCGAGCCATGGCTGCCGCGCTATTTTTCACCCTAAGCGCTCTCGTTCTCCTGATGATTTATCCGAAGCTGCTTGTCATCGTACTAACATATATGACTCTGGCATCGCTCCTGTGCGTGACTACGTATAACCTCAGCCCTGCTATTCAAGTGCAATTCCAGCAAAATCACGGCAATATCCTCAATGCGCTGTCCGCTACTGGCTTTCTTCTCAGTTTTTTCTGCTTGGTCGCGGACTTTCTGTACTTCCCGCACCAACGTATTTTTCATGCTGTCATCGCAGTCCTGGTCATGCGTCAAGCCTTACAACGCATGACCAGCATGGTGCAAGACATCGTCAGTCTGCGTATGCAGCACCGTCAGATCAATGCCATGTTTTTCCAATCCCAGCCCTTGCTTGAGCAACGCCAGAACAACCATCAACTCGAACGCCTACTTAGCCCAACCAGTCGCGAGGACTGGGTAGAAAAGCTCCTGCACCAAGCGGGTGTTGATACGCGCAATGGCCTCCAAATCAGCTGGCATCAGATAGATGCTGTTGATGTCTATGCATTTCACATCACCGTGCAAAGCAATATCGAGCCTGAAGAATACCTGGCAAAGTTGTTCGGCAATAACATTGCCAATTTGGCTGAGCAGGAGCGTCTGCTGTTGGGAAGCCAACCGAATCTCCCATCGCTTGAATGGCTGGGCCATTACCTTCTTCAAGGCGTCGACTGCCACCTGTTCCGACTGAATGGCCATAAAAAGCTGGTCCGCCGACAGATAGGCGATGGCGTCGTAGCCATCAACGAACAGCTCATGCGCTGCGAGCCGGCGAGCGAATTGATTTTACGATTTAGCCGCACCCGCCCATATCTCGAGCAACGTCTGGAACGAAGCATGCTGGAAACGCTGCGTTTCGTATGCTCGACACCGGAGGAGGCAGAAAAGGTAGAGCGTCTACTCGGCTCTTGGGAGTGTATTATAAATAAACTCAGCGGGTTACCGCGGCAGATCATATCGCTGGACATAACTTCAGAAGCACTTCTGGTTTCGGCCTCACAGCAGTACCAACTTAGCCACTGGAGCAGTTGGCGCATTGAGGCAGTTGGCAGCAACTGGCCGGTTGTGGAAAAAGACCGCCTTCGCAAGGCGATTGAAACAGCACGCTGCGAGCGCCCAAGCTTGGCGAACACGACCACCAACGATGTAATACTGTCTGCATTCATGTATAGCTTAGAAAGGTTCCTGCTTAGGAAAGATTATCCAGCGGCATTGAGGTTGCTGGATGACATTCTTGCTGCCACTGAATCCCCCTCCCCCGTAGAACTCAGGCAGGAATCCATCCAATGAAAAAAATCGCAATGATCGTCTGGAACGAATTTCTCAACGACGCGCGAGTGCTCAAGGAAGCCCAGACATTAAGAAACGCAGGTTATCAAGTTTGTGTCTTTGCCTTGCACACGCCCGGCGTCACTCGACAACGAGATCGCTTGAACGACGGAATCGAAGTCGTCCGTGTGGCGCGCAGTCCGCTATGGAAATTACGCAACCGTAAAGCGCCATCTGCTTCGCCCCTCCAAGCCGATAAGAGCCAGGGTCCTAGCGGCAACCTAGGTTTCAAGCATCAGCTTTTACGTCTCGTTGTCCGAGCGTGGACTCATGCTGCACTGCTCGTCCACATGGTTCGTTATGGCGCTCATGTGGTGCATTCACACGACGTAAACACCCTGCCAACTGCATGGCTGGCCGCCCGTTTGAGTCGCGCTCGCCTGGTGTACGATGCACATGAGATAAGTACCAGCCGTGAAGGTTATGACGGCTTTCGCCGGTTGGTGGGCATGGTCGAAAAGCGGCTTATGCCCACGGCAGATGGCACAATCACAACCACAGATGCTCGTGCTAAGTATTTTGCTCGGGCCTATCAAATCGTACGCCCGACCGTGCTGCAAAACCGGCCAAGGCTGACACACTGCGGCTCGACAAATCGGATCCGCGAAGAGCTTGGCCTTACTGAGCAATGGCCGATCATTGTTTATCAGGGTGGCTTGCAGCAAGGCCGTGGTCTCGAGAAGCTAATTCGTACCGCAGCCAGCGTGCCAGAAGCCTACTTCGTGCTCATCGGCGGGGGGCGTCTGGCGTACCTCCTGAGTCGGCTTATTGAAGAACTTGAACTGCAAGACCGAGTGCGCATAATACCTACTGTCCCACTGGCAGAATTACCAAGCTATACGGCATCTGCTGACATCGGTGTCCAACCTATCGAGAATACCTGCCTCAACCACTATACAACAGACTCGAACAAGTTGTTTGAGTACCTGATTGCAGGGTTGCCCGTTGTGGCGACCGACCTCCCAGAAATCCGCCGAATCGTGCGAAAGCATGATGTTGGGATACTCGTTCCAGCCAATGATCCAACGAACCTTGCACAGGCACTGAGCGTATTAGTTAATGATGTAACCTTGCGTAAAACGTATGCACAAAACTCACGCTCGGCTGCTTCAAGCTTAAACTGGGAGGAACAGGAGTCGCGCCTGATTGAGTTGTATCAAAGGGTTCTTTGTCCAACTCCGCAGGCGAGAATATGACCACGCGGATTCTGCTGCTGAGTTTCTACTACCCACCGGACCTTTCTGCTGGCTCGTTCCGGGCCGAGGCGCTTGTGGATGCACTACGTGCCGAACTTGGCGACCAGATAGAAATCGAGGTTGTTACCACCCAGCCGAATCGATATCACTCCTTCACCGCCAGTGCCGTGAGCATTGAAAGATTGCCACTTCTGACAATCAGGCGTATTGACGTACCTGCACATCGCAGTGGCATCAGGGATCAAGCGCAAGCATTCGCCAGCTTTGCCTTTAATGCACTGAAGATCACCCGCAAGAGAAAGTACGACTTGGTCTTTGCGACCTCATCTAGACTGATGACAGCATCTCTTGGTGCCCTGATAGCCAAGCGTAATGGCTCCGCACTTTATCTCGATATTCGCGATATATTGGTCGATACCGTACGTGAGCTACTACCATCGCGCCTTGGCCAATTGGCAGCTTCGATCTTTTCGACAATGGAACGATGGACCGTCAAGCAAGCCACGAAAGTAAACTTGATTTCACCGGGCTTCTTGCCTTACTTTAATACACGTTATCCCGGTCGAACGTTCACGCTTTATACCAATGGTGTAGATGACCTCTTCATCGAACCTAGGCTGTCGCTTCAGCCGTCGAATCCTTCGATCCGCTCCGACCGCTTGCAGGTTGTATACGCCGGCAATATTGGAACGGGCCAAGGGCTGCACCAAATCATTCCCGAACTGGCCAAGCGTCTCGCGGACAAAGTCGACTTCCATCTGATAGGCGCTGGAGGTGCGTTAGACACCTTGAAAAAGGAACTGGCACGCGTAGAGGTCGAGAACGTGCGTATATCGCCGCCAATGAAACGCGATCAGCTGTTGCAAGTTTATCAGCATGCTGATGTTTTATTTTTACATCTGAATAACCTGAAAGCTTTCCGGCGCGTACTCCCGTCGAAACTTTTTGAGTACGCGGCCACTGACAAACCCATATGGGGTGGACTATCAGGATATGCTTGCCGATTTGCGAAGAAGCGGATAAAAAACTCTGCATTGTTCCCGCCTTGCGATATTGAAGCAGCAATTCTCGCTTTGCAGCACCTTGAGATCCAGAAAACATCGCGCCTGGAGTTTGTGCAGCAATACTCACGCCGATTAATAAAAAGAAAAATGGCGCTGGACGTGCTGCAGATCTCTCCGAACTACATTGGGCGCTCGCCACGCGCCAGCCTGAGTACTCCATCTGAGCATGATCCACTCATCACTGATACCGATAAGCCCGTAAACACATCATAAGTAAGCGAACCCTCTGGACCTTTATGCCGGTCGCCACCCGAGCACAACTACAGGAATGATCTAAGAAAATGACAAGCGGACTTCATAAAATGAGTCTGTCCAAGCTGGATGGGATTCGCGGTATTGCTGCAGTGATCGTGATTTTCTCCCATGCGCTGTTCTGGTACTATCCAGCGATGCATCTAGGAGGACGCACCAAAGGCCGTCCATTGGATGGAATCGAGTGGTTCGACAGCCCGTTCTCCTTCTTTTACCGTGGCGGCTTCTCGGTATCAATGTTTTTCATCTTGAGCGGTCTGGTACTCACCTATAGCATCTCAAGACATACCGGAGTGCTTGACGCAATTCGCAAGGCAGCAGTTAAACGCTACATCCGATTAGGTGTACCTGTAGCCACCTCAGTGCTCATTGGGTGTGCGCTGATGAAGTTTGGCGTCTATGATGCACCGGATGTTAGCCCCGTTCCGGTGCTCTCAACCCCGTATCTTTTCAACGCAACATGGGATGGTGCTATGCGGGACGCTTTGTACGGGGCTCTTGCGCTGGGCAATAGCCGCTACAATTATGTACTTTGGACGATCCAGATAGAACTGGTAGGGTCGTTTGCGATATTCGCCGCCTTCGCGCTTTTTGGTGGTAGTCCATACGTCTACCGCGTTTTCTGCGTTGCTGCATTTCTGGTGCTATCAGCTTCAACAAACAAAACAGCTATGTACACATCGCTGTTCTTTCTAGGCTCCATGCTGATTACGTTCCGATTCAACGAGGAGAGAACCAGCACCTTGAAGTCTGGGGTCTGCTTGATTGGCCTGCTCATTGGGCTGTATTTGGCCGGCTTCCACTCTGCCAGTGCTTCGTACACAATGCTCAGTAACCTGAGCGGCTCATTGTCTGCTCTGACAGGCTATCAACCGTCGTGGCTATTAATCATGCCGGCGTTTGGTGGCCTCATCATTCTCCTCAGTGTACTGAACGCTCAACGAACATTTGCTGTTTTGGATAGCGCGCCGATGAAGTGGCTAGGCAAGGTTTCTTTCTCACTATACCTGCTGCATACGTTCATTCTTGTTGTCGTTGCTCAATTTTTTACTAAACATCTCGGGATGAACTTTTCTTCCATGCTCATGGCATTGAGCACAACCATATTTCTTACTCTGGTTGCCGCTCACTTCTTCCACCAGAAGGTGGACTTACCAGCCATCACGCTAGCAAATAAATTCTCCTCGCTCTTGCTGGGCTCAAATACTAATACAATGAAAACTGAAACAGTACAGCAGCAACCAGCTCAAGCATAAAGCCTATGGTGAAGACGAGCTTTATGCTCGGTCTTCATCGTCTATTTTTGAGCCGTTTAGATAGCTCACACCGTCAACCTTCAATAAACTGTAAGCACTCCATGAACCCTACCTAGCCAAAGATGGGCAAAGTACTTAGCTATGTATTTGAGGCATGCAATTCCACGGTAGCAGCGCTTCGTACTCTTCCACCGAGGACGCATACGGTAGGTATTCCAGAGCGTGGCGCAGTCACGCATAGGGCTCTTGACCGTTGGCTTTGGCGGTTTCGACCAAACCTTTCATCCGCAGGGCGCCCTCGGCTGGTTCAGTTACACCACTTCCCGGGACACGTTCGATACAATCGACAGCCGAGGCGCTTACGCAGAAACCCGGACCTGGCTCGCTTTCAAACGCCAATCGATCAAACCTGACTTGAAGCGCTCCGTGGGCATCAAGGGCACCTTTAATTGCGTAGTGAAAGGCGCTGCAACCGTCATCCAACAATCCTGGCCAACCGCTGCCTCGCTTGCTCTACAGCGGCCTTGCTAATTTCAAAATACGTGTGGACCTCATCCTCGCCTACCTCGACTGCCCCCATCTTTTTGTGAAAGGAAACTACCTTGTCATTGCCTTTCATCACTTCAAAATGCGCTTGACCAAAACCCAAATGACCAAAGCCGAACTCATACACCAGCAGTGCGCTCTCGATAGCGGCATATTTGGTTTTATCCTCATTCAATATCCAGCTACCCCATGAGAACGATGTGGGTCGCAGGTCGTAAATCCGCACAGTGCCGCACCGTGTCCCGTTCTGCTGCTCAATGATGAAGTAAAACTGGTCACCCGCCTTCTCATCTTCTTTGTAACGTTTAATCCACTGGCGCTGCGCTTCTACGTCGTCGCCGACCGTGGAAAGGTATTTGTTGTACTTTCCATCAGTACGCAGCTGGACGACAAAGGCGGCATCCTCTTCCTCGATCAAACGCAGGCAAATAGTTTTACTGGTTAGCTTCATCACGGTCCCCATCATGGGTGTTGATTTCGTTGCCGGCCCCAACAATCTACCGACATAACTCTTCAGCAAAGCCAAGATACACAAGGGCATAGCGGCAGCAGTTAGCTGCCACCGCAACCGGCTTTCTACTTGAGCAAGCCCATCAAGTACTGGCCGTAGGCATTCTTGGTAAGTGGCTTGGCCAACGCTTCAAGCTGCTCTGCACCAATCCATTTCATGCGATAGGCAAGCTCCTCAGGACAAGCGACCTTGAGGCCCTGACGATGTTCGATGGTTGCGATGAACTGGCTCGCTTCCAATAGCGACTCATGAGTGCCAGTATCCAGCCAGGCGTAACCACGCCCCATAATTTCTACCGACAAGTTGCCTTGAGAGAGATAGGTGCGGTTGACGTCGGTAATTTCTAGCTCACCACGTGCCGAAGGCTTGATACCTTTTGCAATGTCAACAACCTGTTTGTCGTAGAAATACAGACCGGTAACCGCGTAGTTAGACTTCGGCACCTTGGGCTTTTCTTCCAGGCTAACGGCGGTGCCGGTGTGGTCGAACTCAACAACGCCGTAACGCTCAGGGTCATGCACATGGTAGGCGAACACGCTGGCACCATCCGGCCTTACCATTGCACTGGCCAGCAACTCATGGAAATTGTGACCGTAATAAATATTGTCACCCAGCACCAGCGCACTAGGGTGGCCTGCTATGAACGACTCGCCAATTATGAAGGCTTGGGCCAGACCATCCGGCGAAGCTTGAACAGCGTAGGTTATATTGATCCCCCACTGGTGGCCGTCGCCCAGCAGTTGCTCGAAGCGTGGGGTATCCTGCGGGGTGGAGATGATCAGGATGTCCTGGATGCCCGCCAGCATCAGCGTGGTCAGCGGGTAGTAGATCATCGGTTTGTCGTAGACCGGCAGCAGCTGCTTGGAAATCGCCAGGGTCGCGGGGTGCAGGCGGGTACCCGACCCGCCCGCCAGAATGATGCCTTTACGGTTCATAGTGGTCATTTCTCGTGTATTTCCGTGAGCATGCGGGCCACTCCCTGGCGCCAGTCTGGCAAGGTCAGGGCAAAAGCCTTCTGCAGTTTGTTGGTATCAAGACGTGAGTTGGCCGGTCGCTTGGCCGGGGTCGGGTAGGCATCGGTGGTCAACGGGTTGACCTGTTCGGCGTGGGCTTTCAACACTACTCCCTGCGCCGCTGCCTGCTCGAGCACGAACCGGGCGTAGCCGCACCAGGTGGTTTCGCCGCCAGCCGCCAGGTGGTAAAGGCCGGCCAAAGCCGGATTGGCGCGGGTGGCGGTAATGGCGTGGGCGGTGATGTCGGCGATCAACTCCGCGCCAGTCGGGGCGCCGTGCTGGTCGTCGATCACGCCCAGGCTTTCGCGCTCGCCTGCAAGGCGCAGCATGGTCTTGGCAAAGTTGTTGCCGCGTGCGGCATACACCCAGCAGGTGCGGAAGATCAGGTGCTGGCAGTCGGCGGCCTGGATGGCTTGTTCGCCAGCCAGCTTGCTTTCGCCATAGGTGTTCAGCGGCCCGACAGTGTCGTCTTCGCGCCAAGGCTGGCTGCCCTGCCCCGGGAATACGTAATCGGTGGAGTAATGCACCAGCAGCGCGCCGCAGTCGGCGGCGGCGCGGGCGAGCACGCCGACGGCTTCGGCGTTAACCCTGAATGCTTGATCGCGGTCGCTTTCGGCCTTGTCCACGGCGGTATAAGCAGCGGCATTGACGATCACGTCGGGGGCGTAGGCGCGTACAGTTTCGGCCAGGCCTGCCAGGCTGGCCAGATCGCCGCAATGTTCCTGACTACGTGAGTTCAGCGCCAGCAGCTGGCCCAGCGGGGCCAGGCTGCGCTGCAGCTCCCAGCCTACCTGGCCATCCTTGCCCAGTAGCAGAATTTTCATGCCGAGCGCCCTGCGTAGTTCTTCTCTACCCAGTCGCGGTAGCTGCCGGACTGCACGTTCTGCACCCACTCCTGATTGTCGAGGTACCAGGCGACGGTCTTACGAATGCCGGTCTCGAAGGTTTCGGCTGGCTTCCAGCCCAGCTCGCGCTCCAGCTTGCGGGCGTCGATGGCGTAGCGGCGGTCATGGCCAGGGCGGTCGGTCACGTAGGTGATCTGCTCGGCGTAGTGCTTGCCGTCGTGGCGCGGGCGCAGCTCGTCCAGCAGCGCGCACACGCGGTTGACGATTTCTAGGTTGGGCTTTTCGTTCCAGCCTCCCACGTTGTACACCTCACCCAGGGTACCGGCTTCCAGCACGCGGCGGATGGCGCTGCAGTGGTCCTTGACGTACAGCCAGTCGCGAATCTGCTGTCCGTCGCCGTACACCGGCAGCGGTTTGCCGGCCAGGGCGTTGACGATCATCAGCGGGATGAGCTTTTCCGGGAAGTGGAACGGGCCGTAGTTGTTCGAGCAGTTGGTGGTCAGCACTGGCAAGCCGTAGGTATGGTGGTACGAGCGGACCAAGTGGTCGCTGGCGGCCTTGCTGGCGGAGTACGGGCTGTTGGGTTGGTACTGATGGGTTTCGGTAAAGGCAGGCTCATCAGCTGCAAGCGAACCGTACACTTCGTCAGTGGACACGTGCAGGAAGCGGAACGCCTGCCGTGCCGGCTCGGCTAGGCCGCCCCAGTAGGCGCGTACGGCTTCCAGCAGGCGGAAGGTACCGACGATATTGGTTTCGATGAAGTCTTCCGGACCGTGAATCGAGCGGTCGACATGGGACTCGGCGGCAAAGTTCACGATCGCGCGCGGCTGGTGCTCCTTGAGCAGGCGGGTGACCAGTTCGGAATCACCGATGTCGCCATGCGCGAAGATGTGGCGCTTGTCGCCCTGCAGGCTACTCAACGTTTGCAGGTTGCCTGCGTAGGTGAGTTTATCGAGGTTGACCACGGGCTCATCCGAGCCAGCCAGCCAGTCCAGCACGAAGTTCGCGCCAATGAAGCCCGCACCACCAGTTACCAGAATAGTCATCGTTCAGTTCTTCCCAATTCCCGCGTTCAAACTTCGTAGCGTTTGAAATTCATATTGGCGCGCCTTCGCCGGCAACGCCTGTTCTGTTTGAAAATACAGCACTCAGGGCTCCAGCCGTCGGCGCTGGTACAGCCAGTCGACAATCTCCCCGCCTGGCACATAACCGCTCACGGTGTCCCGTAGCAACTGGCGCACAGTGGCAAAGTCATCCTCTGCGGTGGCCGCACGCAATGCATCCAGGCGCTGCTTCAACACGTCCCAGGCCAGGTAGTCTTCATTGGCACTCATGATCATGGGGTGTCGCGTTGCAATTACGTTGTCGCCGATCAGCAGCTCTTCATACAACTTCTCGCCCGGGCGCAGGCCAGTGAAATTGATGGCAATGTCACCCAGCGGGTTGCGCTCGGAGCGGATGCTGAAACCGGACAGGTGGATCATCTTTTCCGCCAGTTCCACGATCTTCACCGGCTCGCCCATGTCCAGCACGAACACGTCACCGCCCTGCCCCATGGAGCCGGCCTGTATCACCAACTGCGCAGCCTCGGGAATGGTCATGAAGTAACGGGTGATTTTCGGATGGGTGACGGTCAGCGGCCCACCCGCCTGGATTTGCTTGTGGAAAAGTGGGATAACCGAGCCCGACGAACCCAGCACGTTGCCGAAGCGCACCATGGTGAAACGGGTCTTGTTCACCTGAGACACGTTGCCGGTGTCGCCCATCAACACGGGCGCCATCTCGCGGCTAAGGGCCTGCAGCACCATTTCAGCAAGGCGCTTGGTACTTCCCATCACATTGGTCGGGCGAACGGCCTTGTCGGTGGAAATCAGCACAAAGTTGGACACCCCGGCCTGCAGTGCGGCCTGGGCGGTATATAGGGTGCCGAACACGTTGTTCGACAGGCCTTCAGCAATGTTGTGCTCGACGATGGGCACGTGCTTGTAGGCGGCGGCATGATAGACCGTGTCTACCTGCCATGCGCGCATCACGTCGAGCATCTTGGCCTGGTCGCGGACCGAGCCGAGGATGGGGATCAACTGCACCGCCAGGCCTTCGCGCAAGATGCGCTGCTCCAACTCGCCAGCAATGGTGTACAGGTTGAATTCGCTGTGCTCGAACAACAGCAAAGTGCGCGGCGTCTGGCCCAGAATCTGCCGGCACAGTTCCGAGCCGATCGAGCCTCCAGCCCCAGTCACCATGACCGTCTGGTCGATGATACAGTGCTGCAGCAGGTCACCTTGCGCCGGCACCGCATCTCGGCCCAGCAGGTCGGCAATGTCCACTTCCTGGATATCGTCCACTTTCACACGACCGCTGGCCAGGTCCATGAAGCCGGGCACACTGCGTACATGCAGCGGGTAGCCCTCCAGCAGGTTGAGGATCTCGCGGCGCCGGCTGCGGCTGACCGAGGGTAGCGCCAGTAGGATTTCGGCGGCATTGGTGTCATCGATCATGCGTTGCAGCTGTTCTGGCTGGTACACCTGCAGGCCAGCAATTACCCTGTCGGTGATGCTGGCGTCGTCATCGATGAACGCCACCGGGCGCATGGCCTTGCCCATGCGCAGCGCCGCGACAAGCTGGTTGCCGGCCGACCCGGCACCGTAGATGGCCACCCGTGGCAAACCGTCGTCGCGGTTGGCGAAGGGCACATGTTGCACGGCGGTGGCGAACCAGTCACCGAGGAAGTACTGACGCATGGCCAGGCGCAGGCCGCCGACCATGATCAGGCTCAACCACCAGTAGTTGAAGGTGATCGAGCGCGGCACCACGTTCTGGTGGTTACTGGCCCAGTAAATGATGAAGCCCAGGATCAACGCCGAGAGGGTTACGGCCTTGATGATGGCGATCAGCGCGTCGTTACCGAAATAGCGCATCACCGCCCGGTACAGGCCAAACCTGATAAACAATGGGATCGAGATGATCGGCGCTATGATGAACAACCAGGTATGGTCGAGGACAGGGTTGGCTAGGTCATCGATGCCTAAACGCACGACAAACGCCAACCACAGCGCGAACCAGACCAGAATCACATCAGTCGCTACCTGAATCAGCCTTTTGTGGCGTCGAGGTAGTCCAAGCAGTCTTGAGCGCAGCATATCCATAAAACCTCTGAGGGCTCTGCAAAGTGACATGTCTACAGCCTTGTTCCTATCACTTTAGCTAGTGTTCAAGTTCACCGGCGCGCCAGCGCACGGCCAGATATGCCAAGGGCAGGTAAGCAATGATCAAGCCCAACACGCCGTCCAGGCCCAGCAACATCACACACAGGGCTACCGGCAGCAGCCAGAACAGGTTGATCGCTGCTACCACCAGCGTTACCGGCATATGCTTACCGTAGTGGCGCGAGGCAAACTGGTAAGCATGGCTGCGGTGGGCTTCGTACACCTTGTCACCACGCAACAGGCGACGGATCAGGGTGAAGGTGGCATCCACCACGAACACGCCCAGCAGGATCAGCCAGCACCAGAACAACTGCGGCGAAGCCCAGGCGGCCTGCAGCGACAGGCCCGCCAGCACGATGCCAAGAAAGCCGCTTCCGGCGTCGCCCATGAAGATCTTCGCTGGCGGGAAATTCCAGAACAAAAAGCCCAGCGTTGCCGCCGCGAGCAACAGCGGCAGTGCCATGAGTTGTGGCTCACCGGCCAAGGCCGACAGCAGCACCATACCCAGGCAAGCAGTAACCGCTTCGACACTGGCGATGCCGTCGATACCGTCCATGAAGTTATACAGGTTGAGCATCCATACGCTATAGAACACCGCTAGGATGAAGCCAAACCACTGCAGGTCGAAGGTGAAACCGAACACCTGTAACGGTGCCAGGCCACCCAGCCAATAGAGCATCCACGCAGCTGCGGCGAAATGGCCAAGCAGGCGCCAACGGGCGGCAATGTGGCCATGGTCATCCATGAAGCCGATGATCGCAATTAACGCCCCTGCTCCGCCGATGGCGACCACTTCCGTCAACGGCACTCCACCGGTCACGCCCAACAGTGGCAGGCAGACTAGGAAGCTCAGCACAATGGCCACACCGCCACCCCGTGGGGTGGGCATGGTATGCGAACTGCGCGCATTGGGCACATCGATGATCTGCTTGTTCAGGGCGTAGCGCCGCAGCGCTGCAGTCAGCAGCAGGGATGCCACCGCGACCAAGGGGATAAGCCACCATGCCGTCATTTGTCTTGCTCTTTCAGAAAGTTGATTGCCGTGGCCCGCAAAGCCTGGTCCACATCCAGTGGCGGCTGCCATCCCAACAGTTCACGGTTCTTGCCAATGTCAACCTGCAGTGAGCCACACAAGCGCTGCGCCTGGCCGCCCCTGCCGGCCAGCATGGCTGCAGCTTTCAACCACGCGGCGGGAACCGGCAGTAACCTAGCCGGTTTGCCCAATGCATTGCCCAGGCGTTGCAACAGCTGCGTGGTGGACAGGTCATGGCCATCGCTGGCCATGAAGGTCTGGTTGGCGGCAGCCGGGTGGTCGATGCAGGTCAGCAGCAAGTCCACCAGATTGTCCAGCGCCACCAGGCTGCGCTTGTTGTAAATGGCCCCGAATGGCAGCGGCACCCCTTTATCCAGCCAGCTCATCATGCTGCGGAAGTTGGCTTTCACACCCGGGCCATACACCAGCACCGGGCGCACGATCACAACTTCCAGCCCAGTTTCAGCCGCCAGTTGGCGCAGGCCGTCTTCGGCTTCACGCTTGGAAATGCCGTACGGGTCTGATGGCGCAGGCGCCTCATCGGCGTTGAAGGGCTGACGGCCATCAGTAGTTTCGCCGTTGACCTTTACCGAACTTACAAAAATGAAACGGCGCACGCCAGCCTGGGCGGCGGCCCGGGCCAGGCTCAGGGTGCCTACCACGTTCACCCGTCGGAACTCGGCCAATGGGTCTACTGCAGTTTCCTGCATCACATGAACGCGAGAGGCCAAGTGGATCACAGTGTCCACTTGCGTAAAGTGGCCGGATGCCACATCCACCGCCGTCAGTTCGCTGAAGGGCCTGTAGTCGACACCGACCAGGCGCTTGCCAGGCAGCTTGCGCACCAGCGCCCGCGGTGCCCAGCGTGCATCGCTGGCAAGCCGCTGCAGCAGCACCTTGCCGACGAAGCCTGTGCCACCTGTGGCCAGGATGCCTTGCCCGATCATCAACGCCTCCCCAGCAGTCGGGTGAATACGCTGCGGTACTGTTCGGCCACCACCGGCCAGCGGTAACGACGGTTGGCTATTTCATGCAGGCGCGTCGAGAGTTGGGAACGTGCATCAGCATTGCCCATCAGTGCTTGTACATGGTTGCGCAGCGAGGCGCTGTCGGCAAAGTACAAGGCCTGATCCTCGGTAGTGGCGCGGTTGAACGACACATCGAAGGCCACCACCGGCAAACCCAGCCACATGGCTTCGACCAGCGACGGGTTGGTACCGCCGGCGCTGTGGCCATGCAGGTACACCGTGGCATTGCTGCGTAGCGGGCTCAGTTGCTCGACGTCGTAGATCGGATCTAGCAGGTGGATGTTGGCCACCCCGTCATATTGCTTGCGCAGTTGCACACCGTATTCGCTGTGGTTCCAGTTGCCGATGATTGCCAATAGCATGTCCGAACCGGCAAAGGCCTCGAGAATGACATGTATGTTGTTCTCCGGCTCAATGCGGCATACGGTGAAGGCATACGGCGCGTTGAGAAACGAATAGGCTTGGCGGACTTGCTCGCTTGGCTCGCCGGCCTGCGCCTGGTCGCCGCCGTAGGCAATCAGCTCACTGGGCTTTTTGTATTCAGCGGTTACATACTCCTGCAGCACCTTGTTGTCGGTAATGACCGCGTGTGCAAAACGCACCGCCACGGACTCGGACAATTTCAGAAACCAGCGGGCGAAGTTGGACCACTTGGCGCGCTTCCATTCGTAGCCATCGATGTTGACCACGATCGGTTTTCGAGTCAGCAAACGCATGAATGGCAGGGCGATGCAGCCTGAAACGCCCAGGATCAGCATCAGGTCGTGCTTGCGGTAAGCGTGCAGCATGCTCAGCACGTCATACGGAATGCTCTGCACGCCATTGGCTTTGAGGTTCAGGTAAACCAGGCGAGCACGCTCGAAGAACGCTGGGCGCTCGGGGTAATGCGGTGCGCTGCAATACACGGTGAGCTCGCAGTCACCCGGCAGGTTGCGGACCAATTGTTCGGTCAATGTTTCCCAACCACCGTATTGGGCGGGCAATCCTACCGTACCAATCACTGCAATCTTATAGGTCATCAAACACCATCACGATATTCTTCTGGAAATTGGCGGTGGAAAACTCACTCGCTTTCATGCGTGCGCGTTCAGACAGTGCCTGACACGCCTGTGGGTCCTGCGACAGGCGCGCAACCGTGCGCACCAGCTGTTGGTGGTTTCTCGAATCGATCTGGTAGCCCTCTACTCCGTCGCTCACCAGTTCGACCGGGCCACCCACCGGCGGCACGATCGTCGGGATGCCGAAAGCCATCGCCTCGAGAATGGTCAGACCAAAGGTTTCGACCCAGCCGTCTACATGTGAAAGATTCAGCACCAGGCTGGCCTTGTGGTAAAACTTCGTCACATCTGAACTGGCCGGACTGAGCACGAGGTTTTTCGGCAGTGCCTTGCCGGCAAAATAGTCGTCCACTTCCTTGGGGCTGGCGTTGAGCACAAGAGTGAAGTTCAACTGCGGATCGCCAGCCAGCGCGCTGGCCAGGGCAATAAACTCGTCCACCCCTTTGTAGCCTTTCAACGAGGCCAACATCAGCACATTGAAGCGCCCAGCGCGGGTGTGCTGGTACGGCGCGGCCATCGCCTGCCGCTGAAAACCTTCGGCCAGGCCGTTGTAAACGGTCACCCCTGGCACCCCGGCCACGCCCTCCTGCTTCTGCAGGTACCCGGAAACGTAGACTACCTTGCTAGCACAGCCGGCAATCACCCGGCGCAGAAACGCCTTAAGCGCTGCAGGCCGAATCGAGGTTTCATGCACGTGATAAACCACCTTCGCTCCGCGCAAGCGGGCAGCCATGGCGGCACCAAACGGCAGCATGGTGTTGATCAGCACAACCTGCCCCCGTCGAACCTGGCACAGCAGGCTGAAGAACAGCACCACCTGCGAACCGGCGTAGGCCAGCAAGGTCAGCCAACGGTTGTCGAAGCGCTTGTAGGCAAACCTGCAGGTCCGTACCTGCAGCTCATCGAGTACACCATGGCCGCTGCTGCCCACATGCAGGGTGCAATCTGCACCGCTTTGCTGCAGCGCGGTGATGGTCTGGTTCAGTACCCGGGGGCTACCGCTGTAATCATTCAACAGATGAACAAAGTGCAACGTTTTCATACCGCCCCTTCTTCCGCCACGCGCGCCTTGATGAACTTGGCCGGCACACCGCCATAAATCGAGTTCTTGCGGTACACACCGGCCGCGACCACCGCCCCTGCGGCGAAGATGCAGCCATCTTCGATTACCGCACCGTCAAGCACGGTCACCTTGGCACCGATCCAGCAGTTGCGGCCAACCTTTATGCCCTGGCGGGTAACGCCCTGCAGGCGGATGGGTTGCAGCGGGTCCTCGAAGTTGTGGTTCTCCGAGTGGAAGCTCACGAAGTTGCCGATGATGGTGTCGCTACCAATCTCGATCCCGCCGGCACAGCCCAAGAAGCAGCCGGCGCCCAAGCCGACGTTGTCACCAATCACCAAGCCCTTGCCAATGTTAGCAAGGCTACCGGTGCACTCGATGATGATGCGCTTATTCAACGAGACTGCTGTGCCGAAACGGATGCCGTCATTGGACAAGGCATCGACGAAGCAGCCCTGATCAATCACGAGCCCCGGGCCATAATCGATCTTGCCCACTTCCTTCAACGTCACGCCCGCGCCGATGAATGCCAGCCGCAGCCGCCGCAGGCGAATCACGCCACGGAAAGCCATCAGCAGCTTGCTCACGATCAACCCCAGCAGGTAGCCCGACGAGATCCGCCGATCGATGGCCATTGGCCGTTTTTTAACCAGCAACACCAATTTTTCGAGCAACGCATGCATCATTTGGCAGCCCTCACCTGGGTAAACAATGCCCTGACGAAGGCCGTGCTGCGGTAAGAAACGGCTTTGCGTAGCGCGGCGTAAACCAGGTACACGTCGAGCAGACCACGTTGCAACACGCTATGGGACTCGAAACTGATGCGCAGGCCGTGGATCATTTCTTCAAAGCGGAACAAGGCGCGCTCAGGGGTATCGGCGCTATGCTCGGAGAGGTCATGTGCAATCTCAACATCCAGCACGCAGGCCTTAGGGAAGTAGCCTTCATAGCGGATGAAAAAGTCAGTATCGGTGGCATAGAAGCGCAGCCGCTCATCATAGAATGGTTTCATGCGCTGGAAGCATTCGCGCGTGAAGATCAGCCCGCTGTTGATGCCTAGCAGGTTTTTCGAGTCCACCAACCCCGGGGCCACATCGGGGGTCAGGCGCCCCATGAACAACCGGCGCTGGCCTGGGCTTACCAGTTGCCCATGGCTGACCAGCCGCGGCATGAACACACCCACCTGATCGCCCCCCGGCGCACTGCGCACCTGGCTAATCTGCGACAGGCAACTGGACAGGCGAATGTTCGAGTAGTTGGTGTCGTCGTCCGAAATCATCAACAGCTCGCCCCCGGCGGCGAATGCCTCAGTCGCTATCTGGTTGTAGATGACCGACAGGCGTTGATTGTGCGCTTCATGCCAACGCACACCGGGGGGAGGCTGCGCAACGCCAGGTGAGTTGTTCCAGACATACAATTGCAGGTCGATACCCTCGTCATGCAGCAATGCCTTTTGCGCGAGCAGCGACTGCAGGGCGATCGAGTCCTGGCTAGTTTTCCGATACAGAACGATCAGAACTGCCAAGCTCAACTTTTGTTCTTCTGTTTTCACAAATGATCACCATTACCACGATCGCAAAAATGTAAAGGACAACGCTGTTCGTATACGACTGGAAAAAGAACGAGCTGAGGAAGAACGGGTAACTGGCAATCACGAAATTGCCCAAGCCGTTTCTCCACGAGCTGGCATGCGCCCTGCCCCGGACTATGATTGTCACCAGTTTGTAATACCAGAGAATCAACCCCGCCATAATCAGCGCGCCGACCCAGCCACAAGTGGCAAGCAGGTTCAGCCAGAACGAGTCGAACCAGTACGGTTGCCCCGGCCCAACCGAGCCAAACCCATAACCCATGGGGTGTGCACTGAGCACCTGGTACATATGCAGCCACTGCCGCTCACGGTCCAGCGCCGACAAGTCCTGGGTGTAGCCCATCGACAGGTAGGCGAAAATTGCTACGGTCAGGACTGCGAACTGCAGGTAGCCCAGCAGCGAAATCAGCCAGGCTGTACGCAGCACCCGCGCCACCACCAGCATCGAGCAGATGCACACCAGGCCGATCATGGCAGTACGCACCGATCCGATCGCGATCAGCCCGCACAACAGCACGAATGCAGCGCCCAGTAGCAGGCGCCGGGTCAGCGACCAGTTACGCCCGCTGAGTAGCACCGCCAGGGTCATGGCGGCGCTGTTGAGGATGACTGCAGAAAACTCCAGGGTGCCGGTGAAAAAACCCGAAATCCGCGGCAGCCCGTCGCGCATCGAGTTGTAGGGCTGCAGCTCGTAGCCTTTGGCGCTCAGCAATGGCCAGTACCAGAACTGCTCGGCCGAGGCGATGGTCAGGTACTGGTACATGGCATACACGCCGGTAAGCATGCTCATAGCCAGCACCGACCAGTACACATGGCGCAGCTTTTTCTCGGTCGACACTGTCTGCGCCCAGATGGCTACCGCCATGCCGACAAACACCGGCACCGCCAGCGCGCGGAACATGCGCACAGACGAGGAGCTGAGGTCCCCGAACAGCAGGTAAAGGAAGGCGAAGAACAGCACGATCAATAACGAACGTCCTACTTCGAGGTTGACCATGCCACGCGCGGTGACGCTGGCCAAGGCCCGCAGCACCAACCACATGATCACCAGCAGGCTGATCATTTCGCGCCAGCCGGCAAAGGCACCGCCCAACCTGAGCGTCAGTACGATGTAGTCGCTGAGGAAAAGCAGGCCGAACAACACGCCGATAAAGATTTTGATCACACTCTCCCTCGTGCTCTAGCAAGCCTGGCCAGCCGCAGCAACGTGACCTTTGTGATGATCTTGATTCGCGGTACCCAAGCGTAGGAAAGCAGAGCTCGCAGCGCCAGGTTCGTGTCAATGCGGCACAGGGCGTCGAAGACATCCGCAGGGATCATGCTAGTGACCTTACCTGTCGGTTTCATGAAGTCCAGGTTGCCCGTCCATGGCAGCATGGCCGCCAGTTCGTTCTCGCTGTACTCGCCACGATCAATGCAAGCCAGGTAGCGTGCCTTTACCGCTTCCAGCGAGTTTACCCGCTGCACCGCTTCTACAACCGGGGCACTGGGTTGCGGCTGCTCGATGCTGGCCAGTAACTGGTCGATGCTGGCCACTTTCAGGCCTTCTGCGGGCGAATATCCCTGAAAAGGCGCCACCAGCCCCACGCAACGCCGGCCATTGAGCAGTTGCTCCGCGAAAGCCGTGCCACCGGGCATCGGGTAGCTGTCCAAGTAGAAGTCGGCCTTCCCCGCAAGCTCCAGGTAATCCTTGTACGGCAGATGGCGCCGGATGAAAAAACGCGTGGGGTAACGCAGCTTCACCGTCCACCACCATGTGTTGGTTAGCGGATTGGCACCGATGATCCAGCACTCGGCATTTCGGAAACGTTTCAGAATGGCCGTGATTGATGGGCGCATGTCTAAGCCCCGATGGGGTTTGAATTTAGCTGCCGAAGCTGCGCTGAACACCTTGATCCGGTCGCGCGCGAGCAACGCACCTGGCACTTTGGCGCCGCTGGTGTCGATCGGGATCGCTAAAAAGCTCTTCTGACATGCGAGGTTTTTTTTCCTGTCCAGATAGTGCCCGTAGGCGCTAATCTCAAAATACACATCGGCAACCGAAGCACCAAAGCTGAATACATGGTCGGCGTGGTTGACGAAATACACCTTTAATGCTGCGCCACGCTGCTGCTTGAGTATGCCGCAGGCAACAGTAGTGATGATGTCATCGGGGTGAATGTGCAATACCAACTTGTCGTATTGTGCAAGGGTGTCAACGATTGACTGTATGCGGGTGCACGGGTCATCACCATGTGCTACTTCAACATGGGCGAAATAGCCGGCTAGACGTTCGAGTACCGCGGGCTCGGCACCGCGCGCCACCAGCAGGTCCACCGGGTCCTCGTGCATTTTTGCCAAGCGCTCCATCAGCCGGGTGTGGCCACCTTGCATGTAAGGTTCGCTGACCACGTGCAGGCAACCTCGGGATTCAGCATTGGCGGCCGGCACCGTGACCTGCCCAGTACACTGAGCGACCAGATAGCGCTCAAGGCTGGATGCCTCGTAAATGTCCAGGTCCACGGCCCAGAGCAGCGCACCATAGACTTGCGCCTGGACCAATGCCGGCCCTGGTGCAGCCTTTAGTATCCTGGCCTGCAGCTGCTCTACCACTTCCTTCATTGCTCAGTTCCGTGCCGAATCAGCGACAATCATCGGCAAGCGCCGGAAAATCGCGAAATACATGACAATCGCGTACAAAAGGTAATTGACGGCGTAGGCAAGTGTGACCTTGTCATAACCCCAGAGCTGCGTGAGGTACACCGTCAACCCGTAAAGCGACAGGGTGGAGAGGATTTCCGTCACCAGATACAGCCGCGTCATGGCCTTGCCTAGCATCAGGTAGGCCATCAGCCAACTGGCAATTTTCAGGCTATCGCCCACCATCTGCCAGGCGAACAGTTCCCGCATCGGCAGGAACGATTCAGAGAAAAGCACCTGAATGATAAAGTCGCGGAGTAGGTAGATCACCACCCCGGCCAAGATGGTCAACGGCAGTATTAACTTGTAGCCCTGCAGCATCTCCCGACGCAATTCGCCCGCGTCCTTCAATTCTGACAACCGTGGCAGGTAGTACACCGCCAGGGTGGTGGTGATCAACATCAGGTACGCCGAGCTTAGGCGCCACATGGCCTCCCAGTAACCGGCTTGTTCCCAGCCAAAGGTATTGCCCAAGTAGTCGCGCAGGAACACATGGCAAACCGGCAGCGAACAAGCCGTAACGACGGCCATTAGCGCGAATTTCGACAGCCGACCCAGGGCCTGGCGGTCCATACCGCCAAAAAAGTCGCCAAGGCGGAACCAGGGCGTACGCATACAGATCAGCAAAGTCGCAACGAAGCTCAACGACTGGTACACCGCCAGCGCCACCAGCGCGCCGTACAACCCCAGCTGAATGGTCAAGGCGCAAGTGACCACCAGCGAGATCAGGCTGCCGAGGATGTTGGCCAGCACGTAGCGCGGCACATCCTTCTTGCCGTTCAGCACCCCCAGCAACAACGAATTGAAGGCAAAGAACACCAGAGTGGCGGCGAACCACAGGAGTACCGTGGCCAGGGATTCATCATTGAAGAACCAGTTGGCCAAGGGTCCGCGCAGCACGATGATCAACACTGCCAGCAGCAGCGAAATCACTACCGACAGTGTGCCGGCGGTTCTCCATACCTTGCGTTGCTCGTCGGGCTGTTCAGCGAACTCGGCTGTGTACTTGGTCACGCCAGTGCTGACTGCTCCGCTGGCCAGCGTGGTAAACATGGTCACGGCATTCTGCAACTGGCCAATGGCCGCGTAACCGGTCGGCCCTACGTACAGGGCCAGCACCTTGTTCAGGCCAAGCAAGGTGGCCATTTTCACTGCAACCGCTATGGCATTTAGCAGGCTAGTTCTGATCAGGGTCATACCTGGCACTCAAGGACGCGAAAAACTGTTGCAGGCGTCAATGACGTGCTGGATGGACTCCTTAGTCAGGGTCGGGTCCATGGGTAGGCTCAGCACCTGTTCATGCAACCGCTCGGTCAACGGCAGTGACAGGTCGGCCAATTGCGGATAGGCCTGCTGGCGGTGCGGCGGAATCGGGTAGTGCACAAGGGTCTGCACACCCTGTTGCGCCAGATGCTGCTGCAACTGTTCACGGCACTCGCAGCGCACCACGAACAGGTGCCAGGCATGCTGGCCGGCAGCGCCAGGCTCGGGCAACTGAATGGTCGAGTTGTCGATACCAGCCAGGTACTGCTGCGCAACCTGCTGGCGCAGGCGGGTTTCGCTGTCCAGGTGCGGCAGCTTCACACTCAGCAGCGCGGCCTGCAGCTCGTCCAAGCGGCTGTTCACCCCTTGGTACATGTTCATGTATTTCACGTGCGAGCCGTAGTTGCGCAGCGATTTCAGCGTGTCGGCCAGAGCATCGTCGTTGGTGGTGACAGCACCGGCGTCGCCCAGCGCGCCCAGGTTCTTACCCGGGTAGAAACTGAAGCCCGAGGCATCGCCCCAGGCACCGGCCCGGCGCCCTTCAAGCTGGGCACCGTGAGATTGGGCGGAGTCTTCCAGCACCAGCAGACCATGGGCTTGAGCGAATGCGTTGATTGCCGGCATGTCGGCTAGCCTGCCGTATAGGTGCACCGGCATGATCACGCGGGTGCGCGGGGTCAGTGCTTGCTCCAGGTTGTGCGCCCCCAGGTTGAAGCTGCCTTCATCGGGCTCCACCAACACCGGCACCAGGTTGTTCTCGGTAATCGCGAGAATGGTAGCGATGTAGGTGTTGGCCGGTACCAGTACCTCGTCGCCGTCGGTAATACGGCCCAGTTGCTTCCAGGAGCGAAGGGTGAGGATCAACGCATCCAGGCCATTGGCGACGCCAATGCAGTGTTTTACCCCACAGTAGCTGGCGAACTGTGCCTCAAATTGTTTGAGCTTCTCGCCCATGATGTACCAGCCGGAGTCGATGACCTCGGTGCAGGCATCGATCAATGCCTGACGGTATCGCGCATTTATGCCCTGCAGATCGAGAAACTTAACCATTGCGTTATATCACCTGAAATTTGTCCGAATTCACTACAACAAAGCGAGATGGCGGGACGTCCTTGCTTGCTAATGTCCCCGCTCACGCGATAGCGCTCATGATCACCAAGAACTGCAACGTCTGGGTGCTTTCACCGTTGGCCGCACTTCTCACATTCGGCCAGTCAGCCCAAACTAGGCATTGCCCTTCAATTCCGTGAAGGTGTTGTAGTCACGAATGTAATCAGCCTCATCATAATGAGCGTCCGCCAGGACTAACAGGACGCAGTCCGGGCTGAAGTCGTGCATTTCATGCCAGACCATAGGTGGAATCAGGATGCCCTTGTTGAAGGCGTCGAGCCAATGATCAATGCGAGTGGTGCCATCATCCATAAGCATCCGACAGCGTCCGGACACACAGACGGCCAGCTGATTGAGTGCCTTGTGGGCATGGAAGCCGCGGGAAACCCCTGGCAATGTCTCCGTCAGGTAGTACACCCGCTGGATGGCGAACGGCACGTTGTCAAGGGCTTGCAGTGCCACCAGCTGGCCACGGTGATCACCTAGCACCTTGAACAGCTCGACTTGAGCCAGGGCGTCTTCCTCGACAGTGCTGAGGTGGTGGCGGAACGATGGCGCCTGGTCGTCCTTTTCGCTGACAATTAGGTTGTCCCGCATCGGCCAGTCAATGGCCAGGTCCGGGTCATCCCAATGAATGCTACCTTCCGCAGCCTTGTTGTACACATCCGTGGTTTTGTAGAGGAAATGGGTTTCGTCCTCAAGGGCGATGAACCCGTGTGCGAAACCTTCCGGAATCCATAGCATACGGTTATTGCGCTCGGTAAGTTCTACCCCTACCCACTGGCCGAAGGTCGGGGAGCCCGGGCGAATATCGACGGCCACGTCGTAGGCTGCGCCACGCACCACCCGAACCAGCTTGCCCTGCGCATGCGGTGCACGCTGGAAATGCAGCCCGCGCAGCACTCCACGATGGGACATCGAATGGTTGTCCTGAACAAACGCACGGGGCTTGCTCAGGCCTAGTTCGAGCAATGCGCCATGAAAGCGGGTTTCATTGAAGGTTTCCGTGAACCACCCGCGATCATCCTCGTACACGGCGGGTTCCACTATGACTACATCGGGAATGTTCGTTTGAACAAGCTTCATCGGTAAACCTTTGCCATGAATTTTTGTCGGGCCAGTCGCGGTGGCCCCCTTAATTACTGCAGTTTCACCGTTTGCACGGCAAATGTCTCGCGCTAAATGTGGCGTACACGTTGCTGTTCGTTTGCGCTCAGGCCCGACGTCGCTGCAAATTTTGCAAGGCATATCGCAGGGTGGCAATCAGGCAGCCAAGGCCAAGCCCCATAACCACACCCAAGGCGATGATCAAGTTGCGTTTGGGTTTAACCGGCACGTCCGGTAGCTCTATCGTGCCATCCAGCTGATAGACATTAATATCGCGCCTTACCGCTACCAGACCTTGATAAAACTGCTGTTTGGTTTGTACTTTCCTCAGGTCAGCGATAAACGGGTCTTCACTTTTACGCTGTTGCAAGTTGCTAATCTCTGCGGCCAGCGCCTTGCTACCCCGCATGTAAGTCAGCTCACCATCCATTTTCGACGACAATGCTTTGGAAACCTCACCGTTAACAAGTGGCGGGTTTTCCAGACCAATGGCAGTCGCAATACGTAGCGCCTCTTGCAAACGAATGATCTTGTCTTCTCTTTGCTGATAGCCGTTTGCACGCAAACTTTCCAGTTCTAACTCCAGCGCGCTAGCGCGAACTTCGGCTTCTTTGGTCGCATCGTGCAACAGCTCAGCCTTGGCCGCTGCACTAGCTTTGTCGACATACGCGGCAGCCCACTCGGACGCAACTGCAGGGTCACGCCCACGGAATGCAACATACGCCCGCGCCGGTTCACCTGCCAGGTGTACCACGTCGAATGAGCCATTGAACGCTGCATACAGCGCGCCTTGCGCCCCTTGCCCTGCAGAAGCCGAAGGCAAGTACACTTCCTTGAAGAACTGACGACGTAGCGTCTCGCCATTCAAATGCTCGATAAAGATATCAAATACCTTGCGCGAAGTGAAAGGTTCAAGCCCGCTCTGACTGGTACGGCCGTAGTTAAGGTCAGCAATATCACTGGCAGAAGGCGCTGCCAGAAAAACCTTGGCCTCATAAACCGGCTTGGTTAGAAGCACATAAGCCAGTGCTAGTGTGGTGACTGCGAGCGTTACCAGCAAGATGAGAAGCTTTTGCTGCCACACCCCCTCCAGAAACTCAAGCAGGTCAACTTCCTCACTATTGCTACTGCGGCGCTCAAGATCATTGCGCATTTCTTATCTTTTTCCTTGGGTCTGATCGTGTACACGGTTTCTGGCATACCAAAACTATGCGAGCTACTGCATGGGACCGGTTAAGGCGCACGCCCTCCCCAGTGTAGCGGCATTATGCCAACATTTAACCTGTCCAGAACCTGGGGTTAGCCGCAGTAGATGAACCACACCTCGATTAGTTCCCGCCTTACGTCGCCGAAACCGCCGCCATCAGACCAAGGGTTCAAGCAATAGAGACTTGCAGATCTCTCCCTAGCATTTCAGCATGCTGACGCAAAGCCCCTTTAAGCACTTGCTTGGCAGCCATTTCGCCGTGCACCAGCACCACCTTGCCAGCCGGATGGCCGCCCAAAGCAAAGCGCAGCAAGCCCTGTTGGTCGGCATGTGCGGAATAGCCAGGCAACGTCATGACCTTTGCCCGCACTTCGTACACTTGCCCATCCAGATCAATCTGCACAAACCCTTCCGCCCCTTCACTCGCCTGTATCACCGCGCCCGGGGTCCCCTTGGCCTGGTAACCGACAAACATCACCTCGTGCCGCGGATCCGCCAGCATGGCCTTGAGATAATTGACGATGCGCCCACCCGAGCACATGCCATTGCCGGCAATGACAATTGCCGGCCGCCCGGTGCTCTTCAGGTAATTGACCACCTGCTGGTGGCGGGCGTGGGTGTCCACACTTATAAGCTGGCTGAAACCGAGCGGGTCGCGCCCTTCGGCAAGGCGCGCCCGTGCTTCGGCATTCCAGTAGTCGTGCAGCTCCCGGTATACACCGGTAATGCGCTGGGCCAGGGGCGAATCGAGGATGATGGGCAGTTGCGACCAGTCGAGCGGGTCGCCATCGGGGGCCGGGCCGGCTTTGTTCAGCAAGGCCTTGCGGTGAAGAATGCCTTCGAGCTCGTACAGTAATTCCTGGGTGCGACCGAGGCTGAAGGCCGGAATCAGCAGCGTGCCCTGGTCGGCCAGTGCGCGGTCGATAGCTGCTTCCAGCCGCTGCTGACGGTCGCCCGCAGGCGGGTGCAGGCGGTCGCCATAGGTGCTTTCCAGTACCAGTACATCGGCCCGTTCCGGGGGCTGCACGGGGCGTAGCAAGGGGTTGCCACAAGCGCCCAGGTCACCGGAGAACACGTAGCGGAGGCCGGCTTGTGCGCGCACCACATCGCATTCGACATAGGCCGAACCCAGCAGATGCCCGGCCCGCTGCAGGCGAATGCGGCAATTGAGACCGGGGGGCTCGACCAGGGTATGCCACTGCTCGAAAGGCAAGGGCACGATCAGGTCGCGGATGAACTCCAGATACCTCGCCACATGGGCGGGCTCGCTGCTGACAGTCAACTTGTAGGCGTCTTCCAGCACCAATGGCAGTAGCCGGGCAGACGGCTCGCTGCACAGGATAGGGCCACGATAGCCGGCAGCCAGCAGTGCCGGGATGCGGCCGACGTGGTCGAGATGCACATGAGTGATAACCAGGGCCTGAATGCCCTGCACGTCGAAGCCGAGCGGCGCCGATGCTGCACCCGGCGCGGCATCGATGCCCTGCTCCAGGCCGCAGTCGATCAGCAGGCTGGTGGACGGATCGAGGTGCAGTTGATGGCAGGAGCCGGTGACGCCGCGAGTGCCACCGTGATGGGAAAGGACGGGATATTCCATGCTGCGCACACTCGCCTGGGCCGAAAATGAAGTGCGTTATTACTCCATGACGGCCATTGCAGGCATAGGTGAGACTTTCCCAAATGGGCGTAGGAAATTACCTTAGTTACCGCTCAGTGCAGCCTCACGGGCTGAAGCCCTGATCTTGCGCTTGCTGCGCTGCACGCCGTAGGCACCCAGCAATGGCCCGACGGCCAAGCCGATGACCAAGGCGGCCAGCACCAGCACGGCTACTGGCACCTCTGGCGCGACCCAGCCAAACAGGACCAGCGACACGGCTTGCTGGTTCTCCAGCACGAAGAACAGCACCACAGCCGCCAACAGCAGCACGAATACCGCCACCAGGGCGCGCTTGAGGTTACGCATCAGATTGCTCCTTGATTGATCAGGCTTCGGCCTCGTCTTCTTCATTGACGCGGTCGCGCAGTTCCTTGCCGGGTTTGAAGTGCGGCACGAACTTGCCTTCGAGGCTGACCGACTGGCCGGTCTTGGGGTTACGGCCTACGCGTGGAGCGCGATAGTGCAGCGAGAAGCTGCCAAAACCGCGGATCTCGATGCGATCGCCGGTAGCCAGGCATTGTGACATCTGTTCAAGCATGGTCTTGATGGCCAGCTCCACGTCCTTGGACGAGAGCAGCCCCTGATGGGTGACAATACGTTCGATCAGCTCCGACTTCGTCATATTTTTCCCTTCGTTATCAAGCAGCTAGATCATTGCTTAACCAGTTTGTAGCACGCTGGGAGGGATTTGAACAGGGTGGTTCTTGACTTAATAAAAAAATTCAAGATTGAAGTTTTACAGGAATGGTCTAGCTGGCGGGGGTTGGCATGATTGGTGGCGGGGCGGCAACCACGGAGGGCCTGAGGGGATGGCGGTAGGGGGCGTCGCCTGTATGGCGGTAGAGGGGCGTCGCCTGGGAGATCGAGCGCCGCCTGTATGACGGTAGATGGGCGTCGCCTGGGAGATCGAGCGCCGCCTGTATGGCGGTAGAGGGGCGTCGCCTGGGAGATCGAGCGCCGCCTGTATGGCGGTAGATGGGCGTCGCCTGGGAGATCGAGCGCCGCCTGTACGGCGGTAGAGGGGCGTCGCCTGGGAGATCGAGCGCCGCCCGCGCGGCGCATCGCGAGCTGCGCTCGCTCCTACGTTTGTTTCGGGCCAATCATTCCTGTGAGATTTGTGCGCGAACGCCTTGGCGCATGGCTCGATATCGCGTCGTGCAAACAAGGCGGTCGCGCGCGCCTGTCACAGGCGTTACTGGCCAGAAACAAACGTAGGAGCGAGCGCAGCTCGCGATGCGCCGCGCGGGCGGCGCTCGGTATCTGCAACACCATAAAACCCACGGCAAACACCTCCGGCCATTGCGCAACACCATAAAACCCACGGCAAACACCCCCGGTCATTGCGCAACGTCATGCCAGGCGGCGTGGCCTTGAGGGCATGGCGGTAGAGGGGCGTCGCCTGGGAGATCGAGCGCCGCCTGTACGGCGGTAGAGGGGCGTCGCCTGGGAGATCGAGCGCCGCCCGCGCGGCGCATCGCGAGCTGCGCTCGCTCCTACGTTTGTTTCGGGCCAATCATTCCTGTGAGATTTGTGCGCGAACGCCTTGGCGCATGGCTCGATATCGCGTCGTGCAAACAAGGCGGTCGCGCGCGCCTGTCACAGGCGTTACTGGCCAGAAACAAACGTAGGAGCGAGCGCAGCTCGCGATGCGCCGCGCGGGCGGCGCTCGGTATCTGCAACACCATAAAACCCACGGCAAACACCCCCGGTCATTGCGCAATGTCATGCCAGGCGGCGTGGCCTTGAGGGGATGGCGGTAGAGGGGCGTCGCCTGGGAGACCGAGCGCCGCCCGCGCGGCGCATCGCGAGCTGCGCTCGCTCCTACGTTTGTTTCGGGCCAATCATTCCTGTGGGATTTGTGCGCGAACGCCTTGGCGCATGGCTCGATATCGCGTGGTACGAGCAGGCGGGCGCGGCCTTGAGGGCATGGCGGTAGATGGGCGTCGCCTGGGAGATCGAGCGCCGCCTGTATGGCGGTAGAGGGGCGTCGCCTGGGAGATCGAGCGCCGCCCGCGCGGCGCATCGCGAGCTGCGCTCGCTCCTACGTTTGTTTCGGGCCAATCATTCCTGTGAGATTTGTGCGCGAACGCCTTGGCGCATGGCTCGATATCGCGTCGTGCAAACAAGGCGGTCGCGCGCGCCTGTCACAGGCGTTACTGGCCAGAAACAAACGTAGGAGCGAGCGCAGCTCGCGATGCGCCGCGCGGGCGGCGCTCGGTATCTGCAACACCATAAAACCCACGGCAAACACCCCCGGTCATTGCGCAATGTCATGCCAGGCGGCGTGGCCTTGAGGGGATGGCGGTAGAGGGGCGTCGCCTGGGAGACCGAGCGCCGCCCGCGCGGCGCATCGCGAGCTGCGCTCGCTCCTACGTTTGTTTCGGGCCAATCATTCCTGTGGGATTTGTGCGCGAACGCCTTGGCGCATGGCTCGATATCGCGTGGTACGAGCAGGCGGGCGCGGCCTTGAGGGCATGGCGGTAGAGGGGCGTCGCCTGGGAGACCGAGCGCCGCCCGCGCGGCGCATCGCGAGCTGCGCTCGCTCCTACGTTTGTTTCGGGCCAGTTATTCCTGGGGGCGTTGCGCGCGAGCGTTTTGGCGCATGTCATGGTTCAGGCGGCCGCTTTGGCGCGCATTTACATGCTGCAAATCTCTATCGGATCGACTCCTGCACGGGCTGACTACGCTAATCGAGCACCTATTCGCTCAAGGATGAACGCAATGCCCAACCCTCATGGCTGCAGGCTTCGCCGCGCAAGATGCTCGGTGCCAGGCAGGCTCTACATGCTGACTACCGTTACCCACCTACGCCGCCCTTTGTTTCACGACCTCCGCTTTGCACGATTGGTCATTCAGAACCTTCGTTACGCAGAAGAACAACACCACTGCCGATCACTGACCTGGGTCGTGATGCCAGACCACGTGCATTGGCTGATTGAACTGAAAGAAGTGACACTTGGAACACTGATGCAGCGCTTCAAATGCCAGTCCAGCAATGCACTGCACAAGGCCGGGGCAAAGGGGAAGCCGGTGTGGCAGGCAGGTTATTACGACCGGGCCTTGCGCCGGGACGAGGACGTTTTCAAGATTGCGAGATACATCGTTGCCAATCCGGTAAGGGCAGGATTGGTGGCCACGGTTGGTGATTATCCACATTGGGATGCGGTGTGGCTTTAAGGGTATGACGGTAGAGATGCGCGGCCCGGGAGATCGAGCTTTACGGGTATGACGGTAGAGATGCGCGACCCGGGAGACCGAGCGCCGCCCGCGCGGCGCATCGCGAGCTGCGCTCGCTCCTACGTTTGTTTCGGGCCAATCATTCCTGTGGGATTTGTGCGCGAACGCCTTGGCGCATGGCTCGATATCGCGTGGTACGAGCAGGCGGCGTGGCCTTGAGGGTATGGCGGTAGATGGGCGTCGCCCGGGAGACCGAGCGCCGCCCGCGCGGCGCATCGCGAGCTGCGCTCGCTCCTACGTTTGTTTCGGGCCAATCATTCCTTTGGGATTTGTGCGCGAACGCCTTGGCGCTTGGCGCGATATTGCGTCGTACAAACAAGACGGTCGCGCGCGCCTGTCACAGGCGTTACTGGCCAGAAACAAACGTAGGAGCGAGCGCAGCTCGCGATGCGCCGCGCGGGCGGCGCTCGATCTCACTGGCGACACAACCCTTACGACAAACACTCACCACCACCACCACCACCACCACCACCCCACCAATAAAAACGCAAAAAAAAGGGCGACCCGAGGGTCGCCCTTTTTACCGATCAAACAGAACTCAGTTCTGCTTGGCCATTGCTTCGCGCAGCAGCGCAGCCATGGTGGTGTCGGCAGCAGCTTCCGGAGCGTTTTTCAGGCTCTGGATAGCTTCGCGCTCTTCAGCGTCGTCTTTCGATTTGATCGACAGGCTGATAACGCGGGACTTGCGGTCAACGCTGATGATCTTGGCTTCGATCTCTTCGCCTTCCTTCAGAACGTTACGCGCGTCTTCAACGCGGTCACGGCTGATTTCGGAAGCTTTCAGAGTGGCTTCGATGTCGTCGGCCAGGGTGACGATGGCGCCTTTGGCGTCAACTTCTTTCACGATGCCCTTGACGATAGCGCCCTTGTCATTGACAGCAACGAAGTTGGAGAACGGATCGTCTTCCAGCTGCTTGATGCCCAGGGAGATGCGCTCGCGCTCTGGGTCGACCGACAGGATGACGGTTTCCAGCTCGTCGCCCTTCTTGAAACGACGTACGGCTTCTTCGCCGGTTTCGTTCCAGGAGATGTCGGACAGGTGAACCAGGCCGTCGATGCCGCCGTCCAGACCAATGAAGATACCGAAGTCGGTGATCGACTTGATGGTACCGGTGATCTTGTCACCCTTGTTGAACTGGCCGGAGAAGTCTTCCCATGGGTTGGACTTGCACTGCTTGATGCCCAGGGAGATACGACGACGCTCTTCGTCGATGTCCAGAACCATGACTTCCACTTCGTCGCCAACCTGAACGACTTTCGACGGGTGGATGTTCTTGTTGGTCCAGTCCATTTCGGAAACGTGTACCAGACCTTCAACGCCTTCTTCCAGCTCAGCGAAGCAGCCGTAGTCGGTCAGGTTGGTAACGCGAGCCTGTACGCGAGTACCTTCTGGGTAACGGGCAGTGATAGCTACCCACGGATCTTCGCCCATCTGCTTCAGACCCAGCGAAACGCGGTTGCGCTCACGGTCGAACTTCAGAACGCGTACGTCGACTTCGTCGCCAACGTTAACGATTTCCGATGGGTGCTTGATGCGCTTCCAGGCCATGTCGGTGATGTGCAACAGGCCGTCGATACCGCCCAGGTCCACGAATGCGCCGTAGTCGGTGAGGTTCTTGACGATACCTTTGACTTGCTGGCCTTCCTGCAGGGTTTCCAGCAGGGCTTCGCGCTCGGCGGAGTTCTCGGCTTCCAGCACGCTGCGACGGGAAACGACAACGTTGTTGCGCTTCTGGTCCAGCTTGATGACCTTGAATTCCAGCTCTTTGCCTTCCAGGTGGGTGGTGTCGCGCACTGGGCGGACATCAACCAGGGAGCCCGGCAGGAACGCACGGATGCCGTTAACGTCGACAGTGAAGCCGCCCTTAACCTTACCGTTGATAACGCCCTTGACCACTTCTTCGGCGGCGAAAGCTGCTTCCAGAACAATCCAGCACTCGGCGCGCTTGGCTTTTTCACGGGACAGCTTGGTTTCGCCAAAGCCGTCTTCGACCGCGTCCAGCGCAACGTGAACTTCGTCACCGACCTTGATGGTCAGCTCGCCAGCTTCGTTGTAGAACTGCTCGAGCGGGATGACGCCCTCGGACTTCAGGCCAGCGTGTACGGTAACCCAGTCGCCGTCGATGTCGACAACGATACCGGTGATGATCGCACCCGGCTGAAGATTGAGGGTTTTCAGGCTTTCTTCAAAGAGTTCTGCAAAGCTTTCGCTCATTTTAATTCCTGTAGATTCGGGCGAAACAAACGCCCATAACCACATTCCAGACAATGTGGGTTCGTTTTAAGTAAAGGAAAGCCGGCAGGACGTTGACTGGTGCCCCTGCCTGCTTTCCTGGTTATCAGATAAGGTCGCGCTGGGCGATCTCGCTTCTGATACGTTGCAACACCTGCTCGATGGACAACTCGGTAGAGTCCAACTGAATGGCATCAGCCGCTGGTTTCAGCGGGGCCACTGCACGTTGGGTGTCACGCTCATCACGCGCACGAATCTCATCCAGCAGACTCGACAGACTAACATCTTCACCTTTGCCCTTCAACTGCAGGTAGCGGCGACGTGCGCGCTCCTCCGCGCTGGCGGTGAGGAAGACCTTCAAGGGCGCATCCGGGAACACCACAGTACCCATGTCGCGACCGTCAGCAATCAGCCCCGGCAATTCGCGGAACTCACGCTGGCGAACCAGCAGCGCATCACGCACCGCCGGCAGCGAGGCCACCATCGATGCACCGGCACCGACGGTTTCGGTACGGATGACGTTGCTGACGTCCTCACCCTCAAGGATGATCTGTTGCAGCTTACCGGGCTCGGAAGCGATGAACTGCACATCCAGATGGGCGGCAAGTTTGGTGAGCAGCTCTTCGTTGGTCAGGTCGACACCGTGGTTGCTGGCATTGAATGCCAGCAACCGATACAGCGCGCCGGAATCCAGCAGCTTCCAGCCCAGCTCGCGAGCCATCAACCCGGCGACCGTGCCCTTGCCCGAGCCGCTAGGCCCGTCGATGGTGATAACCGGTGCCAGCGAATTCACGACTTGCCCTCTTCTGCCACGCGAATCCCCACTTCGGCGCACAGCGCCAGGAAGTTGGGGAACGAGGTGGCGACGTTGGCGCAGTCGTGAATGCGAATTGGCGCACTGGCGCGCAGCGAGGCCACACTGAAGGCCATGGCGATGCGGTGGTCACCATGCCCATGCACTTCGCCGCCGCCCAACTGGCCGCCGTCGATGATGATGCCGTCCGGGGTCGGCTCGCACTTGATGCCCAAGGTGATCAGGCCATCAGCCATCACCTGGATGCGATCGGACTCCTTCACCCGCAGCTCTTCGGCGCCACGCAGCACGGTACGCCCTTCGGCACAGGCAGCTGCCACGAACAATACCGGGAATTCGTCGATGGCCAGCGGCACCAACGCTTCAGGAATGTCGATACCCTTCAGCTTGGCTCCGCGCACACGCAGGTCGGCCACAGGCTCGCCGCCCACTTCACGCTGGTTTTCCAGGGTGATATCGCCGCCCATCAGGCGCAGGATGTCGATCACGCCGGTACGGGTCGGGTTGATGCCGACATGCTCCAGCACCAGCTCGGAGCCTTCAGCGATAGAGGCAGCCACCAGGAAGAACGCTGCCGAGGAAATGTCAGCCGGCACTTCGATGCGGGTAGCGGTCAGCTTGCCACCGGACTGTAGCGAGGCAACCGGGCCGTTGCTGTCAACCGCATAGCCAAAACCGCGCAGCATGCGTTCGGTGTGGTCACGGGTAGGCGCAGGCTCGGTGACAGTGGTCTTGCCTTCGGCGTACAGGCCGGCCAGCAGCAGGCAGGATTTGACCTGGGCGCTAGCCATCGGCAGCGTGTAGGTCAGCCCTTTGAGCTTGTGGCCACCGCGAATGGTCAGCGGCGGGCGGCCTTCAGGGCCGGTCTCGACCACAGCACCCATTTCGCGCAGCGGGTTTGCCACACGGTTCATCGGGCGCTTGGACAGCGAGGCGTCGCCGGTCATGGTGACGTCGAACGACTGGCCGGCCAACAGGCCCGACAGCAGGCGCATCGAGGTACCGGAGTTACCCACGTACAGCGGCCCTGGCGGCGGCTTGAGACCATGCAGGCCCACGCCGTGAATGGTCACACGACCGTGGTTGGGGCCTTCGATGACCACACCCATGTCACGAAATGCCTGCAGGGTCGCCAGCGCGTCTTCGCCTTCGAGGAAGCCTTCGACCTCGGTAGTACCTTCGGCCAGCGAGCCGAGCATGATCGAGCGATGGGAAATCGACTTGTCGCCCGGTACACGGATCCGCCCGTTCAGGCGGCCACCCGGTTGGGCCTGGAAAATCAGATCGTTGGCGTTCATAGCGTCCACATAGGCCCGGCGGGCCAGGATTTTACTGAAATGCTCGCGGGCAGCCCGTGCGCGGGTGAATACTCCCAGCAGCTGGTGCCCATCCCCTTCAGCGATCGCGTCGCGCAGGGCGTCGAGATCGCTGCGATATGTATCAAGTGTGCGCAGGACAGCGTCGCGGTTGGCGAGGAAGATGTCATGCCACATGGTCGGATCGCTGCCGGCGATTCTTGTGAAATCGCGGAATCCACCCGCAGCGTACCGGAAGATCTCGAGGTTTTCATTGCGTTTGGCCAGTGAATCGACCAGACCGAAGGCCAGCAGGTGTGGCAGATGGCTGGTGGCGGCCAGCACTTCGTCGTGGCGCTCGACCGACATGTGCTCCACATCGGCATCCAGCGCACGCCACAGCCGGTCAACCAGGGCCAGCGCGGCGGGATCGGTTTCGGCCAGCGGCGTGAGGATAACCTTGTGCCGGCGGAACAAGGTGGCGTTGGAGGCCTCTACCCCGCTCTGCTCGGAGCCCGCGATGGGGTGGCCCGGGACGAAGCGCGGCAAGCGCGCACCAAAAACGGCACGGGCCTCACGCACGACGTTGCCCTTGGCACTGCCGACGTCGGTGATGATCGCATCACCCAGGTCGAGCAGGGCCAGGCGCGCCAGGACTTTTTCCATGGCCAGTATCGGTACGGCCAACTGAATGACATCGGCACCCACGCAAGCGGCGGCGAGGTCTTCTTCGCAGCGGTCGACCACACCCAAAGCCACGGCCTGCTTGCGCGACGGGGCATCAAGGTCGACACCGACCACTTCGCGGCACAAGCCGCTCTCACGCAGGCCCTTGGCGAACGAGCCACCGATCAGGCCCAGGCCGACAACGACCAGGCGGTTGATGATGGGTGCGGGTTTGGTTTTTGCTGCATTTACCACTGGTGCGAACCCTGTTCAGAAATCTAGGTAGCCTGTGAGGGCCATTGGGGCCGCGACGCGGCCCTTCGCGGGCTCGCCCGCTCCCACAGGGATCGGCATCACATGCTCACTGTGGGAGCGGGCATGCCCGTGAAGGGCTGCAAGGCCCCTGAATCAAAGCACCGCCTTCGGATAAGAGCCCAGCACCTTCAGCGCCACAGCCTCCTGGCTGATCTGCTCGAGCACCGCCTTGATCAGCGGGTCACGGTGGTGGCCGACGAAGTCGATGAAGAACACGTAGGTCCACTTGCCGCTGCGCGACGGGCGGGTCTCGATGCGGGTCAGGTCGATGCCGTTCTGATAGAACGGCACCAGCAACTCATGCAAGGCACCGGGCTTGTTGCTCATCGAAACGATGATCGAGGTCTTGTCGTCGCCGGTCGGCGGCACCTCCTGGTTGCCGATCATCAGGAAGCGGGTGGAATTGTCCGGGCGGTCTTCGATCTTCTCGGCCAGACGGGTCAGGCCGTACAGGTTGGCCGCCATGTCGCCGGCGATCGCCGCCGAATTCCACTCACCCTTGACCCGCTTGGCCGCTTCGGCATTGCTCGATACGGCTACGCGCTCCACGTTCGGGTAGTGCGCGTCCAACCACTTGCGGCACTGGGCCAGCGACTGGGCGTGGGAGTAGATGCGGGTGATGCTGTCGGTCTTGGTGTTCTCGCCCACCAGCAGGTGGTGGTGAATACGCAGCTCGACCTCACCGCAAATCACCATGTCATGCTCGAGGAAGCTGTCCAGGGTGTGGCTGACCGCACCTTCAGTGGAGTTTTCCACCGGCACCACACCGAAGTTGACGGCACCCGCCGCCACCTCACGGAACACTTCGTCGATGGCCGCCATCGGCCGACTGATCACCGCGTGGCCGAAGTGCTTCATGGCCGCAGCCTGGGTGAAGGTGCCTTCAGGGCCGAGGTAGGCGATTTTCAGCGGCTGCTCCAGGGCCAGGCACGACGACATGATTTCGCGGAACAACCGCGCCATCTCTTCGTTGCCCAGCGGGCCCTTGTTGCGCTCCATCACGCGCTTGAGCACCGCAGCTTCACGCTCGGGACGGTAGAACACCGGCTTCTCGCCTTCTTTCAGCGAGGCAGTCTTGACCCGGGCTACTTCTTCGGCACAGCGGGCGCGGTCGCTGATCAGCTCGAGGATTTTCTCGTCGAGGCTGTCGATGCGCACGCGCAGCGCCTTGAGCTCCTGTTCGGACATATCAGCCATGCTCCTTCTCGAATTCAGCCATGTAGCCTACCAGCGCTTCTACCGCTTCCAGGCCCAGGGCGTTGTAGATGGAGGCACGCATGCCGCCAACCGAACGGTGGCCCTTGAGGTTGAGCAGGCCACGCGCGTCGGCGCCAGCGAGGAAGGCCTTGTCCAGGCGCTCGTCAGCCAGGCGGAACGGTACGTTCATCCACGAACGGGCGTTGACGCTGATCGGGTTGGTGTAGAACTCGCTGCGGTCGATGAAACCGTAAAGGCGGTCTTTCTTGGCACGGTTGCGCTGCTCCATGGCATCAACGCCGCCCTGCTCTTTCAGCCACTCGAAGACCAAGCCCGAGAGGTACCAGGAGTAGGTGGCCGGGGTGTTGTACATCGACCCGTTGTCAGCTGAAACCTTGTAGTCGAGCATGGTCGGGCAGCTGCTGCGGGCATGACCCAACAGGTCTTCGCGCACGATGACCACCACCAGGCCGCTTGGACCGATATTCTTCTGCGCGCCGGCATAGATCAGGCCGTACTGCGACACATCGATCGGGCGCGAGAGGATGTCGGAGGACATATCGACCACCAACGGCACGTCACCGGTTTGCGGCACCCAGTCAAACTGCAGGCCACCAATGGTCTCGTTGGACGCATAGTGCACGTAGGCAGCGTTTTTGGTCAGGTTCCACTCGTTTTGGCCGGGGATGGCCAGGTAGTCGTAAGGCTTGGCGGTGGCAGCGACGTTAATGTTGCCGAAACGCCGCGCTTCCTCGATGGCCTTCTTCGACCAGATGCCGGTTTCGATGTAGTCGGCAGTGCCGTTTTCCGGCAGCAGGTTCAGCGGGATTTCAGCAAACTGCTGGCTGGCGCCCCCTTGCAGGAACAGCACCTTGTAGTTGGAGGGGACGGACAGCAGGTCACGCAGGTCCTGCTCGGCCTTTTCGGCGATGGCCACATAATCGTCGCTGCGATGGCTCATTTCCATCACCGACAAGCCCTTGCCACGCCAGTCCAGCATCTCGGCCTGTGCGCGCTGCAGGACAGCGTCAGGAAGCGCGGCAGGGCCTGCGCAGAAGTTAAAGGCTCGTTTGCTCACATCCACTCTCGCTCTGCCAAATAGAACAAAATCGTAATTCGGTGGCCACATTCCATGCAGGATCGGTGGCGCCTGCATCGCGGGCAAGCCCGCTCCTACACAGTCAAACGGGGCGACCTTGGTCGCCCCGCTCGGGTTTACGCTTGCTTACTCTTGCGGGGCCTCGTCGGCACCCGCAGCTTCTTCATTTTCATTGTCTGGCGCTGCAGCCTCGACACCCTCCTCGTCCGTCTCGATCACTTCATCGAGTTCGTCCTCGGACGGCTCCTGGATACGCTCCAGGCCCACCAGTGTCTCATCGGCCGCCAGCTTGATCAGCGTAACGCCCTGGGTGTTGCGGCTCAGGCTGGACACTTCGCCAACCCGGGTGCGAACCAGCGTGCCCTGGTCGGAAATCAGCATGATTTCCTCACCTTCCTGCACCTGGATAGCACCGATCAGCAGGCCGTTGCGCCCCTTGGTACCCATGGCGATCACACCCTGGCCACCGCGGCCGCGACGCGGGAACTTGGACAGCGGAGTGCGCTTGCCAAAGCCACGCTCGGAGGCGGTGAGGATCTGCGAGCCGGACTCGGGGATCAGCATCGAAATGATCCGCTGGCCTTTGCCCAGCTTCATGCCGCGCACACCACGGGCGTTGCGACCCATTTCACGCACGACGCTCTCGGCAAAGCGGATGACCTTGCCAGCGTCGGAGAACATCATGACTTCCTTGGCGCCATCGGTGATGGCCGCGGCAATCAGGGTGTCACCTTCCTTCAGCTTCAGGGCGATCAGGCCGTTGGAACGCGGACGGGCGAACTGCACCAGCGGGGTCTTCTTGACGGTACCGGAAGCGGTCGCCATGAAGATGTACGCGCCGGTCGGCTCTGCAACCCACTCCGGGGTGTCACCGTCTTCTTCGTCGATTTCCTCGGCCTCTACCAGCTCACCCTCGAGCACGGTGTCTTCAGCCTCGTCCAGTTCTTCGTCGAGGTCGGCGTTCTGCTGCAGCGCTTCGAGGTCGATCTGCAGCATGGCGGTGATGCGCTCACCCTCCTCCAGCGGCAGCAGGTTGACCAGCGGACGACCACGGGCAGCGCGGGACGCTTCGGGGATTTCGTAGGTTTTCTTCCAGTACACCTTGCCCTTGCTGGAGAACAGCAGAAGGGTGGCGTGGCTGTTGGCGACCAGCAGGTGCTCGATGTAGTCCTCGTCCTTCACGCCGGTCGCCGACTTGCCTTTACCGCCACGGCGCTGGGCCTGGTAGGCGGACAATGGCTGGGTCTTGGCATAACCACCATGGGAGATGGTGACCACACGCTCTTCTTCCGGGATCATGTCGCCGTAGTTGAGGTCGTGGCTGGCATTGAGGATTTCGGTGCGGCGGGCATCGCCGTACTCGGCACGGATGGCCTCCAGCTCCTCGCGAATCACTTCCATCAGGCGCTCGGCGCTGCTGAGGATGCGGATCAACTCGCCGATCTGCTCGAGGATTTCCTGGTACTCGGCCAGCAGCTTCTCGTGCTCCAGGCCGGTCAGGCGGTGCAGGCGCAGGTCAAGAATGGCCTGGGCCTGTTCCGGCGACAGGAAGTACTTGCCGTCATGCAGGCCGTACTGCTCCGGCAGGTCCTCAGGGCGGCAGGAATCGGCGCCGGCGCGCTCGACCATGACCTGCACAGCACTGGATTCCCACGGCGTGGAAACCAGGGCTTCCTTGGCTTCGGACGGCGTCGGCGAGGCCTTGATCAGGGCAATGACCGGGTCGATGTTGGACAGCGCGACCGCCTGGCCTTCAAGGATATGGCCACGCTCACGGGCCTTGCGCAGCTCGAATACCGTACGGCGGGTCACCACTTCACGGCGGTGGCGGACGAACGCTTCGAGCAGGTCCTTGAGGTTGAGCAGGCGCGGACGGCCGTCGACCAGGGCCACCACGTTGATACCGAACACGCTCTGCAGCTGGGTTTGCTGGTAGAGGTTGTTGAGCACCACCTCCGGCACCTCGCCGCGACGCAGCTCGATGACGATGCGCATGCCGTCCTTGTCGGACTCGTCGCGCAGCTCGGTGATGCCTTCGATCTTCTTCTCTTTGACCAGCTCGGCAATCTTTTCGATCAGGCGAGCCTTGTTCAGCTGGTACGGCAGCTCGGTGATCACGATCTGCTGGCGGCCGCCAACCTTGTCGATGTCTTCGATTTCGGAGCGGGCGCGCATGTAGATGCGGCCACGGCCGGTGCGATAGGCCTCGATGATGCCCTGGCGACCGTTGATGATGCCGGCAGTCGGGAAGTCCGGGCCAGGGATGTGCTGCATCAGCTCATCGATGGTGACTTCCGGGTTGTCGATGAGCGCCAGGCAGCCATCGATGACCTCGCCGAGGTTGTGTGGCGGAATGTTGGTCGCCATGCCCACGGCAATACCGCTGGAACCGTTGACCAGCAGGTTGGGAATACGCGTCGGCATGACCGCCGGGATCTGCTCGGTGCCGTCGTAGTTGGGCACCCAGTCGACGGTTTCCTTGTGCAGGTCGGCCAGCAGCTCGTGGGCCAGTTTGGTCATGCGCACTTCGGTGTATCGCATGGCGGCAGCGTTGTCGCCGTCCACCGAACCGAAGTTGCCCTGACCGTCGACCAGCAGGTAGCGCAACGAGAACGGCTGGGCCATACGCACGATGGTGTCGTAGACCGCAGTGTCGCCGTGCGGGTGGTACTTACCGATCACGTCACCGACCACACGGGCGGATTTCTTGTACGGCTTGTTCCAGTCGTTGCCCAGTTCGCTCATCGCATAGAGAACGCGGCGATGCACGGGCTTCAAGCCGTCACGCGCATCGGGCAGCGCTCGCCCGACAATCACGCTCATCGCGTAGTCGAGGTAAGACTGTCTCAGTTCGTCTTCGATATTGACCGGGAGGATTTCTTTGGCCAGTTCGCCCATGAGAAGCCTGATTCCTTTTTCTGGTGAAACTTCGCAGCTCCATCAAGGGCCGAACGAAGCTCGCCGCCGCAGCGCATAAGGGTGCGACGACTTACGACAAATCAATGAGTTGTGCCATGGATCTGCGCAATGAAGGCCGCCGTGATGGGCGGTCTTGGAAACTGCCGGATGTTATCACAAAGGCGGGGGCGGTGGGGAGATGTGGCACGGGGGCTTGACGTGAATATTGTATTGGCTGCAAGACCGAGCGCCGCCCGCGCGGCGCATCGCGAGCTGCGCTCGCTCCTACGTTTGTTTCGGGCCAGTAACGCCTGTGGCAGACGCGCGCGACCGCCTTGTTTGTACGACGCGGTATCGAGACATGCGCCAAGGCGTTCGCGCGCAAATCCCACAGGAATGACTGGCCCGAAACAAACGTAGGAGCGAGCGCAGCTCGCGATGCGCCGCGCGGGCGGCGCTCGGTCTCCCAGGCGACGCCCCTCTACCGCCATACAGGCGGCGCTCGCCCTCCCAGGCGACGCCCCTCTACCGCCATACCCTCAAGACCACGCCGCCTGGCATGACGTTGCGCAATGGCCGGGTGGGTTTGCCGTGGGTTTTATGGTGTTGCGCAATGGCCGGGTGTGTTTGCCGTGGATTTTATGGTGTTGCAGATACCGAGCGCCGCCCGCGCGGCGCATCGCGAGCTTTGCTCGCTCCTACGTTTGTTTCTGGCCAATAACGCCAGCGGCAGACGCGCGCGACCGCCTTGTTTGTACGACGCGATATCGAGACATGCGCCAAGGCGTTCGCGCACAAATCCCACAGGAATGACTGGCCCGAAACAAACGTAGGAGCGAGCAAAGCTCGCGATGCGCCGCGCGGGCGGCGCTCGGTCTCCCAGGCGACGCCCCTCTACCGCCATACAGGCGGCGCTCGCCCTCCCAGGCGACGCCCCTCTACCGCCATACCCTCAAGGCCACGCCGCCTGGCATGACGTTGCGCAATGGCCGGGGGTGTTTGCCGTGGGTTTTATGGTGTTGCGCAATGGCCGGGTGTGTTTGCCGTGGATTTTATGGTGTTGCGGATACCGAGCGCCGCCCGCGCGGCGCATCGCGAGCTTTGCTCGCTCCTACGTTTGTTTCTGGCCAGTAACGCCAGTGGCAGACGCGCGCGACCGCCTTGTTTGTACGACGCGATATCGAGACATGCGCCAAGGCGTTCGCGCGCAAATCCCACAGGAATGACTGGCCCGAAACAAACGTAGGAGCGAGCAAGGCTCGCGATGCGCCGCGCGGGCGGCGCTCGGTCTCCCAGGCGACGCCCCTCTACCGCCATACAGGCGGCGCTCGCCCTCACAGGCAACACACCTCGACCGCCCTACCCCTCAATGCCGCCTCGACCGCCCCCCCTCAATGCCACCTCGCCCCCCCTCAATGCAACCGCTTGCGGCAAACCAGCTGAGCCAGCTTGGCAGCATCCGGGCGCTCGACAATGCCGCGCTCGGTCACGATCACATCGATCAGGTCGGCCGGCGTCACATCGAACACCGGATTGAACACCTCGACACCCGGCGACACCCGGGTACCGCCAAAGTCGAGCCACTCGTCGGCGTCACGCTCCTCCAGCGGGATATCCTCGCCCGTGGCCAGGTTCAGGTCGATGCTGGTGCTCGGTGCCACGACCATGAAGCGCACGCCATGGTGCATGGCACTGACAGCCAGCTGATAGGTGCCGATCTTGCCGGCCATGTCGCCATTGGCAGCGATGCAGTCCGCCCCCACCACCACCCAGGTGATACCCTTGGTCTTCATGAGGTGGGCCAGCGCAGAGTCGGCACAAAGCGTCACCGGGATACCCTCATTGGCCAGCTCCCAGCCGGTCAGGCGCGAACCCTGCAGCCAAGGGCGAGTCTCACCGGCATATACCCGCTCGACCATGCCTTCCAGGTAGCCGGCACGGATCACCCCCAGCGCGGTGCCAAAGCCGCCACTGGCAAGGGCGCCGGCGTTGCCGAAGGTGAGCAGGGCCTGGGCATTGCCCTGATGGCGACGGATCAGTTCGATACCCTGCTGGGCCATGGTCAGGTTGGCCTCACGGTCGCTTTCGTGAATGGCCACCGCTTCGGCCTCCAGCGCTGCCAGAATGTCCTCTTCCGGACGCAGGCGCTGCAGGCGCTCGCGCATGCGGTTCAGCGCCCAGAACAAGTTGGCGGCGGTAGGACGCGCTTCGGCCAGGGTGAGAAAGTCGTCTTCCAGGTCCATTTCCCAATCGCCGCCTTCGGCCAGCCGCTCTTCAAGCGCCAGTACCAGGCCGTAAGCTGCGGCAATACCGATTGCCGAGGCACCGCGCACCGCCATGTCGCGGATGGCTGCGGCCACCTGCGCAACATTGTCGCAGGCCAGCCAACGCTCCTCCGACGGCAGCAGGCGCTGGTCGAGCAGGTGCAAGGCGCCGCCCTGCCAGCGGATCGCGGTCACCTTCTCCGCCGCCAAAAGTCGCTCGCGCATTGCCTCTCCCCGTCATTCGGATATCAAAAGCCGGCGATTATAGCGACCCTCGGGGCCGAGCGCTCGGGTATACTCCGACGCAATTTTGCGAAGTTTCAGAGGACTGTTCAATGAGCAACGTCGACCGCGCCGAAATCGCCAAGTTCGAAGCGCTGGCCCACCGCTGGTGGGACCGCGAAAGCGAGTTCAAGCCGCTGCACGAAATCAACCCGCTGCGCGTCAACTGGATCGACGAGCGCGCCAGCCTGGCCGGCAAGAAAGTGCTGGATGTGGGTTGCGGTGGCGGCATCCTCAGCGAAGCCATGGCCCTGCGCGGTGCCACGGTCACCGGTATCGACATGGGCGAGGCGCCATTGGCGGTGGCCCAGCTACACCAGCTGGAGTCGGGCGTACAGGTGGAATACCGGCAGATCACTGCCGAAGCCCTGGCCGAGGAAATGCCTGAACAGTTCGATGTGGTCACCTGCCTGGAAATGCTCGAACACGTGCCCGCCCCGTCTTCGGTGATTCGCGCCTGCTACCGCATGGTCAAGCCTGGTGGCCAGGTGTTCTTCTCCACCATCAACCGCAACCCCAAGGCCTATCTGCTGGCGATCGTCGGCGCCGAGTACATCCTGAAGATGCTGCCGCGCGGCACCCATGACTTCAAGAAGTTCATCCGCCCCTCCGAGCTGGGCGCCTGGAGCCGCGATGCCGGCCTGCAGGTGAAGGACATCATCGGCCTCACCTACAACCCGCTGACCAAGCACTACAAGCTCAACAGCGACGTCGACGTCAACTACATGATCCAGACCCTGCGCGAGGAATAAGCATGCGTTTGCGAGCAGTACTCTTCGACATGGACGGCACCTTGCTGGACACGGCGCCGGACTTCATCGCCATTTGCCAGGCCATGCTCGCCGACCGCGGGCTGCCGGCCGTTGACGACAACCTGATCCGTGGCGTGATCTCGGGTGGCGCCCGCGCCATGGTTGCCACTGCGTTCGCCATGGACCCGGATGCTGACGGCTTCGAGACCTTGCGCCTGGAGTTCCTCGAGCGTTACCAGCGCGACTGCGCGGTGCACAGCAAGCTGTTCGAGGGCATGGCCGAGCTGCTGGCCGACATCGAAAGAGGCAACCTGCTGTGGGGCGTAGTCACCAACAAGCCGGTGCGCTTCGCCGAGCCGATCATGCAGCAACTGGGCCTGGCCGAGCGTTCGGCGCTGTTGATCTGCCCGGACCACGTGAAAAATAGCAAACCCGACCCCGAGCCGCTGATCCTTGCCTGCAAGACGCTGAACCTGGACCCGGCCAGTGTGCTGTTCGTCGGCGACGACCTGCGCGACATCGAGTCTGGCCGTGACGCTGGCACCCGCACGGCGGCAGTGCGCTACGGCTATATTCATCCAGAGGACAACCCCAACAACTGGGGTGCCGACGTGGTGGTCGACCACCCGCTGGAACTGCGCAAAGTGATCGACAGCGCGCTGTGCGGCTGCTGAACCCAGACCGATGACCGGGCAACGCCTCTTTGTAGGAGCGGGTTCACCCGCGAATGCGCCAGCCCAGACAACACTGGCGCCTGATCGGACGCATTCGCGGGTAAACCCGCTCCTACAATAGGCCCAGGCCGCCCACACGAACTCGAAGGACAGAACCATGTTCGACTACACCGCCCGCCCCGACCTGCTGCAAGGCCGGGTCATCCTGGTTACCGGTGCCGGCCGTGGCATTGGTGCCGCGGCTGCCAAGGCCTATGCCGCACTGGGCGCCACCGTGCTGCTGCTGGGCAAGACCGAGGCCAACCTGAACGAGGTCTACGACCAGATCGAAGCCGCCGGTCACCCGCAGCCGGTGGTCATCCCGTTCAACCTGGAAACCGCCCTGCCACACCAATACGACGAGTTGGCGGCCATGATCGAAGACCAGTTCGGTCGCCTCGATGGCCTGCTCAACAATGCGTCGATCATCGGCCCGCGCACGCCGCTGGAACAGCTGTCAGGCGACAACTTCATGCGCGTCATGCATATCAACGTCAATGCCACCTTCATGCTCACCAGCACCCTGCTGCCGCTGCTGAAGCTGTCGGAAGACGCCTCGGTGGTGTTCACCAGCAGCAGCGTCGGGCGCAAGGGCCGGGCTTACTGGGGCGCCTATGGCGTGTCGAAGTTCGCCACCGAAGGCCTGATGCAGACCTTGGCCGATGAACTGGAAGGCGTGGCGCCGGTGCGCTCCAACAGCATCAACCCGGGCGCCACGCGCACGGCGATGCGGGCCCAGGCCTACCCCGGCGAGAACCCGCAGAACAACCCGCTGCCCGAAGAAATCATGCCGGTATACCTGTACCTGATGGGGCCGGACAGCACAGGAGTGAACGGGCAGGCGTTCAACGCTCAATAAACCTGCACTGGCCTCTTCGCGGGCTTGCCCGCTCCCACAGGTATGGCTCAGTCCTTGAGGGCTGCGCAGTGCCTGTCGGAGCGGGCAAGCCCGCGAAGAGGCCGCTACAGGCGAACGATCAGCCGGCAGCCAACGCCGGCCGCATACGGCCTTGCTGGCGCCCTTCCAGCTGCATGCAGCGCTCCAGGAACAGGTACATGCAGTCGTAGCTCTTGCAAATGGCCCTGCGCAGCTCGTTGCGCAACCCCAGGGTCGGGTTTTCACCGGCCAGGGTACAGATGATTTCCAGCGCCTCCCACGGGTGCGCATCGTCATATTGGGCATGCATCTTCAGCCACTTCATCGCCCGCTTGCGCCCTTCTTCCGGAAAACCCTGCGCATAGGTGTCGGTCGAGCACACCACCGCCGACCATTCACCGGTCGCACCTTCGATGGCGTAGTTGGTAGCCGCCATGGAAATGGCCAGGTTCTCGGTGGCGCACACCCGCCAGCACCAGTCGTTCAGGCCGTTCAGCTCGGGCGGCACTTCTTGCGCCTGCAACTCGTGCAGGTGCACACCGTGCGCCTGGCACCAGTTCACCCAGTAGTCGGCATGGTTGAGCTCGACGCGGATGTTGCGCATCAGCCAGCGCCGCGCCATGTCTTCGCCCTGGTGCCGGCCATAGCGGGTTTTGGTCAGGTTATGCGCCATGTACAACGAAAACTGCTCCACCACCGGCCAGCCCCCGATCAAGTACTGACGGATGGTCGATTGCTTAAGCTGGCCATCGCGTAGACGGGCATAAAACTCATGCTCAACCACCCGTCGCTTGCTCTCGCGGCAGTCTTCAATCAGTTGCTGGGCCCATTGGGGGTAGCTGGCGGGGTCCATCAAAGGCCCGATACGAACGAATGCGTCAATCACTTTCAGCTCCTTGATCCTTGTGATTTCCAACTAGCGAAACGTGCCAGGTGCTCGCTGCAACAGAGGCCGGGCGGCGATCCGTTGGCGCTGCAGACTGTCACAGGTGAACACCTGGGGGCGTTCGATCAGGTAGCCCTGGGCATAATCCACGCCTATTTCCTGCAAGGCCTGCTCGATCAAGGGTGTTTCGACGAACTCGGCAATAGTGCGCTTACCCATCACATGGCCGATATGGTTGATGACCTCGACCATGGCCCGGTTGACCGGGTCGTCGAGCATGTCCTTGACGAAACTCCCGTCAATCTTCAGGTAATCCACGGGCAAATGCTTGAGATAGGCGAACGACGACATGCCGGCGCAAAAATCATCAAGCGAGAAACGGCAACCCAGCCCTTTCAACTCGTTGATGAAGCGAATGGCGCTGCCCAGGTTGGCAATGGCGCTGGTTTCGGTAATTTCGAAACAGATCATCCGCGGCGGAATGGCGTATTCGACGAACAACCGCTGGAGGTATTCAAGGAACTTGTCGTCGCCAATGCTGGAGCCCGACAGGTTGATGGCACAGGTCGACAACGGCCCTTCACGCCCTTCTTCCAGGCACTGGCGTATGACCATGAACACATTGCGCACAACCCAGCGGTCCAGCGCAGTCATCAGGCCGTAGCGCTCGGCGGCCGGGATGAAGCTGCTGGGCAGGATGGTGCGGCCGCTTTCGTCGTGCAGGCGCAACAGAATTTCGATATGGCCCGGGCCCTCGAAGGTTTTAAGCGGGGCGATTTCCTGGGCGTAGAGGCAAAAGCGGTTTTCTTCCAGGGCCACATGCAGGCGCTGGATCCAGGCCATTTCGCCAAAACGCATGGACAGTTCGCTGTCGTCGGCGTGGTACACCTGCACACGGTTTCGGCCCTTTTCCTTGGCCATGTAGCAGGCCATGTCGGCGGCGCGCAGAGAGGCCTCCAGGGTGCCGGGGGCCTGGGCCATATGCACCAGGCCAATGCTGACCGTGGTCACGAACGGCCGCCCTTTCCATACGAAGTGCAGGCTCTGCACCAGTTGACGTAATTGTTCGGCAATGCGCTCGGCCTGGTCGGGCGGGCAGTTTTCCAGCAGCACGCCAAATTCATCGCCACCCAGCCGCGCCAGCGTATCGCCCTCACGCAGGCCGGATTGCAGCACCGCGCAGATGTGCCGCAGCAACTCATCGCCGGCCGCGTGGCCACAGGTGTCGTTGACCAGCTTGAACTGGTCGAGGTCAAGGAACATCAGCGAGTGCCGCCCGGCCTGACGCGCCAGGTCGTTGAGCGCCTGCTCCAGGCGGTATTCGAACTCGCGGCGGTTGGCCAGCCCGGTCAGGGCGTCATGGGTTGCCTGCCAGGACAGATTGGCGATGTACTGGCGCTCCTGGGTCATATCGTGCAGCACCAGCACAATGCCACTGACCTGGCCATCACTGACAATCGGCGAGCCCACCAGGTTGATCGACACAGTACTGCCGTCCAGGCGCTGGATCAGCCGGGCATGCTCGGAGCCGCCCTTGAGGCTACCGCCGAGCACCTGTTCGACCAGGCTGCGACCATCATCCTCGGCGTGCTCATCAACCAGGCTGAACAGCGCTGACAGTGGCAGGCCCTGAGCCTGGCCGGATTGCCAGTGGGTCAATTGTTCGGCGGCCGGGTTCATATAGCCGATATTGCCCTCGACATCGGTGGTGATCACCGCATCACCGATGGCCTGCAGGGTAATCTGCGCACGCTCTTTTTCTTCCTGCAGGGCACTGGCAAAGGCCTGGCGCTGGGCCAGCAGCTTGCTGGAGCGCCCCCAGGCAATCGCTATCAGGAACATCGCGGTCAGCAGGTTGGTGATCAGCAGCACCCGGAGCAGTGCGCGCGAGCCCTCGCCCAAGGCATCGCTGAAGGCCTTGGCCGCTGGGGTCACGCCTTCGTTGATGGCGACAATGCGGGCCTTCCAATCGCTGACGGTGTCGGCATCCACCGGGCCACTGGCAAAACGCTGGCGCATTTCACCGGCCAGCACATCCAGTTTGGCCAGATAGTCGTCGCCGATGTCCCAGTAATCAATGGCTGTCTGCATATAGCTGACATGGCGGAAATTGCTGTAAAACCAGATGATCCGCGCGACATCGTCAGGGTGGTTGCCACCTTGCAGTACCGCCTGTCGCGCGGCGTCCAGATCAGGGTTGGGGTGGTCGAGTACCTCGCGCAGGCGATGATCCCCCTGAGGCACGGTAATGGCCTGGCGATAGCGTTGGTAGGTGCTGTCGTCGCGCGTCTCGCTGTACAGATTGAGGTAGTAGATGGCATCTTTCTGCGCCTTGGACCACAGGCTTTCGCCCGCGACATAGGCGCGCACGGCCGAAAGCGTATAAAGGCTGAGGCTGCCCAACGCGACCTGAAGGACCACGACGGCGATGAAAGGCCATGTGATGCCGAGCAACTTTGGCGCTTCGAGTGTGCGATTTCCCTTCATGGAGTCCCTGTCACAGAGCAGATAAGGCGTAAATCGACCCAGACAAGCACAGCGTAGGCCATTTGCCATCGCTGTGGGGGGGATTTTTATGACAAGGAATCGGGGAATTTGTACAGCGTATGCGCTGGCCATTGTAGGAGCGGGTTTACCCGCGAAGAAGACACCGCGGTGGATGGCACGGGCTTCGCCCGTGTTCGCGGGCAAGCCCGCTTCCACAGGGATCGCACCAGCTTTTAGAAATTGAGCAAGACAGTTGCTCCCACAAGCCCGGTGAAGGCAGCCAGATAATCAGCTCTGCTGCAGGTGCCCGTAAAGCTTGGCATATAACCCACCCTCGGCTATCAGCTGCTGATGGTCGCCGTCTTCGGCCACGTGCCCGCCATCGAACACCAGCACCCGGTCGGCCTGTTTCACCGCCGACAACCGATGGGCGATGATCAGCGTGGTGCGGCCGCTGAGGAAGCGCGCCAAGGCCTGATGCAGGTTGTACTCGGTGGCAGCATCCAGGGCTGAGGTGGCCTCGTCGAGGATCACCACCTTGGGCTCAGCCAGCACCATGCGGGCAATGGCCAGGCGCTGGCGCTGGCCACCGGACAAGCGCACGCCTGAACGCCCCACCACACTGTCCAGGCCCTGCGGCAAGGCGGCGATGGTGGCATCCAGCTGGGCGATACGCAGCGCCTGCCAGCACGCATCATCGCTGCAGTCGCGGCCCATGGTCAGGTTGGCACGCACGCTGTCGTTGAACAGCGACGGGTGCTGCAACACCACCGCGACGTTCTCGCGCAGGGTTTCCAGGCCGATTTCCTGCAGGCTGGCACCGCCAAAGCGAATGGTCCCGGCCTGGGCGCTATAAAGGCCCAGCAACAGCTGCACCAACGTGCTCTTGCCGCCGCCGCTGGCACCGACAATCGCCACCTTCTCACCCGCAGCGATAGACAGGTCGAGGTGGTCGAGCACCGGCTCGTCGGCATAGGCAAAGCGCAGATCGCGCACTTCAATGCCCACCGTTTCGCGCCCGGCGAACGGGTTGCTGGCGGCCGGGTATTGCGGCTCGTCGGCACGCGCCAGCAGTTCGTTGAGGCGGCTCAGCGCACCGCCTGCGGCGTAGTACGCATATTGCAGATTAAGCAGTTGCTCCACCGGGCCGATCATGAACCACAGGTAGCTGAACACCGCCAGCATCTGGCCGATCGACAGATCGGAAAACAGCACGGTCAGCATGGCCGCCGCGCGGAAAATGTCGATGCCGAACTGGAACAGCAGGCCACTGGCACGGCCACTGGCATCGCTTTTCCATTGCGAGTCCACGGCGTAATCGCGCACCTCGCGGGCACGCAGGCCCAGGCGGCCAAGGAAGTAACCCTGGCGGTTACCGGCCCGGATTTCCTGGATGGCATCGAGGGTTTCCGCCAGCGCCTGGGTAAAGCGCGCGGTGCTGTCGTTCTCAAGCTTTTTCAGGTGTTTGACGCGCTTGCCCAACTGCACCGTGAAGTAGATCACCAGCGGGTTGAACAGCAAGATCAGCAAGGCCAGCTGCCAGTGCATCCAAATCAGGATGGCCGCCGTGCCGGTCAAGGTCAGCATGGCCACCAGGAAGCGGCTGAGGGTTTCGCCAACGAACTTGTCGAGGGTGTCCAGGTCGGTGACCAGGTGGGTGGTCACCGTGCCGCTGCCCAGGCTTTCGTATTCCTTCAGCGAAATACGCTTGAGCCGCTCGATCAGGCGGATGCGCAGGCGGTAGACAATGTCCTTGGCCAGCCCGGCGAACAGCTTGGACTGGATGACGTTGAACGCCAGCGCGGCCAGGCGCAGGCACAAGGTGAGCGCCAGCATCAGGCCGATGTAGCCGGCTGCCACCTGCCAGCCGGACGGCAGCAGGTGGTTCATCCACTTCAGCGCGGCGTCACCATGGCCGAGCAGCACTTCGTCCACCAACAGCGGCAGCAGCAGCGGAATGGGCACGCTGCAACATGCCGCCAGTAACGCTATAAGGTTGGCGGACCAGAGGTTTTTCTTGTGATGCAGGGCCAGGCGGCGGATTTCCGCCCAGCTCAGTCGATCGCCCGCAGTGTAAGGCTTGCCCGGTACCGGGTCGGGTGACCCAGGCACATCAAGCACAGGCGGCCTGCTGCAGCCAGCGGCCGAGCAAGGGTTGCAGGCGCTCCAGCGGCTGATAGCCGTTGGTCAGCAAAGCCAGTTGGCCATTGCGCTCGGCCAGCAGGGTCGGGAAACCGGCAATACCCAGGTCCTGAGCCCAGGCGAAGTCGGCCGCGGTGGCGGCACGGGTATCGGCACGGGCGAAGGTTTCGGCGAACGTGGCACGGTCGAAGCCACACTGCGAGGCTAGCTCGACCAGCTGCGGCGCGATGGTCACATCGACGCCCTGCTCGTAGAACGAACGCTGGATCAACGCCAGCAGCGGCCAGACGCGTTCGGCATCCAGCTCGCGGGCCGTGACCAGGGCGCGGCAGGCCGGCTCGGTGTCGTAGACGAAGCCGTCAGGCATGGCCCCCTCGAAGCGGAACGGCTGGCCGGTAGCATCAGCCACCGCCTGCCAGTGTTCCAGGATGTACTTGCGAGTGGAGCTGTCCAGGGCGCTGCCGCCAGTGCGCAGCCCGCCCGGTACCAAGTGGGCAGGCACGCCTGCCTCACGCGCCTGGGCGATCAGGGCCGCAGCCACTGGCGCAAAACCCCAGCACCAGGAGCACATCGGGTCCATCACATAGATCAGGCGTGCAGACATGCTTCAAGCCTCGGCTTTGTAGTTGTAACCGATCGGGTGCGGCAGGTTGCGGGCCTTGGCCAGCTCGATCTGCTTCTGCCGGTCGATGGCACTGCGCCGGGTCTTCTCGCTCAGGCTGTCCCAGCAATGCGGGCAGCTGACACCTGGCGAATAGTGCTCGGACGCGCGCTCCTCTGCATTGATCGGGTGGCGGCAGGCGTGGCACTGGTCGTACTCGCCTTCGCTCAGGTCATGGCGCACCGTAACCCGGTTGTCGAAGACGAAGCAGTCGCCGTCCCACAGGCTTTCTTCCTGAGGCACTTCCTCGAAGTATTTCAGGATGCCGCCCTTAAGATGATAGACCGACTCGAAGCCTTCACCGAGCATGTAGCTGGAGGCCTTTTCGCAACGGATGCCGCCGGTGCAGAACATGGCGACCTTCTTGTGCTTGCTCGGGTCGAAATTGGCCTTGATGTACTCCGGGAACTCGCGGAAGGTTTCGGTCTTCGGGTCGATGGCGCCCTTGAATGTACCGATGGCCACTTCGTAGTCGTTGCGGGTGTCGATCACCAACACTTCCGGGTCGCTGATCAGGGCGTTCCAGTCCTTGGGCTCGACATAGGTACCAACGGCCTGGTTGGGGTCTACGCCCGGCACGCCGAGGGTGACGATCTCTTTCTTGAGCTTGACCTTGGTGCGGTAGAACGGCTGTTCGTCGCAGTACGACTCTTTATGGTCGATATCGACCAGACGCGGGTCGTTGCGCAACCAGGTCAGCAGGCCATCAATGCCCTCCCGGGTGCCTGACACGGTGCCGTTGATGCCCTCCTGGGCCAGCAGCAGGGTGCCTTTGACGTTGTTGTCGAGCATGGTCTTGAGCAGCGGCTCGCGCAGCTCGACGTAGTCTTCCAGGGTGACGAACTTGTACAGCGCCGCGACGACGATGGCTTGAGACATGTAACGGAATCTCCAGGTGGTTGCCCTCGTAAGGGGCGGACCGGGTTTGACAGTTGCACAAAAAGCAGGGGGCCGCTAAGCGGCCCCCTTTGGGTGATACAGATTCTACCAGAACAACAAAACGGTTTCAGTGCCCGCCGCCCGCACACACGGGCGAGGCCGGTGCAACGCCGACCTTGGCCCACTCTTCGGCGGTGTAGGTGTGGATGGCCAGGGCGTGGATCTCGCCCATCAGCTCACCCATGGTGGCGTACACCTTCTGGTGGCGCTTGACGCTGTTCAGCCCGGCGAACTGCTCGCTGACGATCACGGCCTTGTAGTGGGTCTCCTGACCACGACTGTGCATGTGACTTTCATTGAGCACTTCCAGGTGTTGCGGCGCCAGCGCGGCCAGTTGCTGTTCGATACGTTGTTGCATAGTCATTGCGGCGTACTCACTTCTTCGCTGGGGCGGCGGCCTTGCCTGCGTTCGGGTCCAGCTCTTTGGTCATGTCTTCCAGCAGCTTGTTCACCACCGGAACGGCTGGCTCCAGGCTCTGCTGGGTCAGCTGTGCCGACTGCTGGGTGACCTTGGGCATTTCACGCAGCACTTTCTTACCCAGCGGCGATTCGTAGAACTTGACCAGGTCCTTCAGTTCCTGCTCGGTGAAGGTGCGGGTGTACAGGTCGACCATCTTCGGCTTCAGCTTGTTCCAGCCGATGGCGTTGTCCAGCGCGGCATTGGCCTTGGCCTGGTAGCTTTCCAGTACGGGCTGCTTGGCGGCCGGGGCCTTGGTCTGGGCGAAACGCTGGGCAAACATCTGCTGCACTTGCATGTACACCGGGGTGCCCAGCTTGTCGGCGTTGGCCAGGGTCAGGAATTTCTCGGCAGCAGCGTTGTGACTGGCGGTGGCAGCGAGTACCTGGCCGCTGGCGCAAACCAGGGCAACGGCGGCACAAAGGACACGGAGACGGGTCATTGCATTTCCTTCAAAGAGAGGGAGGCGGGCACCTCAGAGTAGAGCATTCTGCGCCGTGGTGGCGATGTGCTCAAGTGGCACGACGAGCGACGGAACCGCTCGGTCGAATCAGGGCCTAAACTGCGATTTCGAACTACACAGGAGTGAGTACAGAATGAGCCGTATCGAGACAGACAGCCTGGGCCCGGTCGAAGTTCCGGAGGACGCCTACTGGGGTGCGCAGACCCAGCGTTCGCTGATCAACTTCGCCATTGGCAAGGAGCGCATGCCCCGCGCGGTATTGCACGCCCTGGCACTGATCAAGAAGGCCGCGGCGCGCGTCAACGACCGCAATGGCGACCTGCCGGCCGACATCGCCCGGCTGATCGAGCAGGCCGCCGATGAGGTGCTGGATGGCCAGCACGACGATCAGTTCCCGCTCGTCGTCTGGCAGACGGGCAGCGGCACCCAGAGCAACATGAATGTCAACGAGGTGATCGCCGGGCGCGCCAACGAACTGGCCGGCAAAGGCCGTGGCGGCAAGGCGCCAGTACACCCCAATGACCACGTCAACCGCTCGCAGAGCTCCAACGACTGCTTCCCCACCGCCATGCACATTGCGGCAGCCCAGGCGGTGCATGAAAAGCTGCTGCCGGCCGTCACCGAACTCTCTTCGGGACTGGCCGAGCTGTCGATGCGTCACCACAAGCTGGTGAAAACCGGCCGCACGCACATGATGGACGCCACGCCGATTACCTTCGGCCAGGAAGTGTCGGCCTTCGTCGCCCAGCTCGATTACGCCCAGCGCGCCATCCGCGCCACCCTGCCGGCGGTGTGCGAACTGGCCCAGGGCGGTACTGCCGTGGGTACCGGGCTCAACGCTCCGCAGGGTTTTGCTGAGGCCATCGCTGCCGAGCTGGCGGCGCTGTCCGGGCTGCCGTTCATCACGGCACCCAACAAGTTCGCCGCTCTCGCCGGCCACGAACCGCTGACCAGCCTGGCGGGGGCCCTGAAGACCCTGGCCGTGGCCCTGATGAAAATCGCCAACGACCTGCGCCTGCTGGGGTCCGGCCCGCGCGCCGGGCTTGCTGAGGTGCGCCTGCCAGCCAACGAGCCGGGCAGCTCGATCATGCCGGGCAAGGTCAACCCCACTCAGTGCGAGGCGCTGTCGATGCTGGCCTGCCAGGTACTGGGCAACGACGCGGCCATCGGCTTTGCCGCCAGCCAGGGGCATTTGCAGTTGAATGTGTTCAAGCCGGTCATCATCCATAACCTGCTGCAGTCCATCGAGTTGCTGGCCGATGGTTGCCGCAACTTCCAGGCGCATTGCGTGGCGGGTATCGAGCCGGATGCCGAGCAGATGGCCGCGCACCTGGAGCGCGGGTTGATGCTGGTGACGGCGCTGAACCCGCATATCGGCTATGACAAGGCGGCAGAAATTGCCAAGAAGGCTTACAGCGAGGGCACGACCTTGCGCGAGGCGGCATTGGCCTTGAAGTACCTGACCAATGAGCAGTTCGACCAGTGGGTGCGGCCGGAGGACATGCTGGCGCCGGGCGGCAAGGGCTGACTGCTCTGTAGCCTGTACCGGCCCTTTCGCGGGTAAACCCGCTCCTACGCCGAGAGGCGATCCATTGTAGGAGCGGGTTTACCCGCGAAAGGGCCGGTACAGGCAATCGACAGACCTAGGCCAACCGCGCCCTGCGGGCCCGCCAACCCGCCACCAGCGAGGGCCCCAGCGCCACCAGCGCCGAACCGAACACCACCGTGACCGCCCCCACATAGCCCAGGGCGTTGATGTCCTCGGCATGCACATAGTCAGGCCACACCAATGCCGCCAGCGCCACCGCAACGAAGGTCACCAGCGGGGTCAGCGCCAGCGTGGCACTTACCCGTGAGGCCTCCCAGTGCGCCAGCGCTTCGGCAAAGGCGCCGTATGCCACCAGGGTGTTCAGGCAACAGGCCAGCAGCAGCCAGCCTTGTACCGGGGTCAGTTGCAAGGCCTCCAGCGGGTGCACCCAAGGTGTCAGCAACGCAGCACAGCTGAGGTAGATCACCATCATCACCTGCTGCGAATGCCACACGGTCAGCAACTGCTTCTGGCTCAGGGCGTAGAACACCCAGATACTGGTCGCCAGCAAGATGGTCAATACGCCCGTGGTATAGGCACCCAGTGAAGTCAGCAATTCCTCCAGGCGCTGGTTGAAGAACAGGCCAAACCCTGCCAGCAGCACCAACAGCCCCATGCCCTGCCCCACACTGAAGCGCTCGCGGAACACGAACACGCTGGCCACCAGCAACAGCACCGGGCCGATCTGTACCACCAGTTGTGCGGTGCCCGGGCTAAGCAGTTTGAGACCGATCAGGTAAAGCACGTAGTTGCCCATCAGGCCGAACACCGCAACCAGCACCAGGCCCTTGCCCCTGGGCGCCAGTTTGCGGATGGACGGCAAACGCCGTTGAGCCGCCAGCCAGGCGAACAGCAGGCCACCGGAGACCAGCAGCCGGTACCAGGTGACGGTGATCGGGTCGACCACTTGCAATACCTGCTTGAGCTTGATCGGCAGGATGCCCCAGAGCAGCGCCGTCAGAAGTGCCAGGAACAGCCCATAGCCCCAGCGGCCAGAAGTGGTGTGCATAAAATCCTCGATCAAGCCCGTGGTGGGGGTGATTGAATTCTACGGGGTTGGAGGACGGTCACGGTGCAGAGTGCCGAGAAAAGAATTCATCAGGTCATTCTTCCAGGGCATGGCTGGGGGGCGAGGTGTTGCCTGTGCTGACCGCGAAAGCGCCAGAACAGGCAACATCACATTGGGCTATTTCTTGTGCTTGGCAAACGCCTCTTCCAGCGCCTGGTTGATGGTGCGCAACACCTTCACCCGCGCCCAGCGCTTGTCATTGGCCTCCACCAGCGCCCACGGGGCAATCTCGCTGCTGGTACGGTCGACCATGTCGCCCACAGCCTGGGTGTACTCGCCCCACTTGTCGCGGTTGCGCCAGTCATCCTCGGTGATCTTGTAGCGTTTGAACGGAATCTGCTCACGCTCCTCGAAGCGCTCCAGTTGGGTCTGCTGGTCGATCGCCAGCCAGAACTTGACCAGCACAACGCCGGCATTCACCAACTGCTCTTCAAAGTCGTTGATCTCGCTGTAGGCACGCATCCAGTCAGCCGGGCTGCAGAAGCCTTCCACCCGCTCCACCAGCACCCGGCCATACCAGGAGCGGTCGAAGATGGTGAACTTGCCCCGTGCCGGGATGTGCCGCCAGAACCGCCACAGGTACGGCTGGGCGCGCTCTTCTTCGGTGGGTGCGGCAATCGGCACGATGCGGTACTGACGTGGGTCCAGCGCCGCCGCCACGCGTCGGATGGCGCCCCCCTTGCCGGCCGCGTCGTTGCCCTCGAACACCGCCACCAGCGCGTGCCGGCGCATGCGCTTGTCACGCAGCAGACCGGCCAGAACGGGCCTGTTCGGTGATCAACTGTTCCTGATAGTCGGCCTTGTCCAGGCGCAACGTCATGTCCAGGGCGCCAAGCAGGCTGCGGTCGTCGATGCTATGGCTCAGCGGGGCCACGTTGCCCTGGTGCTTGCCCTTGGGATTATTGGCCAGCGCAGCTTGCAGGCTTTCCAGCAGAATACGCCCCACCGCCAGGCTGCGGTAATTCGGGTCTACCCCTTCGATGATGTGCCATGGTGCATAGTCGCGGCTGGTGCGGCGCAGCACGCGCTCACCAAAGCGCACGAAGCGGTCGTACGTTTGCGACTGCTGCCAATCCAGCGGGCTGATCTTCCAGCTGTGCAGCGGGTCGTCCTTGAGCGATTTCAGCCGTGCTTTCATCTGCTTCTTGGACAGGTGGAACCAGAACTTGATGATCAGCGCACCCTCATCGCAAAGCATCTCCTCCAGGCGTTCGGCACCGGTAATGGCCTGATCGAGCACGGCATCCTTGAACACCCCGTGCACCCGTCCCTGCAGCATCTGGCTGTACCAGTTGCCAAAGAACACCCCCATCCGCCCCTTGGGTGGCAAGGCCCGCCAGTAGCGCCAGGCGGGCGGGCGGGCCAGCTCTTCGTCGGTCTGCTGGTCGAAGGTGAGCACATCGATCATGCGCGGGTCCATCCACTCGTTGAGCAGCTTTACCGTCTCGCCCTTGCCGGCGCCTTCGATGCCGTTGATCAGCACGATCACCGGAAACCGCGCCTGCTGCTTGAGTTCGTACTGGGCTTCGAGCAGGGCCTCGCGTAAAGCGGGTACCTCGGCGTCGTAAGCCTCCTTGTCGATGCTGTGGCCGATTTCGGCAGATTCGAACATGCACTGGCTCCTTCAATGGATAAGCAAGACTAGCGGATTTCATTTCTGCCTGTGCGGGCCTCTTCACGAATGAACGCGCTCCCACAGCTCATCCGGATGGCATAAAATCCCGCCATCCGCTGCAACCGAGCCCACCATGCCCACCCTCCTCCAGCACGCCCAGATCGACTGGGACGACCAGGGCCGCCCCCATTCGCGGCACTATGACGACGTCTATTTCGCAGTCAACGAAGGCATCGAAGAAACCAAGCACGTGTTCCTCGGCCAGACCCGCCTGGCCGAGCGTTTTGCCAACCTGGCGCCGCATGCCTGCACGGTGATCGGCGAAACCGGCTTTGGCACCGGCATGAATTTTTTCTGCGCCTGGCAGCTGTTTGACCAGCACGCACACAGCGACGCGCGCCTGCACTTCGTCAGCGTCGAGAAGTACCCACTCGCCCACGCCGACATGGCCCGCGCAGTAAGCCTGTGGCCTGAACTGGCCGCCTATACGGGGCCGCTGCTGGAGCAGTACGTGGCGGTGCACCCGGGCTTTCAGCAGTTCACCTTCGCCGATGGCAGGGTCACCCTGACCCTGTTGATAGGCGATGTGCTGGAACAGCTGCCGCAGCTCGATGCGCAGATCGATGTGTGGTTCCTCGACGGCTTCGCCCCCGCCAAGAACCCTGACATGTGGACCCCGGCGCTGTTTGCGCAACTGGCGCGGCTATCGCATCCGGGCACGGTGCTGGGCACCTTCACCACCACCGGCTGGGTACGCCGCAGCCTGGTCGAAGCTGGCTTCGCCATGAAGAAGGTGCCAGGCATCGGCAAGAAGTGGGAGGTGATGAGCGGCGCCTACGTCGGCCCCCTGCCCGGCCCATGCGCGCCCTGGTACGCGCGCCCCGCTGTTGCGCAGGGGCCGCGCGAGGCGCTGGTGATCGGTGCCGGACTTGCCGGCAGCAGCAGCGCCGCCAGCCTGGCCCGGCGTGGCTGGCAGGTCACCGTGCTGGAGCGCCACGAAGCCCCGGCCCAGGAAGCTTCGGGCAATCCGCAAGGGGTGCTGTACCTCAAGCTGTCCGCCCATGGCACCGCACTGTCGCAGATGATCCTGTCCGGGTTCGGCTACACCCGGCGCCAGCTGCAGCGGTTGCAGCGTGGCCGTGACTGGGATGCCTGCGGGGTGCTGCAACTGGCCTTCGACAGCAAGGAGGCCGAACGCCAGGGCAAGCTGGCTGTCGCCTTCGACCACGGCTTGCTGCACTGCCTGGCGCACGCCGAGGCCGAAGCCATCGCCGGCGTGGCGTTGCCTGGCGGCGGGTTGTTCTACCCCGAAGGTGGCTGGGTGCACCCGCCGGCGCTGTGCCAGCAGCAGTTGCAGCACCCCGGTATTCACCTGGTGGCCCACCAGGAAGTGCTCGAACTGCGCAAAGTGGGTGAACGGTGGCAGGCCTGGGCTGGCGACCAACTATTAGCCAGCGCTCCAGTGGTGGTCCTGGCCGGCGCGGCCGATGTGCGGCACTTCGAACCTTGCGCGCAGTTACCACTCAAGCGCATTCGTGGACAGATCACCCGCTTGCCGGCCACCGCCAGCAGCCAGGCGCTACGCACCGTGGTGTGCGCGGAGGGCTATGTGGCACCGCCGCGCGAGGGTGAACATACACTGGGGGCAAGTTTTGACTTCCACAGTGAAGACCTTGCGCCGACGGTGGCCGAGCACCGGGGCAACCTGGCGTTGCTGGATGAGATTTCTACTGACCTGGCCCGGCGCCTGGGCGTGGCCGAGCTGAACCCCGAGCAATTGCAAGGGCGCGCGGCGTTCCGTTGTACCAGCCCGGATTATTTGCCGATTGTCGGGCCGATGGCTGACGCGCAGGCGTTTGCCGAAGCTTATGCCGTGTTGGGGCGTGATGCCCGGCAGGTGCCGGATGTGGCCTGCCCTTGGCTGGAGGGGTTGTATGTGAACAGCGGGCATGGGTCGCGCGGGTTGATCACGGCACCTTTGAGCGGGGAACTGGTGGCCGCCTGGGTGTGCGGCGAGCCGTTGCCGTTGCCGCGTGAGGTGGCGCAGGCGTGTCATCCGAACCGGTTTGCCTTGCGCAGGCTGATCCGGGGGAAGTGATTGCTTCGGGCGCATGGCGTTGAATTTATTGCGCCGGTGAGATCGAGCGCCGCCCGCGCGGCGCATCGCGAGCTGCGCTCGCTCCTACGTTTGTTTCGGGCCAATTATTCCTGGGGGATTTGCGCGCGAACGCTTTGGTGTATGACCCTGTATTGCGTCGTACGAGCAAGGCGGTCGCGCGCGCCTGTTACAGGCGTTACTGGCCCGAAACAAACGTAGGAGCGAGCGCAGCTCGCGATGCGCTGCGCACGCGGCGCTCGATTTCTGCAATACTGCGAGATCCCAGGCAATAACCTGCCACCTCAACCTTATATAACAAACTGTTCTAAAACTCTAAAAAAGCAAACAGGTCAGTTCATTAAGGTGCCCTAATCCGGGGCATCACCTCCCCAACGGAAAAACCGGTAAGGACTTATGTGCGGATTAGCAGGAGAATTACGTTTCACCCCCATCGACCAAGCCCCTCGCCCAGCCGACCTGGCTGCGGTAGAGCGCATTACCCATCACCTGGCCCCGCGTGGCCCGGATGCCTGGGGCTTCCATAGCCAAGGCCCGATCGCCCTGGGCCACCGGCGCCTGAAAATCATGGACCTGTCCGACGGCTCGGCGCAGCCGATGGTCGACAACACCCTGGGCCTGTCATTGGCCTTCAACGGCGCCATCTACAACTTCCCCGAACTGCGCGAGGAACTGCAGGCGCTGGGCTACAGCTTCTGGTCCGACGGCGACACCGAGGTGCTGCTCAAGGGCTACCACGCCTGGGGCGCTGCCCTGCTGCCCAAGCTCAACGGCATGTTTGCCCTGGCCATCTGGGAGCGCGACAACCAGCGCCTGTTCCTGGCCCGCGACCGCCTCGGCGTCAAACCTCTGTACCTGTCGCGCAACGGCGAACGCCTGCGCTTTGCCTCGACCCTGCCGGCACTGCTCAAGGGCGGTGACATCGACCCGATGCTCGACCCCGTGGCACTCAACCACTACCTGAATTTCCACGCCGTGGTACCGGCACCGCGCACCCTGCTGGCCAACGTGCAGAAACTGGAGCCTGGCACCTGGATGCGCATCGACCGGCATGGCGAAGTGGAGCGCCAGGTCTGGTGGCAACTGCACTACGGCCCCCACCCCGACGAGCGTGAGCTGGACCTGGAAGGCTGGACCACCCGCGTGCTTGACGCCACCCGGGACGCCGTAGCCATCCGCCAGCGGGCTGCTGTGGATGTTGGCGTATTGCTGTCCGGAGGGGTCGACTCCAGCCTACTGGTGGGCCTGTTGCGCGAAGTGGGGGTGGAAGACCTGTCGACCTTCTCCATCGGCTTCGAGGATGCCGGCGGCGAGCGCGGCGACGAGTTCCAGTACTCCGACCTGATCGCCAGGCACTACGGCACCCGCCACCACCAACTGCGCATTGCCGAACACGAGATCATCGACCAGTTACCGGCCGCGTTTCGCGCCATGAGCGAGCCGATGGTCAGCCACGACTGCATCGCGTTCTACCTGCTGTCGCGGGAAGTGGCCAAGCACTGCAAGGGCGTACAGAGCGGCCAGGGTGCCGATGAGCTGTTCGCCGGTTACCACTGGTACCCGCAGGTGGACGGCGCCGACGACGCTTATGCTGCTTACCGAGATGCGTTCTTCGACCGCAGCCACGCCGAATACCGCGACACCGTGCAGGCCCCCTGGCTGCTGGAAACCGACGCCGCCGGCGACTTCGTACGCGAACACTTCGCCCGCCCCGGCGCACCGGCTGCCGTGGACAAGGCCCTGCGCCTGGACAGCACCGTGATGCTGGTCGACGACCCGGTCAAACGGGTGGACAACATGACCATGGCCTGGGGCCTGGAGGCGCGCACGCCGTTCCTCGATTACCGCCTGGTGGAACTGTCGGCACGCATTCCCGCACGCTTCAAGCTGCCCGATGGCGGCAAGCAGGTGCTCAAGCAGGCGGCGCGACGGGTGATCCCGCATGAGGTGATCGACCGCAAGAAGGGTTACTTCCCGGTACCGGGCCTGAAGCATCTGGAAGGTGCCACCCTGGGCTGGGTACGCGAGCTGTTGACCGACCCCAGCCAAGACAGAGGGTTGTTCAACCCGGCCATGATCGACCGCCTGCTAAGCAACCCGCACGGCCAACTGACGCCATTGCGCGGTTCCAAGCTATGGCAACTGGCGGCGCTTAACCTGTGGTTGAGCGAACAAGGAATCTGACCGATGAAAGCCCATGAAATCGCTTATGGTCAGCGCCTGCTGCGCGGCCAGGCGCCGTCCTATGAGCGCCTGCAAGCGCGCTTGGCCGGTGACGGCAGCCAGCCCCATGACCAACCGCGTGCCGTGCACTGCGGCTGGGGCCGGCTGCTGATAGGCCACACCTACCCCGACCCGGTTTCCCTGGCCGAGGATTTGCTCGACGAGCACCCGGGCGAACGCGACATCGCCCTGTACGTGGCCGCACCGCAGCAGGTGCTGGCCCAGGCCCCACAGCAGCTGTTCCTCGATCCGTCCGACACCCTGCGCCTATGGTTCACCGACTACCGCCCGGCGCAGCGGGTATTTCGCGGCTTCCGCGTGCGCCGGGCACAGAACCCCTCCGACTGGCAGGCAATCAACACCCTGTACCAGGCCCGCGGGATGCTCCCCGTCGACGCCGAGCTGCTTACCCCCCGGCACTTGGGTGGCCCGGTGTACTGGCTGGCAGAGGACGAAGACAGCGGCTCGGTGATCGGCAGCGTCATGGGCCTGAACCACACCAAAGCGTTCGATGATCCCGAGCATGGCAGCAGCCTGTGGTGCCTGGCGGTGGACCCACACTGCACCCGCCCGGGCGTGGGCGAGGTGCTGGTGCGCCACCTGATCGAACACTTCATGAGCCGTGGCCTGGCTTACCTGGACCTGTCGGTGCTGCACGACAACCGCCAGGCCAAGCGCCTGTACCAGAAACTGGGTTTTCGCAACCTGCCCACCTTCGCCGTCAAGCGCAAGAACGGTATCAACGAGCAGCTGTTCCTCGGGCCTGGCCCGCAAGCCGACCTCAACCCCTACGCACGCATTATCGTCGACGAGGCGCTACGCCGCGGCATCGAAGTGCAGGTGGATGACGCCGCTGGCGGCCTGTTCACCCTGAGCCTGGGCGGGCGGCGCATTCGCTGTCGGGAATCGCTCAGCGACCTGACCAGTGCCGTGACCATGACCCTGTGCCAGGACAAACGCCTGACCCAGCACGCGCTGCACAACGCTGGGCTGCAGGTGCCAGCGCAACAGCTGGCGGGCAATGCCGATGACAACCTGGCGTTTCTCGACGAGCATGGCGCGGTGGTGGTCAAGCCGGTCGATGGCGAGCAAGGCCAGGGCGTGGCGGTGAACCTGACCTGCATCGACGACATCACCCGTGCCGTGGCGCACGCCCGCCAATTCGACAGCCGCGTGCTGCTGGAAAGCTTCCACGCCGGGTTCGACCTGCGCATCGTGGTGATCGGCTACGAGGTGGTGGCCGCCGCCATCCGTCACCCGGCGCAGGTGCTGGGCGACGGCAAACACAGCGTGCGCCAGTTGATCGAAGCCCAGAGCCGTCGCCGCCAGGCCGCCACCGGTGGCGAAAGCCGCATTCCGCTGGACGACGAAACCGAGCGCACCTTGCGCGCAGCGGGCGTTGGTTATGACGACGTGTTGCCGGCCGGCCAGCGTCTGGCCGTGCGGCGTACGGCCAACCTGCACACCGGCGGCACCCTGGAGGACGTCACCGAACGCCTGCACCCGGTGCTGGCCGATGCTGCCGTGCGCGCGGCACGGGCACTGGAAATTCCGGTGGTGGGGCTGGACTTCATGGTGCGTGATGCCGGGCAGCCGGAGTACGTGATCATCGAGGCCAACGAACGTGCTGGCCTGGCCAACCATGAACCGCAGCCCACGGCCGAGCGTTTTATCGACCTGCTGTTTCCCCATAGCCGGCCTTTGGCGTAAACCCGTGCCGGCCTCTTCGCGGGCAAGCCCGCTCCCACAGGGATATCACCGCCCTTGAAGGTTGCGCTGTACCTGTAGGAGCAGATTTCCCGCGAAGGCAGCGCTGTACCTGTAGGAGCGGGCTTGCCCGCGAAGGCAGCGCTGTACCTGTAGGAGCGGGCTTGCCCGCGAAGAGGCCAGCACAGGAGTAAAGGAGTCCCCAACATGTCCGAGCGACACCCCGAACCCGATCTCGACTACCTCAAACGCGTGCTGCTGGAAATGCTCGCCATCCCCAGCCCCACCGGTTTCACCGACACCATCGTGCGCTACGTGGCCGAACGCCTTGACGAACTGGGCATCCCCTTCGAGCTGACCCGCCGCGGCACCATTCGTGCCACCCTCAAAGGTCGGCAGGCCACCCCCGATCGCGCCGTCTCTGCCCACCTGGATACCATCGGCGCCAGCGTGCGCCAGTTGCAGGACAATGGCCGCCTGGCCCTGGCGCCGGTCGGTTGCTGGTCCAGCCGTTTTGCCGAAGGCAGCCGGGTTAGCGTGTTCACCGATACCGGGGTATTCCGTGGCAGCGTGCTGCCGCTGATGGCCAGCGGGCATGCCTTCAACACGGCCATCGACCAGATGCCGATCAGCTGGGACCACGTGGAAGTGCGCCTGGATGCCTACTGCGCCACACGCGCCGACTGTGAGGCACTGGGCGTGAGCATTGGTGATTTCGTGGCCTTCGACCCCTTGCCCGAGTTCACCGAAAGCGGCCACATCAGCGCCCGTCACCTGGACGACAAGGCTGGCGTAGCCGCATTGCTGGCGGCATTGAAGGCCGTGGTGGAAAGCGGCCGCCAGCCGCTGATCGACTGCCACCCGCTGTTCACCATCACCGAGGAGACCGGCTCGGGTGCAGCCGGCGCCCTGCCCTGGGACGTCAGCGAGTTCGTCGGCATCGACATCGCCCCGGTGGCGCCCGGGCAGGCGTCCAGCGAGCATGCGGTCAGTGTGGCCATGCAAGACTCGTCGGGGCCTTACGACTACCACCTGTCTCGGCACCTGCTGAAACTGGCCGGCGACCACGACTTGCCGGTGCGGCGCGACCTGTTCCGCTATTACTTCAGCGATGCCCATTCGGCGGTAACGGCCGGGCACGATATCCGTACCGCGCTGGTGGCCTTTGGTTGCGATGCCACCCATGGTTACGAGCGCACCCATATCGACAGCCTGGCAGCGCTGAGCCGGCTGTTATCAGCCTACCTGCTGAGCCCGCCCGTGTTTGCCAGCGACTCGCAGCCGGCCAATGCATCGCTCGAGCGCTTCAGCCACCAGCTGGAACATGATGCGCAGATGGAAAGCGACACGCGGGTACCGGCGGTGGACAGCCTGGTCGGAAACAAAGGCTAAACGCCCATGGGGCTGCAAAGCGGCCCCAACACCTCGAATGTTTCGCGTAGCATGCTCATACCCACTTCAGACACCACCCGACCATGCTGATCCCCTACGACCAACTGCAAGCCGAAACCCTGACCCGCCTGATCGAGGACTTCGTTACCCGCGACGGCACTGACAACGGCGACGATACCCCGCTGGAAACCCGCGTGCTGCGAGTACGCCAGGCGTTGGCCAAAGGCCAGGCTTTCATCCTTTTCGACCTGGAAAGCCAGCAGTGCCAGTTGCTGGCCAAGCATGATGTGCCCCGCGAACTGCTCGAATAGCAGGTCTGGCCTGTTCAGGCCTTGTTCTGCTTGGACGCCTTGATGCGCTTGTAAACTTCGGCTCGATGCACCGGCACCTCACGCGGGGCATCCACACCAAAGCGCACCACGCCGTCCCGGGTCTCCACCACCATGATCCGGATATCATCGCCAATCATGATGACCTCCCCCACTTCACGCCCTATTACCAGCATGTTCCGATCCTCCTGCAAAAGGGAAAACCGGAGCCTGCCCCGTAGGCATTCAGCTACTCAATAGCTCCACTGCGATTCAGAAGCCCCTTACGCATTTGAGTAACTTCTCCTACAGACCAATCATCGCGACTGGGCTTTTGCCCGCATTTTCACCGCCATTTCGGCCATCTCGTCATACAGCCGCTCAGGGGCCTGGCGTTTCAGTTGCCAGGCCTGGCGCCCTGCCTCATGGGGCAGGATGAGGAACTCGCCTGCAGCGACCTGCTGATGGATATAGTCGGCAATGTCCGCCGCACTGATCGGCGAACCTTCGAGCAGCTTGCCCACCTGTGCCTTCATCGCCGGGTTCGGCCCGCGGAACGAGTCCAGCAGGTTGGTCTGGAAGAACGACGGGCACACCACGTGCACCGCCACCTCAATCTGGCGCAACTCCACCAGCAGGCTTTCCGACAATGCCAGCACACCGGCCTTGGCCACGTTGTAGTTGCTCATGCCCGGGCCCTGCATCAGTGCAGCCATCGAGGCGACGTTGATAATGCACCCCTTGCTGCGCTCCAGCAGCGGCAGGAACGCCTTGCAACCCTTGACCACGCCCATCAGATTGACGGCGATCTGCCAGTCCCAGTCTTCCAGCGACAGCTCGGCGAAGAACCCGCCCGAAGCGATACCGGCGTTGTTGACGATCACATCGACCCCACCAAATTTCTCTTCGCAGGCCTGGGCAAGGGCCGTCAGCTGGCTATAGTCGCGCACATCGCAGCGCTGGACGAAGCCGTCGCCACCGGCCTGATGAACCTGCTCCAGCGTTTCGCGCAGGCCGGTTTCGTTAACATCGGCCAGTGCCAGGCGCCAGCCCTCACGTGCCCAGCGCAGGGCGATCTCGCGGCCGAGGCCGGACCCGGCGCCGGTGATCATGATGCGTTTTTGCATGGTCGCAGGCCTTGTTCTGACAGGTAGTCCGGTGAGTCTAATCAAGGCGTTGCCATCCAGCAGGATTCATCAGGGTAGTGAATGGGGGGGCATGATTGGGCAGACGGCTGCACGGGGATGGAATCTTTGCCAACCCGCACCGGTCCGAATTATCGAGAGGCCAGCAATCTCAGGCTCTTGCCCCCTAATCATGCAAGGACTTTGACATGACCACGATCCTTATCATCATCCTGATTCTGCTGCTGATCGGTGGCTTACCGGTCTTCCCCCACTCGCGCAGCTGGGGCTATGGCCCTTCCGGCATTATTGGCGTGGTGTTGGTGATTCTGCTGGTACTGCTGTTGCTTGGGATGATATGACGCGCTGCGGATAGCCACTTCATCCAACCAGTTGAGGTGAATGGCAAGCGGGTCGCAACACCCGGTTGCCGTCCTACAGGTTCGCATCGAACACCATCGTCACCACAGCGTGATACTCGATACCAGGCAACATGTCCTGTTCCTGGGTGTGACCGCGAGGGTATACATGAAAATGCAACTGCCCTTGGCTGCCGGTCACACCCTCTGGCGGGACTTCCAGGCTCATGGCGTTCTCAGCTCCGCCAAAGGACATTGCCTGCCGATAGAGCGAACGGCCATGGTAGGACACACCTGGCAAGGTCATGGCCAGATACAGCGGTATGTCATGGCCCTTGGCCGAGCGTAAATTGCACGTGCTGCCCAGCCCCGTGCTGCACAGCGCCCAGACGTTGAACGGGCCACTGGCAGTCAGGCTGAAGGTCACGTCTTTTTCCAGCTTGTCTGCCGCACCCCGCCCTCGGCTCCCATGCCCCTGCGCGTGCCGCGGCACCAGAGTCACCTGCTCGGAGCCCGGCTCAAAACGCACCTCAAGGTCATGCACCACCTCCAGCTCGACGTTGATCGCCACTGAATCGTCCGTGAGCCCGGAGACCGTTCGGCTCGAACCCAGGCTTATATCCCTGTCAGGGCCTATCGAATAGACCACGCGCCCTCGGTACACGCCCGACTTCAAGCTCGCCGGTAAAGGCGTCTTCAACCTGTAGCCCAGCGTCAGGTGACTCACGTGGTAAGTGCTCGCATTCGCCGCATTGACGTTGGCCCAGCAACCGTTGCTGGCTGGCGACCACAGAAACAGGCGATGGGCCGCGCTGGCCAACGCAACCTGGCAACCACTCGAGTCCAGGCCCGTGCGCGCCGCAAGCGTCGGTGCCCCATCGTCCGAAGTTACCGCACCGCCCAGGTGGGTAATGGCAAAGTCCATGCTGACTTGCTCACCGGTCTGGTCACGGACCATCAGTAGCGTAGTCGGCTGGACAGGGGCCGAGAGGTAGAAGCCGTCGGCGCCTTCGCCATCGACTGTTTTCGAGTACTCGACCCCCACATCCAGCAGGTCCTGCAGCGGATCGCCACAAAGCTGCGGCAACTGAGTACACACAGGGGACGACCGGGGCGTCAGGTTTTCAAACTGCCGGGTCTCGCCGCGGTAACGCAGCTTGAGCGTAATATCGGCCGCTTGCGCCCACGACGAACCCAACACGCCAGACAGCAGTACCAGCATTGCACACTTGCGAAACATGCCCCTACCTCTCACTCGGCCTTGAAGCTCATAGCTTTGCGTGCATCGCCTTCCACCAGCTCGAAGCGGTATTCGACACCGGGCTTCTCGACGAACTCGCGCTTACGCCCGGGGCGAAGATGGTGCTTGGCCGGAGGCTCACACTCCTCCTCGTTCAGCACACAGACCTGGACGTTGTCGAGCAGCACCGTCGCATTGCCCTCGTTGCGCACGGTCCATTTCCCACCGGCTTGCTCGATCGAGGTCTGATACTGCGTGGCAGCAGGCTTGGTAATCAAAATGGTGCCGTAGCCGGCCAGAAACTGCACACCGGCACTGAGTTCTTTGCGGTAAGCGTCAAGCTCCGTTTTATCCAGTGCGAAGCTGTCATCCTGTTCCGGCACCACCGGGACGAAGCGCAGCCGGTAGTAACGCTCCTGGTTCCGTTCACCGCGATACAGCAACCGCACGGCCTGCATACCGCGTGCAGGGATGATCATCCGCGCTGGGCTGGCAACAACGCTGCGCTGGTCGAAGGGCAGCTCATCGATGTCCACCTCACGGGGTTCTGCCTGACCGTCGTAGACCAACTCCAGCACGCTGACTTTGACGAAGGCGGTACTGTCCCCCCGGTTGTAGATGCGTTTGGCATAGGTGCCCTTGCCTGGTTCGAGGTAGTCATAGAGCGTGCCGACATCCAGCTGTGGCCCGGCCTGGGCAAACCACGGCAGCATCAGCGCAACGAACAACAAGGGTGACAAGTGAAATGTGAACCTGTGCATCTTCAACCTCTGTTTACTCAACATCCAATCCATCGACCCGGGAATCGGGCCCTCTACAGCTTCATGCAGAAAGCCGGCTCAGCCCACACTGGGCACACACCGCTGATCACCCACGATCAGCAGGTCATCCTCGCGATCAAAGTTGTCCGGCGGTAATGTCAGAAGGCAGTTGCCTGCCGTGCCATGGCGAATTTCCAGGGTGGGCCGTGACTCACTCATTTCCACGTTGAAATAGCCATCCGCCTCGACAACCGTGCGCCCGGCGTCATTGACCACATGCGCGCCGTGCAGTGGCTGGCCTTGCCCGTCGAGCAGCCGGCCAAACACAGTCACCGTTCGCATGACTTTCACTGCGTGGTACCCCACCCCACCGCGGTTGAGGTGATAGTCCACAGCGAGGGGTTGGATCTGTGCTGGCGGCACGTCCTTCGTGTCGAAGTCGAAACGCACATGGCCAGATTTGAACGCCGTCACCGGCACGATATTGCGCCCGGGGTGCAGCACTGCACTCATGCCCTGGCCATCGTTGGCGCGCAGCTTCACACCGTGCAGATCGCTTTCGACATCGATGATCAAGCCGGCTTCGAGCGGCAGGTTGCTGCCCCCCATGGCCAGCTTCCCGGCGCCCAGCGCCAGGGTGCTTTCCAGGTTGAGGCCACCGCTGAGGTTATTGTTGAAAGAGGAACTCTGGGCATAGGCATCGCCCTGCAGCGCCTGGCTGTGGAAGCGCCCATTGGCCGCCAGGCTGGTGCCATAGCCGTCGAGCGTCGCGCTGCCCCCCAGGCTGTGCACGGGGCCCAGGTCGACGTTCTGCCGATACCACAGCGAAGCGTAGGGGTCATTGCCCCCCTCACGCGAGGCGCGGCTACCCACATCGACCCCAAGCTGCTTGCCATCGCGCTCGAGCTTCATGCTTACAGCAACGTTGACACCGCGGCTGCGGACACCGGCGCTGCTGCGCGTTCCAGGCCTGTCGAAAAGTGACAGGCGAACACTGCTCTGATGCCCCCGCAGCTTCCCGTAGAACGCCCAGCTCAGGTCGGCACCCAGGCCGCTTGCCGAGCCCGCACTGTGTTCCAGGCGCAGCGTCGCTGAACTGCGCGCGGTTATCCGCTGGTTGATCGAAAAGGCGGTGCGGCTGCGCACCTGGCGCTGTGAAGTATCGTCGCGACCACTACTGCCAGGCTCCAGCCAGGTCTGGTTGTGGCTCAGTAGCAACGAGCCCCAAGGATGGGTGTAGGTCAACTGCAGATCGCCGCCGTTGCCCAGGCCTTGGGTCTGATTGAGGCTGGCGTAAAGCTTGAACCGTTCATGCACGTCCCAGTCCAGCGAGGTACCCAACTGCAGGTCAGCATCGACCTGTTGCACTGACAGCCCCAGCACCGCAGCAGGATGCATCAGGTAGTTGGAAAGGGCCCCGAACACCGGGCTCTGTTCACGTTCGCCATCCCCGTTGCTCAGCAGCTCGACCTGCTGGCCCAGGTACAGGTTGTAGCGCCAGCGGTTATCCATGTTCTGCCACCGGCTGGGCTTGTAGATGGACGCTTCGCTGCGCGAGGTCTCCAGGCCGTCTTCGAGCAAACGCAGCTCTACATCATAGATGCCGCCAGGCAATACCCGCGTGTCGAGCGCCTGTAAACCGGCCTGTACCGGCTGACTGTTGATCAGCGAACCATTGCGATAGATTTCGACGATACCCGGGCGGTTCGGCGTGACATAGACCGGGATGGCGCTGGCTTGGCCATTGTCGACCAGCAGGCTGTCACTGCTGCCCAGCATCAAGCCAAGCGTGCTATCAGGGCGACGCCCCAGGAGGGCTGGCTGGCGCACGAGGCCTTCTGCGCCAGTAGAGAAGTAACCCAGCCGAAAGAAATGCTCTTCGTGCATGCTCTCTGCGTAAAGCTGGTTCATGCGGTAACGCATATCGCCTTGCTCAGATGGGCTACGATCCACGCGTGCATCGGCAAGCGTCGTCCAGTTATGCAGGTTGCCCTGACCGAGCAGGCCGATTCTGCCCGTGGTCTGATTGCCATCATTGACCAGGTTGAGCTGGTTACGCAGCAGCAACCCAGCGTCACTCTGCTCCGGGAGGCGGTGAAAGAGCGCGTCCTGCTCCCGCTTCTCGGCATTGGACGTCAGCAATGACAACTGGGAATTAGCCAGGCTGTAATGGATAGCCTGCAACCCGTCCGGGCAGTTTTGCAGGCAGTCGCCCAGCATGCGCCCGCCCTCCAGGCGCTGTTGCCATAACTGCCTGAGTGTGGCCGGCTCTGTGCTCTGCTCAGTGTCGGTAAACGCCAGCAACTGCACACGGTTATCACGGCTCAGCACCACCATGGCATCGCCGAGGTAGCGTTGATCCAGCTCCACTCGCACGGCAAGTGGCACATCGAAAAAGTGCGCCTCGAAGTCTTCTGGCAAACGCCCGAATGTATCCAGATCAATGGCATTGGACGCGCGCGCGGCCAACACTTCGAGGGGCAAAAGGCAGGCAGCACCCAGCAGCCAGACAGCGAGTGCGCGGCCGGGTGCAGCAAACTGGAACATGATTCAATCCACTTCAACACCTGCCCCTACACTGGTAAACATCCAGTAAGTTGAGGCAGGCGGCACTGCTTCAATCAAAGGCTGCTGGAGGAAGTTTCAAACAACACGCTCACTGTCCCGGCATACTCACCCTTTACATAACCATTGCCGGGCTTTATGGCATTAAACGTAATGGGAAGATCATTGCCAACTTTAGCATCTTCCGCGCTCATGACCTCCGCGGGCGTCAACTCCATCTTTTTATCCCCAACAGTGATGATAAGATCAATCTTCTCGTCGGTTTGTGGGTCTTGCAGCGATGCCGTGTGCAGCAGGTGGGCCTGAATAGCGCCGACATCACTCTGTGCCGAGAACTTTTCACTGACCGCCTTGAAGTCTTCGCGCTCCGACTCATATTCAAGTGTCACGCCTTTATCCAGCCAGTCCCCTACGGGGGTCACTGAAAAATCATTCCCGGGAATGATCGCCGTCACTGAAATATTCTGGGTGATCGGCTCAGGGGCGGACGCGACAGCGGCACCGGCAAACAATGCAAGGAACGGGACAGCCAATACATAGGATTTCACATCAAACTTCCTTTAACGGTTGCACAACAAATAGCGGGCACACTGGAGCACCCGAATGGAATTGCGAATCAGGGCGCCCCTGTTTCGAACATCAAGGTGGCTTGCGTGACATAGGTGCCGGGTATGCGAGTCGACGACGCTTCCGGCATCGGATAGAACCTGAATTGAATGCTTTTTCCCTGAGCGGCTTCAGCAGCACTGACGATTTCAACCGGTGCCGTGCCCATTCTTTTGCGATTCAACATGATGTGGTATCGACGGGGCGCTTCTCCACCGCCCACCCGGGTAAACCGATACTCCGAACGGTCGGTTTTCGCGTAGATCGGGCCGTAGGTACTTTTTACAAACACCTCTTTTTCAATTTGCTTGAAGACACCCCGATCTGGGTCATATTCAGCCTGAAGTACGTCTTCCCACCAACTGTCAACCGAGTTCACCTGAAATTCAGGAACCGACACGACAGCCTGGACACTGATGTCCTGCGGTATTTCCTTCGCCCCGGCAGCGCCCGCCACGCCAAGGAGAGCGAAGGTGATCAAACAGCGTAACTTCATTGAACATTCCCCAAATGTGCCGGCATCTATAGATGCCCTTACGACATGAGGAAACTTTATGGGCAGAGCCTCACTCTGTATGTAGGCTGTTTCTGACTGCATAAAATAAAAAACGCCCCGACAGGCGGGGCGTTTTCAATGCAAGGGGTTGACGTTAGTGCGAGACCGCCCCGCTGGCACCCAGGCCAGTCTGCGAACGCACGAACTGCGGGAAGAACAGCGCGCGCTCATCCTCAGCTGCCTTGGACTTGTCGGTGACCGAGAAGAACCAGATGCTGACGAAGGCAATGGCCATCGAGAACAGCGCCGGGTACTCGTACGGGTAGATGGGCTTCTCGTGGCCGAGAATCTGTACCCAGATGGTCGGGCCAAGGATCATCAGCGTCACCGCACTCACCAGGCCCAGCCAGCCGCCGATCATGGCGCCGCGGGTGGTCAGCTTCTTCCAGTACATCGAAAGCAGCAGTACCGGGAAGTTGCAGCTGGCGGCAATGGAGAACGCCAGGCCGACCATGAAGGCGATGTTCTGTTTCTCGAACAGAATCCCCAGGCCAATCGCCAGCACACCCAGGGCGACAGTGGTGATCTTCGATACGCGGATCTCGTCCTTGTCGTTGGCTTTGCCCTTGCGCCAGACGCTGGCATACAGGTCGTGGGACACCGCCGAGGCACCGGCCAGGGTCAGGCCAGCCACCACCGCCAGGATGGTGGCAAAGGCCACCGCCGAGATGAAGCCGAGGAACACACTGCCACCCACCGCATTGGCCAGGTGCACCGCGGCCATGTTGTTGCCACCCAGTAGAGCGCCTGCCGCGTCCTTGAAGTCCGGGTTGGTGCTGACCAGCAGGATCGCACCAAAGCCAATGATGAAGGTGAGGATGTAGAAGTAGCCGATGAAGCCGGTGGCGTACAGCACGCTCTTGCGCGCTTCCTTGGCATCACTGACGGTGAAGAAGCGCATCAGGATGTGCGGCAGGCCGGCAGTACCGAACATCAGTGCCAGGCCCAGGGAGAATGCCGAGATCGGGTCCTTGACCAGGCCGCCGGGGCTCATGATCGCCTCACCCTTGGCGTGTACCTTGATCGCTTCGGTGAACAGCGTGTTGAAGTCAAAGCCCACGTGCTTCATGACCATCAGCGCCATGAAACTGGCACCGGACAGCAGCAGCACAGCCTTGATGATCTGTACCCACGTAGTGGCCAGCATGCCACCGAACAGCACGTACAGGCACATCAGGATACCCACCATGACCACCGCTACATGGTAGTCCAGGCCGAACAACAACTCGATCAGCTTGCCGGCGCCGACCATTTGCGCGATCAGGTAGAACGCCACCACCACCAGCGAACCGGAGGCCGACAGGGTGCGGATTTCCTTTTGCCCGAGGCGGTACGAGGCCACGTCGGCAAAGGTGTACTTGCCCAGGTTGCGCAGGCGTTCGGCAATCAGGAAAAGAATGATCGGCCAGCCGACCAGAAAACCGATCGAGTAGATCAGGCCGTCATAACCCGAGGTGAACACCAGCGCGGAAATACCCAGGAACGAGGCGGCTGACATGTAGTCGCCAGCGATCGCCAAACCGTTCTGGAAGCCGGTGATCTTGCCGCCGGCAGCATAGTAGTCCGATGCCGACTTGTTGCGCTTGGAGGCCCAGTAGGTGATGCCGAGCGTGAAGGCGACGAAGGTCACGAACATGGCAATGGCGGAAACGTTCAGCGGTTGTTTCTGCACCTCGCCGGTCAGGGCATCTGCGGCCCACACGGCGGGTGCAAAGGCTCCGCAGGCCAGTACGGCCAGAGCTTTGACAGAGCGAATCATTGTTGCGCCTCCTTCAGGATTTCCTTGTTCAGCTCATCGAACTCGCCGTTGGCGCGGCGCACGTAGATGGCGGTCAGGACGAATGCCGAGACGATCAGGCCGACGCCCAGGGGAATGCCCCAGGTAATCGATGACTCAGGACTGAGCTTCGTGCCCAGCACATGAGGACCGTAGGCGATCAGGAGGATGAAGGCGCAGTAAAGGCCGAGCATGATCGCCGAGAGAATCCAGGCGAACCGTTCGCGTTTGGTGACCAGCTCCTTGAAACGGGGGCTGTTTTGTATCGAGAGGTAAATGCTGTCGTTCATTGTTTTTGTCCTAGCAGCACAGGTAGGGGAAGAACCCACACCCTTACTTTATGCGGCTGCCGGACGCCAACCAGACGACCTTAGTCTTAGATGCAACGTAAGGGATCCATCATCCCCACATTCCAACCGTCCACCTGATTCCCGATGCTGTGCTCCCGATTTCTTTCTGGAGCCAGCCCACCATGATGCGCCCCGACAGCAAAGTCGAAAAAGTCTACCTCTACCCCAAGCCCGTGGACTTTCGAAAGTCCATCGACGGCCTCACTGCCCTGGTCGAACTGGACATCAAGGTCGCCGTGTTCGACCCGGTACTTTTCGTCTTCCTCAATAAAGCCCGTAACCGCATCAAGGTGTTGTATTGGGAGCGCAACGGCTTCTGCCTTTGGCTCAAGCGCCTCGAAGCCGAGCGTTTCAAAACTTCACCCGACGCGACCGACGAAGCTATCGTACTGACCGTCCAGGAACTGAATTGGCTACTCGACGGTTTCGATCTCTGGCGCAACCGTCCGCATCAGGTTTTGACTCCTCGTTTCGTCGCCTGACCGGGTATAATCCGGGCCATGATTTCAGTGCCCGATAACCTTCCTGACGACCCTGTCGCGCTCAAACTACTGCTTGCGCAGTTGTTGGCCGAGCGCACGGTCGACAAAGGTCAGATCGTCGACCTTAAAGAACAGGTCAAGCTGCTGCGTGACCGATTATTCAATCGCAAGTCCGAGCAAACCGTCGAGTCCAACACGCCCCAACTGGCGTTGTTCAATGAACCCGAAAGTCAGTGGGTACCTACCGCTGATGATGCCGACGAAGAAGTTGTTGCGCCAAGCAAGCAGCACGGCAAACGCAAGCCACTGTCGGCTGACCTGCCACGCATTGAAGTCATTCATGACTTGCCCGAGCACGAACTGACTTGCGCCTGTGGTTGCCGCAAACACGTGATTGGCGAGCAAACCAGCGAACAACTCGACATCGTGCCGATGCAGATCCGTGTGCTTAAACACGTACGCAAAATCTATGGCTGCCGTGGCTGCGAAACCGCGCCGGTCACCGCTGACAAGCCGGCCCAATTGATTGAAAAGAGCATGGCCAGTCCCAGCGTGCTGGCGATGTTGCTGACCACCAAGTACGTCGATGGCCTGCCGCTGCACCGCTTCGAGACGGTGCTGAACCGACATGGTATCGAGATCCCCCGGCAAACCCTGGCCCGCTGGGTCATCCAGTGCAGCGAACACTTTCAGCCACTGCTGAACCTGATGCGTGACCGCCTGCTGGAAAGCCCGGTGATCCATTGCGATGAAACTCGCGTGCAGGTGCTCAAAGAGCCGGATCGTGATCCGACCAGTCAATCCTGGATGTGGGTGCAGGCCAGTGGCCCGCCTGATCGACAAGTCGTGCTGTTCGATTACACCACCAGCCGCGCGCAGGAGGTGCCGCTGCGCCTGCTGGAGGGCTATCGCGGTTACGTGATGACCGATGATTACGCCGGCTACAGCGCGTTGGCGCTACAGCCGGGCGTTGAACGACTGGCGTGCATGGCGCATGTCCGGCGTAAATTCGTCGAAGCGCAGAAGGTGCAGCCTAAGGGCAAGACCGGTCGCGCCGATGTTACGCTGACGATGATCAACAAACTGTATGGCATCGAACGCGACCTCAAGGATGCCAGCGATGAACAGCGATTCCTCGGTCGTCAGGAACGAAGCCTGCCGATCCTTGAGCAGTTGAAAAGTTGGCTCGACAAGACGCACTCACAGGTGACACCGCAAAGCGTACTGGGCAAGGCGGTGCTTTACCTGGCAAACAACTGGAACCGCTTGGAGCGGTATGTCGAGGCGGGCCACCTGCCGATCGACAACAACCTGGCAGAGCGGGCCATAAAGCCGTTTGTGATCGGGCGCAAAGCTTGGCTGTTCAGTGACACGCCCAAGGGAGCCACGGCTAGCGCGCAGATCTACAGCTTGGTCGAAACCGCCAAGGTCAACGGCCAAGAGCCCTATACGTGGCTGCGCCACGTCCTGGAGCGACTGCCGCACGCCTCATCGGTAGCAGACTACGAAGCGCTGCTGCCATGGAACTGTTCGCCAGAGATGCCACGGTAACCTTGGCTTCCACCTTGTGGTAGGTGGGGTTCATGGATCGGTTACGATGCAACGGTGTTTTACCGATTGCGTAACAAAGAAGAGATTTGGCCAGGGGTGGCAAGGGACCGGTTCAGGTTTTGCGGTCGGGCATAAAACCAGCGCCGCCCGCGCGGCGCATCGCGAGCTGCGCTCGCTCCTACGTTTGTTTCGGGCCAGTCATTCCTGTGGCAGGCGCGCGCGACCGCCTTGTTTGTACGACGCGATATTGCGTCATGCGCCAAGGCGTTCGCGCGAAAAACCCACAGGTATAATTGGCCCGAAACAAACGTAGGAGCGAGCACAGCTCGCGATGCGCCGCGCGGGCGGCGCTCGATCTAACTGGCGTTAAAAAAACAACGTGAAACGCCCAAAGTTACTTGCCAGTCCACTCCTTCACACGATCAGGGTGCTTGGCTACCCAGTCCTTGGCTGCCGCTTCAGGCTTGGCCCCTTCCTGAATCGCCAGCATCACCTCGCCAATCTCGTCCTTGGACTGCCAGTTGAACTTCTTCAGGAACTCCGCCACTTCCGGTGCCTTGGTTGCCAGTTCCTTGCTGCCGATGCTGTTAACGGTTTCCGACGCGCCATATACGCCTTTCGGATCTTCGAGGAACTTCAGCTTCCACTTGGCGAACATCCAGTGCGGAACCCAACCGGTCACCGCAATCGACTGGTGCTTGGCATAGGCACGGCCCAGCTCCGCAGTCATCGCAGCGCCCGAGCTGGCCTGCAACTTGTAACTCGTCAGGCCATAGTCCTTGATTGCCTGGTCGGTCTTGAGCATCACACCGGAGCCTGCATCAATGCCGACGATCCTGTCCTTGAAGCTGTTATCGGTCTTGAGGTCGGCGATGCTCACTGCCTTGACGTACTCGGGGACGATCAGGCCGATCTTGGCGTCCTTGAAGTTCGGGCCGTAGTCGACCACGTTGTCCTTGTTCTTGGCCCAGTACTCGCCATGGGTCACCGGCAACCAGGCCGACAACATGGCATCGAGCTTGCCAGTTGCCACACCCTGCCACATGATCCCCGTGGCAACGGCCTGCAACTTCACGTCGTAGCCGAGTTTTTGCTTGATTACTTCGGCAGCCACGTTGGTGGTCGCCACGCTGTCGGCCCAACCATCCACGTAACCAATGCTTACTTCTTTGGCCATAGCCTGTGCAGCGCTCATGGCCATTACCAGGGCGGTGCCCACACCCAGTAAACGTCGCATTTTCTTCAAAGTTGCCATCAAAGCATCCCCTCGTCAGGTCTTGGAGATTGCATCATCTTCCTGCAACACAAGACGACCTGATCCAGCTGCGACCTGTACCCGCCCCATATGCGACAGCACTATGCCATTAGCGCCATCGGCCGGCAGCGGCCTGCGCGATCCTTGCATGCCAAAGGTTTGGCGCCGGGCTACTATCTAACCTTTTGTGCCAGACGATGGACCGCCCGATGCCCAGTTGTAGCCGCCTGTTGTTACCGTTGTACCTGCTTGCCTGCCTGCTGGCCCTGTTCGGGCTGGGGGGGCTCTGGTACGGACTGGGCAAGCCAGTGCACCTGCCCGATGCGGCCAGCCCTGCACACAAGCTGCAGTGCGCCTCGTACACACCTTTTGACAAAGACCAATCGCCTTACGACCAGCCGTTTCGCCTGCGCCCGGCGCGGATGGACGCCGACCTGGCGTTACTGGCCGAGCGGTTTCAGTGCATCCGTACCTATTCCATGAGCGGTCTTGAGGCAATCCCGGCGCTGGCACGCAAGCACGGTCTGAAGGTGATGCTGGGCGCCTGGGTGAATGCCCACCCGGCCGACACCGAGAAGGAAATCAACCTGCTGATCGCCGCTGCCAACGCCAACCCTGACGTGGTCAGCGCGGTGATCGTCGGCAATGAGACACTGTTGCGCAAGGAGGTGACCGGTGCCCACCTGGCCAAGCTGATCGGGCGGGTGAAGAGCCAGGTCAAGGTACCGGTGACCTACGCCGATGTCTGGGAGTTCTGGCTGCAGCACCCGCAGGTGGCCCCGGCAGTGGACTTCCTGACCATCCATCTGCTGCCCTACTGGGAGGACGACCCGCGTGGCATCGACGAGGCCTTGGCCCACGTCGCCGACGTGCGCCGGGTATTCGGCACACGCTTCGCGCCCAAGGACATACTGATTGGCGAAACCGGCTGGCCCAGCGAAGGCCGCCAACGCGAAACTGCGGTACCCAGCCGGGTCAATGAAGCGCGCTTCATCCGCGGCTTTGTGGCCATGGCCGAGCGCAATGGCTGGCACTACAACCTGATCGAAGCCTTCGATCAGCCATGGAAACGCGTCAATGAGGGCGCGGTGGGCGGCTACTGGGGGTTATACGACGCGGACCGGCAGGACAAGGGTGTGCTCGAAGGGCCAGTGAGCAATCTGCATGACTGGCCGCGGTGGCTGCTGGCCAGTGCCGTGCTGATGGTGATCATGCTGGTGCTGGCCGGGCGCCCCGCTACACCGATGGCGGCCTTGCTGCTGCCATTGCTGGCGGCGTTTGGCGCCGCTTGCCTGGGCCTGTGGGGCGAGTTGATGCGTACCCATGCGCGCTTTGCCGGGGAGTGGTTATGGGCACTGATGCTGGCCGGGCTGAACCTGCTGGTGCTGGCCCATGCGTTGTTGGCGCTGGCGCGGCGAGCCGGCTGGCGTGAGCGCTTGTTCGCCCGGCTGCAGGTGCAAGCTGGCTGGCTGTTGCTGGCGGCGGGCTTTGCGGCGGCGGTGAGCATGTTGGCACTGGTGTTCGACCCACGCTACCGCAGTTTCCCCAGCGCAGCGCTGGCGTTGCCGGCGCTGGTGTATGTGTTGTGGCCGGTGCGGGCGCGGCGGCCGGAGGTGGCGTTGCTGGCGTTCATCGTCGGGGCCGGGGTGGCGCCGCAGTTGTTCGTGGAAGGGCTGGAGAACCAACAGGCCTGGAGCTGGGCTGTGGTGAGTGTGCTGATGACAGCGGCGTTGTGGCGGAGTTTGCGGTTACGCCAGGCTTGATTTTTGCGGTGGGGCGGAGATCGAGCGCCGCCCGCGCGGCGCATCGCGAGCTGCGCTCGCTCCTACGTTTGTTTCGGGCCAGTCATTCCTGTGGGTTTTGCGCGCGTACGCCTTGGCGCATGGCTCGATATCGCGTCGTACGAGAAGGCGGTCGCGCGCGCCTGCCACAGGCGTTACTGGCCAAAAACAAACGTAGGAGCGAGCGCAGCTCGCGATGCGCCGCGCGGGCGGCGCTCGATCTCCGCCCCACCACAAATTCCAAAACGGACGCCTGTCAGCCGCACCGCAATTACCTGACCAGGCGCAACCCCGCCAATACCAGCGCAAACACTGCAATGCTGGCGGTATACAGCACCAGCGCCGGCACCGCGAACACCAGGGCCAGCACCGCCAGCCACCAGCCAGCGCGGCCGGGAGCCACCTGCGCCAGCAGCGCAAGACCCAGCCCGCCCCAGGCCATTACCTGATGGTGAATGCCCAACCCCAGCAGCGAACGCACCTCGCACTGCCAGTACGCCGTCGGCACTGCGCACAGCCCTACCCACTGCCCATCCTCCATCAGGCCGTAACGCACACCATAACTGGCCGCGAGCCAAAGCCCCAGAAACAGCAACAGCAGCACCGTCGGCAGCGAACGAGACATCCTGTTCTCCAATAGCGGTAATCGAAAACGTCCATGATCGCTTATGCCCGTTTCTAAGGCAAAATCACACCCCGGCAGCTATGTTGCAGATAGCAAGTACGCCAAAGGCCACCGCAGCGGGCAACTTTGCCCGCCTGGCTGTGGTCCTAGCCTGCACACTGCTCGACCTTGCGTTCTCTTGGGGGATTAAATGCTTCGATCTTTGCGCCTCGCTGCCCTGCTCGGCAGCCTGCTCATGGCTGTGGCCGCTTCAGCGCGGGATATCGACGCTGCCAGCTATGGCTACCCTTTGACCAACCCGTTCGAGGCGACCATCGCCACCACGCCGCCGGACAAGCGCCCTGACTTGCCAAACGACGATGAAATCAATCAGTCCGACTACAGCCTGAACTTGCGCCCGGAACGTGAGTTCACCTTGCCCGACAACTTCTGGGCCGTGAAGAAGCTCAAGTACCGCCTGGCTCGACAGGATCGCGAAGCGCCGCTGATCTTCATCATCGCCGGCACCGGCGCGCCCTACAGCAGCAGCATCAATGAATACCTGAAAAAGCTGTTCTACAAGGCGGGTTTCCACGTGGTGCAACTGTCATCGCCCACCAGCTATGACTTCATGAGTGCAGCCTCACGCTTTGCTACCCCCGGCATCAGCCAGGAAGACGCCGAAGACATGTACCGGGTGATGCAGGCCGTGCGCGCCCAGCATCCACGCCTGCCGGTCAGTGATTTCTACCTCACCGGTTACAGCCTGGGTGCGCTCGACGCCGCCTTCGTCAGCCACCTGGACGAAACCCGCCGCAGCTTCAACTTCAAGCGTGTGCTGCTGCTCAACCCACCGGTCAACCTCTACACCTCGATCAACAACCTCGACAAACTGGTGCAAACCCAGGTCAAGGGCATCGACCGTAGCACCACGTTCTACGAGCTGATGCTGGAAAAGCTCACCCGTTACTTCCAGGACAAGGGCTACATCGACCTGAACGACGCCCTGCTGTACGACTTCCAGCAGTCGCGCCAGCACCTGTCCAACGAACAGATGGCCATGCTGATCGGTACTTCGTTCCGCTTCTCGGCAGCGGACATTGCTTTTACCTCCGACCTGATCAACCGCCGCGGCCTGATCATTCCGCCGAAGTTCCCGATCACCGAAGGCAGCAGCCTCACGCCGTTCTTCAAGCGCGCCCTGCAGTGCGACTTCGACTGCTACATGACCGAGCAGGTGATTCCGATGTGGCGCGCCCGCACCGACGGCAACAGCATCCTGCAGTTGGTCAACCAGGTCAGCCTGTATGCCCTGGAAGACTACCTGCGCAGCAGTGACAAGATCGCCGTGATGCACAACGCCGACGACGTCATTCTCGGCCCGGGCGACATTGGCTTTTTACGCAAGGTGTTCGGTGACCGACTGACCCTTTACCCCCATGGCGGCCATTGCGGCAACCTCAACTATCGCGTCAACAGTGACGCCATGCTGGAGTTCTTCCGTGGTTAACAAACTCCTCTTCGCCACTGCCCTGCTTGCCGCTGGTCACACCCTGGCCGCCGAAACCGCACCGCGAGCCAGCGTGGTCGAGGCCGACCCGCAGGTGGTCGGTACCGCGCCCCTAGTGCCTGAAGCTGATGGCTTCCTCGACCCGCTGCGTGAGCTGAAATTCAACCCTGGGCTGGATCAGCGCGAGTTCGAGCGCTCAACCTTGGCGGCGCTTAACGTGTACGACCCGCTGGAGTCGATCAACCGGCGCATCTATCACTTCAACTACCGACTGGACCAATGGGTACTGCTGCCGCTGGTGAATGGCTACCAGTATGTCACCCCAAGCTTCGTGCGCACGGGGGTGAGCAACTTCTTCAACAACCTTGGCGATGTGCCGAACCTGTTCAACAGCGTGTTGCAGCTCAAAGCCAAGCGCTCGGCAGAAATCACTGCGCGACTGATGTTCAACACCATTATCGGCGTGGGTGGGCTGTGGGACCCGGCGACCAGCATGGGCCTGCCGCGCCAGAGTGAGGACTTTGGCCAGACCCTGGGCTTCTATGGCGTACCAGAGGGGCCGTACCTGATGCTGCCGGTGCTAGGGCCATCGAACCTGCGCGATACCACCGGGATTGTGGTGGACTATGCGGGAGAGCAGGCAGTCAACTACCTGAACGTGGCTGAAGTCAGCAGCGACCACCCGGAAATCTTCGCCCTGCGCGTGGTGGACAAGCGCTATACGACCAAATTCCGCTATGGCCAGCTCAACTCGCCGTTCGAGTATGAAAAGGTGCGGTATGTATATACCCAGGCGCGCAAGTTGCAGATAGCCGAGTAAGCCTGCTGCGGCCCTTTCGCGGATGAACCCGCTCCTACACAGGTATTGGCGCACCCCCTTGTCGCGAAAGGGCCCGCACAGACAACATCAAATCGCCAGGAATTCACAAAGCTCGCGCTTCTTGGCCAGGGCATCGCGCCGCCCCAGTTCGATCAGTTCACTGCAATAGCTGGCCTCGAACAGCAAATAGCTCAACACCCCCGCCCCGCTGGTGCGCGTCGCCCCTGGCCCACGTAAAAACAGGCGCAACGCCGCCGGCAACTCACGGCGGTGCCGAGCGGCAATCTCATCCAGCGGCTGGCTGGGCGCCACCACCAGAACATCGATCGGTGCCAACCCCAGGCGCCGGGCATCAAGGTGCGCCGGCAATAGCCCGCTCAAGTGGTTGAGGCGCTGCAGCAGTTCGATATCGTCTTCCAGGCTGTCGATGAATGTACTGTTGAGCATGTGCCCGCCGATCTGCGCCAGGCTCGGTTGCTGCCCGCTGAACACACGTTGGGGCGGCACCGGTGGCGCTGGCCGCTGCGGGTTTCCGCTGACCCCGACCACCAGCACCCGGCTGGCGCCCAGATGCAAGGCCGGGCTGATCGGCGCCGACTGGCGCACTGCACCGTCGCCATAATATTCACCGCCCAGTTGCACCGGGGCGAACAGCAGCGGAATCGCCGCGCTGGCCAGCAGGTGGTCGATGGTCAGCGGTGCGGGTACACCAATACGCCGGTGACGCAGCCAGGCCTCGATGGTGCCGCGGCCCTGGTAGAAGGTCACCGCCTGGCCAGACTCGTAGCCAAAGGCGGTCACCGCCACGGCGCGCAGTTGCTCGGCGGCCAAGGCGTGGCCGATACCATCCAGGTTCAGGTGCGTTTGCAGCAGGCTGCGCAACGGACTGCTGTCGAGCAACGCCACAGGGGCCTGGCCACCCAGCCCCAGCAGGTTGTGGCCGACGAAACGGCTGGCCTGGCGCACGACCCCGGGCCAGTCGCTGCGGATGACCAGATGGCTGCGGAAATTCTGCCAGAAGGCAGTGAGCCGCTGCACGGCGTCGTTGAAGTGCACCGCACCACTGGCCAGGGTGACAGCGTTGATGGCCCCGGCGGAGGTGCCAACAATGACCGGGAACGGGTTGTGCGCGCCGGCGGGCAGCAACTCGGCGATGCCCGCCAGCACGCCGACCTGGTAGGCGGCGCGGGCGCCGCCGCCAGAAAGGATGAGACCGGTTACCGGGGGTGGAGCCATGGAGTCCTTCCTGGGGTCAAGGTGCTTTCATGCCCGGCCTCTTCGCGGGTAAACCCGCTCCCACAGGGCCCCGCAATATGCAGAACCTGTGGTAATCCTGCAGGAGCGGGTTTACCCGCGAAGAGGCCAGGCCTGCTTACAAGGTTCAGCGCTTTTTCTTGTCATACAGCCGCGGCGCCCCTTCGGGCCGCGACTTGAAACGGCGGTGCGCCCACAGGTACTGCTCGGGGCACTCGCGCAATACGCTCTCGACCCACTGGTTGATGCGCAGGCAATCGGCCTCTTCGCTTTCCCCGGGGAAATCCGCCAGCGGCGGGTGGATGACCAGCCGATAGCCGCTACCATCCTCCAGGCGCTTCTGGGTGAACGGAATCACCTGCGCCTTCCCCAACCGGGCGAACTTGGTAGTGGCCGTTACCGTCGCTGCCGGGATGCCGAACAGTGGCACGAAGATACTTTGCTTGGCGCCATAGTCCTGGTCCGGTGCGTACCAGATCGCCCGGCCCGAACGCAGCAGCTTGAGCATGCCGCGCACGTCTTCACGCTCCACCGCCAGCGAGTCGAGGTTGTGCCGCTCGCGGCCGCTGCGCTGGATGAAATCGAACAGCGCATTGCCATGTTCGCGGTACATGCCGTCGATGGTGTGCTGCTGGCCGAGCAGCGCGGCGCCGATTTCCAGGGTCGTGAAGTGCACCGCCATGAGGATCGCGCCCTGCCCCGCCTGCTGGGCGGCTTGCAGGTGCTCAAGGCCCTCGATATGGGCCAGGCGCGCCAACCTGGCCTTGGGCCACCACCAGCTCATGGCCATTTCGAAGAAGGCGATGCCGGTTGAGGCAAAGTTGGCCTTGAGCAAACGCTGCCGTTCGTCGACCGACAGCTCCGGGAAGCACAGTTCCAGGTTGCGCGCGGCAATGCGCCGACGTTCACCGGCAAAGTGATACATGACAGCGCCCAGCGCGGCACCGATTTTCAGCAGCACCCGGTACGGCAACTGGACTACCAGCCACAGCAGGCCCAGGCCCAGCCACAGGCCCCAGAACTTGGGGTGAAGGTAATAGGGACGAAAACGCGGGCGTTCCATTGAAGCATCCGGAAAGACAAAGGCCGCGCATTCTACAACGGATCAGCGCATGTTGCGGGCAACCGGTGTTCTCGTTATAAGTCAGGGCACTTTTTTCGCAACAAGCCGTCTATGCAGACCATGAGCCCAAACCACACACCCGACACCGCCTCCGTGTTCCAGCTCAAGGGCAGCATGCTCGCCATTACGGTACTGGAACTGGCACGCAATGACCTTGAAGCCCTCGACCGCCAGTTGGCGGCCAAAGTCGCCCAGGCCCCGAACTTCTTCAGCAATACACCGCTGGTGCTGGCGCTGGACAAGCTGCCGGCCGACGAAGGGGCGGTCGACCTGCCCGGCTTGATGCGAATCTGCCGCCACCACGGCCTGCGTACCTTGGCCATACGCGCCAACCGCATCGAGGACATCGCCGCCGCCATCGCCATCGACCTACCGGTGCTGCCGCCGTCAGGGGCCCGCGAACGGCCGCTGGAGCCAGAGCCCGAGGTGGTCAAAAAGCCCGAACCGGCCCCGGCGCCACCACCGCCCCCCGAACCCGAGGTGCGCCCGACCCGCATCATTACTTCGCCAGTACGCGGTGGCCAACAGATCTATGCTCAGGGGGGAGACCTGATTGTTACCGCCTCGGTCAGCCCAGGTGCGGAACTTCTGGCCGATGGCAACATCCATGTGTACGGCGCCATGCGCGGCCGCGCCCTGGCCGGCATCAAAGGCAACACCAAGGCGCGTATCTTCTGCCAGCAGATGACCGCCGAAATGGTCTCGATCGCTGGCCAGTACAAGGTCTGCGAAGACCTGCGCCGGGATCCACTGTGGGGTACCAGCGTGCAAGTCAGCCTGTCTGGTGACGTGTTGAACATCACCCGTCTTTAACGGATACTTGCCAGCATTTTTAGAGCAACTTTTTTACCGTTGCCTTTATTTAGCTATTTCAGTTTTTTGCAGGGACAAGTGTCCCGACTATTTTTAGGGGTGAAACACCTTGGCCAAGATTCTCGTGGTTACTTCCGGCAAGGGGGGTGTGGGCAAGACCACTACCAGCGCCGCCATTGGTACCGGCCTCGCACTGCGCGGCCACAAGACCGTCATTGTCGACTTCGACGTGGGCCTGCGTAACCTCGACCTGATCATGGGCTGCGAACGCCGCGTGGTGTACGACTTCGTCAACGTGGTCAACGGCGAAGCCAACCTGCAGCAGGCCCTGATCAAGGACAAGCGCCTCGAGAACCTGTACGTGCTGGCCGCCAGCCAGACCCGTGACAAGGACGCGCTGACCCAGGAAGGCGTGGAAAAGGTACTGATGGACCTGAAGAAAGACTTCGAGTACGTCATCTGCGACTCGCCGGCCGGTATCGAAAAAGGTGCCCACCTGGCCATGTACTTCGCCGACGAAGCTATCGTGGTAACCAACCCGGAGGTTTCTTCGGTACGTGACTCCGACCGCATGCTGGGCATTCTGTCGAGCAAGTCGCGCCGCTCCGAAAACGGCGAAGAGCCGATCAAGGAGCATCTGCTGATCACCCGCTACCACCCAGAGCGCGTCGTCAAGGGTGAAATGCTGAGCGTGGCCGACGTCGAAGAAATCCTGTCGATCAAGCTCAAGGGTGTGATCCCGGAATCGCAGGCCGTCCTCAAGGCGTCCAACCAAGGTATCCCGGTCATTCTCGATGACCAGAGCGATGCCGGCCAGGCCTACAGTGATGCGGTCGACCGCCTGCTGGGCAAAGAGAAGCCGATGCGCTTCATCGATGTACAGAAGAAGGGATTCTTCGAGCGCATTTTCGGGAGCAAATAAACCATGAACCTTTTTGACTTCTTTCGTGGCAGACAGAAACAGTCCAGCGCGTCGGTAGCGAAAGAGCGTCTACAGATCATCGTGGCGCACGAGCGCGGCCAACGCAGCGAGCCGGACTACCTGCCCGCGCTGCAGAAAGAACTGCTGGAAGTGATCCGCAAATATGTGAACATCGGCAACGATGACGTGCATATCGAACTGGAAAACCAGGGCAGCTGCTCGATTCTGGAGCTGAACATCACCCTGCCGGATCGCTGATCCGCGTAGTCGACAATTTGGGGCTGCCTTGCAGCCCTTCGCGGGCAAGCCCGCTCCTACAGGGGAATGCATATCCTTTGTAGGAGCGGGCTTGCCCGCGAAGGGCCGCAAAGCGGCCCCAGCGTTTACTGCTATTTTCGTGAGACCTGTAATGCCGCTGTCGAATGTCCAGATCCTCTTCGAAGACGCCGCCATCCTGGTGATCAACAAACCGACCCTGCTACTGTCGGTCCCTGGCCGTGCCGAGGACAACAAGGACTGCCTGATCACCCGCCTGCAGGAAAACGGCTACCCCGATGCGCTGATCGTGCACCGTCTGGACTGGGAAACCTCCGGCATCATCCTGCTGGCACGCGATGCCGACAGCCACCGCGAGCTGTCGCGCCAGTTCCACGACCGTGAAACCGAAAAAGCCTACACCGCACTGTGCTGGGGCCAGCCGGCGCTCGACAGCGGCAGCATCGACCTGCCGCTGCGTTACGACCCACCGACCAAACCACGGCATGTGGTGGACCACGAGCAGGGCAAGCACGCCCTGACCTTCTGGCGTATCGTCGAGCGCTGCGGCGATCACTGTCGGGTGGAGCTGACACCGATTACCGGGCGTTCGCACCAGCTGCGCGTGCACATGCTGTCGATCGGGCACCCGCTGCTGGGTGATCGGTTATACGCCAACCCGCAAGCCCTGGCAGCTCATGAGCGGCTTTGTCTGCATGCCTCGATGCTGAGCTTTACCCACCCGGTGTCCGGGCAGCGGTTGAAGTTCGAGTGCCCGGCGCCGTTCTGATTTTTCAGGGCCTGTACCAGCCTCTTCGCGGCTAAAGCCGCGCCCACAGGTACCGCGCTGCTCTCAGGGGCTGTGTAATACCTGTGGGAGCGGCTTTGGCCGCGAAGATGCAGACACCAATTGTCGACATTCTGCGTTAAACTCGCGCCACTGCTGTCTGGAGTGAGCTATGCGCGATGCACTGAATACCGGCCTTATCGACTTTCTCAAGGCCTCCCCCACGCCCTTCCACGCCACCGCCAGCCTGGTCCAGCGCCTTGAGGCGGCCGGCTACAAGCGCTTGGACGAGCGCGACAGTTGGGACCCCGAGGGCGGCGGCCGCTACTACGTCACCCGCAACGATTCTTCAATCATCGCCATCAAACTGGGCACGCAGTCGCCGCTGCTCAGTGGCATCCGCATGGTCGGCGCCCACACTGACAGCCCGTGCTTGCGGGTCAAGCCTCAGCCCGAGCTTCAGCGCCAGGGCTTCCTGCAACTGGGCGTGGAAGTGTATGGCGGCGCGTTGCTGGCACCCTGGTTCGACCGCGACCTGTCGCTGGCCGGCCGCGTCACCTACCGCCGTGACGGCAAGGTCGAAAGCCAGCTGATCGACTTCAAGCTGCCAATCGCGATCATCCCCAACCTGGCGATCCACCTGAACCGCACCGCCAACGAAGGCTGGGCGATCAACCCGCAGAACGAACTGCCCCCCATCCTCGCCCAAGTGGCTGGTGACGAGCGCATCGACTTCCGCGCCCTGCTCACCGAGCAACTGGCCCGCGAGCATGAATTGATCGCCGACGTGGTGCTGGACTACGAGCTGAGCTTTTACGACACGCAGGACGCCGCGCTGATCGGCCTGAATGGCGACTTCATCGCCGGCGCCCGCCTGGACAACCTGCTGTCGTGCTACGCCGGTTTGCAGGCCCTGCTGGCCGCCGATAGCGACGAAACCTGTGTGCTGGTGTGCAACGACCACGAAGAAGTCGGCAGTTGCTCGGCCTGCGGTGCCGATGGCCCGATGCTGGAGCAGACCCTGCAGCGCCTGCTGCCCGATGGCGACACCTATGTGCGGACCCTCCAGCGCTCGCTGATGGTGTCGGCCGACAACGCCCACGGCGTGCATCCCAACTACGCCGACAAGCATGACGGCAACCACGGCCCCAAGCTCAACGCCGGGCCCGTGATCAAAGTGAACAACAACCAGCGCTACGCCACCAACAGCGAGACTGCAGGGTTCTTCCGCCACTTGTGCATGGCCGAGGAAGTACCGGTGCAGAGCTTCGTGGTGCGCAGCGACATGGGCTGTGGCTCGACCATCGGGCCGATCACCGCCAGCCACCTGGGTGTGCGCACGGTGGATATCGGTTTGCCGACATTTGCCATGCATTCCATTCGCGAGCTGTGCGGCAGCCATGACCTGGCGCACCTGGTGAAGGTACTGACCGCGTTCTACCGTAGCCGCGAGCTGCCTTGATGCAAGCAGGCCCGGCCTTTTCGCGGGTATAACCGCGAAGAGGCCGGGCCTGCCTGAACGTGCTCAAGGTCAATCACGCCTCGTTTGCCAAGCGCTATGCTTGTTACATGGCCCCACTGCAAAAGGATTGCTGTCCATGTCCCCGTTCCTGTCTCTGTTCGTGCCGGTGTTCCTGTTCCTGATGCTGCTGACCATCGGCTTCAGCATGCGCGAACGCAACATCGGTGTACTGATGATGTGGATCGGCACCTTGGGTATTTTCGGCCTCACCTGCTGGAAGATCCTCGAGAAACTGCCGACATAAACCTCTACACTCGGTCAATCGTTTGACCTGAGGTAGATTTTCCAGTGCCTGCCCTCCTGCGTTACCTGTTCCTGCTGCTATTGCTTTTCATTGCCCCGGCACAAGCGGCGGGCCTGCCTGGCCTGCTGGGCGGCAGCGCGCCCGCGCAGCCAGAGGCCACCGAGCCGCTGGGCAAATCGCTGGACGAGGTGATCAAGAACCTCGAAAACGATCAGCAACGGGCCAAGCTGCTGGCCGACCTGAAAAAGCTGCGCGACGCCACCCGGCAATCGCAACCCAGCGTTGAACAGGGTGTGCTCGGCCTGATCGGCGGTGCCCTGCACGACTTTGAAAAACAGTTCAGCGGCGATGCCAGTCCATTCCACCGCTGGGCCGCGGAAATCGAACAGGCCCAGGCCGAACTGGCGGAACTGGTGGTGCCCGTGCACCAATGGCCGGCGATCCTGTTCGGTTTTGCTGCAGTGATTGCCGTGTGGAGCGTGCTGGCCTATGCCTTCAACTGGGTCGGCCATCGGGTCCGCCTGCGCTTTGGCCTGAGCGAAGAACTGCCACAGCACCCGCGTACCTGGGACCTGGTGCGCTTTGCCTTGCGCAAGCTCGGCCCATGGTTGGTCGCGTTGGTGTTCACGGTGTACCTGAGTTTCGTGCTGCCGCCATCGCTGGGCAAATCCCTGGCCATGGTGCTGGCCTACGCACTGGTGGTCGGTACCTGCTTCTCGGCCATTTGCGTCATCGCCTTTTCCTTGCTGGACGGCCCACACCGCCACCGTGCCCTGCACATCCTGCGGCGCCAGGCGTTTCGCCCGTTGTGGCTGATCGGCAGCTTCGCCGCGTTTGGCGAGGCGATGAGCGATCCACGCATGCTGGTGGCCCTCGGTACTCACCTGGCCCACGCCCTGGCTACCTTGGCCAATGTGATTGCGGCGCTGTGCACCGGGTTGTTCATCCTGCGCTTCCGCCGCCCGATCGCCCACCTGATCCGCAACCAGCCACTGTCGAGGCGACTGACCCGACGCACCCTCAGCGATACCATCGAGATCCTCGGCAGCTTCTGGTTCATTCCGGCGCTGATCCTTGTGGCCATTTCGCTGTTCGCCACCTTCGTCTCCGCCGGCGACACCAGCACCGCCCTACGCCAGTCGCTGATGTGCACGGTGCTGGTGGTGGTGTGCATGGTGCTCAACGGCCTGGTGCGCCGCCATACTGCCAACCCCAAGCGGGCCAGCAAGCGCCAGGCGGTGTACACCGAGCGCCTGCGCAACTTCGGCTACCTGCTGGTGCACCTGTTCATCTGGCTGGTGTTCATCGAGTTGGGCCTGCGCGTGTGGGGCGTGTCGATGATCAGCTTCGCCGAGGGCGACGGCCATGACGTCAGCCTGCGCCTGCTGGGCCTGGCCGGTACGCTGATGGTGGCCTGGCTGGTATGGATCCTTGCCGACACCGCCGTACACCATGCCCTGGTGGGCTCGCGCCGGGGGCTGGCCAACGCCCGTGCGCAAACCATGATGCCGTTGATCCGCAACGTGATGTTCGTGGTCATCTTCATCATCGCGGTCATCGTCGCACTGGCCAACATGGGCATGAACGTCACCCCGCTGCTGGCCGGTGCCGGTGTGATCGGCCTGGCCATCGGTTTTGGCGCGCAGTCGCTGGTGGCCGACCTGATCACCGGCCTGTTCATCATCATCGAGGATTCGCTGGCCATCGACGACTATGTGGATGTCGGCGGCCACCTGGGCACGGTGGAAGGGCTGACCATTCGTACCGTGCGCCTGCGCGACATCGACGGCATTGTGCATACCATCCCGTTCAGCGAGATCAAGAGCATCAAGAACTACTCGCGAGAGTTCGGCTACGCAATCTTCCGCGTGGCAATCCCGCACAGCATGAACATCGACCAGGCGATCACGCTGATTCGCGAAGTGGGGCAGAAGCTGCGCAATGACCCGCTGATGCGCCGCAACATCTGGTCACCGTTGGAGCTGCAGGGGGTGGAGAGCTTCGAGTCAGGCTCGGCGATCTTGCGGGCGCGGTTCAAGACCGCGCCGATCAAGCAGTGGGAGGTGTCGCGGGCATTCAACCTGGCCTTGAAGCGGCAACTGGACGAGGCCGGGCTTGACCTGGCAACGCCGCGGTTGTCGGTGCAGGTGGTGACAGCCGGTGGGGGTGGAATGACAGAGGCCGGTTCGCAGGAGCAGCCAGCACGCTAGCCTGCCTGCGCCCTGATGCGAATGGCATCATGCCGCCAATACTCGAGGTCGCAGTCGATCAGGTGCCCATGCTGGTCACTGTTGACCCGGGTAATGTGCAACCCCGGGCTGCCCGCCGACACTTTCAAGGCACTGGCCGCCTCCACCGGCAACGCTGTCGGCAGGATCTCGAAGCACACCTGCCCGTATTCGATGCCATACACCCGCCCATAAATCTCGGTCAGTGACTGCGCCAGGTCGTGTTCAAGAATGCCGGGAAAGTACCGGGGGTTGAGGTAGTGCTCGGCATACAGCACCGCCCGCCCGTCAATCCGCCGTAACCGACAGACGCGCACCACGCTGGACAACGCCGGCAGCTGCAAGCGTGCACAAATGGCCGCCGAAGCCGGCTGCAGCCTCGCCGACAGCAGTTCGGTACTGGCCACCCGCCCCTGATCGCGCACCATGGCATGGAAGTGGCTGCGCTCGATCAGGTCGTAGGTCAAGCGCTGCGGCGCAACGAACCAGCCTCGGCGCTCTTCGCGGTAGATCAGGCCTTGGGCCTCCAGCTGCACCAACGCCTCACGCAGGGTAATGCGCGTGGTGTCGAACACCTCGCTGAGCCGCCGCTCGGCCGGCAGCTTGCCGCCCGGCGCCAGCAGACCATGCTCGATCTGCTCCTGCAGGGCATGACAGATGGCTGTTACCGCACGCGGGGGCGTCGACTGCATCAAAAGGTTACCTATCTGGACTAGTCCAGCCCCATCACAGGGCATTTGGAGAACAGTGCAAGCCTATGCAGGGCTGATGAACATCCTGTGACAAAGCTTAGGCCAGCCATTGCCAGAAACGCGCCAAGCCAGCAGAACCGGGGCGATTACCTGGTCTACGCTGTAGCTTCAGGGCCCTTGCCGGCCCCCTGCCTACATCAAACTGTCACGCAAGCGGCCTACCTTGGCTCAAGGTTTGCTGACCTAGACCAAAGGTGCCAGTCAAAGGCTTGCAACGGCTTTACCCAGAATAATGATCGCAAGGCACCCACCCAAAGGAGCTTCGGATGAAAAAGTTCTTCATGGCGTCACTGCTCGGTTCGGCCATCGCGTTGTGCACCACGGCCATGGCCGCCGGCACTGACCTCAAGGCCCTGGAAGACGCCGCCCGCAAGGAAGGCACTGTCAACAGCGTGGGCATGCCCGACGCCTGGGCCAACTGGAAAGGCACCTGGGAAGACCTGGCCAGCAAGTACGGCCTCAAGCACAGCGACACCGACATGAGCTCGGCGCAGGAACTGGCCAAGTTCGAAGCCGAGAAAGATAACGCCAGCGCCGACATCGGTGACGTGGGTGCCGCTTTCGGCCCGATCGCGGTGACCAAGGGCGTCAGCCAGCCTTACAAGCCAAGCACCTGGGACCAGGTGCCGGAATGGGCCAAGGACAAGGACGGCCACTGGGCGCTGGCCTATACCGGCACCATCGCCTTCATCATCAACAAGGACCTGGTCAAGGAAGAAGAACGGCCGAAAACCTGGCATGACCTGGAAAAAGGCAAGTACAAGGTTGCCATTGGCGACGTCGGCACCGCCGCCCAGGCCGCCAACGGTGTGCTGGCTGCGGCCATCGCCTACAAAGGTGACGAGCAGAACATCCAGCCGGGCCTGCAGTTGTTCACCAAACTGGCGCAGCAGAAGCGCCTGTCGCTGGCCAACCCGACCATCCAGACCCTGGAAAAGGGCGAAGTGGAAGTTGGCGTGGTGTGGGACTTCAACGGCCTGAGCTACCGTGAACAGATCGATCCCAAGCGTTTTGAAGTGCTGATTCCCTCGGACGGCTCGGTGATTTCCGGCTATACCACGGTCATCAACAAGTACGCCAAGCACCCCAACGCGGCCAAACTGACCCGTGAATACATCTTCAGCGATGCCGGGCAGATCAACCTGGCCAAGGGGCACGCGCGGCCGATCCGGGCCGAGCACCTGAAACTGCCGGCGGATGTGCAGGCCAAGCTGCTGCCCAACGACCAGTACGGTGCCGCCCAGCCGATCAAGAATGCCGAGGCCTGGGAAGCCACCTCGAAGAAACTGCCGCAGATGTGGCAGGAGCAGGTGATCATCGAGATGGAGTAAGGGGCCGGGCTTTGTAGCGCCTGATCCGGCCCTTTCGCGGGTAAACCCGCTCCTACACAGGGATACGCGATACATGTAGGAGCGGGTTTACCCGCGAAGGTGCCAACGCGGTTCATGACTGGAGAAAACATGCAACACAACGTCATCCTGGTCCTGCTCGACGGCCTCAACTACCAGGTCGCCCACCACGCGATGGGCCACCTGCACGCCTACGTCGAGGCCGACCGTGCCGCGCTGTACCGCGTGGAATGCGAGCTGCCATCGCTGTCGCGGCCGCTGTACGAATGCATTCTTACCGGCGTGCCGCCAATCGACAGCGGCATCGTGCACAACAACATCAACCGCCTGTCCAACCAGCGCAGCGTGTTTCACTACGCACGCGAGGCCAATCTGGGCACTGCAGCAGCCGCGTACCACTGGATGAGCGAGCTGTACAACCGCTCGCCCTTCGACCCGCAGCGTGACCGCCACACCCACGCGCCAAAGCTGCCGATCCAGCACGGGCTGTTCTACTGGGACGACCGTTACCCCGACTCGCACCTTCTGGCCGATGGCGAGTACCTGCGCCGCCGCCACGCCCCCAACTTCCTGCTGGTGCATCCGATGAGCGTTGACGACGTGGGTCACCGCCACGGCCTGGACAGCAGCCAGTATCGCAACGCTGCGCGCAGCGTCGACATCCTGCTGGCCGACTACCTGCCCGGCTGGCTCGAGGAGGGCTATCAGGTATTGGTCACCGCCGACCACGGCATGAACAACGACCGCTCGCACAACGGCCTGCTGGCTGAAGAACGTGAGGTGCCGCTGTTCGTCTTCGGCGACGCCTTCAGCCTGGACCCGGCCGCCAAGCCGCTGCAGACCGAACTGTGCGGCACCATCTGTGAACTGCTGGGCGCCGCGCATGACAAGACGGTTTGCCGGGAGCTGCTGAAGTGAGTGGCGGCATACGTGGCCGCTACCTGGCCCTGCTCTGCCTGCTGCCGTTCGCCGTGTTCTTCGTCATCTTCCAGGTCGCCCCGCTGGCCTGGGTGGCGATCAACAGCCTGCAATCGGAAGCCGGCTGGGGCATCGACAACTTCAGCAAGGTGTTCGCGTCCAAGTTCTACCTGCAGGCGTTGCAACGCAGCCTGGAAATCAGCTTCTGGTCGAGCGTGTTCGGCATCGTCATTGCTACCCTCGGCGCCTACTCGCTGCGCCAGGTGGACTCGAAGCTGCGCGACTTCGTCAGCGCCTTCGCCAACATGACCAGCAACTTTGCCGGCGTACCACTGGCCTTTGCCTTCATCATCCTGCTCGGTTTCAACGGCGCGCTGACCCTGCTGCTGAAACAGATCGGCCTGCTGGAAGACTTCAGTATCTATTCCAAAAGCGGGCTGATCCTGGTGTACACCTACTTCCAGATCCCGCTGGGCGTATTGCTGCTGTACCCCGCCTTCGATGCCCTGCGCGAAGACTGGCGCGAGTCAGCCGCGCTGCTGGGCGCCAACCACTGGCAGTACTGGCGACACATCGGCCTGCCGGTACTGGCCCCGGCACTGCTGGGCACCTTCGTCATCCTGCTGGCCAACGCCCTCGGCGCCTACGCCACCGTGTACGCACTGACCACCGGCAACTTCAACGTACTGCCAATCCGCATCGCCGGCCTGGTGGCGGGCGACATCAGCCTCGATCCGAACCTGGCCAGCGCCCTGGCGATGGTGCTGGTGGGGCTGATGACGCTGGTCACGGTGGTGCATCAATGGCTGCTGAAAAGGAGCTACCATGCGCGCTGACATCCGCTCCGGCGGCTGGTACCACCGCCTCGTGGTCTACCTGCTGTTCCTGATCCTGCTGCTGCCCCTGGCCGGCACCCTCCTCTACTCGCTGGCCACCAGCTGGTCGGCGAGCCTGCTGCCCAGTGGCCTGACCCTCAAGTGGTATGCGGCGCTGTGGAGCGAGCCGCGCTTCCTTGCGGCCTTCGGCCAGTCGCTGCTGGTGTGCGTCGGCGCACTGCTGCTGTCGGTGGTGCTGATCTTGCCACTGCTGTTCGTGGTGCATTACCACTTCCCGCGGCTCGACGCGCTGATGAACATCCTCATCCTGCTGCCTTTTGCGGTGCCGCCGGTGGTGTCGTCGGTGGGGCTGCTGCAACTGTATGGCAGCGGGCCGATGGCCATGGTCGGCACACCGTGGATCCTGATCGGCTGCTACTTCACCATCGCCCTGCCGTTCATGTACCGGGCCATCACCAACAACCTTCAGGCCATCAACCTGCGCGACCTGATGGACGCCGCGCAACTGCTCGGCGCCAGCACCTGGCAGGCCGCACTGCTGGTGGTGCTGCCGAACCTGCGCCAGGGCCTGATGGTGGCATTGCTGCTGTCGTTCTCGTTCCTGTTCGGCGAATTCGTGTTTGCCAACCTGCTGGTCGGCACCCGCTACGAGACCCTGCAGGTGTACCTGAACAACATGCGCAACAGCAGCGGCCACTTCAACAGCGCACTGGTGATCTCCTACTTCGCCTTCGTGCTGGTACTGACCTGGGTCGCCAACCGCCTGAACAAGGACAAGACCTGACATGAGCTTCGTCAGCGTACAGAAACTGCAGAAAAGCTACGCCGGTAGCCCGGTGTTCGAGAGTATCGACTGCCACATCGAACGCGGCGAATTCGTCACCCTGCTCGGCCCGTCCGGCTGCGGCAAGTCCACCCTGCTGCGTTGCATTGCCGGGCTGACCTCGGTGGATAGCGGGCAGATACTGCTCGACGGCCACGACATCGTGCCGTTAAGCCCGCAAAAGCGTGGCATCGGCATGGTGTTCCAGAGCTACGCGCTGTTCCCCAACATGACCGTGGAGCAGAATGTCGCCTTTGGCCTGCGCATGCAGAAGGTCAAGGCCGATGAAAGCCAACTGCGGGTACACGAGGCGCTTGAGCTGGTGGAGCTGGGCAAGTTCGCCGGGCGCTACCCACACCAGCTTTCCGGCGGCCAGTGCCAGCGCGTGGCCCTGGCACGCTCACTGGTCACCCGCCCGCGCCTGCTGCTGCTCGACGAACCGTTGTCGGCGCTGGATGCGCGTATCCGCAAGCACCTGCGCGAGCAGATTCGCGCCATCCAGCGCGAACTGGGGCTGACCACCATATTCGTCACTCACGATCAGGAGGAAGCGCTGACCATGTCCGACCGCATCTTCCTGATGAACCAGGGGCGCATCGTCCAAAGCGGCGATGCCGAAACCCTCTACACCGCACCCGTGGACCTGTTTGCCGCCGGCTTTATCGGCAACTACAACCTGCTCGACGCCGACAGCGCCAGCCGCCTGCTACAGCGCCCGGTGGCCAGCCGCCTGGCGATCCGCCCAGAGTCGATCACCCTTGGCGAGCACGGCGAGCTTGACGCCGAGGTACGCAGCCACAGCCTGCTGGGCAACGTGATCCGCTACCGGGTGCGGGTGCGTGAAGTGGAGCTGGTGGTCGATGTGCTCAACCGCTCGCCGGCCGACTTGCACGCGGACGGGAAACGGGTAAGCGTGTCGATCGACCCCACTGCGCTGCGGGAAGTGGCTTAAGGAGACTCACCACAATGGCACTGGCAATTTTCGATCTGGATGAAACCCTGATCCACGGCGACTGCGCATCACTGTGGAGCGAGCAGATGGCCCGGTTGGGCTGGGTCGACGGCAAGGACTTCCTGCGCCGCGACCATGAACTGATGGAAGCCTATGGCAGGGGCCACCTGCAGATGGAGGACTACATGGCTTTCAGCCTGGAGCCGATTGCCGGGCGCACCCTGGAAGAAGTCGAGCACCTGGTGGCACCCTGGGTCGAAGAAGTGATCGAACCCATCATCTACGGTGACGCCTGCCGCTGCATTGCCGAGCACCGCAAGCGTGGGGATCGCATCCTGATCATTTCCGCTTCGGGTACGCACCTGGTCGGGCCGATTGCCGCGAGACTGGGCGTGGATGAATACCTGGCAATCGAGCTGGAGGCAGTGAACGGGGTGTACACTGGCAAGACCCACGGGGTGCTGACCTATCGTGAGGGCAAGATCACCCGATTGCTGGAGTGGCTGGATCAGGAGCAGGAAAACCTGGAGGGCGCGAGTTTCTATTCCGATTCGAGGAATGACTTGCCGTTGCTGTTGAAGGTGGATCACCCACATGTGGTAAACCCGGATGCGGTGTTGCGCGAGCATGCCGAGATCAACGGGTGGCCGATTCTGAGCTGGAGCTGAAGGTCTTCATGGCCTGCGCCGGCCTCTTCGCGAGTGACCCCGCGAAGAGGCCGGGCCTGCTTACACCAGGCTAGGGTCGATCACCATCACCAGCTTGCCCGACACCTGGTTGGTCTCCAGCTCGGCATACGCCGCCTGGGCAAACTCCACCGGATAGGTATCGACCAGCTGCGGCGACAACCGCCCCTCGGCAAACAGCGGCCATACGTGCTGCTGCAGTTCGCTCAGCAGCTCGGCCTTGAAGCCGTCGTCACGGTTGCGCAGGGTGGAACCGGTAATTTCCAGACGCTTGCCCAGCACTTGGGCCAGGTCCAGCTCAAACTTGCGTCCTCCCATCAGGCCGATGATCACCCAGCGACCGTCGCGGGCCAACAGTTTGAGGTTCAGCTCACCGTAGCTGGCGCCCACCGGGTCGAGAATCACATCGAACGGGCCAAAACCTTCCAGCGCTTCCAGGTTCTCGTTACGTACCACACCACCCGCAGCGCCCAGCGCCTGGCAGTAGGCAAGACGATCCTGCGAACCGACGCTGACCCATACCGGGCTGCCGAACGCCTTGCATAGCTGGATAGCGGCCGAGCCAACGCCACTGGCGCCGGCGTGCACCAGCACCTTCTCGCCAGCCTTCACTGCACCGAGCTGGAAGATGTTCAGCCAGGCGGTGGCATACACCTCCGGCAACGCTGCCGCTTCATGCAGGCCAAGGCCCTCGGGCACCGGCAGCACATGACGGGCATCCACCACCACTTCCTCGGCCATGGCGCCGCTGGCCAGCAGGGCGCAAACGCGATCACCCACGCGCCAATCGGCACCAGCCCCCACCTCTTCAACCACCCCGGCACACTCCAGCCCCATGTACGGGCTGGCACCTGGCGGTGGCGGGTACAAACCTTTCATCTGCAGCAGGTCGGCGCGGTTCAGCCCCGCAGCGGCCACGCGAATGCGCACTTGGCCCGCGTCACAGGTCGGGCGTTCGGCCTCGACCCACTCCACATGTCCGTCAACGCCTTGCAATGCCTTCACAGTGCCTCCATAGTTGAATCATGACTGGGCCTGAGGTCGCTTACCTCAGGCCTTTTGCAGTATTTGCCCGGCTCCATGGAACCGGCAACGGAAAAGACGGCCTACTATGCGTGATCAATTGCCTCCACGTCGAATCAGCATGAAGCATTTCCTTCCAAGCACCGCACTGGCTGTGATGATCGGCCTGGGCAGCCTCACGCTCGGCGGCAATGCAGTGGCCGCCAACAAGTGGGACAGCCTGCAGCCGGACCGCGACGAGATCGTCGCCAGCCTCAATGTGGTGGAGCTGCTCAAGCGCCACCACTACAGCAAGCCCCCCCTGGACGATGCCCGTTCGGTCATTATCTACGACAGCTACATCAAGCTGCTGGACCCGGCGCGCAGCTACTTCACCGCTGCCGACATTGCCGAATTCGATAAATGGAAAACGCAATTCGACGATTTTCTCAAGAGCGGCAACCTGGACCCGGGCTTCACCATCTACAAACGCTACCTCGACCGCGTCAAGCAACGCCTGGACTTCGCCCTGGCCGAGCTGAACAAGGGCGTGGACAAGATGGACTTCACCACCAAGGAAACCTTGCTGATCGACCGCAAGGACGCACCGTGGATGAAGAACCAGGCCGAGCTCGACGACTTGTGGCGCAAACGCGTTAAAGACGAAGTGCTGCGCCAGAAGATCGCCGGCAAGGAACCCAAGCAGATCCAGGAAACCCTGATCAAGCGCTACAAGAACCAGCTCGCGCGTCTGGACCAGACTCGTGCCGAGGACATCTTCCAGGCCTACATCAACACCTTCGCCCAGTCCTACGACCCACACACCAATTACCTGTCGCCGGACAACGCCGAGAACTTCGACATCAACATGAGCCTGTCGCTCGAAGGCATCGGTGCGGTGCTGCAAAGCGACAACGACCAGGTCAAGATCGTGCGCCTGGTGCCGGCCGGCCCGGCAGCCAAGACCAAGCAGGTGGCCCCGGCCGACAAGATCATCGGCGTGGCCCAGGGCAACAAGGAAATGGTCGACGTGGTGGGCTGGCGCCTGGACGAAGTGGTCAAGCTGATCCGCGGCCCGAAAGGCTCGGTGGTGCGCCTGGAAATCATCCCGGCCAGCAATGCGCCTAGCGACCAGACCAGCAAGATTGTGTCGATCACCCGTGAAGCGGTAAAGCTTGAAGAGCAGGCGGCGAAGAAGTCGGTGCTCAAGCTCAAGCAGGACGGGCGTGACTACAAGCTGGGCATCATCGAGATCCCGGCCTTCTACCTGGACTTCAAGGCCTACCGCGCTGGCGACCCGGAGTACAAGAGCACCACGCGTGACGTGAAGAAGCTGCTCACCGAACTGCAAAAAGAAAAAGTCGACGGCGTGGTCATCGACCTGCGCAACAACGGCGGTGGCTCGCTGCAGGAAGCCACCGAGCTGACCAGCCTGTTCATCGAAAAAGGCCCGACCGTGCTGGTGCGCAACAGCGACGGCCGCGTCGACGTGCTGGAAGACGAAAACCCGGGGGCCTTCTACAAGGGCCCGCTGGCACTGCTGGTCAACCGCCTGTCGGCCTCGGCATCGGAGATCTTCGCCGGTGCCATGCAGGACTACCACCGCGCGCTGATCATCGGTGGCCAGACCTTCGGCAAAGGCACCGTGCAGACCATCCAGCCGCTCAACCATGGCGAGCTGAAGCTGACCCTGGCCAAGTTTTACCGGGTTTCCGGGCAGAGCACCCAGCATCAGGGGGTACTGCCGGACATCGACTACCCATCGATCATCGACACCAAGGAAATCGGCGAGAGCGCCCTGCCAGAGGCCATGCCGTGGGACACCATCCGCCCGGTGGTCAAGCCTGCCGCCGATCCGTTCAGGCCGTTCCTGGCCCAGCTCAAAGCGCAGCATGAGGCACGTAGCGTCAAGGATGCCGAGTTCACCTACATACGCGACCGCCTGGCCCTGACCCAGAAGCTGATGAACGAGAAAACCGTCAGCCTCAACGAGCAGGAACGCCGTGCACGCCACGACAGCATCGAGACCAAGCAACTGGCGCTGGAAAACATCCGCCGCAAGGCCAAGGGTGAAGAACCGCTGAAAGAGCTGAAGAAAGAGGACGAAGACGCTCTGCCGGTCGAGGATGAAAACACCAAACCGGAAGACGACGCTTACCTCGCCGAGACCGGTCGCATCCTGATCGACTACCTCAGTGCCAGCACCAAGGTGGCCAAGAAGTAAGGCACGTCAGCAATGATGGCAGAATAATGCGACCTGTCATCAAACAGTCATCGTGCTGTCGTGAAATATGGGGGCCGGGCATGCAGATGCCCGGCCCTTTCATTTTCAGGAATACGTCATGACCGTTGCCGAACAGCTCAGTGCCTTGAGTGCCATCCTGGCTCAACGCAGTATTCACAGTCTGTTCCAGCCAATCGTGTGCCTGAGTGAACATAGGGTGTTCGGCCATGAGGCGCTGAGCCGTGGCCCGTCCAACAGCCCACTGCATGCGCCGCTCAACCTGTTTACCATCGCCCGCCAGGCCGGCCGCCTGACCGAGCTGGAAGCCGCTTGCCGAGAAAGCGCCTGCCGACGCTTCAGTGAGCAGCAACTGCAGGGCAAACTGTTTCTCAACATTTCGCCCGAGTCGCTGCTGGAGCCGCACTACCCCTCCGGCCTGACCCTGAAACTGCTCGAACAGGTTGGCCTGCCGCCAAGCCGGGTGGTGATCGAGTTGACCGAGCACACACCCACCGACGACTTCCAGCTGCTGTCCAATGCCCTGCACCACTATCGCGACATGGGCTTCTCGATTGCCATCGACGACTTGGGCGCGGGATATTCCAGCCTGCGCCTGTGGTCGGAGCTGCGCCCCGAATACGTGAAGATCGACCGGCACTTCATTGACGGCATCCACCGTGACCCGCTCAAGCGCGAGTTTGTTGGCTCCATTCTGCAGATCGCCCGGGCGTCGAAGGCACAAGTGATTGCCGAGGGCATCGAGCTGGCGGAAGAGCTGGCAGTGCTGGTGGAGATGGGCGTGGACCTGGTGCAGGGCTACTTGCTAGGGCGGCCACAGGAGCTGGGGGTACGCGACAACGGGCTTTTACCAGCACTGACGCAGGTGCCACTGGCCGAACAACCGACAGTGCGCTTGAATGCCACGATCGGGCAGCTGCTGGAGCTGTTTGGCCGGCACCAGCACCTGGAGGCATTGGAAGTGGTGGATGCCGATGGCAGAGTGTGCGGGTTGATTCACAGAGATGCGCTGCCTGTGCCGGCCTATCCGCGGGCCAACCCGCTCCTGCAGGGTCACCACCTGTAGCGAATAGACTGGAACGGGAGCGACTCAGGCTGTTTCGGGATAGCTGTACTCGAACACCCGAACCACCTCAGAGGCATGCCACGAGGCGGCCTCCAGGCCATCGACCGGCCCGGTAAACCGCCCCAGGCGCTCGACACACTCAAAGAACCCAGTACGCGGCAAACGGCTGGCGCCTTGGCTGATCACCAGCGAACTGCGCAATGGCTGCTCGGCACGGGCATCCAGCACCGCCAGGTATTCCAGCGCGGCAGTCAGCGTTTGCATGGCCGGGCTGGGCAACTGCAAGCGCTCGATCAGTGCTCGGTAGGTCAGCAAGTGACGTTGACGACGGGCCAGGTCAAGCTCACCCAGCAGGTTATCCCAGTGCTGACGGCTGATCCTGACCTGGCTCATGATGGCTCGCTCCAGCCAGCCACCCCCAGATGCCAGGCCAAGGCGCGGCGGATGGCAGCATCTGGCTGGCGCTCACCCGATTCGATCATGGCCAGATACGCCGGGCTCACCCCGACGTTGCGCGCCAGTTGCTCAGGGGCAATGCCCTTGGCCTGGCGAATATGGGCGACTTCGCTGAAGGCTGGCAGAGGTGCACTGGCAACAACGCCCTGCGCCTCACTGGAAACTGCGTCGGCAGGTGCCTGCCCTGCAGCCCTGAGCAACGCCTGATATTGCTCCCAGGGAACGACGGCGTACTCGGGTTGACCGTCCCGGCTGATGACCTGAATACCCATTACAAACCCCTTTAAAAAGGATTACAGCATGTAATCCGTAGGCATAACCCTTATGCCAATTATATTACCAACTCTGAGGTCTGTGCAGTTGAGGTGAGATTCAGGCCAGTTTCATCAGCTGTTGCGCTCCAGCCGCAGCGCTTCCGGGGTAGCCGGCAGGCGCTCGACCACGCGTAGCCGCTCGGGTGCCTGGCTATCGCGCCAGGCCTTGAAGCGCGCCAATTCGTCGGCCACGGTTTTCAGCACCCAGCCCAGCACCGCGATGTCATCAAGGAAACCTACCCCCAGCAACCAGTCCGGGATGGCATCGATAGGGCTGACGAAATACAGCAGGCCAGCCACGACAGTGACCAGTGCCTTGGGGCTGATGGCGCGGTACTCCCCCCTCCACCAGGCCAGGCATAGCGACTGCAGCAGCTTCACGTCTTCGCGCAGTTGGCCGAGGCGCGGGCCTTTGCGCGCTACCGCGAACAGCAAGGCCGGCAACCGACCGCGGCTGAGCAGGCGCTCGGCCAATGGCAGGAAACGGGCAAAATTCCAGGGTGCGCTCATGGAGCCTCCAAGAGGAAAAGGTTATCCACATTTATTGTGGATAACCTTGTGAACAGGGCGAGGTTTCCGACCCCAGGTGCCTGCCAGGCAAGGGGCCCAGTCAGATCGGGCGTTTTTTACACAGTCGTTTCACGCCATGGCTACCTGCGCCGCAAACGATTTGCGTCAGAAACATCCTACTTCTTCACGCTGCATTTCTTCGGACAGTATCAGCTGTTGCTGGTTCGTCCAATCGGCACAAACGAAAACGCCCCATCAATGTGGGGCGTTTTCGACAACCAGCCAATGTTACTTGGCAGGTGCTTCTTCAGGGGCTTCGGCTTGCGGCTCGGCGCCTTGCAACTGGGCCGGGTCCTTGATGGCGATCAGTTCCAGATCGAACACCAGTACCGAGTTGGCCGGGATCAGCGGGCTTGGGCTTTGTGCGCCATAGGCCAGTTCAGCCGGGATGAACAACTTGTACTTTTCGCCGACGTGCATCAGCTGCAAACCTTCGACCCAACCTGGGATCACACCGCTGACCGGCAGGTCGATCGGGCTGCCACGTTCGACGGAGCTGTCGAATACCTTGCCGTCGATCAGCTTGCCTTCGTAGTGGACAGTGACCACGTCAGTCGGCTTGGGCTGCGGGCCGTCGGCCTTCTTGACCACTTCGTACTGCAGGCCCGAGGCAGTGGTGACCACGCCTGGCTTCTTGGCGTTTTCTTCGAGGAACTTCTTGCCGGCGGAGGCGGCTTCTTCGCTGGCCTTGGCCAGGCGCTCCTCGGCGCGTTTCTGCAATGCGGTGAAGGCCTCTACCAGCTCTTCGTCCTTGATGCGTTGTTCTTTCTTGCTAACGGCGTCTTCGATGCCGAGGGCGACTGCTTTCGAATCAAGGTCTTCCATGCCTTCCTGAGCCAGGCTCTTGCCCATGTTCAGGCCGATACCGTAGGAGGCTTTCTGCGCCGGAGTCTTCAGCTCGGGGCTGCTGGCTTGTTGATCGCAGCCAGCCAGTACCAGGCCTACCAGGGCAACCGCAGCCGCCAAACGATGCTGTTTCATGCTATTTCCTTGTTCATGCGCCATAAGGGCAATCAGGGTAAAGCCGCGAGCTTAGCAGGCGGCCATGACCAATGGCTACCGGCATAGGAGCGGGTTTTCGTAAGGAAGTTCAGTCGTTAAAAGCTTCTTCATCGAAGCGTTGCAGCCATTGGCCAGTATTGACCCTTTGTGCCGGGCTCGCCGGTTTTTTGTGGCCTTTTATTTCTGCAGGTTCTGAGGTCGGAAACATCAGGGCAGGCAGCCCCCAAAAACCTCAAGGATACCGACCCTCTCGATATTCCCCCGCCACCTCCCGCAGCACCTCGCCCACCCACTGCCCCGGCAAACTCAACGGCAAGGCGGCATTGCGGCAAATCCCCACCGACCCTCCCGGCTCGCGCACACCCAGGTCAAGCTCGACCAGTTCGCCACGGCGCAGGTCGAGCAGCACGGCATCACGCGGCGCCACCCACAGGCCATCGCTGCCCAGCAGGTAGCGCCGGCTCAGGGCCAGCGACAGGGTTTCCAGCCGCTGCGCCGGCATCTGGATGCCGCATTGCACAAACAGGCTGTCGGCGTGCTGGCGGATGGTGGTGCCGACGGGTGGCAGCACCAGCGGGTAACGCCCCACCTGCCCCCGCTCCACGGGCGTGCAGGCCAGCAGCGGGTGACCCGGGCGCACCACCAGGCTCATCGACTCGCTGTACAGGTGCTCGAAGGACAACCCCTGGATTTGCGGACTGTCGGTCATGCGCCCCACCACCAGTTCCAGCTCCCCCAGGTGAAGCTGGCCAAGCAACTGCGCGCTGACCCCGGTGACCACGCTGATCACCAGCGCTTCATGGCGCTGATGCAGGCGGCACAGCACCTCGGGCATGAGCAGGCCTTCGACCGTGGACAGCACACCAATGCGCACCTGCGACGGCGCCCGCGCTTCACCGCGCAGGCTGCTGACGCCATCGCGCAGCGCCTGCACGCTGGGCCCGGCGTAACGCATGAAGCGGGTGCCGGCCGGGGTCAGCTCGACACCCTGGCGGCTGCGCTCGAACAGGCGCGCCTCGAGCAGGTCCTCAAGCTCCTTGAGGGTCTTGGAAATCGCCGGCTGGCTGATCGACAGGCTATCGGCCGCCCTGGCCAGGCTGCCCTGCCGGGCAATCTCCAGGAAGCACAGCAGGTGGCGGTATTTGATGCGGGTGTCGAGGTTCATGGCAGCAAGCTTACCGCATCGCTACCTGCGGCGTATCCAGGTCTGCCGCCCCGTGCTCCCCGTTGCAGCCCAAACTCCAGGACCGGATCGTTATCCATCGACCACCAACACCTATCATTTTTGCCAGTACCCGCAGCTATCCGGATCGCATTAAATGAGATCGCAAAAACCACTCCCCCAGTGACAGGTCATATCATGCATCCAAATATGGTTTTTTTTGCCCAGACTCAACACAACCCCCGTGATTACCAAGGCGAGCGTCAGGAACTCAAGGCGCCCATTGACGTAACCTATGCCGACAAAGGGCACCTTCACATCGGCGAGCCTATCGCGGATCCTAGAAACGCGGTTTCGCAAATCCTGGCAAGCAACTACTATCCCGAGCGATTTTACTTGAGAGGCGTCCACAACGGCACGAAACCTTTCATTGCGCGCACCTTGAAAGATGGCGAGCTGGATACGTCTTTCAACAAAACAGGTCTTGTCTATCTGACTGACCTGAGCACAGTTTTTGATTATCATAGTTTCTCTCATATGGCCGAGGATGCGGAGGGTCACATCCTGCTCACTATGAATGATCTAACCCAAGGCTTCACACACCTGTGGAAGCTTAAGCCAAACGGAAAGCCAGATACTGATTTCGGCAGCAACAACGGCTACATCATCCTAAATAATTTTTTCAATTTTAAAGATATCACGCTCTACCAATTCACCACTTACAAGAACGACTATATCTTCTCAGGCTCCCTTGAAAACGCTCCCATCCTTTTCGTGCTCACCCATGAAGGTGTCCCACGCCAGAGCTTTGGTAAGCTAGGCATCCTCAAGATGCAAGATCTTATTCCGGACCTCCGTTATGTCATTGGGGCGCCTAAGATGCTGGAGGTTGGTGAGAAGGTGCGCATCATCATCTACACGCGCTATTTCAACGATTCGTCGAGCATAAACGGAATCGCAGCACTGACATTGTCCGGAGCGCTCGACCAGCGCTTCGCTGACAACGGGGTCTATTGGTCAAAGCCTGGCATTATCATTTATGATTTCACGCTAAATAACGCCAGTCAGCGCATCACCGTCCACGGCCAAGTGTGGTCCGAAGGGACCAGTACTCCCATGATCTATCGGCTAGACTACACAGGAAAACCTGCTAAAGAATTCAACGAGGGTCGTGTCGTATTATTCCCCATTGAGGGTGCCTGGGACTATATGACAGAGGCCGATGGAAAACTGGTAGGTTATGGTTCATTTCTCGATCGCGGCATGGCGGTGCGTTACCGTCTGGACGGCCAACTTGATACTACATTCGTGCCGCCGAATGGTTACGGTGTTTTTACGGCAATCGGGTCGCAACCAGGATTCTATGGTAACAGCCATTCCGCGACGGTAATGCCAGAAAGCCAACGCCTACTCGTAGCGGGGCGGGAAATACAGACGGGTTCCACCCCTTGTGTCATTGCCGTCTCATTGAAGCAATAAAAATGAGACTAACTGGCACTTCACCAGAGACTGCATGAAAGTCTTGAGACGAAGTTCAGGCAATGCGAAAACAGCCAAGGAAGCGGAGTTTACGGGCTGTAAACCGACATCCCGAGGCTGTTTTCAACGCAGCATCAACGCGTATCAAGACTTAAGTGCTCGACAGGATATCGGCCGCCCCGGCCAGGCTGCCCTGCATGTCCAGATCGTTGACGCACCTGTCACTTCTGCCAGTAGCCGATCCTACCGAAACATCGCTCAATAGGCGTTCAGCGGTTTTATTGTGAATGGAGCTCAACGCCATGATCCGCGTCAAGAATCACTTCCCTTCAATCCATTCAGCGCACCCGTATCGCAAGGCTGTTCAGCAGCAACCCAAGGCCCCCATCGATACCCGCTATGGCGACAACGGCCATGGCCACTTCACCAAAAGCGACCCGGGCACCTTAGGGGCAGCGACCAGCGTGCTGAGGAGCAAAGTGCGGCCGGGCCGTTTCTACGTGACTGGCCAGAAAGCCGATCCCGATGGGCTACACAGTGTTTTCATTGCCTGCCTGGACGCAAGTGGAAAGCTTGACATCACGTTCAATGGCAGCGGCATGGTCGACTTCAACACGTTGTCCACGGGTTTCTATCTGGACGCCAATGCGGTAGCGGAAGACATGTCGGGCAATCTGCTGGTGACTGTGGCGCCTCATGAGCAATCAACCACTCACTTGTGGAAGCTGACAGCCCAAGGCGAAGCCGATCCGAGCTTTGGTCAAGGGAAGGGCTATATCGACAGTCGCGCTTTGTTCGGTGTGGATCTGCTGCTGGAGAGGCTGGCCTGCCACCAGGAAGGGGTGGTGGCGACTGCGGTCAGATACGAAGCGGGGGGCTCAAAGCAGTGGTTGTCGCCCTGGACGCTCACGGTGGAAAGGACCACGGTTTCGGTGAAGATGGGCTGCTGGCCTTGAGCACTCTAATTCCCGAAAGTTCATCGCACGCGCTTGACGGCATTGCCGTTATATCCCCAGCCGCCGGCGTGCAGCGCATCGTGATATCGACTACGTTGCGACGCGGTCCGGACTGGTATGGAGTAACCAGTGGCCTGTCGCTGGCGGGGGTACTTGATGACGCATTCGGCGAGGGGGGTCACCACTGGTCAGACGCGTGGATTCTCAATAACGGCTTTTCCATAGAGGACAGCAGCAAACGCATCACGTTATACGGCCAGCACTACTCGGAAGACGACGATAGCGGCAAACCGACCCTCTACCGGTTGGATTATGAAGGTAGGCCTGCTCTTGAGTTCAATCAGGGCCAGGTAGTGCGTTTTCACATCGACGGCGGGTGGAGCCATATTGAAGAAGCCGAGGGTGGCCTGATCGGTTACGGTGGTTTCTATGCCTTCAACATGGCGGTGCGCTACCACTCAAGCGGTCAACTTGACACTCGCTTTGCCCCCCCATATGGCTACGGTCAGTTTGGAGCGTTTTCGGGGGAATTTGGCTTCATCACTCACACCGACTCGATGGTAATCGATACCGACAACCAGCGCATGCTCGTGAGCGGGCAAGACGTACAGCAGGGCTACCGACTCCCCTGCCTGCTCGCCCTCTCTCTGAGACCGGTCCAGTAGTACGCCACGGCAGAAGCGGGCAGGCTTAAAGCATTGCCGCCTGCGGCGTATCCGGGTCGCGTTGCTGGCGTCGGAACTGGCCAGGTGGCAGGCCGTGGATCTGGCGGAAACGTCGAGAGAAGTAGGCTTCGTCCGCAAAGCCACAAAGCCGCGCCACCTCGCCCACTGGGCGGCTGCCGTTGAGCAGGTAGTTGCGTGCGGCGTGCATGCGCCGCTCCAGCACCAGCTCGCTGAAGGTCTTGCCGATTTCCTTGCGCAGCCAGTGGGTCAGGTAGGTCGGCGACAGGTAGGTGGCGGCAGCGACTTTCTGCAGGTTCAGGTCGGGGTCGTCGATATGCCGGCGCAGGTAGTCGCTCATGCGGCCCAGCGCAGCACGGCGGCTGAGCTGGGCAGCGTTGCTGTCGGCCAGTTCGCGCAGCGGCTCGGCATACAGGCCACAGACCTGGCCGATCAGCTGCAGCAACAGGCCTTTGAGGATTTCGCGGGTGCCGAAACGGCGGTTGGCATCCAGCGCACGCATGCGCTCGAGGGTTTGCCGTACCTCGGCAAAGTCCGGCTCACTCAGGTAGAAGTCGAGATGCTCCTGAAAGCGGAACGGCGACAGCTCCGGCGCCTGCAGGATCGACACTTCCTCCAGGTCCATCGGGTCGCAGGCCAGGTGCGGCAGCAGGAACGTCTGGGAGAAATTGATCACCACGAAGTCGCTGTCCTCCGGATGCGGGATCACATGCACCCGGTGCGGCAGGATGAAGGCCAGGGTGTTGCGTCTGAATGGGCGTTGCACGCTGCCGATGTGTTGCACCGTGTCGCCGCCGAGATTGACCTGGATCTGGAAGTACTCATGACGATGCGGCGCGGTCTCGGCGGGACGCCCGCGCTGGTCGCGGATGTAGAAATCCATCAGCTCGCTGCGCTGCTGCATGACATAGGTCGGAACCTCGCGCTTGGGGGGCATGGGCAATCTCCGGGATACAGGCGCTTTAAGTTGTACGACGTCCAAACTCTGCAATTTAACCCCTTATGCAAAAACCTGCGCAACCGCAAATCCACGCAGCCCTCTGAGAATGCGCTATTCAACCAATATTTCAGGCGAAACCCCGGCTGAGAAATTTCTTGGACAGCACAGCACTGCCCCGCCTCCAATGAAAAAAACGGTCTAAATACCCCGTTGCATTCACCGCGTTGTACGACCACCTTAGAAAAGGGACTGCAGCCCAACCTCTACCAACAACAACAAACGAGGTCGACTCATGTCGAGCACGCCTACCCCCCGCGCCGCGTCGTCGTACACGCTGGACGCGGCCCCTGCCCAGCGCCTGCCTACCCGCCGCCGCTGGTTCATGCTGTCGCTGCTGCTGGTGGCGACCATCATCAACTACGTCGACCGGGTGAACATTTCCATCGCCGCGCCGTTCATGGCCAAAGACCTGGGCCTGGACAAGGTCGAGATGGGCCTGATTTTCTCCGCCTTCGCCTGGACCTACGCGTTGGCCCTGGTACCGGCTGGCTTCATTGCTGACCGCTTCGGCTCGCGCCTGACCTATGGCGTGTCGCTGATCAGCTGGTCGGCGGTCACCGTGGCCCAGGGCCTGGCCAGTGGCTTCGCCTCGCTGTTCGGCCTGCGCCTGGCGGTCGGCGCCATGGAGGCCCCGGCCTTCCCGGCCAACAGCCGTGCGGTTACGGTATGGTTCCCCGCTCGCGAGCGCGGCATGGCCAGCAGCATCTACGTATGTGGCCAGTACCTGGGCACCGCGCTGTTCACCGGCGCGCTCCTGTGGCTGGCGACCACCTATGACTGGCGCCACGTGTTCTACAGCACCGGCCTGGTGGGCATCCTGTTCGGCGTCGTGTGGCTGGTGCTGTACCGCGACCCGCTGAACTGCAAGAAGGTCAGCAAGGAGGAACTGGCCTATATCGAGCACGGTGGTGGCCTGGTGAAGAGCAGCCAGCAACGTACCCGCTTCGACTGGCGCCAGGTTGCCGAACTGTTCCGCTATCGCCAGATCTGGGCGATCTGCCTGGGCAAGTTCGCCAGCACTTCGGCGCTGTACTTCTTCCTCACCTGGTTCCCCACCTACCTGATCGAAGAACGCCAGCTGACGCTGATCAAGGTCGGCATCTTCGCGGTCATGCCGTTCATTGGTGCCACGGTCGGCATCCTCCTGGCGGGCATCGTCTCCGACCTGCTGATCCGCAAGGGTTACTCGCTGTCGTTTGCCCGCAAGCTGCCGCTGGTGGTGGGCTCGATGCTGGGGATGTCGATCGTGCTGGTGAACTTCACCGACTCCAATGTGCTGTGCATCGCCGTGCTGACCCTGGCGTTCTTCGCCCAGGGCATCGCCTCATCGTCGTGGGCTGCCGTCTCGGAAGTGGCGCCAAAGGAGCTGATCGGCCTGACCGGCGGCATTACCAGCCTGGCGGCGAACATCGGCGGCATCGTCACACCGATCGTGATCGGCGCGATCGTGCACGCCAGTGGCTCGTTCGCCATGGCGTTCTGGTTCATCGGTGGTGTGGCGTTGATGGGCACACTGTCTTACTCGCTGCTGCTTGGGAAGCTGTATCGCATCGAGCTGAAGGCTGCGGGCTGAGCCAAGGCGTGTATTGACGGTACCGGCCTCTTCGCGGCTAAAGCCGCTCCTACGGGGGGACGGTATTGCCCCTGGGTTTGACGCTATCCCTGTAGGAGCGGCTTTAGCCGCGAAAGGGCCGGTCCAGGTGCCTTGGATAGTCCAACCCAACCCCGCTTTCGTCCAACTTTGCCGGCCAGCCGCTGGATACGCTGTCCACTCCAGTACGGAGGATCCACCCATGACCTACCTGTTCAACCCGCCGGCCATCGTCAGCCTGCCGATCCGCGGCAGCGATGCGCGCTTCCCGGTCGGCCGGGTGTTCTGCCTCGGCCGCAACTACCCGTGGCCGGAATCCTACGGCGCGGCGCCGCAGGAGCCTGTGTTTTTCATGAAACCGGCAAGCAACGTGGTCGAGGCACTGGGCGAACTGCCCTTCCCGCCGCAGACCGACGAGTTCTGCCATGAAATCGAGCTGGTCGCGGCCATCGCCAAAGGCGGCGCCAACATCGCCCGCGAGCATGCCCTGGAGCACGTGTTCGGCTTTGCCGCCGGTCTAGACATGACCCGTCGCGATCACCAGCGCAAGGCCAAGGCCGAGGGCCTGCCGTGGGAAGGCGCCAAGGTGTTCGAGGCTTCGGCACCGATGACCGCCATCGTCCCTGCCAGCGAATGCGACTGGCCGCTGGATACGTCGCTGTGGCTGCAGGTCAATGGCGAGGAGCGCCAGCGTGCCCACCTGAGCCAGCAGACCTGGGCATTGGCCGAAGTGATCAGCCGGCTGTCACGCCAGCTGCCGCTGCACCCGGGCGACCTGATCATGACCGGCAGCCCGCCTGGTGTGGCACCGCTGAACCCGGGCGACACGATACACGCCGGGATCGACGGCATTGGCGAGCTGCACCTGCGTGTCGGCCCCCGCCCTGCCGGGCAAACAGCCAACGCAGCCTGAACCTGACGGAGACCCGACATGACCCAGAACAAGAAAATCGCCCTGGTCACCGGTGCCGGTAGCGGCATCGGCCGCGCCGTCGCCCTTGCCCTGCTGGATGACGGCTTCAGCCTGGTGCTCGCCGGGCGCCGCGCCGAACCCCTGCAAGCCGTGGTTGCACAGGCGCTGGCAGCAGGCGGTGAGGCACTGGCCGTGCCCACCGATGTACGCGACGAGCAAAGCGTCGCGCAGCTGTTCGCCACCATCGAAGAAGTGCACGGCCGGCTCGATGTGATCTTCAACAATGCCGGCATCAACGCGCCCGCCGTGCCGGTGGACGAGCTGCCGTTGGAGAACTGGCGCAACGTCATGGCCACCAACGTCGATGGTGTGTTCCTGTGCGCCCGCGCCGCCTTCGGCCTGATGCGCCGCCAGCAGCCGCAAGGCGGGCGAATCATCAATAACGGCTCGATCTCGGCGCACACCCCACGCCCGTTCACCGCACCTTACACCGCCAGCAAGCATGCGGTGCTGGGCCTGACCAAGGCGCTGGCGCTGGATGGTCGGCCTTACCACATCGTGTGCAGCCAGTTGGACATCGGCAACGCCCTGACCGAGTTGTCCGAGCGCATGACCCGTGGGGTGCGCCAGGCCAATGGCGAGATCGCCGCCGAACCGATGCTCGACGTGCGCCATGTGGCCGATGCGGTGCGCTACATCGCAGCGCTGCCGCTCGACGCCAACGTACTGAACATGACCGTGATGGCCAGCAACATGCCGTTCGTTGGCCGTGGCTGATCCCTGTTTATGATGGAGTGACCGATGAAACCAGAAGTCCTGCAACTGAGCCCTATCCTGATCCCGCAGATCCGTGAGCGCCTGGAACAGCTGTTCACCGTACACCGTTACTACGAACAGGCCGACAAGGATGCCTACGTCAGCCAGTATGCAAGCAACATTCGGGGCGTGATTACCGGCGGCCACACCGGCATCAGCCAGGCGCTGATGGCGCGCCTGCCCAACCTCGAAGTGATCGCCGTCAATGGCGTCGGCACCGACGCGGTAGACTTGGCCTATGCCCGCGATCGCGGCATCCAGGTGACGGCGACCCTCGGTGCGCTCACCGAGGACGTCGCCGATCTTGCCATCGGCCTGCTGATCGGCTTGTGCCGGGGTATCTGCACCGGTGACCGCTTCGTTCGCGCCGGCCGTTGGGCCACCAGCACCACGCCGCTGGCACCGCTGCCACTGGCCCGGCAGGTGTCGGGCATGCGCGTGGGCATCGTCGGCATGGGCCGGGTCGGGCGGGCGGTAGCACAGCGGGCGACAGCCTTCGGTTGCCCGATCCGCTACACCGATCTACAGGCGCTGGATGTGCCCTACGGGTTCGAGGCAGATCTGCTGCAGTTGGCCAAGGACAGCGATGCGCTGATCCTCGCGGCGGCGGCTGACAAGGGCGAGGCGCTGATCAATCGCGACGTGCTGCGGGCGTTGGGCGCCGAGGGGTATCTGATCAATATCGCACGCGGCAAGCTGGTGGATGAACCCGCGTTGGTCGCGGCGTTGCAGGCCGGCGAGATCGCTGGCGCGGCGCTGGATGTGTTTGCCGATGAACCGCGAGCGCCCGAGGCGTTGTTCGAGCGCGAAGATGTAGTCCTGCAACCGCATCGCGCCAGTGCCACGGTACAGACACGCACGCGCATGGGCGAGATGGTGGTGGCCAGCCTGGTGGATGTATTTGCCGGACGCAAACCGCAGGGGTTGGTTATCTAGTCGGCTTGTGCTGGCCTCTTCGCGGGAAGGCCCGTTCCCACAGGTGCAGCGCCGTATTTGAAGGCGGTGCAGATTCCGTAGGCGCGAGCTTGCCCGCGAAGAGGCCGGCACAGGCAGCAAAGGGGTATCAGGTCACCGCCAGCTCCACCGCCTCCCCCTTCAACCGCACCGGCCACACCCGCAACCTCTGCCCGGCATCCTCCAGGCACTCCCCACTCAGCAGGCTGAAGTGCTGCTTGTAGAGCGGCGCTGCCACCACCAACTCACCTTGCACACTGCCCACCAGCCCGCGGCCGATGATGTTGGCGCCGGAGCGTGGGTCGCGGTTGTCCACTGCATACAGCGGCTGGGCCTGCCCCGGCAGGTAGAACAACGCCACCTGGGCCCCATCGAACCAAACCACGACGCCGGAGTCGGCCACCAGGTCTTGTGCCTGGCACACCGTCTGCCAGTTTTCTTGCGTGTTCACAGCAGTATTGGCCAGGTTCATCAGACAGCCTCCTCGACGGTTGGGATCAGGTGCAGCGGTGCTGCGGGCCGGCGTTGTTCGCGTTCGCGCACGAAGTGCACGTCCGGGTCGGCGCGTCGGTCGTTGACGAAGGTGCGGAAGCGCTTGAGCTTCTCCGGGTCGTTGAGGGCATTGGCCCACTCACATTCATACTGGTCGACCACATGCTGCATCTGCGCTTCCAGCTCGCTGGCCAGGCCCAGGCTGTCGTCGATGATCACCTGCTTCAGGTAGTCCAGCCCGCCTTCCAGGTTTTCACGCCACACCGAGGTGCGCTGCAGCTTGTCGGCCGTGCGGATGTAGAACATCAGCACGCGGTCGATCAGGCGTACCAGGGTTTCGTCGTCCAGGTCGGTGGCGAACAGCTCGGCATGCCGCGGGCGCATGCCGCCGTTGCCGCACACGTACAGGTTCCAGCCCTTGTCGGTGGCGATAACGCCGATGTCCTTGCTCTGCGCCTCGGCGCATTCACGGGTGCAACCCGATACCGCGAACTTGAGCTTGTGGGGGCTGCGCAGGCCCTTGTAGCGGTCTTCCAGGCGCAGGGCCATGGCGACACTGTCCTGCACGCCGTAACGGCACCAGGTACTACCCACGCAAGACTTCACCGTGCGGGTCGACTTGCCGTAGGCGTGGCCGGTTTCGAAACCGGCCTCGATCAGTTCGCCCCAGATCAGCGGCAGCTCGTGCAACTGGGCGCCGAACAGGTCGATGCGCTGGCCACCGGTGATCTTGGTGTACAGGTCGTATTTCTTGGCCACCTGGCCGATGACGATGAGCTTGTCGGGGGTTATTTCACCACCGGGAATGCGCGGCACCACCGAATAGGTGCCGTTTTTCTGCATGTTGGCCATGAAGGTGTCGTTGGTGTCCTGCAGCGGTACCAGCGCCGGGTCCATGATCGGCTGGTTCCAGCACGAGGCAAGGATGTTGCCCACCGCCGGCTTGCAGATGTCACACCCCAGATAGCCCTTGCCATGGCGCTCGAGCAGTTCGCTGAAGGTGCGGATACCCTCCACCCGCACCAACCCGTACAGCTCCTGCCGGGTGTAGGCAAAGTGCTCGCACAGGCTCTTGTCCACCGCCACGCCGCGGGCCGTCAGTTCGTGCTCGAAGACTTGCTTGAGCAGGGCCGCGCAACCGCCGCAGCCGGTCGCGGCCTTGGTGCAGCCCTTGACCGCAGCCAAGTCGCTACAGCCACTGTCGATCGCGGCGCACACCGCCCCCTTGCTGACGTTGTGGCAGGAGCAGATGGTCGCGCTGTCGGGCAGCGCATCGGCGCCCAAGGCCGGCGCACCACCGCCTTGCGGCAGGATCAGCGCTGCCGGGTCGGCCGGCAGGGCGATGCCGTTCTGGGCGTACTGCAACAGGGTGTCGTAATAGCTGTTGTCGCCGACCAGCACTGCGCCGAGCACGTGCTTGCCGCTGGCATCCACCACCAAACGGCGGTAAGCGCTGTTGGCTTCATCGATGAAGCGAAAGCTGCGCGCGCCCGGCGTGGCACCGTGGGCATCGCCGATCGAACCGACATCCACCCCCAGCAGCTTGAGCTTGGTCGACATGTCGGCGCCGGTGAACGCCACCGCCGCCTCGCCCATCAGCAGCCCAGCCAGGTTGCGCGCCATGCTGTAGCCTGGGGCGACCAGGCCGAACACACTGCCGTTCCACGAGGCGCACTCGCCGATGGCGAAGATGCGTGGGTCGCTGCTGCGGCAGTGGTTATCGATAACCACGCCACCGCGCGCGGCGATGTCCAGGCCGCAACCCCGGCCCAGTGCATCCTGTGGGCGGATACCGGCGGAGAACACGATCAGGTCGGTTTCCAGGTGCTCACCGCCGTCGAAGTTCATGCGGTAGCGGTAGGTTTCACCGGCACTGACCGACTGGGTGGCGCGCGCCAGGTGCACCCCCACACCCAGCGCTTCGATCTGCGCCTTCAACGCGGCACCGCCCTCGCCGTCCAGCTGTACCGGCATCAGCCGTGGGGCGAATTCCACCACGTGGGCTTCCAGCCCCAGCGACTTGAGGGCGTTGGCCGCTTCCAGGCCAAGCAGGCCACCGCCGACCACCACCCCTCGGCGGGCACCGGCTGCGGCAGCACGAATGCCATCGAGGTCGTCCAGGGTGCGGTAGACCAGGCGGGCATTGCCGCTGGAGCCTTCGATTGGCGGCACAAAGGGATAGGAGCCGGTAGCCAGCACCAGTTGGTCGTAGCCGTAACGACCTTCGGCAGTGACGACTTCGCGGCGCTCGCGGTCGATCTCCAGAACGGCCTCACCCAGGTGCAGGTGCACGCCATTGGCGTCGTAGAAATCGTGCTCACACAGGGCCAGGGTTTCGGCACAGCTGCCGCCGAAGTATTCGGACAGGTGCACGCGGTCATACGCGCGTTGGCGCTCTTCGCCAAATACCCGCACCTCGAAGCGCTGCAGGGCGCCGCGACTGACCAGTTGTTCGACGCAATGGTGGCCGACCATGCCGTTGCCGACGATGACCAGTCGCTCTCGTTGCCCGCTGCTCGCTGTTGCCTTCATAAGCCGATCCTCGATCAAAAAAAAAAGCGCCTGGAGCCGAAGCTCCAGGCGCCTTTGCCTGTATTCATCACGGTAGGGGGCCCGGGTTGATCGCCGTTGATCAGTGGGCTTTGTTGTATCCGAGGTTAAGCAGGGAGTGTGCCAATTGGGCTGCGTGGGATGCCTGGGTTGCCTGTGCCGGCCTCTTCGCGGGTAAACCCGCTCCTACACTTGCGCTGGGCCCGCCCAGCCAATGCACATTCAAAGTGCACAGCACCCCATCTTGGAGCACTTCAGTACACATCGCGCCGATAACGCCTGGCCTTGCTCAAGCCTTCGACATAAGCCGCCGCCGCCGCCGCATCCATCCGGCCATGCTCGGCGACGATTACCCGCAACGCCGTATCTACATCCCTGGCCATGCGCTGGGCATCGCCACAGACATAGAAATACGCCCCCGCCTGCAGCCACTGCCACAGCTGCGCACCCTGCTCGAGCATGCGCTGCTGCACATAGATCTTCTCGACCTGGTCCCGCGAGAACGCCGTGTCCAGCCGCAGGTGCCCCGCCGCCTGCCAGGCCTGCAACTGCTCCTGGTAATAGAAGTCGGTCGCTGCGTACTGCTCACCGAAGAACAGCCAGTTGTCACCTCTTGCCCCCCGTGCCTCTCGCTCCTCGAGGAACGCACGAAACGGTGCAATGCCAGTACCAGGGCCCACCATGATCACCGGCACGCTGTCGTCCTCGGGCAAGCGGAAGTGCTTCGACACCTGCGGGAAGATCGCCACTTTCTGCACCTGCGCACGGTCGGCAAGGTAGCTTGAGCACACGCCTTTACGTTCGCCATAACGCACCGTCGACACCGTCAGATGCACCTGGCCTGGGTGCGCCAGTGGGCTGGAGCTGATCGAATAGAGCCGCGGCTGCAATGGTTTGAGCAGTTCCAGCCAGCTAGCCAGCGGCAACTGCTGGGGGAAGGCGCGCAGCACATCGACCAGCTGCCGGCCCCACAGCCAATCTTGCAGCTCGGCCTTGCATTCGGGCTGCAGCAAACGCTGCAGGTCAGGCGCATTGCTGGCAAATGCCTGCAGTTGCTGCGCAGTGACCTTGGCAATTTCCAGATGTGCTTGCAGGGCTTCGCCCAATGGCATGGCGCAATGACCTTTAAGCTCGACCATCGCCTGGCCATCGAGCTGCATCAGCGTCAGCAGTTCCTCTACCAGGGCCGGGCAGTTGCGCGGCCATACGCCCAGGGCATCGCCGGCAGCGTAACTGAAGCCGCTTCCGCCCAAGTCGAAGACCAACTGACGGGTTTCCTTGCTGGCGCCGGGGCCATTGAGCAGGCGGTTTTCCAGCACAGTGGCCATCCAGGGTTGCTGCTTGCTATAGACCGCCAAGGGTGCAGGTTCACTCGCCGGTGGTGGTGCCGCAGCACTGCCCAGTGCAGGCAATAGCGCTTCGAGCCAGCCGGCAAAGGCTTCGTCGAAGTCTGGCTCGCAGTCCACCCGTTGCAGTAGGCGCCGCGCTCCCAGCTCGGCCAGGCGCTGGTCGAGCTTGCGGCCAAAACCGCAGAACTGGTCGTAACTGGAGTCGCCCAGGGCCAGTACGGCATAGGACAGCCCGGCGCAGTGAGCGCCCTCCTCACCCTGCAAGGCCTGCCAGAATGCCGCGCCGCTGTCGGGCGCGTCGCCATCGCCAAAGGTGCTGGCGATCAACACCACACTGGCAGCGCCCTGCAGCTGGCTTGGACTGACCACCTCCAGGCAACTGAGTTGCACGTTCAGACCAGCATCGCGCAGGCGCGCGGCACAGCGTTCGGCCAGTTGCTCACCAGTGCCGGTCTGCGAGGCCCACAGCACCTGATGCCATGGCGCGGCCTGTGCTGCGATGGGTGCAGTTGCAGGATGGGCGAACAGCCCGGCCAGCAAGCCGTCGACAAACAAACGACGGCTGGCAGCCAGCGGCGCACTGGCCGGCAGGCGGGGTACGCCCTCGGCGCGGGCCTGGTCCAGGCCCAGCAGGAAACCTTGCAGGTAATGACGCTCTTCTTCGGCCAGCACCGGAACCGGCTGGGTGTGCAGGCCAAGCAGACGGGACAGGGTGGCGGTCGGCATGCGGACAGGCTCTACAGTGGCAGTGTTCAGATTAAGGGCGTCGATGCGCTCGCCTGCGACCCGCTCCAGGGCTACGGCGCAGTGTTTGAAGGCAGGCTGCAGCGACAGCGGGTCGACCGCATCGCAGGTCGCGGCATTGATCGCCAATTGCTCGCCGATCAGGTCATTCCAGTGAAACGGCGCAAAGCAGTTGCCCGGCATGACCCGGTCACTGATGCGCGCCGGCAACACGGCGTGCCCCCGGCGTGAGCGAACGGCTACCTGGTCCTTTTCAGCGACACCCAGCCGGGCAGCATCCTCGGGATGAATCTCAAGGTAGGGGCCGGGCTCCAGCTTGTTCAGTGCCGGCACCTTGCCGGTCTTGGTCAACGTGTGCCATTGGTGCTGCACACGGCCAGTGTTCAGCACCATGGGGTAGTCATCGTCCGGCAATTCCGCTGCCGGTAACCAGGGCCGCGCAAAGAAGCGCGCCTTGCCACTGGCGGTGGGGAAAGCCAGTGCCGGCCGCCCACCTTGGGCATCGAGCAGGAGCGCCTGGCTGCTGCCGTCGTTGAGGTAGCGCAGCGGGCTGCGCTGCTGTTGGCTGCCCGGCGCACAGGGCCACTGGCGCGGCTGCGTACGCAATTCGGCATAGCCGATACCGCGCAGGTCATAACCGGTCACAGGGTTGTGGAAGCGGCGTATTTCCTCATACACCGCTTCGGCATTGGGGTAGTCGAAGGCGTCCGCATAGCCCATGGCACACGCCACGCGGGCAATGATCTGCCAGTCCGGCAAACTTTGCCCGGGCGGCTCGACAGCGCGTGGCATAAGGGTCATGTTGCGCTCGCTGTTGATCATCACACCCTCGCCTTCGGCCCACAGCGCGGCCGGCAGCAGGATGTCGGCGTAGCGATTGGTTTCGGTGTCGAGGAAGGCGTCCTGGGTAATGACCAGTTCGGCCTTGCGCAGGCCGTCGATCACTTGCTGGCGGTTGGCGACACTGGCCACCGGGTTGCTGCAGATGACCCAGCAGGCTTTCACTTCACCGGTTTTCATCTGCCCGAACAGCGCCACCGTACCCTCGCCGCCCTCGCTGCGCAGGCTGCCGGGTGGAAGTTGCCATTGTCGTTCGACGAATGCGCGGTCATCTTCCACCAACGCTGAGCGCTGGCCTGGCAAGCCAGGGCCCATGTAGCCCATGTCGCGGCCGCCCATGGCATTGGGCTGGCCGGTCAGCGAGAACGGGCCGCTACCGGGGCGGCAGATAGCCCCCGTGGCCAAGTGCAGGTTACAGATGGCGTTGCTGTGCCAGGTGCCGTGAATGCTCTGGTTCAAGCCCATGGTCCAACAGCTCATCCAGTTGCTGGCGCTACCGATCCATTCGGCGGCCTTGATGATATCGGCCTCGGCCAGCCCGGTGATGGCGGCTACGCGCTCGGGGGTGTAGTCGTCGAGGAAGGCCAGCAGTTCGTCCCAGCCTTCGGTGTAGCGGGCAATGAAGTCGGGGTTGGTGTGGCCGTTGCGATGCAGCAGGTGCAAGAGGCCGTTGAGCAAGGCCATGTCGCTGCCGGGACGCACCTGCAGAAACAGGTCGGCCTTGTCGGCCGTGGCGCTGCGCCGCGGGTCGACGACGATCATCCTGGCGCCGGCCTTGACCCGGTCAAGCAGGCGCAGGAACAGGATCGGGTGGCAGTCGGCCATATTGGCGCCGATCACCAGAAATACCTCGGCGTGCTCGAAGTCCTGGTAACTGCCAGGTGGGCCATCGGCGCCAAGCGACAGCTTGTAGCCACTGCTGGCGCTGGCCATGCACAGGCGCGAGTTGGACTCGATGTGGCGCGTACGGATAAAGCCCTTGGCCAGCTTGTTGGCCAGGTATTGGGCCTCCAGCGACATTTGCCCGGACACGTACAGCGCCATGGCATCCGGGCCGTGCTGGTCGATGATGCCGCGCAGACGCTCGGCGGTGGCAGCGATGGCCTGGTCCATGCTGGTGCGCACTGGCGGCTGGCTGCGTTGCTGGCGCACGTAGGCATCGGCCATGCGCCCGCTGGCACTCAGTGGCAGGTGTGCGGTGAGGCCTTTGGTGCATAGGCGGCCAAAGTTGCTCGGGTGCAGCTTGTCGCCGCTGATCTTGCCGACCTTGCCATCGGCAACGCTCATGACGATGCCGCAGCCCACGCCGCAGTAGGGGCAGACGCTGCGTACTTCGCTGTTGGCCATGGGCGGGCTCCTGTGAAAACGCAAAAAGGCGCCGGCTGCCCCGGCATGCTGATGCACGCGGGGCAACACGGCGCCTTTGTCGTGAAGTGGTGAGGGCTGTCGACGTTGATAGCCCGGGATGAGGGTAAATCAGCAATTTATGGGCCAGCTATACCAGCCATTTCGCGGGCATGCCCGCTCCCACAGGGATATCGCAAGGCCTGAGGGCGGCGCCGTACCTATGGAAGCAGGCACGCCCGCGAAGAGGCCTGCACAGGCTACGCACCATGCGGTGGCAAGCCGGTACCCGCTGGCGCTATGCTGGGGCAATTTCCAGCATGAGCAACTACCCTCCCCCCATGTCCCAGGTGATCCTCAAGACCCCCACCCAGCTCGACCTGATGCGCCGCGCCGGCCAGCTACTGACCCAGGTGTTCGCCGAACTCGACAGCTTCATCCGCCCCGGTGTGACCACGATGCAGATCAACGACCGCGCCGAGGCGTTCATCGTCGATACGCTCAAGGCACGGCCTGCAAGCAAAGGCCAGTACGGTTTCCCTTACTCGCTCAATACGTCGGTGGACCACGTGGTATGCCACGGCATCCCCAAGGTCGATGAGGTACTCAAGGAAGGCTCGATCATCAACGTCGACATCACTCTGGAACAGGGCGGCTACATTGCCGATTCGTCGAAGATGTATGGCATCGGCAAGATCAGCGATGAAGCCCGGCGCCTGGTCGACACCACCTATGACGCGTTGTGGAAAGGCATCGAGCAGGTGCGCCCTGGGGCAACGCTGGGCGATATCGGCCATGCCGTACAGGCACATGCCGAGGCGGCGGGTTACAGCGTGGTGCGCGAGTATTGCGGGCACGGTATTGGCCAGCAGATGCATGAAGCGCCAGAGGTGCTGCACATTGGCCAACGTGGCATGGGCATGAAACTGAAACCGGGCATGGTGTTTACCATCGAGCCGATGATCAACCAGGGTGGGCGTGGGACGCGCACGCTGAAGGATGGCTGGACGGTGATTACCCGTGACCACAGCCTGTCGGCGCAGTGGGAGCATACCGTGGCGGTGACTGAGGGTGGGTATGAGGTGCTGACATTGCGGGAGGAGGAACGTCGTGGCTGAAGCTGCGGCAAACGCTTGCAGGTATGAGTACAAAATTCAGGCACAAAAAAAAGCGACCCTAGGGTCGCTTTCTTTTTTACTTCCGGGTGTTCAGTAGGCCCTGGAAGTGGAATATGGCGCAGCGGACGGGACTCGAACCCGCGACCCCCGGCGTGACAGGCCGGTATTCTAACCGACTGAACTACCGCTGCGCTATACATCGAGTGGTGGGTGATGACGGGATCGAACCGCCGACCCTCTGCTTGTAAGGCAGATGCTCTCCCGGCTGAGCTAATCACCCATGTCTCTCGGTGTGGCGCGCATTCTACGGGCGACTTGGCGCTCTGGCAAGCACTTATCGAAGTTTTTTCACACTTCGGTCAAACACCAAAAATCAGGCACAAAAAAAGCGACCCTAAGGTCGCTTTCTTTGTTACTTCCGGGTGTTCAGTGGGCCCTGGAAGTGGAATATGGCGCAGCGGACGGGACTCGAACCCGCGACCCCCGGCGTGACAGGCCGGTATTCTAACCGACTGAACTACCGCTGCGCTATACATCGAGTGGTGGGTGATGACGGGATCGAACCGCCGACCCTCTGCTTGTAAGGCAGATGCTCTCCCGGCTGAGCTAATCACCCTTCGTCTCGGTGTGGCGCGCATTCTACGGAGCGTCCCGCACCCTGGCAAGCACTTTTTAAACTTTTTGCAAAAAAAACCTCAGGCCTTTCAAAGACCTAGCGTTGTCGGCCGATTCTTTCATGCATAAGCCACTGCTGGCCCTCTGACAGGGCTGGCCTCAACTCACCGCTCGGAGAATAATGCCCGCCTTATGCATTAAGGAGAGATTGCCCCTCATGTGGTTCAAGAACCTGCTGACCTACCGCCTGACCCAGGAAGTTCCGTTCGAGCCTGAAGCGCTGGAAGCCGCCCTGGCCAGCAAGCCGGCCCGCCCCTGCGCCAGCCAGGAGCTGACCACCTATGGTTTCGTCGCGCCGTTCGGCAAAGGCGAAGACGCTCCCCTGGTGCATGTCAGCGGCGAGTACCTGCTGATTGCCGCGCGCAAGGAAGAACGCATCCTGCCGAGCAGCGTGGTCAACGACGCGGTCAAGGAAAAGGTCGAAGAGATCGAGACCGAGCAAATGCGCAAGGTCTATAAAAAGGAGCGCGACCAGATCAAGGACGAAATCATCCAGGCGTTCCTGCCGCGTGCGTTCATCCGCCGCTCGATGATCTTCGCCGCCATTGCCCCGCGCCTGGGCGTGATCCTGGTCAACTCGGCCAGCGCCAAGCGCGCCGAAGACCTGCTGTCGACCCTGCGTGAAGTGATGGGCTCGCTGCCGGTGCGCCCGGCCACGGTGAAGATTGCGCCGGTGGCCACCATGACCGACTGGGTCAAATCGCAGCAAGCCGCCGAAGGCTTCTATGTACTGGACGAGTGCGAACTGCGTGACACCGCCGAAGATGGCGGTATCGTGCGTTGCAAGCGCCAGGACCTGACCGGCGAAGAGATCCAGTTGCACCTTTCCACTGGCAAGGTGGTGACCCAGCTGGCCCTGGCCTGGCAAGACAAGCTGTCGTTCATTCTCGACGACAAGATGGTCATCAAGCGCCTGAAGTTCGAAGAGCTGCTGCAGGAGCAGGCCGAGCAGGACGGTGGCGATGAGGCTGCGCAGCAGTTCGATGCCAGCTTCCAGCTGATGATGATGACCTTTGCCGAATTCCTGCCGGTGCTGTTCGAGGCGCTGGGTGGGGAAGAGATCCCGCAAGGGGTCTGATTGGTATGAAATGCAGGTGCTGGCCTGAATCGTTTTCTGCCAGCACCGGCCTCTTCGCGGGTAAACCCGCGCCTGCAAGTGGTAACCCCTTGCAGGCGCGGTCTTGCCCGCAAGGCCGCAGACAGGCACCATGATGCCCACGGTGAGGACGACCTCACGACGCACCGCGTGACCACTCCGGGGACGGCCCCATCATTCAAACGATGGAGACACACTCATGTCCTGGATCATCCTGTTTTTCGCCGGCCTGTTCGAGGTCGGCTGGGCCGTCGGCCTCAAATACACCGACGGTTTCACTCGACCGCTACCCACTGTCCTTACCGTCGGCGCCATGGTCATCAGCCTGGGCCTGTTGGGCCTGGCCATGAAGGAATTGCCGCTGGGCACCGCCTATGCCATCTGGACCGGCGTAGGCGCAGTCGGTACGGTCATCGCCGGGATCATTCTGTTCGGCGAGTCCATGGCCCTGGTGCGGCTGGTCAGTGTGGCGCTGATCGTCTGCGGCCTTGTCGGCCTGAAAGTCAGCGCCAGCTAATCCCTATCGCAGATGGCCGCGCAGGCGGCTGACCTGTTCACGCAACACTTCAGGCTGCGCCGCCTCCACCGGGACGGCGGCGCCTGCCACGATGGTCACCCGCGACCACAGGCGCTTGAAGAAACCCTTGGCCGGGTCACGGCTGAAGAAGCTTCCCCACAACCCCTGCAAGGCCAGCGGAATCACCGGTACCGGCGTTTCTTCAAGGATGCGGCTGACCCCACCCTTGAAGACATCGATTTCGCCATCGCCCGTCAGCTTGCCTTCCGGGAAAATGCACACCAGCTCGCCATCCGCCAGGTACTCGGCAATGCGCGCGAAGGCCCGCTCGTACGTCGCCTGGTCTTCGTTACGCCCGGCAATCGGGATGGCACCGGCAGTGCGAAACACGAAGTTGAGCACCGGCAGGTTGTAGATCTTGTAGTACATGACAAAGCGGATCGGCCGGCGGATAGCCCCGCCCAGCAGCAACGCATCGACGAACGACACGTGGTTGCACACTAGCAACGCTGCACCCTCGTCGGGGATGCGCTCAAGGTCTCGGTGCTGCACGCGGTACATCGAATGGCTGAGCAGCCAGATCAGGAAGCGCATGGTGAACTCGGGGACGATCCTGAAGATATAGGTGTTGACCGCGATATTGAGCAGCGACACCACCAGGAAGAGCTGCGGGATGCTCAGCTTGGCCACGCCTAGCAGGATGATGGTGAGCACCGCCGACACCACCATGAACAAGGCATTGAGGATGTTGTTGGCCGCGATCACCCTGGCGCGCTCGTCCTCGGCCGTGCGGGCCTGGATCAACGCATACAATGGCACGATGTAGAAGCCGCCGAACACGCCCAGGCCAATGATCGACAGCAAGATCCACCAGGCCTGGCTCATGCCCAGCAATGCCAGCCAGTCGTGCGGCGCTGCTGCAGCCGGCACATCACCGGAGTGCCACCACCACAGCAGGCCGAACAGGGTCAGGCCGAACGAGCCGAACGGCACCAGGCCGATTTCCACCTTACGTCCACTGAGCCGCTCGCACAGCAGTGAGCCCAGGGCGATGCCCACCGAGAACAGTGTCAGCACCAGGGTCACCACCGTGCCGTCACCGTGCAGCCAATCCTTGGCATAGGCCGGGATCTGCGTGAGGTAGATGGCGCCGACAAACCAGAACCACGAGTTGCCGACGATCGAACGCGACACCGCCGGCGGCTGGCCCAGGCCCATGCGCAAGATCACCCACGACTGCTTGAAGATGTTCCAGTCCAGCGGCATTTGCGGCGAGGCGGCAGCAGCCCGGGGGATCCAGCGGCTGGCCAGGTAGCCGAGTACCGCCGTGCCGACCACGCCACCGGCCACCACCGTTGCGTAACTGTCGGCCGACATCATCACCCCGGCGCCGATAGTGCCGGCGAGGATGGCGAGGAAGGTACCGGTTTCCACCAGCCCGTTACCGCCCACCAGCTCTTCCTCGCGCAGGGCCTGCGGCAGGATCGAATACTTCACCGGGCCGAACAGCGCCGAGTGGGTCCCCATACCGAACAGCGCCACCAGCATCAGCGCCAGATGGTTGGTGACAAAGCCCAGCGCACCAATCGCCATGATCACGATTTCGGCCAGCTTGATTGCGCGGATCAGCGCATCCTTGGCGAACTTCTCGCCAAACTGCCCGCCCAGCGCCGAAAACAGGAAAAACGGCAGGATGAACAGCAAGGCACACAGGTTGACCCAGATCGATCGGTCACCATCGCCCAGGCTGAGCTTGAACAAAATCGCCAGGATCAGCGACTGCTTGAACAGGTTGTCGTTGAAGGCACCCAGCGACTGAGTGATGAAAAACGGCAGGAAACGCCGCTTGCCGAGCAAGGTGAATTGCGAAGAGTGACTCATCGTCCTTGGTCCTGAGGGCTTTTCAATTGGAGGCTCGCCAAGCGCGCCGGGCCACAAATCTGCATGGGAAATGCGCTGGCTGGCAAGCACCAGCTCAGGCATGGCCAGGCGAGATTGCTTTCAAGGACCTGCTGGCAGTTGCAGCACTGGCGCTAAGTCACTCGAAGCCAAACAACGCCCGCGCGGTATCCACCAACAGTGCCTGGCGCAACTGCGCTGAACACCCCAAGGCCTCGAACTGTTCGACAGCGGTGCCGAAACTGACCTCCGACTCATGTTGGGTATGCGGCCAGTCACTGCCCCACATCAACCGCTCTGCGCCGTAATGGGCTTCCAGCGCGCACAGCGCCTGACGGGCGAATGCCAGGTTCTGTTCCGGCGAGCCCTGCAGCCGGTAGATGCCGGACACCTTCACCCATACCTTGCCCCGACCGCTCAGGGTGAGCAGTTCGGCAAACCCCGGCTGGCCCAGGCCAAGGCGGGCATCTGGCCGGCCGAAATGGTCAATCACGATGTCCAGGCCATAGGGCTGCAATGCCCGCACCAGCACTGGAATGTCCGCCACCTGACGGTGCAGTTCCACGTGCCACCCCTGCTCGCCGATGTGTTCCAGCAGCGGCCGCCACTGCGCGTCGGTCAGGTCAGGCATATCCTGCCCCATGAGGTTGAGGCGTACACCCCTTACCCCCAACCGGGCCATTTCCGCCAACGTCGCGCGCTCGACATCCCGCTCCAGCATCACCACCCCGCGCAGTTGCCCAGGCACGGTCTGCAAGGCGCTGAGCAAATAGCGGTTGTCGGTACCCAGGAAGCTGGGCTGGACCAGTACGCCATGGCTGAAACCATGAGCCCGCAGCCGGCCCAGGTAGTCGCCCAGCGGCGCATCGTAACTGGGCGCATAACGCCGCTGGCTGGCCAGGTTCAGGCCACGGCTGAACACGTGGGCGTGGCTGTCGATGGCGGTCAGGTGCAAAGCGGGTGCGTGGGGCATGGTTCTCATACAAACACGTTCAGGTTACTTGGCGACGGCACCGGCCGCTTCCGGCGCAGGTGCAGATTCAAGGTTGCGGCCACGGGTTTCGGGCAGGCACAGGGCTGCGATCACCGCAACGCCATACGCGATGCCGGCATCGATGCCGATGGCACTCCCCAGCGACATCGATTCGCTCATGTGCCCGACCAGGAAGGGGAACACGGCCGACAGCACGCGACCGAAGTTGTAGCAAAAGCCCACCCCGGCGCCGCGTACGTCAGCCGGGTACAGTTCATTGAAAAACGCGCCAAGGCTGGCCGGGATGCCGGCGGCGAAAAAGCCCAGCGGGAAGCCGAGGAACAGCATCTGGGTATTGCTCAGCGGGAAGAACACGTAGGCCTGCACGGTCAGTACACAGCACAGGGCGAACAGCAGGATGTTCTTGCGCCTGCCAATACGGTCGATCAGCAGGCCGCTGACCACGCAGCCACACCAGAAGGCCAGGATGATCACCGCCAGGTAACCGCCAGAGTTAAGCACCGAGAGGTTGCGCTCTGTCTTGAGAAAGGTCGGCAACCAGGTCATCACCGCGTGGTAGCCACCGTGGGCACCCAGGCCGAGCAAGCCGCCCAGCAGGGTCACACGCAGCAGTTCCGGGCGGAAGATGCCAGCCATCGACTGCAAGAAGCTGGAGGGGATGGCTTTTTCTTTCTGCAGGCGCTGGAAACTGTCCGGCTCAGGCACGTTGCGGCGTACCCAGATGATCAGCAGCGATGGCAGCAGACCGACGAAGAACATCACCCGCCAGGCAAACTCCTGCGGTACCAGTGAGTAAATCAGCGTAAACAGTGCCACCGCCAGCCCCCACCCCACAGCCCAGGCACTCTGCACCGTACCCATGACTTTGCCGCGATACCTGGGGTTGATGGTTTCGGCCATCAGCACAGCGCCGGCTGCCCATTCGCCACCAATGCCAAAGCCTTGCATGGCCTTGACGAACAGCAACGGGTAGAAACCGGTGACGAATGCCGAAAGGAAGGTAAAGAACGAGAACCAGAGAATCATCCATTGCAGGGTACGCACGCGACCATAGCGGTCGGACAGGGTGCCACCCAGCCAGCCGCCGATTGCCGAGGTCACCAGGGTCAGGCCACTGATCAGGCCGGCGTCGCCCTTGGTCAGGGAGAACGCGGCGATCAGCGCGGGGATGGCCAGGCCGAACATCTGCACTTCCAGCGCATCGAGCGACCAACCGCCGAAACAGGCCCAGAATGTCTTGCGTTCCCGTGAGGTGATCTCGCGATACCAGCTGAACATGATTGTTATCCTTCTAGTCGTGGGTGTGACGGGCAGGCGAAGCCACTGCGCCGTGGCAGCACGGCGCAGACAGGTAAAAGGGTGAAGCGACCGGTTCAGCGAATGTCGATGCGGTAGCGGAAGTGCTGCGCATGGCCGCGCGAGCGGCGCCATTCCAGAGGTTTGCCGGCGTAGTCCCGGGCCAGGCGCTCGATCACTACCACCGGGCTGTCGGCCGGCAGTTGCAGCAAGCGGCCATGCACCGCGTCGACCGCTTCGGCGGTCAGGGTCTCTTCGGCGTAGGCGACCACCTGACCGCACAGCGCTTCGTAGATCGGGTACAGCAGTGGGCCCTTGCTGTTCAAATCCACGTCCAGCAGCGGCTGGAAGGTTTGACGCGGCAGCCAGATCTCTTCAGCCAGCACCGGCTGGGCGCCAAGCAGACGGGTGCGAACGATGCGGATCACATCAGCCTCCCCCGCCAGGCCCAATGCCTCGGCCACCGCCGAAGGCGCCGGAAGCGGCTCGATAGAGAGAATGCGGCTTTCCGGCACCACGCGCTCGCCATTGGCGGCTTCGAAACGGAAGAAGCGGAACAGCGACGACTGGAACTGCGGGCGGCGAATGAAGGTGCCGCGACCCTGCTGACGCTCCAGCACGCCTTCGGCTACCAGCACATCGACAGCCTTGCGCACGGTGCCGATCGACAGGTCGAACTCGGTGGCCAAGGCTGCTTCGGTCGGGATCGCTTCCCCCGGACGCCAGCGGTTGTTGGCAATTTGCGCGACCATGTGGTCGCGCAGTTGTTGGTAGCGGGGCAGTCGAGCATCACCGGTCAATGGGTGCATGGGTCTCGCTCTCGTCTTGTTATATAAACATATATATGAATTTTTCACGAGTATTCCCCCAGCCTGTCGGGCTGTCAATCCTCCGCTCGTCGCCCTTTTGCTTGTGACGCGGCCTTGTGTCGCGGAGGGCTGTGAAGCGGCCGGAGAATTCCCGCATTCACTCGAATGTTGTCGGTGCTGCTGCAAGGGCCGCTTGTGGCTTATGCTTGTGCCCGGCAAACCCGCATAACAAGGACGTGGCAATGCTCGCCGCCATAAAACGCTACCCGCACACCGTTCGCCTGCTGCTCACCACCACCTTCACGCTTACCATCGCCCGCGCCATCACCCTGCCCTACCTGGTGGTTTACCTGGCAGACAATTTCCAGCTGCCGATCAGCCAGATCGGCCTGCTGATCGGTGGCGCGCTGATCGTCGCCTCGCTATTGAGTCTGTACGGTGGCCATCTGGTCGACACCTTGAGCAACCATGCGCTGGTCAGCATCAGTACCCTGCTGTTCGCCCTGGCCTTCGTCGGCGCGGTCGCCAGCCGTTCGGCACTGCCGTTCTTCTTTTGTCTGGTGTTGATCAACCTGGCCCTGGCAGTGGTCGACATCGCCGCCAAGGCGGGCTTCTGCGCGTTACTGCCAGTGAATGAGCGGGCCGAGGTTTTCGCCATCAAGTACACCCTCAGCAACGTTGGCTACGCCGCCGGCCCGTTGCTGGGCGTGGCCATGCTTGAACTGAACGACCATGTGCCGTTCCTCGCCTCTGCCCTGCTTGGCCTGGCCATGTGCCTGGCTTATTGGCGCCTGGGTGATCGCAGCCTGCAGGCCAGCGCGCCGGACAAACCTGCGGCCGGCTTCGGCCAAGTGGCGCTGGGGCTGGCGCGGGATCGTCGGCTGGTGTGCTTTACCGCGGGAGGGGTGCTGAGCGCGGTGGTGTTCGGCCAGTTCACCGCCTACCTGTCCCAGTACCTGGTGGTAACCAGCAACCCCACCGCAGCCGCACGGCTGATCGGCTATCTGGTCACCACCAACGCCGTGACGGTCATTGCCTTGCAGTATCTGATTGGCCGGCGTATCAGCCGCCAGCGCCTGATGCCGTGGCTGTTGGCCGGCATGGGCCTGTTTATCGCCGGCTTGCTGGGTTTTGCACTGGCTGGCTCGGTGCTGGCCTGGTGCCTGGCGATGCTGGTGTTCACGCTGGGTGAAATCATCGTGATCCCGGCCGAGTACATGTTCATCGACCTGATTGCACCGGAGCACTTGCGCGGGGTGTATTACGGCGCACAGAACCTGTCCAATCTGGGGGCGGCGCTGGGGCCAGTGATGGTGGGGTTTGCACTGGCACACCTGTGGCCAGGGGCGGTCTTCTACCTGCTGGTGTTGTCGGTGATACTGGCAGGGGTGTTTTACGGGTTGGGTACCCGCACGGTTTGATGTTGCCTGTTCCTGCCTATTCGCGGGTGAACCCGCTCCTACAACCATCGTCTGCGCTGACGAAGCGGCACTTGCGTGCCAGACTGATTGATCGGGACCGCGTTACCTTTTTGCTTCGGAGTCTTCATGTCGTTGTCCAGCGGGCTGATCGCCGTGGTCGCCCTGGCCTATATGGCCATCATGTTCGCCATCGCCTTCTACGGCGACCGTCGCAGCACGCCCTTGCCGCCAAAGCTGCGCGCCTGGGTGTACAGCCTGTCGCTGGCCGTGTACTGCACCAGTTGGACCTTCTTCGGCGCGGTGGGCCAGGCCGCCGAACAGCTTTGGGCGTTCCTGCCAATCTACCTGGGCCCGGTATTGCTGCTGATCTTCGCGCCTTGGGTGCTGCAGAAGATGGTGCTGATCAGCAAGCAGCAGAACATCACCTCGATCGCCGACTTCATTGCCGCGCGCTACGGCAAGTCGCAGACCCTGGCAGTGGTGGTGGCGCTGATCTGCCTGGTCGGCGTGCTGCCGTACATCGCCTTGCAGCTCAAGGGCATCGTACTGGGCGTGAACCTGCTGATCGGCGCCAACGCCGATGCCACCGGCACCCGCGTGCAGGACACCGCGCTGGTGATATCGCTGGTACTGGCGCTGTTCGCCATCGTCTTCGGTACCCGCAGCCTGGATGTGACCGAGCACCACCGCGGCATGGTCCTGGCGATCGCCTTCGAATCAATGATCAAGCTGCTGGCGTTCCTTGCCGTGGGCATCTTCATCGTTTTCAACCTGTATGACGGTTTCGACGACCTGTTCAGCCAGGCCCGCCAGTCGATCCACTTGCAGGACTATTGGAAAGAAACCATCAATTGGCCGTCCATGGTGGTGCAAACCGCCGTGGCGATGATGGCAATCATCTGTCTGCCCCGGCAGTTCCACGTTACCGTGGTGGAGAACATCGAGCCGCAGGACTTGCGCCTGGCGCGCTGGGTATTCCCCATGTACCTGGCATTGGCCGCGCTGTTCGTGGTGCCGATTGCCCTGGCCGGGCAGATGCTGCTGCCAGGCACGGTGATCTCCGACTCGTTCGTCATCAGCCTGCCGCTGGCAGAGGCGCACCCGAGCCTTGCCCTGCTGGCGTTCATCGGCGGCGCCTCGGCGGCTACCGGCATGGTGATCGTCGAGGCCGTGGCGCTGTCGACCATGGTGTCCAACGACATGCTGCTGCCCTGGCTGCTGCGCCGCAATAACGCCGAGCGGCCTTTCGAAGCATTCCGCCACTGGATGCTTTCGGTACGCCGGGTAACCATCGTGGTGATCCTGCTGCTGGCCTATGTCAGCTACCGCCTGCTGGGTTCCACCGCCAGCCTGGCGACCATCGGCCAGATCGCCTTTGCCGCCGTGACCCAGCTCACCCCGGCCATGCTTGGCGCGCTGTACTGGAAGCAGGCCAACCGTCGCGGTGTGTTCGCCGGCCTGGCCGCCGGCATTTTCCTGTGGTTCTACACCTTGGTGCTGCCGATTGCCGCGCACAGCCTGGGCTGGTCGTTGCAGTTGTTCCCTGGCCTTGCGTGGCTGCATGGCAACCCGCTGAACCTGCCGATCAGTCCGCTGACCCAAGGTGTGGTGCTGTCACTGGCAGGTAACTTCACCCTGTTCGCCTGGGTTTCGGTGCTGTCGCGCACACGGGTTTCCGAGCACTGGCAGGCCGGCCGCTTCATTGGCCAGCAGACCAGCGCGCGGCCCAGCAGCAAGCCGCTGCTGGCGGTGCAGATCGACGACCTGTTGACCCTGGCCTCGCGCTTTGTCGGAGAAGAGCGCGCACGGCAGAGCTTCATCCGCTTTGCCTACCGCCAGGGCAAGGGCTTCAACCCGAATCAGAACGCCGATGGCGACTGGATCGAGCACACCGAACGCCTGCTGGCCGGGGTGCTCGGCACCTCCTCGACCCGCGCCGTGGTCAAAGCGGCCATCGAAGGCCGCGACATGCAGCTGGAAGACGTGGTGCGCATCGCTGACGAAGCCAGTGAGGTGCTGCAGTTCAACCGCGCCCTGCTGCAAGGCGCCATCGAAAACATCAACCAAGGCATCAGCGTGGTCGACCAGAACCTGCACCTGGTGGCATGGAACCGCCGCTACCTGGAGCTGTTCAACTACCCGGACGGGCTGATCAGCGTAGGGCGACCGATTGCCGACATCATCCGCTACAACGCCGAGCGCGGCCTGTGCGGCCCCGGCGAAGCGCAGGTGCATGTGGCGCGGCGGCTACACTGGATGCGCCAGGGCCGCGCGCACTCCTCAGAGCGGCTGTTCCCCAATGGCCGGGTGATAGAGCTGATCGGCAACCCCATGCCGGGCGGCGGCTTTGTCATGAGCTTCACCGACATCACCCCGTTCCGCGAGGCCGAGCAGGCCCTGCGCGATGCCAACGAACGCCTTGAGCAACGCGTGGCGGAGCGCACCCACGAACTGTCGCAGTTGAACCAGGCGCTGTCCGAAGCCAAAAGCCAGGCCGAAGCGGTGAGCAAGTCCAAGACCCGCTTCCTGGCCGCCGTCAGCCATGACCTGATGCAACCCTTGAACGCCGCACGGCTTTTCTCTGCCGCCTTGTCGCAACAGGCCGAGGGCATGAACGAAGAGGCCCAGCAGCTGGTACAGCACATGGACAGCTCGCTGCGCTCGGCTGAAGAGCTGATCAGCGACCTGCTGGACATCTCGCGCCTGGAAAACGGCAAGATCACCCCGGATGCCAAACCCTTCGCCCTCAATGAGCTGTTCGACACCTTGGGCGCCGAGTTCAAGCTGCTGGCGGCCGAGAAGGGCCTGGAGTTCCGCCTGCGCGGCAGCCGCCTGCGGGTGGACAGCGACATGAAACTGCTACGCCGGGTGCTGCAGAACTTCCTCACCAATGCCCTGCGCTATGGCAAGAGCCCGATCCTGCTGGGCGCGCGCCGACAGGGCGAGCGCCTGTGGCTGGAGGTCTGGGACCGTGGCCCGGGCATTGCTGACGACAAGCTGCAAGTGATCTTTCAGGAGTTCAAGCGCCTGGACAGCCACCAGACCCGCGCCGAGAAGGGGCTAGGCCTAGGCCTGGCAATCGCAGACGGGCTGTGCCGGGTATTGGGGCATCCGCTGGAAGTGCGCTCATGGCCGGGCAAAGGCACGGTGTTCCGCGTCAGCGTACCGATTGCGCGCCAGGCCGCCGCGGCGCCAAGCGCCCCCGTGGAACAACAGGGCGGCCAGCCACTGGCCGGGCTACAAGTGCTATGCGTGGACAACGAAGACAGCATCCTGATCGGCATGAACAGCCTGCTAAGCCGCTGGGGTTGCCAGGTTTGGACCGCGCGCAACCAGGCCGAATGCGAAGCCCTGCTGGCCAAGGGCATGCGCCCGCACCTGGCATTGGTGGACTATCACCTGGACGACGGCGAGACCGGCACAGGGCTGATGGGCTGGCTTCGAGCACGGCTGGGTGAGCCGGTACCCGGTGTAGTGATCAGCGCCGACGGCAGCAAGGAAACCATTGCCCTGGTACATGCATCAGGGCTGGACTACCTGGCCAAGCCGGTCAAGCCGGCGGCCTTGCGCGCCCTGCTCAATCGCCATCTGAGCCTGGCTCAGTAACCGCTACGTCGGGCAGCGCTTCATCGGACAGCGCCCGCTCCAGCAGGTCTGCCGGCAAGCTCTTGCTGGCGCGGGCCCCCAGCAGCTTCAGTTGCTCGCTGCGGCTGACCAGGTTGCCACGCCCTTCGCACAGCTTGTTGCGCGCTGCGGCATAAGCCTTGTCCACCTGCTGCAGGCGGCTGCCCAGCTCGTCCAGGTCCTGGATGAACAGCACGAATTTGTCGTAGAGCCAGCCGGCACGCTCGGCAATCTCGCGGGCGTTCTGTCCTTGACGTTCCTGCTTCCACAGGCTGTCGATGACCCGCAAGGTCGCCAGCAACGTGGTAGGGCTGACAATCACGATCTGCCGGTCAAAGGCCTCCTGGAACAGGTTCGGTTCGGCCTGCAGGGCCGCCGAGAAGGCCGCCTCGATGGGCACGAACAACAACACGAAATCCAGGCTGTGCAGGCCTTCGAGGCGGCTGTAGTCCTTGCTCGACAGGCCTTTGACGTGGCTGCGCAGCGACTGCACATGCTGCTTGAGCGCGGCTTCGTCGTTGCCGGCAACGAACTGCTGGTACGCCGTGAGGCTGACCTTGGCGTCCACCACCACCTGCTTGTTGCCGGGCAGCATGATCAGCACATCCGGCTGGAAGCGCTCGCCGTCGGCGCTTTTCAGGCTGACCTGGGTCTGGTATTCGCGGCCCTTTTCCAGGCCGGCATGCTCCAGCACACGTTCGAGGATCAGCTCCCCCCAGTTACCCTGGGTCTTCTGGCCTTTCAAGGCCTGGGTAAGGTTGGTGGCTTCGTCGGACAGACGCAGGTTGAGCTGTTGCAGGCGCTCCAGCTCCTTGCCCAGCGAGAAGCGCTCGCGGGCCTCTTGTTGGTAGCTTTCCTCCACGCGTTTTTCGAAGGCATGGATACGCTCCTTGAGCGGGTCGAGCAACTGGCCCAGGTGCTGCTGGCTGGTCTGGGCGAAGCGCTGTTCACGTTCGTCGAAGATTTTGGTGGCCATGTCGGCGAACTGGGCGCGCAAGGTGTCACGGGCCTCCTGCAGGTCTTCCAGACGTTGCTGGTGGCTCTCCTGCTGTTCACGCAGTTCTGCGTCCAGGCGCGCCGTTTGCGCCTCCAGGCGGCGCAGTTCGGCTTCGCGGTTGGCGCGCTCAAGGCTCCAGGCGTGGGCGGCGTCACGGGCATTGTCGCGGTCGATCTGCAGCAACTCCAGCTCACGGCCTTGGGCGGCCAGCTGGGCCTGTTTGACGGCATTGGCTTCACTGAGGTCGCTGACCTCGTCGCGACTGGCATCCAGTTGCGCCTGCAGACCGGCCTGGGCCAGCTGGGCAGCGTTGAGGCGCTCTTCGAGCAAGGCCTGCTCACCTTGCCGTGCGCCCTGGCGGCGCTGCACCTGCATGACCCACACCAGACAGGGTATTGCGCCTGCCACCAAGCCCAGCAGAATGCTGGCCAGATCCACTGTCATGCTTACCCCGAACGCTCTGATGCAAATTGAGTGCAGCTTATCAGCCTGACTGGTGTGTTGCCTGCATCGGCCTCTTCGCGGGCAAGCCCGCTCCCACAGGTGGAAGCAACTGTCTTGCTCAAAATCTGAAAAGCCTGCGCGGTCGCCTGTAGATGGGTTTACCCGCGAAAGGACCGGGCCTGCTGGCCAATTATCACCCGCCGTCCACCTTTGCTGCTGCTACCGTATTCGCGGGTAAACCCGCTTCTGCAAGTGCCGCGCAAGCCTGAAGACAGAGGTAATCTGGTGGGAGCGGGCTTGCCCGCGAAAGGGCCCGCGCAGGCAACAGCGCTCAGGCAGCAAACCACTGTCGCAGCAACCGGCGCGCTTCCTGCGACCCCTGCCCTGCGGCAAGCTCGAGCCAATAGCGCGCCTGCTCCGGCTCGTTGTGCTGACACAGCCGAGCGTACTCCAGCTGCGCCCGCCGATCCCCTGCGCGGGCTGCCTGACGCAGCAGCTCATGGCCAATACGGCGGTCGCGGGCGTTGCCACAATCGCGGCACAACATCTGCCCCAGTCGGCTTTGCGCCACTACCACCCCCTCGCGCGCCGGCTGCTTCAAAAGGTGCCCGGCCAGGTGCTTGACCTGAGGTTTGTCGCCCAGGCGCGGGCTGTCGAGCAACCACAGGGCCACTTTCAGGGAAAAGCGTTTAGCGGGAGGTGCAAGTGTCGATGCAGTGGGGCTGGCGAGGTGTTTACCGCGAAACTTCATGAGCAACAGGTTTGGTGACTCGAAAGGCGCGCCACTCTACTCTTTTTTTTTCGCCTTGGCCTGTCGATTTCTGGCGGATTGAAAAAAAATTCAATGATCTTTTCTTGACGTTTTCAGGTGGATGACCAACCGGTCTGCTGGAGCATGACGATTGTCGGACAGTTCATCCCATTGCTGGCACGCCCGTGCTAGAGCAAGCGCTCGGGACAATCCACAGTTCCTGTGGATAACTCGGTGGACAACCCCCTCTCACACCCCTCAAACCCCCATGAATTGGGGGCTTTGGTCAAACTGACGATTTTTTCACCAGCTAAAAATAGTGTTTTTTTTCATTGACTTAACCACGCAGTCAAGGCATTGGCGAGGCTGCGGGATGGTGTTGCCAAGCCGTTACAAGCGCTGCCCCGAATGTGAACAAGTGCACCATAAACCTCCATTTGGGTGCCCGAAAAGGGCACATCGGCCGGCATTTGGGCCATTTACCCCCTCTTCCCAGCAGCGAGAATTCGCGCCATACTGCGCGGCTCACCTGAACAAACGTAGTGCTTGCTAAACATCTGCACTTCCGGTAAGGTGCCCCTCGTTAGTACCAAGCTGAAAGTCAATTCTGGCCGCAAGCGTCCTTGCAGACTCGCTCCCCCAAAAGCAGCTCTGCTGAAACCAGGACCGGCCCATTCAATGGTTCACTCGCCAGCCTTGCGCTGCGCAAGCACGAATCACATGACAGATTGATCAGGATCCCACCTCGACGGCCTAGAACCTTGGCCCCGGCGTGCTGCCTGCCTTCCGAAGTACCTACCAGTCAGCCCAAGCGCCTACATTTGATTGCGCCCCCTCTGGCTGCCCTGTTCCAGTCAGGTTCGTTCGTCCCTTAATAAAGGCGTCACTGGAACGTTTCTATCATGCACGGATCATATCCCCCGTGTTTAAAGCAGGAACCTCCAACAATATGCAAACTCATCATCAGATTCAGGCTGCCATTGGCACCCTCTCCCAGGCCTTCTCGCCGTTGAAGTGCCTTATCGTTGCCCCACGCAAGGGCAGCTTCAGCTTCACCCTGGTAGACGAACACGGCGTTGCCTGCCATACCGAACGCCTGTACCACGAGCAATACAGCCGCAACGAACCGCTGCAGGCGGTGATCGCCCGGACTCGTCAGTCGCTCACCGCGTGACCGGCGAATACCGGTGTATTCAAGCGCTGAATCATCCCATCGCAAGTCTGCCTGAACGCTCGCGGCATAATTGCCGTAGGGCATATAGCCCGGAGCATCAGGCAGCAATCGATTTAAAAACAGCTCTTTACACCACGATTATCACACTACACTTCAACTCGAGCGGTGCTTTCCGCTCCCGGCGGGCCTGATCATTCACCAGCTGCCAAGCTCCAGCGCCCGTCCGGCCCTTACCTGCTCGAGGGCATCATGGGTATTGCGGCGAATGAATTGTGTCAGTATGTGATCCGACCCACCTTGGTCTACCTGAACCGTCACTGCGCCAGCGCCGAAGCCTTGTTACTGGGCATCGCTGCCAGCCAGTCAGCCCTCGGCTCAGCCCTGCATGACCGACGCGGCCATGGTCTTTACCGTATCGGTGAACAGCGTCACCAGGCGCTCTGGGACGATTACCTGGCCCGTGACCCCGACCTGGCCAGCCTGGTCCGCGGCCTGGCCAGCCAGCACGCCTTCCTTGGTGGCCCGCACCTGGAGCTCACCGTCAACCTGCGCTATTCCACCGCCATTGCCTGGATGCTCATCGAAGAGCAGGCCACACCATTGCCTGCGGCGGACGATCTATTGGCACTGGCGCGGATCTGGCGACAGATTTTCAACCCCCAAGGTCGCCTGCGCGACTTCACCCACGCCTGGCAGGCCTGCATAAATCAGAAAATGCCACAGGCATCTTGAGACGCGTCCTACAACTAAACCGGAAAAAAGGGAATTTTGGTCGGATTGTCCTACAAAACAGCTCTAACTCCTGCGATTGAGCCTATAGCGCAGCGCGTGATTTGTTGGTAGCTTTTCGCCCCGGAGATCCCAAGGAGTTTTCTAATAATGAAAAAAGTAATGCTCAAAACCTCCCTCGGCGTAGCTGTTGCGCTTGCTTCCAGCCAACTGTTCGCCGCCGGGTTCGCGCTGAACGAACAAAGTATCAGCGGCATGGGAACCGGTTTCGCGGGGCGCTCGTCTTCTGCCGAAGATGCCAGCACTGTGTATGGCAACCCGGCCGGCATGTCCCGCCTCAAACGCGAACAATTCACCGTGGGCGGCGCTGCCGTCATCGCCAAGACCGATATATCGGGCCCAGGCAGCAACTTCGGGGGGGAAACCGATGGTGACATGGTGCCTGTCGTTGGCGTACCCATGGGTTACTACGTCAAGCCGATCGATGACCACTGGAGCGTCGGTTTTGGTGTCTACGTACCGTTCGGCCTGGTAACCGACTACGGCAGCGACGATGCCGCGCGCTACTGGGGCAAGAAGAGTAAGGTCGAGGTTGTCACCTTCCAGCCAACCGTCAGCTACGCCTTCAACGACAAGGTGTCGATCGGTTTTGGCCCGACCATCAACCGCATCAAGGGTGAACTGGGTTCGAACCTGAGCAGCAAGGCCCTTCTGGGGCCCAATGGCCCTGATGGCGAGACCAAGATCAAGGGAGACGACACCGCGATCGGTTACAACATCGGCGTCCTGGTACAAGCTACGGACCGAACCCGTCTGGGCCTGACCTATCACTCGATGGTCGACTACAAGCTTGAAGGCAATACCCGCGTTTCCTACCCGATTCCACAGCTTGGCCTGAACGGCAAGTTCGACGCCAGCCTGAAAATCAAGACACCAGAGTCAGTGGACTTCTCGGTCACTCATGAACTGGATGACCACTGGACACTGTATGCGGGTAGCACCTGGACGCGCTGGAGCCGCCTGGAAAGCATCGTCGTCGAGAACGAAGCTCCGGCAGGCTACCCGCTGAAGACCATCACCGAAGAGCAGAACTGGCACGACACCTGGGCTCACGCCATTGGTGCATCCTACAAGGTGAACAAGGAGTGGACCCTGCGCGCAGGCTTCTCCGTCGACCAGTCGCCTACCAACAACCATGATCGCTCGCCACGTATTCCGACTGGCGATCGTAAAGCGGTCAGCTTTGGTGCCGGTTGGAGCCCGAACGATGACATGACCATTGATGTTGCCTACTCGTATCTGTGGGAAGAAGACACCAAGGTCAACAACCTGCCAAGCTCACAACAACAAGGGCTGTTGAAAGGCAGCTACCAGGCCAAGTACGAGAACAGCGCTCACGGCATCGGTGCTTCCCTCACCTACCGCTTCTGATTCTTGCGCGTTACATGAAAACCGCCTTCGTGGCGGTTTTTTTCATGCCTGCACTTGCCAGCTGTCGCCCGGGCACTACCCAGGCACCCAATGCCAGGTTCGACGCACGATGCCATCTAGCTCAGGGCATCGATATCGTGCGGATCAATACACTGCCGAATGCCGCTTCGAAGCACAGGCCGTCCAGCTGGCGATGCCGGTGCAGTCCGGTTACTGCTGAGAGGCGATGGCCTTTTCGATAGCGGCGCGGAACGCGGGATCATCCGGTTTGGTCAGGCTGGAGAAGTTACCGATCACCTTGCCCTTGCGGTCGACAACATACTTGTAGAAATTCCACTTCGGTGCACTGCTCTGGCTGGCCAGCTCCGCGAACAGCGGTATCGCATCCTTGCCCCGCACCGCCTGCGTCTTGGTCATGGTGAAGGTGACACCGTAGTTGGCATAGCAAACCTTGGCCGTCTTCTCACTGTCGGCGTCCTCCTGCTTGAAGTCATTGGAAGGCACGCCGAGCATTTCCAGCCCTTGCTCGTGATATTCCTTGTACGTCGCCTCAAGCCCCTCGAACTGCGGGGCAAAACCGCAATAACTGGCAGTGTTCACTACCACGAGCGGCTTGCCGGCAAAGCGCTCGCACAGCTCGACCTGCCCCTTGCCGCGCAATTCCGGCAGGCTGCCCTGCAACAACGCCGGGCAATCCGCTGCCCAGCTCGATGTACTGGCAAGCAGGGCCAGCACCGGCACCGTCAACCAATGTGCACGCATGACTCGTTTCTCCCGCATGACAATCCTTGAGCTTGCAGGGTAGCGCCTAACACACACTCATGCCCAGTTGCATCAGCGCCATCCCACCCTGATGCCAGCCCCACCACACCAGTGCCAGCAGCAGCAAAGCGGCAATAGCCAACAGGCCGCGTATCAGGTAGCGGTTCATGCAGCCTGGGCCTGCAGGCGTGAGACCGGGCGTTCACGCACCGGCCAGTTAAGGGCAGCAGCCAGCAAGCTGAGCAGGATGGAAATCTGCCAAACCAGGTCGTAGCTACCGGTGCGGTCATACACCACCCCTCCCAGCCAGCCTCCCAGGAACGCGCCCAACTGATGGAACAGGAACACGATACCGCCCAGCATGGACAGGTTGCGCACCCCGAACACGGTGGCCACGGTACCATTGGTCAACGGTACCGTGGACAACCACAACAGGCCCATGGCAATGCCGAACAGGTAAGCACTGAACTCGCTCACCGGCGCCCACAGAAACAGCACGATCACCACCGCACGCAGCAGGTACAACCCGGTCAGCAGGCGTGGCTTGGACATGCGCCCGCCCAACCAGCCAGCGGTGAAGGTACCGACGATGTTGAACAGGCCGACCAGCGCCAGCACTGTTGTACCGGTGGTCGCAGCCAGGTGCTGGTCAACCAGATAGGCCGGCAGGTGCACGCCAATGAATACGACCTGGAAGCCACAGACAAAAAAGCCCAGCGCCAGCAACCAGAAACCGGAGTGCGTGCACGCCTCGCGCAGCGCCTGGCCCAGGGTCTGCTCGGCACCGTGACTGGGTAACGGGCGATCGCGCAGCAAGCCGACGAAAGGCACGATGAACGCCACCATCAGCCCCAGCACCAGCAACGCTGCCGACCAGCCCAGCCACTGAATCAGGCCAAGGGTGCCCGGCAACATGGCGAACTGGCCGAATGACCCGGCGGCGCTGGCGATCCCCATGGCCATGCTGCGTTTTTCGGCCGGCACAGCACGCCCGACCACACCGAGGATGACCGAGAACGACGTGCCGGACAGGCCGATGCCGATCAGCAAGCCCGCACTCAGCGACAACGACCAGGCCGAATCAGCCATGCCCATCAGGATCAAGCCGACGGCATAGAGGATACCGCCGATGATGACCACCCGTGCCGCGCCAAGCCGGTCGGCCAAGGCGCCAGCGAACGGCTGCGCCAACCCCCAGATCAAGTTCTGCAGGGCAATGGCGAAGGCAAACACCTCACGCCCCCAGCCAAAGTCAGCACTCATCGGCGCCAGGAACAGACCGAAGCCGTGCCTTACGCCCAGAGACAGCGCCAGTATCAAGGCCGCCCCCACCAATACCCATCCGCTGGTTCGCCACACCGAAGTCATTGTCGTTATCTCCAGCTCATCGCAAGGTTTTGCGGGTATATACCCGCTTATAGTCGTATCGATTCAGGCCAGTTGTTTCAACAGTCGCACCAGCTCATCCCGCTGCCCCACTCCGAGCCGTTCAACCAGCTCTTTCTGCGCCTGCTCCCAAGCTGGGTGGGCAACGTGCAACAGTTGCTTACCCGCGGCGGTCAACAGCACCACGCGGTTACGCTGGTCGTCACCATCGCCCAGTGCTACCAGCCCATCCGCCTCCAGCACACGCAGATTACGGCCCAGGGTACTGCGCTCGAGTCCCATGGCTTCGGCCAGGACCGTGATGCTGGGCCGGTCGAGCCGCTGCAGGTGCCGCAGCAGGGAAAACTGGGCGACATTGACCCCAAAGCCGGCCAGGGCTTCGTCGTAATGCCGGCTCACCCCGCGGGCGGCACGACGCAGATGGGTACAGATACATTCACTGGTCAGCATGGATACGTGTATATACCCGCATACTGACTGTTGCAAGAAGTTTCACAAGGGATGAGAAGCGTCAGTCCGGGTTCAAGCGCCTGCGGATCGGCTCGAACTCAACCGTGGCCTTGCGCGCCAAGGGATCTGGCGCGCCCTGCTCGATCGCCTGCCAGTAGCGCCACGGCACCTTCGCAGTGCCCAGTTCGTAGTCCATGCCATCCCAGTTGTCTTCACGGAAGCTATAGAACGCCCAGTGCAACCGGTTGCGATCCAGCACGACGAGCACATCTTCAAGATACTGCCGGCAACCCGGCAGCCTGCGCATGCAGCCAAACTCGCCCACCACCAGGCGAGAAAGCGGCACACCCATGGCTTCGGCCCATGCCAGCGGCTGGCGCAGATAGCGTTCCACTCGTTGCCCATCCCACAGCTGGATCTGCCCGGCAAAAGGTACGGGACCTGGATAGGCAATGGGATGTTTGCGCGCCATGTTCGGCGCACTGGTAGCGGCATAGGGCTCGTACATGTGCACGCTGTACAGCACTCGCGCATCTTCCAGCGGGGCTGGCCAGTAGCCGAACGCGTCTGCACCTGCATACCAGCCGGCATCGACCATGATCGGCGTATCAGCGTCTTCTTCGCGAATGGCCGCTATCAGTTGCCGGTACAGCAAGGGCAGATCGCGCGCACCGCCCTGCTCTTGCACATACCACTGCTGCATCTGCCTGCGTTCGGCATGTTCAGCCAGGCCGCTCTGTTTCTCCGGTGCTGGCTCGTTGATCAGGTTGTAGGCAGCGATGGCCGGATGGTGCTTCAGTTCGCGCGCCATATCTCGCCAGAAGGCCGCAGCCTGGGACCAGTAGCGTTTGTCTTGCCACAGGCGATCATCGAACTGGCCCTGATTGTTTTGCGCCCAGCGCATACCCGGTAGCGAGAGTGGCGCGATGACCACCTTGAGCCCTGCCTGGTGCGCCCGGTCGAGGGTGGCACGCAGCACAGCCAGGTCGGCCTCGGGCAGGCCTTCATAGGTATCGGCGCTGCCGAGGAGGAAATCACGTCTCACCGGTTGCCATTTGTCGTACGACAGCCGCACCCAGGTGGCGCCGTACCCCCTCAGGGCATCGAAGTAGGCTTGATCGGGCGGCAGCCGGTTGAAGCTGTTGCCGCCGTGGCGTGGGGTGTCCCAGAACGCCATGAGATCTGCAGCAGTGGCTGGGAGGGTGGACAGGACCAATAGACTGGCAAAGATCCAGTGATGCACGGGAAGCCTACCTGGTTGCGCGAGGGGAGGCTGAGGATACGCCGACAAAGGAGATGCCGGCGCTATCGGACCGTTGCCGGAAGTTACTGCCCCTTCCACCTATGAGGCCTTTCGCGAAAGCACTGCAAAACAGCCCCGGAAGGGCCGTCCGGCCAAACGCTCAAAGCCCCAGCGCCAACCCGAGCACAACGGCCAGCTCCAGCAACTCCAGCAACGCGCCTGCGGTATCCCCGGTGGTCCCGCCCAGGCGCCGGCACATCAGATGCCGCAACCAGGCAAACACCGCCAGCGCCAGCAGCACGCTCCATCCGCCCAGGAACAGGCAGAACACCACACAAACCAGCAACACCCTCCCGGCTGCACGCCGGGGCAAATATTCGGCCAACGCCTGGCCCAACCCGCCCGGTCGCACATAAGGTGTGCCAAGGAACAGGCCCAACATCGCCGCCCGCCCGATCAACGGCGCCAGCAGCAATTGCGCCCCGACGCCCTGCCCGACCAGCACCCACAATGCGCAGAACTTCAGCAACAACACCAAGACCAGGGTGACCACGGCTATCGGCCCACTGCGCGGGTCTTTCATGATCCGCAAAGTGCGTTCACGGTCGCCGAAACCACCTAGCCAGGCGTCGGCACTGTCCGCCAGGCCATCCAGGTGCAAGGCACCACTGAGCAGTACCCACAACGTCAGCAGCAAAGCCGCGTGCAGCGGCGGCGGCGTGCCCTGTAGCAGATGACTGGCCAACCACAGCAGCAAGCCGAACAGCAGCCCGACCAGCGGGTAGTACAGCAGCGAACGCCCCACCTCACGCGGTGCCGGCATGCCCGGCAGACTCACCGGCAGGCTGCTGAGAAACTGCAAGGCGATCCAGAACGGCAACATCTCAGGGCGCCTCGACCAGTTGCCCGTCGTCACCTGCCGCCAGCCGCATCAATGCGCCATGGCCAACCTCGACCTGCAGCAACTGCTCCCTGGGCAAGCCACGGGCACGGGCCAGTAACAGCCGCATCACGCCGCCATGGGTCACCAGCAGCACGCGCTTGCCGGCATGCTGAAGGCGCAAACGCTCGACCGCCGCCAGCACCCGTTCGGCGAACGCCTCGACCGGTTCGCCATTGGGCGGTGTGAAGGCGTAAGGGTCGGCCCAGAAACGCCCCAGTGCATCGGCCTGGTGCTCCATGATCTGCGCCGCAGTTTGGCCCTCCCAATCACCGAAGTGCAGTTCCTGCAGGGCGGGCTCACGCTGCACTGGCAGTTTCAATTGCGCACCCAGCTCATCGGCAAAACGCCCGCAGCGCTGCAGCGGCGAGCTGACCAGCACCTGCCATGGACCGGCGTCGGCCACGGCGCGGCGCATCTGCAGCCAGCCCTTGTCGGTCAAGGCATCATCAAGGCTGCCACGCAGGCCGCCCTGTTCCGTTTCACCATGGCGCAGCAAGTCGAGGATCATGCCGGGCGGTCCGCCACCGCGGCCTCGGCAAAGGTCGCCATCTGCCCATGCAGCGCACAGGCCAGGCGCAACAGCGGCACCGCCAGGGCAGCGCCACTGCCCTCACCCAGTCGCAAGCCCAAGGCCAGCAAGGGTTCGGCCTGCAGCGCAGCAAGCAAGCCCTTGTGCCCAGGCTCAGCCCCCTGGTGAGCGAACAACAACCAGGCCCGACACTGCGGGTTGAGGCGCACTGCCACGAGCGCAGCGACACTGCAGATAAAGCCATCCACCAGCACCGCGACACCCGCCTGCGCGCAACCGAGGTAGGCACCGGCCAACGCCGCGATCTCAAAACCGCCAACACAGCCCAGTACCTGCAACGGGTCTTCAGCACGCAGGCCATGCAGGCGCAGTGCCCTCTCGATGACTTCGGCCTTGTGCTGCACCCCGGCGTTGTCCAGGCCGGTACCCGGACCGCTCAGCGCCGACGCCGGGCACCCTAGCAGAACACTGGCCAAGGCTGCGGCGGCGGTGGTGTTACCAATGCCCATCTCGCCACCGATGAACAGCTGCGCGCCCTGTTCGGCAGCGCGCTGGGCACTGTCGCGGCCGGCCTGCAAGGCCGCTTGCAGCTGGTTTTCGCTCATCGCGGGTTGACGGGCAAAGTTGGCAGTACCGGCGCCCAGACGCAGATGGCGCACGCCGGGCAGCTCCAACTGCGCGTCAATGGTGCCCAGGTCGACCACGTCCAGGCTGGCCTGCAGTTGCCGCGCCAGCACACTGATCGCCGCGCCCCCGCCGACGAAGTTACGCAGCATCTGCCCGGTCACCGCCTGCGGGTAGGCCGAGATGCCCTCCTCGACCACGCCGTGGTCGCCTGCAAAAATGGTGATAGCTACCTGATCCAGTGCTGGTCGTTCAAGGCCCTGAAGGCCAGCCAGCTGAATGGCCAGCTCTTCAAGTTGGCCGAGCGAGCCAGCAGGTTTGGTCAGTTGCTGCTGACGGGCGCGGGCCTGGTCCATGGCGGCGTTGTCGAGGGGTTGGCAGGCGTCACGCCACCAGGCTTGGGTCATAGTGCAGGTCCTTTGAGAATTAGGGGCAGGCCGGCCACGGTCAGCACGACACGCTGACAGCGTTCGGCCACAGCCTGGTGCAGCCAGCCGGCCAGGTCGACATAGCGCCGGGTCAGCTCGCCCATGGGCACCACGCCCAGGCCGGTTTCGTTACTGACCAGGATAAGGGTGCCAGGTAACTGTTCCAGGCACGCCAACAGGGCATCACGCTCCTCGGCCAGGCGCTGGTCATCTTCGAGCATCAACAAATTGGTCAGCCACAGGGTCAGACAATCCACCAGCAGGCAGCGCCCTTCGGCCGCCTCGGCGCGCAGTACCGCAGCCAGGGCCAAGGGCTCTTCGATCAACCCCCAGTCATCCGGCCGACGCTGGCGATGCAGCAACACGCGTTCGTTCATTTCACCATCCAGCGGCTGGCTGGTGGCGATGTAGGTCACCGGCAAGCCGCTGGCACTGGCCAACTGTTCAGCCAGGCGGCTTTTGCCAGACCGGGCACCACCGAGGATCAGGTTACGCATATCAGGCCACCCCACACAGCTGGCGCAATTGTGCGGTGTCCAGGTGCTTTTCCACCAGATCGGCCAGGCGCTCGATGTCGTGTTCGCGCAACGCTTCGTAGTCGATAACCTGCACATCCTCCAGCCCGGCCCAGCGCAATAGCGCGGCACACGACTGGCTGCCTTCGAACAGGCCATGCAGGTAGGTGGCGAGGATCTGGCCATCGGCACTGACAGCACCATCATGGCGGCCATCAGCCAGTTGGACTGCGGGTTGCTCCAGAGCAGGCCCGGTGGTCACGCCAGCATGAATTTCATAACCGGTTACCGTTGCCGCCCCAAGGCTCAGTGTGCCGGCAACATTTCGCAGTTGCTTCTCGGCTTCGAGCACCGTGGCATAGTCGAGCAGGCCGAGCCCCTGACTTGAACCTGCGGCCCCCTCCAGCCCCAGCGGATCATGCACTTCGCGCCCCAGCATCTGCAGGCCACCGCAGATACCGATCAGCTTGCCGCCATAGCGCATGTGCCGCTCGATAGCCTTGTCCCAACCGCGCTCGCGCAGTTGTGCCAGGTCGCCGCGCACGCTCTTGGAGCCCGGCAAGATGATGAGGTCGGCAGCCGGAATCGGCTGGCCCGGGCCGATGAACTGCAAGTCCACCTGCGGGTGCAGGCGCAGCGGGTCGAAGTCGGTGTGGTTACTGATACGCGGCAGCACCGGCACGATCACCTTGAGCACACGCTCGTGCTTGACGCCCTGGCGCACATCGATGCCGTCTTCGGCTTCCAGGTGCAGGTCAGTAACGTAAGGCAGGACGCCCAGCACCGGTTTGCCGGTGCGTTGTTCCAGCCAGTCCAGCCCTGGCTGCAGCAGGGCGATATCGCCACGGAAGCGGTTGATGACAAAACCTTTGACCCGCGCCTGTTCAGTGGGCGACAGCAATTCCAGCGTGCCCACCAGATGGGCGAATACTCCACCGCGGTTGATGTCGGCCACCAGGATCACCGGGCAATCCACCGCTTCGGCAAAGCCCATGTTGGCAATATCGCCGGCACGCAGGTTGATCTCTGCCGGCGAACCCGCGCCTTCGACCATGACCACCGGGTACGCGGCACTCAGGCGCTGGTGAGAAGCCAGCACTGCCTGCATGGCCGTGGTCTTGTAGTCGTGGTAGGCCACTGCATTCATGCTGGTGACCGCGCGACCGTGGATGATGACCTGGGCGCCGGTATCGCTGTTGGGCTTGAGCAGCACCGGGTTCATGTCGGTGTGCGGTTGTAGCCGGCAGGCCTGGGCCTGCACCGCCTGGGCACGGCCGATTTCGCCGCCATCAGCCGTCACCGCGCTGTTCAGCGCCATGTTCTGTGGCTTGAATGGCACCACAGCGACCCCCTGGCGCAGCAGCCAGCGGCACAACGCGGTCACCAATGTGCTCTTGCCTGCGTCGGAGGTGGTGCCTTGCACCATGAGGGTCGTCATGCCGTTTCCTTTTGATAAGCCGCCAAGGCCTGGGCCAGGCGTTGTTCGTCCGCGGCGCAGGCAGGCAACCCCAGGCGCACGGCCGCTGGCTGTTCGAACAACCGTACAAGGATGCCGCGCCGGGCGAGAAATTCATGCAGTCGCGCAGCATGCGCGCTACGCACGTACTGGAACAGGTCGCAGCCACCGCTGGGCGCCAGGCCGGCCGTGTGCAGCACGTGCGCAAGCCGCTGGCTGGCAGCAGCACAGCGTTCGGCCTGCGCGCGCTGGGCAGCTTGATCAGCCAGACTGGCCTGGGCCAGTACTCGGGTCGGGCCATTGACGGTCCATGGGCCGAGCAGCTCGGCCAGGCGCAGCAGCAAGCTGCGTTCGGCGGCAACGAAGCCCAGGCGCACGCCGGCCAGGCCGAAGAACTTGCCAAACGAGCGCAGCACGATCAGCCCCGGGCGTTCGGCGCAGTCCACCACGCTGTCTGCCGGGGTGTTGTCCATGAATGCTTCGTCGACCAGCAGCCAGCCACCGCGGGTAGCCAGGCGGGCATGCCAAGCCAGCAGGCGTTCGCGCGATACCCGGTGGCCGGTCGGGTTGTTGGGGTTCACCAGCACCAGCACATCGAGGCCGTCGAGCGCAGCCTCAACTTGCGCCTCCTCCAGCGCCAGCAGTTGGTGCCCCACCCGTTGCCAGGCATAGGGGTGTTCGGCATAGCACGGCGTCAGCACGCCTACCCGGGCGGCTGTTCGCAGCAGCGGCAAGGCCTGGATCGCGGCCTGGGAGCCGGCGACCGGCAGCAACTGGCGGGCGCCGTAATACGCGCGCGCGGCGTCCTCCAGGCCGTCCTCGGTTTCCGGCAGGCGGGCCCAGGCGTCGACGGGAATCGGCGGGATCGGGAATGGCCAGGGCGCAATGCCGCTGGACAGGTCGAGCCACTGCTCACGGGCGATACCGTATTGCTGCACCGCGCGAAGCAGGCGGCCACCATGTTCAAGCATTGATATACGCCCCCAGGCAGATCACCAGCAGCCACAGCCACACGCCGCGCTGCACCAACTGCCAGCCGCGCTCGATGGCATCGGCATCGGCCACTGGCCCCTCGCCCAGGCGCGGCCGCTCATGCAACTCGCCGTGGTACACCGCCGGGCCACCCAGCTCCACGCCCAGCGCACCGGCGCCGGCAGCCATCACCGGCCCGGCGTTGGGGCTATCCCACAGCGGGCCCTGTTTGCGCCAGCAGACCAGGGCCAGACGGGTCTTGCCCAACAGGGCATACGTCAGGGCCACCAGCCTTGCAGGTATATAGTTGAGCACATCGTCGATGCGCGCCGCGCACCAGCCAAAGCGCTCGAAGCGTTCGTTTCGATAGCCCCACATGGCATCCAGCGTGTTGCTGAGGCGGTACAGCACCACGCCGGGCGCACCGGCCACCACAAACCAGAACAACGCGGCGAATACTGCATCGCTGCCGTTCTCCAGCACCGACTCGGTCGCCGCTCGGGCCACTGCTGGCTCGTCCAGTTCGCGCGTTTCGCGGCTGACCAGGTAGCCAACCCGGCGCCGCGCCTCCGCCAGATCGCCCTGGCGCAAAGCGTTGGCCACCGGCAGCACATGCTCGCCCAGGCTGCGCAGCCCCACGGCGCAGTAAAGCGCCAGTACGTCAACCAGCCAGCCGATATATGGCAGCCACGAAAGGACCAGCGCCACCAGGGTCAGCGGCACCACCGCCAGAAACCACGCACTCACGCCGTGGCTACGCCAGCCGCGCCCGCCAGCATTCAGACGGCGCTCAAGGTTGCCAGCCATATTGCCGAAGGCCACCAAGGGGTGGCGGCGCTGTGGTTCGCCCAGCAACGCGTCCAGGGCCACCCCGGCCACGGTCAGCAAGGCCACGCTCATTGACGCTCTCCCCATTGGTTTTCGTAAAGCATTTCACTCAGCGGCCGCTCTTCGGCCCAGTTTTCCTGCACCAACATCGGCACCGGGTAGAACTCGGCGACCGGCCCAAGGCACAGTACCGCCACCGGCTTGGCACCGGCGGGCATGCCCAGCAGCGCGGCCAACGCCTGCGGGTCGAACAGCGACACCCAGCCCATGCCCAGCCCTTCGCCACGCGCGGCCAGCCACAGGTTCTGGATGGCACAGGCCAGCGAGGCCAGGTCCATCTCCGGCAGGGTGCGGCGGCCGAAGATGTGTGGTTCGCGGTTGTCCATCAAGGCCGCCACCAGCAGCTCGGCGCAATCGTTTATGCCCTCCACCTTCAGTTTCATGAAGGCATCGGATCGCTCGCCCAATGCCTCGGCCGTGCGTATCCGCTCCGCCTCCACCAAGGCCTGGATGCGCCCGCGCAGGTCACGCCGGGTGATACGGATAAATCGCCATGGCTGCATAAGCCCGACACTGGGCGCCTGATGCGCGGCGGCCAGCAAGCGGCCAAGCAGCTCGGGCGCTACCTGGCCACCCGCGAAATGGCGCATGTCGCGGCGCTCGCCGATGGCCCGGTAGATTGCGGCGCGCTCGGCGTCGCTATAGGCGTGATCATTCATGGTCGCAACAGCGCCGCCGCCGCATCCGGGCAGGAAGGGAAATAGAAGTGCACGTAAGAGGCCGTCAGCCGGCCCAGACGATAGACCGCCTCGTTGCCACGCCCGCCGTTGGGGCTCAGACCGCGGGCAATCGGTTCCAGCGCAGTACTGGTCAGCGAATGGTGATAGGTGTGACCGCGCAAGGTCCCCTCCGGCAGCTCCACTGCCTGCAGCGCCAGGGCGGCCAGGCGCTTCTGCATGGTGGCTTCACCCGGCAGCAGGCCGAGCAGTTCGGCACGTTCACCGGCCACGTCAGTCAGGGCATCGAGCAGGTACAGCATGCCACCGCACTCGGCCAGCAATGGCTTGCCCTGCGCATGGTGGGCGCGGATTGCTTCGCACATCGGTGCGTTGGCGGCCAGCGCATGGTGATGCAGCTCTGGATAACCACCCGGCAGATACAGGCTGTCGACTGCCGGCAGTTCGCGGTCGTGCAGCGGAGAGAAGAACACCAGCTGGGCACCAAGGTTGCGCAGCAGGTCGAGGTTAGCGCCATACGTGAAGGCGAACGCCTCGTCCCGCGCCACGCCAATGCGCACACCGGCCAGCGAGGCAGCGCAGGTTTGCGGTTCGGGCTCGGCAAAGCTCACTGGCGGCGGCAACGCCGCATCGCAACTGGCACCCAGCGCTTCGGCGGCAGCGTCCAGACGGGTATCCAGGTCATTCAGCTCGCTGGCCTGCACCAGGCCCAGGTGGCGGCTGGGCAGTTCGATGCCGCGCTCGCGGGACAAGCCGCCATACCAGCGCAAGCCTTCGGTCAGGCTGCCTTCCAGCAGTTGCGCATGGCGCAGGCTGCCTACCCGATTGGCCAGCACGCCGGCGAACGGCAGATCGGCCTGGTAACGCGCCAGGCCCAGAGCCAGGGCGCCGAAGGTCTGGGCCATGGCTGTGCCATCGATCACCGCCAGCACCGGCACGCCAAAGTGGCGTGCCAAGTCGGCGCTAGACGGGGTGCCGTCGAACAGCCCCATCACCCCTTCGATGAGGATCAGGTCAGCCTCGCCGGCAGCCTCCCACAGCAGGCGACGGCTTTCCTCGGCACCGATCATCCACAGGTCCAGCTGATACACCGGCGCGCCACTGGCCCGTTCGAGAATCATCGGGTCAAGAAAGTCGGGCCCGCACTTGAACACCCGCACCTTGCGCCCGAGGTTACGGTGCAGGCGGGCCAGCGCAGCAGTGACGGTAGTCTTGCCCTGGCCAGAGGCCGGTGCCGCGATCAACACGGCGGGACAGTGGCGCGATCGACTCACAGTTCGACGCCTTTCTGTGCGCGGATACCGGCCTGGAAGGCGTGCTTGAGCATGCCCATTTCGGTCACGGTATCGGCCAGCTCGATCATCTCGGGCTTCGCAGCGCGGCCAGTGACAATCACATGCTGCATGGGCGGGCGGGCCTGAATGTCGGACAGTACCTGGTCCAGGTCGAGGTAACCATGCTTGAGGGCGATGTTGAGCTCGTCCAGCACCACGAACTGTACACCTGGGTCCTGCAACAACTGGCGCGACACCGCCCAGGCGGCTTGCGCAGCAGCAATGTCACGCTGGCGGTCCTGGGTTTCCCAGGTAAAGCCCTCGCCCATCACGTGGTAGCGCACCTGTTCGGGGAAGCGACGGAAGAACAGTTCCTCACCGGTGCTGTTGCGGCCCTTGATGAACTGCACCACGCCGCACTGCATGCCATGGCCCAAGGCGCGCGCGAGCATGCCGAAGGCCGAACTGCTCTTGCCCTTGCCATTGCCGGTCAGCACCAGCAGCAGGCCGCATTCGTTAGGGGAATTGGCGATGCGTTCGTCGATGACCGCCTTCTTGCGCTGCATGCGCGCCAGGTGGCGTTCGTCGCGTTCGGTGGATTCGCTCATCAGGGTTCTCCGCTGGCTGGCACCACGGCAACGCGCGGCGACAGGTAATAGGCAGGCAAACGGAGAACGCGCAGAGGCCATGGCAGGGCGCCACGGTGCACCGCGCATCACCCTCCGTGATGCCGTTGGCAGTATCAGGCCGGTCTCCGGGCTTGTGAGTGGGCCTTTGCCCTGGCCTGCGCGCCTTCCCGGATGCTGGCATCCAGTGGCCCTGCGCGGCCTTTTACTCATTTACCGTTGCGGGGGCAGCGCCGGAATCGCGCCATGCTGGCGCCCACCGGCTTCCCAGTTTCACCCTGCCCAGTCGGGGCTGGCAGGGCACCTGAAACACGCCGCGAAGGTTAGAGGGTTGCACCGGGAGCGTCAATCGAAGCGGGTGATCAGGCGGGTGAGCAAAGCAACATGAATCTCGGCAGCCGCTAGCGGCCCCGAGCTCAACGGGGCCGCTGAACAGGCATGGACATCAGGGGTTCTGCGCCAGATGCCCTTGCGGAATCACCCGCTTGGCCTGCAGGTAGGCCTTGGCCCAGTAGCTGTTGGAGAGGTAGTCCAGGCGGACAGTGCCACCCGTGGAGGGCGCATGCACGAAGCGCCCGTCCCCTACATAGATGCCGGCATGGCTGACCTGCGAGCCGCCACTGGTGGCGAAGAACACCAGGTCACCGGACTGCAGTGAACTGGCATCCACCGTCGGTGCACGCATGACGATCATCTCTCGTGTCGAGCGCGGCAGGCTGATGCCGGCAGCATCACGGTACACATATTTGATCAGGCCGCTGCAGTCGAAGCCGGAGTCCGGCGTATTGCCACCCCAACGATAAGGCGTGCCAACCAGACCAATGGCACGAATCAGCACGTCATCGGCAACCGGTGAAGGACTGGGTTGGCTATAGGTAACCTGCGGCTGTACCACAGGGGCCGGCGCAGGCGCACGGCTGGAGCATGCAGCCAGCAAGGCTGCCAAGGAGAGAAATGCGAAGCGCGCCATCTTTACCATGGCCAGAACATCCTGTCTGAGACCGCTGCGCTGCAGCCGAAAAGAGTTGAGAATTTAGATTAGACGCTTTCTGTAAATGCGCACGGCGGTGTGCTTTTTTTCAAAGCATCACCGCCGCGGCAGGGTACATCATTTTGACATCAGTTGCGCGCGATGTTGGTCGGCGCCATGGCCAAGGCTCGCTTGGCTTCAATGAAGGTCTTGCTCCAGTAGCGATCACCGAGGTTGTCGATGCGCACACCGCCGCTGCGGCGGCTGCTGGAGTGGATGAACTGATTGTCACCCAGATAGATGCCGGCATGGCTCACCCGGCCTCGGCCATTGGTGCTGAAGAACAGCAAGTCACCTGGCTTGAGTTTGTTGCGGGCCACTTTTGGCGCATCTACCTTGATCATTTCACGCGTGGAGCGCGGTAGCGTCATGCCCGCCTCTTCGCGGAACAGGTAACCGATGAAGCCACTGCAGTCGAAGCCGGACTTTTCCGAGGTACCACCGAAGCGGTAGCGGGTGCCGATCAACGACATGCCGCGCTCGAGAATGCTGTCAGCCAGAACGGGCAATTGGTAAGGCTTGCTGCCAGAGAAAGACGCCAGGTCATCTTCGGTGGCCAGCTCTTCCGGCTCGCCGAATACCGCCGAGGGAGAGGCTTTGGCCTTGATTGCCGATTGTGCGGTGACCGGGGTGTGATCCTGGGGCTGAGATACCGGGCCTTGGGCCGCGCAGCCAAAAAGCAGGGTCACGAGTGCGAGTGGCACGAGGGGTGCGAAGCGCTTCAGCATGGGCACGACCGTGTCTGTAATCCTTTAGAAGGGTGAAACTATGCCCTCTATCATGGCCATTTGCAAATTTTATCGAAAAAGATGTGACTTTTTTGTTCTACCGCTCTGGCCCAGTGTTTTCAGGGGGTTACCAGCCGAGGGTTTCCTTAAGAAAAGGAATGGTGAGCTTGCGTTGTGCCTGCAATGAGGCCTGGTCGAGACGCTCGAGCAAGTCGAACAACGCGCTCATGCTCCGCGCGCCGCGGGTGAGGATGAAATGGCCGACTTCGTCGGTGAGGTGCAGGCCACGGCGCGAAGCACGTAGCTGCAAGGCGCGAAGCTTGTCTTCGTCGGACAGGCCGCGCATCTGGAACACCAGGGCCAGGGTCAAGCGCGACTTCAGGTCCGGCAGCTTGATCGGCAGCTCGCGCGGTGATGCCGAGGCTGCCAGCAGCAAGCGTCGGCCGCTGTCGCGCAGGCGGTTGAACAGGTGGAACATGGCCTCTTCCCAATCGGCCTTGCCGGCGATCACATGCAGATCGTCGATGCATACCAGTTCGTACTGGGCCAGGTAGTCGAGCAGCTCTACGCCACGATCGAGCAATTGCGCCAGGGGCAGGTAGACAGCGGGCTCGCCGCGTTGCTGGAAGCGATGGGTGGCAGCCTGCAGCAGGTGGGAACGGCCAACACCCTGCTTGCCCCACAGGTAGATAAGGCTCTCGGTCCAGCCGGCGTCGGCTTCGCATAGCCGCTCGACGTAACCCAATGCCGCAGCATTGGCGCCCGGATAGTAGTTGATGAAGGTGGCGTCATCGCGCAGGCGCACACCCAGGGGCAACTGGATCGGTGGTTTCATGCTCGCGGGCGGTCGACAGGACCGCAGGGGGCCTTTGGTGAACAATGTGCAAAGTCTATACCCGCAACGCGGGGCGCACAATCTCGACTGCGGATAGGGCAAGCAAAATCAACAAGTTGCGCTGTGCAAGCGAACCGCGGATGCAGGCGCGAAAAGGCCCAAGACAAAACGCGTGGCGTTCAAAGCTCCGGGTCGATATTCCCGGCGTACATGTCCGATTCCTTGTACAGAGCATGCACATGCCGCAGCAGCACCATGATCACCGCTGCCACCGGCAGCGCCAGCAGCACGCCAGTAAAGCCGAACAGTTCGCCACCGGCGAGGATGGCAAAGATTACCGCAACCGGGTGCAGGCCGATGCGATCGCCCACCAGCAGCGGGGTCAGCACCATACCCTCCAGTGCCTGCCCGACCATGAACACGGCAACGATGCCCAGCATCGGGTACAGGTCGCCACCGAACTGGAACAGGCCGGCCACCAGCGCAGCACCAATGCCAATGATGAAGCCCATGTACGGCACGATGGCCGCAAGGCCTGCGAGCATGCCGATCAGCAGACCGAGTTCGAGCCCTACCAGCATAAGCCCGGCAGAATAGATGATGCCCAGAGCCAGCATCACCATCAGTTGCCCGCGCACGAATGCGCCCAGCACTTCATGGCATTCACCTGCCAGGCCCATCACTTGCGGCTCGCGCTGGCGCGGCAGCAGGCCGCGCAGCTTGCCCATCATCAGGTCCCAATCGCGCAGCAGATAGAAGCCCACTACCGGGATCAGCACCATGTTGGCCAGCCAGGCCACCAACGCCAGGCTGGAGGCGGTAGCATGGGACAGCAGCATGCCGACGATATCGGTGGTCTGCCCCATGTGCGCGCCAATGGCGGCCTTGATCTTGTCGAACTTCCAGAAGCCCTCGGCCAGGCCAAGGCTGCCCTGTACCCACGGCAGCGCTACATGCTCGAGCCAATCGAGTATCTGCGGCACCAATTCGTACAGGCGCACCAACTGCTTGGCCAGCATCGGCACAAGCACCAGCAACAAGCCCAACAGCACCAGGGTGAACAGGCCGAACACCACCACCACACCCCAGGTACGCGATAGCCCCAGGCGCTCGAGGCGATCGACCAGCGGGTCAGCCAGGTAGGCCAGCATGATGCCGACCAGGAACGGCGTAAGGATGCTGTGCAGGCTATAAAGCAGCACAGCGATCAGCAGCGCAGCGCCCAGCCAGATCCAGCGACGCATGTCGGTCACGGCGAGCGCCCCTTACCAGCGAAAACGCAAGCCGTCGAACGGCTTGGGCGCTGGCTGCGCAGGTACGGCCTCCCCGGCAGCGGCGTCCACTGCCGGTGCTGGCATGGCCGGCACCGCGGGCGCCTGCTCTACGGGCACTTCCTGCAGCTTGGCCAGGCCAAGCTGGGCACGCAACTGTTCACGATTGCCAGTAACGCCGTAGGTCAAGGTAGTGCCTTCGGCCGCCTGCAAGTGTGGGCCGTAGGGCTCCAGCACGCGGGCCAGTTCGGCGTAGCGCTGCAGGTTCATGCCCTGCACTTGCACCTGCAATTGGCTGCTGGCACCCGGCCGGGTAACGTAGCGCGGTGCCAGGCGGCTGCTCACCGCCAGCATCACCGCGTCAGCCAAGGCTGCCTGATCGGCACCCTCGGCATTGCCCTGCTCACGCTGGTCGCCCAGCCACAGCTGCCACTTGCCCTGCCACTTGCCGTCGGCTTCCTGGGCATGTACCGCCAGCAAAGCATCGGCACCGTAGCGCTCGGATGCTTCGCGCAGCTGCGCCGGGTCGCTACCTTCGATCTGCTTGGCATTGGCGACCAGTTGCTCCTGCAGGTCGGCCAGCGGCAAGCGCAGCGGCAGACCACGGTGCTGCGCGGCGCGGCGCAGGGGTTGGGCACTGGCCTGGCCATCACCGACCAGGCTGCTGCCCTCAACACTGTCGTTCAACCACCACCCCAGTATCGAGGGCCGGTTACTGCCCCACAGGGCCAGGCCAGCCTTGCGCAAAGCCCGCTCGGTGCTACCAGGGTCGAACTCGACCACCACCGACTCGGGCGGGCCGGCTTCGCTGCCCACCTGGTTGATGATTTGCCGAGGGTCCTTACGCAGCTCGGCCAACGCCGGGCTTTGCGCTGCCTTTGGGTCACCAGTCAGACGCTGCACCAACGTGTCCAGAGCTTTGGCCGTGGCCTCGGTACGGGCTTCGGCGCCCGGCCCGGTGACCGGCTCGCGCACCTGATAAAGGCCTGAGACATTTTCAGCCAGGGCAGTGGCCGAGATCAGCGCCAGGCAACCGGCTGCCAGAATATTGAACAAACGCATGGAGGATTCCTGTCCAGTTACCGCAATGCCTATACCTTATACACGGGGGCGCCAGGTAACCAGCCGCGGGGCGTGAAAGATTGCTTGCAGGTGTTGTCGGGCTTACCGGTGTTCGCCTTGAGCGGTTCAGCGCCAGTGAGATCGCGCGCCTGCCCGCGCGGCGCATCGCTGTTCCCTCAAGGCGAACGCCCCAACTAATTATCTTTTTCATGCCCTGCCCGTCGGCCTGAGGATGGCCGCTGCCCGGCAACCCTGATAAAATCGCGCGCCTTCACAGACCACTGACGTTTCAGACCGCCGCCGCTTACCAGCCGGCCTTGGCCGTCATGGTCGTTTTTAAGAATCCCTCCCTCCTAAAGGCCTGGATCAATGAGCAAGCAACCCTCCCTGAGCTACAAGGACGCCGGTGTAGACATCGACGCCGGCGAAGCACTGGTCGAACGCATCAAGGGCGTGGCAAAACGCACCGCACGCCCTGAAGTCATGGGTGGCCTGGGCGGCTTCGGCGCCCTCTGCGAGATCCCGGCCGGCTACAAGCAGCCGGTGCTGGTCTCCGGCACCGACGGCGTCGGCACCAAGCTGCGCCTGGCACTGAACCTGAACAAGCACGACAGCATTGGCCAGGACCTGGTCGCCATGTGCGTCAACGACCTGGTCGTCTGCGGCGCCGAGCCACTGTTCTTCCTCGACTACTATGCCACTGGCAAGCTGAACGTTGACGTGGCCGCCACCGTGGTCACCGGCATCGGCGCCGGTTGCGAACTGGCCGGCTGCTCGCTGGTCGGTGGTGAAACCGCCGAAATGCCTGGTATGTACGAAGGCGAAGACTACGACCTGGCAGGTTTCTGCGTAGGCGTGGTGGAAAAGGCCGAGATCATCGACGGCTCCAAGGTTACCACCGGCGACGCGCTGATCGCCCTGCCGTCCTCGGGCCCGCACTCCAATGGCTACTCGCTGATCCGCAAGATCCTCGAAGTGTCGGCTACCGATATCGAGAACACCCAGCTGGACGGCAAGCCGCTGACCGACCTGCTGATGGCGCCGACCCGCATCTACGTCAAACCGCTGCTGCAACTGATCAAAAACACCGGCGCAGTCAAGGCCATGGCCCACATCACCGGCGGCGGCCTGCTGGACAACATCCCGCGCGTACTGCCGAAAAACGCCCAGGCCGTGGTTGACGTGGCCAGCTGGCAGCGCCCGGCGGTGTTCGACTTCCTGCAGGAAAAAGGCAACGTCGACGAGCACGAAATGCACCGCGTACTGAACTGCGGTGTGGGCATGGTCATCTGCGTAGGCCAGGACCAGGTCGAAGCCGCCCTGAACGAACTGCGTGCCGCCGGTGAGCAACCGTGGGTCATCGGCCACATCGCCGAAGCCGCCGAAGGCGCTGCCCAGGTCGAGCTGCAGAACCTCAAGGCACACTGATGCCGAGCAAGACCTGCAATGTAGTGGTACTGCTGTCGGGCTCCGGCAGCAACCTGCAAGCCCTGATCGACAGCTGCCAAGGGCAGGACAGCCCGGTGCGTATCCGCGCGGTCGTATCCAACCGCGCCGATGCCTTCGGCCTGAAGCGCGCTGCGGCGGCCGGCATCGACAGCGTCGTGCTCGACCACACCCAGTTCGACGGCCGGGAAGCCTTCGATGCCGCGCTGATGGCGCACATCGACGGCTTTGCCCCGGACCTGGTGGTGCTGGCCGGTTTCATGCGCATCCTCAGTGGCGACTTCGTGCGCCACTATCAGGGCCGCCTGCTCAATATCCACCCATCGCTGCTGCCCAAGTACAAGGGCCTGCATACGCATCGCCGGGCATTGGAAGCTGGCGACGCCGAGCATGGCTGCAGCGTACACTTCGTGACTGAGGAACTCGATGGCGGCCCACTGGTCGTACAGGCTGTGGTACCGGTGGCGTCTGACGACACCGTCGAAAGCCTGGCACAGCGGGTACACCATCAGGAACACCTGATCTACCCACTGGCGGTGCGCTGGTTCGCTGAAGGGCGCTTGCGTCTTGGCGAACAGGGTGCATTACTGGACGGCCAGCCACTGGCGGCCAGCGGTCACTTGATTCGATCCTAGGAGAATTTATGCGTCGCGCCCTGCTCTTGGCTCTCGCCGTGCTCGCCCTGCCCCTCCAGGCAGCTGATCTGAAGCCCTTCTCGGCCAGCTACACCGCCGACTGGAAACAGCTGCCCATGAGCGGCACCGCCGAGCGCAGCCTGGTCAAAAATGCCAACGGTACCTGGGACCTTAACTTCAAGGCTTCCATGATGATCGCCAGCCTGACCGAGGAAAGCACCCTGCGTCTGGACAACGACACCCTGCTGCCGCAGAAGTACCACTTCGAGCGTGGCGGCCTGGGTAAGGCCAAAAAGGTAGACCTGAACTTCGACTGGAGCACCAAGAAGGTCACCGGTAGCGACCGTGGCGATGCCGTCAGCCTGCCACTGAACCGCGGTGTACTGGACAAGTCGTCCTACCAACTGGCCCTGCAGCACGACGTGGCCGCAGGCAAGAAGAGCATGACCTATCAGGTGGTCGACGGCGACGAGATCGACACCTACGACTTCCGCGTGCTGGGCACCGAAAAGGTCACCACCAAGACCGGCCAGGTCGATGCAGTGAAGGTCGAGCGCGTGCGCGATCCAAGCCAGAGCAAGCGCATTACCGAGCTGTGGTTCGCCAAGAACTGGGACTACCTGCTGGTGCAACTGCGCCAGGTAGAGACCGATGGCAAGGAGTACGTGATCGTGTTGCAGGATGGCACGGTCGATGGCAAGCCGGTGAAGGGCAACTGATCCTGCACTGCCTGCAACACCTGAAGCCCCGCCCAGTGCGGGGCTTTTCTTTGCTGCGAAGAGACCCGTTCAGGCGGCATACCTCCCTGCTTCATGAAACTTGTTTCATGCCTGTTTTACTTACTTAGTCTGCTAACAAACTCTATAAAGAGGGTGTGCGACACACTGTCGCAGCCATCTTGAAGAAGTGGAGTTTACCGATGACTGTCCAAGTAACCGAACGCGACGAATCGAAAATGTCCCACGAAGGCCTGGCCGCTGGCGTGCGGATCTGGGATGTGTACCAACAAGGCCAACTGGTGGGCATGTTCCATAACGAACACGAAGCACACCAATACCGCGTAGAGCTTGAAGACCTGGAAAACCAGCGCGCCACGCAATGACCCTGCCCCTTGTTGCGACCCCATGATTGATCTGGGCTCAGAGAACAACCCCACAATACCGCGCATTACCGGAGCATTGTGGGGTTGTCATGACAGGGCCTACACCACCCCGAAACGCACCTCCACCGACAGACTGCCCAGGTTATCGCTCAGGCCAGCCCCGTAACGCCCGTCCAGGTCGTCATTGATGCACAACTGCAACTCACCTTGCTGGCCACGCGGCAATTGCACCTGGTTGCCGACCAGGAACGGCACGCCGCTGTTGCCGATACGCCCGATCAACGCCCCTTCCGGTTGACCGGGCAAGGCATAACCGGACTTCGCGATCAACCTTGGGTTGCCCGCCGCGCCGACCATCCCGGTGGCCGGGTTGGCCGTCCACTGCCCGCCCGTACAGACCGCCAACTGCCAGCTCTGCCCATTGACCTGCATGCCCGTGCCCTGCCAAGCCTGGTTGGCCTGCACCTGTACGGTGCACTTAAGCAGGTCGCTGGCCACCACGTCAGCGGCCTGGAAGGTCAACGCGGTAATGGTCAAGGTCGGGTTGGCGGTGCCGGTGGTGGGGAACACGCCGTCGCCGACCAGGAACAGGTTGGGGTGGTCCCAACTGCGCTGATCCTTGTCCACCACCGACTTGGTGCGGTCCGAGCCCATGCGGTAGGTGCCCATCAAGTGGCCAGCGCCGTAGAACGCGTAGTTCTGGCCGTCGTACTCGAACACCGTTTGCGAACCGGGCTCGAGCTTAGGGTTCAGGTCGGTCAGCTCGGTGGCGCCCATCAGCTCGGTGATGATGTGCGTGGCGGCCAGGCGCGCCTGCTTGAAACCCTCCTTGGTGTAGTCGGACAGTTCGTAGGTGATCTGTGGCCGAGGCAGGCCCAGGCCGTCGGTGAACTCCGTGCTCCTCTCCACCCGGCAAAGCGCTTTGTCAGGGTCTTTCTCCACCTGTTCGATCAAGAAGCCCAGACGGAACTGGCGGGTCAGCACGCTATTGAGCTGCTGCACCAGCGCCTGGCCGGACAATGCCAGCTTGTTGGGGTTAGCGCCGCCATGGTTGGTGCCGTCGATGAAATCGCAGACTGAGGTGTAGGGGTCGTTTACCGACCAGTTCCAGCCCTCGTTGCCGATTTCGATACGCCAGGCGGCACGCTGGCTGCGGAACGGGCCATCGCGCATGTCCTCGATCCCCGAGGTGGACAATGGCCCACGGAACGGGAACAGCGGCTTGCCTTCGGGCATCAGGCCCCAGGCCAGGTACACCGGGTGGTCAGCCAACGCCTGGCCGACCTGGCCGCTACTGTTGGCGACCCCTTTAGGGCTGTTCGGGCCGATGGAGTTGAGCAGCAGTTTCGGTGTTTCGATCGCGTGGGCGGCAATCACGTAACGTTTGCCCTGGGCCGTGCCGTTCTGGCGCGTACCATTGTTCTGGTACTGAATGAAATCGATTCCCGTGACCCCATTGGCATCGACCTGCACCTGGCTTGCCACGGTCTGGTAGAGGATGCGCACGTTCCCGGTATCCAGTGCCTTGGCCATGGTCACGGTGGCGTCGTACTTGGCCTGGATCGGACAGATCGGCGTGCAGCTGGTGTTGCCAGCGCACACTCGGCGGCCGTTATCATTCTGCGAGTTGCGCCCGGCCGGGGTCTGCCGGACATTGAGGGTGACGCCTGGGTACGGCTTGCCGTCGGGCCCCTTCTCCGGGCTCTGGTACACCGTCCCCGTGACGTTCTTGCCCAGGCCCTGGTCGACCAGCGACGGCGGGATGCCATGCATGCTGTATTTGTAGCCATGCGGGAAGGTCACGCCCAGGTAAGTCTGCGAGGCGACGTCGGCAGACACGCCCATCTCCTCTTCGGCGCGGCAGTAGGCGATCTGCAGGTCGTCGTAACTGATCGGCCAATCGACCCCGACGTTGTAGGCAGTGCGCATGCGAAAGTCGTTGGGCAGCAGGCGCAAGGCCGTACCCATCCAGTGCCACATGGTGCCCCCGCCTACCCGCTCGTAAGTGCTGGCGAACAGTTGCGGCCCCTTCTGCACAAGGTAGCTCTTCTGCGCCTTGTTCGGGTCTTGGCTACCCGCGGTGATCAGGTCCTGGATGGTCGCCCTTGGCGCGAACTGCGTGGCCGGGGTCTGCTCGCTCTGCTCAGGTGGGTACGGCGACTCGGGCGCTTTGAGCACCGCGGTGTAGAAGCGCTCCAGGTACTCGCTGCGATTCGGCGGAATGGCCGGGCCCGATTCGAGCACCAGCACTTTCAACCCGGCCAGGCCCAACTGGTAGGCCATGACACTGCCGGCCATGCCGGCGCCCACCACGATCACATCGGCGGTTTCGATGTTCTGGGTTTGTACATTGCTCATGGCTGCTGCCCTTCCTTGGCGTCGACACCGGTGAATTGCTTAAGGGTCGGTGGCTGCTCACCCCAGTATCCGAAATGGAACTGGCTGTAGCCCATGGGGTGGGATTGGGCGATCTTCCACGCCCAGCTCTCCTTGTAGGCCTGGTCGGAGACCACACGCGTATCACCCGTGCGCGCGTTGCCCAGGTCGTAGGGTTGATACCAACTGCCGAGCAACCACAGCTTCATGATCGAGCGGGCGCCTTGGGCAATTTGCGGGTTCGCGTTATCGAGCACGGCACTGGCGATTTGCGCAGGCGGCTGGCTCTGGATGCCGGCGTACAGCTCCAGCAGGCTGCTGAACGCCTCGAGGCCCATGCCTTGCTGGGCGGTGGCGAAGAACACCGGCGGCAGGTTGATCGGGTCGACGGACGGCGCCAGCAGCTTGGCCGACAGGCCAGTGAGCACGGCGGACAAGCCGATGAAGTTTTGCAGGTTCTGGTCGCTCATGGCATCACTCCTTGGCGCCGGTGGATTGGGCACGTTCAAGCAGGAAAGTGAAATCGGCGAAGCTGGTGCGCGGTGACTGAGTCACGCGGGTGGTCGCGTTGTTGTGGCACTCCATGCAGCTGGACGAGGCCTGTGGGGTGGTGCCCTGGTTGTAGGTCTCCAGGGTGGCGTTGGCCAGGAAGTTCGGCGCAGGCGTACCTAACGGGTTGGTCGGCGACGGCACCTGGCAGTCATCGGCCGGGGCGGTGGGCCACTGGGTGCTGATCAGGTGGTAGTTGGCCCACACCGTGCCCTTGAGCGCACCTTGCCACTGCGCGTTGAGCTGTTGGGTGGCGGCGGTGACGGGAATTTCACGCACGATCTGCGAGGGGATGGCCTTCTTCGACGGGTCCCACGGTTGCGCGGGCGGCTCGTTCACCGGGCGATCGCTGGCCTGGGCGTCGTAGAACAGGTAGGGCCCCTTGCGCTCGTTCATTGGCGTGGTCTTTTCCGGCACGTTGCGCACGTGCTCGAACGTCGACCATACCCACTGCGGTGCGCCCTGGGTCTTGTGCACGATGTGCAGGCCTACCAGTCCGACCTTTTGTGCATTGCACGACTCGGGGATCACCGCCCCCTTGTTCGGGTCGGCATTGCCGGGCGTATAGACCAGCGCGTCGACGGCGTGGAATTCCTGCGGGTTGTCGCTGCCATCGAGCACTTTCCAGGCCGACTTGACCATGATCGCGCCAACCTGCCGGGCTTTTTGCGAACCGCAGGCGAAAGCAATGCGGTTGTCGGCCTTGCTCAGGAACGCTTGCTGGCCTTCCTTGCTGTACAGGCCATTGTTGACGATGTCATCGAACATCGGCTTGTTGACCATGATCGCGTTGCGCGTGTAAGTGCCACTTTGGTCGACCAACGGGCCGGTCTTGAACGGCTGGATGAACTCATCGAGCACGCCGGCGACCTTGCCCATCTGCTGCAGCACCGGCAAGTCACCCTTGCCTTGGCAGGCCGCGGGCACTGGCGCCTGCTGGTCCCAGCCAACAGGTTTCTGTCCCTTGGGCAGGAAGATCTCGTAGCTTTCTTTCCACGACTCCCACACCGTCTTTCCGGGTGCGCCGATCTGCGCCGAGGTGTTGGCGCTGCCGTCGGCGTTGGCGGGCCAGTTCAGGGCGACGAAGGTCTGCCACGACAGCACGTCGAAATCGTGTTGCAAGCTGTCCAGCGTGAAGGGGGGATTGGCGGTGACGTCGAAGGGAACCGCAGGTGACAGCACCGGCGGGCTGGCCGCATCGGCCATGGCGAGCGCACTGGTGAAGCTCGCACCCAGGCACGCCAACCGTTTCAGGGTTATTTTCATTGTCGTCTCCTCAGCAGATAAAGCGTCGGGACGACGAGGCGTACTGGCCCTTCCTGGACCGAATGTTCAGCGCTATCCCTGACGCTAAGCTGGAGGCTAGCCGCTGTGCCAGAACCCTAGGAAATGTCCGACGAACGGAAGGAACCAAGGCAATGGCGCAGCTGACTGATCGCGCCGGTTCGGCGAGCTGCGAACCAACGCGTATTTCACGATGGCCGCAGAAGCGACCTTGCGTCGCGAAAGGGCCGCAAAGAAGCCCTGGCGATCTTGAATGAACCGCGTTACCGCCAGGGCGGTGATTTCCTGTTTACCACATCAGATCATCAGGGATCTTGTAAGCCGCGTACGGGTCGTCTTCGTCCGCTTCCTCGACATGGCTATTGAGCAGCAGAATACGGTCGGGGTCGCGTTCCTGGATCTTCAATGCGGCCTCACGGGGGATAACCTCGTAACCACCGGCATGGGCTACCACGGCCAGCGCACCATTGCTCAGCTTGGTACGCATGAGGGCGTTGACAGCAATGCGCTTGACCTTCTTGTCGTCGACGAAGTTGTAGTAATCCTCGGTGTTCAGCTTGGGCAGTCGAGTGGCCTCGATCAGTTGCTTGACCTGCGCGGCACGGGCCTTCTGCTCGGCCTTTTCCTGCTGCTGGCGGTTCAGTTCCTGGTCACGCCTGGCTTTTTCAGCCATGGCTTCCTTGGCCATGCGCTGCTGGCTGTCGTCGATCTCGACCTGGCCTTTGTGCTCCATGCGCTTCTGTTTCTTTTCAGCTTTGTTGGTCTGCGAGACCTGTTTCTGGTTGACCAGACCGGCTTTGAGCAATTGGTCGCGAAGGGAAAGGCTCATGAATACTCACTCACTTATGCAACAGCTCAGCCGCAGCTGGGCAGGTTCTTTTCCTGACGTTTGGCTTCACCCCAAAGGGCATCCAGCTCGTCAAGGTCACAATCTTCAATGGGGCGGCCACTGTCGCGCAATGCCTGTTCGATAAAACGGAAACGTCGTTCGAACTTGCGATTGGCGCGGCGCAGCGCATGCTCTGGGTCTTGCTTGAGGTGGCGGGCGAGGTTGACCGCAGCAAACAGCAAGTCGCCGACTTCATCTTCCAGTGCATCGGCGTCGCCGTCGGCCATGGCCTGCAGCACTTCATCCAGCTCTTCGCGGACCTTGTCCAGCACCGGCAACGCCGCCGGCCAGTCGAAACCGACCGTGGCCGCACGTTTTTGCAGTTTGGCTGCCCGCGACAGCGCCGGCAAGGTTGCCGGCACGTCATCAAGCAGCGACAGCTGTTCGGGCTGGCTCTTCTCCGCGCGCTCTTCGGCCTTGATTTCTTCCCAGCGCGACTTGACCTGGGCTTCGCTCAGGCTGGGTGTATCCACCGGCGCGTACAGCTCGCCAGTGGGGAATACGTGCGGGTGGCGGCGGATGAGCTTGCGGGTGATGCTGTCGACCACGCCATCGAACTCGAAACGCCCTTCTTCGCGGGCCAGCTGGCTGTAGTAGACCACCTGGAACAGCAAGTCGCCCAGCTCGCCTTGCAGGTGCTCGAAATCGCCGCGCTCGATAGTGTCAGCGACCTCGTAGGCCTCTTCGAGGGTGTGCGGGACGATGCTGGCGTAGTTCTGCTTCAGGTCCCACGGGCAGCCGTACTGCGGGTCGCGCAGGCGGGCCATGAGATGCAGCAGGTCGTCAAGGGTGTAGGTCATACAGGCAGGTCCTTCGGTGGTGGCTTCTTCGCGGGCTTGCCCGCTCCCACAGGTACGGTGCAGATTTTGAAACCTGCATCCATCCTGTGGAGCGGGCAAGCCCGCGAAGCTGGCGCCACGGTCTCAAGGGGTACGATTACGCCGCGTCTCGATGATGTTCGGCAACTGCGAGATCCGCCCCAGCAGGCGCCCCAGCGCGTCCAGGCCAGGGATCTCGATGGTCAGCGACATCAGCGCGGTGTTGTCTTCCTTGTTCGAACGGGTGTTCACCGCCAGCACGTTGATCTTCTCGTTCAACAGCACCTGCGACACATCGCGCAGCAGACCCGGGCGGTCGTAGGCACGGATGACGATGTCGACCGGGTAGGTCTGCACCGGGATCGGCCCCCAGCTCACCTGGATCATGCGCTCTGGCTCCTTGCCCGCCAGTTGCAGTACCGAGGCACAGTCCTGGCGATGAATGCTCACGCCACGGCCCTGAGTGATGTAACCGACAATGGCATCGCCCGGTAGCGGCTGGCAGCAGCCGGCCATTTGTGTCAGCAGATTGCCGACACCCTGGATCTGAATGTCGCCACGCTTGCCGGTACGCGGCCCGGTAGGCTTGCGCGGCACCAGTTCGATCTGCTCGATACGCTCGGGCTCCAGCAACTGCTGGGCAGCGTTGACCAGATGAGCCAGGCGCAAGTCACCAGCACCGAGCGCGGCAAACATGTCCTCGGCAGTCTTGACGTTGGTCTTCTCGGCCAGGCGCTCGAAATCAACCTGCGGCAGGCCCAGACGACTGAGCTCGCGCTCAAGCAAGGTCTTGCCGGCTGCAACGTTCTGGTCGCGGGCCTGCAACTTGAACCAGTGGACGATCTTGGCCCGCGCCCGCGAGGTGGTGACGTAGCCCAGGTTGGAGTTCAGCCAGTCACGGCTGGGGTTGCCGTGCTTGCTGGTGATGATCTCCACCTGCTCGCCAGTCTGCAGGCTGTAGTTCAGCGGCACGATACGGCCGTTGATCTTGGCGCCGCGGCAGTTGTGGCCGATCTCGGTGTGCACGCGGTAGGCGAAGTCCAGTGGCGTGGCGCCCTTGGGCAGGTCGATGGCGTGGCCGTCGGGCGTGAACACATAAACCCGGTCAGGCTCGATGTCGACCCGCAACTGCTCGGCCAGGCCACCGATGTCGCCCAGCTCTTCGTGCCACTCCAGCACCTGGCGCAACCAGGAAATCTTCTCTTCGTAGTGGTTGGAGCTGGGTTTGACGTCGGTGCCCTTGTAGCGCCAGTGCGCGCATACCCCAAGCTCGGCCTCTTCGTGCATGCCGTGGGTACGGATCTGCACTTCCAGCACCTTGCCCTCAGGGCCGATTACCGCCGTGTGCAAGGAGCGGTAGCCGTTCTCCTTGGGGTTGGCGATGTAGTCGTCAAACTCCTTGGGAATATGCCGCCACAAGGTGTGCACGATGCCCAGCGCGGTGTAGCAGTCGCGGATTTCCGGCACCAGCACGCGCACCGCACGCACGTCGTAGATCTGGCTGAACTCCAGGCCTTTGCGCTGCATCTTGCGCCAGATCGAATAGATATGTTTTGCCCGACCACTGATGTCGGCATTTACGCCAGTGGCGAGCAACTCGTTCTGCAGCTGGGTCATCACGTCGCTGATGAAGCGCTCGCGGTCCAGCCGCCGCTCATGCAACAGCTTGGCGATCTGCTTGTACTGGTCGGGCTCCAGGTAGCGGAAAGAAAGGTCTTCCAGCTCCCACTTGATGTGACCGATACCCAGGCGGTGCGCGAGTGGCGCATAGATATCGAACACTTCACGTGCGACGCGCAGGCGTTTCTCATCGTCGGCGGACTTGACCGCACGGATTGCGCACGTGCGTTCGGCCAGCTTGATCAGTGCCACGCGCACGTCGTCGACCATGGCCACCAGCATCTTGCGCAGGTTCTCGACCTGCGCCTGCGAGCCCAGCACCAGCGACTGTCGCGGGCTGAGGCTGGCACTGATGGCGGCCATGCGCAGCACGCCGTCGATCAGCTTGGACACCACCGGGCCAAAACACTGGCTGACCTCGGCGAGGGTGACCTTGCCCTCGCGCACCGAACGGTAGATGACCGCAGCCACCAGGGAATCCTGGTCGAGCTTGAGGTCAGCCAGAATTTCGGCGATTTCCAGGCCAGCCTGGAAGCTGGACGTACCATCCGCCCAGGAATGCTTGGCCGGGTTGCCCTTTTTCTCTACCTCAAGAGCAAACTCGCAGGCTTCTTTCAGCGCTGCGCGATCCAGTGCCGAATCGACGCTTACCACATGGTCCAACCATGCTTCGAGATTGATACTGCCGTCTGTGTTGACCGGCTGGTGCACTCTCACCTGTACCATCTTTGTTTTACCTTTCCATGCAGCACACCATACGGGTGTGCTGGCGATCACCGTGCGGCCGCCCTTCCGTGGCAACCGCACCAAGGGGCCAGTCAGCTAGCCCGCTTCGAATAACGCCATGGCCTCGACATGCGCCGTCTGAGGAAACATGTCGAGAATCCCGGCCCTTTTTAACCGGTACCCCTGGCCGACCAGCACTTGGGCGTCTCTCGCCAGCGTGGCCGGGTTGCACGATACGTAGACCAGCCTTCTGGCCTTGAGGCGGGCGATGCCTTGCACCACCTCGAAAGCACCGTCGCGCGGTGGATCCAAGAGTACCGCAGAAAAGCCCTCGGCGGCCCATCCGGTGCCTGCCAAAGGCTGCGATAAATCGGCCTGAAAAAACCGTGCGTTATGCACATTGTTGTTCCGGGCATTGGCCGCGGCCCGATCGACCATGGCCTGTACACCTTCCACTGCCACCACCTCACGCGCCTGGCGAGCCAGCGGCAGGGCAAAGTTGCCCAGCCCGCAGAACAAGTCCAGCACACGCTCGTCGGCCTGTGGCGCGAGCCAGGCCAAGGCCTGCTCGATCATCGCGGTATTGACCTGGGCATTCACCTGCACGAAATCGCCCGGGCGCCAGGCCAGCTCCAGCTGCCAGGGTGCCAGGGCAAAGCCCAACTGCGCCGCTGGGTCCACTGGCGCCGGCTCACCTTCGCCTTGCAGCCACAGCTGGGCATTGGCCTGCTCGCAGAACGCTTGCAGCCTGGCCTGGTCCTCAGCCGGCAACGGCATGACGTGGCGCACCAGAACCGCCTCGGCGGTGCCACTGAACAGCTCCACATGGCCCAGCGCCTGCGGTTTGCTCAACGAGCGCAGCACAGTCGGCAAGTGGCGCAGAATCGACTGCAAGGGCTGTACCAGCACGGCGCAATCGTCGATGGCAATGATGTCCTGGCTGGCTTCGGCGCGGAAGCCCACCTCCAGTTGACGCGCCTTGACGTCCCAACGCACAGCCACACGGGCCCGGCGCCGGTAGCCAAATTCCGGCCCGCTCAGGGGGGTGGCCCATTCCTCGGGTTGCACGCCGGCCACCCGCTGCAGCTGCTCGGCGAGGGTGCGCTGCTTCAGCGCCAGTTGCGCTTCGTGCGGCAGGTGCTGCAGGTTGCAGCCACCGCAGCGGGCGTAGTAGCGACATGGCGCCTCACGGCGCTCGGGCCCGGCCTGCAGCAACCGCTCCAGGCGGGCTTCGACCACTTTGCCACGGGCGTTGAGCACCCGCGCCTCCACGACCTCACCGGCCAAAGCGCCGCTGACGAACCAGGTACGCCCGTCGAGGAAGGCGATGCCACGGCCGTCACCGGCCAGGCGCTCGATGTCCAGGCGCTGCTTCTTGCCCACGGGGACCTGGGGGGTGCGATTGCCGCCGGCCGGCTGGAAGCGCAGGCCGCTGTTGCTTTTTTTCTTGGACATTTAGCGTGGATCAAACAGGCCAGTGGACAGATAACGGTCGCCGCGGTCGCAAATGATCGCAACCATCACGGCATTTTCCACTTCGCGGGACAGGCGCAACATGGCCGCCACCGCACCACCAGAAGACACGCCGCAGAAAATGCCCTCTTCACGCGCAAGGCGACGGGTGGTGTCTTCGGCTTCCTGCTGCGACATATCGACCACGCGGTCGACCCGGGTGGCGTCGAAGATCTTCGGCAGGTATTCCTCGGGCCAGCGGCGAATGCCCGGAATGGCCGAGCCTTCCATCGGTTGCAGGCCGATGATCTGCACCGCGGGGTTCTGTTCCTTGAGGTACTGCGAGCAGCCCATGATGGTACCGGTGGTACCCATGGAGCTGACGAAATGGGTAATGGTGCCCTGGGTCTGCTGCCAGATCTCCGGGCCGGTGCTGTTGTAGTGGGCGATCGGGTTGTCGCCGTTGGCGAACTGGTCGAGCACCAGGCCACGGCCTTCGGCCTGCAGCTTCTCGGCCAGGTCACGGGCGCCTTCCATACCCTCCTCCTTGGTCACCAGGATCAGCTCGGCGCCATAGGCCGTCATGGCGGCCTTGCGCTCGGCGGTGGAGTTGTCGGGCATGATCAGGATCATCTTGTAGCCCTTGATCGCCGCCGCCATCGCCAGGGCAATGCCCGTGTTGCCGGAGGTGGCTTCGATCAGGGTATCGCCCGGCTTGATCTGGCCCCGCAGTTCGGCGCGAGCGATCATCGACAGTGCCGGGCGGTCCTTCACCGAGCCGGCGGGATTGTTACCTTCAAGCTTGAGCAGGAGGGTATTGCTGGTTTCGCCAGCGATGCGCTGCAGGCGAACCAGTGGCGTATTGCCGACGCAATCGGCGATGGTTGGGTACTGCACGGTCATGGGCGTATTTCGCAATCCGGACGGCGGGGTGCCTATCATACCGGCAAACCCTTCGCGGCCATATCACGCAATCTGTAGTGCATATAGCTACAAGCTATAACGGTGAGACATGTGCGGGCCTCTTCGCGGGTAAAAACGCGCCTAAAGGCTAGCGGATCCCTGTAGGCGCGGGTTTACCCGCGAAAAGGCCGGCACATGCAACGGCAACCTCATCCACAAGCGCAACCCGCGTTTGCCATTCTGCGCCCACAAGGTCCCGCCCTGGCGCTGAATGGCACTGCGGGCGATGCTCAAGCCCAGACCGAAGCCCCCATCCCCCGGCCGAGAACCGTCCAGCCGCGAGAACGGCGCGAAGATCCGCTCCAGGTCCTCTTCAGCCACTCCGCCGCCTTCATCCTCCAGCCACAGCCACCAATAACCGCCTTCGCGCTGGCCTCCCAGCCGCACCACACCCTCGGCCGGCGAGTGACGAATGGCATTGCGCAACATGTTCTCCAGCGCCTGAGCCAGGTGGTTGAGGTTGCCCTGCACCCAGCAGTCGGCCGGTACTTCGCAGCGCAATTGCGCAGGCGACCAGCCGCTCTCGTAGCTGGCATTTTCGGCCAGCAACTCCCACAAGGCGTGGACCTCGATCGGTTCCAGGTTCATCGGTGCACGCTCGGCGTCCTGCCAGGCCAGTTGCAGAGTGTCTTCGACCAGTTGCTGCATGCAGTCCACTTCACGGATCAGGCGATCACGCAGACGCTGCAGGTCGGTTTCACCATCGCAGGCCACCCGCAGCCGGCTCAGCGGCGTACGCATTTCGTGGGACAGGTCGCGCAGCAACTGCTGCTGCATAGCCACCGTGCCTTGCAGCCGCTCAGCCATCTGGTCAAAGGCACGCGCCAGCTCACCCAGCTCGTCATGCCGGGCGATGGTGCGCGAGTCCAGGCGGGCCGACAGTTGATCGGCCCGCCAGGCATTGGCCTGCTCGCGAAGTTGATTCAGCGGCACGATCAACATGCGGTACAGGCCTACACACAACAGCAAGGTGAACAACCCCGGAATGATGCCGTTGGTGACGATGCGCCACAGCAAGCGGTGCTGGCCCGGATTGAAGCGCTGCGGCAGTTCGATCACCAGCATCCCCTGCTCCGGGGCCCCCGGGAACGGTATGCGCACCCACGGCTGGTCGACGCTACGCCGACTCATCGGCCAATCGACACCCCGCAGGCGTGTCAGACGCTGCATGATCTGCGGGTTGAGTGTGGCGTTGTCGAGCGGGCGCAGGTTGATGTCGAGCACGCCCACCCAGCCCCGTTCGCGCTGATGCATGGCCGCCACCCACTGGTCCAGCCCTGCCCGCCCGCCGCTGCGCCAGGCCTGCTCAGCTTCGGCGGCATAACCTCGCAAGGTCTGCCGTGCCGGCTCCGAGAGGAAGGCGTTCTGGGTTTCCATGTGCCGGCCCCAGGTGTAACTGAGGCCGATCATCAGCAGGCAGAAGCCCACCAGCAAGACGGCCAGCTTCCAGAACAGCGAATGGCGGTCGAGCATGGTTCACTCCGCCTCGCCGGCACTGAGCACGTAACCCTTGCCCCACACGGTGCGGATCTGCCGTTCGTGATAACCAATGCCCTTTAGCTTGCGGCGGATCTGGCTGACGTGCATGTCCAGGCTGCGGTCATGCCGTGAATAGCCGCGCTGCAACACCTGCTGGTACAGGAACGGCTTGCTGAGGACCTCGTCGAGGTTGCGGTTCAGTATGTCCAGCAGGCGATATTCGCTGGGGGTCAGGCCCGCCAGGCGGCTATCCAGGCACACGTCACACAGCCCCTCGTCGAACTGCAGCCCGCCGCCGTTGGCTGGTTCCAGCGGGCCCTGATGCCGCCGTTCCAGGGCCACGCGGCGCAGAATCGCCTCGATGCGCACCTGCAACTCGGCCATGCTGAATGGCTTGGGCAGGTAATCGTCGGCGCCGCGCTGAAAGCCGCTGATACGGTCGGCCTCGGCCCCCAGCGCCGACATCAGGATTACCGGCGTGGCGCTGCGCCTGCGCAATTGTGCCAAGGCGTCCAGCCCGTCAAGCCCGGGCAGCAGTATATCCATGAGCACAACATCGAAAGCCTGGCGGCCAGCCTTTTCCAGGCCCTCCAGGCCATTGCGGCACCAGGTGACCTGGAAGCCGCCGCGCTGCAGCTCTTCTTGCAGATAGGCGCCAAGAACCGGGTCGTCCTCGATGGCAAGGATGTTGGAGTTGTAAATAGCTACAGGATTCATTGGCAACTGCCACTAATTCTCAATTGAGCGATTATTGAGTATTCGCCACCTGCCAGGCAACCGCGCTGTGACCATAACCCCGGCAACAGCGCATGACACATACTAAAGAGATGCAATGGTGCGGCAGGCGGAGTAACTTCGCGGCTTGGCCGTTACCACTTGACGGCATCCAGGCACATCAAAGGAGGCGAGTGTGCTCGATCGTTTGGGAATCCGCAGTCGGGTCCTGCTGCTGGCACTGCTACCGGCCGGCTTGATGGCCCTGGTGCTGGGTAGCTATTTCACCTGGCTGCAACAGAACGACCTGCGCACCCAGCTGTTGCAGCGCGGCAAAATGATCGCCGAACAACTGGCGCCACTGGCCGCACCCGCCATGGCCCGGCTCGCGCCTGCGCAACTGGAGAGAATTGCCGCACAAACCCTGGAGCAGGCCGATGTGCGCGCAGTTGCGTTTCTGGCCCCCGACCGCAAGCGCTTGGCCCACGCAGGCCCGAGCATGCTCAACCTGCCGCCCAGCGGCGGTACTGGCACCCAACTCCTGCAGCGCAGCGGTAACGACGCCACCCGCTACCTGATGCCCGTGTTCGGCCACCATCGCGACCTGGCCACCGACGCCGTGCCGGCCGAAGCCGAGCGCCTGCTGGGATGGGTAGAGATCGAGCTGTCGCACGACGGCACGCTGCTGCGCGGCTACCGCAACCTGTTTACCAGCCTGTTGCTGATCCTCGCCTGCCTGGCACTCAGCGGCCTGTTGGCGCTGCGAATGAGCCGCACCATCAACGACCCCATCGAACGCATCAAGCACGCGGTCAATCAGCTCAAGGACGGCCACCTCGAAGAACGCCTGCCAACCATGGGCAGCCATGAGCTGGACGAACTGGCCCACGGCATCAACCGCATGGCCGAAACCCTGCAAAACGCCCACGAAGAACTGCAGCACAGCATCGACCAGGCCACCGAAGACGTGCGCCAGAACCTGGAAACCATCGAAATCCAGAACATCGAGCTGGACATGGCGCGCAAAGAGGCACTTGAGGCCAGCCGTATCAAGTCGGAGTTCCTGGCCAACATGAGCCACGAAATCCGCACCCCGCTCAACGGCATCCTCGGCTTTACCCACCTGCTGCAAAAAAGCGAGATGACACCGCGCCAGCTCGACTACCTGAACACCATCGAGAAATCTGCTGACAACTTGCTGGGGATCATCAACGAGATCCTCGATTTCTCCAAGATCGAGGCCGGCAAGCTGGTGCTCGACAGCATACCGTTCAACCTGCGTGACCTGATCCAGGACACCCTGACCATCCTCGCTCCGGCCGCCCACGCCAAGCAGCTGGAGTTGCTGAGCCTGATCTACCGCGACACGCCTGCTTCCCTGGTTGGCGACCCATTGCGGCTCAAGCAGATTCTCACCAACCTGGTCAGCAACGCCATCAAGTTCACCCGCGAAGGCACCATCGTCGTGCGCGCCATGCTGGAAGACGAGCACGAAGACTGCGCGCAGTTGCGCATCAGCGTGCAGGACACCGGCATCGGCCTGTCACCACAGGATGTGCGCACACTGTTCCAGGCCTTCAGCCAGGCTGACAACTCACTGGCCCGCCAGCCCGGCGGCACCGGCCTGGGGCTGGTGATTTCCAAGCGCCTGATCGAACAGATGGGCGGCGAGATCGGCGTCGACAGTACCCCGGGTGAAGGATCGCAGTTCTGGATCAGCCTCAACCTGCCCAAGGCTCATGACGATGTCGAAGCCCTGCCACCGCAGCCGTTGCTTGGCCGCCGTGCCGCCATTGTCGATGGCCACGAACTGGCACGCCAGGCGCTGGAACACCAATTGGAAGACTGCGGCCTCAGCGTGAGCCTGTTCGGCTCCTATGACCTGTTGCTGCAAGGGGTGCAGGCCGCCAGCCAGGCTGGCCTGCCGTTCGAGTTCGCCGTGCTCGGGGCTAACCTGGGTAACCTGTCGCCCGAGCAACTGGGCCATTATCACCAGCAGCTCGAGCGTTACCACTGCCAATGCGTGGTGTTGTGCCCGACCACCGAACAGGCGCTTTACCACCCATACCTGCCCAACGGCCATGGCCAGTTGCTGTCCAAGCCGACCTGTACCCGCAAGCTGCGGCGTCTCTTGCTGGAACTGGTACAACCACGTCGCCCGCTGGCCGATGTCAACAGCGTCAATGGCCAGCGCCGACCGAAAATACTCTGCGTCGACGACAACGCCGCCAACCTGCTGCTGGTAAAAACCCTGCTCGAAGACTTGGGTGCCGAGGTACTGGCCGTCAACAATGGTTATGCGGCGGTACAGGCCGTGCAGGACGAGCTGTTCGACCTGGTGCTGATGGATGTGCAGATGCCCGGCATGGACGGCCGCGCCTGTACCGAACAGATTCGCCTATGGGAAAACACCCAAAGCGGCAACCCCCTTCCGATCGTCGCCCTCACGGCCCATGCCATGGCCAACGAGAAGCGCGCGTTATTGCACAGCGGTATGGACGACTACCTGACCAAACCGATCAGCGAACGGCAACTGGCCCAGGTGGTGATGAAGTGGACCGGCCTGAGCCTGGGCACACCCCAGCAGGCGCAGGCCGAGCTACTGCCCAACGGTGACGAACTGAAGGTACTCGACCCCGAAGAGGGCCTGCGCCTGGCCGCTGGCAAGCCAGATCTGGCGGCTGACATGCTGAGCATGCTGCTGGCCTCGCTGGATACCGACCGCGAAGCCATACGCGCCGCCCGCGCAGCCGACGACCACAATGGCCTGATCGAGCAAGTACACCGTCTGAACGGTGCCTCGCGCTATTGCGGTGTGCCGCAATTAAGGGCAGCGTGTCAGCGTAGCGAGACATTGCTGAAGCAGGACAGTCTGCTGGCGCAGCAGGCCCTGGATGAACTGGATGCAGCGATCGGTCGCCTGGCTGCGCAGGCCCGGCTGAATGTGTGAGCGCATGGGGCCTGGCTTGGAGCATGCGGCGCCTGTGAGATCGAGCGCCGCCCGCGCGGCGCATCGCGAGCCATGCTCGCTCCTACGTTTGTTTCGGGCCAGTAACGCCTGTGCCAGACGCGCGCGACCGCTTTGTTCGTCCAACGTGATATCGCGCCATGCAGCAAAATGCTCGCGCGCACATCCTCAGGAATAATTGGGCCGAAACAAACGTAGGAGCTCGCGCTGTGCCGCGCGGGCGGCGCTCGATCTCACAGCCAGCAACCAACCCAAGGAGCCCCACCATGCGCGTCCTGTTGTTCAGCAGCCAGCACTACGACCAGGAAAGCTTCACCGAGGCTGCCCGCGGCACCACCCTGGAGCTGCATTTCCAGCCCGCCCGCCTGACGCTCGACACCGCCGCCCTGGCAGATGGCTTTGAGGTGGTCTGCGCCTTCATCAATGACGATCTCGGCGCGCCGGTGCTGCAGCGCCTGGCCGCCGCCGGCACGCGGTTGATCGCCCTGCGTTCGGCCGGCTACAACCACGTCGACCTGGCCGCCGCCGAGCGCTTGGGCCTGACCGTGGTGCGGGTGCCGGCCTACTCGCCACACGCGGTTGCCGAGCATGCCGTGGCGCTCATCCTGGCACTCAACCGGCGTCTGCACCGGGCTTACAACCGCACTCGCGAAGGTGACTTCACCTTGCACGGGCTCACCGGCTTCGATCTGCACGGCAAAACCGTCGGGGTGGTCGGTACCGGCCAGATCGGTGCCGCCTTTGCCCGCATCATGGCCGGTTTCGGCTGCCAGTTGCTGGCGTACGACCCCTACCCCAACCCGGAGCTGCTGGCCCTTGGCGCCCGCTACATGCCCCTGCCCGAGCTGTTGCGCGAAGCCCGCATCATCAGCCTGCACTGCCCGTTGACCGAGCACACTCGCCACCTGATCAATGCGCAAAGCCTGGCCCAGTTGCAGCCCGGCGCCATGCTGATCAACACCGGTCGCGGTGCGCTGGTCGACACCCCTGCGCTGATCGACGCACTGAAAAGCGGCCAGCTTGGCTACCTGGGCCTGGACGTCTACGAAGAAGAAGCCCAACTGTTCTTCGAGGACCGCTCCGACCTGCCCTTGCAAGACGATGTGCTGGCTCGGCTACTGACCTTCCCCAACGTAATCATCACCGCCCACCAGGCTTTCCTCACCCGCGAGGCGCTGGATGCCATTGCCGCGACCACACTGCACAACATCAACCGCTGGGCGGCAGGCAATCCACAGAATCTGGTGATGGGTTAGTGCTAGGATACGCGGCATTTCTGGAGGACCCATGGTCGAACACGATTTTCGCTACACCCTTTTCAACCCGCAACACACCCTGATCGAGTGCCGTGCGTTGGTGCCGGGCCGCTATCAGGTCACTGGCAACGGCGGCTCGATGCACAAAGGCGACAGCCTGCTGGTCACGCTCAAGGGCAGCAAGGATTTGTCCATGCGCCTGACCGTGGAAAGCGTGCGCCACCTGATCAACCCACGCGGCCAGTGGGTTGCCGTGGCGAGCGGCCCGGTGTTCAACGAGCTGGAAATCCTCACCTGGCAGGTCGAATGCGATAACTGCGATGCGGTGCTGGGCTTCGAGTTCGCGGTAGACGCCAAGCTCGGCAAGGCAGCTCGTCAACCGGCGGCCAGCGCCCGTATTGCAGAGCTGGGCTGGACCAGCCGTGGCGAAAAACACCTGTGCCCACGTTGCCAGGAGAGCGCCGAGTGAAAAATCTGCTGACCGGCGTGCTGATTGCAACCGGCCTGCTCGGCTGCGCCACAGAACCTTCCAAGCTGCAGCAGGAGCGCAGCTACGTGCTGGAGTGGATTGGCGAACGACCACTGATCGACTACAGCCACCTGACCTTGACCCTGGCCAGCGACGGCCGTGCCTATGGCAACGGCGGCTGCAACCACTGGTTTGCGCCTTACACGCTGGATGGCGAACACCTCAGCTTTGGTAAGGTCGGCAAGACCCGCAAGCTGTGCGCACCCGCGCTGATGGAACAGGAAAAGCGCTTCCTGCAGGCGCTGGAAACGGTTGAGCGTTGGGATGTGTCACCGGTGGAGCAGATACGCTTCTGGCCGGCCGAAGGCAAGCCGCTGCGCTTCTGGCCTGAGGAAGGCTGAGGATTGCCGGGGCCGCTTTGCGGCCCTTCGCGGGCGCGCCCGCTCCCACAGTTTGGACTGTCCCCCTGTGGGAGCGGGCATGCCCGCGAAGGGCCGCGAAAGCGGCCCCTCCGGCATCAGGCGCCTTTCAGGGCCTTGATCTTGGCCTGCAACCCTTCCAGGGTCTGCTCGCCCATCAACTGCTCACGCACCTTGCCCTTGTCGTCAATGATGTAGGTCACCGGCAACGCCTCGCTGCGCGGCAGGTCATAGCGCTCGGCCGGGTCCTGGGCCAGCACGGTGAAACCGATACCCAGGGTTTCGGCAGCCTGCTTCAGGTCCTGCCCCTGCAGGCCATCGAAGTTCACCCCCACCACCTTGACGCCATCAGCCGCCCACTGCTTGGCCGCTGCGTTCAGTTCCGGGATTTCGGTACGGCACGGCCCGCACCACTCAGCCCAGTAGTTGAGCACCAGCCAGTGCCCTTCGATCTGTTCGGCCTTAACCGTATTACCGTGTTGGTCCACGCCGTAATCGGCACCGCAACCACCGAGCAACAGGCTCGCGGTGATGGCCAGTACTGCTGCCAGACGCCTTGCCATGGGTCAATCCTTCTCGAGTTTTAAAGCAAATTGGTCAGTCGCTGCGGTTAGAATAGCCGCCACACCCAGCTGGATGCGACCCGACATGACTGACCTCACGCTCTATCATAACCCGCGCTGCTCAAAATCCCGCGGCGCCCTTGAACTGCTCGAAGCCCGCGGCCTGGCCCCGACCATCGTGCGCTACCTGGAAACCCCGCCCGACGCTGCCACCCTCAAGGCCCTGCTCGGCAAGCTGGGCATCGCCCCGCGCCAATTGCTGCGCAGCGGCGAGGACGAATATAAAACGCTTAACCTGGCCGACCCGGCACTGACCGACGCGCAACTGATCGAGGCCATGGCCCAGCACCCCAAGCTGATCGAGCGGCCGATCCTGGTTGCCGGTGACAAGGCCGTGGTCGGTCGTCCGCCAGAGAAAGTGCTGGAGATCCTGTCGTGAGCGCGCCCTACATCCTGGTGCTGTATTACAGCCGCCATGGAGCGACCAGCGAAATGGCCCGGCACATCGCCCGCGGTATCGAGCTGGCCGGCATGGAGGCACGCCTGCGCACGGTGCCCGCGATTTCCACCGAATGCGAAGCGGTGGCCCCGGATATTCCGGCCAGTGGCGCGCTGTACGCCAGCCTTGATGACCTGCGCCACTGCGCAGGCCTGGTACTGGGCAGCCCGACCCGGTTCGGCAACATGGCAGCGCCACTCAAGTACTTCCTGGATGGCACCAGCAGCCTTTGGCTAGGCGGTGAGCTGGTCGGCAAACCGGCTGGCGTGTTCACCTCCACCGCCAGCCTGCACGGCGGCCAGGAAACGACTTTGCTGTCGATGATGCTGCCGCTGATGCACCACGGCATGTTGGTGATGGGCTTGCCCTACAGCGAGTCGGCACTGCTCGAGACCCGTGGCGGGGGCACGCCTTATGGCGCCAGCCACCACGCAGGCGCCGATGGCAAGCGCGAACTCGACCCCCACGAAATCGCCCTGTGCCGCGCCCTGGGCCAACGCCTGGCAACCACGGCCAAGGCCCTGGAGGCCACGCGTGGCTAGAAAGCCCAAGGTATTGCCGCCGCTGCAATGGCTGGTACCACGCCTGCGCCTGACCCGGGCATTGAGCCTGGCATGCTTCTTCGGCCTGATCGCCCTGCTGGTGGTGAACAACCTGTGGTTCGCCAACCTGCATGGGGCCCGGGTCGAGGTGATTCTGGCGATCGAACTGGTGCCGTTGCTGTTACTGCTGCCAGGCATGCTGAAAGGCAGCGCCCGGGCGCATGCCTGGACCTGCTTCGTGGTGAATATCTATTTCATCAAGGGCGTGCTGGCGGCGTTCGACCCGGCCCGGGCGGTATTCGGCTGGCTTGAAGTGCTGGTGAGCCTGGGGCTGTTCATTGCCGGGTTGCTGTACGTGCGCTGGAAGTTCCAGCATGAGCGGCGCATGGCGGGCGAAGGCAGTTAGATTTTTCGCAGGCGTGCCCGCTGCCACAGGAATCGCACCGCGCTGAAGGCCTGTGCAGTACCGGTGGGAGCGGGCGTGCCCGCGAATGGGAGCAACACAAGACTCAATGGTTGACGGTATGCGCCAGCATCACTGACAACTGGCACAGCGGCCGCCCGCTCTCTGCATGCCACTGGTTGAACGCCTGCTGCACCAAAGCCAGGTCACGCTGGCTGGTCGGCTGCTTGTCGATCACCTTCTGCGCAATCAACGCCGCCGCCATGTCATCGGTTGGGATGAACGTGTCCTTGCCGACCATGCGCAAAAACCGTGGCGCCGACAACCCACCCAACTGGTTGCCGTGCTTGGCCAGGTACTTCCACAAGCCGACAATGTCGGTCACTGGCCAGTCGGCGATGAATGCCCCAAAACTGCCATGCGCCTTGGCGATATCCAGCACCATCTGCGCATTGCGCGGCACGCTCTTGAGCTTGCCCAGGTGGCGGATAATGCGCTCATCCTGCATCAACCGCTCCAGATGCTCGGCGCCCATCAACACCACTTTCTCCGGATCGAAGCCGAAGAACACCTGCTCGAACGCCGGCCACTTGGCGTCCACCAGGCTGTGCTTGAGCCCGGCGCGAAACACCCGCAGGGCCAGCGTCGACAGGTAGCGGTCGTCACTGATGTCGCGCAGTTGCGCCGGCGTGCGCGGCTGCGGCAGGAAAGCCTCCAGCGCCTGGGCCGAACCAAAACGGTTCAGGCAGTACTCATGCAACCACTGGTAATCGCGCATGGGCTCAGATGTTCAGCACGTCGAGGAAACGCGGGGTAGCGTTTTCGTCGATCTTCAGGCTGGTGAAGTCAAACAGGTTCCGGTCGGCCAACTGCGACGGTGCCACGTTCTGCAGGGCACGGAAGATGCTCTCGGTACGGCCCGGGTGCTTGCGTTCCCACTCCACCAGCATGTCCTTGACCACCTGGCGCTGCAGGTTTTCCTGCGAGCCGCACAGGTTGCACGGGATGATCGGGAATTCCTTCATGTCCGAGTAGGCCTGGATGTCCTTCTCGCTGCAGTAGGCCAGCGGGCGGATCACCACGTTGCGGCCGTCGTCGGCGCGCAGCTTCGGCGGCATGCCCTTGAGCGCGCCGTTGAAGAACATGTTGAGGAAGAAGGTTTCGACGATGTCGTCGCGGTGATGCCCCAGCGCCATCTTGGTAGCGCCAATTTCGTCGGCAAAGGTGTACAGGGTACCGCGGCGCAGGCGCGAACACAGCGAGCAAGTGGTCTTGCCTTCGGGTACCAGCTCCTTTACCACCGAGTAGGTATCCTTCTCGACGATGTGGTATTCGACCCCCAGTTCCTTGAGGTACGCCGGCAATACGTGCTCAGGGAAGCCCGGCTGTTTCTGGTCCATGTTCACCGCCACGATCTCGAACGTGATCGGTGCCACCTTCTGCAGGTGCAACAGAACGTCGAGCATGGTGTAGCTGTCCTTGCCGCCGGACAGGCAGACCATGACCTTGTCGCCATCCTCGATCATGTTGTAGTCGGTGATGGCTTCGCCGGCGAGACGACGCAGGCGTTTTTGCAGTTTGTTCTGGTTGACCGAAAGGGTGCCCATAGCGCTTGAATCCGCGAGGTGTGACAAAAGCCGGCTATTTTACGCACAAACGCAGCGCCGCTGTAGGCATTCCGATAAAGACTTCAATGTAATCAACAGCACCGCTTACAGCGCAATTTGCTCTAAAAAGCACGGTTTATGCGGGCAACGGCTTCCTATACTGCCACATAAGGCCACATTACCGCTTGCATCGGTGTTAGGGCCTCGGGCCGCTTGCGCTCCATGTGGGGGGCGTTTGGCAACATTGAGAGGAGTGATCGGCATGATTCATCACGTTGTGGGGCTGTTTACCCATCCCGATCAGGAATGGCGGGAGATTCGTGGCGAAGAAGAAACCATCAGCCACATGTACCTGACGCACACCCTGATCCTCGCGGCGATTCCTGCCGTTTCGGCGTTTATCGGCACTACCCAGGTTGGCTGGGTGATCGGTGACCGACCAGCAGTGATGCTGACCATGGAAAGCGCTATCTGGATGAGCATCATGTCATACCTGGCCATGCTGGCCGGGGTGGCAGTAATGGGCGCGTTCATCCACTGGATGGCCCGAACCTACGATGCCAACCCGTCCATGGCGCAATGCATCGCCTTTGCCACCTACACCGCCACACCCTTGTTCATCGGCGGCCTGGCGGCGCTTTACCCGCATCTCTGGCTGGGCATGCTGATCGGCACTGCCGCTATCTGCTACACGGTATACCTGCTGTATGTCGGCTTGCCAACGTTCATGAACATACCGTCAGATGAAGGCTTCCTGTTCTCCAGCTCGGTGCTGGCAGTAGGCTTGGTGGTACTGGTGGCTATCATGGCCGCTACCGTCATTATCTGGGGACTGGGCGTGGGGCCCGTCTACACCAACTAAAACAGACTGAAACAACACTGGGGCATCAACCAGGGGCCGCCGCGAGGCGGCCTCTGGCTGTGCGCTGACCGGTGACTCGGCAAGCCACCTGCGCTTGCGGCATAATGCCTGGCCAGGAGAACCGCCCCGCCATGCCCGAGCAGCTCAAACAACGCGTCGAAACCTGCTACCAGCAAGCCGAAGCCTTTTTCAAACGCCGCTTCCCGCGCCCGGAAGTCAGCTTCAAACTGCGCGGGCAAAAAGCCGGTGTCGCCCACCTGCACGAGAATCTGCTGCGCTTCAACCTGCAGCTCTACCGCGAAAACCAGGAAGACTTCCTGCGCCAGACCGTGGCCCATGAAGTGGCACACCTGGTTGCCCACCAACTGTTTGGCGACCGCATCCAGGCCCACGGTGAAGAGTGGCAATTGATCATGCGCGGGGTTTATGAGCTGCCGCCCAATCGTTGCCACAACTATGACGTGCAACGGCGCGCAGTGACCCGCTATATCTACCGCTGCCCATGCCCGAAAAGCGATTTCCCGTTTACCGCGCAGCGGCACAGGCTGGTGCGCCAGGGGCGACGATACCTGTGCAAGCGGTGTCGGGAAATCCTGGTGTACAGCGGTGAGACGCGGGTCGAATAGACCGGGTTTGCCAGCACCGGCCCCTTCGCGGGCAAGCCCGCTCTTACAGCGTTCGTACAATTCCCGAGACGTGCGCTGCACCTGTAGGAGCGGGTTTACCCGCGAAAGGGCCGGAACAGGCAATGCACAAATCCCAGGCATAAGAAAGGCGACCCGAGAGTCGCCTTCCTGAACCCATCTGCGCCTTACTTCTCGACGAAGGCACGCTCGATCAGGTAGTCACCCGGCTCGCGCATGCGCGGGGAGATCTTCAGGCCGAAGCTGTCCAGCACTTCGCTGGTCTCGTCGAGCATGCTCGGGCTGCCACAGATCATCGCGCGGTCGTCTTGCGGGTTGATCGGCGGCAGGCCGATGTCGCTGAACAGCTTGCCGCTGCGCATCAGGTCGGTCAGACGGCCCTGGTTTTCGAACGGCTCGCGGGTCACGGTCGGGTAGTAGATCAGCTTGTCGCGAACCGACTCACCGAAGAACTCGTTCTGCGGCAGGTGCTCGGTGATGAACTCGCGGTAGGCCACTTCGTTCACGTAGCGCACGCCGTGCACCAGGATCACTTTTTCAAAGCGCTCGTAGGTTTCCGGGTCCTGGATGACGCTCATGAACGGCGCCAGGCCAGTGCCGGTGCTCAGCAGGTACAGGTGCTTGCCAGGATTCAGGTCGTCGAGCACCAGGGTGCCGGTAGGCTTCTTGCTGATGATGATCTCATCGCCTTCCTTCAGGTGTTGCAGCTGCGAGGTCAGCGGGCCGTCCGGCACCTTGATGCTGAAGAATTCAAGGTGCTCTTCCCAGTTCGGCGAAGCGATGGAGTAGGCACGCATGAGCGGACGGCCGTTGTCCTGCTGCAGGCCGATCATCACGAACTGACCGTTCTCGAAGCGCAGGCCCGGGTCGCGGGTGCACTTGAAGCTGAACAGGGTGTCGTTCCAGTGGTGCACACTGAGGACACGTTCGTGGTTCATGTTGCTCATCGATGGGGCTCCTGAAGAAAAACGCGCGCGCAAAGCGCACAGTTGCGCAATAGTTTAGGGGCAGCGACAATATCTGTTAACTGGATTATCAAGATATGTGTTATCGGTTATATCGATATGCGATTCACACTCCGTCAAATGCAAGTCTTCGTCGCCGTCGCCCAGCACCAAAGCGTCTCTCGGGCCGCCAGCCTGCTGGCGCTGTCGCAGTCGGCTGCCAGCACCTCTATCACCGAACTTGAGCGCCAATCGAGCTGCCAGCTGTTCGACCGTGCCGGCAAACGCCTGGCCCTCAATGCCCTTGGCCATCAGCTGCTGCCACAAGCAGTAGCCCTGCTTGACCAGGCCAAGGAAATCGAAGACTTGCTCAACGGCAAATCCGGTTTCGGCTCGCTGGCGGTCGGCGCCACGCTGACCATCGGCAACTACCTGGCCACCCTGCTGATCGGCAACTACATGCAGACGCACCCGGAAAGCCAGGTAAAACTGCATGTTCAAAATACTGCGCATATCGTGCAACAGGTCGCGCACTACGAAATTGATCTGGGTCTAATCGAAGGCGACTGCAATCACCCCGACCTGGAGGTTCAGCCGTGGGTCGAGGACGAACTGGTGGTGTTCTGTGCGCCACAGCACCCACTGGCGAAACTGGGCCGCGCCGATATCGAAAGCCTTTCGCAAGAGGCGTGGATCCTGCGCGAACAAGGCTCAGGCACGCGCCTGACCTTCGACCAGGCCATGCGCCATCACCGCGCCAACCTTAATATTCGCCTGGAGCTGGAACACACCGAAGCGATCAAGCGCGCGGTGGAGTCGGGCCTGGGCATCGGTTGCATTTCACGCCTGGCCCTGCGTGACGCCTTCCGCCGTGGCAGTCTGGTTCCTGTGGAAACCCCGGAACTGGACCTGCTGCGCCAGTTCTACTTCATCTGGCACAAACAGAAGTACCAGACCTCGGCCATGCGTGAGTTTCTCGAGCTATGCCGCAACTTCACTGCGGGCTTTACCCGCAGCGACGAAATCGTGCTGCCACCGATCGCTTAAAGCAGGATCACACCCCACACCAGCGCCACCATGGTCAGGGCCACCAGCTGTGCGGCGCTGCCCATGTCCTTGGCATTTTTCGACAGGGGGTGGCGCTCCAGCGAAATGCGATCGATGGCCGCCTCCACCGCCGAGTTGAACAGCTCGACGATCAGCCCCAGCAGGCAAACGGCGATCATGATTGCCCGCTCGGCGCGGCTGACCGGCAGCCAGAAGGCGATCGGGATCAGCAGCACGTTGAGCAGCACCAGCTGGCGGAATGCGGCCTCGCCCTTGAAGGCTGCACGCAGGCCGTCCAGCGAGTAGCCAGCGGCGTTGAAGATGCGTTTGAGGCCGGTCTGGCCCTTGAATGGCGATGTCATGTGAGTCACTTCACAGCAGAAAGGCCAGCAGACTAGACCGGCTCGGGTCAAAAAAGCGTGAAGCCACGCGCAGTCAGTTGCTGGCAACCGATTCAAGTTGTTGCAGCAGCAACGCAGCCTGGGTCCGGGTGCGCACGCCCAATTTGCGGAAGATCGCGGTAACGTGAGCCTTGATAGTCGCTTCCGATACGCTCAGCTCATAGGCGATCTGCTTGTTCAACAAGCCTTCGCAGACCATGGTCAGTACGCGGAACTGCTGGGGCGTGAGGCTGGCCAAGCCTTCGCTGGCGGCCTTTGCCTCGGCCGAAACATCTACCTTTTCGAACGCCTGCGGCGGCCACCAGACCTCGCCGTCAAGCACCTTGCGCACCGCATCCTGGATCACTTCCAGGGTGCTGGACTTGGGAATGAAACCACTGGCGCCGAACTCGCGGGACTTGACCACCACGGCGGCCTCTTCCTGTGCCGAAACCATCACCACGGGGATCTGCGGGTACTGCCCGCGGAGCAGTACCAGACCGGAAAAACCGTAGGCACCCGGCATGTTCAGGTCCAGCAGCACCAGGTCCCAGTCGGCTTTTTCGCTCAGGCGGGTTTCCAGTTCGGCAATGCTTGCGACTTCGACCAGACGCACATCGGAGCCAAGCCCGAGGGTAACGGCCTGGCGCAGGGCGCCACGGAACAGTGGGTGGTCATCGGCAATCAGGATTTCGTATGTGGCCATCGATCTAAGGATCCTGTTCTGTGCCAGGCACTCGAGAGGAAGGGAAGCGCCCGGCGGGAATCGGCACCAAGGATGACGAGCACGGTGCAGGGTGATCAAGCCAATCGCCCTGCCGCCTCGCCCACCCCGGCTGCCAGCTCCGTCATTATGAACCAAAGCAGGGGTTATGCCCCTTGGACTATAGGAAGGTATGCAAACGCTGGTGGATGTCGTCCTGCTCGTCAAGCGGCAACCGCCGCTTGCCGCTCAGGTAATGCAGGCTGAACACATCCAGGTAGGCATCCAGCGCCTGCGAAGCCTGGCTGTCGCCAGCAAGGTCCAGGCACATGGCCGCAACTTCCGCCGTGCAGAAATGATCATCGCGCTTGGAGCGCCGCAGGCGGTAGCGCGACATCTGCTCGGCTTGCAGGCTCAACACCGGGAAGCGGTCCAGGTAGGGGCTTTTGCGGAACATCTTGCGCGCTTCGGTCCATGTGGCATCCAGCAGGATGAACAGTGGACGCTTGCCCGGCTCGCGCACCACCTCGCTGACCACCCGTTCCTGGGCAACGAACTCGCCCGGAAATACGATATAGGGCTGCCAGCGCGGGTCATCGAGCAAGGCCAGCAGACGCTCGTCAACCGCAGTGCGCAACCAGCCGAAGGCCCAGGTGTCTTCGATCAGGTCGGCAATCAACCAGCCAGTGTTGGTGGGTTTCAGCGGCTCGGTGTCGTGCATCAGCAGGCACACACCTGCGTCAGCCTGCACCCGAGGCTTCCAGGCACACAGGCAATGGGTAGCGATGACCCGGCACTCCGGGCAACGCTCGGCACGCGAGCCACGGGCGATGAAAGGCTTGTTGCTGCGGGCCAGGCGTTCGGCACGCAGACGCGCTACCGCATGGCTCATGCCGGCAGGCCTCTGGACTGATTGGAAATGGGCACAAGGATGACTCGGAGAAAACAAGGCAGCCAGTTTACCAGAACGGGTGGCAATTGCTGTGCAGCCGGCACAGCGCTCCTTATAATCGGTTTTTTGCCGTGCCGGACCTCGCCGCACGCAATTCCACGGAACGCCGTTGACCCGCGCATGTCAAAGCGCCAGTCATCGAACCAGGAGAGACTCATGCTGCGCCTTATCGCCCCCGCCCTGAGCCTGCTGCTCGCACTGCCTCTGGCAGCCCAGGCGGCATCCAAGCAGGATTACGACCTGAACACCCTGCTGCAAAAGGTCGCCAAAGAGAGCAGCGTCGGCACCCCGCGTGCGATCAACGAGGACATCCTCGATCAGGGTTACACCGTTGAAGGCAAGGCGCTGGTCAACCATCTGAGCGTACGCCAGAGCCACGCAGAGCGCATGCAGGCCAACCCTGAGCAGGTGCGTAGCCAGCTCGGCGACAGCGTGTGCCGCAACAACGGCTTCCGCAACCTGATGTCCAAGGGCGCGGTCATGGTCTACCGCTTCACAGTCTACAAAACCAACCAGCCAGTCATGGACCAAGCCTTCGACAACGCCAGCTGCCTGGCCGGCAACAAGAAGAAGTAAGCACAGCGTTAACGCTACACCTTCTCGTCCTCATGAGCGCGCCAGCCACCTTCAGCGGCATCGGCGCGCATCTCCGCCAACAGCGCCTGCAAGTATCGCGACCGGCACTCCAGCCCCGACAGCCTGCGACGGCACTCGGCCTCAAGGCTCAGGTGATGCACCTGGGCGGCGTTCTCCAGCTGCTGGTAGAGCTGCCGGTCCACTTCGATGACCAAGCGATGCATACCGCCACCTCCTGCATCGACACATTTCGCTCTACCAGTTAACCAAACCCGTGCTGCCGATGGCCGCAGGCCGACAGGCGGCTGCGCCGATCACGTCGGCACGATCGGGCGCAAGGGTCTAGATTGAGGTCAGAGGTATTGGTGCAGAAGGAGACGTCGCATGCCTTACCATTCGAATGAACTGCTGTTCAGCCACTTCCGCGACAACAATATCGACCTGAGCAATATCGAAGCACAACTGCAACTGGTTGCCCCCAACAGCCCTAACCTGCCGCTCTACCGCGACATGATGCTGACCATCCTGCGCATGGCCCATGACGACAGCGACCGCTGGAGCGCCAAGATCACCCTGCAGGCCTTGCGCGAACTGGACCAGTCGTTTCGCACCCTGCAGCGCTACAAAGGCCGACGCAAGGTGACCGTGTTCGGCTCGGCACGCACCCCACCGGAGCATCCGATGTACGCCCTGGCCCGCGAACTGGGCGCCACTCTGGCGCGCTCCGACCTGATGGTCATCACCGGCGCCGGCGGCGGCATCATGGCTGCCGCCCACGAAGGGGCCGGCAGCGAGCACAGCCTGGGCTTCAACATCACTTTACCCTTCGAGCAACATGCCAACCCGACGGTGAACGGGACCGACAAACTTCTGCCGTTCCACTTTTTCTTCATCCGCAAGCTGTTCTTCGTCAAGGAGGCCGATGGCCTGGTGTTGTGCCCTGGCGGCTTTGGCACGCTGGATGAAGCGCTGGAGGTACTGACCCTGATACAGACCGGCAAAAGCCCACTTGTGCCAGTGGTGCTACTGGATTCGCCGGGCGACAGCTTCTGGCACGACTGCCTGGACTTCATCAGCCGCCAACTCGAAGAGAACCGCTACATCCTGCCCAGCGACCTGAAGCTGGTGCGGCTGGTACACAGTGCCGACGAGGCCGTGGAGGAAATCAACCAGTTCTACAGCAACTACCACTCCAGCCGCTGGTTGAAGAGCCAGTTCGTGATCCGCATGCATCACCCGCTCAGCGAAGCGGCGCTGTATGACATTCAGGAAGGTTTTGCCGACTTGCGCCTGAGTGGCAAATATCACCAGCAAGCGGATAGCAGCGCCGAACACGAAGTAGGCGATTACAGCCACCTGACACGCCTGTCATTCGCCTTCACTGGCCGGGACCAGGGGCGCTTGCGTGAGCTGGTGGATTTCATCAATCTGCCGGAGAACTGGGCAAAGCCAGAGCCCATGCATACCACGCAGAGGGCCAGGCAGGCGCTGAAAGTGAGTTGATGCTTTTTTGTAACAGTTCGCGTGTTACCTGCTGGGGCAACCTTGTGCTGCGCCTACACCTGATCGGTGGCCGGGCGCAGACCGCCCAAACCGATTATTCGCGACGTGCACGTCTCACTGTAGTTTCAAGCGTCAATAATCGTCGAGATCACGCCCGCTGAGCAGACGGCCGATCATGTCCATGGGGAACCCTCGGTAAGCCAGGAACCGGGTCTGCTGGGCACGGCTGCGCGGATCTTGCGGGCGCTGCCCAGCAAACTTGCGCTGCCACACGTCTCGCATACGCTCGATCCAATTCACCTCACTTTCACGCAGGGCCTGGTCGATGTCTGCACGCGCCAAACCACGCTGGCATAGCTCTTCGCGAATACGCGCAGGGCCATAGCCAGAACCGGAACGATAACGGATGAAACTCTCAAGGTAGCGGGCTTCACTAAGCAGCCCTTCTTCGGCGAGCCGATCGAGTTCAGGCTCGATCAACTCGTCCGAAGCGCCGCGCTGACGCAGCTTGCGCGTCAGTTCGACTCGACCGTGCTCACGTCGTGCGAGCAGGTCCATGGCTGTCCGCCGGATGGCGACGGGGGTGTCGAGTACGGCAGACATATTCGGCTATCTACTGCGCAATCAATAACCGACGTCAGCGTCGGCCATGTCATCGGCATCAGCTTCGGCAGCAGCTTTGCCGGCTTCAGCAGCAGCACCCGCTTTCAGCAACTTCTCACGAATTTGCTTCTCGATCTCGGCACCAATAGCCGGGTTCTCAGCCAGGTACTTGGCTGCGTTGGCTTTGCCTTGGCCGATCTTGTTGCCCTGGTAGGCATACCAGGCACCAGACTTCTCGACCAAGCCCTGAGATACCCCCAGATCAATGATCTCGCCGTTACGGTAGATACCTTTCCCGTAAAGAATCTGGAACTCAGCCTGACGGAACGGAGGCGAGACCTTGTTCTTGACGATCTTGACGCGGGTTTCGCTGCCGACCACCTCGTCGCCTTCCTTGACCGCGCCGGTACGGCGGATGTCCAGACGGACCGAAGCGTAGAACTTCAGGGCATTACCACCGGTAGTGGTTTCCGGGCTGCCGAACATCACACCGATCTTCATACGGATCTGGTTGATGAAGATGACCAGGCAGTTGGCGTTCTTGATGTTACCGGTAATCTTGCGCAGCGCCTGGGACATCAGGCGGGCCTGCAGGCCCACATGCATGTCACCCATCTCGCCTTCGATTTCGGCCTTCGGCACCAGTGCGGCCACGGAGTCGACAATGATCACGTCGACCGCATTGGAGCGCACCAGCATGTCGGTGATTTCAAGGGCCTGCTCACCGGTGTCCGGTTGCGAAACCAGCAGGTCATCGACGTTGACGCCCAGCTTGCCGGCGTACTCAGGGTCAAGGGCATGTTCGGCGTCGACGAAGGCGCAGGTGGCACCGTTCTTCTGCGCTTCAGCGATGACAGACAGGGTCAGCGTAGTCTTACCCGACGATTCCGGGCCGTAGATCTCGACGATACGGCCTTTTGGCAGACCACCGATGCCGAGGGCGATGTCCAGGCCCAGCGAGCCGGTGGAGATGGCTGGAATGCCTTGACGCTCATGGTCACCCATGCGCATGACCGCGCCTTTACCGAATTGGCGTTCGATCTGACCCAGGGCCGCAGCCAAGGCGCGCTTCTTGTTGTCGTCCATTGAAATCCTCACGTGTTCGACTTGGCCCTGACGGCCGGAATACCTGTATAAGTAGCCAGTATTATTCCACAGGCAGACGCCCGCGCAAACCCCTGTCGTCGATTTACTCGGCACCAAGCTGTAACAAGCCGTCTAACGCGGCGATCACCGTCTGTCGGCGCACCGCCTCGCGGTCACCGTCGAACTGCCGGCGTTCGCTGAACACCCGGCCGCCGTCACCCCAGGCCAGCCACACGGTGCCCACCGGTTTGGCTGGCGAGCCGCCGTCCGGCCCGGCCACACCACTCACCGCCACGGCGAAGCGTGCGCCACTGGCGGCCTGAGCCCCACGGACCATGGCTTCGACCACTTCCTGGCTGACTGCCCCCACCTGCCCGAACAACGCTTCAGGCACCCCCAGCTGGCGGGTTTTCTGGGCATTGGAATAGGTGACGTAACCGGCCTCGAACCAGGCCGAGCTGCCAGGTATGCGGGTGATGGCTTCGGCAATGCCACCACCGGTGCACGATTCGGCGGTAGTCACCTGTGCATTGAAACGGCGCAGGTGCTCACCCAGGCGGGTGGCGAGCGTGGTGATCGGGTCCATGTAGGGTGCTCCTGGTAGGCTGCCCTCTACCCTATCATTCCGGGGAGGGTGGACGGCACCCGATCTCACTGACGATAGACCACTCATGGCATGCATCAGAGCATCAGCGCAATTTTAAAGTACCCGCCGCCGCTCACTGATATTCAGCCAAATCCCGCAGCGGCTGGCCACAGCGCCCACAGACTCTACGTGAGATAACGATTTCTCCGACAAAAATGCGCTCGACCTCTATGGACCGGTGCCGGAACAGCCTACACACGATACGCCTGAACAAAATGACTACCTCAGAAGTTCAGCCGAAGCATGGTGCGCCAGATGTTTTTCAGAGGTGAGCGGCGGTGCTTCGCCCAGTTACGTTCCCACCATTCATCCTCATTGCGCACTACCTGCTCCAGGTCACTGCCTGCAACGGCGGCAGCATGCTGGCGGAACATCATGGGGAACACGCAATGCTGGCGGATCTTGTGTTTGACCAACACATCCACAGGCGTGCCATCATAGGGCGTCTCTGCCAGAATCCTGCAGCCCTCGCGGGACAGCACGTAAGCGTGCAGCGCAACAACCCGGCCCCTGGCGATGAACGGGAACCAAGTCAGCCAGGTTCGCCCCATCGAATAGCCCAGGTGCAGGGCCTCGAATCGCCGGGTCTGCATGAACCGGTTTACCCAGCGCACCTGCCAAGCCTTGAATTCATAGGCCTTGGCATCATCTTCAAAAATCAGAATCCTGTCGTGGCCATTGTCGAGCGCATGGCGGGCCAGTTGTTGATGCGACTCGTAGCACCCCCGCCTGGGGTCGCTGTTTTTTTCAACGACATGAAAGACCACTTGATTGTCGAGTTGCCGGCCGATGGTTTCGCGGAACAGGGCACGCCGGTCACTCCGCGTTTCGAGGGAAATACAAAATACCGCATCGACGTCAAAACGAATTCCGCTCACTGCTCTAATCAACCTTGCAATAGATGTTTACCGGGCCAGGTACCACCGCAGGTGAATGAGGCAGGCCACCCCTGATGATCAAGTTGCGCAATTCTCCACAGGGGGCACATGGTGTCAATAAGCCTTCATCGCGGTTGCCCGGTACTGCCTGCCCGGTACCCGTGGTAACCTATGCGACTTTAAAATCCGGTGGGTCTCGGCGTCGCAAACGCAACACAGAACGCCTCAAATTTGCCCCACAATGTTGAGACCTACTTTCTAAGCCATTGATGAATAAAGCAATCTCAGATCTTTCCGCACACACCCCGATGATGCAGCAGTACTGGAAGCTGAAGAACCAGCACCCGGACCAGCTGATGTTCTACCGCATGGGCGACTTCTACGAAATCTTCTATGAAGATGCGAAAAAGGCCGCGAAACTGCTGGATATCACCCTGACCGCCCGCGGTCAGTCGGCCGGCCAGTCCATCCCCATGTGCGGGATTCCGTTCCATTCGCTGGAAGGCTACCTGGCCAAGCTGGTCAAGCTCGGCGAGTCGGTGGTGATCTGTGAGCAGGTCGGCGACCCAGCCACCAGCAAGGGCCCGGTGGAGCGCCAGGTGGTGCGCATCATCACCCCCGGCACGGTCAGTGACGAGGCACTGCTCGACGAGCGCCGCGACAACCTGATTGCCGCACTGCTCGGTGACGAGCGCCTGTTCGGCCTGGCGGTACTGGACATCACCAGCGGCAATTTCAGCGTGCAGGAGATCAAGGGCTGGGAAAACCTGCTGGCCGAACTCGAGCGCCTGAACCCGGTCGAGCTGTTGATCCCCGACGACTGGCCCCGGGACCTGCCTGCGGAGAAACGCCCTGGCGCCCGCCGCCGCGCACCGTGGGACTTCGACCGCGACTCGGCACGCAAGGCCCTGTGCCAGCAGTTCGCGACCAAGGACCTCAAGGGCTTCGGCTGCGACAAGCTGACCCTGGCCATTGGTGCCGCCGGCTGCCTGCTGACCTACGCCAAGGAAACCCAGCGCACCGCCCTGCCGCACCTGCGTAGCCTGCGCCACGAGCGCCTGGATGATACGGTCATACTCGATGGTGCCAGCCGACGAAACCTTGAGCTGGACATCAACCTGGCCGGCGGGCGCGACAACACCCTGCAATCGGTGATCGACCGCTGCCAGACTGCCATGGCCAGCCGCCTGCTGAGCCGCTGGCTGAACCGCCCGCTGCGTGACCTCAAGGTGCTGCAAGCACGCCAGGACTCGATCCGCTGCCTGCTCGACAGCTACCGCTTCGAAAAACTGCAGCCGCAGTTGAAGGAAATTGGCGATATCGAGCGGATTCTCGCCCGTATTGGCCTGCGCAATGCCCGCCCGCGCGACCTGGCACGCCTGCGCGATGCGCTGGGCGCGCTGCCAGAGCTGCAGAACGCCATGACCGAGCTCGAAGCGCCGCACCTGGCGCGTCTGGCGGCCATTACCGGCACCTATCCAGAACTGGCCAGCCTGCTGGAACGGGCGATCATCGACAACCCGCCGGCGGTGATCCGCGATGGCGGCGTACTGAAGGCCGGCTACGACAACGAACTGGACGAGCTGCTGGCAATCAGCGAGAACGCCGGCCAGTTCCTGATCGACCTGGAAGCCCGGGAAAAGGCCCGTACCGGCCTTGCCAACCTCAAGGTCGGCTACAACCGTGTACACGGCTACTTCATCGAACTGCCGACCAAGCAGGCCGAGCAGGCCCCGGGCGACTACATCCGCCGTCAGACACTCAAAGGCGCCGAGCGCTTCATCACCCCAGAGCTGAAGGCGTTCGAGGACAAGGCATTGTCGGCCAAGAGCCGCGCCCTGGCCCGCGAAAAGATGCTCTACGACGCCCTGCTGGAAACCTTGATCAGCCACCTGGCACCGCTGCAGGACAGCGCTGCCGCCCTGGCTGAACTGGATGTGCTCAGCAACCTGGCCGAGCGCGCACTGAACCTCGACCTTAACTGCCCGCGCTTCGTCGACGAGCCTTGCCTGCGCATCGAGCAGGGCCGCCATCCGGTGGTGGAGCAGGTACTGACCACGCCGTTCGTGGCCAACGACCTGGGCCTGGACAACAACACGCGCATGCTGATCATCACCGGCCCGAACATGGGCGGTAAGTCCACCTACATGCGCCAGACCGCCCTGATCGTGCTGCTGGCGCACATCGGCAGCTTCGTCCCTGCGGCGAGTTGCGAGCTGTCGCTGGTCGACCGCATCTTCACGCGCATCGGCTCCAGCGATGACCTGGCCGGCGGGCGCTCGACCTTCATGGTCGAGATGAGCGAAACCGCCAACATCCTGCACAATGCCACCGACCGCAGCCTGGTGCTGATGGACGAAGTGGGCCGCGGCACCAGTACCTTCGACGGCCTGTCGCTGGCCTGGGCCGCCGCCGAGCGCCTGGCCCAACTGCGTGCCTACACACTGTTCGCCACGCACTACTTCGAACTGACCGTGCTGCCGGAGAGCGAGCCGCTGGTGGCCAACGTGCACCTGAACGCCACCGAGCACAACGAACGCATCGTGTTCCTGCACCATGTACTGCCCGGCCCTGCCAGCCAGAGCTACGGCCTGGCCGTGGCGCAACTGGCCGGTGTGCCGACGGTGGTCATCCAGCGAGCCCGCGAACACCTGGGGCGCCTGGAAACCACCAGCCTGCCGCACGAGCAGCCTGCGGCCGCAAAAGCCAAGGATGCGCCTCAGGTACCGCACCAGAGCGACCTGTTCGCCAGCCTGCCACACCCAGCCATCGAGAAGCTGGGCAAGCTGCAACTGGACGACATGACCCCGCGTCAAGCTATCGAAATGCTATATCAACTAAAGAACCTGTTATAACGGCGCCCACTACAAGCTGATAGAATCCGCCGCGGTTTGCTGGTGCTGCAGGTTATTAGCCTGGCCTGCAGCCACATCGCCGTAAACCGCGCGGCCCTGAGAGGAAGGGCCGCCGCCGTCGCCTGAGGAGAGAATTAGAAATGACCTTCGTCGTCACCGACAACTGCATCAAATGCAAATACACCGACTGCGTGGAAGTCTGTCCGGTGGACTGCTTCTACGAAGGCCCGAACTTCCTGGTCATCCACCCGGACGAGTGCATCGACTGCGCCCTGTGCGAGCCGGAGTGCCCAGCGCAAGCCATCTTCTCGGAAGACGAAGTGCCTGCTGGCATGGAGAACTTCATCGAGCTGAACGCGGAGCTGGCGGAAATCTGGCCGAACATCACCGAACGTAAGGATGCCCTGCCAGACGCTGAAGAATGGGACGGCAAGACCGGCAAGATTGCCGACCTGGAGCGCTGATAGCGCCCAGATGCGAAAAAGGCCCCTTGGGGCCTTTTTTGTTTTTCTGCGGGCAAAAAAAGGGGCGGTTTGACCCGCCCACATTTTTTCCGTAGTCCCTGCTTGTCCCAAACATCATCCTGATGAAATCGCTTCTTGCGATGTCCCTGGCCTTCATCCTGAAAGCCTGCGCATGTCCCTGTGCACAGTTCGAATACTAGCGGGTTGAGTCGGGCGGGCAAGCGCCAGACCTCACAGGGTATTTCCGAAGACACATTTGGTCAGCGGCGAATAAAGCATGATTTTCAATGACTTGTAAAAAACCAGCGCCAGGAAACGACAATGGTCTACTGAGACGTGCGTAGATAGCTTACAAAACGAGTAAGAAAAGGCTTACAGGCAATGTTACCGGGGTAGCGCAGTACATATTAGATATCTGTTCTGCCCTGAAGTGCCCCCCCCCGACGTTCTCAAACTTTTCGCCCCACACACAAAAACGCCCCGAGGTCATCGGGGCGTTTTGAGTGACAGACCTTCGCTACTGGAACAGCGACTCACTGGACAGGCCATTCTTCTCAAGGATCTCGCGCAAACGCTTGAGCCCCTCTACCTGAATCTGCCGCACCCGCTCCCGGGTCAGGCCAATCTCCAGGCCAACATCTTCAAGGGTACTGCTTTCATGCCCACGCAGGCCAAAGCGACGCACCACCACCTCGCGTTGCTTGTCGGTCAGCTCACCCAGCCACTGATCAATGCTCTGCGACAGGTCGTCATCCTGCAGCAATTCGCACGGATCAGTCGGGCGGTCGTCGGTCAACGTATCAAGCAGGGTCTTGTCCGAGTCCGGGCCAAGCGAAACATCCACAGACGACACCCGCTCATTCAGGCCCAGCATGCGCTTGACCTCGGTAACCGGCTTCTCCAGCAGCGTGGCGATTTCTTCTGGTGAGGGTTCGTGGTCGAGTTTCTGGGTCAGCTCGCGCGCGGCACGCAGATAGACGTTCAGCTCCTTGACAACGTGGATCGGCAGGCGAATGGTGCGAGTCTGGTTCATGATCGCCCGTTCGATGGTCTGGCGAATCCACCAGGTCGCATAGGTCGAAAAACGGAAACCACGCTCCGGGTCGAACTTCTCGACCGCACGGATCAACCCCAAGTTGCCCTCCTCGATCAGGTCGAGCAGCGACAGGCCACGGTTCACGTAACGACGGGCAATTTTGACAACCAGGCGCAGGTTGCTTTCGATCATGCGCTTGCGGCCGGCAGGGTCACCCTTTTGCGACAAGCGCGCAAAATGCACTTCTTCTTCCGGCGAAAGCAGCGGCGAGAAACCAATCTCGTTGAGATACAGCTGGGTGGCATCGAGCGCCCTGCTGTAATCGATGTACTTGTGTTGCTTGAGCGAAGAGCCCGACTTGGCCCTCGTCCGAACCGAAGATACAGCAGGTTCGTCTGACACCACATCCGTTTCCAAAACGATGCCCGTCTCCATCAGGAGGACGTCATCATCGATGTCAAACTCCGGCACTTCTTTACTGAGAGCCATTGTTATAATCCTTTGCTGAGTTCGAACTCAGACTCGAGCGGCACCTTTATCCCTGGCAGCGCTTGAGCCTGTCCCCTCTACATCACAGGAACAGGCTGGGTACAACGATCAACGACGTGGCAGGAACTGGAGCGGATCGACGGGTTTGCCCTGGCGGCGAATCTCGAAATGCAGCTTCACCCGATCTGTGCCCGTAGACCCCATTTCAGCAATCGACTGCCCTGCCTTGACCTGCTGCCCCTCCCGAACCAACAGCCTGCGGTTATGACCGTAGGCACTGACGTAGGTGTCGCTGTGCTTGATGATGATCAGCTCGCCGTAGCCCCTCAAACCACTCCCGGCGTATACCACTGCACCATCAGACGCAGCAAAAACAGGCTGTCCCAAATCACCGGCGATATCAATGCCTTTATTCAAACTACCGTTTGAAGCAAATTTTCCAATCAGCACGCCGTTGGCAGGCCAAGCCCAGCCGCCTACCGCACGCTCCGCAGCCGGCACGCTGGCAACCACGGGCGCGCTGCCCGAAGAGGCCGGCGCGACTGGTTTACGGGTGCTGGCGGGCGCGGTTGCAGTGCTGCCCACAGGCCGCCGCGTGACCGTGGTGCGGCTTGACGAGGACGGGTTGGATACCACCGTGGTGCGGCTGCTGGAACCGCTGCTGAAACGGATCGCCTGCCCCGGGCGGATGGTATAGGGCGCCAGGATGCCATTGCGTGCAGCCAGCTCCTTGTAGTCCCAACCATAACGGAAGGCGATGGAGAACAGGGTGTCGCCTGGCTTGACGATGTATTGCCCGGAAGTCACCGCCGGGCGCTTGGGCACGGTGTTGTTGCGGTCGACCACCCGCGCGTTGTTGCTGCTGGTGCTTGAGCAACCCACCAGAAGCGCGCCCATGGCCAATGCAATCACCAGAAGCTTGAAACCCGACCCGTCCTTGCGCTGCCGAATGACTGTGTGACCCACCCGCGCTCCCCTCATGGTGCCGAAAATCTATATGAAGACAAGAAATGCAATATTGTTGCAATTATAACCAAGCCAGCCGGTATTGGCAGACGGGTACGAAAGACGGGCGAACCCCCCCGGCGCACGCTGTGCGTTAGCGCTTCGCACCGCCTGATAGACAGGGCGAAGCGACAAGAATTCGCCGGCGGCACAAAAATACACCGCGCCTCATGCCTGCACAGCTCAGATCAACAGACCTCAGGCCAGGGGACCATTGAGCAGTGGCACGAAACGCACAGCCCCCAGTACGCGACGGGAGAATCCATGCTCCTCGCGCACGATCAGCATCAGTTGCTGCACTTCGCCGGCAGGCCCTACCGGGATGACCATGCGCCCACCGGGTGCCAACTGGTCGAGCAGTGCCTGTGGCACTTCCGGCGCCACGGCGGTGACGATGATGCCGTTGTAGGGCGCAAGCGCCGGCCACCCCTCACAACCGTCACCCCAGCGGAATACCACGTTGCGCAGGTTCAGCTCCACCAGGCGCTCTTTGGCCCGGTCCTGCAGTACCTTGATGCGCTCTACCGAGAACACCCGCTCGACCAGCTGGGCCAGGATCGCCGTCTGGTAGCCCGAGCCGGTGCCAATCTCCAGCACCTTGTCCAGCGGCCCGGCCTCGAGCAACAGCTCGCTCATGTGCGCAACCATGAACGGCTGTGAAATGGTCTGGTTGTGGCCGATCGGCAGCGCGGTGTCTTCGTAAGCCCGATGGGCCAGCGCCTCGTCAACGAACAAGTGGCGCGGCGTACGACGGATTACGTCGAGCACCTGGGTGTTCGAAACACCCTCCTCGCACAAGCGCTGGATCAGCCGCTCCCGGGTACGCTGAGAGGTCATGCCGATGCCACGCCGCAGCATATCGTCCTCACGCATCAGAGCAGGCCCTCCAGCCAACCATCGAGCTGCTCGAAGGCATCATTGAAGGTGCGATCGAGTTGCAGCGGGGTAATTGATACGTAGCCTTGCATCACCGCGTGGAAGTCGGTGCCCGGGCCGCCGTCCTCGGCATCACCGGCCACAGCAATCCAGTAGCCTTCCTTGCCACGCGGGTTGACCACCTTGGTTGGCGCCGCCGCACGTGCCCGGTGACCGAGACGGGTGAGCTGGATGCCACGGATGTGCTCCAGCGGCAAGTTGGGAATATTGACGTTGAGTACGGTGCGTGGCGGCAACGCCAGGCGCGACTGTGCCTCGACCAGACGGCGGGCGATATAGGCCGCGGTCGGCAGGTTGTCCGGCAGGCGCGACAACAGCGAGAACGCCAGCGAGGTACCGCCGAGGAAGCGGCCTTCCAGCGCCGCAGCGACCGTTCCCGAATACAGCACGTCGTCGCCCAGGTTGGCACCGAGGTTGATCCCCGACACGACCATGTCCGGCGTCTGCGGCAACAGCCCATTGAGCCCCAGGTGCACGCAGTCGGTCGGCGTGCCATTGAGGCTGATGAAGCCATTGGCCAGGGTCTGCGGGTGCAGTGGCCGGTCCAGCGTCAGCGAACTGCCGGCGCCGCTCTTGTCTTGATCCGGGGCGATCACTGCGCACTCGGCATAATCCACCAGCGCAGCGTGCAGCGCGGCGATGCCAGGTGCGGTAACACCGTCGTCATTCGAAATCAGAATACGCATGGGCTGTCCGTCTGCCCTGCCGACACCAGATCCACGACTTCACGCACCACCACGGTGGCGAAGCATCCGGCCGGCAGGACGAATTCCAGTTGCAGGATATCAGGCTCGGGATAATGCCACGTCAGGCCGCCAATAGGGAGCCGCAGAATTCGTCGTTCGTGATCCATGCCCGCCTGGGCCAACCACTGGCAAAGTGCCGGCTGGCGTGCGCCGATAGCGTTTTCCAGCTGGGCAGGCACAGCGCCCGCAGGTGAAGCGCCCTCCCCCCACATCGGCCCGGTCGGGTGCAGGTCGAGAATCGCCAGGCGCGGGTCGGCACATTCCGCCTCACCCGCCGGGAAGAAACTGCGGCTGTCGGTGAACGCCAGCAGGTCCCCGACCTGGGCTCGGGCCCAGCTACCGTCAGCGACACGCGCAGCCAGCAACTGATTGAACAGATAGCTGCGCCCGGCCGAAAGCAGCCGCGAACGCACGTTGCGCTGCTCAGGCAAAGCCTTGCGCGCGGCCCAATCGAGGGCGTCATGAACGTTGCCACCGCCGTGCCCGAAACGCTGAGTGCCGAAATAGTTGGGCACACCGTGCTGTCTGAGCTGTTCCAGGCGCGCATCCACCGCCTGGTGATCGGCAGCCAGGGCCGTCAGGCGCAAGGTGAACCCGTTGGCCGAATGCGCGCCACGCTGCAGTTTGCGCTGATGGCGCACCTGCTTGAGCACACGCAGGCTGGCATCCTCTGCACGCGACAGATCCGGGTCGGCCTTACCCGGCAGGTGCAGGCTGAACCACTGGCGGGTCAGCGCCTGGCGGTCCTTGAGGCCGGCGTAGCTGATGCTGCGCACCGGTACGCCAGCGGCGCGGGCGAGGCGTCGGGCGGCTTCTTCGGTGTTCAGATCACGCTTTTCGACCCACAGCCACAGGTGCTCGCCTTGGCCCGATAGCGGGATATCCAGGACTTCGTCAACCTGAAAGTCTTCGGCAACCGCTTTGAGGACGGCGGTACCCAGTGCTTCACCCGATGCGCGAGGGCCCAGCAGTTCCAGTTCGGTCATGCTGGCAGCAACAGGGCGACCGAATGCACGGCAATGCCCTCCTCGCGGCCGGTAAAGCCCAGCTTCTCTGTGGTGGTGGCCTTGACATTGATCTGGTCGAGTTCGACCTGCAGGTCTTCGGCGATCAGCTGGCGCATGGTTTCGATGTGTGGGGCCATTTTCGGTGCCTGAGCGACGATGGTGGCGTCAACGTTGCCGACCTTCCAGCCTTTGGCCTTGACGATACCGACCACATGGCGCAGCAGCGCGCGGCTGTCAGCACCCTTGAACTGTGGGTCGGTGTCGGGGAAATGCTTGCCGATGTCGCCCAGCGCCGCAGCGCCAAGCAAGGCATCACTCAGGGCGTGCAGCAGCACGTCACCGTCGGAATGGGCCAGCAGGCCGTATTTGTGGGGGATACGCACCCCGCCCAGGGTAATGAAATCACCGTCGCAGAAACGGTGCACATCGTAGCCGTGGCCAATACGCATAAAAAAACGCCCTGAATGAGTCAGGGCGTGATTCTACCTGCTTTTGAGGCAGTGGGGCGTGAGGTGATTGACGCGGCATTGTCGGCGCCTGGGAGATCGGCGCCGCCCGCGCGGCGCATCGCGAGCTGCGCTCGCTCCTACGTTTGTTTCGGGCCAGTTATTTCTGAGGGATTTGCGCGCGAGCATTTTGCTGCATGGCGCGATATCACGTTGGACGAACAAGGCGGTCGCGCGCATTGGCACAGGCGTTACTGGCCCGAAACAAACGTAGGAGCGAGCGCAGCTCGCGATGCGCCGCGCGGGCGGCGCCCGATCTCCCAGGCGCCGAAAAAGCTACGCCTTACACCCGCCCCAGTGCCACCGCATGATGACGCAGGTGCTCCTCGATGAAGCTGGCAATGAAGTAATAGCTATGGTCATAGCCCGGCTGCATACGCAGGGTCATTTCATGGCCACCTTTGCGTGCCGCCTGTTCCAGCGCTTCAGGCTTGAGCTGCTTCTCGAGGAAATCGTCACGGTCGCCCTGATCCACCAGCAACGGCGGGCATTGGCCAGCAGGGGTTTCGGCCAGCAGCACGCTGGCATCCCACTCACGCCAGCGCCCACGGTCTTCACCCAGGTAGCGGCTGAAGGCCTTCTCGCCCCACGGACAATCCATCGGATTGCTGATCGGCGAGAATGCCGACACCGACCGGTAGCGCCCCGGGTTGCGCAAGGCGCACACCAGCGCGCCGTGCCCACCCATGGAGTGGCCGCTGATGCTACGCTCGCCCGACGCCGGGAAGTGCGCCTCGATCAGGGCTGGCAACTCCTCCACCACATAGTCGTGCATGCGGTAGTGCTGGGCCCAGGGTTGCTGGGTGGCGTTGAGGTAGAAGCCAGCGCCCAGGCCGAAGTCCCAGGCACCGTCCGGGTCGCCCGGCACCTGCTCGCCACGCGGGCTGGTATCAGGAGCAACGATGATCAGCCCCAGCTCGGCGGCCAGACGCTGGGCGCCGGCCTTCTGCATGAAGTTCTCGTCGGTGCAGGTGAGGCCGCTGAGCCAGTACAGTACCGGCAGCTTTTCGCCCTGCTCGGCCTGCGGCGGCAGGTACACAGCAAACACCATGTCGCAACCCAGCACCTTGGAGTGATGCCGGTAACGCTTGTGCCAGCCGCCGAAGCTCTTCTGGCAGGAGATGTTATCCAGGCTCATGGCAGACCTCAGAAGTGGATCACGCTACGGATGCTCTTGCCTTCATGCATCAGGTCGAAGGCCTTGTTGATGTCTTCCAGGCCCATCGTGTGGGTGATGAAGGTATCCAGCGGGATCTCGCCTTTCTCGGACATTTCCACGTAGCTCGGCAGCTCGCTGCGGCCACGCACCCCGCCGAACGCCGAACCACGCCAAACCCGACCGGTCACCAGCTGGAACGGACGCGTGGAAATTTCCTGGCCGGCACCGGCCACACCGATGATCACCGACTCACCCCAACCCTTGTGGCAGCATTCCAGAGCGGCGCGCATCAGCTGAACGTTGCCGATGCACTCGAAGGAGAAGTCCACGCCACCATCGGTGAGGTCGACGATCACTTCCTGGATCGGGCGATCGTAATCTTTCGGGTTGACGCAATCGGTGGCACCCAGTTGGCGGGCGATTTCGAACTTGGCCGGGTTGATGTCGATGGCGATGATACGTGAGGCCTTGGCCTTGACCGCACCGATCACGGCCGACAGACCGATGCCACCGAGGCCGAAGATGGCCACGGTATCACCCGGCTTGACCTTGGCAGTGTTGAGTACCGCGCCGATACCGGTGGTGACGCCGCAGCCCAGCAGGCAGACCTTTTCCAGTGGTGCTTCTTTCTGGATCTTGGCCACGGAAATTTCCGGCAGCACGGTGTACTCGGAGAAGGTCGAGGTCCCCATGTAGTGGAACAACTCCTGGCCCTTGTACGAGAAGCGCGTGGTGCCGTCCGGCATCAGGCCCTTGCCCTGGGTGGCGCGGATGGCCTGGCACAGGTTGGTCTTGCCCGAGAGGCAGAACTTGCACTTGCCGCATTCCGGGGTGTACAGCGGGATGACGTGGTCGCCCACGGCGACCGAGGTGACCCCCTCGCCTACCGCTTCGACAATTGCACCACCTTCGTGGCCGAGGATCGATGGGAAGATACCTTCCGGGTCAGCACCGGACAGGGTATAGGCATCGGTGTGGCAGACACCGCTGGCGACCACGCGCAGCAGCACTTCACCGGCCTTTGGCATGGCCACGTCGACTTCGACGATTTCCAGGGGTTTCTTGGCTTCGAAGGCTACGGCAGCACGGGACTTGATCATCAAAGGTCTCCAGACAGTGGGTCGATTCAGTCTCGCAGTGTAATTCAGCGCCTTTTGATGAATAATCAGGCCAAAGACAAAACATTATTGCCATACAGGGATAATCAATGAGCAGCCGATGGGAAGGCATCGACGAATTTGTCGCCGTGGCCGAATCGGGCCAGTTCACTGCCGCCGCCGAACGCCTGGGGGTTTCCTCATCGCACATCAGCCGGCAGATCGCCCGGCTGGAGGAACGCCTGCAAACGCGCTTGCTGTACCGCAGTACCCGCCGGGTAACCCTGAGCGAGGCCGGGCAGACCTTCCTGCAGCACTGCCAGCGCTTGCAGGATGGCCGTGAGGAAGCGTTGCGCGCCATGGGCGACCTGGCCAGCGAACCCAAGGGCTTGCTGCGCATGACCTGCGCTGTGGCCTACGGCGAGCGCTTCATCGTGCCGCTGGTGACACGATTCATGGCGCTGTACCCGCAGCTGCGCGTGGATGTGGAGCTGAGCAACCACACCCTCGACCTGCTGCATGAAGGCATGGACCTGGCCATCCGCCTGGGCCGCCTGGCCGACTCTCGGTTGGTGGCCACCCGTCTGGCGCCGAGGCGCATGTACCTGTGCGCCTCGCCGGCCTATCTTGAGCGCTATGGCCGGCCACACAGCCTGTCCGAGCTGGCGCGGCACAATTGCCTGGTGGGGAGTTCGGACTTGTGGGCACTACAGCAGGATGGCCGTGAGATCAGCCAGCGGGTACAGGGTAACTGGCGCTGCAACAGTGGCCAGGCCGTGCTGGATGCGGCGTTACAAGGGATAGGGTTGTGCCAGTTGCCGGATTACTACGTATTGGAACACCTCAATAGCGGCGCGCTGGTGTCGCTGCTTGAGGCGCACCAGCCGCCGAATACCGCGGTTTGGGCGCTGTATCCGCAGCAGAGGCACCTGTCGCCGAAGGTGCGACGGCTGGTGGATTACCTGAAGGAGGGGTTGGCAGGGTTGCCGGAATACCGGTTCGGCTAACGGGATGTACTGCATGTACTGGCCTCGTCGGGTGAACCCGCGAAAAGGCCAGTACAGGAGAATGTTCAGCGTTTACCCGCCCAGCGCTGGCGCAACCATTCGAGATCTTCGGGCCGGGTCACCTTTATGTTGTCACTGCGCCCTTCCACGAGCCGCGGCGCCTGACCGGACCATTCGATGGCAGAAGCCTCGTCGGTGACCACCACATCCGACACCAGGCATTCGGCCAGCGCCCGATGCAACGCTCCAAGGCGGAACATCTGAGGTGTGTACGCCTGCCAGATCGTGCTGCGGTCCACAGTAGCACTCACCCGGCCATTACTGTCGGCGCGCTTGAGGGTATCGCGCGCCGGCACCGCCAGCAGACCACCCACCGGATCGTCCGCCAGCTCCGACAACAGCTTGTCCAGGTCGCTGCGTGCCAGGTTCGGCCGCGCGGCATCGTGCACCAGTACCCAGTCGCTGTCAGCCGCCCCTTGGGCATGCAGCATCAGCAAGGCGTTAAGCACCGAGTCAGCTCGCTCACGGCCACCTGCCGCGCGCTGGATGCGTGGGTCGCTGGCATAGCGCAGGCCAGGCCAGTACGGGTCGTCTTCGGCAATGCTGACCACCACGCCTTTAAGCGCCGGATGGCCAAGAAAACAGTCGAGGCTGTGCTCGAGTAGCGTCTGCCCAGCCAGCTCCAGGTATTGCTTGGGGCGGTCGGCAGCCATGCGGGCACCTACACCCGCCGCAGGAATCACGGCCCAGAAGGCCGGCAAGGTATCGATCATTTCTGTGGCAACTGGAAGAGGGTTTCGCCCTCTTTTACCATCCCCAATTCATGGCGGGCTCGTTCTTCAACGGTCTCCATGCCTTTTTTCAGCTCTAGCACTTCAGCATCGAGCACGCGATTACGCTCGAGCAAGCGCTCGTTTTCGGCATGCTGATCGGCAATCTGCTGCTTCAGTTCGGTTACTTGCGCCAGGCTGCCGCTACCCACCCACAGGCGGTACTGCAGGCCACCCAACAGCAAGAGCAGAACGAGGAACAACCAATAGGGACTGCGCATCACGTTATCCAGGTTAAAAAGGCTGCCGCGTTTTACTTCGGGGCCTCGAATAGCACGAAGCCTGGCCGAGGCCAGGCTTCGTCGACAGAAACCCGTTGGTACGTAGGAAAGTTCAGTACGAACGTTCCTACAACTTCGGCTGCTGCCTTTTTACCATCTCTTGCTTAACCGCGAAACTCGGCACGACCGCGGTAAACCGCTTTGGCGCCCAGTTGCTCTTCGATGCGCAGCAGCTGGTTGTACTTGGAAACGCGGTCGGAACGGCACAGCGAACCCGTCTTGATCTGGCCAGCAGCAGTACCCACAGCCAGGTCGGCGATGGTCGAGTCCTCGGTTTCACCGGAACGGTGCGAGATCACTGCAGTGTAACCGGCAGCTTTGGCCATCTGGATGGCTTCCAGGGTTTCGGTCAGCGAGCCGATCTGGTTGAACTTGATCAGGATCGAGTTACCAATGCCCTTCTCGATGCCTTCCTTGAGGATCTTGGTGTTCGTCACGAACAGGTCGTCACCGACCAGCTGGACTTTTTCACCGATCTTGTCAGTGAGGATTTTCCAGCCAGCCCAGTCGGACTCGTCCAGGCCGTCTTCGATCGAAATGATCGGGAAACGCTCGGTCAGGCCTTTCAGGTAGTCGGCGAAGCCTTCGGCGTCGAACGACTTGCCTTCACCGGACAGGTTGTACTTGCCGTCTTCGTAGAATTCGGAAGCCGCGCAGTCCAGAGCCAGGGTCACGTCGGTGCCCAGCTTGTAGCCGGCTTTTTCGACAGCTTCGGCGATGGCGCCCAAGGCGTCTTCGTTGGATGCCAGGTTAGGGGCGAAACCACCTTCATCACCTACGGCGGTGTTCAGGCCACGGGCCTTCAGTACAGCCTTGAGGTGGTGGAAGATTTCGGTGCCCATGCGCAGGCCGTCAGAGAAGGTCTTGGCGCCAACCGGCTGAACCATGAACTCCTGGATGTCGACGTTGTTGTCGGCATGCTCGCCACCGTTGATGATGTTCATCATCGGAACCGGCATCGAGTACTCGCCTGGGGTGCCGTTCAGGTTGGCGATGTGCGCGTACAGCGGCAGGTCCTGGTCCTGGGCAGCTGCTTTGGCGGCAGCCAGGGAAACAGCCAGGATGGCGTTGGCGCCCAGCTTGGCCTTGTTCTCGGTACCGTCCAGTTCGATCATGGCGCGGTCCAGAGCCTTCTGGTCGGAAGGGTCCTTGCCCAGCAGCAGGTCACGGATCGGGCCGTTGATGTTGGCGACGGCCTTCAGCACGCCCTTGCCCATATAACGGCTCTTGTCGCCATCACGCAGCTCCAGCGCTTCGCGCGAGCCGGTGGAAGCACCGGACGGCGCGCAAGCGCTGCCGATGATGCCGTTGTCGAGCAGTACATCGGCTTCCACGGTGGGGTTGCCACGCGAATCGAGAACTTCACGACCTTTGATGTCGACGATTTTTGCCATTGTTGTAAGCACTCCAGAATTGACGAAAACAACGCAGCTTAGAGAATTCTTGCCGTTCACCTGGCTGAGATTGCGATTGGCAGGCCAAGTGAAGGGAGCCCCTGACCGGCGGGTCAGGGGTGGAACGGGCAGTACTTTACCCGAGAAATGAGCTTTACGCGGTTTCTACCGTCGGAAAACTTTTCACCAGGTCGTCCAGTTGCTTGAGCTGGGCCAGGAATGGCTCCAGTTTGTCCAGGCGCAGCGCGCACGGACCATCGCACTTGGCGTTGTCCGGATCGGGATGCGCTTCGAGGAACAGCCCGGCCAGGCCCTGGCTCATGCCGGCCTTGGCCAGGTCGGTAACCTGGGCGCGGCGGCCACCGGCAGAATCGGCGCGACCACCCGGCATCTGCAGGGCATGGGTCACGTCGAAGAACACAGGGTACTCGAACTGCTTCATGATACCGAAGCCGAGCATGTCCACTACCAGGTTGTTGTAGCCGAAGCTTGAACCACGCTCGCAGAGGATCAACTGGTCATTACCGGCCTCTTCGCACTTGGCCAGGATGTGTTTCATTTCCTGAGGTGCGAGGAACTGGGCCTTCTTGATGTTGATCACCGCACCGGTCTTGGCCATGGCCACCACCAGATCGGTCTGCCGCGACAGGAAGGCCGGCAGCTGGATGATGTCGCACACCTTGGCCACCGGCTCGGCCTGATACGGCTCGTGCACGTCGGTAATCACCGGCACATTGAAGGTGCGCTTGATCTCTTCGAAGATCTTCAGCCCTTCTTCCAGGCCAGGCCCACGGTAGGACGTTACCGACGAACGGTTGGCCTTGTCGAAGCTGGCCTTGAACACATACGGGATACCAAGCTTTTCGGTAACCCGCACGTACTCTTCGCAGACCTTCATTGCCAGGTCACGGGACTCCAGGACGTTCATGCCGCCGAACAGGACGAACGGCTTGTCGTTGGCGATCTCGATGTTACCGACGCGAATGATCTTCTGAGTCATTGATCAGGCCTTGTTCTTCTGAGCCAGGGCTGCCTTGACGAAACCACTGAACAGCGGGTGGCCGTCACGCGGGGTGGAGGTGAACTCCGGGTGGAACTGGCAGGCGACGAACCATGGGTGGTCCTTGGATTCGACCACTTCCACCAGCGCGCCGTCTTCGGAACGACCGGAAACCACCAGACCAGCGTCCACCAGTTGTGGCAGCAGGTTGTTGTTCACTTCGTAGCGGTGACGGTGACGCTCGGTAATCACGTCCTTGCCGTAGCAGTCGTGCACTTTGGAGCCGGCAGCCAGCTGGCAGTCCTGTGCGCCCAGGCGCATGGTGCCGCCCAGGTCGGAAGCCTCGTCGCGGGTCTCGACGGCACCGGTGGCATCGGCCCACTCGGTGATCAAGCCGACCACGGGGTGGCCGCTGTTACGGTCGAACTCGGTGGAGTTGGCGTCTTTCCAGCCCATCACGTTACGGGCGAACTCGATGACGGCCACCTGCATGCCCAGGCAGATACCCAGATACGGCACCTTGTTTTCACGGGCATACTGCACCGCGGTAATCTTGCCTTCCACGCCACGCAGGCCGAAACCACCCGGAACCAGGATGGCATCAGCGCCTTCCAGCAGGCTGGTACCCTGGTTCTCGATGTCTTCCGAGTCGATGTAACGCAGGTTGACCTTGGTACGGTTGGTAATGCCGGCGTGGCTCATCGCTTCGATGAGCGACTTGTACGCATCCAGCAGCTCCATGTACTTGCCGACCATGGCGATGGTCACTTCGTGCTCCGGGTTGAGCTTGGCATCGACCACCTTGTCCCACTCGGACAGGTCGGCGCCATTGCACTGCAGGCCGAAACGCTCGACGACGAAGTCGTCCAGGCCCTGTGCGTGCAGTACGCCCGGGATCTTGTAGATGGTGTCGACGTCTTCCAGCGAAATCACCGCACGCTCTTCAACGTTGGTGAACAGCGCGATCTTGCGACGCGACGAAGCATCGACCGGGTGGTCGGAGCGGCAGATCAGCACGTCAGGCTGCAGGCCGATGGAGCGCAGTTCCTTGACCGAGTGCTGGGTCGGCTTGGTCTTGGTTTCGCCAGCGGTGGCGATGTACGGGACCAGGGTCAGGTGCATCAGCATGGCACGCTTGGAACCCACTTCGACGCGCAGCTGGCGAATCGCCTCGAGGAACGGCTGCGACTCGATATCACCCACGGTACCGCCGATTTCCACCAGGGCCACGTCGGCATCGCCGGCACCCTTGATGATGCGACGCTTGATTTCGTCGGTGATGTGCGGGATGACCTGGATGGTCGCGCCCAGGTAATCACCACGACGCTCTTTACGCAGCACGTGCTCGTAGATACGGCCAGTGGTGAAGTTGTTGTTCTGGGTCATGGTCGTGCGGATGAACCGCTCGTAGTGACCCAGGTCGAGGTCGGTCTCGGCACCATCATGGGTGACAAAAACTTCACCGTGCTGGAACGGGCTCATGGTGCCCGGGTCGACGTTGATGTACGGATCCAGCTTGAGCATGGTGACCTTCAGGCCCCGCGCTTCCAGGATGGCCGCCAGGGAAGCCGAGGCAATGCCTTTCCCCAATGAAGAAACAACACCGCCCGTGACGAATATGTAGCGCGTCATGAAAAACCCTAGAAGTCTGCGTTAAGGCGGCCAGCGCCGCCGGAGAAAGCGAAGGAAGGCCGAAGCCCCCGATCACCTGCGTCAATCACAGTGCATCTCGAAAAACTGCCGCGTCTGTACAGCCAGGGTATCCCCGGCATGGCGTTCGCTCGTCATTTCCAGAATCAGCTCGGCAAAAAACTGCTTGGTAATCGGCAACTCCTGTGTTTTCGCGGAACCCACAGAAGTTGTATCAAGAAGGGAGGGTAGTCTACCGGAATGTACCCTTCAGCTCAAACCTTGCGCGTTCGTCGGTAACTGCCAGTGCAGCTGGCAATCCGCCTGCACCAGCCCGGGCAGGTTGGCTACCGCCAGCAGGCATTCGCCGCGATACAGCAACGGCAGGCGCGAGCGCAGGAAATGCGGCACCTGCTGCTCGTTGAGCAGGCGCTTGAGGTCACGCCGGCCACGGCCGGGAACCTCCAGCATTTCACCACCCTGACGGTAGGCAACGCGCAACCCGCCCGGCACGGCTGCGCCAACAAGACGCACGCTACCATTGCCCGGCAACCGCAATGGCACATCAGGCTCGGGCCAGGCCAGCGAGCCAGCCGGTTGCTGTAGCCAATCACCGCTCAACCACCAGATGCGCCCGTGGCTACGTACCAACCGTCCATCGGCAAGCCGCCAGACTGGCCGGGCATCGGCAGCGGCATCGCGCAGGTCTGCCCAGCCGGCCCAGTGCCGGGTATCGGGCAAACGGGTGCGCTGGCTCAGCCAGTACTGCAAGGCATTGCGCTGACGGGCCGGCGATAACGTCAACAGGGCGGCCAGGTCGAGGGAATCCAGCCCCGGCCAGACGATGGGCGCCCCCTTACGCGCAAGCGCCAGATCCTCCCGGGCCAGTTCGTCCAGCAAACCCAGCGCCTCACCCAGATGTTCTGCTGCACGGGCGAAGTTCTGGCTGGCCTGAGGCCAACGTTGCTGCAAGTGCGGCATCACTTCGCCGCGCAGGTAGTTGCGGGCGAATTGTGTGTCGGCGTTTGACGGGTCATCGATCCAGACCAGCCCTTGGGCTTTGCCGTAGTCCTGCAACTGCTGCCGGGAACAACCCAGCAACGGCCTGACCAGGCTGCCCCGCCCTAATGCCCGCTGCACCGGCATGGCTGCCAGGCCGCGCAGGCCCGCGCCGCGCAACAGGCGGAACAGCAGGGTCTCGGCCTGGTCGTCGCGGTGCTGGCCAGTGAACAGGATGTCGCCCGGGCCGAGGACTTGCCTGAAGGCGGCATAGCGGGCGTCGCGAGCGGCCTGCTCAAGACTGGCGCCGGGACTGACCTGGACGTGGATGACCTGGAGCTCGATGCCAAGATTGTCGCAGATGGCTTGGCAGTGGGCGGGCCAGGCGTCAGCAGCGGACTGCAGGCCATGATGGACATGAATGGCACGCAGCGGGGGGGATGTGTGCTGGCAAGCGAAGTCGGCCAGCTGGTACAGGAGGACGGTGGAATCGAGGCCGCCAGAGAACGCGATGAACCAGGTGGGGGCGTTGAGCCAGGGGGCGAGATCAATCATCAGGACCTCGAAAGGTTTGATGCCGCATTCGCGGGTAAACCCGCTCCCACAGGGGCCGTGCATTCCCTGTAGGAGCGGGTTTACCCGCGAACACCGGCGAAGCCGGTGCCGTCAATCACAAGGGCCACAAAAACGGCCCCCGGGGCAAATCAGAATCAGAGACCGTAGCTCATCAGGCGCTCGTAACGGCGGGCCAGCAGCGCGTCGTTGTCGAACTTGCCGAGCATGTCCAGCTGCTGCACCAGATCGGCACGAATGCTTTCGGACATCTTGGCCGGGTCACGGTGGGCGCCGCCCAGCGGCTCCTGGATGACCTTGTCGACAATGTTCAGGCTCTTCAGGCGCTCGGCGGTGATACCCATGGCTTCGGCCGCGTCTGCTGCTTTGTCGGCAGTTTTCCACAGAATGGAAGCACAGCCTTCCGGCGAGATAACCGAGTAAGTGGAGTACTGCAGCATGTTCAGTTGGTCGCACACGCCAATGGCCAGTGCCCCACCGGAACCACCCTCACCGATCACGGTAGCGATGATCGGAGTTTTCAGGCGTGCCATGACACGCAGGTTCCAGGCGATGGCTTCACTCTGGTTGCGTTCTTCAGCGTCGATACCCGGGTAGGCGCCCGGCGTGTCGATGAAGGTCAGGATCGGCATCTTGAAGCGTTCGGCCATTTCCATCAGGCGACAGGCCTTGCGGTAGCCTTCCGGGCGCGGCATGCCGAAGTTGCGACGCACTTTCTCGCGCACTTCACGGCCCTTCTGGTGACCAATGACCATGACCGGCTTGCCGTCCAGACGCGCAGTACCACCCACGATGGCGGCGTCGTCAGAGAAGTGACGGTCCCCGTGCAGCTCTTCGAACTCGGTGAAGATGTGCTCCAGGTAGTCCAGGGTGTATGGACGACGGGGGTGACGGGCCAGGCGGGCGATCTGCCAGCTGGTCAGGTTGCCGAAGATGCTTTCGGTCAGGGTGTTGCTCTTGTCTTGCAGACGGGCAATTTCATCGCTGATGTTCAGCGAGTTGTCGTTACCCACCAGGCGCAGGCCTTCGATCTTGGCTTGCAGGTCGGCAATCGGCTGTTCGAAATCGAGGAAATTCGGGTTCATAGTCATCCGTCTTGGGTCTACGGCCAGGCGGCCGGCCGGTTGATCCGTTTGGCGCCATACCTTAAGGGATCAGGCGCATTCAGGTCGAGATTAAATTTTTGTCGGTTCAACGATATTGCAGGAAGACGTTCTCACGCCCGAACTGGTCACGCAGCGCCTGAATCAGCCCATCGGCCGGGTCTATCGCCCACTGCTCGCCAAACTGCAGCATGGCCTTGGCGTCGCTGCCGGTGTACTCCAGCGTGATCGGGCAAGCACCACGATGGCGGGTGATCAGCTCGCCCAGCCACTTCAGCCGGTCGCCTTTCAGTGCGTCGTGCGCCACCTTCAGGCGCAGGCTCTCAGCCAGCTTGGTGCGCGCGTCTTCCATGGTCATCACCTGCTTCACCCGCAGGCGCAAGCCCCCGGAGAAGTCGTCATTGCTGACCTCGCCTTCCACCACCACCATGGCATCGGTCTGCAGCAAGGACTGTGCCGCCATGAAGGCATCGGCAAACAGCGATGCCTCGATCCGCCCGGAACGGTCATCCAGGGTGACGAAGCCCATCTTGTCGCCCTTCTTGTTCTTCATCACCCGCAACGCAATGATCATGCCGGCAATGGTCTGGGTTTCGCGCGACGGCTTGAGGTCGACGATGCGCTGGCGGGCGAAGCGGCGAATTTCGGTCTCGTACTCGTCGATCGGGTGGCCGGTCAAGTACAGGCCAAGGGTGTCTTTCTCCCCCTTCAAACGCTCCTTGAGGGTGAGCTCGCGCACCTTGCGATGGTTGGCATAGACGTCGACATCTGCCGCGTCGAACATGCCGCCGAACAGGTCGACATGGCCACTGTCAGCGGTGTGCGCAGCCTGCTCGGCTGCCTTGATGGCCTCGCCCAGCGCCGACAGCAAGGTTGCCCGGTTGATGTCGATGTTGGCGTGGTAGGCCTTGATCTCGTCATGGAAGTGCGGGCCAAGGCGGTCCAGCGCGCCACTGCGCACCAGCGCATCAAGGGTACGCTTGTTGACCCGCTTGAGGTCGATGCGTTCACAGAAATCGAACAGGTCCTTGAACGGACCACCCTGGGCACGGGCCTCGACAATCGCCTCCACCGGGCCTTCGCCGACGCCCTTGATGGCGCCAAGGCCGTAGACGATCCGGCCGTCGTTGTTGACGGTGAACTTGAAGTCCGAGAAGTTCACGTCCGGCGCGTCGAGGCGCAGCTTCATGCTGCGCACCTCCTCCACCAGCACCACCACCTTGTCGGTGTTGTGCATATCCGCCGACAGGACCGCGGCCATGAACGGCGCCGGGTAGTGGGTTTTCAGCCAGGCGGTCTGGTACGACACCAGGCCATAGGCAGCGGAGTGGGATTTGTTGAAGCCGTAGCCCGCGAACTTCTCTACCAGGTCGAAGATGTTACCGGCGAGGTCCGCATCGATATTGTTGGCTACGCAACCTTCGATGAAACCACCGCGCTGCTTGGCCATTTCCTCGGGCTTTTTCTTACCCATGGCTCGGCGCAGCATGTCGGCGCCACCCAGGGTGTAACCCGCCATCACCTGGGCGATCTGCATCACCTGTTCCTGGTACAGGATGATGCCGTAGGTCGGCGCCAGTACTGGCTTGAGGCCTTCGTACTGGTAGTCGGAGTGGGGGTAGGCCAGCTCGGCGCGGCCGTGCTTGCGGTTGATGAAGTCGTCCACCATGCCCGACTGCAGCGGGCCCGGGCGGAACAGCGCAACCAGTGCGATCAGGTCTTCCAGGCAGTCGGGCTTGAGCTTCTTGATCAGCTCCTTCATGCCACGCGATTCAAGCTGGAACACCGCCGTGGTTTCGGCCTTCTGCAGCAGCTCGTAAGTCTTGCGGTCGTCCAGCGGGATGAAGTCGATGTTGAGGTCGGGCAGGTTCTTCTTGGCCTGCTCGCGGTTGATGATCTCCATCGCCCACTTGATGATGGTCAAGGTACGCAGGCCGAGGAAGTCGAACTTCACCAGGCCGGCGGCCTCGACGTCATCCTTGTCGAACTGGGTTACCAGGCCACCACCCTCTTCATCACAGGCGATCGGCGAAAAATCGGTGAGCTTGGTCGGTGCGATAACAACACCACCGGCGTGCTTGCCGGTACCCCGGGTCACACCCTCCAGCTTCAGGGCCATGTCCCAGATCTCACGGGCGTCTTCGTCGCCCTTGAGGAAGTCGCGCAGGATTTCTTCCTGCTCGTAGGCCTTCTCCAGAGTCATGCCCACTTCGAAGGGGATCATCTTCGACAGGCGGTCGGCCAGGCCATAGGATTTGCCTTGCACCCGCGCCACGTCACGTACCACTGCCTTGGCGGCCATGGTACCGAAGGTGATGATCTGGCTCACCGCATTACGACCGTAGGCCTCGGCCACGTAGTCGATCACCCGGTCACGGCCGTCCATGCAGAAGTCGACGTCGAAGTCGGGCATGGAAACACGCTCAGGGTTGAGGAAGCGCTCGAACAGCAGGTCGTAGGCCAGCGGGTCGAGGTCGGTGATCTTCAGTACGTACGCCACCAGCGAGCCAGCACCCGAACCGCGGCCCGGGCCAACCGGTACATCGTTGTTCTTGGCCCACTTGATGAAGTCCATAACAATCAGGAAGTAACCGGGGAAGCCCATCTGGATGATGATGTCCAGCTCGAACTTCAAGCGGTCCAGGTAGACCTGACGCTTTTCTTCATAATTGGGCGTGGTCTCTTTCGGCCACAGCACCGCCAGGCGCTCTTCCAGACCTTCGTGGGACACATGCCGCAGATAGTCGTCGATGCCCATACCGTTGGGCGTGGGGAAGTCAGGCAGGAAGTACTTGCCCAACTGCACCTGGATGTTGCAGCGCTTGGCGATTTCGACGGTGTTGGCGATGGCGTCGGGCAGGTCACTGAACAGCTCGGCCATTTCCTCTGCCGACTTCAGGTACTGCTGGTCGCTGTAGCAACGCGGACGGCGCGGGTCGTCGAGGGTCCAGCCCTCGCCGATGCATACGCGGGTTTCGTGGGCGTCGAAGTCCGTCTGCTTGATGAAGCGCACGTCGTTGGTAGCCACCAGCGGGGCGCCAAGCTTGTCGGCCAACGCCACCGCCGCATGCACGTATTCCTCGTCGCGTGCGCGATTGGTGCGCTGCACTTCAACGTAGAAGCGCTCGGGGAACATGCCCATCCAGTCCTGAAGTAGCGCTTCGGCTTCATCTTGCCGCCCAGCCAGCAAGGCCATGCCGATGTCGCCTTCCTTACCCGCGGAAAGGGCAATCAGGCCCTCGCTGGCGGGGGCGATCCATTCACGCTGGAGGATGACCAGGCCGTTGCGCTGGCCATCGGTCCAGCCGCGCGAGATCAATTCGGTGAGGTTGCGATAGCCCTTGGGGTCCATGGCCAGGAAGCAGATGCGTGACAGCGGGGCTTCCGGGTCGGCACCGGCCAGCCACAGGTCGGCACCGCAGATCGGTTTGATACCGGCGCCCATGGCAGTCTTGTAGAACTTCACCAGCGAGCACATGTTGCTCTGATCGGTGATGGCGACCGCCGGCATGTTCATCCCGGTCAGCGCCTTGGCCAGCGGCTTGATCCGCACCAGGCCGTCAACCAGCGAGAATTCGGAGTGGACGCGCAGGTGAACGAAGGAAACCGACATGGAAGATCCTGTAGCAGTGCTTAACGACAAGGGCGGGATTGTAGCCTAACTAGGGGCTTTTTTTGGGGTTGCTTTGCAGCCCTTCGCGGGCACCCCCGCTCCCACAGGTACGGCACCGCTGCTCAGACCGATGAATCCTGTGGGAGCGGGGGTGCCCGCGAAGGGCCGCAAAGCGGCCTCAATAGGTCAGATCAGGGAATCGCTGACGCCTTCGCGCGCTTCCCAGGCCGCCCGCACAGGGGCGAAGGATCGCCGATGAATGGGCGTAGGCCCAAGGCGCGCCAAGGCCTCGAGATGCACCGGGGTCGGGTAGCCCTTGTGCCCGCCAATGCCATACCCCGGGTAGATCAGTTCAAAAGCGCTCATCTCCCGGTCACGGGTCACCTTGGCCAGGATCGATGCCGCCGCAATGGCCGGCACCTGGCTGTCCCCCTTGACCACCGGTGCTGCAGGCACAGCCAGCTTCGGACAGCGATTGCCATCGATCAATGCCAGCTTCGGCGTAATGTGCAAGCCCTCCACTGCCCGCTGCATGGCCAGCATGGTGGCCTGCAGGATGTTCAGGCTGTCGATTTCCTCGACTTCGGCGCGGGCGATGCAGAAGCTCAAGGCCTTTTCGCGGATCTCGTCGAACAGCGCCTCACGCTTGGCCTCGGTGAGTTTCTTCGAATCGTTCAGACCGAGAATCGGCCGTGCAGGATCAAGAATCACCGCCGCCGTGACCACCGCGCCACACAGCGGGCCGCGGCCCACTTCGTCAACGCCGGCGACCAGGTCTTCTACCAGGTTGAAGTCCAGTCCAATTTGCATGTCAGCGGTCCTTGAGCAGGGCCAGTACCGCCTCGGCCGCCTGATTGGAGGCGTCACGGCGCAGGGTGCGGTGAATTTCGTCGAAACGTTCGGTCTGCTGGCTTCCATCGCGCACCAGCGGCGCCAAGGTGTTGGCCAGCGCTTCGCTGGTAGCGTCGTCTTGCAGCAACTCGGGCACCAGCTCTCGCTGGGCCAGCAGGTTCGGCAATGACACGTAAGGGCTTTTCACCAGACGCTTGAGAATCCAGTAGGTCAAGGGCGCAAGGCGGTACGCCACCACCATCGGCCGCTTGTACAGCAGCGCCTCGAGGGTGGCGGTGCCCGAGGCGATCAGCACCGCGTCACAAGCCGCGAGGGCTTGGTGCGACTGGCCATCGAGCAGGGTCAGCGGCAGTTGGCGCCCTTCCAGCATCTGCTCGATCTGGGCACGCCGCGTGGCGTTGGCGCAGGGCAACACGAAGCGCACACCCGGCACTTGTTGACAGAGGCGCTCGGCGGCGTCGAGGAATAACGCGCCCAGGCGCCCTACTTCGCCGCCCCGGCTGCCCGGCATCAGTGCCACCACCGGCCCCTCGCCCAGGCCCAGCGTGGCACGCGCGGCAGAGCGGTCGGCTTCAAGCGGGATGGTGTCTGCCAGCGGGTGGCCGACAAAACGCACTGGCACACCCTGCTCTTCGTAGAACCGCGCCTCGAACGGCAACAGCGTCAGCATCAGGTCGCAACCCTCGCGAATCTTCAGCACGCGCTTCTGCCGCCAAGCCCACACTGACGGGCTGACATAGTGCACGGTCTTGATCCCGGCCTGACGCAGCTTCAGCTCGATATTGAGGGTGAAGTCAGGGGCGTCGATGCCGATGAATACGTCGGGCTTTTCTTCGATCAGGGTCTGGATCAGCAACTTGCGGCGCTTGAGCAGCTCGCGCAGACGCCCCAGCACCTCGACCAGCCCCATGACGGCCAGACGTTCCATGGGGAAATAGGATTGCAGGCCTTCGGCTTCCATCAAGGGGCCGCCAACCCCGATGAAACGTACGTCGGGATGGCGCGCCTTGAGGGCGCGCATCAAGCCTGAACCAAGAATATCGCCACTGGCCTCACCGGCGACCAGCGCTACGCAAAGCTGGGCCATATCAGCGCGTGATGCCGCGAGCGGAGCTCAGGATCGACTGACGGAACAGCTCGACCTCGGGGTGTTGCGCGGCAGGTTCAGCCAGCTCCTTGAGTGCGTCTTCGACGGTCAGGCCCTGACGGTAGACAATCTTGTAGCAACGACGCAGCACATGGATCACCTCGTCGCTGAAACCGCGGCGGCGCATGCCCTCGAAGTTCATGCTGCGGGCTTCGGCCGGGCTGCCGAACACGGTAACGAAGGCCGGAACGTCCTTGCCAATCGCCGTGCCCATACCGGAAAACGCGTGGGCGCCAATGTGGCAGTACTGGTGAACCAGGGTGTAACCGGACAGGATCGCCCAGTCACCCACATGCACATGACCTGCCAGCGCCGTATTGTTTACCAGGATGCAGTGGTTGCCGATGACACTGTCGTGGCCAATGTGGGCATAGGCCATGATCAGGTTGTGGTCGCCCACGGTGGTTTCCGCACGGTCCTGAACAGTACCGCGGTGGATGGTAACCCCTTCGCGAATCACATTGTGATCGCCGATTACCAGGCGCGTCGGCTCACCCTTGTACTTCAGGTCCGGGGTGTCTTCACCAATCGAGGAAAACTGGAAGATACGATTGTGCTTGCCGATGCGGGTCGGCCCTTTGAGCACAACATGCGGGCCGATAACGGTGCCCTCCCCGATTTCTACATCAGGGCCAACGATCGACCAAGGGCCGACCTCGACGCCGTCGGCCAGCCTGGCCGACGGATCGATAATGGCCCGAGGATCAATCGAATTCATAGGGATCGTTCCGCGCAGGTGATTTCTGCCGAGCAGACCGGCTTGCCGTCGACCAGGGCGCGGCACTCGAACTTCCAGATCATGCTTTTACGGCTGAGGAACTTGGCTTCCAGCACAAGCTGGTCGCCCGGCAGCACCGGCTGACGGAAACGCAGTTTGTCGGAACCGACAAAGTAGTACAGGGTGCCATCGGCCGGCTTGGCATCGAGCATCTTGAAACCAAGGATGCCGGCCGCCTGGGCCATGGCTTCGATGATCAGGACACCCGGCATGATCGGGTGTGCCGGGAAGTGGCCATTGAAAAACGGCTCGTTGATGCTGACATTCTTGTAGGCACGAATGCTCTGGGCCTCGAAGTCCAGATCCGTCACACGGTCTACCAGCAGGAACGGGTAGCGGTGAGGCAGGTATTCGCGAATCTCGTTGATGTCCATCATTTCGGTGGGGAAGCCTGTAATAAGAATAGGGAGCGCAGGTGCTGACCACACGCTCCTTTTGCAATCCAAAGAGGAGCCAGCTAGCGACTGTTCACTCTTGCTCAGGGAATGGTATCAGCCTTCTGATGTCGGCAGGCCACCTGAGGTCACGGTATCGACGCGTTTTTCCAGCTGCTGGAGACGCTTGGCCATGTCGTCCAGGTGGCGGATACGCGCGGCGCTCTTGCGCCATTCAGCCAGCGGCTGCATGGCAGTGCCGGAAGAATAGGAACCCGGTTCAGTGATCGAACGGGTAACCATGGTCATTCCGGAAACGAAAACGTTATCGCAAATATCGATGTGCCCAACCAGCCCCACACCACCGGCCAGCATGCAGTGCTTGCCGATGCGCGTACTGCCGGAGATTCCGACGCAAGCGGCCATGGCAGTGTGATCACCGATCTGAACGTTGTGAGCGATCTGGATCTGGTTATCCAGCTTGACCCCGTCGCCGATCCGGGTGTCGGACAGCGCGCCACGGTCGACTGCAGTATTGACACCGATCTCAACGTCATCACCAATGGTGACGCCGCCGATCTGTGCAATCTTGCGCCAGATGCCCTTCTCGTTGGCAAAGCCGAAGCCCTCGCCGCCGATCACGGCACCCGACTGAATGACCACACGCTTGCCGATGGTTACGTCGTGATACAGCGTGACCCGCGGTGCCAGCCAACCGCCCTCGCCGATCACGCAACGTGCGCCGACCACGCAGTGTGCACCCACGCTGACATTGGCCGCGATGCGCGCACCGCTTTCGATGACCGCGAACGGCCCGATGCTGGCACTGGCATCCACCTGCGCGTCCTCAGCTACCACGGCGCTGGGATGAATACCCGCCACAGCCTTGGGTTTGGGGTCGAACAGGTGGGAAATGCGTGCGTAGGCCAGGTACGGATCGGCGACGATCAGTGCATTGCCGGCAAAGCCTTCGGCATCCGCCGCCTTCAGCAGCACTGCAGCCGCCTGGCTGTCGTCCAGGAATTTGCGGTACTGCGGGTTGGCGAGGAAGCTCAACTGACCGGGGCCAGCCTCCTGCAAGGTGGCCAGCCCGGTAATCTGCAGCGCCTCGGGCCCCTTGAGGGTGGCTCCAAGTGCCTCGGCCAGCTGGCCTAGCGTCATGGTCACACTCATATCAACGGGCTTGGTTCATGCGCTCGATGACTTGGCGGGTGATGTCGTACTGAGGCTTGACATCGATGACCGCACCACGCTCGAGGACCAGGTCGTAGCCGCCCTTCTTGATCACTTCCTCGACAGCGCCATCCAGCTTCGGCTTCAGCTGCTTGAGCATGTCGCGATCAGCAACGGCCTTGGCTTCGTTCAGCTCCTTGGACTGGAACTGGAAGTCGCGAGCCTTTTGCTTGAACTCGAGCTCCAGGCGCTCACGCTCCTGCTGCTGCATCTTGTCGCCGCCCTTGATCAGGCGGTCCTGGATGCCCTTGGCACTGCTTTCCAGGCTTTTCAGCTTGGTCAGTTGCGGACCGAACTTCTTCTCGGCATCCACCGCATACTTCTTGGCGGCATCCGACTCGAGCAGGGCCATCTGGTAGTTCAGGACGGCAACCTTCATTTCGGCGAAAGCCGGGGTGGCGACCAGCGCCGCGGCCACTACGGCCAGTTGAGCCAATTTACGCACGATGCACTCCTGGATAAACCGTTGTCGTTAAGCAGGGGCCGACCTTAGAAGGTCTGGCCCAGAGAGAATTGGAACACCTGGGTATCGGCATCGTCCGGCTTCTTGACCGGCATTGCCAGACTGAAGCTCAACGGGCCCAGAGCGGTAATCCAGGTCACGCCCAGGCCGACCGAACTGGCCATGCCCGAGAACCCGACCTTCTCGCAATCAGGTTTGTTGCCGCAATTGGTGTCGAACACGTTACCCACGTCCCAGAACACGGAGGTGCGCAGTGAACGCTGGTCCTTGACGAACGGCAGCGGGAACAGCAGCTCGGCACCGCCCTGCACCAGCACGTTACCACCAAACGGCAACGGATCCTGATCCGGGTCGCGGATAGTGCCCGGCTTGCCGCCATTGGCCTCGCCGCGGCTAGGCGTACTGCGTGGGCCCAGGCTGCTGTCCTTGAAGCCACGGACAGAGTTGAAACCACCCGCGAAATAATTCTCGTAGAACGGCAGGCCAGAGGTGCTGCCGTAACCATCACCATAGCCCAGCTCGGTATGCAGGCGCAGGGTGTAGTCGTTGGTGATCGGTTTGAACAGCTGGCCACGGTAGTCAAGCTTGAAGAACGACAGGTCGCTGCCCGGAATGGTGGACTCCAGGGTCAGGCTTTGCGAGTGACCACGGGTGGCCAGTACGCCTTTGTTCAGGGTCGACTCGGACCAGCCGATCGAGGCCTTGAAGTTCAGGAAATTGTCACCTTCCTGCTCGAGGAAGTCGAAAATCTCGTCAACGGTGTACTTGCCGGTCTTGATCTTGTCCTGCTGCACGCTCAGGCCGTAGGTCAGGCGCGAAGTCTCGCTGATCGGGTAGCCCAGGCTGACGCCGGCACCGTAGCTGTCCACCGCATAGCTGGCGACGTCGACGTCGAGGTCGTCGTAATCGGTGCTGCGGTAGAAGGCGTTATAACCCAGGCTGACGCCATCGGCAGTGAAGTAGGGATCAACGAAGCCAAAGTTGTAGCGGGTCTGGTACTCCGAACGGGTCAGACCGACGGATACCTTGTTACCGGTACCGAGGAAGTTGCTCTGGCTGATCGAACCACCGAGGATCAGGCCGGCGCTCTGGGCGAAACCGACGCTGGCGGTGATCGAACCAGAGGCCTGCTCTTCGACGCTGTAGTTGACGTCGACCTGGTCGTCGGTGCCTGGCACCTGCGGGGTCTCGACGTTCACTTCCTTGAAGTAGCCCAGACGCTCCAGACGGGTCTTGGACTGATCGATCAGGTAGGTCGAAGCCCAGCCACCTTCCATCTGGCGCATTTCGCGACGCAGCACTTCGTCTTCGGTCTTGGTGTTGCCGCGGTAGTTGATGCGGTTGACGTAGGCACGCTTGCCCGGGTCGACCACGAACATGATGTCGACGGTGTGGTCCTGGTCGTTCGGCTGTGGCACGCCGTTGACGTTGGCGAAGGTATAGCCTTCGTTACCCAGACGGCGGGTGATCAGCTCGGACGTGGTGGTCATCACCTTGCGCGAGAATACCTGGCCCGGTTGCACCAGCAGCAGCGACTTGACCTGGTCTTCCGGCACCTTGAGATCACCGGACAGCTTCACGTCGCGAACGGTGTATTTCTCGCCTTCGTTGATGTTGACGGTGATGTAGACGTGCTTCTTGTCCGGCGTGATGGACACCTGGGTGGAGGCAATATCCATGTTGATGTAGCCGCGGTCCAGGTAGTAGGAGCGCAGGCGCTCCAGGTCACCGGAGAGCTTTTCACGGGCGTACTTGTCGTCGTTCTTGAAGAACGACAGCCAGTTGGTGGTCTTCAGTTCGAACAACTGCCCCAGGGTCTCGTCATCGAATACGTTGTTACCAACGATGTTGATGTGCTGGATGGCAGCAACGGTGCCTTCGTTGATCTTGATCTTCAGCGCCACACGGTTGCGCGGCTGCGGCACCACTTCGGCGTCGACCTCGGCCGAGTAGCGGCCCTGGGCCACGTATTGGCGCTGCAGCTCGTTACGCACGCCTTCGAGGGTGGCGCGCTGGAAGATTTCGCCTTCGGCCAGGCCCGATTGCTTCAGGCCCTTCATCAGGTCTTCGGTGCTGATCGCCTTGTTGCCTTCAATCTCGATGCTCGACACCGACGGGCGCTCGACCACGTTGATGATCAGCACATTGCCATCGCGGCTCAACTGGATGTCCTGGAAGAACCCGGTCTTGAACAAGGAACGAGTCGAGTCCACCAGGCGGCGGTCGTCGGCCTGGTCGCCAACGTTCAGTGGCAAGGCACCGAACACACTGCCGGCGGAAACCCGCTGCAGGCCGTTGACGCGAATATCGGAGATGGTGAAGGACTCGGCGTGAACTTCAGCGATCATCAGTGCGGACATGACCGCAGTTAGCAGCAGACGTTTCATGAAGTCCTTTTATTCCAACTGGCAATAAACAACCTGCCGTCACAAACGACAGGTTCGCAATTGAGCGAAGCTTTATAGTCGACCCAGATCGTTGATCAGGGCGAGCAACATCACCCCTATGACCAAACTGATACCGATCTGAACCCCCCAACCTTGCACCCGATCCGACAGCGGACGACCGCGCGCCCACTCGACCAGGTAAAACAGCAAATGCCCCCCATCCAGCACAGGTATGGGCAGCAGGTTAAGAACCCCCAGGCTTATGCTCAGGTAGGCCAGGAAATTCAGGAAATCCCCCACGCCGGACTGGGCTGAAGCGCCCGCCACTTTAGCAATGGTTATCGGTCCACTCAAGTTTTTTACCGAGAGCTCCCCGAACAGCATTTTCTTCAGCGATTCAAGGGTCAGGACACTCATGTTCCAGGTACGCGACAAGCTCTCACCCACCGCATCCAGCGGGCCGTAGCTGATCTCGCGGAGCATGCTGGCAGGCCATTCGCCACCCTTGACGCCAGCGCCAAGATAGCCACCCACTGCCTTGCCCTCACCTTTGCGGGCCAGGGTCACCGGCAACTCCAGGGTTGCGCCATCGCGCTCCACACGAACCACTACCTTGGCATCCGGGCGGGCACGCACGCTGTCGACAACTTGCTGCCATTCGGTCACTGCCACATCATCCAGAGCCAGCAGCTTGTCCCCGGTTTTCAGGCCGGCAGCGGCAGCTGGCCCCTTCGGATCGATCTCAGCCAGCACCGGCGTGATCGCCGGCCGCCATGGGCGCAGCCCCAGGGACTGAATCGGGTCGGGCTCGTCGGCGCCCTTGAGCCAGCTGTCCAGCTTGACCTGCAACTGACGCTCGTTGCTGGCGCCCTCATCACGCACGCCAATCTGCAAGGTACCGCTCTCACCCAGACGACGAACCAGCTGCAGATTGACCGCCGACCATCCGTTGGTCGGCTTGCCGTCAACTGAGACGATTTCCTGACCCGCGGTCAGCCCGGCCGATGCTGCCAGGCTGCCACTGTCGACCGCACCGATAACCGGTCGGATTTGCTGGGTACCCAGCATCGCCAGCACCCAGAAAAACAGGATAGCCAGCAGAAAGTTGGCAATCGGGCCTGCGGCGACAATCGCTATACGCTGGCGCACCGACTTGCGGTTGAACGACTGCCCGGCCAGCGCTGGCGGCACATCGCCCTCGCGCTCGTCGAGCATCTTGACGTAGCCGCCCAGAGGAATGGCCGCAACAACGAACTCGGTGCCGTAGCGGTCATGCCACCGCAGCAGCGGCGTGCCGAAACCGACCGAAAAACGCAGCACCTTGACGCCGCAGCGGCGCGCCACCCAGAAGTGACCGAATTCGTGGAAAGTGACCAGCACACCCAGAGCCACGAGGGTGCCGATAATCATGTAGAGCGCTGTCATGTCCATCTCCGAATGATGTTCAGCGGGCCGGCATTGCTGCCCAGCCCCCTCACGAACCTTGGCGGGCCTGCATCAGCGACCGTGACGCCTCAGCCATTCACGGGAAAGCTCCCGGGCACGCTGATCGGCGGCAAATACCGCATCCAGCGAAGGCAGTGGCACGACGGGTTCCTGGTCGAGTACCTGTTCGATCATACCCGCGATCTCCGGGAAACGGATGCGCCGTTCAAGAAATGCCTCGACGGCAACTTCGTTGGCTGCATTGAGCACGGCAGGCGCGCTGTTGCCTGCCTCGGCAGCCTGCCGCGCAAGGCGCAGGCAAGGGAAGCGTTGTTCGTCGGGCGCCTGGAAATCCAGACGGGCGATGGCGAACAGGTCCAGGGGGGCGACCCCGGAATCGATCCGTTCCGGCCAGGCCAACGCGCTGGCGATCGGCGTACGCATGTCCGGGTTGCCCAGTTGCGCGAGCACCGAACCGTCCACGTAGTCGACCAGTGAGTGGATCACGCTTTGCGGGTGCACCACCACCTCAACCTTGGACGGCGCGGCATCGAACAACCAGCAGGCCTCGATCAACTCGAGGCCTTTGTTCATCATGCTGGCCGAATCCACGGAGATCTTGCGCCCCATGGACCAGTTAGGGTGAGCACAAGCTTGCTCCGGGGTCACGTCCAGCAGCGCCTCGACCGGCGTCTCGCGGAACGGCCCACCAGAAGCGGTAAGCAGGATCCGGCGCACACCGACAGCACTCAGGCCACGGGCGTAGTCGCCAGGCATGCACTGGAAGATAGCGTTGTGTTCGCTGTCGATCGGCAGCAGCACGGCACCCTTTTGCCGCACCGCCTCCATGAACAGCGCGCCCGACATTACAAGTGCTTCCTTGTTGGCCAGCAACACCTTCTTGCCTGCCTCGACTGCCGCCAGCGTGGGACGCAGACCGGCAGCACCGACAATGGCCGCCATCACTGCGTCCACTTCAGCGGCCGACGCCACCTGGCAAAGTCCGGCCTCGCCTTCCAGCACCTCGGTGGAGCAACCGACTGCAGCCAGACTTGCGCGTAACCTCACCGCTGCTTCGGTGCTCGGCACCACAGCGAATGCCGGGCGATGACGCACACATAACGCCAACAACTCGTCGATGCGCGAATAGCCAGTGAGGGCAAACGCTTGATAACGGCCAGGGTGACGCGCAATCACATCCAGCGTGCTCAGGCCGATGGAGCCGGTGGCCCCGAGCACGGTAATACGTTGCGGGCGACTCACATCACACCCCATTCGGCAGCCCACAGCAGCACCGCAAAGATCGGGATTGCCGCAGTCAGGCTGTCGATGCGATCGAGCACACCACCATGCCCAGGCAGCAGATTGCTGCTGTCCTTGATGCCGGAGCGACGCTTGAACATGCTCTCGGTGAGATCACCGACCACCGAGGACATCACCAGCAACGCAGCGCCCAGCAGGCCCAGCAGGATCTGACCAAAGCCCCAGTCGCGGCCGATGCCGACACCCAGGGTAATCAACAGGCTGACCGCCAGCCCACCATACACGCCTTCCCAGCTCTTGCCCGGGCTGACCTGCGGGGCCAGCTTGCGCTTGCCGAACGCCCGGCCAGAAAAGTACGCACCGATGTCGGCAGCCCACACCAGCACCATGACGGACAGGATCAGCCAGTTCCCCAAGGGCCAGTGCTTGAGCAGCACCAGCCCCTGCCAAGCCGGCAGCAGCACCAGCAGACCGATCAACAGCCGACAGGCAGCACTGGCCCACAGATCGCTGCTGCGCGGGTAGGTAAGCACCAGCCAAGTGGCCAGCCCCCACCAGATCACCGCAGCGCCCAGCACCCAGGGTGCCAGCTCCGGAAGGATGTGCAGCAGCATCAGCGCCCCGGCGACCACCACCGCATAGGCGATGCGCAGCGGCTGGGCCATAAGCCCGGCAAGGCGTGCCCACTCCCAGGCGCCGAGGGCCACCACGAAGCCGATGAACAGGGCGAAATCCCCGCCATTGAGCAGAAAGAAACCGCCCAGCGCGACCGGCAGCAGGATCAGCGCAGTAATGATGCGTTGTTTAAGCATTAAGCACGAGCTCCAGCCTCGACCTGCTCGCTGGTCTTACCGAAGCGGCGCTGGCGCGAAGCGAAATCGGCCAGGGCTTTGCGCATGGCCTCGTGTTTGAAGTCCGGCCAGTAGAGGTCGGAGAAGTACAACTCGGCATAGGCCAGCTGCCACAGCAGGAAATTGCTGATGCGGTGCTCGCCGCCGGTGCGAATGCAAAGATCCGGCAACGGCAGTTCGCCGGTTGCCAGGCAGGTCTGCAGCAGACCCGGGGTGATGTCCTCCGGGCGCAGATGCCCAGCTTGCACTTCCCGCGCCAACCGTTGGGCAGCCTGGGCGATGTCCCACTGGCCACCGTAGTTGGCTGCTATCTGCAGAATGAAGCGGTTGTTGCCGGCGGTCGCTGCCTCGGCCTCGCGCATGGCGGCCTGCAGCTCAGGATGGAAACGCGAACGGTCGCCGATGATGCGCAGGCTGATATTGTTCTCGTCAAGGCGCTTGGCCTCACGGCGCAGAGCCGAGAAGAACAGCTCCATCAGCGCACCGACTTCTTCGGCAGGGCGCTGCCAGTTCTCGCTGGAGAAGGCGAACAGGGTCAGCACCTCAACCCCGGCCTTGGCGCAGACTTCGATGACCGCGCGAACGGCATCCACACCCGCCTTGTGCCCGGCCACGCCAGGCAGCAGGCGTTTTTTCGCCCAGCGGTTGTTGCCATCCATGATGATCGCGACATGACGCGGCACCGAGGACGGCGCCGCTGGCTTGGTCTTTTCCATTAAAAAACCCCGGCCTTAGACGGCCATCAGGTCCTTTTCCTTGGCTTTGAAGGCGGCATCGACTTCAGCAACGAACTTGTCGGTCAGCTTCTGGATCTCGTCAGCGGCGCGACGCTCTTCGTCTTCGCTGATTTCCTTGTCCTTGGTCAGTTTTTTCAGGTCAGCCAGGGCGTCGCGGCGCACGTTGCGCACGGCTACCTTGGCATCCTCGGCAACACCACTGGCCTGCTTGGTGTAGCCCTTGCGGGTTTCCTCGGTCAGGGCCGGCATCGGTACACGGATGGTAGTACCGGCGCTGGATGGGTTAAGGCCCAGATCGGAGGTGAGGATAGCCTTTTCGATGGCAGCGCTGAGGTTCTTGTCGTGAGCGACGATCTTCAGGGTGCGGGCATCTTCGACGGTGATCGCGGCGACCTGGTTCAGCGGCATTTCGCTACCCCAGGCGGTAACCTTGACGCTGTCCAGGATGCTTGGGTGAGCGCGACCGGTGCGGATTGCAGCCAGGTTGCGGGACAAGGCTTCGATGGACTTGCCCATGCGCTCCTGCGCGTCTTTCTTGATGTCGTTGATCATGCTTGGCCTTCCTCGATCAGTGTACCTTCAGCGCCACCCACCACGATGTTCAGCAGGGCGCCAGGCTTGTTCATGTTGAATACCCGCAATGGCATCTTGTGGTCACGGCACAGGCAGATTGCGGTCAGGTCCATCACACCCAGCTTGCGATCCAGAACCTCATCGTAGGTCAGGTGATCGAATTTCTCGGCGTGCGGGTCCTTGAATGGATCGGCAGTGTACACGCCATCGACCTTGGTCGCCTTCAGCACCACGTCAGCATCGATTTCGATGGCGCGCAGGCAGGCCGCGGAGTCGGTGGTGAAGAACGGGTTGCCGGTACCGGCGGAGAAAATTACCACATCCCCGGAGTTGAGGTGACGAATAGCTTTGCGACGATCGTAATGATCGGTGACACCCACCATGGAAATGGCCGACATTACCAGGGCCGGGATGTTCGAGCGCTCCAGCGCATCGCGCATGGCCAGGCCGTTCATCACGGTAGCCAGCATGCCCATGTGGTCACCCGTGACGCGATCCATGCCGGCTGCGCTGAGCGCAGCGCCGCGGAACAGGTTGCCACCACCGATCACCAGGCCGACCTGAACACCGATCCCTACCAGCTGGCCAACTTCAAGCGCCATGCGATCCAGCACTTTCGGGTCGATCCCGAAGTCTTCCGAGCCCATCAGGGCCTCGCCGCTAAGTTTGAGCAAAATGCGTTTATAGCGAGGTTGGCGACCACTCACCTGCTGAGCCATTGCGAGTCTCTCCTGCGGCGTACTTTTAGAAAATTCGTGCGGGCTGTTTGCAGCCTGCTAACTGTAGCGTGGCACCGCTTCGGTGCCAGCGAAGAGGGAGTCGTATAAACCCCTCTCCGTTTTGACAAAGAGGCTGCGCGCGTGAGCGGGCAGCCTCTTTGGGGCGACAGACGGGGCTGTCTTACTGCTTGGCAGCAGCTACCTGAGCGGCAACTTCAGCAGCGAAGTCGTCGACTGGCTTCTCGATGCCTTCGCCTACTTTGAAGTAGGTGAAGGAAACGATTTCAGCACCGGCTTTCTTGGCCAGCTCGCCAACCTTGACTTCCGGGTTCATGACGAAGGCTTGCTCTTTCAGCGAGGCTTCGGCCTTGAACTTGGTGATACGGCCGTTGATCATGTTCTCAACGATGTTTTCCGGCTTGCCGGCGATCTTGTCGGCGTTCAGCTGCAGGAAGACATTCTTCTCGCGCTCGATAGCCTCGGCGGAGATTTCCGACGAATCCAGGAACTCAGGGTTCGAAGCTGCAACGTGCATGGCGATGTTCTTCGCCAGCTCAACGTCACCGCCTTTCAGAACGACGACAGCGCCGATCTTGTTGCCGTGCAGGTAGGCACCGACAACGTCACCCTCAACGCGCACCAGGCGACGGATGTTGACGTTCTCGCCGCACTTGGCAACCAGGGCTTCACGAGCAGCTTCGCGCGAGGCGATCAGCGGGGCGGCGTCGGTCAGCTTCTGGGCGAAGGCTTCTTCGAGGCTTTCGGCCACGAAGTTCTTGAAGTCGTCTTGCAGGGCCAGGAAGTCGGTCTGCGAGTTCACTTCCAGCAGGACGGCAGATGTACCGTCGGTCTTGACGGCGATAGCGCCTTCAGCAGCGACGTTGCCAGCCTTTTTGGCGGCCTTGATGGCGCCCGAGGCACGCATGTCGTCAATGGCTTTCTCGATGTCGCCGCCGGCCTTTTCCAGGGCCTTTTTGCAATCCATCATGCCTTCGCCGGTACGCTCGCGCAGTTCTTTTACCAGCGCTGCAGTAATTGCTGCCATTTCAAAATCCTCTTGGAAAGTTTTTCAACCATTCCACCCGTCAATCACGGGCGTTCAATTCTGCAAATCCGCTGTTTTGATTTCAGCAGGCCCATGATGCGGGGCCGATGCTGACAGCAGGATTTCAAGGTGGCAAAAAGGGGGCAGAGCCCCCTTTTTGCGTGCCAAGTAGACGCTAGCGCCTATTACTCAGCAGCAGGTGCAGCCGCTTCTTCAGCGTAAACTTCGGTGCCGCCGGCAACGTTGTTGCGGCCGCGGATGACTGCGTCAGCCATCGAAGTCATGTACAGCTCGATAGCGCGAATGGCGTCATCGTTACCTGGGATGATGTAGTCAACACCTTCCGGGCTGCTGTTGGTATCGACAACGCCGATAACCGGGATGCCCAGCTTGTTGGCTTCGGTGATCGCGATGCGCTCGTGATCAACGTCGATAACGAACAGAGCGTCTGGCAGACCGCCCATGTCCTTGATGCCACCCAGGCTGCGATCCAGTTTTTCCAGGTCGCGGGAGCGCATCAGGGCTTCTTTCTTGGTCAGCTTGGCGAAAGTGCCGTCTTCGGCCTGGGTTTCCAGGTCGCGCAGACGCTTGATCGAAGCGCGGATGGTCTTGTAGTTGGTCAGCATGCCGCCCAACCAACGGTGATCAACGTATGGCGAACCGCAACGAGCTGCTTGCTCGGCAACGATCTTGCCGGCGGAACGCTTGGTGCCGACGAACAGGATCTTGTTCTTGCCCTGGGCCAGGCGCTCTACGAACGACAGAGCGTCGTTGAACATTGGCAGGGTTTTTTCCAGGTTGACGATGTGGATCTTGTTACGCGCGCCGAAAATGTACTTGCCCATTTTCGGGTTCCAGTAACGGGTCTGGTGGCCGAAGTGCACACCGGCCTTCAGCATATCGCGCATATTGACTTGGGACATGATAGTTCCTTGATAAGTCGGGTTGGGCCTCCACGTATCCCAATGACCAACCCGCGAATTCTGCAACTCGGGGCACCCAGGTCATCGTGTCGACACGTGTGTGGGTTAAGTACTGACGGGGTCGTCCCCGAAAGCGGCGCATTTTATACCACAGACCGCGAGCGAACGGAACCCGGATACTGTTGCGTCTGTCAGCACTTTTTGCAGCACCCCGGCTTTCGCGCCAGAATGCCAGCTGTAGACAACAGCATGACCGCCTTTATCCCGACCGATCGGCGCCCTGCTCTGCTAGAATCCGGCCTTTCCCGTTTGTTCGCGCCGTGCACGGCGCCGTAGAGAGCCTGTAATGACCGTCACCATCAAGACCGCAGAAGACATCGAGAAGATGCGCATCGCTGGCCGCCTGGCCGCCGAAGTGCTGGAAATGATCGAAGAACACGTCAAGCCCGGTATCACCACCGAAGAGCTCGACCGCCTGTGCCACGACTATATCGTCAACGTCCAGCAGGCCATCCCGGCACCGCTCAACTACAAGGGCTACCCGAAGTCGATCTGCACCTCGATCAACCATGTGGTCTGCCACGGCATCCCCAACGACAAGCCGCTCAAGGACGGTGACACGCTCAATATCGACGTCACCGTGATCAAGGACGGCTACCACGGCGACACCAGCCGCATGTTCCACGTCGGCAACGTGCCGGTCTGGGCCGAGCGTTTGTCCAAGGTCACCCAGGAATGCATGTACAAGGCCATCGAGCTGGTGAAGCCGGGCTGCCGTCTGGGCGACATCGGTGAAGTGATCCAGAAGCACGCAGAGAAGAACGGTTTCTCGGTGGTACGCGAGTTCTGCGGTCACGGCATCGGCAAGGTGTTCCACGAAGAGCCGCAGATCCTCCACTACGGCCGCGCTGGCACGGGTATGGAGCTGAAGGAAGGCATGACCTTCACCATCGAGCCGATGATCAACCAGGGCAAGGCCGACACCAAGGTGCTGGGCGACGGCTGGACCGCCATCACCAAGGATCGCAAGCTCTCGGCCCAGTGGGAACACACTCTGGTGGTGACCGCGACCGGCTACGAGATCTTCACCCTGCGCAAGGACGACACCATCCCGCGCACTTCGGCCTGACCGCACCCCGACAGGCCACCCCACGACAGGAACGTGACGCGATGCCCCAGGTGGACCCCGAGCTGTTCGACCGTGGCCAGTTCCAGGCGGAACTGGCCCTCAAGGCGAGCCCCATCGCCGCCTTCAAGAAAGCCATCCGCCTGGCCGGCGAGGTGCTCGACAAGCGTTTTCGCGCCGGCAGCGACATCCGCCCGCTGATCGAGGCCCGCGCCTGGCTCGTCGACAATATACTGCAACAGGCGTGGAACCAGTTCGACTGGGGCGACCAGAGCGGCATTGCCCTGGTTGCGGTGGGCGGCTATGGGCGCGGCGAACTGCACCCGCACTCGGACATCGACCTGCTGATTCTGCTAGGCGCTGCCGAGCACGAGCAGTACCGCGACGCCATCGAGCGCTTTCTTACCTTGCTGTGGGACATTGGCCTGGAAGTCGGCCAGAGCGTGCGTACCGTCGACGAGTGCGCCGAACAGGCCCGCGCCGACCTGACGGTGATCACCAACCTGATGGAAAGCCGCACCATCGCCGGCCCCGAGGCCTTGCGCCAGCGCATGCTGGAAGTCACCAGCACCGCACACATGTGGCCGAGCAAGGAGTTCTTCCTGGCCAAGCGCGCCGAACTCAAGGCCCGCCACCACAAGTACAACGACACAGAGTACAACCTCGAACCCAACGTCAAGGGTTCGCCAGGTGGCCTGCGCGACATCCAGACGGTACTGTGGGTAGCCCGTCGCCAGTACGGCACACTGAACCTGCATGCACTGGCCGGCGAAGGCTTCTTGCTGGAAAGCGAGAACGAACTGCTGGCTTCGTCCCAGGACTTCCTCTGGAAAGTCCGTTATGCCCTGCACATGCTGGCCGGGCGCGCCGAAGACCGCCTGCTGTTCGATCACCAGCGCAGCCTCGCCACGCTGCTGGGCTACAGCGACGAAAACCCCAAGCGGGCGATCGAACAGTTCATGCAGCAGTACTACCGGGTGGTGATGAGCATCAGCCAGCTGTGCGACCTGATCATCCAGCACTTCGAAGAAGTTATCCTCGCCGACGAGGAAAGTGGCAGCACCCAGCCGCTGAACGCGCGGTTCCGCCTGCATGACGGCTATATCGAGGCCGCCAACCCGAACGTGTTCAAGCGAACGCCGTTCGCCATGCTGGAAATCTTCGTACTGATGGCCCAACACCCCGAGATCAAGGGCGTGCGTGCCGATACCGTGCGCCTGCTGCGCGAACACCGCCACCTGATCGACGACACGTTCCGCACCGATATCCGCAATACCAGCCTGTTCATCGAGCTATTCAAGTGCGAAATCGGCATCCACCGTAACCTGCGCCGGATGAACCGCTACGGCATTCTTGGCCGTTATCTGCCAGAGTTCGGCCTGATCGTCGGGCAGATGCAGCATGACCTGTTCCACATCTATACGGTCGATGCGCACACCCTCAACCTCATCAAGCACCTGCGCAAGCTGCAATACACGCCGGTGTCCGAGAAATTCCCGCTGGCCAGCAAGCTCATGGGGCGCCTGCCCAAACCCGAGCTGATCTACCTGGCCGGCCTGTACCACGACATCGGCAAGGGTCGCCAGGGCGACCACTCGGAAATCGGTGCAGTGGACGCGCAGAAGTTCTGCGAACGGCACCAGTTGCCGGCCTGGGACAGCCGCCTGATCGTCTGGCTGGTGCAGAACCACCTGGTGATGTCGACCACCGCTCAGCGCAAGGACTTGTCCGATCCGCAGGTGATCAACGACTTTGCCCTGCACATGGGCGACGAGACACGCCTTGACTACCTGTACGTGCTGACTGTGGCGGACATCAACGCCACCAACCCCAGCCTGTGGAACTCGTGGCGCGCCAGCCTGCTGCGCCAGCTGTACAGCGAGACCAAGCGCGCCCTGCGCCGTGGCCTGGAAAACCCGCTGGACCGCGAAGAGCAGATTCGCCAGACCCAGTCGTCAGCGCTGGATATCCTGGTGCGCGAGGGGACCGACCCGGACGACGTCGAGCAGCTATGGGCGCAACTGGGCGATGACTATTTCCTCAAGCACACCGCCGCCGACGTGGCCTGGCACACGGATGCGATCCTGCAGCAACCGGCCGATGGCGGGCCACTGGTACTGATCAAGGAAACCACCCAGCGCGAGTTCGAAGGCGGCACGCAGATTTTCATCTATGCCCCCGACCAGCATGATTTCTTCGCCGTGACGGTGGCGGCCATGTCGCAGTTGAACCTGAACATCCACGACGCCCGGATCATCACGTCGAGCAGCCAGTTCACCCTCGACACCTACATTGTGCTGGACAACGACGGTGGCTCGATCGGCGACAACCCGCAACGGGTCAAGCAGATTCGCGACGGCCTGACCGAAGCGCTGCGCAACCCTGAGGACTACCCGACCATCATCCAGCGCCGGGTACCGCGCCAGCTCAAGCACTTCGACTTCCCGCCGCAAGTGACCATCCTCAACGATGCTCAGCGGCCGGTGACCATCCTCGAAATCACCGCGCCAGACCGCCCGGGCCTGCTGGCCCGGCTGGGACGGATTTTCCTGGAGTTCGACCTTTCGCTGCAAAACGCCAAGATCGCCACCCTCGGCGAGCGGGTAGAAGACGTGTTTTTCATTACCGATGCCGACAACCAACCGCTGTCAGACCCGCAGTTGTGCAGCCGCCTGCAGGAGGCCATCGTGCAGCAACTGCAGGCCGGCCAAGGTAGCGACACCAGCCAGACCCGCGTGACCTTTTAACGATTAGACGATTGACGAGACCTTGCGCCGATGAACCATGCCTTGACCCAGCTTCAGCCCTATCCGTTCGAAAAGCTTCGTGCCCTGCTGGGCAGCGTGACGCCTGCGGCGGACAAACGCGCCATCGCCCTGTCGATCGGTGAGCCGAAGCACGAATCGCCGGCGTTCGTCGCCCAGGCCATGGCCGACAACCTCGACAAGCTGGCGGTTTATCCCAGCACCATCGGCTTGCCAGCCCTGCGCCAGGCCATCGGTCAGTGGTGCGAACGACGCTTTGGCGTGCCGACCGGCTGGCTGGACGCCGACCGCCACATCCTGCCGGTCAACGGCACCCGTGAAGCACTTTTCGCCTTCACCCAGGCCGTGGTCAACCGCGCCGATGACGGCCTGGTGGTAAGCCCCAACCCGTTCTATCAGATCTACGAAGGCGCAGCGCTGTTGGCCGGCGCCACCCCGCACTACCTGCCGTGCCTGGAAAACAACGGTTTCAACCCGGACTTCGACGCCGTACCGGCCGAGGTGTGGAAGCGTTGCCAGATCCTGTTCCTGTGCTCGCCGGGCAACCCTACCGGTGCGCTGGTGCCGATGAACACCCTGAAGAAGCTGATTGCCCTGGCTGACGAGCACGACTTCGTGATCGCCGCCGATGAGTGCTACAGCGAGCTGTACTTCGACGAAGACGCACCACCGCCAGGCCTGCTGACGGCATGCGCCGAGCTTGGTCGTAGCGATTTTGCGCGCTGCGTGGTGTTCCACAGCCTGTCCAAGCGCTCCAACCTGCCGGGGCTGCGCTCGGGCTTCGTCGCTGGCGATGCCCGGATCATCAAGCCGTTTCTGTTGTACCGCACCTACCACGGCTGCGCGATGCCGGTACAAACCCAACTGGCCAGCATCGCCGCCTGGCAGGACGAGGCGCATGTGCGCGAGAACCGCGACCAGTACCGGGCCAAGTACGACGCCGTGCTGGATATTCTGCAGCCGGTACTGGACGTGCAGCGCCCGGACGGCAGCTTCTACCTGTGGGCCAAGGTACCGGGCGACGATGCCAAGTTCACCCGTGACCTGTTCGAAGCCCAGCATGTGACCGTGGTACCGGGGTCGTACCTGTCGCGTGAAGTGGACGGGGTGAACCCGGGTGCCGGGCGCGTGCGCATGGCACTGGTTGCACCGCTGGCCGAATGCATCGAGGCGGCGGAGCGGATTCGCGCCTTCCTGCAAAACCGCTGATCAACCCCTTCGCGGGCACGCCCGCTCCCACAGGTACTGCGCTGATTTCAAGCTCAGCGCAGTACCTGTGGGAGCGGGCGAGCCCGCGAAGGGTCTTGATAGGGTCTACTTGACCTGCCCCAGGTTCGCCTCACTCATATCCAGCTCACCCAGTACTTGCCGCACCACCTCATCCCCCACCAGGTGCTGGCGATGCAGGTTGTAAAGCTCCAGCCGCTGCGCCCTCAGTGCACGCAAGCGCAAACGCCGCTCCAGCAAGTCCATCTGTGCGGCCAGGGCCTTGGCTTCGGCACTGTCGTCGTAGCTTTCCAGCTCATCCCGGTATTCAGCCATCAAGCGCGCCTTCAACTCGGTCGCCAACGTTGCCTGCGCAGCATCCTGCGGTGCGTTGCTGTCGATCACCTCTTCTGCCTCCAAGGCATGAATCGCCGCCTCGGCCGTGCGCCGCCAGGCTTCCTGCACTTCCTGGTGCAAGCGCTCGTCCGGGCTCTTGGTCACCCCGCGCAGTAATATCGGCAGCGCGATGCAGGCGCTGATCAACGACAGCAGGATTACCCCCGCAGCAATGAAGATAAGCAGATCACGCTCCGGGAAAGCGGTGCCAGCCCCTATCAGCAACGGGATCGACATGACACCCGCCAGGGTGACAGCGCCGCGCACACCCCCCAAGGTCAGCAACCAGCAGGAACGCGCCGTAGGCATCAGCACCAGTGCCGGCTTGCCGCGCCAGCGACGGACCACACCGATCGAGCGCCAGATACTCTGGACCCAGATGAACCGCAACACAATCAGTGCGGCAAAGATCGCCACCACGTCCAGGCATCGGTAGGCCAATGTCGGCCAGAGGGTCGCTTCGTGGCTGACCACAGCCTTGATGATGTCTGGCAACTGCAAGCCCAACAACAGGAAGATCAGGCCATTGAAGGCAAACTCCAGCAACGACCAGACACTGCGGTTGAGCAGGCGGGTACTGGTCTGACGCGGCAGCAGGTCGAGCCAGCTCTGCATCATGCCGGCCGCCACTGCCGAGAGAATACCCGAAACGCCCAAACGCTCGGCCAGCACGTAGGCTGCGAACGGCAGCAGCAACATGAACACCACATGGGTAGCCGGATCGTCCCAGCCCCGGGTGATCATCCACATGCGCAGGCGACCGATCAACCAGCTCAGTACCACGCCCACCGCAAGGCCGCCCAGTGCGACCAACACGAAGCTGAAGCTGGCGTCAGCCAACGAAAACACCCCGGTGATCGCCGCCGCCAGGGCGAACTTGAAGGTTACCAGGCCCGACGCGTCGTTCATCAGCGCCTCGCCCTGCAGCATGTGCATCAGGGGAGTGGGCAGGCGGTCCTGGGCAATGGCCGAAACGGCCACGGCGTCGGTCGGCGAAAGCACTGCCGCCAGGGCGAAGGCCACCGGCAACGGGATGCTCGGCAGCAACCAGTGGATGAAGTAACCGGCCCCGACCACGGTGAACAACACCAGCCCCACGGCCAGCGCCACTACCGGGCCACGAATGCGCCATAACTCACGCTTGGGGATGCGCCAGCCGTCGGCGAACAGCAGCGGAGGCAGGAACAGGAACAGGAACAATTCGGGGTCAAGGGCTACATGCAGGCCCAGCGTCGGCCACGCCAGCAAGGCACCGGCGGCAATCTGTACCAGCGGCAATGGCAGCGGGATCACACGGCCGACCAGCTTCGACAGGCTGACCAGGGTCAGCAGGATGAGGACGGTGTAGGCGGACTGCATCCGGTAAGGCTTCCTTTGAGAACCAGAAACGATAGCAAGGCGAAACATCGCCATTGGAACAATATGTTAGCGGCGACCGGCGAGCTGGGGCCGCTGCACGATAGTCGCAGGTGGAGGTTGAATATGTAACATGATGATACTTAGGTTTGATGGTAGGGCCTGCCTTGAGTCTTGTAGCGCCTGCGAGATTGAGCGCCGCCTGGTTCCCGGCTGAAGAGATTCAGCGCCTGTGAGATCGAGCGCCGCCAGGTTCCCGGCTTAAGACATTCAGCGCCTGCGAGATCGAGCGCCGCCCGCGCGGCGCTTCGCGGGTAAACCCGCTCCTACGTTTGTTTCGGGCAAGTTATGCCTGTGGCATCTGCGCGCGAACGCCTTGGCGCACGCCTCGATATCGCGTCGTACAAACAAGGCGGTCGCGCGGGTCTGGCACAGGCGATACTGGCCCGAAACAAACGTAGGAGCGGGTTTACCCGCGAAGCGCCGCGCGGGCGGCGCTCGATCTCACAGGCACTACAAGACTCAAGGCAGACCTAACCACGCCCCATCAAAACCCAAGACTTGCACACCCGTGGCGCTCCCTGTCTCGTTCCCGCATAATCCCGCGACTGACATCGAAAAACGGAGAGATTGGGGCGACTTGTACCCCCAATGTACACAATGACCTACACGCTCTACGGCATCAAAGCCTGTGACACCATGAAAAAGGCGCGTACCTGGCTCGAAGACAAAGCCATCGCCTACGAATTTCACGACTACAAGACCCAAGGCATTGACCGTGACAGCCTGAACCGCTGGTGCGACGAACACGGCTGGGAAGTCATCCTCAACCGTGCCGGCACCACCTTCCGCAAGCTGGACGACGCCAGCAAGGCAGACCTCGACCAGGCCAAGGCCGTCGAGCTGATGCTGGCCCAGCCGTCGATGATCAAACGCCCGGTGCTCGACCTTGGCGCGCGTACCCTGGTTGGCTTCAAGCCCGACCTGTACGCCGCTGCCCTGGCCTGAGCCCCTACCCTATTTCGCACGAGGTAATCACATGTCCAATACCCTGTTCAGCCTGGCCTTTGGTGTCGGCTCCCAGAACCGCCAGGGCGCCTGGCTGGAAGTGTTCTACGCACAACCCCTGCTCAACCCGAGCGCCGAACTGGTTGCTGCAGTAGCCCCTGTTCTCGGTTACGAAGGTGGCAACCAGGCCATCGCCTTCAGCAACGCCCAGGCCGCACAACTGGCCGAAGCCCTGAAAGGCGTGGACGCTGCCCAGGCCGCCCTGCTGACCCGTCTGGCAGAGAGCCACAAGCCGCTGGTCGCCACCCTGCTGGCCGAAGACGCAGCACTGAGCTCGACCCCAGAGGCCTACCTCAAGCTGCACCTGCTGTCGCACCGCCTGGTCAAGCCGCATGGCGTAAGCCTGGCCGGCATCTTCCCGCTGCTGCCGAACGTGGCCTGGACCAACCAGGGCGCGGTCGACCTGGCCGAACTGGCCGAACTGCAACTGGAAGCACGCCTGAAGGGCGAGCTGCTGGAAGTGTTCTCGGTGGACAAGTTCCCGAAAATGACCGACTACGTGGTCCCGGCCGGCGTGCGTATCGCCGACACCGCCCGTGTGCGCCTGGGTGCCTACATTGGCGAAGGCACCACCATCATGCACGAAGGCTTCGTCAACTTTAATGCTGGCACCGAAGGCCCGGGCATGATCGAAGGCCGCGTTTCCGCTGGCGTATTCGTCGGCAAGGGCTCGGACCTGGGCGGCGGCTGCTCGACCATGGGCACCCTGTCCGGTGGCGGCAACATCGTCATCAAAGTCGGCGAGGGTTGCCTGATCGGCGCCAACGCCGGTATCGGTATTCCGCTGGGCGACCGCAACACCGTCGAAGCCGGCCTGTACATCACCGCGGGCACCAAGGTGAACCTGCTGGACGAGAACAACGAACTGGTCAAAGTGGTCAAGGCCCGCGACCTGGCCGGCCAGACCGACCTGCTGTTCCGCCGCAACTCGCTCAACGGCGCAGTTGAGTGCAAGACCCACAAGTCGGCCATCGAGCTGAACGAAGCGCTGCACGCTCACAACTGAGAACCTTGCCGGGTTTGAGGTGTTAAGATCGGGTCTGGCGCCAATGCACCAGACCCGATTTTCATTCCAGGCCTCGCAAACATGTTCCAGCCCTCTCCCTGGCGTGCCGACTTCCCCGCCATCGCCGCCCTGCAACGGCAGCACCAGACCTATCTGGACAGCGCCGCCACCACCCAGAAGCCGCAAGCCTTGCTCGATGCCCTGAGCCATTACTACGGCCATGGCGCGGCCAACGTGCACCGTGCCCAGCATTTGCCCGGTGCGCTGGCGACCCAGGCCTTCGAAACCAGCCGCGACAAGGTCGCCGCCTGGCTCAATGCCGCAGACTCGCGGCAGATCGTGTTCACCCACGGCGCCACCTCGGCACTGAACCTGCTGGCCTATGGCCTGGAACACCGCCTGGAAGCCGGTGACGAAATTGCCGTCAGTGCCCTGGAGCACCATGCCAACCTGTTGCCCTGGCAACAGCTGGCGCACCGGCGCAACCTGCGCCTGGTGGTGCTGCCATTGGATGCCCATGGTCGTATCGACCAGGACCAGGCACTGCAACTGATCGGCCCACGCACCCGGGTGCTCGCCATCAGCCAGCTGTCCAACGTGCTGGGTACCTGGCAGCCGCTGCCAGCGCTATTGGCCCATGCCCGCGCCCAGGGCGCGCTGACGGTGGTCGATGGCGCCCAGGGCGTGGTGCATGGCCGCCATGACGTGCAGCAACTGGGTTGCGACTTCTATGTGTTTTCCAGCCACAAGCTGTACGGTCCGGACGGCGTCGGCGTGCTCTATGGCCGCAGCCAGGCTCTGCAGCTGTTGCGCCACTGGCAGTTCGGTGGCGAGATGGTGCAGTTGGCCGAGTACCACAGCGCCACCTTCCGTCCCGCCCCCTTGGGCTTCGAAGCGGGTACGCCGCCCATTGCCGGGGTGATCGGCCTGGGCGCGACACTGGACTACCTGGCCAGCCTCGATGCCCATGCGGTCGCAGCGCATGAAGCCAGCCTGCACCAGCACCTGCTGCGTGGCCTGGGCGACCGCGAGGGCGTGCGGGTGTTGGGCGCACCGCAGACGGCACTGGCCAGTTTCGTCATCGAGGGCGTGCACAACGCTGATATCGCCCACCTACTGACTGAACAGGGCATTGCCGTGCGCACCGGTCACCACTGTGCCATGCCACTGCTGAAGGGGATGGGGCTGGAGGGCGCGATACGGGTGTCACTGGGTTTGTACAACGATAGCGATGACTTGCAGCGTTTCTTCGACGCGCTGGACCAAGGCCTGGAGCTGTTGCGATGAGCCTGCAGGAACAGGCGCAGCAAGCGCTGGAAGCTTTTCAACAGGGCAAAGGCTGGGAACAGCGTGCGCGGCTGCTGATGCAGTGGGGTGAACGGCTGGACCCGCTGGATGACGCCGAAAAGACCGAGGCCAACCGGGTGCATGGCTGCGAGAGCCTGGTGTGGCTGGTGGCCGAGCAGGTCGAGGGCGTGTGGCGGTTCAAGGCCAGCAGCGATGCCCGCTTGTTGCGTGGGCTGCTGGCGCTGTTGCTGGTGCGGGTGCAGGGACTGGCCAGTGAGGAGCTGGCCGGGCTTGATCTGCGCGAGTGGTTTACCCAGCTCGGGCTGGAGCGCCAATTGTCGCCGTCGCGCAGCAATGGGCTGCATGCAGTGTTGCAGCGGATGGCGGAGTTGGCGTCCAACCGCTGAATCGGCGCCGGTTTCTTCGCGGGCCAGCCCGCTCCCACAGGTACGGCATCATGCTTGAGAGAGAGGCAATACCTGTAGCGGCCGGCCCTGCGAAGATGCCCACGCGGTCTATTCAGGCTTGACCCGTTCCGACGGCCGGCGCGCGCCGGCCACCAGCTTCTCGATCGCCTTGCTCGCCGCCACCATGCCAAAGGTCGCGGTCACCATCATCACCGCTCCAAAGCCCCCCGAGCAGTCCAGACGCACGCCCTCACCGACAAAGCTCTTCTGCAGGCAAACGCTGCCATCACCCTTGGGGTAACGCAGCTGTTCGCTGGAAAACACGCACGGCACTCCATAGTTGCGGCTGACGTTACGCGAGAAGTTGTAGTCGCGGCGCAGCGTTGAGCGTACCCGCGAGGCCAGCGGGTCGTTGAAGGTCTTGTTCAGGTCGGCGATCTGGATCTGCGTCGGGTCGATCTGCCCACCCGCGCCACCGGTAGTGACAATGGCAATCTTGCGCCGCCGACACCAGGCGATCAGCGCCGCCTTGGCCATGACGCTGTCGATGCAGTCGATCACGCAGTCGAGGTGCTCGGTGATGTATTCGGCCATGGTCTCGCGGGTGACGAAGTCGGCCACCGCATGCACCGTGCACGCCGGGTTGATCGCCCGCAGGCGCTCGGCCATGACCTCGACCTTGGGCCGCCCCACCTGCCCTTCCAGCGCATGGGCCTGGCGGTTGGTGTTGCTGACACAGACATCGTCCAGGTCGAACAGGGTGATTTCGCCCACGCCGCTGCGGGCCAGCGCTTCGGCCACCCACGAGCCCACACCGCCGATACCGACCACGCCCACATGGGCCAGGCCCAGCCGTTGCAGCCCTTGGTCGCCATACAACCGGGCAACGCCGGCAAAGCGTGGATCTTCTGTGCTCATGTTCATACCCCAAAAAACCGGCGCGCATTATATGCCAGTGAGCCCTTGCCCTGCATCGTTAGGAAAGAGACTGCCAACCCTGCTTTAATGTCCTATCACTTCGACATGAATGGACGACGATGTCTTCACGTAAATTCGGCCTGAACCTGGTAGTGGTGCTGGCCATCGCCGCACTGTTCACCGGGTTCTGGGCACTGATCAACCGCCCGGTCTCCGCCCCCGCCTGGCCAGAACAGATCTCTGGCTTTTCGTATTCGCCGTTCCGCCTGGGCGAAAGCCCACAGAAGGGTCAGTATCCCACTGACGACGAAATGCGCCAGGACCTGGAGCAGTTGAGCAAACTGACCGACAGCATCCGTATCTATACCGTGGAAGGCACCCAGGCCGACATCCCGCGCCTGGCTGAGGAGTTGGGCCTGCGGGTAACACTGGGGATATGGATCAGCCCGGACCTGGAGCGCAACGAGCGCGAAATCGCCACGGCCATCCAGTTGGCCAACACGTCGCGTAGCGTGGTGCGGGTGGTGGTCGGCAACGAGGCGCTGTTCCGGGAAGAAGTCACACCGGAAAACCTGATCAAATACCTGGACCGGGTACGCGCAGCTGTAAAGGTGCCCGTGACCACCAGTGAACAATGGCACATCTGGAAGGAACACCCCGAGCTGGCCAGGCACGTCGACCTGATTGCGGCGCACATCCTGCCCTACTGGGAGTTCGTGCCGATGAAGGATTCGGTCGAGTTCGTCCTCGACCGCGCCCGTGAACTGAAGCGCCAGTTCCCGCGCAAACCCCTGCTGCTGTCGGAAGTCGGCTGGCCAAGCAACGGCCGCATGCGCGGTGGTGCCGATGCCACACAGGCCGACCAGGCCATCTACTTGCGCACCCTGGTCAACACCCTCAACCGCAGGGGCTATAACTACTTTGTCATTGAAGCCTATGACCAACCCTGGAAAGCCAGCGACGAAGGCTCGGTAGGCGCCTACTGGGGGGTCTACAACGCCGAGCGCCAGCAGAAGTTCAACTTCGACGGCCCCGTGGTGGCGATCCCGCAGTGGCGGGCCCTGGCAGTGGCGTCGGTGGTGCTGGCAATGATCGCCCTGACGGTGCTGTTCATTGATGGCTCGGCCCTGCGCCAGCGTGGCCGGACCTTCCTGACGTTCATCACCTTCCTGTGCGGGTCGGTGCTGGTGTGGATCGCCTACGACTATAGCCAGCAATACAGCACCTGGTTCAGCCTGACCGTGGGCGTGCTGCTGGCCCTTGGCGCGTTGGGCGTGTTCATCGTGCTGCTCACCGAGGCCCACGAACTGGCCGAGGCGGTATGGATACACAAGCGGCGCCGCGAGTTCCTGCCCGTGCAGGCCGACAGTGCCTACCGGCCCAAGGTGTCGGTGCATGTGCCGTGCTACAACGAGCCACCTGAGATGGTGAAACAAACCCTCGACGCCCTGGCCGCCCTGGACTACCCCGACTACGAAGTGCTGGTGATCGACAACAACACCAAGGACCCGGCCGTTTGGGAGCCGCTCAAGGCCCACTGCGAGAAGCTTGGCGAGCGCTTCAAGTTCTTCCACGTCGCGCCTCTGGCCGGCTTCAAGGGTGGCGCGCTGAACTACCTGATCCCGCACACGGCCAAGGACGCCGAAGTGATCGCGGTAATCGACTCGGACTACTGCGTCGACCGCAACTGGCTCAAGCACATGGTGCCGCACTTCGCCGACCCGAAAATTGCCGTGGTGCAGTCACCGCAGGATTACCGCGACCAGCACGAAAGCGCCTTCAAGAAGCTGTGCTACAGCGAGTACAAGGGCTTCTTCCACATCGGTATGGTCACCCGCAACGACCGTGACGCGATCATCCAGCACGGCACCATGACCATGACCCGGCGCAGTGTGCTGGAAGAACTGGGCTGGGCCGAGTGGTGCATCTGCGAGGACGCCGAACTGGGCCTGCGCGTGTTCGAGAAAGGCCTGTCCGCCGCCTACGCCCACAACAGCTATGGCAAGGGCCTGATGCCTGACACCTTCATCGACTTCAAGAAGCAACGCTTCCGCTGGGCCTACGGCGCCATCCAGATCATCAAGCACCACGCCAGCGCACTGCTGCGCGGCAAAGGCAGCCAGCTGACCCGTGGCCAGCGCTACCACTTCCTGGCCGGCTGGCTACCGTGGATCGCCGATGGCATGAACATCTTCTTCACCATCGGCGCGCTGCTGTGGTCGGCGGCGATGATCATCGTGCCGCATCGGGTCGACCCGCCGCTGATGATCTTTGCCATCCCGCCGCTGGCGCTGTTCTTCTTCAAGGTCGGCAAGATCGTCTTCCTGTACCGCCGAGCGGTGGGGGTGAACCTCAAGGATGCCTTCGCAGCTGCACTGGCCGGGCTGGCACTGTCGCACACCATCGCCAAGGCGGTCCTGTATGGTTTCTTCACCAGCAGCATGCCGTTCTTCCGCACGCCGAAGAATGCTGACAGCCATGGGTTGCTGGTGGCGATTTCCGAAGCGCGTGAAGAGCTGTTCATCATGGTGCTGCTGTGGGGCGCGGCGCTGGGCATCTACCTGGTTCAGGGGCTGCCGAGCTCGGACATGCGCTTCTGGGTGGCGATGTTGCTGGTGCAGTCGTTGCCATATGTGGCAGCGCTGGTGATGGCATTTCTGTCGTCGCTGCCCAAGCCCGCAGAAAAGGCTGCCGAAGCGCAGCAGGCTTGAAGTTGCCTGGGCTGACCTGTGCAGCCCATTCGCGGGCACGCCCGCTCCCACAGGCCTGCCACAGGCATTCAGAGCTGCGCGGTACCTGGTGGAGCGGGCGTGCCCGCGAATGGGCCGTGCTGCCCGAAATCATTTGATATAAGATAACGCCCCTCAGATTTCCCCGCCTTGCCTTGCCCCGGAGTCCCCCATGACGGCCCCTGCCGAGCTCTCGCCTACCCTTCAACTGGCCTGCGACCTGATCCGTCGCCCCTCGGTCACCCCCGTCGACGCCGATTGCCAGGCGCAGATGATGAAACGCCTGGGTGCCGTAGGCTTCCAGCTGGAGCCGATGCGCATTGAAGACGTCGACAACTTCTGGGCCACCCACGGCAGCCAGGACGGCCCGGTACTGTGTTTTGCCGGCCACACCGACGTGGTGCCCACCGGCCCGGTCCAGCAATGGCAGCATGAACCCTTCGAGGCGCTGATCGACGCCGACGGCATGCTCTGCGGCCGTGGCGCCGCCGACATGAAGGGCAGCCTGGCGTCCATGGTCATCGCCAGCGAGCGCTTCGTGCAGGACTACCCGAACCACCGCGGCAAAGTCGCGTTTCTGATCACCAGCGACGAGGAAGGCCCGGCTCACCACGGCACCAAGGCGGTGGTCGAGCGCCTGAAAGCGCGCAACGAGCGCCTGGACTGGTGCATCGTCGGCGAACCGTCCAGCACCACCTTGCTGGGTGACGTGGTCAAGAACGGTCGCCGTGGTTCACTGGGCGCCAAGCTGACCATACGCGGCAAGCAGGGCCATGTGGCCTATCCGCACCTGGCGCGCAACCCGATCCACCTGGCCGCCCCGGCCCTGGCGGAACTGGCTGCCGAGCACTGGGACGAAGGCAACGCGTTCTTCCCGCCAACCAGCTTCCAGATCTCCAACGTCAATTCCGGCACCGGCGCCACCAACGTAGTCCCGGGCGAGCTGACCGCGCTGTTCAACTTCCGTTTTTCCACCGAGTCCACCGTTGAAGGCTTGCAGGCGCGGGTGTCGGCGATTCTCGACAAGCATGAACTGGACTGGTCGGTCGACTGGGCGCTGTCGGGCCTGCCGTTCCTGACCGAGCCAGGCGAGCTGCTCGACGCCGTAGCGGCCAGCATCAAGGGCGTCACCGGTCGCGATACCCAGCCCTCCACCAGCGGCGGCACCTCCGATGGACGCTTCATCGCAACCATGGGCACCCAGGTGGTCGAACTCGGCCCGGTCAACGCTACGATCCACCAGGTTGACGAGCGGATCCTTGCCAGTGACCTCGATCTGCTGACCGAAATCTACTACCAGACCCTGGTCCGGTTGCTCGCCTGATGCTTGCCTGCCCGCTTTGCCAAGCGCCGCTGAGCCGGCTCGACAATGGAGTGGTGTGCCCGGCCGGCCACCGCTTCGACCGCGCCCGCCAGGGTTACCTGAACCTGCTGCCGGTGCAGCACAAGAACAGCCGAGACCCCGGTGACAACCAGGCCATGGTCGAGGCCCGCCGCGACTTTCTCGACGCCGGCCATTACGCGCCAGTCGCCCGCCGCCTGGCCGAGCTGGCCGCCGAGCGCCAGCCAGGCGCCTGGCTGGACATCGGCTGCGGCGAGGGTTACTACACCGCACAGATCGCCCAGGCCTTGCCGGCCGCCGACGGCTATGCGCTGGACATCTCCCGCGAAGCGGTCAAGCGTGCCTGCCGCCGAGCACCGGCGGTCACCTGGATGGTCGCCAGCATGGCCCGCGTGCCGCTGACCGACGCCAGCTGCCAGTTCATCGCCAGCGTTTTCAGCCCGCTTGACTGGGCCGAGGCCAAGCGTTTGCTCAGCCCCGGCGGCGGCCTGATGCGGGTCGGCCCGACCAGCGGCCACCTGATGGAACTGCGTGAAGTGCTCTACGATGAAGTACGCCCTTACGCCGACGACAAGCACCTGGCCCTGGTCCCTGAAGGCATGGCCCATGCCCACAGCGAAACCCTCGAGTTCCGCCTGAGCCTGGCCGCGCCCAAGGCCCGCGCCGACCTGCTGGCCATGACCCCACACGGCTGGCGCGCCAGCGCCGAAAAACGGGCCCGGGTGATCGACCAGGCCGAGCCGTTCGAGGTCACGGTTTCCATGCGTTATGACTATTTCGTGCGCCAAGACTGAGCACACCCGGAGCCCTTATGCGTCAACCTGATATCGAGATCTACCTGAAGGACGCCGACGTCGACCACAAGCAGATTGCCGAATGGCTTGCCCAGGCGATCGGCACGTGCACTGAATGGAAGCAGAAAGGCCATACCTTCAAATGCCAGGCCGGTAACATTCCGGTCACTTGGTTACCCAAGGCTGTAGGGAAATGGAACAGCCTGTACCTGGAAAGCGACCAGACGCCCTGGGTAGATGACGTTGCCTGCGCCCGCGCCGCATTTGCCGCACTGGGTGTGGAAGTGCGCTGCGCGCCGGGTGGCTGGGTTGAGGAAGACGGGGAAGAAGATGCCGACCGCTGGGTCCGCATCAGCGCCGACGGTGAAGAGGAAATCACCTGGCGTACATCATGAAACGGCAGCCTTGCTTGTTTCTGTAGGAGCGGGTTTACCCGCGAACACGGGCTATGCCCGTGACAGCCACCGTGGTGGCTGCTTCGCGGGCAAGCCCGCTCCTACGGCTTGAAACCAGAGGCTCAGAGGCCCACTACGTCTTCAGCTTGCAGGCCTTTCTGGCCCTGCACGCAGGCGTACTCCACCCGCTGCCCTTCGACCAGGGTACGATGCCCCTCACCGCGAATCGCCCGATAGTGGACGAACACATCCGCACCACCTTCGCGCTGAATGAAGCCATAACCCTTGGCATCGTTGAACCACTTTACATTCCCAGTCTCACGAGACGACATCTGAACTACTCCGGATTTTTATTGTGAAGATCGCCTTGCAGGCACGAGGTCACATGCCCCGTGCCAACGCCGCTTGCTGAAATATCCTGCAAGTGGCAGGCCGAGTATATGACACAGAACAAAAAAAATTGATGACGGCCCCGCTGTTGGCCGAATTTTGCTGAACTTACGCCGATACGGCAGACTAAATAGCAGAATACTCACCTGAACATCACACCCAGGGCACACACCCCATGACCCGTTCCCCCCTGCACCGCCTGATATTCGGCGGCCTGCGTCGCCTGTTGTACCTGTGGGTGCGCTCCGAGACCATCAACCAGTCTTCCATGACCCTCAACCTCGACCGCAGCCGGCCGGTGTTCTATGCGCTGCCCTCGCCCGCGCTCACCGACCTGGCCGTGCTCGACCACGAGTGCACCAAGGCGGGGCTGCCGCGCCCGGTGCTGCCGGTAGCCGTCGGCCCACTGCAGGAACCCGCCGCGTTCTTCTACCTGACCCCCGACCCGGACTGGCTCGGCCGCCAGGACAAAAGCGGCGCCCCGCCCACGCTCGAGCGCCTGGTGGCTGCCGTCAGCCAGCATGCCGAAGAAGATGCGCAGATCATTCCTGTCAGCGTGTTCTGGGGCCAGACCCCGGCCAGCGAGTCCAGCCCCTGGAAGCTGCTGTTCGCCGACAGCTGGGCGGTAACCGGGCGCCTGCGCCGGCTGCTGACCGTACTGATCCTGGGGCGCAAGACCCGGGTACAGTTCTCCGCGCCAATCCACCTGCGCGAACTGGTGCAGCACAACAAAGGCCACGAGCGCACCGTGCGCATGGCCCAGCGCCTGATGCGCGTGCACTTTCGCAACCTCAAGACTGCCGTCATCGGCCCGGACATCTCGCACCGACGCACCCTGGTCAAAGGCCTGGTCCATGCCCCGCAAGTGCGCCAGGCGATTGCCGACGAAGCTCAGCGCGAGAACCTGCCGCTGGCCAAAGCCGAGGCCCAGGCATTGCGCTATGGCAACGAGATAGCCTCGGACTACACCTATACCGCCATCCGCTTCCTCGAAGTGGTGCTCAGCTGGTTCTGGAACAAGATCTACGACGGCATCAAGGTCAACCACATCGAACAGGTGCAGGGTATCGCCCCTGGCCATGAAGTGATCTATGTGCCGTGCCACCGCAGCCACATCGACTACCTGCTGCTGTCGTACCTGCTGTTCCGCAACGGCCTCACTCCGCCGCACGTGGCTGCAGGCATCAACCTCAACATGCCGGTGGTGGGTAACCTGCTACGCCGTGGTGGCGCCTTCTTCATGCGCCGCACGTTCAAGGGCAACCCGCTTTACACGGCAGTGTTCAACGAGTACCTGCACACCCTGTACACCAAGGGCTTCCCGGTCGAGTACTTCGTCGAAGGCGGCCGCTCGCGTACGGGGCGCATGTTGCAGCCGCGCACCGGGATGCTGGCCATTACCCTGCGCAGCTTCCTGCGTTCGTCGCGTACGCCAATCGTGTTCGTGCCGGTGTACATCGGCTACGAACGCGTGCTCGAAGGCCGTACCTACCTGGGCGAACTGCGCGGCGCCAGCAAGAAGAAGGAGTCGGTGTTCGACATCTTCAAGGTGTTCGGCGCACTCAAGCAGCGCTTTGGCCAAGTTTACGTGAACTTCGGCGAACCCATCCGCCTGGCTGGTTTCCTCGACCAGCAGCAGCCCGGCTGGCGTGAACAGGATCACGGTCCGCAGTACCGTCCGGACTGGCTCAACGCCACCACCGCCCGCTTGGGAGAAACCGTGGCCCGTCACCTCAACGAGGCAGCCGCCATCAACCCGGTCAACCTGGTGGCCCTGGCACTGCTGTCCACCAGCCGCCTTGCCCTGGACGAACGCGCCCTGACCCGCGTACTCGACCTGTACCTGGCGCTGCTGCGCCAAGTGCCCTACTCGCCGCATACCACCCTGCCCGAGGGCGACGGCCAGGCACTGATCGAACATGTACGCAGCATGAACCTGATGGCCGAGCAGAAGGACGCCCTGGGCCGCATCCTCTATCTGGATGAAGGCAATGCGGTACTGATGACCTATTACCGCAACAACGTGCTGCACATCTTCGCCCTGCCGGCGCTGCTGGCCAGCTTCTTCCTCAGCAGTTCACGCATGAGCCGTGAACTGCTGGGCCAGTATGTGCACGCGCTGTACCCGTACCTGCAGGCCGAACTGTTTCTGCGCTGGACGCCAGAACAGCTGGACGAAGTAATCGACCAATGGCTGGTCGCGTTGGTGGAACAGGGCTTGCTGCGCCAGGACAACGATCTGTACGTGCGCCCGGCGCCCAGCTCGCGGCAATTCGTGTTGCTGACCCTGCTCGCCCGTACCATCACCCAGACCCTGCAGCGCTTCTACATGGCCACCTCGCTGCTGATCAACAGCGGGCAGAACAGCCTGAGTGCCGAAGCGCTGGAAGACTTGTGCGTGATGATGGCCCAGCGCCTGTCGATCCTGCATGGTTTGAACGCGCCGGAGTTCTTCGACAAGACGCTGTTCCGCCACTTCATCCAGACCTTGCTCGAGCAAGGCGTGCTGCACGCCGACGCGCAAGGCAAGCTGGGTTATCAGGACAAGCTCGGCGAGCTGGCCGAGGGCGTGGCCAAGCGTGTGCTGTCGGCCGAGCTGCGCCTGTCGATCCGCCAGGTGGCCCTGCACCGTGACGACGGGCTGGAAACTTCGGCCCTCTAACGGTTCATCGGTCGGGAAAATCCGCTAAAGTCCCTGGGGTTGGCCACAAGCCAGCTCCAAGGACACCGGAGATTCCATGAAAAAGCTCTTTATGCTGTGTTGCGCATCCCTGCTTGCAGCCTGTTCCAGCCAAAACCCACACAGCCAGGCCAGCCTGGACGGTGAAGTCTTCTACCTGCAGCGTATTGCCCTGCCGCCTGCCGCCACCCTGAGCGTGGAACTGCAGGATGTGTCACTGATGGACGCCCCTGCCGTAACCCTGGCGCGCCAGGCCGGCCCGGTCAAAGGCAACGTACCACTGCCGTTCCATCTCACCTATGATCCCGCGCAGGTCAAGCCTGGCCACCGCTATGCGGTGAGCGCGCGCATCGAGCTGAATGGCAAGTTGCTGTTCATCAACACCGAACAGCACGCTGTCGCGCTCGATGGCAGTGACCCGCAATCGGTACGCATCAAGGTAGACCAGGTTCGCTGATACCCGTACTCATCCGTTTACAAGGAAAGCTTCATGATCCGCACTTCCCTGCGCTTCACCACCCTGTGCGCCGGCCTGCTGCTGTCGGCCAGCGCCCTGGCCCTGTCGCTCGGCGACCTCAGCCAGAAAGACGCCACCGGCGGCCTGAAGGACGCCCTGACCCAAGGTGCGCAACTGGCCGTCAAGCAACTGAGCACCCCAGGCGGCTTCAGCAACAACCCGGACGTGCGCATCGAGCTGCCAGGCAACCTGGGCAAAGCTGCCAAGGCGATGAAAATGTTCGGCAAGGGTGAACAGGTCGAAGCCCTGGAAACCAGCATGAACAAGGCCGCCGAGGCTGCCGTGCCGCAGGCCCAGGCAATTCTGGTGGAGGCCGTGAAGAACATGAGCGTGACCGATGCCAAGGGCATTCTCAGCGGCGGTGACGACTCGGCCACCCAGTACCTGAACAAGAGCAGCCGCGAGCAGATCCGCGCCAAGTTCCTGCCAATCGTCAAGCAGGCCACCGACAAGGTTGGCGTGGCCCAGCAGTACAATGCCTTCGCCGCCCAGGCCAAAGGCCTGGGGCTGGTCAAGGATGACGCCAATATCGAGAACTACGTGACCGAGAAGGCGCTGGATGGCCTGTTCGAGATGATCGGCAAGCAGGAGCAGAGCATTCGCCAGAATCCGGCAGCCGCAGCTACCAGCCTGGCCAAGAAGGTTTTCGGCGCGCTGTAGGAGCGGGTTCACCCGCGAAAGGGCCGGGCCTGCTGGCCAATTTTCACCAGCCGTTCACCGTTGCTGCCGCTACCGTATTCGCGGGTAAACCCGCTCCTACACTGATCGAAAAGCCTGCGCGGTCCTCTGTAGGAGCGGGTTCACCCGCGAAGGGAGGGCCAAGCCCTCCCCCTGCGGTCTTCAGCCCTTCTTCACCCTGAACCACGCCGCATACAACGCCGGCAGGAACAGCAGTGTAAGCACCGTGGCCACGATCAGCCCACCCATGATCGCCACCGCCATCGGTCCATAGAACACACTACGCGACAACGGGATCATGGCCAGCACCGCCGCCAGCGCGGTCAGCACGATCGGCCGGAAGCGCCGCACCGTAGCCTCGATGATCGCCTGCCAGCGCTCCATCCCCGCTGCGATGTCCTGCTCGATCTGGTCCACCAGGATCACCGAGTTGCGCATGATCATCCCCGCCAGGGCAATGGTGCCGAGCATGGCGACAAAGCCAAACGGCTGGCGGAACACCAGCAGGAACAGGGTCACACCAATCAGCCCCAGCGGCGCGGTGAGGAACACCATCACCGTGCGCGAGAAGCTGCGCAGCTGGATCATCAACAAGCTCAGCACTACCACGACGAACAGTGGCATACCGGCATTCACCGATTTCTGCCCTCGCTCGGAGTCCTCCACTGTGCCGCCCACCTCCAGCAGATAGCCATCGGGCAGCTTGGCGCGGATGTCCTGCAAGGTCCGCAGAATCTGCTTCACCAGCGTCGCCGGCTGCTCCTGGTCGTAGATATCGGCACGCACGGTCACCGTCGGCAAGCGGTTGCGGTGCCAGATGATGCCTTCTTCAAAGCCGTACTCCAGGGTCGCCACCTGCGACAGCGCCACGCTTTGGCCATTGTCGGTAGGCAACGCCAGGCTACCCAGGTTGCCCAGGTCACTGCGCTCCTGGAGGGTGCCGCGCAGCAGGATCTCGATCAGCTCATTGTCCTCGCGGTACTGGCTGACCGTGGTGCCGATCAGCGAGCTTTGCAGGAAGCTCGCCAGGTGCGCGGTGCTCACACCCAGCGCCCGGGCGCGGTCCTGGTCGATTTCGAGGAACACCGCCTTGCTGGGTTCCTCCCAGTCCAGGTGCACGTTCACCACATGCGGGTTCTCGCGCACTTTGTCAGCCACTTCACGGGCCAGTGCACGGGCCTTCTCGATATGCTCGCCAGTGACCCGGAACTGCACCGGGTAGCCCACGGGCGGGCCATTCTCCAGGCGCGTGACCCGGGCACGCAGGTCGGGGAACTGCTGGTCCACAGTGCTGATCAGCCAACTGCGCAGGCGCTCGCGGTCCTCCATAGACTTGGCCAGCACCACGAACTGGGCAAAGCTGGCTGCCGGCAGTTGCTGGTCCAGCGGCAGGTAGAAGCGCGGCGAACCGGTGCCCACATAGGCCACGTAGTTGTCGATACCGTCCTGCTGCTTGAGCAGCGCCTCCAGCTGCTTGACCCGCTTGGCGGTATTGGCCAGCGAGGCGCCTTCGGCCAGCTTCAGGTCAACCATCAACTCCGGACGCCCGGAGGCCGGGAAGAACTGTTGGGGCACGAAGCGGAACAGCAGGATGCTGCCGATAAAGGCGGCAACGGTCAGCAGGATCACCGTCTTGCGCCGCCGTACGCACCACTCCACCAGCCGTCGCACACGCTGGTAGAACGGGGTGGCGTAGGGGTCTGGCGCATGGCCGTCCTTGCCATGGCGTGCGGCATGCAGCTTGGCCAGGTCGGGTAGCAGGCGCTCGCCCAGGTAAGGCACGAACACCACAGCCACCACCCACGAGGTCAGCAGAGCGATGGTCACCACCTGGAAGATCGACCGGGTGTATTCGCCCGTGCTGGAGGCTGCGGTGGCAATCGGCAGAAAGCCTGCTGCCGTGATCAGCGTACCGGTGAGCATCGGGAAGGCCGTACTTGTCCAGGCATAGCTTGCTGCCTTGAGGCGGTCGTAGCCCTGCTCCATCTTGATCGCCATCATCTCCACGGCAATGATCGCGTCGTCCACCAGCAAGCCAAGGGCCAGCACCAGTGCGCCGAGGGAAATCTTGTGCAGGCCGATGCCGAAGTAATGCATGGCGGCAAAGGTCATGGCCAGCACCAGCGGAATGGCCAGCGCAACCACCAGGCCAGTGCGCAGACCCAGCGAGAAGAAGCTCACCAGCAGCACAATGACCAGCGCCTCGACCAGCACCTGGACGAATTCCCCCACGCCAGCCTTCACCGCCGCCGGTTGATCCGAAACCTTGCGCAGCTCCATGCCGGCCGGCAGGCTGTGCGCCAGGCGCTCGAACTCGCCTTCCAGGGCCTTGCCCAGAACAAGGATATCGCCACCGTCTTTCATCGACACTGCCAGGCCAATGGCATCCTCGCCCATGAAGCGCATGCGTGGTGCGGGTGGGTCGTTGAAGCCACGGTGCACCTCGGCGACATCGCCAATCCGGAAGGTGCGATCACCCACGCGAATGGGGAACTGACGGATCTGCTCGACGCTGTCGAAACGCCCGCTCACCCGCAGATGCAGGCGCTCGCTGGGCGTCTCGAAGAAACCGGCGGTGCTCACCGCGTTCTGCTCTTGCAACGCCTTCTGTACGGCTTCCAGCGGCACGCCGAGGGTGGCCAGCTTGAGGTTGGACAGCTCGATCCAGACTTTCTCGTCCTGCAGGCCGATCAGCTCGACCTTGCCCACATCCTTGACCCGCTGCAGCTGGATCTGGATACGGTCGGCGTAGTCCTTGAGCACCGCATAGTCAAAGCCTTCGCCAGTCAGCGCATAGATATTGCCGAAGGTGGTGCCGAACTCGTCGTTGAAGAACGGGCCCTGGATCTCCGGCGGTAAGGTGTGGCGAATGTCCGCAACCTTCTTGCGGATCTGGTACCACAACTGGGGGATGTCCTTGGAATGCAGCGAGTCGCGGGCCATGAAGGTGACCTGCGATTCGCCGGGGCGGGAGAATGAGACAATCCTCTCGTACTCACCGGTTTCCATCAGCTTCTTCTCGATGCGCTCGGTCACCTGCCGCGCCACTTCTTCGGCGCTGGCGCCCGGCCACAGGGTGCGGATGACCATGGCCTTGAAGGTGAATGGCGGGTCCTCGCTCTGGCCAAGCTTGGTGTACGACATGGCGCCAATGGCGGCCAGCAGGATCATCAGGAACAGGACGATCTGGCGGTTGCGCAGCGCCCAGGCAGAAAGGTTGAAACCCATCGGGACTTACTCCTTGGCCGCCAGGTTCACTACACGGTTGCTGCGGTCCACAGGGCGTACCTCCTGGCCCTCGCGCAGTACATGGCCACCAGCGGCAACCACCCAGTCACCCGGGTCCAGGCCTTCGAGTACCGGCACACTGTCGCTGCCATACGCCCCCAGCCGCACCGTCGCCCGCTCCAGGCGGCTTTCCTTGTTCACCCGCCAGACATAGGCCTGACCGTTTTCCGAAGTCACTGCCGACAGCGGTACCGACAGCGGGATCAGCCCATCCTTGGCGATAAACACCCGGGCGCTCTGGCCCAGCTCAGCCGGAACGGCGGCCGTGGTAAAGGCGACGCGCGCCGCGAACGTGCGCGAACGCGGGTCGGCAGCCGGTGACAGCTCGCGAATGCGCCCCTGGAAACGCGCCTGCGGGTGCGACCAAAGCTCCACGCTCACCGGTTGGCCCACAGCGAAGCGAGCGAACTGCTGCTCCGGCAGGCCGATGGCCACTTCTCGCTCGCCATCGGCGGCGAGGGTAAACACGGTCTGCCCGGCGGCGACCACCTGGCCCACTTCAACCTGGCGCTTGGCGATCACCCCGGCCTGCGGCGCACGCAGCACGGCATATTCGGCCTGGTTGCCAGCCACATCGAACTCGGCCTTGGCCTGCTTCAGACGGGCAAGGCCTGCGCGGTAGAGGTTTTCGGCATTGTCGTACAGGGAATGGCTGACCATCTGCCGTTCCAGCAGCTTCTGGTAGCGGTCGCGCTCGGCGCGCACCAATGCCAGGTTGGCCTCGGCAGCCGCCAGCTGGGCGCGATTGGCTTCAAGTTGCAGGCGCACGTCCTGCGGGTCCAGCTCGGCCAGCGGCTGGTCGGCCTTGACCCGCTGCCCCTCCTCCACCAGGCGCTTGCTGACCTTGCCGCCAATGCGGAAGGCCAGCTCCGGCTCGAAGCGCGCGCGCACTTCGCCGGGGTAACTGTCGGCAGCGGCTTCGGCCGGCTGCGGCTGCACCACCAGCGCCGGGCGCGGCGCAGCGGGTGGGGCGGCTTCCTGGCCACATGCCGCCAGAAGCAGGGCAGCAGCGGCGGGCAGAGCGATGGACAAGGCATGGCGCAACATGATGAATCCTTTCGCGGAGTGCACATTTAATATTTGTACTGACGGGTATATTAAATCAGCGCAACGATGCCGGGAAGGGTGTGCGCGGGTTTTTCAAGCGTGCGGTGAGCAGGTAATGCAGCCTGGCTTTCGCCGGATGGCGCCTGACCCGTTAAGATGGTGATCCTTCAACCAGATGCAGACCACAATGTCCAACGACGCACCCATCGGCCCGGGCCGGCCCAAGGACCTGGCCAAGCGCGAGGCAATTCTCGAAGCGGCCAAGACGCTGTTCCTCAGCCTTGGCTACGCCAACACCAGCATGGATGCGGTCGCTGCGGCGGCAGGTGTTTCAAAGCTCACTGTGTACAGCCACTTCACCGACAAGCAGACCCTGTTCTGCTCGGCGGTCATGGCCACCTGCCAGATCCAGTTGCCTGACCTGCTGTTCGAGTATCCCGAGGGGGTACCGGTGGAAGAAGTGCTGCTGACCATTGCCCGCAACTTCCAGGCGCTTATCAGCAGTGACGAAGCGATCAAGCTCAGCCGCCTGATCATGGCCCAGGGCAGCCTGGACCCGAGTTTTGGCGAGTACTTCTACGAAGCCGGGCCCAAGCGCGTGCTGGCCGGGATGGAAGCCCTGCTGCGCGGGGCCCACGAGCGCGGACTGCTGCGCATCGACAACCCATTGAGGGCGGCAGAGCACTTCTTCTGCCTGGTCAAGGGGGCGCCAGATTACCGCTTGCTGCTGGGTTGTGCGGGGCCGCTGGAAGGCGATGAAGCCGAGGCGCATGTGCGCGAGGTGGTGGGGGTATTTTTGAGGGCATTCAAACCCTGATATCTGGATATCTTTGCAGGCCTCTTCGCGAGCTTACCCGCGAAGAGGCTGGGGCAGGTAACACAACCGTCAGGCTTTCAGCGCCTTCTTCGGATAAATGTCATACCGGCTCGACTTGCCTTCCAGGCTGTGGCTGGGCTTCGGCCCGTCGATGATTGGCGCCTTTCGCGGCCGCTTAACCACCACCCGGTGGCTGGCCAGTGCCAGGGCGGCTTCGAGCAGGGCCGGTGCATCCAGGTCATCGCCCACCAAGGGCCGGAACACGCGCATTTCCTTTTTCACCAGGGCGCTCTTGTCGCGGTGTGGGAACATCGGGTCGAGGTAGATCACCTGCGGCGCCTCCCCTTCCCAGGCGCGCATGCGCTCGATGGCGTTGCCGGTCAGCAGGCGCATGCGCCCGACAATCGGGCCCACTTCTTCGTCCGCTCGCGCCCGCGCCAGGCCGTCCTCCAACAGCGCGGCAATCAGCGGCTGGCGCTCGATCAGGGTCATCTGGCAGCCAAGGCTGGCCAGCACGAACGCGTCCTTGCCCAACCCCGCCGTGGCATCCAGCACCTGCGGCCGGATACCTTGGGCAATGCCCACAGCCTTGGCGATCATCTGCCCGTTGCCACCGCCAAACTGGCGGCGATGCGCAGCCTGGCCTTCGACGAAGTCTACACGCACCGGCCCGGGCGCCTGCGGGCCCAGTTGCTGAATCTGCAAGCCGTCGGCGCCCACCTGCACCGCGAAGGCGGCGGTATCGTCCTGCAGCGGCAGGCCCAGGCGTTCAGCCCACACCCTGGCCTGTTGCGCATACTCAGCTGTCATCGCCTCGACCTTGATACCCGTGCCTTGCTCTTCCATCGTTCACACCCGAAAAATCAAACCAAGCCCTTAATGAATCGGCAACCACGGCCGATACAGGCAATATCCCGCTATTCTGCCAGAGCACAACGCGCACGACTGCCATGTCAGATACTCTTCCCATCGGCTTGACCTACTTGTCGCCTGTCGGCAACTACAGTCAGCACAACACCCAGGCACTCGGGGGCGTCAGCCACCTGTGGCAGGATTTCTTTGCCCGGGCGATGGCCGAGCAGCAGGAAGAGCCCGTAGACGGCGTCAGCCAGTCGTTCGTGCAGTACGACCAGGACAGCGGTGAACCCATCGGCGGCGCCCGTGCACTGGCGTTGATCGACGCCCAGCGCGCCTGCCCGGTGCAAGACACCGTGGTGGCACCGCCCGAGCCGCTGTTCCTGCCCAAGGCCGAGCTCGAGGCCAAGCTGCTACCACCCGCGCCCGAGCCGTTCAGTGCCATTGAACTGATCGAGCAGCAGCGCCAGCTCGACATCAACAACAGCTGGCTGCGTCCGGTGGTAATGAGCCAGGGCCAGCCCATTGCCGAGCCCGGCCCTGCCCCCACGCCACGGTCACTATTCCTGCCCATTGCCGAGTTCGAGACGAACCTGCTGGACCCGGCGCCCGAACCGTTCGACGACGCCACCCTGGCCAAGCAGCAAAATGACCTGGAGTTCGACATCCACTGGGCGCGCCCAGTGGTGCTGAACAACGTGCGCGCGTACGCCTGAGGCTAACGACAGATCTGCCAGCGCCCCATGTCCACGTGAAAGTGGTTGCGGTGCGCAGCGTTGTAATCCGGCCCCAGTACCGTGCTGAAGCTCTCGCAAGCCACCCGCTGCACCCGACGCAGGAATTCGGCCTTCTGCCCACCCGCCTGCCAGTCACGCGCCAGCACGATCCGCTGGCCGTCCTGTAGACGGAAACCGCTGATGTCCAGCGCATTGGCCATGGCGTGCTGGCTCAAACGGCCCTGCTTACGGTGGTAGACATTGCGGCAGGCAAAGCTGCCCAGGTGATCCACCTGCGTCACCGGTTGCCCAAACACCTCCTGCGCCGCCGGCTGCAAGCCATGGTTCTCGAACAGTGCATAGGCCACCGCCAGCGGGCAACTGGCCAGAAAACTGCTGCTCAACCGCGCCTGGCCGCCCTCGATGCGCCATACGTTCTGCAGCGGGCAGTTGGCCGAGGCCGGGCTGTCGGCTTGTGCCCGGTAACGCAGGTGGCTGGTTTCCAGCGCCTGCCGGCACAGCGCTGGGTCATCGCGCAAGCGTGACAGTTTGTAGGGGGTCAGCAGGTTGGGCGGTTGGCGCACGTCCAGCGGCGCCCAGGGGTTCCACAGGGCAGGCAGGCGCCAGCCAAAGTACCAGGCCAGGCCGGCCACCGTCAGCAGGCCGACCAGTAGCGCCAGCAATGCCCGCATCAGCGGCGGAACAGGTCGTTCAGCTGGGCAAACGGCATTGCCTGCTCACCATAGCCGAACGTGCCCTCTTCGCGAATTTCCAACGCGGCTCGGTGAAAGGCCCCGAGTGCAGCACGGGCCAGCGAGGAGCCGACGCTGATGCGACGCACGCCCAGGTCCTGCAACTGGTTGACGTTGAGCGGCACGCCCGCCGTGCCCATCAGCACATTCACAGGGCGCGGTGCGACTGCCTGCACCACGGCACGGACTTCCTCCACGGTACGCAGCCCCGGGGCGTAGAGCACGTCTGCACCGGCTTCGGCATAGGCTTGCAGGCGCAAGATGGTGTCGTCGAGGTCCATGCGCCCGTGTAGCAGGTTTTCTGCCCGGGCACACAAGGTGAACGGGAACGGCAGGCTTCGCGCAGCCTGCACGGCGGCGCGCACCCGCTCCACGGCCAGCCCGAAGTCATAGATGGGCGCATCACTGCGGCCACTGGCATCTTCGATGGAGCCGCCCACCAGGCCGACTTCGGCGGCACGCAGAATGGTCTGGGCACAGTCTTCGGGCAAATCGCCAAAGCCGTTTTCCAGATCGGCGGCCACCGGCAGCGCGGTGGCATCGACGATCTCGCCGGCATTGTCCAGTGTATCGTCCAGGCTCAAGGCGCCTTCGGCGTCTGGCCGGCCCAGGCTGAAGGCCAAGCCGGCACTGGTGGTAGCCAGTGCCTCGAAACCCAGGCTGGCGAGCAACTTGGCGGAGCCGGCATCCCACGGGTTGGGGATGACGAACGCGCCCTCGCGCTCGTGTAACGCCTTGAAGGCCTCAGCTCGCAGGGTTTGCACATCCATGGTTCAACCTCCGGCAGTCAGGGAAAGGTCAGAGTAGCCCCAATTGTTCGACCTCAGGGGCGCGCGGCAATTCCGGCAAAGGTGCCAGGCCAGGCAGGCGCGCCATCAGGCGCTGATGGAAACGCTGGGCCAGCGCCGCAGCCAGGCGATTGTCCGAGGTGTGCAGGAAGATATAGGGATTGCGGCCTTCTTCAATCCAGGCGGCGACCTTTTCTACCCAAGGGCTAAGGAAGGCCTGATTGGCCTCCAGTTCCGGATGGCCGATGAAGCGAACCTGCGGATGCTGGCTGAAGGCTGCCGGACGGGGTGGTACCTTGGGCTTCTTCGACTGCGCATGCAGCACGGCAGGGTCGCGCGAGGTGCAACTGAACAACGCACGGGGGTCGAGGCAGATGCGCTCTACGCCGCGTTCGTGCAGCAGGCGATTGAGCAGGCGTTCTTCCTCACCCTTGGCAAAAAAGGCCTGGTTGCGCACTTCCACGGCCACCGGCACGGCGATCTGATCGAGGAAGTGACAGAGCTCACCCAGGCGCGCCGGGCCGAACTGGGCCGGCAACTGCAGCCAGTAGGGTGATACGCGCTGGCCCAGCGGGGCCATCAGCCGGGTGAAGTCGAAGGCAGGCTCAAGCTGGTCACGCAGGTCGCCCTCATGGCTGACATCCCGCGGAAACTTGGCAGTGAAGCGAAAGTGCTCGGGCATGACTTGCGCCCAGCGGGCAATGGTCCCGGGCGCGGGACGTGCATAGAAAGTGGTGTTGCCTTCGACGGCGTTGAAGACCTGACTGTAGAAGCCAAGCATTTGATTACTGTTAGCGTCAGCGGGGTACAGGTAGTCTCGCCAGGCGTTTTCGCTCCACGACGGGCAACCGAGAAAGTAAGGCAGTGGTGACGGATTCATCCATCAAATGTACAGGTCGAGCCCCAGTACTTCCATGTCCCAGTCGCTAAAACCGGCAGTGCTCAGGTAGCTGGCCAGTGCGGTGGCGGTACGGCGGTCACGGGCACGAGGGAAAACCATGTCCTGCTGCCGGGCTGGCAGTCCACCACCAGGGCGGCGGGCAGTGGTTTCCTGCGGGGCGGCTTCTGCCTCCTCGATTACCTCGGCATCGTCGATGGCCTGGTCACGCACCGCTGCTTTGCGCGAGGCGCGCTTGAGCGGGTAGGACTGCGATGAGAAACCGTCGATACGCATGGCATGAGCACTCAGGACCAATGATGGCAATTTAGCAGCATCAGGGTTCCGTCGCTAATGCTTGAGTGATAACTGGACCACAGATCGCGAAAAAGGTTTTAGCGTGTTCGGCGATAACCGACGAACAGCACTCAGTGCTTCTTGGGCGTGGCTACATTATCGCGCAGATAAACCGGCTGCGCCTGCTCGGCGACGATTGCCTCGCCGCGCGCCCAGGCGAAGGTGGCCAGGCTGAGGACGTCCAGGGCATTGGGCAAGGCGCCAGGGTTGCTCGCGGCCACCTGAACCGCCAAGCGCTCGGCATAGCCCCATCCGGTACCGGCACCGAACCACTCGCCATTGCTGCCTGCCGGCAGCGCCACCTGCTCGGGCGGTAACACGGCTTCACGGCCGACCAGGCGCATTTCGCCCGCCGTGGCCTGGTAGCAACCCCAGTACACTTCATCCATGCGTGCATCGATGGCCGCTGCCACCTGCTGCACGCCATGCTCGCGCAATGCACCCTGGGCCAGTGCGGCCAGGTTGGACACCGGCAGCACCGGGCGTTCGAGGGCAAAGGCCAGGCCTTGCACCACACCGATGGCAATTCGCACGCCAGTGAACGCGCCCGGGCCACGGCCAAAGGAAATGGCATCCAGCGCATTCAGTGCCACGCCAGAGTCGGCCAGCAGTTGCTTGATCATCGGCAGCAGCTTCTGGGCATGCATGCGCGGGATCACCTCGTAATGGCTGGTTACCTTGCCGTCATGCAGCAGCGCGACGGAACAGGCTTCGGTGGCGGTATCCAGGGCCAGCAGGGTGGTCATCGAACGGGTATCCAGGTGCGAATGAAAAAGAGCGGCAGTATAGAGCAGCAGCGGCGTTGTGTCCCGAGGGGGCCGCTGTGCGGCCTACAAACGACAACGGCCCGCAAGCGGGCCGTTGTCGAGGTGCGTCAGGCGCCGGTTCAGCTCAGGGCTGCCAGGACCTTGGCGGTGATGGCTTCAACCGAGCCGACACCTTCGATGTGGCTGTACTTCGGCTTGCCGCCATTGGCAGCCGACAGCTTCTGGTAGAAATCCACCAGCGGCTTGGTCTGGCTGTGGTAGACCGACAGGCGATGGCGAACGGTTTCTTCTTTGTCGTCGTCACGCTGGATCAGGTCTTCACCGGTCTCGTCGTCCTTGCCTTCCACTTTCGGCGGGTTGTACTGAATGTGGTAGGTACGGCCCGAGGCCAAGTGCACGCGACGGCCAGCCATGCGGCCAACGATTTCCTCGTCGTCCACGGCAATTTCGACCACGGCATCGATGTCGACACCGGCAGCGACCATGGCTTCGGCCTGCGGGATGGTGCGTGGGAAGCCGTCGAACAGGCAGCCGTTGGCGCAATCAGGCTGGGCAATGCGCTCCTTCACCAGGCTGATGATCAACTCGTCGGAGACCAGCTGGCCGGCATCCATGACTTTCTTCAGCTCCAGGCCCAGCGGGGTACCGGCCTTGACGGCGGCACGCAGCATGTCACCGGTGGAGATCTGTGGAATACCGAACTTTTCGGTGATGAACTTTGCCTGAGTACCTTTACCGGCCCCGGGAGCTCCCAGCAGAATTACGCGCATCTTGTGCTCCTCAAATTTTTTTATGAAATTCAATGGATTCGGCAACCAGGGCCAAGTCCGGAAAATCGGGTATGACCATAAATCGGTCAGAAGGCTGCTCAAGATACACAGCGCCCGGCAGCCAGACAAGCGTCCCAAAGTTGCAGGAATGCGCCACTTGCGGCTGACCGGGCAGGCGGTTGCGCCCGGCGCAACCACCCTTCCCGACATTGTGCCGGGCCTGTATGACACTCGCCAGGCATGACCCGGGCTTGCCCTTAGCCGGTGTTGCGCAGCCCGGCAGCAATACCCGCCACGGTCACCAGCAAGGCCTGCTCCAACGGGCTGTCCAGAGCGGCTTCGCGGCTGCGCGAGCGGGCCAGCAACTCTGCCTGCAGGCGGTGCAACGGGTCCAGATAGGTATTGCGCAGGCTAATGAATTCCAGTGTCTCGGGGCTGTGCGCCAGTAGCACCGGCTGCCTGGTCAGGCCCAGCACCACCTGGCACGACTGCGACAATAGGTCGCGCAGGTGCGCACCTAAAGGGAGCAAGTGCGGTTGCACCAGACGTTCGTCGTAGGCCTCGGCAATTTGCGCATCGGCCTTGGCCAGGACCATTTCCAGCATGTCGATGCGAGTGCGGAAGAACGGCCATTGCTCACGCATCTGCGCCAGCAACTCACCCTGCCCCCGGGCCAAGGCGTTCGTCAGCGCGGTTTCCCAGCCCAGCCAGGCCGGCAGCATCAGCCGGGTCTGGGTCCAGCCGAAGATCCACGGGATGGCGCGCAGGCTTTCGATACCCCCGGCGCGGCGCTTGGCCGGGCGGCTGCCCAGCGGCAGGCGCCCCAGCTCCTGTTCTGGCGTCGACTGGCGGAAGTACTCGACGAAATCGGGGTTCTCCCGTACCACGCTGCGGTAGGCCTGGACACCATCGGCAGCCAACTGGTCCATCACCTCACGCCAGGCAGGTTGCGGGGGCGGCGGTGGCAACAGCGTGGCTTCAAGCACGGCAGCCAGGTACAGGTTGAGGTTTTGCTCGGCGATGCCCGGCAGGCCGAACTTGAAGCGAATCATTTCACCCTGCTCGGTGGTGCGGAAACGCCCCGCTACCGAACCCGGTGGCTGCGACAGGATCGCGGCATGGGCCGGGCCACCGCCTCGCCCGACCGTACCGCCACGACCGTGGAACAGCAGCAGCTCGACCTGATGCTCGGCACAGATACGCACCAGGTTTTCCTGAGCCCGGTACTGCGCCCAGGCAGCAGCCGTGGTGCCGGCGTCCTTGGCCGAATCGGAGTAGCCGATCATCACTTCCTGCGGGCCGCGCAGGCCCGCGCGGTAGCCCGGCAGGCCAAGCAGGCGCTGCATGACCGGGCCGGCGTTGTCGAGGTCGGCCAGGGTCTCGAACAGTGGCACCACACGCATGGGGCGGGTCAGGCCGGCTTCCTTGAGCAACAGTTGTACCGCCAGTACATCCGAGGCGGCCCCCGCCATGGAGATGACGTAAGACCCCAGCGAGGCGGCCGGTGCAGCGGCCACTTCCCTGCAGGTCGCCAGCACTTCGGCGGTGTCCGCTTGCGGCTTGAAATGCGCAGGTAGCAGGGGCCGGCGGTTTTTCAACTCGGCCTGGAGGAACGCGATGCGCTGCTCCTCATCCCAGTCGGCGTAACGCCCCAGGCCCAGGTAATCGGTAATCTCGGTCAGCGCATCACGGTGACGGGCAGCGTCCTGGCGCACGTCCAGGCGGCCCAGGAACAGGCCGAAGGTGACCGCACGGCGCAAGCAGTCAAGCAGCGGGCCTTCAGCGATAACGCCCATGCCGCATTCGTGCAGTGACTGGTAGCACAGCTCCAGCGGCGCGATCAGCTCGCAGTTCTCCACCAGCACGTCGGCACCGGCCGGTTGGTTGCTGGTCAAGGCCGACTGCGCCCATGCGCGTGTCGCACGCAGGCGGTCGCGCAATCGCTTGAGCACTGCGCGGTAAGGTTCGGCACTGTCGCCGACTTGTGCGCGCAGGGCGTCGCTGGCCTGCTGCATGGACAGCTCGGCGGCCAGTGCGTCGATATCGCGCAGGAACAGGTCGGCGGCCATCCAGCGCGCCAACAGCAGCACTTCGCGGGTGACGGCAGCCGTCACATTGGGGTTGCCATCACGGTCGCCACCCATCCACGAGGCAAAGCGGATCGGCGCGGCCTCCAGCGGCAGCCGCAGGCCAGTGGCCTCCAGCAGGGCCTTGTCGACCTTGCGCAGGTGGCTGGGGATGGCGTGCCACAGCGAATGCTCGATCACTGCGAAACCCCACTTGGCTTCGTCTACCGGCGAAGGCCGGGTGCGGCGGATTTCTTCGGTATGCCAGGCCTCGGCGATCAGCCGGCGCAGGCGTTCGCGCACTTGCTGGCGTTCTGCCGCGGTCAGGTCACGATGGTCCTGTGCGGCCAGTTGGCCGGCGATCGCGTCGTACTTCTGGATCAGCGTGCGACGGGCCACTTCGGTGGGGTGTGCGGTGAGCACCAACTGGATATCGAGCTTGGCCAGTTGCCGGGCCAGGGCGTCGTTGCTGTGGCCGGCCTGCTTCAGGCGCCCCAGCAGTTCGGGCAGTACCCGCGCTTCGAAAGGTTCGGGTTGGTCAGCGTCGCGGCGGCGGATCAACTGGTACTGCTCGGCCATGTTGGCCAGGTTGAGGAACTGGTTGAAGGCTCTCGCTACGGGCAGCAGGTCTTCTTCGGCCAAGTCCGCCAGGGTTGAACTCAGTTGCTCACCAGGGCCGCGGCGGTCGGCCTTGGCACTGTGGCGGATGTCCTCGATTTTCTGCAGGAACGCATCGCCATGCTGCTGGCGAATGGTTTCGCCAAGCAGTTCGCCCAACACATGGACATCTTCACGCAAACGCACATCGATATCGGTCATTGGCGCTCTCTCCGTTGCATCCCTATCAGCCTCAGCGCGCCCTGTGCAAGCGCGGGTTAACCCGTGAATAACCCAAGGCGGTGCCTGGCACCGGCGTTGCCGGTGTTCGCGGGTAAACCCGCTCCTACAGGGGGGGCGGTATCCCCCAAGAGTGCCCATAGCCGGGCGACGATGGCAAGCCGTGATCGGCCAAACCAAACTAAAGTGAAAGCACAGCACTCCCATGCAGTGCAGCCTTTCCAGGCGTCAACAGAGGTCATCATGAAAATTCGTGAACTCGCCCAGCATTGGGAACAGAATGCCGCCGGCACCCTCAGCCGTACGGGCCATGTCCTGCACCTGGACCTGGAGTCCGAGGCGCGCCTGGCCGCGCTGATCGACATGTACCCCAAACGCACGGCCGAAGAACTGCTCGGCGAACTGGTCGCAGCCGCCCTTGAAGAATTGGAGGCCAGCTTCCCCTATGTACAGGGCCGCCAGGTCATCGCCACTGACGAAGAGGGTGACCCACTTTACGAAGACGTTGGTCCTACGCCGCGCTTTCTCTCCCTGTCCCGCCAACACCTGCATAACTTGAGCAACGCTACAGTCGACAGCGACAAGTAACCGTCCGCTCCCCCGTTCCGGGCCTGCTCAAGGCCCGGAATACCGCTTCAGCCTGAGAAAGTTCCAGACTAATCGCACTGACCGATCAGTCAGAAATAGTTATCCGATTACGACGCTTTTTTCTGAACTATTCGAAAAACGTCCGAGTCGGAGCCAATAGCCATCACGCTAAAACCCTGCACACTGCCCTCGTGCACCGTTGAGCTGAAGCGCGCGGTTTTGTCAGGGATTGAGCGATGGACTGCTACGGACATCGTCGTTATCAGGAGTGATCCAATGGAACTGACCACCATGAAGACCCGCACTAGCAAACTGTCATCCACTCATGTGCGCGGGTTCAAGCTGGCCGCGCTGGCACTGGGCAGTAGCCTGGTCCTGGCCGGCTGTGCGGGCAATCCGCCCACCGAGCAGTATGCCGTTACCCAGTCCGCCGTGAACTCCGCCGTCAGCGCCGGCGGTACCGAGTTCGCCGCCGTGGAAATGAAGGCGGCTCAGGACAAGTTCAAGCAAGCCGAAATCGCCATGCACGACAAGAAGTACGACGAGGCCAAGCGCCTGGCCCAACAGGCCGAATGGGATGCCCGCCTCGCCGAACGCAAGGCCCAGGCAGCCAAAGCCCAGAAGGCCGTGCAGGATGCCCGCCAGGGCGTTCAGGACGTACGTGAGGAAGGCCTGCGCAGCGTTCAGTGAGCCCTGCCCCGCCAACCTTAGCCTTCGCACACGATCAAAGGATGAACACTATGCGCAAACACGTCATGATTCCCGCCCTGCTGGCCCTGAGCGTCGGTCTTGCTGCCTGCTCGCACGATCCGAATGCCAATTTGGAAGCGGCCCGCACCAACTTCTCTTCGCTGCAGAGCAATCCGCAAGCGAGCAAGGTCGCGGCGCTGGAGACCAAGGACGCCCAGGACTGGCTGAACAAAGCCGACAAGGCCTACATGGACCGTGAAGACGAGAAGAAAGTCGACCAACTGGCCTACCTGACCAACCAGCGCGTCGAAGTGGCCAAGCAGACCATTGCCCTGCGCACTGCCGAAGCTGAACTGAAGAACGCCTCGGCCCAGCGCGCCCAGGCCAAGCTGGATGCCCGCGACGCGCAGATAGCCAAGCTGCAGGAGAGCCTCAACGCCAAGCAGACCGACCGCGGAACGCTGGTGACCTTCGGCGATGTACTGTTCGACTTCAACAAGGCCGAACTCAAGAGCAGCGCTTACCCGAACATCACCAAGCTGGCGCGGTTCCTCCAGGAAAACCCGGAACGCAAGGTGATCGTCGAGGGCTACACCGACAGCGTCGGCTCGGCCAACTACAATCAGACACTGTCCGAGCGCCGTGCCAACAGCGTGCGCATGGCACTGGTACGTGCCGGGGTAGATCCGGCGCGTATCGTTTCGCAAGGCTATGGCAAGGAGTACCCGGTAGCGGACAACTCGAGCAACTCGGGGCGTGCGCAGAACCGTCGGGTGGAGGTGACCATCTCCAACGACAACCAGCCGGTGGCACCACGCTCGGTGAGCCAGGCTCAGCGGTAAGGCTGGAACGCTGAAAGGACAAGCCCCGCGATTGAGGCGGGGCTTTTCTTTGTTCGCCGATAATGTTGTGGCGCCTGTGAGATCGAGCGCCGCCCGCGCGGCGCATCGCGAGCAAGCTCGCTCCTACATCTGTTTCGGGCCAATTATTCCTGTGGGATTTGCGCGCGAACGCCTTGGCGCATGGCGCGATATCGCGTCGTACAAACAAGGCGGTCGCGCGCGTCTGTCACAGGCGTAACTGGCCCGAAACAGATGTAGGAGCGAGCTTGCTCGCGATGCGCCGCGCGGGCGGCGCTCGATCTCGCGGGCGCCAAAAATGCTGCGCCGAACACTCACTGCACCTGCTGCGGTGTTTCCTCGCCCATGCAGCGCACCGCACGCTTGCGGTTGTCCACCAGCACGTCGGTCAGGCCTTTCTGTTTGTTTCGGGCCAATTATGCCTGTGGGGTTGGCGCGCGAACTCCTTGGTGCATAGCGCGTTATCGCGTCGTACAAACAAGGCGGTCGCGCGCGTCTGTCACAGGCGTAACTGGCCCGAAACAGATGTAGGAGCGAGCTTGCTCGCGATGCGCCGCGTGGGCGGCGCTCGATCTCGCGGGCGCCAAAAATGCTGCGCCGAACACTCACTGCACCTGCTGCGGTGTTTCCTCGCCCATGCAGCGCACCGCACGCTTGCGGTTGTCCACCAGCACGTCGGTCAGGCCTTTCTGTTTGTTTCGGGCCAATTATGCCTGTGGGGTTGGCGCGCGAACGCCTTGGTGCATAGCGCGATATCGCGTCGTACAAACAAGGCGGTCGCGCGCGTCTGTCACAGGCGTAACTGGCCCGAAACAGATGTAGGAGCGAGCTTGCTCGCGATGCGCCGCGCGGGCGGCGCTCGATCTCGCGGGCGCCCAAAATGCTGCGCCGAACACTCACCGCACCTGTTGCGGTGTTTCCTCGCCCATGCAGCGCACCGCACGCTTGCGGTTGTCCACCAGCACGCCGGTCAGGCCTTTCTGCTGGGTGTCGAACAGCACCAGCACCCCATCGACGCACTGGGCCACTTGCGGTGCCGGGTCCAGCGATACCTTGTAGTCCTCGCCGGGGATGGTCTTGAGCATGGTGAAATCCTGCAGCAGCAGGGCATCTTCAGGCTTGGCAAAATGCAGATAACCGTAATACCACAAAGCCCCCACCGTCACGATGATGCTGCCGACGCCGGTCAGGATCAGCGGGATGGCGTTGCGTTCTTCACTCATTGCTTGTTCTTCTCGTCAGGGAAATTGGGCACTTCGGCAAGCCGCCGCAGGCCGTTGAAATGGCTGGGGTCATCGAGGAATCGCAGCATGACCTGGCGCCAGGTAGGGTCGGCGAAGGTCTGCACGTGCCCCCCTCGGGTCAGTTGCAGCACCCGCGGTGGTGGCGCGTGCTGATACAGGCGGATGGCGTTGTCCATCGGCACCAGGTTGTCGTCGATGCTGTGGAAAAACAACTTGGGCGGACTGCTCAATTGCTCGATCGAGTGGATCGCGCTGTCGCCGTCCGGCACCAGCCACGACAGCGGAACCTGTAACGGCCAGGTCATCCAAGAGGTGCTGAGCGCAAAGCGCCCTACCGCGCGGTAACTGGCCGGCACACCATCGAACACCAGGGCGCTGAAACGCTGACGCTGCTCGGGGTGGGCCGCCAGGTAATGAATGGCCATGGCACCGCCCAGGCTCTGCCCCAGCAGTACCAACGGCTTGCCCCGGACCTCGGGCGCCTGCTCCAGCCAGGCCATGGCTGCGGCAATGTCCTCGTACACTTCCGGCAGGCTCGGCTGGCCCTGAGACAAGCCATAGCCGCGGTAATCGATCATCAACACCTGGTAACCCTGCTCCGGCAGCCAGTAGCTACCCCCCAGGTGCCCAGGCAGGTTACCGCCGTTACCGTGCAGGTGCAGCACCGTGCCCTTGACTTCGACCCCGGCCTTGGCCGGCAGCCACCAACCGTGAAGGCGGATGCCATCAGCAGTGGTCAGCGTGACGTCGCGGTATTCCAGCTTGGCCCGCTCAGGGGTGAAGGCCTGACCACGCTCGGGGTAGAACAGCAGGCTGCTGCAGCCGCCAAGGCTCAGCAGGACCAGGCCCAGGACCAGCAGGCGGCAGTTCTCAGAGAATGTTCGCGTAGTCGGCTTCAATACGGTCCAGGCTCAGGTGGTTGAGGAAGTTGGAGAAGCACATCCAGGCCGACAGCGCGTTAAGGTCGCGGAACTGTTCGGGCAGGTACTTGGGCGGCTCGACCAGCCCTTCCTCGACGAGTTGGCGCAGGGTGCGCATGTCTTCCAGGGTGGTCTTGCCACAGAACAGCAACGGGATCTGTTCCAGTTTGCCCTTCTTCACGGCCAACTGAATGTAGTTGTAAACCATGATGAAGCCCTTGAGGTAGGACAAGTCCTTGGTGAATGGCAAGCCGTTGGGCACCGACCCGCGGAACACCCGGCTGGCGTTGCTGTAGCTCTGCGCCATCTCGAAGCCCTGCTCGCGGAAAAAACCGTAGACCTGCATGAAGTCTGCGCCCTCCTCGACCATGTGGATGGCTCGGGTGCGGTTGGTGAGCTTGCGCAGGCGGCTGGGGTAGGAGGCAAAGGCGATCACCTCCATGAGGATGGCCAGGCCCTCCTGGGTTACCGTCGACGAGGGCGGGCCCTTGGCCAGGAAGGTGCAGATCGGCTGGTTCAGGCCATTGAGCGTGGTCCCGACATGCACCAACCCTTCGTGCACCTCCAGGGCGCGCACATCGCGGGTGTTGAACATGGCATCGGCACGCACCTTGATGTAGTCGGCACCGGCTGCGGCGTCAGCGACGATGCCGTCTGACTCGAACACACGAATGGTTCCCTCGGCCTCGCCGAACACTTTGTTCAGCCGGTGCTGGAGGATCTCCACGGCTTCCTTGGCGGTGAGGTTCTTTGGCTCATCCTTGAGGTCACCACGGCCATCGATGTTGTTCAGGTAGTCCGACAGCATCAGCCCAAGGTCGGCCAGCGTCGGGTCACCGGCGTGGAAGGCATCCGAGGCGGCGCCATACAGCTCTTGGGAGATCAGGCCGAAGTCTTCGGTACCGCGCGCTTCAAGCATGCGCACCACCATGCGGTATTCACGGCACATGCGCTTCATGATCTGCCCGACCGGGTTGAACTGGCCCAGCTGGCGAATGATGTCGCGCTCGATGCCCTGGAACTCGGCCTTGACAGCGCTGGAGTCGAACGACAGCGGGCGCGATTGGTAGTAGGCACGATCTACCGCCGGCGGCTCCTTGCCCTTGGCCTTGAGAAAACCCTGGCGGATGTTGTCGTCCCACTTCACCGCGTCCAGGACCCGAATAGGCGTCTGTGCCGCAACGATGCGGTCGGACAGGGCGCGGATGGTTTGCTGGTATTCGTCCACCGGGGACTCCTTTCTAGTACACGAAACCTGTACCGGCGTCTTCGCGGGCTTGCCCGCTCCCACAGGGACACCACAGGATCAGATACCTGTGAAATACCTGTGGGAGCGGGCAAGCCCGCGAAGACGCCAACACGGTCATTTGCCCGAGCGCTGGAACCGCGCCACTTCGACGAACAGGTCGGAGTTGGCCGGGTCGTCCAGGTAGGCCAGCACCCGCGCTGCCGGGCTGTCGATCAGAACGCCGTCGCCGTTGTCGTCCGGCACTTCGGTGCTGCGCCCGGTCAGTTCCTTTTTGTCCACCGCCTGCTGCACCTGCTCGACGTCCAGGTTGTAGACCACCAGTTCCTTGCCATCGACGATGTCGAAGCCGCCAATCAGGAAATTGCCACCCAGCCGCTTGGGCACGCCAGCCGACAAGTACCAGCGGTTGCCGTGGCGTGACACGGTGAACACGTACTCTTCAGGGGCCTTGCCCTTGGCCGTGGCCACCGCCTTGTAGGCGTCGCCACCGCTACGGCTGATCACCAGTTTCAGCGGCTCCCCCCAGGCGTCCTTGCTGCTCCACTTGCCGAGCAGGGCCTTGGGCGCTGCCTGGTTGCTGGGCAAGGGCTCATGGAAGGTCACCAGACAACCGCCCAGCAGCAGGAATGACAAAGTCAACAACACCACACGCCAGGCTTTCATCAGGTTCTCCTTGAAAAGGTCGTTCTCGCCTCAGGCCGATGCCAGCACCAGTTGCAGGTATCGGGTAAGCATAGCGAGCATCTGCCCATCGGCTTGCGCATTCGCTTGCTTGAGCAGGCCTTGATATTCCAACTGCTCGATAATCGCCGTCAACATCTGTGCATCCTGCTCCGGCTGCCGCGAGCCCACGACCTGCAGCAATTGCCGGGTGCCGTGCAGCAGGATCTGTTCATGAGCGCACACCAGCTCGGCCAGTCGCGGGCACAGCAATGCTTCCTGGCGGAAGGCCTGCTCGGCCATCAGGAAGTCACGGCGGTTCAGCAGTTGCCGCTGAACGTAGTCGGCGGTCATGCGCGCCACCTCGTCAGCCAGCCGCGCCCGGGCCTGCGGGCTGCCATCGCCCTGTGCCAGCAACTGGCGCAACACCACCTCGGTGTTTGCCCACAGCTTGGCCATGTAGGCCGCACTGCGCTCGACATACTGGGCAAAGGTATCGGTGAGCAGGTCCTCGATGTCCTTGAAGTAGTAGGTGGTGGCCGACAATGGCACGCCGGCCTCGGCGGCCACTGCCCGGTGGCGCACACCGCGCACGCCATCGCGCACGACAATGCGCATGGCGGCATCGAGAATCAACTGGCGACGCTGTTCGCTGCCTTGGCGGGCAGTCTTGCGGCCTTGGTATTGCACGCTTTCGGCGACGGCGGTGGCGATGCCGGCGGCGCCTTGGTCAGGCATGGCGGGTGTCACGGGGGATACCTCATGGGCAGTTTTTCATCGGTGCCGGCCTCTTCGCGGGCACGCCCGCTCCCACAGGGCCCCCGCAACATTCAGGAGTATGCGCAAGTCCTGTGGGAGCGGGCGTGCCCGCGAAGAGCCCAGTACCGACAACATAAAGCTTCAGGCAAGAAAAAGCCGCCTCGAAAGGCGGCTCGTTCAGCTTACTCAGGCCTGCGGACGCATGTGCGGGAACAGGATGACGTCGCGGATCGACGGCGAGTTGGTCAGCAGCATCACCAGGCGGTCGATGCCGATGCCTTCACCGGCGGTCGGCGGCATGCCGTACTCCAGCGCACGAACGAAGTCGGCGTCATAGTGCATGGCTTCATCGTCACCCGCGTCCTTCTCGGCCACCTGGGCCAGGAAACGCTCGGCCTGATCTTCGGCATCGTTGAGCTCGGAGTAGGCGTTGGCGATTTCGCGGCCACCGATGAACAGCTCGAAACGATCGGTAACGGCCGGGTTCTCGTCGTTGCGACGGGCCAGCGGCGACACTTCGAACGGGTACTCGGTAATGAAGTGCGGCTGTTCCAGCTTGTGCTCGACCAACTCTTCGAAAATCATCACCTGCAGCTTGCCCAAGCCTTCATGGCCCAGCACCTTGGCGCCGGCCTTCCTGGCGATCTCGCGGGCGCGGTCGACGTCCTGCAGGTCGGCAGCGGTCAGCTCCGGGTTGTACTTGAGGATCGAGTCGAACACCGACAGGCGCACGAACGGCTCGCCGAAGTGGAATACCTTGTCGCCGTACGGCACGTCGGTGGAGCCCAGTACCAGTTGCGCCAGCTCGCGGAACAGTTCCTCGGTGAGGTCCATGTTGTCGCGGTAATCGGCGTAGGCCTGGTAGAACTCGAGCATGGTGAATTCAGGGTTGTGACGAGTCGAAACGCCTTCGTTACGGAAGTTACGGTTGATCTCGAACACTTTTTCGAAGCCACCCACGACCAGGCGCTTGAGGTACAGCTCCGGCGCGATACGCAGGAACATGGCCATGTCCAGGGCATTGTGGTGGGTTTCGAACGGTTTGGCAGCAGCGCCGCCTGGAATGGTCTGCAGCATCGGCGTCTCGACTTCGAGGAAGTCACGCTCGATGAGGAACTTGCGGATGTGCGAAATCACCTGCGAACGCACACGGAAGGTGTGGCGGGTTTCTTCGTTGACCATCAGGTCGACGTAGCGCTGGCGGTAGCGCTGCTCGGTGTCGGTCAGGCCGTGGTGCTTGTCGGGCAGCGGGCGCAGCGACTTGGTCAGCAGGCGCACGTTGGTCATTTCGACGTACAGGTCGCCCTTGCCGGAACGGGCCAGGGTGCCTTCGGCGCTGATGATGTCGCCCAGGTCCCAGGTCTTGACCGCGGCCAGGGTTTCTTCCGGCAGGGTCTTGCGGTTGACGTAGACCTGAATACGGCCAGTCATGTCCTGGATAACCATGAACGAGCCACGGTTGAGCATGATGCGGCCGGCTACCTTGACCGGGATCGCGGCTGCTTCCAGCTCTTCCTTGGTCTTGTCCGCGTACTGCTTCTGCAGGTCGTTGCAGTAGCTGTCGCGACGGAAGTCGTTGGGGAAGGCATTGCCCTTGGCACGCTCGGCGGCAAGTTTTTCCTTGCGCAGGGCGATCAGGGCGTTTTCTTCCTGTTGCAGGTCTTGCGATTCGGTCTTCAGGTCGCTCATGTCGTCATTCTTTCCATCAGGTATTCGTTGCCCGTTCCGGGCAGGGCACGCGCTACCGGCGGCTGGCCAGGTAGCGCGGCATGGGGGTGCTAATCACAGGCCCTGCTTGAGGCTCGCTTCCAGATACTGGTCGAGGTCGCCGTCGAGGACTTTCTGGCAGTCGCTACGCTCGACGCCGGTACGCAGGTCCTTGATGCGCGAGTCATCCAGCACGTAGGAGCGAATCTGGTGGCCCCAGCCGATGTCCGACTTGCTGTCTTCCAGCGCCTGCGAAGCAGCGTTGCGCTTCTGCATTTCCAGCTCGTACAACTTGGCCCGCAGCATTTTCATGGCGGTGTCCTTGTTGGCGTGCTGGGAACGTTCGTTCTGGCAAGCCACCACAGTGTTGGTCGGCACGTGGGTGATACGGACCGCCGAGTCGGTGGTGTTCACGTGCTGACCACCGGCACCGGAGGAGCGGTAGGTGTCGATGCGCAGGTCGGACGGGTTGATCTCGATTTCGACCTTGTCGTCGATCTCGGGCGATACGAACACCGCCGAGAACGACGTGTGGCGACGGGCGCCGGAGTCGAACGGGCTCTTGCGCACCAGGCGGTGCACGCCGATTTCGGTGCGCAGCCAGCCAAAGGCGTACTCGCCCTTGATGTGCACGGTGGCACCCTTGATGCCGGCCACTTCACCTTCGGAAAGCTCGATGATGGTGGCGTCGAAACCACGCTTGTCGGCCCAGCGCAGGTACATGCGCAGCAGGATGTTGGCCCAATCCTGTGCTTCGGTACCACCGGAGCCGGCCTGGATATCCAGGTAGGCGTTGTTCATGTCCATCTCGCCGCTGAACATGCGACGGAACTCAAGCTGGGCCAGGTTTTCTTCCAGGCTTTCCAGCTCGGTCACGACGTCGCCGACGGCGCCTTCGTCATTTTCTTCGACGGCCATGTCGAGCAGGTCCTGGCAGTCACCCAGGCCGTTGGACAGCTTGTCCAGGGTCTCGACGACCTGGGCCAGCATGGCACGCTCGCGGCCCAGTGCCTGGGCGTACTCAGGCTTGTTCCAGACGTTGGGGTCTTCCAGCTCGCGGTTGACTTCGATCAGGCGGTCATGCTTGTGATCGTAGTCAAAGATACCCCCGAATTGACAGGGAACGTTCGGTGAGGTCCTTGATGGTGTTCAGGATCGGTTGGATTTCCATGGGCTGCCTACTCGCGCGAATTCGGTGAAAAGCCCGCGAGTATAACGCAGTCGGAGGCGCGGCGGCAGGCCCGCCCGGCAGGGAAACTCCACAGGTTTGGAGCATGCCGATCACGGCGAATATCACAATCGCAGACGAGCGCCAGAAATGTGCTGACTTGGAATAATTGGAGCGAGGAATTTCAGAGGTTTTGCATTCGCGCTCCCCGTCGGAACTGGCATTTCTGCCAGTTGCACGCATCAACGGCAGCTATTCAACTCTTACCTCGTAATACCGACCTGCAATCCCACCCAGGCGAGGCCAAAATGAATACCACCAAAATCATCGAAATTTACCCTAAATCAGCCACAAATACCGAATGGAGACTTAAAGGCGAGTTCGGCACCCTGACCATACCGAAAGAAAAAAACGGCTCGCTCAGCCTTAAAGCCATAACCAACCCAAGCGGCTCCCCTACAAAATACAGATTCGAGATGAATATTCTCTTCCCTGGCGTCGAGGGTGGGTCCCAGGAAAGCCTGGAGCAAGTCAGGACGGAGTTCATCTTCGCGAGCTCAATCAACCGCATAGAACATAGCGTCGATCAGAAATTGGTCACCTATGATTACTACGGCGATGACAATACGCTCAAGGTCAAGTCCATTTATCCGTGCAAGGTCGCCTACCAGCTTGTCTACAAGAATGGCGACATGGTTATCTTTCACGGCCCTACAAGGTACATAGAAATCGTGGAGTGAGCGTTATAAAAACAGGGGTATCGATACCGCCAGCCATCTTCGTCAACATTCTGAACAGTGCGCGCTGGCGGTATTCGCCCCTCAAGCAACGCCCACTTGGTTCCGGCCGCTGTTCTTGGCCAGATACAGCCCCTTGTCCGCCGCCGAAATCAGCTGCCGGCAATGGCTGCCAATAGCAGGCGTCTGGGTGGCTAGGCCGATGCTTACGGTCAAAAATGCATCAGCCGTCGGCGCAGTATGCGGGATGCCCAGGCCCAGCACGGTCTGGCGCAGCTTTTCGGCCACCAGCCGTGCCCCGCCTGGCGAGGTGTTGGGCAGCACCAGGGCGAACTCTTCGCCGCCATAGCGCGCCGGCAGGTCGGTCGGCCGCGAGCACGAGCTACGGATGGCTTCGGCCACCTGGCGCAAGGCCTCGTCACCGGCCAGGTGGCCAAAGCTGTCGTTGTAGACTTTGAAGTAGTCCACGTCGATCATCAGCAACGACAGCTGCTGCTGTTCACGCATCGCCCGGCGCCATTCCAGCTCCAGGTACTCGTCGAAATGGCGACGGTTGGACAGCCCGGTCAGGCCATCGGAGTTCATCAGCCGCTGCAGCATCAGGTTGGAATCCAGCAACTGCTGCTGGCTGACGCGCAGGGCACGGTAGGCCTCGTCGCGCTGCAGCAGGGTCAGGTAGGAACGCGAGTGGTAGCGGATGCGTGCCACAAGTTCGATGGTGTCAGGCAGCTTGACCAGGTAATCGTTGGCCCCGGCGGCAAATGCCGCACTCTTTACCAACGGGTCTTCCTTGGTCGACAGGACGATGATCGGGATGTCCTGGGTCACCGGGTTGTTGCGGTACTCACGCACCAGGGTCAAACCATCCAGGCCAGGCATGATCAGGTCCTGAAGAATGACCGTGGGCTTGATGCGCATGGCCTGGGCCACCGCCTGGTGCGGGTCGGCACAGAAGTGGAAGTCGATGTTGTCTTCATCGGCCAAGCCACGCCGCACCGCTTCGCCGATCATGGCCTGATCGTCGACCAGCAGCACCATCGCCGAGTTTTCGTTGGTGGTCGCGAAACCTTCGATCGGTAAATCATTCATCATTGTTCACCCGATCACTACCGGCCTGGCGGCGTGATTCAATACATTTCGTCATTTTACGAAAAATTCAGTCAAGCGCCCGGCTATGCGTTCCAGCGGGCGAATTTCCACGGCGGCATCAATAGCCGCAGCAGCCTTGGGCATGCCGTACACCGCGCTGCTGGCCTGGTCCTGGGCAATGGTCAGAAAGCCCTGCTGACGCATCAGCTTCAGCCCCTGGGCACCGTCGCGGCCCATGCCGGTGAGCAGCACGCCCACCGCATCGCCATTCCAGTAACGTGCCACGCTCTCGAAGAACACATCGATCGAGGGCCGGTAGATTTCATTCACAGGTTCGGCAGTGTAGGCCAGTTGGCCGCTCTGTAGCAGGCGAATGTGGTGGTTGGTGCCGGCCAGGAGTACCTGCCCTGGCTGCGGTGGTTCGCCTTCACGGGCCAGGCGCACCGGCATGCCTGCTGCGCTGCTGAGCCATTCGGCCATGCCTGCGGCAAACACCTGGTCCACATGCTGGACCAGCACGATGGCCGCCGGAAACGCTGCCGGCAAGCCCTTGAGCAACACTTCGAGTGCTGCAGGGCCACCCGCCGAAGACCCGATTGCCACCAACCCGCGACGCTGGGAAGCCTCGCGCGGCGGTGCGGCCACCGACCTTGCGGCAGGTGCACGCTGCTGGCCGACCAGCCAGCCGATATTGAGGATCTTGCGCAGCAAGGGCGCCGCCGCTTCGCGGGCATCGCCAGCACCCAGCGCTGGGGTATCGACCACATCGAGGGCACCATGGCCCATGGCCTCGAACACCCGGTGCACGTTCTGTTTACGGTCGACCGTAACGATGACAATGGCGCATGGGGTTTCGGCCATGATCCGCCGGGTCGCCTCGACACCGTCCATCACCGGCATGATCAGGTCCATGAGGATCAGGTCCGGTAACTGCTCGGTGCAGCGCTGCACCGCCTCGGCACCGTTGCTGGCCACCCACACGACCTGATGTGCGGGCTCCAGGGCAACCGCCCGGCGCAACGCTTCGACGGCCAGGGGCATGTCATTGACGATGGCGATCTTCATCCCTGAGCACCTCCGATCAGCTCCACCACAGCATCCAGCAACGCATCGTCGTGGAAACTGGCCTTTGCCAAATAGTAGTCGGCGCCAGCATCCAGTCCTCGCCGCCGGTCTTCCTCACGGTCTTTATAGGACACCACCATCACCGGCAACGACTGCAGGCGCTGGTCGCGACGCACCAGGGTAACCAGCTCGATGCCGTCCATGCGCGGCATGTCGATGTCGGTGATCAGCAGGTCGAAGTCCTCGCCGCGCAGGGCGTTCCAGCCGTCCATGCCATCCACCGCGACCGCCACTTCGTAGCCACGGTTGCCCAGCAGCTTGCGCTGCAGTTCGCGCACGGTCAGCGAGTCGTCGACCACCAGGATACGTTTGCGGACCACACCGCGGGCTCCGCTGCTGCCGCGTTCGATGCGCTCCAGGCTGCCAGTGCTGAGCAGTTTTTCCACCGAGCGCAGCAAGTCTTCGACATCGACAATCAGGACTACCGAGCCATCATCGAGCAAGGCGCCGGAGGAAATGTCCTGCACCTTCCCCAAGCGGGGGTCGAGTGGCATCACGACCAGCACCCGCTCCCCCACCAACCGCTCCACGGCCACGCCGTACAGATGCTCGCGCTCACGAATCACCACCACCCGCAGGCTGGCTTCGTCACTTTGCCCGGCCGGGCGATTGAGCAGCTGGCTGGCCGCCACCAGGCCGATATGCCGGCCTTCGTGCCAGAAGTGCTGGCGCCCCTCGATCTGCACGATCTGGTCGGCGGTCACTTCCAGCGTGCGTTCGATATGCGCCAGCGGGAAGGCGTAAGCCTCACCGCCCACCTCGACCACCAGGCTGCGAACGACCGACAGGGTCAGCGGCACCTGCAGATGGAAGCGACAGCCCTGCCCTGCCACCTGGGTCAACTCGATCGAGCCGCGCAGCTCGCGGATCAAGTGCTGCACCGCATCCAGCCCCACACCGCGCCCGGACACTTCGGTAACCTTGTCGCGCAGGCTGAAACCGGGCAGGAACAGGAACGTCAGCAGCTCCGCCTCACTCATCTGCGCCACCGTATCAGCAGGCGACAGGGCGCGCTCGACGATGCTGCTGCGCAGGCGCTCCAGGTCGATACCGGCGCCATCGTCGATCAGCTCCAGGCTGAGCATGCCCGCCTGGTGCGAAGCCCGCAGTCGGATCACCCCCTCGTCCGGCTTGCCCGCCAGCAGGCGCCGCTCGGGCAATTCGATGCCGTGATCGACGGCATTGCGCAACAGGTGGGTCAGCGGTGCTTCGAGCTTTTCCAGCACATCGCGGTCGACCTGGGTCTTCTCCCCTTCCACCACCAGCCGCACCGGTTTGCCCAGCGAACGGCCCAGGTCGCGAACCATGCGGCTTTGCCCGGTCAGCACGTCGGCAAACGGCCGCATCCGGCAAGCCAGGGCGGTGTCATACAACAACTGCGCACGCTGGCTGGCCTGCCAGCCGAACTCATCCAGGTCGGCCGCCTGTTGCTGCAAAATCTGCTGGGTCTCTGCCAGCAGGCGCTGGGTCTGTGCCAAGGCCTCAAGCACCTCGCTGCTCTGACCACTGTCTTCCAGTTGCATGCGCAAGCCGTCAAGTGCCTGCATGCCTTGGCCGTGCATGCGTTTGAGACGCTGCAAGGTAGCCAGGTACGGTTTGAGCCGCTGGGTTTCCACCAGCGACTTGCTGGACAGGTCAAGCAGGCTATTGAGGCGGTCGGCGGTGACACGCAGTACCCGCTCGGCACCTTCGCCAGCGCGCTTGCCAGCCTTGCGCCGCAGGGCTGGTTCGGGTTCTGGCGGTTCGGCTCGCACTACCTCGGGTGCAGGCGGCAGGGTTGCCAGCGGCGGCTCCGGCGACGCGGATGCAGCCAGCGGCACGACAGGCACGGCAGAAGTGCCCGAGTCGAGCAGGCTGGCCATTTGCGCAAGAAACACCGGCAAGGTCGCCTGCGCCCCGGCATCGCCGGGTGTGGCAATACGTATCAGCAGGTCGGTACCTTGCAACAGCGCGTCAATATGCTCGGCGGTCAGACGCAGTCGGCCTTCCTGAGCCGCTACCAGGCAATCCTCCATGACGTGGGCGACACTGACACCAGCATCCACCCCGACGATGCGCGCTGCCCCCTTGAGCGAGTGCGCAGCGCGCATGCACGCTTCTAGCTGGTCGGCCTGGGTGGGGTTGCGCTCCAGTGCCATCAGGCCAGCGCTGAGCACTTGGGTCTGTGCCTCGGCTTCCAGGCTGAACAGTTCGAGCAACGATGCGTCGCGCATTTGCTCTGGGGTCATGACAGGCTCCGCTGCACGGCAGACATTAAGTGTTGATCGTCCAGAACCCGCACGCTGCGGCCGCGCCACTGCAAGACTGCGGCGGTGAAGCGTGTGGCGTCCCGGCCACTGCCCAGCAGCTGCGGGTCGAGCCGATGAATACCGTCGATTTCCTCGACGGCCATCACCACCGGCCCCCCCTCGGCGGCCAGAATAAGCATACGTGGCATCGCCCGGGCGCTACGTGGCTCGGTGGCGCCGGCCTGCACCCCGAGCAAGTCAGCCAGTGACAGGCACGGCACCAACGCGCCGCGCACATTGGCAACCCCATGCAGCAGCCGCGAGCGCTGGTGCGGCAATGAATGCACCGCCTGCAACGGGGCGATCTCGACCAGGCAAGCGGTAGCCAGCGCCAGCCATTCTTCGCCCAGACGGAACAGCAGCATGGAATGGCCGGTGTTTTCCTCGTCCGGCTGCACCGCTGCAGCCTGGTGGTCCTGCGTCAGCGCATAGCGGTCGAGCAAACGCGTGGCAGCAGCGGCATACACCTCGCAATTGCGGCAATGAACATGCCGCTCCAGCAGTGGGCACTGCTTGTCGCCGCGCACGCCAATGCGGTTCCAGCAGTCGTCGATGTGTGCATCATCCTCGGCGAGCAACTGCATCGCGGAATCACTGTTCATCGTTCAGACTCCCGGCCAGCCCGCGCCGCGCGCTCCTGAAGGCGCCGGGCGCCGGCCAGGTCACCCTGGGCCGCCAGCAAGGCGGCCAGGTGCACCAGCGCCTCGGGGTGCTGTGGTTCCAGGTACAGGGCCTTGCGATAATGGCTCAACGCCTGCTGCGCATCGCCTTCAGTATCACTGAGCAATCCCAGCCAGTAGTAAACCTGTGCCGACGGCGGGTACTGGCTCAGGTAGCGCTGGCATTCGCTACGGGCCTGCTCGCTGGCGCCGGCATTGGCCAGCCGGGCAATGCCGGCCAGCAACTCACTGGCCCCCTCGTGCTTGTGCTCGCGGGCTGGCGCTGGCTTGGCCGCCACCGGCAGCACACGCAGCGGGCGCAGCGAACGAGGCAACGCCACGCTGGGCTGCGGATAAACCGGTGCGGGTAAAGTCGTGAACGTACGCTTGGCGGGTTGGGCAGGTGCCGCAGCCAAGGGGGCGCTGTCGCCTTCGTGACGCACATAGGCAAACGACTGGGCGATCCCCAGCGGACGCATACCCATGCGTGCCAACAAGCTGCCTTCCGCCGGGCCGATGAACAGCACACCCTGCGGATGCAGCAAGCGCTTGAGCACTTCGAACACACGCTGTTGGGTCGCTACGTCGAAATAGATCAACAGATTGCGACAGAACACGAAGTCATACAGGCCGTCGCGGCTGGCCAGCGCCGGGTCAAGCACATTGCCCACCCGCAGGCTGACTTGCTGGCGTACCCGTTCATGCAGGCGGTGGCCTTCGCCCAGAGCATCGAAGTAACGATCGCGAAAGCACAGTTCGCTACCACGGAACGCATTGCGCCCATAAACCGCCTGCCCAGCCTTGGCAACCGAACTGGGGCTGATGTCCATTCCATCAACAAGGAATGCCCCTGGCGCCATGCCGGCGTCAAACAAGGCCATGGCCAGCGAATAGGGCTCTTCGCCGGTAGAACACGGCAGGCTGAGCAAGCGCAACGGACGCGCGCCAGCCAGTTGAGCCAGCCGTTTATGGGCCAGGCTGGCCAGCGCTTTGAAGGATTCGGGGTACCGGAAAAACCAGGTTTCCGGGACGATCACCGCTTCGATCAGCGCCTGTTGCTCATCTGCCGACTGCTGCAGGCGCAGCCAGTAATCGTCCAGGTCCATCGCGCCCGCAGCCACGCAACGTTGACGCAGCGCGCGTTCGACCATGGGCGCGCCCACCGACTCCACGTCCAGGCCAATACGCTCGCGCAAGAAGCGGAAGAAACGCTGTTCGTTCATTTAGGCATCCCTGTCGGGTCTTGCGTATACAGCAATGCGTGCACGGCGTCGGGCAGCAGGTCATTGACTTCGATGCGCTGCAGCAGGCCCTGGGCATCCTGGCGCACTGGGCCCAGATAAGGCGCTTCGCCTGTGTCCACCCCATAGGGCTGGAACTCGTCGGGTTGGCAACGCAGGGTTTCGGTGGCCTGCTCCAGGATCAGGCCCAGCTGCAGGCTGCCTCGGTAGCGCACCAGCACCAAGCGGGTGCTGGTGCGTTGCACCGCCGGCTGGCCGAAGCTCAGGGCGGCAAGGTCGATCACCGGTACCAACTGGCCACGATGGGCGAGGATACCCGCCACCCAGGCAGGTGCCTGGGCGATCGGCTTGAGCGGCTGACGGGGCAGCACTTCGACCACCTCGTGCACGCTCAGGGCAAACCGCTGCTCTCTGATGCGAAACTGTAGGTACAACACCCCTTTGGTGTTCTCCGCCCCCGCGCTGCGCAGTTGCAAGTCGTTCATCGCGGTCAGACTTTGAAACGCGACACGCCGCCACGCAGGCCCGCGGCCACCTGGCTCAGCTCATCGATGGCATAGCTGGCCTGGCGCAACGACTCGACAGTCTGGGTGCTGGCATCGCTGAGCTGGGCCAGCGCCTGGTTGATCTGCTCGGCACCGGTGGCCTGGGCCTGCATGCCTTCGTTGACCATCAATACGCGCGGCGCCAAGGCCTGCACCTGGTGAATGATCTGGCTGAGTTGTTCGCCCACCTGCTGCACCTCGAACATGCCGCGGCGCACTTCTTCGGAGAACTTGTCCATCCCCATGACACCGGCCGACACTGCCGACTGGATCTCGCGCACCATCTGCTCGATGTCATAGGTGGCCACGGCGGTCTGGTCGGCCAGGCGGCGCACTTCGGTAGCGACCACGGCAAAGCCGCGGCCATATTCGCCGGCCTTTTCCGCTTCGATGGCGGCGTTGAGCGACAGCAGATTGGTCTGGTCGGCAACCTTGACGATGGTTACCACCATCTGGGTGATGTTGCTGGCTTTCTCGTTGAGGATACCGAGCTTGGCATTGACCAGGTCGGCAGCGCCCATCACCTGGTGCATGGTCTCTTCCATGCGTGCCAGGCCCTGCTGCCCGGAGCCTGCCAGGCTGGATGCCTGATCAGCAGCCGTAGTCACTTCGGTCATGGTGCGCACCAGGTCCCGCGAAGTGGCGGCGATCTCCCGCGAGGTAGCGCCGATTTCGGTGGTGGTGGCGGCTGTTTCAGTGGCGGTGGCCTGCTGCTGCTTGGACGTGGCGGCAATTTCGGTGACCGAAGTGGTCACCTGCACCGACGAGCGTTGGGCCTGGGCCACAAGGTTGGCCAATGCCTCGGCCATTTCGTTGAAGCCGCTTTCGATGGCACCGAATTCGTCCTTGCGATCCAGGCTCAGGCGCATGCTCAGGTCACCGGAGCGCAGTTTGTCGAGGGCATGCACAATACGCTGCATGGGCGCCGTGATAGCGCGCATCAGCAGCAGGCCGCAGATGCCGGCAGCGACGATTGCCAGCAACAGCGAAACCAACATGCTGCCCTTGGCCGTGTTGACGGCATTGACGATCTCGTTGGTGGCGGCACCGGCAGAGGCCCGATTATTCTCGATCACATCATTCAGGTGCTCGCGCCCGTCCATCCAGGCCGGGGTGAGGACCTCGTTGATCAGCCGTTGGGCTTCGTCGTAGTTGTGCTGACCGTACGCATCCAGCACCTGGTTGACGATCTTGAGGTAGTTTTCTTCCAGTTGCACGAAGCTGTCAAATCGGGCCTGGTCGTCCTTGTCCTGAATGGTGGTCTGGTAACTGGCCATGAATTGCTTCAGCCGGTTATCGAAGTTTCTGAACAGTTCCAGGTCGGCCGAAGTAATTTCACGATGGTTCGACAGGCCCACCAACTGCTGGCTGGTGACGTAGCTGTCGACCCAGGCGCTGCGGATCATCGAGCTGTAGTAGACGCCGGGAATGCTATCGGTCCCCACCGCCTCTTCGGCGGTTTCGATAGTCACCAACCGCGAGTAGGCGGCCACGATCATCAGCAGCATGATGGCGATGATCACGGCGAAACTTGCCAGGATCCGTTGGCGCAAGGTCCAGTTCTTCACATTCAGCCCTCAGGAATTCACAACGAGCGGGAAAAATCGCCGAAGTATAGCCCAGGCGCCTTATGCTTTTGCGGGTGAAGTGCGGGGTATGAGGTAAAAGCCACCATGTGCATGACGCAACATATTCAGCGCCTGTGAGATCGAGCGCCGCCCGCGCGGCGCATCGCGAGCTGCGCTCGCTCCTACGTTTGTTTCGGGCCAGTTATTTCTGAGGGATTTGCGCGCGAGCATTTTGCTGCATGGCGCGATATCACGTTGGACGAACAAGGCGGTCGCGCGCATTGGCACAGGCGTTACTGGCCCGAAACAAACGTAGGAGCGAGCGCAGCTCGCGATGCGCCGCGCGGGCGGCGCTCCATCTAACAGGCGCTGAATATTCCCCGACAGGTGTATTACGGAGCCACCGCTTGCCGTACCTGGTTTTCCAGCTCCTGGCGCAAGCCCGGGTCCAGCCGCAACTGGCGTGCCAACTCGTCCAGGTAGGCACGCTCCATGAAGTTTTCCTCATCAACCATCATCACGCTGGCCAGGTACATCTCGGCAGCCATCTCCGGCGTTTGCGCAGCGCGGGCCACTTCGGCCGGGTCCAGCGGCTTGTTCAGCTCGGCATGCAGCCAGTGTTGCAATTCGCGGTCGCTGTCCAGGCGCGTAAACTCGCCCTCGATCAACGCCCGCTCGCGCTCGTCGATATGCCCATCGGACTTGGCCGCAGCCACCAGGGCGCGCAGTACCGCCTGGCTGTGCTGCTCGGCCTGGGCCGGCGGCAGGCGGTCTATCGTTTGAGGCTCGGCTGCGGCCACACGCTGGTTTGCCTGCCAGTTGCCATAAGCTTTATAGGCCAGCACCCCCAGCGCGGCGAGGCCACCGTAAGCCAGGGCTTTGCCACCGTACTTGCGGGCCTTCTTGCTACCCAGCAACAGGCCCAGAGCGCCGCCCCCCAAAAGGCCGCCCCCTGCTCCGGACAATAACCCGCCAAGCCCGCCTGACGCGCTGCCAGGTTTGGTCGCGCCCCCCTGCTTCTCGAGCATTTGCTGGCCGGATTTGAGGAGTTGATCAAGCAAGCCCCGGGTATTCATTCGCGTGTCTCCACGTAAGAAGATTCAAACGCCAGAGTAAGGCTTGGCGAAGCACACGCCATGCAGGGATTTGCTTCCGGATGTTGCATTAGCTGGCAAAAAGCCAACTAGACTCGATATCGCCAATGCTTCGCACCCACGCACTACGCTTATAACGATTGCTTCACTGCTTGCCTCATGACTGCCCGAAAAAGATCGCCAAGAAGAGGGAACACCATGTCAGTGCACAAGACCGCATTGCTCGGCGCCACCACCTGCGCCATGCTGGCCAGCGCCAGCCTGCAGGCCGCCGAACCGCCCAAGGCCCTGGGAGCCGGCGAGGGGCGCCTGGACATCGTCGCCTGGCCCGGCTACATCGAACGCGGTGAAAGCGACAAGGCCTACGACTGGGTGACCAACTTCGAAAAGGAAACCGGCTGCAAGGTCAGTGTAAAAACGGCCGCCACCTCGGACGAGATGGTCAGCCTGATGACCAAGGGCGGCTATGACCTGGTCACCGCCTCGGGCGATGCATCGTTGCGGCTGATAGCAGGCAAGCGTGTACAACCGATCAACACCGCCCTGATCTCCAATTGGAAGACCATCGACCCGCGCTTGCAGAACGGTGGCTGGTATGTGGTCGACAAGCAGGTGTACGGCACGCCGTACCAGTGGGGGCCAAACGTGCTGCTGTACAACACCAACACCTTCAAGCAGGCACCGACCAGCTGGAGCGTGGTGTTCGAGCCGCAGAACCTGCCCGATGGCAAGCCGAACAAGGGCCGCGTGCAAGCCTATGACGGGCCGATCTACATCGCCGATGCAGCGCTGTACCTGAAGTCGTCCAGGCCCGAACTGGGCATCAAGGATCCGTACGAACTGAACGAGGCACAATACAAGGCCGTGCTGGAACTGCTGCGCCAGCAACAACCGCTGATCCACCGCTATTGGCATGACGCCACGGTCCAGATGAGCGATGTGAAAAACGAAGGCGTGGTTGCCTCCAGCTCCTGGGGCTACATGGTCAATGGCCTCAAGGCCGAGAACCAGCCAGTGGCCTCGACCATTCCCAAGGAGGGCGCGACCGGCTGGGCCGACACCACCATGCTGCACGCCGAGGCCAAGCACCCCAATTGCGCCTACAAATGGATGGACTGGTCGTTGCAACCTAAGGTGCAAGGCGATGTGGCAGCCTGGTTCGGCTCGTTGCCGGCTGTGCCGGCGGCGTGCACCGCCAGCGAGCTGCTGGGGGCCGAGGGCTGCAAGACCAACGGCTTCGACAACTTCGACAAGATTGCCTTCTGGAAAACACCGCAGGCCCAAGGGGGCAAGTTCGTGCCTTACAGCCGCTGGACCCAGGACTACATTGCGATCATGGGTGGTCGCTGAGGTTGTCTGAATGCCTGTGCCGGCCTCTTCCCGGGCAAGCCCGTTCCCACAGGTTCTTCACCTGATGCAAGGGTGACGCTCCACCTGTAGGAGCGGGCTTGCCCGCGAAGAGGCCGGTACAGGAGAAATATTCATTCCTGGAGTCCACGCATGCCCCTAGCCGTCCAGTTCACCCAGGTTTCCCGCACCTTCGGCGAGGTCAAGGCCGTCGACCAGGTCAGCATCGACATCATCGATGGCGAGTTCTTTTCCATGCTCGGCCCTTCCGGCTCAGGCAAGACCACCTGCCTGCGCCTGATCGCAGGCTTCGAGCAACCCTCCAGTGGGTCGATCCGCATCCAGGGGATCGAGGCTGCTGGCATGCCGCCCTACCAACGTGACGTCAACACTGTGTTCCAGGACTATGCGCTTTTCCCGCACATGAACGTGCTGGACAACATCGCCTATGGCCTGAAGGTAAAAGGCGTGGGCAAGGCCGAACGCCACAGCCGCGCCGAGGAAGCCCTGGCCATGGTAGCCCTGACCGGCTATGGCGCGCGCAAACCGGCACAGCTGTCTGGCGGCCAGCGTCAGCGCGTGGCCCTGGCCCGGGCGTTGGTCAACCGGCCGCGGGTGCTGCTGCTGGATGAGCCACTGGGCGCACTGGACCTGAAATTGCGCGAACAGATGCAAGGCGAGCTGAAAAAGCTGCAACGCCAACTGGGCATCACCTTCATCTTCGTCACCCACGACCAGACCGAAGCGCTGTCGATGTCCGACCGGGTCGCGGTGTTCAACCGCGGCCGAATCGAACAGGTCGACACCCCGCGCAACCTGTACATGAAGCCCAGCACAACCTTCGTTGCTGAATTCGTCGGCACGTCCAACGTGGTGCGGGGCGAGCTGGCCATGCAGCTCAACGGCAGCCTTGCGCCCTTCTCCATCCGCCCCGAGCACATTCGCCTGGGCGACCCGGTAGTGACCAGCCATGAGGTACAGGTCAGCGGCGTGCTGCGTGATGTCCAGTACCAAGGCAGCGCCACCCGCTACGAACTGCAGCTGGACAACGGCCAACTGCTGGCAGTCAGCCAGGCCAATGACCGCTGGCAGAAGCAGATACAGGCCTGGCAGCCCGGGCAACGGCTGCAGGCGCACTGGCCCCGCGAGGCCATGACAGTGCTGCAGGAAACCGAGGACCGCTGAGATGAGCACACTGCGCAGCTTGTCCAACCTGCTGTACCGGCGCCCCAACCTGTACCTGGCACTGCTGTTGATCCCGCCGCTGACCTGGTTCGGCGCGATTTACCTGGGCTCGCTGCTGAACCTGCTGTGGCAGGGCTTCTATACCTTCGACGACTTCACCATGGCGGTGACCCCGGACCTGACCCTGGGCAACTTCGCCGCGCTGTTCAACCCATCGAACTTCGACATCATCCTGCGCACCCTGAGCATGGCGGTGGCGGTGTCGCTGGCCAGCGCGGTACTGGCCTTCCCCATCGCCTACTACATGGCGCGCTACACCAGCGGCAAGACCAAGGCTTTTTTCTACATCGCGGTGATGATGCCCATGTGGGCCAGCTATATCGTCAAGACCTATGCCTGGACCCTACTATTGGCTAAGGGCGGCGTGACCCAATGGTTCGTCCAGCAGCTGCATCTGGATGGCCTGCTGCAAGCAGTGCTGGCCGTGCCGGGCGTGGGCGGCAGCACGCTGTCGACTTCGCACCTGGGGCGCTTCCTGGTGTTCGTGTATATCTGGCTGCCGTTCATGATCCTGCCGATCCAGGCCTCGCTGGAGCGCTTGCCACCGTCGCTGCTGCAGGCTTCGGCAGACCTGGGCGCCCGGCCAGGGCAAACCTTCGTGCAGGTGATCCTGCCGCTGTCGATCCCCGGTATCGCCGCCGGCTCGATCTTCACCTTCTCGCTCACCCTGGGTGACTTCATCGTGCCACAACTGGTCGGCCCGCCCGGCTACTTCATCGGCAGCATGGTCTATGCCCAGCAAGGGGCGATCGGCAACATGCCGATGGCCGCCGCATTCACCTTGGTGCCCATCGTGCTGATCGCGGTGTACCTGGCCATCGTCAAGCGCCTGGGGGCCTTCGATGCACTCTGAAAAAGCGTCTGCAGGGCTGCGCCTGGCGGCGTGGGGCGGCTTGCTGTTCCTGCACTTCCCGATCCTGATCATCTTCCTGTACGCCTTCAATACCGAAGACGCGGCGTTCAGCTTTCCGCCCAAAGGCTTTACCCTGAAGTGGATCGACGTGGCCTTCGCCCGGCCCGATGTGCTTGAGGCAATCAAGCTTTCGCTGCAGGTGGCTTGCCTGGCCACATTGATCGCACTGGTGCTCGGTACGCTGGCCTCGGCGGCGCTGTACCGGCGCAGTTTTTTTGGCAAGGAAAGCATTTCGCTGGTGCTGATCCTGCCCATCGCCCTGCCAGGCATCATCACCGGCCTCGCCCTGCTCTCGGCATTCAAGACGCTGGGGATAGAGCCCGGGGTGTTCACCATCGTAGTCGGCCACGCCACGTTCTGCGTGGTGATCGTCTACAACAACGTGATCGCCCGCCTGCGGCGTACCTCGCAAAGCCTGATCGAAGCCTCGATGGACCTTGGCGCCGACGGTTGGCAGACCTTCCGCTACATCGTCCTGCCCAACCTCGGCTCGGCGCTGCTGGCGGGCGGCATGCTGGCCTTTGCCTTGTCGTTCGATGAAATCATCGTCACCACGTTCACCGCCGGGCACGAGCGCACCCTGCCGATCTGGCTGCTCAACCAGCTCAGTCGCCCGCGCGACGTACCCGTGACCAACGTTGTCGCCATGCTGGTGATGCTGGTGACCATGCTGCCGATTCTTGGCGCCTATTACCTGACCCGTGGCGGCGATAGCGTCGCGGGCGGTGGCAAATGACCCTGGAGGAGCCCCCGATGCAAACGCAGATGCTGATCAATGGCCAGCTGGTCGCTGGCCAAGGCCCGGCCTGGACCGTGCTCAACCCGGCGCTGGGCACTGCCCTGGCGCAGATCAACGAAGCCAGCGAAGCCCAGGTGGACAGCGCCGTGCGCGCTGCCGACCAGGCCTTCGACAGCTGGTCGCAAACCAGCCCTAAAGAACGTTCGCAGGCCTTGCTGGCGCTGGCCGACGCCATCGAAGCCCATGGCGATGAACTGGCCAGGCTGGAATCGCAAAACTGCGGCAAGCCCCTGAGCGCTGCACTGAACGACGAAATCCCGGCGATTGCCGACGTGTTCCGCTACTTTGCCGGTGCGGCGCGCTGCCTGGGCGGCTTGGCGGCAGGCGAGTACCTGCCGGGCCACACCTCGATGATTCGCCGCGACCCGTTGGGTGTGGTGGCTTCCATCGCGCCGTGGAACTACCCGCTGATGATGCTGGCCTGGAAGATCGCCCCGGCCCTGGCTGCTGGCAACACAGTGGTGATAAAGCCGTCCGAACTGACGCCCCTGACGGCCCTGCGCCTGGGCGAGCTGGCCCAGGACTTGCTCCCGCCGGGGGTGCTGAACATTCTCTTCGGTCGCGGCCAGACGGTCGGCAACCCGTTGATAACCCACCCCAAGGTGCGCATGGTATCGCTGACCGGCTCGATCCCCACCGGCGCGCACATCATCAGCGCCACCGCCGACAGCGTGAAACGCATGCACATGGAATTGGGCGGCAAAGCGCCGGTGCTGGTGTTCGATGACGCTGACATCGATGCCGCCATCGACGGCATCCGAACCTTCGGCTTTTACAACGCCGGCCAGGACTGCACCGCAGCCTGCCGTCTGTATGTGCAGGACGGGATCTACGAGCGCTTCGTCGAGCGCTTGGGGAAAGCCGTAGCCAGCCTCAAACCGGGCCTGCAGGAGTCTGAAGAAACCGAACTGGGGCCGCTGATCAGTGCCCAGCACCGCGACAAGGTCGCCGGTTTGGTGCAGCGGGCCATCGCCCAGCCGCACATTCGTCTGGTAACCGGTGGCAAGGCAATAGAGGGCGATGGCTATTTCTTCGAGCCTACTGTGCTGGCCGATGCCCTGCAGGACGACGAGATCGTGCGCAACGAAGTTTTTGGCCCTGTGGTTTCGGTCACCCGCTTCACCGATGAAGCGCAGGTGCTGGAATGGGCCAACGACTCCAACTACGGCCTGGCCTCATCGGTATGGACCCGTGACACCGGCCGCGCCCACCGCCTGGCGGCGCGCTTGCAGTACGGCTGCACCTGGGTGAACACCCACTTCATGCTGGTCAGCGAAATGCCCCATGGCGGGCAGAAGCATTCAGGGTATGGCAAGGACATGTCGATGTATGGGCTGGAGGACTACACCTGTGTGCGGCATGTGATGATCAAGCATTGAGGAGGCTCAGGGGTACGTCGGTACATTTGTAACGCCAACGAGATCGAGCGCCGCCCGCGCGGCGCATCGCGAGCTACGCTCGCTCCTACGTTTGTTTCGGGCCAATTATGCCTGTGGGATTTGCGCGCGAACGCCTTGGCGCATGGCGCGATATCGCGTCGTACAAACAAGGCGGTCGCGCGCGCCTGTCACAGGCGTGACTGGCCCGAAACAAACGTAGGAGCGAGCGTAGCTCGCGATGCGCCGCGCGGGCGGCGCTCGATCTCAGCCCCAAACAAAACTCTCGCCAACCCCCAGCAACTCGAAGCCCCTAGTCCCGCAAATCAGACTCGTGAATCGGGTTGGCCCTGCTCGTGGCGCGTTGGTATTGCGCCGGCCAGGTGGCCTTGTTGCCGCCCAGGTCGTCGTCGGCATGCAGCGGCCAGTACGGGTCGCGCAGCAGTTCGCGGGCCAGGAAGATAATGTCGGCCTGGCCGGTGCGCAGGATGTGCTCGGCCTGGGCCGGTTCGGTGATCATGCCCACCGTGCCGGTGGCCATTTCCGATTCCTTGCGCACGCGCTCGGCAAAGCGGGTCTGGTAGCCGGGGCCGGTAGGGATCTCGGCGTTGACCGAGGTGCCACCAGAAGAAACATCGATCAGATCCACGCCCAAACTCCGCAGGCGGCGAGCCAGTTCAACGGTTTCATCCGGGTTCCAGCCATCCTCTACCCAATCGGTAGCCGATACCCGCACGAACAGCGGTAATTCGGCAGGCCAGGCCTTGCGCACGGCGTCGACCACCTCCAAGGTCAGGCGGATACGGTTTTCGAAGCTACCGCCGTATTCGTCACGGCGCTGGTTGCTCAGCGGTGACAGGAACTGGTGCAGCAGGTAGCCATGGGCAGCATGGATTTCCACCACCTTGAATCCAGCCTTCAAGGCGCGTTCGGTCGAGGCGACGAAAGCGGCGATTACATCCTGGATCTCGTCCTGGCTCAGCTCGCGTGGAGGCGTGTGCTGCGGATCGAAGGCGATCCTCGATGGCCCCACCGGCTGCCAGCCGCCCTCCTCCAGTTTGACGCTGCCTGGTTTGCCAAGCCACGGGCGGTAGGTACTGGCTTTGCGCCCGGCGTGAGCCAGCTGAATACCAGCCACGGCGCCCTGGGCACTGATGAAGCGGGTGATGCGCTGCAACGGCGCTATCTGGGCGTCGTCCCACAGGCCCAGGTCTTCGGCGGTGATCCGGCCATCGGCGGTCACCGCCACGGCTTCAGTGATTACCAGGCCGGCGCCACCGACGGCACGGCTGCCTAAATGGACGAGATGCCAGTCGTTGGCCAAGCCATCGACGGCGGAATACTGGCACATTGGTGACACGGCGATGCGGTTGGGCAAGGTCAGCTGACGCAGGGTGTAAGGCTCGAGCAGCAGGCTCATGAGGGCACCTCCCAAGGACTCCAATGGTGATCCGGCCCGGACACTCAAGTGCACATCCCTGGCCCGGTGCCGGTCATTAATGAGACTAGACCAGATTGGTGGTGGGGAAGGTTCTGTGGGATGGCGAGGGGTTCGCCGAAAGGTTTGCAGCGCCTGTGAGATCGAGCGCCGCCCGCGCGGCGCATCGCGGATAAATCCGCTCCTACATCTGTTTCGGGCCAATCACTCCTGTGCCGCCAACAGGGACCGCCTTGATGCATGGCTGAAGACCGATGAAAAGCAGTGGTGCCCACCTCGATATCGAAGGGAACAAACAAGGCGAACAGCGGTGGCCTCACAGGAGTGACTGGCCCGAAACAAACTGTAGGAGCGGATTTATCCGCGATGCGCCGCGCGGGCGGCGCTCGACTTCCGCAACCCTGCAAGAATCAAGGCAGGCACTTAATGGCCTTAGTACGGCCCCGGGATTTCTGAATGGTCCGACGCATGTATCAGACGTTTCCTACACATATGAGCTGGCGATGCCTTTAAGCGCTAGGGTAGTACCACCCACGACAACCCTTTCCACCCGGCCTACCGGGCATCTTAGAAAAATCCTACAGCCTATTACTTAAAGTTCTACGTTCTCTTGGGAAATTCTTCTCAAGCAACATCTCCCTCCTCCTATCGCTGTTCTGCCTCTCAAATACTATTGTCCATCACGTCACGGCGACCAATGAAGCCAATCACGCAGTTCGCACAAACTCGACCTCCACGCTCGCGAGTTGAGTCAATGACGGATATCCCCTTTACAGAAAAACCGACAGTATTAGATAAGTTTATTACTGAACACGAGCAAAATTTACTCACAAATTCATTTTCGGGTGCAATATGGAGATATGGCTGGCCCATTAATACAATTCCCCTCGCACGTCCTTGCTGGCACATCTTCATAGCCGGTAGCAAACGTACCTCACTGGAGTGCTGCGAGCATGAACTGGCCAGCGACAGCCATTGGGGCTTTCTACTTGATATTTGGAGGCGCACGCAGCTTGCTCACATGCGTGACTGTTTGCTGCTGGGTGTTTACGCAAACGGCCAGACTTTCGGCCAAGACAGTCCTATTCATAGAGATAACAAATCAATTGAACCAGGAAAAACCGCAGTCCTCTTCTGCAATGCCCAGTGGGAAACCACATGGGGCGGCGAACTGATTCTATTCGATCAGCAGAAGAATGACACCATCGCTGCCATACAACCAAAGCCGGGACGCATAGCGATTTTCGACGGACACATACCGCACAGAGCCAGAGCGCCCACCGTTGACTGCGACAAATTGCGAATCACTATCGCTTTCAAGACCATGAATAAGAATATTAAACAATGAGCACACGCGCCGAACTGATAGTAGCAGTAATAGATAAAACGGCAAAACCCATCAATCAAACTGGGGGAGCAGCAGCAATCCACGACCAATTCAACACAGATAAAACCGGATTTTCACTAGTCATCCAAACAGCACAGACAACTACGGCGATAGCCTCAGTAGTCTCCGTCACTCACCTCCCGATAGGTGCTGTACCCTTCATTAACATTGTTACCAATACCCTTTCTGGCACCGTGACCTTCCTGAAAGTCGCGGCAGACCTCAAAGAGGGCGCGAAAATTAAGAGCGGAGATGTCATAAGTTTGGCAAGCAACGTCGCAGGCATCGTGGCCTCGTTCGCCATTCTGGCCGGAGCACCTTTAATTGCTGGAGGGGCCACAGTCGTGGGCGTAACCGCCACACTCTATAGCATCTTCAATTCTGACCTGGCTAAAGCAGCTTACGACAAGATGGCTCCACTCTTTACCAGCCTGCTGAGTCAAGGTAACCTTACTGGTTTTACCGCGCCACGGATTGCGCCTGACTTCACACTCGCTTCACCTGACCAGATACTTTCCACCCACCAGGGAATGATCACAACCGTTAACTGGAACCCTGACTCTTCAGAAATATCCCTAGGCACCGAACCACTAAGTTTTCCAGATAGCAGCCAGGCTCACACCGCCCCAACAGGGAGCGAGACTTTCAATTCAACGCAACCGCCTCCCCTTAGCGGAAACTCCAGCAGCAACTCAGTAGCGGTGACATCTACCCCTGACATACCTGCCCCTGACGCAACACTGACTATAAGCATAGAAAGTATAGATGGTATAAAGTCACCCGACCAAGCACCATCAATTACCGTACCTATTGACGACAACCAGGACAATCAAGATAACTACATATGCTGTAGCAGCGCGCAGCAGGATCAGTACTTCTAGCCAACCTGTAAAACCCTCCACGCCGTAACGAGCCGATATGAATATCTGGCAGCAATCGCTAAAACTCATACGTGAACTCCCGCCTCACAAACAAGCCAAAGCACTATTAATAGGCGGACTTATAAATCTAACCCTAGGCACCAGCTTCACATTCATGTGGCGCGAACACAAAAACACCAATGAAGAGTTATGGTCGCGAGTTCCAGCCTCTCTCACCTCCAAGCCTGAAACCTGGGATAGCGACAAATCTCTTTATACGTTCAGCATCAAGTTTAAAACTTCAAATGGAAAGCACCACAACGCTCATCTTTATGCAGACAAAATATACTATGATGCAGCGAGCCTGGACCTAAATACGCCACTCTTTGTTGACATAGCAACCTCTAAAAGCGCTGCAACGGCTCAGCGCTTAATCGCTCCTAATGGAATGTTTCTTTATGATTCTGCAATGGCGGCACATGTCACCAATGTAAGAAACCGGGAGACCACACTAGCAGTTATCATTTTCTCATTTAGCGGCATCAGCATCTTGATTGCGGCAGCGGCGATCTACTACCGCCCCAGAAAGGAGTGCAACTGAACCTGAGCAGCACCTGGGAGATCGAGCGCCGCGCGGGCTGCGCTCGATTTGTGCCCCAGCGCAAGATCCAAGGCAGGCACCTGACGCTAAACTCAGCGCGGCTCCATATGCGCAATCATCAACTGCACACTCTCATTACCGCGAAACTCGTTCACATCCAGCTTGTACGCCAACTCCACCCAGCGCACCGTCGGGTTTGGCCACACTTCGCGGTCAATGCCGAAGGCAATGCCATCCAGCCGCACCGAGCCACATTCGCTCTTGAGCACCACTTTCAGGTGCCGTTCGCCAACCACACGCTGCTCCACCAACTGGAACACGCCATGGAACAGCGGCTCCGGGAAGTGCTGGCCCCAAGGCCCGGCGTGGCGCAGGGCCTTGGCCAGGTCGAGGTGGAATTCCTCGACCGCCAGGCTACCGTCGGATAACAGCCGGCCGGTCAGGTCTTCTTCGCGCAGTTGACGCCGCACCTCTTCATCGAACGCCTCGGCAAATGCCGGGAAATTGGCCTCGGGCAACGATAACCCTGCCGCCATGGCGTGGCCGCCGAACTTGCTGATCAGTTGCGGGTGGCGCGCGGCCACGGCATCCAGCGCATCGCGAATATGGAAGCCCGGCACCGAGCGCGCCGAACCTTTGAGCATGCCGTCGCCAGCATCAGCGAACGCAATGGTCGGCCGGTGGTAACGTTCCTTCAGACGCGAAGCCAGAATACCGATCACCCCTTGGTGCCAATCGGCATCGAACAGGCACAAGCCGTAGGGCATGGACTCGACCGGCAGGTCCTTGAGCTGGGCCAGGGCCTCGCGCTGCATGCCCTGCTCGATGGACTTGCGGTCCTGGTTCAGGTCGTCCAGCTGCTGGGCCATGTCCTGGGCCAGCGCCGCGTCTTCGCACAGCAGGCATTCTATACCCAGGCTCATGTCGTCCAGCCGCCCTGCGGCGTTCAACCGCGGGCCGAGGATGAAACCGAGGTCGGTCGAGGTGATCCGCCGGTGATCACGGCGGGCCACTTCGAGAATGGCCTTCAGCCCTGGTCGGGCTCGACCGGCGCGGATGCGCTCGAGGCCTTGGTGCACCAGGATGCGGTTGTTGGCATCCAGCGGCACCACGTCAGCAACACTGCCCAGCGCCACCAGATCGAGCAGCTCGCCAATGTTTGGCTGTGGCTGCGCCTCGTAGCGCCCAAGGCTGCGCAAGCGAGCGCGCAGGGCCATCAACACATAAAAGATCACCCCTACCCCGGCCAGCGACTTGCTCGGAAAGCTGCAGCCCGGCTGGTTGGGGTTGATGATGGCATCGGCATCGGGCAACTGCTCGCCCGGCAGGTGGTGGTCGGTGACCAGCACCTTGAGCCCGGCGGCCTTGGCGGCTGCCACCCCATCAACACTGGAAATGCCGTTGTCCACGGTAATCAGCAACTGCGGCTGGCGCTGCAGCGCCACCTCGACGATTTCCGGGGTCAGGCCGTAGCCGTACTCGAAGCGGTTGGGCACCAGGTAATCGACATGGGCCGCACCCAGCAGGCGCAGGCCCAGCACCCCGACGGTGCTGGCGGTGGCACCGTCGGCATCGAAGTCGCCGACGATGAGGATGCGCTGGCGCTGGTCGATGGCTTCGACCAGCAGGTCCACACCGGCCTCGATCCCCTTGAGCTGCTGGTACGGCAGCAGGCGTGCCAGGCTTTTGTCCAGCTCGGCCTCGCTCTGCACGCCGCGCGCGGCGTAAAGGCGGGTCAGCAAGGGTGGCAGGTTACCCAGAAATGGCAGGGTCGGCGGCAGCGGGCGAGGTTCGATACGCATGGGTTGCTTCAACCACGCTCACCGAGCAGCCACTGCAGTTGGACTTCATGCTGGCCACGGTCGTCGGTCACGAATACCGTACCTTCACTGATCATCACGTCCCACTTGATGCTACGCGGCATGTCGGTCGCCAAGGTTTCCAGCACCTCCTGCGGCACAGCGGCAATGCTCAGATTTTTCAGGTTCTTGACCGCGCTCACTACTTTGCCTTCCCACACTCGCAGGCTGCCGTAAGCCAGCAAGCTGGTGCGTTCGGTACGACGCGAGCACCAGGTCAGGCGATCGGCATCGGGCTGGCCAACTTCAATCCAGTGCAGCACGCGATCGTCCAGGCTCTTTTCCCACAGCGCCGGTTCATCGACATCCGACAGGCCGCGGCCAAACGACAAGTTCTCGTTGTACCAGAGCGCGTACGCCAACAAACGAACGGCCATACGCTCTTCGGTTTCCGAAGGGTGCCGAGCGATAGTCTGTTTGACGCTTTCGTAGACGTTGCGATCAAGGTCGGTGAGATTCAATTCGAACTTGTAGGTGGTGGACGGCTGGGCCATGGTCGACGGGCTTCGTGCAAAAGAAAGTGGCACAGTCTACCCCATCCGCACCTTCCATGCCCCGCAGCAGTACCCGGCGAAACCGACGTGTGATAAAACCACGGCTCTGCCCAACTGCCACGGATACCCCATGTCGACGCCCAGCAAACCCCTCGCCGGCCTTAAAGTTGTCGAACTCGGTACCCTGATCGCCGGGCCGTTCGCCTCGCGCATCTGTGCCGAATTCGGCGCCGAAGTGGTAAAGGTCGAATCGCCCGACGGCGGCGACCCGCTGCGCAAGTGGCGCAAGCTGTACGAGGGCACCTCGCTGTGGTGGTTCGTGCAGGCCCGCAACAAACAGTCACTCACCCTCAACCTCAAGCACCCCGAGGGCCGCGACATCCTCAAGCGCCTGCTGGCCGAGGCCGACATCCTGATCGAAAACTTCCGCCCGGGGGTGCTGGAGAAACTCGGCCTGGGGTGGGATGTACTGCATGCGCTGAACCCGCGCCTGGTGATGGTGCGCCTGTCGGGCTTTGGCCAGACCGGGCCGATGAAAGACCAGCCAGGCTTCGGTGCCGTAGGCGAGTCGATGGGCGGCCTGCGCTACATCACCGGTTTCGATGACCGCCCCCCGGTGCGCACGGGGATTTCCATCGGTGACTCGATTGCTGCCCTGTGGGGGGTGATCGGCGCGCTAATGGCGCTGCGCCACCGGGAAGTCAATGGCGGCCAGGGCCAGGTGGTGGACGTGGCCCTGTACGAGGCGATCTTTGCCATGATGGAGAGCATGGTCCCGGAGTTCGATGTGTTCGGTTTTATCCGCGAACGCACCGGCAACATCATGCCTGGCATCACACCTTCCTCCATCCACACAAGCGCCGACGGCAAGCATGTACAGATCGGCGCCAACGGTGATGCGATCTTCAAGCGCTTCATGCAGGCCATCGGTCGCGACGACCTGGCCAATGACCCCACCTTGGCCAGCAACGACGGCCGCGACCTGCGTCGTGACGAGTTGTACGGGGTAATCGACCGCTGGGCCAACAGCCTGCCACTGGAGCAACTGATGCAGGTGCTGACCACCGCCGAAGTGCCGGCCAGCCGTATCTATTCGGCCGAAGACATGTTCAACGACCCCCAGTACCTGGCGCGCGAGATGTTCCTGCAGGCCAAGCTGCCGGATGGCAAGCCATTCCACATGCCCGGCATCGTGCCCAAGCTGTCGGAAACGCCCGGATCTAGCGAATGGGTTGGCCCGGCCTTGGGCGAGCATACCGAGGCGCTGCTCGGCAGCCTGGGCTACGACGCAGCGGCCATCGCCAGCCTGCGTGCAGCGGGCACGGTCTGACCCTGGCGCTTCTGTCTCCATGTACGCAATCCGCTGCCTACGCCTTCTGGTCCTGCTCTGCGGGCTTTTGCCCGCGTTGCTGATACAGCCAGCGAGCGCCAAGGAGCACCTCTTCTGGCTGGTGCGTGACCTGCCACCTTTCACCATTTTTGATGGCCCGGAAGAAGGCCGGGGGGTGATCGACCAGTTGTTACCGCTGCTGATCAGGCAGATGCCCGAGTACGAGCACAGCATCGTGCGGGTCAACCGCGCCCGCGGCCTGCAGATGCTGCAAGACCGTGACACCTTCACCTGCGACCCAACCGTGCTGTGGACCCCGAAACGGGCCGAGTATGTGCATTTTTCCGTTCCATCGCTGGGCGCGCTCAGCGGTGGCCTGGTGTTGCGCAAGGAAAACCAGGCGCTGGTGGCACCCTACCTCGACGGCCAGCAGGTGGACCTGAATGGCCTGCTGAGCAAGGCCTCGCTGAAGCTGGGTATCGTCGCCGAGCGCAGCTATGGCACCCAGATTGACACCATCCTGAGCCAGTTGCCCGACAGCACGCTCAGCCGGCACTACGGCAACGAGGCCACCGCCAACCTGCTGCAAATGCAGCAACTGGGGCGTCTGCGCCTGGTGCTCGGCTACTGGCCAGAGGTGCGCTACCTGATCGAACAACAAGGCGGGTCACTGACTGACTACCAGTTTCATACTGTGCAGGGCGTGAATCGCTACCAGTTTCTGCATGTGGGATGTTCAGATAACGAACGGGGGCGTGCGGCAGTTGCACACATCGACCAGTTGTTGCCTGCCCTGCGCCGGGATGTATTGCCAGGGTTGTATGCCCGCTGGCTGGACCTTGCATTGCGGGAAGACTACCTGAAGGACAGCCGTCTTTTCTTTGAGGACAGATAAGCCCACCCGGCATGCACCGTCTTTGCAGGAGCAGCCTTGGGGATAGGTGCCTGCCCGCAAAAAAGAAACCCCGGGCGCTGGGGAAGACGCCCGGGGCCAAGCGAAAGCCCTTGAGGACTTCCCGTGACAGCCTTGCCAGCGCCGGAGCAAAGCACTGGCTGGCTGCCCCTACACTGTCTGATAAGCCACTTAGGCAAAGGTTCCCTGCGGTTGCTGGCGATGCTGCAATGCCGCGATCACACAAGGCTGCAACCGGCCCTCGGCTATTTGCAGGTCTCGGTGCAAGCCGTCCACGAGGTCGATCAACAGGCGTTGCTCCTGCAATTGGCGCTCGCTGACCGTGCGCTGCAAGGTAATACCCGAGAGGCGGTCGTGAACGGTCAGTTGGCGATTACCGCCGGGATCGGCGATGCCGAGGTGGGTCTGATAGGGCGTCAGGGCTTCGTTGAGCAGGCTGCAGATTCTTTCCATCCGGATCACTCGCTGCGTGGTGGGACCTAAAGTGACTGACCAGCAGGCGCCGCAAAAAGTTCGTCAAACCACGCCCGCTTCAGTGAGCATGCGGGGCTGGCATGACAGTTTGAATACGCCTCCCTGGGCGCACCTGCAGTGTTTGCAAGGCATGCTGCAGGCGTGGCATCGACAGCGGCCAGGGCAACTCGTCGAGCACCCACATGCCGCGTTTTCTGGCCTCTTGGGCAAGGTTTTGACGCTTTGGGGCAGGCTCGCCGACGAACAGCAATGCGCGCACTCGCCGCTGCTGGGCGAGCAAAGCAAGGCCGGCCCGGGCTGGCATGGCGTGGTCGAGGATCAGCAAGTCAGGACGACGTTCAGCGCAGAGGCAGGCGTCAAGGTCAGCGACGCTTTCGCTGATGCGCACGTTGAACACACCTTGGCCGTTGAGGGCCTGGTGCAAGAGGATCTGGTGGGACGGGCGAGCCTGGTGGATTAACACATAGGGCTGGTGCATGAGCCGCTCCTGGTGGGAGGACCGGCTAATTTATGCTTGGCACTCGGCGGACCGAATAGGATGTTTCTGATAGACCAGAGGGAAAAGGCTGAGACTTTGGGGCCGCGCTGCAGCCCCAAAAGCAATGCTATTACAGCGGCTTGCCGCGGTTGCCGTGCTGGCTGACAAAGCCCTGTACAGCCTTCAGGTCATTGGCCAGTACCGTGCAACGCTCTTCACGGCTGAACAGGTCGCTGAGGTGCGCGGGTAGTTCCAGCGCCTTGCCCACACCGGCCTTCTCCACCGCGTCCGGGAACTTGACCGGGTGCGCAGTACCCAGCACCACCATTGGCGTGTCCAGGCTGCGGCGGCACTCGCGGGCAGCCTTGACGCCAATGGCAGTATGCGGGTCGAGCACTTCACCGGTGGCGGCGAACACTTCTGCGATGGTCTCGCAGGTTTGCTCGTCGCTGACAGCCAGCGAGTCGAACAGTTTGCGGGCTTCGGTCCAGCGGTCTTGCTCGACGCTGAAGCCGCCACCTTGCTTGAAGTTGGCCATCAGCTCGGCAATAGCACCACCGTTGCGGCCATGCAGGTCGAACAGCAGGCGCTCGAAGTTGGACGAAACCATGATGTCCATCGACGGCGACAGGGTGGCGTGCAGGGTTTCCTTGACGTACTGGTTGCCGCTCATGAAGCGGTGCAGGATGTCGTTGCGGTTGGTGGCGACGATCAATTGGCTGACCGGCAGGCCCATGTTGCGCGCCAGGTAGCCGGCGAAGATGTCGCCGAAGTTGCCGGTTGGTACCGAGAACGCCACCGAGCGCGCCGGGCCACCCAGCTGCAGGGCTGCATGGAAGTAGTAGACGATCTGGGCCATGATCCGCGCCCAGTTGATCGAGTTGACGGCGACCAGGCGGGTGCCCTTGAGGAACGACTGGTCGGCGAAACTGGCCTTGACCATTTCCTGGCAGTCGTCGAAGTTGCCTTCGATGGCGATGTTGTGGATGTTGTCGCCAAAGATGGTAGTCATCTGGCGGCGCTGCACTTCCGACACGCGCTGGTGCGGGTGCAGGATGAAGATGTCGACGTTGTCGCAACGGCGGCAGCCTTCGATCGCGGCGGAACCGGTATCACCGCTGGTGGCACCGATGATGACCACGCGCTCGTTGCGTTTGGCCAGCACATGGTCAAGCAGGCGACCGAGCAACTGAAGGGCAAAGTCCTTGAACGCCAGGGTCGGGCCGTGGAACAGCTCCAGCACCCACTCGTTGCTGTTCAACTGACGCAACGGGGCGACCGCAGCGTGGGCGAACTCACCGTAGGTTTCTTCGAGGATCTTCTTGAAGTCGGCGTCGGCGATGCTGCCTTCGACGAACGGGCGCATCACGCGGAAGGCCAGCTCGTGATAGGGCAAGCCGGCCCAGGAGGCGATTTCTTCCTGGGTGAAGCGTGGCAGGTTTTCCGGTACGTAAAGCCCGCCGTCGCTGGCCAGGCCAGCCAGCAGCACGTCTTCGAAATTCAGGGCCGGTGCCTGGCCGCGGGTACTGATATAGCGCATGGGTGCAAACCTTCGATGCTGGGGCCGGGGCCGCGCGGGCGGCCCGTCGGCAAATATTTGTTAGTTGAGCTGCTCGACGCGAATGCGCACAACCTTGCCGACCACGTCCTGCAGGGCTTCCAGGGCGACGATGGCGTCGTTGATACGCTGCTCGACCACGCCATGGGTCACCAGGATCATTGGTACCAGGCCGTCCTGCTCCTCGGCTTCCTTCTGCATGATCGACTCGATGTTGATACCACGCTCCGAGAGGATGCTGGCGACCTGGGCCAGTACGCCCGGGTGATCCTTGGCCTGGATGCGCAGGTAGTAGGCGCTTTCGCAGGCTTCGATCGGCAGGATCGGGTGGGCCGACAGCGAGTCTGGCTGGAAGGCCAGGTGCGGCACGCGGTTTTCCGGGTCGGAAGTCATGGCACGGACTACGTCGACCAGGTCGCCGACCACTGACGAAGCGGTAGGCTCCATACCCGCGCCGGCACCGTAGTACAGGGTGGAGCCGGCAGCATCACCGTTGACCATGACAGCGTTCATCACGCCGTTGACGTTGGCGATCAGGCGGTCGGCCGGGATCAGCGTCGGGTGCACGCGCAGCTCGATACCTTCCGCGGTGCGACGAGCCACACCCAGGTGCTTGATGCGGTAGCCCAACGCCTCGGCATAGTTCACGTCTGCCGTTGTCAGCTGGGTGATGCCTTCGGTGTAGGCCTTGTCGAACTGCAGCGGGATACCGAACGCGATGGACGCCAGGATCGTCAGCTTGTGCGCAGCGTCAATGCCTTCTACGTCAAAGGTCGGATCGGCTTCGGCGTAGCCCAGCGCCTGGGCTTCGGCCAGCACGTCCGGGAAGGCACGGCCCTTCTCACGCATTTCGGTGAGGATGAAGTTGCCAGTGCCGTTGATGATGCCAGCCAGCCAGTTGATGCGGTTGGCCGACAGGCCTTCGCGGATGGCCTTGATCACCGGGATGCCACCGGCTACGGCCGCCTCGAACGCGACAATCACACCCTTCTCGCGGGCTTTGGCGAAAATTTCGTTGCCGTGCACGGCAATCAGCGCCTTGTTGGCGGTGACCACGTGCTTGCCGTTTTCGATGGCCTTCAGCACCAGGTCGCGGGCGATGGTATAGCCACCGATCAGCTCGATGACAATGTCGATCTCCGGGTTGCTTGCAACTTCGAACACGTCAGCGGTAATGGGGGTACCGGTAATCTGGCAGTTCGGGTTCTGCGAGCGCATGGCGATCTGTGCCACTTCAATACCGCGCCCGGCACGGCGGGCAATCTCCTCGGCGTTGCGCTGAAGTACATTGAAGGTTCCGCCACCGACGGTCCCCAACCCACAGATGCCTACTTTGACCGGTTTCACTGTGAACTCCCCATTGAACGGCCGACACGTTTGCCGACCGTGAAACTTGCCGTCACCCCATGACGACGGCGTACTGAACTGGATTACTTGGCAAGTGCCAGCTTGGCGACCTGCGGTGCCGGCTGGTAGCCCGGAATGACCTGGCCGCTCTCAAGAACAATGGCCGGCGTGCCATTGACCCCGATCGACTGACCCAGCTGGAACTGCTTGCTGACCGGGTTGGTGCACTTGGCGGCCTTGATTTCTTTACCTTCGACCATTTTGTCCATCGCCCCACGGCGGTCGCTGGAGCACCACACTGCCTGCAACTGCTGGTCACCCGACGAACCGAGGCCCTGGCGCGGGAAGGCGACATAGCGCACTTCAATACCGCGACGGTTCAACTCGGGCACTTCGGCGTGCAGCTTGTGGCAGTACGGGCAGGTGGTGTCGGTGAACACGGTGATGTGCGACTTGGTTTCGCCCTTGGCAGGATAAACCACCATCTCGGCGGCTGGAATGCCGTTGATGAGCTTGGCAATACCTTGGCGTTCGGCTTTTTCGGTGAGGTTGACCGGCTTGCCGTCCTGGATCTGGAACAGGTAGCCCTGCATCACGAACTGGCCATCGGCGCTGGCATACAGCACGCGGCCGCCCTGCAACTTGACTTCATACAGGCCGTTGAGCGGACTGCTGGCCACGCTTTCCACGGGCACTTCCAGCTCGAGGTTCTGCAACGATTTACGGATGGCCTGCTCGGCACCGGCGTTGCCATCGGTTGCCGCAGCAACGGCAAAGGTACTGGCCAGCGCCAACGCGGCGGCGGCGAAAAACTGGGTCACGCGCATGGGAACTCCTGAAGGCGGACAGGGGCCGGAGGGCGCCACCTGCGGAAAATACGCGGTGACCGTGCGGCCCTTGGTGCAAACCGCCCAAGCCTACCACATCACGCTGCCCGTGAAGGAGGTCGCAAGGACCGGTCGGCGGAACATGAAAAACATTCATCCACGTGGGTGGTGCTGGGCGTGCAACTGCTGCAGACGGGCCTTGGCGACGTGGGTATAGATCTGCGTGGTCGAAAGGTCACTGTGGCCCAGCAGCATCTGCACCACACGCAAGTCGGCACCGTGGTTGAGCAGGTGGGTGGCAAAGGCATGCCGCAGGGTGTGCGGCGACAGCGGCTTGTCGATGCCGGCAACCCGTGCGTGGTGCTTGATACGGTGCCAGAAGGTCTGGCGCGTCATCTGCTCGCCGCGCTGGCTGGGGAACAGCACGTCGCTGGGCCGGCCGTTGAGCAGTTCGGCGCGGCCATTGCGCTGGTAGCGTTCCAGCCACACCACAGCTTCTTCGCCCATGGGCACCAGGCGCTCCTTGCTGCCCTTGCCCATTACCCGCAGCACACCTTGGCGCAGGTTGACCTGATCGAGGGTCAGGCTGACCAGTTCGGTGACCCGAAGACCGCAAGCGTAGAGCACTTCGAGCATGGCACGGTCGCGCTGGCCAATGGCTTCGCCCAGGTCCGGAGCCTGCAGCAAGGCTTCGACGTCAGCTTCGGACAGCGACTTGGGCAGCGGCTTGCCCAATTGCGGCATATCGACCTGCAGGGTCGGGTCAATGGCCACCAGCTTTTCACGCAGCAGATAACGGAAGAAGCCGCGCAGGCCGGACAGGAAACGCGCCGTGGAACGTGGCTTGTAGCCCTGGTCCAGGCGCCAGGCCAGGTGATCGAGGATCAGGTCGCGGCCGGCGTCTGGCAACGATACCGAGTGCTCCTGCAACCAGCCATTGAACAGGGCCAGGTCGCTACGGTAGGACACGCGGGTGTTGTCGGACAGGCCTTTTTCCAGCCAAAGGGCGTCAAGGAACTGGTCGATCAGGGGGTGGTCGAGGGCGGGCATGAAATCTCGGTGGCAAACGACGAAATGGCGCTTAGTCTTTCATAACAACGCCGGCATAGGGAGCCCGCATGAACGAACAGCAGATCCTTCTGAGTGTGGGCGGCATCGGCGCAGCGGCGCTCGCCTGCCAGTGGCTGGCCTGGCGCCTGAAGCTGCCGGCAATTCTGTTCCTGCTGTTGGCCGGGATCCTTGCCGGTCCAGCGCTGGGATGGCTCGACCCCGAGGCGCTGTTCGGCCCATTGCTGATGCCGCTGGTGTCGCTGGCGGTAGCGCTGATTCTGTTCGAAGGCAGCCTGACCCTGCACCTGTCGCAGTGGCGCGAGATCGGCAGTGTGGTGCATCGCCTGGTCACGGTGGGCGCACTGGTCACCTGGCTGGTGATTGCACTGGCAACCCACTGGCTTCTCGGGTTCGACTGGCCGCTGGCGATTCTCTTCGGCACCCTGACCCTCGTGACCGGCCCAACGGTGATCGTGCCCATGCTACGCGTGGTGCGGCCAAAGGCAGCGATCGCGAATATCCTGCGCTGGGAAGGGATCATGATCGACCCGATCGGCGCGCTGCTCGCCGTGGTGGTATACAGCTTCATCATCGCCAGCGCCGAGGGTAACGGCCTGAGCCAGAGCCTTGTTACCTTCGCCGGCGTGATCTTCTGCGGTACCGCCCTGGGCGCGGCTGGGGGCTGGCTGCTGGGGCAAATCATGCGCGAACAGTGGCTACCAGAATACCTGCACAACCTCGCGTCACTGGCGGCGGTACTGGGTATTTTCATCGCCGCCAACCAGATCGTGCACGAGTCGGGGCTGCTGGCGGTCACCGTGATGGGAATGTGGCTGGCCAACATGCGCGGGGTTGATGTGCGACAGATCCTGCACTTCAAGGAAAACCTCAGTGTGCTGCTGATTTCCGGTCTGTTCATCCTGCTGGCTGCACGCCTTGACCTGCATGCCCTGCTAGGCCTTGGCCCTGCCGTGCTGGCACTGTTGCTGGTGATCCAGTTGCTGGCACGCCCCCTCAGCGTCTGGCTGGCCACACTGGGCTCGACACTCAACTGGCGGGAGCGCGCGCTGCTGGCCTGGATTGCTCCACGCGGTATCGTTGCCGCAGCCGTTTCAGCCATTTTTGCCATCCGCCTGGACCAGGCCGGCCACCAGGATGCCTTGCTGCTGGTACCGTTGACCTTCGCGGTAATCATCGGCACGGTGGTACTGCAAAGCGCCACGGCCAGGCCGCTGGCACGCTTGCTCAAGGTCGCCGAACCGGCCCCCAGCGGGTTTCTCATCGTCGGTGCCAACGAGCCGGCCCGGGCCATCGCCAAAACCCTTCAGCAATTGGGCTGCCGGGTTTTGCTGACGGACTCCAGTTGGGAAAACATCCGCGCCGCGCGCATGGACGGGCTCACGACCTATTTTGGCAACCCGGCCTCGCAGCATGCCGACGCCCATCTGGACCTGGTCGGCCTCGGGCACTTGCTGGGCCTCTCTCCTGCCGGCGAAATCAATGCATTGGCCTGCGCCAGGTTCCGTCATGATTTCGGGCACAACCGGCTATTCGTGCTAGCCAGTGGCCTGGAGAAACAACGCAGCGACAAACATCGGGCGGCCGAAGAGCACCGCGGGCATCTATTGGGGGCCAAGCCGATGACCTATTTGCAACTGGCCAACCGCATGCATCAGGGCGCCGAGTTGTATAGCACCACCCTGACCGAAGGCTTTGGCTGGGACGCCTACCAGGCGCTGCATGGCGAGCGTGCACACTTGCTGTTCGCACGCGATGACCATGGCTGGGTTCATGTAGCCAGCCCTGATAACCCGTTACAGCCACAACCGGGCTGGACCCTGGTGGCATTGATCGAGCCAGCACCGGAGCCGTGACACTCAGGCGCCTGGCAGCACGGGCACCGGGCGCTTGTCCTCGTCGATGGCGACGAAGCTGAACACCCCATGGATCGCACGGTCACGGCCATCCAGGTACATGTTCTCGACAAACACATCCACCTGCACCTGCAAGCTGGTATTGCCGACCTTGATCACCGTACCCACCAGCTCGACGATCGAGCCCGCCGGAATCGGGTGCTTGAAATCGATGCGGTCGGTAGACACGGTCACCAACGGCAGGCGGCAGAAACGCGTGGCAGCGATGAACGACACTTCGTCCATCCAGGCCAGGGCGGTGCCGCCGAACAGGGTGTTGTGGTGGTTGGTGGTATTGGGGAACACCGCCTTGGTCACGCGGGTAACCGACAGTTCGGTGCGGCGCTGGATTTCCTGGTCTCGGGTAGTCATGGCAATCACATTTTCGGGGGTTCAAAACGCAAAAAAGCAGCCCGAAGGCTGCTTCTTTCTCGCTAGGCGGCCTCGGCCACCGGGCAAACTGTACTCAGGACAGTTTTTCCTTGATGCGAGCGGCTTTGCCGGACAGGTCGCGCAGGTAGTACAGCTTGGCTTTACGCACGTCACCACGACGTTTCACGGCCAGGCTGTCGATTTGCGGGCTGTAGGTCTGGAAGGTACGCTCTACGCCAACGCCGCTGGAGATCTTGCGCACGGTGAAGGCGCTGTTCAGACCGCGGTTACGCTTGGCGATAACGACGCCTTCGAACGCCTGCAGACGGGAACGCTCACCTTCCTTCACTTTAACCTGAACGACAACGGTGTCGCCTGGTGCGAAGGTCGGGATTTCCTTGCTCATCTGCTCGGCTTCGAGCTGCTGGATGATCTTGTTGGTCATGCTGTGCTCCTAAGATGGATACGCGATCCACCATCGATACGTTTAACTATCGTCCCGCTCGCGGAGATATTCCTCGAGCAGCTTCTTCTCTTCTCCAGAAAGCGAGCGACTTTCCAGAAGATCGGCGCGTCGTTCGAAGGTCCTACCAAGGGACTGCTTCATCCTCCAACGCCGGATATGTGCATGGTTGCCACTTAGCAACACGTCGGGAACACGCTGATCCGCATACACCTCAGGTCGGGTGTAGTGCGGGCAATCGAGCAGACCGTCGGTGAAAGAATCTTCTTCCGCCGAGTCCACATGCCCTAAAGCTCCGGGCAGCAGCCGCGTAACCGCATCGATCAGTACCATGGCCGGCAGCTCGCCACCGGAAAGCACATAGTCACCAATCGACCACTCCTCATCGACATGAGCCTCGATAAAGCGCTCGTCGATGCCTTCATAACGACCGGCGATCAGGATCAACGATTCCTGTTCGGCCAGGCCTTTGACCGCCTGCTGAGTCAGCTTGCGGCCTTGTGGCGAAAGGTAGATCACCTTCGCCGCTGCTCCGGTCGCCTGCCTGGCGCTAACCAAGGCGTCTTCCAGAGGCTTGATTTTCATCACCATGCCCGGACCACCGCCAAACGGCCGATCATCTACCGTGTGGTGACGATCTGTGGTGTAGTCCCGCGGGTTCCAGCAAGTCACCTGAAGCAACCCTTGTTTCACCGCGCGGCTGGTAATGCCGTACTCCGTGATGGCCGAGAACATCTCGGGGAACAACGTGATGACGTCTACGCGAAGGTTACCCATCGTTTAGAAGTCCGCGTCCCATTCGACCCGCATCACGCCTGCTTCCAGGTCGATTGCCAGCACACATTGCTCTGTATAGGGCAACAGACGCTCGCGATCATCCAGGCTGCCTGCGCAGGGCTTGACCACCATTACATCGTTCGCACCGGTCTCCAACAGGTGATCGACCTTGCCGAACAGTTGTTCGTCCTGGTTGATGACCTTCAGACCTACCAACTGGTACCAGTAGTACTCGTCGGCAGCCAGGTTGGGCAAAAGGCTCCGCGGGATGCAGATTTCGTAACCGCTCAGAAGACGGGCTTCATCGCGATCGTCGAGACCTTTCAGCTTCACGACCAGGCCCTTTTGGGAGCCACGACCGCTGACCAGCTCGACCTGCTTTACCTTGCCTTCGTGCCGAAGCGTCCAGCGTGGATAATCCAACAGGTTTTCAATCGGATCGGTAAAGGAATACACCTTCACCTCGCCGCGAACGCCGTGAACCGAAAAAATCTTGCCAACGACGATGAGGTCGTCAGCCTTTTCTGGCGTCGCGTTCATACTATTCAGGCAGCGGCCTTGGCAGCTTCCTTCAGCAGCTGAGCAACACGCTCAGACGGCTGTGCACCCTGGCTCAGCCAGTAGGTGACGCGCTCTTGGTTGACCGACAGCTTGACTTCGGCGCCAGCAGCGATTGGGTTGAAGAAACCTACGCGCTCAACGAAACGGCCGTCACGGGCGTTACGCGAGTTGGTCACGGTCAGGTGGTAGAATGGGCGCTTTTTCGAGCCGCCACGGGCCAGACGAATGGTTACCATGTGAACATCGTTCCTATAGTCGGTGCTGCAGTTGATACAGCAGCTGGTACTGCAAATCTGAATGCCAAATAGGCACACGGGTGCCCAAAAGGCCGCATATTCTCGGGGAATACACGGACATTTGCAAATGACTTTTTCGGCAAGGCCTCGCCCTGCCGTCCAGATTTGCCGGTTGCGCCGCGAAATTCGCGGCTGTTGCCCCGCTACAGCGGGGGTTCTGGGCGCCTGCCCGACAAAAGGCAGGCACCCGGATCAGGGGTTACAGCTTTGGCATGCCGCCACCTGGCAGCATCCCACCGAGGCCGCGCATCATCTTGGCCATGCCGCCTTTGGCAGAAAACTTCTTCATCATCTTCTGCATCTGCTTGTGCTGCTTGATCAGCCGCCCGATGTCCTGCACCTGGGTACCGGAACCCAATGCAATACGGCGCTTGCGCGAACCGCTGATCAGGTCAGGGTCACGGCGCTCGGCCGGGGTCATGGAGTTGATGATCGCTTCCATCTGCTTGAACTGCTTTTCGGCCGCGCCTTGGGCGTTGCCCATTTGTGAGAGGTTGACCCCACCGATGCTCGGCAGCTTGTCCATCAGGCCGCCGAGGCCGCCCATGTTCTTCATTTGCTGCAACTGATCGCGGAAGTCTTCGAGGTCGAAGCCCTTGCCCTTCTTCAGCTTCTTGGCAAGCTTGTCGGCCTTGGCCTTGTCGATGGTCTGCTCGGCCTGCTCGATCAGGCTGAGCACGTCGCCCATGCCGAGGATGCGCGAAGCGACGCGGTCGGGGTGGAACGGCTCGAGTGCCTCGGTCTTCTCACCCATACCGATGAACTTGATCGGCTTGCCGGTGATTGCACGGACCGACAGCGCGGCACCGCCACGGGCATCACCGTCGACCTTGGTCAGTACCACACCGGTCAGCGGCAGCGCCTCGCCAAACGCCTTGGCGGTGTTGGCAGCGTCCTGGCCGGTCATGGCGTCGACCACGAACAGCGTCTCGATCGGTTTGACGGCCGCGTGCAGCGCCTTGATCTCGTCCATCATGTCGGCGTCGATGTGCAGACGGCCGGCGGTGTCGACGATGACCACGTCGATGAACTTCAGCTTGGCTTCACGGATGGCGGCCTCGGCGATGGCCACCGGTTTCTGGCTGATATCGGACGGGAAGAAGGTGACGCCAATATCGTTGGCCAGTGTTTCCAACTGTTTGATCGCCGCCGGGCGATAAACGTCGGCAGACACCACCATCACACTCTTTTTCTTGCGCTCTTTAAGGAAGCGCGCCAGCTTGCCGGCGGTGGTGGTCTTACCGGCGCCCTGCAGGCCCGCCATCAGCACGACAGCAGGTGGGGCGGCGTTCAGTGCGAGGTCTTCGTTGGCCGCGCCCATCAGGCTTTCCAGCTCGGCCTGGACGATCTTCACGAAGGCCTGGCCCGGGGTCAGGCTGCGCGACACCTCGGTACCGACTGCACGATCCTTGACGCTGTTGACGAAATCCTTGACTACCGGCAGGGCAACGTCGGCCTCGAGCAGGGCCATGCGCACTTCGCGCAGCGTTTCCTTGATATTGTCTTCGGTCAGCTTGGCCTTGCCGGTGACATGGCGCAGCGTCTGTGACAGGCGGTCGGTCAGGTTTTCGAACATGGTGATCCTTTCAGGCCCAGTAAAGCCGAGGTTTGTCAGGTGCCAGGGGGGAAATACACACCCGCCGGGCACAGCAAGGCGGCGATTATAGCGAAGTGCAGCGGCGACGCACACCTTGGTAGATATTCGGTGCCTGTGCTGGCCTCTTCGCGGGCGCGCCCGCTCCCACAGGATCCTCACTGCTTGCAGGCCTGCGCCATACCTGTGGGAGCAGGCGTGCCCGCGAATGCCCTGACACAACCCTTCAGTCTTCCTAGAGCGGCAGAATCTATGCCAAACTCCGTCTCTTTAAGGCTCGCCACCCAGGACTTATGGTCTCCTCTCCAAGCCTCATCCCCAACCTGATCGCTGCCGGCTTATATATAGCGGCGGCCATCTACCAGGGCTCATACCTGTCTCAGGGCCGCAAGGCCGACAAGCGCCTGCTTGGCCTGCTGGGTGTCATCGCGGTCCTGGCCCAGGCCGGTGCGCTGTTCTTCCAGCTGATCACCCCGCTGGGCCTGAGCCTGGACTTCTTCAGCGCCGCCAGCCTGATCGCCGTGGCCGTCATCTCCCTGACCCTGCTGGCCTGCCTGCGCATACCCGTGGAAAACCTGCTGGTGCTGCTGTTCCCACTGGGTGCGGTGACCGCGCTGATGGCCCAGTTCGCGCCACCCGGTACGGTACCGCTGATCAACGAAGAACCCGGCATCCTTGCGCATATCCTGCTGTCGATCCTGGCCTACGGGCTGTTCACCATCGCGGTGTTCCAGTCGCTGCTGTTGCTGCTGCAGGACCACCAGCTGAAGAACAAGCACCCGTCCGGGCTGATCCGCAACTTCCCGCCGCTGCAAACCATGGAAAGCCTGCTGTTCGGCTTCCTCTGGGCCGGCTGGTGCCTGCTGTCGCTGTCGCTGATCTCCGGCTGGCTGTTCCTCGACAACCTGTTCGCCCAGCACCTGGTGCACAAGACCTTGCTGGCCTGTGTCGCCTGGGTGGTGTTCAGTGTGCTGCTGTGGGGCCGCACCCGCCTGGGCTGGCGGGGCCACATGGCCATCCGCTGGACGCTGGCCGGTTTCTGCCTGCTGATGCTGGCCTATTTTGGCAGCAAGCTGGTTCGCGAATTCATCTTGCATATCTGACGGCCGCCCATGAACACCCTGCCGTACGCACCGCTATTCGGCACTCTGGCACTGGCCCTTTTGTGGTCAGCGCTGTTCACCGCCGTGGATGCTGCCCGCCTGCAGCTCAATGGCGCACTGCGCGCCGGCGAAGACGGCCAGCCCGTGCTGCCAGCCCAGGCCTTGTTGCTGTGCGCCAGCCTGGGCAAGCTGCTGGTACTGGGGCTGGCCTGCCTGGTCGGCCAGCGCCAGAGTGGCGAGCACGGCTTCTGGCTGGCAGGCATGGCCGCCACCCTCGCCTTGCTGGTGTTTGCCGAATACCTGCCACGACGCCTGGCCCGGCGTAACCCGCAGGCGTTCGTGAGCCTTGGTGCCAGCCTGCTGAAAGTGCCCCTCGCCCTGCTGCAGCCACTGGCCTGCCTGCTGGACGGCGCCGCCAAGCTGATTCTGCGCCCGTTCCGTGCACAGCCCACAGCGGTGGCCCTGCACGCGCAGGATGCCGACGACTTCGATGAGGATGAACAGCACGAAGCGCCTCGCCATGGCATGCTCGACGGCCTGCAGTCGCTGGACAAGATCACCGTCAACGACATCCTGGTGCCGCGCAACGAAGTGGATGGTATCAACCTCGACGAGCCGATCGAACGCATCATCGAGCAACTGATCGTCAGCCGCCACACCCGCCTGCCGGTCTACCACAACGACATCAACCAAGTCGAAGCGATTCTCAACACCAAGCTGATCAGTCACCTGCTGCCCAAGGCCGAGCTGACCCTCGAAGCGCTGCACGGCGCCTGCTACGAACCCTATTTCGTACCGGAAAGCACGCCCCTGCAAATGCAGTTGTTGAACTTCCACAAGCAGCAACGCCGCTTGGGCGTGGTCGTGGACGAGTACGGCGAAGTACTGGGTATCGTCACCCTGGAAGACATTCTCGAAGAGATCGTCGGTGAGTTCGAGGACGAACAAAGCCTGGACAACCCGCATGTGCACCCGCAGCCCGATGGCACCTTCGTCATCGATGGCACCGCTTCGTTACGCGAAATCAACCGCACCCTGGGCTGGCACCTGCCCTGCGACGGCGGGCCGAAAACCCTCAACGGGCTGGTTACCGAAGCGCTGGAAAGCATCCCGGAAAGCGCTGTTTGCCTGAAGATAGGCCGTTATCGCCTGGAAATCCTTGAAACAGAGGACAATTGCGCCAGCAAGGTACTGGTGTGGACCGTGACCCGATAGCTATACTCGGGTCACGCTTACCCAGCCCCGCCGTCACGCCTGCTACCCGCACCCGGCGCTCCACGGCCAGTCCGCTCCACTGATATGCCTTGCGGTCCTGCGTCAACACCCCCGAACAGTACCCGCCCCGCCCCTACCCCCCCTTGGGCTATCGTCAGTCGGGCGCACACAACAATACGCTCCGGCGTCCGCGTAACCGTGCCATTTACATGGCATGCCATCGCGGGCCAAGCCCATGGAGCCGGACCAGACTGTCAGGGACCTATTCAATGACAAGCAGCACTTACGCCCAAGCACCCGCCGCGCCAGTCAACTCGCCTGCGCGGGTAGCCACCGCCAGCTTCATCGGCACGGCCATCGAGTTCTATGATTTCTACGTCTACGCCACCGCCGCCGCCTTGGTGATCGGCCCGGTGTTCTTCCCGTCCGGGTCGGGCACCGCGCAAATGCTGGCCGCCTTCCTCACCTTCGGTATCGCCTTCCTTGCCCGCCCACTGGGCTCGGCGTTGTTCGGCCATTTTGGCGACCGCATCGGCCGCAAGTCGACGCTGGTCGCCTCGCTGCTGCTGATGGGCGTATCAACCACCGCCATTGGCGTGCTGCCGGGCTATGACAGCATTGGCGTGTGGGCGCCGATCATTCTCTGCCTGCTGCGTTTTGGCCAAGGCCTGGGCCTGGGTGGTGAATGGGGTGGCGCGGCCTTGCTGGCTACCGAGAACGCTCCGGAAGGCAAGCGTGCCTGGTTTGGCATGTTCCCGCAGTTGGGCCCTTCAATCGGCTTCCTGGCTGCCAACGGCCTGTTCCTGACCCTGGCGCTGGTGCTCAGCGACGAGCAGTTCCGCGAGTGGGGCTGGCGTATTCCGTTCCTGCTCAGCGCCGCCCTGGTACTGGTTGGCCTGTACGTGCGCCTGAAGCTCGAAGAGAGCCCGGTGTTCGCCAAGGCCGTTGCCCGCCACGAGCGGGTGAAAATGCCGGTGGTCGACCTGTTCTCGAAATACTGGCTGCCAACCCTGCTGGGCGCTGCGGCCATGGTGGTGTGCTATGCGCTGTTCTACATTTCCACGGTGTTCTCGCTGAGCTACGGCGTGACCACACTGGGCTACAGCCGCGAAACGTTCCTTGGCCTGCTGTGCTTCGCGGTGGTGTTCATGGCACTGGCCACACCGTTGTCGGCCTGGCTCAGTGACCGTTACGGGCGCAAGCCGGTACTGATCGTCGGCGGCCTGCTGGCGATAGCTTCGGGCTTTACCATGGAGCCACTGCTGACCTCGGGATCGACCACGGGCGTGGCGCTGTTCCTGGCCATCGAGCTGTTCCTGATGGGCGTGACCTTTGCGCCGATGGGGGCACTGCTGCCAGAGCTGTTCCCGACTCACGTACGTTATACCGGTGCCTCGGCGGCGTATAACCTGGGCGGTATCGTCGGCGCCTCGGCGGCTCCGTTCTTTGCCCAGAAGCTGGTGAGCATGGGCGGGTTAAGCTGGGTGGGGGGTTATGTGTCGGTGGCGGCGGTGATCAGCCTGATTGCCGTGCTGTGCCTGAAAGAGACGCGCAATACCGCGCTGTAAGCGACTGGGGCCGCTTTGCGGCCCCAGCACTCTCGGATCAGAACTCGACCTTGACCGCCTGAGCTGCACGCGTCGCCTTGGCCCGCGCCAGTTCGACCGATTCGTCACGCGCCAGGCACACACCCATGCGACGGGTACCGTTGATTTCCGGCTTGCCGAACAGGCGAATGGCGGTATCCGGCTCGCTCAGCGCTGCGCCCAGGTTGGCGAAGCTGGTCTGTTGGGACTGGCCTTCGGGCAAGATCACTGCCGAGGCCGACGGGCCGAACTGACGCACCACCGGAATCGGCAGGCCGAGAATGGCGCGGGCATGCAGGGCGAATTGCGACAGGTCCTGGGAAATCAGGGTGACCAGCCCGGTGTCATGCGGGCGCGGCGACACTTCGCTGAACCACACCTGGTCGCCCTTCACGAACAGCTCCACACCAAACAGGCCGCGACCGCCGAGGGCATCGGTGACCGCCTTGGCCACGCGCTGCGATTCGGCCAGCGCCTTCGGGCTCATGGCCTGTGGCTGCCAGGACTCCTGGTAATCGCCCTTCTCCTGACGGTGGCCGACGGGCTCGAGGAAGGTGGTGCCGCCCACGTGGCGCACGGTCAGCAGGGTGATTTCATATTCGAAGTCGATGAAACCCTCGACGATCACCCGACCCTTGCCAGCGCGACCGCCTTCCTGGGCATAGTCCCACGACTTCTGCAGGTCAGCATCGCTGCGCAGCAGGCTCTGGCCCTTGCCCGACGAGCTCATCACCGGTTTGACCACGCACGGGTAACCCAGGTCGGCTACGGCCTTGGCGTAGTCTTCATAGGTGTCGGCGAAGTGGTACGGCGAGGTTGGCAGGTCCAGCTCTTCGGCAGCCAGGCGGCGGATGCCTTCGCGGTTCATGGTCAACTGGGTGGCGCGGGCGGTCGGCACCACGGTAAAACCTTCGTTTTCCAGCTCGACCAGGGTGGCGGTGGCGATGGCTTCGATTTCCGGAACGATGTAGTGCGGCTTCTCGGCTTCGATTACCGCGCGCAGGGCAACGCCATCAAGCATGTTGATCACATGGCTGCGGTGCGCCACCTGCATTGCCGGAGCATTGGCGTAACGGTCGACGGCGATTACTTCGACGCCCAGGCGCTGCAGCTCGATTACCACTTCCTTGCCCAGCTCGCCACAGCCGCAGAGCAGTACACGGGTCGCGGTAGGCGACAATGGGGTTCCGATACGGGTCATTTCAGGTCCTCGAAGGCATCCGGGGCCGCGCCAGACTGGGCGCCACCCGCTGAAAAAGGACCGCTATTCTACACCATCAACCGGCGACGGCGGCCCGCCGTGCGCGAAATGCCATGGCCAGCCACACCGCCGTTACACCGGCGAACTTCGAGGCCATCGCGGTGCCGATCACTGCCGGGGTCAGAGCGCCGATCATGCCGAAGAAAATGAAGGTATCCACCGGGATGCTCAGCGCCGAGCTGAGCCACAGGCGGTCGCGCAGGGGCCGACGGGTGATGCTGAACACCAGCCAGTCGATCAGCTCGGAGATGAAAAATGCGCTGGCGCTGGCCAGCGCGATCGCAGGCTCCGACGTGACATAGGACAGCACCAGAGCCACCAGCATGGCGAACAGGGCGCCATGACCGAAGCGGGTCTGCACCATGTCACGCAGGATAAACACCAGGCCGCCCCAGGCGGACCAGATGATGTCCAGGTGCGGGGCACTTGAGAAGGCGTAGTTGATCAGCACTACGCTGCTGATGTAGGCAATCAGATAGAACATGGCGGGCAGTCTGTGGGCAAGCCGTACAGATTACCGCTGGGCCGTTCGCGGGTAAACCCGCTCCCACAGATGTTGTGAGGCCCGAAAGGCTGACGCTGTACCTGTGGGAGCGGGCATGCCCGCGAAGCTGCCACTGCGGTGCATGGCACCGGCTTCGCCGGTGTTCGCCGGCACGCCCGCCCCCACAGGTTCGCGTCAGGCCTGCAAGATGAGGCCGGCTTCTACCGCCCGTTCATGGCAACGCTTGAGCACCGCCCGACGCTCATCATTGTCCATCCGCCCCCAGCGACCAATCTCCGCCACGGTACGCTGGCAGCCGGTGCAGATATCCTGCTCGTCCAGCGCACAAATACTCACACACGGCGAAGCCACCGGCCGCTCGACCACTTCACTCATCATCAACCACCAGATCCCGCGCATAGCGCTGGGCATTGTGCACGTAATGTGCGGCACTGGCTTCAAGCATGCGCTTCTGCTGCTCGGTCAGTTCGCGTACCACCTTGCCCGGCGAGCCCATCACCAGCGAACCATCCGGGATTTCCTTGCCCTCGGCAATCAGTGCGTTGGCGCCGATGATGCAGTGTTTGCCGATGCGCGCACCATTGAGGATTACGGCGTTGATACCGACCAGGCTGAAGTCGCCCACCGTGCAGCCATGCAACATGGCGTTGTGGCCGACGGTTACGCCCTTGCCCAACGTCAGGGGCGAGCCCATGTCAGTGTGCATCACCGTGCCATCCTGCACGTTGCTGCCTTCGCCGATATCGATCAGCTCGTTATCCCCGCGCAACACCGCCCCAAACCACACACTGGCATTGGCTTGCAGGCGCACGCGGCCAATGAGCGTGGCGTTGGGTGCGGCCCAACTGGTGGGGTGGCTCTCGACCCGCAGGTCGCCCAGGCGATATTTCATGCTTGTTCCTCAGGCTGCGACGCAGACGGCGGGGTAGGCCCCGCTCAATTTTCGATGTAACGCTCCGGCGGCTGATGCAGGCTGATACCGGCATCGAACAGCAGGTTGACCAGCTCGACGATCATGATCGCCGACAAACCCCAGATCTTGTATTCGCCATAACGATAGCTTGGCACGAACCAGCTACGGCCCTGGTAATCGATACGGTGGGTATGGTCGCGCGGGTCCTGGCGGAAAAACTCCAGCGGCACGGTGAACACTGCCGCAATCTCGGCATCATTGGCGCGATATTCGACGAAGTCGGGAATAAGCCCGACGAATGGCGTCACTTTCAGGCCATGTAGCGAAATCAGCGGGCTGAGCGGGCCAATCACCTCCACCAGGCCAGGGGGCAGGCCGATTTCTTCTTCAGCCTCGCGCAGGGCAGTAAATACCAGGTCCGGGTCTTCCGGGTCCCGACGGCCACCGGGAAAGGCCACTTCACCACCGTGGGTAGACAGCCCCTTGGCGCGCAGGGTCAAGACCAGTTCGGGCGCTTCGCTGCGGGTAATGGGCAAGAGGACCGCCGCTTCGGGGAACCGTCTGTCGGTTTCCAGTGATGCGGGTTGGTGGTTGCTCATTCGGCGAAGTAGCTCGTCCAGCATTGCGCACGCTCGTATCCAGGTCCTGTGTTGCATGATGCACCAAAGCCGTGAAGCACCCAAGCCCCAGCGCTTGCGGCGGCACGGTGGCCGCGCCAAGATAGCCTTGAACATAAGGAACCACACATGAAATTCTGCAGCGCGTGCGGCCAACCGGTCACTCAGCAGATCCCCGAGGGCGACAGCCGCCTGCGGTACGTCTGCGGCTCTTGCCAGACCATCCACTACCAGAACCCCAACATCGTGGCCGGCGTGCTGCCAACCTGGGGCAGCCAGGTGTTGCTGTGCCGCCGCGCCATCGAACCGCGCCGGGGCTTCTGGACCCTGCCCGCCGGTTTCATGGAAAACGGCGAAACCCTCGACCAGGCCGCACGTCGCGAAACCGTCGAGGAAGCCTGCGCCCGGGTCGGGCCGACGTCCCTGTACCAGCTGTTCGATCTACCACACATCAGCCAGGTGCATGTGTTCTTCCGCGCCGAGTTGGCGGACCTGGACTTTGCCGTCGGGATCGAAAGCCTGGAGGTGCGCCTGTTCGAAGAACATGAGATACCGTGGGACGAGCTGGCTTTCCGCACCGTCACTCGCACACTAGAATGCTACTATCGCGACCGCATCGGCCAGCACTACCCCATAGGCCATGAATACCTGCCGCCGATGAACGTTTCGCCACACACCTAAAAGCCTTCAGGGATACTGTTACATGCGCTGGTTGCTTGCCCTTTTCTGCCTTTGCGTTACCTCGGTGTCCCAGGCGGCCTTCACCGAAACCATCATCCGCAAGCCCGCGCCGGCAGCGCAAACCCCATCGCCTTCGCAGCAAGCCATGCAACCGTTGATCGACAAGGTGCTGGTGATCAAGTCCGAGCGCCGCCTGCAGCTGATCAGCCGTGGCGAGCCGCTGAAAACCTACCGCATCTCGCTGGGCAAGCAGCCCAAGGGCGCCAAGGAACGCGAAGGCGACAAGAAAACCCCTGAGGGCTTGTACTGGCTGGACTGGCGCAAGCAAAGCGACCGCTTCAACCTGGCGATGCACATCAATTACCCGAACATCAGCGATGCCGCCCGCGCGACCCGGGCAGGGGTGAATGCCGGCAGCATGATCATGATTCACGGCACGCCGATCAACGATGAGTACCCGGAATGGTACTTCCATACCCTGGACTGGACGGATGGGTGCATTGCCATGCGCAACCGCGACATGCAGGAAGTGTGGGACTTGGTACGGGATGGAACGCTGATCGAGATCCGGCCTTGATATAGGGCCTTCCGGTAACGGTTGTAGGAACCTTCCCACCGTTTTGCGAGAACCTGCCTTACAGGTGCTTAGGCAGGGTACTGCATCCAGGCGAGTGACTTAATTTTTAGCATCCACGCAGACGAGTACGAAAACCGTACATCATTTGCGGGGTGCTTCAATGCCGTGCCTGATTCACCGCATTGCCCATTGGCTGTCGGCCGGTTGCCTTTCTGGCTTGCTGTCCATTCCCCAGGTGCTGGCCGACGACCCTGCCAGCCAGCAGCTGCGCGATCAACAGCAGGGGCTGCGGCAGCTGGAGCAACAGCAGCGGCTGGAACGCTGGCAGCGTATACCCGCCCCGGTTGAAGCGACCAACACCACCACTTCCCGCCACGCGCACGACGATCACTGCTGGGCAGTCGATGGCGTGCGCGTGGCGGGCATGCACCGGCTTTCGAACTCGGCACTGGCGCCGACCCTCCGTGCTTTCACACCTGCCTGCATGGGCATCGCCGACATCAACCGGCTGCTCAAAGCCATCACCCAACGTTATGTACAAGCCGGCTACCCAACCAGCCGCCCCTACCTGCGGCAGCCCCCAGCAGAGGGCATGCCGTTGGACATCGTCATTGTCGAAGGCTTTGTCGAAACCATCGAACTGGCAGGCCCCGACCTGCCCCTGTCTCTCTCCAATGCCTTCCCAGGCCTGCTTGGGCAGCCACTGTACCTGCCCGACCTTGAGCAAGGCCTGGACCAGCTCAACCGCCTACGCGCCTATGAACTGGGCGCCACCTTGCTGCCCGGCGAACTGCAGGGCGGCACCCGCGTGGTCGTGCAGCCAGGCAAGGTTGGTTCACGCTGGCACCTGGACAGCCGCTTCGACAACCGTGGCAGCGAGCTGACCGGCCGCCACCGCATCTCCCTCGGCGTTGGCCTGGACAGCCCGCTTGGCCTCAATGATGAGCTGCGCCTGTCATTGACCAGCACGGTGCTCGATACGCCCGGCCAAAGCCAAGGCATATCGCTGTACTACAGCATCCCCTACGGCGCCTGGACCTTTGCCCTCAGCGCCAGCCAGCTAAGTTATCAAGCCCCCCTCCCCTACAGCGACAAGGCTGCCGACGGCAGCAGCAGTTATCAGGGCCTGAGTATCGAGCGGGTATTGTGGCGCAACCAGCAAGGCATGCTCAGCGCCAGCGCCCGACTGGACCGCAAACAACTGGTCAACCGCACCGCTGGCGCGGTTATCGTCCAGCAGAGCCCGACGCTGACCACGGTAGAGGCCGGCATCAACCTGCTGTGGCTCGAAAGTGGCTTGTGGAACGGCTACTTCGGCGTTGCCCAAGGCATTGACGCATTGGGTGCCGACCGTTCGCCGTTGGGTGCTCAACGCCTGCGCCCGGACTTTCGCAAATACCGCGCCAACCTGCTGCACCTGCGTCAGGGCCCGGCACCCAAACCTTGGCGCTGGCAGAGCGAGCTGGCCCTGCAGTACAGCCGCGACCCGTTGCCTGCCGTCGAACAACTGCTGGTCAGCGACGATTCGGCTGTCCGCGGCTTTCGTCTGCGCACTTACTCCGGTGCCAGCAGCGCTGTCTGGCGCAATACGTTCAGCCAAGCGCTGCCACTGACCTGGGCCCACCCCTTCGAAATACGCCCCTACATCGGCCTGGACCAGGGCTGGGTTCGTACCGCCGAAGGCAAACCGTCACAGCGCCTGGCCGGGGCCGCCGCAGGGTTGGAACTGAGCCTGCCCGGCAGCCGCCTGCGCCTGGACTACCAACGCGCCCTGTACACCAGCGACCTGCCCCGCCCGCGGCTGGAGCCCGGCTTCTGGGTACTGGACTGGACCCTGAACATCTGATTCACCCACAACAAAGAGAACGAGAAAATGCAAACACTCTCGCAGTTACCGCCTGTTCGCCCGGATACCTTGCGCTGGGCAATCTTCTTCGCTGTGTTCGGGCCCAGTGCCGCACTGGCTCAGACCGGGCTGGAAGCAGCCAGCGGCCCCGGGGGTACCCCGGTCATCCACAACGGCCACGGGGTACCGGTCATCGACATCGTGCCGCCCAACGCCAGGGGGCTGTCACATAACCAGTTCATCGACTACAACGTTGGCATCCCAGGCCTGGTGCTGAACAACGCCACCGCAGCCGGGCAATCGCAACTGGCCGGTGCCCTGGCGGCCAACCCGCAGTTTCAGGGCCAGGCCGCCTCGACCATTCTTAACGAAGTGGTCAGCCGCAACGCCTCGCTGATCGAGGGGCCACAGGAAATCTTCGGGCGCCCGGCCGACTACATCCTGGCCAACCCCAATGGCATCACCCTCAACGGCGGCAGTTTCATCAACACCACCCGCGCGGGCTTCGTGGTGGGCACCCCACAATTCGAGGAGCAGCAGCTCAGATACCTCGATACGCTCACTGCCAGCGGCACCCTGCAGGTACTGGAGCGTGGTCAGGACAATGCCGGTGGCGCGCTCGAACTGATCGCACCGCGCGTAGACAGCAAAGGCCTGCTCATGGCCCGCGAAACGCTCGACATCACCGTCGGTCGCAACCGTATCGACAGCCGCAACGGCGAGGTGGTCGAACACCTGCCCAGCCCCTCTTCGAGCATTGACGCCAGCCTGTTCGGCGCCATGCGCGCCGGGCGTATCCGTGTGGTAAGTACTGCCGAAGGCGCGGGTGTGCGTGTGGGGGCCTCGCAGATTCTGGGCGCCGAGGGGGTCGACATCAGCTCGGCCGGGGGCCTGCAAGTCAGTGGCAGAGCCGACCGCCCGACCGAGCTGCGCAGCGAGCGCGGTGTACTGAAACTCACCGCTGCCGATGACCTGATGCTTGAAACGCTCGACGGCCGGGCCCCGCGAATCGAAGCAAGGGCCGGCAAGAAGCTCACACTGGATGCCAAGACAATCGAGCACATCAAGCACGACAGCGACAGCTGGAACAAGAAGTTCTGGTTCGTCACCCGCGAAACCTACAACAGCAAAACCACCACCACCCACCAGCAACAACAGGGCAGTCAATTGCTGGGCACCGACAGCGTGCTGTTGCAGTCCGGCGACGACATGCGCATGACCGCAGCGAAGCTGGACGCCGGTAACGAGCTGACGCTCGACAGCGGTGCCGGCCTGGACATCATCGCCGGCATAGACAGCAAACGCATCGAAAAGCAGGTTCGTCATCGCAAGGACCTATGGCGCGGTGATAGCGATAGCGACCAGCTCACGGAAACCGCAAAGGGCAGTACCCTGAGCGCCGGGCGCATGTCGATAAAGGCAAGCGAGAACCTCAACGTGCAGGGCAGCAGCCTGCACAGCCGCGGCGATCTGGCTATCCAGGCAAAACAGGCAGACATCGGCACCACGACCTTGCAGGAACACGGTACCCAACGCGACTACCGAGGCGACCTGGTATCCGGTACATTCTTTGGCGATCGAAAAGGTAACGACACCAAGGGCCAGGTCGTCGCGGGCAGCACGGTAACCAGCGATGGCGAGCTCACAGTGAGAGCCGACCAGGTTGCCATCAAAGGCAGCACCGTGTTCGGCAAACAGGACGCGGTGCTCTACAGCGATAACGGTTCGCTGGCCATCGAGGCAGACCATGGCAGCACGACCTCCACCCAGCGCACCAGCGACAGTAAGCTGTTCGGCCTGATCGGCAGCAAGCACGAAAGCACGGACCGCAAACAGCAGGTACTGGTCAGCGACGTCAGCTCGACCAGCAACCTGCGCCTGGCCAGCGCCGAAGAGATGCGCATCCAGGGCGCCAAGGTCGAAGCAGGCAAGCATCTGCAAGTCGAAGCCAAAGGCGACCTGCTGATTGGCAGTGCGCAATCGGTCGATGAACGCGAAACCCGCGACCAACAACGCGGTTTCACGGCCAGCGCCAGACAGACCCAGGAAGCCGAGGATGGCAAGCCGGAGTCCCGCCAGTACGCGGCTGGCGTGGCCTATGAGGTCGTTACCACCACCGCCAAGCAGCGCGCGACCACCCAGGTTGCCAGTGAGCTCAAAGGCGCCTCGGTGGGCATGAGCAGCGGCGCGCATCTGCAGGTCAACGGCAGCAAGGCCCAAGCCACTGCCGGCGACCTCGATGTGCAGGCGCGGGAAGTGACACTGGGGGCGACCCGCAATGACCGTGACACAGCCACCAGCACCACCGAAAGTGGTGGCGGGCTGACGGTAACCGGTGGCATTGACCGCCTGGGCAGTTTGTTCGAAGGCCATCACAACCGCGGGGTGCAAGCCGAACGCGAAAGCAAGGTGCAGCGCAGCGAGTTGCAGGCCAGCGGCGATCTGAAATTGCGCAGTGATGCACTGCTCACCGAGGCCGCGCACGTCGAGGCCGGCAACACCCTGCAGGTGAACGCCGAACGCATCGACAACCGTGCGGTGCAGGATACCCATGAACATGAACAAAGCCGTGACGACTGGTCGGGTAGCCTGGGCGCCAGCATCGAATACCGCGACCTGACCCGCCCTATCGAGCGCCTGGTGCTGGGTGAGGAAGCCCCGCGCTTCCAGCAAGCCTCGCCCGAAGACGCCATGGCGCCGCCCAGCGTGGGGGCCGACATGACGGTTGAACACCTCAAGCGCCTGGAAAACCAGCGCCGTGGCATTGCTCAGGTCAGTGAGTTGTCCGCAGCAAAGGTCGAGGTCAAGGCTGACACACTGGCCGACCAGGGCACAGCCTGGCGGGCCAATGCCGGCTCGCTGAAAATCGAAGCGCAGCAGCACCAGGTGAGCGCCGCCGAAAATACCCAGGAAACCACCGTTCAACGCCTGGCCTATGGTGGCGACGCGCGCCTGGACACCAGCACCGGCGAGGACTTGAATGTACGCGCCGCCGGCAAAGGAGGGTCGCTGGATAAAAAGGATATTGCCAGTACCGCCGTACCCGGCAGCCTTTACGGGCAACAGGGTATCCAGGTACAGCTGGGCAGCGATGGCCGCTACGAAGGGGCCCGCATCGATGGCGGTGAAGGCAGCGTGGTCATGCACAGTGCCGGGTCGCTGGCCTTACCCCAGGCGACCGACCAGGCCGAACAGCAGTCACGCCAGCTCGATGGCAATGCCTGGGCCAAAGTCGGCAACCGCCCGGGCAGCACCGGTGTCGATGGCCGGGGTTATCTGGACCATGGCCAAAAGCTGAGCACGCAGGGCAAGGCACAAGTGGCACAAATCGACGCCAAGGGCGAGATAAAGCTGACCAGCACAGGCGACCTGTTGCTCGAAGGCACGCGCATTGGTAGCCGCGAGGCCAAGGCCGGCGACCTACAGGTGCAAAGTGGCGGCCAGTTGCAGGTCAAGGCGGCCAGCAATACCCAGCAAGCCGCAGGCAGCAACCTGGGTGGAGGCATGGAGCTGGCGGCCAAGGCTGGCCAGACCAAGGGGGGAGCCATCGGCGGCCACTTCAGCCACGGCAAGCAAGACGAACAAGCACGGCAGGCGGTCGATGCCCAGTTTGCCAGCAACGGCACACTGACCCTGAGCAGCAGCGCCCGCGAGGACATCGCCCTGCACCTGCAAGGCCTGCAGGCCTCAGCCGAACAGATAACCCTCGACGCCTCGAATGGCGGCATGCTGGTTGAAGCCTCTTCCAGCCAGGAGCGACGCGACGACCTCGACATCTCGGCCGGCGCCGGTTTCAACATGGCCAAGGGCGCGTTGGACACCCGCGGCTTGCATGGCCGGCTCAAGGTTGAACTCGACAAGCGCGACAACCTCACCTGGAATACCAGTGACCTGCGCGCCGAGCGCATCAACCTGCAAAGCCGTGGCGATACCCGCATCGAGAGTGCCACCCTGGATGCAGGGCATATTGGCGGCACAATCGACGGTGACCTGCGCATCGCCAGCCTCAAGGACAGCGTCGACACCCTGAGCGTGAAGGGCGATGTCAGGCTGAGCCAGGAGAAAAACCCGCAGGGCTATGTCAACGCGGCCAAATCGGTGGCTGGCCCGCTGGGAGGCAAGGTCGAGAAAACGGCCGGTTCGGCCCTGAGCAAGGCAGACCCAGGGTTCTCGCCAACCGTCAGCCTCGACGTGTCGCATGCACAGCGCGACAACGTGACGCGTCAGACCACGCTGAAAAGCAGCGACGGCATCGACCTGCAGGTCGGTGGCAACGCTCATCTGGTGGGGGCACGCTTGCAGTCGGCCAAGGGTGACGTGAGGCTCGACGCCAACTCGGTCACCCAGGAAACGCTAAGCGGTAATGACTATCGCCGTGACCTGTCGCTGGATGCGTCGAACTCACCGGTGGACCTGGGCACGGCAATCGCCGAGATAGCCAAAAGCAAAATGGCGGCGGATGGCGAAAATGCGCTGGACCTGGGCGTGTTGAGGACCAGTGGGCATAGTCGCAGCGAGCAATGGGTTTCGAGCATGCAAGGGAAGAAGCACTAAGACGCCATCGCGGCCCAGGCCATTTGGGGATATCAGAAGTCTTGTGCCCTGCTGCTGACACCCAGGCCGCGAGTTTCCCGCTTCCACAGCGACTACCACAGCCCCTGGGCTTGTGATTTCTCTGCGGGAGCGGGCTTGCCCGCGAAGAGGCCGGCACAGGTCAAGCCAGCCTGTGCAGCCCCCGCCACCGATCCAGCCCAAGCAACACCAGCCCTATCCCCCAGAAACCCGCCAGCACCCCGAGCGCATTGAGCATCACCTGCCCATACCCCAGGCTCGCCACATCGATAAACGGATAGGCATACACGCCAATCTCGCTCCCCCGCCACAGCGCATAACCAAAGTAGACCGCCGGGTACAGCGCCCACACCAGCAAATGCCATAGCCGCAAACTGCCCTTGGGCACCTCGCACCACCAGTACAAGGCATACAGCACCGGCATTACGTCGTGCAGCAACTCGTCCGCCAGCCATTGCCAACCCTGTGGTTGCCACAAATGACGCAGCAGCACGCTGTAGGCCAGCGCCACCAGTACGATACTGGCGGCCACAGCAGTGCTGACTGAAGGCGACAGGAAAAAGCGTTTGCCACGACCTTCCCGACCGAACGCGGCATAGCTGAGCACCGTCGCCACCAGGGTATTGGTCAGCACGGTGAAGTAGCCGAACACATTGATCAGGCCGCCAATCAGGCTGGCCTGTTCCTGCCAACGCGCCAGCAGCACCAGGTTCACCTGCACGGCAAGGCCGAACCAGCCCAGCACAGCCATACCGGTCAGCCAAGGGCGACGCGACATGTCAGGCCTGGCGCTGCAGCTTCACGTACAACTGTTCGACCTTTTCCCGCGCCCATGGTGTTTTGCGCAGGAACGTCAGGCTCGACTTGATGGTCGGGTTGCTCTTGAAGCAGCGCACATCGATACGCTCGGCCAGGCCAGGCCATTGGTAATGCGCCACCAGCTCGGTGAGGATCTGTTCAAGGGTCTTGCCGTGCAGCGCGTTGTGTTGGGCCGTGCTCATGCTGTGCTCCGTAGGAAAGATGCGCACCTTACACGAGTGTAGTGGTGGGAGGGATCAGTCGAGTCGACAGAAAAATCGCTGGTCAGAGACAAAACCTCTGTGATGGAATAGTTATGTTATGTTGTAACACTAAAAAGCATCTGCCAAGGAACGCCCCATCCCCATGCTGTACACACCGCTTCGCCTCTCCCCCCTTGCCGTCGCACTCTGGCTGGCTGCATCCCCCAGCCAGGCCGTAGAGCTCGAACCACAGGTCATCACCGCCAACCCGTTGGGTAACCGCCAACTGGCCGCCCCCAGCACCGTGCTCGAAGGCGAGAACCTGCTGCAACAACAGCACAGCACCCTGGGTGAAACCCTGAACAAGCAGCCCGGCGTCGCTTCTACCTGGTTTGGCCCTGGCGCCAGCCGCCCGGTGATCCGCGGCCTGGATGGCGACCGTATCCGCATCCTGCGCAATGGCGTCGGCGCCCTGGATGCCTCGTCGCTGTCCTATGACCACGCCGTGCCCCTGGACCCGGTAACGGTCGATCGCGTCGAAATCGTCCGTGGCCCGGCCGCCTTGCTGTATGGCGGTAACGCCATCGGCGGCGTGGTCAACACCTTCGACAACCGCATCCCGGACTCGCCCATCGAGGGCATCCACGGTGCCGGTGAACTGCGTTACGGCGGCGCCGACACCACCCGCAGCAGTGCCGGCAAGCTGGAGGCCGGTAACGGTGCCTTCGCCCTGCACCTGGATGCCAACAGCCGCCAGTTCAACGATCTGCGCATCCCTGGCTACGCCCGCAGCGCCAAAGTGCGCGATGCCGACGAGCCCGGCAGCAAACACCGCCTGGAAAACAGCGACGGTCGCCAGGACGGCGGCGCAATCGGTGGTGCCTACCACTGGGACCACGGCTACGCCGGCCTCTCGTACAGCGGCTACGACAGCAACTATGGCTCGGTGGCCGAGTCCGGCGTGCGCCTGGACATGAAACAGGACCACTACGCCTTCGCCTCCGAATTGCGCGACCTCGACGGCCCGTTCAGCTCAGTCAAGGTAGATGCCGGTTACACCGACTACGAACACAAAGAAATCGAAGAAGGCGAGGTCCATACCACCTTCAAGAACAAGGGCTACGAAGCGCGTATTGAAGCCCGCCACCAACCGCTCGGACCAGTGGAAGGGATCATTGGGGCCCAAGTCAGCCGTAACGAGTTTTCGGCCCTCGGCGAGGAAGCCTTCGTCCCGCATACCGATACCGACAGCGTGGCACTGTTCATGCTCGAGCAGTGGCAAGCCAGCGAGCGCCTGAACCTGAGCCTGGGTGCGCGCATGGAGCACACCCGCGTAGATCCTGACGCCAAAGGCAACGAGAACTTCGTCGACGCAGACAGCGCCAGCAGCTTCAACGCCTTCAGCCTATCTTCAGGCGCGGTGTACCAGCTCGACCCCATCTGGTCGCTGGCGGCCAACCTCGGCTACACCGAGCGTGCCCCGACCTTTTACGAGCTGTACGCCAATGGCGCGCACGTGGCCACCGGCGCCTTTGAAGTCGGCGACGCCAGTTTGAACAAGGAAAAGGCCATTTCCGCCGACCTGGCGCTACGCTTCGACAATGGCACCCATAAAGGCAGTGTCGGGGTGTTCTACAACCACTTCCGCAACTACATCGGCCTGATCGGTACCGGCAACACCCGCGAGGGCGGGCATGACCATGACGAGGATGACCACGATCACGATCATGATCATGAGGGCTTCCCGGAATACCAGTACCAAGGCGTGCGGGCGCGCTTCTACGGCATCGAGGCCCAGGACCGCTGGCAACTGGCCGAAAACCGTTACGGCAGCTTCGCACTGGAGTTGTCCGGTGACTATACCCGGGCCAAGAACCTCGACAGTGGCGAGCCACTGCCCCGTATCGCGCCGCTGCGCCTGAACAGCGGCCTGGTCTGGGAGCTGGACCGCTGGCAGGCGCGAGTAGATGTGCAACATGCAGCATCGCAGCACCGCAAACCCGCCAACGAAACCAGCACCGATGGCTACACCACGCTGGGGGCCAGCGTTGGCTACCGCTTCGACGTTGGCCAGAGCCAGTGGCTGGCGTTTGTGCGCGGCGAAAACCTGACCGACCAGACCGTGCGCTATGCCAGTTCGATCCTGCGCGATATCGCGCCGGCGCCGGGGCGCAGTGTGGAAGTGGGGTTGCGTACGACCTTCTGAACCAGAAGCGACGAAGATGGGTGTGGGAGATTCTATGGTTCCTGGCGATTGCATCAGGGTTGCCAAGTGCTCGTCACAGCATCTTCAGCGCCTGTGAGATCGAGCGCCGCCCGCGCGGCGCGCATCGCGAGCTGGCGCTCGCTCCTACGTTTGTTTCGGGCCAATCATTCCTGCGGGATATGCACGCGAACGCTTTGGCGCATGGCTCGATATCGCGTCGTACGAACAAGGCGGTCGCGCGCGCCTGGCACAGGCGTTACTGGCCCGAAACAAACGTAGGAGCGAGCGCCAGCTCGCGATGCGCGCCGCGCGGGCGGCGCTCGATCCCACAGGCGCTGCAAATCTTGTGGCCAACACCTGTCAGCCCTTATGCGATCTCTGTGCCGGGTTCACCGGCTGCCCACTCCCCTACCGACCTCGACTGTTGCCCGTTCAGCAACAATCATCTGCGACAATTTGTCTTTTTTTCTTACAGCTTCCCCTATATCCTCCCCGCCGCAAGCTGAAACGCTTCATCGAACACTCTTGTCGCCATATCCATTGAGGGGCCCGCCCTTCGATGCGCTTGCCGTTTTTTCAATAATCAAAAGATAGCGCTATCTCATGCTCCAACTGCCTAAAACCTGTTACATCGGCCTCGCCCTCAGTGCCTTGGCAACCCCCGCCAGCGCCAGCGAAATGTTCGCCAGCGACTCTCCGTGGATGCTCGGCGACTGGGGTGGAACCCGCAGCGAACTGCTGGAAAAAGGCTACGACTTCACCCTTGGCTACACCGGCGAGATGGGCAGCAACCTGCACGGCGGCTACGACCACGACCGCACCGCGCGCTACAGTGACCAGTTCACCTTTGGCAGCCACCTGGACCTGGACAAGATCCTCGGCTGGCACGACACCGAACTCCAGCTGACCATCACCGAGCGCCACGGCGACAACATCAGCAACGACCGCATCAACGACCCGCGTGTCGGCGGCTTCACCTCCGCCCAGGAAGTCTGGGGCCGAGGCGAAACCTGGCGGCTGACGCAGATGTGGATCAAGCAGAAGTACTTCGATGGTGCGCTGGATGTGAAATTCGGCCGCTTCGGTGAAGGCGAAGACTTCAACAGCTTCCCTTGCGACTTCCAGAACCTGGCCTTCTGCGGCTCGCAGGTGGGCAACTGGGTGGGTGGCATCTGGTACAACTGGCCAGTCAGCCAGTGGGCCCTGCGCGTGCGCTACAACCTTTCCCCTGAGCTGTACGCACAGGTCGGCGTCTTCGAGCAGAACCCTTCCAACCTCGAATCTGGCAATGGTTTCAAGCTCAGCGGCAGCGGCACCCAAGGTGCGGTAATGCCGTTCGAACTGGTATGGACCCCACGTATCCAAGGTTTGAAAGGGGAATATCGTGCCGGCTACTACTACAGTAATGCCAAGGCACAAGATGTTCTCAAGGACAGCAACGGTCAGCCGGCCGCCATCAGCGGCGCCGCCTACCGCAGCAGCTCGAGCAAGCACGGCTTGTGGATCGGCGCCCAGCAGCAGGTCACCTCGCTGGCGTCCGACCAGTCGCGCGGCTTGAGCGTGTTCGCCAACGCCACGGTGCATGACAAAAAGACCAATGCCATCGACAACTATGTGCAGGCAGGACTGGTATTCAAAGGGCCCTTCGATGCCCGCGCCAAGGACGACATCGGTTTCGCCCTGGCCCGCGTGCACGTCAACCCTGCCTATCGCAAGAACGCCCGCCTGGCCAACCAGGCCGCCGGCCTCTACGACTACGACAACCCAGGCTTCCTGCCAGTGCAGGACACCGAGTACAGCGCCGAGCTGTACTACGGCATCCATTTGGCCGACTGGCTCACGGTACGCCCCAACCTGCAGTACATCCGCCACCCGGGCGGGGTGTCGCAGGTCGATGGCGCCCTGATCGGCGGCCTGAAGATCCAGAGCAGTTTCTAACCCCTTTTTTGACCTGACGGAGAACCTACGATGAGCACTGAAGGTGCGAACCAAGGAAGCCGCTGGCTACCGCGCCTGGTTGGCGCGCTGCTGTTGCTGATGGGCCTGGCCCTGCTGGCCGGCGGTATCAAGCTGAGCCAGCTAGGCGGATCACTTTACTACCTGATCGCCGGTATCGGCTTTGCCCTGTCGGGCATCCTGCTGCTGGCCCAACGCCGGATCGCCCTGGGCCTGTATGGCCTGGTGCTGCTGGGGAGCACCGTTTGGGCCCTGCTCGAAGTAGGCCTGGACTGGTGGCAACTGGTGCCGCGGCTGGCCATCTGGTTCGCCATCGGCGTGGTGCTGCTGCTACCGTGGGCACGTCGCCCGCTGATCGGCCCGGCCAGCAAAGCCAATACTGCACTGCTCGGCGTGGCAGTGGTAGCTTCGGGCGCTTGCGCGCTGGGCAGCCAGTTCACCCATCCCGGTGAAGTGTTTGGCGAACTGGGCCGCGACAGCAGCGAAATGGCCAGCGCCGCCCCCGCCATGCCCGACGGCGAATGGCAGGCCTATGGCCGTACCGAGCATGGCGACCGCTACTCGCCGCTGCGCCAGATCACCCCGCAGAACGCCTACCGCCTGGAAGAAGCCTGGCGCATTCGCACCGGTGATCTGCCAACCGAAAACGACCCGGTGGAGCTGACCAACCAGAACACCCCGCTCAAGGTCAACGGCATGCTCTACGCCTGCACCGCGCACAGCCGCCTGCTGGCGCTGGACCCGGACACTGGCGCGGAAATCTGGCGCTACGACCCGCAGGTCAAGAGCCCGACCGGCACCTTCAAGGGCTTTGCCCACATGACGTGCCGTGGCGTCTCGTACTATGACGAAAACCGCTACGTCAGCCGCGACGGCAGCCCGGCGCCGAAAATTACCGACGCAGGCCAGGCCGTGGCCCAAGCCTGCCCGCGTCGCCTCTACCTGCCTACCGCGGATGCCCGCCTGATCGCCATCAACGCCGACAACGGCAAGGTCTGCGAAGGCTTCGCCAACCAGGGCGTGATCGACCTCACCACCGGCATTGGCCCGTTCACCGCCGGCGGCTATTACTCCACCTCGCCTGCTGCGATTACCCGTGACCTGGTGATCATCGGTGGCCACGTCACCGATAACGAGTCGACCAATGAGCCGTCCGGGGTGATCCGCGCCTACGATGTGCACGACGGCCACCTGGTGTGGAACTGGGACAGCAACAACCCGGACGACACCAAGCCATTGGCTGCCGGCAAAATGTACAGCCGCAACTCGGCCAACATGTGGTCGATCGCCAGCGTCGACGAAGACCTTGGCATGATCTACCTGCCGCTGGGCAACCAGACCCCGGACCAGTGGGGCGCCGACCGCACCCCAGGCGCCGAGAAGTACAGCGCCGGCGTGGTCGCCCTTGACCTGGCCACCGGCAAGGCACGCTGGAACTACCAGTTCACCCACCACGACCTGTGGGACATGGACGTCGGCAGCCAGCCGACCCTGGTCCACCTGAAAACCGACGATGGCGTGAAACCGGCGATCATCGTACCGACCAAGCAAGGCAGCCTGTACGTGCTCGACCGCCGCGACGGTACGCCAATCGTGCCGATCCGCGAGATCCCCACCCCACAAGGTGCAGTGGAAGGCGACCACACCTCGCCAACCCAGGCCCGCTCCGACCTCAACCTGCTCGGCCCAGAGCTGACCGAACAGGCCATGTGGGGCGCCACGCCTTTCGACCAGATGCTGTGCCGCATCCAGTTCCGCGAGCTGCGCTACGAAGGCCAGTACACCCCGCCATCCGAGCAAGGCTCGTTGGTCTACCCAGGCAATGTCGGTGTATTCAACTGGGGCAGCGTGTCGGTCGACCCGGTGCGCCAGCTGCTGTTCACTTCGCCCAACTACATGGCGTTCGTGTCGAAGATGGTCCCGCGTGAGCAGGTTGCCGAAGGCAGCAAGCGCGAAAGCGAGACCAGCGGCGTGCAGCCGAACACCGGCGCACCGTATGCAGTGACCATGCACCCGTTCATGTCGCCGCTCGGCGTACCGTGCCAGGCACCCGCCTGGGGTTACGTCGCCGCCATCGACCTGTTCACCAACAAGGTGGTGTGGAAACACAAGAACGGCACCACCCGCGACAGCACCCCGCTACCGATCGGCCTGCCGGTTGGCGTGCCGAGCATGGGCGGCTCGATCGTTACCGCCGGTGGCGTCGGCTTCCTTAGCGGCACGCTCGACCAGTACCTGCGCGCCTATGACGTGAACAACGGCAAGGAGTTGTGGAAAGCGCGCCTGCCAGCGGGTGGCCAGGCCACGCCGATGAGCTACACCGGCAAGGACGGCAAGCAGTACGTGCTGGTGACTGCCGGCGGCCATGGCTCGCTGGGCACCAAGATGGGCGATTACATCATCGCTTACAAATTAGCTGAGTAAGCTACACCGCTCCCGCAGGCTCAGCCCTGTGGGAGCGGCCTTGTGTCGCGATTGGGTCGCGCAGCTGCCCCAACGATCTAGAATGCTGGATGGATTCTGGGGCTGCTGCGCAGCCCAATCGCGACACAAGGCTGCGCCCGAACCATTGAAACCCATCCCTCCCCGCCCCATCTAAGCACCATAGTCATTCACGCAGGTGCCCCATGAGCGACCAGCAGGATTTCCCCGAACACCCTGACGAACACAGCGAAGTCGAACACACCCTCCAGGCCGAAGCCGGCCACGCCCTCGCCCTGCCCGGTCAGCAGCTGCCGGACAAGGTCTACGTCATCCCGATCCACAACCGCCCGTTCTTCCCGGCCCAGGTACTGCCGGTCATCGTCAATGAAGAACCCTGGGCCGAAACGCTCGACCTGGTGGCCAAGTCACCGGACCACTGCCTGGCGCTGTTCTTCATGGACACCCCGCCAGAAGACCACCGCCACTTCGACACCTCGGCATTGCCGCAGTACGGCACGCTGGTCAAGGTGCACCATGCCAGCCGCGAAAACGGCAAATTGCAGTTCGTCGCCCAGGGCCTGTCCCGGGTGCGTATCCGCAACTGGCTCAAGCACCACCGCCCGCCCTACCTGGTCGAAGTCGAATACCCGCGCCAGCCCGCAGAGCCGACCGACGAGGTCAAAGCCTACGGCATGGCACTGATCAACGCGATCAAAGAGCTGCTGCCGCTCAACCCGCTGTACAGCGAAGAGCTGAAGAACTACCTCAACCGCTTCAGCCCCAACGACCCTTCGCCGCTCACCGACTTCGCCGCCGCGCTCACCTCGGCCACCGGCAACCAGTTGCAGGAAGTGCTCGACTGCGTGCCCATGCTCAAACGCATGGAAAAGGTACTGCCAATGCTGCGCAAAGAGGTGGAAGTCGCGCGCTTGCAGAACGAGATATCGGCCGAGGTCAACCGGCAGATCGGCGAGCACCAGCGCGAGTTCTTCCTCAAGGAACAACTCAAGGTCATCCAGCAGGAGCTGGGGCTTACCAAGGACGACCGCAGCGCCGACCTCGAACAGTTCGAACAGCGCCTGGAAGGCAAGACCCTGCCACCGCAGGCACGCAAGCGCATCGATGAAGAGATGGGCAAACTGGCCATTCTGGAAACCGGTTCGCCCGAATACGCCGTCACCCGCAATTATCTGGAATGGGCCACCGCCCTGCCCTGGGGCGTGTACGGCAAAGACAAACTCGACCTCAAGCATGCGCGCAAAGTCCTCGACCAGTACCATTCCGGCCTCGACGACATCAAGGAGCGCATCCTCGAGTTCCTCGCCGTGGGCGCCTGGAAAGGCGAGATCAGCGGCTCGATCGTGCTGTTGGTGGGCCCGCCCGGGGTGGGCAAGACCAGCATCGGCAAGTCCATCGCCGAATCGCTCGGCCGGCCGTTCTACCGCTTCAGCGTCGGCGGCATGCGTGACGAAGCCGAGATCAAGGGCCACCGCCGCACCTACATCGGCGCCCAGCCCGGCAAGCTGGTGCAGGCCCTGAAAGATGTCGAAGTGATGAACCCGGTGATCATGCTCGACGAAATCGACAAGATGGGCCAGAGCTACCAAGGTGACCCGGCATCAGCGTTGCTGGAAACCCTCGACCCCGAGCAGAACGTCGACTTCCTCGACCACTACCTCGACCTGCGCCTGGACTTGTCCAAGGTGCTGTTCGTGTGCACTGCCAACACCCTTGATTCAATACCCGGGCCGTTGCTCGACCGCATGGAAGTGATCCGCCTGTCCGGCTATATCACCGAAGAAAAACTGACCATCGCCAAGCGCCACCTGTGGCCCAAGCAGCTGGAAAAGGCCGGCGTTTCCAAGACCAGCCTCAGCATCAGCGACAGCGCACTGCGCCTGGTGATCGACGGCTATGCCCGCGAAGCCGGCGTGCGCCAGTTGGAGAAGCAACTGGGCAAACTGGTGCGCAAGGCTGTGGTCAAGCTGCTGGATAACCCCGAAGCCAAGCTGAAGATCGGTACCAAAGATCTGGAAACCGCTCTCGGCATGCCGGTGTTCCGCAGCGAACAGGTTCTGGCAGGCAAAGGCGTGATCACCGGCCTGGCCTGGACCAGCATGGGCGGTGCCACGCTGCCGATCGAGGCAACCCGCATCCACACCCACAACCGCGGCTTCAAGCTGACCGGCAAGCTGGGTGACGTGATGAAGGAGTCTGCCGAAATTGCCTACAGCTATATCAGTTCCAACCTCAAGCAATTTGGCGGGGATACAGGTTTCTTCAACGAAGCGTTCATCCACTTGCACGTACCCGAAGGCGCCACGCCCAAGGACGGCCCGAGTGCCGGCATCACAATGGCCAGCGCTTTGCTTTCACTGGCCCGCGACCAGCCTGCCAAAAAAGGTGTCGCCATGACTGGCGAGCTCACCCTCACTGGCCAGGTACTGCCGATTGGCGGCGTGCGCGAGAAGGTGATTGCGGCGCGGCGGCAGAAGATTTTCGAACTGATCCTGCCGGAGCCTAACCGCGGCGACTTCGAAGAACTGCCGGAGTACCTGCGCGAAGGCCTGACAGTTCACTTCGCCAAGCGCTTTGCCGACGTGGCCAAAGTGCTGTTCTAGCCTGCACCGGCCTCTTCGCGGGCAAGCCCGCTCCTACAGGGATAGCGAACCCTTGCAGGGGCGGGCTTGCCCGCGAAAGGGCCGGCACAGGCAACACAAATTTCCTCGATCATCGGTTATCCTCAGGCCATCGCCAGCCTTCGGAGCCACCATGACCTCTCCTCGTCTGCTCGTTCCCCTGAGCTTTGCCCTGCTTGCTGCTTGCGCGCAAAAACCGTCGCAGCCCGTTGACCTGGACGCCGAAAGCGAATGCCCCAAGCGCCTGCAGGTCGGCCAGATCCTCACGCTTACCTTGCCCAGCAACCCCACCACCGGCTATCGCTGGCTGGTACAGAACCCGGCGCCCAACGTGTTGCAAAGCCTTGGCCCCGAGGTTTACAGCGCGCCTGAAGACACCGGCATCGTCGGCAGCTCGGGCATGTCAACCTGGCGCTTCCAGGCCCGCGCGACTGGCGAAGGGAACCTGGTATTGGTCTACCAGCAACCCTGGGCCCCGGAAGTGCGCCCGGTGCAGACCTTCGATTGCGCCATTCGGGTCAATTGAACGCAAAGCGCTGGTCAGCCAACCATGCATCCAGGCTGCGGTTTGGCTAGAATGCGCCCCCTGCCTATCACCAGCCGCCTGGATTCGCCGTGAGCAAACAACCCGACCGCCTTTTCTCCCAACCCCTGGAGCAGGTGCCCGACTTCGTCTTCAACGAAGACGTCGTGCGTGTGTTCCCGGACATGATCAAGCGCTCGGTACCCGGTTACCCAACCATCGTCGAGAACCTCGGCGTACTGGCCGCTCGGTTCGCCCAGCCAGGCACCGCGCTGTACGATCTGGGCGCATCGCTGGGTGCCGTTACCCAGTCGCTGCGTCGCCATGTACGCAGTGACGGCTGCAGGGTAATCGCGGTGGATAACTCCGCCGCCATGGTCGAGCGCTGCCGCCAGTACCTCACTGCACAAGATTCGATGTTCCAGGAGTTGCTGCCGGTGCAGGTGCTGGAGGCCGATATCCTTGCCCTGCCCTTCGAGCCCGCCTCGGTCGTGGCGATGAACTTCACCCTGCAGTTCATCGCCCCAGACCAGCGCCTTGAACTGCTCGGGCGAATCCGCCAGGCGCTGCTGCCCGGCGGTGCACTGATTCTCTCGGAGAAGCTGCGCTTCGCCGATGAGCAAGAGCAAGACCTGCTCAATGAGCTGCACCTGGATTTCAAACGGGCCAATGGCTACAGCGAACTGGAGATCGCCCAGAAGCGCAGCGCCATCGAGAACGTGATGAAGCCCGATACACTCGAAGCCCACCAGGAACGCCTGCGCGCAGCCGGTTTCTCGAAGGTGGTGCCTTGGTTCCAATGCCTTAACTTCGCCTCGTTGATAGCCCTGCCATGATCGATCTGTCTCCCCTCGTCCGCCGCCTGGCGGGCACGCCCCTGGCTTCCTGGTCACAAGGCCTGCAAGCGCAACTGGACGCCAAGCTGGAAAAGGGCCACGGTGACCTCGACCGCTGGCGCGAGGCGCTGGAAGCCCTGCCCGCCCTGCAACCCAGTGAAATCGACCTGGTCAACGGGTTGCGCCTGGATTGCGACTGCGACGACGCCACCCGTGCGCAGATGCGCCAGGCACTGATGGGCCTGTCGCCCTGGCGCAAAGGGCCGTTCGACCTGTTTGGCGTGCACGTTGACACCGAATGGCGCTCGGACTGGAAGTGGTCGCGGGTCGGCCCGCACCTGGACCTCAAGGGCAAACGCGTACTCGACGTGGGCTGTGGCAATGGCTACTACCAGTGGCGCATGCTCGGTGCCGGCGCGGACATGGTAATTGGCGTCGATCCCAACTGGCTGTTCTTCTGCCAGTTCCAGGCCGTGCAGCAATACCTGCCGGAGTTGCCGGCCTGGCACCTGCCGTTCGCCCTGGAAGACCTGCCCGCCAACCTGGAAGGTTTCGATACCGTGTTCTCCATGGGCGTGTTCTATCACCGCCGCTCGCCCATCGAGCACTTGCTGGCGCTCAAGGACTGCCTGGTCAAAGGTGGCGAGCTGGTGCTGGAAACGCTGGTTATCGAGGGCGACGAAAACCAGGTGCTGGTGCCTGAGGACCGCTACGCACAGATGCGCAATGTCTGGTACCTGCCGTCGGTACCGGCGCTGGCCCGCTGGCTGCGCCGTGCCGGCTTCAGCGATGTGCGCTGCGTCGACGTTAGCGTGACCAGCGTCGAGGAACAGCGCAGCACCGAATGGATGCGCTACCAGTCGCTGAGCGACTTCCTCGACCCGAACGACCACAGCAAGACCGTCGAAGGCCTGCCAGCCCCACGCCGCGCCACCCTGCTGGCGCGCAAATAAAAAAGGCGCCCGCATGGGCGCCTGAATACACCTGCGGCGAGGAGCCGTCGCGGCGCAGGTGTTGTTAGCTCAATCCTTGGCCACCTCACGCGCCTTCTCTTGCGCCTTGCGCTCGCGCTCGGCAACAGCCTGTTGCTTGTCGCCATGCAGTCGCTCCTGGTCTTCGCGGAAGGCTTGCCAGAACTGCCTGGAGCGCTCCGCACCGCCCTCGGCATAAACACTGGCGCTACCCAGGGCAAGGGTGGCCAACAGCAGGTATTTGGTCAGGTTCATCGTGTTTGCCTCGTAATAACCGATCGGACACGGCCATCCTAGCGAGGGCTGGCTAACGGCAAGGTGAGGCGGGGATTACAGTCCTGCAATGTGGCCTTGTGTGGACTGTTCGGGCCTCTTCGCGGGTAAACCCGCTCCTACAGGAACGGGTTTATCCGCGAAGAGGCCCGAACAGACCGCCAGATAACAGCAGAATTACAAATTCGTTATCTGCAACGCTGGCCTTTTTTCATGCCGTAACATGGGGCCCTTGACCCTGATGTCACTACAGGGTCAAGAATCGCCCCCTTTCAACACACCGAGCCCCCAATGCGCCTACTGATCATCGAGGACGAGCTGCGTACCGCCGACTACCTGCAACAAGGCCTGCGCGAAAACGGTTACGTGGTCGACTGCGCCCGCACAGGCACCGACGGCCTGCACCTGGCCCGCCAACAGGCCTATGACCTGGTCATCCTCGACGTCAACTTGCCCGAAATCGATGGCTGGACCGTGCTGCAGCGGCTACGTGCCGAATCGGCCACGCGCATCATGATGCTTACCGCCCACGGTCGCTTGGCCGATCGGGTAAGAGGCCTGGACCTGGGCGCGGATGACTACCTGCTCAAGCCTTTTGAGTTCCCTGAGTTACTGGCCCGCATCCGCAGCCTGCTGCGCCGCAACGACCAGCAACTGCAACCCAGCACCCTGCGCGTCGCTGATCTGGAACTGGACCCCGGCCGCCACCGCGCCTACCGCGCCGGGCAACGCATCGACCTGACCGCCAAGGAGTTCGCCCTGCTGCACCTGCTAATGCGCCAGACTGGCGAAGTGTTGTCGCGCACGCAGATCATCTCACTGGTGTGGGACATGAACTTCGACTGCGACACCAACGTGGTCGAGGTCTCGATCCGGCGCCTGCGGGCGAAGATCGACGACCCGTTCGACAACAAGCTGATCCATACCCTGCGTGGTGTGGGCTACGTACTTGAGGCTCGCCTTTGAAAAACGCCAGCCTGTCGTTACGCCTGGGCCTGAGCGTGACATTGATGGGCGCCGCATTGGTGCTGCTGCTGGCCTGCCTGGCCGTGTTTGCCCTGGATCACGAACTGGACAGCCGCGCGCGCAAGGATTTGGCGCGCAAGATGCTTCAGGTCGAGCACAACCTGCGTGTCGACCTGCGCAGCGAGGACCTGGGCAGCCGCGCCCATCCACTGCTGGACCTGGTGATGGGGCATGACAACCTGAGCCTCAGTGTACTGGCCCTCGACGGCCGTCACCCCCACCTGCTCAGCCTCGGCCCGGCCCTGGAATCGCGGGTCGGTGAACTGCACACCGATGCGCGCCTGGCCTTTCACGCCTGGCGTGACAGCGGCGGTAACCAGATTCTCACCGTTACCCGGCTGATGCGTCTGCGCGACAACACCCCCGTCAAGGTGATGATGTCGCTCAACCGCGCCGACGACAACGCCCTGCTACAGGCCTATCTGCACTCCACGTTACTCGCATTGCCACTGCTACTGGTTTTGATCGGTGCAGGGGCATGGTGGCTGATGCAACGCGGCCTGAAACCGTTGCGGCACTTCCGGCGCATTGCCGGGCAGGTGTCGGCCCAGGACCTGCAGCATCGCCTGCCCGCTACCTCCCTGCCGCAGGAACTGGCGGAACTGGCCGGCAGTATCAACGTGATGCTCGACCGCCTCGACCAAGGTGTCAGGCAGTTGTCGCAGTTCTCTGACGACCTGGCCCATGAACTGCGTACACCGTTAGGCAACCTGATGGGCAAGGCGCAGGTGACACTGGCCCGTGAGCGGGACAACGCCAACTATCGGGAAGTGCTGGAAGACAGCATCGAAGAGCTGACCCGGCTCAACCGCATCATCAACGACATGCTGTTTCTTGCCCAGGTCAGCCAGCCGCATACGCAGATCGCATTGAAACCCTTGGCGCTGGCCGACGAGGCAGCACGGGTTGTCGAGCTGTTTGCCTACAGTGCCGAGCTGAAAGAGATTGAGATAAGCGTTCAGGGCTGGGGAACAGCGCAGGGAGACCGGCTGATGTTTCAGCGGGCACTGTCGAACCTGTTGAGCAACGCCATACGACACAGTCCAGAGGGTAAACCCATAGCTCTGCGCATCGAACGCTCGGGCAGCGAAGTACGGCTATCCGTGGAGAACCAGGGGCCGGGTGTGGCGGCAGAGCAACAGTCGCGCTTGTTCGAGCGGTTTTACCGGGTAGGTTCGGGGCGCTCGCGACTGGAGGGCGGGACCGGGTTGGGGTTGGCGATCGTGAAGTCGATCATGCAGTTGCATGGCGGGCGGGTCGAGGTCAGCAGCTGCCCCCTGGGGCCTACCCGGTTTACCTTGGTGTTTCCTGCCGAGTGATCGGCCGCCTGTACCGGCCTCTTCGCGGGCTTGCCCGCGAAGAGGCCGGTACAGGCGACCAACAATCAGCGCGAAGCCGCCACGATCAGCGCCTTCATTTCAGCCACAGCAGCCTTGAAGCCGACAAACAGGGCGTGCGCCACCAGTGCATGGCCAATGTTCAGCTCATTGATACCCTTGATCGCCGCCACCGCCTCGACGTTGTGGTAGTGCAGCCCGTGACCCGCATTGACGATCAGACCCTGCCCCACGCCAATCGCCACACCATCGACGATCCGCTTGAGCTCTTCAGCTACTTCGGTGGGGGTTTCTGCATCGGCATAACGGCCGGTGTGAAGCTCGATGGCCGGTGCGCCAACCCGACACGAGGCCTCGATCTGCCGTTCGTCGGCGTCGATGAAAAGCGACACCTCGGCACCGGTACGCGCCAGCCGTTCCACTGCAGCCTTGATCCGCGCTTCCTGCCCTGCCACATCCAGGCCACCTTCGGTGGTCAGCTCCTGACGGGTTTCGGGAACCAGGCATATGTGCGCCGGGCGAATCTTCTCGGCAAAGGCCATCATCTCTTCGGTGACGCCCATCTCGAAGTTCATGCGGGTTTGCAGCACATCCTTGAGCAGCATGACATCACGCTCCTGGATGTGCCGGCGGTCTTCACGCAGGTGCACGGTGATGCCATCGGCGCCTGCTTCCTCGGCGTCCAGGGCTGCCTTGACCGGGTCAGGGTAGCGCGTGCCACGGGCCTGGCGCAGGGTCGCCACGTGGTCGATGTTTACGCCAAGAAGCATGCGGTTGCTGTGAGTCACGAAAGGCTCTCCTGAAGATTGAGCCCAACAGCATACGTCCAGATCAGCGCTTGCGAAACAGTTCCCGGCTGACCAGCGGTTTTGCACCCAGATGAACTGCCAGTGCCTGGCGCATCAGCCGCTTCGCGGCAAGCAAGGCGCCGGGGGCGTCCCAATCGGTTTGGGCCATAGCCAGCAGTTCGGTGCCACGGAACAGGCCGGGCTGCGCCAGCTCTACCCGCTCCAGGCCGGCGTCAACGCGCAAGCGGTACAGGCCATCGGTGGCAATGGGCTGCTCATTGACGTCATGGTGCAAGGAAAACGCATAACCGAGTTCGTCCAGCAGCCGCCATTCGAACGAGCGCAGCAGGGGCTCCAGCGGGCGCCCGGCACTCAGTGCCTGCAAGGTCAAGGTGTAGTGCTCGAACAGCGCCGGGAACGGCGCTTCGGCAGGCAGCAGGCGCATCAGCAGTTCATTGAGGTACAACCCGCTGAACAGGGCATCGCCGTGTAGCCAGGCGGCGATGCCGGTGCTGTCCATGCGGCCGACATTCTTCAGCTCGCCGCGCCCACGCAGCTCCACCTCCAGCGACACGAATGGTCGCACCAGGCTGCCGCCCTTGCCCCGCGCGCGGCGCAGCACGGCACGCATGCAGCCCTGCGGGGTGAAGAAGTCTACCAGCGCGCTGGTTTCCTTGTAGGCACGGCTATGCAGTACGTAGGCTGGCTGGGGGGTGGGTTGGTCCATGCACTATCTCTGGGGCCTGATGTACGTGTGGGAGCGGGCGTGCCCGCGAAAGCGTCAGTGAACCCACTATCGCATTCGCGGGCAAGCCCGCTCCCACAGGAATAACCGACCGGTCAGGTAATTACAGGTCGCCGTAGCCCAGCGAACGCAGGGCGCGCTCGTCATCGGACCAGCCGCCTTTGACCTTGACCCACAGGTTGAGCATGACCTTGGAATCGAACAGCACTTCCATGTCCTTGCGCGCCTCGGAACCGATGCGCTTGATGCGCTCGCCCTTGTCACCAATGATGATTTTCTTCTGGCCGTCGCGCTCGACCAGGATCAGCGCGTGAATGTGCAGCACATGGCCCTGCTGCTTGAATTCCTCGATTTCGACGGTGATCTGGTACGGCAGCTCCGCACCCAACTGGCGCATGATCTTCTCGCGTACCAGTTCAGCGGCGAGGAAGCGGCTGCTGCGGTCGGTGATCTGGTCTTCGGGGAAGAAATGATCGTTCTCGGGCAGGTGCTTGGCGATCTGTGCTTCCAGCGCTTCAAGGTTGTGCCCCTGCTGCGCGGAAATCGGCATCACCTCGGCGTTCGGCAATTGCTCTTGGAGCCACTGCAGGTGCGGGATCAGCTCGGCTTTCTCTTCCATGCGGTCGGTCTTGTTGACCGCGATGATCAGCGGGCCGGTCACATACTGCACGCGCTCCAGAACCAGTTGGTCCTCATCGGTCCACTTGGTACGGTCGACCACGAAGATAACCACGTCGACGTCCTTGAGGGCCGCCGAGGCGTTGCGGTTCATGTAGCGGTTCAGCGCCTTGTCGTTGGCTTTGTGCATCCCCGGGGTATCGACATAGATCGCCTGCACATCACCTTCGGTCTTGATGCCGAGCATGTTGTGACGGGTGGTCTGGGGCTTGCGCGAGGTAATCGCGAGTTTCTGACCGAGAATGTGGTTGAGCAGGGTCGACTTGCCGACGTTGGGTCGGCCGACAATGGCTACATAGCCGCAGCGGGTCGGGTTGCTATCAGTCATTGCCATTCTCCACGCCCAGGGCGATCAGTGCAGACGCGGCGGCGACTTGCTCGGCAATACGCCGGCTAACGCCCTGACCACGGCTCTTGTTGTTCAGCAGTACCACTTCGCATTCGACGAAGAAGGTTCGGCAGTGTGGTTCACCCTGGATATCCACTACTTCGTAACGCGGCAGCTCACAGCTGCGCGACTGCAGGAACTCTTGCAGGCGGGTTTTCGGATCTTTATTGGTGTCGACCAGCGTCAGGCCTTCAAACTCATCGGCCAGCCAGGCCAGGATGCGCTCGCGGGCAGTGTCCATGTCAGCGTCCAGGTAGATGGCACCAATCAGTGCCTCCAGGGCGTCAGCCAGGATCGACTCGCGACGAAAGCCGCCGCTCTTGAGTTCTCCGGAGCCCAGGCGCAGGTAATCGCCCAGGTCAAAACCACGGGCCAGACGGGCCAGGGTCTCACCCTTGACCAACCGTGCACGCAGCCGCGACAACTGGCCTTCGCGAGCCTGCGGAAAACGCTCGAACAGCGCTTCACCGGCAACGAAGTTGAGAATGGCGTCACCGAGGAACTCCAGGCGCTCATTGTTGCGCCCGGCGTAACTGCGATGGGTCAGTGCCAGGAGCATCTGGTCCTGGTTCTTGAAGGTGTAACCGAGCTTTCGCTCCAGACCGGCAAGGGAAGCACTCATGCGGCCACCCGATCGTTGTTCAACGCGTTGTTCAAATCAACATCCTGAAAGACTGTTTGGCTGTGGTCCGCCGATCGATTTGCGGCGAATCTCCCGATCCCTGAGAACACAGCCTATGTCAGAAAAGCATTCGGCGCTGTCTGCTGGACAGCGCCGATGGGTATCAATGGATCAGGCCAACCCGCGACAGGTTGGGCAAGTGGCTGAGTTTGGGCTCTGGCCAGCTCATCCACACTGCAAAAGCCTTGCCGACAATGTTCCGGTCCGGAACCATGCCGTGCAGTTCCTTGGGAATGTTCGGGTCATCCCAGAAGCGGCTATCGTTGGAGTTGTCGCGGTTGTCGCCCATCATGAAGTAATGGCCCGCAGGCACGGTCCACTGCTGGTCCGGCGGCATGCGATAACGGCTCATTTCCTTGCGGATCAGGTGCTCGGTCTCGCCGAGCTTTTCCTTGTACAGCTGAGCGCTGCCCAGGGTACCCGGCTCGCTGCCCACCAGTTGTTCGGCAACGGGCTGGCCGTTGACGAACAGCCGCTTGTCGTTGGTGTAGCGAACTACGTCGCCCGGCAGGCCAACCACACGCTTGATGTAGTTGACATTCGGGTCGCTCGGGTAGCGGAACACCATCACATCCCCGCGTTGCGGGTCACCGACCGCGATGACCTTCTTGTCGATCACCGGCAGACGAATGCCGTACGAGAACTTGTTCACCAGGATGAAGTCGCCCACTTCCAGGGTCGGCTTCATCGATCCCGAGGGGATCTGGAACGGCTCGACCAGGAACGAACGCAGCACCAGCACGATGAACAGTACCGGGAAGAACGACTTGCCATACTCGACCAGCAACGGCTCCTTGTTCAGCCGTTCGACCACCGCCATCTCGGGCTGGCTGACGCTGCCCTGATAGTTGGCGATTGCCGCACGCCGGCGCGGGGCCAGGAACAGCAGGTCGATCAAGCCAAGCAGACCGCAGATGAAGACGGCGATGACTAGCAACAGCGGGAAATTTAGCGACATAGGACCTAGCTATCCAACCTGAGCACGGCGAGGAAGGCTTCTTGTGGAATTTCCACGTTGCCCACCTGTTTCATGCGTTTCTTACCGGCCTTCTGCTTCTCCAGCAGCTTCTTCTTACGGCTGACGTCACCACCGTAGCACTTGGCCAGTACGTTCTTTCTGAGCGCCTTGACGGTTGTCCGCGCAATGATCTGGCCGCCAATGGCTGCCTGGATCGCTACGTCAAACATCTGCCGAGGGATCAGTTCCTTCATCTTCTCGGTCAACGCACGGCCTTTATAGGCCGCGTTGTCGCGGTGCACGATCAATGCCAGGGCATCAACCTTGTCGCCGTTGATCAGTACGTCCAGTTTGACCAGGTTGGCCGACTGGTAGCGATCGAAATGATAGTCCAGCGAAGCATAGCCGCGGCTGGTGGATTTGAGGCGATCGAAGAAGTCGAGCACCACTTCGTTCATCGGCATGTCGTAACGCACCTGCACCTGGCTACCGAGGAACTGCATGTCGCGCTGTACGCCACGCTTCTCGATGCACAGGGTGATGACGTTGCCCAGGTGCTCCTGCGGAACGAGGATGGTCGCGGTGACGATCGGCTCGCGGAAGTCGGCTACCGCCGAGACGTCCGGCAGCTTGGACGGGTTGTCGACGACGATGGTTTCGCCGGTTTTCAACTCCAGCTCGTAGATTACGCTTGGAGCGGTGGTGATCAGGTCCAGATCGTACTCGCGCTCCAGGCGCTCCTGGATGATCTCCATGTGCAACATGCCCAGGAAACCGCAACGGAAGCCAAAGCCCAGCGCGTCGGAGCTTTCCGGCATGTACTGCAGCGAGGAGTCGTTCAGGGTCAGCTTCTGCAGAGCGTCGCGGAAATCCTCGAAGTCGTCGGAGCTGACCGGGAACAGGCCGGCGTAGACCTGCGGCTGAATCTTCTTGAAGCCGGGCAGCACTTCGACCTCAGGGGTCGAGGACAGGGTCAGGGTGTCGCCAACCGGGGCGCCGTGAATGTCCTTGATGCTGGCGATGATGAAGCCTACTTCGCCGGCTTTCAGATCAGCAGTCTGGGTGTGTTTCGGGGTGAAGACACCGACGCTGTCGACCAGGTGCACCTTGCCGGTGGACTTGACCAGGATCTTGTCGCCTTTCTTGACGCGGCCCTGGCGCACGCGCACCAGCGAGACCACACCCAGGTAATTGTCGAACCAGGAGTCGATGATCAGCGCTTGCAGCGGTGCATCGATCTCACCTTCTGGCGCGGGGATGGTGTGCACCAAGCGCTCGAGCACCTCGTCCACGCCCATGCCGCTCTTGGCGCTGCAGGCTACGGCGTCGGTGGCGTCGATACCGATGATCTTCTCGATCTCGTCCTTGACGCGGTCCGGGTCGGCCTGTGGCAGGTCCATCTTGTTCAGGACCGGCATGACTTCCAGGCCCTGCTCGATGGCGGTGTAGCAGTTGGCTACGGACTGGGCTTCCACGCCCTGGCCGGCGTCGACAACCAGCAGTGCACCTTCACAGGCCGCCAGCGAGCGCGAGACTTCGTAGGTGAAGTCGACGTGGCCGGGGGTATCGATGAAGTTCAGCTGGTAGATCTTGCCGTCCTGCGCCTTGTAGTGAAGCGTGACGCTGTGGGCCTTGATGGTGATACCGCGCTCACGCTCCAGGTCCATGGAATCGAGCACCTGGGCTTCCATCTCGCGCGCCGTCAGGCCGCCGCACATCTGGATGAAACGGTCAGCCAGCGTCGACTTGCCATGGTCGATGTGGGCGATGATGGAGAAATTGCGGATATGACTCAAATCACTCACGGGTCAACACTCGAAAAGGCTGCGAGCCGGACGCCCGCCGAAAAATAGCCGGGAATTGTACCTTAAGCTGCTGGGTTATGGGAGATTCCTCTGTCCGACTGTACACAGCAATCATTCCCGCAATTGTGAAGATTCATGAAAAAGGGCAGCCGAAGCTGCCCTTTCGCCTTGCGAAACCGCTTATTCAGCAAGCTTGAAGGTGATGAAGCTGGCACGCCCCTGACGCAGCACGCGCATCGACACAGAACGGTTCTTCGGCAGTTCCTTGGCGATTTCGGTGAATTCCTTGGCCGAACCGATGGCCTGGTTGTTCAGGTGGCTGATGACATCACCCGGGCGCAAGCCGATCATGGCTGCCGGACCATCCTGCACTTCCTTGATGACCACGCCACCTTTGAGCTCCAGAGATTTTTTCTGCTCGGCGGTCAGGTCGGCGACCGATACACCCAGGCGGTTGCTGCTGCGCTCGGCGCTGCCGTCGGCACCGGTGCCGATGTCGACATCGTCGTCCGGCAGTGCGCCAACGCTGATGTTCAGGGTCTGGCGTTTGCCGTTGCGGATGATTTCCAGCTTGGCCTTCTCGCCATCCTTGAGGCTACCAACCAGGTGTGGCAGATCGGCCGACATGACGATTGGCTGGCCGTTCATGCTGAGGATCACGTCCCCCACCTGCAGGCCGCCTTTGGCCGCCGGGCCGTCTTCCAACACCTGGGCTACCAGGGCACCCGCCGGCTTGTCCAGGCCGAACGATTCGGCCAGGTCCTTGTTGACCTCCTGAATCACCACGCCCAGCCAGCCGCGGCTGACCTTGCCGTCTTTCTTCAGCTGGTTGGAGACATCGATCGCTACATCGATCGGGATGGCGAACGACAGGCCCATGAAACCGCCAGAACGGGTGAAGATTTGCGAGTTGATACCCACCACTTCGCCTTTCATGTTGAACAGCGGGCCGCCGGAGTTACCCGGGTTGATGGCAACGTCGGTCTGGATGAACGGCACGTAGGTGTCATTGGGCAGGGTCCGGCCCTTGGCGCTGACAATACCTTTGGTCACCGAATGGTCGAAGCCGAACGGCGAACCGATGGCCAGTACCCACTCGCCCACCTTGAGCTTTTCGGAATCACCCAGCTTCACGGTCGGCAGGTTCTTGCCGTCGACCTTCAGCAGCGCAACGTCGGTGCGCGGGTCGGTGCCAACCAGCTTGGCCTTCAGCTCGCTGCGGTCCGACAGGCGGACGATGATCTCATCGGCATCGGCCACCACATGGTTATTGGTGAGCACATAGCCATCACTGGAAATGATGAAGCCCGAGCCCAACGACTGCGCCTCACGCTGGCGGTCGCCGCGCGGCGAGCGCGGCTGCTGGGGCATGTTGCGCTCGAAGAATTCGCGGAACATCGGCGGCAGGCCTTCCAGGTCCGGCATCTGGCCTGCCGCCATTCGGCGCTCAGGCAGCTTCTGTTTGGTACTGATGTTGACAACCGCCGGCGAAGCCTGCTCGACCAGGGTGGTGAAGTCCGGCAGGGCTTCCTCGGCCTGGGCGGTGAGTACCTGGCCGAGCATCAGCACAGCAGCGAACATCATTAGGTAGGATTTCAAGCGTGGTATTGACATACGACTCCCGTCACAACGAGCGGTAGTTTGGAAAGACCCCTGCACAAAGCAGAAAAGGCCAGGCTCTTCAAAGCCTGACCTATAGAAAATTTGCCGATGGATTGCAAATGACAATGCTTTAATTTCATTTCAGGCGTATGCCCATCCGACTTGGCTCGGCATGCAAAAGCGCGCCATTACTGGCGCGCCTGGGCATCCTGGGGGCGCATCGACAGGGCGACGCGTTCTGCCGTACCCAGCGGAATTTCGCCAACCACGGTCACCATCACTTTGCCCTTGGGTGTATTCAGGCGACGCGAGACTGCCGAGGTCGGGCCTAACTGGGTGCGCATGTCGGTGCTGCCATCATCGCTCACTTGCTCGATGAATACCGAAAAACGCGCCAGGCCGTCGTCATACATCAGGCTGCTGACCGAACTGTTGCGCTTGGGATCGCGGCGCACCGAGCTGTTGACCAGCTCGAAACCGGGTGGCAGCCAGTCCGAACGCCAACCCGCAGCGGTATCATTGCTACCGGCCGCCACATGCTGCACAGGCTTGCAGGCAGCACCTGGGCGCAGGTCTGCGTCGCTGGGGATGTCATCGGTATCGAGACGGGTCATCTGGAAGCGTTCCAGCAACTGCCCCTTGTCGTTGAGCATCAACGAACGCAGCGGCAAGCCCGAGTGGCGGTCCAGATGCAATTCGAAAGCATAACGGTGCTGGTCGCGTGGAGTGAGCGTAATGATCACGGCATCACGCCCGGCGACCCGCGACTTGCCTGCCACACTCAAATCGTACCAGCCCATCAGTTTCAGCGGATCAAGCACACGCGGTGCGGTATCCGACGGCGCCACGACTCCGCTGGCCAAGGCCCCGCTGACGCACTCCACCTTGCCATCCACGCGCACGATTTCCTGGGCGGCGCCATCAAGCTGCAACAGCCGCTCGCTGACTTTGCCGCCCTCGACCCTGTGCCAGATGTCGTGGGAGGAGAAACTGCCATTGCGTTCGTAGACGAACGACCCTTGATAGCTCTGTTTTTGCTCGGCCTGTGCCAGCCTGTTCAACCACTCACTCGCCTCGGGCGAAGAGTTGGCCGCCAATGCTGGCACCGTCATGCAGCTGCCTATCAGCAGCGACAGGAGAGGTAGCGCGCGCATGATCCTCCTTACTTAACGGTTTTCCAGGCTGGCGGCGCGGGCATACGGCAATGCGGTTTCAGTGCCCTTGAGCGCAGATTCCTGAGCATGCTGGCGCAGGTAGCCTGGCAGACGCTGATCCCAGCCAGCCTGGTTCTGCAGCACACCATTGGCCATTGGCCCGGTTGGTTGCTCACTGCTCTCACTATAGCCTGCCAAAACGGCCGGGCCTTGCGTTTGTGGCACACTCAGGCCTTGCTGGACAGGCTGCTGGGCAGCAAGCTCGGCCCCAGTGATCTCGTCCTGGTTGTACATACGCACACCCGCCAGCACCGCCACGGTAACCGAGGCAGCTACCGCCAGACGGCCAATGCTGCGCCAAGGGCCTTTCTTGACCTTGGCTGGCACGGCTTCGTCAGCCAGCGCAGCAGAAACCGCCGAGGCGATATCCAGGTTAGGCAGCAGCAGCTCCTTGTGCATGGCTGCACGGGCAACCTGGTAACGCGACCAGGTGGCACGGGTTTCGGCTTCGTCGACGGCGTTCAACACCCGACGTAATTCCAGTTCATCCGCTTCGTTATCCATCACCGCGGACAGCGATTCCTGCAAAGCTTCACGACTCATGGCGGTTCCTCTCTTGGCGCTGTCGCCGCTGTCTCAGGTTTCCTGCAACAACGGCTGCAGGGCTTTATCTATGGCCTCCCGAGCGCGGAAGATTCGAGAGCGCACGGTACCCACCGGACATTGCATGACACTGGCAATGTCTTCGTAACTCAGACCGTCGAACTCGCGCAGCGTCAATGCCGTACGCAGGTCTTCGGGCAGTTGCTGGATGGTGCGATGGACAGTGCCTTCGATTTCATCCCGCAACAACGAGCGCTCTGGGGACTCGAGATCCTTGAGGCCATGATCGCCGTCGTAAAACTCCGCGTCCTCGGAGCTCACATCACTGTCTGGCGGCCGTCTTCCACGGGACACCAGGTAGTTCTTCGCCGTGTTGATGGCGATGCGGTACAGCCACGTATAAAACGCACTGTCGCCGCGGAAGTTGCCAAGCGCACGGTAGGCCTTGATGAAGGCTTCCTGTGCTACATCCTGGGCCTCGTGGGTATCGTGAACAAACCGCACGATCAACCCGAGAATCTTGTGCTGATACTTCAGCACCAACAGATCGAAAGCTCGCCTGTCGCCGCGCTGCACGCGCTCGACAAGCTGCTGATCCTCTTCCTGGGTTAGCATGAACACTCCTCAGTGAACTCGAAGGAGCGTTGCATCAGCCATCGTTCAGGCTTGCAACCATAGACTCGGGCTTTGCGCAAAAGTTCTCCCCTCCAAGCAAGTTTCCTGCAGCCCTTTGTCGGCTTGCACGGAAGACGCGGCGCGGTCACAGCCGGCAACGTCGATAATCAGGTTTCAAATACGCAGGGGTAAAGCCCGGAAAGGCCTGCCGCCCTGCGTCGCCGCGGCAAATTGTGGCGTACGGGCAGCCTTCATAGGATTTCCGGCCATGTCGGAAAGTTCCCACAAAGGTTGTCGCAACCTGGCAAGTAGCATGGAAATTGGCCACCCGGGGCTGCTATAAAGGCATCCCGACACGTTTAACGATAGTTTCACAATGCCATCCGCGCGTGACCATTGTGCCGTGCCCCTCCCAAAGATTACTAGTGTCCCGACATGAGCCAACAATTCCAACATGATGTCCTGGTGATCGGCAGCGGTGCCGCCGGTCTCAGCCTGGCACTTAACCTCCCCAGCCACCTTCGCGTAGCCGTGTTGAGCAAGGGCGACCTGGCGAACGGCTCGACCTTCTGGGCCCAGGGCGGCGTCGCTGCCGTACTGGACAATACCGATACTGTGCAGTCGCATGTCGAGGACACCCTCAATGCCGGCGGCGGGCTGTGCCATGAAGATGCAGTGCGCTTTACCGTCGAGCACAGCCGCGAAGCGATCCAGTGGCTGATCGAGCAAGGCGTACCCTTCACCCGCGATGAGCACTATAGCGTCGACGATGGCGGCTTCGAGTTCCACCTCACCCGTGAAGGTGGCCACAGTCACCGGCGCATCATCCACGCCGCCGACGCTACCGGCGCAGCAATTTTCACCACGCTGCTGGAACAGGCTCGCCAGCGCCCGAACATCCAGCTGCTGGAGCAGCGGGTGGCGGTCGACCTGATCACTGAGCGCCGCCTGGGGCTACCCGGCCAACGCTGCCTGGGCGCCTACGTGCTCGACCGCAATACCGGCGAGGTAGACACTTTCGGCGCGCGCTTCACCGTGCTGGCCACGGGCGGTGCGGCCAAGGTCTACCTCTATACCAGCAACCCCGATGGCGCCTGCGGCGACGGTATCGCCATGGCCTGGCGGGCCGGCTGCCGGGTGGCGAACCTGGAATTCAACCAGTTCCACCCCACCTGCCTGTATCACCCGCAGGCCAAGAGTTTCCTGATCACCGAAGCCCTGCGCGGCGAGGGCGCCCTGCTGCGCCTGCCCAACGGCGAACGCTTCATGCCGCGCTTCGACCCACGCGAAGAGCTGGCCCCACGGGACATCGTGGCCCGCGCCATCGACCACGAGATGAAGCGCCTGGGCGTGGACTGCGTATATCTGGACATCACTCACAAGCCTGCGGACTTCATCAAGAGCCACTTCCCCACCGTGTACGAGCGCTGCCTGGCCTTTGGCATCGATATCACCCGTCAGCCGATCCCGGTGGTGCCAGCGGCGCATTACACCTGCGGCGGAGTGATGGTCGACGATTGCGGCCACACCGACGTGCCTGGCTTGTATGCCATCGGCGAAACCAGTTTCACCGGCCTGCACGGCGCCAACCGCATGGCCAGCAACTCGCTGCTGGAATGTTTTGTATATGGTCGCGCCGCCGCTGCCGACATCCAGGCGCACCTGGAGCAAGTGGCCATGCCCAAGGCCCTGCCCGGCTGGGACGCCAGCCAGGTGACCGACTCGGACGAGGACGTGATCATTGCGCACAACTGGGACGAACTGCGGCGCTTCATGTGGGACTACGTCGGCATCGTACGCACCAGCAAGCGCCTGCAGCGGGCCCAGCACCGCATCCGTCTGCTGCTGGATGAAATCGACGAGTTCTACAGCAACTACAAGGTCAGCCGTGACCTGATCGAGTTGCGCAACCTGGCGCAGGTGGCCGAACTGATGATCCTGTCCGCCATGCAGCGCAAGGAAAGCCGTGGGTTGCATTACACACTGGATTATCCGGGGATGCTGGACGAGGCCAAGGACACCATCCTTAGCCCGCTCTGAAACGGCGTCGCGGCCTTCGCGGGCTCGCCCGCTCCCACAAAGGTTTAACTGCCTTGCAGTTTTGCGCAGTACCTGTGGAAGCGGGCGAGCCCGCGAAGAATCCAACCCGGCCTTGATCTATGCCCGGCCCACCGCGGCCCAGCGCCGCCGGCTGAACTTCAACCGCACCCGCAATCGCCGATGCTCATCCGGCCCCAGCGCATCCCCCGGTACGCACTGGCTCTGCCCCAACCACCGCCCCACCCGCTCAAAGCGCAACACCACCAGCCCAGGCAAAGCCAGGCTATCCCGGCACAAGCGCACTGACTGCCACCCGCAGGCACGGCTGAACACCTGCCAGCCCCGCACATCATGGCGCAGGCCGACAACAGCCTGGTCATGGGTCAGCAGGATACGTCGGGGAATGGCCCAGCCAGCGTGGGCCGTGCAGGCGGTGACAACCGAAAAGGCCAACCACCCGGGCAGCGGGCTCGCCCACACGGCAAGCCACGCCAGTACCTGACAAGCCAGGTAGGCCGCCAGCAGCAGGCGCGAGCCTTGCCAGCGGCACTCGAAGCACTCACTTGGGCTGGACACGGTCCAGAATGATGCGGACCATGCGCTGCAGTTCCGGGTCTTCGGACTCGGTGCGCTCCATGAACCAGCCGAACATGTCCTGATCCTCGCAGCTCAAGAGACGCACGTACAGTTCACGGTCGGTCTCATTGAGGGTGGGGTAGACTTCCTGGGTGAAAGGCACCAGCAGTACGTCCAGTTCCAGCATGCCGCGGCGGCTGTGCCAGAAAAGCCGGTTGAGTTCAGTTTGTTCGACCATGGGGCCCTCCTCGAATGGGCCGCCAGTATACAGCCAGGCGCGCGAAGCGACACCGGGCGTTGGTCTAGTCACCTACCTATTTTGTTACCGGCGTTCTATGATGGCCGCCAGTCTTTAGCCACCGCGATGACCCATGGCCGATTCCGCTTTCTTCTGCCCCCTGTCCCACGAGGGCATCCTCGCCGTCCGCGGCTCCGATGCAGGCAAGTTCCTGCAAGGCCAGCTGACCTGCAACATCAACTATCTCAGCCAGGAATACGCCAGCCTCGGCGCCCGCTGCATGGTCAAGGGGCGCATGCAGTCGAGCTTCCGCATAGTGCCCGAAGGCAACGGCTACCTGCTGGCCATGGCCAGCGAATTACTCGACGCGCAACTGGCCGACCTGAAAAAGTACGCCGTGTTCTCCAAGGCCACGCTGACCGACGAAAGCACCGCTTGGGCACGCTTCGGCCTGCAAGGTGGCGACTCTGTACTGCAGGCGCTGGGGCTTGTCGTGCCCGCAGCCGCCGGTAGCACCGTGCGCCATGATGGGCTGATCGCCATCACCGCATCCGCTGGCCGTGTTGAACTGTGGGTGCCGGCGGCGAACGCAGAGCCTGTACGCCAGGCCCTTGCCGCAGCGCTGCCCGAAGGGAGTATCAACGACTGGCTGCTGGGGCAGATTCGTGCAGGTATCGGACAGGTCATGGGCCCGACCCGTGAGCTGTTCATCCCGCAGATGATCAACCTGCAGGCCGTCGACGGCGTCAGCTTCAAGAAAGGCTGTTACACCGGCCAGGAAATCGTCGCCCGCATGCAGTACCTGGGAAAACTCAAACGCCGCCAGTACCGCCTGGCACTGGACCAGCAGGCCATTCCTGCCCCGGGCGCCGAGATTTTCTCGCCCACCCATGGTTCGTCGGTCGGTGAAGTGGTCATTGCTGCCGGCAACGGCGCGGGCTGCGAACTGCTCGCGGTGCTCAGCGCCGAGGCAGTGGAAGACGGCAACCTGCACCTGGGCAGCCTCGAAGGCCCGCGCCTGCAGGTACTGACCCTGCCTTACGAACTGGACCGCGACCGGGAAATCCAGCGCTGACCAGCCTGCCCCACCCCTGTGGCGGGGCCGCACCACCACTGCGGTAGACATGCCCATGAACAAGCTGGCCGAGTTGGTTCAAGCACAATTGCTCGACGCCATCGAAAAGGATGACCTGGTCCTGCCCACCCTGCCCGAAGTTGCCTTGAGCATCCGCGAAGCAGCGGAAGACAGCGAGATCAGCGTAGCGGCCCTGAGCAAGGTGATCGGTCGCGACGCGGCCCTTTCAGCGCGCCTGATCAAGGTCGTCAACAGCCCACTGCTGCGTGCTGCGGTCGAGGTTACCGACCTGCACACCGCCATCACGCGACTAGGCATCAACTACAGCTGCAACCTGGCCATCGGCCTGGTGATCGAGCAGATTTTCCATGCCCGCTCGCCGGCAGTCGAGCAGAAACTGCGCGATATCTGGGCCAGTAGCCTGGAAGTGGCGGGCATCAGCTACGAAATCTGCCGCCGCTTTACACCTCTCAAGCCTGACCAGGCCACCTTGGGTGGGCTGGTCAACCAGATTGGCGCGCTGCCGGTACTCATCTATGCCGAAGAGCACAACGAACTGTTGTCCGACCCGGTTTGCCTGCATTACGTGATCGAGCAACTCCAGCCGGTGCTGGGGGACAAGATCCTCAAGGCCTGGGAGTTTCCGGAGCAGTTGGTCCACCTGCCGAGCCAGGTTCATGACCTGGACCGCCAGACGGACAAGATCGATTACATCGACATCGTGCAGATCGCCCGCTGCATCAGCCAGCGCGGGCGCCACCGGCCATTGGCTGCGCTACCGGCTTACCGCCATCTGGGGCTGCCGTTTGGCACCGAGCTGGAGGTCGATGAACTGCTGGAAGCGCGGAGCATGTTGCGCTGAGCTGTAACAGCCTGCCAGGGCCTTTTCGCGGTGAACCGCGAAAGGGTCGACACAGGCAAGCCATCAATCCGCTATAAAACTCACCCGTACCCGCAACCCGCCCTTCTCACCATCATGCAGGCTCACCTGAGCCAGGTGCGCCCGACAGATCTCGCCAACGATCGCCAGCCCTAACCCACTGCCCTGCGCACTTCGCCGGTAGAAGCGCTCGAACACCCGTTCGCGCTCGGCCTCGGGAATACCTGGCCCGTCGTCTTCCACTTCCAGCACTGCCGGCGCCTTTACCCGCAAAATCACATTGCCACCCGCTGGCGTATGCGCCAAGGCATTGTCCACCAGGTTGCTCAACAATTCGTTGAGCAACGTCGGCTCCCCTTTCAGCCATACCGGCGCCTCGGCCTCCAGCGCCAGCGCCACCCCGCGCTTGTGCGCCAAAGGCGCCATGGCCATGCCCAGCTCGCGGGCCAACTGGCTCAAATCCAGACGCTGCGCACCGCCTTCGGCGATTGCCCGTGCGCCATTCTCGACCCGCGCCAACGACAACAACTGGTTGGCCAGGTGAGTCAGCCTGTCGGTACCCTGGGCTGCAGACTCCAAGGTCTGCCGCCACTCCTGTGGCTCGGCCGAGCGCAAGCCCAGCTCGACACGTGCCTTCAACGCCGCCAGCGGCGTTCGCAGTTCGTGGGCCGCGTCGGCAATGAACTGCGCCTGACGCTCGAACTGGCCGCGCAAGCGCTCGGTAAAGTGGTTCAAGGCACGCACCAGCGGGCTCAGCTCACGCTGTACCTGTACCACCGGCAACGCTCGCAAGTCGTCCGGCTGGCGTTCTTCCACTGCTGTGCGCAGGCGCTCCAACGGCCGCAACGCGGCACTCACGGCAAACCACACCATCACCAACGCCCCCAGTGCCAGCATGCCCAGGCGCAGCAGGGTATCGGCCATCAACCCTCGGGCCATACGCACCCGCGCTTCCTCGGTTTCGGCTACGCGGATTTCTGCCATGCCGTTCATGTTCGGCTCGCTTACCGGCTTCAGCAGGCTGACCACACGAACGTCCTGACCAAGGTAAGTGGCGTTGTAGAACCGTGCCAATGCCGGATAGTCATCGGTGCGCGGTGTGCCAGGCGGCGGTGGCGGCAGGTTCTCATAGCCAGAAATCAGCCTTTGCTTGATATCCAGCACCTGATAGTAAATGCGCCCCGCACTGTCATAGGCGAACGTGTCCAGCGCCACGTAAGGCACATCCGCGCTCAACGAACCATCGCGCTGCGACAGGCCCGCGGCGATGGTCCTCGCCGAAGCCAGCAGGGTGCGGTCGTAAGCGGTGTCGGCGGCCTCGCGGCCATTCCAGTAGGCGCTAAGGCCGCTGGCCAGCATCAGCACCACCAGCAACAGTGCCAAATTACCCAGCAAGCGCCCGCGCAGGCTGCCGTTGTCACGCATCGCGGTGCTCAAGCAAATAGCCCAGACCGCGGAAAGTGACGATGGCCACAGGGTGCCCGTCGAGCTTCTTGCGCAGCCGGTGAATGTAGATTTCGATGGCATCAGGGCTGGCTTCTTCGTCCAGGCCAAACACCTGGGCAGCCAACTGCTCCTTGCTCATCACTCGGCCAGGACGAGCGATCAGCGCTTCCAGCACACTCTGCTCGCGCGAAGTCAGCGCCAGGTTGTCGTCACCGAGGGTGAAGCGCCGGGTGTCCAGGTCATACACCAACGGCCCACAACGTTGCTGGCGCTCGCCACCGAGCACACTGCGGCGCAGCAAGGCCTTGACCCGCGCCTCCAGCTCGGTCAGCTCAAACGGCTTGGCCAGATAATCGTCGGCGCCCAGGTTCAGGCCATGGACCCGGTCCTTGACGTCGCTGCGCGCAGTCAGCATCAGCACTGGCAAGGTCTTGCCACGACCTCGCAAGCGCGCCAACACCTCAAAGCCGTCCATGCGCGGCAGGCCGACATCCAGCACGGCCACGGCGTATTCCTCACTGGCCAGCGCCAAGTCGGCCGCCACGCCGTCATGCAGCACATCTACGGTCAGGCCATGGCTTTTCAAGGCCTGGGCCACGCTTTCGGCCAGTTGCAGGTGGTCTTCGACCAGCAGCACACGCATCGGGTTCTCCCTGCTCGGGTGGGACGGTGGCGCGGAGTGTACCGCTGTCATCACGCCTGTGAAGCCCCTCGTGACAAACCTTTCACGCTGAAAGGTTAGCGAAAGGTTCGTTGCCTAGCATCGCACCACGGTCGCCCTTCGCGCCGAAAAAAGCACCAGCAAGGTGCAACGAATAAGAACAATAAACGGAGTCCTCGACGATGCTGTCATCGCAGCCGCAGGCGTTCGCGCCTACCCGTTCCTTTATCGCACGCCCCTCGGCCATCGCCAGCGCCCTCGCGCTTGCCGGTGTCGCCCCGATGAGCCAGGCCGCCTTCTTCGAAGACAGCACGGCCACCTTCGAAACCCGCAACATGTACTTCAATCGCGACTTCCGCGACGGCACCAGCGCGCAGCAATCCAAGCGCGATGAATGGGCCCAGGGCTTCATGCTCAATTTCGAGTCTGGCTACACCGATGGCACCGTGGGCTTTGGCCTGGACGCATTGGGCATGCTCGGCATCAAGCTCGACTCCAGCCCGGACCGTGCCAACAGCGGCCTGCTGCCGACCCACGATGACGGCAAGGCTGCCGACGAATACTCCAAGCTGGGCCTGACCGGCAAGGTGAAGATCTCCCAGACTGAACTCAAGATCGGCTCCCTGATCCCCGAACTGCCGACGCTGCAGCCCAACGATGGGCGTATCCTGCCGCAAACCTTCGAGGGCGGCCTGCTCACCTCCAAGGAGATCAAGGGCCTGACCTTCACCGGTGGCCGCATAGACAAGGCCAAGGACCGCAACGACACCAACTGGGAAGACCTAGCGCTGAACAACAAGAACGGCCGCTTCGGTGGCTCTTTCAACGCTGACAACCTGGCTCTGGGCGGGCTCGACTACCAGTTCACCGACCGCATCACCGGCAGCTACCACTTCGCCCAGCTCGACGATATTTACCGCCAGCACTTCATCGGCATGGTCGCCACCCAACCATGGGGCCCGGGCACCTTGGGTGCCGACCTGCGCCTTGCCATGAGTGACGACGCTGGCGCAGCCAAGGCCGGCAACATCGACAACACCACCTTCAACGGCATGCTCAGCTATGCCCTGGGCGGGCACAAGGTCAGCGCTGCCTGGCAGCAGTTGTCTGGCGAAAGCGCCTTCCCGTATGTGGATGGCGCCAACCCGTACCTGGTCAACTTCGTCCAGATCAACGACTTCGCCGGGGCCGACGAACGCTCCTGGCAGGCGCGCTACGACTACAACTTCGCCGCGCTCGGCGTACCGGGCCTGACCTTCATGACCCGTTATGTCAGCGGTGACAACGTCAGCCGGGCTGCCGGTGGCGAAGGCAAAGAGTGGGAACGCAACACCGAACTGAAGTACGTGGTACAAAGCGGCCCGTTGAAGAACGTCGCCGTGCGCCTGCGCAACGCTACCTTCCGCTCCAACTTCGCCCGTGACGCGGATGAAGTGAGGCTGTTGGTCAGCTACAGCGTGGCGCTGTGGTAACCCCATAGCGGTAATCCGATAACAACAACGCTCACGGAGATCGACGATGACCTTTTCACTGCGCCGCCTCGTCCTCGCTACCGGCTGCCTGCTGTTGGCCGGCAACGCCCTCGCTGCAGAACCGAAACGCCCCGAATGCATCGCACCCGCCTCACCCGGTGGTGGCTTCGACCTGACCTGCAAGCTGGTGCAAAGCGCACTGGTACAAGAAAAGATCCTCAGCAAGCCAATGCGCGTCACCTACATGCCCGGCGGTGTCGGCGCGGTCGCCTACAACGCCGTGGTCGCCCAGCGCCCGGCAGACGCCGGCACGCTGGTGGCCTGGTCCAGTGGCTCGCTGCTTAACCTGGCCCAGGGCAAGTTCGGCCGTTTCGACGAAAACGCGGTGAAATGGCTGGCTGCCGTCGGCACCAGCTACGGTGCCATCGCGGTGAAGAGCGACTCGCCCTACAAGACCCTTGATGATCTGGTCGCCGCGCTGAAGAAAGACCCGAGCAAGGTCGTGATTGGTTCCGGCGGTACCGTTGGCAGCCAGGACTGGATGCAGACCGCGTTGATCGCCAAGGCCGCTGGCATAAACCCGCGCGACCTGCGCTACGTGGCCCTGGAAGGCGGTGGCGAAATCGCCACGGCACTGCTGGGTGGTCACATCCAGGTCGGCTCTACCGACATTTCCGACTCCATGCCGCACATCCAGAGCGGCAACATGCGCCTCCTCGCAGTGTTCTCGGAAAACCGCCTGGACGAGCCGGAAATGAAAGACATCCCGACGGCCAAGGAACAGGGCTACGACATCGTCTGGCCGGTGGTGCGTGGTTTCTACCTGGGGCCAAAGGTGAGCGATGAGGATTACGCCTGGTGGAAGGCCTCGTTCGACAAGATGCTTGCCTCAGAGGACTTCGCCAAGCTGCGAGACCAGCGCGAGCTGTTCCCGTTCGCCATGACCGGCGAAGAGCTGGACGGCTATGTGAAGAAGCAAGTGGCTGACTACAAGGCACTGGCCAAGGAATTCGGCCTGATCCAGTAAGCCTTCCACGACCTTTCATAGCCCTTGTGGGTGCGGGTTTACCCGCGCCCACAATCGAGGATTCCCCAATGATCCTTCAACGCATTTTCGCCCTGGCCCTGCTTGCGGTGTGTGCCGCCCTGGCCGTCATGGCCTGGCCCTACCAGGCTGCATTTTCCTATGAACCGGTGGGCCCGCGCGCTTACCCGTTGCTGGTGCTCGGCCTGATGGGGCTGGGGCTGCTGTACCTGGTATTCCGCCCAACGCCCATCGTGCGCAAGGACGACGAACCGGAACTCGATCGCGAGACCCTGATCAAGATCGCCGCCTGTGTCGGCCTGCTGCTCGTCTTCGCCGCCACCTTCGAAGCCCTCGGCTTCATCCTCAGCGCTGTCCTGGTCGGCCTGCCCATGGCCCGCCTGTACGGTGGCCGCGGGCTGCGCAGCGCCATCGTGGTGGTCGGCATGAGCATCTTCCTCTACTGGCTGTTCGACCGCGTGATGGACGTGCCCCTGCCCCTTGGCCTGCTGAGCGTACTGGAGAACTGACACATGGATACCTTGAGCTACCTGGGCCAGGGCTTCGGCATTGCCCTGTCCCCCTACAACCTGGTCACCGCCCTCTCCGGCACCTTGATCGGTACCGTGGTCGGCCTGCTGCCGGGCCTGGGCCCGATCAATGGCGTGGCCCTGCTGATCCCCATCGCCTTTGCCCTCGGCCTGCCGCCGGAATCGGCGCTGATCCTGCTGGCTGCGGTGTACCTGGGCTGCGAATATGGCGGGCGTATCAGCTCGATCCTGCTGAACATCCCGGGCGAAGCCTCGACCGTCATGACCACCCTCGATGGTTACCCGATGGCCCGCCAGGGTCTGGCCGGTGTTGCCCTGTCGCTGTCGGCCTGGAGTTCGTTCATCGGCGCCTTCATCGCCACCTGCGGCATGGTGCTGTTCGCCCCGCTGCTGGCGAAATGGGCCATCGCCTTCGGCCCTGCGGAGTATTTTGTGCTGATGGTGTTCGCCATCGTCGCGCTGGGTGGAATGGCCGGTGACAAACCACTGAAAACCTTCATTGCCGCACTCATCGGCCTGTTCCTGTCGGCGGTCGGCATCGACGCCAACAGCGGCGTGTACCGTTTCACCGGTGACAGCGTGCACCTGGCCGACGGCATTCAGTTCGTGGTGCTCGTGCTGGGCCTGTTCTCCATCAGCGAAATCCTCCTGCTGCTGGAAAAGACCCACCATGGCCACCAGGCAGTCAAGGCTACCGGCCGCATGCTGTTCAACTTCAAGGAAGCGGCCTCGGTGTTCCTGGTCAACATCCGTTGCGGCCTGCTCGGTTTCATCATGGGTGTTCTACCCGGCGCCGGCGCAACGCTGGCCAGCGCCGTGGCCTACATGACCGAGAAGCGCCTGGCGGGTGAAAGCGGCAAGTTCGGCAAGGGCGATGCCCGTGGCCTGGCAGCGCCAGAAACTGCCATTGGTGCGTCCTGCTGTGGCGCCCTGGTACCGATGCTGACCTTGGGCGTACCCGGCTCCGGCACCACGGCGGTAATGATCGGCGCCCTGACCCTGTACAACATCACCCCTGGCCCACTGCTGTTCGAGCAGCAGCCAGATATCGTCTGGGGCCTGATTGCCTCGCTGTTCGTCGCCAACATCATGCTGGTGATCCTCAACATCCCGATGATCCGCATCTTCACCCGTATCCTCGCCGTGCCAAACTGGGCGCTGGTGCCGGTGATCGCCATCATCACCGCGATCGGCGTTTACGCCGTGCATGCCACTACCTTCGACCTGTTCCTCATGGTCGGCATCGGCATCATGGGCTACATCATGCGCAAACTGGACTTCCCTCTGTCGCCGATTCTGCTGGGCTTCATCCTCGGCGGGCTGATGGAGCAGAACCTGCGTCGGGCGCTGTCGATCTCCAATGGTGAACTGGGCATCCTCTGGTCGAGCCCGATCAGCATGGGTATCTGGGCGCTGGTAGTGGCGATGCTCGCCCTGCCGCTGCTGCGCATCTGGCGCAAACGCAGCCTGCAGCGCCGGGCCTTGGCCGATGCCTGATCGGTCGTTGCCATTGTTCGTCGCGACCGGGCTGGTCGGCCTTGCTGGCGGTTTTGCCGCCAGCAAGGTCGGCTGGCCTTTGCCATGGATGGTCGGTTCATTGCTGGCGATCATCCTGGTGCGCTGCCTGACGCCCTGGCAACTTTCGGAAATCCCCAACGGCCGCAAATGTGGGCAGTGGATCATCGGCATCGGCATCGGCCTGCACTTCACGCCAGCGGTGATCGAGCAAGTAGCCAGCCATTTCGCGCTGATCTTCTTCGGGGCGTTGTTCACCACCCTGTCCAGCGTGATCAGCGTATGGCTGCTGCGGCAAACCGGCGAAGACCGTGCCACAGCGTTCTTTGCCAGCATGCCAGGCGGTTCGGGAGAAATGGTCAACCTTGGGGCGCGCAATGGCGCGGTGCTCAGCCAGGTGGCGGCAGCGCAGAGCTTGCGTGTGCTGGCAGTGGTGCTGTGCGTGCCGGTGCTGTTCAAGTTCTTGCTGGGTGACGGTGTACCCCTGAACCACACCGGTAGCGTGAGCTGGGGCTGGCTGGCGCTGATTGCGCCCCTGGGCGTTGCCGTTGCCTTGCTCTGGCAGCGCTTGCGTCAGCCCAACCCATGGTTGTTCGGGCCATTGCTGGTAGCAGCTACGGTCAGCCTGGCCGGCAACCTGCAGATCGCCCTGCCCAATGGCGCCAGCCAGATCGGCCAGTGGCTCATCGGCAGCGGCCTGGCCTGCCATTTCAACCGCGCGTTTTTCCGCCGCGCACCGTCGTTCCTGGGGCGCACCTTGATGGCCACGGTGTTGTGCATGGCGATTGCCGCCACTGCTGCGTGGGTGCTGAGCATGATGACTGCACTGGACTTGCGTTCGCTGACACTGGGGATGATGCCTGGCGGGATTGCCGAAATGAGCCTCACGGCCGAAACGTTGCAGTTGTCGGTGCCACTGGTTACGGCGCTGCAGGTAATGCGCCTGATTCTGGTGTTGTTTCTTGCAGAACCGCTTTTCCGGTTGTGGGACAACAGGCATTCAAGCTGCAAGCACCCTGAAGATAGATAGTTACCACTTGCTCAATGCCCGGGTGAATAGAGTCGGATTGCTGCCCTGATCGCCAGCAAACCCACACTTCCCGGCATTCAAGAGGTAAAGATGAAAGTCCGTCTTTCTTGCAACTATCGCTCGGCTATTGCCTGGGCATGCCTTGCCTTTAGCGCAGGCAGTCTTGCCGCAGAGTCACCTGCCCCCGTCCAGATCAACGTCGTGGCTATCAATGATCTTCACGGCTACCTGGAACCCAACCCCCAAGACTACGCCGGCGCGCAAGGCGCTACCCGCCTGACCTACGGCGGCATCGCCACACTCGGCGCCATGCTCGATGAACTGCGAACGCAGGACCCCGATCTGCTGTTCATCGGCGCTGGCGACTTGATAGGGGGCAGCCCCGCCATTTCTGCGCTCTGGGCTGACGAGCCTGTGCTTGAGGCCTTGAACGCGATGGGCATGATCGTCAGCGCATCCGGGAACCACGAACTGGATGCAGGCAAGGCCGAGTTTCTTCGACAGATCCACGGAGGATGCGAGTCAACGCGCCCTGAAAAGGCTTGCAAGTTTCGCGGCAACTATCCAGGAAGTGGCTTCCCTTACATAGCGTCCAACCTGATCGATACCACTACGGGCAAACGCTTGTTACCGGCCTATCACATTCAACAGGTAAAAGGGGTCAAGATAGCGTTCGTCGGTGCAGTACCGCGCAACATGGAAAAAGTGGTTTCGGCCAGAGCATTCGCAGGGCTCAAGGCCACAGATGAAGCGCAAGCCATCAATGACGTGATTCCGGAGCTCAAAGCCAAAGGTGTCAATGCAATCATTGCGGTCATGCACCAGGGAGGGGATACCGCCGAGCCGTTCGACACGAAGGATTGCAGTCAGCTGGGGGGGGCGATCGTCGACGTGGCGAAGCGGCTGGATCCTGCGGTAGATGCCGTCATCAGCGGTCACTCGCATGCCAGCTATCAATGCAAGGTGGGTGATCTGAGCATCACTCAGGCTGGCAAATACGGCCACTTCCTGACTCAGTTGAAGTTGCAGGTGACGCCAGGCACCCATCACGTCACGAACATCACCGCCCGCAATATTCCTGCTGACCCACAGAACTACCTGCCGAATGCCAAGTTGACGAGTTTGCTGGAGGAAGTGCGCCAGCGGTCCGGGGAAAAACTGCTCGAACCCATAGGACGCATCTCGACGGCAGAACTTGACCGCGAAGAAAATGCCGCCGGTGAAACAACCTTGGGGAACCTGGTCACGGATGCCCAATTGGCCATGACCCAAGCGTTTCAGACACAGGTTGCCTTTCTCAACCTGGGTGGGCTGCGAAGTGACCTGATACAACCTGCCGATAGCGACCTGACCTACGAACAATTATTCGCCGTACAACCGTTCAATAACCCTCTGATAGTTCAGGAACTGACAGGCAGGCAGATTACCGAACTGCTCAACCTTCAATGGAACAGGGGCAATTTCAATCCGCTGCAAGTATCGAAAGGTTTCCATTATGAATGGGATGGTTCACGGCCTGTCGGCAGCCGTGTGGTCGAGGGTAGTGTACGTCTGCATGGGAAACCCCTAGAGCCGTTGACCCATTATCGCGTAGTCAGCAACCTGTTCCTGGCCGATGGTGGCGGTGGTTTGGCCACGTTCAAAGAAGGAAGGCGACGTCAGGACACCGGCATTTCCGACCTGGAAGCCTTGGTGGAGTATGTGCGCCAGAACCATGAGCGGGGTATTGCAATTGGCCAGCGCAGCGAGCCGCGCATCAGCATGACGCCCTGAGCGATTGCGTAACCCACCCGCGGTTTCTCACAGTGGGGGCAGTGCCCAGTTGATGGGCCCGAGCCCCCGCTGCTCGAGGAAGCTGTTGGCACGACTGAAATGCCCGCAGCCGATGAACCCGCGATACGCCGACAGCGGTGAAGGATGGACCGACTTCAATACCAGGTGCTTGGTACCGTCGATCAGCTTCTGCTTGCTCTGCGCATGAGCCCCCCATAGCAGGAATACCACGTTCGGGCATTGCTCACTGACCACCTGGATGATCCGGTCGGTAAACAATTCCCAGCCTTTCTTGGCATGCGACGCGGCATTGGCGCGCTCGACGGTCATGGTCGTGTTGAGCAATAGAACGCCTTGTTCCGCCCAGCTCTGGAGGTAGCCGTGGCTGGGGATCGGGATGTTCAGGTCGCGCTGCAGCTCCTTGTAGATATTGACCAGCGACGGCGGCGTGGCCACGCCCGGTTGCACCGAGAAGCACAAGCCATGTGCCTGCCCCGGCCCGTGGTACGGGTCCTGACCGAGGATGACCACCTTCACCTGATCCAGCGGTGTCGAATTGAGCGCATTGAAGATCAGCGGCCCTGGCGGGTAGATCTCCTTGCCGGCAGCGTACTCGCCACGCAGGAACTCGCGCAGCTGGTGCATGTAAGGCTGGTCGAATTCACCGCGCAATGCGGCCTTCCAGCTGGGTTCGAGTTTGATGCGATCGTCTTCAGTCATGGGGCCTTCCATAAACAATGGCGCGACACTAGGTAAGCCCTTCGCGCTTGTCAAACGATCCGACCGACGACCGGCATGATCGGCCAGGCAAGCCATACTTGAGCGATGACTTGCGAGAGGTAGTCCATGACCATTCACTGCGAGGTACTCACCGGCGTCGATGGCGCCCGCATCGGCATCGCCACCCTGGATGCACCCAAGGCGCTCAATGCCCTGAACCTGCCGATGATCGAGGTGCTGGGCGAACAACTGCATGCCTGGGCCCGCGACCCGGGTATCGTCTGCGTGCTGCTGCGCGGCAACGGGGCAAAAGCCTTTTGCGCAGGCGGCGATGTACGTGCGCTGGTGCAAGCCTGCCGCGACCACCCCGGCAGTGTCCCGCCGTTGGCGGCCTCCTTCTTCGCCGCCGAATATCGCCTGGACTTTGCCCTGCACACCTACCCCAAACCGTTATTGTGCTGGGGTCATGGGCATGTCCTGGGTGGCGGCATGGGGCTGCTGCAAGGCGCCAACGTACGCATCGTCACACCCAGCAGCCGGCTGGCCATGCCGGAAATCAGCATCGGCCTTTACCCTGACGTAGGCGCCAGCTGGTTCCTGACCCGGCTGCCGGGCAAGCTGGGTTTGTTCTTCGGCCTGACAGGTGCACCGATCAACGCCCGCGATGCCCTTGACCTGGGCCTGGCTGACCGCTTTCTGGGCGAGCACCAGCAAGAAGCCTTGATCGAGGAGTTGCTGCAACTCAACTGGCAGGAGCAGACCGCCATACAACTGAATAGCCTGCTCAAGGCCGAGCAGCATCGTGCCTGCGCCGAGCTGCCTGATGCCCAGTGGTTGCCGCGACGGCAAGAGATCGATCAGTTACTCGACGTGGCTGATGCTGCCTCAGCCTGGCGCGCGCTGGAAAGGCTCAAGCAGCATGACGACCCATTGCTGGCAGATGCCGGTCAACGCCTGCATGAGGGTTGCCCGCTGACGGCGCATCTGGTCTGGGAGCAGATCCGCAGGGCGCGGTACCTGTCATTGGCGCAGGTGTTCCAGATGGAATACAGCATGAGCCTGAACTGTTGCCGCCACCCTGAATTCAGTGAAGGTGTGCGCGCTCGCCTGGTGGACAAAGACAATCAGCCGCGCTGGCACTGGCCTGATGTGGCGCAAGTGCCGGCGGCGGTAGTCGAGGCGCATTTTGCCAAGGCGTGGGAAGGGCGGCACCCATTGGCGGATGTGGGTTAGCTTGCTGATCCGGGGGCTGCTTTTCAGCCCCCGCCTCCACTCACCTAGCGCTGCCAGTTTCCTCCTCGTCCCTGCCCGCGCCGCCCGTCCCAGCGGCCGCGGTCGTCCACCTGCCGATTGGAGTGCCGATCGCCCTGCCGGTAACGCTGGCTGCCATTGCGATAGTCATGGCGATCCCGGTCCTGCCTGTAGTCTTGCCGCTGGCGATTGCCATAGTCATGGCGCGGGTTGCCATGCCACTGGTTCATCCCTGGCTGCGCATATGGCCGGTAGTGGGGTGCAGGGGCCGCCCCACGGTAGTAACGGGGGGTAGGCTGATAGTAGTAGCGCGGGGCTGGCGCCACATAGTAGCGGTCATGGCGGTAATACCCCGGCGCCACATAGCGGTCGGTGGAGTAGTAGTCCGAACGGTAATAGCCCCCGCGCTCATAGTACGGGACGCAGGCCGAAGTCATCAGCCCCAGCAGGGTGACCAACAGGATTCGATAGGACATGGCGGCCTCCTGGACCGCTGGAGTGCCCGAACAGCGGCGCTGGCGAGCGTCGACACGAGATACGTTAATCGACACTGAATAAGACAGTGGCGCGCAGGTGCAGTGCCATTCCTGCAATAACTTGATACAGGTGAAATAACCCTGAAAAACTTGCAGTCATTTGCCGGCCATCTCACTAGAATAAGCGGCTTGGCACACATCACGGGAAGATCATGCCCTTACGTTCCGCTCTGTTCTCGCAGCGCTCGCTGATCGTTACCCTGCTCGTGTTACTGGCCTGCGGCTTCCTGGCTACTTCGCTGCTCAGCTACTTCTCCTCGCGCAGCGCCATCCGCGACGGCATCATCAATACCGAATTGCCGCTGACCTCCGACACTGTCTACTCGGAAATCCAGAAAGACCTGATCCGCCCGGTGCTGATCGCCTCGATGATGGCCCAGGACACCTTCCTGCGCGACTGGGTGCTGTCCGGCGAGCAGGATACCGAACGCATGACCCGCTACCTGGGCGAGGTCACGGGCAAGCAGGACATTTTCACGTCCTTTTTCGTGTCCGATCGCACGCTGACCTACTACCAGGCCAAAGGTGTACTCAAGCATGTCGAACCAGGTACCTGGCGTGATGCCTGGTATTTCCGCCTGCGTGAACTCAAGGCCCCTTATGAGATCAACGTCGATCTGGACATGGCCAACCAGGACAGCCTGACCGTGTTCATCAACTACAAGGTGCACGACTACCAGCAACGCTTCATCGGCGCTGCAGGCGTAGGGCTGAGCGTATCGTCGGTGGTCAAGCTGATCGATCAGTACCAACGCCGCTACCAGCGTGCGGTGCTATTCACGGATGCCAAAGGCAAGGTGCTGCTGACCGGCTCCGAGGGCGGCCCGCATGGTTTGCAAGTCGGCCAGCGACTCAGCGACAACCCTGAGCTGAAGGATATGCTGGCCGAGCAGTTGGTGCCAGGTGAAGGCAGCCAAGAGTACCATGACAGCGAAAACCACAGCCACTTTCTCAACGTGCGCCACCTGCCCGAACTGGACTGGTACCTGTTGGTGGACAAACGCGAAACCGGCATCCTCGACCGCATTCGCCACGCTTTGTACCTGAATCTGGCGATCTGTACGATGATCACCCTGGTGGTGCTGGCACTGGTGCATGCCATGGTCCGCCGACACCAGGCCAGCACCGAAGCCTTGGCCACACTCGACAGCCTCACCGGCCTGCACAACCGGCGCAGCTTCGACCTGCTCGCCGCCCAGGCGCTGCGAGAAGCCCGGCGCGACAGCAGCCCACTGGTGGCCTTGCTGATCGACCTGGACCACTTCAAGGCGCTGAACGACACCCACGGCCACCTGGCAGGTGACGAAGTGCTACGCCAATTCGCCAATGTGCTGCAAGGCAGCCTGCGTCAGTCAGATATACTGTGCCGCTGGGGCGGCGAGGAATTCATCGTGCTACTGCGCGAAGCTGAAGACCGCCAGGCCATCGAGGTGGCGGAAAAGATCCGCCGACGCACCGAGCAGCTGACTTTCAGTTACGACGACCAGCCGCTGCGGCTGACCACCAGCATCGGCCTGAGCAGCCTGCAACCGGGGGATACCCTGCACGCCCTGCTGACCCGCGCCGACCGCGCGCTTTATCGTGCCAAGCAGGCTGGCCGCAACCGCGTCTGCAGTGAAACCCGCCATGAATGACCAGCAACTCTGCCCCGCTTGCGGTGCCCTCAACCAGTGCAGCCTGGCCGACCCACGCCGCGCCACCCAGGCGTGTTGGTGCTACAGCGTGACCATCGACCCGGCCGTGCTCCAGGCCCTGCCCGACGAACTGCGCAACAAGGCCTGTCTGTGCCCGCGCTGCGCCGCCGTTGAAGAACAGCTCCGTCCATCCGCTGCCCACTGATCGTTACCATGCGCCTTGACCGTTTCCTCGCCAACCTGCCCAGCTACAACCGCCAGCAAGTTCGCCTGATGCTGGTGCAACGCCGCGTGCGGGTGGACGGCCAGATCGTCAGCGACCCGCTGACCGAAGTCCGTGAGTTCAGCCGCGTAGAGCTGGACGAGCAACTGCTGCAGGCCGGCCGCCCGGCCCGCTACCTGATGCTGTACAAGCCTACCGGCTGCGTAAGCGCCACCCACGATGCGCAACACCGTACCGTTCTCGACCTGCTGCCAACGGTGTTGCGAGATGACCTGCACATCGCCGGGCGCCTGGACTTCAACACCACCGGGCTGATGATCCTGACCAATGATGGCCAGTGGTCAAGGCGCCTGACCCAGCCTGCTACCAAGCTGCCCAAGCATTATCTGGTGGACACCGAGGACGAGATTGGCGAGCACTATGTGGCCAAGTTTCGCGAGGGTTTCTATTTCGCCTTCGAAAACCTGACCACCCAGCCTGCCCAGCTGGACATCCTCAGCCCCCGCCAGGCCCGGCTGTCGATCGTCGAGGGGCGTTATCACCAGGTCAAGCGCATGTTCGGGCATTTCAACAACAAGGTGGTGGGGCTGCATCGGGAAAGCATGGGGGCGATCCGGCTGGATCCGGGGTTGGCGCCGGGGGAGTATCGTGAACTGACGGCGCATGAGATAGCCACCGTCTAGGCCGCAACAGACAGCCCGGCTCGTCATACGACCGCTCAGCGACAAAAGTCACATTACTTACCGAACGGCACTTGCGCGATCCCCAACCCACTGCTTGAATCCAAATCGTCAGTCTGCATGTGACTACCAAGTCACACCCGCGGTCGATGACACTTTTTGCCGGCCACCCAAGGCCTAGATGCCTTGGGGCACGGCAAATTGCCCGCCAAAAACAATACCGTCGACGCAAGTGCCAAGGATCGACACAGGGCCCCCGGTTTTATCTTCAGGCAAATGCCTACCTGTCATAAAGCACGTGCACCCTAGGTGACGCGAATACCCTTTTTGCGCCAGGAGTCGATGACATGAGGCCAGAAATCGCTGTACTTGATATCCAAGGTCAGTATCGGGTTTACACGGAGTTCTATCGCGCGGATGCGGCCGAAAACACGATCATCCTGATCAACGGCTCGCTGGCCACCACGGCCTCGTTCGCCCAGACGGTACGTAACCTGCACCCACAGTTCAACGTGGTTCTGTTCGACCAGCCGTATTCAGGCAAGTCCAAGCCGCACAACCGTCAGGAACGGCTGATCAGCAAGGAGACCGAGGCGCATATCCTCCTTGAGCTGATCGAGCACTTCCAGGCAGACCACGTGATGTCTTTTTCGTGGGGTGGCGCAAGCACGCTGCTGGCGCTGGCGCACCAGCCGCGGTACGTGAAGAAGGCAGTGGTGAGTTCGTTCTCGCCAGTGATCAACGAGCCGATGCGCGACTATCTGGACCGTGGCTGCCAGTACCTGGCCGCCTGCGACCGTTATCAGGTCGGCAACCTGGTCAATGACACCATCGGCAAGCACTTGCCGTCGCTGTTCAAGCGCTTCAACTATCGCCATGTGAGCAGCCTGGACAGCCACGAGTACGCACAGATGCACTTCCACATCAACCAGGTGCTGGAGCACGACCTGGAACGTGCGCTGCAAGGCGCGCGCAATATCAACATTCCGGTACTGTTCATCAACGGCGAACGCGACGAATACACCACCGTCGAGGATGCGCGGCAGTTCAGCAAGCATGTGGGCAGAAGCCAGTTCAGCGTGATCCGCGACGCGGGCCACTTCCTGGACATGGAGAACAAGACCGCCTGCGAGAACACCCGCAGTGTCATGCTGGGGTTCCTCAAGCCAACCGTGCGTGAACCCCGCCAACGTTACCAACCTGTGCAACAGGGGCAGCATGCATTTGCCATCTGAGCGGCTCGGCGCCTTGTAGCAAATACCCGCAGGCCACAGGCGCCGACAAGCTTTTTTATAACTTGGGCTTCTAATTCGCTGAAGGTTCTGGTAAAAAGTCCAGCTCAGATGCGGGTATAGTTTAGTGGCAAAACGAAAGCTTCCCAAGCTTTAGTTGAGGGTTCGATTCCCTCTACCCGCTCCACATCGCATTCCCGCATGGCGTTCCAGCAACGTCATCGCAGTCAAAAGGAGCCTTGGCTCCTTTTTTCGTTTTTCCCCTTCCCGTGATCTGGCCCATGGCCATTTACCCGCCGATCCGCTTCAATGCGCATCGGGCCTCAGTGCGTGCAAGCGAAACGGCTTGTGGCGGATATGCTCAATGGATTCGTGAAACCATTCGAAAGGACAACGCATGTTTCTCTCCCACTGGCTACCGGGCCTTGCCAATCTGCTGCACTACCGCCGTGAATGGTTCCACGCCGACCTGCAAGCCGGCCTGTCGGTAGCCGCGATCCAGATTCCCATTGCCATTGCCTATGCGCAGATCGTCGGGCTGCCGCCGCAATATGGCCTGTACGCCTGTGTGCTACCGATGATGGTCTACGCGCTGATCGGTAGCTCGCGCCAGCTGATGGTCGGCCCCGACGCCGCCACCTGCGCGATGATCGCCGGTGCCGTGGCACCGCTGGCCATGGGCGACCCACAGCGCATCGCTGAACTGTCGGTGATCGTCACCGTGCTGGTCGGCGTGATGCTGATTGCCGCCGGCCTGGCGCGAGCCGGGTTCATCGCCAGCTTTTTCTCGCGGCCGATCTTGATCGGCTACCTCAACGGTATCGGCCTGAGCCTGATCGCCGGGCAGCTGTCCAAGGTGGTGGGCTTCAAGATCGAGGGCGACGGCTTCATCCTCAGCCTGATCAACTTCTTCCAGCGCCTGGGGGAAATTCACTGGGTCACATTGATCATCGGTCTGGTCGCCCTGGGCCTGCTCATCTGGCTGCCACGGCGCTACCCGCGCCTGCCCGCAGCCCTCACGGTAGTGGCGCTGTTCATGCTGCTGGTTGGCCTGTTCGGCCTCGACCGCTTCGGCGTTGCCGTCCTTGGGCCAGTACCTGCAGGCATCCCGCAACTGGCCTGGCCACACAGCAACCTGGCGGAAATGAAGAGCCTGCTGCGCGACGCCCTGGGTATCGCTACCGTCAGCTTCTGTAGCGCCATGCTTACCGCACGCAGCTTTGCCGCCCGGCATGGCTATGCGATCAACGCCAACCACGAATTCGTCGCGCTGGGCGTGAGCAACCTGGCGGCCGGGGTTTCCCAGGGCTTTGCCATCAGCGGCGCCGACTCACGCACTGCAGTCAACGACATGGTCGGAGGCAAAAGCCAGTTGGTGGGCATCATCGCTGCACTGGTGATCGCCCTGATCCTGCTGTTTTTCACCGCACCCATGGCGTGGATCCCGCAGGCTGCGCTGGGCGCAGTGTTGCTGATGGCTGGCTGGGGGCTGATCGACATCAAGTCGCTGGGGCACATCCGGCGTCTTAGCCGCTTCGAGTTCTGGCTGTGCCTGCTGACCACGGCGGGCGTACTGGGCCTGGGCGTGCTGCCCGGCATCGTGTTTGCCGTAACCCTGGCGATCCTGCGCCTGCTTTACAGCATCTACCAGCCCACCGATGCCGTACTGGGCTGGCTGCCGGGCACCGAAGGCCAGGTGGACATCCGCAAGTTCAAGGACGCCCGCACCGTGCCTGGCCTGGTGGTGTACCGCTTCGACGACGCCATCCTGTTCTTCAATGCCGACTACTTCAAGATGCGCCTGCTGGAAGCCGTGCAAAGCCAGGACCAGCCTAAAGCCGTGCTGTTCGATGCCGAAGCGGTCACCAGCATCGATGTCAGCGGCATCGCCGCCCTACGCGAAGTGCGTGACACCCTGGCGGCCCAAGGCATCTTCTTCGCCATCGCCCGCGCCCGCGGTACTTTCCTGCGCATGCTGGTGCGCTCGGGGATGGCGCGGGACATGGAAGACAAACTGCTATTCGGCTCGGTACGCGCGGGAATTCGCGCGTACCGCGTGTGGCGCAACCGAAACCGCAGTGTGCAAGTGACCGAACAGGGCTGAGCGGCTTTCGTCCTGTTCAACGTGCTGCGACTGTGCTGGCCCTTTCGCGGGTAAACCCGCTCCTACATGGACCTGTAGGAGCGGGTTTACCCGCGAAAGGGCCAGCACAGACAACACAAGACCATCGCCTTGACACCAACCCTCGCACACCTCGCACGACATGCTAAAGTCGCCCCCGTTCCCGCACCACCCAACGGACCCAGCATGCCCGCACTCGATGCCACCCTTACCCCCTGGCCAGAACTCGCCGCCCGCCACCCCTGCGACGCCCTGCTGCTGGGCAATGGCGCCAGCCGCGCAGTATGGAAGCCGTTCGGCTACTTCTCGCTGTTCGAGCAAGCGCAACGCGCAGGCCGCAAGAAAGGCCTAGCCGTCAGCGACCAGGCACTGTTCAAGTCCTTGGCCACGGAACTGTTCGAGCCGGTGCTCAGCGCCCTCAACACCACGGTGCGTACCAATGCCGCCCTGGCCATCAACTCCACCGCACCGCTGAACCGCTACTACTCGATCAAGGAAGCGTTGATCCACGCCGTGCGTACGGTGCATCTGCCCTGGCAACTGCTGCCGCCGGCCACCTTGGCAACCCTCAATCAGGCGCTGCGCAGCTATCGAAGCGTCTACACCAGCAACTACGACCTGCTGCTGCCATGGGCCGTGCAGCACGCCCCGAATGGCTTCGCCGAGCTGTTCGACGAACAGGGCTATTTCGACGTGCGACGCACCGGCAGCGAAGGTACCCGGGTGATGCACCTGCATGGCGGCCTGCACTTGCTCAAGCTGCCCGACGGCACCACCCGCCAGCGCAGCGCTGAAAGTGCCGAACTGCTCGATGGGTTTGCCGTGAACATCCCGGGTGAAGTACCGCTGTTCGTCAACGAAGACCGCAGCGACGAGAAACTGCGCGCCATCCGCAACTCGGACTATCTGAGCTGGTGCCTGGGGCAGCTGGCAGGGGAAAGCCAGGGGCTATGCCTGTTCGGGCAGCACCTGGACAGCAGTGACCGGCACCTGCTCGACGCTGTGCGCCAAGCACGTCCGCAACAGCTGTCCATTGCCATTCGGCCGCTGGGCGAGGCGTCGGTGATTAATCAGAAGCAGCATTTTGCAGATCGTTTCGGGGATTTGCCGGGGACGACGCTGCATTTCTTCGATGCCAGCACCCATCCGCTGGGGCAGGCAGCATTGGCTGTCGAAGTGCCGTCCAGCCTTGAACGAGGGGCTTGAGCAGAAGCTCAATAGGTTGAGTCACAAGCACCAAACACTCGCTCATACGCACTTGAGACATTTACAGCAACGCTCTGCGAGCCAGCTCCAAGGTGCCCTGAGCAAGCCAGTAGTTGCCTTAGGCTCTGTACGAAAAGCCTTTATACTTGTTCATCCTGCGTTGAAAACAGCCTTGGAATGCTCATGTACTCCAGTACACTCCGCTTCCTCGGTTGTTTTCGCCTTGCCTGACCTGCGCCCCAAGACTTTCGTACAGAGCCTAAGAGACCAGATGTCGCTTCGATGAGACGAGCGCTGGTCACAACACTGCAAACGCCTTTCAGCGCGCTCTTGATCGCTTCTTTCGCAGAGGTAGATTCGCGGATAAATACTAGCGCCAATCGAATTGGCTGTCCTAAACCGACCAGCGCAAACTACACCCGCCTTCGGCCAGATGTTCCAATATCGCATCGGTGCCTACTTTTTCGCTCAACTGATACTTGAGCGTTAACCCATATTCCATCGCTACTTCTCCTTCCCAGCATTTGGCGCAACTATCACCGCTTTGCTGCCCAAGCCGTTATCGACCACACGCCTTAACTGGCGCGCAAAATTGCCAGGACGCAGAGGGATGCAATCAGAATACCAACTTCCAAACTCCGAGCAAGACCAGAAATATCCTACAAGCCATTAGGATCGCTCCGTAGTACTTACTTTAAAATGCAACTGCACCTGCAAAAAATCTTGACCGCTCATACGTCTGATGATTCTATCAAGTGCGTCTTATATGTACCGCGCACCATCGCGCCGGGCCTTGACCTGATTCATCAACAGACAAAATAACAGGAAGTTACCCGATGAAATTTATAATTATAGGGTACGGAGCGACTGCAACCGCACTTCTCCCCATACTCTCTGATGAGTTTGGCGACCAGATATCTTCACTTACTGTCATTGACCCACACCCCCGCTGACTATCTCGGCGTTCTCTTGATGGGACATGAGAAGAATGCATATTGGTACGGCTCTGCCCTTAAAAACTGTGCAGCTCAAGCTTTGAATCCCCAAAGTTCTGCCACCACCTTACAAGTAGTTGCAGGTGTAATAGCTGGCATCAGATGGGCCTTAGAAAACCCAAGACATGGAATTGTGGAGGCGGAGGAAATCGATTTCCAGTTCATACTCGGCATTGCACAACCCTATTTGGGAGAGCTGGTCGGCGCATACACAAACTGGTCACCTGATTACAACGCAAAGGATAGCCTTTATCCCTCAACCTACCTCTCATGGCAGTTTGAGAAATTCCTTGAACACGTACAGGACGTACAAACATGGGCTATATAAAGACGGCAATCGGCCTGAAGTGCCATGACTGGTCATCAGTCGAACTATTGAAAGAACTTTCACCTGCTACCATTACCAAAAACAAGAAAGACATCAAGCGTCGCCAAGAAAATTTATGGCACGACATGAGTTCCGAGTTCGATTCGAAGCACTTTCTTCTCTATCTCCTGAAACGTAAAGACCTTAATCTAAGCGATGAATTCCTGGAGTTTACATGCCTTTGGCATCTCGACGAACAAAACCACTACAGAGGCCTGCGCAAGATAAACAGCGTTCTTTACGGACAAAGCGAAGAGCTCATCGAACGCCAGCTGAATGCCAGAGAGCCAGACTTTGGGGCCATTGAAAAATTTCTGACTGATGAATTCACCATTCTGCTCTCTATTGCATTCGATGAAATAACAAGCACAAGAGCCTACAAGCAAGACTTTGATTTTTTTGATAGCTTGGGACCTTCATGTCTGTCAACCTGGATACGTAACGCCGCTAGGGATGAAGCTGCACACTATGGAAACACAATAACAATCTTGAAGCTTCGCCACTCATCAAGATTAAAGGAGGCGCCAACTATACTGGACAACATTTTGGCACATGAAACCTCACAATCATTCACCTACAACAATACATTCCTTTTTGATCATAACACTGACGATTTTTCCCATGAACTATTACAACATAGCAAAAGCACGATCATCGGTGCCCTGGAGCGTCACCCATGACTTGGATATACTTATCTCTAATGGCACCATTACTATGGAGCCTATCCAACATACTAGACAAATTCGCCATTGAACATATAACATCAAATTATATACCCTTTATTTTTCTTCTCAGCATAGGTAATATATTTTTTGCCGCAGCCATACTTACTTTTCTTGATGTCTCTGAAATCGACCCCCTATTCGCCAGCCTTAATATACTTTCTGGGCTTGCTATATTCCTTCAGTATTTCGCATATAGCTACTCCCTGGAGGACATGGATGTTTCGGTAGTGATACCTATCCATCAGTCAGAGCCACTATTTGTTCTGGCGGCATCCATATTAATATTTCACGCTTTCCCCACGCACGAGCAGTTTTTAGGATTTTTCTTGATCACCGGGGGTATTTTATCGCTCTGCCTGTCAAAAAAAACAATTCTTGGGCTAGGAGAAAGAAGGCATGTTGCGATGGTATTTGTATCCGCATTTTTTGGCGCTATATCAACCATCATTTCCGACGAAATACTAAAAAGCAAAAACCTTGAGTTCGTTCTGCTTTTCAACTTTTCAGGGTATGCATTCGGTGGGCTTCTACTGCTGCTTAACCCTGCCTGGAGAAGGCTAATAATTCAGGACCTGAAAGTTCTTAACGCCAGGCAATTTAGCATTTTCGCCGCCACCAATCTATTCGATGTAGGAGGCTACGTATTTTTCATGGCTGCATTGGCAGTAGGCGGCGGCGCGGCCTTGGTCTCAGTCGTTGTTAGTATTCACCCTGTGTTTGTACTTATTTTTGGAATCATCGCCACCCGGTTCTTTCCGAACTTCATTAGCGAAGATATCGCACCCTCTGGCATCCTGAGGAAGTCCATCTCAATCCTGATCATCATATCAGGCATATCGATAGCGGCATTTAATGACATGTAAAAAGCATGAAACTGCAAGAGCCTGGGGGCGCGCCAACATTCACGCAAAGATGACCATCAAAGCAATCCATCCGCGCGCAACAATGTTTCCAGGCAATGCTCCTGCACCCCATAGAACGCCTTGAGCTGGGCAATTTTCTCCAGCAACGCCCCGTTATCCCCCGCCTGGCGCCGCTTCACCGCAAGAATCATCTTGTTCTTGTTGGTGTGCTCCAGCGAGATGAACTCGAACACCTTGGTTTCATAGCCACAGGCTTCCAGATACAGCGCGCGCAGGCTGTCGGTGAGCATTTCGGCCTGCTGGCCCAGGTGCAGGCCGTACTGCAGCATGGGTTGCAGCAACCCCGGGCTGTGCAGTTGCGGGCGGATCTGTTTGTGGCAGCACGGCGAGCACATGATGATTGCGGCGTTGCAGCGGATGCCGGTGTGGATGGCGTAGTCGGTGGCGATGTCACAGGCATGCAAGGCGATCATCACCTCGATGGCCTCAGGCACCACGCTGCGTACATCACCACACTGGAACTCCAGGCCCGGGTGGTCCAGGCGTGCGGCTGCGGTGTTGCACAGGTCGACCATGTCCTGGCGCAGTTCCACGCCAGTCACCTGTGCGTCGCGGCCCAGGCTGTTGCGCAGGTAATCGTGCATGGCAAAGGTCAGGTAGCCCTTGCCCGAACCGAAGTCGGCCACCCGCAGCGCCTGTTCCGCCGACACCGGTGCATTGGCGAGGGCGTGATCGAAGACCTCGATGAATTTGTTGATCTGCTTCCACTTGCGCGACATGGACGGGATCAGTGCGCCTTGTGCGTCGGTCACACCGAGGTCGCGCAGAAATGGCCGCGACAGTTCCAGATAACGCTTCTTCTCGCGGTCATGCCCGCTGCCCGCGTCGGCCACACGCGGCGCCTGGGCACCGTGGCGCTGGAGCATCGGTTTGCCCTTCTTGCTGAAGGTCAGCTGCACTTCGCCGTCAGCATCGAACAGGTGAGCATTGCGGAAGCTGTCCGGCAGCAACTCGGCAACCAGCACCTGGGCCTGGTCCAGCGGCAGGTTGCGGGTGATGTCGCGGGTCTGGTGGCGGTAGACCAGCGACAGGCACGGCTGGCCCTTGACCTGCAGCGGCTTGGCAATGATCCGTTGCAAGGTCTGGTCGGCACCGACATGGCGCGCCAGCACCAGCTTGACCAGGGTTTCGCCGTGCAGGGCGGCGTTCAGCAGGTCGAGAAACTGAGCGCGCGCATCCGGCGCGCAAGAGGCAGAAGTACTGGCGGACATGAAAAAGGGAGCCTTGGGTAGCGGAACGCCTATTCTAACGTGCCCCAAGCACCCTGTGGGAGCGCTCTCCAGAAACGCTGGTGCTCCTTCAGTCGAGAATCACCAAACGGTTGGGCAATTCGTTGCGGGCATGGGTTGGCGGCACGTGCTGGCTAAGCAGCTCGCCACACGCCTCGATGCACTCGACAAAGCCCTGGAACGTTCGCCCCTGGCGCACCTGCTCGGCAAAGCGGGCACCGATGGCCGCGCGGGCTTCGGCATCCAGGCAGTGTTCAATACCCCGATCGACCAGTATTTCCACATGCCGCTCCGCCTCGCTGACAAAAATCAGCACGCCCGTAGCGCCTGCTGTGCGCTGCAGGTTCTGCTCGCGAAACTGCTGGCGGGCCAGGCGCGAGGCGCGCCAGCGGCGCAAGGCACGGGGGATCAACCAATCGGCCAGGCGCGGGTTGCGCAGAAGCAGGCACAGGCCGACGAACAACAGCACGTTGCCCATCAGCACACCGCGCACGCTGGGCCAAGCCAGCAGCCAGTGCAACAGACCGGGTACGGCCAGCGCCAGCACGGCGGCCCAGAGCAACGGCCAATAGGCATAATCGTCTGCTCGGCGGGCCAGCACCGTCACCAGTTCGGCATCGGTACGCCGTTCGGCACGGGCAATGGCTTCGGCAATCTGCCGCTGATGGTATTCGTCGAAGGGGGTCATGCCGTCGGTCTCTTGAGCGTTCTTATAGTTGTTATCCCGGCATTCGGGGCTTCATCCGCAGGCGACATATTCAGGCATAATCCGCCGCTGGAAGAATTGCCCGCAAATCGTACAACAATAGCCGCCTGAAAACTTCGGTCGCGCACCTATCACCGTGGATACGGCAGCGGCCCCATAACGGAATTGATGATGAAACTGTCTTTGCTGGGCCTGGCCATGGGCCTTGCCAGTCAGGCGGCCCTCGCCGCCCCCTCCGCCCCGCCCCTGCAGGACAAGCAGGCATTCATCGAGCATCTGATCAGCCAGATGACCGAAGCCGAAAAAATCGGCCAGTTGCGCCTGATCAGCATCGGCCCGGAAATGCCCCGCGACAAGATCCGCGAGGAGATCGCCGCCGGCCGCATCGGCGGCACCTTCAACTCACGCACTGCCCCCGAAAACCGGCCAATGCAGGACGCGGCCATGCGCAGCCGCCTGAAGATCCCGATGTTCTTCGCCTACGATACCGTCCACGGCGAGCGCACCATCTTCCCGATCGGCCTGGGCATGGCCGCTACCTGGGACATGGAGGCCGTCGCCAAGGTCGGCCGCACCGCCGCGATCGAAGCCTCGGCCGACGCCCTGGACATGACGTTCGCGCCAATGGTGGATATCGCCCGTGACCCGCGCTGGGGCCGCACCAGTGAAGGTTTCGGCGAAGACACCTACCTGACCTCGAAAATCGGCCAGGTAATGGTGCGCTCGTTCCAGGGCAGCAGCCCGGCCAACCCCGACAGCATCATGGCCATCGTCAAGCATTTCGCCTTGTATGGCGCCGTGGAAGGCGGGCGCGACTACAACACGGTCGATATGAGCCTGCCGAAAATGTACAACGACTACCTGCCACCCTATCGCGCCGCGCTCGATGCAGGTGCCGGTGGCGTGATGGTCGCGCTGAACTCGATCAACGGCGTACCGGCCACCTCCAACACCTGGCTGATGAACGACCTGCTGCGCAAGGAGTGGGGCTTCAAGGGCGTGACCATCAGCGACCACGGTGCCATCCAGGAACTGATTCGCCACGGCGTCGCCCGTGATGGCCGTGAAGCCGCCAAGCTGGCGATCAAGGCCGGCATCGACATGAGCATGAACGATACCCTGTACGGCGAAGAGCTACCGGGCCTGCTGAAGTCCGGCGAGGTGACCCAGCGCGAACTGGACCAGGCGGTGCGTGAGGTGCTTGGCGCCAAGTACGACATGGGCCTGTTCAAAGACCCATACGTGCGTATCGGCAAGGCTGAAACCGACCTGAAAGACTACTACAGCAACGACCGCCTGCACCGCGAAGCTGCGCGTGACGTGGCACGCCGCAGCCTGGTGCTGCTGGAAAACCGCAACCAGACCCTGCCGCTGAAAAAGGCCGGCACCATTGCCGTGGTCGGCCCGCTGGCGGATGCCCCGATCGACATGATGGGCAGCTGGGCCGCCGACGGTAAACCCGTCCACTCGGTGACCGTGCGCGAAGGCTTGCGCCGCGCCGTGGAAGGCAAGGCCAAGCTGGTCTACGCCAAAGGCTCCAACGTCACGGGTGACAAGGCGATACTCGACTACCTGAACTTCCTCAACTTCGATGCCCCGGAAATCGTCGACGACCCACGCCCGCCTGCCGTGCTGATCGATGAAGCAGTCAAGGCGGCGAAGCAATCCGACGTCGTGGTCGCCGTGGTCGGCGAGTCCCGCGGCATGTCCCACGAGTCGTCAAGCCGTACCACCCTGGAGATCCCGGCCAGCCAGCGCGAGCTGATCAAGGCGCTCAAGGCCACCGGCAAACCGCTGGTGCTGGTGTTGATGAACGGCCGGCCGCTGTCGATCAGCTGGGAGCGCGAGCAGGCCGACGCCATCCTGGAAACATGGTTCGCCGGCACCGAAGGCGGCAATGCCATCGCCGACGTGCTGTTTGGCGACTACAACCCCTCCGGCAAGCTGGCCATTACCTTCCCACGGTCTGTGGGCCAGATCCCGATGTACTACAACCACACCCGCATCGGCCGGCCGTTCACGCCGGGCAAGCCGGGCAACTACACCTCGCAATACTTCGAAGAACCCAACGGGCCGCTTTACCCGTTCGGCTATGGCTTGAGCTACAGCAGCTTCGAGCTGTCGGGCCTGAACCTGTCGGGCAAGGATCTCAAGCGCGGCGATACGCTGGAAGCCAAGGTAACGGTCAAGAACACCGGCAAGGTTGCAGGCGAGACGGTGGTGCAGTTGTACCTGCAGGATGTGTCGGCGTCGATGAGCCGCCCGGTGAAAGAGCTGAAAAACTTCCAGAAGCTGATGCTTGAACCGGGCGAAACCCGCACGTTGACCTTCCGCATCAGCGAGGACGACCTGAAGTTCTACAATGGCCAGTTGCAGCGGGTTGCCGAACCTGGGGAGTTCAATGTCCAGGTAGGGCTGGATTCCCAGGCGGTGCAGCAGCAGAGCTTTGAATTGCTTTGACTGAAAAAGGCCGCCTGTTCCGGCCTCTTCGCGGGTAAACCCGCGCCTACAGGTGCTGCAGAGTACCTGTAGGAGCGGTTTACCCGCGAAGAGGCCGGCCCCGATACCCCAACACCGGATCCGCCCCCAATGCCCTTTTCCTTTCGCGCCCTGCGTCTGGGGCTGATCACCCTGCTGATCGTGCTGGGTACCGCACTCAGCGCCGGCTGGGCCATGCACCAGGCCAAGCGCCAGGCCATGGAAGACGACGCCAAGCGTGCCAGCCAGCAACTGGGCCTGTACGCCAACGCACTGCACACCCTGATCGACCGCTACCGTGCCCTCCCCGCCGTGCTGGCGCTCGACCCGGAACTGATCGCAGCCTTGCGCGGCCCGGTCGACGAAGGCGTTCAGAACGCCCTGAACCACAAGCTCGAACGTATCAATGGCGCCGCCAATTCCTCCACCCTCGAACTGCTCGACCGCACCGGCCTGGCCATTGCCGCCAGCAATTGGCGGCTGCCCAGCAGCTACGTCGGCTCCAACTACGGTTTCCGTCCCTACTTCAAGCAAACCCGCAGCCAGGGCAGTGGCCGCTTCTATGCCGTGGGCGTGACCAGTGGCGTGCCGGGCTACTTCCTCGCCAGCGCGGTGAACGACGAGCACGGCCGATTCCTTGGTGCCATGGTGGTGAAGCTGGAATTCCCAGAGCTGGAACGCGAATGGCGACAGGGCAACGATATCCTGCTGGTCAGCGACGCCCGCGGCATTACGTTCATCGCAAACCAGGATGGCTGGCGCTACCGCGAGCTTCAGCCGCTCAGTGGCGCCGACCGAGCCGAGCTGGCCGAAACCCGTCAGTACGACAAGCAACCGCTGGTGCCGCTACAGCATCAGGTACTGACGCGGTTTGCCCCCTACAGCACCCTTAGCCGCGTGCAAGGCCCCGAGGGTAGCACCGAGTACTTGTGGGAAAGCCTGCCGCTGGAAGGCGAAAACTGGACCTTGCACCTGCTGCGCAAACCGCAGGTCGCTGCAGACGGCCGTAATGCAGCCCTTGGCGCCGCCGCCGTCTGGCTGAGCCTGGTGTTCGCCGCCCTTTTCGTCAGTCAACGCCTGCGCCTGGCACGCCTGCGCCAGCGCAGCCGGCAAGAACTCAAACGCCAGGTCGAGGAGCGCACCCGCGAGCTGCGCACTGCCCAGGAAGGCCTGGTGCAATCAGCCAAACTGGCCGCACTCGGGCAAATGTCAGCGGCCATGGCCCATGAAATCAACCAGCCGCTGACCACCCAACGTATGCAACTGGAAACCCTGCGCCTGCTGCTTGACCATGGTCGCCATGACGAAGCGCGGCAAGCGCTGGAGCCGCTGGAACAGATGCTCACGCGCATGGCAGCACTTACCAGCCACCTGAAAACCTTTGCCCGCAACAGTCCGATGGGCCTGCGCGAACGCCTTGACCTGGCAACCGTGGTCGACCAGGCCTTGCACCTGCTGGAAGCGCGCATTCGCAGCGAGGAAGTGGAGGTGGCTCTGTACCTGGCACGCCCGGCCTGGGTACGCGGCGATGCCATCCGCCTGGAGCAGGTGCTGATAAACCTCCTGCACAACGCACTCGACGCCATGATCGACAAGCGTTACAAACGCCTGGAGATCCGCATCGAACCCGACGGGGAGCTATGGCGCCTGAGTGTGCTCGACTCGGGTGGCGGCATTGCCGAAGCCGACCTGGCCAAGGTCTTCGACCCGTTCTTCACCACCAAACCGGTGGGGGAAGGGCTAGGGCTGGGCCTGGCCATCTCTTACGGCATCGTCCATGAGGCCGGCGGCCAGTTGCGGGCCGAAAACCTGCCTGGCGGCGCGCGCCTGAGCCTTACCCTGCCCCGTGACCTGGAGCCTGTATGTTGAATTCGGTGATCGTCGTCGATGATGAAGCCAGTATCCGCACTGCTGTAGAGCAATGGCTGAGCCTGTCCGGCTTCAGCGTGCAGTTGTTCGCTCGCGCCGAAGAGTGCCTGGCGCACCTGCCGCAGCACTTCCCTGGGGTGATCATCAGCGATGTACGCATGCCGGGTATGGATGGCCTGCAATTGCTCGAACGCCTGCAAGCGAACGACCCCGACCTGCCCGTGATTTTGCTGACCGGTCACGGTGATGTACCGATGGCGGTAGAAGCCATGCGCAGCGGGGCCTATGACTTCCTGGAAAAACCCTTCACGCCGCAAGACTTGCTGGGCAGCCTGCGTCGCGCCCTGGAAAAGCGCCAGCTGGTGCTGGAGAACCGCCGGCTCCACGAGCAGGCCGACCTCAAGTCACGCCTGGAAGTCACGCTGCTGGGCATGTCCCAGGGCCTGCAACAGCTGCGCCGGCAAGTCCTGGACCTGGCCAGCCTGCCGGTAAACGTGCTGATCCGCGGTGAAACCGGCAGTGGCAAGGAGCGGGTGGCCCGCTGTCTGCACGACTTTGGCCCCCGTGCCGCCAAGCCCTTTGTAGCCCTTAACTGCGCGGCCATCCCCGAGTCGTTGTTCGAGGCCGAACTGTTCGGCCATGAGAGCGGCGCCTTCACGGGCGCCCAGGGTAAACGGATCGGCAAGCTGGAGTATGCCAACGGTGGCACCGTGTTCCTCGACGAAATCGAGAGCATGCCACTGGCCCAACAGGCCAAGCTGTTGCGGGTGATTCAGGAGCAGAAGTTGGAGCGCCTGGGGGCCAACCAGAGCATCAGCGTCGACCTGCGCATCATTGCTGCGACCAAGCCCGACCTGCTCGAGGAGGCGCGTGCCGGGCGCTTCCGAGAAGACCTGGCCTACCGCCTGAACGTCGCCGAATTGCGCCTGGCACCGCTGCGCGAGCGGCGAGAGGACATTCCGCTGCTGTTCGAACACTTTGCCCGCGCTGCCGGTGAAAAGCTTGGTCGCGCGGCCCCTCCGCTATCGGGTGCACAGCTGGCGCAGCTGCTGTCACATGACTGGCCTGGCAACGTGCGTGAGCTGGCCAATGCGGCGGAGCGGCATGCGCTGGGGCTGGGTTCGCCAAACATCGAGGTGGCACCTGCCGGGCAGTCGCTGGGCGAGCAGATGGAAGCATTCGAGGCGCAATGCCTGCGTGCGGCCTTGCGTCAGCATGGGGGCGAGATCAAGTCGGTGATGGAGGCTTTGCAACTACCGCGGCGCACGCTTAACGAGAAGATGCAACGGCATGGGCTGGTGCGCGAGGATTTTATTGGGCAGGCATAAGCGGAAATCCGCTCATGACCAGGACCGGGTAGGCGAAAAACCGCTCATCTCGTCGAGATTTCAGACTGCTTTGCAGCCCTTCGCGGTCAGGCCCGCACCTGCAAAGGGCGGCGCAACCCCCACTACTGTGCCGGCTTGGGATATTTGACGCCCTCAAATGAATCAGCCTGCACCCATTTGGCACACCTTCTGCAATTGCCTTGGCAAGCTGCGCCACGGCGCGCTCCACAAAAACAACGAGAAGGTATCCCTGATGGATAACGCCACCTCCCTGCCCGCCGGGGCGGCCACCGCGCCTGCCGCAGAAAAAACCACCGCCAGCCGCTTGAAGTCGATTTTCAGCGGGTCCATCGGCAACATGGTCGAATGGTACGACTGGTACGTCTACGCCGCATTCTCGCTGTACTTCGCCAAGGCTTTCTTCCCGGCCGGCGACTCCACCGCACAACTGCTCAATACCGCCGCGATCTTCGCCGTGGGCTTCCTCATGCGCCCGATCGGTGGCTGGCTGATGGGCCTGTACGCCGACCGCAAGGGCCGCAAGGCCGCGCTGATGGCGTCGGTACTGCTCATGTGCGCGGGCTCGCTGGTCATCGCCCTGACCCCCGGTTATGAAACCATCGGCGTCGCCGCGCCAGTCCTGCTGGTCATCGCACGCCTGCTGCAAGGCCTGTCGGTGGGTGGTGAATACGGCACCTCGGCCACCTACCTCAGCGAAATGGCCAGCAAGGAGCGCCGTGGTTTCTTCTCCAGCTTCCAGTACGTGACCCTGATCTCCGGCCAGCTCATCGCCCTGGCGGTGCTGATCGTCCTGCAACAGACCCTGACCACCGAGCAATTGTACGCCTGGGGCTGGCGCGTGCCGTTCGTGATCGGTGCGCTGTGCGCCGTGGTGGCCCTGTACCTGCGTCGCGGCATGGAAGAAACCGCCTCGTTCACCAAGAAGGAAAAGGCCAAGGAAAGCCTGATGCGCACGCTGCTGCGTCACCCCAAGGAGCTGATGACCGTCGTCGGTCTGACCATGGGCGGTACCCTGGCCTTCTACACCTACACCACCTACATGCAGAAGTACCTGGTCAACTCCGTAGGTATGAGCATCAGTGACTCGACCACCATCTCGGCCGCCACGCTGTTCCTGTTCATGTGCCTGCAGCCGGTGATCGGTGGTCTGTCCGACAAGATCGGCCGCCGTCCGATCCTGATCGCCTTCGGTGTGCTCGGCACCCTGTTCACCGTCCCAATCCTCAGCACCCTGCACACCATCCAGAGCTGGTGGGGGGCGTTCTTCCTGATCATGGCAGCGCTGATCATCGTAAGCGGCTATACCTCGATCAACGCCGTGGTCAAAGCCGAGCTGTTCCCTACCGAGATTCGCGCCCTGGGCGTGGGCCTGCCGTATGCCCTGACCGTGTCGATCTTCGGTGGCACCGCCGAATACGTGGCCCTGTGGTTCAAGAGCGCTGGGATGGAGAGCGGCTTTTACTGGTACGTCACCGCCTGTATCGCCTGCTCGCTGCTGGTTTACGCGACCATGAAGGACACCAAGCAGCACTCGCGGATTACCACTGAGTAACGCTGGCCTGGCAATACTGAAAGGGGCGCTCCATTGCATGGAGCGCCCCTTTTCTATTCAGACCTTTCCTTCTTAACGCCCTATTAATTCCACCTTATCAAGCTGCAATGGCTGGCAGAACGTTGGCGCCCGCGCGAACGCTCCCAAGCCAGGCTTGAGGCCTGAAGCACGACATACTCGGCTAAAAACATCGAACAAATAGATTATTAATCGCTGTTTTTTGCGCTTTTTAATCAAATTATTCGGCGTAGGATTAAACCCATAGAAACAAACAACTCACAAACCCCTGGAGCAACGACCATGAAAAATAAACTGATCCTGACCCTGGCCCTCTCGGTTTTCGCAGCTGGCGCCTTCGCCGAAGATGGCTTCGACCGGACCGACGCTCACACCTTTGCCGCGGCTCAAACCCAGCCCGCCAGCTACGCTGAAGACGGCTTCGATCGCACCAACGGCCAACGCTTCGCCGAAGACGGCTTCGATCGCACCAACGGCCAGCGCTTCGCCGAAGACGGCTTCGATCGCACCAACGGCCAACGCTTCGCCGAAGACGGCTTCGATCGCACCAACGGCCAACGCTTCGCCGAAGACGGCTTCGATCGCACCAACGGCCAGCGCTTCGCCGAAGACGGCTTCGATCGCACCAACGGCCAACGCTTCGCCGAAGACGGTTTCGACCGCACCGGCGGCCAGCACTTTGCCGAAGATGGCTTCAACCGCACCAACGCGCACCGCATCAGCTGATACCTGATTGCGAGCACCCAGCCCGGCTTCGGCCGGGCTTGATCATTTGCAGGCGAGCTCAGGCTTGGCACACTAGGCACCTTGTCCACCAGGAGGTAGGGCCAACAAGCCCAGCACAGATGTATTACTACGAACCCGCCAAAGGCCACGGCCTGCCGCACGACCCGTTCAATGCCATCGTCGGTCCCCGCCCTATCGGCTGGATCTCCTCTCAGGACCGCGAAGGCCGCCTGAACCTGGCGCCTTACAGCTTCTTCAATGCGTTCAACTACATCCCGCCGATCATCGGTTTCTGCAGCGTCGGGCGCAAAGACAGCCTGAACAACATCGAGCAGACCGGTGAGTTCGTCTGGAACCTGGCCACCCGCCCTCTGGCCGAGCAAATGAACCTGAGCTGCGCACCGGTTGCTGCCGAAGTAAACGAATTCGAATTGAGCGGCCTCACTGCCGCACCCTCGAGCATCGTCAAGGTGCCGCGCGTGGGTGAAACGCCGGTAGCCTTCGAGTGCAAGGTCAGCCAGATCGTCCAGCTCAAGCGGGCCGACCAGGAACAGGTGCCCAGCTGGCTGATCCTTGGGGAAGTGGTGGCGGTGCACATTGCCGAGCACCTGCTGAACAACGGCATCTACGATACCGCTGCCGCCGAGCCTATCCTGCGGGGGGGTGGCCCGGCGGACTATTTCGAGCTGGGCAACCTGTTCAAGATGGCCCGGCCGCCGGCCTGATCACCAGACCAGCTCACCCTCTTCGCTGACGCCCTGCAGGCGTTGCAGCTCAGCGGTGGCCGCTTCGTCGGCGGCCACGGCGCCCTTGAACACCTGCCCGTCGAGAACCTTGTGAAAGCGCGGCGCGCCGCCCATGCCCAAGGCTTTGACCGCGATGGCGGCGTTGTAGCCGCCACCTTCCACCGGCACCATCGCCGATACCGCTTCGAAATGAGTGAATTCCCTACGTGCCATATTGCTGTCCGCGTGATTGAACAAAGGCGTCACTTTACCTCATCAACGCTCAATCGAAGGTATGCAAGTCCAGGCTGCTGACCACCTGGGCCTGCACCAGCTCACCAAACACCTCCAGTGTCGGCGAAGCAAAGTAACCACTCATCGCCTGCTGGTCCTGCCAGCTTCCGCTGAGCAACCACAGGTCAGCATCAGCCTGCGAACGCTGCACGGTAAAACTCAGGCAACCCGGTGTACGCAGCGAAGGCTCAAGCATGTCACGCAGGCGCGCGCCCAGCTCTGCCGAGCGCCCGCTGCTGGCACGGATGAAAGCAAGGTGGGTGACCGGTTGTTTAAGGGTCATTGCACAATCTCCTTGAAGCAGGCGGACGGAAAAGCCATGCTGCCAAGGTTAGGCGCTCACCCGCGCGGCGCGTTAGGCCATTACTGCACGCCGATTGCCTGATCCTGCAGCGCGGCAGGATCAGGCAATCGGCGTGCAGCTTTCGACTAGCGCCCGTCTTTGCCCAAACCTATGCTGCGTCGGTCAGCAGAGGAAAGCCATCATGACCACCGCCACGTCCACCGAACCGACCCTGGAACTGCAGCGCCTGGAGCTGGCCGAGCTGATCAACCGCCACGCGGGCGAGCCCTATGGCCCAGCATCGGCCATCGATGACCTGTACCTGGTGCGTCACACCGAAAATGTGCGTTCTGTACCCACCCTGGCGCAGCCTGCCCTGTGCATCCTTGCCCAGGGCAGCAAAAGCCTGTTCCTGGGTGACGAGCAGTACGCCTACGACCCACTGCATTACATGGTCGTTTCGGTGACCTTGCCACTCAGTGCCGTGAGGCTGGATGCCAGCCCCGAGAACCCAAGCCTGGGCCTGCGCATGGACCTGGACCCGGCCGAGATCAGCCAGCTGATCGCCGAGAGCGGGCCGATGCTGGTACCCAATCGACCTTCTGGCCGTGGTTTGTATGTGGAAAGGACAGATGCCGCATTACTCGATGCCCTGCTGCGGCTACTGCGCCTGCTGGACACCCCCCGCGACATCGCAATGCTGGCGCCGCTGTTCCGCCGCGAGATTCTCTACCGCCTGCTGCGTGGTCCGCAGGGTTACCGGCTGTATGAAATTGCCTTGGCCAACAGCCAGACCCACCGGGTGTGCCAGGCCATCACCTGGCTCAACAACAACTACCAACAGCCGCTGCGGATCGAGGACCTGGCCCGTGAAGTCAACCTCAGTACCTCGACCTTGCACCACCGCTTCAAGGCCGTGACCTCGATGAGCCCGCTTCAGTACCAGAAGCAACTGCGCCTGCAGGAAGCGCGGCGGCTGATGTTGAACGACGGGCTGGAGGCGGCGGTGGCGGCTTATCGGGTGGGTTATGAAAGCCCGTCGCAATTCAGCCGTGAATACAGCCGGCTTTACGGCGCGCCGCCGATTCGCGATGTGGCTCGGTTGAGGGCTACTGCGGTCTGAAGCTCGACATTCGCCTGCAGCGGCGCTTTCGCGGGTAAACCCGCTCCTACAGGTTTTTGCACAGATGCGAAAATTGCGCGCTGCCTGCAGGCGCGAGAGGCCGATACAGGCAATCGCAATGCTTCACCCCAACACCGCGGCCTGCCACTGATTCTGGTCCACCTGAATCAAGGTCGGCCCCTTGCGCTCCGCCGCTTGCCCGAGCACGGCCTGCAATTGGGCGATATCGGCCACGTTCTCTGCTGCCGCGCCCAACGCCCGCGCCACGCCGATGAAATCCGGGGTATGGATATCCACCCCGACCGGCTCGATCGCCCGATTGACCATGTATTTCTTGATTTCCTCATACCCCTGGTTATTCCACAGCAGTACGATCAGCGGGACCTGCGCCTCCACTGCACTGGCCAGTTCCGGCAGGGTGAACTGCAAACCACCATCACCAATCAGGCACACCGCCGGGGCGCGTTCGACGGCCTGCTCGGCACTGCCCAACCAAGCGCCCATGGCTGCTGGCAACGCGTAACCCAAGGTACCGTAGCCGGTCGAGGCGTTGAACCAGCGGCGTGGCTGCTCCATGTCGAGTGTCAGGTTGCCGGTGTACACAGGTTGGGTCGAGTCGCCCACCAGAATCGCATTCGGCAGGCGCTCCAGTATGGCGCTCAGCAAACGCGTCTGGCTCAGGGTGGGCTGGTCCCAGTCTGCCGCCAGGACCTTGCGCAGATTGGCCACGCGAGCCACGCCCCAAGTGCTTTCGTACACTGGCTGCGGCTGGGCTTGCAGGGCGCCGATCAGCGCTTCGGCTGCCAGCTCGGCATCGGCTACCAGCGCCAGCTCCGGCAGATAATTGCGCACGGTCTGGTCCGGGTCGATGTCAATACGCAACAGCCTGCCCGGGATCTCGAAACCACCCTTGAAGGTCACGTCATAATCGGTTTCGGCCAGTTCGGTGCCGATCGCCAGCACCACGTCGGCCTCGGCAACCAGCGCCCGTGTGGCGGGTAACGACTGGGTCGAGCCGATCTGCAATGGGTGGCTGGCAGGCAGCAAGCCTTTGGCATTGATGGTCAGCGCCACCGGGGCCTGAAGGTGTTCGGCCAGGCGCGCCAGCGCAGCGCCCGCAGCCAACGCCCCGCCACCGGCCAGAATCAGCGGCCGACGTGCACTGGCCAGTCGCTCAGCCATCTGCGCCACGGCCTGCGGTGCAGCCCCTGCCCGACTACCACGTACGGGGCGGCCCGGCAGCAGGAAGTCGGCCGGCTCAACCAGCACATCAAGCGGGATTTCGATATGCACCGGGCGTGGCCGGGCACTGTCGAACACGGCAAATGCCCGGGCCAGCACCTGCGGCAAGTCGGCTGCACTCATCAAGGTGTGGGAAAACGCCGCCACACCCGATACCAGCGCGGCCTGGTTGGGTAGCTCGTGCAGCTTGCCACGGCCACCGCCCAGCTGGTCACGGGACTGCACGCTGGAAATCACCAGCATCGGGATCGAGTCGGCATAGGCCTGGCCCATGGCAGTGGTGATATTGGTCATGCCCGGGCCGGTGATTATGAAGCACACCCCGGGTTTGCCGCGGGTGCGCGCATAGCCGTCAGCCATGAACCCGGCACCTTGCTCATGACGTGGGGTGATGTGGCGAATGGAAGAGCCCGCAAGGCCACGATAGAGCTCCACGGTATGTACACCGGGAATGCCGAAGACATGATCGACGCCATAGCCTTCAAGGAGTTTGACCAGTACTTCGCCGCAGGTTGCCATCAGGGATCACCATGAATCTTGTTGGGGTATGCCCTTATTGGACCCAAGCCACGGCTATCGCCACAATGTAAAAAAACACATACTAGCCATGTCCTGTGATCATGGCTTACTGCAATGAAACGCCTCCCACCCCTGCCTGCCCTGCACACATTTCTGGTCACCGCCCAGCACTGCAACTTCACCCGCGCAGGGCAGCAGTTGCACATCACCCAAGGCGCTGTCAGCCGCCAGATTGCAGCTCTCGAAGAACACCTGGGTTATGCCCTGTTCAAGCGCGAGGCCCGCGGGTTGAGCCTGACCCGTGAAGGCCTGGACTGGCTGCCGCGGGTGCAGCAGGTGTTCGCGCTGATCGAACAGGGGGTGCGCGAAGTGGGTGAGCACAGCACTACCTTGCAGCTCAAGGCACCCACCTGCGTGATGCGTTGGCTGCTACCGCGCCTGATGGAATGGCAGGCACTGCGCCCGGACGTACCGGTGGAGCTGACCACGACCGTGCAGCACGGGGTGGATTTGCGTCGCGAGGGCTTCGATGCAGCGGTGGTCTATGGCAATGCACCAAACCACGGGCTACATGTGCGCAAACTGTTCGATGAGCAACTGACCCCAGTGTGCGCTCCATCACTGCGTGAAGGGCCAGTGCCGTTGCAGCAGGTGGAAGACCTGGCCAGGCACATGCTGCTGCACCCCTCGCGAGATGAACACGACTGGCGGTTGTGGTTGCAGGCGGCTGGAGTGACGCTGGCCACACATGGACCCAAACAGCATTTCGAGACACTGGACATGGCGATGGCCATGGCTTCGCAGGGCACAGGGGTGGCGATCGGTGACTGGTCGCTGATTGGCGATGACCTGCGCGGTGGGCGGTTGTGCATGCCGTTTGCGCTGAAGGTGCTGACGGGCAAGGGGTATTACCTGGTGAGCCAGGCCAGAAGCTTGCCGCCGGGGTTGCTCGAATTACTGGACTGGCTGGAAGGCCAGGCCAGCCTGTGACAGCCCTTTCTCGGGGTCGCCCACAGGTATGCACATGCCTTGGGATCTGCGCGGTCCCAGTGGGAGCGGGCATGCCCGCGAAGCAGGCGACTCAATGGCCGACTGTGGAGTGCAAACTTGAGCGCCGTCCGTTGAATGGACGGCGCTCTGCCGATCACTCCTCGACGCTCATGTATTCCTTGGCCCAGCGAATGTAGTCTTCAGGCTGGGTGTAGGTGTGCGACAGCTCGGTGGCACTGAGGTTTTCCGACTTGTTCTGCCGACCACGCTGCAGCCGCAGGCAGTCGTAAGTGGCCTTGATTGCGGCAAAGTAAGCCGCATGGCCATCGACTACGATGCGCACGCCCAGACGCGCCAGGCGTTCGTCATCGCGCAGGTTCGGGTTGCCATAGGTGACCAGCATCAGCGGCACCGTCAGGTGCTCGGCAATCTGCTCGAGCTGCTCGAAGTCTTTGACCCCGACCATGCAAATGCCATCAGCGCCCGCTTTCTGGTAGCTCTGCGTACGCACGATGATTTCTTCGGTGCTGAGTACGCCCGCGTTGGTTCGGGCAATGATCGACAGGGACGAGTCGACCCGTGCCTCCAGCGCCGCACGGATCTTGCCAACACCCTCATCGACCGGAATCAGGTCGGTGGACTTGCGCCCGAACTGGGCGGGCAGAAGGGTGTCCTCGATGGTCAGTGCGGCCACACCGGCGCGCTCCAGTTCGATCACCGTACGCATCACGTTCAGTGCGTTGCCATAGCCGTGGTCGGCGTCCGCCAGTACCGGCAGTTGCGCGACCCGACCAATGCGGGTGGCCTGCTCGACGAACTCGCTTAGGGTGATCAGAGCAAAGTCCGGAGCAGCCAGCACCTGCAACGAAGCGACCGAACCGCCGAGGATACCGACTTCGAAGCCCAGGTCTGCGGCAATGCGTGCCGACATCGGGTCGAACACCGAGGCAGTGTGGAAACAGGAACCTGAAGCGAGCAGCTCGCGGAAGGCAAAACGCAGATCTTGGTGGGAAGCCTTGGGCATGATCACTCCGCAAAAAAGTTGAAATTTGAACGGTAACTACCGACCCCTGTAATCGGGTCTACCTGACCTGTTCCAACCGTCGCCATCTGGGCGGTCATGCTCGACATGCAGGCAGAGGAATAAAAGGTGTGGGAGACAGCGTACTGAAAAACCTGCGGCAAAATGTTGCACCAAGCTGGTGCAAGCCCCGAATTTCAGCCTCTGTGGCATACCAACGATATCACGCAGCCATGCCTCGCTGGATGAATGCGCCAATGCCGATCTTGCATAGGGGATGCAGATAGTACATAGGAAGCTACCTAACTCAGGGTACAATTCGGGGGCTTCTCTGAGAGCAGGCTTGCCCGCCAAGGGGCTGCCGTAGACAAAACAAGGTATTCCCGTGACCGCCGCCCTGCCCCCTACCTCCCTGCGCAACGTGCTCACCGCCCTCATGCTGGCCATCTTCCTTGGCGCTCTGGACCAGACCATCGTCGCCGTCTCACTGCCCGCCATCTCGGCACAGTTCAGCGATGTCGGCATGCTGGCCTGGGTCATTTCCGGGTACATGGTGGCAATGACCGTGGCTGTGCCGATCTACGGCAAACTGGGCGACCTTTACGGCCGGCGCCGGATGATCCTCACCGGCATCAGCCTGTTCACCCTGGCTTCCATTGCCTGTGCAATGGCCCAGGACATGCAGCAACTGTTGCTGGCCCGGGTACTGCAGGGTATTGGCGCAGGCGGCATGGTCTCGGTGAGCCAGGCAATCATTGGCGACTTCGTGCCCCCACGCGAACGCGGCCGCTACCAGGGCTACTTCAGCAGCATGTACGCCGCGGCCAGCGTGGCCGGGCCAGTGCTGGGCGGCTGGTTGACCGAGTACCTGTCGTGGCGCTGGGTGTTCTGGATCAACCTGCCGCTGGGGCTGGTCGCCTTGTGGTCCATACACCGAGCCCTCAGTGGCATGCCGCTGCAGCGTCGCGAGGCACAGGTAGACTACCTTGGCGCCGTGCTGTTGATCCTTGGCCTTGGCAGCCTGCTACTGGGCATCACCTTGGTGGGCCAGGGCCACGCCTGGGCCGACCCGGCCGTGCTGGCGCTGTTCGGCTGCGCCCTGCTGGGCCTGACGCTTTTCATCGCCCACGAACGCCGCTGCACAGAGCCGCTGCTGCCGCTCAGCCTGTTCAGCAACCGGGTGGCGGTGCTGTGCTGGGCAGTGATCTTCTTCGCCAGTTTCCAGTCCATTTCCCTGACCATGCTCATGCCCTTGCGTTACCAAGGCATCACCGGCGCAGGTGCCGACAGCGCCGCCCTGCACCTGCTGCCGCTGGCCATGGGGCTGCCCATGGGCGCCTTCACAGGTGGCCGCATGACCAGCCGGACCGGGCGCTACAAGCCGCAGATCCTGGCCGGTGCACTGCTGATGCCAGTGGCCATTTTCGCGATGGCACTGACTCCGCCGCAATCAGCGTTGCTCGGTGCGCTGTTCATGCTGCTTACCGGTATTGCCTGCGGGCTGCAATTTCCGACCTCGCTGGTGGGCACACAAAGCGCGGTGGCCAGCAAGGACATCGGCGTGGCCACCAGCACCACCAACCTGTTCCGCTCGCTGGGCGGAGCCATGGGCGTGGCGTGCATGTCCAGCCTGTTGCTGGCACTGCTGCATCAGGGTGGTTTCAAACTGTCGGGTAATCCGTTGCTGGGGAGCTTGAAGGCCGCGGAGGTGGACCTGGTGACTCAGGGGCGGTTGCTGGACACGTTCAGGAAGTTGCTGATGGGGAGTGCACTTGTCGCGGTGCTGGGGCTGTTTGCGGCATTGGCTTTGCCCGACCGGCAATTGCGCGGCCGCTGAAGGCTACGCAATCGCTGCAAGAGCCGCCTTGTGCTGCGCACAGCCGCAAGGCAGCCGCGCCCTTAATCCCCCCTTAACACAAAGGGGAAACACTCCCTCACAATCCTTAACAAAGTGTCATTTGCGCAGAGCCGGGCTCAAGCGCAGCATATCCAGCCCGGTGTCGACCCATTTTTCGACATCACCCAACAGATCGACACTGTCAGGCAGCAAGAGCCAGCGCCCGATCAGGCCATCGACATAGGCAAACATGGCCACCGCCGCGCGCTCGACATCCAGCTCGCCAGGCAACTGGCCCCGGCGCACGGCATTGGCCAGCGCCAGGGTGATGCCCTTGTGGCAATCCAGCACCGCACCCTGGCGCTGCTGGCGAATTTCACACATGTCATCGGTGAACTCGCACTTGTGATGCAGGATTTCATTGATACGGCGGGTTCGGGCATCGAGCACCAGCTCGTTGAACACCTGCAACAGCAGCTTGCGCATGCAGCCAAGCGGGTCGACTTCATCCTCGCTTTCGCTCGCGCGCGCCAAATGGTCATGGGTCTCGTGCAGGCTGTCGAGCAACGCCTGCACCAGCTCGGCCTTGTTGTTGAAGTGCCAGTAGATCGCCCCCCGCGTCACACCCGCCAGTTCGGCGATGTCGGCCAGGGTGGTTCGCGCAACCCCGCGCTTGTAGAAGGCCTTTTCCGCCGCCTCGATGATCTGGGCGCGGGTTTCCTGGGCTTCTTCTTTGGTTCGACGGACCATGGCAGTACAACCTCATCTGGCCCGAACGCGCAGCGCGTGCGGGGAACGCTCCGGGGAACCTCTGCTGGGGGCCTCTCGGATGAACTAATCAAGCGCTGACGCAATACCTGAGTACAGCCCAGCAGTATTTACAAACAACCATGAATGTAAGTATATTCCTTAGCAAGCTATTTATCCACCGGATAGCATTTTTCCCAGATCAAGATCTCTTCCATTACTCTTGAGCGTCTCCCTGCTCCAGCGACCCGAGGATCCTCATGCAATTCAAGCCAGCCGTTACCGCTCTGGTTTCCGCCGTCGCCCTGGCAACCTTGCTCAGTGGCTGTAAGAAAGAAGAAGCAGCGCCAGCGGCGCAGGCTCCTCAGGTCGGCGTCGTGACCATCCAGCCGCAAGCCTTCACCCTCACCTCGGAATTGCCGGGGCGTACCAGTGCCTACCGCGTCGCCGAAGTGCGCCCGCAGGTCAACGGCATCATCCTCAAACGCCTGTTCAAGGAAGGCAGTGAGGTCAAGGAAGGCCAGCAGCTGTATCAGATCGACCCTGCCGTATACGAAGCCACCCTGGCCAATGCCAAGGCCAACCTGCTGGCTACACGCTCGCTGGCCGAACGCTACAAGCAACTGATTGACGAGCAGGCCGTCTCCAAACAGGAATATGACGACGCCAATGCCAAACGATTGCAGGCCGAGGCTGCGCTCAAGAGCGCACAGATCGACCTGCGCTACACCAAGGTTCTGGCGCCGATCAGCGGCCGTATCGGCCGTTCTTCGTTCACCGAAGGTGCACTGGTGAGCAATGGTCAGACCGATGCCATGGCCACCATCCAGCAGCTCGACCCTATTTATGTCGACGTTACCCAGTCCACCGCCGAGCTGCTCAAGCTGCGCCGTGACCTGGAAAGCGGCCAGTTGAAGAAGGCCGGCGACAACGCCGCCTCGGTTCAGCTGGTATTGGAAGACGGCAGCCTGTTCAAACAGGAAGGCCGCCTGGAGTTCTCCGAAGTCGCGGTGGACGAGACCACAGGCTCAGTGACCCTGCGCGCCCTGTTCCCCAACCCCGATCACACCCTGCTGCCAGGCATGTTCGTGCATGCGCGGCTCAAGGCCGGTGTCAACGCCAACGCCATCCTGGCACCGCAACAAGGCGTGACCCGCGACCTCAAGGGCGCACCAACCGCCCTGGTGGTCAACCAGGAGAACAAGGTCGAACTGCGCCAGCTCAAGGCCAGCCGCACCTTGGGTAGCGACTGGCTGATCGAGGAAGGCCTCAACCCGGGTGACCGCCTGATCACCGAAGGGCTGCAGTACGTGCGCCCAGGCGTTGAGGTGAAGGTCAGCGAAGCCACCAACGTCAAGAAGCCGGCCGGCCCTGATCAGGCCAGCGCGGCAAAAGCAGACGCCAAAGCGGAGTAAACCATGTCGAAGTTCTTTATCGATCGCCCGATCTTCGCCTGGGTGATCGCCTTGGTGATCATGCTGGTCGGGGCCTTGTCGATCCTGAAGCTGCCGATCAACCAGTACCCCAGTATCGCGCCGCCGGCCATCGCCATCGCCGTGACCTACCCGGGCGCCTCGGCGCAAACCGTGCAGGACACCGTGGTGCAGGTGATCGAGCAGCAGCTCAACGGTATCGACAACCTGCGTTATGTGTCGTCGGAAAGTAACTCCGACGGCAGCATGACCATTACCGCCACCTTCGAACAGGGTACCAACCCCGACACCGCGCAGGTACAGGTACAGAACAAGCTGAACCTGGCTACCCCGCTGCTGCCGCAGGAAGTGCAGCAACAAGGTATCCGGGTCACCAAAGCAGTGAAGAACTTCCTGCTGGTGATCGGCCTGGTCTCCGAAGACGGCAGCATGACCAAGGACGACCTGGCCAACTACATCGTCTCGAACATGCAGGACCCGATCTCGCGTACTGCGGGTGTGGGTGACTTCCAGGTGTTCGGTGCGCAGTACGCCATGCGTATCTGGCTCGATCCGGCCAAGCTGAACAAGTTCCAGCTGACCCCGGTCGACGTCAAGACAGCTGTCGCCGCCCAGAACGTGCAGGTGTCTTCCGGCCAGCTCGGCGGCCTGCCAGCCCTGCCGGGCACCCAGCTTAACGCCACCATCATCGGCAAGACCCGCCTGCAAACCGCCGAGCAGTTCGAGAACATTCTGCTCAAGGTCAATAAAGACGGTTCACAGGTGCGTCTGGGTGACGTCGCCCAAGTGGGCCTGGGGGGTGAAAACTACGCAGTCAGCGCCCAGTTCAACGGCAAGCCGGCCTCCGGCCTGGCGGTAAAACTGGCAACCGGCGCCAACGCCCTGGACACCGCCAAGGCACTGCGCGAGACCATCAAAAGCCTGGAACCGTTCTTCCCGCCGGGGGTCAAGGCGGTATTCCCGTATGACACCACCCCAGTGGTCACCGAATCGATCAGCGGCGTGATCCACACCCTGATCGAAGCCGTGGTGCTGGTGTTCCTGGTGATGTACCTGTTCCTGCAGAACTTCCGCGCCACCATCATCACCACCATGACCGTACCGGTCGTATTGCTGGGTACCTTCGGCATCCTTGCCGCTGCAGGCTTCAGCATCAACACCCTGACCATGTTCGCCATGGTATTGGCCATCGGCTTGCTGGTGGACGACGCCATCGTCGTGGTGGAGAACGTCGAGCGGGTAATGTCCGAGGAAGGCTTGCCACCCAAGGAAGCGACCAAGCGCTCGATGGAACAGATCCAGGGCGCCCTGGTGGGTATCGCCCTGGTGCTCTCGGCGGTACTGCTGCCCATGGCGTTCTTCGGCGGTTCCACGGGTGTCATCTACCGGCAGTTCTCCATCACCATCGTCTCGGCCATGGGTCTGTCGGTGCTGGTTGCGCTTATCTTCACCCCGGCGCTTTGCGCAACCATGCTCAAGCCGCTGAAGAAGGGCGAGCACCACACCGCCAAAGGCGGGTTCTTCGGCTGGTTCAACCGCAACTTCGACCGCAGCGTCAATGGCTACGAGCGCAGTGTCGGCACCATCCTGCGCAACAAGGTGCCATTCCTGCTGGCCTATGCACTGATCGTGGTCGGCATGATCTGGCTGTTCGCCCGCATCCCTACCGCGTTCCTCCCGGAAGAAGACCAGGGCGTACTCTTCGCCCAGGTGCAGACCCCGGCTGGCTCCAGTGCCGAACGCACGCAGGCCGTGGTCGATCAGATGCGTGAATACCTGCTCAAGGACGAAGCCGATACCGTATCGTCGGTATTCACCGTCAACGGTTTCAACTTCGCAGGCCGCGGCCAGAGCTCGGGCATGGCATTCATCATGCTCAAACCATGGGATGAGCGCTCGAAGGAGAACAGCGTGTTCGCGCTGGCACAGCGTGCCCAGCAGCACTTCTTCACCTTCCGTGATGCAATGGTGTTCGCCTTCGCCCCGCCAGCGGTGCTTGAACTGGGTAACGCCACCGGCTTCGACGTGTTCCTTCAGGACCGCGGCGGTGTCGGCCACGAGAAGTTGATGGAGGCGCGCAACCAGTTCCTGGCCAAAGCCGCGCAGAGCAAGATCCTCAGCGCCGTGCGACCGAACGGCCTGAACGATGAACCGCAGTACCAGCTGACCATTGATGACGAACGTGCCAGCGCCTTGGGCGTGACCATTGCCGACATCAACAACACCCTGTCGATTGCGCTGGGCGCCAGCTACGTCAACGACTTCATCGACCGTGGCCGGGTCAAGAAGGTGTACATCCAGGGCGAACCAAGCGCGCGGATGAGCCCGGAAGACCTGCAAAAATGGTACGTGCGCAACGGCGCAGGCGAGATGGTGCCGTTCTCCTCCTTCGCCAAAGGCGAATGGACCTACGGCTCGCCAAAGCTGTCGCGTTACAACGGTGTCGAAGCGATGGAAATCCTCGGTGCACCGGCGCCTGGATACAGTACCGGTGAAGCCATGGCCGAGGTCGAGCGCATTGCTGGCGAGCTGCCAAGCGGTATCGGCTTCTCCTGGACCGGCATGTCCTACGAGGAAAAACTCTCCGGCTCGCAGATGCCGGCGCTGTTCGCCCTTTCGGTACTGTTCGTGTTCCTGTGCCTGGCAGCCCTGTACGAAAGCTGGTCGATCCCGATCGCTGTGGTGCTGGTAGTACCGCTGGGTATCATCGGTGCACTGATCGCCACCAGCCTGCGCGGCCTGTCCAACGACGTGTACTTCCTGGTTGGCCTGTTGACCACCATCGGTCTTGCGGCGAAAAACGCCATTCTGATCGTCGAGTTCGCCAAGGAGCTGCACGAACAAGGCCGTAGCCTGTACGACTCAGCGATCGAAGCGTGCCGCATGCGTCTTCGCCCGATCATCATGACCTCGCTGGCGTTCATCCTGGGCGTGGTACCGTTGACGATCGCCAGCGGCGCTGGCGCCGGCAGCCAGCACGCCATCGGTACTGGCGTGATCGGCGGCATGATCAGTGCGACCGTGCTGGCTATCTTCTGGGTACCACTGTTCTTCGTCGCAGTGTCGTCACTGTTCGGCAGCAAAGAGCCGGAAAAAGACGTCACCCCTGAAAATCCACGTTATGAGGCTGGGCAATGACCAAGTCTTTGTTGTCCCTGGCGGTAACCGCTTTCATTCTTGGCGGCTGCTCGCTGATCCCTGATTACCAGACCCCGGAGGCGCCGGTGGCTGCGCAGTGGCCGCAAGGCCCTGCCTATTCGCCGACGCAATCGGCGGATGTTGCCGCTGCTGAACAGGGCTGGCGCCAGTTCTTCCACGACCCGGCGCTGCAACAGCTGATCCAGACCTCGCTGGTCAATAACCGCGACCTGCGGGTCGCGGCGCTGAACCTCGACGCCTACCGTGCGCAATACCGCATTCAGCGCGCCGACCTGTTCCCGGCGGTTTCGGCCACCGGCAGCGGCAGCCGCCAGCGTGTCCCGGCAAACATGTCGCAAACAGGCGAATCTGGCATTACCAGCCAGTACTCGGCCACTTTGGGTGTCAGCGCCTACGAGCTGGACCTGTTCGGCCGTGTGCGCAGCCTGACCGAGCAGGCCCTGGAAACCTACCTCTCCAGCGAGCAGGCGCGTCGTTCCACGCAAATCGCCCTGGTAGCCAGCGTGGCAAACGCCTACTACACCTGGCAGGCCGATCAGGCCCTGTTCAAGCTGACCGAAGAAACGCTGAAGACCTACGAGGAAAGCTACAACCTCACCCGTCGCAGCAATGAAGTCGGCGTGGCCTCGGCCCTGGACGTCAGCCAGGCGCGCACCGCCGTGGAAGGCGCCCGGGTCAAGTACTCGCAGTACCAGCGCCTGGTCGCCCAGGACGTCAACAGCCTGACTGTGCTGCTGGGTACCGGCATTCCTGCCGACCTGGCCAAGCCGCTGGCGCTCGATGACGACCAACTGGCCGAAGTACCCGCCGGGCTGCCATCGGATATCCTCCAGCGTCGCCCGGACATCCAGGAAGCCGAGCACCTGCTCAAGGCCGCCAACGCCAACATTGGCGCAGCCCGCGCAGCGTTCTTCCCAAGCATCAGCCTGACCGCCAACGCCGGCAGCCTGAGCCCCGACATGGGCCACCTGTTCTCGGGCGGCCAGGGCACCTGGCTGTTCCAGCCGCAGATCAACCTGCCGATCTTCAACGCCGGCAGCTTGAAAGCCAGCCTGGACTACTCGAAGATCCAGAAGGACATCAACGTCGCCAAGTACGAAAAAACCATCCAGACCGCCTTCCAGGAAGTCTCCGATGGCTTGGCGGCGCGCAAGACCTTCGACGAGCAGTTGCAGGCCCAGCGTGACCTGGTGCAGGCAAACCAGGACTACTACCGCCTGGCCGAACGCCGTTACCGCATCGGGATTGACAGCAACCTGACCTTCCTCGATGCCCAACGCAACCTGTTCAGTGCCCAGCAAGCTCTGATCGGAGACCGCCTGTCGCAGCTGACCAGCGAAGTCAACCTGTACAAGGCGCTCGGCGGTGGCTGGTACGAGCAGACCGGGCAGGAAAACCAGCAGGCTTCGGTGGAAACACCGAAAGGCTGATCGGCCTTGTTACAGCACAAGCCCACCCTTAGCGGTGGGCTTTGCTTTTTTACTGCCTGTGCCGGCCAATATCCCCCGGTGATTCACCGTCGCAGCCACCACCGTATTCGCGGGTGAACCCGCTCCTACACAGATCGTGTGGTGGACACATATCGGTGGTTGGGCGCAAGCCGTTGTAGGAGCGGGTTTACCCGCGAAGAGGCCAGCACAGGAGACTTATTAACCAACCAGAACATTCCGTTCGATTATCGCCCCGTTCCGTTTGCGGCGAATTGCCTCACCCCCGCACAACCCCGCACCATCCCCTCCACGCAACGTTGCCCAAGTTCATCAAAAAGACCCGCACCTGCAGGCCTGATCCTGCAGTGCAACAGCTCGACCATAAAAACAAGAGATCCACGACAGATGAGCATTTCGCTACCCGCACGCCAGCTGCTGCCCGGCCTGTTGGCCATGTCCTGCGCCCTCCCCGTGTTCGCCGCCAACGAAGGCGGTTTCATCGAGGACGCCAAGGCCACCCTCAACCTGCGCAACTTCTACATCAACCGCAACTTCGTTGACCCGGCCCACCCACAGGGCAAGGCCGAGGAATGGACGCAAAGCTTCATCCTCGATGCCCGTTCCGGTTTCACCCAGGGCACGGTCGGCTTCGGCGTGGACGTACTGGGGCTCTACTCGGTCAAGCTCGACGGCGGCAGAGGCACCACCAACACTCACTTGCTACCTGTGCATGACGACGGGCGCCCGGCCGATGACTTCGGCAGGCTGGGTGTGGCGCTGAAAGCCAAGCTGTCCGAAACCGAGCTGAAAGTCGGTGAATGGATGCCGGTACTGCCAATCCTGCGTTCAGACGATGGTCGCTCGTTGCCGCAAACATTCCGCGGTGGTCAACTGACCTCCAGGGAAATCGCCGGCCTGACCCTGTATGCCGGCCAGTTCCGCGGCAACAGCCCACGCAACGATGCCAGCATGGAAGACATGTCGCTCAACGGCAAAGCTGCCTTCACCTCCGACCGTTTCAATTTCGGCGGCGGTGAGTACAGCTTCAACGACAAGCGCACCATGATCGGCCTGTGGGATGCCCAGCTCAAGGACATCTACCGCCAGCAGTACCTCAACCTGACGCACAGCCAGCCGCTGGGCGACTGGACGCTGGGCGCCAACCTGGGCTACTTCATCGGCAAGGAAGATGGTGCCGAACGGGCCGGCAAGCTGGACAACCGCACCGCCTCCGCCTTGCTTTCGGCGCGCTACCAAGGCCACACCTTTTACGTTGGCCTGCAGAAGGTCAGCGGCGACGATGCCTGGATGCGGGTCAATGGCACCAGTGGCGGTACCCTGGCCAACGACAGCTATAATTCAAGCTTCGACAATGCCAAGGAGCGTTCCTGGCAGGTTCGCCATGACTTCAACTTCGCCACCGTCGGCGTACCCGGCCTGACCCTGATGAACCGCTATATCAAGGGTGAAAACGTCACCGTGGGCAGCGTGGACGATGGCAAGGAATGGGCACGGGAAACAGAGCTGGCCTATGTGGTGCAGTCGGGCAGTTTCAAGGACCTGTCGGTGAAATGGCGCAACTCGACCATGCGTCGCGACTTCAGCACCAACGCGTTCGATGAGAACCGCTTGATTGTGAGTTATCCGCTGAATCTTCTGTGAATCAGATGGCCTCTTCGCGGAAAAACTCGCGAAGAGGCCAGTCTCCCCCTCAAGTGACCTAACGCTATAAACATTCATGCACCTTCTTCGGGGGCATGATTTGCTGCAGCTGAATAAAACCCTGCCATGAATTTGCCAGTGCGAACTGCCGCCATTCGCTGAGCTGATGATGGTGGTGACGGCGGACTATCCTGATCACTATCGGGTACAGGTGAAACCAAGCAGAACAGGGAGGCACAACAATGAAAACCCTCGTCGACCACCTGAGCCAATACGCCAACTACCACCGCGACCCGCGCAACATCGCCACCCACTTCGTCGGTATTCCCATGATCGTACTGGCAGTCACCATCCTGCTTTCACGCCCAGGCTGGGAGATGGCTGGCATGTGGCTGTCCCCTGCCCTGGTGGCAGCGGCGGCGTCGGTGTGGTTCTACCTGCGCCTGGACCTGCGCTTCGGGCTGGTGATGGGGCTGTTGCTGGGGCTGTGCCTGTGGGTCGGTGAGATGCTGGCAGTGCAGTCGACAACACTATGGCTCGGCGCCGGGCTGGGGGCGTTCGTGGTGGGCTGGGTCATCCAGTTCATCGGCCATTACTACGAAGGCCGCAAGCCGGCATTTGTCGACGACCTGAGTGGCCTGATCATCGGGCCACTGTTCGTGGTGGCCGAAGCTGCGTTCATGTTGGGCCTGTGCCCGACGCTGAAGCATGCCGTAGAAACCAACGCCGGCCCGGTTGCCATGCGGGAGAAAAAGGCATCGGTTTAAGGGCCATCGCGGGCAAGCTCCCGGCCACAGGTCTGCAGGGTTATACAGGACCTGTGGCAGGGAGCTTGCCCGCGAACACGATTTACTGGCGCGACTCTACGCCAAGTTCATCCCACACCGACTCAGCCAGGTGGAACGTGGCATTGGCCGCCGGAATGCCGCAGTAGATCGCGCTCTGCATCAGCACTTCCTTGATCTCGTCGCGGGTCACGCCGTTGTTGGCTGCGGCGCGCAGGTGCAGCTTCAGTTCGTCGTTGCGGTTCATGCCGATCAGCATGGCGATGGTGATCAGGCTGCGGGTATGGCGCGGCAGCCCCGGGCGGGTCCAGATGTCACCCCAGGCGTGGCGGGTGATCATTTCCTGAAACTCGCCATTGAAGTCGTTGAGCTTCTCCAGGCTGCGGTCCACGTGGGCATCGCCCAGCACTGCGCGGCGCACTTGCATGCCAGCGTCGTAACGTTGTTTCTCGTCCATGGCGTTGTCCTCAGTGAGCCAGCAGGAAATCGAGCACGCGGCGGCTGAAGGCCTCGCCAATCTCGACGTTGGACAGGTGCGCCGCCGGGAAGTCGACGTACTCGGCACCTTGGATACCGGCCTGCATGAAGCGGCCATGCTCAGGGGTGGTCACTACGTCTTCAGTACCGGTAACGATCAGCGCGGGCACCTGGATGTGGCCCAGTTGCTCACGATAATCAGCGTCACGCACCGCTGCGCAGTTGCCGGCATAGCCTTGCGGGCTGGTTTGCGCCAGCATCTGGCAGATACGCTGAGCTTGCTCCGACTGTGCCTGGGCAAAACCTGGGGTAAACCAGCGGGCGATGGAGGCATCGCGCAGGTCGACCATGGCCTGCTGGCCACCTTTGAGCACAGTGTCGATACGGGTGTTCCACACCTCGTCGTTGGCGATCTTGGCGGCCGTGTTGCACAGGGTCAGGCTGCGCAGGCGCTCACCTGCATTGATGCCCAGCCACTGGCCGATCAGGCCCCCCATCGACAGGCCGACGAAGTGAGCTTTCTGGATGTCCAGGCCATCGAGCAGGGCCAGCACGTCGCGGCCCAGCTGTTCGATGCTGTAAGGGCCTTCAGTGACCAGCGATGCGCCGTGACCACGGGTGTCGTAGCGCAGCACCCGGAAGTGCTGGCTCCAGAGCGGAATCTGGGTGTCCCACATGCCCAGGTCGGTACCCAGCGAGTTGGACAGGACCAGCACCGGGGCGTCTTCCGGGCCATCGATCTGATAATTCAAAACGCCATCGGCCAGTTGCAAGTGCGCCACAGCGGTCTCCTTCAGGCAGTGAAACGTTGATGTTCGGACACGGCGCGCGCCACCCAGACGCGGGCCTGGCCCAGGTAATGGGCAGGGTCGAGCAGGCGATCGAGTTCTTCGCCAGACAGCTCGGCGCTGACCTGCGGTTCGTCACCCAGCACGGCACGCAGGTGCCGTTGTTCGGCTACCGCGCGCTGGCAGCATTGTTCCAGCAGGTGGTGGGCACGGTCGCGCCCCAGGCGCTGGGCAAGGACAATGCTCACCGCTTCGGCCAGCACCAGGCCTTGTGTCAGGTCGAGGTTATGGCGCATGCGCGCGGCATCCACCTCCATACCCTCGGCAATCATTTGAGCCTGGCGCAGGGCGCCAGAGACCAGGCAGCAGATATCCGGCAAGGTTTCCCACTCGGCATGCCATAGGCCCAGGCTGCGTTCGTGCTCCTGGGGCATGGCCGCGAACAGCGTCGACAGCAGGCCCGGCACGCGGGTTGCGGCACCGATCAACACGGCAGCACCCACCGGGTTGCGCTTGTGTGGCATGGTCGAAGACCCACCCTTGCCCGGCGCAGAAGGCTCAAACACCTCCCCCGCCTCGGTTTGCATCAGCAAGCTGATATCGCGGCCGAACTTGCCCAGGCTGCCGGCAACCAGGCCCAGTACCGAGGCAAACTCCACCAGGCGGTCACGCTGGGTGTGCCAGGGCTGTTCGGGCAGGGACAGTTTGAGCTGTTCGGCCAGCGCTTCGGCCACCGGCATCGCCTTGCTGCCCAAGGCCGCCAGGCTGCCCGAGGCTCCGCCGAACTGCAGGACCAGCAGGCGCGGGCGCAGTTCATGCAGGCGCTGACGGTGGCGGGTCAAAGCACCCAGTACACCGGCCAGCTTCATGCCCAGGGTCACCGGGGTGGCGTGCTGCAACCAGGTACGACCCACCAATGGCGTATCGGCGTGCTTCAAGGCCTGCTGCGACAGGGTATCGGCCAGCTTGCCGAGGTCGGCCTCGATCAAATCGAGGGCATCGCGCAGTTGCAGAACCAGACCGGTATCCATCGCATCCTGGCTGGTGGCCCCAAGGTGCACATAGCGCTCAGCCTCAGGCACGCCGGTGGCGATCACCTTGCCCAACGCTTTCACCAGCGGAATGGCCGAGTTGCCCGCGGTGGCGATGGCATTGGCCAGCGCGCCAACGTCATAGCGCTCGGCCTGGCATGCCGCCTCGATGGCCGCCACCGCGCTGTGCGGGACCAAACCGGCAGAGGCTTCGGCACGGGCAAGCGCTGCTTCGAAATCCAGCATGCCCTGCAGGCGGCCTCGGTCGGAGAAAATCTCGCGCATGGCCGGCGCGGTGAAATAGGCGTCGAACAGTTGGTTGCTCATGCAGCGTCCTTAATCATCATGGTGCAGATACACCGCCTGCTTCGGCAGGCGCAGGCTGAACAGGAAAGCAATCGCCATCATCGCCGTCACGTACCAGTAGAAAGTGTTTTCCATCCCCAGGGTTTTCAGACCCAGGGCCACATATTCGGCCGAACCGCCGAATGCTGCGTTGGCCACCGCATAGGCCAGGCCCACCCCCAGTGCACGCACCTGTGGCGGGAACATTTCGGCTTTCACCAGGCCGCTGATCGAGGTGTAGAAACTGACGATACACAGGGCCAGGCTGATCAGCACGAAGGCCATGAGCGGGCTGGTCACGGTTTTCAGTGCCATCAGCAGCGGCACGGTGAACAAGGTGCCGAGCGCGCCGAACAGCAGCATCGAATTGCGCCGACCGATACGGTCGGACAGCATGCCGAAGAACGGCTGTACCACCATGAACAGGAACAATGCTCCGGTCATCACGTAGCTGGCGTTCTTGGCTGTCATGCCCGCAGTGTTGACCAGGTATTTCTGCATATAAGTGGTGAAAGTATAGAAAATCAGCGAGCCACCAGCGGTGTAACCCAATACTGTGATGAACGCCGCTGCGTGATTGCGGAACAGGCCACCGATCGAACCTGCATCCTTGTCATTGCGGGCTTCGGCGCTACTGGTCTCGTGCAGCGAACGGCGCAGCATCAACGAGATCAGGGCGGCGATGGCCCCCACCACGAAAGGAATGCGCCAGCCCCAGGCCCGCAGTTCATCTTCAGTCAGCAGCTGTTGCAGGATCACCACGACCAGTACCGCCAGCAACTGGCCGCCAATCAGGGTGACGTACTGGAACGAAGCAAAGAAGCCGCGCTGCCCACGCAGGGCCACTTCACTCATGTAGGTGGCCGTGGTGCCGTATTCGCCCCCAACCGACAGGCCCTGGATCAGGCGAGCCAGCAATAGCAGCGCCGGTGCCCAGGTGCCGATGCTGGCATAGGTGGGCAGGCAAGCGATCATCAGGGAGCCGAAGCACATCATCAGCACCGAGATCATCAGGGAATTCTTGCGACCATGGCGGTCGGCGAGGCGGCCGAAGATCCAGCCACCGATTGGGCGCATCAGGAAACCTGCGGCGAATACACCAGCCGTGTTCAACAACTGCACGGTGGGATCGTCCGAGGGGAAGAAGGCCGGGGCGAAGTAGATCGCACAGAAGGCGTAGACGTAGAAGTCGAACCATTCCACCAGGTTGCCTGACGAGGCACCGACGATAGCGAAGATGCGCTTGCTGCGTTCTTCGCCAGTGTAATAGGTTGAAGTCATGACGGTTTTACTCCTGGAGGGTACTAGGTAAATCTAGACATACCTGGTAACACACTCGTTCCGCTATCTGGCTGGCAATTGGCCTTATGTCTCACAGGACAGGCCTCTTCGCGGGCAAGCCCGCTCCCACAGGTGATTGCGTGGATCCCTGTGGGAGCTGGCTTGCCCGCGAAGAGGCCGGTACAGGTCAAACCCGCTCGATGGCCAGTGCCAGACCTTGGCCAACGCCCACACACATGGTCGCCAGGCCTTTACGCCCACCACTCTTCTCCAGCTGGTGCAGCGCAGTCAGCACCAGGCGCGCACCGCTCATGCCCAGCGGGTGGCCCAGGGCAATGGCGCCGCCATTAGGGTTTACCTGTGGCGCATCGTCAGCGACACCCAGCTCACGCAGCACTGCCAGGCCTTGGCTGGCAAACGCCTCGTTAAGCTCGATCACGTCGAAATCACTTACCGCCACCCCCAGACGCTCAGTCAGCTTGCGCACCGCCGGCACCGGGCCAATGCCCATGACACGTGGAGCAACGCCGCCGCTGGCCATGCCCAAAACGCGGGCGCGCGGGGTCAGGCCGTGCTTCTTCACCGCAGCGGCCGAGGCCAGGATCATCGCCGCGGCACCGTCGTTCACGCCCGAGGCGTTGCCGGCGGTGACCGTCTTGTCCGGACCGTTGACCGGTTTGAGCTTGGTCAGCGCCTCCAGAGTGGTTTCCGGGCGCAGGTGTTCGTCACGTTCGACGATGATTTCGCCCTTCTTGTGAGCGATACGCACCGGCACAATTTCTTCGGCGAAGAAGCCGGCAGCCTGCGCAGCAGCAGCCTTTTGCTGACTGCGCAGGGCGAACGCGTCCTGGTCAGCACGCGAAACCTGATAGTCATCAGCCACGTTGTCGGCGGTTTCCGGCATGGAATCCACACCATACTGGCTCTTCATCAGCGGGTTGATGAAACGCCAGCCAATGGTGGTGTCTTCCAGCTTCATGTTGCGCGAATAGGCGCTTTCAGCCTTGCCCATGACGAACGGGGCGCGCGACATCGACTCGACGCCACCGGCAATCACCAGTTCCATCTCGCCGCTGGCGATGGCGCGGAAAGCAGTGCCGATGGCATCCATGCCCGACGCACACAGGCGGTTCAGGGTGACACCCGGGATGCTTTCCGGCAGGCCGGCCAGCAGCAGTGCCATGCGGGCCACGTTGCGGTTGTCTTCACCGGCCTGGTTGGCGCAGCCGAAGAACACTTCGTCTACCTGGTCCCACTGCACGCCTGGGTTGCGCTCTACCAGCGCCTTCAGCGGCACCGCTGCCAGGTCGTCGGCCCGCACGCTGGCCAGGGCGCCGCCGAAGCGGCCGATGGGGGTACGGATGGCGTCACAGATGAATACGTCGTGCATCAGGCTTCTCCTGCCAGCTGGCCATGGGCCGCGGCGGTACGGGCGTCGAGGTCACACATGGTGGACAGCTCGATTTGGGTGGGTTCGGAAATGGTCTGCGCGTGGCATTTGGAGGCTCCTGGTCAGGGTGCTTCGATAAACCCAGATTAAGGAGACTGGTGGGTACCTTACAATCCGATAATCGACTATTCGTGCGATTATCGAACCATTTGTTCTACAACTATTCCCCCACCACCAGGCAGTTGTGCGCCCTGATCGCAGCACAACACCGCTCCTGCCGGAGCAGCCTTGTGCTGCGAATGGGCCGCGACGCGGCCCTCGCCCTCAGGTTGCGTCGGAGTGGCTGACCAGCCCCTTGACGACCACACCCACGGTCGCCAGCGCCGCCGGTACGAGCAAGGCCGTCAGCACCTGCTCGAAGTTCCAGCCCAGGCCCAACAGCGTTGCGCCACTCCAGGCCCCTAGAATCGCACCAAAGCGGCCAATACCCAGCATCCACGATACACCTGTGGCCCGGCCCTGGGTGGGATAGAAGCGGGCCGCCAGCGATGGCATTGCCGACTGCGCACCGTTCACACACATACCGGCGACGAGTACCAGCGTGGCTAGCACAGTGATGTTACCCAGGCTCTGCCCCACTGCGTAGGCGAACACCCCGGCCAGCAGATAGAAAATACCGATCACCTTGTGCGGATTGAAACGGTCCATGGCCCAACCCACGCCGACTGCGCTTAGCACTCCACCAAACTGGAACAGCGCGCCGATGAACGCGGCCTGCTCCATGCTCGCGCCGCTGTCACGCATCAGGGTTGGCAGCCAGCTGGTCAGGAGGTAGACGATCACCAGGCCCATGAAATAGGTCAGCCACAGCAGCACGGTGCCCAAGCCGTAGGTGCCAGAAAAGATCACCGCAAACACGTTGCGTGCAGCCACCGCCTTTTGCTCCGGCACGCTGAAACTACCGGCCTCGGCCACCACTTGCGGCGCGATTGGCGACAAGGTCTTGCGCACCTTGTCGGTGCCGCGGTTGCGCACCACCAGGAACCGCGCCGACTCCGGCAGCCAGACCATCAGTACCAGCGCCAGCAGCAACGGCAGCACGCCACCGATGACCAGCAGGCTGTGCCAGCCGTAGGCCGGGATCATCTTGGCGGAAATGAAGCCACCACCGGCCATGCCCAGGTTGAAGCCACAGAACATGCTGGTCACCAGCAGCGACTTGAGGCGCTCCGGGGTGTATTCGGACAACAGCGTGGTGGCGTTGGGCATGCCAGCCCCCAGCCCCAGACCAGTCAGAAAGCGCAGCACCAGCAACTGGTCGACGTTGGAGGCATAGGCCGAGGCCAGACTGAAGCCACCGAACACCAGCACCGCCCCCACCAGCACGCCTTTGCGGCCGAAACGGTCAGCCAGCGGCCCGGACCCCAGCGCGCCGAATACCATGCCGATCAATGCAGCACTCATGACCGGCCCAAGGCTCGCGCGGTCGATCCCCCACTCTTGCGACAGTGCCGGGGCGATGAAACCCATGGCAGCGGTGTCCAGGCCATCGAGGAAGACGATCAGGAAGCACAGCAGCACAACCCGCCACTGATACCGGGATAGCGGCTGCTGATTGATGAAAGATTGAACGTCGAGGCTTTTGCCGACGTTGGTTTGCGCTTGGTTCATTATTGTTATCCAGAATGTAGGGCACAGTCAGGCCGTTGCACACGGGTAACCGGTACAAGGGCGATGATTGGGGTAAATGGCCTGGGTCAGCCTGGATATAACGTTACTGCATGCGGGTGCGGCCGCAGCAGCGAGGTGACAGTATTCATGAGTAAGTGCCTCTTATGTTTTTCTTGTTCGGTCGGCTGGCCGACCGTTGCGAGAGACATTAATCAGCGTGCCGAGGTGAAGCAATTCACTCGGCACGACACTGTGCGTTTATCGCACAAGAAACGGTTTTGCCTGTTCCGATCCGGGGCCGCAAAGTGCTCCCTGCGGACTCAACCGAACAACTGATGGCAAAGGTCCCGGCTGGCCGCCAGCAAAATCGGCAAGAACCGCTGCTCCAGCTCACTGCGGGTCACCCGCCCGACATGGGTACTTACATTCAACGCAGCCAATACCTGCCCCGAAGCGTCATACACCGGCACCGCAATCGATCGCAGCCCCTGTTCCAATTCCTGGTCGACCACGCACCAGCCCTGGGCGCGCACCTGCTGGATGCAGGCGAACAACGATTCAGGGTCATTCAGGGTACGGCTGGTGCGCGCCTTGAGGTCGGCACGTTCCAGGTACTCACGCAGGCTGGTGTCGTCCATGGCCGCCAGCAGAATGCGGCCCATCGACGTGCAATAGGCCGGCAGGCGCCCGCCCACTGACAGATCGACCGAGATCAGCCGCTCGACCGTGGCCGAACGGGCTATATAAAGAATGTCGTCACCTTCAAGGGTGGCCATGTTGGCCGCCTCATGTAACTGGTCGCTGATGCGATCCAGGTACGGCTGGGCAGAAATTGCCAGTGGTGTGGACGACAGGTAAGCATGCCCCAGCGTCAACACTTTGGGCAGCAGCGAATAGGTACGCCCGTCAGTGGTGGCGTAACCCAGCTTGATCAGCGTGTGCAGGCAGCGGCGCACCGCTGCGCGAGGGATTTCGGTACGGTGGCTGATCTGGGCGATGGTCAGGTGCCGCTTGCGCTCCTGGAAGGCCTGGATCACGGCCAGGCCACGTGCCAGAGAGGTCATGAAGTCAGGGTCACCGGTAAAGGCCTGGATGCGCTTGGCCGGGGAAGCCACGATCGGCGGCGCCATGGCAGCCGAAGCAGGTCGCGCCACCTCCGCATTGCCGGAATCGTTGTCCAGGGTTTCGTCACTCATCGCACACCTCAAAAAAAACACCGGTTCGTGCGATTATCGAACAAACGGCCGATAATCGCAATTGACCGCCGACACGTTTGCTTATACCTTTCCTCTGCCACTTGTGGCTTCTTTGGAGAGACTGGTCAGGTACCCACCGTAAGAAGTCCCCAGGCAACGGCCTCGCCTTTCGGCGAGGCCGTTTTTCGTTACGGCCCGCCCTGACATTGCAGCGAACTTCTATCCTTCATTCCTTTCAAACTTGTACGAAAGGTCCAAACTGTTGGTGAACAGATCCTGCTACTTGCGCCAGATGATGTCAGTGCTGAGTAAATAACGATGTTCGGCGAATTATCGGTTGCTATAATCGACTGCGCAGGCCCTCCGCTTACCGTGGTGATGGAACCTTCCGCTTTAACAAGCCGTTGCGGCCAGCAAGGCAATATGCATGTGGCACAATGCATGACAACAGTCATTACACTTATTTCAGGTACTGCATGTGACGAAAGATGAACTGCGCGCGGAACTCGAGCGCCAGGCTGAACGTTACAAGGAAGTTTATGGTGGCGAAGTCACCACCTACGCCGCACAACCGGATCCGGAACGCAAACCTTGGCGCAAGCGTGCCAGCGTTCGCGACCAGGCCTTCAGCCAGGAACTGGAACGCATCGAAAAAGAACTGCGCAGCGACAATCCCTGAGCCTCGGGGGTCCTCTGCGCGTCGTCGCCCGGTCAACCCGGGCGAGGTCGATCTTTACTGTCTGGCCGATGATGAAATGGAATTACACAAATTTCATACGGCCGTTTGAAATTTTGAGAAATGGACATTTCACAACATTTAGGCCATTTTTCGCCATGATTTTCGACTTTTAGCCGCAATTTACCCCACTGAACGCCCCCCTCTGCACGACACGCTTGCACCATGAAGACTGTCATCTGTCTGTTGCAGGTGCATCGATTGCCAAGGTTTTCTGGCATAATCCCGCCCCCCTATGACCCGCCAGACAACCTTCATGATCGATTTATTCAGCGGACTGGATGCCTGGGTATTGGTGAGCCTACTGCTCGCCTTGACCTTCGTACTCGCCTTCGAGTTCATCAATGGCTTTCATGACACCGCCAACGCGGTAGCTACCGTCATCTATACCAAAGCCATGCCACCGCACCTCGCCGTGTTCTTCTCCGGCGTGTTCAACTTCCTTGGCGTTCTGCTCGGCGGTGTAGGGGTGGCCTATGCCATCGTGCACCTGTTGCCGGTAGAGCTGCTGATCAATGTGAACACCGGACATGGCCTGGCCATGGTCTTCTCGTTGCTGGCCGCGGCCATCACCTGGAACCTGGGCACTTGGTACTTTGGCATTCCCGCCTCCAGTTCGCATACGCTGATCGGCTCCATTCTCGGTGTCGGCCTGGCCAACGCCCTGATCAACGACATTCCGCTGGGCGACGGTGTCAACTGGCAGAAAGCGATCGATATCGCCATGTCACTGGTGGTCTCGCCAATGGCCGGCTTCGCCGTTGCTGCGCTGGTGCTGATCGGCCTGAAATGGTGGCGCCCGCTGTCGAAGATGCACAAAACGCCGGAACAACGCCGCAAGCTCGACGACAAAAAGCACCCGCCCTTCTGGAACCGTCTGGTCCTGGTGGTTTCCGCCATGGGTGTGAGCTTCGTGCACGGCTCCAACGACGGCCAGAAAGGCATCGGCCTGATCATGCTGGTGCTGATCGGTATTGTGCCGGCCAAATTCGTACTCGACCTGAACAGCACCACCTACCAGATCGAGCGTACGCGCGACGCTACCCTGCACATGAGCCAGTTCTACCAGCGTAACGCCGCCACCCTGGGCGAGTTCCTGGCACTGGGCAAGGCCAAGGCCAGCGACCTGCCGGAGCAGTTCAGCTGCAACCCTCAGCAGACCGAACCGACCATTGCTGCGCTGCAGACCTCGCTGAAAGGCGTGACGGACTACCACAGCCTCGACGCCGATAAGCGCGTTGAAGTACGCCGCTACCTGTTGTGCCTGGATGACACCGCGAAGAAGGTTGGCAAGCTGCCAGGCCTGGACGCCCGTGAAAAATCCGACCTTGAAAAGCTGCGCAAAGACCTCACCGCCACTACCGAATACGCCCCGTTCTGGGTGATCGTGGCCGTCGCCCTGGCCCTTGGCCTGGGCACCATGGTTGGCTGGAAGCGCGTAGTGTTGACCGTAGGCGAGAAGATCGGCAAACAAGGCATGACCTATGCCCAAGGCATGTCGGCACAGATCACTGCAGCCTGCGCCATCGGCATGGCCAACGTATTCGCCCTGCCGGTGTCGACCACCCATGTGCTGTCATCCGGCGTGGCCGGCACCATGGTCGCCAACAAAAGTGGCCTGCAAGGCGGCACTGTGAAGACCATCCTGCTGGCATGGGTCCTGACCCTGCCTGCCTCGATGGGCCTGGCGGCCGGCCTGTTCTGGCTGGCGTCCAAAGCCATTGGCTGAGTGACACCGCAATGAATGAAGGCGCCCCCGGGCGCCTTTTTCATAGCCGTCATTCCTGTGCTGCCCTGCTCTTTGCCGGGGCAGCCTTGTGCTACCGAGGGTATGGGCCTGCGCAGGAAGACTACCTTTTCTTGCTCCCTAACAACGACCCCATCAACCCGCGCACCAACTGCCGCCCCAACTGGTTAGCTGCCTGGCGCACTGCCGACTTGATCGCCTGCCCCGCTGCACTCTGCAAGAACTCGCCAGCCTTGTCGGCAAAGCTCTCTTCATCCGCCTTCGGTTGTGGCGCCGGCTCTACCGGTTCGCCCTTGCGCTGGGTCAGCATTTCATAGGCAGATTCACGGTCCACCGGCTTGTCATAGCGCCCAGCCAATGGCGAAGCGGCAATCAGCGCACTGCGCTCAACCGCACTCAGTGGCCCAATACGCGACTGCGGCGGTGCAACCAGCACCCTCTGCACGATGGCCGGCGTGCCCTTTTCTTCCAACGTACCCACCAGCGCTTCGCCAATACCCAGTTCGGTCAGCACTGCCAGGGTATCGAACGCCGGGTTGGGGCGGAAACCATCGGCTACCGCCCGCAGCGACTTCTGCTCCTTGGCCGTGAACGCCCGCAAGCCGTGCTGAATGCGCAAGCCCAACTGGGCCAGCACCGCGTCGGGCAAGTCCCCCGGCGACTGGGTAACGAAATAGACACCCACCCCCTTGGAGCGGATCAGCCGGACCACTTGCTCAAGCCGCTCCTGCAACGCCTTGGGCGTGCCGTTGAACAACAAGTGTGCTTCATCGAAGAACAGCGCCAGCACCGGCTTGTCAGCATCACCGCGCTCGGGCAACTGCTCGAACAATTCGGCCAGCAGCCACAACAGGAACGTCGCGTACACCTTGGGAGCCTCGTGCACCAATCGGCTGGCATCGAGCAGGTGGATACGCCCACGGCCATCCGGATCAGGGCGCAGCAGGTCCTCCAGCTGCAATGCCGGCTCGCCGAACAGTGCCTCGGCGCCCTGCTGCTCCAAGGTAGCGAGCCGGCGCAGCAAGGCCTGGGTAGAAGCCGTGGTCATTAGCGCGCTGTCTTCGCCGAGCAGCTGCGGGTTATCCTTCAGATGCGCCAGCAGGGCCTTGAGGTCTTTGAGGTCCAGCAGCAGCAGGCCTTCGCGGTCGGCCACCTTGAATGCTGCGTACAACGCCGCCTGCTGACTGTCGGTCAGTTCCAGCAAATTGCCCAGCAGCAGCGGCCCCATTTCACTGAGGGTGGTGCGCAGCGGGTGGCCAGACTGCCCGGCGATATCCCATAGGCTCACCGGATAGGCCCGGGGCGTATGCCCCAGCCACGGCATGCCAGCGATGCGCTCAGCCACCTTGCCTTGCGGCGCACCGGCAGCGCCCAAACCACAAAGGTCGCCTTTGACATCGGCGGCGAACACCGCCACCCCCGCGTCGCTGAACACCTCCGCCAGATGCTGCAGAGTGACGGTCTTGCCAGTACCCGTTGCGCCAGCCACCAGACCGTGCCGGTTGGCCAGGCGCATTGCTTGACCGACTGGCTGGCCATCCGGGCCCGCACCTACAACGATGGTCGAAAATTCCGACATCTTTTTAATCCTCTGCTCAAGCTTTAGCTTAATTCGGCCGATACCTGTGGGTGATATTCGCCTTAATAGAGAGGAACAACCGAAAAGGGACTTCTCGGGATGTTGCACAACCTACGGCTCCACTCGTGCGAACGCCTGATATAGAACCTTAGCGGAACCGATTACGCCCATGAACAAAAGCCTTCGTTTCAGCCACAAGATTCTTTTGGCGGCATCACTGATCGTGATACTCGCCTTCAGCCTTTTCACCCTCTACAACGATTACCTCCAGCGTAATGCGATCCGCGAGGACCTGGAAAACTACCTGGCTGAAATGGGCGCCTCCACGTCGACCAACATTCGCAACCTGTTCGAGGGCCGGATAAAACTGGTGGAAAACCTGGCGCAGAACATTGCCCAGAACCCAGCCAGCGCCGAAACCCTGATGGGTCAGAATGCGCTGACCTCCAGCTTCCTCACGGTCTACCTGGGCAAGGTCGACGGCAGTTTCAGCGTGCGCCCGGACGCGAAGATGCCCGACGGCTACGACCCGCGCACCCGCCCTTGGTACAAGGACGGCATGAACGCCAGCGGCGCGACCCTGACCGAACCGTACATCGACATGACCACCAACAAGATGGTCATAGGCATCCTCAACAAGGTCTCCAGCAGCGTTGGCGTGGTCGGCGGCGACCTGGCCCTGGACGGCCTGGTGCAGATCATCAACTCGCTGAACTTCGGCGGCATGGGATACGCCTTCCTGGTCAACGACCAGGGCAAGATCCTGGTGCACCCGGATAAAGACCTGGTCATGAAGTCGCTGTCTGACCTGTTCCCGCAGCACACGCCGAAACTGACCGGTGAGCTGACCGAAGTGCAAAGCGATGGCCAGACTCGCCTGCTGACCTTCAGCCCAATTACCGGCCTGCCGTCGGCAAACTGGTACATCGGCCTGTCGGTGGACAAGGACAAGGCCTTCTCGATGCTCAGCACCTTCCGCACCTCTGCGGTGATCGCCACGCTAGTGGCGGTGGTGATCATCATCGGCCTGCTCGGCCTGCTGATCCGCGTGTTGATGCAGCCGCTGCACACCATGACCCGCGCCATGGAAGACATTGCCGAAGGTGAAGGCGACCTGACCAAGCGCCTGCATATCCACAACCACGACGAATTCGGTGTCCTCGGCAACGCCTTCAACCGCTTCGTCGAACGTATTCACAGCAGCATTCGCGAAGTGTCTTCGGCCACCGAGCAGGTCAACGAAGTGGCCCTGCGGGTGATCAGTGCTTCGAACTCGTCGATGACCAACTCCGATGAGCAGTCCAACCGCACCAACAGTGTCGCAGCCGCCATCAACGAACTGGGAGCAGCTGCCCAGGAAATTGCCGGCAACGCCGCCCAGGCTTCGCAGCACGCAAGCTCCGCGCGCCTGCTGGCCGAAGAAGGCCAGCAAGTGGTCGAGCGCAACATTGCCGCAATGAACCGCCTGTCCGACCTGATCGTCACGTCCAGCGCGCACATCGAAACACTGAACAGCAAGACCGTGAATATCGGCCAGATCCTCGAAGTGATCACCAGCATTTCCCAGCAGACCAACCTGCTGGCACTAAACGCCGCCATCGAAGCGGCCCGCGCCGGTGAGGCCGGGCGTGGCTTTGCCGTGGTCGCCGACGAGGTGCGCAACCTGGCGCACCGCACCCAGGAATCGGCGCAGCAAGTGCAGACCATGATCGAAGAGCTGCAGGTCGGGGCCCGCGAGTCGGTCGATACCATGGACCAGAGCCAGCGCCACAGCCAGGACAGCATGCAGATCGCCAACCAGGCGGGCGAGCGACTGGACAGCGTAACCGTGCGCATTGGCGAAATTGACGGCATGAACCAGTCAGTGGCCACTGCCACCGAAGAGCAGACCGCCGTGGTCGAGGCGATCAACATGGACATCAGCGAGATCAACATGCTCAACCAGGAAGGCGTGGAGAACCTGCAAGCGACCCTGCGCGCGTGCTCCGACCTCGAGCAACAGGCTGGCCGCCTGAAGCATCTGGTGGGCAGCTTCCGTATCTGATAGCTGCTACACCTTCGCCTGGCGCAGCCTTTGTGCTGCTCCAGGCATTGCGCCCCCTCTCAAACTGATCGAACAAACTATCCTTCTGATAGGTCCACCTTTAGGCGTGTCATCGCCGGCAATTCAACGCCGGATGACAGACCCGAAGACGATCCCGGAGGGATGCTGATCGTGCACATCGCCGACATCACCATGTTCTACGCCCCGGCCAGCGGTGGCGTACGTACCTATCTTGATGCCAAACATCACCGTCTCGACGCCATTCACGGCGTACGCCATAGCCTGTTGATTCCTGGGGCCAGTGCCCAACACGCCGATGGTATCTATCAGGTACCTGCGCCGCCCTTGCCGTTTGGCAAAGGCTACCGCTTTCCGGTACGCCTGGCCCCCTGGTGCAACACACTGCGCATGCTCAAGCCCGACCTGATCGAAGTTGGCGACCCCTACCTGACCGCCTGGGCGGCGCTGGAAGCACGGCGCCAGCTCGACGTGCCAGTGATCGGCTTCTACCATTCCGACCTGCCGTTACTGGTCAGCAACCGCATGGGCAACTGGTTCGCCCCCAATGTCGAGGCCTACGTCAGCAAGTTATACGGCAATTTTGACCGGGTACTGGCCCCCAGCCAGGTGATGGCCGAAAAATTACGCCGTTTGGGCGTGCGCGATGTCCATGTGCAGCCGCTGGGCGTTGACCTTGCCACTTTCCACCCCGCCCGGCGCGACCCACATGTACGTGCCGAACTGGGCATTGCCGATACCAGCCGCCTGTTGATCTATGCCGGCCGAGGCTCGCGGGAAAAGAACCTACCGGTACTGCTTGACTGCATGCGGCAACTCGGCGACCCCTACCACCTGTTACTGGTAGGCTCGAGCATGCCGGCCAACGTGCCGCACAACGTCAGCGTCATCGATCACTTCTGCCCGGCTGCAGAGGTGGCCCGGCTGATGGCCAGCGCCGACTTGTTGGTACATGCTGGCGACCAGGAAACATTCGGCCTGGTCATTCTCGAAGCGATGGCCAGCGCCACGCCCGTGGTGGCCGTGCGCGCCGGTGCCTTCCCTGAAATCATCAACGAACAGTGTGGCCGCCTGTGCGCGCCCAACGATGGTCGGGCGATGGCGTCGGCCGTGCGCGAGGCGTTCGAGGCAGGTATACGCGAGCTCGGTGTGCAGGCCCGTCACCATGTAGAGCATCATTATTCGTGGGATAACGTGGTGGCTGGCCTGCTGCAGCACTACCAGGCCGTGCTCGGCCACCAGCCACAGGTGCGCGCCCATGCTTGAGCCCTCCGCGAGCCAGCGCAGCCTCATGCTGGTGCTGCATGATGTTGCCCCGGAAACCTGGCCGGACTATGAACCGTTCGTAGAGGCCGTTGACGCGCTGGGCAACGTGCCAATGACATGGCTGGTGGTCCCGGACTTCCATCGGCGTAATCCGCTGCACCGGGCACCTACGTTCTGCCGCCTTCTGGACGCACGCCTGGCCAAAGGCGACGAACTGGCGCTTCACGGCTATGCCCATGCAGACGAAGGACCCGCACCGCGCAACCCCGTCGACTACTTCATGCGGCGCATCTATACACATGAAGGCGAGTTCTACAGCCTTGATGAGAGCGAAGCACTTACCCGCCTACAGGAGGGCCTGGCACTGTTCGAGGGCCAAGGGTGGCCTGTGGCAGGGTTTGTCGCACCTGCCTGGCTCATGAGCCAAGGCACGCGGCAAGCGCTGTGCAGCCTGCCACTGAAATACACCAGCACACCGCAGCATTTGTACCGTTTGCCGGACTTTACGGCCATTGATGCGCCAGGCCTGGTCTGGAGCGCCCGAAGCGCATGGCGTCGCAAACTGTCCCACACGCTGTGCGACTGGCAATGCCAGCGCTGGCGGGGCGCAAGCACAATACGCATGGGGTTGCACCCTGTAGACATGCGCCATCGCTCATCCCGTGATTATTGGCTGCGAACACTGGAGAAACTGTTGAAGGATGGTCGCGAACCATTGACCAAATCTGCCTGGCTGGAGCGCCAGGGGGCAGCATGAAGCGTTGGGCCTGGTTGGCGCTGGCATTGCTGGGTGCAGCGCTGGTGCCAGCGTTGCTGGGTGGTAGCGAGCTGCTGCCGCGACTGAGCCGGTTCGACCCGCACTTGCTGCTCATGCTGCTAGGCATGATTCTGTTGTGCTGGGTCATCAATGCGCTGCGCCTGCGCCTGTTGCTGGGTGAGCAGGCAAAACAGTTGAGCCATGCTCGCAGCCTGGGCGTGGTCATGGCCACTGAATTTGCCATCTGCACCACCCCTGGCGGCAGTGGTGGGCCGCTGACCCTGATGGCCCTGCTGGCGCGAGACCGCATCAGCCCGGCACGCAGCGGCGCCGTTTTTGCCATGGACCAGTTGAACGACCTGGTGTTCTTCTTCTGCGCAATGCTGGCGATTACCGGCTACGCGCTGTTCCACAGCCTGGGCCACAGCCAGGAAAGCATGTTGCTGGGCAGTGCGTTACTGCTGTGCACAGCGTTGGCCGGGGTGATCGGGCTGTCGCGCTATCGGCGTCCGATAATGCGCATGAACGGCAGGTTGCTGCAGCGCATGGGGATGGGTCAGCCGCGCAAACGCCGCTGGGCGCGCAAACTGCTGCACTTCGTCGCAGCACTGGCGCAGACCTGGCGCCTGCCCAAGCGCACGTTGAGCCTGGTATTCACCCTGACTTGCGCCCACTGGGGGCTGCGCTACAGCGTGTTGTACCTGGTGCTGCGGGGCTTGGGGGTGGACCTGCAGTGGATTCCCAGCTTCCTGGTGCAGATGCTGTCGCTCAGCGCCGGCCAATTCAGCCTGCTGCCTGGCGGAGCCGGGGCCGCCGAGCTGACGTCGGCCAGCCTGTTGACGCCATTGGTGGGCAGTTCGACCGCGGCTGCGGCAATCCTGATATGGCGGGCGGTTACTTACTACTTTTATCTGCTGGCTGGTGGGCCGGTGTTTGTGTGCCTGCTTGGGCGTCCGCTGCTGGAGCGCTGGCGGCGTCAGGCGGGTTGAGCTGTTGCCAGAGCTCGGCGGCGCCGGGGAATTCGGTGCCATCCGTGTCATCCAGGGCTTCAGGGTCGTAGCGGGCCAGGCAGCCTTCGCCAAGGGTCGGTGGAGGTGAGGCGGCGGGGTTGTTGCGTTGCCTGGCCATTGGCGTTTCACCCAAGATTGCCGGGGCGCTGTGCACCCCTGTCGCGACAGGGCTGCACCGCAGCCCAGAATCTCACAGCAAACCAAGTGGTGTCAGTCGAACACCACAGTCTTGTTACCATGCACCAGCACGCGGTCTTCCAGGTGATAACGCAGGCCACGGGCCAGCACCATCTTCTCCACATCACGGCCAAAGCGGACCATGTCCTCGATGCTGTCAGCATGGCTGACACGTACCACATCCTGTTCGATGATCGGGCCGGCGTCCAGCTCTTCGGTGACGTAGTGGCAAGTCGCGCCAATCAGCTTCACGCCCCGCAGGGCGGCCTGATGGTAAGGCTTGGCGCCGACGAACGACGGCAGGAAGCTGTGATGGATGTTGATCACCTTCTCGGCATAGTCCCGGCACAGTTGTGGCGGCAGGATCTGCATGTAGCGGGCCAGTACCACGACGTCGGCGGCATGCTCCTGCACCAGGCGCGACACTTCGGCAAAGGCCGGGGCCTTGTCCTTGGGGTCGACCGGAACATGGAAGAACGGAATACCGTGCCACTCGACCATGCTGCGCAGGTCGTTGTGGTTGGAAATCACGCAAGGGATCTCGCAGTCCAGCTCATCGGTGTGCCAGCGGTGCAGCAAGTCTGCCAGGCAGTGCGACTCACGGCTGGCCATCAATACCACGCGTTTTTTCTGAGCCGAGTCGGTAATGCGCCAGGTCATAGAGAACTCTTCGGCGATCGGCGCAAACGCTTCACGGAAAGCTTCGATACCGAACGGCAGCGATTCAGCGCGGATTTCATGACGCATGAAGAACCAACCGCTCTGCTCATCGGAGTGGTGGCTGGCTTCGTTGATCCAGCCATTGTACAAGGCCAGGAAATTACTGACTTTCGCCACGATGCCTACACGGTCGGGGCAGGCGATCACCAGACGATAGGTGCGCATGAATGAGACTCCAGAACTTCGCAAAGGCGCCTATTCTAGCGGCCCGCCAGAAAAAACGCAGTATTGATCGCTGCCACGATGGCATATGCAGGCGCGAAAACGCAGCAGGGGCTCTGTCTGACAGACATGACGAATCGTCTGGGCCGTATGTAAAATTTTGTTCACGTAGAGAAATGCTGTCACAGCTTAATTAACAGTTAATTGCCCATTCTTATGTTTACTTGCGAGTATTGCCTGTCTATTATTGGCCCACACATTTCTGAACACGCATTAAGGAACACTCCATGTCCCTGATCAACGAGTACCGCGCTACCGAAGAAGCCATCAAGGAACTTCAGGCCCGCCTGGCCAATCTGTCGCAGGATGACAAGCTGAAGAAAGAACTGGAGTTCGAAGGCAAACTGCGCACACTGATGGGCGAATACTCCAAGTCGCTGCGCGACGTGATTGCCCTGCTCGACCCAGAGTCGAAACTGAGCAAGGCACCTCGTGGTTCGGTCAAGACTACCGCCACCAAGCGCGCACGCAAGGTCAAGCAATACAAGAACCCGCACAACGGTGAAGTGATCGAAACCAAAGGCGGCAACCACAAGACCCTGAAAGAGTGGAAAGCCACTTGGGGCGGCGATGTGGTTGAAAGCTGGGCAACCCTGCTGGACTGATTATCCGCATACGCCTCTTGCTTCGCACAACAAAAACGCCGGCACACTGCCGGCGTTTTTGTTTACCTGCCATCAGCCGATTGAATAGTTTTCCTGCAATTGTCGAGCATGCATTTGCCAGGCCTCCAACACCCGCCTGCCCGCCTCGTCGGCGCCCTCCCAGGCTTGCTGGCGTGCCTGTTCGAAGTCGCCCAAGGTATTCGGCGCGCCCCACTGCGGGTCGCTCAGGCGTTGCTGGCAGAAGCCATACCAACGTTGCCGCTCTTCGCCGGTCAAGGTTTCAGGGAAGTTACGTGCCCGGTAGCGGAACAACAGCTCCGGCAAACGCGGATCATCGAACATCCAGTGGCCATGGCTCAACTGCGCCGGTTCCAGCGCACGAACTTGCTCGCATAAGCGCCGGTCGCGGTCACCTATAAAACCCTCATACAACTGCTGTTCCGGGTCCTCACTCGGGGCGAACTCGTCCTTGCCATAGATGTGCTCCAGCTTTTCTTGCCATTGCGCCTGTTGATTGGCCAATTGTTCGCCGCGCGATTGTAACAACGTCAAGTCCAGGCCCAATCGTTGTTGATCGACCGGGCGCAATACCGACAGCGGCGCCACTACCGGGCAACGATTGATCTGCACCAATTTGAGCGGTACCGGCAATTCACCTTCAGCCAATTCATCATGCCGGGTGTACAAACGCTGACGCAAAACTTCAGCACTTTCCCGTAGTAACGGTAGGGTTTCCTGATGCAGGTCGCAGACAATCAGTGCATTGCGATTACGCGGGTGCCAGGCCAGTGGCAATACGACACCCAGGTAATTGCGCGCCGCCGAAAAACGTCCGGATATATGCACCAGTGGCTGCAACAAACGGACCTGCTCCATCACTTTATGCTTGCTGCGCAGCTGAAACAGCCAGTCATACAACTTGGGTTGTTTCTGCCGAATCAGGCGGGCCAAGGCAATGGTTGCCCGCACGTCGGAAAGCGCTTCGTGGGCATGCCCATGGTCAATGCCATTGGCCTTGCTCAGCAGTTCAAGACGCAGACTGGTGCGCCCGTCCTGTTGTGGCCATTGAATACCCTCCGGGCGCAGGGCATAGGCGGTACGCACAATATCGATAAGGTCCCAGCGGCTATTGCCTCCCTGCCATTCACGGGCGTACGGATCGAAAAAGTTGCGGTAAAGGCTGTAGCGGGTCACTTCATCGTCGAAGCGCAGGGTGTTGTAGCCGGCACCACAGGTGCCCGGTTGCGCCAGTTGGGCATGCACACGGGTCATGAACTCGGCTTCGCACAAGCCCTGCTCCGCCAGCAGTTGCGGCGTGATGCCAGTCACCAGGCAGGCCGCCGGGTGCGGCAGGATATCGTCCGACGGCCGGCAATAGAGACTGATCGGCTCGTCGATCTCGTTGAGGTCGAAGTCAGTGCGCACGCCGGCCACCTGCAGCGGCCGATCGCAGCGCGGGTTGATGCCGGTGGTTTCATAGTCGTGCCAGAAAATGCTGGAGGTCACGGGGTCGTCCTGTATCGAGGTCGACCCGATTCTAGCGCGATTCTGAAAAATGAACGTTCAGACGGGCGCGTTGGCGGGGCGGAAACTGAAATAGTCGCGCAATGAACGAACGAAATCATCGTACTCGCGCGGAGACTGCAGCAGCATGAAGCCCGAATCGTAATGCCCAGGTGTCTGGTCCTCACGGCACCACAGGCAACTGGCAGTGAGGTTGACGAACTGGTGCCCGCCGCCAGGCAGGGGCATACGCAGTTGCAGCTCGTAATCGGGCCCGACCAACACAGGTAGCTGGCTGATGACCATCAGCCCATTTTCAGAGGCATTGCCTAGCTGACCGATCTCCTGACCGGTAAAGCGGTTGAATACCTTGAGGACACAAGGTAGCTGATGACGTTCGATGTGGCGCTTGTTGAACATGATCGCGAGTGTATTCCGTACCTGATGCCAGGAATACAAAGTACTGGCGGTTGTTGTAACAACTGAGTTACAGATTAGCGCAGCACGCGCAGCAAATCTCGTGAAATTAACCACACCTTTGTGTTAGCGCCAAGGTACGCTCGTCACCGGGTTGGCCACGGCTGTTCCCGCACCGCGCAAATGGCCGAGTTTTTCCAGGGTCTGCAGGCGCGCCTGGGCGCGATAGGCATACTCGTTGCCCGGGTACTGCTGGATCAGGTACTGATAGGTCTGCGCCGCATCCACGTACAACGCCTGGCGCTCCAGGCACTGGCCGCGCAGCAATGACACTTCGGGGTGGATGAACGGCCGGGCACGGCTGGTGCGATCAACCTGCGACAGTTCGAGCATGACCCGCGCGCAATCGCCGCGGTCGTAGGCGCGGTAGGCATTGTTCAGGTGGTGGTCCATGGACCAGCGGGTGCAGCCGACGGTGCTGGCGGCCAGGGCTAAAACGATCAGGGCTCGCATGGGGATCTCCTTTGATGCCAGTGTATCGGCGTTTGCCTGCAAATCTTCACACCCTTTTGCAAGGATACCCTGCCCCGTTCAAATGCCACCCTGCCCTGGGCGTAGGTAGTGCAACGGAACAATGACTACAGCGAGATTCAGGAGTAGCCTTTCGCTGCGCTTCACTATAGGAGTCTGTGCATGAGCATCCGCCGCACCAAAATCGTCGCCACCCTTGGCCCCGCCAGCAACTCGCCGGAAGTGATCGAACAACTGATCCTCGCCGGCCTGGACGTGGCACGTCTGAACTTCTCCCACGGCACGCCGGACGAGCACAAGGCCCGCGCGCGCCTGATTCGTGACATCGCCGCCAAGAACGGCCGCCATGTTGCACTGCTGGGCGACCTGCAGGGTCCGAAGATCCGCATCGCCAAGTTCGCCAACAAGCGCATCGAACTGAAGATCGGTGACAAGTTCACCTTCTCCACCGCCCACCCGCTGACCGAAGGCAACCAGGACATCGTCGGTATCGACTACCCCGACCTGGTCAAGGACTGCGGCGTTGGTGACGAACTGCTGCTCGACGATGGCCGCGTGGTCATGCGCGTCGAAACCGCCACTGCAGACGCCCTGCACTGCGTGGTGATCATCGGTGGCCCGCTGTCGGACCACAAAGGCATCAACCGTAAAGGGGGTGGCCTGACCGCACCGGCCCTGACCGAAAAGGACAAGGCCGACATCAAGCTGGCTGCGGAAATGGACCTGGACTACCTGGCCGTGTCCTTCCCGCGTGACGCCAGCGACATGGAATACGCGCGCAAGTTGCGTGACGAAGCCGGCGGCAGCGCCTGGCTGGTGGCCAAGATCGAACGCGCCGAAGCAGTTGCCGATGACGAGACCCTCGACAAGCTGATCGCCGCCTCCGACGCGGTGATGGTTGCCCGTGGTGACCTCGGCGTGGAAATCGGCGACGCCGAGCTGATCGCCATCCAGAAGAAGATCATCCAGCACGCCCGCCGCAACAACAAGGCAGTGATCGTGGCGACCCAGATGATGGAGTCGATGATCCAGAACCCGATGCCGACCCGCGCTGAGGTGTCCGACGTGGCCAACGCCGTGCTGGACAACACCGATGCGGTGATGCTGTCGGCCGAAAGCGCCGCCGGTTCCTACCCGATCGAAGCGGTCCAGGCCATGGCACGCATCTGCCTGGGTGCCGAAAAGCACCCGACCAGCCAGAAGTCCAGCCATCGCCTGCACACCACCTTCGAGCGCTGCGACGAAAGCATCGCCTTGGCGGCCATGTACACTGCCAACCACTTCCCGGGCGTAAAGGCGATCATCGCCCTGACCGAAAGCGGCTACACCCCGCTGATCATGTCGCGCCTGCGTTCGCATGTACCGATCTTCGCCCTGTCGCCGCGTCGCGCTACCCAGGCGCGCGCCTCGATGTTCCGTGGTGTGTACCCGATTGCCTTCGACCCGGCCGCGCTGCCGGCCGACAAGGTGAGCCAGGCAGCGGTCGACGAGCTGCTCAAACGTGGCCTGGTGGAGCAAGGTGACTGGGTGATCCTGACCAAGGGTGACAGCTACCACACCATCGGTGGCACCAACGGCATGAAGATCCTGCACGTCGGTGATCCGCTGGTCGGTTGATCCACTCTTTTCACAGCACAAGGCTCAAGAGCAGCCTTGTGCTGTGAAGAGGCCCCGACAGGAACAACAAAAAGCCCCGGTTCTCGCGAACCGGGGCTTTTTGATGGTGCAGGGGGTAAGGCTGGCTTACATCATGCCGCCCATGCCACCCATACCGCCCATATCAGGCATGCCAGCAGCTGGCTTGTCTTCCGGCAGGTCGGCAACCATGGCTTCGGTGGTGATCATCAGACCGCCGATCGAAGCAGCAGCTTGCAGCGCCGAGCGAGTAACCTTGGCTGGGTCCAGGATGCCCATCTCGATCATGTCGCCGTATTCACCGGTAGCAGCGTTGTAGCCGTAGTTGCCCGAACCTTGCTTGACCTTGTCAGCAACCACGCTTGGCTCATCACCGGCGTTGGCTGTGATCTGGCGCAGCGGGGATTCAACAGCGCGACGCAGCAGCGCGATACCGACGTTCTGGTCTTCGTTGTCGCCTTTCAGGTCGACGATGGCTGCCAGGGCGCGAACCAGGGCAACACCACCGCCAGGCACCACGCCTTCTTCAACGGCTGCACGGGTAGCGTGCAGGGCGTCTTCAACGCGGGCTTTCTTCTCTTTCATTTCAACTTCAGTGCCGGCACCCACCTTGATTACGGCAACACCGCCAGCCAGCTTGGCCAGACGCTCTTGCAGCTTCTCACGGTCGTAGTCCGAGGAAGTTTCTTCGATCTGGGCACGGATCTGCTTGACGCGTGCTTCGATCTCGGTGTCAGCACCAGCACCGTCGATGATGGTGGTGTTTTCCTTGGACAGGATGACGCGCTTGGCGTTACCCAGGTGCTCCAGGGTAGCGGTTTCCAGGGACAGGCCGATTTCTTCGGAGATGACCTGGCCGCCAGTCAGGACGGCGATGTCCTGCAGCATGGCCTTGCGGCGATCGCCGAAGCCCGGAGCCTTGACTGCAGCAACCTTGACGATGCCGCGCATGTTGTTGACTACCAGGGTAGCCAGCGCTTCACCTTCAACGTCCTCGGCAACGATCAGCAGTGGGCGGCCGGCCTTGGCAACGGCTTCCAGAACTGGCAGCAGCTCACGGATGTTGGAGATTTTCTTGTCGACCAGCAGCAGCAGCGGGCTTTCCAGCTCGGCAACCATGGTGTCCGGCTTGTTGACGAAGTACGGCGACAGGTAGCCACGGTCGAACTGCATGCCTTCTACGACGGACAGTTCGTTTTCCAGGCCCGAGCCTTCTTCAACGGTGATCACGCCTTCTTTACCGACTTTTTCCATGGCTTCGGCGATGATTTCACCGATGGAGTTGTCGGAGTTGGCAGAGATGGTACCAACCTGGGCGATGGCCTTGGAGTCGGCGCATGGCTTGGACAGGTTCTTCAGCTCGGCAACAACGGCAGCAGTGGCCTTGTCGATACCGCGCTTCAGGTCCATCGGGTTCATGCCGGCAGCGACGGCTTTCAGGCCTTCGTTGACGATGGCCTGAGCCAGAACGGTAGCGGTGGTGGTGCCGTCACCGGCAGCGTCGTTGGCCTTGGAAGCAACTTCCTTGACCAGCTGGGCGCCCATGTTTTCGAAAGCGTCTTTCAGCTCGATTTCTTTGGCGACGGAAACGCCGTCCTTGGTGATGGTCGGGGCGCCGAAGCTCTTGGCCAGTACCACGTTACGGCCTTTCGGGCCCAGGGTCGCTTTTACCGCGTCAGCCAGAACGTTGACACCAACCAGCATTTTCTTACGAGCGGAATCACCAAATTTTACGTCTTTAGCAGCCATGATCGTTTAATCCTTGAAAAACTTTGGAGTAACGGGAAGTCGGGGGGAAATCAGCCTTCGACAACGGCGAGGATTTCGTTCTCGGCCATGACCAGCAGGTCTTCGCCATCGACTTTCACGGTGTTGCTGCCCGAGTACGGGCCGAAAACCACTTTGTCACCCACTTTCACGGCCAGCGCGCGAACTTCGCCGTTGTCCAGAACGCGACCGGTGCCGACGGCTACAACTTCGCCGCGGTTTGGTTTTTCAGCGGCCGAACCCGGCAGGACGATACCGCCAGCGGTTTTCGATTCTTCTTCGCTGCGACGGATGACTACGCGGTCATGCAGAGGACGAAGTTTCATTGTCGATCTCTCCCAAATTGTGGTTTTCATCGGCCGGTTCGACACCGGCGGTTTTGATGCTGTCCGGCGTTGCCGGGGGTGGCCCGCTGTGAGCGAACCACCTGTGTAATGTCTGGTGTTGCCACCAGAAACCTTGCGGTGACCACATACATGAGGCCGCCACATCCAATTACAAGGCTCGAGATAGAAAAATTTTCATCAGGCCAAAAAAAACCGGGGCCGCTTGTGCGGCCCCGGTCCTTTTTACTTGTCGCGGCGCTCGTACTCGCCTTCGATCACGTTCGGGCGGTGGCCGCCATCACGCGGCTGCGCCTGGAAGGGGTCGTCCTGGAATGCACGCTGGCGCATGGCCTGGGCCTCGGCACGCTCGCGCATCTTGCGCGCAGCCAGGCGACGGGTGAACGGCAGCAGGCACAGCACACCCAACACGTCGCTGATGAAGCCTGGCAGCAGCAACAGGCCACCACCCACGGCCAGCATCATGCCCTGGAACATGTCCTCGGCGGGCAATTCACCGCGCTGCAGGCTTTCACGGGCGCGCAATGCAGTCGCCAGGCCGGCCACCCGCATGACCAGTACGCCCAAGGCGGAGCCGGCGATGATCAGCAGCAACGCCGGAAAGAAACCGATTGCCGCGCTGACCTTCACGAAGACGAACAGCTCCAGCACAGGAAAAATCAGAAACAGCAGTAGAAAAGCACGCATCAAGGGTTCCTCGACGGAAGATAACCTTCCAATAAGACCTCAGATGGATGCCTGCGCTCCGGATTTCAACCCTCGGTTTGCATCACAACCGGCCATTTGTCAGCGCGAGCCAGCAAAACCAAGGCCTCGCGGACTTGTGTCGGCGTGTTGCAAGTTGTCGGGAAAGGCAACCAGTGCACTGCCTGGCCGATGCGCAGGTGCATGCCTTCGCTGTCTACCCCGACCATCTGCGCCGTTACATGCTGTGGCAACCCGGCCAGTTCGACGTAGTGGGCAATGGCATTGGCGTGATCGCTGTTCATGTGTTCGATCATGCTCCCCTCGGCCTTGCCGGCGAACGGGTTGGCCAAGGTCACATGGTCAAGCCAGTGGATCGCACCGAAGCCGCCGATGTAGCGGTGGCGCACCGGTTGCAGCACCCAGAAATCGAAGTCGTGGGCCTTGTGGTAGTTGGCCGCGTCCGGGAAATAGCGGTAATAGCGTTCGGCGGCGGCCTCGATGACGGCCTCGTCGACCAGCTTGTGCGCTTCGGCCATCACCGTCAGGCGCCCTACCGCCTGCACATCTTCAGCCCCGCGCTCACCCACCAGCAGCGAACACTTGGGGTCCTTCAGCAGGTTATGGGTGTGCTGGGCAATGCGGCTGATCAGGATCAGCGGGTTGCCCTGGGCGTCCAGGCAGTACGGCACGACCGAACCAAAGGGGTAGCCAGGCATCGACCTGGAATGGGTCGAAAGCACGCCTCGGTATTCCTTGAGCAGCAGTTCCCGGGCGGGGCGGATGGCGTTGGTACTCACTTGAGGGCGGCTCCTGGCGGACGGGTTGGGGACAAGATAAGCATTATCAGCTGCCTGTGCCAATGACCTGCATCCTGATGCCTTACCAGGTAACGCCAAAGCCCGCGGTATAGCGTGTCTTGTCCAGGTCACTTTCACGCGTGCCGGTGATGATATCCTTCTCTGCCTTGAGGTTGAGCGAGGCCCACTCGGTGACCTTGTAGCGCAGGCCAACCTCGGCATCCAGCGAGTAGTCGGCCACGCCACCCAGCGGCTTGGCGAACTCGCCGTTGGTGAACAGCTGCACGTTCTTGCCGATCAGGTAGCGGGTGTAATCCCACTTCACGGCCGCAGAATAGAAATTGTCCTTGCCGCCGTCCTGATACTCGAAGTCAGTACGGTTGATCAGTGAGCCCAGCGAGAACGCGCCCAGCTCATCGTCCCAGAACTGGTAACCCGGGCCGGTACCCACGGTGCGCTGGCGGGCCAGGTCTTCGATGTGATCGCGCTTGTATTCCGCACGCCCCTGCCAGAACCACTTCTCGGTCATGAAGCGGTCCAGAGCGTACTCGGCGCTCCAGTTGTCGGTGGTGGTAACGTCGTCCTTGGTCTCGCGGTTGTACTCACCCTCGGCGTTGTGCCGCCAGCGGCCATGGCGGGCAGTGGTCTTGAAGCCCACGTCATAATCGTCGGTGTCGTTCTCGGCGCGCTTGTAGTCCAGCGCCACGTCGACATTGCCTTTCCACACGAAATCCTCGACCAACGGCTTGGGCTTCATGATCTGCTCGATGCTGGCCAGCTCCACCGTCTTCGGTGAATCGCCATTGGCCAAGGTCACCTTGCCTGGCTCGGCGGCCTTGAGCGACTTGGCTTTCTCTCCGCTGTAGGCGTCCTGCTTGACCAGCATCTCCTGATCGCTTTCCAGCGTCTGGACCTGTTTCCAGTCCAGGGCGATGGACCCGCCATAAGGGGTTTCCAGCAGCAGCTTGCCGCCGTCGAAGACCTTGATCTTGCCACTCAGCCGGTCACCGTTCTTCATCCACACAGTGTCGGCGAACACCGGAGAGGCGCACAGGGAAACAGCAAGAAGGCACAACAAGGATCTAGAATTCATAAACAGGCTTTGTTTGCGGACTAAGGTTCGATTTGACGAAAAAGCCGGGCATTATCCAGATACCCACGACCAGAGCAAGGACAGACCGGGAGCATGCCGTTGAGTTCAACTCTCATTTGCCGGACCACCGGTCCGGTTTCATCTGCAGCCCAAGGCGGGCGAGATGTCTGATGGATATGAGCACGCCCTTGATTCGGCCGAGGGCCGACGAACGGCGCTGTATTCCGTACTTGGCCAAGTACCACCTGGCAAGGTGGTGAGCTATGGCCAACTGGCCGAGCTGGCTGGGCTTGGCCGTGCGGCGCGCTGGGTTGGGCGCACTCTGGGGCAGTTGCCTGCAGACACTCGCCTGCCTTGGCATCGGGTGCTCGGCGCGGGTGGCCGGCTGAGCCTGGCGCTGGGTACACCGTCAGGCGATGAGCAAAGGGCGCGATTACGCGGGGAAGGTGTGAATGTAAGCAACAATCGTGTGGATATGACGCGCCATGGCTGGCGCCCAATGGAGCACAGCGGTTAGAGTGCGCGCTTTGTTTTCGAAAACTTGAGGCAGATGTTGGCCCATGCCCCGTAAAACCTGGCGCGCTGCGCTTGCTGCCTATGCCAGCCCGTCAACCTTGGTACTTTTGCTACTCGGTTTCGCCGCCGGCCTGCCGTACATGCTGGTGTTCTCGACCCTGTCGGTATGGTTGCGCGAAGCCGGCGTTGCCCGTGAAACCATCGGTTACGCCAGCCTGATTGGCTTGGCCTACGCCTTCAAGTGGGTCTGGTCACCGCTGCTCGACCAATGGCGCCTGCCGTTGCTTGGCGGCCTCGGGCGCCGGCGCTCGTGGCTGCTGTTGTCGCAAGCGCTGGTGGTGATCGGGCTGGTCGGCATGAGCCTGTGCGACCCGCAACAACACCTCTCCTGGCTGATTGCCATGGCCGTACTGGTGGCCTTCGCCTCGGCTACCCAGGACATCGCTGTCGACGCCTACCGCCTGGAAATCGCTGATGACCAGCGCCAGGCCGCGCTCGCTGCCAGCTACATGGCCGGCTACCGGGTGGCTGCCTTGCTCGCCACGGCCGGTGCCCTGTTCTTCGCCGAGTGGTTCGGCTCTACCGGCTTCAGCTACCTGCACAAGGCGTGGGCCGGCACGTACGTGATGTTCGGGGTGATGATGCTGCCCGCCCTGTTCACCACCTTGGTCATGCGCGAACCGCCAGTGCCCATGCGCACCCAGTTGTCGGCAGCGCGCTACGGGCTGGTGCACCAGATGGCCTCGGTGTTCGTGCTGATCATCCTGCTGGTCTCGGTACCGGCCAGCTTCACCCAGATGTTCAACACCGGCTGGTCCAGCGTGATCTCCGGTGATGCCACGCCGCTCGACCTGCTGCTGGAAGACCGCGCCTTCCTGCGCCTGATCCTGTACGTGCTGCTGTCCTGGGCCTGCCTGTCGAGCCTCGGTCGTCGCGGCCTGGCCCCCGTGCTGACCCCAATCAACGACTTCATCACCCGCTACCGCTGGCAAGCTCTGCTGCTGCTAGGCCTGATCGCCACCTATCGCATGTCGGACACGGTGATGGGGGTGATGGCCAACGTGTTCTATATCGACATGGGCTTCACCAAGGACCAGATTGCCAGCGTCAGCAAGATCTTCGGTCTGATCATGACCCTGGTCGGCGCCGGAGTTGGGGGCCTGCTGATCGTACGTTTCGGCATCATGCCCATCCTGTTCATCGGCGGCGTAGCCTCTGCCGGCACCAACATCCTGTTCCTGATGCTGGCTGACATGGGTCCGAACCTGGAAATGCTGGTGGTGACCATCTCACTGGACAACTTCAGCTCCGGCATGGCTACCTCGGCCTTTGTGGCCTACCTGTCAAGCCTGACCAATCTGAAGTTCTCGGCGACCCAGTACGCACTACTCAGTTCGATCATGCTGCTGTTGCCGCGGCTGATCGGCGGGTATTCGGGCGTTATTGTGGAGAAGTTCGGCTACCACGACTTCTTCCTGATCACTGCTTTGCTGGGTGTGCCTACGCTGATCCTGATCGCCCTGCAGTGGCATCAGGAAGCCGGGCGGGGAACCCCGGTGGCGGAGGAACACTCCGCAGCTGAGCGGCCCTGAAGGTTTGTGTTGCCTGTGCAGGCCTCTTCGCGGGTGAACCCGCTCCTACACCGGGCCGCGTCGCCTTGTAGGAACGGGTTCACCCGCGAAGAGGCCGGGCCGCGTTGCCTTGTAAGAGCGGGTTTACCCGCGCAGAGGCCGGGCCGCGTCGCCTTGTAGGAACGGGTTTACCCGCGAAGAGGCCGGGCCGCGTTGCCTTGTAGGAGCGGGTTTACCCGCGAAGAGGCCGGCACAGGCAATACCGATTATCGAGCTACAGCCCCTTCCCCGGGCCGCCCACCCACCACAAACCACAGCGGCCACAGCGCCAACGCCCCTGCTACGCCCGCCGCCAGGGCAAAATGCAGCAAGCTGGCACCAGCGCCAATCATCGCCAGCAGCGCCCCGCCGAGCCCAAGCAAGGCAATGGTGATCATCCCCAGCATGGCCGAAACCAGCCCCTTGCTCTGTTCACTGGAGAACAGCGTCATGCGGTACAGCACCGCATTGGCCACGCCTAACCCCAGCGCGTACAGCGACATGCCGGCCACCACACTGGTCACGCTGGGCCAGTACCAGGTCGCCAGCACCATCAGGCACAGGCCGGCCAGGTATGGCCAGAGCGCACCACGCACCAAGGCTGGCAGCGGGTAGCGATCAGCAATACGGTTGATGATCAGGTTACCGAGGATCAGCCCGCCAAACACAGGCAACTGCCACAACGCATACTCCAGGGTACTCAATCCCTCATCATGAATCAGCAGCACCGGCGACAGACCGATCCAGCCAATCAGCGGTAAACCGACCAACCCAAGGGCGGCGCTCCCTGCAACGAAGCGGCGGTTGGCCAGCAACTGGCCATAGCCCGCCAACAGTGGCAGCAGGTGAATCGGCGTGAACGCCAGCCGCGAGCCGTCACGGCGTTCCACACCCAGGGTTTCCGGCATCAGGCGATACAACAGCAGCCAGGCCAGCACTGCGCCGATGGCGAACGCCACGAACAGCCAGCGCCAGTCCAGCCATTGCAGCAGCAAGGTGCCCACCAGCGGCCCGAGCAGGGGCGACAGCAAGGCGATGTTGGCCAGCAGGGCCATCATGCGTACGGCATCAGCCTCGCTGAAAGCCTCGTTCAGGGCCGGGTAGCTGACAGTGACCACAAAACCCAGGCCAATGCCCTGCAACAGGCGCAACAGGTTGAACAGGCCGATGTCCTGGACCCAGAAAGTCGCCAGGCACGCCAAGCCAAAGAACGCGCAGCCGACCAGCAGCAGCGGGCGCCGTCCATAGCGGTCGGCCAGCGGGCCGATCAGCCATTGCAGTACCACGCCCCCCAGCAGGTAAAGGTTGAGGGCATGGGGAATGTACTCAGGGCTGGCGTCGAGGTCGCCGACCACAATCGGCATGGCCGGCATGACCGCGTCGCTGGCCAGGTAGGTCAGTAGCTCGAACAGGGCCAGCGTCAGGCCGAACAGCAAGGCGCGCAGAGGGGTGATATACAGCAGTGGTTTCATGATGGCGTATCGGGTGTGGCAGGCGGGGTCAGGCTATATGCCAGAAATGGTCGGAAATTGCTGTGAACAAGTGTAATCAGGGCAGGAAAAAAGTCGGGGCCGCTTTGCGGCCCCGGCTTTGACGCGGTATTACTGCGTTGCAGTCTCCTGCACCACGCGAATAACCCGCTGCGGAAACGGAATGTCGATCCCTTCGGCCTTCAACCGGTCACGCGCATACTCGTTGAGCATGAACATCACGTCCCAGTAATCGGAGGTCTTGGTCCACAAGCGCAGCGATACGGTGATCGAGCTGTCGCCCAGCGTCGACACGACCGCCTGCGGTGCCGGGTCTTGCAGAACACGTGGGTCCTTCGCCAGCTCCAGCAACACATTGCGGGCAGTCTGCAGGTCGGCCTCGTAGTCAACGCCCACATCGAACACCACCTTGCGCGTCGGCTGGCGGTTGGTGTTGGTAATGATGCCGTTGGACAGGCTGCCATTGGGCATGATGACTGTCTTGTTGTCAGCGGTGCGGAGCACGGTGTGGAAGATCTGGATACTGTCGACGGTGCCGGCAACGCCCTGCGCCTCGATCCAGTCACCGATACGGAACGGGCGGAACATCAGAATCAGCACACCACCGGCGAAGTTCGCCAGGCTGCCCTGCAAGGCCAGGCCGATGGCCAGGCCTGCGGCACCGATGGCTGCGACGAACGAGGTGGTCTCGATGCCGATCATCGAGGCCACGCTGACCAATAGCAGCACCTTCAGCACGATGTTCGCCAGAGAGCTGATGAAGCCCTGCAGCGCCAGGTCGGCGTTGCGCAGGCCAACCAGCTTGCCGAGGCGGGCGCTGACCTTGTTGATGATCCACCAGCCAACCGCCAGGGTCAGCAGTGCCAGCAGCACACGGCTGCCGTATTCCATGATCAAAGGGATCCACGTCTGGGATTGGCGGACGAGCTGATCGACCTCAGCGTTCAAATCCATATTCATCTCCTGATGCCGAGCGGCAAGTACACGGTAGAACAGGCCGCGCGTGTTATTACGCAACCCCGGCCCCCATGGACATCATTTGGCCATCGGGGTTCCGGGCGACCCCACATCAGTCGCGGAAGTTGTTGAACTGCAGCGGCATGTCGAATTCCTTGGTGCGCAGCAGGGCAATGGCTTCCTGCAGGTCGTCACGCTTCTTGCCGGTTACCCGTACCTGCTCACCCTGGATGGCGGCCTGTACTTTCAACTTGCCATCCTTGATGGTGGCAACGATCTTTTTCGCCAGGTCCTTGTCGATGCCTTCGCGGAACTTGGCTTCCTGTTTCTTTTCCTTGCCGGAGGCGTACGGGTCCTTGGTTTCCAGGCACTTCACGTCGATCTTGCGCTTGACCAGCGCCAGGCGCAGGATCTCCAGCATCGCCTCGAGCTGGAACTCTTCCTCGGCGGTGAGCATCACGGTCTGCTCTTTGTCCTTGAACTCGAAGGTGCCTTTGCCCTTGAGGTCGTAGCGGCGGTCCAGTTCCTTGATGGCGTTGTCGACCGCGTTCTGCACTTCGTGCTTGTCCAGTTCCGATACCACGTCGAACGAAGGCATGGTTGTTCTCCCAAAATAAAAGCGCGCTCAGGCTGAAGATGGAGCGCGCTGGGTTTGAAGGTTAAAATGCGGGCTCATTATAACGGGTTGCGAAACGCATATGAGCAGCACCTGGCATATTCTCGGCGCCGGTAGCCTGGGCAGTCTGTGGGCCTGCCGCCTGGCACGCGCAGGCAAGGCTGTGCGCCTGATCCTGCGTGACGGGCAACGGTTGCAGGCTTATCAGCAGGCTGGCGGCCTGACCTTGGTCGAGCAAGAGCAAACACGGCACTACGCCATACCTGCCGAAACCGCCCAGGCGCAAGGCCCGATCCACCGCCTGCTGGTGGCCTGCAAAGCCTATGACGCAGCCCCGGCGATTGCCGGTGTAGCGCCGCGGCTGGCCGAGAGCGCCGAAGTGCTGCTGTTGCAGAATGGCCTGGGCAGCCAGGATGAAGTCGCCGACGTTGTGCCGCACGCTCGCTGCATCTTCGTCTCCAGCACCGAAGGCGCCTTCCGCGAGGGGGACTGGCAGGTGCGTTTTGCCGGCCATGGCTTCAACTGGCTGGGCGACCCACGTAACCCCATGATCCCCGCCTGGTTCGATGACCTGCACGAAGCCGGTATCCCTGCTGAATGGACAGTGGACATACTCACCCGCCTGTGGCGCAAGCTGGCGCTCAATTGCGCCATCAACCCGCTGACCGTGCTTCACGATTGCCAGAATGGCGGGCTGCTGGGGCACCTGGGTGAAGTTCAGGCCCTGTGCGTCGAGCTGGCCCGGCTGCTGCACCGTTGCGGCCAGCCGCAAGCAGCCGAGGGGCTGGACGAAGAAGTGCAGCGGGTAATCCTCGCCACCGCAGGCAACTATTCTTCCATGTACCAGGACGTGCATGCAGGACGGCGCACCGAGTTGCACTACCTGCTCGGCCATGCTTGCCGCGCGGCCACACGTCATGGCCTGCAGCTGCCGCAGCTGGAACACCTGCTGCAGCGCTTGGTCGAAAACCTGCGCGTGCGTGGTTTGCCCTGCGACTGACGCGGCCCTTCAACCGGATACGGACATTGCCTTGCCCATGACCTTGCGCCAACGCCTGGAAAACCTCCCGGTCGGGCAGAAGCTACTGGCGGCCCTGCTGGTACTGCTGGTGACCATCTTGCTGGTGGCCAACCTCACCTTCATCAGCGCCGCCTACTGGATTACCCAGGAAAGCATGGCGCCGCAGGCGTTGCAGACCATCGGCCGGCTGGTGGCCAATCCACAGCTTGCAGCCCGCGCCGGCGACACCCCGGACACCGCCCGTGCCCTGCTCAAGGAACTGGACAATTACACACCGCTGCGTGCCGCCGCCGTCTACGGTGGCGATGGGCAGATGCTGGCGCAGTTGCAGCATGGTGAGCCGCTGGCCCTGCCCAAGCGTTTTCGAAACATCGACGGCTGGCGCCTGATGGAGTTTCGCAGCACTCAGTTGATCCGCATCCCCCGCGATGCCAACCCACCGGCACACTTGCTGCTGGTAGCCAGCAGCGAACTGCCCATGGCCTTCTACACCGGCACACTCAGCGCCAGCCTGGGTATCCTGGTATTCAGTGTCCTGCTATGGATCGTCATCGCCCGGCAGATCAAGCGCCTGATCACACAACCGATCAACCAGCTTGAGGAACTCAGCCGCCAGGTTACCCGTGAAGAGAGCTACGCCTTGCGCGCCCAGCGCGGCAACGACGATGAAATCGGCAGCCTGGCCGAGGCCTTCAACACCATGCTGTCGCGCATCGAGGCCCGCGAGCAGCAGCTCAAGAGCGCCCGCGATGAATTCCAGAGCGCCTACGACCAGGCTCAGGGCCTTGCTGAGGAAACCCGCCACACCAACCGCAAGCTGGAACTGGAAGTGCAGGTACGCAGCAAGATCGAGAAAAAACTCACCGGTTTCCAGAACTACCTCAACAGCATCATCGACTCGATGCCCTCGGCGCTGATTGCCCTCGACGAACAGCTTTACGTGACCCAATGGAACCACGAAGCCACGGTGCTTTCCGGCACGCCACTGGACGAGGCACTTAACCAGCCCGTGTTCATTGCTTTCGAACCGCTGAAGCCGTTCCTCCCGCAGCTGAAGGAGACCGTGGAAAAACATCGAGTGGCGAAGATCGAGCGGGTAACCTGGCCCAAGGGCGACGACCTACGCCACTACGCCCTGACCTTCTACCCACTGACCGGCGGCGGTGGGCGCGGCGTGGTCATTCGTATCGACGACATCACCCAGCGTCTGTCATTGGAAGAGATGATGGTGCAGTCGGAAAAAATGCTCTCGGTCGGTGGCCTGGCTGCCGGCATGGCGCATGAAATCAACAACCCGCTGGGCGCTATCCTGCACAACGTGCAGAACATTCGCCGGCGCCTGTCGTCCGACCTGCCGCGCAACCAGGAACAGGCCGAAGAGCTGGGCATCGACCTGGCCACGATCAACCGCTATCTGGACAGCCGCGAGGTGCCGCAACTGCTCGACGGCATTCAGCAGGCCGGAGCCCGGGCGGCGAAGATCGTCACCCACATGCTCAGCTTCAGCCGCCGCAGCGACCGCCAACTGGTGCCATGTGAGCTGCCGGCACTGATCGATCAGGCCCTTGAAATTGCCGGCAATGACTTCGACCTGGCCATCGGCTTCGACTTCAAGGGTCAAGCCATCGTGCGCCAGTTCGACCCCAACCTGGGGCCGGTGCCCTGCACCGCCAACGAGCTGGAACAAGTACTGCTCAACTTGCTGAAGAATGCGGCCCAAGCCATCCACCAGCGCCCGCAACCCAGCGAGCCCGGGCGCATCACACTGCGCACCCGGCTGAACCCGCCATGGGCGGAAATCCAGGTCGAGGACAATGGCGTCGGCATGCCCGAGGCAGTGCGCAAGCGCACCTTCGAGCCGTTCTTCACCACCAAGGAAATCGGCCAGGGCACCGGGCTGGGCCTGTCAGTCTCGTACTTCATCATCACCAACAACCACAAGGGGCAGATGGAAGTGCAATCCACGCCAGGCCAAGGCACCTGCTTTACCCTGCGCCTGCCCCTCAGCCAGCCGGCAGCGGCGGTGCCGGCCAGAACGGAGCAATGACATGGGCTACCGCCTTTCGAAGATCTATACCCGCACCGGCGACAAAGGCGAAACCGGCCTCGGCGACGGCCGTCGGGTGCCCAAGGACCACCCGCGGATCGAAGCGATTGGCGAGGTGGACAGCCTGAACAGCCAGTTGGGGTTGCTGCTGGCGGGGCTTGCCGAGCACGGGCTGAATGAAGTGACCGAGGTGCTGGCGCCGTGTCAGCACCGCTTGTTCGACCTGGGTGGCGAGCTGGCGATGCCCAGTTACCAGGCGTTGAACCTGGCGGAAGTGGAACGCCTGGAGGCGGCCATCGATGTGTGGAACGAAGAGCTGGGGCCGCTGAAGAACTTCATTCTGCCCAGTGGTTCGGCGCTGGTGGCGCAGGCGCATGTGTGCCGCAGCCTGGCGCGCAGTGCAGAGCGCCGGTGCCAGCAGTTGAATGCCATGGAGCCGCTGGAAGGCGTTGGGATGACATATATCAACCGGCTTTCCGATCTATTGTTCGTGGCGGCGCGGATCATCGGGCGGCGCCAAGGGGTGGCTGAGGTTTTGTGGCAGCCCGCCGAGAAACCCCAAGGCTGATACTTCTGGGGCTGCTTTGCAGCCCATTCGCGGGCTTGCCCGCTCCCACAGGTTTCGAGCAGGCTTGGAGCTTGTGAGTTTCCTGTGGGAGCGGGCAAGCCCGCGAATGGGCCCCGCAGCGGCCCCTGTTACAGGGGACTCAAACCTCGGGCCAGAACGCCCGGATGCCGGCCACACCCTGTGCACCCGCTTCCCAAGCCTGCTCGCGCTCACTCGGCCCTACCCCACCCAGCAGATACACCGGTTTGTTGAACCCGGCAATCACGCGCTGCGCCTCATCCCAGCCCAGCGGCACCGCATCCGGATGAGTCTGGGTTGCCTGCACTGGCGACAGGGTGACAAAGTCCACGCCCATCTGCTCAGCCAGCGCCAGCTCCTCGGCACTGTGGCAGGACGCGGCCAACCAGCGTTCCTTGGGGAACGGCCGGCCCCTGGCAGCGTACTTGCGCAGTTGCGCGGCCGTCAGGTGCCAACCTGCCGCTGGGAAATCACCCAGCCATTCCAGTGGCCCTTTAAGCATCAACTGCGCCTTGCCCGCACACAGCCCGACCGCATCCACCGCCACGTCGCGGTACTTGGGGTCGTACATGTCCGGAGCACGCAACTGGATAAGGCGAATGCCGTTGGCCACCGCCTTCTGGATGCCCTTGAGCAGCTGCGGCACCTCCAGGCCATCCGGGGTGATCAGGTACTGGTCCGGCAGGCGCGCAGCGGCGACGATCGGCTTGTTGGCCTCGGGGAATTCGTACTGCGGCAAATCGCGCGGGGCAACCCACTCCAGCGGCTGGCCTTCGGCACCGTGGGGTTCGCCAGTGAACGCTTCGACCTCGCGCACATCCAGCAGCACCTGCTTGTCCGGGTAGTCATGGCTGACCTTGATCAGCGCACGCGACCGGGTTACCTCAATGCCCAGCTCCTCGCGCAACTCGCGGGCAAGCGCCGCTTCGACGCTCTCGCCTTCCTCCACCTTGCCACCGGGAAACTCCCACAAGCCGCCCTGGTGCTGGGTATCGGCACGACGTGCGATCAGAATACGGCCATCAGCACCGCGAATGACGGCCGCTACTACATGAATCCGTTTCACGCTTCACGCTCCTCCAGGCCTGCCTGTTGCCATGCCTGGAAGGCTGGCCACTGATAAATGGTCTCGATGTAGGCTGCCGCCTCAGCGGGGACTTCTACGCGGTAGGTGCGCAGGCGCACGGCCACCGGGGCAAAGAAGGCATCGGCCAGGCTTGCCTTGCCGAACAGGAACGGGCCGCTGTCCTTGGCCACCAGACGGCATTCGGACCACAGCGCAACGATACGGTCGATGTCGATTTGCACGTCCAGCGGCACGTTGTCCAGCGCCTGGTCGCGCGACAAGTCGAACGGCATGGCGCCGCGCAGGGCAAAAAAGCCGCTATGCATCTGCGCACAGGCCGAACGGGCCTGGGCTCGCGCCGCCACATCGGCAGGCCACATCTGGGCTTCGGGGTGGCGTTCGTTGAGGTATTCGGCAATGGCCAGCGAGTCCGCGATCACACCGTGCTCGGTCTTGAGCAGCGGTACCTTGCCGGTGGAGGAGAAAGCGAGGATGCGCTGGCGGGTATCAGGCTGGTTCAGCTTGATCAGGGTTTCTTCGTAGGGCATGCCAGCCAGCTCGAGGGCCAAGGCGCCACGCAGCGACCAGGAGGAGTACAGCTTGTCGCCGATGATCAGGTGATAGCTCATGGTTCGGCTCCATCAGGTTTGTATTGCAAAACCCGCAGGCCGCTGCGCGGCCTTTCGCGGGCAAGCCCGCTCCTACAGGGACCGCACCGCTCCTGCAGGCATTGCAACACCTGTGGGAGCGGGCGTGCCCGCGAAGAGGCTTTCGGATCAGTAGATCAGGTACGGTACTCGGCGTTGATCTTCACGTACTCGTGGGACAGGTCGGTCGTCCAGATGGTTTCGCTGCACTGGCCACGGCCCAGCTCGATACGGATGGTGATCTCTTCCTGGGCCATCACTGCCGAACCCTGCGCCTCGGTATAGCTCGGGCTGCGGCCGCCTTGGCTCGCAATGCAAACGTTGTCCAGGTAAACGTCGATCAGGCTCACATCCAGTTCCGGCACACCGGCACGGCCAACCGCGGCGAGGATGCGGCCCCAGTTCGGGTCGGAGGCGAACAGCGCGGTCTTGATCAGCGGCGAGTGGGCCACGGCGTAACCGACGTCCAGGCACTCCTGGTGGTTGCCACCACCGTTGACCTGCACGGTCACGAACTTGGTCGCGCCTTCGCCGTCACGGACGATGGCCTGGGCCACTTCCATGCACACCTCGAACACGGCCTTTTTCAGCGCTTCGAAGAGCGCGCCGCTGGCTTCGGTCACTTCCGGCAGGTCGGCCTTGCCGGTAGCGATCAGCATGCAGCAATCGTTGGTCGAGGTGTCACCATCGATAGTGATGCGATTGAACGACTTGTTGGCGCCGTCGAGCATCAGGTCCTTGAGTACCTTTGGCGCCACCTTGGCGTCGGTGGCGATGTAACCCAGCATGGTCGCCATGTTCGGGCGGATCATGCCTGCCCCCTTGCTGATGCCCGTGACGGTAACGGTCACGCCATCGTGCTGGAACTGGCGGCTGGCCCCCTTGGGCAGGGTGTCGGTGGTCATGATGCCGGTAGCGGCCTCAGCCCAGTTGTTTTCCGACAGGTTGTCGAGCGCCGCCTGCAGCGCGCCTTCGATCTTCTCGACCGGCAGCGGCTCACCGATCACGCCGGTGGAAAACGGCAGTACCGACTCGGCCGGTACGCCAGCCAGTTCGGCCAGCTTGGCGCAGGTACGCTCGGCGGCGGCCAGGCCCGGCGCGCCGGTGCCGGCGTTGGCGTTACCTGTGTTGGTCAGCAGGTAGCGCACGGTGCCCTGTACACGCTGCTTGGACAGGATCACCGGCGCGGCGCAGAAGGCGTTGAGGGTGAACACACCCGCCACGCTGGAGCCTTCGGCACAGCGCATGACCACCACATCCTTGCGCCCCGGGCGCTTGATACCGGCAGAAGCGATACCGAGTTCAAAACCCGGAACCGGGTGCAGGGTGGGCAAAGGACCAAGACCAACAGCCATTAGAGCGCTCCTAGAAAAAACGATGATTTCGAAAAAGGGGCCGCTTCGCGCCCCATCGCGACACAAGGCCGCTCCCACAAGGATCGCGCCCGTTGATGGACGAGCGCGGTACCTGTGGGAGCGGCCTTGTGTCGCGAAAGGGCCGCAAAGCGGCCCCAGGCTTGTACAACGTACGGTTCAGATCACTCGATCTGACCATGGCAATGCTTGAACTTCTTGCCCGAGCCGCACCAGCACGGCTCGTTGCGGCCCAGCTTCTGGTCATTGCGTATTGGCGCCGAGGCTACCGCTACTTCGGCCCCCTCCTCGCTCAGTTGCTCACTTTCCAGGCCCGATACAGCGGCGTGCTGGAATTGCATGCGGCTAGCCAGCTCTTCGGCCTCGCGGCGCAGGCGGGCTTCTTCTTCGGCTGGGTCTTCGCGGCGAACCTGTACGTGCGACAGCACACGGATGGTGTCGCGCTTGATCGACTCCAGCAGTTCCTGGAACAGGCTGAACGACTCGCGCTTGTACTCCTGCTTCGGGTTCTTCTGCGCATAACCACGCAGGTGAATACCGTGACGCAGGTGGTCCATGGTCGACAGGTGGTCTTTCCACAGGTCGTCCAGCACGCGCAGCAGAATCTGCTTCTCGAAGGTTCGCAGGGCTTCGAGACCAGCCTGGTCTTCCTTCTCTGTGTAGGCAGCGGTGATCTCGCTCAGCAGCTTCTCGCGCAAGGTCTCTTCGTAGAGGTGATCGTCCTCGTCGAGCCATTGCTGGATTGGCAACTTGATGGCGAAATCGCTGGCCAGCGAAGCCTCCAGGCCGGCTACGTCCCACTGCTCTGGCAGCGACTGCGGCGGAATGTGCTGGCTGATGGTAGCGTCCAGTACTTCCTTGCGGAATTCGACGATGGTGTCGCCAATGTTCTCGGCGGCCAGCAGGCTGTTGCGCATGTGGTAGATCACCTTGCGCTGCTCGTTGGCGACGTCGTCATATTCGAGCAATTGCTTACGAATGTCGAAGTTGCGGCCTTCGACCTTGCGCTGGGCTTTCTCGATAGCGTTGGTGACCATGCGGTGCTCGATGGCCTCGCCCGACTGCATGCCCAGTGCCTTCATGAAGTTCTTCACCCGGTCAGAGGCGAAGATGCGCATCAGGCTGTCTTCCAGCGACAGGTAGAAGCGGCTGGAGCCCGGGTCGCCCTGACGACCGGAGCGGCCACGCAGCTGGTTGTCGATACGGCGCGATTCGTGGCGCTCGGAAGCGATTACATGCAGGCCACCCGTTTCGATCACTTGCTGGTGACGCTTCTGCCAGTCGGCCTTGATCTGGGCGATCTGCTCGGCGGTCGGGTTTTCCAGGGCAGCCACTTCGGCTTCCCAGTTACCGCCCAGCAGGATATCGGTACCACGGCCAGCCATGTTGGTGGCGATGGTCAGTGCACCGGGCGCGCCTGCCTGCGCAATAATCTCGGCTTCCTTCTCGTGATACTTGGCGTTGAGCACCTTGTGGTCGATACCTTCCTTTTTCAGGAGGTTGGACATGTGCTCGGAAGTTTCAATGGTCGCGGTACCCACCAGCACCGGGCGGCCCAGCTTCATGCTTTCCTTGATGTCGGCGATGATCGCGGCGTATTTCTCGTCAGCGGTCAGGTACACCAGGTCGTTGTAGTCCTTACGCGCCAGTGGCTTGTTCGGCGGAATGACCATCACGTTCAGGCCGTAGATCGACTGGAACTCGAACGCTTCGGTGTCGGCGGTACCGGTCATGCCGGACAGCTTGGTGTACAGGCGGAAATAGTTCTGGAACGTGGTCGAAGCCAGGGTCTGGCTCTCGGCCTGGATGTTCAGGTTCTCTTTTGCTTCGATGGCCTGGTGCAGGCCCTCGGAGAGACGACGACCTGGCATGGTACGGCCGGTGTGTTCGTCAATCAGCAGGACCTGGCCGTCCTGAACGATGTACTCGACGTTGCGGTGGAACAACTTGTGTGCACGAAGACCGGCGTAGACATGTGTCAGCAAGCCCAGGTTGTGCGCGGAGTACAGGCTCTCGCCTTCGGCGAGCAGGCCCGCCTGGGCCAGCATCTCTTCGATGAACTGGTGGCCGGCTTCGTTCAATTCCACCTGGCGACTCTTCTCGTCGATGGTGAAGTGGCCTTCCTGGGTGACCTGGCCTTCGACCTCTTCGATGTGCTGGGTGAGGCGCGGGATCAGGCGGTTGATCTCGATGTACAGCTTGGAGCTGTCCTCGGCCTGACCGGAAATGATCAGCGGGGTACGCGCTTCGTCGATGAGGATGGAGTCGACTTCGTCGATCACGGCGAAGTTCAGTTCACGCTGGAACTTCTCGTCCTGGCTGAACGCCATGTTGTCGCGCAGGTAGTCGAAACCGAATTCGTTGTTGGTGCCGTAGGTGATGTCGGCGGCATAGGCAGCGCGCTTTTCTTCCGGCGGCTGGAAGGCCGAGACGATACCGACCGACAGACCGAGGAATTCGTACAGCGGGCGCATCCAGTTGGCGTCACGGCGCGCCAGATAGTCGTTGACGGTGACCACGTGCACGCCCTTGCCGGACAATGCATTGAGGTAAACGGCCAGGGTACCGACCAAGGTCTTGCCTTCACCGGTGCGCATTTCTGCGATCATACCCTCGTGCAGGGTCATGCCGCCGATCAACTGCACATCGAAATGGCGCATGCCCATTACGCGCTTACCGGCCTCTCGGGCCACGGCGAAGGCTTCGGGCAGCAATTGGTCCAGTGTCTCGCCTTTGGCCAGGCGCTCCTTGAACTCTACGGTCTTGCCCCGCAGTTGCTCGTCGGAGAGGGCCACCATCTTCTCTTCGAAGGCATTGACGATACTCACCGTCTTGAGCATGCGTTTGACTTCACGCTCGTTCTTGCTTCCAAAAAGTTTTTTTAACAAAGGCGCAAACATATCGGCAGGATCTTCCACACGTAGGGATGGAGGGCGGCCCCATGAGTCGCCCGTGCAGCCCATAGGCCGCATGCGAACGAGCATTCTACCCGGAAACGATGGTGAGGAAAGTGGTGGTTTTCCACGATGCTGATACAGCGTTTTGGCAGGGGCCTGTTTTAGATAGGGGCATTTTCACTGAGTTCAAGGCTTGGCAACATGAAAGCTATCGAGAACCAGTCTTGTCTTTGGCTGCCTGTGCCGGCCTCTTCGCGGGTGAACCCGCTCCTACAAGATATCGATAACCCTGGTAGGAGCGGGTTCACCCGCGAAGAGGCCGGCACAGGCAACGGAGATGTTAGACTGTGCCCACGTCACCTCACGCGTACCCCCATGGCCTATAAACCTTCCCCCGCCCAGCCGCCCTCCGCCCTGTTGCGCCAGGTGCGCCCGCTGCGCCTGCTGCTGAACCAGGCCGAGCGCCTGGAGCATTTGCAGCGCCTGCTGGAAAGCCAGTTGCAACCGGCCGCCCGCGAGCACTGCCATGTGGCGTCCTGGCGCGATGGCACTTTGTTGCTGGTGGTAACCGACGGCCATTGGGCAACCCGCCTGCGCTACCAGCAGAAGCGTTTGCTGGCGGCACTGCAGGCCATGGAAGCATTCGGCAACCTCAGGCGCATCCTGTACAAAGTGCAGCCGCCGCTGGTGCCGGCCAAGCGTGGTGGGCATGCTGCCGAGCTTTCGAACAGCGCGGCCGAGAGCCTGCGCGACACCGCCGAGGGCATTACCGACCCCAAACTGCGCGCAGCACTGGAACGCTTGGCCGCCCACGCTCAGGACAAGCCATAAAAAAGGCCACCCGAAGGTGGCCTTAATGAACTAGAGAGTGTTCGAACTTACACGGCCGCAACAGGGCGCATGTACGAGATCGGTGCCGTACTGGCATCTTCGAAAGTGACCACTTCCCAGGCATCGGTTTCAGCAATCAGCTTGCGCAACAGCTGGTTGTTCAGCGCGTGGCCGGACTTGAAGCCCTTGAACTCGCCGATCAAGCTGTTGCCCAGCAGGTACAGATCGCCGATGGCGTCGAGGATCTTGTGCTTGACGAATTCGTCTTCGTAACGAAGGCCGTCTTCGTTGAGCACGCCGTCCTCATCGACCACGATGGCGTTCTCGACACTGCCACCCAACGCAAGGTTGTGCTTGCGCAGGTACTCGATGTCACGCATGAAGCCAAAAGTACGCGCGCGGCTGACTTCCTTCACGAACGAGGTGCTGGAAAAGTCGACGCTGGCGCTCTGGGTCCGGTTGCGAAGCACCGGGTGATCGAAATCGATCTCGAAGCTCACCTTGAAACCTTCGAAAGGCAGGAACGTGGCGCGCTTGTCGCCCTCTTCCACGGTTACCTCACGCAGGATGCGGATGAACTTCTTGGCTGCGTCCTGTTCTTCCAGGCCGGCAGACTGAATCAGGAATACAAAAGGACCGGCGCTGCCATCCATGATCGGCACTTCCGAGGCGGAGAGCTCGACGTAGGCGTTATCGATGCCCAGGCCCGCCATGGCGGAGAGCAGGTGCTCGACCGTATCGACCTTGACGTCACCGTTGACCAACGTCGTCGACATGGTTGTCTCGCCGACGTTGGCCGCACGCGCAGGGATTTCGACCACAGGGTCGAGGTCGGCGCGGCGGAAGACGATGCCGGTGTCAACAGGTGCAGGCTTGAGGGTCAGGTAAACCTTCTCCCCGGAGTGCAGACCGACACCTGTGGCACGGATGGTATTCTTCAGGGTGCGTTGTTTAATCATGGCATTGGCCGCTTCAGCGCAAATTGCGAACAGGTATCAACAAAGGCTGGGGATGATAACAGACCCAACCTTTGATGAATACCAATCACCTTTATACCCCTGATAAATTCCATTAATCAGCCTGACGACGCAGGAATGCCGGGATATCGAGGTAGTCCAGGTCATCCTGAGGGTTCAGTTTAGCGGCTGCGGCAGCACCTGCATGCGCCTGGTTGCGCATGACGGTCGGGCGCTCCAGGTCACGGTAGTTGACCGCTGGCTGCTCCTGGCGCACCGGCGCAGGATTGGACGCCTCGTATGCCTGCTGGGCAGTCTGCAGGGTATTGTCGACCACCTTCACAGGCTTCTCGATGCGTGCGCCCAGACCAGTGGCCACCACGGTCACGTGCAATTCGTCGCGCATGTCCGGGTCGATCACGGTGCCGACCTTGACCATCGCGTGGTCGGAGGCGAAGGCTTCGATGATGCTACCCACGTCGGAGTACTCACCCAGCGACAGGTCCGGGCCTGCGGTGATGTTCACCAGGATACCGCGGGCGCCCTGCAGGTTGACGTCTTCCAGCAGCGGGTTACGGATAGCTGCCTCGGTGGCTTCGCGCGCACGGTTCGGGCCGCTGGCGCAGCCAGTACCCATCATGGCCATGCCCATTTCACCCATCACGGTACGCACGTCGGCGAAGTCGACGTTGATCATGCCGGGGCGCTTGATGATGTCGGAGATACCGCGTACGGCACCAGCCAGTACATCGTCAGCCTTGGCGAAGGCGGACAGCAGGCTGGCATCCTTGCCCAGGATGGTCAGCAGCTTCTCGTTGGGGATGGTGATCAACGAGTCGACGCTTTCAGCCAGCATGCGGATGCCTTCATCGGCGATCTGCATGCGCTTGCGGCCTTCGAACGGGAACGGACGAGTCACCACTGCAACGGTGAGGATACCCATTTCCTTGGCCACTTCGGCAATGATTGGCGCAGCACCGGTACCGGTACCGCCACCCATGCCGGTGGTGATGAACACCATGTTGGTGCCCTGCAGCACTTCAGCGATGCGCTCACGGTCTTCCAGCGCGGCCTGACGGCCGACCTCCGGATTGGCACCGGCACCCAGGCCCTTGGTCACGCCAGTGCCCAATTGCAGGATGGTGCGCGCGCCAATGTTTTTCAGCGCCTGGGCATCGGTGTTGGCGCAGATGAATTCCACGCCTTCGATGCTGCTCTTGACCATGTGATTGACGGCGTTGCCGCCACCACCACCAACGCCGATCACCTTGATGACCGGGCTTTGCGGGACGTTGTCTACGAGCTCGAACATTTTCCCTCTCCTTACAGTTCTCTAGTTGTTGCGCCTACCACTACTGCTTTGAAACTTAGAAGTTGCCCTGGACCCACTTCTTGAAACGTTCAAGCACTGGGGCCTTCGGTTCATCGCCATAGCTGTTGCTGCTGCTGTTGCTGTTACCGGTCAGGGCCAAGTCCTCGGACTGCTTGAGCAGGCCGTAGGTGAGCAAGCCCACACCAGTGGAATAGATCGGGTTGCGCACCACGTCGCTCAGCCCCCGAACGCTGTGCGGCACGCCCAGGCGTACCGGCATGTGGAAGATTTCTTCGGCCAGTTCCACGGCACCTTCCATCTTCGCGGTGCCGCCGGTGAGGACGATGCCGGCGGGCACCAGGTCTTCGTAGCCGCTGCGGCGCAGTTCGGCCTGGATCAGGGTGAAGAGCTCGTCGTAACGTGGCTCCACCACCTCGGCCAGGGCCTGGCGCGACAGCTCGCGCGGTGGGCGATCGCCCACGCTCGGCACCTTGATGGTCTCGCCCGCGCCAGCCAGTTTGGCCAGGGCACAGGCGTAGCGGATCTTGATTTCTTCGGCGTACTGGGTCGGGGTACGCAGGGCCATGGCGATGTCGTTGGTCACCTGGTCGCCAGCAATCGGGATGACCGCCGTGTGGCGGATGGCGCCCTCGGTGAAGATGGCGATGTCGGTGGTGCCACCACCGATGTCCACCAGGCACACGCCCAGCTCTTTTTCATCATCGGTCAGTACCGAGTAGGCCGAAGCCAGCTGTTCGAGGATGATGTCGTCGATTTCCAGGCCGCAGCGGCGCACACACTTCTCGATGTTCTGGGCGGCGTTGACTGCGCAAGTGACCACGTGAACCTTGGCTTCCAGGCGCACGCCAGACATGCCCAGCGGCTCGCGCACGCCTTCCTGGTTGTCGATCACGTAGTCCTGCGGCAAGGTGTGCAGCACGCGCTGGTCCGCCGGAATCGCCACGGCCTGGGCGGCGTCGAGTACGCGCTCCAGGTCGGCCAGGCTGACCTCGCGGTCACGGATGGCGACGATGCCGTGGGAGTTCAGGCTGCGGATGTGATTACCGGCCACACCGACGAACGCCGAGTGGATACGGCAGCCGGCCATCAGTTGCGCCTCTTCCACGGCGCGCTGGATCGACTGCACGGTGGACTCGATGTTCACCACCACGCCTTTTTTCAGGCCACGGGACGGATGAGTGCCGATCCCGACGATTTCCAGGGTGCCGTCTTCGCCCACTTCGCCCACCAGCGCCACCACCTTGGAGGTGCCAATGTCCAGCCCGACGATCATTTTGCCGCTATGCGCGTTTGCCATGGTCCTGTCTCTCTCTAATTCTTCGCAACGGCGGGTTGGGCCGTCGTCGGTGCAATCGGTTCCCGCCAACCAACGGCAAGTCCGTTGGAATAACGCAGATCAATGCGGGCGATAGTGGTGATCTGGTCTTTGAGTGTCTTGTCGTAAATGGCAATGAAACGGCGCATCTTCTCCACCAGATGATCGCGCCCCAGCAGCAACTCGATGCCTGGCCCGGCACTGCTCGCACCGGTGGTCAGGAACCAGCTGCCTCGCTCGCGCAGCTCCAGGCGAGCGATGGAAAAGCCCAGGGGGCGCAGCATCTGGCTCAATACCTGATACTGCTGCATGACTTGTTGCTGAGCACGCTGCGGCCCGGCCAGCTGCGGCAAATGCTCATAATTGGCCAGCTCGCGCGGGGCGAAAGCCTGACCCTGGTTGTTGAGCAGGGCTGCATCACCCCAGCGTGCCACCGGCAGCTGTTCTTCAAGGCGGATTACCACCTCGTCGGGCCATACCCGGCGCACTTCGGCGTGGGCGATCCACGGCATCTGCTCCAGCTCGGCCCGCATCGCCGGAAGGTCGACGCTGAAGAAGCTCGCCGCCACATAGGGCGCGATACGCTGCTGCACCGACTGCTGACTGATGTAGCTGAGGTCGCCCTGCACATCGATCTTGGTGATCGGGCGGTCGGCGTAAGGCATCAGGCGAACGGCGCCCTCGTAGGCACCAAAGCCGGCCGCCACCAGCAACACCGGCCACAGCAAGCGCTTGAGGCCGCCCAGGCTTGGCCTGGGCAGGCGCGCCGATACGGGCTCGTCGGCCACCAGCCGGCTGGCACCACGCGGCACCGGCTTGCTACGGCCGGTAACGGGTTGCTGCTGACGTATCATCGCGCCTTGCATGATTATTAGCCTCGCGTCGCCACGCTTTCGGCCAGGATTGCCAGCACCAGTTGCTGGAAGTCCAGGCCAGCCGCGCGGGCCGCCATGGGCACCAGGCTGTGATCTGTCATGCCCGGTGCAGTGTTGACTTCGAGCAGCCAGAACCGGCCCTGCTCGTCCTGCATCACGTCCAGCCGCCCCCAGCCCTCAATGCCAATGGCATTGCAGGCGCGCGCGGTCAGGTCGATCAGCTCTTGTTCCTTGACGCTATCCAGCCCGCAGGGAATGCGGTACTGGGTGTCGTTGGCGATGTACTTGGCGTCGTAGTCGTAGAACACATGCGGCGTACCCAAGGCGATCGGCGGCAGCACCTGGCCGCGCAGTACCGCGATGGTGAACTCCGGGCCGTGGATCCACTGCTCCACCAGTACCTGGGAATCGTATTTGGCGGCGTCCTGCCAGGCGGCGACCAGTTCCTGGGCGCTGTTCACCTTGGCCATGCCGATGCTAGAGCCTTCATGGGCGGGTTTGACGATAAGCGGGAAGCCCAGTTCCGTACTGGCCTGCAAACAATCGCTTTCGCTCGCCAGCACCGCGTGGCGTGGTGTGGGAATGCCCAGGCTCTGCCACACCTGCTTGGTGCGCAGCTTGTCCATCGCCAGCGCCGAAGCCAGGATGCCGCTGCCGGTGTAAGGGATGCCCAGGCACTCCAGCAAGCCTTGCATGCTCCCGTCTTCACCGCCACGGCCGTGAAGAATGATGAAGGCGCGGTCGATCTTCTCGCTTTGCAGGCGTGCGAGCAGGTCATCACCGACGTCGATGGGGACCACGTCGACGCCGGCAGTGCTCAGCGCATCGATCACTGCGGCGCCGGATTTCAGCGACACTTCACGCTCGGCGCTCTTGCCACCGTACAGCACGGCGACGCGTCCGAACGCCTTGACGTCCAGGGTCGAGTGCAGCTTGTCGTAGGCGCTGGTCATTTCGACTTCTCCTGCTTGGCGCCTGCGAACAGCGGGCTTTTCATCAACTGCGGGGCCAGGCCGCCGACATCACCGGCACCCTGGCAGATCAGGATGTCGCCAGCGCGCAGCAGTGGCTTGACCAGCGGTGCCAGCTCGGCGCCGCGCTCGATGTAGATCGGGTCCAGCTTGCCGCGCTGGCGGATGCTGTGGCACAGCTGACGGCTGTCGGCACCGGGGATCGGCTCTTCGCCGGCCGGGTAGACCTCCATCAGCAGCAGCACGTTGGCATCACCCAGCACCTGGACGAAATCGTCGTACAGGTCGCGGGTGCGGCTGTAGCGGTGCGGCTGGTAGACGATCACCAGGCGGCGGCTTGGCCAGCCACCGCGCACAGCCTTGATTACCGCCGCCACTTCGGTCGGGTGATGGCCATAGTCGTCGACCAGCATCACACTGCCGCCTTCGACCGGCAGCTCGCCGTACACCTGGAAGCGACGGCCGACACCCTGGAAGCCGGACAGGCCCTGGATGATGGCCTCGTCAGTAATGCCTTCGTCAGTGGCGATGGCAATGGTGGCCAGGGCGTTGAGCACGTTGTGGTTGCCGGGCATGTTCACCGAAACCTCCAACGGCTCGCGATCACGGCGCAGCACGGTGAAGTGGGTCTGCATGCCCTGCTGACGCACATTGATGGCGCGGATGTCGGCCTCTTCGCTGAAGCCATAGGTCACGGTCGGGCGCTTCACCTGCGGCAGGATCTCGCGAACCACCGGGTCGTCCAGGCACATCACCGCCAGGCCATAGAACGGCAGGTTGTGCAGGAACTCGACGAAGGTTTTCTTCAGCTTGTTGAAGTCACCTTCGTAGGTCGCCATGTGGTCGGCATCGATGTTGGTGACCACCGCCACCATCGGCTGCAGGTGCAGGAAGCTGGCATCGCTTTCGTCTGCTTCGGCGATCAGGTAGCGGCTGGTGCCCAGCTGCGCATTGGTACCGGCAGCGGTAAGGCGGCCACCGATGACGAAGGTCGGGTCCAGGCCACCGGCGGCGAACACCGAAGCCAGCAGGCTGGTCGTGGTGGTCTTGCCGTGAGTACCGGCAACGGCCACGCCATGGCGGTAACGCATCAGCTCGGCGAGCATCTCGGCACGCGGCACCACCGGAATGCGCCGCTCCAGTGCGGTGGCAACTTCCGGGTTGGCCGGGTTGATGGCGCTGGAGACCACCAGCACATCGGCGGTGGCGGCGTTCTCGGCGCGGTGGCCGACGAAGATCTCAGCGCCGAAGGACTCCAGGCGCTCGGTAACTGGCGAGGCTTTAAGGTCCGAACCGGACACTTCATAGCCCAGGTTCAGCAACACTTCGGCAATACCGCACATACCCACGCCGCCGATGCCGACGAAGTGAATGCGGCGAATACGGCCCATCTTCGGCTGGGGCATGGCTTTCTGGCTCTCAACCATGGGCCACCTCCAGGCAGATATCGACCACGGTGCTGGTTGCAGCAGGTTTGGCCAGGCGCCGTGCGGTGCCTGCCATGACGTTGAGTTTCTCGGGTTGCATCAGCACCTCGTTCAGGCGTTCAGCGAGTTGCGCTGCGCCAGTTGTCGCTTGTGGCATCAGGAAGGCAGCGCCTTCGCGGGCCAGATATTGGGCGTTGTGGGTCTGGTGATCGTCGATCGCATGGGGCAAAGGCACCAGCATCGAAGGCAGGCCTGCTGCCGCCAGTTCGCTGACAGTCAGGGCACCGGCCCGGCACACCACCAGGTCGGCCCAGCCATAAGCCTGGGCCATGTCTTTGATGAAAGGCTCTACCTGAGCCGCGACGCCCGCCTCGTGATAACGCTCGGCGGTGATCGGCGCGTGTTGCTTGCCGGCCTGGTGGAATACCTCTGGCCGCAGCGCGGCGGGCACTTCGGACAGGGCCTTAGGCAACAATTTGTTCAATGGTTCCGCACCCAGGCTGCCACCCAGTACCAACAGGCGTGCACGGCGCTCGCCCAAGGGCGCGCGTTGCTCCTCCATGAAGAGCTCCGGGCGCACCGGGTTACCGGTGGTGCGACGTTTGTCGCTGGCCTCGAAGGTGTTCGGGAAAGCTTCGCAGACCCGCGCCGAGAGTGGCACCAGCAACCGATTGGCGGTACCGGCCCTGGCGTTCTGCTCATGGATCACCAGTGGCACGCCGCACAGCCGCGCGGCCACGCCGCCGGGGCCGGTCACATAGCCGCCAAAGCCCAGGACACATACGGGCTTGAGCTGGCGAATGATGCGCCGTGCCTGCAGCACGGCCTTGACCAACGTGAACGGTGCCTTGAGCAACGACAGCTTGCCTTTGCCGCGCAAACCGCTGACCTGGATCAGATGCAGTGGCAAACCCGCCTGTGGCACCAGCTCGTTCTCAATGCCACGCGGGGTACCCAGCCAGTGCACGCTGTAACCGCGCTTCTGGAACTCACGGGCGCAGGCCAGCGCCGGGAATACGTGCCCCCCGGTACCGCCGGCCATGATCAGTACATTTTTGCCTTCAGCGGCCATGACTGGTCTCCTCGGCAAAATCGCTTTCGCTAAATTCGTGCTCCTCACTGCCCAGGTGCGTGCGGCTCTCCCACTCGATGCGCAGCAACAGCCCTACGCAGGCGCAACAGATCACCAGCGAACTCCCCCCGTAACTGAGAAACGGCAGGGTCAGGCCCTTGGTCGGCAGCAGGCCGACGTTCACACCGATGTTGATCAGGAACTGGCCAATCCACAGGAAAGCCAGGCCGAACGCCATGTAGGCGGCAAAGAACTGTTTGGCTTTCTCGGCCCACAGGCCGATGTACAGGGCGCGCACGGTAACGAACACGAACAGTGCTACGGTCACCAGCGAGCCGACCACGCCCAGTTCTTCCGCCAGTACCGAGAACACGAAGTCGGTGTGCGCTTCAGGCAGGTAGAACTGCTTCTGCACGCTGTTGCCCAGACCAACACCCAGCCACTCGCCACGGCCGAAGGCAATCAGTGCCTGGGTCAGCTGGTAGCCCGAACCGAACTGGTCGGCCCAGGGGTCGGTGAACGTAATAAGGCGCGCCATCCGGTACGGCTGCGCCTGTACCAGGACAAATACCGCCAGCACCGCCAGCGCCACCATCAGGCTGAAGCGGAACAGCCCCACCCCACCCAGAAACAACATGGCCGCCGCCGCGCCCATCATCACCACGGTGGCGCCAAAGTCCGGCTCCATCAGCAGCAAGGCGGCCATGGGCAGCAGCACGATGAACGGCTTGAAGAAGCCCATCCAGGTTTCGCGCACCTCAGTCTGTCGGCGTACCAGGTAGCCGGCCAGGTAGATGACCACGAACACCTTGGCGATTTCTGAAGGCTGCACGTTGAAGAAGCTGAAACCGATCCAGCGCATGGAGCCGTTGACTTCACGGCCGATGCCCGGCACCAGTACCAGTACCAGCAGGCCGAAGGCACCAATCAGCATCATGAAACCCATGCGCTGCCAAGTGGCGATCGGCACCAGCAGGGTCGCACCACAGGCCACCAGGCCAAGGAACACGTACACCAGGTGGCGGAACATGTGATACAGCGGGTTGCCCGACTGTACAGCAGCCACTTCCGAGGATGCCGAAGTGATCATCACCAGGCCCAGGCCCAGCAAGGCCAGGCAACCGGCGAGCATCGGGAAGTCCAGGTCGACGCCACGGCCGCTGATCAGCGGCGACGGATAGGGTTTGAAGATGCCGAAGATCATGCAAGACCTCCCGCTGCCTGGGCGAACAGGCGTCCACGCTCCTCGAAGTTCTTGAACATGTCGAGGCTGGCGCATGCAGGCGACAGCAGCACGGCATCGCCGTCCTGGGCCAGCTCGGCGCATCGCTGCACGGCATCGTCAAGGGTCTTGACCCGAACCAGCGGCACGGCATCGCCCAAGGCCTCGGCCAGGCGCTCGGCATCACGGCCAAGCAACACCACGGCGCGGCAGTAACGCTTGACCGGTTCGCGCAACGCAGTGAACTCGGCACCTTTGCCATCACCACCCGCGATTAGCACCAGCTTGCCTTCGATATCGGCGCCCAAGCCTTCAATGGCGGCCAGGGCAGCACCGACGTTGGTGGCCTTGGAGTCGTCGTACCAGTTGACGCCGTTACGCTCGCGCACCCACTGGCAACGGTGGGCCAGGCCACCAAACTCGCGCAGGGCCTCGAGCATCGGCTCGAACGGCAGACCGGCAGCATGGCCCAAGGCCAGTGCCGCCAGGGCGTTGCTCTGGTTGTGGGCGCCACGAACCTTCAGTTCACGCGCCGGCATCAGTGCCTGGAACTCGAACGCCAGGTATTTTTCACCGCCCACTTCGCGCAGGCCGAAGGCCTTGAAGTCCGGCTGGCTGAGGCCAAAGGTCCAGCATGGGCGGCCTTCCACAGGCAATGGCCGGCTGAGGGCATCCTGACGGTTCACCACCACCTGCCTGGCCCCGCGGAAGATCCGGTGCTTGGCCAGGTGGTAGGCCGGAAGGCCGCTATAGCGGTCCATGTGGTCTTCGCTGATGTTCAGAACGGTCGCCACTTCGGCGTTGAGCTGGTCAGTGGTTTCCAGCTGGAAGCTGGAAAGCTCCAGCACGTACAGCTCGATGTCATCGGCCAGCAGGTCGAGCGCCGGAGTACCGAGGTTACCGCCCACGGCCACACGTTTACCGGCCTTGGCGGCCATTTCACCGACCAGCGTTGTGACGGTGCTCTTGGCGTTGGAACCGCTGATGGCAATGATCGGCGCCTTGGCATGGCGAGCAAACAGCTCGATGTCGCCAGACAGCTTCACCCCTCGCGCGGCCGCCTGCTGCAAGGCCGGCGTGGCCAAGGCCAGACCGGGGCTCACATACAACTCGTTGGCGCGGCACAGGAAGTCCACGTCCAGCTCACCACAGCGCACTTCCACCTGCGGGTAATCACGGCGCAGGGTTTCCAGTTCCGGCGGTTGCTCGCGGGTATCGGCGACCGCAAAGGCAATGCCCCGGCTCGCCAGGAAGCGAACCAGGGACATGCCGCTCTTGCCGAGGCCGACAACGATGCGGAATTGGTCGGAAGCGATCAAAGACACGCTCATCTACCTCAATTTCAGGGTTGCAAGGCCAATCAACACCAGGATTACAGTGATGATCCAGAATCGGACGATCACCCGAGGCTCTGGCCAGCCCTTGAGTTCAAAGTGGTGGTGGATCGGCGCCATGCGGAACACGCGCTTGCCGGTCAGCTTGAAGGAGGCGACCTGTATCACCACCGACAGGGTTTCCACCACGAAGATGCCGCCCATGATGAACAGCACGATTTCCTGGCGCACGATGACGGCAATGGTGCCCAGCGCGGCGCCCAGCGCCAGCGCGCCGACGTCACCCATGAACACTTGCGCCGGGTAAGTGTTGAACCACAGGAAGCCCAGGCCGGCACCGATCAGCGCGCCGCAGAACACGATCAGCTCGCCCGAGCCCGGCACGTAGGGGATCAGCAGGTACTCGGCGAACTTCACGTTACCCGACAGGTAGCAGAAGATGCCCAGCGCGCCGCCGACCATCACCGTCGGCATGATTGCCAGGCCGTCGAGGCCATCAGTGAGGTTGACCGCGTTGCTCGAACCGACAATGACGAAGTAGGTCAGTACGACGAAGCCAACGCCCAGCGGAATGGTGACATCCTTGATGAACGGCAGGATCAGCGTGGTCTCGACGCTGGTTGGCGCGGTCTTGTACAGGAACACCGCCGCCGCCAGGCCGAACACCGACTGCCAGAAGTACTTCCAGCGGCTCGGAAGACCACGGGAGTTCTTTTCGATCACCTTGCGGTAGTCATCGACCCAGCCAATGGCACCGAACGCCAGGGTGACGATCAGCACAACCCATACATAGCGGTTGCTCAGGTCGGCCCACAGCAAGGTGCTGATGGCAATGGCCGACAGAATCAGCGCACCGCCCATGGTCGGGGTACCGGACTTGGACAGGTGCGATTGCGGGCCGTCGTTACGCACGGCCTGGCCGATCTGGCGAATTTGCAGGGTACGGATCATCCAGGGGCCCAGCCACAGCGCCAGGGACAACGCGGTCAGTACACCAAGAATCCCGCGCAGGGACAGGTACTGAAAGACCGCGAAGCCTTTGTGGAACTGTTGCAGATACTCGGCCAACAGCAGCAGCATTAATGTTTCTCCCCGCTGGCACCGCACAATGCCGCCACGACGTTTTCCATCGCAGCGCTGCGCGAGCCCTTGATCAAGATAGTGGTGTCACTGGCATTCTCGGCGCTAACCGCATCGATCAGCTCAGCTTGAGTAGCGAAATGGCGGCCATTGGCGCCGAACGCCTTGACCGCATGTGTCATGTTGGAACCCACTGCGTACAGGGCGTCGACCTTGCCACGCGCGTAGTCACCCACCTGACGGTGGCCTTCTTCCGCCCATTGCCCCAATTCGCCGATATCCCCAAGCACCAGAACGGTGCGCCCGGAAAAGCCGGCGAGTATATCAATGGCTGCGCACATAGAGGTGGGATTTGCGTTGTAACTGTCGTCGATAACCCGTACCCCGTTCGGCGCGATCTGCGCCACGGTGCGCCCCTTGACCGGTTGCACGGCCGCCAGGCCTGCGGCAATGCCGCTCAGGCTCAGACCAACGGCATGTGCAGCGGCGGCGGCGGCCAGGGCGTTGCTGACGTTGTGTTCACCCAGAACATTGAGTTGTACGGCTACCGTTTCCGTGGCGCCATGCAGGGTGAACGACGGGCAGCCGCGGGCATCGCGACCAATGTCTGAAGCGTGGAAATCGGCCTTCGGGTTGCTGCGTGCGAAACTGACGACTTTGTGCGTACCGGCACGCGCCTTCCAGATGTCAAAAGCTTTGTCGTCCAGGTTGAGGATGGCAATACCGCCCTCGCCCAGGCCTTCGAGAATTTCGCCCTTGGCTTCGACGATCTTGTCCGGGCCGCCGAACTCGCCAACGTGGGCAGTACCGGCGTTATTGATGATGACCACCTGCGGTTGTGTCAGGCCTACGGTGTAGCGGATTTCGCCAATGCGCGAGGCGCCCAGCTCGATCACTGCCGCGCTGTGCTCCGGGGCGATCTCCAGCAGTGTCAGCGGCGCCCCGAGGTCATTGTTCAAGTTGCCGCGGGTGGCGTGAACCAGGCCACGGGTGCGCAGGATACTGGCGAGCATTTCCTTGACCGTGGTCTTGCCGCTGGAACCGGTAATGGCCACTACAGGCTTGTCGAAAGCGGCGCGGTTCAGGGCGCCGAGCTGACCCAGTGCTGCCCGGCAATCCTTGACCAGCAACTGCGGCAGGTCGACACCGGCCACTTCACGCTCGACCAGGGCAGCTACTGCGCCTTTGGCTTTCACGTCTGCCAAGTAGTCATGGCCATCGAAACGCGGGCCGGCCAGGGCGACGAACAGTTGCCCGGCGCTGACACTGCGGCTATCGATGCTGACACCGGTAAACGTGGCGTCGGCACCGATGTGTTGACCATTCAGGGCAGTGGTCAGCTGGCTGAGTGACAGCGGCTTAAGCATGTGGAGCCTCCCAGGCTGCAAGTGCCTTTTCGGCTTCGGTCAAATCGGAGAAATCATGGCGCTCGCCATTGATCTCCTGATAATCCTCGTGCCCCTTACCAGCCAGCACGATCACATCGTTGGCAGCGGCAGTGGCGATCAGGTGCGCAATGGCTTCGCCACGGCCGGCGACGAACTCGACGTCGTCAGGCCTGGCGAAACCGGGGCGGATATCATCGAAGATGCGCAACGGGTCTTCAGTACGCGGGTTGTCGTCGGTGACCAGTACGCGGTCAGCCAGGCGCTCGGCCACTTCGGCCATCAGCGGGCGCTTGCCGCGATCACGGTCACCGCCGCAGCCGAACAGGCACAACAGCTTGCCACGAGCGTGCGGGCGCAGCGCCTCGAGTACTTTTTCAAGTGCATCCGGTGTGTGCGCGTAGTCGACCACCACCAGCGGTTTGTCGCCGCCACCCAGGCGCTGCATACGACCTACCGGGCCCTGCAGTTGCGGCGTGACCTTGAGGATCTCGTCCAGCGCATAGTCCAGCGCCAGCAGGGTCGCCACAGCGGCAAGCATGTTGCTCAGGTTGAAGCGGCCCAGTAGTTGACTGCGCAAGATACGCTCACCTTGGGCAGTGACGATTGTGGCGCGCACGCCATCGTCACTGAACACGGCTTCGCGACAGAACAGCGAGGCCTCAGGGCGTTCCAGGCTGTAGCTCAGCAGTCGGGTTTCGATATGGTCGACACTCGGGCGGCGCGCAAAGTCGGCGGCCAGACGACGACCAAAGGCGTCATCCAGGTTGACCACCTGGCAACGCAGGCTCGGCCAGGCGAACAGCTTGGCCTTGGCGGCCTCATAGGCTTCCATGCTGCCGTGATAGTCGAGGTGGTCGCGGGACAGGTTGGTCATTACCGCGATGTCGAATTCCAGTGCGGCAACACGGCCTTGCTCCAGGGCATGGGAAGACACTTCCATGGCCACGGCCTTGGCGCCGCCTTTCTTGAGGTCGTTGAGGGTTGATTGCACGGCAATCGGGTCGGGCGTGGTCAGGCGACCGCTCTGCAACTCGCCGAAGAAGCCAGTACCCAGGGTGCCAATCAGGCCGCAGCGCTGGCCAAGCAGGTCGAGCGCCTGGGCTACCAGCTGGGTAACGCTTGTCTTGCCGTTGGTGCCGGTCACGCCGACCAGATTCAACTGGCGGCTCGGTTCACCATAGAAGCGCCCGGCGATATCTGACAACTGAGCGATCAGCCCTTTGACCGGAATCAGCGGCACATCGGTCAGCGGCAGCACGTTGGCACCCTGCTCTTCATAGGCCACGGCGGCAGCGCCACGGGCCAGGGCGTCGGCAATATGCTCGCGACCATCGACCTTGGCGCCCGGTACGGCCAGGAACAAGTCACCCGGGCGCACACTGCGGCTGTCCAGGGTCAGCTCACGAATCAACGGATCACGGCTGGCGTGGGCGAAAAGTTTGCTTAATGGCATTGTCATCATCCACGCCCTCCCTTGGCGGCTGCTGCATTGACTTGCGATTGCACCGCGGGTGCAGGTGGCGGCAGGTTGTCTGGCGGCACGTTCATCAGGCGCAGGGTGCCGGACATGACCTTGCTGAATACAGGTGCCGAAACCAGGCCACCGAAGTACCCCCCCTTTCTCGGCTCGTCGATGACCACGACGATGGCGTAGCGCGGGTCACTCATTGGCCCGAAGCCGGCGAACAGCGAGCGGTAGGCGTTTTCGGTGTACCCCTTGGCACCCACGGTGGCCTTACGCGCGGTGCCGGACTTGCCGGCCACGTGATAGAACGGCACCTGGGCACGGAAGACGCCGCGCGGGGCTTCGATCACCTGCTGCAGCATGCCCTGAACAGTTTCGGCGACTTCTTTCGGGATGGCCTGCACCGCTTCTGGTGTCTTATCGAGCTTGATGATCGACAGCGGCACCATCTTGCCGTCGTTGGCCAGCGCCGCGTAGGCATGCACCAGCTGCAGGGCGGTGACCGATACGCCGTAGCCATAGGACAGGGTCGCGGTCTCGGCCTTGCGCCACTCACGGTGGTTGGGCAGGTTGCCGACACGCTCGCCCGGGAAGCCAAGGCCGGTGTACTGGCCCAGGCCGACCTGGGACATGACCCGGTAGATGGCCTCGCCGCCGATGTCGAAGGCGATCTTGCTCATGCCAACGTTACTGGAGTTGATCAGGATGCCGGTCAAATCAAGAATCGGACCCTCGCTGCGCGACACATCCCTGATGGTGTAACGACCGATCTGAAGGCTGCCAGGGTAAACCTCGACCTTGTCGCTCGGCTTCCAGCGGCCGCTCTGCAGCGCTGCACTCATGGAGATCGGCTTGACCGTGGAGCCCGGCTCGAACACGTCGATGATCGCCCGGTTACGCATGGCCGACGGGAACATGCTACGGCGGTTGTTGGGGTTGTAGGTCGGCTGGTTGACCATGGCCAGGACCTCACCGGTCTTGACGTCCATGATCACCAGACTGCCGGCCTTGGCGTCCTGCTCGGCAATGGCGTTGCGCAGCTCGCGGGTAGCCAGGTACTGCAGGCGCAGGTCTATGGACAACGCCAAGGTCTTCCCGGCCTTGGCGTTCTTGGTTACCTGAATGTCCTTGATCAGCCGGCCGCGCCGGTCCTTGATTACCTGGCGCTTGCCGGGCACACCGGCCAGCCACTCGTCATAGGCCAGCTCCACCCCTTCGCGACCGTGGTCATCGAGGTCGGTAAAGCCGACCATATGCGCAGTCACATCACCGGCCGGATAGAAGCGGCGGAATTCTTCCAGGCCATACACACCCGGCACTTTGAGGTCGAGCACGTGCTGGCCTTGCTCGGGGGTCAGACCCCGGACCAGGTAGATGAACTCTTTGTTGGCCTGCTGGGTCAGGCGCTCGGTCAACTGCTGCGGGTTTTGCCCCAGCGCTGCGGCCAATTGCGGCCAGCGCTCCTTGGAGGCCTGCATCTCTTTGGGGTTGGCCCACAAGGTGGTGACCGGGGTGCTCACGGCCAATGGCTCACCGTTGCGGTCGGTAATCAAACCGCGGTGCGCCGGGATGGGGATGTGACGCAGGCTGCGCGCATCGCCCTGGCCCTTGAGGAAGTCACGGTCAACTACCTGCAGGTCGATGATGCGCCAGCAAATGGCACCGACCATGATCGCCAGCAAGCCGATCACTACACGGAAGCGCCACGGGTAGAGTGCGCCTTCGAGCTTCATCATGGCGCCACCATCCGGACTTCGTCAGCTGACGGCACGCGCATGTTCAATTGCTCGGAGGCCAGGCTCTCGATGCGACTGGCAGCGGTCCAGGTACTCTGCTCAAGAATCAACCGGCCCCATTCGGCCTGAGCCTTGTCGCGCTCGTTCAATTCACCGTACAGGGTGTTGAGCAGCTGACGGTTCCAGTGCGCACTGTAGGACACGGCAATGGCCGAAACCAGTACGCTGATGAACAGCAGAAGCATCAGGAAGCTTCCGCCTGGCAAGGGTTTGGCAAATAGCCTGCTCACCGCAGCTTCTCCGCCACGCGCATTACGGCGCTACGCGAGCGTGGGTTGGCCTTGAGCTCGGCCTCGGAAGCGAACTGGGCCTTGCCGATGAGCTTGATTTTCGGCTCGAAGACCTTGTGCTGAACCGGCAGGTTCCGCGGCAGGTTGTCGGCCTCCCCCTTCACCAGCCTGCGCATGAACAGCTTGACGATACGATCTTCCAGCGAGTGGAAACTGATGACCGCCAAGCGACCACCGACTTCGAGCGCATCCAGCGCAGCCTCAAGGCCAGCCTCCAGATCACCCAGCTCGTTGTTGACGTGAATACGAAGGCCCTGGAAGGCACGGGTAGCCGGATTCTTGCCCTTTTCCCAGGCCGGGTTGGCCACTTTGAGCACCTCCGCCAGGTCGGCGGTACGGGTGAAGGGCTGTTTTTCGCGGCGCTCGACCACTGCACGCGCCATGCGCCCGGCAAAGCGTTCCTCACCGTACTCCTTGAAGACCCGGGCGATTTCTTCCACAGGCGCAGTGGCGATGAACTCGGCGGCACTGATGCCTTGGTCCGGGTTCATGCGCATGTCCAGCGGGCCATCATTGAGGAAGCTGAAGCCACGCTCTGGGTCATCCAGCTGCGGGGAGGACACGCCCAGGTCCAGCAATACACCACTGACCTTGCCGTGCAGGCCGCGCGCTGCCACTTCCGTGCCCAGTTCGGCAAAACTGCGCTGCACAATGACAAAGCGGCCGTCTTCGGCCGCCAGCGCTTGCCCCGTGGCAATCGCCTGTGGATCTTTGTCGAAGCCCAAGAGCCGCCCTTGCGGCCCGAGCTTGCTGAGGATCAGACGACTGTGTCCGCCACGGCCGAAAGTGCCGTCCAGATAGCAACCGTCGGGGCGCAGGGCCAATGCCTCGACAGCTTCGTCGAGCAGGACGGTAATGTGGTTGAAGCCGCTATCTATGGTCACAGGATCAGGTCACGCAATTCGTCGGGCATGGCGCCCGGTTGTTGAATAGCTGCAAGGTCGGCTGCCGAAACCACGTTCCAGGCATCTTCATCCCACAGCTGGAATTTGTTCAGTTGCCCCACCAGCATCGCCTTCTTGTCGAGCTTGGCGTACTCACGCAGGCGGGGCGGCACCAGGAAACGCCCGCTGCCATCGAGCTCCAGGTCAACCGCATTACCGATCAGCAAACGCTGCAGGCGGCGGTTTTCCTCACGCAACGATGGCAAGGCACGCAACTTGGCTTCTATCTGTTCCCACTCATCGAGGGGATAAACACACAAGCAGGGGTCTACGGCGTCAATGGTCACGATCAGTTGGCCATTGCAACGTGAGTCGAGCTCGTCACGGTACCGGCTCGGCATGGCGAGACGGCCCTTGGCATCGAGGCTGACGGCGTTGGCTCCGCGGAACACGGCTGTGATTCCCCACAATGTTAGCTTTTTTGTGCCAGAAAACCCACTTCATCCCACTTTCTGCCACTTGCGCACACTATAGGAATCCGCCCGCAGCACCGTCAAGGCACGTTCATAAGGAAAAGCCTTACAGGACCGAGATTTAGCGCAACAACAGAATGTGGAAGGACTGCCAGAGAGAAAAAAACACGAGAAAAATCAAACCCACGCAAGCAAATGGAGTTCGAAGTTAAAGTAATTTATTAAGAGTAAGATTTTTTCGGTATTACCAGAGGGGTTCTGCTATCGATTCAAGCAGGGGAAGAAAGGTGGAGAGTCGATCTGTAAGCCGGGTTTTGTCGAGGACAGTCATTCCTCTACGACGGCCATCACTGGACGCCTCTAGCAACCTACCCGGTTCCGACGCGGGCCACGCCTGATGGAACCCTATTTGGTCTTGCTCCGAGTGGGGTTTACCTAGCCACGAACTGTTGCCAGCCGTGCGGTGCGCTCTTACCGCACCTTTTCACCCTTACCGGCACCGAAGTGCTTAGGCGGTTATTTTCTGTGGCACTTTCCGTAGGCTCACGCCTCCCAGGCGTTACCTGGCACTCTGCCCTATGGAGCCCGGACTTTCCTCCCCCTGCTGCTCACACAACAAAAAGTTGCGGAACAAAAACAGGCAGCGACTGTCCGATCGACTCTCCGCCGCCAAGGTTACCGGCACGCGCGCGCAAGAACAAGCGATACCGACATCTATGTCAAACTGCCACTACTCAGCTTTCTGCTTTTCCAGGGCAAGTTGATACAACAGGTTCTTGCGCACCCCGGTAATTTCCGCTGCAAGCGCCGCGGCCCGCTTCAGTGGCAACTCCGCCAATAGCAGGTCGAGCACTCGCTGAGCTTCGGCACTGATGGCCTGCTCGCCCTCCGGCGCGCTCCAACCGCCGACCAGCACCACGCATTCACCGCGCTGCTGGTTGCTGTCGCCAGCTACGAAAGCCCGCAACTCAGCCAGCGGCAAGCCCTTGAGGGTCTCGAAGGTCTTGGTCAGTTCGCGCGCCAGCAACGCCGGGCGATCGCCACCAAATACCGCCTCCATGTCTTCAAGACACTCCAGGATTCGATGCGGGGCTTCATAGAAGATCAACGTGCGCGGCTCTTCCCTCACTTGCTCCAGGCGCGCCCGGCGCCCTGCCTGCTTGGCCGGCAGGAAGCCTTCGAAGATGAAGCGGTCCGACGGCAGGCCTGCCGCCGATAGTGCGGCGATCAAGGCACAGGCGCCAGGCACCGGCACCACGCTCACCCCTGCGGCACGCGCCTGACGCACCAGGTGGTAGCCTGGGTCGGAAATCAGAGGTGTGCCGGCATCGGAGACCAATGCCACATTTTCACCCGCCAGCAGTTTGGAGAGAAAACGCCCGCCTTCGTCGCGCTCGTTGTGCTCATGACAAGCGGCCAACGGCGTGTCGATGCCAAAGTGTTGCAGCAGGCGGATCGAATGACGGGTGTCTTCGGCGGCGATCAGGGCCACGTCCGCCAGCACTTTCAGCGCCCGGGCGCTCATGTCGTCGAGGTTGCCGATGGGAGTTGCCACCACATAAAGCGTCCCCACCGTGGATTTCGAAGCCCCTGCCACATCAGTCACTGCGCACACCTGTCATTCGGATCAAAGGCGCCATTGTAGCCCGAGCGCCTGCAACAGGGCGTAAAGAACTTCGCCGGCGATCAGGAACAAGCCACCTATAGTGAAGGATCGACACAGCAACATCGCGCCCCGGCCAGTGCTTGGGTACAATTGTCGGCCAACTTGATCGAGTAACAGGACCTTTACATGATCGCTTGCCTGCGGCTGCTCACAGCCCTCTGCCTCGCCGCCCTGCTGGCAGCCTGCGCCAGCTCGCCCTCATCCAGCCTGGGCGAACTGCCACGCACCCCGGACGCCAGCATCGAGCAACTGCTTGAAAAGGCCGCCTCCAGCAAGTCTGCAGAAGACGCCGCCCTGCTGCGCCTGAGCGCGGCCGACCTGGCCTTCAAGCAGAAGGACTTCCCACGCGCCGCACGCATTCTCGAGCAGGTCCCGCTGGACACGCTCAAGCCGGCCCAGCAAGTGTTCGCCAGCACCCTAGCGGCTGAACTGGCCATGAGCCGCAACCAGCCCAAAGCAGCGCTGACCGCCCTGGCCCACCCCAGCCTGCAGCGCCTTGCCGAGCTGCCGCCAGAGCTGCAAGCGCGTACCTACACCGTGCACGCCGCCGCGCTCGAAGCCGATGGCCAGGCCCTGGCTGCCGCACAACAGCGCATACTGCTGGCGCCACTGCTCAGCGGCCAGGCCGCCAGCGCCAACAATAACGCCATCTGGGCCCTGATCGCCTCGCTGCCTGCAGAGCAACTGCAGCAACCAACCAACGATCAGGCCCTGGCAGGCTGGACCAGCCTGGCGTTCGCCGTGAAAAGCGCCGGCACCCTGGAGCAGCAGCAAGCGGCCATCGAGACCTGGGTCAAACAGCATCCGGACCACCCTGCCGCTCAGCAACTGCCGCTGGCCCTGATCAAGCTCAAGGAACTTGCCAGCCAGCCGCTGACCAAGATCGCCCTGCTGCTGCCTCAGGAAGGCCCACTGGCCGGCGTTGCCCGCGCCCTGCGCGATGGCTTCATGGCCGCCCACTTCCAAGCCCAGCAGACCGGCCAGCCGGCACCTGCCGTGCAGGTATTCGACAGCTCGCGCATCGGCTCGCTGGACGATTTCTATCGCCAAGCGCAGGCCGCCGGCGTGCAACTGGTCATTGGCCCGCTGGAAAAACCGCTGGTCAAGCAGCTGGCCGCCAAACCGCAATTGCCGATCACCACACTGGCCCTGAACTACGCCGACGCCGGCCAGAAAGCCCCGCCGCAACTGTTCCAGTTCGGCCTGGCTGCCGAAGACGAAGCCCGTGAAGTCTCCCGCCGCGCCCGCGCCGACGGCATGGTCCGCGCCGTAGCCCTGGTACCGAGCGGCGAATGGGGTGACCGTGTCCTGGCCGCCTTCCGTCAGGACTGGGAAGGCAATGGCGGAACCCTGCTCGCCGCCGAGCGTATCGCTCAGCCGGTCGCCCTGGCCCAACAGATTGCCGACCTATTCCAGTTGCGCCAAAGCGAAGGCCGCGCCAAAAGCCTGCAAAGCACGGTGGGCGGCAGCATCGCGGCACAACCGTCGCGCCGCCAGGACATCGACTTCATCTTCCTCGCCTCGACCCCGCAACAGGCGCAGCAGATCAAGCCGACCCTGAACTTCCAGTACGCCGGTGACGTGCCGGTCTATGCCACCTCGAACCTGTACAGCGCCAGCGGTGACGTCAACCAGTACAATGACATGAACGGCATCCGCTTCTGCGAAACACCGTGGCTGCTCGACACCAGCAACAGTCTGCGTCAACAGGTTGTACAGCAGTGGCCGCAAGCCGCTGGCAGCCTCGGCCGCCTGTACGCCATGGGCGTCGATGCCTACAGCCTGGCGCCGCGCCTGGGCCAACTGAAAGCGCTTCCGGACAACCGCATCCTGGGGCTTTCGGGCAGCCTGAGCATCAATGCCAACCAGCGCGTCGAGCGCCAGTTGCCATGGGCCGAGTTTACCGGCGGCCAAGTCAAGCGCCTGCCTGACACCGTGCGTTGATGGCCGCAGCATCGCCTACCCGTGCCGGGCAAGCGGCAGAAACCCAAGCCCTTGAGTACCTTCAGGGGCAAGGGCTGCAGTTGCTGGTGCGTAACTGGCGATGCAAAGGCGGCGAGCTTGATCTGGTCATGCTCGACGCCGATACAGTAGTATTCGTCGAAGTCCGCTACCGGTTGCACGCGGGCTTCGGAGGCGCCCTCGACAGTATCGACTGGCGCAAGCAGAAACGGTTGGTGCTCGCCGCCAGCCTGTTCCTGCAGAAGGAGCCCCACTGGGGCAACCACCCCTGCCGCTTCGACGTAGTCGCCCTGCAGGGCAGCCACCATGCAGGCAGACCGCTTCAATGGCTGAAAAACGCCTTCGAATGCTGAACCCACTTCGTTTTTTTTGCTCTATGTATCGCGGGCTGGTCGTAGTTGCGCGTAGCAAAGGCCACCGCCCCATTTAAGGTCACCAGATGGACATGCAATCCCGAATTCGCCGGCTGTTCGAGGCCAGCATCGAAACCAAGCAACAGGCAATGGACATCCTGGCACCGCACATCGAGCAGGCCAGCCTGGTCATGGTCAATGCGCTGCTCAACGAGGGCAAGATGCTCGCCTGCGGCAACGGCGGCTCGGCCGGCGATGCCCAGCACTTTTCATCGGAGCTGCTCAACCGCTTCGAGCGCGAGCGTCCCAGCCTGCCAGCCATCGCGCTGACCACTGACAGCTCGACCCTGACCTCGATCGCCAACGACTACAGCTACAACGAAGTCTTTTCCAAGCAGATCCGCGCCCTGGGCCAGCCCGGTGACGTTCTGCTGGCGATCTCCACCAGCGGCAATTCGGCCAACGTGATCCAGGCGATCCAGGCCGCGCATGACCGTGAAATGATTGTCGTAGCATTGACTGGTCGCGACGGCGGCGGCATGGCTTCGCTGCTGCTGCCCGAGGACGTGGAAATCCGCGTGCCTTCGACAGTTACTGCGCGCATCCAGGAAGTCCACCTGCTGGCGATCCACTGCCTTTGCGATCTGATCGACAGCCAACTGTTCGGGAGTGAAGAATGACCCCTATGCGCCTCGGCCTGATGGCCCTGACCCTGTGCCTGAGCGTCACTGGTTGCAGCTCGGTACTCACCTCTACCCGCAATTCGCCGATCGAGGACGATCGCGGCACGCGCACCATTGGCAGCAAGATCGACGACTCGCTGATCGAAACCAAGGCCGCCGTGAACATTTCCAAGGCCAGCCCAGACCTGGACAAGGGCTCGCACATCGTTGTCAGCAGCTACAACGGCATCGTCCTGCTGGCCGGCCAGACCCCGCGCGCCGACCTCAAGAGCCTCGCTGAGCAAACCGCCAGCCAGGTACAGCGAGTCAAGAGAGTGCACAACGAGCTGCAAGTGATGCAGCCTTCCTCCATTCTGGCGCGCAACAACGACGCCTGGCTGACTACCAAGATCAAGACCCAGATGCTGACTGACAGTGCCGTGCCCAGCTCGCGCATCAAGGTGATTACCGAAAACGGCATCGTCTACCTGCTTGGCCTGGTCACCCGCCAAGAAGCCAACTCGGCCACTGCCGTAGTGCAGGGCGTGTCGGGGGTGCAGAAGATCGTCAAGCTGTTTGAGTACATCGACTGATTGGTCTGCGTTGAGATTTATAGCGCCTGTGAGAGCGGGCGCCGCCCGCGCGGCGCATCGCGAGCTGGCGCTCGCTCCTACGTTTGTTTCGGGCCAATTAACCCTGTGGGATCTGCACGCGAACGCCTTGGCGCATGACTCGATATTGCGTCCTGTGCTACCAAGGCGGCTGCGCGCGATGCGCCACGCGGGCGACGCCCGGGCTCACAGGCGCCAGAAAACTCACTGCCAGCAAAAAGGCGATCCTTCTGGATCGCCTTTTTTGTTACTTGACCACTTTCAGGCTTGGCCGACCACTCGGACGCGGCGGCTGCCCTCCATCGTCTGGCGGGCCATCGTCATCCGGCTGCACATCATCGTCTTCCAGCTCGTCGCCATCCATCAAAGACGGCTCCAGCTCGAAGACCATACCCTGGCCATTTTCGCGGGCGTAGATACCCAGGATGGCACCAACCGGCACGAACAGCGAGTGAGCCACGCCACTGAAGCGCCCCTCAAAGCTGACCGCGTCATTGTCCATGTGCAGGCTGCGCACGGCACTTGGCGAGATATTCAAGACGATCTGGCCATCACTGGCGAAACCATCCGGCACCTGAACTCTCGGGAATTCGGCATTGACCAGCATATGGGGCGTGCAATCGTTGTCGACGATCCACTCGTACAGTGCTCGAACCAGATAGGGGCGACTGGAGTTCATCAACGGCTCCTTAAAGCTTGCGCATTTCACGTTCTACGGAGGACAGGCTCGCCTGGAAAGGCTCGCGGGCGAACTGGCGCTCCATGTAATCCAGCAGCGGCTTGGCTTGCCGCGGCAACTCGATACCCAACACCGGCAAACGCCAGAGTATGGGTAATAGACAGCAATCGACCAGGCTTTGCTCATCACTCATGAAGCAGGCGAACTCGCTGAACAACGGCGAGACCCCGGTCAGGCTTTCGCGCAAGGCCTTGCGCGCCTCGGTTCGGGCAGCTTCACTGCTACGCGGGTCAAGCACGGTATCAGCCAAGGCACACCAGTCGCGCTGGATGCGGTGCATCAGCAGACGGCTGTTGCCACGCGCAACCGGGTATACCGGCATCAGCGGCGGGTGCGGGTAACGTTCCTCAAGGTATTCCATTACCACGGTCGATTCATACAACGCCAGGTCACGGTCGACCAAGGTCGGCACGCTGCCGTAAGGATTGACCTCGGCCAGCTTCGGCGGCAGGCGGGCGGGATCGACATCGATAAACTGCACGCTGACGCCCTTCTCGGCCAGAACCAGGCGCACCCGATGAGAATAGTGATCAGCGGGATCGGAATAGCAGGCTAACCTGTTGGTTGCGCCCATGTAGCGGCTCCTCGCACGGATGCTTGTGCAACTTTAAATGAAAACGCGCCCGGGGTGGCCTGGCAATACTGCTAGGCCACCCCGGGCGCGTTCAACAACCAGAAACTACTGCGTGATCAGTGCACGTCCTTCCAGTATTCACGCTTGAGCAAGTAGGCGAATACGAAGAAGAAAGCCAGGTACAGCAGCACATAGGTACCGATGCGCTGGCTTTCCAGCTTGACTGGGTTGGCCGAATAGGCCAGGAAGGTCACAAGGTTCTTGACCTTCTCGTCGAACTGCTCGGTCGTCAGGGTACCGGAATTCGGCGTAATGGTCAGCTGATCGCAAGCTTCATGGGTCAACGGGCTGCCGGTCAACGGGTCGAATTGCTTCTTGCCATCGACCACAGTCTGCACCTGCTTGCAACCTACCACCTGATTGCCTTGCAGACCAACCAGCACGTTAGGCATGCCGACGTTCGGGAACACCTTGTTGTTCACCCCGTAAGGGCGCGATGGATCCTCATAGAAGCTGCGCAGGTAGGTGTAAAGCCAGTCGGTACCGCGTACGCGGGCCACCAGGGTCAGGTCGGGCGGCGCGGCACCGAACCAGGTCTTGGCATCGCTGGGCTTCATGCCGATCTGCATGTGGTCACCAATCTTGGCACCCGTGAACACCAGCTTCTCGAGCATCAGTTCATGCGGGATGCCCAGGTCATCAGCCACCCGCTCGTAACGCTGGAACTTGGCACTGTGGCAACCCATGCAATAGTTGGCGAAGGTGCGCGCACCGTCCTGCATGGCGGCTTTGTCAGTCAGGTCGATATCGACCTTGTCCAGCTCCATGCCCTCTTCGGCAGCGAAGGAAAAGGCAGGCATCACTGCCAGCAACAATACTGCAATCAACTTTTTCATCAGCCAGTCACCCTTTCCGGAACCGGTTTGGTCTTCTCGAGCCTTGTGTAGAACGGCATCAGCAGGAAGTAGGCGAAGTACAGCACCGTGCACACCTGCGACAACAAGGTACGCCCAGGTGTCGGTGCCAGTACGCCCAGCACACCGAGGATGACGAAGGCCACGCAGAACACCAGCAGGAAGGCCTTGCTGATCCAACCCTTGTAACGCATGGAACGTACCGGGCTGCGGTCGAGCCAGGGCAGCACGAACAGCACGGCGATGGCCGCACCCATGGCAATGACGCCCATCAACTTGTCAGGCACCGCGCGCAGGATTGCGTAGAACGGTGTGAAGTACCACACCGGCGCGATGTGCGCTGGCGTCTTGAAAGCGTTGGCCTGCTCGAAGTTCGGTTTCTCCAGGAAGTAACCGCCCATTTCAGGGAAGAAGAACACCACGGCGCAGAACACGAAGAGGAAAACCACCACGCCGACAATGTCCTTGACGGTGTAGTACGGGTGGAACGGAATGCCATCCAGCGGAATACCGTTTTCGTCCTTTTTCTTCTTGATGTCGACACCATCAGGGTTGTTCGAACCCACTTCGTGCAGGGCGAGGATGTGCAGCACCACCAGGCCAAGAATCACGATTGGCAGGGCAACCACGTGCAGGGCGAAGAAGCGGTTCAGGGTGATACCCGAGATCAGGTAGTCACCGCGGATCCACTGAGTAAGGTCACCACCGATCACCGGAATGGCACCGAACAGCGAAATGATCACCTGGGCGCCCCAGTACGACATTTGCCCCCATGGCAGCAGGTAGCCCATGAACGCTTCAGCCATCAGCGCCAGATAGATCAGCATACCGAACAGCCAGACCAGCTCGCGCGGCTTCTGATAAGAGCCGTAGAGCAGGCCGCGGAACATGTGCAGGTAGACCACGATGAAGAACGCTGACGCACCCGTGGAGTGCAGGTAGCGCAGGATCCAGCCGTATTCCACGTCACGCATGATGTACTCGACCGAGGCAAACGCCTCTTCCGCCGAGGGCGTGAAGCTCATGGTCAGCCACACGCCGGTCACGATCTGGTTGACCAGCACCAGCAATGCCAGCGAGCCAAAGAAGTACAGGAAGTTGAAGTTCTTGGGTGCGTAATACTTGCTCAGGTGGTCTTCCCACATCTTGGTGGCGGGGAAGCGAGCATCAATCCAGTCCATGAACTTGCTCATCATGCTTTCTCCTGGTCGACGCCAATGACGATGATCTCGTCCGACTCATAAGAGTGCGGTGGCACGGGCAGGTTGAGAGGCGCCGGCTGGGACTTGTAGACACGACCAGCCAGGTCATAGCGGGAGCCGTGGCACGGGCAGAAATAACCACCTACCCATTTCGGCCCGAGGTCAGCGGGTGCCACTTCCGGCCGAAAGAGGGGCGAACAGCCCAGGTGCGTGCACAGGCCGACGAGAATGAGAATTTCCGGCTTGATCGAGCGAACCTCAGGGTCGACGTACGCCGGCTGTACCGAGGCCTTGGACTCGGGATCGGACAGGTCAGCCGTGATTTTTTTCAGATTGCCAAGGATTTCCTCAGTTCGCCGCACGATGAATACGGGCTGGCCACGCCACTCGGCCACCATCTGCTGCCCTGCCTCGACCTTGGCGACGTTGACCTTCACCGGTGCACCTGCGGCTTTCGCCTTGGCACTGGGAAACCATGACCCCACGAACGGTACCGCAGCCCCCACTGCCCCCGCTGCCCCGACCACGGATGTCGCGGCTACGAGGAAGCGGCGCCGGCCTGCGTTGACGCCGTCATTGCTCATTCAGTCCTCTCCCATCAGCTTGCTTGGCCAGTTGGACCTGGCCTGTACTTAGGTTGTGTCAATGGCACTAAAAATTGGCCGCCATGGTAAGAAACAAATCCACACACTGACAAGGTGATTACCCCGGCAAGGGCGACAACCCGCGCTTTGCTTGATCTGCGTCTATGCGACAAGCGGCCACTGACTGCTGACAGGTTAGTTCAAGCCTAAAAAAAAAGCCCGGTTCCAAGGAACCGGGCTTTTTTCGACTGCCGAAGCGGTATTAACGCTTGGAGTACTGAGGACGCTTACGCGCTTTACGCAGACCCACTTTCTTACGCTCAACTTCACGAGCGTCGCGGGTGACGTAGCCAGCACGACGCAGAGCGCCACGCAGGGTTTCGTCGTATTCCATCAGAGCGCGGGTGATACCGTGACGGATCGCACCGGCTTGACCGCTGACACCACCACCGGAAACGGTGACGTAGATGTCGAATTTCTCAACGGATTCAGTCAGCTCGAGCGGCTGGCGAACAACCATGCGAGCGGTTTCGCGACCGAAGAACACGTCCAGAGAACGGTTGTTGATGGAAATGTTACCAGTACCCGGACGCAGGAATACGCGAGCGGTTGCGGTCTTGCGACGGCCAGTGCCGTAATTTTGAGTCGCCGACATAATGAACTATCCCGTTAGATCTTCAGTTCTTGAGGCTGCTGAGCAGTGTGTGGGTGAGCAGCACCCGCGTACACTTTCAGCTTGCGGTACATGTCGCGACCCAGCGGGTTCTTAGGCAGCATGCCCTTGACCGCAGTTTCGATAACACGCTCAGGGGCCTTGGCGATCAACTTCTCGAAGTTGATTTCCTTGATACCGCCTGGGAAACCGGAGTGGGAGTAGTACATTTTGTCGGAAGACTTGGCACCAGTTACACGAACCTGCTCGGCGTTGATAACGACGATGTAGTCGCCGGTGTCAACGTGAGGGGTGTATTCTGGTTTGTGTTTGCCACGCAGACGGGTAGCGATTTCGGTAGCCAGACGACCCAGGGTCTGGCCAGCGGCGTCGACTACGAACCACTCGCGCTTTACTGTTTCCGGTTTAGCAGTAAAAGTTTTCATTCTCTAAAGCCTCAGAGGCCGCCCAGCGAAAAATAGACGGCGAATCTTACTGGATAGTGCACAGCTTGCCAAGGGCAAGCGCGCAGCCGAACACAGACGCTTTTGGGGGCTCGGGTCGGGCACGCCAATGTTCGACGGGGTTCTTCCTGCGTGATGGTGCATCACTTCCGCCACGCGGAGAGGGGCTGAATTATCCAGATTGCGCGAAAAATTTCAACCTGCTTTGATGAGCATCTATTGCCAAGGAGTGACTAACCGATGGAATACCGCCAGCTCGGCCGTACCGATCTCAACGTCAGCGCCCTGTGCCTGGGCACCATGACCTGGGGCGAGCAGAACATCCAGGCCGAGGCCTTCGCACAAATTGCCCGGGCCAAGGCCGCCGGGGTCAACTTCATCGACACCGCCGAGATGTACCCGGTCCCTCCACGCCCGGAAACCTACGCAGCCACCGAGCGCATCATCGGCAACTGGTTCCGTGAACATGGCGACCGCGACGCGTGGATCCTGGCCAGCAAGGTTGCAGGCCCGGGCAACGGCATCAGCCATATCCGCGACGGGCAGCTCAAGCACAACCGTCAGCACATCGTCGCGGCGCTGGACGAAAGCCTGAAGCGCCTGCAGACCGACCGGATCGACCTGTACCAGTTGCACTGGCCAGAGCGCAGCACCAACTTCTTCGGCAAGCTGGGCTACCAGCACCTGCCGCAGGATCACTTCACCCCACTGGAAGAAACCCTCCAGGTGCTCGACGAGCAGGTACGTGCGGGCAAGATCCGTCATATCGGCCTGTCCAACGAAACGCCGTGGGGCACCATGAAATTCCTGCAACTGGCCGAGAGCCATGGCTGGCCGCGGGCGGTATCGATCCAGAACCCGTACAACCTGCTCAACCGCAGCTTCGAGGTGGGCCTGGCAGAAGTGGCCATACGCGAGCAATGTGGCTTGCTGGCCTATTCGCCGCTGGCATTCGGCATGCTTTCTGGCAAGTACGAGAACGGCGCACGGCCGGACAATGCACGCCTGACCCTGTTCAGCCGCTTTGCCCGTTACTCCAACCCACAGACCGTGGCGGCCTGCAGCCGCTACGTGCAGCTGGCCCGCGAGCACGGCCTGGACCCGGCGCAAATGGCCCTGGCGTTCGTCACCCGACAGCCGTTCGTGACCAGCAACATCATTGGCGCCACCAGCCTGGAGCAGTTGGACAGCAACCTGGCCAGCCTTGAACTGAACCTGAGCGCCGATCTGCTGACAGCGATCGAAGCCATTCATCAGGAACAACCCAACCCGGCGCCTTGAGCCAAACACTGCGCGCCGCTGTTCCATGGGGTAGACACAATCGCCAAAAAATAAGACGATCCAGCCGGTGATTGACCACTCTACCCTATAAGAACAATGACAATGATGTTTACCCAACCCTCAGCGTCGCTGCGGCGCGTCAGCATCCTGGCCATTGACAAGGTGTTCGCTTCGACCTTGATGCAGGCCAAGGACTTCTTCCACCTCGCCAGTCTGCGCTACAGCAAGCAGCTGGGCCTGGGCTTGCAGCCCATGTTCGAAATCCGCCTGGTGAGCCCCGACAGCCAGCCCGTGGACAGCTTCAGCAATGTGCAGTTACCGGTTGACGGCGGCCTGGACGACGCCGATGTGATCATCCTCCCGGCCTACTGGGATGACTTCGACAACCTGCTGCAACGTTATCCCCAGGTGCTGCCGTGGCTGCGTGAACAGCATGCGCGTGGCGCGGTGCTGTGCGCCGAGGCCAGTGGTGTGTTCTGGCTGGCCGAATCCGGCCTGCTCGATGGCAAGGAGGCGACCACCTACTGGCGCTTCTTCAACAGCTTTGCCGAACGCTTCCCGCAGATCCGCCTGAACCAGGACAAGCACCTGACCGATGCCGACAATATCTATTGCGCCGGCGGTGCAACTTCAGCTTGCGACCTGTACATCTACCTGATCGAACGCTTCTGCGGCGCCAACGTGGCCCGTGCGGTGTCCCGCGATATCCTCTACGAAGTACAACGCAACTACACCCCGGGGCGCATGGGCTTTGGCGGGCAGAAGCTGCACCAGGACCTGATCATCCTGCAGATCCAGCACTGGCTGGAGGAACACTTCGCCGACAAGTTCCGCTTCGAGGATGTGGCCCGCAACCACGGCATGAGCATCCGCAACTTCATGCGCCGCTTCCAGGGCGCAACAGGTGACAAGCCCCTGCACTACCTGCAACGGCTACGCATCGAAACAGCCAAGGGGTTGTTGTCGAGTACGCGCAAAAGCATCAAGACCATCAGTTACGAGGTGGGGTATGACGATGCCAGTTTCTTTGCGCGACTGTTCCGCCAGCACACCGAGTTGTCGCCGAACCAGTATCGGCAGCAGTTCATGCAGGAAGCCTGAGAGGCCTCCAGAGCGGCAGGTTTCGCGCTTGAAGCGACAAGGAAAACCAGGGTGGATGGCGCTTTGCCCTGAATGTTCCTTGCCGCCTGAAGCTTGCCGCTGCCGTTAAGGCTTGTGCGCGCGCGCCAGGAATTCGTGCGACTGCATCTCCAGCAACCGGCTCAGGGTACGCTGGAACTCGAAGCTCAGACGCCCACCGGTATACAGGTCCTTCAACTCCACCTCGGCCGAGATGATCAGCTTGACGTTGCGATCGTAGAACTCGTCCACCATGTTGATGAAACGACGGGCGATGTCGTCGGTGGTGACACCCATCTGCTCTACGTTGCTCAGCAATACGGCGTGGAAGATCTTGCCCAGCTCAATGTAGTCGTTCTGGCTACGCGGCCCGTCGCACAGGGCGCGGAAGTCAAACCAGGCGACGTCGTCGCAAGTACGCAGGGCATTGATCGGGCGGTTCTCGATCATCAGCACGTCGTTTTCGATCGCCTGGGTGCACTCAGGGGTGAGCGCCTTGAAGCTGGCGCGCATGCTCTGGTGCGCCGCGTCATCGAGCGGGAAGTGGAACAGTTCAGCCTGCTCCAGGTGACGCAGACGGTAGTCGACCCCGCTATCGACGTTCACCACGTCGGTGTACTGCTTGATCATGGCGATGGCCGGCAGGAAGCGCGCACGCTGCAGGCCATCCTTGTACAGGCCGTCCGGCACGATGTTGGAGGTGGCCACCAGCGACACGCCATTCTTGAACAGCTCTTCCATCAAGGTGCCGAGGATCATGGCGTCGGTAATGTCCGACACGAAGAATTCGTCGAAGCAGATCACCTTGGCTTCTTCGCTGAAGCGCTTGGCGATGATGGTCAGCGGGTTCTTCTCGCCCTTGAGGGTTTTCATTTCCTCGTGCACACGCTTCATGAAGCGGTGGAAGTGCGTACGCATCTTCTGCTTGAACGGCAGCGCTTCGTAGAAGGTATCAACCAGGTAGGTCTTGCCTCGCCCTACCCCACCCCAGAAGTACAGGCCCTTGACCGGGGTCTGCCCCTTCTTGCCGAACAGCTTGCCGAACACGCCCGGCTTGTTGTTCTGCGCGTGCACCAGGTCGTCGTACAGGCGCTGGAGGTGACGCACCGCAGTTTCCTGCGCCGCGTCATGGAAGAAGTCGGGACGTTTCAGATCTGCTTGATAGCGTTCTAAGGGAGTCATGATTCGTTAGCGAGGCAACAAAAAACGGGCCGTCACTGTAGCGACAGGCCCGCTTAATGGCAATCAGTCTGTGGGAGCGGGCGTGCCCGCGAACACCGGCAAAGCCGGTGCCATGCACCGCGGCACCTGTTTCGCGGGCACGCCCGCTCCCACCGTTTGCCAGCCTCAGTCCTGCTGTGGCGCCAAAGCTTCGTTCAGGCTCTGAATGGCGGCATCACGAGCTTCGGCGCTTTCGAACTGCGGCCCTTCGGCGACCTGCTCGCCATCGAGCCACAGGCCGAAGCTCAGGCCTTCGACGCGGACATCGGCCTCGCCACCCTGCTGCAACTGCTTGCTCACGGCGCCAGCACTTTTGCCGTCGGCGAAGCTGCGCGACAGCAGCAGTTGCTCACCGTCGGCGGCCAGCAGGCGGAAACGGAAGCTGCCGTCTTCGTCACGGAAGCTGACGAAGCGTGCGCTCTTGGCAGCCTTCTTCTTCACCTCGGTGCTGGCCTGCACGCTGCTGCGGAACGAACGCAAGCCAACGGCCTCGCGCAGCTGCTCGAGGAACGGCGTGGCGATCTTGCGGGCCTTGGCGGCGCCGGCCAGCAGGATGTCTTCCAGGTCCGCCGGCCGGGCGATCAGCTGGTGATAGTACTCGCGCTTCTCGGCCAGCTGGCCGTCCAGCAGCTGGAACAGGCGCTGCTTGGCATCGCCCCAGCCCAGGCCCTGCAGCAGCTCTTCGCGGAACCCGGCGCATTGCTCAGGCGTCGAGAAGGCCTGGTACAGGGTGAACAGGTGCGCGTTGTCCGGGTCTTTCGCCTCACCTGGCGCACGCGAATCGGTGACGATGCGCGAGATGGCGTCTTTCATGTCCTTGGCGCTGGTGAACAACGGGATGGTGTTGTCATAGCTTTTGGACATTTTGCGCCCATCCAGGCCCGGCAGGGTCGCCACGCTTTCCTCGATCACCGCCTCCGGCAAGGCGAAGAAGTCCTTGCCCTGGCCGAACAGGTGGTTGAAGCGCTGGCCGATGTCGCGGGCCATTTCCACGTGCTGGATCTGGTCACGACCGACCGGCACCTTGTTGGCGTTGAACATCAGGATATCGGCGGCCATCAGCACCGGGTAGCTGAACAGGCCCATGGTCACGCCGGCGTCCGGGTCTTCGCCGTTCTCGACGTTCTTGTCCACCGAGGCCTTGTAGGCATGCGCACGGTTCAGCAGGCCTTTGGCAGCAACGCAGGTCAGCAGCCAGGTCAGTTCGGGAATTTCCGGGATATCGGACTGGCGATAGAAGGTCACCTTGTCCGGGTCCAGGCCACCGGCCAGCCAGGTGGCGGCGATTTCCAGGCGCGAACGCTGGATGCGCAGCGGGTCGTCGCACTTGATCAGGGCATGGTAGTCGGCCAGGAAGTAGAACGAGTCGACACCGGGCTGCTGGCTGGCACGGATCGCCGGGCGGATGGCGCCGGCGTAGTTGCCCAGGTGCGGAGTGCCGGTGGTGGTGATACCGGTAAGAATGCGCGTGGTCATGGGTGTTCGCTTATTCAGGCTTGGCTCAGTTCGAAAGGCGCGGCAGCAGCAGATCCTTCAGATCGGTCAGCTTGCCATGGAAGAAGTGTCCGCATTCTGCCACTTTCAGCAGCCCATGGGGACGCGACAGGCTGTCGGACCATTCGTAAACCAGCTGCGGCGCGACGACTTCGTCGGCGTCCGGCTGCACCACGGTGATCGGGCAGCGCTGCGGCAGCGGGAATTCGGCGGTCAGGCGCATGACCGCCGGGGCGATCATGAACAGGTGCTGCAACTCGACACCTGCTGTTTCAAGGCGCCCGGCCAGGCTGGTGGCAACGAAACCACCGAACGAAAAGCCCATCAGCACCAGCGGTAGCCCGGGGTGCCTGGCACGCAGCCATGCTGCAGCGGCCTCGGCATCGGCCACTTCGCCAGCGCCCATGTCATGGCTGCCAGCACTCTGGCCGACGCCACGGTAGTTGAAACGCAGGGTCACATAACCGGCATCACGTGCGGTGCGCTGCAGGGTCGAGACAACCTTGTTGAGCATGGTGCCGCCCTGGACCGGGTTAGGATGGCAGATCAGCACCGCGCCACGGGCTTGCGCCACGTCGAGGTACAAAGCTTCAAGCTGGCCGCAAGGGCCATCGATGAACAAGGGGGTTTCGCGGACAAGCAAGGCACTACTCCGTGACCTCGGGAAGGGTCGATTCGTCTAGGTGTGAAATTCTGTTCTGATTTGCGATCGCTCGCGGTATACAGCGCAGGTCTGAGCCGTTAACGTAAAGCAAAGCCGTTTATAGAGGAAGGACTCGTGGAACTCTCGCTCCTTGTTTGGTTGTTGCCAACCCTGGCCTTGGTCATCGGTGTGGCAGTCGGTTTCATTGTTGCCCGCCTGCTGCCCAACGCGGCGCCGAGCAACACCCAGCGTCAACTGGATGACATCCAGAAGCGCTTCGACAGCTACCAGAACGAAGTGGTCACCCACTTCAACAGCACCGCCATGCTGGTCAAGAAACTGACCCAGAGCTACCAGGACGTACAGGATCACCTGGCTGAAGGCGCCAACAGCCTGGCCCTCGATGACGTCACTCGCCAACGCCTGCTGGCTGCACTGCACTCCGATGCGCCGCAAGGCCCACGTGACCGCCTGACCCCGCCTAAAGACACCGCCGAAGTGCCGCGCGACTATGCGCCGAAAGCGCCCAACTCGCCGGGCATGCTGGATGAGAGCTACGGGCTCAAGCGTTGATCTGCTGAACATGCAAAAGGCCTCGCAAGAGGCCTTTTTTGTGGGCTGGATTCACTGGCCCCTTCGCGGGCACGCCCGCTCCCACAGGTACACCACAGCATGTGAAACTTGTGGAATACCTGTGGGAGCGGGCGTGCCCGCGAAGGGGCCAGTGCAGGCAACCTAACAGCAGGCCTGCAATGCCTGTTCGACATCTGCCAGCAGGTCCTCCACATCCTCCAGCCCCACCGACAGACGCACCAACCCCTCCGATATCCCATGATGCGCCCGCTCCTGCGGCGTGTAGCTAGAATGCGTCATACTCGCCGGATGCTGCGCCAGCGACTCGGCATCTCCCAGGCTCACCGCCCGGGCAAAGAGCTGCAGCGCATTCATGAAGCGCCGCCCCGCCTCAATGCCACCCTTGAGCTCAAACGCAATCATCCCCCCAGGCAAACGCATCTGTCGCTGGGCCAACGCGTACTGGGCAAAAGACGGTAGCCCCGGGTAATGAATCAATTCCACCTGCGGCTGCCGAGCCAGAAATTCGGCCACCTTCTGAGCATTGGCGCAATGCCGGTCCATTCGCAGGGCCAGGGTCTTGATACCGCGCATCAGCAACGCCGCGTCATGCGGTGACAGCACCGCCCCGGTCATATCCTTCAGCCCTTCCAGGCGAATGCGATCGACCAACGCCTTGCGCCCCACCACCAAACCCGCAGTGATATCACCGTGGCCACTGAGGTACTTGGTTGCCGAGTGCACCACCAGGTCCGCCCCCAGCTCCAGTGGCCGCTGCAGGTACGGTGTACAGTAGGTGTTATCGACCACAACATGCACATCATGCCCCCGCACCGCCTCGACAACCGCCTCAATGTCCACAAGCTGCATATTGGGGTTGGCCGGTGTTTCGAAGTAGATCATCCGCGTTTTGCTGTTTATCGCCGCCTTCAGAGCCTTGGCATCGTTGAGATCGACATGGCGTACTTTGACGCCGAACTCACCAATACCGTGGTGCAGAAAAGCGAAGGTGCAGCCATACAAGGTGCGCCCCACAATCAGCTCATCGCCAGGCCGTAGCAGGGTCCAGATGGTTGAGGTAATCGCACCCATCCCTGATGCCAACGCCAAGCCCGCCTCACCGCCCTCAAGCGAAGCCATGCGCTGCTCCAGCAAGGCCAGCGTGGGGTTGGAAATGCGGCTGTAGAAGTGCCCCGCCTCCTCTCCGGCGAAGCAGGCAGCGCCGTACTCAACAGTGGGGAAGGCATAGGTGGCCGTCTGGTACACCGGCGGCACCAAGGCGCCACCGTGGGACAGCGGGTCGTAGCCATGGTGAATGGCCCGCGTGGAAAAACCGGTGTTGTCGTGGGAGTCGCGCATGGCAACGGCCTCTTGTGGTTTGTTGTAAGCTTATGCCACCGAGCTGCCCAATTTTTTCCAAAATAGCCTACACATAGGCGTGCTTTCTGGAACAAAAACAACAATCACCGGACCAGGAGGGCAAAATATGCCTTCAAGCCTCGACCGCACCGACCGTGCCCTGCTCGCCGCCTTGCAGGACAACGCCCGCCTCACCGTTGCCGAACTCGCCGACCAGGTGGCACTGACCACCTCGCCCTGCTGGCGACGGGTCAAGTTACTGGAGGAAAACGGCTACATCACCGGCTACCAGGCCATCCTCTCGCCCAAGTCGCTGGGGTTTGGCGTGACCGCATTCGTCAGCATCATGATGGACTCGCACACCAAGGACATGGCGCTGGCGTTCGAACAGCGGCTGATGGAAATTCCCGAAATCGTCGCCTGCCACAACATCTCCGGGCGCTATGACTTTCTGCTGGAGATCCTGGCACGGGACCTGGAGTCGTTTGGGGAATTTACCCGGGAGGTGCTGCAGCGGTTGCCGGGGGTGAAGGAGATCTATTCGAGTTTTTCGTACAAAGCAGTCAAGGAAAGGCGGGTGATACCGGTGTCGGAGAAACATATCTAGGACAGATCTTTCCGAACAGTGGGAAGGATCCTGAACGCGAGACAAAAAACCCCGCCGAAGCGGGGTTCTCCTTGCAGGCTAGCGCTTAGATCGCGCCACGCTGACGCAGCACGTCCAGCACCTGTTTCACGCCTTCGTCCACGCTGGTGGCCTGGGTGTCGATCACAAGATCAGCATCCAGCGGCACATCGAACGGGAAGCTCTCGCCCGGGATGTTGTCGCCACCGGCAGCGTACAGGCCTTGCGGGTCACGCTCGCGGCAGACCAGCGGCGAGGCCTGGACGTAAACGGTCACCAGGCGCTCCTTGCCGATCAGCGCCTTGGCCTGTTCGCGGCCTTCGGCATCCGGGGCCACGAACGCAGCCAGGGTCAGCATGCCGGCTTCGTTGAACTGGCGCGCCACGTGGGCGGCGCGGCGCCAGTTCTCGGTGCGGCCGGCGCGGTCCTGTGGCAGGCCCTTGTTCAGGTCGTGACGCAGGTTCTGGCCGTCGAGCACGTACACCGCGCGGCCCATGTCGAACAGCTTGCGCTCCACGGCATAAGCCAAGGTGCTCTTGCCAGCACCCGACAGGCCGCTGAACAGCACGGTGGCTGGCTGCTGGCCGAAGCGCAGGGCGCGCTCTTCGGTGGACACGTGGGCCTGCTTGCCATGATGGCCGGTGCTGCCGTGTGGCAACACGGGCGGGGCGATGATCATGCCGGCGCCAACGGTGCCATTGGTCAGGCGGTCGATGACGATGAACGCACCGGTGGTGCGGTTGCTGTCGTAACCGTCCAGGGCAATCGAGGTGTCCAGGGCAACCTTGACGCGGCCGATCTCGTTCAGCTGCAGCGCGCTGGCAGCGCCCTGCTCCAGGGTGTTCACATCGACCTTGTGGGTGATGCTGGCAATCGAGCCTGGTACGTAGCTGGTGGCACGCTTGATGTCGTATTTCTTGCCCGGGAGCATCGGCTCCTCGGCCATCCACACCAGCATGGCGTCGAAGTGGTCAGTTACCGGCGGGACATTGTCGGCATGTACCAGCAGGTCGCCACGGGAGATGTCGATCTCGTCTTCCATGGTCAGGGTCACGGCCTGGCCTGGGCCGGCGTTTTCCAGTTCACCTTCGTAGGTGACGATGGACTTGACCCGGCTGCTCTTGCCCGACGGCAGCACGACAATCTCGTCACCTTTGTGCACCACGCCGCTGGCAATGGTGCCAGCGAAGCCGCGGAAGTTCAGGTTGGGACGGTTGACGTACTGCACCGGGAAACGCAGGTCGGTGAAGTTGCGGTCGGCCGAAACCTCGACGGTTTCGAGGATTTCCATCAGCGTCGGGCCGGCGTACCACGGCGATTGCTCGCTGTGGTTGACCACGTTGTCACCCTTGAGCGCCGACATCGGCACGAAGTGCAGGCTGCTCGGGGTCAGGTTGATGGCTTCGGCAAACTTCAGGTAGTCGGCCTTGATCGACTCGAAGACGCCTTCATCGAAGCTCTTCAGGTCCATCTTGTTGACCGCGACCACGATGTGCTTGATGCCCAGCAACGACGCGATGTAGCTGTGGCGACGGGTCTGGGTCTGCACACCGTAGCGGGCATCGACCAAGATGATCGCCAGGTCGCAGGTGGACGCACCGGTAGCCATGTTGCGGGTGTACTGCTCGTGGCCCGGGGTGTCGGCGATGATGAACTTGCGCTTGGCGGTGGAGAAGTAGCGGTAGGCGACATCGATGGTGATGCCCTGCTCGCGCTCGGCCTGCAGGCCATCTACCAGCAGCGCCAGGTCGACTTCTTCGCCGGTGGTGCCGACTTTCTTCGAATCACGGGTGATGGCCTCGAGGTGGTCCTCGTAGATCATCTTCGAATCGTGCAGCAGGCGCCCGATCAGGGTGCTCTTGCCGTCGTCAACGTTGCCGCAAGTCAGGAAGCGCAGCAGTTCCTTGCGCTCATGCTGGGCCAGGTAGGCGAGGATGTCCTCGCTGATCAGATCAGATTGGTGCGACATGGAGTAACCCTGAAATTAGAAGTAGCCTTGGCGTTTCTTGTCTTCCATGGAACCGGCGCCATCGTGATCGATGACACGGCCCTGGCGTTCGGACGTACGGGTCAGGAGCATTTCCTGAATGATGTCCGTCAGGGTCTCGGCTTCCGATTCGACAGCGCCCGTCAGCGGGTAGCAGCCGAGGGTACGGAAACGCACCTTCTTCTTGACGATGCGGGCTTTTTCTTCCTCGGAGAGGTGCTCGAGGATGCGCTCGTCGTCGATCATGATCAGGGTGCCGTTCTTCTCGATGACTTCACGCTCGGCAGCGAAGTACAGCGGCACGATCGGGATGCCTTCAAGGTAGATGTACTGCCAGATGTCCAGTTCGGTCCAGTTCGACAACGGGAAGACGCGGATCGACTCACCCTTGTTGACCTTGCCGTTGTACACGTTCCACAGCTCGGGGCGCTGGTTCTTCGGGTCCCAGCGGTGCTTGCTGTCACGGAACGAATACACACGCTCCTTGGCCCGCGACTTCTCTTCGTCGCGGCGCGCGCCACCGAAGGCAGCGTCGAAACCATGCTTGTCCAACGCCTGCTTCAGGCCCTGGGTCTTCATGATGTCGGTATGCTTGGAGCTGCCATGGGTGAACGGGTTGATACCCTGCGCCACACCCTCGGGGTTGACGTGGGTGATCAGCTCCAGGCCCATTTCCTCGACCATCTTGTCGCGGAAGCTGTACATCTCCTGGAATTTCCACTGGGTGTCGACGTGCATCACCGGGAACGGCAGCTTGCCCGGGAAGAAGGCCTTGCGCGCCAGGTGCAGCATCACGGCGGAGTCCTTGCCGATCGAGTACAGCATCACCGGGTTGTCGAACTCGGCGGCCACCTCGCGGATGATGTGGATGCTCTCCGCCTCCAGCTGTTTCAAGTGCGTCAGTTTGTCGACCATGGCTACTCACGAAAAACGATCTTATGGACGGCCTGCGGGCCGTGTTCGAGCGAGCCACTTTATCACAGCGGCTGCTTCTATTTAGGAGGCTGGCTAGATCGAAAAAATCTAACGATATGACTGGGGGTTTGGGCTGGCAGGGCCGGCCTCTACGCGGGTGAACCCGCTCCTACAGGCCCGTGTAGGAGCGGGTTCACCCGCGAAGAGGGCGACACCGCTATCAGATGGGATTAGGGCAATCGATGAACAGGTGCTCCACCGCGAACCGTCGTGCCAGGTAATCGCCCAGCGCCTGCACCCCATAGCGCTCGGTGGCATGGTGCCCGGCAGCAATGAAGCTGACGCCATTCTCGCGCGCACTGTGGTAGGTCTGCTCGGACGCCTCACCGGTCAGGTACAGGTCCACCCCGGCGGCAATCGCCGTGTCGATATAGCCCTGCCCGCCGCCGGTGCACCAGCCCACCCGGCGGATCATGTCGTTGCCTTCGACCAGCAACGGCTCACGCCCCAGCACGCCTTGAACCCGACGGGCAAAATCGCGCGCGGTCATGGATTCGGCCAGCGAACCGATCAGCCCGACCACTTTGGGGTTTTCCGGGTCAAGTGGCCCTTCGACAGTGATCTCCAGTTGCCGCGCCAGTTGCACGTTGTTGCCGACTTCCGGGTGCACGTCCAAGGGCAGGTGAAACGCCAGCAGACTGATATCGTTATTCAGCAAGGTCTTCAGGCGACGCTGGCGAATGCCGGTGATGCACGGGTTCTCGCCCTTCCAGAAATAACCATGGTGCACCAGCACCAGATCGGCCTCGGCCTCGACCGCGGCATCCAGCAATGCCTGGCTGGCGGTAACACCACTGACAATACGGCTAACCTGCGGCCGGCCTTCGACCTGCAGGCCATTTGGGCAATAATCCTGGATCTTCGCACTGCCCAGATAACGCTCGGCTTCCTCGACCAGGGTACTTAGAGCAACGGCCATGAAAATCTCCTCGAAAACTGCGCTTTTCTCGGGCGCAACGCCTGACGAACGCCCGTATAATGCCGGCCATTATGGGCCGTCGCCGTCACTGGGGGAACCGGTGTATGATCGCGCGCGCTCATGCCCCACTGCCAGGCCGCTGGCCCCTGCTCTTTCCAGGATTCGTTCATGTTCAAGGCTTTGCGTTACTTCGGCTGGCCCCTGCTTACCGGCATACTGATCGCCATGCTGATCATCCAGCGTTTTCCGCAATGGGTCGGGCTGCCCAGCCAGGACGTCAACCTGCAGCAAGCGCCACAGACCACGCGGATCATGCAAGGTCCGGTGTCGTACGCCGACGCCGTGACCCTGGCCGCCCCGGCGGTGGCCAACCTGTACACCACCAAGGTGGTGAACAAAAGCGCCCACCCGCTGTTCGAGGACCCGCAGTTCCGCCGCTTCTTCGGTGACAACCTGCCCAAACAGCGCCGCTGGGAATCAAGCCTGGGCTCGGCGGTAATCATGAGCCCTGAGGGCTACCTGCTGACCAACAACCATGTCACCAGCGGCGCCGACCAGATCGTCGTCGCCCTGAAGGATGGCCGCGAGACTTTGGCCCGCGTGATCGGCAGCGACCCGGAAACCGACCTTGCGGTGCTGAAGATCGACTTGAAGAACCTGCCGGCAATCACCATCGGCCGTTCCGACAACATCCGCATCGGCGACGTGTCGCTGGCCATCGGCAACCCGTTCGGCGTCGGCCAGACTGTGACCATGGGCATCATCAGCGCCACTGGCCGCAATCAGCTGGGGCTTAACAACTACGAAGACTTCATCCAGACCGACGCGGCGATCAACCCAGGCAACTCCGGTGGTGCGCTGGTGGATGCCAATGGCAACCTGATCGGCATCAATACCGCGATCTTCTCCAAGTCCGGCGGCTCGCAGGGCATCGGCTTCGCCATCCCGGTAAAGCTGGCACTGGAGGTGATGAAGTCGATCGTCGAACATGGCCAGGTGATACGTGGCTGGCTGGGCATCGAAGTACAGCCACTGAGCCAGGAGCTGGCAGAGTCGTTCGGCATGAAGGACCGCCCAGGCATCGTGGTGGCGGGCATCTTCCGCGAAGGGCCAGCCGCCAAGGCCGGGCTGCAACTGGGTGACGTGATCCTGAGCATCAATGGCGAGCCGGCCGGAGACGGGCGCAAGTCGATGAACCAGGTAGCGCGGATCAAGCCCAACGAGAAGATCACCATTGAGGTGATGCGCAACGGGCAGCCGTTGAAACTGATCGCCGAGGTGGGGCTGCGGCCGCCGCCGGCGCCGGCTGCCAGCCAGGAAAATAAATAAAGCCGGGGCTGCGTTGCTGCCCTTCGCGGGCACGCCCGCTCCCACAGGATTTAAGTAGGCTCCAAAGCCAACGCTAAACATGTGGGAGCGGGCACGCCCGCGAAGGGCTGCCGCGCAGCCCAAACAGCATCAGTGGAGGATCTGGCTGAGGAACAACTTGGTCCGGTCACTGCGCGGCCGGTCGAAGAAATCATCCGGCGCGGCCTGCTCCACAATCTCGCCCTTGTCCATGAAGATAACCCGGTTCGCCACGGTACGGGCAAAGCCCATTTCGTGGGTCACACAGAGCATGGTCATGCCATCCTCGGCCAGGCCCACCATGGTATCGAGTACTTCCTTGACCATTTCCGGGTCCAGTGCCGACGTCGGCTCGTCGAACAGCATGATCTTGGGCTTCATGCACAACGCGCGGGCAATGGCCACACGCTGCTGCTGGCCGCCAGACAACTGGCCAGGGTACTTGTGTGCCTGCTCCGGAATCCGCACACGCTCCAGGTAGTGCATGGCAATTTCCTCGGCCTTGCGTCGTGGCATCTTGCGCACCCACATTGGCGCCAGGGTGCAGTTCTCCAGAATGCTCAGGTGCGGGAACAGGTTGAAGTGCTGGAACACCATGCCCACCTCGCGGCGGATGGCCTCGATCTGCTTGAGGTCGTTGGTCAGCTCCACGCCATCGACCACGATACGCCCTTGCTGGTGCTCTTCCAGACGGTTAAGGCAGCGGATGGTGGTGGACTTGCCCGAGCCGGATGGCCCGCACAGCACGATGCGTTCGCCCTGGCGCACGTTCAGGTTGATGTCCTTGAGCACATGGAACTGGCCATACCACTTGTTCACACCCTGCATCTGGATGATGCCTTCGGGGCCAGCAGGCTGCTTGATCGCTTCACTCATTTCGAAACTCCTAACGCTTGTGGCCAGTGTCCAGCTTGCGCTCCAGATGCATGGAGTAGCGGGACATACCGAAACAGAAAATCCAGAACACCAGGGCGGCGAACACGTAGCCCTCGGTGGCCATGCCCAGCCAGGCCGGGTCTGCGGCTGCTTGCTTGACGCTGTTCAGCAGGTCGAACAGGCCGATGATGATCACCAGGCTGGTGTCCTTGAACAGGGCAATGAAGGTGTTGACGATGCCGGGAATCACAAGCTTCAGCGCCTGCGGCAGGATCACCAGCCCCATCGAGCGCCAGTAGCCAAGGCCCATGGCCGCGGCGGCTTCGTACTGACCCTTGGGGATGGCCTGCAGGCCGCCACGCACCACCTCGGCGATGTACGCCGACTGGAACAGGATTACACCGATCATCGCCCGCAGCAGCTTGTCGAAGCTCATGCCTTCGGGCAGGAACAGCGGCAACATCACCGACGACATGAACAACACGGTGATCAGCGGTACGCCGCGCCAGAACTCGATGAAGGTCACGCACACCACCTTCACGGCCGGCATCCTCGAACGCCGGCCCAGGGCCAGCAGGATGCCCAAAGGCAAGGCGCCGACAATGCCCACGGTAGCGATCACCAGGGTCAGCATCAGCCCGCCCCACTGGCTGGTGGGTACGTTTTGCAGGCCCAGATACCCCCCATGCAGCAGGGTGTAGGCCAACACCGGGTACAGCACCAGGAAGGCCAGGCCGTAGATGGCCTTGCGCGGGAAACGCTTGATGAACAATGGCGCGGCGCCGATGACTGCAAGCCACACGGTCAGGTCCACGCGCCAGCGCAGCTCGGTGGGGTAGTAGCCGTACATGAACTGGCCGAAGCGCTGCTGCACGAACACCCAGCAGGCGCCCTCCTTGGTGCAATCGGCACGGGTGGTGCCGACCCAGTTGGCGTCGAGCAACGCCCACTGTAGCAATGGCGGCACAATCAGCCATATCAGGTAGATCGCGAACAAGGTCAGCAGCGTGTTGAGCCAGTTGGAGAACAGATTGGTGCGCATCCATGCGAGCACGCCGACGGTTTTCACCGGTGGCGGCATGTCAGGTTTGAAAACATGGGCATTCACGGGCGTATCCTCATCGCTCGATCAGCGCAATGCGCTTGTTGTACCAGTTCATCAGCAGCGAAATGCTGATGCTGATGGCGAGATAGACGCTCATGGTGATGGCGATCACCTCGATGGCTTGTCCGGTCTGGTTGAGCACGGTACCGGCGAACAGCGAGACCATCTCCGGATAGCCGATACCGGCCGCCAGCGACGAGTTCTTCGCCAGGTTCAGGTACTGGCTGGTCAGCGGCGGAATGATCACCCGCAGTGCCTGGGGGATGATCACCTTGCGCAGGGTCGGGCCCTCGCGCAGGCCCAACGAGCGAGCCGCTTCGGTCTGGCCATGGCTGACCGAACGGATGCCGGAACGCACGATTTCGGCGATGAAGGCTGCCGTATAGATAGTCAGCGCCAAGGTCAGCGCCAGCAGCTCTGGGATCAGCACCCAGCCCCCGACGAAGTTGAAGCCCTTGAGCTGCGGCATATCCCAGGTTACCGGGCTGCCGAACACCAGCACGCTCAGGCTCGGGATAGCGATGAACAGCAGCAGCCCCACCCAGAACTTGTGAAACGGCACGCCTGTTTCGTTGAAGCGCTTGTTGGCGTAGCGCACCATCACGGCTATAGCGGCAATGGCTATTGCCAAGGCCACCACAAATGGCCAGAAGCCATCAGCCATGGTCGCGCCAGGCATGTTCAAGCCACGGTTGCTGATGAAGAACTTGTCATCGAAGTTGATGCTGCCCCGCGGTCCCGGCAGAGTCAGGAACACGGCGAAGTACCAGAACAGGATCTGCAACAACGGCGGAATGTTGCGGAAGGTTTCCACATACACGGTCGCCAGTTTGTTGATCATCCAGTTCGGTGACAGGCGAGCCACACCGATGATGAAGCCCAGTATCGTCGCCAGAATGATGCCGATGAAGGTCACCAACAGCGTATTGAGCAGGCCGATGACGAACACCCGCGCATAACTGTCGGATTCCACATAGGGGATCAGGTGCTGGGCGATACCGAAGCCGGCACTGCGGTCGAGGAACTCGAAGCCCGAGGTGATGCCCCGGTGTTGAAGGTTGGTCTGCGTGTTGTGGAACAGGTACCAGCCCAGACCGACCACGAAGACGATCGTGAGAATCTGGAACAGCCACGCGCGCACACGCGGATCATTCAGGGATAGCCCCTTTTGTGCGCCGATTCGATTTTGCATGAAATGCCCCGGAAAGTAGGGTTCCGAACAACCTGCGGCGGCCGAATGCCGCCGCAGGGTGCAGCCATCAGCGCACTGGAGGCGCGTACTGGATGCCGCCGTTGTTCCACAGGGCGTTCATGCCACGGTCGATCTTCAGGTTAGTGCTCTGGCCCAGGTTCTTCTCGAACACTTCGCCATAGTTACCCACTTGCTTGACGATCTGCACTACCCAGTCTTTGGGCAGCTTGAGGTCCTTGCCGTACTCGCCATCCGCACCCAGCAGTCGGGCGACATCCGGGTTCTTGGTGGACTTGGCTTCGGCCTCGACGTTCTTGGAGGTGATGCCCGCCTCTTCGGCGTTGAGCATGGCGAACAAGGTCCACTTGACGATGCTGAACCAATCCTCGTCGCCTTTACGCACTACCGGGCCCAGCGGTTCCTTGGAGATGGTTTCCGGCAACACCACGTATTCGGTCGGCGCGGCCAGTTTGGAGCGCTGGGCGAACAGCTGCGATTTGTCCGAAGTCAGCACGTCGCAACGGCCAGACTCCAGCGATTTGGCGCTCTCGTCAGAGGTGTCGAAGGTAATCGGGGTGTACTTCAGGCCATTGGCGCGGAAGAAGTCCGAGACGTTCAGCTCGGTGGTGGTACCGGCCTGGATGCAGATGGTCGCGCCATCGAGCTCTTTGGCGCTGGAAACGCCGAGCTTCTTGTTGACCAGGAAGCCAACGCCGTCATAGTAGGTGACACCCGTGAATACCAGACCCATGCCGGCATCGCGCGAGCTGGTCCAGGTGGTGTTACGCGACAGCACATCGACCTCGCCCGATTGCAGGGCAGTGAAGCGTTCCTTGGCGTTGAGCTGGCTGAACTTGACCTTGGTGGCATCGCCGAATACGGCGGCGGCCACGGCGCGGCAGACATCGGCGTCGATGCCGACGATCTTGCCCTTCGCATCAGGTACCGAGAAGCCTGGAAGACCGTCGCTCACGCCACACTGGACGAAGCCCTTCTTCTTGACCGCATCATAGGTGGCGCCGGCCTGGGCATTGCTCACGGCGCCCAGCGCGGCGGCAGCGGTCAGGACTGCCAGGGTGGTTTTCAACATCTTCATTCACAACCTCCAAATCGCTCTTGTTGTATCGAGCCGGAATTGCACCGCACCCTTTTGAGGCGTATCCGACCCGTATTGGCTTGTTATTGGGTCAATTGGCGCAATGGACTGTTCTGTGACAGCCTTCGCGTGCAGAGGGTGTTACCGTCACGGCCTGCCCTTTGCATCACAGGTTGAACTGCAAAGCGCGTACCAGATTGTCGCGCTGTAGCGTTTAAGCGCTCGTCAAGTAGTAAAAGTTGTATCGTTGCGACATTCTTTTTCCGACAATCATTCCCGGTGCCTACTTTTCACGCACGCCATAACAAGACCCGCACACTTTCGGAGCAGTCATGACCAACCCGCTGATTCTCGAACCACAGAAAACCGCTGACGCCTGTGTGATCTGGTTGCACGGTCTGGGGGCCGACCGTTACGACTTCCTACCTGTGGCCGAATTCATGCAGGAGCGCTTGCTCAGCACACGCTTCATCATGCCCCAGGCACCGACCCGCCCCGTGACCATCAACGGCGGCTATGCCATGCCCAGCTGGTATGACATCAAGGCCATGACCCCGGCCCGCGCCATCGACGAAGCGCAGTTGGAAGAGTCTGCCGAGCAGGTGGTCGCACTGATCAAGGCCGAGCAGGCCAAAGGCATCAACCTGTCGCGGATCTTCCTGGCCGGCTTCTCCCAGGGCGGCGCGGTGGTGCTGCACACTGCCTATATAAAGTGGCAGGAAGCACTGGGCGGAGTGATCGCCCTGTCCACCTATGCCCCCACTTTCAATGACCAGCACCAGTTGAGTGCCTGCCAGCAACGCACCCCGGCCCTGTGCCTGCATGGCGTGCATGACCCAGTGGTAATCCCGTCCATGGGCCGCACCGCATTCGAGTACCTGAACATCTGGGGCGTCGCTGCCCGCTGGTACGAATACCCGATGGAACACGAAGTGGTGGTCGAAGAGCTGAACGATATCCACGACTGGCTGAGCAAGCAGCTGCAATAGGTTGCCTCGCTTGTAGTTGTGGGCGTATTCCGCTACGCCGCGCCCGGATCTTGCATTACACTGCCCGGCGTACATTCCTTAATCAGTTGATGAGACGACCGTGCTCAAAGCACTCAGAAAAATATTCGGCAAGGGAGAGGCCGCGCCGCAAGCCGCCGCTCCTGCTGCCAGCGTGACGCCGGAAGCCCGGCCCGCGACAATACCGGCCGCAACACATGCCAACCCCGCTCCCAAGGCTGAGCCAGCTGCCGCCGCTACACCACCTGCCGACCAGCCGGCCAAGGACAAACCCCGTCGCGAACGCAAGCCCAAGCCACAGGCGAGCCTGTGGAAGCCCGAAGACTTCGTGGTCGAGCCACAGGAAGGCAAAACCCGCTTCCACGATTTCAAGCTGTCCAACGAGCTGATGCACGCCATCCACGACCTGGGCTTCCCGTACTGCACGCCGATCCAGGCGCAGGTCCTGGGTTACACCCTGCGTGGCCAGGACGCCATCGGCCGGGCCCAGACGGGTACCGGCAAGACAGCCGCCTTCCTGATCTCGATCATTTCCCAGTTGCAGCAGACGCCACCGCCTAAAGAGCGCTACATGGGCGAACCGCGCGCGCTGATCATTGCCCCCACCCGCGAGCTGGTGGTACAGATCGCCAAGGACGCCGCTGCCCTGACCAAGTACACCGGCCTGAACGTGATGAGCTTCGTCGGTGGCATGGACTTCGACAAACAGCTCAAAGCCCTGGAGGCGCGCCACTGCGATATCCTGGTGGCTACCCCGGGCCGCCTGCTGGACTTCAACCAGCGCGGCGAAGTGCACCTGGACATGGTCGAGGTGATGGTGCTTGACGAAGCCGACCGCATGCTCGACATGGGTTTCATCCCCCAGGTCCGCCAAATCATTCGTCAGACACCGCCGAAAAGCGAGCGCCAGACCCTGCTGTTCTCCGCCACCTTCACCGACGATGTGATGAACCTGGCCAAGCAGTGGACCACCAACCCGGCCATCGTCGAGATCGAGCCGGAGAACGTGGCCAGCGAAACGGTCGAGCAACACGTGTATGCGGTGGCCGGCAGCGACAAGTACAAACTGCTGTACAACCTGGTGACCCAGAACAAGTGGGAACGGGTGATGGTGTTCGCCAACCGCAAGGACGAAGTGCGGCGCATCGAGGAGAAGCTGGTACGCGACGGCATCAATGCCGCCCAGCTGTCGGGCGACGTGCCGCAGCACAAGCGCATCCGCACGCTGGAGAGCTTCCGCGAAGGGCGCATCACCGTGCTGGTGGCCACCGACGTGGCTGGGCGCGGGATCCATATCGATGGCATCAGCCACGTGATCAACTTCACCCTGCCGGAAGACCCTGACGATTACGTGCACCGCATTGGCCGTACCGGTCGTGCCGGCACCAGCGGTGTGTCGATCAGCTTTGCCGGTGAGGACGACTCGTATCAGTTGCCGGCGATCGAAGAGCTGCTGGGGCGCAAGATCAAGTGCGAGATGCCGCCGGATGAGCTGCTCAAGCCGGTGCCGCGCAAGCATCACTGACCTTCAGCAGGCTACATGCGCCCTGTAGAGGCGAGCTTGTGTCGCAAGCGGGCCGCGCAGCGGGCCCTGGGGTTCGGGCTTTGATGCGGAGATTGTCGGGGGCCGCTACGCGGCCCTTTCGCGACACAAGGCCCCCTGTAGGAGCGGGTTTACCCGCGAATACGGTAGTGGCGGCAACGGTGAACGGCGGGTGGAGATTGGCCAGCAGGCCCGGCCCTTTCGCGGGTAAACCCGCTCCTACAGGCGACCGGCGGCGCCTTGATTACCAGCGCCCCGCCGCATCCTGGTCACTCTGCCGCCCCTCCACCCACCTTGGCCCTTCCTGGGTATTCTCCTTCTTCCAGAACGGCGCCCGGGTTTTCAGGTAGTCCATGATGAAGTTGCAGGCATCGAACGCCGCCTGTCGATGGGCACTGGCTACCCCCACGAACACAATCGGTTCACCCGGCTCCAGCGCACCGATGCGGTGCAGCACCTCCACCTTCAACAGCGGCCAACGCTGCTCGGCCTCGACGACGATCTTGGCCAGGGCCTTTTCGGTCATGCCCGGATAGTGCTCGAGGAACATCCCCGCCACTTCGCGGCCATCGTTGAAATCCCGCACATAGCCGACAAAACCGACCACCGCGCCCACGCCCACATTGGCCGCATGCATGGCATTGGTCTCGGCCCCGGGGTCGAACGCGCCTTCCTGTACTCGCACAGCCATGTTCAGCCTCCGGTCACCGGCGGGAAGAACGCCACTTCATCGCCCTCTTCCAGCGGTTCATCGAGCTTGCACAGCTCTTCGTTGCGCGCGCACATCAGGTTCTGCTCGGCCAGCACTTCGTACTGCCCGCCCTTGGCTACCAAGGCCTGGCGCACATCATCAAGCACCTTGAACGCCCCCTCCACCCGCTCGGCATCCACGCCCAACAGTTCGCGGTAACGGGCGAAGTACATCACCTTGACCTTCATCACGCCTCCACCTTGTAATGGCCACTCTTGCCACCGAGTTTTTCCAGCAGGCGCACCTGCTCGATGACCATACCTTTATCCACAGCCTTGCACATGTCATAGATCGTCAGCGCGGCCACACTGGCGGCGGTCAGCGCCTCCATCTCCACGCCGGTCTGCCCGGCCAGCTTGCAGCGGGCGACGATGCGCACGGCATCCTGCCCCTCAGCGCTGAGCTCGACCTTGACGCTGGTGAGCATCAGCGGGTGGCACAGCGGAATCAGGTCGCTGGTTTTTTTCGCCGCCTGTATCCCGGCAATGCGCGCCACGGCGAACACGTCACCCTTGGGGTGTTCACCGTCGACGATCATCTGCAAGGTCTGCGGCAACATGCGCACCCGCGCCTCGGCGGTAGCCTCGCGCTCGGTCACGGCCTTTTCAGTGACGTCGACCATGTTGGCCCGCCCCTGGGAATCAAGATGTGTCAGCACTGCTCTGCTCCTGTGAAGGGAGTTCGCAGTGTAAACCTGTGGGTCAGGTTTGAGCAGAGATATGTGTCGCCAGGTTTGGCCTCTTCACGGGCACGCCCGCTCCTACAGGCGCTCCACGATCTCGATTCAAGTGGACATCCTGTGAGCGGGCGTTCCCGTGAAGAGGCCGGGCAGTAATCTGCCCGGCTACATGGTTTACAAATGCGACTCGGCGTACTCGGCCAGCACCGAGCGAGGCACGCCCTGCAGGGTGATGTGCACGCCATTTGGGAAGTCCTTGAAGCGCTCGGTCAGGTAGGTCAGCCCCGAGCTGGTCGCGGACAGGTAGGGGGTGTCGATCTGCGCGAGGTTGCCCAGGCAGACCACCTTGGACCCGGAGCCGGCACGGGTGATGATGGTTTTCATCTGGTGCGGCGTCAGGTTCTGGCACTCGTCAATCAGGATCAGGCTCTGCTGGAAGCTACGGCCACGGATGTAGTTCAGCGATTTGAACTGCAGCGGCACGCGCTCGAGGATGTATTCGACGCTGCCATGGGTGCTTTCGTCATCCATGTGCAAAGCTTCGAGGTTGTCGGTGATGGCGCCCAGCCACGGCTCCATCTTCTCTGCTTCGGTGCCCGGCAGGAAGCCAATCTCCTGGTCCAGCCCCTGCACGCTGCGGGTGGCGATGATGCGCCGGTAGCGCTTGCTGACCATGGTTTGCTCGATGGCCGCAGCCAGCGCCAGGATGGTTTTACCGGAGCCGGCGGCGCCGGTCAGGTTCACCAGGTGGATATCCGGGTCCAGCAGGGCGAACAGTGCCAGGCTTTGGTGAATGTCGCGTGGTTTCAGGCCCCAGGCTTCCTGATGCAGCAACGGTTCCTGGTGCAGGTCGAGCAGTAGCAGTTCGTCGTCACGGATGCCCTTGATCCATCCGACGAAGCCCTGCTCATCGATGATGAACTCGTTGACGTGCACGGCTGGCAGGTTGTCGATCATCTGCACCCGATGCCAGGTGCGGCCACGCTCCTGACGGGTATCGACCTTGCTCACGCGGTCCCAGAACGAGCCGGTGACCGAATGGTAGCCCTTGGACAAAAGGGACACGTCATCGACCAGTTGGTCGGTGCTGTAGTCCTCAGCCGCTATACCGCAAGCGCGCGCCTTCAGGCGCATGTTGATGTCTTTGGTGACCAGCACGACATCCAGGTCGGTGCGCCGGGCCCGAACTTCGAGCAACTGGTTGATGATGATGTTGTCGTTGAGGTTTTCCGGCAGCAGCTTGTTCGGCTCGTTGCGCGGGGTCATCAGGATGGACAGGAACCCCTTGGGGCCACTCTTGTTGCGCTGGATCGGCACGCCCTGCTCGACATCGCTGGGCGAAGCGTCACCGAGGGTCTGGTCTATCAGGCGGATGGCCTGGCGGCATTCGGCGGCGATACTCTGTTTGCCGGTCTTGAGCTTGTCGAGTTCCTCCAGCACCGTCATCGGGATGGCGACATGGTGCTCCTCGAAGTTCAGTAACGCGTTAGGGTCGTGAATCAGGACGTTGGTATCGAGCACATACAGGATTGGCTTGCTGGAGGAAGGGTTGCGTCCTTGGTCATCCATACTCGGTCACCTTATGTCGAAGCCACACGGCGTGGTCTGTTACGCCGCAGAGTGACTGCCGCTGTCCCCGTATCCGCGTTGTTACGGGCGGGAAGCGAACCTGGCCAGGTGAGCCCGGATGACGCCACCTGTGCTGCAGGAATCGGCTGTCTGGTTTCTTCATACCGCAAAAACCATGACCGAAAAAAGCACTTTTACGTATTTTTGAAGTTTATTTTTCCGATTGACGAAGAGGCCTTGGCGCCAGCGTCAGAGGGGACTACGCTCAAAAGTCATACCCTCTATTCGCGGTATCCGTATTCGCGGCAATCCTCCCAGCCGATACCACTTTGCGCGGTATTGCGCAGCAGCCATTCCACCGCCGGCTGCGCCTTGGGAAGGCTGTCATGAAACTGGATCACGCCCTTGCGCCACAACAGCATCAGGGTCAATACGCGCTGCGCGGACGCCTCTGCGCTCAATGCACCGTCATCCTGGGCATCGATGTCCCACAACGATACCCGCAACTGTTGGCGGGCCATGAACGCCTCGCCGTCAGCCCGGCGCTGGCCATAAGGTGGGCTGAACAGCGGTACATACTGCTCGGGCAGATCAGCCTGCACCCGCGCCTTGCTGCGCCGCAGCGAATCCTGCCAGTCGATCCACTGCGCATGGGAGCGGTATTCCCACCCCTGGATGCCCACGCACTGCCCGCCATAGAGCTGGCGCAAGGCGTGTACCGAGGCACCATCACGACGTTGCTGCAAACGGTTACCGAGTGTAAAGAACGTGCCTTCGAGCTTTTGCCGGCGCAGGTAATCGGTGAGTAGATCCGTACTGCCCCCCTCGGGGCCGGGCCCGCCGACAAAGGTCAGCAGAAACATGCGGTCGTTCAGTTCGTCACCCTTGCGCTCGCGCGAAGACAACCGCTCAATTTCACTGCTGGTCTGCGGCAGCAACGCCGCCTTGCGCAGTTGCTCGTCCAGGTAACGTACATGGAACTGGTGGCTAGGCTCGACCCAACCGGTATAGAACGCACCGACATCGGTGGCGAACGTTGCCGCTTGTGTGCGTAACTCCGCCATGGACGTAACCGGGTAGCAGAATGAGGCATCCTGCTCACAACTGCGCTGCGCCTGTTGATAACCCTCCCACAACCGCAGCCACATGCGCGCCCGAACCTGGCGCACCTTCTGCAGGTTGATCTGCCGCAGCCCCAGCCGGGCCGCCAGGGTCGCGTCATCCAGCAACTCACTTTCGTGCAGTACTTGGGCGAACGAAAGGATTTCCGCCCGAGAGGCCACATCGAACAGCGCCGGGCTGTCCAGCTGTTCGGGCCACAGGCTGCGGTCCAGGCTGACCTGGGGTGAAGGGGCGGCTTGCACGGCCAGGCTCAGCAGGCAGGCCAGCAAAGCAGAAGCAATGCGCACAGTGGAAGGCTCCGCAACGGCAAAACGCGAACTATAGCGCCTGCACCGACCATGGTCTGTGACTATCGTCGCCATAGTTTGGACTTGCACCGCCCACCCCGTAGAATCCTCGGCCAACGATGCCAGGAGCCGACCCGATGCTGACGGTGATTTCCCCCGCCAAGACCCTCGACTACGACACCCCGCCAGTGACCGAGCGTTTCACCCTGCCCCAGTACCTGGATGAATCCCAGGCCCTGATCCAGCAGTTGCGCGAACTGTCGCCGGCGCAGATCAGCGAGCTGATGCACCTGTCCGACAAGCTCGCCGGCTTGAATGCTGCGCGCTTTGGCAGCTGGACCCCAGACTTCACCCCGGCCAATGCCAAGCAGGCGCTGCTGGCGTTCAAGGGTGACGTGTACACCGGCCTCGATGCCGAGAGCCTGACTGAAGACGATTTCAGCTACGCTCAGGGCCACCTGCGCATGCTCTCGGGCCTTTATGGCCTGCTGCGCCCGCTCGACCTGATGCAGCCCTACCGCCTGGAGATGGGCACCAAGCTGGCCAACGCCCGCGGCAAGGACCTGTACGCCTTCTGGGGCACGCGCATCAGCGAATGGCTGAACCAGGCCCTGGCCGACCAACGCGATGACGTGCTGTTGAACCTGGCCAGTAACGAGTATTTCAGTGCAGTGAAACGCAGCGCCCTGAAGGCCCGGGTGATCAACGTCGACTTCAAGGACCAGAAAAACGGCCAGTACAAGATCATCAGCTTCTACGCCAAGAAAGCCCGCGGCATGATGAGCCGCTTCGTCATCCAGCAGCGCATCAGCACCCCGGAACAGCTCAAGCAGTTCGATGCTCAGGGTTACTACTACAGTGCCGAGCAGTCCAAGCCGGACCATTTGGTGTTCCTGCGCGATCACCCCGCGGAGTGAGGCTGCCACGCCCTCTTCGCGGCTAAAGCTGCGAAGAGGTCAGTTGCCGTGATCCCCTCTGCCCTGCAACAGGGCACGCTGCAAACCGCCATCACGCCACGAATTCGACGCCAAAAATTCGACGCGCATCCCTTTATCGCCAAACGCCATAAGACCGTTCATACCTTTTTTGACGAATTCTGAAAAAAAATTTCAGATGCTGGCATAAAAATATCTCGCAACAGTTACGTCCTTGATACACGGGGGTGAAACACCCGCGTGCTATCAATTTGAAATTGTCCGCAACTGAATAAATATTTAGAAATCTTTCATTCGAGTGAAACTGGCTCAGGAACTTCTGCCGAAGCCAATCGCTCATAGTGCCGTAACGATTTTCCTGCCTACGGGCTGTGAGAGATGACTTACAGATGACAGCGGCGGGTATCCACTGCCCGCCATGAGAAATTCGACAGGTATTACGGAAACCCCCGAAGACCTTGTCCATGCAGGAGAGACGCGCCCCTTAAAAATCGTCCTAGTGGTTGATTTCAAAGGATTTATCCACTTGAAAAAACAAGCACAGCAACGCGCCAAGTAGCGCATTGCAATAAAGACGGCTGCATTTCAGGGCACGTTTTTTAATTAATGGCTATCGAGTGCCAACTTTGAGTGCATAACTTTTTGCGCTCCGGATTTATTTTGCCTGCGCTCGGCGAAGTGTGCATTCGCCATGGATCCGTGCGCCCGAAAACTGTTGTTAATCAACCCAGCCCGGCTCTCTTCGGAGGTGTCGGCGTGATAAACACATGAGGTGATAGCGATGCGTATCAGCATCTTTGGTTTGGGTTATGTGGGTGCAGTCTGTGCAGGCTGCCTGACGGCGCGTGGCCATGAAGTGATCGGTGTGGACGTGTCCAGCACCAAGATCGACCTGATCAACCAGGGCAAGTCGCCCATCGTCGAACCTGGCCTGGAAGCACTGCTGCAACAGGGCATCGCCAATGGCCGCCTGCGCGGCACTACCGACTTCGCCGAAGCCATCCGCGCCAGCGACGTGTCGATGATCTGCGTGGGTACCCCCAGCAAGAAAAACGGCGACCTGGGCCTGGAGTACATCGAGTCGGTGTGCCGCGAAATCGGCTACGTGCTGCGTGACACCACCCGCCGTCACACCATCGTGGTGCGCAGCACCGTGCTGCCTGGCACCGTCAAGAACGTGGTCATCCCGATCCTCGAAGATTGCTCGGGCAAGAAGGCTGGCGTCGACTTCGGTGTGGCGGTCAACCCGGAATTCCTGCGTGAAAGCACCGCGATCAAGGACTACGACCAGCCACCGATGACGGTCATCGGCGAACTGGACAGCGCCAGCGGTGACATCCTCCAGGCCCTGTACGAAGAACTCGATGCCCCGGTGATCCGCAAGCCGATCGAGGTGGCCGAGATGATCAAGTACACCTGCAACGTATGGCACGCCACCAAGGTCACCTTCGCCAACGAAATCGGCAACATCGCCAAGGCCGTGGGCGTCGATGGCCGTGAAGTGATGGACGTGGTCTGCCAGGACAAGGTCCTCAACCTGTCCCAGTACTACATGCGCCCAGGCTTCGCCTTCGGTGGCTCGTGCCTGCCCAAGGACGTACGCGCCCTCACCTATCGCGCCGCCAGCCTCGATGTCCGAGCACCGCTGCTCGACTCGCTGATGCGCAGCAACGAATCGCAGGTGCAGAACGCCTTCGAGCTGATCGAAGCCCACGACAAGCGCAAGGTCGCCCTGCTGGGCCTGAGCTTCAAGGCCGGCACCGACGACCTGCGCGAAAGCCCGCTGGTGGAACTGGCCGAACGCTTGATCGGCAAGGGCTACCAGCTGGACATCTACGACGAGAACGTCCAGTACGCCCGCGTCCACGGCGCCAACAAGGACTACATCGAGTCGAAGATCCCCCATGTGTCGTCGCTGCTCAACGCCAACTTGCAGCAGGTGATCGACAACGCCGACATCATCGTCCTCGGCAACCGTGACGAGCAGTTCCGTGCGCTGGCCCTGCAAGCGCCAGCCGGCAAGCAGGTGATCGACCTGGTCGGGTTCATGAACAAACCGACCTGCACCACCAACCGTACCGAAGGCATCTGCTGGTAAGTGCCCGGCCGGGCAGCGATGAGGCACTCGACAAGAGCCGCCCCCTCGCTGCCCCCTTTCCCGAATTCTCGACGGATGCTGAACATGCAAAGGCTCCAGACAGTGCTGTTGCAGTGCGCCGGGTGGCTGCTCTACATGAGCCTGCTCATGCTGATCGCCCTGGCCCTGCCAGCTGATATCTTCGACTCGCAGTCGAAGCACTTCATCTTCCTGGTCGGCGCAGTCGGCATCTGGCGCTACTCCATGGGCGCCACCCATTTCATCCGCGGCATGATCTTCCTCTACGGCGTGTACCCGTACCTGCGCCGCAAGGTGCAGAAAATGGGCAATGCCACCGACCCGTCGCATGTCTACCTGATGGTCACCAGCTTCCGTATCGAAGCGCTGACCACCGCCCAGGTGTACAGCTCGGTGATTCGCGAGGCGATCAACTGTGGCTTCCCCACCACCGTGGTCTGCTCGCTGGTGGAAATGTCCGATGAACTGCTGGTGAAGAGCCTGTGGGCCAAGTACAACCCGCCGGCCCATGTGAAGCTGGACATCGTGCGAATCGCCGGCACCGGCAAGCGGGACGGCCTGGCCTACGGTTTCCGCGCCATCTCGCGCATGCTGCCGGACGAGAACGCCGTAGTGGCGGTGATCGACGGTGACACCGTGCTGGCCGACGGTGTGGTGCGCAAGACCGTACCCTGGTTCAAGTTGTTCCCCAATGTGGGCGGCCTGACCACCAATGAATTCTGCGAAGTGCGCGGCGGCTACATCATGAGCGAGTGGCACAAGCTGCGCTTCGCCCAGCGCCACATCAACATGTGCTCGATGGCCCTGTCCAAGCGCGTACTGACCATGACCGGGCGCATGTCGATGTTCCGCGCCAGCGTGGTGACCAACCCCGAGTTCATCGCCGACGTCGAAAGCGATTCGCTGATGCACTGGCGCCTGGGCCGCTTCAAGTTCCTTACCGGGGACGACAAATCCAGCTGGTTCAGCCTGATGCGCCTGGGCTACGACACCTTCTACGTGCCGGACGCCGCCATCAACACGGTCGAGCACCCGCCGGAAAAAAGTTTCCTCAAGGCCAGCCGCAAGCTGATGTACCGCTGGTACGGCAACAACCTGCGGCAGAACTCACGGGCACTGGGCCTTGGCCTGCGTCGCCTGGGCCTGTTCACCAGCATCGTGCTGTTCGACCAGCGCGTGTCGATGTGGACCAGCCTGCTGGGCCTGACCGTGGCGGTGATCGCCAGCCTCAAGTTCGGTATGGCCTTCCTGCTGGTGTACCTGCTGTGGATCGGCATTACCCGCCTGATCCTCACCATCATGCTGCTGTGCTCCGGCCACAGCGTAGGCCCGGCCTACCCGCTGATTCTCTATTACAACCAGATCATCGGCGCGCTGATGAAGATCTATGTGTTCTTCCGCCTCGACAAGCAGTCGTGGACGCGTCAGCCCACTGCCCTCAAGCGTGACCTCGCCAGCTTTCAACAATGGTTCAACACCTGGTCCTCGCGGACCATGACCTTCTCGGCTGCCAGCATCTTCGTTGCTGTGCTGTTCATGGTCGTGTGAGCCCAACCCGGATCGGATCTAACAGGAACAAACCACCATGAATACCGCCGTGAACGTCAATGTCGTGCATGAGTCCGAAGCCCAGCGCCAACACGCCCGGGTACGCATTCCCGCCAAGCTGCGGTTCCTGGACGCCCAGCGCCAGGTCCACGAAGTCAAGGTCGAAGACCTATCTGCCGGCGGCCTGAGCTTCCACGCCAAGCAACCGCAGTCGGTGGGCGATGTGCTGCGCGGGCGCCTGCAGTTCGTGGTCGACAACCTGGGCCTGTCCATCGACATCGAGTTCCAGGTGCGCTCGTACAACCCGGACAATGGCCGTATCGGTGCGCAGTTCCAGAACCTTGAGCCACGTGACATCGCCACGTTGCGGCACATCATCACCAGCCACCTGTCGGGTGAGCTGATCAGCATCGGCGACGTACTCAGCACCCTGCAGCGCGACAACTTCACCAAGGCGCGCAAGCAGAAGGATGGTGGGTCAGGCCTGAGCGCCTTCGGCCGCCTCAAGGCAGTCACCGTCACACTGGGCGTGTTCGTGGTCGGCGTTGCGGCCTTCGGCTTCGTCGCCAAATCGTTGTACGGCATGTACTTCGTCAGCCACGCCGAAGCCGGTGTGGTCGCAGTGCCGACCACCAACGTCACCATGCCGCGCGACGGTACCGTGAGCAGCCTGGTCGAAAGCGGTGGGCAGATCGTCAAGGGCGCGCCACTGGCCAGCTTCACCACCAGCATGCTGGACATGCTCAAGGGCAACCTTGAAGACGCACAGCTGGAGCCGGCAAAGATCGAGGAGCTGTTCGGCAAGCAGCTGTCCGGCACCCTCACCAGCCCCTGCGACTGCGTGGTCGCGCGCCAGTTGGTAGACGACGGCCAGTACGCAGCCAAGGGCCAGCCGATCTTCCAGCTGATCCCACGCACCACCAACCCGATGATCGAGGCGCGCTTCAGCTACCGCCAGTTCGACGAGGTCAAGCCGGGCACCCGGGTCAACTTCCAGGTGGCCGGCGAAGACGAAGTGCGCACCGGTCAGATCGTCAGCAGCACCAGCCTCAACAGCGAAGACCTGTCCTCCGACATCCGCGTGCAGATCAAGCCGGACAGCAGCCTGCCCGCCGAACTGGCAGGCCGCCCGGCGTCGGTCAACAGCGACCGTGGCCCGTCGCTGAACTGGCTGATCGACAAAGCCGTGGCCCGTGGCCTGTGAGGGACGGACGATGATCTCTGATACCAACACCTATCCTGTGGGAGCGGGCATACCCGCGAAGAGGCCAGCAGGGACAGCATCGTCGGCCATGCCAATTCGCGGGCTTGCCCGCTCCCACAGGGTCCGCGTGAACCTGGGATTGTGTGCACTGGCCGCCGCCATCACTTTGGCCGGCTGTGCCGGCCTGCCCGACCAGCGCCTGGCCAACGAGGCCCTGAAGCGCGGTGACACGGCATTGGCAGAGCGCAACTACAAGGCGCTGGCCGACCTGGGCTACAGCGAAGCGCAAGTCGGCCTTGCGGACATCAAGGTGGCCACCCGCGACCCATCGCAAATCAAGGAAGCCGAGGCCACCTATCGCGCTGCGGCCGCCACGTCGCCACGCGCCCAGGCGCGCCTTGGCCGCTTGCTGGTGGCCAAGCCTGACAGCACCCAGGCCGAACGTGAGGAAGCTGAAACCCTGCTCAAGCAGGCCGCGAAACAGGGCCAAAGCAATACCCTGATTCCGCTGGCAATGCTCTACCTCAGCTACCCGCAGAGTTTCCCCAAGGTCAACGCGCAGCAGCAGATCGACCAGTGGCGCGCCGCCGGCAACCCGGAAGCAGGCCTGGCCCAGGTGTTGCTGTACCGTACCCAGGGCACCTACGACCAGCACCTGGGCGAGGTGGAGAAAATCTGCAAGGCCGCGCTGAACACCACCGACATCTGCTACGTCGAACTGGCCACTGTGTACCAGATGCGTGGCCAGGCCGACCAGCAAGCCGCCCTGCTCGGCCAGCTGAAATCCGCCTATGCCCGTGGCGCCGTACCGGCCACCCGGGTCGACAGCGTGGCCCGGGTGTTGGCTGATCGCAGCCTCGGCCAGACCGACGAAAAAACCGCCAAGGACCTGCTCGAGCAAGTAGCCCCGGCCAACCCGGCGTCCTGGGTCAGCCTGGCACAGCTGGTATACGACTTCCCCGAACTGGGCGACACCGACCAGTTGATGGCCTACATCGACAAAGGCCGCGCAGCTGAACAGCCACGCGCCGAACTGCTGCTGGGCCGTCTGTACTACGAAGGCAAAACCCTGCCTGCCGACGCTCACAAAGCCGAGCAGCACCTGCAAGCCGCTGCCGAAGCCGGTGAGATCAGCGCCCATTACTACCTGGGCCAGCTTTACCGCCGCGGCTACTTGGGCAACGTCGAGCCGCAGAAGGCCGTCGACCACCTGCTGGCCTCCGCCCGTGGCGGGCAGAACAGCGCCGATTATGCCCTGGCCCAGCTATTCAGCGAGGGCCATGGCATCCGCCCGCAACCGGGCAACGCCTGGGTGTTTGCCCAGCTGTCGCAGGCCAACCCGACGCCGCAATCAGCGGAACTGCTGCAGAAGCTTGACCAGCAACTGACACCTGACGAGCGCAACCAGGCCCAGCAACTGCTGGACCAGGAAAAGCGTGCACGCGGCAGCATGGCGCAGGGCGCGAATAGCACCCTGGCCCTCGAAGCCCTGCAAGACGACGAAAAAGAAGTAGACGGTGAGGACTCGCTATGACGCTCAACCCCTTCGTGAAAGCCGGTATCGGTCTGAGCTTCGCCCTGCTGTGGTCCTGCCCGACCCTGGCGGAAATGACCGCCGAGAAAAACTTCGGCCTGGACGTGAAAATCACCGGGCAATCGGAAGACGATCGAGACCTGGGCACCCGCTCTGGCGGTGATGTCAACGGCCTGGGCCTGGATCTGCGCCCATGGGTGTACGGCGAGCGCGGAAACTGGAGCGCCTACGCCATGGGCCAGGCGGTCGCTGCGACCGACACCATCGAAACCGACACCTTGCGCCAGAACGGCGACGGCACCAGCACTGAAACCGGCGACGACAGCCGTCAACCAGGCAAAAGCTACCTGGCCATGCGCGAGTTCTGGATCGGCTACAGCGGTCTCACCGCCTACCCCGGCGAGCAACTGCGCTTCGGTCGCCAGCGCCTGCGCAGCGACGATGGCATGTGGCGCGATACCAACATCGAAGCGCTGAACTGGACCTTCGACACCACCCTGCTCAAGGCCGACCTGGGCGTGGCCCAGCGCTTCAGCGAATACCGCACCGACCTCACCGAGCTGGCCCCGGAAGACAAGGACCGCACCCACCTCTACGGCAACGTCGCCACTCAGTGGACGCCTGGCCACTGGGTCGGCGTGCGGGCACACCATACGCACGACAACGGCAGCCTGAAGAACCCCGGCGAAACCGTCGACGCCCTGGACAAGACCCGTACCGGCGACCTCACCTGGCTGGGCCTTGAGGCAAACAGCGACGCCTACAACTGGCGCAACGACCACACCGTGAATTACTGGGGCAGCGTCACCTGGCTGACCGGTGACCGCGACAAGCTGAGCACCCAGCAGGTGGGTGACGACCAGGTCGCCACCGGCAAGCAGAGCGGTGACATCAACGCCTGGGCAACCGACCTCGGTATCCGCCTGCGCCTGGACCCGCAATGGCAGGTCGGCGCGGCCTATGCCCGTGGTAGCGGTGGTGGTGGCGATGACGGCTCGAACAACTTCGAGCAGACCGGCCTGGAGAGCAACCGCTCCAATTTCACCGGCACCCGCTCGCGCGTGCACCGCTTCGGCGAAGCGTTCCGCGGCGAACTGGGCAACCTGCAGGCAGCCACCCTGTTCGCTTCGTGGCAGCTGCGCGACGACTACGACGCGAGCCTGATCTACCACAAGTTCTGGCGGGTCGACGGTAACCAGAACATCGGCTCCAGCGGCATCAACGCGGTGGTCGACGACAACGGCGTGAACCGTCAGCTGGTCGACGGCGAGAAGGACCTTGGCCAGGAAATGGACGTGGTCGTGACCAAGTACTTCAAGCAAGGCCTGCTACCGGCTTCGATGAGCCAGGCAATCGACGAGCCGTCAGCCCTGGTGCGCCTGCGTGCCGGTGTATTCAAGCCGGGCGACGCCTACGGCAAGGAAGCGGACTCTTACATGCACCGCGCCTTCGTCGACGTCATCTGGCGCTTCTGAGGCCGGTAGGGGACTGACCGTGATGAACCTTCACCCGCACTTACGTCACAGCCTGTTGGCCAGTGCCTTGCTGCTGGCAAGCGGCCTGGCCACTGCCGCAGAGCCCCAGGTGATCGCCAAGGAGCTGCAGCAGGCCAAGACCTACACGGTGGCCAGCGCACCGATCGAGCCACTGCAGATGGACCCGCCAAAGCTGCCCGACCTTACCGGTTTCACGGCCGAGGCGGTGCAGAAGAAAATCGACCGCCGCCACAAGGGCAGGGTCAGCCTGCGCCGTATGTTCCAGGAGGACACCCTCAAGGAGTTCGTCGGCGGCGACAACAAGGCCGCCGAGTGGGTGCAGCGCCAGCACGGCATCCCGCAGGCCATCTTCATCGATGACGGCCATGTCGACCTGACCGAGTTGAGCAAGAAGGTGCCCAAACAGTACTTCAGCGAAGTCGAGCCTGGGGTTTACCTGGCTCGCCTGCCGATCGTGGTCGGGCAAAAGGGCATCCTCGAGATCGACGGCAAGGTCAAACAGCTGCGCCTGTCCCAGGAGGGCGGCGCATTTCTGGTCAATGACGGCAAGCTGTTCGTAACCGACACCCAGGTGACCGGCTGGCGGGAAAAGGACAATGGCCCGGCGACCTTCCGCTCGCCCAAGGAGTTCCGCCCGTTCCTGCTGTCGTGGGGCGGTACCGAGACCTACATCGTCAACACGAAGATGGCCAGCTTCGGCTACGCCAAGTCCAAGTCGTATGGCGTTAGCATCTCGCAGTACACGCCGAACATGGCCAAGCGCATGGGCCGCCCGGAACCCACCGGCTGGATCATCGGTTCTGAGTTCAGCGACATGTGGTACGGCTTCTACTGCTACGAAACGCAGGACTTCGTGGTCAAGGACAGCACCTACCGCGACAACATCGTCTATGGCATCGACCCACACGACCGTTCGCACCGCCTGATCATCGCCGGCAACACCGTGTACGGCACCAAGAAGAAGCACGGCATCATCGTCTCGCGTGAGGTCAACGACAGCTGGATCATCAACAACAAGAGCTACGACAACAAGCTCTCGGGCGTGGTGATCGACCGTAACAGCGTCAACAACCTGGTGGCCTACAACGAGATCTACCGCAACCACACCGACGGCATCACCCTGTACGAAAGCGGCGACAATCTGATCTGGGGCAACAAGCTGGTCAACAACCGCCGCCACGGCATCCGCGTGCGTAACAGCGTGAACATCCGCCTGTACGAAAACATCGCCATGGCCAACGGCCTGGTTGGCGTATACGGCCACATCAAGGACCTGTCCGACACCGACCGCGACATCGCCCTCGACCCGTTCGACACCAAGGTGTCGCTGATCGTGGTGGGTGGCGAGCTGTCGGCCAACGGCTCCGGCCCGCTGTCGATCGACTCGCCGCTGTCGGTCGAGCTGTACAAGGTGTCCATGCTCGCCCCGCGCAAGGCCAGCGGCATCAGCCTCAATGGTGTGCTGGGCGAGCGCCAGGACGAAATCCTCGACTTGCTGGTACGCCAGCAGAAGGCTGTGCTGATCGACCCGGTCGAACGCCAGACCGAAATGATCGATTAAGGAAGCCCAGACCATGACTCCACACCTGATGAAACTGCTGGGCCTGTCCGCCGCCCTTCTGGCAATCAGCCAAGGCGTACGCGCCGAAGACGTCAAGGCCCCGACCTTCAAAGCCGAGCCCTGCTGCCAGTTGTGCCCTGAAGCGCACGATGCCAGCCGCTACACCACCCGCTATCAGCAAAATTTCACCACGCTGGTGCAGGCACAGGGCGACTGGCTGTTCCGGACTCGCGAAGACCTGCGCACCGAGTTCAATACCACCCCGGCCGGCTACAAACGCCTGCAACAAGTGCACGACGCGTTCAAGAAGCGTGGTGTGGAACTGGTGGTGGTGTACCAGCCGACCCGTGGCCTGGTGAACCGCAACATGCTCAACCCGGCCGAAAAAGCTGCCTTCGACTATCAGAAGGCCCTGGGTAACTACCAGGCCATGCTCAAGCGCTTCGCCAGCATGGGCTACAACGTGCCCGACCTGTCACCACTGACCAACGAGCAACTGGCCGCCGCCGACCAGGGCAAGGATTTCTACTTCCGTGGCGACCAGCACTGGACGCCGTACGGTGCCGAGCGCGCGGCGAAGATCGTGGCCGACACCGTGCACAAGATGCCAGCCTTCGAAGGCATCCCGCGCAAGGAATTCGAGACGAAGAAGTCCGGGCGCATGGGCAAGACCGGCACCCTGCACAACGTTGCCGGCCAACTGTGCGGTACCAGCTACGCCGTCCAGTACATGGACCAGTTCGCCACCGAGCCGAAAGGCTCGAGCGGCGGCGACGACCTGTTCGGTGACAGCGGCAACGCGCAGATCACCCTGGTCGGTACCAGCCACAGTGGCAAGAACTACAACTTCTCGGGTTTCCTCGAGCAATACATTGGCGCCGACGTGCTCAACGTCGCCTTCCCAGGCGGTGGCCTGGAAGGCTCGATGATCGAGTACCTGGGCAGCGAGGAATTCCAGAAGAACCCGCCGAAGATCCTCATCTGGGAATTCTCCCCGCTGTACCGCCTGAACCAGGAAACCATCTGGCGGCAAATCCTTGGCCTGCTCGACGACGGCTGCGACGACCGCCCAGCCCTGATGAGCGCCAGCACCACCCTCAAGCCGGGCAAGAACGAGCTGATGGTCAACGGCAAGGGCGGCGTGATCAAAGACCTGATCAACCGCGACCTGCAGATGGACGTCAAGTTCGAAGACCCCTCGGTGAAGGTGTTGCAGGCCACCCTGTGGTACCTCAACGGCCGTCACGAGGACATCAAGCTGGAAAAGCCTGAAACCTCCGACACCGACGGCCGCTTCGTCTTCCAGATGCGCGAAGACGAGGACTGGGCCAGTCAGCGCCTGCTGGCGTTCGAGGTACAGGGGCCGGAAAGCGGCACCCAGAAGGTCGAGGCCAAGCTCTGCAAACGCAACAACTTCGCCGTGCCTGCGCAAACCGCGCAGGCCGGCCAGTGAGGCGACCCATGACCATCATCAAGCGTATTTCCAGCCCCGCCCTGCTCGCGTTGGCCTTGTTTGGCGGTGCCGCGCACGCCGCGCTGGTACCGCCGCAGGGTTACTACGAGGGGATCGAAAAACTCAAGACCGGCGATGGCAATTTCCGCTGCGAAGCGGCGCCCAAGCCATACACCGGTGCGCTGCAGTTTCGCAGCAAGTACGAAGGCTCGGACAAGGCACGGGCAACGCTCAACGTGGCCTCGGAAAAAGCCTTCCGCAAGTCGACCGAAGACATCACCACGCTTGAGAAAGGCGTGAGCAAGATGGTCGGCCAGTACATGCGCGACGGCCGCCCGGCGCAACTCGACTGCACCCTGACGTGGCTGGGCACCTGGGCACGCGCCGGTGCATTGCTGTCCACCGACTACAACCATACCGGCAAGTCGATGCGCAAATGGGCGCTGGGCAGCATGAGCGGTTCGTGGCTGCGCCTGAAATTCTCCAACTCGCAGCCGCTGGCCGCACACCAGGCCGAGGCCGACCTGATCGAAAAATGGCTTACCCGCCTGGCCGAGCAGACTGTGCGTGACTGGAGCAACCTGCCGCTGGAGAAGATCAACAACCACAGCTACTGGGCGGCCTGGTCGGTCATGGCTACCGCCGTCGCCACCGACCGGCGCGACCTGTTCGACTGGGCCGTGAAGGAATACAAGGTGGGCGCCAACCAGGTGGATGACCAGGGCTTCCTGCCCAACGAAATCAAGCGCAAGCAGCGCGCGCTGGCCTATCACAACTACGCCTTGCCGCCGCTGGCGATGATTGCCAGCTTCGCCCAGGCCAATGGCGTCGACCTGCGCGCCGAGAACAACTTCGCCTTGCAGCGCCTGGGTGAAGGCGTGCTGGCCGGCGCCCGCGATCCCAGCCACTTCAAGGCGCGCGCGGGCAAGAAACAGGACATGACCGACCTCAAGGTCGACAGCAAGTATTCCTGGCTCGAGCCCTGGTGTGCGCTGTACCACTGCGTTGGCGACACACTTGAGCGCAAGCACGACATGCAGCCGTTCAACAGCTTCCGGCTGGGCGGCGACCTGACCCGGGTCTACGACCCGAGTGCAGAGCGTAAAAAGTAACACCATCCCTGTAGGAGCGGGTTTACCCGCGAAGAGGCCGGCACAGGGCACCGCAGATGGCAGGCCCGGCCCTTTCGCGGGTGAACCCGCTCCTACAGGGGACTAGGTATCTCCCACCTTTTTGTGGGGGGTTTGGGGGGCGCTTTGCCCTGGATGCTGTGAACAAATTAGGAGAACCGGGATGGTCTTCTCGTCCAACGTGTTCCTGTTCCTGTTCTTGCCGATCTTCCTCGGCCTGTACTACTTGAGCGGGCAACGTTATCGCAACCTGCTGCTGCTGATCGCCAGCTACATCTTCTATGCCTGGTGGCGGGTGGATTTTTTGGCACTGTTCGCCGGGGTCACCCTGTGGAACTACTGGATCGGCCTGAAAGTCGGTGCCGCCGGTGTGCGCACCAAGCCGGCACAGCGCTGGCTGCTGCTCGGCGTGGGTGTCGACCTGGCGATCCTCGGCTACTTCAAGTACGCCAACTTCGGCGTCGACAGCCTGAACGCGATCATGACCTCGTTTGGCCTGGAGCCATTCATTCTGACCCACGTGCTGCTGCCGATCGGTATCTCGTTCTACATCTTCGAGTCGATCAGCTACATCATCGACGTATACCGCGGCGACACCCCAGCTACCCGCAACCTGATCGACTTCGCAGCCTTCGTGGCGATCTTCCCGCACCTGATCGCAGGCCCCGTGCTGCGTTTCAAGGACCTGGTCGACCAGTTCAACAACCGTACCCACACCCTGGACAAGTTTTCCGAAGGCTGCACCCGTTTCATGCAGGGCTTCATCAAGAAAGTGTTCATCGCCGACACCCTGGCCGTGGTCGCCGATCACTGCTTCGCCCTGCAAAACCCCACCACCGGCGATGCCTGGCTGGGCGCCCTGGCCTACACCGCGCAGCTGTACTTCGACTTCAGCGGCTACAGCGACATGGCTATCGGCCTGGGCCTGATGATGGGCTTCCGTTTCATGGAAAACTTCAAGCAGCCCTATATCAGCCAGTCGATCACCGAGTTCTGGCGGCGCTGGCATATCAGCCTGTCGACCTGGCTGCGCGACTACCTGTACATCACCTTGGGCGGCAACCGCAAAGGCACCTTCAATACCTACCGCAACCTGTTCCTGACCATGCTGCTGGGCGGCCTGTGGCACGGTGCGAACTTCACCTACATCATCTGGGGCGCGTGGCACGGCATGTGGCTGGCCATCGAGCGCGCGCTGGGCATCGACACCAACCCGCAGCGCTTCAACCCAGTGAAGTGGGCCTTCACCTTCCTGTTGGTGGTGGTCGGCTGGGTGATCTTCCGCGCCGAAAACCTGCATGTGGCCGCCCGCATGTACGGCGCCATGTTCAGCTTCGGCGACTGGCAGCTGTCGGAGCTCAACCGTGCCCAGCTCACCGGTCTGCAGGTGGCCACCCTGGTCATCGCCTACCTCACCCTGGCGTTCTTCGGCCTGCGTGACTTCTACCGCAATGCCAGACCGACGCCCACGGCGCCCCCGGTGCAGGTCAACGCTGACGGCTCGATAGGCCTGGACTGGACCCGGGTGATGACCCGCGCACTGATCCTGCTGCTGTTCGTCGCCTCGATCCTCAAGCTTTCGGCACAAAGCTACTCGCCGTTCCTTTACTTCCAGTTCTGAGGTTGATGACCATGACCCGGACATTACGCATCACCTACTCCCTGTCGTTCCTCGGCCTGCTGGTCGGCATGGGCGCCTGGTCCACCGGTGGCCTGCAGAATTTCCAGCGCACCGAGCAGATGACCCTGCTCAACGGCAAGCTGGCCAAAGCCGCCGAGACCCACTACGACGCCGAATTCCCGATCAAGCGCCTGGGCACCAACCTGTGGGCGGCAATGGACTTCAAGCTGTTCAACGAAGGCCGCCCGGGGGTGGTACTGGGCCGCGACCAGTGGTTGTTCAGCGACGAAGAGTTCAAGCCCACCGCCGGTGCCGAGCAATTGATGCAGGAAAACCTGGCCCTGATCCGTGGCGTACGCGACACCCTGCAGCAACACGGTAGCCAGCTGGTGCTGGCGATCGTGCCGGCCAAGGCGCGGGTCTACGCCGAGTACCTGGGCAAAGAGCAGCCTGCCAGCCTGCATGACGACCTGTATAACCAGTTCCATGCCCAGGCACGCCAGGCCAACGTGTTCGCACCGGACCTGATGGCACCGATGGAGCAGGCCAAGGCCCGTGGCCAGGTGTTCCTGCGTACCGATACCCACTGGACGCCTATGGGTGCCGAAGTGGCGGCGCAAACACTGGCCGAAGCGGTCAGCCGCCAGAGCCTGCTCAACGGCGCCCCACAAGCCTTCATCACCGAAGCCGGCAACACCGCCCCCTACAAAGGCGACCTGACCAACTTCCTGCCACTGGACCCGTTGTTCAGCAACCTGCTGCCGACCCCGGACAACCTGCAGCAACGCACCACTCGCCCAGTCGACACCGAGGGTGACGCCGGCGACGCGTTGTTCGCCGACAAGCAGATCCCGGTTGCACTGGTAGGCACCAGCTACAGCGCCAACCCGCACTGGAACTTCCTCGGCGCGCTGCAGCAGGCCCTGCGCAGTGACGTCGCCAACTACGCCGAAGACGGCCATGGCCCACTGCTGCCGATGCTCAAGTACCTGCAAAGCGATGCCTTCAAAAACGCCGCACCACAAGTGGTGGTGTGGGAATTCCCCGAACGTTATCTGCCAATGAAAAACGACCTCAGCAGCTTCGATCCGCAGTGGATCGCGCAGCTGAAAAACTCCCGTAAATCCGAACAAAACCTGGCCTTGTCGTCCACCCGGACAGACCACTGACTGATAGAGAGGAAACGCACATGACTACCAAGACTTCCATTGCCAAAGCCCTCACCCTCGCGGCCGGCCTTTCCCTTGCCTCGATGCAGGCCTTTGCCGGTGCCGACGCCGCGCTTTATGGCCCTAGCGCGCCGAAAGGCTCGACCTTCGTACGCCTGTACAACGCCACCAGTGCACCGGCCGCAGCATCGGTCGGCAACACCCAGATCAAACAGGTTGGTGCCCAGGCCAGCAGCGACTTCAGCTTCCTGCCAGGTGGCGACTACACCGCCCAGGTCGGCGGCAAGAGCGTGCCGGTCAAGCTGGCCTCGGACAAGTACTACACGCTGGTCAACAGCAACAACGGCAACCCGAAACTGATCGAAGAACCACCGTTCAAGAACAAGCAGAAAGCTCTGGTGCGCGTACAGAACCTGAGCGACCAGCAACTGACCCTGAAAACCGCAGACGGCAAGACCGAAGTGGTCAAACCAGTGGCCGCCAACGGCCGTGGCGAACGTGAAATCAACCCGGTCAAAGTCAACCTGGCGCTGTACCAAGGAGACAAGAAAGTGGGTGACGTAAAACCCGTCGCCCTGGAGCGCGGCGAAGCCGCAGTGCTGTACGTAACGGGTTCCGGCAACGCCTTGTCGCCGGTGTGGGTAACTCGCCCCGTGGCTAGCAACTGATTCCCCTGCCTCTCAACGACTATTGGAGAAACATGATGATCCCGGTAATTCTTTCTGGTGGTAGCGGTTCCCGTCTGTGGCCTCTGTCGCGCAAACAGTTCCCCAAACAGTTCCTGGCCCTGACCGGTGAACACACGCTGTTCCAGCAAACCATCGAGCGCCTTGTATTCGAGGGCATGGACACCCCGATCGTGGTCTGTAACAAGGACCACAAGTTCATCGTCCAGGAGCAGCTGGCCGCACTGAAGCTGGAAACCCAGGGCATCCTCATGGAACCGTTCGGCCGCAACACCGCGCCGGCCGTGGCCATGGCTGCCATGAAGCTGGTCAACGAAGGCCGCGACGAGCTGATGCTAGTGCTGCCTGCCGATCATGTGATCGATGACCAGAAGGCCCTGCAACGTGCACTGGCCTTGGCCACCGTGGCCGCCGAGCGTGGCGAGATGGTGCTGTTCGGCGTGCCGGCGACCAAGCCGGAAACCGGCTATGGCTACATCCGCTCCAGCCAGGACGCGCTGCTGCCCGAGGGCGTGGCGCGGGTTGCGCAGTTCGTCGAGAAGCCCGATGAAAAACGCGCCGCCGAGTTCGTCCAGGCCGGTGGCTATTTCTGGAACAGCGGCATGTTCCTGTTCCGCGCCAGCCGCTTCCTTGAGGAACTGAAAAAGCACGATGTCGACATCTACGACACTTGCGTGCTGGCCCTGGAGCGTAGCGAGGAAGACGGCGATGTGCTGAGCATCGACGAAGCCACCTTCGCCTGCTGCCCGGACAACTCCATCGACTACGCGGTAATGGAAAAGACCCAGCGTGCCTGCGTGGTGCCGATGTCGGCCGGCTGGAGCGACGTCGGCTGCTGGTCGTCGCTGTGGGAAGTGCACGAGAAAGACGACAACGGCAACGTCACCAAAGGCGACGTGGTGGTGCAAGACAGCCACAACTGCATGATCCACGGCAACGGCAAACTGGTGTCGGTGATCGGCCTGGAGAACATCGTGGTGGTCGAGACCAAGGATGCCATGATGATTGCCCACAAGGACAAGGTCCAAGGCGTCAAGCAGATGGTCAAGACCCTCGACGAACAGGGCCGCACGGAAACCCAGAACCACCTGGAAGTGTATCGCCCGTGGGGCTCGTACGACTCGGTGGACATGGGCGGCCGCTTCCAGGTCAAGCACATCACCGTCAAGCCGGGCGCCAGCCTGTCGCTGCAGATGCACCATCACCGCGCCGAGCACTGGATCGTGGTGTCCGGTACCGCCGAGGTGACCTGCGACGAGAATGTGTTCCTGCTGACCGAAAACCAGTCGACCTATATCCCGATCGCTTCGGTGCACCGTTTGCGTAACCCGGGCAAGATCCCGCTGGAGATCATCGAAGTGCAGTCCGGCAGCTACCTGGGCGAAGATGACATCGAACGCTTCGAGGATGTGTACGGGCGCACCTCCACCCCCATCGAGCGCGGCGTTTCGGTGAAGACCATCGCGCAGTAAATGCTGACTCGCCCCTGGGTTGACCAGGGGCGAGCCTGCTCATTCAAGGGTCGGAGCTATGACGTAGATGTCGAACGGGCCACCCACCACCCTGAAAGGTCGCTGCAAATCATCCTCCCCTTCAAATTCGAAGGATTCTGCCCTGATGCTTGTGGCGGTCTTCTCAAGTTTCCGGATATGCCCGGATTTCGCATAGCCGCCATAGGTTGTGCCGCGCTTGTGGACAAGTGCCCGGTTCGCCTCATCATCGATAACGACATCCCGCACGCCCCCTTGCAATGCCAGGTCGAAGTCGATGTAGACGTCCGCATCGTCGGCCTGCCCCTTGTACGCATACAACCACGCTGATTGTTCAGCGTTCCCGTAGTCCACGCCCTCTGAAACGAAATCCTCCCTTTGACCCGCCAGGCTGATGACTGCCGTCACTTTGCCCTTGGCAGGCGCTTTTTTCATTTCTTGCACAGGCTTTTGCTCAATCGCTGTCTGACTCATGGCCTTGCTCCTTCTGAATAGGCATGGCGGAATCTAGAATGGATGTACCCTTTCCACTACTCGCAGCAATGCCAGGTCTGGCTTCTGGCATAGGTGCTCACCGGTTACCTGACCGCTGGGTTTTAGATAGGCTGTAGCCCTCCCTGCGCGCGAATGAGGCGATTACGCGATGCTGATCGGTGCCCTGCTGGTCCTCACCTGGCTGGTGTTGTTGTTGCGTTACCCAGCCAAGGCTCTCCCCATCTCCCTGGCGGCCGTGTGTGGCCTGGGCCTGGTGGCTTCGTTCGTCGTCTGGCAAGACAGCCGCGAAAGCAGCCGACTGGCACACCTGGCCCTGCGCCTGACCTACGCCCCCGAACACTGCCCCGCCGACCGTGCCCTGCTGGTACGCATGAAGAACGGCAACGACGTGCCGCTGACCGAACTGCGCTGGCGCGTGGCAGCGTACGCACCGGGCGATACCGTGAACCTGGCCGAGAACACCTACAATGCACCGCGATACCGAGGGCCAGGTGAATTGCAGCCGGGGGCCGAGTGGCAAGACTGCCTGCCATTGCCGCCGCTGCGTTCCGGCTATCGGCCGCAGACCCTGGAGTTCCGGGCAGAGCACCTGCAAGGTACGTTTGCCAATTGATGTGTTTCCTCCATGACAACAGGCCCCAACCATGCCCACCGTCCTGATCACCGGTTGTTCCAGCGGCATCGGCCGCGCCCTGGCCGACGCTTTCCGCGATGCCGGCCACCATGTCTGGGCCACCGCCCGCAAGCCTGAGGATGTCGAGCAACTGAGTGCCGCCGGCTACACGGCCCGGCAGCTGGATGTAAACGACGGCGAGGCGCTGGCCCGCCTGGCAGAGGAACTGGAAACCCTCGATATCCTGATCAACAACGCCGGCTACGGCGCCATGGGGCCACTGCTCGATGGTGGCGTCGACGCCCTGCGCCAGCAGTTCGAAACCAACGTTTTCGCCGTGGTCGGCGTTACCCGGGCACTGTTCCCGCTGCTACGCCGCTCACGCGGCCTGGTGGTGAATATCGGCAGTGTATCGGGCGTGCTGGTCACGCCATTCGCCGGCGCTTACTGCGCCTCGAAAGCGGCTGTGCATGCCCTGAGCGATGCCTTGCGCCTGGAACTGGCACCGTTCGGTGTGCAGGTGATGGAAGTACAGCCGGGCGCAATAGCCTCGCAGTTCGCCAGCAATGCCCAGCGCCAGGCCGAGCTAGTGCTGGCGATGGACTCGCCGTGGTGGCCTTTGCGTGAGCATGTGCAGGCGCGGGCGCGGGCATCGCAGGACAAGCCAACTTCAGCGGCGGTATTTGCCCAAGGCGTGCTGGCAGCCGTCGGCAAGTCGCCGGCGCCAGCACGGGTGCGGCTGGGGAATGGCAGTACCGCCTTGCCGCTGATGGCCCGGTTGCTGCCGCGGCGGTTGCTGGACTGGGCACTGCGCAAGCGCTTTGGCCTGCTGCGCCCGCTCTGAGTGTTCGGCTGCCTGTCCCCCGCAGAATCCATGCCTCCTCTCTAACCGTGAGCATTCTGCGGCGGCCCATCAAACGCCTGCCAGCCTCCACCCAGCGCCTTGTACAGCCCCACCAGCGCCTGCGACACCGCTGCCGAGCTGTCGATCCATTGCTCCTCGCTGGCCAGCAGCGCGCCTTGTACCGTCAGCACATTGAGAAAGTCCACCGCCCCTTCCACATACTGGCGCTGGGCGGTTTCCAGGGCGATACGGTTTTGCCGCACGGCCTCGGCAAGGTGATCACGGCGCAACTGACTGGCGTTGTACAGGCGCAGCACATCGTCAATTTCATGCCAGGCCCCCAGCACTACCTTTCGATAGTTCAGCGCGGCTTCCTGCTGTTGCGCCTCGCGCAGTTGCAGGGTGCCCTTGAGCCGGCCGCCTTCGAAGACTGGCAGCGACAACTGCGGACCGAAGGCAAACCGGCGCGAATCCCAGCCACCGAAATCCGACAGCTGCATGGCCTGGAAGCCGACACTGCCCGACAGGCGGATGCTCGGGTAGAAATCCGCCTTGGCCACGCCAATGCTGGCGGTGGCGGCATGCAGGCGGGCCTCGGCCTGGCGGATGTCCGGGCGGCGCTCGGCCAGTTCGGACGGCAAGCCGATGGCAAACTTCTGCTGCGGCGCGGGCAGCTCGCCGCCTTGCAGCAATTCGGCCTGGAGGCTGCGCGGCGGCTCGGCAGCAAGCAGGCTGAGGGCATTGATCAGGTCATCACGCCGCGCTTCCAGGCTTGGCAGGCGCGACTCGATAGACGCGACCTGGGCACTGGCCTGGGCCACATCCAGGCGCGTGGCAACACCTTCGGCCTGGCGGTCCTGGGACAGCTTCAGGCTGTGCCGGGCGACCCTGAGGTTGTCCTGCGTCACATCCAGGGTGTGCTGCACGGCACGCAACTGGATGTAATTGCCGGCGGTTTCCGAAAGCAGTGCCACCAGCACACCGCGGCGGTCATTCTCGGCCACTTCGACCGTGGCATCGGCAGCCTCGACCTGACGCCGCACACGGCCCCACAGGTCCAGCTCCCAACCGGCCACCAGGTCACCCTGCCAGAGGTTGAAGGCTTCTTTCCCGGCCTTGCCGGACGGATCGCTCAAGCCATCGGCGCTGTTACGAGCGCGGCTGTAACCGGCGTTCACGTCCACCGACGGTACTTCGTCGGCAGCCAAGGTACTGCGCAGCGCACGGCTTTGCAGCAGGCGCGCGCTGGCCATCTGCAAGTCGAGGTTGCGCTCGGCAACGCGCTGGATCAAGGCACTAAGCTTTGCATCGTGGAAGGTTTCCCACCAGCGCAGCTCCAGCGGTTCGGCCTGCGGCTGGCTGGCTGCCGCCTCGCCTTGCAATGGCGCCCACTGCTGCGGGGCCTGGCTATCTGGGCGCAGGAAGTCCGGGCCCATGGTGCAGCCGGCCAGCAGCACGGCCAGCAGCAACGGGCTCAAGCGTAATCCCGGCTTCATCGCGCGCTCACCTCTTTGCCGTCCAGCTTGTCGCCACGGGTGTCGATGGTTGCTTCTACCGACATGCCCACACGCAAGCGGGTGAGCAGTGGCTGGCCATCATCGAGAACGATCTTGACCGGAATGCGTTGCACCACCTTGGTGAAGTTGCCGGTGGCGTTGTCTGGCTTGACTGCGGCGAAGGTTACGCCGGTAGCCGGGGCAATGCTCTGCACATGGCCTTGCAGCGTTTCGCCGGAGAAGGTGTCGACGCTGATGCTCACCGGCTGACCCGGCTGAACGTGGGTCAGCTGGGTTTCCTGGAAGTTGCCGACCACATAGGCCTGCTGCAACGGCACCACCGACAGCAGGCGGGCACCCGGGTTGACGTAGGCCCCCACGCGCAGGGCGCGTTCGCCGACCATACCGTCCACCGGCGCTGTGATGCGGGTGTAGGACAGATCGAGCTGGGCCTTTTCCAGGCCTGCTTCGGCACGCTTGAGCTGGCCATCGGCGCTGGCCACTTGAGCCGTGAGGATGTCTACCTGCTTGCGCGCCGCGACCCGCGCAGCTTGAGCGTTGGCCAGGCGAGCTCGGGCTTGATCGACAGCGCTGCGCGCCTGCTGGGCGTTCTGCACGGTACCCGCGCCCTGCTCGGCAAGGCGGCTGTAGCGCTTGACTTCATGGTCGGCGAACGCCACCTCAGCCTGGGCCGCCTTCACTGCCGCTTCGGCCTGGGCAATCAGCGCATCCTGGCGTTCAAGCGTGGCGCGGGCATCGGCGCTTTGTGCCTGGGCTACCAGCAACTGCGCCTGCGCAGCATCCAGCGCGGCCTGGTAGTCACGGGCGTCGATGGTCGCCAGCAACTGGCCAGCCGTGACCTGCTGATTGTCTTCCACCAGCACTTGCTTGATGAAACCGGTGACTTTGGGCGCGACCACGGTGTAGTCAGCGGTCACATAGGCGTCATTGGTGCTCTGGCGGTGGTCGCTGCCAAAGATCCAGGGGCCGACGATGCCGGCCAGGACGGCAACGGCCAGCACCGAGCCGATAAAAAGGGTTTTGCGGTTGTTGGTCATTTCAATAGTTCTCGACATCATCCAGGGTTCAAGCCACCGCACGCGGCGGATAGACCCGGGTAGGCACGAAAGGAATCAGGCAGATCAGGGCCACGGCGATACAGGCCAGCACCAGATAGAGGTCGGCCGAGGTCAATACCTGCGCCTGGTCGTGAATACGCTTGGCCAAGCCAGCAGCGTTACCGTCGATCAACGGGGCGTTGCCCAAGCTGTCTACCAGGTGATTGGAATGAAAATGCCGGCGCAGGGTGCCAAGAACCTCCAGCAGGCCACCGGCGATCACGGCGGCCAGGCCCTTGACGGTGTTGAACCAGCTGGAGGCGAACGGGCCTTCCTGCGGGGTCATGCCATTGGTGGACAGCATCAGCAACGGCAGCACTGCCATCGGCTGGCCGAACACCTGCAGCAGGTAGAACGGGTAGAAGTCGCCACGGATCCACTCGCTGGTCAGCAGGCTGCTGCCAACACAGGACGCCGCCAGCATCGCCAGGCCAATGCCCAGCACCCAGCGGCAGTCCACTGCGCGGATGTTGCACAGTGCCGCTGTCAGCGGCAGGGCGATCAGTTGCGGCATGGCCACCAGCATCATCAACGGGCTGGTCTGCGCCGGGCGGTAGCCCTGGATCTGCGCAAGGTAGGCCGACGGGATGCTGCCCACACCCGAGAGCACGACCAGTACACCGGCCAGGGTCACCAGGGCGAAACTCAAGTTGCGCCGCTGCAACAAGCGCAACTGGAAGAATGGCAACGGCTCGGACCACTCGTTGTACATGAACAACACCAGCAACAGCAGGCCACCGCCCAGCAGCCAGCAGATCAGCGGCGAATCGAACCAACCCCAGCGGTCGCCCAGCGACAGGCCCAGCACAGTGCAACTGATGGCGGGCAGGCCCAGCAGTACGCCCCGCCAGTCGAACTGTTTGAAACGCTCCAGGCGCAGCGGGTCCTGCGGCAGCCCCCAGCCTACGCAGAAAATGGCCAGCAGCGAGGGCAGGATGATCTGCCAGAACGCCCATTGCCAACCGACGTATTCGGTCCATAGCCCCGCCAGTGGCGTGCCGAGGTTGGGGCCAAAGGTGGCGGTCAGGGCGTAGCAGGCCAAGCCATAGACCTTGATGCCTGGCGGCAAAAAGCGCAGGGCCACGCTCATCAGCATCGGCGGTAACGCGCCAGCGGCAAAGCCCTGCAGTATGCGCAGCAACATCAAGCTGTGCAGGTTGGGGGCGAAAGGTTGCAGCAAGCCAAGCACGGCGAACAGGCCGACAGCGCTCATGGTGAAGCGCCGCAGCGAGAAGGTCGTGGCCAGCCACGGCGCGAAAGCCATGGCCGATACCGAAGCGGCGCTGTATGCCGCCAGCAGCCAGGCCCCTTCGTCGGCTCCGATGCCCATGGCGCCGCGGATATCGGCCAGGGAAATCTTGGTTACCGACTCGTTGAGGCCGGCGCAAAGCACAGCCAGCAACACACCGAACAACCCGACCACGACCTGCAGGCCGAACGCAGCCTGCGCGGGGGCAGCCGGCGCGAGGGCGGCGGCAGTGGCGGCAGACGGGACGGACAGGGAACTCATGGACAGACATCTCCGGCAACAAATTTGCGACTGGAGCAAGTCTAAGAAGGTCGAATGCTTACGAAAACTGACTTGTCGGCAGTTTTATATTGCGTCAAACGCAATCGGGTAGCGGATGCGCACGTGCCACACGCCTTAAGGGTCCATCCTGCCGCACGCTTTCAACGTCTGCCGCAGCCAGCGATGGGCCGGGTCATTATCGAACCGCGGGTGCCACGCCTGCATGACGTTGACCTTTTCCAGTGGCACGGGGATCTCGAAGGACCGCAATGGCAGTTTCAGCCGGTTCACACTGTTCAGGATATTGGCGGGTATCGGCAAGATCAGGTCTGAGTCCGGCAGCGAAAACATCGCGGAGTGAAAACTCGTCGTGATCAGGGCCACCCGGCGCTCCACCTTGTAATTGGCCAGCGCCACGTCGATAGGCCCATTGGCGCGGCCACGGCGTGACACGCTGATGTGCGGGTAGGCGGCGAAGCGCTCAGGGGTTATCTCGTCATCGAAAACCGGGTGCCCTTCCCGCGCCAAGCCCACGAAGTAGGTGTTGAACAGGCTCTGAACCTTGATTTCGGGGCCCAGTTCAATGGCTGAGCTGATGATCAAGTCGATTTGCCCATTGCGCAGCACCGCATCATCGTCGCCGCTGCCCTCCGGCACAAAACGCAGCACCGTATGCGGTGCCTGGGCCAGCATCATGCGCAACAACTGAGCCCCATAAAGGGCGATGAACAGGTCATTGGTGCGGATGTTGAAGGCACGGTCCAGGTTCACCAGGTCGACATCGTCGCGACTGCGAAATACCTGCCCGGCCTGCTCCACCAGGCCATGCACCTGCTCGCGCAGGGCCAGTGCACGCGGCGTCGGCACCAGGCCACGGCCGGCCCGCACCAGGATCGGGTCACCCAGTGCTTCACGGATACGCCCCAAGGTCCGGCTCATGGCTGCCGGGCTCAGGTTCATGCGTTGCGCCGCGCCAACCACGCTGCCCTCGTCGAGCAAGGCATCGAGGGCGACAAGCAGGTTCATGTCCGGAAGTTGCATGGCCGTTTTCCGTTACAGCTGTGGGGAATGCGATGGTATCAGGTTGATGGATTGCACCGGACGCAATGCGCTTGTGCGTGGTGCGCCATTTATTCAGGGAAGGATTAGGTCAAAAATGCTGCATGGCAGGTTCGGTCCTTTCGCAGGTAAACCGGCTCCTTGGTTCAGGTGTTGCGTTGGCCTGTAGGAGCGGGTTTACCCGCGAAGAGGCCGCCCAAGTCCCCAAATACATCAAGGATCCCGCATGCCCAGCCCCGTCCTGATCGCCATCGACGCCTCCCCCGCATCCGCCGCCCTGCTTACCCTCGCCCGCCGCTACTGCCGCCCGGGCGAGCACGAACTGCACGTGCTGCTGGCCATCGATTCCACCTTCGCGGTGCACGAGCAACCCGCGCCCTACACCGCCGAGGAACTGGAAGAATACCCCGCCGCCTGCGTGGAACAGCAACATGCCGACCACGCCGTAGCCGAGGCCGTGCGCGAACTGCAGCAAGCCGGCTTCGCCAGCCAGGGCTGCATGGTGGCCGGGCTGCCGGTTGAAGCGATTATCGCCAAAGCGCAGGAACTGCGCTGCGAGCTGATCATCATGGGCCACCGACACCTGTCGCGGCTGGGGCGGTTGCTCGACCCCTCGATCAGCGCGAAGGTGATTGATCGGGTCAAAGTGCCGGTGTTGGTGGGACCGGCGAGTGCATGAACTGAGGGATGTGTCGCCGGTAGGATTGAGCACCGCGCGGGCGGCGCTCGATCAGCCTGGCGACCTGCATCTCAAGGCGAACTCGGCTTCACCACCACAGTACAGGTCGTCCCCGCCGCCAGCAAAAACCCTTCCGGCACGTCATCGATGTGAATGCGCACCGGCACCCGCTGTGCCAGCCGCACCCAGTTGAAGGTCGGGTTCACGTCGGCGATCAGCTCGCGGCTCTGTGGGTTGTCACGGTCGTAGATGCCGCGGGCAATGCTCTCCACATGCCCATTGAGGCGCTCGCCGCTCATCATCTGCAATTCGGCCTGGTCCCCCACCTTCACATGCGGCAGCTTGGTCTCCTCGAAGAACCCGTAAACCCAGAACGAATTCTCGTCGACCACCGCCATCACTGCTTCGCCGGTACGCGCATAGTCGCCCTTGTGGATATTCAGGTTGGTCACGTAGCCGTCCACCGTGGCCACGATGTGGGTGCGCTTGAGGTTCAGTTCGGCAGCAGCCAGTTCGGCCAGGGCCTGCTGGTAGTCAGCCTGGGCGGAGTTGGCGATGTTGCTGGCGTCGTCGCGGTTCTCCTTGGAGATCACCAGGTTGTCCATGTCGGCACGGCGCTTGGCATTGACCTTGCGCATTTCCCAGGTGGCCTTGCGCGAAGCGACCAGCGCCTTGGCCTGGTCGACCGCCAACTGATAGTGCTCAGGGTCGATCTGGATCAGCAGGTCGCCCTTCTTCACCCGCTGGTTGTCCTTGACCGGTACATCCACCACGTAGCCGGGCACGTCGGCAGCGACGTTGATGATGTCGGCACGCACACGGCCATCACGGGTCCATGGCGTGGTCATGTAGTGCAGCCACAACTGGCGACCGATGGCCACGGCAGCGACCAGCACCAGCAGGGTGGCGATCAGGCTGAAGAACTTTTTCATCGAAGGATTCTCACCAGTAGACAGACAGCGCCATGGCGCCGAACAAGCAGACGAACAGGCTCAGGCGCAGCAGCGCCGGGTGCCAGAAGAAGCGGTAGCCATCATGGCTGGCAATGAACCGGTCCAGGCCCCAGGCCAGGCCCAGGGCAAACAGGAACATCAAGGTCATGGTGGGCATGTACACGCCATGGAAGGCGATTTCACGGGGCATGGTGCAGTCCTTTCGCCGGTGCCAGTGGCGACTGTGGGTCCAGCAGGGAAGTACGGATGAAGTGCAGGTAGCTTTGCACGCGGCGCAGCACCGAGGTGTCGAAGTGCCGGGCGAATGGCTCGTCGGTGGCCTGCACGCGGGAGATGGCGTGGTCCACTGCCACCAGTGCGCGTTCGTGGTTGCTGGCGCTGGGCTGCAGGAACAGCCGGGTCAGTGCACGGCCCATGACACGGATTGCCTGGCGCCACGGCTGCGACTCGGCATAGGCCGGGTGCACCGGGGCGCGTGCTTGCTCCTTGCGCAGCTCGATGACGGCGTGGCCGATCTCCAGCACGGTGAACATCCAGCCCATCAGCTGGCTCTGCACCTGCGGCTTGCCGGCCGCCAGGCCATAGGCCTGGTGCAGCAGGTCGCGGGTGCGGCTTTCGAAGGCCGAGCCCAGGCCGCGCAGGCGGCCGCTGATGGCGAACAGCACCTGCTCGCGCAACGCCTGCTCAAGGCGGCTCCACAGCCAGCGGCTGTTGGGCGGCAGGATGATCGCCCCGGCGGCGGCACAGACGAACATGCCAATCACCATGCCGATGTAGTCGTTTATGAAGGTGTACGGGTCATAAACGGTGAGGTTGTTCGGAACCGAGCCAATCGCGAAGAACACCAGTAGGCCGATGCCATAACCGGCATAGGCAGGGCGCGACGAAAGAAACGCGCCCAGCATGAACACGGGCGCCAGTACCATGCACAGCAGCGGAAAACCGTCGATCCAGGGGAACACGAAGAAGGTTTCGAAGAAGCCGACAAAAGCGCCGATGGCCGTGCCGCAAGCCATCTGGAACGACATGCGCTTAGGGTTGGGTGACGCTGCCGAAAGGCATACGGTGACCGTGGCGATCAGGGTCATCATGGCACCGCTGGGCCAATCGCTGAGCAGCCAGTAACTGCCCAGCAGCAACAGCACTGCCGAGGCCCGCACACCGGCCGCCAGCGATACTAGCCAGCTGGTCTGCGCCACGTAGGGCTCATCCCACTGCTCGCGTTCGTGCTTGTGCGCGGCCAGCGAGGCATGGGTTTCGGCGTAGCTCAACATCTCGTCTACGAAGCGGTACAGCAGTTCGAACGCGGTATGGAAATCAAGCAGGTCGGACTCGCTGGGGTCCGTTGCCAGGTACTCAGCCCGCAGCCCCCGCACCTGGGCCTGCAGGCCTTCCTTGTAGGCGGCCAGCTCCAGGGTCAGGCGCAGCGCATCGGCGTCAGTCAACGCCCGGCCCACATAGGGCTGCAGCAACTCCACCAAGGTGTTCAGGCCCGGTTCGATGGCACTGACGATCTGCAGCGGGCCACGGGCACGCAGGCGCTCCAGCAAGCGGTGCAAGGCATTGAAGCGCGTGGTGATGGCCATGAACTCGCTGTTCATGCGCACCAGCCGACCACTGCGACGGCGCATGTGCGGGTCTTCGAAAGCGGTGACGTTGCGCAGGCTCTCAAGGCCTACTGCTTCTGCCACGAAGCGCACGTTGCTGCTCTCGAAGCGGTCCTTTTGGCTATCACCACGCAGGGCCTCCACCACCACCCCGGCAAACACGCCAAAGCGCTGGTACAGGGCGTTACGCATTGCGGCACTGGCCGACTGCGGCAGGATCGCGGCACTGACGAAGGTCGACACCAGAATACCCAGGGCGATTTCCAGCGCCCGCCATACCGCTGCCATGAACGCCTGGTCGGGGTGTTGCAGCACCGGCAGGCCGATCATCGCTGCGGTGTAGCCAGCCAGCACGAAACCATAGGCGCGGAAGGTGCGGTAGCGCATGGCACCGGCTGAGCACAGGCCCACCCACAGGGCCAGGCTGGGCAGAAACAGCTCGGTGTTCTGCGGGAAGATGGCGATCAGCGCCACCATCATCGCCGAGCCGGCCAGGGTGCCCAGCACCCGGTAGAAGCTCTTGGCGAACACATGCCCGCTTTGCGGCTGCATGACGATGAACACGGTGATCATGGCCGTGCGCGGTTGCGGCAGCTCCAGGCGCATGGCCAACCACAAGGTAATGAACGCGGCGGCCAGCACCTTGAAGATGTACACCCAGGTCACGCCGTCGGTGCGCGCCCAGGCAAAGAAGCCCCGGCGCCATTCCAGGCTTTGCAGCCAGCGCACGGGCAAACTGGAAGTGCTCATTCAGCGTTATCCGGCTTCTTGTCGAAAATGGCCAGGGTGGCCGGGGTCTTCGGCGCTGCCTGGCGTTCCTCTTTCGGCGCATCCTGACCGGCCTGCAGGCCACCACCCAGGGCGGTGACCAGCTCGGCATGGGCAATCAGGCGGGCGGCCTGCACCTGCTGCTGCACCTGCTGCTGGCGGAACAGCAAGGTCTGGGCGTTGAGCACGTTCAGATAGTCGGTGAGGCCACGCTGGAACGCGACCATGGCAATGTCATAGGTTTTCTGCGCGGCGGCGACCGATTCTGCCGCGAAGTGCGACTGCTCTTTCATCGACTCGCGACGGATCAACTGGTCGGAGATGTTCTTCAGTGCGCCGACCACCGTCTGGTTGTAGCGCGCCACGGCTACGTCGTAACCGGCCGAGGCCACCCCCAACTGCGAGCGCAGGCGCCCACCGTCAAAGATCGGCAAGCTGATGGCCGGGCCGACGTTGTAGTTGAACTTGCGCCCGGTCAGGAATTCCAGCGGGCCACCGCCGGTGGCCATGAAGCCCAGGCTGCCGACCAGGTCGACGTTGGGGAAGAAGCCGGCGTGAGCGACGTCGATGCCACGCGCCTGGGCAGCCACCTGCCAGCGGCTGGCAACCACATCAGGCCGCTGGCCAACCAGTTCGGCGGGCAGGTTCGAAGGCAGTTTCAGCGGCGCGGCCAAGGCCAGGGCCGGGCGCTGCAACTGCGCGCCTTCCCCCGGGCCCTTGCCGGCCAGTGCGGCCAGCTGGTTGCGGGTCAGGGCAATTTCTTCGTCGAGGCTGTCGAGCTGACGGTGGGTTTCCGGCAGCGGCGCTTCGGCCTGGCTGACTTCGAAATGCGTGCCGATACCGGCATCCAGGCGACGCTTGGCCAGGGCCAGGATCTGCTCCTGCTGTTCCAGTTCAGCCTTGACGATATCGCGCTGGGCAAAATGCAGGCTCAGCTGGATGTAGGCACGCACCACATTGTTCTGCAGTTCCAGCTGCGCCTGACGGGCTTCGGCCACGCTCATGTGCGCCTGGTCCACGGCCTGTTCGCTGGCATTGCGTTCACGGCCCCACAAGTCGAGGGCGTAGCTAAAGCCGATGGCAGCGTTGTTGTCCCAGGTGTTGGCACCGGACAGCGCGCCAGGGCCATAGAACTGATCTTCCGGCCAGTTGTGGCGCTTGAGCGTAGCTTGGCCGTTGGCCTGGAGCTTTTCAGCCGACTCGACCACGCCAGCCATGGCCTTGGCTTCGCGCACCCGCGCTGCGGCCATGGCCAGGCTTGGGCTACCGGCAACGGCCAGGGTAATCCAGCGGTCCAGCTGTGGGTCACCATAAGCGCGCCACCACTGCTGGTCGGGCCAGTGAGCGTCGGTCGCGGCTTCGCGAATGGCCGCGTCGGTGGTCAAGGTATTGGCTTGCAGCGTCTTGCTTTGCGGGGCGATGCCCCAGGTTCCGATACAGCCACTCAAGGTGAGGGCAAGGGCACAGGCACTGAACGCCTTGAGCGTTCTGATGATGCGACGCGGCACAGCTGCGATTTCCCGAGGAAGAAGTGAAGAGGCCGAGCAATTCTAGGGGGCGGCAGCACTGGCGATAAGCGCAGATTCCTGCGAATCTTTGTTACCAAAACGGCGATAATCCGCCTTTGGTCGAAGGCAACTTTTTCTCTTTTCTAGGTTACTTCGTGACACAATTTTGTCCTCTACCTCGAGAGTGACCCATGGACACCCTGCAAAACATGCGTGCTTTCAGTTGCGTAGCCCAATTAGGCAGCTTCACTGCCGCTGCGGCGCAACTGGATACGACCACCGCGAACGTGTCGCGGGCGGTCTCCAACCTGGAAGCCCATCTGCAAACAAGGCTGCTCAACCGTACCACCCGCCGCATTGCGCTGACCGAAGCCGGCAAGCGCTACCTGATGCGTTGCGAACAGATTCTTACCTACGTCGAAGAAGCCGAGGCCGAAGCCAGCGACGCCCATGCGCGCCCGGCCGGGCAGTTGAAGGTGCATTCGATGACCGGGGTCGGCCAGCACTTTGTGGTCGATGCCATCGCCCGCTACCGCGAAACGCACCCGGACGTGACCTTCGACCTGACCATGGCCAACCGCGTGCCCGACCTGCTCGACGAGGGTTACGACGTCTCCATCGTGCTGGCCACCGAACTGCCCGACTCAGGGTTCGTTTCGCAGCGCCTGGGCATCACCTACAGCATTGTCTGTGCCTCGCCCGCCTACATCGCCCAGCATGGCGTGGCGCACAAGCCTGCCGACCTACTCAAGCACGCCTGCCTGCGCATGGTCAGCCCGGTCATACCGCTGGAGAAATGGCTGTTCGATGGCCCGGAAGGCCAAGAGATGGTCAACATCACCAGTTCGCCGTTCATGGTGAACACCGCCGATGCCATGAAGACTGCGATCCGCAGTGGCATGGGCGTAGGCGTGCTGCCGATCTATTCGGCTATCGAGGGCCTGCGGGACGGTAGCCTGGTAAGGGTGCTGCCCGAATATCGCCTGCAGGAGCTGAACCTGTATGCCATCTATCCATCGCGGCAGTATCTGGATGCCAAGATCAAGACCTGGGTAGAGTACCTGCGCAACTCGCTGCCAGAGATTCTTGCCGCGCATGAGGCAGACCTGAAAACCCATCAGGTGCTGATCGCCAACTAAAAAGCTGCTGCATTGCGGGGGCGGACAATGGTAGGTTGCTAACCATTGATTTCGCCTGTTCCGCCCCTTTCGCGGGCAAGCCCGCTCCTGCAAGGCACCGCGCCCCCTGCAGGTGCGGGCTTGCCCGCGAAGGGGCCAGCACAGCCCAACCCCGCCTTGCAGAGAAGTTGCCCGATGAAAAAGACCGTCCTGGCCTTCAGCCGAATCACCCCGGCCATGGCCGAACGCCTGCAGCAAGACTTCAACGTGATCCTGCCCAACCCCAAGCTCGGCGACATCAGCGCCCAGTTCAACGAAGCCCTGCCCGAAGCCCATGGCCTGATTGGCGTTGGCCGCAAGCTCGGCCGCGTCCAGCTTGAGGGTGCGGCCAGGCTGGAGGTGGTGTCCAGCGTGTCGGTCGGCTATGACAACTACGACCTCGACTACTTCAACGAGCGCGGCATCGCACTGACCAACACGCCTGACGTGCTGACCGAAAGCACCGCCGACCTGGGCTTCTCGCTGATCATGGGCTGCGCCCGCCGCACCGCCGAGCTGGATGCCTGGACCAAGGCCGGCAACTGGCAGGCCACCGTAGGCCCGGCCCACTTCGGCAGTGATGTGCATGGCAAGACCCTGGGTATTGTCGGCATGGGCAACATTGGTGCAGCAGTGGCACGCCGTGGCCGCTTCGGCTTCAACATGCCGATCCTGTACAGCGGCAACAGCCGCAAGACCGCGCTGGAGCAGGAGCTGGGCGCGCAGTTCCGCAGCCTGGATCAGTTGCTGGCCGAAGCCGACTTCGTGGTCATCGTGGTGCCATTGTCCGAAGCCACCCGCAAACTGATCAGCAGCCGAGAGCTGAAGCTGATGAAGCCGAGTGCGTTCCTGATCAACATTGCCCGTGGGCCGGTGGTGGATGAAGCAGCGCTGATCGAGGCGCTACAGGACGGCACCATTCGCGGCGCAGGCCTGGACGTGTACGAGAAAGAACCACTGAGCGATTCGCCGCTGTTCAAGCTGCCCAACGCGCTGACCTTGCCGCACATTGGCTCGGCCACTGCCGAGACCCGTGAGGCCATGGCCAACCGGGCGATCGACAACCTGCGTGCGGCGCTGCTGGGCGAGCGGCCGCGGGACCTGGTGAACCCGCAGGTGTGGAAGAGCTGACCGTTTTGGAGTGCCTGTGCTGGCCTCTTCGCGGGTAAACCCGCTCCTACAAACGGTGTGCACTGCCCTGTAGGAGCGGGTTTACCCGCGAAAGGGCCGGCCCAGGCAACCCATCACCTATTTGGCGACCACTACACCCTCAGCCCCCCTGGCCCGGGGCTTGCGAAACACCAGCACATTCCCCGCCATCACCGCCACCAAGCCGAGCAAGGCCGGCGCCGTCCACTGGTAACCCTCTGCCACCGCCGACACATTCAACGCCACCAAGGGGAACAGTACCGTGCAGTAAGCTGCCCGCTCCGGCCCCATACGCCCGACTAGGGTCAGGTAGGCAGTGAAGGCAATCACCGACCCCGGCACCACCAGGTACAGCAGCGAACCGATGTAGCGCGCATTCCACTCCATGCTGAACGGCACGCCGCTGACCACACAGAACACCGCCAGCATCACCGCCCCATAGACCATGCCCCAGGCATTGGTAGTCATCGGCTTGAGCCCGGCCTTCTGCTGCATGCTCGACAGCATGTTGCCGGCCGAGAAGCACAGCGTGCCCAACAGGGCCAAGCCAAGGCCGTACAGGGTTTCGCGGCTGGCTGCGTGATGCGAGAGCTCCGGCCAGAACAGCAGGCCCAGGCCAAGCAGGCCCAAGGCACCACCGGCAAGTACATTGGTGGCGATTTTCTGGCCGAAGAAAATTCGGGCGTTAAGCGCGTTCCACAGTGTGGCGGTTGAGAACACCACCGCGATCAGGCCGCTGGCGATCCACTGGCTGGCGCTGAGGAAGCAGATGAAGTTGACGCAGAACAGGCACAGGCCCTGGGCCAGGCAGATCTGGTGGCCCCGGCGGTTCATGGGTTGCAGCCGACGGGTCAACAACAGGAAAGCAAACAGGATCAGGCCAGCCAGGGCGAAGCGGTAGACGATCGACACCGGGATCGCGACCACGCCTAGCTGGAGTTTCAGGGCGATCCAGGTGGTGCCCCAGATCAGGACGGTGAGCAGATAGAGTGACAGGTTCATGGCGGCAGTTCCTTGGGCCTTTGGAGATCGGTGCCCGGCGCTTCGCGGGTAAACCCGCTCCTACAGGGATCACCAGTGTTCTTTCGATCGGCCTCTGGCTGCTTGCATAAACTTGCGCTTTTCTTGCACCGGTAGATGTCACTCGCTCCAGTGCACAGTAGGATGGCTGGCAAGAGGACCCGCCAATGACGCCACTCAACCAGTTGCAAGTGTTCAACGCCATGCATGCCTCGCCCCACGCCAGGCTGGAGCTGAGCGCGCACCTGGGCGACGGCCTGGCGGCGGCGTTGTGGAGCAACCGTGACGATGCCCGCGACTACCAGGCACCCAGCCATCACACCCTGTCGTGCTACATCGCCGACGGCACCGGCACTTTCCGCCGCCAGCGCCCGGCCGACAAAGGTGCACCCGACAAGCTGTGCGTGATGCCGGCCGGGCAGGAATCGAACTGGGTCGTCAATGGCGCGATCCGCCTGGCGCACCTGTATGTCAGCGAGGCGCAGTTCGCCTTGGGCTGTGTGCGCCTGCTCGACCGGGAACCGCGCGAACTGCAACTGCAGGAAGCAACCTTTCTGGACGACCCGCAGCAGGCTGCACGCTTTCGTCAATTGATCCAGCTGGATTGGGGCGAACCCGGCGAGCGCCTGCAGGCCAGCAGCCTGGCGCACGAGATCGTTGACCATGCGCTGCTCAGCCAGGTCGGGTTGCGCCACGGCCTGCGCCTGAAAGGCGGGCTGGCGCCAAACCTGCGCCGGCAACTGGCAGACTACATCGAGGCACACCTGGACCAGCCCATCACCCTGGGCGAGCTGGCGCTGCGCTGCAACTTGTCCGAATACCACTTCGCGCGCATGTTCCGCGCCAGCTTTGGGCTCCCGCCGCACCAGTATCTGCTGGCACGGCGGCTGCACCGGGCATGCCAGCTGTTGCGGCTGGGCGTGTTACCCCTGGGGGAGATTGCCTTGTTGTGCGGGTTTGCCAGTGCCAGCCATTTCAGCAACCGGTTTCGGCAGGCCCTGGGTGCAACACCTGGCGAATACCGCAGCGCCTTTGTCATCTGAAACCGGGTCCGCTCTGCGGCCCCCGATGACCTAGAACTCGAAGGTGCTCGACAAACTTACCTGCCGCGCATCGCCGACCGCCACAAAGTACTGGTTCACCGCCGAGCTGTAATACACCTTGTCGAACAGATTCTTCACGTTCAGTTGCAGGCGCACGTTGTGTTCGTCGAGTTGGGTCTCGTAGGTGGCAAACGCATCGGCAACGGTATAGCTTGGCAGGTCGAAGGTGTTGGTCGAGTTACCCGAACGCTCGCCTACATAACGTGCCCCGGCACCGAAGCGCAGCCGGTCCCCCCCGAACAGGCTGCCAAAGTCATACACCGCCGACAGCGAGCCACTGTGCCGGGCCACGTTCTGCAGGCGGTTGCCTTGAAGATCAGGGTCCTTGGTTACCTTGGCATCGGTCAGTGCATAGCTGCCGATCAGGCTCCAGCGCTCGCTGAGCTGGCCGGTCACGTCGAGCTCCACACCGCGTGAACTGACCTCACCCGCATTGCTGTAGACCGTCTCGCGGGTGATGGCGTCGATGTTCGAAACCAGCACATTGCGTTTGGTGATATCGAACAACGCCAGGGTGCCCGTGATACGGCCCGGCATGTCGAGCTTGGCGCCCAGCTCCCACGCCTTGCCCTCCTCAGGTGCCACCGAGGCGTCGAGCACAACATTGCCGGTCAGCGGCGCGATGGTCGAGTTGGGCTTGAACGACTCGCTGTAGCTGCCATAGAACGAGAGCTGGTCGTCGACTTTGTAAACGATACCGGCGTGAGGTACCCAGGCCTGGCCACTGCTGTCGGTATTGGCCTGGAACGGGCGACCGCGGCCAGCGTACTGGTCGTACTGCTGGAAGCGGGTTCCTGCTACAAGGATCCAGTGGTCATCGAGATGCAGCGCGTCCTGCACGAACAGCGCATCGGTGCGCAGCTTGTCGGTCTGGTCGCTGTCGCTGGCGCGTACGTTGGAACCCTCCACTTCCTGTCCGTAGACCGGGTCCAGATAACTGAACGTGGACTGCGGTGTCTGGCGGATCAGGTCACCGCGAAAGATCTTGCGGTCTTCATGGTCGATGCCGAACAGCAGGTCATGCTGCATCCCCGCCAGCTCGACATTGCCATTGAGGCTCAGGGTCACGAACTGGTCACGGCTCATGGCATTGTGGGTGCCGTCGATGCTGCGTGTCAGCGTGCCTTGGGTTTCGTTGACGCCGGTCACGCGAACCTGGCTGGCATCGTAGGTCTCACGATTGAAGCTGTAGCCGAAGTGCAGCTTCCAGTCATCGGCCAGTTGATGGTCGACTTCCAGGCGATACAGGTCGGAGCGCCCTTCCATGTCGTTGAACGGCTCGTCCAGTCGGCGTGTGGCGGGGATATTCAGCGGGTGGCCGTTGTTGCCGAACGCGGTGCCACGGTCGAAGGGGTAGAGAAATTCACGGTGCTCGTAGGCCAGCACCACCTGGGTGTCTTCGCCCAGCCAGGCCAGCGACGGCGCCACCAGCGATTCGCGGTGCACGCCGTAGTTGCGCCAGTAGTCTTCGTCTTCGTGGTCGACGATCAGGCGGTAGGCGAAGTTGCTGTCGCCCAGTGCGCCCGTGCTGTCGAGCCCGCCACCACTGCCGTTCTTGCCGCTGCCATAGGTCGAGCCGCGCACGGTCAGGGCGTTGTACTGCTGCAACTGCGGACGCTTGCTGACCACGTTGATGACCCCACCCGGGTCCTGGATACCGTACAGCAGCGAGGCAGGCCCCTTGAGCACTTCGACCCGCTCGGTGCTGGCATTGAGGTTGCGACCCTGCACCACGGGCATGCCATCGCGCATGATCGAGCCGTCGCGGTTGTCGCCGAAGCCACGTTTCATCACCGTGTCGGATGTGCCGCCGAAGTTGTTGCCCTGGGTAATGCCGCTGACGTTGGCCAGGGCGTCATCGAGGTTGCGCGGGGCCTGGTCGCGGATGACCTGGGCCGGTACCACGTTGATTGCCTGAGGGATGTCCTGGCTCGGTCCCTGCCCGCGCATGATCGAAGCGCTGGCCGGTGGCTGATAGCTGTAGTCGTCCAGTTGCGAGGTCACGGTGGTGGCCTGCAGGTTGAGGGCTCCGGAGGTGTCTGCAGGTTCGAGCGTCAAGGTACGTGCGTCGACGCGGCGCCAGGCCAGCCCAGCATTGCCCAGCAGTTGTTGCAGCGCCTGCTCGGCGCTGAACCGACCATTCAGCGCCGGCGCTTGCACGCCCGGCAGCTCGAGGGTGTAGACCACGCTCTGGCCAGCGGTACGGCTGAAGGCGTTCAGAGCCTGGGCCAAGGGTTGGGCCGGCTGGGCGAAGGTATAGGCCTGCAGCTGCTCGGCCGCGCTTGCCAAGGGGGCGACAGCGAAGGCCGGGAGCGCAGCAAGGCCGAACCAGAGAGGGACGCAACGCGGGGAGAACTTCATGGACGCTGACCTGTGAGGGGTGATTATTGCGAATCAATCGCACTTTCACTCATTACACGGATACCACGTGCTGTTACCTCACCTGTGCCTGGAAATATTTTTGCTGTGCCGGCCTCTTCGCGGGTAAACCCGCTCCTACAGGGGGCGCGCAACGCTGTAGGGGCGGGTTTACCCGTGAAGAGGCTGGCACAGGCAACTACCGAACCAGGGTCAAACGCCCCAACACGGTCTGCCGTGAGAAACCCATCACCTTGCCCAGCGAATCCAGCGCCAGCAGCGGCTCGGCCACCGGGAAGCTGCCGCTGACCTTGCGCTGCCCCAGGTCACCATCGAGCAACAGGATGCGCCCTGGGTAATAACGCCCAAGGTCTTCGATCACCTGCGCCAGCGGTACCTGGTAATAGTTCAGCCACCCCTGGCGCCAGGCCAGGCGGTTGTCACTGTCCACCGCCAAGGTGTCGCCTACCCTGCCTGCGCGGTAGGTCACCTGCTGGTTGGCTGTCAGTTCTCGCACCAAAGTGCCCTGCGCGGGGCTGACGCCCACACGCCCACTGCGCACCGTCACCTGGGCACCCTCGCCCTGCGCACGCACCTCGAACTGGGTGCCGAGCACCCGCACTTCACCGCCGGCAGCTTCCACCAGGAACGGCTCACCGGTATGGGTAACCTCGAAGAACGCCGCACCATGCAGCAACCGCACACGGCGCTCACCCTGGGCAAAATCCACCGCAATGGCGCTACCTGCATCAAGCGTCACCTGCGACTGGTCGGCCAGGGTCACCTGGCGAATCTGCCCGGCACTGCTGTAGTCCGCCCGTAGGTCCTGCAACCAGTACCCCGGGTGCCAACCACCAGCGACGCCCACGGCCAGCACCAGGCAGGCCGCCAACGCCAGCCCTGCCACCCGCCGCCAGCCGCCACCAGCCGGTGGTCTGGCCATGGCATCGAGGTAGCGCTGCAGGGCGTCCTGTTCTTCGTCCGCCAGCCGCGCCGCCGGGGCGGCGCTTTTCTGCCAAAGCACCTGGGCCTGTTCGTAGGCTGCGCGGTGTGCGGGGTCGGCCAGCAACCAGCGCTTGAATGCCGCCCCTTCGGCTTGCCCAGGTTGCTCGTTGATCCGGTTGAACCATTGCAGGGCAGCCTGAAACTGCGCTTCGGTGATCGGCGGTAAACGGCTCATCGACGGGCGCTCCCTGGCCGGCGTGGGGTGGACGCGGGCTCGGCAACACTCGCCTTGCACGCTTCAAGGGCGCGCATCATATGCTTTTCCACGGCGCTCTGTGACAGCTGCATGGCTTTGGCGATCTCGCTGTACTTGCAGCCGTGAATGCGGTTGAGCAGGAAGATCTGCCGGGTGCGCTCGGGCAAGGCACGCAAGGTGGCCTCGATACGCTGCAAGTCGTGGTCGACCTCCACGGCCTGCTCAGGGGCCTGGGCCAGGCTCGCCTCGCTCACCGGCACAGCCGCTTCGGCCACGCGTTCGCGGCTACTCTCGCTGCGCAGGTGGTCTATGGCCAGGTTGCCAGCGCAACGCAGCAGGTAAGTGTCCAGCGACTCGACCTTGACCTCGGGGCGACGCCAGAAACGCAGGAACAACTCCTGGACCAAGTCCGAAGCGGTGGCGCGGCAGCCGACCCGACGACTTACCAACGCCTCCATACGCGCACGCTGGGCCTGGAACACCTGGACGAAACGTGCACGCCCGCCTGCGCTGTCAGCGTCAGGCTCGATGATATCCCTTGGCTCGCTCACGGGGGTCACACGGCAAGCACGGCGAGCATCGGGCCCAGCACCACGCTGACGGCGGCCAGGCCCAGCAGCAGACGAGGCTGGTACGGCAGGCCGAACACCCACAGAGTTACCCCGGCCATCATCACCGCGGTCCACTCCACCAAGCCGAGGGCCCAGCCACGCTGGTGCACGCTGAACACCAGCGACAGCATCAACAGCAGCCAACCTGCAACACGCAACAGGTGCAAGTGGCGGGGGTGCGGCTTGCGCCCGAGCAAGTCGCTGAAGTGCTTTTCCATCGCCAGGCACAGCGCAACGAAGCCTGCAAAGGCGATCAGTGCGTTACCCAGCATCAGCTCACCCCCACCGTTTCAATGCTCGGCTTTTTTGTCGTACGCGCCGCGCGCTTGGCTACAGGCGTGGGGCTGGCCAGCATCTTGCGGGCCAGCCAAGCCAGAAACAGGCCGGTCCCCAGGGCTGTCAGGTCGAAGCCGGCCATGGCCCAGTCGCCCTCCAGTACCGAATGGTTCAAGCCCCGGTCCGTCGTCAGGCCATTGAGCAACGGCAGCAGGGCGAAGGCCAGCGCACCCAGCGCCAGTTGCTCGCCCCAGGCCTTGCGCCCGCTACGCAGCACGGCGTGCACCAGCGACAGGCCCCAGGCGATGAAGAAAGCATTCACCTCCCAGTCGGCCCGACCTTCGACAGCCATGGGCACCAGGCGGTTGGCCCAGAAGAAGCTCGCCACCGCCAGCAACAAGCCGCTCATGCTGGCCATATTGAGCACTTCGACCAGGCGCAGCTCACCTGGCACAGCTCCGCTCTTGGCGTGCTTAAGCTGGCGCTTGCCCAACCACATGACCAACCCGGTACCAATCACCGCAGTACCGGCCACGCCAAAGAAGAAATACAGCCAGCGCAGCCAAGGCCCGGCGAAGTTACCCATGTGCAGGCCGGCGAAACTGAAGGCGGTCATCATTAGCCCGCTCTCTGGCTTGCCCTGGCTCAACAGCGCACCACTGGCCCCATCGAATGTCCAGTTGGCGCTACGCCGATAAGCCACGTGGTCGGCTGCCGATTGCGTGAAGGTGACGCGGGCATTGCTGTCGCCCGGGTTCTGCACCTGGATGTTGCCGATACGCGCCCCCGGCTGCAGCTCCTGCACCTTGCCGTAAAGGCTCGGCAGCGCTACCAGCGGCGTGGCCACCTGGGCCGCCTTGGGCGCATCATTGCGGCCAAACAGGTCATTGAAGTATTTGCCGGTGTCATTGCCGTAGCTGGCCATGATGCCCGCCGGCATCACCATGTACATGAACAGCACCAGGCTGCTGTAGCTGATCATCAGGTGGAACGGCAGCACCAGCACGCCGATGGCGTTGTGCCCGTCCAGCCAGGAGCGCTGCCCCTTGCCAGGGCGGAAGGTGAAGAACTCCTTGAAGATCTTCTTGTGGGTAATGATGCCGGTGACCAACCCCAGCAGCATGATGAACGCGCAGAACGTCGATAGCCAACGGCCAACCGGGTAAGGCATCTGAAGCTGGAAGTGGAAGCGGTAGAAGAACTCACCACCGCGGCTGTCACGTGCTTCCACCGGCTGGCCGGTCTGGGTATCGAGGGTTTTTCTGACGAAGCCACGCGGGCCGCCACTGGGGTCGCGGTAGCCCACACTCAAGGCGGCCTCCCGTTCGTTCGGCATGCGAATGAACCAGGTACTCGAATGCCCTGCATTGTCCTGCAGGTAACGTTGAGCGACTGCCAGGCTATTGATCGGGTCCAAAGCATGGCTGCGTACTTCAGGCTGTGACCAATGAGTGATTTCTTCCTTGAAGTACGACAGCGTGCCGGTAAGGAAGATGGCGAACAACAGCCAGCCGAAGATCAGGCCAGTCCAGGTGTGCAGCCAGGCCATGGCCTGGCGGAAGCCTTCTTTCATGCGTTTTTCATCCAGTAGGCAACGCCGCTGATCACGCTCAGCAGCAGGCTTGGCGCCAATACGCCCAACCAGGCGCGAAAGGCGCTGCGGCAGGCAAAACACCAGATGAACGCCAGCAGGTAGAAGACGAACGACAGCAGCAGGCCGATGAGCGTGGCATCGACCTTTGGCAGTGGGGCCAGCAAGGCAATACAGACGCTCGCGAGGGACGCCAGCAGATAACCGCCCAGCAGCGCGGCGAAGCTACGGGATGTCACGGCCAGGCGATAGCTGAGCGGGAGGCCGGCGATTTTGCGCGTCATGACGGGGTCCGGGCGTTTTCGAGATTACAATAATAATGATTTCAATTCTCATAATCAAAGCTCAGGACTATCTACCTGCTTGACCGCGATAGCGGCGCGTCGCAGTCCGCCAATCTGCAACAAGAAATTTATTTTCCAAAAGGGCTTGAATTCGTCTCGCGCTTGCCTGACCTTAGAGTCAAGAGGCGCAGAAATTCCAAGGGTCTCAAGGGCCTAGGCGCGTCTCCATGCGAGCAAGCTGAATAAGGATTGAATCATGCAAATCCAGGTCAACAGCAGCAACGATTTCGACGGTAACGCCCGGCTCGACCAGTGGGTCCGCAGCACACTGCAGAACTCGCTGGAACGTTACGAAGAAGACCTCACCCGCATCGAGGTTCACCTGCGCGACGAGAACGGCGTCAAGCCCGGACCGCATGACAAACGCTGCCAGATGGAGGCTCGCCCGAAAGGCCACCAACCGATTTCCGTGACCCACACCGCCAGTTCTCTGGACCAGGCAGTCGACGGTGCCGCCACCAAGCTCAATCACGCGCTGGAGCACTTCTACGGCAAGCTGCGCAGCAAGCGCGGCGCCTTGGAACTGAGTGACCCAGACGCCTGATCGGCATAGCAAAACGCCCGGCCTGGAGCCGGGCGTTTTCGTTTGTGCCGATCAATGGCGCTGAACCAACGTGCGAACGTCCCGGTCAACCTCTGCATTCACTCAACGCAGAAGCAAGACCATGAATAGCCCATTCGAACGAATCAGTGCTGCATTCGCCCCCGAATACCGGGTGAACCTGAGCATTACCAACCTTGACGGCAGCATCATGCTGACCCTGTCCGACGACGCCGGCGTGGTCGCCAAGCGCCTCATCACCCAGGCCCAACGCAACGACCCGGTGCGCCTGCAGCGGGTGATCGACAGCATCCGCCTGGGCCTTGCGATCGAACTCAGCCAGAACCCCCTGCAAGTGCTGGCCGCGCTGACCCGTGACGCCCGCCACGAACCGCGCCATTTGGTTGCCAAATGAGGGCTATTTGCCCTTCTCCACTGCCTTGCCGTTGGCGTCCAGCACCTTGGTTGAGGGGTAGCGGTACTGGGTGAGCGTTTCCACCGCTTCGGTGCACACCAGGTAAACCTGCTCATGCGGATTTAATTTGTTTTATGAACCAATTCAACAAATAATTATGCAACTCCCGCCAACCTTTGAGCCAGGCTGACGTCTTTCGTCAACTACTCATATCCCAGCTGTTAAAGAGCACTTTCCTAAAACCCAAAAACCTCAAACCACTTCAGGAACTAAATAGCAAGCCTTATCAAGTCTGTAAGATCATTACTAAACTTGCTACTGGACGAGAAAGCCAAGCAGATCACTCCACTCTCGACCTTGTAACTCATATAATAGCTACCTGCTTCGAGACTAAGAAACTCGCCTTGTATTGTACTCGAGCCATCAGGCTCCAGCCCCCCTCCGGAAGTATCTTCCCCTGCACCTACGAACACTCGCCCGGAAGGAACCTTCAAGTAAATCCCCCCGCTCGGATCTAATAGACTGTCTTCAACTTTCACTTTATACCTACCATCCTCACCTAAATTTAAAAAAGCGATATTACCCTCATTCATCTCAGAAATTTCATCACTTTGAATACTCCACCAATCAAATGAATCACTCACTCTATGGCGAATTGCCTTCAAATCAAATATCGCTAAAGTCGCCGTATCTGTAACCACAGAAAACTCGACACTCATGAATCACCCCCATATTATCAGGCTCACCCCAACCTCATAACTGATCAAATAACGGGCTGCATCAATATTACAAAAACACCCCGGCACTTATCCCGAACCAGTGATTACCGAACATTAGCCGTCACGATTTAGCGACCTAGAACTTACCGCTCATCATAAACATATATTCTCTCTTCACCACGCAAAGTAAATAAGCCAACAAGATTCTTTTCCTCAAAAACTGGATATATCTTGATGCCAGGCAAACTGTTAGACGAAAACGTCAGAATCTCCTGGAGACGCCCTTCACTCCACTCGTAACCTAGCGTCCAAAATTCCGAGTCAAAATCAATCCTGCAAGCTTTACGTACCTCCCCTTGCTCTATATCAATTACCTTGAGCCACAAACGTTCGCCGTGCCGATTCATTTTAAGTGAATACGCTCGCCTATCATCATAGAAAAAATATTCGAACCCATGGATTTCACCCTTTGCATTGTAGACATCTACCTTATTTAACTGCCCCTCCACATAATAATATTTGTTTATATTTTTTTTACTTACAGGCTCCTTTGCGGACAGCCTGCTGGGTTTTATACCCGACATTTCCAACTCATAAGGAATAAAAGAAATACCGCCCCCTTTCGACCACTTAACACTCGAAGCTTTGGCACAATTCGTATCAGAAGCCAAAACAAAGGAAGCGTCCTCAGCTTTCTTGACAACCTCATCTTTAAAACGCTTCAAATCTTCTATCAGCATAGATCTACCTAATCGTTTTAAATGAAACACCCTCAAACAGCGACTGCTTACGCTCGAAAAATGCGTTCAGGAACCCCTTTCGGCCATTGGTTACGGAAAGCTTATCAAATATATATTACTTATATCCTTTGCCGAGCACGCCCGTACCTTTGTGAGCCGCAGCGGTTGTATCCGGTAGCCAAATCCCATTACGCTTATCATTTATATCAATGTCACATTGTGGGTCAACGTGCCACTCCATCACCACCCGCCTCAATTTTCTTCCACCATTTCAACCTCATCGGGCAGCGACGCTAAGAATAAAACTCATCAATACCTTGTGCCACTTTATAAAGGTGACCGCTATCACCTTGCTCCGCTATATCATATTTATTAATAGAGTCAGAGTCATGTAAGTGGGTCATATCCCAATAATAAACCCCTTCTCGCCCGGACTCAGTAACAATCACGTAAGGATTCCCTCCCCCATCTTCCCCAATCGCCAAAACGCCAAAACGCCATCAACAAATGCCAGCTCAGAAATGAACTCATGATTAAAGCTAATAAGATCATTACATTCCTCTCCAGGTATAACCCCAAACAGACGATCAAAACTCACGCGCCCGTCTTGAACAGACTTCAACGGCAACTGCCCAAAGTCAGGCTCAGTCAAATAAAAACCATTCATGCGTGCCAATATATTTCTATACGCAACAGGCAAGGCAACATTAACTGCTGCCTCAAGTGAGTTTATCTCAGCATCAGTCAAACCAGCTTTGTAAACTACAGGCATTTTTCTATCCTATTAACAGCTTCATTTCATATTTTTAACACCACCCGACAACGTAAGCCTATTGTGTTTTTCTAGGCGCTTCCGGTATCGTCTTCATATTTTCCTGATGATGCCAAGCATTTTCTCTAATAGTTTGCCTTGGCCTCTCGAGCGACAGTGGCCAAGCAGGCCCACTCCAGCTTCGCCAAATTCAGCTTATTAGCATCAAACTGCAAAACAACATCAGAAACCGAATCATATTAAAAATTTAACGGCATTTTTTAGCCACAAAACTCAACAAGTCACCGCATGCTCTATCATTCACCCAAACGCGTACATCCTCTACAGTCACCATACGTCAAGCCCCTTAATACATCCGAAAATGCCCTTAGAAAACACAAACTCACATATCATCCCGACCTTCAACAAAACAAATACCAATCACAGACTTACCCTGAAGTGACTCAGCTACCCGATTCGACACGACAATGCGTGACATGCTTTCCAGCGCGCGAAAAATCGAATGAGTTGGTTCGATATCCTGCAGAACGATCCTACTGAATTTTTTAGGCCCGCCAGGCAATGACTTTATTAACGGCTTATAAATGCACTCTTCCATATCAAAAGCGCTTTCTGATGCCAAATAATTCACTGCATAATAATCATTATGCACATCGCCATTGATCACAACACGTGCAGGGACAAACTGAATCTCATCTTCAAGCCCCATGCCAAGAAAAATATTGACAAGGTCAGACGTTATAATGTCCGGCCCATCACTGAAAAGATAGTCATACTTCCTAAATGCGCTCAAGCTGACTTTTTTCTTGAGTGAAAGCTGAACCGGCAAATCAGAGCCCGAAATTAATTTACACTCTTGAAAACTCAGGTGATCTATGCTGAATACATGATCATAGGAAAGCCAATATTTTTCAGGATAATTATCAACAGGCTCAATCAGCTTCATTAACATGCCCCCCATGGCCAATAAGTCGCTTGCCAAACGAACTTACCATCACTGTCCGTCAGCTCCAACGGTGTACCAATCTGATCCGTATGAAAGTAGCAGGCCTTCTGCCCAGGCGACGCCCCACCATAAAAGGCAGGCAACAACTCGGAAAGCACGAAAATATCATCTAACCAGAATCACGCTAGCCTGCTCCTCCACACTCCGATGTTCAACGAAAAAAACGCGCAAAGCCTCAAAAACTCGTTAATTAGGAAATTCTCCAGCGCAATAAATATCAAATAACTTTCCCACCCATTCAATACTGCATGACTTAGATATCGACTCAGCCACCAACCCTATGTCATCCGAAATATATCCTGCGACATCCGGACTACGAACCAACTCATATATTTTCTTAAAGACATACTCTCGAATCTCACTTACAGCCTTTTCATCGCTTTCAGATGAGTACTCAAGGTTTTTTAATTCCTCAAATGCATCGTTCCATACGGAGTCGAAGACATCGTCATCACGCCTATCTAATGCTTCATTCCAATCATTCACACTTGATACAACATCTTCAAAAAAACTATCTTGCTGAATCTTGCACTTCAGATCATCCAAAGAGCCAATTCTCATCCAAGCCCACCCTCTCTAAGTCAATTTCCTGCATTAATACCTAAATGCGCAGCCAGTCATCCTCAAAAAGCCGCTACAAAAGCATTACAAAAGCCCGCCGAGCAACGGGACATCGTAGGCCTTGCACTTTACAATCTTCTTTGAGGACATCGCCTCTTTTATTTTAACCTCATTCCCAGCCAACCCACCCAACTTAGCAGCACAATGTATCAATACAGCGGGATACGAGTAGTCACCTGGTGACAAGACAACGTCACTTATAGTCCTATCTGTCGGCACGATAGCGGCTAACATTTGGGGGACATAGAACTCCTCCAGAACAAGCCGGATATGAGTACAAACTTCACCCGCCAAAACAGGAGCCGGCGTCCTTATCGCTCCTCCAAACTCACCACTGAACCGTTTACTCTGCTCACCTGACGAGATGAAAGAAAAACAGCCATCACTTAATAAATTACTTTTGTAAGGAGGCGTGAATTTTGACGCGTACTCAAAGAGCTCCCCTCCAAAAACTATCCCAGCAAGCACATAAGAATCTACGCGCGCGAGATAATCCAAGAACAGCTCAGCCACATTCTTTTTATTATATTTAAATTTCAGCTTATTCTTTGACGCCACCACACCATCAAACTTTGAGGCAACGCCCCTTAGCTCTTCTTGCAAAACACTTTCAAAATACAACCGATCCTCTGAACTCATAACTCACCGATACCTAAGGACGTAAAATATTGCATCGTGCAGGGCTCCTTTGTCACCAAGTTATTTACCGCGAGCATTTTCATTATCAAGCTTCAACTTAGCTACCGTACCACTATATGATTCAACGGTCCCACTTCCAAGATGCTGCGTGGTATTCAACTTGATCAATCCGCGCCAACGGCGCATAACTACCCCAATCTGTGCCTGTCTTAGCGCTACCATGTCAAATAGTTTCAGAGGCGTAAGGCCAGTCTCGATTTTAACCCCGTCCGGCTCGTACCCATTATAAAAAACATCAAGTTCAGTAGAGCGTGGAAGTTCTGCAGGCCAGCGAACAGATACATCATTCTACGCTAAAAACCACCCAGAAAGATTATACTTGGCATGTACGGCGCTCAGATCTTTCAGCGCAATTTCAATATCACTCATTGCACTCTCCAATATTTATCCGCATGAACCATTCAATACGCTTCTAATTCACCGTCGGGCTTGCGTTCCAGCGACGCGGGCTGGTCAAGCGCGTTTGTCACAACGATCAAAAACGCTCGATCTGTGCGTCGTCATTGCACTATAAGTACTTGGATTTGAAGTTCACTTCGATAATCATCGATGTGGTATATCGGTAAATTGGGGCGACTACAGCCCCGCAATCGCTCCTTCCATTTTTAACGATCACCCGCTCATGACACATTATTGAAACATACCTTTACAGAAAGCAGGAGCAACTGCACCTACGACATCACGCCGAAATAGCAGCCACCAAACTTTACTCTACATAACTCAAAACCGCTTTCTGCCTTCCATTTTTTTCCACGAAATTAGAATACCTGCCTCACCCAGAGACTTATTTACGTCTTCAAGCTGATCAGCCTCTACATACCACAACCACGTAGAAGAAGTTAAAGCTTCGAGTTTTCCTCGCCCCACACTCTCACCAATCCAGTCTTTCAGCACCACGCCCCCAACGTCGATCTCTAAATGCTTATTACTTATTACGTTAACGGGATAGACCATTCGCAATAGATGCTCTTTATAGCGCTCTCGCCCCTGAAATCTGCCGGGAACTTCCTTCTTGAACGCCGACGAATTTTCATACGAATACATCGTGACCATATTATTGCCAGCCGCATAACTAAATGCTTTACTTACTTTTTCGCACTTATAGATCATCCCATACGGCACAGCAATATCAGCACACACGTCTTTAATAAAACTTATCATGCCCTTTAATTCAATAAGATCACCAGAGCACTGACCATCAAAATGATAAAAGCCGCCAAAATCATTCGTAGTGTAACCGAAGGATACAGACCATGGGATAGCACCTGCTGCCTCGTTGTATACCCTAAAAGCCGTAGCAATACCGTTGTTTATTTTCTCTTCGAGCTCGGCTATTTCTACCATTACTAAATCATGGTCACCGACATGATCCCCATCGTTCAAGTATTTAAGATAAGCCGCACCCGTTATCGACAAATGCAGACAAGCAAAATAGTGTTTGGCAAATTTCAGAGCCAGTCTAGGGGTGACGCCCTCAATACCGTACAAAGCTAACGAAATGGACATAAAATGACCCATATTCCAGTAATAAAATCATCAAACATATCCTTCATATCAGAGGCACTATATGGATGCTCTGACACCAAGATCTCGTTTTGCTTACCAAGAGGCAAGTTACTCATTGCCGTTTCATTACGCGATGTAAGCGCAGGAAGCTCTTTGCCCATACCTGCATTGGATACAAGTCCGATCATGAACTTCCCGTTAACATCAGCAGCCATAACATCTGGACGTTGAGTTAAAACACCTCGTCGGCCATCCAAGTTCAGTTAGTTCAGGCGCCCATCCGGCAGGCGCACATGATCTGTCAGGTAGTTGAGCGGGTCGTATTCACAGTCCAGTGCACTACCCTAGGTCAGCTCCTATGGAAGTCATTCGAGCAGGTCAGCACGTGGTTTATTGCGGATTACTGAGTAATTGTTCGGAGTCCCCCTAGCCCCTTGCATAAGACCCTTACAACCTTCAAATATCGCTCAATTCAGCCCATGTATCATACGAATAATTATCATCAACTTTTTCAAACGAAACACCCTTCAAGCCAGTTGCCGCTGACTTGAACCTCTCACTACAAAACAATTCCAAGGTTTCTTGGCATCTAAAAATATCCGACTGCAGCTCCGGGGAAACCACAAACCTACTTATAGCATCAATATTCATACCCCCCCGTATAAATGTTACTTTCAATTTCGAGACCGGTTTCCAGATCCTTGGATGTTTCGAACACCGACTCAACCTTATCCATAGCCGCTAAACTTTCACCAGGAAGAAAAATGAAAAAGTCCCCTTGCCTACACTGCTCCTTATAGGTTATTTGCAAGGGAATAGCCTTATACTTCCCTCCAACCTTATCGCAAACCGCTAAAAATTCCCTGGAAACAAAAGTATCACCGATGCTGTAGTAATCAAACTCCAGATCCGACAACTCCATTTCTAGCCCGGACAATTGCAAAACATATTGTTTCGCTATATTTAATTCCAGCGGATTTGACTCAAACGGATCCCATTCAAATTCATTACAATTAAAAAAACCTGACAACACGATTGGACAGCCACTTTCCTGTGGGTTGTAGCGCAAAACGTAATAATTGGAACCACTCACAAAGGCCTCCCAGTGATCGCATCCACTACAAACGTATTATTTTCAGGCTTTCTCTCGCGGAACGCTGAATAGCTGGCCGTGTTCGTCGTAGCGGTATTGGGTGAGCGTTTCCACCGCTTCGTTGTTCACCACGTGCTTGAGGTTGGTCAGGCGACCCAGCGGGTTGTCGCAGTGCAGGTGCACACGGGTGCCACCGGTAGCGCTGATGTCGGTCAGCGTGCCGTCGGGCATGCGGCTGAAGAGCAGAAAGTGGCCGAGGACGTTCTCGATACGTTACGGCGCAATTCGGTGTCGGTGTCTGACACTTCGCCGAAGAAGAACAGGGTTGGTAGATGCGATACCCCGGTTGCAGGGTCACGAACGGGACTTCGCGGCCCTGGTCAGTGGCTTTAACGTGGCGATCGCCACCGTGGCCACCAGCGTAATCCCCAGGGCGGCCCCGATCAGGACGCCCCCCCAGCGCGCTGGTGTGCGATATCTCGTCGCCGAACCTGGCCGCTTCGAACATGAAGGATAACCCCTGTTCGCCAAGTTCGGACAGGCTCGCGACAGCGTCATGACCTGCCCTGATCATCAGCATCTCCCTGAAAACGCACGTCAGGTTTCAATCCACGTGCTAGGTTGCCATCCTTGAGAGCTGCCGAGTAAATAGGCTTGTGGGTCACGGTGTCAACCGTGTGCAGGCCTTGGACCTTGTGGGTTACACGCCACCTGGCGCGATATTAAAAAGCCACAAGCCAGAGAATCTCCGGGCTTTGGGAACGGGGCGCGGCACTTTGGGGTGACGCGCGCTCTGTCGATTTTCAGAAGCCTCGGTAATAGAAATCGAAGCTACCCACGTCCTGGTGGCATTTCCATGCCCCTGGACCTGGCCAACTGAGGGCTACTTGCCCTCCTCCACTGCCTTGCCATTGGCGTCCAGCACCTTGGTCGAGGGGTAGCGGTACGAAGCGTAGCGCACCACCAGGATCGAGAACGCCAGCAGCAGGATGCCGCCGCACAGGTACAGCAGCCCTTCGTCCGGTGCCTTGTGGTGCGAAACATCGCCGATCAGCAGGCGAGTGAGCGCGGTGATTGCCACGTACAGCAGGAAGCGGATCGGCATGTGGTTGGTCTTGAAGTAGATCCCCACCATCGCCCCCAGCTCCAGGTAGATGAACAACAGCAGGATGTCATCGACACTGATCCCGCCCTTGCCCAGCATGTCCAGGAACGTCACGACTGCCGCGTAGGCGGTGATGGCGCCAATGCCGAACAGCGCCAGGTAATGGAACGCCTCAACGCACAGGTTGCCCAGCGAGTCGGCCGAGCCGTGCAGGCCCTTGCGCAGTTTTTCTGCCCATTTGATGTTCACGATGTTCCATTCCCCGATACGTCTTTAAGGATGATGCGTCGCTGATGTGACGCTTGTGCCATGCAGTTAAAGGGCCAAGCCCCTGTCTTGGAAGGCGACCGATTGCCGCAAGGCACCTTGAGGCATGGAGCATTGCAGAAATGCACGGCCGTGCTTGGGGAAAAATCAGATTTAACCCCTTCCTTGTAGGGCATTTCCCAAAGATACTCCCTGCCATTGTGGCGTTCGGGCATGCGCACTAGTCTGGGGTCGTCGCTGCCAGTCAGCGATCGGCTTTGACAGGCCGCCCTGAACTAACCACATGGCTTTGCCTTTATGGCAGCTGTCATGGGGCACCTCGTGTGCGCCGGCTTTTGGTTCTGTTCACCGGTCTGTCAACCCATGTACAGCTGCCGCCTCATTGTTTGACAGCAGGAGGTGGTGGCCCCAACTTTGAACAGGCCTTCACCATGCTGAAAATAGTTCCCGATCCACCCCATACTCTCCATTCCCTCGAAGACACCCTGATCCAGGCCACCGACTACGCGTTGTGCGCAGCTACCGTGGTGCATCAGGCGTTGCTGCTTCAGCCCAAGTCACCGGTTTCGATCCTGATGATGACCTCGATGCATGAACTGGAGGCGCTGCGGGCTCTGCTTGAGTCGGCACTGGTTCAGGTGCAGATGCCCGCTGAGCACAGGACTTCGCACTAAGGCTGGTTAATGCGCCGGGAGGGCCGGCCTCTTCGCCCGCTCCCACAGGATCACCACAGTCTTGAAGACTTGCACAGTACCTGTGGGAGCCTGTGGGAGCGGGCATGCCCGCGAAAGGGTCGGCCCAGGCACTAGAGAAACTTCAGGGGATTGAACAATGACAACAGAAGACACCCAATTCACCGTCGGCAAGACCACTTTCTATCAAGGCGAAAACAGCACCCATCCTTTGTTCCGCATCGAGCCCGGCATCCCCTGCAGGGACGCCCGCGAGCAGTCGTCGGAATTGATGGGCTATGTGCGGGAGTTGACCATCACAGGCCTGATGGAGGAGAGGCCCATGATGATCTGGGCGGCCCATTATCTGAGTGCCATGGCCAAGGCGCTGATGGATGATGCCGAGTTGGGTATGAAGCCGTGAGGATTTCACTTCAGGTTGGATGAAGGCCTCTATGTGTTTGCCGCAGCAGTTTCAGCGCCTGTGAGATCGAGCGCCGCCCGCGCGGCGCATCGCGAGCAAGCTCGCTCCTACATTTGTTTCGGGCCAGTATCGCCTGTGCCTACGCGCGCGACCGCCCTGTTTGTCCCCCACGATATCGAGGTGAGCGCCAAGGGGACGTGCGCGTCTGCGCCAGGAATAATTGGCCCGAAACAAATGTAGGAGCGAGCTTGCTCGCGATGCGCCGCGCGGGCGGCGCTCGATCTACGCAACACCGCAAAAACCAAGGCAGGCGCCTTGCCGCCCTGACACAATCGGCCGTAGCCCCCCACAGAAAAGCTTGACCGCCAACAAAGCATCTACATCTACAGCGCATGCCTTGAGCCAGACTGCTTTCCTTGCGATCACGTGCCTGACGCAAAATCCAGCCGTTAACGCCCCCGTAGGAGCGGGTTCACCCGCGAATAGGCCGGACCTGCCGGCCAATATCCCCCCGCCATTCACCGTCGCAGCCGCCACCGCATTCGCCCGGTCTATGCCACGCTACAATTTCTGCTTGCGAACCAACCAGCATTGCCATTACTGTATATAGATACAGTAAATCGCAACACAACCAGCAAAAAGGCATAGAGGTGATGAATGGCCGTCGAAGTGGTGTACCGCAGCAGCCGCGACCCGGAGCGCTTGTTCATGGATAAGGCCGAAGCAGACCGTCACGACAAAATGCTCGAACTGGCCGAGCGCCTGGCAGAAGTACTGCACAAGGCGGTGCCGTCGCTGACTGAGCAGCAGGTCGAGGAAGCCGGTATCTACATGGCAAAGAACCGTGACGTGTTCGCCCGGGCGTTCAAAAGCCAGCCGGATGCGTTGGCCGAGTTGCTTGAGGATCCTGCTGCCGAGTGATCTGAAGGTGCGGGAGCGGGTTTGCCCGCGAAGTGGTCAGCAACACCATCATCAACCTTCAGCCATATAACAACCGCTCCGCCAACATCTGCGCCACCCTTGCCGGCGAACGCTTTTCCGCCTGCGCATGGCCAAACACTTCAGTCAGCCGTGAAGGGATCCGCGCCAGGTGCGCAGTAATTGTGCGCTGGTCTTCGCCACGGTGGGTGAGTGCCACATAGATCAGCCCACCGGCATTGATCACGTAGTCAGGTGCATACAATATGCCGCGCGACTCCAGTTGGTCTGCCACCTGCAAGGTAGTCAGCTGGTTGTTGGCTGCCCCCGCCACTGCCGCACAACGCAGTTGCATCACACTCTGCCCGTTCAGTACCGGGCCCACGCCGCAGGGTGCAAAAATATCGCAAGGGGTACTGATCAACGCATCGTTGGTCACCGGTTTGGCATCGAACTGCTCCATCGCCAGCCGCACCCGCCCCGGGTCCAGGTCGCTGACCAGCAGTTCCGCGCCCACCGCATGCAATTGCTCCGCCAGTGCATAACCGACATTGCCCAACCCCTGCACCGCTACCCGCAAGCCTCTCAGGTCATCGCTGCCCAGCCGGAACGAGGTAGTGGCACGTATGCCTGCGAATACCCCCATCGCCGCATGCGGCGATGGGTCGCCCGAGGCAGTGGTGCTGGTCACATAGGGAGTGCTGTGGGCAATGCAGTCCATGTCCAAGGTGGAGGTGCCACTGTCCACGGCAATGATGAAGCGCCCATTCAAGGTATCGATGAAGCGGCCAAAGGCTTCGAACAGCGCGGCGCGGTTTTCCACATGGGGGTTGCGCATGATCACCGCTTTGCCACCCCCCATCGGCAAGCCGGCCAGTGCTGCCTTGTAGCTCATGCCCTGAGCCAGGCGAATAGCGTCGGTCATGGCGCTTTCGTCATCGGCGTAAGGCAGGTAACGGCACCCACCCATGGCCGGGCCCAACTGCTCACTGTGGATTGCCACAACGGCTTTCAGGCCCGTAGGCGGGTCATTGAACAAGTGCAGTGACTGGGTACGGGTGCTTTGCATCAGCGCGAACATCGACCGGCTCCCCTACGAGGTGCTCCTTCCAGTATAGGCACGGCCTCGGCGTTGACGCCGCCGCCGGACCACTGGACGAAACCGCGCGCCACGGCTAATACTCAAGCGTGTGTGGAGATGCCCCATGAAGCCACGTCAAGCCTGCCTGGCCTGCCTGGAACGCGAGCCTGTCGACCTGCTGGAAGCCGCATTGTGGATTGCCGCCGAGCACGACCCTGGTGTCGAGCCCGCGGCCAGCCTTGCTGCGCTGCACGACCTGCAGCGCGAGATAAGCGCCAACCTGCCGATGCTTCCACTATGCGAACTGGCCCAGCCACTGCTGCGCCAGCTCAATGCGCTGGGCTTTCAGCAAGATGAATACCACCCCTTGCGCCCGCATGCAGCAATGATGGACAAGGTACTGCAGCGCCGCCGGGGCCAACCCCTGACACTGGCCATCCTCGCTCTGGAACTGGCCAGGCGCCTGTCCATACCGCTGGAGGGTGTGGGCTTCCCTGGCCATTTCCTGCTGCGCGTGCCGGGTGCAGACCACCTGCTCGACCCCTGCGGCGGCCGGCGCCTGTACCCCAGCGACTGCCGCGAGTTGCTGGCGCGCCAGTTCGGCCCGCACCAGGCGCTGACAGCAGAGCACCTGCGCAGCGCCAGCCCGCTGCAAATGCTGCAACGCCTGTCACGCAACCTGCGCCAGCTGCACATCAGTAACGACAACCACTTGGCGGCGTTGATCGATGCAGAGCGGATCATGCTGTTGGGCCCGGTGCAGGTGAGCGACTACATGACCCGCGCCTCGCTCTACCATCATCTGGATTGCCCGCAGGCCGAACGCTTCGACCTGGAGCATGCGTTGCTACTGACGGAAGACCCGGTCCAGCGCCTGAAGCTGTCCGAGCGAATCGGCAAGCTTCCGGCGGCGAACCGCTCACTTCACTGAGCCGGGCTGTCCGGCTGCTGGGCGGGGTGGGCCTTGGCGAACGCCGGGTGCGCGGCCGCCAGTGCGGCAACCCGCAGGATGCGTGGAAAGCTGCCGAGGTCGATGTTGAAGCGTTCGGCCGCGTACAACTGCGGGATCAGATACACATCCGCCAACCCAGGTGTTTCACCAAAGCAGAAACCGTGATCGCCAATCAGTTGCTCCACTGCCGCGAGCCCTTGGCTGATCCAGTGGCCGATCCACTGGTTGACCTGCCCCTCGTCCTGACCGGCCTGGCGCAGCCGGTTGAGTACGCTGACGTTGTGCAGCGGATGAATGTCGCAGCCAATGATGGCCGCCACACCCCGTACCTTGGCCCGAGCCTCGGCTGCGGCTGGCAGCAACGCAGGCTGTGGATAAACCTCTTCCAGGTACTCGATGATCGCCGGCGACTGCACCAGCACCTCACCACCGTCGGTGCGCAAGGCCGGTACGCGGCCCTGCGGGTTGACGGCTACATAGCCCTCGCCGCGCTGCTCACCCTGCAGCAGGTTGACCGGCAGGGACTGGTAAGCCAGCCCCTTCAGTGCCAGGGCAATGCGCACCCGGTAGGACGAGGTGGAACGGTAATAGGTGTACAGCTCCATACCCCTGCCTCCTCAGTTGGCTGCGATGACCGTGCCGCGGCATTCACCGAAACCGATGCTGGCCACGCCGTCACGTGTGCAGCGGGCACGCAGGATGATTTCGTCGCCGTCTTCGAGGAATTTACGCACCTCGCCGCTGGCCAGCTCGACCGGCAGTTTGCCGCCTTCGGTGATCTCCAGCAGGCTACCGAACGAACCCGGCGTGGCGCCCGACAGCGTGCCCGAACCGAACAGGTCACCCGGCTGCAACTGGCAGCCGTTGACGCTATGGTGCGCCACCAGCTGCGCCACGGTCCAGTACATGCTGCGGGTATTGCTCAGGGTCAGGCGGTGCGGGGCAATGCCCTGCTCGCGCATGCGCTCGGTCAGCAGCAGCACTTCGAGTTCGATATCGAATGCACCGCTGGCCTGGTCGCGCTTATCCAGCAGGTACGACAGTGGCTGTGGGTCGCCTTCCGGGCGGGCCGGCTGGGCGCAGCGGAACGGCTCCAACGCTTCGGCGGTGACCACCCAGGGCGAAATGGTGGTGATGAAGCTCTTGGACAGGAACGGCCCCAGTGGCTGGTATTCCCAAGCTTGGATATCGCGCGCCGACCAGTCGTTGAGCAGGCACAGGCCGGCTACGTGCTCGGCGGCATCGCCTATCGGAATTGCCTGGCCCATGTCATTGCCCTGGCCAATCCAGATACCCAGCTCCAGCTCGTAGTCCAGGCGAGCGCAAGGGCCGAAGCTCGGCTCGGTGTGCCCGGCCGGCAGGGTCTGGCCCTTGGGCCGGCGTACGTCGGTGCCGGACGGGCGGATGGTGGAGGCGCGGCCGTGATAACCGATCGGCACGTACTTGTAGTTGGGCAACAGTGGGTTGTCGGGGCGGAACAGCTTACCCACGTTCTTCGCATGCTCGATGCCAACGTAGAAATCGGTGTAGTCACCGATCTGCGCCGGCACATGCAACTGGCAGTCGCTGGCCGGGAACAACGCCGGATTCAAGGCCGCCTGGTGTTCGCTGTGCTCACCAAGCAGCACCTGCAAACGCTCGCGCAAGGCTACGCGGGCATTGCGGCCCAAAGCGAAGAATGCGTTCAAAGACCCGCCGCGGGTGGCTTCAACGGCGGCCTTGGCCGCCCCATCGAACAGACCAGCGGCCAGCACCGCCTCCAGGTCGAGGATCGCGTCGCCGATCGCCACGCCGCAGCGCCTGGCTTCACCCGGCCGGCTGAAGATGCCCAATGGCAGGTTCTGCAGCGGGAAGTCGCTGTGCCCGTTGGCGTGCTCGACCCAACTACGGGCATTGGCAGTGTGGTTCATGGGTTATCTCCGGTTCGGGTTGAAGGTGCTCGGCAAGGTCGCCCAGCAACTATCGTAGTCGGCCTGCAATTGCGGGCACTCAAGGGCTTGCAGGCTCGGGCGCAACACCTGGCTGGTCTCGAACATGAAGGCCATGGTGTTGTCGATCTTGTGCGGCGCCAGATCGGCGGCAATGGCCTTTTCACAGGTTTCGGCGTCGGGGCCATGGGCACTCATCACCCCGTGCAACGAGGCACCACCCGGCAGGAAGCCCTCGGCCTTGGCGTCGTAGGCGCCATTGATCAGGCCCATGAACTCGTTCATCAGGTTGCGGTGGAACCATGGCGGACGGAAGGTGTTCTCGGCCACCATCCAGCGTGGCGGGAAAATCACGAAGTCCATGTTGGCCATGCCATGCACGCTGGTGGGCGAGGTGAGCACAGTGAAGATCGAGGGATCCGGGTGGTCGAAGCTGACCGTGCCGATGGTGTTGAAGCGGCGCAGGTCATACTTGTACGGCACGTTGCTGCCATGCCAGGCCACAACGTCCAGAGGCGAGTGCTGCAGCTCGCAGGCCCAGTGTTCCCCCAGGAACTTCTGTACCAGTTGCACCGGGCCTTCGGCTTCTTCGTAGCGGGCCACGGGCGTGAGGAAGTCGCGGGGGTTGGCCAGGCCGTTGCTGCCGATCGGGCCCAGGTCCGGCAGGCGCAGCGGCGCACCGTGGTTTTCCGCGATATAGCCACGTGCCTGGCCGTCGAGCAGTTCGACGCGGAACTTCATGCCACGTGGGATCACCGCAATTTCCAGCGGTTCGACCTCCATCAGGCCCAGTTCGGTGGCGATGCGCAGGCGGCCCTGTTCCGGCACCAATAGCAGCTCACCGTCGGCGTTGAAGAACACCCGTTCCATGGACCGGTTGGCGCAGTAGATGTAGATGCTCACGCCAGCCGGTTTTTCCGCGGCGGCGTTGGCAGCCATGGGCAGCCAACCTTCGATGAAATCGGTCGGTTCAGCAGGAATCGGCTGCGGGCTCCAGCGCAGGCGGTTGGGGTTGATGCTACCCAGGGGCCCGCCGAGCGGCTGGCGCGCCAGGCGCTCGAAGCGTGGGTGAAAGGCAGAAGGCCGAATGCGGTATAGCCAGGTACGGCGCAGCTCGCTACGGGTCATGGTGAACGCCGTGCCCGACAGCAGCTCGGCATACAGGCCATACGGGGCCTTCTGCGGGGAGTTCTGCCCGACAGGCAGCGCCCCAGGCAATGCTTCGCTGGCGAATTCGTTGCCGAAGCCGCTCAGGTAGTGAAGGTCGGGCGACGTGTCGCGGTTCATCGATGCCTCCGGATTTTGTTTTTATCGTAATCAGATTACGAATAACGTAATTTGCTCCGCTCAAGGCGTCAAGCTATAAAGGCGACACGATAAATCCGGAACCTCCCCTCCCATGGCCAAAGCCAACTCCCCCACCGACACCGGCAAGCAGAAGGTCCGCTCGGCGGAAGTCGGCACCGACATCCTCAAGGCCCTCGCCGAACTCTCACCCTCGACTTCACTATCGCGCCTGGCCGAACACGTGCAGATGCCTGCGAGCAAAGTGCATCGCTACCTGCAGGCGCTGATTGCCAGTGGTTTTGCCGAACAGGATGCGGCCACCAACCATTACGGGCTGGGGCGTGAAGCATTGCGGGTGGGGCTGGCGGCACTGGGCAGCATCGATGTACTCAAGGTGGCGGGGATGCCGTTGTCGCAGTTGCGAGATGAACTCAACGAAAGTTGCTTCATCGCCGTGTGGGGCAACCAGGGGGCCACGGTGGTAAGCATTGAACCTGCCGTGCGCGCGGTCACCGTGGTGACCCAGATCGGTTCGGTGCTGCCGTTGCTCAGCTCGTCCACCGGGCTGGTATTCGCCGCTTACCTGCCCGAGCGAGAAACCCAGGAACTGCGCGACAGGGAACTGGCCGCTTTGCAACAAACCGCCAGTGACTACCACACACTGCTGGCCGGCATCCGCGAACAGGGCCTGCACCATGTGCATGGCCTGCTGATGCCGGGGGTGGATGCGCTGTCGGCGCCGGTATTCAACGCCATGGGGCAGATCGCCGCGGTGATGACCGTGGTCGGGCCGACGTCGATCTTCCATGCCGATGAACATGGGCCGGCGGCGCAGCGCCTGCTCACGGCCGCACGAACCGTGAGCTGGCGCATGGGTTACGCGGGCAACCCACACTGCGCTTCGACGTCTAGCGTTTCCTCCTCGACCAGCCAGAGCAGTTCCTGAGAGAAACCGTCATAAAGGGCGGGCGCCACCTCGCTCACCAAATCGCCGTAGTCATCGCATAGCCGCCCGATCACACGCGAGAAGGCCGTGGGCTGCGACACCTCTGCCCGGGAAAGCACGGTGATGTATTTCTGCGCGGCACCGAGCCGTACCAAGCCCCCCGTGGAAGCCACCGTTCCTGCCCCCCCCGCCGCGAACGACAGCAAGGCGGCCGAACGGTAGCCATCGCTCCACGCGATGGCCCCGGTAACGCAGGACCTGGCCGCACAGAACAGCCCGACGGCCATGGCCGCCAGCGGAAACGGCACGCTGAGGATGCCGGCCAGTACGATCTCCCACTCCACCAGGTGCGAGATATCCTGGCCGGTAGCCGAAGTAATGCGGGCAAAGCCGGAAAAGGTGTAATACGTGGGGTGCCCTTTGATGATGGTCTGCTTTCAGCAAAGGCAGGGACGAGTTCACGGGCAGCGCGCGCGCGTTCAGTATCGAACCAGCAACCGCTGGCCAGGCTGTAGATCAGAAAATCCGCAGGTGCGTCCGGGTTCTGTTCGAGTGAACGGATGAGAAAGGCAATAGCGCAGGGAAGCTTACCCAGCACTTGGCACTGTTGCCCGAAACGTAAAGGTGAATGTCGACAGAAGCTATTTTTCCAGACGGATCAAGCGCTTATTCTTAACTCACTGGCCGGCTTGAAGGGCTCTCCCCCCCGCCTTTCAAGCCTGCTAGGTTCACCGACGTAGATTTTGAAGCTCCTTGATCTGACGTCTCGATTGGCCGCTGCGGCTTGCAGCGGCCTTTTTTTTGATGTCTGAAAATGCATCCTGCCCGTCAGGTGGCTGTCACTCTCATCAGCGCAAAGGCCTCGTCATGACCACGCCACTTTCGGCGGGTAATAGCTCAGCGGCCGCTCACGAAAGGCCAGGTAGTGGCGCAGTACCTGCACTGGCGCTTCCGTATGCGGGTAATGGCCAATGCCCAGTAACTGCACGGTGTCCGGCTCCGGCACCAGTTGCCGGTAGCGCTCAAGCATGTGCGCGCCGGAAAGCGGGTCGACAATGCCATTGATCAAGCGCAGCGGCACGCCTTTACGTTGCATCGCCCCTACCCAGCGTTCGCGGTGCAACCTGCGCTCCGGCATGTAGCCCACCAGCTTGTGCAGGATGCGCGTGCCCCGGTTGGCAGCGATCAGGCTCCAGAAGTCATCCAGCGCGCTTTCACTGGGATGGGTGCAGGGGCCGTAGACCTGCATCACATTGCGCACCAGGTCGTCACGCCCGAACGAGCGCCCGACCAGCCAGCCAAACCGGCTGAGCAGCAACTTCTGGATCAGTAGCATGCGGCAGCTTTCGGGGAACAGCCCGCTGTTGAGGAACACACAGCTGCCAATGTCGGCACGCTGCTCATGGTGTCGCGCCAGCAGTTCCTGAGCCACGCTGCCGCCGTAGTCGTGGGCCAACAGATGCACTGGCTGCGCGACCTGCAGATGGGCAAGCAATGCCTGCTGCAGATCTGCCTGCTCCATCAGGCTGTAAGTGTGATCGACAGGCTTGTCCGAATCACCAAAGCCGAGCATGTCGCAAGCGATCACTCGGAAACGTTGGCTCAGAGGGCCCCACAGGTAGTGCCAGTCCCAACTGGCGGTGGGGAAACCGTGTAACAGAAGCAGAGGCTCTCCTTGCCCTGCGGTCCAGTAGCGGATGCTCTGGCCCCGGAAGATGAAACTCTGTGCCCGGGTACGCCAGACGCACAATGGAATCTCGGCCATAGGCATCAGAAGGGTCCCGGTGTTGTGGTGTTGGCGGAATAGGGCAAGGCTGCGTTCATTGCATGTCACCTCGGCACTTACATGTGCTCTCTATGTCGAGGCAAAGTCTAGCCAGCAGCCCATTGGCTGGAACTTGCGTTGCCAGCCAGCTTGATGACTGAGCGAGTCAGTGGCACGAACGGTCAGAGGAGCAAGGCCAACAAGGGGGCCGCGAACAGGTTGAGTAGCCCGGTCAGGACCATCACCAGACCGGCCACCGAGCCTTCCTCACGGCCCACTTCCTGCGCCCGGCTAACCCCGGCACCATGCGCGCCAACACCGAACAGCGCACCTCGTGCCAGCGGCGTACGCAGCGGCAACCAACGCAACAGCACACCGCCGAACATGGCACCGAGCACGCCGGTGAACATCACGAACACCGCGGTCAGTTCTGGCACCCCACCCAGGTCGTGGGCCAAGGGCATGGCAAATGGCGTGGTGATCGAGCGCGGCACCAGCGACAGGCTGGTTGCGCTGTCCAGCGCCAACAGGTGCGCCAGCCCCCAGGAGCTGGCGATCGAGGCACTGCTGCCAGCGACCATGCCCACCATCAAGGCCGGCCAGTGGCGCGCCAGCATGGCCCGCTGCTGCCAGATCGGCACCGCGAAGGCTACGGTCACCGGGCCGAGCACGCTCATCAACCAGTGGGTGTTGCGCGCATACTCGGCATAGGCTGTATGTAGTGGCACGGCCACAGCCAACAGCAACACCGGCACCAGGATCAACGGTGACAGCAGGTAGCGTTTGCTACGCCGGTACAACCAGCGGCTGCCCAGGTAAGCCAGCAAGGTCAAGGCCAACCAGAACAGCGGCATGGGTTCAAGGCTCATGGCGCAACCTCCAGCGGCACACCAGCTCAACGGTCATGGCGGTCACTATCATCACCATCAGCGTGCTCACGGCGATCACCAGCAAGATGCGCCAGCCCTCATCACGGATCAGTGAGCCATAGTCGAGCAGGCTCATCAGCGCTGGGATGAAGAACAACAGCATCTCAGCCATCAGCCAGCCAGCACCCAATTGCAGCATGGCCGGTTTGAGCACACCCGAAGCGAACAGTATCAACAGCAGTGCCAGGCCCATCACACCACCGGGGATCGGCCAGCCCAGCCAACTGGCAATCTGGCCACCTAACAGGAACAGCGCACAGAGAACCGCCAGCTCGACAAGCAGGCGCAGGGCTTTTTTCAATAATGCAGATTTCATGGCGGGGTTCCTCGACAGGCCCTCATTTTAAGATTTGGCTGCCTAGGCCAGAAGCGAATTGTTAGACTGCTCACCATTCCAAAATGGAATCCTAAGCATGGAATTCAAACAACTGCGCAGCTTCATCGAAGTGGTCCACCGTGGCGGTTTTACCCAGGCGGCACAGACCCTGCACATCAGCCAGTCGGCCGTGAGCAAGCAAGTGGCCCAGCTTGAGCAAGATGTGGGCCAGCCGCTGCTGGAGCGCCAGGCTTCGCAACTGCACTTGACCGCTGCCGGCCGCATCGTGCTGGAGCGTGGCGAAGCCCTGCTGCGTCAGCGCCAGGCGCTACTCAACGAGCTGGACGATCTCAGCCAGATGGAGCGTGGCGAACTACGCCTGGGCTTGCCGATGCTTGGCAGCGACACGCTGTTCGCCGGCTTTTTCGCCGAGTACCGGCGGCGCCATCCGAACATCGCCATCCAGCTGCTGGAAGGCGGCAGCCGCAGCATCGAACAGGCGGTCAGAAGTGGCGAACTGGAACTGGGCGGCTGTTTGACGCCTACCGACGAGGCATTCGACTACCAGCCCTTCTGCAACGAACGGCTGGATGCGTTGCTGCCGGCTGGCCATGCCTTGGCGGGCCTGGACGCGGTGGCCTTGGAGCAACTGGCCGATACACCTTTTCTGCTGTACCAGCGCAGTTTTGTGCTCAACGACCGGCTGCTGAAGGCGTGCCAGCAGCAGGGCTTCACCCCCAAGGAAGGCGGACGCAGCGGGCAGGCGGATTTTTTGGCAGCGCTGGTTGCAGCGGGCCAGGGCGTGGTGATGCTGCCCCGGGTAGTGGCAAAAGCGCTGGAGCGCCCCGGGGTGGTGCGTGTGCCGTTGAATACGCAGGAAGATTTGCGCTGGGACATCGCGTTTATCTGGCGACGCGGCGCCTACCTGTCACGGGCAGCGCAGGCGTGGTTGGCCTTGTTGCGCGAGCCGCACAGCTAACACGCCTGCCCAGGTGCCGGTTCAGGCTTTCAGTGCGCTCGCCAACTCAGCCAGCCAAGGCTCGGCATCCGCTTCCGGGGTCACCGTCTCGCTCGCATCCAGGCGCAGCATTGGCTGCACTTCGCGCACGCCCAGTTCGGCGAACAGCTCACGCATCTGCTCGCCACCACCGCAATAGGTATCGCCATAACTGGAGTCGCCCAGCGCGATCACCGCGCCAGGCAGGCCACGCCAGGCTGCGGGCAGTGTGTCACGAATGGTGCTGTACAGCGGCATGAGGTTGTCCGGCAGCTCACCCATACCGGTGGTCGAGGTCACGGCCAGCAAGGCGTCGGGGGCAAAACCCTGAAGATCCTGAAGGGTGGCACGCGCAGCATGCCAAGCCTCGAAACCCGCCGCCTTGAGCAGCGATTCAGCGTGACGGGCGACTTCTTCGGCGGTGCCATAGACCGAGCCGGAAATAATGGCGACTTTCATCGAGTAGAGGATTCCGAAACTGAGTGAAAAAGTAGGATACTAGCATTCAACGCTGGCAAAAGGCCGCCCTTACCAAAGTCGCCATCTTCCGTTTTCCTTCACCTATGGCCCGGACATGATCAATGCGCAATTGCTGCAATCGATGGTCGATGCGTCCAATGACGGCATCGTGGTTGCCGAACAGGAAGGCGACGACACCATCCTGATCTACGTGAACGCCGCTTTCGAATGCCTCACTGGCTACAGCCGTGACGAGATTCTCTATCAGGATTGCCGGTTTCTGCAGGCTGACGACCGTGACCAGCTTGGCCGCGCACGTATCCGCAAGGCCATGGCCGAGGGCCGCCCATGCCGCGAAGTGCTGCGTAACTATCGCAAGGATGGCAGCGCCTTCTGGAACGAGCTGTCGATCACGCCGGTGAGGAGCGACTTCGACCAGCGCACTTACTTCATCGGCATCCAGAAAGACGTCAGCCGCCAGGTCGAACTGGAACGGGAGCTGGCAGCACTGCGCGCTCGTCCGAAACCCGACGAACGCGCCTGAACCAAGTTCGCCACGCACGGTCAATTCCGTTGAAGAAATCGCCACCACCGAGTTCGATCATGCAAGCAGACGCGCTCCTGACCCAGGACGAGCTGGATTTCATACAGAATATGCAGCACTCGCCGCAACTGAACCTGGCTGACACCATGTCGAGCCTGCTGGTCAATGGCGACCGCCGCATACAAAGCTTGCTCACCCGGTTGGTGTCTAATGAGCAGGTGACCTTACAGGCCCAGTTCAACAACCAGCAGATCAGTTTCCCGCTGCAACTGGTAGAGGACGAGTTCCACGCCCTGCACCTTCAGCTGGGCTCACCGGAAATCTACGAAGACGGCCCCATGCTGCGCCCATGGCGTCTGTCGATGGACCAGCCGAGCGCACTGCTTGATGCCCATGACGAGGCAAGCGGCCTGTGGGTACGCGAAATTTCCTTCAAAGGTGTACTGCTGGAAGTCCGTGATTTGCCAACAGCACCCGCCCGCTTCGAGCTGCGCTTCGCCCCGGGCGGCATCACCCCGATCGAACTGCATGGTGTGTTGGGCCGGCGCATCGGCACGGACCTGGCTGCCTACGACCTCGGCCAAAGCCCAGCCGAAGAAATCGAACGCCTGCGCGACTACATCCTCCAGGCCCACCGCCGCGCCCACCCCGAGCTGCACACTCAGGTATCGAGCTGACGGGCCAGAAACTGCCGCAAGCGCTGGCGCATCACACTGCCCTGCGCGCCCAGGCAGGCTACAGGGCTGCCAGCCAGGTTGTCCTGTACCGCTTCCGCCGCTTCACCGGCCAGTAACAATGGGCATTCCAGCATCGATGCCAGGCGCTTGAAGTGCCGGGCGAGTTCTGCTGTGGGCGATTGATGGGAAAACAGCACCAGGGCGTCCGGCTTCAGCCGTTCGCAGACCAGCGCAAGCTCTTGCAGCGGCTGCCCGTTCGCCAACGGGATCACGCGTGTTTCATCGTTACCCAGGATCAGGCTGGTTACCAGCAACTCAAGCTCATGGCACTGCCCCGGCAATGGCGCCAATAGCACGGTGCGGTTACACGGTACACGGGCCAGCTGCAAGCGGGCGAAAACCCGACCGCGCAGGAACTGGTCATAGAACAGCCATTCGCTGGCCTGCCCGTAGCCGCCTTGCCGGACTACCATGTCATGCCACACTGGCATGAACACATCGGCGAACACCTGGTCCAGGGTGCTGGCCGCGAACACCTCGTCATAAAGGCGATTCAGGCCCGCCACGTCGAAGTGCTGTACCGCCAGGCGAATCTGGTTTTGCCAGCGCAGGCAGGCGTCCACCGCGCCGCCAGCCTGCCCGGAGAGGGCATCGCCGCGAGCCAGAATACTGCCGACCTTGCTGATCGCCACGCCGCGCTCCAGCCACCCAAGGATACGGCGGATTTCATTGATATCAGCCTGGGAATACAGGCGGTGACCACTGTCGGTGCGGATGGGCTGAATCAGTCCATAACGGCGTTCCCAGGCACGAAGGGTCACGGCGTTGACACCGGTCAAGCGTGACACTTCACGAATCGGAAATAACTCCTGCTGCTCGAAGCTTGCATCGATCAACGGTTTACGTCCCTGTTCGCTCATCTGCACAAAATACCCTGAGTGCGAAAAAACCGAACGTATAGCTTACTACGACTGTGCTGTTCTGTTGATGCCACCGTTTGCCAGCAGATAGTTTGCCGAAGATCGCAACTGCGCGATAATGTGCGCCCGATTCTTGCATGCACGACTGCGTCGCCCACCACCCCGGGCCACACAGCCAAAGGGCCAGCTACCCGCCAGCCCCGTTGCCAGGAGATACACGATGTCTACCCCACCCGTTACCCTCATGGTGTCGCGCCGCGCCGCCCATGGCCGCTACCAGGACCTGCTGGCCTGGCTGCACGAAGGCGAACAGCTGGCCACCGACTTCCCTGGCTACCTCGGCTCGGGCATCCTTGCCCCGCCCAGGGATGGCGACGAATTTCAGATCATCTTCCGCTTCAGCGACGAGCCGACCCTGCATGCCTGGGAGCACTCCGCCTCTCGCCGCGCATGGTTACAACGCGGCAACGGCCTGTTCGAACGCCCCAAAGAGGCGCGTGTCAGCGGTATCGACGACTGGTTTGGCACCAACAAGGTGCAAAAACCGCCACGCTGGAAGCAGGCCGTGGCTATCTGGCTGGCGTTTTTCCCAGTCTCGCTGGCCTTCAACCTGTTGTTCGGCCATTGGTTGACGGCACTCGACCTCGTGCCACGGGTACTGCTCAGCACCCTGGCCCTGACGCCGGTGATGGTGTACCTGTTCATCCCGCTGTCCACCCGCCTGCTATCCAGTTGGCTGCAGGCCTCCCCGGCCACTGCCGGCGCCTTGCGCAGCCGCTGAGGCTAGGCCATACAACAGGGAAACAGTTCGGGTATGCTGGGTGGCAACCAACGGACAGACAAGTTGACCACCCCGAACATGAACAGCCCCATTCTCGTTACCGGAGCCAGCCAGCGTGTCGGGCTGGCCCTGGCCCTCGAACTGGCACAGGCCGGCCATACGGTGGTCAGTGCCAGCCGCAGCATCCAGCCACAGGCAGCCCACCCCAACATCGTGCAGTTTCAGGCCGACCTGTGCCACGCGGGCGACCGCCAGGCGCTGATCGATCACCTGCACGACCGTTACGACGGACTGCGCGCCATCATCCACAACGCCTCGCTGTGGCTCGACGACGGCCTCGACAACCTCGAGACCATGTTCCGCCTGCACGTCGAAGCGCCCTACCACCTCAACCTGGCCTTGGGTGACCTGCTGGCCAAGGTGGAAAAGGCCGACATCATCCACATCTGCGACGAAACCTCTTCGCGCGGCAGTAAAAGCCATATCGGCTATGCCGCCACCAAAGCCGCACTGCAGAACATGGTGCTGTCATTCGCCGAAAAATATGCGCCCAAGGTGCATGTGAACGGTATCCTGCCCGGGCTGCTGATCCTCAAGGAAGGGGGGGACGAAGCCTACCGCCAGCAAACCCTGAAAAAGGCTCTGCTGGAATTCGAACCCGGCGCCGGCCCGCTGATCGAGACCGTCAAGTACCTGCTCGCCAGCCAGTACAGCACCGGCAGCCAGGTGGTCATCAACGGTGGCCGCCACCTGAAGAACCGCATGACTTGAGAGAAGACCATGACCCCACAACAACAGCTTGAGCTCGAGGCCGCCGCATTCCGGCGCCTGGTCGAACACCTGCAAAAGCGCACCGATGTACAGAACATCGACCTGATGAACCTGTCCGGTTTCTGCCGCAACTGCCTGTCCAAGTGGTACAAGGCCGCCGCTGACGAGCGTCAGCTGGACCTGAGCCTGGATGATGCCCGCGAAGCGGTGTACGGCATGCCCTACGCCGAGTGGAAAGCCCAATACCAGAAAGAAGCCAGCGCCGAACAACAAGCGGCGTTCGAAAAAGGAAAAACCTCGTGACTGATCTGAATACCCTGCGCGCAAGCCTGGCCAGCGGCCAACATGCATTTGCCGATACCTTGGCGTTCATTGCCGACAATTACAGCTACCAGCCGCAGGCCTTCAATAATGGCGGCGTGGAGAATGCGGCAGGGCAGAACGAAGGTTCGTGCAAAACCCTGGGCCTGGCCTTGCTTGAAGGGCTGAGCGACCAGGAAGCGCTGCTGGCCTTCGGCGAGCACTACCGTGATGTGGTGGCCACGCCTGAGGGTAGCGACCATGGCAACATCCGTGCGCTGATCAAACACGGTCTGGCGGGTGTGAAGTTTGCTGCGCAGCCGCTTGCGCGCAAGGCTTGAGATTGCCGGGGCCGCTTTGCGGCCCCACGATCCAGCGCCCACCATCAATCGATAATGGTGCCAGGCCCCCCACCTTCCAGCCTCCCCTGCCGCAACCACTGCAAGGCCACCGGCCACAGGTTTTCGCGAAACCGGTCATGGAAGAACGCGAAATGGCCAATTTCCTCGACCGAGATATCCACAGGTGCAATGCGCAAGTGCTGGCGCTCGGCACTTTGCAGATAACCCAATAAACGCTCGGTTGCCGCTACGGTCCCGAAAGGGTCGTCAGTCAGACTGATGGCCAGCGTCGCCGCACGTACCTGGGCGAACGGTAGCGCCGCCAACGCCCGCCCGCTGGGGCGGTGCTCATAACGCGGGGTACGTGTGGTCCAGTCAAGCACCACGCCGGATGGCGTGTCCTCCAGCCAACCCAGGCGCTTGCCGGGAAAGTAGCCGAATACCCGGGTCAGCAGCGGCATGACCACATGCCACTTGCCGAACAGTTGCCAGCGTTGGCTGGCCGCGTAGTCGCGCCAGTAAGCGAACTGCGCGCCGACCATCACGACCCGACGTATCTGGCCAGCCGACGGTGCCAGGCCTACTGCACAACCGCCGAAACTGTGCCCTACCACGTCCACCGGCTGACCTGGGAAATGCTCTGCCGCATGCGCCAGCATGGCTTCGAAATCCAGCCGGCCCCAGTCGCTCCAGGAGGCCTGGAACCCGCGCAGCGACGCAGGCCGGGATTCGCCGATGCCACGGTAGTCATAGGTCAGCACATCGCAGCCGTGGGCGAACAGGTAGTCGGCAAAGCGGGCGTAATAGCGGCAGCGTACCGAAGTGGCAGCGTTGATGATCACCAGCGGGCGCTTGGGGTCAGGTTGGGCGTGACGCCAGCAGAAGCCGCCGAGGCTGTATCCGTCGGCCGCAGGGTGGCGAAATGGGGTAGCGGGTTGGATGAGGCTACTCATGGCGCATTTCCTGTCGTTGTGCGCCAAAACTAGCAAAGATTTTGTAGCCTGTACCGGCCTCTTTGCGGGTGAACCCGCTCCTGCAGGGGGAGAACCTGTGGGAGCGCGCTTGCCCGCGAAGAGGCCGGTACAGGCTTACCCGATTACAGCTCGACGCAGTCGAACTTCACATCGGTGGCCACGTCTTCGTCGTAGTTGACGTCAGCGCGCTCGAAGCCGAACAGGTTGAGGAACTGCTTCTTGTAACCGGCGTAGTCGGTCAGCTCGAACAGGTTCTCGGTGGTCACCTGTGGCCACAGGGCCTTGCAGGCGTTCTGCACGTCGTCACGCAGCTCCCAGTCATCCAGACGCAGGCGACCCTTCTCGTCGACTTCTGCCGGCGCACCGTCGGTACGGTACATACGGTCGCGGTACATGCGGTCAAGCTGGTCCTGGGTGCCTTCGTGAACACCTTTCTCCTGCATGATCTTGAAGACCATCGACAGGTACAGTGGCATCACCGGGATGGCCGAGCTGGCCTGGGTAACCACCGACTTGAGCACCGCCACATTGGCGCCGCCTTTCACTTCACCGGCCAGCTTCTGGTTCAGACGCAGGGCGGTTTCATCCAGGTCCTGCTTGGCCTGGCCCAGTGCACCGTGCCAGTAGATCGGCCAGGTGATATCGCTGCCGATATAGCTGAAGGCCACGGTGCGAGCGCCTTCGGCAAGTACATTGGCGCCAGCCAGCGCATCGATCCACAGCTGCCAGTCCTGGCCACCCATGACGGTGACGGTGTCGGCAATTTCCTGCTCGGTGGCCGGCTCGATGCTGGCCTCGATGATGGTGTCCTTGTTGGTGTCGATGGCGGTCGACTTGTATGGCTGGCCGATCGGCTTGAGTGCCGAGCGGATGACTTCACCGGTCTGCGGCAGCTTGCGCACGGGCGACGCCAGCGAGTAGATGACCAGGTCGACCTTGCCACCCATTTCGTTCTTGATCAGCTCGATAACCTTGGCGCGAGCTTCGTCGGAGAAGGCGTCACCGTTGATCGACTTGCTGTACAGGCCCTCGGCCTTGGCGAACTTGTCGAAGGCAGCAGCGTTGTACCAGCCAGCAGTGCCGGCCTTGGTCTCGGTGCCTGGCTTTTCGAAGAACACGCCCAGGGTGTCGGCCTTGAAGCCGAACGCCGCCGTGATGCGGGCTGCCAGGCCGTAGCCGCTGGAAGCACCGATGACCAGGACCTTCTTCGGGCCATCCTCGCGTACGCCCAGCTTGCGGGTGGCTTCGATCTGGTCACGGACGTTGAGCTCGCAGCCCTTCGGGTGAGTCGTGGTGCAGATGAAACCGCGAACCTTAGGATGAATGATGGCCAATGTCTGTACCTCGTCAGGTTTATGCCGGGGAAGCGCCGCTTGGGGCGATTCCGATTGATCAGAGGGTGAGACTACCCCCGCAGGTTATCCGACACATATTACGGGGTGATCAGAGGGATGCAAAACCAGAGTTCTTATGTGCAGGAGGCTCACAGCTGCACGGAATCCAGATTGGCTGGTTAGAACCTTCGCCACCCATTGATTTGTTTTTCACATCAATCCGAAAGAAAAACAAACTTAACAAATAAGCCGAACCCGCCGATGCTGGCGGCACTACGCCCATTGCACGGAGAACAACAACATGAACGACGTGGTGATCGTCGCCGCAACCCGTACCGCCATCGGCAGCTTCCAGGGCGCCCTGGCCACAGTGCCTGCGGTCGACCTCGGCGCCGCCGTGATCAAGCAACTGCTGAAACAAACCGGGCTGGACCCGGCGCAGGTCGATGAAGTCATCCTCGGCCAAGTGCTCACTGCCGGTGCCGGTCAGAACCCGGCACGCCAGGCGGCGATCAAGGCTGGCCTGCCCTTCAGCGTACCGGCCCTGACCCTGAACAAGGTCTGCGGCTCGGGCCTCAAGGCCCTGCACCTGGCCGCCCAGGCGATCCGCTGCGGCGATGCCGAGGTGGTGATTGCAGGTGGTCAGGAGAACATGAGCCTTGCCCCCTACGTGATGCCCTCCGCCCGCACCGGCCAACGCATGGGCCATGGCCAACTGATCGACAGCATGATCACGGACGGCCTGTGGGATGCCTTCAATGACTACCACATGGGCATCACTGCCGAAAATCTTGTGGACAAGTACGGCCTCAGCCGTGAGCAGCAGGATGCCTTTGCTGCCGAGTCGCAGCGCAAGGCAGTGGCGGCGATGGAGGCCGGCCGTTTCGACGCTGAAATCACCCCTATCGTGCTGCCGCAGAAAAAGGGAGAGCCCAAGGTTTTTGCCCGTGACGAGCAACCACGCCCGGACACCACCGCCGAGTCTCTGGGCAAACTGCGCCCGGCCTTCAAGAAGGACGGCAGCGTTACCGCAGGCAATGCCTCCAGCCTGAACGACGGCGCCGCCGCCGTGCTTTTGATGAGCGCAGCGAAGGCCGAGGCGTTGGGCCTGCCGGTGCTGGCGAAGATCGCCGCCTATGCCAGTGCCGGGGTAGACCCCGCGATCATGGGTATCGGTCCGGTTTCGGCGACCCAACGTTGCCTGGACAAGGCCGGTTGGCAACTGGCCGAACTGGACCTGATCGAAGCCAACGAAGCCTTCGCCGCCCAGGCGCTGGCCGTGGGCAATGCGCTGGCATGGGATGCCGAGCGGGTTAACGTCAATGGAGGGGCGATTGCCCTGGGCCACCCGATTGGTGCTTCCGGGTGCAGGGTGCTGGTGACCCTGCTGCACGAAATGATCAAACGGGATGCCCGGAAAGGCCTGGCGACCTTGTGCATTGGCGGTGGGCAAGGGGTGGCGTTGGCCATCGAGCGCTGATTGATTCAAGCAGGCCCGGCCTCTTCGCGGATAAACCCGCTCCTACACTGATCGGTGATGGACACACATCGGCGATCGGGCGCAGGCCGTTGTAGGAGCGGGTTTACCCGCGAAAGGGCTGGACCTGCTGGCCAATTTCCACCAGCCGTTCACTGTTGCAGCCGCCACCGTATTCGCGGGTAAACCCGCTCCTACACTGGTCGGTGGTGGACACACATCGGTGATCGGGCGCAGGCCGTTGTAGGAGCGGGTTTACCCGCGAAGAGGACGGCACAGGCAGCAATTGATCAAGCCGCGACTCGGTCCTGCTCCAGCGAAGCGGCCAGCACCGCCACTTCCTGGCACTTCTGCACGGCCAGGTCCACTGGGCTTTCCAGCAACGAACAGGCCGGCGCCAACCACAGCCGCTCACCCAGGCGCTCATGGGCCTCGTGCAGCAGCCCCAAGGTTTTGCCCAGATCGCAAGGCGAAGCGTTGCGACCGTCGACCAGGCCCAGCGACAGTACCTTGTAGGCAGGCAGGCGGTCGAGAATGGTCTGGTACTGCTCGGGCGCCTGAACCAGGTCGACGTGCAGGCCATCGACCGGCAGGTTGGCGGCCAGGCCGAGGTTGCCTTCGAGGCCACCGAAGTACGTGGCGATCAGCTTCTTCAACGGTGCGCGTTGAAGGATGTTGTAGACGCGTTCATAGGCATTCTTCCAGTCCTGAGGCAGGTCCTGGGCGAGGATTGGCTCATCGATCTGCACCCATTCAACGCCCAGGGCGGCCAGGCGGTTGAGGAGTTGGTCATACACGGGCAGCAGGCGGTCAAGCAGCTCCAGTTTGTCGAAGTCACCGTCCAAGGACTGACCCTGCCACAGGTAGGTCAAGGGGCCGATCACTACCGGCTTGACTGCATGACCCAGAGCCTTGGCGTGCTCCACTTCTTCGAACAGTGGTTCCCAGTTCAGCACGAACGGCTGATCGCCAGCACTAAGCACGTGGCTGTCCCAGGCGAAGTCGCCGACCGGCAACAGCTCGATGCCGGCGTCTTTCTGCACCTGCCAATGGCGGGCACGCAGCTCGCGGTCACGGCCGATGTGTGGAAAGCCCAGGTTATGTGCCAGTGCCATGTCTTGTCCCTTCAGCATGCTTGAATGAATGAGGGGGATTCTCCAGCTGGTGGGGGTATTGAGACAAACTCATTAAATTTGAGATGAACCCAAGAAATCTTCATGATCATGCTGTCATGAACTTCGCGCTCCCATGTCTCATTCAGATCACCACCTTGCGCATCCGGACATGACCCGACTCGCCTTCTGTCGCACAATGCCACCCTGACCACACCAGGTGCCCGGCCAACATGAGCCTGCTGAAAACCGCCCTGCGCGAAAAGAACTTCGTCTGCGTCATGGAGTTCGTCCCCAAACCTTCCGCAGAACGCTTTGCCGCCATGGAAGCGATCATGGCCCGTGCGCACCTGTGCGGCTGGCCTATGACCGTGGCCATCGGTGATCGTGTCGGCAGCCCGCTGGACATGTCACCGCTGGACGCCCTCGCCTCGTTCAGCAACCCGGTGCCTGCCCTGCCGCATTTTTCAGGCAAGGATCGCGAACGCCACCACCTGCTCGCCCAACTGCAGCGCATGGACGCCGCCGGCCTCGACCAGCTGTTACTGCTGACTGGCGACCGCCTGCCCGGCCATGAACCTGGCCAGCGCCCGGTGCGTTATCTGGAATCGGTCGCCGCCCTGCAGATTGCCCGCCAGGCCTGCCCGCACTGGCTGCTGGGCGCGGCGCTGAACCCGTTCAAGTACCACGAGGAAGAAGGCGGCGCCCAGTATTTCAAGGCCGAGAAAAAGCTGGCAGCGGGGGCTGACTTCTTCACCTTGCAGCTGGGCTTCGATGCCGCCAAGCACCAGGAAGCCATACACTGGATGTACCGCCAGGCCTCACCCAAGCCCATGCTGGCCTGCCTCATGAGCCTCACCCACGGGCGCGCGACGATGCTCGACCACGTGGCCGGCGTCACTGTCACGCCCTCCATGCGCGACATGCTTGAAGCGGAGACGGCGCAGTCCAAGGCCTTTGCCCAGGCACGCAGTGTTGACCGCCTGGCCCTGCAGATTATCGGTACAAAGCTGATGGGTTACGCCGGAGTGCACCTGTCAGGGGTTCACACACTCGAACAGCTGCTGGCCCTGGAGGCCCGTATCGAGCACTGGCAAACCCAGCTTCAGTCCCTGGAGCAATGGACACCGGCCTGGCACGCCAGCTGGCAGATGCCCGGCCTACCAGCGGTAACCTTCCATCCGCCACAGGCGGGCTGGCGCCTGGGCGAGTCACGGGTCGATGCCTCTTTCAAGGAAAAAGCCCGCTATCACCTGATGCATGGCATGCATTCACTGCTGTTCAGCCGGCGCAACGGCCTGAGCAAAGCCTTCGGTTGGGCAGTGCGCCAGCCTCTGTGGGCAACACGCGCTGGCGCACAAGTGCTGCACACGCTGGAGCGCAGTGTGAAGCGCCCGCTGGTGGGTTGCGACACCTGCGGCCGTTGCCGCCTGGAAGACACCTTGTACACCTGCCCGGAAACCTGCCCTAAAGGCCTGGCCAATGGCCCTTGCGGCGGAACCGCCCTGAACCGCTGCGAGTTCGGCGACCGCGAGTGCATCCACAGCATCAAATACCGCACCGCCAAAGCCGTGCGGCAAACCGCTGTGCTGACCGAGCGCCTGATCCCGTGCATCGAGGTCGAAACCCGCCACCGCAGCTCATGGCCGCAGTGGTTCGCAGGGCAGGCACCGCAGCGGCTCAGCCCGCAGCCATTGCCTCGAAGCCAGCCCGAATCGTAGCCTCGGGCAGTTCATCGGCAATGAACACCATCACGCTCTCGCGCGCTTCGCCTGCGGCCCACTCGGCGTCCCAGTCGAAGCCATAAAGCTTGAGCACGCCCTGGAACACCAGCTTGCGCTCCTCGCCGGCAATGTTCAGCACGCCCTTGTAGCGCAGCAGCTGTTTGCCGTGGGTTTCCAGCAGCTCGTTCATGAAGCTGCTAAGGCGGTCGATATCCAGCGGGGCTTCGGTACGCAGCACCATCGTGGAAATGCGGTCCGGGGTGGCAGGCTTGAGCACGGGTCGCAACATCGGTTTCAGGTTTACCCCAAGGTCAGGGTTGAGGTTGAAACCGCGTACATCCAGTAGTTCAGCCAGGTCGATGCAGCCGTGTTCGACCACTCGGATCGCAGCCCTGCTATTGATGCGGGCCAGGCGTTCGCGCAGGGCTTCAACCGCAGCTGGCTCGACCAGGTCGGTCTTGCTCAGCAGCAGACGATCGGCAAAGCCGACCTGGGCCTGAGCAATGGTCTGGGTCAAGTGCAGTTCGGCATGCGCGGCATCGACGAGGGTGATGATGCCATCGAGGATGTAGCGCTCACGCAGCTCCTCGTCGATGAAGAACGTTTGCGCTACCGGCGCAGGGTCGGCAAGGCCGGTGCATTCGATCACCAGGCGATCGAAGGCAATCTCCCCGGCATCCAGGCGTTCAAGCAGCAGGTAAAGAGCGCGGGTCAGGTCGCCATGGATGCTGCAGCATACACAACCGTTGGCCAAGGTCATTACCTGTACCGGCTGATCACCCAGCAGTTGGCTGTCGATGCCCGCCTCGCTGAATTCGTTTTCAATCACAGCGAGCTTCAGGCCATGCTCGGCCTTTAGCATGTGCCTGAGCAAGGTGGTCTTGCCGGCACCGAGGAAGCCAGTGAGGACGGTTACGGGAATGGGCGTCTGCACGCAAAAATACTCCTGAATCTGAAATGACTGTGGGAGCCGGTTACCCAGGCTCCCACAGGTTTACACGTACCGCAGGCTCAACAGCACTTGGGCCCGGATTTGCCACCGTAACGTGCTTCCTGGCGTTCGCGGAAGAACGCCTCGTAGCTCATCACCGGCTTGTCCGGATGCGTTTTCTGCATGTGTTCGACATAGTTGTCGTAGTCGGGCATGCCGACCATCAGGCGGGCTGCCTGCCCCAGGTATTTTCCCAGTCGACCCAAGTCGTTGAACATGATTGCAGTCCTCTCGATTACGCGTCAGGCAGCGCCTGGAACGGGGTTTCCTTGTCGCTGCGCTCCTTGCGGCCCAAGGCGACGTAGCCGACCTTGATGGCGAAGAACAGGATGCTGAAGACCACCAGCAGGAACAAGATCGTCAGGCCGGCGTTGGTGTATGCGTTGAAGATCACGTGCTGCATCTGCCCGATGTCCTTGGCCGGGGCCAGTACCTGGCCGGCGTCCAGCGCAGTGCTGTACTTCTTGGCCAGGGCCAGGAAGCCCACAGCCGGGTTCGGGTCAAACAGCTTGATCAGGCCTGCAGCCGTGGTGCAGATCAACAGCCACACAGCCGGCAGCAGGGTGACCCAGATGTATTGCTGACGCTTCATCTTGATCAACACCACAGTACCGAGCATCAAGGCGATACCGGCCAGCATCTGGTTGGAGATACCAAACAGCGGCCACAGGGTGTTGATGCCACCCAGCGGGTCGATTACCCCTTGGTACAGCAGATAGCCCCAGAGTGCCACGCAGCCAGCGGTGGCGAGCAGGTTGGCCCCCCACGAATCGGTGCGTTTGAGCGCCGGCACGAAGCTGCCCAGCAGGTCTTGCAACATGAAGCGCCCGGCACGGGTGCCGGCGTCCACCGCGGTAAGGATGAACAGCGCCTCGAACAGGATCGCGAAGTGGTACCAGAAGGCCATGGTGTTTTCACCTGGCAACACCTGGTGAAGGATCTGCGCGATACCGACCGCCAGGGTTGGCGCACCGCCGGCACGGGCCAAGACGGTGTGCTCGCCAATGTCACGGGCGACCGCTTCGAGCTGCTCAGGTGTAATCAGGAAGCCCCAACTGCTGACCGTCTGCGCTACCGACACAACATCGGAACCGACCACGGCAGCCGGGCTGTTCATGGCAAAGTACACGCCCGGCTCGATCACCGAGGCCGCAACCATGGCCATGATGGCGACGAACGATTCCATCAGCATGCCGCCGTAGCCGATGTAGCGGGCGTTGGTTTCGTTATCCAGCAGCTTTGGCGTGGTCCCCGAGGAAATCAGCGCGTGGAAGCCGGACACCGCACCACAGGCAATGGTGATGAACAGGAACGGGAACAGGGCCCCCTTCCACACCGGCCCCGTGCCGTCGGTGAACTGGGTCAGCGCCGGCATTTTCAACTCGGGCGCGATGATCAGGATACCGATGGCCAGGCCAAGGATCGTGCCGATCTTGAGGAAGGTCGACAGGTAGTCACGCGGCGCCAGCACCAGCCATACCGGCAGCACGGCGGCGACAAAACCGTAGCCCACCAGCATCCAGGTGATCTGCACGCCAGTGAACGTGAACGCCGGGCCCCACACCGGATCCGCAGCGATCACGCCTCCCAGCCAGATGGAGGCCAGCAGCAGTACCACGCCAACGACCGAGATTTCGCCAATACGGCCCGGACGGATGTAGCGCATGTAGATGCCCATGAACATCGCGATCGGGATGGTCGCCATCACCGTGAACATGCCCCATGGGCTTTCGGCCAGTGCCTTGACCACGATCAGCGCCAGCACCGCAAGGATGATGATCATGATCAGGAAGCAGCCGAACAGGGCGATGGTACCGGGGATTCTGCCCATCTCCTCGCGCACCATGTCGCCCAGTGAGCGGCCATTGCGGCGGGTAGACATGAACAGGACCATGAAGTCCTGCACCGCACCGGCCAGCACCACGCCGGCAATCAGCCACAGCGTACCGGGCAGGTAGCCCATTTGCGCCGCGAGCACCGGCCCGACCAAGGGGCCTGCGCCGGCGATGGCGGCGAAGTGGTGACCGAAAAGAATGTGTTTGTTGGTCGGGACGTAGTCCAGGCCGTCGTTGTTGAGCACCGCCGGGGTGGCACGGCGCGGGTCGAGTTGCATCACCTTGGTGGCGATGAACAGGCTGTAGTAACGATAGGCGACCAGGTAGATGGCCACCGCCGCGACCACGATCCACAAGGCGTTGATCGCCTCGCCGCGACGCAGGGCAACCACACCCAGTGCGCAGGCACCTATGACTGCCAGCGCCAGCCACGGAATATGGCGTAGCAGGCTATTATTGTTGTTCATGGTTAGCTTCCAGCTGGTGGATTGGAAAGACCGCCCACCGAGTCTAGGGCCAGTCAAGCGGCATTGCCACACTTGCTTTGTTCTAGAGCCTCTGCGGCCACATTGCAGCACCTGATGCACGTGCAATTCTAACTATAGTCAGGACGACACCTGATGATCTATTCGAGGATCCATGCCATGAGCGATCACGACGAACGCCGCCGCTTTCAACGCATCGACTTCGATGCCCCCACCGAGCTGCGCCAGGGGCTGAACTGCTGGCCTGCAAAACTGCTGGACCTTTCACTCAAAGGCTTGCTCATTGAACGCCCGGCAGATTGGGATGCCGACCTGACGCAGGACTTCGACGCCATCATTCACCTGGGCGACGATGCCCGCGTGCAGATGCAGGTCGAACTGCGCCATGAAGAACCGGACCGTCTGGGCTTCATCTGCCTGTACATAGACCTCGACTCGATGAGCCATTTGCACCGTCTTGTGGAATTGAACGTGGCTGACAGCACCGAAATGATGCGTGAGCTGCGCGAACTCATCGAATAATGGAATCTCTTAGCTAGCTAATAGCCTTCCCGCCTGGTGTTTCTTGTCTACCCAGACAGCTTTAAGCCTGGGTAGCGTTGCTTTGTACACACCCCTCTAATACAGCTTCTGCCAAGTTGGTACGCCTTCTGCATTGGGTTCTAGCACGCCCTGCGGCCGGATCTGTTCGCGCTCCGATCAAAATATTGTATACAATTCTTGTAGCAATCATTTGTAGGAAGTGTCTACAGTAGCGGCACAACAATAAACAGAGAGCCTGCTCCATGACTACGTCCCCTAGCACGTCTCCCGCCAAGCGACCCGAGGATGAAAACCTCGGCCTTGGTGCCAACCTGGCCTATGGTCTGCAGCATGTGCTGACCATGTATGGTGGAATCGTCGCAGTACCCCTGATCCTGGGGCAGGCCGCGGGCCTGAATGGTGCCGAAATCGGCATGCTGATCGCCGCCTCGCTGTTTGCCGGTGGCCTGGCCACCCTGCTGCAGACCCTTGGCCTGCCGTTCTTCGGTTGCCAGTTGCCACTGGTACAAGGCGTGTCGTTCGCCGGTGTGGCGACCATGGGGGCGATTCTGAGCAGCGAGGGTGGCGGTGGCCTGCCTGGGGTGCTCGGGGCGGTCATGGCAGCTTCGCTGATCGGCTTTCTGATCACGCCGGTGTTCTCGCGCATCACCAAGTTCTTCCCGCCGCTGGTGACCGGCATCGTCATCACCACCATCGGCCTGACTCTGATGCCGGTTGCCGCACGCTGGGTGATGGGTGGCAACAGCGCCTCGCCGGAGTTCGGTAGCATGGCCAATATCGGCCTGGCCGGGCTGACCTTCGCCATCGTGCTGCTGCTCAGCAAGCTTGGCAACGCAACCATCTCACGGCTGTCTATCCTGCTGGCCATGGTGGTCGGCACGCTGATCGCCTGGGCATTGGGCATGACCGATTTCAGCAAGGTCAGCGAAGGCCCGATGTTCGCCTTCCCCTCGCCGTTCCACTTTGGCATGCCAGAGTTCCACATCGCCGCAATCCTTTCGATGTGCATCGTGATCATGGTGACCCTGGTGGAAACGTCGGCCGATATCCTCGCCGTGGGTGAGATCATCGACACCAAGGTGGACTCCAAGCGCCTGGGCAACGGCCTGCGCGCCGACATGGCATCTAGCATCCTGGCGCCGATTTTCGGTTCGTTCACCCAGAGCGCGTTCGCCCAGAACGTTGGCCTTGTGGCGGTGACCGGGGTCAAGAGCCGCTACGTGGTGGCTACCGGCGGCGTGATTCTGGTGGTACTCGGCCTGCTGCCAGTCATGGGCCGGGTGATTGCTGCCGTGCCTACCCCGGTATTGGGCGGCGCCGGTATCGTGCTGTTCGGCACCGTGGCGGCCAGCGGTATCCGCACCCTGTCCAAGGTCAGCTACAAGAACAACGTCAACCTGATCATTGTTGCTGCCTCGCTGGGCTTCGGCATGATCCCGATTGCCGCGCCGACCTTCTACCACCACTTCCCGAACTGGTTCGAGACCATCTTCCACTCCGGCATCAGCTCGGCGGCGATCATGGCCATCCTGCTGAACCTGATCTTCAACCACTTCACCACCGGCAACTCGGAAAACCAGTCAGTGTTCGCTGCAGCCTACGAGCGGACCATCCAGTATTCGGACATTTCCGCGCTGCGTGATGGGGACTACTTCAAGGATGGCAAGCTGTTCGATGCCGAGGGTAACGAAGTGCCGATGCTGGAACTGGACGAGCATGGCAATGAAACAGTCAGGCGCACGGCCGTTGCCGAGCACTGACTGATTGCAGGAGCGAGCTTGCTCGCTCCTGCACACTATTCGAACAATGCATCCAGCGCCTGTTCCAGGCGGGTAACGGCAATCACCTGCAACCCCGCCGGCGCTTCTTTCGGCGCATTGCCCTTGGGTACGATGGCACGCTTGAAGCCGTGCTTGGCCGCTTCCTTCAAGCGCTCCTGGCCACTGGGCACCGGCCGTACCTCGCCCGACAAGCCAATCTCGCCAAACACCAGCAAACCATGGGCCAGTGGCCGGTTACGCAGGCTGGACATCACCGCCGCCAGCAGCGCCAGGTCCGAAGCCGTTTCCAGCACCTTCACCCCGCCGACCACGTTGAGAAACACATCCTGGTCATGGGTCGGGATGCCGCCATGACGGTGGAGTACCGCCAACAACATGGCCAGGCGGTTCTGATCCAGGCCCAAGGTCACCCGCCGCGGGTTGGCCAGATGGCTATCGTCGACCAGCGCCTGCACCTCGACCAGCATTGGCCGGGTCCCCTCCCAGGTTGCCATCACCACGCTCCCCGGCACCTCTTCCTGAGTACGGTTGAGGAAGATCGCCGACGGGTTCGATACCTCCTTGAGGCCACGATCGGTCATGCCGAACACGCCCAGTTCGTTGACCGCGCCAAAGCGGTTCTTGACCGCCCGCAGCAAGCGCAGACGGCCATCGGACTCACCTTCGAAATACAGCACAGTGTCGACCATGTGCTCCAGCACCCTCGGGCCAGCCAGCGAGCCTTCCTTGGTCACGTGGCCGACCAGAAAGATTGCCGTACCGCTTTGCTTGGCGTAGCGCACCAGCAACGCTGTGCTTTCGCGCACCTGAGCCACGCCGCCCGGGGCCGATTGCAACTGCTCGGTGAAAATGGTCTGGATCGAGTCGATCACCATTACCCTCGGCTTCTCGACCCGCGCCGTGGCAATGATCGTCTCGATGCAGGTTTCGGTCATCACCTTGAGCTGGTCCTGAGGTAGCCCCAGCCGCCGGGAGCGCATGGCCACCTGCTGCTGCGACTCCTCCCCTGTGACATACAGTGCCGGCATGCCCACGGCGATGTTGCACAAGGTCTGTAGCAAAATGGTCGATTTGCCGATGCCGGGGTCACCGCCGATCAGCACCACCGAGCCATCCACCAGGCCGCCGCCCAGCACGCGGTCCAGTTCGGTGCTGCTGGTCGTGAAACGCGGGATTTCCTCAACACTGACTTCGGCCAGGGTCTTGATCTGCGCCTGCTGTCCCGTCCAGCCAGCGCGGCCACTGCTGGGTGCAGCAGCGCCGCCGCTTTCGATCATGGTTTCGACCAGGGTGTTCCAGGCCCCGCATTCGCCGCACTGGCCAGCCCATTTGGGGAAAGTCGCGCCGCATTCAGTGCAGCCATACAAGCGCTTGGCCTTGGCCATGGGTGGGGTCTCCTGGAAAAATTCGCCATGATAGCCGAGCAGGACGTGTCTCGAACGCCTCGGGATGCGACAAAACTATTCGTTCTAACTGCAGTCAGTAGCCCTGGACACAACGCATGAAGCGTTTTAGTGGCTTACACTGCCTTAACCTTACCTTTTGTTACAAGGAACCAAACATGGGCATGCTCAACGAGTTCAAGGCTTTCGCAGTCAAAGGCAATGTCGTCGACATGGCGGTCGGTATCATCATCGGCGCGGCCTTCGGCAAGATCGTCTCGTCCTTCGTCGGCGACGTGATCATGCCGCCACTGGGCCTGCTGATCGGTGGCGTGGACTTCAGCGACCTGGCCATTACCCTGAAGGCTGCCGAAGGTGACGTGCCAGCGGTGATGCTGGCGTATGGCAAGTTCATCCAGACCGTGATCGACTTCGTGATCGTGGCCTTTGCCATCTTCATGGGCGTGAAAGCAATCAACAAGCTCAAGCGTGAAGAAGCCGTGGCGCCGACTACGCCGCCTGTGCCTTCGGCTGAAGAGACGCTGCTGACCGAGATCCGCGATTTGCTCAAGACGCAGAACCAGAACCGCTTGCCTTGAAGTTGCCGGGGCCGTTGTGGGGGCGGGCATGCCCGCCCCCACAACTGCCCCAGTAGTCTTACCAGTAGTTCTCGACTGCTACCTGCCCGGGCCGCTTGCTCAGGCTCAGTTGCAGGTCTCGCGCCTTGAGGACCTTGCGGGTTTCGTCGATCATTTCCGGGTTACCGCAGAGCATCACCCGCGAATGCTCTGGTGACAGTTCAAGCCCCGCCGCCTTCTCCAGCTCGCCATTCTCGATCAACGTGGTAATGCGCTGATTCAACGCACCCGGGTGCTGTTCACGGGTCACCACGGGAATGAACTGCAACTTGCCCGCGTACTCAGCCAGATAATCGCGCTGTTCCAGCCCGGCAATTTCATCCACATAGGCCAGCTCCTTGGCTTCGCGCACTGAATACACCAGCTTGATGCTGTCGAAGCGCTCCCAGGCTTCGAAGTCCTGCAGGATCGACATAAAGGGCGCGATGCCGGTACCGGTAGCCAGCAACCACAGGTCACGACCACCGACGAAGCGGTCGAGGGTGAGGAAACCGAACGCCTGGCGGTCGATCAGCAACGTATCGCCTGCCCCCAAACGGCTCAACTCACTGGTGAACTCACCACCTGGCACCACGATGGAAAAGAAATCCAGATACTCATCATGAGGCGCGCTGACCATGGAATAGGCGCGCCACACCACGCTACCATCGGCCTTGGTCACACCTAGCCGGGCGAATTGGCCGGAACGGAAGCGGAACCCCGCATCGCGCGTGACCCGCAGGCTGAAGAGGTTCGGCGTCAGTGGCTGAACATCGAGCAGTGTCTGGCGGGTGAACTTTTCGGCGCTAGCGGTCATATCGGGCTCCAGGGTTGGCGTGTGCACAGTGTCGCCTAAAGTGGCCAGGATAAAAACCACCGCTTTGTAGGGCCTCATGAAGTGCAATCGGGCCAAAGTCGCAGAAATTCCTGATCGCTATAACAAAAAATTCCCAACAGGATGGTAGGTCTTTTCCTACAATCTTCCGGGTACTCAAACGGATTGGATTCTGCGCGCATCAAGGAGTGCTTCAGATGTATCACTGGAAACCTGAACATCTTCATGCATTCGTCAGCGAACGCAGCCCACAAAAGCTATTCGACATCGCAGTCCATCTGGCTCGGGACCTGGACATGGATTACCTTGGGCTGAACATCCGCATTCAGATCGCTACGCAAACGCCAAAGCTGTACCTCTACAGCAACTACCCAAGTGAGTGGATCGAGCGCTACCAGCGCGACGACTTCTACAAGCAGGACCCGGCAGCGAACCTGAGCCACAGCTCCACGACACCGGTGCTCTGGACCGATGAACTGTACAAGGAAGCCCCGCAATTTCGCGAAATGGCCTGCCAGCATGGCCTGCGCCACGGCTGGACACAGTCGCTTCACGATCAGCAGCACAACGAAAGCCAGATCAGTGTCGCTCGGCCAAACGGCCACATCGATGCGTTCGAGCTGTACGACAAAGCCGGTAGTGTGCAGTGGCTGTGCCACACCCTTCACGCGGTACTGGGCGAGCACCACCTGAACGCGCTGTGCCCACCGCAACCGAAAATGAGCGAGCGTGAACTGGAAGTGCTGAAATGGTCTGCCGCCGGCAAGACCGCTGCCGATGTTGCCTGCATCCTCTCGCTGTCGCAAAGCACGGTCAACTTCCATATCCGCAGCGTGATCACCAAGACCAATGCAGCCAACAAAGCCGGAGCCATCGCCATTGCCGCCTTGCGTGGCTGGATCTGACCTTCAAACCTGCGACCTTGGGCAAAGCCCTGTAGAATCGTCCGGCAAAGCCCGGCGCGAACCGCAGCGGGCAGTTTCGTACCCGAGCCAGACGCCATGCCCCTGTTGACCACCCCCTACGCCGAACTCGACCTGATCCGCCAGCCGGAGCAGGCCAACGACCCGCTGCAGGCTTTCGATGCCGCCGACGAGTACCTGCTTGCGCAGTTACACGATCAGGCACCTGACGCCAATTGCCGGGTACTGGTGCTCAATGACAGCTTCGGTGCCCTGGCCGCAAGCCTTGCGGGCCAGCTGCAGGTGGTCAGCAGCGGTGACTCGCACCTGGGGCACCTGGCCCTGGAAAAAAACCTGGCGCGCAATGGCCTGCCATTCGACAGTGTCCCGTTCGTACCAGCCAGCCAACACTGGCAAGGCCCGTTCGACCGGGTGCTGGTGCGTGTACCCAAGACCCTGGCCCTGCTCGAAGAACAACTGATCCGCCTGCAAGGCCAGCTGGCCCCCGGTGCGCAGGTGATTGCCGGGGCGATGATCAAGCACCTGCCACGGGCGGCCGGCGACCTGATGGAGAAGTACATCGGCCCCGTACAGGCTTCGCTGGCGCTGAAAAAGGCCCGCTTGCTGACAGCAACGGTTGCCGAGCGGCCGCACGCCAAGTCCCCCTACCCTAGCCGCTACCGCCTCGACGTGCCGGCACTGGAATTGGTCAACCACGCCAACGTGTTCTGCCGTGAAGGCCTGGATATTGGTACCCGGGCATTCCTCCCTCATCTGCCACGCGACCTTGGCCGTGCACGGGTGGCTGACCTGGGCGCTGGCAATGGCGTACTCGCGATTGCCAGCGCCCTGGCCAACCCGGACGCCGAGTACACCCTGGTCGACGAGTCGTACATGGCGGTGCAATCAGCACAGGAGAACTGGCAGTCCGCGTTGGGCGAGCGCCCGGCGACCTTCGTCGCGGCCGATGGCCTGGCCGGGCTGGAGAAACAGTCGCTGGACGTGGTGCTGTGCAACCCGCCGTTCCACCAACAGCAGGTGGTCGGTGATTTCCTGGCCTGGCGCATGTTCCAGCAGGCGCGTGAAGCGCTGGTGGTAGGCGGGGCGCTGTATATCGTGGGTAACCGGCACCTGGGCTATCACAGCAAGCTGGCGCGGTTGTTCCGCGGCGTTGAGCAGGTGGCGGCTACGCCCAAGTTCGTAATCCTGAAAGCCCGCAAGTAGGAGCGGGCTTGCCCGCGAACACCGGCAACGCCGGTGCCATCTAGCGCGTTGCCTGCTTCGCGGGCAAGCCCGCTGCCGCTCTTTATCAATGTGTGGTCAATCCCGCCGCCCCCATGAACAGCCGCATCACCCAGGCCGCCACACCCAGCGCTGCTACGCTCATCGCCCAGATCAGCAACAGCCAACCCAGTCGCTGCCACAGCGGTTTCTTTTCTTCCAAGCCATGCTTGCCAGTCATCATGCGGCCCTCCTAGTGATAGCCGTCTTCGTGGGTCACCTTGCCGCGGAACACGTAGTAGCTCCAGAAGGTATACATGAGGATAAACGGCAGGATGAACAGGGTACCCACCAGCATGAAGCCCTGGCTTTGCGGTGGCGCTGCGGCATCCCAGATCGAGATCGACGGCGGGATGATGTTAGGCCACAGGCTGATTCCCAAGCCGCTGTAGCCAAGGAAGATCAATACCAGAGTGAGCAGGAACGGCGTGTAGTGCGCGTTGCGCGCCACCGCTTTGAGCAACCCGTAGAACGTCACCAGCACCAGCAGCGGTACCGGCATGAACCAGATCAGATTGGGCATGCTGAACCAGCGGTCGGCAATCTGCGGGTAGGCAATGGGCGTCCACAGGCTGACGATACCGATCACCACCAGCAGCACCAGCGCCAGCGGCCGGGCCATATCGTGCATCTTCTGCTGCAGCGGCCCTTCGGTCTTCATGATCAGCCAGGTGCAACCCAGCAAGGTGTAGGCCACGATCAACCCCAGCCCGCAGAACAGGCTGAACGGTGTCAGCCAGTCCAGGGTGCCACCGGCAAAATGCCGGTCGACCACCTTGAAGCCCTCCAGGAACGCGCCCAGCGCCACGCCCTGGAAGAAGGTGGCGATCAGCGAACCCCAGATGAAAGCCTTGTCCCAGATGTGCCGCTTGTCGGCCTTGGCCTTGAAGCGGAACTCGAAGGCCACGCCTCGGAAAATCAGGCCGATCAGCATCAGGATCAGGGGCAGGTACAGGGCCTCAAGGACCACGGCATAGGCCATCGGGAAGGCCCCGAACAGTCCGGCACCGCCCAGGATCAACCAGGTTTCGTTGCCGTCCCATACCGGCGCGACAGTGTTCATCATGACATCACGGTCCTGCTTGCCCTTGACGAAGGGGAAGAGCATGCCGATCCCCAGGTCGAATCCGTCCATCACCACGTACATCATGACGCCGAAGATGATGATCACGGCCCAGATCAGCGGAAGGTCGATACCCATGGTTCAGTTCCCCTCGTTCAGGCTGGCAGAGGTGGCCTCGCGGCCATCATCGGCGGCGGACAAAGGCCGTGCCGGCGTGCGTTTCTGGCCTGGGCCTCCCGGTGTGTGCTCGTCACCCTCGCCGGTCTGCGGCCCTTTGCGCACCAGGCGCATCATGTAGCCAAGGCCGGTGCCAAACAGGGCGAAGTACACCACCACGAACGCCACAAGGGTGAAGCCGAGCTGGGCGTAACTGTGGTTGGAAACACCGTCCGCCGTGCGCATCAGGCCGTACACCACCCAAGGCTGGCGGCCAATTTCGGTGGTGAACCAACCGGCCAGTAGCGCGACCAGCCCGGATGGGCCCATCCACAGCGCCACATACAAGAACGGTCGCGAACTGTACAGCGTGCCGCGTTTGCGCAACCACAGGCTCCACAGGCCGACGAAGATCATCAGGAAACCAAGCCCGACCATGATCCGAAACGACCAGAATACGATGGTCGAGTTAGGCCGGTCCTCGGGCGGAAACTCCTTCATCGCCGGCACCTGCTTGTCCAGGCTGTGGGTCAGGATCAGGCTGCCGAGCGCCGGGATCTCGATCTTGAACCGGGTAGTCTCAGCCTTCATATCGGGAATGCCGAACAGGATCAGTGGAGTCGGCTCACCGGGCACGTTCTCCCAATGGCCTTCGATCGCGGCAATTTTTACCGGCTGGTGCTTGAGTGTATTGAGGCCGTGGAAATCGCCGATCACTGCCTGAATCGGGGCGACGATCAGTGCCATCCACATGGCCATCGACAGCATCTTGCGAACGGCCGGGTTGTCACGCCCGCGCAGCAGGTGCCAGGCCGCCGAGGCACCGACGAAGAACGCGGTGGAAACGAACGCAGCAGTGGCCATGTGCATCAGGCGGTAGGGGAAGGAGGGGTTGAACACCACCGCAAACCAGTCCACCGGCACCACCCGACCATCGATGATCTCGTGACCTTGCGGGGTTTGCATCCAGCTGTTCGAGGCAAGAATCCAGAAGGTCGATACCAATGTACCGAGCGCAACCATGACTGTGGAGAAGAAGTGCAGGCCACGGCCGACGCGATTCCAGCCAAACAGCATGACGCCCAGGAAGCCGGCTTCGAGGAAGAACGCGGTCAGTACTTCGTAGGTGAGCAGCGGGCCGGTGACGGCGCCGGCAAAGTCGGAGAAGCGGCTCCAGTTGGTGCCGAACTGGTAAGCCATGACCAGGCCGGAGACGACGCCCATGCCGAAGTTGACGGCGAAGATCTTCGACCAGAAGTGATAGAGGTCACGGTAGACCTGGTTGTGGGTCCGCAGCCAGAGGCCTTCAAGGACTGCCAGGTAGCTCGCCAGGCCAATGGTGATGGCCGGGAACAGGATGTGGAACGATACGGTAAAGGCAAACTGCATTCGGGCGAGCTCTAAGGCCTCTATTCCGAACATGGTGCTTCCTCTTCAGATAATCCGGCGTCCGGGCTTGTGGCCCCAGTCGCCCACTGCCCCCACTGGGTCGAGTACGGCGTGTTGGAATTGTTCTGTTCGATCGCAGGGATTCCGGCCAGACGGCCATTTCATTGATCTGGAACGATTGACCCAGATCAATGAATGCTAGGAAGCATAGTCCCGAATGGCCCGGTGGGCCGTGTGGTGGATTGCCGCGTGACCTGTTGCCTCACCCTCTTTGATTAACAATAGAAAAGTGCCGCGCCGTGCAAACAGTAACTGTTTGTTACAAACAGATGATACGCTGCGCCCCCCCTCTACTGCGCCGAGGCCCCTGGTTTCCGATGTCCGATTCCGCACCGCAGTTGTTGCGTCACCATCGTCCTTTTCTGGCCTTCTGGCTGGCTCGCGTGTTCACCGCCAGCGGCTTCCAGATGCTCACCGTGGCCATCGGCTGGCACCTCTACCAATTGACCGGCAACGTACTGGACCTGGGCCTTGTCGGCCTGGTCGAGTTCGCCCCACGGGTGCTGTTCATGTTGCACACCGGCCATGTCGCCGACCGCTATGACAGGCGCAAGGTCGCCGCCTTGTGCCAGAGCCTTCAGGGCCTGATTGCCCTGGCGCTGGCGCTGGGCAGTGCCACCGACAACGTTACCCGCGAACTGATCTTTGCCCTGGCCTTCCTGCTCGGCGCCAGCCGCTCGTTCGAAATGCCGGCAACCCAGGCGCTGTTGCCCAATGTGGTACCGGCCGGGCTGTTCCCGCGGGCAGTGGCGGCGTCGGCCTCGGCCACCCAGTCGGCGACCATCGTGGCGCCGGCGGTGGGCGGTTTCCTGTATGCCTTTGGCAGCATGTGGGTGTATGGCCCGACGGTGGCCCTGTACGCCATTGCCTGCGTGCTGACCCTGAGCCTGCAGGCGCGTGGCCAGGTCGCCCAGCGCGGGCGCGCCAGCATCGAGTCGCTGCTGGCTGGCATCCGCTTCATTCGCAGCCGGCCCGACATCCTCGGCGCCATCTCGCTCGACCTGTTCGCCGTATTGCTGGGTGGGGCCACCGCGTTGCTGCCGGTATTTGCCAAGGACATCCTGCTGACCGGCCCGATGGGCCTTGGCCTGTTGCGCTCGGCGCCAGCGGTGGGTGCGTTGCTGATGTCACTCTGGCTGGCGCGCTTCCCGTTCCAGCGCAACGTCGGGCGGACGATGTTCACTGCGGTCGGCGTGTTCGGCGTGGCGACCATCGCCTTCGGCCTGTCGACCTCCTTCTGGTTCTCGCTGGCAGTACTGGTGGTACTGGGTGCGGCAGACATGATCAGCATGGTCATTCGCAGTTCGTTCGTACAGCTGGAGACACCGGATGAAATGCGTGGGCGGGTGAGCGCAGTGAACGGCTTGTTCATCGGTGCCTCGAACCAGCTCGGCGAGTTCGAATCGGGGGTGACCGCGCACTGGTTTGGTACAGTGCCGGCGGTGGTGCTGGGCGGGGTGGGCACCTTGGTGGTGACCGGGGTGTGGATAAAACTGTTCCCTACCCTGGCCAAGCGGGATCGGTTGCATAGCGGGTGATCGTTACCTGTGCCAGCCTTTTCGCGGGCATGCCCCGCCTACAGGGGACCTTACCCGCGAAGAGCAAGAAAAACCCATTCCCCAACGGCCATAGGCCCCCGCCATGCATGCTGGTATGATGCGCGGCTTTTTTCCTCCCCACACAAAACCACGGCATCCGGTACGGTCTGTGCTTTGCTGATGGGGTCGATACATTCATGGCGCCGGGGGCGCCTTGGGGAGCGGGCATGCTGGAAAGGCTGTTTCAACTAAGAGCACACAACACCAACGTGCGCACCGAGATTCTCGCGGGCGTCACCACCTTCCTGGCCATGGCCTACATCCTGTTCGTCAACCCGAGCATCCTCGGCGAGACCGGCATGGACAAGGGCGCGATCTTCGTCGCCACCTGCCTGGCAGCGGCCATCGGCTCCGCCACCATGGGCCTGATTGCCAACTACCCGATCGCCCTGGCACCGGGCATGGGCCTGAACGCGTTCTTCACCTACACCGTGGTGCTGCACATGGGCCACACCTGGCAGGTGGCGCTGGGTGCCGTGTTCCTGTCTGCGGTGATGTTCTTCCTGCTGTCGATCTTCCGCATTCGCGAGTGGATCGTGAACAGCATTCCGCTGCCGCTGCGTTCGGCGATTGCCGCCGGTATCGGCCTGTTCCTAGCACTGATCGCCCTGCATAACGCTGGCATCGTCGTCGATAACCCAGCCACTTTGGTGGGCATGGGCGACCTCAAGCAGCCCTCGGTGATTCTCGCCACGCTGGGCTTCTTCCTGATCGTCGGCCTTGAGTCGCTGAAGGTGCGCGGCGCGGTATTGATCGGCATCCTGGCCGTCACCGTCGCGTCGATCGCCATGGGCGTCACGCCGTTCGGCGGGATCGTGTCGATGCCACCTTCGCTGGCACCCACCTTCCTGCAGCTGGACATCGCCGGTGCCCTCGATGTGGGCCTGATCAGCGTGATCTTCGCGTTCCTGTTCGTCGACCTGTTCGACAACTCCGGCACCCTGATCGCCGTGGCCAAGCGCGCCGGCCTGATGGGCAAGGACGGCCACATGCCGAAGATGGGCCGCGCCCTGATCGCCGACAGCACCGCCGCCATGGCCGGCTCCCTGCTGGGCACCTCGACCACCACCAGCTACATCGAATCTGCTGCGGGTGTGAGCGCCGGTGGCCGTACCGGCCTGACTGCCATCGTGGTTGCCGTGCTGTTCCTGCTGGCGCTGTTCTTCGCCCCGCTGGCCGGTAGCGTACCGGCCTTCGCCACGGCCCCGGCGCTGCTGTTCGTCGCCGTGCTGATGGCCTCGGGCCTGGCAGAAATAAACTGGGACGACGTGACCGAAGCCGCGCCGGTTGTCGTGACCGCCCTGGCCATGCCGCTGACCTACTCGATCGCCAATGGTATCGCCTTCGGCTTCATCGCCTGGACCGCCGTCAAACTGATTTCCGGCCGCCGTCGCGACCTGAACCCGGCCCTGGTGATCCTTTCCATCCTGTTCGTCATCAAGCTAGGCTGGTTCAACGCATGAGTGCTGCTTTCGACCCCTCCTCCTACGCGACCCAGCTGGATGCCAAAGTGGCCCGGCTGCGCGAGCTGCTGGCGCCGTTCGGCGCGCCGGAGCCGACTGTTTTCGACTCACCGCGCGAGCATTACCGCCTGCGCGCCGAGTTCCGCCTGTGGCGCGAGGATGGCCAGCGCCATTACGCCATGTTCGCCCCGGGCGAGAAGCACAAGGCAATCCTGATCGACGATTTCCCCATTGCCAGCCAGCGCATCAATGCATTGATGCCACGCCTGAAAGCGGCCTGGCAGGCCAGCGAAGAACTGGGCAATCGCCTGTTCCAGGTAGAGTTCCTCACCACCCTGGCTGGCGATGCAATGATCACGATGTGCTATCACCGCCCGCTGGACGAGGCTTGGGAAGTGGAAGCCCGGCAACTGGCTGACGCGCTGGGCGTGAGCGTCATTGGCCGTTCCAAGGGCAAGCGCCTGGTAATCGGCCGTGACTACGCGGTGGAAAAACTCGATGTGGCTGGCCGCGTGTTCAGTTACCGCCAGCCGGAGGGTGCGTTCACCCAGCCCAACGGCGCAGTGAACCAGAAGATGCTCAGCTGGGCCTTCGAGGCCATTGGCGAGCGTGAGGATGACTTGCTGGAGCTGTATTGCGGCAACGGCAACTTCACCCTGCCGCTGGCCACGCGTGTACGCCAGGTGCTGGCCACCGAAATCAGCAAGACATCGGTCAATGCCGCACTGAGCAACCTCGACGAGAACGCTGTGGATAACGTGCGGCTGGTACGTTTGTCGGCAGAGGAACTGACCCAGGCACTGAATGAGGTGCGGCCGTTCCGGCGCCTGGAAGGCATCGACCTGAAGAGTTATCAGTTCGGTACAGTGTTCGTCGACCCTCCGCGTGCGGGGATGGACCCAGATACCTGCGAGCTGACCCGTCGTTTCGAACGCATCCTGTACATCTCGTGCAACCCGGAAACACTGGCAGCGAACATTGCCCAGTTGCAGGACACCCACCGTATCGAGCGCTGTGCATTGTTTGACCAGTTCCCGTATACCCACCATATGGAAAGCGGGGTTCTGCTGGTTCGGCGCTGATCGTTGTATCGCCGGGGCTGCTTTGCAGCCCATTCGCGGGCAAGCCCGCTCCCACATTGATCGGCGTCGGTGTACGCAGATCGTTGTAGGAGCGGGCTTGCCCGCGAATGGGCCGCAGAGCGGCCCCAAGCTTCACCTCAGAAGTCGAAGAAGACTGTCTCCCCTTCCCCCTGAATGCGGATATCGAAGCGATATGCCGTCTTCCCATCCACTTCACAACGCTTGGCAATCAAGGTTTCACGCCGCTGCGGCTGCTCGATCAGGTTGAGCACCGGGCACTTGGCGTTGGCCTGGGCCTCATCATCGAAATACAGACGCGTGTGCAGGTGGATGTTGATGCCACGGGCAAACAGGCTGATGTTGATGTGCGGTGCCATCGGCACGCCAGCAGCGTTGTTCACCACACCCGGCTTGACCGTGTACAGCGTCCACTCACCGGCATCGAAAGTGGTAGCCGTGCGGCCAAAGCTGTTGAAGACGTTTTCCAGGTTGTAGGCATCCTGGTACTCACCGTTGGCGTCGGCCTGCCACACTTCCAGGAACGAATCGCGCACAAGGTGGCCGTTCCCGTCATATACGTGGCCGATCAGCAGAATGTGCTCGCCCGGGGCGTCCGGCTTGGCCAGGCAGTTCCAGATTTCCTGGTCGCGGGTCGGGTTGCCGGCGGCTTCCAGGGCCAGGCCGATGTGCACGTAAGGGCCGGCAGTCTGCGAAGGGGTTTCCGGCAGCAGTTCGATTGGCATGGCGGGGTCCTCAGCAGTTTTCGAAGTGGGTCTTGCGCTGGCCGCGCAGCACGATGTCGAAGCGGTAGGCCAGGCAGTCCATCGGGTTGGCGTTGCTCATGTCGAGCTTGGCGATCAACTGCTGCACGGCTTGCGGGTTGGCGATCGACTTGACGATCGGGCACATCGGGATCAGCGGGTCACCCTCGAAATACAACTGAGTAATCAGCTTGGTAGCGATCGACGGGCCACTGATGGCGAAGTGGATATGCGCCGGGCGCCAATCGTTCGGGCCGTTGCGCCATGGGTACGGGCCCGGCTTGATGGTGCGGAAGCTGTAGTAGCCGTCGCGGTCGGTCAGGCATCGGCCAACACCACCGAAGTTCGGGTCCAGTGGCGCCAGGTAGCGGTCGTTCTTGTGGCGATAGCGGCCGCCGGCGTTGGCTTGCCACATCTCCACCAAGGTGTTCGGCACAGGCTTGCCGTACTGGTCGACGACACGGCCGGCGACGATGATGCGCTCGCCGATTGGCAGGCCGCCGTTATTGAAATTCAGCAGCAGATCATGGTCGTGGGCGCCGAAGCCCAGGTGGGAAAAGTCCGGACCAGTGGTTTCGCTGATCGACTGCGGAATGCTGACCAGTGCCTGGCGCGGCGAGCGGGCAACGGACGTCTTGTAGTCAGGCGTAAGGGCTTTAGGGTGCCAGTTGCGATCACGGATCACGAAGCGGCTGTTGTCCTGGGCGGGCATGCCGGTTTCCTCTCTTGGAATTGTGAGAACGCCTGGGCGTGGCAGGCGGACTTGCAGTTTCCGGCAGACGGTACGTGATGAATACTGAAATCGACCACCTGATCCATAACCAAATGGTTATGGATCAACACCTCAGCCTGACACGTACCGCCTTCGTGAACTAATCTTTGTCTTCTTGTTTCACGCTCGGGAGAGCATTCATGGAATGGCGAAAAGGCCGACGCAGCGACAACGTGGTCGATGCCCGAGGCGAAGGTGGTGGCGGCGGCATGCGTTTCGGCGGCGGCAAGGGGCTGGGCCTCGGGGCGATCCTGCTGATCGTCGGTATCGGCTGGCTCACCGGCCAGGACCCGTTGCAGATTCTTGGCCAGCTTGCCGGCCAGATGGAGCAGCAACAACAGCAGACGGCGCCCAGTGGTGCGGGCGGCAAGGCGCCACCGGCTAACGACCAGCAAGCCGAGTTCGTTGCCTCTGTGCTGGGCGACACCGAGGACACCTGGAAAGCGCTCTTTGCCGAAGCCGGCAAGCAATACCGCGACCCCAAACTGGTGCTGTTCAGCGGCCAGGTCAACTCGGCCTGTGGTTTTGCCTCGGCAGCGGTCGGGCCGTTCTATTGCCCCGCGGACCAGCGGGTGTATCTGGACATGTCGTTCTTCCGCGAAATGGAAACCCGCTTCGCTGCAGCTGGCGACTTCGCCCAGGCCTACGTGATCGCCCACGAAATCGGCCACCATGTGCAGACACTGCTGGGGGTTTCGGCCAAGGTCGATGCCGCACGACGCGCCGGCCAGCGCATGGAGGGCGACAACGGCCTGTTGGTGCGCCAGGAGTTGCAGGCCGACTGCCTGGCCGGCGTATGGGCCTATCAGGCGCAGAAACGCCTGAACTGGCTGGAGCCAGGCGATGTCGAGGAAGCCCTGAATGCGGCCAATGCCATTGGCGACGACCGCCTGCAGCAGCAAAGCCGCGGGCGCGTGGTGCCGGACTCGTTCACCCACGGCACCTCGGCGCAGCGGGTGCGCTGGTTCAAGACCGGGTTTGCCGAAGGTGAAGTGAACCGCTGCGATACCTTCAGCGCGCGCACCCTCTGATACCCGGTCCAACAGCGAACGAGTGAAAGCGCGTGCTGATGTTTTTGCTGAAAAAGCGTTTCAGCTTCCTCAATCATTGCCGATAACACCTGCACGAATCAGCGGGCATCCAGAACAATAACGCCTGGCGATCGAAGATCAAGAGAGCGAAATCAACTTCTGGAGAGCGTGCATGAACAGCTGGTTCGCCAACATCAGCGTCAATCTTAAACTCGGCCTGGGCTTTGGCCTGGTGCTGGTCCTCACCGGCCTGCTGGCCCTCACCGGCTGGACCAGCCTGGGCAGCCTGATCGACCGCAGCAACTGGATGGGCGACATCGGCCAGTTGAACAAGGACCTCACCAATCTGCGCATTGCGCGCCTGCAGTACATGATTGCCAACGGCGACGATACCGCCGCCGCCAACACCCTGGCCAAGCTGGACGCATTCAGCAAGCAGCAGGCCTACCTGGCCACCACTTTCAAAAGCCCGGAGAATGTCAAGCTGCTGGGTGAGCTGGGCGAAACCATCAGCGCCTACAAGCTGTCGCTGAACAAGATGCGCCAGGGCTACGACGCCACCCGCGCGGCGCGCGTTTCCATGGACAAATCGGCCATCCTCGCCGACCAGGCCATGGATGCGCTCAGTCAGGAAGTGATGGCTCGCCCCGAGGCTGACAGCGTGCGCCTGGCCCAGTACCAACTGATCAGCAAGGCCCGCCAGCAACTGCTGCAGGTGCGTATTGATGTGCGTGGTTACATCGCCGAAAACAGCAGCGCCAACGAACAGGCCGCGCTGCGCCAGCTGGATGCAGCACTGGCCGATACCGACAACCTCAAGCGCCAGCTGCCCAGCGAAGACGCGCGCCTGCAGCAGTTCGAAAACGCGGTACTGGCCTATCGTGACGCGGTACGCCAGTTCCGCGACGCGGTTGCCAACATCACCACCTCGCGCGCCGAAATGACCGTGCAGGGCGCCGACATCGTCAAGCGCAGCGACGCGCTGTACCAGATCCAGCTAGAGCGCCGTGACATCGAGAGTACCCAGGCCCGTAGCCTGCAGGCCATTGCCACACTGCTGGCGCTGCTGGTCGGCGTGCTGGCGGCGGTACTGATCACCCGCCAGATCACTCGCCCCTTGCAAGACACCCTGGCGGCCGTGGAAAAGATCGCCAGCGGCGACCTTACCCAGCACATGCGCGTCACCCGCCGCGACGAACTGGGTGTGCTGCAGCAAGGCATCGCGCGCATGGGCACCACCCTGCGCGAGCTGATCAGCGGCATCCGCGATGGCGTCACCCAGATCGCCAGCGCTGCCGAAGAGCTGTCGGCAGTCACCGAACAGACCAGCGCGGGCGCCAACAGTCAGAAGGTCGAGACCGACCAGGTGGCCACCGCCATGCACGAAATGGCCGCCACCGTACAGGAAGTGGCGCGCAATGCCGAGCAGGCCTCACATGCAGCCACCGGTGCCGATGACGAAGCCCGGGCCGGCGACCGCGTGGTAGGCGAAGCGATTGGCCAGATCGAACGCCTGGCCGAAGACATGCACCGCTCTACCGAGGCGATGAACCTGCTGCAGCAGGAAAGCCAGAAGATTGGTAGCGTGATGGACGTGATCAAGTCGGTGGCCGAACAGACCAACCTGCTGGCGCTCAACGCGGCGATCGAGGCGGCACGCGCCGGCGAGGCAGGCCGTGGCTTTGCCGTGGTTGCCGACGAAGTGCGCGGCTTGGCCCAGCGCACGCAAAAGTCTACCGAAGAGATCGAAGAGCTGATTGCCGGCCTGCAGCACGGTACCCAGCAAGTGGCGAGTGCCATGGAGGGCAGCCGTACCCTGACCGACAGCAGCGTCGAACTGGCGCGCAAGGCCGGGTCATCGCTGGAGAGCATTACCAGTACGGTATCGAGCATCCAGTCGATGAACCAGCAGATTGCTGCGGCGGCAGAGCAGCAGAGTGCGGTGGCTGAAGAGATCAGCCGAAGCATCCTGAATGTGCGCGATGTGTCAGAGCAAACCGCGGCAGCCAGTGACGAGACGGCAGCGTCGAGTGTGGAGCTGGCGCGGTTGGGTGGGCAGTTGCAGACATTGGTCAGCCAGTTCCGCGTCTGACCGACCGCCTGGATTCGCGGGTAAACCCGCCCCTACAGATGTAGCAGGGGGTTTACCCGAGAATGCGTCAGCTCGGCTTGCACAGCATCACTTGACGATCATCCCCATCCCACGCCCACGTGGATCAGAAGCGGTCTCAAGCTTCGCTCCATCGACTCGAATCGCCTGGATGTCACCCATCTCCCAGCCCTGGTCCTCCAGCACATAGCCCATCTTCTTCAGCTCGTCAGCTACCGGACCGGTCAGCGGCGCATAGCTGTCGAAGTAGATGGTGTCCTTGGGCAGCAACTGATGGTGCACGCGCTGCGCCGCCACCGCCTTGTCCAGCGGCATGCCGTAGTCGTACAGGTTGTTCATCACCTGGAAGATCGAGGTAAAGATCCGTGAACCACCCGGGGTACCGATAACCAGCTCGACTTTGCCATCGCGGGTCATCAGGCTGGGACTCATCGACGACAGCATGCGCTTGCCCGGTTCGATCGCGTTGGCATCACCGCCGACCACGCCAAAGGCGTTCGCCGCCCCCGGTTTGGCGCTGAAATCATCCATCTCGTCGTTGAGCAGGAAACCGGCGCCCTTCACCACCACACCACTGCCGTAGTCGAGGTTGAGGGTGTAGGTATTGCTGACCGCGTTGCCCTGCTTGTCGATGATCGAGAAATGCGTGGTCTGGTGCGGTTCGAGGCCCGGCTCGACCTTGTCGGTCTCGGAGATGGACTTCGGGTTGACCTGGGCTGCGCGCTTGGCCAGGTAATCCTTGGCCACCAGCTGGTCCACCGGCACCTTGGTGAAGGCCGGGTCGCCCAGGTAGTCGGCGCGGTCGGCGAACACCCGCTTCTCGATCTCGGCCAACAGGTGGATGTACTGCGCCGAGTTATGCGCCACCCCTTTGAAGTCGGCCGCGCGGTCTTCCTTGATGCCCAGCAACTGGGCCAGCGCCACACCGCCGGAGCTCGGTGGCGGCGCGGTATACACCACATTGCCACGCCAGCTCACAGCCATCGGTTCACGCCATACCGCCTTGTAATCCTTAAGGTCGTCTTTGGTAATCAGGCCTTTGTCAGCCTGCATCTGCGCCACCAGCAAATCGGCGGTCTTGCCTTGATAGAACTCGCTCACGCCCTTGTCGGCTATACGCTCCAGGGTCTGGGCCATTTCCGGCTGCTTGAACAGCTCGCCGACCTTCATGTTGCCGAAGTAATCGTTGAAGTTGGTCGCGGTCTTGAACATGCCCTGGGCATCGTTGCGGTACTGGTACTGCTTTTCTGCCACCTTGAAGCCGTTTTTCGCATAGCCGATGGCCGGGGTCAGCAACTCGCTCCAGGGCAGCTTGCCGAACTTCTGGTGCGCCTCCCACAGGCCCATTACCGTACCGGGTACACCTGCGGCACGTGCCCCGACCAGGCTGAGGTTCTCGATGACCTCGCCCTTGTCGTCCAGGTACATGTTGCGTGTGGCGGCCTTGGGCGCGACTTCGCGGTAGTCGAGGAAGTAAGGCTTGCCATCGACGAACAGGGTCATGAAGCCGCCACCGCCGATGTTACCGGCCTCCGGGTAAGTCACCGCCAGGGTGAAGGCGGTCGCCACTGCCGCGTCTACCGCGTTGCCGCCCTTTTTCAGAATATCGGCGGCCACCTGTGCACCATATTGATCGGGGGCGGCCACCGCGCCGCCCTCCAGCGTGGCGGCGTAAACCGAGGAACAGCTCAGGATCGCGGCTGCGAGAGCCAGGTACTGGAAAGGGACAATGCGCATGACACTTCCTTGGTGTTGTTTTTGTCGAGCACTCAGTAAGGCCGAAGCGCTTCGACTGTGCAATCAACCGTCGGAAGTTTCGCCGCCTGTGGACAGAATTTGTCGCGTTCAGGCAACTCAGCAGGCGTACATGGCCAGCTTGCGCTGGATGAAATCCAGGAAGCACTGGATGCGCAGCGCCAACTGGGTGTTGCGGTAATACACCGCGTGGATCGGCTGACGGTAGCCATTATTGGCCTCGCTCAGCAGCACCTGCAGGCGCCCTGTACGGATATCTTCGTGGGTCATGAAGTGCGACAGGCTGACGATGCCCTCCCCGGCCAGCGCCAGCTGGCGCAGGGTTTCGCCGCTGGAAGCGACCAGCGTCGGGCGGATGCTCCAGCGATCGCCCTGAGCGTGGCGTAGCGGCCAATGATTGAGCGACTCAGGTTGGCTGAAGCCGAGCAGACAGTGGTCGGCCAGCTCCTCGACCTGCCTTGGCGTGCCGTGCTGCTCCAGGTAGGCCGGACTGGCCAGCACCTGCACCGGACTGCAACCCAGGCTGCGCGCATGCAGGCTGGAGTCGGCCAGTTCACCGATGCGGATCGCCACATCGGTGCTCTGCTCCAGCAGGTCGATGATCAGGTCGTCAGTGTTGAGTTCCAGTTCGATGCCCGGGTACTGGCGGCGGAACTCGCCGATCCACGGCAGGATGGCATGCAGCATGAACGGCGCCGCAGCATTGATGCGCAATCGCCCGGTCGGGGTCTGGCGGTTCATCGAAAGACGCTCTTCCATCTCGTCCATCTGCTGCAGGATCAGCCGCGAGCGCTCAAGAAAATAACGACCCTCTTCGGTAAGGTCCATGCGCCGGGTGGTGCGGTTGACCAGCGTGGTGCCCAGCTTGCCCTCCAGGCGCGACAGGGTGCGGCTGACGGCAGACGGGGTCTGGCCCATCTGCTCGGCAGCAGCGGAAATCGAGCCGCAGTCGATGACGGCGACGAATACCTGGAGTTCTTCGGATCGGGTTTTCACATCTAGGCCTGTGGTTGGTCTGTGCAAGGATTAGATAACCGCTTGTCGAGGCCAAGTCCAGCGGCGCCTGTACGGGCCTATTCGCGGGCTTGCCCGCTCCCACAAGTACTGCAAAGTCCTTGAAACCTGTGTAATACCTGTGAGAGCGGGCAAGCCCGCGAATAGGCCCGTACAGGCATAAAATTACTGTGCCTTGCCAAACACCTTGTCCAGATGCGCCTCATAAGCTGCCAACGCCGCCGGCACATCCGGGCGCTTCATCACATCCACCGCCAGGAAGGTCGGCAGGCCGGTCATACCCAAGAACTGGTTGGCCTTGTGGAACGGGAAGTACACGGCATCCACCCCTTTGCCTTCAAAGAAATCGCTCGGGTCATCGAACGCCTGCTGCGGCGCGTTCCAGGTCAGCGACAACATGTATTGCTTGCCGTGCACCAAACCACCGCTGCCGTATTTTTGCGAGTGGTCCGAACGGGTACGGCCATCATTGGCATACAGGCTGCCATGGCCGGCAGTGAATACCTCGTCGATGTACTTCTTAACGGTCCACGGCGCGCCCATCCACCAGCCGGGCATCTGATAGATCACCACATCGGCCCAGAGGAATTTCTCCACCTCTTCCTGGGCATCGTAGCCGCCATCGATGAACGTCTGGCGCACATCGAAACCGGCGCGGTCCAGATGAGCGATGGCCGCTTCGTGCAAGGTCGCGTTGAGACGGCCTTCGGAGTGAGCGAACTGTTTACCACCATTGAGCAGAAGGATCTTTTTCATGCTGGCCTCCACGGCCGAATCAAAAATTGATGCCGGCAGGTTAGAGGCTCGCGGGGGCGGGATACAGCGGTGACGGGGCAAAATACAATTGACCAGAAGTCACGAATGAGCAATACATTATTGCCGTAGAATAGCGTCACCCCCCATCACCGAGTAGCGCCCCATGAGTGAGCCGTTCGCCTTTATCCTCAAAGCCAAGACCCGCCCGGAAATGGCTGATGCGTTCGAAAACCTGTTCCGTCCCTACGTCGAGCCAAGCCGCCAGGAACCCGGCTGCATCGAATACCACATGCTGCGCGACCAGCAGGACCCGAGCCTGTTTGTGTTCTTCGAAGTGTGGGCCGACAAGGCCGCGCTGGACGTGCACTCGGCCCTCCCGCACATGGCCGCCTTCTTCGAAAAGCGCATGGACTACCTGGAGCGCGATTTCGATATCCAGAGGGTCGACATGCTCAGCGCTTCGTCCGCTAGCCGCTGATCAGCAGATGGCCGCCGAGTGCGGCCAGGCCGATGAAAAAGCAACGCTTGAACAGCAGCGCGCTGATCCGCTGACGCAGCCACTGCCCCGCCAGCATGCCGAGCAAGGCCGGCGCCAGCATCAGCAGCGACGCTCCTAGCGCCTGGCCACCCAAGGCATCCTGCCCGGCCAGACCTAGGGCCAAGGCCAGGGTCGACACCGTAAACGACAAGCCCAGGGCCTGGATCATCTGCTCGCGGTTCAAACCCAGGCTCTGTAGATAAGGCACCGCTGGCATCACGAACACCCCGGTCGACGCGGTGACCACACCCGTGACCAGCCCGCAAAGCGGTCCCAGCCAGCGCTCGTGTGCCGGTTTCACATGCAAGCCCAAGCCGACCAACCCATACAACGCATAGACCAGCAAGGCGCCCCCCAGCGCGTGCGCAGCCCATGGGCCACTGTTGATTCCCACCCAGGCGCTGCCCAGCAAGGTGCCGACAAAGATCAATACCAGCATCGGCCCCAGGCGGACCAACAACCCTCGCAAGTGCCCGCCGCAGGCCAACTGCCACAGGTTGGTGAGGGTCGAGGGCACGATCAGCAAAGCGGCAGCCTGCGCTGGCGGCATAGCCAGGCCCAACAGGCCCATGGCAATGGTCGGCAGGCCCAGGCCAATGACCCCCTTCACTGCCCCAGCCAGCAGGAAGGTCAGTACAACCAGCAACGACAGTGCCGGGCCAATGTTCTGGTAGAACGCGAGCAAGGTAGTCATGGGGCCGATGATGGCGCACCCCAGGCAACGTGAGAATCTGCCATATACTCAGCCAGCCTCTTGCCAGGACAGAGCCACATGCATTTCGACCTGATCGACCTCAAGCTGTTCCTGCACACCCTGGAGTGCGGCAACATTACCGCCGGCGCCAGCCGCAGCCATCTGTCGCTGCCGGCAGCCAGTGCGCGCATTCGCGCCATGGAAGCATCGCTGGGCATTCCCTTGCTGGAACGTAACCGCCGTGGCGTACAACCAACGCCGGCTGGCCAGGCACTCTTGCAGCATGCACGGCTGATAACGCAGCAGGTCGAACGCCTGCAATTCGACCTGGGCCAATACGCGCAAGGGCAGCAAGGCCAAGTGCGCCTGCTGTGCAACACCGCAGCGCTGACCGAATACCTGCCCGAACTGCTGGCCAGCTACCTGGCTGAAAACCCGGGCGTCAGCGTGGATGTGCAAGAGCTGCCGAGTTTGCGCATCGTGCAGGCAATTACCCAAGGCATGGCCGACCTGGGTATCGTTTCCACAGCCGCCCCCAGCGAGCACCTGCAGACCCGGCAGTTTCGAGACGACCCGCTGGTGCTAGTGACGCCCCAGGGCCACCCCCTGGCCAGTGCGCTGGCGCCAAGTTTCGTCGACAGCCTGGCCCATGGCTATGTAGGCCTGGGGGCCGGCAGTGCATTGGGGTTGTATCTGGAAGAGCAAGCGCTGCACGAGGGGCAGCGCATGCAGGTCCGGGTGCGTGCCGAGGGGTTTGATGGGGTGATCCGCATGGTCGCGGGCGGGGCCGGAATCGGGGTCGTGCCGCTGGCGGCAGTACAGCGCTGGCAAGGCATGCTGCCGTTGCACTGGGTTGCGCTGCAGGAGCCATGGGCCAACCGCCGGTTGCTGGTGTGCGCGCGGGATTTTGCGACATTGCCGGGCTATGCCGCAGAACTGGTAGCCACCTTTACCCATTGACAGCCTTCGCTGGCACGACTGCTTCCACAAACTCGTTCGCGTACCGCTCGGACCGTGAGGGTATTGATACCCCCTGGGGTATTCGTGAAAGGGTACGGCGACCCCCTACTTCAGATAAGAACGCAACAACGCCGCCACCTTGTCTGCCTCGTCCTGCCGTTCCTCGGCACTCAGGCCGTCCGCCACGAGGTGATCGCGGATGTGCCCTTCCATCACCTCGGCCATCAGCCCGTTCACCGCGCCGCGCACGGCAGCGATCTGCTGCAGGATCGCCAGACAGTCCTTGTCCTGATCCAGCGCCGTCTCCAGGGCGGCGGCTTGGCCTTTGATCTTGCGCACCCGGGTCAACAGCTGCTTCTTGCTCTTCAGGGTATGTGCCATTGGGCTTAACACCATGCTAGGTATACTGGGGTATAGTATTTGTCTCGATCTTCCGGGAGCATGATAAACCATGGCGACACAAACCTCAGACCGCTGGCAGCACAGCCACCAGTTCCACACCAGCAACCTGGGCGCTGAGCGCAAAACCCGCCTGGCGGTTTGGCTGACCGCAGTGATGATGGTGGCGGAGGTTGCCGGAGGCTGGTACTTCAACTCCATGGCGCTGCTGGCCGACGGCTGGCACATGAGCTCCCACGCCCTGGCACTTGGCCTGTCCTTGCTGGCCTACGCTGCCGCTCGGCGCTATGCAGGTGACCGGCGCTTTGCCTTCGGCACCTGGAAGATCGAAATTCTCGGCGGCTACTCCAGCGCACTGCTATTGCTGGGCGTGGCCGGACTGATGGCGTTCCAGTCGGTGGAACGGCTGTTGGCGCCGGGACAGATCCACTATGACGAGGCTATCTTGATTGCCGTGGCGGGCCTCGCCGTCAACCTCATCTGCGCCTGGCTGCTACGCGATGACCATCATCATGACCATCACCCTCACAGCCACGATCACCATCACCATCACCACCACGACCTGAACCTGCGCTCGGCCTACCTGCATGTGATGGCCGATGCCGCCACTTCGGTGCTGGCCATTGCTGCCTTGCTGGCCGGCAAGTTCTGGGGCGCCAGTTGGCTCGACCCAGCGATGGGCCTCGTCGGTGCGCTGCTGGTCGCGCTGTGGGCCCGTGGCCTGCTGCGCGATACCGGGCGAGTGTTACTGGACGCCGAGATGGACGCCCCAGTTGTGGCGGAAATCCGAGAAGTGGTAGCGCAATTGCCGGCGCCGGCCAGTATCACCGACCTGCATGTCTGGCGGGTGGGCAGGGACCAGTACGCCTGCATTCTTGGCCTGGCCACCCAGGCCACACTGAATGCCGACGGCGTGCGCCAGGCCCTGGCCGTGCACGAAGAGTTGGCGCACATCACTGTCGAGGTAAACCGCCTGCCATAGCGCGGCCAGACACCTGGACGTCGAGCCCAGGCAACTGCGGCGCGGCCGTTGGGCCTATGGTGACCAGTCATTCAGCCAGTCACCAGGAGTTGTGCCATGTCCGATTTCATCACCGTCCTGCGCGAAACCTGCCCGACGCCGGTCGTGGACGCCACCAAGTGGAAGCGCATCGGCGGCGATCCGCACACCGTCAACCTCAATGCCTACCTGTCGGCCGACGGCAGCAAAATCATGGGCACCTGGATCTGCACCCCAGGCAAGTTCGAGGTCAACTACGATAAATGGGAGTTCTGCCACTTCCTCGATGGCTACTGCATCATCACCCCGGAAGGCGAAGAGCCGAAGCACCTGAAAGCGGGTGATGTGTTCGTTATCGAGCCAGGCATGAAAGGTACCTGGGAAGTGGTCGAGACTGTACGCAAGTATTTCGTCTTCGCCTGACTTGTAGGCGCGGGTTTACCCGCTCCTGCAACGGCCACGCAATACCTGTAAGCGTGGACAAAAAAAATCGCGAAGCAGACGCCCTTCCCTCTGGTGCGCAGTTACAGAGGGAAGGCCGCCTGGCCCGCGATGAAATCCACCTCTTGCATCAATCCTTCTTGCGATAACCCTCGACGATGGCCGAGAAGTCCTTGCCACCCTCACCTCGCAAACTCATGGCCTGATACAACTGTTGGGCCACGGCACCGAGAATCACCGGTTGGTGTGCCTGGCGTGCCGCTTCGGTGGCCAGCCCCAGGTCCTTGAGCATGAGTTCGGCGCCAAAGCCACCGGTGTAGCCACGCGATGCCGGTGCGGTTTCGATGATGCCCGGCCACGGGTTGTAGGTGTCCGAGCTCCAGCAACGCCCGGTCGAACTGTTGATGATGCCGGCCAGCACCTTGGTATCGATGCCCAACGCGTTACCCAGGGCCATGGCCTCGGATACGCCGATCATCGAAATGCCTAACAGCAGGTTATTGCAGATCTTGGCGATCTGGCCGGTACCGACTTCCCCGCAGTGCACAATGTTGCGGCCCATCTGCTCCAGTACCGGCTTGAGGCTGGCGAACAACTCGGTACTGGCGCCAACCATGAACGTCAGGGTGCCCGCCGCGGCGCCGCCAGTACCACCGGAAACCGGCGCATCACCCATGTCCACGCCCTTCGCCGCTGCGGCCTTGGACACATCACGTGCGGTCTGCGGGTCGATGGTGCTGCAGTCAACGGTCGGCGTGCCAGGGCGAATGCCGGCCAGTACGCCGTCCTCGTTCAAATACACGCTACGTACATGGGCTGCGGCCGGCAGCATGGTGATCACCAGCTCGCTGTTGGCCGCCGCGTCCTTGGGCGAGGGGCTGATCTGCCCGCCCAGTTCTGCCAGCTCTGCCAGCACGGCCTTGTTCAGGTCGAACAGGTTCAGCTGATGCCCGGCCTTGATCAGGTTGCGAGCCATGGGCGCGCCCATGTTGCCCAGGCCGATGAATGCGATACGCATAACGTACTCCTTAGCGCAGGCTAATGGTGGTGTTCACACCGTCGTTGACGCTGTCGTCATCGAACCAGCGAGCAGTGACAGTCTTGGTCTGAGTGTAGAACTGCACCACTTGCTTGCCGTACGGCCCGAGATCACCGAGCTTGGAACCACGCGAGCCGGTGAAGCTGAAGAACGGTACGGGTACCGGGATCGGGATGTTGATGCCGACCTGGCCGATATCGATCTCGCTCTGGAACTTGCGTGCTGCCGCGCCGCTCTGGGTGAACAGGCCGGTGCCGTTGCCAAACGGGTTGGCGTTGACCAGGGCGATGGCCTCGTCGAGCGTGTCGACTTCCAGGGTCACCAGCACCGGGCCGAAGATTTCCTGGGTATACACCTGCATGTCGGTCTTCACGCCCGAGAACAGGGTCGGGCCGACGAAGTTGCCTTGCTCATAGCCCGGTACCTTGACGTCACGGCCGTCGAGTTCCAGCTTGGCGCCTTCCTTGATACCGCTTTCGATCAGGCCCAGCACACGCTCCTTGGCCCGCTTGGAAACCACCGGGCCAACGTCGGTGCCCGGCTCGCAGCCAGCATTGACCTTGAGCTTGCTGGCAGCCTCCTTGATATCCGGCAACCATTCGCGGGCCTTGCCCACCAACACTGCCACCGAGGTCGCCATGCAGCGCTGGCCCGCCGCGCCGAAGGCCGCACCGACCAGCGCATTGATGGTTTGCGTGCGGTTGGCATCAGGCAACACCACCGCGTGGTTCTTGGCGCCCATCATTGACTGCACACGCTTGCCATGCTGGCTGCCGAGGTTGTACACGTGCGTACCGACTTCAGTAGAGCCCACGAAGGAAATCGCCTTGATGTCCTGGTGGGTGCAAATGGCATCCACCACCTGCTTGCCGCCGTGCACCACGTTCAGCACGCCGGCCGGTACGCCGGCTTCCAGCGCCAGCTCGACCAGAAGCATGGTCGACAGCGGATCCTGCTCGGATGGTTTGAGCACGAAGGTGTTGCCGCAGACGATGGCCATGGGGAACATCCACAGCGGGATCATCGCCGGGAAGTTGAACGGGGTGATGCCAGCGCACACGCCGATCGGCTGGCGCAAGGTGTAGGTATCGACACCGCCGGCGACGTTCTCGGCGAATTCGCCCATCTGCAGGGTGCCAATGGACGCCGCGTGCTCGACCACTTCCAGGCCGCGGAAGATATCACCTTCGGCGTCGGCCAGGGTCTTGCCCTGCTCGGCGCTGAGTACCTGGGCAATGCGTTTGGTGTGTTCGCGGATCAGCGCCTGCAGCTTGAGCATGATGCGCATGCGCGCGCCGATCGGGGTGTCACGCCAGGTCTGGAATGCGCGGTGCGCGGCGGCCACGGCTGCATCGACTTCCTCGACGGTGGCGAACGGTACGCGCGCCAGCACCTCTTGGGTGGCCGGGTTGACGATGTCACGCCATTCGGTGGTTCTGGACTCGACCCACTGGCCGTCGATCAGCAGCTTGACCTGCTCAACCTTGGTGCTGTTAGGGGATTGCGGTGCGTTCATCTGCGTTCTCCTTGGAATTATTGTCGGGACGAGATCGCCAGCGCCGGGCAAACGCGAGGTGGCGTCCTGAGGCTTGTTTCGAGTATAGATGTGCAAACATCCAACAAGAACGCACAAAAAAACCGGATCATCATGCAAAAAGACCTCACATCCCTGAGCGCGCTCAACTGGGACGATTTGAAGTTCTTCCTCGAAGTGGCTCGCACCCGCAAGGCCAGCAGTGCTGCCAAACGGCTGAGCGTGGACTACACCACCGTGTCGCGACGCATCAGCTCGCTGGAGGGTGCGCTGGGCACCTTGCTGTTCGAAAAGTCGCGCACCAACGGCTTTGTGCTGACCGCCGAGGGCCAGCGCCTGCTGGGCTATGCCGAATCGATCGAGAGCACGCTGCACATGGCGTGCGAGCAGGTGTCCGGGTCGGGGGTGGCGTTGTCGGGCCATGTGCGCATGGGCTGCACGGAGGGCTTTGGCAGCTTTTTCATCACGCCGCAGCTAAGCCACTTCGTCGACGCCTACCCGGCGATTTCGGTAGACATCCTGCCGCTGCCGCACTTCATCAGCCTGTCCAAGCGTGAGGCGGACATCGTCATTGCCCTGGAGCGGCCCGAGCATGGACCTTATGTGTGCTGCAAGCTGTGCGACTACCGCTTGCGCCTGTACGCGACCCAGGATTACCTGGACAGCCACGCGCCGATCCGCCAGGTGGGGGATTTGGCCAAACACCCGTTCATCAGTTACGTGGATGACCTGGCGTTCAGCTCCGAGCTGCTGTACCTGGCCAACCTGATCCCCAACGCCAGCGCGCATCTGCGCAGTACCAGCGTGATCGCGCAGTACACGGCAGCGCTGCAGGGGCGCGGGCTGGCGATATTGCCGTGCTTCCTCGCCGCGCAGGACCCGCGATTGGTCACGGTGTTGCCGGAGGAGATCGAGGTGACGCGGCAATTCTGGATGTACTGCCGGGAGGACTTGCGCAAGTTGAAGCGCATTACCCTGCTGTGGGATTACATCCGTGGGGTGACCGAGGCGAATGCGCCGTTGTTGATGGGGCAAACCCGCGAGATACGCTTTGCCCAGGACTGATGGGCCTGCGCAATTCAGAGAGCGACACAGACCCTGTGGAAGCGGGCTTGCCCGCGAACACCGGCGAAGCCGGTACCACACACCGCGTTGCCTGCTTCGCGGGCACGCCCGCTCCCACAGGGGATATGTGACTGATGGGCCTGCGCATTTCCAAGGACAAGCACAGACCCTGTGGGAGCGGGCTTGCCCGCGAACACCGGCGAAGCCGGTGCCAGGCCGCGTTGCCCACGCTTACAGGGGATATGTGACAGCCCGAGCGTCAACGATCAGTAGGACGCTACCACGATGGACACCCGACGGTTCTCGGTACGCCCGGCGCTGGTGCGGTTGTCCGCCACCGGCTGGCTGCTGCCCAGGCCGCGGCTCTGAATGTTCTGCGCCTGCATGCCAACCCCCACCAGCGCCTTGGTCACGCTTTGCGCGCGGCGCTCGGACAGTTGCTGGTTGTATGCCGCCTTGCCCGACGAGTCGGCATGCCCGTCCACCCGCACGCCCTGGATACCAACGCCGAGCAACGCCTTGCCGATGCGCTCGACAATCGCCTGGCTCTGGCCGTTGAGGCTGTCCAGATCGCTGCCGAACAGCACTTTGCCAGACAAGTCGTAGGCCCAACCTTCATCGGTCGGGGTGAAACCTTCGCGCTTGAGCACAGCAATCTGTTCTGGGGTAAGGCCCTTGGGGGGTGCGCTCTGACAACCGGTCAGCGCCAGCATGGCGAGCAACAAGGCCCAAAGCGGGAATCGTAAGGCTTGCATCACGGGTTCAACTCCTGTTCCTGATTTCGTTGGCGGACCGTTCCGTCTGCGCCACTTGCCAATGGCCACGGCGTTTGCGCTTGGCCTGGTACATTGCCGCATCGGCGGCATTGAGGAGACTGGCCGGGTCAGCGCCGTCATCCGGGTAATAGGCAATACCGACGCTCAGCGAGGTGGCGATACTGCGGCCACTGTCCAGTTGCACCGGCAACTTCATGCTGGCAACGATCTTCTCGGCAATGTGTTCGGCGTCCTCGCGCGAATGCAAAGGCGTCAACAGCACGGCAAACTCGTCGCCCCCCAGGCGCGCCACCAGGTCTTGCTCGCGCAGCTGGGCGCGCACACGTTCGGCCACACTGATCAACACCTCGTCACCCACGGCGTGGCCAAGGGTGTCGTTGATCTGCTTGAAGTGGTCGCTGTCGAGGAACAGCACTGCCAGGTGGTCTTGCTGGCGCGCCGCATTTTGCACGCTGCGGCTCAGGCGCCCTTCAAAGAAGGCGCGGTTGGGCAAGCCGGTCAGGCTGTCGTGGCTGGCCTGGTGGGCCAGGGTCTGGTTTTCGCTCTGCAGGTGGCTATGCCACACCTCCAGTTCATCCAGCAGCGCATTGAAGTCGTTACCCAGTTCGTTGAGCTCGGCAATCGGCGCTTCTGGTACGCGCCGGTCGAAGCGGCGCTCGCGGCGGGCGGCATGGGCGACACTGGCCAGGCCACGCAACGGGCGGGTGATATCGCTGAGCAGGCGCCGCGACAGATACTGGGCAGCCAGGGCGCTGAGGACCGTGCAGAACAGAATGCCGGCCAAGCCGCTGAACAGGAACAGCAACAGGCTCCTGCCCTGGCCTGCCAGCTCGATGTGCCCAACCTGCTGGTTCTGGTGCACGATCGGCAGAATGACCGGCTCTTCCAGCAAGGCAGTGGCAACCTGCACCTCCAGCTGCGCGAGCATGCCGGTATTGTCGCGTTGCCAGTGCGCCAGTTGCTCGCCCTCGTTGTTGAAGACCTTGGCCTCGGCCACTTCTTCGGTACTGGCAATCAACGCCAGCGATTCATTGGCGGCGGCGCTGTCATCGAACACCACCGCCGCTTCTACGGTGTAGTTGATCGAGCGGGCGATCAGCTGCAGGTTATGGTTGGCATAGACACGCAGGGCGAGCACGCCCAGCAGGGTAAGAGAGATACCCGCCAGGCCAACGGCAAGCAAGGCGACGCTAAGGTGGCCACGGCCCAGCACCGAGCGCAGGGTCGGGCGCACGGTACGCTTGCGGGTCGGCTTCATGGCTGCTCCGCCCGGCGCCGCGACAATTGCAGCACGCTGGGGTGAATGTGCACGCCAGAGCGTGCCACCGAGTCGAGATTGACTTCAAAGGCCACCTGCTGGTCGCTGACCCGCAGGCAGAACAGGCTGCCGACCGTGCAGGGGTCATCCGCCTCGCTGATGCTCAGCACCGGGCGGCCGCCGATACGCTGGAACAGTCGATCCCGCTGGCCCTGGTCAAGCTTGCCGATGTAGATGGCATCGCAGGCCTGGGCGACCTGGGTGTCTTCTGCCAGCAGGCGCCGCACCTGCAGCGGCCGGCCAGACTCCTGGACATGGCCCTTGATGAGATCGTCGGCGTACTCGGTCGGGCCGACCAGGCACAGGCGCAAAGGAGAAGGTTCGACGGGCCAGCGGGCGTAGCTGAAGATACCCAGTACTACCTGGGTGACTGCCTTGGCGCGTTGCTGTGCCTGGGCGGCAGTTGTACCGGGGTCTGCCTGGGCAGCGCCTGCAGAAAGGAACAGGACGGCCAGCAATAGCGAAAGCGCACAGCTTGTCACTCGCCTTGCGGCCACGTTCATGTGGGAAATCCCTTCAAGCCCCTTCCGATATCGGCGCAACGATAGCACATGGCCGCTTTATTGTATGAACATGCGGCCACGTGTAATGGGTTTCATGGCCCTAGACCTGTTCGAGCATCAACCCGGAAATACGCCGTACTTTGCGCGCCACCGCTTCTTCGAAGATGCCTTGGCGTGGCTCAACCAGGCTGAAGCAGTGCTTGGCCCGGGTGATGCCGGTGTACACCAGTTCCTTGGTCAGCACCGGGTTGAGCGCATCCGGCAGCACCAGGGCAGTGTGGCTGAACTCCGAGCCCTGGGACTTGTGCACGGTCATGGCGAATACCGTTTCCACTTCGTTGAGCCGGCTCGGCAGAACGAACCGCACACCACCATTGCCATCGTTGCGCGGGAAGGCCACACGCAGCAGCGGCTGGCCATGCTCATCCGGCAGGCGCAGGGCAATGCCGATGTCACCGTTCATCAGACCCAGGCCGTAGTCGTTGCGGGTCACCAGCACCGGGCGCCCTTCGTACCAAGGCTGCTGGCTGTCGATCAGACCGGCATTGTGCAGCACCCGCGCCACCCGCTCGTTGAGGCCTTCGACACCCCAGGCACCCCGGCGCACCGCGCACAGCAACTGGAAATCTTCGAAACTGCGCAAAACCTTGCTCGCCCATTGCTCCCAGGCGGGATCGTCAAAGGCGGTATCAAGTGCCGGCCGGTAACGGCCAAGGGTGCGCAGGTAGCTGCGGTAGCCTTGCGGGCCATCGGTCCCGCGGTTCAGGCCGTCGAGTAGCAGGCGGTCGAAAGCACGATCCTGCTCGTGCTTGAGCGCCAGGCTGTGCACGTCGGCCGGCGCCGTGGCCAGCAGGTTGCGCGCCGCGTGAGCGTCCTGACGATTGACCAGTCTGGCCAACTGGCCGATACCGCTGCCTTCACCGAAACGCCTTGAGAACCGCAGCATCACCACTTGCTGCGCCAATGGGTGGCGCTGCTCATCGCCGGTCTTGAGGCCACTGCCGGCCAGCGACTCGCCACTGATCTGCTGAAGCCACGCTGCAGTCGCCGGCGAGTAAAAGCCCTCCTCAGCATCGCGGCACAGGTCACCCAGCACCGCGCCGGCCTCAACCGAAGCCAACTGGTCCTTGTCGCCCAGCAGCACCAGACGCGCCCGCGGCGGCAAGGCATCGAGCAGGTTGGCCATCATTTCCAGGTCGATCATCGACGCCTCGTCGACCACCAGCACATCCAACGGCAACGGGTTGCCAGCATGGTGGCGGAAGTGCCGCGAGCCCGGGCGGCTACCGAGCAGGCGATGCACGGTGCTGACTTCAGTAGGGATTTGCCCGCGTACTTCGGCGCTGACTTGCAGGCGCTCGACTTGCTGGCCAATGGATTCGGTCAGGCGCGCAGCGGCCTTGCCGGTCGGTGCAGCCAGACGGATGCGCAGTGGCCTGCCCTGCTCCACTGCCGGTGCCTGCAGCAACGCCAGCAGGCGCACCACGGTGGTCGTCTTGCCAGTACCGGGGCCGCCAGTGATGATGCTGAAACCGGCACGGGTGGCCAAGGCACAGGCGAGCTTCTGCCAGTCCACCTGGCCAGCTGGTGCGCCGCCCTCGAACAGTTGCGCCAAGCGCTCTGGCAGGTCTGCAGGCGGTGCTTCGGCCTGACTCAGGCGCTGGCGCAGGGCCTGGTCGATGCGCCGTTCGTAACTCCAGTAACGGCGCAGGTAAAGGCGCTCGCCACTGCGTACCAGTGGCCGCGCTTGCTGGCCAGGCGTATCACCTGCGGCCACCAGCGGGCTAGCGATGATGCGCTGAAGCCAGGCATTCAAGTCGAGGTTGGCCAGCAGTTGCGATGGCAGTAGCAAAGGGCCGATCAGGGCATCACCTTCCGGCGGCAACGACAGGGCGAAATCTGGCTCGGCCAAGGTTTGTTGCAGGTCGAGGCAGACATGCCCGTGCCCAAGTTGGTGGCTGGCCAGCGCTGCCGCCAGCAACAGCAAGGGATCACTGCCGGGGGCGCGCTCTTCCAGGAACGAGACGAATGCGCGGTCCAGGGCTCGTAGCCAGCCCCGCTCAACCCAACGGTCGAGCAATTGCAGCAGGTCAGCGCTGTTGTGCTGTGGTGCCAGCGCCAGCAGGTGCTCTGCGTGCAACGGGGTGGGCAACAGGTCGACAAGGCTTCGGCTCATGGCGCAACTCCGGCAAACAGGTCCTGCTGTACCGGCGCGTGCTCGCCACGGAACAGCGCATCGAGGCTTTCGATCAGCTCACGCGGTGGCTTGGCGTGGTACACACCGTGGCCGCTGCTGCTGGCACCGCGCAGGAAGATGAACAGGGCGCCGCCAACATGGCGGTCATAATCGTAGTCCGCCAGCCGCGCGCGCAACTGGCGGTGCAGGGCCAGCAGGTACAGCACATACTGCAGGTCGTAGCGGTGCTCAAGAATCGCCTTTTCCATGGCCATGGCATCGTAGGCCTGGATGTCCGGACCCAACCAGTTGGACTTGTAGTCGGTCACGTAGTAACGCCCGTCCAGCTCGAACGCCAGGTCGATGAACCCTTTGAACATGCCGTTGAGCACTGTCGGCTGCGCAGCCGGGCGCGCCAGACCGGGGTGGGTGTGACGCGCCACCAGGCGATCGAGTTGTTCTGCGTCGACCCGGTGGCTGGCGAACCAGAACTCCATTTCGATCTGGTAATGACGCAGCTGGCCCAGGGTTACGCTCTGGTCGCCGCCCGGCAGCGGCAACGCCTCGCCCAGCAAACGTTGCATCCAGTGGCTCAGGGTGGGGATCCAGCCGGCCCAGTCACGGCGGTTGCAGCGCTGGCCAACGGTACGCTCGATCAGTTGAGGGTTGCCGCTGACCTCGCAGAAGCCCTCACGGCCCGCCCACTCCAGCAAACCATGGAGGAAGGTGCCGGGGTTAGGCCCCCGCGGGAAGCGATGGATATCGCCGCTGTCGGCCGGGACTTCACGCAACATCTGGGCATCGGCCACCTCGTCATCCAGCAGTTGCTGGGCCTGCGAGCTGTCGGCGCCGAGGGTCTGATCACCAACACGAAGGGCACTGTAGGAAGCGATCCACCAGTGCTCGGCAGCCGCACGGCGTGGCCTGCGTGCTGGCAGCAGTTCACGTTCGGCGTGTGGCATGCGATACATCTGCTCGTCCGCCTGCGGCAAGCCTGGGCAAGTGATGTGCGGGCAACCTGCCGCCAAAGCCTGCAACCAGTCCGTCAGTTGCGCCGAGCCAGCCAAGGCAAGGCCGCCCCCCAGCAGGTAGCCAAAAGCCGAGCGGTGCAGCTGCGAGCTCTTCTGATTACCGCGCTTGAGGTCGGCGACACCCAGCCAGCAAGCATGCTGGGCGCGAGTCAGGGCCACGTAGAGCAGGCGCAGGTCTTCGGCCAGGCGCTCGTCGTCAGCGCGCTCGATCTGCTCCTGGTCAGGTGTAAGGGTGACGTGGGCGTTACCTTCGCTGTCATGCCACGCCAGCGGCAGACGGCTGCCATCCACCGGTTTGCTGGTGCAGATGAATGGCAGGTAGACCAAGGGATATTCCAGGCCCTTGGATTTGTGGATGGTCACCACCTTGACCAACTGTTCGTCGCTCTCCAGGCGCAGGATCTGCTCTTCACCGGCCTGCCCGGAACTGGCCAGGTGCTCGGCCAGGTGGCGGATAAGCGCCTGTTCGCCGTCCAGCTCGCCAGCAGCCTGCTGCAGCAGCTCGGCCAGGTGCAGCAGGTTGGTCAGCACCCGCTCGCCATCACTGCGGCGGATCAGCGTGCGCGGTAGCTGGAAGTCATGCAGCAGGTGGCGCAACATCGGCAACACCCCCTGGCGCTGCCAGGTGTCGCGGTAAAGACGAAAACGCATCACCCAGCTCTCCCAGACCCGCTCGTCCTGGTTAAGCCGGTCCAGCGCGGCCAGCGACAGGCCCAGTGTCAGGCTGGCCAGAGCAGCCTTGAGCAGGCGCTCCGAGTCAGGCTCGGCGCAGGCCTTGAGCCAGACCAGCAGGTCGTGGGCTTCCTGGGCGGCAAACACCGAGTCCTTGTCGGACAGGTACACACTGCGCACCTCGCGAGCGGCCAGTTCGGCGCGGACCATCTGCGCCTCATGGCCATCGCGCACCAGAATGGCGATGTCCGAGGGCAAGCAGGCGCGCAATTCGCCTTCGGCATTCTGGAAACCCGCCGTGCCCTGCTGGCCGCCATTGAGCAAGGCAACAATATGGCTGGCGCAACTGGCGGCCAGTTGCTGGCGGTAAACGCTGCTGGAGACTGGCTCTTCACTTTCCAACTGCCAGCATTGCAGGGCTGCACTGACTTCACCGTCAATCAGCAGCTGTTCGCCACGCCCCTTGGCGCGCACCTCGATGAATGGCAGCGGGTTGTCATCGGCCTCGCGGAACAGGAATGCACCCCGCCCCGCTTCACGCGCCTCGGCCTGCAGGAACACCTGGTTGACCGCCGCCACCATGGCTTTGCTGGAACGGTAGTTGGTGTCCAGGCTGTGCAGGCGGCCGCTGGTGGCACGTCGCGCGGCGAGGTAGGTGTAGATGTCGGCACCCCGGAAGGCGTAGATCGCCTGCTTGGGGTCGCCGATCATGAACAGGCCGGTTTCTGCGCGATTTTCGCTGATCTGGTAAATGCGCTCGAAAATACCGTACTGAACCGGGTCGGTGTCCTGGAATTCGTCGATCAGCGCTACCGGGAACTGCTCACGGATCAGACTGGCCAGGCGCTCGCCGGCCTCGCTGGCGAGTGCGTGCTGCAAGCGCACGAGCATGTCGTCGAAGCCCATTTCTGCACGCCGGCGCTTCTCCACTTCGAAACGCGCCGATACCCAACTGGCCGCGTGCTCGAGCAGCGGGGCATCCGGGCTGTCCAGGGCCTGCAATTGTTGCTGCAAGTGCTGCATGGCGTTGAGGGCTGGGTGCTCGGGAGGTTCTCCCTTCCAGGCCTCGGCCATGCCCGCCGGGGTCAGCCGGGTAAAGCCGGTGCCCAAGTCGAGCTCTACCAGTTGCTCATCGCTGGCCCAAGCGCAGAGCTTGTCGAACCAGGGCTCGAAGTAACGGGCTTGCATCTTGCGGCCGTCGACCTGCTTGGCAGCCAGCGCATCGCGGCAGATTTGCCGCAGCTCCTCGGCCCACTGCGCCCATGGCGCCTTGATCCGCGCCAACTGCGCGCCACGTTGCTGCAGCGACGCTTGGATCAATGCGGCGGGCTCTGGCCCATCCTGCTGGACGCGCACACGGCCGAACAGCGGGCGAATGTGCGGCAGCAAGGCGTCGGGGCTCCCCCAGTTGCCGCGTACCCAGGTCAAAGCGTCACCTTGCATCCCATAGCAGAAGCGCCGCCAGTAATCGCGCATGACCTGGCCCAACAACTCACTGTGGTCGGTTTCCAAGGTCTGGGTGAACAGGCTGCCGCTGTCGAAGGCATGCTCGCGCAGCATGCGCTGGCACCAGCCATGGATGGTCGATACCGCAGCCTCGTCCATCCACTGCACGGCGATTTCCAACCGGCCGGCGCAGCGCGGCCAAGTCTCTTGCGGGTAATCGTCACGCAGTTGGTGCAACAGCGGATCAGCGCCTTCCAGCTCACCACGGAAGAACCGTGCGGCTTCAGCCAGGCGGGCGCGGATGCGCTCGCGCAGCTCTTTGGTGGCGGCGTCGGTGAAGGTCACCACGAGGATCTGCGGTGGCAGCAGCTCACGCTCGAAGCCCTGCTCGCCACCGTGCCCGAGGATCAGGCGCAGGTACAGCGCCGAAATGGTGAAAGTCTTGCCCGTGCCAGCGCTGGCCTCGATCAGCTGGCTACCGTGCAGGGGGAAACTCAGTGCCAGCGGACGGTCCTGGGTCATGCGCCTTTCTCCGGGTTGCCCAAGGTCTGCCAAGGGGCGGTGAACAACGGGCGGTACAAGGTCTCGCACCAGCCTTCAAACGTTTCGTCAGCGGTGAGTGCTGCAAAGTCCCGGAACTGGCGGGCCAAGGCAATGCTTTCACTCCGTTCGCCAAAGCTGGTGCGTTCGTCGCCTTCGTAGGCACGAGCTGCTGCGGCCATGGCTTTATCGGCATCGTCTTGGGCCAACCAGGCGAACGCGGTCTTGGCCGCGACTGGCAACGGCGCATTCATTGCCGCCTGACGGGCCACCAACAGGTCGCCCAGCAGTTGCGCGGCCAGTGCTTGCGGCAGCGGCGCAAGCAACAGGGTCAGGTCACTGGCTACCAATGCACTGTTATAGGGGTAGCCCGCTGCACAGGCCGCCAGGTGCGTAACCCAGGGCGCGATAAGGCGGTGCCACTTCAGGTTGTTGCGCCCGGCACTGATGGTGTTGGGTACTGTGGTGATGCTGAGCAGGCTCTGGTCTTCCGCCTGGAACACCCGGCCCAGCCAGCCTTCCAGACGGTGCTGACCGTGCTCGAAATGCACCGGCAAAGCGCCCTCGACCAGCTGTGGCCAGCGTTGCAGCAATTGCTGGTGACGTTGCAGCAGGTCCGGCAGCGGTTCGATCAACTCGTTTTGCAGCAGTTCGCCGAAACCGGCTAGTGGCAGTAAGCCGCAGGCCTGCAGGCGTCGGGCCTGGGCGCGCAAGGCCTGTTCGGCGTTGTCAGGTGCGGCCAAGGCGGCGCCAAGCAGGCTTTCACTGGCGCCGTAGCGTTGCAGGGTATCGAGGACGAAGGGCTCTTCGTCCGGGGTGGGCGCTTCCAGCGCCTCAAAGTACACCTTCAAGCGCTGGCTGAAGAAGTGCCGCACCGGGTGGCGCAAGAAATCATTCAGCTGGTGCAGACTCAGGGCTTCAGCGTCCTGATATGGCGGCAGGCCCGGCTCGCTCTGCTCGTCTGCCTCGCCCTGCTGGTGCAGCACCTGCCATTCATGGGCATAGCTGAACAGTGGGCTGCCCTTCTGGAAGTACCGAGGGCTGAATGGCTGCAGCGGGTGCTCCTGGGTCAGTGCGTGCAACAGTTGCTCGCCCGGTTTCGCGGGCTGCCCCTGCTGCGCGTCGGCCAAATGCCAGCCCGCAGCAATGTGATCGCGCAGCTGGCCGATCAGCACCGAGGCCGGGCGTTCGCTGTTGTCGCGGATACTGCGCCCCACCCAGCTGACATACAGTTGGTCACGTGCCGACAGTAGCGCTTCAAGCAGCAGGTAACGGTCGTCTTCGCGGCGTGAGCGGTCACCGGGGCGATAGTCGCTGGCCATCAGGTCGAAGTCCAGCGGTTGCTGCGCACGCGGGTAGTCGCCATCGTTCATGCCCAGCAGGCAGACCACCCTGAACGGGATGGCGCGCATGGGCATGAGTGTGCAGAAGTTGACCGAGCCGGCGAGGAAACGTTGCGACAGCTTGCCTTGATCGAGGCCCGACAGCCAGGCTTCACGCACCACGGTAAGCGGTAGCGGGTCGTGCAGGCCGACGGTCTCGCACACTTCAAGCCAGCTGTCGCGCAGATCCTGCAACTGCATCAACAGGAATTCATCACCTTCGTCGTCGGCGAGGAAGAACACGTTCAGCAAGGCATGCAGTCGCTCGCCCCACTGGCTGACGGTAGCAGGCTCGGACAAGGCCTGGCAGGCAACTTCGAGCGCATCAAGCAACGCGACCAGCGGGCCGATCAGTGCCGCGTCCAGGCCACCGATTTCATCGTAGGGTTCAATGCCATCACAGGCCTCACCCACCCCCACCGCATAACCCAACAGCATGCGGCGCAGGCCGAAACGCCAACTGTTCTGTTCAAGCCCGGCGGGCAAGCCCAGGCTCGCCCGCTGCTCGGCGTCAAGGCCCCAACGGATGCCAGCGCCCTCGATCCAGCGGTGCAGCGTGGGCAGGTCGTTTTCGCGGATGCCGAAGCGGGCGCGGACTGCCGGCACGTCCAGCAGGTCGAGCACTTCGCTGACCGCGAAGCGGCTGTCAGGCAGTTTGAGCAGGTGCTCCAGCGCGATCAGCAAAGGCTCGCGGCCACGCTGGCCCTGGTCTGTCAGGGTGAACGGGATGTATCGCGGGTCGTTGCGCTGCAACTGGCCGAAGACGGCACGGATATGTGGCGCGTAAGTGTCGATGTCCGGCAGCATGACGATCACGTCGCGCGGGCGCAAACTAGGGTCGGCGCTGAAGCGGGCCAACAGCTGGTCGTGGAGGATCTCCACTTCACGTTGCGGGCTGTGCGCGATATGGAAGCGGATCGAGCGGTCTTTTGTGGTGTCGACTGGCGGCCACAGTTCGCGGCTCTCGGCGAGCGGGCGCAACTCCAGAATGTCATCCTGCAGCTCGTTGAGCAGCGTGGTGGGCGAACCGTCGCTGAACAGGTCGATGCGGCCGTCGCTGAACACGCCCTGGTAGCTGCCCGGGTCGTCATAGCTGTCGAGCAGGTTGATGTAGTCGCGGCCTTGTTTACCCCAGGCTGCCAGTAACGGATGGGCATGCTGGTGCAGCGTCTGGTCGTCCAGTTGCAAGGGCATGCCTTGCTTGCGTTGCTGGCGTTTGTACTGATGGCGCAACAGGTCCTTGTCGGCAACGATATCGGCCCAGTGATGACGGCATGGGTTGTGTACGCACAACAGAACCTGACTGAAACGCGACAGGCCTGCCAGCGCTTCCAGGGCCTGGGCCGGCAGCGAAGAGATACCGAACACGATCACCCTCGATGGCAGCCCTGCAGGCGCCTGCTCCAGGCTGTTGATGCGCTCGATGAAGCGTTGGTGTACTCCGGCGCGGCTCTGTGCCATGCCTTGCTCGCCAACATCCTCCAGCAATGCTCGCCACAGCTCGGCTTGCCAGCGGTTGCCTGGCGGCAGGACTTTGCGCTCGCCGCGGGCCGTGTTGATGACATGCTCGCCAGTGGCCCAGTCCTTGAGCCAATCGGCGCGGTAGACCTGGTACTGGTCGAACAGGTCGGCCAGGCGCTCGGCCAGCTGGTAGCGCTTGCGCAAGTCACTGTCGTCGGTGAGGAAGCGCCGCAGTGGCTCGAAATACGGCCGCTCGATGAGTGCTGGCAACAGGCGCATCAGGCGCCAGGTCAGTGGTGCCTTGTCGAGCAGAGACACTTCGGGAATTTCGCTACGGCCCAGCACGCTGCGATAGAGCTGCCACATAAAGCTACCGGGCAGTTGCACATCGATTGCAGCGGCGATGCCGCAGCCGCCCAGGTCATCCTCCAGCGGATCTTCAGCCAGGGCCAGCTTGAGCCATTGGGCGATACCGTTGCTTTGCACCAGGGCAATTTCGTTTTCCAGAGGCGCCAGCGGGTAGCGACGCATCCAGCTCACTACCAGGCTACGCAGGTCGTCGAGGCGGTTGCCGTGAACGATCATGAAGCCTGGATGGAGATGGGCGGTGTTGAGCATCGGAAGGTCTCTGGAGGCGCTGATGGCTGAGAGGGGAACGATATCACGCGTACATGAAACGGCCGAATGCCATCAGGCCGCGGGAGCGGGCGTGCTCGCAGGGCTTCGAGCAGGCACAGGCTTTTTTGCCCACAAAGACAAAACCCCTACCTGCATGTGCAGATAGGGGTTTTGCGAAATGAATCTTGACGATGACCTACTCTCACATGGGGAAACCCCACACTACCATCGGCGATGCATCGTTTCACTACTGAGTTCGGGATGGGATCAGGTGGTTCCAATGCTCTATGGTCGTCAAGAAATTCTGTAGCCAGAATGTCCAGATGGACAGCCCAGCGAATCCGGATATGCGATATTTGTGGTCTTACGAATTTTCGGGTCTTTCGTCTTCACCACCGCAATCTGCGTCAGCAAATTGCTTGGGTGTTATATGGTCAAGCCTCACGGGCAATTAGTATTGGTTAGCTCAACGCCTCACAGCGCTTACACACCCAACCTATCAACGTCGTAGTCTTCGACGGCCCTTTAGGGGATTCAAGATCCCAGTGAGATCTCATCTTGAGGCAAGTTTCCCGCTTAGATGCTTTCAGCGGTTATCTCTTCCGAACATAGCTACCCGGCAATGCCACTGGCGTGACAACCGGAACACCAGAGGTTCGTCCACTCCGGTCCTCTCGTACTAGGAGCAGCCCCTCTCAAATCTCAAACGTCCACGGCAGATAGGGACCGAACTGTCTCACGACGTTCTAAACCCAGCTCGCGTACCACTTTAAATGGCGAACAGCCATACCCTTGGGACCGGCTTCAGCCCCAGGATGTGATGAGCCGACATCGAGGTGCCAAACACCGCCGTCGATATGAACTCTTGGGCGGTATCAGCCTGTTATCCCCGGAGTACCTTTTATCCGTTGAGCGATGGCCCTTCCATACAGAACCACCGGATCACTAAGACCTACTTTCGTACCTGCTCGACGTGTTTGTCTCGCAGTCAAGCGCGCTTTTGCCTTTATACTCTACGACCGATTTCCGACCGGTCTGAGCGCACCTTCGTACTCCTCCGTTACTCTTTGGGAGGAGACCGCCCCAGTCAAACTACCCACCATACACTGTCCTCGATCCGGATAACGGACCTGAGTTAGAACCTCAAAGTTGCCAGGGTGGTATTTCAAGGATGGCTCCATGAGAACTGGCGTCCCCACTTCAAAGCCTCCCACCTATCCTACACAAGCAAATTCAAAGTCCAGTGCAAAGCTATAGTAAAGGTTCACGGGGTCTTTCCGTCTAGCCGCGGATACACTGCATCTTCACAGCGATTTCAATTTCACTGAGTCTCGGGTGGAGACAGCGCCGCCATCGTTACGCCATTCGTGCAGGTCGGAACTTACCCGACAAGGAATTTCGCTACCTTAGGACCGTTATAGTTACGGCCGCCGTTTACCGGGGCTTCGATCAAGAGCTTCGCTTGCGCTAACCCCATCAATTAACCTTCCGGCACCGGGCAGGCGTCACACCCTATACGTCCACTTTCGTGTTTGCAGAGTGCTGTGTTTTTAATAAACAGTCGCAGCGGCCTGGTATCTTCGACCGGCATGGGCTTACGGAGCAAGTCCTTCACCCTCGCCGGCGCACCTTCTCCCGAAGTTACGGTGCCATTTTGCCTAGTTCCTTCACCCGAGTTCTCTCAAGCGCCTTGGTATTCTCTACCTAACCACCTGTGTCGGTTTGGGGTACGGTTCCCAGTTATCTGAAGCTTAGGAGCTTTTCTTGGAAGCATGGTATCAACCACTTCGTCGCCTAAAGGCAACTCGTCATCAGCTCTCGGCCTTGAAATCCCGGATTTGCCTAAGATTCCAGCCTACCACCTTAAACCTGGACAACCAACGCCAGGCTGGCCTAACCTTCTCCGTCCCTCCATCGCAATAACTGGAAGTACAGGAATATTAACCTGTTTTCCATCGACTACGCTTTTCAGCCTCGCCTTAGGGACCGACTAACCCTGCGTCGATTAACGTTGCGCAGGAAACCTTGGTCTTTCGGCGTGCGAGTTTTTCACTCGCATTGTCGTTACTCATGTCAGCATTCGCACTTCTGATACCTCCAGCAAGCTTCTCAACTCACCTTCACAGGCTTACAGAACGCTCCTCTACCGCATCATCATAAGATGATACCCGTAGCTTCGGTGCATGGTTTGAGCCCCGTTACATCTTCCGCGCAGGCCGACTCGACTAGTGAGCTATTACGCTTTCTTTAAAGGGTGGCTGCTTCTAAGCCAACCTCCTAGCTGTCTAAGCCTTCCCACATCGTTTCCCACTTAACCATGACTTTGGGACCTTAGCTGACGGTCTGGGTTGTTTCCCTTTTCACGACGGACGTTAGCACCCGCCGTGTGTCTCCCATGCTCGGCACTTGTAGGTATTCGGAGTTTGCATCGGTTTGGTAAGTCGGGATGACCCCCTAGCCGAAACAGTGCTCTACCCCCTACAGTGATACATGAGGCGCTACCTAAATAGCTTTCGAGGAGAACCAGCTATCTCCGAGCTTGATTAGCCTTTCACTCCGATCCACAGGTCATCCGCTAACTTTTCAACGGTAGTCGGTTCGGTCCTCCAGTCAGTGTTACCTAACCTTCAACCTGCCCATGGATAGATCGCCCGGTTTCGGGTCTATACCCAGCGACTAAACGCCCTATTAAGACTCGCTTTCGCTACGCCTCCCCTATTCGGTTAAGCTCGCCACTGAATATAAGTCGCTGACCCATTATACAAAAGGTACGCAGTCACCTAACAAAGTAGGCTCCCACTGCTTGTACGCATACGGTTTCAGGTTCTATTTCACTCCCCTCTCCGGGGTCTTTTCGCCTTTCCCTCACGGTACTGGTTCACTATCGGTCAGTCAGTAGTATTTAGCCTTGGAGGATGGTCCCCCCATATTCAGACAAAGTTTCTCGTGCTCCGTCCTACTCGATTTCATTGATAAGAGATTTTCGTGTACGGGGCTATCACCCACTATGGCCGCACTTTCCAGAGCGTTCCACTAATCTCAAATCAACTTAAGGGCTGGTCCCCGTTCGCTCGCCACTACTAAGGGAATCTCGGTTGATTTCTTTTCCTCAGGGTACTTAGATGTTTCAGTTCCCCTGGTTCGCCTCTTGCACCTATGTATTCAGTACAAGATACTCAGCTTATGCTGAGTGGGTTCCCCCATTCAGAGATCTCTGGATCACAGTCTGTTTGCCGACTCCCCAAAGCTTATCGCAGGCTACCACGTCTTTCATCGCCTCTGACTGCCAAGGCATCCACCGTATGCGCTTCTTCACTTGACCATATAACCCCAAGCAATCTGGTTATACTGTGAAGACGACATTCGCCGAAAATTCGTACGTTGCTCTTTCGAGCAGAACTCACAAATTTTACCTTAGCCTGATCCACCAGCAGTGAAACTGGTGTTCAGTCTATATCTATCACATATCCGAATTTTTAAAGAACGATCTGACAAAAGTCAGAAATCAACATTCGATACGAATGCTCATTTCTGAGTTTGATCAAGGTACAGCAAGTGGTGGAGCCAAGCGGGATCGAACCGCTGACCTCCTGCGTGCAAGGCAGGCGCTCTCCCAGCTGAGCTATGGCCCCGCATATTGGTAGGTCTGGGCAGATTTGAACTGCAGAAGAGCCGTCCTCACCACTCTTTATCCAGAGGCATGGGGTGCTCAACATTCCAACCAAAATTGGTAGGTCTGGGCAGATTTGAACTGCCGACCTCACCCTTATCAGGGGTGCGCTCTAACCAACTGAGCTACAGACCTAAGGGTAAAACTTTGGGTCTTGATCGTCTTTATACAATGAATCAAGCAATTCGTGTGGGAGCTCATCAGCAGGCTGATGTCGTCGATTAAGGAGGTGATCCAGCCGCAGGTTCCCCTACGGCTACCTTGTTACGACTTCACCCCAGTCATGAATCACACCGTGGTAACCGTCCTCCCGAAGGTTAGACTAGCTACTTCTGGTGCAACCCACTCCCATGGTGTGACGGGCGGTGTGTACAAGGCCCGGGAACGTATTCACCGCGACATTCTGATTCGCGATTACTAGCGATTCCGACTTCACGCAGTCGAGTTGCAGACTGCGATCCGGACTACGATCGGTTTTGTGAGATTAGCTCCACCTCGCGGCTTGGCAACCCTCTGTACCGACCATTGTAGCACGTGTGTAGCCCAGGCCGTAAGGGCCATGATGACTTGACGTCATCCCCACCTTCCTCCGGTTTGTCACCGGCAGTCTCCTTAGAGTGCCCACCATTACGTGCTGGTAACTAAGGACAAGGGTTGCGCTCGTTACGGGACTTAACCCAACATCTCACGACACGAGCTGACGACAGCCATGCAGCACCTGTGTCAGAGTTCCCGAAGGCACCAATCCATCTCTGGAAAGTTCTCTGCATGTCAAGGCCTGGTAAGGTTCTTCGCGTTGCTTCGAATTAAACCACATGCTCCACCGCTTGTGCGGGCCCCCGTCAATTCATTTGAGTTTTAACCTTGCGGCCGTACTCCCCAGGCGGTCAACTTAATGCGTTAGCTGCGCCACTAAAATCTCAAGGATTCCAACGGCTAGTTGACATCGTTTACGGCGTGGACTACCAGGGTATCTAATCCTGTTTGCTCCCCACGCTTTCGCACCTCAGTGTCAGTATCAGTCCAGGTGGTCGCCTTCGCCACTGGTGTTCCTTCCTATATCTACGCATTTCACCGCTACACAGGAAATTCCACCACCCTCTACCGTACTCTAGCTTGCCAGTTTTGGATGCAGTTCCCAGGTTGAGCCCGGGGCTTTCACATCCAACTTAACAAACCACCTACGCGCGCTTTACGCCCAGTAATTCCGATTAACGCTTGCACCCTCTGTATTACCGCGGCTGCTGGCACAGAGTTAGCCGGTGCTTATTCTGTCGGTAACGTCAAAACAGCAAGGTATTAGCTTACTGCTCTTCCTCCCAACTTAAAGTGCTTTACAATCCGAAGACCTTCTTCACACACGCGGCATGGCTGGATCAGGCTTTCGCCCATTGTCCAATATTCCCCACTGCTGCCTCCCGTAGGAGTCTGGACCGTGTCTCAGTTCCAGTGTGACTGATCATCCTCTCAGACCAGTTACGGATCGTCGCCTTGGTGAGCCATTACCCCACCAACTAGCTAATCCGACCTAGGCTCATCTGATAGCGCAAGGCCCGAAGGTCCCCTGCTTTCTCCCGTAGGACGTATGCGGTATTAGCGTTCCTTTCGAAACGTTGTCCCCCACTACCAGGCAGATTCCTAGGCATTACTCACCCGTCCGCCGCTGAATCAAGGAGCAAGCTCCCGTCATCCGCTCGACTTGCATGTGTTAGGCCTGCCGCCAGCGTTCAATCTGAGCCATGATCAAACTCTTCAGTTCAATACTGCTTGGGTTTTTAAGAAACCCTAAACTTGGCTCAGCAATCTCAAATGACTATGTGATTTCTCGCATGGTCACTTGTGATGCTGATAATCTTTTTGACTATCAGTCCGTACTCACAAGCACCCACACGAATTGCTTGATTCGATTTGTTAAAGAGCGTTTGGTTAAGAGCTTTTCGTCTCAACCGAGGCGCGCATTCTACGCTTTCCTCAGAGCCTGTCAAGCGTTTATTTTGAAGTTTTTTGCGAGAAACTCGTTTAGCTTCAAACACTTGGCTCGCTGCGATCTCTCGTAGCGGGAGGCGAATCATACAGCACTTAGAAGCACTGTCAACCACCTTTTCAACCGCTTTCGATCATTCGATCGTAGCCCCTCCAGTTTTTGCCTTAACTACTTAACTCGTTGAATATCAAGGAGTTTTTCGTTCCGATGTCGCTGGAAGTGGGGCGCATTATAAGGGGATTCGAAAGCGCGTCAACCTTTAATTTCATTTATTTGGAATATTCCAGGTGAAGACCGTATCAAAGCCACCAGGTGCTCGCCGCAACACATTCAGCGCCTGTGAGATCGAGCGCCGCCCGCGCGGCGCATCGCGAGCTGCGCTCGCTCCTACGTTTGTTTCGGGCCAATTATTTCTGGGGGATTTGCGCGCGAACGCCTTGGCGCATGGCGCGATATCGCATCGTACAAACAAGCGCATCGCGAGCTGTCGCTCGCTCCTACGTTTGTTTCGGGCCTATTATTTCTGGGGATTTGCGCGCGAGCGCCTTGGCGCATGGCGCGATATCGCGTCGTACAAACAAGGCGGTCGCGCGCGCCTATCACAGGCGTGACTGGCCCGAAACAAACGTAGGAGCGAGCGCAGCTCGCGATGCGCCGCGCGGGCGGCGCTCGATCTCACAGACACCAGAGAAACAAAGGCGGGCCCCCTCCACAGCCATTGCTATCTCAAGACAGGCCCGTGGCAGCCCCACCCCCTCTCAAACCGCCCTACCCTGCCTCCTGGCAACCCTGGGAAGAGCCCGCGCAACAGCAGGTATCCGCAACACCATCAACACAGCCCCAATAAACGCATAGATCGACCATTCCCGAAGGTCGGAACGCACGATCCAGAGGAAATGCAGCAAGCCCAACCCAAGCACCGCATACACCAACCTATGCAGCTTCTTCCACCGCGCCCCCAGCCGCCGTTGGCTGTACCGGTTAGAGGTAACCGCCAACGCCAGCAAACCCAGGAAGCCCAGCGCCCCCACAATAATGTAGGGCCGCTTGCTGAGTTCCACCGCCAACTGCCCCCAATCCAGCCCAAGAATGAAAAACAGGTAAGCCAGTATGTGCAGCACTATATAAGCGAACACCCACAACCCCAGCTGCCGGCGAACCACGATCCAGCCAGACCAGCCCGTCAACTTCTGCAGAGGGGTCATGCTCAAGGTCACCAGCAAGAAGGTAAGCGCCCCGAGCCCAAGGCGGTCCATCATGATCTTCCCGGGGTCAGGCCCCAGCAGGTTCATCGCTGCTTCATATAGCCACCACATCGGAAACAGGCAGCCTACGACGAAGATGGCCAAACGAAACCAGGGGTAACGCATCAGTAGTTCTTCCGCAGATCGAGCCCGGCATAGAGCGACGCCACTTCATCAGCATAGCCATTGAACATCTGGGTCTCCCGCACGTTGGGACTGAACAGTCCGCTGGGCAAGCGACGTTCGCGCGCCTGACTCCAGCGCGGGTGGTCGACTGTAGGGTTCACATTGGCATAGAAGCCATATTCATCCGGCGCCAGCCCTTCCCAGGTAGTACCGGGCTGCTCCGCTACCAGGCTGATGCGCACAATCGACTTGATGCTCTTGAAGCCATACTTCCAAGGCACCACCAGACGCAACGGCGCGCCGTTCTGGTTGGGCAACTCCCGGCCGTACATACCCACCGCGAGAATTGCCAACGGGTGCATCGCCTCATCCAGGCGCAACCCTTCTCTATAAGGCCAGTCGATCAAGGCGAATCCTGAGCGCTGCCCGGGCATATGCTGCGGATCGTTCAGCGTTTCGAAACGCACATAACGCGCCTTGGAAGTAGGCTCGACCTGCTTGAGCACCTGAGCCAAAGGGAACCCCAGCCACGGAATGACCATCGACCACGCCTCAACACAGCGCAGCCGATAGATCCGCTCCTCAAGCTGATAGGGTTTGACGAAGTCCTCCAGTGCATAGCGTCCGGGTTTGCCAACCTCACCATCCACCACAACAGACCACGGTTCGGTCTTCAGGCTGTCGGCATTGGCCGCCGGGTCGCCCTTGTCGGGCCCGAACTCGTAGAAGTTGTTGTAGTGAGTGGCATCCTTGAATGGCGTGATCGCCTCGTCCTTCACCGTCACCGCTTGCCAGTGCGTGGCCGCGAGCTTTTCAGTGAACCAGGCTGGTGCGACCCCAGCCTGCACATCAGCATAACGGGACACTTGCGCCGCGCCCACCCCGCCCGGTAATGCGCCTAGCGCCAAGCCAGCCAATGAGCCGCCCAGCAGGGTACGACGGGAAAGGTAAATGCCTTCGGGGGTGATCTCCGACGCCTTGCACTCGGAAGACCTGGGAAGCTTGATAAGCATGAACGGCTCCATAGCACTGAGTAACGGATGTACCAGTAAGACTATGGAGCCGTGAGGTTATTCCAGCGTTAAGTGATTTTCACACTTTGCGACGGCGTGCCTTCAGCAGGAACTGGATCGGCCCCGATGCTGCATAGGCAAGGAAGATCAACAGAAGGATACGCGGAGGGTCGCTGAACACGACGGCAAACACCAGCACCACCGCCAGGATCGCCACGAACGGCACGCGCCCCTTGAGGTCCAGCTCCTTGAAGCTGTTGTACTTGATGTTGCTGACCATCAGCATGCCAGCAGCAGCCACCAACAGCGCCACCAGGAACGACAGCTTGGAGCCCTGAATGCCATAGTCGCTGAACGCCCATACGGTGCCCGCCACCACACCGGCGGCAGCCGGGCTGGCCAGACCGATGAAGTAGCGCTTGTCGGCGGTACCGACCTGGGTATTGAAACGCGCCAGGCGCAACGCGGCACCGGCCACATAGATGAATGCAACCATCCAGCCGACCTTGCCCATGTCACCCAGCGCCCAGCCGAAGGCCAGCAAAGCCGGGGCCACGCCGAAGGCGACCATATCCGATAGCGAGTCATACTCGGCACCGAAGGCACTCTGGGTGTTGGTCATGCGCGCAACGCGGCCGTCCAGACCGTCGAGCACCATGGCCACGAAAATGGCGATAGCGGCAAAAGCGAAGTACTTGCTCGCCTCGCGCGGGTCGCCGGCACTCAGGGCGCTCTGTGCGCTCATCGAGCTGATGATGGAATAGAAACCGGCAAACAGGTTGGCGGTGGTAAACAGGTTGGGCAGCAGGTAGATGCCGCGGTGGCGCACCTTACGGCCTTCGGCGTCATGCCCTTCTTCAACGTGCTCATCGACAGGTAGCAGGCTTTCGGCGTCGGAGGGCTTGTTCGGCTCTTCGGGACGTTCGCTCATGGAGGGTACCTTGCAACAGGATGGAAAATGTTCGACACGGGCCCGCGAAACAGGTTCTGACAGCGAGCCACTGGTCTGCTTTATACCAGAAGCGGGATGCCAGAACGAAAAAACGCGGCCAAAGCCGCGTTTTTCATCTTTCGATAAGACTTAGTTCTTGGTCTTGTCGACGATTTTGTTAGCCGAGATCCACGGCATCATCGAGCGCAGCTGCTCACCGATGATTTCGATGCCGTGAGCGGCGTTGTTGCGACGCTTGGCGGTCATCGATGGGTAGTTGGTAGCACCTTCGGAGATGAACATCTTCGCGTACTCGCCGTCCTGGATGCGCTTCAGAGCATTGCGCATGGCCTTGCGGGATTCTTCGTTGATGACTTCCGGACCAGTCACGTACTCACCGTATTCGGCGTTGTTGGAGATCGAGTAGTTCATGTTGGCGATGCCGCCTTCGTACATGAGGTCTACGATCAACTTCAGCTCGTGCAGGCACTCGAAGTAGGCCATTTCCGGCGCGTAGCCAGCTTCGACCAGGGTTTCGAAACCGGCTTTGACCAGTTCGACAGTACCGCCACACAGAACAGCCTGCTCACCGAACAGGTCGGTTTCGGTTTCGTCCTTGAAGGTGGTTTCGATGATGCCGGTGCGGCCACCACCCACGCCCGAAGCGTAGGACAGCGCGACATTCTTGGCGTTGCCGGAAGCGTCCTGGTAGATAGCGATCAGGTCAGGGATGCCGCCGCCTTTGACGAACTCGGAACGAACGGTGTGGCCCGGGGCTTTCGGCGCGATCATGATCACGTCGAGGTCGGCACGCGGAACAACCTGGTTGTAGTGGATCGAGAAACCGTGCGAGAAGGCCAGGGTAGCGCCCTTCTTGATGTTCGGCTCGATTTCGTTCTTGTACAGAGTGCCCTGGAATTCGTCCGGGGTCAGGATCATGACCAGGTCAGCCGCAGCGACAGCGGTAGCAACATCAGCAACTTTCAGGCCGTGAGCTTCAGCCTTGGCAACGGTAGCCGAACCTTTACGCAGACCGACGGTAACGTCTACACCGGAATCTTTCAGGTTGCACGCCTGAGCGTGGCCCTGGGAGCCGTAACCGATGATGGCGACTTTCTTACCCTGGATGATGGAAAGGTCGCAGTCTTTATCGTAGAAAACTTTCATGAAAATACCCCTGGTTATATCTCGGCCCCTGCGGAGCCATCGCTAATTTTTAAATTTAGATGCTGAGCACTTTGTCGCCACGGGCAATGCCGGTAACGCCGCTGCGCACGGTTTCCAGAATCGATGCAGTGCCGATCGCCTGGATGAAGCTGTCCAGTTTGTCGCTGGTACCGCTCAGCTGCACGGTGTACACGCTGGCGGTCACGTCGACGATCTGGCCGCGGAAGATATCCGTGGTGCGCTTGATCTCGGCGCGCTGGGCACCGGTGGCCTTGACCTTGACCAGCATCAGTTCACGCTCGATGTGAGCGCTTTCCGACAGGTCGACAAGCTTGACCACTTCGACCAGCTTGTTCAGGTTCTTGGTGATCTGTTCGATCACTTCGTCATGGCCAACGGTGGTCAGCGTCAGACGCGACAGGGTCGGATCTTCGGTCGGCGCTACAGTCAGGCTTTCAATGTTGTAGTTGCGCTGGGAGAACAGGCCGACCACACGGGACAACGCACCTGGTTCGTTTTCCAGCAGCAGGGAAATGATGTGCCGCATATCAGGTACGCTCCGTCTTGCTCAGCCACATGTCACGCATCGAGCCATCCTTGATCTGCATCGGATAGACGTGCTCACTGCGGTCAACCGCGATGTCGATGAACACCAGACGGTCCTTCATCGCAAACGCTTCTTCCAGCTTCGGCTTGAGGTCTTTCAGGCTGGTAATGCGGATACCCACATGGCCATAGGCCTCGGCCAGCTTGATGAAGTCAGGCAGCGACTCGACGTATGAGTGCGAATGGCGACCGTTGTAGGCCATGTCCTGCCATTGGCGGACCATGCCCAACACACCGTTGTTCAGGTTGACGATCTTCACCGGCAGGCCGTATTGCATGCAGGTGGACAGCTCCTGGATGTTCATCTGGATACTGCCTTCGCCGGTCACACAGGCCACGTCCTGATCCGGGAAGTTGAGCTTGATGCCCATCGCCGCCGGGAAGCCGAAGCCCATGGTGCCCAGGCCACCGGAGTTGATCCAGCGGTTTGGCTTGTTGAAGCGGTAGTACTGCGCGGCAAACATCTGGTGTTGGCCCACGTCGGAAGTGACGAAGGCATCGCCATTGGTCACTTCGCACAGTGTCTCGATGACTTTTTGCGGTTTGATGACGTTGCCATCGCCCTTGTCGTAAGGGAACAACTCGCCATTGCCACGCCATTCGTCAATCTGCTTCCACCAGGCATCCAGCGCCGCCTTGTCAGGCTGCTCGCCGATTTCCTTGAGGATGCCGAGCATTTCGCTGAGCACGCTGTCGACCGGGCCGACGATCGGCACGTCGGCCTTGATCATCTTCGAGATCGACGCCGGGTCGATGTCGATGTGGATGATCTTGGCATTCGGGCAGAACTTGGCCGGGCCGTTTACAACGCGGTCGTCGAAACGCGCACCGACGGCAAAGATGACGTCGGCATTGTGCATGGCCATGTTGGCGGTGTAGCTGCCATGCATGCCAAGCATGCCGAGGAACTGGCGGTCGGTACCCGGGAAGCCACCCAGCCCCATCAGGGTATTGGTGACCGGCAGGTTCAGCGACTTGGCGATTTCAGTCAGGGCTTCGGAGCCACCGCCGAGGATCACACCGCCACCGGAGTAGACAACCGGGCGCTTGGCAGCCAGAAGCATCTCGGCAGCCTTGCGGATCTGCCCGGAGTGACCGCGGACCGCCGGGCTGTAGGAGCGCAGCTTGACCTTTTTCGGGTAGACGTATTCAAACTTTTCAGCCGGGTTGGTCATATCTTTTGGAATGTCGACCACGACTGGACCTGGGCGACCGGATTGCGCCAGATAAAAAGCTTTTTTCAGAATTTCAGGGATCTCGGTCGGGTTCTTGATCATGAAGCTGTGCTTCACGATCGGCCGCGAGATACCGATCATGTCGGTTTCCTGGAAGGCATCGGTGCCCACCATGGTGCTAGGCACCTGGCCGGACAGGATGACCATCGGAATCGAGTCCATGTAGGCGGTGGCAATGCCGGTAATGGCATTGGTCGCGCCAGGACCGGAGGTTACCAGTACCACACCGGCCTTGCCGGTGGCACGAGCGTAGCCGTCCGCCATATGGGTTGCCGCCTGCTCATGACGAACCAGGATGTGTTCCACTTCCGGTTCTTTGAACAGTGCGTCGTAAACATGCAGGAGAGCACCACCAGGGTACCCGTAGATGTGCTTAACGCCTTCGTCACGCAAGAAGCGGACGACCATCTCAGCGCCAGATAAAAGCTCCACGTTGTTCACCTCTAAAACGCCAGAATACCGCCCTCACTGGACGGGTCTTAATAGGTTTACTGCCAAGCAGAGCATGAGCGAACGTCAGCACTGACTGAGCAAGTATTGGGAGATCCCCAGAGTGTTGCGGGGGTTTCCCACCCAGCGCGAGGTAACGCGTTGCGGGGTGTAACAGGTCGGCGCGGGTGTGCACCTCATGATCTGCTTAGCGGGTCTGCTTCTGGCAGTCCCTCTACAGCGGAAGTTGGATTCTTGTGATTCGGCGCCAACAAGTCAAGAAAAATTATTGCCAATTTTTCCCCAAGATGAATTCCTGCCACCACTAAAAATCGCTTCAGCAGCAGAATTAAGAAGATTTCCAATAAAAAGGGCCACAATCTGCGGCCCTAGAAGGAAAAACTGAAGAAATCAGGCGGAAGGAGCGATCAATTGATCAAAAGCTGCCAACAGGCGCCGTAGCTCACGACTTTGCTCCGGCCGGTCGGTAAACACGGTTTCGGCCATGACAAGGATGCTCGATGCATTGGGCAACGGGTGGCCCAGCTCGATGATGATCTTCATGCGGGGCAGGAAGATCCATTGCAGCCACTGCTCAAAATTGAGGGTATCCACGGCGAACGGCACCGTACTGGCCAGCGCCTCGTCGCTTGGCGGCTCGTCATCCCACCAGCCTTGCACCTGCAGTTCACGCTCGATCAATAGCAGGTGGTCGGCAATATCCAGAATGCGCTGCTCGATCATCACGAATTGACCCGCGCCTTTTGCCGGGCCAGCGCAGCGCCAGCGCTGTCACCCTGCTTTTCACGCGCCTGGGCGATCGTGTTCCATAGCTCTGCCTGCAGGCTTGGGCGGCCGTTGGCGTAGGTCAGAGCGCGACGCGCCAACTGCTCGGCCTGCGCTGCATCACCTTGCGAGAGGCGCACCTGGGCCAGGCGATACAGCACCTGCGGCTCACGCGGAGCAATACGCTGGGCACGCTCCAGGCTCGAGGCGGCACCGTTGAAGTCGCCACTGCCCTGCTGCGTCTGCGCAGTGGTCAGCAACGCCAGCACCGGGCCGTCCAGTTGCTCGTCGGCCGACAGACCACCGGCGGCAGCGCTGCGCGGAATACCGGTGGGCGCACTGGCGCTTTGCGGGGTGTTATTCATCGCGGCAATGTCGAAGGGTTCATCGGCAATCGGGTTGGGATTGGTGGTCATCGGTGCCGAACTGACAGGGCCTGGAGTGATGGGCCCTGGAGTGATCGGCGCTGCGCCATTGTTCGCCGGGAACGTCTGGATGCCCGAAGCACCTGCGCCCTGCGGGATCATCACGGTGACGCCGGAATCCTCCGGCAGCGTCTGCGCCTGGGCGGTGCCGGTGTTATAGCCACCCGCCGAGCGGTTGGCCGTCACGCGCTCGCTGTTGGACACGCGGGTGCTCGAATCGACCACCGGAATATTGCCACGCGGGACGCTGGAGCACCCCTGGAGCACAGCCAACGCCGTCACGGCAGGAAACAGCCACTTGTTCACGTCACACCTCATCAATGCAGCCTGTGCTTAATTCATCCAGCCCTTGACCCAGTCCATTACCGATTCGACTGGATCCTGCTCGCCGCCACAGGTTGCGCCGGCCGGCGGCTCACTCCCGCGAATATACGGCATCTGCACCGCTCCCGGACAGCTGGCATCAGACCCATGGCCAGTGTACGGGTCGATCCAGGCCTGCACCACGTTGTCCGGTTGCGGCATATCCAGTGGCAGCGGGTCGGCCTTCTTCATGAAACTGGTCCACACCTGCAAGGCTCCGGTGGCGCCGGTAAACGGTGTCTTGCCGTTATCGTCACGGCCCATCCACACCACGGCCAGCAGATCCTGACTGAAGCCGGAGAACCAGCTGTCACGCGAGTCGTTACTGGTACCGGTCTTGCCCGCCAAGGTCAGCGAGCGTGGCAAGGTGTTGTACACCGAGCGCCCGGTACCTTCGCGCATTACGCGCTGCATGGCGTTCTGCACCAGGTAGATGGCACCCGGGTCGAAGGTTTGCTGGATCTGGAACGGGTAGCGCTTGAGCGGCTCGCCCTCGGCGGTGAGCACGCTGCGGATACCGCGCATCGGCGTGTTGAAGCCACCGTTGGCGATGGTCTGATACATGGTTGCCACCTGCATCGGCGACATGCCACCAGCGCCCAGCAACATGGCCGGGAACGCTGGCCAGTCGACATTTACCCCCAACCGACCAATAGTCTTGATCACGTTCGGCACGCCCACTTCCAGGCCGAGCTTGGCGGTCGACAGGTTGTACGAGTTGGCCAGCCCCTGGTACAGGTAGATAGTGCCGTGCGGGCGACGGTCATAGTTTTGCGGGCGCCAGACTTGGCCGTCAGCCCCCTTGACCGAAAATGGCTCGTCCTGCACCCAACTGGTCAGGGTGTACTTGCTCGGCTGCTCCAGCGCAGTCAGGTATACCGATGGCTTGACCAGCGAGCCGATCGGCCGCACGGCATCGATGGCCCGGTTGAAGCCGGCGAAGCCTGCCTGGCGGCTACCGATCAGCGCCTGTACTTCACCGGTCTCAGGGTTGGTCACGACCATTGCCGCTTCCACCTCGTCAGCCCCCTTGCGGCCCGCCAGGCGCTTGAAGGTCTCTCTCATCGAGGTTTCGGCCTTCATCTGAAGGATCGGGTCGAAGCTGGTAAAGATGCGCAGGCCTTCTTCGGTCAAGTCTTCGTCGCGGTAGTCCTGACGTAGCTGTCGCTTGACCAGGTCAAGGAAGGCCGGGAACGAGCTGTCGGCCAGGCTGCCACGCTTGGTTACGCCCAGCGGCATTTTCTTCGCCGCATCGACTTCTGCCTGGCTGGCCACGCCCTGCTCGGCCACCAGGTCGAGCACCAGGTTGCGGCGCGCCAGGGCGCGCTCGGGGTGACGCCGCGGGTTGTAATAGGACGGCCCTTTGACCATGCCCACCAGCAGGGCGATCTGATGCAGTTTCAGCTCGGACAACGGCTGGCTGAAGAAGAACTGGCTAGCCAGGCCAAAGCCGTGCACGGCGCGTTGACCGTCTTGACCGACGAACACCTCATTGAGGTAGGCCTCAAGGATTTCGCGCTTGTCGTAATGCAGTTCGAGCAGTATCGCCATCATCGCCTCGGTCAGCTTGCGGCTGAGGCTGCGCTCGCTGCTGAGGTAGAAGTTCTTCACCAACTGCTGGGTCAGGGTACTGCCACCCTGGCGCATGGAACCGGACGAAGTATTGACCCACATGGCCCGGGCGATGGACTTGGGCGACACGCCGTAGTGGCTGTAGAAGTCGCGGTCTTCCGTGGCCACCAGGGTTTCGAGCAGATACTTGGGGACCTGATCGATCTTGATCAGGATGCGGTCTTCAAGGTTTTTCGGGTAGATGCCGCCGATCATCAGCGGCTCCAGGCGCACCACGTCAAGCGCCTTGCCGTTGGCGCCGGAAAGGCCCGCAACGTAGTCGCCAGAGAAGCGCACGCGGACGAACTGCGCCGGCTCCATGCCCTCGTAGAACTGGAAGCCACGGGTATTGAGGTCGACGGTATTGCCGTTGACGGACGCAGCGCCGGGGCCGTTAGCCGCGCTCTCGCGACGGTAGCCGAGGGCATCGAGCTCGGTGAGGAAGTCGCTCTTGCTCAACTTCTGGCCGGTGAACAGCTCCAGCGGCCGGGCATACACTTTGGCCGGGATGGTCCAGCGCTTGCCGGAGAACTTTTCCTGGACGACGGCATCGAGGTAAACCGCGAAGCCGGCGACTATCACCAGGCCTACCAGGCTGAGCTTCAAAGCCCAGCCCAGCCAGGCGCGGGAGCGGCCGGTCGGGCGTTTCTGAGGGGTACGGGAATTTCGGGTTCGGGTCATGGCGGCGGATTATACGCACTTTATAAAGGCTGGGCAGACGGCCCGGCGGTAGGCAGGGACGGCACCATTGACCATAATGGCGCATTCGAATTCCCTTGCCCCGGAAGGATTTGCCGTGAGCCAAGCTCTTATTACTGCGTTGCAGAACCCTGCCCTGTACCCTCACCCCGTGGATGGGTTTCAGCTCATCGAGACGCATATCTCCTGGGTCCTGCTCACTGGCGAGTACGCCTACAAGGTCAAGAAACCGATGAATTTCGGCTTCCTGGACTTCACCGGGCTGGACCAGCGCCGGCATTTCTGTAACGAAGAGTTGCGCCTGAACCAGCGCCTGACCGAAGGCCTGTATCTGGAAGTGCTGCCGATCACCGGTAGCGTCGACGCACCGCAGTTCGGTGGCGAAGGTGAAGCCATCGAGTACGTGCTGAAGATGCGCCAGTTCCCTCAGGGCCAGATGCTCAACACCCTGCAGGCCAATGGCGAGCTGAACGCCACGCACATCGACCAGATGGCCCGGCAGATTGCCGAGTTTCACCTGCAGGCCCCACGTGTGCCGATGGAGCACCCGCTGGGCACGCCAGACAGCGTGATGGCCCCGGTGGAGCAGAACTTCGAGCAAATCCGCCCATTCCTCAGCGACAAAGCCGATCTGCAGCAACTCGACGCCCTGCAGGCCTGGGCCCGCAGCAGCTTCGAGCGCCTGCACGGCCTGCTGGAAAAGCGCAAGGCCAATGGCTTCATCCGTGAGTGCCACGGTGACATCCACCTGGGCAACGCCACCTTGATCGATGGCAAGGTAGTGATCTTCGATTGCATCGAGTTCAACGAGCCTTTCCGACTGACCGACGTCTACGCCGACACCGCCTTCCTGGCCATGGACCTGGAAGACCGAGGCCTGAAATGCCTGGCCCGGCGCTTCATCAGCCAGTACCTGGAACTGACGGGGGACTATGAAGGCCTGGAACTGCTCAACTTCTACAAGGCCTACCGTGCGCTGGTGCGGGCCAAGGTCGCACTGTTCAGCATGCCGGCCGATGCTGATGGCGTGCAACGTGCCACCACCCTGCGCACCTACCGCAATTACGCCAACCTGGCCGAAAGCTACAGTGCCATCCCGTCGCGGCTGCTGGCCATCACCCATGGCGTTTCGGCGGTGGGCAAAAGTCACGTGGCCATGCGCCTGGTCGAGGCCTTGGGTGCTGTGCGCGTGCGTTCGGACGTGGAGCGCAAGCGCCTGTTCGGCGAACAACAACAGGCCGACGCCGGCCAACTGAGCACGGGCATCTATGACCAGGACGCCAGCGCTGCGACCTACCTGCGCCTGCACGAGATAGCTGCGACCGTGCTGCGCGCCGGCTTCCCGGTGGTGCTGGACGCCACCTACCTCAAGCATGAGCAGCGCCAGGCTGCGGCAGACGTTGCCAGCCAGACCGGAGTGCCGTTCCTCATCCTTGACTGCCACGCGCCAGAGGCGGTCATCGCCAGTTGGCTGGAGCAGCGCCAGGCCGAAAACAGCGACCCGTCGGATGCCACGCTGGAGGTGATCAAGGCCCAGCAGGCAGGCCGTGAGGCGCTGGATGCGCAGGAGCTGGTGCACAGCACACGCGTCGATACCCAAACTGCCGGCAGCATGGACCAGGTGATCGAGCAGATTCGCCAGCGATTGCCTGGCCTGTAAGTTCGTCATCTTCCTGTGCCTGCCGGCAAAAGGGCAGGCACAGGCCGCTCATCATCCGATGGCAAAAAGCCGCGTATTCCCGAACCCCCGCTACACTCCTCTCTGACCCTGCTCGCGATTTATCCCCCATTCCCGTTCAGCCATCGCAAGGAGGCTCGATGAACGATGAATTGCAGCATCTGAAGAACCTTGGCAAGACTTCTGCGCAGTGGCTGCATGCAGCCGGCATCCACAGTGCATCGGATTTGCGCCGCCTGGGCGCGGTGGGTGCGTACCAGGCCGTGAAAACACGAGGGTTCCGTGCATCGAAGGTGCTGTTGTATGCCATTGAAGGCGCCCTGCTGGACATGCACTGGAACGATTTGCCGCTCGAACGCAAGGAAGCACTCAACCAACAATTGGACGCGAAAAAACCTACGCAGAAAAACCAAAATAATCAGGGTAAAGGGATTGACGGCTAAATGAGAATTGTTATGATTATCGCAACTGGTCGCGAGACTGGTTGGATAAGCTAAGAGACCTTGGTTCGGACTCTCAGATTATCTCCTCATCAGGCTAATCACGGTTATTGACCCGGCAATTTGCCGGGTCTTTTTTTGCCTGTGCTTTTCAAGGATCAACGCCGCAACTGCGCACAATAATCCTGCTCCGGCATCGCTGCCGTGTACCACACATAATCAGCCTCGCCAGGCTCGATTCGCTCGCCTACCTCAGCCAGCAGCAATACCTTGCTCTCCCCCGATGCCTCTAGGTCAGCCAGATGCAAGGGTATGCCCAAGTCCTTGCGCACGTGGTAAGCCCCGGCAAACAACAGTGCCGGTTGCGGCGCCGCCTGCAAACGCTCGGCCATGCGCCGGTCGCGCTGCTGCTGAACGGCCAACATCGCCGGTAACTGGCTTTCCGGCAGCATCCCGCAATGCCCGGCGCGCACCTGTTCCAGCAAGGCAGCCTTTACCGCGGGTGCATTGGACTTTTCGCCCTGCACCGGAGCCGGTTGTCGATAGGCCTGACGCATCTCGGCGGGCGAAAGGTTGGCTGCCAGCAACGTCACCCGATGCTGCAAGGCTTCGGTGACAATCGGCCCGTACAACTGCCAATCCCAGCCCTCCTGCCAGGCCAGCGCCTTGGGCAAGTCTTCCGGCAAAGGCTGCCCCATCAGCTTGTCCACCCGTGACTGCTGTTCGGGCTGCAGCATTTCCAGCAACAGGCTGCCCTGAGTACGCTGGCTTTGAAGAGCGCGCAGCAGCCATAGCTGCAGCGCGTGATGGTCAGGGTTGTCGTGTTTCTCGCCGACAAGCACGCGGGGGGCGACAGCCAGGCGATGCACCAGCTTTTCGGGGCTTATGACCTGCTCATTGGACAGATCGACAATCTTACCCAGCTCGGCGTGGGTGCGACCTTCGCTACTCTGCCAGGCGGGCAACGGCGGCAGGCTGGCCTGACAACCGCCCAGCGCCAGTACCAGGCACAGCGAGAAACCAGACAGCAGCGGGTGTCGCATCGGCAGTTACTCCATGTCATCCACAATTTGAATGGCCTTCCCCGAGGGGGCGGATCTGTCGCGAGACAAGGCCGCTTCCACACAGGCCGTGCATGGCTTGAGAATCAACGGGTGATGATCAGCGGATGCCCGCGCTCGGGGTGCGCTTGCACCAGTACGTCGATACCGTACACCGCCTTCAGTGCCGCCGGGGTCAGTACCGCGTCGGGTGTGGCAAACGCGTGGCAACGCCCCTGCTCCAGCAACAGGATGCGATCACAGTAACGCGCCGCCAGGTTCAGGTCATGCAGGATCACCAACACTGCAGCACCGCAGTCGGCGAAACGACGTACGGCTTCCAGGGTGGTGTGCTGATGCAGTGGGTCGAGCATCGAGGTCGGTTCGTCGAGCAGCAACGTGGCCCCCTCCTCGCCCGGCCATAGCTGCGCCAGCACGCGGGCCAGGTGCACCCGTTGCCGCTCGCCACCGGAAAGCGCCAGGTAACTGCGCTCCACCAGGTGCCAGGCATCTGCCGCCTGCAACGCCGCCTCGACAATTTCCGCATCACGCCGCTGCCCGGTGCCATGAGGCATGCGCCCCATACCGACCACTTCCTCGACCCGAAACGAGAAACTCAGGCTGGACACCTGTGGCAACACTGCCAGGCGCCTTGCCCGTTCCTGCCCAGCCCAATCGGCCAGGGGGCGGCCCTGCAGCGTCACCCGCCCGCGGCCGGGCGCCAGTTCACCGCACAGCACACTCAGCAGGCTGCTCTTGCCGGCACCGTTGGGACCAAGCACACCCACTACCTGCCCCGGAGGCAACTGCAGGTGAATGTCGTGAAGCACCTCATTGCTACCCCTGCGCAGATACAGGCCCTCTACTTGCAACATCAGCCGCGTCCTCGCATCAGCAGGAACAGGAAGAACGGCGCACCAATGAAGGCCGTGACGATACCAATCGGCAGCTCGGCAGGCGCCAACAGCAGCCGCGCCGCAAGGTCGGCGAACAACATCAGCACACCGCCGGCCAGCAGCGAGGCTGGCAGCACCACACGGTGATCGGGGCCGGCCAGCAGGCGTACCAGGTGCGGCACTACCAGGCCGATGAAGCCGATCAACCCGGCTGCAGCCACTGCCGCCCCAACCCCCAGTGCCGTGCAGAACACCAGCTCACGCTTGAGCCGCTCCACGTCAACGCCCAGGTGACGCGCCTCAGACTCACCCAACAACAGGGCATTCAGCGCCTTGGCCCGGCGCGGCAACCACACCGCAACCCCTGTCGCCACCAGCAACAATGGCCACAGTCGCTCATAGCTGGCGCCATTGAGGCTGCCAAGGTTCCAGAATGTCAGCGTGCGCAAGGTGGCATCATCGGCCAGGTAAGAGAACAGCCCCACGGCCGCGCCACCCAGCGCGGTCATGGCCACGCCAGCCAGCAGCATCGTGGCAACGTTGGTCTGGCCATCGCGGCGCCCCAGGCGGTAGACCAGCGCAGTTACCCCAAGCCCGCCGACAAAAGCGCAGAACGACAGCAGATAAGGCGCGAAAGCATCCGGCATGCCGCCAAGCCAGGCGCCGCCAACAATGGCAACCGCAGCCCCCACTGCGGCACCGGCGGCAACACCTACCAGCCCGGGGTCGGCCAGCGGGTTGCGGAACAGCCCCTGCATGGCCACCCCGGACAGAGCCAGCACCGCGCCCACCGCCAAGCCCAACAGGGTGCGCGGCAGGCGGATCTGGCCAAGGATCATCTCGGCCTGCTGCAGGCCATCTTCGGAAACAGGCAGCCCCAGCAGACGCAGGCCAGCGCGCAGCGTATCAAACATCGGCAGGCTGACTGGCCCCAACGCCAGTGACAGCCAGATCGCCAACAGGCACAACAGGCTCAGGCTAATGAACAACGTACGTGGCTGGACCCGCTGTTTCATTGCGCGAAGCTGGCCTGAGCAAGGGGGTAGAAGGTGGCTGCCAGCGACTGCAAGGTCGCCGGTAGCCGAGGCCCAAGCCCGCCGACCAACAGCGTCGGGTCCAGTGAGACCAGGCGTTTCTCACGCACGGCCCGCGAGGCCGCCAGTGCGGGGTTTTCTTTCAACAGCGCCTGCAACGCCTGCTCATCGGCCAGCGCCCGGTCGGAAAACACGATCACATCCGGGTCAAGCGCCGCCAAGGCTTCGTTGGAGAAGTTCTTGTAACCTTGGTGCGCGGCCAGGTTACGCCCACCCGCCTGGCTCAGCAGCCAGTCACCGGCAGTGCCTTGCCCCGCGATCAGCGGCTTGGCCCCGGCATGGCCGACCAGCAGCAACACCCCAGGAGCCTGCTGCCCGGCCTGGGCCAGCTTGACGTTGGCATGCAACGCATCGAGCCGCTGGCGGTAGTCCGCTGCAAGCGTGGACGCTTGCTGCTCTGAGCCGAGCAACTTCCCAAGATGCCTGAGGTTTTCATCTACCGCCGGCAGCTCGGCTTTGCTGGAGAACAACTCAACCCGCACGCCGGCCTTGCGGATTTGCGCCAGTACCGGTGGCGGGCCCATTTCCTCGGTGCCCACCAGCACATCCGGGCGCAGGCTGAGAATGCCTTCGGCCGACAGCTGTCGCTGATAACCCACACTGGGCAACGATTTCAACGAGGCCGGGTGCTGGCTGGTAGTGTCCACACCGACCAGGCGCGCTTCACCCCCCAATGCGGTTATCCACTCGCTCAAGGCGCCACCCGCGCTAACCCAGCGTTGCGGCAGCTCGGCTGCCAAGGCTTGGGTAGAGAGCACAAGGCTTGCACACAAAGCGAGAAAAGCAGTTGGACAGCGCATCATCGGGTTCCTTCTGAAGACGGCTACACGCCTTGTGGCGAGCGGCGGAACTGCGCACCATAGACAGCCAGGCGCAGCGAACGCGATCAATTTGATAATTATTCGCATTGAAGCGTCAAGCCAACATATGTTCCACGAGCCATCCTTGCCATGCACTTCCTTTGTACATCCCTCGGCCTGGCCGAGGGCCAAAGCCGCGCCTTCAGCGTAGACGGCCTCGAATTGTTCGGCGTACGCCGCCAAGGTCAGGTGTACCTGTACCGCAACCGCTGCCCGCACCGGGACATCCCACTGAACTGGGCAGACGACGCGTTTCTGGATGACAGCGCCAGCCTCATCCACTGCGCCCATCACGGTGCGCTGTTCCTGATAGAAAGCGGCGAATGCGTGGCAGGGCCCTGCGAGGGTGAGCAACTGCAGCCCCTGGGCTGCCACGAAGACAGCCAGGGCATCTGGTTCAAGGGGTAAGCAGCACCGGCAAGCGGCGATCGATGACGATACCCTCGGCGTCCAGCCGGGTGCCATAGGCCAGCACCTCCACCCCGTCCGCTACTGCAGCGCGCAGCGCCTGGGCGTAGACCATATCGATTTCCTCGGCCGGGCGCACAGCGTCGATACCGGTCAGGTTCACGCAATACAGCTGCACGGCCCGCACGCCCTGCCGGGCCAACGTTGCCAGCTCGCGCAGGTGTTTCGCACCGCGCTGAGTCACCGCATCAGGGAAGGCCGCAACTGCAGTGTCGGGGTAGCCCAGCGTCACACTCTTGACCTCGACATAGGCCGGAGCACCCTCGAACTCCAGCCGAAAGTCGATACGGCTACCTTCCTCGCCATAGGCCACTTCGCGCTTGAGTGCAGTGAAACCGGCCAGTTCAGTGATAGTGCCGGCGCGCAGGGCCTCTTCGACCAATGCATTGGCCCGCCCGGTATTCACGCAGGCCAACCGCCCCTGGGGGGTTTCGCTGATTTCCCAGGTCCCTGGCAGCTTGCGCTTGGGGTCGTTGGAGCGGCTGAACCACACCTGCCCACCTTCACGCATGCAGTTGAGCATGGAGCCGGTATTCGGGCAGTGGATAGTCATCTGCTCGCCGCTGGCCAGTTCGATATCGGCCAGAAAGCGCTTGTAGCGACGCAGCAGGCGGCCCTGCTCGAGTGACGGAGAGAAACGCATCAGCCTTGCCAGCTCCGCAGGCCACGGGCAATACGCTGCACCGCTTCTTCCAGGCGCGGCAGGCTCTGGGTATAAGCGAAGCGCACATGGTGCCCGGCCAGGTGGCGACCAAAGTCCAGGCCCGGCGTGAACGCCACGTGCTCGGTTTCCAGGAAGTGTCGGCAGAATGCGAATGCGTCACCGCCAAAAGCGCTGATATCGGCATACAGGTAGAACGCGCCTTGCGGCTCGACGGCAATGCGGAAACCCAGTTCACGCAGGGCAGGCAGCAGGTAGTCGCGACGGCGGGCGAACTCGGCGCGGCGCTCTTCGAAAATGGCCAGCGCCTCGGGCTGGAAACAGGCCAGCGCGGCATGCTGGGCCATGCTCGGCGCGCTGATGTACAGGTTCTGCGCCAGTTTCTCCAGGTCGGCCACCGCACCGGGCGGGGCCACCAGCCAGCCAAGGCGCCAACCGGTCATGCCGAAATACTTGGAAAAACTATTCAGGACAAAGGCCGAGTCGTCGACTTCCAGCACGCTTGGCGCGTCCATACCGTAGGTGAGGCCGTGGTAGATCTCGTCCACCACCAGATGACCATGCCGCTCATGGGTGGATTTGGCCAGGCAGGCCAACGCTTCGCGCCCCAGCACGGTTCCAGTCGGGTTAGCCGGCGAAGCGACCAGAGCGCCGACGGTGTCCTTGTCCCAGTAGCGCTCAACCAGTTCGGCAGTCAGTTGGTAGTTAACGTCCGGGCCCACCGGTACCAATTGGGCCCCGCCCTCGACCAGGCGCAGGAAGTGACGATTGCACGGGTAACCCGGATCGGCCAGCAGCCAGTGCTTGCCCGGGTCCACCAGCAGGCTGCTGGCCAGCAGCAGCGCGCCGGAGCCACCCGGGGTAACAAGGATGCGCTGCGGGTCGATATTCAGGCCATAGCGCTGCCCATAAAAGCCGGCAATTGCCTCACGCAGTGCCGGCAGACCGCGTGCGGCGGTGTAGCGAGTGTGCCCGGCGGCCAGCGCGGCCTGGCCGGCAGCGACGATGGGTGCAGCCGTGGTGAAGTCCGGCTCGCCGATTTCCAGGTGGATCACGTCGTGCCCGGCCGCCTGCAGCTCGTTGGCCCGGGCCAGCAGCGCCATGACGTGGAAAGGTTCGATGGCGCGGCTGCGCGCACTGTAGGGTTGGGCCATGACCTTCTCTCAATTGGGTCTAAACTGGAGATTCTACCTCTGCACACCACCGAACGTACCGCTCAGGCCAGTGTCAATTAGCAGGATCGGGCGGGGTAGCGCACCCCCGATCTATCTGGTAAGTTCGGCGGCTCGCAGTCGCAGGGCCGGCGGTCGCCGGAGATGGAGCATCCTGCGCATTGGATCAGATGAGTGAGAGGCGGTCTATTCATGTCCACCCTAGAAAAGCAAAAAGCCAACCAGAATCTTTATGGGGTTGCACCCTATCAGGAGACCAAGGGTGAGGAGTACATGGGTGAGCCCATGCGCAAGCACTTCACCAAGATCCTCACTGGCTGGAAGCAAGAGCTGATGGTCGGCGTCGACAAGACCGTTGACCATATGAAAGAAGAGGCAGCCAACTTCGCAGATCCCGCAGACCGGGCATCCCAGGAAGAGGAATTCGCCCTCGAACTGCGCAACCGCGACCGCGAGCGCAAGCTGATCAAGAAAATCGATAAAACCCTGCAGAAGATTCAGGACGAAGAGTACGGCTGGTGCGAGTCGTGCGGCATCGAGATCGGCTTGCGCCGCCTGGAAGCCCGCCCAACCGCCGACCTGTGCTTCGACTGCAAGGAAATTGCCGAGAAAAAGGAAAAAACGGTCGGCAAAGGCTGATCTTTCTTCCACCTGAACGGGGCGCATCATGCGCCCCGTTTCATTTATATGCCCAGCCTGACCATGACCGACTCCAGCTACATCGGGCGCTTCGCCCCCACCCCCAGCGGCTTCCTGCACTTCGGCTCGCTGGTCGCCGCCCTCGCCTCCTGGCTCGATGCCCGCGCCGTCAACGGCCGCTGGCTGCTGCGCATGGAAGACACCGATCCGCCCCGGGAAATGCCCGGCGCCCGCGATGCCATCCTCCAGACGCTGGAACGTTACGGCCTGCACTGGGATGGCGAGGTGGTATTCCAGAGCCAGCGCCACGATGCCTATGCTGCCGTGGTAGACCGCCTGTTCAACATGGGCCTGGCGTACGCTTGCACCTGCTCGCGCAAGCAACTGGAAAGCTACAACGGCATTTACCCGGGCTTTTGCCGCAACGCCGGGCATGCCCGTCAAGGGGCAGCCATCCGCTTGCGGGTGCCGGAGCTGATCTACCGTTTTACCGATCGTGTGCAGGGTGAATACCAGCAACACCTGGGGCGTGAGGTGGGCGATTTCGTCATCCAGCGTCGTGACGGGTTGTACGCCTACCAGTTGGCCGTGGTGCTGGACGATGCCTGGCAGGGTGTTACCGACATCGTGCGTGGCGCCGACCTGCTCGACAATACCCCGCGCCAGCTGTACCTGCAGGAACTGCTGGGCTTCTCACAGCCGCGTTACCTGCATATTCCGCTGATCGTGCAGCCAGATGGGCACAAGCTGGGCAAGTCGTACCGTTCCCCGCCACTGCAGGCGGAACACGCTACCCCCCTGCTGCTGCGGGCACTGCGGGCGCTGGGGCAGGAGACGGATCCGGAACTGCTGTTGGCGACGCCAGCAGAGGTGCTGGCAGTCGCGCGCACGCAGTGGCGGCCGGAAGCGATCGCGCAGCGGACCACGGTGCCGGAGGCTGATTTGCGCTGAACCTTTACCAGCCTCTTCGCGGGCGCGCCCGCTCCCACAGTGTCCTCAATAAACCTAGAGGCAACGCTTTACCTGTAGGAGCGGGTTCACCCGCGAAGAGGCCGGCACATTCATTCCTCCTCTCAAAAACAAAAGCCCAGTAAATTCAAACCCTTGGCTAACACTGTGGATTCCCGCTAGCATCCCCCCTGCCATTTGCGCCAATAATAAGTTCAAGCCCGCAGCGCCCAACCATCGAGGCCAGCATGTACATCTATCGTTTGGTCCTGCTTCTGGTCGTGGGGATCTACCTGTTCTCCCCGGCCATCATGGACTGGTGGATCGAACCGACCGGAGCCTGGTACCGCCCCTACCTGCTCTGGCTGATCCTGATCGTCGTCACCTTCATCCTGCAGAGCCAACGAGATGCCGATGAGCTTTAGCCTGACCCAGATGATCCTGATCAGCGCCGGGTACCTCATGGTGCTGTTCGGCGTGGCCTGGATCAGCGAGCGCGGGCTGATCCCGCGTTCGATCATTCGCCACCCACTTACCTACACCCTTTCGCTGGGCGTTTATGCCAGTGCCTGGGCCTTCTATGGCTCGGTTGGCCTGGCCTACCAGTATGGCTACGGCTTCCTTGCCTGTTACCTGGGGGTGTCTGGCGCATTCCTGCTGGCGCCGGTGCTGCTCTACCCGATCCTCAAGATCACCCGCACCTATCAGCTGTCATCGCTGGCCGACCTGCTGGCCTTCCGCTTCCGCAGCACGTGGGCCGGGGCCTTGACCACCATCATCATGCTGATTGGCGTGCTGCCGTTGCTGGCCCTGCAGATCCAGGCGGTGGCCGACTCGATCAGCATCCTTACCGGTGAGCCGGTCAAGGCCCGGGTGGCCTTTGCCTTTTGCACGCTGATCATTCTGTTCACCATCTTCTTCGGCTCGCGGCACATCGCCACGCGCGAAAAGCATGAGGGGTTGGTTTTCGCCATCGCCTTCGAGTCGGTGATCAAGCTGCTGGCCCTGGGCGGTATTGGCCTGTATGCCTTGTATGGCGTATTCGGCGGCCCGCACGAGCTGGAAGTCTGGCTGTTGCAGAACCAGACCGCCCTCGCCGCCCTGCACACCCCCCTGCAGGAAGGCCCATGGCGCACCCTGCTGCTGGTGTTCTTTGCATCGGCCATCGTCATGCCGCACATGTACCACATGGCCTTTACCGAAAACCTCAACCCGCGCTCGCTGGTCAGCGCCAGCTGGGGCCTGCCGCTGTTCCTGCTGCTGATGAGCCTTGCCGTGCCGCTGGTGCTGTGGGCCGGCCTGCGCCTGGGCGCCAGCACCAACCCCGAGTACTTCACCCTGGGCCTGGGCATCGCCGCCAACAACCAGGCATTGGCACTGCTGGCCTACATTGGCGGCCTGTCGGCAGCCAGCGGCCTGATCATCGTCACCACCCTGGCGCTGTCGGGCATGGCCCTGAACCACCTGGTGCTGCCGCTTTACCAGCCCCCGGCCGAAGGCAACATCTACCGGTGGCTGAAGTGGACCCGCCGTGCACTGATCGTCGCCATCATCACCGCCGGCTTCATGTTCTACCTGAGCCAAAACTACCACCAGAGCCTGGCCAACCTGGGCATCGTTGCGTTCGTCGCCACCTTGCAGTTCCTGCCTGGGGTGCTGTCGGTGCTCTACTGGCCAACCGCCAACCGCCGCGGTTTCATCGCCGGGCTGCTGGCCGGCACCCTGGTGTGGATGGTGACCATGCTGCTGCCGCTTCTCGGCAATTTGCAGGGCTTCTACATCCCGCTGCTGGACATGATCTATGTGCTGGACGACACCAGCTGGCACATGGCAGCCATCGCCTCGCTGGCGGCCAACGTGCTGCTGTTCACCCTGATCTCGCTGTTCACCAACGCCAGCAACGAAGAGGTCAGCGCGGCCGAAGCCTGTGCCGTGGATAACGTGCGCCGCCCACAGCGCCGCGAGCTGCACGCCGCCTCGCCGCAGGAATTTGCCACCCAACTGGCCAAGCCGCTGGGCGCCAAGGCCGCGCAAAAGGAAGTGGAGCAAGCACTGCGCGACCTCTACCTGCCGTTCGACGAACGCCGCCCCTATGCCCTGCGCCGCCTGCGCGACCGCATCGAAGCCAACCTGTCCGGCCTGATGGGGCCGAGCGTGGCTCAGGACATGGTCGAGACTTTCCTGCCGTACAAGTCCGGTAACGAAAACTACGTGACCGAAGACATTCACTTCATCGAAAGCCGCCTGGAGGACTACCACTCGCGCCTGACCGGGCTGGCCGCCGAACTCGATGCCCTGCGCCGCTACCATCGCCAGACCCTGCAGGAGTTGCCCATGGGCGTCTGCTCACTGGCCAAGGACCAGGAAATCCTGATGTGGAACAAAGCCATGGAAGAGCTCACCGGCATTGCCGCCAAGCATGTGGTCGGCTCGCGCCTGGTCACCATCGACGAGCCTTGGCGCGGCCTGCTGCAAGGCTTCATCAACGTGCCCGACGAGCATCTGCACAAGCAGCGCCTGGCACTGGATGGCCAGCCGCGCTGGCTGAACCTGCACAAGGCAGCCATCGACGAGCCACTGGCCCCCGGTAACAGCGGGCTGGTACTGCTGGTGGAAGACCTTACCGAAACCCAGGCACTGGAAGACAAGCTGGTGCACTCCGAGCGCCTGGCCAGTATCGGCCGCCTGGCCGCCGGCGTGGCCCACGAGATCGGTAACCCGATCACCGGCATCGCCTGCCTGGCGCAAAACCTGCGCGAGGAACGCGAAGACGATGGCGAAATCATCGAGTTGTCCAGCCAGATCCTTGACCAGACCAAGCGCGTATCGCGCATCGTCCAGTCGCTGATGAGCTTCGCCCATGCCGGCGGCAGCCACCAGAACAGCGAGGAGCCTGTGTGCCTGGCCGAAGTGGCACAAGATGCCATCGGTCTGCTGGCGTTGAACCGGCGCAATTTCGAAGTACAGTTCTTCAACCTTTGCGACCCGGACCATTGGGCTGAAGGCGACCCGCAGCGCCTGGCCCAGGTGCTGATCAACCTGCTCTCCAACGCCCGCGACGCCTCGCCGCCCGGCAGCGCCGTACGCGTGCGCAGCGAGGTTAGCGAGCACACCGTCGACCTGATCGTCGAAGACGAAGGCAGCGGGATTCCGAAGAACATCATGGACCGCCTGTTCGAGCCCTTCTTCACCACCAAGGACCCGGGCGAAGGAACCGGACTGGGGCTCGCTCTGGTCTATTCCATCGTGGAAGAGCATTATGGGCAAATCACCATCGACAGCCCGGCCGATATCGAACGGCAACGAGGCACCCGGATCCGCGTGACCCTGCCCCGGCATGTCGTAGCGACGTCCCCTGAAATTCGAGACCGTCGAGAGAATTGAATCAATGCCGCACATTCTGATCGTCGAAGACGAAACCATCATCCGCTCGGCCCTGCGTCGTCTACTTGAGCGGAACCAGTACCAGGTCAGCGAGGCCGGCTCGGTGCAGGAAGCCCAGGAACGCTTCAGCATTGCCACTTTCGACCTCATCGTCAGCGACCTGCGCCTGCCAGGTGCGCCCGGCACCGAGCTGATCAAGCTCGGCCAGGGCACCCCGGTGCTGATCATGACCAGTTACGCCAGCCTGCGCTCAGCGGTGGACTCGATGAAAATGGGCGCGGTGGACTACATCGCCAAGCCCTTCGACCATGACGAGATGCTGCAGGCAGTGGCGCGTATTCTGCGCGACCGGCAGAACGCCCCGGCTGCTGCACCGCCTGCCGAGCCACGCGCCAGCAATGGCAAGGTTGCAGCCTCCGACAAAGGCAGCGCGGCAACGGCCAATGGCGAAATCGGCATCATCGGCTCGTGCCAGCCCATGCAGGACATGTACAGCAAGATCCGCAAAGTCGCCCCAACCGACTCCAATGTGCTGATCCAGGGCGAGTCGGGCACCGGTAAAGAGCTGGTGGCCCGCGCCCTGCACAACCTGTCTCGCCGGGCCAAGGCACCGATGATCTCGGTGAACTGCGCGGCCATCCCCGAAACACTGATCGAATCCGAACTGTTCGGCCACGAAAAAGGCGCTTTCACTGGCGCCAGCGCCGGGCGCGCCGGCTTGGTGGAAGCCGCCGATGGCGGTACGCTGTTCCTCGATGAGATTGGCGAACTGCCGCTGGAAGCCCAGGCTCGCCTGCTGCGTGTGCTGCAGGAAGGCGAAATACGCCGGGTAGGTTCGGTGCAGTCGCAAAAGGTCGATGTGCGCCTGATTGCCGCGACCCACCGCGACCTGAAAAACCTGGCCAAGGCCGGCCAGTTCCGTGAAGACTTGTATTACCGCCTGCACGTGATCGCCCTGAAGCTGCCAGCACTGCGCGAGCGTGGCAGCGACGTCAACGAGATCGCCAGCGTCTTCCTCGCCCGCCAGAGCGCTCGCATCGGCCGCGACGACTTGCACTTCTCGGCCGAGGCCGAGCAAGCCATTCGCCACTACAGCTGGCCCGGTAACGTGCGTGAACTGGAAAACGCCGTGGAGCGCGCGGTGATCCTCAGCGAGAGCGCAGAAATTTCCGCCGAGCTGCTGGGCATCGACATCGAACTGAGCGACCTGGAAGAGGACGACCTCCTCGACAATACCCTGGTGGTTGCCGGCGCGGCCAATGCGAGCCACGAGCCGACCGAGGACCTGTCGCTGGAAGACTACTTCCAGCACTTCGTGCTTGAGCACCAGGACCACATGACCGAGACCGAACTGGCACGCAAGCTCGGCGTCAGCCGCAAGTGCCTGTGGGAACGCCGCCAACGCCTGGGCATACCACGACGCAAGAGCAACGCTACCAGCGAGTAATTCAACCTGCCCAGTGTTCGCCGCAGCAAGTGCGGCGCCTGTGAGATCGAGCGCCGCCCACGCGGCGCATCGCGAGCGAAGCTCGCTCCTACATCTGTTTCGGGCCAATCAATCCTGAGCCATTGGCGCGCGGCCCCTTGTGAGTCCCCTTCAATATCCTGTCGTGCACCGAGGGGGATGCGCGCCAATGGCACAGGCGCTGAACGGGGTGTGGCGAACACATCTGGCCTGGGAACACCCCAGGTAACACATCACCTCCCGTAAAAATCTGTTACCCACGCTTTCCGCCGTAACAGCCCCCGAGGCGTACGGTAACGAAATTCCGACATTTTCGACCTTCCAAAAATTGCGGAACCCGCTCAACCCCTTGATTCTACTGGATTTTGAAAAGTTGGCACGGCACCTGCTATATGTTTGGTACAAGAACAATAACAAGCACTGCAACTCAGAATAAGAACAAGACGAAACGGCTCACGCACAATAAAAACAAGACGGCGGAGGCGCAGCTAACTGATTCTTTTGGAGAGGATGCGTGTTTGGGGCTTGCCCCACAACCAGGCAGAGAACAACAAAAACTGCACTAAAAAGCAGCGCCTGAACTGGTTGGATCGACAGATCAACGTGTCATCAGCGGCCAAAGCAATCCGTTTGCTCTTTACCCCCGGTTTGGGGGTCGTCCACAAGCTTCGAGATTTGTGGACAGGGCACTCAACAAAAACAAGAAGCCCAGCAAAAAAACAATAAGAGCACGCAATGACTTCTTGGGGAGCTTAGGCTCCCCTTGTCATTTCTACCCTTCTGGCAGGCATCCTGCTACCCGCCTACACCATTCCCCGAGTAAATGCTAGAATCCCCGCCCATCATGCGGCCATTCTCCTATTCTTGGCCGAACATTCCTTCACACAGTGCATCCCATGCTGAAGAAGCTGTTCCAGTCTTTCCGCCCGCCCGTACCGGGCCCGCACCACAGGCGCACCACGCCCGAGGTGATCAACAAGAGCCAGCATTCGCTGCAGCGCCACCAGTTCAGCCGTCATGCGGTCAACATCGTGGAGCGCCTGCAAAGCGCCGGCTACCAGGCTTACCTGGTCGGTGGCTGTGTCCGCGACCTGATGCTGGGCATTACGCCGAAGGACTTCGACGTGGCCACCAGCGCCACCCCCGAACAGGTCCGTGCCGAGTTCCGCAACGCCCGCATCATTGGTCGCCGCTTCAAATTGGTCCATGTGCATTTCGGCCGTGAGATCATTGAAGTCGCCACCTTCCGCGCCCACCACTCCGAGGGCGATCAGGGCGATGCCCACCGTTCGTCGCATAACGCCAGTGGTCGCATTCTGCGAGACAACGTGTACGGCACCCTGGAAGAGGACGCGCAACGCCGCGACTTCACCATCAACGCCCTGTACTACGATCCGGTCAGCGAACGCATTCTCGATTACGCCAACGGTGTGCACGACGTGCGCAATCGCCTGCTGCGGCTGATCGGGGACCCGACCCACCGCTACCAGGAAGACCCGGTGCGCATGCTGCGCGCGGTGCGTTTTGCTGCCAAGCTCGACTTTGGCATCGAAAAGCACACCTTCCTGCCGATCCGCGGTCTGGCCCCGATGCTGCGCGAGATTCCACCCGCACGCCTGTTCGAGGAATGCCTCAAGCTGTTCCTCAGCGGCCAAGGTGCCATGGCCTTCGAAATGCTGGTCGATCTGGAGTTGTTCGAACCGCTGTTCCCGGCCAGTGCCCACGCGCTGGACGAGCGGCCGACCTACACCCACACGCTGATCAGCCAGGCGCTGAACAACACCGACCTGCGCGTGAAGCAGGGCAAGCCGGTGACGCCAGCCTTCCTGTTTGCGGCTCTGCTCTGGCCAGCTCTGCCGGCCCGTGTGCTGCACCTGCAGAACCAGGGCGTACCGCCGATCCCGGCCATGAACGGTGCGGCCCACGACCTGATCGCCGAGCAGTGCGCGCGCATTGCCATCCCCAAGCGTTTCACCCTGCCGATCCGCGAAATCTGGGACATGCAGGAGCGCCTGCCGCGCCGCAGCGGCAAACGCGCCGACATGCTGCTGGACAACCCGCGTTTCCGCGCCGGTTACGACTTCCTGCTGCTGCGTGAAAGCGCCGGGGAAGAAACCGACGACCTGGGCCAGTGGTGGACCGATTACCAGGACGCAAACGACAGCGAGCGCCGCGAGATGATCCGTGAGCTTGGCAGCCGCGACGAAAGCGCCGGCCCGCGCAAGCGCAAGCGCAGCGGCAGCAAACGCAAGCGCAGTGGCGACGAGGCGTTCGAGTGACCATTCGCGCCTACGTAGGTCTGGGCAGCAACCTGGACGCACCTGCCGAGCAGCTGCGTAGCGCCTTTCAGGCGCTGGACCAGGTCGAAGCCACGCGCCTGGTAGCCGCCTCGGCCCTGTATACCAGCGATTCGCTGCTGCCCGGCCAACCGCGCTACACCAATGCTGTCGCCGCCTTGGACACCGCCCTGGCACCACTGGCATTGCTCGATGCGCTGCAGGCCATCGAAAACGACCAGGGCCGCGTGCGCAAAGAGCGCTGGGGCCCGCGCACGCTGGATTTGGACATCCTGCTGTTCGGTGACCAGGTGCTCGACCAGCCACGCCTGAAAGTGCCGCATTACCACATGCATGCCCGCCCCTTCGTGCTGTATCCGTTGGCCGAACTGGTACCGGGCGATTTCCGCCTGGCCGATGGCCGCGCCCTCGCGCAACTGCTCGACGAATGCCCGTTCGTCGGCCTGGAACGCCTGTAAACCGGGCGTTCCAGCCTGCATTGCCACCTCGGTAACGCCAGTAACACCCTGATCGTAACAATGCGGTAACAGGGTGATTGACTTCCCACACCTCGCTCACGACTATAGGCGTCCCGTGTGGCACCAAAGTGCCGCATACCCGTATTTAGGCCCGGACGGACCTGTGCCCGAACATCACGCGCGATGATGTGCCGCTCCGGAAGATGACTACACGCGTTGAATGCAGTCGTTTTTTACAGCGCCTGAACGAGGAATTTCCTACATGCCTGAAGTAACCCTTACCACCCTTAACGGCCTCAAGGCCAAGGGTGAAAAAATCACCATGCTGACCTGCTACGACGCGACCTTCGCCAAGGCTGCCAGCCAGGCCGGCGTTGAAGTGTTGCTGGTGGGCGACTCACTGGGGATGGTCCTGCAGGGCCACGACAGCACCTTGCCGGTCACCACGGCGGAAATGGCCTACCACACCGCCAGCGTCAAACGCGGCAACGACGGCGCGCTGATCCTCACCGACCTGCCGTTCATGGCCCACGCCACGCCGGAGCAGGCCTTTGCCAACAGCGCCACACTGATGCAGGCCGGCGCCCACATGGTCAAGATCGAAGGCGCAGCCTGGCTGGCCGAAACCATCCGCTTGCTGGCCGAACGTGGTGTGCCAGTGTGCGCGCACATGGGCCTGACCCCGCAAACCGTCAACGTGCTGGGCGGCTACAAAGTGCAGGGCCGCCAGGAAGCCCAGGCCCGGCAGATGCGCGCCGACGCCATTGCCCTGGAACAGGCCGGTGCGGCCATGCTGCTGCTCGAATGCGTCCCCAGCGAACTGGCGGCGGAAATCACCAACGCCGTAGGCATCCCGGTAATCGGCATTGGCGCCGGCAACGCCACCGATGGCCAGGTGCTGGTACTGCACGACATGCTCGGCCTGTCGCTGAGCGGCCGGGTACCGAAGTTCGTGAAGAACTTCATGCAGGGCCAACCGGATATCCACAGTGCCCTCGTCGCTTACGTCGAGGCAGTCAAGCAAGTCAGTTTCCCAGGCAGCGAACACGGGTTCAGTGCATGAATACAGTCAAGACCGTCCGCGAACTGCGCGCGGCAGTGGCCCGCGCTCGCGGTGAAGGCAAACGCATCGGTTTCGTGCCGACCATGGGCAACCTGCACAGTGGCCACGCAGCCTTGGTATCCAAGGCGGCGCAGCGCGCCGATTTCGTGGTCGCCAGCATCTTCGTCAACCCGCTGCAATTTGGCGCCAACGAAGACCTCGACAAATACCCACGCACCCTGGCAGCCGACCAGGAGCGCCTGGTGCAGGCCGGCTGCAACCTGCTGTTCGCGCCCACCGTGGAAGAGATGTACCCCGACGGCATGAGCGTGCAAACCCGTGTCAGCGTGCCCCAGCTTTCCGAAGGCCTGTGCGGCGCCAGCCGGCCTGGGCACTTCGAGGGTGTGGCCACCGTAGTGAACAAGCTGTTCAACATGGTCCAGCCAGACCTCGCCGTGTTCGGCGAAAAGGACTATCAGCAGCTGGCGGTGATCCGCGCCATGGTGCGCGACCTGAACATGCCGATCCAGATCATCGGCGAACCCACTGTGCGTGCCGAGGATGGCCTTGCGCTGTCATCGCGCAATGGTTACCTCACGCCAGAGCAGCGTGCTGCTGCGCCAGCGCTGTACCGCACGCTGCAACACATCGCAGTGGGCATCGGCCGTGGCCAGCGGGATTTTGCCGCGCTGGTCGCTGAAGGCCAGGCACAACTGAGCGCAGCGGGTTTCCGCCCGGATTACCTGGAAGTACGCCATGCCGTAAGCCTGCGCCCGGCAGTGATCGATGATCGAGACCTGGTGGTGATTGCGGCGGCTTACCTGGGTAACACGCGGTTGATCGACAACCTCTACCTGCATGTGGAAGAGAAGACCGCATAATGGCCTTGGGCTGCCTGCAGCCCATTCGCAGGCAAGCCCGCTCCTATATTCACTTGCAGGAGCGGATTTGCTTACAAAGTCCCCCAAAATCCCCCTGCCATACCCATTCCCAGCGCGTGGCCTTTGCCTATAATGATGCCAGCCTGAACCCGGCAATGACTGCCGTGTCCAAGCCCTCACCACGCACCAAGGGACCCCCGCGCAATGGCGTATTACCGTACACCCCACGATGTGACGGCCCTGCCCGCCTGGCAGGCGCTTCAGAAACACCGCGACGCCATGCAAAGCTTCAGCATGCGCGAAGCCTTCGCCGCCGATGCCAAGCGCTTCGACCAGTTTTCCCTCAGCGCTTGCGGCCTGTTCCTCGACTACTCGAAAAACCTGATCACCGAGCAAAGCCGCGATCTGCTGGTCAACCTGGCCAATGAAGTGGGCCTGCAGGACGCCATCAAGTCGATGTTCGGTGGTGAGATCATCAATGCCTCCGAAGGCCGCCCGGTGCTGCACACCGCCTTGCGCCGGCCTGTAGGTGACAAACTCAGTGTCAACGGCGTGAACGTCATGCCGGAAGTGCACAAGGTGCTCAACCAGATTACCGAACTGGTCGGCCGCATTCACGATGGCCTGTGGCGCGGCTACAGCGAAAAGCCAATCACCGACGTGGTCAACATTGGTATTGGCGGTTCCTTCCTTGGCCCCGAGCTGGTTTCCGAAGCGCTGCTACCCTACGCCCAGCGCGGCGTACGCTGCCATTACCTGGCCAACATCGACGGCAGTGAGTTCCACGAACTGTCGGCCAACCTGCGCGCCGAAACCACCTTGTTCATCGTCTCGTCGAAGTCGTTCAATACGCTCGAGACGCTGAAAAACGCCATGGCCGCGCGGACCTGGTACCTGGCCCAAGGCGGCTCGGAAGCCGAGCTGTACCGCCACTTCATTGCAGTTTCCAGCAACAAGGCCGCTGCTGTAGCGTTCGGTATCCGCGAAGAAAACATCTTCCCGATGTGGGACTGGGTGGGCGGGCGCTACTCGCTGTGGTCGGCCATCGGCCTGCCGATCGCCCTGGCCATCGGCACTGCCAACTTCAAGGAACTGCTGTCCGGTGCCTACACCATGGACCAGCACTTCCAGACCGCACCGTTCGACAAGAACATGCCGGTGCTACTGGCTCTGCTGGGCGTGTGGTATGGCAACTTCTGGGACGCGAACAGCCACGCGATCCTGCCGTACGACCACTACCTGCGCAACATCACCAAGCACCTGCAGCAGTTGGACATGGAATCCAACGGCAAGAGCGTGCTGCAAGACGGTACCCCGGTGAAGACCGACACCGGGCCGGTAATCTGGGGCGGCGTGGGTTGCAACGGCCAGCACGCCTACCACCAGTTGCTGCACCAGGGCACCCAGCTGATTCCGGCCGACTTCATCGTGCCGGTGGTGAGCTTCAACCCAGTGGCCGACCACCACCAGTGGCTGTACGCCAACTGCCTGTCGCAGAGCCAGGCGCTGATGCTGGGCAAAACCCGCGAGGAAGCCGAAGCCGAATTGCGCGGCAAAGGCCTCAACGAAGCGGACATCGAAAAGCTGGCCCCGCACAAGGTGATCCCGGGTAACCGCCCGAGCAACACGTTGGTGGTCGAGCGCATCAGCCCGCGCCGCCTGGGCGCGCTGGTGGCCATGTACGAGCACAAGGTGTTCGTCCAGAGCGTTATCTGGGGTATCAACGCCTTCGACCAGTGGGGCGTCGAGCTGGGCAAGGAACTGGGCAAGGGCGTTTACCAGCGCTTGGTCGGCAGCCTGGAAGACAGCGCCGAAGACGGTTCTACCCAGGGCCTGATCAACTACTTCCGCGGCCGTCACCGCGGGTGATTTGATACCTTCGCCGGCCTCTTCGCGGGCTTGCCCGCTCCCACAGGTACAACACAGCCCTCGACGACTGTGCAGTACCTATGGGAGCGGCCAAGCCCGCGAAGAGGCCTGCCCAGGTTGAACACCGCTCCCAGCTACACTGTCTTATCGAATAGCCGTTGCAGTCCATCGCCCCTTACAAGAGCAGGACCACCCGCCATGTTCGATATCCGCAAATACCCCCAGGCCCTGGCTGTCAGCCAGTCCGCCGCCCTCACCCCCGAAGACTACCGCCGCCTCTACCGCCAGTCGGTCGAAGACCCAGACACCTTCTGGGCCGAACAAGCCAAACGTCTGGACTGGATCAAGCCCTGGTCGAGCGTGCAGCAATGCGACCTGCATACCGGCAAGGCCCGCTGGTTCGACGGTGCGCAACTCAATGTCAGCTACAACTGCATCGACCGCCATCTGGCCCAGCGCGGCGAGCAACCGGCCTTGCTGTGGGAGGGCGACGACCCCAAGGACTCCAAGGCCATCACCTACCGCGAACTGCACCGTCAGGTCTGCCGCCTGGCCAATGCAATGAAAGCGCGTGGTGTGAAGAAAGGCGATCGGGTGTGCATCTACATGCCAATGATCCCCGAGGCCGCCTTCGCCATGCTTGCCTGCACCCGCATCGGCGCCATCCACTCGGTGGTGTTCGGCGGTTTCTCCCCCGATGCCCTGCGTGACCGAATTCTCGATGCCGACTGCCGCACCGTGATCACTGCCGATGAAGGTGTGCGTGGCGGTAAGCGCATCCCGCTGAAACAGAATGTCGACAAGGCCCTGGCCAACTGCCCAGCGGTCAGTAGTGTATTGGTGGTGCGCCGCACTGGCGGCGATGTGGCCTGGGCCGAGGGCCGCGACCTCTGGTACCACGAAGCGACGGAGGCCGCCGGCGACGACTGCCCTCCTGAGCCGATGGAAGCCGAAGACCCGCTGTTCATCCTCTACACCTCCGGCAGTACCGGCAAACCCAAAGGGGTGCTGCATACCACCGCCGGCTACCTGCTGCAGGCAACGATGACCTTCAAGGTGGTGTTCGATTATCGTGACGGCGAAGTGTTCTGGTGCACCGCCGATGTCGGCTGGGTGACCGGCCACAGCTACATCGTCTACGGCCCGCTGGCCAATGGCGCAATCTCGCTGATGTTCGAAGGCGTGCCCAACTACCCGGACACCTCGCGCTTCTGGCAGGTGGTGGACAAGCACCAGGTGAACATCTTCTACACCGCCCCGACCGCCCTGCGCGCCCTGATGCGCGAGGGCTCCGCGCCACTGCAGAGCACCTCGCGCAAAAGCCTGCGCCTGCTGGGCAGCGTCGGTGAGCCGATCAACCCGGAAGCCTGGGAATGGTATTTCGAGGAGGTCGGGCAGAAGCGCTGCCCGATTGTGGATACCTGGTGGCAGACCGAAACCGGCGGCATCATGCTCACCCCACTGCCCGGCACGCAGTCGCTCAAACCCGGCTGCGCCACCCAGCCAATGTTCGGCGTGCAACCCGTGCTACTGGATGAAAAAGGCAAACTGATCGAAGGCCCCGGCGCCGGCCTGCTGGCAATCAAGGCCAGCTGGCCCGGGCAGATCCGCAGTGTCTACGGCGACCACCAGCGGATGGTCGACACCTACTTCAAGCCTTTGCCTGGCTACTACTTCACCGGCGACGGTGCCCGCCGCGACGCCGATGGCGACTACTGGATCACCGGGCGCATCGACGATGTGATCAACGTTTCCGGGCACCGCATCGGCACCGCGGAAGTAGAAAGCGCACTGGTGCTGCATGACAGCGTGGCGGAAGCCGCAGTGGTCGGCTACCCCCACGACCTCAAGGGCCAGGGCGTCTACGCCTTCGTCACGACCATGAATGGCGTGTCGCCGGATGACGCACTCAAGGCCGAGCTGTTTGCCCTGGTCAGTAAGGAAATCGGCAGTTTCGCCAAGCCTGAGCTGATTCAGTGGGCGCCAGCGCTACCCAAGACGCGCTCAGGCAAGATCATGCGGCGTATACTGCGCAAAATCGCCTGCAACGAGCTGGAAAACCTGGGCGATACCTCGACCCTGGCCGACCCAAGCGTGGTACAGGGCCTGATCGACAAACGCCTCAACCAGTAACCGGCGGCCGCCAACCATGGCCGCCCTGCACAACAGGTCGCCATGGAAGCCCTTCGTCGCCGCATCGAAACCCAGGTCATGAGCCTCACTGGGCTGGCCCTCGGCCAGCTCGACCTGGAGTCGCCCAAGGGCGACCCCGGCCTGTTCGGCCCACACAGCATCAGCTGGCGGGTACATGGCGACTTCCCTAGCATGCTGGTCGGTGGCATCAGCGCGCTAATGCTGCAGTTGTTGCATCCTCTGGCCCTGGCCGGTGTATGGGACCACTCCAATTTTCGTGAAGACCTGCTCGGCCGCTTGCGCCGCACCAGCCAGTTCATTTCCGGCACCACCTTCGGCGCCACCGGCGATGCCGAGTGGCTGATCGACAAAGTGCGCACCATTCACCTGCAGGTCACCGGCACGGCACCAGATGGCCGCCCCTATGCGGCCAGCGACCCGGATCTGTTGACCTGGGTGCACGTAGCGGAGGTCAGCAGTTTCCTCGCCGCCCACCTACGTTACCGCAACCCACACCTGCCACGCGCCGAGCAAAATGCCTATTACAACGAAATCGCCCTGATCGCCGAGCGCCTTGGTGCCCGTGACGTACCGCGCTCGTGCCAGCAAGTTGAAGACTATCTGCAACACATGCGCCCGCAGCTGCACTGTGATGCGCGCAGCCATGAGGTCATACAGATCCTGCTCGACGCCCCGGCCCCCAGCCGCCTGGCACAGCCGGTTGGCAAACTGATGCTGCACGCGGGTATCGACTTACTGCCCGGCTGGGCCCAGGCCATGCTCGGGCTGCAGCACGGGCCCCTGCAGCAGCGCCTGATCCGCCTGGGCCTGCGCGGCACCGCGCCGGTTCTGCGCTGGGCAATGCGCGACGGCTCGGCACACCGGGCCAAACGACGCATGGGCATTGATTGAGCGCAAAAGGTCGCCCCTGCGGAACTGATTTAACGTGCCATACTCCAAGCACTCCGGCTTAGACAGACGAAGCGACACATGTACAAAGGATTGACTCGCGCCGCTGGCGCAATCGTGGCCCTGGTAGCCCTGTATAGCCTGCTCGGCTTTCTCATTCTTCCCGGTGTTGCACTGCGCATCGCCAACCAGCAGTTGGCCCAATACGCCACCGTGCCGGCCCACCTCGAGCGGATCGAACTCAACCCCTTCAGCCTCGAGCTGACGCTGTGGGGCCTGCAGATCGGCGAGCCGGGCAAGGAGCAGGTCGGTTTCGAGCGTCTTTACGCTAACGCCTCGCTCGACAGCCTGTGGACCAAAGCCCTGCATCTGGAAGCAGTGGAACTCGACAAACCGCGCAACGAAGTGCTGTTCGCCAAAGACGGCACCCTCAACCTGACCGGATTGTTCAAACTACCGGCCAGCGAAGCCAAACCCGAAGAGCCACCCAGCGACCCGTTCCCGCTACGTATTGGCAGCATCAAGCTCGTCGAAGGCTACCTGCACTTCGAGGACCTGCGCCCCAGCGAGCCGATCGAGTTCCTCTACGACAACATGAGTCTGGAGCTGAAAAACCTCAGCACCCTGCCCAACGACAGCGCCGACATGACCTTGGTGGCCAGCGGCCCCAACGGCGGACGCGTGGACTGGAAGGGTACACTGAGCCTGTCGCCGATCGCCTCCGAAGGCACACTGAAGGTCACTGACGGCAAGATGAAGCTGTTCTGGCCCTACGTGCGCGATGCCGTGCCTCTGGTGCTGGAAGACGGCGTGTTCAACCTCGATACGCATTACACGCTCAACCTCGCCAAACAGACCGAGCTGCTGCTGGATAACGCTTCCGTACAGATCGCGCCATTCGCCATCAAGGCGCCGGATGGCCGACCGCTGGCACGCCTGGCCAGCCTGGCGGTTAGCGAAACTTCCATTGATCTGGTCAAACAGCAGGTCATCGTGGGCAAGGTCCGTAGCGAAAAACTCGAAACCTGGGCGGCGCTGGAAAAAGACGGCCAGCTCGACTGGCAGAAGCTGTTCGCCAGCCAACCCGCCAAGGCCACGCCGAAGGAAAAGGCCGAGCCAGCTGCCGCAGAACCTACGCCTGAAGAGAAAGCTGCCAAGGAGCCAAGCAAACCCTGGCAAGTGCTGCTCAAGGACGTGCAGTTGCGCAATTACCTGGTGCACCTGGCAGATCGCAGCCAGAAGGAGCCGGTAGCGTTGGACATTGGCCCTCTCAATGCCGACCTGCAAGGTTTCGACAGCCTCAACCAGTCGCCCTTCACCGTCAAACTCGACACTGGTGTGGGCAAGCAAGGCAAGCTGCAGGCCGCAGGCCAAGTCAACCTGGCACCGATATGGGCAAAGCTGGATGTGAGCACCCGCGACATCGACCTGCGTGTGGCCCAGGCCTACATCAGCCCGTTCATCCTGCTGGAGCTGCGCAGTGGCATGCTCTCCAGCGACCTCAAGGTCGACCTGAAGAACACCGCACCGCTGGCCTTCAATGTTACCGGCAAGGCGCAGGTCAGCCAGTTGCATACCCTCGACACCATCAAGAGCCGCGACTTCGTCAAATGGCAACAGGTGAACGTGGACGGCTTGTCCTACGTGCACGGCGATGCACTGTCGATCGACAAGGTGACCCTGCTGCAGCCCTATGCACGCTTCATCATCAACGAAGACCGTACTACCAACGTCAATGACCTGCTGATCCCGCAACCGGCCGGCGCCCCGACGAGCAGCCAGGCCAAGCCGACCACGGCCAGCAACAGCAAGCCGCTCGGCATCCATATCGGCCAGATCGACATCAAGGACGGCTCGGCCAACTTTGCCGACCTGTCGCTTACCCCCAACTTCGCCACGGCCATCCAGCAACTCAACGGCCAGATCGGCACCATCGACAACCGCAAGCCGCTGCCGGCCAAGGTCGACGTCAAGGGCAAGGTAGACCGCTACGCTCCGGTTACCATCAAGGGCGCACTCAACCCGTTCAACCCACTGGCCAGCCTGGACATTGCCACCAGCTTCAAGCGCGTCGAACTGACCACGTTGACGCCCTACTCCGGCAAGTTCGCCGGTTTCCGAATCCGCAAGGGCCGGCTGAACCTGGACCTGCACTACTTGATCACCAACGGCCAGCTCAAGGCCGAGAACAAGGTGGTAGTGGAACAACTGCAGCTGGGCGAGAAAGTCGACAGCCCGGATGCGGTCGACCTGCCTATCCGCCTGGCGGTAGCACTGCTGAAGGATACCGAGGGCAAGATCTCGATCGAGCTGCCGGTGTCTGGCGACCTCAACAACCCGCAATTCAGCGTGATGCCGATCGTTTGGCAAACCCTACGCAACCTGGTACTGCGCGCGGCGCAGGCGCCATTCAAATTCATTGGCGGGCTGATCAGCGGCGGCGGCTCGGAAGACCTTGGCAACGTGGCGTTCGCCCCGGGCTCCAGCGAACTCAGCGGCGATGCCCAGGCGTCCCTGGACAAGCTGGCATCCGCACTGAAAGAGCGCCCGGGACTGCGCCTGGAAATCGAAGGCACCAGCGCCCAGGCCAGCGACGGCCCGCTGATCGCCCAACAGCGTCTGGAGCGTGAGTACCAGGCCACCTGGTACAAAATCCTGCAGCGACGGGGTGACAAGGTGCCGGCCAATGCCTCGATGCTGGTGGTCGACGACAGCGACAAGCCCGCGATGCTCGAAGGCATTTACCGCAGCCGCCTGAAAAAGCAGCCCCCCGCAGAATGGGAGCAACTGAGCCGTGACGAGCGTACCGCCAAGCTGCGCGAGGCGGTGATCAAGTCATGGGCTGAGAGTAGCGCCTTGCTGCGTACACTGGGCCAGGAGCGGGCCAGCAGCATCAAGGATTACCTGGTGGACAAGGGCAAGCTGGAAGATGACCGGGTGTACTTCATCGATACCAGCCTGGGCCAGCCTGAGGACGATGGGCGAGTGATTACGCCGATGCACCTGGATGCCGAGTAATCCCCTCTGGCAGGCCTGGCCTCTTCGCGGGCACGCCCGCTCCCACAGAGATGGCGCACAACCTCGGACCTGCGCAATACCTGTGGGAGCGGGCGTGCCCGCGAAGAGGCCAGTACGGGCTTCAAACCAACCGCTGCCCCGACACCGCCGGGTGATACAGCGGTTGAACCTTGTTCCCAGCCGGGTCCAGCAGGTGGAAGCTACGCGCGCCGTCACCATGATTGAACGGCCGGTCGAGCAAGGTCACACCATGAGCCTTGAAGTACTGGTACCAGGCTTCCAGCTCCTCCACGCTGTCGACGATGAATCCGTAGTGATCCAGGGTCTGTAACCCGTTGGCCGCCCCTGCCCCACGCCCAAGCGACAGGTTGTCGTTACCGCAGGTGAGATACACCAGGTCCTCATTGGCGCGATTCAGCACTTCCATGCCCAGCACATCGACGTAGAAGCGTTCACATTCCTCCAGGTTGGGCACCAGCAGGGCGATGTGGCGCAGGCCATTCAGGCGGCCAGGGCGTGCAGGCAATTCGGACATTGGCGAAGCTCCATTTTTGTATACAATTCATTATTGAATTTAAAACAAAAGGAGCCATTTGTGTATAGCCTGTTCATCAAGACCCGAGTGAAGCCTGGATGCGCCGACGCTTTTCTGAGTGCAATCAAGGTCAATGCTGCAGCTTCCGTGGCGAGTGAGCCAGGCTGCCTGGTGTTCGATGTGTCACAGGACCGAGTCGATCCGGAGGTGATCTACCTGTACGAAATCTACCGCGATGATGCTGCGTATGAAGCACATACCCAGACCGCGCATTTTCGCGACAGCCGCCCATTGGTAGAGCCTCTGATCCTTGAGCAGGAATGCTTCGAAAGCGATGTCATCACACGCAACCCGGCGTATTGAGCGCAAGACAAAGCCCTGGCACGGGCCAGGGCTTTGATGAAAGTGGCCAAATCCATTTGGCCGACGGGACATTCCTTATTCGGCTTTCAGGCCGTCAGACATTACGCTCTTGACGCCTTTGATGTTCTTGGTGATGCGTACCGCTTCTTCTTTCTGCGATTCGGTAACCTTCACATCAGAAGACAGGGACACAACACCTTGGCTGGTCTCGACTTTGATGTCGCTGCCTGGGATGCCTTTTTCAGTCAGCAGGTCAGCTTTCACCTTGGTAGTGATCCAAGTGTCGGAGCCTTCTTGCTTGGCGTTGTCGACGGTGTTGGCCGCCAACATGACTGGAGCCTGGGTTGGCTCAGCGGCAAATGCACCGTTAGCCATGGTCAGGGTCAGAGCGGTAGCAGTAGCGGCAGCAATGGCGAACTTCTTCATGTGGGTCACTCCTGTTTTTCGAAAGGTCTGCGCCGTATGTCCTGGCGGCAGGTATGAAGGTAGTTGCACGGGCTGTGCCAGCTTTGCCGCTTCTATTATTCTCTTTTAAATCAATAAGTTAGCAAACAGCCATCACTTCGATGGTCGTGCATTTTGCAATCAGCGCGGTAAACCTGCATGCAAGATGCAAGTCCGCAAAAGGTTCCCGTCGCCCATGAAAAAAGGGCCCCGAGGGGCCCTTTCTCTGTAGCGTGTGTCGCTTAGACGCCCGAGGCCTTGGCCGCAGCAACGTCTTTGATCGACAGCTTGATACGGCCGCGGTTGTCCACGTCCAGTACCAACACTTCGACTTCCTGGCCTTCTTTCAGGATGTCGGTGACTTTCTCGACGCGAGCATCGCTCAGCATGGAGATGTGCACCAGGCCGTCCTTGCCAGGCAGGATGTTGACGAAGGCGCCGAAGTCGACAATGCGCTCAACCTTGCCGACGTAGATCTTGCCGATCTCGGCCTCAGCGGTGATGCCCAGGATGCGCTGCTTGGCAGCATCTGCCGCTTCCTTGGTTTCGCCGAAGATCTTGATGGAGCCGTCGTCTTCGATGTCGATCGAAGCCTTGGTCTCTTCGCAGATGGCGCGAATGGTGGCGCCGCCTTTACCGATGACGTCGCGGATCTTGTCGGTGTCGATCTTCATCGCGATCATGGTCGGGGCGTTGGCCGACAGTTCGGTACGCGACTGGCCAATGACCTGGTTCATCTGGCCGAGGATGTTCAGGCGCGCTTCCAGGGCCTGGCCCAGGGCGATTTCCATGATCTCTTCGGTGATGCCGTTGATCTTGATGTCCATCTGCAGCGCAGTGACGCCTTTGGCGGTACCGGCTACCTTGAAGTCCATGTCGCCCAGGTGGTCTTCGTCACCCAGGATGTCAGTCAGGACCGCGAACTTGTCGCCTTCCTTGACCAGGCCCATGGCGATACCGGCAACCGGCGCCTTCATCGGCACACCGGCGTCCATCAGGGCCAGGGAAGCACCGCAGACCGAAGCCATGGAGCTGGAGCCGTTGGATTCGGTGATTTCCGAAACCACACGGATGGTGTACGGGAACACGTCAGCAGCAGGCAGCATGGCCTGAACCGAACGGCGGGCCAGACGGCCGTGGCCGATTTCGCGACGGCCAGCACCGCCCATGCGGCCACACTCACCTACCGAGAACGGTGGGAAGTTGTAGTGCAGCATGAAGGGGTCTTTCTTCTCGCCTTCGAGGGTGTCCAGCAGCTGGGCATCACGGGCAGTACCCAGGGTCGCAACGACCAGGGCCTGGGTTTCGCCACGGGTGAACAGTGCAGAACCGTGAGTTTTCGGCAGCACACCTACTTCGATGTTCAGCGGGCGTACAGTCTTGGTGTCGCGGCCGTCGATACGTGGCTTGCCGTTGACGATGTTTTCGCGAACGGTGCGGTATTCGATTTCGCCGAAGATGTCTTTGACTTCGGAAGCCGAAGGCTGGCCTTCTTCACCGGAGAACTTGGCAACCGCCTGGTCGCGCAGCTCACCCAGACGCGCATAGCGGTCGGCTTTGACGGTGATGGTGTAGCCCTGCGAAACCGCTTCGCCGAACTCGGCGCGGATAGCATTGAACAGCTCGGTGTTGGCAACGGCAGGTTTCCAGTCCCAAGTCGGCTTGCCAGCTTCGGCAGCCAGCTCTTTGACAGCCTGGATAACAGCCTGGAACTCGTCGTGGGCGAACAGTACGGCACCCAGCATCTGGTCTTCGGTCAGCTCTTGAGCTTCCGACTCAACCATCAGTACAGCATCGGAGGTACCGGCAACGACCATGTCCAGGCTCGAGGCAGCCAGTTGCTCGTAGGTCGGGTTCAGCAGGTAGCCAGTGCTTTCGTGGAAGGCAACGCGGGCAGCGCCGATCGGGCCTTCGAACGGAATACCGGAAATGGCCAGGGCAGCCGAGGTACCGATCATCGCAGCGATGTCCGGATCGGTCTTCTTGCTGGTGGAAACCACGGTGCAGACGACCTGCACTTCGTTCATGAAGCCTTCCGGGAACAGCGGACGGATCGGACGGTCGATCAGGCGCGAGGTCAGCGTCTCTTTCTCGGAAGGACGGCCTTCACGCTTGAAGAAGCCACCTGGGATCTTGCCAGCGGCGTAGGTCTTTTCCTGGTAGTGAACCGACAGCGGGAAGAAACCCTTGCCTGGATCAGCCTGTTTGGCGCCTACCACAGTCACCAGCACGGTGACGTCGTTGTCGACGGTAACCAGCACGGCGCCGGTTGCCTGACGGGCAATACGGCCCGTTTCGAGAGTGACGGTCGATTGACCGAACTGGAAAGTCTTGATTACCGGGTTCACGGTTTCCTACCTTTTTCAGTGGCTCTTGGGGGAACTGGTTTCTTGCGAATTCTTGGGCAGAACGGGGAATCGGCCCCATTGACCGTCCAGATACAACACGAGGCTGGGAGCCTGGCACCAAGCGGAAAAACCGCTCAGCATTGCCAGGCTGCCAACCTCGGAGATACGCGTGGCATGTCCAACGGCAGCGCTGCAAAACAGCCCTGCCGAAGCCTGCGACACCCCACGCACACCACTGACCAGGCCGCTATTAGCGACGCAGGCCCAGGCGACCGATCAGGGCGCTGTAACGAGTGGTGTCTTTGCCCTTCAGGTAATCCAGCAGCTTACGACGCTGGTTGACCATACGGATCAGACCACGACGGGAGTGGTGGTCTTTATCGTTGGCCTTGAAGTGGCCTTGCAGCTTGTTGATGTTGGCGGTCAGCAGAGCAACCTGCACTTCCGGGCTACCGGTATCGCCGGCGGCTTGCTGATATTCGGCAACGATCTGAGCTTTTTCTTCAACGCTGAGGGCCATTTGGCTTCTCCTGATAACGGATCCCGCATGCGGGGTCCAATAGGCCAGGGACAAATCCCTGTATTAATAAAAAAGGTGTGACCGTGCCTACTGACAGCCACCCTTGATGCCGTGGGGCTCGGCAACTGCCTGGCCCCGCGGTTTCGGTCATTCCGACCGAATCAGCCGACGCGGCGCAATGCGCCCGTCTTCGCTCACTTCACCGATACCGATGAAGCGCGCATTGTGATCCTGTACCCGGACCATGCCAAATTGTGGCGCGTCCGGCGCGCGTACAGCCTGCCCATGCAGCCAGTAGAACGCACTGTGTTCCGACAGGCTGACCAACGGCCAGTCCTGCAGCCCGCTGTCCGATGGCATCAGGAAGCGGTCGAGCGCTTCGTTGCCACCTTCGGCATGGGCCTGTTCGAGTTCCTCGAGGGTGACCGTCTGTGCCAGCGCAAAGGGCCCAGCCTGGGTCCTGCGCAGCTCGGCGACATAGGCGCCGCAACCAAGGGCTTCACCGATATCCTCCACCAGCGTGCGGATATAGGTGCCTTTGCTGCATCCTACGCTCAGCCGTGCACGGGTGCCTTCGCACTCGAGCAACTCCAAGCGGTTAATAGTAACAGAACGCGCCTCGCGCTCCACTACCTCTCCTGCACGTGCCAGTTTGTACAACGGCTGGCCGTCACGCTTGAGCGCCGAGTACATAGGCGGTATCTGGCTGATCGGGCCGCGAAAACGTGGCAGCAGCGCCTCGATGTCGGCGCGACCAACGGTCACGTCGCGGGTCTGCAGCACCTCACCTTCGGCATCGCCGGTGTTGGTAGTCTGCCCCATCTGCATGACGGTTTCGTAGCCCTTGTCGGAATCCAGCAAGTACTGCGAAAACTTGGTCGCTTCACCGAAGCACAGCGGCAACACGCCGGTTGCCAGCGGGTCGAGGCTACCGGTGTGGCCGGCCTTTTCCGCGTTGAGCAGCCAACGCACTTTCTGCAAGGCGGCATTGGACGTGAAGCCCAGCGGCTTGTCGAGCAGGATGATGCCGCTGACATTGCGGCGGATACGTTTGACCTGGGCCACCGCTTACTCCTTGGTGTCCGACTCGTCGGCATCCTTGTGCAGGCGGTCTTCGGCCACTGCACGCTCGATCAGCGCCGACAGGTGCACACCACGGCTGACACTTTCATCGAAATGGAAGTGCAGCTGCGGCACGCTGCGCAGTTGCATCGAACGCCCCAGGTGCAGACGCAGGAAGCTGGCGGCGCTATTCAATGCCTTGAGCGATTGCTGCACGGCATCCGGGGTTTCCTCGCCCATGACGGTGATGAACACCTTGGCATGGCCCAGGTCACGGCTCACGTCCACGGCGGTGATAGTCACCAGACCGACACGCGGGTCCTTGACTTCGCGACGGATCAGCTCGGCCAGCTCGCGCTGCATCTGATCGCCAATACGTTGGGTACGGCTATATTCTTTGGCCATTCTTGCTACCTGTAACTTAAAGCGGCAAACGCCCGGACAGACGAATGCCTGACCGGGCGCTACCTGAAGAGGTACCGCAAGCCGCCCTGTAGCAGGCGCTTGCGGCTCGCTCGCCCTTAAAGGGTACGAGCCACCTGGACTTTCTCGAAGACTTCGATCTTGTCGCCGACCTTGACGTCGTTGTAGCTCTTGACGCCAATACCGCACTCCATGCCCGAACGGACTTCGGAGGCATCGTCCTTGAAGCGACGCAGCGATTCCAGCTCGCCTTCGAAGATCACAACGTCATCACGCAGTACGCGAATCGGACGGTTGCGGTACACGGTACCCTCGATGACCATACAGCCAGCGATGGCGCCGAACTTCGGCGAACGGAACACGTCACGTACTTCGGCGACACCCAGGATGTTCTCGCGAACATCGCTGCCGAGCATACCGGTCAGGGCCTTCTTGACGTCTTCGATGATGTCGTAGATCACGTTGTAGTAACGCATATCCAGACCTTCCTGCTCGACGATCTTGCGCGCACCGGCATCGGCACGCACGTTGAAGCCGAACAGTACTGCATTCGAAGCCAGCGCCAGGTTGGCATCGCTCTCGGTGATACCACCGACGCCACCACCAATCACGCGCACTTGCACTTCGTCGTTGCCCAGGCCGCCGAGCGAACCCTGCAGCGCTTCCAGAGAACCACGCACATCGGTCTTGAGAACGATGTTGAGGGTTTTCTTCTCTTCCTGACCCATGGTCTCGAAGATGTTTTCCAGCTTGCCGGCGTGAGCACGGGCCAGCTTGACCTCGCGATACTTGCCTTGACGGAACAGGGCAACTTCACGGGCTTTCTTCTCGTCGGCAACCACGGACAGCTCGTCACCGGCTTCCGGAGTACCGTCCAGGCCGAGGATTTCGACCGGGATCGACGGGCCGGCTTCCTTCACAGGCTTGCCGTTCTCGTCGAGCATGGCGCGTACGCGGCCATAGTTGGAACCGCACAGGACCATGTCGCCCTGACGCAGGGTACCGTCCTGAACCAGGATGGTCGCCACCGGGCCGCGGCCCTTGTCCAGGCGCGATTCGACGACCACGCCACGACCTGGGGCGGTCGGGGTAGCGGTCAGCTCGAGGATCTCGGCCTGCAGCAGAACGGCTTCGAGCAGTTCGTCGACACCGGTACCCATCTTCGCCGAAACCTTGACGAACGGCGTGTCACCACCCCAGTCCTCGGAGGTAACGCCTTCGACGGACAGCTCGTTACGGATGCGATCGAGGTCAGCACCTGGCTTGTCGATCTTGTTCACCGCAACGACCAGCGGAACACCGGCTGCCTTGGCATGCTGAACGGCTTCGCGGGTTTGTGGCATCACACCGTCGTCCGCCGCCACCACCAGGATGACGATGTCGGTCGCCTTGGCACCACGGGCACGCATCTGGGTAAACGCAGCGTGACCTGGGGTATCGAGGAAGGTGACCATGCCGCGGTCGGTTTCCACGTGGTAGGCACCGATGTGCTGGGTAATACCACCGGCTTCGCCAGCGGCAACCTTGGCACGACGGATGTAGTCGAGCAGCGAGGTCTTACCATGGTCAACGTGACCCATGACGGTAACCACCGGCGCACGCGACTCGGTCTGGCCTTCGAACTTCAGCGATTCGGCCAGGGAGTCTTCCAGGGCGGTATCGCTGACCAGCGTGACCTTGTGGCCCAGCTCTTCTGCGATCAGCTGAGCGGTTTCCTGGTCGAGCACCTGGTTGATGGTGACCGGGGTCCCCATCTTGAACATGAACTTGACCACTTCAGCGCCCTTGACGGACATCTGGTTAGCCAGCTCGGAGACCGTGATGGTCTCGCCGATGGTCACGTCACGGATGACGGGGCCGGTCGGGTTCTGGAAGCCGTGCTGATTACGCTTTTTCAGCTTGCTCTTGCCACCGCGGCCACGACGAGCGCCATCGCTCTCTTCGTCGGTAGTGCGCGGAGCCGCACGTGGAGTCGGCGCTTTTTCCTTCTCCTTGACCTTGACCTTGATCGACACACGAGGTGCTTCGCCACGACGACGGTCGTCATCACGGGTACGGCTTTCGTTGCGACGGGTCTCGTCTTTCTTGCGCTCTGCAGCACGGGCTGCGGCGTCTTCAGAGGCCGGGGCGTCTGCGACTACCGGGGCCGGAGCAGCGGCAGGCGCCGGCTCTGGCTTGGCGGCAGGTGCAGGAGCGGCGGCTGCGGAGCCGGCCGCCTGACGGCGAGCCTGCTCTTCGTTGCGCTGGCGAACTTCGGCCTCGACCTTGTCGCGAGCGGCATTTTCAGCCGCGCGGCGCTCATCTTGCTCACGCTTCTGCTCAGCCTGGATTTCTTCAGGGCTGCGCTGAACGAAAACTTTCTTCTTGCGTACTTCTACGCTGATGCTTTTGCTACCGGCGACACGCAGGGTGCTGGTGGTTTTGCGCTGCAAGGTAATCTTGCGCGGCTCTTCCGCCTTGCTCTTGTGGCTGCTTTTCAAATGAGTCAGCAGGGTCTGCTTCTCATTGTCGGTCACTACCTGACCGGCGTCGGTGTGCGGCAGACCTGCCTCACGCATCTGCTGCAGCAGGCGCTCTACCGGTGCCTCGACCTCTTGGGCCAGTTCTTTCACCGTGACTTGCGTCATGCACTTCTCTCCTCAGGCCGCGCCTAATTACTCGAACCAGTGGGCTCGGGCGGCCATGATCAACTTGCCGGCACGCTCTTCGTCGATGCCGTCGATGTCGAGCAGATCGTCGATCGACTGCTCGGCCAGGTCTTCGCGGTTAACCACGCCGCGCACCGCCAGTTCAGCCGCCAGGTCTTTGTCCATGCCCTCAAGGGAGAGCAGGTCTTCGGCCGGGTGGGCGTCTGCCAGTTTTTCTTCGGTAGCGATGGCCTTGGTCAACAAACGGTCCTTGGCTCGAGCGCGGAGCTCATTGACGATATCTTCGTCAAAGCCATCGATGTTGAGCATTTCTTCCAACGGTACGTAGGCAATTTCTTCAAGGCTGGTGAAGCCTTCGTCGACCAGCACTTGGGCCAGCTCCTCGTCGACTTCCAGTTCCTCGATGAAATTGCGCAGGATGTCACCGGTTTCGGCCTGTTGCTTGGCCTGGATGTCCTTTTCGGTCATCACGTTCAGGGTCCAGCCGGTCAACTGACTGGCCAGGCGAACGTTCTGACCGCCACGGCCAATGGCCTGGGCCAGGTTGTCCTCGGCGACGGCGATGTCCATGGCATGGGCATCTTCATCAACGATGATCGCCGCGACTTCAGCCGGCGACATGGCGTTGATGACGAACTGCGCCGGGTTATCGTCCCAAAGGACGATATCCACACGCTCACCACCCAACTCCCCGGATACGGCCTGGACGCGCGAACCACGCATGCCGATGCAGGCACCTTGCGGATCGATACGCTTGTCCTTGGAGCGGACGGCAATCTTGGCTCGCGAACCCGGATCACGGGAAGCAGCCATGACTTCAATGAGGCCCTCGGCAATTTCCGGCACTTCAATGCGGAAAAGCTCGATCAGCATCTGCGGCGCAGTGCGCGACAGGATCAGCTGTGGGCCACGGTTTTCAGTGCGAATTTCCTTGAGCAGCGCACGCAGGCGCACGCCAACACGGAAGGTTTCGCGCGGAATGATGTCTTCGCGGGCCAGCAAGGCCTCTGCGTTGTTGCCCAGGTCAACGATGACGTTGTCGCGGGTAACCTTTTTTACGGTACCGGAGATGATCTCGCCAACGCGCTCACGGTAGGCATCGACCACCTGGGCACGCTCGGCCTCACGGACCTTCTGCACGATGACCTGCTTGGCGGTCTGGGCGGCAATACGACCGAACTCGATGGACTCGATCTTCTCTTCGATCACGTCACCGACCTTGGCTTCAGGGTGGGTGTCCTTGATCTTGTCCAGCCAGGTCTCGATCGCCGGATCATCAAGATCGGCTTCGTCGACCACGGTCCAGCGACGGAAAGTCTCGTAGCTACCCGTGTGGCGGTTGATTTCCACACGTAGGTCGACTTCGTCTTCAAAACGTTTTTTGGTTGCAGTGGCCAGGGCCACTTCCAGCGCTTCGAAAATGACGCCGGGCGGTACACCTTTTTCGTTGGATACCGATTCAACAACCAGCAGTACTTCTTTGCTCATCGTACGCCTCGCCTTGCGCAAGCCATTGGGCCCGGATAGTCCGCCGGGCCCGGCACGTCTCAGTCAAAACTGGGAATAATATTGGCCTTGTCGATCGAGTCGATCGGTAACAGGAACTCCTGGTTGTCCACCTGGACCACCACATCCTGCTCCTCCACACCGCGGAGAAGGCCCTGGAAGTTACGACGACCCTCGAAGGGTGAGCGCAGCTTGATCTTCACTTGTTCGCCGGCATGCGAGGCAAACTGTTCCAGCGTGAACAGTGGGCGATCCATGCCTGGAGAAGACACCTCGAGGGTGTACTCACTGCTGATTGGATCTTCCACATCGAGGATTGCGCTGGCCTGACGGCTGACTGCTTCGCAGTCGTCCACCAGAATACCGCCTTCCTTGTCGATGTAGATGCGCAGTACCGAATGCTTACCCTGGGAAACGTATTCGATCCCCCAGCACTGATAGCCCAGACCCTCGACAACCGGGGCCAACAAGGCCTGCAACTGTTCTAGCTTGCTCGACACCTGAACCCCCTCGTGCATGCTGTGCAAATAAAAAATGGGCGAAGCGCCCATCCCTGAAAGCGCCGTAGGACAACGACGCCGAAACTGTTCGGTTAGCAAAAAGCCCCTGAAAAGGGGCTCCGCTGAAGCTGGTTGCGGGGGCTGGATTTGAACCAACGACCTTCGGGTTATGAGCCCGACGAGCTACCAAGCTGCTCCACCCCGCGACAAAGCTGGGGCAAAAGTATAAGACCGAACCCTGTTGAGGGTCAAATCCAAACATTCACCTACAAGAAAGCCCGCTAAAGCGGGCTCTCAAGCTTTAATTGGTACCGAGAAGGGGACTCGAACCCCTACACCCTATGGGCACAACCACCTCAAGGTTGCGTGTCTACCAATTCCACCACCTCGGCAATACTACTACTTGAAACCCGTTACTTCTGCTCTTGAGCCGGAGGAGGTACATCACCCGTATTATTGGTGGTTTCGCTCTTCTGCTGTTGGAGCACCGGTACATCATCATTAACTGCCGGTTTCTGCGGCTCTTTCACTTCTAGCACTGCTGGATCTGGAAGACCTGCTTGGCTAAGCTGGTGAGCTTGTTGCTTCGCGAAGTATCCTAACCCAAGTGCTGTCAAAAAGAAAGTGGCAGCGAGTATAGCAGTTAATTTACTTAGGAACGTTGCAGAGCCTTGGCTCCCGAACACGGTGTTTGAGGCACCCGCGCCGAAAGATGCACCTGCTTCAGCACCTTTACCCTGTTGCAACAGAACCAGCACTACAAGCGACAGCGCTGCCAACAGATGAAAAACAACGATGACTGTTTCCAGCATTTGTTCAGTTTCCTGCGGCGCGACAAATTGCACCGAATTCGTCTGCGTTCAGGGAAGCCCCACCAATGAGCCCCCCATCGATATCCGGCATGCCGAACAGTTCGGCCGCATTGGCCGCCTTCACGCTGCCGCCGTATAGCAACTGCACCTTCGCAGCCACTTCAGCATCTTCTGCCGCCAACTGGCTGCGGATGGCTGCGTGCACATCCTGAGCCTGCTGCGGCGTGGCCGTAAGGCCTGTACCGATGGCCCATACAGGCTCATAGGCAATTACTGCATCGGCAAAAGCCTTAACACCGAATGCTTCGATGATACTGCTTAGTTGACGCCCGACAACTTCGAGCGTTTTGCCAGCTTCGCGCTCTTCAAGGGTTTCCCCTATGCAAAGCACTGGTTTCAAGCCTTTGGCCTGGGCCGCTGCAAACTTGCGATTGAGCACTTCGTCGGTTTCACCAATGATCTGGCGACGCTCCGAATGACCAATCAACACCAACTTGCAACCTGCTTCAACCAGCTGCTCGGGAGCAACTTCCCCGGTCAGCGCACCCTGTTCGGGTTGTACAGCAGAATTCTGTGCGCCGACAGTAATTTCTTTACCTGCCAGCCCATCGATCACTTGATTGATGAACAAGGACGGTGGAAATACGGCGACTTCCACTCCGCTCGGCAAGGCGAGATTGCTCAAGCCTTTGGTCAGCTCAGCGACGCTAGCGCGGGTACCGTGCATCTTCCAGTTACCAGCTACCATAGGGCGACGCATGCTTTACCTCGTCGGTCAAAGTGGGCGCAGATCTTACCCAACCAGATCTGCGCTGGCAAGCGCCTTCAGACACAAACTTCGCTGACCAGTTTGGCCAGCGCTTCAGCATGGGCCCGCACCTGGCTTTCGTCTTCGCCCTCAACCATGACCCGCACCAACGGCTCGGTACCGGACTTGCGCAACAGCACACGACCACGCCCCGCCAGCGCTTCGGTAACCTTGGCACTGGCTTCCTTGACGGCGGGATGCTCCAGCGGGTCGACCTTGCTGGCGCCAAAGCGCACATTGATCAGCACCTGCGGACACTTACGCAGTGCCTGACGGGCCTGAGCCAGGGTTTCGCCACGGCGCTTGAGCGCCATCAGCACCTGCAGCGCGGCAATGATCGCGTCGCCGGTTGTGGTGTGGTTGCAGCACACGACGTGACCGGAGTTTTCACCGCCGACCAGCCATTGACGCTCCAACAGCTCGGCCATGACGTAACGGTCGCCGACCTTGGCCCGCACAAACGGGATGTCCAGATCCTTGAGCGCCAGCTCCAGGCCCAGGTTACTCATCAGCGTGCCGACCACCCCGCCTTGCAGCTTGCCATGCTCCTGCAGGTCGCGAGCAATGATGAACAGCAGTTCGTCACCGTCGACGATGGCACCCGTGTGGTCGACCATCAGCACGCGATCGCCGTCACCGTCAAAGGCAATGCCGAGATCGGCATGCCCGACCAGTACAGCGGCCTGCAGCGATTCGATGTGTGTCGAGCCGCAACCTTCGTTGATGTTCAGGCCGTCCGGTTGCGCATGCAGCACGGTCACGTCGGCACCCAGCTCACGGAATACGCTGGGCGCAACCTTGTAGGTAGCACCATGGGCGCAGTCGACCACCAGCTTGAGGCCATCGAAGCTGGTGCTGCTCGGCACGCTGCTCTTGCAGAATTCGATGTAGCGGCCGGCGGCATCGTTGATACGCGAAACCTTGCCCAGCTTGCCCGACTCGACAACGGTCATCGGTTGGTCGAGCAGTTCCTCGATCATCAGCTCGACCTCGTCCGGCAGCTTGGTGCCCTGGCCCGAGAAGAACTTGATGCCGTTGTCATCGTGTGGGTTGTGCGAGGCACTGATGACGATGCCGGCTTCTGCGTGGAAGGTGCGCGTGAGATAAGCGATGGCCGGTGTCGGCATCGGCCCGAGCAGCAGCACATCGGCACCTGCTGCGGACAAGCCGGCTTCGAGTGCGGACTCGAACATGTAGCCGGAGATACGCGTGTCCTTGCCCACCAGCACGCGGCAATGGCCTTGCTTGCGGAAGGCCATGCCGGCCGCCCAGCCGAGCTTCAGCATGAATTCAGGCGTGATCGGGTATTCCCCGACGCGGCCACGAATGCCGTCGGTACCAAAGTATTTTCTGCTCATAGGGACTCCAATATTCTTATTCGGCGTTTTGCACTGCAGCGATCATGCGCACCACATCGACGGTTTCAGCCACGTCATGTACACGAAGGATGCTCGCCCCCTTGGTCATGGCCAACGCCGCCAGCGCAAGGCTGCCGTACAAGCGCTCGCCGACCGGACGTTCCAGCGTCAGGCCGATCATGCTCTTTCGTGAAACGCCCACCAGCAGTGGGCGCCCAAGGCGATAGAGCGCTTCCATGTGCTTGAACAGGCTCAGATTGTGCGCCAGTGTCTTGGCGAAACCGAAGCCCGGGTCAAGGATGATTCTGTCCGCGTCGATGCCCGCTGCTGCGCAGGCGGCCATCCGCTGTTCAAGATAACGCGTGACGTCAGCGGTCACGTCCTGGTAATGCGGATCATCCTGCATGTTACCTGGCTCGCCACGCATGTGCATGAGGCACACCGGCAGACCGGTGTCCGCTGCAGCGTCCAGGGCGCCATCGCGCTCCAGGGCCCGAACGTCGTTGATCAGCCCGGCACCAAGGCGTGCAGCTTCGCGCATGACGGCAGGTGTGGAGGTATCGACCGAAATGACCACATCGAGGCGACTGTTGATGGCCTCGACCATTGGCGCCACACGCTCCAGCTCCTCGGTGACCGACACTGCACGCGCACCCGGGCGCGTGGACTCGCCACCGATGTCGATCAGCGTTGCACCGGCGGCAAGCATGGCCTCGGCATGGCGCAGGGCCTCGTCGCGCTGACTGAAGCGACCACCGTCGGAGAAGGAATCGGGGGTGATATTGAGAATACCCATGACATGGGTATGCGACAAATCAAGAACCCGGTTGCCGCAAGGCAACCGGGTCGGGTACTGCACTGAGCTCATAGATGCCCTTAGTGTTCTGCCGCTGGGCCGCCGATTGGCGATTCCGGACGATCATCCTGGGCAGCAGGCGTGCCCGAGTGCTTGTCGTCGTCCCAATCACGCGGTTCACGTGGTGTGCGCCCAGCCATGATGTCGTCAATCTGATCGGCATCGATGGTTTCATACTTCATCAGCGCTTCGGTCATTGCCTCGAGCTTGTCGCGGTTGTCGATCAGCAACTGCTTGGCAGTGGCATAGCACTGATCGATGATGCTGCGCACCTCGGAGTCGATCAGTTTGGCAGTCTCGCCGGACACGCTGGCGTGCTGGCTGCCAGCACTACGGCCGAGGAACACCTCGCCCTCTTCCTCTGCATACATCAGCGGGCCGAGCTTCTCGGACAGGCCCCATTTGGTCACCATGTTACGAGCGAGCTGGCTGGCACGCATGATGTCGTTGGACGCGCCTGTGGTAACGCCATCGAAGCCCAAGGTCATCTCCTCGGCGATACGGCCGCCATACAGCGAGCAGATCTGGCTGATCAGCGCACGCTTGGACAGGCTGTAGCGGTCTTCTTCCGGGAGGAACATGGTCACACCCAAGGCACGACCACGCGGGATGATCGAAACCTTGTAGACCGGGTCGTGCTCAGGCACCAGGCGACCGACAATGGCGTGGCCGGCCTCGTGATAGGCGGTGTTTCTCTTTTCCTTTTCGGACATGACCATGGTCTTGCGCTCGGCGCCCATCATGATCTTGTCCTTGGCCAGCTCGAACTCCTTCATTTCGACCAGGCGCTTGTTGGAACGCGCGGCAAACAGCGAAGCCTCGTTGACCAGGTTGGCCAGGTCGGCGCCGGAGAAGCCTGGGGTACCACGTGCGATGACCGCCGGGTTGACGTTCTCGCCGATCGGCACCTTGCGCATGTGCACCTTGAGGATCTGCTCGCGGCCACGGATGTCCGGCAGGCCAACCACCACCTGGCGGTCGAAGCGGCCCGGGCGCAGCAGCGCCGGGTCGAGCACATCCGGACGGTTGGTAGCGGCGATGACGATGATGCCATCGTTCATCTCGAAGCCGTCCATCTCCACCAGCAACTGGTTGAGGGTTTGTTCACGCTCGTCGTGACCGCCGCCCATGCCGGCGCCACGATGGCGACCAACGGCGTCGATTTCGTCGATGAAGATGATGCACGGGGCATGCTTCTTGGCCTGCTCGAACATGTCGCGCACACGGCTGGCACCGACACCCACGAACATTTCCACGAAGTCCGAACCGGAAATGGTGAAGAACGGCACTTTCGCTTCGCCCGCAATGGCCTTGGCCAGCAGGGTCTTACCGGTACCGGGCGGGCCAACCATCAGCACACCGCGCGGGATACGGCCACCCAGACGCTGGAATTTGCCCGGATCGCGCAGGAACTCGACCAGCTCGCCAACCTCTTCCTTGGCCTCGTCGCAGCCGGCAACGTCAGCCAGGGTGGTCTTGACCTGGTCTTCGGACAGCAGGCGCGCCTTGCTCTTGCCGAAGCTCATCGGCCCGCCCTTGCCGCCCGCACCACCTTGCATCTGGCGCATGAAGAACATGAACACGGCAATGATCACCAGGATCGGGAAGCTCGCCACCAGCAACTGCGTCCAGATGCTCTGTTGCTCAGGCTGCTTGCCTTCGACGACCACGTGGTTGTCGACCAGATCGCCGATCAGGCCGTTGTCGGTGATGGCCGGGCGCACAGTCTTGAAGTTGTCGCCATCGGTGCGCTTGCCAGTAATGATGTAGCCATCGACGGTCACACGCTCGACCTTGCCATCCTTGACCTGCTGGATGAAGTCGGAGTAGTTGAGGGTCTGCGGCTCGTTAGGGCTGGAGAAGTTGTTCATCACTGTCACCAGGACAGCTGCGATGATCAACCACAGGATCAGATTCTTTGCCATGTCGTTCAATTAGCTACCCTCTGAGGCCGGCGCACGACGCAGCCGTGCCTCGCATGATATTCATCGCCCTAACTTACTACATTACCTACGCAGCCGCAGGCACCGTCTGTAACCCTTTGTGAAAGCTAGACTACACGAAGTTCGGACGATCCTGACGCAGCGGCCGATTGGAATTAACTATCGACCACCCCGCTTCACACCTTTCATTACCCTTTGAAGCCCCTGCCCAACAGGTATTGCTCCCGGGAACGGTCCCGCGACGACGACGGCTTGCGCATTTGCACCTTGTCGAACTTGCTGCGCACGTCCTTCAGGTACACGTCAAAACCTTCGCCCTGGAAAATCTTGATCAGGAAGTCGCCCCCGGGCTTGAGTACACGGGTCGCCAGATCGAGGGCCAACTCGCAGAGGAACATGGCACGCGGAATGTCTACCGCGGGCGTACCACTCATATTGGGGGCCATGTCGGAAATCACAAGGTCTACATGCGAATCGCCGACCGCTTCGAGAATGCGCTGCAGCACTTCGTCCTGGGTGAAGTCCCCCTGAATGAAGGTCACGTCGGCGATCGCGTCCATTTCCAAAATGTCCGAAGCGATCAGCCGACCTTGGCCACCAATCAGACGACTGGTCACCTGGGACCAGCCACCAGGGGCCGCGCCGAGATCGATCACGCTCATGCCTGGGCGGATAAGGCGGTCCTTCTCCTGGATCTCCAGCAGTTTGTAGCTCGCACGCGAGCGATAGCCATCCTTCTGCGCCTGCTTCACAAAAGGGTCGTTGAAATGCTCTCGCAGCCAGTTTGCGCTGCTTTTGGAACGTTGTACCACGGGGCACCTCGATGATATGCGTCGTGATTGACTGGGCGGAGCCGGTGGCCCTCGGGTAAAATGCCGGTCAATTTTACAGAATCAGACGGAAAGGGTCAGATTATGCCGCTCAATAACGAGCAGAAGAAGCAATACAAGTCCATTGGTCATGACCTGAAGCCGGTCCTGATCGTTGCTGGCAACGGTTTGAATGAAGGCGTCATCGCCGAACTGGAGCGCGCGCTGGTCGACCATGAGCTGATCAAGGTCGAGATTCGCTCGGAAGACCGCGAGGAACGCGCCGAAACCATCGCCGAGCTGTGCAAGGCCGGCCGCGCCGAGCTGGTGCAGACCATCGGCAAGAAAGCCCTGATCTACCGCAAGAACCCACAGCCGAACAAGCAGCTGTCCAACATCCACCGTTACAAGTAACGGTAGCTCCGATCAGTGGCGCGGTGAACGCGCCCTGACCGGTACCGGCTGGGCCACCAGCACGATGCCGGAAAAACCCAGCACCAGGAAGCAGAACATCTGCCAGCGCTCACCCACGGAAATACCGTAGCGCAAGGTGTAATACCCCACGCAGGCACCGAAGCCGAGCAACAGCATCTGGCCGCGGAACTGCCGCCACCAGGCAGCCAGGCCGTCCACCCTCGCCAGCACCGCCAGCTGAGTCAACAAGCCAAGCATCGCCACGCCGATCAACCAGCGGTCGATCTGCCCGGCAACATCCTGCACCAGCAGCGGCGCCAGGCCACTGACCTTGAGCGCAGGCACCAGCCCCACATGGAACACCCACAGGCCACCGACCCAGAAAACCTGGGCCAGCTGCCAGAGGATCCCCTCAAGGGATGGCGCCCGCAGGCGCCGGTCAGATGTGCTTGACTTCGACAATCTCGTACTCGACCGTGCCGCTAGGCGTCTTGACGACGACAGTATCACCTTCTTCCTTGCCGATGATGGCACGGGCAATGGGTGCGCCACTCGACAGCTTGCCCTGCTTCACGTCGGCTTCATCCTCGCCAACGATCTGGTAGGACACCTCTTCATCGGTTTCGGTGTTGGCCAGTACCACGGTGGTACCGAAAATCACCTTGCCGGTGTGAGGGATAGTGGTCACATCGATGACCACCGAGTTCTGCAGACGGCCTTCGATGTCACGGATACGCGCTTCGACCATGCCCTGCTCCTCACGGGCTGCATGATATTCAGCGTTTTCCTTGAGGTCACCCAGCTCACGTGCCTCACCAATGGCCTGACTCAGGCGCGGGCGCTCGGTCTTGCTCAGAAACAGGTGTTCCTCTTCCAGGGCGCGAGCGCCCTGGACGGTCATCGGGTATTTGGTAATGCTCATGCTTTCAGTCCTGCATGCAGATCTTGCAAGCGACGAACGGTCTTTTCCGGACCGAATTTCAGCGCTTCGCAGATGGCTTCACCAGCCGCAATGGTAGTGGTGCAGTAGATCTTGTGCTGCAACGCATTGCGACGAATCGAGTAAGAGTCGGCGATCGACTGGCGACCTTCGGTGGTATTGATGATCAGCGACACTTCGTCGTTCTTGATCATGTCGACCACGTGTGGGCGACCTTCGGTCACTTTGTTCACACGGCGCACTTTCAGGCCAGCCGCCTCGATAACCTTGGCGGTACCGGCAGTGGCAACCACTTCGAAGCCCAGGGCGATCAGGTCGCGGGCAACGCCAGCCACTTGTGGCTTGTCGTCGTCACGCACGCTGATGAACGCAGTACCACCGGTCGGCAGCACTTCGCTTGCACCCATCTGGGCCTTGGCGAAGGCTTCACCGAAGCTGTCACCGACACCCATCACTTCACCGGTCGATTTCATCTCAGGGCCGAGGATCGGGTCAACCCCTGGGAACTTGGCGAACGGGAAGACGGCTTCCTTGACGCTGTAGAAGTTCGGGATGATTTCCTGGGTGAAGCCCAGCTCTTTCAAGGTTTTACCCGCCATGACACGGGCTGCGATCATCGCCAGGGACGTGCCGATGCACTTGGACACGAACGGTACGGTACGCGAGGCACGCGGGTTGACTTCGATCACGTAGATCTTGTCGCCCTGCAGGGCCAGCTGCACGTTCATCAGGCCGACCACGCCCAGCTCCAGGGCCATTTTCTTGACCTGAACGCGGACTTCGTCCTGCACTTCCTTGCTCAGCGAGTAAGGTGGCAGCGAGCACGCCGAGTCACCGGAGTGAACACCGGCCTGTTCGATGTGCTGCATGATTGCGCCGATGACCACGTCGGTGCCGTCGCACACCGCATCCACGTCCATCTCGATGGCGCAGTTGAGGAAGTGGTCGAGCAGTACCGGGCTGTCGTTCGACACTTGTACTGCTTCACGCAGGTAGCGCTTGAGCTCGTCCAGTTCGTAGACGATCTCCATGGCACGGCCGCCCAGTACGTAGGACGGACGCACGACCAGCGGATAGCCGATGCTGCCCGCAGCACGGATGGCTTCTTCTTCGCTGCGCACGGTAGCGTTTGGCGGCTGCAGCAGGCTCAGGCGCTGAACCATCTGCTGGAAGCGCTCACGGTCTTCGGCGCGGTCGATGGCGTCAGGGCTGGTACCGATGATCGGCACGCCAGCTTCTTCCAGAGCGCGGGCCAGCTTCAGCGGGGTCTGGCCGCCGTAGTGAACGATCACGCCCTTCGGCTTCTCGACGCGGCAGACTTCCAGCACGTCTTCCAGGGTCAGCGGCTCGAAGTACAGGCGGTCGGAAGTGTCGTAGTCGGTGGAGACGGTTTCCGGGTTGCAGTTGACCATGATGGTCTCGTAACCGTCTTCACGCAGCGCCAGGGCTGCGTGTACGCAGCAGTAGTCGAACTCGATACCCTGGCCGATACGGTTAGGGCCGCCACCCAGGATCATGATCTTGTCGCGGGTCGACGGGTTGGCCTCGCACTCTTCCTCGTAGGTGGAGTACAGGTAGGCGGTGTCGGTGGCGAACTCGGCGGCGCAGGTGTCGACGCGCTTGTACACCGGGAACACTTCCAGCTTGTGGCGGTGGCGGCGCAGGTTCTTGTCGGTGATACCCAGCAGTACTGCCAGACGCTGGTCCGAGAAGCCCTTGCGCTTGAGGCGCAGCATGTAGTCCTTGTCGATCGACGACAAAGCCAGGGTCTTGACCTTCTCTTCTTCCTTGATCAGGTCTTCCATCTGCACCAGGAACCACATGTCGATGCCGGTCAGATTGAAGATTTCTTCGCAGGTCATGCCCGAACGCATGGCGTCAGCCACGTACCAGATACGCTCGGCACCCGGCACGGTCAGTTCGCGCTTGAGGATGCTGGCGGCTTCCGGGCTGGCCAGGTCGACTTTCGGGTCGAGGCCGCAGGCGCCGACTTCCAGACCGCGCAGGGCTTTCTGCAGGGATTCCTGGAAAGTACGGCCGATGGCCATGACTTCACCCACGGATTTCATCTGGGTGGTCAGGCGAGCGTCGGCTTTCGGGAATTTCTCGAAGGCAAAACGTGGCAGCTTGGTGACGACATAGTCGATCGACGGCTCGAAGGACGCCGGGGTGCGACCGCCAGTGATATCGTTCTGCAGCTCGTCGAGGGTGTAACCAATGGCCAGCTTGGCGGCGATCTTGGCGATCGGGAAGCCGGTGGCCTTGGAGGCCAGGGCGGACGAACGCGATACGCGCGGGTTCATCTCGATGACGACCATGCGGCCGGTGTTCGGGCAAATGCCGAACTGGACGTTGGAACCGCCGGTTTCCACACCGATTTCACGCAGCACCGCCAGCGAGGCGTTGCGCATGATCTGGTATTCCTTGTCGGTCAGGGTCTGTGCCGGGGCAACAGTGATCGAGTCACCGGTGTGCACACCCATCGGGTCGAAGTTCTCGATCGAGCAGACGATGATGCAGTTGTCCTTTTTGTCGCGGACCACTTCCATCTCGTACTCTTTCCAGCCGATCAGCGACTCGTCGATCAGCAGCTCTTTGGTCGGCGACAGGTCCAGACCGCGGGTGCAGATTTCTTCGAACTCTTCACGGTTGTACGCGATACCGCCGCCGGTGCCGCCCATGGTGAACGACGGGCGAATGATGCATGGGAAGCCAAGCTTCTCGAGGACCGCATTGGCCTCTTCCATGCTGTGGGCGATACCGGAGCGCGGGCATTCCAGGCCGATGTCCTTCATCGCCTTGTCGAAGCGCGAGCGGTCTTCAGCCTTGTCGATGGTGTCGGCGTTGGCACCGATCATCTCTACGCCGAACTTCTCCAGAACGCCGTGGCGCTCCAGGTCCAGGGCGCAGTTCAGTGCGGTCTGGCCACCCATGGTCGGCAAAACGGCGTCCGGGCGCTCTTTTTCGATGATCTTGGCCACCGACTGCCACTTGATCGGCTCGATGTAGGTGGCGTCGGCCATGGCCGGGTCGGTCATGATGGTGGCTGGGTTGGAGTTCACCAGGATGACGCGGAAACCTTCCTCGCGCAGGGCTTTACAGGCCTGGGCGCCGGAGTAGTCGAATTCGCAGGCCTGGCCGATCACGATCGGGCCAGCGCCGAGAATCAGGATGCTTTTGATGTCTGTACGTTTTGGCATGGTGGTCACTCAAATCCGGGGTCAGTCGGCAAGCCGCTTTGAACAATCTGGGTCAGGCGCTTCCGGGCGCGACAGATGCCGGCCCGGGGCCTTGAAGCAGGATGCTCAGCGGCGCTTGGCCATGGCATCGGTGAAACGATCGAACAGAGGCGCGACGTCGGTCGGGCCTGGGCTCGCTTCAGGGTGGCCCTGGAAGCTGAACGCGCTCTTGTCGGTACGCTCGATACCCTGCAGGGTGCCGTCGAACAGCGACTTGTGAATGGCGCGAACGTTACCCGGCAGGGTCGCTTCGTCAACGGCAAAACCGTGGTTCTGGCTGGTGATCATGACCACGCCGGTATCCAGGTCCTGGACCGGGTGGTTGGCACCGTGGTGGCCGTGGCCCATTTTCACGGTCTTGGCACCGGAGGCCAGGGCCAGCAGCTGGTGGCCGAGGCAGATGCCGAATACCGGAATCTCGGTTTCGAGGATTTCCTTGATCGCCTGGATCGCGTAGTCGCACGGCTCGGGGTCACCAGGGCCGTTGGACAGGAACACGCCGTCCGGGTTGAGTGCCAGCACTTCGCTGGCCGGGGTCTGGGCTGGCACCACGGTCACGCGGCAGCCACGGGCTACCAGCATGCGCAGGATATTCAGCTTGACGCCGTAGTCGAAGGCAACCACGTGGTACGGCAGGTCGGCAGCGTCGATGGTCGGGTGGCTGTCGGTTTTCAGCTCCCACACACTGGAGCGCCACTCGTAACGCTCCTTGGTGGAGACGACCTTGGCCAGGTCCATGCCCTTAAGGCCCGGGAAGCCGCGGGCAGCAGCGATGGCGGCTTCTTCGCTGATGTTGTCACCCGCCAGAATGCAGCCGTTCTGGGCGCCCTTTTCACGCAGGATACGGGTCAGGCGACGAGTGTCGATGCCGGCGATGGCAACGACGTTGTTGGCCTTGAGGTACTCAGGCAGCGACTGGGTGTTGCGCCAGTTGCTGGCCAGCAGCGGCAGGTCACGGATGACCAGGCCAGCGGACCAGACGCGGTTCGACTCGGCGTCTTCCGGGGTAGTGCCGGTGTTGCCGATGTGCGGGTAGGTCAGGGTAACGATTTGCTGCGCGTAGGAAGGGTCTGTAAGGATTTCCTGGTAGCCGGTCATAGCGGTGTTGAATACCACCTCACCAACGGTCTGACCGTCGGCACCGATGGCTTCACCGCGGAAAATACTGCCGTCGGCAAGGGCGAGTATGGCTGGCTTTGTCAAGAAGACCTCCCGTAAATCAAGCATGAAAGGGCGATCGCAGGTTGCAAAAAAGCGGAGTGACGTATGGACACGTCACCCCGCTTTCATGTGCTGAATTCAATTCGCTGCGCGCTTTTAGTGGACACACTAAAGCTGTAGCTTACAGAAAAGTGTGTTTTCGGTCTACCGCGGATGTGCCTCTAAAACACATCAATGCGACAGACTGACATCTGTGTTGGCTTCTTCGCAGGCTCGCCCGCTCCCACAGGCCCACCACAAGCCACAAGACCCGCGCAATACCTGTGGGAGCGGGCAAGCCCGCGAAGCAGCCAGCACCGCCAGAACGGCTCAACGCAGCTCGAGCACATCCTGCATGTCGTACAGCCCCGGCTCGCGCCCATCCAGCCACAGCGCCGCACGCACGGCACCCTTGGCGAAGGTCATGCGGCTGGAGGCCTTGTGGGTGATTTCCAGGCGCTCGCCTTCGGCAGCGAACAATACGGTGTGATCGCCCACCACATCGCCGGCACGCACGGTAGCGAAACCGATGGTTTTGCGATCCCGCGCGCCGGTCTGCCCTTCACGGCCATACACGGCCACTTCCTGCAGATCACGGCCCAGCGCATTGGCAACCACTTCACCCATGCGCAGTGCAGTGCCCGACGGGGCATCGACCTTGTGCCGGTGGTGCGCCTCGATGATTTCGATATCGACATCATCACCCAGCACCCGCGCAGCCATATCCAGCAGCTTGAGGCTAAGGTTGACACCCACGCTGAAGTTGGCGGCGAACACGATTGGAATGTCCTTGCCAGCCTCAGCCAACAGCTGCTTCTCTTCGACTGTAAAACCGGTCGTGCCGATGATCATCGCCTTGCCGTGCTTGCGGCAGAACGCCAGGTTTTTCAGGGTCACCGAGGGGTGAGTGAAATCGATCAGCACATCGAACTCGTCGGCAACCTTGGCCAGGTCGTCGGACAACAGCACGCCAATTCGGCCAAGTGCCGCCAGCTCTCCGGCATCAGCCCCGACCAACGAGCTGTCAGGGCGATCGATCGCCGCGGTCAGCCCCGCACCTGGAGTTTGTTGCACGGCTTCGATGAGGGTTTTGCCCATCCGCCCCGCCGCGCCCATCACTGCAATACGTCGCATAACCTGTTCCTTGTCAGAGATCGCCGAAGAAGCGCTTCACACCATCGAACCAGCCGCTGGCCTTGGGCGAGTGGGAACTGTCGCCTTCCAGCGAATCACGCAGCTCTTCGAGCAACTCGCGCTGGCGACGGCTGAGGTTGACCGGGGTTTCTACGGCCACACGGCACAGCAGGTCACCCGCACCACCGCCACGCACCGGGGCAACACCCTTGCCACGCAGACGGAACTGCTTACCAGTCTGGGTGCCTTCCGGAATCCTCAGCTTCACACGACCATCCAGGGTCGGCACTTCCAGCTCGCCGCCCAGGGCAGCATCGGTGTAGCTGATCGGCACCTCACAGTACAGGTGCTTGCCATCACGCTGGAAGATTTCGTGCTCACGCACGCTGATCACCACGTACAGGTCGCCAGTCGGGCCACCATGAGTACCCGCCTCGCCCTCACCCGACAGACGGATGCGGTCGCCGGTATCGACACCTGCCGGCACCTTGACCGACAGCGTCTTGTATTCCTCGACACGCCCCTCACCGTGACACGAATTGCACGGGTCGGTAATGATCTTGCCTTGGCCATGGCAGCGCGGGCAGGTCTGCTGCACCGAGAAGAAGCCTTGCTGCATGCGTACCTGACCGATGCCACCGCAAGTCGGGCAGGTTGACGGGGTCGAACCCTTCTTGGCACCGGAACCGTCGCAAGGCTGGCAGTTGACCAGGGTAGGCACGCGGATGCTGACCGTAGTGCCACGCACCGCTTCTTCCAGGTTCAGCTCCAGGGTGTAGCGCAGGTCGCTGCCGCGCTGGGCACCGCCTCGACCACCGCCGCGGCCGCCGCCACCGAAGAAGTCGCTGAACACATCACCGAAGATGTCGGAGAAGTTGGCACCACCAAAGCCGGCACCACCGCCACCCATGCTTGGGTCGACACCCGCATGGCCATACTGGTCGAAGGCCGCACGCTTGCTCGCGTCCGACAGCACTTCGTAGGCCTCGTTGGCCTCCTTGAACTTGTCTTCCGATTCTTTATCGCCCGGGTTGCGGTCCGGGTGATACTTCATCGCCAAACGGCGGTAAGCCTTCTTGAGATCCGATTCAGTGGCGCCGCGCTCGACACCCAGGACCTCATAATAATCACGCTTGGACATAGGTCATTTGCACCTTGTTGGGCGTCTGGCATCTGCGCCACGCCATCAGCACCCGCCCGCTCCCCATAAGAGCCGCTGACAGATGCTGTAAAAATTCTCGAATTCCAGATACGCCAACGCGGGAGCAAGCCCCCGCGCGGCGACATCCTACCAGCTCACCGACAAACGACGGTGAACTGGCCGACAACATGCAGGGATTACTGCTTGTTGTTGTCTTTCACTTCTTCGAACTCGGCGTCAACCACGTCATCGTGCTTGGCTTCCGGCTCGGCCTGCTGCGCGCCACCCTGAGGCTGTTCAGCCGACTGCTCGGCGTACATCTTCTGGGCAACCGGGGCAGAGACCTTGGACAGCTCTTCTACCTTGGCGTCGATGGCAGCCTTGTCGTCGCCTTTGACAGCGGCTTCCAGGGCAACAACGGCGGCCTCGATGGCGGTTTTCTCTTCAGCGGTAACCTTGTCACCTGCGTCAGCGACCATCTTGCGGGTCGAGTGTACCAGCGCGTCACCCTGGTTACGGGCAGCAGCCAGCTCTTCGAACTTGCGGTCTTCCTCGGCGTTGGCCTCGGCGTCACGCACCATGCGCTCGATCTCTTCGTCCGACAGGCCGGAGTTGGCCTTGATCACGATCGACTGAGTCTTGCCGGTAGCCTTGTCTTTCGCGCCTACGTGCAGGATGCCGTTGGCGTCGATGTCGAAGGTCACTTCGATTTGCGGCACGCCACGCGGTGCTGGCGGAATGTCAGCCAGGTCGAATTTGCCCAGCGACTTGTTCTGCGCAGCCTGCTTACGCTCACCCTGCAGCACGTGAATGGTCACGGCGCCCTGGTTGTCGTCGGCAGTCGAGAACACCTGCGACTTCTTGGTCGGGATGGTGGTGTTCTTCTCGATCAGCGCGGTCATCACGCCGCCCATGGTTTCGATACCCAGGGTCAGCGGGCTGACGTCCAGCAGGAGTACGTCTTTCACGTCACCGGCCAGTACCGCACCCTGGATGGCAGCACCCATGGCAACGGCTTCGTCCGGGTTCACGTCCTTGCGCGCTTCCTTACCGAAGAAGTCGGCAACTTCTTTCTGCACCAGCGGCATGCGGGTCTGACCGCCGACCAGGATCACGTCGTCGATCTTGCTGGCGTCGATGCCGGCGTCTTTCAGGGCGATACGGCAAGGCTCGATGGTACGCTTGACCAGGTCTTCGACCAGCGACTCCAGCTTGGCGCGGGAGATCTTCACGTTCAGGTGCTTAGGACCGGTGGCATCTGCAGTGATGTACGGCAGGTTGACGTCGGTCGACTGAGCGGACGACAGCTCGATCTTGGCTTTTTCTGCGGCTTCTTTCAGGCGCTGCAGGGCCAGAGGATCGTTCTTCAGGTCCATGCCCGACTCTTTCTTGAACTCGTCGACAAGGTAGTCGATCAGGCGCATGTCGAAGTCTTCGCCACCCAGGAAGGTGTCGCCGTTGGTAGCCAGTACTTCGAACTGGTGCTCACCGTCGACTTCGGCGATTTCGATGACCGAGACGTCGAAGGTACCACCACCCAGGTCATAAACGATGACAGTGTGGTCGCCCTTGGCCTTGTCCATGCCGTAAGCCAGCGCAGCGGCAGTCGGCTCGTTGATGATGCGTTTTACGTCCAGGCCAGCGATGCGGCCGGCGTCTTTGGTCGCCTGACGCTGGCTGTCGTTGAAGTAGGCCGGAACGGTGATGACCGCTTCGGTTACGGGCTCGCCGAGGTAGTCTTCGGCGGTTTTCTTCATTTTCTTCAGGACTTCGGCGCTGATTTGCGGCGGAGCCATTTCCTTGCCAGCAGCCTCGACCCAGGCGTCACCGTTGTTTGCCTTGACGATCTTGTACGGCACCAGCTTGATGTCTTTCTGCACGACATCTTCTTCGAAGCGGCGGCCAATCAGGCGCTTCACTGCGAACAGGGTGTTGTGCGGGTTGGTGACGGCCTGGCGCTTGGCCGACTGGCCAACCAGGATTTCGCCATCGTTGGCGTAGGCCACGATCGAAGGGGTAGTACGCGCACCTTCGGCGTTTTCGATGACTTTGACGTTACCGTTTTCCAGAATGGAGACGCACGAGTTGGTGGTCCCCAGGTCGATACCGATGATTTTACCCATGTTAACTCTCCCGAAACTTGAATTTGGTAGCAGCGACTACTTTGGCCAACTGCGGTAATACTTGAAGGCTTGACACCTAGATGGGGATGCCCGGAAGGATTTCAAGCCTTTTCATTGATCGAGGGTTGCGCCGCGCTCGGCGCCTTGCTGACCACCACCATGGCGGGGCGCAGCAGGCGGCCGTTCAGCAGGTAACCCTTCTGGAACACGTTCAGCACGCTGTTTGGCTCGACCTCGGCGTTTTCCTGCATGGCCATGGCCTGGTGGTGCTCAGGGTTGAACGGCTGGCCGTGCGGGTCGACCGCTTCAAGGTTGTAGCGCTTGAGCGTGTCCTGGAACATCTTCAGGGTCAGCTCGACACCCTCGCGGATCTGCTTGACGTGCTCATCGTCGGCACTGGAGTGAGCCAGGGCCAGCTCCAGGCTGTCGATCACCGGCAGCAAGTCGCTGGAGAACTTCTCCAGGGCGAACTTGTGGGCTTTTTCCACGTCCTGCTCGGCACGACGGCGTACGTTCTGCAGGTCGGCAACGGCGCGCAGCGCCTGGTCCTTGGCTGCGGCCAGCTGTTCCTCGAGCTCCAGAACACGGGTATCAGCTGCATTGCCTGCACCGGTTTCTTCCACGTTAAGGTCTTTCTCGTTCAGCTGCTCATCAGCCATGGGGTCTCTCCTGCGCAATTTTGTGGACTGCGAGCCAGGCTCGCCTTGGATGTCGGCTATATGGGGCCGGAAAAACCAGGTTCAAGGGGCAAGGTGGTTTTCAAGGCTGCAACAGAATCTGCGAAGGGGCATTGGCAGGCCTGAAAAAAGTACTGTATAAATAACCAGACCTGACTTCCGGGAGCCGCCCCCATGCTGGTGCACCTGTCCATTCACAACTACGCCATCGTCGAGCACCTCGACCTCGAAATCGCCCGTGGCATGTCCGTCATCACCGGCGAGACCGGTGCCGGCAAATCGATCATGCTCGACGCCCTCGGCCTTGCCCTGGGCGACCGCGCCGACAGCGGCGTGGTGCGCCCCGGCACCGACAAGGCAGACATCCTGGCCACCTTCGACCTGGTGGACATTCCCGAAGCGCACGCCTGGCTGGCCGAGCGCGACCTGGACAACGAAGGCCTGTGCATCTTGCGCCGGGTGATCACCGCCGAAGGCCGCAGCCGCGGCTACATCAACGGCACGCCCTGCCCGCTCGGCGATCTCAAGGCGCTGGGCGAGCTGCTGATCGATATCCACAGCCAGCACGAGCACCAGTCACTGCTCAAGACCGACACCCACCGCCGCCTGCTTGACGAATATGCCGGCGCCGTCGACCTGGCCCGCCAGGTCCAGCTTGCAGCCAAGCGCTGGAACCAGACCCGCCTGGAGCTGGAGCGCCTGTCCAACTCGGGCGACGAGCAGCGCGCCCGCCACCAGTTGCTCAGTTACCAACTGGAAGAACTGGACAACCTAGGCCTGGGCGAGCACGAACTGGAGCAGCTGGAACAGGAACACAAGAACCTGACCAGCGCCGAGGCCCTGTTCGGCATCTGCCGCCAGGTTATCGACCAATGCAGCGAGAGCGATTCGGGCAATGTGCTGAGCGCCCTCACCTCCAGCCTCAACCGCCTGGGTGCCGCCACCAACTCGCCCAAGGCGCTGAGCGAAGCGGCCAACCTGATTGCCAGCGCGCAGATCCAGGTTGAAGAAGCCGTGGGCGAACTCAACCGCTTCCTCGACAACTTCGACGCCGACCCGATGCGCCTGCAAGCCCTGGAAGAGCGCCTGGATACCATCTATACCCTGGCGCGCAAACACCGGGTGCACCCCACCGAACTGCCCCACCTGCAACAGCAATTGATGGAAGAGCTGGAAGGCCTTAATGCCAGCGACGAGTCGATCGAGCGGCTGGGCGAAGAGCTTGGCGCCTTTGCCCAGCACTATAAAGAGAAAGCCCGTGAGCTCAGCGGCCTTCGCCAGCAAGCGGCGCAGCAGCTGGCGGGCGCGGTGGAGCAGGAAATCCAGCGTCTGGGCATGCCTGGCGGTCGCTTCTGCATAGAGCTGACACCCAACGAAGGCACAGACCTGTCACCCCATGGCCTGGAGCAGATCGAACTGCTGGTCAGTGCCAACCCGGGCCAGCCGCTCAAGGGCCTGGCGAAGGTGGCGTCGGGTGGCGAACTGTCGCGTATCAGCCTGGCGATCCAGGTCATTACCGCGCAGACCTCGCGCATTCCTACCCTGGTGTTCGACGAAGTCGACGTGGGTATTGGCGGGCCCACGGCAGAAATCGTCGGCCAATTGCTGCGGCGCCTGGGCGAGCGCGGGCAGGTACTGACCGTGACCCACCTGCCGCAGGTGGCGGCGCAGGGGCATCACCATTTGTTCGTGCACAAGGTGCGCAACAGCGACACCACCCACACCGCCGTGGCTAGCCTTGGCAAGCGTGAGCGCGTGGAAGAAGTGGCGCGGATGCTCGGCGGCATCGACCTGACCAAGGAGTCCCTGGCCCATGCGCGCAAGATGGTGGTGAGCGGCAAGGCCTGACCCCTTCTTTTCCAGGACGATTCGCGGGCACGCCCGCTCCCACAGGGTGATCACAGGGTCTGAAACCTGAGGTGTACCCGTGGGAGCGGGCGTGCCCGCGAAGAGGCCGGCACAGACAACACATCGTTCAATCCCAGAAAGCACAAAGGCGACCCGAAGGTCGCCTTTGCTATTCATAACGAAAAATCGTTACTTCTTCTTACGCACGTACAGGACCAGATTGTGGTCCACCAGCTCGAAGCCATGCTCGGCCACGATTTCGCGCTGGCGCTTCTCGATCTCGGCATCCATGAATTCGATGACTTCACTGGTATCCACGTTCACCATGTGGTCGTGGTGACCGCCATCGGCCAGTTCGAACACTGCATGACCGCCGTCGAAGTTGTGGCGAACCACCAGACCCGCCGCCTCGAACTGGGTCAGCACGCGATAGACGGTGGCCAGGCCTACGTCCTCGCCAGCCTCCATCAGCGCCTTGTAGACATCCTCTGCACTCATGTGACGCTGCTCGGTAGAGTCGAGCATCTGAAGGATCTTGACTCGAGGCAGGGTCACCTTGAGACCGGCTTTGCGCAATTCGCTATTTTCAACCATGGTCAGCTTTCTCGCCGATGCTGCTTCGCAGCTTCTCTTAATACGGGTATGATCGGGGTTTACGTTGTCCAGCCAAGATAGTGGAAGTCGCCCACCGATGCAAAACACCAAGCTCTTGCTAACCAGCCTCACCCTAGTGGGACTGCTCGCACTCGCCGGTTGCTCGTTTCCCGGGGTTTACAAAATCGACATCCAGCAGGGCAATGTCGTCACGCAAGACATGATAGACCAATTACGCCCGGGAATGACCCGCCGGCAAGTAAGGTTTATCATGGGCAACCCGCTGATTCAGGACACTTTCAACACCAATCGCTGGGATTACCTGTACAGCCTGCAGCCTGGTGGCGGTAAGCGCCAGCAAGAACGCATGAGTGTATTTTTCAACGAAAGCGATCAACTGGTCAGCCTGTCTGGCGACTTCATGCCAGGCGTCAGCCGCGATCAGGAAATCCTCGGTGGCAGCAGCGACACCACCGTCAGCCCGGCCACCGAGCCAGGCCAGACCGAACAGCCGGCAGCGCAGCCTGAAGAAAAACCGGCCAAGCCAGGTTCGACCGAAGAGGCCATCCAGCGCGAGATCGACACCATCGAGACCACCCCGGTCCCGACCCCCGCACCGCTGGAAACCCGCTAAGCGGGAACAGCAGATGCAAAAAAGCCCGGACCTGGTCCGGGCTTTTTGTTTGCGCCTTATCCGTCAGGCATTCAATTGCTTGGCACGCTGGCAGAACGCATCGACCAGCGTATTCGCCGCCTGATTGAATAGCGGGCCCAACGTGGCGCGCACAATCGGCCCGGCGTAATCGAAGGACAGGTCCAGGCTGATCTTGCAGGCCTTTTCACCCAGTGGCTTGAACACCCAAACACCATGCAGCTGGGTGAATGGCCCTTCTTCGAGGTTCATCTCGATGGACTGCCCCGGCACCAGCACGTTGCGCGTAACGAAGTGCTGACTCATGCCACCCTTGGCCACTTCGAGCTTGGCACGCATGTGTGTATCGCTGGTTTCGATCACCGTCGAGGCCGAGCACCACGGCAAAAACTCAGGGTAGCTGGCCACATCGTTGACCAGATCGTAAAGCGCCTGGGCGGGGTATGGCAGCAGGGCGGAGCGTTGAATATGGGTAGTCATCCAGGCGTCACTTCCAAGGCTGGGTGGCGACGCTTCGCAGCGTGCCGAAAACAGGTTCTGTGCGTATGACAGGGTTTGTATTGTCCGGTATTCATTCCAGTGGCTCAAGCACACCGAAATCCCATAGCGGACGACGCGCGGACTTGCCTATAATGCCGCCCCTATGGCTAAGCAAAAAAAACATCCGACCGGGACCATCGCGCAAAACAAGAAAGCGCGACACGATTACTTCATCGAACATAAGTTCGAGGCCGGGCTGGTCCTGTCCGGCTGGGAAGTAAAAAGCCTGCGAGCCGGCAAGGCGCACCTGACTGACAGCTACGTGCTGCTCAAGGACGGTGAGGCCTGGCTGTTCGGCAGCCACATCACCCCGCTGACCACGGCCAGCACCCACGTCATCGCCGACCCTACACGCACCCGCAAGCTGCTGCTGAACAAGCGCGAGCTAGAGCGCGTGGAAGCGGCTGTGGCGCAAAAAGGCTACACCTGTGTGGCTTTGGCGCTGTACTGGAGCAAGCACCTGATCAAGTGCGAAATCGCACTGGGCAAGGGCAAGAAGGAATTCGACAAGCGCGACACCATGCGCGAACGCGATTCCAACCGCGAGCTGCAGCGGGCTGTGCGGAACAAGGGCAAGGAAGACTAATTGGTCTCTAGCCTGTTCCGGCCTCTTCGCGGGTAAACCCGCTCCCACAGGAAGAGCACCAGATTCAAGCCCGGCGCCTATCCTGTGGGCGGGCTTGCCCGCGAAGAGGCAGGTACTGCCCATAAAAGTCTCAGCGCCCGCTGCGCCGCTCCGCCCGCGCCACCCGCTGGGCTTCCTCGTGCGCTTCTTCCAGCACCTCCTGCACATACAAAATGTGCCGGCTGGACACCTCCCGCGCATCCTCCGCCCTGCCCTCGACAATCGCCAGGTACAGTTCCCGGTGCTGACTGATCAGCATGTCCCGGGTTTCGGTGCGCTGCTGGTACATGCCGCCGATGTTGGTCACCACGTTGCGCTTGAGCAGGTCGAACAACCCCCGGATGGTGTGCAGCAACACCGCGTTATGGCTGGCCTCGGCGATCGCCAGGTGGAAGCGCGCATCAGCCGCGCCCTCCTCCGCACGGGTTACCTCGTCGAACCTGGCATAGCAGTCCTGCAGCGTATCGAAGGCCGCCTTCAAGCGCGCCCGGTCCGGCTCGGTGGCACGCTGGGCAGCGTAATAGGCGCAGGACGCCTCCAGGGTATGGCGGAACTCGAGCAGGTCACGCTGCGCTTCGGCACTGTGCTCGAGCAACTGCAGCAACGGGTCGCTGAAGGTGGACCCCAACGACTCCGCCACAAAATTGCCCCCGCCCTGACGACTGACCAGCAGCCCCTTGGCCACCAGCTTCTGGATCGCCTCACGCAGTGACGGGCGGGACACACCAAACTGCTCGGCCAGGACGCGCTCGGCCGGCAGCCGCTGCCCCGAGGTCAGCGTGCCTTCCAGAATCATCCCTTCCAGCCGATCGACAATGTCGTCGGACAGGCGCCGTTGGCGTACCTGATCAAAAACCATCACATGCTCTCCACAAACCCCCGGCAAATTTCAGGGGGTGTCTATTCTCGCCGATCCAGGCCACGCAAACACCCATCAAGCCGCGATTTTCCCACCACATCAGATGCCCGCTCATCGGTACGCGACCAAAGTTTTGCACAGGACAAATTGACACACCCACGACAGCGCTTTTAACCTAGCGTCCAGCCATTGTAAATTGGTCTTACCAATTATCCAATGCCAGTGCCTGACCAACAACAATTAGGGGCCACCCCATATGCAAACCTGGCAACAACTCTATACCCCGCTTGGTAGTCTCGGCCTGTCCGCACTGGCGGCGGTCATCCCTATCGTGTTCTTCTTCCTGGCCCTCGCCGTGTTCCGCCTCAAGGGCCACGTAGCGGGCAGCATCACCCTCGCGCTGTCGATCCTGGTGGCGATCTTCGCCTTCCAGATGCCTGTCGACATGGCCCTCGCCGCCGCGGGTTACGGCTTCCTCTACGGCCTCTGGCCAATTGCCTGGATCATCGTTGCCGCGGTGTTCCTGTACAAACTCACGGTCAAGAGCGGCCAGTTCGAAGTGATCCGCAGCTCGGTGCTGTCGATTACCGACGACCAGCGCCTGCAAGTGCTGTTGATCGGCTTCTGCTTCGGCGCCTTCCTCGAAGGTGCAGCGGGCTTTGGCGCACCGGTGGCCATCACTGCCGCACTGCTGGTGGGCCTGGGCTTCAACCCGCTGTACGCTGCCGGCCTGTGCCTGATCGCCAACACCGCGCCAGTGGCCTTCGGCGCCCTGGGCATCCCGATCATCGTGGCCGGCCAGGTCACCGGTATCGACGCCTTCCACATCGGCGCCATGACCGGCCGCCAGCTGCCGCTGCTGTCGCTGTTCGTGCCGTTCTGGCTGGTGTTCATGATGGACGGCCTGCGTGGCGTGAAGGAAACCTGGCCTGCCGCCCTGGTCGCCGGCCTGAGCTTTGCCGTCACCCAGTACTTCACCTCGAACTTCATCGGCCCGGAACTGCCAGACATCACCTCGGCACTGGCCAGCCTGATCTGCCTCACCCTGTTCCTGAAAGTCTGGCAGCCCAAGCGTGCGTTCAGCGAGGCCAAAGGCAGTGTCGGCGCAGCCGTTGTGCAGCCAAGCGGCAGCCAGCCTAGCCCGTACAGCTTTGGCGAGATCTTCAAGGCCTGGTCGCCGTTCCTGATCCTCACCGTGCTGGTCACCATCTGGACCCTGAAGCCCTTCAAGGCGGCTTTCGCTCCGGGCGGCGCGATGTACAACTTCGTGTTCAACTTCGCCATCCCGCACCTCGACCAACTGGTGATCAAGACCGCACCGATCGTTGCCGCGCCAACCGCCATGCCAGCGGTGTTCAAGCTCGACCCGATCTCCGCCACCGGCACCGCGATCTTCCTCTCGGCGCTGATCTCGATGGCGGTGCTGAAGATCAATTTCAAAACTGGTCTTACCACTTTCAAAGAAACCTTCTGGGAACTGCGCTGGCCAATTCTGTCGATCGGCATGGTGTTGGCTTTTGCCTTCGTCACCAACTACTCGGGCATGTCCTCGACCATGGCCCTGGTGTTGGCCGGTACCGGCGCCGCGTTCCCGTTCTTCTCGCCGTTCCTCGGCTGGCTGGGCGTGTTCCTGACCGGCTCGGACACCTCGTCCAACGCCCTGTTCAGCTCGCTGCAGGCCACCACCGCGCACCAGATCGGGGTCAACGACACCCTGCTGGTGGCAGCCAACACCAGCGGCGGCGTAACCGGCAAGATGATCTCGCCGCAATCGATCGCCGTGGCCTGCGCCGCTACCGGCCTGGTCGGCAAGGAATCCGACCTGTTCCGCTTCACCGTCAAGCACAGCCTGTTCTTCGCCACCATCGTCGGCCTGATCACCCTGATCCAGGCTTACTGGCTGACCGGCATGCTGGTTCATCACTAAAGTGAAAGGGGCCGGGCGCCATAGCGCGCCCGGCACTCCCACAAGCAACGCTGCGAGAATCCATGATCATTTCTGCCTCTACCGACTATCGCGCCGCGGCCCAACGCAAGCTGCCCCCCTTCCTGTTCCACTACGCTGACGGCGGCGCCTACGCCGAGCACACCCTGCGCCACAACGTGTCGGACCTGGCCGGCATCGCCCTGCGCCAGCGCGTGCTGAACAACATGTCCGAGCTCAGCCTGGAAACCAAGCTGTTCGACGAAACCCTGAGCATGCCGGTGGCCCTGGCCCCGGTCGGCCTCACCGGCATGTACGCCCGCCGTGGCGAAGTGCAGGCGGCGCGCGCGGCAGCCGCCCATGGCATCCCGTTCACCATGTCTACCGTGTCGGTGTGCCCGATCGAAGAAGTGGCGCCCGCCATCGACCGGCCAATGTGGTTCCAGCTGTATGTGCTCAAGGACCGCGGCTTCATGCGCAATGCCCTGGAGCGCGCCAAGGCCGCTGGCGTCAAGACCCTGGTGTTCACCGTCGACATGCCCGTGCCCGGTGCCCGCTACCGCGACGCCCACTCTGGCATGAGCGGCAAGAACGGCCCGCTGCGCCGCGTGCTGCAAGCCATGACCCACCCCGAGTGGGCATGGGATGTGGGCGTGATGGGCCGCCCGCATGACCTGGGCAACATCTCCAAATACCGTGGCAACCCCACCGGCCTTGCCGACTACATCGGCTGGCTGGGCAACAACTTCGACCCGTCCATTTCCTGGAAAGACCTGGAGTGGATCCGTGAGTTCTGGGACGGCCCGATGATCATCAAGGGCATTCTCGATGCCGATGACGCCCGCGATGCGGTCAAGTTCGGTGCCGACGGTATCGTGGTGTCCAACCACGGCGGCCGCCAGCTCGACGGCGTGCTGTCCAGCGCCCGCGCCCTGCCGGCAATTGCCGACGCGGTCAAAGGCGACCTGAAGATCCTGGCCGACTCGGGCATTCGCAGTGGCCTGGACGTGGTGCGCATGATCGCCCTGGGTGCCGACACCGTACTGATCGGCCGCGCCTTCCTCTATGCCCTTGCCGTGCATGGCCAGGCCGGCGTGAAAAACCTGCTTGAGCTGTTCGAAAAGGAAATGCGCGTGGCCATGGTGCTGACCGGTGCCAAGTCGATCAGCGAGATCACCCGCGACTCGCTGGTACGCGAACTGGGCGCCTGAACGCCTGCAAGAACCACCGCCTGAATGACCCGGGGCATGTAGCGCACAGACGCCACAGCCCCGCGAGGAGACTGCATGAGCCTGCCCGCCGCGTTCCTGCGTGATGCCGAGCGCCTGATCCCCGCCGAACGCCGCTTCGACGACCCCACCTCCACCCTGGCCTTCGGCACCGACGCCAGCTTCTACCGCCTGATCCCCAAGCTGGTGGTGCGCGTCGAGTCCGAGGACGAAGTGGTTGGCCTGATCAAACTGGCCCAGCGCGAGCGGGTGCCGGTCACCTTCCGCGCTGCCGGCACCAGCCTGTCTGGCCAGGCCATCAGCGACTCGGTGCTGATCGTGCTCGGCGATAACTGGAACGGCCGCGAAATCCGTCGCCAGGGCGAGCAGATTCGCCTGCAACCCGGCGTGATCGGCGCCCAGGCCAACGCCTGGCTGGCCCCCTTCGGGCGCAAGATCGGCCCCGACCCCGCCTCGATCAACGCCTGCAAGATCGGCGGCATCGTCGCCAACAACGCCAGTGGCATGTGCTGCGGCACCGCGCAAAACACCTACCACACCCTGGCGGGCCTGCGCCTGGTGCTGGCTGACGGCACCCGCCTGGACAGCGAAGACCCGGCCAGCGTGGCCGCCTTCGAAAGCAGCCACGCCGAACTGCTGGAAGCACTGGCCCGCCTGGGCCGCGAAACCCGCGCCAACACCGCGCTGGCCGAACGCATCCGGCACAAATACCGGCTGAAGAACACCACGGGCCTGTCACTGAACGCACTGGTGGACTACGACCAGCCGCTGGACATCCTGCAGCACCTGCTGGTCGGCTCCGAAGGCACCCTGGGCTTCATCAGCGCCGTCACGTACGACACCGTGCCCGACCACCCGCACAAGGCAAGCGCCCTGCTGGTGTTCCCCAGCGTCGAAAGCTGCTGCCGCGCGGTACCCGTGCTCAAGCAGCAGCCGGTCTCGGCCGTGGAACTGCTCGACCGCCGCAGCCTGCGCTCGGTGCAGAACATGCCCGGCATGCCGCTGTGGGTAAAAGGCCTGTCGGACAATGCCTGCGCCCTGCTGATCGAATCCCGCGCCGCCAGCCAAAGCCTGTTGCACGAGCAACTGCAGCAGATCATGGCCTCGATCGCCGACTTCCCCCTGGAACAGCAGGTGGACTTCAGCGAAGACCCGGCCGTGTACAACCAGCTGTGGAAAATCCGCAAGGACACCTTCCCCGCCGTCGGTGCCGTGCGCCAGACCGGCACCACGGTCATCATCGAAGACGTGACCTTCCCCGTCGAGCAACTGGCCGAAGGCGTCAACCGCCTGATCCAGCTGTTCGACAAGCATCACTATGACGAAGCGATCATTTTCGGCCACGCGCTGGAAGGCAACCTGCACTTCGTCTTTACCCAGGGGTTCAACAGCGCCGAAGAAGTCGCCCGTTACCAGGCGTTCATGGACGACGTGGCGCAGCTGGTGGCGGTGGAGTTTGGCGGCTCGCTCAAGGCCGAGCACGGCACCGGGCGCAACATGGCGCCCTTCGTGGAGCTGGAGTGGGGGCACGACGCCTACCAGCTGATGTGGAAGCTCAAGCGCCTGCTCGACCCCAACGGCATCCTCAACCCCGACGTGGTGTTGAGCGACGACCCGGATATCCACCTGAAAAACCTCAAGCCGCTGCCTGCCGCCGACGAAATCGTCGACAAGTGCATCGAGTGCGGCTTCTGCGAACCGGTGTGCCCGTCCAAGGGCCTGACCCTCAGCCCACGCCAGCGCATCGTCATGTGGCGTGACATCCAGGCCAAGCAGCGCGCCGGCATCGATACCCGCGCACTGATGCAAAGCTACCAGTACCAGGGGATCGACACCTGCGCCGCTACCGGCCTGTGTGCCCAGCGCTGCCCGGTCGGCATCAACACCGGCGAGCTGGTGAAGAAACTGCGCAGCCAGGCCGCCGACCACGCTAAAACCGCCGACTGGCTGGCCGAGCATTTCCACACCGCCCTAAGCGGTGCGCGCCTCACCCTGACCGCCGCCAACACCGCACGCAAATTGCTAGGCGCCCCACGCCTGGACCGCCTGAGCGCCTCGCTGAGCAAAGCCAGCAAAGGCCGCCTGCCCCAATGGACCCCGGCCATGCCGCAACCGCTGCGCCCGCTGGCCTTCGGCGCCACCAGCAACGACGCCCGCCCCCGCGTGGTGTACCTGGCTGCCTGCGTCTCCCGGGTAATGGGCCCGGCCTATGCCGACCGCGAGCAAAGCTCGCTGCTGGACAAAACCCGCGCCCTGCTGGAAAAGGCCGGTTACCAGGTGGTGTTCCCCGACAACGCCGACAGCCTGTGCTGCGGCCAGCCGTTCGCCTCCAAGGGCTACCCCGAGCAGGCCGAACACAAGCGCCAGGAGCTGATCACCGCCCTGCTGCACGCCAGCCGTGGCGGCCTCGACCCGATCTATTGCGATACCAGCCCCTGCACCCTGCGCCTGGTGCAGGACCTGGGCGACACCCGGCTGGACCTGTACGACCCGGTGCGCTTCATCCGCACTCACTTGCTCGACCGGCTGGAGTTCACCCCCCAGGACGAACCGGTAGCCGTGCACGTAACCTGCAGCACCCAGCACCTGGGCGAAAGCCAGGCCTTGATCGACCTGGCGCGGCGCTGCAGCAAACAGGTGGTGATTCCGGAAGGCATTCATTGCTGCGGGTTTGCCGGTGACAAAGGCTTTACCACCCCCGAGTTGAACGCCCACTCGCTGCGCAGCCTGAAGGACGCCGTGCAGTATTGCAGCGAAGGTATTTCTACCAGCCGTACCTGCGAGATTGGCCTGTCGAGCCACAGTGGTATCGACTATCACGGTTTGGTTTACCTGGTAGACCGCGTCACCCGGCCGCGCAGTATTTAGGGCGGGGGGTTCGCCGTGGGGGTCGTTCGCCGTGGGGGGTGTGGCGCCTGGGAGATCGAGCGCCGCCCGCGCGGCGCATCGCGAGCTGCGCTCGCTCCTACGTTTGTTTCGGGCCAGTTATGCCTGTGACAGGCGCGCGCGACCGCCTTGTTTGTACGACGCGATATCGCGCCATGCCTGTGACAGCCGCGCGCGACCGCCTTGTTTGTACGACGCGATATCGCGTCATGCGCCAAGGGGATCGCGCGCAATTCCCCCAGGAATAATTGGCCCGAAACAAACGTAGGAGCGAGCGCAGCTCGCGATGCGCCGCGCGGGCGGCGCTCGATCTCCCAGGCCCCGAACATCCCACGCCGAGCACCTGCCCCCCCCACACATCCCGATTGAACCCCCGCCAATCCCCCACAGTCCACCTTACAGGCCCACCTTCCAGAGGCCCCAGAGGAGACACCCATGAAAGGTACCGCACTTTCGGCCCTGTTCGCGGCCGCCACCCTGCTGGCTTCGCCGGTGTTCGCCGCCGATGACCTCTGCACCACCAACCTGCAAAAAATCGACAACAGCATGGCCACCGCCGGCGCCACCTCCGAGGGCCTGGACAAAGCCATCACCGAGCACGTCGACAAAGCCAAGGCCGCCCAGGCCTCGGGCGACACCAAGGAATGCATCGCCATTACCAGCAAAGTGCTGGAGCGCCTGGAAAAAACCGAGAAAGGCAGCAGTAGCGGCAACGGCGGCGCATAAGCCCCAAAGCGGGCGACTGGACCGGCTGTCGACGTCGCCCGCGCAATGGCGTATACTCCATCCCACGCGCCGTAAGGTGCGTTAGCCAAGAGCTAGTGCGGGGCCGATTAGGATTCGACGCCGGTAGCGAAACTCTAGGTGCATGCCGAGTTGGTAACAGAACTCGTAAATCCACTGTTGCAACTTCTATAGTTGCCAATGACGAAACCTACGGCGAGGAATCCTACGCTCTCGCAGCGTAAGTGACCTTTGCTTCTGGTAGCTTCGGCTCCAGCAATCACTAGGGGATGCCTGTAAACCCGAACTGATTGTCATACAGAACAGGATCGTCGCGTAGCACGTTGTGGGCGAAGTGACTAAAACTTACACAACTCATCCAAAGCACCCTGCCCGTCGGGCGGCTGCGGATTAAATCAGTAGACACGGCTAAGCATGTAGTACCGACAGCGGAGTACTGGCGGACGGGGGTTCAAATCCCCCCGGCTCCACCAAATTATCATCTAAAGACGTCCACGGACGTCTTTTTTTGTGCCTGGAATCCAGCTAAATCAAGGGGTTACAGCTCTTTCAAGGGCCACAATGGTTTTTTGAGTTCCAGCCATCCCGGTATTCCCCGTGGTATTCCCGCCTACCTGGGGCTAATCTTGGGAATACCAAATGGTGTCATGGAGCATCTCCCATGTGCGCTGAAACAGCTCGTCTCTCCGACCGCCAGCTCAAGGTAGTCAAGCCCAAAGACAAGGACTACGTCCTCACGGATGGTGACGGCCTCCAGCTCCGAGTGCGGGTCAACCGCTCGATGCAGTGGAATTTCAACTACAGGCATCCGGTCACCAAGAATCGAATCAACATGGCGCTCGGCTCCTATCCAGAGGTCTCCCTGGCGCAAGCTCGGCGGAAAGCGGTTGAAGCTAGGGAAGTACTTGCGCAGGGGATCGATCCCAAAGCTCTGCGCAATGATCTCGCGCAGGCCAAACTAGCCGAGACGGAACATACGTTCGAGAAAGTAGCTAGCGCCTGGTTCGAGCTGAAAAAGGACTCGGTCACGCCGGCCTATGCTGAGGACATCTGGCGCTCACTCACGCTGCACATTTTCCCATTTTCGCGAACCCGCTCAGCGGGATTCGGGCGGTATTCAAGAAACCGAAGAAAGAAAACATGGCGGCGCTACCGCCCGAGGAGCTTCCTGAGCTCATGCTGGAAATAGCGAACGCCAGTATCAAGCGCACGACCCGCTGCCTGATCGAATGGCAGTTGCACACGATGACTCGCCCAGCCGAGGCGGCGACTACTCGTTGGGCAGACATCGATTTTGAAAGGCGTGTCTGGACCATCCCGCCGGAGCGGATGAAGAAGCGCCGACCGCACAGCATCCCGTTGAGCGATCAAGCCATGTCATTGCTGGAGATACTGAAGTCCCACAGTGGTCATCGAGAATACGTCTTCCCGGCAGACCGAAACCCTCGTACTCATGCCAATAGCCAGACCGCCAACATGGCGTTGAAACGCATGGGCTTCCAGGACCGCTTGGTCAGCCACGGCATGCGCTCGATGGCCAGCACCATATTGAATGAACATGGGTGGGACCCGGAGCTCATCGAAGTGGCATTGGCGCACGTCGACAAGGATGAGGTGCGCAGTGCCTACAACCGAGCCGACTACATCGAGCGACGGCGGCCGATGATGGCTTGGTGGAGCGAGTACATTCTGAAGGCGTCGACGGGCAATCTCTCGGCCAGCGCGATGAACGTGGCCAGGGATCGGAACGTAGTACCCATCCGATAGGGCGGCGACAACGTAAGCGCTCCATAAACCCCACCTAACCAAAGATGGGCAGCGCACCTAGCTGTGTATGTGAGGTGTGCAATTCCATGGCAGTAGCGCTTCGTAGTCTTCCACTGAGCACGCCTGCGGCAGGCGTTCCAGTGCGTGGCGCAGCCACGCATAGGGCTCTTGGCCGTTGGCTTTGGCCGTTTCTACCAAGCTGTAAAGTTGTGCGCTGGCAGTGGCACCTTTGGGCGTGTCACTGAACAACCAGTTCTTTCTCCCGATGACAAACGGGCGGATCGCACGCTCGGCCGCGTTGTTGTCCATCGGCAAGTAGCCGTGCTCGACGTAGCGTTCCAACTTGCTCCAGTTGCTGGCCAAGTAACCGATGGCCTTGCCCAAGGCATTCTGCGTCGTGACCTGAGGTTGCGTTTTCTCTACCCAGTTTTTCAGCTGAGTCAGCAATGGCAGGCTGCGCTCCATGCGGGCAACCTTACGATCTTCGTCGTCACTGTCCTTCAAGTCGCGCTCGACGCCATAGAGCTTATTGATCAGGTTCAATGCGATGTCAGCGCGTCCTGTTTTGCCCTTGGGCTGTACTTTCTGCGCTTCGACGAACTTGCGGCGCGCGTGCGCCCAGCAGCCCAATCGCTCCAGCCCGTCCTGTGCGGCCAGCGCGTTGTAACCGGCGTAGTCGTCGGTCATGACATAGCCGCGATAGCCGTCCAGCAGGCGCACCGGCACCTCCTGCGCTCGGCTGGTGGCGTAGTCGAAAAGGATCACCGGGCGATCAGGTGGGCCGCCGGTTTGCACCCACATCCAGGATTGGCTGCTGGGCTCACGACCAGGCTCTTTCAACACCTGCACACGTGTTTCATCACAGTGGATGATCCGACTGTTCAACAGGCTTTCGCGCATCAGATTCAGCAGCGGCTGAAAGTGCTCGCTGCATTGAATCACCCAGCGTGCCAGGGTCTGGCGCGGGATATCGATACCGTGACGCCCCAGCACTTTTTCGAAGCGGTGAAGCGGCAAGCCGTCTACGTATTTGGTGGTCAGCAGCATGGCCAGCACACTCGGGCTGGCCATGCTTTTCTCGATCATCTGGGCGGGCTTGTCCGCCGTTACGGGCGCTGACTCGCAGTCCCGGCAGCCGTACACCTTGCGAACATGCTTGATGACGCGAATCTGCATCGGGACGATTTCAAGCTGTTCGCTGACTTCTTCACCGATGGCATGTTTACGGCAGCCACAAGCGCAGGTCAGTTCATGCTCCGGCAGTTCGTGGACAACTTCGATACGCGGCAAATCAGCTGGCAGCGGCTTGCGCTTGCCACGGCGTTTGGTTGGCGCAACGACTTCTTCGTCGTCAGCCTCATCCAAGGGCTCGGCCAGGCTTTCCGCTTCGTCGAAGAGTGGCAACTGTGGTGTCGCCGTATCGCCAGTCTGCTCGGTCTTGCGCCCGAACAAGCGCTGGCGCAACAGCGCAACTTCCTCTTCGAGATGAACGATCTTGCCCTTGTCGGACGCGCGCTCGTGGATCATCTGCTCAAGCAGTTGCTTGAGCAGAACAGGATCGTCAGGGAGGTTTTCGGGCATGGAAATCATGCCGCGGATTATACCGAATCAGGCGACGTATCGAGGCGTCAAAACCTGATGCGGACGGTTGCGCCAGAGGTCGAAGCCATCGAGCAGCCAGTTCAGTTCCTGAACGGTCAGGACAATGGCGACGTCAGTCGGATCAGGTGAAGTTTTGAAACGTTCGGACTCCAGGCGTTTGAGCCAGAGGCAGAAGCCGTTGCGTTCCCAATACAGGATCTTCACGCGGTTGCGCGGCTTGTTGAGGAAGACGAAAAGCACTGGGTCGAACACCGCCACCTTGATATCGAGTTCGACCAATGCGGCCAGGCCATCGATGGATTTTCGAAAGTCGACAGGCTTGGGGTAGAGGTACACTTTTTCGACTTTGGCGTCGGGTCGCATCATGGTCGGCGAGCTCCAGAAAGAAATCGGGAGCACAGCATCGGGGATCAGGTAAGCGCTTTGAATGTGGGGTTCATGGAGCGCTTACGCGACAACGGCGACACTGGCGACAGACCGCGTGCCATCTACATCCTGCCGTCTGAGCAGATGGCGACAGTCGCCAACTCGCCTCGATTTTGGGTAAGCGTCCGGTGAACTCACCTTCCGAACTGCAGCTTTAAGGGCGATGGTGTCCGCGTATTTTTAGGTGGACACCATCGCCCTTCATATGGTGATTCTGAAGGTGTGCTTGGCAGACGCTTACCTTTAAAAGCTAGAACTTGGAACCAGAGGGGGTATCCTCATCGTGCTTAGACTTGTTGCGTGGGTTTTGAGGCGCGGCATGAGTTTGTACAAGCGGCTTATGGCGGTGAGATCGAATCAACGAGATCGCCTCGGACAGGCTCATCTCCTTCACATCAAAATGGTCCCTGAGTAGGTTTAACTCCTCAACTGATAGCTTGCCAATAGCATCTGCTACCTGCATTGTGAGCACATAGAATTTTTCATCAGGGTTCAATGGCCTTAGTTGCGGCCCTCCATCCAACTCCTCAAGTGCCTTTTGCCAAGGTGTCTTCGGGATGTTTGAAAACTCAGAATCATCGGGCATACGTTTTCTCCGTCAGCGGGTTACTAGACTACTACTTACACCTGCCATAGTAGGGACGCCTCTGGTCAACGGCTTCAGCAAGCTAGAACCCCCGTAGGGGTAGCGCTGACGGCGTTGCTGTACGTCAGCAAGCCGTCCACCGCTTGCTCTTTCGGTCAGAAGTTATCCAGCGGGATCTGTAGGGCAGGAAAACTACAGTCAAGTTGGTTGACCTGATCCTTCGATACTTCCTTGCCGTGTGCATCTGGCCGACCGTGTTCGTTAATGTAACTGAGGTGGAACAACACGGTATCCTTGGTGAGGCCTTCGAAAACCTTCGCCAGATGCTCCCATTCCTTAGTCAGGAGATGAACAAGATCCAGGAAGAATAAGGGCGACCGGGTTCTATCCAGAAGGTCATTGAGGGGCATCCCCACAAGGCCCGCACGCCGGGTGCTAGGAATAGCAGCCAACACCTTTTCGGTGGCTTTAACCGTCCCGTGGACAGATTTGAGGACTGTCTTGATGGTGTCCCTCAAGTCGCGTTCCAGTTTGTTCCGCAGCCCCGAGATGTGTGAGACCTGTTGGTCATTTGTCTTTAAAAGCGAAATCTTCCGCTCCTTTTTCAGTACGTATTCTCTAAGGATTTCCAGATTGAATTCGTAACCATGCTGCCCACGCTGGATTAGGCCGTAGCCAATCAGGTGTCTGACCAATTCGGGATGCTCTGCAGAGATCTCGTTGAAAGTGTCGTAATCACCGCCGGCGAGGTAAACTAGCATTTCGTACTCCACGTAAAAGCTTTCTCGGAGTACCCCGATCATCATCTCCAGGAATTCCTCTGCAAACAGTTCGTACTCTTCGCGAGAGACTCGGTAGACCGATTTGTCGACTTCTACAGGGCGATCACCTTTGATCTTCTTATGGATATGGCTGCACATCAGCTTGATGAGGAATGGATGGCCGCCAAATTCGGCGGTCAACCGTGCACAGATGTCCGTCGAGAATTTGAGCCCCATGTAAGCGCCTAGGCCTCGCACCATCTCTGAAACCTGGTCGACGTCAAAGCAGGGGATGTACTTGGGGGGAATGGAAGCAAAGAGTGGGTTGTCGTGGCCAACGAGACGAACCTCCTCGACGCTTTTGGGGTTTGTGCCCACAACTAGGTAGGTGATGACGTCAGTGTGAAGCTGGTAGAAGGCCCTGAGCGTTTGCCAAAAGTAGATGAAGTCCGGCTGGTCATTCCAATGGGACGAGGATGCGGTGCCAGGGGTGATGCGCTCGATTTCATCGAAAATCAGCAAAGTACGGATACGTTTTTTCGAGTTGTAGATGGCCAACATATCCTGTTGGAAACTCTCAGCCGCATTGGATTCCGTGTAGCGATCTGGGAAATCGATTCTGACGGTAGAACCACGCGTTTCCTTGTACTTTGAGACCACGCGCTGCAGGAGCTCGTACCAGCGAAGGCCATGCGTGGCGGGTGTTTCGCAGTCAAAAGCCAGACTGATGTACCCTTGGTAGCGCAGCGCTCGCTCAATCGCGTAGACAATCGAGGTCTTGCCGCTCTTACGCAGACCAAATAGGCCAGAGTGCTCTCCAGACTTGTGTCGGTCGACGACGTCATTGACTAGCTCAGACCGACCAAAGAAGAAAATCTCTTTCTTCAGCGGATTCCGGTAGTCGAACAGGTTCCTAGAAAAATAGTTCTTTCTGAATTTGTTGGAGATGACGTTTTCGTTGTATTTCTCGTACAGCTCCGTGTACGTGAACGAGATGACAAAGGGGCTTTCGGGGTCTTCGTCGACGACCTTGGCCACCTTTTCAGCCACTTCTGGATCCCGGCTGACTAAGATATGACAGACATTTTCCAGTCTCGCGCCGCTGTGCAGCGAATGGATGTGATCAAAAACATCGATGGTTCGTGGCTCAAATTGAGGGTACTCGCTAAAAACGCACAGAATCTCCCTGTCGATGTTGAACATCTCCGAAAAGCCCTGCAGTGGCTTCATCAGGAAGTAGGAGTAGCGAGCGTTAGCGACCTTGATTTCACCACCGGAGCGCGTCAGGTACCAGTGCTGGGCAAGCTTCCTCAGGACTGCCTGCTCCGATTTCCGGAATTTTTCGATTTGAAACGACTTGTGAAAACCAGTCTGCACTTCGGTGTTCATCAATCAGCATCCATTCCAAGTCTGGCAAAACAACGATTTTAGAGCCAGTGACATCAATAAGCCAGTACAGCGATCCCGATTTGTATGCCTCTATACGCCGGTTGAAGCCATCAGGGGAATCCATTTGTGGACGAGGTTGGCATTGAGGCTGTAGCTCAAGGCGATGTTTGCGATGGAGGCACCGGGCTCGGAGCACTCCTGGATGACCTTGGCTTTGGAATTTTTTTGCTGTAGGTGCGGCGCTGAGAGGGCATGGAAAATCCGCTTGATGGGCTAGAAATGATGTCCACTTGAATTATGTGGACACCATGGCCTTCGGCGGTTGAGTCAGGGAGGTGTGTTGGCCGGACGGATACAGGGGATCGACCCCAAAGCTCAGCGCAATGATCTCGCGCAGGCCAAGCTAGCCGAGACGGAGCATACGTTCGAGAAAGTAGCTAGCGCCTGGTTCGAGCTAAAAAAGGACTCGGTCACGCCGGCCTATGCCGAGGACATCTGGCGCTCACTCACGCTGCACGTTTTCCCGAGCTTGAAGTCGACTCCGATCTCGGAAGTGAGCGCACCGATGGTGATAAAGATCCTTCGCCCTATCGAAGCCAAAGGCAGCTTGGAAACGGTGAAACGGCTTAGCCAGCGCCTCAACGAGATCATGACCTATGGGGTCAATTCGGGAATGATTTTCGCGAACCCGCTCAGCGGGATTCGGGCGGTATTCAAGAAACCGAAGAAAGAAAACATGGCGGCGCTACCGCCCGAGGAGCTTCCTGAGCTCATGCTGGAAATTGCGAACGCCAGCATCAAACGCACCACCCGCTGCTTGATCGAATGGCAGTTGCACACCATGACTCGCCCCGCCGAAGCGGCGACTACTCGCTGGGCAGACATCGACTTTGAAAGGCGTGTCTGGACCATCCCGCCGGAGCGGATGAAGAAGCGCCGCTCGCACAGCATCCCGTTGAGCGATCAAGCCATGTCATTGCTGGAGATACTGAAGTCCCACAGTGATCATCGGGAATACGTCTTCCCGGCAGACCGAAACCCTCGTACTCATGCCAATAGCCAGACCGCCAACATGGCGTTGAAACGTATGGGCTTCCAGGACCGCTTGGTCAGCCACGGCATGCGCTCGATGGCCAGCACCATTTTGAATGAACATGGGTGGGACCCGGAGCTCATCGAAGTGGCGTTGGCGCACGTCGACAAGGATGAGGTGCGCAGTGCCTACAACCGAGCCGACTACATCGAGCGACGGCGGCCGATGATGGCTTGGTGGAGCGAGTACATTCTGAGGGCGTCGACGGGCAATCTCTCGGCCAGCGCGATGAATGTGGCTAGGGATCGGAACGTAGTACCCATCCGATAGGGCGGCGACAACGGCGACACTGGCGACAGACCGCGTGCCATCTACATCCTTGCCGTCTGAGCGTATGGCGACAGTCGCCAACTCGCCTCGATTTTGGTTTCTCCGGCTAAGCCCGTGAGCATGGGGAGGCTTCGCATCCCCATGCTCACGGGCTAACACTAGAAAAGCGACAAACGGCCACTTTGCCACTGACACCCACCGACTTCCAAAGCACGCCAGAGGTGGAATCTGGCGCATTTCCATGTGCCCTTCACCAATTGACCCGTGCCGCGGTGACCGATAGAACGAAGATTCAAAGCGCTGCCTTAGGCAGCACCCCAGATGACCAGAGCCTTCAAGGTCATGCCGCTAACCCGGTGGTTCAGCCCAAGTACGATTCGCATCCGGCAGCTCGTACGGTCACTACCCATGTGATGGATGCTCTTACACATATAGCGCTCGTGCGCCAGATACACCGTACCTCGCTGCCCTGCAGCAACCTATCCGTTTGGCCGAATCTTGCGCCAACCTGTGCCCGTCTCTTTCTTCTGGAAAGAGACGGGCACTTCTACCACTGCTGCAGCCCTGATCGCACATGGTTTTGCGGCAATCCCCCTCGTGACAATCGGCGTGACAAACGCCGATGTCACCAGCAACAGCGCTGTAGATGATGGTGCCGCAGACCAGGGAATGGGCTGCACCTGACTGACAGTCAGGCACGCCCCGGTCATCGCAGTGCTGCGTTCACCCGGCTCAGGATCTTCAGGCGCTGGTCTAGTCAGCCAGTGCTGCCTCCACCCGCCCACCGGTAACGGTGTTCAGGAGGCCAGATCATGAGATGCCCTTGCTCCCGGACGTAAAGAGCCGCCAGTCCCGCGTTAGAGGACACCCCCACAGGTCGCAGGGGCCTTGATCCCTGATAACACTCAGCATTCTTGGCGGGATGACGTGGGGCAAGGATCGGAGGACGGTAGATGAGGTGACTGACATGGCATTGGTGGGTAGACGCAATGGCCGCAATTTCGGTTATGGCAGGCAACTGAGCTACGCAGGACCGCAGGCGCTGAAAGACATGTTTGGCGGTGGCCATTACGGCACGGTCAAAGCGCATTGTGATCGGTGGCAGTCATTCGTGAAGTGGTGCCGCTCAGAACAGGGGCCCGGTATCAATGATGCGCGGCAGATTGATCGAAAGGTGTTGGCCGACTATGCGGCGTACCTGCGCGACGTGGTTAAGCGCGGTGACCTCGCGGTCAGCACCGCACAAAATCGGCTATCCAGCGTTAACAGGACCATGGCAGCGCTGCGCGGTGATCAGTGCGTGAAATTGCCCAGTCCGAGCAAGGCATTGGGAATGCAGCGCACCGGAGTTCGCCAGTCGGTGCCGCAGGGTCAAGACCGCGAGCGGGTTAGGCAGATCGTCGATGCGCTTTTGAATCGTGATCAGCTACGAGCCGCTGCGATCGTTCTGTTGGCGCGAGCCACCGGCATGCGCTTGCGTGAGGCTATCTTGGCTGACCTGCCAAGGCTAAGCCGTGAGGCTAACGACCTAGGCAGGATTAACATTCAGGATGGCACCAAGGGCGGCCGCGCCGGCGCCTCGGCACCACGTTGGATTTCGATGGATGAGCATGTTCTAGGTGCGCTTAGATTTGCAGAGCGGGTCTCGCCTGAATGCAGCCGCAACCTGATTGCGCCACGCGAACGCTACGTTGACGTTCTGCAGAACATCGTCCGTCCGGCACGGGACATCCTGCATGCACAGAACTTCAAAGGCTTCCATGAGCTACGAGCGGCGTACGCATGTGAGCGCTACGAGCAAATCACCCAACACCCCGCGCCAATCAGTGGCGGCCAATCTTGCCAGGTAGATAGGCACCTAGATCGTGAGGCCAGAAAGCAAATCAGCTATGAGCTGGGGCACGGTCGGATCGATGTGGTCGCGGCCTACATTGGAGGACGGTCATGAGCAAGCCATTCGATATGGAGTTATTTTTGGCTGGCGTGCTGACCGGGTCCCACACGACGCGGCAACGCCATGTGCGACAGGCAAAAATCATCGAGGCTGAAATTGCAAAGCGCTGGCAGCGAAAAACGCCTTGGGCTTGGCAGAGAAAGCACGTTGCTTGGTTTCTCGATCATCGTTTAGCCGAGCGCAGTCAGGCAACCCGGTACTACTACTTGCTGACAGTGCTGCTGCTCGCTCGTCGACTAGAAAAATCATGGATATTTCCCCGTTAGAGCGATTCAACGTGAGTTGGGCGAATGCTCACTCACGATAGTTGATCACCGAACCGCTTCTCCAAGCTATCCAACAACTGGTTACGAGCATCCTCTCCCCCCTAACCTAGCAGGCGGTTCCCCATCCGCTTGCATCGCCACCACCAAAAGCCCCTCTGCATTGGTTAAGATGCGCTCCTTAGCTTACATATGGGTGCGGTAAAACCGCGCTAGCAGCGCTGCCATTCAGCGCTTTGATTTGGAGTATCTGCAGTTGAACCACGCGGCCCACAACAAACTGGTTTCATTTATCTGGTCGATTGCCGACGACTGCCTGCGCGACGTATATGTGCGCGGAAAATACCGTGACGTCATCCTGCCTATGGTGGTGCTGCGCCGGCTCGATGCCCTGCTGGAGGCGAGCAAGGTCAAGGTAATGGAAGAGCTGGCCTTTCAGCAACGTGAAATGAGCCAGACCGAACTGGACGACAGCGCCCTGCGTGCCGCTTCCGGTTATGTGTTCTACAACACCAGCAAGTGGACGCTAAGCCAACTGCAGAAGACTGCCACCAACAACCAACAGATCCTCCTGAGCAACGTTGAGGAATACCTCGACGGCTTTAGCGACAACGTCAAAGACATCATCCGGCGCTTCAATCTGAAGTCGCAGATGCGCCACATGGCCAGCAAAGACGTGTTGCTCGATGTACTGGAAAAATTCACATCGCCCACCATCAACCTCACCCCTCACGACAGCGAAGACCCACAAGGCAACCGCCTGCCAGCCCTGAGCAACCTGGGCATGGGCTATGTGTTCGAAGAGCTGATCCGCAAGTTCAATGAAGAGAACAACGAGGAAGCCGGCGAACACTTCACACCTCGCGAAGTGATCGAGCTGATGACACACCTGGTTTTCGACCCAATCAAGGATCGCCTGCCCGCAGTGATGACCATCTACGACCCGGCCTGCGGCAGCGGCGGCATGCTCACCGAGTCGCAGAATTTTATTGAAGAAAAGTACCCGGACTCGACTATCAAGCGCGACATCCACCTCTATGGCAAGGAGATCAACGACGAGACCTATGCCATTTGCAAGTCGGACATGATGATCAAGGGCAACAACCCTGCCCATATCCGCCCCGGTTCCACCCTCTCGGTAGACGAATTCGCCGGCAGCCACTTCGACTTCATGCTGTCCAACCCGCCCTACGGTAAAAGTTGGGCCAGCGAGCAGAAGTTCATCAAAGACGGCGGCGACGTGATCGACCCGCGCTTCAAGGTCAGCCTCGCGGACTATTGGGGAAACGCCGAGTTGCAGGACGCCACCCCCCGCTCCAGCGACGGCCAGTTGCTGTTTCTGATGGAAATGGTCAACAAAATGAAAGCTCCCGGTGACAGCGGCCTCGGCTCGCGCATCGCCTCGGTGCATAACGGCTCCAGCCTGTTTACCGGCGACGCCGGCGGTGGCGAGAGCAATATCCGCCGCCACCTGATCGAAAACGATCTGCTCGATGCCATCATCCAGTTGCCCAACAACCTGTTCTACAACACCGGCATCACCACCTATATCTGGCTGCTCTCCAGCAACAAGCCGGCGCAGCGCCAAGGCAAGGTGCAACTGATCGACGCCAGCCTGCTGTACCGCAAACTGCGCAAAAACCTCGGCAACAAAAACTGTGAATTTGCACCCGAGCATATCGAGCGGATCACCCAAACCTACCTCGACCTGGCAAGCTTCGACCGCCCGGCCGGTGGCGACGGCATTGCTGCGCAGGTATTTGATAACCGCGACTTCGGCTACCACAAGGTCAGCATCGAACGGCCAGACCGGCGCAAGGCGCAGTTCAGCGCCGAGCGCATCGAAACCCTGCGTTTCGACAAGGCCCTACGCGAACCCATGCAGCGGATTTACCAAGAGTGGGGCGAGGCGGTGTACCAAGACGCCACCTTGGCCACCAATGAAAAAGCCATCCTCGCTTGGTGTGAAGAACAAGGCCTGGAGCTCAACGCCAAGCAGCGCAAAAAGCTGCTGAGTCTGGAAACCTGGGCCAAGCAGTCCCTGCTGGTCACGGTGGCCAACTACCTGATGCAAGCCATCGGCAGCGAGGAATATGACGACTTCAACCTGTTCGCCAAACTGGTGGACAAGGCGCTTAAACAACTGAGCAAAGAGGCCGGCATTAAGCTCGGTGCCAGCGAGCGCAATCAGGTGCTCAATGCAGTGAGCTGGTACGACGAAAACGCCGCCAAGGTCATCCGCAAGGTGGAGAAATTCGACCGTGCCGAGTTGGCCACCCTGCTGAAGCGGCTGGGTTGCCGCGAGGCCGACCTGGCCGATTTCGGCTACTACCCGAGCGACAAGGCCGGCGAATTTATCACCTACGAATCCAACAGCGACTTGCGCGACAGTGAAAGCATCCCACTGGCCGACACCATCCACCGCTTTTTCAAGGCCGAAGTGCAGCTCCATGTGGCAGAAGCCTGGATCAATTTGGAGTCGGTAAAAATCGGCTACGAGATCAGCTTTAACAAACATTTCTACAAGCATCAGCCGTTGCGAAGTATGGACGAGGTGGCGCGGGAGATTGTAGCGCTGGAGCACCAGGCCGAGGGGTTGATTGCGGAGATTTTGGGGCTGGAAGTTAAGGATATTTCGGGGGTGGAGATTGCGTAAAGCGCATTTTGGCTTGCAGGCTTATCGCTCATACCTACCTTCGGCCGCAGACTATTTTGAGGCTGCTCCTTCGCATTGGCTGGTAGTGCCCGGCATGCTTGCCATGACTGAAAACCACCGAGATAATAAGGGAATGAAGGAGAGCCAAGTTCTATCCCTTAGTTATGGGCAGATAGTCGTCAAAGCAGAAGAAAAACTGGCTGGCTTAGTACCGGAGTCCTTTGAAACCTATCAGCTAACTGTGCCGGGCGACATAATAATCCGTTGCACGGATTTGCAAAACGATCAATCCAGCTTACGCTCAGGCCTTGTGAAAGACCGCGGCATAATCACCTCTGCCTATATTTGTTTATCCGCTAAGCAGGGATTTGATTTCCGATATTTACATTACCTTCTTCATTTGCTGGATATCTCGAAGGCTATTTATAAGCTGGGCAGTGGACTCAGGCAGAATCTGAGCTTTGATGATTTCAAGCGCTTACCTGTATTAAGACCTCCTTATAGCGAGCAGCTACTAATTGCTGATTATCTCGATCAGAAGTCAACTCAAATCGATCAAGCGATTCAAATCAAGGAGCGCCAGATCGAGCTACTTAAGGAGCGTAAGCAGATACTGATCCAGCAGTCAGTAACCCGTGGCCTTGATCCGCGTGCTTCCATGCGGGATTCCGGTATCGAGTGGATTGGGGAAATTCCGGCCCATTGGCAAACGCGACGATTCAAGTACCTATTTTCACAGAGCCACTTACCTGTGCGCCCCGATGATGGTGTCGTCACCTCGTATCGCGATGGGCAGGTTACTCTACGCTCCAATCGTCGACTTGCAGGCTATACGGAAGCGATTCTTGAAGGTGGCTATCAAGGAGTTCGTAAAGGCCAGTTGGTTTTGAACTCAATGGATGCGTTTGAAGGGGCCATTGGCGTTTCGGAGTCGGATGGAAAATGCACCCCGGAGTATGTCGTTTGCGACTCTCGGTCTGGTGACTATTTGCCCGAGTATTTCGCCTATCTGCTCAGAGAGATGGCCCTGGCTCGGTTTATCCAGGTAATCTGCAACGCGGTTCGCCAGCGAGCCGTCCGCATCCGTTTCAATAATCTGGCTTCCCGTTTTATGGCCGTGCCCCCGATTGAGGAGCAGCGAGCTATCGTTGCGCTCATCAAGACCGAAACGGAAAGGCAGGACGTAGCCGTGGCGCTGCTGGAGCAACAAATAACCAAACTTAAAGAATACAAGTCCACCCTAATCAATAGTGCCGTTACCGGCAAGATCAAGGCGCCGGGAGTAGTGGAGCCGCAGCTCTGTTAGTAGTTGTGCTGTCAGGTGAATCAATGGGTTTGTGGTAAGTCAGGTGGCTAGCGGCGAATGTCTGCCCCCATTGGCTGGATAATTTTAGACATTTGCCTCCCGCGCCGGGCTCGCCTGGCAGAGATAATGCAGAACAGGCACAAGGAAGCCGGCATGGTAAGCAAGACCAACGAACAGGCGCTGGAAGCTAGCATCGAGAAATACCTGACCGGCACTTCCCTAGAAGAGCAGGCGGTGCTCCGTGAAAGCGCGGTGCCCGTACCGACGGGCCTCAACCACGGGTATCAACTGGGCCGCGCTCAGGATTTCGATGCCCGCTATGCCGTGGATCGCCGTTGCTTGTGGCAATTTCTTGAGGCCAGTCAGGGCGATGAGTTGGAACGTCTCAAGCAGCGCTACGATGATTGGGATTTGCGCATCCTCGAACGCATAGACCGGCTGACGAAGAAGTACGGCGCGCTGCACCTGCTCAAGCGCGGCCTGGCCATCGACGATGTGCACTTCAACCTGATGCACCCCGCGCCGCTTGCCAGCAGTTCGGAGCGGGTCAAACGGCAGTTTGCGGCGAATATCTTTAGCTGCACCCGCCAGGTGCGTTACTCGCTGAGTAATCCGCTGGAAGAGATCGACCTGGTGCTGTTTATCAATGGTTTGCCCTTCGCCACGCTGGAGCTGAAGAACCCCTGGACGGGCCAAAACGCCCGTTATCACGGGCAAAAGCAGTACAAGCAGGACCGTGACACGGGCCAGCCGTTGCTGCAATTCGGCCGCTGCCTAGTGCACATGACGTTAGACACCGACGAGGTCTACATGACCACCAAATTAGCCGGTGTAGCGACCTTCTTCCTGCCATTCAACAAGGGCCATAACCACGGGGCAGGCAACCCTACCAATCCCGCCGGGCACAAGAGCGCCTACCTGTGGCAGGAGATCTTCAGCCGCGAAAGTGTGGCTAACATTATCCAGCACTTTGTCCGCCTGGACGGCAGCAGCAAGATGCCACTGGCCAAGCGTACGCTGTTCTTCCCGCGTTACCACCAACTGGATGTGGTACGCCGCCTAGTGACGCATGCCAGCCAGCATGGTGTGGGCCAGCGCTATCTAATCCAGCACTCGGCCGGCTCGGGCAAATCGAACTCCATCACCTGGGCGGCCTATCAGTTGATAGAAACATATCCGGTTTCACTGGAGGTTACCGGCGCGCGCGCTCTGGATGTGCCGCTGTACGACTCGGTGATTGTGGTGACCGACCGCCGCCTGCTGGACAAGCAATTGCGCGAGAACCTACGCGAGTTCTCCGAGGTGAAAAACATCATCGCTCCGGCGCTGAAGTCCTCCGACCTCCAGCATGCGCTGGAGCAGGGGAAAAAAATCATCATTACCACCATCCAGAAGTTCCCGGTGATCGTGGATGGCATTGACGACATGGCCGGGAAACGCTTTGCCGTGATCATCGACGAGGCACACAGCTCACAGGACGGTAGCAGCCACGGCACGATGAACAAAGTGATGGGCGGCGACGAGCAAGACGACACTCAGGAGAAGATCCTCAGCGCCATAAAGAATAGCAAGATGCGCGGCAATGCCTCGTACTTTGCCTTCACCGCCACGCCGAAGAACAGCACGCTGGAGAAGTTCGGCGAGCAGCAGTCCGATGGCCGCTTCGCGCCCTTCCACCTGTACTCGATGAAACAGGCCATTGAGGAGGGCTTTATCCTCGATGTTCTGGCCAACTACACCACGTACCGCAGCTACTACGAAATTCAGAAGTCCATCGAGGACAATCCGTTGTTTGACACGCTGAAAGCACAGAAGAAGCTACGCGCGTATGTCGAACGCGACCAGCAGACCATCGATGTTAAGGCCGAGGTGATGCTGGAGCATTTTATTGAGCAGGTGGTCACGCCGAAAAAGCTCAAGGGCCAGGCCAAGGGCATGGTCATCACCCAGAGCATTGAAGCCGCCATCCGTTATCACAAAGCCATCAGCCGCTTGCTCGCGGCGCGCGGCAATCCGTTCAAGGCGCTAATTGCTTTCTCAGGCGAAAAATTGGTTCATGGTATCGAGCATACCGAGGCCGGCATCAACGGCTTCGCCGAAGCGGATACGCGAGACAAATTTGACACTGACGAATACCGCTTGCTAGTGGTGGCCAACAAGTACCTGACCGGCTTCGACCAGCCTAAGCTGTGTGCCATGTACGTGGACAAGAAGCTGCAATACGTACTCGCCGTGCAAGCGCTGTCGCGCCTTAATCGTGCCGCGCCGAAGTGGGGCAAGAAGACCGAAGATCTGTTCGTTCTCGATTTCTTCAACCAGGTGGAGGACATCAAAGCCTCCTTCGATCCGTTCTACACGGCTACCAGCCTGTCCGGAGCAACGGATATCAATGTGTTGCACGAACTCAAGGACCAGTTGGACGAGGTCGGCGTTTACGAGTGGCCAGAAGTAGAGGCATTTGCCACGCAGTATTTCGACAACGTCGATGCTGAAAAGCTGGCTGCGCTGATCGATATCGCCGCTGAGCGTTTCGACGTAGAACTGCAGCTAGAGGATGAGGCCAAGGTCGATTTCAAGATCAAGGCCAAGCAGTTTGTGAAGATCTACGGTCAGATGGCCTCGATCATGCCGTACGAGATTGTGGCCTGGGAAAAGCTGTTCTGGTTCCTTAAGTTCCTGATTCCGAAACTCAAAGTTCATCACAAAGACTCCGACGAAATCGACGCTCTGCTCAACTCGGTTGACCTGGCGTCCTATGGGCTGGAACGGGTTAAGTTGAACCACAGCATTGGGCTGGATGACGCAGAAACCGAGCTGGACCCAGCAAACCCCAATCCGCGTGGGGTGCATGGCGGTGAACAGGTAAAAGACCCGCTGGACCAAATCATCCAGAGTTTCAACGAGCGTTGGTTCCAGGGCTGGGGGGTTACCACGGAAGAAAAGCGCGTAAAATTTCTGAGCATTCTGAAGGGCATTCAGGAGCATCCCGACTTTGAGCCCAAGTACCAAAATAGCCAAGACGAAGACCATCGTGCACTTGCCTTCGAGAAGATTTTCGAGGAAGTCATGCTAATACGTCGCCGCCAGGACCTAGAGCTTTACCGCCTGGTAGCCAGTGATGCGGCACTCAAGTCTTCCTTACAGCAGAGCATGAGGGGCATGCTGGACTGAGGCATGTTAAAATTTAGTGGAGACTGTCAGATTTTTTAGTGTACGGGCGTGTAACGCCCGTCCTGACAGATAACAAAAAACACCAGGTTGGCCTTCTAAAGCGATCACCGTAAAGGATCGCGAATTTATTCATTGCACCTTTCAATCGCTGACTGCGCGCCCCAGTCAGTGGCAATGCTCGCAGCCCCAGCCAGATCAGCGTAAGCGTTCGGACAATGTGCATCGCCGTACCCTTACCTCAACAGGACGTTCGGGCTTTAGGCTTAGTACTTATCTGTACGAGGCGCAACTCCACCAAAATTGGCCGCACTTAGTTGACCACCTCGGTATTCTGGACATCGTAGATTCTCTCGGAGAAATGAGATTTAAGCCGGTGATCTAACAGCGCTTTGAAAATATCCGGACAGCTTTCGACTGTCGGTGTAATTCTGCCGTCAGCTTCAAATGTAATGTTAAGCCCAAAATTCGCGGACTCCTTTCGAAGGTTGTTCATAAATCTTTCGTCGAGATAATGCCCCTTCATCTTGATGGCTGAAGCTCGGCGCAGTTGCATAGCATTGGTACCCACGTAGCTACTTACCGGCTCCGTGGCTGTGAATAGTACTTGAAATGCTTGCTCTCCGAGCAGTTGAGTGAAGTCCTCTTGATGCGCAGCTTTATGGCTCAAAATAGACTCAAAACCTTTCTTATTTTTGATGAAGACCTTGTCATCAAGCACTGCCATATCAAAGTCTTTGGCGATATGGAAACTAGGCGCCTCGTCCAGCTTGAGCGTTTTGGACTTGAAGAAGGTGTGAATGGCGCCTTTTCGCTTTGCGGTTTTCCAAGTCGAGTCAGTTTTTCGAACACAGTATAGGTTTCCCTGCGCACTTGAGAATTTCACCGCGTAGAAATCTGCGTTTGCCAGCTCCTCCATCTTGGAGATGCGCTTGGCCGGAATTTGGTCTTGGGACTCCGCTACGAACTTGGCAGCATGGGTCTCGTCCTGCGGGATCGTTAGTGCGCTAGAAGGGTTATTCTCCGCAAGCAGGCTGTATTCAAAGGTTTCGGTGATAGCTGTTTTGAAGGCCAGGGCGGTGGTCTTCAATGCGTCTCTGAGGTCGTCGTCCACACTCACCCACTTGCCAGTGTATTTAGGCGCAGGAGGGGTGCCCTTGGTGGAGCGTTTAAAAATCCAGAAATTGACTACCGCCTGATCGAGGTCGTAGTCGTGCAGATCCCGTAGTACTGCCATCGCTAATCCTTTTTCATGATGATTTCTTGAACAAACTCGACGTCAACATCCGTCTTAGGAACAAACTCCGTTTTACCAAAAGCTTTATCGACTCGCTCAGTCGTACTATTCTGGTAAGTATACTTGACCTCATACAGCTTCCACCCCTTGATAATTAGGATGGGATTAAGAATAACTTGCCCGGTTTTGTAGGACAACCAGAAAATCCAGACCATGAATAGGATGAAACCCAGAACTTTGTTCAACTGACCGTATTCAATACTCATAAATGAGACGACGTAGGGAACGACATAGTTTATGAGATCGGTAGGAATCTGCTTCGATTCCTTGATAGAAATGCGTTGTGGAATCTGCCCGCTCGACATCACGAAGGGCGTAATTGAAAAGCAGAGCAGGCAAAAAACTACGAATCCGATGGAATAGCCCGGGTTATTTAGGGGCAGCTCGCACTTCGAAGGTGCAGACCAAAGCGTTGAGCAGAACGGGCGGTCGAGGAGGTCAACCTTCAAGTCCTGCACAAGCAAAATCGCGCTAAGTGGGAGGTATGATCCGACAAAAATAGCAGCGGCAATGAAAGCCCTAAGTTCCATGACGCATCCTTGGTCGAGGTGGCTCATGTGCGCACCGGGGAGAACGACAGAAATCTTCGAGTCAGGATAACGGCCACCCCACGATGACGCTAGTGGCTTATTGACGTCAGAACCAGCCAAGCAGCTACTTGGGCACGGTGCACAGCCAGAGCGCAGGCCTGATCGGTCACAGAAGCAGCTTCTCTCAACGTATTGAGAATCAGCTGAAGCGCGGTGTTTCATTGGTAGCGATTGGGACGGTAAACCTCATCGTCCTACCTTTACCCTTGCAGCATTTTCTAGCTGACTACAACCGCTAATGACAGGCTTCAACGTATCCTCGCTACCAAGCATGGTTCCGATACGTACTCGTCGAATCGCATAAGTGCAGGTGAGCAAACGGTGAGCAGTATTCCAACTGGTATTCCAGCGGAAAATGGAAATCTAAATAGACGTTATAAATCAATAGCTTGCCGATTAGATTCAAACTACCCGGCGGACTGAACCAAGCCACCAAGGTCGTGAGTCACTCTCCAGCAAAGTAATCGCTGTCGAGCTGCTTCACCTCGTACACCTGCTTAACGCTCACGCCTAGGTTGTTCTCGACCATCAACCGCGCGAGCTCGACACCGTCGATCAGTACCACTTTGATATCCAGGCCTAGTGCCGCCTCGCGAGCGCCTGCGGAAAACTCCGACGTAGTGATGAATACGCCCTTGCGTGCCCGCTGCCGAGTCAGCGCGCCGATGAACTTGTCGATTTCGGGACGATGCACCGTATTGGTCCAGCGCTTGGCTTGCAGGTAGATCACATCCAGGCCGAGCTTGTCCTCCTTGATGATGCCGTCGATTCCGTCATCGTTGGTGGACTGGGTTGCCTTGCCCGCCTCCTTGCGCGAGCCGCCATAGCCCATGGCCAACATCAGATCTACCACCAGTTGCTCGAAAAACCCTGGCGTGGCCGCCCTGACCTGCGCCAACAGCTCATCGGCCAGTGATTGCACCAGTGCCTGATGAGCCTCGGCCAATTGCTCATCCGGTGTGGTCTCGGCAGCCTCGACATCAAGCACTCCAAGCACATCAACGGTCTGCGGTTTAGCGGCATGGAAGTCGGCAAACTCCGGAAACTGCTTCAGCCAGGCAACGGTAATGCGCTCCGGGCCGTTGGCCAGTGCTTCCCGCCCACGGGCAGTGATCTGCACCAAGCCCTTGCTCGGAATAGTCAGCAGACCGGCCTTGTTCAGGTAGGTCCTGGCCCAGCCCACTCGGTTGTTGATCACCGTTTGTTGCCCCGACGGCAGCCGCTCTTTGCGCTCTTCCTCGGTTAACTGGAATACCTCAGCGATGCTTTCGCGCAACACGCTGAGCGGAATTGCTACACCGTCTCGAACCGCCTCCAGCACCGGACGCATGACGCTTTGAAAATCCGGAATCGACATCCTGGTTCCTTCTCCATAATCGCAATTCAGCCCGCTGAAAAACCATCAGAGCCCGCGCATTGCCTGCTCATCAACGCCGCTCACCCCTGTAGTAAGGCAAGGTGGTATCCGCCTGTTCTACATATGCTGCTAGGTCACTGACGAGTTGCGTCAGCTTATCTGGCCCCCAGACGAAACCCCGCTGATAGCTGTCCAATGCCAGCGGCCAATCGCTTGGGCGAAAGACAGAGTACTGCCCCATACAAGCGAACTCGGCTTGGCGTGTAGAAATTTCGGGATCAATTTTCGTCCCAACGCTTACGCAGCGTCCTGATCAGCGCGTTTCCTCGCAAGGCGCGGCCGTCTGGCCCACAGAGTGCGACAGAACCTTCCGGTAATCCGAAGACGTCTTCGATCCTTGCCCGGATGGTGCTCACTTTCGCATCGGAACGCGCGGCCCGATAGCGAGCCGCCTTCCGGTTTCCAATAACGACCGTTGAGTCTTCTTCTTGGTCATCCGAAGCCTCCAGGTCCTCGGTATCCCAGGTCTCTTCCGCTTCATCTTCCTCAATCAGCTCGCCATCGTCGTCGGCCTCTTCAGCCTCGTCGACCTCAGCGGTCAGGGCAGCAAGCGTCTGGGCATGGGAGTACCATGTGCTGGCATCCTCTTGTTCCCACACTAAGCCATCCTGGACATGGAAGGTGCGCAGGGCTGCGGAAGACGGAACGTAATCACTGAATCGCGACTTCACGGCCGGCAAACGTTCAAAGCCAGCCCCCAAGGCACGCAGCACTTTTTCTGGACCTGCAACCAGCAAAAATTCAGACCAGCACGGCTCGCGGAAGTTGACGCTGACAGTACCGTACATATAGAGAGTCGCCCGCAGTGATGCGTCCTGCTCAGCCAATTGGGTGAGTACCTGCATCACCGTGCGGTAGATGCTGAAACCTGCGTCCTCGATGGACTGCGAATCGACCTCGACTGTGGGTAGGGGCGATTTACTGTTGACGAACGCGAGCTCCGTCACCGATTTCTTGATCATTGCCTTCATTCCTTGAGCGGGACCTTGGGTGGGTATAACGAGCTGGTTTGCCACGATTGCAAACGTTGGAGATGAGCTCAAAGTGCGACCACAGCCTTCCCCTGCAAAAACCGCACGGTTGAGAGGGCATAATGCCACCACGGCATGTTAAAACTCTACCATCCCTCCTCAAACCTAGTGTCATGGGGCGCCACCTGGTGCAGCAGCGTCATGCCAGATCAACTGGGCAACAGCGCCAACCTACTAGGCAAACGGTTTTGGTCATTAATCCTATGAAGCTGGATAGTCCGGACCCATTGTGAGCTTGCCCAGGGCTTACCATTTCAATGTTAAAGCCGTAACTCCCCTGCCAATGTCTACCGATCGCGCTCGGCAACATAGTCAGAATGCATATTTAATAGCCGTATGACATCATGCTCAGCACCCCAAGCCTGGCAGTGGGCAGATGCACTGCAGCAACAGTGATGCGACAGGAGACGCTAGCTGATGGACCGAACCAAACGACTTGAGGCGCTGGAGGCGGAGTACCAGCTGTTTGTTAGCCAGCGCGACAACGCCCCCCCGAGCAAGCCCCGCATTGCCGCCTGGGGCCTGGTCAAGGCAGGGAAAAGCTCCCTGCTCAATATGCTCAGCGGCCACGCCAGCGACGAGCATTTCCAAACCGGTGATGTGCGTACCACCCGTACCAACCAAGCGCTGGAACTGGACAACTACGTACTGGTGGACACCCCAGGTCTGGGCTATGACCAGAATGACACTCAACAAGCGAACCAGGGCCTCGATGCTGCTGATGTTGTGCTGTTCGTTCATGCCCCGCCTGGTGAACTGGACCAGGAAGAAGTGGCCCTACTCGACCAGCTGCGCAGCGCTTTTGGCCAGGATGTTGGCGAGCGGGTGGTGCTAGTGATCAGCCAGCTGGACAAGCTGCAGGACGCCGACCTCGCCGCAGTCAAGGACACCATCGAACGCCAGGCCTTGATTCATCTGGGTACGGCGCCTGAATGCTTCGTCATCTCCAACACGCGCTTCAAAAGCGGTGTAGAGAAGAACAAGCAAGGGCTCTGCGAGAAAAGCGGCATTCCACAGTTGGCGCAGCATCTGCAAACACTTTCGAAAAGCCTCGCTCAGTCTCTGGCAGAGGCCCGGCATAAGCGCCTGGCACGGCGTGCTTTGGAGCTGGGCGAGCGGATCGACGCTGAGATCGAACGGGACCTCAAGCTGATCGAGCAGATCACCGAGCCGTATGTGGTCAAGGCCAAAGCCTTCGTAGAGCACATCGACGGCGCTCGCCGCACCTTCAAAGCTCATACGTCCGACATGCAAAAAGCACGCACCAAACTCGACAGCCTCAAGTAAGGAGACTTGCAATGCCTCTACCCTGGTTGATCGGCGTTGCGGCAGTCGCTGCCGCCGCCGCCATTGCCAAAGCGGTCAGTGACGACAGCCCGTCATCTTCGAGCAGCACCACGCACTCCGACGATAGTGAACGGCGTCAGCAGGAGCAGGAAGCCAAGCGCCAGCGGGAACGCGAAAACCTGAAAGCCCGAGTGCAGTCACTTGCAGGCGACCGACGGGAACAACTCAAGGCTCAGCTCAGGGGTGCGGCATCTACGCTGGCCGCCTCATCGGACAAACACAACCCGGTCTCTGAAGGTATCAGCAAAATGACCCGCCTGACGCTTGAAGGGGTGCCGGGGGATCAGCTCGAACAACGCATCCGCAGCACCGCATCGTCGACATCGAGTTACGGCAAGACGGTTAAAGCCATTCTTCAGGCGTCACCCGCCATGGAAGGCGGCCACATCGTTCATTTCATGCAGGGCGTGAATCTGCTCGAATCCGTGTCCGCGCCCGCCGAGGCATCTGCCGCCGACCAGGCAGCGCTCGCCCAGGCGCAAGCGGCCCAGGCACGTATCGAGCGGCTGCAGCAGCTTAAACGTCAACTTCTCCTTCAGGCGTAATTGATCCATGAGCACTGTTACTCGCGATGAGTTGATGCAGGTCTTTCAACAACTGCAGGGTCAGTTTTCCAGTAAGAAGCAAGACTTAGCGCAGGCCCAACAACGCTTCGATACGCTGCGCACGGGCTTCGTCACCCTGTTGCGCCAACAAACCGAAAGCATGGCTAGCGCGGTCAGCGACAATAACCCGCTCAAGGAAGGCGCGACCCAGATGGCGCGACGCCTGACGGATCAATTCAGCGTTTGGGAAGAACGCGCCGAGGTACGTGCGAAAGGCGCAGAGTTTCGTGAAAACTACAATGATTCCCTGCTGGTGTTCGTGTACGGCAAGGTCAAGTCGGGCAAGAGCTCGCTGGGCAACTACGTGGCCTGGGGGCACAGTGAGCCAACTGCGCAACTCAAAGACCACGCCACTCTGAAACCCACGTATTTCTCCCATGACCGAACCGACGTCGCCAGCGGCGACAAAGAAGGCGAGGCGTACAGTTCCAAGCAATTCAGGGTCGGCGCCACCGAGGCCACCAGTTCTATTCAAGGCTTCAAGCTGCCTGGGTTCACCTGGGTTGACTCTCCAGGGTTGCATTCGACCAATTCGGCCAATGGCGACTTGGCGCGCAAGTATGTCGACCAGGCGGACCTGATTCTCTACACCATGAACTCGCAAGCTCCGGGCCGCCAATCCGACATGAGCGAGGTCAGCAGCCTGCTCGATGGTAAGCGCACGTTGATGATTCTGCTGACCGGCAGCGACATCACCGATGAAGACGAGGACGACGATGGGCAACTCGTCACCGAAGTATTGATGAAGTCAAAGGAAACCCAGCAGCGGCAAATCCTGGAGGTCACCGGCAACTTGGTGGAGATGCAACATGACGCTGCCAACCATGTCACCATCCTGCCTATCTCGACCCGTTTTGCCGAGCGCCACCCCTCGAACTTGCAAGAAAGTGGCCTGGGTACCCTGTACCAAACTCTCAAGGCATTGGCGCAAGGCCCAGGTGTCGATCTCAAGCTGACTACCCCTCTGAACAACCTGCGCAAGGCTATAGCTGAAACCTGCGACGACCTGAGCCTAATCAAGGAGCTGACCGAGACGTTCGACCAGCAGATCCAAAAGCAGGAGCAGGCGGTAGAGCGCGAGCTGCGAACTCTGAGCCAGAAGGGCGTCACCGAAATGCGCAGTTTCGTCAACCAGCTGTTCAACGGGCACCGCACCGACGACGCGCAGCTTCAGCTGCGCGAGCGCCTGGCCACGGTGCTAGGCAAGCTGACTGGCGAGGCCATAAAAGGCATCGGTGAAAGCCAGCAAAATACGCTGCAGCGTGCGTTCGACACCAGCCGTCTCGGCGCCATCCCTGCTTACCGGGAAGTTACGGTCGAGAAGGAATACACCAGCGGCACCCGCAGCAGCACCAAAACTGCCTGGGGCGCTGGCGGGGCGGTTCTCGGTGGCGTCATTGGCTTCTTCGTTGGCGGCCCCGCGGGCGCAGCTGCGGGGGCCTCGCTGGGGAGTGCCGCTAGCATGATTGGCCGCGGCGCCGAGGTCATCCGCGCCAAACACAACGTGGTCGTCGGCGACAACCTGGAAGAACAACGCCAGGTGGCCATCGAGCAGTACGCCAATGCCCTACCAGATTATCTGACCGAGCAGGTACGGGGCATCTACGAGCCGCTGAGGGACTCCATGCTCGAGTACTGCCAAATCCTGACGATCGAAATGGAGCGCCTGCGTCAGGCACTCATCACCCTCGAAACGAGCACTGCACAATGACCCAACCAGGCCCGATGACCCAACTGCTGGCCCTCTATGAGGAAGTGGATGGACTGTGTGAAACCTACAACCCGCAGGCTGTCGCCAGCATTCGCGAACTGAGCCGGGCGAAGAAGGCCCAGGCCGGCGCGAGCATCATGGTGTACGGCGTCTACAACGCCGGTAAAAGCACGCTGATCAACGCCTTGCTCGGCCAAGAGCTGGCCGCGGTAGCCGATGTGCCGGAAACCGCCCGTGTGCAAGGCTATCGCTGGGGCGATTTCGAAGTGCTCGATACGCCCGGCATCGACGCGCCGCTCGAGCATGAAGCCATCACCCGAGAGCAGCTGGTGCAGTCGGATGTGGTGATCTTCGTAGTCAATCCGCTGGGCGTGGTCGAGGAAGAGAAAACCCTCGATGTGCTGCTTGAGCTGGTACTTGCCGGCAAGATGATCTTCCTGGTACTCAACTGCAAGAGCCGTTTCGACCCCATCGACCTGGCCCGCATCAAAGACGAACTCAGCGAACGCATTCAACAGAAGGCCGGTAACCAGAAAGTGCTTGGGCATATCCCGATCGTGGAGGTCAACGCCCGCTCCGCGCTCAAGGCGAAACTGGAGAACAAGCAGAACCTGCTGAACAGCTCAGGCTTTCCGAAGTTCGAAAGCGATCTGGCCGGATTCTTTGCATCCGTGGAGCAGAAGGCCATCGTCGCGCGTGTCGCCACCGAACTGTGCAGCTTCCTCGATGCAACGGTAGCCGAGCTGGACAAACACCAGGACCAAGCCTCGATCAAACGCCTGGACGCTTTCTATGGCGAAATTGCGCGTCGCGAGATCGATATTCGCCACGGTTTGAAATCGCTGATCGAAGCCAAGGCCGCCTACATCGGCAAGAGCACGATCACTGCGCTGAACCAAAACATCGATGGCGCTCAGGGCAAGATCGAGCAGCTTATCGGGCAGGCCAACGAACAGGTCTGCAGCGAGCTCGAAGACGCACTCACTCGCCTTGGTCTGGACGCTTCAGAGATGCTCGACGAAGTCATTCGAGACGTGCAGGTACAGCCACAGGCCTACAATGCCCAGGCTGCACCGGCCCTCGATACGCCTGAAGCCCTCTACGACCAGGCGCCCGCATCGCAGGGCATCGACCTGAGCCTGCTCGAATCCGGCGTCCGCCAGGCCAGCAGCATGCTCAAGGCCGAGCATGTCGTCAGCGTGCTAAAAGTTGGCAAGCAGTGGCTGCCGACACTGTTCAAGGGCGTCGGCCCGGTCACCATGGGCAAGGTTGCCGAGCAGATCGTCGGTAAGGTCATCCCGGTCATCGGTATTGCTTTCCAGGTAGGCAGCACGCTGTACTCCGCCTTCGCTGGCGACCCTGACCAGCAGCGCCTGGAGGAACAGGCCAAACGCGAGGCCCAAGAGCGCGAGCGTCGCGACCAGGCGATCCAGGCATTCGCCGATGAGACTGCCTGGGAATTCTCGCGGTCGCTGAACACCATGGTCGATACCCACCTGAAGAGCAACTTCGCCGAGATCAAGGACAAGCTGCAAAGCCTGCGTGGCAGCCTCGGCCAGGACCAGCGCCGCCTCAGCGAGGACCGCGAACGCCTTGTCCAGTGCCGAGCCGCAATGGGTGAGTATGCCTGACACTCCCCTTCCCTTTGCCTGCAGCCGCTGCATGGAATGCTGCCGACGCGTGTATCTGCTTGCTGATACCGCCGCGATGGACCGCGGCGACGGTGTCTGCCGGCACCTGGATGAAAACGACGCCGGTTGCCGCATTTATGACCAGCGGCCAGACGCCTGCCGCGTCGATCGGCAGTACGAGTTGCATTATCGCCAGGCAATGAGTTGGGAAACGTTTGTCAGAATCAACGAAGCCGGGTGCAGGCAATTGCAGGCACTTGGCGTTGGCGAGGACACCCGAGCAATCTCGGCCTCTAAAGACAACTGCGACACACAACCATAGGGACTTCAGAATGGGTATTAGCTATCGCGCGGATGACGACCTGGCCTTTCTGCAATATTGCCGGGAAGACGATATCCGCAACCTGGCGGCCTATCTCATGTTCGACAAGGACGGAGAAAAGCGCAGAGCAAGCGAAATCGCCGATGACCCGCAATTCAAGAAGCTGCAAGGCCAGCCAGATCAATGGCGGCGCTGCTGGCAACTGGTTGCTGGTGAGCTACAACATTTCGCTGGAGACTCAATCGTCAACCTGTTCCGACGTCAGGGTGTCCTATACAGGGAAATGCTCTGCGACGTCTGCGACAAGACTGACGTGAAGTACGACAACAAAGCCAGCGCCTACGCCATCGAAAACCAGCTCATCGAAAAGCTGGTGGCAAAGAGCTGGGAGCAAATGTCGCCGGAACAACAGCGTAGCACAGCCGAAGAAATGAACCTGAACGGCTCGCTTGGGGCGGTGCCGCTAGTCGCGATCATCAATGCCATTCGTGCAGGTGGCCTGGGCTCACTGCAGTGGTCATCCTGGCTTGCAAGGGGGGCTACTGCGTCTTTCAGCAATGCAGTAGGGGTAACCCTCGGTGGCGCTGCGGCTCTGGTAGGTGGGCGCGCGGTAGCGGCCATCGCCGGGCCTTTGGCAGCGATCGCCGTCACCGTTCCTCTACTCAGCGGTACGGCGTACCGGGTCACTATCCCGGCTGTCATTCAAATCGCGTTCATGCGGCGGCAGTATGAAAAAGAGGATCACTTCTAATGCAAGCAGCAGCAGAACTTCTCGAAAAAATCTGGGTGCTCGACGAGGCCGCCTTTTCAAAGGCCCTTATCGATGCGCTGGCAGCAGGCAAGGCAGTCATTCATGACGGCGTGGCTTATTACGCGGCAGGCAGTGGTAAGACGGGTGTCATCCAGCACCTACCGTTCAAGGAAACCGTATTCAAGTCCGCCGAAGAAGCACTCAAGGCCGCGCAGATGACCACCGTGATGGCTACCGCCGCGTCCACCTGCGTGATTCTCGGTGCGCTGATCATCCAGACCAAATACCTGGCGGCAAAACTCGACAAGATCCAGAACACAGTCGACGAAATAGCTAAAGAGTTGCATACCCAAAACATCGTCTATTACATGGACAAGGTCACCGACTACATCGGCAGTATCGAAGTAGCCCGCACCTTGCTCAAGGACCGCAGCTTGGCTAGTGAAATCAAGGAGGTGGCCTTCCCCTTGTTGGCAACAGCCGCAGCCAAGCGCAACCATGCGATGTCATTCATCGACAACATTCTGGCGTTGGCGCAGAGCCGCAACGAGTTGAGCAGCAAGCACTACGAGCTGGTAGTCAACTTCGCGCACATGATGCTGGAGGTCATGCCACTCGGCATTCATACAGAATATTTGCTGGCGGCCCGGGTAGGCAAACCGATGCTCGCCCAACTGATATTGGAAGATGGTGCAGAGCGTTATCAAGGCGCAATGCAACAATACAAAGCATTCCTCAATGCCCAACATCGCGAACTGGTACGGGGTAACATGGGTGACAAAACCGTGGTCCTGCAGCGCATCGAAGACAAGGCTCGTCACCTGATTCAATCGCAAGAGAATCAGCTACTGCTCACGTTGCCCTATGGCCGTATGGCAACGCTCGAAGCTGCATAAGCCCACTAGCCAGCTCAGGCGAAAAGGGGCTCGAACATGAGCCCCAGCCCGGCTGGATCAGACTAGACTCATGTGCTCGCCAGCCAGCCGCAGGTGTTTTACCAGCATGAACAGCTTATGTTCACTTGCGCAGTAGCTGATACCGGAGGCGCGCCTCCAAGGAGGCTATTTCCAACAGGACATCTTCATCCTCGTAGACATCGTAGAAGCGCGCCATCTCAATCTCTCCCGTCATGAGCGCCTCATCGAAGGGCGTATCCTCGTCGACCTCTTCGGACAGCGCGGATGTGTAGCCCTTGATCCACAGCTTGCGTTTGTCGGCGCTAACGACATAACCCGCAGTGGAACGTGCCGATCAGCTCCAATTGCGGCCAGTACTCACCGAAGAAGGCCCTCGTCATCGCGATAGACTCGTAATCAGGTCGCACCCAGTCGGTGTGCTGCGGTGCCGTCATCCCGACACCCTCGAACGAGTCGTCAATGCCACTACTCGACATGCGTCAAATCGAACTGCCACCTGCCTCCCGCGCCGCTTTCTCACGTTTCATCTCGCTATATTCCCGGTATAACTCATACCCCTTGGTAACAATCACGATAAATCCGACTACGGCAAAGATATTCTTCATGGCTGAATGCTCCTGTTTAATGGTTTTTCCGCCCACACCCTAAAACCGCCGCGCTCCCAGCAGTTTCGCCACCGCGCGGGCCAACCGCCCCGCAGCACGCACCTTCAACTTCATACCCCCACACTTCGGGCAGTGGTCGACCCATTCACCCGGCGCCAGCGCATCACTGCGAGGCGCCACTGTTTTCGTCCAACCACAATCTTCACATTCAAAAGTGAAGGGCCTAGGTTTGATCGGCATTTTCAAACTCCTTGTTCACTGCACAAACTCATTGTCACCACTACGTTCAACTCCGGGGATAAGCCAGTTCAATCTGCTCATCAAACTCCCCGCCAACCCCGCAATACTCCCGCGGCACGCGCTCGATATCTTCCGCCATCTGAGCCATCACCCGGCGCAATTCCAGGCGCATGAGCCAGCGAGCAGGAATAGCGGCAGCACCATATTGCGCACCAAGCAATTGCCCGGCGACCAGGCCCGTGCTGCTGTCGCCACTGTGATTCACCGCCATGGCCACCCCCTCCTCGAACGACCGTGCCGTCAGCGCACACCACAATCCAATTGCCAGCACCTGCTCAGCGGCCCAACCAGAAGCGAAATCGTCGATGCGCTGGGGTGTAGGTATGTACCCCTCGTTATAAAAGAACTGCACGCGCTCGATGAGACTGCGCGTTTCTTCCATACCAGGTACGTGCCCATACCTGGCCAGACTCTGAGTCACAGCGTGCTCCAGGCCATCTTGACGATCGACAACCCGCTGGAGGATGTCAGCGAAAAGCCCTGCCGCCAGATAACCCGTCGGATGCCCGTGCGTCAGACGCCCGGACTGCGCCGCGTAGTCAAACGCATTGGCAAAGAATGCACAGGGTGCGACCCGCACTAGGGCTCCACAGCCCTTGCTGTTGTTTTCAGCAAGCGCACCTAACCGCCCACTGACCTTCAGTGCGTTCAAGTTCGTTGTGTCGGGGCCTCGACGCGACCATAGCTGCGACTGCTTGATCAACCAACCATCGGTGGCGACTTGTATCGCCGGGGGATAGTCCTGAGTCGTCAGCCAGCGCAGCAGCGCGTGGTGAATAACACTGGGTACATGGCATGCCTGCCCTGAACTCCCAATAACATAGGCCCGTAGCAAGCCCTCAACGGTAAACAGCGTCATCTGCGTAGCGCTGCTGATCGCACCGGTAATGTCATGAGCTGGGATAAAGTCCGTTATCCCTTTCGGCCCGAACCTGGCTTCGATGGCAGGCCACCCAAGCGTAGCAACCGGGGCGCCAAGTGCATCGCCTACAGCGCCGCCCAGCAGGCAGCCTCTGATCCGTTCAAGTCTGTTCATGCCGTTCCTTATCGCTCTTGTGCTGCAATAAGGTTCTGCAACAGCACCAGCTTGCGCTGCAGCTGGGCGATGTGCTCCTGGTCAGCACGCCGTGCCGACCGCAGCTCACGGTTCTCCATCTCCCAGATCCGCGCCCAACGCGCGTTGTGGCGGCATGCCAGCGCTATCTGCCAGAGCTCGCGCAACTTCATGTACTGCAACAGGAGCACCGCCAGGATCACCCCGATCAACACCAACGCCCCTGTCGAAACCACTTCAGACATAGTCATGTCCACTTCCTTTCCTGGCTTCAAATTATTTCGAAGACAGAGACAAGATATGTAGTGATTTACGACAGGTCTAGAATGTAGACTTATACAGGTAAAGTAATCGCGCACATGGAGCGGGTATGAAACGCAAGCAATCCATCGAGCAGGTCCGCTGGGACCTGGCACTTCGCTATCGTTTGATCGAGACCGTTGCCTGGTGGGAAGGCCGGCTGACCACGGGCCACCTGATACAGAGCTTTGGTATCAGTCGCCAGCAGGCCTCCAAGGACATCAATACCTACATCACCGAGCATGCGCCCAAAAACTTGACATATGACAAGCAGCTCAAGGGCTACGTACCGAGCAAGCACTTCAAGCCGTTGTTCATCGACGACAGTGCCAGCGCTTATCTGCACCTGCTTTATCAGAACAATGAACGTGCACCACACATCGACGGGCTGGCATTGGCCTATGCGCACACCCGGGTATTGGAAGTCCCTGATCGCCCGATCCGGCCGGAAGTCCTGCGCCCCTTGCTCAAGGCCTGTCGCGAAGGCCTGCGGCTGGAAACCGAGTACGTGTCGTTTAACACTCCGAACGTAGAGGTGCGCCTGATTGCTCCGCACACGCTGGTCTACACCGGCATGCGCTGGCACGTGAGGGCGTATTGCGAGAAGAACGGCCAGTATCGGGATTTCGTGCTCAGCCGCCTGCGAGGCCAGCCGGATTTGCTCGACCAATCGCCGAACACACGCGAAGAGGATGAAGACTGGAATGTCGAGGTACCGGTCATATTCGAGCCTGATGGGCGATTGAACGCGGCGCAGAAGGCGATCATCGAGACCGACTTCGGCATGACGCAGGGGCAACTGGTAGTGCCTAGCCGAAGGGCACTGGTGAAGTATGTGCTGCAGCGTTACCAAATCGACCACCGTAACCTCGCGGTTCTCCCTGAGGCGCAGCAACTGGTAGTGAGCAATCTCAAGGAACTGAAGCCCTGGCTGTTGAATGACTAATCTTTGAAACTCGCGACGAGGGGCTTGGAGCCCCGCGTCGCTGGCCGGGAAATTCTCACTCAGTTGCGCCAGTGGCCGCTCATCGTGGCGAGCATCTGCTGCCAGGTACGTGCCGCCTGCAGATAGTTGTCGATTTCTCCGATAAGAAGCCGCGCCGCAATATCGTGATGCCCCGCCAGAATGGCCACGTTTCGGGCCGTATGCCCTTCGTTGTTCTTCGCATTCAGATCGAGGCAGTACTTGCTGAAGTGCTTGGCAAAATAGTTCGCCGCCTTGCTATGCCCGTTCGCGGCTAGCCAATGCAGTGGCGTATTACCCGCCGCGTCACGGTCGTTCAGACTACGGCCTTGCTGATAACGCCTAACAAGCGTTTTTATGATGCCTTGCCTGCCCGGCAAACGGGCAAAGTTGTCCGGGCTCAGGAAGCTGCCAAGGCCTTTCCAGTCCAGCAGCTCCTTGTCCCCTTCTGCACCCAGCGCCTCCAACCGCTCAATCCAGGCAGTTCGGCCAAGCTGGTAGGCGATGTCCAGTGGCGTGCTCTCGGCGCCGTCGCGGTCATTCATCGCCGCAGCCGCAAGGGACCGCAGGTGCGCCAGATCATCGAGCAACACGGCGACATGCCAGCCTCCAATTTCAAGCGCGGGCAGATCGTCGACGCTGAAACGCGAGATTTTCAATGTCTCATCTAGCACGGCAAGCAAGGCAGGTGGATAGCTCATGCCCCAACTCCTCACGACCCTTATTCACACGCAGAGGGCAGGCCTTGCTGTTGTCCGTACCGCGTTGCCATGCACAAGCCATTGACCAGGCTCATGTCCTTTGGTGTCTGGCAGCGAATCGCCGTAAGCCCTGGACTGGCAACGATGCAAGCCAACGACTTGGCGCGGCTGACAGCAACATTCAAACGGTTTTTCGAGTAAAGGAACCCAATGTCTCTGGGCAGGTAGTCTTCATTCGATGTGGTCATCGAGACAATTACAATTTCAGCCTCCTGTCCTTGAAACTTGTCCACAGTACCAACGCGAGCTCCCGCAGGCAGCATTTGTTTCAACAGCTGTACCTGCAAGTTATAAGGCGCCACCACCAAGATATTTTCGAGGGAAATCGCGTGTTTCTCAGCGTTCTTATCCTCGTACCACTGGCGCAGAAAGTACATGTACAACGCCTTGATGTACGCAGCCTCTTCATCGGAGCTCTGGCCGTTGCCGTCATGCTCTACTGGGCAGAACATCAGCCCGCTTGCCGGTATTTCTGGCCGCTGCCCATCAAGGTGCAATACTTGCCGCTCGGTACCCGGCGCGGACGAAAGTTGCCCTTCGTATACAGCATCGGAAATGAACGAACAAACCTGTGGATGCATCCGCCAGGTCTGCGCCAGGAACACACCTCGGTCGGGTCCAATGGCAGGTGTGCCGTCCAGCAGGTAGTCGAGGGCGGAGTCACCGGAGCGGCCCGGATGCACACCTTGCACAGGCTGCGACAACTGCATCTGGTCACCCATCAGCACGATGTTACGTGCCGCCATGCCCATGGTGACCAGGTTCGCCACACTCACCTGGCCTGCTTCATCAATGAATAGATAATCCAACTGTTCGGTGAAGCTCGCATCGGCAAACAACCAGGCAGTGCCGGCAGTCAGGTCGATAGCCGGGCCCCAGTTGTCGAGTAACTCCGTTTTGTCCTCGATAGAGCGGATGCAACGGCCATTGAATTCCGTGCCCTCGCCTTCCGATGATTTTTTCAGTCCCTTGAAGGTAACGCCCTCCACCTGTGCACGCGCCTCGACTGCTGCCAAAAGGTTATTGATGGCATAGTGCGAATTGGAGGTTACCCCGATGCGCTTGCCGGCTTTGAGCAAGTCAACAATCACGTGTGAGCCGGTGTAGGTCTTCCCGGCCCCTGGCGGCCCCTGAATGAATAGCACACTGTTCTCGAGGTTACGTACCACCTGCTTGATGCCATCGGTCGTTGCCAAGTGCGGATCAAGCAAAGGCGCACCCGGCTCGATACCTTTCACCCGTGGTGCGCGTCGATGAAGAAAGTCCATCACCGCCTGAAATCGTTGCTCACCGGACAATACGCTGTCGGCATAGCGAAACAACGCCTCGCGCAGCATGCCTGACGGGATCGGCCTGCCGGGGATCATGTCAAAGGCTTCCGGTGGCGCCTTTTTCGCGGTGGCCTTGAATGTCGCGAGGCATGCGTCATTATCCAGGCTGACCAGGTGCACACTGGCCAACGATTCAGGGATGACACCTTTTGAGCCGGAGCGCATCTTGCTTTCCTGAGGCTCGAAACTGTATTCGAACAGGAACGAATTCTTGATCGGTACCGGCGGTGTTTTTGTGCGCTGCAAACCGGCGAGGCTCTCGATATCGTCCAGCAACTCCTCGGTAGTCATGTCCTGGCGGCTGAACAACTGCCACCACACCGGCTTTTCCGCCCTGCGGTAGAAGTCGAGTAGCTGGAAGGTCAATACCCGGACCTGATCCTCGTCGCTCAGGACGCAATCGTCGGACGGCAAGCCCGCAAGCAATCGGTCACGGTATTTTGCCAGCCGAACCTCGATCTCCTTTTGCTCCGCTACGGCTTTCTCGCCTTCGGCTTGCAACACGACAGGAACCCCTGCGCGCAATGGACTAATGCTCGCAAGCCAGTTGCGTAACAGGTACGTAGAGAGCACATCGTCTTCGTTGTAGCGCTCGATCTGCTCAAGCAATGCTGGGTCACCAGTCTCTTTCCAGCGCTCATAGAACACGATGCTCGCACCGGCATTGGTAACGTCGCCGTCACGCTTTGCCATGTAGAAGTGTTCGATGTTCTTGATCGAGTAGCTGGGTTCCGACACGCGGATCGCTTCGCGCACCACCTTGTAAAGATCGATCAGTTTGCCATTGCGCAGCAGCCAATCCACTTGCGCCTCGCGAGTGCCGTGCTGGCTCATCAGGCGCTTGATGGCCGTTTCTTCATAGCTGGCATAGTGGTAGACATGCGCATTCGGGTAACGCTCAAGGTGCGCGATGATCCAGTCGATGAACTGCTCGAATGCAATCTTTTCTTCGTCCCGGCTGTGCGCCCAAAAAGCTTTGAAAGTTTGCTCACCGCCTTCGTCTATATACAGGCCGAAGAGGTACTCCAGGCCGCCCTCCTCCAGAGGATTACCTTCCATATCGAAGAACAGATCACCTTCGACCGCAGGAGGCATGCGGCCAAAGCCACGCCGTTGCCCCATGACCGGCAACAGCTCGTACAGAGGGGTATCGCTGGAGCGCCCCTGAAACTGCAGGCGCGCCTGGTGACGTAGCTTGTTCAGCGACTCCACTTGCAGCTTATGGATACGCAAGTCATCGCCACTGGCTGCCAACTGTTCCAGCGTGGTCACACCGCCAACCTGCAACTTCTTGATTTGCGAGCGGCTGATACCGGCGACTGCCGAAAGATGATCATCCTGCAGGCGTTGTTCAGTACAGCGATCACGCCACCCACAAAAACCACAATGCCCACACGGATCCGGGTAGGTGAGCCATGGCCCCTCAGTGTTCACGAACGCACTGAATCGCTGCAGCACCTGCTCTAGGTAATCCGCGTAGTCAGCAACCCGATAGGCCTGCTCGGTACGCGTAGCATCACCCAGCACGATGTACATGAACTGAGGCTGTACGCCCTGAATCGCAATCAGCATCCGCGAATAAAGCGCAACCTGCACCAGAAACTTGGCCTTTGCACTCTTGGCCAACTTGGTGTCGATCACTTCATAGCTGTGGCCCCCCAACGCCGACGGCCGTGGTACTTTGCGCAGGAAGTCGGCATGCCCGATAAAGGCGCCTTCCTGAAGCGACGCCTGGAATATGATGTCCGCGCCGGCGCGCATGGCCTCAATGGTCAGTTCCACCCGCCGAGAGAAGCTCGGATTGCCCTCAGCGACGTCGACTACCTGGGCATGGCTGCTTTTGAGCTGTTCAAGAAATGCCGCTTCGTGGGCCAGCCCCTTGTCCTGGATCAAGCGGTTCTGCTCACTTGCCGGGGCTTTCTCCATCGGCGCGACCAGGTGCTTCAGGTCCAGCGCCGTCAAATGCTGGCATTCCAGGAAGCCACAGATGTCCGAGGCGGAATACAGCCGAGTCCCGTTTCGAGTTTGCATGGTTGTATTGCCTCCAGCGTGACTCAGGCGTCGAGCGAGCAACCTTGGTAGAACTGCTCGAACAGGGGCGTCGGCAGATGCTGCGCATTGAGCAGGCCGAAGTGCTTACCTACATTGCGCCCTACGGCCATGATTGTTCTTGCGGAGTTCTCGGTACCGGCATAGCCAGCGCTGACGACGTAGTCGACACGTTCCTTGTCGCTCTCCGCGCGGGCATAGGCATTGCCGGTGATCAATACATCAACCAGGCAGACACTGACGCGCTCGTCCCCCACCGTGAACGGCTCGAGCGTTTCGCCAGACAAGGCTGCCCGCAGTCCGTCCTCACCACCGGCAACAATGCGCTCAAGGGCAGCAAGCGGGCGGCCGAACAAGTCAAACTCGTCAATAGAAAACGGGAAGCAGTAGCTCTGTGCAGTCGCGCGTGAGAGCGTTTTTCCGTTGCGCGGCTCAGCCACCAGCCAGTCAACGAACGCATCTTTATCGTCGGGCGCACCGCTGTGACGGAAGGCCAGGTAGTCACTGAGCACCTGGCCAAAAGGATGACCCGTGGGCACCCAGCCGCTATTGCCAGACTCGCGCAGCGATATATCGCCGTGCTCGCCAACTGCTTGGGCCTCAGGTACTGGCGTCAGGCCAAAGCAGCGAAGGTCATAGCCAAGCATGAAAAGGCTCGCCTCGAATGCATGGCATCGCGCGGGCATTGCCCCTTGGTCGGCAAACCAGCCTGTGCGCCCGAGCAAAGCGCGGACAATCCAACCCAAACGGACCTGCCAGCGCGCCCACTCGGCGTACTCGATCGCCGAGAACTGCGGTGCTGCCAGACAGTTGGCAAACGCTCCTGGGTTGCGGATCTGGTCGCCACGCGCGCCGCCGGACGGGAACCTCAGCAGAGGTTTGCCACGCCCAGCCCACTGCTGGCGAAAGAGCGCATAGAACATGGCAATCGCGGCGCCCACACGGCTGTCATAGATGGGAGAACCGGACAAGTCGAGCAAGGCGTGAATCTTGGTCAGGCCCGAATCGAAACGCTCGACACTGCCAAGGTCATCCAGATCATTGTCGGCATCGAGCGCCATGAGCCCAGCCATCTTCTTCAGGTAGCTCGACAACTCGCCGCTGGTAGCCAGCCGATGCAAGAATGGAATGGCACCCCGCACACCGCCCCAGCGCAGAATCTGCAAACAGGCCTGAAGCGCTTGCTGATCATCACCGGCGCTGACTCCAGCCGACAACCACTCACGCAATTGCCCAAGCGAGCCCTGGGTCTGCCTCCAGGTTTCAGAGTCGACCGCGCTCTGGCGGCTGTCGCGCCAGCTTGCTTTCCAGCGGTAATGCTCAAGGACCTGCTCAATCCCCTGTACATCGACCGTCAAACCACCGGGTACGAACTTGCTGGACTTGAATCGCAGTTTGAAGGTGAGCACCGGCAGGTTGGCTGCCAGCCATTCAATGAACGCCTCGACTTCGGGTTGTGCCAAGAACTCATCACGCTTCATGCCAGCCGCCTTGCGGGTAATGTCGAATGGCCATACCCTAAGCAAAATGACGGGCCGCGTCCACGTTGTCTGTTCATACAGGTAAACAATTGGAGCAGGTTCCAGTGCCTCGACCAGACAGCTTCCAGCGCCAACGGTGAGTCGCTCATTAAACTGTAAAGTTTTCAGACACACATCATCTCTTTACGGACCGTGCGCCCCCTCAAGGATCATCACCTCATGGACCATCAAGCACTCAAGACCCGACACCGCCAGGAACGTGAGGGCCATCACCCCAACCTGACCTTGCGTGTTCATCGAGCACTGAGCTGGCTGAACCGCGCCGAACAGACGGATGATATTGATGGGCGCTTTATCTTTCTGTGGATCGCCTTCAACTCGGCATACGCGACGGACATTGATGAAGAGTTCCGCCTGTCCGAACAAGCCACATTCAAGGCATTCCTCGAAAAACTCTGTGCCTTGGACAAAAGCAACCTGATCGAAAATCTGGTGTGGTCGGAGTTCTCTGGCAGTATTCGCGTCTTGCTTAACAACCCTTATGTGTTTCAGAGTTTCTGGGATTATCAGAACGGCAAGATCAGTGAGCCACTCTGGACCGAACGCTTTGCCAAAGGTCGTAAAACCGCGCAGCAAGCTCTGGCCAACCGCAACACCGCGGCCGTGCTAGGGGTGTTGTTCAACCGGATCTACACCCTACGCAACCAGATCATGCATGGCGGTGCCACTTGGAACAGCAGCGTCAATCGAGATCAACTGCGCGACTGCGCCAGCCTGCTCGGCAAGCTGGTTCCGGTCATCATTCTGCTGATGCTGGATAACCCGGATACATTGTGGGGTGATGCATGTTATCCCGTGGTCGTTTAGCTCAGTGACCGTGCTTGGACTAGGGTCGCCCGGGACGAACCTTGGGAGCTGGCCTTCCCGCAAAAAACGCGACGCGGTGTTTGGCATCGGCTGTGCCGGTGTTCGCGGGCACGCCCGCTCCCACAATGATCACGCAAACTTTCAGACTTTGAGCAAGGCAGTTGCCCCCTCAGGTTGGCACACCAGTGGGGCTAACTTACTCGCGAACACCGCCGAAGACCGTGCCCCTCACCCGCCTTACCAGCTATAACTCACCTTCGCCGTCACCTCCCGCCCCGGGTTGTAGTAATTCGCCGTCCCCGACCCAACCACATGCTGCTCATCGAACAGGTTGCTCACATTCAGCGCCAAGTCGGTCCCTTTGGCGATCTTGTAGTTCAGCGCCGCATCGAACAACGTGGTCCCATCGCTCTTCTTGGTATTGGCAGCATCCATGTAGTACGCCCCCACATACCGCGCGCCCAGGCCGACGCTCACGTCAGTGCCCGGTATGTCGTAGTAGCTCCACAGCGATGCAGTGTGTTTGGGCGCAGTGGTGAACTCATTGCCCTTCAAGGAAGAGCCGTCATACAGCGATCCGCGCAGCACCTCGGACTCCATGTAGGAGTAAGCACCAATCACGCTGATGTCCTGCGTGACTTGTGCCTTGGCTTCCAGGTCAAGGCCACGCACGCGTGACTCGCCCACCGTCTGCTGCTCGATGATGCCGCTTGGCAACACCACGGCAATGGTGACGTTCTCCTGGGTCAGGTCGTAAACAGCGGCGGAGAAGAGTGCGTCCATGCCCATGGGCGAATACTTGATGCCCACTTCGTATTGCTTGCCGGTCTGCGGGGTAACGCCTACTTGCGGGGGCGAGACGGACTCCACCATGCTCACGTAGGTAGACACTTCATCGTTGACGATATAGGTCAGTGCCGCGCGGTAGGAGGTTTCGGAGAAGTTGTCCTTTTCCGTCTGCTCGCCACCGATGTATTCCTTGCTCGACAGGTCCATCGAGTCGTTACGCACGCCTGCGGTCGCGATGACGCGGTCAAAGAACGACAGGTTCTGCTGCAGGAAAACCGCCTTGGTGGTGGCGTCATTCTTTTTGCGGGTATAGGGCGTGATGCCGCCTGGCACGCCGGTGAACACCGGGTTGGCGATGTCGATGGAGGGCGCCAGGCCGTAGACCGAGATCTGTTTGGTCGTCGAGTCGAGGTACTCGACGCCCACCAGTGTGCTGCTGTCGATGTGCTCGAACTGGGCATCGTACTGCAGCATCAGGTTGCCATTGAGCTGATCGGCATCGCTGTCGGTGCCGAAGACGTAACGCGGAATGGTGGTGCCAACACGCGAGGCGCTGTCGCTCAGGTAGACGTAGCCAAAGTCATCGGTCAGCTCACTGTAGCGCAGGTTGCTGCGCAGGGTGAAGCCGTTGTCGAAGTCGTGGGTGATGTTGCCGCTGAGGCTAGTGCGCTCGACATCATGGAAGTTGTAGCCGGGCTCGCCATAGAAGTCGCTGCGGTCGTACTCCTTGTCCAGCGGGTAGCCACCGCTGTTCGGCGAGCTGTTGGTCTTCAGGTAATCCAGCACCACCGTGGCCGAGGTGAAATCGGTTGGCGCCCAGGTCAGGCCGCCCATCACGAAGCGGTTATCGTCCTGGGAGTGGTCGTACTCGCGGTCGCTGTTCTGCATCTTGGCCGTGAAGCGGCCGGCCAAGGTTTGTTCGTCGTTCAGCGCATCGCCTACATCGATCCCGGTTTCGGCATGGTCATAAGAGCCGTAGGTCACGTAGCCTTGGCCAAACTTCTCGAAGCGCGGTTGCTTGGTCACGAAGTTGACCGAGCCACCCGGGTCTGCCGGGCCGAACAGGGTGGAGTTGGCACCCCGCAGAATTTCGATACGCTCGTAGGCGTAAGGGTCTTCGCGCACACCGCGCATCGAGCTGAGGGTCAGGCCGTCTCGATAGGTGGTGGCCTGGAAACCGCGGATCAGGAAGTAGTCGTTGCGGTCGTCCGAACCGTAATAGTCGCTGACCACGCCGGGGGTGTACTGCAGCGCCTCTTCGGTGGTGCTGACGCTGCGCTGCTGCATTTCCTTGTTGGTCACCACAGACACGGACGCGGGCGTGTTGAGGATGCTGGTCGCCACCTTGCCCCCTACCCACAGCTCCTTGGCAACCACCGAGTTGGCGTCATCGTCGGCGCTGGCCTTGACCTTGGCATTGATGATGACAGGTGCCAGGCGGTAGTCCTCGGTCGCGCCCAGTTCCAGCGGGCCGGCAGGTTTAGGCTGCGGTATTACCAGGTAGGCATTCGGGCCCTGCGGCTCAATCTGCAACTCGGTTCCGCGCAGCAGCGACGACAGTGCCGAGCGTGTATCCAGTGCGCCCTGCACCCCGTTGGTATTGCGGTTGGCTACGTTCTGCGCATCGAACGAAAGGCTGATACCCGCCTCGCGCGCAAAGCGGTCCAGTGCCGGCGCCAGCGGGCCCGCAGGAATGCTCCATTGCTTGAGCGGGTTGTTGTGATCAGCGCTCAAAGGCTGTGCAAGCGACGGCAGTGCGTAGGTGCTGACTGCCAGGCCCAACAGTGCAGCATGCAGGGCACGACTCAAGGGGTGGCGCTGTGGAACCGGGGTAAAACTCATTCTCTCGCTCCGTGTCGGGGGTCGGCGGGCTGGCCTGTAATCCGGCCTTCTCTACCTGCCGAACGAGAATGAGAAAACACCTCATTTATTTTCAATGAAACGCGCTGCCGGGCGGGTACCTGCCAGCACCTGTTAACCCAAAAGCACGCTCAAACCCCAAAAAACAAAGGGCACCCATCCTCGGGTGCCCTTTGCCTTACAGCCAGGTGAACTGAATCACCCCATCGATCGCGCGCCTACCGGTTGCGCATGGCCCCTCGACGTCACGATCCCTAGGAAGGAAATCACGATCGCCAGGCCCAATGTCGAGCTCACTTCCGCCCGATGCTCAGGCGTGTACATCATCACCGCCAGCGCCCCGGCAATGAAAATGATCACCGCCCAGGTCAGGTACGGGAACAGCCACATGCGGAACTTCAGTTCGGTGTTCTCGCGCTCCAGACGGCGGCGCATGCGCAGCTGCGAGATGGCGATAACCATGTACACCAACAGGGCGATGGCGCCAGAGCTGGCCAGCAGGAACTCGAACACGCCCTTCGGTGCGAAGTAGTTGAGGACCGCGATGGCCGCACCGATCAAGGTGCTGCCGAACACCGCAGCACGCGGTACACCGACCTTGGAGGTCTTGTTGAGGAAGGCCGGGGCGTCACCGCGCTTGGCCAGCGAGAACATCATCCGCGAAGCGATGTAGATCGACGAGTTCATGCAGCTGGTAACAGCTACCAGTACCACCAGGTCGACCATGAATGCCGCGTTGGGGATGTTCATGATTTCCAGCGCACGCTGGTACGAACCCACCACCGCCAGCTGCGGGTCGTTCCACGGCACCACCGAAATGATCACGAAGATCGACAGGATGTAGAAGGTGCTGATACGCCAGATCACCGAGCGAGTGGCCTTGGCGATGTTGCGCGACGGGTCGCTGGACTCGGACGCGGCGATGGTCACCGCCTCGGTGCCGATGAAGCTGAACATCACGGTGATGAATGCACCCACCACTGCCGACCAGCCTTTCGGCGCAAAGCCGCCGTACTCGGCAACCAAGGTGCTCAGGCCACTGACCTCGCGGTTGGGCAGCCAGCCCATCAGCGCGGCAAAGCCCAGGCCGATGAAGCCCAGAATGGCAGTGACTTTGAGGATGGCGAACCAGAACTCGAACTCGCCGTACTTGGCCACGCTGAACAGGTTGGTACCTGCCAGCAGCAACACCGAAGCCAGGGCGAAGATCCAGCTGTCCACCTGCGGAAACCAGGCGTTCAGCACATGCCCGGCGGCCAATGCTTCGATAGGAATGACCAGTACCCAGAACCACCAGTACAACCAGCCGATGGTATAGCCGGCCCAGCGGCCAATGGCCTGGTCAGCGTAGGTGGAAAACGATCCGGTGTCGGGGTGTGCCACGGCCATTTCGCCGAGCATGCGCATGACCAGTACCACCAAGGTTCCGGCCACGAAATAGGAAATTATGGTTGCTGGCCCGGCTGCCGCGATGGCATGGCCAGAACCTACGAAAAGTCCGGCGCCGATAATGCCGGCGATGGACAGCATCGTTACGTGACGTGGCTTGAAACCTTGTGCAAGGTTGCCATCAGATCCCACGGTGTTCATTGATGTTGTTCTCTTTTTGCTGACACAAGGAAGGACGGGCAGGCGTAGGCGAAAAATATCTCCTTTGAAATCAATAAGTCGACACGTTACTCGCGCTCTTTTGTTGATATTTGGAGCGCTTCACAGAGCAACGTGTCAGTGCAGGGCGGGCTTCATTTAATCCCCGCATGGCTGTAGGGAATTACACGAGAACGCCCCGAAACTGTTCGATCACGACAGGGCATTTCCATCAACGCCAAATGTCGCGAATGGCATATCCGAACGCGCCACAGGCCCAAATGGAGCTTTTGTTTTTCATTTGAATGTGTGTTGTCTGTGCCGGCCCTTTCGCGGGTGAACCCGCTCCTACGATGGTGCGTGGCGACGGTACCGATTGATGAATGCGGTGGGGGCGGTGGATGACTGGGGGGATTGGCCGGCAGGTCGGGCCTATTCGCGGGTGAACCCGCTCCTACAAGGGTGCGTAGCGACACCACCGGTTGATGTAGGAGCGGGCTTGCCCGCGAAGAGGCCAGCAGCCTCAACGCACCAGGCAGGGTCGTTTGTTATCGAAGCGCCATCCCGGAATCAGGTACTGCATCGCCACGCCGTCATCCCGTGCCCCCAGCCCCATGTTGCGGTAGCACTCATGGGCCTTGGCCAGCTGGTCTTCATCCAGTTCCACGCCCAAGCCCGGGCGCGCCGGCACCCGCACATGCCCGTCGACAATGCGCAGCGGCTCACGGGTCAGGCGCTGGCCATCCTGCCAGATCCAGTGGGTGTCGATCGCCGTGATTTCACCCGGCGCCGCAGCCGCTACCTGGGTGAACATCGCCAGCGAAATGTCGAAGTGGTTATTGGAGTGAGAACCCCAGGTCAGCCCCCAGTCGTTGCACATCTGCGCCACCCTTACCGAACCCTGCAAGGTCCAGAAGTGCGGATCGGCCAGCGGAATGTCCACCGACTGCAACTGAATGGCATGGCCCATCTGTCGCCAGTCGGTGGCAATCATGTTGGTCGCGGTAGGCAGGCCGGTGGCGCGGCGGAATTCGGCCATCACCTCGCGGCCCGAGTAACCATTCTCGGCGCCGCACGGGTCTTCGGCGTACGCCAGTACATCGTGCTTGTCGCGGCACAGGGCGATGGCCTCCTTTAGCGACCACGCGCCATTGGGGTCGAGCGTGATGCGCGCTTCGGGGAAGCGTTCGGCCAGCGCTGTCACGGCCTCCATCTCTTGTTCACCGCGCAGCACGCCGCCCTTGAGCTTGAAGTCGCTGAAGCCATAGCGCGCCTTGGCGGCCTCGGCCAGCCGCACCACTGCTTCCGGGGTCAGGGCCTTTTCGTGGCGTAGGCGGAACCAGTCGTCATCGCTGTCGGCTTCGTTGCGATAAGCCAGGTCGGTCTGCTGGCGGTCGCCGATGTAGAACAGGTAGCCGAGCATCTTCACCGCATCCCGTTGCTGCCCCTCGCCCAGCAGTGCCGCCATCGGCACGTTCAGGTGCTGGCCGAGCAGGTCGAGCAATGCCGATTCGATGGCCGTTACCGCATGCACGGTGATGCGCAGGTCGAAGGTCTGCAGGCCGCGGCCTGCCGAGTCGCGGTTGGCGAAGGTCTGGCGCATGGCATTGAGCACACGCTGGTAGTGGCCGATCGGCTGACCGACCACCAGGCTGCGGGCGTCCTCCAGGGTCTGGCGAATGTTCTCGCCGCCGGGCACTTCACCCAGGCCGGTATTGCCGGCGCTGTCGCGCAGCACCACTACGTTGCGGGTGAAGAACGGGCCATGGGCGCCACTGAGGTTCAGCAGCATGCTGTCATGGCCGGCCACGGGGACCACGCGCAGGTCGGTGACCACCGGGGTGCTGGCATTTACGGCGGGATTGGTCTGCAGATTCATGGTTGTTGTCTCGCAGTCATCAGTGGGTCTGGCCCAAGGCCGAAGGGGCCTTGAGGTCATCGGAAGGGACGCCCTTGGGGCGAATGCGTACGAAGAAGATGGCAATCGCCGCCAGCACCGAGGTCACCGCCAGGCCGTACAGCCCGCCCTGGATCGAGCCAGTCTGCTGCTCCAGCAAGCCGAAGGTGGTGGGGGCAACGAAGCCGCCGAGGTTGCCGACCGAGTTGATCAGGGCAATCACCGCCGCAGCGATGCGGGCGTCCAGGTAGCCCTGGGGGATTGGCCAGAACAGTGACGACGCTGACTTGAAGCCGATCGCGGCGAAGCACACGGCGACGAAGGCGAACACCGGCCCACCCGTGGTGGACATGAACATGCCCGTGGCAGCGACCAGCAGGGCGCCGGCCACCCAGGCCTGCTGGAACTTCCAGCGAGCGGAACCGGCGGCGAAGGCGTACATGGCCAGGATCGAGATCAGCCAAGGGATCGAGTTGAAGAAACCGACCTGCATGTCACTGAGGTCGCCCATGCGCTTGATGATGCTGGGCAGCCAGAAGGTCGCGGCATAGATGGTCAGCTGGATGCAGAAGTAGATCAGGCAGAACAGCACGATCTGGCGGTCCTTGAGCAGGCTCCAGGCCGACGGCCTGACCGCGCCGATGGCCTCACGCGCTTGCTGCTCGCGGTCGATGGTGGCGACCAGCGCGTCCTGCTCGGCCTTGCTCAGCCACTTGGCGTCCTGCGGCCTGGAGTCGAGCCAGAAAAACACGAAAAAGCACAGTGCTACCGAGGCCATGCCTTCGATGAACAGCATCCACTGCCAGCCATGCAGGCCCAGGCCCTGGATTTGCATCAACGCCCCGGCCAGCGGCCCGGAAATCAGCGAGGCCAGCGCCGAGCCACTGAGGAAGATGGCAATGGCTTTGCCGCGCTCAGCCGCCGGCAGCCAACGGGTGAAGTAGTAGATCACCCCCGGAAAGAAGCCCGCTTCGGCAACACCGAGCAGAAAGCGCAGCACGTAGAACTGGGTTTCGTTCTGCACGAAGGCCATGGCCGTGGCCACAAGCCCCCAGGTGAACATGATGCGGGTCAGCCACAGCCGCGCCCCCACCTTCTGCAGCAGCATGTTCGAAGGGACTTCGAACAGCGCGTAACCGATGAAGAACAGCCCGGCACCAAAGCCAAAGGCCGCAGCGCTGATGCCCAGGTCGCTTTCCAGGTGCGGGCGGACGAAGCCGATGTTGACGCGGTCGAGGTAGTTGACGATGAACATGATGACGAACAGCGGCAGGACGTGGCGCTTGACCTTGGCCACGGCACTGGCCAACGCGTCGCCTTCATGCCGGGCAGACGGAGCGAGGGTGTCGTTCACTTGCGGATCTCCCACTAATTGTTTTTGTGCGGGTCGGGTTGTCTGACATGGCAGTGGGGAGGAGCTTATGCGCAGCGAGGTTGTACGACAAGATCATTAACGTCGGCAAAATAGCAAAATACAAGCTGTCATAATGCCAATCTGATCCTAACGTGCAAAAACAGCTCAACTACATGCTGATTAGGATGCGCGAAAAATCGGCAAAAAATATTTCTATCGATTAACTTGTCGTACAAGCTAATCAAGAAGCGGATCACGCATGGAACCGCAACACGCTCGCAAACGCGGCCATAGCCGCGCCCATGACCTGGTTTCCAGCCTGACCCAGCAGATTTTGCTGGGCACCTTCAAACCAGGCGACAAACTGCCTTCGGAAAACACCTTGGTACGCGAGCACGGTGTCAGCCGCACAGTGGTCCGCGAAGCCTTGTCGAAGCTGCAGGCCTCTGGGCTGGTGGAGCCGCGCCACGGGATCGGTACGTTCGTGATGGAGCGCCAGGCCCAGGCCGGCCTGCGCGTTGCGGCGGAGAGCGCGGCGAATGTGCGCGATCTGCTGGAGCTGCGTATTGGCCTTGAGGGCCAGGCTGCCGCGCTGGCCGCACTGCGTCGTGATGAGGGGCAATTGGCGCGCATGCGCCAGGCGCTGGATGACTATCAGGACCTGGCCGCTGCCGGCGACAGCTGCATCGAAGCCGACCGGCGCTTTCACCTGCTGATTGCCGAGGCCACCGGCAATCTGTACTTCACCGAGATGCTGCAGCAACTGGGTAACGGCCTGATTCCGCGCAACCGCATGGCCCAGGCCGAGCGCGCGGGGGCCAAGCTGGCGCGGCAAGCGTACCTGGCCAACCTGGAGCATGAGGCGATCCTCAATGCCATCCGCCGACAAGACCCGGATGCGGCGCGGGCGGCGGTGTGCCTGCACCTGTCCAACAGCCGCGACCGGCTACTGCCAGACTGACTGTCAGGCAGTGCAAGGCACTCGGGCTTGATGCTACGAATAGAGTGGCGTGCAGGGTGGCCGTCACATCCAGCTACCCTGCCCTCACTTCACCAAGTCAGGCAGATCTTGCCGAAGTGCCGGTTGCTCTCCTGGTAACGGAACGCCTCGACGATCTGTTCCAGCTCGAAATGCTTGTCTACCACCGGCCGCAGGCCGTTGGCGTCGATCGCCCGCACCATCGCCTGCTGCTGCGCCCGGCTGCCAACCAGCACCCCTTGCAGCCGAATCTGCCGCACCAGCGCCTGCACCAGCGGCAACTGCCCGGCCACCCCGGTAAGGATGCCGATCAGCGAAACATGCCCGCCAATGCGCGCGGCAATCATCGACTGCTCCAGCGTCGCCGGGCCGCCCACTTCAATCACATGATCGACGCCGCGGTTGCCAGTCAGTTCGCGCACCTTCTCACCCCATGCCGGGGTGCTCTTGTAGTTGATCAGGTGGTCGGCACCCAGGGCCTTCAGGCGCTCCAGCTTGGCATCGCTGGACGAGGTGGCGATCACGGTCGCGCCGGCCAGCTTGGCGAACTGCAGGGCGAAAATCGATACACCGCCGGTACCCTGCACCAGCACCGTGTCGCCCGGTTTGAGGTGATCATCGCTCATCAGCGCGCGCCAGGCGGTAAGGCCGGCGGTGGTCAGGGTGGCAGCCTCGGCATGGCTGAAACCCTGAGGTGCCAGGGTGAAGGCGGTGGCGCGGGCAGTCACCTGCTCACGGGCGTAGCCATCGATGCCGTCGCCGGGCACCCCGGCAAAGCCCTCGACATTGGCCTGGCCATCGAGCCAGTCGGGGAAGAAGGTGCTGACCACATTGTCGCCGACCTGGAACTCAGTGACGCCAGCCCCCACTGCAACCACCTCGCCGGCGCCATCGGCCATGGGGATGCGTCGCTCGCTCGGGCCCCACATGCCGCTGACCACGGCGAAATCGTGGTAGTTGAGGGAACTGGCGTGCAGGCGCACGGTAATCTCGCCGGCCTGGGGGGCCTGGGCCTCGCAGGTGCCGACCTCGACCTTGTCGTAGCCGCCGCCGGGTTGTACGTAGATGGCCTTGCTGCTCATGGGTGGGTCTCCGTATCAGAGCAAAGAATGGGGTTCAGCATAGACAGATCCGGCCCTTTCGCGGGCACGCCCGCTCCCACAGGGGCACCACAGGCCCCGAGACGGGCGCAATACCTGTAGGAGCGGGCATGCCCGCGAAGAGGCCCGCATTGCCAAAACAAGCGTCAGCCCAGCATCACCTTCAACGCCCGGCAATCCGCCGCATGCCAATCCACCAGCTCTGGCCAGGGGTTGTCCGGCAGGTTCACCAGCACCGTGCGTGCCCCCGCAGCCCGCCCACAGTCCAGGTCAAAGCGGTAATCCCCCACCATCACCAGTTCGCTCGGTGCCACGCCCCAGGCGCTGGCAATCTTCAGCAGCCCATCCGGGCTCGGCTTGGGCGCAGCCTCGTCACGCCCGAGAATGTGTTCCACCGGGAAGCAGTCCGCCAGGCCGATGGCCTCCAGCGTTACATGCGCAAGCTCACGCGCATTGCGGGTCAGAATACCCAGCCGGCACCCGCGCTCGGCCAACTCGCGCACCAGTTCCACCGCCCCGGTGGCCGCCGTGGAAGCCGTTGCCAGGTCCCTTTCGTGTTCCAGCAACCAGGCATGCTTGGCCGCCGCTTCTGCCGCCGGCAAGGCCGCCAGGTGGGTGAGGATGTCGTGTTCGGCCGGGATGTCCAGCGCCACCCGAATGGCGGCGAAGTCGTGCACGGCCACGGTCAGGGTGCCGTCCATGTCGAACACCCAGTTGCGCACCTCGCCCAGGCTCATGCCCAGTCCTTGCGATGGCGAATCAGGCCTTCCTGGCTCGACGATGCCACCAGCTGCCCGGCCTGGTTGAAAATGCTGCCGCGGCAGAAACCACGGGAATTGCCGGCCCAGGGACTATCGGTGGCGTACAGCAGCCACTCGTCGGCGCGCAGGTTGCCGTGAAACCACAGCGAATGGTCGAGGCTGGCGATCTGCATGTCGCGCTGCCACACCGATTTGCCATGGGGCAGCAACGCCGTGGTCAGCAGGCCGAAGTCCGAGGCGTAGGCCAGCATGTACTTGTGCAGGGCAGGCACGTCAGGCAGGTTGCCGTCGGCGCGGAACCAGGCGTATTTCACCGGGTCGCCCGGCTTGGGGTTGAACGGGTCGCGCTCGGTGACCGGGCGGATCTCGATCGGCTTGGCGCACAGCACCTTGTCACGGATGCGCTCGGGCAGCTGGTCGGCCATGGCACGGGCCAGTTCGACTTCGGTAGGCAGGTTTTCCGGGCCGACCACGTCAGGCATCTGCGCCTGGTGCTCGAAGCCTTCCTCGTCGTACTGGAACGACGCGCTGCAGGTGAAGATGGTCTGGCCCTTCTGGATCGCCGTCACCCGCCGTGTACTGAAGCTGCCGCCATCGCGCACGCGGTCTACCGAGTACACCACTGGAAGGCTGGCATCGCCCGGGCGCAGGAAGTAGCCGTGCAACGAATGCACATGGCGCGCGTCCTCGACTGTCTGACTGGCAGCCGACAACGACTGGCCCAGCACCTGCCCACCGTAAAGCTGGCGGAAGCCCAGGTCCTGGCTACGTCCACGGAACAGGTTCTCCTCGATGGATTCGAGGCTCAACAGGTCGACCAGGTCGTCCAACACATGACTCATCGGGGGATCTCCGTAGGAGCGAGCCTAGCTCGCGATGCGCCGCCCGAGCGGCGCTCGATTTCACAGGCGCTGAACGTGTTACGGGCAAGCGCCTTCCAAGTAGGCAAATGATACAGCGTTTGTCATTCGCGCCGGGCATGGCCGTGCATTCAGGCGCGCAGGGTGCGCTCCCAGTGCGCGCGGTCAATGCGGTACAGCACATGCGGGCGCAGTGGGTGGCCAGTGGGCAGGCGGGGGTGCTCGAAACTGCCGTGTGGGTCCTGCTGCATGCCGATGGCTTGCATCACCTTTTGCGACGGCAGGTTGCATTCGCTAGTGAATGACACGACCTCCTCCAGGCGCAACTGGGCAAAAGCACAACGCAGGCAGGTCCACGCCGCTTCGCTGGCAAAGCCAAGGCCCCAGTGGCGACGGGCCAGGCGCCAGCCAATCTCTACGGCGGGGGTGAAATCGGCGTCAAAGCCCACGTGCAGCAAGCCAGTCATGCCGATGAACGCGCCGCTGTCCTTGCGCTCCAGAGCCCACAAACCAAAACCGTATTCATTGAAGTGCCCACGCACCCGGCCGATCAACGCAGCGGCCTCAAGACGCGTCAACGGCGCCGGAAAGTAACGCATTACCTGCGGGTCGGCGCACAGCGCGGCGAACTCGCGCAGGTCGTCGTCATGCCATTGGCGCAGCACCAGCCGTGCGCTTTCCAGTTCAAGAATAGGGGTCATCGGGCCTGCTCCGGTTTTGCCGTGTTGCAGTTTACAGCGTAGGCGCGGGCGCGGGTTTCACCCAGCCGGTAGTAGCCGAATGCAATTTTCACACGCCCTTCACCGGCCCCCGACAGGCCACTTGGCAGGATTCCGCCATCCCTGCCGTGCCAAGCACGGCTATGCCAACGGAGCCACACATGCAATCGAGCAATACCCTGGGGCACTCTGCCATTCACGCCCGGCGCAAGCGACGCCTGACCCGCAAAGCCCTCGGAGCCGCCCTGGGCCTGTGCATGGTCGTGGCGGCGTTGACCACCTGGCTGGCGACGAGGACGCATATCGTGGACCTTGGCAACGAGCAACAACTGAGTGACAGCGGCCTGCTGCAGGACTGGGCCGAAGGTGCGGTGATCGTGATGATCCGCCACGCTGAACGCTGCGATAGCGCCCCCGGCCCTTGCCTGGACGACCCTACGGGTATCACCCTGAGCGGTAGCCAGGCCGCTGCCCGCGTTGGCCAGGGGCTGCACCGGCTGGGCCTGAACAACGCCGACTTGCTCACCAGCCCGAAACTGCGCACCCGGCAAACCGCGCACTTCATCCTCGGCCAGGCGGTGGTCAGCGAAGACTGGCTGGAAAGCTGCGACAGCCAGTTCGCCAACGAAGCGCTTGCACACAAACGCGCGGGCCACAACCTGGTGCTGGTGACTCACAACGGCTGCATCGACCACTTTGCCCGCCAGCAGCACGTTGCCGGCGGCGAACGTCAAAGCAACTATGCCAGCGCCCTGTTCGTATCGGTGGATAGCAATGGCAAGGCCCGCATCCTGGGGCGCCTGAACGAACCGGACTGGCAACGGGTACTGGCCAGCGCCGCAAAGTGATACGGGCCACAGCAATCCCGTGCAGGCGATTGAGCAGCAAAGCTGGCCCGGCCATGGCAAGATCAGGACCTGGCCCTGATTACGACCTCAACCATGCCGTTGCCGCTGATCTACCACGAAGATTACAGCCCGGAGTTCCCCGCTGAACACCGCTTCCCGATGGACAAGTTCCGACTGCTGCACGACCACCTGGTCGGCAGCGGGCTGACCACCGACCAGGCCCTGCTGCGCCCGGACATCTGCCCCAACGACATCCTCGCCCTGGCCCATGACCGCAGCTACATCGAGCGCTACATGAACGGCGAGCTGTCGCGCGAGGACCAGCGCCGCCTCGGCCTGCCCTGGAGCGAGGCCCTGGCCCGGCGTACCGTACGCGCCGTCGGCGGCTCACTGCTGACTGCCGAGATGGCGTTGCAGCACGGCATCGCCTGTCACCTCGCCGGTGGCACCCATCACGCCCATTACGACCACCCCGCCGGCTTCTGCATTTTCAACGACCTGGCGGTCATCAGCCGCTACCTGCTGGAAGCAGGCAGGGTACACCGGGTGCTGATCTTCGACTGCGACGTGCACCAGGGTGACGGCACCGCGCGCATCCTGCATGACACGCCCGAGGCCATCACCGTGTCGCTGCACTGCGAACAGAACTTCCCCGCCCGCAAGGCACAAAGCGACTGGGACATCCCTCTGCCCCGAGGCATGGGCGACGCGGCCTACCTGAAAGTGGTGGACGACGCCCTCAACTACCTGCTGCCGCTTTATCAACCCGACCTGGTGTTGTATGACGCCGGTGTCGATGTGCACAAGGACGACGCCCTGGGCTACCTGCAGCTGACTGACGCAGGCGTTGCCGCCCGTGACGAAGCCGTGCTGCGCCATTGCCTGGGCCGCGATATCCCGGTGGTGGGCGTGATCGGCGGTGGCTACAGCAAGGACCGCACAGCCCTGGCCAAACGCCACGGCATCCTTCACCACAGCGCCGCACGTGTCATGGGTTGTTCACAATGACTGTGGAACCGCTTGTGGATAACCTGCGCGAAAGGCGCTGTAGCCCTTTACTGGCAAGGCCTGCGTGACACTGTCTATTTTTTGACCAGTGCTTCCGTGGGCAGCGCTGCGGTAGAATGCGCCTCTTTTCCACAGCCTGCTGCCCACCATGCCCGATCTGAACCCCGCATCCCATCCCCCCGCTGTCGTCATCGGTGGCGGCCCCGCCGGCCTGATGGCCGCCGAAGCACTGGCCAAGGCAGGCCTGGCGGTCGAGGTGTTCGATGCCATGCCTTCAGTGGGCCGCAAGTTCCTGCTGGCGGGTGTCGGCGGCATGAACATCACCCATTCCGAGCCTTACCCGGCGTTCGTGGCCCGTTATGCCGAACGCCAGGGCGAAATCGAGGCCCTGCTACGCGACTTCGATGCGGACGCGTTGCGCCAGTGGATTCATGGTTTGGGCATCGAAACCTTCGTCGGCACCTCGGGCCGGGTGTTCCCCACCGACATGAAAGCCGCACCGTTGCTGCGTGCCTGGCTCAAGCGCCTGCGCGACAACGGGGTAGTTATCCACACCCGCCATCGCTGGCTGGGCTGGAACACCGATGGCAGCTTGCGAATTGCTTATCCACAGGGCGAACGGCAGGTGAACGCCTCGGTCGTGGTGCTGGCGCTGGGTGGCGCCAGCTGGGCGCGCCTGGGTTCTGACGGCAGCTGGCAACCGCTGCTGGCAGAGCGGGCTGTGGATATCTCGCCTTTGCAGCCGAGCAACTGCGGTTTTGAAGTAGAGGGCTGGAGCGCGCTGCTCAAGGACAAGTTCGCGGGCGCACCGCTGAAGAACATCGCCCTCAGCGTCCCGGGCAGCGCACCGCGCAAGGGCGAGTTCATCCTCACCGCTCAAGGTGTGGAAGGCAGCCTGGTGTATGCCTGGTCGGCACCGGTACGCGAGGCCATCCACCGTGAAGGCCGCGGGGTGTTGTTGCTGGATCTGCTGCCAGACAAGCCTGTGGACAAGATTGCCCAGGCACTGGCCAAACCACGCGGTTCACGCTCCATGGCCAAGCACCTGCACAGCCAGCTGGGGATTGATGGGGTCAAGGCAGCACTGCTGCGCGAGCTGACGGATCCGGCGACCTTTACCGACGTTGATGCCTTGGCTCGAGCCATCAAGGCATTGCCCATCACTCTGGTACGCACGCGGCCGCTGGATGAAGCGATCAGCAGTGCCGGCGGGGTCCGCTTCGAGGGGCTGGATGAGGGGTTGATGGTCAAGGCCGTGCCGGGGGTATTCTGTGCCGGCGAGATGCTGGACTGGGAGGCGCCGACCGGGGGTTATCTGCTCACGGCGTGCTTTGCCAGCGGCTTGCGCGCCGGGCGGGCAGCGGCGAACTGGCTGATGCGGTCAGCCTGATGGATTGCGGGGCCGCAAAGCGGCCCCAAAACCTCAAGGCTTACGCTTGCGCGGCCCACTATTGAAGCTCGGCACCTTGCGCACAGCCTTCACCGCTGGCTCCGCACTGCCAGCTTCACTGCTGTCCATCCAGCGCCCCAGCCCGCGCTTGGCGCTGTTTTCTTTCGGCTTCTTGGGCTTCTTCGGTTTCTTGATAACCTGCCCGCTGGCATCGGTCATCGGCACCCGGTGCTCGGGGATGAAATCCGGCTCTTCATGACGCGGCAGGGTCTGCCGGGTCAGCACCTCGATAGCCGCCAGCAGTTGCACTTCATCCGCACACACCAGCGAAATCGCCTCGCCCTTGTTGCCCGCCCGCCCGGTACGCCCGATGCGGTGCACGTAGTCTTCGGCAACGATCGGCAGATCGAGGTTGACGACCAGCGGCAAGTCATCGATATCCAGGCCACGGGCCGCCACATCGGTCGCCACCAGCACTTGCACCTCACGGGCCTTGAAGCTGTCCAGCGCGCGCTGGCGGGTCGCCTGTGGGCGATCACCGTGGATGCCGTCGGCATTTACGCCTTCGGCCAGCAAGCGCTCCACCAGTTGATCGACGCCATTGCGGGTCTTGGCAAACACCAGCACCTGCTTCCAGCGCTGTTTGCGCAGCAGGTGGCAGAACAGGTCGGCCTTGCGCTTCTTGTCCACAGGCACCAGCCACTGCTTGACGCTGGCGGCCGTGGCATTACGCGGGCTCACCTCGATACTGAGCGGGTCATTCAGCGCAAGCCCCGCCAGCATGCGAATCTGATCAGAGAAAGTGGCAGAGAACAGCAGCGTCTGGCGCTTGCGTGGCAGTGCCGCATACACCGACTGCAGTTCTTCGGCAAAGCCCAGGTCAAGCATGCGGTCGGCTTCATCCAGCACTAGGGTCTGTACCTGGTTGAACTTCACGGCGTTCTGCCGGAACAGGTCGAGCAAGCGGCCAGGGGTAGCCACCAGCAGGTCGACACCCCGGCGCAGGCGCATCATCTGTGGGTTGATACTGACCCCGCCATACACCGCGTAAGTACTCAGCGGCAGGTTCTCGGCGTATTCGCGCACGTTGTTGTGCACCTGCTCGGCCAGCTCGCGAGTGGGTACCAGCACCAAGGCGCGGATCGAATTGCTGGCCACCTTCTCGCCCTCCAGCGCCAGGCGCTGCAGCACAGGCAGGGCGAAGCCTGCGGTTTTGCCAGTACCGGTCTGGGCTGCGGCCATCAGGTCGCGGCCGGCCAGCACGGCGGGGATGGCTTTGGCCTGCACCGGGGTCGGGGTGGTGTAGTCCAGTTGCTGCAGCGTGCGCAGCAGCGGTTCGATCAGGCCGAGTTTGGCGAAATTCATGGCAATACCGTCAGGGGGTTCAGCGAAGGCGGCAAGTTTACCGCATCGCCCCTGCCTACTTGCAGATTTCACCTTTCAACGGTGGCACAGGTACAGGCGCCTTGCGCCACTGTGGCAGGCCGATCAGCACCACCGCGCCGATGATCACGGCCATTGCCACGCACTCTTCAGCGCCAATCTGCTCACCGGCAAAGACGATACCCAGCAGCACCGCCACCGCCGGGTTGACGTAGGCGTAGCTGGTGGCCGCTGCCGGGCGCACGTGCTTGAGCAGGTACATGTAGGCACTGAACGCCAGGATCGAACCGAAGAACACCAGGTAGGCCAGCGCACCCCAGCCCGCGGCGGTCGGCAGCTGGGTCATGCGTTCGCCCGACAGCACACTGCCCAGCAACAGCACCGCACCACCGACCAGCATTTCCGCTGCGCTGGCCATCGGCCCCTGGGGCAGCGGCAAGGTCTTGCTCCACACCGAGCCGAATGCCCAGGACGCCGCCGCGAAGATGATCAGCGCCGCACCTATCGGGCTTGCCTGCAGGTTGGAGCCCAGGTTCAGCAGGCCGATGCCCACCAGCCCAAGGGCTATCCCCGCCCATTCCAGCTTCGAATTACGGTGCCCGAACAACAGGCCGAACAGCAAGGTGAACAGTGGCACCGTCGCCACCGCCAAAGCCGCCACGCCCGAAGCCACACCGGCATGCTCGGCCACGGTCACCCCGCCGTTGCCACAGCTGAGCAGCAAGAAACCGATCGCCCCTGCCGCCCGCCATTGCGGCCAGGTAGGCGCCGGCACGCCGCGCCAACGCAGAAAACCGTACAGCAGGCCCCCGGCAATCAGGAAGCGCACCCCGGCCATGAGCATCGGAGGCCAGCTCTCGACGCCGATGCGAATGAACAGGTAAGTGGAACCCCAGACCAGATAAAGGGCCAGGAAGGCGCCAATCAGCAACAGCGGGAAACGACGGGAGGCAGGCATGGGGAAAACTCGAAATCCGTTTACGGGTGGCTCAGTTTAACGGCCTGCCTGGGTGAAGGGACGTTACAGAACGGGTGCAAATGAGCGGCACAATTCGGGGGCGTGCGGCGTAGGCGACACCCCAGACGATCACCTGCTAGCCCTGACGGTACTTGGCCAGCGCTTCGCGCACCTTTGCAGCCGGGGTTTTCTGCAGCCGGCAAAGCAGATCGTGCGAGAGCTGCTGAACCCCGTGGTCCTGGTGCAACACACCCGCCAGATGCTGCAGCAGGTTGGCGGCCATTTCGGCATCGGCCATGGCCCGGTGCGCGGTGCCCGTGGCAGGCAACCCAGCCCAGCGCGTCAAAGTGCCCAGCTTGTGGTTTGGCGCCGCGGGCAGCAGGCGCCGTGACAGCAACAAGGAACACGCGAAGGGCTGACTGCGGCTGCGGCCAATACGGCCCAGCTCATAGTCCCAGAACTTCTGGTCGAAAGCAGCGTTGTGCGCCAACAATGGGGTGCTCCCAACGAACTCGGCCACCTCGTTCATCACTTTGTCCACCGACGGCGCACTACGCAGCATGGCGGTGGTGATGCCGGTCAGCCCTGCGACGAAGGCCGGCACCGGCACGCCAGCGTTCATCAGGCTCTGGTAGCGCTCGACAATGCGCCCCCCCTCAAGCATTACCACCGCCACCTCGGTGGCACGGCAGCCGGTAGCGGGGGAAATGCCGGTGGTTTCAAAGTCGATGACAGCGATACGTTCCATGAAAAAGACCTTAGTGTTTAAGCAACAGCGCGCCTTCGATGGGCACGTAGCGGGTGGCAGCACGGATCAGTGACAACGCCGTCAGCCCCGGCACGCCATACACCACCGCTTCGGTGCCATGGCGCTGGATTACCCGTTCCAGCAGCAGGTCGAAGTCACCGTCACCGGAGGCCAGCACCACCTGGTCGACCCGGCTGGCCGCGTCGATCACATCCAGGGTAATGCCCACATCCCAGTCGCCTTTGGCCGAGCCATCGCTGCGCTGGATAAACGGTTTGAGGCGCACATCGAAACCGAGGTTGCGCAAGATCTGCTGGAATTGCTGCTGTTTGCTGTCGCCACGGTCGATGGCATAGGCCACGGCCTCGACGATCTGGCCTTCGCGGCTGACGTCGGCCCACAGGGCGGTGTAGTTGAAATGGCAGCCGTGAGCCTGGCGCACGGTGTAGTAGAGGTTCTGCACATCGGCGAACAACGCGATCTTTTTCACCTGGGAACCTTATTTATGGCCTGGAGTGCTGGGGGGCAGTTCCGCAGCCCTTCGCGGGCACGCCCGCTCCCACAGGTATCACGCGTATATCTGTGGGAGCGGGCGTGCCCGCGAAGGGGCGCAAAGCGCCCCCGGAAATGCCAGCAGTATGCCAGACCTGTCAGACGTAAGAATCGTCGTCCGAGAAGAACCCGCCATCATCGCTGCCATAATCACTGTCGGCGTAACTGCCCTGGTCGTTACCCCAGCCACCGTTATCAGCCACTTGCTGCTGCCCGCCCTGATCGTTCCAGCCGCCACTGTCGCTGGCTGGCACCGGCTCTTCCTTGATGACCTCGACCACTTCTTCCGGTTGCGAGTTGTGGTTGAACAGGCTGCTGATACCCTGCGCCAGCAACACACCACCGGCCACGCCGGCAGCGGTCTGCATGGCCCCGCCAAGGAAACTGCTGGCCCCACTGCGCGCAGGCGCGGCACCATAGCCAGGCTGCGGCGCCTGAGGTTGGCCAAAACCAGGTGCCGACGGCTCGCGCCAGCCACCACCGGACGCTACCGGGGGCGCCGAAGGACGCTGTGGCTGCACCGCCGGCGCTGCGTTGCGCCCACCCGAACCAAAGATGCTGGACAAGAAACCACCCCCGCCATTGCTCGGCGCACTGCTGGCAGCCTGTGCCGCCTGAGCCTGGGCACGGGCCTGTTGCAGCTCGGCTTGCAGCTGCTTGTTCTGTTCGTCGAGGCGTTTGATCGCGGCCTCCTGCACCAGAATCGCCTGGGCCATGTAGTAAGGCGCTGCCGGTTGCTGACGCACATGCTGCTCGATGCACGCCTGGGCTTGTGCGTCACGCGGCTGGCTCGGGTCTTCGGCTTGCTTGAGGCGGCCGAACAGGCCGTCGATAAGGGTTTGTTCTTCAGTGTTCATGGGGCGACCTCGTGGGGTAGCGGGACAACGGACAGCGTCAAAGATGGGGCGTACAGGCGCGGGATTCAATCACTGTTGCGGTGAAACTTTTTTCAGCAAGTGACAGCCCCAGGCCTGCTTTGGGCTAAAGTTAGGCCCCTGTTTTTACTGCCATGCGATGTTGACTGATGAATCCGCTGAGCGTTCTGCGCGACTCCCTGTACTTCTTCCGCCGTCACCTGCCAAACATCCTCCAGCTGTGCCTGCCGCTGGTGGTGGTGGAAGCCCTGCTCACCCAATTGCTGTACCGGCAGATGGGCGACCAGGCATCACCGGCCTACGGCATGCTGGTCAGCCTGTTGTTCTACCCGCTGTACAGCGCAGCCCTGATCCTGTACCTGGACACACGCAGCAACGGCCAGGAAATCGCCAAGCGCGACCTGTTCGCCCGCGCCCTGCAGCTGTGGCCGCAACTGGCCCTGCTGATCCTGATCAGCTCGCTATTGATCATGGCCGGCCTTGCGCTGTTCATCTTCCCGGGGGTGTGGATCATGATCAACCTGGTGTTCGCCGAGTACCTGCTGGTACTGCGCGGCCGGCCGGTGGTGCAGGCGATGCGCGAAAGCGCAAGCATGACCACCGGGCACTTCATGCGCATCATGATCTGCGTTGTAAGCGTGCTGGCGCCGATCTGGCTGATCGACGGGCTGCTGCTGATGGCCTTCCCCGAGCCATCACCTGGGATGGAACTGGCCATGGACAGCCTCAGCGGCTTCCTGCAACTGTTCAGCACGGTGGTGCTGTATCGCCTGTTCATGTTGCTGGAAGGTGAAGCCGGCACCTGAGGCCAGCGGGGAATGTTTTCGATCTGATGGGCTGCCCAGCCCTGGCGCCAGAGTGCACTTCCTCAACGCCATTCAAGGAGTGCACCATGAACGAAGACATTCAGGCCGGTTACGCCCGCTCATTTCGCGGCCAGCTGTACATGCGCGCCCGCCACCGGGACATCCCGCTGCGACTCAGCCGCAGTACAGACAAGTTCGACTGGGGCATTACCCCCGAGGATGACTGGTTACAGGCGGGGGGAAGGCAGGACTCGCCGGTGATGGACTTTCATTACCACTCGCGGACCAACGATCGCCTGCACTACCGCATCAGCATGCCTGGGCGCCCGGAAACCAAGAAGCTAGGAGTCAGCCGTAATGGCTATCTGGGCTTTTACTGGCATGCAAACGTTAGCGAATACTGGAAAATCGAGCCGCTGGCGCTGACAGATGAAGGCCTTGTCTGCCATCTGCGCGACCAGCGGGGCTACAGGGTCGGCGTCCTCACGGATACGCCGCACAGGAGTGGGGAGTGGGTAGCCTTGCTCAACGTCGAGGAAGGCGAAGTGATCACTTTCCTATTGAGACAAGCAGATCAAGCTTCACTGGCGGGTGCAATACGATGAATGGCACGACCACTAACACGTCGTGCCCAGCACATGATTTTTTCGGCCTGCCGCACTCGGTGTTGTGCATCAGCTCCCTCTCGGCTTGGCCCGCGCCGTAGCCTCGGCCACCAGAGGGTCGTCCGGCCAATAATGCTTCGGATAACGCCCTTTCAGGTCTTTCTTCACCTCGGCATAGGTCGTGCGCCAGAAGTTGGCCAGGTCCTGGGTCACCTGCACCGGCCGACGTGCCGGTGACAGCAGGTGAAGCTTGACCTGCTGCCGGCCATTGGCGATGCGCGGGGTGTCGGCAAGGCCGAACAGTTCTTGCAGACGCACGGCGAGAATCGGCGGGGTTTCGCTGTAATCCAGGCGGATGTTCGAGCCGGATGGCACGGCCAGATGCGCCGGAGCCTGTTCTTCCAGGCGTTGCGGCAGCGGCCAGGGCAACAGGTTGCGCAGCATCGACGGCAAGTCCAGCGCAGCAAAGTGGCTGAGGCGCGACACTTTGCTCAGGTAAGGCTGTAACCAGTCTTCCAGGCTGGCCAGCAGGGCCTCGTCCCTAAGGTCAGGCCATTCAGTGTGGCCATCCTTCTCCAGGTCGAGCTGCCGCAGCAGCGCCACACGTGCCTGCCACTGCCGCAGCTCTGGCGTCCAGGTCAGCAGGTTCAAACCTTTGCGCCGGACCAGGCCAAGCAGCGCTCGGGCCCTGGCTTCGTCATCCAGCCTGGGCAGCGGTTCGCGGCTGAGGACCAGTTCGCCCACCTTGACCTGACGTTCGGCGCGCAGCACCTGCTCACGCTCGTCCCAATCCAGGATATCGACTCGCTCAACCGGCTCGGCCAGCACGCCCTCGAGCAACGCGGGATCGAATTCGGCTGCCAGATAGATCCGCTCCTCACGCTGCCCCTGGCGGCTACCCAGGTCAGCGATCACCAGCCATGGGCACTTCATCAAGGCATCGACTTCACCAAACAGGGCCGCACGGCCGTTGGCGAGTCGATACTCAGCCCCGCCCGCCCGGCGCTGCTGGGCGACCCGGTCAGGGTAGGCCAGCGCCAGCAGGGCGCCCAGCCAACGAGGGTGGTCCGGGTCGGCGACCGGCGCACCGACCTTGCCACGCAACAGGCCACGGTATTGGCGGGCCAGCTGGCGAGCACGCTGCACCCCACCCTGGCCACCACGCACAGCCTTGCTCTCACCGCTGACCAGCGCAAGCCGGCTGTGCAAGTCGGCACCACCGCCACGTTGAATGTCCCGCTCCCCCAGCAGCGCAGCCACATCGCATGCCATCTGTGCCAGGCCCAGGTCCTGGCCACGCAGCAACAAATGCGCGATGCGTGGGTGAGCCGGCAGTTCGGCCATGGCCTGGCCATGTTCGCTGAGGTTGTCGCGGCTGCCCGGCTTGAAGGCGCTGAGCCGCGCCAACAGGTCCTGTGCCTGGGCGAACGCTGCAGCAGGCGGCTGGTCCAGCCAGCGCAACTGCTCGGGGGTTACACCCCAGCGCGCCAGTTGCAGGGCCAGCCCGGCCAGATCGGCCTGCAGGATCTCGGCACTGCCATGGGCGGCCAGTTGATCATGCTGGGCCTCGGACCAAAGGCGGTAGCACACGCCAGGCTCCAGACGGCCGGCACGCCCGGCGCGCTGGGTGGCACTGGCGCGGGAAATGCGCTGAGTATCCAGACGGGTCATGCCGCTGCCGGGGTCGAAGCGCGGCACCCGGGCCAGGCCGGCATCGATCACCACGCGTACGCCATCGATGGTCAGGCTGGTCTCGGCGATGTTGGTGGCCAGCACCACCTTGCGCAGGCCCTTGGCCGGCGGGTCGATAGCGGCGCGCTGGGCATTGAGGTCGAGCTCGCCATGCAACGGGCACAGCAGAATCTCGGGGCGTGCCCCCAGGGCGTCCTGAAGGCTTTGGTGAACCCGGCGGATCTCGGCTTGCCCAGGCAGGAACACCAGCACGCTGCCGGCCTGGTCGGCCAGCGCATGCAGCACGCTGTCCACCACCCGTGGCTCGATGAACTCGCCTGGCTGGAACGGCCGCCCCCAGCGGATATCCACCGGATGCATGCGCCCTTCACTGCTGACCACCGGGGCGTCGTCCAACAGCCGCGACAGGCGCTCACCTTCCAGCGTCGCCGACATCAGCAGAATCTTCAGGGGCGGGTCGTCACGTAGCAGCTCGCGGCCGTTAAGGCTCAGCGCCAGCGCCAGGTCGGCATCCAGGCTGCGCTCGTGAAATTCGTCGAAGATCAGCAGGCCCACACCTTCCAGCGCCGGGTCCGCTTGCAGGCGGCGTGTGAGGATGCCTTCGGTCACCACTTCGATACGGGTTTTCGGCCCGACCTTGCTGTCCAGGCGGATGCGGTAACCCACCGTTTCCCCAACCTGCTCGCCCAGCTCACTGGCCAGCCGTTCGGCTGCTGCCCGCGCTGCCAGGCGCCTTGGCTCGAGCATGAGGATGGTCTGCCCGGCCAGCCACGGTTCGTGCAGCAGCGCCAGCGGCACGCGGGTGGTCTTGCCAGCACCGGGCGGGGCTTCAAGCACCACTTCGTCACGGTTTTCCAGAGCCTGGCGCAGGGCGGGCAAGGCAGCATCAATGGGTAATGAAATCATGGTGGTCCTCGAACAGTGTCGCGAGTATAACGGCGAACCCAGCCTGCTCTATCATGGTCTTAGCATCAGGCGCAGGCGCTTCGCTTGCCCTGCTGATTACTTTTCGGAGATTTACATGCGTATCTCGACCCGCGTCATCGGTGGCGCCCTCATCGCCACCCTGCTGACCCAATTGACGGCCTGCGGCACCATTTTCTACCCGGACCGGCGCGGCCAGATCGGCGGCAAGATTGACCCTGTGGTTGCCGCCATGGATGCGATCGGCATCCTGTTCTATGTGATCCCGGGGCTGATTGCCTTCGGTATCGACTTTGCCACCGGCGCCATCTATTACCCGGGTGGCCGTACTGCTCAGGTTGACCCGGCCAAACTGCAAGAAGCCGTCAGCCCCGATGGCAAGGTCGACAACCTGAAGTTGCAGGCCATTCTGGAAAGCGAACTGGGCCAGCGCCTGCCGCTGAACGACCCAAGGCTGATCCAGCACCGCGGCAGCATCGAACAACTGGCCAGCCTGGGCCTGGTCCCGGCAGCCTGATCCACAAGGACACTGTCCACGGATGATCACTACCCCAGCCGAACACCAGCGCCTGCTGCGCCTGGCCACTCGCGCGTCACTGACGGTCGCCAGCATCCTGGTGCTGAGCAAGGCGCTGGCCTGGTGGCTGAGCGGGTCCGTGAGCCTGCTGGCAGGGTTGACCGACTCGGCACTGGACGCAGTGGCCTCGTTCCTCAACCTGCTGGCGGTACACTACGCCCTGCGTCCGGCCGACGACGATCACCGGTTCGGTCATGGCAAGGCCGAGGCCTTGGCCGGTATGGCTCAGGCGCTGTTCATCGGCGGCAGTGCGGTGCTGATCGGGGTGCAGGCGGTCGAGCGCCTTTACACTCCACAACCGCTAGGTGATACCTCCATCGGCATCGCGGTGATGCTGCTGTCGCTGGTGCTGACCGTCGCCCTGCTGGCACTGCAGCACAAAGTGGTCCGGCTCACCGGCTCTACTGCAGTACGGGCAGATTCCCTGCACTACCGCTCGGACTTGCTGCTCAACGGCAGCATTCTGCTGGCCCTGTTGCTGGCGCGCTTTGGCTGGCCGCAGCTGGATGCGCTGTTCGGCCTGGGCATCGCCTTTTACATCCTCTGGAGCGCGCTGCAAATTGCCCGCGAAAGTACGGCGATCCTGATGGACAAGGCCTTACCCGGCGATGTCGGCGAGGACATGGCCGCGCTGGTGCTGGCCGTTGCAGGCGTGAAAGGCGTGCATGACCTGCGCACGCGCGTCTCGGGCAACCAGTGGTTTGTGCAACTGCACCTGGAACTGCCGGGGCACCTGCCGCTGCATGAGGCGCATGGCTTGTGCGTGGAGGCCTCGCGGGTGATCCGCCAGCGTTATCCACAGGCAGACGTGATGGTGCACGCCGACCCGGTATGAGGTAACCACCCATGCCCCACCCCTTGTAGGCGCGGGTTCATCGCGAAAGGGCCGGGGCTGCTGGCCAATTTCCACCCGCCGTTTGCCGTTGCCGCCGCTACCGTATTCGCGGGTAAACCCGCTCCTACAGGGGTTCCGTGCAGGGTTCAGTTGATGCTGTAACCCCGGCCACTGAAACAGGCACCCAGCGCCCGCCGATAGTTGTCGAGCACATTGGCCGCCGGTGCGTAAGTCGCCGTCGCCGGGTCGAAGCCAGACTGGCTCACAGCCCAGCGATGACACTGGTAGCGGTCCTGCTCCTGCTGTTCCTGCCCCTGGCCATACATCGGATAGGCCACCACGTCATACCCGCCATTTGCCGGGGCCACCGGCACGGGCGAAGGCACGCCGACCGGCGGGTTGACCACCACATATTCCTGGCTGTCTGCCAGGTACTGGTAATAGGTATCGGCCACCAGAAAGAACAGCGCGTCACCCAACCACACTTCCCGCGCATAAGGCGGCAGGTAATTGACCCGCACGCCGTACGGCGGGGTCACCACGATGTAATTGCCCCCGTGCGGGCGGTACCAGTAACCCCCGGAGTAGAAATAGTCAGCGCCCCGGTAGGGTACTTTCCAGTAGCGGTCAGAAAAATGGTCCACCCTGTGCCCTGGGCGATACTGCGGCCCAGGCCCCCAGCCATTGCCGTGGCCATCCGGACGCCCCTGCCAGTCGCCACCGGGCCGTTGCCCCGGGCCACCGGCTTGCCAGTGGTGATCATCACCGTGGCGGCGGGGAATGTCCTGGTAATACCCCTGGCGCGGCGGCTGGGTCTGGCGCACTTCGTCGCGCGAGTTGAGCGAGCGCCCCGACGGCCCCTCGCCAGGCCCTTCAGCCAGGGCCCCAAGGCTGATGCTCAAACCTAGCAAACCAACACCTGCCAACTGCCAGATGCGCGACGTCATGGTGTTCCTCTCGGTAGAAAAAACTGCAACCACCGCCAGTCTACCGCGCCCATGACACAGGCCAATTAAATTTCCGGCATGAAAAAAGGGAGGCCACAGGGCCTCCCTTCAGGAATTGTCGTCCGTGCTCGGCACTTGTGGCGCCGGCTCACCTCACACCGTCTTCTGGAGGGTGTGTAGCCCGGGGGCCTGCAGATCCTGTTGGATGGCTGGCCGCGACCGCCCGCCTAGGGCGCGTCGCCGTGGACTGATGTCCGGGCAGTGATTCTGGTGATAAAGATACCGGAGGGGTTGCGACAGAGGATTGCGAAGATTGCTCAGATAAATAGCACTTGCGCAATTTTTCACCCTGGATTGATAATTCGCAGCAATCCGAACAGAAAAGGCAAATGCCATGAGCAAACTTGACCGCTACGACCTGAGCATCCTCGCCGAATTGCAGCGCGATGCGCGCATTTCCAACCAGGAACTGGCCGAACGCATCGGCCTGTCGCCATCGCCATGCTCGCGTCGGGTCAAGCAATTGGAAGACGACGGCTACATCTCGCGCCAGGTGGCCCTGCTCGACCGCAAGAAGCTGGGCTTGAGCCTGACCGCCTATGTGTTGATAGGCATGGACCGCCACACCCCTGAGCGCTTTGAAACATTCGAGGCCGCCATCCGTAACCTGCCGCAGGTGCTCGAGTGCAGCCTGGTCACCGGCATGGATGCGGACTATCAGCTGAAAGTGGTGGTGCCGGACATGGACCACTACCAGAAACTGCTTCTAGGCAGCCTGACGCGTATCGAAGGCGTCACCAGCGTGCGTTCGAGCTTCGTGCTCAACCAGGTACTGGCCAGCACCGAGCTGCCATTGACCCACCTGCGTTAAATGCTCACGCCAGCCGGCGTATAATCGGACGCTCAACCCGCCTGGAGAACACCGATGGATCCCGCCGTATTCGAAGAATGGATGATGATTATCCTGGTCACCGTATTGATCGGTTTCATGGGCTTCATCGTCTGGGACCTGGCGAAAAAGTCCAAGGCAGGCAAGTTCGGCACGCTGATCCTGTTCTTCGTGCTGGGCCTGGGGGTGCTGGCCTTCATCATCAAAAGCGTGGTGGTGGGGTTTCTGGAAGGCGTATAAAACATTTCAGGGCCATTCGCGGGCACGCCCGCTCCCACAGGTTGGGCGCTGCTTTCAAGTACTGCACCGTCCCTGTGGGAGCGGGCGTGCCCGCGAACAGGCCCTGACCTGAACTAGAGCTTGGCAGGGACCTCCCGCCAGCAACCCTGCTCCAGCCCATCCAGCGCCCAGTCACCAATCCGCACGCGCACCAGGCGCAAGGTCGGCAAGCCCACAGCCGCCGTCATCCGCCGCACCTGGCGGTTACGCCCTTCGCGAATCACCAGCTCCAGCCAGCTGGTCGGCACACTTTTGCGAAACCGTACCGGCGGGTTGCGCGGCCACAGCTCGGGTTCTTCCAGGCGCCGCGCCTCGGCCGGCAAGGTCGGCCCATCGTTCAGCTCCACACCATCGCGCAAACGCTGCAACTGCTCGTCACTCGGTTCGCCTTCCACCTGGACCCAGTAGGTCTTGGCCAGCTTGTGCTTCGGGTCGGCAATCCGCGCCTGTAGCCCACCATCGTTGGTCAGCAACAGCAAGCCTTCGCTGTCGCGGTCCAAACGCCCGGCCGGGTATACGCCCGGGATGTCGATGAAGTCCTTGAGCGTCGCGCGCCCTTCACCGTCGCTGAACTGGGTCAGCACATCGAACGGTTTGTTGAACAGGATCAGGCGCGGCTCGGCGGGGGGCGCCTTGGCCTGGCGACGCGGGCCGGCGGCAGGCCGCGCCTGGGGGCGGCGCGGCTTGTTACGGGGTGGCAGTGACATGGATCCTCAGCGGAACGGCGGCTCATCGAAGCTGCGCAGTTTACGCGAGTGCAGCGAGTTGAGCTCGGTGCGCAGCAGGTCGAGGGCGGCAATGCCGATCTTCAGGTGCTGGCTGACCGCCCGGTTGTAGAAGGCGTTGGCCGAACCTGGCAGTTTGATCTCGCTGTGCAGCGGCTTGTCGGACACACACAGCAAGGTGCCGTAAGGCACGCGCAAACGGTAGCCCTGGGCAGCAATGGTGCCGCTTTCCATGTCCACCGCCACGGCACGCGACAGGTTGATCAGCGGGCGTTCCTGGGCCCAGCGCAGCTCCCAGTTGCGGTCGTCGTAGGTCAGCACGGTGCCGGTGCGCAGGCGCTTTTTCAACTGCTCGCCACGCTCGCCAGTGACCTGTGCGGCAGCCTCCTGCAAGGCCATCTGCACTTCGGCCAGGGCCGGGATCGGGATATTCGGCGGCACGACCCGGTCGAGAATGCCGTCACGGCGCATATAGGCGTGTGCCAGCACGTAGTCGCCGATGGTCTGCGACTGCCGCAGGCCGCCGCAGTGGCCGATCATCAGCCAGCAATGCGGTCGCAGCACGGCCAGGTGATCGGTGATGTTCTTGGCGTTGGACGGGCCGACACCAATGTTGACCAAGGTAACGCCATTGCCGTCGGCGGCGATCAGGTGGTAGGCCGGCATCTGGAAGCGGTGCCAGACCACGCTGGCCACCAGAGCCTGGGTTTCGCCATGGTCCATGCCCTTTTCGATCACGACGTTGCCCGGCAGCACCATACGCACGAAGCGCGAGTCGTCACGCAGCTGTTCCAGGCCATGGCTGATGAACTGGTCGACATAGCGGTGGTAGTTGGTCAGCAGGATCCACGGCTGTACATGGCGCCAGTCGCTGCCGGTGTAGTGCACCAGGCGGCGCAGCGAGAAGTCGACCCGCGCGGCATCGAACAACGCCAGTGGCATGATTTCGGCACGGTCCCAGTCGCACAGGCCATCAGCGATGTTGTCGGTGGCCGCCGACAGGTCGGTGCTGGGGAACACCCGCGCCAGCTGCGCAGCGGTAATGCCGCTGCCGGCCAGCTCGTCGCCCTGGTCGACCACATAGGGGTAAGGGATGTTCTGCTCGCTGACGCCGACTTCTACCGTGACGGTGTAGTCATGCATCAGCGGGCGCAGTTGTTCCAGCAGGTAGCCACGGAACGCAGCGGGCTGGGTGACGGTGACGCTGTAGGTGCCGGCAACCTGGACCTTGGCGTAGGCGCGGGTGGTGGCGGCGACTTCGCCATGGCTGTAGTAGGTCAGACGCAGTGCCGGGTAGCGGAACAGGTCGCGCTCATCGGCATCGGGCTCGGTACGGTCCTTCAGGTAACGCTTCAAGGCCTTACTAAGGGCCCCTGTGGCCTGTTCATGCAAGGCCGCCAGACGGTCGACGGCCTGTTCGGGGGTATCAACGACTACAAAAGCGTGGCTCACACTGTGCTTCCTGTCTGGACATGCATGTGATCCATCTTGCCTGCCTTCTTGGTTAAATACACCCCCATTGATCGCTGTTGGGTTGATTCGCGGGCGAGCCCGCTGCTACAGCGGCCAGGCAGGCGTAGCCCTTGTTACCAATGCCATCACATCCACACCTCGCGGCAGCGCCCCATACACCCGGCCACCACCGGCCAAGCGGCTGCCGATAAACGCATCACTGACCTCTGTATTCCCCGCCTCCAGCAGCAGCTTGGCCTGCAACGCCAGGGCAATATCCTCGGTCAGTTGGCGCGCGCGGTACTGCATGTCACCGGTGTCGGCAAACGCCCCCTTGAGGTTGCCGATATGCGCCGCCAGGCGCGGGTCGCCATGCCCGTCACCCAGCTCGGCAAACAGTGCATCGAGCACTCCCGGCTCCTTGGACAAGGCCCGCAGCACATCCAGGCACTGCACGTTGCCCGAGCCCTCCCAGGTCGAGTTGACCGGTGCCTCGCGGTACAGCCGTGGCAGAATGCTGTCTTCCACATAACCCGCGCCACCCAGGCATTCGGCGGCCTCGTTGATCATGGCCGGCGCACGTTTGCAGATCCAGTATTTGCCCACCGCCGTGACCAACCGGGCGAAATGCGCCTGCTGCGGGTCGTCCAGTTGCTCCAGCGCCTGGCCCATGCGCAAGCTCAGGGCAAGCGCAGCCTCGCTTTCCAGGGCCAGGTCGGCCAACACGTTCTGCATCAGGGGTTGCTCATTGAGCACCCGCCCGCCGACCTTGCGATGTGCACAATGGTGGGCTGCCTGCGTCAACGCCTGGCGCATCAGTGCGCTGGAGCCGACCATGCAGTCGAACCGGGTCATGGCGACCATCTCGATGATGGTCGGCACACCGCGCCCCTCTTCGCCAATCATCCACGCCAGCGCACCGCGGAACTCCACCTCGCTGGAGGCGTTGGAGCTGTTGCCCAGCTTGTTCTTCAGGCGCTGGATATAGAACTGATTGCGGTTGTCATCCGGGCGGTGGCGCGGCAGCAGGAAGCAGCTCAGGCCTTTTTCGGTTTGCGCCAAGGTCAGGAAAGCGTCGCACATCGGCGCCGAGCAGAACCACTTGTGGCCAACCAGCTCATAGGCCTGCCCCGGGCCCGGTGCACCGACCGGATAGGCCCGGGTAGTGTTGGCGCGCACATCGGTGCCGCCCTGCTTTTCAGTCATGGCCATGCCCAGGGTGACCCCGGCCTTGTGGCGGTCGCCAATGTTGCGCGGGTCATATTCGCAGGCAAGGACCTTAGGCAGCCAGTACTCAGCCAGCTCCGGCTGCAGGCGCAATGCCGGCACGGCGGCAAACGTCATTGTCAGCGGGCATCCGGTGCCGGCCTCGGCCTGGCTGTGCAGGTAGGTCATCGACGCCCGAGCAACATGGGCACCAGCGCGGGGTTCGGCCCACGGCAAGGAAGGCAGGCCATGTTCGACGGCGGTACGCATCAGCTCATGGTAGGCCGGGTGGAACTCGACCAGGTCGATGCGATGGCCGTAACGGTCGTGGCTGCTGAATTCAGGTTTGTGTGCGTTGGCCAGGAAGCCTGCCTGCATCAGCGGGCCACCGGCCAGGGCACCATAGGCATCGATCCGCGACTCGGCCCAACCTGCACCAAAACGCCGTGACCATTCCTGCAATGGAATGTCGAGGCGGTACAGGTTGGCACCGTCGAGGGATGGCGGCTGGTTGGTGACTTCGTGGGTTTCAGCGTACTGGTGCAGGTTCATTGGAGGGCTCCTGGATCCGGGTAAGCTTGAGAGCCCCAGTGAAGCACTGCTTGCAGGGTAGTCAAAGTGGCATTAATGACTAAACGTGTGGTTGCTGGCGTGCGCGCGCGTGTAGGAGCGGGTTTACCCGCGAATACGGTGGTGGCGGCAACGGTGAACGGTGGGTAGATATTGGCCAGCAGACCCGGCCCTTTCGCGGGTGAACCCGCTCCTACAGCGAGCGCCGCGCCTGCAGCATGGTCGGGCTCATCTGCGCCTGCGAAATCGCCATGTCCAAACTCAACTCGAAGCGGCTACCCAACCCGCGCGTCGATTCATGTGCCAATCTGGCCCCCAACAACTCCCCCATCTGCCGGCAAATCGACAAGCCAATCCCCAAACCGCCATACCGTCGGGTCATCGAACCATCGACCTGGAAGAACCGCTGGTACAGGATCGACTGCTCCAGATCATCGAAACCGATACCGCTGTCGCTGACGGTAAAGGTCAAGGCCAGATCACCCGGCCCCACCCGGCGACCACGCACCTGGATCATCACCCCGCCCTGATGGGTGAACTTCAAACCGTTGTCCACCAGGCAGCCCAGGCAGCGCGCCAGTTTCTGCCCGTCACCGAGCAATTCGTCCGGCAGGTCGGCCGGAATATCCAGGCTCAGGTACAAGCCTTTGCCCAGAGCCTGCCCGGCATAACCGGCGCGCAAGCCCTGCAACAGGGTGCGCAGGCTGAACGGTGCCGGCTGCACCCGCAGGCGGCCGGCCTGCAATTCGGACAGGGTAAGAATGGCGTCGACCATATCCATCATGCCTTGGGCAGACCCCACTGCCGTGTGATGGTACTGAGCCATTTCAACATCCATCGGCAGGGTGTGCATCAGCTCGAGCGAGCCAATCACCCCGTTCATCGGGGTACGCAGCTCATGGGTCACGCTGGCCAGGAACTCGTCCTTCAGGCGATTGCTCCTGGCCAGTTGCAGGTTCAGTTGCTCCAGCGTACGCCCAGTGTCGCGCAAGGTCTGCGCCTGCTGCTCGCGCAGGCTGTTGATGCGGTCGGCCAGGGCCAGCGACAGCAAGGCCACCTCCAGCGCCGAACCCAACTGGCTGGCATACATGGTGATGAACACGTTCGGCAGGTAACCCAACACCATCAAGGTGTTGACCAGGCCGCCAAGCAGGAACGCCGTCCAGGCGATGATGAACCAGCGCGCCACTCGAAAGCCGCGCCACCAGGCGTACAAGCCGGCGCTGAAGATGCTTACGGTGAACAGCAGTGCCAGCAGCGTGGCCATGCGCAGAGCAATGCCGTAGGGCATGCTCACCGCCAGCACCATGACCAGCGCACCACCCAGCATCAGCAGTTGCAACAGGCGGTCGAAACCACGGCTGATGCCGCCCAATTGCAGGAAGTGCCGGGCGAACTGGCAACCGAACAGGCCGGCTGCACCAATGAACAATGGCGTGGAGGCATTCGCCCACCAAGGGCTGTCCGGCCAGAAATAGGCTACACCGGCGCCGTTCACCGAGACCTGGTAAAGGCCGAACGAAGCGATGTAAAGGATGTAGTAGAGGTAGCTGACGTCGCGCACGCTCAGGTAGATGAACAGGTTGTATGCCAGCATCACCAGCAACACGCCGTAGATCATCCCCAGCACATACAGGCGCGTGGGCTGCTCTTCCAGGTAGGCTTCAGGGGACCATAGCGCCAGCGGCGCTTGCACCGACCCTTGGCTGTGCAGCCGCAGGTACGCGGTAGTCACCTTGCCAGGGGGTAATTGCAGTTCGAACAAGTAGTTGTTCTGCCGGATCTGCCGGCTGTCGTAGGGCAAGGCATCGCCGGTGCGCTGTGCCAGTCGGTACATGCCGCTGCTGTCAGGCAGATACAGTTCGAGGTGGTCCAGCGGCGGGTAGGCCAGCTCCAGCAGCCATTGCCGCGGGGCTGCACTGGGCGCGGCAACGGGGCGCAGATCGACCTTGAGCCAGAACACCGAGGTGGAGTAACCGGCGTTCAGCACATCTTCATGATGGGGCTGAAAGTGTTTGGCAAACCCGGGGGCACTGACCTGAGCGATGCTGGCATTGCCATCGGGGTCTTCATAAACCTGCATGGCCTTGCCCAGTGGAAGATGCCGGGTAGCGTCGTCGAAATCGACCGCTCCGGCCAGCACGGGCAGCAAGCCCAGAAGCACAATCAGCAAATAGCGCATACAGCCCCAGCATGGCCTGTCCGGTCGCGTCGCGGTAGCCTCCCATCCGTTTGAGACGACGTGATCCTGCAGAACCCGTTTGTAGAGTTATCCGAGCACTCTAGCATAGCGTCACAACCTGGCAATGGGCCATACAAAAACACAAAGAAAAGGCTCTAAATCAATGCTTTCAATAGAAAAACAAACGACAACCTGACCGATCGATCAGTAAAACTCGTTTGTCGGACGATCCGCCCAAACAGGTTTGGTGGTAAGCTCGCCGACCATGAATACCTACAGCTCCCGCCCCGTTGTCCTCTGTCTCTCCGGCCACGACCCCAGTGGCGGCGCCGGCTTGCAGGCAGATATCGAAGCCCTGATCGCCCAAGGCTGCCACGCTGCACCTGCAGTGACCGCCCTGACCGTGCAGGATACCGTCAACGTTTCCGACTTCCGCGTGCTCGACCGCGAGTGGGTGCTGGCCCAGGCCAACGCCGTGCTGGCCGACTCCACGGTGGCCGCCGTCAAGTTGGGCATGCTCGGCTCGATCGAGATGGTCGACACCGTCGCCGAACTGCTGGCCGCCCACCCCCACCTGCCGCTGGTCTGCGACCCGGTGCTGCGTGCCGGTGGCGGTGGCCGCCTGGGCAAGGACGAAGTGGGCTACGCCCTGCGCGAACGCCTGCTGCCGCTGGCAACCATCGCCACGCCGAACCTGCCGGAAGCACGCATCCTCGCCGAACTGCCCGAAGGCACCGCTGACGAATGTGCCGAGAAACTGTTGCCGTTCTGTAGACACCTGCTGATTACCGGCGGTCACGGCGACGAAGACGAAATCCATAACCGCCTGTACACCCAGGACGGCCAGCACTTCACCTGGACTTGCCAGCGCCTGCCAGGCAGCTACCACGGCTCGGGCTGCACCCTGGCCAGCGCCCTGGCCGGCCGCCTGGCACTCGGCGAGCAGCTGGAAAGCGCCGTGCGCACCGCCCTGGACTACACCTGGCGCACCCTGCGTGACGCCGAGCAACTGGGCAAAGGCCAGTACGTGCCGCGCCGCCTGCCCCTGGACTTCTGCTCCTGATACGAGGCCTTCAATGAAGCTACGCGGTCTGTATGCCATCACCGACAGCCAGCTGCTCGCCGGCCGTTTCCTGTCCCATGTCGAGGCGGCCCTGGAAGGCGGCGTGTGTCTGCTGCAGTACCGCGACAAGAGCGACGATGCAGCGCGCCGCCTGCGTGAAGCGGAAGGGCTGATGAAGCTCTGCGAGCGTTACGGCACCCAGTTGCTGATCAACGACGATGCCGAGCTGGCCGCACGCCTGGGTGTCGGCGTGCACCTGGGCCAGACCGACGGCCCACTGACCCCGGCCCGCGCACTGCTCGGCCGTCAGGCAATCATCGGCTCCACCTGTCACGCCAGCCTCGAACTGGCCACCCAGGCTGCCAGCGAAGGCGCCAGCTACGTGGCCTTTGGCCGCTTCTTCAATTCTGTCACCAAGCCGGGCGCGCCCGCTGCCAACGTCGACCTGCTGCAGCAGGCCCGCGCCCAGGTGAAACTGCCGATCGCGGTAATCGGCGGCATCACCCTCGACAACGCCGCCCCGCTGGTCGCCCACGGCGCCGACCTGGTGGCGGTGATCCACGGTTTGTTCGGTGCCGACAGCGCGCAGGAAGTCACCCGCCGCGCCCGCGCCTTCAACGCCTTGTTCGCATCCTGATTCGAGAGATACTCCCATGTCCCGTTCCGAAGCCCTGTTCGCCCAAGCCCAGAAGCACATCCCCGGCGGCGTCAACTCGCCAGTCCGCGCTTTCAAGAGCGTTGGCGGCACGCCGCTGTTCTTCAAGCATGCCGAAGGCGCCTATGTCGTTGACGAGGACGACAAACGCTACGTCGACTACGTCGGCTCGTGGGGCCCGATGATCCTCGGCCACGGCCACCCGGACGTGCTGGATTCGGTACGCAAGCAGCTGGAGCACGGCCTGTCCTACGGCGCGCCGACCGCCATGGAAACCGAGATGGCCGACCTGGTCTGCTCGATCGTACCGTCGATGGAAATGGTGCGCATGGTCAGCTCGGGCACTGAAGCCACCATGAGCGCCATCCGCCTGGCCCGTGGCTACACTGGCCGCGACGCCATCATCAAGTTCGAAGGCTGCTACCACGGCCACTCCGACAGCCTGCTGGTAAAAGCCGGCTCCGGCTTGCTGACCCAAGGCGTGCCAAGTTCGGCAGGCGTGCCAGCGGACTTCGCCAAGCACACCCTGACCCTGCCGTTCAACGACATCGCCGCCGTCGAGAAGACCCTGGCCGAAGTTGGCCAGACCGTGGCCTGCATCATCGTGGAGCCCGTGGCCGGCAACATGAACTGCGTACCACCGGCACCGGGCTTCCTCGAGGGCCTGCGTGAGCAATGCGACAAGCATGGCGTGGTGCTGATTTTCGACGAAGTGATGACCGGTTTCCGCGTCTCGCTCGGCGGCGCCCAGGGCCATTACGGCATCACACCGGACCTGTCGACCTTCGGCAAGATCGTCGGTGGCGGCATGCCGGTCGGCTGCTTCGGCGGCAAGCGTGAAATCATGGGCTGCATCGCCCCGCTCGGCCCGGTCTACCAGGCCGGCACCCTGTCGGGCAATCCGCTGGCCATGGCCGCCGGCCTGACTACCCTCAAGCTGATCAGCCGCCCAGGCTTCCACGCCGAGCTGACCGACTACACCAGCCGCATGCTCGACGGCCTGCAGCAGCGCGCCGATGCCGCTGGTGTGCCATTCGTCACCACCCAGGCCGGTGCCATGTTCGGCCTTTACTTCAGCGGCGCCGACGACATCGTCACCTTCGAAGACGTGATGGCCAGCGATGCCGAGCGCTTCAAGCGCTTCTTCCACCTGATGCTCGACGGTGGCGTGTACCTGGCACCGAGCGCGTTCGAAGCGGGCTTCACCTCCATCGCCCATGGCGACAAGGAGCTGCAGATCACCCTGGATGCTGCTGAAAAAGCCTTTGCTGCATTGAAGTAATTGCCAGCCTGCGCCGGCCTCTGTGGGAGCGGGCTTGCCCCGCGAAGAGGCCGGTACAGGCAATAATTACGCACGCACAATCAGCTGACTTCCCCAACCAAGCAGAAATTCGAGTAAAACTTTGTAAGGTTGGCGCTGCTTATCCCATAATGTGCCACCAGAGACATTGGCCGCAGCTTTGCAGAGGTAAGTCGATCCCCATGAACCGCACCGGCCGCGCCCTGACCCTGGGCTGCCTGTTGCTTCTTCAGCCCCTGCTGGCCCTGGCGGAGGGCGGTAACTCGTTGCTGATTCCGGCGGCGGGCCGCTGCACCTTGAATGTTCAGCCTGAAGACCTGGCAAACGCCCTCAAGGCCTGCGAGCAGACGGCGACTGCGGGGGATGCCCAGGCGCAATTCGAACTGGGCGAGTATTACTACACGCAAACGCCAAAAAACCTGGACAAAGCCCTGGACTGGTTCCAGAAGGCCTCGCTGCAAGGCCATGCCGACGCCCAATACCGCCTGGGTGCCATGTTCTTCCATGGCGAAGGGGTCAAGGCCAACAACGTGCAGGCCTACATCCTGCTGAAGATGGCTGCGGTCAATGGCGCCGAAGATGCGCTGGACATGGCCGACGAAGTGACCGAGCAAATGCCCCGTGACGAACTGGAGCATGCCACCCAGGTGCTCGGCCAGATTTTCCGCAAGTACCTGCTGGAACTGCAGAACGCCGAAGGGCGCACGCCGTTCTCGCCACTTCCCTGAAGGTCACTTTTCCGGCATTGGCATCGGGAACGGCATCACATTGCCGCCACCCTTGGCCTCGCTGATCTTCGCCGTGCCCAGGCGCTCCACCTCATCGATACGCACAATCGAGTGCATTGGCACGAAACTGCGGACCACTCCGTCGAACTGGCTCTTGAGCTTCTCTTCACTCGGGTCCACTACCAGTTGCGAGCGCTCTCCGAACACGAACTCCTCGATCTCCAGAAAACCCCAAAGGTCACTCTGGTAGATCTGCTTGGCGTACATCTCGAAGACCTGGCCCTGGTTCAGGAAGATCACTTTATAGATGGCGGGTTCGCGTTTGCTCATGTTCGGCCAGATAACACATGCGTAAGAAAAGGTGGGCATGATACCTGTTCTGCCGTCTTCGCGGGTGAGCCCGCACCCAAAGGATCTCCACCGGCCTTGCAGGAGCGGGCTCACCCGCGAAGTGGCCAGAACAGCCCGTACATACCGTTGAACGTTTCAGTGCTTTCGCCACTGCCATTCAAGGGTTATTCTTGAGTTCAACTCCATCGCCGTCGAGCGGCTAAAAACGACCTTGAACGCACCCATAGAACCCCATCGTTTCATCCTCGAACCCTTCGAGGCCCACCGTTTCGCCAACTTGTGCGGCCAGTTCGACGAGCACCTGCGCCTGATCGAACAACGCCTGGCCATCGAGATCCGCAACCGCGGCAATCAGTTCGAACTGATCGGCGAACCCAGGACCACCTCTGCTGCCGAACAGCTGCTGCGCCGTCTCTATCGCGAGACCAAGGCCACCGACCTGTCACCGGAAACCGTGCACCTGTACCTGCAGGAGTCGGCTGTCGAAAACATCGACAACCCGGCCGTCAACGAGGTCAGCGTGTCGCTGCGCACGCGCAAGGGCAACATCCGCCCGCGCGGGCTCAACCAGCAGCGCTACGTCAAGGAAATCCTGGCCAACGACATCAATTTCGGCATCGGCCCGGCCGGTACCGGCAAGACCTACCTGGCCGTAGCCTGCGCTGTGGACGCGCTGGAACGCGAACAGGTGCGCCGCATCCTGCTGGTGCGCCCCGCGGTCGAGGCGGGTGAAAAACTCGGCTTCCTGCCCGGCGACCTGGCACAGAAAATCGACCCGTACCTGCGCCCGCTGTACGACGCCCTGTACGAAATGCTCGGCTTCGAACACGTGGCCAAGCTGATCGAACGCCAGGTGATCGAAATCGCCCCTCTGGCCTACATGCGTGGCCGCACCCTGAACAACAGCTTCATCATCCTCGACGAAAGCCAGAACACCACGCTTGAGCAGATGAAGATGTTCCTGACCCGCATCGGTTTCGGCTCTACCGCGGTGATTACCGGTGACATCACCCAGGTCGACCTGCCCCGTGGCACCAAGTCGGGCCTGGCGCACGTCATCGAGGTGCTGAAGGACGTTCCCGGGATCAGCTTTACCCATTTCCAACCCAAGGATGTGGTTCGTCACCCACTGGTACAGCGTATTGTCGAAGCCTACGACCGCTTCGAAGCCCGCCAGCCCAAGTCCGAGGCGCCTGGCAAAGATGCTTGAACTTGATATCCAACGGGCCACGGATGCTGCCACTCCAGATGACGCCGCCTTTCGCCGCTGGTGCGAATTGGCGCTGCGCCAGCGCAGCGCCGACTCGGAAATGACCATTCGCCTGGTCGACGAAACCGAAGGCCGAGAGCTGAACCACACCTACCGGCACAAGGACTACGCAACCAATGTGTTGTCGTTCCCGGCCGATGTGCCCGATGACCTGCTCGATATCCCGCTGCTGGGCGACCTGGTGATCTGTGTAGCGGTGGTCGAGCGCGAAGCGGCCGAACAAGGCAAATCGCTGGAAGCTCACTGGGCGCACCTGGTCATCCACGGTTGCCTGCACTTGCTCGGCTATGACCACATCGAGGATGAGGAGGCCGAGGAAATGGAAAGCCTGGAACGAGAATTGCTGGCAGAACTGGGTCACCCCGACCCTTATGCCGATGATGAAACCGACCCAATCACACACTGATACACGAAGGATCACGAGAACCGCCATGAGCGAAGATCGATCGAGCAACGGGCAGAAGTCCTGGCTGGGTAAACTGACCCAGGCTTTTGCCCATGAGCCGAAAAACCGCCAGGAGCTGCTTGAGCTGCTGCGCGAAGCCCATCAGAACAAACTGCTGGACAGCGAAGCGCTGACCATCGTCGAAGGCGCCATTCAGGTCGCCGACCTGCAGGTTCGCGACATCATGGTGCCGCGCTCGCAGATGAACAGCATCAAGGCCGGCCAATCGCCCCGCGAGTTCCTGCCGGCGGTGATCGACGCCGCGCACTCGCGTTACCCGGTAATCGGCGAAAGCCACGACGATGTGCTCGGGATCCTGCTCGCCAAAGACTTGCTGCCGTTGATCCTCAAGGAGAACGGTGACAGCTTCAACATCAAGGACTTGCTGCGCCCGGCCACCTTCGTACCCGAGTCCAAGCGCCTGAACGTGTTGCTGCGCGAGTTCCGCGCCAACCACAACCACATGGCCATCGTCATCGACGAATATGGCGGCGTGGCGGGCCTGGTCACCATTGAGGACGTGCTGGAGCAAATCGTCGGCGATATCGAAGACGAGCACGACGTCGAGGAAGACAGCTACATCAAGCCACTGCCCAGCGGTGATTTTCTGGTCAAAGCGCTTACTCCGATCGAGAACTTCAACGAGTTCTTCGACAGCGAGTTCTCCGATGACGAGTTCGACACGGTCGGCGGCCTGGTGATGAGCGCCTTTGGCCACCTGCCCAAGCGCAACGAAACCACCGAGATCGGGTCTTACAAGTTCCGTATTCTCAATGCCGACAGCCGGCGGATACACTTGCTGCGCCTGACTCCGATCACCCGTTAAGGACAAACATGCGTTGGTTCACCCGCCCCGGCTGGCCCGGTAACCTGCTGGCCCTGTCGGCCGGTGCTTCCACCCTCCTGGCCCTGGCGCCGTTCGACTTCTGGCCGTTGGCGGTGTTGTCCATCGCGGTGCTCTACCTTGGCCTGCGCGAGCTCAGCCCGCGCCAGGCCATGTGGCGTGGCTGGTGGTTCGGGTTTGGCCTGTATGGCGCCGGCACCTGGTGGATCTACGTCAGCATGAACACCTACGGCGGCGCCTCGCCGCTGCTGGCAATCGTGTTGTTGTTGGTGTTCTTCGCCGCACTGGCCTGGTTCTTCGCCCTGCCCACCTGGCTGTGGGCGCGCTGGCTACGACGCAACGAAGCACCACTGGCCGACGCCCTGTGTTTCGCCGCCCTCTGGCTCCTGCAAGAGGCCTTCCGCGGCTGGTTCCTGACCGGTTTCCCCTGGCTCTACGCTGGTTATAGCCAACTGGATGGCCCATTGGCCGGCCTTGCACCGCTGGGCGGCGTATGGCTGATTTCCTTCACTCTCGCCCTCACCGCCGCCCTGCTGTGCAACCTGCACCGCCTGCGCACCCGCCCCTCGTTCCTGGCCGTGGCCAGTGTGCTGTTGCTGGCCCCCTGGGTGCTGGGCCTGGCGCTCAAGGGCCATGCCTGGACCATTCCGGCAGGCGAGCCGCTGAAAGTGGCGGCGATCCAGGGCAACGTCGAGCAGGACCTTAAATGGGACCCCGCGCACATCGATGCGCAACTGGCGCTATACCGCGACCTGAGCTTCAGCTCCAGGCCGGTGGACCTGCTGGTGTGGCCGGAAACTGCTGTTCCGGTGCTCAAGGACCAGGCCCAGGGCTACATCGACGTGATGGGCCGCTTCGCCGCCGAGCGGCATTCGGCGCTGATCACGGGGGTGCCGGTGCGTGAAGAAGTGCACCACCAGCGCCGCTACTACAACGGCATCACCGTCACGGGCGAAGGCGATGGTACTTACCTCAAGCAGAAGCTGGTGCCGTTTGGCGAGTATGTACCGCTGCAAGACGTGCTGCGTGGGGCCATCGAGTTCTTCAACCTGCCCATGTCGGACTTCGCCCGCGGCCCGGAAGACCAGCCGCTGCTGCAGGCCAAGGGCTATCAGATTGCACCTTACATCTGCTACGAGGTGGTCTACCCCGAGTTCGCCGCCGGCCTGGCTGCGCGTAGCGACCTGCTGCTGACCATCAGCAACGACACCTGGTTCGGCAAATCCATCGGCCCCTTGCAGCACCTGCAGATGGCGCAGATGCGCGCGCTGGAAGCCGGCCGCTGGATGATCCGCGCCACCAACAACGGCGTGACCGCGCTGATCGACCCCTTTGGCCGCATTACCACGCAGGTTCCACAGTTCCAGCAGGCGGTGCTGTATGGCGAAGTGGTGCCGATGCAGCAGCTGACACCTTACCTGCAATGGCGCTCATGGCCATTGGCGATTGTCTGCACGCTGTTGCTGGGCTGGGCGTTGCTGGCAGGGCGTATTGCAAAAACCGTCTGATTGGCGATACGCGGCCACTGTAGGAGCGGGTTTACCCGCGAATACGGTAGTGGCGGCAACGGTGAACGGCGGGTGGAGATTGGCCGGCAGGGCAGGCCCTTTCGCGGGCAAGCCCGCTCCTACAGGGGATTATGTAAGCCGGTGAATCAGTAAAACACCCGGTACCCCACCAACCCCACCACTTCATTAAGCAGTTGCCCGCTCTGCCACATCGCCCGGCTCTCTGGCAGCAGCCCGCCAAACGGCCGCGCATGATCGCGCCCCAGGAACCCCACCGGCGCCGGCACCACCTCGAACCCCGCCTTTTCAAAACTCCAGCGTGAACGCTGCATGTGCCAGGCCTGGGTCACCAGCACCACCCGACGAATTCCCAAAGGCTGCAGCACCTTGGCCGTCAGCTGGGCATTTTCCCAGGTCGTGCGGCTGGCCTCTTCGCGCCATTTCACCTCGACAGCGAAATCCTCACGCAGGCGATCAGCCATTAGCCTCGCCTCGCTGGGCGGCGTCCCGAAATGCAACCCGCCACTGGTCAGCACTGGCAGGCCCGAGGCCTTGGCCAGACGCGCCGCAAAGCGCATACGCTCCAGCGCCGTGGCCGTGGGCTGGTCTGCGCCGCCCCAGGCCGGATCCCCGCGCTCGCGCCCGGCGCCCAGCACCACAATGGCATCCGCCTGGCTCGCCAGGCGGGCCCAGTCGCTCACGGCCAGCGGCGGCTCACTTTCCAGTACACGGGCGGTTTCCTGCACCACCAGCGGCAGGCTCATCAGCCACAGGCCACCCAATCCTACGGCAAAGCAAAGCGCCGCCAACCGTGGCCGCCGCGTGCGCAGCCACCAGGCCGCAAGCAGCAGCAAGAACAGCAGGCCCGGCGGCATCAGCCATTGTTTGATGAAGAATCGGATCGGCATCGGCCACACCTCCTTGGCAGGTGTGCAGCCTAGAAGGATCGACGCCGGGCAACAAGTGCGTACCGGCGTCGATCGTGAGTTGTGTGATAGTGAAGAACCGGCGCGCGATGGCCTGCACCTGGCGTCCTGAACGGCTAGCGATGCGGCAGCGTCCTGGGTCTCGCCTTGCTGGCGGGGCGTTTCTTGTCCTTGAGCCAGATGATCTTGGCCGACGTCGGCTCCGCTTGTGGGTAACTGCCGACAGCGGCATTGTGGCGTTCCGGGAGGGAGTCCAGGTACGCCTTGATCACTTCAAACTCCGCGTGGCTCAGGCCACGCAACTCAAGCTCAGCTGGCATCTCGTCGCGCAATCGAACCGAGGTCCTGGCCGTTTCCAGTGCCAGGCCAAGCCGGTCGATAAGGCGCTCGTAAAGCTCCGGTCTGATTGCGGGTAGCTGCGTCTCTCCCATCCGTTCACCTCATTGAAGGTAAGAATATCCCCCCCACACCTGAGCTTAGCGTCGCTGCAAAAAGCAGCCGTGTGCCGCGACCAGCGGGCATTCGCAACGAAGGTTTCCCACGATGCTCGGCGCTGCTGTATGCTACGGCGTTCACTCTAAACGACACCGGAGTGCCGGACGCAGCGAGGTTCCGCTGCCTGGAACAAGGTCTCTTCTCTCTCAGCCAAAAGTAGCCATGCACGAACAATACACGCCCCGTGATATCGAAGCCGCCGCCCAGAAGTTCTGGGACGAGCAACAATCGTTCGCTGTGACCGAACAGCCAGGCAAAGACACCTACTATTGCCTATCGATGTTCCCGTACCCGAGCGGCAAGCTACACATGGGCCACGTGCGCAACTACACCATCGGTGACGTGATTGCCCGTTACCAGCGCATGCTGGGCAAGAACGTCCTGCAACCGATGGGCTGGGACGCTTTCGGCATGCCCGCGGAAAACGCGGCGATGAAAAACAACGTCGCCCCGGCCAAGTGGACGTACGAAAACATCGACTACATGAAGACCCAGCTCAAGAGCCTGGGCCTGGCCATCGACTGGGCACGTGAAGTCACCACCTGCAAACCCGACTACTACCGTTGGGAGCAGTGGCTGTTCACCCGCCTGTTCGAGAAAGGCATCATCTACCGCAAGAACGGTACCGTGAACTGGGACCCGGCGGACCAGACCGTTCTGGCCAACGAACAAGTCATCGACGGCCGTGGCTGGCGTTCGGGCGCGCTGATCGAGAAGCGCGAAATCCCGATGTACTACTTCCGCATCACCGATTACGCCGACGAGCTGCTGGAGAGCCTCGACGAGCTGCCGGGCTGGCCTGAGCAGGTCAAGACCATGCAGCGCAACTGGATCGGCAAATCGCGCGGCATGGAAGTACAGTTCCCGTACGACCAGGCCAGCATCGGCCACGAAGGCACCCTCAAGGTCTTCACCACCCGTCCGGACACGCTGATGGGCGCCACCTACGTCGCCGTCGCCGCCGAGCACCCGCTGGCCACCCAGGCCGCGCAGGGCAACCCGGCGCTGCAGGCGTTCATCGATGAGTGCAAGAGCGGCAGCGTTGCCGAAGCCGACATGGCCACCCAGGAGAAGAAGGGCATGGCCACTTCCCTGCTGGTCGAGCACCCGCTCACTGGCGAGAAGCTGCCAGTATGGGTCGCCAACTATGTGCTGATGCACTACGGTGATGGCGCGGTAATGGCCGTGCCGGCCCACGACGAGCGCGACTTCGAATTCGCCCACAAGTACAACCTGCCGGTCAAAGCCGTGGTGCGCACCAGCGCTGGCGACGAAGTCGGCAGCGAGTGGCAGGCCGCCTATGGCGAGCACGGCCAGCTGATCAACTCCGCAGAGTTCGACGGCCTGGACTTTGCTGGCGCCTTCGATGCCATCGAAGCGGCCCTGATCCGCAAGGAACTGGGCAAATCGCGTACCCAGTTCCGCCTGCGCGACTGGGGTATCAGCCGCCAGCGCTACTGGGGCTGCCCGATCCCGATCATCCACTGCCCGTCCTGCGGCGACGTACCGGTGCCGGAAGACCAGCTGCCGGTCACCCTGCCGGAGAACGTGGTGCCGGACGGCGCCGGTTCGCCACTGGCGCGCATGCCTGAATTCTACGAATGCAGCTGCCCGAAATGCGGTGCTGCGGCCAAGCGCGAAACCGACACCATGGACACCTTCGTCGAGTCGTCCTGGTACTTCGCCCGCTATGCCTCGCCAAACTACGACAAAGGCCTGGTCGACCCCAAAGCCGCCAACCACTGGCTGCCGGTAGATCAGTACATCGGTGGTATCGAACACGCGATCCTGCACCTGCTGTACGCGCGTTTCTTCCACAAGCTGATGCGTGACGAAGGCCTGGTCACCTCGAACGAGCCATTCAAGAACCTGCTGACCCAGGGCATGGTGGTCGCAGAGACCTACTACCGCGTTGCCAGCAACGGCGGCAAGGACTGGTTCAACCCGGCCGATGTCGAGATCGAGCGTGATGCCAAAGCCAAGATCATTGGCGCTCGCCTGAAGACCGACGGCCTGCCGGTGGAAATCGGCGGCACCGAGAAAATGTCGAAATCGAAGAACAACGGCGTCGACCCGCAGTCCATGATCGAAGCCTACGGCGCCGACACCTGCCGCCTGTTCATGATGTTCGCCTCGCCGCCCGACATGAGCCTGGAATGGTCCGACTCCGGCGTCGAAGGTGCCAGCCGCTTCCTGCGTCGTGTCTGGCGCCTGGCTCAGGCTCACGTCAGCCAAGGCCTGCCAGGCAAGCTGGATGTTGCCGCCCTGGACGACGCACAAAAAGTCATCCGCCGCGCCATTCACGCTGCCATCAAACAGGCCAGCATCGACGTGGGCCAGTTCCACAAGTTCAATACCGCCATCGCCCAGGTGATGACCGTGATGAACGTGCTGGAAAAGGCCCCGCAAGCCACCGAACAGGACCGCGCCCTGCTTCAGGAAGGCCTGGAAGCCGTTACCCTGCTGCTGGCACCGATCACTCCGCACATCTCTCATGAGCTGTGGCAGCAACTGGGCCATGCAGGCTCGGTGATCGATGCCGCCTGGCCAAGCGTCGACGAACAGGCGCTGGTCCAGGACACCATTACTTTGGTGGTTCAGGTCAACGGCAAACTGCGCGGCCAGGTCGAGATGCCTGCCGCTGCCAGCCGCGAAGAAGTCGAAGCCGCTGCCCGCAGCAACGAGAATGTCCTGCGCTTCATCGATGGCCTGACCATCCGCAAGGTCATCGTGGTACCGGGCAAGCTGGTCAACATCGTCGCCAACTGATGAAAACGCCCACCCGCATTGGCTGCGGGTGGGCGGAACAGGCCCCAAAGGGAGCAACAACATGATTAAACGCAATTTGCTGGTAATCGGCCTGGCGGTCATGCTCAGCGCCTGCGGTTTCCAGCTGCGCGGCACCGGCTCCACCGAGCTGAGCGTGAAGGAAATGGACGTCAGCGCGCGCAATGCCTATGGCCCGACCGTGGTCCAGCTGCGTGAAGTACTGGAACGTAGCGGCGTCAACGTGCATGCCGGCGCACCGTATCGCCTGGTGCTGACCAACGAACAGGAGCGCGAGCGCTCGGCTACCTACAGCGGTGGCAACCGTACCGCCGAGTACGAGCTGACTACCAAGCTGGACTACAGCATCCTGGGCCTGAACAACCTGGAGCTGATGAGCGACAAGCTGGAGGTGCGCAAGATCTACCTGCGTGACGGCTCGAACATCACCGGCTCCGAGCAGGAAGCCGACCGCGCACGCGAAGAAATGCGCCGCGACCTGGTCAACGCCATGGTCGTACGCCTGCAAATGCTGTCCCCAGCCCAGCTGGACGAGCTGCAGCGTAAAGCCGACGAGCGCGCCAAAGCCGAAGCTGACGCGCTGGAGGCTGCACGCCGCCAGCAGGCCGAGACGCCTCAGCAATCGCCATTGGAAGTGCCGGGCAACTAAGCCCGTGAGGGGCGCCCTCGGGCGCCCCGCCTGCTCCCCATGAAGCTCGCCCCCGCCCAACTCAACAAGCACCTGCAAGGCGCCCTGGCACCGGTCTACGTGGTCAGCGGCGACGACCCGCTGCTGTGCCAGGAAGCCGCCGACGCCATCCGCAATACCGCGCGTCAGCAAGGCTTCGATGAACGCCAGGTATTCAGTGCCGACGCCAACTTCGACTGGGGCACCCTGCTCCAGGCCGGCGCAAGCCTGTCGCTGTTCGCCCAGCGCCGCCTGCTGGAACTGCGCCTGCCCTCGGGCAAGCCCGGTGACAAGGGTGCCGCTGCACTGATGGAATACTGTGCCAACCCCGCCGAAGACACGCTGTTGCTGATCAGCCTGCCCAAGCTCGACAGCAGTGCGCAGAAGACCAAGTGGGGCAAGGCATTGATCGAAGGCGCCCATTGCCAGTTCATCCAGATCTGGCCGGTGGATGTGCATCAGCTTCCTCAGTGGATCAACCAGCGCCTGCAACAGGCCGGCCTGTCAGCCCAGCGTGATGCCATCGACCTGATTGCCGCGCGCGTTGAAGGCAACCTGCTGGCAGCTGCGCAGGAAATCGAAAAGCTCAAGTTGCTGGCCGAAGGCAGCCAGATCACCGTGGAAACCGTGCAGGCTGCCGTCGCCGACAGCGCCCGCTTCGATGTCTTCGGCCTGGTCGACGCCATTCTCAACGGCGAGGCTGCGCATGCCCTGCGCATGCTCGAAGGCTTGCGCGGTGAAGGTGTGGAGCCGCCCGTCATCCTCTGGGCCTTGGCCCGTGAGCTGCGCCAACTGGCGGGGCTGGCCCAGCAGTTCAGCCAAGGCGTGCCATTGGACAAAGCGTTCAGCCAGGCCCGCCCGCCCATCTGGGACAAACGCCGACCGCTGGTCAGCAAGGCCCTGCAGCGCCTCTCGGCGCAGCGCTGGGCGCAATTGCTGCAGGATGCCCAGCGTATCGATGCGCAGATCAAAGGGCAGGCAGAAGGTTCGCCCTGGATTGGCCTGGCGCGGCTGTCGCTGCTGATGGCCGGCCAGCGCCTGACTCTTCCTCCCGAGTAACCCCCCACCACAGGGCTGCAAGGCCCAGGTTCTCGACCATAAACACAATCAATTGGCTCCCCGGCAGCCCAAGCCCTACAGTGCGCCCCGAACCCCACCCAACCCGGGATACCGCCATGAGCAAAAAGCCGAAAAAGCACGGCCCCAACAAGGCCAAGTCCATCATCGCCCAGCCACTGTTCCGCTGCCGCCAGGAACAACCGAACAAGGGCAAAGGCAGCTACCGCCGCGAAGCCTTCCAATCGAGAGATTGGGAGGCTTCCTACTTTTTGGCTGCATGAAAGCATCGCAAGCGCAGGCATGATATGGTCGTCACCTGACCTGCAACTCTGGATCTGTGCATGCTCTTCCGTATTATCCCCCGCTGGGAAACCCGCCAGCTGATCGCGGCCTCCAGCTTCATCCTGCTCGTGGCCTGTGCGGAAAAGCCCACCGCCGCCGACGCGCTGCCGCTGGCCCCTGCCCAACCCAATCCAGTGGTGACCGTGCCCGGCGCAATGCCCGACGTCAGCACTGAAATCCAGCCTCTGCAAACCTTCGCCCAATGGCAAGCGGGCTTCCGCGAGCAGGCCCTGCAAGCCGGCATTTCGCCGAGCACCTTCGACCGCGCCTTCCTCGGTGTCACCCCTGACCTGGACGTGATCAAGGCAGATCGCAGCCAGCCGGAGTTCACCCGCCCGGTGTGGGAGTACCTCGAAGGCGCCCTGTCGCCCCTGCGCGTGCGCAACGGCAAGAAGCTGCTGGTGCAGAACGCTGAGTTGCTGACTCGCCTCGAGCAACAATATGGCGTGGACCGCCAGGTGCTGGTCGCGGTGTGGGGCATGGAAAGCAACTTCGGCCAGTTCCAGGGCAGCAAGTCGGTGATCCGCTCGCTAGCCACTTTGGCCTATGAGGGCCGCCGCCCACAGTTTGCCCAGGACCAGCTGATTGCCGCGCTGCAGATCATCCAGCATGGTGACATCCAGCCTGAAGCCATGCGGGGCTCGTGGGCCGGCGCCATGGGCCAGACCCAGTTCATCCCGACCACCTACAACACCCATGCCGTGGACTTCGACGGCGATGGCCGACGCGACATCTGGAACAGCACACCAGACGCCCTGGCCTCAACAGCGCACTACCTGCAGAGTTCGGGCTGGAAACGCGGCCAACCGTGGGGCTTCGAGGTACAGGTGCCAGCTGGTTTCGACTTCTGGCAGGCCGATGGTGCACAGCGCAAACCGGTGAGTGAATGGCTGGCGATGGGCGTGAAACTGCCAGCAGGCACTCGCCTGCCGGCAGGTAGCAACCAGCTGTCTGCCGCCCTGCTGCTGCCGGCCGGTGCACGCGGCCCGGCGTTCCTGGTGCTGGACAACTTCCGCGCCATCCTCAAGTACAACAACTCGTCGTCCTATGCCTTGGCGGTGAGCCTGCTCGGGGATCGCTTCAGCGGCTGGGGCTTCATTGCCGGCAGCTGGCCGAAAGACGATATGCCGCTCAGTCGCAGCGAGCGCATGGAGCTGCAGCACTTGTTGAACAGCCGCGGGCATGATGCAGGTAATGCCGATGGCATTATCGGGGCCAATACCCGCAAGGCGATCCGCAATGCCCAGCAAGGGCTTGGATGGCCGGCGGATGGGTACCCGACCCATAAGCTGCTTGAGAACCTGCGCCAGCAGTAAGCATTTCGGGGCCGCTGCGCGGCCCCGGCAATTTCATGCCCTGAACAGATCCTGCTCCAGCACCAGTGTTTGCTGACCACTGTCGAGCCTCACCCGAGCCCCCAGGGGCAAGCATACATTTGGGTCACAATGCCCGCTGCGCCAGCCCGCCAGCACCGGCACCCCAAGCGGTGCAAACATATCCTCCAGCAACGGCGTCAGCGCCGCCGTGGTAATCCCGGCAAAGTCGCCCACCAGCACGCCTTTGATCCCCTCCAGCTTGCCTGCCAGGCGTAACTGGGTCAGCAGCCGATCCACCCTGTACAGCGGCTCGTTGACGTCCTCGATGAACAGGATGCAGCCCTGGGTATCCAGCTCGGCAAGCGTTCCGATGGTCGCACCCAGCATCGACAGGTTGCCACCCAGCAGCGGCCCGCAGGCTACCCCCGGTAACACGCTGTCCAATGCGAAACCCTGCGGGTGCACGACCTGCTCGCCTGCCTTCACAAGCCCACCCAGCTGCGCCAGCAACGACGACTCGGTCGGTGGCAACTTGGCCCCCAGCAGGTCGGCATTGAGCATCCCCCCATGGAAGGTCACCAGTCCGGCATGCCGGTAGATCGCCGTATGCAGTGCAGTGATGTCGCTGTAGCCGATCAGCGGCTTGGGGTTGCGCCGGATCAGTTCGAAGTCGAGCTGGTCAAGCAGGCGCATGCTGCCATAGCCCCCACGCATGCACAGAATGGCGTCAATGGCCGGATCGGCAAAGGCTGCGTGCAGGTCCTGCAGGCGCTGCTGGTCCGGCCCCGCCAGGTAGCCCTGTGCCTGCAGGGCACCCGGGTAAATACAGCAACGGTAGCCGCGGTCAACGAACCACTGGCTGATCTTGTGCGCATCAAGCCGCGCCGCGCCCGCCGGGGCGACAATGGCAAAGCATGCGTTGGCCGGCAGCGCGGCTGGCAGGGTGGGTTGGAAGGTTTTGGCGCAATACATCGCGGCTCCTTGCAGCATGGGACACAAACAAAAATGCCGATGCCGCCCTTGGGCGTGCATCGGCATATGTGGCTCTGCTCTTGGCTAGAGCATAGCTCAGAGCTTGATTTTGGCTTCGTGAGCCTGCTGGTCGGCGTGGTACGAAGAACGCACCAGCGGGCCAGAAGCAACGTTCTTGAAGCCCATCTTGTAACCTTCCTCGGCAAACCAGGCAAAGGTGTCCGGGTGAACGAAACGCTGCACCGGCAAATGGCTGCGCGACGGCTGCAGGTACTGGCCGAGGGTAAGCATGTCGATGTCATGCTCGCGCATGCGGTGCATCACTTCGATCACTTCCTCGTCGGTTTCACCCAAGCCGAGCATCAGGCCCGACTTGGTCGGTACGTGCGGCACCAACTGCTTGAACTTCTGCAGCAGGTCCAGCGACCAGTCATAGTCCGAACCCGGGCGCGCGGCCTTGTACAGGCGCGGTACGGTCTCGAGGTTGTGGTTGAACACATCCGGCGGCTCTTGCGCGGTGATTTCCAGGGCAACGTCCATACGGCCACGGTAGTCCGGCACCAAGGTCTCCAACTGCACGCCTGGCGACAGCGCGCGGATTTCCCGGATGCAGTCAGCAAAGTGCTGGGCACCACCGTCACGCAGGTCGTCGCGGTCCACCGAGGTGATCACCACGTACTTCAGGCGCAGGTCGGCAATGGCAACCGCCAGGTTTTTCGGCTCGTCCAGATCCAGCGGCTTCGGTCGGCCGTGGCCAACGTCGCAGAACGGGCAACGACGGGTGCAGATGTCACCCATGATCATGAAGGTGGCGGTACCACCCGAGAAGCATTCGCCCAGGTTCGGGCAGGAGGCCTCTTCGCACACGCTGTGCAGTTTGTGCTTGCGCAGCAGTTGCTTGATGCGGTCTACCTCGGGCGACACCGGGATACGCACGCGGATCCAGTCGGGCTTCTTTGGCAGCTCGTCGGTAGGGATGATCTTCACCGGGATGCGCGCGACCTTGTCGGCGCCACGCAGCTTGACCCCAGCTTCCACCTTCTTCGGCGCTGGGCGCGGGGTGGCATCCTGGGTAGGTATCAGGTTCGGCACGGCTTCTTGCACAGTTGTCATATTCAGTCGATTCCGCCCGTGAGGGTCGTCTGCTCAGCGTAGTCGAGGTGCTTGACCAGCTGTCCGCGCAGCCTTGTCCTGACCTCGTCGAGTTCGATCGGGCCTGCCAGATCGCGCAGCTGGGTCATCGCCAGCCCCGCATAGCCGCAGGGGTTGATTCGGCGGAATGGCGCAAGGTCCATGTCCACGTTCAGGGCAAGGCCGTGAAACGAACGGCCGTTGCGAATTCGCAGGCCGAGGGAGGCAATTTTCGCTCCGTCGACATAGACACCCGGGGCATCGGGCTTGGCAGACGCCTGAACAGCATAGCTGGCGAGCAGGTCGATGAGGGCCTGCTCGATACGGCTGACCAGCTCACGCACGCCAAAGCCCAGCCGGCGGACATCCAGCAGCAGGTAGGCCACCAGCTGACCGGGGCCATGGTAGGTGACCTGGCCGCCGCGGTCGGTCTGCACCACCGGGATGTCGCCCGGCACCAGCAGGTGCTCGGCCTTGCCGGCCTGCCCCTGGGTGAAGACCGAAGGGTGCTCGACCAGCCAGATTTCATCCTGGCTGTCCGGGCTACGCTGCTCGGTAAAACGACGCATGGCCTCAAGCACCGGTTCGTAGGGCTGCAGGCCAAGATCGCGAAAACCGAGACAGGCGGGCATCAGAGCACCATTTTCACGATGCCGGTAGCGCGCAGGGCGCTGTTGATATCGTGCAGCTGGTTCTCGCTTTCGGCAACGATGTGCAATTGCACGGTGGTGTACTTGCCTTCCTTGCTCTGGCGCTCGGCCAGGGTAGAAAGGTCGACTTTGGCGTGCTTGCTGAGAATCTCGATGACCGTGTCCTTGAAACCGACAACGGTGTCACCGATGACCTTGATCGGGTAATCGTCGCAAGGGAATTCGATCTTGTGCGACTTGACGTCTGGTTCGCTCATGGCGGAAACGGCCTCGTAAGCCGTGGCAACAACAACACCCCCGCGGTATGCGCGGGGGCATGCAGGTCACGTATCAGTTGAACAACCCGTAGAAGAATAGACGGATGCTATCCCACATACGGCGGAAGAAACCACCTTCCTCGACGCCATCAAGGGCGATCAGGTCGGCGCTGTGAACCACTTTCTCGTCCAGTTTGACTTCCACTTTGCCGATCACGTCACCTTTGGCGATCGGTGCGGTGAGCTGCGGGTTCATGGTCATCGAAGCCTGCAGGCGCTTCAATTGGCCTTTAGGCATAGTCATGGTCAGGTCGTCAGCCAGGCCAGCCTTGACTTGGCTGGTAGCGCCCTTCCAGACCGGCGCCTGGGTCAGCTCGGTGCCCTTCTGGTAGAAGGTCTGGGTTTCGAAGAAGCGGAAACCGTAGGTCAGCAGCTTCTGGGTTTCGGCAGCACGCGATTGTTCGCTGTTGGTTCCGAAGACCACGGCGATCAGGCGCTGGCCATCACGAACGGCCGAAGCCACCATGCAGTAGCCGGCTTCGTCGGTGTGACCGGTTTTCAGGCCATCGACGGTCTTGTCACGCCACAGCAGCAGGTTGCGGTTAGGCTGCTTGATGTTGTTCCAGAAGAACTCTTTCTGCGAGTAGATGGCGTAGTGAGCCGGGTCGACGTTGATGATCGCACGGGCCAGGGTCGCCATGTCGTGCGCCGACGAGTAGTGCTCGGGGTTCGGCAGGCCGGTCGGGTTCATGAAGTGGCTGTTGGTCATGCCCAGGTCGGCAGCCGTCTTGTTCATCATGTCGGCGAAGGCGTCTTCGCTGCCGGCGATATGCTCGGCCAAGGCGACCGAGGCGTCGTTACCGGACTGGATGATGATGCCGTGCAGCAGGTCGCTGACCGATACCTGGCTACCAACCTTGATGAACATGCGCGAACCGCCGGTACGCCATGCGTTTTCGCTGACGGTAACCGGGTCACTTTCACCGATCTGGCCGCGGCGGATATCCAGGGTCGCGATGTAGGCGGTCATCAGCTTGGTCAGGCTGGCTGGCGGCAGACGCTCGTCACCGTTGTTCTCGACCAGCACGTTGCCGCTGGACGCGTCCATGAGTACGTAGGACTTGGCGGCCAGTTGTGGTGGCGCCGGCGTCATCTGCTCCGCCGCGAAGGCGGCAGGCGTGATCAGCAGCAGTACAGGCAGGCAAAGTCGTTTGGCAAGGTTGGTGATGTTCATCCGTCTCTCGAAAATCGCTAATGGTCTGAGATGTTCCCTGGGCAAGATCATGCGCCCAGCGCCAGTCAGTCTAGTTTTATGGCCGTTGGCCTGGCCCGCGACAGTGCGGCTTTATGTCGCTGCGGGCAAAAGCTGTCATTGTACATGGCCGAGCCCGGCAATTCATGACAAAACCGACAGTTTGGTGTTGCCGTCTTCGCGGGCGCGCCCGCTCCCACAGTCAGTCTGCTGTGACCAGCTTGGCCTGCCCCAAGTTCGCCAGGCGAATGCTGTCTTGCGCTTGCTGGACCTCGCCCTGGCTGCCGATAGGCCCCAGGCGCACGCGGTGCAGGGTCTGCTGGTTACGCACGATCGAGCTGATGAACACAGGGGCATTGACCATGGTACTGAGCTTGGCGCGCAGCAACTCGGCAGCGTCCGGGTTGGCAAACGCGCCTACCTGCAAGAAACTGCCAGCGTTGCCGCCAGGCACGTTATTGCCACCCACCTGCACCGGTACCACTGGCGCTGCGTGCTGCTGTGGTGGCGGAGTCCATTGCTCGACACGCCCGGTGCTGGCCGGTATTGCCTGGGTCTGCGCCACTTGCGGCTCCTTCAGTACCATCGGCGGCGTTTGGCCACGCTCAGCCCACCACTGCTTCGGGTCGATACCCTCGACGCGCACGTGCGCGGTGCCGATCTCGGCATAGCCGAGCTTTTTCGCCGCAGCATAGGACAAGTCAATGATACGGTCGGAATAGAACGGGCCACGGTCGTTCACCCGAAGGATCACGCTGCGGCCGTTCGCCAGGTTGGTCACCCGCACATAGGCCGGCAGCGGCAGGGTCTTGTGCGCTGCGCTCATGCCATACAGGTCGTACAGCTCACCGTTGGCAGTGTTCTGCCCGTGGAACTTGGTGCCATACCACGACGCCGTACCCTCGGCGCGATAGTTGCGCGAGTCCTGCATCGGATAGTAGGTCTTGCCAAGCACAGTGTACGGGTTGGCCTTGTAGTTACCGGTGTGCACGGTCGGCGTGGCATCAGGGATCTTGTTCACATCCACGTCCCACCACGGCGCGCCGTCCTTGTGTGCCCGGTTGATGTCCAAGCCGGGCTGGCTACGTACGACGCTGCCGCTGCTTTGCTGGGTCGGGCGATTGGAGGAGCAGCTGGCCAGCACCACGCCGACGGCGAGGCAGGTGAGCAGCTTGAAAGAATTGCCAGAGATGATTGCGCGCATTACTTGACGCCCCGTACTTGAACCAGCTGTTCCGCAAGCTGATGTACCGCCATGGCATACATCACGCTGCGGTTGTAGCGAGTGATCGCGTAGAAGTTTTTCAGGCCCATCCAGTATTCAGGGCCGCTCTCGCCCTCGAGACGGAAGGCGGTAACCGGCAGATCATCGCGCAGGGAATCATGAACCGACCAGCCAAGCGTACGCAACTCCCCGACCGTTTTCACCGGTTCGATGCCGGTGGTCAGGCCTTCGTCGGCGCGCTCACCTTCCACCCTGGCGCGACTGACCACTCCCTCCCCGGCCACCCAACCGTGGCGCTTGAAGTAGCTGGCCACGCTGCCGATGGCATCGTCAGGATTGTTCCAGATATTGATATGGCCGTCCCCGTCGAAGTCCACCGCGTAGTTGCGGAAGCTGCTCGGCATGAACTGCGGCAGGCCCATGGCGCCGGCGTACGAGCCCTTGAGCGTCAAGGGGTCGAGTTGCTCCTCGCGGGCCAGCAGCAAGAACTCACGCAGCTCCTTGCGGAAGAACTCGGCACGTGGCGGGTAGTCGAAGCCCAGCGTCGACAGGGCGTCGATCACCCGGTAGTTGCCGGTATTGCGGCCAAAAAAGGTTTCCACGCCAATGATCGCGACAATGTACTGCGCAGGTACGCCGTAATCCTGCTCGGCCCGCGTCAATACGGCCTCGTGCTGGCGCCAGAAATCCACACCGCGAGCGATACGCGCATCGGTGATGAACATCGGCCGGTAGTCCTTCCACGGTTTGACCCGCTCGGCCGGTCGCGAGATGGCGTCGAGGATCGACTGCTTGCGCTGTACCTCACGAAACACGCCCATCAGTTGCTCCGGCGCAAAACCATAGTCGCGGCTCATTTCGCCAACAAACGCAGCTACCTGCGGCGAGCCTTCGTATTCGCCGGCATGGGCCAACTGTACAGCGCCGAACAGGCCCACCGCACCAATCCAAGGCGCACAACGGGCAGCCCAGTTACGCACTGCTTGCATGAAATTGTTCACCTTATTCAAACCTGCGCGATCCACTTGCGGTGCGTATGGATCGACATCAAAACGCCAAACGCTGACAGCAGCGTCACCAACGATGTTCCGCCATAGCTGATGAAAGGCAGCGGCACGCCCACCACGGGCAGAAGGCCGCTCACCATTCCGATATTGACGAACACGTATACAAAAAAGGTCATGGTCAGGCTGCCCGCAAGCAGCTTGCCGAAGAGGGTCTGCGCCTGGGCCGTGATCACCAGGCCACGGCCGATCAGCAGCAGGTAGACAATCAGCAGCAGACAGATGCCAACCAGGCCGAACTCCTCGCCGAGCACGGCGATGATGAAGTCGGTGTGGCTTTCCGGCAGAAAGTCCAGATGCGACTGTGTGCCAAGCAACCAGCCTTTGCCAAATACCCCGCCCGAGCCGATCGCCGCCTTGGACTGGATGATGTTCCAACCGGTCCCCAACGGGTCGCTTTCAGGGTCGAGAAAGGTCAATACCCGCTGCTTCTGGTAGTCGTGCATGACGAAGAACCACATTGCCACCGCGACGGGTACGGCTGCCGCCAGCACGCTGAGGATCCAGCGCCAGCGCAAGCCGCCCATGAACAGCACGAAGGCACCGGAGGCCAGGATCAGCAGCGCGGTCCCCAGGTCGGGCTGACGCACGATCAGCATGAACGGCACGCCGATCAGCACCAGGCTGATCGCCACGTGCTTCAAATGTGGCGGCAGGGTGCGCTTGGACAGGTACCAGGCGATGGTCGCCGGCATGATGATCTTCATGAATTCCGAGGGCTGGAAGCGGATCACGCCGGGGATGTTGATCCAGCGTGTGGCACCCATGGCGTTGTGGCCCATCACGTCCACCACCACCAGCAACAACACCCCGGCCAGGTAGGCCAGCGGCACCCAACGCGCCATGAAGCGCGGCTCCAGCTGGGCAATGACGAACATCGACACCAGGCCGATGCCAAACGAGGTGGCTTGCTTGAGCAGCAGGTCCCAGTTCTTGCCACTGGCCGAATACAGTACGAACAGGCTACCGGCCGCAAGGGTCAGCAGAATGATCAGCAAGGGGCCGTCGATATGGATGCGCTGCAAAAAGCTGGCACGCCGACGCATCACATCCTCGCTGGAGAGCATGCGATCGAAATTGTTCATCACAGGGCCGATTCCTGGGTAACGGTGGCTGGCGCGAACTCGGGTTTGAGCCGGCCATTTTCGTCGAGCAGCCAGGCGTCCATGATCTGGCGTACCACCGGTGCGGCGACACCCGAGCCGGACTCACCGTTCTCGACCATCACCGAGACCACGATTCTCGGGGCTTCGGCTGGGGCAAAAGCGACGAACAGGGCATGGTCGCGGTGGCGCTCCTGGAGTTTGTTGCGGTCGTATTTCTCGCCCTGCTTGATCGCCACCACCTGGGCGGTACCGCTCTTGCCGGCAATGCGGTACTGGGCACCGGCAGCTGCCTTGCGCGCGGTACCGCGGGGGTTGTGCATCACCTGCTCCATGCCATGGGTGACCTTGGCCCAGTCAGACTTGTCACGCAGCACGATGTCTTCCGGCGGGTTGTCGTCTACCGGCGGCAGGCCTTCGATGGTCTTGGCCAGGTGCGGGCGGTTCCACACGCCTTTGTTGGCGATCAGTGCAGTGGCCTGGGCCAGCTGCAGCGGCGTGGCCTGCATGTAACCCTGGCCGATGCCGAGAATCAGGGTTTCGCCGGGGAACCAGGCCTGGCGACGGGTGGCACGCTTCCATTCGCGCGAGGGCATCAACCCCGCAGACTCCTCGAACATATCGAGGGAAACCCGCTGGCCGATGCCGAACTTGTTCATGTAGCTGGACAACCGATCGATGCCCATCTTGTGTGCAAGGTCATAGAAGTAGGTGTCGTTCGAGCGCATGATGGCGGTGTCCAGATCGACCCAGCCATCACCGGAGCGGTTCCAGTTCCGGTATTTGTGGTCGTAGTTGGGCAGCTGGTAGTAGCCCGGGTCGAACACCCTGGTGCTGGCATTGACTACGCCACTGTCCAGGCCGGCAATAGCCACCGCCGGCTTGATGGTCGAACCCGGCGGGTACAGGCCACGCAGCACGCGGTTGAATAACGGCCGATCGATCGAGTCGCGCAATTCGCCATAGGCCTTGAAGCTGATGCCAGTGACGAACAGGTTGGGGTCGAAGCTCGGCTGACTCACCATCGCCAGCACTTCGCCGGTTCGTGGGTCGAGCGCAACCACTGCACCACGCCGGCCGCCCAGGGCGGCTTCGGCGGCCTCCTGCAGCTTGATGTCCAGGCTCAGCACAATGTCCTTGCCCGGCTTCGGGTCGGTGCGCTTGAGCACCCGAAGCACGCGGCCACGGGCGTTGGTCTCGACTTCCTCATAACCCACCTGACCGTGCAGGGCGTCTTCGTAGAAGCGCTCGATGCCGGTCTTGCCGATATGGTGAGTGCCGCTGTAGTTCACCGGGTCGAGCGTTTTCAGCTCTTTCTCGTTGATCCGCCCAACATAACCCACCGAATGGGCGAAGTGCGCACCCTGCGGGTAATGCCGCACCAGCTGGGCCACCACTTCCACACCCGGCAGGCGGAACTGGTTTACCGCCACACGGGCGATCTGCTCTTCGTTGAGTTCGAACAGGATCGGCACCGGCTCGAATGGCCGGCGGCCTTGGCGCATGCGCTTCTCGAACAGGGCACGATCGTCAGCGTCGAGCTCAAGCACTTCGACGATGGTATCCAGCACTTCCTGCCAGTTACCTGCACGTTCGCGGGTCATCGACAGGCTGAAGCTGGGCCGGTTATCGGCAACGATCACGCCGTTGCGGTCGAAGATCAGCCCGCGAGTCGGCGGGATCGGCTGCACATGCACCCGGTTGTTCTCCGACAGCGTGGAGTGGTAGTCGTACTGGATGATCTGCAGGTAGTACAGCCGCGCGATCAGCACGCAAATAAGCAGCATGATCGCCACTGCGCCGACGACGACGCGCTTGCGCACCAGGCGGGCGTCTTTCTCGTGGTCCTTGAGACGGATCGGCTGCGACATCGGACTGCTTACAGGCTCATTTGTGGTAAGGGTGCCCGGACAACACGGTCCAGGCGCGGTAGATCTGCTCGCCGATGAGTATCCTTACCAACGGGTGCGGCAAAGTCAGCGGCGACAGCGACCAACGTTGCTCGGCGCGCGCGCAAACCTCAGGTGCCAGGCCCTCCGGGCCGCCCACCATCAAATTCACCGTGCGCGCATCCAGGCGCCAGCGGTCCAGCTCGGTGGCCAACTGCTCGGTACTCCAGGGCTTGCCATGGACCTCGAGGGTGACAATGCGTTCCCCAGGCTGCACCTTGCTTAGCATGGCTTCGCCCTCCTGACGGATCAGGCGGGCGACGTCGGCATTCTTGCCACGGGTGTTCAGCGGGATTTCCACCAGCTCAAGCGACAGCTCGGTGGGCAGGCGCTTGGCATATTCATGCCAGCCTTCCTCGACCCACTTCGGCATGCGCGAGCCGACCGCAATCAGGCGCAGACGCACAGCGCTTTCCTCACTCGCGGTCTTTGAGCTTGTCGGAGTACTCGTGAGCATGGTCCGGGCTGTGGTGCTTGCCATCGGCGGCACGGCTTTGCTCGGCACCCTGCCACAGACGCTCAAGGTCGTAGAACTGGCGGGCAGCGGCGGTCATCATGTGCACGATGACGTCGTTCAGGTCCAGCAGCACCCAGTCGCTGTCGCCCTTGCCTTCTTCACCCAGTGGCTGGGCGCCCTTGGCCTTGACCGCTTCACGGACCTTTTCGGCCATCGCGTTGATCTGGCGGTTGGAGGTACCGGTGGCAATGATCATGTAGTCGGTCAGGCTGTGCTTGTCGCGCACGTCGATGACCTGGATGTCCTGGGCCTTGACGTCTTCCAGCGCTGCCTTGGTCACTGCGACCAGTTCTTCGCCGTAAATTTTCTGCTTGGTCATATAAAACTCGTTCAACTCGTTGGATGAGGCGCCAGAGGCACCGTCAGTTGGGCGCACGATACAGTTCGTGCGCCTCGATATAGGCCAGTACGGCGTCCGGCACCAGGAACCTCACCGATCTGCCGCTGGCCAGCAGCTGTCGGATCTGTGTAGCCGACACCGCAAGCGGCGTCTGCCAGACGAACGAAATATTTCCCGCCGGGCCGGACATGGCGGTGGGATCGCTCTCCGAGCGCGCAGCCAACAGGTTGCGCAACTCGTCAGGGGGTTCTACGTCAGCATCCGGACGTTGCAGTACCAGGATGTGACAGTGTTGCAGCAATTCTTCCCAGCGATGCCAGGCGGGCAGGCCACAGAAGGCATCCCAACCCAGCACCAGGAACAGCTGGTCGTCGCCGGACAATTCGGCGCGGATCGATTCCAGCGTATCAATGGTGTACGACGGCTTGTCACGCTCCAGCTCGCGGGCATCGACGCTCAGGCAAGCGACGCCCTGCACCGCTTCACGGACCATGGCCAGGCGATCCTGCGCGGCCACCTGTGGCGTGTCGCGGTGCGGCGGCCGGGCATTGGGCAACAGGCGTAGCTCATCCAGCCCCATGAACTCGGCCACTTCCAGCGCGCTGCGCAGGTGGCCGATATGCACGGGGTCGAAGGTACCACCTAGAATGCCGATGCGCCGGACTGCGTGAGCCTTGCTCAACTCAGCAGGACCCTTGGCCGCGCAACTGGCCATCGCCGATCACCACATACTTCTCGCAGGTCAGGCCTTCCAGGCCCACAGGGCCGCGGGCATGTAGCTTGTCGGTGGAAATACCGATTTCCGCACCCAGGCCGTACTCGAAACCGTCGGCAAAGCAGGTCGGGGTGTTGAGCATGACCGACGCCGAATCGACTTCAGCCATGAACTGGCGGGCTTCACCCTGGTGTTCGGTGATGATCGAGTCGGTGTGGTGCGAGCCATAGTGGTTGATGTGTTCGATGGCCTGGTTCAGGCCGTCGACCACGCGAATCGACAGGATCGCATCGAGGTATTCGGTGTGCCAGTCGCTTTCGGTAGCCGGTTTGACGCTGATGATGGCCTGGGTGCGCTCACAACCGCGCAGTTCCACGCCCTTCTCGACGAAGCGGCGGGCCATTTCTGGCAGGAAGCGCTCAGCCACTTGCTGGTCGACCAGCAGCGTTTCCATGGCCCCGCAGATGCCATAGCGGTAGGTCTTGGCGTTGAAGGCCACATTCCAGGCTTTGTCCAGGTCGGCATGCTGGCTGACATAGATGTGGCAGATGCCGTCCAGGTGCTTGATCACCGGCACGCGGGCATCGCGACTGATACGCTCGATAAGGCCACGGCCACCGCGCGGCACGATGACATCGACGAATTCCGGCATGCTGATCAGCGCGCCCACGGCTTCGCGGTCGGTGGTTTCGACCACCTGCACCACCGCCGCCGGCAGGCCGGCTTCGGCCAGGCCACGCTGAATGCAGGTGGCAATGGCGCGGTTGGAATGGATGGCTTCGGAACCGCCACGCAGGATGGTTGCGTTACCCGACTTGAGGCACAGGCTGGCAGCATCGATGGTCACGTTCGGGCGCGATTCATAGATGATCCCGATCACCCCCAGCGGGGTACGCATCTTGCCTACCTGAATGCCCGATGGGCGGTAGCTCATGTCGCGGATGGCACCGACCGGGTCCGGCAGGCTGGCCACCTGGCGCAAGCCGGTGATCATGCCGTCGATACGCGCCGGGGTCAGCGCCAGACGGTCGAGCAGTGCGGGCTCCAGCCCACTGGCGCGGCCGGCGGCCAGGTCCAGCTCGTTGGCAGCGGTGAGTTCGGCACGGGCGGCGTCCAGCGCGTCGGCGGCAGCCTGCAGGGCGCGGTTCTTCTGCGCGGTGCTGGCACGGCCAATGACCCGGGAAGCCTCACGGGCAGCGCGACCCAAGCGGGTCATATAGTCAAGAACGGACTCAGTCATGGGTTCGGTGTCTTGGCGAAGGGGAAATCGGCTGATTATAACTGCCGCGCAGGTGTACGCCCAGCGGCGGGTGGCGGATGGTAGAAAATGGGTGTTTGCGCTGAAGGTGTTTGGTGCCTGTGAGATCGAGCGCCGCCCGCGCGGCGCATCGCGAGCTACGCTCGCTCCTACGTCTGCTTTCCTGGGAAACTTGCGCGCGGACGCCCTGGTGCATGACTTAATATTACGGCGTACAAACCAGGGCGGTCGCGCGCACCTGTCACAGGCGTTACTGGCCAGAAACAAACGTAGGAGCGAGCGTAGCTCGCGATGCGCCGCGCGGGCGGCGCTCGATTTCACAGAAACCAAACACCTCAAGGCGAACACCCAGCAGCCCCTGCCAATGAAACATATGGATACCAATCAATCGCCCTACAGGTTCAGCCTCGATTAAGTCATTCATTGCTATCATCCCAGCCCTTCCAGCCACGAACCGCCCGCATGCCAGCCCTGCCCGACAGTTTTTTCGACCGCGACGCCCAGACCCTGGCCAAGGCCCTGCTCGGCAAGGTCATTCGCCACCGCCACGGCGACCTGTGGCTGGCCGCGCGAATCATCGAGACCGAGGCCTACTACCTCACCGACAAAGGTAGCCACGCTTCGCTCGGCTACACCGAAAAACGCAAGGCGCTGTTCCTGGAGGGCGGGCACATCTACATGTACTACGCCCGCGGCGGCGATTCGCTCAACTTCAGCGCCCACGGGCCGGGCAACGCGGTGCTGATCAAGTCTGCCTATCCTTGGCAGGACACCCTCTCGGGGCCCGACAGCCTGGCGCAGATGCAACTGAACAACCCCGATGCAAGCGGCAATATCCGCCCGCAAGAGCGCCTGTGCGCCGGCCAGACCCTGCTATGCCGGGCCCTGGGCCTGAAAGTGCCGCATTGGGACGCCCAGCGTTTCGACGCCGAACGTCTGTACGTCGAGGACTGTGGCAATGTCGTGCCCCGGGTGATCCAGGCCGCTCGCCTGGGCATCCCGCACGGGCGCGACGAGCACCTGCCGTACCGCTTCGTCGACGCCGAGTACGCCCGTTTCTGCACACGGAACCCGTTACGTCGCGGCCAAGTCGAAGGCCGTGATTTCTTCATTCTCGAACAAGGAAGCTGAACATGGGCCAATGGCTCGACAGCCTGACCGGCTGGCTCAGCGCCAACCCGCAGTGGCTTGGCCTGGCGATTTTCCTGGTGGCCTGCATCGAATGCCTGGCCATCGCCGGCATTATCGTGCCGGGCACCATACTGCTTTTCGCCGTTGCGGTACTGGCCGGCAACGGCGCGTTCAGCCTGGGCGAAACGCTGCTCCTCGGCTTTCTCGGCGGCCTGCTGGGCGACGCCCTGTCTTACGCAGTGGGCAAGTACTTTCACCAGAACATCCGCCGCCTGCCGCTGCTCCGCCACCATCCAGAATGGATCGGCAGCGCCGAAAGCTACTTCCAGCGTTATGGCATCGCCAGCCTGCTGGTAGGCCGCTTCATCGGCCCGCTGAGGCCGATGCTGCCAATGGTCGCCGGCATGTTCGACATGCCCCTGCCGCGTTTCATCGCTGTCAGCCTGTTGGCGGGTGCCGGCTGGTCGGTAGCCTACCTGCTACCCGGCTGGGCCACCGGCGCCGCCATGCGCCTGCCCCTGCCGGAAGGCTTCTGGCTGGACGCCGGGATCATTGCCGGCGCCCTCGCAGTGCTGATCGGCCTGAGCCTGAATACCAGCCTGCGTGACCAGCGCCACGGCACGCGGCTGGTTGCCGCTCTCAGCTTTATCGCCCTGGCCGGTGTATTCCTTGGCTGGCCCTACTTCCATGAGTTCGACCAAGGCGTGATGACACTGGTCCAGGAGCATCGCAGCCAGGCCATCGACAGCACCGTGGTACTGGTGACACGACTAGGCGATTTCCGCACCCAGTTCTTCCTCGGCGGCCTGCTGACCGGCCTGCTGCTGCTTGCCCGCCAGTGGCGGCACGCATTTTTCGCTGCTGGCGCGTTGATGGGCACTGCGATCGCCAACGGCACACTGAAATGGCTATTTGCCCGGGCCAGACCGGAAGTATTGACCGACCCACTGACCAGCTACAGCATGCCCAGCGGGCACAGCTCGGCATCGTTCGCGTTCTTTCTGGTTATGGCCGTGCTGGCAGGACGTGGGCAGCCACCACGGATGCGCCTGACCTGGGTGATGCTGGGGTGCATTCCGGCGCTGTCGATTGCCCTGTCACGGGTGTACCTGGGGGCGCACTGGCCAACCGACATCCTGGCCGGGGCTCTTCTGGCCTGCTGCGTGTGCGCACTCAGCCTGACATTGGTGCAACGCCAGCAGGCACTGCCGGCTCTGCCACTGCGGGTATGGTGGCTGGTGTTGCCGGCATGCATGGCGTTGCTGGCGTTCTTTGCCATGCATGCGCTGCCTCAGGCTTTGCTGCGATATCAGTATTGATGCTGCCGGCTTCTTCGCAGCACAGGGTCATCAGGCAAACAGTTCACCCTGAATCCGTTCCAGCAGCTTCTGGATTTCCCCCAGTCGCTGCTGGGGCGAATCGAGGGTCAGCAGGTCCAGCTTGTCCTCCTCCATGAACGGCAACAGGTACGCCAGCTGATTGGCCAGCGCCTGACGCCCGTCCACCGGGCGCGGCATGCCCAGCGCTTCGACCATGGGGTGCTCACCCAGGGCCACCAGCAGCGCCAGCAGGTCGTCATCGGCCTCGAGCAACGGGCTGTCTGCCTGCTCCGGCAGCCATTGCACCTGCCCCACCAGCAGCTGGTCCTTCTGCACCTCGGAGCTTTCCAGATTGAAGCGCCGCACGCCCTCGACACGAATACCCAGCAAGCCGTTATCCTGCTGCACGAAGTCGCGGATCATCGCTTCACAGCCGATCGAGGCGACCACCGGCGGCGCCTTGCCGACTTGTTCGCCCTCAAGGATGCACACCACACCAAAACCTTCGCCCTGCTTCATGCAGCGCCCGATCATGTCCAGGTAGCGCGCCTCGAAAATCTGCAAATCGAGAAAGCAGCCAGGAAACAGCACGGTATTGAGCGGAAACAGCGGTAGCGTCATCACAACTCCTCAAGCCACCAGGCTGACCGCCAGCGGCAGGAACACCGCTGTAGCCACCCCCATCAGGCTCATCGCCAGCGCGGCAAAGGCGCCGCATTCGTCACTTTCCTGCAGGGCCACCGAAGTGCCCACTGCATGTGCGGTCACGCCCAGGGACATGCCGCGTGCCTCTGGGCTGTGCACGCCAAAGCGGCTCAGCAACGCCGGGCCGAAGATCGCCCCGATCACCCCGGTAATCAACACGAACACTGCCGCCAGGGCCGCCACGCCGCCAATCTGCTCGGCCACCAGCATGGCGATCGGCGAAGTGACGGACTTCGGCGCCATGGTCATCAGGATCATGTGCTCGGCACCGAACCACCAGCCCAGCACCAGGCAGCAGAGCGTGGCGAACAGGCCTCCGACTACCAGCGTAGTAAATGTAGGCCAGAACAGCTGGCGAATACGCCGCAGGTTGAGATAGAGCGGCACAGCCAGGGCCACGGTGGCGGGCCCCAGGAGAATGTTCATGATTTCAGTGCTTTTGCGGTACTCGCTGTAATCGATACCGCACAGCAGCAACACGCCGATCACCAGCAGCATCGATACCAGTACAGGCTGCAAGAAGATCCAGCGGGTTTTCTCGTAGGCCGCCAGCACTACCTGATAGGCCCCCAGCGTGATGCCGATACCGAACAATGGGTGATGTATGACCGCATCGAGTGCGCCCTGCCAGTCGAGCATCATGGCTGCTCCTCACGCTTGCCCTGGCGCTGGATGAGCTTTTGCATCAGCACACCGACGAACACCAGGGTCATCAGGCAGGAAATCAGCAAGGCCCCGGCAATCGCCCAGAAGTCGGCGGCAATATCCTTGGCATATACCATCACCCCCACTGCCGGCGGCACCAGCAACAGCGGCAGATAGCGCAGCAAACTGCTGGCGGCCTCGTTCAGCGGCGTGCCAACCTCACCGCGGGCCATGAGGAAGCACAGCAACAACAACAGGCCGATGATCGGCCCAGGCAAAAACGGCACAAACAGGTGATTGATCGCCGTCCCCAGCAACTGGAACAACACCAGCCAGGTCAAACCACGCAACAGCATAAGCATCTCCCTCGGGCATGGCCGTCATTATAAGCACGCACAGGTTCAGACCGATATTCGCCGAAAAGCGGGCAACTTGACTGAAACGGTTAGCCGTGCTGATCTTGTACTTTCGTACCAATTGACAACCCGGAGAGTCCGCGATGCCCTATGTACCGGTTACAGAGCTTTCGCAGTACGTTGGCAAGGAGCTGGGCCACTCTGAGTGGTTGAAGATCGACCAGCAGCGCATCAACCTGTTCGCCGAGGCGACCGGCGACTTCCAGTTCATCCATGTCGACCCTGAGAAGGCGGCAAAAACCCCGTTTGGCGGCACGATCGCCCATGGTTTCCTGACCTTGTCGCTGATCCCAAAGCTGATCGAGGACATCCTCGTCCTGCCGCAAGGGTTGAAGATGGTGGTGAACTACGGCCTGGACAGCGTGCGCTTCATTCAGCCGGTCAAGGTCGACAGCCGCGTTCGGCTGAAGGTGAAGCTGGGCGAGGTGATGGAGAAAAAACCGGGGCAGTGGCTACTCAAGGCGATTGCCACGCTGGAGATCGAAGGTGAAGAGAAGCCTGCTTATATTGCCGAATCACTGTCGCTCTGTTTTGTCTGATACCTGCCCGGGGGCTGCTGTGCAGCCCCCGATCCACAAATCCACCGCACTCGCGTAAACTGCCAGCCTTCGCGCAGCCTAGGGCTGCCCCTGTCGATTTATCAAAGGTGCCCGCCATGCCCTGGCTGCAAGTACGCCTGGCCATCAGCCCGGAACAAGCCGAAACCTATGAAGATGCGCTGCTTGAAGTAGGCGCCGTCTCGGTCACGTTCATGGATGCCGAAGATCAACCGATCTTCGAACCAGACCTCAATACCACCCCGCTGTGGTCGCACACCCACCTGCTGGCGCTGTTCGAGGCCGATGCCGACCCTGAACAGGTGTTCGCCCACCTGCGCCTGTTGACCGGCGCCGAGTTGCCCGAACACCAGGCCGAGGTGATCGAGGACCAGGACTGGGAACGCAGCTGGATGGACAACTTCCAGCCGATGCGCTTCGGCCGCCGCCTGTGGATCGTGCCCAGCTGGCACGATGCCCCGGAAAAGGACGCCGTGAACCTGCTGCTCGACCCGGGCCTGGCCTTTGGCACCGGCACCCACCCCACCACGGCCCTGTGCCTGGAATGGCTAGACGGCCAGCAGCTTGAAGGCACACAGGTGCTGGACTTTGGCTGCGGTTCGGGCATCCTGGCCATCGCGGCGTTGCTGCTGGGCGCCCGCGAAGCGGTAGGCACCGACATCGACGTGCAGGCCATCGAGGCTTCGCGCGACAACGCCCAGCGCAACGGCATTGCCGATGAGAAACTGGCGCTGCACTTGCCCGAGCACATGCCGGCAATGCAGGCCGACGTGCTGGTTGCCAACATCCTCGCCGGCCCGCTGGTGTCGCTGGCGCCACAGTTGTCTGGCCTGGTTCGCCCAGGTGGCCTGCTGGCGCTGTCGGGCATCCTCGCCGAGCAAGGTGAAGACGTGGCCGCCGCTTACGCCGCCGACTTTGAACTGGACCCGATCGTCGTGCGCGACGGCTGGGTGCGCATCAGTGGTCGGCGTCGCTAAGCGGGCCTTGAATACTTTTCTGCACAGATCCCGGATCGCCGCATGACCGACAGTTTCGTCACCCAGTGCCCGCATTGCCAGACCAGCTTTCGCGTCACCCACCACCAGTTGAGCGTGGCCCGCGGTGTGGTGCGCTGCGGTCACTGCCTGCAGGTATTCAACGCCGCCAAGCAGTTGCTGGAGCAGAACCGCACCGCTCCCAGCAGCGCACCCGCAGTAACGGCGCCGGCACCTGCAACGCCTGCCGAGCCTGCGCCTGAGCCTGCCATCAGTCCACGCGGTAGCCCCTCTGACCAGGATTGGGCGCTTACCGCCCAAGCGCTGGACGAGCTCGACCTCGACAAGGAACTGGAGCGCCTGGAGCGTCGCGGCCAACCGGCCCCGACACGCCCGGCCAGCCAGGATGACCAGTTGCAGGCACGGCGCGACGAACTTCACCCGGACGAGCACGCAGAAGACCTTTTCGGCACGGCGACCGAAGAGCCCTACCCTGCGCAGGAGCCTGCAGAGCCTGGCCCAGTACTGCTGGAGCCGGCCCCCCAGGATCTGGACCTGGAGCCTGCGCCCGGCGAGCGCACCGAGCCGACCCTGGGCAGCAACCTTGACCTGGACATCGATGGCGAGCCGCCCGAGCACCGAGCGGCCAAACGCGATGACCCGCCTGCATTCAGCGAGCCGCTGCGCGTCAGCGAGGACGAAACCCCGGAAAAAGGCCTGAGCGCCCGCGACGAAGAGCCAGTGGCGCTGGGCCTCACGGCGCATGACGACGAGCCAGTCGAGCCGCTACCCGGAGACCGCCTGGAACCAGGCCTTGCCGGCAAACCCGAGCGCCCCTCGCGCAAGGAGCCGCTGGTCGACGTAGTCGACGATCCGCTGCAACTGGGCTGGGAAAAACCCGCGCCCAACTGGGGCAAGCGCCTGCTGTGGGGCGTGCTGACCCTGCTGGCTGCCGGCCTGCTGGCGTTCCAGTATGTGTGGTTCCACTTCGACGAAATGGCCCGCCAGGACCAGTATCGGCCGATTTTCCAGCAGATCTGCCCAATGGTCGGTTGCCAGGTACCCACCCGCGTCGATATTGCACGAATCAAGAGCAGCAATCTGGTGGTGCGTAGCCACCCGGACTTCAAGGGCGCCCTGATCGTCGACGCGATCATCTACAACCGCGCGCCTTTCGCCCAGCCGTTTCCGTTGCTGGAGCTGCGCTTCGCCGACCTCAATGGCCAACTGATCGCCAGCCGCCGCTTCAAGCCCAGCGAGTACCTGTCGGGCGAACTGGCAGGGCGTGGCGAAATGCCCAGCCAGACGCCGATCCACATTGCCCTGGACATCCTCGACCCAGGGCCGAAGGCGGTGAATTACAGCCTGAGCTTTCGTTCGCCGGAGTAAGCGACAAGCGGCCAGCAGCAAGCCACAAGACAAGACGCCCAAATTGCGGCCGTTTTTTGTCTTGTCGCGTGCTGCTTGAAGCGCAAAGGCATAAGCCGACAACTGTTCAGATTTTATCCAAATCCATCTTTATCCAGTCATCGAGAGCGGGTATCATGCCAACCCTTTTTCGAACTCCAAGATTCGGCCCCACAACAGGGATCACCTATGTCGGCGGTACGCATCGGCCAATACACACTACGTAACAACCTGATCCTCGCGCCCATGGCCGGGGTGACGGATCAGCCTTTCCGTACTCTTTGCCAGCGCATGGGCGCCGGTATGGTGGTGTCGGAGATGGTAAGCAGCGACATGAGCCTGTGGAACAGCCGCAAGTCGAGCCTGCGCCGCATCCATGAAGGTGATCCCGAGCCCCGCTCGGTGCAGATCGCCGGCGGTGATGCGCAGATGATGGCAGCGGCGGCAAAGGCCAACGTCGAGGCAGGTGCCCAGATCATCGATATCAACATGGGCTGCCCGGCAAAAAAAGTCTGCAACAAGGCCGCAGGCTCTGCTTTATTGAGAGATGAAGCCTTGGTCAGCGAGATCCTCCACGCCGTGGTCAGCGCCGTGGACGTACCGGTGACCCTGAAAATCCGCACCGGCTGGGACCGGGCGAACAAGAACGGCCTGAACGTGGCGAAGATCGCTGAACAGGCTGGCATCCAGGCGCTGGCGGTGCATGGCCGCACACGTGCCGACCTGTACACCGGCGAAGCCGAATACGACACCATCGCGGCCATCAAGCAGGCGGTGTCAATCCCGGTTTTTGCCAACGGCGATATCACCTCGCCAGAAAAGGCCCGGGCGGTGCTGGAAACCACCGGGGTCGATGGCCTGTTGATTGGCCGGGCTGCCCAAGGGCGGCCATGGATCTTTCGCGAGATCGAGCATTACCTGCGCACTGGCGAACATCTGCCAGCGCCGCAACTGGACGAAGTGGAACGCATCCTGCTGGAGCATCTGGCCGCGCTGCATGCCTTCTATGGCGATGTGATGGGCGTACGTATCGCCCGCAAGCACGTTGGCTGGTACCTGGCAACACGACCCGGCGGCAAGGAGTTTCGCTCCCGGTTCAACGCTTTGGAAGACACACAAGCGCAGTGCGCCAACGTTCGCGCGTTTTTCAGCGAACGTCGACAGAGCCTTGAGACAGAGGACGGACAAGGGGTGGCCGCATGACGATGATGACCGAGAATTTTGTGAGTGGAACAACGCCCGTGAGCGACAACGCCAACCTGAAACAGCACCTCAACACGCCGAGCGAAGAGGGCCAGACCCTTCGCGACAGCGTCGAGAAGGCGCTGCACAACTACTTCGCCCACCTGGAAGGCGCGACCGTGACGGACGTGTACAACCTGGTGCTCTCCGAAGTCGAGGCGCCCCTGCTCGAAAGCGTGATGAACTACGTGAAGGGCAACCAGACCAAGGCCAGCGAGATGCTCGGGCTGAACCGAGGCACCCTGCGCAAGAAGCTCAAGCAGTACGACTTGTTGTAAGCCAGAATCCCATCCAGAAAAGGCGACTCCCTGAACAGAGGCGCCTTTTTTGCTGACTCCACCGCGTTATTGGAACCCGAAATGACCGACCAGACTACCCGCCTGCCAGTCCGCCGCGCCCTGATCAGCGTCTCCGACAAGACCGGTATCCTCGAATTCGCCCGTGAGCTGCAGCAGCTCGGTGTCGAGATCCTGTCCACCGGCGGCACCTACAAGCTGCTCAAGGACAACGGCGTAAACGCGGTGGAAGTGGCCGACTACACCGGCTTCGCCGAAATGATGGATGGCCGGGTCAAAACCCTGCACCCGAAGATTCACGGCGGTATCCTCGGCCGTCGTGGCACCGACGACGCCATCATGAACGAGCACGGCATCAAGCCGATCGACCTGGTTGCGGTCAACCTGTACCCGTTCGAAGCCACCATTTCCAAGCCTGGCTGTGACCTGCCGACCGCCATCGAGAACATCGACATCGGCGGCCCGACCATGGTCCGTTCGGCAGCCAAGAACCACAAGGACGTGGCCATCGTGGTCAACGCCAGCGACTACGCCGGCATCGTCGAAGGCCTCAAGGCCGGTGGCCTGACCTATGCCCAGCGCTTCGATCTGATGCTCAAGGCGTTCGAGCACACTGCCGCCTACGACGGCATGATCGCCAACTACATGGGCACCATCGACCAGGCCAAGGACACCCTGAGCACCGAGGCGCGCAGCGAATTCCCGCGCACCTTCAACAGCCAGTTCGTCAAGGCACAGGAAATGCGTTATGGCGAGAACCCGCACCAGAGCGCGGCGTTCTATGTCGAAGCCAAGAAAGGCGAAGCCAGCATTTCCACCGCTGTCCAGCTGCAAGGCAAGGAACTGTCATTCAACAACGTGGCCGACACTGACGCCGCGCTGGAATGCGTAAAGAGTTTCGTCAAGCCGGCCTGCGTCATCGTCAAGCACGCCAACCCGTGCGGCGTGGCGGTAGTACCGGAAGACGAGGGCGGCATTCGCAAGGCCTACGACCTGGCCTACGCGACCGACACCGAATCGGCGTTCGGCGGCATCATCGCATTCAACCGTGAACTGGACGGCGAAACCGCCAAGGCCATTGTCGACCGCCAGTTCGTCGAAGTGATCATCGCTCCGAAAATCTCCCAGGCCGCTCGCGACGTGGTGGCTGCCAAGCAGAACGTACGTCTGCTGGAGTGCGGTGAGTGGCCAGCAGAGCGCGCTGCCGGTTGGGACTTCAAGCGCGTCAACGGTGGCCTGCTGGTGCAAAGCCGCGATATCGGCATGATCACCGCCGATGACCTGAAGATCGTCACCAAGCGTGCTCCAACCGAGCAAGAGATCCACGACCTGGTATTCGCCTGGAAAGTGGCCAAGTTCGTCAAGTCCAACGCCATTGTCTATGCCAAGCAGCGCCAGACCATCGGCGTCGGCGCCGGCCAGATGAGCCGCGTCAACTCCGCCCGCATTGCTGCAATCAAGGCCGAGCACGCTGGCCTGCAGGTGCAGGGCGCGGTCATGGCGTCGGATGCATTCTTCCCGTTCCGTGACGGCATCGACAACGCAGCTAAAGTGGGTATCAGCGCCGTGATCCAGCCGGGTGGTTCGATGCGTGATGCTGAAGTCATCGCGGCTGCCGACGAAGCCGGCATCGCGATGGTCTTCACCGGCATGCGCCACTTCCGCCACTAATTACGCGGATCCCGAGGCGAGTCGAAATCCTGTGGGAGCGGGCTTGCCCGCGAATACGATGGTGGGTTCACCGCCGCATTCGCGGACAAGCCCGCTCCCACAGTGTTCGGCGCAAGCCCCGGGATCACCTGAATCGAGGTTTTGACATGAAAGTTTTGATCATCGGCAGCGGCGGCCGTGAGCACGCCCTGGCCTGGAAAGTCGCCCAGGACCCACGCGTCGAGAAAGTCTTCGTTGCCCCCGGCAACGCCGGTACCGCCATTGAAGCCAAGTGCGAGAACGTCGCCATCGACGTGTGCGCCCTGGACCAATTGGCCGACTTCGCCGAGAAAAACGTCGACCTGACCATTGTCGGCCCGGAAGCACCGCTGGTTATCGGCGTGGTCGACCTGTTCCGCAGCCGTGGCCTGGACTGCTTCGGCCCAACCAAGGGCGCGGCCCAGCTGGAAGGCTCCAAGGCCTTCACCAAGGACTTCCTCGCGCGTCACAAGATCCCGACCGCCGACTACCAGAATTTCACCGAGATCGAGCCCGCGCTGGCCTACCTGCAGGAAAAAGGCGCGCCAATCGTGATCAAGGCCGACGGCCTGGCGGCAGGCAAGGGCGTGATCGTCGCCATGACGCTGGAAGAAGCAGAAGCCGCCGTGCGTGACATGCTGGCAGGTAACGCCTTCGGTGAAGCCGGTTCGCGCGTCGTGATCGAAGAGTTCCTCGACGGCGAGGAAGCCAGCTTCATCGTCATGGTCGACGGCCACAATGTGCTGCCCATGGCCACCAGCCAGGACCACAAGCGCGTCGGCGACCAGGACACCGGCCCGAACACGGGCGGTATGGGCGCCTACTCCCCTGCCCCGGTCGTTACCGCCGACGTGCACCAGCGCGTGATGGACCAGGTGATCTGGCCAACCGTGCGCGGCATGGCCGAGGAAGGTAACGTCTACACCGGCTTCCTCTACGCCGGCCTGATGATCGACAAGGCGGGCAACCCCAAGGTCATCGAGTTCAACTGCCGCTTCGGCGACCCGGAAACCCAGCCGGTCATGCTGCGCCTGGAGTCGAGCCTGGTACTGCTGGTGGAAGCTGCATTCGCCAAGGCCCTGGACAAGGTCGAAGCACAGTGGGACCCGCGCCCGAGCCTGGGCGTGGTCCTGGCAGCTGGCGGTTACCCGGGCGATTACGCCAAGGGCGACGTGATCAACGGCCTGGACGCTGCCGCCAAGATCGAAGGCAAGGTATTCCATGCCGGTACTGCGCTCAAGGATGGCAAGGTAACCACCAACGGCGGGCGTGTGCTGTGTGCCACCGCCATGGGCAGCACCGTTGCCGACGCGCAGCAGCAGGCTTATCGCCTGGCCAAGGAAGTCAGCTGGAACGGCAGCTTCTACCGTTCCGACATTGGCTATCGGGCCATCGCCCGCGAGCGCGGTGAGCACCAGCAGTAAGTACTACCGGTTTGCCGTAGCTGATTCAGCTTGCGGCATCCGGCTCGTCGACAGGGCCCTGCATGGGCCTTGCCTTCGACTTGGCGCGCCGCGCATAGTGGGTACCCGGCACATCGGCCAAGAAGGGATTTCGTAGTGCGTCGGCTTCGGATTGCCTCAGCTCTGATCGTCAGCTTGCTGACCCTGCTCTGCATGTTTCCGGCTGCGGCCGAACATGACGGTGGCTGGACTGTTCTGCTCGACGAACAGGCCAACCTGCAACTGAGCGATGTGCGCTCCGAGCGCTATCGCAACCAGTTCAGCCCACTGCCTCTCGCCGACATTGATGCTGCCCCGGCTGGGCAGGCCCTGTGGTTGCACTATCGTCTGCCTCCAGGTGACCAGGAGCAACTGCTACGGGTATTTGCCCCGGACCTTTCTGGCCTGGACCTCTACGCCCTCGAAGGCGAGCAACTTCTGCGTCAACTGCACCACGGGCGCCAGGCCGGCAATGCCAGCCCGACCCTGCGCGGCAGCGACCACGTATTGCCCCTGCCCAACAGCAGGCAACCGCTGGACATCTACCTGCGCCTGGTCTCAGAGCACCAGCTGCGGCCGGCCATCAGCCTGGAGCCTGCGGCCAAAGCGGCCTCGGACCAACGCCAGCCGCTGCTGTTCGGTATGCTGTTCGGCGGCCTGATCATGCTGATCATGCACAACCTGATCCGCTTCCTCTACACCCGCTCCAGCACCACCCTTATCCTGGCGCTGTACCACGGCCTGATGCTGCTCAGCGGCCTGATCCTGCTGAACCTCAGCGGCCCCTGGTGGCATTTGTGGCACAGTGCGCAAACGCCTGCCGCCTACCTGACACTGGTCCTGGCCGGCCTGTCAGGGCTGTATTTCACCCAACATTTCTTTTCGCCGTGCAATTCGCCACGGCTGAATCGCTTGCTGCAGGGCGAGATGTTGATTGTCGGGCTCAGTGGCCTGGTGCTGCTGTTCGTCGATACCTTGCCACTGAACCTGATGACCTACGCCCTGATGGCGCTGGGCAGCGTGAGCATGCTGCTGGTCAGCAGCTACCACTGGTACAAGGGCTATGCACCCGGGCGCCTGTTCAGCCTGGCCATGGTGGTGTTCAACCTCGGAGGCCTGGTACTGCTGCCAGCCCTGCTGGGCCTGACACGTACCTCGACACCCTGGCTGCTGTGCATCCTGCTGGGCTTGACCGTGGTCAGTGGCCTGCTGCTCAATCTGGCAGTCAGTGAACGGCTGCGGCGTATAAGCGAGGAGCGTTTCAGCGCCAGCCGTGCGCTGGCCGCCAGCGATGCGGAAATCAACGCCAAAGCCGAGTTCCTGGCCAAGATCAGCCACGAAATCCGCACGCCAATGAACGGTGTGCTAGGCATGACTGAACTGCTGCTGGGCACACCGCTGTCGGTGAAGCAGCGTGATTATGTACAGACCATCCACAGCGCCGGCAACGAGCTGCTGACGCTGATCAACGAAATTCTGGACATTTCCAAGCTGGAATCCCGGCAGATCGAGCTGGATGATGTGCAGTTCGACCTTAACGCGCTCATCGAGGATTGCCTTAACATCTTCCGCGCCAAGGCCGAGCAACAGAACATCGAGCTGATCAGCTTCACCCAGCCACAAGTACCGCGGGTCATCAGCGGAGACCCGACGCGCCTGCGCCAGGCCTTGTCGAGCCTGCTGGAAAACGCCCTGAAAAACACCGATCAGGGCGAGATCCTGCTGGTGGTGGCGCTGGATCAACGCGGCGAGGTGCCACGCCTGCGTATCGCCGTGCAGGACAGCGGCGAACCGTTGCCCGCTGCCGACCGTGAAGCCTTGTTGCAGGCCGAGCTGCACAGCCACCACTTCCTTTCCAGCAACAAGCTGGGCGGCCACCTGGGGCTGGTCATCGCCAAACAGCTGATTGGCCTGATGCAGGGTGAGTTCGGCATCAAGAGCAGCACCGGCATGGGCAACACTCTGTGGCTGACCTTACCGCTGGACCCTTCACGCCTGGAACAGCCACCGGCGGACCTCGACAGCCCGCTGCGCGATGCCCGCGTGCTGGTGGTCGACGACAACGATACGTGCCGCAAGGTGCTTGTACAGCAGTGCAGCGCCTGGGGCATGAACGTCAGCGCGGTGCCGTCGGGCAAGGAGGCCCTGGCCCTTTTGCGCACCAAGGCGCACCTGCGCGACTACTTCGACGCGGTCCTGCTGGACCAGAACATGCCCGGCATGACCGGCATGCAGCTGGCCGCCAAGATCAAGGAAGACCCGAGCCTGAACCACGACATTCTGGTGGTGATGCTCACCGGCATCAGCAATGCGCCGAGTAAAGTCATCGCGCGCAACGCCGGGGTCAAGCGAATACTGGCCAAGCCGGTGGCCGGCTACACGTTGAAGACCACCCTGGCCGAAGAGCTGGCCCAGCGCGGCCGGGAACAGGCGATGCCTGCCAGCCTGCCGGGCATCCCTCAGGCGCTTGACCTGCCAGGCGATTTCCGCGTGCTGGTCGCCGAAGACAACAGCATCTCGACCAAGGTGATCCGCAGCATGCTCGGCAAGCTCAACCTCAGGCCCGATACTGCCTGCAATGGCGAAGAGGCCTTGCAGGCAATGAAAACGCAGCATTATGACCTGGTGTTGATGGACTGCGAGATGCCGATACTGGACGGTTTTTCGGCCACCCAGCAGTTGCGGGCCTGGGAAGCTGAAAACCAGCGCCAGCGCACGCCGGTGGTTGCACTGACTGCGCACATACTGGCCGAACACAAGGAACGCGCGCGGCTGGCGGGCATGGACGGGCACATGGCCAAGCCGGTGGAGTTGTCGCAGTTGCGCGAGCTGATTCAATACTGGGCCAATCAACGGGAAGTCAAGGCGGACCCGGCACATACGTCCTGACCGATATCCAATGCTCTTGCAGGAGCGGCCTCGCGACACAAGGCCGCGCCGGCATAAACCCCAAGGAACACTGCTCATGCTCCATGAGTTGTTCAGCGTCTACTTGAAAATGCTCGTGCTCTACAGCCCGTTTTTCGTGCTGTCGTGTTTCATCAGCCTGACCCGTGGCCACTCCAGCAAGGAGCGCAAGCAACTGGCCTGGAAGGTCGCGTTCGCAGCCTTGGTCGCCAGCGTGATGCTGTACCTGTTCGGGCGGGCGATCTTCGGTATTTTCGGCATCACCGCCGATGCCTTCCGCATTGGTGCCGGCAGCGTGCTGTTCATTTCAGCCCTGGGCATGGCCCAGGGCAAGCCGGCGGTACAGGCCGACAACGTGCAGCAGGATGTGACCATCGTACCGCTGACCATTCCGCTGACGGTTGGCCCCGGCACCATCGGTGCGCTGTTGGTGATGGGGGTAAGCCAGCCGCACTGGGATGAAAAACTGCTGGCCATCGTCAGCATTGCCCTGGCCAGCTTTACCGTAGGCCTGGTGCTGTATCTATCGCACGGTATCGAGCGCCTGCTCGGTGACCAGGGTTTGCAAATCGTCAGCCGCCTGATGGGGCTATTCGTCTGTGCCCTGGCAGCACAGATCATCTTTACCGGGATTCGCGGTTACCTGCTGCCCTGAGCTTTCCAAGCCGGGCGCCTACAATTGCAGCTCAAGGATAGCCTTGCCATTTTGCTTGTCGACACTGGCCTGGGCCCGCTTGCGGTAATCCTCGCGGAACCCCTGCAAGTTGAAGTGGATCACTTCGACACGCATGTCCAGGATTTTTACTTCACTGCTCAACTGCATGAACAGGAAGTCCTTGGAGGTCTTTTTCATCGACATTTCCATGTGGACCAACACCATGTCGATGAAGCCGCTCGACTGCTGAGAGCAAGGCAGCAACTGAAAACGTCCAACAGCTTTCGAGACTGCCCGGGATTCAAACGCGGTCAAGGTCTGGCTGTGATTACGCAGTGCCTGAAGCGACGACTGGGCAGATTGATAATGACCGGCGGAGCCTTTCTGACGAACCTGGGCAAGAGCCTGCTCGGCAAGGCTGGACCTGTCCGGCCCCGGTCGAGTCGCAGTAGGCGCGAGCTTGCCATCAAAGCCCAGAAACGCGAGGTTACGCCAGTAGTTCCTGAACCAGTCCGGCTCCAGGCCTTCGTTATAGTCCCCCCAGGCAACTTGCTGGGCAAACGCATTGGCCAACAGGATATCGTCACGGGCTTCGCGGCTAACACCTGGCAAGAATGACAGCAGGCTGCTGTGTACGAGTTTGCCACTGGCGGCATTTAGATTGAATTCACTCATCGTCGACTCCTGATGATGTCGCAAGTTTTACCTGGCTGCGGTACTGCAATTGCTTGACCTTGATAGAGTCATGCAAGCCTGCACTTATCGAACTGATCACCTTTTCATGGGTGAAATAACTGGCATCGAACTGCTGAGTGGCATGGGCACTTGCAAGATTCAGCGGCTGCCACAGCCAATCCGTCGCCAGGTTCTCTGCTGTGCTAAAGCCCAACTCAGTACTGAGGACGTCTGAATTGGCCAGTATCAGGCGCAACTCCATACGTACATGGCTCATGCCTTTATCGTCCGGGGACCGAACACATTCCGCCCATAACAACTGTTCTATGCCACCGTCTGGTTGGGCGGAATAGGCGTCGAGGCATTTGGCTACCGACCCCTGCAGGGCGCTGGGCACACCTGCCAAGAGACTGCTCCGCAGTATCTTCCACGGCTCACAGGCCACTGCGGGTGCAACAGGCACAGCGCTGGAATGCAAGGTCGCGACAGTGCAGCCGAAGTTACCCTGAATTCGCAGATATTCCTTGTGCCACCCAGCGTCCTGAAGGGCGTGCCCCTTGTTAGCGGTCAGGTAGGCTGCCAGTTGAACATCCAACAGTGCTTCTACTCGTGAAGCACTGACGGAGTTGTCGATCAATACCAGGCTGTTGCCGTTCAACCACAAAGTGTAATTGGCGTGCATCAGTATGCCCTCCAGGCCTGTCGACGCCATGTCGACAGGCCAACTTCATAGTCAGAGTTCCAGTGCCAGCAGGACCTGCAGGGCATTGTCGTCAAGTTTGGTTTCTACAATGGCGCGAACTTTGTCGTATTGGCGCTTATCGAAATTCAACACCGCACCACAGGCAAAATTGGAGGTGCCGCTACTTTCCCACTTGGCCAAAAGATAGTTGGCAGACTTGTCAGGCTTGGCGTCGGTCTGGATCGCACTGACCAGCATCGCCACCTGACCTTGGCCAGTTTGCTCGCACTTGACCAGGCTCAGCTCGGTTCGGTCATCCTCCACCGACTTGCGATTGAGCAACTCGACGTTTTTGGTACTGGCGGCCAAGGCTGAAACAACCGTTTTGCCAAGATTGTCCAGGGCGGTTGCCACATCGCCAGTGAAAACGCCATATGCTGCCTGCAAGCCCTTGCCTAGCAGGTTGCTGATCTCAAGGTGCATATTGCGTTCAGTAATCTGCTGTACATCGACATTGGTCGGCGCCCAGCCCATCTTGGACATCAGGTAGATGTAGTGCTTGAACCAAAGCTGTGTTTCACGGATGGGGTCATGCTGCCTGTTGGCACCTTGCGTTGCCAGGGCATGACAGGCCTTTGCAGCATCGCGGTTTTGCTCCCCCATTTGGTCGGGGAACACGAACAGATTCTTGTCCGGCAGAACCTGAAGCTGAAGCTTTTCTTTATCGGTCGTCATGGGAAGGTCTCCAGGAAGGGTACGGTTGAAGCCAAATGGCTCCAGCCGCAAACCTACCGGTGACCTTTCCATCAATCTGCCACGAAGCAGTTCCTCATCTGCCCGGGCTGCCGCCGCTTACGGCTTTGCGCCATACCAGCGTGGGGTATAGACCCAGAGCCCCCCAGCTGCGCGGTCGAAGGTGCAGGTAGTGGAGGATCCAACCAGCACCATGGTGCGCATGTCGACCATTTCTGGCAGCAGTTCGGCCAGGGTGACTACCTTCAGCGTCTGCCCCGGCCTACCGATGTCACGACCAAGGACTACAGGCGTGTTCCCGTCACGGTGTCGGCGCACTACCTCCAGGGCCACACCGAGCTGGTGCGGCCTGGCCTTGGAGATCGGGTTGTAGAAGGCCAGCACCAGGTCGGCCTGGGCAGCCAAGTCCAGGCGTCTTTCAATGATGGACCAGGGCTTGAGGTTGTCCGACAGCGACATGACACAGAAGTCATGCCCCAGCGGTGCCCCTGCCTGGGCGGCGGTTGCCAGCGAGGCTGAAACCCCCGGCAGGATCTGCAGGTCGACGCGATGCCAGGCGGGGTCACTGGATTCGTGCAGCGCTTCGAGCACCGCAGCAGCCATGGCGAAAACGCCCGGGTCACCCGAAGACACCACCACCACCGAACGGCCTTGAGCCGCCAGTTCGAAGGCATGTCGGGCGCGCTGCATCTCTTCGCGGTTGTCGGTGCAGTGCAGCACCTGGTCGCCGCGGAACGGGCCAGCCATACGCACGTAGGTTTCGTAACCGAGCACATCTTCGGCCTGCGCAAGTTCGGCCTTGACCGCCGGCACCATCAGTTCCGCCGCACCTGGGCCAAGACCGATGACCGCCAGGCGACCGCGGCGGCGGCCGATCTGCGCTACGTCGACCGGGGCAGGCGCCACCGCGACCACGACTTCTCCAAGCGCTATCAACTCACTATCGGGCACCGCCGCAGCGACCATGCTGGCCACATCGCCTGGGCGGGTGGCGAAGCGCAAAGGGACACCCAGAGCCTGCGCAGCTTCGTGCAACGCGCTGTCGGCCATGGTTCGCTCGTCTGCCAGCACGCAGGCTACCGAGGGCTCGGCGATGCCGGCCTGCTGCAGTGCTGCGCGAATGCTGTGCAGATTGCCACCTGCAACGCCCACCACCACCAGGCGCGGGTGGATCAGCAGCTCGTCGCGGTTGGCCGGGCGCGCCTGATGCCCCACAAGGATGGTGCGCTGCGCCGCTTCGCTAGCAGGCAACTGCGCCAGTTGCAGCCACGGAGCGTTACCTTCGATACGCACAGACTCACCCGCCAGCAGGTCGGATACAAAGCGTTTGCCTTGCTCGATGTCGGCCAATGCATAGCCCCGCGGCGGATTCAGCAGGCAAGTACCGAAGCGCAGCTCGCCACTGGTGGTAATGGCCGCGGAAACGCCCAGCGCGTCAGCGATTTCACGCGCCATCACGTTCACTCCGCCGAGGCCTCCGAGCAACGGCACTACCGCGCTACCATCCTCGGCCACGGCCAGTACTGGCGGCTCGCTGCCCTTCTCGCTGAGCAGGCTGGCGAGGCTGCGGATGACGATACCCGCGGCGCACAACGCGATGATCGGCGTGTCTTGCTGGTACAACCCGCGCAGGGTATCGCCGAAGGACGCGTACGACTGGTCCGCACCCTCGACACGCCCCTCAAGGCCATGGATCGTGGCCTGTGGATAACAGGCCTGGATACGCTGCGCTGTCGCAAGGCTGCCCGGGCCGAGAATGACGATGGCCGGTGCCTTGTGCATGTTCAGCCCTGCCATTTTTCCCCCGGCACGATAATCAGCGAGAAGTAGGGCGACGACTGCGGGTCGACCTGGTCCAGCGGCACGATCTTCTGGTTGGCCATGGTCGCCCGCTCCACATACAGCGCACGCCGATCCAGCCCCAGTTCGGCCAGTACTTCGCGCACCTTGGGGAAGTTGCGCCCAAGTTTCATGATTACCGCTGCATCGGCGTCGGCCAGGCGGCGCTTGAGCTCTTCGGCGGGCAACACACCAGACAACACCGACAGGCTCTGGTTGCGGTACACCAGCGGCGCCCCCAGCACCGAAGCGCCACCGAGCATCGAGCAGACACCGGGAATCACTTCTGCCTCGTAGCGCTGCGCCAGGCGGTCATGCAGGTACATGTAGGAGCCATAGAAGAACGGGTCGCCTTCGCAAATCACCGCCACGTCGCGGCCGGCATCCAGGTGCTCGGCCACCTGCACGCTGGCCTCGTCGTAGAAGTCGCTGATCACTTGCTCATAGGACAGCGGCGCCGGCAGCACTTCGGTGGTGACCGGGTAGACCAGCGGCAGCAAGGTCTGCTCGGGCTGCAGGTGCGCCTCGATAATGCCGAAGGCATTGCCACGCTTGCCCTTGGCCACGAAGTAGCCGACCACCGGCGCCTCACGCAACAGGCGCAGGGCCTTGAGGGTAATCAGTTCAGGATCGCCAGGGCCCACGCCCAGGCCAAGCAGCCGTCCGCGCGGGGCCATCATTCCACCTCCGTGGCCAGGGCGTTGACCGCCGCCGCGGCCATCGCGCTGCCGCCCAGGCGGCCTTGCATGATCACGAACGGCACGCCACGGCTGTCGGCGGCGAGCATGGCCTTGGACTCGGCAGCGCCGACGAAACCGACCGGGAAACCGAGGATCAGCGCCGGTTTGGGCGCGCCGGCATCAAGCATTTCCAGCAGGTAGAACAGCGCGGTAGGGGCATTGCCGATAACCACCACACTGCCTTCCAGGTGCGGGCGCCACAGTTCCAGGGCTACAGCGGAGCGGGTGTTGCCGGCGTCTTTGGCCAGGCCCGGCACGCTCGGGTCACGCAGGGTGCAGATGACTTTGTTGTCGGCTGGCAGGCGGGCCCGGGTGATGCCTTCGGCCACCATGTGCGCATCGCACAGGATCGGCGCGCCGTTGAGCAGCGCCTCGCGCCCGGCCCGTCCGGCACCTTCGGAAAACTGCAGGCCATCGATGGCGTCGACCATGCCACAGGCGTGGATCACGCGCACGGCGAGCTTTTCAAGGTCTGCGGGGATCCGCTCGAGCCGGGCTTCCTCGCGGATGATCCGGAAAGAATTGCGATAGATCTCCTGACCATCGCGGATGTAGTCAATCATCAAGGTGCTCCGTCGGCAGGTCGAGCATGGCGCCTGCTTCATTCAAGGTAAGGTCGGTGGCGCGCAGGGCACCGAAACCCGGCTGGCGCGCATCACGCAGGTACAGGTCGTAACGGCCCGGGGAACGGGCCAGCAGGGTGGCCGGGGCAACATGGGCCACAGCACAGGAACGGGGGCAGCCGGACAGGTGCACGCTGGCCGGCACGCCAGGGCCCAGCAGCGCGGCCAGGACAACCGCGTCGGCCTTGGTCTCGGCAAGGGCCTTGGCGCAGCCGCTGGCACCGGTGCAGGCGCTGATACGCGCCAGAGGTTCACGGTCGTGGCACAGCAACCCCAGCGCAGACAGTTCGGCCAGGGCCTGATCGAGGTGTTGCTCTTGCAGGTTGGTCAGCACCAGGCTTTGCCAAGGGCTAAGGCGCATGCTGGCATCGCCCAGTTCACGGGCAATACGTGCGGCACCGCGCAGCATCGCGGGGGTCAGGCGGCCTTGCGGCGGGGCGACGCCAAGGGCAATACCCTGCGCCTGGGGCAGCCTGCCCAACCACGAGGCGCGGTGCTGTTCACGCCGCCATGTGAGCACGGCGGCATCGCGGCGGATGTCCAGACCGAGCCCAGCGACAAAATCAGCTGTCGGGTACACCTCAAGCAGCTGGCGCATGCGCGCCTGCGTCGGGGATGCCAGATCGAGGAAGCGCTCCAGCACGGCGCGCACCAGCATCAGGCCCTGCGCCAGCGGCACCGCACCGAGCGCCTGGCCCTCTGCCGGGCAACCTGCCAGGCCAAACGCCAGCCAGGTCTGCTGCTCCAGGTGCAGGGGCGACAGCCACAGGTCATGGGGGTGTTCGAGCATCGCCAGGCGCTCACCTGCATCCAGCTGCACGGCGAACTTGGCCGACAGCTGGTGAAAGCGCGGGGTGCCTTCCAACAGGTCGAGGATCTGCCCGGCCAGCGGCCTGGCGTCCAGCAGCATCGCCGGGTCATGCCCGGCCAGCGGGCTGAGCATCAGGTTGCGCACATCGTCACCGGCCGCCTCGCGTGGGCCCAGGCCGGCAGCGAGCAAGGTGTCGACCAGGGCTCGGTGCTCGTTACCGATGCCGCGAATCTGCAGGTTGCCACGGTTGGTAGCCTCGATCACGCCGCCAGCAAAGCGCTCGGCCGCCGCCGCCACAGCTTCGGCCTGCTCGGCGAGCAGCAGGCCGCCCGGCAGCTTGATGCGGCAGATACCGCCATCACGGGCACTGACAATGCGCCACAACCCCGGGCAGGCCGAGGGGCGAGGCGATATGTGGGGGGTATGAGCCTGCGTCAAAGGGGCATCCGGCAGTCTGTGAAAGTGCGCTTGAGTGTAGAAGGCGCGGTATTATGCCTGCTTTGTCCGGCGGCATGAAAAGCCGGTGGTCGAGCATCCTCGGCGATTAAGTAGAAATTCAGGACCGCGTCGCCTTCTTCGCGGGCTCGCCCGCTCCCACAGGATCACTGCAGGCCGCACATGCTGCACTGTATCTGTAGGAGCGGGCTTGCCCGCGAAGGGGCGCGAAGCGGCCCCAAAAATGGCGGATTGAAATACATGACACCCTGGCTGACGGTAGTAGGCATCGGTGAAGACGGCTTCAGCGGCCTGGGCAAGCAAGCCCGACGCGCCCTGCTGGGCGCTGGGCGGGTCTTCGGCAGCCCGCGCCAGTTGGCCTTGCTGCCACGTTGCGTGACCGCTGAACAACTGGCCTGGCCCAGCCCGTTCTCGCTGGCCCCGGTGTTGAGCCTGCGTGGCGAGCCGGTGTGCGTGCTGGCCAGCGGCGACCCCATGTTCTACGGCGTCGGCGCCAGCCTGGCGCGCCAGGTGCCTGCTGCAGAAATGCGCGTGCTGTCGATGCCCTCTTCCTGCGCCCTGGCCGCTGCCCGCCTGGGCTGGCCGCTGCAAGACCTGCAGGTGGTGTCGCTGGTGGCCCGCCCCCTGGCAGCGCTCAATGCCCACTTGCACAGCGGCATGCGCCTGCTGGTGCTGAGCAACGATGGCGACAGCCCGGCGGCAATTGCCGCGCAGCTGCGCGAGCAAGGCTTCGGCCCAAGCCGCCTGCAGGTGTTCGAGCACCTGGGGGGCGTGGACGAACGTGCACTGGCCGGCACCGCCCAGGACTGGCCGCACACCGGGATCGCGGCGCTCAACCTGGTAGCCATCGAATGCCTGGCTACACCCGATGCGCCCCGCCTGCACCGGCTGGCCGGGCTGCCAGACACCGCATTCCGGCACGATGGCCAGTTGACCAAGCGTGATGTCCGCGCCATCACCCTGGCGCGCCTGGCACCGCAGCCTGGCGAACTGTTGTGGGATGTGGGCGCGGGCTGCGGCTCGATCGGCATCGAATGGATGCGCGCCCATCCGTCATGCCGTGCCCTGGCCATCGAGGCCGACGAAGGCCGCCAGGGTTTGATCGAGCATAACCGCGATACGTTGGGGGTACCTGGCCTGCAACTGGTTCGCGGCAAGGCGCCAGCGGCGCTGCAAGGCCTGGAGCAACCGGATGCGATCTTCATCGGAGGTGGCGTTACCCGCGAAGGTGTACTGGACCTGTGCTGGGCAAGCCTGCGCCCCGGCGGCCGCCTGGTGGCCAACGCCGTAACCCTGCAAAGCGAACTGGCCCTGGCGCATTTTCGCGAACAGCACGGTGGTGAGCTGACCCGCATCCATGTCGCTCATGCCCAGCCCTTGGGTGCGTTTGACACTTGGCGCCAGGCACTGCCGATCACCCTCCTGGAAGTATTGAAACCCGCCGATGCGTGAAGAAACCCGCGAACAGCCCGCACCTCTGCGCAGCGGCCTTACCACCGGCAGCTGCGCCACCGCCACCAGCCTGGCAGCGGCCAAGCTGCTGCTCACCGGGCAGCGTGACGATGCGGTGGACATCACCCTGCCCAAAGGCAAGGTCGTGCAGATGCGCCTGGAGTTCTGCCGCCTGATCGGCGAGTGCGCCGAAGCCGGCACCCTCAAGGATGCGGGTGACGACCCGGACGTGACCCACGGTGCCCTGCTCTATAGCCAGGTGCGCCTGCTGGCGGAACCTGGCATTGGTTTTGTCGCCGGCAGCGGCGTGGGCACGGTGACCCGGCCGGGGCTGGTGCTGGCTGTGGGTGAACCGGCCATCAACCCGGTACCTCGGCGCATGATCAGTGAACACCTGCAACGCCTGGCCGACGCGTGCGGCTACCTTGGCGGCTTCGAGGTCACGGTCAATGTGCAAGGTGGCGAGCAACTGGCCCTGAAAACCATGAACCCGCGTCTGGGCATCCTCGGCGGGCTGTCGATCCTCGGCACCAGCGGAATCGTCCGGCCGTTCTCCTGCGCGGCCTACATTGCCTCGATCCACCAAGGCATCGACGTGGCCCACACCAACGGCTACACACACATAGCCGCGTGCACCGGCAATGCCAGCGAAGACACCATGCGCCGCGTCTACGGTCTGCCGGAAATCGCCCTGATCGAAATGGGCGATTTCGTCGGTGCGGTGCTCAAGCACCTGCGCAAGGTACCGGTGCCACGCCTGACCCTGTGTGGCGGCTTCGGCAAGATCAGCAAACTGGCCGCCGGGCACATGGACCTGCACAGCCGTCACTCCAGCATCGACTTGCCGCAACTGGCCGGTTGGGCCGCAGACATTGGCGCTGACGAAGCGTTACAGGCCGCCATCATTGCTGCCAACACCAGCCAGCAAGCGCTCGCCCTGGCTCATGCGGCCGGCATTGCCTTGGGTGACGCGGTGTGTGCCCACGCCCTGGCCTTTGCCCGTAGCGTCGTGCCGGCGCAGGTGCAAGTGGAAGTGTTCGCCATCGACCGGCAAGGCGGCATCGTCGGCCAGGCGGGTGTGCAATGACCGCGCGCATCCTGTTGCTGGGGGGGGTCACTGAAGCCCTGGCTATGGCCCGCCGGCTCGGGCCTCAACACGTCTATAGCCTGGCCGGTATCGGCCGCGTGCCACAGGGCTTGCAATGCCAGGTCCGGGTCGGGGGCTATGGCGGTGTCGAGGGCCTGACCCGCTACCTGCGCGAAGCAGGGATCACCCTGCTGATCGACGCCACCCATCCCTATGCCGCGCAAATCAGCCGCAATGCCGCCAGCGCCGCACGCAACGCCGGCATCCCGTGCTGGGCCTTGCGTCGCCCCGCCTGGCAGGCACAAGCAGGCGACGACTGGCGAGAAGTCGAGGACTGGGCAGGGTTGATCGAAGCACTGAAGCCGTTCCGCAGGCCACTGTTCACGCTGGGGCGCGAGCCGCTGCAGCACCTGGACGAGATTCCGCCGGAGCAGTTCTGGACCCTGCGTGCGCTGGAGGCGTGCCCTGGCAACGAGCGCTGCGAAGTGATTGGCGCACGTGGGCCGTTCCATATCGAGGATGAGCGGGCGTTGTTCCAGCGCCGCTACATCGATGTGCTGATCAGCAAGAACAGCGGCAGTGTGGCGACCGAGCCGAAGCTGGAAGTGGCGCGGGAGCTTGGCGTGCCGGTGCTTGTCCTGAAACGTCCGACGCTGCCGGAGGTGGACCGGACATTCGACTCACTGGCGGAGCTGGCAACAGCGCTCGCCCTTTAGGCGCTGCCTTTTCGCTGCCCAAAGGCGCTCCTACAACGATTTCAGACTTTTCTTCCAACTAACCAAGTGGCCTGTTGCAGCCCTGCTGCCTTAAACTCAACGCCCCTCCCTCGGAAGGTTTCACCCATATGGAAATGCAATGGTGGATCTGGCTGGTCTTCGGCATCGCGCTGATCCTGCTTGAACTGGTCCTGCCAACGTTCTTCATACTCTGGTTCGGCATCGGCGCCGTGCTGGTCTCGCTTATCTCGCTCGCCGCACCCAGCCTGCAACTGGACATGCAGGCCCTGCTGTGGGTACTGCTGTCGTCGGCCACCACTGTACTGTGGTTCAAAGTGTTTCGGCGCAAGCAGCCGGATGTGCGCTGGACCGCCGATAGCGTGATCGGCGAAGTGGGCCTGCTGACCGCTGCCGTGTCGGAGTTTCAGAAGGGCCGCGTACGCTTCCAGAAGCCGATCCTCGGCAACGAAGAGTGGACCTGCATCGCCGATAGCCAGATCGCCGTCGGCGAGCGAGTACGCCTGACCGCCATCGAGGGAAACACCGCCCGTGTTATCCGGGCCTGAATCCGCATTAAAAGGAATTTTGCAGCATGACCAGCCTCATCGTCGTCGGCGCCATCGCCCTGTTCGTCCTGATCACCGTGTTCAAGGGGGTGCGCATCGTGCCCCAGGGCGAGGAGTGGATCGTCGAACGCCTGGGCCGCTACAACAACACCCTCAAGCCGGGCCTCAACATCGTCATCCCCTACATGGACGTGGTCGCCTACCGCCTGCCGACCAAGGACATCATCCTCGATGTGCAGCAGCAGGAAATCATCACCAAGGACAACGCGGTAATCGTCGCCAACGCCCTGTGTTTCGCCAAGGTAGTCGACCCGCAGAAAGCCTCGTATGGCGTGCAGGACTTCTCGTTCGCCGTCACCAGCCTGACCATGACCTCGCTGCGCGCCATCGTCGGTGCAATGGACCTCGACGAGGCGCTGTCCAGCCGCGAGCAGATCAAGGCCCGCCTGCGCGATGCAATGTCCGAGCAGACCGAAGACTGGGGCGTGACCGTGCGCTCGGTGGAAATTCAAGACATCAAACCTTCGGAAAACATGCAACTGGCCATGGAACGCCAGGCCGCGGCCGAGCGTGAGCGCAAGGCCGACGTCACCCGTGCCGAAGGGGCCAAGCAGGCAGCAATCCTCGAAGCAGAAGCGCGCCTGCAGGCGGCCAGGCTGGATGCCGAGGCACAGATCAGCCTGGCCGAGGCATCGGCGCGGGCGATTTCGCTGGTGAAGGAAGCGGTGGGCAACGAGACCGTACCGGCCATGTACCTGCTGGGCGAGCGCTATGTGGGCGCGATGGAGAACCTGGCGGGCAGCAGCAATGCCAAGGTGGTGGTGTTACCCGCGGATCTGCAGGAGACCGTGCGTGGCTTGATGGGGCGTGGCAAGGTTTGAGCATGCCAGGGGCTGCTGCGCAGCCCCGATACCCGGCCCCTGCGTCACTTCACCGCACCCCGGCATTTTTACCTATACTCCGCCGTACAATAGCCACCACGATTCCTGACCGGATCTCTCCATGCCCCCACGTCGGCACATTGCCTGGATAGCCTGCCTTGCAGTGCTGTTCAACCTGCTGGCCATGCCGCTGTCCTCTGCTGCGCCCAAGGGCCCGGCCGAGCAGCTGCTGTGGGGGGCTTTCTGTTCCAGCATGGCCAACAAGGCCAACGTCGACGTCCAGGCCTTGGCCAAGATCGACCTCGGCCCGCAAAGTGATGCCAGCGCCGGCATGATGAACTGCTGGTGCTGCTCCGGTGCCGTGCCGCTGCTGGCCCTGCCCAGCTACCCGCCACAGTTGCACAACCCGCCGACACTGCTCGGCGGGCTGCTGCCGCCACCTGCAAAGTACCAGCCTACGCCGCGCCAGCTCTGGCCTGGGCTAAACCCTCGTGCCTCTCCGCTAACCTGAGTTCATCACGCTGTCTGCCTGAACCAGAACGGAAACGGAGATTCACCATGCTCAAGCACGCCCTCGTCATGGCCGCCCTGCTGCTGCCTGGCGCCTTTGCCAACGCCCACGAATACAGCGCGGGTGACCTGCATATTGCCCACCCGTGGTCGCTGCAACTGCCACCCAACGCGCCCAACGTCGCCGCATATTTCGTGGTGCACAACAATGGCCAGGCCGATGACCGCCTGCTCAGCGTGGACAGCCCCATCAGCGATGACGCGCAACTGCACGAGCATGCCATGAGCGCCAGCGGCGCCATGAAGATGCAACAGGTGCCCAGCGTGGTAGTGCCTGCCGGCAAGGACCTGACCTTTGCCCCCGGCGCGTACCACGTGATGCTGATGCAGCCCAAGGACCGTAGCCTGCTCAGCGACGGCAAGCGCTTCCCGTTGACCCTGCACTTCGAAAAGGCCGGCGATATCACCGTCGAAGTGGCCGTGCAGAAGCAGGCGCCAGCGGACCAGTCGCAAGCCCACGAACACGCACACTGACACCTGCTGACAGGCACTCGCCATGAGCCTGCCGCGCAACCGCATCGGCCGTACCACCCGCCCTGAATTCAGGCGCGCCGGTGGCGGATGGCTGAGCCTGTTCGCCATGTGGATGATCTTCATCGGCCCGCTGATTTCCCAGTCGATGCCGATGGACCACCACGCGGGCATGAACATGCCGATGGACATGCCGATGGCGGCTGCCCATCAGCATGGCGGTGACACCCATCACGGCCACGGCGGCGATGGCCAGCTGCATGTGATGTGGGAAAAGTGCGGTTACTGCAGCCTGTTGTTCAATTGCCCGGCCCTGCCCCAGACCCTCAGCCCGCTCAGCGCCGGCAGCATCGTCCCCACCAGCCACCTGCTTGCGCCAACGCACCAGGGCCATGCCCGGCAGGCTGTATTCCCCGGTGCGCGCAGCCGCGCCCCGCCTTCTTCGATCAACGTCTGAAACCACATTTTGCGCACGACGCCAGGAGGCTTCGCGCTAACTCATGACTGATCGACTGGAATCATTATGTCCGGCTGCACCCCTGTTTTTGCCTTGTCCCTGCGTGGGACCATCGCCGCCCTGTGCGGCTCGCTGCTCGCCCCCATGGCCCTTGCCGCCGACCCTGGCCATGAAGGCCATGTGCACGACGCACCCGAGTTGAGCCCGACGGTGATCACCGCCGTGGCCCCGAGTTCGCCGCTGACCGTGGTCACCAACCCGAAAGACCCGCGCCAGCCAGTGCCGGCCAGCGACGGAGCCGACTACCTGAAGACCATCCCCGGCTTCTCGGCAATCCGTGCCGGCGGTACCAACGGCGACCCGGTATTGCGCGGCATGTTCGGCTCGCGTCTGAACATCCTCACCAACGGAGGCCTGATGCTTGGGGCCTGCCCCAATCGCATGGACGCGCCCACGTCCTATATTTCGCCAGAAACCTATGACCGCCTGACCGTGATCAAAGGCCCGCAGAGCGTCATCTGGGGCCCCGGCGGCTCGGCAGGCACCATCCTCTTCGAGCGCGAACCGGAGAAATTCGGCACCCTCGGCAGCCGCGTCAACGCAAGCCTGCTGGCCGGCTCCAACGGCCGCTTCGACAAGGTGCTGGATGCCGCGGCCGGCAACAGTCAGGCCTACGCCCGCTTCGTCGGCAACCAGTCACGTTCGGATGACTACCACGACGGCAACAACGACACCGTGCCGTCGCGCTGGGACAAGTGGAACGGCGATGTCGCTCTCGGTTGGACTCCCGACCAGGACACATTGCTGGAGCTGACTGCCGGCAAGGGTGATGGCGAAGCCCGGTACGCCGGGCGCGGCATGGACGGCTCGCAGTTCAAGCGCGAAAGCCTGGGCCTGCGCTTTGAGAAGTCCAACCTCGGCGAGGTGCTCGACAAGGTCGAGGCGCAGGTCTACTACAACTACGCCGACCATGTGATGGACAACTACAGCCTTCGCACACCGTCGGGCACCGGCATGATGGGCATGCCGATGGTCAGCAACGTCGACCGCCGCACCATGGGGGCACGCATCAAAGCCACCTGGCGCTGGGCCGACGTGCAGCTGATCAGCGGCATCGACGCGCAAACCAATGAACATCGACAGCGTGGCGGTATGGGTGTGAACGCACACAAGGGCCAGGCCTGGACCAAGGACGCCGACTTCCACAACTACGGCGCCTTCAGCGAACTGACCTGGTACGTCAGCGGTGAGGACCGCTTGATTACCGGCGCCCGTCTGGACCGCGCCTCGGCGCGCGACTTCCGCAAAACGAGCGCCACCGAAGGCGACACCCGCGCCGATACCCTGCCAAGCGGCTTCATCCGTTACGAGCACGACCTGGCGGCCATCCCGGCCACCACCTACATCGGCCTCGGCCATGCCCAGCGCTTCCCCGACTACTGGGAGCTGTTCTCACCCAAGCTGGCACCACCCGGCTCGGCCAATGCCTTCGACAGCATCAAGCCAGAAAAAACCACCCAGCTCGACTTCGGCATCCAGTACCGCACTGAACGCCTGGAGGCCTGGGCTTCGGGCTATGTCGGGCAGATTCGCGACTACATCCTGTTCGACTATCGCACTGGCATGATGGGCATGAGCACCTCGCAGGCGCAGAACATCGACGCCCGCATCATGGGTGGCGAACTGGGCGCCGCCTACCAGCTGACTGAAAACTGGAAGGCCGACGCCACGCTTGCCTACGCTTGGGGCAAGAACAGCAGCGATGGCAAAGCGCTACCTCAAATGCCTCCCCTGGAAAGCCGCATGGGCCTGACGTACAGCCGCGATGTGTGGAGCGTCGGCGCACTGTGGCGGCTGGTGGCGGCGCAAAACCGCATTGCCGAAAACCAAGGGAACGTCGTTGGCAAGGACTACGACAAGAGCGCCGGCTTCGGCGTGTTCTCCCTGAACGGCGCCTACAAGGTGAACAACAACCTCAAGCTCAGCGCAGGGGTCGACAACCTGTTCGACAAAACCTACGCCGAGCACTTGAACCTGGCCGGGAACGCCGGGTTTGGCTACCCGGCTACAGATCCACAGCCGGTCAACGAGCCAGGCAGGACCTTCTGGACCAAGGTCGACTTCAGCTTCTGACAACAACGGGCGCAGCTTCGGTTGCGCCCCTCAGCTGGTCAAAAAGGAGGTTCCCATGAGAGGAACACGCGTCTCATTCTATAACCTGGCCTGGCGTTGGCATTTCTATGCAGGGCTGTTCGTGGCCCCGTTCATGATCCTGCTGGCAATCACCGGCATCATCTACCTGTTCAAGCCCCAGCTCGACCCGCTGCTGTACCGCGATCTGATGGTGGTCGAGGCCGGCCACCACCGCCAGGGCGCAGACATGATGCTGGCTGAAGTGCGCCAGGCCTACCCCAAGGGCCACATCAGCCAATACCTGCCGCCACTGAATGCAGAGCGTAGTGCGCAGTTCGTGGTGCAGGACGGCGGGCGTGAACTGAACGTGTTCGTCGACCCATACAGCGGCAAGGTACTCGGTGAGCAGGATGGCAAGCAGAACCTGCAGGCCGTCGCCCGCGCCCTGCACGGCGAACTGATGGTCGGCACGGTCGGCGACCGGCTGGTGGAACTGGCTGCGGGCTGGGGCATCGTGCTGGTGGTATCGGGCCTGTACCTGTGGTGGCCGCGCGGGCGCAATGGCGCCGGCGTACTTTGGCCGCGGCTGTCGGCACGCGGCCGACTGCTGTGGCGTGACCTGCACGCGGTAACCGGCTTTTGGGGTTCGGCCTTGCTGTTGTTGATGCTGCTCAGCGGCATGACCTGGACCGGCCTGTGGGGCAAGCAGTACGCTGATTTGTGGAACCGCTTCCCGGCAGCCATGTGGAACGACGTGCCCAAGTCGGACCAGCAGGCGCGTGAACTGAACAGCGCGCACCGTCAGACTGTGCCCTGGGCCATGGAAAACACGCCGATGCCGCAGTCCGGTGCACACGCTGAGCATGCCGGGCACCACATGATGTCGGACATGCCCGCAGCGCCCCTGGTGAGCTTGCAGCAAGTCGAAGACATTGCCACCTCGCGTCAGGTCGAGCCGGGCTACAGCATTACTCTGCCCACCACTGCCGGCGGCGTGTTCACCATTGCCGTGTTCGCCGACGACCCGCGCAACGACGCCACCCTGCATGTCGACCAATACACCGGCAAGGTTCTGGCCGATGTGCGCTGGCACGACTACAGCCCGGTTGCCCGCGCCACCGAGCTGGGCGTGATGCTGCACGAAGGCAAGATGTTCGGGGCGCTGAACCAGATCATCATCCTGCTGGTGTGCCTGATGATCCTGCTGGGTTCGGTGAGCGGGCTGGTGATGTGGTGGAAGCGCCGGCCGGACGGCGGCCTGGGCGTACCGCCTTTGCGTCATGACCTGCCACGCTGGAAGGCGGCGGTGGCAGTGATGCTGGTGCTGGGGGTGATGTTCCCGCTGGTAGGGGTGTCGATGGTGGTGATGTGGGGGGTGGATAGTTTGGTGGTGAGGCGCCGCAGGGTCTTGGCCAGCGCTTGAGCCTTGTGTTGCCTGTGCTGGCCTCTTCGCGGGTAAACCCGCTCCTACAGGGGACCGCGTTGCCTTTGTAGGGGCGGGTTTACCCGCGAAGAGGCCGGTACAGGCCAAATGCTGAGCTGCAAATGGAGAGTCGATCTGTCGCGCCCCGAACTGGAACGCGCGTGTTAGCCTAGCCGGCTACCTCTGACAAGAAGACTGGCCTTTACAAGGGAATGCAGCCTATGACGCAAACCTCACCCATAGCGACAGATGAACCGCACCTGCAACGCAACCTGACCAACCGCCACATCCAGCTGATCGCCATCGGCGGCGCGATCGGTACCGGCCTGTTCATGGGCTCGGGCAAAACCATCAGCCTGGCTGGGCCATCCATCATCTTCGTCTACATGATTATCGGCTTCATGCTGTTCTTCGTCATGCGCGCCATGGGCGAACTGCTGCTGTCGAACCTGAACTACAAATCGTTCATCGACTTCTCCGCGGACCTGCTCGGCCCTTGGGCCGGCTACTTTACCGGCTGGACCTACTGGTTCTGCTGGGTGGTCACCGGCATTGCCGATGTGGTCGCGATCGCCGCCTACACGCAGTTCTGGTTCCCCGACCTGCCGCAGTGGATTCCAGCGCTGACCTGCGTAGGGTTGCTGCTGTCGCTGAACCTGGTAACCGTAAAAATGTTCGGCGAACTGGAGTTCTGGTTTGCCCTGGTCAAGATCGTGGCCATCCTTGGCCTGGTTGCCACCGGCCTGTACATGGTCATCACCGGCTTCACCTCGCCCAGCGGGCGCACCGCCCAACTGGCCAACCTGTGGAATGATGGCGGCATGTTCCCCCATGGCCTGATGGGTTTCTTCGCCGGTTTCCAGATCGCCGTGTTCGCCTTCGTCGGCATCGAGCTGGTGGGTACCACCGCCGCCGAAGCGAAGAACCCGGAACGCACCCTGCCGCGGGCGATCAACTCGATCCCGATCCGTATCATCGTGTTTTATGTGCTGGCGCTGATCGCGATCATGGCCGTAACCCCGTGGCGCGACGTGGTGCCAGGCAAGAGCCCGTTCGTTGAGTTGTTCGTGCTGGCAGGCCTGCCAGCGGCGGCGAGCATCATCAACTTCGTGGTGCTGACCTCAGCGGCCTCGTCGGCCAACAGCGGCGTATTCTCCACCAGCCGCATGCTCTACGGCCTGTCGCAGGAAGGTGACGCGCCCAAGGCCTTCGAAAAACTGTCGAGCCGTTCGGTGCCGGCCAACGGCCTGTACTTCTCGTGCACCTGCCTGTTGCTCGGTGCGGTGCTGATCTACCTGGTGCCGAACGTGGTCGAGGCGTTCACCCTGGTCACCACCGTCTCGGCGGTGCTGTTCATGTTCGTGTGGACGCTGATCCTGCTGTCGTACCTGAAGTACCGCAAAAACCGCGCGGCGCTGCATCAGGCCTCGAACTACAAGATGCCGGGCGGGCGCTTCATGTGCTACGTGTGCCTGTCGTTCTTTGCGTTCATCCTGGTGTTGCTGAGCCTGGAGGCGGATACGCGTTCAGCGCTGGTGGTAACGCCGATCTGGTTTGTATTGCTGGCGGTGACCTATCAGGGTGTGCGCAGCAAGCGTCATCCGCGCACGGCAGTGCGTAACGGCTGATGGCCTCTGGGGCTGCTCTGCAGCCCCAATCCTGTGCACACAAATCCATCAGGCACCAACCTGGATCCAACCAACGCCCCAACACCTCGCACAACCCCTCTATCCCGCACCTTTCTCCACTAGGCACACCCCTTGCAACGCCCTCCCCGCTTGCCCAACACCATAAAAAACTCAGCGGAGAGAGCACATGAAGCGTCGCAGTCTGATCAAGGCCCTTACCCTCAGCGCATCGATTGCGGCGATGGGCCTGAGCTGGAGTATCCAGGCCGCCGAGACCATCAAGGTCGGTATCCTGCATTCGCTTTCCGGGACCATGGCCATTTCCGAGACATCGCTCAAGGACATGGCGCTGATGACCATCGAGCAGATCAACGCCAAGGGTGGCGTGAACGGCAAGATGCTGGAACCGGTGGTGGTCGACCCGGCTTCCAACTGGCCGCTGTTCGCTGAAAAGAGCCGCCAACTGCTGACCCAGGACAAAGTGGCCGTGGTGTTCGGCTGCTGGACCTCCGTGTCGCGCAAGTCCGTTCTGCCGGTATTCGAAGAACTCAACGGCCTGCTGTTCTACCCGGTGCAGTACGAGGGCGAAGAAATGTCGCCGAACGTGTTCTACACGGGCGCCGCCCCGAACCAGCAGGCCATCCCGGCCGTGGAATACCTGATGAGCGAGGACGGCGGCAGCGCCAAGCGCTTCTTCCTGTTGGGCACCGACTACGTCTACCCGCGCACCACCAACAAGATCCTGCGCGCATTCCTGCACAGCAAAGGCGTGGCCGACAAGGACATCGAAGAGGTGTACACGCCGTTCGGCCACGCTGATTACCAGACCATTGTCGCCAGCATCAAAAAGTTCTCCGCCGGCGGCAAGACCGCTGTCATTTCCACAGTCAATGGTGACTCCAACGTGCCGTTCTACAAGGAACTGGCCAACCAGGGACTGAAGGCCACCGACGTGCCGGTGGTGGCCTTCTCGGTGGGCGAGGAGGAACTGCGCGGCATCGACACCAAACCGCTGGTGGGCCACCTGGCGGCATGGAACTACTTCGAATCGGTGGATAACCCGGTCAACCAGAAATTTGTCGCCGACTGGAAGGCCTACGCCAAGGCCAAGGGCCTGCCGGGTGCCGACAAGGCCGTGACCAACGACCCCATGGAAGCCACCTACGTAGGCATCCACATGTGGGCGCAAGCGGTGGAAAAAGCCAAGTCCACCGACGTCGACAAGGTGCGTGAAGCGCTTGCCGGGCAGAGCTTCGAGGCACCGTCGGGCTTCACCCTGACCATGGACAAGACCAACCACCACCTGCACAAGCCGGTGATGATCGGCGAGATTCAGGATGACGGGCAGTTCAGCGTGGTGTGGGAAACCGAGCAGCCACTGCGGGCGCAGCCATGGAGCCCGTTCATTCCGGGCAATGACAAGCGGCCAGATTACGCCGTGAAAGGTAACTGAGTGCACGGGGCTGCTTTGCAGCCCATTCGCGGGCTTGCCCGCTCCCACAGGTTCCCCACTGCCCTCTGGACCGGTGAAATCCCTGTAGGAGCGGGTTTACCCGCGAAGAATCCAACACCGATTTCCAGGATTGCCCGCATGCTCAGACTCCTGCTCACACTTCTCCTGCTAATGCCCTTGGCAACCCACGCCAGCGAGGGTGAATTCTTTCTCACCGCCAAGCCCGCCGAGCAGGCCCGCCTGCTCGAAGGCTGGGCGGCGCAACCCGATGCCGCGCGTCTGCCGCTACTGGAAAACCTGCGCCAGGGCCGCATCGCCACCGATGACACGCGCAAGGTACGCCTGAACAACCGCCTGCGCGGCCTGATCAACAACGCCCTGGCTAGCCATCAGCTGCTCAGCGACGACAGCGACACCCGCCTGGCCGCCGCACAACAACTGCAAAAAACCGCAAAACCCGCGCAAATGGCCTTCCTTGACCGGCGCTTCGCCAGCGAGCCGGACGCCGCCGTGCAGGCCGCCCTCGGCCTGGCACTGGCCAACCTGCAACTGGGCGCCAGCGAGCCTGCGGTACGCCTGGCCGCCGTGCGCCTGCTGGGTGAAACCGGCGACCCGCTGGCCCGCACCCGCCTCGAAGCCCTGCTGCAGCCCGATGCGGAACGCGACCCGGGCGTGCGCACAGCCGCCGAAACGAGCCTGGCCCAGGTCAAACGCAAACTGCTGGTCGGCGAACTGCTCGGCCAGGCCTTCAGCGGCCTGTCGCTGGGTTCGGTCCTGCTGCTGGCAGCGCTGGGCCTTGCGATCACCTTCGGCCTGCTCGGGGTGATCAACATGGCCCATGGCGAGATGTTGATGCTCGGCGCCTACAGCACCTACATGGTCCAGGTACTGCTGCAGCGCTTCGCCCCAGGCGCCATCGAGTTCTACCCGCTGATTGCACTGCCGGTGGCGTTTGCTGTCAGTGCCGGGGTAGGCATGGCGCTGGAGCGCACGGTGATCCGCCACCTGTACGGCCGCCCACTGGAAACCCTGCTGGCCACCTGGGGCATCAGCCTGATCCTGATCCAGGCCATCCGCCTGCTGTTCGGCGCGCAGAACGTCGAGGTGAGCAACCCGGCCTGGCTGTCCGGTGGCATCCAGCTGCTGCCCAACCTGGTGCTGCCGTACAACCGTCTGGTCATCATCGGCTTCGCCCTGGCCGTGGTGCTGCTCACCTGGCTGCTGCTCAACCGTACCCGGCTGGGCCTGAACGTGCGCGCAGTCACCCAGAACCGCAACATGGCCGCCTGCTGCGGCGTGTCCACTGGGCGCGTCGACATGCTCGCCTTTGGCCTGGGCTCGGGTATCGCCGGGCTCGGCGGCGTGGCCTTGAGCCAGGTGGGCAATGTCGGCCCGGACCTGGGCCAGAGCTACATCATCGACTCGTTCCTGGTGGTGGTGCTCGGCGGCGTCGGGCAGCTGGCCGGTAGCCTCTGGGCCGCGTTCGGCCTGGGCATCGCCAACAAGCTGCTGGAGCCGCAGATTGGTGCCGTACTCGGCAAGATCCTCATCCTTGCGTTGATTATTCTGTTCATCCAGAAACGCCCGCAAGGCCTGTTCGCCCTCAAGGGACGGGTAATCGACTGATGAACCAGCCACTGCTTGTCACTGCTACGCAAAAGGCCGGCCCGCGCCTGACCCTTGCCATCGGTGCCGTCGTCGTCCTGCTGCTGGTGGCCTTGCCACTGTGCTCACTGCTGCCGGCAGACCACGCCCTGCAGGTGTCGGCCTACACCCTGACCCTGGTCGGCAAGATTCTCTGCTACGCCATCGTCGCCCTGGCCCTGGACCTGGTCTGGGGCTATGCCGGGCTGCTGTCGCTGGGCCATGGCCTGTTCTTCGCCTTGGGCGGCTATGCCATGGGCATGTACCTGATGCGCCAGGCAGCCGGCGACGGCCTGCCCGGGTTCATGGCCTTTCTGTCGTGGACCGAGCTGCCTTGGTACTGGGCCGGTACCCAGCATTTCGCCTGGGCCCTGTGCCTGGTGGTGCTGGCGCCCGGGCTGCTGGCGCTGGTGTTCGGCTGGTTCGCCTTCCGCTCGCGGATCAAGGGCGTGTACTTCTCGATCATGACCCAGGCCCTGACCTTTGCCGGCATGCTGCTGTTCTTCCGCAACGAAACCGGCTTCGGCGGTAACAACGGCTTCACTAGCTTCCGCACCATCCTCGGCTTCGACATTGCGGCCCAAGGCACCCGCGCGGTGTTGTTCCTGCTGACCGTGGCCCTGCTGCTGGCCAGCCTGTACCTGTGCTGGCGCCTGACCCGCAGCAAGTTCGGCCGCCTGCTCACCGCCGTGCGTGACGCTGAAAACCGCATGATGTTCTGTGGCTACGACCCGCGCGGCTTCAAGCTGCTGGTATGGGTACTGAGCGCCGTGCTGTGCGGCCTGGCCGGTGCGCTGTACGTGCCGCAGGTGGGCATCATCAACCCCAGCGAGATGTCGCCGACCAACTCGATCGAAGCCGCCGTCTGGGTAGCCTTGGGCGGGCGCGGCACGCTGATCGGCCCACTGCTCGGTGCCGGTCTGGTCAATGGCATGAAAAGCTGGTTCACCGTGGCCTTCCCCGAGTTCTGGCTGTTCTTCCTCGGCGCGTTGTTCATCCTCGTCACCCTGTACCTGCCCAAGGGCGTGGTCGGCCTGTTGAAGAAAAGGAGCCAGCCATGAGAGGCGTGCCCCCAGTCCACCCGGAATTCATGCTGGAACCGGTATTCGACAACCTCGGTGCCGGGCGCGATGCGATTGGCCTGGGCCACAGCCGCAAGGCCGGCCTCGACACCCGCCACGGTACGGTGCTGAGCCTGGAAGACATCAGCGTCAGCTTCGATGGTTTCAAGGCGCTCAACACGCTGAACCTGTACATCGGGGTGGGCGAGCTGCGCTGCATCATCGGCCCCAACGGCGCCGGCAAGACCACGATGATGGACGTAATCACCGGCAAGACTCGTCCCGACAGCGGCACGGCTTACTTCGGCGATACCCTCGACCTGACCCGCATGAGCGAATACCAGATCGCCCAGGCCGGCATTGGCCGCAAGTTCCAGAAGCCCACAGTGTTCGAGGCGCTGACCGTATTCGAGAACCTGGAACTGGCGCTGAAGACCGACAAGTCGGTATGGGCCAGCCTGGCGGCGCGCCTTAGCGGTGACCAGCGCCAGCGCATCGAGGAAGTGCTGGCCACCTTGCGCCTGCTGCCGCTGGCCCAGCGCCAGGCCGGCTTGCTGTCGCACGGGCAGAAGCAGTTTCTGGAGATCGGCATGCTGCTGGTGCAGGAGCCGCAACTGCTGCTGCTGGATGAACCGGTAGCCGGCATGACCGATGCCGAGACCGAGTTTACCGCCGAGCTGTTCAAGGGCCTGGCCGGCAAGCATTCGCTGATGGTGGTGGAACATGACATGGGCTTTGTCGGCAGTATTGCCGACCATGTGACCGTGCTGCACCAGGGGAGCGTGCTGGCGGAAGGCTCGCTGGAGCAGGTGCAGGCGGATGAGCGGGTGGTCGAGGTGTATCTGGGCCGTTGACCGGATTTGAATTTTTGGCGCCTGTGCCGGCCTCTTCGCGGGCAAGCCCGCTCCTACAACGGGAACCGCCCCATGGCATTACGCCTCCTGTAGCGAAAAGGCGGGCACAGGCACAGCATCCCTTTCAGGAACTCTCACATGCTCAAGATCGACACCCTGCACCAGTACTACGGCGGCAGCCACATCCTGCGTGGCCTGTCCTTCGAAGCCAAGGTCGGCGAAGTGACCTGCCTGCTGGGCCGTAACGGCGTGGGCAAGACCACCTTGCTGCGCTGCCTGATGGGCCTGGTGCCCGCCCGCGACGGCAGCATCGAATGGGAAGGCAAGCCGATCACCGCGTTCAAACCACAGCAACGGGTGCAGGCCGGCATCGCCTACGTGCCCCAGGGCCGCGAAATCTTCCCGCGCCTCACCGTCGAGGAAAACCTGCTGATGGGCCTGTCGCGCTTCCCCGCCCGCGAAGCCCGCGAGGTACCGGCCTTCATCTACGAACTGTTCCCTGTGCTGGAGCAGATGAAGCAGCGCCGTGGTGGCGACCTCTCTGGCGGCCAGCAGCAACAGCTGGCCATCGGCCGCGCCCTGGCCAGCCGCCCGCGCCTGCTGATTCTCGACGAGCCGACCGAAGGCATCCAGCCGTCGGTGATCAAGGAGATTGGAGCGGTCATCCGCCGCCTGGCCGAGCGTGGCGACATGGCAATTTTGCTGGTGGAGCAATTCTACGACTTCGCCGAAGCACTGGCTGACCAGTACCTGGTCATGGCCCGCGGCGAAATCATCCAGCGCGGTCGCGGCGAAAACATGCAAGCCGAAGGTGTACGCGGGCTGGTAACCATTTAATCTGCGAGCAACGACCTTGCGAGACGCTGTCATGAGCTACGAAATCCGCGATGCCCTGCCCATCGATGTGCCAGGCATACTCGACATCTACAACGACGCGGTGCTCAACACCACGGCGATCTGGAACGAAAACCCGGTAGACCTCGGCAACCGCCAGGCCTGGTTTGAAGCGCGGGCGCAGCAGGGCTACCCGATTTTGGTAGCAACAGATGAGACGGGCGTACTGGGGTATGCCTCGTTCGGCGACTGGCGGCCGTTCGAGGGCTTTCGCCTCACCGTTGAGCACTCGGTGTACGTCCGCAGTGACCAGCGTGGCAAAGGGCTCGGGCCGGTGTTGATGGCGGCACTGGTCGAGCGCGCGCGCGGGTGTGGCAAGCATGTGATGGTGGCAGCGATCGAGCGTGGCAATGCAGCGTCGGTGCGCCTGCATGAGCGACTGGGCTTCGTGGTGACCGGACAGATGCCGCAGGTGGGGGTGAAGTTTGGCCGCTGGCTGGATCTGACCTTCATGCAGCTGGTGCTGAACCCGGGCGCCGAACCGGCCTGAAATGCGGTCCATTGTGGGAGCGGCCTTGTGTCGCCCCCACAGATGTCGGCAAGGGAGCCTACATCTGGATAAACCGGCCCAGCCGCTGCTTCAGCATGCTGTTCTCACTGCGCAACTGCTGCACTTCCTGCAACAGTTCCAGCGCCAGCGCCACCCCTTCCCACTCCAGTTCCAGCTCCTGGTGCAGCTTCACCGCTCGTTTGGCCACCAGCGGCGCCTGATCGTCAAACAGCCAGTCCTCCGGCGTTCGCCCGGAAGGTTCGACAATGCCGTGCTCGACAATTTCGATCACGCATTCAGCCGTGACATCGGCTTCCTGACACAGGGTACGCATGTCCAGTTGAACGATCAGGGTGCTGCTCATGATCACTTACTCCATTGTGTCCTCGGGTTGAACGCAGCTTTCTCGGAAAGCTTGGTCCAGAGTTCGCGGGCAGATTCGTCCGACGCGGGTGGCATCACCACTTTGAGCTGCGCATAAAGGTTGCCGCGCTCTCCCTGCTTGTTCGCCAGGCCCTTGCCCGGTACACGCAGGCGCTGGCCGCTCTGGCTGTCAGGGCGGATGGTCAGGTTGATCTTGCCATCCAGGGTCGGAACCGCCACCTTGGCGCCCAGGGCCGCCTCCCACGGTGCCAACGGCACAGTGATGATCAGGTCATGACCTTCGACATCGAACAGCGGGTGGGGTGCCATGCGGATGGTCAGGAACAGGTCACCGTTGGCCCCGCCACCGCTGCCCGGCGCGCCCTGGCCCTTGAGGCGGATGCGCTCGCCGTCGGTCACCCCGGCCGGAATCCTCACGTTCAAGGTCTTGGTGGTGAAGCCGGTGCGCTGGCCCATGGCATTGGTTTGCGGCACCTGGAAGCTGATCTGCTTGGACTCCTTGCTCAGGGTCTCTTCAAGGAATACTGCCAGTTCAAGCTCCACGTCCTGCCCCCGCCTGCCGGCACTGCGTTGCTGCTGCCGGGCGCCACCGAAGGGATTGCCACCAGCACTGCGCCCACCGAAGATCGAGCTGAAGAAGTCGGAGAAGTCGCCGCCTTCGAAGCCGCCGCCACCGCCACGATTTTCCCAACCCGGTGGTGCCTGGAACGGCCGGCCATGCTGGCCGCCGTACTTGCGAATTTCGTCGAACTCGGCACGTTTCTGCGCGTCGCCCAGCACCTCATAGGCCTCGTTGGCCTCCTTGAATTTTTCTTCGGCGTCGCGCTCCTTGCTGACATCGGGGTGATACTTGCGCGCCAGTTTGCGGTAAGCGGCCTTGATCGCCTTGTCGTCCGCAGTGGGCTCTACGCCGAGTATCTTGTAATAGTCTTTGAAGTCCATTTATGGATCACCAATGTGAATGTGCATGTTGCAACTGAAGATAGGGGTCAAGCATAGCCTTTCAAGACCGACTTGGGTTTGTCTCAAGGCAGACGACTGGTCTTGATTCTGTAGCCAACTGGCATACACTGCGCGGCCGTTTTGCCTCCGGAAGCCCATTTCCCATGTCTGACGTATCCCCGGCCCGCGCCCTGGGCATCGACTTTGGCACCTCCAACTCCACGGTCGGCTGGCACCGGCCTGGCGTCGAGTCGCTGATTGCCCTGGAAGACGGCAAGATCACCTTGCCCTCGGTGGTGTTCTTCAATATCGAAGAGCGGCGCCCGGTGTATGGCCGCCTGGCGCTGCACGAGTACCTGGAAGGCTACGAAGGCCGCCTGATGCGCTCGCTGAAAAGCCTGCTGGGCTCGAAGCTGATCAAGCACGACACCAGCGTGCTGGGCAGCGCCTTGCCGTTCAAGGACCTGCTGGGCATGTTCATCGGCGAGCTCAAGAAGCGCGCTGAAGCAGCCGCTGGCCGTGAATTCGACCAGGTGGTGCTGGGCCGCCCGGTGTTCTTCGTCGACGAAGACCCGGCTGCCGACCAGGAGGCCGAAGACACCTTGGCCGAGGTGGCGCGCAAAATCGGCTTCAAGGACGTGTCGTTCCAGTACGAGCCGATTGCCGCGGCCTTCGACTATGAGTCGAGCATCAGCCGCGAAGAGCTGGTGCTGATCGTCGACATCGGCGGTGGTACCTCGGACTTCACCCTGATCCGCCTGTCGCCCGAGCGCCACCTGGTCGCCGAGCGCCAAAGTGACATCCTCGCCACCGGCGGTGTGCACATTGGCGGTACCGACTTCGACAAGCAACTGAGCCTTCAGGGCGTGATGCCGTTGTTTGGCTACGGCAGCCGCATGAAGAGCGGTGCGCTGATGCCGACCAGCTACCACCTCAACCTGGCCACCTGGCACACCATCAACGCCTTGTACTCGCAGAAATCGCAGTTGGCGCTGGGCAGCATGCGTTATGACATCGAGGACAGCTTCGGCATCGATCGCCTGTTCAAATTGATCGAGCAACGCGCCGGGCACTGGCTGGCGATGGAAGTGGAAGCCAGCAAGATCGAACTGACCGAGCGCGACAGCCGCCACATCGACCTGCGCCGCGTCGAGCCCGAACTGACTGCGGAACTGACCCGCGCACTGTTCGAAGAGGCGATCGAAGGCCTGCTGGAGCGCGTGCGCGGCAGCGTCACCGAACTGCTGGCCAAGGCCGGGGTAAGCGAAGGCCAGGTCGATACGGTGTTCTTCACGGGTGGCTCCAGCGGCATTCCAGCGCTGCGCAACAGTGTTTCGGCGATGCTGCCGAATGCGCGGCATGTAGAAGGCAACATCTTTGGCAGCATTGGTAGCGGGCTGGCTATCGAGGCGCGCAAGCGTTACGGCGCTGCCTGATTTGTTTGTTTAGCCTGTACCAGCGAACACGCCGGTACAGGCCAATACATGATCAAACCAGCTCCGCCCGCTTCAGCTCACTCTTCAGATAGGCATAGTAGATGGGCCCCGCCACGACACCGGGTAGCCCGAACGCCGCCTCGAATACCAGCATCGCCAGCAGCAATTCCCATGCCTTGGCACTGATCTGCCCACCCACGATCCGCGCGTTGAGGAAGTACTCGACCTTGTGGATAACGACCAGGTAACCCAGCGCAGCCGCCGCCACCCAGATCGACAGCGACAGGCCGACGATGGTGATCAAGGTATTGGACATCAGGTTGCCGATCACCGGCAGCAGGCCCAGCAGGAAGGTCAGCACGATCAGCGTCTTGGTCAACGGCAGGTGCACGTCGAACAGTGGCATCACCACGGCCAAGAAAATGCCGGTGAAGATCGTGTTGAGCATCGAGATCTTGATCTGCGCGAACACGATGTTGCGAAACGCCTTCACCAGCAGGCTAAGACGCTCGAACAGCGCCGCCGCCAGGGGCTTGCGCCGGGAAATATCGGGAATGCGCTGCAAAGCGATGATAGCGCCGAGGATCATGCCAATCAGCATCGTCACGAACATGTGCGCCATGCCCTTGCCCACCAGCTGCAAATCGCTCAGGTGGCTCTTGATCCAGTCGCCGATGGCCACCTTGAACTCTGCGGCACTGGCAGGCAGGTAGCCTTCGATGAAGGGGGGCAACTGGCTGCGGGCTCGCTCGACCAAGGACATGAACTTGTCCAGCGAAGCACCGGGGTTTTCCGCCTCGTGCAACAGGAAGCTGAATGCACCGGCAATCAGCAGTGTCAGGGTGCTGACCACCAAAGTGCCGAGCAGCGCCACGGCCAGCCAACGCGCGCGTTGACCAGCAAGCAGCGGCTGCAGGCGCGGGGTCAGCATGTTGACCAGTTCGAACACCAGCAAACCGGCCAGCAGGCTGGGCAGCAACTTCAGGGGCAAAGTCAGCAGCAACCCGGCCATGACGATGATCAGGCTGGCCAGGGTGATCTGACGGGGAGTAAAGGTCATACAGCCTCGACGGCAGACAGCGGGAATGCCGCAGTCTGCCAGCCTTGGCGGCGCAGGCATAGGCGCAGGTCATTTCTTCTTCAGGCAATCGCTCATGAAGGCCTTGCGCTCGTCCCCCTTCAGGGCTTTGGTGGTAGCGTCAGCATTGCAGGTCTTCATTTTCTCTTGCTGGGTTTGTGGCGCATCCTTTTTCAGGCAGGTGCTCATGAACGCTTTGCGTTCATCGCCCTTGAGGGCCTTGGCGGTGGCGTCGGCGTTGCAGGTTTTCATTTTCTCCTGCTGCGCGGTATTGGCAGCGAAACCTTGGGCACTGAACAACACCGCCAGCGCCAGTAACGGGATTTGCAGCACTTTCATGGAGTGGTCTCCTTGGCTCCGCGCCCGATGCACGGGGGTCGAGCTGAGTGTAGCCAAGAATGTTCAACGCCCCCCCGCGCCTGGCGAGGTGCGGGCAAGAGATGCCTGACGTGAGTTCTGAGGTGGTGCATAGAGCGAGCGCCGCCCGCGCGGCGCATCGCGAGCTGCGCTCGCTCCTACGTTTGTTTCGGGCCAATTATTCCTGGGGGGAGTTGCGCGCGCCCGCCTTTGCGCATGCCGCGATATCGCGTCGTACAAACAAGGCGGTCGCGCGCGCCTGTCACAGGCGTTACTGGCCCGAAAAAAACGTAGGAGCGAGCGCAGCTCGCGATGCGCCGCGCGGGCGGCGCTCGGTCTCCCAGGCGACGCACCTCTACCGCCATACCCTCAAGGCCACACCGGCTGGCATGACGTTGCGCAATGGCCGGGTGTGTTTGCCGTGGGTTTTAGGGGGGGGCAGAAATCGAGCGCCGCCCGCGCGGCGCATCGCGAGCTGCGCTCGCTCCTACGTTTGTTTCGGGCCAGTAACGCCTGTGGCAGACGCGCGCGACCGCCTTGTTTGTACGGCGCGATATCGAGCCATGCGCCAAGGCGTTCGCGCGCAAATCCCCCAGAAATAACTGGCCCGAAACAAACGTAGGAGCGAGCAAAGCTCGCGATGCGCCGCGCGGGCGGCGCTCGACCTTACAGGCGCATCTGCTGTAACGGCGAACGCCTCCAAAAACTGCTTTTCGAGACCTGCTAAATGAATTACCTGTTCCCCCACCGCCATCCTCATCTGGGTCGGAAGCACCGTGCTCACCAAGATGTCGGTTAGCGCCAAGGCGCTTGAGCTAAAGCCCCGCCGCCTTGAGCCGGGCGGCATGTTCGGTGAACAGCCGCACCGGCTCGGCGCCTTTGCCCACGGCACCGAGTGACTGGTTGACGATGTCCAGGTGATCGAGCGGGTAATCGTCGCCGATCACTTGCCCCAGGTGCGAACTGAAACGCCCGACCATGCCGTCGCAATGGCCCTTTTCCTTGATAAAGCTGCGTGCGAAGAGGCGGCAGAAGCGGCTGCTGCCGTCGAAGCGGTTGCGCCCCTGGTCTGTCAGGCCCGGTTGCAGGGTGCCGGACCAGGAGTAATAGCGTACGCCATTGACCTCATAAGCCCCTTCCCCACCCCAGGTTTGCGGCAGGCCCTGTGGATAAGCCTGGTTGAACAGTGCCACCCCGGCGCTGGTCAGCGACTGGTGCGAGGCGTGCACATCTACCGGCAGCGGCTCACGACGCCAGCCGGTTTCCAGCCACACCAGCAGCACGGCAAACCCATGCAGCACAGCCTTGAGGATGCGCCCCTGGGGTGAATTGCCCGGTGCCGTGCGTTCCAGGTGGTCGGCCAGCTCAGAACCATGGTTGGGCCCCGCCACCGACGTGACCGATGCCACCCGCCCCGGCCGTTTGGCCGCTGCGTAACGCGCGCTCAGGGCGCCCTGGCTGTGGCCGATGAGGTTGACCTTGTCGACGCCAGTACGTTGGCAGATGTCGTCAATGATCGCCAGCAACTGCTCGCCACGTACCTCGCTGGAATGCAGCGGCGAAACCTGCACCGGAAACACCTGCGCCCCGCCTTTGCGCAGGGCCGGCACAATACCGAACCAGTAGGGGTAGAGCACCATCCGGACAAACCCGAGCATGCCCGGCACCAGCACCAGCGGGTATCGCGTGGCCAAATCCTGCTGCATTGACGCAGCCCCTTTTGCGTGGACGACAGGCCAACACTACAGCGGCCATCATGACCATCGCAATCGAACTCCCGGCGCGCGTTGTGGTTCAAAACCACACAGACCCTTTGCAAGGAGCGGGAAAATGTACAAGCAGACCCTGGCAATCCTTCTGGCAAGCGCCACCCTGACCGCCTGCGGCAGCCGCCCGGAAAACCCGGTGGATTACGTCACCTACCGCGACGAGCCGCTGGTCAAGCAGGTGGAGAACGGTATGACCATGCAGAAGGTCATCGCCATTGGCGGCAGCCCGTCGAACGTGATCGACCTGCCGCACGGGGGCACCTGCAACAACTACATCCTCAACCGTGATGGCAATCAGCAGCCCTACTACGTGCGCTTCGATGCCACCGGCCATGTCGATGCCAAAGGCTTCAAGACCTGCAAACAACGCCAAGAGGACAGCGACGCCCTGCATGGCGCGTAAGCCTGCGCTCCAACCTGACCCTGACCCCTGCTGGAGATAACCATGAGCAATGTTGAATTGACCGATGTGAAAACCCTGCGCGAGCGTGCACGCCAGCATGTGGAGCAAGGCGCAGTGACCGAGGGTTACCACGCCGACCGTGAGCAGATCCTGCGCCTGCTTAATGAATCGCTGGCCACCGAGCTGGTTTGTGTGCTGCGCTACAAACGCCACTACTTCATGGCCAGCGGCATAAAAGCGAGTGTGGCTGCCGAGGAATTTCTGGAACATGCCAACCAGGAAGCCGAACATGCCGACAAGTTGGCCGAGCGCATTGTGCAACTTGGCGGAGAGCCGGACTTCAACCCCGACAACCTGACCAAGAACTCGCATGCCCAGTACGTGGCCGGCAATTCGCTGAAAGAGATGGTGCTGGAAGACTTGGTGGCAGAGCGGATCGCCATAGACAGCTACCGGGAAATCATTCAGTACATCGGGGATAAGGACCCGACTACCCGTCGCATATTCGAAGACATCCTGGCGCAGGAAGAAGAACACGCGGACGATATGTCCGACCTGCTGCAAGGCCTTTGATTTCCGACACCCTTCTGGGGCCGCTTTGCGGCCCCTGCTATTTCTGCGCCTTTACCGTTGCCGGCGCCTTGCCTGCCTTCATCTGCTGCAACAACGGTGTGCACTGGTTCGGGTCATCCCCGCTGCTGGGCGCAATCAGCGCCAGCAACCCCGCCGCCGGCCCGGCAACAACACCCAGCGCAACCATCCCTGCGCCGCGCAACGCCAGCGGCAGTGCCTGCACACCGGCGCTCGGTTTGACAAACGGTCCGCGCACATACAGCGGTGAACGTAGCGAGAACAACCGCAGCCCTTTCGATTCCGGGGTGATGTTCAAATCCAGTTGCTCGGAAGCGAAATTTGCCGTGCCGTTGATGTAGATGATCGCGTTCTCGGTATCGAAGATGAACAGTCGCGTAGTCGCCAGTCCATCCTTGATGCCAACATCAGCAGCCGCACAGTTGATCTTCACGTCCTCATCACCAAACAACTTGCCGACCACATAGTTGCCCACATTCAACCCGGCAATTTCCATCAAGCTGCGGCTGATGGCGCCATCGTTGATCAGCATGCGCAGGTCGCCATTGGCTGTACCCAGCAAGGCGGCTACCGAGTTGCCACGGCCGCTGATGTCGGCGTCACCATTGAGCTCACCAAAACTGGTCTGCATAGGCGCAAAGGTGGGGAACAGCTGCTTGAGCTTGAAGCCCCGCGCAGTCAACTTCGCACGCCCCTGCAAGGGCACGCTGCGCCCGTCCAGGCGGATGTTGGAGGCCAGACTGCCGCCAGCCACGCCAAAGCGCAGGGGCTCCAGACGCAACAGGCCGTCTTCGAGAACCACATGGGCCGACAGGTCATTGAACGGCAGCTGCGCGCTGTGCACGATGCGCTTGCCAGCAAAAGTGACGTCAGCGTCCATCGTGCGCCAGCGCTCGGTGCGAAACGCCTCCACTGGCAGCACCTTACCTGCAGGCTGCTTGCTGGCACCGCCGCGGGCCTTCTGTTCGGCATTGGAGTCGGCGCCGATCAGCGGCGCCAGGTCCTTGAACAGCAACTGGTTCGATACCAGGTTACCGGACAGTCTGGGCCGTGGCTGACTGGCAACGAAGGCCAGGTCCCCGTGGATATCGCTGTCGCCGATCTTGCCGTTGAAGCCCTGGTAATTGAACGTCGCCCCTGCCGCCGCATGCAGGTTGGCGCTGAGGCGACCGTCGGTGGAATAGGCCGGGGTGTCAGGCAAGGTGACCCCGGTCAAGGGGTAGAGGTTACCCAGGCTGGCACCCGACAAACGCAGGCGCAGGTCGAGGGCGCCAAGATTACGCGGGTCGGTGAGGGTGCCGGCGAGGACCACATGGGTGTCGGCGATGCGCACGTCGGCCTGCAGCGGGAACGGCTGGCTGGCGTCCTGCAGGGCCAGCAGGCCACCGATCTTGCCGGTGCCGGACACTGGCTGGCCTTTATAGCGGCCCTGGGCCTTGAGGCCGAAGGCATAGTCCTGCGCACCACCGACCTTCTCGGCACTGGCCTTGCCGACAATCTCACTGAACGGGATTGGTTTGCCAAGCGGGTCGATCTGCAGCTTCATGCTGGTTTTCAGGGTCTGGTCGTCGAAGCTGACGTTGCCCTGATCGAAGCCGATGGCGCCGATGTCCAGCTGCCATTTGGAAGGTTCAGCGTTTTCATCCTTGGGGCCGAAGTCGAAGACCCAGTTGGCACGGCCATCGGCCAGGCGAGTGAGGCTGGCAGTGGGCTTGGTGAGGTTGATGCGGGGTATGCTGATCTGCTGGAACACCAGCGGCAGCGGCGCCAGGCGAAACTCCACGCGCTCAAGGCCGACCATCTTCGGCTCCTTGAGCCACTCGGGGTTGCCCAGCGTCAGGTCTTCGGCAATGAAGTGCGGCCAAGGCACCCAGGCACGCCAACCGCCCTCTTCGGGTTCGGTACGCCAGTGCACGGCGAGGTTGCCGTTGATCGCGAAGGGCCGATGCAAGGCTTCGGAGACCTTCTCGTTTAGCAATGGCTTGACGCGGTTCCAGTCGAAGGTGGCAATCACTACCACCAGGATCGCCAGCACGGTGAGCAGGCTGGCGAGGGTCCAGACGAGGATTCTGGCGGGACGCGTCATTGCGTAATTCTCCTTGCGGCATGACAGAAAACAGGCGCAGCGATGGCCTCAATAACTCCGACTGATGAAAACCCGCGAGGTTTTATCGATGGCGCCATGATAGCGAAGTTTTTCCTGGCCTTTTGCTCAGGAATCTGTCGCGCCACGGCGCACATGTTACCTACCATCAACAGGGTCAGGGGATTGTCATTACGCCTGCAAGGCTTGGAATAGAGGCCTTTCCAACCTCTATCAATATGGTCGATTGTTACCATTACCCATATGAACTTCTCTCTGGCGTTACGCGGCGTAGCATTGGCTCCGTACCCACTTTCCAGCCCCCGAGAGGAGCACCGAAATCATGAAACGCCATCTGCTGACCCTGACCCTGTCCCTTCTGGCCGCCAACGCTTTCGCCCTGCCAGCGTCCGAGCAACACCTGACGTCCGAAGCGCGCTCCAGCGCTGCCGAAATTGCCCAGCCGCTGAAAGCCGTAGCTGAAGGTGGTTCTGATCGCCTGATCGAACGCACTGGCCGTGTCGCCGAAGGTGGCTCGGATCGCCTGATCGAACAAGCTGGCCGTGTCGCTGAAGGTGGCTCGGATCGCCTGATCGAACAAAGTGGCCGTGTTGCTGAAGGTGGCTCGGATCGCCTGATCGAACAAGCTGGCCGTGTCGCCGAAGGTGGCTCGGATCGCCTGATCGAACAAAGTGGCCGAGTTGCTGAAGGTGGCTCGGATCGCCTGATCGAACAAGCTGGCCGTGTCGCTGAAGGTGGCTCGGACCGCCTGATCGAACAAGCTGGCCGTGTCGCTGAAGGTGGCTCGGACCGCCTGATCGAACAAAGTGGCCGAGTTGCTGAAGGTGGCTCGGATCGCCTGATCGAACAAGCTGGCCGTGTCGCTGAGGGTGGCTCGGATCGCCTGGTTGAACTCAGCCGTGTGAGCTGATCGCCATGGCCGAAAAGAACAACTTATGTCAAAACGCTTGCTCCCCTCCAGGCCCGGTCCATTGACCGGGCTTTGTTTTTTTATCTAGAGTGCCCAGCCTGACCGTTACAGAAGCCCGCACCATGCTGCCGCGCGCCGAACAGAAGCTACAGACCCGCCAGGCCCTGCTCGATGCCGCCTGCCTGCTCATGGAGAGTGGCCGTGGTTTCGGCAGTATCAGCCTGCGCGAGGTGGCGAAGACAGCCGGCATCGTGCCGACCGGCTTCTACCGGCATTTCTCCGACATGGACGCCCTGGGCCTGGCCCTTGTCGCCGAAATCGACACCACCTTCCGCCAGACCATCCGCCTGGTGCGCCAGAACGAGTTCGAACTGGGCGGCATCACCGACGCTTCGGTGCGCATCTTTCTCGATGTGGTAGCCGCCCATCACGCGCAGTTCCTGTTCCTGGCCCGCGAGCAGTACGGCGGTTCACAGGCCGTGCGCCAGGCCATTGCCCGCCTGCGCCAGGATATCAGCGACGACCTTGCCACCGACCTTGCGCGGATGAAGCGATGGCAACACCTGGACAGCGCTGCGCTGGCGGTGATGGCCGACCTGGTGGTCAAGACCGTATTCGCCACCCTGCCCGAGCTTATCGACAACCCGGAAGCGGGTTATCCACAGGTCCTGACGCCGCAGGAAAAGATCACCCAGCAATTGCGCTTCATCTTTGTCGGGGCACGGCATTGGCAGGGACTCGGCAACCCAGGCTACTGAAACCCACTTCTGCTACCATGGCGCCCTGCCCGACAGCGACGAGCGCCTAAATGTCCGACCCCCGCCCCACCCTGCCCGAACTGGCCCGCTTCAACCAGCACTTCGCCGAACGTATCGTGCCGCTGTGGCAAGGCCCGGGCTGGAACGCCGACATGGCCCTGCCCTACGAAGCGCTGGACGCCCAGCACCATCCGTTGCCGGTGCAGCGCTACCGCGCCATGGCCTGTGCGCGCCAGCTTTACCTGTTCAGCAGCCGTATCGGGCAGCCGGGAGCCGCCGAGCGTGCCGCAGCCCTGTTTCGCTCGCTGCAAAAGCACTTCCACGACGCCGAGCACGGTGGCTGGTTCTACAGCATCGACGCCCACGGCAAGCCGCTGGACCGGCGCAAGGACCTGTATACCCACGCCTTCATCGTGTTCGCCTGCGCGCACTACTGGGGCAAAGTGCGCGAAAGCCTGGTGGAGTCCAGTTTGAATGCCGCGCTGGACATCATCGACCAGCAGTTTGCCCGTGACGATGGCCTGTACGAAGCCTGCCTGGGCGAAGACTGGGCCGACCTCGGCACTGGCCCGCTGCAAAACCCACAGATGCACCTGGCCGAAGCGTTCCTGCAGGTACTGGCTGTGCGTGGCGACGAACATGTCCGCCAGTCACTGCTGCAATTGTGTCAGGCGCTGGAGACGCATTTCATTGACCCGGTCCATGGCCTGATGCTGGAAAAGCCACGCGGGGCTGTGGATAACTGGTTCGAGCCGGGGCACCAGTTCGAGTGGTTCTATCTGTTGCATACCTCCCCGCTGCTGCGTGAGACGCCGCTGCATGCCTCAATTGACCGGGCTTTCGGCTTTGCCGAGCAATGCGGGGTGAAGGATGCAGCGGTACTGGCCATGCTGAAGGCGGATGGCCGGGTGCTTGATGCCTCCCAGCGTATCTGGGCGCAGGCCGAGTACCTGCGGGCGCTTACATTGCGTGAAGGTAGCGAAGCAAAGCTAGCTGGGCAGTTAGGCGCGCTTTCAGCGCGGTTCCTGCGTGACGCGGGCTGGTATGAGTGCCGAGGTGGTGACGGCGCGGTGAGCAGGGATGACATGCCATCGACCACGCCTTATCACTTGGCTACCTGCCTGGAAGGGCTGAATCAGGCGAACACCTGACTGTCCATACAACGAACCTGTCAGGGGTGAGCGCTTCCCTCTGCCGGAAGCATCTCCCCACGCCTATGTTGGTGCTCCTTTCTCGAACGTTCAGGAGTTACCAAAATGGAAGCAGAAGCCTTCAAGGCATTTGTCGAAGAGCAGATCAACCGAGCGGCACAGAAGATTATCGATCACGGCCACCGCTATGACGAGCACTCTCATGGCAAACTCAGCTACCTGCTAAGCCTGCGCCGTGTCATCAACTGCGAAGCAACGGCTGAGGACATGGGCCGCCATGACGCCATCAACGATGTCCTTCAAGCGTTAGGCATCATCCCTGAAGACAGAACCGGCTTTAGTTTCATCAACTGAGCGATGCGGTTGTTTCGCGAACCGGGTCTTTCCGGTTCGCGGCTTGTGCCTAGCCTTTTGATCGGTCGATCGAAAACCCTGCCCAATCCTGGCTCACCGGCATCAGTTCCAGGCTGTTGATGTTGATGTGCGCCGGCTGGTTGAGGATCCAGAAGATGGTCTCGGCAATATCCTGTGGCTGGATCGGCTCCGCACCCGCGTAGGTAGCATCGTACTTGGCCTGGTCACCACCGAAGCGCACCAGCGAGAACTCGCTCTCGCACAGGCCAGGCTCGATGTTACTCACACGCACGCCAGTACCGCGCAGGTCGCAACGCAGGCTCAGCGAGAACTGGCCGACGAAGGCCTTGGTGCCGCCATACACGTTGCTGCCCGGGTACGGATAGTTGCCCGCCACGGACCCGACGTTCAGGATCGACGCGCCACGGCCATGGGCGATAAGCCGTGGCAGCAGCAGGCGAGTGGTGTACATCAGGCCCTTGATGTTGGTGTCGACCATGGTTTCCCAGTCGTCAAGGCTGCAGTTCTGCGCAGCATCCACACCCAGCGCCAGGCCGGCGTTGTTGACCAGACCGCGAATCTTTTCAAAACCGGCCGGCAGATTGGCAATAGCCTGCTCCATGGCCTTGCGGTCACGCACGTCCAGCACCAGGCCATGCACTTCGGTCTTGGCCGACAGTTCAGCGCACAAGGCATCCAGGCGCTCTTTGCGGCGCCCAGTGAGTACCAGCTTCCAGCCGGCTTCGGCGAAGCGGCGGGCAGTGGCCTCGCCGAAACCGGAAGTCGCGCCAGTGATGAATACGGTGGACGTCATGCTCTGTTCCTCGCGGTAGGTTCATGCCAGCTTTGCAGCATGCCCGCGGACAGCGCTGGCAGCAAGCCGCTCAGGGGCTGTTCATTTTTTGTTCATATTCGTCAAACCCTTGCGACAGAGGGCTCGCCGCCAGGTATGCGCATGTTATCCACAGGGCTTTCCCCACGGATTGGGGGCAACTTGTCCACTGCACGGAACCCTTTCAGCGGGTTGCGGTCGGTGGATATCTTTTAGGTGATGACGCAAGGCTTTCAAACATGCCGCCTGCAACGGTCTGTCCAACGTTTTCTCACAGACTTATCCACAGGATTTTCGCTGCGTTTGAAGTGCACGCAGGGGTTGTGAAAATCAGAGAAAATCATCCACAAAGGGGATATGAACAAAAAATGATCATATGCCTACAGGGCTTGATTATAAAGGCCTAGAGCGATATGCCACCATGTTTTCCACAGGCGGCTCCACATTATCCGTGGAAAAGATGTGGCCTGTGGAAACAATGGCTTGCGGGGGAATATTGGCGTGCGCCGAGAGAAGGGAACGACAAGTTTTCCACATTGGGAAGGGGGCTGCATTGCAGCCCCTGCATACAACTCAGTGCCCACCCAGATAAGCGTTACGCACTTCCTCATTGACCAACAGCTCCTGCCCGGTCCCGGTCATGCGAATCTGCCCGTTGACCATCACATAGGCCCGGTCCGACAGTTTCAGCGCATGATTGGCGTTCTGCTCCACCAGGAAGATGGTCATCCCGGTCTTGGCCAGCTCTCGCAGGGTCGAGAAGATCTGCTTGACCACGATCGGCGCCAGTCCCAGCGAGGGCTCGTCCAGCAACAGCAACTTCGGCCGGCTCATCAGCGCCCGGGCAATCGCCAGCATTTGCTGCTCGCCACCGGACATGGTCATGGCCCGCTGGTTACGCCGCTCCTTCAACCGCGGGAACAGTTCGTACATGCGCTGCATGTCTTCGTCGGCATGCTTGTCGCCGATGGGGATGGTTCCCATCATCAGGTTTTCCTCGACGGACATGTCGGGAAACACCCGACGCCCTTCCGGCGACTGGGCAATGCCGTTGGAGGCGATGTAGTGCGAGGATTTGCGGGTGATGTCGGTGCCGCGATACACGATATGCCCGGATGCCGCCCGCGGCTGGCCGAAAATCGACATCAGCAGGGTCGACTTGCCAGCACCGTTGGCACCGATCAGGCTTACCGTCTCGCCCTCGTTGATGTGCATCGAGACCTTCTTCAGCGCCTGGATCGGCCCATAGAACACGTCCAGGTCCTTCAGCTCGAGAATGGGTGCACTCATACCAGTTCCTCTTCGTCTGCACCCAGGTAGGCGGCAATCACCGTCGGGTTGTGGCGGATGTCCTGCGGTGCACCTTCGGCAATCACGTTGCCGTGGTCCAGCACCACGATATGGTCGGAGATGCTCATGACCATGCCCATGTCGTGCTCGATCAGCACCACCGTGATGTCGTGCTCGTCACGCAGCACACGGATCATGCGGCTGAGTGCTTCGGTTTCCTGCGGGTTCAGGCCCGCCGCCGGTTCGTCCAGGCAGATGATCTTCGGCCGCGTGCACATGGCCCGGGCAATTTCCAGACGCCGCTGCTGGCCGTACGACAGCTCGCCGGCCAGGCGGTTGGCGCAATCGACCAGATCGACCACTTCCAGCCAGTAGAAGGCGTGGTCCAGTGCATCGCTTTCGGCCTTGCGGTAGGCCTTGGTGTTGAGCACCCCGGCCAGCAAGTTGCGGTTGACCCACATGTGCTGGGCCACCAGCAGGTTCTCCACCACCGACATTTCCTTGAACAGGCGAATGTTCTGGAAGGTGCGCGCCAGGCCGGCGCGATTGACCAGGTGGGTACCGCCGAACATCTTGTAGTAGATACGGCTGGCAAAGCGCGCAGGCGACACGAAGTCGGCGGCCTGGAAGCGTTCGCCGAGCAGTTGGATGACGTTGGTGTGGCTGCCGCGCACGTTCAGCTCGATGCGTCCGCCACTGGCCTTGTAAAAGCCGGTCAGGCAGTTGAACACCGTGGTCTTGCCGGCGCCGTTGGGGCCGATCAGGGCAAAGATCTGGTTGCGCCGGACCTTCAGGCTGACGTCGCTGAGCGCCTTGATGCCACCGAACTGCATCATCAGGTTGTCGACCGAGAGAATGATATCGTCGCTCATGGCGCCACTCCTTTACGCGGGGTCACACCGGCACGGCTGATGCGGATCAGCCCACGCGGTCGCCAGATCATCATCAGCACCATCAGCACGCCGAACAACAGCACCCGATACTCGGAGAAGCTACGCAGCAGTTCCGGCGCCACGGTCAGCACGAACGCGGCGATGACCACGCCCACGGTCGAGCCCATGCCGCCCAGCACGACAATGGCGAGGATCAGCGCCGACTCGAAGAATGTGAATGACGATGGGTTGACGAAGCCCTGGTAGGTGGCGAAGAACACCCCCGCCAAACCGGCAGTCGAGGCACCCAGGGTAAAGGCCGACAGCTTGACCAACACGTGGTTCAGGCCCATCGAACGACAGGCGATCTCGTCTTCACGCAGCGCTTCCCAGGCCCGGCCGACCGGCATGCGGGTCAGGCGATGCTTGATGTACAGCACAGCCAGCACGACCATGAAAAGCACCGCGTAGATGAACACGAACTTGAGGCTGGCGTTGTACTCGAAGCCGAAGAACTCGTGGATCGGCACCCCGCCATCCTTGGCCCGACGGCCGAACTCCAGGCCGAAAAAGGTGGGTGAAGGCGCCGGCATGCCATTGGGGCCACCGGTGAACGATAGCCAGTTGTTCAGCACTAGACGGATGATCTCGCCAAAGCCCAGCGTCACGATCGCCAGGTAGTCACCGTGCATGCGCAACACCGGGAAGCCGAGGATGCAACCCGCCAGCGCCGCAGCAATGGCCGCCAACGGCAGCACGCTCCAGAAACCCAGCCCCAGGTATTGATAACCGAGCGCCAGGCCGTAGGCACCGATGGCATAGAACGCCACGTACCCCAGGTCGAGCAGGCCGGCCAGGCCGACCACGATGTTCAGGCCAAGGCCCAGCAGTACGTAGATCAGGCCGAGGATGACCACGGTCAGCAGGTACTTGTTGGCGAAAATCGGGAAAACGATGGCAATAACGATCAGCGCAGGAATGATGTAGCGCAGGCGCGACTTGTAGTCCGGGGCGGTCACATGCACGCCCGAGCCGCCGCTGTCGAAGCCCAGGAGCATGCGTTGCCCGGGGGCAGTCTGCAGGAACAGGCTGAGCAGGAAGCGCCCAACCATCACACCGCCGACCAGCCAGGCTACGCGGCGCGGCTCGGCATTGAAGGTGTAGCCGTCGAGTACCACGCCAACGACCGGGCCGAACACGATGAGTGCAAGCAGGCCTGCGACAATGGTCTCCAGCAGGCTGCGTTTAAGGTCGAAACCCTTGGTTTCACTAACAGAGGCAGTTTTGGCAACGGACATGTTCACACCTTAGCCACGAGCGGGCGACCCAGCAGACCTTGTGGGCGGAAGATAAGGATCATCACCAGCAGTGAGAAGCTGAACACATCCTTGTAGTCGGAGTTGATCAGGCCTGAGAACAGCGACTCGGAAATACCCAGGATGATCCCGCCGAGCATGGCACCCGGCAGCGAGCCGATACCACCGAGCACTGCGGCAGTGAACGCCTTGATACCGATGATGAAGCCGGCGTAGAAGTCGAAGGTGCCGTAGTTCATGGTGATAAGCACGCCAGCCAGGGCGGCCATCACTGCACCGATGACGAACACGTAGGAGATCACCCGGTCGGTGTTGATGCCCAGGATCGAGGCCATCTTGCGGTCTTGCTGGGTGGCACGGCACATGCGGCCGAGTTTGGTGTACTTGATCACGTAGGTCAGCAGGCCCATGCCGACGAAGGCCGCCACCAGGATGAAGATCTTGGTATATGTCAGTTGCACGAAGCCGGTGCCGACTTCGACACGCATGGCGCCTTCCAGCAGGGTTGGCACGCCTTGCTGGCGGGCGCCCTGGCTGATCTGCGCGTAGTTTTGCAGGATCAGCGAAATGCCGATGGCGCTGATCAGCGGTGCCAGGCGGGTGGAGTTACGCAGCGGTTTGTAAGCGATGCGTTCGATGGTGAAGCCATACACGCCGGTGACGACGATGGTGAACAACAGGGTGCCCAGCATCAGCAGGGGGAACGATTCGACACCGAAGTAAGCCAGCAATGCCAGGCTGATCGCCGCGAGGTAAGCGGAGATCATGTACACCTCGCCGTGCGCGAAGTTGATCATGCCGATAATGCCATAGACCATTGTGTAGCCGATGGCGATCAGGCCATAGACCGACCCGAGGGTCAGGCCGTTGACCAGTTGCTGCAGGAAAATACCATCCATAACGCAATCTCACCTGATTGAGATTGCACGAGCGCCGACCACGGCGCGGGCCACCTGTGCGGGGCCCTTGCCGCGCAGAACTGTGCAGATCTACGAATAAAGACAGGTACCGCGGGGCTTGGGCCCGAGCAACAGCCCGGGCCGAGGGCCATTGTTATTTTTGTTTTTCCAGCTGGTGGTATTTACCGTTCTTGTCCCACTGGTAGACCACGTAGTCGGAGACGGTCAGGTCGCCCTTGCTGTCCCACTTCTTCTCGCCCATGACGGTCTGCACCGGGTTGGCCTTGAGCCACTTGGCAGCGTCTTCGCCCTTGTTCGACTTCGCGCCATTGAACGCGGCAGCCAGCGCTTGCAGCGAAGCGTAGGCGTACAGGGTGTAGCCCTCAGGTTCGGTGCCGGCCTTGCGGAACTCCTCCACCACCGCCTTGCTGTCTGGCAGCAGGCGCGGGTCGGCACCGAAGGTCATGTAAACGCCATCCACGTACTGCGCGCCACCGGCGGTGGACACCAGTTCGTCGGTGACAATGCCATCATCGGACATGAACTTGACGTCTTTCAGGCCCTGCTCGCGCAGCTGGCGAACCAGCGGGCCGGCTTCCGGGTGCAGGCCGCCGAAGTAGACCACGTCGGCACCGGTAGAGCGGATCTTGGTGACCACAGCGCTGAAGTCTTTCTCGCCACGGGTCAGGCCTTCGTACAACACAGGCTTCACGCCACGTTTCTCCAGCTGCGCCTTGGTCGCGTCAGCCAAGCCCTGGCCGTAGGTGTCCTTGTCGTGCAACACCGCGACCTTCTTGCCCTTGAGCACGTCGACGATGTAGTCGCCTGCGACGATACCCTGCTGGTCGTCACGGCCGCACATGCGGAACATGGCGCTCAGGCCGCGCTCAGTGACCGCTGGGTTGGTGGAGCCTGGGGTGATGGCAATCACGCCCGCCTCGTCATATACCTCGGACGCCGGGATCGTGTTGGAGGAACAGAAGTGGCCCACCACGCCGATCACCTTGTCCTGATCGACCAGGCGGTTGGCCACGGACACGGCTTGCTTCGGTTCACAGGCGTCATCGCCTTTGACCAGGACGATTTTCTCGCCATTCACGCCACCGGCGGCGTTGATCTTGTCGGCCGCTGCCTGCGCACCTTTCATGTACTGCTCGCCAAACGCTGCGTTTGCCCCGGTCATGGGGCCCGCTACGCCGATCTTGACGTCGGCCTGGACATACGAAGAAACACCCAGTGCCGTAGCTACGGCCAGAGCCAGGAAACCTTTCTTGTAAAACGTCTGCGACATGAGGTGGTGCTCCTAGAGTTTTTTTGGTTGGCACTACAACTTCTCAGCCCGGTACTCCGAGCAAGGGCCGTGCCATAGGTTTTGTGTTCCGGGAAAACACACTGTGAAGGGTGCCTGCAGGCGACGGGCGGCCTTTTCTTTATTGAGCGTGCAACCGTCTGCCACGCGGCAGGCGCCACCACACGTACAGACAAGGAGCAACCATCGAGTGCCATCATTGCAACCCTTGCAAGTGTTTACGTGCAACCGCCCTGTAACAGCCAACGTCACCGAAGTGCACACCACTGGTGCGCGAGTGCTACAGGCGGCACCGTTTCAAGGCTAGCCGGTGCACGGAAAAACACCTCTGTTTTGGCCGTTCCGGCCTCTTCGCGGGCAAGCCCGCTCCTCGTTCCAGCACCATGTAGGAGCGGGCTTGCCCGCGAAGAGGCCGGAACAGGCACAACAAGACCAAAGACTGGCACAATGTCCGCCATTCGCCGCTTCCGGAGCCCCCTTGATGAGCGAAAGCGCATTCGCCGAGCGCATCGTGCACAACCTGCTCGACACCGACTTCTACAAACTCACCATGATGCAGGGAGTGCTGCACAACTACCCGGACGCCGACGTCGAATGGGAATTCCGCTGCCGCAACGGTGAGGACCTGCGCCCCTACCTCGGCGAAATTCGCAATCAGCTCGAACGGCTTGGCGACCTCACCCTGGACGATGGCCAGCTGGCCTTCCTCGAACGCATCAGCTTCCTCAAACCCGACTTTTTACGTTTTTTGCGACTGTTCCGCTTCAACCTGCGTTACGTGCACGTCGGCATTGAAAACGACCAGCTGTTCCTGCGCCTGAAAGGTCCATGGCTGCATGTGATCCTGTTCGAAGTGCCGCTGCTGGCCATCATCAGCGAAGTACGCAATCGCAATCTGCACCCGCACATGCGCCTGGCCGAGGCGCGGGACCAGTTGTACCGCAAGTTCGACTGGCTGCGCGCGCATGCCAGCGACGACGAGCTGGCCGAACTGCAGGTGGCCGATTTCGGCACCCGCCGGCGTTTTTCCAGCCGCGTGCAGGCGGAAGTGGTACGGGTGCTGCGCGACGACTTCCCCGGCCGCTTTGTCGGTACCAGCAACGTCGACCTGGCATGGAAACTGGATATCAAGCCGCTGGGCACCATGGCCCACGAGTGGATCATGGCCCACCAGCAGCTCGGCCCACGGCTTATCGACAGCCAGATTGCCGCGCTGGACTGCTGGGTACGCGAGTACCGTGGTCTGCTCGGCATCGCCCTGACCGACTGCATCACCATGGATGCCTTCCTCGGCGATTTCGACCTGTACTTTGCCAAGCTGTTCGACGGCCTGCGCCATGATTCAGGCGAGCCGGTAGCCTGGGCGGAAAAGGCCATTGCCCATTACCAGAAGCTGGGTATCGACCCGATGACCAAGACCCTGGTGTTTTCAGACGGCCTCAACCTGACCCGCTCGCTGGAAATTTTCCGCGCCCTGCGCGGCCGCATCAACGTCAGCTTTGGCATCGGCACCAACCTGACCTGCGACATCCCAGGTGTGGCGCCAATGAGCATCGTGCTTAAAATGACCGACTGCAACGGCGCACCGGTGGCCAAGATCTCTGACGAAGCCGCCAAGACCCAGTGCCGCGACGAGAACTTCGTCGCCTACATGCGTCACGTATTCAAAGTCCCCAGCAAGGAGTAACCCATGCAAGCGGTTCAGCAAGAGATTGCCCAGGCGCTGAAGGTACAGCCGCCGTTCGTCGACGCGGCAGCGCTCGAGGCCGAAGTCGCCCGGCGCGTGGCGTTCATCAAGAACTGCCTGGCCAACGCGCGACTCAAGACCTTGGTGCTGGGCATCAGCGGTGGCGTCGACTCACTGACTGCCGCCCTGCTCGCCCAACGCGCCATCAACGAGCTGCGCGCCGAGACCGGCGACAAGGCATACACCTTCATTGCCGTGCGCCTGCCGTACCAGGTACAGCATGACGAGCATGACGCCCAGGCATGCCTTGACGTGATCAAGGCTGATGAAGTTCACACTGTGGATATCGCCCCGGCAGTGCGTGCATTAGCGGCCGAAGTGGTGGAGTTGAAGAACGGCTCGCCGACGCTGGTGGACTTCGTGGTTGGCAACGTCAAGGCGCGCACCCGGATGGTCGCCCAGTACACCATCGCGGGCGCCCGCGCAGGTCTGGTGATCGGAACCGACCATGCCGCCGAGGCAGTGATGGGCTTCTTTACCAAGTTTGGTGATGGTGCCTGCGACCTGGCGCCGCTGAGTGGGCTGGTGAAGAATCAGGTGCGGGCGATTGCGCGCAGCTTCGGTGCGCCGGAGTCACTGGTGGAGAAGGTGCCAACGGCCGACCTGGAAGACCTGGAGCCGGGCAAGCCGGACGAAGCATCACATGGTGTGACCTACCAGCAGATCGATGCCTTCCTGCACGGGCAGCCGGTTGACCAGGCAGCGTTCGACATCATCGTCGCCACATACCGCAAGACCCAGCACAAGCGCGAACTGCCGTTCGCCCCATAAAAGCTTCGCGGGCGCACCCGCAGGTTAATCCCTGTCCTTGAAAACAGTGATCAACTTGTGGGACGTGCCCGCGAATAGGCCCTAGAGGCCTACACAGCCGCCTTCACTTGACGACGACCGTGCCCTTCATCATGGAGATGTGGCCTGGGAAAGAGCAGAAGAAGCCGTAGTCCGTGCCAGCAACCAGCTTGGCCACGTCAAAGGTCACCGAGTCTTTTTCGCCCGCGCCAATGATCTTGGTGTGAGCAATGACACGCTCATCGCCCTCTTTCAAGTAAGCCTTTTCGATACCGGCGCTCAAACCGTCAGTAGCGATTGCCTGCATGTCTGCGGCCTTGCTGATTACTACGTTGTGCCCCATGACATTTTTCGGCAGGTTGCCCGAATGTTCCAGGTTCACGGTGAATTGCTTGCAGCTCTTGTCGATGACGATTTCCTTGGTATTGAAGGACATCTGATCGGTGGAGTCGACAGTGACCGAGCATTCGGCTGCGAAGACAGAGGCGCTGGCGAGGGTCAGCAGGGATACCGCTACAGCTTTCGCAAACATCATGAATCTCCTTGGCAGGGTTTTATCAATTGCGAGACTGCCTGAAACCGTTCAGCCCCTTGCTGATATGGGTCAAGGGGGTGTCAAGGGGTCAGCCAGTAGAATTGTTCAATAGATTGTATACAACCAATTTAAGGGCACATCATGCCCTTTTATTGGACGATGGGACAACCTCTCATTTAGGAGCAATACCAAATGCCCATCTCCAATTTCCTCAATAGCCTGCTCGCTGCCTACGCCCACGGGGCTACAGGTGCAATCTGCGAATTCTCCCGGCCAGAATGAACCGGCCTTGGAAGTGACGGGCTTGCGCCGTACCCTGTGCACCTGAGTGACAGGAGATGAGCAATGCCCGTACGTTCCGTTTGTGTGTTCTGCGGCGCCAGCATCGGCGCCAACCCTGCCTACCGTGAAGCAGCCGTCGCGCTAGGCCAGGCCATTGCCCACCGCGGTTTGACCCTGGTGTACGGCGGTGGCGCGGTCGGCTTGATGGGCGTGGTTGCCGACGCAGCCATGGCAGCCGGTGGCGAAGTGGTGGGGATCATCCCGCAGAGCCTGCTGGACGCTGAGGTCGGCCACAAAGGCCTGACCCGTCTGGAAGTGGTGGATGGCATGCATGCGCGCAAGGCCCGCATGGCCGAGCTGAGCGATGCCTTTATTGCCTTGCCGGGTGGGCTGGGTACGCTGGAGGAACTGTTCGAAGTGTGGACCTGGGGGCAGCTGGGCTATCACGCCAAGCCGCTCGGCCTACTGGATGTGAACGGTTTCTACGACAAGTTGGGCGGGTTCCTCGACCATATCGTCGAAGAAGGCTTCGTGCGCCCGCAACACCGGGCGATGTTGCTGCTGGGTCAGCAGCCATACGAGCTGCTGGACGGGATGGACCGCTTTATCGCGCCGGTGGCGCCGAAGTGGGTCGACAAGCAGCCTGACTGACCCAGATGGATGGGCCGAACACTGGCCCCGTGGGAGCGGGTTCACCCGCGAATCGATAGTGGATCTACCGACGCATTCGCGGGTGAACCCGCTCCCACAGGGCTCTATGTAGCCTTCAAGATCAGCGGGGAATGACAGGCTGACGCGGCTTCTTGTTGCCCTTGCCGCCCTTGCTCGCCTCTTTGCGCTCCTTGGCCGCCTGCTGGTTACGCGCGAACGCTTCGGCCTTGGCCTTCTCGCGCTTGTCCCACGGTTTGCTGCCATCGCTGCCACGCGGCGGCAGGCCGGTGTGCTGGGTGAGGATCTTCTGGTCCTTGCCCACCTTGTGGCTCCCGGCCGGGGTCGAGTTCTTGCGGCGCGCACTCTGGTAGCTGTCGGTCTGCGGCTGGTGCGCCGGAATCAGCTGGTGCTTGCCCGGCCCGATCAGGTCGGCGCGGCCCATTCGCTGTAGCGCTTCACGCAGCATTGGCCAGCCCTTCGGGTCGTGATAGCGCAAGAACGCCTTGTGCAGACGGCGTTGCTCGTCGCTCTTGACGATCTCCACCCCTTCGCTCTTGTAGGTCACCTTGCGCAGCGGGTTCTTGCCCGAGTGATACATGGCCGTGGCCGAGGCCATTGGCGACGGGTAGAACGCCTGCACCTGATCGGCACGGAAGCCATTGCCCTTCAGCCACAGGGCCAGGTTCATCATGTCTTCGTCGGTGGTGCCCGGGTGCGCAGCAATGAAGTACGGAATCAGGTACTGTTCCTTGCCCGCTTCTTTCGAGAACTTCTCGAACATGCGCTTGAAGCGGTCATAGGTGCCGATACCCGGCTTCATCATCTTGTCCAGCGGGCCACGCTCGGTGTGCTCCGGGGCAATCTTCAGGTAGCCGCCAACGTGATGGGTGACCAGTTCCTTGACGTACTCCGGCGATTCCACCGCTAGGTCGTAGCGCAGGCCGGAAGCAATCAGGATCTTTTTCACACCCGGCAAGGCACGGGCCTTGCGGTACAGCTCGATCAGCGAGCTGTGGTCGGTATTGAGGTTTTCGCAGATACCCGGGAACACGCACGACGGCTTGCGGCAGTGCTTTTCGATTTCGGGGCTTTTGCAGGCGATGCGGTACATGTTGGCAGTCGGCCCGCCAAGGTCCGAGACCACGCCGGTGAAGCCCGGCACCTTGTCACGCATCTCTTCGATTTCGTGCAGGATCGACTCGTGCGAGCGGTTCTGGATGATGCGGCCTTCGTGTTCGGTGATCGAGCAGAAGGTACAGCCACCGAAGCAGCCACGCATGATGTTCACCGAGAAACGGATCATCTCGTAGGCCGGGATGCGCTCCTTGCCATAGGCCGGGTGCGGCACACGGGCGTAAGGCATGCCGAACACGTAGTCCATTTCTTCGGTGCTCATGGGGATGGGTGGCGGGTTGAACCACACATCCACTTCGCCGTGCTTCTGCACCAACGCGCGGGCGTTGCCCGGGTTGGTCTCCAGGTGCAGCACGCGGTTGGCATGGGCATACAGCACCGGGTCGTTACGCACCTTTTCGAACGATGGCAGGCGGATCACCGACTTTTCCCGGGTCACGGCCGGGCTGTCGAGAATCTGCACCACCTTGGCTTCGTTCGGGTCTTCCTGGTCGCCCTTGGCCTGTTCGATGGCACAGGCCTGGGTGTCCTGGGTGTTCACGTACGGGTTGATGATCTTGTCGACGCGCCCCGGGCGGTCGATACGGGTGGAGTCGATCTCGTACCAGCCCTGAGGGGTATCGCGGCGCACGAAGGCGGTGCCGCGAACGTCGGTGATGGTCTCGATCTTCTCACCGCTTGACAGGCGCTGGGCCACCTCGACCACCGCACGCTCGGCGTTGCCGAACAGCAGGATGTCGGCGCTGGCGTCGATCAGGATCGAATGACGAACCTTGTCCTGCCAGTAGTCGTAGTGGGCGATGCGGCGCAGCGAAGCCTCGATGCCGCCGAGCACGATCGGCACATGCTTGTAGGCTTCCTTGCAGCGCTGGCTGTACACCAGGCTGGCACGGTCCGGACGGCTGCCGGCCAGGCCACCCGGGGTGTAGGCGTCGTCGGAACGGATCTTCTTGTCCGCGGTGTAGCGGTTGATCATCGAGTCCATGTTGCCGGCGGCCACACCGAAGAACAGGTTTGGCTCGCCGAGTTTCATGAAGTCGTCTTTCGACTGCCAGTTCGGCTGGGCAATGATGCCCACACGGAAGCCCTGGGCTTCCAGCAGACGGCCAATGATGGCCATGCCGAACGACGGATGGTCGACGTAGGCATCACCGGTCACGATGATGATGTCGCAGGAATCCCAGCCGAGCAGATCCATCTCCTCCCTGCTCATTGGCAGGAAAGGTGCTGGTCCGAAGCATTCGGCCCAGTACTTGGGATAGTCGTAGAGAGGTTTGGCTGCTTGCATGTCAGTGACCGGTTCTGGTGTGCAGGGAAATCGCGGGCGCGGAATATAGCACAAATTTTGACCAAATCCGACTGGATTCGTGGGGATTGGTGGGCGGGGCGACGGTTGGGGGATGGACGTGGCAGGTGGTTGGCTTGAGGGGTGTAGTGGGGTTGCCAGGTGTTCGACAGAATCCTTGCAGCGCCTTGGCCATCGCACTCAGGTAATGGGCAGCCCAGATCATCATCGGCTTCTCATCCATCAACCCGGTGATGGTCAGTTCGCGCACATAGCCCATCAACTCCGAAGACTGCTCGCGGACGTCGCCACGACGAGTGCGATCCATGAACCCCACCTTCTAAAAGATAGGGCCTCAGCTTACCGTGGTATCTCTGGCGAGCAGTTCCATGGCAGCAAGGCTTCGTAGTCTGAGACCGACGACGCATACGGCAGGCGCTCAAGTACGTGGCGCAGCCACGTATAGGGCTCCTGGCCGTTGACCTTGGCGGTCTCGACCAAGCTGTATATCTGCGCACTTGCCGTGGCGCCCTTGGGCGTGTCACTGAACAGCCAAGCCTTACGCCCAATGACAAACGGTTTTATCGCGCGCTCTGCCAGGTTGTTGTCGATTGGCAAATGGCCCGCTTCGACATACCGTTCCAGGCGGCTCCAGTTGTTTGCCAGGTAATGCACCGCCTTGCCCAATACGCTTTGCGGCGTCACCTGGGCGTACGTCTTGTCCAGCCAGCTTTTCAGCTGACCGAGGATCGGTAAGCTTCTTTCCTGGCGACCGATGAACCGCTGTTCGTCGCTGACCTCCTTGAGGTCGCGCTCGATGTCATACAGCTTATTGATCATCGTCAGCGCCACATCGGCTCGTCCGGTCTTACCCTTGGGCTGCACCTTTTGTGCTTCGACGAACTTGCGGCGCGCGTGAACCATGCATGCCAGTCGCTCGATACCGGGCTGCAACGCCAAAGCGTTGTAACCCGCATAATCGTCGGTCATCACATAGCCGCGATAGCCTTGCAGCAGACGCAATGGTACTTCCTGCGCACGGCTGGTGGTGTAGTCGAACAGCACAACTTGTCGATCAGGCGGGCCACTGGCTTGCACCCACATCCAGGATTGGCTGGTCGGGTCTCGATCCGGTTCTTTCAACACCTGGACGCGGGTCTCATCGCAATGAATCACCGGACTTTCCAGCAGCCGATCACGCATCAGGTTCAACAGCGGCTGGAAGTATTTACTGCACTGGATCACCCAACGCGCCAGGGTTTGTCGTGGAATCTCGATGCCGTGGCGGGACAGCACACTTTCAAACCTGTGTAGCGGCAAGCCATCGACGTACTTGGTCGTCAGCAGCATGGCCAGCACGCTTGGGCTGGCCATGCTTTTTTCGATTAACTGGGCGGGCTTGTCAGCAGTGACAGGAGCAGTCTCGCAACCACGGCAGCCATAGATCTTGCGCACGTGTTTGAGTACGCGGATCTGCATCGGCACGATATCGAGCTGCTCGCTGGTTTCTTCGCCGATGACATGCTTGCGGCAACCGCAGGCGCAGGTCAGTTCGTGTTCGGGCAACTCATGGATAACTTCGATACGTGGCAGATTAGCCGCCAATGACTTGCGCTTGCCACGGCGCTTGACCGGGACAACGACTTCTTCATTGGCATCATCGACTACAGCCAGCAGAGGGTCATTTTCCGCTTCATCGAACATGGCCAGTTGCGGCGTTTTGGGATCGACGGTTTGCTCGGACTTGCGGCCAAAGAAACGGTCACGCCATAACTTGATTTGTTCTTTCAGATCGTCAATTTGGACGATGTGGGCCTGATTGACTTCCTGCTCGCGCAAACGGGCAGCATAGCTCTCAAGCAATAATTGCTTGAGCAGGGCAGGATCGTCTGGGAGATTGTCGGGCACGGAAATCATGCCGCGGATTATACCGGGTCAGGCGACGTAGCGCGGAGTCAAAACCTGATGAGGACGGTTGCGCCAAAGGTCGAAACCGTCGAGCAGCCAATTGAGTTCTTGGACGGTCAGGACAATCGCTTCGTCGCTGGGCTCAGGCGACATTTTGAAGCGCTCGGCTTCCAGGCGCTTGAGCCAGAGGCAGAAGCCGTTGCGCTCCCAGTACAACACTTTGATCCGATTACGCGCCTTGTTGAGGAAGACGAAGAGCACGGGGTCGAACACGGCGACTTTGATATCCAGTTCTACCAAGGCAGTAAGGCCGTCGATGGACTTTCGAAAGTCCACAGGCTTGGGGTAGAGGTAGACTTTTTCGACTTTGCTGTCGGGGCGCATCATGCAGGGCTGGCTCCAGAAGGAAATCGGGAGCACAGCATCGGGCATCAGGTAAGCGCTTTGAATGTGGGGTTCATGGAGCACTTACGCCACGACGACAATTGCATTTGATGGGTAGCGGCTACGTACGGGTCTGCCTCAAGAGCAAGGCGATTACTCGCAGGAAAACCTGAGCCTGCTTAGACCGATGGCGATCGCGCGCCCCTGCTGAGCGATCGCAATCCCTTCAGATTTTTACTAAATATTTAGCCTCTCCAACCCTCAGAAAATGCTAACCGGCTAATTATTAGTAGATTTTCTCTAGATCTTAAAAAATGTAGGAATCGAACTTCAAGTCCTAGTAAAAAATCCTACGACAACTTTCCTCAACAAATTCCGAGCGGATCTTGAACCAATAAAAAAACAAGTGATACAACAGTGACGCGCTGGAAGGCGCACTCAAACCAACTCTATAGGAGCACTAGCCATGGGACGTCGTCGTTCTGAAATCCACACTCTGCAGATCCCACGCGTGATGAACTACACATTCACCGAGTCCGAGGTTGAATTTCTCAACCTTCTGTAAGTGACAAACCAGAAGGGGCTTAGCCCCTTCTGGCTCTACCAAGGAGCAGAACATGATTACCGAACGCGAACTGAACATAGAAGAGGCCTACAACCGTCTGACAAGGCTGCATCATCACTTAGGGCTTCAATCGAAAACAAAACTATCAAAAAAAAGTACCCTGGTCGCCACATGCCACTTATACGACAGCGCCTACAAAGAAGTTTCTTGCGGTGCAGGAAAAGGGGAACATTGCGAACTAGGAGCACTTGCCGAGAGCCTAGAGCATTACTTCGTCGACAAGAGTACTCCACCACTCATCGAAAGCGACCAAATTTTGCAATCGATAGCCCCATTTGACGATTGGCTCCTAAAATCCATTCCCCCGGATTGCCGAATACCTTATTTCAGTCTTCAGGCATTGAACAGCTACGACGAAATAGCCATTCCCGCGATATTGATAGCACCTTCCTCCAGAAACATTGATGAAATCGAAAAAACTGCAGCGGGCTTTCTTTCCAAATATTCGACCAACTCTGGTACAGCACTTGGCTGCACGGAGAACGAGGCTCTGCTCCACGCCATCAATGAAGCTATCGAACGTCACGCACTTTCTATGTACTACCTATCACTTTGTGGCCTGACTTCCCCACCCAAACTTTACCAACCTTCGAATTCTTTTCTGGAAGAGACATTTGCCCATGATACCGAGCTTCTCCGCCGGGCCAGAAAACTAGAAATATACTTGACGCACGACTTCTACGAAGTTTCATTTTGCATTGCTGTTTCTCGTAGTAAAAAAGAAGGCTCACTCAGCAGCATTGGCTCCGGCAGCTCCATCAACCCCTCCATTGCAATGTACCGCGCCGTAACGGAGCAGATTCAGTGCGAGCAGCTTTCTGGGGCCACAGAAAAACAAGAAGATCTCTCTACTGAAAAAATGCTTACTCATTCAACCCGCCTTTCAGCTCTTATACACCCATGCCCCACATATGCTGTACCCGCTTTTCACCCTCCGCATACCGATCTCAGCGTGCGCGGGCAAGTCAAGCGAACACTGATCAACTTGGAAAAACATAACAAGATCGCATTCTATCGCACACTTTATGAGCACCCGAATCTCGCTACGGTTGTTCAGGTGTTCATACCCGGACTTGAACGCTTCCACCTGATCAGATCAGGTATTCCAGTCGCGCCACAGAGTGCACTCAAAGGCATAAGGCAATGACATGCAAATCTATAGAGGAATTCTCGCCGCCCTCGGCGCGACACTGCTCCTGAAAATCGCGACCGTCGTACCTGCTCTAGTCTTGGCCGACATCATTGACAACCTGGCCACCTCAGCCGCGTCTTCCCAGCTTCTGCTCGGAGCTTTCATATGCCTTGTCGCATTACAAGCCTCTATGACCCCTCTACAAGCCTGGTGCCTGGCGCGGCTTTGCCAGGAACGCGTGAAGCAACTTTCCATCCGCTGGTGCCGCGAATTGCTGGACAAGCGCTTCGAGGCCTATGGACAACTCCATGGCGGAACACTGGTAAAAGTACTGGATAGGGGCATTACCGCACAGGAGCGGTGGTTGGGCTTTCTGATTGGCTCGGCGTGGCCGGTGCTAGCCGAAGCTGCAGTGCTGATAACGCTCTTCGCTTACCTGGGAGCTACTTCGGTATTGATCGGCCTCATCCCTTTGAGCCTGGCCTACCTGTGGGCCAACGATCGTCTGGTGCGCTGGCGCCGGCCACATATCGAGGCAGTGAACGCTCGCGAGGATGAACTGGCGGAACAATGGGTGGATACCTTCGCCAGCGCGGCAACGGTCAAACTGGAAAAGGCCGAGGATGCTGCAATGCTCCCGGTCAACCAGACACTTTCGCACTATGCCGACTCAGCAGTGCAGGTAGCTCACAGTGGGGGTTGGATTCAGAGCCTGCGCACCCTGTTCATAGGCCTGGGCAGTGGCGGTTTGCTCATGTGGGGTATCCATGATCAGGCTCTGGCAACACCGCAATTGAGCCTGGGCGAGCTGGTTGCTCTCTTCACCTTGGTGAGCGGATTGCTGGCAGGGGTTGCGCAACTTGCTGAGGCCTGGCGATTGCTAGACCAGTTTCGGCTAGACAAACGCAAACTCGAACAATGGCTCCAGCTCCCCTCGTTCGGCCCTGCATGCACTACTAAGGCGAAGTCCCAAGACAAGGACGCTGGCCTAAGCATCGCCCCGTGCCAGTTGAGCGCTCGAGATAATGTACAACTTCACATCGAAGAACCCTTGGTACTGCACAAAGGAGAACGGGTCGCACTGATCGGGCCCAGCGGATGTGGTAAATCGACACTTCTGCATACGCTGGCGGGAACGATATTCCCGTTGCGCAAGGATGTGCACCTGCACGGCAGGTGCCTGGCGTCGCTCAACGCTAGTGAACAATTCAGTCGATTACGACTCTGCCCTCAGGAGGCGCATTTCATACCTGGCCCCCTGCCCCGCGCCGTGCTGTTCGAGCAAGCTCATGATCGCGCTCAAATCGAACGATGGCTTGAACGGTTGGGCCTGAGCAAAGACTGGTACGAACTTGATCTGGATGCACGCGCAGAATCGATATCGGGCGGCGAAGCACGCAGGCTGACGCTGCTACGCCTTCTTAATCAGCCTGGGGAATTCAATTTCTTTGACGAGCCCACAGCCGGGCTCGATGCCGCGTCGGCAGAGCGTACCTGGGACCTGTTGTTCGAAGCATTTAAAGGGCGAGGGCTGATTTGCGTGACGCATGATCAGAGCGCACTGTCGCGGTTTGACCGGGTGATCACCCTGAGCGAGGGGCGGATCATCAGCCAAGGGCAAACGAAGATCGCTCAGATTTCAGAGCTAGCAGGCGCACCGCAAACCTTGTAGGAGCAGCCTTGCTAGCTCAATGGGTTATTCATCATCATCAAAGTTGTACATGCCCGGCGCAAGGTTCTCGAACCGGGTGTACTTGCCGATAAACGCCAAACGCACGAAGCCGATGGGGCCGTTACGCTGCTTGCCGATGATGATTTCCGCCACGCCCTTGTGCTCGGTCTCGGGGTGGTACACCTCGTCGCGGTATACGAACATGATCACGTCGGCGTCCTGCTCGATTGCACCGGATTCACGCAAGTCGGAGTTCACCGGGCGTTTGTTCGGGCGCTGCTCCAGCGAGCGGTTCAGCTGCGAAAGGGCAATAACCGGGCAGTTGAATTCCTTGGCCAGGGCCTTCAGCGAGCGGGAAATCTCGGAAATTTCGTTGGTACGGTTGTCACCGGCCGACCCCGGAATCTGCATCAGCTGCAGGTAGTCGACCATGATCATGGCGATCTCGCCATGCTCACGGGCCAGGCGACGGGTGCGAGCGCGCATTTCCGAGGGGCTGATTCCCGCCGTATCGTCGATGAACAATTTGCGGTCGTTGAGCAGGTTCACTGCCGAGGTCAGGCGCGGCCAGTCGTCGTCGTCCAGCTGGCCGGAACGGACCTTGGTCTGGTCGATACGCCCCAGGGACGAGAGCATACGCATGATCAGCGACTCACCTGGCATCTCCAGGGAGAACACCAGCACCGCCTTGTCGGTACGCAGTACGGCGTTTTCCACAAGGTTCATGGCGAAGGTGGTCTTACCCATCGACGGACGACCCGCGACGATGATCAGGTCGGCTGCCTGCAGGCCGCTGGTCTTCTCGTCCAGGTCAGTGTAACCGGTGGAGATACCGGTGATGTCGCTGTCGGAGTTGAACAGCGTATCGATGCGGTCGATGGCCATGGTCAACAGTTCGTTGACACCCACCGGGCCGCCGGTTTTTGGCCGGGCCTCGGCGATCTGGAAGATCTGCCGCTCGGCGTCGTCGAGGATTTCTTCGGCGTTGCGCCCTTGCGGATTAAAGGCGTTGTCGGCGATGTCGGTACTGATGCTGATCAGTTGGCGCAACGTGGCCCGCTCGCGAATGATCGCGGCGTATGCCTTGATGTTGGCTACCGAGGGAGTGTTCTTGGCCAGCTCGGCCAGGTAGGCCAAGCCGCCGACTTGCGAGGACAGGCCTTCCTTGTCCAGTTGCTCGTGCAGGGTAACCACGTCAAATGGCTGGTTGGCATCGGCCAACTTGTGCACGGCACGGAAAATCAGGCGGTGGTCATGCCGGTAGAAATCGCCATCCGACACTTGGTCCAGCACCCGCTCCCAGGCGTTGTTGTCCAGCATCAGGCCACCGAGTACGGCCTGTTCGGCCTCGATGGAATGCGGCGGCACCTTCAGGGCTGCGGTTTGCAGGTCTAGCTGTTCGGAAGTGGTGATCTCGTTCATGGCCACGAAAGAATTCTGGAGGACGAAAAAGACAAAGGGCACGGCCTGTCGAAAACAGGACCGTGCCCGATGTTAACCGCCTGACTCGCAAGGAGCCAGCCAGTTAGCGCAGCTTAGGCAGCTACGACGACCACGCGTACGGTGGCTTCAACGTCGCTGTGCAGGTGCACGGCTACGTCGTATTCGCCAACCTGACGGATGGTGCCGTTCGGCAGACGAACTTCAGCTTTGGCCACTTCAACGCCGGAGGCGGTCAGGGCGTCAGCGATGTCGTGGGTGCCGATCGAACCGAACAGCTTGCCTTCGTCGCCAGCGGTGGCAGTGATGGTCACTTCCAGCTCGGCCAGTTGGGCAGCGCGGCTTTCAGCCGAAGCTTTCTTGTCAGCGGCTGCTTTTTCCAGCTCGGCACGACGCTCTTCGAACGCAGCCAGGTTGGCGGCGTTGGCAACGGTGGCCTTGCCGAATGGCAGCAGGAAGTTACGGCCGTAACCAGCCTTAACTTTTACTTTGTCGCCCAGGTTGCCCAGGTTAGCGACTTTTTCCAGCAGGATCAGTTCCATTTGGTAAAACCTCTTAACTTTTAACCTTCACCGTTCGCGGAGTCTTTCCCCGGAGGGGACTTGCGACCGCGAAAATCAATCAGGCTGTCGACAATGGCCAAAACCATCAGCAACGGATAAATCAGCTGCATGATCAGCGGCAGCGTCACGTACATCCCCACCAGCCAGAAACCGGCCAGTCGGCCCTGTGCCACCAGCCCGTGCATCAAGGCGATGCCGGCCAGCACCAATACCAGGCTCGAGGCAGATGCCAGGATGATGAACTGCGGCCCGATAAACGGAGCCACCACCATCACTGCCACCAAGGCCGCCGTGGCCTGTTTCGGCAACTTCAGTTCGCGAAACTCGCGACCGAAGCCTCCAGGGTTGTACAACGCTGCCTGCCAATAGCGCGCCAGCACCAAGGCCAGCACACTGAACAATTGCACCGTCACTGCTGTAGAAGCGACCAGCACAGGGCGGATCAGCTCGTCGGAGAGTACCGGTTGCCCCTCGATTTTCGGCATGGCTTCGGCAAACGCCTTGGCCAGCACATCGAAGGTTTGCGCCAGCGCCAGATCGAGCACGAGGCTGAAAGCCACGGCGAACACGGCACTGGCGAGCAACACCCGGCTCCAGGGATACTCGGCACGCAACATGGCGGCCAGGGCAATGGCACCCGCAATCACCAGAAAGGTGATGGGATCGCCCATGACCCACACGGCCAGCCCGGCCAGCAGGCCGCCGGCGATGACCGTTGTAGCATCCTTGAACCCACGCCGCAGCAGCACAAGGCTGCAGGCAGCGGCACTCAACCAGAACAGCAGCGGCAGTACCGCGCTGATGACCACCACGAGGGTGGCCTGCACACGACCGCGCATGATGAAACTTGCTAACGCTCGCATGCTAACCCCTTACTGCTTGTCGACGACCCGGTCTCAGCGGCCGTGGCTGTCGGTGTAGGGCAGCAGGGCCAGGAAGCGGGCACGCTTGATAGCGGTAGCCAGCTGACGCTGATAACGAGCTTTGGTACCGGTGATACGGCTTGGAACGATCTTGCCGGTTTCGGATACGTAAGCTTTCAGGGTGTTGAGATCTTTGAAGTCGATCTCTTTCACGTCTTCAGCAGTGAAGCGGCAGAATTTACGACGACGGAAGAAACGTGCCATTTAATAGGCTCCTCTAAAGGTCCGTGGATTACTCGTCAGCGTTATCGCTGGAGTCGCTGTCATTGCTGTCATCGCCTTCGGCGGATTCAGCATGCTCAGGACGCTCACGACGCTCACGGCGCTCGCTGCGGTTTTCTTCAGCCTTCAGCATCTCGGACTGGCCGGTAACGGCTTCGTCGCGACGGATGACCAGGTTACGGATAACGGCATCGTTGTAGCGGAAGTTGTCTTCCAGCTCGGCCAGGGCCTTGCCGGTGCACTCAACGTTCAGCATCACGTAGTGAGCCTTGTGAACATTGTTGATTGCGTAGGCCAGTTGACGACGGCCCCAGTCTTCCAGGCGGTGGATCTTGCCACCATCTTCTTCGATCAGCTTGGTGTAACGCTCAACCATGCCGCCGACTTGCTCGCTCTGGTCCGGGTGAACCAGGAAGATGATTTCGTAATGACGCATGAATGCTCCTTACGGGTTAGTAGTCTGCCAGCGAATCTGGTCAGACAAGGAGTGAATGACACTGTATGTCTTGCACGGAGGGGAGGCACATGAGCGCCTGCCAGCTCGGCAAGGGGCGCAATTGTAGAGAAGGCGTGCCGCACACGCAAGGCAATTGGCGAATATTTGAACAGCCTGAGATATTCAGAATGTGTCAGCCCCTATTCGCGGGCACGCCCGCGAATAGGCCGATACAGGCTGAAGATCAGCGCTTGGCCTGACGCTGACGGACGGCTTCGAACAGGCAAACCCCGGTCGCTACCGACACGTTAAGGCTGCTGACGCTACCCGCCATCGGCAACTTCACCAGAAAGTCGCAATGCTCGCGGGTGAGCCGGCGCATGCCCTTGCCTTCCGCGCCCATGATCATCACCAGTGGCCCGGTGAGGTCCTGCTGGTAGATCTCCTGCTCGGCCTCGCCAGCGGTACCCACGACCCACAGGCCACGCTGCTGCAACTTCTCAAGCGTACGCGCCAGGTTGGTCACAGCCACCAGCGGAATGACTTCTGCCGCGCCACAAGCCACCTTTCGAACAACCGGCGTCAGCGTTGCCGACTTGTCCTTGGGCACGATCACTGCCGTGGCACCGGCCGCATCCGCGGTACGCAGGCAGGCGCCGAGGTTGTGCGGGTCGGTCACGCCGTCGAGCACCAGGATCAGCGGCGGCGTCTCTGTGCGCTCAAGCAGCTCTTCGAGCATCAGCTCGCCCCACACCTGGCTCGGGCTGACCTCGGCTACAACGCCCTGGTGCACACCTTCGACCCAGGCATCCATCTCACGGCGCTCGGCCTGGCCGACCGGCACGCGGTTTTCCGCGGCCAGCGCCAGCAAGGTCTCGAGGCGTGGCTCGCTGCGCCCTTCCGACAGCCAGATCTGCTTGACCCGCTTTGGATGGTGCTGCAGCAATGCCTGCACGGCGTGTACACCGTAGATCTTTTCCAGCTGACTCATGAATTGCTCTTGCTTTTGCGTGGCGCGCCGGACTTCGACGGGCCTTTACGGTGCTTGGTCGGCTTGCCGGACGGCTTGCCACCTTTCTCGGATTTGCTGCCGGCACTGCTGCGCGCGTCGGTCATCAGCGCTTTCTTCATCTCGCGGCTTTTACGCACTTCAGCGTTACGCTGCACAGCATCCTTGGGGAAGTACGCTTCGGACGCTTCGCTTTTGCGGCTGCGCGGCTTGGGCGTGGCTTTCGCTTCGGTTGCCGGCTGTTGCTCGGTTTTTTCGGCAGCCGGCGCGGCACCCCGCTGCTTGCGGCCGATCGGTGCGGCAAGGGTCTTTTCCGACACTTCGAAGTCGATCTTGCGCTCATCCAGGTCAACACGCATGACCTTCACTTCGATGGTGTCGCCCAAGCGGAAGCTGCGACCGGTACGCTCGCCGGCCAGGCGATGGTGTACCGGGTCGAAGTGGTAGTAGTCACCCGGCAACGCACTGACGTGCACCAGGCCCTCTACATAGATATCGGTCAGCTCGACGAACAGGCCGAAACCGGTCACCGCGGTGATCACACCCGGGAAGGTCTCGCCCACGCGATCTTTCATGAACTCGCACTTGAGCCAGTTGACCACGTCACGGGTGGCCTCGTCGGCCCGGCGCTCGGTCATCGAGCACTGCTCGCCAAGTTGCTCCAGGGTGTTTTCGTCGTACGGGTAGATACGCGCCTTGGGGATGCTCATGGCGCCGGCACGCTTGACGTGCGGGGTATCGACCTTGGAGCGGATGATGCTGCGGATGGCGCGGTGGACCAGCAGGTCCGGGTACCGGCGGATCGGCGAGGTGAAGTGGGTGTACGCCTCGTAGTTCAGGCCGAAGTGGCCGTTGTTCTCGGTGCTGTACACGGCCTGGCTCAGCGAGCGCAGCATCACCGTCTGGATCAGGTGGAAGTCCGGGCGGCCGGCGATGCTCGCCAGCAGGGCCTGGTAATCCTTCGGCGACGGGTCCTTGCCCTTGTGCAGGCTCAGGCCCAACTCACCCAGGAAGGCACGCAGTTTTTCCAGGCGCTCCGGTGGAGGGCCGTCGTGCACGCGGTACAACGCCGGTACACCGTGCTTCTGCAGGAACTCGGCAGTGGCCACGTTGGCCGCCAGCATGCATTCCTCGATCAGCTTGTGGGCATCGTTACGCACTGTCGGGCGAATTTCAGCGATCTTGCGCTGATCACCGAAAATGATGCGGGTTTCCTGGGTTTCGAAGTCGATGGCACCACGCGTGTGACGCGCTTCCACCAGCACCTTGTACAGGTTGTACAGGTTTTTCAGGTCGGGCACGACCTCCTTGTACTCCTCGCGCAGCGCCTTGCCCTCACGGGTACGGGCATGCTCGAGCATGCTGCTGACCTTGTTGTAGGTCAGGCGGGCGTGGGAGTGGATCACGCCTTCGTAGAACTGATAGTCGACCATCTGGCCGGCTTTGTTCATGGTCATTTCACAGACCATGGCCAACCGGTCGACGTGCGGGTTCAGCGAGCACAGGCCGTTGGACAGCTCTTCGGGGAGCATCGGCACCACGCGCTCGGGGAAGTACACCGAGTTGCCGCGCTGCTGGGCCTCGACATCCAGGGCAGAGCCCAGACGCACGTAGCTGGATACGTCAGCGATGGCCACGTACAGGCGCCAGCCACCGGAGAACAGACGCAGCTTGCCCAGCGGTTCGCAATAAACGGCATCGTCGAAGTCGCGGGCGTCTTCACCGTCGATGGTGACGAACGGCAGATGGCGCAGGTCGACACGCTTCTCTTTGTCCTTCTCCTCGACTTCGGAGCGGAACTTGCGTGCTTCCTTGACCACATCATTGGGCCACACGTGCGGAATGTCGTAGCTGCGCAGGGCAACGTCGATTTCCATGCCCGGCGCCATGTAGTTGCCGATGACCTCGACCACATCGCCTTGCGGCTGGAAGCGCGGCGTTGGCCAGTGGGTGATTTTGATCTCGACGAACTGGCCGATCTTGGCACCGCCGTTACGCCCGGCGGTCACCAGCACTTCCTGCTGGATCTTCGGGTTGTCCGGGGTTACGTAACCGATGCCGCCTTCTTCGAAATAGCGGCCGACCACGCTCTCGTGGGCACGGGAGATGACTTCGACCAGCACGCCTTCACGGCGGCCACGACGGTCGACACCGGAGACGCGGGCCAGGCCGCGGTCACCATCAAACACCAGTCGCATCTGCGACGGGCTGAGGAACAGGTCTTCGCTGCCGTCATCGGGAATAAGGAAGCCGAAGCCATCGCGGTGGCCGGAGACGCGACCACAGATCAGGTCCAGCTTGTCTACCGGGGCATAAGTGCCGCGCCGGGTATAGATAAGCTGGCCATCGCGCTCCATGGCACGCAGGCGGCGGCGCAGGGCTTCGATCTGGTCTTCTTCATACAGACCGAACTCTTTTGCCAGCTCCTCGCGGGCAGCAGGTTCGCCTCGGTCGGCGAGACGCTGCAGGATCAGCTCACGGCTGGGAATGGGGTTGTCGTATTTTTCCGCTTCGCGAGCGGCCTCGGGATCGAGGGATTGCCAATCGGCCATCAGAAGGGGTTCACCTTGGGGTATATAGATATGAATTCTGGCATAGGCGTATTGAAACCGGAAATGTCTGCCTTGGACAGCCCCCGCTGCAGTGCATAAACAGCAGAAATAGGCTTGTGGAATCAACGGGTTGAATTTTTTGATTTTTTTTTCGGCTGGGGGCTTTACAGCCTTGGGGAGCGTCCGTATAGTGCGCACCACAACGACGGACAACCCCGAAGTTGTAGTAGAGATGAACGACGCTGTAAAGCATCAAGTAACCTCGAATGTGTGCCCAGGTGGCGGAATTGGTAGACGCGCTGGTTTCAGGTATCAGTGACCGCAAGGTCGTGGAAGTTCGAGTCTTCTCCTGGGCACCAAATATTTTCAAGTAACAGATGACCAAGGATCTGTTACTACTGTGTGAAAGCGAACGATAGTCGCCTTCTGCAGGTGATGTAAAGCTTTGCCCAGGTGGCGGAATTGGTAGACGCGCTGGTTTCAGGTATCAGTGACCGCAAGGTCGTGGAAGTTCGAGTCTTCTCCTGGGCACCATACAAAAACCCACTAGCTTGCTAGTGGGTTTTTTCTTGCCTGCGATTTTTTGTGCCCCCCTCCTCGATACGCGCACGTTGTAAGAGCGGGCTCACCCGCGAATCCCCCCCTACAGGCAACACACCCCAACCCCTTGCACCATGGTCTGACCATGAATTTCTCGTCACCCGGCCACTTGAGAAAGAATTTCGTTTACCATTGTTTCCAAATATGTAGCCGTAAGCGAGGAAGTACCCGCATGACGATCCGCCCGCAACCGCTGATGCGTACCTTGGCCGCCGCACTGCTGAGCCTGGTCATCGGCGCTCCGGCCGCCATGGCAGACGCACCGGTCACGCTGACCATGTACAACGGTCAGCACAAGGAAATCGGCGAAGCCATTGCCAAGGCCTATGAGGCCAAGACCGGCATCCACATCGACATCCGCAAAGGCAGCAGCAATCAGCTTGCCAGCCAGATCATCGAGGAAGGCGACCGCTCGCCGGCCGACATCATCTACACAGAAGAGTCCCCGCCCCTGAACAACCTGGGTGAGCTGGGCCTGCTGGCCAAGATTGACGACGCCACGTTGAACATGATGCCCAAGGAGTACGTTGGCGCCAACGGCACCTGGATGGGTATCACCGCCCGTACGCGCATCGTGGTGTACAACCCGAAGAAAGTCGACGAGAAAGACCTGCCGACCACAGTGATGGACTTCGCCAACCCTGAGTGGGAAGGCCGCGTCGGCTACGTCCCCACCAGCGGTGCGTTCCAGGAGCAGGCCGTGGCCATTCTGAAGATGCACGGGCGTGAAGCCACCGAAGAATGGTTGACCGGCCTGAAAGCCTTCGGCAAGACCTACACCAACAACATGGTTGCCCTCAAAGCCGTAGAAAAGGGTGAAGTGGCTGCGGTACTGGTGAACAACTACTACTGGTACGCGCTTGAACGCGAACGCGGCAAGCTGGACACCAAGCTCTATTACCTGGCCGACGGCGATGCTGGCAACCTGGTTACTATCTCCGGCGCAGGCGTGGTCAAGGCCAGCAAACACCCGAAAGAAGCCCAGGCCCTGCTCAACTGGATGGCCAGCGAGGAAGGCCAGCGCGTGATTACCCAGACCACCGCCGAGTACCCGCTGCACAAGGGCATGGTTTCTGACCGCGGCCTGAAGCCGTTCGACGAACTGCGCCCGCCGAAGATCTCGCCAGCTGACCTGGGCAATGCCGAGGAAGCCATCGAACTTGAGCGTGAGGTCGGCCTGCTCTGATGACTGCCGCCCTGTCCGAACCGGTGCCGGTACGCTTCGTACCGCGCCGCAAGCGCCCTTCCATCTGGGTAGTGCTGCCTGTGCTGTTCCTAGTGGCAATGAGCTTGCTGCCACTGGCTTATGTCGCCATCAAAGCCTGGGAAGCCGGCTGGCGCGAAGCTTTGCACCTGCTGTGGCGGCCCTTTGTCTGGGGGCTGATGCGCAACACCCTGATGCTGATGGTCGGGGTGACGCTGACCTGCATGGTGGTCGGCCTGGCACTGGCCTGGCTGCTGGAGCGCAGCAACCTGGCCGGCCGCCGGTTGTGGGGCGTGGTGCTGTGCCTGCCATTCGCCGTGCCGTCGTTCGTCAGCAGCTTCACCTGGGTGTCGCTAAGTTCGGACTTTGAAGGCCTGGGCGGCGCGATCATGGTCATGGCCCTGTCCAAGTACCCGCTGGTGTTCCTGCCCGTTGCCGCAACCCTGCGCAACCTTGACACCTCGCTGGAGGAGTCGGCACGCACCTTGGGTTGCAGCCGCTGGGGCGTGTTCAGCAAAGTCACCCTGCCGCTGCTGTGGCCGTCGATGCTCGGCGGTGCGCTACTGATTGCCCTGCATATGCTGGTGGAGTTTGGCGCGCTGTCGATCCTCGGCCTGCAAACCTTTACCACGGCGATCTACCAGCAGTTCGAACTGGAGTTCAGCAATGCCAACGCGGCCATGCTGTCTGCCGTGCTGTTGGCGATGTGCCTGGCAATGCTGTGGCTGGAACTGCGGGTGCGCGGCAAAGCCCGCCATGTACGTATTGGCCAGGGCGTAGCGCGGCGTGCGCAACCGGTGCGGCTGCGCGGCTGGGCGGTGCTGGCGCAACTGTTCTGCGTGGGCCTGGCGGTGCTGGGCAGCGGCATTCCGCTGGCGATGCTCGGTTACTGGCTGAGCGTAGGTTCGTCGGCGGCATTTCCGGTGGCGGCCATCTCGAAGGCGTTGTTCACCTCGCTGTCGGTGTCGCTGGGCGGTGCTGGCTTCTGTGTGCTGCTGGCTCTGCCTATCAGCTTTTTAGTGGTGCGCTACAAAGGCCGCCTGGCGATCTGGGCCGAGCGCCTGCCCTATCTGCTGCACGCCCTGCCCGGCTTGGTGATTGCCCTGACCCTGGTGTTTTTCGCCCTGCACTACGTGCCGGCGCTGTACCAGACCACGGCGCTGCTGCTGCTGGCCTACGCGCTGCTGTTCCTGCCGCTGGCCCAGTCGCCGGTGCGCACCGCGCTTAACAAGGCTTCGCCGACGCTGGAAGAAGCCGCACGCACCCTGGGCGCCAGCAGCTTTGCCGCGTTCTGCCGGGTGACCTTGCCGATCATCTTCCCGGCCATGGCAGCGGCCTTTGCACTGGTGTTCCTGGATGCCATGAAGGAGCTGACGGCTACCCTGCTGCTCAGCCCGACCGGCATGACCACCCTGGCCACCGAAGTGTGGGCGCATACGGCCAATGTCGAGTTCGCGGCGGCGGCGCCGTATGCGGCGCTGCTGATCGTGGTGTCGGGGTTGCCGGTTTACTTGCTGACTACGCGGATGTATTTGAACAAGGCTTGAAAGCTTGCCCAGGCCGCCATGTGGCCTGGGCACAAGCCTGAGTGCCTAGACTTCATCACAAGTTCACTTTAAAACTCCCACTAGCCAGTTGAAAGCAAAGAACAAGGTCGTAGATACTACAAGCCCCACCCAAGAGGGCAACAAAACTCTTTCCATAGACCTTGGGAAACTCTCGAGATCTGAAATATCTGCCACACCTTTTCGAACAAACAACCCTGGAATCATGAGCATATTTGCCGCCAGGCAAGTACGCATTAATTTTCCAGCAAGGCCAGCCGCTGAAAAGTTCCCCCTATTATCCTGAATATACTTGCATTTCGCTAAAGCTTTTTCGATAGCTTCTATAGATCGACAAGCAAAGTAAATCATCACACACACGCTGATTGACATACAAGCGAGCAGGATAGATGCGATTATCGTCATTGCTTCGGTACTCATTTCCGCACTCTCATAAATCACTGCGCATCAGTTGGTACGTCTGGTGTACAGCCTGTTAACCAAGAAGCAGGCTTATGTTGAACAAGGTCTTGAAGAGTTCGGAACCGAGACCGGCAGGTCAGGGCTTTGCTTCGCAAAGCCCGAAAACTGGGGTATCAGTTGGTGACTGCTTGAGTGCTTAGAAAACAATGGGTTGCATTCTGTTTGACCAGAGCTTACCTCAAGTACTCTATCCAAACAAAAAAAAGAACAATCAATGCAATCAGCAAAATTTGTACAGTCCACAAGCGCACTAACAGCCTTTGCAGGTCGGCGGAAACCTTAGCAATATCATTGCGATCTAATAGGCCCTTTCGAACGCTAAAATATTTCATAGACAGCATTGCAGAAATTGATCCTAGCCGCATGACTTTCCCAAGTAGCCCAGCATGAGAATATATTTCTCTGTTCACAGCCACCATTCGGCTATTTGACAAGATTGATTCGATACGATCCAGATATCGATACGCAACGAATACCCACACACCAAACATCAAAAACGGCGAGATAATTACAAACACACCAAGCACTGCCAGGTGCAAGTTACTCATCGCACTGCCTCATACAAAATCTCCCCTACGCTTTCTCCCAATACCTCACCAAACTCACCGCCAGCAATACCTCCAGCCGCTCCCCCCAATACCGCACATGCGAAAGTTGCCGTTCCACCGGTGGGAATACCTACAGCGACAGCTTCACTTCCTTCAGGTGCTGCCCGGCACAGCGCGCCTCCAGCAGCTTGTAGCTGGCACTGTCCAGATACCTAGTGAAGGTGACGTTGGTGAGTGTGGTGCGGCCTGATGATGCGCCGCCCGCGGAGCTTGCGGTGGCAGAGGTGCTCTGGTTGGCACCGAACTTGTAGCCGATGATTTCGACCCAGTTGGCGTACTGCTCGTCCAGTGCTTCGCCAGTGATCTCTGCGATTTGAATATAAGCATCGAAGGCCAAGCTTACCTCTCCTTGGTAATGATTGGACTGATAACGACGGTGTCCGGACATCGCTGCCGTGAGGTTGTTCCCGAAGGCGAATGGCGGATTGGCGCTGCGTGCCTTCAGATGCGACTGACCCTAGCGCCCTAGGCCCGATGCCGGAATCATACGCGTCCGGCCAGGGCCAATTTGAGAAATTGCCTACAAATTTGATGATGAATGCCGGGTGATCACGTCAAAAATGTTTCAAGTCGAGATTGGCCAACATCCGGCACACAATCGGCCGATAGCCAGTTCAGACAGGGATCGCATCAGGGTTGACAGGTGTTTGCCACAAGATATGCAGCGCGTGTGGGATCGAGCGCCGCCCGCGCGGCGCGCATCGCGAGCTGGCGCTCGCTCCTACGTTTGTTTCGGGCCAATTATTCCTATGGGATTTGCGCGCGAACGCCCTGGTGCATGGCTCGATATCGCGTCGTACGAACAAGGCGGTCGCGCGCGCCTGTCACAGGCCTCACTGGCCCGAAACAAACGTAGGAGCGAGCGCCAGCTCGCGATGCGCGCCGCGCAGGCGGCGCTCGATCTCACACGCGATGAAGATGCTGTGACGAACACCTGCCAACCCTGACGGCCACCGCGCCGCTCCAAAACCTGCGCAATACCTGTGGGAACCGGCTCGCCGGCGACAGGGCCAGCCCAGGCAATCAAGCCCTGAATTGACCCAGGCTCGCCCGCAGTTGCGCGGCCAACTCATCCAGCACCTTGCTGCTGGCCGTAGTCTGCATCACCACCTCAGCCGAACGCTCAGCCTGAGCATGGATAGTCTCCACTCGCCCACGCACCGCCTGCGCGCCATTCGCCTGCTGCTCGGCCGCTCGGGTCGCCAGGCCAATGGCCGCATGCACCTGCTCCACCGCCGCCTGCACTGACTGCTGCCGACGCTCGTTGTCACGCAGCACCAGCAAGCCTTCGCTAGCCTTGAGCCCAGCCTGGCTGATGGTGGCCACAGCTTCCTTGGCGCCCTTCTGCAGCGCTGCGATGTGCGCCTGGATATCGCCCGTAGAGCTTTGCGTCTTGCTCGCCAGCGCGCGCACCTCGTCGGCCACCACGGCAAAGCCGCGCCCGGTTTCGCCAGCACGGGCCGCCTCGATGGCGGCATTCAAGGCCAACAGGTTGGTCTGCTCGGCGATGCCGTGGATCACCGTCAGCACCACTTCAATCTGCTCGCTCTGCTTGGCCAGGCGCTCGATCACCTGGGAGCCGGCATCCACCTGCCCAGCCAGGTTCTCGATCAACCCGGCAAGCTGGGTCGAGGTGCGGCTGTTTTCATCGGTCGCCTGGCGGATATCCACCACTTGCTGCAACGCCGCCTGCATCGCATGACTTTCGGCTTGTGCTTCATCAGCCATGCTCGACAGGTCGCGCAGGCTCGCCGCTACTTCGTCGCGCTGCAACGCGGCGGCAGCATCTGCGCCGGCGTTGCGCTGGGCCATCGCACCAATCTCCACACCCGTGCGCTGCGCCACCTCGCCGGCTTCGCGCACAATCGGCTGCAACTTGTCGACAAAGCGGTTCACTGCCGAGGCCATGTCGCCGATTTCATCGCGGCTGTCGAGCGGCACGCGCTTGGTCAAGTCACCTTCGCCGGCCGCCAGGTCATCAAGAGCGGCAATCAACAGGCGCAGCTTGCTCAGTACCCGGCGGCCTAACACCAGAGCCACCACTACCAACACCCCGAGGCCGACCAGCACCAGGCCCAGACCGATACGCCAGCGCAGCTCTGCAGCGGCATCGCGCACGGTTTGCGCGGTATTGGCCTGCATGGCGGCAGCACTGCCCTGCGCCTTCTCAAGGCGCTCACGCAGGGTCTTGCCGCTATCGGCAGCAGCACCGACCAGGCTGTCGCCAACCAACTGCTCTCCGCTAGCGATCAGCGCCGCGAAGCGCTGGTCCAGCGCCTTTAGCTCATGGTCGATGCCGGCAGTGGAAACCCCCATTACCACCTTACCGATTTCCGTGCCATTGGGGCTGATCGAGGCTTCGACGAAGTACACCGCCGGGTCACGCCGGGCAGCATCAATCACCTTGTCCAGCGCACGCTCGCCCTGGCCTTTTTCCATCAAGGCCTGGTTGATCGGGTTTTGCCGGTTGAGGTAGCGAGTCAGGTGCTGACCCTGTGCGTCGTCGTACACCACGAACAACACGTTCGGATTGCGCTGCGCGCGTCGGGCAAAGTCCGAAAGTACAGGCACGTCGTTGTCCCAGATCGCCCGCGGCGCAACCGAAGCCAGCAGCTCGGCCATGTCGTTGGCGGAATCCTTGAGGTTCTTTTCCAGGGTACTGCGAAGTTGCTGCTGTTCGCTTTGCAGGCGCTCCGACAACCCTGCGCTCAGGCGCTGGCGGGTGCTGCTGGACAGGCCGTCGAGCCCAGAGCGCACATCTTGCCCGGCTTGCTCCAGTTCGCTTGCGAGTTGGCGGCTGTCATTACCCAGTCGCTCGCCAAGGTCAGCCTCCAAAGCGGTGACTGTGCTTCGGGTAAGCGCAACGGCAACCAGCACCTGCACCAAAAGAGCGATACCAAGGGCAACAAACACAGGCCGCAAGAGGCGGCTTCGTAACAGTGAGAGGATGGCAGACACGGTGTAACCCTCGTGTTTTCTGGCGCCACTATTTTGATGGCATCTACAGAAACTTCTTACAGCAAGGGTTGTGCCGTAGGCAGCAGGGAAATGCGCCAAGGTCTAGCAATGGGGTTTCGTGTGCCGGCCCTTTCGCGGGTAAACCCGCTCCTACAACGGCCTGCGCCCAACCTCCGTTGCGTGCCCACACCCAATCAGTGTAGGAGCGGGTTTACCCGCGAATACGGTAGCGGCGGCAACGGTGGATTGCCGATGGATTGGCCAGCCCCGGCATACCCACAAATGAAAACGCCGCAGCCCTTTTCAGGGCCACGGCGTCAGATCAGCCTGGAGGGCAGATCAGGCGAACGGATGACGCAGCACGATGGTCTCGTTGCGGTCCGGGCCGGTCGAAATGATGTCGATCGGCGCGCCAACCAGCTCTTCGATACGCTTGATGTAGTCACGCGCAGCTTGCGGCAGCTCTTCCAGGGTTTTCACACCCAGAGTGGACTCGCTCCAGCCTGGCATCTCTTCGTACACCGGCTCCAGGCCGATGTAGCTGTCGGCATCGGAAGGCGCGTCGATGACGGCACCGTTCTCGTTCTTGTAGCCAACACAGATGTTGATGGTTTCCAGGCCGTCCAGTACGTCCAGCTTGGTCAGGCAGATGCCCGAGATGCTGTTGACGTCGATGGCGCGACGCAGGATGACGGCGTCGAACCAGCCGCAACGACGGGCACGGCCGGTGGTGGAACCGAACTCGTGACCACGCTTGGCCAGGGTAGCGCCGGTCTCGTCGAACAGTTCGGTCGGGAACGGACCGGAACCCACGCGAGTGGTGTAGGCCTTGGTGATACCCAGGATGTAGTCCAGGTACATCGGGCCAACGCCGGAACCGGTGGAAATACCGCCAGCAGTGGTGTTGGAGCTGGTGACGTACGGGTAGGTGCCGTGGTCGATGTCCAGCAGCGAGCCCTGGGCGCCTTCGAACATGATGTCCTTGCCGGCGCGACGCAGGTTGTGCAGCTCGGCGGTGACGTCGAGCATCATCGGCTTGAGCTGATCGGCGTAAGCCATGCACTCGTCCAGCGTCTGCTGGAAGTCGATCGCCGGCTCTTTGTAGTAGTTCACCAGCTGGAAGTTGTGGTAATCCAGCAGCTCACCCAGCTTGGCAGCGAAACGCTCGCGGTGGAACAGGTCGCCCACGCGCAGGCCGCGACGTGCCACCTTGTCTTCGTAGGCTGGGCCAATACCACGGCCAGTGGTGCCGATCTTGGCTTCGCCACGGGCTTTTTCGCGGGCCTGGTCCAGGGCCACATGGTACGACAGGATCAGCGGCGCAGCCGGGGAAATGCGCAGACGCTCACGCACCGGCACGCCTTTCTCTTCCAGCTTGGTGATTTCGCGCATCAGTGCGTCCGGGGCAACGACCACGCCGTTACCGATCAGGCACTGTACGCCTTCACGCAGGATGCCGGACGGAATCAGGTGCAGAACGGTTTTTTCACCGTTGATCACCAGGGTGTGACCCGCATTGTGGCCACCTTGGTAGCGCACTACGGCGGCAGCATGTTCGGTCAGCAGATCGACGATCTTGCCTTTGCCCTCATCACCCCACTGGGTGCCCAGGACGACGACATTCTTACCCATTACATTGGTCCTCATTCACGCAAACTTGGTTGCCGGCCTGTTGCCGACGCAGAAACTCACTGGGCCAGCGGCAGAACCTGCCAGCGCCCGTCTTGCTGAATCAATTGACGATCACAATCCGCCTCGAGAGCAGCACTCAACGGCTGGCCAGGCAGAGCCTGAACCACACGCTGGCCCTCGCTGCGCAACTGGCAGACTTGCTGCCAGAGGGCCGCGTCGCCACTGTCCGGCATCCAGATGCCGCCAGTTGGCAATACGACCTCCGCTCGCCCCAGTGTGACCAGGGTCTTCAAATCCGTGGAGAAACCAGTGGCCGGGCGCGCCCGGCCAAAATCAGCGCCAATATCGTCGTAGCGCCCGCCTTGGGCGATCGATTGGCCTTCGCCCGGCACGAACACGGCGAACACCACGCCGGTGTGATAGTGGTAGCCACGCAGCTCACCGAGGTCGAAGTACAGCGGCAGGTCCGGGTAGCGCGACGCCAGGCGATCAGCGATCGCCAGCAGGTCGTCCAGCGCCGCCAGTACGCTGGCCGGGGCGCGACCCAGGCGCACGCGGGCTTCAGTCAGTACTTCACGACCACCGCACAGCTCGACCAGGGCGCGCAGCATGCTGCCCAGGTCTTTCGGCAGGTCGGCGGTCAGTGCCTGCACTTCATCGACAGCCTTGCGCTGCATGGCGTCGAACAGCTGCTGTTCGACCGCGCCAGACAGGCCGGCGGCACGGGCCAGGCCGCGGTAAATACCGACATGGCCCAGGTCCATGTGCACATCCGGCACATCGGTCAGCTGCAGCGTGGCGAGCATCAGGCTGATGACCTCGACATCACTGGTAGGGCTGGCATCACCGTACAGCTCGGCACCCAGCTGGATCGGGCTGCGCGAGGTGGACAGGGCACGCGGCTGGGCGTGCAGCACGCTACCGGCATAGCACAGGCGGCTCGGGCCTTCACGGCGCAGTGTGTGCGCATCGATACGCGCCACCTGCGGGGTGAAGTCGGCGCGGAAGCCCATCAGGCGGCCGGACTGCGGGTCCACTACCTTGAAGGTGCGCTGATCCAGGTCCTGGCCGGCGCCGGTAAGCAGCGACTCCAGGTACTCGATATGCGGGGTGACGACCAGTTCGTAGCCCCAACTCTGGAACAGGTCCAACACCTGGCGGCGCGCGATCTCGATGCGCGCAGCCTCAGGTGGCAGTACTTCCTCGATGCCATCTGGCAGCAGCCAGCGGTCTACCGTTGCCATTACGCCATTTCCCCTCTGGTCCGGGCGGCTTGCCAGCAGGCAAGCCGTCAGAAAAGCCGGTATCGCGCACAGCAGCGGGCAGCACTGATCCCAGCGCAGCCACCGTACCCGACACCCTCAAATTGCCTTGCGAGCTGACCAAACTGTCGACTGGCGCTGTGCCAATCAACCTTGCAGACGCAAAAAAGCCGGGAAATTTCCCGGCTGCCTCATCATACACCCCTTTTCATTCAGGATGCACCCCGCCTGGTGCATTAGCTGCCAGGCGGGACGCCGCTGCATGAAAATCAGGGCCTGAGCATCAAGGCCTGCTCTTGTCCAGGTAACGGAAGAACTCGTTCTTCGGGTCCAGGACCATCACGTCGCTCTTGCTCGAGAAGCTCTCGCGGTATGCCTGCAGGCTACGGTGGAACGCATAGAAATCAGCGTCCTGGCTGTAGGCCTTGGCATAGATAGCGGCCGCCTGGGCGTCGCCATCACCACGGGTTTCTTCTGCTTCGCGATAAGCCTCGGCCAGCAGCACACGGCGCTGACGGTCGGCATCGGCACGGATACCTTCAGCCAGCTCGTTACCCTTGGCACGGTGCTCGCGGGCTTCACGCTCACGCTCGGTGCTCATACGGTCGAACACGCTGCGGTTGACTTCCTTCGGCAGGTCGATGGCCTTGACGCGCACGTCGACCACCTCAATGCCCAGCTCCTTGCTCGCCATGCGGTTCAGCGATGCAGTGATGTCAGCCATCAGCGCGTCACGTTCACCGGAAACCACTTCGTGCAGGGTACGTTTACCGAACTGGTCGCGCAGGCCACTTTCCAGACGGCGCGACAGACGCTCGTCGGCGATCTGCTTCATGCCGGACGTGGCGGTGTAGAAGCGTTCAGCGTCCTTGACGCGCCACTTGGCGTAGGCGTCGACCATCACCGCTTTCTTTTCCAGGGTCAGGAACCGCTGGGTAGGAGCATCGAGGGTCATCAGTCGGGCGTCGAACCTGCGCACCTGGTTCACGTACGGAATCTTCACGTGCAGGCCTGGCTGAACATCCGCCTCGACCACCTTACCGAAGCGCAGCAGTACCGCTCGCTCGGTCTGGGACACGATGTAGAAGCTGTTCCAGGCCACGATAGCCAGGACCACAGCGGCGATCAGGGCGATCAGCGATCTATTGCTCATCAGCGGCTCTCCCTAGTACGCAGCGGCTGCTGTTGCTGTTGCATGTCCTGCGCGGCACGGGCGGCCGCATCGTTGGTCGATGGCGACACGCTGGTGGTTGGCACGGACGGCCTGCGGCTGCCTTCGACCATCTTGTCCAGCGGCAGGTAGAGCAGGTTGCTCTGCCCGTCCTTGGTTGCCACCATGACCTTGCTCGAGTTGCTGTAGACCTCTTGCATGGTCTCCAGATACAGACGCTCACGGGTTACGTCAGGTGCCTTGCGGTACTCGACAAGCAGCTTGGTGAAGCGGTCTGCCTCACCCTTGGCGCGAGCGATGACTTCGTCGCGGTAACCATTGGCGTCCTCGATGATGCGCTGGGCCTGACCACGGGCTTCCGGCACCACGCCATTGGCATAGGACTCGGCCTGGTTGCGGGCACGCTGCTCGTCTTCGCGGGCTCGGATCACGTCGTCGAAGGCTTCCTGCACTTCACGCGGAGCTGCCGCGCTTTGTACGTTGACCTGGGTAACGGTGATACCGGTACGGTAGTTGTCGAGGAAGCGCTGCAGGCGTTCGCGGATATCCACGGCCATCTGCTCACGACCCTCGGTCAACACCTGGTCCATCGAAGTGGAGCCAACCACGTGGCGCAGAGCACTCTCGGTCGCGTGCTGCAAGCTCACCTCAGGCTGGTCGACATTGAGCACGAAGTCCTGCAGGTTGCTGATCTTGTACTGGACGGTCAGCGGCACCTCGACGATGTTCTCGTCTTCGGTCAGCATCTGGCCCTGCTTGGTGTAGGCACGCTCACGCGTGACGTTTTCCATGTACTTGCGATCAATCGGCGGGAAGTAGATGTTCAGGCCGGGACCGACCGTCTCATAGTACTTGCCGAAGCGCAGCACAACCGCCTGCTCCTGCTCGTCGACCACATACACGGCGTTGTACAGCCAGATTGCAGCCAGCACCGCCAGGCCGATGCCCAGCAGGCCCAGGCCACCGCCCTTGCCGACATTGCGGTCACCGCCGCCACGTTTCTTGCTGCCGCCGAACATGCCATTCAGGCTGTCCTGCAGTTTGCGGAAGGCCTCGTCCAGATCCGGTGGACCTTTCTTGTCACCACCGCCGCCACCGCCACCACGGCGGCCGCCCCAGGGATCCTGATTGTTCGAGTTGCCACCCGGCTCGTTCCAAGCCATAGCGCTCTCCATCTGATAAAGCAAAGACGCGCCCACGGCGCGCCGTCCAATGCTACAGAATGCCTGTCACTGCTGCCCGGCGACCTCGACGAGCATTTATTGCAAAGTGTGTTGCTCGACAAACACTTGCGGCTCCATGCCTTCGCGGCTGACCAGGCGATTCAGTTCGACCATGGGCAGTCGCACGCTCAGCAGGCTGCGCCCCTCTTCATCATGCTCTTCACTCTGCACGGCACCCAGGGCAAAGAATTGCGCGCGCAAGCGGGCAAAACGCTGCTCCAGACACAGGGTACCGACAAACAGATCATCCCCCAGCAACTCGGCAACCGCCTGGCCAACCAGCTCCAGACCACGCCCATCGCGTGCCGATACCCAGACCCGTTCCGGCTTGCCATCGGCATTGCGCTGGATCTGTGGCTCGACATCTTCGAGCAAGTCGAGTTTGTTGTACACCTCGAGGATCGGCAACCCCTCGGCACCAATCTCGCCCAACACCGCCAGCACCTGCTCGATCTGCTCCATGCGCTCTGGCTCATGGGCGTCGATCACATGCAGCAACAGGTCGGAGTTGCTCGACTCTTCGAGCGTAGCCCGAAATGCCTCGACCAGCTTGTGCGGCAGGTGACGAATGAAGCCTACGGTGTCGGCCAGCACAATCGGCCCCAGGTCGTTGAGCTCGAGCCGGCGCAGGGTCGGGTCGAGTGTGGCGAACAGCTGGTCCGCGGCATACACCTCGGACTCGGTCAGGGCGTTGAACAGCGTGGACTTGCCGGCATTGGTATAACCCACCAGCGACACCGATGGGATATCCGCGCGCTTGCGCCCGCGCCGCGCCTGCTCGCGCTGACTGCGCACTTTCTCCAGGCGTGACTTGATCTGGCGTATACGCACCCGCAACAGGCGGCGGTCGGTTTCCAGCTGGGTTTCACCCGGACCGCGCAGGCCGATACCACCTTTTTGTCGCTCAAGGTGAGTCCAGCCGCGCACCAGCCGCGTGCTCATATGCTCCAGCTGGGCCAGTTCGACCTGCAGCTTGCCTTCATGGGTACGCGCCCGTTGGGCGAAGATATCGAGGATCAGCCCGGTTCGGTCCAGCACACGACACTCGAACACACGTTCGAGGTTGCGCTCCTGACTGGGCGTGAGGGTGTGATTGAAAATCACCAGATCTACCTGTTCGGCATGGACCAGGTCGTGTAACTCTTCGACCTTGCCACTGCCAATCAGGTATTTGGCGGAAGGCTGATGCCTTGTCACCGTGACCAGCGAGACGATGTCGGCCCCGGCCGACAATGCCAACTCCTGAAACTCCTGCGGGTCTTCTCGCGCCTCAGGGTTCTGACCTTCCAAGTGAACGAGCAATGCCCGCTCACCACCGCCGTGGCGCTCAAAGAACAATGCAGGCTCCTATCAGGCGTTGCCTGGCTCGCTGTCGCCGTGCTCGCTGTCGGACGGGCTTGGCAGGCGGACCGGACGGGCCGGAACTACGGTCGAGATGGCGTGCTTGTAGACCATCTGGCTGACGGTGTTCTTCAGCAATACCACGAACTGGTCGAACGATTCGATCGAGCCCTGCAGTTTGATACCGTTGACCAGGTAAATGGATACCGGGACCTTTTCTTTTCTCAAGGTGTTCAAGTAAGGGTCTTGTAGCGAATGCCCTTTTGACATATGCCGCACTCCTGTAAGGATAAATAATAGAAATTCAATAAAATCGATAAATTAGGCCGCCCCTTCGCAAGAATAGACGGCAATCAGCAGGGACTCAGCTCAATATGGAGATGGCCCCAAGGTATTTCAAGGTGCGGGACAGATTGTCGCAGGCCAGGCTGTCAAGCCAGTGCACTTCAGGCCAGCCACGCAACCAGGTGAACTGCCGCTTGGCCAGCTGCCGGGTAGCAATGATACCGCGTTCACGCATCTCATTCTCAGTCAGCTTGCCATCCAGGTAATCCCAGACTTGCCGATAACCCACTGCCCGTATAGACGGCAGCCCGGCGTGCAAGTCACTTCTGGCTCGCAGCGATCGGACCTCGTCAACGAAGCCCTGTTCCAGCATCTGCGAAAATCGTAACGCAATTCGCTGATGCAAAATGTGACGATCTGTAGGAGCAATCGCCAAACTGGCGACAGTATAGGGCAATTGTCCGCCAGCGCCTGCGTCTGCGCCGCGACTTTCCGCGAATTGACGCCGGCGATGAACTGTCATGCTCTCACCGCTCACCCGGTACACCTCCAACGCCCGGATCAGCCGCTGCGGGTCATTGGGGTGAATACGTGCCGCTGACTCTGGGTCAACCTCGGCCAACTGGCGGTGCAGCTCGGCCAGGCCCAGGGCTTCAGCCTGTGCCTCCAGCTCGGCGCGCACCGCCGCATCGGCCGCTGGCATGTCGGCCAAGCCATCGATCAACGCCTTGTAATAGAGCATGGTGCCACCGACCAGCAGCGGGATCTTGCCGCGCGCGGTGATCTCGGCCATGGCCTCCAGGGCGTCGGTACGGAACTGCGCGGCCGAATAGCTCTCGGCCGGGTCGCGAATGTCGATCAGCCGGTGCGGGTGGGCGGCGAGGATTTCTTTCGACGGTTTGGCCGAACCGATATCCATGCCACGGTAGACAAGTGCCGAATCGACGCTGATCAGTTCACACGGCAGCACTGTGGTCAGTTCGATGGCAAGGTCGGTCTTGCCGGCCGCCGTCGGGCCCATCAGGAATATTGCAGGGGGCTTGCCGCTCATTTCATCGACCGCGCAGGAAAAGTTTGTCCAGATCGTCCAGGCCCATCTGGGTCCAGGTAGGACGACCATGGTTGCACTGGCCGCTGCGCTCGGTGTTTTCCATATCGCGCAGCAGGGCGTTCATCTCGGGAATTGCCAGGCGCCGGTTGGCGCGCACGGCACCGTGACAGGCCATGGTACCGAGCAGTTCGTTGAGGTGCGCCTGAATGCGATCACTGGTGCCGTACTCCATAAGGTCGGCAAGCACGTCCTGCACCAGGCGATTGGCTTCGGCTTGCTTGAGCAAGGCCGGGATCTGGCGAATCGCCAAGGTCTCGGGGCCCAGGCGCTGCAATTCGAAGCCCAGGCGCTGGAACCACTGGGCATGCTCTTCGGCACAGTCGGCTTCACGCTGGCTAAGGGCAAGGGTTTCCGGCACCAGTAACGGCTGGCCGCTCAGACCCTCGCTGGCCATGGCTACCTTGAGGCGCTCGTACATTATCCGCTCGTGGGCGGCGTGCATGTCCACCAGCACCAGGCCAACAGCATTTTCGGCCAGGATGTAGATGCCCTTGAGCTGCGCCAGTGCGTAGCCTAGCGGGGGAATGTCGCCCTGGCTTTCGGGCAGGGCCGTCGCAGGCGCTGCACCGGTTTCCAGTGGCTTGTAGAACTCGCGATACACCGCCTGTGCCTCTGCGGCCGGCAGCGGCTGCGAGGGACGTGGGGTGTATTGATACTGGTAACCGGCGCCACTGCCGCCATTGGAAAACGACTGCTGTGGGGCTCGAGGCTGTTCAAGCACCGGCGAGGCCAGGCGCATTTCACCCTGGGGCCCGAACTCACCGGCCTGCTGGCCAGTGGGGCGAACCAGCTCAGGCACCGCCGCAGGTGCGGCCAGCTGGTCTTCCGGGCGCACGTCGGCCAAGGCACGGTGCAAGGTGCCATACAGGAAGTCGTGCACCGAGCGCCCTTCACGGAATCGCACTTCATGCTTGGTAGGATGCACGTTCACATCGACGCCGTTGGGCTCCAGCTCCAGGAACAGCACGAACGTGGGGTGGCGGCCGTTGAACAGCACGTCCCGGTAAGCCTGACGCACAGCATGGGCGACCAGTTTGTCGCGCACTGCCCGGCCATTGACGAAGAAGTACTGCAGGTCAGCCTGGCTGCGCGAGAACGTCGGCAAACCGACCCAGCCCCAAAGGCGCAGGCCGTTGCGCTCCACGTCGATCGGCAGCGCCTGCTCCATGAAGCCAGGGCCACAGATGGCACCCACCCTCCGCGCACGGGCGACTTCGTCGTGGGCCTCGTGCAGGCTAAGGATGCTCTTGCCGTTGTGGCGCAGGTGGAAGGCGACATCGAAACGGGCCAGCGCCAGCCGGCGGATCACTTCCTGCAAGTGATCGAATTCGGTTTTCTCGGCCTTGAGGAACTTGCGTCGGGCCGGGGTATTGAAGAACAAATCGCGCACTTCCACCGAAGTACCGACCGGGTGCGCCGCCGGCTGCACCCGCGGCGTCATGTCGCGACCTTCGGTTTCTACTTGCCAGGCCTCGCTGGCACTGGCGGTACGCGAGGTCAGGGTCAGGCGCGCCACCGAACTGATCGAGGCCAAAGCCTCGCCACGGAAACCCAGGCTCAATACCCCTTCAAGGTCTTCCAGCTCGCGGATCTTGCTGGTGGCGTGGCGGGCCAGGGCCAGCGGCAGGTCGTCGGCAGAAATGCCGCTGCCATCGTCCCGCACCTTCAGCAGTTTGACGCCGCCCTGCTCTACTTCCACATCGATGCGCCGGGCACCGGAGTCCAGGCTGTTTTCCAGCAGCTCCTTGGCTACAGATGCCGGGCGCTCCACAACCTCGCCGGCAGCAATCTGGTTGGCCAGCCGCGGGCTGAGCAGCTGAATTCGCGAACCGCCACTCATTATTGCGCGGCCAAGGTTGTGGCGGGCACGTCGAGGCGCTGACCAACCTTCAGCTCATCGGTCTTCAGCTTGTTGGTGCTGCGCAGGCTGGCCACACTGACCTGGTAACGCACGGCGAGCATCGCCAGGGTTTCGCCAGGGCGCACGGTGTGTTCACGCGGACCGGCGGCAATCTTGCCGGTGTCACGCAGCCAGGCGATATAGGTGCCAGGTGGCGGGTTCTGCTGGAAGTACTGGTGCACCCCGGTGCGGATCGACCTGGCCAGAGCCTGCTGGTGGCTGGATGAGGCCAGCTTGGCGGCTTCGTTGTTGTTCGAGATGAACCCGGTTTCAACGAGGATCGACGGGATGTCTGGCGACTTAAGCACCATGAAACCGGCCTGTTCAACGCGCTGCTTGTGCAACGAGGTGACGCGCCCCATGTTGCCCAATACCTTTTGCCCCACGTTGAGGCTGGAACTGAGCGTAGCTGTCATCGACAGATCAAGCAGCACACCAGCGAGCATGCGGTCCTTGTCGTCGAGGCTGACATTACCCGCACCACCGATCAAGTCGGAGCGGTTTTCCGTGTCGGCCAGCCAGCGCGCAGTCTCGGAGGTGGCGCCACGATCGGACAGGGCGAACACCGAGGCGCCAAAGGCTGCGCGCGACGGGGCCGCATCGGCGTGAATCGAAATGAACAGGTCGGCGCCTTTCTTGCGGGCGATTTCCGTACGCTTGCGCAGCGGGATGAAGTAATCGCCGGTGCGGGTCAGCTCAGCACGGAAACCTTTTTCGCTGTTGATCTGACGCTGCAGTTCTTTGGCGATTTGCAACACGATGTCTTTCTCGTGTTGGCCACGCGAGCCGGAAGCGCCAGGGTCTTCGCCGCCATGCCCGGCATCGATAGCAACCACGATGTCACGCTTGCCACTGGGTACCGGGGGCAGCTTGATCGCCGGCTGGGCCGGCGTCACTGGCACCGCCGGCGTGGTCGCAGGCGTTTGCACAGGTGCCCGTGCAGGCGGTGGCGCGCTGGCCGCGATAGCGTCAGCTTCCTGGTCATACAGATCGACCACCAAGCGGTTGCCGTACTGTGCATTGGGCGCCAAGGTGAAGCTTTTCGGGGTTACCGACTTTTTCAGGTCGATCACAACCCGAAGGTCGGTTGGCGTACGCTGGGCCGAACGCACATTGCTTATCGGCGTGTTGGAGGTAGCCACATTCAGTGGCGCGGCCAGTGTTGCGCCATTGATGTCGATGACCAGACGATCGGGTGCGCTCAGGGTGAAGACACTGTGCTGCACGGGGCCAGACAGGTCGAAAACCAGCCGCGTGTTGTCCGGTGCGCGCCACAGGCGCATGCTCTTGACTTGAGTGACGGCCAGAGCGTCAACGGTCACCGTTGTCAGCAGCAGCCCAACGATGGCGACCAGTGCGCGTATGCGCATACCTACCCCACTTACTGTTTATAGTGTTCGGCCAGTGCCACGCACCAGGCCTCGCCGCGAGCCCCCTGCGGCGAAAGGTTCAGCGAGCGTCCACTCGCTTGGGGGCTTATGGTAATGGTCAGGTCAGGCTTTGGCAAAACGCCCGCACCCTTTTGTGGCCATTCGAACAGGCACAGCGGGTCGCCTTCGAAATAGTCACGAATGCCCATGAACTCAAGCTCCTCCGGGTCGACCAGGCGATACAGGTCGAAGTGAAAGGCTCGGACCTCGCCGATTTCATAGGGTTCGACCACGGTGAATGTCGGGCTTTTCACAGCACCAGTATGGCCCAGACCGCGGATCAGGCCACGCGACAGGGTAGTTTTACCCGCACCCAGGTCGCCTTCAAGGAAAATCACGCCGCGACCACCGGTCACCTCGGCCAGTGCTGCACCGAATTTGACCGTGGCCTCTTCATCGGCCAGAAACAGATTTAAGCCAGACACGCAGAATGCTCCTCCAACAACTCACGAATGACCGGCGCCAGATCACTGGCCGCCAGGCCTCTACCTTTTATCCCAAGGCGCTCGCCGGCACAGGCGTGCAACCACACCCCCAGACAACCCGCGCCCCAGGCATCCAGGCCTTGGGCCACCAGTGCCGCCAACACGCCAGTCAGCACATCGCCCAGACCGGCGCCGGCCATCGCCGGGTGCCCGCGCTCGCACACAGCCAGTTGGCCGCTTGGGGCTGCCACCAGTGTGCCGGCACCTTTGAGTACACAGACGCTGTTATAACGGCGCGCCAGCTTGCGCGCGGCGCCAGGGCGGTCGGCCTGCACCGCCTCGGTGGAAATACCCAGCAGCCGCGCCGCCTCCCCCGGGTGCGGGGTAAGGATGCTGCCACTGGGCAGGGCCAGCGGGGTGCGCGCCAGCAAATTCAAGGCATCGGCATCCCACACTTGCGGCCGCTGGGCGTTGGCCACCGCCGACAACAGGCTGCAGCCCCACGCCGCCTGCCCCAGGCCGGGCCCGACCACCAGTACCGAGGCGCGCTCCAGCACGCCCATCAGCTGGTTGGCCGAACGGACACCCAGGCACATGACTTCGGGCAGGCGCGCCAGGCTGGCCGACACGTGCTCGGGCCGGGTTGCCACGCTGACCAGCCCGGCGCCGCAACGCAGGGCGGCTTCGGCGCTGAGCAATACAGCGCCACCGGTACCAAGGTCGCCACCGACCACCAGTACATGGCCAAAGTCGCCTTTGTGGGCATGCGCATGCCGTGCCGGCAGGCGGGCAACCGTCACGCTGCTGAGCAATTGAGGGGCATTACTGGGGTGTTTGGTCTGTGGCATGGGGTCAAAGGCTCCAATGTCTGGCAGAATTATACGCACCTGAGCCCGTATTGCCTTGCCCATCCATGTCCGCCTCCACACCTGACCTCGCCCAATTGGCCCAATCGATCAAGATGTGGGGCCAGGAACTCGGTTTTGCCCATGTTGGCATCGCCGGGGTTGACCTTGGCGAACACGAACACCACCTGCAGCGTTGGCTCGACGCCGGCTATCAGGGTGAGATGGAATACCTGGGCGCCCACGGCAGCAAAAGGTCACACCCCGACCAACTGATCCCCGGCACCGTACGCGTGGTCTCGCTACGTATGGACTACCTGCCCGGCGACACGCAGATGGCGCAGCGTCTGGCCCAGCCGGAAAAGGCCTACGTGTCGCGCTACGCGCTTGGCCGGGACTACCACAAGCTGGTGCGTAAGCGCGTGCAGTTCCTCGCCGACCGCATCCAGGAAGCTGTCGGCCCGTTCGGCTACCGCGCGTTTGTAGACAGCGCCCCGGTACTGGAAAAAGCCCTGGCCGAACAGGCCGGGCTGGGCTGGATCGGCAAGAACACGCTGTTGCTCAACCGCAAGGCGGGTAGCTATTTCTTTCTTGCCGAACTGTTCGTCGACCTGCCGCTACCGGTGGACGAAGCCACCACCAGCGAACACTGCGGGCGTTGCCAGGCCTGTCTGGACATCTGCCCGACACAGGCGTTTGTCGGGCCTTACGTGCTGGATGCGCGACGCTGCATCTCGTACCTGACCATCGAGCTGAGGGGCGCGATCCCTGTCGAGTTACGCGCAAAGATGGGCAACCGGGTGTTCGGTTGCGACGACTGTCAGATCGTCTGCCCGTGGAACCGCTTTGCCAAGCACAGCCAGGAGCAGGATTTCCAGCCACGGCATGGGCTGGAAAATACGGACCTGGCGGCGATGTTCCTGTGGGACGAACGCACCTTCCTGCGCAAGACCGAGGGCGGGCCTTTGCGGCGGGCGGGGTACGAGCGTTTTTTGCGCAACCTGGCGGTAGGGTTGGGCAATGCGCCGTCGACGATTCCGGTGATCGAGGCGCTGAAGGCCAGGCGTGACGATGAATCGGAATTGGTGCGCGAGCATGTGGAGTGGGCGCTGGCCCGACACGGAGCTCAATAGCGACCAGCCTCAGAGCATGCGCCATCCTTGTGGGAGCGGGCGCGCCCGCGAAGCAGGCAACACAGGTAATGGCACCGGCTTCGCCGGTGTTCGCGGGCACGCCCGCTCCCACAAGGGCCATGTTGCGCTTGTAAATTGCGTCACTGCTGGTCGTTGTAGTGGAACTTGGGCATTTCCCAGTGGAAGCGGATTGCCAACAGGCGCACCAGGAAGCCGCCAAACAGTGTGAGCAACATCGCCTGTTCTGCCGGCACCTTGAAATACACGCAACCCAGATAAAACCAGGCTGCCGCAAACGACACGCTGGCATACAGCTCTCGGCGGAACACCAGCGGGATGTCGTTGCAGAAGATATCCCGCAGGATCCCGCCAAACACACCGGTGATCACCCCGCTGATCGACGCCACCAGCATGCCCTGCCCCATCTCCAGCGCCGTCATGCAGCCAATCAGGGTAAATGCCACCAGCCCCAGGGCATCGAGTACCAGGAACAGCGAGCGAAGGCGGCGCATCATTGGCGCAATGAAAATGGTCAGCAGCGCCGCAAGGCTGGTCAGCACCAGGTACTCAGGGTGCTTCACCCAGGTCAGCGGGTAGTGCCCGAGCAGCACATCACGCACCGAGCCGCCCCCAAGCGCAGTAACGCAGGCGATCAGCACCACGCCAAACCAGTCCATGCCGCGACGCCCGGCAGACAGCGCGCCAGTCATGGCTTCGGCGGTAATGGCGATAAGGTAGAGCATCAGCAACATGGTGCGGGTCCGTGCAGGAAAGGCGCGCAGTCTAACCAGTTGCCCAAGGCACCAAAAGGGGGCGCAGATACAATATCTGCGCCGTTTTGAATCACAACTTGATGAAGTGCTCGCGATAGTGACGCAATTCGGCGATCGATTCGCGGATATCGTCAAGCGCCAGGTGGGTATTGCCCTTCTTGAAGCTGTCACGCACGTTCGGCGCCCAGCGCGCGGCCAGTTCCTTCAGCGTAGAGACATCCAGGTTGCGGTAGTGGAAGTAGTTTTCCAGATTGCGCATGTGACGGTAGAGGAATCGACGATCCTGGCAAATGCTGTTGCCGCAGATCGGCGACTTGCCTTTAGGCACCCACTGCTCAAGGAAGGCGATGGTCTGTGCCTCGGCTTCGGCCATGCTGATCTTGCTCTCGCGCACGCGCTGGGTCAGCCCCGAAGCACCATGGGTACGGGTATTCCACTCGTCCATGCGCGCCAGCACTTCGTCACTGTGGTGGATGGCGATCACCGGCCCTTCGGCCAAGGTGTTCAGCTCGCTGTCAGTGACGATGGTGGCCATTTCGATGATGACATCGCTGTCCGGATCCAGGCCGGTCATTTCCAGGTCGATCCAGATCAGGTTCTGTGGGTTTTGCATGCAGGGGCTCCTCATATAGGCGATCATATTAGCCTAGTGGCCAAGGCACGCCCATTCACGGCATAAAGCTGGGCGGAATAGTCCAGCGGCTGGCGTGCTAAACTGCGTGCCGTTTTCAATGCCCACGCCGGGCCTCTCTTACGGTACCTTCATGGCCAAACGCCAGCTCAATCGCCGCCAAAACTGGCGGATCGAAAAAATCCAGGGTGAGCGCGCCGCTCGCGCGGCCAAACGCGAGCAGCATGCACTGCAGGAACTGGAGGGTGGCGACCTGGGGCCGGAGCAACTTGGCCTGGTGATCGCACACTTCGGCGTACAGGTAGAAGTGGAAGCCCAGGACGGCGACACCGCGGGCCAGGTGTTCCGCTGTCACTTGCGTGCCAACCTGCCAGCACTGGTCACCGGCGACCGCGTGGTATGGCGTGCGGGCAACCAGGGCATTGGCGTGATCGTGGCACAGATGCCACGCAGCACCGAATTGTGCCGGCCGAACAACCATGGCCAGCTCAAGCCCGTGGCTGCCAACGTCGACCTGATCGTGATCGTGTTCGCCCCGGCGCCGGAACCACACCCGAACCTGATCGACCGCTATCTGGTAGCGGCCGAGCACGCCGGCCTGCGTCCGCTGCTGCTGCTGAACAAGGCCGACCTGATCAACGACGAGAACGGCCCCGGCCTGCATGCGCTGCTGGAGGTCTACCGCGAGCTGGGTTACCCGCTGCTGGAAGTATCGGCACATCAGGGCGACGGCATGCAGCGCCTGCAGCAGCTCCTTGACGGCCACATCAGTGTGTTCGTCGGCCAGTCAGGGGTAGGCAAGTCGTCGCTGGTCAACAGCCTGCTGCCGGACGCCGGCACCCGTGTCGGAGACCTGTCGGAATGGTCTGGCCAGGGTACTCACACCACCACCACGGCGCGGCTGTACCACTTCCCCAACGGCGGCGACCTGATCGACTCGCCGGGCATTCGCGAGTTCGGCCTTGGCCATGTCAGCCGCGACGACGTGGAAGATGGCTTCATCGAGTTTCGCGACTTGTTCGGCACCTGCCGCTTCCGCGACTGCAAGCATGACCGCGAACCGGGCTGCGCGCTGCTCAAGGCACTGGAAGAGGGGCGCATCAAGCCGCAGCGCATGAACAGCTATCGCTCGATCATCGCCAGCCTGACTTGAAACAGCTACTCTCGCCGTGGCATTTGCGCTGCCGGTGAGATCGAGCGCCGCCCGCGCGGCGCATCGCGAGCTGCGCTCGCTCCTACGTTTGTTTCGGGCCAATCATTCCTGTGGGATTTGTGCGCGAATGCCTTGGCGCATGTCTCGATATCGCGTGGCACGAACAGGCGGTCGCGCGCGCCTGCACTGGCGTTACTGGCCCGAAACAAACGTAGGAGCGAGCGCAGCTCGCGATGCGCCGCGCGGGCGGCGCTCGATCTCACCGGCGCTTCAACCTTTCCGCCAACCCCCTGTCAGCCCTGATGCCGCCAGGACCTACTGCTCCTTGGCGTCATCCATCTTAAGCGTACCCTCTTCGAAGATGTTCAGCTTCTGGCGCAGTTCACGCGGCTGCATCGGCGCCTGTTCGCTCTGCGCAGCCGGTGCCGAAGCCCCTGGCGCCGCGTCACCGGCTGGCGGTGCAGCGGGCTCGGCGGCCGGAGCTTGTGGCGTACCCTGCTCACCCTCGATATTGCGCTGGGCTTTCTTGGTCAGCACGATGATGTCGATGCGCCGATTGACCGGGTTGAACGGGTCCTTGCGGTCGAACAGCGATGACGAGGCGTAACCCACCACCCGCGCCACCTGGCTGTCCGGGTAACCACCCGCCACCAGAGCACGACGTGCGGCGTTGGCGCGGTTGGCCGACAGCTCCCAGTTACCGTACTCACCGGTGCCAGCATACGGCTTGGCATCGGTGTGGCCGCTGATGCTGATCTTGTTAGGCACCGCCTTGATGGTATCGGCCATGGCCAGCAGGATATCTTCGAAGTATGGCTGCAGGCGCGCGCTACCAATATCGAACATCGGCCGGTTCTCGGCATCCATGATCTGGATGCGCAGGCCGTCCTGGGTGATCTCGAACAGGATCTGGTCCTTGAACTTCTGCAACTGTGGATTCTCTTCCACCTTGTTCTGCAGTTCCTGCAGCAACAGCTCCAGACGCTCACGCTCCACCTGCTCGGCCATGGTCTCGACCTGGTCCTTGCTTAGCTGTGTGGTGGACTCCTGCGTCGGTTCGGCCTTCACTTCCGGGTTGATGGTCTTCTCCGGCGCCAGCTCAGGCGAACCGCCCAGGTCGATGACGTAGGGCGTGCCGCTTTCCGAGAAACCGATCGGGTCCTTGAAGTAGCCGGCAATGGCGATCTTCTGCTCTGGCGTGGCCGTGGACAACAGCCACAGCACCAGGAAGAACGCCATCATCGCCGTGGCGAAGTCGGCAAAGGCGATTTTCCAGGCGCCACCATGGTGGCCGCCGCCAAAGCGCTTTACGCGCTTGACGATGATGGGCTGATTGTTCTCCATGACTCAGCGACCGCGAACCGCTTGTTCCAGTTCGGCGAAGCTTGGGCGATGCTTGGGATACAGCACCTTGCGCCCGAACTCGACTGCAAGCGAAGGTGGCATGCCCGAGGCGGAGGCGACCAGCGAGGCCTTGATTGATTCGTAGAGGTTCAGCTCTTCCTTGGCATCGTGTTCCAGGCACTTGGCCAAAGGACCGAAGAAACCGTAAGCCGCCAGAATACCGAAGAAGGTACCCACCAGCGCCGCACCTACGTGCATGCCGATGGCGGCCTGGTCGCCATCGCCCAGCGAGGCCATGGTCACCACGATACCCAGTACCGCCGCAACGATACCGAAGCCGGGCATACCGTCGGCAATGCCGGTCACCGCATGGGACGGGTGCTCCAGCTCTTCTTTCATGCTCAGCAGTTCCATGTCGAACAGGCCCTCGAGCTCGTGCGGGGCCATGTTGCCGGTGGACATGATGCGCAGGTAGTCACAGACGAACGCAGTCATGCGCTCATCGGCCAGTACCGTCGGGTACTTGGCGAAGATCGGGCTGGCAGCGGCGTCCTCGATGTCGGCCTCGATGGCCATCATGCCTTCGCGACGGCTCTTGTTGAGGATTTCGTAAACAAGGCCCAACACCTCCAGGTAGAAGGCATGGCTGAAGCGCGAGCCGAACATCTTCATCGACTTCTTGATGACATGCATGGTCATGTGGCCAGGGTTGGCCTGCAGGAATGCACCAAAGGCCGCACCGCCGATGATCAGTACTTCGAACGGCTGGATAAGGGCTGCGATCTTGCCGTGGGAGAGTACGTAGCCGCCGAGCACGCTCGCGAATACGACGATGATGCCGATAATTTTAGCCATAGGTTCAAAGCACTTGCTGTCGTGGTCAGGGGAAGAGACGGGAGCTTTAAAACTCTTCTTCTACTTATCGGCAGAACTGCGCCAGACTATAGCCACTCAATGCGAAAAGCCAGTTCGGACTGATGTCAAAATGCCAATTGAAACCAAGGTGCCCACTCAGGCCCCGCGTACGCTAGAGGCCTGGGTAAAGCTGCTCGAGAGTGTTCGCATCCCCGTGCCGAAGCACAGTTACGACCGGGTCATGGCTGCCATCCACGATAGCCGCCGCTCGCTGCGCGATATCGCCGAACTGATGCAAGATAGCCCGGCGCTGGTGCTGTCAGTGATGCGCGAAGCCAATCACCCCACCAATGCCAGCCTCGCCGAGCCCGCCGAGAGCCTGGAAGTCGCCCTCAACCGCCTGGGCCTGGAGCGCAGCGAGCAGCTTCTCAAACGCTTGCCGACACTGCCCGTGGAGGAGATTCCGCCGGTACTGTGCCAGTTCCAGATGATCAGCCAGCATGCGGCACAGCAGGCCAGCGGCCTGTTCGCCAGCCGCCTGGCACGGCTGTGGCAAGAGATTCACTGGGGCAGCCTGCTGTTCCTGTCGCCACTCTGGCCACTGGCACTGGCCTACCCCAAGCTGCTCGACGCCTGGGAACTGCGGGTTATCCACAAAGGTGAAGACGCCGCCCACGTCGAGGAAGAACTGTTTGGCGTGCGCATCATGGCGCTGTGCCAGACCATAGCCGAGTATTGGCGCCTGCCCCAGTGGGTCACCCAGGGTTATCGCCTGCTGCTGGAAGAGCGCGAGCAACTGGCCAAGGTGCTGAACATTGCCCGCGACGAAGACCTGCTCAGCCAACAGCACCGCCTGGACGCCGAGCCCGGCTTGCGACGCTGGTTCAACCAGCCGGCCAATACCGTGCTGCTGGCCAACAACCTGGCCCTGGCGGCACAGGTCGGCTGGGATAACCCGCACCTGCTGCGCTGGCAACTGCTGACCGCGCTGTACCTGCAAACCTCGCTGGAAGACGTGCAGCAGCAAGTGCACCAGCAGGCGGCCGCCAGTGCCCGCCGCCATGCCCGACATGCCCTGTTCCACCCGGCCGAGGCTTTGATCTGGCCATGGCACCAACGCCGGCCTCACCCGGATATGCTGGCCCCACCCCCGCCCAGCAACGACGATCTGGCACGCTGGCGCACGCTGTGCCAGCACCTGCTGGCCCAACCCAGCCCGTTCACCAACGCCGTGCACCTGGCCACCCAGGCACAAGAGGCCCTGCTGGCCTGCGGCATGCAACGCATCATGCTGCTTAGCCTGGACAAGGCCAGTGACTGCCTGCGCGTGCAGCAAATTGCCGGCCTGCCCAAGGAGGCCGGGGCTTTGGCCCTGCAGGTATCGCAGAACAAGCTGCTGCAAAAGCTGCTGAGTCAGGCCGGACAACTGCGCATCACACCGGAAAACCACAGCCAGTTCTCGGCGCTGCTGCCCGCCCCGCTGCGCGCTTTGTTTCGCAGCGAGCATGTTCTACTTCGCTCGCTGGCTGCAAACGACCAGGTGCTGATGCTGCTGGTGGCCGACCAGGGCTGCCGGCCGATGGCCGATATCAGCGTGCAAGCCTTCGGCAAGACCGCGCAATGCATCGAGCGGGCCTTGTCGGTGTTTACCAACCGCAAGGGTTGAGCCTTGCGCTACAATCGCCTCTCTTTCCACACTGGAGACCGTGGATGACCGACTTTTCCGGCCTGCCCTTGGTGATCGAAGCTGCAGACCTGCTGCCACGCCTGGATTCGCCGCAACTGATCCTGGTCGACCTGAGCAGCGCCAACCGCTATGTCAGCGGGCATATTCCCGGCGCGCACTTTGTCGAAGGCAAGCGCACCCAGCTCGGCCAGCCCCCGGCGCCCGGCCTGCTACCGGCCCTGGGCGAGCTGGAGAAACTGTTCAGCGAACTCGGCCACCGCGCCGATGCCGTGTATGTGGTGTACGACGATGAAGGCGGTGGCTGGGCCGGGCGCTTCATCTGGCTGCTCGATGTCATCGGCCACAAGCGCTACCACTACCTCAATGGCGGTATCCAGGCCTGGCCGGCAGACAAGCTGTCCACCGACGTGCCTGCCAGTGGCAACGCCCCGGTCCGTCTGCACATCGACAGCGCACCCACCGCCACCCGCGAGTACCTGCAAAGCCGTCTGGGCGCCGATGACCTGGTCATCTGGGATGCGCGCGGCCCGCAGGAATTCAGCGGCGAAAAAGTGCTGGCAGCCAAAGGCGGCCACATCCCCGGCGCGATCAACTTCGAGTGGACCGCCGGCATGGATTTCAACGACCACCTGCGCATCCGTCAGGACATCGCTGAAGTCCTGGAGAAGCTGGGCATCACCCCCGACAAGGAAGTGATCACCCACTGCCAGACCCACCGCCGCTCCGGTTTCACTTACCTGGTGGCCAAGTCCCTCGGCTACCCACGCGTCAAGGCCTACGCCGGCTCGTGGGGCGAATGGGGCAACCACCCGGACACGCCTGTAGAAGTCTAAGGAACCCCCATGAAATCCCGTCTGTTCATCATCAGCCAGTACCTGCTGCCGCACCACCTGCTGTCGCGGCTGGCCGGCTGCATCGCCGAGTGCCGCGTGCGCTGGTTCAAGAACGCCTTCACCGCATGGTTCGCCAAGCGCTACCAGGTGAACATGAGCGAGGCTCTGGTCGAAGACCTGAGCGCTTACGAGCACTTCAATGCGTTCTTCACCCGCGCCCTGAAGCCAGGCGCCCGCCCACTGGACGAAACCCCAGGCGCCATCCTGTGCCCGGCCGACGGCGCGGTCAGCCAGCTCGGCCCGATCGAGCACGGCCGTATCTTCCAGGCCAAAGGGCACGGATTCAGTGCGCAAGAGCTGCTGGGCGGTGACCCGGCCATGGCCGCGCCGTTCATGGGCGGCGAGTTTGCCACCATCTACCTGTCGCCCAAGGACTACCACCGCGTGCACATGCCGCTGGCCGGCACCCTGCGCGAAATGGTCTACGTGCCGGGCCGTCTGTTCTCGGTCAACCAGACCACCGCAGAAAATGTCCCCGAGCTGTTCGCCCGCAACGAGCGCGTGGTCTGCCTGTTCGATACAGAGCGTGGACCAATGGCCGTGGTACTGGTCGGCGCTATGATCGTCGCCTCGATCGAAACGGTATGGGCTGGGCTGGTCACGCCGCCCAAGCGTGAGCTGAAGACCTTCCGTTACGACGAAGCCAGCCGCGGCCCGATCCACCTGGAAAAAGGTGCCGAACTGGGCCGCTTCAAGCTGGGTTCGACCGCCATCGTGCTGTTCGGGCCGGAGCAGGTGAAATGGGCTGAGAGCCTGGGTGCTGGCTCCGCAGTGCGCATGGGGCAACAGTTGGCGGCGCCTGTGCAGGCTTGATTACGGTTTTTGCATTGGGGTGCATGTCGGGGTTTATTTTGCGCCTGTAAGATCGAGCGCCGCCCGCGCGGCGCATCGCGAGCTACGCTCGCTCCTACGTTTGTTTCGGGCCAATCAGTCCTGAGAGATTTGCGCGCGAACGTTATGGCGCACGACGCGATATCGTGTTGCGCGAACCAGGCGGTCGCGCGCGCCTGTCACAGGCGTCACTGGCCCGAAACAAACGTAGGAGCGAGCGTAGCTCGCGATGCGCCGCGCGGGCGGCGCTCGATTTCACAGGCACAGAAGATTCGACGACAACCTAGCCACGGGCGTCGCGGTCACGCAGGCCCAGCAGATACAGCACCCCATCCAGCCCCAAGGTGGAAATCGCCTGCTTGGCCGACTGGCGCACCAGTGGCTTGGCACGGAACGCCACGCCCAGCCCGGCCAGCGACAGCATCGGCAGGTCATTGGCGCCATCACCTACGGCGATGGTCTGCTCCAGTTGCAAGCCTTCTTCACTGGCCAGCTTCTTCAACAATTCAGCCTTGCGCTGGGCATCGACAATCGGCTCAACAGCCACGCCGGTCACCTTGCCATCGACCACTTCAAGCTCATTGGCGAACACATAGTCGATACCCAGGCGCGCCTGCACCTGACGGGCAAAGTAGGTAAAGCCACCGGACAGAATCGCGGTCTTGTATCCCAGGCGCTTGAGCTCAGCAAACAGGTTCTCGGCACCCTCGGTCAGGCGTAGCGATGCCCCGATCTCGTCCAGCACCCCCACGTCCAGGCCCTTGAGCAAAGCCATGCGCTCTTTGAAGCTGGCGCGGAAGTCCAGCTCACCGCGCATGGCGCGCTCGGTGATCGCCGCGACCTGCTCCCCTACCCCCGCCGCCTTGGCCAGCTCGTCGATGACTTCGGCCTCGATCAGCGTGGAGTCCATGTCGAACACCGCCAGCCGGCGGTTGCGGCGGAACAGATCGTCCTTCTGGAAGGCGATGTCGACGCTCAGTTCTTCAGCCAGGGCAAAGAAGTCCGCACGCAGGGCCTGGGCATCGCTCGGCACGCCGCGCACGGAGATCTCGACGGCTGCCTTGCCCTTGTCGAATTCGGCATCCAGTGCCACCCGGGCCGAGAGGCGCTCCATGCGCTCGATGGTCAGGCCGTACTGGCTGATCACCGCACTCACCCGCTGCAGCTGCTCGGGAGTGATCTTGCGGCTGAGCAGGGTAACGATGTGGCGCGCTTCGCCATGCCCATCGGCCCAGTGCTGGTAGTCCGCCTCGGAAATCGGCGTGTAACGGGCCTGCAGGTTCAGTTCGTGGGCTTTTGCCTGCACGCCTTGCAGCAGTGCGGTAGCCACTTCGTTGTCCGGGATGTCGACCAGGATGCCAAACGACAAGGTGCCGTGCATGACCGCCAGGCCGATGTCGAGGATACTCACACCGCCCTGCAGCAGGACGCCGGTGATAGCCGCAGTGAGACCGGGACGGTCCTCACCGGTGATGTTGATCAGGACGATTTCGCGCACAACCTGGCTCCGACTTCGATGAAAAATGCGCATTCTACCGATTTTCCATGACCATCGGGCGCCAACGATACTTTGCCGACAAAACCCGGCTCGCTATACTCCCCCCACTTTCATGCCATTAAGAGCCGAGCTCTGTGAACCGGCCCACGCCAGTCAAACCAGACAATTTCTTCCTGATGATCTATCGCGCCTTGAGTCAACGTCGCGTGCCGCTGGCACTGCGCATCGCCTGCACCAACATTTTCCTGGTGGCGCTGGCGCTGGTGATCTACGCCTGCGTGATGGGCCTGCAGTTCAAGCAGGCCATGCATGAGCAGGCCGATGCCCTGGGCCAAAGCCTGACCACCCAGACCGCCACATCGGCAACCGAGCTGCTGGTGTCCAACGACATCCTCAGCCTCAACGTGCTACTGGGCAACCTGGTGAAAAACCCGCTGGTGGCCCATGCGGCAATCTTCAGCGTCGATAACCGCATCCTCGCCGAAGCCGGCCAGCGCCCGCGCAACAGCCTGCTGGGTGAGGCCGAAGGCCTGTACCAGACCAAGATCACGTTCCAGGACGTGACGGCCGGGCAACTGCGCATCAGCCTGGACATGAGCCAGTTCCAGCAGCCGATGCTGATCAGCCTGCAGAGCATGGGCATTCTGGCCGCCATCCTGCTGGCCCTGGCCTTGGCCCTCAGCTTGCGTCAGGGCCGCTTTATCACCCTGCCACTGCTGCAGTTGCGGGTATGGCTGCGCGACCCGCAGCCGTATACCCCGGCGACCGACCGCCAGGACGAGATCGGCGACATCGCCCGCCAGCTGCATGCACGCCTGGCCCCGCCTCCGCCACCAGAGCCGGAGCCCGAGGAAGATGACGAGCCGTTCGACGACCTGCACGCAGCTGCCCCGGCACCCAAAGCCGTACCGCGCGCCAAGGTTGCCCTGGAAGACGAAGATGACGACGCAGCCTTCGCCGGCCTGCTGGACGATGACACTACAGCCAAAGCCCACGCAGAGGTCGAGTCCGACGAGCCCCAGTACAGCGCCGTACTTGCCGTGCAGCTGGGCTCGCAGGAGCAACTGCGCCGCCTGCCACGTACACGCCTGGACGAGCTGACCAAGCGCTACCGCGATTGCCTGGAGCACGCGGCCTCGCTCTACGACGGTGAAACCCACACGCTGAACGACGGCAGCACCCTGGTGCTGTTCCACAGCCGCGAGTGTGGCGAGGACTACCTGACCAACGCCATTTGCTGTGGCGAACTATTGCGTGCCCTGGGCCACGCCCTGCAGATCGAGGTGGCTGATAGCGGCATCACCCTGCAACTGCAGCTAGGCCTGGTATTGGGCAACGACCTGCATGGGCTGGAGCTGGTTGACCTGCTGATTGCCGAGAAAGTCCAGGATGCCCTGGCGCTGTCGCAGCACAGCCGCAACCTGTTGCTGGTAGAACGACAGATCAACGATGACGCCCTGATTCGCCAGCGTGCGCGTATTCGCCCGATCGCCAGCCCCGAAGGCGCGTGCTGTGTGGAGCGGCTCATGGAGCCCTACCCGTCAATGCTGGAAAGGCAACTGGCGCGCATGCATGAGCACCGTGCCTGACAGGTATACGCGACATCTACAGCGTATGTCTTAAGTCAGGCTGGTTGCTTTGACTGGCGCAAAATCCAACCGTTAGCGCTCCCCCCGTAGGAGCGGGTTCACCCTCGAACACCGGCGCAACCGGTGCCATGCAACGCGTCGCCTGCTTCGCGGGTAAACCCGCTCCCACAAAGACCGCGCCGAGCTTCAGACGGAACAGCAGATACAAAAAAGCCCGCAGCGAATGCGGGCTTTTTTGTATCTGCCAGTTTGATCAGAACCGATAAACTTCCATATCGGTGCGAATCGGCGAGGCCATCGGGATTTTGGGTTTCTCTGGCCCCTTCTTCACCTGCGTCGGTGCAGCGGGTTTTTTCGGTGCTTCTTCGGCAATCGCCGGCTGGTTGGCCAGCGGCTTCACCGCTGTGCTCAGCTGTTCGGCCAGCTTTTGCAGCAGTTGGCCCTGAGCCTGCACCTGCGACGACTCACTGCCCTCGTGCTGCTGCTCGAGGTGAATGATACGGTTGTCACGCACATGGCCACGGCGGTCCAGCAGACGCCACTGGGCATCCAGAATGGCCGGCTGGTTCCTGCCCGAGTCCAGGCGTGTGATCGACAACAGCACTTGCACGTCCGGGCTGAAGCCTGCAGTCGCCGGGGCCAGCACTACGCGCTGGCTGTCCAGACGCCAGGCCAGTTGACGCACCAGCAACTGGTCGATATCCGATGAAAGGCTGCCAGCCCAGCGACCGTCGGTCGCCGCGCTCAGGCTGCCATCAGCTTGACGCTGCAGGAATGTCTCACGCTGAAGGTAATCGGCCACCGATACAGGGCCGAGTACCACGGCCATGCCCGCACTCTGCGACGGCTGGCCAGGATCACCACTGTCGAGCTGATACAGGGCAACCGGCTGATGCATGGTGCACCCGCCAAGGCCCAGCAGGCCAGTCATCAACAGCGCAAATGGAAGGCGCAGAAATTTCATCATCCCATCCAGGCGGCTGCCACAAGGCACACCGCAGTGATACATGTATATTCAAACGGGCACACGGCCACGCCGGCTCCGCAAGGGGCATATCATCCGCGAAATAACCGTCCGACTCCAGCATTTCTGCCCGAAACGGCTTTGAAATTGCCGTTCCAGACATTGCAACCGGTTAAGTCGGCACTTCCACCTGCAACCCATCGACACGCTGGAACCCGCGTGGCAGCTTGCTGCCGCGCCGTCCGCGCTCGCCCTTGTAGTGCTCCAGGTCGTCCGCCTTCAAAGACAGGGTACGCTTGCCGGCCTGCAACACAAGCGTCGCGCCTTCGGGAATCACGGCTAGATCGGTAACAAATTCTTCACGACTGGCCACCCGGTCACCCGGCACGCCAATGATCTTGTTGCCTTTGCCTTTACCCAACTGCGGCAGGTCGCTGACCTTGAACACCAGCAGGCGGCCTTCGGTGGTCACCGCCGCCAACCAGTCCTGCTCGCGATCGGCCACTGGGCGCGGGGTCATGACCTTGGCCCCGTTGGGCAAGCTGAGCAAGCCTTTGCCGGCCTTGTTCTTGGCCTGCAGGTCTTCACCCTTGACCACAAAGCCGTAACCGGCATCCGAAGCCACCACGTACAGCGCATCGTCGTCAGGCAACAACACACATTCGAAAGTCGCCCCCGGTGGCGGCGTCAGACGGCCAGTCAGCGGCTCACCCTGGCCACGCGCCGATGGCAGGCTGTGGGCGGCCAGCGAGTAGCTGCGCCCGGTGGAATCGATAAGCACGGCAAACTGGTTGGAACGCCCGGCCGCGGCAGCCTTGAAGCCGTCGCCGGCCTTGTAGGAAAGGCCAGTGGCGTCGATATCGTGGCCCTTGGCGCAGCGCACCCAGCCTTTCTCCGAAAGCACCACGGTGACGGGCTCGGTCGGCATCAGCTCGTTTTCCGACAGCGCTTTGGCTTCGGCACGCGCTACGATCGGCGAGCGACGATCATCGCCATAGGTTTCGGCATCCTTGATCAGCTCGCTGCGCACCAACTTGCGCAGCTTGGCCTCGCTCCCCAGCAGGGCCTGCAGCTTGGCTTGCTCCTTCAGCAACTCATCCTGCTCACCGCGGATCTTCATCTCTTCCAGGCGCGCCAACTGCCGCAGGCGGGTCTCGAGGATGTAGTCGGCCTGAATCTCGGTCAGCTCGAAACGCTCGATCAGGGCCTGCTTGGGGTATTCCTCGGTACGGATGATGTGGATCACTTCATCCAGGTTGAGGAACGCGGTGAGTAAACCGTCCAGCAGGTGCAGACGCTTTTCGACCTTGTCCAGACGGTGCTGCAGGCGGCGACGAACGGTATTGGTGCGGAATTCCAGCCACTCTACCAATATGGTTCGCAGGTTTTTCAACTGCGGACGGCCGTCCAGGCCGATGATGTTCACGTTGACCCGGTATGTGCTTTCCAGGTCAGTGGTAGCGAACAGGTGCTGCATCAGCTCGTCGACATCCACGCGGTTGGAACGCGGGATGATGACGATACGGCACGGGTTTTCGTGGTCCGACTCGTCGCGCAGGTCGGCGACCATCGGCAGCTTCTTGGCCTGCATCTGCGCGGCAATCTGCTCCAGCACTTTGGCCCCGGAGACCTGGTGCGGCAGCGCAGTGACGACGATGTCGCCATCTTCGACACGGTACACGGCGCGCATGCGGATCGAGCCGCGGCCGCTTTCGTACATCTTGAGAATTTCTGCCCGCGGCGTGACGATCTCTGCCTCGGTCGGGTAATCCGGCCCCTGGATATGCTCGCACAACTGCTCGATGGTTGCCTTGGGCTCATCGAGCAGTCGCACACAGGCACTGGCCACCTCTCGCAGGTTGTGCGGCGGCACATCGGTGGCCATGCCCACCGCGATACCGGTGGTACCGTTGAGCAGGATATTGGGCAGGCGCGCAGGCAGCACGGCCGGCTCCTGCAACGTGCCGTCGAAGTTCGGTACCCAGTCCACGGTGCCCTGGCCGACTTCGCTGAGCAGCACTTCAGCGTAGCGCGACAGCCGCGCCTCGGTATAGCGCATGGCGGCGAACGACTTCGGATCATCCGGCGCACCCCAGTTACCCTGGCCATCGACCAAGGTGTAGCGGTAGCTGAACGGCTGCGCCATCAGCACCATGGCCTCGTAGCAGGCCGAGTCGCCATGGGGATGGAACTTGCCGAGCACGTCACCGACGGTACGCGCCGACTTCTTGTGCTTGGCATCGGCGTCGAGCCCCAACTCGCTCATGGCGTAGACGATGCGTCGCTGCACCGGCTTCAGGCCGTCGCCGATGTGCGGCAGTGCGCGGTCCATGATCACGTACATGGAATAGTTGAGGTAGGCCTGTTCGGTGAAGTCAGCCAGCGAGCGGCGTTCGACGCCGTCCAGGCTGAGTTCCAGTGAGTCGCTCATGCGGGCCTCGTCATTATTTCAGGTTCTGGCGCAGCAGCATGGTGCCACCGCGCTGGGTAAATTCAAGTTGTTGCAGGGCACTCATGCCCAGCAGTACGGTGGGCCCGTCCAGGCCCGGCACCACGATGGCGCGTACGTTCTGCAGGCGGATATCGCCCAGTTGCAGGCTGGCCAGGCGCGTGCGGTAGCCTTCGGTGCGGCCGTTGGCGGTGCTCAGTAGCACCGGGCTACCGCGCTCCAGGCTCAGTTCATGAGCCAACGCCTCGGGGATCGCCACGTCGGTGGCGCCGGTGTCGAGCATGAAATGCACCACCTGGCCGTTGATGGCACCATCCACCACGAAGTGGCCCTGGCCATTACTCAGCAGGCGCACTTCGATAAAGCCTGCACCATGCTCGGATTGCACCTGGCTATTGGGGTTACGCTGGCTGTCTTCCCACTGGCCGAAAAAGCGCGTGGCAAGAAACAGCGCCGCCGCCCAGGCGACGATCATCAGCACCCTGCCCGCGCGCTTGCCCGGCGCCTGGCTCATGGTTTGGCGCTCCAGCCGCCTTGCGGGGCGTCGAAGCGCCAGACGACCGGGCGGGTTTCGCCATCGGCGCGGGCGCTGTTGTTGTTGTCCAGGCCAATCCAGGCACCCTTGGCATCGATCACCAGTGCTTCGGCAAGGCCAAACGGCTGCGCGTAGCGCCGTGACTCGACCAGCGCATCAGCAGCGAACGACCAGCAACGCTCGACCTTGCCACTGTCGGCATCACGCCGGCACACCCGGTAAGCGTTACGTTCAAGGGTAAACAGCTTGCCCTCGAACCAGGCCAGGTCAGCGAAGTCGCGCGACAGCGCACTGGCATTGGGCATTTGCTCCGGTTGCATCTCGACCCCGGCCTCGCTCAGCAGCACGCAACTGCGCCCGCAGGTCCATACCGATTGCCGGCGCTCAATGGCCACCAGGCCACGGCGCTCACGCTCGGCGGCCAGCCACAGGCGGTCACCCGCCGGGTTGATCGCCACGCCTTCGAACAGGGCATTGAAGTTCAGCAGCATGCCGCTTGCCCGGGCCTGGCGCACCATGGCCGAGTCTATCCTCAACCAGTCCGGCTCACCTTCCAGCGGCAATTGCAGTACCGCGGCATGCGCCTCGCTGACCAGATAGAGGTTACCCGCCTGATCACAGGTGATGCCTTCGAAATCCAGCTCGCCACCGCGAATGAACGATGCCGCCCAGTTGCGTGACTTCAACCCCCATGGCAGGCCGCTTTCCGGGACAGTTGGCGGGGTGAAGGTGAGCGGCTGCGCGCGCCAGGTGGGGTTCTGCTGATCGAAGCGGTAGATGCGGTCGTCGTCACGGTCGGACACACCCCACAGCCCGCCCCGGCATTCCACCAGACCAGACAGGTTGCCACCGCGCATACCGTCGATCGGGTGCTCGGCTTGCATCTTCAGCTCTGGCCAGTTGCCCGCCAGGCAAGGCAGGGCAACCAGCGCCAGGCAAACGGCAAATACTTGCCGAATCAAACCATGACCTCGGCCAGGTTGCCCTTGGTTTCCAGCCAGCTCTTGCGGTCGCCGGCGCGCTTCTTGGCCAGCAGCTTGTCCATCAGCTCGCAGGTGGCCTCTACGTCGTCCAGGGTCAACTGCACCAGCCGTCGGGTGTTCGGGTCCATGGTGGTTTCGCGCAACTGCGGCGGGTTCATCTCGCCCAGGCCCTTGAAGCGTGTTACCTGCGGCTTGCCGCGCTTCTTCTCGGCCACCAGGCGGTCGAGGATGCCGTCACGCTCGGCTTCGTCGAGGGCGTAGTAGATTTCCTTGCCCAGGTCGATGCGGTACAGGGGCGGCATGGCCACGTAAACATGCCCAGCCTCGACCAGTGCCCGGAAGTGTTGAACAAACAGCGCACACAGCAGTGTGGCGATGTGCAGGCCGTCGGAGTCAGCGTCGGCGAGGATGCAGATCTTGCCATAGCGCAGTTGCGCAAGGTCGGTTGCACCCGGATCGACGCCGATGGCCACGGCAATGTTGTGCACTTCCTGGCTGGCCAGGACTTCGCCACCGTCCACTTCCCAGGTGTTGAGGATCTTGCCGCGCAGCGGCAGGATGGCCTGGAATTCCTTGTCCCGCGCCTGCTTGGCCGAACCACCGGCCGAGTCACCCTCGACCAGGAACAACTCGGCACGCATCGGGTCCTGGCCCGCACAATCGGCCAGTTTGCCGGGCAATGCCGGGCCTTGGGTGATGCGCTTGCGCTCGACCTTCTTGCTGGCTTTGAGGCGGCGCCCGGCGTTGCTGATGGCCAGTTCTGCCAGTTGCATGCCCAGCTCGGGGTGGGCGTTGAGCCACAGGCTGAAAGCGTCCTTGACCACACCGGAGACAAATGCGGCCGCCTCGCGTGATGACAGGCGCTCTTTGGTCTGCCCGGAGAACTGCGGGTCCTGCATCTTCATCGACAGTACGAAGGTGATGCGCTCCCAAACGTCTTCCGGCGCCAGCTTTACTCCGCGTGGCAGCAAGTTGCGGAACTCGCAGAACTCACGCATGGCATCCAGCAAGCCTTGGCGCAAGCCGTTGACGTGGGTGCCGCCCTGGGCGGTGGGGATCAGGTTGACGTAGCTTTCCTGAATGCTGTCGCCGCCTTCGGGCAGCCACAGCAAAGCCCAGTCAACCGCTTCCTTGTTGCCCGCCAGGCTGCCACAGAACGGCTCGTCGGGCAGGCGCTGGAATTCGTTGACCGAGTCGACCAGATAAGAGCGCAGACCATCTTCGTAGTGCCATTCGACCTTTTCGCCGCTGGCCTTGTCCTCGAAGCTGACCAGCAGACCTGGGCACAGTACCGCCTTGGCCTTGAGCACGTGCTTGAGGCGGCTGATGGAGAACTTGGGCGAGTCGAAGTACTTCGGGTCGGGGCTGAAGTACACGCTGGTGCCGGTGTTGCGCTTGCCGACCGAGCCGACCACTTCCAGCTCGCTGGCCTTGAAGCCATCGGCAAAGGTCATCTGGTATTCGTTGCCGTCACGTTTGACGCGCACGCGCACCTGGGTCGACAGGGCGTTGACCACCGAGATGCCCACCCCGTGCAGGCCACCGGAAAACTGATAGTTCTTGTTGGAGAACTTGCCGCCGGCGTGCAGCTTGGTGAGGATCAGCTCGACCCCGGACACGCCCTCTTCCGGATGAATGTCCACCGGCATGCCGCGGCCGTCGTCGCTGACTTCCAGCGAATGATCGGCATGCAGGATTACCTGCACCGAACGCGCGTGGCCGGCCAGTGCTTCGTCGACACTGTTGTCGATGACTTCCTGGGCCAGGTGGTTGGGGCGGCTGGTGTCGGTGTACATGCCCGGCCGCTTGCGGACCGGATCAAGGCCCGAGAGGACTTCGATGGCGTCTGCGTTATAGGCGCTAGCGCTGGGATTGGCCATAGGGTCTCGTCGTCAGTCTGGTGAATGCAAAAAAGTCAAAATACAGAAAAATCGAGCGCCGCATACTGCCCACGGGCAATGCCGGCGAAGGCCAGCAGTGCCGGCAGGCGCTCGGCGAAGCCCTGGAAGCTGTGGTCGCCACCGGCCTGGATACGCAGTGCACAAGCACGGTAATAGCGCTCGGCGTGTCGGTAGTCCAGGGTTTCATCGGCGGTCTGCAGCCACACTTGATAGCGGTCGGCATCGGCCGGGGCCGCGACTTCCAGTTCGGCCAGGGCCTGCACATGATCGTGGGTCAGCTCCCAGGTTTCACCACTGTAATGATTGCGCTGGGTGCCCAGGTAACCGTCGAAATGCTTGTGTGGGGTTACCGCCGGGTTGACCAGAAGGGCCTTGAGGCCATGGCGCTCGGCCAGATGGGTGGCATAGTAGCCGCCGAGCGAACTGCCCACCAGCAGTGGCGCACCCAGTTCGGCGATGGCCGCTTCGAGCTGGGCCATGGCTTGCCGTGGGTGGTGGTGCAGGGCCGGCACTCGCAACTGGTCGGCCAGGCCGAGCTGCTGCATGACTGCCTCCAGCTGACGCGCCTTGGTCGAAAGCGGTGAGCTGTTGAAGCCATGGATATAGAGGATGGAACCCGACATGCTGCCCCCGGAATCTGTGGCTTCGCGCCTGATAATGCGGGCGCAGGGACGCGCAGTGTAGCGCGTTCGCCGGGTTTTGACGCAGTGCCACGGATTTCGCAATAATTTTCCGGCAGGCTGACGTGGCCTGCTCAATACCCTGGGCTGTCGAAGTCGAGCTGCACCTCGAAATCCAGCGCCCGCTCCACCCCGGTCTCCAGCCGCCCATCGGCATGCAGGCGCAACCAGCGGTACCCCGGATGCTCTTCGCTCACCTGGAAGCCCTCGCTGCGCGCCGCGAACTGAATACAGGTCGACGGTGTGGCCAGCAGGCGCCGCCCCTCTCGGACCTCATCCCATTCCTGATGCACATGCCCCCATAACAAAGCCCGTACCTGTGGATATCCTTCAACGATATCGAACAGCGCCTGGGCATTGCGCAAGCCGATCGGCGCGATCCAGGCGCAGCCGATGTCCACCGGCTGATGGTGGAAGCACACCAGGCAATGCCGCTCACCAGCCTCTTTCAAGGCGGCTTCCAGCACGGCCAACTGGTCATCTTGCAGAAACCCGTGGGTAGCACCGTGCACGGCGGTGTTGAGCATGACCACCCGCCATGCGCCAATATCGGTCACCGCCTGCACCAGTTCCGGCGCCACCTGCGCCATCACCTGAGCCTCGTCATGGTTGCCCGGCAGCCAGCGGGTGGGTACGGCAAACGGTGCGGTCAGCTCACGAAACGCTTCATAGGATGCCACGCTGGCATCCTGGGACAGGTCGCCCGTGCACAGCAGCAAGTCGACAAGCGGCTGCTCGCGTCGCACCTGGGCCACCACGTGGCGCAGGCTGTCACGGGTATTGAGGCCCAGCATGCTGCCAGCCGGGTCGGCGAACAGGTGGGCATCGGTCAGTTGCACCACGTGCACAGGGCGGGATTGGTCTGGCGGCAACAACGGCCATCTCCTCGAATGGATTCAGCGGGAATTATGGCTGGGCGACGGTGACGAGCAAACACCCGCAACCGACTCACGTCACAATTCAGCGAACACTTGCCAATTCGTGGCCGCAGGCCAGGCAGTGACTGAGCCACTCACCCAGGAACAGGTTGAGCTGGGCCTTTTCGTCCGGCTGGTGCATGGCGTCGTTTGGATACGGATAGATGCTGCGCAGGCGCCGGGTGTGTTCGGCACTGACCACTTCGGCCATGCGCGCATCGTGATACACCTGCACTTCCAGGTGCGGGACTGGCAACCACGGCAGGCTGTGTTCCTGGCGCACATGCAGGGTGGTGGTGTACGGACAGGCCAGCACCACGTCGAGCACCAGCACGCCGAGCATCTGATCACCCTGGGTCATGCCGATGCGGCGCGAGCTTTGGGTGGTGCGCATGTCGGGCAGCAAGCGCATCAGCCGGGCGTAGTTGGCCTCGCAGGCTGCCTGCAGCCCGACCAGGTCGACTCGATAGCGCTCGCGCAGCAGGTTCACTTCCACATACCTCTTACTTCGTCACGGTTCAGCGCAAGCCATTGCAGGCCAATAATGGTTGCCGCGTTGCAGATGCGCCCGTCGCGCACCGCCTGCAGGGCATCCTCGAACGACCACACGCGTACGCGAATGTCTTCGCCCTCCTCTTCAAGGCCATGCAGCCCTCCCGCGCCCTCGCTGCTGCAACGGCCGAGGAACAGGTGAACGTATTCGTCACTGCCACCTGGCGACGGGAAGTAGCGGGTCATCGGCCACAGGGCGCTGAACGTCAGGCCTGCTTCTTCTTCGGCCTCGCGATGGGCGACTTCCTCGGGCTGCTCGTCTTTGTCGATCAGCCCGGCAACCATCTCGATCAGCCAAGGGTTGGCGACCTTGTCCAGTGCGCCCACGCGGAACTGTTCGATCAGCACCACTTCATCGCGCGCAGGGTCGTAAGGCAGCACGCATACCGCATCGTGGCGCACAAACAGCTCGCGACTGATCTCGCGCCCCATGCCACCGGCAAATAGCTCGTGACGCAGGCGTAACTTGTCGAGCTTGTAAAAGCCCTGGAAGCAATTGGCCCGCTCGATGATTTCGAAGCCCTTGGGCACAGCGTTCAACGCGTCTGACATGGAAATCCTCATTACCTCGAATACTGCTTCGCGCCATCCTACTCCGCACGCCTGTTGGTTTCATCCCTTTCCAGCAACCGCTGGCGCACTCGGGACAGCAGCCCTTCACTCTGTTAGCTTAGTGGCGAACTGAAGGCCGCGCAGACGGTCAAAGGCCGACTTTTCCCTGTTCTGCAAGGATCATCATGACACTTGTCAAACTGACTTCCGTGGCCGTGCTGGCACTCGCTCTGGGCGCCTGCCAGAGCCTGTTCACGCCCAACTACCGGGCCCCGCTCGAGGTCAAGCGCGACGCCTGGGAGCATGTCAAACCCGGCTGCAGCGAGAGCGACTGCCCGCTGGTGAACATCGACATGATCCACTTCCCAGCCCTGCCCAAGCTCGACGGCATCGTCGAAAAACGCCTGCTGCAACTGACCGAAGACAATCAGCATGGCACCGCACCAGCCACCCTGCAGGCCTACGAACAGCAATATCTGGCCAGTGCCGACAAACGTAACAGCAGCTACTTGCAAGCCAAGGTACGCGAACAGCATGACGGGTTGGTGATCATCGAGTTGTCCAGCTACCTGGACAGCGGTGGCGCCCACGGCATGCCCGGCCGCGGCTTCATCAACTATTCACGCAAGCTGGACAAGGTGCTGACCCTGCAGGACATGCTGGTGCCCGGCCAGGAAGACACCTTCTGGAAAACCGTCGAAGAATCGCACCGCGCCTGGCTGATGAGCGTGGGCATGGACAAGGATGCCGAGTTCGTCAAGACCTGGCCATTCAAGAAATCGCCGCACGTCGCTCTGACGTACGGCGCGGTAGTGGTCAAGTACGAGGTCTATGCCATCGCGCCCTACTCCATGGGCCACGTGGAACTGAAGATCCCCTACCCGCGCCTGAATGGCGTACTCAAGCCTGAACTGTTTCCCGGCCGCGGCTGAGGCTCAGTAACCCATGCAGCACACCTGCCAGCAGCAATGCTGGCAGGGTCGCGCCCAGTTCCGGCGCCTTGGCGGCAATCAGGTGATAGGCCACCGCCCCGGCAAACCAGGCCACCAACGCCTGCCAGTGCAAGCCATTGACCTGCGCTGGCAGACGGCGTCGACGGACCACGTAGTGGTCCATCAGCACCACGCCGAACAGCGGCGCGAACACCGAACCGATCAGCAACAGGAAGTTTTCGTACTGTGCCAGTGGCGCCAACAGGGCGATCAGGGTGCACAACACGCCGATGGCCAACGCCAGGTGCTCGACCTTCAGCGGTATAAGCACACCGGTGGAAACCGCCGCCGAGTGGATGTCGGCGAAGGCCTTTTCCGACTCGTCCAGCAGAATTAGCAGCAGCGGGATCCCCATACCGGCGCCCGCCAGGGCCAGCAACAGCGCATTGACTTCGCCACTGGCGGCGAACGCCAGCGTGTAGGCCACGCCCAGGCTCATCAGCCAGGTGTTGCCAATGAAGTAGCCAACGACCGTGCCGCCGAACACATGCTTGCCATTGCGGGCAAAGCGCGAGTAGTCAGCGATCAGCGGCAGCCAGGACAGCGGCATGGCGATGACGATATCGAAGCCAACCGCCAGCGACATCGAACCATCCCCGGCACGGTTCCACAGTTCGGCCAGGTCGGCCTTGGCGAACAGGTTCCAGGTCAGCCACAGGCAAGCGCCCAGCAACAACCAGATGCCCCAGGCGCGCAGCACCTTGCGCACGAAGGCCAGTGGCCCGCTGACAGCCAGCAGGGTGGCCAGGGCACCGAAGCACAGCGTCCAGAGCATGGGGCTGTTCCAGGCACTTTCCTCACCGAACGCTCGCGCACCCAGCAAGCTGGCAGCATCGCGCATGACGATAATCTCGAAAGCGCCCCAACCCACCAGTTGCAGCAAGTTGAGCAGCGCCGGCAAGCGCGCGCCATGGCTGCCCAGGCTGAGTTTCAGGGTGCCCATGGCGGACAGGCCGGTGTCGCTGCCGATAACCCCCGCCGCACCCAGCAACAGCACACCGACACCGGTGCCCAGGGCGATGGCCAGCACGGCGCCAGCAAGGCCCAGGCCTGGCGCCAGCATGGCGCCGACCTGCAGCACCATCAGGCCGATGCCGAGGGAAAACCACAGTGAAAACAGGTCGCGAGCACCGAAAATGCGCTGCTGGATGGGGATTGGATGGTCGGGAGAGAACTGGCTGGGTGATGTCATGGTTGGCGCTCGCCGGCAATATTGTTGGTGTTCCTGGCGAGGACTTCGTCCTCGTATCGCGACGCAAGGCCGCTCCCACAAAAGCCACGCAGGCTTCGAGGCTTGCGCGGTCCTTGTGGGAGCGGCCTTGCGTCGCGAAAGGGCCGCAAAGCGGCCCCAGCGTGCTTACACTTTGTGGTACAGCTGGCTGCCTTCCTGGCGGAACCGCTCGGCCTGCTCACGCATGCCTTGCTCGACCGTCACATCCACGGCCTCGATCTTGGCAGCGTACTCACGCACTTCCTGGGTGATCTTCATCGAGCAGAACTTCGGCCCGCACATCGAGCAGAAGTGCGCGACCTTGGCCGATTCCTTCGGCAGAGTCTCGTCATGGAAAGCACGGGCGGTGTCCGGGTCGAGGCCCAGGTTGAACTGGTCTTCCCAACGGAACTCGAAACGCGCCTTGGACAAGGCGTTGTCGCGGATCTGTGCACCCGGGTGGCCCTTGGCAAGGTCGGCGGCATGCGCGGCGATCTTGTAGGTGATGATGCCGGTCTTGACGTCGTCCTTGTTCGGCAGGCCCAGGTGCTCCTTCGGCGTTACGTAGCAGAGCATGGCGCAACCGAACCAGCCGATCATCGCCGCACCAATGCCCGAGGTGATGTGGTCGTAACCCGGCGCGATATCGGTGGTCAGTGGGCCGAGGGTGTAGAACGGCGCCTCGTCGCAGCACTCCAGCTGCTTGTCCATGTTCTCTTTGATCAATTGCATCGGCACGTGGCCGGGGCCTTCGATCATGCATTGCACGTCGTGCTTCCAGGCAATCTTGGTCAGCTCGCCGAGGGTTTCCAGCTCACCGAATTGCGCCGCGTCGTTGGCGTCGGCAATCGAGCCAGGGCGCAGGCCGTCGCCCAGCGAGAAGCTGACGTCGTAGGCCTTCATGATTTCGCAGATTTCGTCGAAGTGGGTGTACAGGAAGTTTTCCTTGTGGTGCGCCAGGCACCACTTGGCCATGATCGAGCCACCACGGCTGACGATGCCGGTGACGCGCTTGGCGGTCAGGGGTACATAGCGCAGCAGCACACCGGCGTGAATGGTGAAGTAGTCCACGCCCTGTTCGGCCTGCTCGATCAGGGTGTCGCGGAACAGTTCCCAGGTCAGGTCCTCTGCCACACCGTTGACCTTTTCCAGGGCCTGGTAGATCGGCACGGTACCGATCGGTACCGGCGAGTTGCGAATGATCCACTCGCGGGTTTCGTGGATGTGCTTGCCGGTGGACAAGTCCATGACCGTGTCCGAGCCCCAGCGGATGCCCCAGGTCAGCTTGGCCACCTCTTCCTCGATCGAGGAACCCAGGGCGCTGTTGCCGATGTTGCCGTTGATCTTCACCAGGAAGTTACGGCCGATGATCATCGGCTCTACTTCCGGGTGGTTGATGTTGGCCGGAATGATCGCGCGGCCACGGGCGATTTCCTGGCGGACGAATTCAGGGGTGATTTCTTTCGGGATGTTGGCACCGAAGCTGTGGCCGGCATGTTGCTCATTCAGCAGGCCGGCGGCGCGGGCCTCCTGTAACTTCATGTTTTCGCGGATGGCCACGTATTCCATCTCGGCGGTGATGATGCCCTGACGGGCATAGTGCATCTGCGAGACGTTGGCGCCGGCCTTGGCCCGGCGCGGGTTGCGCACATGGGCGAAACGCAGCTTGGCCAGCTCTGCATCGTTCAGGCGCTGCTGACCGAAGTCGGAGCTCAGGCCTTCCAGGCGCTCGGTGTCACCGCGGGCTTCGATCCACGCCGAACGCACATCGGCCAGGCCTTTGCGCACGTCGATGATCACGTCGGGGTCGGTGTACGGGCCAGACGTGTCATACACCAGCACCGGGGCGTTGGACTCGCCGCCGAAATCGGTCGGGGTGTCATCCAGGCTGATTTCACGCATGGGGACGCGGATGTCCGGGCGCGAGCCTTCGACATACACCTTGCGCGAACGCGGGAAGGGTTGCACGGACTGCTGATCGACTTGTGCCGATTCGCTGAGGTTGATCGCTTTTTCTTGTTTGGTCATCACAGGCTCTCCTGACGGCTTCCTAGCAGTGGAATGTCGGGGTGAACCTGAAACGCGCGGACGCACCCTCTTTGGGTGCAGTGCCGGACATGGGGGTGCCTGAAGCTGTAGCAGCTGTGACAATCCCGGACCTGGCACAAGAGGCTCCCCGGGAAGGCGAGCAATCTTGTTCCCTACGCAGGCGCTAACCTGATCAGGTTCAACGGGATCCGCACCTCTGCGATCTCAGCCTTTGCTTCAAGGCACCCCGACAAGAACATGCGCAGTCTAGACTGGAGTGGTCAGCAAAGCCAAGCAGGTAAATGCGCGGATGATGAAAGGCACACCGAGCGATTGTTGCCGGGTGCGCATGGCACTACACTGGCCCATCGCTCGATACTCAACAGTTCAGTAATTAAATTTCGTACAAGGATTGCCTCTATGCTGCGCAAACTCTCACTGGCGATAGCCGTGTCTTGTGCGTCCAACGGAGTGGTCTGGGCAGCGGACGTGCCCTCGACAGTCAAGACCGATCTGGTCAGCGTCTACCAGGAGGCAGTGGACAACAACGCCGACCTGGCTGCCGCACGCGCCGATTACGGGGCGCGCCGCGAAGTGGTGCCGCAGGCCCGCGCCGGGTTGCTGCCAAACCTGTCGGCCGGTGCCGAGATGATGAACACCCGCACCAAGCTGGACGAGCCGTCCATGACGTCCAATCGCAGCGGCAACTCCTGGAGCGCGACCTTGGCTCAGCCGATCTTCCGCGCTGATCGCTGGTTCCAGTTGCAAGCCGCCGAAGCCGTCAACGAACAGGCAGCACTGGAGCTGTCGGCGACCGAGCAAAACCTGATCCTGCAAACCGCGCAAAACTACTTCGCCGTCCTCCGCGCCCAGGACAACCTGGCCGCCACCAAGGCAGAGGAAGCGGCCTTCAAGCGCCAGCTGGATCAGTCCAACGAGCGTTTCGACGTGGGCCTTTCGGACAAGACCGACGTGCTGCAATCCCAAGCCAGTTATGACACTGCACGCGCTAACCGGATCATCGCCGAACGCCAGGTGCAGGATGCCTTCGAGGCCCTGGTGACCCTGACCAACCGTGAGTACACCTCTATCCAGGGCGTAGTGCATAGCCTGCCGGTACAAGTGCCAACGCCCAACGATGCCAAAGCCTGGGTCGAAACCGCCGGGCGCCAGAACCTCAACCTGCTGGCCACCAACTACGCGGTTTCTGCCGCAGAAGAGACCCTGCGTCAGCGCAAGGCCGGGCATGCCCCGACCCTGGACGCCGTGGCCAAGTACCAGAAGGGTGATAACGACAGCCTCGGCTTTACCAACCCATCGCAACTGGGGGTGCGCTACAGCGGCGACGTCGAGCAGACCAGCGTTGGCCTGCAACTGAATATCCCGATCTACAGCGGCGGCCTGACCAGCTCGCAGGTACGCGAGGCTTACCAGCGCCTGAGCCAGAGCGAGCAACAGCGTGAAAGCCTGCGCCGCCAGGTCGTGGAAAACACCCGCAACCTGCACCGCGCAGTGAACACCGATGTGGAACAGGTACAGGCGCGCAAGCAGTCGATCATTTCCAACCAGAGCGCGCTGGAAGCCACCGAAATCGGCTACCAGGTCGGTACCCGCAACATCGTCGACGTGCTTGATGCCCAGCGCCAGCTGTACACCTCGGTGCGCGACTACAACAATAGCCGTTACGACTACATTCTCGACAACCTGAGCCTGAAGCAGGCAGCCGGCACCCTGAGCCCGCAAGACCTGCAGGACCTGAAGCGCTACCTGAAACCTGACTACAACCCGGACAAGGACTTCCTGCCACCGGACCTGGCGGCAGCAGCGGCCAAGAACTTCGAGCGCAGGCCTTGAGATAGGGGCTGGACTCTTCGCGGGCTTGCCCGCTCCCACACGGTGCCAGGCCTGAAGGCATGATGCACCTGTGGGAGCTGGCTCGCTGGCGATAGGCCTCCAAAATCACTCCAGCCCTGAACGACAACGCCTAGGCGGCTACGGCAATCGTCGAGTCGATGCGTTGAACCGACATATCACCAATTAGCGCAGGCCCCGCAGGTTCAGGGGCGAACGCAGCCATTGCGTCAACAAGATTCCCCAGGCTCGGTAGCGAGTGCTCGACAGCAAACAGCGATGACCCTGCTGAAAGGGCGGAAATTTCTGGCACGGCAACCGCTTCAGATGTGACCATTGCCGGCTGCGCAAAGATAAAGTCCTCCGCTGTCACCTGCGCAACTTCGAGCGCATCCAGGTACAGCATCTTCACAATACCTTCCTGCCCCGGCACTGCCTGAGTATCAACGGCTACACCGTGGATCTGCGCAAAGTCATTGAGTTTGAAGCGCTGGACTTTGCTGACGTGCAGATCCTCGAAGCGACTGATGCCTACCTGGGTCAGGTCAATCTTGTCGATACCGTGTCGGAACCCCCGAAGGGTGTTCTTGTAATCGCTCACACCTTCTTGTTTTGTCACCAGAAACACGCTGGGCGCAACCGTCGGCGGGGAATATATCGTGCCTGCCAACGAAGCCACCAACTGCCCGGATGCGTCACTGGCAAGCGACACGCCACCTGCACCACCGGTAAGCAGAACATTTGCGTTGACAGGCGGGGTCGTCTGCTCTTCAGGGCTGCCCTCGAAATAACCTGGTGCAGCGGTGAAAGCGTCAAGGAAACGGAAGTTCGCTGACCGCAGTTCAGCAATCGTAGTGTCCGCAATCGTCAGCTTCTGCCCACTGCCAAGGTCGAGCACAGTCGAATTGCCGTCCTGTTGCATCTGCAAGTCAGCAAACCCTGAACCACCAAAGCCGACCAGGTCGATCACCTCACGCGAAGTCTCGAACTGCTTGAGTACATCGTTACCGCCTGCACGCCTGTGGATGACAAAGCGGTCGGTACCCTCACCCCCCTTGAGGAGATTGTACCCACGGCCACCATCCAGTAATGCCCCGGCGGGCCCGGCGATCAAGGTATCGTCGCCATCACCACTGATAAGGTTTTGCACCGAGCCAGAGGTTATGGTGAGCGCCGCACCGGCAATACTGGCGCTGCCGCTGGCCAGATCCACCGAGATACTGCGACTTACTGCAGCCGCGTTCAACGTATTGCGCCCGCCAGCGGTGCCGCTGATGGCATCGTCAAGCTTCGCGCGCCCTGGGTTTTCTGCCACCAGGTTCGCGTAGTCGTCGGTGAAGTAATAGACATCATCGGTGGTGCCGGGGCTGCCGACGAGGCGCAGCGTCCAGCGATCAAGCGTTAACGGTAAGCCAGCAACAGCATTACGCACCTCGAGTTTCCACTCCCCAGCCGAGCGCTCTGCGCGATGATGGGTCGACATGAACCCATATTTGAACGCCCCTGAACGCGAATCGCCCAGATCGTCATCACCCGAGCCCGGCGCCTTGCCTGTGCGATCGAGCAGTACGCTGCGCGTGCCGCCAGGCGACACCAGCGTGAGCGTCATGTCGCCAAGGCGGCCGACCATCGAGTGGACATCGACCTCCACATGCTCCACCAGCAAATCAGCCGGCAGGGTCAAAGACAAAGTCGCAACCTGTCCCGCCGCAACCTGTTGAGCCACTGGTTCACTGCTGGCTGTCAGCAGCCGTTCATTGGCCTTGGTCGCCCGGCTCCCCCAGGACTCGGCAAGGCGCACCGCGGCGCGGGCGTCGATCATGCCAAAGCCATAGTCGTGGCTGGCGTGCATGCCACCGCCATTCCAATTGCGCCCTGCGTTGTAAGCCCATTGGGTTGATGCGTCATCCACTTTGCGCGCAGACAGTGCGAGGATCTGCTGAACATCCCGGTAACCCAACCCCGGGTTGGCCTGCAACATCAACGCCACCACGCCTGAGACGATCGGCGCGGCGAAACTGGTGCCCTGAGTCGTGCTGTAGGCGCTGCCGACCGACGCACCGCGCTCCGCTTCAAGGCTGACGCCACTGGATAAAACATGGCTCCCCGGTGCAGCGACCAGCAAGCTGGAGCCTGGATTGGAAAAGGGTGCCGTGGCAGCTTGCAGTACCGAGAGGTCTGCCTTTGCGTTGATGGCCGCCACTTCAATGGCGTGGCGGTTGTTGTTGGTCAGCGAGCCCTGTGCATTACCGCCTTTATGGCGCTGGTTGCCACCAGAGGCGACGACGATGGTGCCTAGCCCGCCACGGCCGTTGGTGGCGGCAAGCGTAGTGCTGAATGCCAGCGCCAGAGCAGTATCGACTTTTCCTTCTGGAACATTTGTGAGTCCGAAGTCCGTTTTGAAACCCCAACTGTTGTTGGCTATGTCGTAGTTGACCATTTGCCCCAGATTGGTCAGGTCATCGCCTTTGTTGGCCAGGTAGTGCCCGCCGATCTTCGCCTCATATGCGATGCCGATCCCTCCTTGATCATTGCGCGCGCCAACCATGACCCCAGCCACTTGAGTGGCGTGATTGGACGCCAGAGCGGGCAGCGTGCCATTAGTGCGTTGAGTTTGTAGCCAGATAGGATCGATATTCGGCTTGAGATCGGGGTGCCCGATGTCGAAGATTTCCGGTGCCACGGCAAACTCCCCACCCGGCTCGAACTGCCCTATCCTCACCCCCTTGCCCGTGAAGTCACGCCATACCGGCGCGACATTGATCTCGTCCAGGTACCACTGCCGCCCCGACAGCGGGTCAGCGGGGGATTGTTCATGGCGCAACGTTACCGTTGCCCGCAAGGGTGCTGATGCAGCACTGCCCACTTCGGTCACACTCATGGACGCATTGCCGGCAGCATCGACCAAGTCGTAGCGGAAACTGACATCACCGTCATGGCCTGGCAACGGCGTGACCTCCACATCACCCTGCTCATTCAGCCGCACTGTTGCACCCTTGCCAGCGCTGACTGAGGCGATGCGCAATGGCCCGCTGCTGCCAAGTGGCTGGTCATTGCCCAGCAGCGCCGTTGCAGGGACTATCAGCGCCGTGTCAGTGGTGGCGAATGTAGCCAGTTGCTCAGGCGAGAGCCTGTCGCCGATTGGCATGGCGCCCCCGCCGAGAAGATCGATGGCAGCAATGTCGGCGAAGCTGAGTTTCTGGATGTTGCTCAAGCTCAGACGGCCATCTCGTCCCGCCACGGTGTCGGTGATCAGGTGGCCCGATTCGGTACGTGTGATCAGGTACTCGTCGTGAGCACCATGCAAACTGACCAGGTTGGTGCCCGCGCCTCCGTCAATCGTGGCATCGCCGCGTCCGGCCTCGATCACGTCATCGGCAGCACCGCCCGTAATCCGATCAGCGCCACCACCGGCGTAAATGATACTTCCGCCCGCCGAGGCCTGAATGCGATCCCCCTTGGGGCCCGCATAGATCACCGACTTGCCGGTACCGCCAATGATGTCGTTACGGCCCGTACCGCCAACCAGCACATCGTTGCCGCCACCGCCAATCAGCAAGCTGTCGCCCGAGCCGCCCTTTATGAAAACTCCGCGTTGACCGCCGCTGGCGATGATGTCCTTACCCCGCCCGCCTTGCGCAATTGTCAGCCCGGCCTTGGCCATGTTCAGCCCAACGCCATGCTCCCCCACGATCAGTGCCGTGTCGCGCCCACCATTGCCCTGCATGTTCGCCCAATCGTCGCTGGCACTGATCACGAATACATCGTCGCCCGCCCCGCCGTGATAGGTGTTGCTGCCACCGCCACCAACCAGCCAACTGCCCCCTGGGGCCGCGGTCAAGACATCATCGCCCGCGCTGCCGTACAGCGTCTGTACGCCGAGCGCTGCGGCGTCCAGCGTGCTGCCTTGAGCACTCTGGCTGATGTAGGCCCTTCGGGAAGTGGGCCCGCTTGACGAAGTCAGTAGAGTGCCACCCTCCTGGGCCTCGATCCGATTACCGACGGTATCGGCGAGAAACCTCACCGCCAGTACTTCCCGGTCCTCACCATTAACAGTGAAAGCGCCTCGGGAAATGACCTCGTTACCCTGACGCACCTCTCCTACCGGCTCGACCTGGCCGAGCCTGATCTGGCTAATGCCATGCTCCTGCAATGCCCTCAGCTCACCGGCATCGGCACGCCCGTCATGGTTGCCATCGACCCACACCTTCAATTGCGCCCAGATGGCGTCTTCAACGTTGATGACGCCATCGGCGTTGGCGTCGACACTTGCCAGGGCGGCGAAGCCATCCTTGAACGGTGTTTCACCAGAGCTGCCGTCGCTGCCTGCCTTGCCGCCGTAGTATTCGGAGAACAGCTGGCTGACGTTGCTCACCTGGCCGGTACCGTTGTCATGCACCAGCATGCCGGTCAGCCGGTCTGCCCAGCCGGTGCGGCGCAGTGAACCACTGTTATCGATATCGAACAGTACGCCTTCCTCGATACCCGTCAGACCAACGCCCTTGCCGCTGAGGTCGAGCAAGAGCGGGTCGACAAACGTGTTCACCGTGGTCATTGCTGCCAACCCGTTGAGTACCACGGCATTGCGCAGGCTGAAATCCGGTTGTTCATTGCCATCACGATAGAACTGAGCCAGATGCTGATTGGGTCGCACGTTGGGGTCGATCTGCAGCTCGCCAGGGCGAACACCACCGGTGGCCAAACTGCCCAACTGAGCGGAGGTGAAGTCGGTGTTGTCGAGGGTGCTGTCGGTGAATGCGATACTGTGGGTCAGGCGACGATCGACGTAGCCGTTGGAGACGTCATTGCGGATATCGTCCTGGCCTTGGAGGTCGCGGCGGGATTCGGTTGTGGGGGTGATTTCGATTTTGATTGAGGCGTCTGATGCACCTCCACCTAAACCAGTATCTTGATGTATGAAAAAATCAACCAGTTTGTCGAAAGTAGTTGACGCAAGATCGAACCATCCCGTGGGTGCTTCGATATGATGAAACCACTTTCTAGCAGCTCCAATTACCTCTTTTGAACCCAACACACTTTTTTGGCTCATAAAAGCATGGGTACGCCCTGCCAGCTCTAGCTCCTTCGCGGGATCCCCCGCAGAGGACAAAACCAGTCCCCAATATATCTGTTTACTTTCTTCTGGCAATCCTAAAAATATGGGATAAAGGGTCCAAGCGCTTTCAGGATATCCGGAACCTTCAAATACTTGCTTATGGAAATTCGCTATAGCAGCTTGAGGTATTGGCCCTGAAACAAAACCATCCACCGCATGCGCCTTTAACGCATTCAGATATTCCTTAGCCATATTAAAACGGATGGCTTCAACATCTTCATCGCGCATTGGCATACCCGCTTCTGCGGCTACGCCTTTCATGTAGTTTATCGCCGCCACACCTGCAATGCTGTTCCCCCGAGCCACACCATTTGCGAGCACCGCATATTTATCACCTTTTTCGGCTAATTTATCATACATCGCCGACGGACCTTCTTTTGTTAACAACTCGCTTGCAAGCTCGATATCAGAATGGCTTAATTTCATCATAAAAATTATCCTTGTATACCATTAGAAGCCAAGAAGATTTTTACACGCGATGCTATCTCACCCCACTCGCTCAATTCGTCCCATCCAAAATCAATCTTTACAATAGCTTTACTGTCCTCCAGCAAATATCTAAAATGACAGCGATGGTATTTAGACCTATACTTACTCCAACTACACCTTCCAATTTGCTCCATGTACCCATTTCTTTCAGACCAGAAAATCATCCGTGGTGAATTGGGGAAAACGCTATCAACACCTTCCACTCGATTCAAACCTAATTGTCTATCAAACACCTTGGCCTCTCGCTGCTTATGAGTTGCCTCGGAAATGAAAAAATCAAAGGTTTCGCGCAGTCCCCTCTCACCGGCGGGCCATGGTTCAATCGTCACTACGATTCCACTAAACGTCTCTGAGAAATAGTTTCCCGGCGTTAACTCAGGCCAGTTCATGGCCAGACTTAAAGAATATAAATTTGATTCACACCCTCTATCAACGCCGCCAGCCCCTCTCTTATAACTTCCTTCATCCTCATATTCCGGCCAGAAAGGAACATATTCGCTTGAAAACTCATACATAACACCGGACACCACACCACATACTTTTGGTGCAGGGGGTGCTACCGGCTTCGATTTCTCGCTTAAAGCAACAGTCGCCACTACTAAAGCAACACAGCTCGCGGGAAGACACAACGCGACGGCGGCGCTAACCCTCAGTGCATTCCATATAATTTCGTACAGCATTCTCCAGCCGTTTTTTTCTCGTAGCTGATTCGCGCCCATCTGTTATCGCCCTCACAAGTAATCACTTAGCGCTCCGTTAAACTTTCCTGCACATGTCGCCGCAAAGGTCTTAGAAAATAACTTATAACCTTGCGCTTATCCGTAATAACCTCCGCACGCACTGACATACCCGCCGTCAACGGAACATCCTGTTTTCCTACACGCATTATTTCCTTACCCAGGCGGACTCGAGCGCTATAAACCAACCCTCGCTTCTCATCTTCAATGGCATCGTCAGAAATACTCTCCACCACCCCCGGGACAACCCCGTACTGGGTAAACGTGAACGTCTCAACTTTCACTTCCACTGGCTGCCCGGGATATACAAAGCCGATATCTTTGTTCTCGACTTTCACTTCCACTTCCACCGGCTCGCCCGTCGGCACAATGACCATCAGTGTCTGCGCGGGTGTAACCACCCCGCCCTGTGTATGGATCGCCAACTGCTGGACGGTGCCGTCAACGGGGGATGTCAGTACCTTGAGGCGATGCCGCTGCTCGGCCTTGTTCAACTCCTGCTCAAGGGTTGCAATGCGCCGTTGCGCCTCACCGTGAAGATCGAGCATGGCTCTGCGCAGTTGGGCAATGGCACCGCTGCGGCGGTGCTGAGCAGCAAGCCGTGCAGCGTTCAGTTCGTCGATGCGCGAGCGCTGGAGTGCCAGTTCGCGTTCCTGCTCCAGGCGGGCCTGCTCCTTTTCCAGGTAGGTGTGCTTGGCCACGGCCGATTCGCTGAACAACAGCTTGTAATCCGCCGTCAGTTGGCGGGTGATCACCAACAGTTGCCGGAGCGCGTCAGCCCGGCCCTGGGCGGAACGGATTTCGGCAGCGCGTTGACCGATTTCGGCATCGGCCTGTTCCAGCGTGGCCTGCAACTCCAGGTATTGCCCCTCCAGCCAGCGCTGCGCGCCTGCCTGCTGCGCGGCCGTGGCCTGCGGTATCAATGGTGCCAGGGAGGCAGGTGCCACATCGCCGTCCAGCGCACTCAGCAGTGTGCTGGCGCGGGCCTGGTCGATCTGTGCAGCCAGCAGTTCGCTGCCCAGGCGCTTGATGTCAGCCTCGGTCAACTGCCCTTCCAGCTCGACCAGCACATCGCCTTTGCGCACCGGCTGGCCATCGACGACGTGGATCGACTGCACCACCGCGACCTCGCTGGCCTGTATCAACTTGCTCCTGCCACTGGGCACGATCTTGCCTTCGGCACTGGCGATGACATCGATCTCACCGATGCAAGCCCAGGCGAGCGCCAGCCCGATGAACATCAGCAGGCTCCACTGCAGGTAGCGCGGCAAGGGATGCACTGGCGTTTCCTGCAAGGACAGTGCCGCAGGTAAAAAGGCCAGTTCGTCGGGCTCACGTACGGGGCCGTCCATGCTCCGGCGCTTTCGCCATGCCGTTATCCACGCATCCCGGTAGCGCTCGGCAAGGTCCTTGAACGCCACACTCATACGGCGGCCCCGAGCTGCAGTTGATGCAGGTAGGCATAGGTGCCCTGTGGATAACCCAGCAGCTCATCATGAGTCCCTTGCTCGATGATCTGCCCACGCTCCATGACCACGATGCGGTCGGCATGGCGTACTGCCGAGAGCCGATGGGCAATGATGATGACCGTGCGCTGCGCGCAAATCCGCGCCATGTTCTGCTGGATGATCCGTTCGGACTCATAGTCCAGCGCACTGGTGGCTTCGTCGAAAATGAGGATGCGTGGGTTGCCGAACAGCGCTCGGGCGATGGCTATGCGCTGTCGCTGCCCACCCGACAGGCTGGCGCCGTGCTCACCAATCAGGGTTTCGTAGCCATCCGGTAATTCGAGGATGAACTCGTGAGCACCCGCCAGCGTCGCTGCGGCGATCACTTCTTCAAGCGGTGCCGCTGGGTTGCCGAGGGCAATGTTCTCGCGCACGGTGCGCCGGAAAAGCACGTTGTCCTGCAACACCACACCGATCTGCCGACGCAGTGACGCCACATCGGCTACCGCCAGGTCAGCACCGTCGAGCAGTACCCGCCCCCGCTCGGGTGAGTACAGCCGCTGAATCAAGCGTGTCAGCGTGCTCTTGCCTGACCCCGAGCGACCTACAATGCCTATCACTTCTCCGGCGGCGATCTTCAGGCTGACGTCGCGCACGACTTCGCCCCCGTCCGGCCGATAGCGAAAACACACACGATCGAGCTCGATCTGCCCGACAAGTGTGGGCAGCACCGTGCCCTTGCCTTGGTTGACCTCGGTACGGGTGTTGAGAATGTCACCCAGGCGTTGAATCGATACCCCTGTCTGCTGGAAGCTGGTCCAGAGTTGGGCCAGGCGGATGATGGGCTGCGACACGCGCCCTGCGAGCATGTTGAAGGCGATCAGCTCGCCCACCGTGAGTGCGCCTTCGATGACCAGCCGGGCCCCCAGCCACAAGGTGGCTACCGTGACCAGCTTGCCGATCAGGCCGACGCTTTCATTGGCGATACTGGAAAGGTTCTGGGTCTTGAAACTGGCAGATACATAAGCGGCCAACTGATCATTCCAGCGCCGGGTCACCTGAGGTTCCACGGCCATCGACTTCAGTGTGTCGATGCCGTTGACCGCCTCGACCAGAAAGGCCTGGTTCTCGGCGCCGCGCTGGAAGCTTTGATCAATCAACGCCCGCAGTAGCGGAGTAACGACCAAGGATACGAGAAAATAGAAAGGCAGCGAGCCAACGACGACCAGCGTCAACCATCCGCTATAGAGGAACATGACAGCGATGAAGACCACCGAGAACAGCACATCCAGCACTAGCGTGATGCTGTTGTTGGTCAGGAAACTTCTGATGTTCTCCAGTTCTCGCACTCGGGCAACCGAGTCACCGACTCGCCTGGCGTGAAAATAGGCGGTGGGAAGATCGATCAAATGCCTGAACAGTTTTGCACCCAGTTCGACATCGATTCTTGACGCTGTATGAGCTGCCACATAGGTACGCAACCCACTCAGCAATGTTTCAAACAGAACGACGACCAATAAACCCAAGGCGATAACATCCAGCGTGGTCAAACCGCGATGCACCAGGACTTTGTCCATTACCACCTGAAAGAACAAAGGCGTCAGCAAAGCCAGTATCTGAATGACCAGGGAAACCACGAGCACTTCGCCAAATAGCCGCCTGTACTTCACCAGGGCAGGAATGAACCAGGTAAAGTCGAAGCGTGACAGCCCGAGGGGCAACTGGGCATCGGAGCGAACCAGAATGAGTTCTCCCGACCAGCGCACCACCAGTTCCGCGAAGGTCAGCGCTTGCGGCGCGCGGGAATGGGGGTCCTGCACCAGAACCTTCTCGCCCTCCACGCGCGCGATGATGAAGTATTCACCACGCGTATCCACTGCAATAGCGGGCAAGGGCGTCTGCTGCAGCCGGGCCGGATCGACGCTGCGGTGTCTGGCCTTGAGGCCAAGTTGCTGAAATGCCCGAAGTAGTGTGCAGGTAGAGAAACGCTCACCCGCTGCTGCATGATCGTGCTGCAACTGCTCGGCAGAGACGGCAACACCATGGTAACGCGCCAGCGTGATAAGACACACCAGCCCACTTTCAATAGTGTTGGCATTGCCATCAGATAAATCAGCCATCACGCCACCTCTTATGAAAACCGGACATGAGGCGATACTAGCCCGAAGCAATAGGACAAACGTCCTACAAGCTTCCGACACAAGCGTGTGACACTTCTGACTTTTAAAGTCTATTCGTAGGAAGTTTCCTAACGGCGAGAAATCCAGTGTAGGAAGTTATAACTTACGCCGTAGGAATAAATAACCAGAATCAGACATACCCACTCTAGACCGGGTCTTTGAGTGGATATGTCGATTATCAGCGGATCAAGGCCCCCAGACCCTCGAGCAATCGCTGCAAAGCCCCCTGATTGGCCCGCATCACCGCCCTGCCCGCCTCGCCCATGCGCTGGGCATCCTGCGGCAGTTCCACCAGACGGCGCACCGCGCCGGCCAGCCCGTCAGCATCATCCACCTGCTGCAACGCACCCGCCTCGCGCAGCATCGCGCTGATTTCGAGGAAGTTGAACACATGCGGCCCCATGAGCACCGGCAAGGCCAGCGCCGCAGGCTCCAACGGATTGTGCCCACCGGTCGGCACCAGGCTGCCACCGACGAAGGCAATGTCGGCCAGGGCATACAGGAACAGCAGTTCGCCCATGGTGTCGCCCAGCAATACCCGCGTTTGCGCATCGACCAGCGTGCCGGCAGAGCGGCGCACGGTGGGGAACTGCTCGCTGCACAGCGCATGCACTGCATTGAAGCGCTCGGGATGGCGCGGCACCAGGATCAGCAAGGCATCGCCATGCACCTGCAACAACTGCCGATGCGCCTGCAGGATCAAGGCATCTTCACCTTCGTGGGTGCTGGCGGCGATCCACACAGGACGCTGGCCGCCCCCCCACTGTTCACGCAATGCCTTGGCGCGCGGCAGCAGCTGTTCGTCGATCTTCAGGTCGAACTTGATCGAACCGGTGACTTGCACGCGCTCAGGGCGTGCACCCAGGTCACGGAAGCGCTGGGCCTCGGTTTCGGTTTGCACGGCAATCAGGCTCATCTCGGCCAGCATCGGCCGGGTAAGCCTGGCAAAGCGCCCATAGCCACGGGCCGAGCGCTCGGACAAGCGCGCATTGGCCAGCGCCACCGGAATGCCGCGCCTGGCACACTGGTGAATGTGGTTGGGCCAAAGCTCGGTTTCCATGATGATGCCCAGCTTAGGCTGCACATGATCGAGAAAACGCCCCGCCGCCCAAGGCAGGTCGTAGGGCAGGTAGCAATGCTGCACGCGCGGTTCGTCGGCGAACATGGCGCGGATGCGTTCAGAGCCGGTAGGGGTCATGCAGGTCAGTGTGATCGGCAGCTCCGGATAAGCCTTGAGCAAGGCACGCACCATGGGTGCGGCCGCAATGCTCTCGCCCACCGATACCGCATGCACCCAGATGCCACCCTGGCGCATGGCCGGCAGCTTGAAAGCAAAACGCTCGCCGATACGCTGGCCATAGGCCGGCGCCTTGCGCGCGCGCAGGTACAGGCGCAGCGCAACCAGCGGCAGGCCCAGGTGAAACAACAAGGTATAGAGAGTTCTGTTCATGGCGGCGAATTCTACCCGATCGCGCGAAGGTGCACTGCAAAGCGCTCGGCCAGCCACTGCGCGGCCGGGCCCAGAGGCTCATCACGGCGCCAGGCCAGCTCCGCCACCAAAGCCGGCGGCCGCCAATCGCTGTCCAGTTCGACCATGTGCGCCTGGTAGGTCGGGTACTGCACCACATGCCGGGGTAACCAGGCCCAGCCCAGGCCGCGCATCAGTAGTTCGGCCATGGCGTAGAAGCTGTCGGCACGCCATACCTGCGGGCTGATCGCCTCGCCGCCAGGGTAACCGCTTTGTTGTGGCGTGATCAGCAACTGCCGGTGGCGGGCCAATTGTTGGCGGGTGACCCGGCCTTCGCCTGCCAGCGGGTGGCCGGCCGCGCACACCGTGACCATCTCCACGCTGCCCAAGGCACGGCGTTCCAAGGAAGCCGGGATGCTTTCGTGGAGGAAGAACAGGCCCAGATCGGCGCGCCGCTCCACCAGCTTGCGCGCCACATCGCCCTGGGCTCCACTGGCCAATTGCACCTCCAGGAACGGGTAGCGGCTAGCCAGTTCGTCAAGGCTGTCGATCACCGGCTGATATGGCATGGCTTCGTCCTGCGCGACCCGCAGCAAGGCCTCCTGCCCGCGCATCAGGGCCAGGGCGCGGCCATCCAGGCGTTCGCACTGGCGTAACAATTCGCGGGCGTCTTCCAGCAAGGCGCTGCCATTTTCAGTCAGTTTCGGTTGCCGGCCGCTGCTGCGCTCGAACAGGGTGACCCCTAGGTCTGTTTCGAGCAGCGCGATGGCGCTGCTGATCGCCGACTGGGCTTTGTGCTGCTCACGTGCCACCGCGGAGAACGAGCGCAGTTCTGCAACGCGCAGAAAGGTACGCAATTGTTCAAGGTTCCACTGCTCGGCCATCAACCTATCTCCCAAATTGATAGGTAATGACTTTACCCCATCCAGGCAACGTCTAGAATGCCCGCTCAGTAACGGAGGATCCCGCCATGAATGCCTATACCTACCTCGCCATTGCCATCTGCGCCGAAGTCATCGCCACCGCCTCGATGAAGGCGGTGAAAGGCCTGAGCACGCCGTTGCCACTGCTGCTGATGGTGGTTGGCTATGGCATTGCGTTCTGGATGCTGACGCTGGTGGTACGCAGCATTCCGGTGGGGATTGCCTACGCCATCTGGTCGGGCCTGGGGATTGTGCTGATCAGTGTGGCGGCGCTGGTGATCTATGGGCAGAAGCTGGATATGCCGGCGATGCTTGGCATGGCCATGATCGTGGGTGGCGTGGTGGTGATTCAGCTGTTTTCGAAGACGGCTGGGCATTGATGTTTGCCCTGCGTCTGGCTGGAGGTCGTGCCAGGGCTGCCTGGTGCTTGACTTGATTTTTGGGGTGTCGGGTAGATCGAGCGCCGCCCGCGCGGCGCATCGCGAGCTGCGCTCGCTCCTACGTTTGTTTCGGGCCAGTAACGCCTGCAAAAGGCGCGCGCGGCCGCCTGGTTCGTACGACACGATATCGAGCCATGCGCCAAAGCGTCCGCGCGCAAATTCCACAGAAATAATTGGCCCGAAACAAACGTAGGAGCGAGCGCAGCTCGCGATGCGCCGCGCGGGCGGCGCGCGGTCTCCAAGACGACGCACCTCTAACGCCATACCCTTAAAGCCATGGCGCATGGCACGCCACACCGCATGGCATGAGGTTGCGCAATGGCCGGGCATGTTTGCCGTGGATGTTATGCCGTTGCTGAAATCGAGCGCCGCCCGCGCGGCGCATCGCGAGCTGCGCTCGCTCCTACGTCTGTTTCGGGCCAGTAACGCCCGTGACAGGCGCGCGCGGCCGTTTTGTTTGTTCGGCGCAATATCGCGACATGCCCCAAAGCGCCCGCGCGCAAATCCCCCAGAAATAATTGGCCCGAAACAAACGTAGGAGCGAGCGCAGCTCGCGATGCGCCGCGCGGGCGGCGCTCGGTCTCCAAGACGACGCACCTCTAACGCCATACCCTTAAAGCCATGGCGCATGGCACGCCACACCGCATGGCATGAGGTTGCGCAATGGCCGGGCATGTTTGCCGTGGATGTTATGCCGTTGCTGAAATCGAGCGCCGCCCGCGCGGCGCATCGCGAGCTGCGCTCGCTCCTCGTCTGTTTCGGGCCAGTAACGCCCGTGACAGGCGCGCGCGACCGTTTTGTTTGTTCGGCGCAATATCGCGACATGCCCCAAAGCGTCCGCGCGCAAATCCCACAGGAATAATTGGCCCGAAACAAACGTAGGAGCGAGCGCAGCTCGCGATGCGCCGCGCGGGCGGCGCTCGATCTAACAAGCGCGAAAAACCTCAAGGCGAGCCTCTGTTAGCCCTCACACGATCCCCCGTGTGCCTGACCCTGTATACTTGCCAGCTGTCCCAGTCTTCGAGGTATCGCCATGCCATCTGCCATTTCCACTGACGTGCTGATCGTCGGCGCCGGGGTCGCAGGCCTTTGGCTCAATGCCCGCCTGCGCCGCCTGGGCTACTCGACAGTGCTGGTGGAGCGCGCCAGCCTTGGCGGCGAGCAGACCATCAAGTCGCAGGGCATCATCCACGGCGGCACCAAATACGCCCTGCACGGCGCCCTGACCGGCGCCTCGGAAGCCATCGCCGACATGCCGCGCCGCTGGCGCGAGGCCTTGGCCGGCAACGGCGAACTCGACCTCGGGCGTACCCGCCTGCTCTCCGATGCCCACTACCTGTGGTCGCCGGGCACCTTGGCCGGCAACCTCACAAGCTTCTTCGCCAGCAAGGCCGTGCGCGGCCGGGTCGACCAGGTCAAGGGTGACCAGTTGCCACCGGCACTGCAGGACCGCGCGTTCAAGGGCAAGGTGTATCGCCTGGCGGAACTGGTGATCGATGTCCCGAGCCTGCTGGCCAATCTGGCCGAGCTGGCCGGCGAGTCCTTGCTGGCAGGTGAACGCATCGAACCCATGCGTGAAGGTGATGCGTTGGTTGGCCTGCGCGTGGACGACCGGGAAATCCGTGCCCAGCGCATCGTATTGAGCGCCGGAGCCGGCACCGAAGGCTTGCTGCAGGCGCTGGGCCTGGATCAGCCGGCCATGCAAACCCGCCCGCTGCACATGGTCATGGCCAAGGGCCCGAACCTCAAACCTTTGTACGCCCACTGCCTCGGCGGCGGGCCCAAGCCTCGGGTGACGGTGACCACCCATCCGGCAGCCGATGGCCAGTGGGTCTGGTACCTCGGTGGGGACCTGGCCGAAGCCGATGGCGTGGCGCGCGAGCCTGCAGCGCAGATTGCTGCAGCGCAGAAGGAAATCGCCAGCCTGCTGCCATGGGTCGACCAGAGCCTGGTGCGCTGGGCCACACTGCGCGTCGACCGCGCTGAGCCGGCACAATCCGGCCTGGTACGCCCGGACAACGCCTTCCTTGCCGACCAGCAGCGCCTGCTGGTCGGCTGGCCGACCAAGCTGGCACTGGCACCGGACTTCAGCGACCGGGTGATCAGCCACCTGGAGCGCGACGGCATTCGTCCACAAGCACAGGCCGACCTGACCGACCTGCCACGCCCTCCGCTGGGCGTGCCGGCCTGGGAGCAACTGCTGCCATGAGCCTGCCAACCCTGCACGAATTCCATCGCCCGCTGGGCAGCACCGGCCTCAAGGTCTCTCCACTGGGCCTCGGCACGGTCAAGCTGGGCCGCGATCAGGGCGTGAAGTACCCCACGGGCTTCACTATCCCCGGCGATGAAGACGCCCGCCTGTTACTGGCTCAGGCCCGCGAGCTTGGCATCAACCTGATCGACACCGCCCCGGCCTATGGCCACAGCGAAGAACGCCTGGGCCCGCTGCTGCGCGGCCAACGTGATGAATGGGTAATCGTCAGCAAGGTCGGTGAAGAGTTCGAGGAAGGCCTGTCGCATTTCGATTTCAGCGCCGCCCACACTCGCCGCTCGGTGGAGCGCAGCCTGCGCCGGCTCGAAACCGACCGCATCGAACTGGTGCTGGTGCATTCCGATGGCAACGACCTGGCCATTCTAGAACAGCAGGAGGTCTACCAGACCTTGGCCGAACTCAAGCAGGAGGGCAAGATCCTCGGTTTCGGGCTGTCCGGCAAGACCGTCGCCGGCGGTCTGAAAGCGCTGGAGCAAGGCGACTGCGCCATGGTCACCTACAACCTCAACGAACAGGCAGAACGCCCGGTGCTGGACTACGCTGCCGAACACGGCAAGGCCATCCTGGTAAAGAAGGCCTTGGCGAGCGGGCACATCTGCCTGGCCCCGGGTGTCGACCCGGTGCAGGCCAGCTTCGAGCTGCTGTTCGCCCACCCGGGCGTCAGCAGTGCTATTGTCGGCACCATCAACCCGTTGCACCTGGCCCACAATGTGGCCACCGTCGCCCGCATCCTGGGCCAGCATTGAGTTACCTCAGGCCTACGACTCAGGGCCTGGAGACTGACCCGACGCAAGGAGGAGCCTCGTGGCGCGAACGTTGATCCGCAAGAACCCGAGCAACTTCAAGACACTGCCACTGCATGTCGAGGCCACGCCCGAAGGCTTGATCTACCAAAGCATCGGCATGCCGCTGAACTTTGCCCAGACCCAGCAACGGCGCAAGGCCATCCAGTTACCCGACGCGCAACATTTCGTGGTCGAACTGGCCAACCTGGGCGTGTCAGTGCGCCTCACGCTGCATTGGCAGAACCGCGATTACTGGGTACTGGTGCGTCAGCGCCGACAAGACCGTGGCGATGTGGTGCTGAAACTGATTTCCGGTTATGTGCCGGCGCAGGAGCTGAACCTGCCGCTGCACACCGCTGTACAGGAAGTGGCCGAGGAGTGCCTGCTGGAAACCCCGGAAGGTTGGCTGGGCGGGCGCTTCAACGACACCTGGCTGCCCGTACCCTACGCCGCCGCCCTGCACTACCGCGAAACACCCCACTTCGTGCTGGCGCCCCAGTCCGGTGCCGCACGCCCGGTGCATTGCGGCAAACTGATGCTACTGGAGCGCCCACGGGCCTATGTGCACCTGCCCACCGCTTCGCTACAGCTGATCTATGACATGCGCCTGCAAGTGCCCCGGGACGCCAAGAAACTCAGCTTGTTCCACGTTGACGAACGGCTGGAGGGCGACCAGTTGGTGGCGCGGCTCAACCGCAAACGGCCCGACCTGTACCTGATGCCATTGAAGGACGGCCAGCCACTGGCAGAGCTGTATACGCTGAAAAAGGATGAACTGGTGCCAGCGAGTACGCGTGGGTTGTACCTGGCAGAGAGTTTTGCCCGGCAGGAAGGCTGGGTGGTGGCAGATGAACGGATACGCTGGAAGGATTGGGTGAAGCAGCAGGGTTTGGTGGAACGCACGCCTGAACGGGCGTCGCACTTGCAACGGTTTGGCGACAAGGCGCGAGCGCTGCTGGAGCGGGCGCGAACTTCGCTGCACAAGTGACATCCCGGGAGCTTTCACCTTCTTGCAGGCGCGGGTAAACCCGCCCCTGCAGAGGGCCGCCACAGCGACCCCAAGGCCAGATCAGTTCTTGCGAATTTTCTCGACAATCGCCGTGGTCGAGCTGTTCTCGACCAGCCCCAGCACCTTCACGGTGCCGCCATAGCCCTTGACGATATCAGCGCCCACCACCTGGTCGATGCCATAGTCGCCACCCTTCACCAGCACATCCGGCTTGACCTGGCTCAGCAGGTTTTCCGGGGTGCCTTCCGGGAAACTGATCACCCAGTCCACTGCGCCCAGACCGGCCAGTACGGCCATACGCCGGTCAACACTGTTGATCGGCCGGCCCGGCCCCTTCAGGCGGCTTACCGAGGCATCGTCATTTACCGCAACGATCAGGCGATCACCCTGAGCCCGCGCCTGCTCCAGGTAGGTGACATGCCCGGCATGCAGGATGTCGAAGCAGCCATTGGTAAAGACAATCTTCTCGTTGTGCGCCCGCGCGTCATCGATGGCCAGCAGCAATTGCTCCAGGCCCAGCACGCCGCGCTCGGAGCCTTCCTCACGCTGGATGGCCCGGCGCAGTTCAGGGGCGCTGATGGCAGCCGTACCCAGCTTGCCGACCACGATGCCCGCCGCCAGATTGGCCAGGGCCACCGCATGGGGCAGGTCCTCACCTGCGGCAATGGCCGCGGCAAGGGTGGAGATGACGGTATCGCCGGCACCGGTCACATCGAACACTTCGCGTGCCCGTGCTGGCAGGTGCAACGCCGGCTGACCAACGCGCAGCAGGGTCATGCCATGCTCACCGCGGGTGACCAGCAAGGCACCCAGGTCCAGGTCCTGCAGCAGCTGCAAGCCCTTGGCGACCAGTTCGGCTTCATCGACGCAACGGCCGACAATGGTCTCGAATTCGCTGAGGTTCGGGGTAATCAGGCTGGCGCCACGGTAGATGGAAAAGTCCTTGCCCTTGGGGTCGGCCAGCACCGGAATACGCTTGGCGCGCGCCGCCTGGATCAGGTCTTGGTGATTCTTCAATGCACCTTTGCCGTAGTCGGACAGCACCAGCACCTTGACGCCTTCGAGCAGGCCATCGACCTCCGCGCCCAGCGACAGCGGGTCGGTGGCGAACGGCTCTTCGAAATCGATACGCAGCAGCTGCTGGTGACGGCTCATGACCCGCAGCTTGACGATAGTCGGCTGATGCGCGATGCGCTGGAATACCGAACGGACACCGGCAGCCTGCAGACTGTTGGCCAGGCTGTCGGCAGCTTCATCTTGGCCGGTAACACCGATCAGCGAAGCCGGCGCGCCCAGCGCAGCAATGTTCAAGGCAACGTTGGCCGCACCGCCGGGGCGATCCTCGATCTGATCGACCTTGACCACCGGGACTGGCGCTTCGGGCGAAATACGCGAAGTACCGCCATGCCAGTAGCGGTCGAGCATGACATCGCCGACCACCAGTACCGGGGCTTGATCGAAACGCGGCATGGACAACTTCATGGGCAACCCATATGGAAATAATGAACAGGGGCAGGATATTAGCACAGGGTAGGCAATGGCTTTATGGCCAGATCATCCCTGGAAAATTCCCGTGACAATCGGGGCCATGACGGCCCCGATCAAGGAGGGTTCAGGTGATATCGGCCTTGGCCGGCTCATCCAGCCCCATGGCATGCAGGCGGGCATAATGGCCATTAGCCGCAAGCAGCTCGGCGTGAGTACCGCGCTCGACCAGGCGGCCCTGGTCCATGACCAGGATCTGGTCGGCCTTCTCGATGGTCGACAGGCGATGAGCAATCACCAGCGTGGTACGGCCCTGCATCACGTGGTCCAGAGCGGCCTGGATATGCCGCTCGGACTCGGTATCCAACGCCGAAGTGGCTTCGTCGAGGATCAGCAACGGCGCGTTTTTAAGCAGCGCACGGGCAATAGCCAGGCGCTGGCGCTGGCCACCAGAAAGCAGTACACCGTTCTCACCCACTTCAGTATCGAAGCCCTTTGGCAGCCGGTCGACGAATTCCTTGGCATAGGCATCGGCCGCGGCGGCCTCAATGTCTGCGCGCGGCGCGCCAGCCAGATCACCATAGGCGATGTTGTTGGCCACGGTGTCGTTGAACAGGGTGACATGCTGGGTGACTTGCGAAACATGGCGGCGCAGGTTGCGCAGGCGATAGTTCTCGATCTCCACGCCATCGAGCAGGATCTGCCCCTTGTCGTGGTGATAGAAACGCGGGATCAGGGCCGCCAGGGTAGACTTGCCACTGCCGGAGCGGCCGACCAGGGCGATCATCTGCCCGGGCTCGGCGACAAAACTGATGTCGCTCAGCACTTCACGCTCGGTACCCGGGTAAGTGAAGCTCAGGTTACGCACTTCCAGGCGCCCTTCCACACGTTCCTTCTCGACAGTACCGGTGTCCACTTCGGGTGCTTCGTCCAGTTGCTCGAAGATGCTCTCGGCACCTGCCAGGCCCTTCTGGATGGTCGAGCTGACTTCCGACAACTGGCGAATAGGCTTGGGCAGCAGGCCGGCAGCGGTGATATAGGCCACCAGGTCACCGGCAGTAGAATCCCCGCGCAGGAACAGTACCAGGAACATCAGCGCAGCCATGGCGCTGTAGATCACCAACTGAAGCATCGGTGTGTACAGCGCGCCGGTCTTGGTCATGCGCAGTTGCTTGTCGGTGTTGCTCTGGCTGGCCTGGTCGAATCGCCGCTCCTCATAGGCCTCGCCACCGAAGCTACGGACCACGCGGTATCCCTGGATGGTTTCCGAGGCAACGTGAGTGACGTCGCCCATGGCTACCTGGATCTTCTTGCTCTGCTTGCGGAATTTCTTGCTGGCGATGCTGACCATAACCGCGATCACCGGCAAGATGGCGACCATCACCAAGGTCAGGTGCCAGTTCATCCAGAGCAGATAGGCAAACAGGAACACCACGGTCAGGCCTTCGCGGATCACTACCTTGATGGCGTCGGTAGCAGCGCCGGTGACCATGGTCACATTGAAGGTAATGCGCGAAATCAGGTGCCCGGAGTTGTGGTTGTCGAAGTAGCGGTTGGGCAACACCAGCAGCTTGTTGAACAAAGCCACCCGCAGGTCATGCACCAGGCTCAGAGAGACCTTCGCCAGGAAGTAGTTGCCGAGGAACGAGCCAAGGCCCTGCCACGCAGCGATCAGGATGATCAGCAGCGGCACCGCCTGCAGCAATTGCAGGTCACGCAGGTAGGGTACGTTGGGGAACAATACCGCTTCGGGGTTGCTCAGCCCATCGACGAAGTACTTGAGAATGCCGGCCAGCATTGGCTGGGTCGAGGCAAAGATCACGAAACCGACAATGCTCAGCAGGAAAATGCCGACATAGGGTTTCACATAGCTCAACAGCCGGAAGTAGATCTTCAGGCTGGAGGTGTGCTCCGCTGGTCGCGGTGTTTCGGCCATTATCGAGCTCGCTGTTCAGGTTGAACCGGCAATTTTACCACAGGCGTCATTTTCGGCACGCCCCCATGGCAGCAACATGGCAAGGCCCACCGGCAGCCAGCTGATGAACCATTCGGCACGTGGCGTACCGGTGAGGCTGGCGGCATCGAACTGCATGGCCAGGGTCGAGTATACCCAGAACCCCAGCAGGACCTTGCCGAACAGGGTGCCGCGGGCGCGCACGATTTCGCCCAGCGTAAGCAGCCATACCATTACCCACAGCAACATGCCGGGCAAGCCCACTTCAACGGCAACATGGGTGAACATGTTGTGGGAATGATCAAAGTGCCTGCCGACGGCGCTCACTTCGTAATGAGCCCCCAGGCCAAGACCAGTCCAAGGGTGCGCGGCAATCATCTCGACCACAGCATGGAAAATTTCCGGCCGATAGGATGAACCCCGGTGGGCGATAAGGTCGTACACGGCCAAAAAGGCCAGGCCGGTGGCAAGCAATGCCAGAACAGAAAACACCCGGCTGTGGCGGTCACGGAACCACAGCGGCGCCATTACCACGGTAATCACCAGTGCCAGAATCGCGCCACGGCTCTGGCTGAAAATGGCGAAGGCACCCAGGCAAGCCAGTGCCGCCAGCCACAACAACTGCAAGCCACGGTGCCGAGGTGGCTCGTAGAGCATCAAGAGCAAGGCCGAACCAATGACATAAGCCCCCAGGATGGGGTGGGATATCTCGCCAATACCCTCCAGCCTGACCAGCAAAGGCTTATGCTGCACCCCATAGAACTTGAGGATGGAGACCAACGCAGCGAGGGCCAGCAACGCGCTGCCAAGCAGCAATAGCTGACGAATGCGGGCCTGGCCAAGCTGGGCCAACAGCGGAAACGCCAGCAGGAACACCAGGATGTAGAGCAAACGCTTGAGCTCGCGCCCGGGCTCCTCGGCGGGCGACCAGGCCAGGCTCAGACCGCTCCAGGCCAGCAGCAGCAGCACACTCCCCCACAGCGCCGGTTGCCGCCCCCAGGCTTGCACCAGCACACCTCGGGCCGACCAGGCCAATACCAGCGTTGGCAGCCACAAGAACAACACCAGACCTTGCTGATAAACCTTGTTGCTGGGTGCCAGGGCAATCGCCGCCAGGAACCAGACCAGACCCAATCCTAACCAGGCTCGTGCCCAGTTTTTTTGATACAACATCCTTTCCCCCGATGAATCAAAAACACCATCCATGGTGCTACAACATTATTTTCGGCATTATTGCCGGTCATTTTGCTCGCCAGACGACAAGGCCCTATTCATGCAATGCTCCCGGCTCACCCAGGTCGACTTCGATCAGCTGACACTTGGCGCACAGGTGCTTGAGGCAGACAGCCATGGCGCCAAAGTCTACCTGCTCACAGATGGAAATTTCCTCAAGGTTTTTCGTAGGAAGCGGCTGATTTCATCTGCACTGCTACGCCCTTACTCGCAGCGCTTCGTCGATAACGCCGCGCGCCTGACGCAACTGGGCATCCCCACCCTCGAAGTGATCAGCCAGCACAAACTCGACCTGCCGGGCCGCACTGCGGTGCTGTATCGCCCGCTACCTGGGCGGACACTGCTGCAGATGTCGCGCGACGACGGATTCAGCTGGGACATTTACCTGCCACGCCTGATCGAACTGATCCGCCAGTTGCACCGCAGCGGCGTTTACTTCCGTTCGCTGCACCTGGGCAATGTGGTGGTCACCCCCGACCAGCGTCTGGGCTTGATCGACGTGGCCGACATGCGTTTTCTACGCCCGCCGCTGTCGGCTCGCATGATTCGACGCAATGTGCAGCACATGGTGCGCTATATCGAGCGGGAGAACCTGGGCGACCGGTTCCCCCTTGCCGCCTTCGAGGCAGCCTTGCTGACACGCTGAGCGTCAACTGCGCAACAGGCTCTGCGAGCCGCTGCAGAATGCCTGCCAGGCCTGCTCCGGCGCCAGTGCCTGGCGCTGCTTCGCGGCGATCGTCGATGCACTGAGCACCGCACAGCGCTCGATCGCCTCAGCCCAGGCGCTTTCGTCGGCAACCGGCAGGTAGCCACCCGTATCGTGCAACTGCTCGCGGAACACCTGCAGGTCGCTGCACACCACCGGTACATCGGCCATCACCGCTTCTTGCACCACCAGCCCCAGGCCTTCGGAACGCGAAGGCACCAATAGCCAGTCGAATGCCCGATACAGCTGCTGCAGGTCTTCGCGGTGACCGCGCAGATGAACGCGCCCAGCCAGGCCCAGCGCGTTGATACGCTGCTGCAACATGGCATGCTGCGGCCCCTCGCCAATGATCGCCAGTTGCAGGTCCGGCTGCCGTGCACTGGCCCTGGCGAATGCTTCGATCAGCATCTCGAAACCTTTACTCTCTACCAACCGCCCTACCGCACCCAGCATCACTCCGGCGCCGTGGGGCAACCGCAGCGCCTGCCTGGCCTGATCACGGCTCAGCAAAGGCTCGACGAATGCACGCGGGTCAAGCGCCATGCGCAGTGTCTGCACCGGCCTACCCAGATCACACTCCAGCGACTCGGCCAACGTCCGTGATACCGCCGCAACACTCAGCCGCTCGGACGGAAACATCTGCAACAAGCGGATATCGCTGGCATTCAGACGCGTCGTGCCATGGAACAGTACCTTGGCACGTACGTGGGGAATACGCTGCAACAACGGCAGCACCAACCGAGCGACGCCAATACCATCGAGCAGCACGATTTCTGCCCCCGCCTCGGCCAGTGCCTTGCGCAACCGCATGCGCAGCCATGGGCGCAGCAAGCGCCACAAGTGCCGCCCTTTGAGCGCACGTGAGGGCATATGCCATTCCCGGGTCGAACCGAGCCCACAGCAGAGCCCGCTCCCCAGCAGCAGCCAATTACTGATCCGGGCGTCGGCACCCGCGTTCGACAAGACCTGCCGATGCACCCTGTGAATCGACATGTAGGGCGTTCCACCCGCCCACATCATATTGACGATGTTCATGGGTCCTCTCCCGCTCAAGTCAGGTGGGACAGTGACTTCATTGAACAAAAAAGGTGATTCCCATGCCGATCAAGGTCCCCGCAACCAGCGCCAACGCCAGCTTCATCCGATCACGCTGACGGCGCTTGGCCTTACGCTCCACTTCAATGGGCAAGGTCACGTGATTGCCGAATCCAGTGTGCAATACTGCATCACCCTCCAAGGTGACCGCCGTCAGATTTAACTCAGCGTAGCGACGGGAAAGCGCCTTTTCTCCAGCATAGGCGGCAAACGGCGCACAGCGCTGGTAATCGCTCAATCGGCGCAGCCCAGGGTTGAGCGAGAACGCCTGCCACTCGGCCTTGTCGGACAGCAGCGGATAACACGGCACCCCGGCGATCACCTGACGATCGCCCAAGTGGATGTACGGGCTGTGGATGGCCAGATCGTGGGCATGGCTGCGCAACCACACCTGCAACAGGTGGGGACTGACATCCAGGATGGCCCGCGAGTCTTCGACAAAGCCTTGGCGGTAGAATTGCCAGTCGTCTTCGCAGTGAAAAATGTAAGGCGTCTTCACGTGGCTGTAGGCCAGGTCGATAGACGGCAACTGACCAAGTTTTGGCCGGTTGACGAACACCTTGCAGTGCGGCTTCCAGTGCTCCGGCACAGCGGCATGCACAGCATCGTCGCCAGAGTCTTCGGTGATGAATACCTCGCGAATGGGCGCGGTGTTGTAGCGATCGAAACTCTCAAGGGTGTCTTTGAGCAGATCGAACCGCCCACAACTGGTCACGACGAGCGTGACGTCACTCTCATTTGAAAAGCGCACCGGACTCCCTCCGCATTACGACTATCGGCCTTCAACGACCCGCTCCTGGGCGCGAAAGCTCTTGTTTAGATGCCCAGCTTCAGGCGCAGCCGCTGCCATGCAGACAATGGCGGGTGGGGCCTGAGCGCCGGGCGCATATGGTCGACGATGCTACGTCCAACTGCGCCGAAACTAAAACGGGAAACCGCAAGTTGGCGGCCATTTTCTGCAATCTGCCGTGCCAGCTCGGGGTTCTCGCGCAAGTGACGAAGCTTTTCCTGAAGGGTCGGGATGTTGTCATAGAACACCACGTTGTGCATGTCTTGCAGACCCAGCGCACGGTTCTCTTCCTCGCCCTGGTCGTACGCCAGCAACACACAGCCACAGGCCATGGCTTCGAAGTTCTTTATCATGTATTCGCCCATGCCGACATCGGCACTGACGAAGAAACGAATACGGTTGAGCGTGTTGCAGTAGTCCTCGCCCGACTTGGTACGGGTTACCAGCAGGTTCTCGACCTGCCCCAACTCGTCCAGCAGTGCCTTGCGGCCGCTATAGGCCACGCTGTTGACGCTGCCGACAAAGGCCAGCTCGATGTCACGCTCACGCCCTTGGTCGGCCAGCAACTGCTCGTCATAGCCCTTGGGCACGAACACCGCGTCAAAACCTTCCTGGCGCAGGCGCTCGCTGACCATATAGCCGGAGCTGATCACCCGCGCCCATGGCAACTGGCGGTAATGAGCGCTGAACTTGCCGGTGTACTTGCACGGGATGTAGTTCTGGTAGGCGTCGTGCTCGAGAATCACCAGGTTCGGCACCGTGCGGATAAAGGCCACCTGACGGATCTCCTGCTTGAAACGCAGGAAGAACACGATGCGGTCATAGCGCTCGACCTGCACCTCACGCTTGAAGTAACGGCGCAGGTTGCGCTGATCCTGGCTGGTCAGCCAGCGCAGGTCGCACTCGCAGTTGGCCGCGACGCCATCGTACAGGCGGTCAAGAATGGCCCGCTGTTCCTTCTGTACCAGAAATAGGACTTTCATTGCTTTCCTTGGGCGCTCTGCGCCTTCGCGGTCAACCATGGGGCGTGCTTACAGCTCACGCCGCCAGAACAGTTCGTGTCGGCGCACGGCCTTGCGGAAGAATTCGTTCTCCCCATAAGGCGATGGCTGTCTCCCGGCAAGCCAGCGTTGCAGCACGCGGCGCAGGCGGCGCTTGAACGGTGCCGGCGGCTGCAGGTCGTGCATCATGCCCAGGGCCATGGCCTTGTCGCGCTGGGTCGCGCAGTCCAGCACCAGGCTGCAGGGCGCCCAGGCCTGGGCGGCGCTCAATTGCGGCGGCAAGGCTACGCCATCACCACTGTTGCCCATCGGCCAGCGGTCGTTATCGTGCAGGTGGTTGGCGTAGCACAGCAAGGTTTGTGGCTGCCAGGCCATACCTTGCAAGGCTTCCAGCACCGCCGCCTGAGCGCAGATATGGTCCGGGTGGGGGTCTAACTGCGGGTGCGGCATCACCAGCACCTCTGGCTTGGCCAGTTCCAGCAAGGCTCGCAAATCGGCCAGCAGGTTGTGCCAGGTGGGCGCGCCATCACGGTCGCCCGGTAACGGGAACGGGTTGAACTGGCGGAACACGCGGATATCGGCCAGGTCTGCCTCACGTGAGGCAGCCGGCTGATCGGGTGCGGCCTGCATGGCAGGCAGCTGCAGGCAGAAGTAACCTAGCTGTATGCAACGCGACTCCGGCACACCGGCCCAACGCGGCACGGCGATGCTGTCCCAGGCACGCAGGCGACCTTTCAGGCGCGCGGCCTCGGCCTTTGCCAGGCCCATCTGCTGGTAGTGCTCGGCCTCTATCTCACCGGCAGTCAGGGTCACCACCCAGCTTTCGTCGGCCTGGCTGTACAAACCATACGCGGCCAACTCGGCGTCATCGGCATGTGGCGCGATCACCATCACCCGGCGCCGCTGCAGCTCGACCGAGGGGGTTATCCACAGGCGCAACTGACCCTGCAGCCGGCAATGCCGGCCGCGCAGTCGCAACGTACCGGCCTGCAGTGGCGCAGCAAGACCCGTCAGGTTAAGGAAGCGCACGCCATCGACGCCACGCTCGAACGCTTGCCGATCGGCCTGTTCGCCAGCCAGCAGCTCGACCCGAGGGTCGAGAAAGCGCCCCAACCAGCTGCTTTTTAGCCGCAGTTCAAGCACCAGGGTTTCGTCGCCTTGCAACGTGCAATCAGCCTTGAGCCAGCCATCGTGCAGGCTGGCTGGAACCTGCTGCACCTGATCGCCGAAGTCGTAGGCATAGTCCTCACCCGGTGCATAGAACAGGTGGTCGGCAAACCAGGCCTCATGGGCAGCCCAGAGCAGCGGCAACAACAGCAGTGGCAGCCACCACCAGCTGAAAACACCGAGGGCGACCAGCGCAACCAGGCCCGCCAGCAGCCCCAGGCGTTTGTTGCGCCGGTGGCGCTTGAGCAACTGCTGCTTGCGGCTCACGCTTGATACACCGGCACAGGGTTGCACCATCGGTCCTTGTACTCACGGTCAGCACGGCCGAACGAGAACCGCAGCGGCTTGTTGCGCGCCCGGGCATCTTCCCAGGCGGCCTGGGTATTGAGGAAGCTCAGCACGCTGCCTGGGCTGAAGGCCTTGGTTTCAGGGTCGACACCGCCATTGATGTACTCGACGCTGATCCACTCCGGCGCTTCGACGCGGTACACCAGCTGGATGGCAATCGGCTTACCGTCCAGCAGCAACACCGAGCCGATCAGCAGCTCACGCAGGCGCTCCAGCACATCGGCCATACGCTCGGCACCGGTGGCAGGGAAGCCCCAGCGGCGCAGGAACAGGTCGCAGTACATGCTGGCGATTTCCTGAGCACTGAAGTCGCTGATCGGGCGTACCACACCACCCGCCTCTTCCAGCAGGCGAAGTTCACGGCGCTGGTTGTAGCGGAACTTCTTCGACAGGTCTTCAGGCGCCCGGGCCATGGCCAACTGCTCCTTCTGCGCCTTGAGGCCGTTGAAGCGGCCCAGGTTCAGTTCGGACAGGTAACGCACGGTATGGCGCAACGGCGCAGCGGCATCAGGCGCCGCCGGCAGGATGATCTCGGCGTTGCCGAGGTCGAACAGGGCTTTCTTGCCAGCACGCTTCAGCACGTCCTTGGACAGCGCCAGGTGACGCCCCCAGACCGGGATCGCGGCTTTCAGCTCGCCAGCCTGGTGCCAGCCCAGGTAACGCACCGGGATTTGTGCCAGGTCCGCCAGTTGCTCGACCACCAGCGGATGGGTGGCGACACTGCCGCCAAAGCGCCCCCACGCCTGGGCATACGCGTTGGCATCGATAGCTTGCCAACCGCGCTCGCGGAAGGCCTGGATACGATTGAGCATCAGGCCTGCCCCACCAACGCGCGCACCTGCGGGAGTTGCCAGAAGGCCTCGCGCACCGCCTGGTCAGAGAAACGCTCACGCAGGCGCTGCAGCATGTGCCTGGCGCAGACCTGGCGCTGTTCAGCATCCAGTACGGCCATGTGCTTCAGGCCCTGGGCCAGCTGCGCGGCGTCGCCCAGCGGGAACAGAACGCCAACGCCCTCGACCACTTCGCGAGCACCGCCACAGGCCGTGGCCAGCACCGGCACACCGGCAACCATCGCTTCAAGCAGGACCATGCCGAACGGCTCGTGATCCGAACTCAAAGCGAACACGTCGAACGCCTGAAAGTAACGGCGCGCATCCGGTACCTGGCCAAGAAAGTCGACTTGCCCGGCAATGCCAAGCTCGGCGGCCAACGCCATGAGCTTGGCCTCCAGACGCCCCTTGCCGAGGATTGCCAGGCGGGCACCAGCCGGCAGCCCCGGCAGTGCCTGGGCAAAACCGCGCAACAGGGTGGCCTGGTCCTTGTCCGGGTGCAGGCGCCCAACATTGCCGACGATCCACGCCTGAGCATCCAGGCCCAAGGCCTGGCGTGCGTCAGCGCGCGGCACCAGGGCTGCTTGCAGGGCGTCGATGTCGATGCGGTTGTACAGGGTCTGAATGCGCTCGGCCGGCCACTGAGGCAAGCAACGCCGCATATCGTCACGTACCGCGTCCGAAACACCCAGCAGGCTCAGACGCTTGCTGAACAGGTTCGCGAACAGGCGGCGGCCTTTGCGCTGGTAGTCGCCAAAGGCATGGTGCACACCAATCACTGGCAGGCCGGTGCCCAGCAGGGCAACGTAGATCGGCTTGAAGCGATGGGCGATGCAGAAAGCGAAATTGCGTTCGGCCGCAATGCGCCGCAATGCGCGGATGGCGCCGAGTTTCAGACCACGCACGTCCTTGGAACTGAACTCAAGGAACAGCACCTCCTCCGACGCACAGCCAGCCGCTACCTGCGCGTCGGCGGCGCCGGTGAGGAACACCGTAGTCACCTGGTACCCACGCCCCTGAAACAGGCTGGCGTACTGACGGGCACAGTCCAGGAACGGCCCGTCATAGCCATGGCAGAACTGCAGGATGCGCGGTTCAGAGCGGCTGGTCATACGGGGCCGCGCCGTCCTTCACAACCAAAATGTCTTCCATGATCAGGTACTGCAAGTCCGAGCCGAAGAACATGTTCAACGCATCGGTCGGTGAGCAGATCATCGGTTCACCACGACGGTTCAGCGAGGTGTTCAGCGACACGCCGTTGCCAGTCAGGTCTTCCAGCGCCTTCATCATGTCGTAGTAGCGCGGGTTGTACTCGCGCTTGAGCACCTGGGCACGCGAAGTGCCGTCCTCATGCACCACTTCCGGCACGCGGGTCTTCCACTCTTCAGCGACTTCGAAGGTGAAGGTCATGAACGGCGCGGGATGGTCGACCTTGATCATCTGCGGGGCGACAGTGTCGAGCATCGACGGGCAGAAAGGTCTCCAGCGTTCGCGGAACTTGATCTGGTGGTTGATGCGGTCAGCCACGCCTTCCACGCTCGGGCAGCCGATGATCGATCGGCCACCGAGGGCACGCGGCCCGAACTCCATGCGGCCCTGGAACCAGGCTACCGGGTTGCCGTCGACCATGATCTGGGCGATCTGCTGCGGCATGTTCTCGAGTTTGCGCCACTTTGGCTGGTTCGGGTGACGGGCGCAGGCAGCGATCACGTCTTCGTTGGAGTACGACGGGCCGAGGTAGACGTGCTCCATCTTCTCGACCGGAACGCCACGGGCGTGCGAAACATAGGCTGCGGCGCCAACGGCAGTCCCGGCGTCGCCGGAGGCTGGCTGGACGAACAACTCTTTCACGTCCGGACGGGCGATGATTTTCTGGTTGAGCTTGACGTTCAGCGCACAGCCGCCAGCGAAGGCCAGCTTGCCGGTTTCACGCAGGGTGTCGCCCAGGTAATGGTCGATCATCTGCAGCGCCAGTTTCTCGAACAGCGCCTGCATGCTGGCGGCGTAATGGATGTACGGCTCGTCGGCGATGTCGCCTTCGCGCTTGGGGCCCAGCCATTCGATCAGCTTCGGCGAGAAGTAGAAGCCTTTGCCCTTCTCTTTATAGCGGCGCAGGCCGATAACGTTGGCGTACTCGGTGTTGATGACCAGCTCGCCGTTCTCGAAGCTGGCCAGACGCGAGAAGTCATACTTGCTTGCGTCGCCATACGGCGCCATGCCCATGACCTTGAACTCGCCATCGAGCATTTCGAAGCCCAGGAACTCGGTGATGGCACCGTACAGGCCACCCAGCGAGTCAGGGTCGAAGAATTCCTTGATCTTGTGGATCTTGCCGTTTTCACCGTAGCCAAAGAAGGTAGTGGCGTACTCGCCCTTGCCGTCGATGCCCAGGATTGCGGTTTTTTCCTTGAAGCCCGAGCAGTGATAAGCACTGGAAGCGTGGGCCAGGTGGTGCTCGACGGGCTCGATCTTGACCTTTTTCGGGTCAAAGCCCAGTTGCTCCAGGCACCAGACGATCTTCTTGCGATAACGCTTGTAGCGACGGTTGCCCATCAGGATGGCATCGAGTGCACGATCCGGGGCGTACCAATAGCGCTTGGCATAGTGCCACCGCGCCTTGCCGAACAGGCTGATCGGGGCGAACGGGATGGCTACCACGTCGACGTCGGACGGCTTGATGCCTGCCTGTTCCAGGCAGAACTTCGCCGACTCGTAGGGCATGCGGTTCTTCGCATGCTTGTCACGCACGAAGCGCTCTTCTTCGGCGGCGGCAATCAGCTTGCCGTCAATGTACAGGGCCGCGGAAGGGTCATGGCTAAGGGCGCCGGACAGGCCAAGAATCGTCAATGCCAAGGGATTAGCCTCTTCATTCGGTAGAAATGCGCCAACGGCCTCTTGGGCGGATGGCGGCTAAAGGGCGGGATTATAACGCAAACATTGGAGGCACACCGCCCCCTTGTGGGAGCGGGTTCACCCGCGAAGCCGTCACGCGGTGGATGGCACCGGCGTTGCCGGTGTTCGCGGGCAAACCCGCTCAGGTTTACTCGGCGATCAGCCAGTCCATGCGGTAACTACCGGCGGTTTGTGCCAGCTCTTTGGCCAGCCATGGCAGCAGCTCCTTAAGCTCATCCTCCAACCCCCACGGCGGGTTGGCGATGGCCAGGCCAGAGCCGTTCAGCCCCTGAGGGCTGTCCTGGTGATGCACATACAGCTCAACCCGCAACAGTTTCGGCGCACCAGTGCTGGTCAGGTCCTGGTAATAGCGGGTCAGCGAACGCTGGTCCTTGATCGGGTACCAGATGGCCACAACCGTCTGGCGCATGCGGCCAATCGCCTCTTTCATGGCAGTGGTGCAGCGCTTGAGCTCATCGGCCTGCTCGAACGGCGGGTCGATCAGCATGATCGCGCGCTTTTCCTGCACCGGCAGCAAGGCCCGCGGCACATGCCAGCCTTCACCCAGATGCACGGTCACGCGCGGGTCTTTTTTCATGTTTTCTTTGAGGAGCGGCCCGTCTTCGGGGTGTTTCTCGTTGAGCAGGGCGCGGTCCTGCTGGCGCATCAGACGACGTGCCAGTTCCGGCGAACCTGGGTAGTAGCGCAGCTCGCCATCGGCATTCAGGCGCTTGATGATGCGCAGGTAGTCGTCGGCCATGGCCGGCAGGTCATCGCGATTCCACAGGCGGGCTACGCCTTCCAGGTACTCGCCGGTGCGGCTTGCCTGGTCACCCTGCAGGTCGTACAGGCCGAGCCCTGCGTGGGTATCGATATAGGCGAAAGGCTGCTCCTTGCGCGACATCAGGGCGATGAGGCGGGTCAGCACGATGTGTTTGAGGACGTCGGCGTGGTTGCCGGCGTGGAAGGCGTGACGATAGTTCATGGCAACTCCTGCGAAGGCGGCAAGTTTACCTTGCCTTGCAGGCGGAGTCAGGCCTGGCTGCTGATTGGCGGCACCCGCAAAGCAGGCGCCGCCAATTCAACGGGTGTTACTTGTCGGCGTGATACGCCGCGTCAGCCGCTTCGAAGCGTTTGACCATCGCCTGCGAAGGGCTACCCAGCTTGCTCACCAGAACAATGGCGATGCTGGCGAACAGGAAGCCCGGGATGATTTCGTACAACCCGAGGGTGTCGAAGTTCTTCCACAGGATCACCGTCAGCGCACCCACCACGATACCGGCCAGCGCGCCGTTACGGGTCATGCCTTTCCACAGCACCGAAATCAGCACCACCGGGCCGAAGGCAGCACCGAAGCCGGCCCAGGCATAGGCCACCAGGCCCAGCACGCGGTTTTCCGGATTGGCGGCCATGGTGATGGCAATCAGGGCCACGGCCAGCACCATCAGACGGCCGACCCACACCAGCTCGATCTGCGAAGCATTCTTGCGCAGGAAGGCTTTGTAGAAGTCTTCGGTCAAGGCACTGGAGCACACCAGCAGCTGGCAGCTCAGGGTACTCATGACCGCGGCCAGGATGGCCGACAGCAGGACACCTGCGATCCATGGGTTGAACAGGATCTTGGCCAGTTCGATGAACACACGTTCGTGGTTCTCGCTTACCGGGCCTGCCAGTTCAGGATGGGCCGAGAAGTAGGCGATACCGAAGAAGCCTACGGCGCAGGTACCCGCCAGGCACAGGATCATCCAGGTCATGGAAATGCGGCGCGCCTTGGCGATCGACTTCACCGAATCAGCGGCCATGAAGCGCGCCAGGATATGCGGCTGGCCGAAGTAACCCAGGCCCCAGCCCATCAGCGAGATGATACCGATGAAGGTGGCACCCTTGAGCATGTCGAAGTTCGCCGGGTTCACCGCCTCGATAGCGGCGAAGGTCTGGTCGAAGCCACCGGTGGCGATCAGCACGAACACCGGGGTGAGGATGAGCGCGAAGATCATCAGCGTGGCCTGCACGGTGTCGGTCCAGCTCACAGCCAGGAAACCACCGATGAATGTGTAGGCGATGGTCGCCGCTGCACCAGCCCACAGCGCGGTTTCATACGACATGCCGAAGGTGCTCTCGAACAGACGGGCACCGGCAACGATGCCGGAAGCGCAGTAGATGGTGAAGAAGACCAGGATGACGATGGCGGAGATGATACGCAGCAGGCCGCTATTGTCTTCGAAACGGCTGGAGAAATAGTCCGGCAGGGTCAGCGCGTCACCGTTGTGCTCGGTCTGCACGCGCAGCCGGCCAGCCACGAACAGCCAGTTCAGGTAGGCACCAACCGTCAGGCCGATGGCGATCCAGACCTCGGACAGGCCCGCGAAGTAGATGGCACCGGGCAGGCCCATCAGCAGCCAGCCACTCATGTCGGAGGCACCGGCAGACAGCGCGGTAACCACGCTACCCAGGCTGCGACCGCCCAGAATGTAATCGGAAAGGTTTTTGGTGGCGCGATAGGCGGCGAAGCCGATCAGCACCATTGCTGCGATGTAGATCACGAAGGTGATCGTTAGTGGATTGCCCATGCGTGTGCCCTGGCGTTTGTTTTTATCATGCACAACCGCAGCGATGGCGGTTGCACCCAGGCGGCGAATGCTATGCAACAACGCAAAGAAGGTGCAACCATTTTTCTTTTGCAAGTTGCACCTGCCAGTGCATTTTCCGACAAAGCCCATTTTTTGCTCCTTTCGGGAGTAAAAAACCGGTTTTTCAGAATAAATCACACCAAAAACGCCCCTTTTCAGGGGACGGGAATGGCTATCGGACGAGTTGCACCTTCTACACAAAAAATTCAGGTTGCACCTAGTTGCACCCGAATTGTCCTACAGCTACTCTTGATGCCAGCTTAGGCCACAACCGTGGCAATAACGAGGATAAGAAATGGCGACTACCACCCTTGGGGTCAAACTCGACGACCCGACCCGTGAGCGACTCAAAGCAGCTGCACAGTCCATTGACCGCACACCTCACTGGTTGATCAAGCAAGCGATCTTCAATTACCTGGAGAAGCTCGAGGGTGGCGCAACCCTGACCGAACTCAACGGTCATGCCAGCAACCCGGCCGACGATGCCGGTGAAATCCAGGCCGACCACAGCCACCAGTGCTTCCTCGAATTTGCCGAGAGCATCTTGCCGCAGTCGGTACTGCGCTCGGCAATCACCGCTGCCTACCGCCGCCCCGAGCAGGAAGTGGTGCCAATGCTGCTGGAGCAGGCGCGCCTGAGCGCGCCGCTGGCCGAAGCCACCAACAAGCTGGCCGCAAGCATTGCCGAAAAACTGCGCAATCAGAAAAGCGCCGGCGGCCGTGCCGGTGTCGTCCAGGGCCTGCTGCAGGAGTTCTCGCTGTCGTCTCAGGAAGGCGTGGCGCTGATGTGCCTGGCCGAAGCCCTGCTGCGTATCCCCGACAAAGGCACCCGCGATGCGCTGATCCGCGACAAGATCAGTACCGGCAACTGGCAGCCACACCTGGGCAACAGCCCGTCGCTGTTCGTCAACGCCGCCACCTGGGGGCTGCTGCTGACCGGCAAGCTGGTCAGCACCCACAACGAAACCGGCCTCACCTCCTCGCTCACTCGCATTATCGGCAAGAGCGGCGAGCCGATGATCCGCAAGGGCGTCGACATGGCCATGCGCCTGATGGGTGAGCAGTTCGTCACCGGCGAGACCATTGCCGAAGCACTGGCCAACGCCAGCCGCTTCGAGTCCAAAGGCTTCCGCTACTCCTACGACATGCTCGGCGAAGCAGCACTGACCGAGCACGACGCGCAGAAATACCTGGCGTCCTACGAGCAGGCCATCCACTCGATCGGCAAGGCCTCGCATGGCCGCGGCATCTACGAAGGCCCAGGCATCTCGATCAAGCTGTCGGCCCTGCACCCGCGCTACAGCCGTGCCCAGTACGAGCGCGTGATGGAAGAGCTGTACCCGCGACTGCTGTCGCTGACGCTGCTGGCCAAGCAGTACGACATCGGCCTGAACATCGACGCCGAAGAAGCCGACCGCCTGGAGCTTTCGCTCGATCTGCTCGAGCGCCTGTGCTTCGAGCCATCCCTGGCTGGCTGGAACGGCATCGGTTTCGTTATCCAGGCCTACCAGAAGCGCTGCCCGTACGTGATCGACTACGTCATCGATCTGGCCAAGCGCAGCCGCCACCGCCTGATGATCCGCCTGGTAAAAGGCGCCTACTGGGACAGCGAGATCAAGCGTGCTCAGGTCGAAGGCCTGGAAGGCTACCCGGTCTATACCCGCAAGGTGTACACCGACGTGTCCTACGTGGCCTGCGCCCGCAAGCTGCTGGCCGTGCCAGAAGCCATCTACCCGCAGTTCGCCACCCACAACGCCCACACCCTGTCGGCCATCTACCACATTGCCGGGCAGAACTATTACCCGGGCCAGTACGAGTTCCAGTGCCTGCACGGCATGGGCGAACCGCTGTACGAGCAAGTGGTTGGCAAGATTGCCGATGGCAAGCTGAACCGCCCGTGCCGCGTGTACGCGCCGGTCGGCACCCATGAAACGCTGCTGGCCTACCTGGTGCGCCGCCTGCTGGAAAACGGCGCCAACACCTCGTTCGTCAACCGCATCGCCGACCACTCGATTTCCATCCAGGAACTGGTCGCCGACCCGGTGGCCAGCATCGAGCGCATGGGTACCCAGGAAGGCAGTATCGGTCTGCCGCACCCGCGTATCCCGCTGCCGCGCGATCTGTATGGCACTGAACGGGCCAACTCGGCCGGCATCGACATGGCCAACGAACACCGTCTGGCATCGCTGTCCTGCGCCATGCTGGCCACCGCCCACAACGACTGGAAGGCTGCCCCACTGCTGGCCTGCGCCGCCAGCGAGAGCGCTGCCGCACCGGTACTGAACCCGGCGGACCACCGCGACGTGGTCGGCCACGTGCAAGAAGCCACCGTTGCCGACGTGGACAACGCCATCCAGTGCGCACTGAACGCCGCGCCGATCTGGCAGGCCACCCCGCCAGCCGAGCGTGCTGCCATTCTGGAACGCACCGCCGACCTGATGGAGGCCGAAATCCAGCCGCTGATGGGCCTGCTCATCCGCGAGGCCGGCAAGACCTTCGCCAACGCCATCGCCGAAGTGCGTGAAGCCGTGGACTTCCTGCGCTACTACGCGGTGCAGGCACGCAACGACTTCAGCAACGACGCCCACCGCCCGCTGGGCCCGGTGGTGTGCATCAGCCCCTGGAACTTCCCGCTGGCGATCTTCACCGGCCAGGTGGCCGCAGCCCTGGCTGCCGGCAACCCGGTACTGGCCAAGCCTGCCGAGCAAACCCCGCTGATCGCCGCCCAGGCCGTGCGCCTGATGTTGGAAGCTGGCATCCCCGAAGGCGTGCTGCAACTGCTGCCAGGCCGCGGTGAAACCGTCGGTGCCGGCCTGGTAGGAGACGAACGCGTCAAAGGCGTGATGTTCACCGGTTCCACCGAAGTGGCCCGCCTGCTGCAGCGCAACGTCGCTGGCCGCCTGGACAACCAGGGCCGCCCGATCCCGCTGATCGCCGAAACCGGCGGCCAGAACGCGATGATCGTCGACTCCTCGGCACTGACCGAACAGGTCGTGATCGACGTGGTGTCCTCGGCCTTCGACAGTGCCGGCCAGCGTTGCTCGGCCCTGCGTGTGCTGTGCTTGCAGGAAGACTCCGCCGACCGCGTAATCGAAATGCTCAAGGGCGCCATGGCTGAAAGCCGCCTGGGCTGCCCGGACCGCCTGGCCGTGGACATCGGCCCGGTGATCGACGCCGAAGCCAAGGCCGGCATCGAGAAGCACATTCAGGGCATGCGCGAGAAAGGCCGCTCGGTCTACCAAGTGGCCATTGCCGATGCTGCCGAGATCAAGCGTGGCACCTTCGTCATGCCGACCCTGATCGAACTGGAAAGCTTCGACGAACTGAAGCGTGAAATCTTCGGTCCCGTACTGCACGTGGTGCGCTACAACCGCCGCAACCTGGACCAATTGATCGAGCAGATCAACAACTCCGGCTACGGCCTGACCCTGGGCGTGCACACCCGCATCGACGAGACCATTGCCAAAGTGGTGGAAACCGCCAATGCCGGCAACATGTACGTCAACCGCAACATTGTGGGTGCCGTGGTGGGCGTGCAGCCGTTCGGTGGTGAAGGCCTGTCTGGCACCGGCCCGAAAGCCGGCGGCCCGCTGTACCTGTACCGCCTGCTGTCGACCCGTCCGGCCGACGCCATTGGCCGCCACTTCCAGCAGCAGGACGGCGAAGGCAAGCCGGACCGCACCCTGCACGAACAGCTGGTCAAGCCACTGCACGGCCTGAAGGCTTGGGCCGAGAGCAACCAGCTGGCCGACCTGGTCGCGCTGTGCAGCCAGTTCGCCAGCCAGTCGCAGAGCGGCATCGCCCGCCTGCTGCCTGGCCCGACCGGCGAGCGCAACAGCTACACCATCTTGCCGCGTGAGCACGTACTGTGCCTGGCCGACAACGAAACCGACCTGCTGGCGCAGCTGGCCGCAGTACTGGCCGTTGGCAGCTCGGCGGTATGGGTTGACGGTGAACCGGGCAAAGCCCTGCGCGCCCGCCTGCCGCGTGAGCTGCAGGCCAAGGTGAAGCTGGTCGCGGACTGGAACAAGGATGAAGTGGCGTTCGACGCCGTGATCCACCATGGCGACTCGGACCAGTTGCGCGGCGTATGCCAGCAGGTGGCCAAACGTGCCGGGGCGATCGTTGGGGTGCACGGGCTGTCCAGCGGTGATCACCAGATTGCGCTGGAGCGTTTGGTGATTGAGCGGGCGGTGAGCGTGAACACTGCGGCGGCGGGTGGTAACGCCAGCCTGATGACCATTGGCTGAAGCTGAGGGTTGCTGAAAAGGGGAGCTTAGGCTCTCCTTTTTTATGGGCGTTTGTCTTGAGATTGGGTTTGGGGGGCTGGGGCTCGCCACAACATTTTCTGCGCCTGCAAGACCGAGCGCCGCCCGCGCGGCGCATCGCGAGCTGCGCTCGCTCCTACGTTTGTTTCCGGCCAGTTATTTCTGGGGGATTTGCGCGCGGGCGCTTTGGGGCATGTCGCGATATTGCGCCGAACAAACAAAACGGTCGCGCGCGCCTGTCACGGGCGTTACTGGCCCGAAACAAACGTAGGAGCGAGCGCAGCTCGCGATGCGCCGCGCGGGCGGCGCTCGATTTCAGCAACGGCATAAAACCCACGGCAAACATGCCTGGCCATTCCGCAACCTCATGCCATGCGGCGTGGCGTGCCATGCGGTGTGGCTTTGAGGGTATGGCGGTAAAGGTGCGTCGTCTGGGAGACCGAGCGCCGCCCGCGCGGCGCATCGCGAGCTGTGCTCGCTCCTACGTTTGTTTCGGGCCAGTTATTTCTGGGGGATTTGCGCGCGGGCGCTTTGGGGCTTGTCGCGATATTGCGCCGAACAAACAAAACGGTCGCGCGCGCCTGTCACGGGCGTTACTGGCCCGAAACAAACGTAGAAGCGAGCACAGCTCGCGATGCGCCGCGCGGGCGGCGCTCGGTCTCCCAGACGACGCACCTCTAACGCCATACCCTTAAAGCCATGGCGCTCGCCCTTTCTAAAACAATATCACTCACACCTATTAACCTGTCCCCTCCCGCACCAGGCCCCTACACTCGCAGCATCCCGCCTCAGGACCGCCACCATGCCCGAGACCTTGCTCAGCCCCCGCAACCTCGCCTTCGAGCTCTACGAAGTCCTCGACGCCGAAGCCCTGACCCAGCGCCCGCGCTTCGCCGAGCACAGCCGTGAAACCTTCGATGCGGCACTGACCACCGCGCGCACCATCGCCGAAAAGTATTTCGCCCCGCACAACCGCAAGGCCGACGAAAACGAACCACGCTATGTGGATGGCCGCGCCGAACTGATTCCCGAAGTAAAACCCGCCGTCGACGCCTTCCTCGAAGCCGGCTTCCTCAACGCCAACCGGGACTTCGAGGTTGGTGGCATGCAGCTGCCCAGCCTGGTCTCGCAAGCCTGCTTCGCCCACTTCCAGGCCGCCAACGCGGGCACCACAGCCTACCCATTCCTGACCATGGGCGCGGCCAACCTGATCGAGAGCTTCGGCTCCGATGAACAGAAGCGCCTGTTCCTGCAACCGATGATCGAGGGCCGCTACTTCGGCACCATGGCGCTGACCGAACCCCACGCCGGCTCTTCGCTGGCCGACATCCGCACCCGTGCTGAACCAGCAGACGACGGCAGCTACCGACTCAAAGGCAACAAGATCTTCATTTCCGGCGGCGACCACGAACTGTCGGAAAACATCGTGCACATGGTGCTGGCCAAGCTTCCGGACGCCCCGCCCGGGGTTAAGGGCATCTCGCTGTTCATCGTGCCCAAGTACCACGTAAACCCGGACGGCAGCCGTGGCCCGCGCAACGATGTGCTGCTGGCCGGGCTGTTCCACAAAATGGGCTGGCGCGGCACCACCTCCACAGCCCTGAACTTCGGCGACAATGGCCAGTGCGTCGGGTACCTGGTCGGCCAGCCGCACCAAGGCCTGGCCTGCATGTTCCAGATGATGAACGAAGCACGTATCGGCGTTGGCATGGGGGCGGTCATGCTCGGTTACGCCGGCTACCTGTATTCGCTGGAGTACGCCCGCCAGCGACCGCAAGGCCGGCTGCCGGACAGCAAAGACCCGCTCAGCCCGGCAGTACCGATCATTGCGCACACCGATGTGAAACGAATGCTGCTGGCACAAAAGGCTTATGTAGAAGGCGCCTTCGACCTGGGCCTGTACGCAGCGCGCCTGTTCGACGATACCCAGACCGCCGACGACGAAACGTCGCGCAACCAAGCGCAGGCGCTGCTCGACCTGCTGACCCCGATCGTCAAATCCTGGCCTTCGACGTTCTGCCTCAAGGCCAATGAACTGGCGATCCAGGTTCTCGGCGGCCACGGCTACACCCGCGAATACCCGGTTGAGCAGTACTACCGCGACAACCGCCTGAATCCGATCCATGAAGGTACCGAAGGTATTCAGTCGCTCGATTTGCTCGGCCGCAAGCTGGCGCAGAACAATGGTGCCGGCCTCAAGCAACTGATCCGCCTGATCGCCGCCACCGGCGAGCGCGCCAGCCATCACCCCAACCTGGACCTGCTGCGCCAGCCGCTGGAGCAGTTGGTCAACCGCCTGCAAGGCGTAACCCTGGCCCTGCTTGGCGATCTGGCCCAAGGCAAAGTCGCTGGTGCCTTGGCCAACTCTGCCTTGTACCTCAAGGCCTTCGGCCACTGCGTGATCGGCTGGCGCTGGCTTGAGCAGGCGGTTCACGCCGAGCTTGGCCTGCTCAAGGCAAGCGCTGCTGATCGCGACTTCTACCTCGGCAAGCTGCAAGCCGCACGTTATTTCCTGACCTGGGAAGTACCGGGCTGCCATAATGAGCTGGCATTGCTCGAGGCACACGACGATACCTGCCTCGCCATGCAAGACGGGTGGTTCTAGGGGGAGCCACCGTGTACACGGAGGCATCCGCATGTTCGATTCCAGCGCCCTGCTGCGCCAGCGCTTTGCCGCGCTGCGCAGTACGGCCGAGTTGTTTTCCCTGCGCCATGTAAAACAGTCGCACCAGGCGCTTTCAGTTCGCCGCAACGTCGCCGAACCACCCTTCTTCAGCCTGGATGAGGGCGCCATGCTCACCGTGCGGATCAATGGCGTGGAGGCCTACGCTGCCACCGCCGACCTGTCCCAGACAGGCCTGCAGCGCGCCCTTGAGCAAGCCGAGGCGCTGGCGCGGCAGATCGCCCGGCACAGCCTGCTGGACCTGCGCGAACAAGCGGTGACCAGCGCACGCCACGACCATGTTTCGCCCAACTTCGACCAACCCGTACCCAGCCTCGCCGACTGCCTTGGCCTGCTCGCCGATGAATCGGCCAGCGTGCCCAGGGACAGCCGTTTGGTGGATTGGCAGGCCAGCCTGGGGCTGAGCCTGGTCGAGCAAACCTACCTCAACTCGGCCGGCGCCGAACTGCGCCAAGCCCAGCGCTTCCTGTTTCCGGGCCTGGGGGTGACCGCCAGCGACGGCCAGGACAGCCAAAGCCGCAGCCTGGGCCGCGACAACTTCGGCCAACAGGGTGGTTTCGAGATCATCGAGCGCTGCGGACTGGTCGGCGCGGCCAGTCGGGTGGCCGACGAAGCACTGCAACTGCTGCTGGCACCGAACACCCCCAATGGCCCGCGTGACCTGCTGTTGATGCCGGACCAGATGATGCTGCAGATTCACGAATCCATCGGCCACCCGCTGGAGATGGACCGCATTCTCGGCGACGAGCGCAACTACGCCGGCACCAGCTTCGTCAAAGCCAGCGACTTCGGCCACCTGCAGTACGGCTCCAGCCTGCTGAACGTGACCTTCGACCCGACCATTGGCGAAGAGCTGGCCAGTTACAGTCATGACGACGACGGTACTCCGGCAAGCAAAGCGTTCCTGATACGCGCCGGCATGCTGCTGCGCCCGCTGGGTGGCGCGCTGTCGCAGTTCCGCTCCGGCCTGGACGGCGTGGCCAACAGCCGTGCCTGCGGCTGGAACCGCGCGCCGATCGACCGCATGGCCAACCTCAACATCGAGCCTGGTGAGCAAAGCCTGCCGCAACTGATCCAGGGCATCGAGCACGGCATCCTGATGCGTACCAACCGTTCCTGGTCCATCGACGATGCGCGCAACAAGTTCCAGTTCGGCTGCGAATGGGGCCAGTTGATTGAAAATGGCGAGCTCAAGGGTATCGTCAAGAACCCCAACTACCGCGGCATCTCCGCGCAGTTCTGGCGAAACCTGTCAGCGGTTGGCGACCACAGTACCTTCCAGGTGCTGGGCACGCCCAACTGTGGCAAGGGCGAACCCAATCAGGTGGTGCGGGTCGGCCACGCCTCGCCGGCCTGTGTGTTCCGCCAGATCGATGTATTCGGAGGAGACGCCTGATGAAGTACGCTTTCGAAAACCTGGTCGGGGATGTGCACGCCGCCCTTCAGGCAGGCGAGCAGTTCACCCTCGGTTACAGTGCCGAGCAATCGCAGTTCGTGCGTTTCAACCATGCCAAGGTGCGCCAGGCCGGCGAAGTCAGCCAGGCCAGCGCGCAGCTGCGGCTGGTGCGCGATGGGCGCCAGGCGGAACAGCAGGTAACCTTGAGTGGCGACGCACAACTGGATCGCCAGCGCCTGAATGTTGCGCTCGAGCAGTTGCGTCAGACCTTGCCGCTGCTGGCCCTCGACCCTTATCTGCGCCTGGACGAAAATGCCTGGCACAGCCATAGCCTGCAGGAACACCCCCTGCCCGCACTGAGCGAAGTACTGGATCTGCTCGAGCGTGAAGCAGGCGACCTGGACCTGGTCGGCATCCATGCCGCCGGCCCGGTCTGCCGGGGTTTCGCCAGCTCGTTCGGCGCCTTCGGCTGGCACCAGGCCAACAGTTTCAACGTCGACTGGAGCCTGTTCCACGCTAATGGCCAGGCGGTGAAGGCCAACTATGCCGGCCAGGCCTGGAGTGCCGACGACTTCACCGCGCGCCTGCGCCAAGCACGAGAGCAGTTGGGTTTCCTCGGTCGCCCGGCAGTTACCCTCAAGCCCGGCACCTACCGCGCCTACCTTGCACCTGCGGCCATGGACGAAGTCGCCGGCATGCTGTGCTGGGGCGGTTTTTCCGCGCAAGCCCTGGCCACTGGCAACAGCGCTCTGCAGCGCCTGTACAACGGCGATGCACGGCTTAGCCCGCTGGTGAGTTTTACCGAGCAGGTAAGTGGCTCACTTAGCCCGGCATTTTCCGATGAAGGTGCGCCGCGTCTGGATGTGCCGCTGATCCAGCAAGGCGAAGCCCGGCAGCGGTTGATCAGTGCGCGCAGTGCGGCCGAGTTCGAACTGCAGGCCAATGGCGCCGACGGCTATGAGTCGCCCTGTGCGCTCAGCCTGGCGCCGGGCAATCTGGCCAGTGCGCAGATCCTTGAGCGGCTGGGCACCGGCCTGTACATCAGCAACCTGTGGTACCTGAACTACTCGGACCTGCCAGCGGCGCGCATGACCGGGCTGACCCGCTTCGCCACCTTCTGGGTAGAAGACGGGCAGATCCAGGGGCCGGTGAGTACCATGCGCTTCGATGACAGCCTGTACAGCTTGCTGGGCAGCCAGCTTGAGGACCTGACCCAGGAGCGCGAGATGATCCTGTCCACAAGTACTTATGGGCAGCGCAGTACTGGGTCGAGTCATTTGCCCGGGGCGCTGGTCAAAGGCCTGACCCTGACATTGTAATAGGCATTGATGGCCCTATCGCGGGCAAGCCCGCTCCTACAGGGGGCGCCAAACCCTTGCAGAAGCGGGTACCCGCGAAGAGGCTGGCACTGACAAACGAGGAAGTCATGCCCGAACGCACCCCGCTGGACCCCGTCACCGCCCGCTGGATCCCTTGGGTGGTGGCCATCGCTTTTTTCATGCAGTCCCTGGACGGCACCATCCTCAACACTGCGCTGCCAGCCATGGCCCGCTCGTTGGCCGAAGACCCATTGCGCATGCAGGGTGTGATCATTGCCTACATGCTCACCGTGGCCCTGCTGATCCCTGCCTCCGGCTGGATCGCCGACCGTTTCGGCACCAAGCGCATCTTCTTCAGTGCCATCTTGCTGTTCAGCTTTGGTTCGCTGCTGTGCGCCGTAGCCAACAGCCTTGGTTTCCTGATCTTCGCCCGCGTAGTGCAGGGCCTGGGCGGTGCACTGATGCTGCCGGTCGGGCGGCTGGTGGTGCTGCGCGCCTACCCCCGCAGCGAGCTGGTGCGGATCATGAGCTTCATCACCATCCCCGGCCTGCTCGGGCCATTGCTGGGTCCAACGGTCGGTGGCTGGCTGGTGGAAATCCTCAGCTGGCACTGGATCTTCCTGCTCAACCTGCCAGTCGGCCTGCTTGGCTGCATTGCCGTGTGGAAGTTCATCCCGGACTTGCGCGGCGCCGAGCGCACCACCTTCGACGGCCCTGGTTTCCTGCTGTTTGGCGCAGCGATGGTACTGATCACCATTGCAATGGAAGGCCTGGGCGAGCTGCACCTGCCGCACTTGCGGGTAATGTTGCTGCTGTTCGCCGGCATGGCCTGCCTGGCCGCGTACTGGCTGCGAGCCGGGCGCGACCCGGAGCCGCTGTTCTCGCCCAGCCTGTTCCGCGTGCGCACCTTCGCCATCGGCATCCTCGGCAACCTGTTCGCCCGCCTGGGCAGCGGCGCTCTGCCCTTCCTGGTGCCGTTGCTGCTGCAGGTCGCGCTGGGCTACTCACCCGCCCAGGCAGGCATGAGCATGATCCCGCTGGCGGTGGCGGCCATGCTGGCCAAGTCCATTGCCCGACCGCTGATCGAACGGTTCGGATATCGCATCATTCTGACCGGTAATACCTTGCTGCTGGGCATCCTGCTGGCAAGCCTCGGCCTGGTGGACGAGCAGACGCCCTATTGGCTGCTGTTGGTGCAACTTGGCCTTCTGGGTGCCGTGAACTCCATGCAGTTCACGGCGATGAACACAGTGACGCTCATCGATCTCGACGACGCCAGCGCCAGCAGCGGTAACAGCCTGCTGTCGGTAGTCGCGCAACTTTCGCTGAGCCTGGGCGTGGCCTGCGCCGGCGCACTGTTGGGCGGTTTTACTGCGGCAGGCAGCGCCGAGGGCGTGGAAACCACCCTGGGCGCGTTCCAGCTGACCTTCGTCACCATCGGTGTAATGGCCATGCTGGCGGCGGCGATTTTCCTGCAACTGGCGCCGACGGACGGAAGGCGTGCCCGTCGTCCGGAACAACACATGGAGTCGTAGGGCGAATGGCCACGAGGCTGGTAGACTGTGCGGCATTTTTCGCTTCGCAACGCAGGCCCGCCTCGTGACCACCGAATCCACCGCCTTTGCTACCTTGCCGCTGTCCACTGCCATGCTGGCCAACCTGGACGCCCTCGGCTATGCCTCGATGACGCCTATCCAGGCCCAGAGCCTGCCTGTCATCCTCAAAGGCCAGGACCTGATCGCCCAGGCCAAGACCGGTAGCGGCAAGACCGCCGCCTTCGGCATCGGCCTGCTCAACCCGATCAACCCGCGCTACTTCGGCTGCCAGGCGTTGGTGCTCTGCCCTACCCGCGAGCTCGCCGACCAGGTGGCCAAGGAACTGCGCCGCCTGGCCCGCGCCGAGGACAACATCAAGATCCTGACCCTATGCGGCGGTGTTTCGCTTGGCCCACAGATCGCGTCGCTGGAGCACGGCGCACACATCATCGTCGGCACCCCAGGGCGCATCCAGCAGCACCTGGACAAAGGCACCCTTGTACTGGACGGGTTGAACACCCTGGTACTGGACGAAGCCGACCGCATGCTCGACATGGGCTTCTTCGACGCCATCGCCAGCATCATCGGCAAGACCCCGTCGCGCCGTCAGACCCTGCTGTTCTCTGCCACCTACCCGGCCGGCATCAAGCAACTGGCCGCCGACTTCATGCGCAACCCGCAGCAGGTCAAGGTCGAGAGCCTGCACGCCGACAACCAGATCGAGCAGCGTTTCATCGAGATTGACCCGCAACAACGTCTGGAAGCAGTCACCCGCGTGCTCGGCCACTACCGCCCGCAGTCGTGCGTAGCGTTCTGCTTCACCAAGCAGCAATGCGAGGACGTGGTTGCCCACCTGACCGCCAAGGGCATCGTCGCCCAGGCCCTGCACGGCGACCTGGAGCAGCGCGACCGTGACCAGGTGCTGACCATGTTCGCCAACCGCAGCAGCTCGGTGCTGGTGGCTACCGACGTGGCCGCCCGCGGTCTGGACATCGATGGCCTGGACATGGTCATCAACGTGGAACTGGCACGTGATGCGGAAATCCACGTGCACCGCGTGGGCCGCACCGGCCGCGCCGGCGAGAAAGGCATTGCGGTCAGCCTGGTGGCACCGGCCGAAGGCCACCGCGCCCAGGCCATCGAAGCGCTGCAGAAGAGCCCGCTGCGCTGGGACCAGCTGGACAGCCTGAAAAACAAGGGCGGCGAGCCCCTGCTGCCAGTGATGACCACGCTGTGCATTGCCGCTGGCCGCAAGGACAAGCTGCGCCCTGGCGACATCCTGGGGGCCTTGACCGGTGATGCCGGCATCCCGGGCAAGCAGGTGGGCAAGATTGCCATCTTCGACTTTCAGGCGTTTGTGGCCGTGGAGCGGGCGCTGGCCAAGCAGGCCATGCAGCGGCTGAACAGCGGCAAGATCAAGGGCCGCGCCCTGAAAGTCCGCATTATCTAAATGCCAGGCAAATCCCCTGTAGAAGCGGTTTTACCCACGAATGCGGCAGTGAATGCACCATCGCATTCGCGGGTGAACCCGCTCCCACAGGGTTCAGCATTTCAACTCTGAAGGTTCATACAGTGCACTCCACCGACGTGATCATCCTTGGCGCCGGCGCCGCCGGCCTGATGTGCGCCCAGCTCAGTGCCCGTCGCGGCCGCCGGGTGCTGCTGCTCGACCACGCCAACAAGCCAGGCAAGAAGATCCTCATGTCCGGCGGCGGGCGCTGCAACTTCACCAACATGTACACCGAGCCGGCCAACTTCCTTTCGCACAACGCACACTTCTGCAAGTCGGCGCTGGCTCGCTACACCCAATGGGACTTCATCGAGCTGGTCTGCAAGCACGGCGTGGCCTACCACGAGAAGAAACTCGGGCAACTGTTCTGCGACAACAAGGCCAGTGACATCCTCGACATGCTGCTGGCCGAGTGTGACGAGGCCGGTGCCGAGATCCGCATGCACACCAGCATCGAACAGATCGAGAAGACCGAAAGCGGCTATCTGTTGCAGACCAGCAGCGGCCAGTTCGCCTGCCAGTCGCTGGTCATCGCCACCGGCGGCCTGTCGATCCCGACCCTGGGCGCCACCGGTTTCGGCTACCAGGTGGCCCGCCAGTTCGGCCACACCCTGCTGCCAACCCGCGCCGGGCTGGTGCCATTCACCATCACCGAGCCCCAACTCAAGGCGATGTGCACCGAATTGTCCGGCACCTCGCTGGACTGCACCGCCAGTTGCAATGGCACCAGTTTCCGCGAAAACCTGCTGTTCACGCACCGCGGCCTGAGCGGTCCGGCGATCTTGCAGATCTCGTCATTCTGGGAAGCCGGTGACACGGTCGAGATCAACCTGTTGCCCGACCGCGATGCGCTGACCTGGCTGCAACAGATGCAGGCCGAGCGCGCCAACGCCGAACTGAAGACCGTGCTGGGCGAGGTCTTCACTCGCAAGCTGGCTAACTTGCTGGCCGAGCAGTGGTTCGAGTCGAAACCGATGAAGCAGTACACCCCGGCGGAACTGGCGCAAATCGCCGAAAAGCTGGCGAACTGGCAAGTTGTGCCGGCCGGCACCGAAGGCTACCGCACCGCCGAAGTGACCCTGGGCGGCGTGGATACCCGCGAGGTGTCGTCCAAGACCATGGAATCGCTGAAAAGCCCCGGTTTGTACTTCATCGGTGAAGTGCTGGATGTCACCGGCCACCTGGGCGGTTTCAACTTCCAGTGGGCCTGGGCATCAGCGAACGCCGCAGCGCAGTTCGTGTAGGGTAGAATCCTTTCAGCAGCACGGAACGCTTCTTGCTGGCCCGTGTTTGGAGCCGTTATTGGGGCCGCTTCGCGTCCCTTCGCGGGCACGCCCGCTCCCACACGTTCTACAAAGAACCCTGTGGGAGCGGGCGTGCCCGCGAAGGGACGCGAAGCGGCCCCAATAACCGGCCCTGAAAGGTATTCTTCTGATCACCGCCTGGCAGGCCATCATGTCATCGAGCTCGTTCCGTCAGTCACTGCGTCGCCTGTGGGGCCAAGACAAGTTCAGCTACAGCATCCGGGTCACCATTGCCCTCACCGGCAGTCTGGCCCTGTGCTGGTACCAGAACGAGATGGCCCTGCTGATTCCACTGTTCCTCGGCATCATCGCCAGCGCCCTGGCCGAAACCGACGACAGCTGGCAGGGCCGCCTCAGCGCCCTGGCCGTTACCCTGGTGTGTTTCGCCATCGCTGCACTGGCGGTCGAGTTGCTGTTCCCTTACCCCTGGATCTTCGTCATTGCCCTGGCCCTGGCCGCCTTTGGCCTGACCATGCTCGGAGCGCTGGGCGAGCGCTACGGCGCCATCGCTTCGGCCACCTTGATCACTGCGGTCTACACCATGATCGGCGTGGACCAGCGCGGCGGCCAGGTCACCGACTTCTGGCACGAACCGCTGCTGCTGGTGGCAGGTGCGGCCTGGTACGGGCTGTTGTCGGTGCTGTGGCAGGCGCTGTTTTCCAACCAGCCGGTACAACAGAGCCTGGCCAAACTGTTCTTCGAGCTGGGCAGCTACCTCAAGCTCAAGGCCAGCCTGTTCGAACCGGTCCGCATGCTCGACGTCGAGGCCCGGCGCCTGGAACTGGCCCAGCAGAACGGCAAGGTGGTGGCAGCGCTGAACGCCGCCAAGGAAATCATCCTGCACCGGGTGGGCAACAGCCAACCAAACTCGAAGGTAAGCCGCTACCTCAAGCTGTACTTCCTGGCCCAGGACATCCACGAGCGTGTCAGTGCCTCGCACTACCCCTACAACGCTCTGACCGAGGCGTTTTTCCACAGTGACGTCATGTTCCGCTGCCAGCGCCTGCTGCGTAAGCAGGGCTCATCTTGCCAGGAGCTGGCCCGCTCGATCCGCCTGCGCCAACCGTTCGTGCTGGCCAGCGGTTATCCAGAAGCCCTCGAGGACCTCAACGCTTCGCTCGAACACCTGCGCATTCAAAGCAACCCGGCCTGGCGCGGCCTGCTGCGCTCGCTGCGGGCGCTGGCTGCCAACCTGGCAACGCTGGACCGCCTGCTCAGTGCCGCCAGCAACCCGGACAGCCTGGCCGATGCCAGCGACAGCAGCCTGCTCGACCGCTCGCCACGCTCGCTGAAGGACGTATGGACGCGCCTGCGCACCCAGCTCACACCGACCTCGCTGTTGTTCCGCCATGCCTTGCGCCTGCCGCTGGCGCTGTCGATCGGCTATGGCATGGTGCACCTGATTCACCCGACCCAGGGCTACTGGATCATCCTCACCACGCTGTTCGTGTGCCAGCCCAACTACGGGGCCACCCGGCGCAAGCTGGTGCAGCGAATCTTCGGCACTGCCGTTGGCCTGACAGTGGGCTGGGCCTTGTTCGACCTTTTCCCAAACCCGGTCATCCAGTCATTGTTCGCCGTGGTTGCCGGGGTGGTGTTCTTCGTCAACCGCACGACCCGCTACACCCTGGCCACTGCCGCGATCACCCTGATGGTGCTGTTCTGCTTCAACCAGATCGGCGATGGCTACGGCCTGTTCCTGCCACGCCTGTTCGATACCCTGGTGGGCAGCCTGATTGCCATCCTCGCGGTATTCCTGTTCCTGCCTGACTGGCAGGGCCGACGGCTGAACAAGGCGCTGGCCAATACCCTGGCCTGCGCCAGCGTCTACCTGCGCCAGATCATGCAGCAGTATGCCCACGGCAAGCGCGACGACCTGGCCTACCGCCTGGCCCGGCGCAATGCCCACAACGCTGATGCGGCGCTGTCCACCACCTTGGCCAACATGCTGATGGAGCCGGGGCATTTCCGTAAGGAAGCCGACGTTGGCTTTCGCTTCCTGGTGCTGTCGCACACCCTGCTCAGCTACCTCTCGGGGTTAGGCGCGCACCGCGACACGGCGTTGCCGGCGGAGGTACAGGAGCAGTTGATCGAAGGCGCCGGGCAAAGCCTGGCCAACAGCCTGGACGAGATTGCCAACGGCCTGGCCGCACGGCTGCCGGTGGCGATTCACAGTGATAGCGAAGAGGCGCTGGCCAATGCCCTGGAGCAGATGCCGGAAGATCTGGATGAGCATCAGCGGTTGGTGCAGACGCAGTTGGCGTTGATATGCCGCCAGCTGGGGCCATTGCGGACCCTGGCGGCACACCTGATCAAAGAAGGTGCCCCGGCCTGATAGTTTTATTGCCTGTGCTGGCCGCTGCGCTCAAAAACCATACTGACGCAGCAGCCGGGCATAGCTTCCATCCGCCTTCATCGCCGCAATCGCCTGCTCAAAGCGCTCTACGATCCGCTTATGCTCCGGGTGCTTCAGGCTGACCAGAATATGCAGGGTGTTCTCCCATAGCGGCGGCTCCACCAGCATCACTCCATCACGTACTTCCTGCGGCTCACGTTGCAGGTTATAGCGGGCCACGTACTCGTCTTCCACCGCCAGGCTTACCCGCCCCGCCGCCAACATGCGTACCGCAGAAGAAAAGTTGCGCACCGCCACCTTGTGCAGACGGGGATCCCCGTCGAATTCCGGTGAATAGGCGTAATCGCGCACTACAGCAATGCTGTAGGGATAAAGGTCAGACTGCTGCTTGTAGCTAAACGTCTCGCCCTTACGTTGCAGCAGCCGAATTCGATTACTGAGGTAGGCGTTGGAGAACTGCCCGATATTGGCGCGCGAATCGTTGTACCAGGCATTGATCAGCACGTCGTAGCGCCCTTCACCTACCCCCAGCAACGCACGCGCCCACGGCACCTCTTCATAGCCGCTGGCGTAGCCGGCACGGGCTAGCGCCGTGGTAACGATGGAGGTCGCAAGGCCGCCGCCCGGCATCTTGGCATCGGTGAACGGTGGCCAGTTGTCAGCCACCAGCCGTAGCTTGTCGCGACCCAGGGCGGGTGTTGCCAGCATCGTTGCCAGCAATCCCAGAACACAAAGCAGTGGCCGCATGCTCACGTCCTTTCGCATATGGAGGGCAACACTGGCAGTGAGATTACACAAAGCTGTTACCGAGGGCAGCGGCCAATAGTGTCATTTAGCCTCTATTTTGGCCGAAGCACATGCAGCATGCGATGATCCAGCCCCATCCAAGGAGTTCGTGCCAATGTCAATCGACTGGCTCTGCAAGCACCACACCGCCCTCGGCAAGGAGCAGCTCTATGCCATTTTGCAATTACGCACTGAGGTATTCGTGGTGGAGCAGCGCCACGCCTATCAGGAAGTCGATGGTCAGGACCTGACTGGCGATACCTTGCACCTTATGGCCTGGCAGGAAGACAAGCTGGTGGCCTACCTGCGCCTACTGGATCCGCAGTCACAAGGAGGGGATGTGGTGATCGGACGCTTGGTGACATCACCGCAAGCGCGAGGTTTGAAGCTCGAGGAAAGCTTGCTGCTCAAAGGGCTGGAGGCGGCGGAGCACGGTTGGCCGGGGGTGCCGGTGTATCTGTCGGCTCAGGCGCATTTGCAGGATTTTTATGCCCGCCATGGGTTTGCGGTGGTGAGCGGGGAGTCTCTGGTGGACGGCATCGCGACTATCGGAATGCGAAAGGGTTGAGGCCGCCCCCACGGACCGCGCCAGCTTTTCAAATCAGGGGTAGCCCAGCACTTCGCGGATCTGCCGCAAGTGTCGGATGATCCACTGCTTGTCGATCGCCCCCCAGTCATGGATGCGGTAATGCCCGGCGTGGTTGCGTGCGCCTTCCTGCTGTTCGAACTCGCAGACGATGTCCAGGTCGGCCAGCGCGGCGATAGTGTCCTGGGCTGTGCGACGGGGCATGCCGGTGGCCTCCATCAGGGCGGGCACGCTGGTCGCGGTCTGGCTGTCGATCAGCCAGGCCACGTACAGGCGGCGGTAGAAGCTGCTCTTGGTCTTGCTTACTTCCATGCTGCATGTTCCTTAGAGGTTGCCCGGCAGCTCCCGGTAGGTCAGGTAGACGCGCAGGTCGAATTCCAGTTGGTGATAGTCCGGCTCCATGTGCTGGCAGAGCTGGTAGAACGCCTTGTTGTGATCTCGCTCGCGCAGATGCGCCAACTCGTGCACAACGATCATGCGCAAGAACTGTGGCGCGGCCTCCTTGAACAGCGAGGCAATGCGGATTTCCTTCTTCGCCTTGAGCTTGCCGCCCTGCACCCGCGATACCGCCGTATTCAAGCCCAGGGCCCGATGCGTCAGGTCGAGGCGGCTGTCGAACAGCACCTTGTCCAGGTTTGGCGCACTTCGCAGGTACTGTTGGCGTAGATCCTGGGCATAGCCATACAGCGCCTTGTCGCTTTGCACGTCATGGCGGTCAGGGTAACGGCGCTGCAGGTATTCACCCAGGCGGTCGCTGTCGATCATCTGCCGCACCTGCGCCTGCAGGTGCGGGGGGTAGGCTTGCAAGTAACGTAGTACGGTCATGGCGCTGTATTCGGCGTAACGAATGCCGATTCTAGCCAATCACGGCCCTGGCCAGGAGAAAATTGCCGGGAAGCCGCTAGCGTCAGCAGCAGTCATCGGATAAGCCACCAGGAAGCCCTGAACGTATTCGCAGCCATTGGCCTTGAGCCAGGCTGCCTGTGCCGGGGTCTCCACGCCCTCGGCGATCACCGTGATACGGTAGTCGGCACACAGGCCGATCACGCTGCGAACCAAAGCAGCATCTACCGCCGAATCGGGCAGCCGTGCCACCAGATGACGGTCGAGTTTGAGGGTATCGATAGGCAGGTCGCGCAGCATGCGCAACGAACAGTCCCCCGCACCGAAGTCATCCAGAGCCACCCTCACGCCCAGGTCACGCAAGCGGTGTATCTGCTTGACAGCCGCATCGATGTTATACATAAGCGAGGTTTCCGCCACTTCCACTTCCAACTGCGTCGGGACAAGCTGGTAAAGCTGGATGACCCGTTGCAGCTCTTCGACCAACCCAGGCATGACGAACTGCGCGCGGCTCAGGCTGATGCCGAGCACAAGGTCCGCCGGAAAGCGGTCATACCAGGCTTGCCGCTGTGCGGCCCCCTGGCGGTAGATCCAGCTGGCCAGGCGGTTGATCAGGCGCGCTTCTTCCAGCAATGGGATGAACAGCCCCGGCGGTACATCGCCAACGCTGGGGTGCTGCCAGCGCAGCAAGGCCTCGAAACCACGCAGGCGACCATCGTGGAAAGCTACCTGTGGCTGGTACACCAAGGTAAAGTCCTGCTGCTCGATGGCCATACGCACGCTGTCCTCGAGCATCAGCCGCGAGCGCGCCCGTCCATTGAGTTCCTGGTCGTAGAAGCGGTATTGCTGACGCCCAGCCTGCTTGGCTGCGTACATCGCTGTATCGGCCGAACGTAGCAGGCCTTCGACATTGGCGCCGCAGTCAGGGTAGGTGGCAATACCGATGCTGACCCCAAGGCACACATCGAGCCCGTCTACCTCATGGCTGATGGAAACACGCTCGAGCAACCGTTCGGCATAACGCCCGGCCTGCTCCGGGTAGGGCAAGCTGTCGAACAGTGCAGTGAATTCGTCGCCGCCCATGCGCGCCAGCAAGGCCTCACTGCCCAGGCAGTCCTTGAGCTGCTCGGCCACCCAGCGTAACACCCGGTCGCCAGCGTCGTGGCCGAGGGAGTCGTTGATGCGCTTGAAGCCATCCAGGTCCATGTACATCAGCGCCTGCGCCTTGCCCGAGCGCTCGTTGCGCAACAGAGCACCTTCAGCAGCCTGGTAGAAACCACGGCGGTTGAGCAGGCCGGTGAGCGGGTCAGTAATGGCCTGATATTCCAGTTGCTGGTGCAAGTCATGCACCACCGACATGTCCAGCACGGTCACCACCATGGCCTGCTGGTCGGCCGGCAACGGCGCACAGGACAGCGCCACCGGCACAGCTTCCCCTCCATGGATACGCAGTTGGGCATCGTGTACGCGGAAGATCCGTCGCCCTTGGTAGGCCTTGTAGAAGTCCGAATCGCGCCACAGGCTGGCACTGCCCAGCTGCACAACGTCGAGCAACTGGGTGCCCTGCAGTTGTTGCACCGGTGCCGCCAGCAAACGGGAAATGGCCGGATTGGCAAAACTGATGATGCCATGGGCATCAACCACCAGAATGCCTTCGGCGGCATTTTCCAGGATGGACGCATTGAATGCCCTGGCCGCCTCCAGCTCGCGACTCAGCTGCTGCAGCATGCGCCGGTTGCGCTGCTGGTCGAGCAAAGCCTGGACCTTGGGCTTGAGGATTTGCGGGTCGAACGGTTTGAACATGTAATCCACAGCGCCGCTGGCGTAGCCTTTGAGCACGGCCGCTTCGGACTGTTCGTTGGCGGTGAGGAAAATGATCGGGGTCAGTCGGGTACGCTGATTGCCGCGCATCAGCCGGGCGACTTCAAAGCCGTCCATTTCCGGCATCTGTACATCCATCAACACCAGGTCGACTTCGTACTCAAGCAACGCGCTCAAGGCTTCAATCCCAGAGCTAGCCGTCAATACTTGCCAATCCTGCCGGGCCAACAAGGCCCGCATGCTGATGAGGTTCTCGGGGTAGTCGTCTACTACCAGAAGAACTGAGCTGCCATCCAGTGGCTGTTGTTGAAGGTAAGCGCCATCCATGCTGCTTCTCTGTTATGTGACCGACTTCAAAATACGGTTGGATCCATTAGTACTCTAGACCTGAGGCTGCAACACGCAATGCAATCAGAACGCTATCAGTGGCTAAACTGTACGTTAGCCGACTAACGGTCGATCCGCCGACATTACGTGCAGGCTTTCATCGCCCATAAAAAACCCGCATCGCTGCGGGTTTTTCAGTGTTATCTGTCGATCAGTTGACCTTGGCGGCCAGCTCACCTTTCAGATAACGCTGGTACATACCTTCCAGAGAGACCGGCTTGATCTTCGAGGCATTGCCAGCGGTGCCGAAAGCTTCGTAACGGGCGATGCACACGTCGCGCATGGCCTTGATGGTTTCACCGAAGAACTTGCGCGGGTCGAACTCGCTCGGGTTCTGCGCCATCAGACGGCGCATGGCACCGGTAGACGCCAGACGCAGGTCGGTATCGATGTTGACCTTGCGCACACCATGCTTGATGCCTTCAACGATTTCTTCGACCGGTACACCGTAGGTTTCTTTGATGTCGCCGCCGTACTGGTTGATGATCGCCAGCCACTCTTGCGGTACCGAGGACGAACCGTGCATCACCAGGTGGGTGTTGGGAATGCGCTTGTGGATTTCCTTGATGCGATCGATGGCCAGCACGTCACCGGTTGGTGGCTTGGTGAACTTGTAGGCACCGTGGCTGGTACCGATGGCGATCGCCAGGGCGTCGACCTGGGTCTTCTTGACGAAGTCGGCGGCTTCTTCCGGGTCGGTCAGCATCTGGCTGTGATCCAGCACGCCTTCGGCGCCGATCCCGTCCTCTTCACCGGCCATGCCGGTTTCCAGCGAACCCAGGCAGCCCAGCTCGCCTTCAACCGAAACGCCACAGGCGTGAGCCATGGCAACGGTCTGCTGGGTAACGCGGACGTTGTATTCGTAGTCGGTCGGGGTCTTGCCGTCTTCACCCAGCGAGCCGTCCATCATCACCGAGCTGAAGCCCAGCTGGATCGAGCGCTGGCAGACGTCAGGGCTGGTACCGTGGTCCTGGTGCATGCACACCGGAATGTGCGGGAACTCTTCGATGGCAGCCAGGATCAGGTGGCGCAGAAACGGGGCACCGGCGTATTTGCGGGCACCGGCCGAAGCCTGGACGATCACCGGAGAGTCGGTCTTGTCGGCCGCTTCCATGATGGCGCGCATCTGCTCGAGGTTGTTGACGTTGAAAGCTGGAACGCCGTAGCCGAACTCGGCGGCGTGGTCCAGCATCTGGCGCATGCTAATGAGTGCCATTGTGTATCTCTCTCCCGACAAGCGTCGTTTGTTTCGTGCAAGCCTGCCGCAGGGGCGGTTGCTGTTCAAGTAGTGTGGGCCACCCTCGCGGCCCGGCCAGTCACGGTGCCTTGCAACCCCGCCCAATCAGATCGTTGGTTGCCACCCAGTACACCAGGCCTTCTTCGCCCTTGGTGTGGAAGGCCAGCATGCCATCGCTGTAAAGCGCACCCGAAGCACCCGGTTCAGCCTTGAGCCGATAGACCTGATCACCGCCGCCAAGGCGTACATCAACCTGGTCGCGTTGGGCATCGGCAAAGCGCCAAAGCACCTCAACCTGAGTGTCGCAGACCCAACGGGTCCAGTTGTCTGCCGGGGCGGGTTGCGCCGGCTGCAGCAGTGAGCATCCTGCCAGTGTCGCCAAGGCCGACACGGCCAAAAGCGCTTTCATTCAGTTTCCTCGATTTGAGGCTGCTGTGCAGCCCTTCTTCAAGACCACAAATCAACCTTCAGGTTGCCTATTACCCGATCAAGGGCAACCCGGCGCCTTGCGCTGGTGGTCTTCGTCGTACTTTTCCAGGCCTTCCGGGCCCACGCGCTTGCTGATGACCGGCACAGTCTCGGCCTGCCATTCGGACTGGTAGCAACCGCCCTTGTGCGATCGCGCCGGGTCGGCATCCGAGGCCGGGCTGCCAGCACAAGCGCTCAGCAGACCGGCCAGCATCATCACAGGCAATTGCTTGACCACCAGGCCACTCCCTTTGCCAAGCGCCGACGTCATCAGGCTTTGGCCCGCTCTTCCAGGATTGCGACAGCTGGCAGGACCTTGCCCTCGACGAACTCGAGGAAGGCGCCACCACCGGTAGAAATGTAGGAGATTTCCTTGCTGACGCCATATTTGTCGATGGCTGCCAGGGTGTCACCGCCACCGGCGATAGAGAACGCGGCGCTGTCAGCGATGGCCTTGGCCAGTACCTTGGTGCCGTTGCCGAACTGATCGAATTCGAACACGCCCACCGGACCGTTCCACAGAATGGTTTTCGACGACTTCAGCAGCTCGGCGAAGTTGGCCGCGGTTTGCGGACCGATATCCAGGATCATGTCGTCGGCAGCTACGTCGGCAATGGCTTTGACGGTAGCTTCGGCGCTCTCGGCGAACTCTTTGGCAACCACCACGTCGACTGGCAGCGGCACGCTGACCTTGGCGGCAATGGCCTTGGCGGTGTCGACCAGGTCAGGCTCGTACAGCGACTTGCCGACCGGGTGGCCAGCAGCGGCCAGGAAGGTGTTGGCAATACCGCCGCCAACGATCAACTGGTCGCAAACACTGCTCAGGCTGTTCAGCACGTCCAGCTTGGTGGATACCTTGGAGCCGGCAACGATGGCCGCCATTGGCTTGGCCGGGGCCTTCAGGGCCTTGCCCAGGGCATCCAGTTCGGCTGCCAGCAGCGGGCCGGCAGCGGCAACCTTGGCGAACTTGGCGACGCCATGGGTCGAACCTTCGGCGCGGTGTGCGGTGCCGAAAGCGTCCATGACGAATACGTCGCACAGCGCAGCGTATTTCTGCGCCAGCTCGTCGGCGTTCTTTTTCTCGCCCTTGTTGAAGCGCACGTTCTCGAACAGCACCAGATCACCGGCCTGTACCGCGACACCGTCCAGGTAGTCGGCAACCAGCGGCACGTCACGACCCAGGGCCTTGCTCAGGTAATCGGCGACCGGCTTGAGGCTGTTCTCGGCAGAAAATTCGCCTTCGGTCGGGCGGCCCAGGTGTGAGCAGACCATTACCGCTGCGCCCTTCTCCAGGGCCAGCTTGATGGTCGGCAGCGCTGCCAGGATACGTGCGTCGCTGGCTACCACACCGTCCTTCACAGGCACGTTGAGGTCTTCGCGGATCAGTACGCGCTTACCTTGCAGATCGAGGTCGGTCATCTTCAACACGGTCATGAATGCAGTCCTTCAGGGCTGTTTGTTGCGGGTTGGGTGAACGACGTGCAAAAAGTGTTCGGCAACGTCGAGCATACGGTTGGCAAAACCCCATTCGTTGTCGAACCAGGCCAGCAGGTTTACCAGGCGGGGGCCGGAAACACGAGTCTGGCTGGCATCGACGATCGCAGAATGCGGGTCGTGGTTGAAATCACAGCTGGCGTGCGGCAACTCGGTGTAGGCCAGCAAGCCTTTAAGCGGGCCGTCCAGCGCGGCCTCGCGCAGCACTCGGTTGACTTCGGCCGCAGTGGTGTCGCGGGCGGTCTGCAGAGTGATGTCCAGGCACGAGACGTTGACGGTCGGTACACGTACCGCTTTGGCCTGGATTCGCCCGGCAAGTTCCGGAAGCAGGCGCTCGATGCCACGCGCCAGGCCAGTGGACACGGGAATCACCGACTGGAAGGCCGAACGCGTGCGGCGCAGGTCTTCGTGGTGATAGGCATCGATCACCGGCTGGTCGTTCATCGCCGAGTGGATGGTGGTGATCTGCACATATTCGATGCCGAACGCCTGATCCAGCACACGCAGCAGCGGCACACCGCAATTGGTGGTGCACGAAGCGTTGGACACCAGGCGCTCGCTGCCGGTAAGGCAGGCCTGGTTGATGCCGTAGACCACCGTGGCGTCAACGTCGGCCTCACTGGCCATGGGCTGCGAGAACAGCACCCTTGGCGCACCGGCGTCGAGAAAACGCTGGCCATCGGCACGGGTGTTATAGGCACCGGAACACTCCAGCACCAGGTCGATGCCCAGCGCAGCCCAGTCGATGCCTTCGGGGGTGGCACTGCGCATAACCTTCACGCAGTCGCCATTGATATGCAGACAGTCGCCGTCGACCTTGACCTCGCCGGGAAAACGCCCGTGGGTGGAGTCGAAGCGTGTCAGGTATTCCAGGCTGGCCTGATCGGCCAGATCGTTCAGCGCGACGATCTCGAAACCGGCCTTTGCCCCCCGCTCGAACAGCGCGCGCAGGACACAGCGGCCGATACGGCCATAACCGTTGAGTGCAACTTTGTAGGGACGCAGGTGGGGCATTCGGGGCTCACGAGACAGTTCGTTTGTCGTCAGCCTGCGGAATTTGCGGTGTGGCATTCGCGGGCAAGCCCGCTCCCACAGGGTTTCATGCAACCTCTGTGGGAGCGGGCTTGCCCGCGAATGAGGGCGACACCGCCCGCAGATCTTTAAATCAGTCTTCCAGCAGCTCTTCGGCTGTACCGAGGATGTTCTCCAGGGTGAAACCGAACTCTTCGAACAGTGCCGAAGCCGGCGCCGACTCACCGTAAGTGGTCATGCCGATGATACGACCTTCCAGGCCAACGTACTTGTACCAGAAGTCGGCGTGGGCAGCTTCGATGGCGATGCGCGCACCGACTTCCAGCGGCAGCACGGACTGCTTGTAGGCTGCGTCCTGGGCATCGAACACGCTGGTGCACGGCATGGAAACCACACGCACCTTGCGGCCTTGCTCGGTCAGCTTGTCGAAGGCCTGAACAGCCAGGCCCACTTCGGAACCGGTGGCGATCAGGATCAGCTCCGGCTCGCCGGTGCAGTCCTTGAGCACATAGCCACCACGGCTGATGTCGGCGATCTGCTGGGCATCGCGCGCCTGGTGCTGCAGGTTCTGACGCGAGAAGATAAGCGCCGAAGGGCCATCCTTGCGCTCCAGGGCGTTTTTCCAGGACACGGCGGATTCCACTGCGTCGGCCGGGCGCCAGGTGTCCAGGTTCGGCGTGCTGCGCAGGCTGGTCAGCTGCTCGATTGGCTGGTGAGTCGGGCCGTCTTCGCCCAGACCGATGGAGTCGTGGGTGTACACGTGAATCACGCGCTGCTTCATCAGGGCCGACATGCGCACGGCGTTGCGGGCGTATTCCATGAACATCAGGAAGGTCGCGCCGTAAGGCACCAGGCCACCGTGCAGGGCAACGCCGTTCATGATGGCGGTCATGCCGAACTCGCGCACGCCGTAGAACACGTAGTTGCCGCTGGCATCATTGGCTTCGACGCCCTTGCAACCTTTCCACAGGGTCAGGTTGGAGCCGGCCAGGTCCGCCGAACCACCGAGGAACTCCGGCAGCAGCGGGCCAAAGGCGTTCAGGGCGTTCTGGCTGGCCTTGCGGCTGGCGATGGTTTCGCCTTTGGCAGCCACTTCGTTGATGTAGGCCTGGGCCTTCTCGCTGAAGTCGGCCGGCAGCTCGCCGCTGTCACGGCGCTTGAACTCGGCAGCCAGCTCCGGGTAGGCCTTGGCGTAGGCGTCGAAACGCTGGTTCCACTCGGCTTCGGCCTTGGCGCCAGCGGCCTTGGCATCCCACTCGGCATAAATGTCGGCAGGGATTTCGAACGGGCCGTAGTTCCAGTTCAGTTCTTTACGGGCCAAGGCGATTTCGTCGTTGCCCAGCGGTGCACCGTGGCAATCTTCCTTGCCCTGCTTGTTCGGCGAGCCGAAACCAATGATGGTCTTGCAGCAGATCAGGGTCGGGCGATCGCTCTTGCGGGCGGTCTCGATGGCCATCTTGATTTCTTCGGCATCGTGGCCGTCGACGTTGCGGATCACCTGCCAGTTGTAGGCTTCGAAGCGCGCCGGGGTGTTGTCGGTGAACCAGCCGTGCACTTCGCCGTCGATGGAGATGCCATTGTCATCGTAGAAGGCGATCAGCTTGTTCAGGCCCAGAGTGCCTGCCAGCGAGGCGACTTCATGGGAGATGCCTTCCATCATGCAGCCATCGCCGAGGAACACATAGGTGTTGTGGTCGACGATGTTGTGGCCGTCACGGTTGAACTGGGCAGCCAGCACTTTTTCGGCCAGGGCGAAGCCCACGGCGTTGGCGATCCCTTGGCCGAGCGGGCCGGTGGTGGTTTCCACGCCTGGGGTGTAGCCGTATTCCGGATGGCCAGGGGTGCGGCTGTGCAGCTGGCGGAAGCCTTTGATGTCATCGATGGTGACGTCGTAGCCGGTCAGGTGCAGCAGCGAGTAGATCAGCATCGAACCGTGGCCGTTGGACAGTACGAAGCGGTCACGGTCGGCGAAATTCGGGTTGCTCGGGTTGTGCTTCAGGTAGTCGCGCCAAAGCACTTCGGCGATATCCGCCATGCCCATCGGGGCACCTGGGTGGCCGCTGTTGGCCTTTTGCACGGCATCCATGCTGAGGGCACGAATGGCGTTGGCACGTTCACGACGGCTGGGCATCGCTGATCTCCTAGGGGGCTTGAAGAGGTGGTATCACGAAAAAAGGCGGCCATTTTCGCCCACTGGGGGGGCTTGGGGCAAACATTTAAGCGCCAAGCGCAAGCTTTAAGCTGCAAGTGAAGAGGCAGAGCACGGTTCGGACCGCTCCAAAGCCTGTTGCTTGAAGCTTTCGGCCTGCAGCTCATCGCCAATATCAAAACTTTTTGATATTGGCCTTGCTCGGGCATCAATGCCTGTCTAGACTGCCGCCCCATGAATCTGCGTGCGCAATCGATCCCCGAGCAACGCGAAACATTGGCCGCCCTGTGCAAAGCCAGTGGCGATGCGTTGCGCCTGAACGTATTGCGCGCCCTGGCCAACGACTCGTTCGGCGTGCTGGAACTGGCGCAGATCTTCGACATCGGCCAGTCGGGCATGAGCCACCACCTTAAGGTGCTGGCGCAGGCCGACCTCGTGGCAACCCGCCGCGAAGGCAACGCCATCTTCTACCGCCGTGCCCTGCCCGATGGCCTGCGCCTGGGTGGCCGGCTGCACGCGGCGCTGCTCGAAGAAGTCGACGATCTGGCCCTGCCGCCCGATGTGCAGGCCCGCATAGCCCATGTCCAGCAGCGCCGGGCGGCCACCAGCCAGGACTTCTTCCTGCGCGTGGAAGAGAAGTTCCGTGCCCAGCAGGACCTGATCGCCGGCCTTCCGCAGTACCGCGACAGCCTGCTGGCGCTGCTCGACAAACTGCATTTCGACCCGGCCGCCAGCGCGCTGGAAGTCGGCCCCGGCGACGGCGGCTTCCTGCCCGACCTGGCCCGGCGCTTCGCCCAGGTCACCGCCCTGGACAACAGCCCTACCATGCTCGAGCTTGCGCGCCAGGTGTGCCAACGCGAAGGGCTCGACAACGTGAACCTGCAGTTGGCCGATGCACTGGGTGCAACGGATGTGGCCGCCGACTGCGTTGTGCTGAACATGGTGCTGCACCATTTCAGCGACCCGGCCCTGGCCTTGCGCCAGCTGGCCAAACGGGTGAAGGCAGGCGGCAGCCTGCTGGTCACCGAACTGTGCAGCCATGACCAGGGGTGGGCGCGCGAAGCCTGCGGCGACCTCTGGCTGGGCTTCGAACAGGACGACCTGGCGCGCTGGGCCAACGATGCCGGGCTGGCCCATGCGGACAGCCTGTACGTGGGCCTGCGTAACGGTTTCCAGATCCAGGTCCGCCATTTCCAGCGGACGGCTGGCGACATACACCATCGGTAAATTTCAGGAACCTTCGAGATGAGCGAATACTCCCTTTTCACCTCCGAGTCCGTGTCCGAAGGGCATCCGGACAAGATCGCCGACCAGATTTCGGACGCTGTCCTTGATGCCATCATCGCCCAGGACAAATACGCCCGCGTAGCCTGCGAAACCCTGGTCAAGACCGGTGTCGCCATCATCGCCGGCGAAGTCACTACGTCGGCCTGGGTCGACCTGGAAGACCTGGTGCGCAAAGTCATCATCGACATCGGCTACAACAGTTCCGACGTTGGCTTCGACGGCGCCACCTGCGCCGTGATGAACATCATCGGCAAACAGTCGGTAGACATCGCCCAGGGCGTGGACCGCTCCAAGCCGGAAGACCAGGGCGCCGGTGACCAGGGCCTGATGTTCGGCTATGCCAGCAACGAAACCGAAGTCCTGATGCCTGCACCGATCTGCTTCTCGCACCGTCTGGTAGAACGCCAGGCCGAGGCGCGCAAGTCCGGCCTACTGCCATGGCTGCGCCCGGATGCCAAGTCGCAGGTCACCTGCCGCTACGAGAACGGCAAAGTGGTCGGTATCGACGCCGTGGTGCTGTCGACCCAGCACAACCCGGAGGTTTCGCAGAAAGACCTGCAGGAAGCCGTGATGGAGCTGATCGTCAAGCACACCCTGCCTGCCGAACTGCTGCACAAGGGCACCCAGTACCACATCAACCCGACCGGCAACTTCATCATCGGTGGCCCGGTGGGTGACTGCGGCCTGACCGGCCGCAAGATCATCGTCGACTCCTACGGCGGCATGGCCCGCCACGGTGGTGGCGCGTTCTCCGGCAAGGACCCGTCCAAGGTCGACCGTTCCGCCGCCTACGCCGGCCGCTACGTGGCCAAGAACATCGTCGCCGCCGGCCTGGCCGAGCGTTGCGAGATCCAGGTGTCGTACGCCATTGGCGTGGCCCAGCCAACGTCCATCTCGATCAACACCTTCGGCACCGGCAAGGTCTCCGACGACAAGATCATCCAGCTGGTGCGCGAGTGCTTCGACCTGCGTCCGTACGCCATCACCACCATGCTCGACCTGCTGCACCCGATGTATCAGGAAACCGCTGCCTACGGCCACTTCGGCCGCACCCCGCAGCAGAAGACTGTCGGCGACGACACCTTCACCACCTTCACCTGGGAGCGCACCGACCGCGCCCAGTCGCTGCGTGACGCTGCCGGCCTGTAAATTTTCCTGCAGCGCTGGACGAAAGCCCCTGCCGAGTGACCGGCAGGGGCTTTTTTGTACCTGTCACGGCATTTTCATCGCCTGTGAGATCGACCGCCGCCCACGCGGCGCTGATTTCTCGCCCTAGCCCGGGGTTGAAGACGAGCACCTGCGAAATATCACCTGACAACTGCACACACCAACCGCCCCGTTACCCGCCTACGCTAAGCGCTTCCACGCCATGCAAGGATGCCAGGCCATGCAGTATCTGCTGTTATTCGCACTGCTATTTGCGCTGAACGCCCCACCGACCAGGGCTGCCTCATGCCCACACTGGACCCCGCAACAGGCCAAGGCCGAAGTTGCGCAACTGCGCGCCACGCTTGCCCGATGGGACGAGCACTATCATCGCCAAGGCATAGCCCTGGTGGCCGACGAACTGTACGACCAGAGCCGCGAGCGCCTGAATCACCTGCAGCAGTGCTTCGCAGTTGGCACCAGCCCCTCGCCCCTGGCCAGTGCTCGCGGCCCGGTCCCCCACCCCGTGCCGCATACCGGCGTCGACAAGCTGGCAGACCGCCAGGCCGTGGCGCGATGGATGGCCGGCAAGACCGGCGTGTGGGTACAGCCCAAGGTCGACGGTGTTGCAGTTTCCCTCACTTACCAGCAGGGCCGATTGGTACAGCTGACCAGCCGGGGGGACGGTGTACATGGCCATGACTGGAGCCGACACATTGCACAACTCGGCGCTGTCACTCGGCAGTTGCCTGAGGCGGTCGACCTGCACTTGCAAGGTGAACTGTATCTGCGCCTGGACGAACATGTGCAAGCCAAGACAGGCAGCGCCAACGCCCGGGGTACCGTGGCAGGGCTGCTCGCACGCAAGCAACTGACCGGTACGCAAGGCAACGCTATCGGCCTGTTCGTGTGGGGCTGGCCGCACGGCCCCGAGCAACAGGCCGATCGCCTCACCCAGCTGGCACAACTGGGGTTCCCGGACAGCCAGCGCTACAGCATCGCCATCGACACGCTGGAGGACGCAGCACACTGGCGTGAACACTGGTACCGCTCTGCTCTGCCCTTCGCCACCGACGGGGTGATCCTGCGCCAGGGCCACCGGCCGCCGGCCGAGCGCTGGCAGGCCAAGGCACCTTACTGGATCGCGGCCTGGAAGTACCCTTATGCACAAGCCTTGGCTGAAGTACGCGACGTGCGCTTTCGGGTCGGCCGCACTGGCAGGGTCACGCCCGTTCTGCAAGTGCAACCCGTTACCCTCGATGACCGGCGCATTACCCAAGTCAGCCTTGGGTCACTGGCGCGCTGGCAAAGCTTGGATATTCGGCCCGGCGATCAGGTCGCCATCAGCCTCGCCGGGCTGACCATTCCGCGGCTCGATCACGTCGTGCACCGCACTGTAGAGCGCCAACCGATAACCGCGCCAGCACCCGACCAGCATCACGCCCACAGCTGCTGGCAAGCCAGCGAGGGCTGTGATGAGCAGTTCATTGCCCGCCTCACCTGGCTTGGCGGCAAACAGGGCCTCGCCTTGCCGCGCACCGGGCCCGGCACATGGCGTCGGCTGGTCGAAGCAGGCCTGGTAACGTCCATGACCGATTGGCTGCAGCTCGATGCCGAGCGCCTGCAGCAGGCACCCGGAATCAGCAGACTCACTGCAACACAGTTGCTGGGCAGTTTCGACCAAGCCCGCTCACGCCCGTTCGATCAGTGGTTGCGCGCCCTTGGCGTGCCCATTGGCAAGCATTTGCCACTGACTGGCAACTGGCAAGAGCTGGCTTCACGCAGTGCCGGGCAATGGCAAACCGTGCCCGGCATCGGCGCAAAACGCTCGCGCCAACTTGTGGAGTTCTTCACCGCCGCTGAGGTGCAAGCCATTGCCGCACAGCTGGCAGAAACCGGCATAGAAGGGTTCCTGCCCCCACCCCAGCGCATTGAGCAATGATTTTTTACCAAATAATGCGTAGGAAAAACCTGAGACTCAGGCAGAAAACCTCACCAAGGGTTTCTAAATGGGCAAAACCAAGGCAGGATTTCCACCAACTTTTGCTGCCCCGCCCCGTTCAAGAGGCTTTTCATGAAACGTATTTCGACTCTTTTCCTGCTCGCAACACTGGGTCTGGCTGCGGGCAGCGTGCAAGCTGCCCAGCCGGACCCGGGCCTGACCGGTTGCGCTGCCAAGCGTAGCGCTATCGAGAACCAGCTGAAAATTGCCCGTGACCACGGCAACAGCGACCAGGTTGCAGGGCTGGAAGAAGCCCTGCGCGGTGTGGACAACTGCACCGACGCCAGCCTGCGCAAAGAGCGTGAGCAGAAGGTGCTCGATGCGCGTCATGAAGTGGCGCAGCGGGAAAAGGACTTGAAGAAGGCCGAGAAAAAAGGCGACGCCGAGAAGATCAACAAGCGCAAGGACAAGCTGGCCGAGTCGCGTAAAGAGCTGCAGGAAGCAGTCGACGACCTCGACCGCTAAACAGACGCGGTGATTGTAGGAGCGGGCTTGCCCGCGAAGAGTGCGACGCGGGGCATGGCACCGGCTTCGCCAATGTTCGCGGGCAAGCCCACTCCTACAAGGCCCAATGTGGCCTGCACAGCCATTCAATGATTACGAAATTCGCTATGACAGGCCTTGCACGCAGCCTCGACCTTGTCCATCGGTGCCTTCAGTTGCGCAGCATCCAGTGGCTGATTGCGGGTGACATCAACCAGTTCGCCGGTGACGCCTTCAAGCTGCCGGGCCAGGTCATGGAACCGCGCCTGGCGCTCCCACACTTCGGCGCGGGCGGCACTGTCACCACCATCGCGCACCTGTGGAAAATGCTGCCACGGCTGATGCGACAGGCTGTCCAACTTCAGCGCACCGTCAGCAAACTTAACCCCGTCAAACGGCAACCGGCCACGCAGCATGCCGCCCAGGTCTTCGCTGGTCTTGAGCATGTCCTTGAAGATCACCTTGCGTTTGCCCAGCGGCGAGTTCGGGTCAACCCGGTCACAACCAGTCAAAGCCCCTCCCAGGGCAAGTGCTGCCAGCAGAACAACGGTCAATCGCTTCAACATCACGCTCACTTCGGCCTACGCAAATGGGCGGCCAGTATCGCTGCCCCTGGGCCAAACACCAATAGCCACATAAAAGACAGGGGCGAACCTTCATGTTCGCTCATGACAGGAATGCACACATGAAATCTGCCCTGCGCCACCTGGCCTGGACACTGCCGGTACTAGCCTTGCTGGCCGGCTGCAACGGCGGCGAGAGCGCCAAGCCCGAGCCGCACGCTGTCGCCACCTATGCCCCGGCCACTTGGAAAGACTTGCCGGCCGTCAGCGATGAAGACCTGCTGGCCGGCTTTTATGCCTGGCGCAACGGCTGCGAAAAGCTCAAGCGCGACCCGGTGTGGGCAGCCACCTGCGAAGCGGCCGGCAGCGCCACAGCCAGCGCCGCCCAAGTGCGTACCTTCCTTGAGCAGAACCTGCAGGTGTACGGCCTGCGCTCTGCAGAGAACAATGCCAACGGCCTGATTACCGGCTACTACGAGCCGGTCTACCCGGGCAGCCTGAGCCCCTCGGCAACCAACCATGTGGCGGTTTACGGCATCCCTGATGACATGATCGTGGTCGACCTGGCCAGTGTGTACCCCGAACTGAAGGGCAAACGCCTGCGCGGCCGTCTTGATGGTCGGGTGCTCAAGCCCTACGACACGGCCGAAGTCATCAACCGTAACGGCGTCAAGGCACCGGTGCTGGCCTGGCTGACCGATCCGATGGACCTGCAATTCCTGCAGATCCAGGGTTCTGGCCGGGTGCAACTGGAAGACGGCCGTCAACTGCGCCTGGGCTACGCCGACCAGAACGGCCACCCCTACCGGCCGATCGGCCGCTGGCTGGTGGAACAGGGCCAACTGAAAAAAGAAGACGTGAGCATGGGCGCCATTCATGCCTGGGCCCAGGCCAACCCGCAGCGCGTACCAGAACTGCTGGCGAGCAACCCCAGCTACGTATTCTTCAGCACCCGCCCGGACAGCAACGAAGGCCCGCGCGGCTCGCTGAACGTGCCGCTTACCGCCGGCTACAGCGTGGCCATCGACCGCAAGGTGATTCCATTGGGCAGCTTGTTGTGGCTGTCTACCACACGCCCGGACGGCTCTCCGGTGGTACGACCGGTTGGCGCGCAGGACACTGGCGGGGCGATTACCGGCGAAGTGCGTGCCGACCTGTTCTGGGGCACCGGGCCGGAAGCCGGCGAGCTGGCGGGGAACATGAAGCAGCAGGGGCAGATCTGGATGCTCTGGCCTAAAGGCCAGCCGCTACCTGAGGTACCTAAGGTACCTTGATCGGCGGTGGATTCTTCGCGGGCTTGCCCGCTCCCACAGGTACACCACAGCCCTTGAATACTGTGGTGTACCTGTGGGAGCGGGCAAGCCCGCGAAGAAGGCCACTCGGTTCAGATGGAAACCACGAAGAACGACACGATCAGTGCCAAGCTGGCAAGCCACATCAGCGATCGCAAGGCAGCCCAGTCGGCCAGGTAGCAGATGATGTAAAGCAAGCGGCTGGTGATATACATCACCCCCAGTACGTCCTGGGTCACCTGCTCTGCATTGCCGACGATATCCGCCACAAGCACCGCCGCAGCAAATGCCGGAAACGCTTCGTAGCCATTCTGCTGCGCAGCATGGGCACGCCGTGGCAGGCCCGACAAGGTATCGAGGAAGGCTCGCGGATCGTGATTGTCCTTGAGGCCGAAGCGGCCACTGCTCGCCTTGGCGATCAAGGCACAAAGCGGGTTCAACAGCAACGCAATCAGGATGCACCACAGGGCAACAGTCATGGACAGGACTCCTTGTTCAGTCTTCAGGTCAAAGCTTCATTACCAGCATGCCGGCCAACACCAGCCCGCAAGCTAGGAGTCTCGGCCCGCCAAAAGGTTCTTTGAGGTAGCGCATACCCAGCAGCACCACCAGGATCACGCTCAACTCCCGCAGTGCCGCCGCCTCGGCCACTGACCCCAGGTGCATGGCCCACAGCACCAGGGCATAGCTGAACAATACGCAGAACCCTACCGCCAACCCAAGGCGCCACTGGGTTCGCCAGAACAGAACGAATGGCGCCCGCCGCGCTACGCCCGCCAACAACGGAAATTGCCAGGCGCTGAGCAGGGTCAGCCACACCAGGTAATCCCACGGCTTGCCCCACAGGCGCACGGCCTGGCCGTCGAACCAGGTGTAGCAACCAATGCACAGGCCAATCAAGGCAACCACCGGCAACATCGACCAAGGCAGCCGGTCACCACCCCCGCCCTGCCACAACAGGCAGGCCATGCCACAGGGGATCAACAGGATACCGATGATCTGCTGCTGGCTCAGCGATTCCCCGGCAAAGGCCAGGGTCAGCCCCAGCACCACCAGCGGTGACAGCCCGCGCATCAGAGGATAGACCAGCCCCAGGTCGCCTACGCGGTAGGCCTGGATCAGCAGATAGCGGTACAACTGCTCAGCCAGTGCCGAGGCTACCAGCCAGGGCCAGACTTCAGCAGGCGGAACATCGACGAAGGGCACCGCCAGCACCGCGAAGGCCAGCGCTACCGTGTCCATGCTGGCAATTACCAGCAAGCGCTCGCCGCTGAATTTGATCAAGGTATTCCAGGTTGCATGCAGCAGGGCGGCAACCAGCACCAGAGATGTTGCCAACACGCCTTGTAATCCTTGTGAGGTTTTTTGGAGGTTGAATATATAGCGTTCCCAGGCGCCGCTGCGCGCCTCTTGTTCGGGAACGTCTCAAAGGAATTTGGTCAAACCCTGTGCCCCGAACCCCGAGCCAGGTCATCAAAGAACTGCCCGAGCCATTCGGGATAAGACTTGGAAGCCACTGTTACAGGATTCAGGATGCTTGAACTCGTTGCCGCGTTTATTTGCCTCACCACCCTTCTTACCTATGTCAATTACCGTTTCATCGGCTTGCCCCCCGCTATCGGCGTGATGGTCACGGCGCTGCTGTTTTCCTTGTTGCTGCAGGGTCTGAGCCTTGTCGGCTTCCCTGGCCTGGAAGAACGCGTCGAAGGGCTGATGAACCAGATCGATTTCAACGACCTGCTCATGCACTGGATGCTGGCGTTCCTGCTGTTTGCCGGCGCCCTGCACGTCAACCTCAGTGATCTGCGCAGCTATCGCTGGCCCATTGGCCTGCTGGCTACCTTGGGCGTGCTGATCGCCACCGTGGTCATCGGCTACCTGTCGCATTGGGTGTTTGCCCTGTTCGGCTGGCAGGTGCCACTGATCTACTGCCTGTTGTTCGGTGCATTGATCTCACCGACCGACCCGATTGCCGTGCTCGGTGCGCTGCGGACTGCCAATGCGCCAAAACCGCTTAAAACCACCATCGTTGGCGAGTCACTATTCAACGACGGCACGGCAGTCGTGGTATTCACCGTGTTGCTGGGCATCATCCGGCTGGGTGAAACACCGAGCATGACCGACACGGCAATCCTGTTCGCCCGCGAGGCCATTGGCGGTGTGGTGTTCGGTGGCCTGATCGGCTATGCCACCTACCGCATGATCAAGAGCGTCGAGCAGTACCAGGTGGAAGTCATGCTGACCCTGGCACTGGTAATCGGTGGCTCGGCGATGTGCTACGAGCTGCATGTGTCGGCGCCGATCGCCATGGTGGTGGCCGGCCTGATCATCGGCAACCTGGGGCGCAACCTGGCGATGAATGACATGACACGCCGTTACATGGACGGTTTTTGGGAGCTGATCGATGACATGCTCAATGCCCTGCTGTTCGCATTGATCGGTCTGGAGCTGTTGCTGCTGCCGTTCAACTGGATGCACCTGGCGGCCGGCGGCGTGCTGGCGCTGGCAGTGCTGCTGTCGCGCCTGCTGACGGTGGCCCCGGCGATCGTGCTGCTGCGGCGCTGGCGTCCGGTGCCCAAAGGCACGGTGCGGGTACTGACCTGGGGAGGCCTGCGTGGCGGGGTGTCGGTGGCACTTGCGCTGTCGCTACCGCTGGGCGAGGAACGGGACCTGCTGCTGTCGATCACCTACATCGTGGTGTTGTCGTCGATTCTGGTGCAGGGGTTGAGCATTGGCCGGGTGGTGCGCAAGGTCAGCGCCCAGCCTTGAGAATGCCGGGGCCGCTTTGCGGCCCATTCGCGGGTAAACCCGCTCCTACAGGATCGCGTACCCCTGTAGGAGCGGGTTTACCCGCGAAGGGCCGGCAATGGCAACCAGGGTCTATTCGACTGCCGAATCCGGGAACTGGTCCTGCACATACTTGATCTCGGTGCGCCCATGGGCCGCCGGCTGGCCGTCTTCACCCAGGTTGACGAACACCATCTTGTCGACAGTCAGAATGCTCTTGCGGGTGATCTTGTTACGCACTTCGCACTTGAGGGTGATCGAGGTGCGGCCGAACGCGGTAGCGGTGATGCCCAGCTCGATGATATCGCCCTGACGCGAAGCACTGACGAAGTTGATTTCCGACATGTACTTGGTCACCACACGCTGGTTGCCCAGCTGGACGATGGCGTAGATCGCCGCCTCTTCATCGATCCAGCGCAGCAGGCTGCCACCGAACAGGGTGCCATTGGGGTTGAGGTCTTCGGGTTTAACCCACTTGCGGGTGTGAAAGTTCATCTGTACTCCTGACCTGCTTGGCTAACGTGTAGCAATGATGGCAGAGCGGCTGCCTTCGCTCCATTGAACATCGACTATCGTCGCGATTAATCGACGGAAAACCTTGGGCAAGCCGGCGGGGGCAGCTATAATCTGCGCCGTTTTACATGGTTGCCCACAGCGGTGCCATGCCCGCCACCTGTCCGAGGGGCGCTGCAGCAGGCTAGGCCTGTCAGGCTCGGATGGGGCGTTGCTCGCTCCCGCGAGCGCTTAACGCACAACGGCGCCCATTCGCACATTACGAATGGAGGCTCTCATGAGCGCTGCAAACATGCCTGCTGGTTTTACCGATTACAAAGTCGCCGACATCTCCCTGGCCGCCTGGGGCCGTCGCGAAACCATCATTGCCGAATCGGAAATGCCTGCGCTGATGGGCCTGCGTCGCAAGTACCTGGCCGAGCAACCGCTCAAGGGTGCGAAGATCCTGGGCTGCATCCACATGACCATCCAGACCGCCGTGCTGATCGAAACCCTGGTTGCCCTGGGTGCCGAAGTGCGCTGGTCATCCTGCAACATCTTCTCGACTCAAGACCAGGCCGCTGCCTCGATCGCCGCCGCCGGTATCCCGGTGTTCGCCTGGAAAGGCGAAACCGAAGAAGAGTACGAGTGGTGCCTGGAGCAGACCATCCTGAAAGATGGCCAGCCATGGGACGCCAACATGATCCTCGACGACGGTGGTGACCTGACCGAACTGCTGCACAAGAAGTACCCGCAGGTACTGGACCGTGTGCACGGCGTAACCGAAGAGACCACCACCGGCGTCCACCGCCTGCTGGACATGCTGGCCAAGGGCGAGCTGAAAGTCCCGGCGATCAACGTCAACGACTCGGTCACCAAGAGCAAGAACGACAACAAGTACGGCTGCCGTCACAGCCTGAACGACGCCATCAAGCGTGGTACCGACCACCTGCTGTCGGGCAAGCAGGCCCTGGTGATCGGCTACGGTGACGTGGGCAAGGGCTCGGCCCAGTCCCTGCGTCAGGAAGGCATGATCGTCAAGGTCTCCGAAATTGACCCGATCTGCGCCATGCAGGCCTGCATGGACGGCTTCGAGCTGGTCTCGCCGTTCATCGACGGTATCAACGACGGCACCGAAGCCAGCATCGACAAGGCTCTGCTGGGCAAGATCGACCTGATCGTGACCACCACCGGTAACGTCAACGTCTGCGACGCCAACATGCTCAAGGCCCTGAAAAAGCGTGCCGTGGTCTGCAACATCGGCCACTTCGACAACGAGATCGACACCGCCTTCATGCGTAAGAACTGGGCCTGGGAAGAGGTCAAGCCGCAGGTTCACAAGATCCACCGTACCGGCGCTGGCAGCTTCGACCCGCAGAACGACGACTACCTGATCCTGCTGGCCGAAGGCCGCCTGGTCAACCTGGGCAACGCCACTGGCCACCCAAGCCGCATCATGGACGGTTCGTTCGCCAACCAGGTTCTGGCACAGATCTTCCTGTTCGAGCAGAAGTTCGCTGACCTGCCGGCAGAAAAGAAAGCCGAGCGCCTGACCGTTGAAGTGCTGCCGAAGAAACTCGACGAAGAAGTGGCCCTGGAAATGGTCCGCGGCTTCGGCGGCGTGGTCACCCAGCTGACCAAGCAGCAAGCCGACTACATCGGCGTGACCGTCGAAGGCCCGTTCAAGCCGCACGCCTACCGCTACTAAGCGGCAAGCCTTGAGCTGCACGCTGCAAGATGAGGCAGACAGTGCCATTGCCGCTTGCAGCTCAAGCACCAACGATGTTGAACGATGCCAAGCCAGGTCGGCCATCACCGATCTGGCTTTTACTTGCAGTTTGCCGCTTGAAGCTTGCTGCTTGAGGAACGCCTGATGTCACAAGAACGCCGTTACAGTTTCGAGTTCTTCCCGACCAAGACCGACGCCGGTCACGAAAAGCTGATGGGCGTCGCCCGCCAGCTGGCCACCTATAACCCGGACTTCTTCTCCTGCACCTACGGTGCCGGTGGTTCGACCCGCGACCGCACGCTCAATACCGTGCTGCAGCTGGAAAGCGAAGTGAAAATCCCTGCCGCGCCGCACCTGTCGTGCGTGGGCGACACCAAGGCAGAATTGCGCGCCCTGCTGGCCGAGTACAAGGCCGCCGGTATCAAACGCATCGTCGCTCTGCGTGGCGACCTGCCGTCGGGCATGGGCATGGCCAGTGGGGAACTGCGCTATGCCAGTGACCTGGTCGAGTTCATCCGCCAGGAAACCGCTGATCACTTCTATCTGGAAGTGGCTGCCTACCCGGAAATGCACCCGCAGGCGCGCAACTTCGAGGCCGATCTGGCCAACTTTGTGCACAAGGTCAAGGCCGGTGCCGACAGCGCCATTACCCAGTACTTCTTCAACGCCGACAGCTACTTCTACTTCGTCGAGCGGGCACAGAAGCTGGGTGTGGACATTCCGGTGGTGCCGGGCATCATGCCAATCACCAACTACAGCAAGCTGGCCCGCTTCTCCGATGCCTGTGGCGCCGAGATCCCGCGCTGGATCCGCAAGCAGCTGGAAGCCTATGCCGACGACACCGCCAGCATCCAGGCCTTCGGCGAAGAAGTGATTACCCGCATGTGCGAACAGCTGTTGCAAGGCGGCGCGCCGGGCCTGCACTTCTATACCTTGAACCAGGCTGAACCGAGCCTGGCGATCTGGAACAACCTTAAGCTGCCGCGCTGAAATCTTTTGGCAAAGTCTGTTGAAGAAATGAATAAGGCTTTAGTCATAGACTAAAGCCTTATTCATTTTCGGGTTAAACAGGTCTCGCCTGCCATGCAGCACCACCAACCTTCGCGCCCACAGCTTGTATACCTGGCTTTTGGCCCGGCAACCTACCATCAGGAAGCCTGCTTCAGCATCGTCAGCGCCCTCGCCCAGTTGGGCAGCGCAGCCGGCGAGGCGATGGACATTCAGGTCTACACGGACACTGCAAAGCCCTACGCCAAGCTGCCCGTTACCGTACACCTGCTGGACGAGGCCACGCGCCAGGCATGGAACGCCCCGCACGGTTATCACTTTCGCAGCAAGCATGTGCTGTTGCGCCAGGTACTGCAGGAACACCCACTGGCAGTGCTGATCGATACAGACACCTTTTTCCGCACTTCGCCGCTGAATCTGTTCGCCCGTGTGGCGCCCAATCGCCTGCTGTGCAACGCCATCGGTGCGCGCTACGGCGCTGACCAGAAGTGCCTCTTGTACAAGAACCTGCTGGCCATTCTCGAGTCCAGGGGGCTGGCAGACTGTCAGATGCCGCTCGTCAATTCCGGCGTTATAGGCCTCACTGCCGAGGACTGCGGCACCCTCGACCGCTCCATCGCCATGATGGATGAGTTCTACCCCTTGGCTCGCGAGGCCTATACCCTTGAGGAGTTCTGCCTGGCCGTGGCGGCCTACCGCAACCTGGAGCTGGCCGAGTGTACCGATGTCATCCATCACTACTGGAGCCGCAAGGCGCAGTTCCGCGCCAAGATCCAGGCCTGGCTGCGCAAGCACGATCATGACCCACTCAGCCCCTCGGCCTTGGCCGATGTTGCGCAGGTCAACGACCAACTGCCGCGGCCACCAACCCTGCACCGCCTGGGTTACAAGGCGCTGAGCCTGACCCTGCCCAGCCACGAGCGCCAGTTCGCCCGCGAGTTGTTGTATGGCTGCTATCCCTACCCCAATGAGTTCGACCGCGCCTGCGCGTCCGCCTGGTGGGACAAGGCCCTGGAAAACCTCAACGACCGCCATGGCCACATGGAGCCCGAGCGGCTGCGTCAGTGCCTGCGCCATCCGGGGTTGCGGTTATCGCTGGGCGAGCGGCGCAAGGATATCGAGGCGCATCTGCTGCGAACCACTCAAGCCTGATGTGCCCGCAAAATTCATTGTCTTGCGCGGTTTTGTGGGAGCGGGCGTGCCCGCGAAGGGAGCGATCCGATAGTTGGCACCGGCTTTGCCGGTGTTCACGGGCACGCCCGCTCCCACATCGATCGTACATGCCTTTACCGTACACCGGCCGAGCGCGTAATCTCCGGCCATGCCACATATCGCCCGTCTGTTCTGGATCCTGCTGCTCGCCAGCCTGAGCCCGTTGGCTCTGGGCGAGCGACTGCGCCTGGTGACTGATGACTGGGCGCCCTACGTGTATCAGCATGAAGGCCAGCCACGCGGTATCGACTACGAGGTCACAACTCAGGTGTTCAAGCGCCTGGGGGTCGAGGTCGAGTTGCAGTTCCTGCCGTGGAAACGCTGTCTGGCAATGATCAAGCAAGGCTTGGCCGACGGCATCCTCGACATCTTCCAGATCGAATCGCGCCAGCCTTACCTGGTCTATGCGCCCGAGCCCTTGTCGGACGTCGAATTCGTCCTGTTCCAGGCTCAAGCACGCCGCCATGCCGTCACCCAGCTGAAAGACCTTTCCGGCCTTACCGTCGGCACATCGCCAGGCTATACCTATGGCGCCGCGTTCAGCGAGGCCTCTTACTTCAAGCGCGAAGCCGCACCTACCCTCGAAGCCAACTTTGGCAAGCTGATGCTGGGCCGTATCGACCTGGCGATCACCGACCGCAGGGTTGGGCACCACCTGCTTCACCAACTTGGCCTGCAGCGGCAAGTCGAGGAGTTGCCGCTGGTAATAAGCCATCAAACACAGTACCTGGGGTTAGTGCGCAAACCTGGCCGGGAAGCACTGGCACTGGCCTTTGCCGAAGAGCTGCAGCGGTTCAAGCAGGAGCCGGCCTATGCAGCGATCAGCAACCGCTACACAAGCGACACCGGAAACATTCTCAACGCCGTTGAGCAGCAGGAAAGCAGCACAGCGCGATAGCTCTGTTATACTCGGGCCTTCCCGCCCGGCTCACGCCCGGACGCTCGGCCTCGCAACAGGCATCCCGATCGGCACCGACGCCTCTTCGCGTCCAGCCTCCGTTTCCCGGATGTGCAGTGAAAGCCCAGCTGGACCGGACGCGATCGCATCTCACCGATGCCCGTCGCGCCAGGCAGAACATCCCAACGGGCCCAGCCCACACGAGAACAGGATCGCCCATGTCCTTTGCTTCCCTCGGTCTCTCCGAGGCTCTTGTCCGCGCTATCGAGGCTGCGGGCTACACCCAGCCGACCCCCGTGCAACAGCGGGCAATTCCCGCCGTGTTGCAAGGCCGCGACCTGATGGTTGCCGCACAGACAGGGACGGGTAAAACCGGCGGCTTCGCCCTGCCGATTCTCGAGCGCCTGTTCCCGGCCGGCCATCCCGACAAATCGCAACGCCACGGCCCGCGCCAGCCTCGCGTTCTGGTCCTGACACCGACCCGCGAACTGGCAGCCCAGGTGCATGACAGTTTCAAGGTCTATGCCCGTGACCTGCCACTGGTCAGCGCCTGCATCTTTGGCGGCGTTGGCATGAACCCGCAGATTCAGGCCATTGCCAAAGGCGTTGATGTGCTGGTCGCCTGCCCAGGCCGCCTGCTCGACCTCGCCGGCCAAGGCAAGGTCGACCTGGCCCACGTGGAAATCCTGGTACTGGATGAAGCCGATCGCATGCTCGACATGGGCTTCATCCACGACGTCAAGAAGGTCCTCGCCCGCCTGCCGGCCAAGCGCCAGAACCTGCTCTTCTCGGCCACCTTCTCCAAGGACATCACCGACCTCGCCGACAAGCTCCTGCACAACCCGGAGCGTATCGAGGTCACCCCGCCGAACACCACCGTCGAGCGTATCGAGCAGCGGGTGTATCGCCTGCCAGCCAGCCACAAGCGTGCCCTGCTGGCGCACTTGATCACCCTGGGCGCCTGGGAACAGGTGCTGGTGTTCACCCGAACCAAGCATGGCGCCAACCGCCTGGCCGAATACCTGGAAAAGCAAGGCCTGACCGCCGCCGCGATCCACGGCAACAAAAGCCAGAACGCCCGCACCAAGGCTTTGGCCGACTTCAAGGCCAACAGCGTGCGCGTACTGGTCGCCACCGACATTGCTGCCCGTGGCCTGGACATCGACCAGTTACCCCACGTTGTCAACTTCGAGCTGCCGAATGTCGAGGAAGACTACGTCCACCGCATTGGCCGTACCGGCCGTGCCGGTCGTTCGGGCGAAGCAATTTCCCTGGTCGCGCCAGATGAAGAGAAGCTGCTCAAGAGCATCGAACGGGTGACCAAGCAGCGCATCGCGGATGGCGACCTGATGGGCTTCGACGCCAGCCAGGTAGAAGCCGAGAAGCCCGAAGCACGCGAGCGCCCGCAGAACAACGGTCGCGGTGGCCGCAACCAGCAAGCCCGTGGCGAAGGTGGTAAAGACACCAACGGCGGCCGCAAGGACAAAGGCAAGGATAAAGGCAAAGCCAGGCAGCAAGCTGCGGCCAAGCCGGAAGACAAGGAAAGGAGCGGCGACAAGCAGCAGCAACCGCGCAAGCCGCGTGACAAGAAGCCACGCCAGCAGCAGGCCAGCAATAGCAGCGTGCCGAAGCCGCCGGCAGACCGCGACCCGGAAGAATTCCTGGACGACGAACTCGACAACTTCGGTAACCGCGCCGACTATGTCAGCCCGTACCAGGGCAAGAACCAGAGCCGCAACCGTCGCCCAGGTGGTGCTGGCCAAGGTCAGGGGCAAGGCAATGGCCAGCGCAGCAACGCTGGCGGCCAGGGCCAAGCCCGCAATGGCGGCCAGCCACGCAGTGGTGGCGGTGCCGGCGGAGAAAAACGCCCGCCCCGCGCCAACAACGGTGGCGGTAGCCGTCGTGATGGCGGCGGTGGCCGTGGTCGCCCTGCGCGTGACGATGCTGCCCGGCAAGAGCCGGCCGTGCGCAACCCGCGTCAGCCGGAAAAACAGCCTGTGATCATTCGCAAGGAGTCCAAGCTGGACCGCTTCCCGACGCCTGAACAACTGGATGACCTGCCAAGCCGCCCACGCGGCGAGCGCCCGGCGCTGCTGACCCGCAAGGGCTGATAGAAATACCGAGGGGGCTGCTTCGCGGCCCTATCACGACATAAGGCCGCTCCTGTAGAGGATTTCTTGATCTCTGCAGGAGCGGCCTTATGTCGTGATAGGGCCGCAAAGCGGCCCCCTCGGTCTTCAGCTGGCAGAAATTACTTCTGCTTCACACCTTCAACACTGATATCCAGGTCCAGGGTCTGCGACGTAGCACCCGGGCCTTTGATGCCAAAATCGTTCAGGTTCAGCGTGGTGGTGGCATTGAAGCCAGCGCGCTCACCACCCCATGGGTCCTTGCCTTCACCGTTGAAGGTAGCCTTGAATGTCACCGGTTTGGTGACACCGTGCATGGTCAGGTCGCCAGTCACGTCAGCAGTCTTGTCGCCAGTCGACTTGACGCTGGTGGAGACGAACTTGGCGTCCGGGTACTTCTTCACATCGAGGAAGTCGGCGCTGGCGATGTGCTTGTCACGCTCGGCGTGGTTCGACCACAGGCTGGCGGTTTTCAAGTCGACGCTAATCTTGCTGGCTTCAGGCTTGGCGCTGTCCCAGCTGAAGTTGCCGTCGAAATCCTTGAAGGTACCGTGGATGAAGCTGTAGCCCAGGTGGCTGATTTTCCAGTCAACGAACGCGTGCTGGCCTTCCTTGTCGATCTTGTACTCGGCAGCCATGGCCTGGCCAGCAGAGAGCAGAGCGGTACCGAGCGCCAGAGCGGCAAAAGTCTTTTTCAACATCCTGTTCCTTCCTGTGTAATTGAGGTTGAGAGTCAAGCTTTGCGGCCCAGCATGCGAGTCAGGGTCGCGTCACGGTCGATGAAATGGTGCTTGAGCGCGGCAAGGGCATGCAGCACGGCAAAAATCACCAGCCCCCAAGCCAGCCACAAATGAACCACACCCGCCACATCTGCCTGGTCGGGCAGGTCGCTGATCAATGCCGGCACTTCGAACAGGCCAAACACCGGAATGCCGACGCCGTCGGCAGTGGAAATCAGGTAACCGGCAACCATCACTGCAAACAGCCCAAAGTACAGGACAAGATGGCCCATCTTGGCCGCCAGGCGCGTGAGCGCACCATGATTGGCCGGAGCCGGTGGTGGCGGGCTGATGAAACGCCATAGCATCCGCAGCAGCATCACCGCCAGCAGCACCAGGCCGATGCTCTTGTGCAGGTCCGGGCCGGCCTTGCGCCAAGGGCTGTAATAGTCGAGGCCGACCATCCATAGGCCCAGGCCGAACAGGCCGAAGACTGCCAGCGCCACGCCCCAGTGCAGGATGATGCTGACCACGCCGTAGCGAGAAGGTGAATTGCGCAGTTGCATGTTGCGTGTTTCCCCGTGAAAGCTGTGCACAGACTAACGCGAAACGTATCGAAGAAAAGCGGAAAAAATTGCTTCGGATTATCGAGGAATCCGATATTTATTCTGTTGGCTCACCATTAAGAAAACATTAACGATAGTCGGAGAGTGAGAGTTACAGTGCCGGCCCTCAGGCTGCCAACAGGCCGGCACTGTCGATCAATCAGCCAGCCTTGGCCTGGGTATTGGATGCAGCCTTCACCTCGGGCGTGTCCGCTCCACCAAACAAGCGCTTGAAGAAGCCAGGCTTGTCCTGCTTGGCTTCCTCGGACGGCTTCGGCTCAGCTTTGACCGGCGCCTTGTCAGCCTTGTCGCCCTTGTCGGACGAACCGCCGAACATATTGGAGAAGAACCCTCCTTTGCTCTCCTTGGCGGCCGCCGCACCTGCCGTCGCAGCAACCGGCGCCACCTTGGCCGGGTCGAACGACTTGCCGGCCAACAGGTCCTGAACCTGGCTGGCCGCACGCTGGCCACTGCGCAAGGCCCCTTCCAAGGTGCCGGGGTACAGGGCATCAGTGTGCTCACCGGCAAAGGTAATGCGTTGCACTGGGCGCTCCCAAAGGCGCCAGTATTTGCTGATCTGCCCCGGGCCGTAGGCCAGGTAGGCACCACCAGTGCCCACATCAGCACTGTATCGCTTGACCTCGTAACCGGTGAAAGCACCACGGGCCTGTGGGTAGAACGCATGCAGACGGATCAGCACCTGGTCGACCATCTGCTTGTCACCAAAGGCCTGCAGCAGGCGAGCGTTGTCGCCGGACAGGTTGATCACCACGTTGGCACCACCCTTGAGCGCCGGCTCGACCCACAGCATGCCGAGGCCGGCGTTACTGAAGATTTCGCCCGACATGCGTGCACGGCTTTCCCATACGGGTTTCTTGAACTTGAGCATGATCTGGTCGCGCCAACCGTAGTTGGTGCCCTTGAGCGCCGCCAGATGTTGGCTGTCCAGGCCAGGGGTCATCTGGATCCTGGCCAGCGCGCGCAAAGGCACGGCCATGACCAGATAATCTGCCTTGTAACCGACGCTGCCGACTTTTACCGTGACCCCATCCTTGTCCTGGACAATGGCGGTAACCGGCGATCTGGTCTTGATGGTTTTCAGCTGCTTGACGAAAGCCTGGGCCAGCACCGGGCTGCCACCGGGCAGCCGCGCGGCGCGCAGGTCGCGGTCGCTGACGCCGCGGTACACGCGGTTCTGCTGGGCGAAGTACAGCAGCGACAGGCGCGACGGCTCATCGTAACGGGTGCGGATCTGCTGATTGATCAACTGACGTGCGGTGGCCGGCAGTTGCAGCTTGTTCAGCCAGGTAGAGACGTTGATCTGGTCCAGGGCGAACAGCGTGCTGGTTGCCTGCGGGTTCAGCGGGTCATCAATCGAGCGGGCCAGGTCATCGAGGGTTTTCTCGTAACGCTTGAGCGCCTCGGCAGTGGCCGGTTGCTTGGTGGCCAGGTCGCTGGCACTGAAGTACTCACCGTCGATCAGGTAACCGGGGGTACGCACAAACTCCGGCGCCGGCAGTGTTTCAAGCTTGAAACGGTTGAGGTACTGGTTAAGCACCGGCTGTGCCTTGGCGTTGCCGATCCACTCGCTGGTGGCCAGGCCCGAACGCCCACCCATGCCCGCCTTGGCCTCCAGCAGGGTCACCTGCCAACCTTTGTTCTGCAGCTCGTAGGCTGCAGTCAGGCCTGCCAGGCCCCCCCCCACGACAATTGCCGTGGGCGTCTTGTCTTTTGCCAGCGCAGCGCCGCTGGACACACCAATCAATACCAACGCGCACAGACGCACCCAAGCAGCAGCCATGTCGGCGGACTCCGAGTCAGGGGTTACAGAAACGGGGAGAGGCAGGAATGCCCCAAGAAGATGCGTTAAGAATACGTCAGGTCCGACCACCCTGCCAGCGCAGTGACATCAAGTCCTTTTGGCAACTGACATTTTTGCCAGTAGCCATGTCACAGGGTGGTAGGCGAAGCTGGCGAAGATGGCCAAACGCCCGCCAGGGGGGGGTGCGCATGATCTTCGAGGAGCGTTTCAACCAAGTGGAGCGGCAGCTTCTGTTACACAGGCAGACACTTCGCACAGCCTCAGGCCTGAGCTTCCACTCCAGCAGCACGTCCTGGATCGGCTTTCACGAAGCCTTCAAGGGCGAGGACGGTACCGAGCTGGTGATTGGTGAACACAGCGAAATTTCGATTGCGTTCGCTCAAGAGGTCGACTCCCTGCGGCTGGAATACTACGTAGTCAGCGACTTTCTAGGCGAAGACCTGCACATGTTGTTCGATGCCGAGAACATCGACTATGACCTGGTTGCGCCATCCCCTCGCATTTTCTACTGGCTCACCCTCGAAGGTAGCGGCTTCCGGGACTCTCGCCCGGGCCCGATAGCTACACACCCCTACTACCAGGTGATTGACGGCCCCTTTCGGCGCCTGACCATCTCCACCTCGCACGCGGGCACCGTGCATATCCGCAAGCTGGAATGGACCGGCACCCACCGCCATTGAACGGCAGCGGTTGTCCTGCCCTGCGGCATTGCTTAGGCTTACGCGGTCGAATCACGCCGCAAAGCCAGGAGAAGTGCCCATGGGCCTCAATGATCAGTGGATGCAACGCGACCTCAAGGTCCTGTGGCACCCCTGTACCCAGATGAAAGACCACGAGCAGCTGCCGCTGATTCCTATCAAGCGCGGCGAAGGCGTGTGGCTGGAAGACTTCGAGGGCAAACGCTACCTGGATGCGGTGAGCAGCTGGTGGGTCAACGTGTTCGGCCATGCCAACCCGCACATCAACCAACGCATCAAGGATCAGGTCGACCAGCTCGAACACGTGATCCTGGCCGGCTTCAGTCATCAGCCCGTGATCGAGCTGTCCGAGCGCCTGGTCGCCATGACCCCGGCCGGTCTCGACCGGGTGTTCTATGCCGACAATGGCTCGTCATGCATCGAAGTAGCGCTGAAGATGAGCTTCCACTACTGGCAGAACATCGGCAAACCGGACAAGAAGCGCTTCGTCACCCTGACCAACAGCTACCACGGCGAAACCATTGCCGCCATGTCGGTGGGTGATGTGCCGCTGTTCACCGAAACCTACAAGGCGTTGCTGCTCGACACTCTCAAGGTGCCCAGCCCTGACTGCTACCTGCGCCCCGAGGGCATGAGCTGGGAGGAGCACTCGCGCAACATGTTCCAGGCCATGGAGCAGACCCTGGCCGAACACCACACCTCGATCAGCGCCGTGATCGTCGAGCCGCTGATACAGGGTGCCGGTGGCATGCGCATGTACCACCCGGTGTACCTCAAGCTGTTGCGCGAGGCCTGCGACCGCTACGACGTGCACCTGATCCACGACGAGATCGCCGTGGGTTTTGGCCGCACCGGCACGATGTTCGCCTGCGAGCAAGCCGGCATCCGCCCAGATTTCCTGTGCCTGTCCAAGGCCCTGACCGGTGGCTACCTGCCGCTGGCCGCCTGCCTGACCACCGACAAGGTGTACCAGGCGTTCTACGACGATTACCCGACACTGCGCGCATTCCTGCACTCGCACAGCTACACCGGCAACCCGCTGGCTTGCGCTGCGGCGCTGGCGACCCTGGATATCTTCGAACAGGACAATGTGATCGAGGCCAACAAGGCCCTGGCCACGCGCATGGCCACAGCCACTGCACATTTGGCCGACCATGCTCATGTTGCCGAAATTCGCCAGACCGGCATGGCCCTGGCCATCGAAATGGTTCAGGACAAGGCAGGCAAGGTTGCCTATCCCTGGCAGCAGCGGCGTGGCCTGAAGGTGTTCGAGCACGCCCTGACCCGCGGCGCCCTGCTGCGACCGCTGGGCAGCGTGGTGTACTTCCTGCCGCCGTATGTGATCACCCCCGAGCAGATCGACTTCCTCGCTGAGGTCGCCAGCGAAGGCATCGACATCGCCACCCGCGACAGCATCAGTGTCGCAGTGCCGGCCAACTTCCACCCCGACTTCCGCGACCCGGGCTAGGCCTGGCAATTCGCCACATCACTTTTCCTGTGGGAGCGGGCGAGCCCGCGAACAAAGGCGAAGCCCTTGCCAGGCACCGCGGCGCCTGATTCGCGGGCACGCCCGCTCCCACAGGGATCTGTGTCTCTCTATTTACCGAGCAAACCCATGAGACTGTCCCGCTTCTTCATCGACGCCCCCCTGAGCCTTGGCGAGCACGACCTGCCCGAGGCCCAGGCCCACTACATTGGCCGCGTGCTGCGCATGGCTCCCGGCGACGCCGTGCAGCTGTTCGATGGCAGCGGCCAGGAATTCCGTGGTCAGTTGCTTGAGGTGGGCAAGAAAACTGTCCGCGTCAGCCTTGACCAGGCCTTTGCCGGCCAGGCCGATTCACCGCTGCATGTGCACCTGGGCCAGGGCCTTTCCCGTGGCGAGCGCATGGACTGGGCGATCCAGAAGGCCACCGAGCTTGGCGCCAATGAAATCACGCCGATCGTCAGCGAACGCTGTGAAGTGCGCCTGAAAGACGAACGCGCCGACAAGCGCCTGGCCCACTGGCGCCAAGTGGCGATCAGCGCCTGTGAACAATGCGGGCGTTCTACCTTGCCCGTCATCCACCCACCCGTGCCCCTGGCCGAATGGTTGAGCAGCACCAAGGCTGACCTGAAGCTGGTCCTGCACCCGGTGGCCGAGCCGCTCACCAGCCATGAAAAGCCCGCAACCCTGGCCTTCGTGATCGGCCCCGAAGGCGGCCTTAGCGAGGCCGAAGTGGAGCAGGCCAAAGCCGCCGGCTTCCACGCAGCCCGCCTTGGCCCACGCGTGCTGCGCACCGAGACCGCGCCAGTGGTGGCGCTGTCGGTGGCACAGCAGTTGTGGGGCGATTTTTAATTAGCGTACGTAGAGCGACACCGCCACGAAGTGCATCAGGCTGCCAGCGATCACGAACAGGTGCCAGATGCCATGCCAGTGGCGGAAGCGGCTGTCGAAGGCGAAGAAGATGATGCCGACGGTGTAGAACACGCCGCCGGCAGCCAGCCAGGCGAAGCCGGCAGTGCCCAGCGAATTCAGCAGTGGTTTGACGGCCACCAGCACGATCCAGCCCATTACCGCATAGATGATGATCGACAGGATCCGCGCCTCGGAGCGCGGCTTGATCTCTTGCAACATGCCGATGATCGCCAGCCCCCAGACCACGCCGAACAGGCTCCATCCCCAAGGGCCGCGCAGGCTGACCAGGCAAAACGGCGTGTAGCTGCCGGCAATCAGCAGATAGATCGACAGATGGTCGAGCTTGCGCATGATCACTTTCGCCCGCCCACGGGTGCTGTGGTACAGGGTGGAAATGCTGTACAGCAACAGCAGCGTGCCGCCGTAGATGGAGAAACTGACGATCTTCCACGGGTCGCCTTGCATGCCCGCGACCACGATCAGCCAGATGGCACCAATAGCAGCGAGGACGGCACCGACCAAGTGGGTCCAGGCGTTGAAGCGTTCACCGTAATACATGCAAACACAGACCTCCTGAGGTGGGCTGGGTTCCTGAAGTGATGCTGATGATCCCTTCGCGGGTAAACCCGCTCCTACAACGGAGCGCAGCCATTGTAGGAGCGGGTTTACCCGCGAAGAGGCCCTGTGCCTCACATCCTACTCAAGATCAGGTTGCAGATCCGCGTCACGCACCAGCCTTTCCAATGCGACCAGGTCCGGCACCCGCGCCACCTGCTCACCCACCTGCACCGCCGCTAGCTCCAGCCTGCCCAGCGCCACATCCACATAGTTCAGCTGGCTGTCGAGCTTGCACGAGCGCGGAATGCCCTGCAGCAACAGCGCCAGGTACCGCAAACCGGTATCGCCCAAGGCATTGAGCACCACCACGCGAGCCCGCTCCCCGCACGGCGTCTCACCACCGCACGCGGCCTCGAAACCGATCAGCGGCAGGCGTTGCTGACGCCAATCGATCCACCCCAGGTGCCAGGCGGGGTCGCCATGCTGGCACACCAGGTTACGTTGCCCGCTCAGCTCGGCCACCGCCACGTTGGGCAACACCAGCGTGCGGTCCCCCAACGGCAGCAACAGCCCGGTCAGGCTGCTGCGCTGGCCGGAAATCAGTTCAAGCATGGGCCTGGCTCCAATGTGCGATGCTCTGCAACAGCAGCGATTCCTGGTACGGCTTGCCCAGGTATTCGTTGACGCCGATGGCCATGGCGCGGTCCCGGTGCTTCTGCCCGGTGCGCGAGGTGATCATGATGATCGGCAAGTCTTTGAGCCGCGCGTCACGGCGGATACGTGTGGCCACCTCGAAGCCGTCCATGCGCGGCATCTCGATATCCAGCAACAACACGTCGGGTCGGTGCTCTTCCAGCAGGGCCATGGCATCGACGCCATCCTTGGCCGTGAGCACGCTCATGCCGTGGCGCTCCAGCAGGCGGCTGGTGACTTTGCGTACGGTTACCGAATCGTCCACCACCATCACCAGCAAGGGACGGCGCGGTGCCGGGCCAAGCAACTGGCGTTGGCTGCCGCCACCGGGCAGGCGGGCCAGCCGTCGCTGCTGGCCGCGCAGTTGGCCCAGCAGGTCAAGAATCAGTACCACCCGGCCATCGCCTAGCAATGTCGCCCCCGATAGCCCGGCAACCGCAGCAAACTGCGGCCCCAGGCTTTTCACCACGATCTCGCGGCTGGGCGACAGGCTGTCGGCCTGAATGGCGAACGACTGCTCCTTGGAATGCACCAGCAGCACCGGCAACGGTACGCTCTGCCCCAGCAGCGCCGGGCGCGGCAGGCCTTGCAGCAACTCGCCCAGGTAGCGCAGCTCGTATTCGTGACCGGCATACACATAGCGGGGCGAGTCCAGCTGGTAGCACGCCGCAAGCTCGGCAGGTGGCACGCGGACGATGCCCTCAATGGTATTGAGCGGAATGGCGTATTGCTCTTCGCCCAGGTGCACCATCAGCGCACGGTTGATCGACACGGTGAACGGCAGGCGGATCAGGAAGCGCGCCCCCTTGCCCTGCGCCGACTCGATACTCATCGAGCCACCCAGTTGCTTGACCTCCTCGTGCACCACATCCATGCCCAGCCCGCGCCCGGAAATCTGGGTGATCTTTTCGGCGGTGGAAAAGCCTGGCCGCAGGATGAACTGCAGGATCTCGTGGTCACTCAACTGTGCCTGCGGGTCCAGCAGGCCGCGCTTGATGGCCTTGTGCCGCACCGCTTCCAGTGGCACGCCGGCACCATCATCCGTCATTTCGATGACGATATCGGCGCCCTCATGCAGCAAATTCAGGTGAATGGTGCCCTGCTCCGGCTTGCCGGCGGCCAGGCGCATTGCGCGGCTTTCCAGCCCGTGGTCAACGGCGTTGCGCAGCATATGCTCCAGCGGCGCCACCATACGTTCCAGTACGCTGCGGTCCAGTTCACCCTCGGCATTGCCAACCACCAACTCCACCTGCTTGCCCAGCTCGCTGGCCACCTGACGCACCACGCGCTGCAAGCGCGGCACCAGGCGTTCGAACGGCACCATCAGGGTGGCGGTCAGGCCCTCCTGCAACTGGCTGTTCACCCGCGCCTGCTGTTGCAGCAGGCTGTACGCCTCCTGAGCACGCTGAGCCAGGGTTTCCTTCAGATCGAGCAGGTCCGAGGCAGACTCGAAGAGGGCCCGTGACAGCTGCTGCAGCTGGGAGTGGCGGTCCATTTCCAGAGGGTCGAAGTCGTCATAGGCATCGCCTTCGAACTGCTGCCGGCTGGAGATTCGCCCCTGGGTCTCCACATCCAGACGCAGCAACTGATCACGCATGCGCTCAAGTGTGGTTTCCATCTCGTTGAGGGCGAACTGCGCGTCGTTGACCTGCTGCTCGATGCGCCCACGAATGATCGAGTGCTCGCCGGCTAGGTTACCCAGGTCGTCGAGCAGCTCGGCGTCGACCTTGACCATGTCACCTGGTGCCCGCTCTGGCGCTGCTGCCGGTGCTTCGGCGGTTGCAGCTTCTGGCGGCCCCTGGCCCGCGGCACTGTCGGTCAGTGCCGCACTGCTGAAGTTGCGAATGTAGTCGATCAGTGCTGTAGCGGCATGCAGCGGCTGCCCCAGGCGCACAGCGTCAAGCATATGCGCCAGACGGTCGTGGCAGTTCTGCAGCAGGGCGAACAGTGGCGCGCTTGGCGGCAATCTGCCGGCAGCCAACAGCTCGTAGAGAAACTCCAGTTCGTGGGCCAGGTCACCGATTGGGGTAATTTCGACCATACGCGCCACACCCTTGAGGGTATGCAGGTCGCGCATCAGGTTGTCCACCTCTACGCTGCTGCGCGGGTCGGCCTGCCAACGTGCCAAGGCCGCCGCGGCGCTTTCGACGATGTCCGAGCTTTCTTCCAGAAACACTTCCAGCAGCTCTTCGCCGGGGCTTTCCGGTTTCTCGGCAAGCGGCTCGGCCACCTCCGGTTGCAACGGCGGGTGCGGCAACCCCAAGGTGTCGGACAGGTCCATGTCCGGGTGCAGTGGTGTGACCGTATCGATGCCCACCAGGCCGGTGGCATCCGGCGCCAGGGCCTGGTCCAGCAAGTTGCGCAGGCTGTCGACCAGCTCCGGGCGCTGCGGAATATCCTGCCCGGCGGCCACTTCGTCGAGCATGTCCAGCAGGGTCTCCTGGGCCCGCTGCGCCTGGCTGAAGAAGCGGGCATCGGCAGGCAGGCTGCCCTCCTCCACAGCGCCATACAGGTCCAGCAACGCCTCGCACACCTCATCCATCTGCCACAGGTCGGCCAGATGCGCGGCGTGCCCCAGGGTGGTCATCTGGTCGAGCAGATTATCCAGTGCGTCACGCTGGGCAGGCTGTTGCTGCCAACGCGACAACAACGTCTCTGCATCGAGCAGAATGTCCATGGCCTGCGCCAGGAAGCTGGCGACCAACTGCGGATCATGCTTGCGCCGGCCGGCATGGTGCGGGTCTTCATGCAGGCTGGCCAGGCGGCCGTCCACTGCCTGGCCGACCTGTTCGATCAGTTCCGCAGCGCCGGGGATGGCGGCCAGCGGTGTGCTATCGAGTTGCGCCAAACCCAGATGGAACAACGAGCGCGCAGCTTCCAGCCACTCCATCTCGGCCATTTGCAGTGGCAGTTGATGCCCCTTGTACTCACGGGCCAGGCGGTCGAAGGCAGTGGCCAGTTCTGCGACCGGCATCACCCCGGCCATGGCGGCACTGCCTTTGAGCGTGTGCAAGGCACGCTGCAAGTCATCGCTGACCGGGGTGTCGTGGCCGCCGGCGCTTTGCAGATAAACCTCAAGATTGGCCAGATGACCCTGCGCCTCGGTGCGAAAAATGCCCAGCAACTGCGGATCGAGGCCATCGACACCGGCAGCCGCCGGGGCATCGTTTTCGGCCAAGCTGTGCAAGTGCCCGGCCAATTGCTCGATTTCAGTCAGTTGCGGCAGCTGGCCGGCAGCAAAGTCGGCCATCAGGTCAGGCAAGTGAACGAACACCTGCTGCAGCGCTACAACCCCTTCCGGGCTGAGTACGCTGCGGCCCTCGAGCACCCGGTTCAGCAGGTGCTCGGCCCCCCAGGCCAGTTCAGCCACCGCCTCTGCATGCACCATGCGGCCGCTGCCTTTGAGCGTGTGCAGCGCGCGACGCACTTCGCCCAGCGCCTCGCGCTGCTGGTTGTCGGCACGCCAGCGCAGCCAATGGCGCTCGATTTCCGGCAGCAGCTCGCCCGCTTCTTCAAGGAACACTTCGCGAAGCTCGTCATCGATACCATCGCCACTGCCGTCTTGGTCTGGGCTGGCCCCGACCACCGCGCACTGCACACCCAGCGCCGCCAGGCTGGCCCGTGCCATCTCGATAAAGGGCTGGCCATCGGCCAGCGGGTCGGCCGCCCGCCATTGCAGGTAGCATTCGGCAGCGCTCAGTGCCTCGGCCAAGTGCGTCAGCTCATCAATCGGCGGCTCTTCTTCCAGGTGCTGCAGCCAACGCTGCACATAGCTTGCGCAGCCGACAAACAGCTCGGCCACGGCCGGCAGCATCAACATGGCCAGTGCCCCGCGGATCTGCTGCAACAGCCCCGGCAAGGGCTGCAGGCGTTGCCGGGGCCAGTCGGACTCCAGGTAATCGCCGATCAGATCCTTGGCCTGCTGCAGCACGTTCAGCGATTCATTCAGCACCAGCTGGCGTATCTCGGCCAGGTCCGAGCCCGGCAGGCTGCCTTGGCCGTTTTCCTCCAAAGGGCCGACCATGCCGTTCAGGGAGGCCTCCACGTACAGCAAAGCCCCCGCCACATCCATCAACACCGCGTCGTCCACCGCCCGCTCGCCCTGAGCCAATGCCTGCAATGCCAGCACCTGGTCGATGATAACGCGCCGCGGTTGCTGAAAGCCCAGTACCGCCAGGGTGTCAGCCACGTGGCGCAACGGTGCCAGTAGCGCATCGAGCTGCTCGTGATGCTGACGGTCACCGCGCCCGTACTGGTCCAGGCGCTCCTTGATGCGCATCAAGTCATCGCACAGTGCAGTTACCACCGAACGCAGCGCATCGCGCCCCGACCCGGCCTGCAACTGGTCACGCCAGTTGCCCAGCGACAGGTCGAGGTTGGCAAGGTCATCGTCACCTGCAAAGCGTTGGGCGGCACCGGTCATCAGGCTGGCCTGGGCCAGCGGTTCCTCGCCACGGCAGGCACGCAGCTGGTTGAGCAACGGCAGCATCACCAGCGGCAGGTCGTGGCGGGCACCGCGTAACCGCTCAAGATACGAGGGCAACTGCTCCAGGCCGCGGAACAACGCCCCCAGGCAATCACCCCGGGGGCTGACCTGGCCGTCGGCCAACGCCTTGGCGAACAGCTCCAGCTCCTCGGCCAGGCGCGTGGCGCCGCGCAGTTCGAGCATGCGCAGGCAGCCGTGCACCTGATGCAGGTTGTCGACCACGAAAGCCATCATCGAAAGGTCGTCCGTCTCGCCAGCAAAGCGCTCCAGCGCCTGCCGTGCCTGACCCAGGCAATCGAGAATGGCGGCCTTGGTCCAGGCCAGCGCCACTGTTTCGTGACGCTCGGGGCTTACTGCAGACGCCATGGTCACTATTCCTCAACGCGGCTCGGTAGGTGGCGGCAGGGTGAATCCGGACACCGAACGGCGCATCTCGCTCGCCATGCGGGCCAAGTGGCGGATGCTGTCGGCGGTGGCGCCGGAGCCGGCGGAGGTTTGCGCGGTGATCTGCTGAATCACTGCCATGGTGTGGGAGATCTGCCCGGCGGACGAGGTCTGCAACTGGGCAGCGTCGGAGATGCTGTGGATAAGGTCGGCGAGGTTCTGCGACACCCCTTCGATCTCGGCCAGCGCCACCCCGGCATCCTGGGCCAGGCGTGCGCCACGCACCACTTCGGCGGTGGTTTGCTCCATGGAGATCACCGCTTCGTTGGTATCGGCCTGAATGGTACGCACCAGCGCCTCGATCTGGCGGGTGGCAGACGATGAGCGCTCAGCCAGGCGCTGCACCTCGTCGGCAACCACGGCAAACCCACGGCCGGCTTCCCCGGCCAACGAAGCCTGGATGGCAGCGTTCAGGGCAAGAATGTTGGTCTGATCGGCAATGTCGTCGATCAGGCTGACGATGTCGCCGATTTCCTGAGAGGATTCGCCAAGGCGCTTGATCCGTTTGGCGGTGTCCTGGATCTGCTCGCGAATGTTGTCCATGCCGTTGATGGTGTTGTGCACCACCTCATTGCCTTTGTTGGCGATAGCCACCGAACGCTCGGCCACTTTGGCCGATTCGTAAGCATGCGCCGAAACCCGGTCAATCGACTCGACCATGTCACCCACCGCCTCGGACGCCTCGCTGATCTGTGCGGCCTGGTGCTCGGAGGCCTTGGCCAGTTGCCGCGCGGTGTTCTGCGTGTCCTGCACGGCGGCCGCGACCTGCACTGCACTGTGGTTGATGGTGGCGACCAGATCGCGCAACTGGTCCACGGAATAGTTGATCGAGTCGGCAATGGCGCCGGTGAAGTCTTCAGTCACCGATACGGTCACCGTCAGGTCGCCATCTGCCAGCTCTTCGATTTCGTCGAGCAGGCGCATGATGGCCTGCTGGTTACGTTCGTTCTTTTCTGCGGTCTCGCGCAGTTGGCGGTTGGTGGTACGCACCATGACCAGGCCGATAAGGATGATCGAGGCCAGCGCCAGCAGGCCCAAGACATAGCCGCCAACGGTGTCGAGGGTGCGACCGCCGGCCAGGTTCTCGAAACCGTTCGCCAGGTGTGAAGCTTCGTCGAGCAAGGTTTGCGACAGGCTGAAGATGTTGCCCGCAGCCTCACGCACACGGAACAGTTCGGGCGAGGTTTCGAGGATTTCGTCCACCGAACCGGCAACGAACTGGAACAACTCGGCGATTTCGGCCAGCCGTGCGCGGGCGTCGGCGTCTTCTACACGGGTTACCTGGATCGTCGCATTGCCATTGAGCATGCCCTCCAGCACCTGGCCAAAGCGCCCGGCGTCACGGCCGAAGGCATCGGCCGCCTGGGCGGCGCTGTCGTCACCGGCCAGGACGGTGTTGACCGAGCCAAGAATACGTTCGGCCAGCAACAGTTGGCGCTGAGCCACTGCAACCTGACTGGCCGGGGCACCGCTCTGCAGCAGGATCTCGACCACTTTTTCATATTCCACCTGCAACTGCGGCACGGTCTCGGCCAGGGTCGCTGCCACCTGATGCAGCGACAGCACGGTCTGCTCGCTGGCCAGGATGATGTCGGTGTTCTTGCGCAGGTTTTCCCAGTCGCGGCGTACCGATTCCATCTCGTCACGCACCGAAGGCGGCGCAGGCGGCAGGCCAGTGGACTTGTCCCCTTGGCGCAGGTAGCCCCAGCGCTGCTCGAAATCATTGCGCGCATCCGACAGCAGCTTGAAGGCCAAGGCCTTGCCGGTGGCCGCCTCGGTGGCGTTCTTGGCGATACGCTGCGACAGCACGCGCAGCTCGCCGGCATGGCCGATGTACTGCTTGTCGTAGTTGGATTGGGTATTGAGGTAAGCAAAGTTTGCGAATAGCAAGATGATCGAGAGGATCAGTATCAGGAACAGCACGGTGATCTGCGCGATGCTGCGGGTACGTGGGCTCACGGTGGTGGCAGTGACGGGGGTGGCAGGCTTGTTCACGTTCGCAGGTCCTATAACGCCACATCGAGAAAGCCCGGCGCCTGGGCCAGGGCAAAGGGGCTGAAGATCGCCCAGTTACGTTCACGCGGAAAATACCCCTGCACAAAGCGTGCAGCGGCAGCGATCAGAGGCTGCGGCGGCGACAGCTGCAGGCTGTCGAGGGCAAAGTGCTGAAGGCCCAGCACCTCGTCGACCAGCAAGCCGACGAACAGGTCGTCGTGATCCAGCACCAGCACTCGCCGCTGCTTGCCCGGTGCGGCGTGGCCCAGGCCGAAGAAGCAGCTCAAGTCCATTACCGGCAACAGCCGGCCACGCAGGTTGGCTACCCCACATACCCATGGCTGCACACCGGGGACACGGCTACTACGTGGTTCGCGCAGCACCTCGGCCACTTCGCCCATGGGCGCGACGAACCACTGCCCGGCAATGCTAAAGCCAATGCCGCTCCACTGCTGCACGCGGTTGTCCTGCAGCGGCTGATCGGCGACCAGCAGGCGGCAGCGCCGGTCGATGTCCAGCAACAACTCAAAGGCGGTCAGCGACGCGCCTTGCGGGCGGGTGGTCAAGCCCCCAGCACTTCTTTGAGCTTGGCGATCAGCGCTTCCTCTTCCACCGGTTTGGTCAGGAAGTCACGGGCACCCTGGCGCGTGGCCCAGATACGGTCGGTTTCCTGGTCCTTGGTGGTTACCACGATCACTGGAATAGCGCTGGTTTCCGGGTCCTTGCTGAGCTGGCGGGTGGCCTGGAAGCCGTTCATGCCAGGCATGACGATGTCCATCAGCACCGCGTCGGGCTTGTCCTGCCGGGCCAGAGCCACGCCGTCGGCACCGTTGCTGGCCTTGAGCACCTGGTAGCCGTGCTTTTCCAGCCATTCGGTCAATCTGTACATCTCTGTCGGCGAGTCGTCGACAATCAGAACTCGGGCCATGCTGTTTCCCCATCAGGAAAGTAGGACCGCGCCATGGCGGGGCTCGGTCAGGGTACGTGTTGTTGAGGTGCGGCAAACCCGGGCACATGGGCGCGGATCGCGTCGAGCAGTTCTTCCTTGCTGAACGGCTTGGTCAGGAACTGATCGGAACCGACCACCCGGCCGCGGGCCTTGTCGAACAGGCCATCGCGCGACGACAGCAGGATAACCGGGGTATCCTTGAAGGCACTGTTGTGCTTGATTACCGCGCAGGTCTGGTAGCCGTCCAGGCGTGGCATCAGCACATCGACGAAAATGATGCTGGGCTGATGGTCGACGATCTTGGCCAGGGCATCGAAGCCATCGCTGGCAGTGATCACCTCGCAACCCGCTTCACCGAGCAGCATCTGCGCGGTGCGGCGGATCGTGCGGGAATCGTCGATCACCATCACCTTCAGGGGTTGTTCCATAGATGCCTACCAGTAGGATTGAAGCCGCAAGTTGCAAGCGGCAAGCTGCAAGAAAGCAGCTCGGCGCATGGATGCTCTTTTCTTGAGGCTTGTAGCTCAAGGCTTGCAGCTGCATTTTTAGCATACTCCGGGTGGCCATTCCATCTGCCGCGCCCCTTGACCGTCGGCGTTCGCGGCGCCACCCTGAGCCACTTTTCTTTCGATCCACCGCGGCCACCTGCCGCCAAGAGGACCCCCCATGAGCGTTCGCCTCGGCATTGTGATGGACCCCATCGCGTCCATCTCCTACAAGAAGGACAGCTCGCTGGCCATGCTGCTGGCCGCCCAGGCACGCGGCTGGAGCCTGTTCTACATGGAACAGCAAGACCTGTATCAGGGTGAAGGCAAGGCCCGCGCCCGCATGCGCCCGCTGAAGGTGTTTGCCGACCCGGCGCGCTGGTTCGAACTGGGCGAGGAGCAGGACAGCCCGCTGGCCGAACTGGACGTGATCCTGATGCGCAAGGACCCGCCCTTCGACATGGAGTTTGTCTATAGCACTTACCTGCTGGAGCAAGCCGAGGCCGAAGGCGTACTGGTGGTAAACCGCCCGCAAAGCCTGCGCGACTGCAACGAAAAAATGTTCGCCACGCTGTTCCCGCAATGCACCAGCCCAACCCTGGTCAGCCGCCGCCCGGACATCATTCGCGAATTCGCTGCCACGCATGCCGACGTGATCCTCAAGCCGCTGGATGGCATGGGCGGTACGTCGATCTTCCGTCACCGGGCGGGCGACCCCAACCTGTCGGTGATCCTGGAAACCCTGACCGCACTGGGCACCCAGCAAATCATGGCCCAGGCCTACCTGCCGGCAATCAAGGACGGCGACAAGCGCATCCTGATGATCGACGGCGAGCCAGTGGACTATTGCCTGGCACGTATTCCGGCCAGCGGCGAAACCCGTGGCAACCTGGCCGCTGGCGGGCGTGGCGAAGCCCGCCCACTGACCGAGCGCGACCGCTGGATCGCCGCCCAGGTCGGCCCGACGCTGCGCGAGAAGGGCCTGCTGTTCGTTGGCCTGGACGTGATCGGCGACTACCTCACCGAAATCAACGTCACCAGCCCCACCTGTATTCGCGAAATCGATGCCGCCTACAACACCGATATCGGTGGCAAGCTGATGGATGCCATTGATCGCAAGCTCAAGGCACGCTGACAGCCAACGCGAAGTAAAGCCGTAGAGTGGGGTATGATGCCGGTCCTATTCGACTGAGCTGCTGCCCCGCCCTGCGGTTGCTGGATACCTGATGACGCTGCCCGCTGACGTCCCTGCCGACCTGCTGCCTCCCCGTGTTCGCCCTGCGGACCGGCTCGGCTTCACCCTGTTCCTGGCTGCGCTGGTGCACCTGGCGCTGATCCTCGGCGTGGGTTTCACCGTGGTCAAGCCTGCCGAAATCCGCCACACCATGGACATCACCCTGGCCACCTTCAAGAGCGAGAAGCCGCCCGAGAAGGCTGACTTCCAGGCCCAGGACAACCAGCAAGGCAGCGGCACCCTGGACAAGAAAGCGGTGCCCAAGACCACCGAACTGGCGCCTTTCCAGGACAGCAAGATCAACAAGATCACCCCACCGCCTGCGGCCAGGCCCGAGGTGGTTCCACCCCCTACCCCGAAAAAGTCGGCGGTGGTGACTACGGCGCCCAAGCCGCACAAGGTCGAACCCAAACCCAAGGAAAGCAAAGCACAGCCCAAGCCAGCCGCACCGGCACCGGACTTCGACAGCTCGCAGCTGTCCAGCCAGATCGCCAGCCTGGAGGCGGAGCTGTCCAACGAGCAGCAGATGTACGCCAAGCGCCCGCGCATTCATCGCCTGAACGCCGCGTCGACCATGCGCGACAAGGGCGCCTGGTACAAGGAAGAGTGGCGCAAGAAGGTCGAGCGCGTGGGCAACCTGAACTATCCCGACGAAGCGCGCCGGCAGCAGATCTACGGCAACTTGCGCATGATGGTGTCGATCAACCGCGATGGCTCGCTGTACGAGGTGCTGGTGCTGGAATCATCCGGGCAGCCAGTGCTGGACCAGGCTGCGCAGCGCATCGTGCGGCTGGCGGCGCCATTTGCACCGTTTACCGGGGATCTGGCCGAGTTTGACCGGCTGGAGATCATCCGCACCTGGCGCTTCGCCCGTGGGGACCGTTTGTCCAGTAACTGAGGCATCGCGAGCTATGCTCGCTCCTACGTTTGTTTCGGGCCAATTATTTCTGGGGGGGATTTGCGCGCGGGCGCCTTGGCGCTTGGCGCGATATTGCGTCGTACAAACAAGGCGGTCGCGCGCGCCTGTCGCAGGCGTTACTGGCCAGAAACAAACGTAGGAGCGAGCGCAGCTCGCGATGCGCCGCGCGGGCGGCGCTCGATTTCTGCAACACCATAAAACCCGCGGCAAACACACCCGGCCATTGCGCAACGTCATGCCAGGCGGTGTGGCCTTGAGGGTATGGCGGTAGAGATGCGTCGCCTGGAAGATCGAGCGCCGCCTGTATGGCGGTAGAGGTGCGTCGCCTGGAAGATCGAGCGCCGCCTGTATGGCGGTAGAGGTGCGTCGCCTGGAAGATCGAGCGCCGCCCGCGCGGCGCATCGCGAGCTACGCTCGCTCCTACGTTTGTTTCGGGCCAATTATTTCTGGGGGATTTGCGCGCGTACGCCTTGGCGCATGGCGCGATATTGCGTCGTACAAACAAGGCGGTCGCGCGCGCCTGTCACAGGCGTTACTGGCCAGAAACAAACGTAGGAGCGAGCGCAGCTCGCGATGCGCCGCGCGGGCGGCGCTCGATTTCTGCCACCCCCTGAAACCCACGGCAAACACACCCGGCCATTGCGCAACGTCATGCCAGGCGGTGTGGCCTTGAGGGTATGGCGGTAGAGATGCGTCGCCTGGGAGATCGAGCGCCGCCCGCGCATGGCGGTAGAGGTGCGTCGCCTGGGAGACCGAGCGCCGCCCGCGCGGCGCATCGCGAGCTGCGCTCGCTCCTACGTTTGTTTCGGGCCAGTCATTCCTGTGGGATTTGCGCGCGAACGCCTTGGCGCATGACGCGATATCGTGTGGTACGGACCAGGCGGCCGCGCGCGCCCGTCACTGGCGTTACTGGCCCGAAACAAACGTAGGAGCGAGCATAGCTCGCGATGCGCCGCGCGGGCGGCGCTCAATCTCGAAGACACCAAAAACCTCACGACAACCGCCAACCAGACGACACAAATCCGCACCTTGTCAGTCTCGCCACCTGGCGCCACACTATCCCCATGAAAACCCTCGCACCCAGCTACCTCAAGCACCAGTTCCTGATCGCCATGCCACACATGGCCGATCCGAACTTCGCCCAGACCCTCACGTACATCGTCGAGCACAATGAGCATGGCGCCATGGGCCTGGTGGTCAACCGACCACAGGAACTGAGCCTGGCCGACATCCTCGAGCAACTGCGCCCGGACGAAACGCCGCCGGCCAGCACCTTGCAGGTGCCGATCTACCAGGGTGGCCCGGTACAAACCGACCGCGGCTTCGTGTTGCACAGCAGCGAGTGCAGTTTCCAGGCCAGCGTGGCGCTGGAGGGGCTGTCGCTGACCACGTCACAGGACATATTGCTGGCTATCGCCGCCGGGGTGGGCCCGAAGCAGAGCCTGATCACCTTGGGCTATGCCGGTTGGGAAGCGGGCCAACTGGAAGCGGAGCTGGCAGACAACGCCTGGCTGAACTGCCCGTTCGACCCGGATATTGTCTTCGGCATGGCCAGCGACCTGCGCCTGGAGGCTGCGGCCGCCAGCCTGGGGATCAACCTGCACCTGCTGACCAGCCAGGCGGGCCACGCCTGATGGCTGAGCTACGCCTGCTGCTGGGCTTCGACTATGGCAGCAAACAGATCGGCGTGGCCGTTGGCCAGGTGATTACCGGCCAGGCCCGCGAACTGTGCACCCTGAAGGCGCAGAACGGCGTACCGGACTGGGCCCAGGTGGAAAAGCTGATTGCCGAATGGAAGCCAGATGCCATTGTCGTCGGCCTACCGCTGAACATGGACGGCACTCCCAGCGAAATGAGCGCCCGTGCCGAAAAGTTCGCCCGCCGCCTGAACGGCCGCTTCAACCTGCCCGTGCACACGCACGACGAGCGCCTGACCACCTTCGAGGCCAAAGGCGAGCGCATGGCCCGTGGCGGCCAGCGTGGCAGCTACCGCGACAACCCGGTCGATGCCATTGCCGCTGCCTTGTTGCTGCAAGGCTGGCTGGAGGCCAATACCTGATCATCTTTGCCGCCGGGCCCACCCGGCGCACCCTTCCGAGGAGCCCGCAATGAGCCTACCCAATCCCGCCGAGCTGATCCGGCAGATGGCTGTCGACCTTCGTGCCCACCTGGCGCGCCGGGCAATCACCGAGCCCCGTTACATCGGTATCCGCACCGGCGGAGTCTGGGTTGCCCAGGCCCTGCAGGAAGCGATGGGCGACACCAGCCCCATGGGCACCCTGGACGTGTCGTTCTACCGCGACGACTTCAGCCAGAACGGCCTGCACCCGCAAGTGCGCCCGTCCGAGTTGCCGTTCGAGGTCGAAGGCCAGCACCTGGTGCTGGTGGATGACGTGCTGATGAGCGGTCGTACCATCCGCGCGGCGCTCAACGAACTGTTCGATTACGGCCGCCCGGCCAGCGTTACCCTGGTCTGCCTGCTGGACCTGGATGCCGGCGAACTGCCGATTCGCCCGAACGTGCTCGGCGCCACCCTGTCGCTGGGCGCCCATGAACGGGTAAAATTGACCGGACCCGCACCGCTCGCCCTCGAGCGCCAGGACCTCGCCTCCGCTTCCGCCCTTTAAGAGTCCCCCGCGATGACGCCAATCGACGCCAAGCGCCCGCTGCAGCTCAATGATCAGGGCCAGCTGCGCCACTTCCTCTCGCTTGACGGTTTGCCCCGCGAACTGCTCACCGAGATCCTCGACACCGCCGACTCCTTCCTGGAAGTCGGCGCCCGGGCTGTGAAAAAAGTCCCGTTGCTGCGCGGCAAGACTGTGTGCAACGTGTTCTTCGAGAACTCGACCCGTACCCGTACCACCTTCGAACTGGCAGCCCAGCGCCTGTCGGCCGACGTGATCAGCCTGAATGTGTCGACCTCCTCGACCAGCAAGGGCGAGACCCTGTTCGATACCCTGCGCAACCTCGAAGCCATGGCGGCTGACATGTTCGTCGTGCGCCATTCCGACTCCGGCGCCGCGCACTTCATCGCCGAGCACGTGTGCCCGGAGGTTGCCGTGATCAACGGCGGCGACGGCCGCCACGCGCACCCGACCCAGGGCATGCTCGACATGCTCACCATCCGCCGCCACAAAGGCAGCTTCGAGAACCTGTCCGTGGCCATCGTCGGCGACATCCTGCACTCGCGTGTGGCCCGTTCCGACATGCTCGCGCTGAAAGCGCTGGGTTGCCCGGACATCCGCGTGATCGGGCCGAAAACCCTGATCCCCATTGGTATCGAGCAGTACGGCGTGAAGGTCTACACCGACCTCGCCGAAGGCCTGAAAGACGTCGACGTGGTGATCATGCTGCGCCTGCAGCGTGAGCGCATGGCCGGTGGCCTGCTGCCCAGCGAAGGCGAGTTCTACCGCCTGTTCGGCCTGACGACTGCACGCCTGGCCGCAGCCAAGCCCGATGCAATCGTCATGCACCCGGGCCCGATCAACCGTGGCGTGGAAATCGAGTCGGCGGTTGCCGATGGCAAGCATTCGGTGATCCTCAACCAGGTCACCTACGGCATCGCCGTGCGCATGGCCGTGCTGTCCATGGCCATGAGCGGGCAGAACGCGCAACGTCAATTCGACCAGGAGAACGCCCAGTGACCATCAGTATTCTCGGCGCCCGGGTCATCGACCCCAACAGCGGCCTGGACCAGGTCACCGACCTGCACCTGGACGGCGGCCGCATTGCCGCCATCGGTGCCGCACCGGCCGGTTTCAGAGCCAGCCGCACGATCCAGGCTGATGGCCTGGTCGCAGCACCCGGCCTGGTCGACCTGGGCGTGTCCCTGCGCGAGCCGGGTTATAGCCGCAAAGGCAACATCGCCAGTGAAACCCGCGCTGCCGTGGCTGGGGGCGTCACCAGCCTGTGCTGCCCGCCGCAGACCAAGCCGGTGCTGGACACCTCGGCGGTAGCCGAACTTATCCTTGACCGTGCCCGCGAAGCCGCCAACAGCAAGGTCTACCCGGTCGGCGCCCTGACCAAGGGCCTGGAAGGCGAGCAACTGGCCGAACTGGTGGCCCTGCGTGACACCGGTTGCGTAGCATTTGGCAACGGCCTGAAGGAAATCCCCAACAACCGTACCCTGGCCCGCGCCCTGGAGTATGCCGCCACCTTCGACCTGACGGTGGTGTTCCACTCCCAGGACCGCGATCTGGCCCAGGGCGGCCTGGCCCACGAGGGTGCCATGGCCAGCTTCCTCGGCCTGCCGGGCATCCCGGAAAGCGCCGAAACCGTGGCCCTGGCGCGCAACCTGCTGCTGGTGGAACAGAGCGGCGTGCGTGCGCACTTCAGCCAGATCACCAGCGCCCGTGGCGCGCGGCTGATTGCCCAGGCCCAGGCCTTGGGCCTGCCTGTGACCGCCGATGTAGCGCTGTACCAGCTGATCCTCACGGACGAGTCGCTGCGCGATTTCTCCAGCCTGTACCACGTGCAGCCGCCGCTGCGCACCGCTGCCGACCGTGACGGGTTGCGCGAGGCGGTGAAGTCGGGGGTGATCCAGGCCATCTCCAGCCACCACCAGCCGCACGAGCGCGACGCCAAGCTGGCCCCGTTCGGCGCCACCGAGCCAGGTATCAGCAGCGTCGAGTTGCTGCTGCCACTGGCCATGACCCTGGTGCAAGACGGCCTGCTCGACCTGCCGACCTTGCTGGCCCGTCTGAGCAGCGGCCCGGCTGCCGCCCTGCGCCTGCCGGCCGGGGAGCTGAAAGTAGGCGGCCCGGCCGACCTGGTGCTGTTCGACCCGCAAGCCTCCACCGTTGCCGGCGAACAATGGTTCTCCCGTGGCGAGAACTGCCCGTTCATCGGCCACTGCCTGCCGGGGGCGGTGCGTTATACCTTGGTCGACGGGCACGTCTGCCACGAGGCCTGAGTAACATGCTTCGCGGGCACGCCCGCTCCCACAGGATCACCACAATTCCAAGGCATGTGGTAACCCTGTGGGAGCGGGCATGCCCGCGAATGCCTTCACATAGTCCCCCCGCCAAGCGCGACCATTCATCCCCCCCGGTTGAAATCCTTCCCCCCACCCCCATATGAGTCTGCATCAGGCACTTTCGCCCCGCTGCGTGGAGACTCTCCCCTTGACCACAATCGTTTCTGTCCGCCGTAACGGCAAAGTCGTCATGGGCGGCGACGGCCAGGTATCCCTTGGCAACACCGTGATGAAAGGCAACGCCAAGAAGGTGCGCCGCCTGTACCACGGCCAGGTCATCGCGGGCTTCGCCGGCGCTACCGCCGACGCTTTCACCCTGTTCGAGCGCTTTGAAGGTCAGCTGGAAAAACACCAGGGCCACCTGGTACGCGCCGCCGTCGAGCTGGCCAAGGAATGGCGTACCGACCGCTCCCTGAGCCGCCTGGAAGCCATGCTCGCCGTGGCCAACAAGGATGCATCCCTGATCATCACCGGCAACGGTGACGTGGTCGAACCCGAAGACGGCCTGATCGCCATGGGTTCCGGCGGCGCCTATGCCCAGGCCGCAGCCCGTGCCCTGCTGAACAAGACCGACCTCTCGGCCCGCGAAATCGCCGAGACCGCCCTGAACATCGCCGGCGACATCTGCGTGTTCACCAACCACAACCTGACCATCGAGGAGCAGGACCTGGCCGACTGATTCAGCTGTTCTGGCGCCCCTTCCCGGCGAAGGGGCTTTTCCACGCTGACTCATCTGCCCAAGGACCGTATTGATCATGTCCATGACCCCCCGCGAGATCGTCCACGAACTCAACCGCCACATCATCGGCCAGGACGACGCCAAGCGCGCCGTGGCCATTGCCCTGCGCAACCGCTGGCGGCGCATGCAGCTCCCTGCCGAGCTGCGTGCCGAAGTAACCCCCAAGAACATCCTGATGATCGGCCCTACCGGCGTCGGCAAGACCGAAATCGCCCGCCGTCTGGCCAAGCTGGCCAACGCGCCGTTCCTCAAGGTCGAAGCCACCAAGTTCACCGAAGTGGGCTACGTGGGCCGCGACGTCGAGTCGATCATCCGTGACCTGGCCGATGCCGCGCTGAAGATGCTGCGCGAGCAGGAAATCATCCGCGTGCGCCACCGCGCCGAAGACGCCGCCGAAGACCGCATCCTCGACGCCCTGCTGCCCCAGGCGCGCGTCACCAGCTTCAGCGAAGAAGCCGCACAGACCAGCAGCGACTCCAACACCCGCCAGCTGTTCCGCAAGCGCCTGCGCGAAGGCCAGCTGGACGACAAGGAAATCGAGATCGAAGTGGCCGATGCCGTCGGTGTCGAAATTGCTGCGCCGCCCGGCATGGAAGAAATGACCAACCAGCTGCAGAGCCTGTTTGCCAATATGGGCAAGGGCAAGCGCAAAGCGCGCAAGCTGAAGGTAAAAGAAGCGCTGAAGATGGTTCGCGATGAAGAAGCGAGCCGCCTGGTCAACGAGGAAGAGCTCAAGGCCAAGGCCCTGGAAGCGGTCGAACAGCACGGCATCGTGTTTATCGACGAAATCGACAAGGTTGCCAAGCGTGGCAACGTTGGCGGCGCCGACGTGTCCCGCGAAGGCGTGCAGCGCGACCTGCTGCCGCTGATCGAAGGCTGCACCGTCAACACCAAGCTGGGCATGGTCAAGACCGACCACATTCTGTTCATTGCCTCGGGTGCATTCCACCTGAGCAAGCCGAGCGACCTGGTGCCCGAGCTGCAAGGCCGCCTGCCGATCCGTGTTGAACTGAAGGCACTGACCCCGGAAGACTTCGAGCGCATCCTGCAAGAGCCGCACGCGTCGCTGACCGAGCAGTACCAGGCATTGCTGAAGACCGAAGGCCTGAACATCGAGTTCCTCGCCGACGGCATCAAGCGCCTGGCCGAGATTGCCTACCAGGTCAACGAGAAAACCGAAAACATCGGTGCCCGCCGCCTGCACACCCTGCTCGAGCGCTTGCTCGAAGAGGTGTCGTTCAGTGCGGGCGACCTGGCCAGCACCCATGACGAAGCGCCGATCCAGATCGATGCGGCGTATGTGAACAGCCACCTCGGTGAGCTGGCGCAGAACGAAGACCTGTCGCGTTACATCCTGTAAGACCAGTTTCGACAGCTTCGCGGGCAAGCCCGCTCCTGCACATGTCACCACATCCCTTGGGCCTGTGGTGATCCGTGCAGGAGCGGGCTTGCCTGCGAAGAGGCCCTTGAATCCCTTTCCCATAAGCTGGAAGCTGTGCTTCATCAGCTCCCGAGAGATTCTGCCCATGGCCCGCCTGCCTACCGCCATCAACCTGCACAAAGCCTCCAAAACCCTCAGCCTCACCTACGCGCCCGGCGAGGTCTACCACCTGCCCGCCGAATTCCTGCGCGTGCACTCTCCCTCCGCCGAGGTCCAGGGCCACGGCAACCCCATCCTGCAGTTCGGCAAGATCAATGTCGGCCTCAGTGGCCTGGAACCTGCCGGCCAATATGCACTGAAACTGACCTTCGACGACGGTCATGACAGCGGCTTGTTCACCTGGGAATACCTTGAGCAACTGTGCCTGCGCCAGGAACAACTGTGGGCGGAATACCTCGACGAGTTGCACAAGGCCGGCAAATCCCGCGACCCAGCCGAATCTGTGGTCAAGCTCATGCTCTAGCGCAAGGCCTGCGGGGTTTAGAGCGCATTTTCTAAATTCATCTGTTTGAATGGGTTGCAGACAGCCCAGTGAAGGGCTGTCTTGCGCATTACACGAAAGTCGGGTAACCAATGGGTGTGGCAAGTTCCCTGCATCACTTTGCAGGTCGTCAGCACCCACGCAGCACCGCTGTTCCTTATCACTGGTCACCCGAGTAGCAGTACCGGGCTCAGGGCTGTGCACCCACCACAGCAACCGGTACTCGTCTCAGGACAACGGAGCGTCGTAGATGAGTAACAAGAACAACGATGAGCTGCAGCGGCAGGCCTCGGAAAACACCCTGGGGCTGAACCCGGTCATCGGCATCCGCCGCAAGGACCTGTTGAGCTCGGCACGCACCGTGCTGCGCCAGGCCGTGCGCCAACCGCTGCACAGCGCCAAACATGTGGCTCACTTTGGCCTGGAGCTGAAGAACGTGCTGCTGGGCAAATCCAGCCTGGCCCCGGAAAGCGACGACCGTCGCTTCAATGACCCGGCCTGGAGCAACAACCCGCTGTACCGCCGCTACCTGCAAACCTATCTGGCCTGGCGCAAGGAGCTGCAGGACTGGGTCAGCAGCAGCGACCTGTCCCCCCAGGACATCAGCCGCGGCCAGTTCGTCATCAACCTGATGACCGAGGCCATGGCGCCGACCAATACCCTGTCCAACCCGGCTGCGGTCAAACGCTTCTTCGAAACCGGCGGCAAGAGCCTGCTCGATGGCCTGTCCAACCTGGCCAAGGACATGGTCAATAACGGCGGCATGCCTAGCCAGGTGAACATGGATGCCTTCGAAGTGGGCAAGAACCTGGGCACCAGCGAAGGCGCGGTGGTGTACCGCAACGATGTGCTGGAGCTGATCCAGTACAGCCCCATCACCGAGCAGGTGCACGCCCGCCCGCTGCTGGTGGTGCCACCGCAGATCAACAAGTTCTATGTGTTCGACCTCAGCCCGGAAAAGAGCCTGGCGCGCTTCTGCCTGCGCTCGCAGCAGCAGACCTTCATCATCAGCTGGCGCAACCCGACCAAGGCCCAGCGCGAGTGGGGCCTGTCCACCTACATCGATGCGCTGAAAGAAGCCGTCGACGCGGTGCTGGCGATTACCGGCAGCAAAGACTTGAACATGCTTGGCGCCTGCTCCGGCGGCATCACCTGTACCGCACTGGTGGGCCACTATGCCGCCATTGGTGAGAACAAGGTCAACGCCCTGACCCTGCTGGTCAGCGTGCTGGACACCACCATGGACAACCAGGTCGCATTGTTTGTCGACGAGCAGACCTTGGAGGCAGCCAAGCGCCACTCCTATCAGGCGGGCGTGCTGGAAGGCAGCGAAATGGCCAAGGTGTTCGCCTGGATGCGCCCCAACGACCTGATCTGGAATTACTGGGTAAACAACTACCTGCTCGGCAATGAGCCCCCCGTATTCGACATCCTGTTCTGGAACAACGACACCACGCGCCTGCCGGCCGCCTTCCACGGCGACCTGATCGAAATGTTCAAGACCAACCCGCTGACCCGCCCCGACGCCCTGGAAGTGTGCGGCACCGCGATCGACCTGAAACAGGTCAAATGTGACATCTACAGCCTCGCCGGCACCAACGACCACATCACCCCATGGCCGTCATGCTACCGCTCGGCACATCTGTTCGGCGGCAAGATCGAATTCGTACTGTCCAACAGCGGGCATATCCAGAGCATCCTCAACCCGCCGGGTAACCCGAAGGCACGCTTCATGACCGGTGCCGACCGCCCGGGCGACCCGGTGGCCTGGCAGGAAAACGCCATCAAGCATGCAGACTCCTGGTGGTTGCACTGGCAGAGTTGGCTGGGCGAGCGTGCCGGCGCGCTGAAAAAGGCACCGACCCGCCTGGGCAACCGTGCGTATGCCGCCGGTGAAGCCTCCCCAGGCACCTACGTTCACGAGCGTTGAGTTACAGCGCCGTGGCGGCCTGCAAGGCGCCACGGTGTTTACTTCACCCAAGAGTCACGTGCATGCCGCAACCCTATATTTTCAGGACCGTCGAGCTGGACAACCAGTCCATCCGTACCGCTGTTCGCCCCGGCAAGCCGCACCTGACGCCGTTGCTGATCTTCAACGGCATCGGCGCCAACCTCGAGCTGGTGTTTCCGTTCATCGAAGCACTTGATCCGGACCTGGAAGTCATCGCCTTCGATGTGCCCGGGGTCGGCGGCTCGTCCACACCGCGCCACCCGTATCGCTTCCCTGGGCTGGCCAAGCTGACCGCGCGGATGCTCGACTACCTCGACTACGGCCAGGTCAACGTAATCGGCGTGTCCTGGGGCGGCGCCCTGGCCCAGCAGTTCGCTCACGATTACCCCGAGCGCTGCAAGAAGCTGGTGCTGGCCGCAACCGCTGCCGGCGCGGTCATGGTGCCAGGCAAGCCCAAGGTGCTGTGGATGATGGCCAGCCCCCGGCGTTACGTGCAGCCGTCGCATGTCATCCGCATTGCACCGATGATCTATGGCGGCGGCTTCCGACGTGACCCAGACCTGGCCATGCACCATGCCGCCAAAGTGCGCTCCGGCGGCAAACTGGGCTACTACTGGCAGCTGTTCGCCGGGCTCGGCTGGACCAGCATCCACTGGCTGCACAAGATCCAGCAGCCCACCCTGGTACTGGCCGGCGACGACGACCCGCTGATCCCGCTGATCAACATGCGCCTGCTAGCCTGGCGGATTCCCAATGCCCAGCTACACATTATCGACGACGGCCATCTGTTCCTGATCACCCGGGCAGAAGCCGTCGCCCCGATCATCATGAAGTTCCTGCAGGAAGAACGTCAGCGTGCGGTCATGCATCCCCGTCCGGCCTCGGGGGGGTGAAACAGCTGCGGCCTGACAGGGAAATGGATTAGACGAGGGAGTGTTGCCATGAAAGACAAACCGGCCAAAGGATCGACAACGCTCCCCGCCACCCGCATGAACGTGCAGAACGCCATCCTCGGCCTTCGCGGCCGCGACCTGCTTTCCACGCTACGCAACGTCGGCCGCCACGGCCTGCGCCACCCGCTGCATGCCGCGCACCATCTGCTGGCGCTTGGCGGGCAGTTGGGGCGGGTAATGCTGGGGGACACGCCCTACCAGCCGAACCCGCGTGACGCACGCTTCAGTGACCCGACCTGGAGCCAGAACCCGTTCTACCGCCGCGGCCTGCAGGCCTATCTGGCCTGGCAGAAGCAGACACGCCAGTGGATCGATGAAAGCCACTTGAACGACGATGATCGAGCCCGCGCCCATTTTCTGTTCAACCTGATCAACGATGCGCTGGCGCCCAGCAACTCACTGCTCAATCCGCTGGCGGTCAAGGAGCTGTTCAACACCGGCGGCCAGAGCCTGGTGCGCGGCGTGGCCCACCTGCTCGACGACCTGCGTCACAACGATGGGCTGCCGCGTCAGGTGGACGAGCGCGCCTTTGAAGTGGGCGTTAACCTGGCCGCAACCCCTGGCGCAGTGGTATTTCGCAATGAGCTGCTGGAGCTGATCCAGTACTCGCCGATGAGCGAAAAGCAGCACGCACGCCCACTGCTGGTCGTGCCGCCTCAGATCAACAAGTTCTACATCTTCGACCTCAGCGCTACCAACAGCTTTGTCCAGTACATGCTCAAAAGCGGCTTGCAGGTGTTCATGGTCAGTTGGCGCAACCCCGACCCACGCCACCGTGAATGGGGCCTTTCCAGCTACGTGCAAGCCCTGGAGGAAGCGCTCAACGCCTGCCGCAGTATCAGCGGCAACCGCGACCCCAACCTGATGGGCGCCTGTGCCGGCGGCCTGACCATGGCCGCACTGCAAGGCCACCTGCAAGCCAAGAAGCAGTTGCGCCGGGTGCGCAGTGCCACGTATCTGGTCAGCTTGCTGGACAGCAAGTTCGAAAGCCCGGCTAGCCTGTTCGCCGATGAGCAAACCATCGAAGCGGCCAAGCGACGCTCTTATCAGCGTGGCGTGCTGGACGGTGGCGAAGTGGCGCGGATCTTTGCCTGGATGCGGCCCAACGACCTGATCTGGAACTACTGGGTCAACAACTACCTGCTCGGCAAGACACCGCCGGCGTTCGACATCCTGTACTGGAATGCCGACAGCACGCGCCTACCCGCCGCGCTACATGGCGACCTGCTGGAGTTTTTCAAGCTCAATCCCTTGACCTACGCGTCAGGGCTGGAGGTGTGCGGTACGCCGATCGACCTGCAGCAGGTCAATATCGACAGCTTTACCGTGGCCGGCAGCAACGACCACATCACGCCATGGGATGCGGTGTACCGCTCGGCGTTGCTGCTGGGTGGCGAGCGGCGCTTCGTGCTGGCCAACAGCGGGCATATCCAGAGCATCATCAACCCGCCAGGCAACCCCAAAGCCTACTACCTGGCCAACCCCAAGCTGAGCAACGACCCGCGCGCCTGGTTCCACGATGCCAAGCGCAGCGAAGGCAGCTGGTGGCCGTTGTGGCTGGAGTGGATCACCGCCCGCTCCGGCCTGCTCAAGGCGCCGCGCACTGAACTGGGCAACGCCACTTACCCACCGCTAGGCCCCGCGCCAGGCACCTACGTGCTGACCCGATGAGCTGCTGACTGGATGAAAACCCGCGACCGTATCCTTGAATGCGCCCTGCAGCTGTTCAACCAGCAGGGCGAACCCAACGTATCCACCCTGGAAATTGCCAACGAACTCGGCATCAGCCCAGGCAACCTGTACTACCACTTCCATGGCAAGGAGCCGGTGGTACTGGGCTTGTTCGAGCGTTTTGAAGAAGCGTTGATGCCGCTGCTGGACCCGCCGCTGGAGGTGCGTCTGGACGCAGAGGATTACTGGCTGTTTCTGCACTTGATCGTCGAGCGCATGGCTCAGTACCGCTTCCTGTTCCAGGACTTGTCCAACCTGACCGGGCGCTTGCCCAAGCTAGCCCGAGGCATGCGCAGCCTGATCAATGCGATCAAACGCACGCTGGCGGCACTGTTGGCCAGCCTCAAGAGCCAGGGGCTGGTAGAGAGTGATACCCAGGCGCTGGGGCAACTGGTGGAGCAGATCACCCTGACGCTGATGTTCTCGCTGGATTATCAGCGTGTGCTGGGGCGCGAGGGGGATGTGGGGATCGTGGTTTACCAGGTGATGATGCTGGTGGCGCCGCATCTGCAGGCCCAGGCACGGGCGGCGGCGGAGCAACTGGCAGTGAAGTACCTGGAGGGGTAGGCCTACTGGAGATGGAGTGTTGCAGCCGACGCATTCGCGGGTAAACCCGCTCCTACAAGGTTTGGCGCATCTTGTGGGAGCGGGTTTACCCGCGAAGAAGGCGACGCGGTATTAGATCAGGGTACCGGTGCCGGTAGGTGCCGATGGCGTGCTGCTGGCCGGGGTGGCGGCAGGTGCCGGTGCCGGTGCAGCGGTTGCGGCAGGAGCAGCGCTCGCCGCTGGGGCGGCTGGCTTGGCGGCTGCCGGTTTAGCCGGCGCCTTCTTCACCGCAGGTTTCTTGGCCGCTGCCGGCTTCGCCGCAGGCTTGGCTGCTGCGGGCTTGGCTGCAGGTTTTTCCGCTGCGGTTTTGGCTGCAGGTTTGGCCGCTGCGGTTTTGCCAGCAGGTTTGGCCGCCGTCGTTTTCGCCGCAGGCTTGGCTGCTGCCTTGGCCATTGGCTTGGCCGCGGCCTTGCTCGCAGCCGGCTTGGTCGCCGCAGTGCGCGAGGAAATCGGCGTAACCGAAGCACCAGTCAACTTCTCGATCTGCTTGGTCAGGCTATCCACCTGCTGGTGCAGTGCCTTGATCTCGTTGCGGCTCGGCACGCCAAGACGCGAGATGGCGCTGTTAAGGCGCTTGTCGAAGGCTTCTTCAAGTTCGCTCCACTTGCCCAGCGCACGGTCCTTCACGCCCGACACCCGCGAAGTGGTCGAAGACTTGGCAGTCTCGGCAACATCTTCAGCCGTCTTTTTCGCCTGTTTCTCGGCCTTCTCGCCATCCTTTACCAGCGAGTCGAACAGCTTCGGGCCGTCCTGGTCGATCTTCGAATAGATACCCAGCCCAGCCAGCCAGATCTTGCGGGAGTATTTCTCGATCCCGCCGACCCAGGAGCTGCCTTCTTTTTCGGTGTTCTTCTTGCCAGCCATCCTGCTCTCCTTATGGTTTGTGCGCGACACGCTCAAGCAGCTCATGCAACTGTTCAAGCTTGATCGACAACGCCTCAACGTCATGTTTAGACGGAATACCCAGGCGATTCAAGGCGCGACCGACCCGTGCGTCGAAAGCTTTTTCGATCTTGTCGAGTTGAATTTCTACCTTGCCGCGTACGCGGCTCACTTCTTCACCGACTTCGTCAAGCTGGTGGTTGGCGGCATCGAGTTCTTTGTCGATGCGCTTCTTGCCGCGAGTCTCGACACCTTCACCCGCCCTGACCAGCTCCTTGAAGTAGTCAGAGCCTTCCTGACCAACGCGGGCGTAGGCGCCGATACCGGCCAGCCAGATCTTGCGCGCATAGCCGCGCACCTCGCCAAGCGTACCCAGGGCTTCGTCTTTTTTCTTCACAATCACTTTGGCCATGCTGTGTACCTCATGCTCATGAGTGGTGGAAAACCGCCCACGGAGGTTGGGCTTGAACATAAGGTAGGGAAGAAAATTAGAAACCTCACCCTAAGGTCTTCGTTGTCGCATCTATATACCGCAAGCCCCTTCGCCCATAGCGCTAGCGTCGCAAGCTTCACCTCACGGACATCGACGCCATGACTGTTGTAGCAAACCCACCCAGGCTGACGTTCAAGCAAAGCGTGGCAGCCTGTTTCTCCAAACGACCCAGCCTGCGGGACGTTTTATCAAAGGACGCATTCCAGACTTTCAGCGACCGGTATCCATGGTTGCACCGCAACCATCCTCATATCACATCGCTCGACCCTTTCGTCATCCTGCATGCACCGGCCAGCACAGATGATCTGCCACGTCAGAGCGGGCTGCTGGACGAGCTTCTCCGGCATTTCCTGACCAAGGAACGTGTGCAACTGGGCGCCTCAGACAAGCTGAGCATCAGCCCTCCCCATGTGTTTAAAATTCAGGAGCAAGGCCAGGACAACATTCGCCAACCCGAAATCATGCCGGACCTGACGAAGCTCAGCGATGACTTCGATACCGTGCTTGGTGCGTTGATACCGGCCTTCCAGCAAGCCCAGATCGGCTTCTGGAACGGGCTCGACGAAGACAGCCAAGTCTCGCGCATGCTCTGGCTTGAGCACACCATCAAGGCTGCATTGCTCGAGAACCTCCCTCGCCAAGGCCTTGAAGATGATGAAAAAGCAGCAATGTACGCCCTGCTCGACGGGGTATACGACAGCCTGGCTGTCGAGGCGATACAAGTCACGCTCGGAACGGATGGCGGGGCACACACCGTTACCCTACCGGATCTGTTGCTCATCACCACAAGCGGCACCCGCAGCCTGGTTCTGCAATGCAAGCCCTGCGGTTCGGTTCATCGCCATGTCGACCTGCCCAGCTTTGCCACCGCGCTGCAACGGCAGCTAGCGCAACGTTATCGCTTCGAAACGTTGTCCTGGGCACACACGCCAGTAATCGGACGCCCTTTCGCCTTCCAGGTCAGGCAACTGCTGAACGATATCCTGGACGACATCGGCCGCCTGCGTATTGGCGGCCTGACAACCGTCGACGAACTGGAGCGACAACTGCGCCAGGTGAGCGACCCGTCAGCTTACTTCCTCAACCTGCCATCGCAGGAGCAAGCTGCACCCTCCGTCAGCCCGCCGCGATGGCTGCTCAATGCCAGCGCTGAGGACCGCTACGCCTACCACACTGCACTGCTCGATCTGGCGGCGAGCCAAGGTCGGTCGAAGGGCTGCACATCCCTGGGCGATGTCGAGGATATCCGTGATTACGCCGCTCGCCGCTTGCGTGAGACCCTGCAGACCAGCTACCCAGACAAGGCGGTACACGACCCGAACAAGGTGCACATCCGCATTTCCCAGGCCATCATCGGCGCCGCTACACAAGGGCAGTCACTGTTCTTGTACTCGGTGCCCCTGACCGACTTGGCAGTTTCACGCCTGCGGCTGGAGGCTGGCGAGGTGATGAGCGGGATGAACTTCGAGGACGGCTCGCCTGTGACCGACTGGCTGAGCATCGACCAGATCAGGGGCCTGATTCATCAGGTCGACATCGGCGGTCACTACCCCTCCTACCTGAAGGACCAAGTCAACACCCAGCCGCGCAGGGCCGAGCGAATCCGCCAGCATGCCAGGGAATGGCGTTACGCCCTTCGGTTCAGCACGCTGAAGGCCAAGATCGAGCGACAGCTTGGCGAAGCGGCAAGCCAGGCAATGCTCAGGTTCTGCCAGGGCATGGACAATGGCGTGGACCTTCTGCGCATCGCCCCCCTGGCGTTCCTTTGCGCGCCTGGCGCTTCGGCAAGCGATGTGGCGCACGGGATGTTCATCATCGAAATACCGGCAAGCGGCAGCTGGGTCTTGTACCGCCCATTCTATGCCGACAGGGCGTTGCAGGAATTTCCGAACCTCGAATTGCTGATGGACGCAATCCGCAGCAGGGGCGAACTGCAAGAGAGCGTACTGGCCTGGCTTGAGGATGACGCGCGTCCGACTTACCAGAACGACGGGTTCAAGCACCCGCACCTGCACCCGAACATGACCAAGCTGACGCACCTGCTCAATGTGCCGGTCGAGCTGCTGGACCACCTTTTGCAACGCCTCAGACGCCCGGTCCAGGCCTCGTTCCAGGCCTGGACGGAAGATCTGGACACTCATCTGTTCAACGCCCGTATCGAGACCATGTTATTGGCCTCAGCCAGCAACAGCGTCTCCAATGCCCAGGAAGTGCGGGCTTTGGTGAAGGAGGCTGCGTGGGCGATCTTCAATACCGTCACCCAACTTTGGCATGGCCCGATGACCACCCTGGTGTGGCTGGTGGTGGCGCTGTCGGCAGTCAAGGAAGACGTCGAGGCGCTGATCAAGCGCAGCGGTGACGACAAGATCGTCGCAGCCATAGACCTGGTCACCAACCTGGCCTTGCTCCTTGCCCACCGCCCTGCAACGCCACCTGCCAACAGCGAAGAGCCCGCCAGGCTACGTTTTTCAGGCCCTGCGCCGAAGGAAGAGACCCCGCCCCCAGCGCTCGAGCAGCCACAGGAGAAACCGTGGCAGCCCCCCGTCGAGGCGCCACGGCCCACGCTCGTGCGTGTAGATGGCTGGCATGACGGGCAGCGCCTGAGCAACCTGTCGGTACAGGAGCGCCAGTCACTGGCCCAACTGCAAGCCTCGCAGCCACTCGAAGGGCACGCGCCACTGACAAGGGGCCGTTTGCGTGGGTTGTACAATATTGCCGGCCGTTACTACGCCAAGTTGGGCGATGGCGCCTATGAGGTCATCGAGACGTGGAACGGCATGCAGATCATCGGCCCCGAGCCGAGCAGCAGCGAGTGGGTGTCCCAATGGAATGGCGCCCCGGACGGCTACCATATCGTTGGCCGTGAACGCCAAAAAGGCCCCTGGCTGACGCGCTGGAATGGCCAATGGACCGTGAATCTGAACCTCTCTGGCGGCATGCCAAGGAACAGGCAATCCATCAACGCTGAAAACCGCCAGCGGTTCGACACCTTGAGTACAACCGCCACGGCGAACCAACAAGCGCTGAACCAGATGGCGCCACTTATGGAACGCAGCCAAGTGCAACTGCAGGCTTATGACGACCTCGCGCTGGAGTACAGCCTGGCTGTCGATGCTCTGCCTGCACAGGAGCGCGCTTCACCGCCGCCAGCATTGCAACTTCAGAGGCAGGCACTCAAAGCCCAGCGCCTGCGCCACTTGCCAGAGATCAGGGCATCCGCGCTCTACCTGGAACGGCAGAGCACGCTGTTGCATGGGAACATCGAAGTGTTCAAGGAGATGGCCGAACCACGGTTCAGCAAATTCGACACCCGAGCCCCGAGCCGACGCCGATACGGCAATTGGTACGGCGCAGCCATCGAAAACGACATGCTGCTGTGCCGACGCTTGCTGGAGCAGGTCGACCACCAGGCACTGAGCGCACAGGCCACCGGGCTGCCCCGCGTTCCAGAGACTGCCGAGCAGATACAGCAATACCTCGACTATCGCGAGCGGGTACGCGATTCCTGCCAAGCCAGCCGCCGCCTGCTTGTCGTCAGCCAGCGGCTGGACCGGATCCTGGCGGAAACACTGCAGGACCCCAAGATCGATTTTGCCAATAAAGCCACGAAACTCGCTCAGACCATCCGACGCAGAACGTATTCGACATTGGTCATTCGGGCCCAGCTGCTCAGTGACCTGGCCTACCTCGCCGTGGACAAGAGCCGCCTCTCTGCGGACACGGCCGAGGATTTGCTTGCGATGCGCGCGCCGCTCAGCGGCATCGAATTCAGCAGCACGGTATGGAGCCACGACGGGCTGGCAGCCACCGAAGAGACGGCCCAGGTCAAAGCCGAACTGCTTGAGGATATCCTTCAGAAATACCGTACCGTGCTGGACCGCGCCCAATACATGAAAACGCTGGACTCGCCTGCGCTGGTCGCTGACGTACTGGACGAATACATACGCGAACTGTCCACGATTGCCCAGATCACAGAGCAGCAACTGAGCGCGACCTTGACCAACCTCGACAGCGGCATCAGCCCCCCCTCGCCAACGCCATATCATCGGCCCGCGACGATCAAACGCCGGGTCATCCGTGTTGACCGAGGTCGACCGCTACTGGTGGAAATAGACCAAATGGGCAACCGTGCTATCCAGCGCAGTGCATTCAACCAGGAGCCTGCGGGCAGCTTCACGCAACGCGACGGGGTGTGGCATGCCGTGCCTGAGCAAGCGCGGCCGGCCCAGCATGACCGCGCACAGCTGCGCCAGCGAGCAAACCGCCTGCTGGCAGAGGTGGATGGAAAAATCGCCTTCGCCGCTCACTATGCCGATGAGCCCAACAGCCTGAGCGACTTTCTGGAATGGCCGGCAGGTGACATGCGCGAAGTGCAGCAGCAACTGACCGAGCTTAACAATCCACTGGATTACGGCTTGGTCGAACTCCTTCGGGCAGCGGTAGACCGCGTCCATCACGAAAAACTTCGGCTACTCACCGACGCGTATCTGAACACCCGACATCCCGACGGCAAGGCCCTTCGCTTCCTGGCTGAGCAGAACCGGATTCGAATCAGGCAAACCGTGATTCGCCGACAGTTACGTCACGCCAATGATTACCTCGACGTCTACGAGGTTCGCGATGTACAAGCGCCACAGCGGTTACTGTGGGAGGCGCATTTTCATTATCCCAGCCTCGAAGCGAGGGGGCATGACTTCGTGAAGGGCCACCTCAAATTCTGGGATGCAGGCGTAAGGGGCCGAAAGGCCATGCTTGAGCGGGCCGCAGACGCACGCGAGCGCATCGCGATCTACCGCGGCGATCTGCGCCTGGAGCAGGTGATTGGTATCATTCCTTTCCCGGCGGACGCGCCACAGTAGCCACAGGGCGGCGCCGGCTCAGGCCAGGGCCTTGTCCAGCGCCCGCTCGATTTCACCTTTGATGGTGCCGCTCATCATCGACAGCATCATGCCCAGCTTCAATTCGACGCGGATGCTGTCGTCGCCAATGTGCACACTGCCATTGGCGCCACTGCGCGCAACGTCCACGCGGTCACCGTTCCAGGTGGCCTTGAGGTCGTACTCGCGGCTGAGCTTGTCGACCAGCGCCTCAGCCTTGGCGCGGGCGGCATCACGGCCGAGGGAGTGTTTGCGTTCGACGCTGATCTGGGTCATGTGGACGTTCCTGAAGATGTAGACATAATGCGCATTATGCCCGCCCCTGCCCGCTGGCACACCCCGCCAAGACAAATCCGCCCGTTCGCCCTAGAATGGCGGTAATTTTTTCCGGTGAAGCGATATGAACGACCAGCGCAAAGGCGACCACGCCGAACCCACCACCCATTTCGGCTATCAGGACGTGCCTGAAAGCCAGAAGGCGAAGAAAGTCGCCGAAGTGTTCCACTCGGTGGCAGCCAAGTACGACCTGATGAACGACGTGCTTTCCGGCGGCATGCACCGCCTGTGGAAGCGCTTTACCATCGAGCTGTCAGGCGTGCGCAGCGGCAACCGCGTGCTGGACATCGCCGGCGGTACCGGTGACCTGGCGGCCAAGTTCTCGCGTCTTGTCGGGCCGACCGGGCAGGTGGTGCTGGCCGACATCAACGATTCGATGCTCAAGGTAGGCCGTGACCGCCTGCTTGACCGCGGCGTGGCCGGCAATATCGAGTTCGTCCAGGCCGATGCTGAAAAGCTGCCGTTCCCGGACAACCACTTCGACTGCGTGACCATCGCTTTCGGCCTGCGCAACGTCACCCACAAGGACGCCGCCATCCGTTCGATGCTGCGCGTGCTCAAGCCCGGTGGCCGTCTGTTGATCCTGGAGTTCTCCAAGCCGACCAACAAGCTGATGTCCAAGGCCTACGACGCCTACTCGTTCGCTTTCATGCCGCTGGCTGGCAAGCTGATCACCAATGACTCCGAGAGCTACCGTTACCTCGCCGAGTCGATCCGCATGCACCCTGACCAGGAAACCCTGAAGAGCATGATGGTCGAGGCCGGTTTCGACCGCGTCACCTATCACAACATGACCAGCGGCATCGTTGCCGTGCACCGGGGAATCAAACCCTGATGTTGCTGGCCGGGCTGCTCGCCAGCGTCGAACATGGCCTGAATCGCGTCCTGCGCATGGACAGCACGGCCCTGCCGCGGCTGGCCGCGCTGGAAGGCAAGGTCATCGAAATCGACTGCCGCCAACCGGCCCTGCAGCTGTTCATCTTGCCCGACGAAGAAGGCCTGATGCTCGCCGCCCACTGGCAGGGTGAGGTCGACTGCAGCCTGCGCGCGCCCGCCGGTAGCCTGGCGCAACTGGCCCTGGCCAAGGACAAGACCGCCGTGCTGCACAGCCCGCAAGTCGAGCTGCACGGCGACAGCGCCGTACTGCTTGACCTGTTTGGCGTGCTGCAGGACCTGGAACTGGACTGGGAGCACGAGCTGCAACGCTGGCTTGGCCCGGTCGCCACAGCAATGCTGGCCGGCCATATCCGCCTGCGCGCTCGCTGGACTCGCCAAGGCCTGGCACGTTTCAGCCAGAACCTGTCCGAATACCTGGCCGAGGAATCCCGCACCCTGGTCGGCAAGCGCGAGGCCGAAGCCGCCTTCAGCGAACTCGATGCCTTGAAACTTGATACAGAACGCCTCGAAGCGCGCCTCAGGCGCCTGTCCCGATCCCTTGATACCAGCGATAACGCATGAAGCTGCTCGCCGTCCGACGTCTTTTTCGCATCCAGCGTGTGGTGATCCGCTACCGCCTCGATGACCTGCTGTTCGACCAACCCTTGCTGCCCTGGTGGCTGGCCAGCCTGCGCCTGTTGATGCCGTGGCGCTGGCTGCCACGCAAGCCCACCGAACTCAGCCGTGGCGCGCGCCTGCGCCTGGCGCTGCAGGACCTGGGGCCGATCTTCATCAAGTTCGGCCAGCTGCTGTCCACCCGCCGCGACCTGCTGCCCCCGGACATCGCCGACGAACTGATGCGGTTGCAGGACCGTGTGCCCCCCTTCGACCCGAAAAAAGCCGTGGCCTTGATCGAGGAACAGCTCGGTGCCAAGGTCGGCGAGGTGTTCAGCCGCTTCGACGTCGAGCCACTGGCATCGGCCTCGGTGGCCCAGGTGCACGCCGCACGCCTGAAAACCGGTGAAGAGGTGGTGGTCAAGGTGGTGCGTCCGGGCCTGAAACCGGTCATCGCCCAAGACCTGGCCTGGCTGTTCCTGATCGCCAAGGCCGCCGAACGCGCCTCGGCGGATGCCCGTCGCCTGCACCCGGTGGAAATCGTCGGCGACTACGAAAAAACCATCTACGACGAGCTCGACCTGCTGCGCGAGGCTGCCAACGCCAGCCAGCTGCGGCGCAACTTCGAAGGCTCCGAGCTGATGTACGTGCCCCAGGTGTACTGGGACCTGTGCCGCCCCAAAGTGTTGGTGATGGAACGCATCTACGGCGTACCGGTGACCGATATGGCCACCTTGGCCGACCAGCGCACCGACATGAAGCTGCTGGCCGAGCGTGGCGTGGAAGTGTTCTTCACCCAGGTGTTCCGCGACAGCTTCTTCCATGCCGACATGCACCCCGGCAACATCTTCGTCAGCACGGTCAAGCCGTGGAGCCCGCAGTACATTGCCATCGACTGCGGCATCGTCGGCAGCCTCACCGCCGAGGACCAGGACTACCTGGCGCGCAACCTGTTTGCCTTCTTCAAGCGTGACTACCGCCGCGTCGCCCAGTTGCACATCGACTCGGGCTGGGTGCCGGCAAACACCAAGGTGAACGAGTTCGAAGCAGCGATTCGCACCGTGTGCGAGCCGATCTTCGAAAAACCGTTAAAAGATATTTCCTTCGGCCAGGTGCTGATGCGCCTGTTCCAGACCGCACGGCGCTTCAACATGGAAGTGCAGCCACAGCTGGTATTGCTGCAGAAAACCCTGCTCAACATCGAAGGCCTGGGCCGTCAGCTGTACCCCGACCTGGACCTGTGGAGCACCGCCAAGCCGTACCTCGAACGCTGGATGCGCGACCGCTATAGCCCCAAGGCCGTATTCGGCAACCTGCACAGCCAGGTAGAGCAATTGCCGCACCTGGCCGGCATGACCCGCGACCTGCTCGAACGCCTGTCGCAGCCTCACCTGCACGATCCACAATTACCGGAGCGGCGCCGCCAGGGCGACCGCTGGGCGCTGCGCCTGCTGGGCGCCGGCCTGCTTGGCGGTGGCGCAGTCTTGGCCGCAGGCGCTGCCGAAACCGCCAGCCTGGCCGCCCCGGCCGCCTGGCCCGCCTGGCTGATGCTGGCTGCAGGCCTTTACCTGATCGTGCGCCAATAGCCAGCCGCGCCTGTGGCTGGCACACTAGCGCAAAGGGCCCGGCACAGGAGCGGGCCCGCTTTGGAGTCGACGATGAAAGACTGGCTGGACGAGATCAAGTGGAACAGCGATGGCCTGGTACCGGCAATCGCTCAGGACCACAAGACCGGACGTGTGCTGATGATGGCCTGGATGAACCGTGAATCGCTGGCCCTGACCGCCGCCGAGCAGCGTGCCATCTACTGGTCGCGTTCGCGTGGCAAGCTGTGGCGTAAAGGCGAGGAGTCCGGGCACGTGCAAAAACTGCATGAGCTGCGCCTGGACTGCGACGCCGACGTGATCATCCTGATGGTCGAGCAACTGGGCCATATCGCCTGCCATACCGGTCGTGAAAGCTGCTTCTACCGCGTCTATGAAGACGGCCAGTGGAAAATCGTCGACCCGGTCCTGAAGGACCCGGATGCCATCTACAACGCAGGACACTGACATGAGCGACACCCTCAACCGCCTGGCCGAAGTGCTTGAAGAACGCAAGCAAGCGGCGCCTGACAGCTCCTACGTGGCCAGCCTGTACCACAAGGGCCTGAACAAGATCCTTGAAAAGCTCGGCGAAGAGTCGGTCGAAACGATCATTGCTGCCAAGGATGCCCAGATCAGCAAGGATTACAGCGATGTCATCTACGAAACCGCCGACCTGTGGTTTCATAGCCTGGTGATGCTCAGTGCGCTGGGCCAGCATCCACAAGCCGTGCTGGATGAACTGGAACGCCGCTTCGGCTTGTCCGGGCATGATGAGAAGGCCGCACGCCAGCCATCTGCCTGACGTTTTATTGGGGGCGCCCGCTCCCACAGGCACCGGGTTGCCGGATCGATATGCTGTACACACAATTTTCAGGAGTACGAAATGGGTATCTTTGACTGGAAACACTGGATCGTCCTGCTGGTGGTCGTGGTTCTGGTGTTCGGCACCAAGAAACTGAAGAACTTCGGCAGCGACCTGGGCGAATCGATCAAGGGCTTCCGCAAGGCCATGAACGAAGAAGAGACCAAACCGGCCGAGCAGACTCCGCCGCCTGCCCAACCGGTGCCACCGGTGCAAAACACCGCGCAGCCGCAACAAGGCCACACCATCGAGGGCCAGGCCCAACCGGTCCAAGAGCCGCAGCGGAAAGACTGATCCATGTTCGGCATGAGTTTCAGCGAGCTGCTGCTCGTCGGCCTGGTCGCCCTGCTGGTGCTCGGCCCCGAGCGCCTGCCGGGTGCCGCGCGCACGGCAGGCCTGTGGATCGGGCGGCTCAAGCGCAGCTTCAACAGCATCAAGATGGAAGTGGAGCGCGAAATTGGCGCCGACGATATCCGCCGCCAGCTGCATAACGAGCACATCCTGCAGATGGAAGAGGAAGCCAAGCGCATCCTCAACCCCATGACGCCACCCGCGCAGCCGCCGGTCACCACGGCCAGCGTGCAGCCACCTGCCGGGCTCGAAGCCAAGCCGGTCGAAGCACCCGCTGCCCCGGCCGCACCGTCTGAACCGCCTCAACCGCCGCGAGCCCCATGAGCGAGAATCCGGAACACGACCAGCCAATGCCGCTGGTTTCACACCTGACCGAACTGCGCACCCGCCTGCTGCGCTGCGTTGCCGTCATTTTCCTGATCTTTGCCGGGCTGTTCTCCTTCGCCCAGCAGATCTACACACTGGTTTCCGCGCCACTGCGCGAGCACTTGCCGGCCAATGCAACGATGATCGCCACCGATGTGGCCTCGCCGTTCCTCACGCCGTTCAAGCTGACCATGATAGTGGCGCTGTTCCTGGCCATCCCGTTCATCCTCCAGCAGATCTGGGGCTTTATCGCCCCCGGGCTGTACCGTCACGAGAAGCGCATTGCCATTCCGCTGCTCGTATCGAGCATCCTGCTGTTCTACGCCGGCATGGCCTTTGCCTATTTCCTTGTGTTCCCGCTGATGTTCAAGTTCTTCGCCGCTGCCACCCCGGCAGGCGTAGCGATGATGACCGACATCGCAAGCTACCTCGACTTCGTGATGACGCTGTTCTTCGCCTTTGGCGTGGCCTTCGAAATCCCGGTGGCAGTGGTGCTGCTGGTGTGGATCGGCGTGGTCGACGTGAAGTACCTGAAAAAGGCCCGCCCCTATGTGATCATCGGCTGCTTCGTGGTCGGCATGGTCCTCACCCCACCGGACATCTTCTCCCAGACCCTGCTGGCCGTGCCCATGTGGCTGCTGTTCGAGATCGGTGTGCTGTGCGGCAGCCTGATCCGCAAGCGCAGCGCCCACGACGAAACCGCCGACGACCATAACGACCAGCCACCTGCGACCCAACCGTGAACCTGTTGCTTCTTGAAGAGGCCGACTTCGTTTCGGCCAACCGCGTCGTTCTTGCTGATCGGCGCTTCACCCATATGCAGGAAATCCACCGCGTGGCGGTGGGTGACAACCTGCGCGTGGGCCGTATCAATGGCCTGATGGGCAAGGCCACGGTGCTGCGCCTGGAAAAACACGAAGCCGAGCTTGCAGTGGCCTTCGACCAGCAGCCACCGGCCAAGCTGCCGCTGACCCTGGTGCTGGCGGTGCCTCGGCCCAAAATGCTGCGACGGCTGTTTCAGACCGTGGCCACACTGGGTGTACCGCGGCTGATCCTGCTGAACAGCTACAAGGTCGAGAAAAGCTTCTGGCAAACGCCCTTCCTGCAGCCCGACACCATTCGCGAGAACCTGATCCTGGGCCTGGAACAAGCGCGCGACACAGTGCTGCCCGAGGTCATCATCGAAAAGCGCTTCAAGCCTTTTGTCGAAGACCGCCTGCCCACCATCGCCGCCGGCACCCTGGGCCTGGTCGGCCACCCCGGCCCTTACCCAGCCTGTCCGCGCGCCGTAGAACAAGCCGTTACCCTGGCCATCGGCCCCGAGGGCGGCTGGATCCCCTACGAAATCGACCTGCTGGGCAAGGCAGGCCTGGCGCCGGTGCAGCTGGGTGATCGCATCTTGCGGGTGGAGACCGCCGTCACCGCGCTACTTTCGCGCATTTTCTGACACAACCCCCCCTTTTTTGCCCATAAAGTTTCCCTCTCCCGGGCCGATGGCCTTGGCAACAAAACAGTTATTTGTGCTGCCAAGCCGCCGGGGAGTCGAACATGTATCAATGGTTAGCCCAATCGCTGGGCAATGTGAGCGTCAATCGCAAACTGGGGCTGGGTTTCGGCCTGGTGCTACTATTGACCTTGGCTATTACCCTGGTCGGCTGGCACGGCATGGACAGCATCATCGACCGTGGCGACAAACTGGGAAACATTTCTGTCGTCCAGCAATACACCCAGGAGCTGCGCATCGCCCGCCAGCTCTACGATCGCCGCCGCGACGACGCTTCGCTGGCAGAGCTGGAAAAAGCCCTGGGCAACCTCGACCGCCAAGTGCAACTGATGCTTGGCCAGATCGAACAGCCTGCCGACCGCCAGCGCCTTGAACAGCAGCGCGAGGCAGTGCGCATCTACCAGCAGGCATTCAACGAGCTGAAGCAGGCCGAACAACGCCGCGAAGCAAGCCGTGATGTACTGGGTAGCAGCGCCGATAAAGTCGTTGAATTGATTGGCCGAGTACAACGTAGCCTGCTGCAAGGTGCAGACATCAATCAGTACCAGCACGCGGTGGACGTCAGCGCATTGCTGCAACAAGCGCGTTTCCAGGTGCGTGGCTACACCTACAGCGGCAATGCCGATTTCCAGCAAACGGCACTGAAGGCCATCGACCAGGCCTTGGCCGAGCTGCGCGCACTGCCGGCCAAAGTGCCAGCCGAACATGCTGCCAACCTGGATGATGCCGCCACGGCCATGGGCGGCTACCGCGATGCCGTGACCCAGTTCGGTGATGCCCTGCGTGCCAGTGAACAAGCGCTGCAAAGCATGGCTGAACAAGGCACGGTACTGCTGCAGGCCAGCCAGACGATGACCACCTCGCAAACCGAGGTGCGCAATGCTGCTGCCGCGCAGGCCAAAACACTGCTCACAGTCGCCACCGTGCTGGCACTGGCCCTTGGCCTGCTGGCCGCCTGGACCATTACCCGGCAGATCATCATCCCTCTGCGCCAGACCCTGCACGCCGCAGAACGCGTGGCCAGCGGAGACCTGACCCAAAGCCTGCAGGTGCAACGCCGCGACGAACTGGGCCAATTGCAAGCCAGCATGCATCGCATGACCCAAGGCTTGCGTGAACTGATCGGCGGCATTGGCGACGGCGTCACGCAGATTGCCAGCGCTGCCGAGGAGCTGTCGGCGGTGACAGAACAGACCAGCGCCGGGGTCAACAACCAGAAGGTCGAAACCGACCAGGTGGCGACGGCCATGAACCAGATGACAGCCACCGTGCACGATGTGGCACGCAATGCCGAACAGGCTTCGGAAGCCGCCCTGATGGCCGACCAGCAGGCCCGCGAGGGCGATCGCGTGGTGGGCGAGGCGGTGGCACAGATCGAGCGCCTGGCAAGCGAAGTGGTCAACTCCAGCGAAGCGATGAACCTGCTCAAGACCGAAAGCGACAAGATCGGCAGCGTACTCGACGTGATCAAATCGGTGGCCCAGCAAACCAACCTGTTAGCCCTCAACGCGGCAATCGAAGCGGCCCGCGCCGGTGAGGCCGGGCGTGGCTTTGCCGTGGTTGCCGACGAAGTGCGTAGCTTGGCCCAACGCACACAGCAGTCGACCGAAGAGATCGAAGAGTTGATTGCCGGCCTGCAAAGCGGCACCCAACGGGTGGCCAGCGTGATGGACAACAGCCGCCAACTGACCGACAGCAGCGTCGAGCTGACCCGCCGCGCCGGCAGCTCGTTGGAAACCATCACCCGCACGGTGTCGTCGATTCAGGCGATGAACCAGCAGATTGCCACGGCGGCCGAGGAGCAGACGGCGGTGGCCGAGGAGATCAACCGCAGCGTGATGAATGTGCGTGATATTTCCGACCAGACCTCGGCGGCGAGTGAGGAGACCGCCAGCTCCAGCGTGGAACTGGCGCGGTTGGGTACCCACTTGCAAGGGTTGGTTGGGCGGTTCAGGCTCTGATCTGAACTAGCGGTCGCCCGGTCGGGCCTCTTCGCGGTTTTACCCGCGAGGAGGCGGCACCGGACGAACTGTTTCCTACTTCTAGCGGCGAAATTTCCTACCTGATTATCAGGTCAAGTCCTACAACTCCGCTGCCGATGGGCAGAGATGTGATGCCAGCCATGCGCCTGCATCCTTTCTCTCACTCGCTCGGAGATTCCCCATGCTTGGCTCCCTCAACCGCAAGCTCGGCAACATCAGTGTCGCCGCCAAGCTGGCCCTCGGCTTCGCCGTGGTCCTGCTGCTCACCCTGGCCACCACCATCAGCGGCTGGCGTGCCCTGGATGGTGCCATCGTGCGCTCACAGCAACTCAGTGAAATAGGCCTGATCAACGACCTGACAAAAGACCTGCGCGCGGAACGCATCACCTACCGCGTGCTCAACGACGATGCCAGCAGAGCGCGCATCAGCAACATCCTCGACCAGCTCAATAGCATGCTGACCACCCTGCAGCAACGCAGCAACGTCGATGAGTCACGGCAGTTGCTGACAGAAAAAATGGCATTGTTACAGAGCCTGCGCGACAACTTCAGCGAACTGCAGCGCAGCGTCGCCAGCCGTGTAGCCCTGCGCGAAGCCCTGCAGTCGCAGGAGCAAGCACTCAGCGTGGCGATTGACGAACTGCAGACCCAGGCCTTGCTGAAAATGCCTGACGACAGTCAGCAAAGTGGTGTGCTGGGCCTGATGGACACCCTCAGCCGGCATGTCGAAGGTGCCAACCAGCAAAGCCTGGTTCCAGCCTACACCTTCGTCCCGGTCGAGGATTTTGCCAAAGTCGGTGATAACGCCCTGGACGCCGCCGACAGTAGCCTTGCGCAACTGCTTGAAGGCCTTGCACCGTTGGGCTTGCCACGTGCCATCAGTGAGCAACCCGGTGTCGAGCTGAGCAAGTACCGCACCAGCCTGGATCAGTACCGCCGCGCCGCCGTACGTGTCGAGCAGTTGCAGAACAACATGGAAAACATGGGCAACGAGCTGCGAACGGTTAGCCTCGAACTGGGCAAACGCAAGGTCGAACAACGCGACAGTGAGGCCCTGGCCGCTCGGTCGCTGCTGACCAGTGTGGCACTGCTGGCAATGGTGGTAGGGGCGCTGGCCGCCTGGCTGATCACCTTGCAGATCACCCAGCCACTGCGCCAGACGTTGGCCGTGGCCGCCCGCATCGCCAAGGGTGACCTGAGCCAGGTCGACACCGTGCAACGTCGCGACGAAATGGGCCAGTTGCAAACCAGCATGCGCGAGATGACCTTGAGCCTGCGCGAGCTGATCGGTGGCATTGATCAGGGTGTCGGCCAGCTTTCACAGGCCGCCACGCAGTTGGCGGCCAGTAGCGAAGACACCAAGTTGCGCATCAATCAGCAGCGCGAGGAAACCGACCAGGTGGCCACTGCCATGAACCAGATGAGCGCCACCGTGCAGGAAGTGGCACAGAACGCCGAGCAAGCCTCACTGGCCGCGACCAACGCTGACCAGCAGGCACAGGTGGGTGATCAGGTAGTCGCCGAAGCCATCGGCCGTATCGAACAACTGGCCGGGCAGATGGACCATTGCCTGGCGGCCATGCAGCACCTGGCAGGCGAGAGCCAGCGGATTGGCAGCATCCTGGATGTGATCAAGTCGGTCTCCGAACAGACCAACCTGCTGGCGCTGAACGCGGCGATCGAAGCGGCACGGGCCGGTGAAGCCGGGCGTGGCTTTGCCGTGGTGGCCGATGAGGTGCGCGGCCTGGCCCAGCGCACGTCGACGGCGACCGAGGAGATCGGCCAACTGATCGACAGCCTGCACAACGGTACCGACGAAGTGACCCGTTTGCTGGACAGCAGCAAGAGCCTGACCGAACAGAGCGTAGAGCTGAGCCGCAGGGCCGGGCACGCGCTGAGCCAGATCACCGACACGGTGTCGAGCATTCAGGGCATGAACCAGCAGATCGCCACCGCCAGTGAAGAGCAGAGCGTGGTGGCCGAGCAGATCAACCGAAGCGTAATCAATGTGCGGGATGTTTCGGATCAGACCAGTGCCGCCAGTGAGCAGACGGCAGCCTCGAGTGGAGAGCTGGAGCATCTGGGGCAGCAATTGCGGGGGATGGTGGGGAGGTTCAGCATCTGACATCACGTCGCCCTCTTCGCGGGCAAGCCCGCGCCCACAGGTACAGCACCCCCTTCAAGGCAGTGGTGGACATGCAGGGCCGAGCTTGCCCGCGAAGAACCCGGCGCGGTTACAGCACCTGGCGCAGGAATGCCTGCGCACGCGGGTCTTTCGGCGCAGCGAAGAACGCCGCTGGGGCCGAATCTTCCAGCAGTTTGCCGTGATCGAAGAACAGCACGCGGTCGGCCACTTCACGGGCAAAGCCCATTTCGTGGGTGACGCAAACCATGGTCATGCCTTCCTGGGCCAGGGTCTTCATCACGTCCAGCACCTCACCGACCATTTCCGGGTCGAGCGCTGAGGTCGGCTCGTCGAACAGCATCACTTTCGGGTCCATGGCCAGGGCCCGGGCAATCGCTACCCGCTGCTGCTGACCGCCGGAAAGCCGGGACGGGAATTCGTTGGCCTTCTGCGCAATACCGACCTTTTCCAGCAACGCCCGGGCCTTGGCCTCGCGGTCAGCCTTGTTGCGCTTGCGCACCACCTTCTGCGCCAGGCACAGGTTTTCCAGCACGGTCATGTGCGGAAACAGGTTGAAATGCTGAAACACCATGCCGACTTCGCGGCGATAGGCATTGATGTCGGTCTTAGGGTCGGCCAGTTGCAGGCCATCGATGGCCACATGGCCTTGGTCGAAATGCTCCAGGCCGTTGAGGCAGCGCAGGAACGTCGACTTGCCCGACCCCGATGGCCCGAGCACCACCACCACTTCGCCCTTGGCGACCTGAGTGGTGACGTTATCCACAGCCCTTACCACCTGACCACGGGTGTCGAAGACTTTCAGCAGGTCACGGACTTCAATCACTTTGCGCAAGCCTCCGCTCGAGCCGGCTGGCAATGTGCGACAGCGGCAGGTTGATCAGCAGGTACAGGCCTGCCACGCAGAACCAGATCTCGAAGGTTGAGAACGAGGTGGTGATGGCCTCACGGCCACTCTTGGTCAGTTCGGTGATGGCGATCACCGACACCAGCGAGGTGTCCTTGACCAGGCTGATGAACTGGCCGGCCAAGGGCGGCAGCACGCGCTTGAACGCTTGCGGCAGAATCACATGGCGCATCGACTGGCCAGCGTTCAGGCCCAGCGACCGGGCAGCCTCGTTCTGGCCCTTGGCGATCGACTGCACGCCAGCACGGACGATTTCAGCCACGTAAGCACCGGTGAACAATGCCAGTGCCGCCACCCCGGCAAACTCGCGGGACAGGTTGAGCACGGTGCCGATGAAGAAGTAGAAGATGAAGATCTGTACCAGCAGCGGCGTACCGCGCACCAGTTCGACATAGACGGTCGACAGGTCGCGCAGGGTCGGGTTGTTGGACAACCGGCACAATCCGGCGAACAGCCCGATCACCAGGCCCAAGGCCCCGGACACCACCGAGATCCACAAAGTGGTCCACAGGCCCCACGCCAGCGGGCCAGCGGCCCAGTGACGGGTTACGCCAATCTGGTCGCCTTCGGCAACATCGTCGCCGCGGCTCAGTTGTAGGCTGTCCTTGGCCACATCGAGCACTTGCTCGGCACCACTTTCGTCCTTCAGCGTGACGCGGGCGTTGTCACCGGAGATGACGATTTCCTGCACAGTGCCGTAGCCGGCAGCGCGTTGTACGTCCTCGGCCTTGTAGGCGAAGTACTGCGGTACGCGGTTCCAGCGCCACTCGTAGGAAATCATCGAGGTGGCCATGTAAAGGCTGAGCGCCAGGCCCACCAGGACCAGGGCGGTCAACCCATGCCATGGCCACTGGGCTTTCTTGTGTTTGATCACGTGGGGTACTTCCGTAAATGCGAACGCGCAGGGTTTGCCTGCGCGTCGGGGTCATAAAGCCGGGCTTGTGGCCTGGGCCTTATTCCATTTCCTTCAGCCAGTCCTTGTTCTTGAACCACTTGTCGTGAATACGATCGTAGGTCCCGTCGTGCTTGATCTGGTGCAGGAAGTTGTTGATGAAGTTGATGCTGTCGTAGTCGCCTTTCTTCAGGCCGAAGGCCAGCGGCTCGTAGGTGAAGGGCTCGTCGAGGAACAGCAGCTTGCCGGCGCCGGCTTTATCTACCGCCACCACGTTGTACGGCGCGTCATAGACAAAGGCGTCAGCCTTGCCGTTGACCACGTCCATGACCGCTTCCTGTTCGTTGTCGTAGCCGTGGTACTTGGCTTTGCTGATCAGCTTCCTGGCGACCATTTCACCCGTGGTGCCCAACTTGGAAGTGAGGCGGTACTTCTCGTTGTTCAGGTCTTTGTACGACTTGATCTCGCCAGCCAGTTCCTTGCGGATCAGCAGGGTCTGACCAACCACGATGAAGGGTTCGCTGAAGTTCAGACGCAGGTTGCGCTCCTGGGTCAGGGTCATGCCGCTGCCGATCATGTCGAACTTGTCGGTCAGCAGGGCCGGGATGATGCCGTCATAGGCGGTGGACACAGCCTCGAACTTGACGCCCATGGACTTGGCCATGGCCTTGAGGATATCGACTTCGAAGCCGATGATTTCGCCACGTTTGTTGGTCATCTGGAACGGCATGTAAGTCGGGTCCATGCCCACCCGCAGGGTGCCGCGCTTGACCGCGTCATCGATGGCGCCCGCCTGGGCCGCAGTCACGGCGACCAGGGCGGTCACACCGACCAGCAGTCGCGAAAGGTATTTCTTGATCATCACCAAGTCCCCTAGCAATAAAAGTAGCGAATCTTATTGTGTTGGCACGGCCGTGCTGGCCGAAGCGTCGTATCGGAGAGGGATGCTAACGCATGGCGGCCCGAGGACCTAGAGCCGCGGGGGGACTTTGTTGGCCAAAATGGGGGCTAGGGCAAAAAGCTTCGCGGGTGAACCTGCTCCTACAAGGGAATGTGTATCCCTGGTAGAAGCGGGTTCACCCGCGAAGAGGACCTGTCAGTTACCCTGTAGGATCGGGTCCATCGGGGCGCCGAACCGCCGCGAACAGGCCCGATCAGGCGCCGACGAGTGTCGGTTGGCCTGCGTTTTCCGGGTGCAACGGCAACAGCGGAGAATGCGGGTCATTGTTGATCGACGCACGCCACACATCGATCCATGCCGCGTTGTGCTCGGCCCACACCTGCTCGTGCAGGCGGCTCAGTGCCACCGGATCGCTGAGCAGGGCCAGGCGCGTATTGAGGTCCAGGCCTTTCGGCCCGACTTCAATCGCCTTGGCAACGCGCTCTGCACGCAACGCTTCAATCGGTGCCGCCTGGCCATGGCGGGCAGTGGCCATGGCGCAGGCCAGGGCATTCTGCCGCGGGTCGACCACGGCCCGCACGAAGCCATCATGCAAGGCATGCCAGCGGTTTTCGTGAGTGTACTGGTCGGTCGCCAGCAGCTCTTGTGGGGTGGCGTATTCCTCGGGGATGAGGAACAGCTTCTCGTCCTTGGCCGCCAGGCCCAGGCGGGTGCGGCTGGAAATGACCGATACCGGGATCGACAGCACCAGCGAACCGACGATAGGCGCCAGCCACCACAGGAAGCTCGGGTTCAACCACGCCACCAGTGCGGCCCAGGCAATGCCCAGCAGCGTCTGCGGGCCATGCCGGCGCACGGCTTCGCCCCACGGCGTGGAGTCGTCGTCGCGCTGCGGCGAGTTCCAGGTCGCAGCCCAGCCGAGGAACGCGGCCAGCACGAAGCGGGTGTGGAAGATCATGCGTACCGGTGCCAGCAACATGGAGAACAGCATCTCCATCAGCATCGACAAAGTAACCTTGACTCGCCCACCAAACTCGACGGCGCCCTTGGCCCAGATCAGGATGACGCTAAGCAGCTTGGGCAGGAACAACAGCACGATGGTGGTGGAGAACAGCGCTACGGCCTTCTCCGGGTGCCATTGCGGCCACAGCGGGTAAAGCTGGTATGGCTCGATGAAATACTGCGGCTCCATCAGCGTGTTGGTCGCCAGCAACGCGGTCGACAGCACCAGGAACAGGAACCACAGCGGCGCCGACAGGTAAGACATCACCCCGGTGAGGAACACCGCACGGTGAACCGGGTGCATGCCTTTGACCAGGAACAGGCGGAAGTTCATCAGGTTGCCGTGACACCAGCGGCGGTCGCGCTTGAGCTCGTCGAGCAGGTTTGGCGGCAGTTCTTCGTAGCTGCCCGGCAAGTCGTAGGCAATCCACACGCCCCAGCCGGCACGGCGCATCAGCGCAGCTTCGACGAAGTCGTGGGAAAGGATGGCACCGGCGAATGCGCCCTTGCCCGGCAACGGCGCCAGGGCGCAGTGCTCGATGAACGGCTTCATGCGGATGATCGCGTTGTGGCCCCAGTAGTGCGACTCACCCAACTGCCAGAAGTGCAGACCGGCAGTGAACAGTGGGCCGTACACGCGGGTAGCGAACTGCTGCATGCGTGCGTACAGGGTGTCCATGCCCGAGGCTCTCGGCCCGGTCTGGATGATGCCGGCGTCCGGGTTGGCTTCCATCAGGCGCACCAGGCTGCTCAGGCACTCGCCGCTCATGACACTGTCGGCGTCGAGTACAACCATGTACTTGTACTCGCCACCCCAGCGACGGCAGAAGTCGTCGAGGTTGCCGCTCTTGCGCTTCACCCGGCGGCGACGGCGGCGGTAGAAGATGCGGCCAAAGCCTTTGGTTTCGCGGCACACATCCAGCCAGGCCTGTTGCTCGGCCACGGCAATGTCGGTGTCGTTGGTGTCGCTGAGCACAAAGAAGTCGAAACGGTCGAGGTTGCCGCTGGCGGCCACCGACTCGAACGTTGCGCGCAGGCCGGCGAACACCCGCGGCACGTCTTCGTTGCAGATCGGCATCACCAGCGCGGTGCGCGCCTCGGGCGCGATTGGCTCGTTGCCTGCGCTGCTGCCCGAAATCTTGTATTTGTCGCGCCCGGTGAGCAGCTCGAGGAAGCCCATCAGCGCGGTCCAGAAGCCCGCCGACACCCAGCAGAACAGGATGCCGAAGAGGATCAGGATAGAAGTCTGCAGGGCATACGGCCACACCTGCACCACCGTGTCCCACAGCGACTGGCTGAGGATTTCGTCGAGGTCGACGAACGACCAGCCCTGGTACGGCAGGATGCCCTTCATGTACCAGCCAGCAACGATGGTCTGGCCAATCATCAGGGTCAGCAGGATATAGCGGCGGATCGAACCGACCGTGCGCCAGCGTGCCGGTGGCAGTTCGCGCTTGGGCGGCTGCGGGGCATTGGTACGGCCGGTCATGCGCCGCCACATGCGGATCAGCACGTTGGTGCGCCACGGTTCGGGCACAACCTTGGTGCGCTTGATCGGCGGGGCGATCTTCAGGCACAGGCGGCCGCTGCCATCGACGCCGAGCATTTCGGCGTCTTCCAGCTCGGCGGCGCTGCCCACGGTCAGGCGCGGGCCCACCGAGGCCTGCACGGCCTCGGCAGAGCTGGCGGCCGGGTTGGCCGCCAAGCGTTGGTGCAGCTCACTGAACGAGGTGCAGCTGGCAAGTTCAGCCCGCTGCTGGTCGCTCAGTGGTAGGTGGGCCAGGTACTCGCCAAGCGATTCCGGCCTTGCGCTTGAGTTACTCATCGGCAGGCAACTGATAGCTCCAGGTCTCGGTCAGCACCTTCTCGGTGGTGGCCGGGGCCCCGTTGGTGGGCGCCGCATCGGCGGCAGGTTGTTCGGCCTTGGCAGATGGCTCAGCCTTGACGGCTTTCTCGGCCTTGGCAGGCTTGGCTGCGGCCTTGTCCTGCTTGGCGTCCTGGGCAGGCTTGGCGGCTTCGACCGGCACGTCACGCACCAGTGCGGCGCGCATTTCGGTCGATTTGTTGGCTTCCTTGACCTTCAGGCGCAGGGTCAGGCGCCAGCCCTTGGTCTCAGGGTTATAGCGCAGATTGTTCTCGACCACCTCGGCGTTGTCGCCCACGCTGATCTGGCTGCGCACGGCGGTGTCTTCCGGCAGGGCGGCCAGGGCCGGGCCGGCGAAGTCGACCAGGAACGCCACACTGCCGTCTGGCTGGCGGATCAGGTTGGACTGCTTGACGTCACCGGTGGAACGCAGGGTCTGCTTGACCCAGCCTAGATCAGGGGCCTGGAACTTCGGCTCGTCAATGGTCCAGTGCAGGCGGTAGGCGTACTCGATCGGCTTGCCGGGCTCCGGCAGCTTCTCCGGGCTCCAGAAGGCCACGATGTTGTCGTTGGTCTCGTCGGCGGTCGGGATTTCGACCAGGTCGACGCTACCCTTGCCCCAGTCACCCTTCGGCTCGATCCAGGCGCTTGGGCGCTTCTGGTAGTTGTCGTCGAGGTCTTCGTAGTCACTGAAGGCGCGCTGGCGCTGCATCAGGCCGAAACCACGCGGGTTCTCGACGCTGAAGTTACTCACGGCCAGGTGCTTCGGGTTGTTCAGCGGGCGCCACAGCCACTCGCCATTGCCGGCGTGAATCGACAGGCCTTCGGAGTCATGCAGGGCCGGGCGGTAGTTGAGCACCTTGGACGGCTGATTGGGGCCGAACAGGTACATGCTGGTCAGCGGAGCAATGCCCAAGCGGCTGACATGCTCACGCAGGAACACGCGGGACTGCACGTCGACCACGGTGTCGTTGCCCGGACGCAGGATCAGCTTGTAGGCGCCGGTGGAGCGCGGCGAATCCAGCAGCGCATAGATCACCAGGTGCTTGTCGGCTGGCTTGGGTTTTTCAACCCAGAACTCCGTGAAGCGCGGGAACTCTTCGCCCGAGGGCAGTGCGGTGTCGATGGCCAGGCCACGGGCAGACAGGCCGTACACATGGCCCTTGCCGACTACGCGGAAATAGCTGGCGCCAAGCAGGGTCATGATCTCGTCCTGCTTGTCAGCCTTGTTGATCGGGTACAGCACGCGGAAACCGGCGTAACCGAGGTTTTTGGTGGTTTCCGGGTCGTGCGGCACGTCACCGAACTCGAAGCGGTCCGGGTCGTACTTGATTTCCTGGACCTTGGTGGCAGTGACCTCGTTGATTTTCACCGGGGTGTCGAAGTGCATGCCCTGATGATAGAACGACAGTTTGAACGGGGTCTTGTCCTTGGCCCACTCGGCCTTTTCCTGCAGGAAACGGATTTTCTGGTAGTCCGCAAACTTCATGTCGCGGAACACGGCCGGCAGGTTGCTTTTGGGTGCGTCGTACTTCTGGCCGGCCAGATCCTTTGCCTTGGCTGCAACATCGTCAAGATTGAATGCCCACAGCTGGCCCGCGCTCATCAGGCCAACCAGAGCCACACTGGCCATCAGCGCCTTGCGTAGCCGAACGCCGGGGATTCTTGATGCTTTTTGGGGACTAACAATCACGAGCAACCCTCGCCGAAAACAGATCATGAAACCAACGGCCAGCGACAAATGCCGGGTTGGCGAGCACTGTTCGGACCCCGTGAGGGCGTAATGATTCCCCAAACGGATCCAGACAATGCTCGAGTCAGAGTGAAACGGACCTGCGAACGCAGGTCCATGCAGCGCGCGATTATCCAGCAGGTTGCGTGACAACGCATCAGGCTGGAGCAACTATTTATCGTATAAAACCCCTTGTTTTCCTGTGAACAAAGGGGTTTTTGACCTCATATTTGTAACATAAATGTTACGGGGCCATCATTGACCAGGTGCACCTGCATATCCGCCCCGAAGCGGCCGCTGGCCACGTCGGCGTGCTGAGCCTTTGCCTGCTGCAAAAGATAGTCGAACAACTCGGCGCCGAGGGCCGGTGGCGCCGCTGTCGAGAAGCTCGGACGCATGCCGTTGCGAGTATCGGCGGCCAAGGTGAACTGTGACACCAGCAACAGGCCACCCCCGACATCCTTGAGCGACAGGTTCATCTTGCCCTGATCGTCGCTGAACACACGGTAGTTCAGCAGCTTGTGCAACAGCTTATCGGCCTGTTCGCGGGAATCGTCAGGCTCGACCGCCACCAGCACCAGCAACCCCTGGTCGATGGCACCGACCACCTCCCCCGCCACTTCAACCCGCGCACCGCGCACGCGCTGCAACAGGCCCTTCATGCTTCTTCCAGGGGCAGGTCGAGCAGGCGTCGGGCCATCTGGTCGGCGGCACGCACCAGGGCATCGGTGATGCCAGGCTCGGAAGCCGCGTGACCGGCGTCACGGATCACTTTCAGCTCACTGTTCGGCCAGGCCTGGTGCAACGCCCAGGCGTTGTCCAGTGGGCAGATCACATCGTAGCGCCCATGCACGATCACCGCCGGCAGGTGGGCGATCTTGGGCAGATCACGGATCAGCTGGTCCGGTTCGAGGAAGGCGTTGTTCATGAAGTAGTGGCATTCGATGCGAGCGATCGACAGCGCCCGCTGCGGTTCGGAAAAGCGGTCGACCACCAGCGGATTGGGGCGCAGGGTGGCGGTACGGCCTTCCCAGGTGGACCACGCCTTGGCGGCGTGCATCTGGGCGATCTGGTCATTACCGGTCAGGCGCTTGTGGAAGGCCTTGACCAGATCGCCGCGTTCCTCCGGTGGTATCGGTGCGATGTAGTCCTGCCAGTAGTCGGGGAACAGGCGGCTGGCGCCTTCCTGGTAGAACCACTCGATTTCCTGCGGCCGGCACAGGAAGATGCCGCGCAGGATCAGGCCGTGCACGCGTTCTGGGTGAGCCTGAGCGTAGGCCAGGGCCAGGGTCGAGCCCCAAGAGCCACCAAACAGCACCCACTTGTCTATGCCAAGGTGTTCGCGAATGCGCTCCAGGTCTTCGACCAGGTGCCACGTGGTGTTGTTCTCCAGGCTCGCATGGGGCGTGGAGCGGCCACAGCCGCGCTGGTCGAAGGTGATGATGCGGTACAGGTTGGGGTCAAAGTAGCAGCGGCTCTGGGCGTCGCAGCCAGCGCCAGGGCCTCCGTGGATAAACACCACGGGCAGACCTTCCGGCGAGCCGCTTTCGTCGACATAAAGCACATGCGGCGCTTCCACGGCCAGATCGTGCCTGGCGTAGGGTTTGATCTGCGGGTAGAGGGTCTGCATTGCGCACTCCGTGTGAGGATTATTCGGCCGTGGGCCATCATAAACCTGAATTGCGCTTTCAGCACCGTCCTTGCTGACGCGTTCGAACGGCGCGAATGGCCATTGCGCAGATTTCCGACAATGGCCTCCCACGGCGCCTGGCGACGCCGATAGCGTCGCCGCCTCCACTCAACGCTTGTAACGCTCGTCGCCCCACGCCAGCAGCGCTTGCAGCAGCTGCCTCAATACCGCTTGTGTCGGTTGCGCCAGATCATCCCGGTAGGCAAACGGCTCGATTTCCTCCATATAGGTGCTTTGCGCCAGCTCCAGTTGCACAGCATGGATATGGTTGGCCGGGTCGCCATAATGCCGGGTGATGTACCCGCCTTTGAACCGACCGTTGAGCACATGGCTGTAACCTTGCATCCCGGCGCACACACCCTGCAGCCGCTCAGCCAGTGCCGGATCGCAACTGGCGCCGTTGAAAGTACCCAGGTTGAAGTCCGGTAACCTGCCGTCGAACAGGTGCGGGATCAGCGAACGGATCGAATGGGCATCCCACAGCAGCGCATAACCGAACTGCTCTCGCAAGCGGTCCAGCTCGCGACGAATGGTAGCGTGATAGGGGCGCCAGATCTGCTCCAGATAGCGTTTACGTTCTTCGCCAGACGGTGCCAGCCCATCCTTGAACAGGGGTTCGCCACCGAACAGCGTCGCCGGGTACAAGCCCGTGGTGGCGCCGGCGTACAGTGGCTTGTCGTCGTCCGGCCGGTTCAGGTCGATGACGAAGCGTGAATACTCTGCAGCCACCACGCTGGCGCCCATGTCACGGGCAAAGTCGTACAACTGCGGGATGTGCCAGTCGGTGTCCGGCAAGCTTTGCGCCTGGTCGACCAGGCCGTCGCGCACGGCGTCGCTCAGGCGCAGGCCAGCGTGCGGCATGCTGATCAGCAGCGGCAGGCGACCTTGGTGAAAACTCAGTACCTTGTCCATCGGGCCTCGCTCAGTTGGAGATTTCATGGCCCATGCGCACTACGCGCTTGGGCAGGTCGCCACCCAGCCAGTAGGCCAGGTCGGCGGGGCGTTCGATCTGCCAGGCGACGAAGTCGGCCACCTTGCCCACTTGCAGCGAGCCGTGGCTGTCACCCAGGCCCAGCGCCGTGGCAGCGTGGACCGTAACGCCGGCCAGGGCTTCTTCCGGCGTCATGCGGAAGCAGGTGCAGCCCATGTTCAGCATCAACCGTAGCGACAACCCTGGCGAGGTGCCGGGGTTGAGGTCGCTGGCCAGGGCAATCTTCACCCCGTGCCGGCGCAATGCATCCATTGGCGGCAGCTGGGTTTCACGCAGGAAGTAGAAGGCACCCGGCAGCAGCACGGCGACTGTGCCGGCGTTTGCCATGGCCATGGCGTCTTCCTCTGTCATGAACTCCAGGTGGTCAGCCGACAGAGCCTGGTAACGCGCGGCCAGGCTTGAGCCGTGCAACGATGACAGCTGTTCGGCATGCAGCTTGACCGGAAGGCCCAGTTCGCGTGCCTTGATGAACAGTCGTTCGACCTGGGCCGGCGAGAACGCGAGGTGTTCGCAGAAGGCGTCCACCGCATCTACCAGGCCTTCGGCCGCCAGGGCCGGCAACATTTCATCGCAGATATGCGCGATGTAGTCATCGGCCCGGCCTGCGTACTCTGGGGGCAAAGCGTGCGCTGCCAGGCACGTGGCACGCACCGTCAGCGGCAGCTCGTCAGCCAGGCGCCGGGCCACTCGCAGCATCTTGCGCTCGTTGGCCAGGTCCAGGCCGTAGCCGGACTTGACCTCGATGGTGGTCACGCCATCGCGCATCAGTGCCCGGACGCGCTGGCGAGCACTGGCGAACAACTCGTCTTCGCTGGCCGCACGGGTAGCCCGCACAGTGCTGGCGATACCGCCACCCTGTGCGGCGATTTCGGCATAGCTCACGCCCTGCAGGCGCTGCTCGAACTCGCCGCTGCGGTTGCCGCCGAACACCGCATGGGTGTGGCAGTCGATCAGCCCGGGGGTGACCCAGGCGCCACCCAGGTCAACCGTGCGGTCAGCTTCGACGGGCGCCAGCTCGGCGCGCGGGCCTATCCACTCGATCAGCCCGGCGCTGGTGACGATCGCCGCATCCTCGATGGCCGAGTAGCGGCCGTCGGCCATGGTTGCAACATGGCAATGCTGCCAGAGGGTTCTCATGCACAATCTCCTATGCTAGCGGTGCAGCTCGGCCGGCTCCGCGACCGGCTGGCCCTGCCCTGCGCGCGGCTTGCACCACAGCAGGTAGGACGCCACCAGGAACACCACCCAGATCACGCCGACGATCAATGCCGCCTGGGTGTCCGGGAAGTAGCCGAGCACGCCAAAGATGAACACCATGAACGCAATGGCCATGGCCGGGCCGTATGGCCAGAACGGAACCGGAAACTTGAGCTGGGCCATTTGCTCGCGGCTCATGCTGCGGCGCATGGCTACCTGGGTGAGCAGGATCATCAGCCACACCCACACCGTGGCGAAGGTGGCGATCGAGGCAATCAGCAGGAACACATTTTCCGGGATCAGGTAGTTGAGCAATACGCCGATCAGCAGCGCAGCCCCCATCACCACGACAGTCATCCACGGTACGCCATGTTTCGACAACTTGCTGAAACCGCGTGGGGCGTGGCCTTGCTGGGCCAGGCCATACATCATGCGGCCAGCGCCAAAGATGTCGCTGTTGATGGCAGAGATGGCAGCGGAAATCACCACGACGTTCAGCACGGCAGCGGCAGAGCCAATGCCCAGGTTGCTGAAGATCTGCACGAACGGGCTGCCCTGGCTGCCGATCTGCGGCCATGGGTACAGGCACATCAGCACGAACAGGGTGAGCACGTAGAACAGCAGGATGCGCAGCGGCACCGCGTTGATCGCTTTGGGGATGACGCGCTGCGGGTCTTTTGCCTCACCGGCGGTGACGCCGATGATCTCGATACCGCCGAAGGCGAACATCACCACGGCAAACGACGCAATCAAGCCACCCACGCCGTTAGGCATGAAGCCGCCATGGTCGAACAGGTTGCTCATGCCCACGGCATGCCCGGTACCCACCTGGCTGAAACCGAAAGCCATGATGCCGAGACCGGCCAGGATCATCGCCACGATGGCGCCGACCTTGAGCAGCGACAGCCAGAATTCCATTTCGCCGAATACCTTGACGTTGCACAGGTTGAGGCCGCCGATCAGGAAGACGATGCCCAGCACCCAGATCCAGCGGGCTACCTCCGGGAACCAGAAGCCCATGTAGATACCGAACGCGGTGACGTCGGCGATGGCGACGATGACCATCTCGAAAGCGTAGGTCCAGCCGAGGATGAAGCCGGCCATTGGGCCAAGGTAGGTCGTGGCGTAGTGGCCGAAGGAGCCGGCCACCGGATTGTGCACGGCCATTTCGCCAAGGGCGCGCATGACCATGAATACGGCAGCGCCGCCGATCAGGTAGGCCAGCAGCACGGCCGGGCCTGCCATCTGGATGGCCGAGGCAGAGCCGTAGAACAGGCCGGTGCCGATGGCGGAGCCGAGGGCCATGAAACGGATGTGGCGGGCACTTAGCCCGCGCTTGAGACCTTGAGCTTGTTGCATGTCACGTCCTTGAATTGTTTTTGTGGTCGTGAGATTCAGGGGGCTGCTGCGCAGCCCCTTCGCGGGCACGCCCGCTCCCACAGGGGATGGTGTTTTGCACCTACTTCTGTGGGAGCGGGCGCGCCCGCGAAGGGCCGCCCAGCGGCCCCAGGGGCGTTACAGGCTTGGCAGTACACCCGCCGGCAGCAAGCCGGTCAGACTACCCTTGGCCAACAGGTCCACGGCCTTTTCGATATCCGGCGCGAAGAAACGGTCACGGTCGTAGTGCGGCACCTCGCTGCGCAGCGCCTGGCGCGCCTGCTCCAGCTTGGCCGAAGTCTTAAGGCCTTTGCGCAGGTCCAGGCCCTGGCAAGCGCCCAGCCATTCGATGGCCAGCACGCCACGGGTGTTTTCGGCCATTTCCCACAGGCGCTTGCCGGCCGCCGGGGCCATCGACACGTGGTCTTCCTGGTTGGCCGAAGTTGGCAGGCTGTCGACGCTGTGCGGGTGCGACAGGGCTTTGTTTTCGCTGGCAAGGGCGGCAGCGGTGACCTGGGCGATCATGAAGCCGGAGTTGACCCCGCCGTTTTCCACCAGGAACGGCGGCAGCTGGGACATGTGTTTGTCCATCATCAGCGAGATGCGGCGCTCGCTGAGCGAGCCGATTTCAGCGATGGCCAGGGCCAGGTTGTCGGCGGCCATGGCCACCGGCTCGGCGTGGAAATTGCCGCCGGAGATCACATCACCTTCGGCAGCGAACACCAGCGGGTTGTCCGACACGGCGTTGGCTTCGATGCCCAGTACCTCGGCGGCCTGGCGCAGCTGGGTCAGGCAGGCACCCATGACCTGCGGCTGGCAGCGCAGCGAGTACGGGTCCTGGACCTTGTCGCAGTTCTTGTGCGACAGCGACACTTCACTGGAGTCGCCCAGCAGGTCGCGGAAGCAGGCCGCGGTGTCAATCTGGCCACGCTGGCCACGCACTTCGTGGACACGCGCATCGAACGGCGAACGCGAACCCAGCGCAGCTTCGACGCTCAGGCCGCCGCAGGCGATGGCAGCGGCATACAGGTCTTCGGCCTGGAACAGGCCACGCAAGGCATAGGCGGTGGAAGCCTGAGTCCCATTGAGCAGGGCCAGGCCTTCTTTGGCGGCCAGGGTCAGCGGTTCGAGGCCGGCAATCGCCAGGGCTTCGGTGGCCGGCAGCCACTGGCCCTTGTAGCGAGCCTTGCCTTCGCCCAGCAGCACCAGCGACATATGCGCCAGCGGCGCAAGGTCACCGGAGGCACCTACCGAACCTTTCAGCGGGATGTGCGGGTAGACTTCGGCGTTGACCAAGGCAATCAGCGCGTCGATGACTTTGCGGCGGATGCCGGAGAAGCCACGGCTGAGGCTGTTGATCTTCAGCACCATGATCAACCGCACCAGGTCGTCATCCAGCGGCGCGCCGATACCGGCGGCGTGGGACAGCACCAGCGAACGCTGCAGGTTTTCCAGGTCATGGCTGGCGATGCGGGTCGAGGCCAGCAGGCCGAAACCGGTGTTGATGCCATAGGCAGTGCGGTCTTCGGCAATGATCTGTTCGACGCAGGCGACGCTGGCGTCGATGGCCGGCGCGGCGCTGGCATCCAGTTGCAGGCGCACGGGCGCGGCGTGAATCGCACGCAGCTGGGCCAGGGTCAGGGTGCCAGGCTTGAGGGTGAGTTCGGTCACTTTGCTACTCCAATCGCGTAGAGCCGCAGGCCCGTATCCAGGTGCCTGCGCACTCCTTCTTGTTGTTCAGTATCACCCCTTGTGGGGTGCGGTCCAAAGCGAGGCGATCAGCCAGTGATCATCGGCAGGTCCAGGCCCTGCTCCTTGGCGCAGTCGATGGCGATGTCGTAACCGGCATCGGCGTGGCGCATGACGCCTGTCCCTGGGTCATTGGTCAGTACTCGGGCGATGCGCTCGGCGGCCTCATCGGTACCGTCGCAGACGATGACCATGCCCGAGTGCTGCGAGAAGCCCATGCCCACGCCACCGCCATGGTGCAGCGACACCCAGGTGGCGCCGCCTGCGGTGTTCAGCAGGGCGTTGAGCAGCGGCCAGTCGGAAACAGCATCCGAACCATCACGCATGGCCTCGGTTTCGCGGTTCGGGCTGGATACCGAGCCGGAATCGAGGTGGTCACGGCCGATCACCACCGGTGCCGACAGCTCGCCGCTGCGGACCATTTCATTGAAGGCCAGGCCCAGCTTGGCGCGAAGGCCCAGACCCACCCAGCAGATACGTGCCGGCAGGCCCTGGAAGCTGATGCGCTCGCGGGCCATGTCCAGCCAGCGGTGCAGGTGGGCGTCGTCAGGGATCAGTTCCTTGACCTTGGCGTCGGTCTTGTAGATGTCCTCGGCGTCACCGGACAGCGCCGCCCAGCGGAACGGGCCAACCCCGCGGCAGAACAGTGGGCGGATATAGGCCGGGACGAAGCCTGGGAAGTCGAAGGCATTGGCAACGCCCTCTTCCTTGGCCATCTGGCGGATGTTGTTGCCGTAGTCGAAGGTCGGGATACCCTGCTTCTGGAAGTCCAGCATGGCCTGCACGTGCACGGCCATCGACTGTTTGGCGGCCTTGACCACTGCTGCCGGTTCGGTCTGCGCACGGTCGCGGTACTGCTCCCAGGTCCAGCCGGCAGGCAGGTAGCCGTTGAGTGGGTCGTGGGCGCTGGTCTGGTCGGTGACCATGTCCGGGCGCACGCCACGTTTGACCAGTTCTGGGAGGATTTCGGCGGCGTTGCCGTGCAGGGCGATGGAGATGGCCTTGCCTTCGGCGGTGTACCTGGCGATGCGTGCCAGGGCGTCGTCGAGGTCAGTGGCCTGCTCGTCGACGTAGCGGGTTTCCAGGCGGAAGTCGATGCGGCTCTGCTGGCATTCGATGTTCAGCGAGCAAGCCCCGGCCAGGGTCGCGGCCAGTGGCTGCGCGCCGCCCATGCCGCCCAAGCCAGCGGTGAGCACCCACTTGCCTTTCAGGCTGCCGCCGTAGTGCTGGCGCCCGGCTTCGACGAAGGTTTCATAGGTGCCCTGGACGATGCCCTGGCTGCCGATGTAGATCCAGCTGCCGGCGGTCATCTGGCCATACATGGCCAGGCCCTTGGCGTCCAGTTCGTTGAAGTGTTCCCAGTTGGCCCAGTGTGGCACCAGGTTGGAGTTGGCGATCAGCACGCGCGGTGCATTGCTGTGGGTCTTGAACACACCGACCGGCTTGCCCGACTGCACCAGCAGGGTTTCGTCGTCTTCCAGGCGGGTCAGGGTTTCGACGATCTTGTCGTAGCAGGCCCAGTTGCGCGCAGCGCGGCCGATACCGCCATATACCACCAGCTCTTTCGGGTTTTCCGCGACCTGTGGATCGAGGTTGTTCATCAGCATGCGCAGTGGCGCTTCGGTCAGCCAGCTTTTGGCGGTCAGCTTGTTGCCGCGTGGGGCACGGATTTCAACGTCACGGTATTTGTTGTTGTCGGTCACGGGAAAGGTCCTCTGCGGTCGTCCGCGGGCGGGTATGTCGTGGTCAATATACAAACACACCTTTACTTGTATGTACAAGCATGGACAACCAAAATAATCGGACCTGTGCGCTCCTGGCTTGATTTTTGTGGCGGTGTCTAGAACGAGCGCCGCTCGCGCGGCGCATCGCGAGCTGCGCTCGCTCCTACGTTTGTTTCTGGCCAATTCGTCCTGTGGGATTTGCGCGCGAACGCTTTAGCGCATGGCTTGATGTCGCGTCTTGCAAACAAGGCGATCGCGCGCGTTGGCACAGGCGTTACTGGCCAGAAACAAACGTAGGAGCGAGCGCAGCTCGCGATGCGCCGCGCGGGCGGCGCTCGATCTCACAGGCGACAAAAACCTACAGGCGAACCCCTCAGCGCCCCACCAGCTCAATCAGGCAGAACCGCCCTTGAACATCCAGCCCCAGCAACTGGTCATTGCCTTCCAGCCGCAAGCAGTCATACAACCCCAACCGCTGTGTCTCGTGTCCGACGATAGTTACTTCGACCAGGCTGCTGGCAGCAAACAACAACACCGTCGACGCCGAGCTGTACACCCGGCTGGTGCCATCCAGCCACTGCAACCGCGCCCGATATCGCTGCGGCGAATAGATCAGGTTGAAATCGCGGATCGGCCCGCCCAGCAACTTGCAGCTGACCTGGTTCTCGCCGCTGAAGGCAAACGCATCGAACGCCAACAATGGCCGGCTGGCCTGGCCGTCGACCAGCAGCCGCATGCCGTCGCCCTGCAGCACGGTGATGATCCGTTGGTAACCGACGAAGGTTGAAAAGCCGCCCGACTCCTCGATATCGGCAATCGACAGACGCCAGCCAAAACCGTCCAGGCCCTCGCCGCTGTCGCGGGTGATCTCTTCGGTGAAACCGCCACCGTTCTTCCACGGCATGCGCGGGTAATCGTGCGCACGCATCAACAGCAGCTGACTCATTTACTGAAACGTCCTTCCAGGCGATGACGGGAACCGGGGTGGATCAGCCGTGCAGCGGTCACCGGCTGGCGACCGGACCAGGTGCGACGACGAATCAGCAGGCAAGGCTCGCCCGGCTCGATCTGCAACAGGCGGCATTCTTCCGGCTCGGCCAGGATCGCCTCGACCACGTGCTCGCCTTCGGTCAACGGCGCCACCTGGGACAGGTAGGCGTAAGGCGTCTGCCGGGTGAAATCCTGCTTGAGGTAGTCGGGGGCGATGGCCGCGTTAACGTAGCGGTCCTCGATCTGCACCGGTACGCCGTTCTCGAAATGCACGATCAGCGAGTGGAACACCCGCTGGCCTTCGCGCATGTCCAGGGCCAACGCCCGTTCGGAGCCAGCCGCTTCCTCGGCAAGTGTGATCACCTGGCAGCTGTGCTGGTGGCCACGGGCGGCAATTTCGTCAGCGATGTTGTTGACCTCGAACAGCGCCGAACGGCCCTTGGGCTCGGCCACGAAGGTGCCGACCCCCTGCATGCGCACCAGCAGGCCTTCGGCGGTGAGTTCACGCAGGGCGCGGTTGATGGTCATGCGGCTGAAGCCCAACTCGTTGACCAGCTCGCTCTCGGAGGGTACCCGATGATGCGGCGGCCAGCTGCCGTTGTCGATCTGCTGGATGATCATCTGTTTGACCCGGGCGTAGAGCGGCGCCGGGCCCTCGCCCATCTGGGCAACCAGCGCGGAGACAGGAGGTGTCGGCACGGCGATGGATCCTTGTGCAAATGAAATGAGCGGTAGCTTGCCGCAGTTTACCCGGCAGGCAAACGCCTGTATATGTATATACAAGTTAACAATAACAGGATTCCACCGATGTCTGCCTACTTCGCCGAACGCGCCCTGCTACCTACGGGCTGGGCCAGCCATGTGCGTATCGAGGTCGCCAGCGATGGCCATGTGGCCAGCATCGAGCCAGGCGCTTCGGCCGAAGGCGCCGAGCGCCTTGCCGGCCCTGTGCTGCCCGGCATGCCCAACCTGCACTCACATGCCTTCCAGCGCGCCATGGCAGGCCTGGCGGAAGTTGCCGGCAACCCCAACGACAGTTTCTGGACCTGGCGCGAGCTGATGTATCGCCTGGTCGGGCAGATCAGCCCCCAGCAGCTTCAGGTCATCGCTCGCCAGTTGTACATCGAGATGCTCAAGGCCGGCTACACCTCTGTGGCCGAATTCCATTACGTACACCACGACCAGGCCGGCAAGCCCTACGCCGACCCGGTCGAACTGTCGCTCCGCATCAGCGCGGCTGCGGCCGATAGCGGCATTGGCCTGACCTTGCTGCCGGTGCTGTACAGCCATGCAGGCTTTGGCGGCCAGGCGCCGAACGACGGGCAGCGGCGCTTCATAAACTCCACTGAACAGTACCTGCAGTTGCAAGCGCAACTCGCCCCGCTGCTGGCCGCGCAACCCGCGCAGCACCTGGGCCTGTGCTTCCACTCGCTAAGGGCGGTAACACCTGGGCAGATCGCCGAAGTGCTGGCGGCCAGCGACAGGCAGTGCCCGGTGCATATCCACATCGCCGAACAACAGAAGGAAGTTGACGACTGCCTGGCCTGGAGCGGCCTGCGCCCGCTGCAGTGGCTGTACAAGCACGTGGACGTGGACCGCCGCTGGTGCCTGGTACACGCTACCCATGCCGAACCGGACGAAGTAACTGCCATGGCCCGCAGCGGCGCGGTGGCCGGGTTGTGCCTGACCACCGAAGCCAACCTGGGCGACGGGATTTTCCCGGCAGTGGATTTCCTGGCACAGGGCGGGCGCATGGGTATTGGCTCGGACAGCCATGTGTCGTTAAGCGTGGTGGAGGAACTGCGTTGGCTGGAATATGGTCAGCGCCTGCGGGATCAACGGCGCAACCGCCTGTATCGCGGCGATCAGCCGATGGTCGGGCGCACGCTGTATGACGCGGCGCTGGGCGGTGGTGCGCAAGCGCTGGGGCAGGCGGTCGGTGAGCTGGCGGTGGGCAAGCGCGCGGACTGGCTGGTGCTCGATGGACAGGACCCGTACATCGCCATGGCGGAGGGTGACGCCATTCTCAACCGCTGGCTGTTTGCCGGTGGCGATCGCCAGGTGCGCGATGTGATGGTGAATGGGCAGTGGGTGGTACGCCAGGGGCGGCATGCGCAAGAAGAAGAAAGCGGGCGGGCGTTTACCGAAGTGTTGCGCGAGCTTTTGGGCTGAGTGTACCGGGGCTGCGTTGCAGCCCTTCGCGGGCAAGCCCGCTCCCACAGGTTGGACTGCCCCCCCAAAAAACGTCTTGTGGGCAGTCCAGGGCTCAGCGCAGAACCTGTGAGAGCGGGCTTGCCCGCGAAGGGTTGCAACGCAACCCCGAAAAACTCAGTGCATTTTTACTATTTGCTGATCGGACGCCCGCCAGATCAAGCGGCTGGTGTCATACCCCTGCTGCCGCGCCCTGGACAGCAGGTTCTCGCGCTCCCAGGCAGGCAGCGTCGGCGTACGCGACAATATCCACAGGTATTTGCGGTCCGGGCTGCCGACGATGGCCGTACGGTAGTGCTCGTCCACATAAAGAATCCAGTACTCACCCCGCGCCACGCCTGGCACCAGCTTGGTGAACCAGTTATCGAACTCGATCCACAGCTTGTCGGTGTGCCCTGGCTCCTGGATATTCGCATGCCCTTCGGCGCGTAGCCATTCATCACCCATGGTGCGGCAGCGGTTGAGCACGCCATAACTGCCATCAGGCTTGAGGTTGTAGTGGGCCTCGGACTGCTCGCAGCCTTCCTGATAGCGCATGGGCAGGCGCGCCAGCTCGTACCATTTGCCCTGGTAGCGCTTGAGGTCGACATGGCCGGCGGTTTTCGGTGCCAGCGGGTCGTGCGAGGAACCTGCACAACCGCCCAGCAGCAACGCCAGGCATACCCCCATCAGCAGGTACGCACGCCTCATTTGAGACCCTGCCCGGAATACATCAGCACCTTGTCAGCTGCGTACTGCACGCTGATGAAGCTCTTCTCGTCCCCCCAGGTGCAGCTGCTCATGCCCAACGCGCCAGAGCACTCGGTCGGCGTGCCGAGCAACTGCTCGACCTCGGCCTTGCTCATACCGGCCTTGATCTTGGAATAGTTTTCCTGGTTGATCTTGCTGCAGGCAGTCAGCACGACGCACAGCGACAACAGGGCGAGGGAACGCAACGACATGAAGGGACACTCCTGAAAGATGATACAGGCGAGTGGCCTGCAGTGACCTTCGACGTGAAAATCCCTCCCAGGTTCCCTGCCCCACCCCCTTTGCCCCTACACCATTGGTCGGATGGCCACTACTGTGCGATTAATCACAAAGCATTAGTCATGCGCACAATAAAAAAGGCCGCCCCTGTTGGAGCGGCCTTGCGTCGCGATGGCCTGCACAGCAGGCCCCTTGGGCGTCAGAAGCGAGACCCAGGCTCCAGCAAAAAGTCCATCTCTTCGCTGGTGCTCGGCCGCTCCAGCACCAGGTTGCGGTGCGGGAAACGCCCGAACCGGGCGATTACCCGCTGGTGCTGCTCGGCATAGTCGAGGAAACCTTCGAACAGCCGGCGGTTGGCCTCAGGCTGTTCATCCAGCAGCATTTGATAGCGTTCCACGCACAGGTTCTGCCAGTCCAGCACCTCGGCATGCTCCAGCACCAGCAGCACAAACACCCGCTGGATCGGCAGCAGCTGGTAGTCCCAGCCCTTCTGCAGGCCCTGCATGGCCACTACCTGGGCACGCCGATCGCCCTCGAAGGCGCGCGGCGTGTCGCGGTAGATCATGCGTGGCAGCTGGTCGAGCAAAATCAGCAGACCCAGCCAGCCCTGCGGGCTTTGCTGCCACTCGTCGAGCCCACCCGCCAGGGCGTGCTCGACCAGGTCGCCAAACAGCGCATGGGCGTCGGCATCGTAATGCTTGCCGAACCACAGCGTGCTCTTCTCGTCAGCCACGGCCTGGGCACTGGTGCCCCAACCGAACCACCACTCCAGCAACGGCTGCCAAGGTGCGAGCATGACTTACTCCTTGTGGTAGGCGGTGACGCGCTCGACCTCTTCCTTCGAGCCGAGGATCACCGACACGCGCTGGTGCAGGCTTTCTGGCTTGATGTCGAGGATGCGATCGTAACCGTTGGTGGAAGCGCCGCCGGCCTGTTCGATGATGAACGACATCGGGTTGGCTTCGTACATCAGGCGCAGCTTGCCCGGCTTGCTTGGTTCGCGGGCGTCACGTGGGTACATGAACAGACCGCCACGGGTCAGGATGCGGTGCACGTCGGCCACCATCGAGGCGATCCAGCGCATGTTGTAGTTCTTCTTCAGCGGGCCGGTCTCACCTGCCAGCAGTTCGCCCACGTACCGCTGTACCGGTGCTTCCCAGTGGCGCTGGTTGGACATGTTGATGGCGAACTCGGCGGTAGTTTCCGGTACGCGGATGTTTTCGTGAGTCAGCACGAAGCTGCCCAGTTCACGGTCCAGAGTGAAGCCCTTGACGCCGTTGCCCAAGGTCAGGATCAGCATGGTCTGTGGGCCGTAGATGGCATAGCCGGCAGCAACCTGCTCGGTACCTGGCTGCAGGAACGCTTCTTCGTTGAGGCTTTCGTTCTGGCTCAGGTACTGGTTAGGGCAACGCAGAACCGAGAAGATGGTACCGACCGAGACGTTGACGTCGATATTCGACGAACCGTCCAGCGGGTCGAAGACCAGCAGGTAGGCGCCTTTCGGGTACTTGCCCGGGATCTGGTATGCGTTGTCCATTTCTTCGGAAGCCATGCCAGCCAGGTGACCGCCCCACTCGTTGGCTTCCAGCAGGATATCGTTGGAAATCACGTCAAGTTTCTTCTGGACCTCGCCCTGCACGTTTTCAGTGCCCATGCTGCCCAGCACACCACCGAGGGCGCCTTTGGATACGTGATGGCTGATTTCCTTGCACGCACGCGCTACCACTTCGATCAGGAAGCGCAGATCGGCAGGGGTATTGTTGCTGCGGGTCTGCTCAATCAGATAGCGACTCAGGGTAACGCGGGACATGTATGGCTCCGAACGGATTGGGGGATGAAAACCCCCGCAGTTTACAGGGAGAGTGGCGGGCTAGCGAGTGATGAGACTCGCCACGGCTCTCAGACGGCACAATAGGTCGGTAGTTCAGCGCGCGCCAGGCCGGTGGTCTGGTTGTGGGGCCATTCGCGGGCGCGCCCACCCCCACAGGTTGATGAGGCCCCTGCAGGAGCGGGTTTACCCGCGAACAAGCCAGCATGGGCGCTGCATCAATCCAGCGCCTTCCAGATCTCGGTCGCATACTCACGGATAGTCCGATCCGACGAGAACCAGCCCATCCGCGCAGTATTGAGCACCGCCTTGCGCCACCACTCCTGCGGCGTATGCCACAGTTCCTCGACCTGCCGCTGGGCATCCCAGTAGGCATCGAAATCGGCGCACACCAGGAAGCGGTCGTAGGCGATCAGGCCGTCGATCAACCCGGTGTAACGAGAGGGGTCATCTGGCGAGAACACACCACTGCGAATAGCCTGCAACACATCGCTCAAGCGGTTGGAAGCGGCTATGGCAGCGCTGGCACCAAAGTCACCGGCACGCTTGCGCGTTTCAACCTGCTGCGCGGTCAGGCCAAAGATGAACATGTTGTCGGCCCCCACCTGTTCGCACATCTCCACATTGGCGCCATCCAGGGTGCCAATGGTCAGCGCACCATTGAGGCCGAACTTCATGTTGCTGGTACCGGACGCTTCGTAACCCGCGGTGGATATCTGCTCGGAAAGGTCCGCCGCCGGGATGATGCTCTCGGCCAGGCTGACGTTGTAGTTGGGCAGGAACACCACCTTCAGCAGGCCGCGCACCGTCGGGTCGTTGTTCACCACCCGGGCGATGTCGTTGGCCAGCTTGATGATCAGTTTGGCCTGGTGGTAACTGGCCGCAGCCTTGCCAGCGAAGATCTTCACCCGTGGCACCCAGTTGGTGCCAGGGTCATTGCGTATGGCCTGGTACAGTGCAACGGTGTGCAGCAGGTTGAGCAACTGGCGCTTGTATTCGTGAATGCGTTTGACCTGAACGTCGAATAGCGCCTCGGGGTTGACCGTGACGCCGATGCGATCCTGAATGATGCTGGCCAGGGCACGCTTGCTGTGCAGCCGCTGGGCAGCGAACTGCTTGCGAAAACCGGCTTTGTCGGCGAACGGCACCAGGCCCGCCAGCCGCGCCTGCGGGTCGTCCTTGAGTTCCGGCCCAAGCGCCTCGACCAGCATCTCGGTCAGCTGCGGGTTGGACTGGTATAACCAGCGGCGGAAGGTAATGCCATTGGTCTTGTTGTTGATGCGTTGCGGGTAGAGCTTGTGCAGCTCGGAGAATACCGTGCTCTTCATCAATTTGCTGTGCAGCGCCGACACGCCGTTGACGCTGTGCGAGCCAAGAAACGCCAGGTTGCCCATGCGCACCCGTCGGCCGTTGTCTTCCTCGATCAGCGAAACCGCGCGCAGCACGTCGAAGTCGTGCAGGCCTTTGGCGCGCAGGCTGTCAATGTGGTAGGCGTTGATCAGGTAGATGATCTGCATGTGCCGCGGCAACATGCGCTCCATCAGCGCTACCGGCCAGGTTTCCAGGGCTTCTGGCAACAGGGTGTGGTTGGTGTAGGCGAGCGTACCGACGGTCAGCTCCCAGGCCTTTTCCCAAGGCACTTCGTGCTGGTCCACCAGCAACCGCATCAGCTCCGCCACCGCAATCGAAGGGTGGGTGTCGTTTAGCTGGATGGCCGCTGCATCAGGCAGGTTGAGCAGGTCCTTGTGCATGTTCAGGTGACGCCGCAGCAAGTCCTGCAGCGAAGCCGAGACGAAAAAGTACTCCTGGCGAAGGCGCAGTTCCTGACCGGCCTCGGTACTGTCGGCTGGGTAAAGCACACGCGAAATGCTCTCGGCACGCGCCACTTCAGCCACCGCCCCCAAGTGGTCACCGGCGTTGAAGCGCTCCAGGTGCAACTCTTCCAGCGCACGCGCACGCCACAGACGCAGGGTGTTGACGCTGGATCCGCGCCAGCCGACTACCGGCGTGTCGTAGGCCACCGCCCGCACCGTCTCGCCAGGCCACCATACCTGGCGCTGGGCACCGCTTGCATCGTGGACCGTTTCGACGCTGCCGCCAAAGCTGATCGGGTAGATCACCTCGGCGCGCTCGAATTCCCAGGGGTTGCCGAAATCCAGCCAGTTTTCGGTCTGTTCCTGCTGCCAGCCATCGACCACGGCCTGACGGAACAGCCCGTGCTCATAGCGGATGCCGTAACCATGGGCAGCGATACCCAGGGTAGACATGCTCTCCATGAAGCACGCTGCCAGACGGCCAAGGCCGCCATTGCCCAGCGCGGCGTCCGGCTCGAGCAGGCGAATGCGCTCAAGGTCCACATCCAGCCCCTCCAGAGCATCGCGCGCGATGTCCAGCAGGCCCAGGTTGCTCAGGCTGTCGTACAGCAAGCGGCCGATGAGAAACTCCAGGGAAAGGTAGTAGACCCGCTTCTGGCTGCGTCGATAAGCCTGCCGGGTGTGATCCATCCAGTGATCGACCATGTGATCGCGTGCAGCCAGGGCAATCGCTTCGAACCAGTCATGGTCGAAGGCATGCTCGGGGTCCTTGCCGACCGCGTAGGTCAGCTTGTTCAGTACAGCGGCACGAAAATCCGCGACTTCGGCGTCACGTGCTTTGGGTTCCTGGGACATGCGGCATCCTCGGGCAAGTTGACGAAAGCGGAGGGAGAGTGATGAGACTAGACCCTTCGACAGGGAGCGACAGTTACGGTTCGCAGTTTTCATGCCCACTCTGCGATTCCGGCAAAAGGTTGTTCATAAATTGAACAATTCCGGTATCATCGCGCGCCCCAAGACCGTGATCCACCCTATAAAGATGAAAACGACCCTGATCGCCGCCGCCGAAGTCGACCGCCTGGAGACTTGGCAGCGCTACGCCAGCCACATGTGCCACGGCTGCCATTCGACCTGCTGCACCCTGCCGGTAGAGGTGAAGATCAAGGATCTGATCCGTATCGGCGTGGTCGACGAGTTCGAAAAAGACGAACCACCCAAGAACGTGGCCAAACGTCTGCAAAAAGAAGGCATCATCGAGCGCTTCAACCAGAAGTCGGGGATCTTCACCCTGACCCGGATGAGCAACGACGACTGCATGTACCTGGATCGTAAAAGCCGCCTGTGCACCATTTATGACAAGCGTCCGGATACCTGCCGCAACCATCCCAAGGTCGGGCCGCGGCCGGGGTATTGCGCCTACAAGCCCAAGGTGGTTGGGCGCTGACCGTCAGCCGGTTCTGGCCTCTTCGCGGGCTTGCCCGCGAAAGGACCAACACAAATCCTGCAGACAAAAAAACGCCCCCGGCCTTTCGACCGGGGGCGTTTTTATTCAGCCTGAGCTAACTCAGTTCTTGGCTTTCTTGGCTGCGCGGGTACGCTCGCCTTCGTCCAGGATCTTCTTGCGCAGACGGATCGACTTAGGCGTCACTTCGCACAGCTCGTCGTCCTGGATGAATTCCAGGGCCTGCTCGAGGGTGTGGCGAACTGGCGGTACCAGGGCGATGACTTCGTCTTTGCCCGAAGCACGCATGTTGTCGAGCTTCTTGCCTTTGGTCGGGTTCACGCCCAGGTCGTTGTCACGGCTGTTCAGGCCGATGATCTGACCGTTGTAGATCTCCTGGCCGTGTTCAACGAACAGCTTGCCGCGAGCCTGCAGGGTTTCCAGCGAGTAGGTCAGTGCCTTGCCGGTCTCGACCGAAACCAGTACGCCGTTGAGGCGGCCGGACATCTGGCCCGACTTCATGGTGTCGTAGCGATCGAAGATCGAGGTCAGGATGCCTGCACCGTTGGTCAGGGTCAGGAACTGGTTACGGAAACCGATCAGACCACGGGCTGGAATGTTGTACTCCAGACGAACGCGGCCCTTGCCATCCGGAACCATGTTGGTCAGGTCGCCTTTACGCAGACCCATCTCTTCCATGACCTTGCCCTGGGATTCTTCAGGGATGTCGATGGTGACGTTCTCGAACGGCTCCTGCTTCACGCCGTCGACTTCGCGGATGATCACTTCAGGACGGCCCACGGCCATTTCGAAGCCTTCACGACGCATGGTTTCGATCAGCACCGACAGGTGCAGCTCACCACGGCCCGAAACCTTGAACTTGTCAGGGGAATCGGTTTCCTGAACGCGCAGGGCAACGTTGTACAGCAGCTCCTTGTCCAGACGGTCCTTGATGTTACGGCTGGTGACGAACTTGCCTTCTTTACCGCAGAACGGCGAGTCGTTGACCTGGAAGGTCATCGAAACGGTCGGCTCGTCAACGGTCAGCGGCTTCATCGCTTCTACCGCATCCGGGGCGCACAGGGTGTCGGAGATGAACAGCTCATCGAAACCGCTGATGCAGACGATATCGCCAGCCTGGGCTTCTTCGACGTCAACGCGGTGCAGACCGTGGTGACCCATCAGCTTCAGGATACGGCCGTTACGCTTCTTGCCGTTGGTGTCGATGGCGACAACCGGGGTGTTCGGCTTGACGCGACCACGGGCGATGCGGCCAACACCGATAACGCCGAGGAAGCTGTTGTAGTCCAGTGCGGAGATCTGCATCTGGAACGGGCCTTCGCGGTCAACAGACGGTGCTGGTACGTTGTCGATGATCGACTGGTACAGCGCGGTCATGTCTTCGCCCATGGCGGTGTGGTCCAGGCCGGCAATGCCGTTCAGGGCCGAGGCGTAGACCACTTTGAAGTCCAGCTGTTCGTCGGTGGCACCGAGGTTGTCGAACAGATCGAAGATCTGGTCCAGAACCCAGTCAGGACGCGCGCCTGGGCGGTCAACCTTGTTGATCACGACGATTGGCTTCAGGCCGGCTTCGAAGGCCTTCTTGGTCACGAAGCGGGTTTGCGGCATCGGGCCGTCCTGGGCGTCGACCAGCAGCAGCACGGAGTCGACCATCGACATTACACGCTCAACCTCGCCACCGAAGTCGGCGTGGCCGGGGGTGTCGACGATGTTGATGTGGTAGCCGTTCCAGTTGATGGCGGTGTTTTTCGCCAGAATGGTAATACCGCGCTCTTTTTCCTGGTCGTTGGAGTCCATGACGCGCTCGTCGTTGAGCTCGTTACGCTCCAGAGTGCCGGACTGACGCAGGAGTTTGTCGACCAAAGTGGTTTTACCATGGTCAACGTGGGCGATGATGGCGATGTTACGCAGATTTTCGATCACAAGTGTATCTCGATCAGAGGATTCGGTTGCCGCCCAGTGTAGGCGGCCAATATGTACTGTTTAAGGCTCAGCGGGCCCGGCGGTCGGGAGGGCGATGGCGAATACTGCCGCCATACAGCCCCGGCATCTTATGTCGGACGATAAACACGCACATTGGCATGTCCCTCACTGAGCAGGTGGTGTGCGTGCAAACGGCTCATCACACCCTTGTCGCAATACAGCAAGTACTGGCGCGTAGGGTCCAGATGCTTGAACTTGCTGTTGATGGCGTAGAACGGCATGGCCTGGACCTCGATACCTTCCAGCACCAGAGGTTCGTCTTCCTGGGCATCGGGGTGGCGAATGTCGATGACGATCTGGCCAGGCAGCGCCTCGGCCACTTCCTCGATTTCAATGTCCTTGCCCAGCTCATCGATCACATGATCGATGGAAATGAACTTGGCGCGCTCAAGAGCGCGCTCCAGTACGGCCATGTCGAACTGTTTTTCTTCGTGCTCCATGCGGTGACGCTTGGCATGGGTGGTCGGGTTTACCGAGATCACGCCGCAGTATTCCGGCATGTGCTTGGCAAAGTCCGCGGTACCGATTTCGGTGGCCTGGTCGATGATGTCCTGCTTGTGGCTGGCCAGCAGCGGGCGCAGCACCAGCTTGTCGGTGGCCGAGTCGATGATCGACAGGTTCGGCAGGGTCTGGCTGGACACCTGGGAAATCGCTTCGCCAGTCACCAGCGCGTCGATCTGCAGGCGGTCGGCCATATGGGCGGCGCCGCGCAGCATCATGCGCTTGAGGGTCACGCCCATGTAGCTGTTGTCGACCTTGTTGAGGATCTCGCCAACCACTTCTTCGAACGGCACGCTGATGAACAGTACGCGCTGGCTGCTGCCGTACTTTTTCCACAGGTAATGGGCCACTTCCATTACGCCCAGCTCGTGAGCACGGCCGCCGAGGTTGAAGAAGCAGAAGTGAGTCATCAGGCCGCGGCGCATCATCTGGTACGCCGCAACGGTGGAGTCGAAACCACCGGACATCAGCACCAGGGTCTGCTCCAGAGCGCCCAGCGGATAACCGCCGATGCCGTTGTGCTGGTTGTGGATCACGTACAGGCGCTGGTCGCGGATTTCGATGCGCACCAGCACTTCAGGCTTTTTCAGCTCGATCCCGGCGGCGCCACACTGCTGGCGCAGCTGGCTGCCGACGTAACGATCGACGTCCATCGAGGTGAAGTCATGGTGGCCACCGCGCTTGCAGCGCACGGCGAAGTGCTTGCCGGCCAGCAGGTGGCCGAAGTGGTGCTTGCACTTGGCGACGATGTCGTCGAAGTCACCCAGCGGGTATTCCTCTACCTGCAGGAAGTGGGTGATACCCGGGGTGCAGGTGAGGCGTTCGATCATCTCGCGCTGGACTTTTTCGTCTTCGACGCGGGTGACCACCTCGAGATTGTCCCAGACACCATCGACCGCGAGCTCAGGGTCGAGATCCTTGAGCACGTTGCGGATGTTCTTGCCAAGCTGGCGGATGAAGCGCTTGCGCACCGGCCGGCTTTTGATGGTGATTTCTGGGAAGACTTTGACGATAAGTTTCATTGGTTAACAGCGCGCGCAGGGCCTGCCGAAAATGAGGGGCGCGAATTATATCGGAAATTGCTCAGGATTTGACCAACTTTTGATCAGAAGCTTTGAGATAAATGTCGGAGCCGGATTTTTTGGTGCCCGTGAGACCGAGCGCCGCCCGCGCGGCGCATCGCGAGCTGCGCTCGCTCCTACGTCTGTTTCGGGCCAGTTACGCCTGCGACAGGCGCGCGCGACCGCCTTGTTTGTACGACGCGATATCGCGCCATGCGCCAAGGCGTTCGCGCGCAAATCCCCCAGAAATAATTGGCCCGAAACAGATGTAGGAGCGAGCTTGCTCGCGATGCGCCGCGCGGGCGGCGCTCGGTCTCACGGGCACCACAAAAACCAAGGCGTGCACCCTAATGGTGCGCCACCTCCAAAATTCGCATCTTAAGAGTGCACTTTCTCAGCCTACCCCAACGCCAAATGCCCGCAAACGCCCCCTTTTATCCCAACCTCGCCATTTTCGGGCACTGGCATGCAATTTGCTCCCTTGTGAGGCAGGTAAGCTTGGCCGACTATCCGCGCCCGGCAACACCCTTTTTCCAGGGCAGCGGCCCACCGCGCTCTAGACCATCCGGAGGACAACATGTCGAAGTCGGTTCAACTCATCAAAGATCATGACGTCAAGTGGATTGATCTGCGTTTCACGGACACCAAAGGCACTCAGCACCACGTGACCATGCCGTCGCGTGATGCGCTGGACGAAGACTTCTTCGAAGTCGGCAAGATGTTCGACGGTTCCTCCATCGCTGGCTGGAAAGGCATCGAAGCCTCCGACATGATCCTGATGCCGGTTGACGAAACCGCCGTTCTGGATCCGTTCACCGAAGAGCCAACCCTGATCATTACCTGCGACATCGTCGACCCGTCGAGCATGCAGGGCTACGATCGCGACCCACGTGCAATCGCCAAGCGCGCCGAAGAGTACCTGAAGAGCACCGGCATCGGTGACACCGTATTCGCCGGCCCAGAGCCTGAGTTCTTCATCTTCGACGAAGTGAAGTTCCAGTCGGACATCTCCGGCTCGATGTTCAAGATCTTCTCCGAGCAGGGCTCGTGGATGACCGGCGCTGACGTGGAAGGCGGCAACAAAGGCCACCGTCCAGGCGTGAAAGGCGGCTACTTCCCGGTGCCGCCGTTCGACCACGACCACGAAATCCGTACTGCCATGTGCAACGCTCTGGAAGAAATGGGCCAGACCGTTGAAGTTCACCACCACGAAGTGGCGACTGCCGGCCAGAACGAGATCGGCGTCAAGTTCAACACCCTGGTGAAGAAGGCTGACGAAGTACAGGCGCTGAAATACGTCGTGCACAACGTTGCCGACGCTTACGGCCGTACCGCCACCTTCATGCCGAAGCCACTGTACGGCGACAACGGCTCGGGCATGCACGTGCACATGTCGATCTGGAAAGACGGCAAGAACACCTTCTCGGGTGAAGGCTATGCCGGCCTGTCCGACACCGCCCTGTACTTCATCGGCGGTATCATCAAGCACGGTAAGGCCCTGAACGGCTTCACCAACCCGTCGACCAACTCCTACAAGCGTCTGGTTCCAGGCTTCGAAGCCCCGGTAATGCTGGCCTACTCGGCTCGCAACCGTTCCGCCTCGATCCGTATTCCTTACGTTGGCAGCCCGAAAGCCCGCCGTATCGAAGCACGCTTCCCGGACCCATCGGCCAACCCGTACCTGGCCTTCGCGGCCCTGCTGATGGCTGGCCTGGACGGCATCCAGAACAAGATCCACCCAGGCGACGCGGCCGACAAGAACCTGTACGACCTGCCGCCAGAAGAAGCCAAGAACATCCCGCAAGTGTGCGGCAGCCTGAAAGAAGCTCTGGAAGAGCTGGATAAAGGCCGTGCGTTCCTGACCAAGGGCGGCGTGTTCTCCGACGACTTCATCGATGCCTTCATCGAGCTGAAGAGCGAAGAAGAAATCAAGGTCCGCACCTTCGTACACCCGCTGGAATACGAGCTGTACTACAGCTGCTGATCTGATTGGCGCCTCGCGCCGATGACATGATCACAACGGCCTCCTCCGGGAGGCCGTTTTCGTTTCTGCGCACCAAGCAGAAGCACTGCAACCCCGCCTGTCACGCTATGCTCTATCTTGGTGCACCAATTCATACCATGCCCTCATTTGCTCCCCAATCTGGTTCAACTTAAACGTTTCATCAAGACTTTATGGTCCGAATTTGCGCAGATTCAGGCCTTTATCGGCAAATCCCGCTTCTTTTCGGAGCTTTGGTTTGTTTCTTGCATTTTCTTTTCCAGAGTCTCGCATCAGTGGATCCACCCCGCGTCCGGCCCTGGCCAAAGCAGTGCCAGGCAAGCGCCAAAAGAGGTCAACGACGCCTTATGACCATCAGCGATGCACAGCACCGTCTGCTTCTGGACAACCTGACCACCGCCACGTTGCTGCTCAACGCCGAGCTGCGCCTGGAGTACATGAACCCGGCCGCAGAAATGCTGCTGGCCGTCAGTGGCCAGCGCAGCCATGGGCAATTCATCAGCGAGCTGTTCACCGAATCGACCGAAGCGCTCAGCTCGCTGCGCCAGGCGGTCGAGCAGGCGCACCCGTTCACCAAGCGTGAAGCGCAGCTCACATCGCTGACCGGGCAGACCATCACCGTCGACTACGCGGTAACGCCGATACTGCATCAAGGCCAGACCCTGCTGTTGCTCGAAGTGCATCCGCGGGACCGGCTGCTGCGCATCACCAAGGAAGAGGCCCAACTGAGCAAGCAGGAAACCACCAAGATGCTGGTGCGCGGCCTGGCCCACGAAATCAAGAACCCCCTTGGCGGCATCCGCGGAGCGGCCCAGCTACTGGCCCGCGAACTGCCCGAGGAAGGGCTGCGCGACTACACCAATGTGATCATCGAAGAGGCCGACCGCTTGCGTAACCTGGTCGACCGCATGCTCGGCTCGAACAAGCTGCCGTCGCTGGCCATGACCAATATTCACGAAGTGCTGGAGCGGGTGTGCAGCCTGGTCGATGCCGAAAGCCAGGGGTGCATCACTTTGGTGCGCGATTACGACCCAAGCCTTCCGGACGTGTTGATCGACCGAGAACAGATGATTCAGGCCGTACTCAACATCGTGCGCAACGCCATGCAGGCGATCAGCTCGCAGAATGAACTGCGCCTGGGTCGCATCACCTTGCGCAGCCGCGCCCTGCGCCAGTTCACCATCGGCCACGTTCGTCACCGCCTGGTAGCGCGGGTAGAGATCATCGACAACGGCCCGGGCATCCCGCCAGAACTGCAGGACACCCTCTTCTATCCCATGGTCAGTGGCCGCCCGGACGGTACCGGGCTTGGCCTGGCCATTACCCAGAACATCATCAGCCAGCACCAGGGCCTGATCGAGTGTGAAAGCCACGCAGGCCATACCGCCTTCTCGATTTACCTGCCTCTGGAACAAGGAGCCACCGCCTCATGAGCCGAAGTGAAACCGTATGGATCGTCGACGATGATCGCTCCATCCGCTGGGTCCTGGAAAAAGCCCTGCAACAGGAAGGCATGACCACCCAGAGCTTCGACAGCGCAGACGGTGTCATGGGGCGCCTGGCACGCCAGCAACCCGACGTGATCATTTCCGATATTCGCATGCCTGGCACCAGCGGCCTCGACCTGCTGGCGCAGATCCGCGAGCAGCACCCACGCCTGCCGGTCATCATCATGACCGCCCACTCCGACCTGGACAGCGCCGTGGCTTCCTACCAGGGCGGTGCCTTCGAGTACCTGCCCAAGCCATTCGACGTCGACGAAGCGGTATCGCTGGTCAAGCGCGCCAACCAGCACGCCCAGGAGCAGCAAGGCCTGGATGTGCCACAGAACCTGGCGCGCACCCCGGAAATCATTGGTGAAGCCCCGGCGATGCAGGAGGTGTTCCGCGCCATCGGACGCCTCAGCCACTCCAACATCACCGTGCTGATCAACGGCGAGTCCGGCACCGGCAAAGAACTGGTGGCCCACGCCCTGCACCGGCACAGCCCGCGCGCAGCATCGCCGTTCATTGCCCTGAACATGGCCGCCATCCCCAAGGATTTGATGGAGTCGGAGCTGTTCGGCCATGAGAAAGGTGCCTTCACAGGTGCTGCCAACTTGCGTCGCGGCCGTTTCGAGCAGGCCGATGGCGGCACGCTGTTCCTCGATGAAATCGGGGACATGCCTGCCGACACCCAGACCCGCCTGCTGCGTGTACTGGCCGATGGCGAGTTCTACCGCGTGGGCGGCCACGTGCCGGTCAAGGTCGACGTGCGCATCATCGCCGCCACCCACCAGAACCTGGAGTCACTGGTGCAGGCCGGCAAGTTCCGTGAGGACTTGTTCCACCGGCTGAACGTGATCCGTATCCATATTCCGCGCCTGGCCGACCGCCGCGAAGATATCCCCGCCCTCGCCCGCCACTTCCTTGCCCGGGCCGCCCAGGAGCTGGCAGTCGAGCCGAAGATCCTCAAGCCGGAGACTGAAGAGTTCATCCGCAACCTGCCATGGCCGGGCAACGTGCGGCAGATGGAGAACACTTGCCGCTGGATTACCGTGATGGCCTCCAGCCGTGAAGTGCTGATCGGCGACCTGCCGCCAGAACTGCTGAACCTGCCACAAGACGCCGCGCCGGTAACCAACTGGGAGCAGGCCCTGCGCCAGTGGGCCGACCAGGCGTTAACGCGCGGCCAGACCAACCTGCTGGACAGCGCAGTGCCGAGTTTTGAACGCATCATGATCGAGACGGCACTCAAGCACACCGCCGGACGCCGGCGGGATGCCGCGCTGTTGCTGGGCTGGGGGCGTAACACCCTGACGCGCAAGATCAAGGAGTTGGGGATGAATGTGGCGGGAGGGGATGATGAGGACGGTGATGACCACTGAGTTCCGGGTTAATCCGTAGACCTCTGGGGCCGCTTTGCGGCCCCAGTCATTTCAGCCCCCCCGATGCACCGATCCTGTGCCCGATGCACCTCACGAAGGCACAAATCCCCTCAAAAGCCGGCCAATTCGTCCTCAAAGCCCAGTATTCACGGGCTTTGCAAAACTGGCACGCCCCCTGCAATAAGCAATACATCTCCAATTTCGGGGGCCCTGGTACAGGCAGGCCGGGTGAACCCCTCTTTTATACGCAGCACCGCCCGTTTTGGGGACCTCGGTACAGGCAGGCCGGGACATCCCCCCTTTATACGCAGTACCCCTTTCGGGGACCCTGGTACAGGCAGGCCGGGATATCCCCTCTTTTATTCGTGCAGTTTCACTTGCACCCGCCAGCGCCCAGCGTCCTCTGCACCGGCCCATTCGCCGTGCAGGGGGCGCGCGGCCACCACCGTCAGCAACAAACCTTCCTTGCTGTGCTGTATCCGCCAGCTCACCGGCTTGCCCAGCAGGCTAAGCTGCCCTTGCTGAGCCTTGCCCTGGGCCTGGAACAGCAACGCCACCGTCCCTTCCACGTTCTCGCCATGCAGCTTGGGCTCTTCGTTGAACCAAAGCTCCAGGCCATCCTGCATCACCTGCACCTGCTGCAGCTCGCGCTCGTCAGGCGTAGTCAGGCGACCGATCATCAGCCCCACCATCAAGCCGACGATCGCCAACGACAGCATCACCCGTGGGAAGGCCTTCGAACGCACGTCCGGTTCAGGGGTAGAATGCCCGTCATCTTCACGCTTGGAGCCGTGCATGTTTCACGTCATCCTTTTTCAACCAGAAATTCCGCCGAATACCGGCAACATCATTCGTCTATGCGCCAACAGTGGCTGCGCCCTGCACCTGATCGAACCCATCAGCTTCGAACTGGATGACAAGCGCCTGCGCCGCGCAGGGCTGGACTACCACGAGTATGCCACGCTCAAGCGCCACGAGAGCCTGGCCGGATGCCTGGAAAGCCTTGGCAACCCAAGGCTGTTCGCCTTTACCACCAAGGGCTCGCACCCGTTCCACGAAGTGGCCTTCCAGCCGGGCGACGCCTTCCTGTTCGGGCCAGAGAGCCGCGGGTTGCCGGCCGAGGTGCTGGACAGCCTGCCGGCCGAGCATCGCCTGCGCCTGCCGATGCGGCCGGGGTGCCGTAGCCTGAACCTGTCCAATACCGTGGCGGTGACGGTGTATGAGGCGTGGCGGCAGAACGGGTTTGCCGGGAGCTGATGTTTTGCCCGTACGGGCCTCTTCGCGGGTAAACCCGCTCCTACACAAGCCGAGGGAACGGCGCAATCCCCTGTAGGAGCGGGTTTACCCGCGAAGAGGCCCGCACAGGCAACAAAAAAGCGCCCCGAGAGGCGCTTTCTGGATACCGGCAGTTATTACTGCACAGTCGGCGCTTCACCCGCTTCCTGCATACGCTGCATTTCTTGCGCGTACAGGGCGTCGAAGTTGACCGGCGACAGCATCAGCGCCGGGAACGAACCGCGGGTCACCAGGCTATCCAGGGCCTCACGGGCATAAGGGAACAGGATGTTCGGGCAGAACGCACCCAGGGTGTGGCTCATCGAAGGCGCATCGAGGTTGGCGATCAGGAAGATACCGGCCTGCTGCACTTCAGCAATGAAAGCCACTTCGTCACCGTTCTTGACGGTAACCGACAGGGTCAGCACGACCTCATGGAAGTCGCCTTCCAGGGATTTCTGCTTGGTGTTCAGGTCCAGGGCAACGCTTGGCTCCCAGGTCTGACGGAAGATCTGCGGGCTTTTCGGGGCCTCGAACGACAGGTCGCGCACATAGATGCGTTGCAGGGAGAACTGCGGGCTGTTGTCTTCTGCAGCAGCGCCGTTGGTCTGTTGGTCAGTCATGTCAGATCCTTATCCTAATGTTTTTGAATGCAGTGCAAATCAGGCCGCCAGCAGCGCGTCGAGCTTGCCGGCGCGCTCCAGGGCATAGAGGTCATCGCATCCACCGACATGGGTGCTGCCGATCCAGATCTGCGGCACAGACGTACGGCCGGCTTTCTGACTCATCTCGGCGCGAACCTGCGGCTTGCCGTCGACCTTGATTTCCTCGAAGGCCACGCCCTTGCTCTCGAGCAGGTACTTGGCGCGCATGCAGTAGGGGCAGTAGTCGCTGGAATAGACGATGACAGGCTTCATATCACTTCACCAGGGGCAGGTTATCGGCTTTCCAACTGGAAACGCCACCGCTCAGTTTGGCGGCGTTGTAACCAGCTTTGAGCAGCTCGCGGCAAATAGTGCCGGACTGCTGGCCCATCGCGTCGACGACAATCAGGGTCTTCTCTTTATGTTTGCCCAACTCGGTCATGCGGTTGGCCAGTTTGTCCTGCGGGATGTTCACCGCGCCGACGATATGGCCAGCGGAGTATTCCTTGGCCGGGCGAATGTCGATCACCAGGGCCTTCTCGGCATTGACCAGGGCTGTCAGTTGGCCATTAGTCAGGCTCTGGCCACCACGACGGATTTCATTGATGAGCAACAGGACCAGCAGAATGAGGAAGATCGCAACCAGGATGTAGTGATCTGTCGCGAATTGAATCAGGTGAGCAACCATCAGCGGTGTTCCAGGCGATTGAAAATGCCGGCCAGTATACACAGCCCCTTGGTGCCACCAAAGCCCGGCGGGCCGGCCACAAAACCACCTTCATGTTGCTAGCACAGGTGCGCCGGTCGGTGGAATGGGACGAATATTCGCCGCGGGTGGCGTATTTGCCCTAAAATGCGTGTCTTTATCATCTTTGAACAACCGTGAGTTTGATTGATGACGAGCACGCCCAAACCTCTGGTCCTGATTATCCTGGATGGCTTCGGCCATAGCGATATCCCCGAACACAACGCCATCTTTGCCGCCAATAAACCGGTCTATGACCGCCTGTGCGCCACCCAGCCGCATGGCCTCATTTCCGGCTCGGGCATGGATGTCGGCCTGCCGGACGGGCAGATGGGCAACTCCGAAGTCGGTCATATGAACCTCGGCGCAGGTCGCGTCGTCTATCAGGACTTCACCCGGGTGACCAAGGCCATCCGCGACGGCGAGTTCTTTGAAAACCCGGTGCTGACCGGTGCTGTAGACAAGGCAGCCAGTGCTGGCAAGGCCGTACACATCCTCGGCCTGCTGTCCGATGGTGGCGTACACAGCCACCAGGACCACTTGGTGGCCATGGCCGAACTGGCCGCGCAGCGTGGTGCCGAAAAGATCTACCTGCACGCCTTCCTCGACGGCCGCGACACCCCGCCACGCAGCGCGCAGTCGTCCATCGAACTGCTCGACGCCACCTTCGCCAAACTGGGCAAGGGCCGCATCGCCAGCCTGATCGGCCGCTACTACGCCATGGACCGCGACAACCGCTGGGACCGCGTCAGCGCCGCCTACAACCTGATCGTCGACAGCGCTGCCGAGTACACCGCTGACACGGCTCTGGCAGGCCTGGAAGCCGCTTATGCCCGTGACGAGAGCGACGAATTCGTAAAAGCCACGCGCATTGGCGAAGCAGTCAAGGTCGAAGATGGCGATGCCGTGATCTTCATGAACTTCCGCGCCGACCGTGCTCGCGAACTGTCGCGTGCATTTGTAGAGCCAGACTTCACGGAATTCGCCCGTGCGCGCCTGCCGAAGATGGCAGCGTACATCGGCCTGACCCAGTATTCGGCGAAGATTCCGGCACCGGCGGCCTTTGCGCCGTCCAGCCTGAACAACGTGCTGGGCGAATACCTGGCGAAAAACGGCAAGACCCAACTGCGCATCGCCGAAACCGAGAAATATGCCCACGTCACCTTCTTCTTCTCTGGTGGCCGCGAAGAGCCGTTCGAAGGCGAAGAGCGCATCCTGATCCCGTCGCCGAAGGTCGCCACCTATGACCTGCAACCGGAAATGAGCGCACCGGAAGTGACCGATCGCATCGTCGAAGCCATCGAACAGCAGCGCTTCGACGTCATCGTGGTCAACTACGCCAACGGCGACATGGTCGGCCACACCGGCGTGTTCGAAGCTGCGGTGAAGGCCGTCGAAGCACTGGATACCTGTGTAGGGCGCATTGTCGACGCGCTGGACAAGGTGGGCGGCGAAGCACTGATCACCGCTGACCACGGCAACGTCGAACAAATGGAAGACGAGTGCACCGGCCAGGCGCACACCGCACACACTACCGAGCCGGTACCATTCATCTATGTGGGCAAGCGCAACGTGAAAGTGCGTGAGGGCGGCGTGCTGGCCGACGTGGCGCCAACCATGCTGAAGCTGCTGGGGCTGGAAAAGCCGGTGGAAATGACCGGCACCTCGATTCTGGTCGACGCCTGAATGTCGAAAGGGGCTGCGTTGCAGCCCCAATTGCACATGAATTCCAGACAAACGCCCCCCTGCATCCGCAGCGAGGCGTTTTTTTTGCCTGCCCACGCGGGCATACTAGGCCAGTCTCCATCCTTGGTACGCCAAACCCCATGCTTCGCGCCCTGATCCTCCTAGCCCTGTCTTGCCTGCTCAGCCCGGCCTTCGCCGATGAGCGCGCGCAGACCCAGCAGCAACTGGATGCCACCCGCCAGGACATTGCCGAGCTCAAGAAGACGCTGAGCAAGCTCCAGGAAGAAAAGGCCGGTGTGCAAAAGGACCTCAAAACCACCGAAACCGACATCGGTAACCTCGAAAAGCAGGTGGAGGCCCTGCAGCAAGAACTAAAAAAGACTGAAGGCGAGCTGGAGCGCCTTGATACCGAGAAAAAAAAACTCCAGAGCGCCCGCGTTGAACAACAACGACTGATCGCCATTCAGGCCCGCTCGGCCTACCAGAACAACGGTCGCGAGGAATACCTCAAGCTGCTGCTCAACCAGCAGAACCCCGAGAAGTTCGCCCGCACCCTCACCTATTACGACTACCTGAGCAAGGCGCGCCTGGAGCAATTGCGCACCTTCAACGAGACCTTGCGCCAACTGGCCAACGTCGAACAGGAAATTTCCAGCCAGCAACAACAGCTGCTGGCCCAGCGCGCCGACCTCGACAGCCGCCGTCAAGAGCTGGAAACCGAGCGCGCCAAGCGCCAGCAGGTACTGGCCAAGCTCAACAGCGATGTAAAGGACCGCGGTCAAAAGTTGCAAGCGCGCGAACAGGACCAGGCCGACCTGGCCAAGGTCCTGAAAACCATCGAGGAAACACTCGCCCGCCAGGCCCGTGAAGCTGAAGAAGCGCGCAAGAAGGCCCTGCTGGCGCAGCAGGAAGCGGAAAAGCGCCGCAAGCAGGAAGCGCTGGCCGCTGCGGCTGCCCGCGACCAGGCCCGTGAGCCAGCGGAGCCGCCGAAAAAGGCCCGCACCACCCTCGGGCCGATGGTTTCCAGCGATGGCGCGAACTACGGCGGCGCATTTTCTGCTGCGCGAGGCAAACTTCCATGGCCAGTCAATGGTCGACTGCTGGCACGCTTCGGTGATGCCCGCGGCAGCGACGCCCGCGCCAAGTGGGACGGGGTGATGATCAGCGCCACACCGGGCACTCAGGTACGTGCCGTGCACGGCGGGCGTGTGGTATTCGCGGACTGGTTGCGCGGCGCCGGGCTTCTGGTCATTCTCGACCATGGCAACGGTTACCTGAGCCTGTACGGCCACAACCAGAGCCTGCTCAAGAATGCCGGTGATATCGTCAAGGCCGGTGAGGCCATTTCCACCGTTGGCAACAGCGGTGGCCAGGAAGCGGCAGGCTTGTACTTCGCTATCCGCCAGCAGGGCCGCCCTACCGACCCTTCGCAGTGGTGCCGAGGCTAGTCAAATTTCTACGGCGCAGCTTGAGTGCTGCACCGATGCTCCCCAAGGAGCACCTACAGGATCAGGAGTTCGTTCGACATGCTGCACTCGCCTCGTCTCACCCAGCTGGCCCTGTCCATCGCCCTGGCGGTCGGCGCGCCCCTGGCCACCGCCGCAGAGCCGGCCAAGGTCGCCGCAGTGCCAGCCACCGAGGTGACCGCCAAGGCGCCACTGCCGCTGGAAGAACTGCGCACCTTCGCCGAGGTTCTGGACCGTATCAAGGCCGCCTACGTCGAACCGGTAGACGACAAGACCCTGCTGGAGAACGCCATCAAGGGCATGCTAAGCAATCTTGACCCGCACTCGGCCTACCTTGGCCCCGAGGACTTCCAGGAGCTGCAGGAAAGCACCAGCGGCGAGTTCGGCGGGCTGGGCATTGAAGTAGGCCAGGAAGACGGCTTCATCAAGGTGGTCTCGCCAATCGACGACACCCCTGCCTCGCGGGCCGGCGTGCAAGCTGGTGACCTGATCGTCAAGATCAATGGCGCCCCGACCCGCGGCCAGACCATGACCGAGGCGGTCGACAAGATGCGCGGCAAGGTCGGCGAGAAAATCACCCTGACCTTGGTGCGCGACGGCGGCACCCCGTTTGACGTGACCTTGAGCCGCGCAGTCATTCAGGTCAAGAGCGTGAAGAGCCAGCTACTGGAGAACGATTACGGCTACATCCGTATCACCCAGTTCCAGGTCAAGACCGGTGACGAAGTGGGCAAGGCCCTGGCCAAGCTGCGCAAGGACAACGGCAAGAAGCTGCGCGGGGTAGTGCTGGACCTGCGCAACAACCCGGGCGGCGTGCTGCAGTCGGCAGTGGAAGTAGCCGACCACTTCCTGACCAAAGGCCTGATCGTCTACACCAAGGGCCGCATCGCCAACTCCGAGCTGCGATTCTCGGCCGACCCGGCCGATGCCAGCGAAGGCGTGCCGCTGGTGGTACTGATCAACGGTGGCAGTGCATCGGCATCGGAGATTGTCGCCGGCGCCCTGCAGGACCAGAAGCGCGCCGTGCTGATGGGCACCGACAGTTTCGGCAAAGGCTCGGTGCAGACCGTGCTGCCACTGGCCAACGACCGCGCCCTGAAGCTCACCACTGCGCTGTACTACACCCCCAACGGCCGTTCGATCCAGGCCCAGGGCATCGTCCCGGACATCGAAGTGCGCCAGGCCAAGCTCACCGCCGAGGCCGACACCGAAAGCTTCAAGGAGGCCGACCTGCAGGGCCACCTGGGCAACGGCAACGGCGGCGCCGACCGCCCGACCGGCAGCAGCAAGCGCAAGGAACGCCCGCAGGATGACGACTTCCAGTTGAGCCAGGCTCTGAGCCTGCTCAAAGGCCTGAACATCACCAAGGGCGACTGATCTACCCTATGCGTTATCTGCTGTGTCTGTTGTTTTGCCTGATGGCCGGAATCGCGCAAGCGGCGCCGGCCAACACCGCCTACATGAGCATCATCATCGACGACCTGGGCCAGAGCCCCGAGCGTGACAGCCGTACCCTGGCGCTGCCCGGGCCGGTGACCATGGCGATCATGCCCGACACCCCCCATGCCACCGACTTCGCACGCCAGGCGCACAAGGCCGGCAAGACGGTAATCCTGCACATGCCCATGGACCCGGCCAGCGGGCCCTATGCCTGGCACCCGGGCATCGCCATCGAAGAACTGGCGCGGCGCCTGGACGCAGCATTGGTCAAGGTGCCCTACGCCGCCGGCATCAACAACCACATGGGCAGCCGCATGACCGCACAGCGTGAACCCATGGCGTGGTTGATGGGCGAGCTGCAGCGGCGCCAACTGTTCTTCGTCGACAGCCGCACCAGCGCCGCCACGGTCGCCGCGGCCGAGGCTCAAGCACACGATGTGGCGCATGTGTCGCGGGATGTATTTCTGGATGACGTGCGCACACCGGAAGCCATCGACGCTCAGCTGCAACAGGGTATTGCGCTGGCCCGCAAGCAAGGCTCGGCCGTGTTGATCGGCCACCCCTACCCGCAAACGCTAGCGGTGCTGGAAAGGCAGATTCCACGGCTCAAGCAATTGGGTATCGAACTGATCACGCTGCAACAGATGATCGCCACACGGGGCAACCAGGCCATGCCTGCACACGGTAAGCATGGCCGTTACAGCAATCGCTAGCGTTGCCGATCACGGGTTACCACTGGGCTGAAAGTGCAACTGTTCAGAGGTTGAACGGGATCACATCCTTGGCCTGCGCATAGGTCAGGTTACCTCGATAGATGCTCAGTACCTGCCCCTCGCTCGCGGCCATCATTTGTTCGCGATACCCCATCTTGCGCTGGCTCCACAGCTTCAGATGGCCTTTGCCAAACGCCGTGGGCGCCGCCTGCGAGTCGGCAAAGTGGAAATGCGCGGCCCACAAGGGTCTACCCTTGGCCTCGCCGGGAGCCCGCAACAGGCTGATCCGGTACTCGTCCAGATAGCCATCGGAGACCACCTGCCGAGGCCCGACATATTCCACGGCGAGCAACCCCTGCTGATGGAGAAAATTCAGCCCTCTGGAACCTGGGTAGCGCGTCTTGCTGTAAAGCGCTACCAAACAGTCGCGGCGGGCCTGGCGCAACTGAATCAACGCATCGTCCATGCCTGCCAGCAGCGCGTGCTCTGCGTCGGCATCGCTGAGCTGTTCCCGCAGCTCGGCCACTTCGTTGATCTGGCCGTCCAGCATCGACATCAGGCCCATGTCGTCAGCATCCTTGGCAACCAGGGCTCTGGCTTGAGCGATGACATTTTCGTTCTGTGCCAGCATGGCCTCGGCCAGTTCCCGGTTGTTCCTTTCGGAGTCCGGCGTAGAATTCCGCGACTGCGGTTCCGGTTCGCCCGCGGCGACCTCTTCAACCCAGGTGTTTCCCTGCTTCTGGAAGCGATGCAGCGCGCTCTTGTTGAAAGCCGCTACAACTTGCAGCACAGCCTGCCCGTCGACTACCGATTCGCTGCCAATGACTATCTGACCAGCCCGTGTGTGGGCCACCTGCAGGCTCTTTCGTGAATAGACCGCACGACGTGTGCCTCGGACCTGCCCGTCCGCCTGCTCGCGCATGGCCTCGACCAACGCCTCACCGGCTATGCTTTTCAGCTCCACCATCTGTTGCTTGTAGGCCTCAAGGCGCTGGACATCGATGAGCTTGCTACCGAGTGTCTTGATCCGTTCGGCGTTGAGAATCGCCGCGAGGTATTCGTCCCACGCACTTTGCAGTACCTCGATTCGTTCGGCGACAGGCAAATCACAGAACATCAGCAGATGATGCGTTTGTGCGGCCACCCGCAGACGCTGACTGGCGAGCGCATGGCGGAAGATCATGTAGTGCTGGGTAGGCGTGCCTTTATGCCACTGCAGGGCCAGCTCGACCAGGCCCATGGCCTGGAAAAACCGGATGTTGATCGTGGTCGTCTTGCGGCTCGCGATAATGCTCGAAACGGTCAGCGTGGTATTGACGTAAGGCACTTGCATGTCGATATCGGTGATGGCCAACAGGCGATCCAGCTGGCTGGAGACATTGATGATCCTGGGCTGCTCTTCAAGCAACTTCTCCAACATCGTCCGGAACCTGGCATACAACTCGGCCTGTTTCTCTGGCGGTGCCTCATTGAGCGCATTGGTGAGTTGGTCGTATTCCCTGAACCCACCCAAGGCCAGGAGCTCATCAGTGAAGAACATGCCAAAGCTGATCAGGTTCTTGCGGACCTGGCCCAAGAGTATCCGTTGATCTCTCACGCTGCCGCCCTGCGTCGAAGTGCTCGCCTTGTCGAGCACGTAGATAATGTTGCGTTCAGCCTCGAGATACCCCTGGAATAGACTGTCGTTCAACGCCAGGCGCCGGGTGCGCAGCGCATTCGTCTGCTCGTGCAACTGCTGGAGTTTGCGCTTGAACAACTCGGTAGCCTGCTCGAATTGCGCACGTTCGCCCGGGTCGGTTGGTGGCGCCTTTTGCAACCGATCCTCGACTTTCTTTACCGGATCACGCAAACCGACAACCTGCTCGCTCAACGCGTTGAAATCCTTCGTGGCAGCCTCCGCGGCCAAGAGAAGCCGCTCTATCTCGGACTGAGCCTTGGCGATCGGTCCGCTAAGCTTCTTGCGCAGTCGCTCGCGGGCCAACTCGCCGGAGCGATCATTGCCACCGTACAATCGCGAATTATTGAGGTGCCAGACATTGCCGTCGCGCATCAGGTATGGCCCAACCGTGCCGTCCGGACCGATGATGCGAAACGCTGCGTTATCAAGACTGACTCGGTAGACATCACCGTCCAGAGACACATAGAAATCATCCCCAATCCGCACCAGGCCAGCAGCCACGCCCTGCGTCTGCGGTTCACGCCCCTCCAGCGAAACGCTGGTCGCCAACGCCCGCATTTGACCGCGCTGGGCACTCGACAGGCCGTTGAGCCCCCCAGCCCCACGCCAGGAAAAGTCGAGGTGGGTGTTGGCCATCGCCTGCAGCCTGTCGACCGAGGTACTGGGCTCCCGCGTTGCTGTGGAAAGGCTCGCCAACTCGATCCCGTTGCCTGGAGGTGGCCCCTGGAGCAGCGATGGCGGCAGGTCACCAGAAACGGCCGGCGCTGCCAGTTTCGGCGTCTGCAGGTGTATCAGCGCCAGCAAGGTGTTGTTCAGCACATCGACCATCGCCTGGATTCGCTCGTCGAGATGCGGGCTGGCCAGCCCCTGCACATCGTTGATCAGGCTGCGCATGCCGATGTAAAGCCAGGCAACCGAGGTGAGCGGCCCCGGTAACACCGGAAACACAACATTCAGCAGCTCCCAGGAAAATGCCGTGACCAGCCGCCAGCGCACCTCGCTGTTGCTCATGGCGCTGCGATCCGCCAGCTCCAGCAACATCCGGCCCTTGGCTTCGAACATCTGCCGATCCACGTCCTGCGCCCAGAACTGCAGCGCCAACTGAACAGGCTGCGGTTTCGCCGGGAGGGTGTAAGGGTCGAGCAGCCATTGGGGCAGGTGCGGCTCCCGGAAGCCGCCATTGTCGTAGACCGCGCGCTGAGCTTGCTCGATCCACAGCAGCACGCTGTCCTGCAACGCCCCCGGGCGGCTGATCGCATCCAACAGCGCCTGAGCGCTGTCGAACTGAATCAGCGCCTTGTCGGTGTACAGCGGGCAATACAACAGATGAGCCCCCAGCTCGATGAGTTCGATCACGTAGAAACCATGCGCCACGTCGACCCTCTCTGATGTCGGCGAGCGTTTGAACGCAAGCGGTGCAATCCGCACAGCCGCTGCACCTTCCTGGCCACTACGGCAGAATTCTGCCAGGGCGCCGTAGGCGAACTTGTCGAGCCGCTTGACTGCCCGCGCCCGCGCAGCATCGAACATCAGGGTGATACGCCAGCGTATGGCAAATGCCGAGATGTGTTCGGCCCGGCTCGCCGAGCGATCGAGCATCGACTGTACATGACGTGGATAACTGCCGCCGATGTCGACTCGCTGCACCAGCTCACGGACGTAATCAATAGTCATCCACTTCATGATCAGCTGGTTTTCCCGGTGCGCGATATGTGTCACCACCCCTCCTGCGGTGGCATCCAGGCGGCCGATCGCCAGTTGCGTCAAGGTCAGCTTCTTTTCACCGGTCTTCTGGCCGAAGCCCAGCCCGTGACCGTCACTGACAAAGGTCTCGACAGTGAGGATAAGGTCGTCAGGGAAGTAATTGGCGTCTACCGGGTGGTCATGCAGCATCTCCTCGCGCAGGCGCGTCGCCGCATAGGTGTGCAAGTCCGGCAGACCGTCCTGAATGCCCTGGGCTGGGCTGTGCTGTTGCAGTAGCGACAAGTCGAGCATGGCTTGCAGATAGGCGGTCTGGCTATCCGTATCGGCTCGCGACAGGCCCTTGGGGAGCGCCAGGCCCAGCCCACCGGCGCCATAGTCACTGAACTCGGCAAAAAAGGACGCGGGGTCGCAGGCCACATGGCAGTAATGCTCCAGTTGGTCGACGCTGTCGATCGCGCTCCAGCGCAGGCGGGCAACGCGCTCGAGCAAGATTTCCAGCAACAAGGCGCTGTACAGGGCGAAAGCGTCGCCCTCCACAGTCAGGCCTTGCCAGCTCAACTCATCAAACCGGTAACGTCCAGCCATCTGCATTTGCAACGCCGTGACGAACGCGGCCTGGGGGTCGTAACTGCGGACCAGACCTTCGGGAGAACACCAGAGTGTCAGTTCGCGAACTTCACTGGAGGCGGTAATCAGCAAACCGGGCAACAGCTCATGGAAAGTGTCTTCGCCCTCACGTAACGCAACCCGCACCAGCTGCACATCGAGCCCGGTACGGTTACCCATCATCAGGTCACGCAGCAGCTTGCGTTGTTCGTCGTCCAGCGCTTCGTCTTTCAGGCCATCGAGCAGGTTGGCGCGCAACAACTGCTGCAACCACAGGTCGCGGTCGATCGTGGCGTCGCCGTTCCAATAGTCGATCTGCGCTCGCTGGAAGTGCCAAAGCAGCACCGGCAGCAACGCGTTGAGGCCATCGGTCAGGCGCGCGGGCTCGATCAAATCGCCCTCGGCAGTTTCAAGGCTCGACTCGATGGCGAAAAAGCGCCGGGGCGGGTTCAGGCTAAGGCGGTAGTCACCCGCTGGGGTGAGGTCCAGTGGTTTAGCTTCAAGCAGGGCCTGCAGCACCACATCCACCAGCGGCTGAGGGTGCCAGACACCATCCGGCTGCAGGGACATCAGGTACAGCGGTGCAGCCGAGGCCATTTCAGGGCGATGCACGCCAACCAGAGGATAGTGCTCCAGGATCACCTTCATGACCTGTTCGCCTACAACCTGGCGGAGCGTGGGACGGCTGGCGAACTGGGTGGCGACTGCGTGTTTGAGGTTGTGCGCGTGAGTGGCGGGCATGACCAGGACTCGTTATGGAATGAACCACAAAGCGTCCTGGAGATGTTATCGAACGAGGTGCTACATATTGCTGCTGGCAGGCCGCGGCACCTGGCAGTGCGGCGGCCTGCCGGGCATTCAGCTATAAACGCGGCCAAGCACCTGGCGATGGCTCTCGAACTGATCGAGCACATCACGCACGATCTGGTCTGGGACAAAGCCCATCAGGTCGTATTCCTGACTGCCGTCATGCAGGTAGACCTCGGCGCGGTAGAAGCGCTGGCGCAGTTCAGGCTCACCCTCGACCGGCGCCTCGCTCGGCGCGGCCATATAGCCATCAAGGCTCACTTCGTAGACGAACGGGTTGCCTTCTTCCATCATCACCCGCAAGCCCATCAGGTTGCGCGACTGGCCGACACGGGTTTCCACCTCGAAGCCCAACGTCTGCAGCTGCGCTGCGGCTTCTTTCAACGCCGGGCTGACCTGCTTGTCCATGAAGCGCTGCACCACGGCCTGGGTGGGCTGCAGTTCCAGCTGGGTCAGGCGCTCGCTAAAGCCGCGACGGCCACGGGCGGCCAGTTCAGCGCGCTCCTGCTCGATCACCACGTCCTGCTTCATGGCCTTGTACAGGCCGAACATGAACAGCACCAGCACCACCGAGAACGGCAGGCCCGCCAGCACGACCATGGTCTGCATGGCCTCGAAGTTACCGGCGAACAGCAGGCCGATGGTCACCAGAGTGATAACCACGGACCAGAACACCACCATCCAGTGCGGGGCGTCTTCGTCGACCTTGCCGCCTTTGCACGACAGGTTGGCCATCATCACCGCGCCGGAGTCGGCCGGGGTGAGGAACAGCACGAAACCGACGAACACTGCCACACCAATGACGATCTTGGCTGCCGGGAAGTATTCCAGCAGCTGGTAGATCGACATCGACGGCTGTTCCAGCGCAGTCTTGCCTAGCTCCACAGCGCCCTGGTTGATCACCAGGTCCAATGCGGTATTGCCGAAGATCGACAGCCAGGCCAGGGTGAAGCCCAGCGGAATCAGCAGCACGCCCATTACCAACTGGCGCACGGTACGACCCTTGGAGATACGCGCAATGAACATGCCGACGAACGGGCCCCAGGAGATCCACCAGGCCCAGTAGAACACGGTCCACAGGCCCAACCAGCGCTCGGACTTGCCGGCTTCGCCTTCATACACATACAGGTCGAAGGTTTTCAGCACGATGCCGTTGAGGTAGTCGCCGACGTTCTGCACGAGACCATTGAGCAGGTGCAGGGTTTCGCCGCCCAGCAATACGAAAATCAGCAGCCCGCTGAACAGCACGATGTTCAGGTTGGACAGGCGACGAATGCCGTTCTCCACACCCGAGACCGCAGCCACGGTGGCCACACCGGCCATGACCAGAATCACCACCAGCAGGTTGGTCTTGCTGTGGTCCATGCCGAACAGGTATTCCAGGCCCGAGGATACCTGCATCGAGCCGATACCCAGGTTGGTCACCAGGCCAAGCAGGGTGACGAACATGCCGAAGATGTCGACGGCATTGCCGGCAGCACCCTTGACCCAACGCTCGCCCACCAGCGGGTACAGCGCCGAGCGCAGTGCCAGCGGCTGGTTGTGGCGGTAAGCGAAGTAACCCACGGCCAGGCCGACCAGGGCATAGATCGCCCAGCCGTGCAGGCCCCAGTGCAGGAAGGTCAGCTGCAAGCCCTGGCGCGCGGCCTCAAGGCTGGCCGGTGTGCCTTCCGGTGGGTTGAAATAGTGGTCCAACGGCTCGGAGGCGCCGAAGTACAGCAGCGAAATACCGATACCGGACGAGAACAGCATGCCGGCCCAGGCGCCATAGCTGAAGTCCGGCTGGTCGTCCTTGCCACCCAGCTTGAGGCTGCCGTAGTCGGAGAAAGCCAGGTAGACGACGAACAGCAGGTATCCGCAAATGACCAGCATGTAGTACCAGCCGAAGGTGCGCGTCAGCCACTTCTGGGCCACGCCCAGCACCTGGCCGGCGGTTTCGGGTGCAGCGATCAGCAAGGCAGTCAGAACAAGGATCATCAGCGCAGAGGTGAAGAACACCACGCGGTTGACCCGTACCCTCTCGGCGGGGGGCTTGATAAGTGAGGCAGAACTCATTGCACGAATGCTCCGGGCAGTGCGGCTGTGGAGGCTAATCAGTCTTTCCCGAGCAATTGGTGGAATATCCCCACTGCATCAGGTGTTATAAATGAACCCTGGAAACCGTGATCCCGAATCGATACGTTGCCAAAAACAGACAGGTGGCCCGCTGAAAATGCCACGCCTCAACGCAGGTGCGCGCATTCGTCACAGGTCACCCCGCCCGCTCCAAGGGCCTGTCGCAGGACCAATGGCCGTACGGCAGAATCTGCATTTCGCATCGCTCACGCCCGTCAACGCCTTGTTTTCCGGGGGTTACACGATTTCCTGGGGTGTCAATCCGTGCCTTCTCGACCGCCTGAAAAACTGTCAATGGCACAAATTGTCGCAGAGCTTATTCTTTATTGATTGAACGTTCAATCAAAACAAAATAGACTGGCCTTCGCCGAGTCAGCCGCCTGTCGTCTGCTCGCAGGCCTGAGGAGATAGCAAGATGCCCAAGGTCGGTATGCAACCCATCCGGCGCCAGCAGTTGATCGAAGCCACATTGCAGGCAGTCGATCAGGTCGGACTGGGGGACGCCAGCATTGCGCTGATTGCCCGTTTGGCCGGTGTGTCGAACGGCATCATCAGTCACTACTTTCGGGACAAGAACGGCCTGATCGCAGCGACGATGGGTTACATCATGAGCATGCTCAACGAAGGCGTCAGAGCACGTCGCCAGGCCCTGAAAGACGACAGCCCGCGCGCTCACCTGAAAGTGATCATCGAGGGCAACTTCGATGCCAGCCAGGTAAACGGCCCGGCAATGAAAACCTGGTTGGCCTTCTGGGCTTCCAGCATGCACCAGCCCGATTTGCACAGGTTGCAGCGGATCAACGACCACCGCTTGTATTCCAACCTGTGCTGCCAGTTCCGCCGCGCCCTGCCGCTCTACCATGCGCGCAAGGCAGCCCGCGGCCTGGCAGCCCTGATCGACGGTTTGTGGCTGCGTGGCGCCCTGTCGGGTGATGCATTCGACACCGACCAGGCGGTACGGATTGCTTACGAATACATGGAACTACAACTGGCCAAGCAGCACACCCTGGGCACAAACGACCAGGCTGCTGACCATGCGCGCAGGGCCCTTGCCAACCCGGCAGGAGCATGACGCGCGAGCCAAACCACACACTGCACTTGCGAGGACACTATGGCCCGTTTCGGAACGCAAAAACTCTACATTGATGGCGCTTACGTCGACGCTGGCAGCGATGCCACTTTCGAAGCCATCAACCCGGCCACTGGCGAAGTCCTCGCCCACGTACAGCGTGCTACCGAGGCAGACGTCGAGAAGGCCGTTGAAAGCGCCGAGCGTGGCCAGAAGATCTGGGCCGCGATGACCGCCATGCAGCGTTCGCGCATCCTGCGCCGCGCCGTCGACATCCTGCGCGAGCGCAACGATGAGCTGGCCATGCTGGAAACCCTGGACACCGGCAAGTCGTACTCCGAAACCCGCTACGTCGACATCGTCACCGGCGCCGACGTGCTGGAATACTACGCAGGCCTGGTGCCGGCCATCGAGGGCGAGCAGATCCCGCTGCGTGAATCGTCCTTCGTCTACACCCGCCGCGAGCCGCTGGGCGTGACCGTGGGTATCGGTGCCTGGAACTACCCGATCCAGATCGCCCTGTGGAAATCTGCCCCGGCCCTGGCCGCTGGCAACGCGATGATCTTCAAACCGTCGGAAGTCACCTCGCTGACCACCCTGAAACTGGCTGAGATCTACACCGAAGCCGGCCTGCCAAACGGCGTGTTCAACGTTCTGACCGGTAGCGGCCGCGAAGTCGGCACCTGGCTGACCGAGCACCCGCGCATCGAAAAAGTGTCCTTCACCGGCGGCACCACCACCGGCAAGAAAGTCATGGCCAGCGCCTCCAGCTCTTCGCTGAAGGAAGTGACCATGGAGCTGGGCGGCAAGTCGCCACTGATCATCTGTGCCGACGCCGATCTGGACAAGGCTGCTGACATCGCCATGATGGCCAACTTCTACAGCTCGGGCCAGGTGTGCACCAATGGCACCCGTGTGTTCATCCCGGCTGAAATGAAGGCGGCCTTCGAAGCCAAGATCGCCGAGCGCGTTGCCCGCATCCGCGTTGGCAACCCGGAAGACGAAAACACCAACTTCGGCCCGCTGGTCAGCTTCCAGCACATGGAAAGCGTGCTGGGCTACATCGCCAAAGGCAAGGAAGAGGGTGCCCGCGTCCTGTGCGGCGGCGAGCGTCTGACTGCCGGTGACTTCGCCAAAGGTGCCTTCGTTGCCCCAACCGTGTTCACCGACTGCACCGACGACATGACCATCGTCAAGGAAGAGATCTTCGGCCCGGTGATGAGCATCCTCACCTACGAAACCGAAGAAGAAGTGATCCGCCGTGCCAACGACACCGACTACGGCCTGGCCGCTGGCGTCTGCACCAACGACATCACCCGCGCCCACCGCATCATCCACAAGCTCGAAGCCGGTATCTGCTGGATCAACGCCTGGGGTGAATCGCCGGCCGAAATGCCGGTAGGTGGCTACAAGCAGTCGGGCGTCGGCCGTGAAAACGGCGTCAGCTCGCTGGCTCAATACACTCGCATCAAGTCGGTCCAGGTCGAGCTGGGCGGCTACAACTCGGTTTTCTGAACCCTGTCTAGCCACGCCCGTGCCACCGCGCACGGGCGTACCCGCTCCCCGATCACCGCCAACACGAGGGTACTTTCATGTCCCAAGAATTCGATTACATCATCGTCGGTGCCGGCTCGGCCGGTAACACCCTGGCGACCCGCCTGACCGAAGACGCCGGCGTCACCGTCTTGCTGCTGGAAGCCGGTGGCCCCGACTACCGCTTCGACTTCCGCACCCAGATGCCAGCGGCCCTGGCCTTCCCGCTGCAAGGCCGCCGCTATAACTGGGCTTACGAGACCGACCCAGAGCCGCACATGGACGGCCGCCGCATGGAATGTGGCCGTGGCAAGGGCCTGGGTGGCTCGTCGCTGATCAACGGCATGTGCTACATCCGCGGCAACGCCATGGACTTCGACGGCTGGGCAGAACTGCCAGGCCTGGAAGACTGGACCTACCTCGACTGCCTGCCGTACTTCCGCAAAGCTGAAACCCGTGACATCGGCCCTAACGACTACCACGGTGGTGACGGCCCGGTCAGTGTCGCCACGCCAAAGGCTGGCAACAACCCGCTGTTCCACGCCATGGTTGAAGCTGGCGTGCAAGCCGGTTACCCGCGCACAGAAGACCTCAACGGCTACCAGCAGGAAGGCTTCGGCCCAATGGACCGTTCGGTGACCAAGAACGGCCGCCGCTCCAGCACCGCCCGTGGTTACCTGGACCAGGCCAAAAAACGCCCGAACCTGACCATCGTCACCCACGCCCTGACCGACCGCGTGCTGTTCGACGGCAAGCGCGCCGTAGGCGTGACCTACCTGGTCGGCGACAGCGAAGAACGCGTTGAAGCCCGCGCCCGCAAGGAAGTGATCGTCAGCTCTGGCGCCATCGCTTCGCCGCAGCTGCTGCAGCGCTCCGGCGTCGGCCCGCGCGCCCTGCTGGAAAGCCTCGACATCCCGGTTGTGCACGACCTGCCGGGCGTTGGTGAAAACCTGCAGGACCACCTGGAGCTGTACCTGCAGTACGCCTGCACCCAGCCAGTATCGCTGTACCCATCGCTGCTGTGGTGGAACCAGCCGGCCATCGGTGCCGAGTGGCTGTTCAATGGCACCGGCATCGGCGCCAGCAACCAGTTCGAGGCCGGTGGTTTCATTCGTACCCGCCCTGAATTCAAGTGGCCGAACATCCAGTACCACTTCCTGCCGGTTGCGATTAACTACAACGGCTCCAATGGCGTGAAGGAACATGGCTTCCAGGCGCACATGGGTTCCATGCGCTCGCCTGCTCGCGGCCGCATCCAGGCCAAGTCGAAAGACCCACGCCAACACCCGAGCATCCTGTTCAACTACATGTCCACCGAGCAGGACTGGCAGGAATTCCGTGACGGCATCCGCCTGACCCGTGAAATCATGGCCCAGCCGGCCCTGGACCCGTACCGTGGCCGCGAAATCAGCCCGGGCGCCGACGTGCAAACCGACGAGCAGCTGGACAAGTTCATCCGCGAGCACGCCGAAACCGCCTTCCACCCATCCTGCTCGTGCAAGATGGGCACCGACGACATGGCCGTGGTCGATGGTGAAGGCCGCGTGCATGGCATGCAGGGCCTGCGCGTGGTCGATGCGTCGATCATGCCGCTGATCATCACCGGTAACCTCAATGCCACCACGATCATGATTGCCGAGAAGATTTCGGACAAGATCCGTGGTCGCAAGCCACTGCCGCGCAGCACCGCCAAGTACTACGTGGCAGGGGATGCACCAGTGAAAGGCAAGCCGATGCGTGAAGTGAAGCAGGGCTGAGACCTTGATCAGGGGCCGCACAGCGGCCCCTTTCACGTTTGCTCAGGCGGGCAGCGTGAGAAAGCATTCCTGCCACTGATCTGCCTGACCAGCCGCTCTCGCCCCGCTGTCGCGGTGGCCTGGTAGCGAAGCACATGGCCCGCCGCCTGGTGCGCCAACAAATAGTGCAAATCAGGAAATTTCCCGAGCAGGCACTGAGCCATCTAGGCGCGGTAAATGGTTTTCCTGCCATTCATGTTACTCGGCTGCCTGACAGTGGACGAACCATTGCAGCCACAAGCTGCAACGACGATGCGGTATCGCTTTACAGCCTGCGTCGGCCTCAGGTTAGAATCGATTGGCACGCGACCTGCTAGCTTTTGCTGAAAAATGCGCTACCAAGTCCCTCCCCCTCGCTGTCTCGGAGTACCTGCCTTTGGATGCAAGCACCATCAATAGCCTGTTCCTGATCGGCGCATTACTGGTGGGTGCAAGTATCCTGGTCAGCTCGCTGTCGTCGCGCCTGGGTATCCCTATTCTGGTCATCATCCTCGCCGTCGGCATGCTCGCCGGTGTCGATGGTGGCGGTATCATCTTCAACAATTACCCAACTGCTTACCTGGTGGGCAACCTGGCACTGGCCGTCATCCTGCTTGATGGTGGCCTGCGCACGCGGGTAGCAAGCTTTCGCGTAGCGCTTTGGCCGGCGCTGTCGCTGGCCACGGTCGGGGTAATGATCACCACCGCCCTCACCGGCCTGGTCGCCGCCTGGCTGTTCCAGCTCAGCCTGATCCAGGGCCTGCTGATCGGCGCCATCGTCGGCTCCACCGACGCCGCTGCAGTGTTCTCGCTGCTCGGCGGCAAAGGCCTGAACGAGCGGGTTTCTGCTACCCTCGAGATCGAGTCGGGCAGCAACGACCCAATGGCGGTGTTTCTCACGGTCACCTTGATCGACATGATCGCCAGCGGCGAGACCGGCCTGCATTGGAGCCTGCTGGGCCACGTGCTGCGTGAGTTCGGTATCGGCGCGCTGGTGGGCCTGGGCGGCGGCTGGCTGATGCTGCAACTGGTCAATCGCATCAATCTGGCCGGCGGCCTGTACCCCATTCTGGTAGTGGCCGGCGGCCTCGTGGTGTTTTCGCTGACCAACGCCCTGCATGGTAGCGGCTTCCTCGCCGTATACCTGTGCGGCCTGGTGCTGGGCAACAGGCCGATCCGTAGCCGCCATGGCATCCTGCATATGCTCGACGGCATGGCCTGGCTGGCCCAGATCGGCATGTTCCTGGTGCTGGGGTTGCTGGTCACGCCGCACGACCTGCTGCCCATCGCCCTGCCAGCACTGGGCCTGGCGCTGTGGATGATCCTGGTGGCACGGCCACTGTCGGTGGTTGCTGCCCTGCTGCCGTTCAAGGCTTTCCACGGCCGTGAAAAGGGCTTCATTTCGTGGGTCGGCCTGCGCGGTGCGGTACCGATCATTCTGGCGGTGTTCCCGCTGATGGCGGGCCTGCCAGACGCCCAACTGTTCTTCAACCTGGCCTTCTTCATCGTGCTGGTATCGCTGCTGGTGCAAGGCACCAGCCTGCCGTGGATGGCCAAGCTGTTGAAAGTGACGGTACCGCCAGACCCGGCGCCGATCTCCCGTTCCGCCCTTGAGGTGCACATCACCAGCGAGTGGGAAATGTTCGTCTACCGTCTGGGCGCAGAAAAATGGTGCATCGGTGCTGCCCTGCGCGAACTGAAAATGCCCGAAGGCACGCGGATTGCCGCGCTGTTCCGTGGCGAGCAACTGCTGCACCCGTCGGGCAGCACCGTGCTGGAGGTTGGCGACATGCTCTGCGTGATCGGCCACGAGCACAACCTGCCTGCCTTGGGCAAACTGTTCAGCCAGGCGCCGCAACGTGGCCTGGACCTGCGTTTCTTCGGTGACTTCGTGCTCGAAGGCGATGCCGAACTGGGTGCCGTGGCGGCGCTGTACGGCCTGAAACTCGATGGCCTCGACGCGAAAATGCCGCTGGCGCAGTTCATCCGACAGAAGGTCGGAGGCGCTCCAGTAGTAGGGGACCAGGTCGAATGGCATGGCACGATCTGGACCGTGGCAACCATGGACGGGAACAAGATCCAGAAAGTAGGCGTCAGATTCCCCGAAGGAACGCGACCCGGACCAGGATTGTTCCTCTAAACTTCGTTTCAGCCGGATCCACAAGTAGCCTGCCTATGTCCCTGCGCGTGTACCTTCGCACAGCCCTGCTCGGGTTGTGCCTGTCCCTTTCTTTTGCGGCTACTGCGGCAGAAGCCCCGACCACCGCCAGCATCCAGAACAGCCTCGACAAGATCGCCGAGCGCAAGCTGCCCGAGGCGGACCAGAAGGCGCTGCAGCAGGTGCTCGAACAAACGTTGAGCCTGCTTGCTGCCAAGGAAGATAGCGAGAAGAAGCTTGCTGCACTGAAGCAGCAGTTGAGCAGTGCCCCCAAAGAGACCAGTGACAGCCAGAAGGAGTTGGCCAGGCTCAAGGAAACCAAGGCACAACCGGTGGCCCAGCGCTACGCCAACCTCACCGTGCCACAGCTTGAACAGATGCTCAGCGAACGCAACACGCAGCAGGGCGAACTGCAAAAGGCGCTGTCTGAAGCCAACAGCCTGATCATCAACTCGCAAACTCGCCCCGAACGCGCCCAGGCCGAGATCAGTAGCAGCCAGACTCGCACCCAGCAGATCAACAACATCCTCAAAACCGGCAAGGACGGCGGCAAATCCATCAATGCCGACCAACGCAACCAGCTCAACGCCGAGCTGGCCTCGCTCAACGCGTTGACCCTGCTGCGCCGCCAGGAACTGGCCGGCAACAGCGTGCTGCAAGACCTCGGCAATGCGCGTCACGACTTGCTGGTCGAGCGTGCTGCGCGCCTGGAGCAGGAAATCCAGGACCTGCAGACGCTGATCAACGACAAACGCCTGGCCCAGTCCCAGGAAGCCGTCACTCAGCAGTCGATCGAGGCTCAGAAGGCCGGCGGCAGCAGCCTGCTGGCCACTGAAAGCGCGGTCAACCTCAAGCTTTCCGACTACCTGCTCAAGAGCACCGATCGCCTTAACGAATTGACCCAGCAGAACCTGCGCACCAAGCAGCAGCTCGACAGCCTGACCCAGGCCGACCAGGCGCTCGACGAGCAGATCAACGTGCTCAAGGGAAGCCTGCTGCTGTCGAAGATCCTCTATAAGCAGAAACAGACCTTGCCGCACCTGAAGGTCGACCGCGACCTGGCCGACCAGATCGCGGACACCCGCCTGTACCAGTTCGAAGTCAACCAGCAACGCGAGCAGATGAGCAGCCCGGTCACCTATGTCGACAAGCTGCTGGCGGCGCAACCCCAGGAAGATGTGACCCCGCAGCTGCGCAAAGCCCTGCTGGATGTAGCCATCACCCGCAGCGACCTGTTGGAGCGGCTGAACCGCGAGCTGTCGGCGCTGCTCAACGAATCGATCACCCTGCAACTCAACCAGAAGCAACTGCTGGGCACCGCGCAGAGCCTGCGTACCACCCTCGACGAGCAAATGTTCTGGATCCCCAGCAACAAGCCGCTGGACTGGGACTGGCTGCAATACGTGCCAGCGCGCCTGGCCGACCAGGTCGCCAACCTGCCGTGGGGCTCCAGCCTGAAAGAGCTGGCCGATGGCCTGAGCCAGCGCCCGTTGCTGTTCCTGCCGCTGCTACTGGTGATCGGCGCGCTGTTGTGGCGGCGCAAATACCTTTACCAACGGTTAGGCAAAGTGCACCAGGATATCGGCCACTTCCGCCGTGACAGCCAATGGCACACGCCCCAGGCAATTCTCATCAACATTCTGCTGGCGATGCCGGTCAGCCTTGGCCTGGCGCTGTGCAGCTACGCCCTGCAGATCGACGCCCGCGGGCAGAATGCCAACCTGGGTGCCGCACTCTGGCAGCTGGCCCAGGCCTGGCTGGTGTTCTACACCGCCTATCGTATCCTCGCACCCGGTGGCGTGGCGGAAGTCCACTTCCGCTGGCACAAACCGCAGGTCGAGTTCCTGCGCGGCTGGGTTCGCCGCCTGGGCACCGTGGTGCTGGCACTGGTCGGCGTCGTTGCGGTGGCCGAGCACCAGCCTTCGGCACTGGCAGACGACGTATTGGGCATCGGCGTGGTGCTGACCTGCTACGCGCTGATGGCCTGGCTGCTCAGCCGTCTGCTGCTCAGCAGCCCGGCACACCGTGACACCTCGCTGTTTCGCAGGGCCGTGGGCGTAGCATTCACCGCCCTGCCCGTCGCCCTGTTTGTCGCCGTGTGCTTCGGCTACTACTACACAGCACTGAAGCTCACCGACCGTCTGATCTATACCCTGTACCTGCTGCTGTTCTGGCTGGTGATCGAAGCCGCCTTCGTGCGCGGCCTGTCGGTAGCTGCACGACGCCTGGCCTACCAGCGTGCGTTGAGCAAGCGTGCGGCGGCCAAGGAAGGGCTGGATGGCGAAGTCATCACCGAAGAGCCAACGCTGGATATCGAACAGGTCAACCAGCAGTCGCTGCGCCTGATCCGCCTGGCCCTGCTCGGCGGCTTCATCGCCGGCCTGTACTGGGTATGGGCCGACCTGATTTCGGTGTTCGCCTACCTCAACAATTTCGTCCTCTACGAATACACCAGCGGCACCGGCGCCGCCGCCAGCATGGTACCGATCAGCCTCGGCGACCTGCTCGGCGCACTGGTGATCGTCGGCATCACCTTCGCCCTGGCCGGCAACTTGCCAGGCCTGCTGGAAGTACTGGTGCTGTCACGCCTGAACCTCGCCCAGGGCAGTGCCTACGCCACTACTACGTTGCTGTCGTACACCATCGTCGGTATCGGCATCGTCAGTACCCTGTCGACCCTGGGGGTGAGCTGGGACAAGCTGCAATGGCTGGTGGCCGCGCTGTCAGTAGGGCTGGGCTTCGGCATGCAGGAAATCTTCGCCAACTTCATCTCCGGCATCATGATCCTGTTCGAGCGCCCGGTACGGATTGGCGACACCATCACCATCGGCAACCTGTCGGGTACAGTAAGCAAGATCCGCATCCGTGCCACCACCATTACCGACTTCGACCGCAAGGACATCATCGTCCCCAACAAGACCTTCATCACTGGCCAACTGATCAACTGGTCGCTGACCGATACGGTCACCCGGGTGACGCTGAAGCTGGGCATCGACTATGGCTCAGACCTCGACCTGGTGCGCGACCTGCTGCTCAAGGGCGCGCATGAGAACCCCCGCGTGCTCAAGGATCCGGAACCGATCGTGTACTTCCTCAACTTCGGCGAAAGCTCGCTGGACCACGAACTGCGCATGCACGTCCGTGACCTGGGCGACCGCAACCCGACGCTGGACGAGATCAACCGGTACATCAACCGCGAGTTCAAAGCCCACAACATCAAGATCTCGGTGCGCCAGGTAGAGGTATTCTTGATGGACGCGAAGGGTAGCAAGCAGCAATTGATTCCGATGGAACAGCCGAAATCGGATGGCACTGCTTCGGCCTGAATGGGCTCGAATACTTTATTGTGTGCAAAATGGCTGCGAGGGCTTCGCCCTCGTTCGCGGGTGAACCCGCTCCTACACAGCGATAGCACTGCTTTCAGCTCTGCATATTCTTTGTAGGAGCGGGTTCACCCGCGAAGGGCCGCCAAGCGGCCCGATTGGCACCGAACCCAAGGAGCAGTCCCGTGAAAGCCCTCGACCAACTCACCTTCGACAACCGCTTCGCCCGCCTGGGCGATGCGTTCTCCACCCAGGTGCTGCCCGAGCCCATTGCAGACCCGCGCCTGGTGGTAGCGAGCGAGTCGGCCATGGCTTTGCTTGACCTCGACCCCGCCCAGGCCGAACTGCCGGTGTTCGCCGAGCTGTTCAGCGGCCACAAACTGTGGGAAGAGGCCGACCCTCGGGCGATGGTTTATTCCGGCCACCAGTTCGGCTCGTACAACCCACGACTGGGCGACGGCCGTGGCCTGCTGCTGGCCGAAGTGCTCAACGACGCTGGCGAACACTGGGACCTGCACCTCAAGGGCGCCGGCCAGACACCCTACTCCCGCATGGGTGACGGCCGCGCCGTGCTGCGCTCGTCGATTCGCGAGTTTCTCGCCTCCGAAGCCCTGCACGCCTTGGGCATCGCTACCAGCCGGGCACTTTGCGTAATCGGTTCCAGCACCCCGGTGTGGCGTGAAACCCGTGAAAGTGCGGCCATGCTGACGCGTCTGGCGCAGAGCCATGTGCGTTTCGGCCATTTCGAGTACTTCTACTACACCAAGCAGCCCGAGCAGCAGCGCGTGTTGATCGACCACGTGCTGGAACAGCACTATCCCGAATGCCGTGACGCCGAGCAGCCCTACCTGGCCATGTTCCGCACCATCGTCGAGCGCAATGCCGAACTGATCGCCCGCTGGCAAGCGTATGGCTTCTGCCACGGCGTGATGAACACCGACAACATGTCGATCCTGGGCATCACCTTCGACTTCGGCCCGTACGCGTTTCTGGACGACTTCGATGCCAACTTCATCTGCAACCACTCCGACGACCGTGGCCGCTACAGCTACGCCAACCAGGTGCCCATCGCCCACTGGAACCTCAGCGCGCTGGCCCAGGCACTGACCACCGTGATCGAAGTTGAGCCACTGAAGGAAGCGTTGGGCCTGTTCCTGCCGCTGTACCAGGCCCATTACCTGGACCTGATGCGCCGGCGCCTGGGGCTGACCACGGCCGAAGATGACGACATGGCGCTGGTCGAGCGCCTGCTGCAGTGTATGCAACGCGGTGGCGTGGACTACAGCCTGTTCTTCCGCAAATTGGGTGAGCAGCCGGTGGCCGAGGCACTGAAGGTAGTGCGCGATGACTTTATCGACCTGGCCGGTTTCGATGCCTGGGGCGCAGACTACCTGGCCCGTTGTGGGCGTGAACCCGGTAATGCCGAAGGCCGCCGTGAGCGGATGCATGCGGTGAATCCGCTGTACGTGCTGCGCAACTACCTGGCGCAGAACGCCATCGAAGCGGCCGAGGCGGGGGACTACAGTGAAGTTCGACGGCTGCACCAAGCACTGACCAGGCCTTTCGAGGAACAGCCCGGGATGCAAGCCTACGCCGAGCGACCGCCGGAGTGGGGCAAGCACCTGGAAATCAGTTGCTCTTCCTGAGTAACGCCTCTTCTACAAGGAATTAGGGAGTACGCGTGATTGGGTTGGGGTGGCCAAGCGTAGGCCTTGAGGGGGGGGGCGCCTGTGAGATCGAGCGCCGCCCGCGCGGCGCATCGCGAGCTGTGCTCGCTCCTACGTTTGTTTCGGGCCAATCAGTCCTGAGGGATTTGCGCGCGAACGTTATGGCGCACGACGCGATATCGTGTTGCGCGAACAAGGCGGTCGCGCGCGTCTGTCACAGGCATGACTGGCCCGAAACAAACGTAGGAGCGAGCACAGCTCGCGATGCGCCGCGCGGGCGGCGCTCGATCTCATAAGCGATGAAAATCCCCCGCCAACCGCTCCGGCCTATTCAACCGTTCTCTTCAAGCAGCGAATGCAACTCGACAAACTGCAGAGTCAGCTTGTGCCGCGGTTCCAGGTGAATCAGCGGCAGGCTGGCGTGGTGCGATTCGCGCATTTTCACCGAACTGCCCAAGTACACCGGCAGCACCGGCAACCCTTCGGCCAGCAGCTCGTCGAGCATCTGCTGTGGCAGGCTGGCACGTGACTGGAACTGGTTGACCACGATGCCTTCAACCATCAGGTCTTCGTTGTGGTCTTCCTTGAGGTCTTCAATCTCGGCCAACAGGCCATACAAGGCCTGTCGCGAGAAGCTGTCGCAGTCGAAGGGGATCAGCACGCGATCGGCAGCGATCAGCGCAGAAACCGCATAGAAGTTCAGCGCCGGCGGGGTATCGATGTAGATACGCTCGTAATCCTCGTCCAACTCGTCGAGCAACTTGCGCAGCTTGTTGATCTTGTGTTTTGCCTCCAGCTTTGGTTGCAGGTCGGCCAGCTCGGCAGTGGCGGTGACCACATGCAGGTTGTCGAACGGGGTTTCATAGATATCGACCTTGTTCTTCTTGCTGAACGGCCCACTGGAGAGGCTTTGCTTGAAGAAGTCGGCAATACCCATGGGGATGTCCTCGCCGGTCAGGCCGGTGAGGTATTGGGTCGAGTTCGCCTGGGCATCCAGGTCGATCAACAAGGTCCGGTAACCTTCATTGGCACTTACCGCCGCCAAGTTGCAGGCAATGCTCGACTTGCCCACGCCACCTTTCTGATTGAACACCACGCGCCGCATGATTGACCTCCGTGTATCAACGAATGCCCGAGTATGTGGCGGCTGTGGGGCAATGACCAGCGCCATTTGGCCGGCATCACGCCTGACCGACCACCTGCCCCGTCAACAACTCGGCGAATGCCTTGGCCATCACCGAATGACCGCGCTCGCGCTGCACCAGCCACACCGCCGTCATCGCCTCTTCATCGAGCAAGGTACGGTACACCACCCCTTCTATGCGCATGCGCTGGAACGACGCCGGCAGCACCGACACCCCTAGCCCCGCCGAGACCAGGCCGATGATGGTCATCGCTTCACCTGCCTCTTGTGCAAAATGGGGGCTGAAACCTGCATGCCGCGCCAGGCTCAGCAATTGTGCATGCAAGCCGCTGCCATAACTACGCGGGAAGAACACGAAGGGCTCAGGGGCCAACGCCGCCATGTAGACGCCTTGTTCGGTGCCCTCAGCCAGTGGATGCGAGGCATTGATCACTGCCACCAACGGTTCTCGGAACAACTCGGTGGCCACCAACCCCTCCGGCAGCGGCATCGGCCGCATCAACCCCACCTCGATGGACTCGTCGAATACCCCTTCGGCCACGTCACGGCTGCTCATTTCCTTGAGGTTCAGGTGCACCGCCGGAAAGCGCTGACGGAAGGCATGAATAGCCTTGGGGATTTTCGAGGTGAACGGGGCCGAGGAGGTGAAGCCGATTTTCATCTCACCCAGCTCGCCCAACTGCGCACGCCGGGCTACATCCGCAGCCTTCTCCACCTGCGCCAATACCTGGCGCGCTTCCTCGAGGAACAATCGACCGGCCTCGCTCAGTTCGACACGACGATTGGTCCGGTCGAACAACCGGGCCCCCAACTCCTGCTCAAGGGCCTGGATCTGCTGACTCAAGGGCGGCTGGGAAATACCCAGCTGCTGGGCGGCGCGGCCAAAGTGCAGCTCTTCGGCCACAGCAATGAAGTAACGCAGATGACGCAGTTCCATGATCCGCTCCAAACAAGTCGCCAAACATCTCAAATAGGTCGAACAATATATTGGATCTAATCGTTAGCCAGCTATATGCTTTTTTCATTGCGCCAGAGGTACCCGTCCGTGAAAACTGCAGTAGCCCCCCTCCTCCTTGAGCCAAAGCCTGCCATCCTGACCGAAATGTGGATCGAAAAAGGCACACCCGCCTTCATGAAAACCGTGCTGGCCTTGTTCAGCGGCGGTTTCGCCACCTTCGCCTTGCTGTACTGCGTACAGCCGATGATGCCTCTGCTATCCAGGGAGTTTGCCATCAACGCGGCGCAGAGCAGCCTGGTGCTGTCGGTGTCCACCGCCATGCTGGCGTTCGGCCTGCTGATCACCGGCCCCATTTCTGACCGCATCGGACGCAAGCCCGTGATGGTGTTCGCGCTGGTCTGCGCCGCCCTGTCCACCTTGGCCAGCGCAGTGATGCCCAGCTGGGAGCTGGTACTGGCCACCCGCGCCTTGGTCGGCCTGTCGCTGAGCGGCCTGGCGGCAGTGGCGATGACCTACCTGAGCGAAGAGATCCACCCGCAACACATTGGCCTGGCCATGGGCCTGTACATCGGCGGCAACGCGATTGGCGGCATGAGCGGGCGGCTCATCACTGGCGTACTGATCGACTTCGTCAGCTGGCACACGGCGATGCTGACCATTGGCGGCCTGGCCCTGGTGGCCGCACTGGTGTTCTGGAAGGTGCTGCCGGAGTCACGCAATTTCCGCGCACAGACGATGAACCCACGCAGCCTGCTGGACGGTTTTGTCGTGCACTTCAAGGACGCCGGCCTGCCCTGGCTGTTCCTTGAAGCCTTCCTGCTGATGGGCGCCTTCGTCACCCTGTTCAACTACATCGGCTACCGCCTGCTGGCCGAGCCCTATCACATGAACCAGGCGCTGGTCGGCTTGCTGTCGGTGGTTTACCTGTCGGGCATCTACAGTTCGGCACAGGTCGGCGCCCTGGCGGACAAGCTGGGCCGGCGCAAGGTATTCTGGGCCAGCATCGTGGTAATGGCGGTTGGCTTGCTGATGACACTGGCCAGTCCCCTGGTGATGGTGATCGTGGGCATGCTGGTGTTCACCTTCGGCTTCTTTGGTGCGCACTCGGTGGCCAGCAGCTGGATCGGCCGCCGGGCACTGAAGGCAAAGGGGCAGGCGTCGTCACTGTACCTGTTCTGCTACTACGCCGGCTCCAGCGTGGCCGGTACGGCGGGCGGGGTGTTCTGGCACCAGTGGGGCTGGAACGGGATAGGGCTGTTCATTGGCAGCTTGCTGGCGGTGGCATTGCTGGTGGCGTTGCACCTGAGCCGCCTGCCGGCCAAAGCAACCTGAACGCACAAGCAATACGGACTTCAGCCTTCAGCCAGCGCCATAGCCAACTGCACCTGCAACTGTTCATCCACAGCCTGCAACTGCAGGCGCTGAACCTGTCCACCGTCCCGTTCCAGGGCATGCAACCAACTCAGCACAGCAGCTGGCGGGCCTTGCAGGCTGACCTCCAGCTGCCCCTCCCTGGCCTCCAGGCCCGCAACATGCAGGCCGGCAAGCCGTGCACGCTCGCTCAAACTGGCAGGCGTGAGCGGCTCGGAAGTGCCAGCCGACTGAGGTTGGCGTTGGGTAACACGCTTCAACAGCGCAGCCAACGCTTGTTCTTGCACAAGGTGAGCCTCAGCATTACGCAAACGGATCTGGCTCGGTAACCAGGCCAGCTGCCAGACAATCAACAGGCCCACAGCCCAAAGTGCCAGCGTCAAAATCGTTCGCCTGGCAGCCGGTATCTGCTGCCACTGCTGCGCCAGCGCCTTTTTGTTCAAGCGTTTCATTCAGCCTCCAGCCAGGAGATGGTTGCCCGTACACCTTCGCCGACCTGCCGTGCGTGCCCCATCCTCACCCCTGGGGCACGCTGGCGAAGGCGTTCCAGATCATCGAAACCTTGGGCGACGACGTCGATGGTCCAACCCTCTGAGGTCTTGGCCTCGGCGTGCTCGATCGTAACGTTGCCAACACCCGCCAACGGGTCTGCAAGCATCGCCAACCGCTCGACAGCCGTCGGTGGTCCAGGCCGTTGCTCCAGAGCCTGGACCTGAGCGGCCAGGTCAGCGCCGGGCACCTGCCCGGGAGCCCAGCGCGCGAACATCTGCACGTTTTCGGCATGCTGCAGTAAAGCTTGCTGCTGCAGCCAGTCGGCACGCAGGTAACCAGCCAGACATACCAGCAGCAGCGCTGCCAGCATGCCACCGCCCAAGGCTTGCCAGGGCGGGCTGCTACGCTGTCGACGCATCGTGCCCTGGCGCAGGTCCACCGCAGTGCCGCCCCCGTCCACCAGCCTGCCAACAGCACTGGCGACATGCTTGTCGCTCAAAGCCTCGCCAGGCGAACCCGGCTCGGCCAGCCAGAGCCGGGGAGCCAAGCGGCGCGACAACACATGAGCCTGCCGTTCACTGACAGCCAGGCGCGTACCGTCCGCCCCACCCAACAGCCAGCGACCCTCGAACCATAGCGCGCAAGCCTCCTCAGTGCCCAACAGGTCGGCGTCTACATGCACCGCAACCGGGTCGATGCCCTGTGCCTGCAACATCGACATGAGGTGTCGATACTCCTCCAGCGCGACTGTCACAACTTGCCGGTAACCACCTGCGTCTGGGGGACCGAATGCCAAATGCAAGGTTTCCAGTGCCTCAGCAAGCTGCTCCTCGGCAGCGTAAGCCAGCGACTCGCGCGTCGGCCGCCTGCCCGGCACCGGGTCCAGCTTGCAGCATCCGGCCATCTCCATCGGCAACACCAGTACCACGGCAGCACCCGCCAACCAAGTAGGTAGCGCCCCGAGGGTGGTTCGGCATTGTTCGCCTTGCGCCGTGTACAGCAGCGCCGGCCACTGCAGCCCCGCGGCAGGCATGCCTTGGGCCAGTAAAAACAGGTAATGCCTACTCATCTGGCCTTTGCTCCGGTTGTGCAGAATATGAACGTCGCATGACGCGCACTTGGTGCGTGTCCAAATCGATTTCCAGGTCGCTGTAGAGGTACATCCGCCTGCCTGCCAGTTCTGCCTGAACCTCCAGGCGGTACCATCGGCTCGTCACGGATAAACCATGACTGTCGACGCCCAGGCCGTCCAACGAGGGGAGTGCCAGAAAACGTTGCACGGTGGGAATGCCATGCTCGGGGCGCTCGCCTACCAACTGCCGCGCAACAGACAGCTCCACACCTTCAAGGGCCGCCAGCAACCGTGCCGAAGCCGTATTGATGTTCAGCCCTGCTGTGCGCGGCAGGGCTGTCACCCAAGGCTGCAACCGCGCCACGGCTTGAGCATCCATGCCTGGTAGCGCACGCAGCTGGGAAGGGTCGAGCATGGGCTGCCCCAGCAGCGGATCGAGCGCTGGAGGTTCGATCTTCAATGACCGGCAAAGGCGTTTCCAGCGCTTGAGCAAGACTGGATTGGGTGTCCCGTTCACCGTCAGGGCAGCGAGGTTGAACCGGCCTGAAAGGTCTTCCAGGCGATAGCGGAGCTGGCCTTCACCAAGACTCAGCTGACGGCTGCGCGCCCAGGGCTGGCCGAGATGGGTCACCTGAAGCACAGTGGCAACCTGCTGCTTCAAATGCCCCAGCGCATGACGCTCCCCGGCCAGCGCCAGTTTCAGCAACTGCGATGCGTCAATCTGCTGGCCCACACTGCCCAGCATTCCCTGATGGCTGCGCAACATCCCGGCCACCAGGAACGACAACAGCGCCATGGCCAGTAGCACGGTAACCAGCGCCAGGCCACGCTGCTGCGCGCTTTTCACAGAGTGCCCCCGGCCAGCGGCAGCACGCGGCGTATCGCCTGCAATCGTTTGGTCGACAACATCACCTCAAGTGCCTGCGGTGGTTGCCGGGTGTGGGCCGATGGCCACTCGGGTTGCCAGCCCACACCGGCTGCATGCATGCGCCAACGCAACTCGACAACCCCCTCCAACAGGCGCTGAGGCTGGCCCTGGCCATTTTCCAGCCCGCGGCGTTGGCGCCACAGCACACCTTCCGCCAACCAATACTCCACGACTCTCAGATCGCTGCGTGGTAACGGCTGGCTGTCACGCTCCGCTCCCAGTACCCAGCTCACCCGATGCTTTTCCAGCGTCACGCCATGACCGCTGCCCTTTGCCTTGCCCGCATGCCAATAACCCTGCAAGGCATCTCGCTGCATTACGCTCATCGCCCGGCCAAGGGCTCGCAGTTCAGCGGCCTGGGGCTGACGTACCGTATCCGTCTGTAACACTGCTGCCACCAACTGGCTCGTCCCTTGAGCCAGCAGGGCAAATACGGCAATGGCCAGCAACAGCTCCAGCAGGGTGAAGCCCCGCTGGCGGCCCGCTGTTTTGCTTTCATGGCAGAGCATTGCCACCCTCCAGCCAGCCCGTGGCCTGGTGGAGCACTGTGCGATCTGCAGCCAGCCCTACAGTGATGGATACTTCGATCAATCCCACATCGACCAGGTGATGCATCGACTCCCGCACGAACCAGGTGCGCTGGCCAAAAACGACTGTCTCGGCGCGCTGCCCTGCAACGGGCAGTGGGTTAAGGCCAAGCTCGGTCAAACGGTTATCAGCGATCCAACTTGCGAACAACCGGTCATGGGCACCCTGCGTTTGCACCAACACGTGCTGGCTGGCGGCAGTCACGGCCGCGGCCAATACGGCAAAGATCGCCAACGCCACCAGCACTTCCAGCAACGTGAATCCGCGTTCAGAGGTGAAGGTGGGGGTCATTCAGGCCATCGCTCGATACATGGGCAAGCCGCACACCTGCCTCAAGGAAATACAACAGGAACGGGGTGTACTCATCGTTGCTGGCAAACGTGAGTTGTGCTGTTTCGCCGTGCCTCGAAAGCCCTGCCGGCAACCCGTCGATCTCCAGCCGCAGGCTCAGGCTCAAACTACGGCGCTGCCCCGTCGGCATCCAGGTTTGCCCCGTACGCAACATCAACTGGTAGCCGTCAGTGTCGATGCGAATACCCAGGGTCTGCCCCTCGAGCACTGCTCGCTGCCTGGCCTGTTGAACCACCTGCAGGAACAGCCCGGCCTCCTGGCGTGCGGTCCGTTGCGGATCGTGCCCGACCATCAAACCGCTCATGCCCATGACGATACCTGCCAGTACCAGTACCAACAGCAATTCAAGGAGGGTAAAACCCTGGGAGCGGCGCCGGATCATTCGTCCCAGTTACCGATGTCTGTATCCAAGCCTTCACCACCCGCTTGGCCATCGGCACCTAACGAGTACAGGTCATAGCCCTGGCCCGAGCGCACTCCGGGGCTTGCGTACCGGTAAGGCGCCCCCCAAGGGTCTGACGCAGCGCGCTTGAGGTAGCCCTGGGCGTTCCACTGACGCGGCAGAGGCGCCACGCTTGGGCGCCGAACCAGCGCTTCGAGGCCTTGAGCCGTGGTCGGATAACGCCCGTTATCCAGCCGGTAGATCTCCAGTGCAGTGGAAATGGACTGAATATCGGTGCGCGCCGCCGTGACCTTGGCATGGTCCGGGCGGCTCATGACATTGGGCAGCACCAATGCTCCGAGTACACCAAGGATGATGACTACGACCATGATTTCGATAAGGGTGAAGCCACGTTGCGAGTGACGTGCAGAGCCATTGAGCATGTCAGTTGACCAGTTGGTTGAGGTTGAGAATAGGCAGCAGAATGGCCAGGACGATGAACAGCACGATGCCCCCCATCACCAGCAGCATCAGGGGCTCGCACAGGCTGACCAGTAACGAGATACGACCTGCCAGGTGCTTTTCCTGAAGGTCGGCAGCGCGCTCGAGCATGCTGTCCAGCTCCCCTGCTCGCTCACCACTGGCAATCATGTGCAGCATGAGCGCAGGCAGGGTTTTACTGCGCGCCAGACTGCTGGCCAGCGTTGCACCTTCGGCTACTTCGCGCACGGCAGTCAGCAAGCGTTCCCGTAGCACCAGATTGCCGACTACCCCGGCGCCAATGCTCATTGCTTCCACCAGCACGACACCACTACGGCCAAGAATTGCCAGGGTACTGACGAAGCGGGCGGCTTCACGTGTGCGAACGAATTCGGCATAGCCGGGCAACTGCAACGCCAGGGCATGCCATTGCCGTTTGCGTGCGGGGTGGTGAAGTGCCAGGGCAATCGATGCGATCAACGCAGCCAGCGCCAGCACTGCGATCACCCCATAGCGCCCGGCCGCGTCACTGAGCGCGATCAATACCCGTGTCGCCAGCGGAAGTTGGGCGTGGTCACGACTGAATGCCTGAACAACGTCCGGTACTACATAACCGAGCAGAAAACCCACCACCAACAGCGATACCACCATCAGGATCGCGGGATAGGCCATCGCCAGCTGTACCCTCTGGCGTAACGCCTGCTGATGTTCGCCATGCTCGGCCAACCGTTCAAGCACGGCAGCCAGGTACCCGGAGCGCTCTGCAGCAGCTATGGTTGCGCGGTAGACAACCGGGAATGCCAATGGGTAGTGCGCCAGTGCATCTGCAAACGTATTGCCTTCCACTACCCGCTCAGCGACCCCGAGCAACACCTGCCGGACCTGCCGTTGACCGTTCTGGGCAGCCACCGCCTGTAGCGCCTCGGTCAGCGGCACGCCCGCCTGCAAAAGGGTCGACAGTTGACGCGTCAACAGGCACCGCCGGGCAAGCGTCAATCGCCTGCGCACGGGCACGATGGAAAATGAAGACTGCCTGGCCGCTTTGACCTTGAGCACGAACAGGCCCTGATCACGCAGCTGCTGCCGGGCCTGTTGCGCACTACTGGCCTCTACGCAGCCGCGCTGACGAACGCCGCTATTGTTCCGTGCGATGAAGCTGAAAACCGCCATGCTCAGTCCTGGCCAGTCACGCGCAAAAGTTCTGCGGCGCTGGTCTGTCCCATACAGACCCTTTGCACGCCATGCTGAAACAGGCTGGCTGAGTCGCCACGGACTATTTCGCGCATGGTCGCTTGTGACGCCCGGGCGTGAATCGCCTGGGCCAACTGTTCATCGACGACAACCATTTCGTGTAACGCCAGGCGGCCGCTGTAGCCCTGCTGACACTGTTCACACCCCACCGCCTGATAGACATGCGTCGGCAGCTCCTTGGGGTAGCCCAGGGCACTGGCCATGGCATCATCGACCACACAGGCAGCCTTGCAGTGCGGGCACAGCACCCGCACCAGCCGCTGAGCCATGACGCCGGCAAGGGAAGTAGCAAGCAGGCAGGTATCAACGCCCATGTCCGCCAGCCGCGTGATGGCCCCCAAAGCGCTGTTGGTATGCAAGGTCGAGAGCACCAGATGCCCGGTCAGGGATGCCTGCACGGCAATATCGGCAGTTTCACGGTCACGAATTTCGCCCACCATCACAACGTCCGGATCTTGGCGAAGTATCGCCCGAAGACCTCGGGCGAAGGTCATGTCCACCTTGGTGTTGACCTGGGTCTGGCCTATGCCGGGCAGGTGATATTCGATCGGATCCTCGACAGTAAGAATGTTGCGGGACTCCCGATTAAGCACCGAAAGCGCCGTATAAAGCGTTGTGGTCTTGCCGGACCCGGTTGGTCCTGTAACCAGGAAGATGCCATTTGGCCTGTCCAGCATGGCGAGGAAGGCCTTGCTCACCGAAGCCTCCATTTGCATGTGCTGGATATCCAGGCGCACTGCCTGCTTGTCCAGCAACCGCAGCACAACGCGCTCGCCGTGAGCAGCGGGCAACGTCGACACCCGCACATCCACCTCATGGCCTGCCAGGCGCAAGCTGATGCGGCCATCCTGGGGCACACGCTTCTCGGCGATATCCAGACGCGCCATGACCTTGATACGCGACACCAGCAGCGCCGCCAGCGCCCGTGGCGGCGACAGGACCTCACGCATGACGCCATCGATACGCATGCGTACCCGCAACTGTTGTTCGAAGGTTTCCAAGTGGATATCCGAGGCGCGCGACCTGACTGCTTCGCTGAGCAAGGCATTGAGCAAGCGGATAATCGGCGCGTCCCCTTGCTGGTCGAGCAGGTCGCATGACTGCGGCAAGGCTTGCGCCAGGCGTGGTAAGTCAATCTGCTCATCCAGCCCCTGGATGACGGTATGGGCAGCGTCCTGAGTACCGCCATAGCAAGCGGCAAGGCGCTCGGCAAAATGCCCTTCATCGACCAGACGCAGCGGCCAGTGACTGCCTGTCACGCGCAACACCTCAGAAAGCACCTGCAGCGAGGCGCTGTCGCGCATCAAAACGGCCGGTTCTGCCGCCTGCCGGTCCAGCAGAATGCCGTGGCGCCGGGCAAAGCCGAATGAGAGTTCAGGGTTCAAGAGCCAGGCTCCCGGGTAGGGACAGGCCGGGTTTCGAACAACTCGCGGGCCTCCCGAGGCATACGCTGCGGATCGGCTGAGTGCACATCACGGTAAGCGCGGCGCCCCGAATCGATCAGTTCAGCCTGGGTACGTAAAAGGGTAGGCCGCAGGAAGACCATCAGGTTGGTCTTCTCCTGAATGTCCCGACTCCAGCGGAAAAGCCCGCCTATCAGCGGTATGCGGCTCAACAGAGGCACCCCTCGCTGCTCGGTACGCACGCTGTCCTTGATCAACCCTCCGATCACGATGATCTCGCCATCGGCGGCAAGGATGGTGCTTTTGAGCGTTCGCTTGCTGGTGATCAGGTCGCCTTCGACGGTGCTGGGGGCGAGTTCGGAGCTTTCCTGCTCGACCTCCAGGCGTAGGCTCCGGCCCTCATTGATATGCGGGCGAACCTTGAGGCTGATACCGATATCCTTGCGTTCCACGGTTGTAAACGGGTTGTCCGCGCCGCTGCCGGAAGTGGTATAGGAGCCGGTCTTGAACGGTACATTCTGGCCCACCAGAATCTGCGCTTCCTGGTTGTCCAGCGTAAGCAGGCTGGGCGTGGAAAGCAGGTTGCTTCGGCTGTTGCTGGCCAGAGCCGACACCAGCAGGCCAAACCTGTCCGACCCAATGGCCAGCGCTGCGCCGCTGGGCAACAGTTTGTCCGCGTCGAACAGATCAGCGAAAGCAGCCCCGCTGTCGGGGAAGGTCACGCCGCCTTTCAGGCTGCCGGTATCGACGCCCCACTGCAGGCCCAGAGCTTCGTTGATATCCCCGCTGACTTCGACAATGGCTGCATGTATCAGCACCTGCGCGCGGGGCTGGTCCAACTGCTCGATCATTTGCGCCACATTGTCGAGCATGCGTGGCTCCCCCAACAGCAGCAGCGCATTCTGACTGGCATCGGCCTTGACCATTACCCCAGCCGCCAACGCCGGGGCCGGGCTCTCGCTATAGGCCTTGCCATCCAGTTGCTTGCCTACATCGTTCAGTACCTCGGCCAACTGCTCGGCATTGCCATGCTGAAGGCGCACCACCCGCCAGTTTTGCGAAGAGGCCGGTGCCGCCACATCCAGGTCACGGGCCAGCTGCGCCATACGTTGCCGGGACTTTTCCGGGCCGAGAACAAGCAGGCGATTACCGCGCACATCTGCAAGTACCCGTACACCGCTATCGGGGCCACCGGCCGATGCTTCGACGACAGGCAATACTTCAGCAGCCTGTGCCGTACGCAATGTCACCAGCTCATAGTCATGTCGCTGACCGCTGTCCAGTTGTGCCACCAAGGCTTGCAAGCGGTCCAGGTTCGCAGCCGAGTCGGTAACCACCAAGGCATTGGCAGAACTGGACGGGCCAATGTAGCCATTGCTCGATACCAGCGGCCGCAGCAAGCCCGCCAGATCGGCGGCAATGCTGCCCGACAGGCTGAACACCCGCGTGGTGAAGGCAGCAGGGATCGCGTCGGCTTGCTGGTTCGCCCAGACCTTGGCTTCGCTGGCTGGAAGCACCAGCAAGCGGTCGCCATCGTTCACCGCTGCAAAACCCTGCGCATTCAATACCGAATAAAACAGCCGGCGAACGCCCTCGCGATCATGCGGCTCATTCGATAGCACGGTGATACGCCCCTGCACGCGAGGGTCGAGCACGATCGTCTGATCCAGAATTGCCCCGACTTCCCGTACGACATCGCGCACATCGGCATCGCTCATCGCCAACTGCCAGGTTGCAGTATCTGCCAATGCCAACGTGCCGGCCACAGACAGGCAAGTGCCGACCAAGGCAACCTGCAAATAGCGTTGTAAAGTCATTGCACCTCCCGCAACAAGCGGGGTGGATCTGCTGGAGCAGGGCCAGCCACAGCCGCGCTGCCAGAGGTAAGGAAGACACTGGGGCGGCTGCCGGACATCGCCACGCTTTGTTCGACGCTGCCGTCCCAGAGCGTGATGCTGCGCACCTCGATACGGCGCACAACGCTCCCGTCCGGCAACCGGTCGCCGACCCGATAGAGGGCGTCACCGTCCCGGCTGCCCACAAGCGCACGCGCTTCGCCACGGCTGGGAATGAAGCATGCTTTGAGCACCAGATCAGCTCGGCCAGCAGGTTGCCCGTCAGGCGAGCTGAGACCGAAGGCCAGGACCAGTGATGCCGTGGAGAGCGGCTTTTCCAAAGGTGCGCTGTGGGCGAAACCTTCGGGCACTTCAGGTTCAAATGACCATGGCCGTACCGTTTCGCGGATGCCCAGCGCCACCATCGTCATCACAGGTATCGCCGCCCAGGCCCAATGCCCCAACCGTTTCATCGACTCAAGGCAACATCCGCCGAATGATGCGTCGACCCGAAAGTTCGTGCATTACCACCGCTACGACATGCAGCAACATGGCGCCAGCAAGCAACGTACTTGCTGCAACGTGCAACTTGCGCCAGGCATCCAGCCATGAAGGGTCAACAAGCAAGGGCGCTATGGCAAACCAGCCGAACACCTCGATCGGTCGGTCCATCATCAGCACACCGGACAGCAGAACCAATGCCGTGAGCCAGTACAGCCCTTCATGGACGAAATGAGCTACCCGGCGCCCGGCGACACTCTGGTGTACCGCGCCTGGCCTGGCCATGCACACGCGAAGCAGCCAACGCATGAGAAAAACCGGGATAAAAAGCGTAGTCAGCCCAACATTCACGAAGCCGATGAAGTCAGCGCTGGAGGGTTGGACCTCAACCAGGGAAACATAGAAACCACTCGCCAGCGCCCAACCGATAATCAGGGCAGAGATCCAGTGCAACACAACCTGTTGCCAAGCATATTTATCTTGCGACATCGAAAAGTCCCGAGCCTGACCCGGCAGCCCAACTCAGGCTGCCAGGCCAGATCTCCTTAGCGTTTGATCCAGGCGTCTTGCCAGTTGCTGCCCACACCTGGCTCATACTGACTGGCACTTTCCGAATAGATCTTGCACCAGCCTTCATACGGGAATGGCTTGCACTCGAACACCTCGCCAGTTTTCGGTTGCAGGACGCGAGTTCCTGCCTTGTAACTGGCAAGCGATTGCGGGAATTCGAAGTCGTAGCCTTCACCCCCGGCCGTCTTCAACTGAACCTTGCGCTCCTCCTGAAGCAATATGCGCCCGGTTTTATTGACACCGACAACCTTGAGCAGGTGCTCGCCTTCGACACTGGCTACCGGCAGAGAAATCGGGCTGGTGGTGGCATCCACTTGCTGACGGACGAAGCCGACCTGCTGGTTGGCTGAATCGTACAGCCGCGCACTCACCTGCAAGTTACGGTTGGTCATCACCGTGAAGTCCAGCGCCGCCTTTCCATCAGTCAGGGTATATTCCGACTTGAGATCATGCAGGTGCAGATAGCTGTCATCCGAAGGCACGCCTTCGAAGTCCAACTGATAGCTGCTGATACCTGTCTCAGGCTTTGCATAGATATTGTTGGCGCCCTGTACCGGCGTGATATTGCCTTCTTGATCGGGTTGACCTGCCTGTACCAGCGACTGGCTTTCATTGATACGCGTGGCGAGCTTGTACGACCAGTTGGGTGCAAGGCCTTCTTCAGCGTTCTCGATGGTAATACTCACGCTGTAAGGCGCGCTCTCTGAACCCGCCACGAACGCACGGGCCTTCACCTTGTCGCCAATCTGCAAGTCCCGATGTGGATTGATGGCGCCTACTTGTGGCCATTGCGGAACAGGGCCGCCATCAGTTTGGATATCCACATCCATCACGTTGTAAAACGCGGCGGCCGTATCATCGACAGTCCAGACACCCATGATGACATGGTGCCCCGACCTGTCTGCCGGCAAGGTGCACTGATGCTTGACCGGCGATGGCCCGACGGTGGGTTGACCTTCGCCGCGCGCCGGCTTGCCGTGGCCATCTACCTTGCAGAAAGGCGTCAACTCGAACGCATCGCGCGCCAAGGGTGAATTGGGATTCCAACCGGCCTTGGTGATGAAGTATTCCCAACCGGTTGTCTTGTGCCCTTCGGTGTAATGCCACTCGAAGGTAATGTCGCGCTGCTTGATAGTGGTCAGGTGCCAACGATTGGCAGACTGTTCGTCAAGCGGAGCAAAGTCACCTCGCTCTCCACCACTGGCGAGTTTGCCGTCGACAGGGCCACGTGCAGGGAATCCTTTAACGGTTTCTCCGACTGACTGGGGCTCGTACGTCGCTGCCCCGCACTCGGTATTTTGCCCCAAGCGACAGGCGTAGGCGCGCGAAGGCGGCTCGCTGGTATAACCATGGGCATAGGCCAATTGTCCCTGTATACCCGCACCGGCCATTGCTACCCACACACTGGTAGCCAACAGCCTTCGCACATTCTTTGTTGTACTCATGATGCCCCCCGGCGTAATGGACTTGCACCAGCAAGCCCGACTGAGTGGCCCAGTCTATTTACGCGCCAGGGATCAATATGTAGGAATTAGCTCGTTACACGCGCTGCTATCGCCCAACCGGGGTGAGGAGTTCGACAACATCTACATCGACCTCCCTGCTCATCAGGTGCTTCTCCACCTCACCAGTCAGTTTGACCTTGGTTTTTTCGTTGAACGGTGTCTGCGGGAGATCTTCATCGTCAATTTCGACGGTTATGGTGCCCGTGTCATCCTTGAACTCGTACTTGTCGTCGTTATTGATCTTTTTGGTCACGAACCCCTGCAGCACCACCGGAGTATCATCGGCGGCATCATTGGCAGCAGCCACGGTGGAAACTGGCTGGGCACCAGGGCCCGTATAGCTGCCAGCAAGGGCAGCGGTACTGAACAGCGGGACGAGGATCAGTGCGAGATAATGGGTTTTCATGAGGATCGGGTCCTGTTTCGGTTTCGATGGGACCAGATTAACGACGATCGCTGAATTAAAACTTAATGCACAAAAAACCCGGCATCGAAGCCGGGTTTACTGAGCAGTGCATCAAGTCACTGGTGGTACTGCGCCGACAGCTCGTGCACAGCATTGATGAACACACCGGCATGCTCCGGATCGACTTCCGGGGTAATACCATGACCAAGGTTGAACACATGGCCAGTGCCGTGGCCATAACTGGCCAGGATGCGCGCCACTTCCTTGCGAATGGCTTCAGGCTTGGCGTACAGCACGGTCGGGTCCATGTTGCCTTGCAGCGCCACCTTGTCACCCACACGGCGACGGGCGTCGCCGATCTCGCAGGTCCAGTCCAGGCCCAGCGCGTCGGCGCCGGCTTCGGCAATGCTTTCCAGCCACAAGCCGCCGTTCTTGGTGAACAGGATCACCGGCACCTTACGCCCTTCGTGCTCGCGGATCAGGCCGCTGACGATCTTGCGCATGTAGGCCAGTGAGAACTCCTGGTAGGCCGCCGCCGACAGGTTGCCGCCCCAGGTGTCGAAGATCTGCACGGCCTGGGCGCCGGCCAGGATCTGGCCGTTAAGGTAGCTGGTGACCGACTGGGCCAGCTTGTCCAGCAGCATGTGCAGGGCTTGCGGGTTGTCGTAGGCCATGGCCTTGGTCTTGCGGAAGTCTTTCGACGAGCCGCCTTCGACCATGTAGGTGGCCAGGGTCCACGGGCTGCCGGAGAAGCCGATCAGCGGCACACGACCATTGAGCTCACGGCGAATGGTGCTGACCGCGTCCATCACGTAGCCAAGGTCTTTCTGTGGGTCCGGGACTGGCAGCGCTTCGATGTCGGCCGGAGTGCTGATGACCTTCTTGAAACGCGGGCCTTCGCCGGTTTCGAAGTACAGGCCCAGGCCCATGGCATCGGGAATGGTGAGGATGTCCGAGAACAGGATCGCCGCGTCCAGCGGGTAGCGGTCCAGCGGCTGCAGGGTGACCTCGCAGGCGAACTGCGGGTTCATGCACAGGCTCATGAAGTCACCGGCCTTGGCGCGGCTGGCGCGGTACTCCGGCAGGTAGCGGCCGGCCTGGCGCATCATCCACACCGGGGTGACGTCTACGGGTTGCTTGAGCAGTGCACGCAGGAAACGATCGTTCTTCAGGGCAGTCATGTCGGCATCCGGAAAAATAGTGCGGGCATTTTCTCAGACACCAGCGCAAAAGGCACGGCCATGGCCATGTGTTTTGTCTATTGGATGCCACAGATCAAGCGTTTTTGTATACAAAAGCTTCGCGGGCATGCCTGCCCCCACGGGTTCTGCGCTTAACCCTGCGGGAGCGGGCATGCCCGCGAACAGGTCGAACCTCAGACTTCGAGGTAGTCCAGGATACCCTCGGCAGCCGTACGCCCTTCGAAGATCGCAGTCACCACCAGGTCCGAACCGCGCACCATGTCGCCACCGGCAAACACTTTCGGGTTGCTGGTCTGGTGCTTGAACTTGCCCTTCTCCGGGGCAACCACACGGCCCTGGCTGTCCAGCTGAATGCCATGCTGCTCAAACCACGGCGCCGGGCTCGGGCGGAAGCCGAAGGCGATCACCACGGCATCTGCCGGCAGGATCTCTTCGGAGCCCGGGATGGGCTCAGGGCTGCGGCGGCCACGGGCATCAGGCTCGCCCAGGCGGGTCTCGACCACTTTGACGCCTTCGACCTTGTCCTCACCCACAATGGCAATGGGCTGGCGGTTGTAGAGGAACTTCACGCCCTCTTCCTTGGCGTTCTTCACCTCTTTGCGCGAACCCGGCATGTTGGCTTCGTCACGACGATAAGCACAGGTCACCGCCTTGGCACCCTGACGGATCGAGGTACGGTTGCAGTCCATCGCGGTGTCACCACCGCCCAGCACCACCACTTTCTTACCCTGCATGTCGACGAAGTCTTCCGGCGACTTCTCGAAGCCCAGGTTGCGGTTGACGTTGGCGATCAGGAAGTCCAGTGCGTCATGCACGCCCGGCAGGTCCTCGCCCGGGAAGCCGCCCTTCATGTAGGTGTAGGTACCCATGCCCATGAACACTGCATCGTACTCGGCGAGCAGCTGTTCCATGGTCACGTCCTTGCCCACCTCGGTGTTCAGGCGGAACTCGATACCCATGCCGGTGAAGACTTCGCGGCGGTTGCTGAGCACGGTCTTTTCCAGCTTGAACTCGGGGATGCCAAAGGTCAGCAGGCCGCCGATTTCCGGGTTCTTGTCGAACACCACCGGGGTTACCCCAGCGCGCACCAGGACGTCGGCGCAGCCCAGGCCCGCCGGGCCGGCGCCGATGATGGCGACGCGTTTACCGGTTGGCTTGACCTTGGACATGTCCGGGCGCCAGCCCATGGCGAAGGCGGTGTCGGTGATGTACTTCTCCACCGAGCCGATGGTCACCGCGCCAAAGCCGTCGTTCAAGGTGCAGGCACCCTCGCACAGGCGGTCTTGCGGGCAAACACGGCCGCATACTTCGGGCAGGGTGTTGGTCTGGTGCGACAGTTCCGCCGCGGCCAGGATGTTGCCTTCGGAGACCAGCTTCAACCAGTTGGGGATGAAGTTGTGTACCGGGCACTTCCACTCGCAATACGGGTTACCGCAGCCCAGGCAGCGGTGCGCCTGCTCTACGGACTGCTGCGGCTTGAACGGTTCGTAGATTTCCACGAACTCCTTCTTGCGCTGGCGCAGCAGCTTTTTTTTCGGGTCCTTTCGGCCCACTTCGATGAACTGGAAGTCATTGTTCAGACGTTCAGCCATTTTTCAAAACCTCTTTACAGCAGCTGCAAGCTACAAGCTGCAAGCCGCAAGACGATCACTTAAGCCGGGCAAACCTCGTACTGCCATTACTTGCAGCTTGAGGCTTGCCACTTGCAGCTGTTTTTACTGCGGGTTGGCACGGGTGCTGGACAACAGCTGCTTCAGGTTCGCTGCCTTCGGCTTGACCAGCCAGAAGCGCCGCACGTAGTCGTCCAGGTTCTCCGAGAGCTCACGCCCCCACTCACTGCCGGTCTCATCCACATACTCGGCAAGGACACGCGCCAGGTGGCTACGGTAGGCCTCCATCGCTTCGCCACTGATACGCTGGATTTCCACCAGCTCGTGGTTGAGCTTGTCGACGAAGCTATTGTCCATGTCGAGCACGTAGGCAAAGCCGCCAGTCATGCCAGAACCGAAGTTGTAACCGGTCTTGCCCAGAACGCAGACAAAGCCGCCGGTCATGTATTCACAGCAGTGATCGCCAGTGCCCTCGACAACAGCATGGGCGCCGGAGTTACGTACAGCGAAGCGCTCGCCCGCAGTACCTGCGGCAAACAGCTTGCCGCCAGTGGCACCGTACAGGCAGGTGTTGCCAACGATGGCGCTGTGCTGGGTTTCGAACGGGCTGCCGGCTGGCGGCACGATGGTGACCTTGCCACCGGTCATGCCTTTGCCGACGTAATCGTTGGCGTCGCCTTCCAGGTGCAGGTTCAGGCCACCAGCGTTCCACACGCCAAAGCTCTGGCCCGCAGTCCCCTTGAAGCGGAAGGTGATCGGCGCCGCAGCCATGCCTTGGTTGCCGTGCAGGCGGGCGATTTCGCCCGACACACGCGCACCGATGGAGCGGTCGCAGTTGCAGATGTCGAGGCTGAACTCGCCACCCGCCTGGTCGCGGATGGCCGGCATGGCCATATCAACCATCTTCTCGGCCAGCTCGCCCAGGTCGAACGGCGGGTTCTTGTCGACTTCGCAGAACTGCGGTTTGTCCGCCGGAATGTGCGAGCTGCCCAGCAGCGGCGACAGGTCCAGGTACTGCTGGCGCTCGGTGTCACCTGGCAGCACATCGAGCAGGTCGGTACGGCCGATAAGTTCACCAAGGCTGCGCACGCCCAGCTTGGCCAACCACTCGCGGGTTTCTTCGGCGACGAAGGTGAAGAAGTTGATCACCATGTCGACGGTGCCGATGTAGTGGTCCTTGCGCAGCTTGTCGTTCTGGGTGGCCACGCCGGTGGCGCAGTTGTTCAGGTGGCAGATGCGCAGGTACTTGCAGCCCAGGGCAATCATTGGCGCGGTACCAAAGCCGAAGCTTTCGGCACCGAGGATGGCCGCCTTGATCACGTCCAGGCCGGTTTTCAGGCCGCCGTCGGTCTGCACCCGCACCTTGCCGCGCAGGTCGTTGCCGCGCAGGGTCTGGTGAGTTTCCGCCAGGCCCAGCTCCCAAGGGGCGCCGGCGTATTTGATCGAGGTCAGCGGCGAAGCACCGGTACCACCGTCGTAACCGGAGATGGTGATCAGGTCGGCATAGGCCTTGGCCACACCAGCGGCGATGGTGCCCACGCCCGCTTCGGCTACCAGCTTGACCGATACCAGCGCCTGCGGGTTGACCTGTTTGAGGTCGTAGATCAGCTGCGCCAGATCTTCGATCGAGTAGATGTCGTGGTGTGGAGGTGGCGAGATCAGGGTCACGCCCGGCACCGCATAACGCAGCTTGGCGATCAGGCCGTTGACCTTTCCGCCCGGCAACTGGCCGCCCTCACCGGGCTTGGCGCCCTGGGCAACCTTGATCTGCAACACTTCGGCGTTGACCAGGTACTCCGGAGTCACACCAAAACGGCCGGTGGCCACCTGCTTGATCTTCGAGCTCTTGATGGTGCCATAGCGCGACGGGTCTTCGCCGCCTTCACCAGAGTTGGAGCGCGCGCCCAGGCGGTTCATGGCCTCAGCCAGCGCTTCGTGAGCTTCCGGCGACAGTGCACCCAGCGAGATACCCGCCGAGTCGAAGCGCTTGAGAATCGCCTCCAGCGGCTCGATCTGCTCAAGCGCCAGCGGCTGGTCGGCCACCTTCACTTTGAGCAAGTCACGGATCATCGACACCGGGCGCTGGTCCACCAGCGTGGTGTATTCCTTGAACTTGGCGTAGTCGCCCTGCTGCACGGCGGCTTGCAGGGTGTTGACCACGTCCGGGTTGTAGGCGTGGTATTCGCCACCGTGGACGAACTTCAGCAGGCCGCCTTGCTGGATCGGCTTGCGCGCGCTCCAGGCTTCGGCCGCCAGCAGCTTCTGGTCGTTTTCCAGGTCTTCGAAGCGCGCACCCTTGATGCGGCTGGACACGCCCTTGAAGCTCAGGCCTACCACTTCCTCGGCCAGGCCGATGGCCTCGAACAGCTGTGCACCGCGGTACGAAGCGATGGTGGAGATCCCCATCTTCGACAGGATCTTCAGCAGGCCCTTGGAGATACCCTTGCGGTAGTACTTGAACACTTCATCCAGGTCGCCCAGCACTTCGCCGGTACGAATCAGGTCAGCCAGTACTTCATACGCCAGGTACGGGTAAACGGCCGAGGCACCGAAGCCCAGCAGCACGGCGAAGTGATGCGGATCACGGGCGGTAGCGGTTTCCACCAGGATGTTGCTGTCGCAACGCAGGCCCTTTTCGGTCAGGCGGTGGTGCACGGCACCCACGGCCAGCGAAGCGTGCACCGGCAGCTTGCCCGGGGCGATATAACGGTCGCTCAGCACCAGCTGGGTCTTGCCCCCACGCACAGCTTCTTCGGCCTGGTCAGCAATGTTGCGGATGGCTGCTTCCAGGCCGACGCTTTGCTCATAGTTGAGGTCGATCAGCTGGCGGTCGAAGCCTTCGCGCTCCAGGTTCATCAGCGAACGCCACTTGGCAGGCGAGATGACCGGCGAGCTTAGGATTACCCGCGAAGCGTGCTCCGGGGACTCCTGGAAGATGTTGCGCTCGGCACCCAGGCAGATTTCCAGCGACATCACGATCGCTTCGCGCAGCGGGTCGATCGGCGGGTTGGTCACCTGAGCGAACTGCTGGCGGAAGAAGTCGTATGGCGAACGCACGCGCTGCGACAGCACGGCCATCGGCGTGTCGTCACCCATCGAACCAACGGCTTCCTGGCCCTGCTCACCCAACGGGCGCAGCACCTGGTCACGCTCTTCGAAGGTAACCTGGAACATCTTCATGTATTGCTTGAGCTGGTCAGCGTCGTAGCTGGCCACGCCCTGGTCGTCGGTCAGTGTCGCCTGGATACGCGTAGCGTGCTGACGCAACCAGCGCTTGTATGGGTGCCGCGACTTCAGGCGGTTGTCGATGGCGTCGGTGTCGAGAATCTGGCCGGTTTCGGTGTCCACGGCAAGGATCTGGCCCGGGCCGACACGGCCCTTGGCCAGCACTTCCTCAGGCTGATAGCCCCATACGCCGATTTCCGAGGCGATGGTGATGTAGCCATTGGTGGTGGTCACCCAGCGCGCCGGGCGCAGACCGTTACGGTCGAGCAGGCACACCGCGTGGCGGCCTTCGGTCATGACGATACCGGCCGGGCCATCCCACGGCTCCATGTGCATGGAGTTGTATTCGTAGAAGGCGCGCAGGTCGGCGTCCATGGTCTCGACGTTCTGCCATGCCGGCGGTACCAGCATGCGCACGCCGCGGAACAGGTCGATGCCACCGGTGACCATCAGTTCCAGCATGTTGTCCATGCTCGACGAGTCGGAACCGACGCGGTTGACCAGCGGGCCGAGCTCTTCGAGGTCGGGGATCTGGTCGTTGGCGAACTTGGTGCGACGAGCCACGGCCCAGTTGCGGTTGCCGGTGATGGTGTTGATCTCGCCGTTGTGGGCGAGGAAGCGGAACGGCTGCGCCAGCGGCCATTTCGGCAGGGTGTTGGTGGAGAAGCGCTGGTGGAACACACAGATCGCGGTTTGCAGGCGCTCGTCACCCAGGTCTGGGTAAAACGCCGCGAGATCGCGCGGCATCATCAGGCCTTTGTAGATGATGGTCTTGTGCGAGAAGCTGCAGATGTAGTGGTCGGCGTCGTGGGCGTTGGCCACCGACGAACGACGACGGGCGCTGAACAGCTTGATGGCGAACTCCTGGTCGCTCAGGCCTTCACCGCCAATGAACACCTGCTCGATCTGCGGCAGGCGCTCCAGGGCCAGGCGGCCGAGGACGCTGGTGTCGATCGGCACCTTGCGCCAGCCGACCAGTTTCAGGCCGGCGGCGAGGATCTCGCGGTCCATGTTGGCGCGGGCAGCTTCGGCTTTGACCGGGTCCTGGTTGAAGAACACCATGCCGACGGCGTACTGCTTGGGCAGCTCGACAGCGAAGTGCTCCTGGGCCACGGCTCGCAGGAATTGATCAGGCTTCTGCATGAGCAGACCGCAACCGTCACCGGTCTTGCCGTCGGCATTGATGCCGCCGCGGTGGGTCATGCACGTCAACGCCTGCATGGCAGTTTGCAGAAGGTGGTGGCTCGGCACGCCCGTCATATGGGCGATCAGGCCAAAACCACAGTTGTCCTTGAATTCTTCGGGATGGTACAGACCTGTTTTCATAGACACATTCTCACCAGGTTCACCTCTCAACGGAGGTAAATCTCTTTTTTAACAACCACTTACCATCCACGCCGATCAAACGCCAGCTTTTTTGCGGTGGTCATGGAAAACCATTGTTGCACAGCGACAGCGATGCCCACAAATTTTCATGTCTCGGCATTGAAAATTTATGTCGCAATTTTGAATGTTTTTGCGCCATGCGCCGTGATAGCGGCTTGACTCGAGTCTGAAGCGTTTCAGCCATGACTGCAACTAGGGGCTTGTGGCCGGCAGTCCGGGACAGAAAAGCCTGCCGCGCTCGGGCGCAGCAGGCTAGTCGAAAGCTAGAATTCGCTTAGCTACTGGGCGGCGGGGTGATGCCGCCCGGAAGGTATCAGCGGGCCGCAGCCAGCTCTTGTTGGACGCTGGCGACGGTACGTGGCCAAGGTTTACCAGCCTGGACCTTCGCTGGCAAGTTCTTGATTGCTGCAACCGCTGCGTCGCGGTTGGCGAAACTGCCGTAAGTCACGACGTACAGGGGTTTGCCCTGCAGGTTTTTCTTGAAGTAGCGATAGTCGCCACCCTGGGCCTTGACGTAAGCCTGGGCCGACGCTTCGGAGCTGGTTCCGAGGATCTGCACCACATAATTGCCCGGCTTCTGTCCAGCATACCAGCCACCGTTGCCAGCGCTGGCGGCGGCAGGCTTTTCGGCAGCTTTGGCGGCCGGTTTGGCCACGGCGACCTGGGTCGGCGCTGGCTTGGCAGGCGCAACCGGCTTGGCGGGCTGGGTTGCAACAGGCTTCGACGCAGGCGCAACCGACTGTACTGGCTGGGCAGGCGCAGGCGCCGGGCCAGCCGGCACACCTTGTGGCGGGGCGATGGTGGTTACGGTCGGTGGCGGGTTGCCAGGCTGCAGCGCGGTGTCGCCAGCCGGGCTTCCCTCTTCACCGTCGCCCATGCCTGCGGCTTGGGCCAGCGGTTCGCGCATCACCGGCTGCGACTGGCCAACCAGTGGCAGCGGCATTGGCTGGGAGGAGCCGGAAAACTCGATGGCAGCGCCCTGCTTACCGTCACCCAGCGGCAACTGGGCTTGGGCGGCCGGCGCTTCGGCGGGGGCCTTGTCGCCTTTCTTGGGCATCAATACCGCGGCCGCAACGGCAACCACGACCACAGCGGACAGCGCGAGCACATGTTTTTTAGGCATCTTGAACCCCATGGTTGGTCGCTTGGCCGTCGAGCGGCTGGCGATCATCGCTTCGATCAAAGTGTCACGGGCGACCTGGTTGATGTTGCCAGGCCAGCCGTCGGAGTTTTCATGGATATCGGCGATCTGTTCACGGCTGAACACCTCGATGCCCCGGCCAGCCCCTTCCAGGCGCTGCTCCAGGTACTCGCGGGTTTCTTCTTCACTGTAGGGCGCAAGCTCGATGATGTGGAAACGCTCTTCCTCGACATTGAGCTCGTCCAGCCCGGCAATCAGCGATGGCTCACCGAACAGAAACACGTGCGGACGCCCCTCAGGTACCCCCGCCGCCAATTCCAGCAACGCTTGGAGTGCCGACTCGTCGAGTTGTTCCGCATCGTCCACCAGCAAATACACTTCCTGCCCGGTCAGTGCCAGCTGCACCACCTTCGACAGGATCGCCTGTACCTCGGGCTGGGCCACACCCAGCTCCTGCGCGACCTGCGCGAGCATACTGGAGGCATCGCTGGCGCTGCGGGCCGACACCACCACACTTTGCACAGCCTGCTTGTTGGTGCTGGCCACCAGGGCCTGGCGCAACAGCGACTTGCCGCTGCCCAATGGGCCACTGACCACCAGCATCAACTGGCTATAGCGCGCCAGGTGGTGCAGTTGGCCAAGCACAGGCTTGCGCTGGGCCGGGAAGAACTTGAAGCCAGGTACGCGGGGCGCGAATGGATCATGGCTCAACTGGTAATGGTCGAGAAAGGCCTCATCGGCATGCAAACTTGTCATTGCGCTGTCACAACCTCAAAGCTGGGCCACGATCGCGCGGTAATCCGCCGACAGCGTGGCCTGAAGAATCTCTTTCGAATAGTCGTCGGTCACCACGGCCTCGCCCATCTGGCGCAGCAGCACCAGACGCAAACGACCGTCGAGCACCTTCTTGTCGACCGCCATGTGCTCCATGAAATGCGCCGGGGTCATTTCCTGTGGTGGCACCACCGGCAAACCTGCGTCCTGCAACAGGCGGATCCCACGATCGCGCTCAGCCTGGTCGATCCAGCCAAGGCGCATGGACATTTCCAGGGCCATCACGGTGCCCGCCGCCACGGCTTCGCCGTGCAGCCACACGCCATAGCCCATGTGGGTTTCGATAGCATGCCCGAAGGTATGCCCCAGGTTCAGCGTGGCCCGTACGCCAGACTCGCGCTCGTCGGCGCCCACCACCGCGGCCTTGGCCGCGCAAGAGCGGCGGATGGCCTCGGTCAGGGCTGCCGAATCGAGGGCACGCAGTGCCTGCATATTGTCTTCGAGCCAGGCGAGGAACGGCTTGTCGCAAATCAGGCCGTACTTGATCACTTCGGCCAGGCCTGCAGACAACTCGCGCGCTGGCAGGGTCTTGAGGCTGGTGGTATCGATCAGCACCGCATTGGGCTGATAGAAGGCACCGACCATGTTCTTGCCCAGCGGATGATTGATGCCGGTCTTGCCCCCCACGGAAGAGTCGACCTGGGACAACAGGGTCGTTGGCACCTGGATAAAGTCGACGCCGCGCTGGTAGCAAGCGGCAGCGAAGCCAGCCATGTCACCAATCACGCCACCGCCCAGAGCGACCACCGTAGTACGACGATCATGGCGGGCTGTCAGTAGGCCATCGAAGATCAGCTGCAATGTTTCCCAGTTCTTGTGGGCTTCACCATCGGGCAACACCACTGGCAGTACCGAATAGGCACCGAGGGCCTTGCTCAGGCGTTCGAGATACAGCGGCGCGACGGTCTCGTTGGAAACGATGGCAACCTGCCGACCCGCGATGTGCGGTGCCAGCAGCTCGGGCTGGTCCAGCAGGCCTTCGCCAATGTAGATCGGGTAGCTACGCTCGCCCAGGTCGACCTTTAGTGTCTGCATGTATCCCCACAATGTACTTGGGCGCGGCGCCATCCGGCGACCTGCGCGGTAACGTTGAGCCTCGCCTCGGCGCTGGTGGCCGAGAATAGTCCCGGGTTAACGGGGCGGCAACTGCTGCAAGCGCTCGAGAATATCGATCACCACCATGCGTGGTGGCCGCTCGTCGGTTTCAACCACCAGGTCGGCGATCTCGCGGTAGAGCGGGTCGCGGGTTTCCAGCAAGGTGCGCAAGGTCGCCTCGGGGTTGGCCGTGCGCAGCAGCGGGCGGTTGCGGTCGCGCGCGGTGCGGCCGACTTGCTGTTCGACCGAAGCATGCAGGTAGATCACCCGGCCACCCTGATGCAGCGCCTGGCGGTTGGCTTCGCGCATTACCGCGCCACCGCCGGTGGCCAGGACCACACCGTCGAGCGCGCACAGCTCGGCGATCATCGCTTGCTCGCGATCACGGAAACCCGGCTCGCCTTCCTTGTCGAATATCCACGGGATGTTTGCGCCGCATCGCAGTTCGATTTCCTTGTCGGAATCCTTGAACAGCAGGCGCAGCTCTTTGGCCAACAGGCGTCCGATGGTGCTTTTACCAGCGCCCATGGGCCCCACAAGTATCAAATTTCGCACAGAATCAACGACTCACAGCAATCGCCTGGTCACTCATGATACGCGGAGTCAGGAAGACCAGCAGCTCGGATTTTTTCTCTTGTAATGCATCGCGTCGAAACAGCCGCCCAACATACGGCAGATCGCCGAAAAATGGCACCTTGTCGACCACATTGTTTTGCGAAGTCGAGTAGACGCCACCGATCACGATCGTTTCGCCGTCCGCCACTCGCACCTTGGCATTGACCTCGTTCTTGCGTATCGGCGGTACGTTGTTCAAGGCATTGACGTAATCCGGCTCGTCCTTGGTCACCCTGACGGTCATGATCACCTTGTTGTCCGGGGTGATCTGTGGCGTTACTTCCAGCGACAGCGAGGCTTCGCGAAACGATACCGAGGTAGCGCCGCTTTGGCTCGTTTCCTGGTAAGGCACCTCGGTACCCTTGAGGATCCTCGCCGTTTCCTTGTCAGCCGTGACCACCTTGGGCTGCGAAATGATCTCGCCGTTGCCGCTTTTCTCCATGGCACTGAGCTCCAGGTCCAGCAATACGTCACCGCGCAACAAACCAAGGCCGATACTGCTGCCGGCACGCTCCAAGCCGAGGTCGACGAACAGTTCCTTGCCGGGCCGCAACTTCTCGCCGTACAGCGGCCCGCCCCAGCGCACCCCCAGGCTTTTCTCATAATCGACGTTGGCCTCGACGATACGCGCCTCGATCGCTACCTGGCGCACCGGCACATCCAGCTGCGCCACCAGCTGGCGCAACTCGGCCAGGCGTTCAGCGGGCAGATACACCACCAGCGTATTGGTGCGCTCATCGACACTCAGGCTACCCGTGGGGATGCCGTCACCCTCCAGACTTGCCTGCAGCAACTGCGCCAAATCGGCGGCCTTGGCGTGGTGAATGGGCAGCAGCTCCCGACGCAATGGCTGCAGGTGCGCATCCAGCAACTGACTCACCCGGGCATCTGCTGATTGCGCGGCAAACTCGGCTGCAGGCGCCACCAACAGCACATTACCCTCCTGGCGCCGGGACAGGCCCTTGCTGCGCAGCACCAGGTCAAGCGCCTGATCCCACGGCACGTCCTGCAAACGCAAAGTGACACTGCCTTGTACTGCATCGCTGGCGACCAGGTTGACGCCGGCGTAGTCAGCCAGCACCTGCAGCACCGCACGCACCTCTACATCCTGAAAGTTCAGCGACAGGGGTTCACCCTGGTAAGGCGTCGCCGAAGCCAGCGGGATCGACAGCAGGGTTGCCAGCAGGTATTTCATCCACGTTTTCATTCGGGTCCGAGGCCTCCTTGCCCAGGCGCTTGGCGAGGGTGATGAACGCCGTGCGCTCGTGCCATACCCCCGCCATGAAAAGCCGCTCACGCACTTCGACCTGACGTTGGTCTATATGCTTCACTACCCCCTGATCGCGCCCTACCCGGTCCCCCGGGCGCACACGATAGAGCTTGCCTGCCGTCATCAGCAGCGCCTCGCGTGCCGTCCCGCGCGCTAGGCTGCCGACCATTTCCAGCTGCGCCAACGGCACGCCGACCAAGCCGGCACTGGCCACTCGCGCCATAGCAGGGGCAAACGGGTCCACCTCAGGCGCAGCCATTGCGGCTCTTGCCGGCAGGTGCGCCAGCATTGCGGGTGCCTTCATGGGCGTAGCCGCATGATAGGCATCAACCCGCAACCGCAGGCGCAACAGCCCAGGCTGGCGATCAACGGTTGCCAGGCTCATGTCACCGCTGCGCAGAATCCGCGCCTGCCCTAACCATTCGTCCAGCCACAGCCGCAAGGCCGGGTAACGCCCTACCACTTGTACCTCCAGGGGTACCTTGCTGAATCCGGCCTGTTGCTCGCCCTCACTTACATCCAGGCGCTCGACAAGCAACCCATGCGCATGCCCCGACACTGCCAGGCGCTCAAGCAGGTCGCTCATGCTTTCCCCGGCTGCCAGATACCAGTGCGCTTCTTGCAACCGTTGCTCGGCAAGCACCACTAAAGCCTTCAGCCGCTCCAGTTCTGCCAACTGCGATGCACTGGCTGCCTGCAGCTGGCTCAGCTCGACATGCCTGGCCTCCTCCCGCGCCTGCTGCTGTAACAGTGGGGGCAGGCGTATCGCGCAGCCGAGGCCGAACAGCACAATAGCTACGAGCACTGGCGCCAGCCGTCGGAAGCGGCCTGAGCGCTCGACCACCGCCAGCCAAGCGACCATTTGTGCTGTACTCACGACCAAAACGCCGCAACGCGAGCGGTCAGCAAAAACTCATCGCCGTCCGGCAGGCTCTTGATGTGCTTGAGTTCCAGATCGAGCAAAGCGTTCGAGCGGTTCAAGTCGCGCATGAACTGCGCAACCACAGCACCAGACGCAGCCACCCCTGTCATCTGCAAGCGGTCACTATCAAGGCTCAGGTCTAGTAGCTGCACACCTTCAGGCAGCGCCCCTTCAAGGTCGGCGAACACACCGGCCAATACATCCTGATGGGCGCGCAGGCCTTCCAAAGCCACCGCACGGGCAAGTAACGCTTCATGCTGTGCACGTACCTCGGCCAGCGGTTGCACCTGCTCACCCAGTACATCAAGGGTCGCTTGGCGCTGGGTATTGGCCAACACCTGCTGCTGCCCGCGCTGGCGGGCCAGCTGATCAACCAGCATCACGGCGCACAAAGCCAACAGTGCGCCAGCAACCAGCTGGCCTCGAAAGCGCCGCAGCGCCGCCTGACGCTGCCTTTCGCGCCAGGGCAGAAGGTTCAGCCGCATCATGGACGCAACCCTCCCAAGGCCAAGGCGCAGGCCAGGAGCATCGACCCATCAACATGTTCAAGCCCTGCCAGACCAGGCAGGTACGTGCACGGCACATTCAGCCGGCTGCCAAGGCCCTGCAGCCAGTCCGGACTGACCGATGAGCTGCTGACAACCCACAACCGCGCAGGCAGGCCCTGCCCGGCAAGCCAAGCCTGCAGGCGCTCTGGCCATTGCCCGTGCATGTCCGGGCCAGCCGTTTGCAGCTCACAGCGCTGGTAGGCCCTGCCGGGCTGCCAGTCATGAAGGGTTACGCTGCGGGCTTCGACACGCAGCAGTGCTGCTCCCTCAAGGCCGCCCTGTGGCAACATGCGGCACAAGGCAATGTTGTCGACCTCGACGGCTTCCAACTGCAAGCCCGCCTCCTCGACGACGGCTTCGAGTGACGCCAGCGCACTCTGCCGACAGGCGGCAACCATCACCTCGGAGCAACCTGGCTGGGCATGGGAAGCGCCCATGACCTGAAAATCCAGGGCCAGATCTTCCAGCGGGAACGGAAACAGCCGCTCTGCATCGGCAAGCAACTGCGCCTCCAACTGTGCCCCGCCCTGCTGCACAGGCAGATGGCACAACTTGCAAATAACCTGACTGGCCGGCAGCGCCAGTGCTACCCGACGTTGCCTGAGGCCGCTGCGCCGGTATGCTCGCTGCAGCGCAGCCGCCACCACGTCAGGTTCCGCAGCCCAGTCATCGGCCAGCGGCGCCTGAAACAGCTCTTGTGCCGACCCCATCACACGGCAGCGCCGATTGCGCTGTTGCAGTTGCATTATCCGAACGGCGTCGGGCGTAATTTCCACCCCCACGAGTGAACCGGCATCCTTGCCGAAGCGTCCAAGCATCGCGACTCCTTTGCTGTTTGGTGCAGCTGCCAAACGCAACTGCCTGTCGCAACCCCGCGGCAACACTGGGCCGGGGCTACTCATCAAGTCGACGGGTAGCCTGGCCGGTCACCCGGAGAGGCGAAAAATGCTTATAATGCCCAGCGTTTTTTGGTCCACCGGACCTGCGTGCAATCCACTCCCAACCTGGACACCGAAAAGCCTTGATACGTCTGCTGAAGTTCTTCTGGTGGTCTTCCGTCGCAGTCATCTGCGCGCTCGTACTCGGTGTGAGCGGTGCGTTTCTGTATCTTAGCCCCAGCCTGCCCTCGGTCGAGTCCCTCAGAAGCATCCAGTTGCAGATCCCCCTCAGGGTGTACAGCAGCGATGGCAAGCTGATTGCCGAATTCGGCGAAATGCGCCGCTCGCCGATCCGCTTCGCGGATATTCCCCCACAATTCATTCAGGCGCTGCTGTCAGCCGAGGACGACAATTTCCTCAACCATTACGGTGTCGACCCCAGCAGCCTGATGCGCGCCGCGACCCAGCTGGTGAAAACCGGCCATATCCAGACCGGCGGCAGCACCATCACCATGCAGGTGGCGAAGAACTTCTTCCTCACCAGCGAGCGCAGCTTCTCACGCAAGACCAACGAAATCCTGCTGGCCCTGCAGATCGAGCGTGAGCTGACCAAGGACGAAATCCTTGAGCTGTACGTGAACAAGATCTACCTGGGCAACCGCGCCTACGGTATCGATGCAGCTGCACAGGTGTACTACGGCAAGTCCATTCGTGACGTGAGCCTGGCGCAGATGGCGATGATCGCCGGCCTGCCCAAGGCACCGTCACGCTTCAACCCGCTGGCCAACCCGGTGCGCGCCAAAGAGCGTCGCGACTGGATCCTCGGACGCATGTACAAGCTGGGCAAGATCGACGAGGCCAGCTACCAGGCCGCCCTGGCCGAGCCGCTCAATGCCAGCTACCACGTGCCGACGCCTGAGGTGAATGCCCCGTACATCGCCGAAATGGCCCGCGCGGAAATGGTCGGCCGCTACGGCAGCGACGCCTACACCGAAGGCTTCCGCGTCACGACCACCGTGCCTAGTGACATGCAGGAAATGGCCAACAAGGCCGTCCTCAAAGGGCTCTCCGACTACGATGAGCGCCACGGCTACCGTGGCCCTGAAGCACGTTTCCCGGGCCGCACCCAGGCAGCCTGGCTGAAGGAGCTGGGCAAGCAACGCACCCTTGGCGGCCTGGAGCCAGCCATTGTCACCCAGGTGGAACAAACCGGCCTCAAGGTGCTGACCCGCGACGGCCAAGAGGCGCAGGTTGCCTGGGACACCATGAAATGGGCGCGTCCGTTCATCAACAACAACGCCCAGGGCCGCACACCGCAATCGCCGGCCGATGTGGCCCAGGTCGGTGACCTGGTACGCCTGCAACGCCTTGAAGATGGCACGTTGAAGTTCAGCCAGGTGCCCGCTGCGCAAAGCGCCCTGGTCACCCTCGACCCGAACAACGGTGCCATCCGCGCCCTGGTTGGCGGTTTCTCGTTCGAGCAGAGCAACTACAACCGCGCCGTGCAGGCCAAGCGCCAACCGGGCTCAAGCTTCAAGCCATTCGTCTACAGCGCCGCGCTGGACAGCGGCTACACCGCTTCCAGCCTCGTCAACGATGCGCCGATCGTGTTCGTTGACGAGTCGGTGGATAAAGTGTGGCGACCGAAGAACGACAACAATACCTTCCTCGGCCCTATCCGCATGCGTGAGGCGCTGTACAAGTCGCGCAACCTGGTGTCGATCCGCCTGCTGCAAGCCATGGGCGTGGATCGCACCATCGACTACATCACCAAGTTCGGCTTCAACAAACAGGACCTGCCGCGCAACCTGTCGCTGGCCTTGGGCACCGCCACCCTGACCCCGATGGAGATCGCCACCGGCTGGAGCACCTTTGCCAACGGTGGCTACAAGATCACCCCGTACCTGATCGACCGCATCGAAAGCCGCAGCGGCGAGACACTGTTCACCGCCAACCCGCCCCGCGTACCACAAGGTGCCGAGGACCAGGCGGGCCTGGCCGCCCCCGAGCAGCCAATCAGCACTGCCGCCATGCCAGGCGAGGCACCTTCTGCTGTCAACCAGGTGGCCGCAGCACCGCAAACGCCAGCAGTGGCCGAACGGATCATCGACGGGCGTACCACCTACATCCTCACCAGCATGCTGCAGGATGTGATCAAGCGCGGCACCGGCCGCCGGGCCCTGGCCTTGGGCCGTACCGACCTGGCGGGCAAGACGGGGACCACAAACGAATCCAAGGACGCCTGGTTCTCCGGTTACAACGCCGATTACGTGACTACCGTTTGGGTCGGCTTCGACCAGCCGGAAACCCTCGGCCGCCGCGAATATGGCGGGACTGCGGCCCTGCCGATCTGGATGAACTTCATGGGCGCGGCGCTCAAGGACAAGCCTGCGCACGCCCCGGCAGAGCCGGAAGGCATTCTCAGCTTGCGCGTCGACCCGATCAGCGGTCGCGCAGCATCGCCGAGCACACCGAATGCCTACTTCGAGCTGTTCAAAGCCGAAGACTCGCCGCCGTCGGTGGATGAACTGGGCAATGGCGTGGCACCGGGCAGCCCGCTGCCAGCCGATGAAGCGACGCCGATGGATCTGTTCTAAGGCAGGGCGCCTGACTCAGGTTTTGCGTGGGCGCGTGAATCGAGCGCCGCGCGGGCGGCGCTCGATTTGATAGGCGCCACAAGTGCCCTGACGAACACCCTGCAGCCCTGACACATTCCCAAGCCCCAACAAAAAGCCCCGGCTCATGCGAGCCGGGGCTTTTTTAATGTCGCTTGCGGCAATCAGCCGTTGAACACTTCATCCACGCTGGTCAGCGGGTAGTGCTTCGGATAAGGCAGGGTAGCCACGCCAGATTCGATGGCAGCCTTGGCCACAGCATCGGAAACGACGGTGATCAAGCGTGCATCCAGCGGCTTCGGAATGATGTACTCACGGCCGAACTCCAGGCCTTCAACGCCATAGGCTTCGCAAACTTCCTTCGGCACTGGCAGCTTGGCCAGGTCTTTCAGGGCGATAGCGGCAGCGATCTTCATCTCTTCGTTGATACGCTTGGCGCGAACGTCCAGAGCACCACGGAAGATGAACGGGAAGCCCAGCACGTTGTTGACCTGGTTCGGGTAGTCGGAACGACCGGTCGCCATGATCACGTCGTTGCGAGTGGCATGCGCCAGCTCTGGGGAGATTTCCGGGTCCGGGTTCGAGCAGGCGAACACGATCGGGTTGGCAGCCATCGACTTCAGGCCTTCCGGGCTCAGCAGGTTCGGGCCGGACAGGCCTACGAACACGTCGGCACCGTCAAGGGCGTCGGCCAGGGTGCGCTTGTCGGTCGCGTGGGCGAACTGCGCCTTGTACTGGTTCAGGTCGTCACGGCCAGCGTGGATCACGCCACTACGGTCGATCATGAAGATGTTCTCGACCTTCGCACCCATGCTTACCAGCAGCTTCATGCAGGAGATGGCAGCAGCGCCGGCGCCCAGGCAGACGATCTTGGCGTCTTCCAGTTTCTTGCCGGCGATTTCCAAGGCGTTGATCATGCCAGCGGCAGTCACGATGGCAGTACCGTGCTGGTCATCGTGGAACACTGGAATATCGCACTGTTCGATCAGGGTACGTTCGATTTCAAAGCACTCAGGTGCCTTGATGTCTTCAAGGTTGATACCGCCGAAGGTGATCGAAATGCGGCGAACGGTGTCGATGAACGCTTGTGGGCTTTCCGACTCGACTTCGATGTCGAACACATCGATACCGGCGAAACGCTTGAACAGAACACCCTTGCCTTCCATGACCGGCTTGGAAGCCAGTGGGCCGAGGTCACCCAGACCGAGGATGGCAGTGCCATCGGAAATCACCGCAACCAGGTTGCCTTTGCCGGTGTATTTGTAAGCCAGCTCTGGATCACGGCCAATTTCGCGCACCGGCTCTGCAACACCTGGGCTGTAGGCCAGGGCGAGGTCACGGGCGGTGGCAGTGGGCTTGGAGAGTTCAACGCTCAGTTTCCCCGGACGAGGTTGAGCGTGATATTCGAGAGCGGCGGTTTTCAGGTCTGACATGGTGGGCATTCCGCTATTTACTGTTCTGACGGACCGCCGAGGATACGCAAAGAGCCGGGGAGCCACAAGACTGGCCGGTCACTTGTGTCAAGGCCTTTAGCCTACGACTTTACGCTACAACCCACGGGGGCATACGACCTACAGTGTGTACAATCCACTATCGAAATGTCTACATCTTTTAGCCTGAAATGCGCGCCAGCATGCTCGGATCGGTCAATGGCAACACCCAGCGTCGCTGCCCGGGCTTGAGGCCTCCCCTGCGGGAACGATCCAGCACCCAGCCGCGCGCTTCGACCTGGCGTCCCTTGAGATTATCGAAGAAGCTGGCAGGGAAGTTGCGCTGCAGACGAGCGGGAACCTGCAGCACCATGGTATTGCCCAGGGTCAGCCAGACCCCGCCACGATTATGCTCAATGCCTCCGATACGACCACGTACAACAGCGAAACCTGACCGCCTGACATCGCCTGCAGGCACCACGGGTGAACGCCGCCACAGGCCAACACCAGCCTGGCGCGCCGCTTGTTCGGCAAGCTGCTGGCAGCCGCTGAAGCGCACATTAGGGGCAATTGCCACGCGATAGCCCAAGCCCTCGCTAAGCAATTGTGCTTCCAGATTGTCGCCATTGCGGCTGTAGATGTGCGCCAGTGTGCGACCGTACTTGTCTTTGCCTTCAACACCAGGCACCAGCCCGACGCGATGGTCACTGGCCTTTATCAAGGCCTGCAATCGCCGCCTGGCAGCTTCGGCATAGGGCTCACTGGTACGCCCCTTGCGGCCTATTTCCGGGGCATTGATACCGATCAGCCGCACACTGCGGCCATCGACCAGACGCAAGGTGTCGCCATCGACCACCTGTCGTACCGCTACCCATTGGGGCTTGTCCGGCAGTGGGCAGAACGCCAGGACCGGGAAATGCCAGATAACGCCCACAAAAAAGGCGCCCACAAGGGGCGCCTTCTTCAGCAACAATGCGAAACCCGAAGGATTCGCCATGCGCATGATTACTTCTTGGCACCGAACATGCCGAAGCGATCGGCGAACTTCTGTACGCGACCACCGGTGTCCAGAACTTTCTGCTTACCGGTGTAGAACGGGTGGCACAGGTTGCAAACGTCGATCGACAGGACATTGCCCAGGGTCGAACGAGTTTCGAACTTGTTACCGCAGCTGCAGGTGACTGCAACTACTTCGTAGTTCGGGTGGATACCTTCTTTCATGGTCACTTCCTCGAGCTGCGTGCCGCCACCCAACACCAATTGTTGAATACCGCACGTAATTAGGCGGCGAATAATACCAGAGCACACCGTCAGCGCAAGATGTCGCTTGCACCGACCGTCGTCTGCTAGGCTCGCCAGTCCTTGTAACGCCCTCCGAGACTTTCCGCGTGTCCGACGTCATCCTGCGCCTTGCCCTGCCCTCTCCGCTGCGGCGCCTGTTCGACTACAAGGCGCCGGCGAGCATGGCGCGCCAGACCTTGACCCCTGGCATGCGCATCCGCGTGCCCTTTGGCCGCCGCGAAATGATCGGCGTGCTGATAGAGGTGTGCACGCAGAGCGAAGTGCCCGCCGACAAACTGAAGCCGGCCAGCGCCCTGCTCGACCCGGTGTCCCCCATCCCCGCGTCGCTGTTCAAGTTGTGCCTGTGGACCGCCCAGTACTACCAGCACAGCCTGGGCGATACCCTGAGCTGGGCGCTGCCCACGCTACTGCGCCAGGGCGAAGCCGCCGAAATGCGCCAGGAACGCTTCTGGCATATAGCCCCTGGCGCCCGCCTGGAAGACCCGCGCATTGCCCGCGCGCCGCGCCAGCGCGACGCCCTCAAGACCCTGGCCCAGCACCCGCACGGCGTGGCCCACAGCCTGCTGGCCAAACTCAACCTGAACAAGGACAGCCTCGACCTGCTGCTGGCCAAGGATCTGGTGCAGGTCGAGACGCGCCGCCACTTGCCGGCACAACGCCATGAGCACTGGCTGGCACAGCCGGAACTGCCACTCAACGAAGAACAACGCGATGCCTTCGACGCCGTGTGCGAGGGCTTTGGCGGCTTCGGCGCGTTCTTGCTGGCCGGCGTCACCGGCAGTGGCAAGACCGAGGTCTACCTGCAACTGATCCGCGAAACCCTGGAAGCCGGCAAGCAGGCGCTGGTGCTGATCCCGGAGATCAACCTCGGCCCGCAAACCCTGGCGCGCTTCGAGCAACGCTTCAACGCGCGTATTGCCCTGCTGCACTCGGCAGTGAACGACCGCGAACGTCTGGATGCCTGGCTGGCGGCACGGGACGGCGAGGCCGATATAATCATCGGCACCCGCTCGGCATTGTTCACGCCGATGAAAAACCCCGGCCTGATCATCATCGACGAAGAGCACGACGGCTCCTATAAACAGCAGGAAGGCCTGCGTTACCACGCCCGCGACCTGGCGCTGGTACGCGCTCACCAGGAGAACGTCCCGATCCTGCTCGGCTCCGCCACACCGTCGCTGGAAACCCTGCATAACGCCTTGACCGGCCGCTACCGCCTGCTGCGCATGAACCAGCGCGCCGGGGGGGCACGCCCGCCGCGCATGCTGCGCCTGGATGTGAAGAGCCTGCCGCTGGACAGCGGTATCAGCGGCCCGCTGCAGCAGGCTATTCGGCAGACGCTGGAAGCCGGCCAACAAGTGCTGGTGTTCCTCAACCGCCGGGGCTTTGCTCCAACCTTGCTGTGCCACGATTGCGGCTGGCTGTCCGAATGCCCACGCTGCGATGCGCGCATGACCGTGCACCAGCGCTCCGGCGTGCTGCGCTGCCACCACTGTGGCTATGACGAACGCCTGCCGCACCAATGCCCGCAATGCAACCACGTCGACCTGCGCCCGGTCGGTGCCGGTACCGAGCGCGCCGAAGAGCGCCTGAAGGTGCTGTTCCCGGATTACCCGATCCTGCGCGTGGACCGTGACAGCACGGCGCGCAAGGACGCCATGCACAACCTGTTCAGCACCATCCAGCGCGGCCAGCCGAGCATCCTCGTCGGCACCCAGATGCTCGCCAAGGGCCACCACTTCCCGCGGGTGACGCTGGTGGCCATCCTCGATGCCGATGGCGGGCTGTTTTCCGGCGACTTCCGCGCCAGCGAGCGCATGGCACAACTTATCGTCCAGGTGGCCGGGCGGGCCGGGCGGGCCGAAGAACCCGGCAAGGTCATCATCCAGACCCACCTGGCCGACCACCCACTGCTGGTACAGCTAACCGAGCAAGGCTACTTCGCTTTCGCCGAACAGGCCCTGGACGAACGCCGGGCCGCCGGGCTGCCGCCCTACTCGCACCTGGTCTTGCTGCGTGCCGAAGCACACAAGCCGGGGCAGGCCGAAGGTTTCCTCGACGAAGCCTGTGCCGCCGCCGAGCGCCTGGTGGCCGAACAACGCCTGCCGGGCATCGAACTGCTGGGCCCGGTACCGGCACCCATGGAGCGTCGCGCCGGACGATTCCGCGCGCAACTGTTGATACAGGCCAATACCCGGGCGCCGTTGCATCGACTGATCAGCGCCTGGTTGCTAGTGTTGGAACAGATGCCAAGCGGGCGCCAGGTGCGCTGGTCGCTGGATGTCGACCCGGTAGACCTGTATTGAGCTGCAAGCTGCGAGTGACCAGCGACAAGCAAGCGCCGGGCGGGGGCGATGCCGCTTTTTCTTGCGGCTGGTGGCCCCCCGCTTGCCGCCCAAAGGTTGGCAACCTGCTCCCGGCAACGGATAATGCCCAGTTTTTCCACCTGCGCATCCAGGCGCTCACCGCGCTTGCGGTCGAAAAGAGATCCCCATGAAAGACACCATTCGCCAGCTGATCCAGCAAGCCCTCACCCAACTCGTCACCGACGGTGTGCTGCCTGAAGGGCTGTCGCCGGCGATCCAGGTGGAAAACGCCCGGGACAAGACCCACGGCGACTTCGCCAGCAACATCGCCATGATGCTGGCCAAGCCGGCCGGCATGAAGCCGCGCGACCTCGCCGAAAAACTGATCAACGCCCTGCCGGCCAGCGCCGACATCAGCAAGGTCGAGATTGCAGGCCCTGGCTTCCTCAACTTCTTCCAGAACACCGACGCCCTGGCCAGCCGCCTGGATGCCGCCCTGGCCGACGCCCACCTGGGTGCACGCAAAGCCGGCCCGGCGCAAAAGGTGGTGATCGACATGTCGGCACCTAACCTGGCCAAGGAAATGCACGTCGGCCACCTGCGCTCGACCATCATCGGCGACAGCGTTGCGCGCGTGCTGGAGTTCCTGGGCGACAACGTCATCCGCCAGAACCACGTCGGCGACTGGGGTACCCAGTTCGGCATGCTGATGGCCTACCTGCAGGAAAACCCGATCACCAGCGACGAGCTGTCGGACCTGGAAAACTTCTACCGTGCGGCGAAGAAACGCTTCGATGAATCGGAAGAGTTCGCCACTCGCGCCCGCGGCCTGGTGGTCAAGCTGCAAGCTGGTGACCCCGAGTGCCTGGCTTTGTGGACTCGCTTCAAGGACATCTCGCTGTCGCACTGCCAGAAGACCTACGAGCTGCTCAACGTCAAACTGACCATGGCCGACGTGATGGGCGAAAGCGCCTACAACGACGACTTGGCCAACGTGGTGGCCGACCTCAAGGCCAAGGGCCTGCTGGTCGAAGACCAAGGCGCCCAGTGTGTGTTCCTCGACGAGTTCAAGAACAGCGAAGGCGACCCCCTGCCGGTGATCGTGCAGAAGGCCGACGGAGGCTACCTGTACGCGACCACCGACCTGGCTGCCGTGCGTTACCGCAGCAACGTATTGAAAGCTGACCGCGCACTGTACTTCGTCGACCAGCGCCAGGCCCTGCACTTCAACCAGGTGTTCGAAGTGGCCCGCCGCGCTGGCTTCGTCAGCCACCCGATGCAAATGGAGCACATGGGCTTCGGCACCATGAACGGCGCCGACGGCCGCCCGTTCAAGACTCGTGACGGCGGCACCGTGAAGCTGATCGACCTGCTCACCGAGGCCAAGGAGCGCGCCTACGCGCTGGTCAAGGAAAAGAACCCGAGCCTGGCCGACGACGAACTGCGCCACATCGGCGAGGTGGTGGGCATTGGCGCGGTGAAATACGCAGACCTGTCCAAGCACCGCACCAGCGACTACAGCTTCAACTTCGAGCTGATGCTCAACTTCGAAGGCAACACCGCGCCTTACCTGCTGTACGCTTACACCCGCGTAGCCGGCGTGTTCCGCAAGCTGGGCAAAGGGTTTGACGAAGTCGACGGCAAAATCGTGCTGCAAGCTGCCCACGAGCAAGATTTGGCCGCGCGCCTGGCGCAGTTTGGCGAAATTCTCAACAACGTCGCCGAAAAAGGCACGCCGCATGTGCTGTGCAGCTACCTGTACGACTTGGCCGGCCTGTTCTCCAGCTTCTACGAGAACTGCCCGATCCTCGCTGCCGAAACCCCTTCGCAGCAGCAGAGCCGGCTGCGCCTGGCCGCCCTGACCGGCCGCACCCTCAAACAAGGTCTGGAACTGCTCGGCCTGGAAACCCTGGAGCGCATGTAAGTTGGCTGCCAAGAAAAAACCTGCCCCGAAACGCGGCGCCAGCCGCCAGACGGCACCGGCCAAACAGCCGATCCCCGGCTGGGTATGGCTGGCGGTCGGCCTGACCGTAGGCGCGTTCATCGTGTTCCTGATGAAGCTCGAACCCGGTGGCGACGACATCAAACGCACCAAACCCGAGCAGCAGAAGCCGGCGAAAACGGCCGAAGCCGGCAAGCCAGCGCAAGCTACCCCGCAACAGCCGGTGAAGCCGAAGTACGACTTCTACACGCTGCTGCCGGAGTCTGAGGTGATCGTGCCGCCGGAAGCCGTACCGGAGAAAACGCCACCAGTGCCGGCCCAGCCGGTAGCTCCGGTAACACCAGCAGAAGCGGCGAAAATCGACACGGCGAGGGCCCAGGCAGCACTGCTCGGCCAAACCCCGCCACCGCCACCACCTGTGATCAAGCCGGCTGCGACCACGCAGTACTTCCTTCAGGCAGGCTCGTTCCGCAAGCAGGCCGATGCCGACAAGGTACGGGCACAGATCATCCTGCTGGGCCAGTCGGTGAAGGTGGAGTCGGGTACGGTCAAGGAGGAAACCTGGTACCGCGTGCTGGTCGGGCCGTTCAGCAACCGCGAGCAATTGACCGGGGCACAGAAGCAGCTGGCTGGGGCCGGTTTCAGCAACCTGTTGCTGCAACAGCGGCAGACCCGCCAGTAACAAAGAAGGCCTTGCCGCAGCGGTGCGACAAGGCCTTTTTTATATAGGCAGCATTACCCGTGAGTGGGCTGTAAAACAGCCACGGCACCGTCAGCCCCGCCCCGCATTCCTCTCGGACACCTGGGTGTTCAACGTCCAGAAGTCATACAGCACCCCCACCAGGAACAACCCACCGGTAAAGAAGTAGATGATCGCGGTGATCCACTTGCCCTGATACAGCCGGTGCAGGCCAAACACCCCGAGGAAGGTCAGCAGAATCCAGGCGATGTTGTAGTCGATACGCCCGGACTGAAACCTCAGGTCGGCTTCACGGTCCATGGACGGGATCAGGAACAGGTCGATCAACCAACCAATGCCCAGCAAGCCCAAGGTGAAGAACCAGATGGTCCCGGTAATCGGCTTGCCGTAATAGAAGCGATGGGACCCGGTGAAGCCGAAAATCCACAGCAGGTAGCCAATGGTTTTGCTGTGGGTGTCGTGAAAGGGCACCCCCTGTTGATAACTGTTCATTCATAGCCCCCGTGGGTTATCCGAAAATTTTCTAAGAAAAAATGTGACTTTCTCGTCGCAAGCCGACATACGGCACCTGGACAATCGACCAACGGATCAATGATTGATCAAAAAGCTGTTATAAAGTTGCGCGCCCAACACATAACTATTCATAAGAGCTTCATCTATGCCGCCTTTGATCAAGACATGGCTGACCCTCTGCCTATTATTGCCCCTGGCCGCCCACGCCACCAATCGTGAGCAACGTCTTCCCAATGGTTTTACCGGCTACACGACCAACGCGTCGGTGAAACACGCACCCGCCAAGCAGACCGCGCTGCGCGCCCGCCCAAGCAACGCCGTCAGCAGCCGCGGTGCCAATGTCGCCGCCATGTCGCCGAAGCAAAGCAGCGACGTGCTCAGCCGTGCGGTAAATGTGCTCGGTACCCCTTATGTTTGGGGCGGCAGCAGCCCGAAAAAAGGCTTTGACTGCAGCGGGCTGGTCAAATACGCCTTCAACGACGTCGCTGACGTCAACCTGCCGCGCACCTCCAATGCCATGGCCCAGGGCCACGGGGTGAAGGTGGCCAAGGGTGATCTGAAGCCCGGCGACCTGATCTTCTTCAACATCAAGAGCCGTCGGGTCAATCACGTAGCCATCTACCTGGGTAACGACCGCTTCATCCACGCGCCACGCCGTGGCAAGCGGGTGAGTATCGACACCTTGAGCAAGCCTTACTGGCAGAAGCACTACGTGGTGGCAAAGCGGGTACTGCCAAAGGAGCAGCAACAGCTGAACCTGGCCAAGCGCTAACAGGTCCGGCCTCTTCGCGGGCAAGCCCGCTCCCACACCCAGCACAGCCTTTAAAACCTGTGCCGTACCTGTGGGAGCGGGTTTACCCGCGAAAAGGCCCTGACAGGCACTAGAGATCACCGATCACCCCCTTCGCCCTCAGCCTCCGCAACGCCCCCTCCATCGTCCGCATCCCCTCAGCCGCCCCGCCCTGCATCACCGAAGACAACTGCGCCAACCGCCCCTCCCGAACCAGGTTACGCACCGCCGGCGTCGCCACCAGCACTTCCCGCGCAGCCACCCGCCCACCTTCCACACGCTTGACCAGCAACTGCGCGACCACCAGGCGCAGCGACTCGGCCAGCATCGCCCGCACCAACGGCTTTTCCTCGGCAGTAAAAACCTCCACCAACCTGTCGATGCAGCTGGTCGCCGAACGCGCATGCACGGTTGCCAGCACCAGGTGCCCGGTTTCGGCCGCGCGCAGGGCCAGGCGAATGGTTTCCAGGTCGCGCAACTCGCCGATCATGATCACGTCCGGGTCCTGGCGCAGTGCACTGCGTAGCCCCTGAGCAAAGCCGCGACTATGGCGCCCCATCTCACGCTGGTTGACCAGGCTGCGCTGGCTGTCATGGATGACCTCGACAGGGTCCTCCAGGGTAATGATGTGCAGTGCCCGCTCGCGGTTCAACTGGTCGAGCAGCGTTGCCAGGGTGCTGGACTTGCCGCTGCCGGTCGGCCCGCCGACGAGGATCAAGCCATCACTGCATTGCGCAACAGCTTGAAACACATCCGCAAGGTCCAGCTCGCTCACCGTGGCAATGCGCCCTGGAATCAGCCGAAAGGTCACCGCCGGGCCATTCAACTGGCGAAACAGGTTCAACCGAAAGCGCCCAAGCGCCGGCAACTCCAGCGCAAGGTCCAGTTCATCGCCTTGGGCCCACTGCTGGCACTGGTGGTCATCCAGCACGCTCGCCATGCCCTCGATCAAGGCATCCGCGCTCAAGGGCGGCAAGCCCATACGCTGCAACTCGCCATCCAGGCGCAGCATTGGAATCTGGCCCGTCGCCAGGTGCAGGTCCGAAGCCCCCGCATCCACAGCTCGGGCCAACAGGTCGGTCACATCCATGAGACTCCCCAAAGGCCTTCAAGCAGGTAGAATGCCGCAGACCCTACAGCTGCCGGCATTGATCCATGTCCACCCTAGCAGACAACCTTTCCGCGATTTCCGCCCGTATCGCCAGTGCTGCCCAGGCAGTCGGGCGTGATCCGGCCAGCGTCCAGTTGCTGGCCGTGAGCAAGACCAAGCCCGCCAGCGCTATCCGCGAGATCCATGCCGCCGGTGTGCGCGACTTCGGGGAAAATTACCTACAGGAAGCACTGACAAAGCAGCAGGCCCTCAGCGACTTGCCCTTGATCTGGCACTTCATCGGCCCCATTCAGTCGAACAAGACCAAAGCGATCGCCGAGCACTTCGACTGGGTACATTCCGTGGACCGCCTGAAAATTGCCCAACGCCTGTCGGAACAGCGCCCTGCCGGGTTGGCGCCGCTGAACATCTGCCTGCAGGTAAACGTCAGCGGCGAAGACAGTAAATCCGGCTGCACCCCGGCCGACCTACCCGCGTTGGCCAAAGCCGTAGCCGCACTGCCCAACCTGCGCCTGCGCGGGCTGATGGCAATCCCGGAACCCACCGAAGACCGCGACACCCAGGAGGCCGCCTTCGCCAGCCTGCGCAAGTTGCAGGAAGACCTGGGGCTTGGCCTGGACACCCTGTCGATGGGCATGAGCCACGACCTGGAAGCGGCCATCGCCCAGGGCGCGACGTGGGTACGGATTGGCACGGCCCTGTTCGGAGCCCGCGACTACGGCAACACCTGATTCCATGCTTCACTCACTCTTTTCCACAAGGACCTGACATGAGCAAGACACGTATTGCCTTTATCGGCGCCGGCAACATGGCCGCCAGCCTGATCGGTGGTCTGGGTGCCCAGGGCCTGGACGCCTCGCAGATCCGCGCCAGCGACCCGGGCGCCGAGACCCGCAGTCGCATCCAGGCCGAGCACGGCATTGAAGCCTTCGAGGACAACGCCCAGGCCATCGATGGCGCTGACGTCATCGTGCTGGCGGTCAAGCCACAAGTCATGAAAACCGTCTGTCAGGCACTGCAACCCAACCTGCAGGATGGCCAGCTGATCGTTTCCATCGCCGCCGGCATCACATGCGCCAGCCTGCAAAGCTGGGTGGGCGCTCGCCCGGTAGTGCGCTGCATGCCCAACACCCCGGCTTTGCTGCGCCAAGGCGTGAGCGGCCTGTACGCCACCGCTGAAGTGTCCGGCGAACAGCGTCAGCAGGCCGAACAACTGCTGTCGGCCGTGGGCACCGCCCTGTGGCTGGAGCAGGAACAGCAACTGGACGCCGTGACTGCTGTGTCTGGTAGTGGCCCGGCGTACTTCTTCCTGCTGATCGAGGCCATGACCGCGGCCGGCGAAAAACTCGGCCTGCCACGCGAAACCGCCTCCCAACTGACCTTGCAGACGGCCCTGGGCGCCGCGCGCATGGCGGTTGCTAGCGATGTCGATGCCGCCGAACTGCGCCGCCGCGTCACCTCGCCCGCCGGCACCACGGAAGCGGCGATCAAGTCGTTCCAGGCTAGCGGCTTCGAAGCCATCGTCGAGCAGGCGCTGCAGGCTGCAGCCACGCGCTCCGCCGAGCTGGCCGAACAACTGGGCAAATAAGGAGCTTTAGATGAATGCACTGTCAGGCGCCGCGATTTTCGTGGTGCAAACCCTGGTAAGCCTTTACCTGGTAATCGTCCTGCTGCGCTTCGTACTGCAGTTGGTCAAGGCCAACTTCTACAACCCGCTGTGCCAGTTCGCAGTTCGTGCCACCCAACCGCTGCTCAAGCCGATCCGCCGGATCATCCCTAGCGTTGGCGGGCTGGATACCTCGTCGCTACTGCTGGCGGTGGTCATCCAGGCTCTGCTGATGGGCTTCGTGCTGATGGTCACCTACGGTACTTTCGGCGACGTCCTGCACCTGCTGATGTGGGCAATCATCGGCATCACCTCGCTGTTCCTGAAGATTTTCTGGGTGGCGATGATCGTCATGGTGATCGTTTCCTGGGTTGCACCCAACAGTCACAACCCGGCGGCCGAACTGGCCTACCAGATCAGCGAGCCAGTGCTGGCGCCGTTCCGCCGGCTGGTGCCAAATCTGGGCGGCATGGACATTTCGCCGATCTTCGCCTTCCTGGCGATCCAGGTGATCCAGTCGTTTGTCATGCCCCCTCTGGCCGCCTACGCCGGCATGCCTCAAGAGCTGTGGCGAATGATCTGAGGCTCGCCAGCCCCAGCTTGCCCCCAGTCGCAAGCCTTTGCTTGCCGCTGGGGGTAGCGCTCTTTAGACTTACGCCTCCGTCAAGCGTGAGCAGGGTCGATGTCAACTGTCTTTCCCGAAGATTCCGTCGGTCTGGTAGTACCGCAAACAGCCCGGTTCGATGAACCGCTGGCACTGGCCTGTGGCCGTTCACTGGCCAGTTACGAACTGGTCTACGAGACCTATGGCACCCTGAACGCCAGCGCGAGCAATGCCGTGCTGATCTGCCATGCCCTGTCCGGCCATCACCATGCCGCTGGTTACCATGCCGCCACCGACCGCAAGCCGGGCTGGTGGGATAGCTGCATCGGCCCCGGCAAGCCAATCGATACCAACCGCTTCTTCGTAGTCAGCCTGAACAACCTCGGTGGCTGCAACGGCAGCACTGGCCCCAGCAGCGTCAACCCTGCCACCGGCAAACCGTATGGCGCCGATTTCCCTGTACTGACCGTAGAGGACTGGGTACACAGCCAGGTGCGCCTGGGCGAGCGCTTGGGCATCCAGCAGTGGGCCGCTGTCGTGGGCGGCAGCCTTGGCGGCATGCAGGCACTGCAATGGACCATCAGCTACCCCGAGCGTGTGCGCCATTGCGTCGACATTGCCTCGGCGCCCAAGCTGTCGGCGCAGAACATCGCCTTCAACGAGGTGGCGCGCCAAGCCATTCTCACTGACCCTGAGTTCCATGGCGGTTCGTTCCAGGACCAGGGCGTGATCCCCAAGCGCGGCCTGATGCTGGCACGCATGGTCGGGCACATTACCTACCTGTCCGACGACTCGATGGGTGAAAAATTCGGCCGTGAGCTGAAAAGCGACAAGCTCAACTACGATTTCCACAGCGTCGAGTTTCAGGTCGAAAGCTACCTGCGCTATCAGGGCGAAGAGTTTTCCGGCCGTTTCGACGCCAACACCTACCTGCTGATGACCAAGGCACTGGACTATTTCGACCCGGCCGCCAAGCAGGGGGGTGACCTGGCAGCCACCCTGGCCCACGTCACGGCGGACTACTGCATCATGTCGTTCACCACCGACTGGCGCTTCTCTCCGGCCCGTTCGCGCGAGATCGTCGACGCACTGATGGCTGCGCGCAAGAACGTCTGTTACCTGGAGATCGATTCGCCCTACGGGCACGATGCCTTCCTGATCCCCACACCTCGCTACATGCAGGGTTTCTCGAACTACATGAACCGCATTGCCATCTGAGGACAGCATGAGAGCCGATCTGGAAATCATCCACGACTGGATCCCCGCCGGCAGCCGGGTACTCGACCTGGGCTGCGGTAGCGGCGAACTGCTGGCCTCGCTGCGTGACCGCAAACAGGTCACCGGCTATGGCCTGGAAATCGACGCCGACAACATCGCCGCCTGCGTGGCCAAGGGCGTCAACGTCATCGAACAAGACCTGGACAAAGGCCTGGGCAACTTCGCCAGCAACAGTTTCGACGTGGTGATCATGACCCAGGCCCTGCAGGCCGTGGAGTACCCCGACCGCATCCTCGACGAAATGCTGCGCGTGGGCCGTCAGTGCATCATCACCTTCCCCAACTTCGGCCACTGGCGCTGCCGCTGGTACCTGGCGACCAAAGGCCGCATGCCGGTATCGGACTTCATGCCGTATACCTGGTACAACACGCCGAACATCCACTTCTGCACCTTCGCCGACTTCGAAGAACTTGTGCACGAACGCCGAGCCAAGGTACTCGACCGCCTGGCGGTCGACCACTTGCACCGCAATGGGTGGGGTGGGCGGCTATGGCCTAATCTTCTAGGTGAGATCGGCATCTACCGCGTCAGCAGCCCGGGCCTGCAAGAGCAGCCGCTCGCGGTCTGACGCCCACCGGAGGAATCGCCCCATGCGCCGCCTAGCCCTGTTCCTGATCAGCCTGTGCCTGGCCCTGCCAGTATTGGCTGCCGATGCCGCACGCCCCGAGCGCAAGGAGGTATTTGGCGACGTGACGGTGCACTACAGCGCATTCACGTCGAGCATGCTCACTCCCGAGGTGGCAGCGGCCACCGGCCTGGTTCGCAGCAAGAACCAGGGCGTGCTCAACATTACCGTACTCAAGGCCAGCAAACCGGCCACAGCGGTGGTCAGCGGCACGATCAAGGACCTGACCGGGCGCAGCAGTCCGCTGTCGTTCAAGCAGATTACCGAACAGGGTGCGGTGTACTACATCGCCCAGTTCAAGATCGACCAGCCAGAAACCGTCACCTTCGACCTGAACATCGAAACCGGCGGCATCAGCAACTCTCTCCGCTTCAACCAGGAAGTGTTCCCAGGCGAATGATGAATTTCCAGCAACTCGTATTGGCCAGCCACAACGCCGGCAAACTCAAGGAACTCCAGGCCATGCTCGGCCAATCCGTGCAACTGCGCTCGATTGGTGAGTTCAGCCAGGTAGAGCCGGAAGAAACCGGCCTGTCGTTCGTCGAGAACGCCATCCTCAAGGCGCGCAACGCCGCCCGCATTTCCGGCCTGCCGGCTCTGGCCGATGACTCCGGTCTGGCGGTGGATTTCCTCGGCGGCGCGCCGGGCATCTACTCGGCACGTTATGCCGATGGCCAGGGTGACGCGGCAAACAACGCCAAGCTGCTCGAAGCCTTGAAAGACGTGCCTGAAGGTGAGCGCAGTGCACAGTTCGTCTGCGTTCTGGCACTGGTGCGTCACGCCGACGACCCATTGCCGATCCTGTGCGAAGGCCTGTGGCAAGGGCGCATCCTGTTCGAGGCCAGCGGTGAGCAGGGCTTTGGCTACGACCCGCTGTTCTGGGTACCGGAGCGCAACTGCTCCAGCGCCGACCTGGCCCCGGCAGACAAGAACCAGCTCAGCCACCGCGCCCGTGCCATGGTCCTGCTGCGCCAACGTCTGGGCCTGGCATGATCGAAATGCTGTCGCCATCCGGCGCGGCGGGCTTTACCAGCCTGCCGCCGCTGGCGCTGTACATCCACATCCCGTGGTGCGTACGCAAATGCCCTTATTGCGACTTCAACTCCCACGCTGCCGGGCCTGAGCTACCGGAAGATGCCTATGTCACAGCCCTGCTCGACGACCTCGACCAGGAACTGGCTGCCGTACAAGGCCGCCCGCTCAGCTCGATCTTCTTCGGTGGCGGTACGCCAAGCCTGTTCAGTGCCAACGCCCTCGGCCGGCTGCTGCGCGGCGTAGAGCAACGTATTACGTTCGCGCCAGACATCGAGATTACCCTGGAAGCCAATCCGGGCACCTTCGAGCAGGACAAGTTCAAGGCCTACCGGCAGACCGGCATCAACCGCCTGTCGATCGGTGTGCAGAGCTTCCAGCCAGCCAAGCTGGAAGCACTAGGGCGCATCCACAATGGCGACGAAGCGGTTCGGGCCGCTGGCATGGCGCGCGCGGCCGGTTTCGACAATTTCAACATGGACCTGATGCACGGCCTGCCCGACCAGTCGCAGGACGACGCGCTGGCTGACCTACGCCAGGCCATCGACCTGGGCCCGACACACCTGTCGTGGTATCAGCTGACCGTGGAACCGAACACGGTGTTCTGGAACCAGCCGCCAGAGCTACCCGAAGACGATATCCTCTGGGATATTCAGGAAGCCGGCCAAGCGCTGATGGCCGCGCACGGCTACCGCCAGTACGAGGTATCAGCCTACGCCCAGGCAGACCGCGCCGCCCGGCACAACCTCAACTACTGGCGCTTCGGCGACTTCATCGGTATCGGCGCCGGCGCCCACGGCAAGCTCACCTTTGCCGACGGGCGCATCCTGCGTACCTGGAAGACCCGCCTGCCCAAGGATTACCTGAACCTGGCCAAGCCGTTCAAGGCCGGCGAGAAGCTGCTGCCAGTCGATGAACTGCCGTTCGAGTTCCTGATGAACGCCCTGCGCCTGACCGATGGCGTGGAAGCCGAACTGTTCACCCAACGCACCGGCTTGCCACTGGCGCAGCTGCATGAGGCACGCCGTGCCGCCGAACAAAAGGGCCTTTTGCAGGTCGAACCGGATCGACTGGTAGCCACGCCGAGGGGCCAGTTGTTCCTCAATGACCTGCTGCAGTATTTCTTGACCTAAGGATGACCCATGGATCTGGTACTTGATCTGCTCGCGACGGTTTCCCGCTGGAGCCGCAGCAACCTGTCGGAGATTTCACTAGCCTTGGTAGGCTGCCTGCTGGTGCTGTTCGGCACCGATGTCAAAGCCTGGGCAGAGCAACGCCTGGGGGGCTTGGCCGGCGCCCTGCGCGTGCCGTTCATGGCGCTGATGGTAATGATCGGCAGCGGTGCCGCGCTGATCTATGCCACGCCGTGGGTGGTGAAGGGGCTGAGCCAGTTCAACAACTATGCGTTGGCGCCTGTGTTGCTGGTGGTGCTGGTATTGATTGGCGTGGTGGCGGATCGCCGAGGCTGAGCCAATGGCCCCGGGCCCTTGTAGGAGCGGGTTCACCCGCGAAAGGGCCGGCCGTGCTGGCCAATCTCCACCCACCGTTCACCGTTGCCGCCACTACCGTATTCGCGGGTAAACCCGCTCCTACAAAGAAAAAACCGCCCTTCTCAAGGCGGTTTTTTCGCCTGCATTCCTGCAAGCATCGGCACATCGAGAAGCCGTATCAGCCGCTCAATCCACCTTCTCGAACTTCAAGTCCCACACCCCATGGCCCAGCCGCTCACCGCGGCGTTCGAACTTGGTGATCGGGCGCTCTTCGGGGCGCGGCACATAAGTGCCGTCTGCCGCACGGTTGCGATAGCCAGGAGCTGCGCTCATCACTTCCAGCATGTACTCGGCATACGGCTCCCAATCGGTGGCCATGTGGAACACACCACCAGGCTTGAGCTTGCGACGTACCAGCTCGGCGAACTCCAGCTGGACGATGCGGCGCTTGTGGTGACGCGCCTTGTGCCAAGGGTCTGGGAAGAACAGCATCAACCGATCGAGGCTGTTATCCGCCACGCAACGGTTCAGCACCTCGATGGCATCGCAGTCATACACCCGCAGGTTTTTCAGCCCCTGGGTCAGCACGCCATTGAGCAGCGCGCCAACACCCGGGCGGTGCACTTCCACACCGATGAAGTCCTGCTCAGGTGCGGCAGCCGCCATTTCCAGCAGGGAATGGCCCATGCCGAAGCCAATCTCCAAGGTGCGCGGGGCCGAACGGCCGAACACCTGGTCGTAGTCAACCGGGCTGTCAGCCAGTGGCAGGATGTACAGCGGGCCGCCTTGGTCCAGGCCGCGTTGCTGGCCTTCGGTCATGCGCCCGGCACGCATCACGAAGCTCTTGATGCGGCGGTGTGGGCGGGCGTCGCCGTCGGGGGTGATCGGCGTATCGTGCGATTCAGTCATCAGTTGCTCTTACTTGATCAGACCATCCAGCGGCGAAGAGGCGCTGGCATAGAGTTTCTTCGGCATACGACCGGCCAGATAGGCCATGCGACCCGCAACAATGGCGTGTTTCATGGCCTCGGCCATCAGCACCGGCTGCTGGGCATGGGCAATGGCCGAGTTCATCAGCACTGCCTCACAGCCCATTTCCATGGCGATGGTGGCGTCGGATGCGGTACCCACGCCAGCATCGACCAGCACCGGCACCTTGGATTCTTCCAGGATGATCTGCAGGTTGTAGGGGTTGCAAATACCCAGGCCGGTGCCAATCAGGCCTGCCAGCGGCATGACCGCGATGCAGCCGACTTCGGCCAGCTGACGGGCGATGATCGGGTCGTCGCTGGTGTAGACCATTACATCGAAACCTTCCTTGACCAGCACTTCGGCAGCCTTGAGGGTTTCGATCACGTTAGGGAACAGGGTTTTCTGGTCGGCCAGCACTTCCAGCTTCACCAGCGTGCGGGACTCGTGCGATTTACGCCCATCGAGCAGTTCGCGGGCCAGACGGCAAGTGCGTACCGCTTCCACCGCATCAAAGCAGCCTGCAGTGTTCGGCAGGATGGTGTACTTGTCGGGCGACAGTACATCGAGCAGGTTCGGCTCGCCCGCGTTCTGGCCAAGGTTGGTGCGGCGCACAGCGACAGTGACGATTTCGGCACCCGAGGCCTCGGTGGCCAGGCGGGTTTCTTCCATGTCACGGTACTTGCCGGTACCGACCAGCAGGCGCGACTGGAAAGTACGCCCGGCCAGGGTGAAGGGCTTGTCGCTACGAACGTTGCTCATCGTTGTTCCTCGGGAAAAGGTTGCAGGGCTTGCTTGTGAACCGCCGGGCTGCTGTCAGCCGCCACCGATGGCGTGGACCACTTCGACCTGGTCGCCGTCATTCAGCAGCGTGCTGTCGTGCTGGCTGCGCGGCACGATATCCAGATTCAGTTCCACTGCAACACGGCGCCCGGTCAGTTCCAGGCGCGCCAGCAGGGCTGCAACGCTTTCGCCGGCAGGCAGTTCGTAAGGTTCACCGTTCAATTTAATGCGCATGCGCACGGCCACCATTGTTCTTTGGGGCCAGCATTCTAGCGCCGAACCGCCCTGCAACCCAAGGGCGGTGCGCGCCATTAGTCGTGATTGTGGACCACTCGGTCAGCCCAGCCGCCAGGCTGCCAGGCCCAGGCACAACCAGCCGCCGAGGAAGCACAAGCCACCAATCGGGGTGATGATGCCAAGCTTGCCGATGCCGCTGAGGGTCAGCAGGTACAGGCTGCCGGAGAACAGCACGATGCCCAACGCAAACAGGCCGCCGGCCCACCCCACCAGGCGCCCGGGCAGGTGCGCCGAGAGCACCGCAACGCCGAAGATCGCCAAGGCATGGACCAGTTGGTAAGTCACGCCGGTATGGAAGATCGCCAGGTAGTCAGCCGTCAGCCGGTTTTTCAGGCCATGAGCGGCAAAGGCGCCCAGGGCGACCCCGGTAAAGCCAAAAAAGGCGGCAAGCATCAGGAAGCTGCGAAGCATGGGACGACTCCTTGTATCGGGTCTGTATAATGGCCCCTTCCACCCTTAGGGCCAAGCCATCGACATGCTGTCAACGCTTATCCGTCGCCTTTCCCGTGCCCTGCTCTGGTTCGTTGCCTGCAGCATCGTACTGGTGCTGGTGTTCCGCTGGGTCCCACCGCCCGGCACGGCGCTGATGGTCGAGCGCAAGGTACAGTCTTGGGTGAGTGGTGAACCGATCGACCTGCAGCGCGACTGGGAGCCATGGGAGAACATCTCCGATCAGCTCAAGGTCGCAGTCATTGCTGGCGAGGACCAGAAGTTCGCCAGCCACTGGGGCTTCGACATCCCGGCCATTCAGGCGGCGCTGGCCCACAACGAGCGCGGCGGCAACATTCGCGGCGCCAGCACCCTGACCCAACAAGTGGCCAAGAACCTGTTTCTGTGGTCAGGCCGCAGCTGGTTTCGCAAGGGGTTGGAGGCCTGGTTCACCGCGCTGATTGAGTTGTTCTGGTCGAAGGAACGGATTCTCGAGGTCTATTTGAACAGCGCCGAGTGGGGCAAGGGCGTGTTTGGCGCCCAGGCGGCGGCGCGTTATCACTTCGGTGTCGACGCCAGCCGGCTCAGCCGCCAGCAGGCGGCGCAGCTGGCTGCGGTGCTGCCTAGTCCGATCAAGTGGAGCGCCAGCCGGCCGAGTGCGTATGTGGCCAGCCGGGCCAGCTGGATTCGCCGGCAGATGAGCCAGTTGGGCGGGCCCAGCTACCTGATGCAGCTCGACACGTCGCGCAACAAGCTTTGAGTTTTGCGGTGATGCGCAAATCGAGCGCCGCCCGCGCGGCGCATCGCGAGCTGCGCTCGCTCCTACGTTTGTTTCGGGCCAATCATTCCTATGGGATCTGCGCGCGGTCGCCTTGGCGCATGCCCCCATTCGCGTTGAACAAACAAGGCGGTCGCGCGCGCCTGTCACAGGCGTTACCGGCCTGAAACAAACGTAGGAGCGAGCGCAGCTCGCGATGCGCCGCGCGGGCGGCGCTCGACCTCACAGGCGCCACACCCCTCACGCCGAGCACAAAAAAAGCCGCTCACCCCATCAGGGCCAGCGGCTTTTCTTTACAACCAAGACTCGATCAGGCAGCGATCAACGCCTTGACCTTGTTCATCGCATTCTTCTCCAGCTGGCGAATACGCTCAGCCGATACGCTGTACTTGTCTGCCAGTTCGTGCAACGTGGCCTTCTCTTCCGCCAGCCAACGCTGATAGAGAATATCGCGGCTACGCTCGTCCAAACCTTGCAGCGCTTCGTGCAGGTTGCTGGTGGAGTTGTCACTCCAGTCGGCATCCTCCAGCTGCACCGCCGGATCGTAACGGTGGTCTTCCAGGTAATGCGCAGGCGACTGGAATGCGCTGTCGTCGTCCGCTTCCGCTGCCGGGTCGAAGGCCATGTCCTGGCCGCTGAGGCGGCTTTCCATCTCGCGCACTTCGCGCGGCTCGACGCCAAGGCTTTCCGCCACGCGATGCACTTCGTCGTTGTTCAGCCACGCCAGGCGTTTCTTCTGGCTACGCAGGTTGAAGAACAGTTTGCGCTGAGCCTTGGTGGTAGCCACCTTCACGATACGCCAGTTGCGCAGAATGAACTCGTGGATCTCAGCCTTGATCCAGTGCACCGCGAACGACACCAGGCGCACGCCCATTTCCGGGTTGAAGCGTTTGACGGCTTTCATCAGGCCGACGTTGCCTTCCTGGATCAGGTCAGCCTGAGCCAACCCGTAGCCGGCATAGCTACGGGCGATATGTACAACGAAACGCAGGTGGGCCATCACCATCTGACGAGCGGCCTCGACATCCTGCTCATAATAGAGACGCTCGCCCAGATCACGCTCCTGCTCGACCGTCAGCAGCGGAATGCTGTTGACCGTGTGCACATAGGCTTCCAGGTTTGCACCGGGTACCAGGGCATAGGCAGGTTGCAACGATGTGGTCATTCAAGAACCTCCGACTTACAAAACTCGCACCTTGTGGGCGCTGCCAACATTGACCTGGAACGACGGTACAAGTTCCGCAGTGAAGAAAATGTCAATGCTGACACGTAAAAACTATCGCGGCGCCAGCTCGTTCAAGTGGCGGGCGACTGCAATCCATGCACCGATATACCCCAACAACACTGCTCCGATCAAGAGCGACAGACCATCGGAAGCCGGAACGCCGCCCAGAGCGAAGTCACTGCCATACAGTCCGGAAAGCCCTACCACCGCCTCGTTCAGCCAGTTCAGGCCAAACGCCAGGATGCCCCACGCCAGCAGGCCTGCGCCCAGGCCATACAGGGCGCCCATGTACAGGAAAGGCCGGCGCACGTAGGCGTCGGTGCCGCCGACCAGCTTGATCACTTCGATCTCGATACGACGGTTTTCAATGTGTAGACGAATTGTGTTACCGATTACTAACAGCAGGGCAGAAATCAGCATCACGGCCAGACCGAAGACGAAGCGGTCACCCAACTTGAGGATGGCTGCCAGCCGCTCGACCCAAACCAGGTCCAGTTGCGCCACGTCCACCCGCGGCAGCTCCGACAGGCGCTGACGCAAGGCTTCCAGGGCTGGCTTGTCGACCTCGGTCGGAGTTACAACCACCACACCCGGCAGTGGGTTGTCTGGCAGTTCGCGCAGGGCCTCGCCCAGCCCGGACTGCTGCTGGAACTCCTCCAGCGCCTGCTCGCGGCTGACATACTGGGCGTCCGCCACGCCAGGCATGCCCTTGATCTCGTCGCGCAGCGCTTCGCCATCACGGCTGCCAGCATCAAGCTTGAGGTACAGCGAAATCTGCGCAGCGCGCTGCCACGAACCGCCAAGCTGCTCGACGTTCTTCAGCAACAGGGACAGGCCCATCGGCATGCTCAGCGCCACTGCCATCACCAGGCAGGTGAAGAAACTGCCAATCGGTTGCTTGCCCAGGCGGCGCAGGCTGTCGGCCAGGCTGGCACGGTGGCTTTCCAGCCAGGCATGCAGCAGGGTGCGGAAGTCCGGGCCATCATCGTCTTCCCCGCGTTTTTTCTTCGCAGGTTGCGGATCGGCCGGTTTCGGTGCGACCCGCTCGGAAACCTTCGGAGTACGTGTAGTGTTCATTGCCCGGCCTCCCCATCGCCGATCAAGCGGCCGCGTTGCAACGTCAGCATGCGGTGGCGCATGCGCGCGATCAGTGCCAGGTCGTGGCTGGCGATCAATACCGTCGTGCCCAGGCGGTTGATGTCCTCGAACACGCCCATGATCTCTGCAGCCAGACGCGGGTCGAGGTTACCGGTGGGCTCGTCGGCCAGCAGCAGAGCCGGCTGGTGAACGATGGCTCGGGCGATACCGACCCGCTGCTGCTGCCCGGTGGACAGGTCGGCCGGGAACAGCTCGCCTTTGTCGGACAGCGACACACGCTCCAGGGCCGAGTCCACGCGCTTGGCGATCTCGACCTTGGACAGGCCGAGAATCTGCAGCGGCAAGGCAATGTTGTTGAACACGGTGCGGTCGAACAACAGCTGGTGGTTCTGGAACACCACGCCGATTTGCCGGCGCAGGAACGGGATTTGCGCATTGCTGATCTGGCCCAGGTCCTGCCCTGCCAGCATCAGCTTGCCGCTGGTCGGGCGCTCCATGGCCAGCAACAGGCGCAGCAGGGTGCTCTTGCCAGCGCCCGAGTGGCCGGTGACGAACAGGAATTCGCCCCGGCGCGCCCGGAAACTCAGCTCATGCAAACCCACATGACCATTGGGATAGCGCTTGGCAACCTGCTCGAATCGGATCATGGTCAATCTCGCTCGGCGAACAGAGCCTTGACGAACGGCTCGGCTTCGAAGGTACGCAGGTCGTCGATGCCTTCACCGACGCCGATGAAACGGATCGGGATGTTGAACTGCTTGGCCAGGGCGAAGATCACCCCGCCCTTGGCAGTGCCGTCCAGCTTGGTCAGGGCCAGGCCGGTCAGCTCGACGCTCTGGTTGAAGTACTTGGCCTGACTGATGGCGTTCTGGCCGGTGCCGGCATCAAGCACCAGCAGCACCTCGTGCGGTGCCTCAACGTCGAGCTTGCCGATAACCCGGCGAACCTTCTTCAGCTCTTCCATCAGGTTATCTTTGGTGTGCAGGCGACCGGCAGTGTCGGCGATCAGCACGTCAACGCCACGGGCCTTGGCGGCCTGCACGGCATCGAAGATTACCGAGGCAGAGTCGGCGCCCGTGTGCTGGGCGATCACCGGAATCTGGTTACGCTCGCCCCACACCTGCAACTGCTCGACCGCCGCTGCACGGAAGGTATCACCGGCAGCCAGCATTACCTTCTTGCCTTCCAGTTGCAGCTTCTTCGCCAGCTTGCCGATGGTGGTGGTCTTGCCGGCGCCGTTCACGCCAACCACAAGGATCACATAGGGTTTGTTCTGGGCTTGTACGTTCAGCGGCTGCTCGACCGGGCGCAGCAGCGCAGCCAGTTCTTCCTGCAACGATTTGTACAGGGCATCGGCATCGGCCAACTGCTTGCGCGCGACCTTCTGGGTCAGGTTCTGGACAATGGCCGAGGTAGCCTCCACACCCACGTCGGCTGTCAGCAGGCGCGTTTCGATTTCGTCGAGCAGGTCGTCATCGATGACCTTCTTGCCGAGGAACAGGCTGGCCATGCCCTCGCCGATGCTGGCACTGGTCTTGGACAGGCCTTGCTTGAGGCGCGCAAAGAAGCCGGGCTTGGCCTGTTCGGCGGGAGCCGCAACAGGGGCCGCGGGAACTGGTACCGCGCGTTCCGGGATGGCGGGCGGCGCTTTCGGCTCCAGGTCCGGCACCAGGGCGACGGGCTCTTCGGCAACCGGCAGCACCAGGTTGCTGACCGGCGCTGCGGCCTCGACAGGGGCAGACTCGACAGGGGCCGCCTGCAAGGGCATGGACGCGACCGGCTGCGGTGCAGGCGCCACCAGCGGCCGGGACGCGACCGGCTCGGGCTCAGGGGCCTGCAACGGCTGGGACGCAACCGGTTCAGGGACGGGGGCCTCGACTACCGGGGGCCGGGCGGGTGCGGCGACCGGCTGCGGCTCAGCCAGCTGTGGAGCCGCAGGGGCCTGAACGGGTTCGGGGGCCTGTGGCACTTCGGCGGTTGAGCCCTCGACCGGCGCGGCTGCAGACTGCTCGGCAGCGGGGGGTTCATTCGCGGGCACGCCCGCTCCCGCAGGTGGCTGCGGCTTCTTGCGAAACCAGCTGAACAGGCCTTTCTTCTCACCAGCCTCGGCCGGCGCTTTTTTGTCGTCGTTGGAACCAAACATGGAAGACGGCTATCTCAGGGTAGCGATGGGCCAGCGAGGGCCAATCAGGAATTCTCTCTACGCAGAACAGACTATCTTGAAGCCGGCTGGTTCATGCGCAACGTTTTGTCTTAGTGTCCTGTGGGCCAGAACGGCGACAGGCATGGTCGCCAGGCAACCGGATCAGTATCCTAGCACCTCCTGGCCCGCCGACGCTAAACCCAGCGGGCCGCCGAACAGGTTAAACACCGTATGAATGCTCTAGCCCGCCGCGCCGCTGGCCTGTTGCTCGGCACGCTCTGCCTGCCGCTCGCGGCATTTGCCGCCGATGTGCAACCCACCCACGAATTCATCCTCGACAATGGCCTGAAGGTTGTGGTCCGCGAAGACCATCGCGCCCCGGTGGTGGTCTCGCAGATCTGGTACAAGGTCGGCTCGAGCTACGAGACCCCGGGCCAGACCGGATTGTCCCATGCACTGGAACACATGATGTTCAAGGGCAGCGCCAAGGTCGGCCCCGGCGAGGCTTCGCGCATTCTGCGTGACCTCGGCGCCGATGAAAACGCCTTCACCAGCGACGACTACACCGCCTATTACCAAGTGCTGGCCCGCGACCGCCTGCCGGTAGCCCTGGAACTGGAGGCCGACCGCCTTGCCAGCCTGCGCCTGCCTGCCGACGAGTTCAGCCGCGAAATCGAGGTCATCAAGGAAGAACGCCGCCTGCGCACCGACGACCAGCCCAATGCCAAGGCATTCGAGCTGTTCCGCGCCATGGCCTACCCGGCCAGCGGCTACCACACGCCGACCATTGGCTGGATGGCAGACCTGGAGCGCATGAAGGTCGAGGAGCTTCGCCATTGGTACGAGTCCTGGTACGCCCCCAACAACGCCACCCTGGTGGTGGTCGGTGATGTCACCGCCGACGAGGTCAAGGGCCTGGCGCAGAAGTATTTCGGCAATATTCCCAAACGCGCCGTACCCCCAGCCAAGCTGCCCTTGGAGCTGGCCGAACCAGGTTGGCGCCAGTTGACCCTGCACGTACGAACCCAGCTGCCAAGCCTGATCTACGGTTTCAACGTGCCCGGCCTGCCCACCGCCAAGGACCCACGTACGGTGCATGCACTGCGCCTGATCTCGGCACTGCTCGACGGCGGCTACAGCGCCCGCATGCCGGCACGCCTGGAGCGTGGCCAGGAACTGGTCGCCGGCGCTTCGTCCAGCTACAACGCTTTCACCCGCGGCGACAGCCTGTTCCTGATCTCGGCGACGCCGAATGTGCAGAAGCAGAAAACCCTCGCCGACGTCGAGAAAGGCATCTGGCAGTTGCTTGACGAACTCAAGAGCACGCCACCCAGCGCCGAAGAGCTGGAGCGCGTACGCGCCCAGGTCATCGCCGGCCTCGTCTACGACCGCGACTCCATCAGCAGCCAGGCCACCACCATCGGCCAGCTGGAGACCGTCGGCCTGTCCTGGAAGCTGATCGACAGCGAACTGGACGAGCTCAAGCGCGTCACCCCGCAGGACATCCAGAACGCCGCGCGCACCTACTTCACCCGCGAACGCCTGAGCGTTGCCCATGTACTGCCTGAGGAGTCCGCTCATGAGTGATCGCCGCGCACCACGCCCAACCCTGCTGGCCACGGGCATTCGTGCCCTGGCGCTGGCGGCTGTGCTGGCCGCTCCGGCCATGGCCGATAACGCTGCCAAGGCCGACAGCAGCGCAGCCCGCCCGGCCAACACCTTGCAATCGCTGGCCGAACTGAATGGCAAGGCACCCAGCCGGCGTCAGTTGAACATCCAGCACTGGAACACCGCCGAGGGTGCCCGGGTGCTGTTCGTCGAGGCCCGCGAACTGCCCATGTTCGACCTGCGTGTCACCTTCGCCGCCGGCAGCAGCCAGGATGGCGGCACGCCAGGCCTGGCCGCTCTGACCAACGCCATGCTCAACGAGGGCGTGGCCGGCAAGGACGTCACCGCCATCGCCGAGGGCTTCGAAGGCCTGGGTGCAGACTTTGGCAACGGTTCCTACCGCGATATGGCCGTGGCATCACTGCGCAGCCTCAGTGCCAAGGACAAGCGCGAACCGGCCCTCAAGCTGTTTACAGAGGTAGCGGGCAAGCCGACATTCCCCGAAGATGCCCTCAAGCGCATCAAGAACCAGATGCTGGCAGGCTTCGAATATGAGAAGCAGAACCCGGGCAAGATCGCCGGCAAGGCCCTTTTCGGCAACCTCTATGGCGACCACCCCTACGCCCACCCAAGCGACGGCACCGCAGAGAGCATCGCGGGCATAAGCCTGGCACAACTGCGCGCGTTCCACGCAAAGGCCTATACCGGCGGCAATGCGGTAATCGCCCTGGTCGGCGACCTCAGCCGTGCAGAAGCCGAAGCCATCGCCGCCCAGGTATCTGCCGGCCTGCCCAGGGGCCCGGCGCTGGCCGCACCGGCCCAACCAAAAGACGCCAAGGCTGGCTTGACCCACATCGACTTCCCGTCCAAACAGACCCACCTGATGCTGGCCGAACTGGGGATCGACCGCCAGGATCCGGACTGGCCAGCCCTGTCGCTGGGCAACCAGATCCTTGGCGGTGGTTCCTTCGGTACCCGGCTGATGAGCGAGGTGCGGGAGAAGCGCGGGCTGACCTACGGCGTTTACTCGGCATTCAGCCCGATGCAGGTGCGCGGCCCATTCATGATCAACCTGCAAACCCGTGCCGAGCTCAGCGAGGGCACGCTCAAACTGGTGCAAGACATTCTCGCCGACTACCTGAAGACGGGCCCGACCCAACAGGAGCTGGACGATGCCAAGCGTGAGCTGGCCGGCAGCTTCCCGCTGTCCAATGCCAGTAATGCCAGCATCGTCGGCCAACTGGGCGCGATCGGCTTCTACAACTTGCCGCTGACCTGGCTGGAGGACTTCATGCAACAGTCCCAGGCCCTCACCGTCGAACAGGTCAAGGCAGCCATGAACAAACACCTGTCAGCCGATAAACTGGTGATCGTCACCGTTGGCCCGAAAGTGCCACAAAAACCGCTGCCAGCACCCACTGACAAGCCCTCCGAGCAACCGCTCGGGGTACCGGAGCACTAATGCCAAGATCCACCCCTCCCGCCCGCCCGCAAGCGGGCAAAAGCAAGGGCCAGGGCCACCTGCGCATCATCGCCGGCGAGTGGCGCAGCCGCCGCCTGGCGGTGCCGGAAGGCGAAGGCCTGCGGCCAACGCCTGATCGCGTGCGGGAAACCGTATTCAACTGGCTGGCCCCCTACATCGAGGGTGCCCGCGTGCTGGACGCCTTTACCGGCAGTGGCGCTCTGGTGCTCGAAGCCCTGTCCCGTGGGGCCGAGGACGCCGTGGCGCTGGATAGCAACCCTGCGGCCATCGCCAACCTGAAGAACAACCTCGAAATCCTGCGCTGTCCCCGCGGGCAAATTCTGCAGACCGACGCCCTGCGCTACCTGCACGGCCCGGCCAAGCAGCAGTTCGATGTCGTGTTCCTCGACCCGCCGTTCCACCAGGACCTGCTGGCCAACACCTGCAACTTGCTGGAGCAGAATCAGTGGCTGGGCGAGCAGGCATGGGTCTACACCGAAAGCGAAGCGGCACCCTCGACCTTGCAGTTGCCAGGCAACTGGCGCCTGCACCGCGAGAAGAAGACCGGCCAGGTGCACTACGCACTCTGGCAGCGGGGCTGATTACCCGCGGGTTGGATGTACTTAGTTACCGCATCCCACCTGCGCCATGGTTGAAGCTGCACCTTCATTTCCTGAAGGAGCAGTTCAACCATGGCCGAACACCCCTCCCCGCCGCTAATGGCGAGCTCGAAAGGTTCTTTTACCCTCGCCAACGGCCTGCACGTCTGCCTGCGTGAAGACCACCGTGCGCCACTGGTCAGCGTGCAGCTGTGGTACCACGTAGGCTCCAGCTACGAACCTGAAGGCCACACCGGCCTGTCCCATGCCTTGGAGCATCTACTGTTCGAGGGCAGCAGCAAACTGGCGCCTGGCCAGTACTCAACGCTCATGACCCGCTTGGGCGGCGACCCGAATGCATTCACCTATTCGGATGCCACGGTATTTCCGCTCACCCTGCCAACCCGCCACCTGGAAATTGCCCTGGAGGCCATGGCTGATGTCATGGCCAGTGCCACCCTCGGCGATACGCCCTTTGCTCGGGAACTGGCAGTGGTCATGGCTGAGCGGCGCGAGGCAGTGGACAACAATCCTTGGGCATTGGCGCTGGAGCATCACGACCTGCTGGCTTACGGCAATAGTGGCCATGGCACGCCTGTCATTGGCCACATGTCAGATCTGGAGAGCCTCACTCCAGCCGCAGCGCGTACCTGGTACAAGACCTGGTATCACCCCAACAATGCCACCCTCGCTGTGGCCGGCGACATCAGCCTGCTACAACTGCAGACCTTGGTGACGCGCCACTTTGCGGCGATTCCCGCCCATCGCTTGCCGATGCAGCCCTTACCCACAGGGCCCTCCTCCCAGGGCCGGCGCTTTCAGACGCTGCGCCTGCCAGGCTTGCACAACGGCGCGATCATAAGCTTCAAACTACCCAGCCAGCGTACCGCGCAGTCTGCCAGGCAGGCCTACGCGCTACGTCTGCTTCCCGATCTGCTTGCCAACGGCTACAGCAGCATCCTCCAGCGCAGGCTGCTGCTGGACGAACCAATCCTGCAATACATGAAAGCGACCTATGAACCCTGGCAGCGCGGTGACAGCCTGCTGACCCTTTACGCGTTCTGCAGCCCACACGTAACCCCGGAGACCGCGGCCGAGCGGCTGATGCAGGAGATCGAAGCGTTTCGCCAGTCAGCGCCAGCCAAGGAACACCTGCAACGTGCCAAGGCTCGTCTGCTGGCCAGGCTGATTTTCGAACGGGACGACATTGCCGAGCAGGCCCAAACCATGGGTAAACAGGCCGCCTGTGGCTTGCCGGTTATTTCGCTCGAGGAAGAACAACAGGCCATCGAGACCGTGACAGCCGAGCAGGTAGGCCTGGCTGCCTATGAATTCCTCACCGATTCCCGTACAGCCTTCACGTTCACGCACCACAAGGAAAGCGCTCATGACTGACTCAACGACCCTGCAACAGCCTGCCGGGGCCAACAACCTCTACGGCGGGCTGCTCTCTGCCCAGGGACTTGACCTGGACCAGTTCGAAACCATCCATACACAGGTTCAAGCGTGGAAGACGACTGCGGGCACGGACGTCAAATTCGTTGAAGCACGGGAACTGCCAATCGTTGACGTGATACTACGGTTCAAGGCCGGCAGCACGCAGGACACTCTGTACCCTGGCCTGGCAGCCTTGACGCTCTCCATGCTCGATGAGGGTAGCCAGGCCTACACGGCTGCCCAGCAGGCTGAACACCTGGAGCGCCTGGGCGCGGTCATGGAAAAACAAGTACGTCTGGAACATGCGACGCTGCGCCTGCGCAGCCTTAGCCCTCCTTCTTTGCTCGACCCGGCCTTGGCGCTGCTCACCGACCTCGTGGCCCACCCTGTCTTCCACCCAATGGCCCTGACCAAGATCAAGCGCCAGTTGCTGCAAAACCACGCATCGCGCGAGCGGCTACCCATCCTCAGAGCACGTAGCGAAGTCTTCCGCCACCTGTTCAACGGGCATCCTTACGGCAACCCTCTGGGCAGCACCGCTCAAGGTATCGAGGCCATTACCCCTGAGGACTTGCGGGCATTCCACCAACGCGCCTACAGCGCCAGCAACCTTGAGATGGTCGTGGTAGGCGACCTTTCCCTTGCACAAGCCCAAGCCATCTCACAACAGATCAGCCAGGCCCTGCCGCAAGGCTGGTCGGCCACTGAACTACCGGCGGCCCCGGCGGCCCCCAGCGCGACGATAGCCGTCGAACAGGCTGGTGCCAGCAGTGCGGTCCTGCTGGCACTGCCCATGAACGTACCCGCCAACGATCCGGAGTTTCTGGCCCTGACCTTGGCAAGTGCTGTTCTGGGAGAGGGCCTCGAGTCGCGCTTGATGGTGGAGTTGCGCCAACGACGCGGCCTGACCTACGGCGTGTACACGCATGTATTGCCATTGAGTGCAGGCGGCCTGTTCACCGTGGAATGGGAGGTTGCGCCCCAGCATGTGCAGGGCACGCAGGCACTGGTAGAAACCCTGCTGCAGGCGTTCATCGACGAGGGGCCCACCCAGCGGGAGCTGCAACTGGCACGCAAACAGCTGGAAGGGCAGTTGCTGCGAGGGATCGCGCAGAACAGGCAACTCGCAACACTGCTGACGGAAGTAACCCATCAGCGACAACCTGCCGATCATCTCGACACGTACAGCGCCCGTATTGCCGAGCTTACCCCGGCAGATGTCCGAGCCGTCATGCAGCGCCGGCTGGCCCTGAGCCGCAAGGTGCTTGTCAGTGTCGGACCAGGCGTTCAGCAACAGCCGCTGCCAGCCCCCGACCAATAGCGCAGGTACTGTGGCGCTGTTTCATGGCAAGCTAGCAAGGCACATCATGAGCCACCCAGCATGCCCAGCCACAACGCCACATTCCGTCCAGCCATCGGCCTATCCAATCCCCACCTGCAGACCCTGTGGGGGCCACTCTGGCGCAAGCTGCCTGAGCTGCAGCGTGACCGAGAGCGGCTGTGGCTGGCCGACGGCGACTTCATCGACCTGGACTGGCACGGTCCGCACCAACCCCATGCACCACTGGTACTGGTGCTGCATGGGCTGACCGGCTCGTCTCACTCGCCTTACGTGAAAGGCTTGCAGCAGGCGCTGCAAAGCCGCGGCTGGGCCAGCGTGGCAGTGAACTGGCGTGGTTGCTCAGGCGAGCCCAACCTGTTGCCGCGCAGCTACCACTCCGGCGCCAGCGAAGACCTGGCGGAAATTGTCAGCCATCTTCGCGCCCAGCGCCCGCTGGCACCGCTGTACGCAGTGGGTTATTCGCTGGGTGGCAATGTACTGTTGAAGTACCTGGGTGAGAGCGGCGTCGCCAGCCAACTGGAGGCAGCAGTTGCAGTATCGGTACCCTTTCGCCTGGACCACTGTGCCGACCGCATCGGCCAGGGCTTCTCCAAGGTGTATCAAGCGCATTTCATGCGCGAGATGCTGGCATATGTTCAGCTCAAACAGCGGCACTTCCACGCCCGGGGCCAGCACGAGCAGCTGGCGACACTGGAACGTCTGGGCCAACTCACCAACTTGCGCACATTCTGGGACTTCGACGGAAAAGTCACTGCACCGCTCAATGGCTTTCGCGATGCACACGACTACTATCGCCGCTCATCCAGCCACTTCTTCCTTGGCCAGAACCGCACGCCAACGCTGATCATCCATTCCAGCGATGACCCGTTCGTGTCCAGTCACAGCCTGCCGACGGCCCGTGAACTGTCACCACAGACCCGCTTCGAACTGCATGGCCGCGGTGGGCATGTGGGCTTTGTCGATGGCAGCCTGCGAAATCCGGGGTACTACCTGGAGCGACGGATTCCGCAGTGGCTGGTGGACGGTAGCTAGCCCGCGAATTGGTAAAGGCTGCGCGCCCCCTGTGGGAGCGGGCATGCACGCGAACACCGGCATTGCCGGTGCCACCCACCGCGGGGGTTCAACCCGGTCTGCTTACTCGTCGGTGGCCACAGCATGCTGCGGGTTGTTGATCCACTCGCTCCACGACCCCGCATACAGCTTGCCCAGCGGGTATCCCGCCAGCGCCAGCGCAAACAGGTTATGGCAAGCGGTTACCCCAGACCCGCAATAAGACACCAACTGCTCCGGCGCCCGTCCACCCAGTTTTTCGGCAAAACGCTGCTTTAGCTGATCCGCCGGCAGAAAACACCCGTCAGCCCCTAGGTTGTCGGTAAACGCCGCACACTGGGCACCGGGAATATGCCCCGCCACCGGGTCGATCGGCTCTACTTCACCGCGAAAACGCGGCAAGGCACGCGCATCGATCAAGGTCAGGTCTGCACTACCAAGGCGCTTGCCCAGATGGTCGGCATCAATCAGCAGCTTCGCGTCCGGCTCACCACTGAAAGTGCCCTCACGTTTGGGCGGCGGGTCCAGGCTCAACGGCAGGTGCGCCGCGTGCCAGGCCTTCAGGCCACCGTCGAGAATCGCCACACCGCTGCGCTTGCCCAGCCAGACCAGCAGCCACCAGGCCCGGGCGGCAAAGGCGCCGGGGCCGTCGTCGTACAGCACCACCTCGCTGTCGTTGCTCAGGCCCCACTCTCGCAGGCGCTCGACCAGCCGCTGCGGATCGGGCAATGGGTGGCGCCCGGTGCGCCCCTTGCTCACAGGCCCGCTGAGGTCGCGGTCCAGGTCGGCAAAATGCGCCCCGGCAATATGCCCCTGGGCATAGCTGCGCTGGCCATAGTCCACATCCTCGAGGGCAAAACGGCAGTCGAGAATCACCAACCCGGGCGAGTCCAGTCGCTCGGCCAACTGCTGCGGGGTGATCAATTGCGCAAGGGGCATGACAATCTCCTGATCAATGGCACGAGGGCCCTGGGCTAGCGCTCCAGGGCCTGGTTGAACGGTACATGGAATTCTTCGCACAGCGCGTCCACGGCAGTGCGGGCATTGTCGGTGACGAAGCCGAGCTCCAGCACCAACACCTGATAGACGCCGCGCTTGAAGGCTTCTTCACCCAAGTGCGCGGAATGTTCACGCGTGGTGCTGAGAAAACGTACCCATGACGTCAGCACGATCCAGGCGTTGATGGTCAGCGACTCGATCTGCGCAGGCGCCATGGCCAGAATGCCCGCCTCGACGAAGCCGCGGTAGATCGCCTGGCCCTGGCGCAGGCAGCGCTCGGAAAAACGCCGGTAACGGGCGGCCAGTTCGGCATCGCTGTCCAGCAGATGTTCCAGGTCACGGTGCAGGAAGCGGTAGTTCCACATCGCCGCCAGCAAGGCCTTGAGGTAGAAGCGCTTGTCTTCCACGGTTGCCGCACGGCCCTGCGGCGGGCGCAGAAAACTGTCCACCAGTTCTTCGTACTGGCTGAACAACAAGGCAATGATCGCCTGCTTGTTGGGGAAGTGGTAATACAGGTTGCCAGGCGAGATTTCCATGTGCGCGGCAATGTGGTTGGTACTGACGCTGCGTTCGCCCTGCTGGTTGAACAGCTCCAGGCTGTTCTGCACGATGCGCTCTCGGGTCTTCATGCGCGGGGCCATGCTCAGCTCCCAGTCTGCGGGCCTTCATCAAAGGTTTATCTTACGGCGTATTACAGGTGGAATGCACCGTGGAACAGCATGTAAAAATTCGCACCATGGTACAAATTAGAGTATAGGCTCTAGGCAACCCCTGCCCGGACTCGACACCGCCATGAACTCGCCCAGTGCCTTGCCCTCTGTGCAATTCGACCTCGACCTCGCGACGACGTTCGCGGCCCAGCGTTTGGCCTTTGCCGGTAACCCGCTGCCACCAGCGGCACAGCGGCGCAAGTGGTTGAAAAGCCTGCGTGAAGCCTTGCTGGGCAACCAGGCAGAACTGATCAATGCCATCAGCCAGGATTTTGCCGGGCGCAGCGCCGACGAGACCTTGCTGGCCGAACTGCTACCGTCGGTGCAGGGCCTGCGCCACGCCGAAAAGCACTTGCAACGCTGGATGCGCAGCAGCCGACGCCGCGTCGGCCTGGCGTTCCAGCCGGCAAGCGCACAGGTGCGCTATCAACCCCTGGGCGTGGTCGGCATCATCGTGCCGTGGAACTACCCGCTGTTCCTCGCCATCGGCCCGTTGACCTGCGCCCTGGCCGCCGGCAACCGGGTCATGCTCAAGCTTAGCGAGGCCACGCCCGCGACTGGCCTGGCCCTACAGCAACTGCTCGAGCGTGTGTTCCCCACAGACCTGGTCAGCGTTGTGCTCGGTGAAGTCGAGGTGGGCCAGGCCTTTGCCCGCCTGCCCTTCGACCACCTGCTGTTCACCGGTGCCACCAGCGTGGGCCGTCAGGTGATGCAGGCTGCCGCGCACAACCTGACCCCGGTCACCCTGGAGTTGGGTGGCAAGTCTCCCGCTATTGTTTCTGACGATGTGCCGCTGGACAGCGCTGCCGAGCGCATCGCCTTCGGCAAGACCCTCAACGCCGGCCAGACCTGCGTTGCCCCCGACTATGTACTGGTGCCGCGCGAACGGCTGCCCGCCTTCAGCGACGCCTACCAGCGCGCCGTGCACCGACTGTACCCGCGCATAGCCGACAACCCCGACTACACCGCCATCATCAACCCGCGCCAGTTGCAGCGCTTGCAGCACCTGCTGGACGATGCCCGGGCCAAAGGCGCGCAAGTACTCGACTTGTACCCAGGCGAGGCTCCTCAAGGCCGGCGCCTGCCGCCACACTTGCTGCTGGATGTGAACGACAGCATGCAGGTGATGCAGGACGAAATCTTCGGCCCGCTATTGCCGCTAGTGCCTTATGACGGCATCGACCAGGCCTTGGCCTACATCAACCAGCGCCCACGCCCACTGGCGCTGTACTTCTTTGGCTATGACCGCCGCACCCAGGAGCATGTGCTGCGTCACACCCACTCCGGTGGTGTGTGCCTGAACGACACCTTGCTGCATGTCGCCCAGGACGATCTACCCTTCGGCGGCATCGGTCCTTCAGGCATGGGTCACTACCATGGTCATGACGGCTTCCTCACTTTCAGCAAGGCCAAGGCGGTACTTGCCAAGCAACGCTTCAACGCCGCACGGCTGATTTACCCGCCTTATGGCAAAGCCTTGCAGCGCCTGGTCTACAAACTGTTCATCCGCTGAGGATCGCACCATGCACCGCCGCGAACTGCTGCGTTTCAGCCTCGGCGCCAGTGCTTTTCTGGCGGGCGCCAGCCTGGTGGGGTGCAGCGCGCAAACAGCCGCGACCGGCTATCAGGTACTCCGCGACGACGACCTGCCACTGCTGCGAGCGCTGATCCCGGTGGTGCTGGCCGGCACGCAGGCCACCGAGACGCCGGTAATGCGCAGCCTCGACAACAAGCTGGCGGCGTTGTCGCCGGAAATGCTCAAGCTCACCCGGAAATTGTTCGACGTGCTCAGCCTGCCACTGACTCGCGGCCCGCTGACCGGCGTCTGGGTCAGCTGGGGCCAGGCTGGCGCCACGCAGGTCACGGCGTTCCTGCAGCGTTGGCAGGAAAGCTCGCTGAACCTGCTACGCATGGGGCACGCCTCGTTGCTGCAACTACTGCAAATGGCCTGGTACGAATGCCCCGAATCCTGGGCAGACTGCGGTTACCCGGGCCCACCGAAAATCTGAAAACAACAAGAGCATCGCCAATGCCTGTCCCCGACCCGTTTCGCCAAGGCCTCGAACGCGGCTGGATCACCTACGACGCCTCGCGCCTGGAGCACGACCTGTCTCTGGAGGCCGACATTGTCGTGATCGGCAGTGGTGCCGGCGGCGCCACCAGTGCCCAGATGCTCGGCGCTGCCGGTTTCAAGGTACTGCTGATTGAAGAAGGCCCACTGAAGACCAGCAGCGACTTTCACCTGCTGGAGAATGAAGCTTACGCCAGCCTTTACCAGGAAGGCCTGGGGCGCATGAGCAAGGATGGCGCCATTACCATCCTGCAGGGCCGTGCCGTGGGTGGCACTACGCTGGTGAACTGGACCTCGAGCTTTCGTACCCCGCCGCAAACCCTGGCGCACTGGGCCTCGGTCCACGACGTGAACGGTTTGGGCGAGGATGAACTGCGCCCCTGGTTCGAACGCATGGAGCAGGAGCTGGGCATCAGCCCCTGGGCCTTGCCGCCGAATGCCAACAACGATGTGCTGCGCCGGGGCTGCGAACAGTTGGGCTACCGCTGGGGGGTGATCCCGCGCAACGTGCGCGGCTGCTGGAACCTGGGCTACTGCGGCATGGGTTGCCCGGTGAATGCCAAACAATCGATGCTGGTGACCCGTATACCTGCCACCCTCGAGCAAGGCGGCGAGCTGCTGTACCTGGCGCGGGCCGAGCGCTTCACCCACAACGGCGAACGCATTCAGAGCCTGACATGCCGGGCCCTGGACGCCCGAGGCATACACCCAACCGGCAGGCAGATCAGCGTGCGGGCACGCCATTACCTCCTGGCCGGTGGCGGTATCAACAGCCCGGCCCTGCTGCTGCGCTCTGCCGCGCCCGACCCGCATGGCCGCCTCGGCAAGCGGACCTTCCTGCACCTGGTCAACTTCAGTGCGGCACGCTTCAGCGAGCGTATCGACCCTTACTATGGCGCCCCGCAGTCGATCTACAGCGACCACTTCCAGTGGCAAGGCGGCGCAGACGGTCCGGTTGGCTACAAGCTGGAAGTACCGCCGCTGCACCCGGCCCTGGCCAGCACCCTGCTGGGTGGGCACGGCCACGAGAATGCCCAGCGCATGGCCGAGCTGCCCCATACCCATGTGATGCTGGCGCTGCTACGCGATGGTTTTCACCCCGAAAGCCAGGGTGGGACCGTGGAACTGCGCGGCGATGGTTCACCCGTGCTCGATTACCCGGTCACCGACTACCTGCGTGACGGCTTGCGACGAGCCTACCGCAGCATGGCGCAAGTACAGTTCGCCGCTGGCGCCACCCAGGTGACCCCAGTGCACAGCGACGCCAGCGCCGCATCAGGCCTGGAACAGACCCTGACCATGATCGACAAACTGCGCCTGGAGCCCTTCCGCACACGCTTGGGCAGCGCCCATGTGATGGGCGGCTGCGCACTCGGCGAAGACCCGCGCCAGGCGGTGTGCGACAGCCTGGGACGCCATCACCAGCTGGAAAACCTGTCGATTCACGACGGTTCGCTGTTCCCCACCAGCATCGGCGCCAACCCGCAACTGTCGGTGTATGCCATCAGCGCCAGGCTCAGTGAAGCACTGGCCACCCGCCTGGCACACAGCGCATGACAACGAATATGGCCCCTGTCTATAGTGCCATCAGTCGGCCGCATGACTTGGCCGGGGCGCCGTCGCTGCGCTACCATCCGACTCCCCAACGCACTCCAGCCAGGATGACGCGATGAACCGAGTGTTGTACCCGGGTACTTTCGACCCCATTACCAAAGGCCATGGCGATCTGGTCGAGCGCGCTTCGCGGCTATTCGACCACGTGATCATCGCGGTGGCGGCCAGCCCCAAGAAAAACCCCTTGTTCCCGCTGGAACAACGGGTTGAGCTCGCCCGTGAGGTCACCAAGCACCTGCCCAATGTCGAAGTCATCGGCTTCTCTTCCCTGTTGGCGCATTTCGCCAAGGAACAGGGCGCCAACGTCTTCCTGCGTGGCCTGCGTGCAGTGTCCGACTTCGAGTACGAGTTCCAGCTGGCGAACATGAACCGGCAACTGGCCCCTGATGTCGAGAGCCTGTTCCTGACGCCGTCGGAGCGTTATTCGTTCATTTCCTCGACCTTGGTCCGGGAGATTGCGGCGCTGGGCGGTGATATCAGCAAGTTCGTCCACCCGGTGGTGGCCGACGCGCTGACTGAACGCTTCAAGAAGCAAGCCTGACGCCTGATTGTCGCGCCCGCGTGCACTGCGGGCGCGAATGCGGCACAATTGTGCCCATTGCGTTGAACATGCCCGGGCTATGAGCCCCGGCCGGAGCCCCCATGTCCCTGATCATCACCGACGATTGCATCAATTGCGACGTCTGCGAACCCGAGTGCCCGAACGAGGCTATCTCCCAAGGCGAAGAGATCTACGTGATCGACCCTAACCTGTGCACCCAGTGCGTAGGCCATTACGACGAGCCGCAGTGCCAACAGGTCTGCCCGGTCGACTGCATCCCGCTGGATGAAGCGCACCCGGAAACCGAAGAACAGCTGATGGCCAAGTATCGCCGGATCACTGGCAAGGGCTGATCACTGCCCTTCGCTGCACGCTCCCTGTGGGCACGGGCATGCCCGCGAACACCGGCGCAGCCGGTGCCATTCATCGCGTCGCCTGCTTCGCGGGCTTGCCCGCTCCCACAGGGACCGCGCCAACGTTCAGGTTTTGCTTCAACAGGTTTGCAGCGAACGTTTCATCGCTGGCAGCGCGGGCAGTACACGCTCGCCCTCTGCCCCAGCTTCACTTCGCGCAACTCAGTGCCGCATACCTTGCACGGCTGCCCGCCACGCCCGTACACAAACAGTTCCTGCTGGAAGTACCCCGGCTGCCCGTCGCCACCGATGAAGTCACGCAGGGTGGTACCACCCTGCTCGATCGCCGCCGCCAGCACCCGCTTGATCTCGGTCGCCAGCTTCAGGTAGCGCGCCCGGGAAATCCCGCCCGCCTCCCGGCGTGGGTCGATACCGGCAGCAAACAGCGCCTCGGTGGCGTAAATGTTGCCCACTCCCACCACCACCGCGTTGTCCATGATGAACGGCTTGACCGCCATCGACCGCCCGCGGGACAGCTGGAACAGCCGTTCACCATCGAACAGGTCCGTCAGCGGCTCAGGCCCCAGGCGCAGCAGTAGCTCATGGTTCAGAGGGTCCAGGCTCCACAGCATGGCACCAAAGCGGCGTGGGTCGGTGTAGCGCAGCATCAGCCCGGACTCCAGTTCGATGTCGACATGCTCATGCTTGGCCGCCGGCAAGCCCAGCTCGACCAGCCGCAGGTTGCCCGACATGCCCAAGTGGCTGATCAGCGTCCCCACTTCGGCATTGATCAACAGGTACTTGGCGCGTCGCTCCACGCTGACGATGCGCTGCCCTGACAGACGCACATCGAGGTCTTCCGGAATCGGCCAGCGCAGGCGCCGGTCGCGTACCACCACACGGCTGACGCGCTGGCCTTCCAGGTGTGGCGCAATACCGCGCCGGGTGGTCTCTACTTCTGGCAATTCCGGCATGTGTCAGTGTCCGCCCAACTCGCGAATGTTCTGCTTGAGGTTTTCGAAATCGTATTCCGACAAGCCAATGTAATCGAGCACCAAAGGGCCGACCGCATTCCATTCGTGGTCCACCGACTGGTTGCCCAGCACCCGGTAGGACGCGCAGATGTGCTCGGCCATCTTCAGCACCGCCAGCAGGTTTTTCAGCTGGCTCTGGGTATTGCGCGAAGTATCGTCGCGGAACACGCCCAAGGCGTTGTGGTGGTTGGCGATGGCCGCACTGAGGTGCTCAGGCAAGCGCCAGGATTTGGCTGTGAAGTAGCCGACCACTGAATGGTTGGTGTTGAACGTGCGGTTTTCGGTATCGACCACGCGTGTTTCTTCGTCGGCCTTGGCGTATGCCTCTTCCAGCACTTCCATGTAAGTGGGGAAGCGCTTGAGCATCAACGGCACGCCGCAGTCATGGAAGAGGCCAAGGGTATAGGCCTCGTCCGCCGCCTGAATGCCGGTACGCTTGGCCAGCGTCAGGCAGGTCATCGCCACGTCCTGGGCGGTATCCCAGAAGCGGTTGAGGGTAACGATGGTCTCGTCGCTCATCTCACCCTTGATCGACTGGGCGTTGATCAGGTTGATGATCGAACGGCTACCCAGCAGGTTCACCGCACGCTGGATCGAACCGATCTTGTTGGACAAGCCAAAGTGCGGAGAGTTGACCAGCTTGAGCAAGGCGCCAGAGAGGCCCGGGTCCTGGGAAATCAGCTTGGCGATGGTTTCCAGGTCCGGGTCAGGCATGTACTGCTCGAACTGCAGATCGACCATGATCTGCGGTTGAGGCGGGATGGTGATGCCTTGCAAGGCTTGCTGGATCTGTTCGGCGCTGAGTTCTTGGGACATACGTGCACACTCGTTTAGGACGCGGCATTTTAACCCTCTAAGCGCCCCCGGTTACCACTCCTCTAAAGGCGAAAGCACCGCAGACACGCTATAATCCCGCTCTTTTTCCCGGAGCGACGTCATGTCCCTGCCCAGCCTTCGCCTCAAAGCCAATGCCGACCGCCGCCTGCGCGCCGGCCACCTGTGGGTCTACAGCAACGAAGTCGATGTCAGCGCGACCCCTTTGCAAGGCTTCCAGGCGGGTCAGCAGGCCATTCTCGAGGCAGCCAACGGCAAGCCGCTGGGCATCGTCGCACTGAGCCCGAACAACCTGATCTGCGCCCGCCTGCTGTCACGCGACATCAAGCTGCCGCTGGACAAGTCGCTGCTGGTACACCGCCTGAACGTCGCCCTGTCGCTGCGCGAGCGCCTGTTCGACCAGCCGTGCTACCGCCTGGTCTACGGTGACTCCGACCTGCTCCCAGGCCTGGTGGTCGACCGCTTCTTCGATATCCTCGTGGTGCAGCTGGCCTCGGCCACCATGGAAGCGCACAAGGATGACGTGATCGCCGCGCTGGTGCAGGTGCTCAAGCCCAGCGGCATCCTGTTCAAGAACGATTCCGCCGCGCGCGACGCCGAAGGCCTGCAGCGCTATGTCGAAACCGTCTACGGCGAAGTGCCGGACTGGGTGCCGCTGGAAGAGAACGGCGTCAAGTTCGAGGCCCCGGTGCGCGAAGGCCAGAAGACGGGCTGGTTCTACGACCACCGCATGAACCGCGCCCGCCTGGCGCCGTACGTGAAGGGCAAGCGTGTACTCGACCTGTTCAGCTACATCGGCGGCTGGGGCGTGCAGGCCGGTGCCTTTGGCGCCAGCGAAGTGTTCTGTGTCGATGCCTCGGGCTTTGCCCTGGACGGCGTGGAGCGTAACGCTGCACTGAACGGCATCAGCGAGAAGCTGACCTGCATCGAAGGCGACGTGTTCGAAGCCCTGCGCGAGCTCAAGGCAGCCGAAGAACGCTTCGACGTGATCATTGCCGACCCACCCGCCTTCATCAAGCGCAAAAAAGACCTGAAAAACGGCGAAGCGGCCTACCGCCGCCTGAACGAACAGGCCATGCGCATGTTGAACAAAGACGGCATCCTCGTCAGCGCCTCGTGCTCGATGCACCTGCCCGAGGACGACCTGAACAACATCCTCCTGACCAGCGCCCGTCACCTGGACCGCAACATGCAGTTGCTCGAGCGTGGCGGCCAGGGCCCGGATCACCCGGTACACCCGGCCATTGCCGAAACCCGCTACATCAAAAGCATCACCTGCCGGTTACTGCCGAACAGCTGAAATCTGCCAAAAAGGGCCGCCCAGCGGCCCTTTCCTGCCGCAATCCCCCCGCCAACCATCCACATCTGCATTCCCTCACCGCGCCAGCGGTGTAGAATCGGCCTATTCATCGCCAGTCATCCCCGGCGGGTTTATGAGCTCTGGTCAAGCACGCGGCGATCCCGCGCCGTCTTGGCCCCATCCGTGCCAGTGGCAACCGGCCTGCGGCGCAAAGGACAAGAGAAGCTCACTCCCCTATTTGTGACCTGATTAAGCCGCCAGGAGTGTTTCATGCCTGATTATCGTTCCAAGACTTCCACCCAAGGCCGCAACATGGCCGGCGCCCGCGCCCTGTGGCGCGCCACCGGGATGAAGGACGAAGACTTCAAGAAACCGATCATTGCCATCGCCAACTCGTTCACCCAGTTCGTCCCGGGCCATGTGCACCTGAAGGACCTGGGCCAGCTGGTGGCCCGCGAAATCGAACGCGCCGGTGGCGTGGCCAAGGAATTCAACACCATCGCGGTCGATGACGGCATCGCCATGGGCCACGACGGCATGCTGTACTCGCTGCCAAGCCGCGAAATCATTGCCGACGCCGTGGAATACATGGTCAATGCGCACTGCGCTGACGCCATCGTCTGCATCTCCAACTGCGACAAGATCACCCCCGGCATGCTGATGGCCGCCCTGCGCCTGAACATCCCGGTGATCTTCGTTTCCGGCGGCCCGATGGAAGCCGGCAAGACCAAGCTGGCCAGCCACGGCCTGGACCTGGTCGATGCCATGGTCATCGCGGCCGACTCCACGGCTTCCGACGAGAAAGTCGCCGAATACGAGCGCAGCGCCTGCCCGACCTGCGGTTCGTGCTCCGGCATGTTCACCGCCAACTCGATGAACTGCCTGACCGAAGCCCTGGGCCTGGCCCTGCCGGGCAACGGTTCGACCCTGGCCACCCACTCCGACCGCGAGCAGCTGTTCCTCACGGCCGGCCGCACCATCGTCGAACTGTGCAAACGCTACTACGGCGAGAATGACGAGTCGGTCCTGCCACGCAGCATCGCCAACTTCAAAGCGTTCGAAAACGCCATGATGCTGGACATCGCCATGGGCGGTTCGACCAACACCATCCTGCACCTGCTGGCAGCAGCACAGGAAGGCGAAGTGGCGTTCGACCTGCGCGACATCGACCGCCTGTCACGCAAAGTGCCGCAGCTGTGCAAAGTGGCGCCGAACATCCAGAAGTACCACATGGAAGACGTCCACCGCGCCGGCGGCATCTTCAGTATCCTCGGTTCGCTGGCCCGTGGCGGCCTGCTGCACACCGACCTGCCGACCGTGCACAGCCGCAGCATGGAAGAAGCCATCGCCAAATGGGACATCACCCAGACCGATGACGAAGCTGTGCACACCTTCTTCAAGGCCGGCCCTGCCGGTATCCCGACCCAGACCGCATTCAGCCAGTCGACCCGTTGGGAAACCCTCGACGACGACCGTGAAAACGGCTGTATCCGCAGCTTCGAACACGCCTACTCGCAAGAGGGCGGCCTGGCCGTGCTGTACGGCAACATCGCACTGGATGGCTGCGTGGTCAAAACCGCTGGTGTCGACGAATCGATCCACGTGTTCGAGGGCACCGCGAAGATCTTCGAAAGCCAGGACAGCGCCGTGCGCGGCATCCTCGCCGACGAGGTGAAAGCGGGCGACATCGTGATCATCCGCTACGAAGGCCCGAAAGGCGGCCCGGGCATGCAAGAGATGCTGTACCCGACCTCGTACCTCAAATCCAAAGGCCTGGGCAAGGCCTGCGCCCTGCTTACCGACGGCCGCTTCTCAGGCGGTACTTCGGGTCTGTCGATCGGCCACGCTTCGCCAGAGGCAGCGGCAGGTGGCGCCATCGGCCTGGTGCGCGACGGCGACAAGGTACTGATCGACATCCCTAACCGTTCGATCAACCTGCTGGTCAGCGATGAAGAGCTGGCGGAACGCCGCGTCGAGCAGGACAAGAAGGGCTGGAAGCCAGCCGAGGTCCGTCCACGCAAGGTGACCACCGCGCTCAAGGCCTATGCCCTGCTGGCCACCAGTGCCGACAAGGGCGCTGTGCGTAACAAAGCGATGCTGGAAGGGCTCTGAGGTGTTTTTAGCGTGAAATAAGAACCGGCGCCCTGGGCGCCGGTTTTTTTATGCCTGCACCGGCCCCTTCGCGGGCACGCCCGCTCCCACAGGGGCCGCACAGGTAGGGCAAGATTTACTGGATCTGCTCCGGCGTGACGATCACCCAGTTCTTGTCCGCCGTCACCGGCAACCCTTCCTTGGCCTGCGCCGCCGCATTTTTGGCGATCATCCCGTTGAGCTGGTCCATGTACTTGGCCTTGCGGTTTATCCACAGGTGGATACCGCCTTTGCCCACATCCACACCGTGGAACTGCATGTAGCCATCGCTGGTCGGCGTGTCGCCGCCCACTAGCACCGGTTTCTTCCATTCATCGATGTAGGTAAGGATCGCCGCCTGCTTGCCCGCCATCCAGGTGGCTGGGGTCCACAGGTAGGGGGTCAGCTCCAGGCCCTCGTTAGCCTTGGCATCGTAGTGCCCGGCGCTGATCTGCTTGCGCGCAGTGGTCAGCTGGCCGCTGGCGCGGTCCTTGAGCAACAGGCTCACGCCAATCACGTTCTGGGGCTTCACGTTGTATCCATACTTGGGGTCCGAGGCGACCATGCGCACCAGCTCTTCGGAGGCCGCCGAAACCACATAGACCTCGATGCCATTCTCCATCAGCTTGTTGTACAGCTCGGCCTGGCCCTTGAAGACCTTGGGCGGCTGAACCTCGATGGCCTTGACCTGGTCGCCTTCGTAATAGGTGCTGGGGATCGGCTTGGTCGAAGCCATCAGCTCATCCACCTGCGCCTTCAGCTGCTTGAGGGTAAAGCCAGAGAACACCTGGGCTACCCACGGGTAGCAGACCATGTCATCAATTTCACACAGCCGGTAGTAGTAACTGAACAGGCTTTCCTTGTGCTCGGCAGTGTCCTTGAACGGCATCAGCTTCAGCGATGGGTCGAGCTTGTCGCGGCTTAGCAGGCCCTTGTTTTCCATGAACGGAAGCAAGGCTTCTTCCAGGTCATGGCGATAACTGGTGTTGTCCATGTCGAACACCGCATAGTTACCCTTGTTGGCATTGGCGGCGATCATGCTGTCGAGCTGCTTGGCTGCGTCGGCAGGCCAGTGTTTGAGCTCGGTGGCGAAGGTTTCGATACTGAACAGCAGGGACAGGCCGATGGCGGCGGCTTTCACAGCGACTTTCATGTACGAATCTCCTGAAATGACCCAGAAACGCTAGTGCAACAATCCCCACTGCAAACCCTCGATAACGACCCCCAGGCAACTGTAAACGCCTTGTTCATTGCAATTTGCGACACCTCGTTATTCCATAAACGACTATGCAAATTCCATTTGGGTATAAATTCGTTTGTTTTCAGGCTGTTAGCATTTCCGTTCGCAATCGCTCACAGAGGCGATGCCATTTCTGCCTTTTTCTGCTGGAGCTTCAATGAACCTGCCGCTGTCACTCAACCTGCTGGCGTTCCTGGCCCTGTTGCTGGGCCTGGCACAAACCCGCCGCACAGACTGGAGCCTGGCCAAGAAGGTACTGCTTGGCCTGGTGCTGGGCGTGGTCTTCGGCCTTGTGCTGCACACGATCTACGGCGCTGGCCACCCCGTGCTCAAGGCAACCATTGCCTGGCTCGACCTGGTCGGCAACGGCTATGTCGGCCTGTTGCAGATGATCGTCATGCCGCTGATCTTCGCCTCGATCCTCAGTGCCGTGGCGCGCTTGCACAATGCCTCTTCACTGGGCCGCATCAGCGTGCTGAGCATCGGCACCCTGTTGGCGACCACCGCCATTGCCGCTCTGATCGGCATTGTGTTGACCAACCTGTTCGGCCTCAGCGCCGAGGGCCTGGTGGCCGGTGCCCAGGAAAGCGCACGCATGCAGGTTATCCACAGTGACTACGCGGGCAAGGTCGCCGACCTCAACATCCCGCAACTGTTGCTGTCGTTCATCCCCAGCAACCCGGTAGGCGACCTGGCTCGGGCCAAGCCGACCTCGATCATCAGCGTGGTGATCTTTGCCGTGTTCCTCGGCCTGGCCGCGCTGCAGTTGATCAAGGACGACGCAGAGAAGGGCGAGCGCGCCCTGTCGGCCATCGACACCCTGCAGGCCTGGGTGATGCGCCTGGTGCGGGTAGTGATGAAGCTGACCCCCTATGGCGTGCTGGCGCTGATGACCAAAGTCGTGGCCAGCTCCAACACGGAGGACATCCTCAAGCTGGGCAGCTTCGTGGTGGTGTCGTACCTGGGCCTGGGGTTGATGTTCGTGGTGCATGGCATCATCCTCGCCGCCACCGGCGTAAGCCCGCTGCGCTTCTTCCGCAAGGTGTGGCCGGTGCTGACCTTTGCCTTCACCAGCCGCTCCAGCGCCGCCAGCATTCCACTGAACATCGAAGCACAAACCCGCCGTCTGGGCGTGCCGCAATCGATCGCCAGCTTCAGCGCATCGTTCGGCACCACCATTGGCCAGAACGGCTGTGCCGGGCTCTACCCGGCCATGCTGGCGGTGATGGTTGCGCCAGCGGTAGGCATCGACACCTTCGACCCACTGTGGATTGCCACCCTGGTGGCCATCGTCACGCTGAGTTCGGCAGGGGTTGCCGGCGTGGGCGGCGGTGCTACCTTCGCCGCGCTGATCGTGCTGCCAGCCATGGGCTTGCCGGTGGAGTTGGTGGCGCTGCTGATTTCGGTGGAGCCGCTGATCGACATGGGCCGTACGGCGTTGAACGTGAACGGTTCGATGACGGCGGGCGTTGTCACCAGCCAGCTGCTGAAAGAGACAGACAAGGAAGTGCTGGCCGGAGATGAACATGCCGAGCTGAGCCACACCTGACAGATCGCCCGGGGCGCTTTGCGCCCCTTTCGCGGCAAGACCGCTTGAGTCTTGCTCAAAATCTGAACACCCTGTGGTCCCCCGTAGGAGCGGGTTCACCCGCGAAGGGCTGCAAAGCAGCCCCCCGACAACCTCAGACCTTGTCCCAAACCTCGAAGTGATACGCCGGCTTGCCTTCCTCACCCTGTGCCTCGCTAGAAGTCAGCCTCCACTGCCCTTCATCAAACGCCGGGAACCACGCATCCCCCTCTGGCGCCAACTCAACCCGCGTCAGGTACATGCGGTTTACCAGCCCCTTCTCCAGCGCCTGCCCATACAGCTGCGCCCCACCTATCAGCATCAGCTCTCCGACGCCCTGCTCGCGCGCCCACTGCTCGGCCCGCACCAACGCCTCTTCAAGCGAGGCGAACACCTCGGCACCCGCCAGTTGAAGCTCCGGCTGGCGGCTGACCACGATGTTCAGCCGCCCAGGCAACGGCCGCCCCAGCGAATCCCAGGTCTTGCGCCCCATGATGATCGGCTTGCCCAGGGTGGTGGCCTTGAAGTACTTGAAGTCCCCCGGCAAATGCCAGGGCATGGAGTTGTCGATGCCGATCACGCGGTTCTCGGCATACGCCGCGATCAGGCTGAGGGGGAGTGATGTATTCATGCCAGCGAGGATAGCACCGGGCGTGTGGGTTATGCTTCTGCCTTGACCTGTGCAATGGAAGACCTTGTGACTGCACCCACGCCACTGGACAAGCGCTGGCTCACCGAAGCGGTACGCCTGCGCGAAGAACATGCCGGCCCGCTGGAAGACCAGGAAGCCAACCGCCACGCCCGCCAGCTAGGTGGCGACCTGGCCACGCGCATCGAAACACGTGCGCTGTTCCTCGCCGAGCGCGATGGCATGACCGGCGCCCTGCGCCATTGGAAGCAGGGCGCGCGCCTGGCGCTGCTGGCCTTGCTGCTGATGGCCGTGCTCAGCGGCGCAGGCCTGGGGCTGGCCGCCCTCGGTGACGGGCAGCGCCCGGTGAATGTGTTCTGGGCGCTGGGCAGCCTGCTCGGGCTGAACCTGCTGATGCTGCTGGGCTGGGCCATGGGTTTTGCCCTGAGCGGCGAGCATGGCGCAGGGCTGGGCCGCTTGTGGCTGTGGCTAAGCGAACGCTTTGCCCGCGATGCCCAGGCCGCGCACCTGGCGCCAGCGCTGCTGGTGCTGCTGCAACGTCAACGCCTCAACCGGTGGCTGCTCGGCCTGTTGGTACATGGCCTTTGGCTGTTGGCGATGCTTACCGCACTGGGCATGCTGCTGGCCTTGCTGGCGACTCGGCGCTATGGCTTTGTCTGGGAAACCACCTTGCTCGCCGCCGACCCGTTCATTCACCTGACCCAAGCGCTGGGCACCCTGCCCTCATTGCTGGGCTTCGCCGTGCCCGACGAAGCCATGATCCGCGCCAGCGGCGACAGCCTGCCGGCCCTGGACATGGCACGCCAGGCCTGGGCCAGCTGGCTGCTCGGCGTGGTGCTGGTATACGGCCTGCTGCCCCGCCTGCTGCTGGCCGGGCTATGCCTGTGGCGCTGGCGCCAGGGCCGTGAACGCCTGACGCTGGACCTGGGCCTGCCTGGCTACGCGCAACTGCGCGAGGCACTGATGCCGCGCAGCGAGCGCATCGGCGTGCAGGACGCCGCACCGGAAGCCTTGCCACAATTTGCCGCCGGGCAGCTGGAAAGCGGCAGCAGCGGTGCCCTGCTGGTGGGCCTGGAGCTGGATGACCAGCGCCCCTGGCCACCCGCCCTGCCCAAAAGCGTGACCGATGCCGGCGTGCTCGACAGCCGCGAATCACGCAACCGGCTGCTGGAACAGCTCAGCCGCTTCCCACCGGCACGCCTGGCCATCGCCTGCGACCCACGCCGCTCGCCCGACCGAGGCAGTTTGGCGCTGCTCGCCGAACTGGCGCGCAATGCCGGCGCCACCCGTATCTGGCTGCTGCAGGCCGCACCGGGCCAGCCCCTCGATGCCGAGCGCCTGGGCGATTGGCACGAGGCCCTTGACCGCCTTGGCCTGCAACATGCCGACACCTCACCGCTGACCTGGCTGGAGCATGGCCATGACTGAGCCACTGAAACTGGCCGTGGTCGGCCATACCAATGTTGGCAAAACCTCGCTACTGCGCACCCTGACCCGCGACGTCGGTTTTGGCGAAGTGTCCCACCGCCCCAGCACCACCCGCCATGTGGAAGGTGCGCGACTGTCTGTGGACGGTGAACCCTTGCTGGAGCTGTACGACACGCCCGGCCTGGAAGATGCCATCGCGCTGCTCGACTACCTTGAACGTCTGGAACGCCCGGGCGAGCGCCTGGACGGCCCGGCCCGCCTGGAGCGTTTTCTGCAGGGCAGCGAAGCGCGCCAACGTTTCGAGCAGGAGGCCAAGGTATTGCGCCAACTGCTGGCCAGTAATGCCGGCCTGTATGTGATCGATGCGCGCGAGCCGGTGCTGGCCAAGTACCGAGACGAACTGGAAGTACTGGCCAACTGCGGCAAGCCGTTGCTGCCGGTGCTCAACTTCGTCGCCAGCAGCCAGCACCGCGAACCGGAATGGCGTGAAGCCCTTGCCCGGCTTGGGCTTCACGCATTGGTGCGGTTCGACAGCGTGGCCCCGCCAGAGGATGGCGAACGCCGTTTGTACGAAAGCCTGGCGCTGCTGCTGGAAAGCGCCCGCCCGGCACTGCAACGGCTGATCGACGACCAGCAGGCGCAGCGCCTGGCACGCCGGCACAGCGGCAAGCGCCTGATCGCCGAACTGCTGCTCGACTGCGCTGCATGCCGGCGCAGTGTCGAGGCCGAACCGGCGGCAGAAGCCCGGGCCATCGAGGCGCTGCGCCAGGACATACGCCAACGTGAACAGCGTTGCGTCGAGGCCTTGCTCAAGCTGTATGCCTTCCGCCGCGAGGATGCCCATGCCAGCGACCTGCCGTTGCTGGATGGCCGCTGGGGCGATGATTTGTTCAATCCAGAGACGTTGAAACTGCTGGGCGTGCGCTTGGGAAGCGGTGTGGCGGCGGGGGCTGCGGCCGGTGCCGGGGTCGATTTGCTGGTTGGTGGCCTTACCCTCGGCGCAGCGGCGCTGGCCGGGGCGATTGCCGGCGGCGCGCTGCAGACGGCGCGCAACTATGGGTCACGGTTGATGGGCAAGCTCAAGGGCAAGCGCGAGCTGACCGTGGACGATACAGTATTGCGTTTGCTGGCCTTGCGTCAGCAGCAGTTGATGGTGGCGCTGGATAACCGCGGGCATGCGGCACAGGACAGCATTCGTCTGGTGGAGCTGGATGAAAAGGCCTGGCGTGAGGGCAAGTTGCCGGAGGCGTTGGTCAAAGCGCGGGCGCACCCGCAGTGGTCCACCCTCAATTCAGGGGCAAAGCTGAACCAGGCTGAGCGGCAGGAGCAGCTCGAAGCGCTGGTTTCGCAGATTTGAGGGGCTGCGAGGGGTATGCCTTGAAGGATGTGGTGCCTGTGAGATCGAGCGCCGCCCGCGCGGCGCATCGCGAGCTGCGCTCGCTCCTACGTTTGTTTCGGGCCAGTTATGCCTGTGACAGGCGCGCGCGACCGCCTTGTTTGTACGACGCGATATCGCGGCATGCGCCAAGGGGGGACGCGCGCAAATCCCGCAGGAATGATTGGCCCGAAACAAACGTAGGAGCGAGCGCAGCTCGCGATGCGCCGCGCGGGCGGCGCTCGATCTCACAGGCGACAAAAACCTCAAGCCGGACACCCACCAGCCCTCACCCAATCACTGCGCTGCCACCTTCTCCGACTTACCGTCATAGCGCTTGCGCCATTCGGCCAGAATCTGGTCACGGTTTTTCGAAGCCCAGACAAAGTCGTTCTTGATCAACCGCTGCTCATAATCTGCCGGCAGTTCGGTCTGCGGCTTGGCAATGCCCGGCGCGGCCAGTACGGCGAAGTTTTCCTTGTACAGTTCCATGGCCGCCGGGCTGGCCGAGAAGTCGGCCAGGCGCTTGGCCGCATCCGCCTTGGGCGAGCCTTTGATCACCGCGGTTGCCTCGATCTCCCAGCCCAAACCCTCCTTCGGCAGCACGATGTCCAACGGCGCACCTTGGCGCTTGAGCTGCACGGCCGGGTATTCGAACGAAATACCGATCGGGAACTCGCCCGCCGCCGCCAACTTGCATGGTTTGGAGCCGGAATGGACGTACTGGCCGATGTTCTGGTGCAGCGCGTCCATATAGGCCCAGCCCTGCGGCTCGCCAAAGGTTTGCAACCAGGCACTGACATCCAGGAAGCCGGTGCCGGACGAGGCCGGGTTGGGCATGACAATCTTGCCTTTGTACTCAGGCTTGGTCAGGTCCTGCCAGCTCACCGGTTTGCTCAGGCCCTGTTTTTCGGCCTCGATGGTATTGAAGCAAATGGTGGCGGCCCACACGTCCATGCCAACCCAGGCTGGCGGGTTGGCGGCGTCGCGATAATTACCGGAGATCTTGCCCAGGTCCTTGGGCGCATAGGCTTCAAGCATGCCGCTCTGGTCGAGGATGGCCAGGCTCGACGCCGCCAGACCCCACACAGCGTCGGCTTGCGGGCGGTCTTTCTCGGCCAGCAGCTTGGCGGTGATGATACCGGTGGAATCACGCACCCACTTGATCTCGATATCCGGGTTGGCCTTTTCGAAGGCCTGCTTGTAGGTTTTCAGCTGTTCGGCTTCCAACGCGGTGTAGACCGTCAGCTGGGTATCGGCGGCCGACGCCTGCAGGCTGAACACGGCGGAAACGGCAGCGGCAAGGGCAAGGTGCTTGTGCATGGGTAGGTTCCTTGGAAGTCAGACGGTCGCGGCGCGTTGGCGCCAGGCTTGGGAGCGGCGCAGCAGGCCGCGCGAGGCTGCAGCCAGCAACAGTGAAGCGCCGGCACTGGTCAGCAGGATGAGAGTGGACATGGCGGCGGCACCGCCAACGTTGCCGGCGTCGTCCATGTTCAGCACGGCAACTGCAGCCAGGAGGGTGTCGGGGCTGTACAGGAAAATCGCTGCCGACACGGTGGTCATCGCCGATACGAACAGGTAGCGGATGATATCCAGCAGCGCCGGCAGGCAGATCGGCACGGTCACACGCAGGAAGTGCCTGTACAGCGGCGCTTTCAGCGACAGCGCGGCGGCCTCGAACTCGCCGTCGAGCTGGCGCAGGGCGGTGGTCGCGGTCATCTGTGCGGTGGTCAGGTAATGGGCAATGGTGCACACCACCAGCAACCCCATGCCGCCGTACAACACATGCAGCGGGTTGCCGTTCAGGTTGAAGAAGAATACATAGCCCAGGCCCAGTACCAGGCCCGGCACGGCCATGGGGATGAAGCTGAGCAGGCGCAGCGCATGGTTGAGCAGGCGTTGGCCCTGGGTCTTCTCCATCAGGTAGGCACCGGTGAAGATCACGATGCTGCCAATCAGCGCGGTGCCAATGGCCATGGTCACGCTATTGCGGTAGGCCAGCCAGCCGCCACCGGCAGTGTCTTCGAACATGTAGTGGCGCAGCGACAACGACAGATTGTAGGGCCAGAAAGTGACCAGCGAGGAGTACACCGCCATACCGATCACCACCAGCAACGCCGCGCACACCAGCAGCACAATGGTCAGGAAGCAGGCATCGCGGCTGCGTGATGGCTTGGGTTCGAATACCTGCGCTCGGCCGCCCATGGCCTCGCCCTGGCGCCTACGCAGCCAGGCGTCGACGGTAAAACTGAACAGGGCCGGCAACAGCAGCACCATGCCGATCAGCGCTCCACGACCGAACTGTTGCTGGCCCACCACCGCCTTGTAGGCTTCCAGCGCCAGCACTTGATAGTCGCCCCCCACCACGACCGGTACACCGAAGTCTGTGATAGTTAGCGTGAATACCAGGCAAAACGCCGCGAATACCGCCTGGCGCGAGGCCGGCCAGGTAATGCTGGTGAACGCCCGCCACGAGCCTGCCCCCATGCTGGAGGCCGCATCGAACAGGCGAGCATCAGCCAGTGACAGTGCCGACAGCAGAATCATCAGCGCATGCGGGAAGGTGTAGATAGCCTCGCCCAGCACGATACCCCAGAAGCCGTAGATATTGTCGCTGAGCAACCCGCGCAGCAGGCCCTGATTGCCAAACAGGTAGACCAGGGCAATGGCCGGCAGCATCGACGGTGCCAGCAATGGCAGCAGCGAAATCCCCCGCCACAGGCCCTTGGCCGGGATTAACGTGCGTTGGAGGGCAAAGGCGAACAAATAGGCCAGCGGTACCACAATGGCCGCGACGGTGAAGGCCACCGACAGACTGTTGCCAAGTAGCCAGTGGAAGCTGGGGCTGGCGAACAGTTCACGGGCCGCCAGCAAGCCACCACCCTGGCCCGCTTCCCCGCTGAAGCCACGCCAGAAGATCGCCAGCAAAGGCATCAGCACGGCCAGCACCAACAGAATCAGCAGCAGGCTCTTGCCGCCGATGACGAACAACCGGTCACCCAGGGCGATGCCAGCACGCGGCGTGGCTTTGGCCTGGCTCAACGGCAGGGACATTGGCGCGGCCATCTCAGGCAAACACCTGTAGGCTCTGCGGCGGCAACGCCACCCAGATGTCCTGCGAGCCCAGGCGCGGCATGGCCTCGGGGGCCAGCTCGGCCAGCAGGGCATGGCCTGGCAGAGCCTTGAGTTCAAAGCTCATGCGGCAGCGGTTACCGAGGAAGGTGATTTCACGGACCATGGCCGGGAACAGGTTTTCTTCGTGCACCACCGGGTTGACCGTGATCGCTTCCGGGCGGCAGAACAGCCGGCCACTGCTGGCCTGGGATGATCCCGGCGCCAGGCGCATGTTCATGTCGCCGACCTGAGCATGGTTGTCGCTGCTGCGCTGGAACGGCAGCCAGTTGCCCTGGCCGACGAACTCGGCAACGAACGGCGTGGCCGGATGGTCGTAGATTTCCTGCGGGGTGGCGTACTGCTCGACCTGACCGTTGTTCATCACCGCAATGCGGTCGGCCATCAACATGGCCTCGTCCTGGTTGTGGGTAACCATCAACGTGGTGATGCCCAGTTGGCGCTGCAACTGACGCAGTTCGGTGCACAAGTGCTCACGCACCCGGGCGTCCAGCGCCGACATCGGCTCATCGAGCAGCAGCAGCGATGGCGACGGTGCCAGCGCGCGGGCCAGGGCCACACGTTGCTGTTGGCCACCGGAGAGCTGGCCTGGGTACTTCTTCTCGCTGCCCGACAGGCCTACCAGTTCGAGCATTTCGGCCACCCGCTGGCGGGCCTGCTCCCGAGCACTGCCCGACAGGCCATAGGCGATATTGGCTTCGACGGTAAGGTTGGGAAACAGCGCGTAGGACTGGAACAGGATGCCGTAGTCCCGCGCCTGGGGAGACAGATCGGAGATATCGCGTTCGCCGATGTACAGCGTACCGCGGTCCTGGCGTTCCAGGCCGGCAATGCAACGCAGCAGCGTGGTCTTGCCACAGCCGGATGGGCCGAGCAGGCACACCAGCTCGCCCGCGGCGATGTCCAGCGAGACATCGTTGAGCGCCGTGAAGGCTCCGAAGCGCTTGTGGATATTGCACACTTTTATCTGTGCGCCGGGGGTGGTGTGGTTCATGGCAGGGCCTCATCGAAGAGATGGGGCCATGCTAGGCAGGCTGTGCGAAGGTTCTGTGGCTTTAAGGCAAAAGCCGGTGATAGTGGTATAGGCAGATTTAGTAGTGGACCGCGAAGAATCTAGAACTGCGAACCGGCCACTTCCTGCGCCACCCCCAGGAATGCCGCCGGCAACCTCGCCTGGCGCCGTTCCTTCAGGCAATACAGGTACTCATGCATCACCGGCGCATTCTCCAGCGCCAGCACCCGGAGTTCAGGGTTGTGCGGCACCTCATGGCGGGCAATCACGCTGATGCCGATATTGCGTAGCACCGCTTCGCGGATCGACTCGCGGCTGCCGATTTCCATCATGGCGCTGGCCTTGACCCCAGCCTCCTGCATCATCTGCTCGGTCAGCTTGCGTGTGGTCGAGCCCTTCTCGCGCATCAGCAGGCAATGCCCCGACACCACCTCGATCGACACCGTCTGGCGATGGGCCAGCGGGTGGTTACGGTGCACCGCCACCACCAAAGGGTCAGTGCCCAATATCCGCCGCACCAACCGTGCGTCCTCCACCCATTGCGACGACGCGGCAATATCCACCCGGTAATCCTCAAGCATTTCCAGTACCTGCTGCGAATTGCCGATCTCCACCGCTACCTCAACCTGCGGCAGGCGTTCGCGATAGACCTTGACCAGGTCGAGAATGTAGTAAGGCGCAGTGGCAGCGATGCGCAAGCTGCCCTGGGCCTGGCCACTGTTGCGCAGCTCGAACTCGATGTCGGCTTCCTGCTGCAGCAGCGCCTTGACCATCGGCAGCAGGCGTAGGCCTTCCTCGCTCAATACCAGGCGCCGCCCGCCGCGGTAGAACAGCTCCACAGCGTACTGGCCTTCCAGGCTGCGGATCTGGGTGGTCACCGTGGGCTGGCTGAGGCCAAGCTTCTTCGCCGCCTGGGTGATGCTGCCCAGACGGGCCACCATGTAGAAGGCCTTCAGCTCGGCACTCAGCATGCACGTCCTCTATTTACGCAAAAGGCGCAAGCCGTTGAACACCACCAGCAAGCTCACGCCCATATCAGCGAACACCGCCATCCACATCGTGGCCATGCCGGCAAAGGTAATCGCCAAAAATATCGCCTTGATGCCCAATGCCAGAACGATGTTCTGCATAAGGATCGCCGCACTTTGGCGCGACAGCCTGACGAAGGCCGGGATTTTCCGCAAGTCATCGTCCATAAGCGCCACATCGGCAGTCTCGATCGCCGTGTCGGTGCCGGCAGCAGCCATGGCAAAGCCTATTTCGGCGCGAGCCAGCGCCGGGGCGTCGTTGATGCCGTCACCGACCATGCCCACCCGATGGCCTTGGTCGTACAAGGCCTCAATGGTTTTCAGCTTGTCGGCCGGCAACAGGTTGCCCTCGGCGCGGTCGATCCCCACCACGGCGGCAATGGCCTGCGCAGTATGGGGATTGTCACCGGTCAGCATGACAGTCTTGATACCCAGTTGATGCAATTCGGCGATCGCCTGACGGCTGCTGTCCTTGACCGTGTCGGCCACGGCGAACAGTGCCAGTGGCCCGGAGCGGTCGAGCAGCAGGACCACTGTCTTGCCCTGGCGCTCCAGCGCATCCAGTTGGGCCTCCAGCGCTGGCGAACACAGCCCCAGTTCCTCGACCAGACGATGATTGCCCAGGTGGTAGACCTCACCGGCGATCACGCCACGCACGCCACGCCCGGCCAGGGCGGCGAAGTCACTGACCTCGCTCAAGGCCAGGCCTTGCTGCTTGCCGAACTCGGCAATGGCGCGGGACACCGGGTGGTCCGAACGCTCGCCCAGGCTGGCCGCCAAGGCCTGTGCACGGTCTTCGAACAGCGGCACCAGCACCTTGGCGTCGGTCTGCACCGGCTTGCCATGGGTAATGGTGCCGGTCTTGTCCAGGGCCAGGAAATCAAGGTGGCGGCCACCCTCCAGGTACACGCCACCCTTGATCAGGATGCCTTTGCGCGCAGCGGCGGCCAGGCCACTGACGATGGTCACCGGGGTCGAGATCACCAGCGCGCACGGGCAGGCCACCACCAGCAGCACCAAGGCGCGGTAAACCCAGTCGAACCAGGCGCCAGCCATGAACAGCGGTGGTATCAGCGCCACGGCCAAGGCGATGGCGAACACCACCGGGGTGTAGATGCGCGAAAAACGGTCGACAAAGCGCTGGGTAGGCGCCCGCGCGCCTTGTGCTTCCTCCACCGCCTTGATGATCCGCGCCAGGGTCGACTGCCCGGCAGCGGCGGTGACGCGAAACTCCAGCGCCCCCACCTGGTTGATGGTGCCCGCGAACAGTTTGTCGCCCACCCCCTTCTCCACAGGCAGGCTTTCGCCGGTAATCGGTGCCTGATCGACGCTGGATTGCCCACTGGTCACTTCACCGTCCAGGCCGATGCGCTCACCCGGGCGCACCCGCACCAGTGCGCCGATGTCTACCTCACGCACTTCCAGCTCGCGCCACTGGCCATCGGCCTGCTGCACCGTAGCCATGTCCGGGGTCAGTTGCATCAAGCCGCCGATGGCATTACGCGCACGGTCCAGCGAGCGCGCTTCGATCAGTTCGGCAACGGTGAACAGCACCATCACCATAGCCGCTTCCGGCCACTGGCCAATCAATACGGCCCCCGTCACGGCGATACTCATCAGTGCATTGATGTTGAGGTTACGGTTTTTCAGGGCAATCCAGCCCTTCTTGTAAGTACCCAGGCCGCAACCGAGGATCGCTGCCAGTGCCAGGCCCGCCACCACCCATTCCGGGGCGAGTGCAGCAAAGTGCACGATTTCGGCGGCGATTGCGGCAACGCCCGACAATGCCAGTGGCCACCAGCGGGCCTTGGCCGGTTGTGGCACGCTGGCGCTGCCATCGTCTTGGGCGGCAATCGGCTCGGCCTTCATGCCCAGGCTGTCGATAGCCCGCTCGATATCGGCGGTGCCATCCAGGGTGTGGCGCACGCCAAGCACGCGGTTGATCAGGTTGAATTCCAGCTGTTCGATACCGGCCAGCTTGCTCAGCTTGTCCTGGATCAGGGTCTGCTCGGTGGGGCAGTCCATCGCATCAATGCGGAAACGGCTGAGTTGCGCCTGGGCGCTGGCCGTTTCGCTCAGTTGCACCAGCGGCGGTGCGGCTTTGGCGCCGCAGCAGCTGTGGCCGTGGGCAGCATGGCCATGGTCGTCATCGCCATGAGCGTGATCGTGATCGTGATCGTGCGGATGCTTGTGTTCGTGGCTGACAGGCTGGTTCATGGGGTCATCCTTAAATTGAGCCTGTTGCCAAGTGAACACCCTGTAGCCACTATAGGGTCAAGCCACTTGCTGGAGATTTCGTGATGAAGATCGGAGAACTGGCCAAAGCCACCGACTGCGCGGTGGAAACCATCCGCTACTACGAGCGTGAAAACCTGCTGCCGGAGCCAGCGCGCAGCGACGGCAACTACCGGCTGTACACCCAGGCCCATGTGGAGCGGCTGACCTTTATCCGCAACTGCCGCACGCTGGACATGACCCTGGACGAAATTCGCAGCCTGCTACGCCTGCGCGACAGCCCCGACGACGCGTGCGGCAGCGTCAATGCGCTGATCGACGAGCATATCGAGCATGTTCAGGCGCGGATCGATGGCTTGGTGGCATTGCAAGAGCAGCTGGTGGAGCTGCGGCGGCGCTGCAATGCGCAGGGGAGTGAGTGCGCGATCTTGCAGCAACTGGAGACGAACGGGGCGGTATCGGTGCCGGATACCGAACATTCGCATGTGGGGCGCAGTCACGGGCATTGAGCCAAACTCTTCGCGGGTGAACCCGCTCCCACAGGGACCGCGCACGACTTAGGCCTGTGCAGTACCCTGTGGAGCGGGTTCAACCGCGAAGAAGCCAGTTCAAACAATGGAGATCTATCAGACCGCCATCGGCGCTGTCATCGGCGCGTGGTGTTCATAACCTTCCAGCCAGAAATCACTCGGCTCGATCTTCTCCAGCCACTCCGGCTCATACTTGCCAGTTTCGGCAAATGCCGGCACACGGTCGCTGATGACCAGCTTCGGCGCCTCCAGCGGCTCGCGCTGGAGCTGCTCGTTGAGCATGTCCAGATGGTTTTCATACACATGGGCATCGCCGATGAAGTAGGTGAACCAGCGCGGTGTATAGCCGGTCAGGCGGCCGAACAACGACAGCAGCGCCGCACCTTCGGTGAGGTTGAACGGTGTGCCCAGCCCCAGGTCGTTGGAGCGGATGTAGAGGGTCAGGGAAATTTCCCTGGTCTCGACATTCGGGTGGAACTGGTACAGCAGGTGACACGGTGGCAGTGCCATTTCGTCCAGTTGCGCGCAGTTCCAGCCATGGAACAGGATGCGGCGGCTACCCGGGTCGTTGGCGATGGTGTCCAGGCACTGGCGCACCTGATCGATCGCCTTGTACAGGATGACGAACGCGACGCCGTCCTCTTCGTCCTGGGCAATGCGGCGGAAACCGGCTTGCTCGGCCATTTCGATGGCCGCCGGGTTGCTCAGCGGGATGCGCTTGTAGCCCGGCCACTGGCGCCATTGCACACCATAGATCTCGCCCAGGTCGTCATGGCCTTGGCGGAACGGGTTGGCCAGCCACTGGGCGTTTTCGTTGGCATTCTGGTCCCAGACCTTGCAGCCCAGCTCGCGGAACTCACCGGCGTTCTTCACGCCACGCAGGAAACCGACCATTTCACCAATCGCCGACTTGAACGCCAGCTTGCGCGTGGTAATGGCCGGAAAGCCCTTCTGCAGGTCGAAACGCAGCATCGCGCCCGGCAGGCTGATGGTGCGGATGCCGGTGCGGTTTCCTTGCAACGTGCCGTTGTCGATGACGTCGCGGACCAGGTCCAGATACTGTTTCATGGCTTACCTGTAGCAAAAACGGCAGGGGGATCGCCCCTGCCGTGGGATTAATCAGGCGGGTTTCGCCGTGGGCTTGCGATTATAAGCCCACCAGATCAAGACGAGGCCACCGACTATCATCGGAATGCACAGCAACTGGCCTTGAGTGAGCCAACCGAACGCGATGTAACCGAGTTGTGCATCCGGCACCCGGACAAACTCCACGGCAAAGCGGAAGATGCCGTAGCACAGCGAGAACATTCCCGACACCGCCATGGTCGGCCGTGGCTTGCGCGAGAACAGCCACAGGATGACGAACAGCGCCACGCCCTCAAGGGCGAACTGGTAGAGCTGCGACGGGTGGCGTGGCAACTGGGCCGGGTCGCTGAACGGCGGGAAGATCATCGCCCATGGCACGTCGGTGGGTTTGCCCCACAGCTCGGCGTTGATGAAGTTGCCGATACGCCCGGCGCCCAGGCCAATCGGCACCAGCGGGGCGACGAAGTCCATCAGCTCGAAGAACGACTTGTTGTTGCGCTTGCCGAACCACAAGGCCGCCAGCATCACACCGATGAAGCCGCCGTGGAACGACATACCGCCCTTCCACACTTCGAAGATCAGCGTCGGGTTGGCCAGGTAGGCGTGCAGGTCGTAGAACAGCACATAGCCCAGGCGCCCGCCGACAATCACCCCCATCGACAGCCAGAACACCAGGTCGGACAGCTTCTCGCGGTTCCAGGTGGGGTCGAAGCGGTTCAGCCGGCGTGAGGCCAGCAGCCAGGCACCGCCGATGCCGATCAGGTACATCAGGCCGTACCAATGGATTTTCAGCGGCCCGATGGCCAAGGCCACGGGGTCTATCTGCGGGTAAGGCAGCATGGAACTTCCTCTCGATTCAAATCAAAAAGCTGAGGCCGACACAGAACAGCAGGGCTGCGAACAGGCGTTTCAACAAACGGGGCGACAGCTTGTGCGCCAGGCGCGCGCCGAAGCGGGCAAAAAACATGCTGGTCACGGCAATGCCGACAAGCGCCGGCAGGTACACGTAACCCAGGCTGTTAGGCGGCAGATGCTCCTCGTGCCACCCCAGCAGCATGAAGCTCAGGGCACTAGCCACAGCAATCGGTAGGCCACAGGCCGAGGACGTGGCCACTGCCTGCTGCATGGGCAGGCTGCGCCAGGTGAGGAACGGCACCGTCAGCGAACCACCGCCAATGCCGAATATGGCCGAAGCCCAGCCGATTACGCCGCCTGCGCCGATCAATGCGGGCTTGCCGGGGACGCCACGGCTGGCCTTGGGTTTGAGGTCCAGCGCCATCTGCGCGGCGATGACCAGGGCGAACACGCCAATGATCTTTTGCAGCAGCGGGCCCTGGATAAGCGAGGCGGTCTTGGCGCCGACACCCGCCCCGAGCAGGATGCCAAGGGTCATCCAGGCGAAGATTGACCATTGCACGGCACCCTTGCGGTGGTGCTCCAGCACGGCGTTGATAGAAGTGAAGACGATGGTGGCCAGCGACGTGCCGACTGCCAGGTGGGTCAGCACCGAAGCGTCGAAACCCTGCAGGGTAAAGCTGAACACCAGCACCGGCACGATGATGATGCCGCCGCCCACGCCGAACAGCCCGGCCAGCACACCGGCACAGGCGCCCAACAACAGATAGAGCACGAATTCCATTCGGCTTCCCCTAGAAAATCAATCCGGCATGGTAACGGAAGCCGGGCTCGGGGCTCTAGTGAACTCTGTGTCAGGATGGATCCGCACTGCTCCTGTGGGTACAGTGACAAAAAAACACGGAGGCCCACCCCATGTGCCTGATCGTATTTGCCTGGCGGCCGGGGCACGCCCTGCCGCTGATCGTGGCGGCCAACCGCGACGAATTCTATGCCCGCCCCACTCAGCCCTTGGCGGCCTGGGAGGATGCACCTGGGGTGCATGCCGGGCGCGACCTGGAGGCAGGCGGTACCTGGCTGGGCGTAGGCCCACAGCAGCGCTTTGCCGCGCTGACCAACATCCGCGACCCGGGCCAGGCGCCGGGGCCTCGCTCGCGGGGTGAGCTGGTGGCGGCGTTTCTGCAAGGGGAGCTGGGGGTCGAGGCTTACCTGGACCAGGTAACCAGCCGTAGTGGGCAGTACTCGGGGTTCAACCTGCTGGTGGGTGACGGGCAGCAACTGGGTTATCTGCATGCCCGTGAGGCCACGCCGCGCCTGCTGAAGGCTGGGGTTTACGGGCTTTCGAACGCCGGGCTGGATACACCGTGGCCGAAACTGGTGAAGGCACGTGACGGGCTGCAGCGCCTGCTGGACACACCGGAGCCGCACAGGCTGCTGGCATTACTTGCGGATAACGAGCCCGCGGCTGATGGTGATCTACCCGAGACAGGCGTGGGGTTGGCAACCGAGAAATTGCTGTCGAGCGTGTTCATCGCCAGCCAAAATTACGGGACCCGTGCAAGTACAGTGCTGATTGTGGATAAAAAGGGGCAAAGGCGGCTGGTTGAGCGCAGTTTCGGGCCTTTTGGCGGGCATTTGGGGGAAATAGAGTTGCTGGCCTGAGCATTTGATGTTGTCTGTTCGGGCCTCTTCGCGGGTAAACCCGCTCCTACAACGGCCTGTGCCGGGCCACCGATGTGTGCCCCCCGCTCCGCGCGTAGGAGCGGGTTTAACCGCGAAGAGCCCGAACAGGCAAACGCTCAGTCAGAGGGTCTTGTTGGCTTCAGGCCCAATCATCCGCGCCAACCCAAGGTTCTTCAAGGCCAGTTGCAGCGAGCTGTGGATAACCTGCGGGTTGTCATGGCTCAAGGCCTCGGCCAGCAGTTCCTTGGCCTTGCCCATATTGATCTGGCGAAGCATCCACTTGACCTTCGGCAGGTTGGTGGCGTTCATCGACAGGCTGTCAAAGCCCATGGCCATCAACAGGACTGACGCTGCCGGGTCACCGGCCATCTCACCGCAGATGCTCACCGGCTTGCCTTCGCCATGGGCGTCACGCACCACCGTGTTCAGCGCCTGCAGCACCGCCGGGTGCAGGTAGTCGTACAGGTCGGCAACCCGCGGGTTGTTGCGGTCCACCGCCAGCAGGTACTGGGTCAGGTCGTTGGAGCCGACCGACAGGAAGTCCACCTGCCGCGCCAGCTCCTTGGTCTGGTACACCGCCGCTGGAATTTCCACCATTACACCCACGGGCGGCATCGGTACATCGGTACCTTCATCACGCACTTCACCCCAGGCGCGGTGGATCAGGTGCAGCGCCTCTTCCAGCTCGTGAATGCCGGAAATCATCGGCAGCAGGATACGCAGGTTGTTCAGGCCCTCGCTGGCCTTGAGCATGGCGCGGGTCTGTACCAGGAAGATTTCCGGGTGGTCGAGGGTGACGCGGATGCCGCGCCAGCCGAGGAACGGGTTTTCTTCCTTGATCGGGAAGTACGACAGCGCCTTGTCACCACCGATGTCGAGGGTTCGCATGGTCACCGGCAGCGGGTGAAAGGCCGCCAGCTGCTCACGGTAGATGGCCAGCTGCTCTTTCTCACTGGGGAAGCGCTGGTTGATCATGAACGGCACTTCAGTGCGGTACAGGCCTACCCCTTCGGCGCCGCGCTGCTGGGCACGAGCCACGTCAGCGAGCAGCCCGGTGTTGACCCACAGGGGCATGCGGTGGCCGTCGGGGGTGATGCACGGAAGTTCGCGCAGTGCATCCAGCCCTTGGGCAAGCTGGCGCTCCTCCTCGACCACTTCGCTGTACTGCTTGCGCAGCACTTCGCTGGGGTTGGTGAACACTTCGCCCTTGTAGCCGTCGACGATCAGTTCAATACCGTCGACTTTGGAGTACGGCAGGTCGACCAGGCCCATCACCGTGGGGATGCCCATGGCCCGCGCGAGGATGGCGACGTGGGAGTTGCCCGAGCCGAGTACCGAGACCAGGCCGACCAGCTTGCCTTCCGGCACTTCACCGAGCATGGCCGGTGTCAGTTCCTCACTGACCAGGATGGTGTTGTCGGCATACACCAGCGACTGCGAACGTGCTTCCTGCAGATACGCCAGCAGGCGCCGCCCCAGGTCCTTGACGTCGGAGGCACGCTCACGCAGGTAGTCATCGTCCATCAGTTCGAAGCGGTTGACGTGCTCACCAACCACCTGGCGCAGGGCGCCCTGGGCCCATTGGCCGGTCTTGATGACCTCGGTCACCTCTCCGCCCAAGGCTGCGTCTTCAAGCATCATCAGATACACATCGAACAGCGCGCGCTCTTCCGGGCGCAGCTGGGTGGCGAGCTTGGCCGACAGCTTGCGCATGTCGTCGCGCACACCTTCCAGAGCGTTCTGGAACAGCCTGAGTTCGGCGTCGATATCATCGACGGTCTTGTCCGGGACCACTTCCAGATCGGCCGGCGGCAACATTACCACCGCACGCCCCACGGCGGCGCCAGGCGACCCCGGCACACCCACGAAGCGCGCCTCCTGGATACCTTTGCCCTGACGGCCCAGGCCACGGATCGAGCCGGTAGCCTCGGCGTGGGCGATAACCCCGGCAAGCTGGGCGCTCATGGTGACCAGGAAGGCTTCTTCGCCCTCGTCGAACTGGCGGCGCTCCTTTTGCTGGATGACCAGTACACCGACCACACGGCGGTGGTGGATGATTGGCGCACCCAGGAAGGAGGCGAATTTCTCTTCGCCGGTTTCGGCAAAGTAGCGGTAACGCGGGTGGTCGGCAGCGTTTTCCAGGTTCAGCGGCTCTTCCCGGGTACCGACCAGGCCAACCAGGCCTTCGTTGGGGGCCATGCTGACCTTGCCGATGGAGCGCTTGTTCAGGCCTTCGGTAGCCATCAGCACGAAGCGGTTGGTTTCCGGGTCGAGCAGGTAGACCGAGCAGACCTGGCTGCCCATGGCTTCCTTGACGCGCAAGACAATGATCCCCAACGCCGACTTGAGATCTTTGGCGGAGTTTACTTCCTGGACGATCTTGCGCAGCGTATTGAGCATGGCTCGGGGTCGAACTCCGTCGTCAGTCGCGCGTCAACAGACGCGGTGCTAGCTCTTTCAGGGCGCGTCGGTACACCTCGCGCTTGAATGTCACAACCTGGCCCAGCGGATACCAATAGCTCACCCAGCGCCAGCCGTCGAATTCCGGCTTGCCGGTCAGGTCCATTCGCACCCGTTGTTCATTGCTGACCAGGCGCAGCAGGAACCATTTCTGCTTCTGGCCGATGCACAGCGGCTGGCTGTGAGTACGTACCAACCGCTGTGGTAAACGATAACGCAACCAGCCACGGGTGCAGGCAAGAATTTCTACATCATCGCGTTCAAGGCCAACTTCTTCGTTCAGCTCGCGGTACAGGGCATCTTCCGGCGTCTCGTCAGGGTTGATACCACCCTGGGGGAATTGCCAGGCATCCTGGTTGATCCGTCGAGCCCATAGCACCTGCCCGGCATCATTCGTGAGAATGATCCCGACATTGGGGCGAAAACCATCCGGGTCGATCACGGCAGCAACCTCGCAAACGCATGTCAACGCATTGTTCCACAAAGCTTGCGAGCGCAGCAACGCGCCCGCCAAGCTTATGTGCAGCTGCGTGAAAACTCCGTATTCTGCGGGCCTACCCTGTGGCTGATGCGAGTGACCGCGATGCGCCTGGCTTTATTCGACCTGGACAATACCCTCCTCGGTGGCGACAGCGACCATGCCTGGGGTGACTATCTTTGCGAGCGCGGCATTCTCGACCCGGTCGCCTACAAGCAACGCAACGACAGCTTCTACCAGGACTACCTCAATGGCACCCTGGACCTGCAGGCCTACCTGGCCTTTTCCATGGAAATCCTGGCGGCAACACCCATGCCCCAGCTCGACGAATGGCACCGCGACTTCATGCGCGACTGCATCGAGCCCATCATCCTGCCCAGGGCCCTGGCCTTGCTGCAGCAGCACCGCGAGGCGGGCGACCAACTGGTGATCATCACCGCTACCAACCGCTTCGTTACCGCACCGATCGCCCGGCGCCTGGGGGTGCGGGTGTTGCTGGCAACCGAATGCGAGGTGCGCGACGGCCGCTATACCGGGCGTAGTACCGATATACCGTGTTTCCGTGAAGGCAAAGTGACGCGGCTGGAGCGCTGGATGCTGGAGAACGGCTTTGATCTTGAGGACAGCTACTTCTATAGCGACTCGATGAATGACCTGCCGTTGTTGCAGCGGGTGACGCATGCAGTGGCAGTGGACCCGGCCCCGGACCTGCGGGTCGAGGCGGATAAGCGCGGGTGGCCGGTGATCTCGCTGCGGGATTGAGGTTTCGCGTGCCGGCCTTTTCGCGGGCATGCCCGCTCCCACAGGAATCACCACGGGCCTTGAGGGCTGCGCTGTACCTGTGGGAGCGGGCGCGCCCGCGAAGAGGCCGGCACAGGCAATCCAGGCCTGTCAGACCGGCTTGGCCCCCATCAGCCCGGCAATGGACAGAAAGCAAACCCCACTGAATACAGCCAGCGCCAGAGTAAACCGCAACCCCACCACCTCGGCCTTGCGCAGCCGGTTCAGCCGCACCAGCAGCCACCACACGGCAAACGCGCCGAATGTATAGATGACACTGGATGCCAACACCCAGGTCTGCCCCAGTGGCCAGCCCACCAGGTGTACCAGCCACCAGCCGGTGAACGGCATGCTCACCAGGCACAGGCCCATCACCAGCCAGACGAACACCAACGGCCGGCGCAGCAGCTTGGCGTAGGCTTCGGCATCGCCCTGGCGGCGGGCGCGCCAGGTCCAGATCGCCAGGCCCAGGGCGCCCAGAAACAGCAGCGCGGTGGCAACGATGTGCAAGGTCTTGAGCGTGGTCAGGTGTTCCATGTCTCGGTCGTCCTTAAACTGGCATTTTGCGGTAGCTTCTTCGCGGGCTTACCCGCTCCTGCCAAGGTATCTCAGGCCTTGAGGCCTGCGCAGTACCTGTGGGAGCGGGCAAGCCCGCGAAAGGGCCATCAGCCCTAGCTTAGCCGCTCAGCCCAGGAACAGTTTGTAGGCCGGGTTTTCGGTCTCGTCCCAGTACGGGTAACCGATCTTGGCCAGCGCTGCCGGCACCAGGTGACGTTCGTCCTCCGGCACCTGCAGCCCAGCCACCACGCGCCCGTCAGCCGCGCCATGGTTGCGGTAGTGGAACATCGAGATGTTCCAGCGCCCGCCCAGCTTGTTGAGGAAGTTGAACAGCGCCCCTGGCCGTTCGGGGAATTCGAAGCGCAGCACCATTTCGTCACTGGCACCGGCCGAGTGGCCGCCGACCATATGACGAATATGCAGCTTGGCCAGTTCGTTGTCGGTCAGATCGGTAACCGGGAAACCCTGTTCGGTCAGTTGCTGCACCAGCGCCGCGCGGGGGTCGTTTTCCGGGTGGGTCTGCACCCCAACGAAGATATGCGCTTCGTCAGAGGTGTGCTTGCGGTAGTTGAACTCAGTGATCTGACGCTTGCCGATAGCCTCGCAGAAGGCCTTGAAGCTACCCGGGCGCTCAGGGATGGTCACGGCGATGATCGCCTCGCGCTTCTCACCCAGCTCGGCACGCTCGGCCACATGGCGCAGGCGATCGAAGTTAACGTTGGCACCGGAGTCGATGGCCACCAGGGTCTGGCCGCTGACGCCGTAAAGCTCGACGTACTTCTTGATGCCCGCCACACCCAGCGCGCCGGCAGGCTCGGTGATCGAGCGGGTATCGTCGTAGATATCCTTGATTGCCGCGCATATTTCATCGGTACTGACGGTAACGACTTCGTCCACATGGTGGCGGCAGATATCGAAGGTGTGCTGGCCAATCTGCGCCACCGCCACGCCGTCGGCGAATAGCCCAACCTGCGGCAACACCACGCGCTCACCGGCGGCCATGGCTGCCTGCAGGCAGTTGGAATCGTCCGGCTCGACGCCGATTACCTTGATTTCCGGGCGCAGGTACTTCACATAGGCGGCAATGCCGGCGATCAGGCCGCCACCGCCCACCGGGACGAAGATCGCGTCTAGCTGGCCAGGGTGCTGGCGCAGGATTTCCATGGCGACGGTGCCCTGCCCGGCGATGGTGTGCGGATCGTCGTAAGGGTGAACGTAGACGAAGCCCTTTTCATCGACCAGTTTCAGCGAATAGGCCAGCGCCTCAGGGAACGAGTCGCCATGCAACACAACCTTGCCACCGCGCGAGCGCACGCCTTCGACCTTGATTTCCGGGGTGGTCTTGGGCATCACGATGGTGGCCTTGATGCCCATTTCGCGCGCGGCCAGGGCCAGGCCTTGGGCGTGGTTGCCGGCAGAGGCGGTCACCACGCCACGGGCCAGTTCTTCCGGGCTCAGCTGGGCCAGCTTGTTATACGCGCCGCGGATCTTGAACGAGAACACTGGCTGCAGGTCTTCGCGCTTGAGCAAAATCTGGTTGCCCAGGCGCTTGCTCAGCTGCCCGGCGCTCTGCAACGGGGTTTCGACGGCAACGTCATAGACGCGCGAGGTGAGGATCTTCTTGACGTACTGTTCGAGCATCGGGAAAGCATCACTGGGCCGCGGGACGAGGGCTGGGAGTCTACCCTAGCGCTACGTCGGGCGACCACAGCAAAGCCGTGCGAGCCGTTATACTAGGTGACTTTGAAACCGCCCTGCCCCTTCCGGAGCCCGCATGACCCAGGACCAACTCAAACAGGCCGTCGCCCAGGCCGCTGTCGACTTCATTCTGCCCAAGCTGGATGAAAAGAGCGTCGTAGGCGTCGGTACCGGTTCGACCGCCAACTTCTTCATCGATGCCCTGGCTCAGCACAAGACCGCTTTCGACGGTGCAGTCGCCAGCTCCGAAGCCACTGCCCAGCGCCTGAAAGGCCATGGCATCCCGGTCTACGAACTGAACAGCGTCAGCGAGCTTGAGTTCTACGTGGACGGCGCCGATGAGAGCGACGCACACCTGCACCTGATCAAGGGCGGCGGCGCAGCCCTTACCCGCGAAAAGATCGTCGCAGCCGTGGCCAAGACCTTCATCTGCATCGCCGACGGCAGCAAGCTGGTGCCGGTACTGGGGGCCTTCCCCCTGCCGGTCGAAGTGATCCCCATGGCCCGCAGCCACGTGGCACGTCAGCTGGTGAAGTTGGGTGGCGACCCGGTGTACCGTGAAGGCGTGGTCACCGACAACGGCAACGTGATCCTGGATGTGTACAACCTGCAGATCACCAACCCGGTGGAGCTGGAAGCGCAGATCAACGCCATCGTCGGCGTGGTGACCAACGGTCTGTTCGCGGCGCGACCAGCGGATCTGCTGTTGCTGGGCACCGCTGAGGGCGTGAAGAGCCTGAAGGCCGAGTAACGTTCTTCGCGGGCAAGCCCGCTCCCACAGGTACCCCACAAGCCTGGAACCGTGGCGATCCCTGTAGGAGCGGGTTTACCCGCGAATAGGCCCTGACAGGCGATTAGTCAGCCGGCTGCTTGAACACATAGAACAGGTTCGGCTCACTGACCAGGTAAATGGTCCCCGCTTCATCCATCGCAATGCCCTCCGCCTGCGGCACCGTCGCCTGCAACCCCTGGAAGCCCTTGCGCAACGACAAGGTACTCAGCGGCTGGCCTTGTACATCCAGCTCCAGCACCAGCCGCGACTCGTCCGACAGCGCCAGCAGATGCCCACTGCGCTCATCGAACTGCAAACTCGAAAGGTCCCTCACAAATAGCCGTGAATCGCGCTTGCGGTCCTGCACCACATGCACGGCGTAGGGCTTTTCCGGGTTGTCATGCGGGAAGCCATGCACCTCATAGATCAGCATCGGGTCACGCTCCTTCGCCACGAACAGGCGCTTGCCCGCCGAGTCGTAGGCCAGGCCCTCGAAGCCCTTGTTGCCATTGAGACCAATGCCCAAGGTCAGTTGCTCGGCATCACCGGCATCGAGAAACAGCGTGTCGTCGTCCAGCCGTACGCGAATCAGCCGCTGCTGACGCTCGTCGGTAATCACATAGCTGTTTGGCCCAACGTACTCCACCGCCTCCGGGTCGCCGAAGCCAGTCAGCGGCACACGTCGCAGGATACGGCCGTCCAGCGACAGCTCGATCAGCTCCGAACGTGCATTGGTGACTGTGAAGAGGGTTTTGCGGTCAGGGTCGTAGGTCAGCGCCGAAATGTCATCATCCAGCCCTTCGATCGGTTGCGCCTCCAGCACCACCCGGTAGCGATCCAGGCCAATGCTGCGCTCCACAGGCTGCCACCATGTCTTCAGATTGAACCAGCCACGCTCGAACAGGCGAAACTCCTGCCCAGCCCAGCCAAGCAGGAGCAGACCAACGGCAGCCAGAACAAGGAGCAGGCGAACAAAACGACGCATAGGGACAGACTCGACACAAGGATGGCGAATCTAATCATGAATGGCTGAAGCAAAGCTTAATGCCAGCGTCAGGCAAATCTGATGATGTTGTCAGTTCTTCTTGAAACGATAGAAAAGCGCCGGCTCGCTGACCATGTAAAGGTTGCCCTTGTCGTCCATGGCCACCCCTTCAGCCCGCGGAATGGTGTCTTCAAGCCCGTTGAAGCCGCCCAGCAGCGTCATGAAGCTGACTTGCTGGCCCTGCTCGTCCAGCTCCAGCAGCATGTTGGAGTCGGCCGAAAGCACCAGCAAGTGGCCAGTACGCGGGTCGACACCCAGCGCAGACAGGTTGCGCAAGTCGAGTTCATCGCTCGGCAACGACTGTTTGTCACCCTGGAGCGGGCTGCGGCCATCGGTACTCCAGGTGTACAGCTTGGGCGGGCGCTCCTCGCCAATGATCAGGCGCTGGCGCAGCGGGTCCCAGGCGACGGCCTCAAAGCCCTTGTTGCTTTTGACCGACGGGCCCAGGTCGTAGCTCGGGAAGTCGTCGTGATTCAGTGCCGTGGTCTGCGCGTCCACCTTGACCACGGTCAGATCGTGCAGGCGCTCGTCAGTGATGGCCAGGTTGCCGTCTTCCAGCACCGCGACGCCTTCGGGGTTGTTCCAGCCGTTGAGCGGGATCTTGCGCAGTACATCGCCCTCCAGGCTCAGCTCGACCAGGATCGGGTTCTTGCCCATGACCGCAAACAGGGTGCGGGTTTGCGGGTTGAAGGCCACATCCGAGGCTTCATCATCGTCCATGCCCGGCAGCGGTTTGGCGTCGATGTCCACCTGGTAATCCGGCAACCAAACGCTCTCGCTACGCTCGGCGGTGCTTTCGAAGCTTTCTTTTACCCACAGTGCACCGCGGTCATCCCAGTGCATGGCCACCGCCACGCCATAGCCGATCACCGCCGCCACGGCCAGGCCGAAGGGCCAGCGCAGGTAGAAGCGACGCTTGGGGGTTACCGGGGCGCTGGAGGAGGATGGCATGCAGTGATCCTGGGAAAATGGGCGTAGGTGCGCGCATTATCCAGATTGGGTGTGAAAAATCGGTAAACAGTGCCGGCCCATTCGCGGGCATGCCCGCTCCCAAGGTGCTGCAATCCCTGTAGGAGCGGGTTTACCCGCGAAAAAGGCGACGCGGTTTCGAGTTAAAGCACCCGGCTTTCGAAGCGGCTCACACCCGGCAGTTCCAGCACCAGCTCGTCACCGACATTGAACGGCCCAACACCCGCCGGGGTACCGGTGAGGATTACATCCCCCGCTTGTAGTGAGAAATGCGCTGCCATGTACTGAATCATCGGCACGATCGGGTTAAGCATCATCGCGCTGTTACCCTCCTGGCGCACTTCGCCATTCACGGTCAGGCGCACCGGGATGTCTGTCACGTCCTCGAAGCTGGCGGCCGAGACGAACGGTGGCAGCACGCAAGCGCCGTCAAAGCACTTGGCCAGCTCCCAAGGCAGGCCCTTTTCCTTCAGCTTGGCCTGCACGTCGCGCAGGGTCAGGTCCAGCGCCGGCGCGTAACCGGAAATGGCGTCCAGCACCTCTTCCTCGCTCGGATGGGTCGACAGCGGCTTGCCCAGCAATACGGCGATTTCAACCTCATAGTGCACCGACCCACGCTCGGCCGGGATCTTGAAGCCACCTTCGGCCGGCACCACGCAGCTGCCTGGCTTGATGAACAGCAGCGGCTCGGTGGGGATCGGGTTGTCCAGTTCCTTGGCATGCTCGGCATAGTTACGGCCGATGCACACCACCTTGCCCAGGGGGAAGTGAATGCGCGTGCCGTCTACGTACTGGTGCTGGTAACTCATGGCCGACTCCTTCTGGATACTGCTTTTTATTCAGGTGCGAAGATCTTACCCGGATTCATGATGCCGTTAGGGTCGAACACGGCCTTTATTGCCTTCATGCAGGCGATTTCTTGGGGGGAGCGGCTGTAGCCCAGGTAGTCACGCTTGGTCATGCCTACGCCATGCTCCGCAGAAATCGACCCGTTGTAACGCTCGACAATCTCGAACACCCACTTGTTGACCTTGGCACACGAAGCGAAGAAGTCGTCCTTGCTCATATGTTCAGGCTTGAGGATGTTCAGGTGCAGGTTGCCGTCACCAATATGGCCGTACCACACCACCTCATAGTCCGGATAATGTTCTGAGACGATGGCGTCGATATCGCGCAGGAACGCAGGCACTTTCGAGACAGTGACAGAAATGTCGTTCTTGTACGGTGTCCAGTGCGAGATGGTTTCCGACAGGTACTCGCGCAGCTTCCACAGGTTTTTCAGCTGGGTTTCGCTCTGGCTCATCACCCCATCCAGCACCCAACCCTGCTCGACGCAATGCTCGAAGGTAGCCAATGCTTCGTTGGCAACGTCTTCAGTGCTGGCCTCGAACTCCAGCAGCGCATAGAACGGGCAATCAGTCGCGAACGGCGCAGGTACATCGCCGCGCGCAAGGATCTTGGCCAGCCCCTTGTCGGAGAAAAACTCGAAAGCGGTCAGGTCCAGCTTGCCCTGGAAAGCGTGCAGCACCGGCATGATCGAGTCGAAGTCCGGTGTGCCCAGCACCATGGCGGTGAGATTGCGCGGTGCGCGGTCCAGGCGCATGGTGGCCTCGACCACGAAGCCCAGCGTACCCTCGGCACCAATGAACAGCTGCCGCAGGTCGTAACCGGTGGCGTTCTTGATCAGGTCCCTGTTCAGTTCCAGCAACTCGCCCTTGCCGGTGACCACTTTCAGCCCGGCCACCCAGTTGCGGGTCATGCCGTAGCGAATCACCTTGATTCCGCCGGCATTGGTGCCGATATTGCCGCCAATCTGGCTGGAGCCGCTGGAAGCGAAGTCCACCGGGTAATACAGGCCTTGCTCTTCGGCGAAGGTTTGCAACTGGCGGGTGATGACCCCTGGCTGGCAAACCACAGTGCGGTCGAAGGCATTGAAGCCAAGGATCTGGTTCATGTAGTCGAAGGCGACCACAACCTCGCCATTGGCTGCCACCGCACCAGCAGAAAGCCCGGTACGCCCGCCAGAGGGCACCAGCGCCACCTGGTGCGCATTGGCCCAGTGCACAATGGCTTGCACCTGTTCTACCGTTTTGGGAAAGACGATGGCGCTGGGCGCGGGCGGGTAATGCTTGGTCCAGTCCTTGCCATACGCTTCGAGGGAAACCGGGTCAGTCAGGACCTTGCCCGGGTCGACAAGGGTCATCAGTTCTTCAATAACAGCGGGGCGGGTCATCGCTGGAACTCTCGACTTATTCATGGTCACCCTGAGCACTCTTCAACTGTCGGGATAAGCTCAGATTGTGTCGCGTATGCTAGCATAGCCCTCCCGCTGTTCATGCTAAGGCTGCCCTCGCGCCTGGCATCACCCCTCGCCATTTTATCTCCGGGATACAGGTTTACGCAGATGAGCAAGACTTCTCTCGACAAGAGCAAGATCCGGTTCCTTCTTCTTGAAGGTGTGCACCAGAACGCGGTCGATACCCTCAAGGCCGCCGGCTACACCAACATCGAATACCTCACTGGTTCGTTGCCGGAAGCCGAGCTGAAGGAAAAGATCGCCGATGCCCACTTCATCGGCATCCGTTCGCGCACCCAGCTCACCGAAGAGATCTTCGACTGCGCCAAGAAACTGGTCGCTGTCGGCTGCTTCTGCATCGGTACCAACCAGGTTGACCTGGAAGCTGCCCGCGAGCGCGGTATCGCCGTGTTCAACGCGCCATACTCCAACACCCGCTCGGTCGCCGAGCTGGTTCTGGCCGAAGCCATCCTGCTGCTGCGCGGCATCCCTGAGAAAAACGCCTCCTGCCACCGTGGCGGCTGGATCAAGAGCGCTGCCAACTCGTTCGAAATCCGCGGCAAGAAACTGGGCATCGTCGGCTACGGCTCGATTGGTACCCAGCTTTCGGTACTGGCTGAGAACATGGGCATGCAGGTGTACTTCTTCGACCCGCTGACCAAGCTGCCACTGGGCAACGCCGTGCAGGTCACCAGCCTGAACGAGCTGCTGGGCCTGGCCGACATCGTCTCGCTGCACGTGCCTGAGTTGCCATCCACCCAGTGGATGATCGGCGAGAAGGAAATCCGCTCGATGAAGAAGGGTGCGATCCTGATCAACGCCGCCCGTGGAACCGTTGTCGAACTGGACCACCTGGCCGCGGCCATCAAGGACAAGCACCTGATCGGCGCCGCCATCGACGTGTTCCCGGTCGAGCCACGCTCCAACGACGAAGAGTTCGAGAGCCCGCTGCGCGGCCTCGACAACGTGATCCTGACGCCGCACATTGGTGGTTCCACCGCCGAAGCCCAGGCCAACATCGGCCTGGAAGTGGCAGAGAAACTGGTCAAGTACAGCGACAACGGTACTTCGGTGTCTTCGGTCAACTTCCCGGAAGTGGCCCTGCCAGCGCATCCAGGCAAACACCGTCTGCTGCACATTCACGAAAACATCCCCGGCGTGCTCAGCGAGATCAACAAGGTCTTCGCCGAGAACGGTATCAACATCTCCGGTCAGTTCCTGCAGACCAACGAGAAAGTCGGTTACGTGGTAATCGACGTTGACGCCGAATACTCGGACCTTGCGCAAGAGAAACTGCAACAGGTCAAGGGCACCATCCGTTCCCGCGTCCTGTTCTAAGTCTCGGTGCAGCATGAAAAAGGGAGGCCCTGAAGGCCTCCCTTTTTTATTTCACTTCAACCGTGATCTTCTTCGACTCGACGCTAGGCTTGAACGGCACATGATACTGGTCACCCAGAATCAGTTGCAGGGTGTGCTTGCCCGGGGTCAGGGTAATGCTGGTTTCGGTCTGTGCCTTGCCAAAGTGCAGCACTTGCGCCCCCGCCGGCAGTGCGACGCCGGCCTCTGGCATCAGGCTGGTTGGCAGTGGCATGTCAGCCACCGGCTCTTTGTCGACATCCACCAGCAAATGGTGGTGCCCGGTGTGCGGCGTTTGGTCACCCGCAGGCTTGAGGCCCATACCCTCGATACCGAACTTGACGGTGAAGGTCTTGTCGACCGTGGCACCATCGGCGGGGGAAACGATGAAGACCTTTGCCTCCTTGGGCGGCTCCTGGCTCTTCAGGGCGTCTGCGGCACTGGCGAACACCGACGCTCCCATCAGCAGACCGGCAACGGCAGCACGCGAAAATAGGCTGTTCATTCACTTCTCCTGTGATTCACTTATTGACCGCAGCCTGTAATCCAAAAGCGGCGGTAGTTCACCTTAGTTGAAATAATCGCCAAGGTGTTCACATTGCCTGACAGAAATATTTCCGTCAGGGTTAAACAATGCCAAGGCTTGAAGGTCATAGGCTGCGCTCGATCACGGCGAGGAAGAAAGCCGTGGCGATCGTTTTCAATCTGCTAAAAGAAAAGGGGCATACATGCGTTCGACCATAGGGGTACTGCTGGCAGTACTGATCAGTCCATTGGCTCAGGCGGAGCTGATCGACGAAATCGCCGACCGGGGCGAACTGCGCATTGCCGTACAGGCCGACAACTCGCCGTACGCTTTTAAACAAGATGACCACCTGACAGGTTTCGACATCGAATTTGGCCAGGCCCTGGCCAAGGAACTGGACTTGCGCGCCGAGTTCGTCGAAGCTCCAGCTGCCGAAGTGCTGGCGGGTGTCGAGAGTGGCAAGTACGACATCGCACTCACCCCGTCGAGTGAGTCGCTCACAGGCGGCGGCCCACTCGATGTGAGCCGGCCGATTGGCGAGAAGAAACTGGTGATCCCGTTCCAGAAGGACAACCCAGCTTTTGAAAGCGCCGTAAACAATGCGTTGCAGCGCTTGAAAGACAGTGGCCGGACTGCCGAACTTGAGCAGAAGTGGTTCAAGGGTGTGCAGGAGACTGCAGCCGGGCAGTAAGGTCTTCTTTGCAACCTGTACCGGTCTCTTCGCGGGTAAGCCCGCCTTGGATACAGTGCGATCCCTGTAGGAGCGGGTTCACCCGCGAAAGGGCCAGCACAGGTTCAAACAGATATATCACCCAAAGCACGCTGCGCCTGGTCCAGTTCCAGCTCGCTGAACACCTGCACCCCCGCCCGCCGCAGCAACGCCGTGGTTACCCCTTCTCCGGCCACCTTCACACCACTGAAGGTGCCATCATAGGTCAACCGGTTGCCACACGAAGGACTGCCAGACTTCAGCACCGCTACGCGAATGCCATGCCGGTTCACCAGTTCCAGCGCCAACTGCGCACCGGCCAGAAACTCGGCACTGACATCTTCCCCCGTCACCGTCAGCACCTGCGTGTTGCCATCCAGCACTGCGCTGCCCTGCCCTCCCGGTATCTCCGCTGGCGGCCGCGGTGTCGGCAAGCCGCCGGCTACCTCTGGGCACAACGGCACCACGCGCCCTTCGGCCTGCCACTGCTGCAACAAATCGGGATGACCGCTTGCCCGGCCGTCATAGCGTACTGGCTGCCCCAACAGGCAGGCGCTCACCAGCACCTTGGGCATATCAGAACGGGTCATTGCCACGCCGCCTGAACCAGCCGGTCAACGACAGCCGCTCGCGCCCGGCCGGCAATACTTCGTGAGGCACTTCGCCCGACAGGAATACCACCAGGCAAGCGGCCACTGGCTCGACATCGTGCTCGACACCGTTGGCCAGGAACATGCGCAACTGGCCACCGTCATGCGGCTGCCAGCCTTCATTGAGGTAAAGCACCGCCGAGACCATGCGCCGGTCATCGTCGCGGAAGCGGTCCAGGTGCCGGCGATAGAACGCCCCCGGTGGGTACAGGGCAAAGTGGCATTCGAAGTCTTCCAGGCCCAGGAACAGGCCTTGGTTGATCGCCAGGCGCAGCTGGTCCATGGCCGCCAGGTACTGGTCGCAGGCCTCGGCCTGCCCCGGGTCGATCCACTGGATCTGGTCACCGCGAATGGCTTCGCGCACCTCCTGGGTAGCACCGCGCCCAACCCCTGCGGGGTTGAGTTCGCCTTCGGCATCACGGCGCCGGCACTCGGCTGCCAGCGCGCGTACCAGGTCGGCAGGCAGAAAGTGCGCCTGCTGGGACCAGCCATGGGTGGCCAGATCGTCGACGACGGCCGCAAGCATCGGGTATTCAGGGGAGATGTGCATGGCGCGCATCATATCCATTCGCCCTGTCGCCGCACAGCGCCACTTGGCCGAGAAACACGCGGATATCTCGACAAACCGGCGCCGGGCCAAGGACAATAGGCCCCTGCCGACAGGAGTCCTGAATGCGCCGTCTGTTTTCCCTGATTCTGCTGATGATCTGTACCATGCCTGTCTGGGCAGACAACCTGGATCAACTGTACAAGGCTGCCGGCTGGCCCGACCAGCGCGCCCACTTCAACGATGCCCTGACCGCCGCCCAGGAGCGCTACCGCAACAGTTTGCCTCCTGCCGTGTACCAGGCGCTGGTCAACAACAGCAACCAGCGCTTCCAGGCCCAGGCAGTGGACCGTCGCGCCCAGGCCAAGCTGCGTGCCACCCTGGCCAACCCGGCACCGGCCCTGGCCTTCTTCCAGTCGCCGTTGGGGCGCAAAGTGGTGGCGGCCGAGCTCAAGGCCACACGCAAGGACGAACTGGCCAAGAACGCCAAAGGCCTGCCCAAGATCCAGGCAAGCGACGATCGTCTGCTGGTCATCGGCCACTTGGCCCAAGCCCTGCCTGCGCGTGAAGCAGGCGCTGAAGTCAGCCTTGCCATCGCCGGTGTCGCAGCCGACAGCCTCAGCTCGATGATCCCCGGCCTGTTCGGCGGCGGCCAGGCCCAGAGCCTGCTGGATGGCCAGCGCCAGCGGCTGATGGGGCAAATTGGCGAAGACCTGAACAACACCCTGCTGTACGTCTACCGCGACCTGTCCGATGCCGAGCTGGAAGCGTTCGCCACCTTTGCCGAGTCGCCCGAGGGCAAGGCTTACTACCAGGCGGCCCTGGCCGCTGTGCGCGCCGGCCTGGCGGTTGGCCAGAGCGCCAACGACCTCAAGTGATCAGCCCAGGCGCTGGTTGATGAAGTCGAAGTAGCGCTGACGGATGCCCGGCAACTCGTTGGCCAGGTGGTGACGGGCCTCAGGCAGCATCAGTATCTGCGGCTCGGCAAACTTGGCCTTGAGCACTTCGAGGTTATGGGGCCAGTCCACCGTACCATCCGCCTCCCCCTGCACGATCAATGGCCGCCGCGCACTGCGCGGCGCAGCCTCGATGCGTTTGACCCAGGCGATCAGTGCGCCTACCCAGGCCGTTGGCAGGCGACGCGGTTGCAGCGGGTCGGCCTCCAGGAACGGCAGGAAGGCCGGGTCGTTGGTGTTCTCACTGAAGCGCCGTTCGATGCCATTGACGAAGTGGCGCAGCACGCAATAACTGAACTTCGACCAGCGCCATGAACATGGCCGCACCAGCGGGGCCAGCAGGATGATCTGGCCATCGACGGGGCTGCGCGCGCCCTGGTGCAGCAGATGGTCCACGGCAATCGCCCCTCCCGTACTCTGCCCACAAAGGTGCCACGGGTGCGGCAGTTGCAGCGTGTGCGCCTGTTCGAACAAGGCCTCCAGCACTTGCTGGTACACCGCGAAGTCATTGATGCTGGCCCGCTCGCCGCTGGACAGGCCGTGGCCGGGCAGGTCACAACTGATCACCGCAAAACCTTGCTTGAGTGCCCACGCAATCACATGCTGGTACAGGCCCATGTGGTCGTAATAGCCGTGCAGCAGGAACAGCGTCGCGCTTGGCTGCTCGGGTAGCCAGGCCTGCCCGACCAGGTCGAACCCCGCCGCCTGGAAGCCGCCCAGCCAGCTGTGTGCCGGCAGGTCCAGGCCATAGAAGCGCTGGTAGTCCTGCGCTTGTGCCGACAGCGGCTGGCGAGCAGTCAACGGCGCCAGACTGGAGCGCAGGCGGTCAGGGTGAAAGGCAGGGGGCATCGGGGTACATCCACATCGAGCAAGTATTGATCTGGAATCTTCAGCTCTGGCCGGCGCCATGGCAAGCTTGCTCACCTCGAACAACCAGCATCGATCCAATTGCGGGAGCGGCCTTGTGTCGCGAAAGGGCCACCGACTCTTCATGAATAGCCGAATCATCAAACCGCTGTGCACGGCAACCGCCTTGTTGCTCGGCGCCGTAATCCTCTGGCAGGCCTACAGCGCCTTTCAGGCTCGCTACCTGCGCCCGTTCGGCAACCAGGCCACGCTGTTCGACGGCAGCCAATTACAGCTACCTGCCGAGCTGGCCGGTGTTGGCCCTATCCGCGTGGTGCATTTCTGGGACCCGGCCTGCCCATGCAACGTCGGCAACCAGCAGCACCTGGGCGACCTTGTCAGCCAGTTCGCAGGCCACGACGTTACCTTCCATGTGCTGCAAAAGCCCGGCAGCCACGGCCAGCTACCGGCCAATATCGGCAGCTTGCACCCCATCACCCACCTGCCCGGCAGCGAGCAGCTGCCTGCCTCTCCTGCCGTGGCCATCTGGGACCGGCAAGGCCGCCTGGCTTACTTTGGCCCGTACAGCGAAGGCGCCGTGTGCAACGCCAGCAACAGCTTCATCGAGCCAATCCTCAAGGCTTTGCTCGACGGCCGTCAGGTCAGCGCCTCCAATACCCTGGCGGTGGGCTGCTACTGCCCTTGGTCGGGCTGACGGACCCTCGCCGGGTTACCCACCACCGTCGCGCCCGCAGGCACATCCCGGGTCACCACACTGCCGGCGCCGACGATGGCGTTATCACCGATGCTCACCCCTGGCAGGATGATCGCCGCACCGCCGATCCACACGTTGTCGCCGATGGTCACCGGCCGCCCACTCTCCAGCCCGCTGCGCCGCACTTCAGGATCGAGCGGATGGTCGGCGGTGTAGATCTGCACGTTGGGGCCGATCTGGCAGTCGTCGCCGATACGCACCGGCACCACGTCGAGGATCACGCAGTTGAAGTTCATGAAGGTATTGCGGCCAACGCTGATGTTGTAGCCATAGTCGCAATAGAACGGCGGGCGAATCACCGCGCCTTCGCCAACCTGGCCAAAGTGTTCCACAAGCAGCCCGTGGCGTGCGTCGTTGAGCAGTTCGACACTGTTATTGTAGCGATGCATCCAGTGCTTGTTGGCGATCTGCTCGGCCTGCAGTTCAGGGCAGCCAGCGTGGTAGAGCTGACCGGTGAGCATTTTGTGTTTTTCGCTGAGGGACATGGAAACTCCTTCCTGGGGCTATGCTCTGTTCGCGAATCCGCCGATGATCGGACCACATTTTCCGTTTGAACGCACAAGGAGCCTGAATGAAGCGCAGCCTGACCCTGCTGGGGGTAGTACTCACCGTGGCCGCGGGCGCCGGTTACTGGTACGTGCAGGGCAAGCTGCCGCAGCGCGAGGGCGAGGTCGCCGTTGCTGGCCTGCAAGCCCCGGTCAGCGTGCGCTACGACGCCCGCGGCGTGCCACACCTGCAGGCACAGAGCGAGCCGGACCTTTACCGTGCACTGGGCTACGTGCATGCCCAGGACCGGCTGTTCCAGATGGAGATCCTGCGCCGCCTGGCCCGGGGCGAACTGGCTGAAGTGCTCGGCGACAAGCTGCTGCCCACCGATACCCTGTTCCGCAGCCTGCGCATACGCGAGCAAGCCGCGCTGATGGCCAAGCGGCAGGATCCGCAGGCGCCGGCATGGCAGGCCCTGCAAGCCTACCTCGATGGGGTCAACAGTTGGCAGGCCAGCCACCCCAAACCCACGGAATTCGACCTGCTCGGCATCCCCCCGCGCCCGTTCACCGCCGAGGACACGCTGAGCATCGCCGGCTACCTGGCCTACAGTTTTGCCGCCGCGTTCCGCACCGAGCCTGCTCTGACCTACATCCGCGACCAGCTTGGGCCTGACTACCTGAAAATATTCGATCTTGGCTGGCAACCCGAGGGCGCGCTGGGCACGCCACTGGCCGCCGCCGACTGGCAAAGCCTGGAAGCACTTGCGCGCTTAAGCCATGAGGCGCTGGGCGACGCCGGCATCCCGCAGTTCGAAGGCAGCAACGCCTGGGCGGTCGCGGGTAGCCGCACCCGCAGTGGCAAGCCGTTGCTGGCTGGCGACCCGCACATCAGCTTTGCCGTACCTGCAGTGTGGTACGAGGCCGAGCTGTCAGCGCCCGGCTTCAACCTCTACGGCTATTTCCAGGCACTCAACCCGTTCGCCCTGCTCGGCCACAACCGTGACTTTGGCTGGAGCCTGACCATGTTCCAGAACGATGACGTTGACCTGGTCGCCGAAAAGACCAACCCCGCCAACGCCGATCAGGTGATGGTCGATGGCCAGTGGCACACACTGGAAACGACCGAACAGAAGATTGCCGTCAAAGGCGAGCAGCCGGTCACCATCAGCCTGCGCCGCTCGCCCCACGGTCCGATCGTCAACAACGTGCTGGGTAATACCTCCGGCACCACGCCAATCGCCATGTGGTGGGCATTTCTGGAAACTGAAAACCCGATCCTCGACGGCTTCTACCAGCTCAACCGCGCCGACACCCTGGGCAAGATGCGCGAGGCCGCCGCCAAGGTTCACGCGCCCGGGCTCAATTTTGTCTGGGCCAATGCCCGTGGCGATATCGGTTGGTGGGCAGCGGCAAAGCTGCCAATCCGCCCCGACGGCGTCGACCCGGCGTTCATCCTCGACGGGGCCAGCGCGCAGGCCAACAAGCTCGGTTTCTACCCCTTCAGCATCAACCCGCAGCAGGAGAACCCGGCCCGTGGCTATATCGTTTCGGCCAACTACCAGCCACCGGCGGCGGTGCCGATACCGGGTTACTACAACCTGCCCGACCGTGGCCGCCAGCTTGATCGTCACCTGGCCAACCCAGAGGTGAAATGGGATATCCAAAACAGCCAGGCATTGCAGCTGGACACCGCCAGTGACTATGGCCCGCGCACCCTTGCCCCGCTTCTGGCAACCCTGCGTGCAGTGGCCGAAGGTGACGAAGAGAAAGAGCTGGTCGAGCAACTGGCAGCTTGGGCTGGGGACTACCCGCTCGATTCGACCAGCGCCACGCTGTTCAACCAGTTCCTCTATGAACTGGCATTCGCGGCCCTGCATAACGAGCTGGGCGATACCTGGTTCCCGGTGCTGATCAGCACCCGCGTGATCGACGCCGCCTTGCCACGCCTGGCAGCGCAAGCCGATTCACCCTGGTGGAACACCCGTGGCGGCAGCCAGCGTACCGACCGTACCGCCGTCGTGCGCATGGCCTGGCAGAAAAGCCTGAAGCATCTGCGTGACACACTGGGCCGCGATCCGGCCAGCTGGCAATGGGGCAAGGCCCATACCCTGACCCACAACCATCCGCTTGGGGTGAAAAAACCGCTGAACCTGCTGTTCAACGTTGGGCCATTCGCCGCACCCGGTACCCATGAAGTGCCGAACAACCTCTCGGCGAAGATCAGCTCTGCGCCATGGCCGGTGACCTATGGGCCGTCGACGCGGCGGCTGGTCGACTTTGCCGATGCCGGGCAGGCGCTGACCATCAACCCGGTCGGGCAGAGTGGCGTGCCGTTCGACCGACATTACGCGGACCAGGCTGAGGAGTATGTGCAGGGGCAGTATCAGCGGGCGCAGATGGGGGTGATTCCGGCGCAGAGTACCTTGCGATTGGTGCCAGGGCCGTAAGGGGCTGCCTTGCTCAAAACCCAAAAGTTTGCGCGAGCACTGTGGGGATTTAGCCGCGAACACCGGCGCAGCCGGTGCCATGCACCGCGTTGGATTCTTCGCGGGTAAACCCGCTCCCACAGGGATCGCGCCAGCTTTCAGAGATCCCAGCAATGAAAACGCCGACACAAAGGTGTCGGCGTCGGGTCATGCAAGGTGAAGCAAGCGCATCAGAACGCCGGCAGCACCGCACCTTGGTACTTCTTGGCAATGAATGCCTTGACTTCCGGGCTGGTCAGGGCCTTGGCCAGTTTCTGGATGGCCTCACTGTCCTTGTTGTCCGGGCGGGCCACCAGGAAGTTCACGTAGGGCGAATCGGAGCCTTCGATCACCAGTGCATCTTTAGCCGGGTTCAGGCCAGCTTCCAGGGCGTAGTTGGTGTTGATCATGTCCAGGTCGACCTGGTCCAGCACACGGGGCAGCATCGCCGACTCAAGCTCGCGGAACTTCAGCTTCTTCGGGTTCTCGGCGATGTCCTTGGGGGTGGCCAGGGCATTCTTCGGGTCTTTCAGGGTAATCAGGCCGGCCTTCTGCAGCAGCAGCAAGGCGCGGCCGCTGTTGCTGCCCTCGTTAGGGATGGCAACGGTTGCGCCTTCTTTCAGCTCGCTCAGGGCCTTGACCTTCTTCGAGTAACCACCGAAGGGCTCTACGTGTACACCCACCACGGTTTCCAGGTGGGTGCCCTTGCCTTCGTTGAAGTTCTGCAGGTACGGCAGAGTCTGGAAGTAGTTGGCATCCAGACGCTTCTGGTCCACCTGCACGTTCGGCTGTACGTAATCGGTGAAGACCTTGATCTGAAGGTCCACGCCTTCTTTTGCCAGGGTCGGCTTGATCAGTTCAAGAATTTCGGCGTGCGGTACCGGGGTAGCGGCAACCACCAGTTTCTCGGCAGCAGCGGCCAGGCCGGAGAACGACAGGGCAGCAGCCAGGGCAGTGGTCAGCAGGGTCTTCTTCATGGTGGTCCTTGTTCTGAATCTGGGCCATCGACGATGGCAAATCGGGTGCCCAACCGGTTCACCAGTGGGCTTGAGGCGGACGATACCCAAATTTTTTATTCCGCAACAATATCTTTTACTTAGCTGCTTATTCCAAAAACACAATTCCATCAGCCTCTTTACCCATGAGCGATGTCTAACGCGCGGGGTCAGGCAGTTCGAGATCCTCTGGCAGGATCTCTTCGCCGTCATTGACCAGCAAGGCAAAGTGGATAACGTTCTCCAGTTCGCGGGTATTGCCCGGCCAGAAATGCGCCTCCAGCACCCGCTGCGCCGCCTCGCTCACCAAGGGCAGTGGCCGTTGCAGGCGCACGCTGTAGATGCCCACGAAGTACTCGGCCAGCGGCAGGATATCGCCCGGCCGCTCGCGCAGCGGCGGCAGTTCCAGCGCGCCCTCGCGCAGATACTGGTACAGGCGTTCGTTGAAGCGCCCTGCACGTACCACACGGGCCAGGTCGATGCTGGTGGCGGCGACCAGACGCACGTCAACCGGCTGTGGCTGCTGCGCACCCGCCCGAGTGACCTCGCGGTTTTCCAGGGCCGCCAGCAGCTTGTCCTGGATGGCCAGCGGCAAGTCGGCAATCTCGTCCAGGTACAAGGTGCCGCCGCTGGCCGAACCGAACCAGCCGGCGCGGCTGCTGGCTGTACCGCCATGGGTGCCAGCGCTATAGCCAAACAGCTCGGCATCGGCATAGGTGGGGCTGATGGCCGCGCAGTTGACCGACACGAACAACCCTCCACGGTCGCTGGCACGGTGGATCTGCCGAGCCAGCAGCTCCTTGCCGGTGCCGGTCTCGCCTCGGATCAGCACCGGCAAAGGTTGTGGCGCCAGGCGCTCAAGGTCCTCGCGCAACTGCTGCGAGCGCGGGTCGATGAACACCAGCGCCTTGGCACGAATGCTGAGCGGGCTCTTGTCCAGCTCGGGGAAGGTCAGAAGCGGCTGGCCGAAGGGGTTGTGAAACGTCATGACGAACTCCCGCCCCAGGCCCGTGATGGCCAGGCGTCAGGCAAAGGGTGAACAGTAAGGTCGATCAGGCGCGGCGCAGTGCGTGCTGCTCGATCCGGCTCTGCAAGCGATACAGGTAGGCGAAGCCTTGTTCCCAGCGCTCATGACCGGACTTGACGTTGATGTGCCCCGCGTTGCTCAGCAAACCTGCTTCGGCGTTCCATGCCTGGGCCAGGTACAGCGCCCTCGGCACGCTCACGGCCGGGTCGTTGTCCGAGCTGACGACCTGGCTGGGGAACGGCAGCACCTCGGTAGGGATCGGCGCAAAGTTGCGCAGCACTGACGCGCAAGTGGGCCGTTCGACATCTGCCGGCGCCACCAGCAGTGCACCACGCACCTGCCGCAGCAAGGCCGGGCTTGCCTGCGCTGCCCAATGGGCGACAGTGATGCAACCAAGGCTGTGGGCAATCAGGATCACCGGCGAGCGCTCGGCGGCAATCGCCTGCTCCAGCGCGTGCACCCAGTCCTGCCGCTGCGGGGTGAGCCAGTCGTCCTGTTCGACCCGGGCACTGTTGGGCAGGGTGCGCTGCCAGTGACTTTGCCAATGGTTGTCTGGCGACCCTTGCCAGCCCGGCACAATCAGGTAGCGAATCGAGTCATTGCGCATGGGGACGCCTCCAGTAAGTTTGCGTGCTTGGAGACAAGTATAGGGTGGGCGATATATTCGTAAAGGAATAAGAAGATATTTATTAATTCTTTAATGGCATAAACAACGGGCAGCGGTCGCTCTCTCGTAAGGGCTGCATACCCGCCCCGTCCACCTTTCACGTAAGAAAAACCCGGGACCATGCCCGGGTTCTCTTAACCTTGTGCGACTCAGATATCCGCTACCTTCTGCCAGACCTTCGGCCGGAAGAACAACGTTTCCCCCCGCGCCAGCCCGGTCAGGCTGTCATGGTCTTTCACCACCTCGGCCTCGATCAGCTCGCTCTGCCCTTCCACCTTCAAGGTCACCCGCGTGGTCGCGCCCAACGGCCGAATGTCGCGCACCTCGGCCGCGTGGTGCCCTTCGGTCTCATGCCGCGACAGCGATACCTCGTGCGGGCGGAACAACACGTGGTGGCCCTCGCTCAGGGCAAGGCGGTTGGAGTCCCCCAGGAAGTGGTAGACGAAATCGTTGGCCGGCTGATCGTACACCTCGCCCGGCGAGCCGATCTGCTCGATCACGCCCTTGTTCATCACCACGATGCGGTCGGCTACTTCCATGGCTTCTTCCTGGTCGTGGGTCACGAAAACCGACGTCAGGTTTATATCCTCGTGCAGCCGCGCCAGCCAGCGACGCAACTCCTTGCGCACCTTGGCATCCAGCGCACCGAATGGCTCGTCCAGCAGCAGCACCTTCGGCTCCACCGCCAGGGCCCGGGCCAGGGCGATACGCTGACGCTGGCCACCGGAAAGCTGCTCAGGGTAGCGATCGGACAGCCAGTCCAGTTGCACCATGTTCAGCAACTCATGCACCTTCTCGGCAATCTTGCTCTCGCTCGGGCGCTCGCCCTTGGGCTTCATGCGCAGGCCGAAGGCAACGTTGTCGAACACGCTCATGTGGCGGAACAGCGCGTAGTGCTGGAACACGAACCCGACGTTACGGTCACGCACGTCATGGCCGGAAACGTCCTCGCCATGGAACACGATGTTGCCCTGGTCCGGGGTTTCCAGGCCGGCAATGATGCGCAGCAGGGTGGTCTTGCCACAGCCGGACGGGCCGAGCAAGGCCACCAGCTCGCCGCTGTTGATGTCCAGGTTGATAGCGTTCAGGGCCTGGAAGCTGTTGAAGCGCTTGCTGACGTTACGAACTTCGATCGACATGAATCATTCCTCCGCGGCGCTGTGGCGCAGGCGGTTAATACGGTTCTCGCTCCACTGCTTGAGCAGCAGGATGAAGAGCGCCAGGATCAGCAACAGGCTGGCCACGCTGAAGGCCGCGACGTGGTTGTACTCGTTGTAGAGAATCTCCACATGCAGCGGCAAGGTGTTGGTCACGCCACGGATGTGGCCCGACACCACCGACACCGCGCCGAACTCGCCCATGGCCCTCGCGGTACACAGCACCACGCCGTAAATCAGGCCCCATTTGATGTTCGGCAGTGTGACGTGCCAGAACATCTGCCAGCCGTTGGCACCGAGCAGCCGTGCAGCCTCCTCCTCTTGCGTGCCCTGCTCCTGCATCAGCGGGATCAGCTCACGGGCCACGAACGGTACGGTAACGAAAATGGTCGCCAGGACAATGCCAGGCAGGGCGAACACGATCTGGATATCGTGGTCCTGCAGCCACGGACCGAACAGGCCTTGCGCGCCAAACATCAGCACGTAGACCAAGCCGGCGATCACGGGCGACACCGAGAACGGCAGGTCGATCAGGGTGACCAGGATGCTCTTGCCACGGAAGGTGTACTTGCTCACGCACCATGCAGCGCTTACGCCAAATACCAGGTTCAGCGGCACCGAGATAGCCACGGCGAGCAGGGTCAACTTCAGCGCCGACAACGCATCGGGTTCGAAAATCGCCTCGAAGAAGGTGCCAAAACCGTTCTTCAGCGCCTGGGATACCACGATCACCAGCGGCAGCAGCAGGAACAGGGTGAACACCAGCCAGCCAAGGCCGATCAGGGTACGCCGCGCTGTGGCACTGCCACGGCGGGCGGCGTTGGCTGCGGCACTTGCACTCAGGGATGGACTGGACATGCCGGCCTCCTTCAAGGGGTTTCGATGCGGCGCTGCAGCAGGTTGATCAGCAGCAGCAGGATGAAGGAAACCACCAGCATCAGCACGCCGATGGCGGTCGCGCCGGTATAGTCGTACTGGTCGAGTTTGACCATGATCAACAGCGGCAGGATCTCGGTCTTCATCGGCATGTTGCCGGCAATGAAGATCACCGAACCATACTCGCCTACGCCACGGGCGAAGGCCAGGGCGAAGCCGGTGAGCCATGCCGGCAGCAGGGCCGGCGCCAGGATGTGGCGGAACACCTGCAATGGCTTGGCCCCCAGGCAGGCTGCAGCCTCTTCCACTTCACGCGGGATGTCGGCCAGTACCGGCTGCACCGTGCGCACCACGAACGGCAGGGTCACGAAGGTCAGTGCCAGAGTGATGCCCAGCGGGGTGTAGGCGATCTTGAAGCCCAGGTCGGTGGCGAACTGGCCGACCCAGCCCTGCGGCGCGTACAGGGCAGTCAGGGCGATACCGGCAACGGCGGTGGGCAAGGCGAACGGCAGGTCGATCATGGCATCGATGACCTTGCGCCCGGGGAAGGTGTAGCGCACCAGCACCCAGGCCAGCAGGGTACCGATCACACCGTTGATGATGGCGGCGAACAGGGCGGTGCCGAAACTCAGCTTGAGCGCGGCGATCACCCGCGGCGCACTGATGATGTTCCAGAACTGCTCGAAGGTCAGCTGCGAGGCATGGATGAACATGGCCGCCAGCGGTATCAGCACGATCAGGCTGAGGTACACCAAGGTGTAGCCCAGCGTCAGCCCGAAGCCGGGTATGACGGGGGAGATGCGACGTGACATAAATATCCCTGGTTGAACGCACTTGGCCCGGAGAGTTTCCGGGCAAGTGCAGGCTTCTGAATCTTGGGGCCCTTACTGTGCCTGATAGATCTGGTCGAACACACCGCCGTCATTGAAGAATTTCGGTTGTGCAGCCTTCCACCCACCAAAGTCCTTGTCGATGGTCACCAGGTCCAGTTTCGGGAACTGCTTGCCGAACTCCGCAGCGACTTTCTCGTCACGCGGGCGGTAGAAGTTCTCGGCGGCAATCTTCTGCCCGGCCGGGCTGTACAGGTGCTTGAGGTATTCGGTGGCAATCTCGGTATTGCCCTTCCGCTCGGCGTTCTTGTCGACCACGGCCACTGGCGGCTCGGCCAGGATCGACAGCGACGGCACGACAATGTCGAACTTGTCGGCACCACCGTCTTCCTTCAGGGCCAGGAAGGCCTCGTTTTCCCAGGCCAGCAACACGTCGCCCTGGCCGTTGTTGACGAAGGTGATGGTCGAACCACGGGCGCCGGTATCCAGCACCGGGACGTGCTTGAACAGCTCCTGCACATACGCCTTGGCCTTCTCTTCGCTACCGCCGGCCTTCAGGCCGTAGGCCCACGCCGCGAGGAAGTTCCAGCGGGCACCGCCAGAGGTTTTCGGGTTCGGGGTGATGACCGACACATCCTTCTTGATCAGGTCGCCCCAGTCCTTGATGCCTTTCGGGTTGCCCTTGCGCACCAGGAACACGATGGTCGAGGTGTACGGGGTGCTGGCGTCAGGCAGGCGGGTCTGCCAGTCCTCGGGCAGGGTCTTGCCAAGCTTGGCCACTTCGTCGATGTCACCGGCCAGGGCCAGGGTCACCACGTCAGCGCGCAGACCGTCGATCACCGCACGGGCCTGCTTGCCCGACCCCCCATGGGATTGCTGGATTTTCACCTTGTCGCCCGGGTGTGCCTGTTGCCAGTGCTTGATGAACTCGGCGTTGTACTGCTGGTAAAGCTCACGGGTCGGGTCGTAGGACACGTTGAGCAGTTCGTAGTCCTTGGCGATGGCGGAACCGGCAAAAACAGCACTGGCCAGGGCGGCGAGCGCATAACGGCGGATGGACATGGTGAAGCTCCCGATTGGCATTTTTCTAGTTTTGGATGTTGTGGCGCCGATCAGCCGGGCTTGTTGCCGGGCTGTTGCAGGCGGAACTTCTCCTTGCGCTCGATCTGTACGACCTGAGCGTTGTGCACGGTGATCTCCACCGCACCGAAACGCAGGTCGCGCAAGGCGCTCTGGATTTCACGCAAGAGGGTGGCTTCGTCCTGGCCGTCGATGCTACGCAGAGATGCACTCATGCTCGTTCTCCTTGGAGTGAGGGCGCCGGGCAGAGGTTTGAAGGGGATTTGCGCCTGGCTTGAGGGCAATAGTAGTGAGGCGCGGTTATTCTTAAAAATACTGTTTAAGCATTTTTATATAACCAAAATCAGATCACGATTTTGCAGGCGACAAAATACCTCTGTGGAAGCGGGCGTGCCCGCGAATGCGGCAGTGAATCCACCATCGCATTCGCGGGCACGCCCGCTCCCACAGGGTTCAGCGCTGGGTTTTGGTACTGTTTTCAGGCTCGCGAATCTTGTACCAGGCCACGTACAGCGCCGGCAGGAACAGCAGCGTCAGCAAGGTGGCCACGATGATCCCGCCAATCATGGCGTAGGCCATGGGGCCCCAGAACACCTCGCGGGCAATCGGGATCATGCCCAGGCTCGCCGCCGCCGCCGTCAGCAGGATCGGCCGGCGCCGGTGGTTGGTGGCCTCTACAACCGCATCCCACGGCGACAGGCCATGGGCTTCGAACTCGTCTATCTGGGTCACCAGAATCACTGAGTTACGAATAATGATGCCAGCCAGCGCAAGGATGCCGAGGATCGCCACGAAGCCCATCGGCGTCCCCGTGGGCACCAACGCCAGCACTACACCAATCAGGCCCAGCGGCGCCACGCTGACCACCAGAAACAGCTTCTGCACGCTGTGCAACTGGATCATCAGGAAGGTCGCCATGAGGAACAGCATCAGTGGGATGACCTTGGCGATCGGCCCCTGGGCCTTGCTGCTTTCTTCAACCGTACCACCCGTGGCCACTTCGTAACCGACCGGCAGCTTGCTGGCGAACTCGTCAATTTTTGGCTTCAGCTGGGCCACCAGGTCAGTGGGCTGAATGTCGCCATTGACCGAGGCCTTGATGGTAATGGTCGGCTTGCGGTCGCGGCGCCATACCAGCGGCTGTTCCAGTTCGTAGCGCACGGTGGCGAACGAAAGCAGCGGGATCGACGTGCCGTTAGGGGTAAGAATTTGCAGGTTCTGCAGGGTATCAGGCGAGCCACGCTCGCTGTCTTCGGCGCGGGCGACCACATCGACCAGGTAGATGTTGTCGTTGACCTGGGTGATCTGCACGCCACTGACGATGCTGTTCATCACATTGGCAACATCTTCGGACGACAGGCCCAGCTGGCGTGCCTTGTCCTGGGCAATTTCCACGCGCAGCACCTTACCCGGCTCGTTCCAGTCGTAGATCATCTCGCCGATGTGCTCGTTCTGGTCGAGCAAGGTGGCCAGCTCGATGGCGTGTTTGCGTACCTGGTCAATGTCGGCACCGCTGACCCGGTACTGGATCGGCCGGCCCACTGGCGGGCCCATCTCCAGCGATTGCACGTTGGTGCCGACGCCGACGAATTCTTCATGCAGGATCTTCTGCAGGCGGTCCATCATGGCCTGACGCTCTTCGAAGCCCTTGCTGACAATCACCAGCTGCGCGTAGTACGGGTTCTGCAACTGCTGGTCGAGGGGCAGGTAGAAGCGGATCGCGCCTTGGCCAATGTAGGTGCTCCAGTGCACCAGGTCCGGGTCGTCCTTGATCCGCGCCTCGAAGCGGTCGACTACCTTGCGCGTCTCCTCGATCGAAGCGTTCTGCGGCAGGTTGAGGTCGACGAGAATTTCCGGGCGGTCCGAGGACGGGAAGAACTGGTTCTGCACAAAACGCATGCAGAAGATCGACAGGGCGAACAGCACCACGGTGCCGATGATGGTCAACCAGCGGTTGCGCATGCACCACAGCAACCCGCCTTCAAATGCCCGCCCGACCCGGCCAGGCTCAGCTTCGTGGGCCTTGATCTTGTCGCTTTTGAGAATATGCACCCCAAGCACCGGCGCGAAGAAAACCGCCACCACCCACGACACGATCAGGGCCACGGCGATCACCGCGAACAGGGTGAACGTGTATTCACCCGCAGAGCTGGCGTTGAGGCCGATAGGCACGAACCCGGCCACGGTCACCAAGGTGCCGGTAAGCATGGGGAAGGCTGTGGAGGTGTAGGCGAACGTCGCCGCCTGCTCCTTGCTTTCGCCCATTTCCAGCCGCGTGACCATCACCTCCACAGTAATCATCGCATCGTCCACCAGCAGGCCAAGCGCAATGATCAGCGCCCCCAGCGAAATCCGCTGCATGGTGATGCCGCTGTACTCCATGAACACGAACACCATGGCCAGCACCAGCGGGATCGAGCAGGCCACCACCAGCCCGGCGCGCACGCCAAGACTGACAAAGCTCACAGCCAGCACGATCACCACCGCCTCGAACAGCGCGCTGGTGAAACCGCCGACCGCCTGCTTGACCACCACGGCCTGGTCAGAAACGGTGTGTACCCCGACACCCACCGGCAGGTCCTGGACCACCTGGTCCATGCGCTTTTTCAACGCTGCACCGAACACCTGGATGTTGCCGCCGGCCTTCATGCCGATGGCGAGGCCAATGGCTGTCTGGCCGTTGTAACGGAACATTGGCGAAGGCGGGTCGACGTAGCCGCGCTCGATGTCGGCGATATCAGCCAGGCGGAAGAAGCGGTCGTTGATCCTCAAGTTGACGGATTGCAGGTCTTTTTCCGAGGCAAACTGCCCGGACGTACGCACCGAGATGCGCTCCGGGCCGGCCTCGATCATGCCGGCCGGCGTCACCGCATTCTGTGCTTGAAGTGCCTGCATCACCTGGCGCTGATCAATGCCCAGGGCTGCCAGCTTGCGGGTGGAGAAGTTCAGGTACAGCACTTCGTCCTGGGTGCCGACCAGCTCGATCTTGCCGATGTTGGGTACATCGCGGACCTCGGCCCGCGCCTGTTCCACGTAGTCCCGCAGTTGGCGCAGGGTCAGGCCGTCAGCGGTAAAGGCATAGATCGAGCCGAATACATCACCGAATTCGTCGTTGAAGCCCGGCCCCTGAATACCAGCGGGAAATTCGCCACGAATATCCTGGATCTTCTTGCGCACCTGATACCAGATATCCGGAATGTCCTTGGCCTTGGTGGTGTCGCGAAGGTACACGTAGACCGTGGACTCGCCGGGGCGGGTGTAGCTTTTGGTGTAGTCGAGCGAGTCGAGTTCCTCGAGCTTCTTCTCGATGCGGTCAGTAACCTGGTACAGGGTTTCGTCCTGGGTCGCACCGGGCCAGCGGGTCTGGATGACCATGGTCTTGATGGTGAACGACGGGTCTTCCTCGCGGCCCAGGTTGAAGTAGGAAAAAATCCCCATCAACAGGCTAACGAACATCAGGTACCAGACGAACGATTGATGCTTGAGTGCCCAGTCGGACAGGTTGAAGCTTCCTTTCATTGCGCATCCTCGTCGAAGGTGACCTTCTGGCCAGGCTTGAGGCTGTTGACGCCGGCTGTGACCACGCGTTCACCGGGCTGCACGCCGGAGCTCAGTACGATGCTGTCAGCGGTGCGGTCGATCAGCGCTACGTCACGGGTGGCCACGGTCTTGTGCTGCGTATCGATCACCCACACCTGGGTCTTGCCGTCACGCTCAAGCAAGGCACTCAGGGGCAGTTCGCTGCGCGGGGACACTTCCGAGCTAAGGGTCACACTGATGGAGGTGCCGAGGTGGAAGGCCGCCGGTGTGCTGGCCAGGGTCAGGCGAGCACGGCGGGTACGGGTGGTGGCATCAGCCTGAGGCTCCAGTTCGCGCAGGCTCGCTGTGGTGTTGATGGTCGGGTCCAGTTGCGAGGCAACAGTGAAGGTCAGGTCTTTGCTCAACTGCTCGGCCAGATCGATCGGCAGGTCGATGACCGCTTCCTTCACGTCCGGCCGGGCCAGGGTCACCACGGCTTGACCAGCGGTTACAGTTTGCCCGGCTTCGGCCTGCCACGCGGTAATCACGGCAGCGTGATCGGAACGCAGGGTGCTGTAGTCGAGCTGATCACGGGCCTGGCTGACGGCGGAGCGGGCCTGTTCCAACGCTGCGCTGGTGGTTTTCAGGTTGGTCTGGGCGATATCCAGCTGTGCCTGGGCACCAACCCCACGGTCATACAACTGCTGCTGGCGACGGGCATCGGCCTGGGCGTTGATCCACTGTGCCTGCACCTTGGCCAGATCGCCTTCGGCAGCGCGCAACTGGTTCTGCTGGTCGGTCGGGTCCAGGGTGGCCAAGGTGTCGCCCGGTTTCACCCGCGCCCCGACGTCCAGCCAGCGCCGGGCAATGCGCCCGGAAACCCGGAAGCCCAAGGTGCTTTCGAAGCGCGCCTGGATACTGCCGGCGAAACGGCCCAGCTGCGACTGCACCTGAGGTTCGACCTTGACCGACAGCACTGGCCGAATCGGCTCTGGTGCCTCTTCTTCACTACTACAACCCGCCAGCAGCACACCGGCCGAGAGCATCAGCAACAGACGCTTCATAGCTCACCCCCTGGGCTCTTGGCGTCGACCTTCTGTACCTGCATGCCGGGGTGCAGCAACTGGCCGCCGTTGACCACTACGGTCTCGCCGCCTTTCAGGCCGCTGGCGACCACAATCTTGCCGGTGAGGTAGCGGCGGATTTCGACTTTGCGCAGTTCCACCTTGTCGCCCTCGCCCACCACCCACACGGCAGGCTCATGCAGGGCCTTGGTCAGCGCCGACCATGGCAACTCGACGCTGGGCCGGCCCTGGGCATTGGTAGTGGCAGTAACCGGTGCCCCCAACTGCATCTCGGGCGGCACGTCCTTGAGCCCCACCTTGACCTGCACGGTGCCGCTTTGCGCGGACACGGTGGGGGTGATTTCGCGCACGAAGCCACGGGCCTGGACCTTGGGATCGTCCAGCAGGCTCACGACTACCCCGGCATCACTGGGCGGCGCCACCAGCAGCGACTCGTAGACGTTGAACACCGCATCGCGGTCGCCATCGACGGCCAGGCTGAAGATCGGCATGGTCGCCTGCACCACTTGGCCAACCTCGGCCTGGCGCTCGGTGATTACCCCGGCGGCCTCGGAGACCAGTGCGGTGTAGCTGAGTTGCTCGTTGGCATTGGCCAGTTGCGCCTGGGCGGCCTTGAGTGCGCTCTGGTTGCTGCGCAGCGCGGCTTCAGCAGCATCGTATTCGCTCTGGCTGGTGTAGCCCTTGGGCAGCAGTTTCTGCTGGCGCACGAAGGCCGCGCTGGTCTGGGTGACCCGCGCCTGCGCGGCGAACACTTCGGCCTTGGCCGAGTCGACATTGTTCTGCAGGTCTTTCGGGTCCAGCCGTGCCAGCACCTGGTTGGCCTTGACGTGATCGCCCACGTCGACGCTACGCGAAATGATCTTGCCGCCAACGCGGAATGACAAATCTGTCTGCACCCGCGCCTGTACGTCGCCGGTCAGGGTGACCCTGGCAGCGAAATCGGTGGGTTGGACCTGCTGCACACCCACCCGAGGCAGTGTCTCGGGAACCTCTTCCTTGCTACAGCCGGTGAGCATGTACAACAACCCCAGACAGACGACCGACAGCGGACGCATCAACGCCATGCTGGCTCCTTGCTTGCGCACAAATGATTTGTGGGATGCGACTGTGAGCGTAGTTCAGGGTTCGATAAACATCACTGGCGGGGATCATTCCGGCATTTTCACAGCCGGTGCGGGCCTCTTCGCGGGTGAACCCGCTCCCACAGAGATCGTGCCTATGCTGAATTCTGTACAGTACCTGTGGGAGCGGGTTCACCCGCGAATGGGCCGGTACAGGTACATATAACCTCTGCCATATCCAGAAACCATCCACTTCATTGCGCCGGCATCACAGTTACTACCTTTGGGAGGTCATCTGTTTGCAAGGAAGAACCTGATGCCCAGAGCTCAATCCCACCTGCTTCGTCGTGGTCGCTATTCAGAGCTCGGCAGACTCTATCTGCTGACCACCATTACCCATCAGCGCAAGCCGCTATTCGATGAATTCCACCATGCCCGCTTGGTCATTCATCAATTGCGGCAATCCGATCACGACCAAGCCTGCCGTTCACTGGCCTGGGTGTTGATGCCCGACCATCTGCATTGGCTGATCGAATTGAAAGGAGCAACGCTGGATACCTTGATGCGCAGGTTCAAGTCCAGGTCCAGTCTCGCGTTACATCAGGCAGGGGTTGAGCATCATCCGGTATGGCAGCCTGGATATCAGGACCGGGCACTGAGAAGGGAGGAAAGCATAGTGCATGTCGCCAGATACATAGTTGCCAACCCGTTGCGGGCCGGCTTGGCAAGAAGTGTCAGGGACTATCCACACTGGGATGCAGTCTGGCTCTGAATGTGTGCTGGGGGAATTCGCGGGTAAACCCGCTCCCACAGCGACCGCGCACATTTTAAAGGTTGTGCACTACGACTGTGGGAGCGGGCGTGCCCGCGAAAGGGCCGGCTCAGGCCGATGCAGCCACCTGCGCCGAGCGCTTGACCTGCGGCTGCGAAGCGTTGGCCGCAGCACCCTCTTCGATCGCCTGCTGAATCGCCTTGCGACGACGCTCTTCGGCCTGGCGGCTGAAGTACCAGACGAAGAAGGTCACCAGCGATACCGACAGCAATATCAGGCTGGCCACGGCGTTGATCTCCGGTTTCACGCCCAGGCGCACCGCCGAGAACACTTCCATCGGCAAGGTGGTCGAGCCAGGCCCGGAGACGAAGCTGGCCAGTACCAGATCGTCCAGCGACAGGGCGAACGACATCATGCCGCCCGCCGCCAGCGACGGTGCGATCATCGGGATGGTGATCAGGAAGAACACCTTCCACGGCTTGGCACCCAGGTCCATCGCCGCTTCCTCGATCGACAGGTCCAGCTCACGCAGGCGAGCCGACACCACCACCGCGACGTACGCCGCACAGAACGTAGTGTGGGCAATCCAGATGGTGACGACACCACGTTCCTGGGGCCAGCCGATCGACTGCGCCATGGCCACGAACAGCAGCAACAGCGACAGACCGGTGATCACTTCGGGCATTACCAGCGGCGCAGTGACCAGGCCACCGAACAGCGTGCGGCCCTTGAAGCGGGTGACGCGGGTCAGCACGAAGGCTGCCAGGGTACCCAGCGCCACCGCTGCCACCGCCGTGTAGCAGGCGATTTCCAGCGAGCGCATCACCGAACCCATCAGCTGGGTGTTGTCGAGCAGGCCGACGTACCACTTGATCGACCAGCCCCCCCACACCGTCACCAGCTTGGAGGCGTTGAACGAGTAGATCACCAGGATCAGCATCGGCAGGTAGATGAACAGCAAGCCGAGCACCAGCATCAGCTTGGAGAAACTGAAGCGTTTCATGCGCGGCCCTCCATCTCTTTGGCCTGACTACGGTTGAACAGCAGGATCGGCACGATCAGGATCGCCAGCATTACCACCGCCAGGGCGGATGCTACCGGCCAGTCACGGTTGTTGAAGAACTCCTGCCACAGCACTTTACCGATCATCAGGGTTTCCGGGCCGCCCAGCAGTTCCGGGATCACGAACTCGCCCACCACCGGAATGAACACCAGCATGCAGCCGGCGATGATGCCGTTTTTCGACAGCGGTACCGTGATCTTCCAGAAGCTGTTGAAGGTGCTCGAACCCAGGTCGGATGCAGCTTCGAGCAGGCTCGGATCATGCTTCACAAGGTTGGCGAACAGCGGCAGGATCATGAACGGCAGGTACGAATAGACCACGCCGATGTACACCGCCAGGTTGGTGTTGAGGATCTGCAACGGCTGGTCGATCAACCCGGTCCACAGCAGGAAACCGTTGAGCAGGCCATTGTTGCTGAGGATACCCATCCAGGCATAGACGCGGATCAGGATCGCGGTCCAGGTTGGCATCATGATCAGCAACAGCAGGACCGTCTGGGTCTCCTTCTTGGCGTTGGCGATGGCGTAGGCCATCGGGAAGCCGATCAGCAGGCACAGCAGGGTGCTGAAGAACGCCATCTTCAACGAACCCAGATAGGCCGCGAGATACAGATCATCCTCGGTCAACAGCCCGTAGTTGGCCAGGTTGAGGACCAGCTGGATCTTGTCTTCGACGTAGGTGTAGATCTCGGTATAAGGCGGAATTGCCACATCAGCTTCGGCAAAACTGATCTTCAGGACGATGAAGAACGGCAGCATGAAGAACAGGAACAGCCAGATGAACGGCACGCCGATCACCAGATGCCGCCCCTCCGGGACCAGACGCTGGAAGGCTCGCTTGAGCTTGCGCAGTTTCATGACCGCAGTACCACGCCGCTGTCGTCTTCCCACCACACGTACACTTCATCGCCCCAGGTAGGACGAGCACCCTGGCGCTCGGCGTTGGCGACGAACGACTGGACGACCTTGCCGCTCGGCAGCTCCACATAGAACACCGAGTGGCCACCCAGGTAGGCGATATCGTGCACCTTGCCGCGCGACCAGTTGTGCTCGAACTCGGGCTGCTTGGTGGTTACCAGCAGTTTCTCCGGGCGCAGGGCGTAGGTGATGTGCTTGTCTTCAACCGAAGTGGTGATGCCGTGGCCCACGTAGATCTTGCGCTCCAGCTCCGGGCTGGCAATGATCGCGTAGCCTTCGGCGTCATCGACCACGTCACCTTCGAACAGGTTGACGTTACCGATGAACTCGCACACCAGGCGGCTGGTAGGTGTCTCGTAGATGTCCACTGGCGAGCCGATCTGGGCGATCCAGCCCAGGTGCATGATGGCGATGCGCTGGGCCATGGTCATGGCCTCTTCCTGGTCGTGGGTCACCATCACGCAGGTCACACCCACGCGCTCGATGATCTCGACCAGCTCCAGCTGCATCTGCGAACGCAGTTTCTTGTCCAGTGCACCCATCGGCTCGTCGAGCAGCAGCAGCTTGGGGCGCTTGGCCAGCGAGCGGGCCAACGCCACACGCTGACGCTGGCCGCCCGACAACTGGTGCGGCTTGCGCTTGGCGTACTGGGTCATGTGCACCAGCTTGAGCATCTCGGCCACGCGCGCATCAATCTCGGCCTTGGGCAGCTTGTCCTGCTGCAGGCCGAAGGCGATGTTCTGCGCCACGGTCATGTGCGGGAACAACGCGTAGGACTGGAACATCATGTTGATCGGCCGCTCGTAGGGCGGCATATCGGTGATGTCGACGCCATCGAGGAAGATCCGCCCTTCGCTAGGGCGCTCGAAGCCGGCCAGCATGCGCAGCAAGGTAGACTTGCCGGAACCGGAGCCACCCAGCAAGGCGAAGATCTCACCCTTGCGAATTTCCAGGGACACATCGTCCACGGCTACCGTTTCGTCGAACTTTTTCGTGACCCGGTCGATCTTGACCAGCACCTGCTTGGGTTGCTGGTCACCCTCGAGGGCTTTTTTATAGGCACCGGAGGCAACTGCCATGAGTGAAACTCCCAACAAGATTTTTGTGCCCGCGCGGCCAGACCTGCAAAGGCCGCCGCGGGTCTGGATTTTTTACTTGCCCGACTTGACCTTGGTCCAGCTACGGGTCATCAGCCGTTGCACCTTGGGTGGCAACTCTGAGTTCACGAACATCTTGTTCAGCACTTCCTGCGGTGGGTAAACCGCAGCGTCAGTCCTCACGGCCTGGTCCATCAGGTCGCCAGCCTTGGGGTTCGGGTTGGCGTAACCGACGTAATCACTGACCTGGGCGATAACCTCAGGTTTCAGCAAATAGTTGATGAAGGCATGCGCCTCTTTGACGTTCTTGGCGTCCTTGGGGATCGCCAGCACGTCGAACCAGAGGTTGCCGCCTTCCTTGGGAATGGCGTAGGCCAGGTTCACGCCCTTCTTCGCTTCTTCAGCGCGAGCCTTGGCCTGGAACACATCACCCGAGAAACCTGCCGCGACGCAGATATCGCCGTTGGCCAGGTCGCTGATGTACTTGGACGAGTGGAAGTAGGTCACGTACGGGCGCACCGCCAGCAGCTTCTGCTCGGCCTTGGCGTAATCCTTGGGGTCGGTGCTGTTCGGGTTGAGGCCCATGTAGTTGAGCACCGCTGGCAGCATTTCGTCCGCCGAGTCGAGGAAGGCCACACCGCACTTGGAGAGCTTCTTCATGTTTTCGGGCTCGAACAGCACGGCCCAGGAGTCGATGGTATCCACGCCCAGCGCAGCCTTGACCTTGTCGACGTTGTAACCGATGCCGTTGGTGCCCCACAGATAAGGCACCGCGTACTGGTTACCCGGGTCGTTCTTTTCCAGGCGCTTCATCAGCGCCGGGTCGAGGTTGGAATAATTGGGCAGCAGGTTCTTGTCGAGCTTCTGGAACGCGCCCGCCTTGATCTGCTTGCCGAGGAAATGGTTGGACGGCACCACCACGTCATAACCGGTGTTACCGGCCAGCAGCTTGCCTTCCAGGGTTTCATTGGAGTCGAACACGTCTTGCACAGGCTTGATGCCCGTGGCGCTCTCGAAGTCCGCGAGTGTGTTAGGGCCGATGTAGTCGGACCAGTTATAGAAGTGCACCGTCGGCGCCGCTTGGACGCTGCATGCCAGCGTCAGGCCCGCGCCAGCCATCAAGGCCTTGCGGAATACAGAAATAGACAAGTGGGGGTCCTCACAATCAGTGCCTGGGTAGCGACAATGCTGCCGCACACGCAAAACCGGCGCGCAACTTAACTTCGCAGCTTCGATGCCGCAATCATCAATTACCTTTCAATGGCTCTGGGCCAGGAAACCCGGCCCAGAGCTGTCGCATCAGGCTTACTTGCCCGACTTGATCTTCGTCCAACTGCGGGTGATCACTCGCTGCACAGAAGCGTCAGGCGCAGCGATCGCGTACAACTTCTTCTTCACTTCGGCAGGCGGGTAGATGCTCGGGTCGCTGGTGATGTCTTTGTCCACGAACTGGGTGGCAGCAGCGTTCCCGTTCGGGAAGCGCACGGCATTGGTGATTTCAGCCATGATTTCCGGCTGCATCAGGAAATTCATGAACTGGTAGGCAGCGTCTTTATGCTCGGCATCTTTCGGGATGGCGACCATGTCGTAGAAGGTACCGGCACCTTCCTTCGGAATGACGTAGTCCACTTTTACCTTGTCGCCCGCTTCATGGGCACGGGCCTTGGACTGCTCCAGGTCACCCGAGTAACCGACGGCTACACAGATGTTGCCGTTGGCCATGTCGCCAATGTACTTGGACGAGTGGAAGTAGGTGATCGAAGGACGGATCTTGAGGAACAGGTCTTCGGCGGCTTTCAGGTCTTCTTTCTTGGTGCTGTCGGTCGGTTTGCCGAGGTAGTGCAGCGCAGCCGGGAGCATTTCGGTCGGGGCGTCGAGGAAACTCACGCCGCAGCTCTTGAGCTTGGCGATGTTCTCAGGCTTGAACACCACGTCCCACGAATCGATCTTGTCCACACCCAGCGCAGCCTTGACCTTCTCCGGGTTGTAGCCGATGCCGATCGAGCCCCACATATAAGGGAAGGCATGCTTGTTGCCCTTGTCGCTGGCATCGCCAACGGCCTTGAGCAGGTCGGGGTCAAGGTTCTTCCAGTTCGGTAGTTTCGAACGGTCCAGCTCCTCGTACACACCCGCCTTGATCTGCTTGGCCAGGAAGTTGTTCGACGGCACGACGATGTCATAGCCCGACTTGCCTGCCAGCAGCTTGGCTTCCAGGGTTTCGTTGCTGTCGAAGACGTCGTACTTGACCTTGATACCCGTCTGCTTCTCGAACTTGGCGATGGTGTCCGGAGCGATGTAGTCCGACCAGTTATAGACGTTCAACACTTTGTCTTCAGCCTGAACAGCGGAGGCCATGGCGCCCATCAGGGCGGCGGCCAGCAACGTTTTGCCCATTTTATTCATGCGTAATGCTCCAGAATTTTTATTTAGCAACTGTCCAGCAGCCAGAACCCACGGTGCAGAGCGCGCGGCGACTGAAACAGCCGCTAGTCTGGCAAGTTACAAGGCCCTGTATCAAGGAAAGCAGGGCCATGTAACGGCTTAATGTCACAACGCTAGCCTAGCAAACGCTTATCGAATCGCCTCAAGGGTAAGATCCAGGCACTTGCGTGCCTTTTCCACCAGTTCGTCGATCTCCGCATGGCTGATTACCAGCGGCGGCGCGATGATCATGGTGTCACCCACCGCACGCATGATCAGGCCGTTCTCAAAGCAGAAGGTGCGACAGATCATGCCCACGCCTTTGCCTTCGTAACGGCTGCGGGTGGCCTTGTCCTTGACCAGCTCGATCGCACCCAGCATGCCCAGGCCGCGCACTTCACCCACCAGAGGATGGTCCTGCAGCTCGCGCAAACGCTTTTGCAAATACGGTGCCGTATCCGTGCGCGCCTTCTCGACAATTTTCTCGTCACGCAGGATGCGCAGGTTTTCCAGGCCCACCGCGGCCGCCACCGGGTGGCCGGAGTAGGTGAAACCGTGATTGAAGTCGCCGCCTTCGCTGATCACCTTGGCCACGGTGTCACGCACGATCACACCGCCCATGGGGATGTAACCAGAGGTCAGGCCTTTCGCGATGGTCATCAGGTCGGGCTTGAGGTCGTAGTAGTCAGAGCCGAACCACTCGCCGGTACGGCCGAAGCCGCAGATCACCTCGTCGGCGACGAACAGGATGTCGTACTTGGCAAGGATCTCCTTCACCTTGGGCCAGTAGGTTTCCGGCGGGATGATCACGCCACCTGCGCCCTGGATCGGCTCGGCGATGAAGGCAGCGACGTTGTCTTCGCCGACTTCGAGGATCTTCTTCTCCAGCTGCTCGGCAGCCCAGACACCGAATTCGTCAGGGGTCATGTCGCCGCCCTCGCCGAACCAGTAAGGCTGAGGGATGTGAACGATACCCGGGATCGGCAAGCCACCCTGCTCGTGCATGCCGCTCATGCCACCCAGGCAAGCACCGGCGAAGGTGGAACCGTGGTAACCGTTGATACGGCCGATGATGGTCTGCTTGTGCGGTTTGCCCTTAAGCGCCCAGTAGTGACGCACCATGCGCAGCACAGTGTCGTTGCCTTCGGAGCCGGAGCCGGTGAAGAACACATGGGTCATACCTTTCGGCGCCACTTCGGTGATCGCTTTGGCCAGCTCGAGCGCCGGCGGGTGAGCGGTCTGGAAGAACAGGTTGTAGTACGGCAGCTCGCGCATCTGTTTTTCTGCCGCCTGCACCAGCTCTTCACGGCCGTAGCCGACCGCCACGCACCATAGACCGGCCATGCCGTCGAGGATCTTGTGCCCCTCGCTATCCCACAAATGCACACCCTGGGCCTTGGTGATGATGCGCGGCCCCTTCTCCTTCAGTTGCTTGTAGTCACTGAAGGGTGCGAGGTGATGCTCCCCGCTCAGGGTTTGCCATTCACGGGTTTGCGGGTTGTTGACGCTCATGTGCTTCTCCGTTATTGGACCGCCGCGCTCCTGCGGCACCAGGGTTGATCAGACAGCGAACAGCAGGAACTCACGCTCCCAGGAACTGATGACGCGCTTGAAGTTTTCGTGCTCGGCGCGCTTGGTGGCGACATATCCGGTAATGAATTTCTTGCCCAGGTACTGCACCAGCGCACGGCTGTTTTCCATGCGTTCCAGGGCGTCTTCGATGGTCAGGGGCAGGCGCAGGTTGCGGCGTTCGTAACCACGGCCCTGCACTGGCGCGCTGGCCTCGATACCTTCGACCATGCCGATGTAGCCACACAGCAGGCTGGCGGCGATGGCCAGGTAAGGGTTGGCGTCGGCGCCCGGCAGGCGGTTTTCGACGCGCCGGCTTTGCGGGCCGGCATCCGGTACGCGCAGGCCGACGGTGCGGTTTTCTTCGCCCCACTCCACGTTCACCGGCGCCGAGGTGTCGGGCAGGAAGCGGCGGAACGAGTTGACGTTGGGCGCGAACAGCGGCAGCGCCTCGGGGATGAACTTCTGCAGGCCGCCGATGTGGTTGAGGAACAGCTCGCTCATGCTGCCGTCTTCATTGCTGAAGATGTTCTTGCCGGTCGCCACGTCGACCACGCTCTGGTGAAGATGCATGGCACTGCCCGGCTCGCCGGTCATCGGTTTGGCCATGAAGGTGGCGGCCACGTTGTGCTTGAGCGCCGCCTCGCGCATGGTGCGCTTGAACACCAGGATCTGGTCGGCCAGGTGCAGGGCGTCGCCGTGACGGAAGTTGATTTCCATCTGCGCCGTGCCGTCTTCGTGGATCAGCGTGTCGAGGTCCAGTTGCTGCAGCTCGCACCAGTCGTAGACATCTTCGAACAGCGGGTCGAATTCGTTGGCAGCTTCGATCGAGAACGACTGACGGCCGGTTTCCGGGCGACCTGAACGGCCGACCGGGGGCTGCAACGGAAAGTCCGGGTCCTCGCTGCGCTTGGTCAGGTAGAACTCCATCTCGGGGGCGACGATCGGCTGCCAGCCCTTGTCGGCGTAGAGCTTGAGCACTTTTTTCAGCACGTTGCGCGGCGACAGTTCGACCGGGTTGCCCTTCTTGTCGTAGGTGTCGTGGATGACCTGTGCGGTCGGTTCGATAGCCCACGGCACGAGGAACACGGCGTTCTCGTCAGGGCGGCAGATCATGTCGATGTCTGCCGGGTCGAGCAGTTCGTAATAGATGTCGTCGTCGACGTAGTCACCGGTCACGGTCTGCAGCAGCACGCTCTCGGGCAGCCGCATGCCTTTTTCGGCGATGAATTTGTTGGTTGGCGAAATCTTGCCGCGCGTGATGCCGGTCAGGTCGCTGATCATGCATTCGACTTCGGTAATCTTGTGCTCTTTCAACCAATCGGTGAGCTGGTCGAGGTTGTTACTCATAAATACCTCAGGAGGTAAGGTGGTCCACGACTTGATTCTGGATGGAGTAGATTGCTAAAGCAAAAACCCACGCGCAGAGCCACAGTGGATACACTGAAATCAGCTGTGTCCGTAATGAGTTCAAAAGGCAGGAAGACGAAGCGAAGGGCGGCAAGCCGCTGCGAGGACCGGTCCGGGAACGCGAAACGTCAATTATTGCGGCCAGGGCGACCACGCCATTGACGAAGCTTGCAAAAATGACGGAAGTGCCTGTTGGCACTGCGCAGGCAGTGCTTTCAGGTCGCGGCAAGCGGACCATGTGACCCTCGTATTATTGTGTTCTGGGTTGAGACCGAGCTTAGCCTTGTTCATTTTTTTACACAACACCTCCGTAAAAAATAAAACACGGCGCACCGGAGATAGCCCTTTACGCAGGAAATAGCGGATAATGGTTTGCCCCGATATGCAGCAAATCTGCCGTAGATGTGCCATTTCAGGGCATCATGGGGTTGGCTTGACATCAGTATGGCTTTTCGATTGACTGGTCTTGCAAGCCCCCCTTGATTGATATTTTTAACAACAAAGGTGTTGCATCATGTCGGTACCCCCGCGTGCCGTTCAGCTTAACGAAGCGAACGCGTTCCTTAAGGAACATCCTGAGGTTCTCTACGTTGACCTTCTGATTGCAGATATGAATGGTGTGGTGCGTGGCAAGCGCATTGAGCGCACCAGCCTCCACAAGGTTTACGAGAAAGGCATCAACCTGCCGGCCTCCCTCTTCGCCCTGGACATCAACGGTTCCACCGTCGAAAGCACCGGGCTGGGCCTGGACATCGGCGATGCTGACCGCATCTGCTATCCAATCCCCGACACGCTCTGTAACGAGCCGTGGCAAAAGCGCCCCACCGCCCAGCTGCTGATGACCATGCACGAACTGGAAGGCGAGCCGTTCTTCGCCGACCCGCGCGAAGTGCTGCGTCAGGTGGTGACCAAGTTCGACGAACTGGGCCTGACTATCTGCGCCGCATTCGAACTGGAGTTCTACCTGATCGACCAGGAGAACGTGAACGGCCGCCCGCAGCCACCACGCTCGCCAATTTCGGGCAAGCGCCCGCAGTCGACCCAGGTGTACCTGATCGACGACCTCGACGAATATGCCGACTGCCTGCAGGACATCCTTGAAGGCGCGAAAGAACAAGGCATCCCGGCCGATGCCATCGTCAAGGAAAGCGCCCCGGCGCAGTTCGAAGTCAACCTGCACCACGTGGCCGACCCGCTCAAGGCCTGCGACTACGCGGTACTGCTCAAGCGGTTGATCAAGAACATCGCCTACGACCATGAAATGGACACCACCTTCATGGCCAAGCCCTACCCGGGCCAGGCAGGCAACGGCCTGCACGTGCACATTTCCGTGCTGGACAAAGATGGCAACAACATCTTCACCAGCGAGGATCCCGAGCAGAACGCCGCGCTACGTCACGCTGTCGGCGGTGTGCTCGAGACCCTGCCCGCGTCCATGGCATTCCTTTGCCCGAACGTCAACTCGTACCGCCGCTTTGGCGCGCAGTTCTACGTGCCGAACGCGCCAAGCTGGGGCCTGGACAACCGCACCGTGGCGCTGCGCGTGCCAACGGGTTCTGCGGACGCCGTGCGCATCGAGCACCGCGTAGCCGGTGCCGACGCCAACCCGTACCTGATGATGGCTGCGGTGCTGGCGGGCGTACACCATGGCCTGACCAACAAGGTCGAGCCGGGCGAGCCGATCGAAGGCAACTCGTACGAGCAGCTGGAGCAAAGCCTGCCGAACAACCTGCGCGATGCCCTGCGCGAGCTGGACGACAGCGAGATCCTGAACAAGTACATCGATCCGAAGTACATCGACATCTTTGTCGCGTGCAAGGAAAGCGAGCTGGAAGAGTTCGAGCACTCGATCTCCGACCTCGAGTACAACTGGTACCTGCATACCGTGTAAACAAAAACGCCGCCCCTCAAGGGCGGCGTTTTTTGTTTGAGACCGGTGTCGCCTGCTTCGCGGGCGAGCCCGCGAAGAGGGCGGTCCACGCTTACAGGGGCTTCTCGAAAATCTTCGAATTGCGCTGGTAGTTGTACAGCGAAGCCCGCGCCGCCGGCAGCCGCTCCACGCCACTCGGCGCAAAGCCGCGCTCGCGGAACCAGTGCGCCGTGCGCGTAGTCAGCACGAACAAAGTACTCAAGCCCATCTGCCGTGCCCGGCTCTCGATCCGTTCCAGCAGCTCGTCCCCACGCCCGCCATGGCGGTACTCCGGGTTCACCGCCAGGCAAGCCAGCTCGCCGGCCTCGGAATCGGCAATCGGGTACAGCGCCGCACAGGCGATGATCATGCCCTCGCGCTCGACCACGCTGAACTGCTCGATCTCTCGCTCCAGCACTTCGCGCGAACGGCGCACCAGGATGCCCTGCTCTTCCAGCGGGCTGATCAACTCCAGCAAGCCACCCACATCCTCGATAGTTGCCTCGCGCACCACTTCGAACTGTTCCTGCGACACCAGCGTACCGCCACCGCCACGGGTGAACAGCTCGGTGAGCAGCGCGCCGTCCTCGGCATAGCTGACGATATGGCTGCGCGCCACGCCGCCTTTGCAGGCCTCGGCCGCAGCATCCAGCAGTTCGCCCTGGTAGTCGCTGCCAAGACGCTGCAGATGCGGGGCAACCTGCTGCGGGCGCAGTTCGCGCACCAGCCTACCGTCAGCGTCCAACAAGCCCGGCTCGGCGCCGAACAGCAACAATTTGTCGGCACCCAGTTCGATGGCCGCGCGGGTAGCCACGTCTTCGCAGGCCAGGTTGAAGATTTCCCCGGTAGGCGAGTAGCCCAAGGGCGACAACAGCACGATGGAGCGCTCGTCGAGCAGGCGGCTGATGCCCTTGCGGTCGACCCGGCGCACTTCGCCAGTGTGGTGGTAGTCCACGCCTTCGAGCACGCCGATCGGCCGCGCAGTGACCAGGTTGCCGGAGGCCACGCGCAGGCGCGAGCCCTGCATGGGCGAAGCGGCAATGTCCATCGACAGCCGCGCTTCAATGGCCAGGCGCAGGGCGCCGACGGCATCGATCACGCAGTCCAGGGTGGCCGCATCAGTAATACGCATGCCCCGGTGGTAGTGCGGGGTCAGCCCGCGATCAGCCAGCCGGCTTTCGATCTGCGGGCGCGAGCCATGCACCAGCACCAGGCGCACGCCCAGGCTGTGCAGCAGCACCAGGTCGTGGACGATGTTGCCGAAATTAGGGTGTTCCACCCCATCGCCAGGGAGCATGACCACGAAGGTGCAGTCGCGATGGGCATTGATATAGGGGGATGCATGACGCAGCCAGTTGACGTAATCGGGCATGACAGAGCCTGTGGATAAGTGGACGGAGAACGGCGATGCAGGGGGCGTTCAGGATCATCGTCGGAACAGGCTTGCGGTCACGCGCGGTCTCCTCTAGGCAGGAACGAATCAGTTCGATTGACGTTTAGTGCAGGCAATAGTGCCGGATCAGGTCACGCAATAGACGCACGGTAGGCTCGATTCGTGACATTTCAAGGTATTCGCCGGGCTGGTGGGCACAGGCAATGTCGCCAGGGCCCAGCACAATGGTCTGGCAGCCCAGTTGCTGAAGATAAGGTGCTTCGGTGCCGAACGCCACCGCTTCAGCGCGATGGCCGGTCAGGCGCTCCGCGACCTGTACCAGTTCGACATCGGCAGCCTGCTCGAACGGCGGCACCTCCGGGAACAGCGGCGCATAGTCGATGCGCACCTCATGGCGCTCTGCAACCGGCAGCAATTTTTCGCGAATGGCCGCGCGCAGTTGCTCCACGTCCATGCCAGGCAGTGGCCGCAGGTCGAACTCCAGGGCGCACTGGCCGCAGATACGGTTGGGGTTGTCGCCGCCGTGGATGCAGCCGAAGTTCATGGTCGGGGTCGGCACGGTGAATTGCGGGTTGCTATAGGTTTGTTGCCACTGCTGGCGCAGGCCCATCAGCTCACCCATGACCGCATGCATGGCCTCCATGGCGCTGCGCCCCAGGCTTGGGTCCGACGAATGGCCGCTGCGACCGAGGATGTCGATGCGGTCCATGAGGATGCCCTTGTGCATGCGGATCGGCCGCAGCCCGGTAGGCTCACCGATGATCGCTGCACGGCCCAGTGGCTGGCCGGCCTCGGCCAGGGCACGGGCGCCGGACATGGAGCTTTCTTCGTCGCAGGTGGCAAGGATCAGCAGCGGCTCCTTGAAGTCGTGCTCCAGCAGCGGGATGACCGCTTCGATGACCAGGGCGAAGAAGCCCTTCATGTCGCAACTGCCCAGGCCGACCCAGCGGCCATCGGTCTCGGTAAGCTTCAACGGGTCGCTGGCCCACAGCTGTTCGTCATAGGGCACGGTATCGCTGTGCCCGGCCAGCACCAGCCCTCCCGGGCCGGTGCCACGGCTGGCCAGCAGGTTGAACTTGCCGGGGCTGACCTGCTGGATATCGCACTTGAAACCCAGGTCGCCGAGCCAACCGGCCAGCAGGTCGATAACCTGGCGGTTGGACTGGTCCAGCGCAGGTTGGGTACAGCTGACCGAAGGCGCGGCGATCAAGGCGGCAAACTGGTCTTTCAGCGTCGGCAACGGCATGCGCGTACTCCTCGGAAACGTTGCCCATCATAACAATGCCTATCGTTCGCAGGGCAACCCCATGGGCTTCTTCGCGGGCTCGCCCTCCTACAGGGTTTCGCTGCCCTCAAGGGCTACGCGTTATCTGTGGGAGCGGGCAAGCCCGCGAAGAAGCCACCACGATCCAACAGTCGACAGCCGACTGCTGTAAACTCCTTGCCAACCACGCCCCCTCTTTCGAGTCTGTGATGCACAAAGAAACCGAACTGAAGCTCCGCGCCAGCCGCGAGACCCTTGCCGCCCTGCGCGAGCACCCTCTGCTGAAAAAGCGCAACAAGTCCGGCTGGCAGACCCGTGAACTGCTCAACCAGTACTTCGACACCCCCGAGCGTGAGCTGTCCGCCGCCCGTGTCGCCCTGCGCCTGCGCCGCGATGGCGACGCGATCATTCAAACCCTCAAGTGCCGCGGCCAGAGCGTGGCCGGCCTGTCCGAGCGCAACGAGTACGAATGGAACCTGGACAAGGTCAAGCTCGACCTGAAGAAGCTGGACGCCACCTGCTGGCCCGAGCAACTGGCCAACCTGGACAAGAAAACCATCAAGCCACTGTTCACCACCGATTTCAGCCGTGAATACGCTGAAATCGCCTGGGGTCGTGGCAAAAGCAAGGTGGTGATCGAGGCTGCGCTGGACCAAGGCTTCGTGATCGCCGGCAAGCGCAAGGAAGAGATCTGCGAGCTGGAGCTGGAACTGCGCGAAGGTGAGCCGCAAGCCCTGCTGGAACTGGCCGCAGAACTGGCCGCCAGCCTGCCACTGATGCCGTGCGACATCAGCAAGGCTGAGCGCGGTTACCGCCTGCTGGAACCGGACAGCTACGAGCTGGACCTGCCGCACACCGCACTGGAAGCCGAAATGGCCTTGGACGACGCCTATGCCGCCCTCGCCTGGCAGCTGCTGGCCAGCAGCCAGCGCCTGGCCGAGCAGTACCGCCACAACGGCCACTGGCGCCTGTTGCAGGACTGGGTCGAGTGCCTGAGCGAGCTGCGCGCACTCACCGCCAGCCTGGGCCAGGCAGCACCGCGCGCTACCACCCGCGACCTGCGCGCCAGCCTTGATGCCTTGCTTGAAGACTGGCGCCCGCTGGTGCAGGCCGGCAACGATGACGAAGACATCCGTCGCGCCGCACCCGAGCAGTTTGCCGAAGAACTGGAAGACGTACGCTGGGGCCAGTTCTCGCTGGAAACCTCACGCTGGCTGACGGCCCGTACCTGGACCGCAGAGCGCAAGGGCCGCGGCGAACGCCAGGGCAAAGCGCAACTGGCCAGCTGGCTGGGGCATCTGCTGGGCGAGGAAGGCCGCGCGTTGAAGCTGCCGCTGTACACCCAGCGCCCGGAAGACCTGGCCGAGCAGTTGCCACGTATCGAGCAGCTTCTGGCCTGGCTGCACCACGCCCGCCAGGTGCTGGAAGCGCCGCAGATGGACCGCCTGTACGGCGACCTGAAAAAGCTGCACGAACTGGCCGAGCAGCCCATCAGCGATGAAGTGCTGGAAGCGCGTATCGAACAGGCTCGGGCTGTGGACCAGAGCCGCGGCTGGAAGCACCTGCTCAAGGCGTGATACCGCGCCGCCTGCTTCGCGGGTAAACCCGCTCCTACATACGATCCGCGCCAGGCGTGGGGCCAGTATAGGAGCGGGTTTACCCACGAATGGCCTCAACGCGATAGCGGCAGGCTAGTGGTGGATTTGATCTCGGAAAGCGCCACAATCGAATTCACCTCCTGAATCCCCGGCACGTTCGACAGTTTTTCGAAGAAGAACCGCTCGTAGGCCTCGATGTCCGACGTGACGATACGCAGCAGAAAGTCCACAGCCCCCATCAGCACATAACACTCCAGCACCTCAGGGAACCCGCGGATCGCCTCGGTGAACTCGGTGAAGTTGGAGCGCCCGTGGGCGTTCAGTTTCACTTCGGCGAAAATCTGCGTGTTCAGGCCGACCTTCTTGCGGTCCAGCAAGGTCACCTGCCCACGAATCACCCCCTCTTCCTTCAAGCGCTGAATGCGCCGCCAGCACGGCGATTGCGACAGCCCGACGCGCTCGGCGATCTGTGCACTGGACAGCGAAGCGTCCTCCTGCAGCAGTTCGAGGATGCGACGGTCGTAGGCGTCCAGCTCGCTGTGCATTGTTTATTCTCCAAATCAGATTTTTTTGAATAAAAGAATTCACTAATAAGACGAAACCACCCAATCATAGCGAAAAAATACCGCCACCAACGTGCAAGAATTTCTCCCTCATTTGCGGAGACCAGCATGAACGCACAGCCCCGTACCGACGCCTGGGCCGCCACCAACGCCCACAGCACCGTGCACTATCGCCTGCAGGCCGAGGCCGAGCCCGATAGCCTGTGCCGGGTGCTCAACCTGTTTGCCTTGCAGTTCCTGACCCCGCATAGCGTGCAGGTCAGCCAGCAGGATGACTGGCTGGATATCGAGGTCGGTATCGGCGGGTTGAGCTGGCACCGGGCCGAGGTAATTGCACAAAAACTGCGTAACTTGGTGTGTGTAGGTGAGGTGAGCCTGACCAATGTCCAGCGGGTGGCGTTGGCAGTGGTCTGAACCCTCTCTGCTGGACCTGTACCGCATAGCACTCAAGGCCCGCGCGATCCCTGTAGCAGCGGGTTCACCCGCGAAGCCCTCCGGTACAGACGCAGCAAAATCCCGAAACCTTTCACCTCCAATAGTCTCCCGCCGCCGGGCTAGCCTTGATCAGCACTACACGATCAGGCACGGACGCCAACCATGCACACCCCCGACAACCCGGCACTCGACCTCAAGCGCGTGCTTCAGGCCCTGCTCGCTGATCAGCACCTGCACGCCAGCGATACCCTGCAAGTACTCGAACACGCCGCCACCCACCCCGCTAGCCACCCGCTGGAACACATCGCCGCCTGCAGCCTGGAAAGCCGCCAGCGCCCCGGCCAGCCCCTGGACCTGGAGCACCTTTGCCAGTGGCTGGCCGACAAGGTCGGACAACCCTACCTGCGCATCGACCCCATGCAACTCGACCTGCCCCAGGTCACCGGCCTGATCTCCCCTGCCTTCGCCCAGCGCCACGGCATCCTCATCGTCGCGGCCGATGCCTCCAGCGTCACCGTCGCCAGCGCCCAGCCTTTCCAGGATGACTGGCAAGCCGACCTGGCCCGCAGCCTCGACCGGTCGATCCGTCGCGTACTGGCCAGCCCGCAGCAGATCCGTCAGTCGGCGCAGTCGTTCCACCGCCTGGCCCAGTCGGTAAAAGGCGCGCAATACCAGCAGTCGGCCAGCCTGGGGGAACTTGAGCAATTGCTGGAGCTGGGCAAACGCCAGGCCGAGGCCAGCGCAGACGACGCACATATCGTGCATATCGTCGACTGGCTGTTGCAGTACGCCATTGAGCAACGCGCCAGCGATATCCACCTGGAACCACGCCGCGAACAGGGCCAATTGCGCTACCGCATCGACGGCCTGCTGCACACCGTCTATGCCTTCCCCGCCGGGGTCACCCTGGCCCTCGTCAGCCGCCTTAAACACCTGGGCCGCATGGACGTTGCAGAGAAGCGCCGGCCGCAGGACGGCCGGCTGCAAAGCCGCCTGCCCGGTGGTGGCGAGGTGGAGCTGCGGCTTTCGACCCTGCCCACCCCGTTTGGCGAGAAACTGGTGCTGCGCCTGTTCGACCCGCAACAGTTGCAAGAAGGCTTCGAACGCCTTGGCTTGCACGGCCAGCAACTGGCCCAATGGCAGAGCCTGCTACGTCAACGCCAAGGCATCATCCTGGTCACCGGCCCCACCGGCTCCGGCAAGACCAGCACGCTGTACACCAGCCTCAAACTGCTGGCCACACCACAGGTCAACCTGTGCACCATCGAAGACCCGATCGAGCGTCTGGAACCAGCCTTCAACCAGCTGCAGGTGCAGCCCGCGCTGGACCTGGGGTTTGCCAACGCGGTCAGGGCCATGCTGCGCCAAGACCCCGACATCATCATGATCGGCGAAATCCGCGACCGCGAAACCGCCCTGGTAGCGGTGCAGGCAGCGCTGACCGGGCACCTGGTGCTGTCGACCCTGCATACCAACGATGCCTGCGCAGCCATCACCCGCTTGCAAGAGCTGGGTGTGGCCGACTACCTGATCAAGGCGACGCTTATCGGGGTGATGGCCCAGCGCCTGGTGCGAACCGTCTGCACCGACTGCCAGGCAGGTTCATCACCCGCCTGCCGAGCTTGCCGCGGTACCGGCTTTCAGGGGCGCACGGGATTATTCGAACTGCTCGAGCCCAGCGATGCCTTGCGCGCATTGATCGGCCCGCATGCCGACCTGACCCGTTTGCGGCGCCAGGCGCTGGCCGATGGACTGGTTGACCTGCGCCGTTGCGGCGAGACCAAAGTAGCCGCTGGGCAGACCCGTGCCGAGGAAGTGCTGCGCGTCTGCAACTGACGAAAAGTCCTTTGTATTCAAGGAACTTGCCTTGCCCGAAAAGATCCAAGCGCGCATCTTCAACCATCACCCTTCGAGGTGTTTCAACATGCGTCTCAAAACCGCCATTGCCGCGGCTACCTTGCTTTCGCTGCCTCTTGGCTCGGCCATGGCCGATACCTTCTGGCGTAACGTGATGACGTCCGGTGCTACCACGGCGTCGAGCTACCTGACCTCGCGGGATCACAAGCTGGTAGTGGCCGCGCAGGATGACGCCAGCAGCTTCGTCGCCAGCGAAGGCGCGATCCGCGGGCCGTTCCTGGAAGCGGCCATGCGCGAGGCACGGGCAGAGAACCCAGGGATGCAGGCATCCGACATGGAACTGGCCAATGCCATCCTGGCCAAGAATGCGGTAGCCGAGTAACCGCGTCGCCTGCTTCGCGGGTAAACCCGCGAAGCATCCAACACCACCCTCAGCGATAAGCCTCCACCGGCACACACGCACAGAACAGGTTCCTGTCCCCATATACGTTGTCTACCCGGTTCACCGCCGGCCAGTACTTGTGCTGGCGCACGTGAGCACTGGGGGCCACCGCCTGCTCCAGGCTATACGGCCTGTCCCATACCCCCAGCACATCAGCCAAGGTATGCGGTGCATGCTTCAGCGGGTTGTTCTCCGCTGGCCAGTTGCCCTGCTGTACTTCGTCAATTTCCGCGCGAATCGCCAACATCGCTTCGACAAACCGATCCAGCTCAGCCTTCGATTCACTCTCGGTCGGCTCCACCATCAGCGTGCCCGGCACTGGGAAGGACATGGTCGGTGCGTGGAAGCCATAGTCCATCAGGCGCTTGGCCACGTCCTCTTCGCTGATGCCTGTCAGTGCCTTCAACGGCCGTAGGTCAAGGATGCACTCATGCGCCACACGCTGGTTGCGTCCGCGGTAGAGCACCGGGAACGCCGCGCCCAACTGGCTGGCGAGATAGTTGGCCGAGAGGATAGCCACCTCGCTGGCGTCGGCCAGCTGCGGGCCCATCATGGCGATGTACATCCAGCTTATCGGCAAGATGCTTGCACTGCCCCAAGGGGCGGCGCTGACCGCGCTATTGTTCGGGTCCAACCCAGGCACCGGCACTACCGGGTGGCTGGCGACGAACGGCTTGAGGTGCGCGCGGATACCGATCGGCCCCATGCCTGGACCGCCGCCACCGTGGGGAATGCAGAACGTCTTGTGCAGGTTCATGTGTGAAACATCGGCCCCAATGTCTGCGGGGCGCGCCAGGCCCACCTGGGCATTGAGGTTGGCACCGTCCATGTAAACCTGGCCGCCGTGATGGTGCACCACCTCGCAGATTTCGCGTATCCCCTCTTCGTACACACCGTGGGTCGAGGGGTAGGTGATCATCAGGCACGACAGACGCTCACCGGCCGCGTGTGCCTTGGCCTTGAGGTCAGCCAGGTCGACGTTGCCATCGTTGTCGCAATCGACGATCACCACTTCCATGCCGGCCATCTGTGCCGACGCCGGGTTGGTGCCGTGGGCCGACGACGGGATCAGGCACAACGTGCGCATCGGCTGATGGCGGCTGCGGTGATAGCGCGTGATGGCCATCAGGCCGGCGTATTCACCCTGAGCACCGGAGTTAGGCTGCATGCAGATCGCATCGAAGCCGGTGATCGCGCACAGCCAGCTTTCCAGTTCGTCGATCATCGCCTTGTAGCCTGCTGCCTGGGCCGCCGGGGCGAACGGGTGCAGCTGGGCAAAACCGGGCCAGGTGATGGGGATCATCTCACTGGTGGCGTTGAGTTTCATGGTGCACGAGCCCAACGGGATCATCGACTGGTTAAGCGCCAGGTCCTTGTTCTCTAGCTGCTTGAGATAGCGCAGCATCTCTGTTTCGCTGTGATGCAGGTTGAACACGGGGTGGGCGAGGAATGGCGTGCGTCGCACCAGGCTGGCAGGGATACCTTCAGGCAGGGCCAGCTGGTCGAGGGCGGTGATTTCCAGGCCATGATCCACCCCCAGGAAGATGTCGAGCAGGCGCAGCACCGTCTGTTCGTTGCAGGTTTCATCCAGGCTCACCCCCAGGTGCCCGCGACCGAGAATACGCAAATTGATGTGCGCGGCCTCGGCGCTTTCAATGATGGCCGCCTGGGCACCGCCAACATCCAGGGTAAGGGTGTCGAAGAAGTGTTGATTGAGGCGTTTGATGCCTTTGGCCTCGAGGCCGGCAGCCAGGATGAAGGTCAGCCGGTGCACACGCTGAGCGATACGCTGCAGGCCTTCCGGGCCATGGTAAACCGCGTAGAAGCCAGCAATGTTGGCCAGCAGCACCTGGGCCGTGCAGATGTTGGAGTTGGCCTTTTCGCGGCGAATATGCTGCTCGCGGGTCTGCAGGGCCATACGTAGTGCGGTGTTGCCACGGGCATCGCGTGACACGCCGATGATGCGTCCCGGCATAGCCCGCTTGTAGTCATCGCGACAGGCGAAGTAGGCCGCGTGAGGCCCGCCGTAACCCATCGGCACACCAAAGCGCTGGGTCGAGCCCAGCACTACATCGGCGCCCAGTTCTCCGGGCGGCGCCAACACTACCAGGCTGAGCAAGTCCGCGGCCACGCAGGCCAAGGCCTGCTGGCTGTGCACCTGGTCGATCAGCGGGCGCAAGTCGCGCACTTCACCGTGGGTGTCGGGGTACTGCAGCAAAGCACCGAACACCGAGTGTTTGGCAAGGTTATCCACAGAGTCGACGATCAGCTCGAAGCCGAAGCCCTCGGCGCGGGTCTTGAGTACCGAAAGGGTCTGCGGATGGCAGTGCTCGTCGGCGAAGAAGGCGTTGCTCTTGTTGCGTGCCACCCGCTTGGCCAGGGCCATGGCTTCGGCGGCAGCGGTGGCTTCATCGAGCAGCGAGGCATTGGCCAGAGCCAGGCCAGTAAGGTCGATGACCATTTGCTGGAAGTTCAGCAGCGCCTCCAGCCGGCCTTGGGCAATTTCGGGTTGGTAGGGCGTGTAGGCGGTGTACCAGCCAGGGTTCTCCAGCACGTTGCGCAGGATGACTGTGGGGGTGATGGTGCCGTGGTAGCCCATGCCGATGAGGCTGGTCCAGACCTGGTTCTGTTCGGCGTAGCCGGCGAGCTTGGCCAGGGCGGCTTGCTCGTCCAGTGCCGCAGGCAGGTCGAGGGGGCGATTGAGGCGGATGTCTGGCGGAACGGTTTGCTCGATCAGTTCGTTGCGGCTGTTGATACCCAGCGCGTTGAGCATGGCCTGCTGCTCTGTGGCATCGGGGCCCAGGTGGCGGCGCAAAAATGGGTTGAGCTCTTGCAGTTGATGCAGGGATGGCGACTGGGACATGACGACGCTCTCTTCCTAGACCAGGCCTCATGGAGACTTACAAGTCTAGGAAGGGATTGCCGATTGTGCGGGGAAACTTGTTTGCAGGCCCGGCCTCTTCGCGGCTAAAGCCGCTCCCACAGGGGCTGTACCCGTCTCGAATGCAGCGCTGTACCTGTGTAGGAGCGGCTTTAGCCGCGAAGCAAGCGACGCGGTCTTACTCGCCAATCAGCGCCTGGTAGCCAGCCGCATCCAGCAACTTGTCCAGCTCGGCCGGGTTGCTTGGCTTCAATTTGAAGATCCACGAACCGTAAGGCTCTTCGTTGAGCAGTTCCGGGCTATCGGCCAGCTCTTCGTTGACCGCAATCACTTCGCCACCGACCGGGGCGTAGATGTCCGAAGCGGCCTTGACCGACTCCACCACACCCGCAGCGTCGCCAGCGCCAAACACTTTGCCGACTTCAGCCAGCTCGACGAACACCACATCACCCAAGGCTTGCTGGGCGTGATCGCTGATACCCACGGTCACGCTACCGTCGGCTTCCAGGCGAGCCCACTCATGGCTTTCGGCAAAACGCAGGTCGGCGGGGATATTGCTCATGTCTTGAATTCCTCGATTGGCTCAGCGGTAGGCCCGCCGGTTATAAATTGTTCAGATCAGGATCTTGCCGTGGCGCACGAAGGTCGGTTTGACCACCCGCACCGGGTACCACTTGCCGCGAATTTCCACCTCGGCCCGATCACCGGTAGCCATTGGCACGCGCGCCAACGCAATGGACTTGCTCAGCGTAGGCGAGAAACTACCACTGGTGATCTCCCCTTCGCCAATACCGGCTACACGTACTACCTGATGGGCGCGCAGTACACCGCGCTCTTCCAGCACCAGACCCACCAGTTTTTCTTGCACGCCGTGCTCGATTTCCGCAAGCAGGCCGGCACGGCCGATGAAGTCGCGCTCGGCCGGTTCCCAGGCGATACTCCAGCCCAGGTTGGAGGTGAGCGGGGTGTGGTTTTCGTCGATGTCCTGGCCGTACAGGTTCATGCCAGCTTCCAGGCGCAGGGTATCGCGGGCGCCCAGGCCGCTTGGGGCGATACCGGCGCCGACCAGGTCGTTGAAGAAGGCCACTGCCTGCTCGCCCGGGAAGATGATCTCCAGGCCGTCCTCACCGGTATAGCCGGTGCGGGCAATGAACCAGTCGCCGTCGGCAACGCCTTCAAACGGGCGCAGTTCGCGAATGAGAGCTGCGCGCCCGGCGCTGAGCAGGGCCGCGACCTTTTCGCGGGCATGCGGCCCCTGGATGGCAAGGATGGCCAGATCAGGCCGGGCCTGAAAGCCCACGGAAAAACCGGCACGCTGCAATTGCAGCCAATCGAGCACCTTGGCACGGGTGGCGGCATTGGTGACCAGGCGATAGCCAGTTTCCGTGCGGTAGACGATCAGATCATCGATCACCCCGCCCTGTTCGTGCAGCAGTGGGCTATACAACGCCTTGCCGGTATCGTCGAGGCGGGCCACATCGTTGGCCAGCAAGCGCTGCAGCCAAACGGTGGCATCAATGCCGTCGACATCGATCACGGTCATATGGGAGACATCAAAGACGCCGCAATCGCTGCGCACCTGGTGGTGCTCCTCGACCTGCGAGCCATAGTGCAGGGGCATGTCCCAGCCACCGAAATCGACCGTCTTGGCGCCTAGCGCCAGGTGCAGGTCATACAAAAGCGTGCGCTGTCCCATGGGTTTCTCCTTCCGGGCGTGGCGAAGCGGCGGCGGTCGATGACGTTGGGTCGTCAGCTTTTCTTGTTACTCACACCCGCCGCGCGAATGCCGCGCATTGTAGCCGCAAGGTCGCAAGCTGACATCCTCAGTGACTGTGACCGGGTCGACGTGCCGAACGGCGAATCAGGCCGATGACCGGCAGCAGCCCCACCAAGACCAAGGTCAGTGCCGGCAGCGAGGCTCGGGCCCACTCGCCCTCGCTGGTCATCTCGAACACCCGCACGGCGAGGGTGTCCCAGCCGAACGGTCGCATCAGCAAGGTGGCGGGCATTTCCTTGAGCACATCGACGAACACCAGCAGCGCGGCACTAAGGGCACCGGGTACCAGCAGCGGCAGATACACCTTGAAAAACAATCTAGCGCCGCCTACACCCAGGCTGCGCGAGGCTTCGGGGAGTGACGGGCGGATACGCTCCAGGCTGCTCTCCAGCGGCCCGTAGGCCACCGCGATGAAGCGCACCAGGTAGGCCAGCAGCAACGCCGAGAGGCTGCCTAGCAGCAGCGGCTTGCCGGCGCCGCCCATCCAGCTGGACAGCGGAATGACCAAGTGGTTGTCGAGGTAACTGAAAGCCAGCATGATCGACACCGCCAACACCGAACCGGGCAGGGCATACCCCAGATTGGCCAGGCCAACCCCGGCGCGGATACCGCCCGTCGGTGCCTGGCGCCGGGCAAAGGCCAGCAGCAACGCCACGCCTACCGTGACCAGCGCCGCCATGCTGCCCAGGTACAGGGTGTGCAGCACCAGGCCGACATAACGCTCATCCAGGTCATGCAGGCCGCGTTGCCAGAACCACGCCAGCAACTGCAGCAGCGGGATGACGAAAGCGCAGGCGAACACCAGCAGGCACCAGCCACTGGCCAGCAGCGCCTTGAGACCACGCAGTTGATAAAGCGCCTGCACGCGTGGTCGCTCGTTGCCGCTGCGGCTGGCACCACGGGCGCGGCGCTCGCCGTACAGCACCAGCATCACCGCCAGCAACAGCAAGCTGGCCAACTGGGCCGCACTGGACAAGCTGAAGAAGCCGTACCAGGTCTTGTAGATAGCCGTGGTGAAGGTGTCGAAGTTGAATACGGCCACTGCACCGAAGTCGGCCAGGGTTTCCATCAGCGCCAGGGCGATACCGGCACCGATCGCCGGCCGCGCCATGGGCAGGGCCACCCGCCAGAACGCCTGCAGGGGTGACAACCCAAGGACCCGCGCCGCCTCCATCAGCCCCTTGCCCTGAGCCAGGAAGGCCGTGCGTGCCAACAAGTAGACATAGGGATAGAACACCAGCACCAGAACGGTGATTACCCCTGCGGTAGAACGCACCCGGGGCAGGCGCATTGGCCCGAACACCTCACGCAGGGCGCTTTGCACCGGACCGGCAAAGTCCAGCAGGCCGACGAAGACAAACGCCAGCACGTAGGCCGGGATGGCGAACGGTAACATCAGCGCCCAGTCCAGCCAGCGTCGACCAGGGAAGTCGCAAAGGCTGGTGAGCCAGGCCAGGCTGACGCCCAGCACGGTGACACCAATGCCCACACCCACCACCAGGGTCAGGGTATTGCCAAGCAGGCGGCCCATCTGGGTGTCGAGCAGGTGGGACCAGATCTGCAGGTCGATGGATTGCCAGGACAACAGCAGCACACTCAGGGGCAGCAGCACCAAGGCGGCAATCAGGGAGACCGGGAGGTACCAGCGGCGTTGAGGGGTGTGGGGCAAGGCTGAAATCTCGAGTGCGATTGCGACCGCTGCGCGGTCGTTCGCGGGTAAACCCGCTCCTACAGGGACTGCGCAACCTTCAAAGGCAGTGCAGATCCTGTAGGAGCGGGCTTGCCCGCGAAGAGGCCCTTACAGGCCCCGGAAGGATAAGGCCTGGCGCTTAGTTGTAGCCAGCACGATCCATCAAGCGGATGGCTTCAGCCTGGCGCTTGCCGGCAATTTCCACCGGAATGCTGTCGGCCTTGAAGCTGCCCCACGCCGCCACTTCCTCCGATGGTTTCACCTTCGGGTTGGCCGGGAATTCCTGGTTGATGTCAGCAAACAGCTTCTGAGCTTCTTCGCCGGTCATCCATTCAACCAGTTTCTTCGCGGCTTCCGGGTGTGGCGCGTGCTTGGTCAGGCCGATACCCGAGAGGTTCACGTGAACGCCACGGTCACCCTGGTTGGGCCAGAAGATCTTCACCGGCAGGTTCGGGTTCTGCTTGTGCAGACGGCCGTAGTAGTAGGTGTTGACCACGCCCACATCACACTGCCCGGCCTCGATGGCCTGGATCACCGCATTGTCGTCGGAGAACACATCGGTGGACAGGTTGTTGACCCAACCCTTGACGATTTGCTCGGTCTTGGCCTCACCGTGGGTTTCAATCAGGGTGGCAGTCAGCGACTGGTTGTACACCTTCTTTGCCGTGCGCAGGCACAGACGGCCTTCCCACTGTTTGTCAGCCAGGGCTTCGTAGGTGCTCAATTCTTCGGGTTTGACCCGCTCTGTGGAGTAGATGATGGTGCGGGCGCGCAGGCTCAGGCCGGTCCAGTCGTGCGACGAGGCGCGGTACTGCGACGGGATGTTCTGGTCGATGACGTCGGACTCAATCGGCTGCAGGATGCCCATCTGCTCGGCCTGCCACAGGTTGCCTGCATCGACGGTCAGCAGCAGGTCGGCCACGCCGTTGTCGCCCTCGGCCTTGATGCGCTGCATCAGCGGGGCTTCCTTGTCGGTAATGAACTTGATCTTGACGCCGGTCTTGGCGGTATAGGCATCGAACACCGGCTTGATCAGCTCGTCGATGCGCGAGGAGTACACCACAACTTCGTCCGCTGCCTGGGCAGTGCCGCCGAACAGGGTCAGGGCCAAGGCGGCCAGTAGGGGCTTGCGTGGCAACATGAAAAGCACTCCTCGGATCGTATGAGAGGTGCGAATGGTAGTGAATCCCATTTTCCGGCTCATCTACCTATCCGTTACCGGATGTTGCAAAAGGCTGCTACGCAACCCCGGCACTCTCAAGCCTTGGCCAGATCCGGCAGGTCACCACTCAAACCCATCGCCTGGCGCACAAACAGCGCCTTGGCCTCCGGCATCTGCTCCACCAGCTTCAACCCGCTGTTGCGCAACCAGCGCAACGGCAGCGGATCGGCCTGGAACAACCTCTCGAAGCCCTCCATCGCCGCCATCAACGCCAGGTTGTGCGGCATACGCCGTCGCTCGTAACGGCTCAGCACCTTCACATCCGCCAACCGCTCGCCACGCTCGCAAGCATTGACCAGTACCTCGGCCAGCACCGCAGCGTCGAGGAAGCCGAGGTTCACACCCTGCCCAGCCAGCGGGTGGATGGTGTGCGCGGCATCGCCGATCAACGCCAGGCCTTCACCCACATAGCGCTTGGCGTGGCGTTGGCGCAGCGGCACGCATACCCTTGGGTCGGCCTGCAACACTTGGCCCAGACGGCCCTCGAAGGCACGTTCCAAAGCCTGCCGGAAGGCAGCTTCATCCAGCGCCATCAGTTGCTCGGCTTGCTCCGGGGTGGTCGACCAGACGATCGAGCACCAGTCCTGCTGGCCATCACGGGTCAACGGCAGGAAAGCCAGCGGACCTTCGTCAGTGAAGCGCTGCCAAGCCGTGGCCTGGTGCCCGGCGCTGCAACGCACGCTGGTGACAATGGCATGATGCAGGTAGTCCCATTCGCGGGTTTCGTAGCCGGCCAGACGCCGCACCGCCGAATTGGCACCGTCGGCAGCAATCACCAATGGCGCACGCAGTTGCCGGCCATCCGCCAGGGTCAGTAGCCACTCATCGCCAGAGCGGCGCAACTGCTCCAGCCGCGCATTGGCCAGCAGGCCGATGTCGCTGTCATGCAGGCGCTCCAGCAGGCTGTCCTGCACCACGCGGTTCTCGACGATATGGCCGAGCACCTGGGCATGCACACTGGCCGCCGAGAAGTGAATCTGCCCGGTGCCGCTGCCATCCCACACATGCATGTCGGAGTACGGCGTGGCGCGCCGCTGGGCAATGCCGTCCCAAGCGCCAAGGCGCTCGAGGATGCGCTGGCTGGCCGCCGACAGCGCGCTGACACGCGGCTCGAACGGGGCCTGGGCATCGAAGGGTACGACCGTCAGCGGGCCACCATCGAGCAACAGGATTTGCAGGCCACTGTGGCGCAACGCCAGGGCCAGGGCGCTGCCGACCATACCGGCACCGACAATCAACAGATCTGCGCGCATTTCCATGCCTTACGCCAGCCTCGCTTGCGGCTTGAGCCGTACATATAGGGTTTTATCGACCCGCGCCACCAACTCGCCGGCGCCATCGCGGATATCGACCTGCAAACGCGGCAGGCATTTCTTGCCGGTGGCTGCCTGCTGGCGGATTTCGTCCAGCAGTGCGTCACCGACGTGAAGCTCGGCATAGACCGGGCCTTTGCCCGGCGAGATGAAGTCGATGCTGGCGGCCTTGTCCCAGACGATGTAGTCACGCCCCAGCTGCTCGATCAGCAGCAGCATGTAGAACGGGTCGACCATGGCATACAGGCTGCCACCGAACTGGGTGCCGACGTAATTGCGGTTCCAGCGGGTCAGCTTCATCGCCACCTTGACGCTACGCAGGTCCGGGCTGATGTGCTGCACACGGATACCGGCACCCAGGTACGGTGGGTAGAGGTTCAGCAGCCAGCGCAGCATGCGCGCCCGGCGCGCCAGTTTACGCGGGTTGCTCATGCCTGGCCCCGCGGATCAGGACGGGTGCCCAGGCCCATGGCCTGGCGGGCGAACCAGCTTTTTGCCGGTGGCAACAGGTCGAGCCCGAGCAGGCCCAGGTTGCGCCCGGCAGTCAGCAACGGCTGATTGCTGCCGAACAGGCGGGTGACCTGGTCGGAGAAGCCGATGGTCATCGCCTGGTCCAGGCGCTGGCGCTGGTGATAGGCCTGCAGCGTGGTCAGGTCGCCAGGCTGCTGTGGACCTGCCAGCAGCGCTTCGGCCAGGGATTGCACGTCACGCAGCGACAGATTGAAACCCTGACCCGCGATGGGGTGCAGGCTGTGTGCTGCGTTGCCCAGCACCACCAGGTGCGGCCGCACCTGCTCCTGGGCCTCGATCAAGGACAGCGGGTAGAGGTGCCGTGCGCCCACCTGGCGCAGCGCGCCCAGGCGGTAGCCGAACACACCCTGCAGTTCGCGCAGGAAGCTGCGCTCGTCGATGTCGGCCAGGCGCCGCGCATCCATGCCCTGACGGGTCCATACCAGTGCGCAGCGGTTTTCCGGCAACGGCAGCAAGGCCATGGGGCCCTCTTCGGTGAAGCGCTCGAAAGCCTGGCCGCCATGGGCCTCACCCGGGGTAATGTTGGCGATCAACGCGCTCTGCTGGTACGGCGTGTGGCGCACATGGATACCCAACTGCTCGCGCAAGCCGGAGCGGCCTCCATCGGCCAGTACCGCCAGGTCACATTCCAGTTGGGTATCGTCGTTCAGCCGCAGGCGGTAACCGCGTTCGGTGGCCTGCATCGAGGTGACTTCCGCCGGGCAGCGCCAGCTGACCACCTCGCTGTCCAGCCCTTGCCACAGGCACTGCCCGAGCCAGGCGTTTTCCACCACGTAACCCAGCGCCGGTACGCCCTCTTCCATGGCATCCAGGCGGGTGGCGCCAAAGCGACCACGGTCGGAAACGTGAATCTGCCGGATAGGCTCGGCGCGGCGGCCGATGGCCTGCCACAGGCCCAGTTGTTGATAAATCTGCTGGGTACCGAATGACAACGCCGACGAGCGTGCATCGTAACTGGGCTGGTAGCTGTCGCCGGGGGCGAACGGCTCGATCAGCAGGATCTTCCAGCCGCGCGCCTTGGCGCCGGCCTGCAGGGCCAAAGCCAGGCTTGCGCCAACCAGGCCGCCGCCAATGATCGCCAGGTTCACCCGGCTCATGCCACGGCCTTGCGGGCAGCCTGCATCAGCGCCTCGATCTCGGCGACCGTACGCGGCACGCCCGAAGTCAGGATTTCACAACCTTGCCTGGTCACTACCACGTCGTCCTCGATCCTTACCCCAATACCGCGCCACTTTTTGGCCACGGCCTGATTGTCGGCGCCAATGTAGATCCCCGGTTCCACGGTCAGCGCCATGCCGGGTTCCAGTACCCGCCACTCGCCGCCCACCTTGTACTCGCCCACGTCGTGCACATCCATGCCCAGCCAGTGCCCGGCGCGGTGCATGTAGAAGGCGCGATAGGCTTCGCTGTCGATCAGCGCCTGCACATCACCTTCGAGCAAGCCCAGCTCCACCAGGCCTGCAGTGATGACCCGCACGGTCGCCTCATGGGCGTGGTTCCAGTGCTTGCCGGGGGCTATTTCGGCAAACGCCGCCGCCTGTGCCTTGAGCACCAGCTCGTAGATGGCCTTCTGCTCGGGCGAAAACCGCCCACTGACCGGGAAGGTGCGGGTGATGTCGCTGGCATAGCAGTCGATTTCGCAGCCGGCGTCGATCAGCACCAGGTCGCCATCCTTGAGCGGCGCATCGTTTTGTTGATAGTGCAGGATGCAGCCATTGCGCCCGGCCGCAACGATCGAGCCGTAGGCCGGCATCTTCGCCCCGCCCTTGCGGAATTCGTAGTCCAGCTCGGCTTCCAGGCTGTACTCGTGCAGCCCGGCGCGGCAGGCCTGCATGGCCCGCACATGGGCCCGCGCAGAAATGTCCGCGGCAGCACGCATCACCTTCACTTCCGCCGCCGATTTATACAGGCGCATATCGTGCAGCAGATGATCCAGCGCAACGAACTCGTTCGGTGGCTGGGCGCCCAGGCGTGCCTTGGAGCGGATCACGTTGATCCAGTCCATCAGCCGGCGGTCGAACTCCGGGTTGCTGCCCATGGCGCTGTAGACCCGCTCGCGGCCTTCGATCAGGCCAGGCAGGATCTCGTCGATATCCGTGATGGGGAAGGCATCGTCAGCGCCGAAATCGCGCACTGCCCCTTCCTGGCCCGCCCGCAGGCCGTCCCACAGCTCGCGCTCGGGGTTGCGTTCACGGCAGAACAGCACGTACTCGCCATGCTCGCGCCCCGGAATCAAAGCAATCACCGCCTCGGGCTCCGGGAAGCCGCTGAGGTACTGGAAGTCGCTGTCCTGGCGGTACACGTGCTCGACGTCGCGGTTGCGGATGGCAACTGCGGCGGCGGGCAGAATGGCGATGCTGTTGGGGACCATCTGCGCCATCAGCGCCTTGCGCCGACGGGCATACTCGGCCTTGGGAATGTGGCTCATGGGCAGACTACCCCTGGTTGATCAGTGCAGCGAGGGCTTGGGCGCGGGTGCGGCCGGCTTGGCCAGTTCGGAGAACAGCAGCAGGGGCGCCACGCGCAGGTATTCCATGACTTCCATGTAGTCGCTCTCGCCGTCTTCGGACTCTTCGAGCGCTTCCTGGACCTGCGAAATGGCTACCAGGTCCTGCAGCACTTCCTTGGCCTCGTCGGACAAGTCCTTACCGCCAGCGTTCAGGCCGAAACCGGTCACGAAGCCTTGGCACCACTGGCCCAGCGCGGTGGCGCGGTCGCTCAGTGCAGCATCATCGGTAGGCAGCAGCAGGACGATCGCCATGTCGTCGCTGGTCAGCTCGCCCTTGACCATTTCCTGCAAGCCGACCAAGGCGTTGCGGACCCTGTCACCAGGCTCGGTTTCCAGCAGTTGGGCGGCATCGGCCAACCAGGCATCGGCATCGAAGCCGGCCCCGGCGCAGCTGCGGCCAATCAGCAGGCCGTGCAGTTCGGCCGGGGTGACGGGATGACCATTGCTCGAGAGCAGCATGGCGAAGGCGTTGTAGGGCGATTGAGTATTGGGCATGGGCAGCTAGGCGCCAGACGGCGCAATGTCTAGAATGAAGACCTTGTATCCTAGCATCGGCAGGCGCGCCAAGACTATCGGCACTGGCCGTTGCCGCCCAGGGAGAGGCATCATCGCCAGGGGACTCAACGACGGAGCGAATCGAGTGCAACCCACGCAAGAGAACGACCTGCAGGCACTGATGAGCCGATTCGAGTTGCTGATCGAACGCATCGAGCAACTAAAACGGCAAAATGCACTCCTAGTAGCTCAGGAAAAATCCTGGCGCGAAGAGCGCGCCCACCTCATCGAAAAGAACGAGATCGCCAAGCGCAAAGTCGAGTCGATGATTTTACGCCTCAAGGCTCTGGAGCAAGACTCATGAGTTCAAGCAATAGCGTCACTGTGCAGATCCTCGACAAGGAATACTCGATCATCTGCCCGCCGGAAGAGCGCAACAACCTGGTCAGCGCTGCGCGCTACCTGGACGGCAAAATGCGCGAAATCCGCAGCAGCGGCAAGGTGATCGGTGCCGACCGCATCGCGGTCATGGCAGCGTTGAACATTACCCACGAAATGCTGCACCGCCAGGAAGACCGCAATGATGCGCCGGTCAGCGGCACAAACCGCGAACAGGTGCGCGACCTGCTGGATCGGGTAGATAAGGCTTTGTCCGACGACACGGATACCAAAATCGGCTGAGATTGGTATACTGGCGCCACTCCCTGGGGGATGCGCCAGTCGGTTATGTCCCTGAGCCGATACGCACAACCACGGGGGTTGCACGCTGGGGCCGGTGTGCATGTCCGCCCGACGGAAAGCCTTAACGCCCCCTGCAATCTCCACCTTGAACTTTCGGGTTCAAGGGCTACACCGATAGCGGTCTTATCGGGGAGCCTGAATTCTCTTGCCCGCCCTCCCCGGCGGGCAATTCGTTTTGGCCGACTTTATTCAAGCTTTGTACGAATAGTCACCGCGCAGGCACTTTTCGTATAAGGCAGCACATCTGGGACCGCCTGTGCCATGACCGAAACAGTGCCGCTCACCCGCCCCCAGCTACGTCGCCTGCTTCGCAATGCCCGCCGCGCCCTGACCCCTGCCCAGCAACGCCAGGCTACGCTCGGCCTGTACCGCCAGTTGGCGCAACACCCCTTGTTCCGCCGCGCCCGCCACATCGCCCTGTACCTGCCCAACGACGGTGAAATCGACCCTCGCCTACTGCTACGCGAAGCACAGCGTCGCGGCAAGCGCACCTATCTGCCGGTGCTGCACGCCTGGCCGCGCACGCGCATGGTGTTCCAGCGTTTTGAGCAGGGTGAGAAGCTCAAGCCCAATCGCTTCCGTATTCCAGAGCCGATAATCGATCGCAAACGCCAACGGCCAATCTGGGCGCTGGATCTGATTCTGCTACCGCTGGTCGGTTTTGACGAAGTGGGCGGACGCCTGGGAATGGGCGGTGGCTTCTATGATCGCAGCCTGGCCTACCAGGCGCGTCGGCAAACCTGGAAAAAACCGTTGCTGCTGGGGCTGGCGCATGAATGCCAGAAGGTCGAGCGGCTGGCGCAGGCCAGTTGGGACGTACCACTGCAAGGCACGGTCTCGGACCGTGGCTGGTACCTGGCGCCACGTTGAGCGGCGCCAGCGGGGGATATCAACGTTGTGGCTGGCTGGCGTCAACCGGCATCTGATAGGCGCTGTCCAGCTTGCGCTCCCAGAACCCCTGCGCATAACCGGTAGTGACCACACCCAGGCCAAAAATGAACACCAGGATCCACAGTAGATCCGGCTTTTTACGTTGATTCATCGAAGATTGCCCCCCAGGCAAACTGTTCTGTACTCGGCGATATTCTGGGTACCGCCGGTGCACGCGCTTTAAACGGTGCGCATTTTCCGACAACATGCGTCCGCACGCAAACCTTGACGCCAACCGGCTGTCGGTTTCGTGCAACAGGTTATTTCAAACCTTTTCAGGAGCAGCATTCATGGCCTACTGGCTGATGAAATCCGAGCCCGACGAGCTCTCCATCGAAGCCCTCGCACGCTTGGGTGAAGCGCGCTGGGACGGCGTGCGCAACTATCAGGCGCGTAATTTTCTGCGGGCAATGAGCGTGGGTGACGAATTTTTCTTCTACCACTCCAGCTGCCCGCAACCCGGCATCGCCGGCATTGCCAGAATCACCCGCGCGGCCTACCCGGACCCTACCGCGCTGGACCCGGAAAGCCATTATCACGATGCCAAGGCCACGACCGACAAGAACCCCTGGAGCGCAGTGGATGTGGCCCACGTACAAACCTTCCCAAGGGTGCTGGAACTGGGGTGGCTGAAACAGCAGGCCGGGCTGGTCGAGTTGCCGCTGGTGCAAAAAGGCAGCCGCCTGTCGGTCATGCCGGTAACGCCCGAGCAATGGGCGGTGATTGTCGCGTTGCGCTGAATGCGCAGCTAAGGTCAAGGGCTTGACCAATATCAACACGCCATACATGGCCGTCAGGCATGATGGACTGTGCATGACCGCAAGGATGCAGATCGATGAACCGATACGCCCCTAGAATCTTCGCCACTGCACTGATCGCACTGCTCGTTGCAGCCGGCGGGCTGGGGTACTGGAAGTCGCTCCACGACCAGTTGCCCGAAGGCCTGAGCATGGGCAACGGCCGCCTTGAAGCCACCGAAGTGCAGATCGCCAGCAAGATCCCAGGTCGCCTGGCCGAAGTACTGGTCGATGAAGGCGACAACGTTACCCGTGGTCAGCTACTGGCACGCATCGACACCCGCACGATGGAAGCCCAGCGCAGCCAAGCCGAAGCCGAAGTGCTGCGCGCCCGGGAAAACTACGCCGCCGCCCAGGCCAGCGTGCAACTGCGCCAGAGCGAACTGCTGCTGGCCAGCCAGGAGCTCAAGCGCGTGCGCGAAATTTTCCAGCGCAAGTACGCCAGCCAGCAGTTGCTCGACCAACAGCAGGCGCGCTTTGACACGGCCAACGCAGCAGTAGTCGCCGCCCGCGCCCAACTGGCAGCGATCAAGGCTGCAATCGGTGCCGCCGAGGCGCAAGTCGCCCAACTCACCAGCGAAATCGATGACAGCAGCCTGCGTGCGCCCATCAACGGCATCATCCAGCTGCGCCTGGCCGAACCCGGTGAAGTGCTGGGTGCCGGCGGCCGGGTCTTGATGCTGATCGACCCCAGCGACCAGTACATGAACCTGTACCTGCCTGCGTCCACCAGCGGCCGACTGACCGTAGGCGATCAGGCGCGCATCGTGCTCGACGCCCTGCCCGAGCGCGCGCTGCCGGCCAAGGTGGCCTTTGTCGCAGCCAAGGCCCAGTTCACCCCCAAACAGGTGGAAACCCGCGACGAACGGCAAAAGCTGGTGTTCCGGGTCAAACTGCGCCTGAGCGACCCGGGCGCCGTGCCGCAAGCCAAGCCAGGCATGCCAGGCGCCGGCTATGTACGCACGGCTGAGGTGGACTGGCCGGCCAACCTGCAATGAACGCCCCGGCGCTGCTGGCCGAAGGCATCAGCCACCGTTACGGCGACCTCATAGCCCTGAACCCGCTAGGTTTCAGCCTGCCTGTGGGCACCCGCTGCGCGCTGATCGGCCCCGATGGGGCCGGTAAATCGACCCTGCTGGGGTTGATCGCCGGCGTAAAACGCCTGCAGCAGGGAGAGCTGCAGGTGCTGGGCGGCTCGATCCGCCAACGCCGCCATCGCACCGCGCTATACCCCAAAGTAGCGTTCATGCCGCAGGGGCTGGGCAACAACCTGTACCCGGAACTGTCGATCAGCGAGAACATCCGCTTTTTCGCCACCCTGTTCGGGCTGGGCCGCCGCGAGTGTGAGCAGCGCATGGCCAATCTGTTGCAGGCCACCGACCTGCAGCGCTTTGCTCAGCGCCCGGCCGGCAAGCTGTCGGGTGGCATGAAGCAGAAGCTGGGCCTTTGCTGCGCGCTGATCCACGAGCCAGACCTGCTGATCCTGGACGAGCCGACCACCGGCGTCGACCCACTGTCGCGGCGGCGCTTCTGGGAGCTGGTTGAGCAGGTTCGCGCACAACGCCCGCAACTGACCCTGCTGGTGGCTACCGCCTACATGGAAGAAGCCGAACAGTTCGAGCATTGCCTGATGCTCGATGGCGGCCACTTACTGGCCGCCGGCCCTAGCCACGAACTGGCTGCAGTAACCCCCAGCGGCAAGCTGGATGACGCCTTTACCCACTACCAGGGCGCGGGCAAGGCGCAGCATCAACCACTGGCAATCCCGCCGCGCCAAGCCACGGACGGCCCGGTCGCCATCGAGGCACACGACCTGACTCTGCGCTTTGGCGACTTCACGGCGGTGAACAAGGTCAGTTTCGCCATTGGCCGAGGGGAGATCTTTGGCTTCCTGGGTTCCAACGGTTGCGGCAAGACCACCACCATGAAGGTGCTCACCGGCCTGATGCCGGCCAGTGAGGGCAGCGCTAGCCTGCTGGGTCGCCCGGTGGACGCCAGCGACCTGGCCACACGCAAGCGGGTCGGCTTCATGTCGCAGAGTTTCTCTCTGTATGGCGAGCTCAGCACCCGGCAGAACCTGGCCCTGCATGCCCGCCTGTTCGACTTGCCCAAAGCCGAGAGCGCCCAGCGCATCGATGAGCTGATCGAGCGCTTCGACCTCGCCGCTATCGCAGACCAACCGTCTGGCGCCCTGCCCCTCGGTTTGCGCCAGCGTCTGTCGCTGGCAGTGGCGGTTCTGCATCGCCCGGAAGTCTTGATCCTCGACGAACCGACCTCTGGCGTCGACCCGGCCGCCCGCGACGACTTCTGGCGCCTGCTGGTAGAACTGTCGCGCGAGCAGGGCGTGACCATTTTCCTCTCCACCCACTTCATGAACGAAGCCCAGCGCTGCGATCGTATTTCGCTGATGCACGCTGGGCGGGTGCTGGCCTGCGACACACCCGATGCCCTGCAGCATCAGTACCAGGGCGCCACGCTGGAGGACGCGTTCGTTCGCTGCCTGGAGCAGGCCCAGGAGCTGGCGCCAGCCGCCACCGACAGCAGCGTGCTGGAACAGGCGTCCACCCCCACCCTGCCGCTACGCCAGGGTTTCAGCCTGCGCCGCCTGCTGGCAGTGGCCGGCCGTGAGGGCAAGGAGCTGCTGCGCGACAAGGTGCGCCTGGCCTTCGCCTTACTGGGTGCACTGTTCATGATGGTGATCTTCGGCTACGGCATTTCACTGGATGTGGAAAACCTCGCCTTCGCCGTGCACGATCAGGACCAGAGCCCGCAAAGTCGCGCCTACCTCGAAGCCTTCCGTGGCTCACGCTACTTCGCTGAACAAGCGCCAATCCGCGACAGCAGAGAGCTGCACCAACGCCTGCAACGCTCGGAAATCAAACTGGCACTGGAGATTCCGCCCGGCTTTGGCCGCGACCTGTATGCAGGGCGCCAGCCGGTGGTGGCCGCCTGGCTCGACGGTGGCATGCCGTTCCGCGCAGAAACCAGCCGCAACTACGTGGAAGCCGTGCACCAGGCCAACCTGGAGCAACTGGCACAGGCCAGCCCACAACCGCAGCCACGCCAGGACCCGGTGCGCCTGGAAACGCGTTTCCGCTACAACCAGGATGTGGTCAGCGTGAACGCCATCGGCCCTGGCGTAATGGCGCTGATATTGGCCTTCATTCCGGCCATGCTCACTGCGCTGGGCATCGTGCGCGAGAAGGAGCTCGGCTCCATCACCAACTTCTACGCCACACCCCTCACCCGCCTGGAGTTCCTGCTTGGCAAGCAGATGCCCTACCTGGCTGTGAGCCTGGTCAACCTGGCGCTGTTGGTGGCGATGAACCGCTGGCTGTTCGCCGTACCGCTCAAGGGCAGCGTACTGGCCCTGGCGTGTGGCGGCATGGCCTACCTGCTGGCAACCACCAGCCTGGGCCTGCTGATCTCGGCATTCACCCGCACCCAGATCGCCGCCATTCTCGGCACCATGATCATTACCAGCCTGCCGACCATCCAGTTTTCCGGGCTGATCGTGCCACGTTCGTCGCTAGACGGCGCGGCAGCGGTGATGGGCCAGTTGTTCCCGGCAGGCTACTTCCTCGACATCGCAGTCGGCACCTTCACCAAAGCGTTAGGCCTGCGTGAGTTGTGGCCGCAGTGCCTGATCCTGCTCAGTTTCTTTGCCGCATTCACTGGCCTGAGCCTGGCAATGCTGAAGAAACAGGAGGCCTGACATGTCGCGCCTGAACCACACCCTGCGCCTGGGCCTGAAAGAACTGACCAGCCTGCGCCATGACAGCGTCCTGCTGCTGTTCCTGCTATATGCCTTCAGCGTGGCGATCTATATGCCGGCAGCCGGCTCGGTGATCGGCGTACACAACGCCAGCGTGGCGGTGGTGGATGAAGACCATAGCCTGCTCTCGCGCAAGCTCAGCGAAGCCCTGCAACCGCCCGAGTTCCAGCCAGCCGTGCCGCTGCCTCCGCAGCGCCTGGACCAGGCCATGGACAGCGGCCAGTACACCTTCGTCATCAACGTACCGGTGAACTTTCAGAGCGACCTGCTGGCCGGGCGCTCGCCGGAGCTGCAGATCAACGTCGACGCCACGGCCATGAGCCAAGCATTCATGGGCGCCGGCTACATCGGCCGCATCTTCGAGCGTGAGCTGCTCGACTACAGCCAGCGTGGCAACGTGCAAAGCCCTGTGCTGATCAATCCCAAGGCGCTGTTCAACCCCAACCTGGAGGGGGGCTGGTTTCTGGCAGTGATCCAGATCGTCAACAACATCACCATCCTGGCGATCATCCTCACCGGCACCGCGCTGCTGCGCGAGCGTGAGCACGGCACCCTCGACCACCTGCTGGTGCTGCCGCTGACCGCGCTGGAGATCATGCTGGCCAAGATCGGCAGCAACGCGCTGGTGGTGGTGATCTGCACCTGGATTTCGTTGGTGGTAGTCGTCAAAGGTGCACTGGGCGTGCCGCTTTCTGGCTCGATGGGGCTGTTCCTGGCCGTGACCGCGCTGTACCTGTTCGCCAGCACTGCGCTGGGTATTTTCCTCGCCACCCTGGCGCGCTCGACGCCGCAGTTCGGCTTGCTGGCGATCCCGGTGATCATCCCGATGCTGTTGCTGTCCGGTGGCAGCACACCACTGGACAGCATGCCGCAGTGGCTGCAGTGGGTGATGCAGGGGTCACCCTCAACGCACTTTGTCAGCCTGAGTGCCGCAATCCTGTTCCGGGATGCCGGGTGGGCGGTGGTATGGCCGGATATCCTGGCGCTGACGCTGATCGGCCTGGTGTTCTTCAGCGTGGCCCTCGCGCGGTTCCGCCGTACCCTGGCGTCTTGAAGGCATGCGCGAGCGTCCGCCGAAAGTTGGAAAACTGGCACAAAGACAAAGGGCGCCTTTCGGCGCCCTACTCACAGACAGGTCGACTTGTCATCGCCATATACCTGCCCGGCTCTGTAATTGCTGGTTGAACCAGGATCCTCAGAGTCTTACAAGCCCCTTGCGGGAACAGGCTGATTATCACGCATCGAGCGTAACATTGACAACAGACCGCTCTGTTGCTGGATGTGTGAAACCCAGCGTAAAGCCAACTGCAGCCCTCACGGCGGCGAAATGCTCTGGCCGCATTGTAAAGGTCATGTATTCCCGACCACTTCCTTGCCGCGATTTGACCCGACATCTGTCCAATCTGGAGGTAGCCACCGTGTAGATCATGTCGCACTTGGCCCAGCATGTCAGGGCCGAACCAGGCAGATAACTCGGCAGCACAACGTGATGCCCTGCCATGTGATCCGGTGCAGTGGTACTCAAAGGGACTATCGTCACTAACTGGCGATTTTGACTGTGCTTGCGAAGAACGACCACGGGACGCACCTTGATCATTTCAGGCACTTGAAAGCCTGAAAAGTCGCACATCAGTACAGTCGCCTCTTTCGGCTGGTACTTCAAAGCCATTGCCAACACTCTCGAGCAACTGAAGACAGGGCACAATCTAGCTTGGCCATGGCCCCAAAAACTGAAAACTGGCGGGCTTACAGGAAAGACAGAAGGGTCCTACACACGGGGTAAGCCTGAATTCAATCCGACTTATCAGTGATGGACCTCACACTGTTTCAGGTCACTGCACAATCAGGTTGTTGAACAGCAGGTCCTCAACGATCGGCTTGCCCTCTTCCGCCTCCAGCACCTGCTGCACCTGTTTCAGCGCCTCTTGGCGAAGATGCTCCTTGGCCTCGACGTTGCTCATGCTGTCCACCGTCTGCTGGGTGAACAATGCCACCAGCTGGTTACGGATCAGCGGTTCGTGGTGTTTCACCGTCTTGGCCGCTTCGTCACCCGTCACGCGCAGGGCCACGTCAGCCTTGTACACGCGCAGCCGCGGGCTGCCGTCGAGCGCATAGTTGCCAACAAAGGGCGGGCTCAGACTGATGTAGGCGACCTTGGGCGCCCCTTCCTTGGCTTCTTCGGCCATGGCCGCAGCCGGCAGCAGCAGCGCCAGCACCATCAAGATCCACGCTTTCACGAATTCGCTCCTCAATACAATTGGCGCCAGCTTACCCAGCACACCGCTCAAACCCAAGCCCGGGCTTATGCCGCCCCATCAGGGCGGGCCATGCTCGTTGACCCACCAAGCGGCCCTCCTACACTTATCGGCCACTACCCGCAAAGGAATAGCCCCGATGAAAGCTGTGTTGTGCAAAACCCTGGGTCCAGCGCGCAACCTGGTGCTGGAAGAGGTGGCCAGCCCACTGCCGAAGAAAAACGAGATCCTGTTGGACGTGCACGCTGCCGGGGTCAACTTCCCCGACACCCTGATCATCGAAGGCAAGTACCAGTTCCAGCCACCGCTGCCGTTCTCTCCCGGTGGAGAGGCAGCGGGCGTGGTGGCCGCCATCGGTGAAAAGGCCGGTGCGTTCAAGGTAGGCGACCGGGTCATGGCGCTCACCGGCTGGGGTGCGTTCGCCGAGCAAGTGGCGGTGCCGTTCTATAACGTTCTGCCGATCCCGGCGAGCATGGACTTCACCACCGCTGCGGCCTTCGGCATGACCTACGGCACCTCGATGCACGCCCTGCGCCAGCGTGGCCAGTTGCAGGCAGGCGAGACGCTGCTGGTACTGGGCGCTTCCGGTGGGGTCGGCCTGGCGGCGGTGGAGATCGGCAAGGCCATGGGCGCGCGGGTGATCGCGGCGGCCAGCAGCGCCGAGAAACTGGCCGTGGCCAAGGCTGCCGGGGCGGATGAACTGATCGATTACAGCCAGGCCAACCTGCGCGAAGAAATCAAACGTCTGACCGGCGGCCAAGGCGTGGACGTGATCTACGACCCGGTCGGAGGCGAGCTGTTCGAACAAGCGGTGCGCGGGTTGGCCTGGAATGGCAGGCTGCTGGTGGTGGGTTTTGCCAGCGGCAGCATTCCACAGCTGACGGCCAACCTGGTGCTGCTCAAGGGCGCGGCGGTACTGGGCGTGTTCTGGGGGGCATTTGCCCAGCGCCAGCCGGAGGACAATGCCGCCAACTTCCGCCAGCTGTTTGCCTGGCATGCCGAGGGCAAGTTGAAGCCGCTGGTGTCGCAGACTTATCCACTGGAACAAGCCGGGGCTGCTATAGAGAAGCTGGGGCAACGGCAGGCTGTGGGTAAGTTGGTGGTGCTGGCCAGGTAAGGCAGTACCGCGAATACGGTGGTGACGGCAACGGTTAACGGCGGGTGGAATTGGCCGGCAGGCCCGGCCCCTTCGCGGGTAAACCCGCTCCTACAGGCGACCGCGCAGGGTTTACCCGCGAAGAGGCCGGAGCTGGTTGTTCACACTTCGCGCAGATTATGGCAACGCCTGAATCGCGCTTCCAGATTGCGATCGGGCATCTGGTGACTGCGCAGTGCATTCAAGGTCTGCTCGACATAGTCGCGCGTGGTGCCATAACGCCCCTTGGCACTGGCCAGGATCTGGCTGAGCAAAGTATCCGGCAAGTTGCCGGCATAGCACGGCAAATGCCGCTCCAGCACAAAGCCCAAGGCCTGCACCTTGCTACCATCGCCCAGGCGACAGTGGAGCCAGTGCGGCCGGTAGGCCGGATACGGCATCTCGCGCTGCCACAGGGCCATCAGTGAGTCGTCTAGATTGCGCTCATCCAGCCGGTAGGCAAAACCGCTGCAGGAACCACCTCGGTCCAGGCCAAACACCAGGCCGGGGGTTTCCGGGGTGCCGCGATGTTCATGCGACCACAGGTACAAGCCACGGTGATAACCATGTACCCGCGCGCGCTGACGCTCCACCGAATTGCATTCCGGGCGCCAGATCAACGAGCCATAGGCAAACAGCCACACCGGCCCGCCCTGATGCCTGGACATGGTTGTCTTCATGGAGCTGAACAACTGTTCGCGAGTATGTTGCTGACCGAAATCGAGTGCTGGAGGGTATGAAACTTCCCAAGACATACTTTCAAGAGCCGACATAAGCTGCCGCCATTATTCCTGTGAACTACGGAGGTAGCGAGATTCGATTACGCTGCGGCCCGAGGCCGCTTTACCAAGGGCGCTTTACCAAGGGCGCTTGCAGTAACCATAGGCCAGAATTACAGGAATACTCAAGCCCTTGAGCACGCGTTTCATGCACGGCTCCGACGACTGGAAAGTACTGTTTCAGCAACGGTGAAAGTTATTGGCCAAGGCGGTAATAATTACCGCCTTATACCCATACTTTCAAACTTCGGTTATTAACCGCGCGGCGCGTAGGCGAACACATCGGCACGCATGCGGTGCGCATCCATACCAGCTTCGACCAGGGCGTCGAGTGTGGCGTAGATCATGTTCGGTGAGCCACTGGCATACACATGCACGCTATTGAGGTCGGCAATGTCTTCGCATACCGCTTCATGCAGCATGCCGCAGCGGCCTTCCCAGCCGCACAGGTCGCTGACCACTTGATGCAGGAACAGGTTGGGCAGGCGCAGCCATTCGTCCCAGTGCTCGATCTGGTAGAAGTCCTCAGGCCGGCGCACTCCCCAGTACAGGTGCACCGGGTGCTTGAAGCCCTGGGCCCGGCAGTGCTCAACCAGGCTGTGCATCTGGCCCATGCCGGTGCCGGCGGCAATCAGCACCAGCGGCCCGTCTGGCAGCTCGGCCAGGTGGGTGTCGCCAAACGGCATTTCGATGCGCGCCAGGCCATCTCGCCTGAGCTGGTCGATCAGTTGCACCGCACTGGGTTCACGCGCCAGCACATGCAGCTCCAGCTCGCGCCCGGCATGTGGCGCGGACGCCAGCGAGAAGGCCGCCTGCTTGCCGCCCTCACGTTCGATCATCAGGTATTGCCCTGCGTGGTAGCGCAGTGGCTTGCCGGCAGGCGCACGCAGGCGCACCCGCCAGACGTCGCCACCGACGTCGACGCACTCACTGACGCTGCACGCCAGCTTGCGCACTGGCAGCTCGCCCAAGGCAAGCACACCGTCCCAGAGCAACACGCAGTCCTCCAGCGGTTCGGCAATGCAGGTGAACAACTCGCCATGGTCGCGGACTTCGCCATCCTGGCGAACCCGTCCTTCAACCAACAACGCGGCGCAAACATGGCAATTGCCATTGCGGCAGCTGTTTGGGCAGTCATAGCCCAGCCGCCGTGCTCCATCCAGGATCCGTTCCCCGGGTTCAAGCGCCAGCACCGCCCCGGACGGCTGCAACGTTACCTGCATCAATCTATTCCCAACTGATCCCACAGCTCATCGATACGGCGGGTGACGGCCTCATCCTTGACGATGACCCGGCCCCATTCGCGTGTAGTCTCGCCCGGCCACTTGTGAGTAGCGTCCAGGCCCATCTTCGAACCCAGCCCCGACACCGGAGACGCAAAGTCCAGGTAGTCGATCGGGGTGTTGTCAATCATTACCGTATCACGCTTGGGGTCCATACGCGTGGTAATGGCCCAGATCACATCGTTCCAGTCACGAGCGTTGATATCGTCATCGGTGACAATAACGAACTTGGTGTACATGAACTGTCGCAGGAACGACCACACACCCAGCATTACGCGCTTGGCGTGGCCTGGGTACTGCTTCTTCATGGTCACCACCGCCATGCGGTACGAGCAGCCTTCCGGCGGCAGGTAGAAGTCGGTGATTTCCGGGAACTGCTTCTGCAGGATCGGCACGAACACTTCGTTCAGCGCCACGCCGAGAATGGCCGGCTCATCTGGCGGCCTGCCGGTGTAGGTGCTGTGGTAGATCGGTTTTTGCCGGTGGGTGATGCGCTCGACGGTGAACACCGGGAAACTGTCCACTTCGTTGTAGTAGCCCGTGTGATCGCCGTACGGGCCTTCCGGGGCCATTTCGCCCGGGTGGATCACCCCTTCCAGAATGATCTCGGCGGTTGCCGGTACCTGCAGGTTGCTGCCGCGGCACTTGACCAGCTCGGTGCGATTGCCTCGTAGCAGGCCGGCGAAGGCGTACTCGGAGAGGGTGTCCGGTACCGGGGTCACGGCGCCGAGAATGGTCGCAGGGTCAGCGCCCAGCGCCACGGCGACCGGAAACGGCTGGCCGGGGTTCTTCTCGCACCACTCTCGGTAGTCGAGGGCGCCGCCACGGTGGCTGAGCCAGCGCATGATCACCTTGTTGCGGCCGATCACCTGCTGGCGGTAGATGCCCAGGTTCTGGCGGTCCTTGTTCGGGCCACGGGTAACGGTGAGGCCCCAGGTAATCAGCGGCGCCACGTCGCCAGGCCAACAGTGCTGAATCGGCAGGGCGCCGAGGTCGACATCATCCCCCTCGACCACCACTTCCTGGCACACCGCGTCCTTGACCACTTTTGGCGCCATCGACACGACCTTCTTGAAGATCGGCAGCTTCGACCAGGCGTCCTTCAGGCCCTTGGGCGGCTCGGGCTCTTTGAGGAAGGCCAGCAGCTTGCCGATTTCCCGCAATTCGCTGACCGACTCGGCGCCCATGCCCATGGCCACCCGCTCCGGGGTACCGAACAGGTTGCCCAGCACGGGAATGTCGAAGCCGGTGGGTTTTTCGAACAGCAATGCCGGGCCCTTGGCGCGCAGGGTGCGGTCGCAGACCTCGGTCATTTCCAGGACGGGGGAGATCGGTACCTGGATGCGCTTGAGTTCGCCGCGCTGTTCCAGGCCACGGATGAAGTCGCGCAAGTCGCGATACTGCATGCAGAAGCCTCGTGTTGGCCGTATCGGTCGGGGTGCAGAGTGTAGCGCCGTTCGAGGCCTGTTTGGGGGCAAAAATGCACTGGGGCCGCCTTGCGCCCCTTCGCGGGCACGCCCGCCCCCACAAGGATTGTATTTAACCTGTGGGAGCGGGCGTGCCCGCGAAGAGCCGCAAGGCGGCCCCAATTACTGCCTGATCGGGAAGCTTACTTGCGCTTCATCGACAGGAAGAACTCATCGTTGGTCTTGGTCTGCTTGAGCTTGTCGACCAGGAACTCGATGGCGGCGATTTCGTCCATCGGGTGCAGCAGCTTGCGCAGAATCCACATACGCTGCAGTTCGTCGTCAGCGGTCAGCAACTCTTCGCGGCGGGTGCCGGAACGGTTGATGTTGATGGCCGGGAACACACGTTTCTCGGCGATGCGGCGGTCCAGCGGCAGCTCCATGTTGCCGGTGCCCTTGAACTCTTCGTAGATCACTTCGTCCATCTTCGAGCCGGTTTCAACCAGCGCAGTGGCGATAATGGTCAGCGAGCCGCCCTCCTCGATGTTCCGCGCAGCACCGAAGAAGCGCTTGGGCTTCTCGAGGGCGTGAGCGTCGACACCACCGGTCAGCACCTTGCCGGAGCTCGGGATCACGGTGTTGTAGGCACGTGCCAGTCGAGTGATCGAGTCCAGCAAGATAACCACGTCTTTCTTGTGCTCGACCAGGCGCTTGGCCTTCTCGATCACCATTTCGGCAACCTGCACGTGGCGGGTTGGTGGCTCGTCGAAGGTGGAAGCGACCACTTCGCCACGCACGGTGCGCTGCATTTCGGTCACTTCTTCCGGGCGCTCGTCGATCAGCAGGACGATCAGGTGGCACTCGGGGTTGTTGCGGGTGATGTTGGCCGCAATGTTCTGCAGCATGATCGTCTTACCGGCTTTCGGCGGGGCAACGATCAGGCCGCGCTGGCCTTTGCCGATCGGGGCGCACAGGTCGATGACGCGACCGGTCAAGTCCTCGGTGGAGCCGTTACCGGCCTCCATCTTCAGGCGCTTGTTCGGGAACAGCGGCGTCAGGTTTTCGAACAGGATCTTGTTCTTCGCGTTTTCCGGGCGGTCGAAGTTGATGGTATCGACCTTCAGCAGGGCGAAGTAACGCTCCCCTTCCTTCGGTGGGCGGATCTTGCCGACGATGGTGTCGCCGGTACGCAGGTTGAAACGGCGGATCTGGCTGGGCGATACATAGATATCGTCTGGGCCGGCCAGGTAGGACGCATCAGCCGAACGCAGGAAACCGAAACCATCCTGGAGAATCTCCAGCACGCCGTCACCCGAGATCTCTTCGCCGCTTTTCGCATGCTTCTTCAGCAGGGCGAAAATCACGTCCTGTTTGCGCGAACGGGCCATGTTTTCGATGCCCATCTGTTCGGCCATTTCCAAAAGATCGGTAATCGGCTTTTGCTTGAGTTCAGTCAGGTTCATAAGGGGAATGACGTAATCATGTAAGAAGGGAGAATTAAGCTTCTGGCTTAATGAGGCCGCGCCGCTGGATGGCGACAGGATCGCGTACTGATTCGAATTAGGGATGCTTCGGCGACGGCATGTAGAGGGCACTGGAAAAGCAGTGCGAGGCCGAATGTAACACTTGCTTTTTTCTGCGTCTAGTGCTCAGGAAAAGAAAAGCCCCGCATTTGCGGGGCCTTCTGACATCACAGGTGGGCGTCGAGGAATGCGGCCAGCTGCGATTTGGACAGCGCACCAACCTTGGTGGCTTCGACGTTGCCGTTCTTGAACAGCATCAGCGTCGGGATACCACGCACACCGTGCTTGGCCGGGGTTTCCTGGTTCTCGTCGATGTTCAGCTTGGCGACGGTCAGTTTGCCCGCGTAGGTGGAAGCGATGTCGTCCAGAACCGGAGCGATCATCTTGCATGGACCGCACCATTCAGCCCAGTAGTCGACCAGTACCGCGCCTTCGGCCTTCAGGACATCGGCTTCGAAGGAGGCGTCGGTGACATGTTTGATCAGATCGCTGCTCATGGATATCTCCAGGGTCGTAAGCAAAAAACGTGGCCCATGATAGCCGCACCCACGCCGGACAGGAAGCCACGGACGATTGAGTGTAACTATAGTTGCGCAAGACGCCGCGAATCGAAACTGTCATATGACCGTCATAGAATCGAATGGCACATTGCCTTGCATCAAGGCCAGCACAACGGCGGAGTGCCACGCGTTGGCGATAGCCTGCTATCGTGGCACGATTGCCAGGTTAACGACCGAGAACAACCAGATCATGCCGCATACCATCGCGAAGAACCTGTCCCTGATCGCCGCCATCGACCTTGGCTCCAACAGTTTTCACATGGTCGTGGCCAAGGCCCACCATACCGAAATCCGCATCCTTGAGCGGCTCGGCGAGAAGGTTCAGCTGGCCGCCGGCATCAACGAAGAACGCATGCTCAGTGAAGAAGCAATGGAAAGAGGCCTGGATTGCCTCAAGCGCTTTTCCCAGCTGATCAACGGCATGCCGGCAGGCTCCGTGCGTATCGTCGGTACCAACGCCTTGCGCGAAGCGCGCAACCGTAACGAATTCATCCAGCGCGCCGAAGCCATCCTCGGCCACCCGGTGGAGGTCATCTCCGGCCGTGAAGAGGCGCGCCTGATCTACCTGGGCGTGTCGCACACCCTGGCCGACACCCCCGGCAAGCGCCTGGTCGCCGACATCGGCGGCGGCAGCACCGAGTTCATCATTGGCCAGCGCTTCGAGCCGCTGCTGCGCGAAAGCCTGCAGATGGGTTGCGTCAGCTTTACCCAGCGCTACTTCCGCGACGGCAAGATCACCCCGGCCCGCTATGCCCAGGCCTACACCGCCGCGCGCCTGGAACTGATGAGCATCGAAAATGCCCTGCACCGCCTGACCTGGGATGAGGCGATCGGCTCATCCGGCACCATTCGCGCCATCGGCGCCGCCATCAAGGCCGGCGGCCTGGGCAATGGCGAGGTCAACGCCGAAGGCCTGGCCTGGGTCAAACGCAAGCTGTTCAAGCTGGGCGAGGTCGACAAGATCGACTTCGACGGCGTCAAGCCAGACCGCCGCACCATCTTCCCGGCTGGCCTGGCAATTCTCGAAGCGATCTTCGATGCCCTTGAACTGAACCGCATGGACCATTGCGACGGCGCCCTGCGCGAAGGCGTGCTGTTCGATCTGCTCGGCCGCCACCATCACGAAGACGTGCGCGAACGCACCCTGAACTCGCTGATGGAGCGCTATCACGTGGACCAGGGCCAGGCTGCGCGCGTCGAGCGCAAGGCGTTGCACGCATTCGACCAGGTGGCCGACGCCTGGGATCTGAAAGAAGGAAACTGGCGGGATCTACTGGGCTGGGCCGCGAAAGTGCACGAAATCGGGCTGGACATCGCCCATTATCACTACCACAAGCACGGTGCCTATCTGATCGAGCACTCGGACCTGTCGGGCTTTTCCCGGGAAGATCAGCAGATGATGGCCCTGCTGGTGCGCGGCCACCGCCGCAACATCCCCAAGGACCGTTACGCCGAACTGGGCGATGAAGGGGTCAAGCTGCTGCGCCTGTGCGTGCTACTGCGCTTTGCCATCCTGTTCCACCACATCCGCGGCACCCAGCAAATGCCAAAGGTAGAACTGCACGGCGGGGACAACAGCCTGGATGTAGCTTTCCCTGAAGGTTGGCTGGAGCAGAATCAGCTGACCCAGGCCGACTTCGCCAACGAGGCGGAGTGGCTGGCCCGGGTCGGCTTCGTCCTCAGCGTACGTTGAGGACCGGGTTGCTCAGGCGCTCCAGCAGGGTCGCCTGAACGCTGCGCGGGTTCTGGTTGCCGGTCGGGGTACTGCGCACGTAGCGCCCGTCTGGCTGCAAGGTCCAGGCGTGGGTATTGTCGGTCAGGTAGCCTTCCAGCTCCTTCTTCACCCGCAGCAACAGTTTCTTGCCTTCCACCGGGAAGCAGGTCTCGACACGCTTGTCGAGGTTGCGCTCCATCCAGTCGGCGCTGGACAGGTAGATCTGCTCTTCGCCGCCATTGAGGAAGTAGAACACCCGCGTGTGCTCGAGGAAGCGGCCAATGATCGAGCGCACCTGGATGTTGTGCGAAACCCCCGGAATGCCCGGGCGTAGGCAACACATGCCACGCACCACCAAGTCGATTTTCACGCCCGACTGGCTGGCCTTGTACAGCGCCTTGATGACTTTGGCGTCGGTCAGCGAGTTGAACTTGGCGATGATGTGCGCCGGCTTGCCTTCGAGGGCAAACTGGGTTTCCCGCGCGATCATGTCGAGCATGCCCTTTTTCAGGGTGAACGGCGCATGCAGCAGCTTCTTCATGCGCAAGGTCTTGCCCATGCCGATCAACTGGCTGAACAACTTGCCGACGTCCTCGGTGAGCGCATCGTCAGAGGTCAGCAGGCTGTAGTCGGTGTACAGGCGGGCGTTGCCGGCGTGATAGTTACCGGTACCCAGATGCGCATAACGCACGATCTCGCCCTGCTCGCGGCGCAGAATCAGCATCATCTTGGCGTGGGTCTTGAACCCGACCACACCGTAGATCACTACCGCACCGGCCGCTTGCAGGCGGCTGGCCATCTGCAGGTTGGACTCTTCGTCAAAGCGGGCGCGCAACTCGATCACCGCAGTGACCTCCTTGCCGTTACGGGCTGCGTCCACCAGGGCGTCGACGATTTCCGAGTTAGCCCCCGAGCGGTACAGGGTCTGGCGCACGGCGAGCACATGCGGGTCCTTGGCGGCCTGGCGCAGCAGGTCGACCACTGGTGTGAAGGACTCGAACGGGTGCATCAGCAGGATGTCCTGCTTGCTGATCACACTGAATATGTTGTCGGCGTTCGCCAGCAGCTTGGGGATCGCTGGGGTGAACGGTGTGTATTGCAGCTCCGGGTGGCTGTCCAGGCCGGTGATGCTGAACAGGCGGGTGAGGTTGACCGGGCCGTTGACCTGGTACAGCTCGCTTTCGCTGAGGCTGAACTGCTTCAACAGGTAGTCCGACAGGTGTTTCGGGCAGGTATCGGCCACTTCCAGGCGCACGGCGTCACCATAGCGGCGCGAGAACAGCTCACCGCGCAGCGCGCGAGCCAGGTCGTCAACCTCTTCAGAGTCCAGCGCCAGGTCGGCGTTACGCGTCAGACGGAACTGGTAGCAGCCCTTCACCTTCATGCCCTGGAACAGATCGTCGGCGTGCGCGTGGATCATCGACGACAGGAACACGTAGTTCGCGCCCGGGCCGCCCACCTCTTCCGGCACGCGAATAACCCGCGGCAGCAAGCGTGGTGCCGGAATGATCGCCAGACCCGAGTCGCGACCAAACGCGTCCACCCCCTCGAGCTCGACTATGAAGTTGAGGCTTTTGTTCACCAGCAGCGGGAACGGGTGAGTCGGGTCGAGGCCAATCGGGGTAATGATCGGGGCAATTTCGTCGCGGAAGTACCGGCGCACCCAGGTTTTGAGCTTGGGTGTCCAGTAACGGCGGCGGATAAAGCGAATCTGATGCTTTTCCAGCTCAGGCAGCAGCACGTCGTTGAGGATCGCGTACTGACGCTCTACCTCGATGTGCACCAGTTCGCTGATGCGCGCCAGCGCCTGGTGGGGCTGCAGGCCATCGGCTCCGGCCTGTTCACGGGCGAAGTTGATCTGTTTCTTCAGACCGGCGACGCGAATCTCGAAGAACTCGTCGAGGTTACTGGAGAAGATCAACAGGAACTTGAGGCGTTCCAGCAGCGGGTAGCTCTCGTCCAGTGCCTGCTCCAGCACCCGAATATTGAACTGCAGTTGCGAGAGTTCGCGATGAATGTACAGGCTGCTGTCGTCCAGGCCAGGGACGGCGATTGCCGGGGCCGGCGCAGGCACCGGAGCCACAGGCTCGGCCACCTGTTCCGCTTCAGGCTCGGCCGCCGGAGGCAGGTCTGGCGGGGTTTGCACCATCTCTTCTGGGAGCTCCTGAGCATCCTTGATCGCGACAGGGCTTAGCACTTCATTATTCATCTGGCGTTCCTGAGGACGTTAACGCCCTATCATCTATTGAGCGGCAAGATAAGCGCCCATTATGACGCCCGTGTTACACACATGGGCAAGCCGTGGCAAGTGGCCTCTGGCATTGTCTGCGCTGAAATTGTTCACGTCGAGACACATTTGGACACTTTCACGAACGCGCGCGAAGGGGTAGGCTGCGCGTTCATTTCGCCAGCACCTCAGAAAATGCTTCAACAATTCCTGCAGGATTTCGGCTACTTCGCCCTTTTTCTAGGCACCTTCTTTGAAGGCGAGACCATTCTGGTGCTTGCGGGTTTCCTTGCGTTCCGCGGTTACATGGATATCAATCTGGTGTGCCTGGTGGCCTTCTTCGGCAGCTACGCGGGCGACCAGTTGTGGTACTTCATGGGCCGACGCCACGGGCGCAGGATCCTGGCGCGCAAGCCGCGCTGGCAGGCAATGGGTGACCGCGCGCTGGACCACATCCGCCGCCATCCTGATATATGGGTGCTGAGCTTCCGCTTTGTCTATGGTTTGCGCACGGTCATGCCGGTGGCCATAGGCCTGTCGGGTTACCCGCCACGCCGCTACCTGCTGCTGAACGGGATTGGCGCGGGCATCTGGGCAGTGGCCCTGGGCGCCGCTGCCTACCACTTCGGCGCCATCCTCGAAGGCTTGCTGGGCAACGTCAAGCGTTACGAGCTATGGGTGCTTGGCGGTTTGGTGGCGCTGGGCGGCCTGCTTTGGCTGCGCCGGCGCTTCCGCGCGTTGCGCGCGGAGCGCAGGGCGGCGAGCCAGCCCCAACCCCCAGAGGCTGAGCAGGCTGTAAACCACGAGCAGAAGCCAGGCCAGCGGCACGACCACCGCTAAGCCCAAGGCGCCGGCCAGGTACAATGCCGGCGCATTCAGAAACAGCCGCACCACCTCCAGGCGTGCAGACCAGGGCCGGTTCTCCAGCAACGCGCCCAGCACGAACAAACCAAACGCCATCAGTGACCAACCGAGCACCAGCGCGGCGACCGGCACGTGCTCGGCCACGGCCATCAAGTAGCTGCCCAAGGCCACGTAGACCACGAACTGCGCGCCCACGTAGGCTTGCTGCGCGCGCCCCAGGGCAATCTCGAACTTGCGAAACAGCGCCAGGTCCTGCTTGGCCTGTGGGTAGCGTGCGGCCACATCGGCCGGACGCCAGCCGGTAGGCATGAACCAGATGCGCAGCTTGTCCCACAGGCTGGTGGTGCGCCGGGCGTCGTGCCAGAGCTGGGCATAGAACTGCAGGTTTGCCCATAGCGGGTTCCAGCTGGCCAGCGGCGTGGTCACCCCGAACACCACCGGCTCGGCCGGGTCCTCCTCCTTGAAAGTGCCGAACAGACGGTCCCAGAGAATGAACACACCGCCGTAATTGCGATCCAAGTAAGCAGGGTTTTGCGCATGGTGGACGCGATGATTGGATGGCGTGATCAACACCCACTCCAGCCAGCCAAGTTTGGGGATATGCCGGGTATGCACCCAGAACTGATACAGCAGGTTGAGCGAGGCCACGGTGATGAATACCAGTGGCGGCACGCCCAGCAGCGCCAGCGGCAGATAGAACAGCCACGAGAAAATGAACCCGCTACTGGTCTGGCGCAGCGCCGTGGTGAGGTTGTACTCCTCGCTCTGGTGATGCACCGAGTGCGCAGCCCACAGCACGTTGCGCTCATGCCCCAGGCGGTGCAGCCAGTAGTAACAGAAGTCGTACAGGACAAAGGCCAGCAACCAGACCCACCCTGCCTCTGCCGGCAATCGCAGCAGCGCCAGGTGCTCGAAGGCCAGGGCATAGGTGACCAGCCCTACGCCTTTGGTCAGCAGCCCGGTACTGGTCGACAGTGCGCCGGTACTCAGGCTGTTGATCGAGTCGGCCAGGGTGAAATTGCGCTGGCCACGCACGCGATCGGCGACCAGCTCGACGGCTATCAGCACAAAAAAGAACGGTACGGCCAGCAGTATCAGGTCCATGGGCGCGACCTCAGGCGTTATCCACCAAGATTAGGCCGCACCCGCAGGAATCCCTATGGCGACATCTGCCAAACTAGAGGACATTTAGCGCCTCGACACTGGAGTAATGAGCATGACAAAAAAAGTAGCGGTGATTCTTTCCGGCTGTGGCGTGTATGACGGCGCCGAAATCCACGAAAGCGTGATCACGCTGCTGCGCCTCGACCAGCGCGGTGCGCAGGTGCAGTGCTTCGCGCCGAACATCGCACAAATGCATGTAATCAACCATCTGACCGGCGAAGAAATGCCCGAATCGCGCAATGTGCTGGTGGAGTCGGCGCGCATCGCCCGCGGCGAGGTCAAGGATATCCGTGAGGCCAAGGCCGAAGACTTCGATGCGCTGATCGTGCCGGGCGGTTTCGGGGCAGCGAAAAACCTGTCCGACTTTGCCGTGGAAGGCGCCAACTGCAGCGTGAACCCAGACGTGCTGGCCTTGGCCGAAGCCTTTGCCGACGCCTGCAAACCCGTAGGCCTGATCTGCATCTCGCCGGCGCTGGCGGCGAAGATCTACGGGCCGGGCGTGGTCTGCACCATCGGGAGCGATGCCGGCACTGCGGCGGCTGTCGAAAAGATGGGCGGCACCCATGAAGAATGCGATGTACACGACATTGTCGAAGACACCCAGCGCAAGCTCGTGACTACCCCGGCGTACATGGAGGCCAAGTCGATCAGCGAGGCGGCGGGCGGGATCTACAAGCTGGTGGACAGAGTGCTGGAGCTGACGCACGAGTAAGTGACTGCGTTCGCTTCTTCGCGGGCATGCCCGCTCCCACAGGTCCAGCGCAGGCTTCAAGATCACTCGGTACCTGTGGGGGCAACTTATGAAAAGCCTGCGCGATCGCCTGTAGGAGCGGGTTTACCCGCGAACACCGGCAAAGCCGGTGCCACCCACCGCCCCACGCTGGGCTGTCGCCGACAGGAACCGTGTCAGCGCTCAGCTTTTCGAGAGCCGGGCAATGATCCGGTCCAGTGCATTGGCAAACGCCTGTTTCTCGCGTTCGCCATAGGCCGCCTGCCCGCCCCCCACCTGGCCCTGCTCACGCAGCTCGGTGAACAGGTTGCGCGCCGCCAGGCGGTCGCCCATGTTGCGCTCGTCGAACTCACGCCCACGCGGGTCCAGTGCGGCTACGCCCTTTTTCACCAGGCGGTCGGCCAGCGGCACGTCACTGCATATCACCAGCTCGCCAGGCACGGCGTGCTCCACAATGTAATCGTCGGCCGCATCCATGCCGCTGGGCACCACGATCAGGCGCACGATCGCGAACGCCGGCTTGGCCACAGCCTGCCCCGCCACCATCACCACCTCGAACTTGCGCTTGAGGGCGAACTTGACGATCAGATCCTTGGCCGCCTTGGGGCAGGCGTCGGCATCGATCCATACACGCATTGGACACTCTCTACATGAACTCAATGCGCCCATCATGCCTGAAGCGCAGCGAAAGCTGGAGCAGGCAGGCGCTGGAAAAATGGCGCCAGAATTTCAATTGCCGCTTATCCGACCCCGCCACTCAGGCTAAACTCGCCACAGTTTCAATGGCCTGCCCGAGCGCGCAATGAACCACCCTCACGAAATACGCCCTGACCTGGACGAAGGCATCGACCGCAAGGTCCTGGCGACATTGCGTGCACGCTTCCTGCATCTCAACCAGGGCCGACTGCAGCGGGCAAAGGAGGGCCTGTCAACACGCCAGCAACAGGTACTGTCGCTGCTGCCGCTGCTGTTTCATGTGAACCACCCGCTATTGCCGGGTTACGTCTCCGGCAGCACCCCCGCGGGCGTATCGGCTTACGAGCCAAGCGCCGAGCTGGTGGCAGATGCCCAACGGCTTGCCCGCTCGTTCACCTACAAGGCCCAGCATGGCAACCCGCCACGCCCGATCCACGGCCTGTTCCTGATGGGCAGCCTGGGTTCGCTGGCGCAGGCTGAGCAAAGCGACATGGACCTGTGGGTGTGCCATGCACCCGGCTTGCCCGAGCAGCTGCTGGGTGAGCTGCGCCGTAAGTGCCAGCTGCTGGAGGTCTGGGCGGCAAGCCTGGGGGCCGAAGCACACTTTTTCCTGATCGATACACAGGGCTTCGCCCAGGGTCAGCGCGATGGCCAGCTCGGCTCCGACGACTGTGGCACCACCCAGCACTACCTGCTGCTGGATGAGTTCTACCGCACCACCCTGTGGCTGGCCGGGCGCACGCCGCTGTGGTGGCTGGTACCGGTGTACGAGGAGCACAACTATTACAGCTACACCCAGACTTTGCTGTCCAAGCGCTTCATCCGCAGCCAGGACGCCCTTGACCTCGGCAACCTGGCGCACATTCCGCCCGGCGAGTTCGTCGGCGCTGGCCTGTGGCAATTGTTCAAAGGCATCGACTCGCCCTACAAATCGCTGCTCAAACTGCTGTTGACCGAAGCCTACGCCGGCGAACACCCTGCGGTGCGCTGCCTGAGCCTGGACTACAAGCAGGCAGTGTTTGCCAACCAGCTCGACCTCGACGAGCTGGACCCCTACGTGATGGTCTACCGGCGCATCGAACGTTACCTGCTGCAACGCGGCGAACCCGCGCGCCTGGAGCTGGTAAGGCGCAGCCTGTACCTGAAGGTGAACAAGAAGCTCAGCGACCAAGGCCGCAGCCAAGGCTGGCAACGCCGGCTGCTGCAGCGCCTGGCCGACGAGTGGGGCTGGGACCAGCGCCAGCTGGCCCTGCTGGACAGCCGCAGCCAATGGAAAGTGCAGCAGGTTGCCGTCGAGCGCCGCGAACTGGTGGCCGAGCTTAACCTCAGTTATCGCTTCCTCAGCCAGTTCGCCCGCACCCAGAACGCCAGCAGCCGCGCCGACCAGCGCGACCTCAATGTGCTGGGCCGGCGCCTGTACGCCGCCTTCGAGCGCCGCGCCGGCAAGGTCGAAGTGATCAACCCCGGCATCGCCCCTGACCTCGCCGAAGGCACCCTTACGCTGGTTCAGGCCCCCAACCGCAAGGAGCCGGGCAGCTACCACTGGGAGCTGTACAGCGGCAACCTGAGCACCCATGAGGTGCAGCACTTCAGCCCGATCAAACGCTGCCGCGAGCTACTCGAACTGCTGACCTGGGCCCATCGCAACGGCGTGATCGACAGCAGCACCCGCATGGCGCTGCATCCAGGGGCCAGCGACCTCGGGGAATTCGAGCTGTTCAACCTGCTGGGCTGTCTGCGGCAAAGTATTCACCTGCCCTTGCCGACCGTCAGCGAAGTGCGCCTGTTGCAGCCCAGCGTTGCCGATGAGGTGTTGTTGCTGGTCAACGTCGGCGTCGACCCGCTGCGTCACCACCGCGACCTGAACGTTTTGATGACCACAGAGCGCACCGACGCGTTGAGCTACGCTGGCGTGCGCGAAAACCTGGTGCTGACCCTGGACCAGGTCACCGTCAACAGCTGGAACGAGGTGCTGGTCCAGCGCTATGACGGCGAACACGCGCTGGTGCGCTGCCTGCGCGACTTCCTCAACAGCCCGGCGCAGCGCGGCCACCGGCCACGGGTGCGAGTACGCTGCTTCTGCCAAAGCCGCGCCCAGCCTATCGGCCAACGCGTAGAAGAAATTTTCGACACTGCGCAGCTGCTGCGGGATCAAGGGCTACACCACCGCTACCTGCTGCAAGTGGCCCACCACACCCATGTGCTGGAGCTGTTGCCCGAGCATGTCAGCCTGACGACCCTGGCCGAGCATGAAGCGCTACTGGCCTACCTGGGCGAAGAGCGCGGCACCTACAGCCCGCTGTACCTGGATGCCAATGCGCTGCAGGACCACGACCTGCGCCTGGTGCTGGAGCAAGGCCGGCCAGCCTGCATTCAGGTGTTCTACCGCCTGCAGGCCGGCTGGGCCGACGTGTATGTGCTGGATGAATACAACGCATTGTGGCAACAACGCCTGCCGCTGCATGACGAAGCGCATCTGCTGTTGCCACTGCAACGTTTTCTGCGCTCGGTGGTGATGCGCCGCGATGCCCGCCTGCCCCTCGATAGCCTGCGACCCGCCTCGCTGGATATCCACTACGCGCAGCTGTTGCCCACCGGCCCAGGCAAGGCACGCAACATCGAGCCGCGCCTGGCCCCGGCCGAGGGCAGCGACCAGCCTTACTATGAGGTACAGGCGATTATCCAGGCGGGTGTAGCGGGCGTGGCGCATGTGACGCTGTACTGCGACCAGCAGGAGTTTTCCGAGCTGGAACATGGTGAGCAGCTGTATGCGGTAGTGGCCCGACAGATCATCGGGCAGCGGCGCGGCGCAGAGCAGTACCGGTGCTATATCACCGACCTGGATTTGTCCGAGCTGCTGGATGACCGGCTGGGGGCAACGCAGGTATACCTGAGCTACAAGCGGGTACTGGAGCAGGCTTTGAATGAGGGGCTGCAGCAGGTTTTGGCGCAGGCCGTGTGAATTCGCAGCCCAAGGCGGCTAGCCCTCTGCCGCAAATGGGCCGCGAAGCGGCCCTCTGGCCCTTACAGGTCGAAATCACCCGCCGCTTCCGGCTGGTACTCCACTTCCAGCAACTTCAGCTTGAGGGTCTTGCCCCCCGGTGCCGGCCAGTCGATCTGTTCGCCTACCGACAGCCCCAGCAAGGCGCAGCCAATCGGCGCCAGGATCGAGACCTTGCCTTCCGGCCCGGCATCCTTGGGATACACCAGTGTCAGGTGGTAGTCCTTGCCGCTGGCTTCCTCACGGCAGTGCACCCGCGAGTTCATGGTCACCACGCCCGCCGGCACTTCCTCGTGACCAACCACCTGCTCGGCGCGGTCCAGCTCGTCCTGCAGGGCGAGCACACCCGGCGTACTCTCGTCGAGGCTGTCGATCAGACGCTCCAGACGTTGTACGTCCAATCGGGTGAGGATTAGGGAAGGCTTGGTGCTCATGATCCAGTCAGACTCCTTTGAACAGGCAGTTTTCAATGCGCAAATAAAGCAAAACCCCGCCCAAGGGCGGGGTTTGAGAAGGCTTTGGCGTCACCGACGCAGAACCCGACACTACCACAGCCGGGCAAATACTCAAGCCCCTGCGTTCAGTGTGCCTTAGCCTGCTCGCGCAAGACCTGGGCCTCGCGGCAGATCTGCCGGCGCCGTTCGTCATCGGCCGAGCGCCATTCGCGGATGTGCTCGACATGCCGATGGCAACCGGTGCACACCCGCTGTTCGTCCAGCCGGCATACGCTGATGCACGGTGACGGCACTGCCGGGCTGACGTTGCTGTAAAGCGGCTTGGGCGGCCGGACCTGGGCGTTACTCATGTCAGATTTCGTCGAAGTCCAGCTTCTCGCCGGCCCGCTCCCAGACGATACGCTCAAGCATTTCACCCAGTAACTCTTCGCTCTTTTCGCACACCCACTTGCCGCTGTCTTCGTCGTAATCGAAGTGGAAACCACCGGAGCGGTCGGCAAGCCACAACTGGCGCAGTGGCTCCTGACGGCTGAAGATCAGCTGGGCGCCGCCCTCGAACTTGACGGTCAGGACACCAGCGGAGTTCTCCATGTCCAGGTCCAGACCGCTCTCGTCGAACAGATCTTCCAGGGCCTGTTGGGTCGCGTCGACCAGGTCATGGAAACGCGCTTCACTCAAACTCATTGCAGGAACCTCGAAATTGGCTGCGTTACAGGCAAGCCGGGCAAGATACGGGCGCTCGCCGCCGAATGCAAAGGTTTAGCCGTTGCCTTCACCGGCCTCTTCGCGGGCAAGCCCGCTCCTACAGGGGGCTGCGCAGAGGCTAAGCATAGCCCGCCCGGCGGACCGGTCCTTGCATAGGCAAGCCGCCGGTCGCTCGGTATACTCGGGCGCAATACTGCATTTTTCTAAGGATTTCACCCATGAAGCGCCTGATTTCCTCCTTCGCGGCGCTGGTCGCTGTTGCCTGCCTCGTTTCGGCCTGTGGCCAGAAAGGCCCGCTGTATCTGCCTGAAGATGGCGATAACGGCAAAGCGCACAAGTCGCACCAGCACCAGCCAAAAGCCAAGCCGGCCCCGGAACAAGAACAGCAGCCCGAGCTGCAGTCCGAGCCCGAGCAGTCGCCAGCGCAGTAAGGAAACCAGATGAACGCTTTCAACTACCGCGACGGTGAGCTGTTCGCGGAAGGCGTGGCCCTGTCGGCCATTGCTGAACGTTACGGCACCCCCACCTACGTGTACTCGCGCGCCCACATCGAGGCCCAGTACCGTAGCTACGCAGACGCCCTGCAAGGCACCGAGCACCTGGTGTGCTTCGCGGTCAAGGCCAACTCCAACCTTGGCGTGCTGAACGTGCTGGCGCGCCTGGGCGCAGGCTTCGACATCGTCTCCGGTGGTGAACTGGAGCGTGTGCTGGCCGCTGGCGGGCGTGCCGACCGCGTGGTGTTCTCCGGCGTTGGCAAAACCCGTGAAGACATGCGCCGCGCCCTGGAAGTTGGCGTGCACTGCTTCAACGTCGAATCCACTGACGAGCTGGAGCGCCTGCAAGTAGTCGCCGCCGAAATGGGCAAGGTTGCCCCGGTGTCGCTGCGGGTCAACCCGGACGTCGATGCCGGTACTCACCCGTACATCTCCACCGGCCTTAAAGAAAACAAGTTCGGCATCGCCATTGCCGATGCCGAGGCCATCTACGTGCGCGCCGCTCAGCTACCGAACCTGGAAGTGGTCGGTGTCGACTGCCACATCGGCTCGCAGCTGACCACCGTCGAGCCATTCCTCGACGCCCTCGACCGCCTGCTGGTGCTGGTCGACCGCCTGGCCGAGTGCGGCATACACCTGCGCCACCTGGACCTGGGTGGCGGTGTCGGCGTGCGCTACCGCGACGAACAGCCGCCACGGGTGGCCGACTACATCAAGGCCATCCGCGAGCGCGTGGGTGAACGCGACCTGGCCCTGGTGTTCGAGCCAGGCCGCTACATCGTCGCCAACGCTGGCGTGCTGCTGACCCGCGTGGAATACCTCAAGCACACCGAACACAAGGACTTCGCCATCATCGATGCAGCGATGAACGACCTGATCCGCCCGGCCCTTTACCAGGCCTGGATGGGTGTCAGTGCGGTCAAGCCACGTGCAGGCGAAGGCCGTGCCTACGACCTGGTCGGCCCTATCTGCGAGACTGGCGACTTCCTCGGCAAGGACCGCGTACTCAACCTGGCCGAAGGTGACCTGCTGGCCGTAGAGTCCGCGGGCGCCTATGGTTTTGTCATGAGTTCCAACTACAACACCCGCGGCCGTTGCGCTGAAATCCTGGTCGACGGCGACCAGGCGTTCGAAGTACGCCGCCGCGAGACCGTCGCCGAACTGTATGCTGGCGAAAGCCTGCTACCGGAGTAAGCCCATGCTGCTGCGTTTTACCAAGATGCATGGGCTGGGCAACGACTTCATGGTCCTGGACCTGGTCAGCCAGCACGCGCACATCCAGCCCAAGCACGCCAAGCAATGGGGTGACCGCCATACCGGTGTCGGCTTCGACCAGTTGCTGATCGTCGAGGCGCCGAACAACCCGGAAGTGGACTTCCGCTACCGCATCTTCAACGCCGACGGCTCCGAGGTCGAGCAATGCGGCAACGGTGCTCGCTGCTTTGCCCGCTTCGTGCTGGACAAGCGCCTGACCGCGAAAAAGCGCATCCGCGTGGAAACCAAGAGCGGCATCATCGTGCTGGACGTGCAGAACGACGGCCAGGTGAGTGTCGACATGGGCCCGCCGCGCTTCATCCCTGCCGAAATTCCCTTTGTCGCCGACGCACAAGCGCCAAGCTACCCGCTGGAAGTTGACGGCCAGTTGTACTCGATAGCCGCCGTATCCATGGGTAACCCGCACGCCGTGCTGCGTGTCGACGACGTGCAGACTGCCCCCGTGCACGAGCTGGGCCCGAAGATCGAAAACCACCCACGTTTCCCTCAGCGGGTGAATGCCGGCTTCATTCAAGTCATCGACCGCCACCGCGCCAACCTGCGCGTGTGGGAACGCGGCGCCGGCGAAACCCAGGCTTGCGGCACCGGCGCCTGCGCCGCGGCCGTGGCGGCGATCAGCCAGGGCTGGATGGACTCCCCGGTGTCCCTCGACCTGCCCGGTGGCCGCCTGCACATCGAATGGGCCGGCCCCGGCAAGCCCGTGATGATGACCGGCCCGGCCGTACGCGTCTACGAAGGACAGGTTCGTCTCTAAACGAGTAACCGCCATGACCGATCAGCCTAAGATTGTACCCAAGCAGTCCGCCGAGCTCGATGCCGAAGCGGTGGTCGCCTACCTGCGCGCCCACCCTACCTTCTTCGCCGAGCACGACGAGCTGCTGATCGAACAGCACATCCCGCACCAGCGAGGTGACAGCGTGTCGCTGGTGGAGCGCCAGCTCAAGCTGCTACGTGACCGCAACATCGAAATGCGCCATCGCCTGTCGCAACTGATGGACGTGGCCCGCGACAACGACCGGCTGTTCGACAAGACCCGCCGGCTGATCCTTGACCTGCTCGATGCCGGCAGCCTGGAAGAAGTGGTAATGGCGGTCGAAGACAGCCTGCGCCAGGAATTCCAGGTGCCCTTCGTCAGCCTGATCCTGTTCGGCGATAACGTCGCGCCGGTCGGGCGCTGGGTCAGCAATGCCGAGGCGCAGCAAGCCATCGGTGCCCTGCTGGGCGGTGGCAAGACCGTCAGTGGCAACCTGCGCGAGCACGAGCTGGCTTTCCTGTTCGGTGAAGAGCAGCGCCAGGAAGTGGGCTCCAGCGCCGTGGCAGCTCTTGAGTACCAAGGACTGCACGGGGTGCTGGCCATCGGCAGCCGCGACCCGCAACACTACAAGAGCAGCGTCGGCACCCTTTTCCTCGGCTATATCGCCGAGGTGCTCGGCCGCGTTGTGCCACGCGTTACCCAGACCCTGCGCCCGGTACGCTGATGAAACGCCAGCTGGAGGCTTATTGCGTACACCTGCGCAACGAGCGCCAGGTGTCGGAGCACACCTCGCAGGGCTACCGTCGCGACCTGGAAAAAGTCATCGCCTACTGCGAAGAGCACGGCATTGCCGACTGGCAGGCGCTGCAAATCCAGCAGCTGCGCCAGCTGGTCGCTCGCTTGCACCACCATGGCCAGTCCCCGCGCAGCCTGGCACGCCTATTGTCGGCAGTACGCGGCCTATACCGCTATCTCAACCGCGAAGGCCTGTGCCAGCACGACCCGGCCACCGGCCTGAGCGCGCCCAAAGGTGAGCGTCGGCTGCCCAAAGTACTGGATACCGACCGCGCACTGCAGTTGCTCGATGGGGGTGTGGACGACGACTTCATCGCCCGGCGTGACCAGGCGATCCTCGAGCTGTTCTATTCCTCGGGCCTGCGCCTATCCGAGCTGACCAACCTCGATCTTGATCACCTCGACCTCGCCGCCGGCCTGGTGCAGGTACTGGGCAAGGGTGGAAAGGCCCGCGTGCTGCCGGTGGGTCGCAAGGCTCGCGAGGCGTTGCAGGCCTGGTACCGTTTGCGCGGCATCGGCAACCCGCGCGACCGTGCAGTGTTCATTACCCGCCAGGGCAATCGCATCAGCCCCCGGGCCGTTCGGCTGCGAGTAAAGGCCGCCGGTGAGCGTGAGCTGGGCCAACACCTGCACCCGCACATGCTTCGCCATTCTTTCGCCAGCCATGTGCTGGAATCGTCTCAGGACCTGCGCGCGGTGCAAGAGATGCTCGGCCATGCCGACATCAGCACGACGCAAATCTACACCCACCTGGACTTCCAGCACCTGGCCGCGGTGTACGACAGCGCCCACCCTCGGGCCAAACGCAGCAAAGGCACAGACTCATGAGCATCAAGCTGATCACCTTCGACCTCGACGACACCCTGTGGGACACCGCACCGGTGATTGCCACCGCGGAAGTCGTGCTGCGCGACTGGCTCGAGGCCAACGCACCAACCCTCGGCAGCGTGCCGGTGGAACACCTGTTCGCCATCCGCGAGCGCCTGGTGCAAGCAGAGCCCGGCCTCAAGCACCGCATCAGCGCCCTGCGCAGGCGTGTGCTGTTCCATGCCCTGGAAGAGGTCGGCTACAGCGAGCAGCACGCGCAGGCGTTGGCCAACGAAGGCTTCGAAGTGTTCCTGCATGCCCGCCACCAGGTGGAGATCTTCCCAGAGGTGCAACCGGTGCTTGAGATCTTGCGCCATCAATACATCCTGGGCGTGGTCACCAACGGCAATGCCGACGTCAGCCGGCTGGGGCTGGCCGATTACTTCCGCTTTGCCCTGTGCGCCGAGGACCTGGGCATTGGCAAGCCAGACCCGGCGCCGTTCCTCGAAGCGCTACGCCGTGGTGAGGTGGACGCGGGTGCGGCGGTGCACATCGGCGATCACCCTGGCGATGACATTGCCGGTGCCCAGCGCGCCGGTTTGCGCGCGGTGTGGTTCAACCCGCAGGGCAAGGCCTGGGCTGGCGAACAGGCGCCGGATGCCGAGATCCAGCGCCTGTCGCAGCTGCCTGACGTGCTCGCGCGCTGGCGCTGACGGGGCCGCTTTGCGGCCTCTTCGCGGGCACGCCCGCTCCCACAGGGACCGCGCAGGTCCTGAACCCTGTGGTGAACCTGTGGGAGCGGGCATGCCCGCGAAGAGGCCGGCACAGGCAACACAAAACCCACAGGCATAAAAAAGCCCGCAGCGACGGCGGGCTTTTTTGCGATCAGCCACTCAGATAGGGCGGCTGCCGTACTTGTTGTCTGGCTTCTTGGGCGGGTCGGCGACCACGTTGGCCTCGACTTCCTGCACCTTGCCACCGCGAGAAAGGAATTCTTCCATCGCCTTGGCCAGTGCATCACGCTCTTTCTGCTTGGCTTCCATGCTCGGCATCTCGTCTACCGAGACTGCTGCCTTGGATTTGCCCTTGGCAACGGGTGCCGGGCTGCTGTCGTCATCGCCAGCGTCTTCCACGCCGTCATCAGCCGCCGCCTCGAGGCCCTCATCACCCTCGTCTTCGTCGCCTACTTCGAGGTCATCATTTTCCAGATCGTCGTCGCTCATGTTCTACCTCATGACTTGCGAAAAGCAGGTTGGTTATAGACCAGTGCAGCCGTAGACCGGCAGCCACCAGTGAAAATTCAACTGGCCGTGGGTTAGGCCACTGCCCTTGGGTCGGCACTCCTGATGGGAGGCGGTACCCAGCAGGCCCTGCTCCTGGCAGGACCTGACAAATCCATTAGCCCCTGCTGGCCACACGCTATTGGCAAGCCTAGCAAAGGCTGGCGAAGTGTGTGGACTACTCGTCAAACACCCTTCGGCGCGCATTCTAGCGCGCCCGTGGAAAAAGCAAAGCACCATAAACGCCCTGTGACTTGTAAGTTTTTTACCTACGTCACGAACGTGTCGAATAAACCGTTTGCCGTGCGGGAAATGCTGAAAAACTGGCAAAAAAATGCCCGGCAAGCCGGGCAAGTTTTTACCGCGTCGCAGTTACAGGTTGTAGCCGCGTTCGTTGTGCTGAGCCAGGTCGAGGCCGACCGACTCTTCTTCTTCGTTGACCCGCAGGCCCATCACCACATCCAGCACCTTGAGGATCACGTAGGTGACGATGGCGGTGTAGACCACAGTGAAAATCACACCCTTGGCCTGGATCCAGACTTGCATGCCGATGTCGGTGACGGTACCGAAGCCACCCAGTGCCGGGGCTGCAAACACACCCGTGAGGATGGCACCGATGATGCCGCCAACACCGTGCACGCCGAAGGCATCCAGCGAATCGTCATAGCCGAGTTTGCGCTTGAGGGTGGTAGCGCAGAAGTAGCAGATCACACCCGAAACCAGGCCGATCACCAGCGCGCCAATCGGCCCGACAGTGCCCGCAGCCGGGGTGATGGCGACCAGGCCAGCCACCACGCCCGACGCGATGCCCAGCGCACTTGGCTTACCGTGACCGATCCACTCGGCGAACATCCAGCCCAGTGCGGCGGCGGCGGTAGCGATCTGGGTGACCAGCATGGCCATGCCGGCTGTGCCGTTGGCGGCAGCAGCAGAGCCTGCGTTGAAGCCGAACCAGCCGATCCACAGCATCGCCGCGCCCATCAGGGTATAGCCGAGGTTGTGCGGGGCCATCGGGGTGGTCGGGTAGCCTTTGCGCTTGCCCAGTACCAGGCAGCAGACCAAGCCTGCGATACCGGCGTTGATGTGCACCACGGTGCCGCCAGCGAAGTCCAGTACGCCCCAGTCCCACATCAGGGCACCGTCACCGCTCCATACCATGTGGGCGATCGGCGCATACACCAGGGTGAACCAGATACCCATGAATACCAGCATCGCCGAGAACTTCATGCGCTCGGCAAAGGCGCCGACGATCAATGCCGGGGTGATGATGGCGAACGTCATCTGGAAGGTGATGAACACCGCTTCAGGGAACAGCGCGGTGGCCGAGGTCAGGCTGTCAGGCGTGACGCCGCTGAGGAAGGCCTTGGAGAAGCCGCCAACGAAGGAGTTGAAGTTGAGCACGCCCTTTTCCATACCGGCGGTATCGAAGGCCATGCTGTAGCCGTAAATGACCCAGAGAATGCTCATCAGGCCGGTAATTGCAAAGCACTGCATCATCACCGACAGCACGTTCTTGGAACGCACCATGCCGCCATAGAACAGGGCCAGGCCCGGAATGGTCATGAACAGCACCAGCGCCGTTGCGGTCAGCATCCAGGCGGTGTCGCCGGAGTTCAGCGCTGGGGCAGCTTCCTCTGCCAGGGCAAGCCCGGGCATTACGAGGGACAATAGGGCTCCTAGCCCTGCGATCTTACGCAGAGTCATGTTGTTTTCTCCTGGGGCGTTGGGTTTGGTGAGGCTTTGTTGCTGCTTAAATCGCGTCGGTATCGGTTTCGCCGGTACGGATGCGGATTGCCTGCTCCAGATTCACCACGAAAATCTTGCCGTCACCGATCTTGCCGGTGTTGGCTGCCTTGGTGATGGCTTCGATTACCCGATCAAGGTCCTTGTCATCGATGGCGACATCGATCTTCACCTTGGGCAGGAAATCGACCACATATTCAGCACCGCGATACAGCTCGGTGTGGCCCTTCTGCCGACCGAAGCCTTTGACTTCAGTGACGGTGATGCCCTGCACGCCGATTTCCGACAGCGACTCGCGCACGTCGTCCAGCTTGAACGGCTTGATGATGGCTGTGACTAGCTTCATGAAACTCTCTCCCGATTTGGTGGACTTGCCCCAGGAAAACAAACCCGTCTCAAGTCTAAGCGCAGCGGTTGGCTTTGTAACGCGTCGTCGGCATCCGGCTCCGCGTGCGCACTGCCTGGTCACAAGGAACTGCTTCAGTGCATGGCTCGTACAGGTCATTGCAGAAACCTTGCCAGTTCCGACAAAGCGCCGAAAAACAGAGCGTTATGTGATTTGGTCGGGATTGGCCAGTCGCCAGCATGGGAAACATGCACAATTTCGGTGCGCAGCAACGGGGCAAGTTGCGCGAAAAATGTGCAACGGATTAGAAACCGCAGATCATTCTTTGGGAGCAACTGTCTTGCTCAATTTCTAAAAGTTGGCGCGATTCCTGTGGGAGCGGGCTTGCCCGCGAACACGGGCGAAGCCCGTGCCATCCACCGCGGTGTCTTCTTCGCGGGTAAACCCGCTCCTACGAAGGCCAATGTGCACTCAGGCGCCAGGTTTGTGCGTGCTACACTGGCGGCCATTTCTCCGTTTCAGTGGACAGCCCCATGCTCGCGCCCAAAGCCCTTCTCGATGCCCTGAGCGACCAGGCCTCGCGCCTGTTCAGCAGCGATGCCGCCCAGCCCCGTGCGGAACTGGAAAGCCAGTTCAAAGTGTTGATGCAAGGCGCCTTCAGCAAGCTGGACCTGGTCAGCCGTGACGAATTCGACAGCCAGATGGTCGTACTGGCGCGTACCCGCGCACGCCTCGAGGCCTTGGAAAAACAGGTAGCCGAACTGGAAGCCCGGCTGAACCCAACCTCACAGGATGAGTGAATGCAGCCCTCAAGCGCATACCCGGTACTGTTGTTTTCCTACGGAACCTTGCAGGATAAAGCCGTGCAACTGGCCAACTTTGGCCGTGAGCTGAACGGCCAGGCCGACCGTATGCCGGGCTACCGCCTGGACTGGGTCGAGATCACCGACCCTGGCGTACTGGCGACCAGCGGCAAGTCCCATCATCCCATCGTTTCCCCCAGCGGCCAGGCCAACGACAGCGTGGCCGGCATGGTCTTCCAGATCAGCGAAGACGAACTGGCAGCGGCGGACCGCTATGAAGTTGCCGACTACAAGCGCGTTGCCGTCACCCTTGCATCGGGCCTGACAGCCTGGGTCTATGTACGTGCCTGAGACGGTTCGATGCAGGCTGAACCCGCAACGACCCGGTGTGGGGGAAGGCCTGTTTCGGTGGTAGCTCACTTGCATGCAGTGTGCCGCGGAACAACGCCGCCCCGCACTGAGTAAACAGCGTCTTCACCCGGTTGTGCGAATTGAGGATCTCGGCCTGGATATCACCAATGGCCGTATCCCGTGGCTGCAAGCTGACCGCTCGGTTGACCCATTCGATGGCGGCAAAGCGGCTTTGCTTGCGGGTGCCACGCCCCTGCATCCAGGCCAGCCCCAGTTCGGCGCAGGCACGCCCGGCAAGCCACGGGTCCGGGTGCTCGACCAGGCTCAGCAGGTAAGCAACCGCCTCGGTCCGCTCCTGCACTTCACCAAACCGGCGTAACAGAATCCCCAGATGCAAACGCGCACGCGCGTTGATCTGCGGGTTGCCCAGCGCGTCGACAAGCAGTCGCCTGACCGCCAGCATGGCACTGCGCTCGTTCAAATCCTCATCGCCATCCATGCGCAGGCAGGCGAGGTTGTACTTGGCCTGCCTGCTGCCCGCCTCCACCGCACGCTGCAGCCAATACCCGGCTGCCTCGTCATCCAGGTAATGCGCCGGGGTGTTGGCCAGGCCGCCACGGTGCAGTTCATACAAGGCTAAGGCAGCACCCGGCAGGTTCAGTTCGGCGCAGCGTTCATACAGGTAGCAGGCCACTTCATGGCGGTTGGCTGCCCACAGCAACCGTGCCACTTCAAGCACTTCGAACCCCGGTGCCTGACCCGCGCACTGGCGATTCACCGCCCGTTGCAACCATAGCCTTGCCTGCTCGGCCGAGCGTGGCAGCGCCCACAGCCCGAAACGGTGCCCGGCCGCGCGCAATGCACAGGCAGCAGCATGTGAACGGCCGTCACACAGGCGCTCAATGGCGCCGTGTAACAGTTGCTTCTCATCTGCCATACCATCACGCAGTATCAGCTCGACCAAACAGCGAAAAGGCACGCCCATGGCGCGGATGGCGCCGAGATCGGCATTGCACGCCAAGCTCGCGGCAAAGTCGCGCATAGCGCCAGCATGGTCTCCCGATACCCTGCTGCGCAGCGCCCCCCGCCATGCCAAAACGACGGTACGCTCTCTGGGCCTTAACGGGCGCTCTGACCAGTCTTCGACCACCTGCTGCCAGTCGGTGACGGTCTGCAACGGGGCAGCGTGTGGCAGCATCAGGCGGCCTTCGACGGCCATCCAGCGCAGCGCATTACGCAAGCGCTCGTCCCAGGTTGCGCATAAGGGGCCACTGATCAACAGCTCGAACGCATCGAGGCTGCCGCCCCAGTGGGGCAGCAGGTACACAGCAAGGGCCTGGATCGCTTCGAAGCAACCGGGGCGGGCGATCAGCGCATGGCGCAGCCAGTAATAGCGAGGGTCTTCGTTTTCATGAACGATCCGCTTGCCCAGGTAGAGCGGCAGCGCCTGTGGCAGCTCGGCCAAGGCCAACAGCCCATGCCTCACCAGCAACGGCGCTGCAGCTTCCTGCACCTCTACATCGGCATGGGCACTGGGCCTGAAGCGTGCAGGCTCCCCATGAAACAGTTGCAGCAACCAACCAGGCTCATGGAACTGCGCACTGATGCGCAGCATGCCAATGGCCGCTGCCACGGGGCGCGCAGCACGGTCCATTGCACGCAACAGGTGCGCGGTGGCGGATTCACAAATTTGCGCAACAGCCAGCAAGCGTGCAGCGTTGCGTGGGCCATCAACCTGCACCTGGCAGGCGCGGTGGAAGCAGTGCATGCCCATTACCACTTGTGGGTGGTAAGCCCTGGGGCAGGCGTCAATCCAGGCTCTGAGCACTTGGCTCAGCGCCCTGTCACTCTTGTTTTCCTGATCGAGCAGCATGTGCCCTTCAATGGCCGCCAGGTAGGCCGGGAACTCGCCGGGCGGGGCTTGGCGCCACTGAGCCTCAAGCCTGTCGAAAAAGCGGTTGAGCTCAATGAATGCACTGGCCTGCACCAGTTCGCGAATTACCTTGTGCGTGCGGGTGAGCGTTTGCACGGAGCAATACCTCAAATCCATTTGAAAGAAGAAGCAGTGCCATCCCATGGCAACTGCGGTTGCCCAACAACACTAAGTCATACCTGACGACTGCGCAAAGCCAATTGGATCCATTTTTGCCGAAACCCATGAAAACGCAGGGAGAACCCCTGCCCTGAAAAACCACGACGCACACTTGTTGCGCCTGCCGTGGCAGCACTGGCTATTCTTTGCCCAGCCGCAGGAAGCGGCATTTTCCAGCAACAACGGAGTGTTCATGTCCCTAGCCCTCGTCCACAGCCGCGCCCAGGTAGGCGTGCAGGCACCGGCGGTCAGCGTCGAAACCCACCTGGCCAACGGCCTGTCGGGGAAATTGCGCCCGGTGCAAAGCGGCGGCGGCAGCAGGTTTTCGAAATAGCTGCGAGGATTCGGACTAGATACGACTCGTTAGAACGCTGCGACATCCACATCAAGCTGAATACCACCCTGACCATTTTAAAAATGGCAGTGGTGCGTTAGCTTGTGCTGTATTGGGTGGGACTTTAGGTGGCAAGATTGGTGGGGACAAGGGTGGACAAGGCGGGGAATGTTTTGGTGACATACTTTATCGCAGTGTAAATCTATGACAATCACTACTGTAGAACTAGTTGTATTGAGCTGCTTTGTTTTGGCGACACTATCGCTCTTGGTGTTAGTGTATTTATCGTATCGTTATCTAGAGCTTATAGAAACCATGCTTTCCAACTCCAGCTTTGTGACGGGCAATAAAAACCTGTATTCGCGGGCGGGCTTGATTGGGCGTGTCATGCGGATCTGCACGGTGTCGATATTGCTGACTATGCCAAAGGTATTCGTGTATAGAGGGCTGGTTGATTCAAGGGAGGTAGATAGGTTCCCGATGGCGATGCGGTGTCTATTGGTTGTGTTGTGGAATCTTATGCTAGCCTCGTTTTTAATCTTTGTCTGCATGCGTGGATAATAATTAGGTAGCTGCGAAAGTTAGGTTCACTGGTCGGGTCGACAGTGCGCAAAATTAGAAACAGGGCGGCTATGAGGGAATCTAAACTGCGACATTTTATTTGGAACCTATAGAACAGTATCCGTGGGACGCAGCGAACATGCTGGAAACGAAACTATGCCTTTTCACGGTTTATTTGCGTCATTTCACCATACCCCCTTTCGGCTAAGGGGCCATACGAAGACTTGCAAAACATCTATAAGATAGTTTGCAGTTAAGTGTCTCGGTGTGGCTCTATACAGAAAATGGCCGAGTTTTAATCATCAGACTCACGCACGAGTTCCATAGCAGAAGCTAGCTTGCGACTGATGGAACTGTGCTCCGGTACCGAAACGCATTAACCAGATAAGCGCGGTGTTCGGTGCGGCCAAGCCGTAATGAGCTCATTCGTTCGTCAACCTCCGGCGCTAACACGATGAAATGGCCGGGGCACAACGGCGTATATCATCAAGCAGATCATGTTCCAGATTTCCTTTCTCAACCGCTACAGGTGTGCCGAACACCGCAAGCTCCGGCGCAAGGCAATTTGCCCATAAAACTAAGCCATAGCTGGTACCTGCGCGAAACCTATTGGATCAATTTTTGCCGAAGCCCATGAAAACGCAGGGAAAACCCCTGCCCTGAAAAACCACGATGCACACTTGTTGCGCCTGCCGTGGCAGCACTGGCTATTCTTTGCCCAGCCGCAGGAAGCGGCATTACCAGCAACAACGGAGTGTTCATGTCCCTAGCCCTCGTCCACAGCCGCGCCCAGGTAGGCGTGCAGGCACCGGCGGTCAGCGTCGAAACCCACCTGACCAACGGCCTGCCTCATCTCACCCTGGTCGGCCTGCCGGAAACCACAGTCAAGGAAAGCAAGGACCGGGTGCGCAGCGCCATCGTCAACTCCGGGCTGAAGTACCCGCAGCGGCGCATTACCCAGAACCTCGCCCCCGCCGACCTGCCCAAGGATGGCGGCCGATATGACCTGGCCATTGCCCTGGGCATCCTTGCCGCCGACGGCCAGGTGCCGATTGCCACCCTGGCCGATATGGAATGCCTGGGCGAACTGGCGCTGTCGGGGAAATTGCGGCCGGTGCAGGGCGTGCTGCCTGCGGCACTGGCGGCACGCGAGGCAGGCCGGGCGCTGGTGGTACCACGGGAAAATGCCGAGGAAGCCAGCCTGGCCGGCGGGTTGGTGGTGTATGCGGTGGGCCACCTGCTGGAGTTGGTCGCCCACCTGAACGGCCAGGTGCCGCTGCCGCCCTACGCAGCCAACGGCCTGATCCTGCAGCAACGCCCCTACCCGGACCTGAGCGAAGTGCAGGGCCAACTGGCAGCCAAGCGTGCCTTGCTGCTGGCTGCGGCCGGGGCGCACAACCTGTTGTTCACCGGGCCGCCCGGCACCGGCAAGACCTTGCTCGCCAGCCGCCTGCCCGGGCTGCTGCCACCGCTGGACGAGCACGAAGCGCTGGAAGTGGCGGCAATCCAGTCGGTCAGCGGGAAAGCGCCGCTGAACAGCTGGCCACAGCGCCCCTTTCGCCATCCCCATCACTCTGCGTCCGGCCCGGCGCTGGTCGGTGGCGGTAGCCGACCGCAACCAGGTGAAATCACGCTCGCCCATCACGGCGTGTTGTTTCTCGACGAACTTCCGGAGTTTGAGCGGCGCGTACTGGAAGTGCTTCGCGAGCCACTGGAGTCAGGTGAAATCGTGATTGCCCGTGCCCGCGACAAAGTGCGTTTCCCCGCGCGCTTCCAGCTGGTGGCGGCGATGAACCCCTGCCCTTGCGGCTACCTGGGCGACCCCACTGGCCGCTGCCGTTGCAGCACCGAGCAGATCGCGCGCTATCGCAACAAGCTGTCCGGGCCACTGCTGGACCGCATCGACCTGCACCTGACCGTAGCTCGCGAGAGCACTACATTGAACAACCAGCCCTGCGGTGAAACCAGTGCCGATGTCGCCGTCAGGGTGGCTGAAGCGCGGGAGCTGCAGCACAGCCGACAAGGGTGTGCAAATGCATTTCTAGACCTTGAAGGTTTAAGGCACCACTGTGGGTTGGTAGCGGCGGACCAAGTCTGGCTGGAAGGGGCCTGCGAGCGGCTGACCTTGTCGCTACGGGCGGCGCACCGGTTGTTGAAGGTGGCGCGGACGTTGGCGGACCTGGAGGGATGCGAGACGATTGGCCGGACGCACCTGGCCGAGGCCCTGCAGTACCGGCCAGGGAGCAGTTAGATTGCCGGGCTGCTTTGCACTCCCGAAACCGGTCAGGTAACCCTGTTCCGCCAGATGCATCCGGCAACTGAGTAAACCCCAGGCCCTGTCAAGGCCAGGCCGCCATAAAGCGCCACCAGTAACCAGGCAAACTGGCCCTGCTCCAGTGTCCAGTCCGGGTGCACCACCACCAGCGCCACCAGCAACACCGCCAGCACGGGCAGGCAAGCCAGACGTGCAGCGATCCCCAGTAGCAGCAGCAGTGGGCAAACCACCTCGGCAAACACAGCCAAGGCCAAGGTCAGTGTCGCGCCCAGGCCGAAGGGGTCTTCGATGCGCTGCAATTCCTCGCTCCAGTCCAACAGCTTGGGCAGGCCGTGAATGAACAGCAACAGCAAGGCAGCCGTTACCCGCATGAACAGCAGGCCGATGGCGGTCAGGGTTGGGGGATGGGGGTCGAGAAAGGGTTTCAAGCGTGGCATGGCAAGGGGCTCGCTAATCGATCAACCTGCGGAGCATTGCGCATTTATCCAGAGATTGATTGCGCAGGTGTGCTGTGAGGGGTCTTAAAGCGTAAGGCCTCTTCGCGGGCTTAACCTCACTGACCGCCGGCCAAAGCCTCTTCAACCACCTTCAGCAGCACCTCTTCAGAAAACGGCTTGCCCAGGCAGGCCAGTGCCCCAAGGCCCATCGCTGCCCGTACCGAGCCATCGTCCCAATGTGCCGACATGCAGATCACCGGCAAGCGCCACCCCCGCTGTGCCAGCTCACGCTGTACCTCTAGCCCGCTCATCCCCGGCATCTTCAGGTCAAGCAACACACAGCCCGCCTCGCCCGCCAGTGGCGAGGCCAGGAAGGCGTCCGCGGCGGAAAACGACAAGGTCTCGAACCCCGCCGAGCGCAGCAGGTTGGCCAGGCTTTTGCGCACCGAGGCATCGTCGTCGACGATGCACACCACTCTGCTCATGCGCTGCCCAGGCTCTCAGACCGCGCGCCGAGAAGGTTGTGCATGGCCGCAAGCTCCAGCAACGAGCGGGACTGCATCTTGTTCATGATGTTCTTCTTGTGCACCTTGGTCGTCACCTCACTGGTGCCGATCTGCCTGGCAATCTGCTTGTGCGACAAGCCGCCTACCACCAGCGAGAAGACCTGGCGCTCACGCTGAGTCAGGCGCTGGTACTTTTCCTCGACCTGCCGCGCATGGAGCCACTTGCGGCCTTCGGCCACGGCACGGGCGCGCACTGTCTGCAACAAGGTCAGCAACTGGTCTTCATCGAACGGCTTGGTCAGGAACTCCACCGCTCCGGCGCGCATGGCCTGGACTGTCATCGGGATGGTGCCGAAGCCGGTCATGAACACGATCGGCCAGGGCAGCGCCAGCCGGCACAGCGCATCCTGTACCTCCAGGCCGCTTGTACCCGGCAAGTGCATGTCCAGCAGCAGGCAGGCACAGGGGGTTTCCAGGCGGGCCTCGAACAGGGCCTCGGCGCTGGCAAACAAGTGATGCGGGATGTCCTGCGAGCGCAACAGCCGGCCCAAAGCGGTGCGCACCGACGGGTCGTCATCCACGACCAGCACCGGCACGTTCACGCGCTCATCGAGCGGCTCGACAGCCTCGGCCATGGTGTGCAGCAACGACCCACCCAGTGCCTGACCCGGCACCTCGAGGCTGATCTGCGCGGCCAGACGGTAGCCCCGGCGCGGCACGGTCTGGATCAGGCCGCGGTCGCCAAAGGCCTTGCGCAGCAAGGACACCTGCACCTGCAAGTTATTGTCCTCAACCACCGTACCAGCCCACACCTGACTGAACAGCTCGTCCTTGCCGACCACGCGGCCCCTGGCCCTGATCAGCGTGGCCAGCACTTCGAAAGCACGCCCCCCCAACAGGATCGGCTTGCCGTCGACATAGACTTCGCGCCGCTCCAGCGACACCAGGGCATTGCCTATTCGGATCATGGCTTCCTCGCGCGGGCACGGGCGTTTTCGCTGCATGGGCAGCCTAAGCCAGCATACGCATTCAGACAATTATCCCGAGGGATAGGTTGGCCTGAGGACTATACAAAAGCCCGCCGGCCCTCAGGGGACGATAACGGACAACAGCGTGCCCGTTCCTGCCAAGCAGGCTGTATCCCGCATTCATGCTGGGCCCGCTGCGTATACTCGCGCCTCAGGATGTCGCTAGCGGGGGTGCTTTATGCTCGATGAACGCCTTGCCCACAGGCCCATCGATTACGATCAGTCAATCGACGAAGGCTGGCTGAACCAGTGCGAGATCAGCGCGCTGGGCCAGGAAGGTGAACTCAGCTATTTCCGCCTGCGCGACCCAGCCACAAATCAGGCTTGGATTGCCGTGCGCGCCCCGCTCGAGGCCCCTACCGCCTGTCAGCGCCTGGAACGTGACTACCGCCTGCAACTGGACCCGCAATGGGCTGTGATCCCCTCTGCGTTCGTGCGCTCGGCTGAAGGCCCATTGCTGGTGTACCCGGCCGTGCGCTCAGTCGCCGACCTGATCGCGGAAGGCCCTGCGGCGCTGGAGCCGTTTCTCGACATCGCGGTGAACGCCTCCCTCGCGTTGGCGCAAGCGCACGAAGCCAATGTGCTGCACGGTACACTGCAGCCCGGGCATGTGTGCCTGGGCGCCCACCAGCGGGTGCGACTGGGCTTCTTTCGCGCCGACCCGGCAGAGCGGATCAGCGAACAGGGCACCCCGCTCGGCAATTGGGCCTACCTGGCACCGGAACAGGTTTGCCCGCACGGTAGCAGCAGCGACCGACGCAGTGACATCTATGCCCTGGGCGCGATCCTCTACCAGTTATTGCTGGGCGAGCTGCCACTGGCCGGGCGTGACACCCAGCACTGGCGACAGCTGCATGCGGGTGTGCAGCCGCGTGCGGCCTGCGAAGTGGACAGCAACGTGCCGCCACCCCTCAGCCTCATCCTGGCAAAGGCCTTGGCCAAAGAGCCGGACGCCCGCTACCAGAGCGCGCGCGCCCTTGCAGTGGACTTGGCTCACTGCCAGCGGCAGTGGGCCGCCCACAAAACCCTGGCACCCTTCACGCCAGGTTGCGCCGACCCGGTAGCGCCTGGCCGCGCACGCCTGTACGGCCGCGGCGCCGAGCAAAAGGCCATTACCCTGCTGCTCAGGGCCTTGCATCGCCACAGCAAACCACAAGCCCTGGTCATCAACGGCGCTGCTGGCATGGGCAAGTCGAGCCTTGTCGAAGCAGCGCTCAAGGTCAACGCTGAAGGTTACTGGGCCGTCGGCAAGTGCAACAGCCAAGCCCAAGCTGTGCCCTACACGCCCTGGATCGAAGTACTCGGCGCCCTGACCACCCAGTTGCTGGCCAAGAACAGTCAGGACCTCGACACCCTGCGCCGCGAAATCCTGCGCCGCATCAAAGGTCATGGCCGCCTGCTCGGCAAGCTGGCCCCGGACCTGCAACTGATTCTCGGCCCACTGCCCCAATTACCCGCCAAGCCCACGCGCCTTGCGCTGCAGAAGGAACTGCACGCGATCATTGAATTCCTGCAGGTTTTCACCCGGCCTGGCCAACCGCTGGTGCTGTTCTTTGACGACCTGCAATGGGCCGACGACGCCACCCGACAACTGTTGGCCCAACTGCTGGCTGAAGCGCCGGCCAACCTGCTGCTGATTTTTACCCGGTGCAACGATACGCCCACCACCAGCGCACCGCTGGCCATACCTGCAACGGTGCGCAGCACCACGCTGAACCTGCGGCCGCTGGCCGTTGGAGCGGTGGCCGAGCTGATTGGCGAGCGCTACCACGTTGCCCCCGAGGAGGCATTTCAGCTAGCCGAACTGGTGCACGACAAAACGGCGGGCAACCCGTTTTTCATCAACCAGATCCTCAGGGCCATGGTCGAGGACCAGCTGTTCATCTTCGACACCCAGGCCATGCGCTGGTCGTGGTGCCTGCAGGCTGTGGCCCGGCACTGCTATTCCGACAATGTGGCCGACCTGATGGTCCACCGCCTGGGGCGCCTGCCGGCACCGCAACGCGACCTTGTGCGGGTCGTCAGCGCGGCGGGCAGCCACTGCGATGAGCGCCTGCTTCGCCAGCTGCTCGCCCAGCCGCCAGGCGAACCGTTGAAAACCTTGATTGGCGCCGGTTTCGTGCAACCGGGCCAGAACGGCTTGGGCTTTACTCATGACCGGGTGATGGAGGCCGCTTATGCACTAACGCCCGAGCACGAGCGCGCCTCGCTGCATGCACGCATCGCCCTGGCCATGCGCCAGGCTTGGCCAGACTACATGCAGGAGGGGCTGTTCGAGCTCGCCAGCCAGCTGCAACGTGCCGCCCCCTGCGGGTTTACAGCGGATGACTGCGAAGCGTTCCTGCAGCTTTTACGCGAGGCCGCATCACGCGCACGCGACGCCGGCGCCTTCGAGCAGGCCGCAGGCTACCTGCACACCGCCGAGCAGCTGCTGCACCACGGCGCCACGCTTGAAAGCCGCGCCACGCATGGCTTTGCCATCGCCTGCATGGCGACGGAGTGCGACATGCAACTGTCACGAACGATCGCGGCCGAGGCACGCCTCACTGAATGCAGACAGCGTGCCCGCTCGGCGTTGGAGCAGGCGCGAGCGTGCCGGCTGCAGGCACTGCTGTATACCTTGCGCGGTGACTATCAGGCAGCCATCGACAGCGCCCTGAGCGGCCTGGACTTACTGGGTATAAGCCCGGTGCGGGGCGTCGACTGGCAACAGGTCGAGGCCAGTCACGCCCATGTACAGGCGTTGGTCGAACAGAAAGGTCGGCATTGCCTGGAGTCGCTACCGCGCACCGAATCGGAGGAAGTGACGGTTGCCATCAGCCTGCTGGCCACCCTGTCATCATCGTTCTTCGTGAAGGATGACATCTGCTTCCTGCACCTGGCCAAGCTGATGGAAATGTCGCTGCTGCACGGCGTTGCCCCAGGTAGCACCTACGGCATGGCCTGGTACGGGGTGATGATTGCCGAACGTTTCGGCGCTTACCATGATGGCCATGCCTGTTGCCTGGCCGCGCTCAAGCTGATCGAGCGACACGGTTTCGAAGCTGATTTGACCAGTGCGCTGCTGGCCCTGGACCAGGTCAGCGCCTGGACCTCACCCATGGAATTCGCCCGACGTACCACGTTGGATGCCATCGACTCGGCGCGCCTGAGCGGCGACCTGGCGATGAGCTGCTACGCCTGCAACCATCTGGTATCAGATTCGCTGTTCATGGGCCGCTACCTGCCGGACGTGGTCGAGGAAGTGGCGCAAGGCCTGGCCACTGTGCGTCACCACGGCTACCGCGATGTCGAGCAGATCCTGCAGGCCCAGCAAGCGTTCGTCGCCAACCTGAGTGGCCTGCCCTGCCCGGCCCCGGCCGCCCCCTCCAGGTCGCCCACCACGCGGTTCTTCCAACACCTGTTCGCCGCCATGTGCGCATTTTACATGGGCAATATCCCGAAGGCCATGCGCGACCTGGCATTGGTCGGTGACAACAGCTGGGCGGCACCGGCGCACATCAACCTGGCCGACTATCATCTGTTCCGCGGCCTGGCCTTGGGCAGCCCCGAAGCCCACGGCAGCCTTGCCGACAAGCTGCGCGAGCTACAGGCCCTGCGCGAGCGCTTCAGCCGCTGGGCCGGCTTCAACCCGGCCACCTTCCGCAGCAAGCAGTTGCTGATCGAAGGCGTCATCGCCAAGCTCGAAGGCGACGGCCTGGGCGCGATCCGCTGCTTCGACCAGGCGCAAATTGCCGCCACCGCTGCCGGTTTCATCCACGAGCAGGCACTGGCCCATGAACAGCTGGCCGAGGTGTGCATCCCCAACGGCCTGATCTCCGGCGCCAACCTGCACCTGCGCATCGCCCGCGACTGCTTCCATATCTGGGGCGCGACCGGCAAGGTGCACCAGCTTGAGACATTGCATCCGTTTCTACGCACCCAACCGATTCAGGAGACCTATCGCGCCACCCACCAGGCCAAGCTGGACCTCGAAGCCGGCATAGAAGCTGCGCGGGCACTGTCCGAGGAAGTGCTGCTCGAAGGCCTGATCGAAACCCTGATGGGCCATCTGACCCAGCACTCCGGTGCCGATCGCGGCGTGTTGCTGATTGTAAGCGGCGCCGAATTCCAGATGGCTGCCCTGGCCCACATCGACGACGCCGGGCTGCACGTGAGCATGGACAACTGCCAGAAGTTCATGACCCAGGCACCGCTGTCAGTCATCAACGCCACCATGCGCACCCGCAAACCGCTGGTGCTCAACGATGCCCTTGATGAGTGCCCTGAGGCCTTCCGCCAACAACTGCAGGCACGCAACGCCCGCTCGGTGCTGTGCCTGCCGCTGGTGATCCAGGGCGTGCTGATCGGCCTGGTGTACCTGGAAAACCGTCTTGTGCCGAACCTGTTCGGCAGTCAGCGCCTGGCCATGCTGGAGATCCTCGCCTCTCAGGCGGCGGTGTCGCTACAAACGGCCAAGTTCTACACGCGCCTGGCCGAGGAGAACCAGATCCGCGCACAGATGGAGGCTGAGTTGCGCCGCTCGCGTGCGGAACTGGCGCGCAGTGCGCACTTGCAGGCGATGAATGAGCTGTCAGCGTCCATCGCTCACGAGATCAGCCAGCCGCTCCTGGGCATCGCCTCCAATGCCGCGGCCAGCCTGCGCTGGCTGAAACGCGCCAAACCCGACCTGGAAGAAGCGATTGCCGGCCTGGAAGATATCCGCAACGACAGCGAACGGGCCGGCAACATCGTGCGGGCGCTACGGTCCTTGGCCAAGCAGTCGCCGATGCAACTCAAGGCAGTGAAGCTGGACGAATTGATCCGCGAGGTGGTGCGCCTGACCTCGGCCGATGCCGCCAAGGGCAAGGTGAATGTGCAGACGCAGCTACAGGCCGGGGTCTGCGTGACAGCCGACCCGGTGCAGTTGCAGCAGCTGGTGTTCAACCTGATTACCAATGCTCTGGAAGCATTGGCTGGGTATCGCAGTGACGGGGTGCTGAAGATTGGATCGGCGGTGGTCAAGGATGGGGTGGAAATCTGCGTGGACGACAACGGACCGGGGATCGTAGCGGACGAGCGGGAGCGTGTATTCGATGCGTTTCATACCACCAAGACCGGTGGCATGGGGATGGGCTTGGCGATCTGCAGTTCGGTGGCTCAGGCCCATGGCGGGCAGTTGCAGGCGCTGGTGTCGCAGTTGGGTGGATGCCGGATTCGCTTCTTTCTGCCTGTGAGTCACTCATAACCTGTGCCGGCCTCTTCGCGGGTAAACCCGCTCCTACAGTCGGCGCAGCCATGGTAGGGGCGGGTTTACCCGCGAAGAGGCCGATACAGGTTTACATCATCGCGAGGCGAGCGCTGCGTAGCTGTTCATCAGGTTGCGGTAGTTGGGAATACGCTGCGACAGCAGGTTGCCCAGCCCTTCGATATCGTTGCGCCAGTCGCGGTGCAGTTCGCAGGCCACCGAGAACCAGTTCATCATCTGCGCACCCGCCTGGGTCATGCGCACCCAAGCCGCTTGCTGCACGGTTTCGTTGAAGGTGCCCGAGGCATCGGTCACCACGAACACTTCAAAGCCTTCCGCCAGAGCCGACAGAGTCGGGAAAGCCACGCACACATCGGTCACCACACCAGCGATGATCAGTTGCTTGCGGCCCGTGGCCTTGATTGCCTTGACGAAATCTTCGTTGTCCCAGGCGTTGATCTGGCCCGGACGGGCAATGTACGGCGCATCTGGAAACATTTCTTTCAGCTCGGGCACCAACGGGCCATTCGGGCCTTGCTCGAAGCTGGTGGTGAGGATGGTCGGCAGGCCAAAGAACTTGGCCAGGTCGCCCAAAGCCAGCACGTTGTTCTTGAATTCGTTGGGCGAAAAATCCTGCACCAGCGAGATCAGGCCAGTCTGGTGGTCGACCAGCAGCACCACGGCGTCGTCTTTGTTCAGGCGCTTGTAATCGGGTTGGCTCATGGGGGTGACTCCTTGGGTTGGGATAACGGGCCGGCACTGTCCGCAGGGGTTATACCGGTGGATAGCTTCGGCTTAAGAAAGTACCTGCGCCTGCCGCCAGGCCTTGGGTGGCTGGCCGACCAGGCGGCTGAACGCGCGGGTGAAATGGGCCTGGTCACAAAAGCCGCATTCCAGGCTCACATGGGTGATAGGTGCCTCAGTGGCGAGCAAGCGCTTGGCCTTTTCCATGCGCGCCAGCAGGCGCCAGGCTTGCGGCGAAAGGCCGGTGTTGACTTTGAAAGCGCGAGAAAAATGGCTGCGGGTAAGGTTGCATACCGCGGCGATCTCAATGATCGACAACGGGCTGTGCAACATCAGCTCCTTGGCCCGGCGCAGCCGCGCGGGCGTGAGTGCGCCGGGGGTTTGCAGCGGCGCTTCGGGCGTCCCAGGGTACATGGCGACTCTCCTGTTCAATGCAGAAAGTCTCGCCCCCGGCACATGACGAAGTCCTGAGCCAAACCTGAATTATTGTTAATTGTGCGCTGCTGGCCCTGAGCGTTTTGCCGATACCTTAAGATGCGTTTCGTATTCAGCTTTTGGCCGCTACCAGCGGCCGGCATTCAAGGCGAAAGAGGTATGCAGGAAAAACCCGCCCACCGCACCGTGGCCATGGTGCTGTTCAACGATGTGCTACTGCTGGATGTCACCGGCCCCATGGATGCATTCGCCATCGCCAACCGATTCTTGCCAGCAGAACGGCAATATCGGCTGCTGACCTTGGCCGAGGGACAAGCGGTGGTACGCGGCTCATGCGGCCTGAAGGTATTGGCAGACCGGCGCCTGGAAGACTTGCCGGAAGCCGTCGACCTGTTGCTGGTGCCCGGCGGCCCAGGAGCCTATGCCGTCGCATTGCCAGGGATCGAGCGCTGGCTACCCAAGGCCGTGCGCCAGGCCAAACGCTTCGGTGCCATCTGCACCGGGGTGTTCCTGCTGGGGCGGGCCGGGTTACTCAATGGCTATCGCTGCACCACCCACTGGAATTACGTGGAGCGCCTGGCAGAAGCGTTTCCCGAGGCCAAGGTGGAGACCGAGCAGATTTATGTGATGGACCGCTGCCTGATCACCTCGGGCGGTATCACTGCAGGGATCGACCTGGCACTGGCGGTGGTTGCCGAGGACCATGGCAAGGCGCTGGCCCTGGAAGTGGCCAAGGTGCTGCTGGTTGCCCGTCATCGTCAGGGCGGGCAGACACCTTACGGGCCGTTGCTGGCTGCGGTACCACGCGACGACTCGCCGATTGCCCGGGTGCAGGCCTATATAGTCGACCACATCGAGCAGGCGTTCACCGTGCAGAAAATGGCCGAACTGGTGGCCATGAGCGGGCGTAACTTTGCCCGGACGTTTCTGCGTGAGGTGGGCATTACGCCGCTGCAGTACCTGCAGAATGCGCGCATCGATCGTGCGCGCAAGCTGCTCGAATGCGGTGACCTGCCGATGAAGGTGGTGGCGGCGCAGTGCGGGTTTGGCAGTGACCGACACATGCGCAAGGTATTCTTTGAGCGAATTGGCATGACGCCGGCGCAGTATCGGGCACAGTTTGGTGGCGGTGGACAGTCGGATTAGCGCTGCCTTCTTCGCGGGCGCGTCCGCTCCCACAGAGATAGCACAGGCCTTGAGCCCAGGTAAGCGCTGGCACCGATTGTCACCCTGATCAGGACAATTTTTCTTCCCATTAGATGATTGTCTGACGCCAACCTACCCCTCAGAATTGTCCGTCAAACTGTTCGAACGCTGCCCCGGCAGCTCATGGAGTAAGAGCCAATGCCACACGAAGGCAGCCTTCTGCAAACTGCGGTGATCTTCCTGCTTGCCGCCGTCCTCGCCGTCCCCCTGGCCAAGCGCTTGCAACTGGGTGCCATGCTCGGCTACCTGCTCGCCGGTGTGGTCATCGGCCCGCAAGCACTTGGCCTGGTCCACGACACAGAAAGGGTGGCGCACATTTCCGAACTGGGTGTGGTCTTGCTGCTGTTCATCATCGGCCTGGAGCTGTCGCCCAAACGCTTGTGGCTGATGCGCAAGTCGGTGTTTGGTGTCGGCACTGCCCAAGTGTTGCTGACCGGCGCGGTTATCGGCGCCATCGCCCTGTTCGGCTTCAGCCAGACGCTGCCCGCGGCCATCGTGCTCGGTCTGGGCCTGGCGCTTTCGTCAACCGCCCTTGGCCTGCAGAGCCTGGCCGAGAACAAACAACTCAATGCCCCGCACGGCCGTCTGGCGTTCGCCATCCTGTTGTTCCAGGACATCGCCGCGATCCCGCTGATCGCCCTGGTACCACTGCTGGCCGCCACTGGCCCGGACACCAGCAGTGGCGACAGCCTGGAGAATGGGCTGAAGGTATTCGCCAGCATCGCCGTGGTCATCATCGGCGGCCGCTACCTGTTGCGCCCGGTGTTCCGCACCGTGGCTCGCACCGGCCTGCCGGAAGTGTCCACTGCCACCGCCCTGCTGGTGGTGATCGGCACCGCCTGGCTCATGGAACAAGCCGGTATTTCCATGGCCCTGGGCGCCTTCCTCGCCGGCCTGCTGCTGGCAGACTCGGAATACCGCCACGAGCTGGAATCACAGATCGAACCCTTCAAGGGCCTGCTGCTGGGGCTGTTCTTCATCAGCGTCGGGATGGGTGCAAACCTGCACCTGCTGCTGGAGATGCCGCTGGTGGTGCTGGGCCTGACCCTGTTGCTGGTGGCCGTGAAGCTGGTGCTGCTGGTCGGCACCGGTCGCCTGGCCGGCGGCCTGAGCGGCGCCAGCGCGCTGCAACTGGGCATGGTGCTGGCCGCCGGCGGCGAGTTTGCCTTTGTGGTGTTCAAGCTGGGCAAGGACCAGGGCCTGTTCGATACCCAGACCTACGACCTGCTGCTGATGACCATTACCCTGTCGATGGCCATCACCCCACTGCTCATGATTGGCTGCGCCCGTGCCCTCAAACGCGCGCAGCCAGTGCGTGAAGTGCCCGACCATTACAAGGCCATCGACGCCGGCACGCCGCGGGTGGTAATCGCCGGCATGGGCCGCATGGGCCAGATCGTCGCGCGTATCCTGCGGGCACAGAAGATACCGTTCGTTGCCCTGGAAACCTCGGTGGATGCCATCGAGATGACCCGTATGTTCGAACAGGTGCCGGTGTTCTACGGTAACCCGCTGCGCCCCGAAGTACTGCATGCGGCCAAGGTGGGTGAGGCGGAGTACTTCATCATCACCATCGATGACCCGGAGGCCGCCATTCGTAGCGCTGAACGGGTGAAACGCCTGTACCCGCACCTGAAAGTGCTGGCCCGCGCGCGTAACCGCCAGCACGTGCACAAACTGGCGGATGTGGGCGCCGAGCCGATTCGCGAGACATACCACTCCAGCCTGGAAATGGCCCGCCGGGCACTGGTGGGGTTGGGCCTGAGCGATGAACAGGCGGCGGACCGCATTGCACGGTTTACCCAGCATGACGAAGAGGTGCTGGAGGCCCAGGGGCAGGTACGTGATGACCGGGCCAAGGTGATGCAGACGGGCAAGGAGGCGCGGGTGGAGCTGGAACGGTTGTTTGAATCGGATGCGGGTTGAGGCCTTTTGGCGCATGCCTTGAGGGTTGTAGTGCCTGTGAGATCGAGGTGAGCGCTAAGGGGACGTGCGCGTCTGCCCCAGGAATAATTGGCCCGAAACAAATGTAGGAGCGAGCATGCCTTGAGGGTTGTAGTGCCTGTGAGATCGAGCGCCGCCCGCGCGGCGCATCGCGAGCAAGCTCGCTCCTACATCTGTTTCGGGCCAGTATCGCCTGTGCCTGCGCGCGCGACCGCCCTGTTTGTCCCCCACGATATCGAGGTGAGCGCCAAGGGGACGCGCGCGTCTGCCCCAGGAATAATTGGCCCGAAACAAATGTAGGAGCGAGCATGCCTTGAGGGTTGTAGTGCCTGTGAGATCGAGCGCCGCCCGCGCGGCGCATCGCGAGCAAGCTCGCTCCTACATCTGTTTCGGGCCAGTATCGCCTGTGCCTGCGCGCGCGACCGCCCTGTTTGTCCCCCACGATATCGAGGTGAGCGCCAAGGGGACGCGCGCGTCTGCCCCAGGAATAATTGGCCCGAAACAAATGTAGGAGCGAGCTTGCTCGCGATGCGCCGCGCGGGCGGCGCTCGATCTCATGGGCGCCAAAAAACTATCGCCAGGCACCTGGAAGCCATCCTGCAATTTCCTGACGATCACCTCGCCGCCATTACGCGAACTCACAAAAACCATCACAAATCGCCTAATTATCAGCTGGGTCCTACTTCCCCGCGAACCATTTCCTACGTTCACGCCAATCCCAAGGAATTATCCTACACACCGTGTCGACGCCCGTCTGATTGTCCAGGGAAGGCCTGCTCTCTAGGCTAACCGGGTCGCTGTCGGTTCAGCGATCGGGTGTGGAAACCCGGATGTGATGAAGGGCTGCCGTTATGGCAGTTGTGCGCGTGAGGCCGTTTGGCCTACCGGCTTGCCTTCTCCCCGGTTTTCCACCCCGCGCACAACTGCCGCCTTCTGCGTGGAAACGGGTGGTTGCAGTTCAATCCTGGAGAAGGAATTGCCATGAAAAGAATCGTCCCCGATCCACCCCTCCCCAACACCACCCAACGCTCTTTCAGCCGCTGCGATGCCGGCCATCGCCCATTGTTCACCGTAAACCCAGGCGTTTCCGCCCACGATGCCCTGGTGCATGTCGCCCAATACCTGCGCGGTGCCTACGACTGTGGCTACAAAGCCTTGGAACATCTGGATGACACAGGCAAGAGCCTGTTCTGGAGCAACCTGAACGCACTCGAAATGGCAGAAGGTTTGGTTGAGGCGTTGCTGGATGGGATTGAGTCACAGCCCATGAACTGAGTCGCCTGTACCGGCCCTTTCGCGGGCACGCCCGCTCCCACAGGTTGGACTGGCGTTGAATCTTGCGCGATCCCTGTGGGAGCGGGCTTGCCCGCGAAAAGGCCGGTACAGCAAACAAAAAAGGCCGGCTCCCTATAGAGAGAGCCGGCCTTTGTGCGCGTTGCTGATGGTTGATTACTTACCCGCAGTCAGCGCGTTATAGCTGGTCATCAGGTTGCGATAATCCGGAATGTGGTTGGAGCATAGTGCAGCCAGCCCTTCGACATCGTTGCGCCAGTCGCGGTGCAGCTCGCAGGCCACGCCGAACCAGGTCATCAGTTGGGCACCCGCCTGGCTCATGCGGTCATGCGCGGCATCACGGGTCATTTCATTGAAGGTGCCGGAAGCATCGGTCACCACGAACACGTCAAAGTCTTCCTCCAAGGCCGACAGCGCCGGGAACGCCACGCAAACCTCGGTCACAACACCTGCAATGATCAGCTGCTTCTTGCCGGTCGCCTTCACCGCCTTGACGAAATCCTCGTTGTCCCAGGCGTTGATCTGGCCAGGGCGGGCAATGTACGGCGCATCCGGGAATAGGGCTTTCAGTTCCGGCACCAATGGGCCGTTGGGGCCTTGCTCGAAGCTGGTGGTGAGGATGGTCGGCAGGTTGAAGAACTTGGCCAGGTCAGCCAGCGCCAGCACGTTGTTCTTGAACTTGTCCGGCTCGATATCGCGCACCAGGGACAGCAGGCCAGCCTGGTGGTCGACCAGCAGTACGGCAGCGTCGTCTTTGTTCAGGCGGTTGTAGGTGAATTTGCTCATGGTCTGTGCTCCTAAGGTTATGAATTTTTCAGCAATCCGGGGTGTTTCGCGTTGATGGGCACAGATTAAAATCATCACCTTTGCGGCGGTAGTTAGCAGAATCTGGCTTTAGCGTTCTGATTTAGGAACGATGGATTTGTAAGGGCTGTGCTGGCCTCTTCGCGGCTAAAGCCGCTCCTACAGGGACCGCGCAGGCCTCGGGCCTGTGGTGTCCTGTAGGAGCGGCTTTAGCCGCGAAGAGGCCGGCAAAGGCAACCAAATACCCGGAGACCGATCATTGGAAGACCTCAACTCCCTCTACTACTTCACCCAGGTCGTCGAACATGGCGGCTTCGCCCCGGCCGGCCGGGCGCTGGACATGCCCAAGTCAAAGCTCAGCCGGCGAATCGCCGACCTTGAAGACCGTCTGGGCGTGCGGCTGCTGAACCGCACCAGCCGGCACTGCTCGCTGACCGAGATCGGCCAGGCCTACTACAACCGTTGCCTGGCCATGCGCGTGGAGGCCGAGGGCGCGGCGGAAATCATCGAGCGCAACCGCAGCGAACCGCGCGGCCTGGTGCGCATCAGCTGCCCGACCACCCTGCTCAACTCCTGGGTCGGGCCGATGCTGACCCGCTACATGCTCAAGTACCCGCAGGTGGAGCTGTTCATCGAAAGTACCAACCGCCGTGTCGACCTGCTGCATGAGGGCTTCGACATCGCCCTGCGGGTGCGCTTTCCGCCGCTGGAGAACACTGACATGGTGATGAAGGTGCTGAGTAACAGCACCCAGTGCCTGGTTGGCCAACCTCAATATCTGGCACAACTGCCCAACGGGTTTGACCCGCAGCTGCTGGGCACACTACCCAGCGTGCATTGGGGCAGTGCCCAGCGCGAGTACCAGTGGGAACTGTTCCAGGGTGAGGACAACAGCCGCAGCATCGTCATCCCGCATACACCACGCATGGTGACTGATGACCTGTTTGCCTTGCGCCACTTCGTGGTAGCCGGAGTGGGGATCGCCCACTTGCCGCGGGTGGCGGTGCGTGAGGACCTGGCGGCAGGACGCCTGGTTGAGCTGATTCCGGACTGGCACCCGCGTTGCGGTATCGTGCATGCGATCTTCCCATCGCGACGTGGGTTGCTGCCTTCGGTGCGAGCGCTGATCGATCATCTGGCTGAGGAGTTCGCCATCAGCGACATGGCTTGAGTGCCTGACTGGCTGAGCCGGCCTCTTCGCGGGCATGCCCGCTCCCACAGGTATTGCACAAGGCTCGGGGCCGGTGGTGGCCCTGTAGGAGCGGCTTTAGCCGCGAAAGGGCCGGTACAGGCAATGCAAATCCCCACCCAGCACACCCTTACAAGACCTTGGGTCTACTCTTCTTCCACACTCCCGGATCATCCCCCGGAGCCCCTCATGATCCGCGCCACCCACGGACCAGGCCGCGCCCTGCTCGCCACCCTCGCCCTCTGGCCGGCGCTGAGCCACGCCGAAGCGCCCGGCTGGTCGCTGCTCAGCCGCAACTATTTCCTGCACAGTGACTTCCGCTCGCCCTCCGGCAGCGGCCAGAACTACCGCCAGGAATGGGCCCAAGGCTTCATCGGCGAGGTCCGTTCCGGCTTCACCGAGGGCACTGTCGGCGTCGGCATCGATGCCCATGGCTTTCTTGGTTTCAAGCTCGACGGCGGCCGCGGCCATAGCGGCACCGGCCTGCTGCCACGCGACAGCGATGGCCGCGCCGCGTCCGAGTACTCCAGCGCCGGTGCCGCGCTCAAACTGCACCTGGGCAACACCCGGCTGCGCTATGGCGAGATGATGGTGGAAACCCCGGTGTTCGACACCGGTGACAAACGCCTGCACCCGGAATACGCCACCGGCTGGCTGGTGGAAAACACCGACCTGCCCGACTGGCGCCTGCAGGCCGGGCGTTTCACTGCCTTCAACAACCAGGACAACAGTTCCACCCACGACGACTTCAGCGGCTACGGCGCCAGCACCCACAACCGGGCCATCAGCCTGGCCGGTGCCACCTTCGCACCCAACGGGCCGTTCGGCGCCGCACTGTATGCCGGGCAGCTGGAAAACACCTGGCGCCAGGCCTACCTCAACCTGAACCTGGCCGAGGGCAACTGGCGCCTGGACGGCAACCTGTACAAAACCCGCGACACCGGTAACGCCAGCGCAGGGGCGATCGACACCCTCGCCTACAGCCTGCTGGCCAGGTACAGCTTCGGCGCCCAGGCGCTGAGCCTGGCCTACCAGAAGGTCGAGGGCGACACCCCGTTCGACTTCGTCGGCGGCGACTCCATCTACCTGGCCAACGCGATCAAGTACGCCGACTTCAACGGCCCGGGCGAGCACTCGTGGCAACTGCGCTACGACCTGGACTTCGCCACCCTTGGCGTACCTGGCCTGAGCCTGATGGGCCGCTATGTCAGCGGCCGCGGCATCGACGGCAGCCATGCGCCTGCGGGCGGCGCCTATGTGAACCAGTACGGTGACGGCGGCAAGCACTGGGAGCGCGACATCGACCTGAAATACGTGGTGCAGTCGGGGGCTGCCAAGGACCTGAGCCTGTCGTTCTCCCACGTCAGCCACCGCGCCAACCAGGCCCAGGCGGGCGGTGATATCGACCGCATCTACCTGATTATCGAATACCCACTCAAAGGCAGCTTCTGACATGAGTACATCCCCTTCAGGTGCCTGGAGCCCGTTGCGTAACACCACCTTCCGCATGCTGTGGATCGCCACCATCGCCTCCAACATCGGCACCTGGATGCACGAGGTGGGCGCCGGCTGGCTGATGACCACGCTGTCGGCCAGCCCGCTGCACGTGGCGTTGATCCAGGTAGCCGGCTCGTTGCCGATGTTCTTCCTGGCCCTGCCGGCGGGCGCAGCGGCGGACATCGTCGACAAACGCCGCTACCTGTTGCTGGTGCAACTGTGGATGTCTTGTGTAGCGGTTGTGCTGGCGGCCCTGACGTTGCTCGGGATGATGAACGTCACCTTGCTGCTGGTGCTGACCCTGGCACTGGGCATTGGTACAGCGCTGATGATGCCAGCGTGGAGCGCACTGACACCAGAACTGGTGGGCAAGGAGGACCTGGCCAACGCGGTGGCGCTTTCCAGTGTTGGCATCAACGTGTCACGGGCCATCGGCCCGGCACTGGCGGGGGTGGTGGTGAGCATGGTCGGCCCGTGGCTGACCTTCGCCCTGAATGCCATCTCGTTCGCGGGGGTGATCCTGGTGCTGTTCCTGTGGAAGCGCGAGGTGAAGGAACCACTGCTGCCGGCCGAACGCTTCGTTGGCGCCATGCGCACCGGGTTGCGCTTTGCCCGCAGCGCCAAGCCTTTGCAGGCCGTGATGCTACGCGCGTTGGCGTTCTTTTTCTGCGCCAGCGCCGGCACTTCGCTGCTGCCGCTGATCGTGCGTGGCGAGATGCGCGGCACCGCAGCGGACTTCGGCCTGCTGCTGGCGGCCATCGGTATTGGCGCAGTGGCGGGTGCCACCTTGCTGCCGCGCCTGCGTGAACGCATCAGCCGTGACCGCCTGGTGTTTCTGGCCAGCCTGCTGTATGCCCTGTTCCTGCTGGCCCTGGCGCTGGTGCGCAACTTCTATGTGCTGCTGCCAGCGATGCTGCTCAGCGGCGCGGCGTGGATCGCGGTGCTGTCCAACCTGCAGGTGGCTGCACAGACTTCGGTGCCCGCCTGGGTACGGGCGCGGGCTTTGTCGGTATACATTCTGATCTTCTTCGGCGCCATGGCCTGTGGCGGCCTGCTGTGGGGCACGCTGGCCAGCCATGCAACGATCACCTTCAGCCTGCTGCTGGCCGCAGGCGGCCTGGCGCTGGGTACCTTGCTGACCTGCAAGGTGGCGCTGCCGGAAACCGAGGCAGAAGAGCTGACGCCGTCGCTGCATTGGCCGGTGCCGGTATTGAGCGATGACATGGACAAGGAAGTCGGACCGGTGATGGTCACCGTCGAGTACCACATCGCCCCCACCAAGGCCGAGGCCTTCCAGCAGGCGGCGCGGGAGCTGGAAGCGATGCGCAAGCGCAATGGCGCATTGTCGTGGGGGTTGATGCGGGACAGTGCTGATCCGGCGTTGTGGCTGGAGTTCTTCTTCGAGGAATCGTGGCTGGAGCATCTGCGGCATCACCACCGGGTGACCCGTGGTGAGCTGAAGATCGAGGCGCGGGTCAGGATGCTGCAGACCGATGGGATTGAAGTGCGAATTCGGCATTTGTTGGCTGGCGGGGAGCATAAGGCTCACCATTGATGCTGGCCTTGGCGGCCCTTGAGGCACAAGAAAGGGGCCAGATATTGGCCCCGTTCTTCACATCAGCTCAGCTTAGAACGCGAAGCACGAACAGCCTAACGCTCCCCAGAAACCTTGGAAGTCATTTACCGGTACGCTCGAATGCCGCGCCTTTTCATGGCTGTGTGCATGCACACCGCAAGGCCCGCTGCACTGGTGCACAGCCGCTGCCAACGATGGCGTACCGACACGCCAGTGCCCAGGTACCTTGGTCACCGGCGACCACTCCGGCAGCACCGGCACCTGCGGCGGGCCTAGCTTGTCGAACTCGCCAGCACCATACACCACCTTGCCATCAACGATGGTCAGCACCGACTCGATGCCCTTGATCGCTTCTTCATCGACACTGAAGAAGTCCAGCGACAATGCTGCCAGGTCAGCCAGCTGGCCCACCTTGATCTGGCCTTTCTTGCCTTGCTCGCTGGAAAACCAGGCGCTGCCCTGGGTGAACAGTTGCAGCGCGGTGTCACGGCTCAAGCCTTCCGGGTACAGCTCCATGCCACCGACCGTCTTGCCGCTGACCAGCCAGTACAGTGAGGTCCATGGGTTGTAGCTAGACACCCGAGTGGCATCGGTACCCGCGCCCACCGGCACGCCCATTTCGAGCATGCGCTTGATCGGCGGGGTTTGCTCGGCGGCCTTGGCGCCGTAGCGGTCGACGAAGTATTCACCCTGGAAGGCCATGCGGTCCTGGATGGCGATACCACCGCCCAGCGCACGCACGCGCTCGATGTTCTGCGGGGTGATGGTTTCGGCGTGATCGAAGAACCACGGCAGGCCATTGAACGGGATGTCGCGGTTGACCTTCTCGAACACGTCGAGCATGCGCGTGATCGATTCGTTGTAGGTGGCGTGCAGGCGGAACGGCCAGCGCTGCTCGACCAGGTGGCGCACCACCGGCTCCAGCTCTTCTTCCATGGTCTGCGGCAGGTCCGGGCGCGGCTCGAGGAAGTCCTCGAAGTCGGCGGCGGAGAACACCAGCATCTCACCGGCGCCGTTGTGGCGCAGGAAGTCGGTGCCACTGTGCAGCTTGACGCTGGCCGTCCACTTCTTGAAGTCGTCCAGCTCTTCCTTGGGCTTCTGGGTGAACAGGTTGTAGGCGATGCGCACGGTCAGCTGGTTATTGTCGGCCAGTTCCTGGATAACCGAGTAGTCATCGGGGAAGTTCTGGTAGCCGCCACCGGCGTCGATGGCGCTGGTCAGGCCCAGGCGGTTGAGCTCACGCATGAACTGGCGAGTGGAGTTGACCTGATACTCCAGCGGCAGCTTAGGCCCCTTGGCCAGCGTGGCGTAGAGAATCATCGCGTTCGGGCGGGCGATCAGCATGCCGGTCGGGTTGCCGAACTTGTCGCGCTGGATCTCGCCACCCGGCGGGTTCGGCGTGTCCTTGGTGTATCCGACAGCCTTGAGCGCAGCGCGGTTGAGCAGCGCGCGGTCGTACAGGTGCAGCAGGAACACCGGAGTGTCAGGGGCGGCCTGGTTGATTTCCTCAAGGGTGGGCATGCGCTTTTCGGCGAACTGGAATTCATTCCAGCCGCCGACCACGCGCACCCATTGCGGGGTAGGCGTGCGCGCCGCCTGGTCCTTGAGCATACGCAGGGCATCGGCCACCGACGGCACCCCTTCCCAGCGCAGCTCGAGGTTGTAGTTCAGACCGCCCCGGATCAGGTGCAGGTGCGAGTCATTGAGGCCGGGGATCACCGTGCGCTGCTTGAGGTCGATGATCTGCGAGGCGGCACCCTTGTGGGCCATGGCCTCGGCGTCGCTGCCCACGGCGATGAAGCGGCCGTCCTTGATGGCGACAGCAGTCGCGGTGGGCTTTTCGCGGTCAACGGTGTGCAGTTTGCCGTTGAACAGAATCAGGTCGGCGGTCATGGAACCTCCTTGCGTGGATGCGTGAGCGAAACCGGCTTGGCCGGTAAAAGGCAATGCGGACCAGAGCGCGCCGGCAGCACCGAGCACAGTGCTGGTGGCGAGGAACTGGCGACGGGTCTTGTCGTTGCGATCCTGGGACATAGGCTTCTCCGACTAGGGCCGGCAGGGGGACTGCGAAGCATGCCGGTTGATGCAAGGCCTGTGCTTGGATGGATGTGCGGTGGGTTGAAGAAGGTTAGTCCTGGTCAAGCTTTTTGCTGCCTGGGCCGGCCTCTTCGCGGGTAAACCCGCTCCTACAACGTCTGTAGGAGCGGGTTTACCCGCGAATGTTTCCCACAATTACCGCTGAAGGAACGCCAGCAAGTCCTCATTCAGCTGCTGCGCATGGGTCACTGCAAAACCGTGCGGCGCCCCGGCATACACCTTCAGCTCGGCGCCGCGAATCAGCTCCGCCGCCTGCTTGCCAGTGGTCTCGAACGGCACGATCTGGTCGTCATCGCCATGGATCACCAACGTCGGCACATCGACCTTGGCCATGTCGGGACGGAAATCGGTCTCCGAGAATGCCGTCACACAGTCCAGGGTGCCTTTGATTGACGCCATCAGCGCAATGTTCAGGGTCTGCGTCTGCACACCCTGGGACACCTGCTGCCCATGGTTCAGGCCGTAGAACGGCGTAGCGAAATCGGCGATGAACTGCGCGCGGTCGGCACGCAGGCCGGCCTGGATGCCCTCGAACACCGACAGGTCGACACCGTCAGGGTTGTCCTCACGCTTGCCGAACACTGGCGTCACCGCGCCCAGCAACACCAGCCCGGCCACCCGCTCGCTGCCGTGGCGGGCGATGTAGCGGCTGACATCACCGCCCCCCATCGAGAAGCCCACCAGGGTGACGTCGCGCAGGTCGAGGTGCTCGATCAGCTGGGCAATGTCATCGGCGAAGGTGTCGTAGTCGTAACCGTTCCACGGCTGGCTCGAGCGCCCGAAACCCCGGCGGTCGAAGGCGATGGCGCGGTAACCGCGGCTGGCCAGGAACTCCATCTGCGAATCCCACATGTCGGCGTCCAGCGGCCAGCCGTGGCTGAACAGCACAGGCTTGCCGCTGCCCCAGTCCTTGAAGTAGATCGAAGTGCCATCGCGGGTAACGAACGTGCTCATAGCGGTATCTCCTTGAAAGTTTCCAGGTGAAGGCGTCGGCTCAGCCGCGCAGCCAGTTGGCGCAGCGGCGGGTTACCCAAGGCATGATGTAGAACACCACGGGCAGGATGACGAACAGGTTGACGATCAGGTTGCCGGTGATGACGCCGCCCAGCTGCGGGAAGCGTGCAAACAGCGGCGCCAGCAGTTGCGGGATGACCATGGTCATCGGGCAGATCACCAGGTAGGTCAGCAGTGCCTGCTTCCAACGCGGCGGTTGCGCTGCCGGGGTGCCCGGCGAGCTATCAAGCACCTTGTGTTGCAGGCATACGGTCACCACTTCGCGGTTGTCATGGAGTGCGGTGTTCATCGGCGTTCCTTGGGATGAGCTTGCCCGCATTCACTGTGCAACGGCGAACGGGCGGAGGATTGGATGGGTGTGCTGCCCTACGCGGGCACCGACTCACGGCGCCCGGGGCGGGTCGGCTTACTTGCCGGCGTTGAAAGCGTTGTAGCTGGTCATCAGGTTGCGGTAGTCCGGGATGTGGTTGGAGCACAGCGCGGCCAGGCCTTCGATGTCGTTGCGCCAGTCGCGGTGCAGCTCACAGGCCACGCCGAACCAAGTCATCAGCTGGGCACCCGCCTGGCTCATGCGGTCGTGGGCAGCGTCGCGGGTCATGGCGTTGAAGGTGCCGGAGGCATCAGTGACCACGAACACGTCGAACTCTTCTTCCAGGGCCGACAGGGCCGGGAAAGCTACACAGACCTCAGTCACCACACCGGCAATGATCAGCTGCTTCTTGCCAGTGGCTTTCACGGCCTTGACGAAGTCTTCGTTGTCCCAGGCGTTGATCTGGCCAGGGCGGGCAATGTACGGAGCGTCCGGGAACAGGGCTTTCAGCTCCGGTACCAGTGGGCCGTTGGGGCCTTGCTCGAAGCTGGTGGTAAGAATGGTCGGCAGCTTGAAGAACTTGGCCAGGTCGGCCAGGGCCAGCACGTTGTTCTTGAACGCATCCGGCTCGATGTCGCGCACCAGCGACAACAGGCCAGCCTGGTGATCGACCAACAGCACAGCGGCGTCGTCTTTGTTCAGGCGGTTGTATTTGAAGTTGGTCATGGTCGTTGCTCCTAAGGTTTTCATGTTCAGTCAGTTGGGTGTTTCGCGTTGATGGGAGAAGATTAAAACCATCACCTTTGGAGCGGTAGATAGCGGTTTTTGGCTTTAGCGTTCTGTTTTAGGAACGATGAAGAGCGTAATGGGTTGACTGGCCGAATTCCACACGCTGACCAACTGCGTGCTGTAACGGATCGACAAGGAGCAGATGAAGAGTTGTTTGCAGCAGCGTGAAGAGCTGCCGACGGCGTGAGCAAGTTGCAGCGGTTCGGCGACAGAGCCGGGAGTCGTTGTCGCTGCAGAAGCCGGCTTCAATCAAGATGGGCGGCTTCCATGATTGGTCGCACACGTGAGCCTGTGCTGGCTTCTTCGCGGGTAACCCCGCTCACATGTTCACCACAGACCTCTCAGGCGGTAAACAGGCGCAACTGTCTTGCTCAAAATTTGAACAACCTGCACAGTCGCCTGTAGGAGCGGGTTTACCCGCGAAGACGGTAGCGGCGGCAACGGTGATCGGCCTTTGGAAGTTGGCCAGCAGGCCCGGCCCTTTCACGGGTGAACCCGCTCCTACACAATGGCCTGCGCCGAGCCACCGATGTGTGCCCCCCGCTCCGCGCGTAGGAGCGGGTTTACCCGCGAAGAGGCCAGCAGCTACAACACAACCCTCAGGCACTGCCCCGCGTGGTACAGCGAGAAGCCAGACTCGTAGAACGCGGTGCGCAGCGAAGGCGCGCTCACACCGCTCATCGGCGAGAACGGAATGGGCAGGCTGTCCGCCTCGCCCTTGAGCAGGAACTCAGCAAACGCACGCCCGATCACGGTGCCGGTTGTGTTACCCCGCCCGTTGTACCCGGTTACCGCCACCAGCCCCGGCGCCGGCTCAAACAGGCGCATCAGGTGGTCGGGGGTGAAGTCGATGCAGCCAGTCCAGTGCATTTCCCACTCGACTTTGCCCAGCTCGGGGTAATAGTGGCTCTGGATGCGGTCGGCCCAGCTGCGCACGAACCAGGCTGGCTTGTTGTCGACCCGGCCCAGGCTGCCGAGCAGCAGGCGGCCCTGGTCGTCGCGGCGGATGCTGCTGAGCACGGTGCGGGTGTCCCACGAACCTTGGCCATGTGGCAGCACCTTGTCGGCTGCAATACCCTGCAGCGGTTTGGAGGCTACCTGATAGTAGTAACCACGGAAGAACTGCTTCTGCAGGTTGCTCCAGTCGCCTTCGGTGTAGGCGCCGGTGGAAATGACCACCTTTTCGGCGCGCACAGCGCCACGCGCAGTCTTCACCTGCCAGCCATCCCCCTCACGCTCCAGGCCTTCGACCGAAGACTGCTGGAAAATCTTGCCGCCCAGGCGCGCCACGGCAGCCGCCAGACCCTGGGTGTAGCCCATGGGGTTGATGGTGCCAGCACGGCGATCAAGCAGCGCAGCGGAAATCTTGTCGGTACCGCAGTATTCCTGGCACTGGGCGCCGGTCAGCAGCTCGACGTCGGCACCTCGGCGGCGCCATTGTTCGTGACGCGCTTCGAGGTCGGCGATGCCGGTGGCGTTGTGCGCCATGTGCAGCGTGCCTTTGTGCTGGGCCTGGCAATCGATGCCGAGGCGCTCGATCATGGCGAATACTTCAGCCGGGGCTTCGCCAAGCACCTTGTTCAGGCGGCTGCCCTGCTTATGGCCAAGGGTGGCCTCGACGTCGTCGGGGCGGATCCAGGTGCCGGCGTTGACCAGGCCGACGTTGCGCCCGGAGCCACCGTGGCCGATCTTCCAGGCCTCCAGCACGATCACCGACTTGCCCTGTTCGAGCAGGTGGATGGCCGCCGACAGGCCGGTAATACCGCCGCCGATCACGCAGACATCGGCCTTGTGCTCACCGGCCAGGGCCTGGGCGGCGACGGTCGGTTTGCTGACGTGTTCCCACAAGCATTGTTGACGCAGTTCGGACATGGCCGGCTCCAGCAATTTGTTCTTGTTGGGGCCGCAGGGCGGCCCATTCGCGGGTAAACCCGCTCCTACAAGGATCGGTGTCGCTTGGACGAACCCTGTAGGAGCGGGTCTACCCGCGAACCGGGGGCCAGGCCCCCGGTCATGCAGCTCAATACATCAGTCGAACACGATACCCTGCGCCAGCGGCAGCTCACGCGAGTAGTTCACGGTGTTGGTCTGGCGACGCATGTAGCCTTTCCAGGCATCCGAGCCCGACTCACGGCCACCGCCCGTTTCCTTCTCGCCACCAAATGCACCGCCGATCTCGGCGCCGCTGGTGCCGATGTTGACGTTGGCGATGCCGCAGTCGCTGCCCGAGGCGCTCTGGAAGCGCTCGGCTTCACGGATGTCGGTGGTGAAGATGCAGGACGACAGGCCTTGTGGCACTTCGTTGTTCAGGCGCAGCGCCTCTTCAAAGTCGTCATAGGCCAGCACGTACAGGATCGGAGCGAAGGTTTCGTGGCGCACCACGTCACTTTGCGCCGGCATTTCAGCAATGGCTGGCGAAACGTAGTAGGCGTTCGGGTACTGGTCGGCCAGCTGACGCTCGCCACCAAATACCTGGCCACCTTCGTCGCGGGCCTTGGCCAGTGCACCTTGCATGGCGTCGAACGACTGCTTGTCGATCAGCGGGCCTACCAGGTTGTCTTTACGTGGGTCGCCGATGCGCACTTTGCCGTAGGCGGCTTTGACGCGGGCAACCACTTCGTCCTTGATCGAACGGTGCACGATCAGGCGGCGCAGGGTGGTGCAACGCTGGCCGGCAGTGCCAACAGCCGAGAACAGGATGCCACGCACAGCCAGGTCCAGGTCGGCGCTCGGGGCCAGGATCATGGCGTTGTTGCCACCCAGTTCCAGGATGCTGCGGCCGAAGCGGGCAGCAACGCGTGGGCCGACTTCGCGACCCATGCGGGTGCTGCCGGTGGCGCTGACCAGCGGTACGCGCGGGTCATCAACCATGGCTTCGCCAGCTTCACGGCCGCCGATCACCAGTTGTGCCAAGCCAGCCGGGGCTTCGCCGAAGGCTTTCAGGGCTTTTTCGAACAGCGCCTGGCAGGCCAGGGCAGTCAGCGGAGTCTTCTCGGACGGTTTCCATACCACCGAGTTGCCGGCCACCAGGGCCAGGGCGGTGTTCCAGGCCCACACGGCAACCGGGAAGTTGAAGGCGCTGATCACACCGACCACGCCCAGCGGGTGCCAGGTTTCACGCATGTGGTGGCCCGGGCGCTCGGAAGCGATGGTCAGGCCGTACAGCTGGCGCGACAGGCCAACCGCGAAGTCACAGATGTCGATCATTTCCTGCACTTCGCCCAGGCCTTCCTGGGTAATCTTGCCGGCTTCGATCGAAACCAGCTCGCCGAGGTCGGCCTTGTGCTCACGCAGCACTTCGCCGAACAGGCGCACCAGTTCGCCACGGCGCGGAGCCGGCACACTGCGCCAGGCTTCGAAGGCGCTTTGGGCCTGATCGATACGGGCGATGGTCTCGGCCTTGCCGAGCAGTTTCACCGAGGCGATCTGGCTGCCGTCGATCGGCGTGTGAACAGGGTAGTCGCCCTGGGTGTAAGCCTCGGCGGCAACGCCAAGGCGCTCGAGCAATCCAGCAACCATTTGTGCATCTCCTACATCGGTGATGGGGTGGAAAAATGATGTGGATCAGTATTAATCCGATCACATAGGTACAACAAACGACCTTTATTCCGCATATCATTCCGTCAGGTAATGATTTGAGCCGCAGAGACCGCTATGTCAAAACGCCTGGTACCCTCCATGACCGCCCTGCAGTGCTTTGAAGCTGCAGCCCGCCATCTGAGTTTTACCCGTGCTGCCGAAGAACTGCACCTGACCCAGAGCGCGGTCAGCAAGCAGGTGGCGCAGCTGGAGGACATGCTGCGCCACCACCTGTTCCTGCGCATCCGCCGGCGCTTGCAGCTGACGCCGGCCGGCAGCCTGTACCTGGCCGAGGTCAACAAGATCCTCACCCAGGTGGACATGTCCAGCCGCTACGTACTCACCTACGGCGAGCAGACCGAGATATTGAAGGTAGCCACTCAACCGAGTTTTGGCGTGCGCTGGTTGATCCCGCACCTGAAGGGTTTTGGCAAACGGCACAGCAATATCCACTTGGACATTCGCAACGAGATGGAGCCGTTCGCCCTGCTGCAAGGCTCGGCTGACGTGGTGTTCTTCTATGGCCAGGGCACCTGGCCGGGAGCCACGTGCGTGGAGTTGTTCCGTGAAGAGGTGGTGCCGGTGTGTGCGCCAGAGCTGCTGGCCGGACGCAGGCTGGCCGGTGCCGAGGAGCTGGCCGAACTGGTGCTGCTGCAAAGCACCTCGCGGCCGGAGGCCTGGCATGAATGGTTCCTGGAGCAGGGCCTGCAAAGCGTCAGCGCCTACCACGGGCCGCGCTTCGATACGTTCTATATGGCGTTGAGCGCGGCGCAGGCCGGGTGCGGGGTGGCGCTGGTGCCGCGCTACCTGGCTGCGAAGGAGCTGGCCGACGGTAGCCTGGTGGTGCCGTGGGACCACGCGATGCGCAGTGCAGGGGCGCATTACCTGGCGTATGCCGAGCATGCGGCGGAAGTGCCCAAGGTGCGGGCGCTGGTGGAGTGGATCCACGAACAGCTACAGGCTTGAGGTCGATCAAAAAAGGAATGACACACTCACTTTTTTTCGCTTGTGAGCAAAGTGCATTCCCAGCTTTCATGTAAGCGTCCGAACCCAACCAGGAAGCTAGCGATGCCAGCCCACGATTTCGTCAGCCCAGACAGCATCCGCGCGCAGTTCTCTGCCGCCATGTCGCTTATGTACAAACAGGAAGTGCCGCTGTACGGCACGCTGCTGGAGCTGGTGAGCGAAATCAACCAGCAGGTAATGGCCCAGCAACCCGAAGTGGCCGAGGCCCTGCGCTGGACCGGCGAAATAGAGCGCCTGGACCAGGAACGCCACGGCGCCATCCGCGTCGGCACCGCCGAAGAACTGGCCACCATCGCCCGCCTGTTCGCGGTCATGGGCATGCAGCCGGTCGGCTACTATGACCTCAGCTCCGCTGGCGTACCGGTGCATTCCACCGCCTTCCGCGCGGTGCACGAGCAATCGCTGCATGTCAGCCCGTTCCGTGTGTTCACCTCGCTGCTGCGCCTGGAGCTGATCGACAACCCGCAGTTGCGCGAGCTGGCACAGGGCATCCTGGCCAAGCGCCAGATCTTCACCGCCCGCGCCCTCGAACTGATCGCCCAGTGTGAGCGCGAGGGTGGTCTTGACGCCGCGGATGCAGAGACGTTCGTGCAGGAGGCGCTGCACACCTTCCGCTGGCACCAGGATGCTACCGTCACGGCCGAGCAATACCAGCAGCTGCACGACCAACACCGCCTGATCGCCGATGTGGTGGCCTTCAAGGGCCCGCACATCAACCACCTGACCCCGCGCACCCTGGATATCGATGCAATCCAGCTCGGCATGCCGGCCAAGGGCATCCCGCCGAAGGCCGTGGTTGAAGGCCCGCCCACCCGCCGCCACCCGATCCTGCTGCGCCAGACCAGCTTCAAGGCCCTGCAGGAAACGGTCGCCTTCATCGACCAGCAAGGCAGCAAAGGCAGCCACACCGCACGCTTTGGCGAAATCGAGCAACGCGGCGCGGCGCTGACGCCGAAAGGTCGCCAGCTCTACGACAAGTTGCTCGACGCTACCCGCGCTGCGCTGGGTGGCGCTCCGGCCGAAGCCAATGCCGAGCGTTACATGGCGCTGCTGCAGGCAAACTTTGCCGAGTTCCCGGATGACCTGGCGCAGATGCGCGAACAAGGTCTTGCATATTTCCGCTACTTCGCCACTGAGAAAGGCTTGGCCGCACGCGACCAGAAAGGCCGCCCGACCACCCTGCAAGGGCTGATCGACGCGGGCCATGTGCATTTCGAGGCGCTGGTGTACGAGGACTTCCTGCCGGTGAGTGCGGCGGGGATCTTCCAGTCCAACCTGGGCGACGATGCGCAGGCCGAATACGGCAGCAACGCCAACCGCGAAGCGTTCGAAGCCGCGCTGGGGTTGCAGGTACAGGATGAGCTGGCGCTGTATGCGCAAAGCGAGCGCCGGTCGCTGGAGGCCTGTGCACAGGCGTTGAACCTGGGTTCGATATAAAACTGTACCGGCCTCTTCGCGGGCAAGCCCGCTCCCACAGGTACCGTGTCGGGCCAAGGCATACGATAGACCTGTCGGAGCGGCCTCTTCGCGGGCTTGCCCGCTCCCCACAGGTACCGTGTCGGGCCAAGGCATACGATAGACCTGTGGGAGCGGCCTCTTCGCGGGCTTGCCCGCTCCCACAGGTACCGTGTCAGGTCAAGACATACGATAGACCTGTGGGAGCGGGCGAGCCCGCGAAGAGGCCGGTGCAGATGATCAAAGACGCGGCAGGATTTCCACATCCGGCAAATCCATCGCCGCCACCTCGTCTTCCAGAAACGCACTCAATCGCCGCAAACGCTCGCCACCCGGGCGTGTACGCGGCCACACCAGGTAGTAATCCATGCCGCTGGGCACCGCTATCGGCCATGGCAGGCTCAAGCGTTTCTGCGCCACATCTTCGGCCACCATCAGCAAATCGCCCATGGATATTCCGTAGCCACGCGCCGCAGCAATCATGCCCAGCTCCAGGGTGTCGAACACCTGGCCACCCTTGAGCGACACCTTGTCGCCAAGCCCCATACGCTCCAGCCATTCCCGCCAGTCACGCTTGTCCAAGGTGGGGTGTAGCAGTTCGACAGAGGCCAGCCTACACACATCCCAGGGCTCCTCGTCGAGCAGGTCCGGCGCACCGACCGGGATCAGTAACTCAGGGAACAGCTTGCGTACCTCCCACTCCGCCGGGAACACCCCGTCACTGAGCAAAACCGCGCAATCGAACGGCTCCTGGTTGAAGTCCACATGGTCGACATCCATCCAGGCACTGGTCAGTTGCACCTCATTGCCCGGCTGCAGGTGGCGAAAGCGGCTAAGGCACGCCAGCAACCAGCGCATGGTCAAGGTCGAGGGGGCTTTCATACGCAGTATGTCGTCTTCACCACACAAGGTTTCGCAGGCCCGCTCAAACGCCGCAAAGCCCTCGCGCACGCCCGGCAGCAGTACCCGCCCCGCTTCGGTAAGTTGCAGGCTGCGGCCACTGCGCACGAACAGGCGGCAGGCAAAATGCTCTTCCAACGTACGGATATGCCGGCTGATGGCGCTTTGGGTGATAGAAAGCTCTTCGCCCGCACGGGTGAAGGAGCTTAGCCGCGCGGCAGCTTCGAATGCGCGCAGGGCATACAGCGGTGGTAGCTGGCGTGGCATGAGGCTCCTGCAATATGGGCGTGTGAAGCAAATCAGCGAGAAACCTATATACATGAGTTCAACTCATGCCAACTATCGTTTTTATCCTTTTGTGCAAAGTTGACCGAAGCCTCAGAATCGCCGTTCGTTGATCACCCAGAATGAAGGACTGCCCCATGCACGTCGCGCCCACCACAGAACTCAAGGCTTTGCTGCGCCTGGCCGGGCCGCTGATTGCCTCGCAGTTGGCGCACATGCTGATGGTGCTGACCGACACCCTGATGATGGCCCGCATCAGCCCTCAGGCTTTGGCGGGTGGTGGCTTGGGGGCAGCCAGCTATTCGTTCGTATCGATCTTCTGCCTGGGCGTGATCGCCGCAGTCGGCACCCTGGTAGCGATTCGCAAGGGCGCCAACGACATCGAAGGCGCCACGCGCCTGGCGCAGAACGGCCTGTGGCTGGCCTGGGGCCTGGCGTTGTTCGCCGCGCTGGTGCTGTGGAACCTTGAACCGGTGCTGCTGCTGTTCGGGCAAAAGCCCGAGAACGTGGCGTCGGCTGCGCAATTCCTTACCCTGCTGCCGCTGGCCCTGCCCGGCTATCTGACCTTCATGGCCTTGCGTGGCTTCACCAGCGCGCTGGGCCGCTCGACCCCGGTGATGGTCATCAGCCTGTTCGGCACGGTACTCAACTACCTGTTCAACGTGGCGCTGATCGAAGGCATGTTCGGCCTGCCCAAGCTTGGGCTGATGGGTATCGGACTGGTCACTGCGGTGGTGTCGATGGGCATGGCCATCGCGCTGGCGTTGTACATCCGCTGGCACCCGGCCTATGCCGCCTACCCGCTGCGCAAGGGCCTGTCACGCCCATCACTGGCGGCCCTGCGCGAACTGTGGCGGCTGGGCCTGCCGATTGGCGGTACCTACATGGTGGAAGTGGGCCTGTTCGCCTTTGCCGCGCTGTGCATGGGCGTACTGGGCAGCACCGAGCTGGCGGCGCACCAGATTGCCCTGCAGATCGTGTCCACGGCGTTCATGGTGCCGACCGGGTTGTCGTACGCAGTAACCATGCGCGTAGGCCTGTACTACGGCGCTGGCAACCTGCTGGCGGCACGCAGCGCCGGGCGGGTGGGCATCGGGTTCGGGGCAATGATCATGTTTGCCTTCGCCGCCCTGTTCCTGCTGCTGCCCGAAGCGCTGGTGGGGCTGTTTATCGACCGTAATGACCCGGCCTTTGCCGCGATCTTCCAGGTGGCCGTGCAGTTGTTGATGGTGGCGGCGTGGTTCGAACTGTTCGACGGCATGCAGACGATTGCCATGGGCTCGATCCGTGGGCTGAAAGATGCCAAGACCACCTTCCTGATCGGGCTGGTGTGCTATTGGCTGGTGGGGGCGCCTAGCGCCTGGTTGTTCACCTTTACCCTGGGCAGTGGTGCAGTAGGGATCTGGTGGGGGCTGGCGCTTGGGCTGGCGTGCGCGGCGGTGGCGCTGACCTTTGGCTTTGAATGGCGGATGAAGCGGTTGCTGGGGAAGGCGGGGGCTGCCGGAAAGGCGATGGCTTCGGCCTGACTTGCGGGCCTCTTCGCGGGTAAACCCGCTCCTACAGGATTGCGCAGGCTCAAAACTGCGCGGACCCTGTGGGAGCGGGCGTGCCCGCGAAAGGGCCCTAAAGGACAGCCTCCAACTGGCGGCCGGGCGCCTGCAGCAAATACGCCATCAATTCCTCTATCGGTAGCGGTTTGCTGACCAGGAAACCTTGCACCTGGTCGCAGCCAAACCCGCGCAACAACGCCAGCTGCTCTTCACTCTCCACCCCCTCGGCCACTACCTCAAGGCTGAGGTTGTGTGCCAGGTTGATCATGGCGTGCACCAGCTTGCGGTTCTCTTCACGCATTTCCATTTCCGCAACAAAGCTGCGGTCCACCTTGAGCAAGGCGATCGGCAAGCTGTTGAGGTGCACGAACGAAGAAAACCCGGTGCCGAAATCATCGAGCGAGAAGCGCACGCCCAGGCGACCCAGCGCGTCCATGGTCTGGCGCACCACCTCGTTGCGGCGCATCACCGCCGTCTCGGTCAGCTCGAACTCAAGCCAGCGGGCATCCACACCGTGCTCAAGGATCAGGCGACTCAAGGTGGCCAGTAGCTGGCTGTCCTGAAACTGACGGAAGCTCAGGTTGACCGCCATGTGCAGCGGTTCCAGACCGCGCTCGCACAGTGCCTGCATGTCACGCAGGGCACGGGAAATAACCCAGTAGCCCAAGGGCACGATCAGGCCGCTCTGCTCGGCCAGTGGCACGAACTCGCTGGGCGGCAGCAGCCCGCGCTCGGCATGGCGCCAGCGCACCAGCGCCTCCAGGCCAACAATGCGCCCGTCGGCCAGGTTAAGGCGGGGCTGATAGTGCAGCTCCAGCTCGTCGCGGCGCAGGGCGCGGCGCAATTCGCCTTCCAGGTCGGCAAGGCTGCGGGCGTTGCGGTTGATGCGCTCGTTGAACACATGGAAGGTGCAGCCCTGGCTGCTCTTGGCCTGACGCATGGCGATATGCGCGTGCCACATCAGCGGATCGGCGCCGCTCTGTGCGCGAGCATGGGCCAGGCCCAGGCTGCAGCCCAGCAACAGGCTTTCGCCGTCGATCCAGTAAGGTTCGGCCAAGGCCTCGACGATGCGTTCGGCCATCCATTCGGCGCGGTTGGCATCTCGGCGGGTATCGATCAGCAGGGCGAACTCGTCGCTGCCCAGGCGCGCCAACTGGTCGCCCGCTTCCAGCTGATGCTTCAGCCGTGCCACCACCTGCAGGATCAACCGGTCACCGCACTGGTGGCCGAGGGCGTCGTTGACGTGGCGGAAGTTGTCCAGGTCCAGGTGGCCAAGCGCAACACCACGGCCGTCGTTTTCGGCCAGGCGCGCATTGAGCAAAGCCTGGAAGCCCTGGCGGTTGGCGATGCCGGTCAGCGGGTCCTGCTCGGCCAGGCGCTGCAAGGTGGCGACCAGCACACCGCGCTCTCGCACATGGCGCAGTGAGCGGCGCAGGTTATCGGCGTTGAGCTGATCGCGTACCAGCCAGTCGCTGACAGCGCTGGGCGCCGCCTCAGGCTCGTGGTCAAGCAGCAGGATGGTCGGCAGCTCGCAACGCCCGGGGGCGGGCTGCAAGCCTGGCGTTGCCAGCACGACGGCCTGGCGATCATGACTGAACAGGCTGTCGACCGCCTCCCAGTTTGGCGCAGTCAGTAGCACGGCGCTGCCACCCAGTGCAGGCATGCAGGCGTGCAACAAGGCGGCCCATTCCGGCTCATCGGCCAACAGCAGCAAACGCAGAGGTTCGACAGGCGTGGACAAGCGGGCTCCTTAGGGCTTCACGGTGCAACGAGACTGGCGGGTATGCCACTGTATTCAATGAAAATGATTTTCAATTTTATACATGTTTTTCGGGTGTAGCATCCCGACGTATTTTGTCGTGCATCCTGCGCGAAACAGCACAAACCGGCAAATATGATTTTTTCAGCTACTAGCATTAGTGGCACTAATAGTGAGACGGACATAAAGTCTGACTCAGACGTCAGACGGTCGCGCCACAACGGCCCCATGCCTGTTAGAATGCGCGGCTATTTTCTGGCGACCCCCGGTTTCTAGCATGTCCCGACTCAATCCCCGGCAGCAGGAAGCCCGTGACTATGTCGGCGGCCCTCTTTTGGTGCTCGCCGGTGCAGGTTCGGGCAAGACCAGCGTGATCACGCGCAAGATTGCCCACCTCATCCAGAACTGCGGCATCCGCGCCCAGTACATCGTGGCGATGACCTTTACCAACAAGGCCGCGCGCGAGATGAAGGAGCGGGTTGCCACCTTGCTGCGCCCGGGGGAAGGCCGTGGCCTGACCGTGTGTACGTTCCACAACCTTGGCCTGAACATCATCCGCAAGGAACACGAGCGCCTGGGCTACAAGCCGGGTTTCTCGATCTTCGACGAGTCTGACATCAAAGCGCTGCTGTCGGACATCATGCAGAAGGAATACTCCGGCGACGACGGCATCGACGAGATCAAGAACATGATCGGTGCCTGGAAGAACGACCTTATCCTGCCACCAGAGGCCCTGGAAAAAGCGCGCAACCCACGCGAGCAGACCGCAGCCATCGTCTACACCCACTATCAGCGCACGCTCAAGGCGTTCAACGCGGTGGACTTCGACGACCTGATCCTGCTGCCGGTCAAACTGTTCCAGGAGCACCCCGAGGTGCTGGAGCGCTGGCAAAACCGTGTGCGCTACCTGCTGGTAGACGAATATCAGGACACCAACGCCAGCCAGTACCTGCTGGTGAAGATGCTGATCGGCATGCGCAACCAGTTCACCGTGGTAGGCGACGACGACCAGTCGATCTACGCCTGGCGTGGTGCACGCCCTGAGAACCTGATGCTGCTCAAGGAGGACTACCCCTCCCTGAAGATCGTCATGCTCGAGCAGAACTACCGCTCCACCAGCCGCATCCTGCGCTGTGCCAACGTGTTGATCGCCAACAACCCGCATGCGTTCGAGAAACAGCTGTGGAGCGAAATGGGCGTGGGCGACGAGATCCGCGTGATCCGCTGCAAGAACGAGGAAGCCGAGGCCGAACGCGTGGCCATGGAAATCCTCACCTTGCACCTGCGCACCAACCGCCCGTACAGCGACTTCGCCATCCTCTACCGCGGCAACTACCAGGCCAAGCTGATCGAACTGAAGCTGCAGCACCACCAGGTACCGTATCGTCTGTCGGGTGGTAACAGTTTCTTTGGCCGCCAGGAGGTCAAGGACCTGATGGCCTACCTGCGCCTGCTGGTGAACCCGGACGATGACAACGCCTACCTGCGTGTGATCAACGTACCGCGCCGGGAAATCGGCTCCACCACCCTGGAAAAGCTCGGTAATTACGCCACTGAGCGCGGTATATCGATGTACGCCGCCAGCGAGGAGCTGGGCCTGGGCGAGCATCTGGACGCCCGCTACACCGAGCGCTTGCAGCGCTTCAAGCATTGGCTGGATGGGGTACGCCACAAGGTCGCCCTGGAAGATCCTATTGCCGCGCTGCACGAGATGATCCGCGACATCGACTACGAGAACTGGATCCGCCAGCAGACCGCCAGCGACAAGGCCGCAGAGTTCCGCATCAGCAACGTGTGGTTCCTGGTGGAAGCACTGAAAAACACCCTCGAGAAGGACGAAGAGGGTGACATGACCATCGAAGACGCCATCGGCAAACTGGTGCTGCGCGACATGCTCGAGCGCCAGCAGGAAGAAGAAGAGAACGCCGAAGGTGTGCAGATGATGACCCTGCATGCCTCCAAGGGCCTGGAGTTCCCGTACGTGTTCATCATGGGCATGGAAGAGGAAATCCTCCCGCACCGCTCCAGCATCGAGGCCGACACCATCGAAGAGGAACGCCGCCTGGCCTACGTGGGCATCACCCGCGCGCGCCAGACCCTGGCCTTCACCTTCGCCGCCAAGCGCAAGCAGTACGGTGAAATCATCGACTGCACGCCCAGCCGGTTCCTCGACGAACTGCCTCCGGACGACCTGGCCTGGGAGGGCCTGGACGATGCGCCGGTCGAGGTGAAGGCCGCACGCGGCAACAACGCCTTGGCCGATATCCGGGCAATGCTCAAACGCTGATCAACCATTACTCTTTAACTTTGCCGCTGTTAGCGGCCACGGTGGTTTGTATGGCCGATTTGAGCTCACAAATCGGCCATACAGACCACTATCTACATCGAGGAAATCACAGTGGAAGCACTGCATCAGAAGATTCGCGAAGAAGGCATCGTGCTTTCCGATCAGGTTCTCAAAGTCGACGCGTTTCTCAACCACCAGATCGATCCGGCGCTGATGCAGCTGATCGGTGACGAGTTTGCCCGCCTGTTCGCCGATGCCGGCGTGACCAAGATCGTCACCATCGAAGCCTCGGGCATTGCCCCAGCGGTAATGACCGGTCTGAAACTGGGTGTGCCGGTCATCTTCGCTCGCAAGCACCAGTCGCTGACCCTGACCGAAAACCTGCTGACCGCCTCGGTGTATTCCTTCACCAAGCAGACCGAGAACACTGTGGCCATTTCGCCGCGTCACCTCAACAGCAGCGACCGCGTGCTGGTGATCGACGACTTCCTGGCCAACGGCAAGGCCTCGCAGGCGCTGATCTCGATCATCAAGCAGGCTGGCGCCACCGTGGCGGGCCTGGGCATTGTGATCGAGAAGTCGTTCCAGGGCGGCCGTGCCGAGCTGGACAGCCAGGGCTACCGCGTTGAATCGCTGGCCCGGGTGAAGTCGCTGGAAGGTGGTGTAGTCAGCTTCATCGAGTAAACGCGACACCTGCTTCGCGGGCACGCCCGCTCCCACAGGTGCAGCACAGGTCTCGAACGCTGTGCCGTACCTGTGGGAGCGGGCATGCCCGCGAATGGCCGCAACCCTTTTATCTGGTTGCCGCCAGCCCCGCCAACAACAAGCGCTGGTAAAGTTCTTCTTTAAGCCCCTGCGGCTGCCCCAACTGCATCCGCTCCAGGTGGCTTTCATACCCCTCCGGCCCCGGTGCATCCAACGCTGCCTTGCCCAGCTCCAGCACCTCGCTCAGCTTGAACTTGCTCTTCAACCAGTTCAGCGCCCGCAACAGATCCCGCTCCTCGGCCGTAAAGTCCGTGCCCATTGGATACTCCGGGAACAGCCGCGCATGCCGCGTCCGGATCGTTTCCAGCCGCTGCGGCGTATTGTCGGTGAAGCGAGCGTCCAGCTGAAAGCCCTTGGCCAGCTTGCCGGCCTCTTTTGCCTGCTCGATGAGCCCCTGCTGGAACCGCGAATCGCTCACTGCCAGCAACCGCGCAATCACCTCGCTGTCGGTCTGCCCACGCAAGTCAGCGATACCGTACTCGGTCACCACGATATCGCGCAGGTGCCGGGGGATGGTGCAGTGGCCATAGGTCCAGAACAGGTTTGAGGTCACCTCCCCGCCTGACTCGCGCCAGCTGCGCAAAAGCAGAATCGAACGTGCACCTTCCAGCGCATGGCCCTGGGCGACAAAGTTGTACTGCCCGCCCACGCCGCTGAGCACACGGCCGTCTTCAAGTTGATCAGCCACCCCGGCGCCGAGCAAGGTCATGGCAAACGCAGTGTTGATAAACCGCGCATCACGGCGTTGGCGGCGCTTGAGTTCCTCCTGCCCATATAGCTCGTTGATGAAGCTGATGCGGGTCATGGCAAAATGTGCGCGCTGCTCCAGCGGCATCTCGCGCAAGCGCTGATAGAACGCTTGCGGGCCGAGGAAAAAGCCGCCATGCAGTATTGCGCCCTGCTCGTCCGCCGGGCGTCGTAGCAACCCTGCTTCGGCCAGCACCAGCAGGCCATTGACGAACATCTCGCTGCAGCCGTACAGGCCTTGGGCAAACGTCCCTAGCCCCCCTTCGCGTTCGATCAGCGCATGCCAGGGGCCAACATCCAGCTCATCAAGCACGGCTCGGTAGCCTGCGTTGTCACCTTGGCGAGCCAGCAACGCGGCGGCAACTGCATCACCCATGGCCCCGATGCCGATCTGCAGGGTGCCGCCATCGCGCACCAACGTGCTGGCGTGCAAGCCAATGCAGTGGTCCTGGATGCCGACCGGCATGTTCGGCGTAGAGAACAGCCGTCGCTGCTCCGCTTCATCAATCAGCAGGTCGAATGCCTCCATGCTCAGTTCCGAATCGCCTGGCATATAGGGCAGTTCGGCATGCACCTGGCCCAGCATGAGGATGGTTTCGCCAGCCGCGCGCCGCTTGGCAATCATCGGCAGCAGGTCGAGGGTGATGTCTGGGTTGCAGGCCAGGCTCAGGTGCACGGGCTTTTCAGGGGTGGCGGCGACCAACTGGGCGATCAGGTTCAGGCCCTTGGCGTTGATATCGCGTGCGGCGTGGCTGTAGTTGCTGCTGACGTAGTCCTGCTGCGCCGATTCGCTGTGCAGCAGGCTACCGGGCTGCATGAAGAACTGTTCGACACGGATGTTGGGCGGCAGGCTGTCGTTGCGCAGGTCTGCGAGGTAGCTGAGCTCTTCGTAGTCCGCGAACACTCGCTCGACGAAGGGTTCGAGAAAGCGCCGCTGCAGGCCATCGCCCAGTGGCGGGCGGCCGAGGGAAAGTGCGGTATAGATGGTCAGGCGCCGTTCGGGCAGCTCGCGTACGCGGGCGTAAAGCGCGTTGACGAAGGCGTTGGGTTTCCCCAGACCCAAAGGCAGGCCCATATGGATATGGGTTGGCAGCCGGGACAAGACCTGCTCGACAGCCTGGTCGATGGAGCAGAGGTGCATCTGGGCCTCCTGAAACATCCACGGGTTCAGGGGTTGGACATAGGGCTGAAGTAATTGGTTGCCTGTACCGGCCCTTTCGCGGGCAAGCCCGCTCCCACAGGATTAACACAACCTTCAGGTCCTGCGGAGTACCTTTGGGAGCGGGCGTGCCCGCGAAGAGGCCGAGACAACAAAAAACAAAGCCCGCCATTAACGGCGGGCCTCATGCAATTCAGCTGTAAATCACAGCCCGGACATTTTCTTGATCGCCCCTTTCAGGTCTTCATCCGTACAGTCTGCACAGGTGCCCTTTGGCGGCATGGCGTTGATGCCGGTAATGGCCTTGGCCAGGATGCCATCCAGGCCGCCCTGGTGGTCGGCGCGTTCTTTCCACGCGGCGGTGTCACCAATTTTAGGCGCGCCGAGCAACCCGCTGCCATGGCAGGCATTGCAGTGCTTGGCGATGATTTCATCCGGCGTCTTGGCTCCCCCGCCACCCGCTGCAGCGGCCACTTCCATGCCTTTGCACTCTTGGCCCTGGACGCACACCTGGCCAACCGGTTCCAGGCGTTTGGCGATGTCGTCATTGGTCGCAGCGGTTGCGCTCATTGCCCAGAGGGCGAATACGGCTGCTGGTACGGCCAGCATCTTCTTGATTTGATTCACGCGAACACCCTCATGGTGGCTAATCACGCTCGCGGCCACGGATCGGCGAGCGTTGAAAAGTATAGCGGGAACCCAGAGGCCGTGAAACGACCCCACACAGGAAAGGGGTATTGCCGACTCAATGCACTGCGCTGGATCAAAAGTTTGAAGGCGTCGCCGCACTGATCAGCCGCGCCGGCTGGTCGAACGGGTTGCGAAAGCGGTGCGGGCGGGTGCTTTCGAAGTAGTAGCTGTCGCCCTCTTCGAGAACGAAAATCTCGTTGCCGACCACCAGTTCCAGGCGGCCTTCAAGCAGGATACCGGTCTCCTCGCCGTCGTGGGTAAGCATCTCGGCACCGGTGTCCGCGCCTGGCGGGTACACCTCGGTCAGAAAAGCGATTGCGCGGTTGGGGTGCGACTTACCAACCAGCTTCATGGTTACCGCTCCATCCGAGATATCGATCAGCTCGTGGGCCTTGTAGACGATCTGAGTGGGGCTTTCGGGCTCCAGCTCGACCGAAAAGAATTCGACCATGGACATGGGAATGCCGCTCAGCACTTTGCGCAGCGAGCTGATAGAGGGGCTTACGCTGTTCTTCTCGATCATCGAGATGGTGCTGTTGGTCACGCCAGCACGCTTGGCGAGTTCGCGCTGGGACAGGCCCTTGAGCTTGCGGATGGCTTGCAGTCGTTCGCCGACGTCCAAAGCTGGAGCCTCCTGGAACAGTGGGAAGGGGGTGGATGTGAACGATATCATGGCAATGCCGTTCAGTATTTACAACACACCGCCCCCAACCTGTCCGCTTCAGCGTGTCATTCGCCGATGTAGTCCCGTGGTACTCGCTTCAGGTTGCAGAAGATCTGGTACGGAATGGTGCCCGCATGCGCGGCCACCTCACTGGCCAGCACCTGCTTGCCCCATAGTTCTACCGGGCTGCCGACAGCGGCTTCCGGTACGTCGGTGAGGTCGATGCTGAGCATGTCCATCGACACCCGGCCGATCAGCTGGGTGCGATTGCCGGCGACCAGCACCGGAGTGCCGTTGGGCGCCTGGCGCGGGTAGCCATCGGCATAGCCCATGGCTACCACACCCACGCGGGTCGGCCGAGGGCTGACGAACTTGGCACCATAGCCCACCGGCTCGCCGGCAGGTAGCTCACGCACGCTGATCACCCGCGATTGCAGGGTCATCACCGGTTGCAGGCGTGCGGCCTCGGCCTGCGCCACTTCGAACGGCGTGGCGCCGTACAGCATCAGGCCTGGGCGCACCCAGTCGCTGGGCGCTTGCGGCCAGCCCAGCACGCCGGGCGAGTTACGCAGGCTGCATTCAGCGGCCAGGCCCTGTCGGGCAGCTTCGAACACGGCGATCTGCTGGGAGGTGGCGTCAGCGTCCAGTTCGTCGGCGCGAGCGAAGTGGCTCATCAACACGATGCGCGAAACCTTGCCACTGGCCAACAGTCGCTGGTAGGCGTCGTGGTAGTCCTTGGGGTGCAGGCCAACGCGGTGCATGCCACTGTCCAGCTTCAGCCAGACGGTGAGCGGCTTGTGCAGCGGGGTTTTCTCGATGGCTTCCAGCTGCCACAGCGAGTGCACCACGCACCACAGGTCGTGCTCGGCGATCAGCGCCAGTTCGCTGGCTTCGAAAAAACCTTCCAGCAGCAGCACCGGGGCTTTGATACCGGCAGCGCGCAGCTCCAGCGCCTCTTCGATGCAGGCCACGGCAAAGCCGTCGGCTTCGGCCTCCAGGGCCAGGGCGCAGCGCACGGCGCCGTGGCCATAGGCGTCGGCCTTGATCACGGCGAGGGCTTTGGCACCCGTCAGTTCACGGGCCAGACGGTAGTTGTGGCGCAGGGCCTGGAGGTCGATCAGGGCGCGGGCGGGACGCATGGCGGCTGCCTTATGGTGTTCGGGTTGAAATCGGTGGTGGATTCTTCGCGGGCTTGCCCGCTCCCACAAGTAGTGCACAGCTTTCAAAAGCTGTGGTGTTTCTGTGGGAGCGGGCAAGCCCGCGAATGGGCCGGCACAGGCTGTTACTGCTGGTGAGCCGGCGCGCTTTGCCCGTGCTTGGCCACTTCCCGGCTATTGCCATAACGGGAAATATCCAGGCCTTCGGCACTGATCTGCGGCTTCTTGCGCGCAATCAGGTCGGCCAGCAAGCGACCGGAACCGCACGCCATGGTCCAGCCCAAGGTACCGTGACCGGTGTTCAGGAACAGGTTGCGGAACGCCGTGGCACCCACGATCGGCGTACCGTCCGGGGTCGCCGGGCGCAAGCCGGTCCAGAAGCTGGCCTGGCTCAGATCACCGCCGCGAGGATAAAGGTCGTTGACGATCATCTCCAGCGTTTCGCGCCGGCGCGGGTTCAGCGACAGGTCAAAACCGGCGATTTCAGCCATGCCCCCAACGCGGATGCGGTTGTCGAAACGGGTGATGGCAACCTTGTAGGTCTCGTCGAGAATGGTCGAAGTCGGGGCCATGTCGCTGTTGGTGATCGGCACGGTCAGCGAATAACCTTTCAGCGGGTACACCGGGGCCTTGATGCCCAGTGGCTTGAGCATCTGTGGCGAGTAGCTGCCCAGCGCCAGCACATAGCGGTCTGCCGTCTCCAGCTTGCCGTCGATCCATACGCCATTGATGCGGTCACCGGCGAAGTCCAGGCGCTGGATATCCTGGCCGAAGCGGAACTCCACGCCCAGCTTCAACGCCATGTCGGCGAGCTTGGTGGTAAACAGCTGACAGTCGCCAGTCTGGTCGTTCGGCAAACGCAGGGCGCCGGCCAGGATATCTTTCACGCCGGCCAGGGCGGGTTCGACGCGGGCAATGCCGTCGCGATCGAGCAGCTCGTAGGGCACACCGGACTGTTCGAGTACGGCAATGTCCTTGGCCGCTGCATCGACCTGGGCCTGGGTGCGGAACAGCTGGGTGGTGCCCAGGCTGCGGTTTTCGTAGTTGATGCCGGTTTCGGCGCGCAGCTCGTCGAGGCAGTCACGGCTGTACTCGGACAGGCGCACCATACGCTCCTTGTTCACCGCGTAACGGCTGGCGGTGCAGTTGCGCAGCATCTGTGCCATCCACAGGTACTGATCGACGTCGCCCGTGAGCTTGATGGCCAAGGGGGCGTGACGCTCCAGCAGCCATTTGATGGCTTTGAGCGGTACACCTGGGGCAGCCCAGGGCGAGGCATAGCCGGGCGAGATCTGGCCGGCGTTGGCAAAGCTGGTTTCCATGGCCACCGCCGGCTGGCGGTCGACCACCGTGACTTCGAAACCTTGCCGGGCCAGGTAGTAGGCACTGGCGGTTCCGATTACACCGCTACCAAGTACCAGAACTCGCATCGTTTTATCCCTCACACGCGGCGCGCCGCACACTTTTATTGAAATGGCATGAATGAGCGCAGTATAGGAATTTGAGACCAGTGCAATTCACTATATAAAAGCCTATTATTGGCGAGAATTCTCGGCAAAAACGCCTTTCACGGAGGGGCATCCCCTATGAGAACCCAGCACCAGACCAAGCGTGAACTGGACAAGATCGACCGTAACATCCTGCGTATCCTGCAGAATGACGGGCGTATTTCCTTCACCGAACTGGGCGAGAAAGTTGGGCTGTCCACCACCCCTTGCACCGAGCGGGTTCGCCGCCTGGAGCGCGAGGGCATCATCATGGGCTACAACGCCCGCCTGAACCCGCAGCACCTCAAAGGCAGCCTGCTGGTGTTCGTGGAAATCAGCCTGGACTACAAGTCGGGCGACACCTTCGAGGAGTTCCGCCGCGCGGTCTTGAAGCTGCCCCACGTGCTGGAATGCCACCTGGTATCGGGCGACTTCGACTATCTGGTAAAAGCGCGTATTTCGGAAATGGCCTCGTACCGCAAGCTGCTCGGGGACATCCTGCTGAAACTGCCGCACGTGCGCGAATCGAAGAGCTACATCGTGATGGAAGAGGTGAAGGAAAGCCTCTGCCTGCCGATCCCGGACTGAGGCTAGACCAGCACCTGGCGGGTGGTGGCAATGAATTGGTGGACCAACTGTTCAGCGGCAGGATCGATCATCGGTTCAGGGCCACGACCACGCGGGCAGGCCATGCGCGGGGTGGTACCGAACAGCCGGCATATCATCGGCCGCTCTTCATACACCGTGCAGCCGTTGGGGCCCAGGTGCACGCAGTCCAGGCGCTCCAGAGCAGCGTCCTGCTCCGCCTGGGACTTGCGCGGCAGGCGGGCCATTTCCTCCGCCGAGGTGGTGACCGGGCCGCAGCAGTCATGGCAGCCGGGCTCGCACTCGAATGAAGGGATGAGTTCGCGCAGGAAGTGGATCTTGTGGCGGTTACAGGACATGACGGGATACAAGCTGACAAAAGTGATTGGATTATAGGCTTATTCGCGGCTCCACCCGCGAACGAGGATGCAGCCCTCGCTGGTTGCCCGGCCGCGATGGCAAAGCTTATCCTCGTCCCCCCTCCAATTTTCAGGGCCGCCCCGATGATCCACAGCGCGCAGCACGCCGCCTCCTATTACGCCGCCAGCAGCGCGCCACACCCTGACCACGCCTTCCTGCAAGGCGAACACAACGCCGACGTGTGCATCATCGGCGGCGGTTACTCGGGCCTGAACACCGCCATCGAGCTGGCCGAGCGTGGTTTCTCGGTCATCCTGCTGGAAGCGCGCAAACTTGGCTGGGGCGCCAGTGGGCGCAATGGCGGGCAACTGATCCGTGGGGTCGGCCACGGCCTGGAGCAGTTTCTCCCGGTCATCGGCGAGGAAGGCGTGCGCACCCTGAAGGTGATGGGCCTGGAGGCCGTACAGATCGTGCGCGAGCGGGTGGAAAAGCATGCCATCGCCTGCGACCTGGCCTGGGGCTACTGCGACCTGGCCAACAAACCCGCCGAGCTGCTGGGCTTTGCCGAAGACGCAGAGGAACTGCGCAGCCTAGGCTATGCGCATGAGCTGCGGCTGGTCGGCAAGGACGATATCCACAGCGTGGTCGGCGCCGATTGCTATGTGGGCGGGCTGATCGACATGGGCTCTGGGCACTTGCACCCGCTCAACCTGGCGCTGGGTGAAGCGGCCGTGGCCAGCCGTCTGGGCGTGAAGCTGTTCGAGCAGTCCGAGGTTACCCGCATAGACTATGGCCCTGAAGTGCAGGTACATACCGCACAAGGCCGAGTACGCGCCAAGACCCTGGTACTGTGCTGCAACGCCTACCACAACGACCTCAACCGCGAACTGGGCGGCAAGGTGCTGCCGGCCGGCAGCTACATCATTGCCACCGAGCCGCTGGGCGAAGAACGCGCACGCGCATTGCTGCCGCAGAACATGGCGGTGTGTGACCAGCGCGTGGCGCTGGACTACTACCGCCTGTCCGCCGACCACCGCCTGCTGTTTGGCGGTGCCTGCCACTATTCAGGCCGCGACCCGAAGGACATCGCCGCCTACATGCGGCCGAAGATGCTCAAGGTGTTCCCGCAGCTTGCCGACGTGCGCATCGACTACCAGTGGGGCGGCATGATCGGCATTGGTGCCAACCGCCTGCCACAGGTTGGCCGCTTGGCCTGCCAGCCGAACGTATATTACGCCCAGGCCTACTCTGGCCATGGGCTCAACGCCACCCACCTGGCCGCGCGCCTGCTGGGTGAAGCCATCAGTGGCCAGGAAAGCGGGCGCTTCGACCTTTTCAACAAGGTGCCTCACATCACCTTCCCTGGCGGCAAGCACCTGCGCTCGCCACTGCTGGCATTGGGGATGCTGTGGCATCGTCTGAAAGAGCTGGCCTGAAAGTCCCCATCCTTGTGGCAGCAACTGTCTTGCTTAAAATCTAAAAGCTGACTAGCCCCCTGTGGGAGCGGGCGTGCCCGCGAACACGGGCGAAGCCCGTGCCATCCTCCGCGACGCCTGCTTCGCGGGCATGCCCGCTCCCACAGGGTCGGTGCAAGTTTCAAGTCTGGGGCACAACAGGCCCTCCAGCGACCACCGTGTCAGTCCTTCCAGAAGGCTTTCCGCCCTTCGATCCGGGCCTGCTCCGAGCTCAGCCCGACATCGCGCAGCTCGTCATCGGTCAGCTGCAGCAACGCCCTGCGGGTATGCCAGCGATGCAGCATCAGCCCCCAACGCCCCAAACCCTCCGGCGCGTTGAACACCTTGGCCTGCTGCCCGGCTTCCAGCTCCTTGGCCAACAGTTGCAAGCGCACATCGCTCATGCCACCCATCACCGCATCCTCCCGTTCAGTTGTTACCGTGGAGAAAGCATGCGCGTCGGCACCGTCAGCAATACAGATCCAATACAGCCTTATTATTCCCATACAGAATTGGCCGACGGCCGACTGAATGCTGTATTTTCGGGCCAACTGTACCGGTCGCTATGCCAATGCAGCGCAGGAGTATGCCGTGACCCTCTACCTGAATCTCGCCGAAATACTCGGCGCCCGCATCGAGCAGGGCCTCTATCGCCCCGGCCAGCGCCTGCCGTCTGTGCGCGCACTGAGTGAGGAGCACGGGGTCAGCCTGAGCACCGTGCAGCAGGCCTATCGCATGCTCGAAGACAGCGGCATGGTCTCGCCACGGCCCAAGTCCGGCTACTTTGTCAGCGACCACCGTCACCTGCCGGCCCTGCCTGCGGTCAGCCGCCCGGCCCAGCGCCCGGTGGACATCTCGCAGTGGGAACAGGTACTGGAACTGGTGCGCAGCACACCGCGCCAGGATGTGGTGCAACTCGGCCGCGGCATGCCCGACATCGACAGCCCTACCCTGAAGCCGCTGCTGCGCAGCCTCGCCCAGTTGAGCCGGCGCCAGGACATGCCTGGCCTGTACTACGACAACATCCACGGCCACCTGGCCCTGCGCGAACAGGTGGCCCGGCTGATGCTCGACTCCGGCTGCCGACTGGGGCCGGCCGACCTGGTGATCACAACCGGCTGCCATGAGGCGCTGTCTTGCAGCATCCGCGCGGTCTGCGAGCCAGGCGACATCGTCGCGGTCGACTCGCCCAGCTTCCACGGCGCCATGCAAACCCTCAAGGGCTTGGGCATGAAAGCGCTGGAAATCCCCACCGACCCGGTCACCGGCATCAGCCTGGAAGCGCTTGAGCTGGCCCTGGAGCAGTGGCCGATCAAACTCATCCAGATCACCCCAAGCTGCAACAACCCGCTGGGCTACATCATGCCCGAGGCACGCAAGAAGGCCCTGCTGAGCCTGGCCCAACGCTATGACGTGGCGATACTGGAAGATGATGTGTACGGCGACCTGGCGTATACCTACCCCCGCCCACGCACCCTCAAATCGTTCGACGACGATGGCCGCGTGCTGCTCTGTAGTTCGTTCTCTAAAACCCTCGCACCCGGCCTGCGGATCGGCTGGGTGGCGCCCGGGCGCTATCTGGAACGAGTACTGCACATGAAGTACATCAGCACCGGGAGTACGGCCAGCCAGCCTCAGCTGGCCATCGCTGACTTCATCGCCGGAGGGTACTACCAGCCCCATGTGCGGCGCATGCGCAGCCAGTACCAGCGTGGCCGCGACCTGATGAGCGACTGGGTGACCCGCTATTTCCCGGCGGGCACCCGGGTCAGCCGGCCCCAGGGGGGCTTCATGCTGTGGGTGGAGCTACCCGAACATCTCGATACGCTTCGGCTGAACCGCGCTTTACTGGAACAGGGCGTGCAGGTTGCCGTGGGCAGCATCTTTTCGGCCTCGGGCAAGTTTCGCCACTGCCTGCGCATGAACTTCGCCGCCAGGCCAACGCCGCAAATCGAAGCCTCCGTACGCAAGGTAGGTGAAGCCGCCCTTCGTCTACTGGATGAAGAAAGCGCCGACGCGTAACTTTGCGCCGCCCGTCACGGTCAAACCCCTAAAGCCCTTGCTGCACAGGACGGTCCTACCCTTGAGACTCCAGCGAGCCTTGCCTCTGCTGCTGGTGCTGTTGCTCGGCCTTGCCGGCTGCACAAGCATCAGTGCGCCCCGCGAAACCAGTCAGGCGCTGCCTGCCAACGACTCGGCCTTTGGCCGCTCGGTATTGCGCCAGGCCGCGCCCTATGGCGGCCGCTCGGGCTTCCGCCTGCTGCCCAACAGCAACGAGGCATTTCGCGCCCGCGCCGAACTGATCCGCAACGCTCAGGCGAGTATCGACCTGCAGTACTACATCGTCCACGATGGCCTCAGTACTCGCGCCCTTGTGCATGAACTGCTGCGCGCCGCCGACCGTGGCGTGCGCGTGCGCATCCTGCTCGACGACACCACCAGCGACGGCCTGGACACCATCATGGGCACCCTCGATGCCCACCCGAACATCCAGATCCGCGTGTTCAACCCGCTGCATCTAGGGCGCAGTACCGGCGTTACGCGCGCCCTGGGCCGGCTGTTCAACTTGTCGCGCCAGCACCGGCGCATGCACAACAAGCTGTTCCTGGTGGACAACAGCATGGCCATCGTCGGCGGGCGCAACCTTGGCGACGAGTATTTCGATGCCGAGCCCAACCTCAACTTCACCGACATCGACCTGCTGGGCGTGGGCCCGGTGGCCGAGCAGCTGGGGCACAGCTTCGACCAGTACTGGAACAGTGCCCTCAGCCGGCCGATCACCGACTTCCTCTGGCAGGCCCCGGATGCCAACGACCTGCGTGCCAGCCGCCATCGCCTGGAAGTATCGTTGGCCGAAGCCAGAACCCAGCGCAAGGCCCTGTACGACCGCTTGATGGCCTACCAGTCGCAGCCGCGCCTGGCCGTGTGGCGCAACGAGCTGATCTGGGCTCACGCCCAGGCGCTATGGGATGCACCCAGCAAGGTGTTGGCCGAAGACGAACCGGACCCGCAATTACTGCTGAGCCAGCAACTGGCACCGGACCTGGCTAACGTGCACCATGAGTTGGTCCTGGCATCGGCCTACTTTGTGCCGCGCGAACCGGGGCTGCTGTACCTGACCGGCCGCGCCGACGCTGGCGTTTCGGTGAAGCTGCTGACCAACTCGCTGGAAGCCACCGACGTGCCGGCGGTGCATGGCGGCTATGCACCCTATCGTCGTGCCTTGCTTGAGCACGGGGTGCAACTTTACGAGCTTCGCCGCCAGCCAGGCGACCCCAGCGCAGGGCGATTGAGTTTCCGTGGCAGCTCGGATTCGAGCCTGCACACCAAAGCGATCGTGCTCGATCGGCGCAAGACCTTCATCGGCTCATTCAACTTCGACCCGCGCTCAGTGTTGTGGAACACCGAGGTTGGGGTACTGGTCGACAGCCCGGAGCTGGCCGAGTACACCCGCGAGCTGGCCCAGCAGGGTATGGCGCCCGCGCTGAGCTATCAGGTGAAACTGATAGGTAACAAACTGGTGTGGGCGACCGAGGACAATGGCCAACGGCACATACTGACGTCTGAGCCGGGTGGGATCTGGCGGCGGCTCAATGCCTGGATCAGCAAGGCGGTTGGCTTGGAGAAGATGCTGTAGCTGAGATTGCCGAGGGGCCTTGCAGCCCCAAAAACCATCAGGCAGAAACCGGCTCAAAGGCTCCGCGCCGTCGGGTCAATACCACCAACCCCGCAGCCCCGGCCGCCATCAGGAACAGCAACGCATGCCCGCTGATCCACTGGCTCCCCGCACCCGCCAACAACGGCCCGAGCAAACAGCCAATACCCCACAGCTGCGCTACGTGGGCATTGGCCCGCACCAGCTCATCATCGCGGTAGCGCTCACCGATCAGCACCAGCGACAAGGTAAACAAGCCACCGGCACTGGCGCCGAACAACACCCACAGTGGCCAGATAACCGGTGTGTGCAACAGCAGCGGGATCGCCAGGCTGGACACCAGCAGCGTCACCGCACAGCCAGTGAACAGGGTGCGTCGCGACATATGGTCGGCCAGCGCGCCGATGGGCAACTGCAGCACCGCATCACCCACCACCACGGTACTTACCATGAACAAGGCGATTTCGGTGGTGAAGCCCTGCTGCAGGCAATACACCGGCAGCAAAGTGAGGATCATCGCCTCGAACGAGGCGAACAGGGCAATGGCCCAGGCAATTACCGGCAAGCGTCGGCAGAAGCCGAACAGGTCGCCAAAGGTGACACTGCATGCCTCTGTGCTCGGTGCTCCACCACGCCCTAGCAGAACCAGCGGCGCGGCCAGCAGCAGGCCGGTCGCTGCCCAGAAGCCGAAGTCGTCATCAGAGCCGAGGAAGCCCAGCACCAACGGCCCGGCCAGTTGGCTCAGGGCGTAGCTGCTGCCATACAGCGCCACCAACCGGCCACGCCACTGTTCGACCACCAGTTGGTTGATCCAGCTTTCGCCGAGGATGAACACCACGGTCAGGGACATGCCGATCATCAGCCGCAGCAGCAGCCACAACGGGTAACTCGGCAGCAGCGCGAGCAGGCCAATCGACAGTGCCCCACCCCACAGGCACAGGCGCATCGCCGAAGGCACGCCAACCCAGCCTGCCAGGCGGCTGGCCAGGCTGGCCCCTGCCAGCACACCCAACGCCGGCATTGCCGCCATCACGCCGATGGCGAAGCTGCCGTAGCCCCAGGCCTCCAGGCGCAGGGACACCAGCGGCATGCTCACGCCGAGCGCCAGCCCGACACTGAGCACCGATGCCAGTACGGCGAAGTAGGTACCCCAACGCATTGCAGCCTCCCAGCCAATGTTTCTAGAGGCCCATTCGCGGGCAAGCCCGCTCCCGCAACGGTCGCGAAGACCTGCCGGAGCGGGCTTGCCCGCGAAAAGGACCTACTGGATTACAGCTTGATCCAGGTCGCCTTCAGCTCAGTGTATTTCTCCAGCGCGTGCAGCGACTTGTCACGGCCGTTACCCGACTGTTTGAAGCCACCGAACGGCGCGGTCATGTCGCCACCATCGTACTGGTTGACCCAGACGCTGCCAGCACGCACGGCACGGGCGGTCTTGTGGGCTTTGGAAATATCCGAAGTCCAGATACCCGCCGCCAGGCCATACGGCGTGTCGTTGGCAATGGCCACGGCCTCTTCGGCGGTGTCGAAGGCAATCACCGACAGCACCGGGCCGAAGATTTCTTCCTGAGCAATGCGCATGGCGTTGGTCACGCCGTCGAAGATGGTCGGCTCAACGTAGGTGCCGCCGGTCTCTTCCAGGGTGCGCTTGCCGCCGGCCAGCAGCTTGGCACCATCCTTGTGGCCAGCCTCGATGTAAGACAGCACGGTGTTCATCTGCTGAGTATCGACCAGAGCACCGACAGTGGTCTGTGGATCCAGCGGGTTGCCTGGTTTCCAGCCTTTCAGGGCCTCTACCACCATCGGCAGGAACTTGTCCTTGATCGAACGCTCGACCAGCAGGCGGGAGCCTGCGGTGCACACTTCGCCCTGGTTGAAGGCGATGGCGCTGGCAGCAGCCTCGGCGGCAGCCTGCAGGTCCGGGGCGTCGGCAAAGACGATGTTCGGGCTCTTGCCGCCGGCTTCCAGCCAGATGCGCTTCATGTTCGACTCGCCCGCATAAACCATCAGCTGCTTGGCGATCTTGGTCGAACCGGTGAACACCAGGGTATCGACGTCCATGTGCAGGGCCAGCGCCTTGCCCACGGTGTGGCCGTAGCCTGGCAGCACGTTCAGCACGCCAGCCGGGATGCCAGCTTCGATCGCCAGCTGGGCGATGCGGATGGCGGTCAGCGGCGATTTTTCGGACGGCTTGAGCACGACCGAGTTACCGGTGGCCAGCGCCGGGCCGAGCTTCCAGCAGGCCATCAGCAGCGGGAAGTTCCACGGTACGATGGCACCGACCACGCCCACTGCTTCGCGGGTAACCAGGCCAAGCTGGTCGTGCGGGGTCGGGGCGACTTCGTCGTAGACCTTGTCGATGGCTTCGGCTGTCCAGTGGATGGCATTGGCCGCCCCCGGGATATCGATACTGGAGGAGTCACCGATCGGCTTGCCCATATCCAGCGTTTCCAGCAGTGCCAGCTCTTCGACGTTCTTGCGCAGCAGGTCGGCAAAGCGGATCAGCTTGGCCTTGCGCTTGGCGGGGGCCAGCTGCGACCACACGCCGGAGTTGAAGGTGGCACGGGCATTTTCCACAGCGCGGTTGGCATCGGCCAGGTCGCAGCTGGCAACCTTGGCCAGGAAGCGTCCGTCGACCGGGCTCAGGCACTCGAAGGTTTCACCGGATGCGGCATCGGTGTATTCGCCGTTGATGAAGGCACGGCCTTCGATCTTCAGTTGCTGGGCACGTTGTTCCCAGTCCGCACGGGTCAGGGTGGTCATACGAAACTCCTCCTCTTGTTTAGGTGCAACGCCGCACTGAGGACTCACAGGCGTTGTCAGAATTCTGGCCGTGCGCCGAGCGCACACTGGCAAGCGATACCCTAAACCAGCCGGTGTAAACTATCAATATATTTGACACGGGAGGCTCAAAAGCCTACTGATGTTCATTTTATTAAACAACAACAGGAGCCGAACCATGAGTATTGACAGCATCATCGACTTCGCGCAGGTCATCACCGAAGCCGAACGCTACCGCCCGGCTGCAGAGAAAATTCTCAAGGGGGAGCCGGACCAGGCGGTCTACAACCATTATTCCAGCCCGTGCGGGCAGTTTGCCGCCGGCGTATGGGAAGGTGAGGTGGGCCAATGGGTGGTGAATTACACCGAGCACGAATACTGCGAGATCATCCATGGAGTTTCGGTGCTGCGCGACCAGGACGGCGGGTCGAAAACCTTGCGTGCCGGCGATCGGTTTGTCATCCCCGCCGGCTTCAAAGGCACCTGGGAAGTGCTGGAGCCGTGCCGCAAGATCTATGTGATGTTCGAGCAGAAGTAACCGCAGAAGTATCTATGTAGCGCAGGCAGTCTGCAGGCATGCGTGAGGATGGCCCTGCCCATGTCGGGCCATCCAACTTCATCAGGAAGAACACCATGACCAACGAAGAAGTGCTGCGAACCCTTGCCCACCTGGTCGGCACCCCTTACGCGCCAGCGCTCAAAGACACCATCCGCACCCTCACCGGCCGCCCCCGGGTAGTTGGCCCCAACGAGATGTCCACCCGCGAGTACGACGTCGAGCGCATCCAGATCAGGGCCGGCGCCGACCTACTGATCCAGGGTTTCGACTTCAACTGACCCCGCAGCAGACATAAAAAAACCCGCCTCCTTTCGGATGCGGGTTTTTTTCAGGTCGCCGATCAATTACTTGATCTTGGCTTCCTTGTACACCACGTGCTTGCGAACAACCGGATCATATTTCTTGATCTCGATTTTGTCCGGGGTGGTGCGCTTGTTCTTGTCGGTGGTGTAGAAGTGGCCGGTACCGGCACTCGAAACCAGACGGATCAATTCACGCATGATGCTCTCCCTTAAACCTTGGCGCCAGCTTTACGGATGTCAACCAGAACGGCGTCGATGCCGCGCTTGTCGATGATACGCATGCCTTTGGCGGAAACGCGCAGACGCACGAAACGCTTCTCGGATTCAACCCAGAAACGGTGGTGCTGCAGGTTCGGCAGGAAACGACGACGGGTTTTGTTGTTTGCGTGGGAAATGTTGTTCCCGGTTACTGGACCCTTACCAGTAACTTGACAGACTCTCGACATGACTCAGCCCTCTAAAACCACATGCCCAACCCGGCATGGGTTGGCCGCTTAATCTCTCAGTCTTTGGCGCCTGGGCGCCGTGATTCTGGAGGTCTTATCGACCGGATCCGCTTATGCGACAGGCCGAGCCCCTAGAAAAGAGCGCTGCTTTATACCAGAAAGACTTGGCTGCAACAACAGTAGATGCACATTGTCGCACTCCAGAATGCGCCGGGCCAGCATAGCGGCAGGCCCCGCCAGTCGTCGACCGCTCGTCGCAAGATTTGCAAAAAAGGGTGTGGTCATTTGCCGGCGGGCGCACTAGGGTAGGCTTTTTCCAGACTGCACTGGCAGATGGGCCACTGACAGCCAAGGAGCCACCATGCGTGCCGCCGCACTTTCCTTATTGTTCACCTCCCTGTTCGCCGCCGGCGTTGCCCAGGCCGCTCCGCTGAGCGTTTGCAGCGAGGCCAGCCCCGAAGGCTTCGACGTGGTGCAGTACAATTCGCTCACCACCACCAACGCCACCGCCGACGTGCTGATGAACCGCCTGGTGGAGTTCGACGCGGCGCAAGGCAAGGTGGTGCCCAGCCTGGCGACCAGCTGGACGGTGTCGGACGACGGCCTGGTGTATGACTTCACCCTGCGCGATGACGTGAAGTTTCACAGCACCGCCTATTTCAAGCCAAGCCGCAAGCTGAATGCCGACGATGTGCTGTTCAGCTTCCAGCGCATGCTCTACCCGGCCCATGCCTGGCACAAGACTGCGCCAGGCGGCTACCCGCACGCCCAGTCACTGCAGCTGGGCAGCCTGATCAAGGCGATCGATGCACCGGCGCCGAACACCGTGCGCTTCACCCTCAGCCACCCGGACGCCACCTTCCTGGCCACCCTGAGCATGGGCTTCGCCTCGATCTACTCCGCCGAATACGCCGACAAACTGCTGAAAGCCGGCACGCCGGAGAAGCTGAACAGCCAACCGATCGGTACCGGGCCGTTCGTGTTCCAGCGTTTCCAGAAAGACGCCGTGGTGCGCTACCGCGCCAACCCGGACTACTTCGCCGGCAAGCCGGCGGTCGACCCGCTGATCTTCGCCATCACCACCGATGCCAACGTTCGCCTGCAGAAGCTCAAGCGTGGCGAATGCCAGGTTGCCTTGTCGCCCAAGCCGCTGGACATTGCCGAAGCGGGCAAGGACGGCAATCTCAAGGTGGCCACTACACCGGCATTCATGACTGCCTTCGTCGCCATCAACAGCCAGCACCCACCCCTGAACAAGCCGGAAGTGCGCCAGGCCATCAACCTGGCCTTCGACAAGCAGGCCTACCTCAAGGCCGTGTTCGAAGACTCTGCAGTGGCGGCCAACGGCCCCTACCCGCCCAACACCTGGAGCTACGCCAAGGACCTGCCCGGCTACCCGCTGGACCTGAAGAAAGCCAAAGCCTTGCTGGCCAAGGCCGGGCTGGCCGAAGGCTTCAGTACCACCATCTGGACCCGGCCCTCGGGTAGCCTGCTCAACCCCAACCCCAGCCTTGGCGCGCAGATGCTGCAAGCCGACCTGGCGAAGATTGGTATCAAGGCTGAAATCCGCGTGATCGAATGGGGCGAGCTTATCCGCCGCGCCAAGGCCGGCGAGCATGACTTGCTGTTCATGGGCTGGGCAGGTGACAACGGCGATCCGGACAACTTCCTCAGCCCGCAGTTTTCCTGTGCGGCGGTCGAGTCAGGGACCAACTTCGCACGCTTCTGCGACAGCCGCCTCGACCAGCTGATCAGCGCCGGGCGCACCACCAACGACCAGAGCGTGCGCAGCCGGCTGTACCAGCAGGCGCAGACACTGATCCAGCAGCAGGCGCTGTGGGTGCCACTGGCGCACCCGACGGCGGCGACCTTGCTGCGCCAAGGCGTCGAGGGGTACCAGGTGAGCCCGTTCGGGCGGCTGGATTTCAGCAAGGTGACAGTGAGCAAGTAAGTTCTGGGGTGCCCGCCTTGAGGTTTGTGGCGCCTGGGAGATCGAGCGCCGCCCGCGCGGCGCATCGCGAGCGAAGCTCGCTCCTACATCTGTTTCGGGCCAGTTATTCCTGGTAGAGAGACGCGCGGCGCCTTGGTGTCCACCTCGATATCGTGCCGGACAAACAAGGCGGTCGCGCACGCTGGCGCAGGCGTTACTTGCCCGAAACAGATGTAGGAGCGAGCTTCGCTCGCGATGCGCCGCGCGGGCGGCGCTCGATCTCCCAGGCACCACAAACCTCAAGACAGGCGCCTGCTACCCCTGACCCCATTGACCTACCTACGCCACAATCCACCCATGCTCGACCATCGACAACGGCTCCCCATCACCAATGATGATGTGATCCAGCACCCGCACATCGATCAACGCCAGCCCCCGCTTCAACGACAGGGTCAAATGCACATCGTCCTGACTCGGTTCACTGATCCCTGAAGGGTGGTTGTGGCACAGGATCAATGCCGCAGCGTTGTGCACCAACGCCCGCCGCACCACCTCTCTCGGATAGACACTCGCCCGATCTATCGTGCCCCTGAACAGGATCTCAAATGCCAGTGGCCGGTGCTTGGTATCGAGAAACAGACACCCGAACACCTCGCTGGCCTCATGCCTGAGCATGGCTTTCAAGTAGCGTCGCACCGCTGCCGGGCTGTCCATGGCAGACTCCCGCTCAATCGACGTTGCAAGGTGCCTGCGGCCAATCTCAAGCAGTGCCTGCAGTTGGCTGTACCTCACCGGGCCCAACCCAAGCTCGCCGACGAAGGCCTCGCGGTCGGCCTCCAGCAACCGGCGCAAGCTTCCGAACTTCACCAACAAGCCTCGCGAAAGCTCCACGACATTACGCCCACGTACGCCTGAGCCGAGAAAAACGGCCAGCAGCTCCGCATCTGTCAGGCTCCCTGCCCCACGCTGCAACAACTTCTCCCTCGGCCGTTCTTCCGCCGGCCACTCCCTGATATTCATCCCGCCCCTCTGCCTTTGCTGCGGCCCTTTTCGGCCGTGTGTTAATCTATTTCGCCTCGTACATGCGACGTTCCGCCGCAGGCATTTCAAACGTCGTCGCCCGCTCTCACTGGAAAAAGGCAAGCCTATGCAGCGGCTGTATCGCAAGCGCATCGTTCTCGGCGTGGGTGGCGGCATTGCCGCCTACAAAAGCGCCGAGCTGATTCGCCGTCTCCTGGAGCACGGCGCGCAGGTGCGCGTCGTCATGACCCGCGGTGGTGCCGAATTCATCACCCCGCTGACCCTGCAGGCGCTGTCGGGCCACCCGGTTCACATGGACCTGCTCGACCCGGCCGCCGAAGCAGCCATGGGCCATATCGAACTGGCCAAGTGGGCGGACCTGGTGCTGATCGCGCCAGCCACCGCCGACCTCATGGCACGCATGGCCCAGGGCATGGCAGACGACCTGCTGACCACGCTGGTGCTGGCCACTGACGCCACCGTCGCGGTGGCACCGGCGATGAACCAGGCCATGTGGCGTGACCCGGCCACCCAGGCCAACCTCGAGCTGCTTAAAAGCCGTGGCATTCAGGTGTTCGGCCCGGCATCCGGCAGCCAGGCCTGTGGCGACGTCGGCCTGGGGCGCATGCTCGAAGCCACCGACCTGGCCTGGTGCGCAGCGGAAAGCTTCAAGCGCCAGGCACTGACCGGCAAGCACGTGCTGATAACCGCCGGGCCGACCCAGGAAAACATCGACCCGGTGCGCTACATCACCAATCATAGCTCCGGCAAGATGGGCTTCGCCCTGGCCGAAGCGGCCGCCGAAGCAGGGGCTCGGGTGACCCTCGTCACGGGCCCCGTGCACTTGCCAACCCCTGACCGGGTCAGCCGTATCGACGTCGTCAGCGCGCGGGACATGCTCGCGGCCTGTGAAGCGGCCATGCCGTGCGACCTGTTCATTGCCTCGGCAGCAGTTGCGGACTACCGCCCCGAAGTGGTTGCCACACAAAAACTGAAGAAAGATCCTACGACCGGCGACGGCATGCTGCTGCAGATGGTGCGTAATCCCGATATCCTTGCCACCATTGCTGGCCGCGCCGACCGCCCGTTCAGCGTCGGCTTTGCCGCCGAAACCGAGCACCTGCTCGATTACGCCACGCGCAAGCTCAAGGACAAGAACCTCGACCTGATCGTCGCCAATGATGTGGCCAACCCCAGCATCGGCTTCAACAGCGAAGAAAACGCCTTGACCGTGATCGACCGCCAGCAGCACCAGACTCTCTTCGCGCAGACCAGCAAGGGCAAGATCGCCCGGCAACTGGTCGCCTTCATCGCCGAACGGCTCAACCAGGTTCAATAAGTTACATGCACGCTCTTCAAGCCAAGATCCTCGACCCACGCCTGGGCAGCGAATTCCCGCTACCCGCGTACGCCACCCCCGGCTCCGCCGGCCTCGACCTGCGCGCCCTGCTCAAGGAAGACACCATCCTCGAACCGGGCCAGACCATTCTGATTCCTACCGGCCTGTCGATTTACATCGGCGACCCGGGCCTGGCGGCAGTCATCCTGCCGCGCTCGGGCCTGGGCCATAAGCACGGCATCGTGCTGGGCAACCTGGTCGGCCTGATCGATTCGGACTACCAGGGCGAGCTGATGGTGTCGTGCTGGAACCGCGGCAACACGCCGTTCACCATCGCGGTTGGCGAGCGCATCGCCCAGCTGGTGCTGGTACCGGTGGTACAGGCTCACTTCGACATCGTCGAAGCGTTCGACGAAAGCCAGCGTGGCGCTGGCGGCTTCGGTCACTCCGGCAGCCACTGAGCCGGCAAATGACCGTTCGGGCCAAGGATGGCGAACTCTCTGGCGAAACCACCGTCCAAGCGTTCAGTTTGCGCCTGCCCAGAAAGCCTTTGACTAATGGAGTTTCCAGAGATGAACGACATGGCCCACCTGGTCCCCGCCGCATTGCCCGACAGCATTTTCCGCGCTTATGACATACGCGGCGTGGTCGGCAAGACCCTTCACGCCGAAACCGCCTACTGGATCGGCCGCGCCATCGGCGCGCAAAGCCTGGCCCAGGGCGAACCGCAGGTTTCGGTAGGGCGCGATGGCCGCCTGTCAGGCCCGATGCTGGTGGAACAGCTGATCAAAGGCCTGGTCGATGCGGGCTGCCATGTCAGCGACGTCGGCCTGGTGCCCACCCCGGCGCTGTACTACGCCGCCAACGTGCTGGCCGGCAAGTCTGGTGTGATGCTGACCGGCAGCCATAACCCGTCGGACTACAACGGCTTCAAGATCGTCATCGCCGGTGACACCCTGGCCAACGAACAGATCCAGGCCCTGCTGACCCGCCTGAAAACCAACGACCTGACGCTGGCCCAGGGCCGCGTGGAAAAGGTCGAGATCCTCGACCGCTACTTCCAGCAGATCGTCGGCGACGTGAAGCTGGCGAAAAAGCTCAAGGTGGTGGTGGACTGCGGCAACGGCGCCGCCGGTGTGATTGCACCGCAATTGATCGAAGCCCTGGGCTGCGAGGTGATCCCGCTGTTCTGCGAGGTCGACGGCAACTTCCCCAACCACCACCCGGACCCGGGCAAGCCAGAGAACCTCGAAGACCTGATCGCCAAGGTCAAGAAAACCGGTGCCGATATCGGCCTGGCCTTCGACGGTGACGGCGACCGCGTCGGCGTGGTAACCAACACCGGCAGCATCGTCTACCCCGACCGCCTGCTGATGCTGTTTGCCCAGGATGTGCTGTCGCGCAACCCGGGCGCCGAGATCATCTTCGACGTCAAATGCACCCGCCGTCTGACCCCGCTGATCGAACAGCACGGTGGCCGCGCCTTGATGTGGAAAACCGGCCATTCGCTGATCAAGAAAAAGATGAAGCAGACCGGTTCGCTTCTGGCAGGCGAGATGAGCGGTCACATCTTCATCAAGGAACGCTGGTACGGTTTTGACGACGGCATCTACAGCGCAGCGCGCCTGCTGGAGATCCTCAGCAAGACCGAGCAGAGCGCCGAAAACCTGTTTGCCGCCTTCCCGAACGATATTTCCACGCCGGAAATCAATATTGATGTGACCGACGAGGGTAAATTCAGCATCATTGATGCACTGCAACGCGATGCCGACTGGGGCGAAGCCAACCTGACCACCATCGACGGTGTGCGGGTCGACTACGCCCACGGCTGGGGCCTGGTTCGTGCATCCAACACCACGCCGGTGCTGGTGCTGCGTTTCGAGGCCGACAGCGACGCCGAGTTACAACGTATCAAGGATGTTTTCCGCACCCAGTTGCTGCGGGTAGAGCCTGAGCTGCAACTGCCGTTCTGACCGACTATCTGTTCCTTACAGGAGCCCTGCATGACCCTCGATCGCGATGCCGCTTCCCATGTAGCCGAGGTTTTGTCCGAAGCACTGCCTTACATTCGCCGCTTTGTCGGCAAGACCCTGGTGATCAAGTACGGCGGCAACGCGATGGAGAGCGAGGAGCTCAAGACGGGCTTCGCCCGTGACATCGTGCTGATGAAGGCTGTGGGCATCAACCCGGTGGTGGTCCACGGCGGTGGCCCGCAGATCGGTGACCTGCTCAAGCGCCTGTCGATCGAAAGCCACTTCATCGACGGCATGCGCGTCACCGATTCGGCGACAATGGACGTTGTCGAGATGGTGCTGGGCGGCCAGGTCAACAAAGACATCGTCAACCTGATCAACCGCCACGGCGGCAGCGCCATCGGCCTGACCGGCAAGGACGCGGAGCTGATTCGCGCCCGCAAGCTGACTGTCAGCCGCCAGACGCCCGAGATGACCACTCCGGAAATTATCGACATCGGCCACGTGGGCGAAGTGGTGAGCGTGAACACCGACCTGCTGAACATGCTGGTGAAGGGCGATTTCATTCCAGTGATCGCGCCGATCGGCGTGGGCGCCAATGGTGAGTCGTACAACATCAACGCCGACCTGGTGGCAGGCAAGGTGGCCGAGGCGTTGAAAGCCGAGAAGCTGATGCTGCTGACCAACATCGCCGGCCTGATGGACAAGCAGGGCCAGGTGCTGACTGGCCTGACCACCGAGCAGGTCAACGAACTGATCGCTGACGGCACCATCTATGGCGGCATGCTGCCGAAGATCAAGTGCGCGCTGGATGCGGTGCAGGGCGGCGTGAACAGCTCGCACATCATCGATGGCCGCGTGCCGAATGCGGTGCTGCTGGAGATTTTCACCGACAGCGGCGTGGGCACCCTGATTACCAACCGCAAGCCACGCTGAGTGATTGGCTAGCCTGCACCGGCCTCTTCGCGGGTAAACCCGCTCCCACAGGGGATAGCACCGCCTTTGAGGGCTGTGGAGATCCGGTGGGAGCGGGTTCACCCGCGAAAGGGCCGGAACAGGTGACACAAAAAAGGCGACCTTCATGTGAAGGTCGCCTTTTTCATTTCCAGGCCAGGATCAAATCCCGTACTGCGCCCGATAGGCCTCTACAGCCGGCAGATGCTGTTTCAGCTCTGGGTCATCAGCCAGGAACTCCAGCACCTGGGTCAGCGAAACGATGCTGACCACCGGGATACCGAAGTCGCGTTCCACTTCCTGGATCGCCGACAGTTCGCCATTGCCACGCTCTTCACGGTTCAGCGCGATCAGTACACCGGCGGCCTTGGCCTGCTGGGCGTTAATGATCTGCATGACCTCGCGAATGGCGGTACCGGCAGTAATCACGTCGTCGATGATCAGCACGTCACCGGCCAGCGGCGCGCCGACCAGGCTGCCACCTTCGCCATGGTCCTTGGCTTCCTTGCGGTTGAAGCACCATGGCACGTCGAGCTGATGCTGATCGGCAAGGGCTACGGCGGTAGTCGCCGCCAAAGGGATACCCTTGTAGGCCGGGCCGAACAGCACATCGAACGGGATCTTGCTGTCGACGATGGCGGCGGCGTAGCAACGCCCCAGCTCAGCCAGTGCGGAGCCGGTGTTGAACAAGCCGGCATTGAAGAAATACGGGCTGGTACGCCCCGATTTCAGGGTGAATTCACCGAAACGCAGTACCCCGCGATCGATGGCAAAACGGATAAAGTCGCGCTGATACGGCTGCATGAATAGTCCCGGACACCACGGATTTAGCTAAATGGGTTGAGCTCGGGTATCATACACGCACGAGATTTATGGGGCCATTTATGCGGATCATCAGTGTGAACGTAAATGGCATTCAGGCTGCGGCCGAGCGTGGTTTGCTCAGCTGGCTGCAAGCCCAGAATGCCGACGTCATCTGCCTTCAGGATACCCGCGCCTCGGCCTTTGAACTCGACGACCCAGCTTTCCAGCTCGATGGCTATTTCCTTTATGCCTGCGACGCGGAGGTGCCTGCCCAAGGTGGTGTGGCCCTTTACTCGCGCATGCAGCCCAAGGCAGTCATCACCGGCCTGGGCTTCGAGACAGCCGACCGCTACGGGCGTTACCTGCAAGCAGATTTCGACAAAGTCAGTATTGCCAGCCTGCTGCTGCCTTCGGGCATGAACGGCGACGAAGACTTGAACCAGAAGTTCAAGTTGATGGACGACTTCGCCAAGTACCTGGACAAGCAGCGTCGCAAGCGTCGCGAATACATCTATTGCGGCTCGTTCTACGTGGCGCAGCAGAAGCTCGACATCAAGAACTGGCGTGACAGCCAGCAGTCGCCGGGCTTCCTGGCGCCAGAACGCGCCTGGATGGATGCAATCACTGGCGAGATGGGGTATGTCGATGCCTTGCGCGAAGTCAGCCGTGAAGGTGACCAGTACAGCTGGTGGCCGGACAACGAGCAGGCCGAGATGCTCAACCTGGGGTATCGGTTCGACTACCAGATCCTCACTCCAGGCCTGCGCCGCTTCGTGCGCAACGCCCGCCTGCCGCGTCAGCCACGCTTCTCCCAGCATGCGCCGCTGATCGTCGACTATGACTGGACGCTGACCATCTAAAAGACCATTGGGGCTGCATTGCGGCCCCAATGGTTATTTGATCGGCCGCCAGATCATCGGGTAGCGATAAGGCTTGCCCTCATTCGCCCGCACCGCCGCGATGATGATCAGGATCATCACGGCCACTGCGAGCATGGCAAACAGCACCAGCCCGATGACCACGAACATCAGCAGGAAGCAGATGAGCCCTGCAATGGTCACGCTGATCTGAAAGTTCAGCGCCTCTTTGCCCTGGGCGTCGATAAAAGGGTCTTGCTCGCGCTTGAGGTGCCATAGCACCAGCGGGCCCAGCAGGTGGCCAAGCGGCACTACCAGGCCCAGAAGCGCGGAGAGGTGGCAGAGCATCGCCCATTGCCGCACTTCGGCATTGGGCGGGGGGACCGACAGGTTCGAATCGCTCATGCCCCGCACCTCCTGGGCTGGCTTCAGTCAGCCAGTGCCGCCTGCTGCAGCTCGAAGATCTCGTCCATGCCCTTCTGCGCCAGAGCGAGCATGGCGTTGAAATCTTCCGGCTGGAACGGTGCGCCTTCGGCAGTACCCTGCACTTCGATGAAGCCACCGGCGCTGGTCATGACCACATTCAGGTCGGTTTCGGCTGCGGAGTCTTCCAGGTAGTCGAGGTCCAGCACCGCTTCGCCCTGGTACATGCCGACAGATACGGCTGCGATCATGTGCTTGAGCGGGTTGCCGCCCTTGAGGCCGCCGCGCTTCTTGATCACTGCCAAAGCGTCGCACAAGGCGACCATGGCGCCGGTAATGGACGCGGTGCGGGTACCGCCATCGGCCTGGATCACGTCGCAATCGACGTAAAGGGTGATGTCACCGAGCTTGCTCATGTCCAGCGCGGCGCGCAGCGAACGGCCGATCAGGCGCTGGATTTCCAGGGTGCGGCCACCCTGCTTGCCACGGCTGGCTTCACGCTGGTTACGTTCGCCGGTTGAGCGCGGCAGCATGCCGTACTCGGCGGTCAGCCAGCCTTGGCCCTGGCCTTTGAGGAAGCGCGGTACACCGTTTTCAACGCTGACCGTGCAGATGACTTTGGTGTCACCGAACTCGACCAGTACCGACCCTTCGGCGTGCTTGGTGTAGTTGCGGGTGATGCGGATCGAGCGGAGCTGATCGGCAACGCGACCACTTGGACGTTTCATCTGGGATACCTGTACTGGGACTTTGAATCTGCCGAGCATTATAGAGCCCGTAGCCCAGGGAAGACATGCCTATTGTCGCGCCCGGCACAGCCCGTCGCCTTTTCCTACCCCAGTAGCCACCCGTCGGTAACATAGGTGGATTGGGCGCCACGGCGACACTGCGCTACAATCCTGCGCCTTGCAGCCGAGAGGCTCCCACCGTTCATTCATCTACGCGAGGTACTCCCCATGGTGCACAGCATGACCGCTTTTGCTCGTGTCGAGCGCGCCGGCAGCCAAGGCACCCTGGTATGGGAGCTGCGCTCGGTCAACCACCGTTACCTGGAGCCGCACCTGCGCCTGCCCGAGGCCCTGCGCGACCTCGAAGGCGGCGTACGTGAAGGCCTGCGCCAGGGCCTGTCACGCGGCAAGGTGGAATGCACCTTGCGCCTCAACGAAGACAGCAACGGCAAACCGCTGAAGGTGGACCATGAGCGCGCCGCGCAACTGGTTGCCGCCGCCGAGGAAGTGGCCAGCCTGATCAAGCAGCCGGCCCCCTTGAACCCGCTTGAAGTGCTGTCATGGCCAGGCGTACTGGTGGCCGACACCAGCGACCCACAGGCACTGAATGCCGAAGCCATGGCGCTGTTCGACGAAGCCCTGGCCGAACTCAAGGCCGGGCGCCAGCGCGAAGGCCTGGAACTGGCCCGGCTGATCAACGAACGCCTGGACAACATGGCCAGCGAAGTCTCTACCCTGCGCGCCCTGGTGCCGCAGATGCTGGCGGCGCAGCGGCAGAAGATTCTCGACCGCTTCGGCGACATGCAAGCCGAGCTCGACCCGCAGCGCCTGGAGCAGGAGATGGTCCTGCTGGCCCAGAAAAGCGACGTGGCAGAGGAGCTCGACCGCCTCAGCACCCACGTCACCGAAGTACGCCGGGTGCTCAAGGGTGGCGGTGCCGCTGGCCGGCGCCTGGACTTCCTGATGCAGGAACTCAACCGCGAGGCCAACACTCTCGGCTCCAAGGCCTTCGACCCACGCAGCACGCAAGCGGCGGTCAACCTGAAGGTATTGATCGAACAGATGCGTGAACAAGTACAGAACATCGAGTAAGGCCACCCCGACCATGAACCACAGCAGCGGCACCCTCTACATCGTTTCGGCCCCTTCGGGCGCCGGCAAGACCAGCCTGGTCACCGCCCTGACCAAGGACGACCAGCAGATCCGCGTCTCGGTCTCGCACACTACCCGCGCCATGCGCCCGGGCGAGCAGCACGGGGTGAACTATCACTTCGTCGTCCACGAGGAATTCAAGGCGCTCATCGCGCAAGGTGACTTTCTGGAGCATGCCGAAGTGTTCGGCAACTTCTACGGTACTTCGCGCAGCGCGCTGCAGCAGACCCTGGACCAGGGCTACGACCTGATCCTGGAAATCGACTGGCAAGGTGCCCAGCAAGTGCGCAGGCTGATGCCGCAGGCGCTGTCGGTGTTCATCCTGCCTCCAAGCCAGGAGGCGCTTCGCCAGCGCCTGGACGGACGCGGGCAGGACAGCGAAGAGATCATCGCCGGGCGCATGAAGGAAGCGGTCAGCGAGATGGTGCACTACGACGAGTATGACTACGTGATCATCAATGATGATTTCGACGCGGCGCTGGCAGACTTGAAAGCGGTGTTCCGCTCGAATCGGCTGCTGTTGAAGAAGCAGCAGCAGCGTCATGCGGCGCTGCTGAAGCAAATGATCGGCTAAAGATCGATGGGGGCTGCATTGCAGCCCTTCGCGGGCACGCCCGCTCCCACGGGTTAATCACTGACTTGAGGCTTGTGCCGTACCTGTGGGAGCGCGCATGCCCGCGAAGGGCCGCAAAGCGGCCCCAATGATTTATTCCTGCAGAGGCAAGGTAGCCTGCTGCCGCAGGGTAGCCCCGAGGAAGTACGCCGGCGCACGCATGCGCGACAGGATCATCAGCCCGACACCAAGCACCGAGATGATCGCGGCAATCACGAACACCAGCCCCACCCCACCCACATGCGAGCCGCTGCCGAAGTCCGGCGAGGCGCTGTCGATGGCGGTACGCACGAAGATCACCGACAAGATCACCCCGCCCACCAGCGGGCACAGGCCGCGCATGATGAAGTGGCGCAGGCTGTCGAACAGGCTGTCGCGGAAATACCAGACGCAGGCAAACGCGGTCAGCGAATAATAGAAGCAGATCATCATGCCCAGCGCAGTGATGGTGTCTGCCAGTACGTTCTCGCTCAGCGTACGCATGGTCACGTAGAACAGGCCTGCGGCCACGCCAGCACAGATGGTGGCATAGCGTGGCGTTTGCGAGCGTGGACATACGCTGGCGAACTTCTGCGGTACCGCACCGTAATAACCCATGGCCAACAGGGTGCGCGCCGGCGCCACGAAGGTGGACTGCAGCGACGCCGCCGTACTGGCCAGCACGGCGATGGACATCAGAATCGCCAGCGGCCCCATGACCGGGCCGGCCAGGTGGGCAAAAACGTTCTCCTGGATGCGCGGGTTGTTCAGGCCAAGACCCGTCTCGCTGATACCGGCGAACTGCAGGGTCGCGATGGCGGTGAACAGGTACAGGCCGAGAATCAACATCACGGTCCAGGTAGCGGCCTTGCCCGGCACCTCTTCGCTGCCCACCGATTCTTCACTGACGGTCAGGCAAGTGTCCCAGCCCCAGAAGATGAAGATCGACAATGACAGGCCAGCGGCAAAGGCCGAAAACGACTCGACACCGAAGGGGTTGAACCAGGCGAAATCGAACGCCAGCGGTGGCGGCGCGGTGGTGCCGCCGAACGCGGCGAAAGCAAAGCCGACCAACACCAGCAACTGCAGGGCCACCAAGCCGTACTGCACAGTCATTGTAGTGGCGATACCCCGACAGCAGATCCACACTGCCAAGCCAATGAACACGCAACAGGTAATGATGTTGATCAACAGGTTGTCGGCCAACGCCGCCAGTTCGTGCTTGCCGGTGATCTGCCCAAGGAACAGGTAGAAGAAGTCCACCGCCACCCCTGCCAGGTTCGACAGCACGATCGTGGTGGCAACCACCAGTCCCCAGCCGCCGATCCAGCCGATCATGGGGCCGAATGCACGCGCCGACCAGGTAAACGAAGTACCGCTGTCAGGCTCCGCCGAGTTCAGCTCGCGATAGCCCAGCGCCACCAGCAGCATCGGCAGGAAGCCCACGATGAACACGGCAGGCAGGTGGGCACCCACCTCTCGCACGGTAGGGCCAAGGGCGCCGGTCAGGGTATAGACCGGGGCGATGGTGGAAATGCCCAGCACCACGCTGGCCAGCAGGCCCAAGCGGCCCTTGGCCAGGCCTTTGCTGCGCTGAGTGCTGCCCGCGTCGGCCGCCACATCGGGTGGGCGACCGGCTTCTGTGTAATTGCTCATGAGTATTTGCCGTAGATTTTGGAATTGTTTTCACAAGCCTTGAGTACAAGGCTCGCTTTCACTCATTGAAAGCTTGCTATCGGGGACGAGTCATCCGAGACCTTCGGCTGACGTCAGAATCATTCCTGCCGTGAGCCCTCCCGTACTGCGTAGGCAATGCAGGCCTCGCGAAACGCCTGAAACAGACGCAGCGAGACCGGGTTTTCGTTGAAGCGCCATTCCGGGTGCCACTGCACGCCGAGCACAAAGCCCGGCGCCGCCGGCATGGACACCGCCTCGATCAGGCCATCCGGGGCCCGCGCCTCAACGCGCAGGCCAGGGGCCAGACGGTCGATGCCCTGACTGTGCAGCGAATTGACCTCGAACTGCGCCGCCAGGCCCAGGCGCTCGAACAACCCGCCAGGCTCGATACTGACCGAGTGACGAGGGCTGTATTGCACCGCCAGGGGGGCGTCCTCAGGTTCGCGGTGGTCAAGGTAGCCAGGCAGTTCCTGCACACGCTGGTGCAGGCTGCCGCCAAGAGCTACGTTCAGTTCCTGGTAGCCACGGCAGATGCAGAATACGGGCACACCGGCGGCAATGGCTGCCTGCAACAGCGGCAGGGTCAGGCGATCACGCGCCAGATCATGCCGGGTACCCGCCACACTGGGGGCGCCATTGTAATGATGCGGCTCGATATTTGAAGGCGAGCCGGTAAAAACAATGCCATGCAGGCGAGCCAACAGCGCTTGGGTGTCGCTGCCGCCATCACGGGCCGGCAAGATCAGCGGCAAGCCGGCAAAGCCGGCCGCCTCGACATATTTGTCGCCGACCGTGTGCGATGAGTTCTTCCCTACCTGCTGGCGGCAGGCGCTGACACCGATCAAGGGGACCGCATTTGCGCTCATGGGCTTACACCGTGTGCAGGTACCAGTTGTACTCGAGGTCGGAAATCGACACTTCGAACTCGGCCAGTTCGCTTTCCTTGCAGGCCACGAAGATATCGATGTAGTCCGGGCTGATGTATTGGTTGAGGACTTCGCTGTCATCCAGCGCGCGAAGGGCATCGCGCAGGTTGTTCGGCAGGCTTTGCTCCAGCTGTTCGTAGGAGTTGCCTTCGATCGGCGCCTCAGGCTCGACCTTGTTGGTCAGGCCGTGGTGAACCCCGGCAAGAATCGCTGCGAGCATCAGGTACGGGTTGGCATCGGCGCCTGCTACACGGTGTTCAAGGCGCACATTGTCGCTGCTGTCGGTGGGCACGCGTACGGCCACGGTGCGGTTGTCCAGGCCCCAGCTCGGCGCATTGGGCACGTAGAACTGCGCGCCGAAGCGGCGATAGGAGTTGATGTTGGGGCAAAGGAAGGCCATCGACGCCGGCATGGTTTCCAGCACGCCACCGATGGCGTGGCGCAGCGTATCGCTTTGCAGAGGATCGTCACTGGCGAAGATGTTCTTGCCGGTTTTCTTGTCCAGCAATGAAATGTGCACATGCAGGCCGTTGCCTGCCTGGCCCGGGTAGGGCTTGGCCATGAAGGTGGTGTCCATTTCATGGTCGTAGGCGATGTTCTTGATCAGGCGCTTGAGCAGGATCGCATAGTCGCAGGCCTTCAGCGGATCAGCCACGTGGTGCAAGTTGACCTCGAACTGCGCCGGTGCGCTTTCCTTGACGATGGCGTCGGCGGGCAGGCCCTGTTCCTTGGCCGCTTCGAGCATGTCCTGCAAGCAGTCGGCGTACTCGTCGAGGTCGTCGATCAGGTACACCTGGGTTGAATGCGGGCGCTTGCCGGAGATCGGCGAGCGCGGCGGCTGCGGGCGGCCGTTGAGGTTGTCCTGGTCGATCAGGTAGAACTCCAGTTCGAACGCGGCGCAAATATCCAGGCCCAGGTCGTCGAACTTGCTCACCACCTGGCGCAACACTTCACGCGGGTCGGCGAAGAACGGCTGGCCATCCAGTTCGTGCATGGTCATCAGCAGCTGGGCGGTGGGGCGCTTCTGCCACGGCTCGTCCGACAGCGTGCCGGGGATCGGGAAACAGATACGGTCGGCGTCGCCGATGTCCAGGCCAAGGCCGGTGCTTTCGACAGTGGAACCGTTGATATCAAGGGCGAACAGCGATGCGGGCAGGTTGATGCCCTTCTCGTACACCTTGTGCAGGCTGGCCCGCTCGATGCGCTTGCCACGTACCACGCCATTCATGTCGGAGATCAGCAGGTCTACGTACTGCGTGTCCGGATGGGCCTGGAGGAAGTCATTCATCTCGCTGGAAGAACTGGCGCACGGGGTTACCGACGTCATGGTGTACATCCTTTGATGTGCTGCGGCGATGTGGGGATACGGCTGGCGCCTCACGGGCGACGATGGTTGCAGCTGTTGTTGTTTTCACTTTCCCATCGTGGGGACTGGTTACCCGACCGGGCGCATTGATTCCGGGGGGCCGTTTCACTATAAAATGGCCCAGACGCAACAGACATTGGCAATTTGGCAAGCAGAGCGTGCATCAATGCAATATCAGATTACCCACGCCGACCTCTCTCTGGTCCTGGCACTGGAACGTGGCCGCTCGCTGGCCAAAGCCGCCGAACTGCTCAAAGTCGACGTTTCGACCGTGTTCCGCTCGATCCGCCGATTGGAGTCGGCGCTGGGCACCGCCTTGTTCGTCAAGAGCCGAAAGGGCTATCTGCCGACTGACACCGCCCAGGCCTTGGCCGAACAGGCCGAACGTGCCGAGCAGGCGCTCGAAGCGGCGCGCATTGCCATGACCAGTGGCGAGCAAGTGGTCAGCGGCACGGTGCGCCTGACCTGCACCGAGGCGGTGATGCACAGCCTGTTGCTGCCGGCGCTGGCCGAGTTCATGCCCAACTACCCGGCCTTGTCGCTGGAGATGGGCACCTCCAACACCTTCGCCAACCTTAGCCGGCGCGACGCCGATATTGCCCTGCGCCTGACCAACACGCCACCGGAGCACCTGGTGGGCCGCAACCTGGGCTCCACCTCCTATGTAGTCTGCGGCCACCCACAGTGGCGCGAGCGCCTGAGCGAGTCGCCTGCCAGCGTGCCGTGGATCGCACCTGACGACTCGATGCAGGACCACCCTACGGTGGTCTGGCGCAACCAACAATACCCGGGCCTGAGCCCGCGCTACCAGTGCAGCAGCATGTCGACCATCGCCCAACTGGTCACGGCCGGCCTGGGCGTGGCAGCTCTGCCGGATTACATGGTGCATGCGCTGCCCGGGGTGGATGCACTGAGCGGCCCCCTGGCCGGCTGCGACACCCAGTTGTGGCTGCTGACCCGGCCGGATTGCCGGGCGTTGCGCTCGGTGCAGACCCTGTTCGAAGAGCTGACCCCGCGGTTGCGTGACGCGATGCTCTGAGGTTATCGTCAAGCTCATGCACTGAGGGTGTCTGTTCCGGCTCTTTCGCGGGTAAACCCGCCGCTACAAGCTACGCGGTCCCTGTAGGAGCGGGTTCACCCGCGAAGAAGGCATCGCAGGGTTTGCAGGTACCGCCCGGCAAAACAGCGCTTCCCTATTGGCTGGTGAATTTTTATACTATCGAGTCCGCCTGCCCACTAATGGGCTGCACGCCCACCGCAATTGCTACTGAGGAAGACCATGGCCCGCGTAACTGTTGAAGACTGCCTGGAACACGTGGATAACCGCTTTGAGCTGGTCATGCTCTCGACCAAGCGCGCTCGCCAGCTGGCGACCGGCGGCAAAGAGCCACGCGTTGCGTGGGAAAACGACAAGCCAACCGTTGTTGCCCTGCGTGAAATTGCTGAAGGCATCGTCACCAACGAGTTCATCGCTGCTGAAGAGATCGTCACCGAGGATCCGGTGTTCGCCGCGTTCGAGGACGAGAACAACGAGGCTGTCTGATTGATGCCAGGTCGACGTCGTACGGCGCAAGGCCCTCTTCCTCGGCAGGAGGTGAACCCATGCCGGGTATAGAAGCCTTGGCCGAACGGCTTTCGACCTATCTTGGCCCCGAACAGGTCAACCTGGTCCGGCGTGCCTATTTCTACGCCGAACAGGCCCACGATGGGCAACGCCGCCGCAGCGGCGAGCCCTACGTGACCCACCCGCTGGCCGTGGCCAGCATCCTCGCCGACATGCACATGGACCATCAGAGCCTGATGGCGGCCATGCTGCACGATGTGATCGAAGACACCGGCATCGCCAAGGAAGCCCTCAGCCAGCAGTTTGGCGAGACCGTGGCCGAACTGGTCGATGGGGTCAGCAAGCTGACCCAGATGAACTTCGAGACCAAGGCCGAGGCGCAGGCGGAAAACTTCCAGAAGATGGCCATGGCCATGGCCCGCGACATTCGCGTGATCCTGGTCAAGCTGGCCGACCGTCTGCACAACATGCGCACCCTGGAAGTGCTGTCTGGCGAAAAACGCCGTCGCATCGCCAAGGAAACCCTCGAGATCTACGCCCCCATCGCCAACCGCCTGGGGATGCACAATGTGCGCGTGGAGTTCGAAGACCTTGGCTTCAAGGCCATGCACCCGATGCGCTCGTCGCTGATTCACCGTGCAGTGAAGAGCGCACGCGGCAATCGCAAAGAAATCGTCGCCAAGATCGAACACTCGCTGGCCAACTGCCTGGCCGCCGACGGTATCGAGGGCGAGGTCAGCGGTCGGCAGAAACACCTCTATGGCATCTACAAGAAGATGCGCGGCAAGCGCCGTGCCTTCAACGAGATCATGGACGTGTATGCCTTCCGCATCATTGTCGACAAGGTGGACACCTGCTACCGCGTGCTCGGGGCCGTGCACAACCTCTACAAGCCGCTGCCCGGGCGCTTCAAGGATTACATCGCGATCCCCAAGGCCAACGGCTACCAGTCGCTGCACACTACCCTGTTCGGCATGCACGGCGTGCCCATCGAAATCCAGATCCGCACCCGCGAAATGGAAGAGATGGCCAACAACGGCATCGCCGCGCACTGGCTGTACAAGTCCAACGACGACGAGCAGCCCAAGGGCAGCCACGCGCGTGCCCGCCAGTGGGTCAAGGGTATCCTCGAACTGCAGCAACGTGCCGGCAACTCCCTGGAATTCATCGAGAGCGTGAAGATCGACCTGTTCCCGGACGAGGTCTACGTGTTCACGCCCAAAGGCCGGATCATGGAGTTGCCAAAGGGCTCCACGGCCGTCGATTTCGCCTACGCGGTGCACACCGACGTTGGCAACAGTTGCATCGCGTGCCGCATCAACCGCCGCCTGGCGCCGCTGTCCGAACCGCTACAAAGCGGCTCGACAGTGGAAATCGTCAGCGCCCCGGGCGCTCGGCCAAACCCGGCCTGGCTCAACTTTGTGGTCTCCGGCAAGGCACGCACGAATATCCGCCACGCGCTCAAGCAACAGCGCCGCTCGGAGTCCATCAGCCTGGGCGAGCGCCTGCTGAACAAGGTACTCACCGGCTTCGACAGCAGCCTGGAGAAAATCCCCCAGGAACGCATCCAGTCCATTCTCGCCGAGTACCGCCTGGAGCTGATAGAAGACCTGCTCGAAGACATCGGCCTGGGCAACCGCATGGCCTACGTGGTCGCGCGCCGCCTGCTGTCGGCCGAAGGCGAACAGCTGCCGGCGCCAGAAGGCCCGCTGGCGATCCGCGGTACCGAAGGCCTGGTGCTGAGTTACGCCAAGTGCTGCACGCCGATCCCGGGTGACCCGATTGTCGGCCACCTGTCGGCCGGCAAGGGCATGGTCGTGCACCTGGAGAACTGCCGCAACATCAGTGAAATCCGCCACAACCCCGAAAAGTGTGTGCAGCTCTCCTGGGCCAAGGACATCACTGGCGAGTTCAATGTCGAACTGCGTGTCGAACTGGAACACCAGCGCGGGCTGATCGCCCTGCTGGCCAGCAGCGTCAACGCCGCCGACGGCAACATCGAAAAGATCAGCATGGACGAACGCGACGGCCGTATCAGCGTGGTCCAACTGGTGGTCAGCGTGCACGACCGCGTGCACCTGGCGCGTGTGATCAAGAAGCTGCGTACCCTGACCGGTGTGGTCCGCATCACCCGCATGCGTACGTAGTCCGCCAACCGCAAGGAGTCATCATGAGCAAAACCGTCATCAACAGCGACAAGGCCCCTGCCGCCATCGGCACCTACTCGCAGGCGATCAAGGCCGGCAACACCGTGTACATGTCGGGCCAGATCCCTCTGGACCCGAAGACCATGGAACTGGTCGAAGGCTTCGAGGCCCAGACCGTGCAGGTGTTCGAGAACCTCAAGGCCGTGGCTGAAGCCGCTGGCGGTTCGTTCAAGGACATCGTGAAACTGAACATCTTCCTCACCGACCTGAGCCACTTCGCCAAGGTCAACGAGGTGATGGGCCGCTACTTCGAACAGCCCTACCCAGCCCGCGCCGCCATCGGCGTTGCCGCGCTGCCAAAAGGCTCTCAGGTCGAAATGGACGCCATCCTGGTCATCGAATGATGCCCTGGTGACGGGCCCCTGCCCGTCACCCTTCTTACTCCGCAAGGTTACCCCGTCATGCGTCAAGCACTGCCCTTCGCGCTGGCAGCCCTGCTACTGGGCGGCTGCACCAGCCACAAACCCGAAGACTTCAACGGCATCTGGATCAACCAGGAAGCCATCACTGCGGCGGTCAAAGCCGGCAGCCTGCGCCAGGCCCTGAATGAGCATGGCCCAGTGTTCGAGTGGAAGCTCGATGTGGCCAATCAGCAAGCCAGCTATAGCAATGGTTTCGAGGCCGCTGACGGCCAGCTGAGCGCCAATGACAAGCAATGGCAGGCCCGTTTCCATGGCGGCCAGACCGAGCAGCTTTCGCTCGATGGCGACGAGCTGCTGGCCGTCGACCAAAGTGGCGCCAAGCAAACCTTCGTGCGCGCCAAGGTGCCGGCGACAGCCAATGCACCACTGGGCAGCAGCTTCGAGAAGGCGCTGTACCAGGCCTACCTGGGTGGTAACTGGAAGATCGTCGAAGGCCAGGGCAAAGGTGCCAGCGTGCGCTTCAGCGACACCGGCAACGTCACCGGCCTACCCGGGCCGGACCGCTTCGCCCTGTGCCTGGCGGGTGATTGTGCGACCATGGGTGGCAGCAATGACAGCCTGTGGCTGGAGCGCAACCAGCGCGGTGCACCGTTCATCATCAAGCGCGATGGCGACAAGCTGGAGATTTTCCAGGCAGTGAACCGTGCGCAGCCGGATGAAATGCCGGAACTGGCACCGGGCAAGCGTCAGTGGGCGCTGGAGCGCAGCTGAGATGATGCGCGGTCCCTGTAGGAGCGGGTTTACCCGCGAAGAAGACACCGCGGTGGATGGTACGGGCTTCGCCCGTGTTCGCGGGCAAGCCCGCTCCCACAGGGTCGCGCCAGCTTTTAGAAATTGAGCAAGACAGTTACTCCCACAAGGGAACGCGCCACCTGCCAGCTAGGCTTTTCCTGCCAGAATCGCGGCGTAGCCTTCCCTGTAGCTCGGATATACAGGCGCCCAGCCCAGCGCCCGCGCCCGGGCATTGCTACAGCGCTTGCTGCCAGTACGCCGCACCCGCTGCTCATCGGACCATTCGGTAACCCCCATATACGCCCGTAGCCAGGCCACCACATCGGCCAGCGGCGCGGGGTCGTCATCAACGCCAATGTAGCAGTCGTCCAGCACCTTGCCATCAGCATCGGCCTGCAGCAGAAACGCCAGCAGGCTGGCGGCATCTTCGGCATGAATGCGGTTGCCATACAGCGGCGGCTCCTCGGCTACGCGGTAACCCTGACGCACCTGGCTCAGCAACCATTCGCGCCCTGGGCCATAGATACCGGTCAGGCGGACCACGCTCGCCGGGATGCCGCTGGCCAGTGCCAACCGCTCAGCCTCCAGCATAACTCGCCCGGAATAGCCCTCAGGCTCGGTGGCAGCGCCCTCCTCTACCCACTCGCCATCCTTCTGCGCATACACGCTGCTGCTGGAGACGAACAACAGGCGACGCGGGCGCTGACCACGCTCGGCCAACCAGGCCAATACATGGCGCAAGCTATCAACATAGGCTGCTTGGTAACCCGCCTCATCGTGCTGGCTGGCCGCCACGCAGTACACCAGGTAATCCAGCGCGCCCTGTGGCCAGGCCAGCGGCATCGACGGTTCGGCCAAGTCTGCGGCAACCGGCTGAACCCCAGCGGGCAGCTGATCGACAGAACGGCGCAGGCCGCTCACCTTCCACCCTTTAGCCAACATCTGCCTGGCCAGACGCCCACCCACATCACCACAACCCACCACCATCACGGAAAGGTCTGACATCTCTAAACTCCCCTAGACCAATTGATCAGCCTGGCCACGCTACACGATGGGCGGCTAGACCATAGGCGAAAAAAGCTACAATATTACTTTTGTTAACAAGAATTACTTGCAATAATGGCCGCCAAATTGTTCTCGGCCTGCATCGAGGCCTTGGAGAACGCTCACTTTTTTCTTCATCAGGTCCGGCCAGCATGACACGTACTCAACCTTCCGCTTCGCCAACCCCGTCGCGCGCCTGGCGCGCCATCGCCGCGCTGACACTCAGCCTGGTGCTGGCCCCGGTGGCCATGGCCGATGAGCCAACCACCAACGCCGCCACGCCTGCTGCTGCAACTGCCCCGGCCACACCCGCTGCTGCCCCGGTCGATGCGCCTGCGCCTGGTGCCACTGCCACCACCCCGGCAGATACACCGGCCGCAGCAGACCCGAGCGTTCAAGCCCTGGTCGAAGACACCTCGCTGGGCATGGCCCATGACCTGTCCCCATGGGGCATGTACAAGAACGCCGACATCGTGGTGAAGATCGTCATGATCGGCCTGGCCATCGCCTCCATCATCACCTGGACCATCTGGATTGCCAAAGGCTTCGAGCTGATGGGCGCCAAGCGCCGCCTGCGTGGTGAAATCGCCCAGCTGAAGAAGTCCACCACCCTGAAAGAAGCCAGCGAAGTCTCCAACAAGGAAGGCACCCTGGCCCATACCCTGGTCCACGATGCCCTCGAAGAGATGCGCCTTTCGGCTAACGCTCGCGAAAAAGAAGGCATCAAGGAGCGCGTCAGCTTCCGTCTGGAGCGCCTGGTACATGCCAGCGGCCGCACCATGAGCAGCGGCACCGGCGTCCTCGCAACCATCGGTTCCACCGCGCCGTTCGTCGGCCTGTTCGGTACCGTATGGGGCATCATGAACAGCTTCATCGGCATCGCCAAGACCCAGACCACCAACCTGGCCGTCGTTGCCCCAGGTATCGCCGAAGCGCTGCTGGCCACTGCTCTGGGCCTGGTCGCGGCAATCCCGGCCGTGGTCATCTACAACGTCTTCGCCCGCTCCATTGCCGGTTACAAGGCGCAGGTGTCCGATGCCTCCGCCCAGGTACTGCTGCTGGTCAGCCGTGATCTGGACCACCAGGGCAGCGAGCGCGCCGCCCCGCACATGGTGAAAGTGGGGTAAGCCATGGGCCTGCATCTCAACGAAGGTGGCGACGACCTCGCCGAAAACCACGAAATCAACGTTACGCCGTTCATCGACGTGATGCTGGTGCTGCTGATCATCTTCATGGTCGCCGCTCCCTTGGCCACGGTCGACATCAAAGTCGACCTGCCGGCCTCAACCGCCAAACCGGCACCAAGGCCAGAGAAACCGGTGTTCGTCAGCGTCAAGGCCGACCAGAAGCTGTATGTCGGAGACGACCAGGTGGCTGCACCCGACCAGCTTGGCCCGATGCTCGACGCCAAGACCAAGGGTGACAAGGAAACCACCATCTTCTTCCAGGCTGACAAAGGCGTGGATTACGGCGACCTGATGGAAGTGATGAACAACATGCGCGCGGCCGGCTACCTGAAAGTCGGTCTTGTAGGTCTCGAGACGGCAGCCAAGAAATGATGAAAACGCGCTCTAACATGGCGCGCTACGGTGGCAGCCTGGCGATCGTGCTGGGCGTGCACGTGGTCGCCGTGCTGCTGACGCTCAACTGGTCGGTGCCCCAGGCCATCGAGCTGCCCCCGGCAGCGATGATGGTCGAACTGGCACCGTTGCCGGAGCCTGCGCCACCACCACCCCCAAAGGCAGCTCCGCAGCCACCGGCCCCGGTCGAGGAACCACCGTTGCCGAAGCTGGCAGAAGCGCCCAAGCCCAAGATCGCCATCCCCAAGCCGCCCAAGCCGAAGGCCAAGCCCCAGCCGCCCAAGCCCGAGAAAAAGCCTGAGCCGCCGAAGGAAGCGCCACCCACCGAGCAAACGGTGGACGCACCGCCCAGCAACACGCCACCGCAGAAGTCCGCGGCACCGGCTCCGAGCATTGCGTCCAACAGCAAAGCACTGCCAACCTGGCAGAGCGACCTGCTGCGCCACCTGGCCAAGTACAAGCGCTACCCGGAAGACGCGCGCCGTCGCGGCCTGCAAGGCATGAACCGCCTGCGCTTCGTGGTCGACGCCGAAGGCAAGGTCGTGTCGTACTCCATGGCCGGTGGTTCAGGCAGTGCCTCACTCGATCGGGCGACCCTGGAAATGATCCGTCGGGCCGGCAAGGTACCCAAGCCGCCACCCGAGTTGCTGAACAATGGCACGATTGAAGTCGTGGCACCGTTCGTCTACTCACTGGACCGCCGCTGAGACTTTTGCTTCTGTCACAATTCGGCAAGTCTGATAACGTGCGTCTATCGATTGCAGCCGCTATGCTGGGCCCGCAACTTCATGGACGCACGTTATGACCCTCACCGAATTACGCTACATCGTCACACTCGCCCAGGAACAGCACTTCGGCCATGCCGCCGAGCGCTGTCACGTGAGCCAACCAACCCTGTCGGTCGGTGTGAAGAAGCTCGAGGACGAGCTTGGCGTTCTGATCTTCGAGCGCAGCAAAAGCGCAGTACGTCTGACCCCGGTCGGCGAAAGCATCGTCGCCCAAGCGCAGAAGGTACTGGAGCAGGCCCAAGGCATTCGTGAACTGGCCCAGGCCGGCAAGAATCAGCTGACCGCCCCGCTCAAGGTCGGCGCCATCTACACCGTCGGCCCCTATCTGTTCCCGCACCTGATCCCGCAGCTGCACCGCGTGGCGCCGCAAATGCCGCTGTACATCGAAGAAAATTTCACCCACGTACTGCGCGAAAAGCTGCGCAACGGCGAACTGGACGCGGTGATCATCGCCCTGCCGTTCAACGAAGCCGACGTGCTGACGCTACCGCTCTACGACGAACCGTTCTGCGCCCTGATGCCTGCCGACCACCCATGGACGGCGAAGAAGACCATCGACACTGCCATGCTCAACGACAAGAGCCTGTTGCTGCTCGGTGAGGGCCACTGCTTCCGCGACCAGGTACTGGAAGCCTGCCCTACCCTGAACAAGGGGGGTGAAGGCTCAAGGCACACCACGGTCGAGTCCAGCTCGCTGGAAACCATCCGTCACATGGTGGCTTCGGGCCTTGGCGTATCGATCCTGCCGCTGTCGGCCGTGCACAGCCATCACTACGCCCCCGGCGTCATCGAAGTGCGCCCGCTGACGGCACCGGCACCATTCCGCACGGTAGCCATCGCCTGGCGCGCCAGTTTCCCGCGGCCAAAGGCCATCGAGATCCTCGCCGATTCGATCCGCCTGTGCTCGGTCGCCAAAAACCCTGCGGAACAACCGGCCTGAGTCATGAGTGAGCTGTCGAAGGTCCCGGTCACAGTACTGAAAGGTGTGGGCGAGGCAATGGCGGAGAAACTCGCCAAGGTCGGCCTGGAAAACCTGCAGGACGTGTTGTTCCACCTGCCCCTGCGCTACCAGGACCGCACGCGCGTGGTGCCAATCGGCCAGCTGCGTCCGGGCCAGGATGCGGTTATCGAGGGTGTGGTCAGTGGTACCGATGTGACCATGGGCAAGCGCCGCAGCCTGGTGGTGCGCCTGGGCGACGGCAGCGGTGTACTGACATTGCGCTTCTACCACTTCAGCAACGCGCAGAAGGAGGGCCTGAAGCGGGGCACCCACCTGCGCTGCTATGGAGAAGCCCGCCCCGGCGCTTCCGGCCTGGAAATCTACCACCCGGAGTACCGCGCGCTGAACGGCAGCGAGCCGCCGCCACCGGTGGAACAGACACTGACGCCGATCTATCCGTCCACCGAAGGTCTTACCCAGCAACGCCTGCGCCTGTTGTGCCAGCAGAGCCTTGCCCTGCTTGGCCCGCGCAGCCTGCCCGACTGGCTGCCTGACGAACTTGCCCGGGACTACCAGCTGGCACCCTTGGACGAAGCCATACGCTACCTGCACAACCCGCCGGCCGACGCCGACCTCGACGAGCTCGCCGAAGGCCAGCACTGGGCCCAGCACCGCCTGGCCTTCGAAGAGTTGCTGACCCACCAGCTGTCGCAGCAACGCCTGCGCGAAAGCCTGCGCAGCCTGCGTGCGCCGGTACTGCCCAAGGCCACGCACCTTCAGGCGCAGTACCTGGCCAACCTTGGTTTCCAGCCGACCGGCGCGCAGCAGCGGGTAGCCAACGAAATTGCCTATGACCTTAGCCAGCACGAACCGATGATGCGCCTGGTGCAGGGCGACGTGGGTGCCGGCAAGACCGTGGTCGCTGCACTGGCCGCGTTGCAGGCGCTGGAGGCTGGCTATCAGGTGGCATTGATGGCCCCCACCGAGATCCTCGCCGAGCAGCACTACATTACCTTCAGGCGCTGGCTGGAACCGCTGGGCATCGAAGTCGCCTGGCTAGCCGGCAAACTCAAGGGCAAGGCCCGGGCCGCTTCCCTGGAGCAGATCGCCAACGGTGCACCCATGGTGGTCGGCACCCACGCGCTGTTCCAGGAGGAGGTGAGGTTCAAGCACCTGGCCCTTGCGATCATCGACGAACAGCACCGGTTTGGCGTGCAGCAACGCCTGGCCCTGCGCAAGAAGGGCGTGGCCGGCGAGTTGTGCCCGCACCAGCTGATCATGACCGCCACCCCGATTCCGCGCACCCTGGCCATGAGCGCCTACGCCGACCTGGACACTTCGGTGCTCGACGAATTGCCGCCAGGGCGCACGCCGGTGAACACCGTGCTGGTGGCCGACAGCCGCCGCTTCGAAGTGGTCGAGCGGGTACGCGCCGCCTGCGCCGAGGGGCGCCAGGCCTACTGGGTATGCACGCTGATCGAAGAGTCCGAAGAACTCACCTGCCAGGCCGCCGAAAGCACTTACGAGGAGCTTGGCAGCGCGCTTGGCGAGCTGAGGGTAGGATTGATCCACGGGCGCATGAAGCCGGCGGAAAAAGCCGAGATCATGGCCGAGTTCAAGGCTGGCAACCTGCAGCTTCTGGTCGCCACCACGGTCATCGAGGTGGGTGTGGACGTGCCCAACGCCAGCCTGATGATCATCGAGAACCCCGAGCGCCTGGGCCTTGCACAGTTGCACCAGCTGCGTGGCCGGGTTGGTCGGGGCAGCGCCGTGAGCCATTGCGTGCTGCTGTACCACCCGCCGCTGTCGCAGATAGGCCGCGAGCGCTTGGGGATCATGCGCGAGACCAACGACGGCTTCATCATTGCCGAAAAAGACCTTGAACTGCGTGGCCCGGGCGAGATGCTCGGCACCCGCCAGACCGGTCTGCTGCAGTTCAAGGTCGCCGACCTGATGCGCGACGCGGACCTGCTGCCGGCCGTGCGCGACGCGGCTCAGGCCCTGGTATCACGCTGGCCGGAACACGTCAGCCCGCTGCTGGACCGCTGGCTGCGCCATGGCCAACAATATGGCCAAGTGTGACGCCAGTCCCAGAATGGATCCAGATTTGCTCGCAGGCTGGTTATACTTCGCGTTTAAAAGAATCAGTGGATACGGACCATGACTGAAGTTGCCCTGGACACCGCAACCCCACACGCCCCCTCCGTCATCAGGCTGCTGCTCGACAAACTTGGCGTGCCCTTCCGTCAGGTGGTCGAACACCCGCACCTGCCTGCGGCTTCGCGGGTGCAGGCTGTCCTTCTCGACGACGAGGTCGGCGCCCTCATGGTGCTGTTCCCGCAGAGCCACCTGCTGGACCTCAACCGCCTGGCCGAGCTGACCGGGCGCAAGCTGACCGCCGTGTCGGTACCGCGACTGAAGCAGATGCTCGACAAGCACCACCTCAAGGCGCTGCCGGGCATCCCGGCGCTGACCAGTTCGCCATGTCAGTACGAAAAGGCCCTGCTCGACACCGAAACTGTCTTTATCCAGTCCGGCGAAGCCGGCCTGTTGCTGGAAATCGAACGCGCACACTTCAAGCGCATGCTGGCCAAGGCCAGCGCCAGCAGCTTCGGCCAGCAAGTCGAAGCGATCAGCCCCAACCTCGACCGCCCCGATGACGACACCCGGGAAATCACCAATGCCGTCCAGGCCTTCACCGCCCGACGCATTCAGAAGCGCCTGGAAGAAACCATCGAAATTCCTCCGCTCGCCGACACCGCGCAGAAGATCATCAAGCTGCGGGTAGATCCCAACGCCAGCATCGACGATATCACCGGCGTGGTCGAAACCGACCCGGCGCTGGCGGCACAGGTGGTGAGCTGGGCCGCATCGCCCTACTATGGTTCGCCGGGCAAGATTCGCTCGGTGGAAGACGCCATCGTGCGTGTGCTGGGTTTCGACCTGGTGATCAACCTGGCCCTGGGCCTGGCGCTGGGCAAGACCTTGAGCCTGCCAAAAGACCACCCACAGCAGGCCACGCCCTACTGGCAACAGTCGATCTACACCGCCGCGATCATCGAAGGCCTGACCCGCGCCATGCCTCGCGCAGAACGCCCCGAGGCCGGGCTGACCTACCTGGCCGGGCTACTGCACAACTTCGGCTATCTGCTGCTGGCGCATGTGTTCCCACCGCACTTCTCGCTGATTTGCCGCCACCTTGAGGTCAACCCGCATCTGAACCACACCTACGTGGAACAACACCTGCTGGGCATCAGCCGCGAACAGATCGGTACCTGGCTGATGAAGCTGTGGGACATGCCGGAAGAGCTGTCGACTGCCTTGCGCTTTCAGCACGACCCGGCCTACGAAGGCGAATATTTCGCGTTCCCCAACCTGGTGTGCCTGGCCACCCGTCTGCTGCGCTCGCGAGGCATAGGCTCAGGGCCGCAGGAAGAGATTCCTGACGAGCTGCTGGAACGCCTGGGCATTACCCGGGACAAGGCTGAGGATGTGGTGAACAAGGTGCTCGAAGCCGAGAACCTGTTGCGTGAGCTGGCTTCGCAGTTCCACGCACCGCATTAAGCATTAACGCATACCCTGTGGGAGCAACTGTCTTGCTCAACTTCTAAAAGCTGGCGCAATCCCTGTGGGAGCGGGCTTGCCCGCGAACACCGGCGAAGCCGGTGCCATGCACCGCGTCGCTTGTTTCGCGGGCACGCCCGCTCCCACAGCATCCCCGTCGGGTTTCAACCTTTCTTCTTCGGTTTCAGGTATTTCATCAACCCCTGAAACCACATCACCAACGCCGGGTTGCCCTTGATCTGGATGTGCTTGTCCTGAATCCCTTGCATGAACGCCAGCTGCTTGTTACCCGCCTGCATGGTGGCGAAGCCGTAGGCAGCGTCCTTGAAGGCAATGGCGAACGCCGGCTGGGGGTGCGCGCCGCCCTTGCTGCTGATGCGCTCGTTCTCGACGATGAAGTGCCGGGCGACCTTGCCGTCCAGGGTTTGCATCTGGAATACCAGGTTCTTGCCTTTGAGCTGCTGCTGGAAAGCGGGGTTATTACGGCTGGCCCTGGCCATCAACAGCCCCATGGCCCAGAGAAGAAAGCGGAACTTCATCAACGCGCCTCGAACGAAAAGTGACTAAGGCGCGCAGTCTATCCTTTTCCAGAACTATTTATGCAAGTTAGAAGCATCTTGCCTGCAGAAAGCACAACGGGCGCCCCGGGGCGCCCGCTTGGCTGAAACTGGGTTGCCAGGGAGCGATTACTTGCCCTTCTTGGCAGGTTTGGCTTCGTTAACTTCATCGCGCAGGTTCTTGCCTGGCTTGAAGGCCACGGTGTTGCTGGCTTTGATCTTGACCGGCTCCCCAGTCTGCGGGTTCTTGCCGGTACGCGCACCGCGATGACGTTTTTCGAAGGTGCCGAAACCGACCAGGGTCACGGTGTCCTTGTCCAGGGCACCGGTGATGCTGTCGAGAATCGCGTTCAAAACCTGATTGGCCTTTTCCTTGGTCAGGTCAGCCTTGTCGGCGATGACGGCGGCGAGTTCTGGTTTGCGCATAGTGAAGCCTCTTTGACGGAATTCTTGTTGTTATGCCGTGCTGCCTCTGGGAGCAGCGCTCAAGGCACCGCAGGCTCTAATCTGCGGCAGACGGGAGTGAGAATGGCACGAGCTCAGGGGCCGCGCCAGTATCTGGGCGGCCATTGTGCAGGCAACAACAGGATAAATCCGACAGAACGCGCGCTATTTACGCCATAACCGCTGGCAACTGACGATTCAGCGCCAGCTTCTCCATCACCGCCGCTCCGGTGAGGGCGTAGCCCAGCAGCTTGCCGTCGGCATCTAGGCAGAGCACCTTGAGGTCACTGCCCTGCCCCTCTACCTGCCAGATGCCTTCGCAGCCCTGTGGCGCCGGCGAGACAACCAGCGGACAGGCCGGGGTTTTCACGGTGATCGGCATCGGCCCGTAGGAAACGGCCGTCGGCTTGCCCGCCAGGGTTTGCGCCAGCGCCCGGGCACAGCTCATCAGCGGCATCACATACAGCAGGTTGATGCCATCGACTTCGGCACAGTCGCCAAGGGCGAAGATGTTGGCGTGTGAGGTACGTAGCTCGCGGTCTACGCTTACGCCACGATTGGTCTGCAGGCCGGCCGCGGCAGCCAGGTCGGTACGTGGGCGAAGGCCGATGGCCGAAACCACCAAGTCGCAGACGATCACGCGGCCATCCGACAGGTGTGCCTCCAGGCCTTGGGTCACCTGCTGCAGGCGGGTCAGCACCGGCCCCAAGTGGAAGCGCACACCCAGGCTCTCCAGCCCACCCTGCACTGCCGCCGCAGCGGCCGGGTGCAGCAGGGTCGGCATGACCTGTTCGCACGGAGCCACAACGTCGACCTCGAAGCCGCCCAGGCTCATGTCGTTTGCAAATTCGCAGCCGATCAGACCGGCACCGAGGATCAGCACACGCTGCTTGCCAGCGGCGGCCGCACGGAAGCGCGCGTAGTCTTCCAGGTCGTTGATCGGGAACACCAGATGGCCGCCATCACCCTCGATCGGCACCTGCACGGTCTGCGCCCCCCAGGCCAGCACCAGGTCGCGGTACTCCACGGCCTCTTCGCCGATCCACAGCCGCTTGTGCCCCGGGTCGATGCCGCTGATGCGGGTATGGGTGCGGATCTCGGCATTAAGTTGCTCGGCCATAGCGCCCGGCTCAGCCATGCACAGGCCGTCGGCGTCCTTCTGCTTGGCAAAGCCCATGGAAAGCATCGGCTTGGAGTAGGAACGACCATCGTCGGCGGTGATCAGCAACAGCGGCGTCTGCGCATCGAGCTTGCGAAATTCACGGGCCAGGTTGTAGCCCGCAAGGCCGGTACCGATGATTACCACAGGGGACGTCATGTCGTGCTTTCCTCGATTAACCGATGGAGATCATTTCAAAGTCGCTTTTGCCGACGCCACAGTCGGGGCACAGCCAGTCTTCAGGCACATCCTCCCAACGGGTGCCGGGGGCGATGCCGTCGTCGGGCCAGCCCTCGGCTTCGTCGTAGATCAGGCCACAGACAATACATTGCCACTTTTTCATCAGGTCTATTTCCTCGGTTCAGGCTGGGGCTTGTGCTGCTGATGGCCACTTCGCGGGCAAGCCCGCTGCTGCAGCGACCGCGAAGGGCCTGGCGGTCTTGCCCGCGAACGGGGCCAGCACGCAATGCGTGGGGGCTTTGTAGCGGCCCTGCCGGCAGTATGCAAGCAGTTGGGGCAATCATGCTAAGCTCGCCGCCTCTCTGGCAGTAACAAAGCATACCGACGTGTCGTACGAATCCCCGCAAGCAGCCGCTGTCGCGTGGCTGCCGTATTCACAACTGGCGACCGACATCGACCAGCCCACCCTAGACTGGCTGTTCGACGAGGGCTCGCTGACCCGCCGCCTGACCCGTCTGTCCATTGATCACTTTTCCGTCACCCCGCTGTTCGAGGGCTGGCAGCCGCTGCGCGATGACGAATGCCAAGCGCTGGGCATCGCTGCCGGTTCCGAAGGCTGGGTGCGCGAAGTGTACCTGCGCGGCCATGGCCAACCTTGGGTATTCGCCCGCAGCGTGGCCAGCCGCAGCGCCCTGGAACGTGGTGGTCTGGACCTGGAAAGCTTGGGCAGCCGCTCGCTGGGCGAGTTGCTGTTCTGCGACCAGGCGTTCATCCGTCATCCACTTGAAGTGTGCAGTTACCCACAGGCCTGGCTGCCGTCCGAAGCAGCACATGCGGCGCTTTGGGGCCGCCGCTCGCGCTTCGAGCGCAACGGCCTGGACCTACTGGTGGCAGAAGTGTTCCTGCCGGCATTGTGGCAAGCGGCCAAGGAGGAAAACCGCTGATGTACCTGCAACTGCTCAAGTCGCTCAACCGCCTGCACCCACGGGCCTGGGACTTCGTCCAGCTCAGCCGCATGGACCGACCGATAGGCATCTACCTGCTGTTGTGGCCGACCCTGTCGGCAGTGTGGATTGCCGGCAACGGGTCACCAACCCTGGCCAATGTGCTCATTTTCGGCCTTGGTGTGGTGCTGATGCGCGCGGCCGGCTGCTGCATCAACGACTTTGCCGACCGCAAGGTTGACGGCCATGTCAAGCGGACCGCCGACCGCCCCCTGGCCAGTGGCCGGGTGCGGCCACGCGAGGCGCTGACACTGTTCGCGATTCTGGTCGGGGTGAGTTTCCTGCTGGTGCTGTGCACCAACAGCCGCACCGTCTGGCTGTCGTTCGGGGCGGTGGCCTTGGCGTTCTGCTACCCGTTCATGAAGCGCTACACCTACTACCCGCAGGTGGTGCTGGGGGCGGCGTATTCGTGGGGCATTCCCATGGCTTTCACAGCCGCTGGCGGTGAATTGCCGGCCGGCGCCTGGCTGCTGTATATCGCCAACCTGCTGTGGACGGTGGGTTATGACACCTATTACGCCATGGTCGACCGCGATGACGACCTGAAAATTGGTGTGAAATCCACTGCGATCCTGTTCGGCGACGCTGATCGCAGCATCATCCTGACCCTGCAGTTGCTGTCGCTGGGCTGCCTGTTGCTGGCCGGTAGCCGCTTCGACCTGGGTGGCTGGTTCCACCTTGGGTTGCTGGGTGCGGCGGCGTGCTTTGCCTGGGAATACTGGTCAACACGCAAGCTGGACCGGGAATCGTGCTTCAAGGCGTTTCTGCACAACCACTGGGCGGGGATGCTGGTGTTTATCGGGGTGGTGCTGGATTACGCGTTGCGCTGAGTAGTTTGGGGCTGCTGCGCAGCCCATCGCGACACAAGGCCGCACACATTGATCAGCGTACGTCGAACCATGTGGGAGCGGCCTTGTGTCGCGATGGGCCGCACAGCGGCCCCGGCTGTCTCAAGGCTTGGCAACGTGCCAGACGTCTTTCATGCCGTCACCGGTCATGTCACCGGCCTTCTTGTCCTTGATGAAGGTATACAGTGGCTTGCCGTCGTAAGCCCACTGCATCGAACCGTCGTCACGCGTTACATGGGTCCATTTATCCTTAGGTGCTTCGTCTTCTTTCTTGACCATCAAAGGTGGCCAGTTCTTGGCGCACTCGCCATTGCACATCGACTTGCCGCCCGCATCCTTGTCAAAGGTGTACAGGGTCATGCCGGCATGATCGACCCACTTGCCATCCTTCTCCATGGCATGGTGGGCCAACGCCACCCCCGGGAGCGCCAACGCAGTGAAAAGGGCCATCCAGCTCAGCGTATGTCGTGTCATTGGATTCACCATTGTTTCGGGGGGAAATGGGTTCGGGTTGCCATTAAAGCGGCCCTCTGTAGCCTAGTTCAGTCATGGAATGTCGCCAGAACGGCCAACACCCTGTCACACAGCTGCAATAATTCCGTTATCTAATGCGGGCCAAGACACCGAATCCAGGAGAGGTTTTGAGCATGGTAGGCAGGAACATTCTGATCGTCGACGACGAAGCGCCCATTCGCGAGATGATCGCCGTTGCCCTGGAAATGGCCGGCTATGACTGCCTGGAAGCGGAAAACTCCCAACAGGCACACGCGATCATCGTCGACCGCAAACCGGACCTGATACTGCTCGACTGGATGCTGCCGGGCACCTCCGGCATCGAGCTGGCCCGCCGCCTGAAGCGCGACGAGTTGACCGGTGATATCCCGATCATCATGCTCACCGCCAAGGGTGAAGAGGACAACAAGATCCAGGGCCTGGAAGTGGGCGCCGACGACTACATCACCAAACCGTTCTCGCCGCGTGAACTGGTCGCGCGACTGAAAGCCGTGCTGCGCCGCACTGGCCCGAGCGACAGCGAAGCGCCGATCGAGGTCGGTGGCCTGCTGCTCGATCCGATCAGCCACCGCGTGACCATCGACGGCAAGCCGGCCGAGATGGGCCCTACCGAATACCGCCTGCTGCAGTTTTTCATGACCCACCAGGAACGCGCCTATACCCGAGGCCAACTGCTGGACCAGGTGTGGGGCGGCAACGTCTATGTCGAGGAACGTACCGTCGACGTGCACATCCGTCGCTTGCGCAAGGCACTGGGTGAGGCTTACGAGAATCTGGTACAAACCGTCCGGGGCACTGGCTACCGCTTCTCGACCAAGAGCTGATCGAGTTCCAGAGCGCCAAGCTGCACGTCGTTGTACAAGGACCGTCAATTGAACCAGAACTGGCACGCAACCCTGATTCGCCATCTGCTGTTGCTGATTACCATCTGCCTGATCGGCGGGCTGGTAAGCGGCTACTACGGCTGGAGCCTGGCCATTGGCCTGGCGCTCTATCTGGGCTGGACCCTCAAGCAACTGCTGCGCTTGCACGACTGGCTGCGCAATCACCAACCCGACGAAGCACCGCCCGATGGCTACGGCCTGTGGGGCGAGGTATTCGATAGCATCTACCACCTGCAACGCCGCGACCAGCGCGTGCGGGGCCGCCTACAGGCAGTGATCGACCGGGTGCAGGAGTCCACCGCCGCACTGCGTGACGCGGTAATCATGCTCGACAGCGACGGCAACCTGGAATGGTGGAACCGCGCCGCCGAGACCCTGCTGGGCTTCAAGACACCACAGGACGGTGGCCAGCAGGTGACCAATCTGGTGCGCCACCCGCTCTTCAAAGAGTACTTCGAGGCGGAAAACTACCTCGAACCGCTGGAAATCCCTTCGCCGATCAATGACCGCATGCGCGTGCAGTTGCACATCACCCGCTACGGCAACAATGAACACCTGATGCTGGTGCGCGATGTCACCCGCATCCACCAGCTGGAACAGATGCGCAAGGACTTCGTCGCCAACGTGTCCCACGAGCTGCGCACACCACTGACGGTAATCACCGGCTACCTGGAAACCCTGCTGGACAACGTCGAAGACGTGAACCCGCGGTGGAGCCGCGCCCTGCAGCAGATGAGCCAGCAAGGCTCGCGCATGCAAACCCTGCTCAACGATTTATTGCTACTGGCCAAACTGGAAGCCACCGATTACCCATCGGACAACCAGCCGGTGGCAGTCGATGCCCTGCTCGCCGCCATCAAGAACGACGCCCAGGCCCTGTCCGGGCCGCGCAACCAGCACATCAGCCTGGAAGCTGCGCCCGGCGTGAAGCTGAAGGGCAGCGAGTCGGAACTGCGCAGTGCCTTTTCCAATCTGGTGTTCAATGCAGTCAAGTACACCCAGGACGAAGGCAACATCCGCATCCGCTGGTGGGTCGATGCCCAGGGCGCTCATCTGTCGGTGCAGGACTCGGGGGTGGGCATCGATGCCAAGCACTTGCCACGCCTGACCGAGCGTTTCTACCGGGTAGACTCCAGCCGTGCATCGAATACCGGCGGGACCGGGTTGGGGCTCGCAATCGTCAAGCATGTGCTGATGCGCCACCGCGGCAAGCTGGAAATCAGCAGTGTACCGGGGCATGGCAGCACCTTTACCTGTCACTTTGCGCCAGCACAATTGGCCAACGAAAAGGCTTGAGATTGGCGCTGATGCGCAGCCCTTCGCGGGCCCGCCCGCTCCCGCAGGGACCGCAATAAATCCGCTGCCCTTTGCTTTTGCGGCCCCAGCCGCTACATTGGATTCCCCGTGCCAGCAAAAGCTGGCACTTTTTTTCTCTCTATCTCAAAGACGGACCCCGTAAAAACTCCATCATGGACCCTTCCTCTGGTATCAGCCTCACCTCGTTATTCGCCGATTTCGGCATGATCATCTTTGCCTTCCTGCTGGTGCTGCTCAACGGCTTCTTCGTTGCTGCGGAGTTCGCCATGGTCAAGCTGCGCGCCACACGCGTGGAGGCCATCGCCGAAAAGCACGGCTGGCGCGGCAACATCCTGCGCAAGGTTCACAACCAGCTCGACGCCTACCTGTCAGCCTGCCAGTTGGGTATCACCCTTGCCTCGCTGGGCCTGGGCTGGGTGGGTGAGCCCGCCTTCGCCCACCTGCTGGAGCCATTGCTGGCCTATTTCGGCGTGGACAGCGCCGAGCTGGTCAAGGGGATCTCGTTCTTCGTCGCCTTCTTCGTCATCTCGTACCTGCACATCGTGGTCGGCGAGCTGGCACCCAAGTCCTGGGCCATCCGCAAGCCAGAGCTGCTGTCGCTGTGGACTGCGGTACCGCTCTACCTGTTCTACTGGGCAATGTACCCGGCCATCTACCTGCTCAATGCCAGTGCCAACACCATTCTGCGCATTGCCGGCCAGGGCGAGCCTGGCCCGCACCACGAACACCACTACAGCCGCGAAGAGCTCAAGCTGATCCTGCACTCCAGCCGCGGTCAGGACCCAAGCGACCAAGGCATGCGCGTGCTGGCCTCGGCCGTGGAAATGGGCGAGCTGGAAGTGGTCGACTGGGCCAACTCGCGTGAGGACATGATCAGCATCGACGCCCATGCGCCTCTGAAGCAGATCCTGGCTCTGGTGCGCCGCCACAAGTTCAGCCGCTACCCGGTATACGACGCCGAGCGCGAAGAATTCACCGGCCTGCTGCACATCAAGGACCTGCTGCTGGAGCTGGCTGAGCTGGAGCACTTGCCAGAGACCATCGACCTGGAGGACCTTGCCCGGCCACTCGAACGCGTGTCGCGGCACATGCCCTTGGCCCAGTTGCTGGAGCAGTTCCGTAAGGGCGGGGCGCACTTCGTACTGGTAGAAGAGGCCGATGGCAAGGTGATCGGCTACCTGACCATGGAAGACGTGCTGGAAGTGCTGGTGGGCGACATCCAGGACGAGCACCGCAAGACCGAGCGAGGCATTCTCGCCTACCAGCCGGGCAAGCTGCTGGTGCGCGGGGACACCCCGCTGTTCAAGGTCGAGCGCCTGCTGGGTATCGACCTTGACCACATCGAGGCGGAAACTCTGGCCGGGCTGATCTACGAGACGCTCAAGCGCGTCCCTGAAGAAGAGGAAGTGCTGGAGGTCGAAGGGCTGCGCATCATCATCAAGAAGATGAAAGGGCCCAAGATCGTACTGGCCAAGGTGCTGAAGCTGGATTGATGGTCCAATCGGTCAGGGGTTGCCGGCAGTGAAATCCGGCATCCCGCTGATCGGCCTGGCGAAGCGGTAAGGTATCGATTCCAGCGCCAACCCCACATTGCGCTGCACCACAAAATGCAGGTGCGGCCCAGTGCTGTTGCCGGTATTGCCCGACTTGGCCAGCATCTGGCCCTGCCGTACCCTTTGCCCCTCCGCCACCACCACCGAACCGCGCATCAGGTGAAGGTATACGCCCATGGTGCCATCCGGGTGCAAAATCCTGACAAAGTTGCCCGAGGGGTTTGGGCCGCGCCCGCTCTGGCTGTTCTCCGTCTTCACCACCACCCCTTCCCGCGCGGCGATGATGGTGGTGCCTTCGGGCATGGCGACATCCATGGCGTAGCGCCCTTTGGGTCCAAAATGACTGACGCGGCCATTGGGGCCCTGAGTGACGCGGAACGGCCCGCCAATCCACGGGAACGCATAGCGGAAGCCCTGGGGCCGCTTACCCGGGTCACCCATGGCCTGCAGCAGGGTCGAACGGTAGTTCAGCAGCAGCCCGGGCCGCCCCCTGAGCACACTGAGCATCTGCGTGCTGCGCGGCGGCAGCAGCCGACGCACAATACGCGGGGCATCGCCGCCTTGTGCGTTGACCAGGTTGTCCAGCCGCAACTCTACCTCTACCGGCACGTGCAGCTCGTTACGTGCGGAAAAGCTCACACCACCGTCGAAGGTTTTCGCATTCAGCCGCACTTGGCCTTCGAGCGTTTCGACCATGGGCTCGCGCAGCACCAAGGGCTTGGCGCCGGGGCCAGGCCGGTCAGAATAGGAGATGACACCGGAATCGTCGGTGATCTTGTAGAGCGTCACGCCCTGGCTCGACGCTGAGGCCATGAGTAATGCACAGAACAGCAGCAGGCGGGCGGGCATGATAGTGGCTTTTTGACAGTTATGATCTGTCGAAGCCTAGCAGCGGGTTTTACGGTCTGTATTGCAGTTGGTCGGATGGGGCGAGGCAGGCTTTTGGCAGGAGCAGCCTTGTGCTGCGCCTGCCAAAAGCATGGCGCGGGGCCGGGTCAGGCACCAGGGGTGAAGTGCTTCTGCGCAGTGCCGCGGGCGATCAACCGAGAAAGGTAGTCGAGCTTCTGGGCATCCTGGTCGACAAACTTGAACGTCAACTGTAACCAGTCACTGTCAGGTTTTGGCTCCAACGCCGCGACAGCATGCAGGTAGCCGTTCAGGCGAGCGACTTCGGCACTTTCGCCCTGCTCCAAGTCCAGCACCGCACCTTCCAGCACCTGTGGCAGCGCTTCGCTGCGGCGTACCACCAGCAGTGCCTCTTTCAGGCTCAACGCCTTGATCACGCATGGCTGCGTGCCGCTGGCCAGGCGCAACTGGCCCTGGCCACGGCCGCTTGGCGCGGGGGCAGCCGGTGCGGGAGCCGCGACCAAAGGCTTGGCCGACGCTGGCGCTGGCGCCGCAACCTTGACCGCTTCCGGCTTCCCTGCGGTCAGCGCGTTCAACGAATCGTTGGCAAACGCCGAGTTGGCTCGCGCCGGGCCGATGGCCATCAGGCTGTCGAGCTTGCCGATCTTGGTCAGGGCTTTCTTTACCTTGGTCAGCAGTTGCTCGTTGGTGAACGGCTTGCCTACAAAATCGGAAACGCCCGCCTGGATCGCCTGAATGACGTTTTCCTTGTCGCCACGGCTGGTCACCATGATGAACTGCAGGTTCTTCAGTGCAGGCTGCTGACGGCACCAGGTCAGCAGTTCCAAGCCAGACATTTCCGGCATCTCCCAGTCGCACAGGACCAGGTCGAACGCTTCCTTACCGAGCATGACCATGGCCTTGCGACCGTTGACCGCGTCTTCGATGGCCATACCCGGGAAGGCATTGCGCAGACACTTGCGGACCAGGTCACGGATAAACGGGGCGTCATCCACGACCAGCACATTCACTTTACTCATCGATACTCCTTATGAATCCCGTCTAGCCTACTGCCAATGATGGCCACTTGCTACAACCTGGTCACGCCGGGACTTCTTCACATCGTTCGCGGGTGCCTGCCGGCTCTCGACCGCAAACGAAAACGCCCGGCCAAGGCCGGGCGTCGATGCTCGGGAGCAACCTTACTTATCGTCAGATTCGCCCGGAACATTAGCCTTTTCACCGTTGGCGACTGCAGTGCCCTGCACCTCTGCCGTCATGCGCTTGAGCCCCATGTGGCGCACATCGGTGCCGCGCACCAGGTAGATCACCAGTTCGGAGATGTTGCGCGCATGGTCGCCAATACGCTCCAGCGAGCGCAGCACCCAGATCACGCTCAGCACCCGCGAGATAGAGCGCGGGTCTTCCATCATGTAGGTCACCAGCTCACGCAGCGCGGTCTTGTACTCGCGGTCGATGGTCTTGTCGTACTGGGCCACCGACAGCGCCAGGTCGGCGTCGAAGCGGGCAAAGGCGTCCAGCGCATCACGGACCATGTTGCGCACCTGGTCGCCAATGTGGCGCACCTCGACATAACCTCGCGGCGACTCGCCTTCTTCGCACAGCTGGATGGCGCGGCGGGCGATCTTGGTCGACTCGTCACCGATGCGTTCCAGGTCGATCACCGACTTGGAAATGCTGATGATCAGGCGCAGGTCGGAGGCCGCCGGCTGTCGGCGAGCGAGGATGCGCAAGCACTCCTCGTCGATGTTGCGCTCCATCTGGTTGATCTGCTCATCGACCTCGCGCACCTGCTGGGCCAGACCTGAGTCGGCTTCGATCAGCGCGGTAACCGCGTCGTTGACCTGCTTTTCCACCAGCCCGCCCATGGCCAGCAGGTGGCTACGCACCTCTTCGAGCTCGGCGTTGAACTGCTGGGAAATGTGATGGGTAAGGCTATCTTTGTTGATCATCTTTTTGTCCTTTGGTAGCGCGGCCCTGTAGGAGCGGGTTCACCCGCGAACACCGGCAACGCCGGTGCCAGACACCGAGGTGCCTGTTTCGCGAGCGGCGCTTAGCCGTAGCGACCGGTGATGTAGTCTTCGGTCTGCTTCTTCGCCGGGTTGGTGAACAGGGTATCGGTATCCCCGAATTCGACCAGCTTGCCCATGTACATGAACGCGGTGTAGTCCGAAACACGCGCCGCCTGCTGCATGTTGTGGGTCACGATGACGATGGTGTACTTGGATTTCAATTCGTAGATCAGTTCTTCGACCTTCAAGGTCGAGATCGGGTCCAGCGCCGAGCACGGTTCGTCAAGCAGCAGCACCTCTGGTTCCACGGCAATGGTGCGGGCGATGACAAGGCGCTGCTGCTGGCCACCGGACAGGCCCAGCGCCGACTCGTGCAGGCGGTCCTTGACTTCGTCCCACAAGGCCGCGCCCTTCAATGCCCACTCGACTGCTTCATCAAGCACGCGCTTCTTGTTGATGCCCTGGATGCGCAGGCCGTAGACCACGTTCTCGTAGATGGTCTTGGGGAACGGGTTCGGCTTCTGGAACACCATGCCCACGCGCCGGCGCAGTTCGGCAACGTCTTCGCCCTTGCGGTAGATGTTGTTGCCATACAGGTTGATGGCTCCTTCCACACGGCAACCGTCAACCAGGTCGTTCATCCGGTTGAAGGTACGCAGCAGGGTCGACTTGCCGCAGCCGGACGGGCCGATGAAGGCGGTCACACGCTGCTTTGGGATGTTCATCTGTACGTCGAACAGCGCTTGCTTGTCGCCATAGAACAGGCTCAGGCCCGGCACTTCGATGGCCACGGTTTCTTCAGCCAGGCGCAGGCTCTGCTTGTTGCGGCCCAAGGCAGACATGTCGATGCCATGGGTGTGGGAATCTTGCTGCATGGTCAACTCCATACGCTATCAATTCGTTTCAAAGGGCCGCCCGGCTTACGGGCGGCGCGCTTGCAATCAGGGTCAGCTGTCCAGCGCCTTGTACTTCTCGCGCAGGTGGTTGCGGATCCACACGGCAGAGAGGTTGAGAGTCGCGATCACCAGCACCAGCAGCAACGCAGTGGCATATACCAGCGGCCGCGCGGCTTCGACGTTCGGGCTCTGGAAGCCGACGTCATAGATGTGGAAGCCCAGGTGCATGATCTTCTGGTCCAGGTGCAGGTACGGGTAGTTACCATCCACGGGCAGCGACGGCGCCAGCTTTACCACACCCACCAGCATCAGCGGCGCCACTTCGCCGGCGGCACGGGCCACGGCGAGGATCATGCCGGTCATCATGGCCGGGCTGGCCATGGGCAGGACGATTTTCCACAGGGTCTCGGCCTTGGTTGCGCCCAGCGCCAGCGAGCCTTCACGCACGGTGCGCGGGATACGCGCCAGGCCTTCTTCGGTGGCCACGATAACCACCGGCACCGCCAGCAATGCCAGGGTCAGCGATGCCCACAGCAGGCCCGGAGTACCCAGCGTCGGCGCCGGCAGGGCTTCCGGGAAGAACAGGCGGTCGATCGAGCCACCCAGTACGTAGACAAAGAAACCCAGACCGAACACACCGTAGACGATCGCAGGAACACCGGCCAGGTTGTTCACCGCAATGCGGATAAGCCGGGTGACCGGGCCCTGCCTGGCGTACTCACGCAGGTACACAGCAGCCAGCACGCCGAACGGGGTGACGATCACGGCCATGATCAGGGTCATCATCACGGTACCGAATATGGCCGGGAAGATACCGCCTTCAGTGTTGGCTTCACGCGGGTCTTCGCTGAGGAACTCCCACACTTTGGTGAAGTAGCTACCCAGCTTGGTGAAGCCCGACATCGCGTTCGGCCGGATGGCATGCACCACTTTGCTCAGGTTGATCTCCACTTCTCGGCCGTTGGCATCGCGGGCCACCAGGCTGTCACGGGCAAAGGCCTGGTGCAGGCCGGTCAGGCGGTCTTCAATGGCCTTGTAGCGGCTATTCAGTTCGGCACGGTCGGCGTCCATATCGGCCTGTGCAGCGGCGTCCAGCTTGCCGTCCAGCTCCAGCTTGCGCGCCTGCAAGCGCAGGCGCTCGAGGCCATGGTTGATGGCACCGATGTCCTTCTTCTCGAGGCTTTGCAGCTCGTTGTTGAGTTGGTTGGCGCGCTTGAGACGGGCCTGCAGTTCGTTCCAGGCGGCAGGCCCCTCGGCGACTACGCGGCCTTCTTCCTTGACGCTGACCAGGTAGCCGTAAAAATTGCCCCACTCGCGGCGCTCCAGGGCCATCAGATCGGCCGGGTGCTGTTCATCGACCAGCCAGTCGCCGACCACCCAGGTGAAGTCGCTACCATTGAGGTCGCGGTTACCCACCTTGATAAGCTCCCGGGTCATGAACTCCGGGCCTTGGTCAGGCACCGGCAGGCCAGCCCCCTTCAGACGAGCCCGGGGTACTTCCTCCTTCTGCACCACTTCGCCAATGACGACGTGATCGGCCTGGCCCGGCACCTTGTAGGTGGCCTGGACAAGATCGGCCGGCCAGAAGTGGCCCAGGCCGCGCACGGCGATCACCGCCAGCAGGCCGACGGTCATGATCACGGCCATGGCCACCGCGCCGCCGCTCATCCAGACGCCTGGGGCGCCGCTCTTGAACCAGCCTTTGAGGGAATCCTTTTTCACGGATCGCTACCTTTCTATCAAAGCGACGAGTATTTCTTGCGCAGACGCTGGCGAATCAGCTCGGCCAAGGTGTTCATGACGAAGGTGAACATCAGCAGCACCAAAGCAGCGAGGAACAGCACGCGATAGTGGCTGCCACCGACTTCCGACTCCGGCATTTCCACGGCCACGTTGGCGGCCAGGGTGCGCATGCCCTCGAACAGGTTCATCTCCATCACCGGTGTGTTGCCGGTGGCCATCAGCACGATCATGGTCTCGCCGACTGCACGGCCCAAGCCGATCATCAGCGCTGAGAAGATGCCCGGACTGGCGGTGAGGATCACCACACGGGTCAGGGTCTGCCAAGGCGTCGCGCCCAAGGCCAGCGAGCCCAGGGTCAGACTGCGCGGCACACTGAACACGGCGTCTTCAGCAATCGAGTAGATGTTCGGAATGACCGCGAAGCCCATGGCAATACCGACCACCAGGGCGTTGCGCTGGTCGTAGGTGATACCTAAGTCGTTGGTGATCCACAGGCGCATGTCACCGCCGAAGAACCAGCTTTCCAGGTGCGGGCTCATGGTCAGGGCGAACCAGCCGGTAAACAGGATGACCGGAATCAGGATCGCCGCTTCCCAACCATCCGGCACGCGCAGGCGGATCGACTCCGGCAGCCGGCTCCAGACAAAGCCGGCCAGCAGGATACCGATCGGCATCAGCAGGAACAGGCTGAACACACCGGGCAAGTGGCCTTCCAGGTACGGGGCCAAAAACAGGCCGGCGAAGAAGCCAAGGATCACCGTCGGCATCGCTTCCATCAGCTCGATCACCGGCTTGACCTTTCGGCGCATGCGCGGGGCCATGAAGTAGGCGGTATAGATGGCTGCAGCAATGGCCAGCGGGGCGGCCAGGATCATGGCGTAGAACGCGGCCTTCAAGGTACCGAAGGTCAGCGGCGACAGGCTCAGTTTGGGCTCGAAGTCAGTGTTCGAAGCGGTCGATTGCCAGACGTATTTCGGCTCGTCATAGTTCTCGTACCACACCTTGCCCCACAGCGCGCTGAACGAAACCTCCGGGTGCGGGTTGCGCAGGCTCAACGGCAACAACTTGCCGCCTTCTTCGATAATGATTCGGTTGGCGCGTGGCGACAGGGCCAGGGTGCCAGGGCCTTCGGCAGCCTGCTCAACCAGCAGGGTTCGGTGTGCAGTGCTGTGGAACACGCCCAGTTTGCCTTCGGCGTCCAAGGCGATGAAGCCTTTGCGGCGCTCTTCGGCGTCGATCTGCACGATCGGTGCCTTGCCCATCTGGAAGGTACGGATCTGCTTGAAGCGCGATTCTCCATCCGGGTCACGGGCCATGAACCATTGGGCCAGCCCGCCCTTGGAGTCACCGATGATCAGCGAAATGCCACCAACCAGCTGGGCGGTGGCGGTAATTTCGGTGTCGGCGCTTTCAGACAGCTTATAACGGCCATTGAGGCTCTTGTCGCGCAGGCTGAACACATCGGCCGTGGCGCGACCGTTGATCACGTACAGCCAGTGCTGGCGTGGGTCGATGAAGATATTCTTCACCGTTTCGGTCATTTGCGGCAGTTCGATGCGGTTCTGCTCGGTGGTGACCTCTTCGGTCATCATGTTTTCCGTGCGGGTCAGCTCGACCACCTGCAGCTGAGCACCGGTAGAGCCGGCCAGCAGCAGAGTGTCACCATTGACGTTGACGCTGACGTGGTCCAGCGCACGCCCCTGCTCGTCGAGCACGAACGATTGCTCGCCGTACGGATAGTCGATGCCAGGGGTGATGGTTTTCTTGTTGTCCGGGTAGGTGATCTTGTAGGTGTGGTGGAACACCAGGGCCTGACCATTGGACAAGCCCAGAACCACCAGCGCGCTGCCCGGCTGGTCAGTACTGATGGAAGTAACCTGGGTGTCCGCCGGCACTGCCAGATCGACACGCTTGAGTTCGTTACCGGTCTTGGTATCGAAGAACAATGCCTGGCCCTTGTCCGAAACACGCATCCCCACCTGATTCTGCTCTTCAAGCGCGATCATCAGTGGCTTACCGGCATCCTGCTGCAGCCATGTCGGCTCCAGGGCTTTCTTGCTGGTCAGCTCGGCACCCTGGAACAGTGGCAACACCACATAGGCCAGGTAGAAGAAGATCAACGTGATTGCCGCCAATACGGCAAGCCCGCCTACCAGTACATACCAGCGGGTCAGGCGGTCCTTGAGCGCGCGCATGCGACGCTTGCGTTGCAACTCGGGCGTATTGAAATCAATGCGCACGGGCTGGGAGTTTTGGGTCATGTTGGAATTGGCCAGATCATTCATGCGCACACCCTAGCGGTCCCGTGTGACAAAAACATTACAAAGTGGTGACGCGCGAAAGCCCGCCGCACAGGGAACCTGGCTTCGGACTGGAAATTCGTGGAAGAGGCCGGGCTGTGGCACCGGCCTCTTCTTAATTACTTACTTCTTTGCAACGTTACCGGCGTGCGACAGGCCCAGGTCAGCCAGGGTCTTGTCGACGACTTTGGCTGGCAGCGGGATGTAACCATCCTTCACCACTACCTGCTGGCCCGCTTGCGACAGCACCAGCTTGACGAACTCGGCTTCCAGCGGGGCCAGAGGCTTGTTCGGCGCCTTGTTGACATAAACGTAAAGGAAGCGCGACAGCGGGTAGGTGCCGTTCAGGGCGTTGGCTTCATTGTCTTCAATAAATTCACCGCCGTCTTTCTTGGCCAGGGCTACGGTCCTGACGCTGGCGGTCTTGTAACCGATGCCCGAGTAGCCGATGCCGTTCAGCGAGGAGCTGATCGACTGAACGACCGAAGCCGAGCCAGGCTGTTCGTTGACGTTAGGCTTGAAGTCGCCTTTGCACAGCGCTTCTTCCTTGAAGTAGCCGTAGGTGCCCGATACCGAGTTGCGGCCGAACAACTGAATTGGCTTGTTGGCCAGGTCGCCGGTCACACCGACGTCGCCCCAGGTCTTGATCTCGGCCTTGCCACCGCACAGGCGAGTGGAGGAGAAGATGGCGTCAACCTGAGCCATGGTCAGGCCCTTGATTGGGTTGTCCTTGTGCACGAACACGGCCAGGGCGTCGACGGCGACCGGGATGGCGGTCGGCTTGTAGCCGTACTTCTGCTCGAAGGCTTGCAGCTCGACATCCTTCATCTTGCGGCTCATCGGGCCGAGGTTGGCGGTGCCTTCGGTCAGCGCGGGTGGCGCGGTAGAGGAGCCGGCAGCCTGGATCTGGATGTTTACGTTCGGATATTCCTTCTTGTAGGCCTCGGCCCACAGAGTCATGAGGTTCGCGAGGGTGTCGGAACCGACGCTGGAGAGGTTGCCCGAAACACCGGTGGTCTTGGTGTAGGTCGGGATCGCAGGATCGACAGCGGCTACCGCGTTGGCGGTTGCAACGCCAGCGGCGGCAAAGGTAAGGGCCGCCATCAAACGCTTCAGTTTCATGCCTTGCTCCTAGCAGGAATATTGGGGTGTTGGATGGAACGGGCCCAAGTATCGGCAGGCCGCATGAATACGATATGACTTCATTGTGACAATTGGATGAAAGGCCATCACTGAAAACAGGCCCGGCCTCTTCGCGGCTAAAGCCCCCCCACAGGTTCGGTGTCGGCCTTTAGGCCTGTGCAACCCCCTGTAGGATCGGCTTTAGCCGCGAAGAGGCCAGTAGCCGTAGCGCAGATCAGCGCTTGTTGGCGAGCAGGTACAGGCCCACGGCCAGACCGACGGCGCAAAGGCCTGCCACGTAGTAGGCAGGCGCCATCGGGCTCACCTTCAGCAATGCGGTCACCACCATCGGCGTCAGCCCGCCAAAGATGGCGTAGGCCACGTTGTACGAGAACGACAACCCGCTGAAACGCACCACCGCCGGGAACGCCTTGACCATGACATAAGGCACTGCGCCAATCACGCCCACGCACAGACCGGTGACGGCATACAGCGGGAACAGCAACTCGGGCCGGGTCGGCAGGCTGTGGTAGAAGGTCCAGGAGCTGGCCAGCAGCAGCAGGCTGCCGATCACGAACACGCGGCCCGCACCAAAGCGGTCGGCCAGGCCGCCGGCACCAATACAGCCGAAGCTGAGCAACACGATGGCCAGGCTGTTGGCCTTGAGCGAGTCGGTCGGGCTGATGTGGTAGAAGCTCTGCAGCAGCGCCGGGGTCATCAGGATGACCACCACGATGCCGGCTGAAAGCATCCAGGTCAGCAACATCGACAGGATGATCGGGCCACGGTGGTCGCGCAGCACAGCGCGCAGCGGCAGCTCCTCGGCCAGTGCCTTGCGTTGCTGCATTTCGGCGAACACCGGGGTTTCGTGCAGCCAACGGCGCAGGTACACCGAGAACAGGCCGAACACACCGCCAAGCAGGAACGGAATACGCCAGGCGTAGTCAGCCACTTCTTCCGCGCTGTACACGCTGTTGATCAGGGTCGCTACCAGCGAGCCCAGCAGGATGCCGGCAGTCAGGCCAGCGGTCAGGGTGCCGCAGGCATAGCCGGTGTTGCGAGCCGGCACGTGCTCGGAGACGAACACCCATGCGCCCGGTACTTCGCCGCCGATTGCCGCGCCCTGGATGACGCGCATCAACAACAGCAGGATCGGTGCCCACATGCCGATCTGCGCATACGTCGGCAGCAACCCCATGATCAGGGTCGGCAGGGCCATCATGAATATGCTCAAGGTGAACATCTTCTTGCGACCAAGCAAGTCACCGAAATGGGCCATGATGATGCCGCCCAGCGGCCGCGCCAGGTAACCGGCGGCGAAGATGCCGAACGTTTGCATCAGCCGCAGCCACTCGGGCATGTCGGCCGGGAAGAACAACTTGCCCACCACCGTGGCGAAGAACACGAAAATGATGAAATCGTAGAACTCCAGCGCACCGCCCAAGGCGGACAGTGAGAGGGTCTTGTAGTCGCTGCGGGTCAGCGGCCGCGAGGGCTGCTCGATACTGCTGGGCACGGAGGTCATCGCTCGTTGTTCTCTTTGTAGGGCATGCAGGCCGCTTGGCGCGCGGCTTCTGGATTGGAGACAGGCGAAGATAGCAAATTGCCGAGCTACGCCGAAAGCGATACAAAATCCACGCAGATATTCATGAATGCGCGGTCGTCGCTGGCCGTTATGCCCTATATACTGGCAGATCGTAGGATTAGGTTGCTCCTAACGTGGGATGTTGTGCGAAAACGCCGGTCACTATTGTCAGGCGGTTTCGCAGAGTTTCCCTACGGCCGCCCAGTGAAACGAAATCGGCGTAGTATGTTTCAAGCTGAATCGTTTACCCGGCCTTTGCGCCACACCAACGAAAAGCGTCACGGGTCAGAGGCCCCATCGCATGATTGAGCTCGAACAAGAAGATCCAATCCCGCAAGGCGACCTGGCCTTGCAAATCACCGCATTGCCGCGAGAAACCAACGGGTTTGGCGATATTTTTGGCGGTTGGCTGGTTGCCCAAATGGACCTGGCAGGCACGGCCATGGCCAGCCGTGTCGCCGGCGGCCGCGTAGCCACCGTAGCCATCGACCGCATGGCCTTCCTGGTACCCGTCGCGGTAGGCGCACAGCTGTCTTTCTATACCCAGACCCTGGAAATCGGCCGCAGCTCGATCCAGATGATGGTCGAAGTGTGGAGCGACGACCCGCTGTCCAGCGAATGGCGCAAGGTCACCGAAGCGGTATTCGTCTTCGTCGCCATCGACGGCAGTGGCCGTACCCGCTCCGTGCCTCGTCGCTGAGCCTCGCTGGCGGTAAACTCATTGCATGTGCCCGGGTCCAAGGCCCACTGGCAATCAATGGGACGAACGCAATGGCTACCTTTCAGGTCGTAACCGAGCAACATGGCGAACTCAACTGTTGGCGTATCAGCAGTGACCGCGCCGAACTCCTGATCGCCCAGCAGGGCGCACAGGTCCTCAGCTACCAGCAGGTAGGCGAACCGCCGCTGCTGTGGCTGAGCGACCAGGCCATCTTCCGCCAGGGCAAGTCGGTACGCGCCGGGGTACCAGTGTGCTGGCCATGGTTTGGCAACCTGCAGCGCAACCCTCAGGCCGTCCAGGCCATGTACCAGGGAACACCGGCGCCTGCCCACGGGCTTGCGCGCACGCGTGACTGGCAATTGCTGGGTATCGAGGAAGTGGGCGAAACCCTGCGGATCGAGTTCGAACTGCCTGAAGCGCAGGGCGACCTGCCGGGTTGGCCTCATGATGTCGAGCTGAAACTGGTGGTGGAGATGGGCACAGAGCTAAAACTGAGCCTGACCAGCCGCAACATGGGCAATACCCCCGTGACCATCAGCCAGGCCCTGCATAGCTACTTCGCGGTCAGCGATGTGCGCCAGGCGCGGGTCGAGGGTGTCGACGGGCTGGGTTATATCGAGACCCTGGCGGGCTGGGAACAGCGCCAGCAGCTGGGGGCACTGACGTTTGCCGGGGAGACGGACCGGATCTACCTGAACACCCCGCAGACCCTCAGCATCGTCGACACGCATTGGAGTCGGCGGATTACCTTGACCAGCAGCAGCTCGCGCTCAGCGGTGATCTGGAACCCGTGGACCGAGCGGGCCAAGGAGCTGGCGGACATGGCTGACGATGGATGGCAGCGGATGTTGTGCATCGAGACAGCCAATGTGTGGGATGACCTGGTGGAGTTGAAGCCTGGGGCGAGTCATTCGCTGAGCGTCCAGATCGGTTGTGAAAATATCTGAGCCCAGCACTTTTGTTGCCGGCCTCTTCGCGGGCTTGCCCGCTCCCACAGGTAACCCACAATTTTCGAGGCTTGTGGAGAACCTGTGGGAGCGGGCAAGCCCGCGAAGAGGCCGGGCCAATTATCAAAGGTCTGCGTCTTCTACCACCCTCACCTTCCCCGCATCCAGCGCATAGGCCGCGTCGGCCAGGTCATTGCTGACCTTTTCCACCTTCAGCTTGCCGCTGACCCACAGCGGGGTGTAGATGTCATCGATCTTCAGGCCTTTCGGGTAGCGCACCAGTACCAACTGGTTGGGCGGCGGTGGCGGCACATGGATGCACGCACCCGGGTACGGCACCAGGAAGAACAACGTGCTGTTGCCCTTGGCGTCACTCTCCAGCGGCACAGGGTAGCCACCTAGGCGGATGTCCTTGCCATTCATGGCCGCAACGGTCTTGGTCGAATACATCACCGCAGGCAGGCCCTTGCTCTGCTTGAGGCCACCCTTGGCGGTAAAAGTGCCCATGGCTTCCGGTGAGTTGTGGTCGATTTCAGGCATTTGTTCCAGCGCCTTCTGGTCCGACCTGGGCATCAGCTCCAGCCAGTCGGTTTCGGGCAGTTCGGCATGGGCCAGCGTACTGGCCAACAGCAAGGGGACAAGGAAAAAGGCACGCATGAAAATGCTCGGCAACTCGAATGAATTGCCGAGCATTCTAACCAGTAATCAGCGTTTCTTGATGAATCCGTAGATCACCAGCAGGACCACGGCACCGACCAGCGCACCAAAGAAGCCCGCCGCCTGCCCAGCCTGGTATATACCCAGCGCCTGGCCGCCATAGGTAGCCAACAAGGAGCCGGCAATACCCAGCAGGATGGTCATAATCCAGCCCATGCTGTCATCGCCCGGCTTGATGAAGCGGGCCAGCAGGCCGACGATGAGGCCGATGAAGATGGTTCCAATGATACCCATGGCAATCCCTCTGCAGTGAAGTTGGAACAAGCCAAAGCCTAGACGGGCTTCGGCTTGCTGCCATATTCAGAGGGCGTGCCGCTTGCAGAAGTTCGATTCGATGCCCGATCAGTTGCTGATCAGCGCCTCTACTTCGGCAATCTTGCGCTCGAGGGTGGCCATGTCAGCGCAGCGCAGGGTGGCGTGTCCAACTTTGCGGCCAACCTTGAAGGCTTTGCCGTAGTGGTGCAGGTGGCAGTCCCCGATGGCGAGAACCTTGTCCACGGCCGGCACTTCACCGATGAAGTTGAGCATCGCGCTCTCGCCCACCTTGGCGGTCGAGCCCAGTGGCAGGCCGGCAACGGCACGCAGATGGTTCTCGAACTGGCTGCACTCGGCACCTTCGATGGTCCAGTGCCCGGAGTTGTGCACACGCGGGGCTATTTCGTTGGCCTTCAAGCCACCATCAACTTCGAAGAACTCGAAGGCCATCACGCCAACGTAATCCAGCTTCTGCAACACGCGGCCGACGTAATCTTCGGCCAGCGCCTGCAGCGGGTGTGCCTGACTGGCCACCGACAGGCGCAGGATGCCGCTCTCGTGGGTGTTGTGCACCAGCGGGTAGAAGCGGGTTTCGCCATCGCGGCCACGCACGGCCACCAGCGATACTTCGCCAGTGAACGGCACGAAGCCTTCCAGCAGGCATGGCACGCTGCCCAGCTCGGCGAAGGTACCCACCACGTCTTCTGGCGTGCGCAGCACCTTCTGGCCCTTGCCGTCGTAACCCAGGGTGCGGGTTTTCAGTACGGCCGGCAGGCCGATGCTGGCCACTGCGGCGTCCAGATCTGCCTGCGAGAGGATGTCGGCGAAGGCCGGAGTGGGGATGCCCAGGTCGCGGAACATGCTCTTTTCGAACAGGCGGTCACGGGCGATGCGCAGCGATTCGGCGCTGGGGTACACCGGCACGAACTGCGAAAGGAAGGCGACGGTCTCGGCCGGGACGCTTTCGAACTCGAAGGTGACCAGGTCGACTTCGTCGGCCAGCTGACGCAGGTGGTCCTGGTCGCCGTAGTCGGCACGCAGGTGCTCGCCCAGGGGCGCAGCGCAGGCGTCCGGTGCCGGGTCGAGGAAGGCGAAGTTCATGCCCAGCGGGGTACCCGCCAAGGCCAGCATGCGGCCCAGCTGGCCGCCACCGATTACACCGATCTTCATGGGTTGAGCCTCAAGCCTGGCGCGGGTCTGGGTTGTCCAGCACGGTGTCGGTCTGTTCCGTGCGGAACTGCTTCAACGCCGCGTGGTACTGCGGGTACTTGGCGCCCAGAATGCTGGCCGACAACAGGGCAGCGTTGACTGCACCGGCACGGCCGATGGCCAGGGTGGCAACCGGCACACCGGCAGGCATCTGCACGATCGACAGCAGCGAATCGACGCCCGACAGCATCGACGACTGAACCGGCACGCCCAGCACCGGCAGGTGGGTCTTGGCGGCGCACATGCCTGGCAGGTGGGCTGCGCCACCGGCACCGGCGATGATCACCTCGATGCCACGGCCCTCAGCCTCCTCGGCATACTGGAACAGCAGATCCGGGGTGCGGTGGGCGGAAACCACCTTCACTTCGTAGGGAATGCCGAGTTTTTCCAGCATATCGGCGGTGTGGCTAAGGGTGGACCAATCGGACTTGGAGCCCATGATCACGCCAACCAGTGCACTCATCGTCGAGCCTCTCCTGCAAGCGCCTTCTGGCGCGCTAAAAGCAACAAGCCACGCAGGTGGGCCGGCGTGGCTTGTCATACGGATTCTGAATCGACCAGTCGGCCGAAGGCGCGGGATTGTAACGTATTTAAAGGCTGGCCGCCCACCCCTACAAGCACATGCCGGATCAAAGGGCAAGCTGTCTCGTGGGACAACTTTTTCCTGCTGCCTCGGGGTCGACGAGTGCTGCACGCTCGCAGCCCTTCCTCGAGCACTTTGGTACGTCTACATGAAAACTCCATGCTTCTTCGCACTTTCGTTTGGTCTGGCACTCAGCGTGCAATTGCCTAGTGCTTCGGCAGCCCAAGCGCTCACCGTCACCGTCTATGTGCACGACGACCTGGCCGATATGCACGACGGGCAATTGAACGAAGACTTCTTCCAGCATTGGCTGAACGAAATGCGCAGTTTCAGCCAACATCCCGTCGAAGTGATATTTCAACGCAATATAAAACACATAACCGATATTGCTTATGCAGGAATGCCGTCCGAAAAGCTCCTGGATGCTTTCAGCCGGCAGGTGTATGCACAAAAGCGACACCGACTCTACTCCCTCATGGATAAACATCTCCTGCTCACCCGCAACAGCTACGATCACAGCGGCCTGAACTACAACGCCGGCTTGGCCTATTTAAAGCAGAAAACAGCCATTGCCTCTGTGGCCGCATACGGTGCTGCAGCTCATGAAATTGGCCATCTTCTAGGCGCCACCCATGAAGACGCCGAACTGAAGTTCAATGGTTGGGTGTGTGAAACGTACACGCACCCCCGTGTACCGGCACGGTCCAACTGCTACCGCTACAGCGACAGGAATCGTGCAAATATCACTGATTACCTGAAGGAGAATTCAAAGTGACGCTTCACCTTGTGCTGCAGACGACTCCAGCTTGCGCCATAGCAAGCGGACGTTAGCCTTACGCACCAGCGCGCAGCGGTACAGGCGGATTTCCAGCGGCACATGCCATTGGCTACCGCCGCAGATCGCCAGCTCACCGCGTTCGAGCTCGCCACGCATGGACAGGCGCGGCACCCAGGCGATGCCCATCCCTTCCAGGGCCATGCTCTTGAGGCTGTCGGCCATGGCGGTTTCATAGACGGTGGTATACCGCAGGTTGCGCTGGCGCAGCAGTAAGTTGACCGAGCGGCCAAGGAATGCGCCGGCGGTATAGGCCAACAATGGCACGCTGCCCTCGCCTTCCAGGTCGAACAACGGCTTGCCATCGGCACCCACGGCGCACACCGGCAGCATTTCAGTGTTGCCCATGTGCAGCGATGGGAAGATCTCGGCATCCATCTGCAAGGCCGCGTCCGGGTCGTAGAACGCCAGCATCAGGTCGCAGCCGCCTTCGCGCAGTGCATGTACGGCATCTCCGACGTTGGTCGCAACCAGGCGGGTGGCGATGTTCAAACCGTCGTTGCGCAACTGGGCCACCCAACGGGGGAAGAAGCCCGACGCCAAGGAGTGCGCCGCAGCGACTTGCACCACTTCGCCCTGCCCGCCTTCAAGATGATGCAAATGACGGAGAATTTCGCTCAACTGGTCGACAACGGTACGCGCTGTGACGAGAAATAGCTGCCCGGCCTCGGTCAGCTCGATGGGTGTGCGAGAGCGGTTAACCAATTGCAGGCCCAACGCCGCCTCAAGGCTGCGAATGCGCCGGCTGAAGGCCGGTTGGGTAACGAAACGCCGCTCTGCCGCCTGGGAAAAACTGCGGGTAGCGGCCAGAGCGCTGAAGTCTTCCAGCCATTTGCTTTCAAGGTTCACAAAGCACATCTCCCGGCGTGCACCAAAATGGAACACGCTCGAATATCAATTGGCGTCACATGAAACACTATGCCGTTTGTGCATAGGTTAGCGTGCAATAGCATTGGCCGCAAAAACACCTTCAGGCCTAGGATTGGCGCCATTCCGGCAGGTGCCGGGTCAAAATCGAGATGATATACATCATGTCCTCTGCTGCATCGTTCCGCGTCGAAAAAGACTTGTTGGGTACCCTTGAAGTTCCTGCAGATGCCTACTACGGCATCCAGACCCTGCGCGCTGCCAACAACTTCCACCTCTCCGGTGTTCCGCTGTCGCACTACCCGAAGCTGGTCGTGGCCCTGGCCATGGTCAAGCAGGCCGCTGCCGACGCCAACCGTGAGCTGGGTCACCTGAGCGATGCCAAGCACGCTGCCATTTCTGCAGCCTGCGCCCGCCTGATCAAAGGCGATTACCACGACCAGTTCGTAGTTGACATGATCCAAGGCGGCGCTGGTACTTCTACCAACATGAACGCCAACGAAGTCATTGCCAACGTTGCGCTGGAGGCCATGGGCCACCAGAAGGGTGAGTACCAGTACCTGCACCCGAACAACGACGTGAACATGGCGCAGTCGACCAACGACGCCTACCCGACCGCAATCCGCCTGGGCCTGTTGCTGGGTCACGACGCGCTGCTGGCCAGCCTTGATAGCCTGATCCAGGCCTTTGCTGCCAAGGGTAAAGAATTCGACCACGTACTGAAGATGGGCCGTACCCAGCTGCAGGACGCCGTACCAATGACCCTGGGCCAGGAATTCCGCGCCTTCGCCACCACCATGAACGAAGACCTGCAGCGCCTGCGCTCGCTGGCTCCGGAACTGCTGACCGAAATCAACCTGGGTGGTACCGCCATCGGTACTGGCATCAACGCCGACCCTGGCTACCAGGCCTTGGCCGTACAGCGCCTGGCTACCATCAGCGGCCATCCGCTGGTACCGGCTGCCGACCTGATCGAAGCCACCTCCGACATGGGCGCTTTCGTGCTGTTCTCCGGCATGCTCAAGCGCACAGCGGTCAAGCTGTCGAAGATCTGCAACGACCTGCGCCTGCTGTCCAGCGGCCCGCGTACCGGCATCAACGAGATCAACCTGCCGGCGCGTCAGCCAGGCAGCTCGATCATGCCAGGCAAGGTCAACCCGGTTATTCCAGAGGCTGTAAACCAGGTGGCCTTCGCCATCATGGGCAACGACCTGGCCCTGACCGTCGCCGCCGAAGGTGGCCAACTGCAGCTGAACGTGATGGAGCCGCTGATCGCCTACAAGATCTTCGACTCGATCCGCCTGCTGCAACGCGCCATGGACATGCTGCGCGAGCACTGCATCGTCGGCATCACCGCCAACGAACAGCGCTGCCGCGAACTGGTCGAGCACTCGATCGGCCTGGTTACCGCACTGAACCCGTACATCGGCTACGAAAACGCCACCCGTATCGCCCGCGTTGCCCTGGAAAGTGGCCGCGGCGTACTGGAACTGGTGCGCGAAGAGAAGCTGCTGGACGACGCGATGCTCGACGACATCCTGCGTCCGGAAAACATGATCGCTCCACGTCTGGTTCCGCTGAAGGCGTAATCAGGCCGCTGTAAACAGTCTCACCAGGTCGAGGGACTAGACACCTCTCAACCTTTCCAAGGCCCGAGCGCTTGCTTCGGGCCTTTTTTTTGCCTGAAGGTTTTGGGGGCCGCTTTTGCGGGCCTTCGCGACACCAGACCGCGCCTGCAGAGTATGTGGTTTACCTGCAGCCCCGGATATCGGCACACAACTTGCTCCATAATGCGTCCCAGCCCCACGGGATTACCCAGCATGCTGCACAGCCACCTGACCACCCTCAACGCAGTTTCGCTGATTCTCAACGTCTTCCAGGCAGACGGTTGCGAGGCTTCAGCGCTGCTGGCCGGCAGCGGCATTGGCCCGGCAGACCTGGGGCATGCCGATGCGCGCATCACCACACAGCAGGAGTTGCAGGTTTGCGCCAATGCGGTGGCCCGACGCGAGGACATTGGCCTGGAGCTGGGCCAGCGCATGCATGTGTCGTGCTACGGCATGCTCGGTTACGCGCTGCTCTCCAGTGCCACTTTGGGTGACGCCTTACGCCTGGCGCTGCAATATCCGGCACTGCTGGGAACAGTCTTCAAGCTGCGCTTGCTCGACGACGGCCAACGTGTCTGGTTCAGCGCCAGCGATTACCAGGACAGCCCGGCGCTGAGCGCTTTCAACGCCGAGTTCTGCCTGGTGTCGCTGAAAGTCATCTGCGACGACCTGCTTGGCCGTCCGTTGCCGCTGCTTGGCGCACGCTTTGAACACCCTCGCCCTGGTTACCACGCGCTCTATGCCGGAGCGTTTCCATGCCCGATCGGTTTCGCCGCCGAGGACAATGCCTTTGCCTTCGAACGGCGATGGCTAGATATGCCGCTGCCGCTGGCCGACCCGATTACTCACAAAGCCATGAGCGAGCGCTGCCGGCGCCTGAACCTTGAATTCACCGGTCGCCAGGCATGGCTGGGACGGATTCGCCAGCTGCTGGCGCAGCAACTGGACGCAGCCCCTGGGCTGGAAGGGCTTGCGCGGCAGATGAACTGCTCGTCGCGCACCCTGCGTCGGCATTTGCAGGCGCTGGGCTGCAGTTATCAACAACTGCTGGACGAACTGAGGTTCGAGCGGGCCAAGCAGTTGCTGGCCGATGAACAGATGCCGATCTACCGGATTGCGGAGACTTTGGGGTTCAGTGAGACGGCCAGTTTTCGGCATGCCTTCCAGCGCTGGAGTGGCGTGGCGCCCAGCCATTTTCGTGGTTGACCTGTTCTGGCCTCTTCGCGGGTAAACCCGCGCCTACAGGGGCGTCACAACCCCTGACGCCTTGGTGGCCATTGTAGGAGCGGGTTCACCCGCGAAAGGGCCGGACCTGCCGGCCAATGCCCAAAGGCCGTTCACCGTTGCCGCCGCTGCCTTACCCGCGACGGGGCTGGGATAGGTCACCGCCCATCTGGCCATAGACCTTGGCCACATCGATCCCCTTTTGGCCGTTTGCGTCGTTCTCCCCTGCTGATCAGCCCGTAACAATGGACCCACGCCAGTCCCCACCGGAGAACAACAATGCTGACGATCTATTCCGATGACCACCGCCTGCACCACGGCCGCTGCGAGCTGATCGATGGCAAGCTGATGCCCTGTTTCGAAATGCCTTCGCGCGCCGACCATGTGCTCGACCAGGTGAAAAAACGCGACCTCGGCGATATCCAGGGCCCCACCGATTTCGGCCGTGCGCCGTTGCTGCGCATCCACAGCGCCGACTACCTGAATTTCTTCGAAGGCGCCTGGGCCCGCTGGGCTGCACTGGGCCACGAGGGTGACCTGCTGCCCTTCACCTGGCCGGCCCGCACACTGCGCCAGGTCAAACCGACCGGCCTGCATGGCGAACTGGGTTACTACAGCTTCGATGCCGGCGCCCCCATCACCGCGGGTACCTGGCAGGCGGCCTATAGTGCTGCGCAAGTTGCCCTGACCGCACAGGCAGCGATTGAGCAAGGCGCCCATGCGGCGTTCGCCCTGTGCCGTCCGCCAGGACACCACGCTGCCGGTGAAGTGATGGGCGGCTACTGCTACCTGAATAACGCCGCCATCGCCGCCCAGGCCTTCCTCGACCAAGGCCGAAGCAAGGTCGCCATCCTTGACGTCGACTACCACCACGGCAACGGCACCCAAGACATCTTCTACAGCCGCGACGACGTGTTCTTCGCTTCGATCCACGGCGACCCGCAGGACGAATTCCCGTTCTTCCTAGGCTATGCCGATGAAACCGGCGAAGGCGCAGGCGAGGGCTACAACATCAACTACCCCTTGCCGGCCGGTAGCGACTGGGCCGCCTGGAGCGCAGCCCTGGAAGATGCCTGCAAGCGCATCGCCAGCTATGACGCCGACGTGCTGGTCATCTCCCTGGGTGTGGACACCTTCAAGGACGACCCCATCTCGCAATTCAAGCTGGACAGCCCGGACTATCTGGAAATGGGCAAGCGCATCGGCCAACTCGGCAAGCCGACCCTGTTCGTGATGGAAGGCGGCTACGCTGTGGAAGAAATCGGCATCAACGCGGTCAATGTGCTGGAAGGCTTCCAGCGCGCCCAGCCAGGAGCCCGATAATGGTCCGACTCAAACGTCTGCTCGCCCCGCTCATCGCTGCCACCCTGTCCACGGGCGCCCTGCATGCGCAAGCCGAGCAGCGTACCCTGCGTGTATACAACTGGTTCGATTACATCACCCCGCAGACCTTGACTGCGTTCCAGAAGGACAGTGGCGTCAAGCTGGTGTACGACATCTTCGACACCAACGAGGCGCTGGAGGCCAAGCTGCTAACCGGTAACTCCGGTTATGACGTGGTAGTGCCGTCCAACGTGTTCCTCGCCAAACAGATCGAAGCCGGGGTGTTCCAACCGCTGGATCGCAGCAAGCTGCCGAATTGGAAACACCTGGACCCGGCGCTGATGAAGCTGATCGAAGCCAATGACCCGGGCAACAAGTTTGCCGTGCCGTATATGTACGGCACCGTGCTGATCGGCTTCAACCCGGCCAAGGTCAAGGCTGCACTCGGCGACAACGCGCCGGTGGACAGCTGGGACCTGATTTTCAAGGAAGAGAACATCGCCAAGCTCAAGCAGTGCGGCGTGGCCCTGCTCGACTCGCCGTCGGAGATTCTACCGGTGGCCCTGCAGTACCTGGGCTTGCCGCCGAACAGCGACAAACCGGCCGACTACAAGAAGGCCGAGGCGCTGATGCTGAAGATTCGTCCGCATATCACGTACTTCCACTCCTCGAAGTACATGGCAGATATCGCCAATGGCGACATCTGCGTGGCGGTGGGCTACAGCGGCAGCTTCTCGCAGGCTGCCAACCGCGCCCGCGAGGCGAACAACGGCGTGGTGGTGGACATGCGCCTGCCCAAGGAAGGCGCGCCAATCTGGTTCGACATGCTGGCGATTCCAAAGGGCGCAGCCAACCCGGAGGATGCGCATACCTTCATCAACTACCTGCTGCGGCCAGAGGTCATTGCGCCGATCAGCGACTTCGTCGGGTATCCGAACCCGAACAAGGATGCGACCGACAAGGTGAATCCGACGATTCGCAACAACCCCAACCTGTATCCGACAGCAGAGGCGAGGGCCAAGCTGTATACCCTCAAGCCTTTGACACGAAATGCCGAACGGGCCAGGACCCGCGCCTGGACGCGGATAAAGTCCGGTACCTGATATTGAACCGGGGGCTGCTTTGCAGCCCCCTTCATTTTCTCCAGACTTTGCGTAGTTTCATCAAGGCCTCGGCTATCTCGCCCTCCGGCACCGCAGCAAAGCCCAACACCAGGCCTGCCCGTTTATCCACAGGCGCCTCGCTGTCCGCCAACCAGAAATTGCTCAGTGGCGTCACCTCCACCCCCACCGCCTCGGCCTTGGCCACCAGCTCCTGTTCCCGAGCAAAGTTATCCACATCGACCTTCACATGCAGCCCAGCCGCCACTTCCAGCATTGCGCCCAACCCCGGAATATCCACAGGCCAACCGGCCATGAGCACATCGCGCCGCTTCAACGCCGCCTTGCGCATGCGGCGGATATGCCGCTGAAAATGCCCTCGCGCCATGAACTCGGCCATCACGCACTGGCTGCTGACCTCCGAATGCCGTACCGCCAACGCTTTGCCCTGGCTGAACGCCTGCACCAGACTTGGTGGTAGCACCAGGTAGCCCAGACGCAACGCCGGGAAGGCTATCTTGCCGAAAGTACCGACATACAGCACCCGCCCGTGCCGGTCGAGCGCCGCCAGCGGGGCCAGCGGGGCACCGCTGTAGCGATACTCGCCGTCGTAGTCGTCCTCGATGATCCAGCCGCCACTGCGTTCAGCCCAGGCCAGCAATGCCAGGCGACGTGCAAGGCTCATGGTCACCCCGGTCGGGTATTGGTGCGCAGGCGTGACATAGGTCAGCCGACAATCCGTCAACTGTTCGAGCCGGTCGCAGTCCAGCCCGTCTTCATCCACAGGTACGCCAACCACCCGCCCCCCCGCGAGCGTGAAGGCATGCGCGGCCGCCCGATAGCCTGGGTTTTCCACAGCCACACCGTCGCCCGATTGCAGCAGCAACTGTGCACAAAGGCTGATGGCCTGCTGCGCACCGCTTGTGATCACAATTTGTTCAGCTGTGCAGTTCAGCCCCCGCGAGCGGCGTAAGTAGGCCGCAATCAGATCGCGCAAAGCCGGTTCACCTGCCGGGTCACCATAGCCCAGTTGCGCAGGGGACGGGTTGCGCCAGAAACCCGCCTGTAGCTTGGCCCATACGTCAAACGGGAACAGGTCGAATGCCGGAATGCCGACTCGAAATGCACGCGGCGCGCCACTTCTGGGAGGTGGTAAATGGTTGCTTTTCAGGCGCTGCAGAGGCTCACGGAAAAGTCTCTCGCTGGATAAATCCTCAGTATTTTCTTCAGGAAATGTGGATAAACCTGTTGATAAGCATAGGGATAACCCTGTGGATACTTCTGTGGACAGTTTGGGCAGTAGGCTAACGTAAGTGCCATCGCCGACCCGACTTTCGATGAAGCCCTCGGCATACAGCTGATCATAGGCGCGCACCACGCTGTTGCGTGAAAGCGCCAACATGGCAGCCAGGTCGCGCGTGGCCGGCAGCCGCGTACCACTGCTCAGACGCCCATCCAGTACCCGTGCTCGCAACGCCTGATACAGCTGCTGGCTAAGCCCGCGGCGGCGATCAAGGGCGATCCCGGCAGGGTCGAAAGGCAGTATGAGGGGGGACTCACTCATGGTATTGGACCTATCAAAACAGGCATAAATGGCTCTTACATAGAACCAATAGCCTGCCTAGGATGGAGCCATTCGACAAGGATCCCGCCATGTACACCAGTAAGCCCCACCAGGAACACGACCTCACCCGCCTGCACCAGCACATGCTAGACACCCGCCTGGCCGTTCTGATCAGCCAAGGCGAGCAGGGCCTTCTGGCCACACACCTGCCGGTGCTGGTCGATACCGCCGAGGGCGTTTACGGCACTGTGTATGCTCACCTGGCCCGGGCCAACCGCCAATGGCAAGACCTGCAGCAAGGCGCAGAAGCGCTGCTGGTATTCCCCGGCGCCGATGCTTATGTCAGCCCCAGCTATTACCCAAGCAAGGCCGATAACCCCAAGGTGGTGCCGACCTGGAACTACCTGGCGGTGCACGCTTATGGCCCGGCCGAAGTCATCCATGAGGCCGAGCCGCTACTGGCTATCGTAAGCCGCCTGACCGACCGCCACGAACAGGGTCGCAGCGAACCATGGAAAGTCACCGATGCACCTGCCGACTACATCGAGGGCATGCTGCGTGCCATCGTCGGCATCCGCCTGCCCATTGCGCGCCTTCAAGGTGCACGCAAGCTCAGCCAGAACCGCTCCGGGCAAGACGTCGCTGGCGTGCGCGAGGGCCTGACCGCCAGCCCCGATCAACTGGACAAACAACTCGCGGCGCACATGCGCCAAGCCTGAAGGAATAGCCCCATGACCAGCGTTACTCTGCGCCCTGTCACTGCCCAGGATCACGCCGCCTGGCACACCCTGTGGCAGGCCTACTTGCACTTCTACGAGACCAAACTGGCCGATGCCATCAGCCTGAGCACCTGGCAACGCTTGCTCGACCCCAACGAGCCAACCCATTCGGCACTGGCCTGGGTCGACGGCAAGGCGGTGGGGATGGTCAACTTCATCTACCATCGTTCCAACTGGAGCATCGAGAATTCCTGCTACCTGCAGGACCTGTATGTGGACAGCACGCAACGTGGCCTGGGCATTGGTCGACAGCTGATCGAGTACGTCTACACCACTGCCAAGGCCGACAACTGCATCAAGGTGCACTGGCTGACCCACGAAACCAACGCCACTGCCATCAGCCTGTACCAGCAGGTTGCAGAGCGCTCGGGTTTCATCCAATTCCGCAAAGGCTTGTAGGTCGAACATGACAGACGCATTGAACTGGAAACCCGCCGCCACCCCCAAGGCCGAACCAATTGAAGGCCGCTTCATCCGCCTGGAGAAGCTCGATGCAGAGCGCCATGGCGAAGACCTCTGGGAGGTGCTGCAGGGGCCGGCCTCCGATCCGGTGCTGTGGGACTACTTGCCCTACGGCCCGTTCGCCGAACGTGCCGCCTTTGACCGCTGGCTGGAAGGCAATGCTGCTGGCCGCGACCCGCTTTTCTATACCGTCATCGACCGCGCCAGTGGCCAGGCCCAAGGCATTCTCAGCCTGATGTCGATCGTGCCTGACCACGGCCGAATAGAGATCGGGCACATCGCCTTCGGCGCCGCCATGCAGCGCACGCCCAAGGGTACCGAGGCGGTGTATCTGCTGGGCAAGCTGGGCTTCGAGCTGGGTAATCGACGACTGGAGTGGAAGTGCAATAACGCCAATGCCCGCTCCAAACGCGCGGCAGAACGATTCGGCTTCGTCTACGAAGGGGTGTTCCGCAAGCACCTGGTGGTCAAGGACCATAACCGCGATACGGCTTGGTACTCGATTACCGATGATGAATGGCCGGCGGTAGCTGCCGGGTTTGAGCGATGGCTGAGCGAGGAGAACCAGCAGCCGGGTGGCCAGGTGGATAGCCTTGAGGTGTGCCGCAAAGGTTGAACGGTGTGCTGAATCAGCTGGCCTTTTCGCGGATGAACCCGCTCCTGCGGGGGATGCGCGTCATGAGGTGGACTACCCGCGAAGAGGCTAGTGAATCCGGCACAAAAAAAGGGGAGCATCCGCTCCCCAGAGGTTAACCACTTGTAGATGAGGGCTTAAATCAGCCTTCGATCTCGATCAGGATCTCACCCGGCGTCACGCGATCACCCTTGGCCACATGGATGGCCACGATCTTGCCGGCGATGGCTGCCTGCACTTCGGTTTCCATCTTCATGGCTTCGGTGATCAAGACCGCCTGGCCGGCCTTGACCATGTCACCTTCCTTGACCAGCACATCAACGATGTTCCCTGGCATGGTGGTGCTTACGTGGCCAGGGTCAGTAGCTTGTTTGCGCTTGCTACCGCCACCGCTGACGAACTCGTTGAGCGGCTCGAATACCACTTCTTCCGGCATGCCGTCGATCGACAGGTAGAAGTGACGCTTGCCTTCGGCCTTAACGCCCACACCGGTGATGTCGACGCGGTAGGTTTCGCCGTGAACGTCGATGACGAACTCGGTCGGCACGCCTTCACCACCTGGGGCAGCCACGGCACCGGCTTCCGGAATCGGCAGCAGAACTTCAGGCGTCAGCGTGCCAGCTTCGCGTTCTTCGAGGAACTTGCGGCCAATGTCCGGGAACATGGCGAAGGTCAGCACGTCCTCTTCGCAACGGGCCAGGGCACCGATGTCGCTACGCAACTTGGCCATTTCCGGCTTCAGCAGGTCAGCCGGGCGCACATCGATCACTTCTTCGCTGCCGATAGCCTGGCGACGCAGTTGTTCGTTGACCACACCCGGGGCCTTGCCATAACCACCTTGCAGGTACAGCTTCACCTCATTGGTGATGGTCTTGTAGCGCTCACCCGCCAGCACGTTGAAGAAGGCCTGGGTGCCGACGATCTGCGAGGTCGGGGTGACCAGCGGCGGGAAGCCGAGGTCTTCACGAACACGCGGGATCTCGGCCAGCACTTCGTTCATGCGGTTAAGGGCGCCCTGCTCCTTGAGCTGGTTGGCCAGGTTGGAAATCATGCCGCCCGGTACCTGGTTGACCTGCACGCGGGTGTCCACCGTTGTGAACTCGCTTTCGAACTGGTGATACTTCTTGCGCACGCCATAGAAGTACAACCCGATTTCCTGCAGAAGCTCCAGGTCCAGGCCGGTGTCGAATTCGCTGCCCTTGAGTGCAGCAACCATCGACTCGGTACCCGGGTGGCTGGTGCCCCAAGCGAAGCTGGAGATGGCGGTGTCGATGTGGTCGGCGCCATTTTCCACGGCCTTGAGCTGGCACATGGCAGCCAGACCGGCGGTATCGTGGGAGTGGATGAACACCGGCAGCGACTGTTCAGCCTTCAGCGCCTTGACCAACTCGCCAGTGGCGAACGGGGTCAGCAGGCCAGCCATGTCCTTGATCGCCACCGAGTCGCAACCCATGGCTTCCATCTGCTTGGCCTGCTTCACGAAGGCTTCGATGGTGTGTACCGGGCTGGTGGTGTAAGCGATGGTGCCCTGGGCGTGCTTGCCGGCGGCCTTGACCGCTTCGATGGCCACGCGCAGGTTACGCACGTCGTTCATGGCGTCGAAAATGCGGAACACATCAATGCCGTTAACCGCAGCCTTGGCGACGAAGGCCTTGACCACGTCGTCGCTGTAGTGGCGGTAGCCCAACAGGTTCTGACCGCGAAGCAGCATTTGCAGGCGGGTGTTGGGCAGCGCTGCACGCAGCTTGCGCAGGCGCTCCCACGGGTCTTCCTTGAGGAAGCGCACGCAGGCGTCGAAGGTGGCACCACCCCAGACTTCCAGCGACCAGTAGCCAACCTTGTCGAGCTTGTCGCAGATCGGCAGCATGTCTTCGGTACGCATGCGGGTGGCCAGCAGGGACTGGTGAGCGTCGCGCAGGATCGTGTCGGTTACGTGAATTTTCTTGGACATTATGGGGTTCCTCACAGGCCTGCGTGGGCGGCGATGGCGGCAGCGATGGCCAGGGCCAGCTCTTCGGGTTTGCGCTTGATCGAGTAGTTGGTCAATTCAGGGTGGCTTTCGACGAAGCTGGTATTGAACTGGCCGCTACGGAATTCCGGATTGCGCAGGATTTCCTGGTAGTACGCGGCGGTGGTCTTCACCCCTTGCACGCGCATGTCGTCCAGGGCCCGCAGGCCGCGGTCCATGGCTTCTTCCCAGGTCAACGCCCACACCACCAGCTTCAGGCACATGGAGTCGTAGAACGGCGGAATGGTATAGCCGGTGTAGATCGCCGTGTCGGTACGCACGCCTGGGCCGCCGGGGGCATAGTAACGGGTGATCTTGCCGAAGCTGGGCAGGAAGTTGTTTTTCGGGTCTTCAGCATTGATACGGAACTGCAAAGCGTAGCCACGGTGCTGAATATCTTCCTGCTTGACCGACAGTGGCAGCCCCGAGGCAATGCGGATCTGCTCGCGAACGATGTCGATCCCGGTGATTTCCTCGGTAATGGTGTGTTCCACCTGCACCCGGGTGTTCATTTCCATGAAGTACACTTCGCCATCGGCGAGCAGGAACTCCACAGTACCGGCGTTCTCGTAATTCACCGCTTTGGCCGCACGCACCGCCAGGTCGCCGATGTAGGCTCGCTGCTCGGGAGTGAGCTGTGGGCTCGGGGCAATTTCGATGAGCTTCTGGTTACGGCGCTGGATAGAGCAGTCGCGCTCGAACAGGTGCACTACGTTGCCGAAGCTGTCACCGAGAATTTGCGCCTCGATGTGCTTTGGGTTGACGATGCACTTCTCCAGGAACACTTCGGCCGAACCAAAGGCCTTGGTCGCCTCGGAAATTACCCGCGGGAAGTTCTGTTCCAGTTCTTCACGGCTATTGCAGCGGCGAATACCGCGGCCGCCACCACCGGAGGTGGCCTTGAGCATCACCGGATAACCGATGCGGTCACCTTCGCTCAGGGCTTCATGAATATCGGCAACGTTGCCTTCGGTGCCCGGGGTTACCGGCACACCGGCGGCAATCATGGTGCGGCGCGCTTCGGTCTTGTCGCCCATACGGCGGATCACGTCGGCGGCCGGGCCAATGAACTTGATCCCGCGCTCGGCGCAAATCTCTGCCAGTTCGGCGTTTTCCGAAAGGAAACCATAGCCCGGGTGCAGGGCATCACAGCCGGTTTCCACAGCCAGGTTCACCAGCTTGCGCGGGTTCAGGTAACCGGCCAGCGGCTCGGCACCGATGCTGTGGGCTTCGTCAGCGCGCTTGACGTGCAAGGCATGCCGGTCGGCGTCGGAAAAGATCGCTACCGAGCGAATGCCCATCTCGGCGCAAGCACGCACGATCCGAACTGCGATTTCACCTCGGTTGGCGATCAGGATTTTTTTTATCACTGGAGTCTTCCCAAAGCCGTAGGAACAGTCGAGCCGGTTCTACCGGTCGGCGCGTGACCAGACGTTGCTGGCCAGTCGCGTATTCACCCTAGCGCTGTAGGTCGATAAACAAAAATCAATATTTGTTAGAGGCTGTATTAGTAAAAGCTTATAGTTGGGTAACAGGGTGTTGCCGAAGAGCCGATTAAAATGCGTAAGTCCTTGATGCGTATGACATTGCGTCAACTCCAGATCTTCAATGAGGTGTGCGATTTGCGCTCGTACAGCCGTGCTGCGGAGGAGATGGCGCTGACGCAACCCGCCGTTAGTCTACAGATTCGCCAGCTTGAAGAGCTGATCGGCCAGCCACTGTTCGAGTACGTGGGCAAGAAGCTCTACCTGACCGAGGCGGCCGAGGCCCTTCAGCGCGCCAGCCACGATATCTTCGGGCGCCTGGAAAGCCTGGACATGCAGCTGTCGGACATGCAGGGCTCATTGCAGGGTCAGTTGAAACTGGCGATCGAGTCCAGTGCCAAGTACTTCGTGCCACACCTGTTCGCCGCCTTCAAGCAGCGTCACCCGGAGGTCAACCTGACCCTGACGGTAGTCAACCGCGCCCAAGCCATCCGCCGCCTTTCCGATAACCGCGACGACCTGATCATCATGTCGATGGTGCCGCAAGACATGGGCCTGGAGTTTCTGCCGTTCCTCAACAACCCGATCGTTGCGGTTGCCCCGCCGAACCACCCGCTGTGCAAGCTGGAGCAGTTGCGCATGCAGGACCTGGAGCCTCATACCCTGTTAGTCCGCGAGCAGGGTTCGGGAACACGCAAGGCGTGCGAAGAGTACTTCAAGGACAAGCGCGTGCATTTCGCCCAGACGCTTGAGGTAGCCTCGGCCGATGCCCAGCGCGAATGCGTGATCGCCGGCTTGGGGATCGCCCTGCTGACCCGTCACGCAGTCAACCTGGAACTGGCCACCGGTGTGCTGAAGGAATTACCGGTCGAGGAACTGCCGCTGTACCGTAGCTGGTGCGTGGTGCAGGCCAAGGCCAAGCGGCAGTCGCCGGTGGCCTTGGCGTTCCTGGCATTCATCCGCGGCGAACGTGCATTGATCAGCGCGCTTGTTGAACGTTTTTCGGGGAAGTTGCCGCCGATGACTGCCATACCGTGAGTGCTTGCAGCTCAGGGTAGTCCGCCAGGTCGCGGAGCAGTTGACGTTGGTCGCAATAGCTTTCGATCGCGCGGCGGTATTCCATGCGGCGCTGATCCTTTTCCTGCTGCTTGCGAGCCTTGGCGTTGGGTTGGTACGTACCGTCGAAGTCACGAGCCATTGCCTGTCTCCCAGATAGGATGCGAGAGTTTCAGACTGGCCTTGATGGTTTACCGTTTTGCGGTGGAATGGTGACAGAATCGTGAATTTTCACGGCCTGTACCGGCCTCTTTCCACAGGAATTGCACCGATTTATAGAGGTGCACAGTACCTGTGGAAGCGGGCAAGCCCGCGAAGAGGCCAGTACAGGTTGAATTCAGTCGTCTGTAGCCTTGATCGACTTGGGCGACAGACGCAGGCTGCGCAAGCTGCGCTTCACGCTCTTCAGGTGGTTGACCAGGCTAGGCCCGCGCGCCATGGCAACGCCCATGGCCAGCACGTCGATCACCACCAGGTGGGCAATACGCGAGGTCAGAGGGGTATAGATCTCGGTGTCTTCATGCACGTCGATCGCCAGGTTGACCGTCGACAGCTCGGCCAGCGGCGTCTGGCTGGGGCACAAGGTAATCAGGTTGGCGCCGCTCTCACGCACCAGGTTGGCGGTGATCAGCAGGTCCTTGGAACGGCCCGACTGGGAAATACACACCGCCACATCACCCGGTTTCAGGGTAACCGCCGACATCGCTTGCATGTGCGGGTCGGAATACGCTGCCGCGCTGAGCAGCAGGCGGAAGAATTTGTGCTGGGCATCGGCTGCAACCGCACCGGACGCGCCAAAGCCATAGAACTCTACCCGCTGCGCCTGGGCCATGGCGCTCACTGCTTGTTGCAGCGCCTGCGGATCAAGGTGCTCGCGCACTTCCATCAGGGTGTGCAGGGTGGTGTCGAAGATCTTCAGACTGTAGTCGGCGACCGAGTCATCTTCGTGGATGGCGAACTGACCGAAACTGGCCCCTGCAGCCAGGCTTTGTGCCAGCTTCAGCTTCAGGTCCTGGAAACCCGAGCAGCCAATGGCCCGGCAGAAACGCACGATGGTCGGCTCACTGATACCCACGCTGTGCGCCAAGTCGGCCATGGAGCTGTGCATGACGGCAGCCGGGTCGAGCAGCACGTGGTCGGCCACTTTCAGTTCCGATTTGCGCAGCAGGTGGCGCGATTGGGCGATATGTTGCAACAGATTCACAGGCTGGACTCGGTTATGATCGGCTTGCCGGGTTGTAGCTTTCTTGTAGTTATACTACATGGACGCCAACCCGCCCAGTTAAACGAACGTGGAGAGTGGCGGTTTGACTATTCCTTGCGACATTCTGGTCTTCGGCGGCACCGGTGATCTGGCCCTGCACAAATTGCTTCCGGCGCTCTACCACCTGTTTCGCGAGGCCCGTCTGAACCCTGCCGTGCGGGTCATCGCACTGGCCAGACGCAACCTGCCACGCCTCGACTACCTGAAACTTGCCGAACGCCATTGTCGCGCGCAGATTGCCCGCAGCGACTTCGACGAGGAGGTGTGGCAGCGGTTTTCTGCACGGGTCGACTACTTCCCGATGGATGCTTCACAAAGCGCCGACTTCGGCCGCCTGGCACGCTACCTGGGCGAACCCGGTGGGCTGACGCGCATCTTCTACCTGGCCACCGCTCCCAACCTGTTCGTGCCGATTGCCAACCACCTGCGCATTGCCGGACTGGCCGACACCGAAGCGCGCATCGTGCTGGAAAAACCGATCGGCCATTCGCTGGAATCCGCCACTGCCATCAATGAAGCGATTGGCACGGTGTTCGAAGAAAGCCAGGTGTTCCGCATCGACCACTACCTGGGCAAGGAAACCGTGCAGAACCTGATGGCCCTGCGTTTTGCCAATGCCCTGCTGGAGCCGGTGTGGCGCAACAACCAGGTCGACCATGTCCAGATCAGCGTTTGCGAGACGCTGGGCGTAGAAAACCGCGGTGCCTACTACGATCGCGCCGGGGCTATTCGCGACATGCTGCAGAACCACCTTCTGCAACTGCTGTGCCTGGTGGCCATGGAGCCACCTGCGCAGTTCGAGGCCGAAGCGGTACGCGACGAAAAGGTGAAAATCCTGCGCGCCCTCAAGCCGATCACTGGCCAGGATGTGCAGGACAAGACAGTACGCGGCCAATATGGCGCCGGGCGTATCGGCGGCCAGGAAGTGCCGGCCTACTACTTTGAAAAGGATGTCGACAACGACAGCGATACCGAGACTTTCGTGGCCATCGAGGCGCACATCGACAACTGGCGCTGGGCGGGCGTGCCCTTCTATCTGCGCACCGGCAAACGCATGGCGCGGCGCGCTTCGCAGATCGTCATCCAGTTCAAGCCAGTGCCTCACGAACTGTTCAGTGGCGGCCAGGTAAACCAGCTACTGATACAGCTGCAACCGGACGAACGCATCAGCCTGCGCATGATGACCAAGAGCCCAGGCAAGGGCATGCGCCTGGAGCCCGTGGAGCTGGACCTTAATCTGGCCCAGGTGTTCAGCCAGACTCGCCGCTGGGAAGCCTACGAGCGTTTGCTGCTGGATGTGCTCGAAGGTGATTCGACACTGTTCATGCGCCGCGATGAAGTGGAAGCAGCCTGGGCCTGGGTAGATCCAATCATCAAGGGCTGTGAAGAGCACTTCCAGGCGCCCCGCCCCTACCCGGCTGGCAGTTCTGGGCCCGAGCAAGCCAACAGCCTGCTCGCCAGGCATGGCAGGCACTGGCATGGCTGAATTACCTGCGCGTTGACGCTACCTTCAATCTGAAACAGGCGCAGATAAAGTTCAAAGGGGCGAAGTCCTTTGCCTTGAAGGCCATTGACTGACCATGCGTCAGCCAGCTTGCGCAGGCCGTAGCTGACCCCGGACCGATGAGCGGGATGCAGCCAGGTGAATATTCATACAGTAGATATTTGCCCCTTACCCGGCATCGCCCTAGAATGGCCCGATGCGCACAGACGACCTCTCTCTCCTGCTGAACTCCCTCAACGATGCCCAACGCCAGGCCGTAGCGGCCACGCTTGGGCGTCAACTGGTGCTTGCCGGTGCCGGTTCCGGTAAAACCCGCGTGCTGGTACACCGTATCGCCTGGCTGATCCAGGTCGAGCAGGCATCGCCGCACTCGATCCTGTCGGTGACGTTCACCAACAAGGCCGCAGCAGAAATGCGCCAGCGGATCGAACAACTGCTGGGCATCAACCCGGCAGGCATGTGGGTCGGCACCTTCCACGGCCTGGCCCATCGTCTGTTGCGGGCCCACTGGCAGGAAGCACGGCTGGTGCAGAATTTCCAGATCCTCGACAGCGACGACCAGCAGCGTCTGATCAAGCGGGTGATGCGCGAGTTGGGCCTGGACGAGCAGAAGTGGCCGGCACGCCAGGCCCAGTGGTTCATCAACGGGCAGAAAGACGAAGGCCTGCGCCCGCAGCATATCCAGGCGGGGGGCGACCTGTTCCTGGCGACCATGCGCGAGGTCTACACCGCCTACGAGCAGGCTTGCGAGCGCGCCGGGGTCATCGATTTCTCCGAGCTGCTGCTTCGCGCCCTGGACCTGTGGCGTGACCACCCGGGCCTGCTGGAGCACTATCAGCGACGCTTCCGCCACGTGCTGGTGGACGAGTTCCAGGATACCAACGCCGTGCAGTACGCCTGGTTGCGCCTGCTGGCACGCGGCGGCGACAGCCTGATGGCGGTAGGCGATGACGACCAGTCGATCTACGGCTGGCGCGGCGCCAAGATCGAAAACATTCACCAGTACACCGCCGACTTCCCCGACGCCGAAATGATCCGCCTGGAGCAGAACTACCGCTCCACCGGCGGCATCCTCAAGGCGGCCAACGCGCTGATCGCCAATAACAGCGGGCGCCTGGGCAAGGAACTGTGGACCGACATGGGCGAAGGCGAACCACTGACCCTGTACGCGGCCTACAACGAGCACGATGAAGCGCGCTATGTAGTGGAAACCATCGAGAGCCTGGTCAAGCAGGGCAATGCGCGCAACGAGATCGCCATCCTGTACCGCTCCAACGCCCAGTCGCGAGTGCTGGAAGAAGCCCTGCTGCGTGAGCGTATCCCCTACCGCATCTATGGCGGCCAGCGCTTCTTCGAGCGCGCCGAAATCAAGAATGCCATGGCGTACCTGCGCCTGATCGAAGGGCGTGGCAACGATGCCGCTCTGGAGCGGGTGATCAACGTGCCGCCGCGCGGTATTGGCGAAAAAACTGTCGAAGCCATCCGCGAGCACGCCCGCCACAGCCAGCTGTCCATGTGGGAAGCCATGTGCCAGCTGCTCGCTGCCAAGGCCCTGAAGGGTCGCGCCGCCAGTGCCCTGGGGGCCTTTATCGAGCTGATCGAGGGGCTGGCCGCCAAGGTCGTGGACATGCCGCTGCATACCATGACCCAGACCGCCATAGAACAGTCCGGCCTGATCACCTATCACCAGGAAGAAAAAGGTGAAAAGGGCCAGGCACGGGTAGAAAACCTTGAGGAACTGGTCAGTGCCGCACGCAACTTCGAGTCCACCGACGAAGACGCCGACCTGTCCCCGCTCTCGGCCTTCCTTGGCCACGCCTCACTCGAAGCTGGCGATACTCAGGCTGACGAGCATGAAGACAGCATCCAGCTGATGACCCTGCACAGCGCCAAAGGCCTTGAGTTCCCCTATGTGTTCCTGGTGGGCATGGAAGAAGGCTTGTTCCCGCACAAGATGAGCCTGGAAGAACCCGGCCGCCTGGAAGAGGAACGACGCCTGGCCTATGTAGGCATCACCCGCGCCATGCGCCAGCTGGTCATGACCTACGCCGAAACACGCCGCCTTTATGGCAGCGAGACGTATAACAAGGTGTCGCGTTTCGTGCGTGAAATTCCGGCCGGCCTGGTTCAGGAAGTACGCCTGTCCAACAGTGTCAGCCGCCCGTTCGGCGGGGCCAAGACGGCCACCAACAGCAACCTGTTCGCCAATGCCAGCATTCCGCAGACCGCGTTCAACCTTGGCCAGCGTGTGCAGCATGCAGTATTCGGCGAAGGCGTGATCCTCAACTTCGAGGGTTCTGGCGCTCAGGCGCGGGTGCAGGTGAACTTTGCCGAAGGTAGCAAATGGCTGATGCTGGGGTATGCCAAGCTCGAGGCTGTCTAAAGCCCACAAGGGTCGGGCCTGCCAACTTTGTAACATCAGGCAAAAGCTCGAAACACTATGTCGCTGGTCATGTGCCTGGGAACCTGTGCACCATGACGCGCGTGCAATCCACAACAGGGGATATCCCACTTATGCAACGTTTTCTTAGCATCGCACTGGCGCTCTGCGTCGGCCTGACGCTGAGCCTGGACGCCAGCGCCAAGCGTTTCGGCGGCGGCAAGAGCTCGGGCTCCGCGCCTATCCACCAGACCCGCCAGGCTACGCCAACCACGCCTGCAGCCGCGCCGACCGCACCTGGCCGTGCACCGGCTGCCGCAAGCGGTGCTTCGCGCTGGTTGGGCCCACTGGCCGGCCTCGCCGCCGGTGGCCTGCTGGCTTCCATGTTCATGGGCGACGGTTTCGAAGGCTTCCAGATCATGGACTTCCTGATCGTGGCGCTCATCGCCTTCCTCGTGTTCCGCTTCATCGCCGCGCGCCGCCGCCAGCAGCAGCCACAAATGGCCATGCCGGGCCATGCGCCGATGCAGCGTGAGGCTCACGCTCAGCCTGCGCAACCGTCGATTTTCGGTGGTTCGGCCGCACCTGCTGCCGCAGCAGCCCCGGTGATCAACGCGCCGGCCTGGTTCAACGAGCAGAGCTTCCTGGCTGCAGCCCGTAGCCATTTCCAGTCGCTGCAGCAGCACTGGGATGCCAACGAAATGGACAAGATCAGCGAGTTCGTTACCCCGCAAATGCTCGAGTTCCTCAAGCGTGAGCGTGCTGAACTGGGTGATGGCTTCCAGTCTACCTACATCGATAACCTGGAAGTGCAGCTGGACGGTGTCGATGATCGCGCCGACCGCACCGACGCTACCCTGACCTTCCGTGGCGTGTCGAAGAATTCGCGCTTCGACCAGGGCGAAGTGTTCAGCGAAAGCTGGCACATGGTTCGCGCCCAAGGCGAGAACCAGCCTTGGCTGGTAGCCGGTATCCGTCAAAACGGCTAATCGCTGCGTGCTAAACAGAGAACCCCGGGCTTGCCCGGGGTTTTTGCTTTTGCCAAAGTGGGCTACTAGGGTATAAGGCGCAGCGTTGTCATCTAGGTTAGAGGAAGTGAACCGTGGAAGAAGTGATCGAACAACTCCGTGAAGCGAATGAGCCGGTACCGGTGCCCTTGGAGCTTCCCGACGAAGACCAACTGGTAGAGATCGAAGAGCAGCTGTTCATCAATATTCCATTCGTGTTCAAAGAGTTTCTGCTGACCGTAAGTGATGTGGTTTACGGCTCCCTTGAGCCTGTTACCGTCACTGATCCGCAGTCGCACACCTACCTGCCAGATGTGGCATCCAATGCCTGGGATGCCGGCGTACCGCGTGACCTGATTCCGCTGTGCCAGGACGGCGACAATTACTATTGCGTCGAAGAAGACGGCACCGTGGTGCTGTGGGATGCCGAAGAGGAAATTGTCGGCGAAGACAGCTGGGAATCGGTGTGGCACTGGGCGCGAGATGTTTGGCTGGAGAGCTGATCGCTAGAGCCTATAGAGAAGCTCGCGATCTGAGGCAGGAAAAATGACGTCTTAGCGCGTCAAGGTCGTTAAATCGCCAGGCTTTCCACGCCTGGCGACATCGCTATAGCCCATCTTCTCGGCGAACGGGAGATCTTGCCTCGGGCGCAACCCCTCAGTGCGAGTTTTCGCGACTGTTCTCCAGCGTCTCCAACAACGCGATCTGCATGCGCGTGTGCACGCGGATGAACCAGCGCCACAACAACGCCACCACCACCGCAGCCACCACGGCAATCACCAGCAGCAATTCGCTGGTGGGCAGAATGCTGGCGGACAATGCCGACAGCAGCAGGAAAATCACCAGCAGCGACAACAGCGGGATCACTTCGGCGATCACACGGCGCACGCGCTGGGTATGTCGCCCGGCCATTTCCGGCTTCACGCCCATCTCTGCCAGTAGCATCGAGAGTGCCTTTAGCTTGCGGTACGCGGCGATCAGGAAAGGCAGTGACAGCAGCAATGCAGCCCCCCAAATGATGGCCTTCTGCTGGCTTACATCGCTGACCCACTCACTGAGCCAATTGCCGATACGCCCTGCAAAGTAGCCGCCACTGAAGAAGATGGCGATCACCAGCGCCAGGTTCACCCCAACCTGCAACAGGATGCGCCGGATCATCGCCGCCAGCATGGCACTCTCGCCCTGCGGCTGGATGTTGCGCAACCACTCACCATACAACGACAGCACGCGCGCGAGGCGGGCGGGCACCACATTGCCCAGTTTCTGCGACAACGGGTCAGCCGCGCGGATCAGGTAGGGTGTCAGCAACGTAGTGATTGCCGATACTGCCACCGCCACCGGGTAAAGGAAGTCGCTGGTCACCTGCAGGGTCATGCCCAGCGCGGCAATGATGAAGGAGAACTCGCCGATCTGCGAAAGCCCCATGCCAACACGCAGTGACGTGCGCCCATCATTGCCAGCAATGAACGCCCCCATGCCACAAGACAGCATCTTGCCCAGTACCACCGCCAACGTAATGACCACGATCGGCCAGGCATAGTCGAGGAGCACCTGAGGGTCAATCATCAGACCAATGGCGACGAAGAAGATGGCGCTGAAAAGGTCGCGTACAGGCTCGATCAAGCGTTCAATTTTCAATAGCTGCCGTGATTCGGCCATGATCGCGCCAATCAGGAAAGCGCCTAGCACCATGCTGTATTCCAGCTTCACTACCAGCAGGCAGAAGCCGAAACACAGGCCCAGAACGGTGATCAGCAACATTTCGTTGCTTTCGAACCTGGCGACGTAGGCCAATAACCGCGGCACCAGCAAAATACCGATGACCAGGGCGACGATCATGAACAGCGACAGTTTGCCGACAGTGGAGAACACCTCACCCGAGCTGACCGTGCCGCTGACCGCGATACCTGACAGCAGGGCAATGATACCGATGCCAAGAATGTCCTCGACGATCAACACGCCAAAAATCAGCTGGGCAAAGCGCTCGTTCTTCATCTTCAAGTCGTTGAGCGCCTTGACGATGATGGTGGTGGAGGAAATGGCCAGGATGGCGCCCAGGAACAGTGAATCCATGGTGCTCCAGCCAAACCAGCGGCCAATCTCGAAGCCGATCCAGATCATCAGGACGATTTCCAGGAACGCTGCGATGAACGCCGTGGCGCCAACCTTGAACAACTTGCGCAGGCTGAACTCGAGCCCCAGACAGAACATGAGGAATATCACGCCCAGTTCAGCGAGGATCTTGATGGTTTCTTCGTCATGAATAAGGCCGAATGGGGGAGTATGTGGGCCAATGATGAAGCCGGCGACAATGTAGCCCAGCACCACCGGCTGCTTCAGGCGGTGAAAAAGAATGGTGACGACGCCAGCGATCAGCATGATGACTGCCAGGTCCTGGATGAAGCTGATGGCATGCATGGCGTGATACTCCTTATCTCGTCTTTTTATGGATGCCTGGTCAGACCGCTCCTGCCGAGGCAACCCTGAGCGAGCAGCAAGTACATACTGTATTGAATGCAGCGACGCCCATGTTGCATGGGCGCACTCAGGTTAACATCGCACTCCGCCGCTAAAAGTCGGTGCAATATGCAGAAACAGATCGGCTGGAAAAGCGCTCGTGATGGCATGATCAGCGTGACGACAGCGCGCCAGCCAACGTCCCGTATCAGCAAGGCAAGTTCAAAGAGGGGAACAGAAGTGTCAGCAGATAACGCCCTCCATTCGCCCGATTCAGCGCAACCTCACCGTGAGCACACTATGGAACCTGGAAACGCCCAGCTGAGCATGACCGTCCTGATGACCCCGGACATGGCCAACTTTTCTGGCAACGTACATGGCGGCACCCTGCTCAAGTACCTCGACGAAGTGGCTTATGCATGCGCCAGCCGTTATGCCGGCAGCTATGTGGTGACCCTGTCGGTCGACCAGGTGATCTTCCGTGAACCCGTACATGTGGGTGAACTGGTGACCTTCCTGGCGTCAGTCAACTACACCGGCAACACTTCGATGGAAGTTGGCATCAAAGTTGTGACCGAGAACATTCGCGAGCGCTCGGTGCGCCATTCCAACAGCTGCTTCTTCACCATGGTCGCGGTCGATGACAACCGCCGCCCGGTGCCGGTGCCGCCGCGCCAGCCGTACAGCAGCGAAGAAAAACGCCGCTTCCTGCAGGGCCAGCAGCGCCGGCAGATCCGCCAGGAACTGGAAAAGCGCTACCAGGACCTGAAAACCGACGCCATTTAAAGCGCCAGCAACTGCGCCTCGAAGCGCACCCGTGGGTGCGCAATGCGGTCCTGGGCCCGTACCAGCTGCAATTCGTAGCTGGCGCAGGCCTGGGTTTCCAGCAGCACTTCATGCACTGCCGCAGCGGTGAACTCGAATGCCTGCACCCAGCTGTCGCCAAGCAGCACGCGGGCCAGGAACAGGCCTGAGGTCAGGTCACCCACCCCAACCGGCTGACGCGGGAACGCCAGCAGCGGGCGGCGCAGGTGCCAGCTGTGCTCGGCGGTCACCAGCAACATTTCGAACTGTTCTTCGGCCCGCCCGGGGTACGCCAGGTGCTTGACCAGTACAACCTGCGGCCCACGCTGCAGCAGGCTACGCGCCATGTTCACGCAATCCTCCAGCGACTGGGCGCGGCGCCCACAGAAGCTGTCCAGCTCCAGCTGGTTGGGGCACAGGATGTCCGCCGTGGCTGCCGCCTCGTCAAGCAGGAACTCACTGACTTCCGGCGGCACGATGCAGCCTTTTTCCGGGTGCCCCATGACCGGGTCGCACAGGTACAAGGCTTTTGGGTTTACCGCCTTGATCCGCTCGACGCCGGCCAGGATCGCTCGCCCTTGTTCGGCGCTGCCCAAATAGCCGGAAAGCACTGCATCGCAGTGGCCCAGCTCACCGATGTTGGAAATGCCTTCCACCAACGCAGGAATTTGCGCTGGCGCAAGCACTTCACCCGCCCACTGGCCATACTGTGTGTGATTGGAGAACTGCACGGTATTGAGTGGCCAGGCATTGACCCCGATACGCTGCATGGGGAATACCGCGGCGCTGTTGCCGGCGTGGCCGAACACCACGTGGGACTGAATGGCGAGCAGGTGCGGGGTACGTTTCATGCGGGAGGTTTCCAAAGCTGTTTCAAGGATTGTGCGCAGCGCAGTATGAACTCGATTGCTACCTGTACGACAGGCCAGGAACGCAGTTAAGCTGGATCTACCTGTTTGGAGCATATGCAAATGTTGACCCTGGAGAACCTCTTCGTCCTGATGCTGGTAGCCACGGCAGGCGCTTGGTTGTGGCACAACCATGGGTTGCGTGAAAAGGCCCTGGAACGGGTCAAACAGCATTGCGCCAAACTCGACCTGGAGTTGCTTGACGATGCCGTAGCGCTCAAACGCATCGCCTTTGTCCGGGATGCCAATGGCCGAAAGCGCCTGGCACGCGTCTATGCCTTCGAGTTCACCGTCACGGGTGAGCAACGTCACCCCGGCACCGCGACCCAGTTCGGCGCCCACAGTGTGCAGATCGAACTGGCGCCCTACCCGTTCGAAATCAAGACCCCACCACGCGCCGACAACGTCATAGAGATGCAGCAATGGCGCCAGGAGCACAACCGCTGGCGCAACTGATCAACTGACGCGACATTCATTCAACCCGGCTTGCAAAGCGGGTTGCGGTTGCGGCTGATCGAAAATCAGCTCGATACGGCTGTCCCTGCGCCAGTCGCTGGGCTGCCAAGCAGGCATATCCCCATTCAGCCCATTGAATGACCACCAGCCTTCCATGCTGTGGATAACGCCCTTCGCCCGTCGCCATGGCCATGCACATAAGAAAGCCTTGAGCCGCTGTGGATAAAACTGTTGGCCAGGGTGCCACCGCCAGCCAATACTCCAACCGCCCTCCCCTTGCTGGACAAGGCAAATCGGCTGACTGGGGTCAGCCCACAGTGCTGCTGGGGCGATTCCAGGATTGTCGACAATCCTGCTTTTCAAAAACGGGCTGTCAACAATCTGTGGAGGCACCGTCGGGAGGCCGGCCAAAGGCAGCTGCCCTTGCACGGTCCACATGATCCTCTTTTCTTTAAATTTATTACTTATCAACAACTTATGTATTTCATCCACAGCCTCTGACTTATTAAAAACCACGCTTTCAGAGGCGTTGAAAGCCTGCTGTTGAGCCTCTGGAAGCGGCTCGTTTCGAGCCATGGCTTGGGCATCCACAACCATCAGAAGTGGTTGAATTGTCAGCACTCCAACCCAAGGCGCCTGTTGCAACTGAGCCTGCAGCTGCAACGGATGGCCCAGGCCGGAAGGTTCGATAAACAGCCGGTCAGGCCGGGATTTGCGCAGTAAACGGCCGAGGCCGACCTGAAACGGCATACCGTTGACGCAGCACAGGCATCCGCCCGCCACCTCGCCGATGGCGATGCCGTCTTCGTCACGGCTGAGCAAGGCTGCATCCAGGCCGACCAGGCCGAACTCGTTGATCAATACCGCCCAGCGCTCGTTTGCAGGGCGCTGGGCCAGCAAGTTACGGATCAAAGTGGTCTTACCAGCACCCAGCGGGCCAGCAATTACATGGGTGGGAATGTTCTGCAACATGGCGTGGCTTCAGGCGGCGGTGATGCCTCACTATGCGCTGTCAGGCCAGCCAGTCAAGGCTGAGCAGCAAACGCCCCTGCTGTGCCGAAGGCGACCGATGAACCAGGCCTGCCCCTTCATTACCCCGCCATTTTTCGCCTTTAAGTATCGCCACCTCGCCGGCTTGCAGGTGCTGGATGTTATCCACAGATGGCTGAGCTGTGTGTAACTCACTACGACAGCTATCCTGCTCTTGCAACCACTCGCTACCTGGGCCGACGTAAGTGGTGAGCAGGCGCAATGGCACGTTATCCACATGGAAACGCGGGCACATCGGAGCGTTCAGAACGCGCAAGCGCAAACCGATCCGTCGGGCGCCAACCAGACAGGTATAAGCCGCCACCAACCAGGTCACATCAGCAACGAAAGCTTCATATCCATGCAAATCCGCCGCTTCACGCAGCAGATCTGGCAATACCGGCTTCTGCTCCTCGTCCACATCGATCACCCGCTGATCAGCCAAGGGCTGGCCAAGGCTGATCACCAATGCTGCAAAGTCCTCCAACTGTGGAGGCAAGCGCCGCCGCCATACGGCCAGATTCACGCCATCCTGCAGCACTCCGGCCAGCACCTGGGGCGTCTCGCCAAACACCTGAAAGATATCCACAGGCCGGTGCGCCAGGTTCATGCTGCCGCCTCCTCATGCCATGGGCCAAATGGATCAGGTAGGCGCAACCAGCCCATGTGGCCCAAGTCCATTTCTTGATCCGTCAACAGGCATGCATCGAGGGCTGTGGATAATTTTTCGAAGTCGATATTCTGCCCGATAAACACCAACTCCTGGCGGCAGTCACCAGTCTCAGCGGTCCAGTGTTTCAAGATCGCGGTCGTGTTATCCACATCCTGTGGCCACTGCTCGCGTGGCACGAAGCGCCACCAGCGGCCAGCCAGACCCTGTCGCATCATGCCGCCCGCTTGCGACCAGCTGCCAGCTTCCTGATATTTGCTGGCCAACCAGAAAAAGCCTTTGGAACGCAGCAGCCGTCCGTTGCTCCAGTCCGTGTGGATAAAGTCGTAAAAGCGCTGTGGATGAAGCGGCCGTCGAGCCTGCCAGGTCATGGCCGCGATACCGTACTCTTCGGTTTCTGGCACATGCTCACCGCGCAGCTCCTGCAACCAGCCTGGTGCTTGGGCCGCCTGATCGAAGTCGAACAGCCCGGTGTCGAGGATACGTGCCAGCGGCACTTGGCCCATGACCATGGGTACGATCTGCGCCCGGGCATTGAGGCTGCGCAAAATGGCGATGAGTTCGTCGCGCTCATGTTGGCTGATCAGGTCGATCTTGCTCAGCAGCAGCACATCTGCGAACTCGACCTGCTCGATCAGCAAATCACTGATCGACCGCTCGTCTTCTTCGCCCAACGTTTCACCGCGGCTGGCCAGGCTGTCTGCTGCCTGATAGTCGCGCAGGAAGTTCAAGCCATCGACCACGGTGACCATGGTGTCCAGCCGCGCCATATCAGACAGGCTACGGCCTTGTTCGTCGCGGAAAGTGAAGGTCTCGGCCACTGGCAATGGCTCAGAGATACCGGTGGACTCGATCAGCAAATAATCGAAACGCCCTTCTTCGGCCAGCCGCGCAACCTCCTCAAGCAGGTCTTCGCGCAACGTGCAGCAAATGCAGCCGTTGCTCATCTCGACCAGTTTCTCTTCAGCGCGGTTGAGGCTGACATTGCGCTGCACCTCGCTGGCATCGATGTTGATTTCACTCATATCGTTGACGATAACCGCGACCCGAAGGTTGTCGCGGTTGCGCAGCACATGGTTGAGCAGCGTGCTCTTGCCGGCGCCGAGAAAGCCGGACAGCACGGTGACGGGGAGACGATTGGACATGGCGAACCTCTTCAGGCAGACGCATTCGAAACGATGCATTGCATAATGTTATAAGATAACAATACACTTTCGCCAAGTGGTTCTCGACGGACGAGTGCTCACAGGGGATGAAAAATGAATCTGCCACGCGTCATGGCATTGTTGTTGCTCACCATGCCCGCCTCGCTGTTGGCCATGCCGCAAGGCAGTAAATTGGCCCTCTGTACGCGAAGCGCGACGCTACTCGCCTGCCAGGACGGCAAAGGCAACTACTACAGCGTGCGCACCGAAGGCACCACCTTCTACCTTCGCGGCTACGACTTCACCAGCCGCCGACTGTGGGCACAAACCAACAGCCGCTATGGCACGTTGACTTTTTTTACCGGCTTGGCCAGTGATGGTGAGACCTGGGTGGGTTACAGCCGTCGCGTAGGCTGGACCACCTTGAACCGCGTATCCAGTTCCAGCGGGGAGCGCTTCAAGGTGCATTGCAGCTTGATCGAGGGTTGCCGTTGACGCCTTCTTTTGTTTGGAAGGCTTTTCCTCTGCTGCCTATTTGCACGTCAGCTTCGAGCACTTGCTGAAAACGCCGGCCTTGATCAGCTCTCCGTCAGGCCGAAAAGCTAAGCCGCAACCACATCGAGGCAAGGACCGAAAATGAAATGTTCCACGTGGAACTATTCGTTTCCCGACCGACTCCTGGAACTACCCAGGCTCGGCTGCTCGAACGACAGCAGAGGCCTGCATGCCCACGACGGGGTTGCCACCAGCCATTGGTAATGGAACTTCAGCTGCGCGGTTTGACCGCCCCGCAGTCATTGCCTAACCACACCGCACGCGTGTTCATGCTGCCTTGCTGCTGCACACCCGAAGCGTTGAACGTGCCACTGACCTGGGTGGTGAATTCCCGATCACTGAGGAATGTAGCCTTACCACTTCCCTGCGCCTTCGGGCAGCTGAACTGAAACTTCCAAACGTTACCGGTACGGTCGGTAATCTTCTGCGTGCAGCCCGATTGCGGGTCTTGCAGAGGAATGTCATTCGTTGCCACCTGTTCTGGTGTCAGGCACGAACGCACACCCTTGCCACCTACACTGACCCCTTGTTTGGCCAACACCCCTTCCATCATTGCGCGCTGCTCGGGCGGCAGGTTTTTCAACTGGCCGAGCATGAATTCCATGTCGGGTAGCGGTTTGCCATCGACCAGCATGTTGCTGGTGGTCAGCTCCCACAAACCCGGTTGCAGCATCTGGGCTTGCACCAGCGGACTGCTCATGCCTAGGGCCAACGCCAACAGTGGCAGACGAATCTTCATGGATGAACGCTCCTGGAAAAAAGCCGGTCAAACGGGCCGGACTGAGCCTTAGACGCCAAATCCACCTGCAGGTTGCAGGCGGACCGGGAACGTGTTCTGTTACCTCAAGTGTACTCGGCAAGCAGGATGCATATGGATTACCACAGCCCCTACTTCTTTGGTTACCTACTCGGCCTGATCCACCTGCTGGGTATGGTCGCCGCACTGCATGCGCTGTTCACGGTGCGGACAGCTCAGGGGGCCATTGCGTGGGCGATGCCCTTGCTCTTCATCCCCTACCTCACCTTGATCCCCTATCTGATTTTCGGTGCCCGCTCGTTCTATGCCTACATCAAGGCTCGGCGTCAGGCCAACCAGGAAATGCACGTGGCCATGGCCAACCTCAACTGGCGGCCCTGGGTTGAAGAAGCCCTTACCGCTCGCGAGTCCGAAAGCTACACAGCCTTGCGCGCCATGCCCAAGCTGGGTCGCATGCCATGCCTGGCAAATAACCAGGTGAAACTGCTGATCAATGGCAAGGCCACCTTTGATGCCATCTTCGCAGCCATCGAAAAAGCACGCGATGTGGTACTGGTGCAGTTCTTCATCATTCATGACGACAATCTCGGCAAGGCACTGCAGCGACTCTTGCTACGCAAAGCCGCCGAAGGCGTGCAGGTGTTCGTGCTGTACGACCGTGTCGGTAGCCACGCCCTGCCGGCCAGCTACAGCCAGGTGCTGCGCGACGGTGGTGTGCAGATCCATGCATTCGCCACCCGTCGCGGCTGGTTCAACCGCTTTCAAGTGAACTTCCGCAACCATCGCAAGATTGTGGTGGTGGATGGCTTGCTCGGCTTCATCGGCGGTCACAATGTGGGAGACGAGTACCTGGGTGAACATCCACAGCTTTCCCCCTGGCGTGACACCCACGTACAGATCAGCGGGCCGGTACTGGCCTGCTTGCAAGAATCTTTTGCCGAGGACTGGTACTGGGCCACGCGCCAGCTACCGCCGCTGATCCTGCCCGATACGTACCCGGATAACGGCGTGCTGTGTCAGGCCTTGGCCAGCGGCCCGGCAGACCCACAAGAAACCTGCTCGCTGTTCTTCCTTGAAGCGATTCATTCGGCCACCCGCAGGGTGTGGATCACCAGCCCCTACTTCATCCCTGACGAGGCCGTGTTCGCCGCCTTGCGACTGGCGGTGCTACGGGGAGTCGATGTGCGGGTGCTGATCCCGTCACGGCCTGACCACCGCATCGTCTACGCTGCCTCCAGCCTGTTTGCCTTCGAAGCAGTTCGCGCGGGGGTACGTATGTTCCGTTACCAACCCGGGTTTCTGCATCAGAAGGTGGTACTGGTGGATGACGACATCAGCGCCATTGGAAGCGCCAACCTGGACAACCGCTCGTTCCGCCTGAACTTCGAGATTACCCTGCTGACAGTCGATCGCGGCTTCGCCGACCAGGTCGAGCACATGCTCCACGAGGACTTCGAACAAGCGCGGGAAATTACTGCAGAAGACACCCAGGACACCCATCGACTACAGCAATTGGGGATGCGGATTGCGCGACTGATATCGCCGATTCTTTAGGGTGAGCACACCCGTTGAAAGCGGCCTTTTCGCGAAAAAGGCCGCTCCTGCAAAGCCATATCAGGCCTGTGACGCTTACGATTTCAGCGGTACAAGTCTTCCCGCGTCCAAGGCAGGTCATGATGCCCGTCGGCGTATGGCTTCACTGCCAATATCTGGTGCAGGTTGATCCAGCCCTTCTGAAAGGCGTAGGCACACCCGGCCAAGTACAAACGCCAGATCCGCAGAGTCTTCTCAGGCACCAGCGCTGCTGCCTTGTGCAACTGGTTCTCCAGGTTCTCGCTCCAGTGGTGCAAGGTTTTAGCGTAGTGCAGGCGCAGGCTCTCTACGTCCACTACCTCCAGCCCAGCTTCACAGATACTGGCGCTGATCATCGACAGGTGCGGCAGTTCGCCGTGGGGGAATACATAGCGATCGATGAACTCACCCGCCCCGCGCCCGACCGGTCGGCCATCGACGTGCTTGGCAGTGATGCCGTGGTTCATCACCAGTCCCCCTTCCCTCACCGCCCCGAACAGCTTCTGGCAGTACAGCGCCAGGTTGGCATGCCCGACATGCTCGAACATACCCACGCTGACAACCTTGTCGAAGCGACCATCCTGGGGCAGATCGCGGTAGTCGAGAATCTGCAGGTCGACCTTGTCAGCAAGCCCTTCCGCTTGCACTCGCTTGCGGCCTAACTTCAATTGCTCCTTGCTCAGGGTAATGCCGAACACCTTGGCGCCATACTCACGGGCAGCGAACCGCGCCAACCCACCCCAACCACAGCCGACATCGAGCAGGTAGTCACCGGCATCCAGACGAAGCTTGCGGCACAGGTGGTCGAACTTGTCCTGCTGCGCCTGGTCGAGCGTATTGTCCGGCTCACGGAAGTAGGCGCAAGAATAGGCCATGTCCTGGTCCAGCCAAAGCTGGTAGAAGGCGTTGGACACGTCATAGTGGTAGGAGATCGCTTTGGCGTCGGTGCTCTTGTCATGAGACAAACGTTGCGGTGGCGTTTCATCCTCATCCGCCAGCAGCGCTTCACTCAGTTCGTCGCACACGCGGATGGCCTCACCGATATCGCCTTCAAGCTCCAGCTTGCCTTCGACGAATGCAGTGCCCAGCTGGTCCATGCTTGGGTGGGTCAACTGGCTGATCAGCTGTGGTTCCTTGACCAGAATGGTGACCTGAGGACTAGGCCCAAGATCAAAATGGTTACCGTCCCACAGCTTCAGCCTCAGCGGCAGATGCAAGCTCTGCAATGCAGGTGGAAGTTGAGCAAGCATGAAACACCCCTCCTGTCCGTAATTGGCCACGACGCCTAATATTTCGAACGTCATCGGATCAGAGTAGTTCATCTGTAGGATGTTTCCTCTAAGCAAGACCATGGTCTAGAACCAACTGATCTTATCCACACAGCAGATTGTATACAATTTCCGCATCTCAGCTTAACCTTGTGCCCCTCTCGCGCTTCTACATCCTGGAGTTGAACCCATGAAAGTCTATGACGTGGTGATCATCGGCGGTGGCCCTGGCGGCTACAACGCAGCCATCCGTGCTGGCCAGTTGGGCCTGAGCGTTGCTTGCGTGGAAGGCCGCTCGACCTTGGGCGGTACCTGCCTGAACGTCGGCTGCATGCCATCCAAGGCACTGCTGCATGCTTCGGAGCTTTACGAAGCGGCCAGCGGTGACGAGTTCGCCCACCTCGGTATCGAAGTCAAGCCTACCCTCAACCTCGCCCAGATGATGAAACAGAAGGATGAGAGCGTGGCAGGCCTGACCAAGGGCATCGAATACCTGTTTCGCAAGAACAAGGTCGAGTGGATCAAAGGCTGGGGCCGCCTGGATGGCATCGGCAAGGTCGTGGTCAAGGCCGAAGACGGCAGCGAAACAGCGTTGCAGGCCAAGGACATCGTCATTGCCACCGGCTCTGAGCCCACCCCTCTGCCAGGTGTGACCGTCGACAACCAGCGCATCATTGACTCGACCGGCGCGCTGTCGCTGCCGCAAGTGCCCAAGCACCTGGTCGTCATCGGTGCTGGCGTGATCGGTCTTGAGCTGGGTTCAGTCTGGCGCCGCCTGGGTAGCCAGGTCACCGTCATCGAATACCTGGACCGCATTTGCCCAGGCACTGACACGGAAACCGCCAAGGCCCTGCAGAAGGCTCTAGCCAAGCAAGGCATGGTGTTCAAGCTGGGCAGTAAAGTGACTCAGGCTACCGCAGGTGCAGATGGCGTCAGCCTGACGCTGGAGCCTGCCGCCGGGGGTACCGCAGAATCGCTGCAAGCCGATTACGTGTTGGTGGCTATCGGCCGCCGCCCTTATACCAAAGGGCTGAACCTGGAAAGCGTAGGCCTGGAAGCCGACAAGCGCGGCATGCTCGGCAATGAGCACCACCGCACCTCAGTACCAGGTGTCTGGGTGATTGGCGACGTCACTTCCGGCCCGATGCTGGCGCACAAGGCCGAAGACGAAGCGGTGGCCTGTATCGAACGCATCGCCGGCAAGCCCCACGAGGTCAACTACAACCTCATCCCTGGCGTGATCTATACCCGCCCAGAGATGGCCACCGTGGGCAAGACTGAAGAGCAGCTCAAGGCCGAAGGGCGTGCCTACAAGGTTGGCAAGTTCCCCTTCACCGCCAACAGCCGTGCCAAGATCAACCACGAGACCGAAGGATTCGCCAAGGTCATCGCCGATGCCGAAACCGATGAAGTACTGGGTGTGCACCTGGTGGGCCCAAGCGTCAGCGAGATGATTGGTGAGTTCTGCGTGGCTATGGAGTTCTCGGCCTCGGCAGAAGATATCGCCCTCACCTGCCACCCGCACCCGACACGCTCCGAGGCCCTGCGCCAGGCGGCGATGAATGTGGATGGCATGGCCATGCAAATCTGACGAGTCTCATTCGCTGCCTCAGGCCATGCCCTTGCCTTCGGCATTCGCTTGGCGGGCATACAGGGATAGAGCCGCCTTTAATTCCGGCCGGCTCTATCTTCAGGTATCAAGTCACAGCCAAGCCTTGATCTGCGCGCTCACTGCGTCGGTGGAGATACCGTAGCGGTCATGCCGCGTCGGCAAGGCGCCGGCATCGAGGAAGGCATCGGGCAAGGCGATCTGGCGGAATGTCGGCGTTACCCCGTTGCGCAGCAGCAGTCCCGCCACCGCTTCGCCCAGGCCGCCGATGATCGAATGGTTTTCGGCGGTGACACTGCCATCTCGCCAAGCATTCGCATTACCAGCACCATCAGAGCGCCAGCAAGCGCATAGGCAATGATTGCTGCCGGACCTGCCGCAGCGATCGCTTGTTCGGACCCTACGAACAAAGCCGCGCCGATCACACCGGCAATCGACAACATGGTCACATGTCGAGGCTTGAATCCCTGAGCCAACTGATCGCTGGCTTTCCCAGACGTCGTCATAGTCATTATGGTCCCTGCTTTTGCTCTTGTTATGGGTAGGGTGCAGTGCCAGGGGCACTTCACCGCTTAACCATAGAGAGCGAAAACAGGGCTCAATTGACTGGTTCGGACATCAAATGGAGTGAGGCGGACATATCCCTGGGCTCCGACGTTTCATGACAACCTTGCCAATGACACATCAACGCCGGATTTATTCCTTATAAAGCAAACAACCATAGCCGTTACACCAATGCCGAACAGATACAGTGCTTGTGGACCGGCATGCTCCATCATCGCCCCTGCAACCAGCGGGCCGATGGTCGCGCCGATACCAAAGGTCATCAGCAGCACTCCGGCCAGCGATACACGCAGTTCCGGCTCTAGGTTGTCATTGGCATGGGCAACGCCCAGCGGATACAAACAGAACTGCAAGAAGCCGATGGCAGCCCCGGCCAACATGATCCACAGCTGCCCTGATGCCAGCCCGAAGGCCAGCGGCAAATAGGCTATGCACAGCAATGCAGCGGTAGCGCGGATCAAGGTGATGCGGGAAATATGATCCGACAGTTTACCCAGCGGTAGTTGTGCTAGAAGCCCGGCGGCAATGCTGACAGCCATGAACTGCCCGACCTGCGCCGGACTAAAGCCCAGTTGCGCAGCAAAGATCGGCGTCAGCCCATACAGGCAACCGTTCAGCAATCCCGAGGCAAGAATCGTGAACAACGATTGAGGAAGTCGACGCAGGTACAGCATGGGTTTGATCCGGGCCTGGTTGATGTTGCTCGGCTGGGTACCGTTGTGCAGAGCCACGGGGATCAAACCAATGGCAAAAGCGATGGCCACGCCCGTCAACGCCAAGGTGTGCAGCCCATCTCCCAGACTGAGCATCAATTGCCCTAGCATCATGCCGACATAGCTGGCCACCATGTACAGCGACATGGCGCCGCCTCGCCGGCTGACCGGTGCGCAGTCATTGAGCCAGCTCTCGATGACCATCAATTGGCCCATCATTGCCGCACCAACGACAAATCGCAGGGCAAGCCACAGCAGTAAACCATCACTGAGCTGGTGCGAGAGCACCGCAGTGACAATCACCCCGGCGCTCACCACAAAGGCCCGAGCATGGCCGACCAGGCCAATCAGCCAATAACCGGAGCGGGCTCCCAACACCATGCCCAGCGCGTTGGCGGCCATAAGCGCACCACCCCATACCTGCGCCACACCGGAAGCATTCAGGCGCAGGGCCAGGTAGGTCATCAGCAGGCTGGAACCCAGCTGCATCAACAAGGCAGCGACATAAATCGTGCCGAAACGTTTGGATAATGCGAACAATTGGATTCCCCAGACCAGGGTGGTCGGTAGTCAGGCAAGGCCGTGGCGCTGTTTCCAATCACCCGGGTACACCACATAACCGAACAGCGCGTGGCCTGCGTACACCAGCTCCGTGCCTTCGGGAATCCACAGCACCTGACCTGGCGACACGCGGTACACCTCGCCGTTGGCCTGGAGTTCAAAACAGCCCTCAATGACAAAAATCACTTCGTCATAGAGCACCGTCCAGGCCACTTCAGCACCTTCCCAGCGGGCAAAGCCGATACCCAGGTTGGGCGACACCTCATTACTGACAGCACGCGCTACCGAGGCGCCGCCAGGCGGCCCGCCCCGGTGGACAAAGTCCAGGTTCCGGTGGTCGACCAGACGCACCGGGCCTTTTCCGCTGAGTGTGCGGGTCATACTTCGCTCCTACTGTTGAACGCGGCCCAGCGGATCCGGGCCCGCACCCCCATACCCAAGAACGGCTCAGGCGGGTTACGGGAGGGCAGGCCAGTCACTGCGCGGATGTCACTCAATTGCTGGGAGTCCGCCCCCACCGCCATGTCTGCCAGGAGCGTTCCGGAAATGGTGCCCCAGGCCGCGCCCACGCCGTTGTCGCAGGCGGTGGCGTAAACACCCTGATCGAGTTGGCCGAAATAGTTGGTAAAGTTTCGTGAGATCGCATAGACCCCACCCCAGGTATGGGTAAACGGCACTTGGGCCAGTTGCGGATAGCGCGCCTCGAAGGCCTTGCGATGGTCATCGCGAATCTTGTTGCGGGTAGCATCGGTTACGCTGCGACCGTAGCGAGGGACATGCTTGTAGGTATTGCGGATGATCAGGCGCCGGTCCTGGGTCATTCGTACGGTGGTACCGGCGTGGTCGGCAGGGGTGAGGCCCCAGTCGGCCTGGGCACCAACCGTCGCCATCTCGACGTCGCTCAGTGGGCGCGTCCAACTGGCGAAGGTCATCACCGGCAGGAGTCGGTTGCGCAAGTAGCCGAACTCCTGGGTGAAGATGCTCGTGCCCAGCAATACCTGCGGGCTCCGGATCAGCCCGTTGTCGCCCCGCACCAGCCACGTGCCGCAGGGGTCTTTCTGGAGTGTGCGGATTGGCGACTCTTCAAGCACTTCGACGTTGCCGGGAAGCGAATTACCCAGGCCACGTACCAGGGCAGCAGGCTGCATCAGGTAGCAACCGGGGGTGTAGATGGCGCGGCTGTAGTAGCGGCTACCGAGTACACCGGCTAGTTCGTCACGCCCAACCACGCGATAGGGCTCACCTAGGTCGGCCATCAGTTTTTCAAAGTGATCCAGATAACCCTGGCCACGTTCTCCCACCGCGCCCTGGTATTTTCCCGCATGGGACCACTGGCATTCGATGCCGTGACGGCCGATCAATGTTTGCAGTTGATCGATGGCTGAGCGGTTTAGGCCCAAGAGCCGTTGTTTATGCTGAGGATCGGGATGTTCGAGGGCGAATTTGTGCGGCAGGTCGATGACGAAACCCGAGTTGCGCCCGGAGGCGCCGTAGGCGATTCGCTGGGCATCTACCAAAACAATGCGCGACTGCGGCAGGTGCTCGGCCAGGCGCCGTGCGGCGGCAAGCCCAGCAAAGCCAGCACCTATCACCACATAATCGGCGTTATGTTCGCCACTTAGGCGCTTGCTCGGCGCCTGTTCAGGCAGCGCGGCATACCAGCCGCAATTGCGGTCATCATGAGGCAGATTGACGATACTGTTCATGGTTCAGCCTCAGGCCACATTTTGTTGGGTGTCCTGGCAGTTTTGCAGCCAGGTATTTCGTTGCATTTGTGCCTGACGGCCGAGCAGCACGAACCCGCGCAGGGCACCTGCGTGGTCATGAAACGCAGCGCTCAATCCATCGCTGGTCGCATCGCAGCGCCATTGGCCCTCGCAACCACCGGGAGGTGTCAGCAGGCACAGAGGGACGACCGGGGTTTTCACCGTCACGGGCGCCAATGGGTAGTGGGCGGCGGTCGGTTGGCCCAGCAAGGTCTTGGCGAGGGCACGAATGCCTTCGTTGATCGGCGCGAGGTAAGGCAGCAACTGGCCGTTGATCTCGACGCAATCGCCCAAGGCATAGATGCCCGGTTGTGAGGTCTGTAGTTGTGCGTCGACCTTGATCCCGCGGCCACAGTCCAGGCCGGCTTCCAGCGCCAGCTCAAGGTTGGGGCGCAAGCCCACTGCACTGAGCACCAGGTCTGCACCGACGACCTGACCGTCGGCAAGGGTCAGTCGGTAGCCTTCGCCGTCCGGCTCGATGCACTGCAAGGTGGTGCGCAGGCTCCATTGCACCCCCAACCCCGATAGCGCTTGCTGCAAGTGCTGGCCTGCCGCCTCGGGCAGCAGGCGTTCCATGGGCCAGGCACCCAGGCCGATTACCCGAACCTGATAGCCATTGCTCGCAAGGTCGTTGGCAAACTCGCAGCCGATCAAACCGTCGCCCAGAATGGCCACTCTGCGCACGCCATCAAGGCGTTGGCGGAACGCCTGGTAATCCTGCAGGTTGTTGACACTGAGCAGTGCCTCGGCGCGGCCCTCGATAGGCAACCGCACGGGAGAAGCACCACTGGCTAGCACCAGTTGGCCGTAGTCCATTTCGCCGAGGCTGGTGTACAAGCGCTGCGCCTGAGCATCGATGCGTTCGACTTTGCAGCCGGTATAGATACGAATGCCAAGCCTCTGTTCGATCGCCAGCGGCGTTTCGGTGGCCAGGGCTGCGGCGGTGCGCCCCTGAGCCAGGGCGATGGATAGCGCGGGCTTGGAATAAAGATGGCCCGACTCCTGGGTCAGTACGCGAATCTCCAACTGCGGGGCGGCCTTGCGCAGGGCCTGTGCCAGGCCGTAGCCGGCATGGCCGCTACCGATGATGACCACCGGTTGGGCGGGACGAGCGGCAACCAGTGGTTGCGCCTGGATAACCGGCGCGGTAGCCACTGCTGCGATCGGGGTGCTGAGTTCGATCATTTCAAAGTCGGCTTTGCCGACCTTGCACTCAGGGCATAGCCAGTCTTCGGGCACGTCCTCCCAGCGGGTACCGGGGGCAATGCCGTCGTCGGGCCAACCTTTGGCTTCGTCGTAGATCAGACCACAGATGATGCAGAGCCAGGTTTTCATTATGCTGCCTCCTCACTCGCCCTTGATACGCACGGCCAGGTTCTTGGTCCTGACGTAGCTGTAGAGCGCCTCCTGGCCTTTTTCCCGTCCGAAGCCCGAGAGCCCGACGCCGCCGAACGGCGTTTCGATGCCACCGGCATACCATTCGTTGACGAACACCTGGCCGGTGCACAGTCGCCGGGCACAGCGCAGGGCGCGATTGAGGTCCTGGGTGAATACGCCGGCCACCAGACCGAACACGGTGCCGTTGGCAATGGCGAGGGCCTCCTCTTCGCTGTCGAAGGGAATTACTGCCAGCACAGGGCCGAAGACTTCAGTCTGGGCTATCTCCATCTGCGCAGTCACATCGCGCAATACGGTTGGCGCCATGTAATGCCCGCTCAGGCCGCTGATGGCCTCGCCGCCGGTTGCGACCACCGCGCCTTGCTGCTGGGCACGTCGGCACAAGGCCTCGATGCCTTCGAGCTGAGCAGCAGAAATCACGGGTGTGTGGTCAGGGTTGTCCTGGCCCAGGCCCACGGTCAGCCCCTCGGCCATCGCTACCACGTCAGCTACAACCTCGTCGTAGATAGAGCGATGTACCAGCAAGCGCGACATGGCAGAGCACACCTGGCCGGCATTGAAGAAGATGCCGCTTTTAACGCTGCTGATCAGTTGCTCACGATCGGCATCCGGGAACACTAGGGCCGCCGACTTCCCGCCCAGCTCCATGACGCTGGGAATCGCGTGTTCGGCGGCACTGCGCAGAATGCTCTGGCCGGTGCCGACGGAACCTGTGAAGACGATCTGGTCGACATCGCGATGGCCGGCCAGGTAGGCACCCACTTCACGACCACGGCCGCAGATCAGATTGACGGCCCCCTGTGGCAGGCCGGCACGCTCGATGGCCTTCATCAGCACGCACAGGCCAAGTGGCGACAGTTCCGGCGACTTGATCACTACCGCGTTGCCGGCCGCCAAGGCAGGGGCCAGGGAGCGGGCGCAGATGGATACCGGGAAATTCCACGGCACGATCTGCAGCGACACGCCCAAGGGGTCGTAGACGGTGAAATCTATGTAGCCGTCGCCCAGCGGAATCGACTTCCCTTCGATCTTGTCGGCCATGCCGGCGTAGTATTCGAAGTAGCGCGCGGCCTCGATGAATTCGTCACGGGCATCACGCAGGCTCTTGCCGTTTTCCTGGCAAAGCACCCACGCCCCTTCGTCGGTGATCGCACGAATCTGCGCGGCAACCTCAAGCAACCAGGTCACCCGCTGCGCAGGACGCACACGGTTCAGAGCGTTGCTGTCAGCACAGCGCCGAGCCGCCTGCAGGGCGCATTCGGCGTCGGCCACACTGGCTTGGGCGATGGTCGCCACAAGGTCCGTGGTGCCAGGGTTGTGGATGCTCAGGTGCTGCTCACTGTCGGTCCACTGGCCGTCGATGAAGTTCAGCCAGTGCGGAGCTATCGGATGCATGATGATCACCTCAGGCGCGTTGAGCACAGTCAAGCAATTGGCGGGCAGCCCACTTGTGGAAGTAGTGAGTCGGCAGATCCATTTCCGGCGAGAACGCACCGCCGCTGTAACCAGGCGAGGAGCGGCCCTTCTGCATGCCTTCGACCGAGGCGATGTCTTCGGCGAACACTACGCGCCAGGATTCCATTACCGCTTTGCGCGAGGCGTCGTAACGGCTGTCGAGCGCTTCGTCACCCACGTAGAACAGGCGCAGGTGCTCGATGGTTTTACCCGGCGCCACAGGCTCGAGCATCATGGCGAACGCATGGTCGGCCTGGATGCCCAGCAGCACATTGGGGAAGAACGCCACGTACTCAGCAGTGCGCAGGCGGTCCTGTGGCCAGGATGGGAAGATCGGCAAATGGGTACCGGCAACGGCCGAGAGGTTGTAGGCGTGGCTGCCTTGGCCAGCGAATTCCTCGAACATGATGTTGTAGTGGTCTTCCAGGCGCGAGTAGCTGTTCAGGCTCGGGTGCACCCACGGCAGGTGATAGGCCTCACAGTAGTTCTCGACTGCTAGCTTCCAGTTGCAGTTGACCTCGATGCTCATGGCACCACCGTTCGCTTCACGACGCAGCAGACTCATGCCGTCATTGCCCAGGAACTGAGTCCAGCGTTCGGTCAACGGCTGCAGTTGCTCTTCAAGCGCCGGTGCCTCGCCAGACAGGTTGATGAACACCATGTCCATCCAGATCGTGGTGCGCAGCGCCTTCAGGCCGTGTTTCTCGCATGCGAAACGTTCGTCTTTGTGCTGGTTGATCCCGCCAATGTGCGGAGTGCCTTTGAGACCTCCGTTCAGGTCGTAAGTCCAGGAGTGGTAGGGGCAGCGGATCACACCCTGCACTTCACCCGCCTGTTGAACCAGTTTCACGCCGCGGTGGCTGCAGACGTTGTGAAACACCTGCACCAGGCCTTCACGGTTGCGCATCATCAGCAGCGGCAGGCCCATGAAATCGACCGGCTTGACGTAGCTGTTGGTCGGCAAGTCGCTTGCAAAACCTATACACGCCCAGTTACGCCCCAGCACTTCGTCGCGCTCGAGTTCGAAATAGCGCTGGTCGGTGTAGAACTCGTTGGTCAGGCCATGAGCTTCATGGATAGGCGCCAGAACGGTTTCCAAGACGTGGACGGGAATAAGGCGGGAGTCAGTCGATACGGTCATTTTTTGTTTTCTCTTGTTAGATGCACGGCAGGCAATGCCTTGATGCCTGGTGCCAGTTTCAGCAAGAGAAGAAGGGCGCGACAAACGATTTATTTCAACGCTATTTATCAGTTTTTATCATTAATGATTTATTCGTCGATGACGGTAGTGGTAGATAATCGTTGATGAACTGCCAGGCTCTGGAATTTTCAGATTAATGACTTTTGGTAATCAATTAATGACTAGAAATGGTTTGTCGAAGAGCGGGTAATTCTCCCATTTTGATAGGGCCCGAGAGAGCGTACCGCGCCTTGGGCCTGCGGGAAGACCGCCGCCAGGGATCCGGCACCTGCCTGTGGCAGCGGCTCTACCCAAACCGTGACATCAAACCCTTGAACAAAAACAATAGGGGATAACCAATGCGTGCCGAATCTGGCCTGCTCAAAGGCCTCAATCCCACCGTGACGATCTGGTCGTTACTGGCCGTAGTAGCCTTTGTGCTGTTTTGCGCCCTGTTTGCCGAACATGCAGCAGCGGTTTTTCAACGTGCATCCGACTTCATCCTGCAGAATTTCAAATGGTTCTACCTGATTTCCGTCACGGGTGTGCTGGGGCTACTGATCTATCTGATGTGCAGCAAGTTTGGGTCTATGAAGCTTGGGCGAGACGACGACAAACCCGAGTTCAGCTTCGGCTCCTGGATCGCCATGTTGTTCAGTGGCGGCATGGGCATCGGACTGATCTTCTGGTCGGTTGCCGAACCCATGTGGCATTACGCGGGCAACCCGTTCGCCACCGGCCTCACCGACGAAGCCGCCACCACAGCTATGCGAATTACCCTATTCCACTGGGGCCTGCATCCCTGGGCTATTTTTACCATCGTTGGCCTGGGCCTTGCCTACTTTGCCTATCGCAAGGGCTTGCCGCTGAGCATGCGCTCGATCCTTTACCCGCTGATTGGTGAGCGCATCTATGGGCCCATCGGACATGTGGTGGACATCCTTGCCGTGGTGATTACCGCGTTCGGTGTATCCCAGTCGCTGGGCCTGGGCGTGGTGCAAATGAACACCGGGCTGAGCCAGGTGTTTGACCTGCCCATCAGCCTGGGGGTGCAGATCACCCTGATCGTGCTCATTACCCTGGTTACTACCGTATCGGTGATGGCCGGCGTGTCGCGTGGCATGAAGCGCCTTTCGGAATGGAATATGCTGTTGTCGGTGGTGCTGGTGGTGTTGATCCTGCTGCTGGGGCCAACCCGCTACATCATCAACCTGATGTTGGAGAGCACCGGCGACTACGCCAGCCATGTAGTGGGTCTGAGCTTTTGGAGCGATACCCAGAAGGACAGCGGCTGGCAGAACTGGTGGACGGCGTTCTACTGGCCGTGGTGGATGACCTGGGGCCCGTTTGTCGGTCTGTTCATTGCGCGAATTTCCAAAGGCCGCAGCATCCGTGAACTGATCGCCGGCGCGCTGTTGGTACCCACCCTGGTGACGATCATCTGGATGTCGGTGTTCGGTGGTACCGCGCTCAAGGCTGAGCAGCTCGATCGTCAGCAGCACGCAGAACTGGTTGCCAGTGGTGAGCTGCAGGGCGACAAGGCCAAGTTCGAAGGTGGCACGGTATTGCTGGCGACCAAGCAGGAAACCACCGCTGCCATGTTCACCCTGCTGCACAAGATCGACGCCGGTACGTTGGGCAAGGTGCTGAGCGTGCTGGTCTGTATCCTGCTGGCGACGTACTTCATCACCTCGGCCGACTCCGGCACCCAGGTGCTGTGTACGTTGAACTCCATGGGCAGCGCCAACCCGCCGCAGAGTATCCGCCTGCTCTGGTGCATCCTGGAAGGTGCTATAGCCATGGCTCTGCTGATGGCGGGGGGGCTCAAGGCGATCCAGATGGCGAGCATTGCGGCGGGATTGCCGATTGCGGGGTTCATCCTGCTGATTAGTTACACCCTGATGCGCAGCTTGCGCCAGGAGATGGCTGACGGCCTGCTTGATACGCCGCCGGGTGGGCGCCTTCCTATACCTGGGATTCACCCGCAAGGCATCACGCCGGTGGCTGGGCCCTTGGCCTGCGAGGGGCTTGATATGGGGCTGACAGCGAAGAAAGCCAGCTAACCTAAAGCCACCCTGGAAGACACAAGACCGACAGCCATCAGCTGTCGGTCTTGTGTTTTGGGCAGGCTATTTCTGCACCGAAGGCAGGGCCATCAACCAGTCCCGGAACAGCCGCACGCTTTCACGAGGACCACGCTCGGTGGACGACTCCAGCAGGCAGAACTTGGCGTCGGTCTGGAGTACCACATCGTTGGGCTTGACCAGCGCACCGGTGCTCAACGCATCGTCCACCAGGTTGCCCCAGGCCAGGGCCACGCCCTGGCCACTGATCGCCGACTGGATCAGCATACCGTAGCTGTTGATATTGACGCGATGCTTGGGGGTCATGGGCTCGTATCCCAGGCGCTTGAACCATTCGGGCCAACCTACCCAGTCGCGCTGGGAGTCTTCAAGCCAGAGCCAGGTACACGACGACAACCCTTCGATGCTGCTCAGTTGCGGATGCCTGGCCAGATAGGCCGGGCTGCACACCAGGAAGATTTCTTCCGAGAACAGCGGCGTGACAGCCATGTCCTTGGGCGGTGGGTTGCAGTAGTAAAGCGCCAGGTCGCTGTCGAGCCTGGCGTAATCCTTCACATGATCGTGGGCGATGATCCGCAGGTCGATGTTTTCATGGGCACTCTGGAATTCCGACACCTTGGGCAGTAACCACAGCGACGCCATGGCGGTACTGGTGGCAACGGTGACTTGTTGGTTGCCTTGCCACTGGCGTATATCGCCGGTGGCGCGGGCCAGGTGAAGCATGCATTCACGCACCGTTTCGTAATACTGCGCGCCGGTGGGGGTCAGGGACATGCTACGGGTGGTACGGGTGAATAGTGCCTTGCCCAGGTAGTCCTCAAGAAGGCGAACCTGACGGCTAATTGCACCCTGGGTAACATTCAATTCCTTGGCGGCAAGGGTAAAGCTCAAGTGGCGTGCCGCAGACTCAAACGCATGAAGACTGTTGAGCGGCGGAAGAGGCTGGATTTTCACAGGCAGGGGTTCCACTCATTTTTATTATCATCCGCTCACTGGAGTGGCGGTTTCCTCCCTAACGCATTCAGGGCAGAACGAAGCAACCGGTTCACTATACTGCACATTTGCAGAAAGATATTCGTTCCCTGAATAGGCAATATCCCAATCACTTTTAATGACATTGAACGCGGCGTGCATTGTGTGACAGTGAACAAGCCGATGAAGCCATAGCACCCTGGTCACCCGAGTTCAGCAGCGAGCATGCGGAACTCGGAGCTCTTGATCACATGGCTTGGGGCCAGGATTTCGAAGGTTGCTGCCTTGGGATCAGCCCAGGAGAGCAGCAAATTCCTTCTCATGTAATGACAGAAAAGGTTCATCAGTCTGAATTGGAAGGGGCATAGGCGAACGCCAGACCAAGGGGGAGACGGGACGCGAGGGAGACGGTTGAAACCGTCCGATGAAGGGAAACGAGCGCTTCCCCTCTACCGGCGACAGTTTTAATTGTTCGACGACTGTTTTAATTCAACGAAACCAAGTTGATCAACACCTGACTACCCATTACTCGACAGTCACCGACTTGGCCAGATTACGAGGCTGGTCAACGTCGGTCCCCTTGAGCACGGCCACGTAATAAGACAGCAATTGCAGCGGAATGGTGTACAGGATTGGCGCCAGGGCATCGGCAATGTGCGGCACCTTGATCACGTGGGTGCCTTCGCCATTGGTCATGCCAGCGTGCTCGTCGGCGAACACTACCAGCTCGCCACCACGGGCACGCACTTCCTGCAGGTTGGACTTCAGCTTCTCCAGCAGTTCGTTGTTCGGTGCAACGGTAACCACCGGCATGTCGTTGTCCACCAGAGCCAGCGGGCCGTGCTTCAACTCGCCTGCTGGGTAAGCTTCGGCGTGGATGTAGGAGATTTCTTTAAGCTTGAGAGCACCTTCCATCGCCACCGGGTACTGCGCGCCGCGGCCGAGGAACAGGGTATGGTGCTTGTCGGCGAACAGCTCGGCAATTTTCTCGACAGTGGCATCCATGGCCAGGGCTTCGCCCAGGCGGGTTGGCAGTCGACGCAGCTCTTCAACCAGCTCAGCTTCGACACCGGCTTCCAGCGTACCGCGCACCTGACCAAGGGCCAGGGTCAGCAGCATCAGCGAAACCAGCTGGGTGGTGAACGCTTTGGTCGAAGCCACGCCAATTTCAGGGCCGGCCAAGGTCAGCAGGGTCAAGTCCGACTCGCGTACCAGCGAGCTGATACCCACGTTGCAGATCGCCAGGCTGCCCAGGAAACCCAACTCCTTGGCGTTGCGCAGTGCGGCCAAGGTATCGGCGGTTTCGCCGGACTGCGAGATGGAGACGAACAGAGTATCCGGCTGCACCACCACCTTGCGGTAACGGAACTCGCTGGCCACTTCTACCTGGCAAGGGATGCCGGCCAGGCTTTCCAGCCAGTAACGCGCAACCATACCGGCGTGGTAGCTGGTGCCACAGGCAACGATCTGCACGTTGCGCACCTTGGCAAACAGGTCGGCAGCTTGCGGGCCAAAGGCCTGGACCAGCACGTTGTCCTTGCCCAGGCGGCCTTCAAGCGTGCGCTGAACAACGCTTGGCTGCTCGTGAATTTCCTTGAGCATGAAGTGGCGGTAAGCGCCCTTGTCAGCAGCCTCGGCACCTTCGTGATACTGCACGGTTTCGCGCTGGACCTTGTTGCCCTGCTGGTCCCAGATAGAGACCTGATCACGGCGGATTTCAGCGATGTCGCCTTCTTCCAGGTACATGAAGCGGTCAGTAACCTGACGCAGCGCCAGCTGGTCGGACGCCAGGAAGTTCTCGCCAAGGCCCAGGCCGATTACCAGCGGGCTGCCACTGCGTGCGGCGACCAGGCGGTCCGGCTGCTTGGCACTGATCAGCGCCAGGCCGTAAGCACCATGCAGGCGCTTCACCGCCGCCTTCAGGGCGTCGGTCAGGTCTGGAATGCTCTTCAAGGTGTGGTGGATCAGGTGGACGATGACTTCGGTATCGGTCTGCGAAGTGAAGACATAGCCCAGCCCCTTCAGCTCTTCGCGCAGCTCTTCGTGGTTTTCGATGATGCCGTTGTGCACCACGGCCACGTCATTGCCCGAGAAGTGCGGGTGGGCGTTGCCTTCAGTCGGCGCGCCGTGGGTAGCCCAACGGGTGTGGGCAATACCCAACTGGCCTGCCAACGGCTCATCAGCAACAGCAACCTCCAGCTCGCTGACCTTGCCGATGCGGCGGCGGCGCTGCAGTTCACCGGTCTGGGTGAGTACAGCCAAACCGGCGCTGTCGTAACCGCGGTATTCAAGACGCTTGAGGCCTTCGATCAGGATGGCTGTGATATTACGCTCGGCGACAGCACCAACGATTCCACACATGTTTTATTGCTCCTGGCTGATCGCGGCGCAGATCAGGTTGATGCCGCGGGCTTGAATTTGTTCGCGCGCTGCTGCTGGCAGGCGTTCATCTGTAATAAGGGTGTGTACGCTGCCCCAGGGCAGCTCGAGGTTAGGGATCTTGCGCCCCACCTTGTCCGACTCGACCATCACGATCACTTCACGGGCAACTTCGGCCATGACCCGGCTCAGCCCAAGCAGTTCGTTGAAGGTAGTGGTACCCCGGCCGAGGTCGATGCCGTCGGCACCGATGAATAATTGGTCGAAATCGTAGGAGCGCAGTACCTGCTCCGCGACCTGGCCCTGGAACGATTCAGAATGCGGGTCCCAGGTGCCACCGGTCATCAGCAGCACCGGCTCGTGTTCGAGGTCGCAGATTGCACGGGCCACATTGAGCGAATTGGTCATCACCACCAGGCCTGGCTGGCGCCCCAGCTCGGGGATCATTGCCGCCGTGGTACTGCCGCTGTCGATGATAATGCGCGCATGTTCACGGATTCGCCCTACGGCGGCACGCGCAATGGCCTTTTTATAAGAAGAGACGGGTTGTGCCGGTTCACCGAGCAACTCTTGCGGCACCGGCACCGCACCACCGTAGCGGCGTAACAACAAGCCGTTGGTTTCCAAGGCGGCAAGGTCTTTGCGAATAGTCACTTCCGAGGTGGCGAAACGCTTGGCCAACGCGTCCACACTTACCTCGCCCTGCTCGCTGAGCAAAGCCAGAATATTGTGTCGCCGTTGTGGTGTGTTTCGTTTCGACATGTGCGTTTAAGTTTCGATTCGAAAGTTAATGGTTGCAATCAAAACCTAAGACGAGCGATCCGTCAAGCTGTCGTTGACCTGTGGATAGTTTGCCTCTGCTTTGACGCGGTCCTTTATGCGCGGCAGCGCCAATAAAAAAGCCGACTTATTCACATAAGTCGGCTTTCGATCGAAACGGCTGTGAATAACTCAGCTCTTCTTGATCTTCTCAGGGCGCTTCCAGCCCGAAATGTTGCGCTGGCGTGCACGAGCTACAGCCAGGTCACCGGCTTCTACAACCTGGGTGATGGTCGAGCCGGCTGCGGTGGTCGCGCCGGCTTTGATTTCCACAGGCGCCACCAGCGAGTTGTTCGAACCGATGAACACGTCTTCACCCATCACGGTCTTGAACTTGTTGGCGCCATCGTAGTTGCAGGTGATGGTGCCGGCGCCGATATTGGTGCGCGCACCGATTTCGGCATCACCCAGGTAGGTCAGGTGACCAGCCTTGGCCCCTTCACCCAGGTGGGCGTTTTTCAGTTCAACGAAGTTACCCACATGGGCCTTGGCGTCCAGTACGCTGCCCGGGCGCAGGCGAGCAAACGGGCCTGCATCGCTGCCTTCTCCCATCACGGCGCCTTCGAGGTGGCTATTGGCCTTGACCACCGCGCCTTTGCGCAGGGTCGTGTTCTTGATCACGCAGTTAGGGCCGATCTGCACATCGTCTTCGATGACCACCTTGCCTTCGAGAATCACGTTGATGTCGATCAGCACGTCACGACCAACGCTTACTTCACCACGAACATCGAAGCGTGCCGGGTCACGCAGGGTAACCCCCTGAGCCATCAGACGGCGGCCTTCACGCAACTGGTAGTGACGCTCCAGCTCGGACAGCTGGCGGCGGTCGTTGGCGCCCTGCACTTCCATAGGGTCGTGCGGCTGTTCAGTTGCCACCACCAAGCCATCGGCCACTGCCATGGCAATTACATCGGTCAGGTAATACTCGCCCTGAGCGTTGTTGTTCGACAGGCGGCCCATCCAGTCGGCAAGGCGCGCGGCTGGCAGTGCCAGAATTCCGGTGTTGCCTTCCTTGATCGCTTTTTGCGCGTCGTTGGCGTCCTTGTGCTCAACGATGGCAGTTACCTTGCCCTGCACGTCACGCACGATCCGGCCATAGCCGGTCGGATCATCGAGGGTGACGGTAAGCAGTCCCAGTTGCTGATCGTTGGCCTTCGCCAACAGACGCTGCAGGGTCTCCACTTCGATCAACGGCACGTCGCCGTATAACACCAGCACAGTGTCAGCGGTCAGCGCCGGCAGTGCCTGCGCAACAGCATGACCGGTACCCAGCTGTTTATCCTGCATCACGAAATTCAGGTCGTCAGCGGCCAGGCGCTCGCGAACCAGTTCGGCACCATGGCCAATGACCACATGAATACCTTGCGGCTGAAGTTGGCGCGCGCTGTGGATAACATGGCCGAGCATGGAATTGCCAGCTACCGGGTGCAACACTTTGGGCAGCGCCGAGCGCATGCGGGTGCCTTGGCCGGCGGCGAGAATAACGATATCGAGTGACATTACTGGCTACCAATCCTGGGCGGTCAGTGAAAGACCGTGGGGAGAAAACAGAAAAAGAAAAAGGGTAGCCGAGGCTACCCTTTTACTCAATCGCAACAGCAGTTATCAGCCTTGGCCGATTACTTGCCTCTGCGCATTTGCTGGACGGTACGCAGCTGAGCTGCGGCCTCGGCCAGACGTGCGGCGGCGGCACTGTAGTCGAAGTCCGCGCCTTTCAGATTCAGGGCGTTCTCGGCGGCCTTGAGGGCCTCCTGAGCCTGAGCTTCATCCAGGTCTGTAGCACGTTGCACGGTATCGGCAAGCACCTTGACCATGTTCGGCTGAACCTCGAGGAAACCACCAGAGATGTAGAACACCTCTTGTGCGCCACCCTGCTTGGTCAGCGTGATCGGACCAGGCTTGAGATTGGTGATCAGCGGCGCATGGCCTGGAGCGATACCAAGATCACCCAGGTTACCGTGCGCAACCACCATCTCGACCAGGCCGGAGAAGATCTCTCCTTCCGCGCTGACGATATCGCAATGGACTGTCATAGCCATCTGCTTGCCTCAACCTGATAGCGCCCCTTGCGGGGCGCAGGAATTACAGTTTCTTGGCTTTCTCGATCGCTTCGTCGATGCTGCCGACCATGTAGAACGCTTGTTCTGGCAGGTGGTCGTAGTCACCTTTGAGGATGCCGCTGAAGCCAGCGATGGTGTCTTTCAGGGAAACGTACTTGCCTGGCGAACCGGTGAAGACTTCTGCTACGAAGAACGGCTGCGACAGGAAGCGCTGGATCTTACGAGCGCGGGCTACCAGTTGCTTGTCGGCTTCGGACAGTTCGTCCATACCCAGGATCGCAATGATGTCCTTCAGCTCTTTGTAGCGCTGCAGAACATACTGAACGCCACGAGCGGTCTCGTAGTGCTCGTTGCCGATCACGTTCGGGTCCAGCTGGCGCGAAGTCGAGTCCAGTGGGTCAACCGCTGGGTAGATACCCAGGGAGGCGATGTCACGAGACAGAACGACGGTGGCGTCCAAGTGGGCGAAGGTGGTCGCTGGCGACGGGTCGGTCAAGTCGTCCGCAGGTACATATACGGCCTGTACCGAGGTGATCGAACCTTCCTTGGTGGAGGTGATGCGTTCTTGCAGAACGCCCATCTCTTCAGCCAGGGTCGGCTGGTAACCTACTGCCGAAGGCATACGGCCCAGCAGTGCGGATACTTCGGTACCGGCCAGGGTGTAACGATAGATGTTGTCGACGAACAGCAGAACGTCGTTACCTTCGTCACGGAACTTCTCAGCCATGGTCAGGCCGGTCAGCGCTACACGCAGACGGTTTCCTGGTGGCTCGTTCATCTGACCGTAGACCAGCGCTACCTTGTCGAGAACGTTGGAGTCCTTCATCTCGTGGTAGAAGTCGTTACCCTCACGAGTACGCTCACCCACACCAGCGAACACGGAGTAACCGCTGTGTTCCATGGCGATGTTACGGATCAGTTCCATCATGTTTACGGTCTTGCCGACACCGGCACCACCGAACAGACCAACCTTACCACCCTTGGCGAACGGGCAAACCAGGTCGATAACCTTGATGCCGGTTTCCAGCAGGTCGTTGCCGCCTGCCTGGTCAGCGAACGAAGGCGCTGGCTGGTGGATACCGCGACGCTCTTCTTCGCCGATCGGGCCGGCTTCGTCGATCGGGTTGCCCAGTACGTCCATGATACGGCCCAGGGTGGCCTTACCAACTGGAACGGAAATGGCAGCGCCGGTGTCGACGACATCCAGACCGCGCTTCAGGCCTTCGGTCGAGCCCATCGCAATGGTACGAACCACGCCGTCGCCCAGCTGCTGCTGAACTTCCAGGGTGGTTTCCGCGCCTTGTACTTTAAGCGCGTTGTATACACTCGGCACGACGTCGCGTGGGAATTCCACGTCGATGACGGCGCCGATGATTTGAACGATACGTCCGCTACTCATAGCTGGATCCTCTGAATATGTGAACCGTTAAACCGCGGCAGCGCCGCCGACGATTTCCGAGATCTCCTGGGTGATCGCAGCCTGACGCGCCTTGTTGTAGATCAACTGAAGCTCTTTGATCAAATCACCGGCGTTGTCTGTGGCGTTCTTCATGGCGATCATCCGGGCCGCTTGTTCAGCAGCGTTGTTCTCGACCACCGCCTGGTATACCTGCGACTCCACGTAACGCACCATCAAGCCGTCCAGCAGCTCTTTTGCGTCGGGTTCGTACAGGTAGTCCCAGTGATGCTTGAGATCCTGATCCGGGGTTGCCACCAACGGTACCAATTGCTCGACCGTCGGCTTCTGGGTCATGGTATTGATGAACTTGTTCGAAACCACCGAGAGGCGATCGATACGGCCGTCCAGGTAGGCGTCCAGCATCACTTTGACGGAGCCGATCAGATCGTTGATCGATGGCTCTTCGCCCAAATGGCTGATCGCTGCTACGACGTTGCCGCCAAAGATGCGGAAGAAAGTCGCACCCTTGCTGCCGATCACGCACAGGTCGATTTCCACGCCCTGTTCGCGGTTTGCGCTCATGTCCTTGACCAGGGCCTTGAACAGGTTGGTGTTCAAGCCACCGCACAGACCACGGTCACTACTCACCACGATATAACCGGCGCGCTTTACAGGGCGCTCGATCATGAACGGGTGGCGGTATTCCGGGTTGGCGTTGGCCAGATGACCGATCACCTGGCGGATACGTTCCGCGTAAGGACGGCTAGCAGCCATGCGCATTTGTGCCTTGCGCATCTTGCTGACCGCCACTTTCTCCATGGCGCTGGTAATTTTTTGCGTGCTTTTGATGCTCGCAATCTTACTGCGAATCTCTTTTGCGCCTGCCATGTATCACCTATCAGGTTAGCAAGCGGGGGCCTGAGCCCCCGCTGCGGCTTACCAGGTCTGGGTGGCCTTGAACTTCTCGATACCGGCTTTCAGGCCTGCGTCGATTTCGTCGTTGAAGTCACCCTTCACGTTGATCTTCGCCATCAGTTCAGCGTGATCACGGTTGAAGAAGGCGATCAGTGCTTGCTCGAAGCTGCCGATCTTGGAGACCTCTACGTCGGTCAGGAAGCCACGCTCAGCGGCGTACAGCGACAGAGCCATGTCCGCAATGGACATCGGCGCGTACTGCTTCTGCTTCATCAGCTCGGTAACGCGCTGACCATGCTCCAGCTGCTTGCGGGTCGCTTCGTCCAGATCGGACGCGAACTGGGCGAATGCAGCCAGTTCACGGTACTGAGCCAGAGCGGTACGAATACCACCGGACAGCTTCTTGATGATCTTGGTCTGAGCGGCACCACCTACACGGGATACCGAAACACCGGCGTTCACTGCAGGGCGGATGCCCGAGTTGAACATGGCCGATTCCAGGAAGATCTGACCGTCGGTGATGGAAATCACGTTGGTCGGAACGAACGCAGAAACGTCGCCAGCCTGGGTTTCGATGATCGGCAGAGCGGTCAGGGAACCGGTTTTGCCAGTGACAGCACCGTTGGTGAACTTCTCGACGTACTCTTCCGAAACGCGCGATGCACGCTCCAGCAGACGGGAGTGGAGATAGAACACGTCGCCTGGGTATGCTTCGCGTCCTGGTGGACGGCGCAGCAGCAGGGAGATCTGACGGTAGGCAACGGCCTGCTTGGACAGGTCATCGTAAACGATCAGTGCGTCTTCACCGCGGTCGCGGAAGAACTCGCCCATGGTGCAACCGGCGTATGGCGCCAGGAATTGCAGTGCGGCGGATTCCGAAGCACTGGCAACAACCACGATGGTGTTGGCCAGGGCGCCGTTTTCTTCCAGCTTGCGAACGATGTTGGCAACGGTGGAACGCTTCTGACCGACAGCAACATAAACACAGAAAATACCGGAGTCTTTCTGGTTGATGATGGCGTCGATGGCCATGGCGGTCTTGCCGATCTGACGGTCGCCAATGATCAGCTCACGCTGGCCACGGCCGACAGGGATCATGGCGTCGACGGATTTGTAACCAGTCTGTACAGGCTGGTCTACCGACTTACGCCAGATCACGCCTGGAGCAACTTTCTCGACTGCGTCGGTCTCGGTGTTGCCCAGAGGACCTTTGCCATCGATAGGGTTGCCCAGTGCGTCGACGACGCGACCCAGCAGTTCCTTACCAACCGGAACTTCCAGGATGCGGCCGGTGCACTTGGCGCTCATGCCTTCGGCGAGGGTGTCATATGCACCCAGGATCACTGCACCTACGGAGTCTTGCTCCAGGTTCAGGGCCATGCCGTAGACGCCACCAGGGAACTCGATCATTTCGCCGTACATGACGTCGGCCAGACCGTGGATCCGCACGATACCGTCGGATACCGAAACAACGGTACCTTCGTTACGGGCTTGGGAGCTCACATCGAGGTTATCGATGCGGCCCTTGATGATTTCACTAATTTCGGAAGGATTGAGTTGCTGCATTGCTCTGCTGCCCCTTCAAACTCAAGATTTCAATGCTTCGGCCAGTTTCGCGATTTTGCCGCGAACAGAGCCATCGATTACCAGGTCACCGGCGCGGATGACGACGCCGCCAATCAGGCTGGCATCCTCCGACGCGTGCAGGCGCACTTCCTGGCCTAACCGTGCACTGAGAACCTTGGCGAGTTTGTCTTGCTGTTCTTGGTTCAACGCGAAGGCACTGGTGACTTCCACGTCCACGGATTTCTCTTGCTCGGCCTTGTACAGGTCGAACAGGGCGGCAATCTCCGGCAGAAGCAGGAGACGGTCGTTTTCCGCGGCAACATGAATGAAATTCTGTGCCTGTGCATTGAACTTGTCACCGCACACGTCAATGAACGTGGCGGCCTTTTCTGCGCTCGTCAGTCGCGGGGCCTTGAGCAGGCGCTGCATGGTGTCGTCTTGCGACACCGCAGCAGCCAGGCCGAGCATGGCTGACCAATTGGCCAGTTGCTGATGGGCCTGGGCATGCTCAAAGGCAGCCTTAGCGTAAGGTCGGGCCAACGTGGTCAGTTCTGCCATGATCGCCCTCGCTTAAATTTCAGCGGCCAGTTTGTTAACCAGCTCCGCATGCGCGTTTTGATCGATTGTGGCGCCAAGGATCTTTTCAGCACCACCAACGGCCAGAGCACCCACTTGGGCACGCAGGGCGTCTTTAGCGCTGTTCAGTTCCTGTTCGATCTCGGCCAGAGCCTGAGCCTTCACACGGTCAGCTTCGACGCGAGCCTGTTCACGGGCTTCGTCGACAAGCTGAGCAGCGCGTTTCTTGCTTTGCTCGATGATTTCGGCTGCCTGTGCTTTAGCTTCACGCAGTTGCTGACCCGCTTTCTCTTGGGCCAGCTCCAGGTCGCGAGCTGCGCGGTTGGCAGCGTCCAAGCCGTCGGCAATCTTCTTTTGGCGCTCTTGCAGGGCAGTGATGACCGGAGGCCATACATACTTCATGCAGAAGAGTACAAAAATCAGGAAAGCAACGGATTGGCCAATCAGGGTTGCATTAATGTTCACGCCAACACCTCGCTCGGTCTTAATTCATACAGCCATCAACTCGTGGTGACGAGTGATTAGCCGGCGATCTGACCAACGAACGGATTCGCGAAGGTGAAGAACAGAGCGATACCAACACCGATCATGGTTACGGCGTCGAGCAGACCGGCAACGATGAACATTTTGACCTGCAGCATCGGAACCATTTCTGGCTGACGAGCAGCGCCTTCCAGGAACTTGCCACCCAGCAGGCCGAAACCAATGGCGGTACCCAGAGCACCCAGGCCGATCAGCAGAGCAACAGCGATAGCGGTCAGACCAACTACAGTTTCCATCTTTCCTCCCGACTTTTACGTCGTATTGGTTAGGTTTTTAGTTTGAAGCGGTAAAACAAATCGTTTGGTACAGCATGCCCTTGCGGACTTTTTAAGCCCTCCCCCCGTACAGGCAGGGAAGGCTATCAGACACGCCAGGCGGTCTTAATGGTTATCTTCGTGAGCCATCGACAGGTAGACGATGGTCAGCATCATGAAGATGAAAGCTTGCAGGGTGATGATCAGGATGTGGAACACAGCCCACGCCCATTGCAGCACCACACCCAGGCCGCTGAGCCACAGCAGGCCGGAGCCGAACATTACAGCGATCAGGATGAACACCAGCTCGCCAGCATACATGTTGCCGAACAGACGCAGTGCCAACGAGATCGGCTTGGCGATCAGGGTGACGAATTCCAGCAGGAAGTTGACAGGAATCAGCAGGATCTGCACGAAGATATTCTTGCTGCCAAACGGGTGCAGGGTCAGCTCACCGATGAAGCCGCCCAGTCCCTTGACCTTGATGCTGTAGAAGATGATCAGGGCGAAGACGCAGAAGGCCATTGCCAGGGTCGCGTTCGGGTCGGTGGTCGACACGGCGCGGAACGGAATGTGCGGGTCACCGGAAATCAGGATGGCCAGCTGAGGAATCCAGTCGACCGGTACCAGGTCGACGGCGTTCATCAGGAATACCCAGACGAAAATGGTCAGCGCCAGCGGTGCGATTACCGGGCTACGGCCGTGGAAGGAGTCCTTCACGCTGCCGTTGACGAAGTCGACCATCACTTCAACGAAGTTCTGCAGACCGCCAGGTTGGCCGGAAGTCGCCTTCTTGGCCGCCATGCGGAAGATCAACAGGAAGATCAGACCCAGCGCGACGGACCAACCCAGGGTGTCCAGGTGGAACGCCCAGAAGCCCATTGCCTTGGCTTCTGCAGCCGAATGGGCGAAGCCCCAGCTGCCGTCTGGTAGTTGACCGTAGGTCAGGTTCTGCAAGTGGTGCTGGATATAGCCCGAAGCGGTTTCTGCTGCCATGGTTGCCTCAAACGCCCTAAGGTCTCGAAAGTCTTTTATTCATCAGCAGGGGCGCGAACCAGCTGACCAAAAGGGTCAACACGAAGACGCCGAATACTGCTAGCGGCGCCAGTGGCTTCACTCCTGCAAAGGTCAGTGCAAAAAGCACTGCCGTCAAAATCATCTTGCCTGCCTCGCCCGCGTAAAACGACTTGACGATAGCTTGTGCCGCCCGAGCCCCGCTGAAGCGAAAAGCCTTCCAGGCGAAATACACATTGGGCAGCCAGGCAATCAAACCTCCGCAAAGGCCTGAATATCCACTGACCGCCCCTTTCCACTGCCACAACACCAAGGTTGCCAGCAGCAGTACGACAAATTGAGCCAGCAGTACCGGAAAAACCGCCCAGCGATGGAAAGGCAGGCGGTTTGGCGTGCGTATTTCCATCACAACTGCTCCTCGGAAGTCGACCAACAAGTCAGCTATGACTTGGCATAATTTGTGCCGACAAAATGCGCGCAGAGTATAGGGGTGGATTAACCCCTATTCAACTCTTCGGTAGTGATTTCCGACTTCGCGCTACAACAGGAATTGTTTCAGCGGATGTGAGCGAGCACGCCTTGCAACTCGTCAAGCGAGTTGTAGCGAATAACCAACTGGCCTTTGCCCTTGTTGCCATGACGAATCTGTACGGCCGAGCCCAGGCGCTCTGCGAGCCGCTGTTCAAGCCGTGCGATATCCGGATCAGGTTTGCTCGGTTCGACCGGATCAGGCTTGTCGCTGAGCCACTGACGGACCAGTGCCTCGGTTTGGCGCACGGTGAGGCCACGTGCGACAACATGACGCGCCCCCTCCTCCTGACGATTTTCATCCAGGCCGAGCAATGCACGGGCGTGCCCCATCTCCAGGTCACCGTGGGCGAGCATGGTCTTGATCGCATCGGGCAAGGTAATGAGGCGCAGCAGGTTGGCCACGGTCACCCGCGACTTGCCCACAGCGTCAGCCACCTGCTGCTGGGTGAGCTCGAACTCCTGTTGCAGGCGCTGCAGGGCCATGGCCTCTTCCAGTGGGTTGAGGTCTTCGCGCTGGATGTTCTCGATCAATGCCATGGCGATGGCGGCTTCGTCGGGCACTTCGCGGACCATGGCCGGGATCGTGTCCAGGCCGGCCTGCTGGGTGGCGCGCCAACGGCGCTCACCGGCGATGATCTCGTATCGGTTGTCGCCAATCGGGCGTACCACGATCGGTTGCATCACACCATGGTTGCGAATCGAGTGCGCAAGCTCTTCCAGCGCCTCCGGGTCCATGTCACGGCGAGGTTGATACTTGCCACGCTGGACCAGCTCGACCGGCAGGTGTTGCAGTTCTTTCTGGTCGATCTTCACAGCCTGCTCTTCGAGCGCGCTGACGGAAGGACCACTGAGCAGTGCATCCAACCCACGTCCGAGACCCCGTTTCTTGACGGCCATACGGATTCCTTAAGTTGTTTGTGCAGTGCGTGATGGACGGCGTTGACGGCGTACCAGTTCCCCAGCCAGGGCCAGGTAAGCCAGCGCGCCCCGCGATTGCTTGTCGTAAGCAAGGGCTGGCATGCCGAAGCTGGGAGCCTCGGCCAAGCGAATGTTGCGCGGAATGACCGTGTCGTAAAGCTGAGGGCCAAAGTGCTCCTTCAACTGCGCCGAAACATCGTTGTTCAGGCTCAGGCGCGGATCGTACATGGTCCGCAGCAGGCCCTCGATCTTCAACTCCGGGTTCAACCGGGCGGCGATGCGCTTGATGTTATCCACAAGGTCGCTGAGACCTTCCAGTGCGTAATACTCGCACTGCATGGGGATAATTACGCCATCGGAAGCGACCAGCGCATTGAGCGTAAGCATCGACAGCGATGGTGGGCAGTCGATGAGGATGTAGTCGTAGTTATCGCGGATAGGCGCCAGCGCGTTGCGCAGACGGCTCTCCTTGACCTGCATTTCCAGCAGCACCACCTCAGCGGCGGTCAGGTCGCGGTTGGCCGGCAGCAACTGGAAGCCTCCGTGCTCGGAGTAGTGCATAGCCTGGGCCAAGTCGCACTCCCCGATCAGCAGGTCGTAGACCGAATGCTCGAGCTCGTGCTTGTCCACACCGCTGCCCATGGTGGCGTTGCCCTGCGGATCGAGGTCGATCAGCAGGACACGACGCTTGGTCGCAGCCAGCGAGGCGGCGAGATTGATACAGGTGGTTGTCTTGCCCACACCACCTTTCTGGTTCGCGATTGCGAATACCTTAGCCATTGTTGCGAGTGTTCCCAGTCATGCCTTGCGGCGCAGTATCAGCAGATGGCGCTGGCCCTGGCAACCCGGAACGGTCAGGGCCTGTTCGCTTTCCACTGTGAAGTCTGCGGGCAATGCTACCAGTTCATCGGCAGGATGCAGCCCCTTCATTGCAAGCCATTGCGTCCCGGTGTCGCCCAAGTGGCGGGTCCAGTTGGTGAAGTTCTCCATGCTGCTGAAGGCGCGGGAGATGATTCCGTCGAACGGTTGTGCCGGCTGGAAGGCCTCGACCCGGCTGTGGATAACCGTGAGGTTGTCCAGCCTGAGTTCCATTTTCACCTGTGTCAGGAAACGGGTTTTCTTGCCATTGGCGTCCAGCACGGTGACGCGCTTGTGTGGATGCAGGATAGCCAGCGGAATGCCGGGCATGCCACCGCCGCTGCCAACATCCAGCCAGTTTTCACGGTCGTTGTGGATAAAAGACATGACGCTAAGGCTGTCGAGCAAATGACGCGAAACCATCTCGTCCGGGTCGCGCACAGCAGTCAGGTTGTAGGCTTTGTTCCATTTGATCAACAGAGCCAGGTAGCCAAGCAGCTTCTCGTGCTGCTCGGCAGTCAGCTCGACACCAAGCTGGCGCGCACCTGTGGACAACTCTTCAGCGTGTTGAGGGGTGACCAGGGAACTCAAGCGCTTTGCTCCAATTCGCGGCCAGCGCCGCGTTTTTTCAAGTGAATCAACAACAGGGAAATCGCCGCCGGGGTCACACCCGGGATACGCGAAGCCTGACCCAGCGTCTCCGGACGGGTCTGGCTCAGCTTGCCCTGTATCTCCTTGGACAGGCCGGAAATCGTCGTGTAGTCGATATCCACAGGCAGGCGTGTGTCTTCGCTGGCGCGCAGTCGGGCAATTTCATCCTGCTGGCGGTCGATGTAGCCGGCGTACTTGGTGCGGATCTCGACCTGCTCGGCAACCTGTGGATCGATTACGTCACCGCCAGTCGCTTCGATCAGGCCGGCGTAGTCGATTTCGGGGCGCGCCAGCAGGTTGAGCAAGCTGTACTCGTGGCTCAGCGGAGTGCCGAACTTATCCACAATGGCCTGGCCTTGCTCGGTATTCGGCCGAACCCAGGTCGATTTCAGGCGCTGTTCCTCACGCTCGATACCGTCGCGCTTGGCGCAGAACGCGGCCCAGCGCTGGTCATCGATCAGGCCCAGTTCACGGCCCTTTTCGGTCAGGCGAAGGTCGGCGTTGTCTTCGCGCAGGATCAGGCGGTACTCGGCGCGCGAAGTGAACATGCGGTACGGCTCCTGAGTACCCAAGGTGATCAGGTCGTCGACCAGCACACCGATGTACGCTTCATCGCGGCGCGGGCACCAGCTGTCGCGACCTTGCGCACGCAGTGCAGCGTTGGTCCCGGCCAACAGACCTTGGGCACCGGCTTCTTCGTAACCGGTGGTGCCGTTGATCTGCCCGGCGAAGAACAGGCCGCCGATGACTTTGGTCTCGAGGCTGTACTTGAGGTCACGGGGATCGAAGTAGTCGTATTCGATGGCATAGCCTGGGCGCACGATGTGGGCGTTTTCCATGCCGCGGATCGAACGGACCAGCTCCAGTTGCACGTCGAACGGCAACGAAGTGGAAATACCGTTGGGATACAACTCATGGGTGTTCAAGCCTTCCGGCTCGATGAACACCTGGTGGCTTTCCTTGTCGGCGAAGCGGTGGATCTTGTCTTCGATCGAAGGACAGTAGCGCGGACCGACACCTTCGATCACGCCCGAGTACATCGGTGAACGGTCGAGGTTTGAGGCAATGATCTCGTGGGTGCGCGCATTGGTGTGGGTAATCCAGCAGCTCACCTGACGCGGGTGCATTTCGGCATTGCCCATGAACGACATCACCGGGATCGGCGTATCGCCTGGCTGTTCGGTCATTACCGAGAAATCCACAGAGCGGCCGTCGATGCGTGGCGGGGTACCGGTTTTCAGGCGGCCGACGCGCAGCGGAAGTTCACGCATGCGGTGGGCCAGGGCAATCGAAGGTGGATCACCGGCGCGACCACCGGAATGGTTTTGCAGACCAATGTGGATAAGGCCGCCGAGGAAGGTACCGGTAGTCAGTACCACCGATTCGGCAAAGAAACGCAGGCCCATCTGGGTCACCACGCCTTTGACCTGGTCCTGCTCGACGATCAGGTCGTCGCAGGACTGCTGGAATATCCACAGGTTTGGCTGGTTTTCCAGGATTTCACGCACCACTGCCTTGTAGATGGCGCGGTCGGCTTGTGCACGGGTGGCACGTACGGCCGGGCCCTTGCGGTTGTTCAGAACGCGGAACTGGATGCCGCTCTTGTCGGTGGCCAGCGCCATGGCGCCGCCGAGCGCATCGATCTCTTTGACCAGATGGCTTTTGCCAATACCGCCGATGGCGGGGTTGCAGCTCATGTGACCGAGGGTTTCCACGTTATGGGTCAGCAGCAGGGTTTTTACACCCATGCGTGCAGACGCAAGCGCAGCCTCGGTACCGGCATGGCCGCCGCCGATGACGATCACGTCAAAACGGGAAGGGAAATCCACCACGCACCTCGTGCCTGTTTTTGCGAATAGAGAAGGTAAGCGGACAAGTATAGGGACTTCACCCCCAGTAAAGAAACCGTCTGAGCAAATTTTGACCAGTCTGTGGATGAGTGGCAGACAACAGAAATCAAAGATGAAGAATTTAAAAAGCTTTGTTTTTATGTTTATTCTTATGCACAGCCTTTTCTGTGGATAAGGTCTTGAACCCCACGATTTCCGTAATGTAGAGAGAAATTAAACCCTGTGGCTGGAGTGCCATGAGGGCTATGGATAACGTCTTTTAGCCTGTGGATTAAATAGCTATTTACCCACAAGGGGGTTTTTCCTCAGAAAAAAAGCCTGCTTATCAACTGAGCTGAAGGCGAGTTTTCCACAGGGCTCCTGAGCACAGTTTTCACGCTGGGTAAGAAAAATTCATCGCGCAGGCGACCAGCCATGGTCAATGTGGGAGCGAGCGAGCCCGTGAAAAGGCCGGTACATTCGCAGAGAATCAGTGCTTGCAAGGGCCTGTTCGGGGGCCCACCCGCTCCCACAGGTGCTTGGGTCATCGGCCTGCACTCATCTTCTGCAATGAATTTCAGGCAAAAAAAAGCCGCTCCCTAAGGAGCGGCGCTTGACCTTGCCTGGCTGTGGATTACTTGCCGATGCAGAAGCTGGAGAAAATCCGCCCAAGCAGGTCATCCGAGCTGAATGCTCCTGTGATTTCCCCCAGCGCATGCTGTGCCTGACGCAAGTCCTCAGCCAGAAGCTCTCCTGCACCCGCCAAGGTCAATTGTGCATGGCCGTGTTCCAGGTGCTCGCTAGCCTGGCGCAAGGCATCCAGATGGCGCCGGCGGGCGCTGAAGCCACTCTCTGCAGTCTGTTCGTAACCCATACAGCCCTTCAGATGGTCGCGTAGCAGTTGCAGCCCTGTGTCGTCGCCCTTGGCGCTTAGGGTGATCGTCACGTGGCCGTCATCGCACTGCTCCAGCGCCACCTGCTCCCCACTCAGGTCAGCCTTGTTGCGTATCAGAGTGACCTTTGCCGGGTCGGGTCGCTGGTCAAGAAACTCGGGCCACAAAGCGAACGGGTCGCTGGCCTCGGGCGCAGTGGAGTCGACCACCAGCAGAACACGGTCTGCCTCGCCAATGGCCTTCAGGGCGCGTTCCACACCGATCTTTTCCACATGGTCATCGGTATCGCGCAAACCGGCAGTATCGACAACGTGCAGCGGCATGCCGTCGATGTGGATATGTTCGCGCAAGATATCCCGCGTGGTGCCGGCGATGTCCGTGACGATGGCTGCTTCCCGTCCGGCCAGCTGGTTCAGCAAACTTGATTTACCGGCATTCGGCCGACCGGCAATGACTACCGTCATGCCGTCGCGCAGCAAGGCGCCCTGCCCGGCCTCGCGCTGCACAGTGGATAACTCGCTGCGCACAGCATCAAGCATCGACAGCACGTGGCCATCGGCAAGGAAGTCGATCTCTTCCTCAGGAAAATCGATCGCCGCCTCGACGTAAATACGCAGGGCAATCAACGCCTCGGTAAGGCTGTGCACACGCTTGGAGAATTCCCCTTGCAGCGAGCGCAAGGCGTTTCGCGCTGCCTGGCTGGAACTGGCCTCGATCAGATCGGCGATGGCTTCGGCCTGAGCCAGGTCGAGCTTGTCGTTGAGGAAGGCGCGCTCGCTGAATTCGCCCGGACGGGCCAGACGACAGCCGACTTGTACACAGCGCTGCAGCAGCATGTCCAGAACCACCGGGCCACCGTGCCCCTGCAGTTCCAGCACGTCCTCGCCAGTGAATGAATTAGGCCCGGGAAAGAACAGCGCAATCCCTTCGTCCAGCACCAGCCCCTCATCGTCGCGGAACGGACCGTAATGGGCATGCCGCGGGGTCAGGGTGCGGCCGGTGATCAATTGGCCGGCCTTGGCAGCCAGAGGACCGGACAACCTGACAATACCCACACCACCACGGCCCTGAGCCGTGGCGATGGCGGCGATGGTTTCACGCACAATGTTCATGCTCGAAAGCCTCTACGACAAAACGACAGATAGCAAAAACGCCCCACTAGGGGGCGTTTTTTATTCACAGGCTAGCGTATTAGCCCGTCAAGCAGCAGCTTTTTTGGTAGCTGCTTCGATACGGCGAGTGATGTACCACTGCTGCGAAATCGACAGGCAGTTGTTCACAACCCAGTACAGCACCAGACCGGCAGGGAACCACAGGAAGAAGAAGGTGAAGATGATCGGCATCATTTTCATCACCTTGGCCTGCATCGGATCCGGCGGTGTAGGGTTCAGGCGCTGCTGGATGAACATGGTGGCGCCCATGATGATCGGCAGGATGAAGAACGGATCCTTGATCGACAGGTCGGTAATCCACAGGATCCATGGGGCCTGGCGCATTTCCACGCTTTCCAGCAATACCCAGTACAGGGCCAGGAATACCGGCATCTGCACCAGGATCGGCAGGCAGCCGCCCAGTGGGTTGATCTTCTCTTTCTTGTAAAGCTCCATCATCGCCTGGGACATCTTCTGGCGATCGTCACCGAAGCGTTCCTTGAGTGCGGCGAGCTTAGGTGCAACGGCACGCATACGCGCCATGGAGCGGTAGCTGGCAGCCGACAGCGGGAAGAACAGGCCTTTGATCAACATGGTCAGCACGATGATCGACCAGCCCCAGTTACCCAGCAGGCTGTGGATATGTTGCAGCAGCCAGAAGATCGGCTGGGCGATAAACCACAGGAAGCCGTAGTCGACGGTCAATTCCAGGCCTGGGGACAACTCTTTCAGCTTGGACTGGATCTTCGGACCGGCGTACAGCATGGCGCTGGTTTCGACCTTGCCGCCAGCCGGTACGCTGATAACCGGGCCGGTGTAACCGATGATGTAGTTGCCCTGGCTATCCTTGCGGGTCTGGACAACGTTGTTGTCCGACTTGGCTGGAATCCAGGCGGTCACGAAGTAGTGCTGCAGCCAGGCAACCCAGCCGCCGGACACATTTTCTTTCAAACTACCTTTGTCCATGTCCTTCATCGAGACCTTTTTGTAAGGCTCGGAAGCTGTCCACAGGGCGGCACCCAGGTAGGTAGCGGTACCGGTGGCAGTGCTGGAGGACGGATCGCCGCTGGCATCACGCTTGAGCTGGGCAAACATGTTGCCGCTCCACGCCTGGCTGCTCTGGTTGTCGATCAGATAGCTGACATTCAGGTCGTACTCACCACGCTTGAAGCTGAAACGCTTGATGTAGTTGACGCCGTTGTCACTGAACTTCAGGTCTACCACCAGTTGTTCCTGGCCGTCGGCCAGCTGGTAGCTTTTCTGTTCGGCGGCATACAGGGGACGGCCGCTGGCGCGGGCATCCGGACCGTCGGTGCCGGTCAGACCGCTTTGTGCCAGGTAAACACGCTCACCACCGTTGTCGAACAACTGGAATGGAATGTTCGGGTGGTCTTGACGGCGCGGGTACTTCGGCAGGTTCAGCTGAACGATGTCACCACCGACCGGATCGATAGCCAGTTCCAGAACGTCGGTCTTGACTCGGATCAGGTCCTTGCTGAGTGCGACCGGTGCCAGTTCGGCAGGGCTCGATTCGGCGTTGGCGCTCGGTACATCGGCGCTGGCACCGTTGTTACCGGCCGGCACGCCATCGGGCAAGCCCGGAGCAACAGTGCTGGCAGCAGTATTCTGAGTCGGCAGGGCAGCCTGGCCGTAGTCATCGTTCCACTTCAGGACCATGACGTAGGACACGACTGCCAGCGCGGCGATCAGGATCGTGCGTTTAATATCCATGATTACTCGGCTATCGAAGAAGTTCGGGAGGAAGGAGCGGGTGGAACGGGGTCGAAACCGCCGTCATTCCACGGATGACAACGCCCCAGGCGACGAACGGCCAGCCACCCACCACGCCAGATGCCATGGTTTTCGATGGCTTCATACGCGTAACAGGAGCAACTGGGGAAAAACCGACAGTGATTGGCCATCAGAGGACTAATGGCATAACGGTAAAACTGGATCGGAACGAGTGCCAGTTTACGCATCTTGGCTGTCTACCCCTGCGGAATTGGCGGTTACTGCTGGTGTCGGCCGGCTGCGCGCCAGGCGTTTCCAGAGCTTGCCAAAGTGTTGGTGCAATTCCGGGTTTTCTATCTCACCCAATCCCTTGCGCGCGACGATCACGATGTCCAGGCCGGCAAGCAATTGCTGGTTCAGACGAAAGGAATCGCGCATCAAGCGCTTGAGGCGGTTGCGTTGAACGGCGAGCTTGACACTCTTCTTGCCGATTACCAAGCCAAGGCGTGGGTGATCGAGGCCGTTCTCGCGAGCAAGGATCAGCAGGTTTTTCCCTGGAACCTTGCCGGTTGGGGAGTCGAAGACCGCTTTGAAATGCCGGGGTGTAAGCAGTCGCTTTTCCCGACTGAAGTCCTGACTCACCACCTGTGCCGAAAAATCAAATGGCCAGACGCTTACGGCCTTTGGCACGACGACGCGACAGAACAGCACGGCCGTTCTTGGTAGCCATACGGGCACGGAAACCGTGGGTGCGGGCGCGCTTGATGGTGCTTGGTTGGAAAGTACGTTTCATGGCGTGTTACCTGGTTTGTCGACGACGGGCCGGGATGGCCCCCTTTTTAAGAGACCGGCGATTCTAGAGAAAGCAAGCCCATAGGTCAATTTCCAACCAGTCATTCCATATAGAGCTTGTGATGGACGGTGCCTCCTGGATCGTGCCAAAGGGGTGCTTGATCGGACACCCGCATCGGGGACAACATGAAAAAAAAGAAGAGACATATAAAAAGCTTTTCTGAAGAACTTATAAATCTTAGGTGGATAACCTTCTGTGGATAACCATCCTTAGGCCATGAAATACGTGCTGTACAGAGTTTTACAACTTTGTTCTGAACCGGTGCTGCGGCTGTTCCCATCGTGAGTGAAAGCTGTGGATGAAAAGGCATGTTATCTACAGGCGAGTTATCAACAGGCTTGCGCCTGGGGTTGTGCATAGACCTCAGGCATGGTTATCCACAGACCTTATTCACAGAGCTGGAGCGCCGTTTTGGTCGATAAATGGCTGTTTTGT